>NZ_CP126101.1:122500-5249694 GCF_030123245.1 Lysinibacillus pakistanensis
TAGGCTCCACCAATCATTTGTTCTTTGAAAACTGGATAAAACGACATTGAAATTGTAACAAACACATTTATTTTTTAAGTTTTTTTATAGGCTTAATAACATAATAAAGGTTTCAAGACACGAGCAGTTCTAGGAAGCAATCGAGTGAATGAAGGAGCGTACTTAAGTACGTAACTGATTGAACGAGTGAAGCTGACAACGAAATGCGATGTGTATTGAAAGCTGCAGGTTAAGTTATTAAGGGCGCACGGCGAATGCCTTGGCACTAGGAGCCGAAGAAGGACGGCACTAACACCGATATGCTTCGGGGAGCTGTAAGTGAGCTTTGATCCGGAGATTTCCGAATGGGGGAACCCACTACGTTTAATCGCGTAGTATCTTGACGTGAATACATAGCGTCTTGAAGGCAGACCCAGGGAACTGAAACATCTAAGTACCTGGAGGAAGAGAAAGAAAAATCGATTCCCTGAGTAGCGGCGAGCGAAACGGGAAGAGCCCAAACCAAGAGGCTTGCCTCTTGGGGTTGTAGGACACTCTATACGGAGTTACAAAAGAGCGAGTTAGATGAAGCGACTTGGAAAGGTCCGCCAGAGCAGGTAAAAGCCCTGTAGTCGAAAGTTCGTTCTCTCCAGAGTGGATCCTGAGTACGGCGGAACACGTGAAATTCCGTCGGAATCCGGGAGGACCATCTCCCAAGGCTAAATACTACCTAGTGACCGATAGTGAACCAGTACCGTGAGGGAAAGGTGAAAAGCACCCCGGGAGGGGAGTGAAAGAGATCCTGAAACCGTGTGCCTACAAGTAGTTAGAGCCCGTTAATGGGTGATAGCGTGCCTTTTGTAGAATGAACCGGCGAGTTACGATTACGTGCGAGGTTAAGCTTTAGAAGGCGGAGCCGCAGCGAAAGCGAGTCTGAATAGGGCGAAATAGTACGTGGTCGTAGACCCGAAACCAGGTGATCTACCCATGTCCAGGGTGAAGGTAAGGTAACACTTACTGGAGGCCCGAACCCACGCACGTTGAAAAGTGCGGGGATGAGGTGTGGGTAGCGGAGAAATTCCAATCGAACTTGGAGATAGCTGGTTCTCTCCGAAATAGCTTTAGGGCTAGCCTCGTGATGAGAATACTGGAGGTAGAGCACTGTTTGGACTAGGGGGCCATCCCGGTTTACCGAATTCAGACAAACTCCGAATGCCAGATATTTATACACGGGAGTCAGACTGCGAGTGATAAGATCCGTAGTCAAAAGGGAAACAGCCCAGACCACCAGCTAAGGTCCCAAAGTAATCGTTAAGTGGAAAAGGATGTGGCGTTGCACAGACAACCAGGATGTTGGCTTAGAAGCAGCCATCATTTAAAGAGTGCGTAATAGCTCACTGGTCGAGTGACGCTGCGCCGAAAATGTATCGGGGCTAAACGATTCACCGAAGCTGTGGATTGACATCTACGATGTCAGTGGTAGGAGAGCGTTCTAAGTGCGTTGAAGTCAGACCGGAAGGACTGGTGGAGCGCTTAGAAGTGAGAATGCCGGTATGAGTAGCGAAAGACGGGTGAGAATCCCGTCCACCGTATGACTAAGGTTTCCTGAGGAAGGCTCGTCCGCTCAGGGTTAGTCGGGACCTAAGCCGAGGCCGATAGGCGTAGGCGATGGACAACAGGTTGATATTCCTGTACCACCTCCTCACCGTTTGAGAAATGGGGGGACGCAGTAGGATAGGGTAAGCGCGCCGTTGGTTGTGCGCGTCCAAGCAGTAAGGCGTGTGTGTAGGCAAATCCGCACACTGTAACGTTGAGCTGTGATGGCGAGTCCGTATGGACGAAGTTCCTGATTTCACACTGCCAAGAAAAGCCTCTATCGAGGTGAGAGGTGCCCGTACCGCAAACCGACACAGGTAGTCGAGGAGAGAATCCTAAGGTGTGCGAGAGAACTCTCGTTAAGGAACTCGGCAAAATGACCCCGTAACTTCGGGAGAAGGGGTGCTCTTGAGCGTGCAAGCGCATGAGAGCCGCAGTGAATAGGCCCAGGCGACTGTTTAGCAAAAACACAGGTCTCTGCAAAACCGTAAGGTGACGTATAGGGGCTGACGCCTGCCCGGTGCTGGAAGGTTAAGAGGAGTGGTTAGCGCAAGCGAAGCTGCGAATTGAAGCCCCAGTAAACGGCGGCCGTAACTATAACGGTCCTAAGGTAGCGAAATTCCTTGTCGGGTAAGTTCCGACCCGCACGAAAGGCGTAACGATCTGGGCACTGTCTCAACGAGAGACTCGGTGAAATTATAGTACCTGTGAAGATGCAGGTTACCCGCGACAGGACGGAAAGACCCCGTGGAGCTTTACTGTAGCCTGATATTGAATTTTGGTACAACTTGTACAGGATAGGTAGGAGCCAGAGATCTCGGAGCGCCAGCTTCGAAGGAGGCGTCGGTGGGATACTACCCTGGTTGTATTGAAATTCTAACCCATGCCCCTTAGCGGGGCAGGAGACAGTGTCAGGCGGACAGTTTGACTGGGGCGGTCGCCTCCTAAAAGGTAACGGAGGCGCCCAAAGGTTCCCTCAGAATGGTTGGAAATCATTCGTAGAGTGTAAAGGCACAAGGGAGCTTGACTGCGAGACCTACAAGTCGAGCAGGGTCGAAAGACGGGCTTAGTGATCCGGTGGTTCCGCATGGAAGGGCCATCGCTCAACGGATAAAAGCTACCCCGGGGATAACAGGCTTATCTCCCCCAAGAGTCCACATCGACGGGGAGGTTTGGCACCTCGATGTCGGCTCATCGCATCCTGGGGCTGTAGTCGGTCCCAAGGGTTGGGCTGTTCGCCCATTAAAGCGGTACGCGAGCTGGGTTCAGAACGTCGTGAGACAGTTCGGTCCCTATCCGTCGTGGGCGTAGGAAATTTGAGAGGAGCTGTCCTTAGTACGAGAGGACCGGGATGGACACACCGCTGGTGTACCAGTTGTCTTGCCAAAGGCATCGCTGGGTAGCTATGTGTGGACGGGATAAGTGCTGAAAGCATCTAAGCATGAAGCCCCCCTCAAGATGAGATTTCCCATTACGCAAGTAAGTAAGATCCCTCAAAGACGATGAGGTAGATAGGTTCGAGGTGGAAGTGTGGTGACACATGGAGCTGACGAATACTAATCGATCGAGGACTTAACCAATATGTTTGAAGCATTCAATGCGCCGTTTATCCAGTTTTGAAAGAACAAGAAAGTTTAAAAAAGACTTGCATTTATAACAAGATATGTTATAATAATTCTTGTCCTTAAAATAGTCTAGTGATGATGGCAAAGAGGTCACACCCGTTCCCATACCGAACACGGAAGTTAAGCTCTTTAGCGCCGATGGTAGTTGGGGGCTTCCCCCTGTGAGAGTAGGACGTCGCTAGGCAATAGTAAAACCAGAGTTTATTTCTCTGGTTTTTTCTTTTTTATTAAATATGAAAAATTAAAATTTATAAAATTGTGTAATTCCAACAAAGTTCAAACAAAAACATAAAATTTGAATTATTCAATTGATATACTCTCTATTAGGTAAGCAGATAACAAACAAAATCTGTCTACCTAATAGGGAGTTTTTTTAGATCAATGTAAACATCTAATGGAAATAAAACATAAGCTATCATATGACTACTTTAAGATGAATTATTTTTAGTTCTATTAATCATCTAAAATGATTCAACAGCCTGAATCCATTGAAAATCAAGATTCAAATGGGGCTAAAAATATTTCTTATGGTTCTACTATCAAAGCCTCAAATCAATGATACATGTGCTCGAATTAGAACTCTAGAGCATTTCGAAGATTATTTAAATAAGATTGACTAACGGGCAGTTCGCTTCCATCCTTTAGGGTAATTATAAAATTGGAAGTAAGATCACGCGCCATTTTTTTTATGAAATGAATATTCACAATATAGGATCTATGAATTCGAATAAAGAATGAGGGTAGACGCATCTGTAGCTCCTTTAATGTGATACTAGTTTTGAATTGATCTCCGTCCACATAAAACCACGTTTTCTTCTGTAGACTTTCAATATGAGATATCTTATCAATAGCCACAGGATTCCATTCCTCCTCATGCTTCCCTGTTAAGAATTGAAATGGCTCTAATTTCTTTTCTGTAAAGGCTGAAGGCAATACTACAACAAGTGCTGCGGGTACATCTAAAATGTGTATTGGATAGCCTATACCATAATAGGGTGTTTCAAATAGGGAACTATCTAATATTGCATCTGTCCGTTTTCTTGTACGTATCACCTGCTCTGCAATGCTACCAGGTTGGACTTGTTGACCTACTTCCAAGTTGATGTTTTGGTGTCCAGAATGAAAATAGATATAGGAGTTTTCGACAGCAATTGCAATGGAAGAATAGGCTGGGATCCAGTCCTTTAGTATTGAAATAAACTGTTGTGAAATATCTTTTGATGAAGAAAAAAACTCATTATTCATTGTGAATATCCCCCTTGTTTGTAAACAGATTACCAAATTTTGTCGCTGAAAAACCTGGTTTTATCATTAAAATTTGGCCTTTTATCTAAAAATAATGAAAATTCAGATGTTCTGTTATATATTAATTTACAACAAATAAACCTGTTATGGAACAGTTAATTAAAAAGTTTTTTAACAGAGTGAATTGTATACAAAGGGGAAGGTGGAATTTCAATATGTCAACACGTCAAGAAAAAATTCAAGCACTAGAAAAAGAATGGGCGGAGAACCCACGTTGGGCAGGCATTGAGCGCTCTTATTCAGCTGAAGAGGTTGTAAAGTTACAGGGGTCTGTTGTGCTTGAACAAACTTTAGCAACTAAAGGTGCTGCACGACTTTGGAAGTCTCTACATCAGGAACCATTTATTAATGCATTAGGTGCATTAACTGGTAATCAAGCTGTACAACAAGTAAAGGCAGGATTACAAGCAATTTACTTATCAGGCTGGCAAGTAGCCGCTGATGCAAACCTTTCTGGTCAAATGTACCCTGACCAATCTTTATATCCAGCGAACTCTGTACCAGCAGTAGTAAAGCGTATTAACCAAGCTTTACAACGAGCTGATCAAATCGATCATGCTGAAGGACGTGTAGATCAATTTGATTGGTTTGCTCCAATCGTAGCTGATGCTGAGGCTGGCTTCGGTGGTCCTCTAAATGTATTTGAACTTGTAAAAGGAATGATTGAGGCAGGAGCTGCTGGTGTTCATTTAGAGGATCAATTAGCTTCTGAGAAAAAATGTGGTCACTTAGGTGGTAAAGTTTTACTTCCAACACAAAATGCTGTTCGTAACTTAGTAGCTGCTCGTCTTGCAACAGATGTAATGGGTGTAGATACAGTTTTAATCGCACGTACAGATGCAGATGCAGCAGATATGGTAACATCTGATATTGATCCACGCGATGCTGAATTTATTACAGGTGAACGTACACCAGAAGGCTTCTTCCGTACAAAACCAGGTATTAAACAAGCAATTGCACGTGGTTTAGCTTACGCACCATATGCAGATTTAATTTGGTGTGAAACATCTAAGCCATCTCTTGACGAAGCTCGTGAATTTGCAGCAGCAATTCATGCTGAATTCCCAGGTAAAATGCTTGCGTATAACTGCTCACCTTCATTCAACTGGAAGGCTAACCTTTCAGAAGAAGAAATCGCTGAGTATCAACGTGAACTTGGTAAACTGGGTTATAAATTCCAATTCGTTACATTAGCAGGTTTCCATGCATTAAACCACTCTATGTTTGAGCTTGCGCATGATTATAAAGATAATGGTATGGCTGCTTACTCTAAGCTACAACAAGCTGAATTCGCTTCTGAATCAAAAGGTTATACAGCTACACGCCATCAACGCGAGGTTGGTACTGGTTACTTTGATGAAGTTTCTCAAGTTATTTCTGGTGGTACTTCTTCAACAACAGCAATGGCTGGCTCTACAGAAACAGAACAATTTGTTTAATTCTAAATTAATTACGCGTATATCCTAAATTCATAATCATAGATAGTCTCCTCCGCTCCTCCTAAGGCGGGGGATGACTCAACTAAATTCACAAAGGTGGGGGAAACTACTAATGGAACAAGCAACAACAGGTAAGCTTAAAATTGTTGGGGAACAAAATGAGCAAACAAAAGAAATCTTAACACCAGAAGCCCTTGAGTTTGTTCTTGCCCTGCACGAAAAATTTGATGCTCGACGTAAAGAACTGCTAACAGCACGTCAAGAACGTCAAAAGCGACTTGATGCAGGTGAGAAGCTTGATTTCTTACCAGAAACAAAGCATATTCGTGAGGGAGATTGGTCAATTGCACCACTTCCAGCCGATTTGCAAGATCGCCGTGTTGAAATTACAGGACCGGTGGATCGTAAAATGGTTATTAATGCATTAAACTCTGGTGCAAAAATGTTTATGGCTTGCTTTGAGGATGCATCATCCCCGACATGGGAAAACATGATTGGCGGCCAAATTAATATGCGTGATGCTATTAATAAAACAATTGAATTTACTCAAGCATCCAATGGAAAGACGTATAAATTAAACGAGCAAACGGCAGTGTTATTAGTTCGTCCACGTGGTCTTCATTTACTTGAAAAGCATGTCCTTGTGGATGGAGAACCAATTTCAGGTAGTTTCTTTGACTTCGGCTTGTATTTATTCCACAATGCAAAAAATGCATTGTCACAGGGTACGGGTCCGTACTTCTATTTACCAAAGCTTGAAAGCCATTTAGAGGCACGACTATGGAATGATGTCTTTGTGTTTGCCCAAGATTATATTGGCATTCCACAAGGTACAATTAAGGCTACAGTTTTAATTGAAACAATTTTAGCTGCATTTGAAATGGATGAAATTTTATATGAACTACGTGAGCATTCAGCTGGATTAAATTGTGGTCGTTGGGATTATATTTTCAGCTATATCAAGCGTCTACGAAACCAGCCTGATGTCATTTTACCTGACCGTGGGCAAGTTACAATGACAGTACCATTTATGAAGGCGTATACATCATTATGTATCCAAACATGTCATAAACGTAATGCACCTGCGATGGGTGGAATGGCAGCCCAAATTCCAGTTAAAGGTGATGATGAGGCGAACGCTATAGCATTTGCAAAGGTTGCTGAGGATAAGCGTCGTGAAGCAACAGATGGCCATGACGGTACTTGGGTTGCACACCCAGGCATGGTTGCTACGGCGATGGAGCAGTTTGATGCGATTATGACAACGCCAAACCAAATCCATAAAAAACGTGAGGATGTAAATGTTATAGCTGAAGATTTAGTAGCTGTCCCAGAAGGTACAATTACTCTTGATGGACTTCGTATAAACTGTAGTGTAGGTGTTCAATATATTGCCTCATGGTTACGAGGAAACGGAGCTGCACCTATTAATAACTTGATGGAAGATGCTGCAACTGCGGAAATCTCTCGTACACAAGTATGGCAATGGATTCGACATCCTAAAGGTATTTTAGATGATGGTCGTGGCATTACATTGGCATTCGTATTAGAAATCTTGGAAGAAGAGCTTGTGAAAATTAAAGAAGCTGTTGGGGAACAAGCCTATAACAGTGGTCGCTATGATGAAGCTGCCGAGCTGTTTAAATCTTTAATTGAGCAGGATGAATTTGCCGAATTCTTGACACTTCCAGGTTATGGAAAATTAGCGTAATCAATAGCAATCTACTAAACGAACATATCCAACTTTCCTAAAATAATTGTGGACTGAACTCGAATGCAGTCCACCCAATTCCACTATTGAAATGAGCAGGGTCTGTTCCCCTGTTCTTTCCTAAACGAAATGAGCGCGTTTTTGTAATAAAAAGGGGTCTACTATAAAAGTAAAGAGATTTAAATGGGGTGTAAGATGTCTTGCAAGCTTAGATGGGGGGCTTGTAGGACATCTTTTTCGTAATTAGGGAAACTAAACACTCTAGAGAACCAGTCAAGAAGCCTTTTCAGGGAGATGTCTCAGTATTTATGAGACACCTCTTTTTATTATTTAACGATCGCTAGCACAAAGCCATCGTACCCCTTAGTACCAACCGTTTGTATAGCTGTTGACTCAATTTGTGTTTCTTCTTTTAATAAATCCATAAATTGTCGCACACCTTGTACCCGTTCATCTTCACTATTTTCATCTATTACTTCGCCATTGCGCACTACATTATCAGCGACAATTACAGCTCCTGGGTTAGCTAATTGTATAGCCCACTTTAAATAGTCTGGATTATTAGGCTTGTCTGCATCGATAAAAATGAAATCGAAAGCTGGAGCTGCATTTTTCAGAGTAGGTAATGTATCTAATGCATTACCTACAATTATTTCCACTTTATTTTCATAACCAGAATCTTTAATATTTTGCTTTGCTAGGGAGGCATACTCTGGATTAATTTCAAGAGTGTAGACTTTTCCTTCTTTTGGAAGAGAGCGTGCTAACCATAAACTACTGTATCCACCAAGAGTTCCGATTTCTAAAATATTCTTTGCACCTTTGATCTTGGCCAATAAATATAACAGCATGCCTTGAGTTGGTGAGACATCGATTTCGGGAATACCTGCTACTTTATTTGCCTGTAATACAGCTTCTAGTTTTCTATCCACCGGTATTAACTTTTCCAAAAAATACTCATCTACATGATTCCAAACAGTTGAATTGGTCATCAAATCTTCTCCATTTCCACATTTTCTCTTGCAAGCTTGCAAGTTAAGTGTATGTTAGAATAAATCATAATAAAAATATATTATTGTTATTAATCCATAACTTTTGATTATGGGTACGAGGTGAAACCATGAATATTCATGCATTGAAGTTATTTTATCAAGTTGCTACAACTGGTAGCTTCACAAAGGCAGCAGAGTTACTCTGTATTAGTCAACCAGCCATCTCAAGTCAAATTAAAAAATTTGAGCATGAAATTGGTGTTCAATTATTCAAACAGCAAGGAAGAGGTGTAATATTAACTGATTTTGGAGAAGCCTTAGCAGAAAAAGCGAGAAACCTTGTTGCACTTGAAGAGCACATTGAATCATTTATTGAGGATTATCTATTTGCAAAAGCTGGTACGATACATATTGTTGCAACTTACTTACCAGCCAACTTTCTAATTCCAAAATGGGCAGCTACCTTTAAAGGAGCACATGAAGATGTGAACTTAGTCATTACAACAACTAATACGAAAGATGCCTTTGAACAGCTAATTCACTATAAAGCTGATATTGCCATTTATGGTGGAGGGATTTCAGAAAGGCCGGAGGAAATAGCTTGGGAGGAGCTTTTTGAAGATGAATTATGGTTTGTTGTTTCACCTGCCCATCGCTATGCAAATCAAAGCATTGCACTTGCTGATATGATGAAGGAACCCTTTATAATGCGGGAGGAGGGTAGCTCTATGAGGGAGCATCTTTTTTCTTTATGTCAAACCTATCAAGTGAAACCGCCAAAAATAGCTCTTCAATTCAATGGCATTAATGAAACCATTCGTTCCGTTATGGCGGGCTATGGTGCAAATTTTATTTCATCATTAGCAGTTCGCGAGTATGTGGATAGCGGTCAATTGGCAAGAGTCTATGTAAAGGATATTCATATTAAACATAAAATTGCTATATGTACGAGAAAGAATGGAAGGCAAAGTATACTTGTACAAAAATTTATAGAAACGGTTAAGAGCTCTCTATAACTTTTCTTTATGCATAATAATCAAATATTTGTTATATTATTTGTATAACAAATATGGAGATGATTGAAATGTATATTCAAATTGAGCCTCAATCTGACGTTCCTATTTATGAACAGGTAACACGTCAAATTATTGAAGGGATTGCAAGAGGAGAAATGAAGCCTGGTGACACCTTGCCATCCGTGCGTAATTTAGCGGCTGATTTAGGTGTTAATATGCATACAGTCAATAAAAGCTATCATGAGCTAGAAGAGAAGGGAATTATCACAATAAGAGCCAAATCAGGAGCTATTATTCGTTCAGCTGAAGAGCGAGCCTTAACACCTAAACAATTACAGCAGATTGAAAAAAATTTAAAGCCTGTTGTGGCAGAAGGAATGGTGCTTGGTGCAACAGCAGAGCAGATTGAGCACATGATGAAAAAGGTATTCGCTGATTTGCAAATATCAGTAGAAGGGGTATAGAGAGATGCTACTTGGTGTTTTTATCACAATCTACATCATAAATTTAGCTTTACAAGTTTTTATTCCCTATATCGTACGAGAAACAATTATCTTTGGTGTTACTGTGCCTGAGCAGAATGTAAAACATCCTACATTAAGGAATATGAAAAAGCATTATGCACAAATAGTAGGAATATTCGGGATTGTGTTTTTAATAGTTATGATTGTAGGCTTTTCTTTTGTACAATCTACCTTCATTCAAGGGAATTTACTACTGGGGTGCTTTTTTGCTATGCTTGCGGTGAGTATGGCACTATATTGGATGAACCATCATAAAGTTTTAAAACTTAAAAATCAAGAGCAATGGGGCTTGCATATCAAGCAAGTACGCTCTGTTGATTTAACAGCACGTAGCAGAGATGAAATGCTGCCATGGCCATTTTATGTAGCACCTTTAGGAGTAACAATCTTTTTAATCATCTTTACTTTGCTACATTACGAACAAATACCAGATAAAATAGCTGTTCATTGGGGGCCAAGAGGTGAGGCAGATTCTTGGAGAAATAAATCGTATTTTACAGCCTTATCTTTACCATTGATTATGCTAATGATGCAATGTATGATGTGGGGAGTTGTTGATTCTATAAAGCGTTCAGCGATTAAATTAGCTGTTAATCGTAAGGAGGAATCGTTGGAGGATCAACTGAAAAGTCGAAAATATATGAGTTGGAGTATTATGCTAATAAGCTATACGCTAACAATTCTATTTACGGTGCTACAGCTTAGCAATATTTATCCTTCAATAGCTGAAGGCAATAAACTTTTACCGTTATTTATTTTTTATTTAGTAATTATTCTAGGCTCTCTACTTGCTTATGCATGGAAAAAACGTCAGTTGCGTGTGAAGTTTGAAGAAAATTCCGATTCTAAAGTAATGGATTTGGATGATGACCGCTTTTGGAAAGGCGGATTAATCTATATGAATAAGCAGGACCCTTCTGTTTTTGTAGAAAAACGCTTTGGCATAGGCTGGACGATGAATCTTGCAAATCCAAGAGGCTATATTGTCATTGGATTACCACTTCTTATTATGCTGTTAATTTGTATCTTTGCACTCTAAAAACCTCTCGCTGTTGCAGGAATGTAATGCAAACATTTTGCATTGCACCTGCATAAAATAGGGGAGTTTTTTTGTCTCCAAAAAGTAACATATGATAAATTTTAAGGAGCGTAAGGAAAAATGGAGGGTCAAATTATATGAAAATTCTTGTTGTGGATGACGATGTGCACATCTTACAGCTTGTGAATATATATCTTACAAAAGAGGGCTATCAGGTTTTACAGGCGGAAAATGGACAGCAGGCACTACAATTACTTAAGGGGAGCTTACCTGATTTAGCAATTGTAGATGTGATGATGCCTGGAATGGATGGTTTTACACTTACGGAGATTTTGAGTCAAGATTACGATATTCCTGTTTTGCTGTTAACTGCAAAAGGAGAGCTTGAAGATAAGGAACGAGGATTTTTAGCAGGCTCAGATGACTATGTTGTGAAACCTTTTGAACCAAGGGAATTGTTATTTCGTATAGCGGCTATATTACGTAGATTAGATAAAAAAAATCAAATTACTATCCAAGTAGGTAGGCTAATCATTGACCGTCGAAGCTTTGAGGTTGTCATTGGAGAAGATACATTAGTTTTGCCATTAAAGGAATTTGAGCTACTTGCTTTACTCGCCTCACGTCCAAATCAGGTATTTACACGTAGTTTCATTATGGCACAAGTGTGGGGCTATGATTATGATGGTGATGAGCAAACGTTAAATACGCATATGAAGCGCATTCGAGAGAGATTGCACCACTATATAACAGATGTTGAGATTACAACAGTGCGTGGTGTTGGTTATAAGCTTGAGGTTATTACATGATGAAAACATTATATAGTAAATTTGTAATCACAACGATGCTTGTTATGATTGGTAGCTTGTGTATAGGCTTTCTAGCGACAAATACTTATTATCATCAAGTTGTAAAGGAAAAAAATGATGCTAAAAATGTGAATATTGCGCGGGAAATTGCGAGCTATCTAGAGACCACAAAGCCTGAAGACCTTGATAAATATTTCACAACTTTAGGCGGAATTGGCTACCAAATCTATGTTACAGATGGTGATGAAGGGCAATTTTTTGGTGGTGAATACCGTGATAAATCACTGTCATCTAAGGTAGTTGATCGTGTTATAGGTGGGGAAATTTATCATGGTATGCGTGAATTTCCTAAAGAGACATTTGTGACAGGCTTTTTTGCGAATGAGCTTATTAATACGATAGGTGTACCATTTACAATTGAAAATAAGCATTATGCATTGTTTTTAAGACCTGATATTCGATTATTATTCTCTGAGGTTCATACAATCCTAGCGGGGCTTATTTTAGTAATGACGATCCTTAGCTTATTAGCCATGCTATTATTTGCTAAAGCATTAATTCGCCCCATCACAAAGCTAACTGAGGCCACACATCAACTAGCCCATGAAAAATTTGATACGTTATTGAATATTGATCGTGCAGATGAGATTGGGCAGCTGGCAATTAGCTTTAATGTCATGACAGAAAAATTACAGGAAAATGATCGCATGCGTAAGGAATTTATTAGTAATGTATCACATGATTTTCAGTCACCATTGCTAAATATTCAAGGTTATATAGATTTATTAAAGAATCCTTCGCTAACAGAACAGGAGCGGCAGGAATATACAATGATTATTGAACTGGAAACAAAGCGCCTTTCTACATTAACGAAGCAGTTACTTTTGCTGACTTCATTGGATCAATCTACAAGATTATTAAAGTGTGAACCTTATCGCTTAGATGAGCAATTGAGGGAGACTGTTAGCAAGTATCGCTGGCAACTTGAGGAGGCAAATATGCAATTAACCTATCAGCTTGTGCCCCTTATTTATAGCGGTGATGCAGGACTGCTACAAAATGTTTGGGATAATTTGTTGACCAATGCTATTAAATATAATGTCGAGAACGGAGAAATTCATATTCGTTTACAGGAGCAATCGACCTATGTTGAGGTACTAATCGAGGATAGTGGTATAGGAATAACGACTAATCAATTACAGCAAGTATTTGATCGTTTTTATCGAGTAGATGCTTCAAGAACAAAGCAAGGGACTGGGCTTGGGCTAGCTATTGTTAAACAAATTGTAGAACTACATGAAGGCTCAGTTCAGATGGAAAGTGTTATTCATTCTGGTACAAAGGTTTTTATCCGTTTACCAAAATTGTAATAAGGAGTTCATGTAAAGTTCATGTTCCCCCAATAAACTACTGATAGTTGAAAAAGCTTAGGGGGAATAATCGAATGGAACAAAAATGGAGTTTACGTTTAATACGCCTTGCTGCAATTTTTGCGTTGTTTGGAACGTATTTGGGTTCACATATGTCCGGTTCAGGAAGTTATCAATTTAGACCAATACATGCACACGTTTTACTAGTAGGCTGGTTAAGTATGTTTGCATGGGGAATTTTTTACCGTGCGTTCAAAGTGAAATCTCAAAAATTGGTAACTATACATGGCTGGACAGCTATTTTAGGTGTTTTTGGCTTAACGTTAGGGATGTGGTTTTACAATTTAAACCCATTCAATTTTAGCAGTACATTTACATTAATTTTCTTTATTGTAGGTGGGACAACCTTGTTAATAAGCTTTGCATTATTTATCGTTGTAACATTTATGATTCAACAAAAAGAAGAAATGAAAATGTAAGGCTAATACCGTGTCACATTTAGGCTAGTAGGTGACACGGTATCCTCGCTTAATTGGCTATTCTTTTATATTTTCGAGAGACATCTTTAGCCATTTTGTTGCCTCATTATAATCTTGAGCAACACCCAGCCCCTTTTTATACAGCATACCTAGCTGAAATTGGGCCTTTTGATGGCCTTGATTAGCAGCTAGACGATAAAGTTGAGCGGCCTTTACAAAATCCTTAGGGACACCCTGTCCATGACAATGCATTTGAGCTAATTGATATCGTGCTTTAGCATGCCCCTGTGCTGCAGCCTGTTCAATCCATTTCGCAGCCTCAGTATAATCCTGTTCGACCCCTTTTCCTTTATCAAATAAATTTCCAAGCTGGTATTGAGCACCTGCATGCCCTTGAATGGCTGCTAGCCGATAACAGCGCCGTGCCTCTTCTAAATCTTGTTCAATTCCTAAGCCCTGTTCATATAAAAGTCCCAATTGGTATTCTGCTTGAATATGAGACTGATCCGTGGCTGCCCTCCACCATTTCGCAGCCTCCCTATAATTTAATGTGCCACCAGCTTCATTTACATATAATAATCCAAGCTCGTACTGGGCATCGGCATAGCCTTTTTCTGCGGCTTTTTTAAAATAAGGTAAGGCTTTGTCAGACTGCTCAAGCTGATATACATACATACGCCCAAGCTCGAAGCCTGCACTTATATGTCCATGACTAGCGGCGAGCTGCAACCATTTTTCAGCTAAAGCTATATCTTTTTCCTTTTGATACAGTAGACCGAGACAATATTGAGCATTTGTATGCCCACTATGTGCCGCAAGCTTAAACCACTTAATAGCCTCTACTTGGTCCTGAGCAATACCTTGACCTGTGTTATAGAGCATCGCTAATTGAAATTCTGCATTCGTGTGGTCTTGGAGTGCTGCCATGTGGAACCATCTAGCAGCTTCTTCAAAATTTTGTGTGATACCACGACCTTTTAGATACATGTAGCCGAGATTATACTGGGCACTTGCATCACCTGCTAAGGCGGCCATTTCAAAATAGGTCACCGCCTCTTCATAGCTTTGCTCTACACCTGTTCCGTTATGATAAAGAAATCCAAGGTTATTTTGAGCACTTGTATTGCCTTGATTGGCTGCAGAAATATACCATTTTGCTGCCTCAAAAAAATCTACAGGTACACCTAGTCCTTGATTAAAAAGTACGCCTAAATTATACTGAGCATCAGCATTTCCTAAATTCGCAGCCTCTTTATAGTAATGAGCTGCTTTCTCATAATCTTGCGAGACACCCTGTCCTAAATGATAAAGTACTCCTAAACTATATAAAGCATTTACATCTTTTTGCTCCGCAGCTCTCTCATACCATTTTCTTGCTAGAATATAATCTTTTTTGACACCGCGACCGTGATTATAAAGCACCCCTAAATTATATTGGGCGCTTGGATTGCCCTGTTTTGCTGTCATCTCGAACCAGTCTGCTGAATTTTTATAGGCCTCTACTGACTGATGCTCTTGATGTAGTATATTGCCATTTAAAATGGATGTTAAATCTTCAAAATTAGAGCTTTTACTTGGTAATTTGGCCTTGAAGCTTCGATCGTAGCGTTTAAGAAACCACTCTACAATATCACTTAAATAATCAAGAACAATTTTCGCAGCCTTTGCCTCGACAACCTCATTGCTTTGACTGGAGGCCATTTTATTCACAAGGTTCATTAGTAAATAGATACGGCGTGGATGTATTTTAGCAACAAAATTACGTTGATTAAGTAAAGAATGTACGCTTTTTACCCTAGGTTCCACTTGCATTTCTAATTTATAAATTTCATATAAAATTTCCTCTAGTACGAGAAGTGATTTATGTAGGGATAGAGCTGGCTTCGAAATAGCGAATGCATTTGCATCCTGTAAATTTTCAGCTAAATTTAGGAAGGATAGTGCTCTTACTTTCTTACATTGATCTTGTAGGATTTCCTCTTGCCTGACGATTGTCCTCACCTCTTTCATTCTCTTTTTTCATATATCGGGAAAATATCTATATTATTGATATGTTTAATGGGATTCATCAGTTGAATTGTCATCGTTACATGATACTATGTGATATAAGGGAGAAATTCAAAAAGAATTGTTAAAAAGTTCATCTGCCAAAGCTTCATTTTAGTGCCGTCCGGAGGATAGAAATAATGAAAAATATTGCAGCCATTATTCCAGCATTTAATCCACAATCTTCATTAATAACATATGTACATCAGCTTTTAACAACAACGATTTCACAAATTATTATCGTTAATGATGGTAGCGATGATAAATATGCAAATATTTTCGAAGAGTTGAAGAGCATTAATTGCTGCCGAGTGTTAGAGCATGATAAAAATATTGGAAAGGGCGGCGCATTGAAAACGGCATTTTCTTATATATGGTCTCAAAAAAATCAGTTTCAAGGTGTAATAACTGTCGGTGCTCACAATCAACATACAGTGCAAGATGTAAAATTGGTATTAACGATGACAAAGGTATTCTCAGAAGGGATTGTGCTAGGGGTACGTAATTTTCATTCATCGGACAGTACCCTTTTATCTTACTGGGGAAATCGCGCAACAAGCTTGTTTTTTGAGCTTCTTTACCATAAAAAGCTAATGGATACTCAGACTGGCCTAAGGTATATCTCTATAAAAGAACTTCCATGGTTGCTGCGAGTAAAGGGAGCACGTTATGATTATGATACAAATATGCTAGTTGCTGCACTTAAAAGAAAATGTCCAATTTTTGAGGTGGAGATTGGGCAATTACGTTTAAAGAAAAACACCATTATTCAATATGATGAAATAACAAATGCAGGAACAATTATTACTAAAATGCTTATGAATTATTTAAAACCAAGGGACAATAATCAATAAGTTTATAAATAAAAAACAATAATTACTCAAGAACGTAGCGAGTATGGAAAAAAGGAGCAATGATGATGGAGTATTCAGATCAGGTAAAAAATCGTGTTAAACGTATGGAAGGCCAGCTACGTGGTATTTTGAAAATGATGGAGGAAGAAAAGGATTGTAAGGCAGTCATTACCCAATTGTCTGCAGTACGTTCAGCAGTAGATCGTACGGTAGGGGTGATTGTAAGTACAAATCTTTTAGAATGTGTACAAAATGCTGAAGGGGATGGCGAGAAAATGAATGAAGCTATTCAGGAAGCCGTGAATTTAGTAGTAAAGAGTCGTTAAACTTATGGTAAAAATACCCACTAAACTCACTAATTTAGGTGGGTTTTTATTTTTGCAAAAATATAGTTTATTTCGGTGCTAATACAGAAAAAGTGGGGATTTTAACCTATGGAATTTTATGGTTTCTTTAGTTAAAAGTCATAGTTAGTGAACTTGTACGATAGATTTATAGTTACTTTTTCTGTTATGCTAATTATTAAGAAGATTACCATAAATGGGAAGGTGATTATTATGAAAAAATGGCTGATAGGTGGAGTAGCTATATTGATGTTAAGTCCAACAGCAGCTCTTGCTCAAAATACAGATACTCATCCAGAAAATACTTCCCCAGTGATTGCTTATAATGTAGTAGCTAATTCTAAAGTAACGACATGGGATCAATTCACTGCAGAAATCGTCAAGCAATTAAATAATTTCACACCAGAAATTAAAATTACATATAGTGGTTCAATGACTAATTTTAAAGATAAATTTATGGATGCCTATGATAAGGCTCAGAAGCAAGCCGTCTATGCGAGTGGTCATTTGGAAAGTACCGCTATATCTGCGGATTCATCTGGTAATGTGACGTTTAAAGTCAAATATTTCACAAACCAATCACAAGAAGTAGCTGTACAAAAAAAGATTGATCAAGTATTAAAAACAATTATTAAGCCTTCTATGACAGAATTTGAAAAAGTAAAGGCCATTAATGATTATATTGTATCGAATAGTGAGTATGGTACAAAGACAAAGGCTAGTCCTCATAGTGCATATGCGCTGCTAATGGAAGGGCAGGCTGTTTGTCAAGGTTATACGCTAACGGCTTATAAAATGCTGGAGCAAGTAGGGATCGAATCGAAATATGTTGTTGGCTTTGTTAACGGCAATGAGGACCATGCATGGAATTTAGTGAAGATCGATGGCAAATGGTATCATTTAGATACAACATGGAATGATCCTTTACCAAATCGTGTAGGTGTTTCTTCATACGATTATTTTTTAGTAACAGATGCACAGCTAAAAAAAGATCATACTTGGATAACGTCAGATTATCCTGCTGCAACAAGTACAACATATAGTTATATGCAAAATGTTCATTATGCTTATCAAGATAAGAACACATTATACTTTAGCAATACAGCAGATAATGATAAGTTGTATAAGCTTGATTTAGCAAGTGGTAAGAAGACTAAAATTATTGATAAGCGTGCCCTCTATATTACTGGTGCGGACAACTTTTTGTACTTCAGTGACTTCAGCAATAGCGGTTACTTAACGAAACTAAATCTAAAGACATTAAAAATGGAAGTGCTAGTAAAGCAATCCGTTTCTGATTTAAGAATTAGTGATAACCATTTAGTTTACAATATGAATAAGAAAGAACAAAAACTTAAAATAAACTAGGATTCTAAAAAACATAAAATTTAGGACCTCTTAAAATTAAATATCTGTAAATAAAATGTAAGCACAAAGGAGCTCTCAAGTGAGTTCTTTGTGCTTTTTTGTATATAATAAAAAGAGGAAGACGGTTGGAGGTGAGGATTTTGTGGAAAAAATTAGCCATTATCGTAATAATCGTTATATTTATTGACCCAATTTATACGACTGGAAAAGCAGTTGTCCAACAAGTAATTACTTGGGCAAATAATGATGAAATTGAAACCATGCTGCTCTCAACAAAGGAAAAAATTGTAGATGTCACTGCCAAATTGTCAGAGAATACCTCTATTGAAACAGCCACACCTCTAGAAGAGGAACCAGAAGCAAGGGTTGCTGTGACAGCTCCTACGGCTCCGAAGCCTGACGCAAAATTAGTTGTAACAAATGCAAAGGAAATGGCTGATGCAATGTATGCCTACTACAGTAGTTTTTCACCAACGTTTGAGATTCAATATAAAGGGAGTACACAACGAATTGAACAGATTGTGGAAGAAGCCTATGACAATGCTATTAAACGAGATGACTATGTATATGGACATATTAGCAAACACTCAATCAGGTTTGAATATGGTAGAAAAACAGCCACAATTTATGGTAAACAAAGCTATTTGATGACACCAGATCAAGCAGCATATGTGGAAACAAATATTCAAGATATAGTTGCCTCTATTCAACAAAATTCTTTAAATGATATAGAGAAGGTAAGGGCTGTTAATGACTTTATCGTTGCTAACACAGCTTATACTGATCAAACATCTTCAAGCCCACATAGCGCATATACTGTACTGGCTGAGCATGGAGGGGTTTGTCAAGGATATGCATTGTTAGCACATTCGATGCTCCAAAAGCTAGGTATAGAAACAAAATATATAGTGGGCTATGTTGGACAGGAAGGACATGCTTGGAATTTAGTCAAGCTGGATGGCCAATGGTATCATCTTGACACAACATGGAATGACCCAGTCCCTGATCGTAAAGGGGCGGTGCGGTATCAATACTTTTTAGTGGATGATCGAACGATGGCAAAAGATCATACATGGATCGCTGAAGACTATCCTAAAGCGACGAGTACTAAATATAACTATTTTCATAATATAGACTTTCCGGCTCAGGTAGGGCAGCAAATTTTTTATAGTGATGTTACTGATGATAATAAACTATATATGCTTGATTTGAAAACGGGTCAGTCAATGCGTATTTCAAACTCTCGAGCCCAATATATCGTGTATGCAGATGGCTGGCTCTACTTTAGCAATTATTCGCATGGCGCGTATTTAACAAAAATTCGTCCTGACGGAAGTGGGGAACAGATCCTCAATAGAGAGGATACGAGGGATTTATTTGTAAAAGACGGCTATTTATATTTTACGACAGATGGATTGAAAAAAATGGCGCTCTAAATCAAGTATATAAAAGGCCTATGACATTATAAATTGTCATAGGCTCTTTTTGTACGCTCTATAATGTAATAAATAGGCTGATGATGGCATAAGGAAACCTCAATTTGTGGATACATGGATTTCATTTCCTGAGAGAAGGTTTTAAAAATAATTGGGTTATGCTTAATAGCACCACCGTTGCAATAAAGGGTAAATGCGCCACCATTATAGCCAATTTTTTTCAATACTGCACAAGCTAAAAGCACTAATTCATGGGCAGCTTGCATGGATATTTGAATGGCACAAGGATCCTTTTTAGTTACTGCATCTGCCAAAAATGCGCCCATTTTTGCGAGCTGTGCATTTGTATAAGATGGATTGAACAGCCATGCAGCTAGTTCCGTAACATTTTGAATGCGTAAATAATGATAGACTGCATTTTTTAGGATGGTTGGTTCCCCGCGTCCGTCCTCCATCTTGAAAATAGCACGAATTACTTCTTGTCCTAACCAATAGCCGCTACCTTCATCCCCTGCGCGATGTCCCCAACCACCAGCGCGTGCAATTTTAGAGCCATCAAAGGCATACGCAATGGCACCCGTGCCTGCAATGAGTAAAGCACCTGCTTGTTCAGCAGTGACCCCTAGTAAAGTAGCTTGTGCATCATTTTCAATAATAAGTGTATCGACTTGCAATGAAGTAGAGGAGATGGCCTGTTGAACAATAGCTGATACAATTTCATGATCTTTAGAAGAATCAATCCCAGACAATGCAAAGGTCGCTACCTCAATTTTTGAATCCTCTTGTTTTTGTAAAAAATCATATACATTTGCTAGTAAGGATTGCAATACTGCTGTAGCTGATTCAGTACCAATTGCTTGATAGTTGGAGCCCTTTGTGGAATTTGAATATTTAATTTCACCAGATTCGGCATGTACGACTGCACAAGCCGTTTTAGTAGCACCACCGTCAACAATAAGGAGCCATTTCGTCATTGATTCCAGTCCTCTAAAAATACAGTTAATTGTTTTTCTGCCTCAATGATTTTTGTCTCCTTTGCATGAATCCAGGCATAAAGATCTTGAGCTTTTACCTTAGATTTTTCAAGCGACGCCTTCATTGTTTCTGGTGCTGGGCCACCAGGCAATGTACGAACACCTACAAAAGTTTCTGGTTTTAAAGTGTTATAAAAATCCTCTTCAGAAATATTTAACGGTTTACCAGTAATTAACTTAGATTGTGTATTCGCTAATCCCCATGTAAGGCTTACTAAAGATTCCTCACCGTGAGCAAGCAGTACTTTTATGCATTTGCTGACAATGCTATGTGATTGACGGAAGGATATCCCCTCTGACCGTACCAGGGTATCAGCAAGCTCTGTTACATTGGCAAAGCTATTTTCTGCTCGATTTTTTAATTTTTTCTTGTTCACATTCATTGTCACAACAAGTGAACCAAATAGTTTGTAAATACCTAGTAAACGATCAATAGCACGCCATAAATAGGGTTGCATATCATCTTCTGTGTCTACGATATCTCCAAACGGTGTATTATGTACCATTTGTAATACTGTACTAGCATCCCCAACAACCGCTGAGAGTAATGAACGAGTATGCTCGATTGAAACAGGGTTACGTTTTTGTGGCATGATGGAGCTAATTTGTACATATGGACTTGCTAGTGTAAAGGCATTGAACTCCTGCGTAGCCCACAGTAAAAAGTCCTGTGATGTGCGACCAAGATTAAGTGCCGCAAGCTGTACAATGCTTGCTGCCTCAGCAATATAATCTGCACCTGCAACAGCATCCCAGGCATTTTCGATAATTTCATCGAATGCCAATAAATCACGCATACGCTCTCGACTAATTTTGAAGCCTGTTGTTGTTAGTGCTGCTGCCCCCATACTGCTACGGTTAACTGTTTTGTAGACATGCTGCAAACGTTCGAAATCCCGTTCTAACTGATCAATAACAGCCTTCAAATAATGAGCAAAGGTTGTTGGCTGTGCCTGTTGAGTATGGGTATAGCCAATCATAATAGTATCAACATGCTCCTCTGCAGCTGCGATTAAATCATCATGTAATGTTAATAATTCACGCATAAGCAATAATAATTTTTTTCTTAGTGTCATGCGATAAATGGCAATACCCATGTCATTACGACTTCTGCCAATGTGAAGATTTCCGGCAACATCACCAGCCAATTCTATCAATTTATTCTCAATACGGAAGAATAAATCCTCATATCTTGGGCTGTAATCCTCTAAGCGATAGTAGTTTAAATCTAGCTTTTTAAGTGCGACACCAATTTGTTTTGCCTCTTCTTTTTTTATGAGACCTTGTTCTTCCAGCATTTTCAAGTGTGCAATATTAATTTGTAGCATGATTGATAAAAAGTTTTTCTTTGCTTCATCATAGGCCGGTTGTAAGACAATTTTGCGATAAATATTAGAAGGGAAAATCATCCCATCTTCTTGCTGTGTTTTGTTGCGGAAATCTTCAAACATGTTCATTGCCTCCTAGTAGATGAGCAGTTAGATGGCCGAGCCAGCACTGCCCTTAGATAACTTCTCAGAAATAATCAGTACAATTAAAATTAAACAAATTTGTAAAACACCATAAGCACAGGCAGTTCCAAATTTAAATGAATATAGTTTTTGGAATATAGCGACGGACAGTGGAATAGTAGATGTACTGTAAATAAGAATGGATGCTACAAACTCACCAATGCTTTGGACAAGCGCTAATAATGTTCCTGCAAGAATTCCAGTAAAGGTAAGCGGTACTACGATTCGACTAAACGTATACCACCAAGTGGCACCTAGGCCTCGTGATGCTTCTTCAATAGACTGATCTAATTGTACAAGTGAAGCGGATGTCGAGCGAAAGACAAGCGGTAAATGTCTAATAAAGTAAGCTAATGGCAAAATCCAGAACGTCCCAATAAGCACCTGATTAAAAGCAAAGACGTTTTCAGTACTAAAGGCTGCAATTAAGTTAACAGCAACAACTGTCCCTGGCAATGCCCATGGTACCATAATTAGTATATCAAGTAATGTTTTACCTTTGAAGTTTAATCGTATCATAGCGTAAGCAGCTGCAACCCCAAAAATTATATTACCAATCGTTGCAACAACACCCATCTGTATAGAATTCCAAATGGGTCGCCATGTGCGTTCATCTGTAAACAGTGCTACATAATGACTCATTGTGTATTCAGTTGGGAGAATTTGCGTTTTCCATGCACCATCCACGGAAAATGAAATTAATACAAGCACGATAATGGGTAAAATCAAAATTAAGGTACCAATGAACGATGCAGTAGTGGCAGCTATTTTCATTCCCTTTGAAGATACTTCTGATCGATGGATACTGACGCCTTTGCTTAGATTTTGATAGTTTCGGCGATTTTGATACCAACGCATTAGCAACAGAAAGGAGATAGACACAAAGGATAAAATCATAGATTGTGTCGCTGCCATATCTAAATTGCCATTCGTACGAGATAAATAAATTTGCATTGTCATGGTACGCTCTACACCGAACATTAATGGTGCCGTGTAGGATGCCATAGATATCATAAATACTAACAATGAGGATGCCACTATTGAGGGGGTCAGCATCGGTAATATAACCTTTGTCCATATGCGGATACGTCCAGCGCCAAGGCTCGTAGCTGCTTCCTCTAATGCTGGGTCCAGCCCCTTTATAGCTGCAGAGGCAGTCAGATAGAAATAGGTATACATCGTGAACGTATGGACAACGATAACTCCCCAAATTCCCTTTAATGAAAAGGGTACTTGATCCAATCCAAATAAATACTGGAAGGCGCGTGGAAAGATACCGCTTTCCCCATATAAAAATGTAAAGGACAACACACCTACTAACGGTGGAAGAGCCATGGGTACTAATATTAAAATTGATAGCAGCCGTCTTCCAGGAAAATCATAACGTTCCAGTAAAAATGCCATTGTCACACCGACAATTGCACAGCATATAACACTGATGACTGAAATATATAGACTAGTCCATAATGCTTCTAAATTGGCGGGGCTAGCCAGATCAAAAAATTTTTTATAGGAGAAAAATGGATCATCACCTGAAAAACTCTGTAAAAAAGTTTGATAGAAGGGATAAACCACATAGGCAAACAATACTAAAAATAATGGCGCAATAAGGATATATACAAACCCATTTGAATACATAATTCGTGACCATATATTTTCTTTAGGAGAGTTGATGGGCGTTTTGTTCATGTTATTCCCCCCCTATTCCCCTAAAAAATACAATGCATCATACGGAATATTTAACGTAATATCCTCACCAATCTTTTTTAATGAATCGCTTGAATTAACAATCATAACTTTTAGCGAAAATTCATGAAAATCGACAATATAATTCACGCTAATTCCAGTAAATTCAACAAAAGAAATTTTACCAGTCAAAGTATTGTCACCTTTATCAAGATGAATCGATTCTGGACGAATAGAGATAAACACTTTGTCTCCAATCATATGCGATAAAGTTAGAGGGCTTTGGTGCTTTCGCCCGGTGAGAACAAGGCCATTTGCTGTTTTTGCTTGTATATACTCGTCATCAATAGCATCAATAGTTGCTTCGATTAGGTTTGTTTCACCGATAAAATTTGCAACGAAGCGGCTTAAAGGGCGATGATAAACTTCCTGAGGGGAACCAATCTGCTTGATATAGCCATTTTCCATCACCATAATGCGATCAGACATGGCCATGGCTTCCATTTGATCATGCGTCACATAAATAGTTGTAACACCAAGCTCGCTTTGAATTCGTTTTATTTCAATTCTAGTTTCCTCACGCAATTTTGCATCTAAATTCGATAAAGGCTCGTCAAGTAGTAAAATATCTGGCTCAATCACAAGAGCTCTTGCCAATGCGACCCTTTGCTGTTGGCCGCCTGATAGCTCATTGATTTTTCGGTTTCCATATGGATCTAGATGAACAAGCCCTCGAATTCGATCGACCTTTTGTTTTATTTCACTTTTGGTAAGTTTTCTAACCTGTAAACCAAAGGCTATATTTTCATCAACCGTCATATGGGGAAATAGAGCATAGTTTTGAAACACCATACCGATATTCCGTTTATTGGGCTGAAGCCGAGTCACATCCTGATCATCAAATAGAATTTTCCCCGCTGTTGGGTAGTAGAAGCCGGCAATCATTCTCAAAGTGGTTGTTTTACCACAGCCACTCGGACCAAGAAATGTAAAAAACTCCCCAGCTTTAATATCAAGACTTAAATTTTTTACACCATGCACCTGACCAAATTGCTTAGAGACATTCTCTATTTTGACACTTCTCAAAAAAGTGCTCCTTTCTCGCAGAAAGTTAGAATACATGAAGGCTTTCAAATAAGAAATTCTGTTATCCTTTCGGTGAGCAATAGGTGGTCATTTATACAAAAATAGCAAACTAGTGATAACACTAGTCATAGTGTTGAAAAACTAAATGGTCAAGGATACCTTTGTGAATATTTAGTCAAAATGAAGATGATTTCCGTTCCAGGCTACTCGCTTTGTTGCTGACGCTTCGCTTTCGCACAGAGCAAAGCTTCCTGTGGGCGAGCGACGAGCCGCTTCCTGCGCTGACGCTCCGTGCAGGGTCTCATCTGTCTCGCTATCCCACGGGAGTCGAGTAGCCTTGCACTCCAATCAGCAATAGTGTAGAACTTTAAATATTTTCTTCCCTCAAAAGTAAAATAAAAACATGTTACTCACCATCATTAAATGGATAGAATAGTGGTACAATTCTATAGCTGTCAACCTACATTCTATGCATAAAACTACTTTTTCACTTTACATAAAAAGCCACTTATTACTGTCGCTCTGCATTCACATAGAAAAATGTTATCAAAGCTCCATTTTTGCACAATATAGTGATGGCTAAGACTTCAAATTTATCACTATTAATTTGTGTGAAATGCCAGAAGAAAATACTATGAGCAGTGGTTGATTGGAGTGTAGACTGAGTGACTCCTCGGGGATTCAGCGTCACAGATGAGACCCTGGAGCGAGTGAAGCGGCTCATCGGACGCCCCCAGGAAAGCACTCAGTCGGAACGGAGATCAACCCCTCGTTTTGAAAAAGGACTATACTTTTAATTTGTCACCTTGATTTCATTGACATAATAGTATTTCAACAACATGACTAGTGATAACACTAGTAAGCTATTTTCTATCATTAATGAGAAATGTTATTTACCACGTCCTTTAATATTATTATCCCAGTATTCCATCCACTCGGCTTCTTTTTCCGACATAAGCTGCCAATCAATATCAAAAGTTTTTAAATCTAGCTCTTGGAACCATTCAGGCATTGTTGCTTTATCGATATCAGAACGTGTAGGAATCTGATAATAATCATTAGCTAGTTGCGTGACCATACCCTTTTCAAATAGGAATTCAACGAACAGCTTTGCATTTTCTAAGTTTTTCGCATTGTTGACAACAGCTACACCATCTACTAAAATTGGTGCACCACTTTTTGGATAAATGTAGTCAAAAGGATAATCTGTCGTATATTTTTTTAATAAAATATCTTGCAGATTCCATAACGAAACACTGCCCTCCTGACGAGTAAGCTTTAAATAAAGTGCATTTGGATCTTGTGTATATTCTTTTGTATTGGCATCTAATTGTAATAGCCAATCATAGCCCTTTTCAGGGGAATCATCACCTTGACGTACAATCATCGAGGAATAAATAGTCCGCATAGTTCCAGATGCTAAAACACCACGAATTAAAATTTTATCCTTCAATTTAGGATCTAATAAGTCATCCCAATCCTGTGGTCCAGATTCTTTCGTTAATACATCACTGTTAATCATAATTACTTCGGGTAGAAGCATTTCACCAAACCAACGTCCTTCTGCATCTTTATGCGCAGTATTGATGGAATCGATAAAACTTGGCTTCCATGCATGAAGTAAATCCTCATTGGCCCCAACAATAAGCGCTGATTGTGTACCACCCCACCAGAAATCAGCCTGTGGGTTTGCCTTCTCACCACGTAGACGCTCTAAAATTTGCTGAGCCCCCATTGTCAAAAACTCTACCTCAATGTCTGGATACTTTTCATTAAATTGATCGATTACCTTCTGTACCATCTCCTCATCGCGACCAGTATAAATAACTAACTTGCCTGATGGTGATGTTTCAACATCAGCCTTTTCAGGATTTGGCGTTTTGTCATCATTTGTAGAATTCTTGTTGTTATCACTACTACATGCAGCTAAGACAATGAGCATTAGCACAAGGAAAAAACCGAAAATACGCGATTTTTTCATCCTCTTCTCCTTTCTCCAATTGAGTAACTTGCATATAGCAGTATAATACGGAGGTAACACAATAATGTTAGAATTATTAAAAAATTCTAATTGCCCTCATCATAAACTAAGTAAATATTGGTTATCAACGCCATCATTACAAAATTCGAAAAAACTCCTTAAAAAGGGCTAACCATTTTTAAGGAGCTTCATTTAAATTATGCGTTTTTATTGTTAATTGGTTCTAAAAAAGTGTCTTTTTGTCGACGTTGGGTAAGAATTGTAGGAAGCATCATCCCGACAATGACAAGAATTATACCGATTATTTGTATAGTAGTTAATGGTTCATGTAGAACAATAACGGAAACTGTAACTGCTACAGGAAGTTCTATCGCACTTAATATGGAGGCAAGGGCACCACCAATTTTCGGAATGGCTATTGAAAATAAGTAAATTGGCAAAATAATGCCCAAAAGCCCTAAAGCTAATCCATACTTCCATAAGCCTTGAACAAATAATTTTCCATTCCATATAATTTCAGGGTTCAGGACGATACTAATTAAAATAAGTGCAACGAAGGATACAATTAACACACGGGCAGTAGTTGTAATACCTTCCACAGGTCGTGAGTTAAATTGAATAAAACAAGCAAAGCTAAATGCAGCAGCAAAGCCAAACAGCCACCCTTTTATTGGGATGCCACTTAGATCCACATTTAACACACCAGCGGCTAAAATGGTTCCTGCAAATAAAATAATAAGAGAAATCACTTCTGGACGACTTGGTAACCGTTTATGTAATGCACAATCTAACAGTAGACCAATCCAGGTAAATTGAAAGAGCATCACTACTGCTAAAGAAGCAGGTAGATATCTTAATGATTCTCCATAAACAATACCTGTAGTTCCAGTAAGCAGTCCTGCGCAAACCAAAATAGCTAGCCCGCTTTTCGATGGCTTGGGTAATTGTCTTTGTGTTATTAAAAAAATAGTGAGGACTAGTAAGAAGCCAATAATATATTGACTTGATACAGCCTCCCCTGATGTAAAGCCATGTTGCATAGCTACTTTGACAATTGTCGACAGTACTCCATAGCTACTAGAGGCAATAACAATCAGTAGAGGATATAGTAAATTAGTTTTCATATTTTTGCGATTCACTTCCTAAATTTGCTTCACCATATGATGAAAAGGTTCATCAATAATTGACCATGGTTCTGTAATGACGAAGCCTAAACGTTCATACAAACGACGTGCATTTTCTTTTTGAGTTTCAACATTTAACGATAGTTTTTTAAAGCCTCGCTGCTTTGTTAGTTCCTCTGCATATTGAAGCAGCAATGTACCAATTCCTTTACCACGAGCCTCAGATGTAACACATACTGTATCAATATAGTACTCGTCCTCGTGAGCCTCTTGATCAATGATAATAGAAGGTGCATTTTTAGATTTCAGCCATTTTACAAGGTTAGCATCCATCTCAATAGCCTGCTCGCCATTGTAATAAACAAGAATTCCTAATACGTGTTCATCCTCAATGGCTACATAAGTATTTAAATAAGAATGTCGATTATCTTCACGTTTGAAAAGGTTTGATAATTCTCGTTTAACAGCTTCCTCTGTCTGTTCACCAGTTAAACGATTGGCAATATCACCAATAGCATCCATTATTAATGGAACAACGGCATGGGCATCCTGTGGTTGCGCTTGTCGAATTGTTATACTCATTGTCAAAATCCCTACCTTTCTATAGGCAAGTATAACAAAGATAGAAGATGACTCAAGTTTTAAGTCAAGGATGCTCGCATTCCTATTCTTCAGAAAACTTTAACTTCTTTCAGCGGAAATCTCCCATCTCTATAGGTGGTGAGATGAATTCGAATCTAAGCTACTTTTCAGAGGGTCCAAACACCCGTTGAAATAGAGGAACTCAGTCTAAGAACGCAACGTCCTGTGGCAATTTATCTGTGCGAAAGCGAAAGGAAGTTAATAAAGGATGTTAGCCTAAAATCATCGCATCCATGCGATAACGGCTAACTGACCTGCGTTACGCGGGCCTAAACACAAAGCCGATTCCAGACGCAATTATGCCGAGGCATAATTAATACATAAGCCCACCACTATGGAGGATTAAGGAAAGGCGTCTTCATGAAGTTTCACTTTATGCGACAACTATTTTCATGTTAATCTATAATGAATAGACTTTTGGGAGGACAACAATGACAAAGGATGAGAAGGATTTTATATTAGTCTATGGAGATGCTTTTATCGACTATATTGCTGATGATGTAACAAATACATCTTTTACTAAATATATGGGTGGGGCGACTGTAAATGTGGCAGCGGGTATTAGCCGTATTGGTGCGCCATCTGCATTAATTACCATTACTGGGGATGACGAGGGCTCACAATTTGTGAGAGATGGACTTGCGCAAGAAGGGGTGACCCTGGATTATGCAGTTTTTAACCCTGCAAAACGTGTTAGCGGTGTCTATGTGCATTTAACTGAAGCATGTGAGCGAATTTTTAAAGATTATGTCGATGAGACGCCAGATTTACAAGTAGAAGCGTCCCAATTGAATGAAGAAGCTTTTAAACATGCCTCTGCGTTAACTGTTTGTTCAGGTACAATGTTCCATCCTACAGCACTTGAAACAACACGTGCTGCAGTAGAAATGGCTAAGGAAAAAGGGGCCATTATTGCGATGGATGCAAATATAAGACCTCTACGCTGGAGCAGTGAGGAAATCTGCCGTGAAACAGTCACATCTTTTTTTGAACAGGTAGATATTTTAAAGGTCACAGATGATGAACTTTTCTTCCTCACAGAGACAACAAATTTGGCAGAGGGAATTGAGCATTTAAACAGCTATCTAGTGCCAATTATTTTAGTTACTGTTGGTGAAAACGGCACATATGCAGTATTAAACGGTGAGACGGTTCATGTACCAACAGAGAAGGTAGTGCCAGTGGATACTACAGGTGCCGGGGATGCTTTTATGGCTGGTGTATTACGTGATGTTCATTACAATGGCTTACCTACAACAGAAGAGGAGCTTATTCGTTGTGTAAGCTTTGGCAATAAACTAGGTGCTTTAGCGGCAACAAAAGCGGGGGCTTTAACAGCTCTTCCTTATTATGATGATATTAAGCATTTGCTTAAATAATCATGTGGAGCGTGTATAAATGGAGAAGAACTATGATGTGTTAGTGAAGGATCGATTATTTTTCGGTGGGGCAAAGGATGCTGAAGCGGCTTTTGAGCATGAGTCCGTTGATATTGTAATAGATGTTCGGGTAAATGGCCTTACCCCAGAAGAACAGAATGAGTCTGCATATCTGTACAAGCATTTACCGATAGCTGATGATGATTTAGAGGTAGCACCATCTATAAAAAAGGTAGCCGATGAAATCATTTCTGCCTATGAGAATGGCCAGAAGGTATACTTTCATTGCGGAAGTGGCGGTGGACGAGCAGGTGTTGCAGCCACAGCTGTATTGATGGAGCTTGGATTTGCTAGCTCTCTAGAGGTGGCTGAAGCGGCTGTAAAGGAGGCACGACCACAAGTAACAATCCGTCCAAAAATGGCGGATGCTTTGCGAAAACTATATAAATAATAATTAGGGGAGTACCATAAATTATTTTGGTACTTCTTTTCTATAAAATGGTCCTTTTTAGCAAAAAACATAACTAAATAGATTTGTATTTCCTTATAATGGAGTTTCCTTAATTTTGTTCTATACATATTAGAACAAAATTTGTTATAGTAGTGGTATAACAATAAATTGAGGTGATCAGTATGATAGAGCAGTTAGGGAGTATTCCATGGGCAATCATAGCACCACTAATCATCGTACAATTAATTTTAATGATTGTAGCTCTATTTGACTTACGAAAAATTCACGCTACGAATGGTCCTAAGATTTTATGGGTTTTAATAATTGTTTTTGTTAATCTACTTGGACCCATTGCATACTTTATTGTTGGGAGAAAACAAACATGACAATATTGCTTAAAGTAACAGGTCTGACTAAGCAATTTGCAGAAAAAGTTGTAGTGGATGATATTGATTTCACACTAGAAGAAAATACATCAACAGCTTTGATTGGACCGAATGGTGCAGGGAAAACAACAACTTTATCGATGTTAACCGGCCTTTTAAAGCCAACTTCCGGAAGTGTAAAGATGCAGAATGGTGAGGTAAGAGACAACATTGGTTTTTTACCACAATATCCACAATTTCATCCTTGGTTAAGTGCGATAGAGTTTACAGAAATGGCTGCTAAATTAAATGGAGTCCCTGCTAAGAGCGCTAAAAAAGATGCACAAAAAACGCTTGAATTTGTTGGATTGGGTAATGATTTAAATAAGAAAATTGCCACATTTTCAGGTGGTATGAAGCAACGTCTTGGCATTTCCCAGGCAATTGTGCATAAGCCTAAATTACTGTTATTAGATGAGCCTGTTTCTGCTTTAGATCCAGTAGGACGAAGGGAAGTTCTTGATTTATTAAAGGGCTTACAGCAAGAAACGACTATTTTATATTCCACACATATTTTAAATGATGCAGAGGAAATGACAGATCAGCTATTATTTTTACGTGATGGCAAATTAGTAGAGCAAGGAACATTGCGAGAGGTACGCCAGCGCTTTGATGAGCTCCATTATGTCGTAGAATTTAGCTCCGAAGAAGAGGCAAAACATTTTACTGATCAATATGAGCCAAAAGGCAAAGTCAAGGGCTGTTTTGTTTATATAGCAATTATTGATGAGGGGCCAAGTATGCAGCAGCTACTGAAATATTTAAGTGATACACCTTATAAAATTCGAAAAGTTGAAAGACAAACGGCTTCACTTGAAGAAATTTTTATGAAGGTGGCGAAAAGAATATGAGAGGATTTAACGTACTACTGCATAAGGAATTTAGAGAAGCTTGGCGAAGCAGGAAGTTCTTATGGATACCTCTTGTATTCGCATTACTAGGTATGAGTGATCCACTGACGAACTATTATATGATAGATATTTTAAATGCTGTTGGAAATGTACCAGAAGGATTTGAAATGTTGTTACCAGAGTTAATGCCCGTTGATTTATTACAGGCTTCTATTGGACAGTTTCAAACAATAGGGTTATTAGTAATAATGGCTACTTTCGTTGGATCAATTAGTAAGGAGCGCGCAAATGGAATGGCGACACTCTTATATGTTCGTCCAATTTCATTTGCTGCATATTTTCTAAGTAAGCTTACGGTTTTAAGTGTTATAGGTTTGGTAAGTATTATAGCAGGCTTTACAGGTAGTGTTTATTACACAGTAATTTTATATGGTTCATTTGATGTAGCAACACTTCTAGCAAGCTTTTGTACTTATTATGTTTGGCTGGTATTTGTACTAGCGGTCACACTTCTAATGAGTGCAGCATTTAAAACAACTATTGCTACAGCATTTACGTTCATTGTCATTTTTGTTGGACAGATTATAGATGCATTGGTGGGCTCATTTTGGACCATATCACCGTGGAAAATGCCGGCATATGGTGTACAGCTTATCCGTGGTACGATGGAAATGTCGGATTATTGGTGGAGTATACTAATTACGGTTGTACTACTTATAGCTTGTATCGTTTTAGGAATATGGACCATGAAGAAGAATGCTGCAATGACAAAGATTTAGAGCAATTTAAAAAATGGTGAAATGGCTAGCAAAATAAAGTGCTAGTCCTTTTTTGTTGTATAGTATATAGTTTTTTAATGGATTTAAAAATACATATTGATGCACAGCTTGAATGAATAGGGAGGTGTGAGATGGCATCCATTATCTATTATATAGTACAGCTGGGGAACAGCTATTATCACGGGTCAGATGAAGATTCTATGCTTACTACAGATGAAGAGCAGGCATTTGCTTTTACGAATAGTGATACAGCGGAGCAATTAGCCACCAAGGTTAATGGAACTGTTTTGACAAGAGAGGTCAGCTTTGAAGAACTAGAGGAACTTTCAGCAGACCATTGGACAGAATATAATGCACTGCCAAAAGATGAACGTGACATAATTGAATCCTTTTGCAGCAAACTTAAACTAGGCAAAGATGAATAAATTTCAGGTGAGTCGATCATTTTATCCCTTCAAATAATGTAAATTCACAAACTGTTCAATGAAAGCGTTTTGAATGTGAACAGTTTGTGAAAAACCTCACATAATGCTTTTCTTTTGAAAAAATCGGAGTAGAATAGGAATCAAGTTAGAAGTTGTTATAAAACAGATGGATAAAAATATTACCAATAGCTTAATTGTTATAATACAAAAACAAATTGATGGAGGATTTTACTATGTGGGTTATTACAGTATTTGAGCAAAAAGATGTTCGTATTTTTGAATATACAAACAAGAAGGAAGCAACACAAGCACTTCAGCATTTTAAGAAAAACGCAGTATTGTCTTATACAAAATAATCTTAACCCTTAGCTATCTCAAAACGTAGCTAAGGGTTTTGTTCTTTTATACAAACAACAACAGGAACTATTCATTTATTGTTAATTCTATCTTCTTTCTTCGCTTCATCTGTACCTTTTCTTGGAATCTTAGTCATTTAGGCATATAATGTAGCTATAACTCGAAATTTGTCAAATAACTCGGAAAATATGAAAACTAACATGTGAAGGAAGGTTAGTAAATTGACAATACAAAATTCCGATCGTTTTCTTACAGCATTTAATCGGATAGATCATAGGTTAAGAGATATTGTGGGTGCCAAAGATTTCATGCCCTTTTACCGACTGATTGATCAAGCAAAGAAGAAGGATGTACTAGTGCGGAAATACGAAGATGATTTGAGGTCCTATGCAGACCTGAGAAATGCCATTGTACATCATCGAACATCGATGGAATTTGTGATAGCTGAGCCACATCTTGATGTGGTTAAAAGAATTGAGCATATTGATTCAACTATTGCTAAGCCTACATTGGTTGGACAAATGTTTCGCAAAAAAGTGCTTGTTTTTCAGGAAAGAGATTCCTTAAGGCATGTGTTGAAGGTTATTCGTCAACGTAAATTCACACAGTTTCCTGTATACCATAAAGATCAATTTAAAGGATTAGTGACGACAGTTGGCATTACTAATTGGCTAGCTACGATGATGGGAGGCAATCAAATTCCAAAGCAGATTCCAACCCTACATGATATTTTAATGCATGAAAAAAACCGAGTGAATTACAAATTTGTGAGTAGATACATAACGATTTATGAGGCTGAAGATATTTTTAAGCAAGGTGTGGAACGTGGTCGACGATTTGAGGCATTGTTAATAACTGAGCATGGGAAGCCGCAGCAAAAACTAATTGGCATTATTACACCATTAGATATTGTGAAAATTGATTAGCAAGACAATACAAGCTGTTAAGGGCTTGATCGTCTTGCTTTATCCTTAAGACTGATATATAACGATCCATTTGCTTGAACTTGAGCAAAATAGACATCTTCAACGGATTGGACATTCTGCTTTTTCAGCTTTTTCAATAGCCAGTCTTCTGTTAATTCAAGTTCAACTAGGTTTTCATAAATAAGCTGTCCATCTGAAACCACTTCGGTTGGAATATAGCTTGGCGGAGTAACATCGGCCTTCACATCCTGCTTAGTTGCTGGTTGTTCGGCGGGCTTTGGAAGCACACTCAATTTACCAGTAGTTTCAAGCAACGCATATTGAACATCTTGAACAGAGAAAACAGCCTGTTCTCGAAGCATCATTGTTAGCTCATCCATATGCAATCGATTTTTCTTTAAGGCAGATTCTAAAATAAGACCGTTTTGAATAACAATGGTTGGTTTGTCATCGATCAATACTCGAGCCTTTTTAGACTTAATAGTAATAATCGTCATTAAATAGGTTAACACACTCCACCAAATTAATGCGATAAGACCATCTGTAAAGGGCGTCTCTGCTTGTGCTGCTATTTCAGAGGCGATGGAACCAAATGTAATACCTGTTGTATAATGGAAGAATGTGAGCTGTCCAAGCTGCTTCTTCCCAAGAATACGAGCTAAAATGAGTAATGCAAAAAAGGAAAGTGTAGCTCTTAGAATCATTTCCCAAAAATTAACTTGAAAAAAACCGTCCATATTCATCAACTCCTAACACTGCTGTCGGAAATTAGCTTGTGCAAAAAGAGCAAGAATATGCGATAATCATTTATTATCGTAATTTGAGAAAATTTAGAAAGTGGGTGTGCAGCATGAACAATTCAGTAGAAAAAATAAATAATCCAATCTATCCAATTATGATTGCAATAGCTGTTGCCCACCTTATTAATGACACGATGCAGGCGGTAATACCAGCGATGTTCCCGATATTCAAGAGTGATTTAGGTTTAACCTTTACACAAATTGGACTTATTTCATTTGTTTTAAATATGTTCGCCTCTGCATTACAGCCAGTGGTGGGTTTTGTTAGTGATAAAAAGCCCATGCCCTATGCTTTGCCAATCGGTATGATAAGTTCATTCATAGGTATTGCAATCATCGCGTTTACAACCCAATATTGGGTAATTATTATAGCGGTATTATTTTTAGGCTTTGGCTCTGCTATATTTCATCCAGAAGGCTCTCGTGTTTCATTTATGGCAGCAGGCTCTAAAAGAGGGCTAGCACAATCGATTTATCAAGTGGGTGGTAACTCAGGTCAAGCGCTTGCACCATTGATTAGTGCCTATATTTTTAGTGTTTTTGGTCAACGTGGTGCCGCAATGGTATTAGTAGTAGCAGCTATTGGTATTGTTGTATTAAGTAAAATTGCTACATGGTATAAAAAGAGGTTAGAGCAGGAACGTTTAGCAAAGAAAAAGCGTGTATTAGTATCCACCTTACCACCATTAACAAAAAATCAAGTGGGTATTGCACTGACTTTATTATTTACTATTATTTTTGCACGATCATTTTATACAACCAATATTACAAGTTTTTATGTATTTTATTTGATGGATCATTATGATGTCAGCCTTCGACTCGGACAAATTCTTATTTTCAGCTTTATGGCATTTGGTGTTGTAGGAACATTTTTCGGTGGTTCATTATCTGATCGAATTGGTAGAAAGAATGTTATACTGTTATCTGTTGTTGTACCGATGCCGTTTTGTCTGGCACTTCCATATGTTCCATTATGGGCAGCTATGATATTCCTAGTGATTATTGGTACACTCATTATGATTAGCTTTTCGGTGACAGTTGTATACGCCCAAGAGCTAGTCCCATCAAAAATTGGTACAATGGCTGGTTTAACTACGGGCTTTGCTTTTGGTATGGGAGCAATTGGAGCGATGGTCATTGGTGTTTTAATGGATCATAAGGGAATAGATTTTACGATGATGGTCGTTTCCCTATTGCCTTTATTGTTATTAGTAGCCTTTTTCTTACCAAAGGATAAACCTTCATCAGCAGTATAAAAAATTAAACGCGTCTCAAAATTTGAATGAACCTGCGAAGGACATTTAAAATTTGAGAACGCGTTTTTTATTGACGTAATGGTGATAAAAACTCTGCTGGTAGATTTTCTTTATCTATAACGTAGCCCTCTGATATATGAACTTCATGCATTTTATCGTTATAGGTAAATTTAAAAATGCCATTGTCAAAGTCGGTGCCAATTTCTTTAAAGAAAATGCCCTCAATCGATACATATTTCGGACATGTAAATCCTACTTTAAAGCTTTCGTGCTCTTTAATTAAATATGCGCGTACACCCTTCTCATATATGTCATTCGCATCATCATCTGTTGGACGCTGAACAGCAACAATATGGAAATCGACAAAGGGAACCTCTTTTAACAATACGTTTAAGAATGAGCCTTTTGTGATCTCTTCCCAACGACTCTGCGCACTTTGACCTACAATTATTTGTGAAATTCCAAAATTCTTTGCTACTTCTGCGATAACTTTTTGTATAGGGCGTTTTTCATCATCTAATAAAATGAATTTTTCAACATCTAGCTCATCCGATAGCTTTTTCCATTGCTCAATGTAGCTAGATTTTTCTGCATCAAATGCATCAAGGGGCTGTGAGTCTACCGAAAGAATATAGAGCGGGCAATCTAACATTGTAGCCATTTTATGTCCACGGCGTATTAAGCGTTCCCCATTAAGACCGTAATAAACACAAACTAAAATACTTTCGTCTAAACGCCCTTTCACATGCTTCATAAAAAATTACACCTCTTATCTTGTTGTTATTTTGTTATTTTCACTGTCAATTTTGAAAAAATTATCCTAAAACAGCTAAAATCGATGCTGTTACAGTGCATTATGCTCATTTATATTGTATACTTAAAAATGTATAAAAGTTAATGACAATATATCGAGAAATCCTTGAGAAATTAGGTTTATTTCTATAACTCACACATATTTTATTTATGCATTTTGCGCATTTAAACGAATTGTCTCTATATGCCACACTATTATGCAGTGAGTTAAATAGATAGTCAAGTCTCTCGGTATTCCTTAGTAAGATTGCGTTTAATTTTAATAAGCTTTCAATTTTAAAATACTTTAGTTACCAGCTCTAAGTCCCTCTAGTTTTTTCTTACAGCACTATCATAAAAAGCTTACTGACTCATAAATTAAGTTGCAATAAAAATCCTTTTATCTCACTTTTAATTCATCATACATGATATCTTCTAAAACCCCTTAAGGATTATTCGAAGGAATTTCTGATATATTCGTTTAGCTTTACTATATTCATATTGGCGTTTTTTTGGTAGGTAATGAGTACTAGCTGAAATAAATAAAGTGTCCTCAACAACGTAGTTAATTTTTTTTTGCTATGAAATAAAGCATACTATCTTCATTAAATTTGGGAATACTTTATTGGCATCATTAAAATCAAACAACTGTCTGTAGGGCGAAATCGAAAGTAGGAGGTTTTCATTTGGTTACAGTTCTTATTGCGATACTTTTTCCATTTGTCTGCGCTGCGCTTATTCCACTTCTTTATAGGCGACTAAGGCGTGTTTCACATCTTGGCTGGTTTGTGTTAGCCGTTCCATTCATCTTGTTTCTTTTACTCGCTCGCTATATTCCTCAAATTGCCGAGGGTAAAACGTTTATTCATACATATGAGTGGATTCCCTCTTTTAATATAAATTTCACAACATACCTAGACGGTCTCAGTATGATATTTGGCTTACTGATTACTGGTGTAGGTAGTTTGGTTATTTTATATTCTATTTTTTATTTATCAACGAAAGAATCTCTTCATCATTTTTACTGCTATCTATTACTATTCATGGGCGCTATGCTTGGCGTCGTTTTTTCAGATAATTTAATGGTATTATACACGTTTTGGGAATTAACGAGCGTGTCCTCATTTTTATTAATAGCATTTTGGCATCATCGAAAGGCATCTCGAGCTGGTGCGAGAAAAGCCATGACGATTACAGTTTTTGGTGGACTATCTATGCTTGCTGGTTTTTTAATGCTTTTTGTAGCATCAGGGTCATTTAGTATTCGTGAGATTATAGCTAATGTAGAGGTAATACGTGATCATACACTATTTACGCCAGCATTAATCCTTATATTAATTGGTGCTTTTACAAAGTCAGCACAATTCCCATTCCATATTTGGCTACCTGATGCAATGGAGGCACCCACTCCAGTCAGTGCTTACTTACACTCCGCGACTATGGTAAAGGCAGGAATCTATTTAGTTGCACGTTTTTCCCCTGTATTTGGCGGCGAGGCCATTTGGTTCTGGCTTGTTAGTGTGATTGGTCTTGCAACATTATTCTGGGGTTCATTTAATGCGGTACGCCAAACAGATTTAAAAGCATTATTAGCATTTTCAACAATAAGTCAGCTTGGCTTGATTATGAGTTTATTTGGACTAGGGTCGGTTGGTCATTATTATGGCTATGCTGAAAATACTATTCTTTATACGCAGGCAAGTTTTGCAGCATTATTTCATCTTGTGAATCACTCCACTTTTAAAGGTGCGTTATTTATGATGGTCGGTATTGTCGATCATGAAGTAGGTACCCGTGATATACGACGTCTTGGTGGCTTAATGGCATTGATGCCTGTAACGTTTACAATTGCCGTAATTGGTGGTTTTTCGATGGCTGGATTACCACCGTTTAATGGTTTTTTAAGTAAAGAAATGTTCTTTGCTGCAATGCTAGCTATTCGTAATGTAGAAGCCTTTTCAATTACTGAGGTTGGGCTTTTATTTCCGATTATCGCATGGGTGGCGAGCATTTTTACATTTGTCTACAGCTTAATTTTAATAAGCCGTACATTCTTTGGAAAATTACAGCCGGATAAAATAGATAAAAAACCACATGAAGCGCCAATTGGTATGCTAATTTCGCCAATTATCCTAAGCATCCTTGTAGTGGGAATCTTTTTCTTTCCGAATGTGCTAGGACATTATATTTTAGAGCCTGCAATGGCAAGTATATATCCAACTTTCCCATCGACAAGTGAGCTTACACCGCATATTCATGCATGGCATGGCATTAATGCAGAGTTGTTAATGACACTAGGAGTTATCATTATTGGGGCTATTTTATTTAAAACGTTAAAAAGCTGGAAGCCTTTATATCGAATATTCTCACAAAAGTATACTTTTAATACGTATTACAATCGTCTTATCGAAATGAGTGAAAATGGTTCAGCAAAGCTAACTAATCGCTATATGACAGGGAATTTAACTCATTATTTTATCTATATATATGTATTTTTTGTTGCGCTTATTGCCGGCTACTTTATTTGGTCAGATGCAATTGTATTTGATTTTGCTAAGGATTCCACTTTTGAATCCTATGAGCTAATTCTAGTGTTTGTAATGGTGTTCGCAGCAATATGGATGATTTTTGCAAAGGGTCGTGTGACGGCCATGTTGTTAAATGGTGTACTTGGTTATTCAATTGCCTTTTTCTTTGTTATTTTCCGTGCTCCTGATTTAGCCTTGACGCAATTAGTTGTTGAATCTGTAACGACTGCTTTATTTCTTCTATGTTTTAAATATTTACCTGATTTAATGCCAGAATCAGCCCATAAAAGGATCCAATGGTCAAATGCCACTATATCTATTTTAGTTGGTGCTACCGTTACTTTGATAGGCTTAGCTGTAGTTCATTTTGATCGCTTTGAGCCTGTTTCTACTTACTTCAATGATGCCTATGAGCTTGCAGGAGGCTCTAATATTGTAAATACGATACTGGGGGATTTTCGTGCATTTGATACGATGCTAGAGGTTGTCGTTCTTCTAATTGCTGGCTTAGGCGTGTATACACTTACGAAGCTCAAGCCACGAAAGGAGAAGACTGACCATGAAAATTAATGACGTTATTTTACGTACTGTAACTAAAGCAGTCGTATTCATTATTTTAACCTTAGGCGTTTATTTGTTCTTTGCAGGGCATCACGCTCCAGGTGGAGGCTTTATAGGTGGTCTTGTACTTGCCTCGGGTATTGTTCTGTTGTATTTAGCCTATGATATAGAAACCGTGCATAAAGGAATGCCATTTGATTTTAAAAAAATGGCAGCGTTAGGAGTATTGCTTGCTACGGGAACAGCTATCGGATCACTATTTTTTGATGTCCCATTTTTAACACAGGCACACACCTATATTGATGTTCCGATATTTGGGGAAATGGGCTTTTCGACTGTCACCATTTTTGAGGCTGGTGTAGCGTTAACCGTCGTAGGTGTTGTAGTGACAATTATTTTAAGTATAAGTGAGGATGAGTAGCCAATGGAATCTTTAATACTTGTATTAGTTGGTGTATTAGTAGCAGTTGCGACGTACTTAATCCTCTCGAAACAGTTATTACGCGTAATTTTAGGAACTGCAGTTTTATCACATGCAGCCCATCTCCTAATTTTAACAATGGGCGGGCTGAAAAAAGGGGATGTCCCACTTTTAGGAGAATCAGAAGGTCCCTATACCGATGCATTGCCTCAAGCATTAATTTTAACTGCAATTGTTATTAGCTTTGCAGTGACAGCATTTGTGCTTGTTCTTGGCTATCGTGCCTATAAAACAAATGGTTCAGGGAATTTTGACGAAATGAGAGGTACGCCAGATGAGTAATATGATAGTTTTACCATTAATCGTACCCGTTATTACGGCAATTTTACTAGTTTTTTTACGTGAACATATTACCCTGCAGCGCATTATTAGTGTATTAACATTAAGCTTTGTGGTTTTAATTAGTATCGTATTATTATTAGGCATTCAGGAGCAGGGTGTGTTACGAATCGATTTTAGTGGCTGGGGGCCACCCTTTGGTATTCTATTTGTTGCGGATTCATTTTCCGTTTTACTTGTTTTAATAGCGAATATTGTCGCTGTAATATGTGTCCTATATGCCTTGTTTACGATTGGCAGTAGCTATGAAAAAATGTATTTCTATCCATTCGTATTACTCATGGTAGCAGGAGTCAATGGTTCATTCTTAACAGGGGATATATTTAATCTGTTTGTGTGCTTTGAGGTAATGTTACTGGCCTCATATGCGCTCATAAGTTTAGGTGGCGATAAGATTCAGCTTCGGGAGGCATTAAAATATGTCCTTATCAATATTGTTGCCTCTTGGATTTTCCTAGTAGCATTAGCCTTTTTATATGGAACTGTTGGAACATTAAATATGGCACATATTTCTGTCCGTGTAATGGAGGCTGGGGCAGATCCAGTTATTACAACGGTTGCTCTTATTTTTTTAATAGTCTTTAGTTTGAAGGCTGGTTTATTATTGTTCTTCTGGTTACCAGGCTCATATAGTGTTCCACCTACAGCGATTGCTGCACTTTTTGCTGCATTACTAACAAAAGTTGGCATTTATGCGCTTGTCCGTACCTTTACCTTGCTATTTCCAAACAATCCAGAGGTTACACATGTTGCACTCGGGATTATGGCAGGATTTACGATAATTGCTGGTTGTATGGGCGCATTGGCAGGGCGAGATGTACGAACTATTGCCTCTTATAATGTCCTTATTGGTGTTGGATTTATAGTTGCTGGTCTTGCGATTGGTACAGAGTCAGCGCTACAGGGAGTAACTTATTATTTAATGCATGATATGGTAGCGAAAGCTATGTTATTTTTGGCAGTAGGTATGATGATTTATGTTACGGGTGAAACGTTAATTGATAATATGAGTGGGCTAATTCGGAATTATCCACTTTTCGGCTGGTTATTCTTTATTGTAATGTGTTCACTTGCTGGTATACCTCCATTAAGTGGTTTTTTAGGGAAGGTGTTAATTGGACAAGGTGCAATTGAGGGTGGGAATTTTATCCTATTAGGTCTAGGATTTTTATCAAGTTTAATTGTCTTGTATTCCCTTCTACGAATCTTTCTTTCCTCATTCTTTGGAGAAACAATTATTAGTCTAGAAGATGAGAAACCATTACCGAAACGCATTGTCTTGCCATTAGCATTATTGGCCGTTTGCACAATTGGTTTAGGGATTGGCGCTGAGTGGATGGCGCCATTTGTAACAGATGCAGCAGAAACACTTTATACGCCATCGATTTATATTGATGCTGTGTTAGATGGAGAAGTATGGCAGGGTGAGGTGAGTAAATAATGGCAATGCAATTTATTCTAAATTTATTTATCGCAACCCTTTGGTTATTGTTACAGGATGAGGTGGTTCCACAATTTTCTACATTCTTAATTGGCTTTATTGTAGGTATTGGGATTTTGTATGCGTTGCATCGTTTTTATGGCACACAATTTTATTTAAGACGTGTGTTTTCCATTATTAAATTACTATGGCTCTTCAATTGGGAGCTACTATTATCAAGCTACAGCGTATTAAGACAAATAACTACGCCAAGACTTCAAATTACTCCTGGCATATTTACGTATAAAACAGTACTAAAGGGAGATTGGGAAGTAACAGCACTTGCATTACTGCTCACACTTACTCCGGGATCAGTAGTGATGGAGGTTTCTGAGGAGGGCGATGTGTTCTATATTCATGCAATGGACATTGAGCAATCGAAGGATGCTGTTATTCGTTCTATAGGAAAATTCGAACAAGCAATAATGGAGGTGACACGTTAATGATTGAAAATATTTTACTCTTAGCCTTAGCTTTATTTAGTGTTTCCATTGCGCTGTCACTGTATCGTGTTATTCGGGGACCGTCTATGCCAGACCGTGCCATTGCTCTTGATACTATTGGTGTAAATTTATTGTCAGCAATCGCCATCGTATCGATCGTATTGAAGACAAAGGCATATTTAGAAGCAATTTTGATATTAGGGATATTAGCATTTATCGGTACAATCGCTTTTACAAAATATATCGAAAGAGGTGTGATTGTTGAACGTAAATCAAATGATTGAATGGGCGGCTGTCATCCTCATTTTGATTGGCTCCATTGTTAGTGTTATTAGTGCATATGGGATGATTCGTTTACCTGATGTATACACACGCTCCCATGCTGCAACGAAAAGTTCTACGTTATCGGTATTAACATGTTTATTAGGTGCATTCATTTATTTTTGGGTGCATGATGGCTTTGTAAGTGTACGGCTAATATTAGGTATCCTCTTCGTCTTTGTAACCGCACCTGTAGCAGGGCACTTAATCTGCCGAGCAGCCTATCGCTCCCGGGTTCCATTAGCACAAGGCTCTGGTGAGGATGAGCTGAAGCCTAAGCTATTTCCAGAAGAAAAATAGAGGGAAGACTGTTTGCCAAAGCAAGCAGTCTTTTTTGTATTGGTGGATGGAGGCTTTAAAGTGCTTGATAGTCATGCTGAATTAGTGGATTAAACCTCCGAAATGGTGGATAGAAACGCAAAATGAATGGATAGTGTTATTACGATTATGAATGAGATTTTTTGGGAATTAAACAATTGTAGGATAAAAGCTGATGAAACGGAAAATAGTAAAGGTACATCGGAATAAATATTAAAAATAAATTGACTTATCAGAAAATTATGTTTATAATATTTGGCTAAAAATTATTCACTTTAGCTTGATTATTATTTCAAAAGAGTATATCTTAATTAGCAGATAGATTTTTTATTCTTTTGAATGAATAATTATCCATTCGACTATTTTCGAGAAATACATTTCTCATACACAATAAAATATACTTAAAAGGAGATCTTGGATGATGAAGAATAAATTTTTCTTGCTTATGCTTGTTCTAGTAATTGGTGTACTAGCTGCATGTGGCGCAAAAGAAAATAAAGACAATAGTGCAAATTCAAATGCAGATGGGGCTACAGAGCAAAAGCAAGTATTAAAAGTAGGTACTTCTGCTGACTATGCACCATTTGAGTATGTGGATGCTGCAAAAGGTGAAGATATTATCGGGTTTGATATAGATTTGATCAAATTAGTTGGTGAAAAAATTGGTGTAGACATGCAAGTGCAGGATATGGATTTTAACAGCCTAGTACCAGCATTACAAGCAGGTAAAATTGATGTAGTTATTTCTGGTATGACGCCAAACCCAGAACGTGAACAAGTCGTTGATTTCACGGATAAATACAATGAGACAGAACAAGTAATTATCGTGAAAAAGGAAAGCGGTATTAAAAAAGAGGCTGATTTAGCTGGCAAGAAAATTGGTGTGCAAACAGCTTCTATACAAGAAAATTTAGGGAATAATATTGCAAAAAAAGTAGATGCAACTGTTGAAGGACGTACTCGAATTCCTGAAATCATCCAGGATATGATGTCTAAACGTTTGGATGCCGGAGTTTTAGAAGGCGGCGTTGCCAAAGGTTATCTCAAAACTAATGATAAATTAGCTGCTTTCCCTGTTGAAGAGCAACCAGAAGATTTCAAAGCAATCGCTGTTCCAAAAGGAAGCGACCTAAAAGATAAAATTAACAAAGCATTAAAAGAATTAGCTGATGAAGGTAAAATTCAAGAGCTAGAAGAAAAATGGTTAGAAAAAGTTGAATAAATAAATGGACTGCGATAGCTCTATTTTGGGCTATCGCTTGTGCTTTTCATATTCTTAACAGAAATCAAGAAAGGAGGGAGATGCTGTGAATTTAGATTTTTCAGCTATCGTTCCCTCTATTCCTTATATATTAAAAGGAATAGGTGTTACACTTCAAATTGCAATTGGTGCCTCGATTATCGGTTTTATCGTAGGGGTGCTACTCGCATTATGTAAAATTGGTAAAGTGCGTATTTTACGTTGGTTTGCAGATTTTTATACATCCATTTTCCGAGGTACACCACTTGTCCTACAATTATTAATTATTTACTATGCAGTACCACAGCTATTTGATATTCAAATCGAACCAATTCCAACAGCGATTATGGCTTTCGGCTTAAACTCTGGTGCTTATATTTCAGAAATAATTCGCGCTGGTATTAATGCAGTTGATAAAGGCCAGATGGAAGCGGCACAAGCACTTGGAATTCCCTATACAAAAATGATGAAGGATATTATTATCCCACAAGCAGTAAAAAATATTTTACCATCTTTAGTCAATGAATTTATTACATTAAATAAAGAAACAGCAGTAGTAACAGTTATTAGTGCCTTAGATATTATGCGTCGTGCTTATATTGTTGGGGGTTCGACATATCGCTACCTTGAGCCATTACTCTTCGCCGGTGTAATTTATTACATCATGACGCTTGTTTTAACGTTCCTTGGTAAACGAATCGAGAAAGGAATGAGAAAAAGTGATTAGAATTGAAGATCTTCATAAGTCATATGGACAAAATGAGGTACTTAAAGGAATCTCAACTGAAATTAAAGAAAAAGAGGTTATTGCCATTATCGGTCCATCCGGCTCGGGTAAATCAACATTTCTTCGCTGCTTAAATCTATTAGAAGAGCCAACGAGTGGAAAAATTACTATTGCTGGTGATGTTCTAACAGATAAAGGGACAAATATTATGAAAATACGTGAAGAAGTCGGCATGGTTTTTCAGCATTTTCATCTTTTTCCTCATAAAACAGTACTAGAAAATTTAACATATGCACCCATAAATGTGAAGGGAATGGACAAGTCGGCTGCTATAAAAAATGCAGAGGAGTTACTAACAAAAGTGGGGCTATTTGAGAAGCGCCATGAGTATCCTAACCGTTTGTCTGGTGGGCAAAAGCAACGTGTTGCCATTGCTCGTGCCCTTGCAATGGATCCAAGGGTAATTTTATTTGATGAGCCTACCTCTGCACTTGATCCAGAAATGGTTAAAGAGGTTTTGGCGGTTATGAAAAATCTTGCAGATACAGGGATGACGATGTTAATCGTTACACATGAGATGGGCTTCGCTCGTGAGGTGGCAGATCGCATCCTATTCCTCGATGGCGGGAAGCTAATTGAGGATGCTCCACCAGAACAATTTTTTACAGAGCCATCTACTCAGCGTGCAAAGGATTTCTTAGAGAAAGTGCTATAGTTTAATACTGCATCATAAAAAACAATAGCTATGCCAAGCGGATAAGGCAATAAAGCACGGTGATTGTTAGATAAATTTCTAATAATCATCGTGCATTTTTTTATTAAGAAAATTCTTCTATTAATGAAGAAAACGTAAAATGTTTCTTTATTGTTTCGATGGTAAACAATTCCTCAATATGATAGGCTCCTGCTGGGTGATGATGTTCAAGTAATTCAGTAGCAATAGTTGCTGCAATTTTAGCTGTTACCATTGATTCGTCATGCTCCAAAAATGTTATTGCTACAGCTCTCTCCTCAAACTGATCCCTACCAATCGCCTCTACCTTAATGCCACATACATCAGAACCAATTTTTATTTTTTGAATAGCTGATGCAAGTAGTTTTTGTACCTTGTCCAATTTTAGCATATAGGATAGACGACTTTTTTGTAAAAACGAGACGAATCGATTGAGCGACTCTACATCAAAGCCCATTCTCGTAACGATTTGACTAGTTGAGAAATGCTTGGTTAATGTATGTTGATCAGAAAAATTAAATTGATAGAGACTACGCTTTCCAACACCCTTAAATTGAACAACTCTCCTATTTGTAAAGTTAGTGATGGTCTGCCTTTTATGCTGATAATTAAGGTGGTAGGGCTGATTCAGCTGGTCCAAAATCCATAAAACTGCCGCAGTGCCATGAGTATCACCAGCTCCAAGTAAAATTGAGATATGAAGCTGATCGATAGTAGTTAATTGCTGTGCAGCATGCATCGCCATTAAATTAGTTAATCCTGGTGCCATACCAACACTGTAAACGATTGTAGAATGATGTTGTTCAGCAATTGGATGAAGATCCTCTAATTTTTTTAGAAAGGCATAGCTGGCAGTAATATCAATATACATAATGCCCTCCCTCAAGCAGAGCTGAGTAAATGCAGTATCTTGTTGCTCTAAACACATAATCACAAGCGCTACACCTTCTAATTGCTGTGGGTTTACAGTCTTTGACACATCCATCTGTATTGGGGTTGCAAGATGATTGCAGCGAGCGCAAAATAGCTTAGCCTTTTCTATATTTCTACCAGCGATCACTATTCTATTCGGGTAGCTTCGTAGCAGAAGTTTTGCTATTTTTCCACCGACTTCACCATAGCCTCCAACAATTAAGATATTCTTTTTATTCATATAAAATCTTCTCCCTTAATAGCTACTAATGCGTCAATCATATGTGTTTTAAAATAGGGAATGATTGTTGTAAAGCCGACCTCCTGCAACAAAACAATAAGTGATTCGAATCTAATCGGATGTGTTGTAATGCTAAAGGATTGTTCAAAACGTTGCCAATGATTTTCAGAAATTCCGTTATGGAGCATAGAGCTTCGCCAATAGAGGAGCTGATGCTTGAGTGCTGAGGAATTTAAATCAGCATTTATAGATGATATAAATAACACACCATTTACCTTCAAGCTTTCTGCTATTTTTTGAAGCATGGCTTTCTTTTGATCAACATCTTTCATAAAATGTAAAACTAAATGACAGGTAGCTACATCAAATAAGTCTTTTACATTTAATGTTAGTAAATCTTTTTCAACCCATTCAATATTAAGTACATATGGTAGAATATTAATTTGTTTAGCTGCTAGCTCTAGCATTACATGGGATGTATCAACTGCGGTGAAATGAGCAGAAGGTAATGATTCACCTAATGTTAGTAGCTCTTGTCCGCCACCTGCGCCTACTACTAAAATTTTATGTTTTGTAGGAAAGCTATGAAGTATATTTACCATCATGTCATAAATAAGATCGTAGCCAATAATCTTCTGACGAATGGATTGTTGGTATGCAAAAACAGAAGAGTCATCCCAATTGTGTAATGATTTGGTCATTTAAATACCTCCTAAATTTTTGTGGGTAGTAGATGAATAGTGTAACTGCTTCATCTTTAAGCAATCATTCTTATGATAGATTGCTGACTGTCTTGTGAAGTCACCTAAGATTTGGCTTGGGCTGTTCCTTAAAATAAGTATTCGTACTTCCGTTTCCCATGTAATAAGCCTTTAGTTGATGTGACAGCAAGATGTTCGGAAAAATGGCTGGTGATTTTGGTGCGCTAATTGTTGCCTTGAATTCAATTAAGAATTATTCTCAATTATAAAGTCTCAGAAAAAAAGAACTATCCCATATTTCTGGGGGGAGGTAAGTTTTTATGAAGGATACACAATATTGGCGAAGAAAATCTGAACAATGCTTAAAGCACAGCGAAAATTCATTTGAATACCGCCAATTAATGATAGAAGCTCTACGAACACAAATAAATTTTGATGCTTATTGCTGTACTTTAACGGATGCACATACACTTTTTTCGGTAGGTGCAGTTACTGAACATTCAATAGAGGCTATTCATCAGGAGATTATGGAGTTGGAATATACTATTGAGGATATAAATAAATATGAATTCTTAGTACGTAGTGGTCAACACATGGGTAGGCTAAGCGATTCGACAAGTCAAAGCTTCCGCTATAGAGAAGTGTTAAAGCCTAATGGATTTAGTGATGAAATACGAGCTGCATTAATTTATCAAGGACAATGCTATGGTTTTTTAACATTGTTCAAAAGAGCGGAAAGTGAGCTGCCCTTTTTTCAAGATGAAGATCTAGCACTGATAGAAATAGTGATGCCAATTATGGGGGAAAGGTTAAAGGAGTTCCATCATTATATTATTGAGGAGCGGCTTCCAACTGTAGAGGGAGAACAAGGCATTGTAATTATTGATAAAGAGCTAAGAGTACTATCTAGTAATACAAAGGCTTACGAATTGCTATCAATTTTAAGAAAATATGAAAGCTTAACGGAATGGCAAGTACCTAAGCCTATTCAAGCAATATGTGCAAACCTACTTGCTGACAATTACAATACCAATACTTCTTTAATAGTGCCTATTAAGGATACAGGTTATATTGCTATTCGTGCATCACTCATGCTGACAAGCCTTCAAGAACAGCAAATTGCTTTATTAATAAATGAGGCATCATCGAGAGAAATGCTAAACTTTTTAATAATGGCTTACAACCTTACGCCGAGGGAAAAGGAAGTGGTATTTGAAATTATTAAAGGAATTCCAACAAAAGAGATTGCTTATAATCTTGGTATTTCACATTATACTGTACAGGATCACTTAAAGGTTATTTTTCAAAAAGTAAATGTCTCAAATCGAAATGAGCTAGTGTGGAAGATCTTTTCTCGATTCCAATTAGATTAATAATGTGGATTTAATAAAAGAATCTACTAAAATAATAGCAGATTCTTATCATTGATAAACGGTCTTTTTGATGAAATAATAGCTCATAACCAAAGCCTAGTACATTTAAAATTTTGGCATGATTCTCAAAAATGGATTCTAATTTTTTCCTGAGATTACTGATATGAACCTTTGTTGCTTGGGTTTGTCCGATACTGTCCTCTCCCCAAATCAATCTATAAAGCTCAGATGGATGAAAAATTTGCCCAGGATGTGACAAAAGAGTTATATCGAACTGATAAAAATAATGTGACAACATTAATCGGAGCATCCGAATGGGATTACGCAATTTTGAATCGCACACACGAATACGATGTTATGGACAATGCTAAGAAAAAATTAACGACAGGAGGAGAGTGTTAAAAATGGCAACTTGGACTTTTTCGTTAATGCTAACAAATTGCAACAGATTGTGAATTAGAAGTTTTTCATAAGCAGCTAGATTGGGGTATTTGGAATACAGAGGATATTGAAGACAAGGCGCCTCTTAATGTTCCGCCTAATACAACTATTCAGGCATTAGGCATAAAGGCTTCAACTGGACCAAATGGCTATGAATGTTCTTGCTCTTGGCGAGATAAGGTACCATCAGGTGAAAAATCTTATGGCACCATCTCGTTATCATTAAATGTCCCGCAAAAAAGAAAAATAGAGCTGAATGCTTAGCTGATCATCAATTTCATATAGATGGCTGGTGGGACTTACCAGAAAAGGGTCATAACTTTGTGCGATCCATCATTGTAATCACTAAAGATTTTTAGGAGAGATTGGAGCGATAAGATGAGAGTAGAGCTTAAGCCTATTACGAAAGATGATGAGCCATTTCTCTATGAAGTCTATGTTTCTACTAGAAGAAAAGAAATAGATTCATGGGGATGGTCTGCTGAACAAATACAGCACTTTTTAGAAATGCAGTGGTGCGCACAGCAAACTTCATATAGGAAGCAATTTCCAGATGCAAGTCATTGTATTATTCTTTCAGATGATAAATATGTAGGTCGGTTGTTAACAGAAAACCTACCAGAACATCATCATCTTATTGATATCTCTATTTTGCCAAGTTTCCAAGGTAAAGGAGTAGGAACGTTTCTAATTACTCAACTTCAGCAGAAAGCAAAAGAAGAAAATAAATCAGTGATATTGCAAGTTTTTCAGACAAATCCTGCAAGAGACCTTTATGAGAGACTAGGATTTCAAGTAATGTCAGCTGATGAAATATATTTGAAAATGAGATGGCAATAAAAAGAGGATGAACTTAGGAAATAAATATAGGCAAATGAATTTGATATAGACTATTTGAGTATTCTAAGTGCATGTACTTTGTTTTTTGCTTATAATAGGAGAGTCAGAATTATTCTGAACAAGTAGCCACAGGGTGAGCGATTGCGATTGAAAAAATTATTATATGTAGTTATCTTTTTTGTTTTTATAGTCATTTTTTTGTACGTAAACAATCACTGGCTGGTTGTCAGCAAGCATGTATTCGAATCGGAAAAAGTGCCTGCTAGCTTCGACGGGCTACGCATTACCCAAATAACAGACCTTCAGGATGCTCTCTTTGGTGAACAGCAAGAGAAACTCATAGCAAAGGTGAAGACAACAAATCCCGACCTGATTTTTATTACAGGTGATTTAATTGACAGTAATCGCTATGATTTGGAGCGTAGCTTGCAGGCTGTTAGAGGATTAGTGAAACTAGCGGATGTCTACTATGTACTTGGAAACCATGAGGTAGCTACTAATAAGGTAAGTGAAATTTATGAGGTGCTTTCATCGTTAGGTGTACATATATTAGCCAATGAATCGACAGTTATTGAGCGCAACGGGGAGCGCTTAGCGATTGTTGGTATAGAAGATCCGTTAATGGGTAGAACAACAGAAGACATGCTAGAGATGGTAAATGTACAACCGGATGTTTTAACCATTTTATTAGCACATCGACCAGAAGTGTTTAATACGTATGTAAATTATGAAATTGACTTAGTGTTTGCAGGACATGCTCACGGTGGACAGGTCCGTATTCCCGGTATTGGTGGTATCTTTGCTAGAGGGCAGGGATTATTCCCAAAATATACAGCAGGTGTATATGAAGAAAATTCTACAACGATGGTCGTTAGCCGAGGACTAGGGAATAGTTCTGTACCTTTTCGAATTTTTAATCTACCGGAAATTGTCGTAATGGAATTAAAGAAAAAATAAAGCACTGCGTCTTTACTGCGCAGTGCTTTCTATTTGTTTCCGTTCAATACGTTTCACAAGATATATACTTATTTCATATAAAATAACCATTGGAACTAGTACAAGCAGCTGACTGATAAAATCAGGGGGGGTAATGACAGCCGAACCGATACCCATCGCAATATAAGACCAGCCACGGATTTTTTTCATAGATTCAGCTGTGAGTACACCAATGGATGATAAAAATAGGGCGACAATAGGTAACTCAAATAGTAGTCCAAGGGGAACTGTGGTCATAACTAAGAAGTGCATATATTCACTTGCTGACACCATTACATCAAAGTTTTTGGCTCCAATGCCTACAAGGAATGTGTAGCTAAGTGGATTTACAACAAAATAACCGAAGGCTACACCCATTAAAAAGAGTACAAGCATGACAGGTGCATAGAGTCCAAGAAAGCGACTTTCTTCCTCCTTTAAACCTGGCTTTACGAAGATCCATAAAAAGTGAACTAGAAATGGCATCGAAAGACCAAAGGCAAGTGTGGTAGAGATTGTCATGTAAAATTTGACTACCTCTAATGGACCTAAAATAATAAGTGAATGACCCCTAGTTACATAAGGGAACCAAATATTAATGGTAGAGAATACAACAATAAAAAATAAAATAAATACGACAAGTCCTTTAATAATTTGCTTTCTTAATTCTGTAATATGCTCAAATAATGAAGCCATTGGAAAGAGTGGTTGATCCGTCACTGACGCCTGATCAGTTTCAGTTGGAGTTTCAACAAAAGCCTCCACAGGTGTGAGAGGCTTAGCTTCTTTCTTATCAAGAGGACTTAAATATTTTCTTTTTCTGTCTTCATATGGATCCATAGGAACACCTCCTACGAAGCATCAGATTTTTTTTCTGCTTTTTTTGGTTGCTCATCATCGTCATCTATAAGCCCCTTTGTGGACTTTTTAAACTCTGCAAACGTTTTACCAACAGCTCCGCCAATTTCCGGTAGTTTTTTCGGGCCAAATACAATTAAAACAATAACTAAAATAATAATTAGTCCAGGTACTCCAATTGCTCCAAGTCCTCCCATAGTCTCGTCTCCTTTAAATTAGTATATTTTTTACACCAATGAACCGCCTGATTTGCTATATTTCACAACACCCTCTGCACATCGATATGCTAGTGCACCTAATGTACCAGTAGGGTTATAACCGCTATTATGAGCAAAGTTTCCTGCGCTCACAGCAAATAGATTCTCTACATTCCAATGCTGAAGATAATTATTGACAACCCCATCCTCTGGCTTTGAGCTCATAACAGTTCCGCCAGTGTTATGTGTTGTTTGATACGGTACAATATTGTAATCAGTGATTTCAGCATTTGGAACAACTGTTTTTGCGCCCATTTCCTTCATAATGTCAGCCGCACGAGCCGAGATAAATTTATGAAGTGCTCGATCCTGATCTGTAAAATTGTACGTTAACTGTATTAAAGGTAAACCGTAAGCATCCTTATAGGTCGAATCAAGAGATAAATAATTTTCTTTATGTGGCATGGAAGCACCTTGAGCACCGATACCGAATGAGCGTGTATAGTAGTGAATAGACTGCTTTTTAAACTCGGGTCCCCATGTGGGTGTATCAGGGGGAGTTGGATTTGAAACAATAGGGCGTGTGCCTGTTTGCGTCAGTGCTATATTTCCGCCATGAATAAAATCTAAGTCGCTATGGTCGAAATTATCTCCATTATAGTCATCAACACTCACCCCAAGTGAGCCTGCCCCCATAAATGTGTTAAACTGCTCGTCAAAGAATCCTGCAGCACCAGGAAGTATTTGATAGCAATAATTTCTTCCAAGTGTTCCTTTTCCCGTTGCTGGATCATAACGCTCTCCAATATTAGAGACCATCAATAGCTTGGCGTTATTAAAGACATAACTTGTAAGAACAACGACATTTGCAGGTTGTATAAATTCTTCTCCAGATATCGTATCGATATATCTAACACCAGTTACTTTATTGCCTTTCTTGAGGATTTCTACAACGTTGGAGTTATAACGTAAATCAAAATTACCTGTTTTTAAGGCAGTTGGTACAACCGTTATTTCTGCAGATGACTTTGCCCCATATTCACAGCCGAAGCGCTCGCAAAAGCCGCAATATTGACAAGCATTAATCGTTTCACCATCAGGATTCTTATAAACCTCTGATACATTTGCAGAAGGAACCATATAGGGTGATAACTTAAGTTTTTTTGTCGCCTTTTCAAATTGCTGAAGCATTGGCGTCATTTTCATAGGACCCGTAGGATAAGGATTTGAGCGTTTTCCACTAAATGGGTTTTTGCCATCGCCAGAAATACCTGCTGTTTTTTCGAATTTGTCGAAATAGGGCTCCAGCTCATCGTATGTTAATGCCCAATCTTGAATTAGATAGTCAGGTCCGAGTTTATTTGGGCCATAGCGCTTGTCCGTTAATGTTTTAATTTGAAAATCGTAGGGCAAGAAGCGATATGTCATACCGTTCCAGTGTGTGCCAGAACCCCCAAGCCCCTCGCCAAGTAAGAAGGAGCCAAGCTGTCGCATAGGTAATGCCTTCATGTTGCGATTGTTTCGGAAACTGATTGTCTCTTTTGAAAGGTTTTGCATTATATCATATCGAATTGCATAACGATACTCGTCATGAATACTCATAAAATCTTCTGTCCCTCGTTTTTGCCCACGCTCTAAGCCAACGACCTTCAATCCAGCCTTCGAACATTCTGCAGCGACAATGCCTCCAGTCCAACCTACACCGACTGTCACAACGTCTACGCTCGGTAATGTTGTTGCCATGTGCTAACCTCCTTTTTTAATGACCGCCTAATGAACTAGGCTCAATTTTTTGGAATTTCGGATCTTCAATTTGTGATATATATGCCATTTGATGACCAGGGAAATTCTTCATACGCCAGCCATCCATATTTTTGTTTCCACCATACATAGGGTCAGAATATGCCCCCTCTAATGTTGCTGCACGCAATAAAGTAAAGAAGAATGCAGAGGTGACTCCACTCATTTGTACTTCACCTTTCTGGAAGGCTGTCAAAATTTCATCCATTTGTTTGCCATCTAAATCATTGAAGCTTTTTTTGTAGCGCTTCTGAGCTTCAGATTCAAATTTTTGGATTCCTTGCTTAAAAATCTCTCCGCGTGTTAGGCGACTTTGGTAACCCTGAGTTGGGGCCCCCTCAGCAAACGGACCGTGCATGTATTCTTTGGAATTACTTCCGTATTGTCCTGCGAGCTGATGATCAATGAAATAAGGGACATCTAAACCTTTTGCTCCTGGACCTAAATCATCTTCTGGAAAAATACGTTCAGTAGCATTAGATAAAATATTGAAATCTCTCTGATTCATAAAGAACATTTTTGCTTTTGGTGAGCCAAGCGCTTCATTCGTAGTGCCATGCTGACCATGCTCTTGTGTGGAAGTTCCCTTGCCTGGTAGGTTATAGCCTACAAGTCCTCCGATTATTCCACCACCGACTAATGTACCTGCTGCAATCCCTGTTGTTTTTAAAAAATCTCGTCGTGAAACATTATTTTCTGAACTCATGGAAATCCTCCCCTCAAATGTATAGAAACTTTCCTATCTTTTATAATCAGCAAAAAAAATAAATTATAATCAAACTTATTGGAAGAAATTTTATTTCTATCCAATTATAAAAACCAGTCCAATGTAATTAAGAAAATAAGTGAGTAATATGTTCAGAAATGTAAACACTATTAAAGTAGTGTAAATACCATTATTAAACAAATATTATTCTTATTGGAAAAGTTTTGTTGACTTCTTCTTTTTGTGACCTTACTCTGAAGAAGAAGGACAAAAAAATACTAAAAAAGATGTTAAATATGGGAGATGTGAGAAAAAAGAATATGTGGATTAAGGGTATAGGTGGTAAACTAGTTGTCGCAATTATAGCTCTAGTATTTGTAACGTGTGGAACGCTTGGTGCATCTACCATGATTAGTAGTACGAAAGCAGTGGATGAGCAGGTTGAATCCAATTTAGTATCTAGGGCAGCAGATGTGTCAAAATACATAGAGGAGCACTTCCAATTAACTTTAGTGGAGGTAGAGGCAATTGCTGAGCAGGAAGTAATTCGTAGTATGAATTTTGAAGATCAAAAGAAATATTTAACGAAGCGCCTTGCAGATAATGAGAATTATTTAGGGTTTGGGATTATTACTGCTGATGGTGTTGCCCATTATTTAGATGATACTATAGCTGATTTAGGGGACCGTGCCTATGTGCAGGAAGGTTTTACAGGTAAATCCGTAATGTCCGACATAACAATTAGTCGGGTGACAGGTGAGCCAGTTATTCTAATTGTTTCTCCTATAGATACAGTGACAGGCGAAAAGGCTTTATTGTTAGCTCGTATCGATGGCTATTATTTATCAAAAATTGTAGAGGATATTAAAGTTGGAGAAAGTGGCTATGCCTTCATGCTAGATGGAAAAGGTACGATTATTGGTCATAACAACCATGATTATGTAAAAGAGCAATATAACCCAATAGAAGCGGCAAAAGAAACAGGAAAAGTGACGGGGAGGGCATTAGCTGCTCAAGAAATGATTGATCATACGCAAGGATATTTTTCCTTTCAAAATGATGAAACAGGTACAAATCTTTTAGGTTATCACACTTTAGAGAATGGCTGGAAAATGGGTGTTATTGCGCTAGAGGGTGAAATGATGTCAGGTCTTTCACGTTTAAAAGTCAACTTCATCATTACAACAGTTGTTGTCACTATATTAGGCTTGCTTATCTCATTTGCAATTTCACGATCTGTCAGCAGACCGCTACGTCATGTTTTACGCATTACTGAGGGGCTATCTGAAGGTGACTTTACTCAGGAAATCCCCGAAAAATATTTAAAACGACATGATGAAATGGGGACAATGTCAAAAGCTTTAGACCAAATGACGGACAATATGCGGGAAATGATTTCACAGGTGGGACAAGAAGCTACTGCCGTTAATGAAGCCTCATGCGATTTAATGGAAGATGTGCATGCTGTAACAAAACAATCTAAGCAAATAGCAGGGGCAATAAATGAGGTCGATCGTGGTGCGCAAAGTCAAACAGCGATGGCAGAGGAAAGCGCGTCAGCTATGGAACAAATGGCTTTAGGGGTTCAGAACGTTGCAGAGGTGGCTTCCACAATTGCTACAAATACACAATTTATTTCCCAGAAAATTAGCGAAAGTAACAAAGCTGTTCAACAATCCATTACACGAATGAATGAAATTCAACAGGGGACTTCGTTGGAAATAGAAAACATTCGTAAACTGGAACAAGAGTCCGAAGAAATTAGTTTAATTTCAAAAATGATTACGGATATTTCTGACCAAACAAATTTATTGGCACTAAATGCATCGATTGAAGCAGCACGCGCAGGAGATGCGGGCAAAGGATTTGCAGTTGTCGCTGAAGAGGTTCGCAAGCTATCCGAGCAAACAGCTGAATCAGCAACGAAGATTAATGTACTTATAGAAAGAGTACAATCCTACACATTAGAAGTAGTAAAAGCAGCTGAAATGGGAGAGGAAAATGTTGAACGTGGATTAGTATCTATTGAAACGTTGGGTGAGCGTTTTGATGAAATGGTACATGCAGTAGGTGAAATCTCTAGTCAGATTGATGAAATGAATGCTTCAGCTGAACAAATGTCTGCGAACACAGAGGAAGTGTCAGCCTCGATGGAGGAGATGGCGGCAACGGCTCATGCAGCAAGTGACTACGTGCATGATGTGACAGATGCTACAACAAAGCAAACGAAAACAGTGCAAATGATGAACGATCAAACTGTTAAACTTTCTGAAATGGCAAAACGATTGTATGGGGCTACCCAGAAATTTAAACTTTAAAAGATAAAGGAGCTGTCGTTGATTAGACAGCTCTTCTTATGTTTTAAAAAGTTAAATAAGCACATCTTGCATGGCTTTAAGGAGTTCCCCCGTAGAGATTAACTGCTCTCCACCGCCCTGAACCATTTGATCATTACCGCCACCTTTTCCATTTATGAGCGGTAAAATCTTTGCAGCTATATCTTTCATACTTCTTTCAGCTGCTGCACCTCTTGCTGCAACAAACTGTAGCTTGTCTTCGTTTTCAGTGACAAGAAGTACGATAGCATCTTTCTGTTCAGTAACAATTATACGTGCTAGCTTTTGTAGCTCCTGCATCGTACGGTTAGAAAAGGCAGCAGCGATCATGTGGTTGTTATTGGAAATGAGTGCCTTTGCTTCAAATTGGAGCAGCTCGTCTTTTGCATGAGCAAGTGCCTTTTCCGTATTTTTTTGCGCTGATAAAATTTTAGCAAGTGCAGCAGCGGCTTCTGCTTCAGGTACACTTAACTGTCTTGCCACGTCAGCTAGAACTTTTTTACGCATGGCGAGCTCTTTTAAAACCCGCTGACCGCAAACAAAGGAGACACGAATATTGCCCTTCATTTTTTCAGTGCCTAAAATTTTAATTGCGCTAACTTGTCCGGTGGAGATTGGGTGTGTCCCACCACAACCGTTATAATCAAAATTAGGAATAATCACTAGTCGAATATCTCCAGTAACGGCTACATCTTTACGTAGATTATAATTCTCTAGTTCATTTTCTGTAATCCACGTCGTTTCAATTGGACGATTTTCTAAAATAATATCATTGGCAAGAGCTTCAGCTGCTAAAAGCTGGTCTTCAGAAATTGTATCCACAGCTAAATCAATTGTGACCTGCTCACTGCCTAAGTGGAAGCTAACAGTTGGTAGATTAAATAGCTCGACAAAAGCTGCTGTTAATATATGCTGCCCTGCATGTTGCTGCATATGATCAAAGCGCCGTTGCCAATTTAATTGCCCTTGCACGTCTCCATTCAAAATGGAAACGTCACCCTGAATATAATGTCGTATTTCATCGCCCACCTTTTCAACATCAATAACCTCAATACCATTTATTGTCCCTGTGTCATGTGGTTGTCCACCACCCGTTGGATAAAATGCAGTATTTGAAAGCACGATGAAGTTTCGGCCATTTTCATCAGTTCCTTTACTGATAACAGTCGCATCAAATTTTCGCAGCATCACGTCTTGGTAATATAATAGCTCCTTCAAGAAAAAGCCTCCTTTTATGTAGTGTATCCGTAAGAGAAGCATCTCTTTAAATTTATTGTGTCATAATTAAGGATAGGTGTATACGAGTTTTCTAGTTGACCCATGCTGAATTTGATTTAATATATAAAAGAACAGGTTAACATAAAGGAGCTAGTATGATGGAAATTACACAATTCTCAATGGAAGAAATTTTAGATCCAACAAACATAATTGAGGGTAAGCGTTACGAGTTTATTTTAGACGTGGAAGTGGACGAAGAAGATGAGCTTTACCACGAAGCAGGTATTAAAATACGAGTACTAATCGCTGAAAAAGGTGAAGAGTTATTTATTTTAAACTACTTTATTATGGAAAAGGCAGAGGGCGAGTATTTAGATTTTGCATTAGAGGATGAAGAGTTAAATGAAATTTTAGCCTTCTGCAAAGAGGAATTAGCAAAAGCTTAATATTCCATTTAAAGGAGGGGGCTGTCCGCAAAGTTGATGTAGATCGACTTTGCGGTACAGCCTTTTCATTTTTGTATACAAAAAAGCCTTTGAAGGAATCTTGTTAAAAAGGACAGAATACGTCCTTCAGATTCAACCTCAAAGGCTGTATGCTAGTAGTAAATCCGTCATACCAAAAGTGGCTGAATAAAAGTCATAAACAACTTGGTAGCTACTTCTCAAATTCCGAGTGTAGTTTAATTGCAGTCATATACAAACTGTTTTATTCACTTTCGCTTTTTAAATTATTAAAAATGCTTAACATGAATGTTAAACCTGCAACAATTCCAATGAAATTCGAACTTATGGCTTTATTAAACCATATACCACCTATGGGTAAAGATAATGGCAAAAATGTAGCTAATGGCACATATAGCGAAAAGAGAAAACAAGGAAGGAATACACAAATAAGTAAGGGCAAATTAATTTTAATGGTCCATTTTTTTATAAAAATAAGTGATAAATAGACACCCCACATAAAGAGAATAATAAAATTAGCCCAAAAAACAGGAACTATACTATATGTTGTAGCTGAGATAACCTTAATTTGATATTTAATATCATAACTGATGATTGTTAATAAAAATAACCCAATAACCCAAATTAATTTCCAAAAAAAGATGACCATTTTTTCATGAACAACCCCCCCTTAGAAGTTTAATTTATAATTATTAATACGTTCCGATATTCAAAAAGTCCCCAAATAGTCCATATATAATAAATTATACCTTTAAATTACTACTGTTAGATACTTATTTCATCATGTAAAATCCAATGACTGTTGCCTACGCTACATGAAGCTCATTTTTAAACTGTTCAATTTGCTAAATTACTTTTAATTTTTTTTTGCAATATGTATGGTGAAATTAAAGGCTTGTCGTATAAACAAGAAATAAATACATAACATTCGCTTGTGCACTAGATTTTAGCCGCAATGAAATCGAGGCTTTTTTAAAGTACGTAAAAATTGACCAACAATGGCTGTATAGGAAGAATTTTTTCTATTGTCATCTCAGTAACTGTACTTCAAAGAGGTTGAATTTTACTGTCTGTTGTTTCTCATGATAAAGTTTTTGAATTGTTATTTGTAATTGATTTAAGAATTATTTAAGATTACTGAAATAGTAGTGTTGTGCTCAAAGGGTAGACTAAATCTTAGCGTTAGGTTTAACGGGAATTTAAAACGAAGAGGTGCTTTTATGTCTTTATATACACAATCGATTATGGTGGCTTTTCTTATAACCATTTTTTTATCCTTTGCTTTGTTTATACCTTGGCTAATTTATACCTATCGAAAGTACGGTTATTTATCAATATCTAAAACGATTATTATGTTCTCCTTTATTTTTTACTTTTTATCAGCATTATGTTTAGTCTTATTACCGTTTCCTCCAACACGTGATACTTGTTCGTTACAAGCTGCAGATACTGTTCACTATAATTTACGCCCATTTCAATTTATTAGGGATATTTTAAAGGATAGTGGAATCGCTCTAACGAGTCCCTCAGCATGGCTTTATATAACGAAGCAACCAGCCTTTTTTCAAGCATTTTATAATTTCTTATTACTTATGCCATTTGGGATATACTTGCGTTATTTTCTTAAAAAAAGAGAGTACTGGAAACGTGCATTTATCATCAGCTTTTTGCTAACATTGTTTTATGAGGTAACTCAAGTTACAGGAGTTTATGGCATCTTTAATTGTGCGTACCGTATTTTTGATGTAGATGATTTAATGCTTAATAGCGCTGGTGCATGGCTTGGGTTCTTTTTAGCACCTATTGTATGGGCGTTGTTTCCTTCTCATGAGGCAGTGCAGGCAAAGGCAGCAGAAATTGCAAAAAATGATATCGTCAAACCACTATCTATATTACTAGCCATCATTATTGATTTATTTATTGCGCAGCTTATTTTGGTTGTAGTGGGGGCTGTAGTACCTAATAATAGCATTTTTGAATTTTTTATAAAGTTCATAATGTATATATTGCTATTTGGTCTAGTTCCGACTATTACAGGTGGAGCAACTATTGGTATGAAGGTTTTACGCTTTACGATGACAAGTGTAAAGGGCAACGGTATTATTCAGAAAACATGGCGACGCTGCTTCGCGATATTAGCAACGATTAGTCTATTAGAGATGATTGCTATTTTAGGGCAAATTAAGCTAAATATGGATTCGCCCTTCTATGTGCTACAAATAGTAATTACATTAGTAGCATTTATGGCTGCACTGCTTATTAGACTTATAATTGTCATACATGTAGCTCGTGTCTTAATAAGTGGAGGGAAACGCCATCTGTTTATTGATGAGTATGCTGGGTTGGTGGCAACGAGAAAAAAATAAGGGGGATTGTTGAATGAAATACGTAATCATCGGGGGAGATGCTGCAGGAATGTCAGCAGCAATGGAGATATATCGAAATGTACCAGGCGCAGAGATAACATCTTTAGAGCGTGGATTTATTTATTCATATGGGCAATGTGGATTGCCCTATGTAGTGGATGGACGTATTTCATCGACAAAGCGGCTTATTGCAAGAGATGTAGAAACATTTCGTGATAAGTATGGCATTGATGCACGAGTAGGTTATGAAGTAAATGGAATAGATGTAGACAAGCAGCTTGTTTTTGGTACACAGGCATCTGGAGAAGCCTTTGAACTCCCTTATGATAAACTTCTTATCGCAACGGGTGCAGATCCGACGATGCCAGTGAAAAAAGGTGCGCATTTAGCAGGTATACACACGGTGAAAACAATTCCTCAGCTAGAGGATTTACTAGCCGATTTAACACCAGATATAGAAACTGTCACTATTATAGGTGGCGGCTATATTGGTCTAGAAATGGCTGAAACGATTCATGCATGTGGTAAAAAGGTAAGATTAATTCAGCGAAGTAGCTATGTTGCTAGAATTTTAGATGAAGAATTTGCCCAGCATGTTCATGATGAGGCAAAAAAGAATGATATTGAACTATTGTTAAATACAGATGTAGAGGCGTTTGAAGGTCAGCACCGTGTGGAACAAGTGTTGACAGATAAAGGTGCCCTCCAAACAGATTTAGTGATTATGGCTGTAGGGATTAAGCCGAATACACAATTTTTAGAGGGAACAGGTATAACAATGTTGAAAAATGGTGCAATCATTGTTAATCGCCATTTAGAGACCTCTATCGAAAATATTTACGCTGCTGGTGATTGTGCTACGCATTTCAATATTGTCAAGGAACGCTTAGATTATATACCGCTGGGTACCACTGCTAATAAACAAGGACGGCTGGCTGGACTTAATATGTCTGGTAAATTTGCACCGTTTCGTGGCATAGTGGGTACTTCTATTTTAAAATTTTTCAATTTAACAATTGCTACAACGGGTATTAATGAGCAGAAGGCAAAAGAGCTGGGATTTGACTATGAGGCTTTTAAATTATCGGCTCGCCATATTGCAGGTTATTACCCTGGTGCTCAACGAATGTACATTAAAATTATTGTGAGAAAGCGAGATCAACTGTTGTTAGGTGCTCAAATTGTGGGACCTTCTGGTGTTGATAAGCGTATTGATGTTTTTGCGACAGCTTTATACAGTAAAATGACACTACCTGATTTATTAGATTTAGATTTAGCCTATGCGCCGCCATTTAACGGTGTTTGGGATCCATTGCAGCAGATTGCAAGAAAGAATGGACGTTTATAAATAGGAGGTAGAGAAATGAGCATTTATGATATTAACGTAACCTTAGAGGATGGTACTATCTATAGCCTGGAACGATATAAGGGAAAGCCTATGCTAATTGTCAATACAGCCTCAAAATGTGGCTTTACACCGCAGTTTGAGGAATTAGAGGGTCTCTATGAGAAATACCAGGAGGAAGGTCTTGTTGTCCTTGGATTCCCGTCAAATCAGTTTAAGCAAGAGCTCGCGACTGCAGAAGAAGCGGCATCACAGTGTCGACTGACATATGGAGTGACGTTCCCAATGCATGAGATTGTCAAGGTGAACGGTAAAGAAGCGCATCCTATTTTTGATTATCTCACTTCTCACTCAAAAGGATTTTTAGGCAACAGCATTAAGTGGAACTTTACAAAATTCCTTGTCAATCGTGATGGTGAGGTTGTTGGACGTTACGCATCAGCGGATAAGCCACATAGCTTTGAGGTTGATATTAAGAAAGTCTTAGCACAATAGTTTAGGGGAATTCATGCACAATCTGTGTGTGAATTCTTTTTTTATGTCGATATTTATTAAAAATTGGGCGATAAAAGAGGGAAATGTTTCGATAAAACATATTAACTTTTCGACAAACGATTGATTTAAGGTTGCTGTAAGCTTACGACAAATTTGCTGTAAGTTTGGAGTCGTATACTAAGATCAGAAAGAAGAGGTGAGCGTATATGACGCCATTATTAAAGGTTCAAAACGTTGGAAAAACTTACGGCAAAGGCGCAAATACTTTTACAGCGCTATCAAATATATCATTTGGAGTAGAAAAAGGAGAGTTTGTTGGTGTAATGGGTCCTTCAGGGGCAGGTAAATCTACGCTTCTCAATGTATTAGCAACGATCGATACACCAACGACTGGTGAAATTATTATTGGTGATACCAACCTAGCACGTATGAAGGATGCGGAATTAGCAGATTTTCGTCGGGATAATTTAGGGTTTATTTTCCAGGATTATAACTTACTTGATTCTTTAACGGTTCGAGAAAATATTGTTTTACCACTAGCAATTGCGAAGATGCCAACAAAGGCTATTAACGCAAGAGTTGATCGCATTGCCTCATTGTTTGGCATTCGTGATTTATTGGATAAATATCCATACCAAATTTCAGGTGGACAAAAGCAGCGTACAGCCTCATCACGTGCGTTAGTGACAGAGCCAAAATTAATCTTTGCCGATGAGCCTACAGGTGCATTAGATTCAAAGTCAGCAACAGATTTACTTGAAAGTTTAAGTGATTTAAATCAATCCCAAGCAGCTACCATTATGATGGTTACCCATGATGCCTTTGCAGCTAGCTTCTGTCAGCGCATACTATTTATTCAGGATGGGCAGCTATCTAAGGAAATTCATCGTGGGACTCTCACAAGGAAGCAATTTTTCCAAGAGATCTTACAGGTGTTGTCTAGCATCGGGGGTGGAGTAAATGACGTTATTTAGCTTAGCACGTAAAAATATTCAGCGTAATTTGTCGAATTACTTTTTATATATTGCCTCGATGGTATTTAGTATTGTTATTTACTTTACGTTTGTGACGCTAAAATATAATGATGATCTATCAGCCTTAAAACAATCCTCTCAGCAAATTAAAGGATTGATGAGTGCGTCGTCGGTTGTACTATTGTTCTTTATTGTCATCTTTATGGCATATTCTAATTCATTTTTCATGAAGAAACGGAAAAAGGAAGTAGCGCTCTATTCATTATTAGGTGTACGTAAGCAAAAGATCGGTCTCATGCTTTTTTTCGAGAATTTAGTCATAGGACTAGTCTCTCTAGTACTCGGTATTGTTCTAGGGTTCTTTATGTCACAGGGTCTATTAATGATCCTAGTAAAATTAATGGGCTATGAGGTTGTTGGAAGCCTAACTTTTTCAGTGGAAGCACTGATGAATACAACTGGTATTTTTACACTATTGTTTTTATTCACATCCTTACAAGGCTATCGTGTTATATACCAATTTAAATTAATTGATTTATTTCATGCTGAAAAACAGGGTGAGCAAATTCCACGTGCATCTTTAGTAGCTGCTTTACTTGGGACAGCACTCATTGCATTTGGTTATTATACAGCCGCCTCTGATATGTTTACGAGTAAAATTTGGCGATTCTTCACCGTTTTAGGTACGCCACTAATGGTCATAGGAGTAACCATTGCAGGGACGTATCTTCTATTCCATAGTGTTAGTGTCTTTGTATTAACAGCATTAAAACGAGCAACGTCTTGGTCTTGGAAGGGCTTAAATTTAATAGGTGTCTCACAGCTATTATATCGCATACGAGCAAATGCGAAATCGTTGTCCATTATTGCGATCTTAAGTGCAACGACTATTACTGCTGGTGGTGGTGTCTTTGGAATGTATTACAATGCTGAGGCCACTGTACGTCAGATGCTGCCAAATACATTTATGTGGAAGGGCGATCCAGTAGAAATTTCTCAGAAAGATGTCTTATATAATGAATCACTTGCAGTGAAAAATTTACGTGTCGATAATGATTTGTCGTTTTTTGAATATACATTATTGAAGGAGTCGGATTATAATCGTTTAGCGAAATTCCAAGGTAAGAATCAAGAACTGCATATTGCAGATGGATCAACCGTATTACTTGATGCAGCCTACGATGAACGATTTTCACATGATTTTACAGGAGAAGACTTTAAGTTACAAAACGGAGATTCCTTCCATGTAGATAGAATGTACACAGAAAGCGTACTAAACTTTATAGCAGCCGGAACAGTACTTGTGGTGAATGATCAAGAATTCGCTGCTACTAATGCTGAAGAGGTAAAGATGCAGGTTGTTGGATTAGATAATGATTTGAAACAGCAGGCGGTTTCACAAGACATTATTAAGCAATTGTCCACAGAACAACAAGAATCCTTCTCTAGTGTTCCGCAAAGCTATGAGGATAGTTTAGCGACAGTTGGTGCATTATTGTTTGTGGGCAGCTTCCTAGGCCTAGTTTTCCTAGCGGCAACAGGCAGTATTATTTACTTCAAAATTTTAACGGAAGCTGAGGAAGACCAGGCGAAATATGCCATTCTAAATAAAATCGGTGTGAATAGTAAGCAAATCTTAAAGACAGTGGCAGGGCAGGTGGCTGTTATCTTTAGTGCACCACTTATCGTAGGCATTGTGCATAGTGCGTTTGCGTTACTAGCTTTTTCACAGTTGTTTGGCATGAATATTACGAAGCCAGTAATACTGTGGATGGTTGCATACTCAGCTATTTACTTTATTTATTATATCTTTACCGTACGAGCATTTTATAAAATTGTAAGACAGGGGAATTAATATGAAAAAAGTAATTTTAGGAATAGGTGCATTGTTCATCTTATTCGTAGCAGGGTTGGTTGTATTGATGACTGTAGACTTTAATCGTTTAAATAAAGACACGTACTATGCCCATATTACGACGGATGGTGAGGTAGAAGAATATAAGGCAAGTAATGGTGAAATTTTTAAAACGTATTGGTACGAGATACCTACTTACAATAAAAATGGCGAAGAAAAAACATTAAAGTTCTCTGCTCAGAAAAATTTACGCCATGATGCCTATTTAAAGCTATATGTAAAAAAAGAAACAGAAGTCACTTCATATGATGAAGTCAAATTCCATGAGTTACCTGCTAAGGTGCAGGATCAAATGAAATAACAAAGAGGAGCAGCCACTAGGACTGCTCCCTTTTTAGATAAATGCTAACGGTTGTTCCTTTTTGTTCTTCGGAGGTAATACTGACTGTTCCTCCATGAGCCTCAATAATATCCCTAGCAATAGCTGTGCCTAAACCAGTGCCAGTTGTTCGTTCTGTATTTGTACCACGATAATAACGCTCAAAAATATGCTCTAAATCTGCCGCCGCTATCCCTTTGCCATTATCAGAAATCGTAATAATATTCTCATCCACAGACACATGGACAGTTACATCAGGGCCATTGTGAAGCAGAGCGTTGTGTAAAAAGTTCATGATAGCTCTGCGCATAAAATGCTCATCTATTTGATGGCAACTGTTATGTGAGGTTGCCTCAAACTCAATATTGGCAAGCTCATAGTGTGGCGTATTTAATGTATCAATCACAATCTCACGAATAAACGATACTATGTCAATTTCTCTTAGTGTGAGCGGAAGCTGCTGATGTCTTAAGCGCATCGTTAAATTTAAATCATCTAGCAAATCTTGCATATGCAATGACTGTTTCTCAATGATTTGTGCGTATTCAGCTTGCTCTTGAGGAGTTAGTGTTTCATCATCTAACAGCTCGGCATAACCACGAATAGAGGCAAGGGGCGTTTTCATGTCGTGTGAGACATTACTAATCCATTCTTCACGCATCAATTCTAGTCGCTTGCGTTCCTGCTCGTGTGCAGCTAATTCTCTGGATACCTCATTTAAATTTTCAAAAACGGGTTTATACACACCACTAGGCATTTTAACAGTTTGATGCTCATGATTTTTTAAATGGCGTATACGCTCTATCAGTGCATATAGTGGCTTAGTTAATGTACGACCAAAAAGCCAGCCAACCAATGTAGCTACTAATAAATCGGCAATAACAATAAACAACCCAAATTTGCCAATAAACTGTAAAAATGAAGTGCCAGAAACATGCATAACAAGTCTTGTCACACCACTACCCTTGATACCAATAAGATAATTTACATCATCCTTACTGCCAACATAAACAGTAGTATCAGCATCAAATTCCTTATATTTATATACTTGAATTAAATCTATAGGTGCATAGTGTGAAAGAGCTTTCTCTGGTGCGAATTGGGAATCGATGACTTGACCATTCACATCAAGTAACTGAATCCAAGCATTTCGCTGATGCAAGTGTTCAAGGCCTTCTTTACTGATTGAAGGTTTTTCATTACTTATATCAATATATTTTTGGAAATCCCGTACAAAGCTTTCTTCTGTAGATGGAACAAAGCTATCATTTTCATTTGCTAGTCGATAAATGAGGAGCCCAATAAGAATAGCAGTATTGACAAAAATAACTATGATGACAATAGAAAGTATGGAAAGGAGAAAGCGTGCTGTTAATTTCCACCTCATCCTTGTGCCTCTTTCGGTAGGACAAATTTATAGCCAAGTCCTTTGACAGTGGTGATGTACATAGGTTTAGAAGCATCCTGCTCAATTTTCTCGCGTAGACGTCGAATATGCACCATGACAGTATTATCAGAGCCGAAAAAATCCTCTCCCCATACACGCTCAAAAAGAGTCTCTTTACTTAAAATTCGATTAAGATTGTGCATAAAGCACGCCATTAAACCAATTTCCTTAGCTGTTAATTCCAATAAAACGCCATCCTTCTGAACTTCAGTTTCATCAGCATTTAGCTGGAATGGTCCAACCTGTAATGTCTTTTCGGCAATGCTCGGTGTTGACTCCTGTGTTTGATAGCCAGCTCTACGTAATTGTGCCTTTACGCGATAGGCAACCTCCTTTGGACTAAAGGGTTTTGTAATATAATCATCGCCCCCAATTGCCAGCCCTAAAATTTTATCTATTTCCTCATTTTTCGCTGACATAAAAAGGACTGGAACATGCGATACTTCTCGAATTCGTCTACATAAATCATAGCCCTCACCATCTGGAAGCATGACATCGAGTAGCACAATATTTGGTTGTGTCTGCTGAAAGCTTGTCCATGCTTCTTGAATAGTACCTGCAGTATAAATTTGCTTATAGCCCTCTTTTTGCAGACTGACTTTTAGCAGATTAGCTAAATCAGCCTCATCATCCACTACTAAAATAGTTGGTTCTTGCATGGGGACACACCCTTTCATTTTTATAATCATCTTAGAGATTTAAGAATAGCGTATAGTCTTAATTTTTGAAAGCCGAACAATGATTAATGAATTATTAAATTTACAGTATGCTCATTTATAAAAATCATTATAAAAGAAATGTTTAAAAAGTTGAGAGTTTTAACACTTTGTATTCGATATAGTTAGTGAAAAAGCTTTTTCAAAAGATTTAGAGGGAGGCGAAATGATGAGGTGCACTGCTAAAAATTTCATTAGCCGTTTACAAAATAAAAAAGAAGATGCACTTGATTATGTAATAGAGCATTATTCTAGTTTCGTGAATGCAATAGCTTATAAAATTCTTTCAGACATCAATAAAGATGCTATTGAAGAATGTGTGAATGATGTGTTTTTAGCTATTTGGCAAAATGCTAAACAATTTGAAGGCCAGCCTGAATATTTTAAAAAATGGATAGGTATGCTCACAAAATATAAAGCGATAGATATTTTTCGTAGGCTTGAAAAACAACAAGCACGAGAGAAGGGTGACGAGGAGCTCTCACAAAAGCCTGATGTAAAAGAGACAGAGCGGGAGTTTCTAAAAAAGGAGCAACGAAATGATTTATTATTCGCAATTAGCTGCTTAGAAAGTGTTGATCGGGATATTTTTATGATGAAGTATTTTCTACAGTTAACGAATACTGAAATAGCAGAGACACTTCATTTATCAAAGGCGGCTGTAGAAAACCGGCTATACCGAGGGAAGAAAAAGCTAGCTACATCCATAAAGTTAAGGGAGGTATTCATATGACAAAAAGCTATAAAGACTGGTTAAGTTTAGATATTGAAAATATAGAACCACTGGAATTGTCATCACAGCAAAAGGCTAAGCTAAAGCAAAGGGTTTTTAAGCAAACAGTTAAAAAGCGTGTACCGAAATGGGTACGTCATTTATCAGCTGCAGCACTCATTGGCATCGGCACTGTAACAACTGTAGCAACTGCTTTTCCGACTCTAGCCTCACAAATTCCATTTATGAAAAACATAGCTAGCTATTTTAATAATAAAGACACTATGTTTGAGAATTTCGATAGTTACGCTACAGAGATTGGTCAGGTTCAAACTAGCAACGGTATATCAATGATGATCGAAAATGCAGTTTTTGATGGTACTTCCCTCACGATTTCTTTTGCACTGGAAAGTGATACAGAATTAGGCTCCCATCCATTTATTCAAGGTAATTTTATTGATGTAAAAGGTTCTGTGGCTATGGGAGGAGGGAGTCGACTAGAAAAAATAAGTGATAATAAATATGTTGGGTTAGCAAATGTCACACCCTATTTTGATAAAGAAGCACCAGAGGAAGTAGAGGTAAGCTGGACGCCACAGGCTTTCTATGTAAATACAGATAAAATAGTAAAGGGTGATTGGGCTTTTCATTTTAAAGTCTCAAAACTTGCAGGTGAGTTACAGTTAATAAATGAAACCGTTACTAATTATGATGTCACTGCTAGATTTACAGCCCTTGAAAAAAATGATATGTCCACGATTATTCATTTTGAATATGAAGTTGATCCAGAGTTGCTGAAAAAATGGCCAGAGGTGACAGTGCAATTTGATGAACTGCAAGATAATGCAGGGAATAAGTATACAGTGCATGGAAATGGCGCAAGAAGTCTTGACAATGGTATTTCCTACAAATCTAGTGCTACTATACAGGCTATTCATTCATCCGCCAAGTCCATTACATTTGTTCCAGTGATCTATTTCTCCTTAGGCTCCGGAAAAGGTATGGAAATAAAGGAGATGGATCCTGTCACACTTCCAATAAAATAATTAAATGAAAGGTCCTTGTGCACTTTTAAAGCACAAGGACCTTTTGAAACTTTTACGGAGTATAAATCGTAAAGAGAGTATTAAATAACTAGGAGGGAAAGCAAATGTTCAAAAAAATAGCAGCAGATGCATTAGGATTGTCGGATATTGGCATAGTTGTGCCACGTGAGGATTATGATAAAACGGATGCAGATGATTTTATTTTGCATGAAATAGATGAAAAAATTTATTTTTTAATTAAAACAAAGGCAGACGAGTATTGCTTCACAAATAGAGCGATTATACATGTTGATGGTGAAAGTGCCATGAGCAAGAAGCGATTGCTGCGCCGTTATGATTATTCTATGTATACTATTACAGATGTTTTTCTCGAAACAGCAGGAACAATCGATCTTGATGTCGAAATTAAGTTTACAATAGGTAATTCTCCATTATCCATCGATATTCATAAACGTTTTATTGATGATATTAAAGACTTATATAAAGCGTTACATGCAATCAGCTATGAGCAAAAGCAAAATGCCTACAAGCTAGAGGCAGCAGAAAAAAGCTTACAAATTGCTTCCTCATCCATCGGACGAATTGGTAATGATAATGTCACTCCTTCTACATCATTCGAGGAAATTACACGCTTTGCAAATAGCTGGATGATAGATCATAAGGACAAATATAAAAAAGACGATTTCTCACACGTTTATGATTTATATATGAACAATTAAGAAAGAATAGCTCTCTGCAATTTGTGGAGAGCGTTTTTAACATAAATACATAAAATCAAACTAGGAGTGTGGCGAAAAATGACAAACGAATTGCAAGTGCTAGAAAAAGAAATAGGAATAGAAAATGGACATTTCGAGCAGCAACCGCAAGCCGTAGAAACATTATTCGTAAATGAGTTTATAGATGGTATTTTAGACCCTTCGCAGAAAATGCTTGGTCCTGTTAAAGATGGTGGAACGATTATTGCTAATACAACACCTGGTTGCTGGGGACCCATGCTGACACCTACAATTCGTGGTGGACATGAAGTGACAAAGCCTGTATTTGTAGAAGGAGCGGAGGTAGGAGATGCCATTGTCATTAAGATTAAATCCATTCAGGTGACATCATTGGCAACGGCATCTGGACACGATGAGGTTATTAGCGATCGATTTATTGGTGACCCATTTGTTTCCGTAAAATGTCCAGGCTGTGGCAAACTTCATCCGAGCACTATTGTTAAGGGAATCGGTCAGCACGCCATTCGTTGTTCCACATGTGATACCGAAACGGCACCTTTTAAAATGACCAATGGCTACACGATGGCATTCGATCATAAGGGGAATGTTGGTGTTACTGTTGGTCGAGAAGGAGCACGTCGTATTGCACTGGATGCGAAAAATTATATGCGCACACCTGAAAATTCTATACAAAATCCGGTAGTAGCATTAGCACCCAGTGATTTAGTTGGCGTTATGGCTAGAATGCGTCCATTTTTAGGACAACTTGGTACGACGCCTTCCAAGGCTATGCCAGACTCTCATAATGCAGGAGACTTTGGATCATTTTTAATTGGGGCACCACATGAATATGCCTTTACACAAGAGGAATTGGATAAACATCGTACAGATGGGCATATGGATATAAGCCGTGTTCGTGAGGGGGCAACCATTATTTGTCCAGTTAAGGTTCCTGGAGGTGGTGTTTATATTGGTGATATGCACGCCATGCAGGGTGACGGTGAAATTGCGGGACATACAACAGATGTTGCTGGTATCGTCCAACTACAGGTTAGTGTATTGAAAAAAGCGTCATTGGAAGGTCCAATTTTATTGCCAAATGCTGAAGATCTACCTTATACAGCTAAACCTTTTACAAAGGAAGAAAAACGCCGGGCTCGTGAGCTTGCGGAGGAATTTGGGGTTAAACAGGTGGAGGATGCATTCCCTGTATCAATCATTGGCTCTGGAACATCATTAAATGAGGCAACAAATAATGCCCTAAGTCGTGCTGCAAAGCTTTTTGAGATGAGTGAGCCAGAGGTGATGAACAGAGCAACTATTACAGGCTCCATAGAAATTGGTCGTCATCCTGGAGTTGTAACAGCAACCTTCCAGGTACCGAAAACTGTACTGAAAAAAGCACGAATTTATAAACCAGTGAAAAAACAATATGATTGATTGATAAAAATAAGCACAAAAGCAAACTATGAAAATTATTTCTGGTTTGCTTTCTTTTTGTTGGCAAAGACTTTTGTCTAAAGATTGACAAATAAAAATTGTTTTCTATTGATTAGTTGCTATAATAGAACAAGTTCTAAATAGCTAAAAGATTGTTATAGTTCTAATAGAATTCTTACATAGAAATGATGGTGACACATGGCAGATTTCGTGCGTTTACAAGAAAAAAGAGAAAAAGCAAACAGTTTTAAAGCATATATCAATAAAATGCGAGGTGGAGGACATGCACCTTCAAGAACAAATTTTGCTGACGCTCTCACAGGTGCGGTAGGGGGGTTAGTATGTATTTTTGTGCTTCTTTGGCTGACGAATTACACAGGGACAACTTGGCTAATGGCCTCACTTGGTGGTAGCTGTGTACTCGTATTTGTGGTTTGGAATGCACCGTTGTCTCAACCACGAAATATTATTGGGGGGCATTTTATTTCTGCCTTTATTGGTCTATCTATATATTCCCTTCTAGGAACAAGTATTGTTTCCATTAGTATTGGTGTAGGATTAACAATTTTCTTAATGGCGATTACGGGAATTATTCATCCACCGGCAGGAGCTAATCCTATTATTATTATTTTAGGAGGCTATGGATGGAGCTATTTGGTGATGCCTGTATTATTAGGTGCATTAATTATTGTGTTCTTCGGTATAGTGATTAATAATTTACGAGAAACACGACAATATCCTTCATTCTGGTAAAGATAATAATTGTGTAATCTATATTTGGCGCAGGGCAATTAAAAATTTGACAGATTTTTTTGTAACTATTTGAATGGTTACTCGTCTACTGTTACGAGAAGGTTAATTTCTCGATTATATTAGTGAATTATACATAACTTCCCTAAGTTGTGTATGGCTAGCACTGTCTAGCATAGGCAATGAGTGAATTGTGACAATGCCAATGGGCTACCAACTTATAAGCAATTGTCCAAGGAACTCATTCGCCCTTTATTAGGAAAATATAAATTTTAACCCATCTATTAAGTTACTATTCAATAGATGGGTTTTTCTTTGTCGCATTTATAAGAATACTTTTGTCGTATTCTTAAGGCATATCATAATTTTTTTAGCATATGTTGGATTAGATTTGTTATATTGAAGAAAGAGTATTAGCGAAGCGTGTTAGTATTTTTGATAGGGGGCTCCAATTTCATGCTGTTGGATTGTGATGAGCAGTTATTCATGGCATATAAACGTAGTGGTGAAAAGGGTACTGAAAAAGTGCTGTCAACTTGGTCGGAGGCGGAGAACAAGTTACAGGCAGACCCAAAAATATTAGGTACTGCACTTTCACCAAATTTATTTTTAGTGAATGAGGAAATGGCGATGAATATTGCTTTTTCAACTGCGAGGAAATATTGGGGTCATGTAACTACAGATACGCAAGCTTTTTTTGATAAGCAGGGTATGGATGCTAAATTTGTACATGATCGTCTGAATGATTTTTTTTATACGCAAAAAGGGAAAGAGATTTTTTTTGAGCAGCTTTTTGCACAGCATACAATGGACTTTGAACGGTTAATATGGTTAATCTTTGGCAAACGAATGAAAATTACAATGCCGGTTAACGAACTTCAAACTATATTTTTATATAAATTAAATAATGAATATTTTGTGCATATGATTTATAAAGAACATACTCTATTTTGGCATTGGTTGTTTATGAAAAAGATTTATTCACTGTTTATCCACAAACCTTTAGAACAATTCACATTTATTCATGAAATGCTTGGTCATTTTGAGCATTCTGCAAGAAAAACTTATGCACATGTGAATAACTTTGTGAATAATTACAAAAAAGTTCTGGATAAGTGTATAACTTATGTGGATAACCATAATTCAACATGCTTAGAAAAAAAACAGTTACACCTTTACCAAATCGTTGTGCATTACCGATTAGCCGAAGGGGATAATCGTTGTGTTAAGTCATTAATTACTGCTTTTGAAGCGGATTGGCGTTATTCAATGTATGCTTTGACAGAGAAAGAAAAGGTGTTGATTGCCTACCTTCTGTTTCATATAGCACATCAGGAGAAGAATGATGAATTGGTTATCCAGTACGGAGAATATTTATTAGAGGATGAAAGACTTAATAATTATGCAATAGAGATTATGCTGGAATATAAAGAACTACTGCCTAATCGAAAGCCAACACCTCCCGCTATTATCAAAAATTATGAACTAAATTTTCTAGAAAACTTATATGCTATTTTACTCGATCATTACGTAAGAACCGAGCGTTATCATGAGGGATTAACACTTTTAAAGGAGCATAAACTAGCATCCAATAAAAAAATACATGCAGCATTAGTGCAGAAAAACTATAGTAATGAACATTTTATAGCGATAGAGGCTTATGTCCAACAAGATATTGCTTTACTTGTTAATAATTCATTACAGCATATTGGATTATCTGTTGATGAATGGCGTAGAAATTATCGTCTACCAGAGGCTTCGTATTATTTTGTTGCACAGAGCGCATCCCTTCATATATTAAATATCTTAAAAGTTCTATTTGTAACCGAGCAGTATGAACTCTTTGAAAAATTAATGGAAATTTATAAGAAGTACTTACTTATAGATGATCATTTCGAGAGTTTACGAGTGTTTATAAGTGCATATGTAGAGCAGGAATGATTAAAAAAGAGTGTCTAGTGTAAATATGTACTAGACACTCTTTTCATGTTGTTGAAATACTATTATGTCAATGAAATCAAGGTGACAAATTAAAAAGTATTGCCCTTTTTCATAACGAGGGGTTGATCTCCATTCCGACTGAGTGCTTTCCTGGGGCTGTCCGCTTCGCTTGCCCACTGGAAGCTTTGCTCTGTGCGAAGGCGAAGCGTCAGCAACACGGTCTTATCTGTGCGAAAGCGAAGCGTCAGCAACACGGTCTTATCTGTGCGAAAGCGAAGCGTCAGCAACAAAGCGAGTAGCCTGGAATGGAAATCACCTTCCTTTTGACTAAATATTCACAAAGAGTCCCATGACCATTTAGTTTTTCAACACTCTTTTTGATGTTTATTCTAAAACGCCCTTGTCTTTAAAGGCAGCAATTTCTTCTGCGCTAAAGCCAAGAGCAGATAACACTTCCTCATTATGCTCTCCGAGTTTGGCGCCAACATGCCTATATTCTGGTTGAGCGCCATCAAATTTAAAGGCAGATGCAATTTGTTTTTGCGTCGTACCATCGCTTTTGGGAATATCAACAATCATGCCACGAGCCTTTAGCTGTGGGTGCTCGCACGCTTCAGGGAAGGTTAAAACGGGTTCCACACATCCCTCAAAATCCTCGTTAAACACTTCTAGCCATTCATTATAAGTTTTTGATAAAAAGGCATCATGAACGGCTTCTTTAAAACGAATTTGTGTATAGTATGAATCATTAAAAGTATTATCAATAAGCTCAGGAATATCAAGGGCTTCACATAGCAGCTTGCGGAATTGAGGCTCAAGACTTCCTACTGAGAAAAATCTCCCATCTTTTGTTTTGTAAAAATCATAGTAGCTACCACCATTTAAAATTTCCTGCTCTGGCTGAGGCACACGTCCCCCTCCAATGTATGCGGCTCCATACATAGCATTAAGTGAAAATACAGCATCGGTCATACTAATGTCGACATATTGCCCTTCGCCAGTTTTTTCACGATGTAATGCAGCAGCCAGTACGCCAATTGCAGCATGCATGGTGCCTCCTGCAATATCAGCTAACTGAATTCCCATCGAAACGGGTTTTTTATCCTTATGGCGAGAGTAATCCAGTACACCAGCTAATGATAAATAATTATTGTCATGTCCTGGACGATTGCTATAAGGTCCCGTTTGACCATAACCAGTAATTGCACAATAAATAACCTTTGGATTAATTTCCTTTAGAGCCTCATAGCCAATGCCAAGTCGTTGCATAACGCCAGGTCGAAATCCTTCAATAATAACATCGTACTCATGAACGAGTGACTTCACGATTTCCACAGCCTCGGGCGATTTTAAATTTAACGTTAATGACTTTTTAGAACGATTTAAATGTTGGTGTATATATGCCTCATGATCGTCATCATAAGGAGGCATGATTCGTGTTAAGTCCACGCGCTTTGAAGATTCAACGTGGATAACCTCCGCACCTAAATCAGCAAATATCATTGTTGCCATTGGCCCCGGTAGTAATGCAGAAAAATCGAGAATTTTTAACCCCTTTAAAATACCCAAATCTCCCAACCCCTTTTGTGTAGCTACTAATGCCACCTATATTAAGAGACTTAGTAGCTTTTCTCTTAACCCCATTTTGAGAAGCGTATATTGCGTCTGTATTAATACAGAATACTATAAATTTATCAGTATTATAACAGAAAAAATGATGGCTTGACTATGCTAATTTTTATTATAAAATAATTAGTCTGAAAATTATATGTCAGAATAACAATAAAAGTAAAAAAATTTCGAATATAGATTTTCTGTCAAATTTCAGATAATAATCACCTTTTATTTGAAGATTCTGTAAATAAAAAAAGCGAAAAAATCTCTATGTAATAGAAAATACATAGAGATTTTTCATAGTGTTGAAAAACTAAATGGTCAAGGGACTCTTTGTGAATATTTAGTCAAAATGAAGGTGATTTACGTTCCAGGCTACTCGCTTTCCTGTGGGCGAGCGACGAGCCGCTTCGCTGCTGATGACGCTCCGTGCAGGGTCTCGTCTGTCTCGCTATCCCACGGGAGTCGGGTAGCCTTCCACTCCAATCAGCAATAGTGTAGAACTTTAAATATTTTCTTCCCTTAAAAGTAAAGTAAAGCATATTACTTACTATTTATTAAATGAGATAGAATAGTTGGTACAATCCCATATGGTTGTCAACCACATTTTTGTGCATAAAAATACTTTATAACTAAACATAAAACCTCTTACCACCTTGTCGTACTGCTTTTCGCATAGAAAAAATGTTATCAGCTTCATTTTCACGAAAATAGTGATGGTTAAGACTTAAATTTATTACTATACATTTATGTGAGAAATGCCAACGAAAATACTATGAGCGGTGGTTGATTGGAGTGTAGACTGAGTGATTCCTCAGGGTTCAGCGTCACAGATGAGAACCCTGGAACGCCAGTGAAGCGGCTCATCGGACGCCCCAGGAAGCTCTGCTCTGCGCGAAAGCGAAGCGTCAGCGGCAAATGTTTTCTGTAGCGAAAGCAAAGCAGCTACAAAGCCCTCAGTCGACGGAAATCAACCCCTCATCTTGAAAAAGGGTTATACTTTTTAATTTGTCACCTTGATTTCATTGACATAATAGTATTTCAACAACATGAAAAATCTCTATGTAATACATAGAGATTTTTATATTGTTATAGAAATATTATGTCAAAGTGTACGCTATTACTTTGAATAAAAATTCACTGTAAAATAAGGTGAACCATTGTTTTTAAAGCAAACACCGACAAAAACATGCGTAAATTCTTTTCTTAAAATATTCCTACGATGTCCTGCAGAATTCATCAGTGCCTCATGAGCAAAAATGCTATTGCATTGACCAGAGGCAATATTTTCACCATACCAGAAATAATCTACACTACCAGCAGTAAGTCTATTATTCGAATGATGACCTTTATGATCCTCATGGCTAAAAAATTGATGAGTTATCATATTATTACTATGTTGGCGAGCAATAGAATTGCATTTTTTATCATAAATAAGTGGTTGCAATCCTTCTACGGCTCGTTCATGATTAATGAGTTCAACCATTAAATCTTCAAATCCTGTCCGTAATTCATTGGAAGGTTTCCCATAGAAGCTATTTTTATTTAATTCTGTAGCAGAATGAATCCAAAGAATGGAGCGAACTATATTGTTTTTGTGTAAATCATAGAAAAAAGTGACATAGTGCTGATTAATTAAATAGGTACCATGTGCTACATTGTCTGTACAATCAATATAATGTAGCAAGTAACTTGTATTTTGATAGTGCATAGCTTTGAGAGGAGACCCATATTTTTTAGTAACCTCAGTTAGACTAGCACCTATTTTAATACCAAATGCTTTATGCGCTAATCTCGTTTCATATCCACCAATGACTTGAGAATTATGCCTTCCTACAAGAGAAAATAGGAAATCATCTGTCCCTATTCGATGCCATTCCATTTCATATTCACTTTGAAAGCTAATACTTGAGGCGTTTTTTTGTGTCAAAGCACTCGAATAAGCTTTTTTATTTGAGCTGATAGAAGCTTTAGCCCATAATCCCATACCAAAGCCCAATAAAATTGGAGCTGTTTTATAAATCAACATACTTCAATCCTCTTCTGTTAAAGTACAATATCTAATAAAAATCTATCAGAAATAGAGCGTTTTATTACTATAAAAATACTATATTTTTGCTAAAAAAACGAGAGGATAAATTTTGGTACTTACACTATAATGTTACTTTAGATATAAAATATCTATAAAAAATCACTGTTTTCAATAAATTATTTCTAATAAAATAAGGAAATGTACTCATTAAGAATAATAGGGGTGTGAAAGTTGAAATCAAATCGGTTAAAGTTAAAACATTTAATTATGGGAGTAGCAATGGCTGCCTTTTTCTTTACAAGTATTGGTAGTCTCTGGAGCGGTTACCAAATGAATGTTGACTCGATTAAAGAAAATACATTAGAAACGAATCGAGTGTACGCACAAAAATTAGCATCTACAGCAGATGCTTACCTAGAGGAGGCTTTTCAAATTTTAGGTTATAGTGCTTCCAATATAAGCTCAAAGATGAATGATGGAAATGCATTAGAGCAGGAAACAGATCGTTTGAAAATGCAAAATAGTATGTTTAACTCTGTCGTTATTACGAATGCAGATGGCCGTGTACTTTCTATCTCACCTCCCTCTATAGAAATAAAGGGAGAGGTTTTAACATCAGTTGGTGCTAAAGAGGCTTTAACTAAAAAGGAGCCGCTTATATCAAAACCTTATGAGGCGATAACAGGACGTCTAATTATTTTTATATCTTATCCTATATTCTCAGCATCCAATGAATATCTAGGAATGGTGGCTGGTAGCCTTTATTTAAAGGAACAAAATGCCTTTAATAATTTATTGGGAGAACATTATAGCCACGATGGTTCTTATGTATATGTAGTAGACGAAGATGGTCGAGTGATTTACCATCAGGACCCAAGTAGAGTCAATGATATAGTTACTGAAAATAAAGTCGTGAAAGCTGTAATTTCTGGGAAGAATGGAGCACAGCTAGTCGAGAACACAAAAGGCATTAAAATGCTTGCAGGCTATAGTGCAGTATCTTTAGCAGGGTGGGGAGTCGTATCTCAAAGACCTTTAGATGTGGCATTAGCGCCTTCGTTTGATCGGGTGCAGGATGTGGCGATAAAATCTATACCACTTATGCTGGTTTCAATCCTTATTGTGCTTTGGGCGGCAGCACGTATTGCTAGTCCTTTACAGCAATTAGCCACTTTAACAGAGGAGAGCCTAGATAGTAAAAATGTTGAGGGGCTAAAATCTGTCCAAGGTTGGTATTTTGAAGCGTATTCTTTAAAAAGTGTTTTAATAAGAAGCTTATCTTTTTTACATGGACAGGTACTGTTTTTCAAGGATCAATCGACCACTGATCCACTAACAGGGGTAACAAATCGACGTACGATGGATGCAATGCTGGCAGAATGGCAAGAAAACAAGCTACCTCACGCTATTATTATGTTGGATTTAGATCATTTTAAAAGTGTGAATGATACATATGGTCATGCTGTGGGAGATAAGGTGTTGCAATTTTTAGCGAAAAATATGAAAGCTGTAGCTCGAGAAGGAGATGTATGCTGCAGATACGGTGGGGAAGAATTTGTTATGCTATTACCTAATACTACAGCGGAGGAAGCAGCTTCTGTTGCAGAAACGCTACGTCAGGTTTTAGCTAACACGATCAGTCCTTGTGGTCGACCTGTGACATTATCGGCAGGGGTAGCTGTCTATCCTCAAATGGCTGATTCAACGGAAGCATTATTTGAAGCTGCCGATGGGGCATTGTATCTTGCTAAGCAGGCTGGGCGTAATCAAGTGATGGTAGCTGGGCAAGATAATTAGTAAAAAATTTATGACAGATAGGCATACATTGCTATTTTAGGGGTACATGATTAATGTAGAAATCATTTGGGCAAGCTACTCTTAAATGAATTGACATATATCACTTCTAAATCATGTTCAAATAATATGCAAACTCGGGACACATCTCTTGATCGACTTGACAAGACGTAAGGTTATCCCCCTTTCCCTTATGACATTTCAAGAACGACTAGATGTATGCCTATATATCGTTAAAGCCAAGCGAGCACCGATGCTCCTTGGTTTTTTTGTGTAGGAATCCCATAAGAAAAATGAATGAATTATGCTTATAGAGTTGCTTAATAAGACAGGGAAATCTAAAAAGGCGTACTCACTGCTCAAATGTACACTTTAAATTCACAAAGCACTGATTAATGCGTGACTTTCTACTAGTATTTTAGAATTAACTATGAAGGTTTTCTAATTAGCTGTCGATATAAAGGGTATGATGAAATTGATATTTGTGCGTATCAAAATCCATAAAGTGAAAGGATGAGTGGAATGGATAAAACCAAAATCCAAAAAGTGAACAAAGCACTTATTGCAACTGTCTTTGCTACTAGCGGAATTGCTTTAGTAGTGCCACCGCCACAAAAGGCAGAAGCAGCTACCTCACCGTTTAAGGATATCGATCAATATTCAAGTCACTATGATAATATTTTAAAATTATATTCTCAGGGTGCGATTAGTGGGTTTGCAGACAATACCTTCCGACCAAATCAAAATGTAACAAGAGGTCAGGCAGCTAAAATGCTGGCTACTGTCTTAAAGTTAGACCTAAAAAATGTACAGGACCCTTATTACAAGGATGTTCCAAAAGGTAGTGAATATTACAAATACGTAGCGGCATTACAAAATGCAGGGATTATGTCTGGATATTCGAATGGAACATTTATGCCAAATGAAGTTATTACACGTGGCCAATTAGCAAAAATGCTAGTGCTTGGATTTAAATTTGAGGTAGCTTCAAATTATAATCATAGCTTTCAGGATGTTAATAGCCAAACGAGTAATGCCATTTATATTCAAACATTAGTGGATTTAAAAGTTACAGAAGGAACTACGCCAGTTACATTTTCTCCATTTAATCCAGTAACTCGTGGTCAGATTGCCTCTTTCATTGTTCGCGCACAAGATAAAAAGGGGAATGCGTCCTCTTACAAGATTACGGGTATTGAAGATGATGTAGTCTACATAAATGCTGAGCCTTACACGGTACCTGACAATTTAGCAAACGTTTTTAATGAGTATAATGCACCTGTTTTACAGGGAGCAATTATTGAAGGTAATTTAGCTGGGAAGACTATTCAATCTGTTTCAAAGCTAACATTGAATGCAAGCGGCACAAGCTCAAAATTTTTAGATTTTGACGGTGAGTATGGTTCATTTGGTGCAACCATTGTTGTCAATGGAAACTATATTGGATTTTCTAATATTACATTGACTGGCACAATGCTAGTAAACGAAACAGTGCGTCCTCCTTTACATTTAAATGTTTCCGGCTACAAGCCATTATCAATTGGGCGCACAGCAAGTACGAATTTTTCATTTATTAACTGGTCTAATCCAGAAAATCAAAATGGAGAAAGCTCGTCCTCGTCCAATAGCAATTCATCGTCTGATCTTCAAAATTGGACAAATCAAAATTCAGAGAAGAACCCAGATAAAAACAAACCGTTTGTTAACTGGTCTAAAGAAAAAGTGACCATGAAAAATGTGGAAAAACATCTTGAGTTTTATAACAGCACTGTATCACGTTTAGTTGTATCTCAAAGCGGTACTAAAATTGAAACGAATACTAAGCTACCGCGTGTGGATATTATCGGAAGTGTTCGTGAATTTGAAATTCAAGGTGACATTGGAACACTAAACCTTGATACAGAAACAAAGCTTACAATATATGGCGATAGCAATATCGACTGGATTAACTACAATAGCTTTACAGATTTAGAGCTTTATATAGACGGTCGAGTTGGTACACTGTATGTGGATAATGCATTTGGCTGGGTGGATATTGGTCCATACACGTATATTGACAAAGTCATTATACCAAAGGGTGAATCACCAAATAATATCTTCGATGATTTCTTAGAGGATAAAGATAATGTTGGCAGTATCACAGATCCAGATGGTAAACCAATCGATAAGGATGATATTGAAAACCAAAAGCCTGCTGATAAAACTAAGCCTGTTGTTAATATCACTAAAGTATCTGTATTGAATGGTAGTGATGTACAGGTAGACTTTACTTCAGATAAAGTCGGCACATATTACTATATAGTTCGAGAAAAGGACGCTGAACCACCAACAAAACGAGAAATGGTTGATCGTGTTTCTACTGATAATGTTGCAAGTGGAACAGGTTCGGCTGTATTAAATAACAACACCTTTAAAGTGACAAATCTAGGTGAGAAAAAAGAATATGTTATTTATATAATGGTCGTAGATGGTGCGAAAAATGTTTCTGATCTTAAATCAGAATCCTTCCAGATGAAGGATGCGTCACCGCCAGTAGTAAAATCTCTAAAAGTGAATCCTTTACATGGTGGAAAACGAGCAGAGTTTACATTTACTGCAAGCGAGCCAGGGGATTACTACTACTATGTTCGGAAAAAGACAACTGCAGCTGATCCGACAACCGCAGATATAGTAGCAAAGCCAACAGGGACAGGTAAGGCTGTTGCAGGTAAACTAGGAATTACGGAGATTTTAACAGGCTTAGAGGCAGAAGAAGTGTATCAGCTCTATGTGGTCATGAAGGATGCATCGGGTAACTATTCGGTAGACCCTATCCCAAAAGAGGCCATCAAAGAGTTTACGACAAGTGCATTAGATAATATTCATCCTTATGTTGAGCAGACGAAGCTTGAACCAGCAGGAAAAGCAAATCAATTTTACTTATATTTAAACGAAGCATTGGATCCAGAAAGTGCTCGTAATATAAATAACTATGATTTATCAGGGACAGTTATTGTTAACACAACAGGACAAAATAAAATTAAACCTTCGGCAGTAGAATATAAAGAAGGGGACAAAAAAGTATTATTAACGATTCCTTCTGAAACAGGCTTTGTTTATGGTGATACATTACGCGCTACTGTTTTACCGGGCGTAAAGGACTTAGCGGGTAATGATTTTGAAAATGTCAATACTGTTGACCCTGGCAAACCTGTTAGAAACTATGCGGAATATATCCATGAAAAATTTGATATGCCTGTTATAACGATTGAAAATGTAGTTAGTAAGCCAGATCAAAATGATAATTATAGACGTTCTGAAGTAGAATTTAAACCAAGTAAGGCTGGTACTTATTATTATATGGTGCTGCCTGATACTGTTGAAGACAATGGAGAAGTAAAAACGTTTAAGCAATATTTAACAGACAAGGGCATTACAGAACGTGATTTTGTGAATGAGTTTGCAAATGATTCATCATTAAAATCAGGCTATTTCCAAATTGGTGGGGAGGATATATATATTGATCGTGGATCAGGTCCAGCTGATTTAGAGGAAGCTACAAAAAAATTCCCAATAACGATTTCGAAAGACAAATTGAATCCATTCCTAAGCTATTCCGTCTATATGGTCTTAAAGGATCGTGGCGGGGAAATTTCGAAAATTACCTCAAAGGAAATGATTGGTGATACAAGAGCACCGTTAATTAAAAATTTAGTAGTAAAACCTAAAGAAAATGATGATACGAAAGCTATGATTTCCTTTGATACTGATGAAACAACAGAGCTTCATTATTGGTTTGTACCGAAGAAAAATGCAGATGGCACAACAAATGATTCAGCAAATCTAAAAATTGATACACCTGCTGAACGCAAATTCTTAGAGGAAAAATTAAGAAGTAGCCCAAGCGTTAAGAAAAGTGGAAAGGGATCATTCCCATTATCTGAAGCTACAGGTGTAACTTTAGAGCCGCATAAGGAATATGTTGTGTATTTTGGTGCTGCAGATACGTATGGAAATATAACAGTGTACAGATCCAACGCTACTTCCGATGGTTACGATGAATCAAGTATGGGTTGGATGAGAGAAAATTTCTATTCTGATGGTACACCACCACGTATTGAAATGACAGTTGATGGTCAAAAGAAACGTAATATTGTTTATCGTAATCCAGATGATACATTTACGATTACATTTAGTGAAGCCATTATGCGCGATGAAAATGGTAATTCTTTAATAAACAATTTAAATTTACTTACAATTACGAATGAATCTGGTCAAGATATTACGTCTCAATATCAATTTGTTAAGTATACACAAGGTACAAAAACAACAGATGAAAGTAAGTTGATTATCAGACCAGTTGCACCAAATACGGCAGATAAAACATTTACAGTGAAGATGAAGAATGAAGCAGTCGATTACAATATTACAGGTTACACGGGTAATAAATTCAATGTTGAGGATTTTGGAAAATATGTATACCAAAAATCTGGTGTGGCATTCAGATCAGCTACATTAATGGGGAATATCTCAGTGGGGAATGTCCATTCTTACAGAGAGCTTGAGTTTATGTATCAACTTGCAAACGCAGGAGATGATGTGAAATTCTATTATGCAGTCCGTGTAAATGTTGTTCCTGGAGACTTAACCGCAGAAGAAATTATTTTTGCAGGTGAGCATGCTGACCAAATAGCGGCTGGACAAGCTGTTCCTGGTATTGCTAATGGTATTTCAGTTGCAGGTACTGGTAAACCTGAAAATTCATCAGATAACTCCCAAAGATCGGTATTAACAACGAAGTCTTCTAATCTGAATAAAGTATTTATGGAGGGTGACCGTATTTACTTTGCAACTGTCGATAAATATGGTAATATTTCTCAAGGTGTACTAGATACAAACGACCAACAGAAATATATTAAAATTGAGAGAAAACCTTAATCAAAATCGTATAATAGACATCTAATTAAAGTTTTAGTTCACACTTTAAAGATTCTAAAACGTTATAATCAATTTATCAATATAGTAATTTGGAGAGATATTAAAAGCCAAACAATTGTAGAGAGCTACAGTTGTTTGGCTTTTATTTATAAACTTTAATTTGTTGGCATTGAAGAAAACTCAACAAGAACTACGTGCTATACGAGAGAGTAACAAAGTGTGTTTACAAAAAAATTACTTATCCTAACAAAAATATCAGACATTAAAATTGATTAAGGTATTGTGACATCAAATTTCATAAGAGGATATGCTCAAGTACGACTTCGTCATACAGCATTTTGATGCTATAAATATAACCCCAAGTGCGGAGAAATTGTCACCTGGGGTTTTCATTGTTATCAGGTATTTAAAAAGCGAGGGAGTCGGCTAAGCATACAGGGAAAGACACTAACATGATCCTCCTCATCGAACTTTACATAATGAGTGTGAATGTTTTGGTCGCTTAAACGCTTCATTCGTTCTGCTGCTTGCTCAGCTCCTTCAAGCATATCAGCCAGTTCATTGGCACCAATTGTGAGCAGGAGATTGATAGTATGATTCCCATTCCAAGTTTCACTAAGTCTCTCCATTTCTTTAAACACAGCATTGTCAGCCCACCAAACAGAGGGACTTCCAGCTACGATGTGCGTAAATAAATAAGGTCTTGCACATAAAGCATATAGAGTAAAAAGACCACCTAATGAATGCCCTACAATGGCTTGTTTACTTTTATTAATGGGCCATTCCTTTGCCACCTTAGGCATCAATTCATGTTCGATAAAATCTAGAAAATCATTCGCCTTGCCATTAGGAGGCCAAGGCGTACCATCAGGACGAGGTGGTAGATTTTCCTCACCTACAGGTAATGTAAAATCAAGGCATCGTCGTTCCATATCAAATGGCTCCTTTGAGGGATAGCCAATACCTATAACAACAATGGGGTCGAAGCCTTTTGGTTTTCTTGTTTGTAACTTTACAGCCTCTGCAAGCGTTGGAAAAAATGCATCTCCGTCTAAGGCATAAATCACAGCATAGCCTTCTGCAGGTGGCTCGTCTGCTGGGGCCGCAATCAAAATTCGATAGTCTAACTGCTGGTGGGAAGTCATCACGTATTCAAAATAGCCTTCTGATACATAGGGTTTTTTTGTCATAGTTTTCATGGCGTTAAAAACTCCAATACATCATCTATGACTTTTCCTTGTGCATGAATGCCTCCATTTAGCCAATAATCTCCTGCTGTTTCGAATACTTGATTGTTTTTGAAGGCTGTTGTACTTTGCCAAATTTTACTTTCCTTAAATTCCTTTAAAAATTCATCCCCAAGATTGCCATCATTGATAAGGAAAATATAATCTGCATCAAGCTCTGGTAAAATTTCTAATGACACTTCGAAGGCACCATTCTTCACTAAGCTGCTTTGTTCAAAGCCTAATTCATGTGTCAATACATAACCACTGAAATACTCATCAGTCATAAAGAACATACCTTTCGCATTAAAGCGAATTAACGCCACTTTTTTCCCTTGAGTAATAGTAGCTAGCTTTGCTTTTGCAGCATCCACTTTCTCTTGATAACTTTGTAATGCTTGCTCAGCCTTATCTGGTTCATTAAGCAACTGCCCCAATACTTTAATAGAACCTTCTAAATCGGTGGGTGCATTTTTGAATACGTATGTTGGTGCGATTTTTGCATATTTTTCATATGTGCCATTTTCAACATAAAAAGAGTTGTACAAAATAATTAAATCTGGTTTGTTAGCCATAATCGCTTCGGCAGATGGGGGACCACTTGCAAAGCTAATTTCTGGTACACCTTGTAACTGATCTTGCAAATAGAGCTGTGGCTTCACGCCATTTGACCATTGCATCATGGGTTTAATGCCTAAAGCAAGCAGCGAATCCTCCATGACAGGCGCAAATATTTTTGTCGGCTTAGCAGGTAATGTCACTTCATTTCCAAGCTCATCCTTTATTGTTAATGGATATACATCTTTTGGCTCCTGCTTGCTTTCTGAGACTGCCTGTGTTTTTGCCTTTTCTTCTTTAGTATTTGATTGAGCATTGCAGGCAGTAAGTACGCCAATAACAAGTAATAAAGAGGCAAACACAAAGATAGATTTTAAAATTGTTTGATAGTGATAACGACAGTTTACGTTCATTGTTCATCAAGGTCTCCTTCTACTGATAATGATTCTCAAATGGAATTATAATTCAGCGTTAGATAAGAAGCCATGGACTGGAACAGGAAAGGGATTTGGATTTTTTCCGGTTAACATTAACAATGTTTCATCTAACATTCGATTAATGGCAATAGCAGAGTACTCAAACCAAGGATTCGATGGCAAAATATACACATGTCCATTTTTTATAGCTTGTAACTCTTTCCAACTATCAAGGTATTGTAAAGCGAGCCAATAATTTCGAGTGGCCGTATCGGGGCAAATGATGAATAGCAAACGATCTGGATTTATGTCTAAAAGCTGTTCAAGAGTGATAAGCTCGTTACATGTTTCTTGTTGAGCATCAATAGGATGAAGCTGCAAATCTGTAAAAAGAACATTTTGAATTCCTTTATTACAATATAAAAATAATTGATCTCCACATAATCGGAGTACAGCAAAAGTATCCTTTCCAACCGCTCGTTTGATCTCTAGCTTTGCCTGTAATGCTTTTTGCTCGTACGTTTGAATGAAATGTTTACAAGCGCTCTGTTTGTTGATGGCGTCAGCTATTTCTGTTAATTGAGTTTTCCAATCCTTTGCTTTAATCGTCACATGTTTGACGCCAATTGATTCAAGCCAATGTAGCATTGATAGGGAGGGCTCCTCCTGAAAAATATGAATATCCGGCTTTGCAGATGCTAATTTTCTAAAGTTATCCTCCGATTCCGCATCAAATATATTTAAAGGCACATGAATTTTATCCTGGTAATGATTGTAATAATATGGACTCCATTTAGCATTGAGTGGTGCAGCGACAGGTATTATTCCTAGTGCTAATAAATTCCCAATAGTGGACACAGAAAAAGTGGAGATACGCTGACGGGCTATTTTGCTATAAGAGGATGGTGAAACTCCAACCTCCTTTTTAAATTTTCGACTGAAATAAAATTCGTCACTGTAGCCAACCTTACTAGCAATATCACGCAACAATAAGTCAGTATCGCGAAGTAATTGTTTGGCATGTCCAATGCGTAACTCTGTTAAATAATCAGTAGCACTTTGCCCGAATTCCTTTTTAAATGCCTCCCCAAAATAGCTGGAACTGAGACCAGAAATGAAAGCTAAATGATCAATCGTTAGAGGCTGATGATGGTGTTTTGCAATATAATTTCGGATATCCTTTAATGATATTTGAGTTGTCATCATATCTGTAGCACTTTCTGTTTTCATGTTAACAAGTCACCTCTTATATGTTAGTGTGAAAATTATTTTATATTAACCAATAGCTTCGGTAATGCACCCAGTAATTTCTCTCTTGTAAAGGCATCGTTGTAATTCCATTTTGTTGCGTCAATCAAATAAGCGTGGTTATTTTGAACAGCAGAAAGTTCTTTCCAACTATCACTTTTAAGCAGTTCCATAGTTGCTATTTGCGATTCAAGCTGGTCAGATAATAGCATAAAAATTCGATCACCAGCGTACTGAGGTAAGTGATCAATTGGGATTTCCTTATAGCCCTTCCCAGCTTGTAGTAATTTTTTTACTTGTCTATGAGGCTGGAATCCATATGGATGAAAAAGCGCGGGCGATAGACCTGTACAGCCCATAACAAATAGCCGTTTACCGTGGTCAAAAGTTAAAACTGTAGCCGTTTCACCAGGCTTTACAACTTTTTGTAGCTGTAGCCACATTGTATTTTCTTGTAGTCTAAAATGTGTTAGCCAATCTTCTGCTCGTTGTTGTTGCCCAAGCCACTGCCCTAGTAGAAGAATGCGTTCGTCCAAGGAATCCCAGGAATTGAGTGTAATGGTTGGAGCAATAGATGATAAAGACTGATATTGCTGCTCGTCATTATTTGTAAAGATAATTAAATCTGGATTCAGCTTTGAAGATTTTTCAATGTTAATTGGAAATGCCACATCTTGCACATTAGGTACGTGATTTTTATAAAATGATTTGCTAATAGATTTTTTGTCACCACCTATTGGTTGTACATTAAAAATCAACATATCCCCAAACGTTTCTCCATGATAAATAATTCGATGAGGTGAGACAGGAATTTCTACCTCATGCCCTGTCCAATCTTTAACAAAAGTCCTTTGCTTATATTGACGAGCGAACTGCTTTGGCGGAATGCCAACGATCTGTCGAAAGCGGCGATTAAAATAATATTCATCATCAAATCCAACCTGTTGGGCAATATCTTTTAAAGGTTCATTTGTTTGTAGGAGTAATTCCTTTGCGTTTTTTAGGCGTAAATCTGTTATATAATCCAATGGCCTTTTCCCAGTTAAGGTTTGGAAGATTGCACTGTATTGCCATTGGGCGATATGGGCTAAATCAGCGAGTTTTTTTACTGGTAAAGACTGCTGATAATACTTATGTATATAGTCAATTGTTTGTTCAACAGCCTTTGTAATATTTACTTGGTAATCCATATGAAGCTGATGTTCAAATAATAAATGTAATAATTCATACAAGACCACTTGTTGTTTAAGATAATCCGAGTGAGGCTTCATAGCATATAAATCCTCTGTTAGTCGAGTAAAGCGGGTAGCCGGGTATAACGTATATTCCACTTGCTCAGAAAAAATGGGTTCTATATATGGAGAAGGGCCTTGTACTAACTGAAAAGCTGAAAAGGAAATTTTATAGAAACGAAAATCTTTAGTTATACCCGATAAATCAATTATTGAATGAGGCTGTACAAGGAAAATTTTACCCTTAGTCACAAGATAGGGAATATCATCAATCGTTAACGTTCCACAACCATCCGTAAAAAGAATAATAGTATGATGAGAGGTTGAAATAAACGGATAGCTCTGTGTAATACAGTCAATAGCTTCTAAATGAAAAAGTAAGTCTTTGGTAAAAGAAGTTGAATTTTTATCTTCCATTAGTGACTTCCTTTCTAAATGAAAATCATTATCAATTAACTGTATTGTATAAAAAGTAAAGAGACATTTCAACAAAGATGAAATGTCTCTCTCTTTTATTTATTTTTTTAGCATATTTGGTAGTTCAGTTAGCAGCCATTCTCTAGTTGAGGCATCACTATCAGCTTTTCGAATGTCAATTGTGTAGACATGCCCATTTTTTACAGCAGGGAGCCCCTTCCAAATTGGACTTTCCATCATTTCCTTTGTAGACTGTTTCGCTTCATCAGGTACTGGCGTAAGGATGAAAATTCGATCTCCTGTATACTCAGGAAGAAGCTCTGTGGAGATTTCAGCAAATCCTGTCCCTTCATCTAGGATTTGTTGTATGTTGTCGCCAGACTTTAAGACATTGGAGTCGTAAAGAACCTGTGAAAGACCTGCACGTGCCATCACAAACAGTCGATCCCCAGGATAGTAGGTTAAAACAGATGCCGTTTCATTTTCTTTTAAAACTCCTTCGTCAACTAAGGATTTCCACATTGTATCTGCCTTCGCTTTATAATTACTGAGCCATTTTTCTGCCTCTTCCTTCTTGTTTAATATATCTCCAAGTTCTGTTAAACGCTGCTCTAAAGGTGCAAAGGTATCGAATACAATAGTTGGTGCCACTTTGGATAGCTGTTCATAGATCTTTTCATCTGAAGTCGCAACAATAATAAGGTCTGGTTTTAGTTCAAGTGTTTTCTCAATATTGATTGGGAAACCGACATCTTCTACATTATGTACTTCTTTCTCCCATGCATAATCAGTAATCCAGGAGAAACCTGCACCTACTGTTTGGGCATCTAATGCGACAATATCACCATAGCCCTCGCCATGATAAATCACTCGCTTTGGTTCTAGTGGGATTTCCACCTCATGATTTAAATAGTCTTTATAAACACGTACTTTGCTTTCAGTCGGTTGTTCTTCCTCTTTTTTTGCTGTTTCATTTTTGGAGCTACAAGCAGCTAGTACTAATCCTAAAGTTAGCAATACGCTACAAAGGAGCATATATTTATTAAACGTTTTCATACCTAGTCCTCCGAAATAGTATTTAATAGATAATGAGAATCATTATCGACATTAGTTAGCATAATGGAGCAAGTTAACTTTCACAATGGAGAAATGAAAGAAGCTCCATTAATTTTTATCCAAAATTTAATTGATGACCATGTAGGTTTTGGAAGTAAAATCCGTGTAACCGTTAAATTATCCGCCAATTGGTGGAGAACGATATTTAAAAAGATTAAAATAACCATGTTTCTAAATGATAATAATTATCAATGAGGGGAGGATGAAGGTAAATGAGGAATTTTTGGCTGTTTGTTACAACTGGTATGTTATTGATTGTCACAACGACAGGGTTTGCACGTATGGCCTATGGTATTATCTTACCCTTTATGCAGCAGGGGCTATCACTGTCAACAACACAATCCGGGCTACTTGGAACAATGCTTTTTCTAGGCTATTTGCTAACAGTAGGGCTTTCGGGAATGCTATCAATGCGCATTGGTGCAAAAAATGTTCTGCTCGTTGGAGGATGCCTTGTTATTTTAGGCTTGGGAGGTCTAGTATTTGTCACAGGCTTTTGTTGGTCGTCTATCACTTTGTTCTTAGCAGGGGCTGGAAGTGCATTAGTTTATACACCTTTACTATCGATAGCCGTTAGCCTGTATCCAAAGAAACGAGGCACTGTGATGGGACTGTTAATGAGCGGAGCTGGTATTGGGATGCTATTTTCAGGCTTACTCGTGCCATTCATGCTACAGCAATTTCCAGAGCTAGGTTGGAGAGGAGCTTGGTTAATATTAGCAATCATGACCATTGTAGTAGTGTTGTTAGCATATTGGGTAATAAAGCAACCACAGGCTATAGCTGAAAAGAGTACTACTCGGGATAGTAACGCTTCTTGGCGAAGTAAGGAGCTGTATATGATTACAGGTTTGTATTTCGCTGTTGGACTAGTCTATCTTATCCCTAATCTATATCAAACAAGCTATATGAAGGAGCTTGGCATCTCAACTGCTACAGCAGGCTCTATCTATGCAATTGCAGGTATCGTTTCTATTGGCGGAGCTCCATTTTGGGGAATGTTGGCTGATAAAATTGGTGTAAAAAAAGCTTTGATAGCAGCATTGCTATTATCTGTTATAGGAGATCTCCTTCCAATTATGCGAGAAAATACAGGAGGGTTTATATTATCCTCCATTATCTGGAGCTCTTCACTTGGTGGAGTTCTTGTTTTGATTCAAATGAAGGCTAGCCAGCAGGTGTCACCTTCGTATGTAGCATCCGCTATAGGTTTTATTTCCATTTTCTATGCTGTGGGTCAAATGATGGGGCCAGGAATTGCAGGCTGGCTTATTGAGTATGCAGGAGGATTTAAAATGGCTTATGGCTTTGGTGCAATCGTATTCTTTATCACACTACTTCTGTCAACTGTTCTTAAAGGTGAAAATATACAGGAACAATAGTCCTAGCGGATGTCACGTATTCACGCTAAGGCATAATTGATAGCTAAAAGTAGCTCTGTTTGCTATACTTTGGTTAATTATTGATAATCATTCTCAATAAAGAACTGAAGGATGGTGACAACCTCAATGAAAGTTGATTTTCATCAAAATTTTAATCGTTTTTATCATGCATTCAAAATATTGAATCCACAGGAAATACCAAAAGATTATATGGCTTTTCAGTCAAGTGTAAAAGATGGAGCTATTCATCGACTTAGCCCTCGTCAGGATTTGGAAGTGGTCGTTTCTGATTATTCATTTTATAAAGAGCATCGAATGGATATGCTTACAGCCAAACCTATGGTAGAAATTAGCTTCTGTCTTCAAGGAACAAGGGAAGTTCAAATTTCGGGTTGTACCTATGAAATAACTGCAGAGACATGTTCATTACAATTTATTGAACAAGTAGAGGCTAGTTTTTTATTCAATAAAAATGAAGCTTATCAAATGGTTGGTATTGGTATTCCAGTTTCAACCTTTAATCATTATATGGATAAGATAGATGGTATCGGTGAGAGTTCTTTAAATTTTCATAAAGTTCTTAAAGGGACCTCCTATCGCCTGTTTCAGGAAAAAATTGATGCTATTGATACCCTTATTTTAAAACAAATGTTGCATGGTATAGCTGCTAAAAAAATGACAAATTTAGAGCTTGAATATACTGTTTTACAACTGTTAATAAGAACATTTCAAACTTTTCTCAGCCACCCTATTAATCAAACGGAATTCTCAAATAGTGACAGGGAAAAGATACGTCAAGCACAGGCCATTATAATTGAAAATATGATGAATCCACCCTCCTTAATGGAATTGTCGCGTTTAATCGGGTTAAATGATTTTAAATTAAAAAAGGGCTTTAAAGAAATGTTCGGCACAACAGTGTTTGGCTATTTACGTGAGAAACGTTTAGAGAAGGCTAATTATTTACTACAAAATGGCTCAATGAATGTAACAGAGGTTGCCTATACAGTGGGCTATTCCAATCTAAGCTATTTTGCTGAAGCGTTTAAGAGGAAGTATGGAAAAAATCCTAAAGAGGTATTAAAGAAATTTTCTCAGCCTTTTACCGAGAGGAACAATCTATGAAAAACGTAGAAGATCAGCTAAAGATATGGGAGAAGAGTGATTTTCGGGTGAAAGATATTCGCTTGTTTCGATTGTTGAAGGATGAGATTTCCCAGCCTTATTAAATGCCTACTAATGCCTTTCTCTGTTTTTAAAAAGGCGGAGCTGAGATGATAAGCTCTATCAAATAAAATAATCGAGTGTCTTTCACTTTGGGAAAGGTACTTATACAGGCACTCAATACTATTGAATATTATTATTCTTTAAAAAGGAATTATCCATAATTCATAAAGATGCCTAACTAGTTTGCTTTTTTAAATTCTACTTCATTATAATGATAATCAATATCAATTTGACGTTTTAGGAGGATAGAAAAAGATGTATATAGCAAACAGCCTACTTTCCCATATTTTTTATCAGCCTATACAAATAATTCATTTAGAAGATATGCTAGATACCTATAAACACTCATCTCCATTACCATGTATCATCATCGTTTATGATGGTAGTGTTAGCTATACTCTTCAAAATCGGCAAATAGAGCTTCACGCTAGAACCATAATGTTTTGGGATCATATCAGTAATTTTCATATTCCCAATAATAGCAATGTGAATGGAATAGTCATCGAGTATCGCCCGTTTGGAGTAAGAGAATCCAACTTATTTCAAGAAATCACCATGATTCAAGATTGTTCGTATAAGATTATGAGTCTGGCATTGGAAATAGAGAAGGAAGAAAGGGCTATTAAAAAAACGCACCCATTCCGCCTACAGAAATTATTCGCTGACTTGTTAGAGACGCTTTACACAGAATTACAAGAATCTATACAGCAAAAAGAAGAATCATGGATTGAAATGGCACTAGCATATATTCATTTGCATTTTCAGGAAGAATTGACGCGTGAACAAATGGCGAAAAAGGCTCAGGTGAGTCCAGAACATTTTTCGCGTACATTTCTTAAGCATACCGGTTATCCATTTACTAAATACTTAACTTTACTAAGAGTCCGTGAATCCCAAAAAAAGCTATTGAGTGAAATGCCGAAATTGGATGACCTTGCGCGAGATGTTGGCTATCGAGAAGGTTCCTATTTAAGTAGGAAATTTAAACAGCTCGTTGGTGTATCGCCTTCAGTCTATAATCAAAAATCGAAACGTGTTGTTGCCCTGAACACAAATCATACAGCATGTTTATTAGCTCTTGGGATTATGCCTGAATTAGGTGTATTTTCACCATATATTGAGAGCTTAAAGCCAGTTCCTCCTGTACATAAGCTAAAAGGTTATGAGTATGATGTTGTCACAAATTATGAGGAAATTATAGCGGCATGTCCAGACGTCATTATTAACTATACTGGTGAAAGAGAGAGAAAAGCATTCCTTTCGTTGGCACCTGTATTCGAGCTTCCGTGTATGCAGTTTAGCTGGCGAGAACAATTTCGCCTTATCGCAAGCATTGTTGATAAACAGGATTTAGTTGAAGAATGGCTTTATCAATATAATGAAAAGATAGCGGACTGTAATCATATCCTTGATCGACGGATTGGTCAAAGAGGTACTGCAATTGTCTGGGAGATAGGGAGCCATGCAGCCTATTGTCTAGATAGTAGCTATGGTAGGGGGAGTCAAATATTATATGACGATTTAGGATTCAGTCGACCGCATTCGATTGTTGGACATAGTATTAGGGAATCTGGTTTTTTTTCAGCCGAAATAGAAGAGCTTGTTCATTTTCCAGCAGATCATATTTTTATCACGGCTACTCCTAAGCAAGATTTTGAGAAAAAACGTCTTATGCAGTTGCTACACTCAGAACAATGGCGGTCTATGGAGGCTGTTCGCAGGAAACAAGTGTATTTTATCAATCAGTATGAGTTATTTTATGGATATGATCCATTGTCAACAGCCGCTCAGCTGAAAGAATTGATGAGAGAATTGACATCATAAAAGTACATGGCGATAGATCACTTTCATGCATGGACATTTATAGTATACTCTTCTACAATAAATGAGAATTGTTATCATTTACGTTGTATGGAGGGATAATATTGCTTTTACAAAGAAGAAAAATCATTGCTTCACTTTTTCTTGGATTACTACTTCTATTAACGGCTTGTGGGAATACGACAACCTCAGCCACTAAAGAGAGTGAATCAGCAGATACAAAAAAGGTACAAACTATGAATGGAGAAATTGAAATTCCCATAAACCCGAAGCGTATCGTTGCTGAAGAATATATTGCTACTTTAATCGTGTTAAATATAAAGCCTGTTGGTGCACCTGGATTAACACTTGAAAATTATTATTTAAAGGATGCCTTAAAAGGGGTTACGAGCATTGGTACCTATGGGAAGCCATCCACAGAAAAAATTATAGGCTTAAAACCAGATTTAATCATTACAGGCAATGGAGATAATTATGAGGCGTTAAGTAAAATTGCTCCAACTGTTGTGATTCCTTATGGTGAATTAAAAGATGCACATGAAGAACTTACATACTTTGGTCAATTACTAGGCAAGGAGCAGGAAGCAAAGGAATGGCTAGCACAGTATGATCAAAAAATTGCTGATGCTAAAGCACAGGTGGATGCGATAATACCAGCGGATGCAAGCTTTTCAATTATTGAAGATGCGGGCAAAAAACTGTATGTTTATGGTGATAACTTTGGTCGTGGTGGACAGCCAGTTTATCAGGCACTCGGACGAAAGCCACCTGCAAAATTTGCCGATGAAATTATGGAAAAGCAGTGGGCAGAGATTTCAGAGGAGATGCTAACAGAATACGCAGGTGATTATATTATTTTGACAGCCGATACTCGAACGCTTGAGGATTTCAAGAAAGATCCAATTTGGAGTAGCTTACCAGCAGTAAAAAATGATCACCTTTATATCTGGCCAGAGGAACGTTCATGGTATTACGATCCAACTGCTGTCCTTGCTCAGGTTGAAGAATTAACCAAATGGCTTACAAGTAAAAAGTAAGAAAGTGCTACTTCCTTGTTTATAAAACAGGGAAGTATTTTGCATATCATGAATAGGTGGTATCTTCGTATTTTAAAAAAACAATGGTTTAACCCATCCTCTCATCACGAATGGGAATTAGGCTTTAACGGAGAGCCTTATTTTGTCATTTGATCAGTTGCCTGTACATAGGCTTCGTACAAGTCGTTATTTCATGCTCTCTCAGGCATTGTGGGTAATTGAAGAAACTAGCAAAAAGTAAAAAGTTAATGCATAAACAAATAAATGACTAAGATGAGATTCCTAGTCTTCAGATTTTAATGGAATGAGCAGGATAATAATGAATGGAAGCAATATTTACTTGATGACGAATAAAATTCATCAACATGTCCTTTAAACACAAAAATGAAAAGCAGATCCAAAAACGAGTCTGTTTTTTTCAATTTGGATGATCCAAAAGCCTGTTTCTTTAAATGCATGCTAGAAGCCTTAGTAGGCTAATTAAAAATGTTTAATGACCTTTGTGATTAACTGGGCGGCTACATTATGACCTACAATTTGATTAACCGTTCCTGTAAAATAAAGATCCTTTTTCGGTAAATAAAACGCAAATGCCCCAGATTGTCCCCAATGACCGATTAATCCATCTTTAAAGGAAAAAAGAGAGATTGGCTGTTTTGCTATGCCTATTCCATAATAAAATTGTCCAGGAACAAAGAGGAAATTAAAGCTATTTAATAATTCATTAAAATCACTTTTCGGAAAAAGTTTACCGTTAAAGAATGCTCTTACAAAAATCATTGATTCCTTAGCTGTAGAGATAATACCTCCCTCTGCGGGTATAGAAGACATGTATTGAGGAATATGGAGTTGTTTAGATTTGTAATTTAATGGAAGTGGTTTTGAATCATTGCTATCCTCATAAACATAGGTATGCTTAAGATTTAATTCATCAAAAATAAATTCCTTAAATACTTCCTGAATTGATTTTCTTGTAATCGTTTTAATAATTTCACCCAAAATCTGATAATTCGTATCAGAATAATGTGCCTTTCCTTTTTGTCCAGGCTTAAATTTTGGTTTCATTTGTTTCACAGAATGAATTGTTTTATCAAAAGGCCAAGATTGATCCTTGCCATTTACTAATTCTAAAAAAATCTCAGAAGTAAAATAGTCTGGAATTCCTGAAGTATTAGACATCAAATGTTTGATTGTAATATCATTTGAATAGTCAATCTCTTTTAACACATGAATTCGGCTTACTACATCTTTAGAAAGATATTTTGAGATTTTATCATCTAAATTTAACTTATTTTCTGCCCTTAGCTTCAAGATGCTTGCTGTAATATATAATTTCGTGACACTTGCAAGAAAATATGGGTGATCATCCTCCATATTGCCTGCACTAGACACTTGAGAAAATGAGTTATCCCCTTTTTCTACACATAACACGACACTCACAATATTCTTTTTTTTAACTGCCTGAGCGACTAGCTCATCCAAGGTCGATTGATTGATAGCATTGTTCATTGTAAAAGGCTCCTTTCTGAAAATTTCTTTTACACACTTTCTACATATACGCTTTACTCCATGAAATGTTTCATTGAATAATTACAATGACATTTATTCGCGGATGTCACGGATTTTAAAAGAAATGAATTGTGCGGGCATAATTCAAAATCCGGACGCCATTACGCCAAGGCGAAATTGATTGACAACAACAAAATAAAGATGATAAAAGAAAAAAGCTGCTTACTAGTTTTTTAATTACTAGAAAGGCAGCTTTTTTGAATGAAAACGATGAAATAATTATACAAGAGATGCTTTGTTATCACTTGCCTCTTTCTTTGCAGTATGGTCAATGACTAAGCCCCTATGTGAGGAATATACAAATATAATTAGTAGAAGACTAATTGTAATGCAAATCCAATAAGGTGTATTTGGATGTATACGATATAATTCTGTCCCAACAATTGGTGCAACTAATGAACCAACTCCAGTAGCAACGGCTGTTAAACCGCCAGCAGCACCCTGATTTTCCTTTCCAGCTGCCAAGGAGATGCCAGCTGTATAACCTGACATAAGAAAACCACCACCAATGCCAAACAGCATAAAGGCAATAACAAATCCACCTAAATGATTCCACTCGATTAATAGGACAAACCCAAGTAGAAGTATAGGCAAACCGATACGTACCAGCCTACGTGGTGAATATTGTCGTTTTTGAATAATAGTCATTTGCACAAGCGCCATCATTAAACCAACGGCAAACATACCAATACCTACCCAGATTGCTGTTTCCTTAGAAGCTAATGAAAATCGATCCTGTATAAAAAATCCAGAAGTTACTTGAAGCATAACAATCATTGACATAACACTCGTAGCAATAAGTAGATAGGAACGAAGACCACTAGTTGTTAATGTAATCTTATTGCGTTTATTGGCTACTACGGTCGGCTCTGCTTTAGGAATGTGTATAGCTATCAAAATAACAGCGATTAATGCAAGAATAGCTGTGATAATGACTGGGAAAATTAGATTAATTGTTGATAGAAGTGCTCCTAGGGCAGGACCAATAATAAAGCCAATGCCTGTAGCTGCACCTATCATCGCCATACCTGCTGATCTTTCTTGCACAGAAGTGATATCTGCCATCAATGCTTGTGAGGATGATGAAATTGCTGGGAAAAAGAAGCCAAACATAATCCTCGAGCTAAGTAATAGGATGAACACGACATTGATTGGTAATAAATCCTTCATCCCCATCCATCCTAAAAAGGCGAAAAAGGCTAAACTAAATGAGAAACCAACAAATCCAATCACCATGACCTTTTTCCGACCTATTCGATCACTTTGTACTCCCCAGAAAGGAGCCGCTAGTAATAATACTAAGGCAGCGATAGAAATAACAATTCCAGCGTGTCTTTCCTGAAGTCCTATCTCTCGAATTAAAGGTGCAAGAATTGGGATAATAACCCCGAATCCGATATAACAAATAATCATTGATAAAAAAATTACTTTTTTTGGTTGCAAGTCCATTCCTCCTTTATTGATGATAATTATCAATTAAGGTAGTGGAGGTTGCCACTCTGTAAAGGATTTTCTTTAACGGTAAATGGATTTTTTAACAACAGTTTTAACGAAAAAATCCGTCTACTAGTATAAATAATCCCGGAAATGGTAGAAAGAAAAAATTTTTTATATAAACTTAATAATGATATTGATTATCATTTTCGATAATTGAGGAGGAATAAATAGATGTGTAGATTGAAAAATTATAAATATATTTTTGCTTTTCTCTGTTTACTACTGATGGTGACAGGATGTGCTAAGAAAACAACAGAAGTAGATAGGAAAGGGGCTTCTAATTCTACAGTAGAACAGACTCAGTATCTAAAAGTAATTCACCATTTAGAAGGCAGCACAACTATCGATAAAAAGCCCGAAAGAATTGCGACACCCTACATATCCTTTGTAGATTATTTAGCTGTTTTAAATGTATTTCCAATTGCTGGTCAAGGGATTGGTACTATTCAGAGAAATTTCCCTTACTTAAATGAGTTAATAAAAGATCATACGATTATAGATCTCGGTCAGGAAGTAGATATTGAAAAGGTACTTGCTGTTAAACCAGATTTGATTATTGCGGCAGATGATATGAGCGACAAATACGAACAATTATCTAAAATAGCTCCAACAGTGATTTTGCCACAAGCCGGCGATTGGAGAGAAACATTAATGCAAATGGGTGAAATTGTTGGAGCTGAAGAAAAAGTAAGAAAAGTACTAGTAGATTTTGATGAAAAATCGGCTAGGTACAAACAAGAACTTAGTAAGCATAGTAATGAAACTGTATTGTTTACAATGTACCAGGGGAAAGAAAATTTTGTCACATGGGATATAGAAAGATTTGAACCCTTTTATAATGGACTAGGATTAAAGCCAGTTCCAGAGGCTGAAAAAGGGGGAACCATAAGTCTAGAAGGTCTAGGTAAATTAAATCCCGATCATATTTTCGTTGTGAATAATTGGCAAACACCAATTGCAGGTGGTGTTGAAAAAGATTTGGAACATAACGCCGTTTGGTCAAGTTTAAACGCAGTTAAAAATAAGCAAGTTTATTACTTAGATGATCCATCTTTACCTGGTCCATTAGCTCTTGCCAAAATAAAAGGAATTGAAGATATTTATAATGCATTAAAATAGTACAATGTAAAAATCCTCTCAATTATAGGAAATATTGAGAGGATTTTTAAGGATGACTATTTTTCATTTTTTAATATTTCACTAGGGTTATAACCAAATGTTTTACGAAATAATGTAGCGAAATGACTTAAATTTTGATAGCCAACCATTAGCGCTGTTTCACTGACATTAGCTTTTCCTTGCTCTAAAATATTTCGTGCTTCAAGCATCCGCAAACTTCTAACATAGCCGAAGACTGTTGTACCAAATAGTTCTTTAAACCCGTATTTTAATTTGTAGTCATTTAAGCCAATCTTTTTCGAAAGTGCTAAAATGCTAGGTGGATTTCTCCAGCAATTATTTAAAATCTCTTTTGCATGATAGAGAGCATGAATATCAATTTCATTAAGCTTCGTGGCGGCTTTCTTCTTTTTCTCTTCAAGCTCTATGCCATTTAAATGAAGGGTTAACAATTCAAGTGCTTTCCCCTCTATATAAAGCTGTTTCAGCATGCCTGTATAAGGACAATTCTTTATTTGCTCGATTAGTCGATGAATGTAAGAGGGATTGGATATTTGCTGACAAAAAAACGATTGCTCAAAAAGGTGTTTATTTTCTGCGATTAATTGTTTGAAGTGTCTTAAATCTATACGTAATTCCATCATGACTACTTTTTCCTTTGGCGTCAGCTCTGAATATATTTTGGTGTTTTGAACAAATAGAAAATTGGAGGTGTTGGCTGCTAAGCTAAATTCTTTTCCATTTGTTGCCCAAAATCCATCCCCAGATAGTGGATAGAACAATTCAAGATGAGGATAACGAACGTTACAGCTTAAAGATAGGGGCTCATTCGTTTGAGCTTGAAACCAATTCATTTCCATACCTACTCTTAAAAGCTGTCTTTCAATATTACCTGAGCCATTATGGATAGGTAAACTATAGGTTTTTTGATTGGATGGCATGATCAACTGTCTGCATTCAATTTCGCTATAGAGTGAGTCTAGATCATTTGTATCGATGTTTAAATTCAATTCTTAAACGCTCCTTAAGTAATAAGATATGTAAAAAATTTCTTATTATATCCACTATAAATGAGAATTGTTTTCAGTGCAAATAAGGATGGTATAACTTATAGAAACAAAAAGAAAAAGGGGAATGAGTACCCCTTTTATCATACCCAGCCAAATGCTCGAGCAATCGTTGCTGTTAGCCATGTTACCCCGATAGCGATAGCCGTTGGAATTAAAAATGACATAAATGTCCATTTTGGACTCTTAGTTTCTTTATAAATATTCACCAAAGTGGTTCCACATGGGAAGTGTAGGAGAGAGAAAAGCATCATATTTAAAGCTGTCAGCCACGTCCAGCCTTGGTCGATAAACACTTGCTTAAGCTTCGATAAATCCTCAATTTCAAGCATAGCCCCCTGAGATAAATAAGCCATGATGAGGATAGGAATAACAATTTCATTAGCAGGAAGCCCCAGAATAAAGGCAGCCATAATAAAGCCATCCATGCCTAAAGCCTGACCAAATGGATCTAAAAAATTCACAAAGTGCATTAAAATACTTGTATCGCCAATGTATATATTAGCGCAGATCCAAGTCAAAATAGATGCAGGTGCTGCAACGATTACCGCTCTTTTTAAAACATTCCATGCTTTATCGATACTTGCTCGCAAAATTGTATTCCAAAACTTTGGTCTTCGGAATGGTGGTAGCTCTAGCGTGTAATGAGTAGGAACACCCTTTAAAGCTGTTTTAGATAGTCCCCAGGATACCGTTAATGTTACGACTACACCAAGCAAAACAAATCCTATTAAAATGGTTGCTGTCATAAATGTACCAGCTGCTCCTGTAAACCCAGTTACCATAAAGAGCGAGGCTAATAAAATAAGGGTTGGCCATCTCCCGTTACAAGGAACAAAATTATTGGTTAAAATCGCTAACATTCGTTCACGAGGGGATTCTATAATTCTAGTAGATAGAATAGCTGCCGCATTACAGCCAAAGCCCATAGCCATTGTTAAAGATTGCTTTCCATGACCACCTGCTCGTTTAAATAAACGGTCCATGTTAAATGCAACGCGAGGTAAATAGCCGTAGTTTTCTAGTAATGCAAAGATTGGGAAGAAGATAGCCATTGGTGGCAGCATCACACTAATCACCCAGCCAGTCCCTCTAAATAGCCCAAGCACTAAAATACCATGGAGCCACCCAGGCGCATGTATTGCTTCAAAAAGGTATGTGAGCTTACTCTCCAGAAAGCCAAATAAGCTTGCTAGCATATCGGATGGAATATTTGCTCCAGCAATCGTAATATAAAAAATAGTGCCAAGCATGAGCAGCATAATTGGGAATCCCCAAATGCGAGATGTGAAAATTTCATCTAATTTATCAGATCTGTACAGAGCCGTATGCTGTTGGGACACTACCTTTTTACATAACGATTTACTTTTTGCATAAATATCGCTAACGATTTCATCTCGAATGTCCTCGTTCGAAACTTCTCTTACTTCAGCTAAAATTGCCTTTAAGGAGCTATGATTTAACACTGATCGGGACTCCATTTGTGCTCACCTCTCGCTGTCTATTATTGTTATGATTGTGTAGCTTTACAATTAAATCCTCATCTCCGTCAAGTAAGCGAAGGGCAACCCATCTTGAGGGATATTTATCATCAAAATAGCCATTAAGTTTAGATTCTATTTTGAATATTGCTTCCTCAATCTCTCTTGAATAGGTCATACGATAAGGAGTTGTAATGATCTGCCCATTGACGAGCTGATTCAATGTATCCAACAATTGATCAATTCCTTTTTTATTTCTTGCTGATATTTTGACAACAGGGACTCCTAGCTCGCGTGCCAATTTCTTTTCATCAATCTGAATACTCTTCTTCTCTGCTTCATCTATTAAATTGATACATATAATGACATTGTTGGTCATTTCTAATACCTGTAGTGCAAGGTTTAAATTTCTTTCTAAAGAAGTTGCATCAAGCACGACAATCGTTGCATCAGGCTGATCAAAAATAATATAATCTCTTGCCACTTCTTCATCTGTCGAATTGGAGAATAGAGAGTAGGTTCCTGGTAAATCCACAAGTACATATTGTTCACCCTTGTGTTCAAAGAAGCCTTCAGCATGAACAACCGTTTTTCCTGGCCAGTTTCCCGTATGCTGTTTCAATCCTGTTAATGTATTAAACAATGTACTTTTGCCTGTATTCGGATTACCTGCTAAAGCTATTTTATTTACTCTCATTTTGTTCCTCCCTTACAATTTCGCCCAAAATCTTAGAGCTTTCATCATTACGTAAAGCAATAGTCGTATTACTAACACGGTATGCGACTGGATCTCCTAAAGGACTTTTGCGAAGAACCGAGATTTCGGCTCCTTTCACAAAGCCTAAATCTAATAATCTTCTTCTTAAAGGACCCTCAATATTTATTTCTTTTATTAAAAAGCAATCGCCAAATGAGCATTTTGAAAGTGATGTTAAGTTTTTAGTCATGGGCAGTTTTTGTTCCCTTCTATAATAATATTTCCTAAATTATATATTGTTTCTTTAAGGAAACTTTATTTAAGCATATGCCCGTAATATGACTAATGTCAATGATTTTCTAATTTTTTTTGGAGGAAACAATGGTAAGAGACCTTATCCTGCAATTTAAAACCTTTGATTCTTATAGGTTGTATTAGTAAAGGGAAATACGGTACAGATTTCCCTATTTATAATGGTTTTTTTTTACATGAAGAACACGTCAAATTAAATGAATTCTTGCTTATGGTATAGCCCAGTTTTAAATTTTAATATTTTACTTAAGAGACGTAATGTCTTCATCTAAATTTAGAAGTAATAAATGATTCTTATAAGCAACAAAATTGTATTGATATTTTGAATTAAATGGTAGGTAAATTCATCTATTTTGAAAAAAAATATTTTTTTTAACCTATTTTTAACCTTGAAACCGTAATGTGTTAGGAAAAGCAATGTTTTTTGAAGGAGGTTTAAGAATGGATCAATTTGTCGGAGAAATTCGATTGTTTGCTGGGGATTATGCGCCAGATGGCTGGGCCCTTTGTAATGGTCAACTCCTATCTATTTCCGAAAATGAAATACTTTTTTCTTTGATTGGCACAACGTATGGGGGAGATGGTCAAACAACCTTTGCATTACCCAATTTTCAAGGCAGGGTTGTGGTACATCAAGGACAGAATCCAACGACTGGCACTACCTTTGTCAATGGTCAAATGGGAGGGGTGGAATCTGTCACATTAATCTCATCACAGCTTCCTGCACATACACACCAGGTAAAAGCTTCTTCTCTTGATGGCACAACACCTAGTCCAGAAAATGCTGTTTGGGCAAAAGATATACAATATTCGACACAGCCACCAAATGGCACAATGAATGCCGCCATCGTTTCAAGTGTTGGAGGAAACGCTCCTCATAACAATTTAATGCCATTTTTAACAATTAGTTACATTATTGCCCTTTACGGTATGTATCCAACGGAATAGGAGGTATGAAGGATGAGTGAACAATATCTAGGTGAAATTCGATTGTTTGGCTTTGGGACAGTTCCAAGTGGCTGGGCACGATGCGACGGCCAAGTATTGCAAATTAATACAAACCAAGCGCTTTATTCAATATTAGGAGCAACTTATGGTGGTAATGGCTCCTCGACATTTGCATTACCTGATTTAAGGGGAAGAGTCCCAGTTCATGTAAGTAGTAGTATCACACGTGGACAAAAAGCAGGAGAAGAGGCACATGTATTAACAACTAATGAGATGCCGACTCATACACATATTGTTAATGGTAGTTCAGAAAGTGCTACGTTGAAAGTGGCTACTGGAAATGTATGGGGTACATCCACTAATAATATTTATTCTGTCAATCAACCAAATACTAATATGAACACGCAAGCATTGTCAACATCAGGAAATTCGCAGCCACATCAAAATATGCAGCCATACAGTGTCGCTAATTACTGCATAGCTTTAGTCGGAATTTATCCATCAAGAAATTAGAAAAAAGGAGGTGGGCAAAGTGTCAGAAGCATATATTGGAGAAATTAGAATATTTGGTGGTAATTTTGCACCAAAAGACTGGGCTTTGTGCGATGGCCAGATAATAAACATTGCCACGAATAGTGCATTATATGCTATTTTGGGTAACAGATATGGAGGAGATGGAAAAACAACGTTTGCTTTACCAAATTTAAATGGGAGGGCAGCGCTTCATCAAGGAACTGGTGTAGGGTTAACACCAAGAAATGTTGGAGAATCTGGGGGTTCAGCTACTGTTACATTATTAACCACTCAAATGCCTAGTCATAATCATATTGCTACTTGTAACAATACTCAACCATCAAATAATGAGCCAACTGGAGCAATATGGACCGATCAACAAGGGAAAGGCTCTGTTCCTCTCTATACGCCACAAGTAAATAAACAAATGAATCTAATGACGATGGATGTAGCTGGGGGAAGTCAACCACATAATAATATGCAACCATATTTAGGGCTAAACTTTATTATTTGTTTATATGGGGATTGGCCTCCTAAAGGTTAACGATTCATTAAATGAAGGGTGTGGAACCAAGAAGGAGAATATAGAATGGGAAAAAAGATATTAACAATAACCCTGTGTTTGGTGTTAGTCGTTTTTAGTCAATTGGCAGGAATAGGGTTTGTGTCACCTTTAAAAGTAGAGGCAGCCGCTTGCGATTCTCCCGATTTCCCGAAGTGTATACAGGATTTAACACAAGCTTCGTGGAAAGATGATACAAATAATGGCTTTGTAGTGAGTGGTATTCCTGGTAATGATGGTATTAATATATTCAAGTATAGCAATGGATCACAATTTCCAGCTGGTTATTATTTTGATGCAGATGAATATTCACCACCAAAATCAATTAGAATTTCTGCTGGAGAAAGCTTTGCAGGTGGGATCTTCGATTTAAAATCAATAAAAATTAATACTATTAATAAACATCTTGAAAACGATGCATTATCCTTAACAATTCAAGGGTATGATGGAGCAGGAAACCCAAAAGGAAATCCTGTAACTTTTAAGACAGTTGCAAATCATGAACCTATTTATGAAATTCCTATTAATATAGAGGGTATCAACTCATTTGTCATTACTGCGAGTGTACAATTTATACCTACTGTACAGGCGGGACTATGGGATTTAACATTTACTCAATTTACGATTGATATCCCAAATAATAATCCGCCGACAATTTCAAATGGTACTATTACTACCTCAAATATTACTACATCAGGAGTACAATTGGACTGGGCTAAAGCATCTGATGATATAACAACTCAAGAGGATTTAGAATATCGAATCTATCAATCTAGTAGTAACAATATTGGTACGGTTAGTACAATTGAATCGAATGGTACACCGTTAGGCAGTTATGTCAAGGATAGTAATTCCTTTAATGTCACAGGTCTTGCTGCCAATACTACCTATTATTTTAATGTCATTGTCAAAGATACCGATGGCAATAAGAGTGCATATACGATGCAGCAGGTAACAACCCTTGCCTTAAATAAACCACCGACATCCAGTAATGGAACCATAGATGTAAACGAGGGTCAAGTGTATACATTTAATAGTACTTCCTTTGCTTTTTCAGATGAAGATGCTGGAGATACTTTGAAACAGATTCAAATCTCTACTATCCCAAATAGCGGACAGCTCTTTCTTGATAGCAATAATAATCAGCAATTTGATGGTGGGGAAGCTATTACAAATGGTATGACAATCAGTAAGGCTAATTTAGATGCAGGTAATCTAAAATATATTACAGAAAATGGCTCTTCTTCATCTTTTACATTTAAGGTAAGCGATGGTATTGATTTTAGTACTGTCTATACGATGAGTCTAGTCGTCAATGCACGTCCAGCAGTGACAATTTCAACAAATAAACCTAGTCCAACAAATAGCCTTCCAATTTTTATAGCTATTGTTTTCAGTGGGTCAGTGACAGGCTTTACGGTTGGGGATATAGAAGTTACAAATGGAAATGTGACAGCACTGTCAGGAATTGGTACCACATATACAGCCCTAGTATCACCTATTGCAGATGGAGCTGTGAAAATCAAAATTCCTGAAAAGGTAGTTGCAAATGGTGGAGGTGCATTAAATAAAGCATCAAATGAATTACAAATAATTTATGATGGTACACCACCTACCGAAATAGGTCTTAGTAATACTACTGTACAAGAAATGAAGCCTATTGGTACAACTGTTGGGACATTGACAGCAACAGATTCAGGAAGCTCGCAAACATTCAAGTATTCATTACAGTCTGGGGATACAAGCTTCTTTACGATTGATGGAAATGTATTAAAGACAAATATGTTGTTTGAATATGATACGAAAAATAGTTATAAGATTACGATAAGAGTAACAGATGAGGCTGGCAATACGTTTGATAAGGAGTTTACAATCCAGATTACTAAAAATAATGCACCAACAGGCTCTATTATGATTAATAATGGGGCAGCATATACAAATTCTACTAATGTTATCTTAACAATGACGGCAACTGATTTAGAAGGAGAAGCGATAGAAATGCGCTTTTCGAATGATGGTACTACTTGGTCCAATTGGGAGTCAAAAGTATCTACGAAAAGTTGGACATTGTTAATTGGCGATGGTAGTAAAACAGTTTATATGCAACTAAGGGATACTACTGGCAATATATCAAATACATTCTCAGATACAATCGTGCTAGATACAACACCTCCAGTCATAACAGGAGTTACAAATAACGGTCTTTACAACACTGACGTAACAATTAGCTTCAATGAAGGAACGGCTACCTTGAATGGAGCTGTCTTCACAAGTGGAGCCACTGTAAGTACATCCGGAAATTATACTTTGGTAGTAACAGATAGCGCAGGTAATACGACAACCATTACATTTGTGATTGATAAAGCTCTACCAAAAGCTGTAGAGGTGAAGATCAAATCGAATAATCTGGATCCTACAAAGGCTAAGGTAGGAGATACGATCACATTAACGATGAAAACAGATAAAAATATCCAAATACCGACAATTACCATTGCGGGGAAAACTGCAACTGTAACGGGAGCCGCCACAAACTGGCAGGCAACATATGTTATAGCAAATGGTGATTTAGAGGGAAAAGCACCTTTTACCATTAACTTTAAAGATTTACAAGGCAATTCAGCAGCAGAGGTAACTGACGTAACTGACGGAAGCTATGTCATAGTTGATGGTATAAAGCCAACTGTAAAGAAGGTGACAATGGCTTCAAATAATGCTAATCCAGCAGTTGCTAAGGTAGACGATGTTATCACAATTGACTTTGAGACAAGTGAGGATATTCAATCACCAAATGTAAAGATTCTAGGACAAACAGTAAATGTAAGCGATAAAGGTAATGGAGATGCTAAAACATGGCAAGCAAGCTATACGCTGAAGCCTGGAGACACAGAGGGACCAATTAGCTTTACAATTGATTATCAAGATTTAGCAGGGAATGACGGCTTACAGGTAACGAAGGTTACATCAGGAACAATTGTGATGTTTGATAAAAAGGCTCCTGAAATAACAACCTATTTCCCAGCGCATCAGGCAATTGATGTTCAGCCTACAGACAATCTCGTGTTAACATTTAATGAAAAAATCTTACCTGTAACTAGTAAAAACATTATCATTCGAAATGCTACGGATAACCAAATTGTCGAAACAATTGGTGCTACACAAGCAAATGTTTCTATTACTAATGAAACTGTGACAATAAATCCTACAGTGGATTTGGCCCTTAACACCGCTTACAGCATTCAAATTGATGCAGGAGCATTTGCTGATTTAGCGGGCAATGCTTATAAAGGTATTACTGATAATACTTCCTGGAATTTTACGACTAGCGTACTGCCAATATACACAGTTACGTATGACGGTAACGGAGCAGGTGGGGGCAAAGTGCCAACAGATTCGAAGCAGTATAAAAGTCAGGAGACAATCACAGTACTGGGCAATACAGGTAATTTAATGAAAGCAGGCTATACATTTGTAGGCTGGAATACGAAGGCTGATGGAAAAGGTGTTACCTATAAAGATGGGCAAACGATTCAAATGGGAAAAGAGAATTTGATATTATATGCTTTATGGTCTAAAAATCCTGTACCAGGAGATGGAGGATCGTCAACTCCGAATCCTACTTCAACACCTGACCCTGTTGCACCAAGCAATCAATTAAAGGTGAATGTAGTAGATTCGAGCATGCCAGACGAGGTGCTCCTACAAACAATGTTAACACGTGTATTTAGTAACGGTAGTTTCCAGGATACAGTAAACTTTACGGTTGCAAATGCAAACGAGTTTCTCCGAAAATTAGCGAATAAGGAAGAAAAAAGATCTCGACTTGTGTTACCCGATATGGAACAACCAGCAAGTGAAACAAAGGTGATACTAGCTAGAGAGGCTGCCAAACGATTAATAGAGGGCAAATCACATTTTGGTATAGGTATGGGAATAGTCAAAATTGATGTTCCTTTTGCTTCAATGAATGATTTCGATGAAGATATTTATTTCCGAATTGTACCGATTAAGGATGCACTACGGCAGAAAGCTATCGAGGAGCGGGCTAAACAAGCAGAAAAAGTCTTACAACAGAGTAATGGAGCTAATGTAAAGCTTGTTGGTCAACCAATATCTATTGACACAAATCTACAAAATCGTCAGGTGACATTGCTGCTACCATTACCAGCGAACATAACATCAGCTCAACGGGAAAATATAATGGTTTACGTAGAGCACAGTAATGGAACACATGAATTAATACGTGGGCGTTTTGTAGAATTTATGAAAGGGCAAACAGGTATTGCCTTTGATGTACAACACTTTTCTACTTTTTCTTTACTATATGTAGAACAAGGACAGGAAGAAGAGCAACCAGAAAAGGAACCTATAGAGGTAGACAGAACATTTGCCTCCTATATTCAAGGCTACACAGATGGCACTTTCCGTCCGAATGCAAATGTCACACGTGCGCAAATAGCAGCGATGCTGGCAAGAAACCTAAGTGACAATGATGTACCAGAGACATCTAATTTATTTTATGCGGATACAGCTACTTCTTGGGCAAAAAATGACATTGAGTATATTCGAACGCAAGGAATCATGCAAGGACGTCTTGATCATTCATTTGGTCCGAATGATATGATTACTAGAGCTCAAATGGCGGTTATTGCTGTGAGGTGGATTGATAAGCAATGTGTAGAAGAATCTACAGATACCCCATATTGTGAAGTGACGGCAAGTGGCGAAACATATAGTGATGTGGCTGCTACGCATTGGGCGGCAAAAGAAATCGATCGCATAAGCGCAATGGGAATAATGGTTGGCTCAGGCAATGGACAATTTAGACCTGAAGAGAAACTAACACGCGCTCAGGCAGTAAAGGTACTGAATCGTATCTTTAATCGTCCAATACCGACTGAGGAAACAGAACAAATCTTCAAGGATATACCAAAAGAGCATTGGGCTTTCTTTGAGATTCAAGCCGCAGCAAAATAAGATCAATAAAACAAGCATACTAGGTGGAAAATGCCTAGTGTGCTTTTATTTTGTCGAAAACATAAGAAAGTTTTAATTTTGAAGGGGGATTGCTGAATTGATGAGAATATATGCACGATTGTCTAGTATTCATGCTAGATAGAAAACTATTTATGCTAATAAAATCTATGGTTATTTGCCTTTTACAAGACATCTGTGGTAGTAACAATAAAAACGCCTGAGCCATCTTCATTAAACATTTATTCCATTGAAAAACTTTATTGGCATAATAGTTTTTTAATAACAAGAAACACGCTAGGAGAATACTGCCTAGCGTGCTTTAAATTTGAGCATAACATCAATTAATTTCTTACAATTTGGAATGTACCAGATGTAGTTGTTTGAATATAAATTCGATTACCATCAATTGTATAGTCTGCTGGCATTCTCTCCCCGAATTCATCGATACGGACAATGTAGGAGTTGGAAGGTATATTTTCAATAATAATTTCCATATCAGCCTCATATTTAACAGGTTTTTTATTTAATGTTGCCTGGAAATTGATACGATTCAAATTTCGTGTAACTTGAATATCCATCACGCCACTATCCTCATTTAGAAGCGTTTCAAGTGGTGGAATGATGACCGTCATATTGGCTTTGGTTGTTAGTACGTATCGTTCTGTATCGATTTCAGAGTCTGCCACATTTATTTTAGCTTTATAGGTGTTTTTGCTTTTAGTCATCTCTGTAGTTTTACCCGGTTCAGCGGCTGTATCTGATAAAGTTGGCGTTTTTGTCCCGTTCCCATTCTTCGATAATGAATACTTGCCGTTTACATAGTCTACTAATGTCCAAACATTTGGAACAAGCTGCTGTTGTACAGGTGTCAAGGCTTCAAATGCTGTTTTTACTGCTTGAACATCCTGAGCAGTGGAAGTTTTAGGTGATAAAGCTTTAATGGCATTTTCTACTTCCTTTGCTACAGTTTTATCTTTGACAACAAGTTGCTCAGCATCTAGTAAAAGCTGTTCAATCCCAGAAGGTAATGAGATGTTCGAATATTTTCGTAAAGCATTCAGCTCAGCTCGGGCATCAGCGACATCCTTATGAAAGTTCGTGCGAGACGAGTTTAACAATTTAATTTTATTGACCACTTTATCTGTAGAGGTATTCGGCAAGATAGAGGATGTCAATATTTTTTGAGTTTGTGCGCTTACATAGGTTTTTTGTGCAGCATTCAAAGTATTATACCAATCTCTTGTTTCTAAGACATTTTGATAATAGTTTACAGAAGTCGATTCAACAGAAGCTAATTTCTCCTCAATTTGAGCAGCAAGCCTGCGATACGCAATTCTTGTTTGTTGATGAGCTGAGAGCGTAGAATAATTAGTAACATATTGCTTTTCGTTTTCATTTAAGGCGTTATAGGCTTTAAGAGCAGATTCTAACGATGTTTGGAAGGAAGCAGTTGTGTTATTAATATTTGAAATAAGCTGAATAACATTTGCGACATTCGAGTTATAATTTGCAACATTGTATATGTAGGCTACATTTGGCTTGTTAGAGAAATCGGTTGCAGCAGCTGTTGTAGCAGGTGTCGTATAAATAAGTGAAGGGACTGCAACTAGGGCTAGTAATGCTAGTCTTTTTTTGTTTGTCATAATATAAGAAAACCTCCTATTGGATAAGTTTGTTGGCTGATTAGTCCTAAGTGAAAAACTGGGCCTTGGATAGTTAGAATATAATTCGATGATTAAATTAGTCTATATATATAAATTTTCCATCCTAAGTTATGATGTTAAACCAATTTTATCATAGTTTAGGATTTTTTTATGTATATTTTGAGTGAATAGGTCAATAGGCTATACGTTTTTAATTGACTTCGTGTCTTATGTACTTAAAACGAAGAAGAACTAATAGAAATATTTTAAATAGGGACGGATAGAATTTGCAAAATGGCGGATAGAATGATTCAACTGAAGGATAGATTTTTAAAACTGAATGATAGTCCAACGTCTTTGTTGAATTCGTCGGAATTTGTTTAGAAACTGTATAGAATGAAATGTTAATATATAGGTGTATAAGATGAAAAATGTAACAATTATACATTAATTACACAAAAATGGAGGATTAAAATGGAAGTATTTATTGGTAGACAGCCAATTTTTAATCTTCAAGAACGGGTTGTTGCATATGAATTATTATATCGTAGTAAAAATGGAAATTCTTTTCCGATGGTTGATTCAGATGCGGCAACAATTGACGTACTAGTAAATTCATTTCTTTCAATTGGTATTGAAGAGGTAACAAAAGGTAAGCCTTGTTTTGTGAACTTTACTGAAAACTTGCTTATGGGCTCGATAAATGAATATTTAAATCCATCAGAGGTTGTTATTGAGATATTAGAGGATGTTCCGCTTACACCACAATTAGTAGAGAGAGTAATTGAGCTGAAATCGTATGGATTTAAAATAGCATTAGATGATTTTATATTGGATGAGCATGTTCAAGTTTATGATGAACTTTTCGCCCATATTGATTATATAAAAGTTGATTTTTTATCGTCACCACTACTCAAGAGAATGGAAATTGAAAATAAAGTGAAGGAAAATTTCCCCCACATTCAACTGCTTGCAGAAAAAGTGGAGACACGTAATCAATTTGAAGTTGCAAAACACTCAGGCTATAAATTATTCCAAGGCTATTTTTTTGAACAACCCCAAATAATTAAAGCTACAGATATACCAGCGAATACCCTTCAATATTTCTACATTATTACTCTATTAAAGGAAGAGGAACCTAATATACAGTTACTTGCCGATAATATTGAACGTGATCTTTCATTAACGTATAAATTATTGCAAATGATTGATAATGCTTCTAGACGTTCTAAATCCAAAGTACGCTCTATAAAACAAGCGATAGTACTGCTTGGGATATCTAATTTACGTAAGTGGATTTACTTATTAGCCATGCGGGAAATTGATATAAATACTGATTCAGATCTTTTTAAAGAGGTAATGCGGACATCATTATTCCGTGCAAAGGTTTGTGAAAAATTGGCTAAACACTCGAATAAGCATAACTTCTCTGAATACTTCTTGGTGGGCATGTTTTCATTAATAGATACTTTACTACAAAGACCAATCAACGTAATTTTACAACAGCTACCATTTTCAGAAGACATAACGGACACAATTTTTGGTCATCAAACTGAGATGACACCATATCTTGAATTCAGTATTGCCTTGGGGAAATTAGATTGGCCAAGCTTAGAGGAATTAGCTCCACAAGTAAATATTGATCTGACAACCATTGATCTTTTATACCATGAAGCAATGGAATGGGCGGAAAAGTCATTTTAATAGTCGTCTTCGATGATGAACCTCATGTGTTTGTGCGCGGCCCATTAATGGCGTAACAATACTCAAACAAAGGGGAGAGTTTGTTATACTAATTCTAACGAATGGAGGTGTTTATTTGCAACAAAACTGGCAGAAAGTAGTTGTGGAAAAGCTAGCATCCGCTGTTAATCCGGCTTTTGTTATTGTTTTTGGTTCGTATGCGCAAGGTTCGGCACGGGAAGATAGTGATTTAGATATTGCGTATTTTGCAGAAAGACAGCTTTCGGCTTATGAACGTTTTCTATTAGCAGGAGAGATTGCGCAGTCTTGTAATGTAGATGTTGATTTAGTTGATATTCTAACAGTTGATACAGTGTTTGCAGCACAAATTTTTTCAAGTGGTATGGTCATTGATTGCAAAGACGAAAACACCTTTGTTAAAGAACGTATGAAGGCATTATCAATGTATGTGACGTTAAATGAACAACGTGCGGAAATTCTAAAGGCAATTGAAGAAAGAGGTAGTGTCTATGGTGAATAATGATGTTGTTTTAAATAAGGTTGCAACAATCGAACGATGTATGAATCGAGTCCGGGAAGTGTATAACGATAATCCTGAAAATTTAATGGATTTTATCAAGCAGGATAGTATTATTTTAAATATTCAACGAGCATGTGAGGCTAGTATTGATTTGGCCATGCATATAGTTAGTGATTTAAAGCTTGGTTTGCCTAAAACAAGTCGAGAAGCATTCAAGTTGCTCGAGGACAATAACTTATATAACGTAAAACGGATAGAATGGTCGAACTGGTGGATAGCACCTTAAAAGTGACGGATAGAACCACTAAACTGAAGGATAGCCCTTCAAAACCGAAGGATAGAGCAGACTTCGCTCTATCCTTATTTTTTAGGAATTGGGAATGAGATGGTGGTGCCTTGTCCAACTACACTTTTTATAGCTAGTTCTGCATTGAATAATTGTTTTAGGCGTTGCTGTGTATTGACTAGACCAACGCTTGTTTTCTTTTGCGGTGTGGTATTATCAAAGCCAACGCCATCATCAGAAATGGCTATAGAAAAATAGTGCTCTGCCTCAGTAATGCGAATGGTCAAGTTTCCACCTTCGCGTTTTGGTAAAATGCCATGCTGGATGGCGTTTTCCACAAGCGTTTGAATGGATAGTGGAGGAACGGACAGCTCCATATTCACTGGGATATCCCAGTGAACTTGAATTCTATCACCAAAGCGAATTTGCTCAATGGCTAGATAGGAGCGCACAAGCTTTAATTCATAGTCGATCGGTACGGCCAAATCGACATTTTGGAAATCGAAGCTCATTTGTAAATAGTCACTAAATGCTAATAATAGCTTCTCCATTTGCTCATTATCCACGCCATGCAAGGATATAATCGAGCTCAGTGTATTAAAGAAAAAGTGGGGCTGAATTTGTGCCTGTAGCCAAGCTGCTTCGATTCTTAGGCGTTCCTCACTTGACTGCTTTACGCGAACAAGTGCATGGACCCTTGACTTAAGCTCCACATATTCCATTGGTTTTTTAACATAGTCATTTGCGCCACTTAAAAAGGCAAGCTGTATATCCACTCTTTGCTGACGTGCTGTTAGGAACAAGATTGGTAATTCAGAAATGGAGAATTGTTCACGAATTTTCTTCGCCAATTCATAGCCGGACATATGTGGCATCATAATATCGGAAATGACCAAATCAAAGCTATTATTTTGTAGCATTACCAGCGCTTCGGACCCGCTTAATGCAGTTTCAATATCATAAGCCTCCGTAGAAAGCGCATTGGCAAGAACTTGCAGGTTTACTGCATCATCATCAACAATTAAAATTCTCGAATGACTAGTCACTAGCGTTTCTTTTTCAGTAACGGCAGCTATTTCGTCTTCAAATTTTGAGAGACTATTTAGTAATGAGACATATTTAGAAAGTGAAGCATCGTTGTCAATGTTTATTTTCGTATCATTGTCCGCTTGTTCATTCGTTATTGGTAATGAAAAAGTAAAGGTAGAGCCTTTGCCAACAGTGGACGCCAATGATATTTTTCCTCCATGAAGGGCAACTAGCTCATGGCAAATACTTAAGCCTAGTCCAAGTCCACCACCAATAGATGTCATACTTGAATCTGCTTGCTCATATGGTTCAAATATTCTTTCCTGTATGTCTTTCTCAATACCGATTCCCGTATCTGTAACGGAAATATACACTTTTTTACCGATCAATTCAGCATCTATAGTAATAGTTCCTTTTTCTGTAAATTTAATAGCATTGTGAATTAAATTAGTGAAAATCTGAATAAGACGAGTTTCGTCCGCTAAGACAGGCGGTAAATCTTTTGGTATTTTAATAATAAGCTCTATAGGCCTTCCTTTTAGCATGAAAAGGAATATATTACTTACGCCACTTGCTAGATTATGCACATTGATGGCCTTTGGATGAAGACGGAGTGTTTTCTCTTTTAATTGCACTAAGTCGAGTAAATCATCCAACATGTAGGTCATATGATTGCCGATTGTTAGCAGTAGCTTTATATCATCATTATTTTTTTCGGGAAGATCAAAATTTTGCTTCGCCAATAGTGTTTGGGCAATACTCATCATGCCATGAAGCGGATTGCGAAGCTCATGTGAAGTATTTGCCAGAAAATCATCCTTTGTATCGATTTCTTTTTGGAGCTTAACAGAAAGCTTTTCGGTTTGCAATGTTGATTGGAAGTAACGTGTAAACCAATATGCTGATAATGCTGTGATAGCAATCAAGAGATCGAAGGGATAATGGCTGTAAGGTAATGTAGAATTCTGCCTTAATGAAAAAAATAGTGAATTACCAGCAACAGCGGTACCTGTTAGTAATAAAAATACAATTCCTTTTTGCCCTTTTATTACTATATAAAGTATGAAAACAGTTATAATAATGGGAGAAACAATAAAGATTGTTGTGAAAATAATTTTTGTTTTAAAGATATACTCGATTGGAGATAGTATGATAAATACTAAATAAGCTATACATAGCATTATAACAACATTTAATATTTTTGGCGGTTTTGAATATTCCTTCACTAATTCTCGTAGAAATAACACGAAAAATAACATATTAATAATATAAGAAAAATAAAATAGTTTATTTGCCCAAACCCAATTAATGGGTAAATACATATAAATAATTTTATTGCTTGAAACGAGTACAGTTATACAAGTGAAAATAATCATCATGGCAAAATATATAAGTGATTTACTTCGAACACCAATTCCAACAAGTAAAACAACAAAGAGAAGATAAAATAAAAAAACTAGACATACAGCTATTTGAGTAGCGATAGAAAAGAACTTTGATTTTTCCATCGAGTGCAAATCACCAAAAATAACTTCTTTTGTAAATCCACCCTGTGAATAACGATTCGTTTGAACGCCCTGTATAATAATCTCACTTTCATTCGAGTCTAGGGTAAAATAATAGGTAATCGGTCTACTAATCGGGGCAGTTCGTTCATTGTCTGATTTCAGATTTCCCAGTCCACCAATTAGTTGCCCATTTACATACAGTTCGTAAGGTGCTAATCCTTCAGGTATTGTCATACCATACATTTGAGGTGCAGTGTGTTGTTTTAGAATTGTTAAGCGATAAGAACCATATTGTCCATTGCTAAGCTCTTTAAAGTATTTATTCCAGGACTCAGGTTGGTTGGAATATACTTTTTTTCATCTTGTACAGATGACTTTTCTGATGCGAGTAAAGTATCTGGATATAACGCCCATTCTCCTTGTAGTTTAGTTTTAAAATCATAGCTTGTATCTACAGCTCTTAAATCAACTGTTCCTTGTTTTGCAGAGATTCCTTCTGGAACATTTGTTAAATCCAACCAAGCAAAACGGAGTAATGTAAGCAAGCAAAAAAATATACCAGCAATTAGAAAAATCGTGATATTTTTTGAGAGTATTTTCTTCTTCATCATAAAGAATTAATTTCGACAATATGTTTAAAACTCCTTCAAAAGTAACGGCTTTTCTATCAATTCTTTCATAAATATAACGATATTAATACTATGACTAGTTTTTAAGGAGGAGATGTTATGAAAATGGTGTTAGTAGATGATGAACATTTACCATTAATGAGACTGAAAACCTTACTTGAAAAGAGTAAAGTCCCGGAAGTTGACATAGTTGGAGAATATACTGAATCCCTAACTGTCATTGCCCAAATACAAGCGCTGCAACCTGATGTTGTATTTTTAGATATTGTCATGCCGGATATGGATGGACTTGCATTAGGAGAAAAGATTCAAGAGCTTTTGCCGAATGTTGAGATTGTTTTTACTACTGGTTATGACAAATATGCTATAGATGCTTTTAATTTGCATGCAATAGATTATCTATTAAAGCCTGTGCAAGAGGTGCGCTTACAAAAAACATTGGAACGGCTCCAGTCAGTAATCGAAAATAATCAGCAAATGGCAGCGAAGCAAACAATGGTTCAACTGCTGGGGGGTATTAAAGTCATAACACCTGAGGGTAAGGTGCAATTAATGAAATGGCGGACCTCGAAAGCGAAAGAGCTATTCGCCTATATGCTAACTAATCGCAATGAAATCATTTATCGTGATACCATATTAGAGTTATTTTGGCCAGAATCAGATATAGAAAAAGCATCCAAGCAGCTTTATACAGCTATCTATACTATCCGTCAAACATTAAAAAATTATGGGTTAGAGGGCATTCAAATCTCTAGTCCATTGTTAAATTCGGGTTATAAATTAATAGTGGAAAATGTATTAATTGATGTAGAACAATGGTTGGATCAATTAAAATCTTTACCCCCTTTACAAGAAGATACAGCAGATAAACATGAGCGGGTGTCCCAAGCCTATACAGGAGATTATTTAGGGGATAGCGATTATCTATGGTCTGAAGGAGAAAGAGAACGGCTCAGACGATTATGGTTGCGCCACGCACAGCAATTAAGTGAATTTTATATAAGAAGCCAACAATACGCTGCTGCTGTGAGAGTACAGGAGAGGATTCAAATAATCTCCCCAGATGAAGAGGATAGCTATTTTTCCTTAATGAAGCTATATGATCTGCTCAATAATGCCGCTGCCGTAGAAGAGCAATATGGGCAACTTAAAAAAATGCTGCAAGAGCAATTAGCAGTAGAGCCAAGTGTAGAAATTGAAGGATGGTATAGAAGTTGGAGAAAAAATAGTACGGTTTCACAGGTTGATGTGTTGAATTGAAGTTGAAAGAGGATGGGGTATAAGTAAAATTTAGATTAAAATTAAAAAGTTTCACATCAGAAAAGTGCGAGAAATCAATGTTATTGATTTCTCGCGCTTTTTAAGATTTTGCTAGTCTTTCAGCTTTTCAATAATATATTTTCCTTTAATGAGTAAAATATGTTATTACACTCATTTAATAATAAATAATATTGGTAACTCCACATAGCAGAATTGATTAGTGCTCATATTGATATTTTACTGCCAATAATTTCCATTATTAATACCGTTTCTTTGAGCATTTTTGTAAGTCGTAATAGCAGTATTTAAATTATAGACGGCATTAGAAATATCGTTTTGAGTAGCGTAATAATTATTTACCACTGCTTGTGCAGATGAAACGGCTGACTCCATTGCAGATCTCTCAGTAGGAGTTGTCCAAAGCGTGTTATATGATAAGTTGTAACCGTCCCAAGAAGTTGTCACATATTGAACAGAATTAATTAGATTTTGTAATGATGTTTTATCTCCATAATATCCATTCGTACTATTTCTTTGAGCATTTTTGTAATTCGTTATAGCGTTATTTAAATTATTAATTGCATTGGAAATATCGTTTTGAGTAGCGTAATAATTATTTACCACTGCTTGTGCAGATGAAACTGCTGACTCCATTGCAGATTTCTCAGTAGGAGTTGTCCAAGGCGTGTTATATGACAAGTTATAACCGTCCCAAGAAGTTGTAACATACTGAACAGAATTGATTAGTGCTTGTAATGATGTTTTATCTGTACCGTATCCAGCAGTCCTATTTCTTTGAGCATTTTTGTAAGTCGTAATAGCATTATTTAAATTATAGATGGCATTAGAAATATCGTTTTGAGTAGCGTAGTAATTATTCACCACTGCTTGTGCAGATGAAACTGCTGACTCCATTGCAGATCTCTCAGTAGGAGTTGTCCAAGGCGTGGTATTTGATAAGTTATAGCCATCCCAAGAAGTTGTCACATATTGAACAGAATTGATTAGATTTTGTAATGATGTTTTATCACCATTTCCATACCCATACTTCGTTCCATTTTTCTGCACAGCTTGATAGTTTGCTAATGCAGTTTTGTATTGTGTAATAGCATTGTTCACTTGCTCCTGTGAAGCACTCGCATTATTAGCTACTGCTTTCGCATTTGTAACGGCTGCTTCAAATGCGTTACGATCCGTTTGTGTTGTCCATTTTTCAGTTGATAAAACGTCATTTCCATAAACAGAGACCGGAACATATGGAGGGGAAGTTAGTAATTTATTTAATTCAGTTTTATTTGCCACAGGTAGTGTTACAGAAGCTTTGCTATCATCTACCTGTACTTTAGTAACAATATGTCCTGAATCTAAAGCTACCTTTGCACCACCACTAACAGTAATTTGCTCAATTTTACCTTCCCCATAAAGGCTAAAATCTTTGTCAACATCGATGATTAGTTTATCAACATTTGATGAAACCTCAAATGCAGCCACTTTATCAACGACTTTGATAGTTGAAATTGTTTGGTTAGAGGATACATCCACTTTTGTACGTTCTACGTTAAGCGTAGCCGATTTTACATCATTTAGAGAAACATTAAGCCAATTAATTTTTCTTGCCGTAAGAGGTTTAAAGGTAATTCCATCCCCAATTGTTACTTTATCAAGTGAGAATGATTTTTTTACACGACTTGTAACAATGAGCTCATCCTCGATAGCTACATTTTCAACTTTTACATAATCTGCATCGACAGTTAGGCTTCCTTCAATCTTCGCGTCTCCGCCATCGAAATACACTGTCTTTTTGTTAGTGCCAGCTTTTTTCAATGTTAGTGATGTGACGCTAGTAATTTCACCCTTTTTAACGACAATTGTAGCTTGCGCATTCGTTAAGGCCGTGCTATTTGCAGTTTTAAAGAGTGATTTAAGAGAATCACTAATATTATATTGTCCGTTAGAAGTACGCACCTTATCCTTTGTAATATTAGTAATAGTAACTGCATCTCCTGCTGGAACCTTCGTTTTTGTAGCAGCCAATCGTTCACCAATTTGAATTGACTGGTTTACAGATGAATCACTAGAAGCAGCGTTTACAGGTGCCACTGGCAATACTAAGGTTGCTGTAAGAGCAGTTGCCATAAAAGTTGATAACGCTTTATTTTTCATTTTGGTCACTCCAATCATCGTATTTAGTAGCTAATATATCATATATTTCAATAATTTAGTATCCAAAGGGCATGTTTTACTAGGTTTGATTAAATAAATAAACCAATAGTCCCTTTTTTATCTTTCTTGTTTTTTGTGATAAAATCCTAATATTTCTCTATAAATATGTAAAATTCTACTTAATTCGCTAAATCTATTGTTGTGATACAATGTTCCATCCATTATTATTATGTATAAAAGAGGGGTGTTGTCATGAAAAAATCTAGAAGTATTGCTTTGAAGCTATCTTCTCTAATAATAGGAATATTTTTACTATTATTTTTTGCTTATACGATAATAACAGGCATTATTTTGAAAAATCAAAGTGTTGATGATGCAGAAAGTGCAACGCTTGAAACTGCTGAATTTTCTGCGGCAAAAATGAGTGAGCGCTTTAAGAAAGCAAATACTACTTTACTAACAACAAAACGTATTGTTGAAACTATGGAGAAGAAAGGTGAGGTTTCCGCGCAAGCTATTTTGGATATCATGGAAACCAATTTAGTGAATAATGATGATTTGCTTGGCGTAGGGGTTATTTTAGAGCAAAATATTGCAAACGTAAAACCGATAGCTCTTACGACTTTATTAGAACAGAATACTATGAAAATAGATTCAGCTACATATGCGGCATTAACTGATTCAAAAAATCGCTTTATACCTTATTTAAGTAAGGATGGTGGTGGTATTACTGCTGCTGCTATTGAAGGCATAGATGATAAAAGTGTGTCCGAATGGTATTGGGTACCTAAGGACGAGGGACGATCAGTTCTAACAGAGCCCTATGATTATAATGTCAATGGAAAGACAGTCCTAATGACAACTATTTCTGTTCCATTAGTAAATGCTTCAGGGTCATTTTTCGGCATATTAACGGCAGATTTATCCATCGATTATCTTAATGGATTGACAGAGTCAGTCAAGCCAGATGGCGGTTATGCTGCGATTATTACAAATAAAGGAATTTTAACAGCGAATAGCCTTGGTGCTACATTAGATGGATTGAATATGCAGGATCATATGGATTGGACAAGCATTAAACAAACGATGGATAGTGGCGAAGTAAAAAGCATGTACATGGACTCTGACGAATTGAAAGAAAATTCATTCAATGTCTTTTCACCAATGGTATTAGAGGGAATTGGTGAAACATGGACTGTCCAAATGGTACTACCTAAATCAAAAATTCTAGAGACTTATAATCAGGTGTTTATTTTTACAATTGTTGCTTCTATTATTATAGTGGTTTTAATGTCTGCTGCTAGTGCCCTATTCATTTATAGACAATTGAAACCATTAAAGTTTTTACGTGCATCTATTGAAATGGCGGCTGATGGTGATTTAACACAAAAAGTGGATGAGAAATATATTAAAGCTGATGAGATTGGGGCTGTTGCATTGGCTTATAATAATATGCTAGATCAAACGAATAGTGCCATAAAAACAGTGCTGAATTCTACGACACTACTGAATCAATCATCCAATCATGTTCATGAGACATTTAATGAAATAGTGGCTTCAAGTCAGGAGGTTTCTGTAGCAATTAATGAAATTGCTCAAGGTGCATCTAAGCAATCTGAGGATACTGAGGAGACAAACTATCGAATGATTGATTTATCCGATCAAATTGATGCTATTACAGCTTTATCGAATGAAATGGATGAGCTGTCAAATAAAACAAAAGCTACTACTGATAAAGGCATGCAAGAGGTTGAAAGCTTACGTGACCGTAATGCGGAGACAAATGCCATGAATCGCCGTATTCAACAGCAAATGGAGTCTCTGGCATCTAATATTGCTAATATTAACCAAATAATCACATCTATTCAAGGCATTACGGAGCAAACGAATTTATTAGCCTTAAATGCAAGTATAGAAGCAGCACGTGCTGGCGAGCATGGCAAAGGCTTTGCAGTTGTTGCAGAGGAAGTGCGAAAGCTAGCAGAGCAATCAAAAAACGAAACAGATATAATTAAGCAAACAGTGGATAGTATACTTGCAAATTCCAAGCAAACCGTTGCTGTTATTACTTCAAATGCGGAGCTTATGCAGTCACAAAATGAGTCTGTACAAAGCACAGAGGTAGCATTTAAAGACAACAGTGAGCTATCAAACTCTATCGCTTCCTCGATAAATGAGCTAATGGCTAAGCTATCGGATATGTTGGAGCATAAAAATCAAGCAATTATGGCAATCCAAAGTATTTCTGCTATTTCAGAGGAGACAGCTGCATCTGCAGAACAGGTAAGTGCCTCTGCTATCGACCAACAAGCAGAGCTACAAAAGGTGGGGGAATCCATCAATACTATGAATGAGATTTCAAAGGAATTACAAGAGGTTGTTAATCGGTTTAAGCTAGCTTAATAATGAAGAACTGTCTAAGAGGTATTGAAGGTTACCTAAGGCAGTTCTTTTTTATCTTCATTCAGCAAATGTTTTTTGTATCGAAAGTAAAGCGGTAGATGTTTTATGCGCGTAAGCAAAGCGGCAGCGGCAGATACAGAAGATTCACACCTCAACAGTTGGAGAGATGAATGGGATTTTGGCTCCTTTTCAGTGGGTGTCCAAACACTTACTGAAATTGGGGAACTCAGGCTAAGAACTTCACTTCCTGTAGAAACGCCTGAGTGACCAACATCATGTTTGCCCAAAGCCCCTGGCGGATGTCACGGATTTTCAAAGGAATGAATTGTGCTGGCACAATTCAAAATCCGGGCGCATTGATTATCTGTGCGAAAGCGAAGCGACAGCAACAATTACGCCAAGGCGAAATTGATTGAAGAAGGCTAGCTCAATACTATTCTCTTTTTTAGACAGATTGACCTAGTGGAAAAACAGCACTACTATAAGAAAGGAGAGGAGGACAAATGCTATGATGTATCTCGGTATGATTTTCTTCCAGATTGTTGCTCCTATTTTAGTGCTTCTTGTGCTTGGCGCGATATTGCAAAAGAAATTTTGCTTCAATTTAAAAGCGCTCTCTCAGCTTATAACCTATTGCTTCATGCCAGCCGCTGTTTTTGTTAATTTATATGAAACAAGCGTGGAGCTCTCTGTGCTTGGAGAAGTTGCGATATTTATTGTACTTTTTATCGGCAGTCAAATGGTGCTAAGTCATTTTTTAGCGAAAGGACTTGGTTTAGTTAAAGCAGAGGCTGCAGTATTTAAAAATAGTGTTGTCCTTATTAATTCAGGAAACTATGGAATTCCTGTTGCACAAATGATATTTGTGACACAGCCAATCGGCGTAGCGATACAGGTTATTCTGGTGATATTCCAAAATATGACTACCTATACATATGGCTTATACAACTTAATTTCCTCAACAAAATCAGGTATATCCATTGTAAAGAATTTTCTTAAGATGCCTATCATTCATGCCCTTATTATAGGGGTGGCAATGAACTATTTTAATCTTGCAGTGCCACAGTTTATTAAAATTCCAATAGATCATGTGGCAGACGGTTTTATTGCTGTGGCATTAATCACGTTAGGTGCCCAATTATCACAGCTTGAAATAAAATCCATGTTTAATAAAACCGTCATTATTAGCTGTTTTACACGACTAATTTTGGGACCAGCAGTTGCTTTACTCATTATTTATTTACTCGGCCTAGATGGGGTAGTGGCACAATCATTATTTATTGCTAGCGCTTTTCCAACATCCCGAAATAGCTCTAGTTTAGCATTAGAGTATGATATCGAATCAGCAACAGCCGCACAAACTGTTTTATTTTCAACAATAGTGAGCTGTATTACAGTAACAATCGTTATTTATCTAGCAGAATTATTATTTCTTTCATAACATATGACGTAAAAAAGGAATAGGCTTATGGCTTATTGCTTTTTTTTATGCTCCAAAAGTAAAAAAAATAAGAAAATAAAAGTGTTTTTTGTTAGTTATTGTAATTTTCAATATATACATAGAGTAAATAGGTACTAAATAATAATATTTAAAGGGGTGTTCATAGCTTTGCGTAAAGGTATGGAGTTATGGAAAAAATTTATCATCTTATTAGTAGCTATTATGATTGTTTTTAGCGTTTCTCTAGGTCTTATTGTCTATAAAAGTGCAAAAAGATAGTGGAGTTGACGTTAAAGGAAAATAGTATGATTCTAGCAGGAAATGTCGTGAACCAGCTTGATTCAGAGAGGTATGAGCAGCCAGTTAAAAACCTGATAACCACTCACTGTATCTTGATTTACAGAAGGAGCTTACGACAATACTGAAAACCAATTATGTAACGTATATCAACGTATTCAAGGGAACATCTGGAACAATCGATGGTACTGGTGGATGCAGGAGATTTAAATAGTAAGGAAACCTATCAAATTGGAGATATTATAGAGGATATACCGTATGAAAGTGTTGTAAAAACAATTTCTAATAATGAGGATGGCTTTAGTGAGTAGGTGAGCATGGCAAAGGCTTTTCAATTGTCGCAGAAGAAGTGAAAAAGCTGGCAGAGATGACAAAGCTGTCGGCAGAAGATATTCGTCAGCATATATATGAATTTAAAATCGTGACAGAAACGGTTTTAAAAGAAATGGACCATAGTACTGTTGAAGTTAAAGTGGGGGTCCATTAGGTAATGGCCATTAGTGAAGAGTTAGATCATTTGTTTGAAGCAGTAAAAGTAGTTGAGGAAGATGTACAAAATGTTTTTGAGGTTACAAACACAATGTCTAAAAACACGAACATTGTCTTAACAGCATTAGAGCAAACGAATGAGGTCACTGAGGCTGTTCTGTTAGAAACAAAGGAAGTAGCCGATGCATCAAAGTTACAAGAATCAACATTGAGCCAGCTAAGTAGTACGATTCATGAATTAACGGAGTAGGTAAAGCGTTTAGAGTTTATGAAGCAAAAATATAAACTCTGAAGGAAAAAATAGTGATGAAGCTTCCATCTCTTAGCAATATCTGTTACACTAGCATCAAACTTAATAGCATTGACTAGGGGAGTCTGATGAGTCAGGCTGAGAGGGAAACGCATAGAGGTTTCTTGACCCTTTGGACCTGATCTGGCTCATACCAGCGTGGGAAAGTTAAGAAATTATTGCGTGCTCTTTACAATGCGATAATTATACCTTTTACAATCATAGCCGGATCCAAAATTTTTTGGATTCGGTTTTTATTTTTATTGGGGTGAGCTAGATTCGGTCCTTGTATGAATTTTCTATAAGGGAGAGAAGTAGGTCATGACAACAGTTAGCGAAAAGAACATTACGATTATGTCGAGCTTTGAGGGTAGTAAAAAGGTTTATGTAGAGGGTTCGAGACCGGATATTTTGGTGCCGATGCGTGAAATTGCATTAAGTCCAACGACTGGAAGCTTTGGAGAAGAGAAAAATGCTCCAGTTCGTGTGTATGATACGAGCGGTCCATATACTGACCCTGCCTATAAGGTAGATATTACTAGGGGCTTACCAGCGTTGCGAAGTGAATGGATTAGAGAGCGAGGGGATGTTGAGGAGTATATAGGGCGAACTATTAAACCGGAGGATAATGGCTTCCGTAATGCTGATGATCCACGTATTCAAGAAAACGTTTTTCCTGAGCTATCTAGGAAACCTATACGTGCGAAAAAGGGGAGAAATATCACACAGCTTCATTATGCACGAAAGGGAATTATAACACCGGAAATGGAGTTTGTAGCGATTCGTGAAAATATGGAACCTGAATTTGTTCGCTCTGAAATTGCAGCGGGGCGTGCGATTATGCCTTCTAATATTAATCATCCTGAGGCTGAGCCAATGATTATAGGACGTAGCTTCCATGTGAAAATTAATGCTAATATTGGGAATTCAGCAGTATCATCTTCTATTGCAGAAGAGGTGGAGAAAATGACTTGGGCAACACGCTGGGGTGCTGATAATATTATGGATTTATCGACTGGTAAGCACATTCATACGACGCGTGAATGGATTATCCGTAATGCTGCGGTGCCAGTTGGAACAGTGCCAATTTACCAAGCACTTGAAAAGGTAAACGGTGTAGCTGAGGATTTAACATGGGAGGTGTATCGTGATACGTTAATCGAGCAGGCAGAGCAAGGCGTTGACTACTTCACGATTCATGCAGGCGTACTGTTGCGTTATGTGCCACTTACAGCAAATCGTGTGACAGGCATTGTGTCACGCGGAGGTTCAATTATGGCGCAATGGTGCTTATATCATCATCAAGAGAACTTTTTATATACACATTTTGAAGAAATCTGTGAAATCATGAAAACATATGATGTTGCCTTCTCGTTAGGGGATGGCTTACGTCCTGGATCGATTGCAGATGCTAATGACGAGGCACAGTTTGCAGAGCTTGAAACGTTAGGAGAATTAACACAGATTGCCTGGAAGCATGATGTACAGGTGATGGTGGAGGGGCCAGGCCACGTGCCGATGCATTTGATTAAAGAAAATATGGACAAGCAATTAGAGGTGTGCAAGGAGGCTCCGTTCTATACTTTAGGACCACTGACAACAGATATTGCCCCTGGCTATGATCATATTACATCTGCTATTGGTGCGGCAATGATAGGTTGGTTTGGTACGGCAATGCTATGCTACGTGACACCAAAAGAGCATCTAGGCTTACCAAATCGAGAGGATGTTCGTGTAGGGGTGATTACGTATAAAATTGCTGCACACGCGGCTGATTTAGCGAAGGGGCATCCGGGAGCACAGCAGCGAGATGATGCACTTTCAAAGGCACGTTTTGAATTCCGTTGGCGCGATCAATTCAACCTGTCTTTAGATCCAGAGCGTGCAGTTGAATACCATGATGAAACATTACCAGCAGAGGGGGCAAAAACTGCGCACTTCTGTTCAATGTGTGGGCCTAAGTTCTGTAGTATGAGAATCTCACAGGATATTCGTAATTATGCAAAAGAAAAGGATTTAAATACGACAGAGGCAATTCATCAAGGGATGCAGGAAAAGGCTGAGGAATTTAAGAAAGCAGGCAGTCAGATTTATCAATAATATTGTAATGAAGGTTTGTGTCTATTTAGGCACAAACCTTTTTCGTTGAATAAAAAACTCCATGTGAAGTGTTGCTCACATGGAGTTAAAGTTGGATTTGGATATCAATAATAGGTGGAAAAATTAAACGTTAGATGGTTGTTTCACGTATGGATTAGAAAGATCCATACCTTCTAAAGAAAGACCCATTGCTTTTGCTACACCCTCACCATATGCTGGATCAGCTAAATAGCAGTGAAGAATATGGCGACGTTTGATGAACTCTTCAACAGGTGCCATATCATTTGCTGTATTTTCGAATAGGCGTTGTTGTTCTTCTGCAGTCATAAGACGGAATAGTTTACCTGGTTGCTCGAAGTAGTTGTTATCATCTTCACGGAAGTCATGGATACCTGCGTTACCATCAATGCGTAATTCAGGCTCTTTATAGTCTAAGTTATGCTCCCATTCGCCGTAGCTATTTGGTTCATAGCCTAAAGTTGAACCAAGGTTGCCGTCAAAACGTATAGCGCCATCACGATGGAAAGTACGGAATGGACATTTTGGAGCGTTTACTGGAAGCATATAATGATTTACACCTAGGCGGTAGCGTTGTGCATCTGCATAAGCAAAGATTCGTCCTTGCAACATTTTATCTGGTGAGAAGCTAATACCAGGAACAATGTTTGATGGAGCGAATGCAGCTTGCTCAACCTCAGCGAAATAGTTGTCTGGGTTTTTATTTAATTCGAATTCACCGACAGGAATTAATGGGAAATCTTTTTTATACCATACTTTCGTTAAATCAAATGGGTTATATGGTAGTTCACGAGCTTGTTCTTCAGTCATTACCTGAATGTACATTTTCCATTTAGGGAAATCACCTTGCTCAATAGCACCGTATAAATCACGTTGTGAAGATTCACGGTCTTTACCGACTACTTCCTCTGCTTCAGCACCTGTTAAATTTTTAATGCCTTGCTCTGTGCGGAAGTGGAATTTTACCCATACACGCTCATTTTCAGCATTGATAAAGCTATACGTGTGAGAACCAAAACCATGCATATTTCGGTAACCAGCTGGAATACCACGGTCAGACATTACTATTGTGACTTGGTGAAGTGCCTCTGGTAGTGAAGTCCAGAAATCCCAGTTCGAGTTTAAGTTTTTCATATTTGTACGTGGGTCACGTTTTACCACGTGATTTAAATCTGTAAAGTGTAATGGATCACGGAAGAAGAATACAGGCGTATTGTTCCCAACTAAATCCCAGTTACCTTCTTCTGTATAAAATTTAAGGGCAAAGCCACGAATATCTCGCTCAGCATCTGCTGCACCACGCTCACCTGCAACTGTAGAGAAGCGTGCAAACATTTCTGTTTTCTTCCCAATCTCTGAGAAAATTTTTGCTTTTGTATATTGAGAAATATCATGCGTTACAGTGAAGGTACCAAATGCACCTGAACCTTTTGCGTGCATACGACGCTCTGGAATAACTTCACGGTTGAAGTTCGCTAATTTTTCAACTAGCCATACATCTTGAAGTAACAGAGGACCTCTTGGACCTGCTGACATGGAGTCGTGGTTGCTTACTACTGGAGCACCACCTGCTGTTGTAAAACGACGGCTACGATCATTTGCGTTTGTCATATTAGTTTACCTCCTGAAAAAATTGTGAGTCAAACTCTTCATCAATAACTATAACAAATATAAAATAGAATTTCTAGTACATTGTAATAATTATCGTTAAAGAATTTTTATTTTGAGATATAAACTATTATTATATGTGTGAAGTAGTAGAATTATGCATATTTTCACTACCCAAAACAAAGCTTTTCAAAACAATATTAGAAGAAAGAGAGGAAGATGAAATGCTTTTTCATTGGTTTTTTTCTCTATTATGCATATTTAAAGTAGCCTGTAATCTAAAATTGCCCCTAACAAACACATTCTATTGATCTATCAATCCTGAAATTTAGTGATGATATTAAAATGCTTATATATTATATATATATATGAAATAAATCACTGTTTTCTTTGTCAGAATTGAAAATAGAGTATGCTAAATGAAAATTCATTTAATAGGATTTCCGATAGCGATTGGGTGTCATGCCTATCTGCTGTTTAAAAATTTTTATAAAATAATTGGAATCTTCAAATCCATTTAAATGTGCAATTTCGCTAATGGAAAAATCTGTTTCCGCAAGCATTTTCATGGCACTATGAATTCGAGCCTGCTGTAGGTAGCGTTTAAAGGGCAAGCCTTGCTTCTTTGAAAAAATCGTACTTAAATAATTGGGGCTAATCCCTAATTTATGGGCTACAAAGGGTAAAGATAACCGACTATCCTGAAATTGTTGATCGATAATTTCTATTGCTAGCTCTACATAATCGGCCCTTTTCTCCAATCTTGCCTCACGAGCCAGTTCAATAAGTCTTTGTGTAAATAAAATGATGCCGTTTAGAATGGTATAAAAAATAGGATGTTCGATAATTAAATGAAAAAGCTGTCGGTAATTTTGCTCAATAGCAGCTTTCTCATGCAATTTATACTTCAGCATGAATCGGCGAATTTGCGCTAGGACACTAGTTAGATGAATACGTAAGTCATCTTGCTCGTAATAAATTCCTTCATTGGATAAACGATATAAAAATGTTTTAACGGCTTCAAGATTGCCTTCTTCTAAACTACTGATTAGTAATTGCTGCTCCTCTGGTGTTAACAAAGGATCAAATGGCTGTGCTTCAAATTGTTTACTTGCATAAAAAATGTGCCCGAATCCTTCGTAAAAGCTTTGATGAAGGGCGCGCTTTGTGAAGATATACATATTCTTAAGAGTTGTAGGTTCCCCATCATATATCCCAATATTTAAAGAGCTATTGCTTGTTAAACGCCATTCCTTTATTAGCGTACGAACATCCTTTTCCACGATCTTTATATCATTTGTTAGGAATAAGCAGACGATACTATCAGATAATGGGTAGACTTGCATATGATAGTGAATTGCTGTTTGCTGTAGCCAATTAAATAGCTTGTTTAATGTTTCTGAATGTTCAGGCTCAATCATTGTAAAATGCCTAGCTGTCTCTATGGAGCTAGGCTTACTATCTATAAATAATCGATAGTAAAAGGATTCGTCTGTCGCCGTCTCAACAGCATTGTTGATCTGGGGTACACGAAGAGAGATAGTCGTAAGCTTTTGCTTTAATACTTCTAAATCAATGGGTTTTACAAAAAGATGCTGTACCTGTAAATCAATGGCCTTTAACGCATTTTTAAATAAGGGCTCTGTTGTCATTGCTAAAATAGCCCCAGAATATTTCTGAAAAACATGATTTAGAGCAGTTAAACGATTATTTGGGAATAAATCAATATTCAATAGGATTGCATCAGGCTCGAATTGCTGAATGCTTTGATGTGCCTCAGACATACTCGTACACATTTCAATCGTTACATCTCCAGGAAAATACGTATGTAAAAACCAGCGAATACCAGAAAGCTCTGCAGGGTCTCGATCCATTAATAATAGCCTCATCACAACCAACCTTTCTTAAAATAATCTTATTTCGTAAAAAAGTACGATTATATTCATAAAAATAACATAAAAATCTGAAAAAAATCATGTTTCTTGCATTAAAATTCTCTATTTTCTGAAAAAAGTAGTTAGTACAATGTAAATAGAGTAATCCATCCTCTCAAGGAAATGGATTTAACTTCTTTCAGCAGAAGTTTTTTGTGCACGTAAGCGTAGCGGCAGGATACAGACGTCTCCCACTTCTATAGATGGTGAGATGAATGAGAATTTAAACTACTTTTCAGAGGGTGTCTAATCACCCGCTGAAAGAAGTTAAAGCTTCCAGCGGATATCACGGCCGCAATTATGCCGAGGCATAATTGATAAATATTTTTACACAGCCATAAAGGGAATAGGGGGATGTCATATGAAGTCAGTCATCGAGCTTGATGGCAATACATTAACTAGAAAGCAAATAGAGAAAATTGTTAAAGGTGACGCAACGGTAACGCTATCTATAGAAAGTGTGGAGCGAATCCGTTTAAGTAGAGAGCGTATTGAAAAACGTTTAGCTGAAGGGCAAACGATTTATGGTGTAAATACAGGATTTGGGAAATTGAGTAATATAAAAATTGAAGAGGAAGATATTGAGCTTTTACAGCTAAATCTATTGCGCTCAGATGCAACAGGTGTTGGTACACCGTTTCCGACAGACGTTGTACGTGCAATGATGGTTTTGCGTGCCAATGCCTTAGCACGTGGTTTTTCGGGTATTCGTCAGGAAACAGTCCAGCTATTAGTAGATTTTATTAATAAGGGTGTGCATCCAATTGTACCGTCTCAGGGTTCTGTGGGAGCTAGTGGAGATTTAGCACCATTATCGCATCTAGCTTTAGTGCTTGTAGGTGAGGGGAAGGCTGAATTTAATGGAGAAGTGTTGAGTGGCAGTAAGGCATTAGAAAAAGCGGGATTAACACCTGTTCTACTACAAGCGAAAGAAGGGCTAGCGCTTGTGAATGGCACTCAAGCAATGACAGGTATTGGTGTGTTAACTGTTAATGAAGCTGAGCGCATAGGGCTAGCAGCTGATATGGCAGCAAGTTTAACACTTGAGGCCTTAAAGGGGATTACATCAGCGTTCGATCCAGCGCTTTTAGCAGTAAGACCACATCCAGAGTTAGAGCTGGTAGGTGGAAGAATACGTAAGTGGTTAGATGGAAGTAAACGGGTAACGAAGCAGGGTGAGATACGTATGCAGGATGCTTATTCACTACGCTGTATCCCACAGGTACACGGTGCATCTTGGCAATCATTCTTCTATGCCCAGGATCGTGTACAAACAGAAATGAATGCAACGACTGATAATCCAATTGTATTAGAGAATGGAGAGGTACTATCAGGGGGGCATTTCCATGGTCAACCAATTGCCTTAGCAATGGATTTCTTAAAAATTGGTGTGTGTGAGTGGGCTAATATTTCTGAACGCCGAACAGAACGTATGGTAAATCCTCAATTGAATGAAGGCCTGCCACCATTTTTAGCGACAAACCCTGGTATTGAGTGTGGTTTAATGATTGCTCAATATACAGCGGCTTCGATTGTATCTGAAAATAAAGTATTGGCACACCCTTCAAGTGTGGATTCTATTCCAACGTCTGGTAACCAAGAGGATCATGTAAGCATGGGAACAACGTCAGCTCGTCAAGTTCGACAAATTGTCCATAATGCTGCTCGAGTAATTGCAATAGAAATGATTTGTGCGTCACAGGCTATTCATTTAGATCAAGCAGAGGAGCAATTATCTCCAACAACCCGAAAGTACTTAGAAAAAGTGCGTGAATTTTGTCCACCGCTACTAGCGGATCAACCAATTGGTGATGAAATTGAGGCGTTAGCGAAATATTTATTAGATAGCGATGATTTAGTGGAATTATCTAAATAAAATCTAAGGGGATGGTTCGTTATGAAAACAACAACAAATATTCGTGCACCGCGGGGAACGACTTTATCGTGTAAAGGCTGGACACAAGAAGCGGCAATGCGCATGCTAATGAATAATCTTGATCCAGAGGTAGCAGAGAATCCGGATGAACTGATTGTTTATGGTGGGATTGGGAAGGCTGCTCGCAATTGGGAAAGCTATGAACAAATTATTGCTTCTTTAAAAGAATTAGAGAATGATGAAACACTTCTGATTCAATCTGGGAAGCCGGTAGCTGTGTTCCGTACACATGAGCATTCTCCACGTGTGTTAATTGCCAATTCGAATCTAGTACCTGCTTGGGCAAATTGGGATCATTTTTATGAATTAGAAGATAGAGATTTAATGATGTATGGTCAAATGACTGCGGGTAGCTGGATTTATATTGGTGCCCAAGGAATTCTGCAAGGCACTTATTTATCATTCGTAGAAGCAGGGAAAAAAGTATTTGGCACTGCGGATTTACGTGGTAAGTTCATCCTTACAGGTGGTATGGGTGGTATGAGTGGTGCACAGCCTTTAGCCGGAAAAATGGCAGGCGCTGTTATTCTAGTTGTAGAAGTAGAACGTGCCCGCATTGAACGTAAAATTAAAGAAGGTTATTGTGATTACATCGTGGAAACTGTGGACGAAGCGATTGCATTAGTCAATAAATTACGTGACCAAAAAGAGCCAGCTTCGATTGGCCTTGTTGGTAACTGTGCAGACATCAATCGTGAACTGTTAGATCGGGGAATTATTCCAGACCTTGTAACAGATCAAACCTCTGCACATGACCCGATTAATGGCTATGTACCGAATGGCATGACATTTGAGGAAGCACTGGAGCTTCGTAAAACAGATGTAAAAACATATGAGAAAAAAGCGAAGGAAACGATGGCAGAGCATGTTCGTACAATGCTAGAGTTTCAGGAGGCTGGTGCAGAAGTATTTGATTATGGCAATAATATTCGAGCATATGCCAAAGAGATGGGTGTAACAAATGCCTTTGATTTCCCGGGCTTTGTACCAGCGTATATTCGTCCGTTATTCTGTGAAGGAAAAGGGCCATTCCGCTGGGCAGCGCTTTCAGGAGACCCAGAGGATATTTATAAAACAGACGCACTGGCAAAAGAGATGTTTGCTGAGGATGAAAGTCTTGTCAATTGGATTAATATGGCTCAAAAAATGGTGAAATGGCAAGGGCTACCGGCACGTATTTGCTGGCTAGGCTATGGAGATCGTCACCGTTTTGCATTAAAAGTAAATGAAATGGTTGCGAATGGTGAATTATCAGCGCCGATTGTCTTTGGTCGCGATCACTTAGATTCAGGATCGGTAGCATCACCAAATCGAGAAACAGAGGGAATGTTGGACGGTTCGGATGCTGTGTCAGATTGGCCGATTTTAAACGCTCTTGTTAATACAGCGAGCGGTGCAAGCTGGGTAAGTGTTCATCATGGTGGTGGAGTAGGAATGGGTTATTCGCAGCATGCAGGTCAAGTGCTAGTAGCAGATGGAACAGAGCTCGCTGCAGAAAAAATTGCGCGAGTGTTAATCTCCGACCCAGGGCTGGGTGTTGCCCGTCATGCGGATGCAGGTTATGACATAGCGATTCGAACAGCGAAAAACAAAGGTGTGCATATACCAGTGTTAAAGGATGATGTGAAGTGACCATTTTAATTAAAAATGCCAATGAAGTCATTACATTAAAAAGTAATGCCCAAGGACCGCGGACGAGGGAACAAATGCGAGAAATTGCGGTTATTGAAAATGGTAGTGTTCTTATTGAGGAAGATCGTATTATAGCTGTTGGGGTTTTTGAACAGCTGGCAGTAGATTTCCCTGATTTAGTCAAGAAAGCAGATACTATTGATGCCTCTGGTAAGATTGTGATGCCAGGCTTGGTGGATTGTCATACACATTTAGTACATGGTGGGACACGCGAGCAAGAGTTTAATATGCGACTCAATGGTTCTACCTACATGGAAATTATGAATGCAGGTGGTGGGATTCACGCAACAACAAAGCGTACACGAGAAACTAGCTTTGAAGATTTATATGCAAAGACGATGCAGCACTTAGATGTATTTTTAAAGCATGGTGTGACAACAGTTGAAGCAAAATCAGGCTACGGCTTGGATTGGGAAACGGAAAAAAAACAGCTAGAGGTAGCAAAAAAATTACAAGCAACTCATGATGTTGATGTCGTTAGTACTTTTATGGGAGCACATGCAGTACCGCGAGACTATAAGGGACGTGAGGATGAATTCGTTGATATTGTGATTCATGACATGCTACCAAAAGTAGCAGAGCTAAACCTGGCTGAATTTAATGATGTATTTTGTGAAAAAGGTGTCTTTACACCAGCGCAATCACAGCGTATTTTAGAGGCTGGAAAAGCACTGGGGTTAACGCCAAAAATTCATGCTGATGAAATTGAGCCGTATAAGGGAGCAGAGCTTGCTGCAAAGGTAGGAGCAATTTCAGCCGAGCATTTGTTGGTTGCCTCTGATGAGGGAATTCAACGAATGGCTGAAGCGGGTACGATTGCTGTATTGTTGCCTGGAACTGCATTCTTCTTACGTGCTCCATTTGCAAGGGGGCGTCTAATGATCGATAAAGGAGTACCTGTAGCGATATCTACTGATTTTAATCCTGGATCATCACCAACATTGAGTCTACCATTTATTATGAATTTAGCTTGTATGCATATGGGAATGACGCTGGAGGAAGTTCTAACAGCGACAACGATTAATGCCGCATATGCACTTAATCGAGGCGAACAAATTGGTTCACTTGAAGCAGAAAAACAAGCTGATGTTGTTATTTTGGATGTTGCTAACTACAAACAACTTCAATATTTCTATGGCATGAACCATACAAATACTGTTATTAAAAATGGGCGAATTGTTGTGCGAGATGGTATTCTTTTAAATTAACTTTTTTACAATAAGATAATATTTTAATCCCTTCAGTTATCTAATGAGGGGATTTTTTTATGATTATAATTAAACTATAATTATTTACTATACCATGTTCAGAATACTAAGTACCTTTTAAATATACTTAGTATTATAAGTATTTGTAAAAATAATGAATTATAGGGTATTATATTCTAAAAAGAAAAGGGGTAGATGACTATTCAAACGAAACCAGCATATCAAAAAATTTATGACACAATTAAGCAAGAAATAGGAGAGGGCAAATATCTTGTTGGTGATATTTTACCTTCAGAGGCAGAGTTAGAAAAGATATTCAAGGTAAGCCGTACGCCAGTAAGAAATGCGCTGAAGCAGCTTGAAAATGACAAAATAATTCATAGAGTACAAGGGAAGGGATCTTTTGTCAGCAACCAACAACCAAAACAAACTTGGACTAGCATGTCAGGCTTTAGAAACCATTATTCAAACGATTGGGAAAAAATATCTGTTCGAACAATTGAGATTAAAGAGGTGGTCAATCCACACTTTGCAAAGCTATTAAAATTAGAAGAGGATACAGAAATCATATATTTAAAAAGAATTCGATATTTAAACAATCAACCAATGTTTTTCTTAGAACACTATATCCGACCTGTAATATCCTCAGAGGTTTACCAAGAAAATACAGCAATTTCTTCTGTCCAGCAACTATTAAAAGAGCAATCAAATATCGATATTGTTGAGGTAGAGGATGAAATAGAAGCGGTTATTGCAACTCCTTATATTGCAGGTGCATTGCAAATACCCGACACAACTGCAGTGTTAAAAGGGACGAGAATATCTTATGCAGAAAATAAGGTTCCTATGGATTTAAATATCTTCTATATAAATACGGATAATTGGAAGTACTATTCTTATTTTAGATACTAATAAGCATCCGGTTTGATATTGATAAAATAAGAATTTTTATAATACTTAGTATCATAAGTTATTGACATCCTTAGTGCTATGATTTAATATTTAATTATTCGCTATTATCAGAATTTACAAAATAAATGCGAGCAAAGGGGATGAAGTAATGTATAAGATGAAAAGGTTGTTATTTTTATTGGGGACTATTGGGTTGTTGTCTTTAATTCTCGTGGGGTGTAGTAATAGCAACTCTGACGCGGGTACCAGTGGTGGAAGAGAAAAAGTAAGCGTAGCTGCTTTAAATAACTATCCACCTCTTATTTTTAAACAGGATGGTAAATTAACTGGCTTTGAATATGATTTATTGCAAGCGATTGCAGAAGAAGAAAATTTAGAGCTAGAATTTAAAGAGATGAAATTTGATGGTTTTATTCCAGGCTTACAATCTAATCAGGTAGATATCGCTTCCTCGCTATTAATACGTGAAGAACGAAAGGAAGTTGTGGATTTCTCAGATATCTTTTTAAACTCTGGATTAGTGCTTGCTGTAGCAAATAATAGCTCCATCCAATCCTTTGAGGATTTAAAAGGAAAAACAATTGTTGCTACACAAGGTTCTACAACATTTGAAAAGGCAAAGGAATTAGCAGATCAATATGGTGGAAAAGCGAAGCCTCTAAAAGAAACAGATGCGCTGTATTTAGATGTAGAAAATGGAAATGCAGATGCGCTTGTGCTTAACTCTCCTACAGTTGAGTATCGTTTAGCGGTAGATGGTGACAATGTGAAGTTCCGAATTGTAGGAGAGCATATGACAGTCGATGAACATGCTTTTGCTGTTAAAAAAGGGAACAAAGAATTAGCAGATAAGATTAATGCTGGTTTAAAAACAGTTAAGGAAAATGGGGAATACAATAAAATCCATGAAAAATGGTTTGGTAAATAAACATAGTTAATGTGAAGTGAGGTGTTTTTATGGAAACAACATTCAAAGTTATGACAGATGCACTGCCTTATCTTCTGCAAGGGTTATATATGACGCTATTAATATCCGTTTTATCAATAATTTTCTCACTTATAATTGGGCTAATTGCGTGTTTTATGAGGATGTCGAAGTATGCAATTTTACGATATCCTGCAGCAATCTATGTTAATCTTATTCGCGGAACACCAATACTAATTCAAATATTATTTATTTACTTTGGTGCACCAACAGCTTTGGATATACATCTTTCGGCTTTTACAGCAGGGCTGATTGCCATAAGCTTTAATATTGGAGCTTATAATACAGAGATTTTCCGTGGAGGAATCGAATCAATTGGTAAGGGGCAAATGGAAGCAGGAAGATCCTTAGGTTTCTCTTATGCTCAAACTATGGCTTTAATCATTTTACCACAGGCAGTACGACGTATGATTCCGTCATTTGTGAACCAATTAACGCACGCAATTAAGGATACATCGATGCTATCAGTTATCGGAATAGCTGAATTAACAATGGTTGGACAATCCATCTATGCGATGAATTTTAGATCCTTTGAAATCTTAACGATGGTAGGATTATTCTACTTTATCACCATTTATACTGTTTCCCTTATTTCTACTAAGATGGAACGGAGGTTTGTTATTACATGATAAAGGTTAATAATCTTTCTAAATCCTTTGGAGATTTACAAGTTTTAAAAGGTATTAGCACAGAGATTGCAGCTAAAGAGGTTGTTTGTATTATAGGCTCATCTGGTTCAGGTAAAAGTACCTTTTTAAGATGCTTGAACCTTTTAGAAGAACCGAGTGGTGGCGAAATTATTATAGAAGGCGAAAATATTTTAGATAAAACCGTTGATATTAATAAGCTTCGCCAAAAAATGGGGATGGTTTTCCAGCAATTTAATCTGTTTCCACAAAAAACAGTTATTGAAAATATTACATTAGCACCAATCAGACTCAAAAAGAAAACAAAAGAAGATGCTGAAAAACAAGCGATGGAGCTGTTAAAAAAAGTAGGCTTAGCAGAGAAAGCAACTGCTTATCCCTCTAATTTATCGGGTGGACAACAGCAGCGAGTTGCTATTGCAAGAGCCTTAGCAATGGAGCCACATGTAATGCTATTTGATGAGCCAACGTCTGCACTGGACCCTGAAATGGTAGGAGAGGTTTTACGGGTTATGAAACAATTAGCACAGGAAGGGATGACAATGGTCATTGTCACACATGAAATGGGATTTGCCCGTGAAGTAGCTGATCGAGTTATTTATATTGATGGTGGTAATATAGTAGAAGAAGGAGATCCAAGAGATATATTCACAAACCCATCCCATGAAAGAACAAAATCATTTTTGTCAAAAGTATTATAAAAAACTAATGGAGTCTTTCTGTTATTCAACAAAGGCTCCCATTAACAAAATTTTTTTACATTAACTTAGTATACTAAGTATTATAACTATATTTTCGAAGGAGAAATTATATGACAAAAACAGTTCTATTAATTGAACCAACGATCCGACCGAATGGTGTTGAGTACTTAACCAATCATTTTAATGTAGTGTTGGCACCAAATGGTTCAGAGGCGAACATTATAGCCTTTATAAACAAACATCAGGCCCGTGCAGTCATTGTAAGAACAGAAAAAATTACAAGAAATATTTTAGAAAGCTGCCCCTCCCTTGAAGTCGTAGGAATGCATGGAGTCGGGCTAGATAATATAGATGTTCCAAGCGCAACAGAAAATGGCGTAGTCGTGTTGAATGCCCCATCTAGTAACTATACTTCTGTAGCAGAGCATGCAATGATGTCCATTTTAGCTTTAAGTAGAAGCTTAAATATTAGTGATTCTAAAGTTAGAAACAATGAATGGCATTATAGAGAATCGTATTTTCCTATGGAAGTGAACGGGAAGACACTTTTAATCGTAGGAATGGGAAGGGTTGGACAGGATTTAGCTAAAAAAGCAAGGGCATTTAATATGAATGTTTTAGGATTTGACCCATTTGTTACAGAATCAGAAATGCAGCTACATGGTGTTGTTAAAATCGATGACTTAAATATGTGTCTTCCAATATGTGATTTTATCTCTTTACATGCCCCATTAACGAAAAACACCTATCATTTATTTTCTGCTAAGCAATTTGAGTTAATGAAAGATTCAGCATTTGTTATTAATTTAGGGAGAGGCTCATTGATAAATGAACAAGCACTATATAGCGCACTAGTTACTAAAAAAATAGCTGGTGCAGCGTTAGATGTATTAGAGCAAGAGCCCCCAAATAGTGATAACCCTCTTTTTACATTGGAGAATGTAATTTTCACACCGCATTTTGGTGGCGATACATTAGAGGCAAAAGATAGATGCTCTGAATCTATAACACACGAAGTTGGTGTTGTGTTAAATGGGAAAATATCGAGAAATGTAGTAAATCCACAAGTATTAGGCAACGCAAAGGCTTATAAATAACATTTAAAGGAGATTATTAAAATGAAATTTAATGGAATTATGACTGCATTAGTCACACCTTTACACCTTGATGGGTCTGTTGATAAACAAAGCTTCGCAAATCTAATCGAGGATCAACTAAATAATCATATTCATTCTTTGCTTGTATTAGGTGGAACAGGAGAATATGCTGCTCTTAATATGGAGCAACGAAAAATTGCTATTGATGTTGCATTAAGTACTGTCAATGGTCGTGTGCCAGTAGTAGTAGGCTTGCTTTCTCCAGGATTAGGCGACAATGTAGAATTAGGTAGCTATGCAAAACAAGCTGGTGCTGACGCTGTTATGATTGTGACACCATATTATGTAAGTCCAACAAAACAAGGATTTATCGAATACTATGAAGCGATTGATAAATGTTTAGAGATGCCAATTATCCTCTATAACATTCCTTATAAAACAGGCATTCATTTGGCTAATGATACAGTAAAAGAGATTGTTGAAAATGTGCCAAATGTAGTTGGAATGAAAGTTTGCTCAGATAATATAGGTGATGTCCTTGAGCTACTTCAAATTGTTGGTGATAAAATTTCCGTTCTTTGTGGAGAGGACTTCCGAGCGGTGTCTTCATTTATTGCAGGGGCGCCAGGGGCCATAACAGCTAGCTCAAATCTTATTCCTGAAGTATGGGTGAAGATTTATGACTTAGTTCAAGAAAAAAACTATGACGAGGCAATAGAACTGCATAAAAAGTATTTCCCATTAATGAAGACGCTATATAAAGAAGGAAACCCAGGACCTTTAAAAGCCGCATTAAACTTTGTCGGTATACCTGTTGGTTCAGTTTCAGTTCCGTTAGTAGATGCTTCATCTACTGTTGAAGCAGAGCTTAAAAATAAATTAACAGAGCTGGTTGTACCTGTAAGATAGGGTAACGATTTTTACTAGCTCAATATGTTGAGTGGATAACAATATTGGAGGTATATATGGTAGTAGCATATAAGCATGAGCCGTTTACTGATTTTAGTGTTGAAGCTAATCGATTAGATTATTTAAATGCTTTACAAGCCGTTGAAGGGTACTTAGGGCAAGATTACGATTTAGTAATTGGTGGAGAGCGAATTACCACAGAGGATAAGATTGTTTCCTACAATCCTTCCAATAAAAGAGAAGTGATAGGACATGTATCGAAGGCAAACAAAGAGCTAGCCGAAAAAGCTATGCAAGCAGCTGTTCAAGCATTTAAAACGTGGAAAAAAGTGAAACCTGAGTCTCGCGCAGATATTTTATTTAAGGCTGCGGCAATTATTCGCCGTCGAAAGCATGAATTTTCAGCATTGTTAACAAAGGAAGCGGGTAAGCCATGGAAGGAGGCAGATGCAGATACAGCAGAAGCCATTGATTTCTTGGAGTATTATGGTCGTCAAATGCTTTTAATTAAAGACGGCTCACCTGTTCAAAGTCGTCCAAATGAATTTAATCGTTATGACTATATTCCATTAGGGGTAGGTATTATTATCTCTCCATGGAACTTTCCATTTGCGATAATGGCTGGAACAACAGTAGCGGCAATTGTGACAGGTAATACAGTATTATTAAAGCCAGCTTCCACTACTCCAGTGATTGCTGCAAAATTTGTTGAAGTAATGGAGGAAGCAGGTCTTCCTAAAGGTGTTCTTAATTTTGTGCCAGGAAATGGCTCAGAAGTGGGAGATTATCTGGTCGATCATAAAGACACACGATTTATCAGCTTTACAGGTTCGCGTGATGTTGGTCTCCGTATTTTTGACCGTGCTTCGAAAGTTCGTAACGGGCAAATTTGGATAAAGCGTGTGATTGCAGAAATGGGAGGAAAGGACACAATTGTTGTTGATAAAGAAGCAGACCTAGAATTAGCAGCGACTTCGATAGTATCCTCCGCGTTTGGCTTCTCTGGTCAAAAATGTTCTGCATGTTCTCGTGCAGTTATTGTAGAAGATGTTTATGATCAAGTTCTTGAACGTGTGGTAGCATTAACCAATGAATTGACTCAAGGTGATCCAACGGACTATACAAACTACATGGCAACTGTAATTGATCAAAATGCCTATAATAAAATCATGGATTATATTGAGATTGGTAAGCAGGAAGGAAGGCTGTTAACAGGTGGAAAAGGGGACGATTCTATCGGTTACTTTATTCAGCCAACTGTATTTGCTGACCTTTCTCCAGAGGCAAGGATTATGAAGGAAGAGATTTTTGGACCAGTAGTCGGCTTTACGAAGGCTAAGGATTTTGATCATGCAATTAAAATCGCTAACAATACAGAATATGGCTTAACGGGTGCAGTGATTACAAATAACCGTGGGCATATAGAAAAGGCTCGTGAAGAATTCCATGTCGGAAACCTTTACTTCAACCGAGGTTGTACAGGCGCTATTGTTGGTTATCAACCGTTTGGTGGATTTAATATGTCTGGAACAGACTCCAAAGCTGGTGGGCCAGATTATTTACTTCTTCATATGCAAGCAAAAACAAGCTCAGAAATGCTTTAAGAGCTAGGCTTTATAATAACATTGCATAAACCAACCAATTGTCGATAATGCTATAGGCAACTGGTTGGTTAATTTTAGTTAAAAAAGAGTTGCATTTATAAGTTTTAACAAGTATTATTTAATTAAATAGTAATTATATAATTACAAATTACTTAAGTTTTTTAATAAAGGAGTTTTTTCAATGACAAAATTCCAGAGCGAAGAAGACGTGCTTGCAAACTATGATTCCTCAAAATATCAAACACCTGATGGCTATACAGCGGATATTGCTATTTTTACAATTGTCTCAGAAAAAAAAGAAGAAAAAGCACCGCCGAACATGACGCTAAAGATTATGCTCATTAAACGTGCAGCAAAGGATGCAGAAGGAAATCCCAATATTGAAGGAGGCAAATGGGCACTTCCGGGAGGATTTATAGATGCCAGTCAAAAGGAAACAGCCTATATCGCTGCGAAAAGGGAGTTAAAAGAAGAAACAAATGTAGAGGGTCTACATATACAACATTTTGGTGTATACGATGGAATTGATCGAGACCCACGCGGTTGGATGATTTCAAATGCTTTTTATGCCATTGTTCCAGAAACATTTATTGAGCAACGACAGGCAAGTGATGATGCCGCTGAGGTGGAGCTATTTGATATAGAAGAGGTATTTACCCTTCAACTAGCATTTGATCATCGTCAAATTATTAACGATGCTTTGGCATTTATTAAAAGAGATATGATACAAACAACAGTTGCTAAAAATTTTCTACCCCCGGAATTTACTTTGTCTGAATTACAGCGAGTGCTACTGACAGTCGGAGAGGATTCCCGAATTTCAAATGATTCCGTATTCTTTACAAAGGCACCCAAACTACCTTTTATCGAAAGGGTATTGGATGAGGAAGGGAAGCCGAAGAAGACAAAACGTAATTCTTTTAGACCTTCACAACTATATACATTTAACGACTTTGAAATTATTGAGTCTATTTACCATTAGGAAAGATTCGTCTTTCCTGTTTATTTTAATGAATGTAATTTGTAATTTGAGTATTAGTAATTAATAAAATGGAGTGATGAAATGATGAAAAAGCGAGCATTAATTAATATTGATTACACAGTGGATTTTGTTGCATCAGATGGAGCTTTAACTTGTGGAGAGCCTGGACAGCTGCTTGAGCAGAAAAATGTAGACTTAACAAAGGAATTTATTAGGAATGGAGAGTTTACTGTATTTGCTATAGATGTTCATGAAGAAGGGGATGTTTATCATCCAGAAACAAAGCTATTCCCACCACATAATATTCGAAATACTAAAGGCAGAGATTTATATGGTGCATTAAAACCATTATATGAAGAAAATAAAGAGCAAGATCACGTCAATTACATGGATAAAACGCGTTACTCTGCTTTTGCAGGAACAGATTTAGAATTGAAATTACGTGAAAGAGGGATTACTGAGCTTCATTTAATCGGCGTTTGTACAGATATCTGCGTTCTCCATACAGCAGTAGATGCTTATAATAAAGGGTTCGATATCGTCATTCATAAAAATGCTGTCGCCTCCTTTAATCAAACAGGACATGAGTGGGCGTTGAGACATTTTGAACACACGCTTGGTGCCACTATTATTTGACAATCAGGGATGGAGGAAAATACATGAAATATGCAGACGATAGCTTCATGTTACACACGGATTTATATCAAATTAATATGGTTCAAACCTATTGGCAAGATGGTGTTCATCAACGTAAAGCTGTGTTTGAGCTATATTTTAGAAAACTTCCATTTGGTAATGGTTATGCGGTATTTGCTGGCTTAAAAAAAATTACCGATTTTATCAATAACTTTGGATTCTCTCAAAGTGACATTCAATATTTACGAGAAGAGGGGAATTATCCCGAAGATTTTCTTCAATATCTTCAGGAGCTTAAGTTTACAGGAAGCATTAAAGGGATGAGAGAAGGAGAACTCGTTTTTGCCAACGAGCCTATCCTAAGAATTGAAGCGCCATTAGCAGAGGCCCAATTAATTGAAACCCCTTTGTTAAATATCGTGAATTACCAAACACTAATTGCAACAAAGGCCTCACGTATCAAACAAGTGACAGGTGAGGATGTCGTAATGGAGTTCGGCACTCGACGTGCACACGAATTTGATGCTGCTATTTGGGGTGCCCGTGCAGCTTATATAGGCGGATTCTCTGCAACAAGTAATGTAAGGGCAGGGAAATTGTTCGGTATTCCCGTGTCAGGAACTCATGCCCATGCGATGATTCAAACCTATCAAGATGAGTATACTGCATTTAAAAAATATGCAGTTGCACATAAAGATTGTGTTTTTTTAGTAGATACCTATGATACGTTACATTCAGGCGTTCCAAATGCAATTCGTGTAGCAAAGGAATTAGGAGATCAGATTAATTTTATTGGTATCCGTTTAGACAGTGGCGATCTAGCCTACCTTTCAAAAAGAGCAAGAAAAATGCTAGATGATGCGGGGTTTACAGACGCAAAAATTATGGCCTCGAATGATTTGGACGAATATACAATTATGCATTTAAAATCGCAAGGAGCGCGAATCGATGCTTGGGGAATTGGAACAAAGCTGATTACAGCCTACGATCAAGCTGCTCTTGGTGGAGTATACAAATTAGTTTCTATTGAAAATGAAAGTGGAGAAATGGTCGATACGATTAAAATTTCAGCAAATCCCGAAAAAGTGACTACTCCTGGGTGTAAGCGTGTTTATCGTATTGTTAATAATGAGAATGGTCATGCTGAAGGTGACTATATTGCCCTTGATGATGAAAACATCCAGCAAATAGAAAGATTAAAAATGTTCCACCCTGTTCATACGTATATAAGTAAATTTGTTACGAATTTTACAGCGATAGAGTTACATGAAAGCATTGTAGAAAAAGGGGAAGTTGTGTTTGAGGAACCTACTATTCAAGAAACACAAGCATATGCGAAGCAAAATTTAAAATTGTTATGGTGTGAGTACAAACGAACAATGAACCCAGAAGAGTATCCAGTCGATTTAAGTCAAACTTGCTGGGATAACAAGATATCCAGCATTCGGGCCATAAAAGAAAAAATTTCGAAAACGATGAATACTAGATAGAAAACGATAGGAGGAAGATACGATGGCGAGGATAGGTATTTATGGTTCATCCTTTGATCCAATTACCAATGTTCATCTTTGGACAGCTAGTACAGTCGCACACCGTTGTAAATTAGATAAGGTTATTTTTTTACCTTGCTCAAACAAACGGAAGGATAAAACAATAAAAACAGAGGATACTCATCGCTGGAATATGCTACAGCTAGCGATTTCCAAAGATGATCGTTTTATTGCAGATTCTTATGAAATGAATCAAGAAGGTTGGAATATTTACACATATGACACCATGAAGTATTTTAGAGAAAAGCACCCAGAGGATGAAGTTCATTTTATTATGGGCGCTGATTTATTAGTGGATATTGGTGCGGGGTTATGGAAAAAAGGTGACGCATTAGTAGCTGAAAATAAATTTATTGTAATGGCAAGGCATGGTATTGATATGCTATCAACAATTAGTCGTTCTCCAATTTTAAGAAATAATGATGATGGGAGATTCCATCTTATAGATAAGGGATTAGCAATGGAAATTAGTTCTACCTATATTCGTGAAGAATTTGCGATGGGTGGTGAGCCAAGGTATCTCTTGCCAAATTCGTGTTACGATTATATTAAAGAGCATCATCTTTATCGTAAATAAACTAATAAGTGTGGTTAAGTGCCACACTTTTTTAAATTTTGAAAAGATGGTGAATTTTATCATATATGTTCTCTCGTAAGCTATAATAAAAATAGCAATGAAATATAATTTTTTTGCTGGCAATCATTATAATGATTAATGTTAGAAAGGAATTCATGGATGTGCAGCTTACATTAACATTTCTTATTTTAGGAGCAACAATTTTCGCATTTGTGACCAATAAAATACGAGCAGATCTTGTAGCGATTGTGTCACTATTGGCTTTTGTCATTACGGATATTTTAACACCCGCGGAGGCATTATCTGGTTTTTCAAACTCTGTAGTTTTAATGATTGCAGGGCTATTTGTCGTGGGTGCAGGAATTTTACGTACGGGTCTTGCAGGGATGGCAGGCCAGTTATTGCTCAAATGGTCTGGCAATAGTGAGCTGAAATTATTTGTATTACTGCTCATTATTGTAGGATCAGTTGGTGCCTTTATGAGTAATACAGGTACTGTAGCATTAATGATGCCAATAGTTGTAAGTATAGCGATCAGTATGAAAGTCAGCCCTTCAAAGTTTCTACTACCACTTTCATACGTAGCAAGTCTTTCTGGTCTTATGACACTAATTGCATCACCGACCAATTTAATTGTTAGTCAGTTATTAGTGGATAGAGGCTATAACAAACTTGGCTTCTTTGAAATAACACCTATTGGTATTGTTGGAATGATTGCAGGTATCACTTATTTAGTGCTTGTACGTAATATCCTATTACCTAAGGAACAAAATCGTACCCAGACAAATGAAGGCTATAAACTTTCGCCGAAGAAAATTATTAAACAGTATGATTTAAATAATCGTCTATTTAAAATATCTGTTCCAGAAGAATCTCCTATAATTGAAACATCATTAGCAGAATTAAAACTACCAGCTAAGTATATGCTCTGCATGATGAAAATTCATCGTAAATCACAGGAGGGCATTAATTTACTGCCGATGACTTATCAAGAAATGGCAGGTCCAACAAGTGTCATTCATGCTAAGGATGAGCTATATGTTCAAGGAGAAGAAGAGGACATCAGCCGTTTCGTTGAAGATTATCATCTTGAGATGCAAGGGTTAGTTGAAGGAGAGGCCGATGAATTGGTATCAAAGCATCTCGGTATTGCAGAGGTATTGCTCACACCAAATTCAAGCTTTATCAATGAAACGGTTAGCTCTCTTGGCTTCCGAGAAAAATACAACCTAAACATTATTGGTATTAACCGAAAAGGTGGATATAAGCTTCAAGATATGATTTCGCACAAGTTAAAATTTGGAGATGCTATTTTAGTACAAGGCGCATGGGATGAAATTCTTTTGTTAGCAAGAGAGACCCAGGATGTCGTAGTTGTTGGCCAACCAAAGGAGCATGCAAGTGTAGCAGCAGCTACAGGTAAAGCTGGTCTTGCGGGTATTATTATGCTATTCATGATTATTTTAATGGCATTCGAAATTTTTCCAGCTGTTATTTCTGTAATGATTGGTGCAGTTCTGATGATATTAACCGGTTGTTTAAGAAATATGGAAGATGCCTATAGCAATATGAATTTTGAAAGCATTGTGTTAGTGGCTGCAATGCTTCCAATGGCGACAGCATTAGAAAAAACAGGTGGTATGGCTATTTTATCTGATGGTATCATCAATGCCCTCGGCGATTTTGGACCCTATGGAGTGCTCATTGGTGTTTATATTTTGACAGCAGTTTTTGGTCAATTTATTAGTAATACGGCAACTGCTGTATTGTTTGCACCTATTGCCATGAGTGCTGCGATTGCAATGGATGTTAGCCCAACAACCTTTATGATTGCAGTAGCAGTAGCAGCAAGCATGGCCTTTGCTACACCGATTGCATCCCCTACCAATGCGCTGGTAATGACAGCGGGAGGCTACAAATTTATGGATTTTGTAAGAATAGGAATTCCATTACAGATTGTTATGTTTATTGTAATGATGATAGCCATCCCGTTCTTTTTCCCATTTTAAAAACTCGGTTTTTATTACCGAGTTTTTTTGTTCGTTCTTCCTAAAAAACTATTAATTTTTTATCAAGAAATATGATAAAATTATATTTTAGTTAGCGGTATTACATTAAGATAATTCGAGTGAAACCAAAAATAATATGTAGTTATTAATATAGGAAGTTTTTCTACTTTAATAAAAAAGCTAAATTTTTTTCTGTAAAAGTGTTGACCTTTTTAAAAAAGGGGTGTAATATTATACAAGTCGCCACGGTGACACGCTGAAATAAAGCAAAACATGAACCTTGAAAACTGAACAAGCAAAACGTAATCAATATAGTTTTTAGTAGCTAGCTTTTGCTAGTGAACAAAACAAAAATTTTGGACATCAAAATTGATGCCAGCAAAACAATTTGAGCTAATCAAATTTCTTTTATGGAGAGTTTGATCCTGGCTCAGGACGAACGCTGGCGGCGTGCCTAATACATGCAAGTCGAGCGAACAGAGAAGGAGCTTGCTCCTTTGACGTTAGCGGCGGACGGGTGAGTAACACGTGGGCAACCTACCCTATAGTTTGGGATAACTCCGGGAAACCGGGGCTAATACCGAATAATCTATGTCACCTCATGGTGACATACTGAAAGACGGTTTCGGCTGTCGCTATAGGATGGGCCCGCGGCGCATTAGCTAGTTGGTGAGGTAATGGCTCACCAAGGCGACGATGCGTAGCCGACCTGAGAGGGTGATCGGCCACACTGGGACTGAGACACGGCCCAGACTCCTACGGGAGGCAGCAGTAGGGAATCTTCCACAATGGGCGAAAGCCTGATGGAGCAACGCCGCGTGAGTGAAGAAGGTTTTCGGATCGTAAAACTCTGTTGTAAGGGAAGAACAAGTACAGTAGTAACTGGCTGTACCTTGACGGTACCTTATTAGAAAGCCACGGCTAACTACGTGCCAGCAGCCGCGGTAATACGTAGGTGGCAAGCGTTGTCCGGAATTATTGGGCGTAAAGCGCGCGCAGGCGGTCCTTTAAGTCTGATGTGAAAGCCCACGGCTCAACCGTGGAGGGTCATTGGAAACTGGGGGACTTGAGTGCAGAAGAGGAAAGTGGAATTCCAAGTGTAGCGGTGAAATGCGTAGAGATTTGGAGGAACACCAGTGGCGAAGGCGACTTTCTGGTCTGTAACTGACGCTGAGGCGCGAAAGCGTGGGGAGCAAACAGGATTAGATACCCTGGTAGTCCACGCCGTAAACGATGAGTGCTAAGTGTTAGGGGGTTTCCGCCCCTTAGTGCTGCAGCTAACGCATTAAGCACTCCGCCTGGGGAGTACGGTCGCAAGACTGAAACTCAAAGGAATTGACGGGGGCCCGCACAAGCGGTGGAGCATGTGGTTTAATTCGAAGCAACGCGAAGAACCTTACCAGGTCTTGACATCCCGTTGACCACTGTAGAGATATAGTTTCCCCTTCGGGGGCAACGGTGACAGGTGGTGCATGGTTGTCGTCAGCTCGTGTCGTGAGATGTTGGGTTAAGTCCCGCAACGAGCGCAACCCTTGATCTTAGTTGCCATCATTTAGTTGGGCACTCTAAGGTGACTGCCGGTGATAAACCGGAGGAAGGTGGGGATGACGTCAAATCATCATGCCCCTTATGACCTGGGCTACACACGTGCTACAATGGACGATACAAACGGTTGCCAACTCGCGAGAGGGAGCTAATCCGATAAAGTCGTTCTCAGTTCGGATTGTAGGCTGCAACTCGCCTACATGAAGCCGGAATCGCTAGTAATCGCGGATCAGCATGCCGCGGTGAATACGTTCCCGGGCCTTGTACACACCGCCCGTCACACCACGAGAGTTTGTAACACCCGAAGTCGGTGAGGTAACCTTTTGGAGCCAGCCGCCGAAGGTGGGATAGATGATTGGGGTGAAGTCGTAACAAGGTAGCCGTATCGGAAGGTGCGGCTGGATCACCTCCTTTCTAAGGATTATTTCGGAATACAAACCTTGGGTTTGTAAGATTACGTTTTGTGTTCAGTTTTGAAGGTTCATTCTTTTTCGAATGAAATACTTCAAAACTTGTTCTTTGAAAACTGGATAAAACGACATTGAAATTGTAACAAACACATTTATTTTTTAAGTTTTTTTATAGGCTTAATAACATAATAAAGGTTTCAAGACACGAGCAGTTCTAGGAAGCAATCGAGTGAGTGAAGGAGCGTACTTAAGTACGTGACTGATTGAACGAGTGAAGCTGACAACGAAATGCGATGTGTATTGAAAGCTGTAGGTTAAGTTATTAAGGGCGCACGGCGAATGCCTTGGCACTAGGAGCCGAAGAAGGACGGCACTAACACCGATATGCTTCGGGGAGCTGTAAGTGAGCTTTGATCCGGAGATTTCCGAATGGGGGAACCCACTACGTTTAATCGCGTAGTATCTTGACGTGAATACATAGCGTCTTGAAGGCAGACCCAGGGAACTGAAACATCTAAGTACCTGGAGGAAGAGAAAGAAAAATCGATTCCCTGAGTAGCGGCGAGCGAAACGGGAAGAGCCCAAACCAAGAGGCTTGCCTCTTGGGGTTGTAGGACACTCTATACGGAGTTACAAAAGAGCGAGTTAGATGAAGCGACTTGGAAAGGTCCGCCAGAGCAGGTAAAAGCCCTGTAGTCGAAAGTTCGTTCTCTCCAGAGTGGATCCTGAGTACGGCGGAACACGTGAAATTCCGTCGGAATCCGGGAGGACCATCTCCCAAGGCTAAATACTACCTAGTGACCGATAGTGAACCAGTACCGTGAGGGAAAGGTGAAAAGCACCCCGGGAGGGGAGTGAAAGAGATCCTGAAACCGTGTGCCTACAAGTAGTTAGAGCCCGTTAATGGGTGATAGCGTGCCTTTTGTAGAATGAACCGGCGAGTTACGATTACGTGCGAGGTTAAGCTTTAGAAGGCGGAGCCGCAGCGAAAGCGAGTCTGAATAGGGCGAAATAGTACGTGGTCGTAGACCCGAAACCAGGTGATCTACCCATGTCCAGGGTGAAGGTAAGGTAACACTTACTGGAGGCCCGAACCCACGCACGTTGAAAAGTGCGGGGATGAGGTGTGGGTAGCGGAGAAATTCCAATCGAACTTGGAGATAGCTGGTTCTCTCCGAAATAGCTTTAGGGCTAGCCTCGTGATGAGAATACTGGAGGTAGAGCACTGTTTGGACTAGGGGGCCATCCCGGTTTACCGAATTCAGACAAACTCCGAATGCCAGATATTTATACACGGGAGTCAGACTGCGAGTGATAAGATCCGTAGTCAAAAGGGAAACAGCCCAGACCACCAGCTAAGGTCCCAAAGTAATCGTTAAGTGGAAAAGGATGTGGCGTTGCACAGACAACCAGGATGTTGGCTTAGAAGCAGCCATCATTTAAAGAGTGCGTAATAGCTCACTGGTCGAGTGACGCTGCGCCGAAAATGTATCGGGGCTAAACGATTCACCGAAGCTGTGGATTGACATCTACGATGTCAGTGGTAGGAGAGCGTTCTAAGTGCGTTGAAGTCAGACCGGAAGGACTGGTGGAGCGCTTAGAAGTGAGAATGCCGGTATGAGTAGCGAAAGACGGGTGAGAATCCCGTCCACCGTATGACTAAGGTTTCCTGAGGAAGGCTCGTCCGCTCAGGGTTAGTCGGGACCTAAGCCGAGGCCGATAGGCGTAGGCGATGGACAACAGGTTGATATTCCTGTACCACCTCCTCACCGTTTGAGAAATGGGGGGACGCAGTAGGATAGGGTAAGCGCGCCGTTGGTTGTGCGCGTCCAAGCAGTAAGGCGTGTGTGTAGGCAAATCCGCACACTGTAACGTTGAGCTGTGATGGCGAGTCCGTATGGACGAAGTTCCTGATTTCACACTGCCAAGAAAAGCCTCTATCGAGGTGAGAGGTGCCCGTACCGCAAACCGACACAGGTAGTCGAGGAGAGAATCCTAAGGTGTGCGAGAGAACTCTCGTTAAGGAACTCGGCAAAATGACCCCGTAACTTCGGGAGAAGGGGTGCTCTTGAGCGTGCAAGCGCATGAGAGCCGCAGTGAATAGGCCCAGGCGACTGTTTAGCAAAAACACAGGTCTCTGCAAAACCGTAAGGTGACGTATAGGGGCTGACGCCTGCCCGGTGCTGGAAGGTTAAGAGGAGTGGTTAGCGCAAGCGAAGCTGCGAATTGAAGCCCCAGTAAACGGCGGCCGTAACTATAACGGTCCTAAGGTAGCGAAATTCCTTGTCGGGTAAGTTCCGACCCGCACGAAAGGCGTAACGATCTGGGCACTGTCTCAACGAGAGACTCGGTGAAATTATAGTACCTGTGAAGATGCAGGTTACCCGCGACAGGACGGAAAGACCCCGTGGAGCTTTACTGTAGCCTGATATTGAATTTTGGTACAACTTGTACAGGATAGGTAGGAGCCAGAGATCTCGGAGCGCCAGCTTCGAAGGAGGCGTCGGTGGGATACTACCCTGGTTGTATTGAAATTCTAACCCATGCCCCTTAGCGGGGCAGGAGACAGTGTCAGGCGGACAGTTTGACTGGGGCGGTCGCCTCCTAAAAGGTAACGGAGGCGCCCAAAGGTTCCCTCAGAATGGTTGGAAATCATTCGTAGAGTGTAAAGGCACAAGGGAGCTTGACTGCGAGACCTACAAGTCGAGCAGGGTCGAAAGACGGGCTTAGTGATCCGGTGGTTCCGCATGGAAGGGCCATCGCTCAACGGATAAAAGCTACCCCGGGGATAACAGGCTTATCTCCCCCAAGAGTCCACATCGACGGGGAGGTTTGGCACCTCGATGTCGGCTCATCGCATCCTGGGGCTGTAGTCGGTCCCAAGGGTTGGGCTGTTCGCCCATTAAAGCGGTACGCGAGCTGGGTTCAGAACGTCGTGAGACAGTTCGGTCCCTATCCGTCGTGGGCGTAGGAAATTTGAGAGGAGCTGTCCTTAGTACGAGAGGACCGGGATGGACACACCGCTGGTGTACCAGTTGTCTTGCCAAAGGCATCGCTGGGTAGCTATGTGTGGACGGGATAAGTGCTGAAAGCATCTAAGCATGAAGCCCCCCTCAAGATGAGATTTCCCATTACGCAAGTAAGTAAGATCCCTCAAAGACGATGAGGTAGATAGGTTCGAGGTGGAAGTGTGGTGACACATGGAGCTGACGAATACTAATCGATCGAGGACTTAACCAAAAAGTTTGAAGCATTCAATGCGCCGTTTATCCAGTTTTGAGAGAATAAATTCTTTCAATTGAATAAGTGAAGTGATGATGGCAAAGAGGTCACACCCGTTCCCATACCGAACACGGAAGTTAAGCTCTTTAGCGCCGATGGTAGTTGGGGGCTTCCCCCTGCGAGAGTAGGACATCGCTTCGCTTATTTTTTCATGGAGGATTAGCTCAGCTGGGAGAGCATCTGCCTTACAAGCAGAGGGTCGGCGGTTCGAGCCCGTCATCCTCCACCATTATGGTCCCGTGGTGTAGCGGTTAACATGCCTGCCTGTCACGCAGGAGATCGCCGGTTCGATCCCGGTCGGGACCGCCATTATTTTGCCGGTGTAGCTCAGTTGGTAGAGCAACTGACTTGTAATCAGTAGGTCGTGGGTTCGACTCCTATCGCCGGCACCATTCCTTGGAGGGGTAGCGAAGTGGCTAAACGCGGCGGACTGTAAATCCGCTCCTTAGGGTTCGGCGGTTCGAATCCGTCCCCCTCCACCATTTTAGGGGCATAGTTCAACGGTAGAATAGAGGTCTCCAAAACCTTTGGTGTGGGTTCGATTCCTACTGCCCCTGCCAGGTATTGAGGTACTCGTTCATATACAGCTGTTATCATATATAGTGGCGATTGTGGCGAAGTGGTTAACGCATCGGATTGTGGTTCCGACATTCGTGGGTTCGATTCCCATCAGTCGCCCCATTTTAAAATTGGGGTATAGCCAAGCGGTAAGGCAACGGATTTTGATTCCGTCATGCCTAGGTTCGAATCCTAGTACCCCAGCCATTCATTTTTTAGTTTGAGCCATTAGCTCAGTTGGTAGAGCATCTGACTTTTAATCAGAGGGTCGAAGGTTCGAGTCCTTCATGGCTCATCATTTTTATCTTCATTCTTTCAGTGGTTGTCCAAACACCTACTGAATGAAGATAAAGCCTCCGGCGGTCACGGATTTTCAAAGGAATGAATTGTGCATGCACAATTCAAAATCCGGACGCAATTACACCAAGGCGAAATTGATAGATACATATGCGCCCGTAGCTCAATTGGATAGAGCGTCTGACTACGGATCAGAAGGTTATGGGTTCGACTCCTGTCGGGCGCGCCATAGTATTTTTTCGGAATGTAGCTCAGCTTGGTAGAGCACTTGGTTTGGGACCAAGGGGTCGTAGGTTCGAATCCTGTCATTCCGACCATCTTTATTTTATTTGGGGCCTTAGCTCAGCTGGGAGAGCGCCTGCCTTGCACGCAGGAGGTCAGCGGTTCGATCCCGCTAGGCTCCACCATTTCAATATTTTTGGAGGTATACCCAAGTCTGGCTGAAGGGATCGGTCTTGAAAACCGACAGGCGGGTAACACCGCGCGGGGGTTCGAATCCCTCTACCTCCTCCATTTCGGGTCAGTAGCTCAGTTGGTAGAGCATTAGATTGAAGCTCTAAGTGTCGGCGGTTCGATTCCGTCCTGACCCACCATTATTTGCGGGTGTAGTTTAATGGTAAAACCTCAGCCTTCCAAGCTGATGTCGTGAGTTCGATTCTCATCACCCGCTCCAAAATGGGGGCCTATAGCTCAGCTGGTTAGAGCGCACGCCTGATAAGCGTGAGGTCGATGGTTCGAGTCCATTTAGGCCCATCATTATTCCGAAGTAGCTCAGTTGGTAGTAGCACCTGACTGTTAATCAGGTTGTCGCAGGTTCGAGTCCTGCCTTCGGAGCCACGGCCCGTTGGTCAAGTGGTTAAGACACCGCCCTTTCACGGCGGTAACACGGGTTCGAATCCCGTACGGGTCATCAAGCATGTAGCACAGTTGTGTGTTACATGCTTTTTTATATGTCAATTGATTACCTTATCAAACAAATTGCTATAGTACCTTTCTAAACGACCATTGCCAATTTTAAAGCAGCTGAGAGGAATAATCATAGTGCATCAAAAAAGTCCTCACTATGACTAAATGGAACAATGTAACAAATATACGGATTTGTAGATAGCTTATAGTCAGAGTAAATTAGTTTTGTAATTCATGGGGGTAGTATAACTAAGTACAACACAGAATGTTAATTAAGCCTTAAAACAGAAGATGAAATTTTACATATAATAAACGACCAGAACCCATTTTGAATGAGTAACTGGTCAATTTAAGATCATTGATTAAAAAAACATATTTCTTTGCCTATCTAATTTACTTAGTCGGTTGCTATTAGAACACTAAATTATTTGATTTCGATACATTACCTTATTTACATTATGCCTTACGGTCTTATGACCTGCTTTAGTACCTTTACCAATAGCTATAAGCATAACATCTAAATACCTTTCAGATATATTTAAGATATCTTTTAACTTTTTAGAATCATATCCTGACATTGTGATTGTCTCAAAACCAGCTTCATTTGCTAACAAAATTAATGACATTGAAGCAAGACTTACATCTCTAGTTAACTCTAGCTTTAGATCTTCCTTAGATTTATTTTCATAATAATTTATTGCAGCATTCGCTAGATAATCTCTTAGTGATTCATCAAAATAACCAGCTTGAAAGCCTTCTTCATGTATCTTAATAATATTTTCTTTATCGAATGCCTGATAATCTCCCAACATAACAATTAATGTTGAAGCCTCTATCACTTGTTGCTGATTAAAAGCTATAGGTAGTAATAAATTTCTTAAGTCTGGCTCATCAATAATTAAGTAACGAGTAGATTGTATATTATTACCATTAGGTGACTTACTTGCACTTTCAACTAATGAGGTTAGAATTTCTGAACTAATTTTATAACTTGGATCATAATGTCTAACTGAACGTCTTTTTTCTAAAATATTTTTTACACTCATTTTATCAACTCCGAAATTTTTATTATGTTGCAGCTTTAATTATAGTAAGCAATAATAAATAAGAAAATAACGCACTTTAAAGTGGTATAGCCACTTTAAAGTGCCTTTTTAGGAGTTAGGAGGAAACAGATGGTTAACTATAATACTGGAATCAACATTTTCATGAACATTGCAGGTGGGAAATGGAAATGCTTAATACTCTTTTTCTTGAGCCAAAAATCAGTAAGGACAAAGGAGTTTTATGAATTAATACCTGGAATTACACAAAAGGTCTTAACAGATCAATTGAAACAGTTAGAAAGAGATGGACTTGTACAAAGAGAAGTATTTAAAGAAGTACCTCCAAAAGTGGAATATAGCTTAACTGATCTAGGAAGATCATTTGTACCAGTATTAAACACAATGTGTGAATTCGGTAATAAGTATGCACGTATAAAAGGTATAGAGAAAGATCAACAAATTTATTGTGATACGTTCCTCAGTTCCCAAAACGAAAAGAAATTGTAATAGTCATTGCCACTTGTTCCTTATTTGACTTGTCTTCTATTGTTTCAAACCATACAGGAATGCTGAGGATAACATATTTTCGGAGATAGTTTTTTTACATATTGTCTCTATTTTTAATGATTATATGTAGTGAATTATTTCAGACTATGAAAAGCTTAAATGGTCCGCTCAATGATTGGAGGTAGTGTTGGGAGGAATGTCACTATTGTTTCTCGTTATATTTTAAATAAAAATGGCTACCATTATTGTTTATAAAAATTGAATTATTCCTTTCGGTATGTTTGATACATATAGTTTTTGATATCCTATAAAATTACATGAAAGCCATCATTAAATTTGAACAAACTATTTCATATATGCAATATGTATGTTTTTTCTAAAGATATTTTCGTGGTGCTTCCTGTTTTGTTCCTCTAATATGAGGGTAGGTGGAGGAATCGACATGAATATACAGGAGATACAACAGTTCTTAAATTTATATCAGGTAGAGCAAAATGAATCTGAACTTTGGTTAGAAAATAGATTACAACAGATTAGAAGTGCAGGAGACTACAGTCCAACAACAGACGAACTAATTTTTGGTGCACGGGTTGCATGGCGTAATAGCAACAAATGTATTGGTCGCCTGTTCTGGCAGTCATTACATGTATTTGATGCACGTGATGTTTTAGAGGAACAGGACATTTTTCAAAAGCTACTAGAGCATATTGATTATGCAACAAATAGTGGGAAAATTCGTCCAACCATAACCGTGTTTGCTTCAGATCGAGTACGTATATGGAATCATCAGTTAATTCGTTATGCAGGCTATGAAACGGAAGCAGGAGTTATTGGTGATTCAAGTTCCATTGCGTTTACAAAAGTATGTGAATCATTAGGCTGGAAAGGTCAGCGAACACCATTTGACGTGTTACCACTTGTCGTACAGGTAGATGGGCGTGCTCCACAGCTGTTTACAATCCCAACAGAATATATTTTAGAGGTACCAATTCGTCATCCCGAGGCAGTGGATGTGGAGAAATTACAGTTGAAATGGTATGCCGTACCCATTATTTCAAGCATGCGTTTTCAAATGGCGGGTATTGATTTTCAAGCAGCTCCGTTTAACGGCTGGTACATGGGGACAGAAATCGGTGCACGTAATTTAGCAGATCATGATCGCTATAATATGCTACCAGCTATTGCAGAGATATTTAATCTTGATACGAGTAAACAAGCCTCTCTTTGGCGAGACCGTGCATTAGTGGAGCTCAATATTGCTGTCCTTCATTCATTTAAAGAAGATGGAGTGAGCATTGTGGATCATCATACAGCAGCACAACAGTTTAAACTGTTTGAAGAAGCAGAGGAATCGGTAGGGCGAAAACTGACAGGCAACTGGACATGGTTAATACCGCCGCTTTCGCCTGCAACGACTCATATATTTCATAAACCTTATATAAATATTTATCATACACCAAATTACTTCTATCAAAAGCCATGCTATTAACTGTAAAGGAGCTGTTAAATATCCCAACAGCTCCTGAAGGGTTTTACGGAGATCTCCATTAATTCCACTATCCACAACTATTGCCTCTTTTAGTTTCCCATATTATTCATGCAGTCAGAAGTATCAGCAATAATGCATATTCATCAACAAAATATTGTTCTAGATTGCCTCTCTTAGTACCTATATACAATCGCAATAATCCCATTTACACTTAAGCTATCTTGTTTTTTAGGAGAGGAGCAATCCAAATGTTGAACCAGCCTATCCCGAATATCCCATGGCAACAATTGACGACACCTTACGGTAGAGGAACAGCTATCCCTCAGCTGCTTGAACAGGAGCATTATCAGCAGCTTGCTGAATTAATTGAGCATCAAGGCACATTATGGCAGGTGACACCATGGGTTTTGCTTATCCTTTTAAAAAAGCTTGCCAACAAAAACATGGAAGACGTTTCATTACAAGAAATAGAGCTTTATTTAGCTGTGGCGCAAGTGATTACAGAGGATTATCTAGACCCAGCACATACGGTTCAAACTATGCAGGAGCTACTAGATGCCAAATATCTATGGATAGAAGATGAGGAGGATGATGAACTGGAATGGGAGGAGGAAACGCCAAAGGGCTATGAGCAGCAGGCTTTTTTGGGCTATTATTATTTTAGTCATTTACTCTTACAAGAGGCTCTTCCAATTTTTACTGCTATAAATGCCCATAACAAAGAAGCAGCAAAAGATCTTGATGAACTGATAACCATATTAAAACAGCATGATAAATAAAAAAGTATAAGCAGATGGAGAACAAGACTGGTTTTCCCATCTGCTTTAATTTAATGGACATATTCATCTTTAGAGGCTCTAAATGAACATAAAAAGAGTATTACAGCTACAACGACAAAGAGCCAGCCAGCAATATTCCAGCCACCAAATAAGTCATGCAGGTAGCCAAAAAGAATAGGACCAATTGCAGCAAACAAATAGCCTAATGATTGCGCAAAGCCTGATAAATCAGCAGCTTCAAAGGCTGTGCGAGTGCGGAGTGTGAAGAACATCATGGCTAAGGCAAAGGAAGCCCCACCTGCTAGGCCTAATAGAATCATCCAAAGTACCCCAAGGCTAGTCCACTCCATGACAACGCCAACAAAGCCTATTAAGTAAAACGCTGTAAACATTAAGACAAGAGGTCGCTGAGACGTCATTTTACTAGCAATGATTGGCACAGCTAAAGCCATTGGAACTTGCGAAAATTGCATGATGGAGAACATCCAACCTGCACGATCAGCAGCTAACCCTTGTGATATGTATATTTCAGGAATCCATGCTGCAGTTGTATAAAATAATAATGATTGTAATCCCATAGCACCTGTTACTGCCCAGGTAACTGGGGATTTCCATAAAGGTGAACGTTCTTTCGTTTTCTTAATAGTGGGCTCAGGCTTATTAAACTTTAATTGTGGAATCCAAATTAAAATGGTTAACACAACTAAAATAAGTGCAATAGCCAGTGCTCCTTGCCAACCTAGAGATGATTGGGCAATAGGGTAGCTAATCCCAGCACCGAGTCCTGCTGTTAAATTCATGGACATTGTAAAAAATGCCATAAGTAAGCCTACATGATAAGGAAATTTTAACTTGAGTAATCCCGGAATAAGTACATTTCCAAATGCAATAGCAACACCTATTAGCATAGTTCCAAACACAAGTAGACTTGTTGTTCCTAATGAGCGTAATACAATACCTAATGCTAAAAGGATAGTGGATAAAAATAATGTTAGCTCAAGTCCCAATTTACGTGCAACAACTGGTGCAAAAGGCGATATAATCGCAAAAGCCAGAAGAGGTATAGTGGTTAGAAATCCAGCTAATACATTTGATATACCTAAATCTTCTCGTATAAAAGAAATAATAGGTCCCACAACTGTTAATGGCATTCGTAATGTCGAGGCAATACAAATAACCCCTATGACTAATAATAAGGTAGCACCCCTCCAGCTAATTTTCCTGCTAGGATAACTAGTTGAATCTTCATTTGTTGTCAAAATAAATCCCCCCTGTTTGCATTCAATTATAATTAAACCACTATACTACTTTATCACATTATTAAAAATAGTAGAATATTCACAAAATACAGAAATTTACTCATTGTATTGAAATGTAAAATGTCTTATGTTAAACTAATACACATCATAAATTTAATATTTATATGCCTCATGTTAGTATTGAGGTAGAGGTCGCGGTATTTATGAGTATGCTAATGGAAATGACAAGCATTGGTGAGATTAGCTGAAAGGAAATACTGCCGAAGTGTGAGGGGACTTGAAAACCTCATGCTGGGGCTGTCTCCGAAAGGAACAGAACTGTCACGTTTGAACAACGTGTTGTGCTATCATTTAGAAAAAACTGAGGATTAACTTAGCCATCACAGTGTTCATGTGATGGTATTTTTTTGCCTCTTATATTAGGAAGGAAGCTATATCGTGAGTGAGATAAAAGTGAATCAGCTCGGTCATAAAGCGCCAAAGCTGAAAAAAGAATTGAAAAGCCGTCATATTACAATGATTTCTTTAGGCGGTACAATTGGTACGGGGCTTTTTTTAGCCAGTGGTGGTGCCATTGCACAGGCAGGTCCTGGCGGTGCATTACTAGCCTATGCCCTAATTGGTATAATGGTGTACTTTTTAATGACAAGCCTAGGTGAGATGGCAGCCTATATGCCATCCTCAGGCTCATTTAGTACGTATGCTACGAAATTTGTAGATCCAGCTTTAGGCTTTGCACTGGGCTGGAACTATTGGTATAACTGGGCAATCACAATTGCGGCAGAAATCGCAGCTGTATCATTAATTATGAAATATTGGTTCCCAGATAGTTCATCTGCAATTTGGACAGTATTATTTATTGCTGTTGTTTTAACCTTTAATTTATTATCTGTAAAAAGCTATGGAGAAAGTGAATATTGGTTTGCTATGATTAAGGTGGCAACTGTGATTGTGTTCATTATTATCAGCATATTAATGATTTTTGGTATTTTAGGTGGACAGGCACCTGTAGGCTTTACAAATTTCTTTATTAGTGACGGACCGTTTCATGGTGGTTTCCTTGCTACATTCGGTATTTTCCTAGCAGCGGGATTTTCATTTCAAGGTACAGAGCTTCTTGGGATTACAGCTGGTGAAACGGATGACCCTGGAAAAAGTATTCCGAAAGCTGTAAAATCTGTATTCTGGCGTATTCTTTTATTTTATATTTTAGCAATTGGTGCGATTGGGATGTTGATTCCATTCACAGATGAACGTTTATTATCAGAAGATATTGCTGTATCGCCATTTACACTAGTGTTTGATCGCTTAGGCATTGCCTTTGCTGCTTCCCTAATGAATGCCATTATTTTAACGGCCATGCTATCAGCTGGAAATTCAGGGCTATATGCATCATCTCGTATGCTATGGCAATTAGCTGTGGATGGACATGCACCAAAATTTTTCACAAAATTAAGCCGTCGCGGTATTCCAATCTATGCATTAATGGTGACATTAGCTGTAGGGTGCCTTGCATTTTTAGCATCATTCTTTGGTGATGGAGTAGTTTATATTTGGCTTTTAAATGCCTCAGGAATGTCTGGCTTCATTGCTTGGCTTGGAATAGCATTTAGTCATTATCGATTCCGCCGAGCTTTCGAAGCGCAAGGCTTAGATCCACAGTTGCTACCATATAAAGCAAAGCTATATCCATTTGGCCCGCTTTTCGCCTTTACGGTTTGTATGATTGTTGTCATTGGACAAAACTATTCAGCTTTTATGGGAGACAAAATTGACTGGTATGGAATTCTCGTTTCTTATATTGGTATCCCACTGTTTTTACTGCTATGGTTTGGATACAAAATCAAACATAAAACAAAAATGCTTCCGCTAAAAGAATGTGATTTAAGAGTGGAGGATTAAATAATAGAGCTGTTCTGTAAGCCATTGAATGATGGCTATAGGACAGCTTTTTTAATTTTTTAAAATGATGAAACGAAAAAATGATATATGGTAAATTATATATAATTGCTTCCATATTGATATCGTGTATTTTTAAGCAGTGACAGTAATATCATAGGATCAAATCAAGTTTATGGGGAGGAACAAGAAAAGTGCAAAAACGTATTTTACTAGTAGAAGATGATGAAACCATTAGGGAAATGGTAGAAAGTTATTTAACGATGGAAGGATTCCTTGTTACTTCAGCAGTGAATGGAGAAGAGGCATTACAAAATTGTTTAAATAAACCCTTTGATTTAGTGATTTTAGACATTATGATACCGAAACTAAATGGATTAGAAGTTTTAAAGATAATACGAGAGCAGGCATCACTGCCGATTATCATTATGTCTGCGAAGGATAGCGATGTAGATAAAGCCTTAGGGCTAGGATTAGGCGCAGATGATTATATTGCAAAGCCATTTTCAATGTTGGAATTTTCAGCACGTGTCAAGGCTGCTATTAGAAGGGCAACCAAATACGCCAATCAAATAGAGGAGAAGAAAGATTTAATAGAGATAGATAACCTATCAATCGACATTATTAATTTTTCAGTAGAGAGGAGCGGACAACAAGTAAAGCTCACTTCAAAGGAGTTTGCCATCTTAAAATTATTCGTGACAAATCGTAATCGCGTTTTCACAAAACAGCAAATTTATCAATTAATTTGGAATGACGCTTACTATGGAGATGAAAATATTATTAATGTACATATAAGAAGACTGCGTGAAAAAATGGAAGATGATCCGTCCAACCCTCAATATATTAAAACGCTTTGGGGAATTGGCTATAAATTTGAAGGATAAACAGATGATTATATTTCTATTATTGATTATTGTGTTACTCGTAGGAATTATTATGTTTCAAGTGAAAGTAAAAAAACAACAAAGCGCTACTATTCGGTACATGCATAGAAAACTGCAAGCAATCATTAACGAAGAAACAAGTGAAAAAATCTTAGTACCGACAGCTAATCAAGAAATACAGCAGCTACTTATTGTGTTGAATGCATTGCTAGATCACAATCAAAAAGTGCTGGCAACACATCGGAAAATGGAAAGCTCTATGAAAAAGATGCTGGCAAATATTTCGCATGATCTTAAAACACCATTAACAGTTGTCCTAGGCTATACTGAAATGCTACAGCTTAATCACTCGATTAGTGCGGAGGAGCGGCAGCGGTTATTAACTGGCATCCATTCGAAAACATTGGAAGTATTAAAAATCATCCATACATTTTTTGACCTAGCGAAGTTGGAAGCTGGAGATACCAATTATCCATTGACAAAAATCAATATAAGTGAAATTTGCCGGAAAAATATTTTATCATTTTACGATATGGTTACATCTATGGGGTTAGAGATAGAGATTGTAATACCAGAGACATCAATATATGCGCTAGGTAATGAAGAGGCATTAGATAGGGCTTTGAACAATTTATTGTCAAATGCAATTGCCTATGGGGCAGGTGGCAATGTAATTGGACTGTCCGTAAGAAATGATGATACAAGCATTTATATTGATGTTTGGGATCGAGGCAAGGGAATAGATGAATATCATATAGATAATGTCTTTGAAAGAATGTATACGCTTGAGGATTCCAGAAATAAATCCTTCCAAGGTAGCGGTCTTGGCTTAACGATCACTAAACGTCTTGTAGAACTAATGGATGGCTCTGTTCAGCTCTCCAGTATTCCCTATGAAAAGACTATTTTTACAATAACGTTAAAAAGAATGGTGTACTAAAACAGAAGGCTTGTAGAGCTTTAAACGCTTTACAGGCCTTTCTTCTGTACTTAAGAAATTTGTAAGAATCCATTAATAAATTAGAGAGCTTCATTTTCTATAATAAATTTAGCTACATTTGAGGGAGAGATTGACATGACATATATTGTGAAAACAAATCAACTTACCAAAGTGTTTGACGGAAAAGAAGTGGTTTCTGCTGTCAATATGCATGTGAAGAAGGGAGAGATTTATGGCTTCTTAGGTCCCAATGGTGCCGGAAAAACGACGGTGATGAAAATGCTAACGAACCTAACAAAGCCAACAAGTGGGGATATTGAAATCTTTGGTCAAAAATTGACAGACCAATCATACGAGGTGCTAAAAAGATTGGGCACGATTATTGAATATCCAATTTTCTATGAAGATTTGACAGCAAAGGAAACTCTAGAATTACACTGCGAATACATGGGCTATTATGATAAGAAAGAAATTAGCCATGTTCTCGATCTAGTGAAATTAACAAATACAGAGGAGAAGCGTGTTAAAGACTTTTCTTTAGGAATGAAACAGCGGTTAGGCATTGCACGAGCTATTATTACGAAGCCAGAATTGCTTATTTTAGACGAGCCGATTAATGGACTAGATCCAGTGGGTATTAAAGAAATACGAGAGTTATTCAAAATGCTTTGTAAAGAGTATGGCATTACACTTATTGTTTCTAGCCACATCTTAGGGGAAATTGAACAACTAGCTGATACAATTGGCGTTATTAAGAATGGAAGATTGATCACGGAAGTTTCAATGGAAGCTGTTAATCGTAGTCAGGTAGATTATATTGAAGTGATTGTGAATGATGGGAAAAAGGCTGCCTTAATTTTAGAAAGTACATTAAATATTACTAATTTTAAACTAATAGATGACAATTGTATTCGTATATATGAATCGACAGCTTCACAAAAGGTACTATCAAAAACATTAATTGAACATGATATTGAAATCGAGGGGATTAGTAAAAAATCAAGCTCATTAGAGGATTATTTCTTAAAGTTAATCAATGGGGGTGTAGTTAATGCTTAACTTAATGCGTCTAGAGATGAAAAAATTTCATATAGGTTCCTATATAAAACGTGCTATCTTCGCAAATTTTGTGATATTAGCTATTATGTTTATGCTTTTATTCATCACAAAAATAGAAGGAGATGCTGTCTTTGAAAATTATCAGACTGTTCTTAGTCTAATAGATTCTACTGTAAGGGCTGTATTTATTATCTTTGCTAGTGCATTAATCGCCAAACTTATTATTAGCGAATTTAAATACAAAACAATCACTTTAGCATTTATGTACCCAATAAATAGAAAGAAATTAATGGCTTCAAAATTGGCTATTATTGTTCTTTTTACCTTTAGTGCAATAATCGTATCAAACGTTTTTGTGTCAGTAGTTTTTTGTACCATTATTAGTAATCTTCATTTGTTTTCAGATACACTAACAATTTCTTTAATCATTCAACGAATCCCTATTGTTATAATGAATGCAATTGCAGCATCCTGCATCGCATTAATACCATTGTATTTTGGAATGAGAAAATACTCCATTCCAGTAACCATTATCTCATCCATTTTCATTGTATCAGTTGTATCATCTAATACAGGGAACTTCTCATTAAATGATATTATTTTTATACCAATTGTTTTAGCTATTATCGGTATAAGCGTGGCCTATGCATCGTTTCGAAAAATTGAGAAGATGGATATTTAAAAATTGCTTTGAAAGTTTAGGAATACCCATAAAGTAAAGCCAGACGCAAAGATAATTGTGTCTGGTATTTTTTTAACCAAATATCGTTTCCCATAATAAATAAATATTTAAAACAACGACAATGACAACTACAAACCAACCTAAAATGGTTGTTATACGATGGTTGACAAGGCTCCCCATGATGTCCCGTTTACTTGTAAACATAACAAGAGGGACAAGAGCGAATGCAATACCAAAGGATAGAACAACCTGACTAAGAACCAGAGCATAGGTTGCATTGACACCAGAGGCTATGATTACTAGCGGAGGTAACATGGTAATTGCCCTACGTAAATAAAGTGGTATCTTTCTTCGAATGAATCCTTGCATGACTACATCACCCGCTAATGTCCCTACAGAGGAACTGGCTAGCCCTGCAATAAGTAATCCAAGACCAAAGGATACAGCTGCCATTGGACCAAGAGCATCCTTTAATCCGTTGTAAGCTACATCTAAATCTTCCACTATCACGCCTTGTGTGTGAAATACTGCTGCGGCAATAATGAGCATACTCATATTGATCGCTCCAGCAATAATCATGGCGATGATAATATCAATAAATTCAAAGCGGAAAATACGTCTTTTTTCATTTTCATTACGACCAATAATACGACTTTGTGTTAATGAAGAATGTAAGTAAATAGCATGAGGCATAACGGTTGCTCCTAAAATACCTGTAGCTAGTATTAAGGAGTCTACCCCATCAAAATGTGGCGTGAACATGCCGAGTGTTACCTCGCCCCAATCTGGCTGTGCTAAAAATGTCTGGAAGGCAAATGCCAATACGACGATTAAAACCATGCCAGAAATACCTGCCTCAAAGGCTCTAAATCCTCTTCTTTGAAGTTCTAAGATTGCAAATGAACCAACTGCTGTAATTAATGCTGCTGGGAGCATAGGAATATTAAATAGCAAATAAAGACCTAATGCTGCACCGATAAATTCGGCAAGGTCAGTCGCAATGATGACTAATTCTGCCTGTATCCATAAAAAAATAGATGTTTTTTTAGAAAAATGCTCACGCGCCACCTCGGGTAGATTTTTCCCAGTTGCAATCCCAAGCTTTGCAGATAAGGATTGAATTAACACAGCCATTAAATTAGAGAAGGCAATAACCCAAAGCAGTAAGTAACCATATTGAGAGCCAGCTGTAATATTAGTGGCAAAATTGCCAGGATCAATATAGGCGACGGCTGCAATAAAAGCAGGTCCAAGAAACGGTAAAAAGCGTCGCCAACCTTTTATATCTCCATCTAAAACCGCCTCGGCAGACGATTTTGTGACTTGTTTGTAAACCATATTGTTCCCTCGTTTCAAAAAATATCATAAGTGAAATAAAGTTTCCTATAGGAAAATAAGATATTAGTATTCTAACGCTAGGCTTAAAAAATGTGAAGTGGTTTGCCTCAACTTTTATAATATAAGTATGCGCTATTTAAAGGAAGTGATAACGAAGTAAATAAATGGAAAAAATAACTGGCAGGAAAATTCAAAAATATATCGAACTAAAGAATAAGAAGAAGGGAGGGTAAAAGGATGGACATGGTATGGGTAAAATCTAAAGTAACAATCCCACGTACAGTACCAAATGCTATCGAGAGAAAGAAATTGTTTACGATTCTCGCTAACAACAGAATGAAGAAATTAACCATTATTCAAGCACCCGCGGGATATGGAAAGACAACCCTCCTATGTCATTGGCTGAGGCATATTGATGAATCTGTGGCATGGTTCACGATTGATCGAAATGATAATGAGCCTAGACGATTTTTTAAATATTTAATACATACTTTATCTGTAAGCACATTAAATGATTTAGAACAAAAATTAAGCAATTTACTTGATGAAATACCCTCCTTAGAGACTATAGTAGATACACTGTTAAATGAACTGGATACATATAAAGAAAAAATTCATATTGTATTTGATAATTTTCAAGTAATCCAACATCCTCAAATTCATCAGATCTTCATCCGATTAATCGAGTATTTACCAGCCAATGTACGAATATATATCACGACTCGAACTAATTTAGAACTACCGCTAGCAAATTGGCGTGTGAAAGGCTGGATGCTAGAAGTAGGAATTGGTCAATTATGTTTTGATTTAGAGGAGCTGCAATATTTGTACTACAATACTTTTTCGAATGATGAGAAAGTTGGAGCATTAAAGCCTTTGTTAAAGATAACTGAAGGCTGGGTAGCTGGCATTCAGCTTATCAAAATATCAACAGGAAATGTAGATAATCTAAACAGCAAAGAAATATTATTGAAAGCTGGTCCATATATCCATGAATTTTTCATACAAGAGATTCTTAGTTCATTGCCCTCATCAATACAGGATTTTCTAATTCGAACGTCCATATTAAATCATTTAGAGCCGGATGTTTGCATAACTATAACAAATAAAGTAGCTAGTTTAGCTACCCTTGTGGATTTAAATCAAAAGGGTTTGTTTATTGAATGTATGCAGATACATCCTCCTGTTTATCGTTACCATACTTTATTTAAGTATGCGTTACAAGCTGAGCTTAAAAGGCAGTATTCATACGAGATGATTAATTCTATTTATTGCGAAGCAGCCACGAATTTATGTGATAGAGGAGATTATGTAGCTGCAATTGAGCTTGCCCTAAATGGGGAACTATATGAACTTGCGCATGAGTGGATTCAAAAGTATTTGGTGGAAATATTTGCTGAAGGACATACATTATCATTTGGACAATGGATACAGATCTTAAGAAATGTACAGTACTCTGTAGACATTAACATGCTTGTGCTATATATCACTACGTTGTTTTCTATGCATGAAATAGAGAAGGCTTATGAAATTATTGAGGAACTGCTTTTTAAACAAGATGCATCTAAATGGATGGATGGATTTAAGTTTATTGCTGTATCAAAAATCTTCGAGATTATTAATGCCTATGTTACCTATATGAAGGATGGAGATCTTGAAAAAGCTAAAGTAGGTCTACAAACGCAAGTAAATGTAAGAAAGGAAAAATCATCCCTATATCATATTTCATTAAAATATAATCAATTTGAGCCAAGAATTTTGCGTACTATTGCAGGCTCAAAGGGTAAATTTTTACCTATTGAAAAGATAGATGCCCTTATTCATGTGCTGTGTGAAAGTGAAATAAAGGATCGAAATATTACTGGGGTTACCTATGGGCTATTGGCAGAGGTATTGTATGAAGTAAATGATTTAGCTCGAGCTAGCAAGGAGTTGGAAACAGCCTTGCAATATGGGTTGCGTTTTCAAGATCCAGGATTATTTATACCCATGTATCTTTTAAAGGCTCGTATTTGTTTAACTAGAAAACAATTTGAAGAGGCACATTTATTGCTGATTAAAGCAATGAAGGAGACGGATAAGCCTTATTGGATTGGTGTACTGCATATTATGAAAGCACAGGCTTATTTATTGGAAGGGAATATTTCATATGCACAGCAAGAGTTTTTTAGGGTCACTGATTTTATCAATTATCGAATTGCATCTAAAAATCCATTTTATTTATTAGTTCAGGGCAGAATACTCTATGCTAAAAATCAAATAGAGGAAGCGTTGCAAATTGCTATTCGGTTGAAAGAGGGGGCAATTCAAGAAAAGCAAGTTGTTACGTTTATTGAAGCAGGTTTACTAGAAGCTACTTGCCATTTTGAGCTAGAAAAAGAGGAGTCTGCTTTAACCGTTTTACATGATACCCTTGAACAGGGGGCTTTGTATGGTTATTGTCGTACATTTTTGGAAGAAAAGTACGTATTACCATTGCTTCATAAATACTGGCGTATACGTCAGCATAATAAACGACATAAATTTAATTCAGTGCCATCAGCTTATGTAAATAAACTATTACAAAAAAACTATTTAGTGGATGAATTTTTAGATAGCTTTACATCTAGAGAAAAGGATGTTTTACAATTACTCGCGGAAGGTGCATCCAATTATGAGATTGCTCAGCAACTACAACTTACAGAGGGAACCATTCGTGTCTATTTGACAGAGATATACGGTAAGATAGGTGTAAAATCACGTATGAAGGCAATTCTTTGGGCTAAACAATGGTTAGGCTATTAAAGCAGTAAAGCGGAGGGAGGTTAAAAGATGCCAAATATTTTATTAGCCTCAAAAACGACTGTACCAAAAATGAACGAGCAAATTATTGCACGAAATCGTTTAACAGCCATTTTTCAACAGACTGCTGCAAAGTTAATCGTAGTACAGGCGCCAGCAGGATATGGAAAAACAACCTTGTTAAGTAGCTGGTTTCATCAACTTGATAAAAAAGTTGCTTGGTATACAGTTGACCAAACTGATAATGATCCGATTCGCTATTGGAAATATTTAATTCATTCTATTGGCCATTCCTTACAGCCAGAAGCAGCAGCTCGGATTAATGCCATACTACATGCTCAGCCACAGCTACCACTTGAATATTTAGTAGACGCCCTATTAAATGAAATATCATTATCTACTGAACAAATTCACATTATGATTGATGATTATCATCATATTTATAATGCAGCTATTCATCAAATGATGACTCGTCTTATTGATTTCTTACCAGAACAGTGCTTTATTTACGTGGCAAGTAGATCGACTATTTCATTACCTTTTGCAAAATGGAGGTTAAATCATTACTTGCTTGAAATTGGTGTAGAGGATTTACTTTTTACGTATGAAGAAGCGAGAGAATTTTATAAAAAGGTAAATATACAATTGGATGCTAAGGAGCTACAAAAAGTTTTTAATGTAACAGAGGGCTGGGCTACAGGTTTGCAATTAACTAATTTAGCAAGATTTCAAAATGTTGGTGACGAACCATTTAGAGAAAGTCATTCTAATGCAGCGCAATATTTAATGAAAGAGGTTGTTACCAAACTTGCTCCATCTCTCCAAACATTTCTTCTGTATACCTCACTTTTGGAACAACTAACTCCTGAGACATGTAATGTTCTAACGAATCAAACTAATGCTCAACAAGTTTTGTTAGAGCTTGAGAAACAAGGATTATTTATTAGTAGAGTTGAAACGGAAGATCAGGTTTATCGATACCATAATTTGTTAAGAGAAACATTACGTCAAGAATTGAATCATCGTTTTTCTCAGAATGATATTTTGGATTTATATAAAAAAGCTGCTGTTGCGTTATATCATAATAGGAATTTTTTATCAGCCATAGAGCTTGCGTTAAGTGGTGGGTTATTTACCTATGCTGAGCAATGGATTCATGAACATATTGTCATGTTTCTTTCCTGTGGGCATTCAACATCCTATATAAATTGGATTAATATTTTATTGACGAATGGTTATGAGGTACATCCAGAATTGATGGTCATGTACGCCTATACACTTGCTGCATTACACAATCTAGATGATGCATCTCATATACTACTTGAGCTAGAACAAAAACATGAGGTAAATCAGTGGATGGATAAAGCCGAATATGCATCTGCTGTAGATGATTTTTTAGGTGTGAAAGCCTATATTTTTGTCATGAAAAACGGAAATCTTGCAAAAGGGGCAGAATACATTCGGCAAAGGTTGGAGAGAAAACCTGTAGGATCAAAGTGGGACGCTATTTTTATTCAATACAATCAAAAAGAGCATATTCTGTTTCGGACGAATATTGGCTCCAAAGGAAAACTGCTTTCAGATGAACAAGCTATGTCCTTTTTTGCAAGGTTTAGAACAGGTGAATTTAAGAATTTAAGCATGACTGGCTATAGCTATGGAATGCGCGCGGAAAAATTATATGAGTGGAATCGCTTTGATGAGCTATCAACAGAATTAGAGGAGGCTTTACGTTCTGGTCATCAATTCCGAGATGCAGGATTATTAGTGCCGATGTACATTCTAAAAAGTAAAGTTGCTGCTTTAGAAAATCAGTATATAGTGGCTCAGGCCTTGTTAGATCATGCAATGGAGAATGTAAGTGAACGTCATTGGATGAATGCAATAAGAGTAATGAAGGTACTATTATTTTTACGTGATCATAATATTGTCCAAGCAGAACAGGAGCTAGCTAAGATCAAAGTAAACGCTGATATGGATTCTCCATTTTATTCACTAGTAAAAGCTCGTTATTTACTTATAAAGGGGCACCTTCAAGAAGCACAGCAACTTATCATACAGGTGCAATTACAGGCAGAACAACAAGGGCAGCTATCCACTCGAATTGAAGCAACAATTTTATTAGCTATATGCTTGGCAGAGCTAGGACAAACAGATGAGGCACTGTTGGCATTCCATCAAGCCTTAAAATTCGCTGAACCTTATAACTATACACGAACCTTTTTGGATGAGTGCAATATTTGTGCTCTATTAGAAAACTACGTTGATGTTCGACAGAAAGCTTCTAAAGGTGAATGGGATGAGGTCTCCATTAACTATGCTTATCAATTGCTAGAGTGTGCTCATGAACATAAACAAGTACCAGCATTAGAGATTCTTACTGCGCGTGAACAAGAAATATTTTCACTACTTACAGCAGGTGCCTCTAATAAGGAAATAGCAGAGCAACTATTTTTATCTGAGGGTACCATACGTGTCTATCTTTCAGCCATCTATAGTAAGCTAGGCGTTAAAAATAGAGCGCAGGCATTATTATTAAAACAGCCTTAATAAAACGATCCGCTATCCTTTTTGATAGCGGATTTTTTCTTGGTTAGCAATCTATTAACATTCCTCAATAATGAAAGTAAATTATTATCTTTAGGTAAGCCCGTATTCAAATAACGCATATAAATAACCAGGCACCTCCGGTACGATAGACGTATCAATTAAAGGGGGTGCTTCTTTATGTCAACTACTAAACTAACAATCGTCCCTGTGACACTGGATCCCATCACGGACAAGTATTCTTTTATCAATTCAACGCAAGTTTCCTCTGAACCAAGCTGTATCATTAAAACAATTGATATTGAAATCTCCTTCTTCAATGGCGTAGATGAGCGCATCATCCAAATGATCATGAAGGAGCTGAATAAACAATGAAGCATGATTTTACGAGTGTGCAAAACATCTATATCATCTGTGGCAAGACGGATATGCGAAAAGGCATTGATGGTCTCGCTACACTTATTCAGGATTCTTTTGAACTGGACCCCTATAGCGATTCCATTTTCTTATTTTCTGGAACGAGCAAAGACCGTTATAAATGTTTGTACTTTGATGGAGATGGCTTCGCTATGCTTTATAAACGATTAGATAATGGGAAACTGCAATGGCCAAAAGATGAAAAGGAAGTGCGTAACCTTTCTCAACAGGAGCTTCGCTGGCTCTTAGAAGGATTATCGCTTCAGCAGCCAAAGGCAATTTCGAAATCTGCAACAGGTGTCTTTTAAATCGATTCACCTAAGTGGTATAATCATCCATAACTTATACTAAACGAAATGTGGTGAATGATTTGACTAATGCTTCTCCTAAGCAAGAAAACCAAAATGAACGATTAATTCGAATGCTTGAGCAACAATTAGCTCAGTCAAATCGACAAATCGAAGCATTGACTGAACAAGTTCGCCAATTAACCAAGGCTTTATATGGTTCAAAATCGGAAAAATCAAAGTATCAAGCACCAGACGGACAAGGCTCTTTATTCGATGACGATCCGTCTTTTAGCGAATCTGAGCAGACAGAAGAACAAAGCACGCCAACTGTTACGTATATCGTTGAGCGTAAACTACATAAGAAAAAACGGAATGATTCTTTTCATGATGGGATTGAAATAGAAAAAATTCACCATCATCCCACCAATACACAATGCGACTGTTGCCTTGGCCAAATGACTGAAGCCGGTACAACTATAGCGCGTGAAGAAGCAAAATTCATTCCAGCAATAATGATGCGCATCCAGCATATTGAACATGCCTACGAGTGCAAGCACTGTAAAATGGATGCCACACAAAAAGCACAAATGAAACGTGGAAAAGCCCCACAAGCTGCCATTCAGCGAAGCATTGCGGGACCTACCGTTCTAGCAAAACTCATCTATGATAAGTTCATCCAATACTTGCCTCTTTACCGTCAGGTAAAGGAGTGGGAACGATACGGCCTGCTTACGAATGATAAGAACTTATCAAACTGGGTGATCCGTTCAGCTGAAGATTGGCTTCTACCGGTTTATGAACAGATGAAGCAGACATTAACAGCAAAATCTGTTCTACATGTGGATGAAACCTATGCGCAAATAATCAAACGTTCAGACGGAAAATCCGGTCAATCGAATGCCTACAATTGGGTGTTCCGCAGCGTGCCAAGCCAAGGACCGATTATCGTTCTTTTTCATAGTGCATTATCGAGAAGTCGTTCTATACTAATAGAATTTACAAAAGGCTTTAAAGGAACGGTGATTTGTGATGGCTACTCGGCATACGGCAATCTTCCTGATGTCACGTTCGCTAACTGTTGGGCGCATGTGCGACGATATTGGCTAAAAGCCGATAGCAAAAACGGGCAAATTGGCGTGGATTTCTGTGACCAACTGTATCGCCTAGAACGTCAATTTAAGCATCTTCCACCAGGTAAACGCCGAAAATCACGGCAAAAATATTCAAAGCCGATTGTAGAGAAATTCTTAAAATGGGTGGATGAATCGCCTTTCTTCGGAAAAAATGCCTTAGCTAAAGCTGCCGAATACACATTAAATCGAATACATGGATTAAAAGCTTTTCTGTTCGATGGCCGAATTGAGATGGATAATAATCCAGCTGAAAATGCGATTCGCCCAAATGTGATTGGTCGCAAGAACTGGCTATTTTCTGTTAGTGAAGCTGGTGCTAAAGCAAATGCCATCTGTTTGAGTTTAGCAGAAACAGCCAAAACAAACGGCATTGATTTTTATCAGTACCTTGTGAAGCTATTAACGGAGCTACCAAATTTACCGATTCAACAACAGCCAGAGATCTTACAAGATTACATGCCTTGGTCAAAAAATATCCAAGCCACATGTTCAAAATAGCCAGCTATCTGAAAAAAACTCAGATAGCTGGCCATTCGTCGTGCGTACCGAGAAGGTGCGCTTATTTTTGTATTTCGGGCTTACATCTTTAGAATAAAAAAGAGTTATGTCATTACAAGAAAGCCTGTTAACATGCTCGTAATATGGCTATGCAAATTCACAATGAGCTGTATACCTCTTACCCTTTAAAATCCGCAAACGACAATAAATTATTTAAAAAGCTATAGGAGGAGTGAGGAATAATGAAAAAAATCTTAAGCATCGTTATCATATTCATACTATTTCTTTTCCAATGGGGACAACTCCCGACCTTTTATGCTAATGAGCTTCATGAAACAGAGGATAGAAGCGGAAGTATTCAACGATATTCCTGGAAATCATCTATACTTTGAGGAAATCGGTAAAGTGCAACAAGCAGGACTGTTTGTGGGAATTGATGGAAACTTCCAACCAAAAGCTTACATGACCCGTGCTCAAATGGCGAAAGTATTAGTATTGGCTTTGAATTTGACTTCAACTTCAACAAAAAAGGCCACATTTTATGATGTACCAATGACACATTGGGCACATGACTATATTTCCATTCTAGCAGCCAATGGTATTACAACAGGAGATAATGGTAGCTTTAGACCGAATAATCCTGTAACACGAGCAGAGTTTGCAGTATTTTTACACCGAGCTTTAAAAAATTTAAAAACTCATCAATGGCTAAAAATCGTTGATGAGTTTCTTCGTATAGCAAACTATTAACATTGCTCAATAGTTTTAAAAAAAGTAACTCTTTATCATGGAGATATATCTTTTGTTATATGAAAAGGAGGATTTAAATGAAAGGACTGCAGGTTGGATTACTTTTCACAGTTATCTATTTTATTTTTATAGTGAATCCCTTATCTGCTCATGCGAATGAAGCAGATTATGTCTGGACAAATAATAAGGATGGGACAGTGAAAATTAAAGATTACATTGGTACGGATACGTCAATAATCATACCTAATGAGCTAGGGGGAAAAGTAGTTACAGAAATAGGTATGGCAGCATTTGGTGAAAAAAATCTTACGCAGGTTGTTATACCAGACAGCGTCATACAGATTGGGGATCTTGCATTTGCAGAGAATCAATTAACGTATGTGGAACTATCCAATAATCTCACAAGTATAGGTGAAGGTGTATTCTTTATGAACAAGCTTACCAATATAGAAATACCGGATAATGTGACACAAATTGGCCTATATGCATTTTTAGACAATGAGCTTTCTACTGTAAAGTTACCAAATGGGCTTAAGATAATGGGTGATTTCGCATTTACAGGAAATCAATTAACAAGCATAGAGCTACCAGAAACTTTGAAGACAATAGGAGAAATGGCGTTTTCGGAAAATCAGCTTACCTCTTTAGAGATTCCTCCTAGTGTCACAAGCATAGGACCATATGCATTTGCCACGAACCAACTTCTAAATGTGACAATTCCATTAAGCATAACAAACTTAGCAGAGGGTGTATTTCATGATAATCAACTCACTAGTATAGAAATACCGAGTAGTGTCACGAATATTGGTAGATGGGCATTTGGTGAAAATAGGCTTAGTAGTTTGGAAATCCCTAAGAATGTCATTACTGTTGAAGATAATGCTTTTAATGATAACCAGCTTATAAAAGTAAGAGTATTATCAGACTCTACCGTTCTTTTAGAAGACACTTTTAAGGCTAATCCAGTAGATTTAACTATATACGGTCATGATGCATCTACGGCTCAAGCATATGCAAATCAATACAATCATTTATTTGAACTGCTTGCCTATAAGGTAATCTATAATGACAATGGCTCAGTACAAGGAAATATTCCAGTGGATGAGAATATGTACCAAAGAAATACAAAAGTAACTGTTCTGGATAATGTAGGTGCATTAGAGAAGACTGGCTATTTATTTAATGGCTGGAACAGCACTGCTAATGGGGATGGTGTAGATTATGCAGTAAATAGCATAATTGATATTGGGGAATCAGATCTTACGTTGTATGCGAAATGGACACCGAATGTATATACCGTGACATTTAATACAGATGGTGGCACAACAATAGACCCGGTTACAGTTATGTATGATAAGGAGCTTACCCAACCAGCAGACCCAACAAAAGTGGGCCATACATTTGTGGGATGGTATGTCGATGATACATTAAATACGCCATGGGATTTTGCAGCAGATCGGATAACAGGGGATCTAACATTATATGCAAAATGGACAGCTATAGGATATACTGTTTTCTTTGAAACAAATGGAGGAACAGCTATTTCTCCTGTTACAGTAATGTATAATGAGCAAATGAGTGAGCCAACAGCCCCGAAGAAAGCAGACCATACATTTGCGGGATGGTATAAGGATGAAACACTGACTAAGCCGTGGAGCTTTGATACAGATATAGTGTCGGAGGATCTAACTTTGTATGCCAAGTGGGAAGTAGCACAGTCAGAATATACGCTAGATTTTGATACAAATGGTGGAAGTGCAGTACAGTCCCAACGTATTGCAGGCAATGCAACAGCAACTAAGCCGATAAATCCGACAAAAGCAGGATATCTATTTGCGGGGTGGTATAAGGATAAAGCACTGACTAAGCCGTGGAGCTTTGATACAGATAAAGTCGTAGAGAATATGACTTTGTATGCAAAATGGCAAGTAGAGCAATCACAATATACAGTGGACTTTTATACAAATGGTGGAAGTGCAGTTCCATCCCAACGTATTGCAGGCAATGCAACAGCAACTGAACCGATGGACCCGATAAAAGCAGGGTTTACATTTGCAGGTTGGTATAAGGATGCTAATTTTACTTTACCGTGGAATTTTAACAAAGATAAAGTAACTACCAATATCACTTTGTACGCTAAATGGCTAGTAAACGGTTCATCAGGTGATGGAGGAAGTGTAATTCCAATACCAATACCAATACCAACACCAGAAGAACCAACACAAAAACCAACTCCAGAGCAACCCAAGCCTGAGAAACCAGATTCTGTGCCAGTAGAGCCGGTTGAGCCACAACCACCTAAGCCAACACCTCAACCTGAAGAAGACATTACTTTCTCAGATGTTCCTAAGGATCACTGGGCATGGACAATGATTCAGGCAATGGCTAAACAAGGCGTAATTACAGGGTATCCAGATGGCACATTTAAGCCTAATGCTCCTGTTCAGCGTCAGCACGTTGCCCTGATGCTAGCAAGGGCAATGGAGCTAGAGCCGAAAAAAGAAGCGTTGGCATTTAATGATATCTCTGCGACTCATCCATACGCTGAGGTAATCCAGCGAGTACAGCAGGCAGGGCTATTTGACGGAGTGAATGGAAACTTTAATCCTACAGCCAATATGACACGCGCTCAAATGGCAAAAGTATTGGTGCTAGCGTTTCATTTAACGTCAACGGAAAAAGAGACATTTCATGATGTTCCAGCAACACATTGGGCATATGATTATATTGCAATTCTTGCAGCGAACGGTATTGCGCTAGGAGATAATGGCTATTTTAGACCAGAAGATTCTGTGACACGTGCACAGTTTGCAGCATTTTTATATAGAGCTCTCTATGAATAAAGAAAACTTCCATTGATGGTAATTAAACTATCGATGGAAGTTTTTTGTATTTGAAAAAAATATTAACATTCCTCAATGGTAGAAGTAAATTATTATCTTTAAGATGAGGAAGAGTTAGTCCATTGCTTATAGAAAGGAGAGTTTATATGAAAACTAAAAGTATAAAATATGGGATACTTTTTACGTTATTTTTCATCATGATGATAATAAAAATACCCTTTACTTATGCTAATGAAGGGGAATATGATTTTGATGATAATCCTGATGGATCAGTAACAATAAAGGCTTATACTGGTACTGGCGGAACTGTCGTGATTCCTGATCAATTGAGTGGTAAAGTGGTAACAGGAATAGATTCTTGGGTGTTTAATAATAAGAAATTGACAAGTATAACAATACCAGAAACAATAACAACTATTGGAGCTTACGCCTTTTATCAAAATCAACTAACAAGTGTAACACTCCCAAGTAGTATAACAAGTATTAGTGATGGGGCATTCTCTTTAAATCAACTAACAAATGTGACGCTCCCTAATAATCTAATAAGTATAGGTTCCTATGCATTTTCTGGAAATTTACTAGAACACATAGGTATCCCTAATAGTGTTATCAATATAGGAAATCATGCTTTTTCTAATAATGATATTGTGAGCGTGAAAATCCCAAATGGTATGGAAATAATAGGGGAAAGTGCATTTGCAGGGAACGATATAGAAAGTATAGATATACCAGAAAGTATGAAAATAATAGGAGCTGCAGCATTTTCTAATAACTATTTAAAAGTTATTCGTATACATTCTAAAGATATAGATATAGGAGATGATGTTTTTATAGGACATCATCCTGATATGATTATTTATGCTCCAAATTCTTCTACTGCAAAAGAGTATGCAGAAAAGTCGAATATAAAGTTCCAAGTGCTCAAATATACTGTACTGTTTGAAACAAATGGTGGGACAAGTATTGATTCTCAGGACATTGAATTAAATAAAAAGGTGAATCAACCAAATAATTCTATAAAACTGGGTTATGCGTTTGAAGGCTGGTACAAAGACACATCATTTATTGAACTTTGGCAATTTCATTCTGACTTTGTTACTGCCGATACAACGCTATATGCCAAATGGACGAGTAAACCAGATGTTGAGGTATTATTTGAGTCAAACGATGGATCAGTTGTGGCACCAGAACATATGAGATATAACGACAAGTTACCTGAACCAAGCAATCCGACAAAGGCGAATTTTATTTTTGAAGGCTGGTATAAGGATGCTGACCTTACAGAGAAATGGAATTTTGCCACGGATAGAGTTCAAGCTAACATCATTTTATATGCTAAATGGGCGATAAATGAACACACGTTGTCCTTTGTATCCAATGGTGGAACAGCAGTCCCCCCACAGACAATCGCATATAATGAAAAAGCTATAAAACCTCAAAATCCTATTAGAATTGGTTATGTATTTGAAGGCTGGTATAAGGATTCCGACCATACAGAGAAATGGGATTTCGCCATGGATAGGGTTCAAGCAAACATCATTTTATACGCTAAATGGGCGATAAAAGAACACACGTTGTCCTTTGAATCTAATGATGGAACAGCAGTCTCCCCACAGACAATCGCATATAATGAAAAAGCTATAAAACCTCAAAATCCTATTAGAATTGGTTATGTATTTGAAGGCTGGTATAAAGACCAAAATTTTACAACGCAATGGTATTTTGATACTAATGTAGTAACAGAGGATACAAAGCTTTATGCAAAGTGGAGAGCAGATAGCTCAACAGGTGGCGGAGGGTATAGTCCAAATCCTACACCTAACCCAACTCCAATCCCTAAAGAGCCAACACCAGTACCAGAATATCCAAAACCGACTCCAGAGCAGCCCAAGCCTGAGAAACCAGATTCTGTGCCAGTAGAGCCGGTTGAGCCACAATCACCTAAGCCAACACCTCAACCTGAAGAAGACATCACTTTCTCAGATGTTCCTAAGGATCACTGGGCATGGACAATGATTCAGGCAATGGCTAAACAAGGCGTAATTACAGGGTATCCAGATGGCACATTTAAGCCTAATGCTCCTGTTCAGCGTCAGCACGTTGCCCTGATGCTAGCAAGGGCAATGGAGCTAGAGCCGAAAAAAGAAGCGTTGGCATTTAATGATATCTCTGCGACTCATCCATACGCTGAGGTTATCCAGCAAGTACAACAGGCAGGGCTATTTGACGGAGTGAATGGAAACTTTAATCCTACAGCCAATATGACACGCGCTCAAATGGCAAAAGTATTGGTGCTAGCGTTTCATTTAACGTCAACGGAAAAAGAGACATTTCATGATGTTCCAGCAACACATTGGGCATATGATTATATTGCAATTCTTGCAGCGAACGGTATTGCGCTAGGAGATAATGGTAACTTTAAACCAGAAGATTATATTACACGTGCACAGTTTGCAGCATTTTTACACAGAGCCCTTCAACAATAACTAAAAATCCCATCAATAACTTTTTCAAATTGTTATTGATGGGATTTTTATTTTTAGCAAACGATTAACATTGCTCAATAGTGCTTGAAATTTAAAGTCCCTATCATAAGAGTTATAACCGGAATTTCATCAGTCTCGCTTTGACCAATTGGGGCTTTAAGCGTAGATTTTTGCTACATAAACATCCTGAAATGGAAGTCTTATTACTTGTTTAGGTGGCGAATTTTCCCTGATCAAAAAGGAGTGATTCAAATAAAGCTTATTCAATTTATATTTTTTGTTTTGTTTGTTGTTTTTGCCGTAGTGTCTATTAATCTTTCCATAAAGGAAGCTGAAAGAAATTATGATTGGAGAAATAACCCTGATGGTACTGTTACCGTAATTCATTATAATGGGGAAACCAATGCATTTTCTATACCAGATGAGCTGAATGGTAGAAAGGTAGCTAAAATAAGTGCTGATATATTTACAAAACGTTACATGGATCGTTTTTCGCTGATAACGAATGTTGAAGGTGAAAGAAGTAAGTAAATCAAAAGAGAGATTCTATTCATGGTATAACATTTAAAGATCAATAAGAAATTACTTAAGGAAATTATTTAATAAATTTCCTGTTATAAAAGATTAAAAAAGTTCTCATCATTTTCTAATTAGACTTTTACATCCTGCTTAGTTTACGATGAAAAGAAAAGATGAGGACTGATTCGACATGACCAATCGAATTTTAATAATAGAGGATGAGGAAAAGATTGCAAGGGTGCTACAACTGGAGTTGCAATTTGAAGGCTATGAGGCTGAGATGGCACATACAGGAACAGAAGGCTTACTGAAATACCGTGAGCAGCAATGGGATTTAATTTTATTGGATATTATGTTACCTGAAATGAGTGGCATGGATGTACTAAAGCGTATACGTGCTACTGAATCAAAGACACCTGTTATCATGCTGACAGCTAAGAATGAGGTGGAGGATAAGGTAAAGGGTTTAGACCTGGGGGCAAATGACTATGTGACAAAACCATTTGAAATTGAGGAATTACTTGCACGGATTCGAAGTTCTTTAAGATTTTCACAAAAAAGTTCCACCCAGCAAGAACAAGTTACATTTGGTCTGTTATCCATTAATGAGCAAACACGAGAGGTAATCTATTATGGAACAAGTATTGACTTAACACCTCGTGAATATGATCTTCTCCTATATTTACTTAAGCATTCAAAGCAGGTATTAACACGAGAGCAAATATTACAGGCTGTTTGGGGCTATGATTATTATGGAGATACCAATGTTGTGGATGTTTATATTCGTTATGTTCGACAAAAATTGGAGGCAGCTAACGATACACCTATAATTCATACAGTACGTGGTATTGGCTATGTGCTGAAGGAGCACAAGCATGCGACTTAAAACAAAAATTCATTTACTGACAACACTGTTAATGCTCGTAATTTTAGTGGCAACGAACAGTGGGATTTATTTTTTGTATGAGCAGCTTGCCTATAACACTGAATATAAGCAGCTTCAAGCACGTGCTAACGAGCTTAGTTCAGCACTAAGTCAATTGAATGAGCAGACCAATTTGCAGCAAGTATTAAGAGCGTATATGCCAACGGATGGAGCTGTTTATATTTATGAAGGAGAGCAGTTAAAAACAAAGGTTCAGGCTACTTTTGAAATGTCAAAGACTCCTTCTATTAGCTACTCAATGCCTGCCATCTGGATAGATGGTACAGTTATACAAATTCAATTAAAGCAATCAATGGAAGAGGTAGCGGCAACTTTGAGTTTACTTAAGGTCATTTTAATCATCGTCTCTATTGTTGCATCTATTCCTATCTTCTTAGCAAGTTTAGCACTAGGTCGTTTAATTTTACAGCCGTTGGAACGTTTAAATCAAACCATGCTCAAAAGTGCAGCTACTGGAAGCTATGAAAAAATTGTTCTCACTGATAAAGGTGGAGATGAGTTAGCAAAAATTAATCATACCTTTAATATGATGATGGAAAAACTTGAACAGCATTACCAAAAGCAACAGCAATTTGTATCCAATGCTTCACATGAGTTAAAGACACCCATTACTGTTATTGAAAGCTATGCAAAATTATTATTACGCAGAGGCTTTGATAATAAAGAGGTGGCTCAAGAATCATTACAGGCAATTGTCAATGAATCCTCTCGTATGCATGAAATGGTCTTGCAGTTACTTGAATTAGCAAAAAATAAGGAGCACCTTGCTATACAATTCACACAGCTTGAGCTTTCTCCTTTGTTAAGGAAGGTTTCTTCCCAAATGCAGCAGGCCTATCATCGATCCTTCATAGTTGATGCTGAAGTACCTCGTTATATGTATAGTGATGAAAAATTGGTAAAGCAGCTGCTCTTCATCCTACTTGATAACGCACGTAAATATAGTGAGGGCGATGTCTATATACATGCAACAGAATCTGCGGACTGTGTGATAATTACAATACAGGATAAAGGAATAGGAATACCTGCTGAGCATATTCCTCATTTATTTGAACGCTTTTACCGTGTTACTGAGGATCGTAATCGAAAAACTGGCGGCTCGGGATTAGGTCTTGCTATCGCACAAGAACTTGCGTTGCAATTAGGAATTATAATAGAGGTTGAAAGCAAACTTGGTCAGGGTTCAAGCTTTATTTTACGTGTGCCAAAGGAGGGACTGCAATGAAAAGATGGCTTATCATTGGTATCGTTTCCCTCATAATGGCAAGTATCATTTTACTGTTTATTCAAAATCGTTTTTTTCAAGCAGAGCCCTTTAATGAAGCAGAAGCCATTCAGCATATCGAAACTATCTATAATGGCCAAGTAAAGGAAACTGAAAAGCGAGGAAATGATTATAGAATGGTATTTGTCCGTGACAGAGCCATTTATACAGTACTACTTGATGCTGCTTCAGGACAGGTCAGAGAATTAAGACTAAAGGAAGCTGAAAGGAAATTGTTATTATCAGAAAAACAAATTAAGCAGCTTATGGAGAGTACTTATGGGGAAGTCGAAAAAATCAAACTAAATCAAACTATTTATACAGTACAGGTAGAAAATAAAGATACTCAAAAGGAGCTAACCATAGACGCTTATACTGGTAAGGTTTTAACAGAAAAAGATATGCAGCCTGTCAACCAACCAGAAGGTGGAGGAATGCTTTCAGAGCAACAGGCAATTAAGATTGCCTTACAGCAATTAAATGGTGAGGTAGATTCCGTTGATTATGAGGAGGCAGAGGATGGTGGCTACTATTTAGTAGAAATTGAAACGAAGGATGAGGAAGCCGTTTTTCAAATACATGCAATTTCAGGACAAGTGATGTCTGTTACATGGGATAAAGATCATTAAATGTTCTCATGAAATTCTAATGTTTCTCTTATTGTCCTATCATCTTAACTTGTTATGCTAAGGTCAGTTAAGACAAAGGAGAGAGGATTATGAAGAAAATAATTTTAATTCCAGCATTTGTAGGTGTACTTGGTGTCGGAGCGGTGATTGGTTCTACAACATTACTAACAGGTGATGCAGAAGAAAAAAAGGTATTAACAATGCAGGAGATTGAGAAAAAGGCATTAGCAGTTGTAAACGGTACAGTTGCGGATATTGAGTTCGATCAAAACCGTAATCGTTCTATCTATGAGGTTGAGGTGCAAACAGAGACGGAAGAATATGATTTAAAATTTGATGCTTTCACAGGGAAACTGTTAAAGCAAAAGAAAGAGCTTCGTGATATGGATGATCACTATGTAACTTCTACTAACAAAACAACGAAAATTACCAAAGAGCAGGCTATTGAAAAGGCACTAACAAAAGTAAAGGGAACAGTTACAAAAATAAAACTTGATGATGGCTTGTATGAAATAGAAATTAAAAACGGACAATATGAATACGAAATTGATGTTGATTCCTCAACTGGGGACATAATTAGCTTTGAGCAGGATATTGAAGATTAATGTGCTTTAGCTATCTTAAAAGTGGGAATATACTTTTAAGATAGCTTTTTTCGTATAATTCCATAATCAATTTTTGTTATTTACATGGCTAAAGAAGCTTATGTTTTTCACACGTTTTAATGAAAAATTTTCTTCTTTACTTTTTTAATCGACAGGCGTAATATGACATCATTATAAAAGTTTCAAATTTCTAAATCGCTGAAGCAACTAAACGCGGGGGACCCGATTTTTACGGATGACTTAGGTAATCCTTGGGGTGAATCTCTTCAATTATGGAGGGTAGGGCTACTCAGGCCCGAATCCGACAGCTAACCTCGTAAGCGTTAAGAGCAGAAAAGTGGAGCTTGGCAGACGAATGAACGTCTACAAGTCTTATTTCGTGATGACTTGTGGACTTTTTTTATCCCATGTATCTTCATTCAGTAGAAGACTCCCCTCTACAGGTGGAGAGATGAATGCAGTTTTGGTTCCTTTTCAGTGGATGTCCCAACACCTACTGAATGAAGATAATGCCTCCGGCGGATGTCACGGATTTTAAAAGGAACGAATTGTGCGGGCACAATTCAAAATCCGGACGCAATGTTTATCTGTAGCGAAAGCAAAGCGGCAGCTACAATTACGCCAAGGCGAAATTGATCGTTCTAGGGATAAAAAGAAAGCCCCAGTGTATAACCGATTATGCGAAGGCGTAATCGATTTAGAAATGCGAAACACACTCTATGAAACTAGAAGGTGTTTATTATGAAATCTTCCTTAAAACGTTATGTTATTGGTAAACCATTAAGATCCGACGCGTTAGGGGAACAAAAGCTAAGTAAAACAAAGGCACTTGCCATTTTATCATCTGATGCTTTGTCATCGGTGGCATATGGGCCTGAGCAAATATTAATTGTACTTATGACTATAAGTACAGTTGCCTTTTGGTATTCACTACCGATTGCTGCTGGAGTAATTGTGCTACTAACAGCACTCATTTTTTCGTATCGTCAGGTGATTTTTGCTTATCCGCATGGTGGAGGGGCATATGTTGTGTCTCGGGAAAATTTAGGCGTCAATGCTGGTCTTGTTGCAGGAGGGTCATTACTTGTTGATTACATTTTAACAGTTGCTGTTAGTGTATCAGCGGGGACCGATGCGATTACTTCAGCATTCCCAAGTCTGCATTCGTATAATGTTATAATTGCTGTGTTTTTTGTTATTTGTCTAACGATTTTAAACTTACGCGGTGTAACGGAATCAGCATCTGTTCTAGCATATCCGGTTTATTTGTTTGTAGTAGTGATGCTGGTGCTGATTGGAGTAGGGATTTACAACGTCATTACTGGTCAGGTTCCTGCAGAACTGCATCCAAAGGTTGGGACACCAGTAGCTGGAATTAGTTTATTTATATTATTAAAGGCATTTGCATCAGGAAGCTCTGCTTTGACTGGTGTTGAGGCTATTTCAAATGCCATACCTAATTTTAGAGATCCGGCACCAAGAAATGCCTCAAAAACTTTATTAGCAATGGGGGCAATTTTAGCTGTACTATTTATAGGTATTGTCAGCCTAGCTTATTTTTATGGAGTTGCCCCAAATGCAAAAGCAACAGTAGTTTCACAAATTGCAGAGGCAAGCGTTGGTAGAAATATTTTTTACTATATTGTTCAGGGAACGACGGCAATGATACTAGTACTTGCTGCGAATACAGGATATTCGGCCTTTCCTTTACTTGCTGTTAATTTATCAAAGGATGGTTTTATTCCTCGAATCTTTCAAATTCGTGGAGATCGCCTCGGCTATTCGAATGGTATTATGATGCTGGGCCTAGCAGCCATTGTATTAATCATTTTATTTGATGGGATGACAGAACATTTAATTCCGCTCTATGCGGTTGGGGTGTTTATTCCGTTTACTTTAGCACAGTCAGGGATGATGCGAAAATGGTGGCGTGAAAAACCTAAAGGCTGGATACCTAAATTTACAATTAACACAATCGGAGCAATTATCTCATTTGTTGTTGCTATGATGTTTTTTGTGACGAAATTACCTCAGGTATGGCCGGTGTTTATCTTTTTACCAATCATAATTCTAATGTTCCATCGCATCAAGCATCATTATCAGGCAGTAGGTGAACAGCTTAGATTAGTGGATCAGGAGCTTCCAATTATTGAGGGAAATGTTTTCATTGTACCTGTGGCTGGGGTTACAAAGGTAGTGGAAAACACTTTACATTATGCACAGTCATTAAACGTAGATAAAATTATTGCCTTTTATGTAGCTTTTGATCAGGCTGATGCGAAGGCTTTTGAGGAGAAATGGAAAGCCTGGCAGCCAACTATACGGCTTGTAACATACTACTCTCCATATAGAAGTATTACACAGCCGTTAATGAAGTTTATAGATAAGGTAGAACATCAATGTCTGAAAACAGGGCATCAAGTAACTGTTGTGATTCCACAGTTTTTACCGAAAAAAGGATGGCATCATATATTGCACAATCAATCGAGTCTATTAATTCGTGCTTCTCTGTTATTTCACAAAAATGTCGTCATTATGACAGTACCTTTTCATTTATCAAAATAATGACTAGCAAGGTTGAAAATTGTCTGATATAATCAGTACGTTGATTGTAAAACACGAACGTTTACAATTAAAAATTAATAGAATACCAGTAAATTCCGAAAAATCAAACTTTATTCAAGGTGCCATATAAGCGCATACCGAATGAAGTGTGGATTGAAAAACGGAATAGCCATAAGGAAGTTTTTACAGTTTCATACCGTTTCACTCATATAATAGCGAGAATAGGGCTCGCGAGTTTCTACCGATTTACCGTAAATAAATCGACTATGGGTAGCAATGCTTTAGGAAACCTCATACAAGGTAATGATGTTTTCTATTCGTTTCGACGTTTTACGCTGAATGCTTTGCTCCACTCGTAGATGAATGGAATCAAGGTATTCAGCGTTTTTTTATCTTCATTCAGCAAATGTTTTTTGTATCGAAAGCATAGCGGCAGATGTTTTTTGCTCGTAAGTGTAGCGGCAGCGGCAGATATAGAAGACTCCCACCTCACAGGTGAAAAGATTAATGCGGTTTTGGTTCCTTTCAGTGGTTGTCCAAACACATACTGAATGAAGATAAAGCCTCCGGCGGATGTCACGGATTTTCAAAGGAATGAATTGTGTAGGCACAATTCAAAATCCGGACGCAATTACGCCAAGGCGAAATTGATCACTTGGAATGAGCGTTTTTAGATTTTCCTATAATGGGTGTTATCAGCTCATAATAAGTTATTACTATAAGAAAGAAGGATATAAAGGAAATGAAGTTACTACACGACAAAATTACGCAAGAGGGAAAAGTTTTATCTTCATCAGTATTAAAGGTAGATTCTTTTTTAAATCACCAAATCGACCCAATGCTAATGAAAGAAATTGGCCATGAATTTGCCAACCGCTTTTCGGACCAAGTTATTACAAAAATATTAACGATTGAATCTTCAGGAATTGCACCATCCGTTATGTTAGGGCTTGAAATCGGTGCTCCTGTAGTGTTTGCACGTAAACGTAAATCATTAACATTATCAGATAATCTTTTTTCTTCAAAAGTACATTCATTCACAAAAAATGAAACAAATGATATTTCTGTATCACGTAATTTCTTAAATGCAGAGGATAATGTACTAATCGTCGACGATTTCCTAGCGAATGGGGAAGCAGTAAAGGGATTACTTGACATTGCAGCTCAAGCAGGTGCCAATGTGGTTGGTGTTGGTATCGTTATCGAAAAAGGCTTCCAAGATGGAGGGAAATTATTACGTCAACAAGGAGTTCGTGTAGAATCATTAGCCATTATCGACTCCCTAGAGGATGGCAACGTAACATTTGCTGCGGAGGCTCGCGCGTAATGAGTACCTTCAAGTCGACAACGCTAGCGATTCAACATTTACTTGCGATGTATGCTGGAGCCATCTTAGTACCACTCATTATCGGTGGGGCTATTGGCTTTAATTCAGCACAAATGACATATTTAGTGGCGATTGACATTATGATGTGTGGGATCGCAACGCTATTACAAGTGTATTCAGGTAAGTTTATCGGTATTGGCTTACCAGTAGTGCTAGGCTGTACGTTTACTGCGGTTAGTCCAATTATTGCGATTGGGACAAATCCTGAGCAGGGGATTACAGATATTTACGGTTCTATTATTGCTTCAGGAGTCATTGTTGTTATTATTGCTGGCTTTTTCGGAAAGCTAGTAAAGTTCTTCCCACCGGTTGTGACAGGTTCTGTAGTATCAATTATTGGTATTTCTTTATTACCAGTAGCATTGAACAATATGGCTGGGGGACAAGGGGCAGAGGATTTTGCATCAGGCGCTAATGTCGCTTTAGCATTCATTACATTAGTTATTATTCTAGTGGTTTATCGTTTTTCTACAGGCTTTGTGCGTGCGATTTCTATTTTAATCGGTCTAGTTGCTGGGACAATCCTAGGAGCGATTATGGGAATGGTCGACTTTAGTCCAGTTTCAGACGCAGATGTGTTACACATGGTTCAACCTTTCTACTTCGGTATGCCAACATTTAATGCATCTGCAATTGTCACTATGACACTTGTTGCGATGGTTTCTCTAGTAGAATCATCAGGTGTTTATTTTGCACTAAGCGATATTTGTAATAAAAAATTAGATTCAAAGGATTTAGCACGCGGCTATCGCTCAGAAGGTCTTGCCTCTGTGATCGGAGGTATTTTCAATGCCTTCCCTTATACGACTTTTTCACAAAACGTGGGACTAACGCGTATGTCTGGTGTAAAAGACCGTAAAGTCATTTATATCACAGGTGGCCTCCTTGTAGCACTTGGCTTCCTACCAAAAATCGCAGCATTAACAACGATTATTCCAACACCAGTACTTGGTGCGGCAATGCTTGCAATGTTCGGTATGGTGATTACGCAAGGTATGGGTATGCTTGTACCAGTTATGAACGAGTCAGCAGAAAATGCGATGATTGCTGCGATTGCAGTAAGCCTTGGTGTCGGTGTATCAGTTGTTCCAGGAATTTTTGATGCACTACCAGCAAAAGTCTCAATCTTAACTTCAAATGGTATCGTTTGTGGTTCCGTAACAGCGATTATCCTTAATATTTTATTCAACATGATTGGGCCAAAGCATAAGAAAGACCCAATGCATGGAGAGATATGACCTTAATATAAAATACCGCCTGCTTCTAGATATTACTAATAAGCAGGCGGTATTTTTATATTATTTATTCAGAAACATTACTAGCATCACTTAAAGACAATGCTTTAGTTTCTTGAGCCCAAGCAATCGACGCTAGAGTACCAAGAGCATTGTATTTTGTAGCCATACTCATTGGAAACAGGAACGTACTAGCAAAAGCCTCATCTGAGGGAACGAATATCTGTTGGGAAATTTTCCGCTGGGAATATACCTAACAGCAGATAAAATTAATGTAACAACGATCATAAGAACCATTAGATGACTTGGTAATACGGAAAAGGGAATCCAATGAACTTTTAGTCCATGTAGATGTTTGAAATAAAATGAATGGGGAATTGCTAAGTAAACGATATGCTAGTTTTTTATAGAATGTAACTACTTATTTAAACATATATAGAGTATATCCATTACTTTTTGAAAGGTCTCTGACAAATGCAAAGTATAGTTCTGATTTTAATACTTCAATTGGTTTATGTGCCTTTTCTAACATTACGAACAATATTTTTGGTAAAAAATATTACTTTTCTTGCTGCTTTATTCGGTATGATGGAGATGTTAGTGTATGTATTTGGCCTTTCACTAGTTTTTAGTGGAAAACAAAGTATGTTAGCCATGGTCGTTTATGCCATTGGTTTCGGTCTAGGTATTTTTTTAGGTGCAAAAATCGAACGAAAACTAGCGATTGGCTACGTTTATACGACTATCAATACTCAGAATAAAAACGATGAGCTCATAAATTACCTGCGGAATGAAGGCTTTGCTGTAACCATCTATGTTGGTGAAGGACGAGATAGTAATCGCTATAAATATGAAATATTAACAAAGAGAAATCGCGAGGTGGAGCTTTTTCAAATCGTGGAGCAATTTGAACCAAATGCGTTTATTATTTCATATGAGCCTAAGTCATTTAAAGGTGGATTTTTGCTAAATCGAATGAAGGTAAAGCAAAAATGATGGAATTTACAACAAAATAGACCTCTGCTTTTCAGGCAGAGGACTATTTTTAACTTTTATGATACTTCCTGTTAACCCATTCTTTAAATAATTCAAAATCAGTATAAACGACTTCCTTGTAACGCATTGCTTGTAAAATACTACTTTCCACAAATACACGGCGCTCTTGTCCAATGGCATTTAAAATTTCCTCTTCACTATGGTAGGTGAAAACCTGTGAGTAATCAACATCGGCACGAGCATGAATTTTAGCGGCAATTTGGCCCATAGTTGCAGCAGTTGTAAAATAATCCTCTAAATCCCGATAGTTTTTCGGCTTTACCTTTTTCTTATAAGGAGAGCGCTCTCGAATGTAGTATTCTTGACCATCCATTGTAACATAATCAAGATGTGGGTCCTCTAGATGATGCATTGCTTTTTGAGTGCTGACTACACGGGCCCCTTGATGCTTATAATTCTCCCAAAAAATCTCATTATATGGCAAAAAGTAAGCTGGAATGGCTATGCGAATCTCCTTCATTTCAAGCACTAAATCATCTACTCCTAACGCATCTGTTTGACCCTCAACTAAAATATAATAACGTTTCAGGCCTATAGATGCTGTTCCCGAGCCGTATTTGATGGCAATATCTTTAATTTTATAGCTCGGTAATACAGTGGTAATAGCAGCATATTCCTCAGCAGAGACGGGCTGTACTTCATCATTCCATTGGAAAACACGCTGACCAGCATCGTTAATATATGTTATATCCTGTAAAAAATGTGAACGTTGCCGTTTTTCCAGCTTTTTCAGCACTCGTTTAATCGGCCCCTTTGTATTATGTTTAGTGAATGTTAGTGTCAGTGGATCGTCCTGCTTACGTTGGAATCGTTTTAATTGATGAATATAACTATGTAAAAAATGATGAATAGCTGTTTCCTGGGCAGCCTGATGTAAGCCCTGCTCCTCAAGATATAGTGCAATACTAACACTCATGCGAATAATATCATAGAGGTAAGAGCCAACATAGCCTTCATCGAAATCATTAACATCAAACACAATGTCGCCTGTTTCATTTTGAAAGGCGCCAAAGTTGTCCATATGCATATCACCCTGTATCCATGCAGGTTTAACATCAGAGGTATGGAAGATAGAGGGGGATTTTGTCACATCAAAATAAAATAAGTAGGCACTTCCGCGGAAGAAGCGGAAGGGACTTTCTAGCATCGTATCATACTTTTCTTTTCGTTGCTTTTCGCTTAATTTCATTCTCTGTACATCAAACTCTTCAAAAATAGTAGTTAGCAAAGATTTTCTTAAATGTAAGCGTGTATTCTTTACACGCTCTAATAGTGCATGTTCCATATTTATACCCCTTTTCATTTATTTACAACTATATACTGAGAATAAAGGAATAAGTTTCGATTGTTAAGTAGAAGAATGAAGTTTTTTAAGTGTACCTATTATTAAGAATTTTATCGAGCGGACTCGATAAAAAAATTGAGAGTATTCTTGTACAAAGACGTATTTGATAACATGTTCATTTTAAAATTTTCATACTATATTTACATGCTAAGTCCCGGAGGGGGGTTGTATGTATTTTTTTACGAAAGGCCTGGTTATCCTTATAGGAAGTACTGCTGTATCGTTAGGAATTAATTTATTCTTAACGCCCTATCAAATTTTAGATGGGGGCGTTGTAGGAATAGCACTTATTTTATACTATTTGTACAAGTTAAAAATCGGATTAATGATTATCATCATTAGTATTCCGATTTTTATAATAGCTTGGTATAAATATAGAGCGTATTTTTACAATAGTATACATGGATTAATTGCCTCTTCACTTATTATTGATTTATTGAAGCCTGTTCGCAATCTAATTCAAATAGAAGCCATCTATAGTGCCATATTAGGTGGGATTCTTATGGGGTTTGGGATAGGTTTAATGCTTAGATTTCAGACAAGCACTGGCGGTACAGATTTAATTGCGCAGTTCATATGCGATAAAACTGGCATTAATGTAGGGATTCTTATATTTATGATTGATTCCATTGTTATCGTTGTAGGAGGGTTCCTTTTATCATCTAGTACACTGATGCTGTCCATTATCACAGTATTTGTTGTCGGCATTACTACCAGCTTAATGACTAGTCAGCCAAAATAAAAAAATAGCTTCAGTAAGACTGAAACTATTTTAAAGTTCTCAGCGAGAGCTTTTCATCATTCTTTTTTTTGGATGAGCGGGTTTGACCTCCGCAATTAATATAGCAAGCAAAATTAGTATCGCACCTACAACCATGCGACCTGTTAATACCTCATGTAAAAATATGACTGACAATACCATACCGAAAAAGGATTCTGTCGACAAGATAATTGCAGCCTTTGTAGCAGAAGTATATTGATTTGCCACATTTTGAAATAGATAGGCAAGGGTAGTTGAAAAAATAGCTAAGTATATAATGGAATAAATAGCTTCTTTTTCAAGTGTAGTAGGGATGTCACCTTGACTGGCTACAACCAGAATACCTAATAATGATGCTGTGATAAATTGAATAATTGTCAGGGCAATGGCATCTTCCTTTTGGACAAAGAGGTTTGTACAGAAAATATCAAAGGCAAATGCAACAGCACATGCTAAGGAAAGTGCGTCTCCTATATTCATTGTCAATGAGCCCTGTAGTGATAAAAAACCGATTCCGACAATAGCCATAATTGAACCAATAATTTCATAGCCATCTATACGACGTTTGTAAACGGCATATGCGATTAATGGAACAACAATAACATTGACTGCTGTTAAAAAGGCATTTTTAGATGGGGTTGTATATTGTAAACCAACAGTCTGAAGTGCAAAGGCAATGTACAATATGGTGCCTAATATAATCCCTTTCCAAATTACTGATTTTGAAGCTTTTTTTAATCTGTAGCCAAATATTGTTGTTAGTATAATGGCAGCTAATATAAATCTCCCTGCCATTACTTGATAAGCTGTTAAATATTCTAAAGCGATAGCTGTTATAACAAATCCGCTACCCCAAACGATAGCTGTAACTAAAAGCATACCGTCAGCCATATATTGTTTCATCTTTCTTCCTCCTAACTTTACTAGAATAGCATGAGAGGGAGAAAATTATTTTGATTTTAATTCTAAATTTTCAGGCGTTTCTTTGTACTTATTCCAAAGCTGCTAATTAATCATTCATTTTGCTATGTAATAAGTACAATTTAACGGCTGCTGCCAGACGTTCATAGAAAACATACTCATTCTCCATAGGTGCTAATAGCTGACGAATTTTTGCCATTCGATAGCGAATAGTGTTTGGGTGGCAAAAATGAGCAACCGCCACTTCTTTGATATTCCCTTTTTTTCTAATATAGGTAATGGCGGTTTTAATTAAATCTGGATCAGCCTTTTCCTCAAGTATGGGGCCAAGATAGCTATTCACATAGTCCATAGCAAATTTAGCGTCCTTACGGTGTAATTCAATTAACAAACAGTCTGATGCAAGGGTTTGGTACTGACGATGAGGAATTGCTTCGATTTCAGCCATGATGCGTGCGTAGTAAGCCTCACGAACAGCAATGGCTAGTTCCTGTTGAGCTACATGACAACTGCTATAGCCAAAGGTCAATGGTTTAGTTGAAATGGCATACATCCCTAACCATTCATTTAGAAATTTTTCAAATTGAAACTGCTCAGATGAATGAGTAAATAAAATAAAGAGACTCTGTTTATAAGAGCAAATCATTCCAGATTTCATTAGGGGCTCTAATTGAAATAGGGGTTGCATCCATTGATTATCAACATAATCTTTTACTTGAATATTGGCGACAAATACATATTTATCAAAGGGTTTATTGATTTGCTGTAAGAAGGATTTGATTTGTTCATCGGGGACATCCTCCTCGATAAGACGTCTCATCATCGTCTCTAAAAAAAATGAATAATCCTGTGTTTTTGCATAGGCCATCGTCTCTAAAATGATTTTTTCGAAAAATTCATCTCCCCCAAATCGTAATATTGGGAAATTGTTTTTATCTGCATACATTAAAACTTCCTCTGGTAAATCTTCATAGATTACAGGCTTATAAGCTAAAGCACTTGCCCCGAGCTCAATAAGATTTTTCACTGCATTCAATAAATATTCCGGCTGTTGCTTAGCAAATAATAAGCTGCTTAACACAACACTATTTGGTGTAAAAATCGTGTCACGCACAGTTTGAATATCAGGTGAAAATTCAAAGTCTAGAATTTCAACATTTTGAACTGATTTATGTAATCCATTGCGACCAGCAACGACTGTAAAATCTTTTGTAATAGGTAGTTGTAAAAAGTTCTCCACGTTCATAAGGATATCAAGCAACCTTTCTTGAGATTGAGCTTCTACTACTTATTATAAAAGTAATTGTCAATAAAATTCTATTAGTATTGATGAATCACAGATTTCAACGAAAAAAATCTGCTGACGATTACAATCAGCAGATTTCTATTAAAATATTTAATGCTTAAAGGTTTGCAAAAATATTAGGCTTTCTATTTTTCAGTGGATTTGTTTGCTCAATTGCATAGCCAACATTCAGAATAAGACCTTCTTTAAAGGCAGGTCCTATGATTTGTAGGCCTACTGGTAAATTGTCTTTAAAGCCACAAGGGACGGAAAGGGCAGGTAATCCTGTTAAGTTACTTGGGCCTGTAAAACGAATGATATTGTCAATTAAATCAACCTTTTCACCATTTAAAGTGGCAAAATTATCACCGATAGTACTAGCCACTACAGGCAATGTAGGTGATATTAATACATCTACCTGATTAAATATTTGTGAAAACTCTTGTTTAATTTGTCGACGCACTTGCTGAGCCTGCAAGTAATCCACTGCAGATGGTAATTCACCTAGCTCAAATAACAGACGGATATCATCACCAAAATCCTGTGGTCTGCTTTGTAAATCTGAATGATGGATGGCTGCAGCCTCTGAAAGGGAAGTAACCAGCTCAGCCCATTCAGCATATTGCAGGGAAGGGATACGAACAGTTTCAACTTTTGCACCCTGATCCACTAAGCTTTGAATACTTGCTCGCACAGCCTTTTCTACATCTGAATCAACGCGATTAAAGAAATAATCTTCGTTGATTCCAATAACTAAACCTTTTACATCGCCTGTGATTTGCTGGCTGTAATTCTCAGTTTTGACATCTACACAAGTAGGGTCTCTATGGTCAAAACCGGCGATAATTTCTAGCATACCTGCCGCATCTTTGACTGTCTTAGTCATAGGTCCAATATGATCTAAGCTCCAGGCAAGCGGGTAGCAGCCATACTTACTTACACGTCCATGGGTAGGCTTTAAGCCAACAATTCCACAGGCTGATGAAGGAATTCGAATAGAGCCAGCAGTATCAGTACCTAATGAGGCAACACTAGCTCCTGCTGCTACTGCTGCACCAGAGCCACCACTAGAGCCTCCTGGAATCTTCTCTAAGTTCCAAGGGTTGCGAACAGGTCCATAATGGGGGTTATTATTAGTAATCCCCCAAGCATATTCATGCATGCTTAATTTTCCTGTAAAAATCACACCAGCATCACGAAGCTTTTCTACGACAGTCGCGTCATAGCCAGATACGAAATCTTTATGAATCTTGGAAGACATCGTTGTAATTTTATCTTTAAAATACAGATTATCTTTTAAAGCCATTGGAATCCCGTGGTACATTCCACGGTACTGTCCGTTTAAAATCTCTTTTTCTACAATTTGTGCCTGTGCTAAGGCCTCTTCACGGTAAAATGCCATATATGCGTTAATCTTTGGCTGACTTTCTTCTGCAAAATCTAAGATTGATTTCGTCAATTCCACGGGAGAAAGTTTTTTAGCCTCCAGTAAAGGTGCCAGCTCTTCAACAGACTTTAAATGTAAATCAGTTGTCAATATGATCACCTCCAGGGAGATTACGGATAGCAATATCAGCGTCATCGATAGCGATTCCCTCTAAATTACCTCGAAGCGACTGCATGCCTTCCCACCGTATTTTTAATTGTTCAAGGTGTTCAGATTTTGGTGTAATTCCTTTGTTCTCCAATATTTGTTGAATAGACAAGCTCATTAACAGGATCCTCCCTTGGAAAAAAGTTTTTATCTAAATAGGTTTCCCTACTAAGAACAAATTTTTATAAAAGTTAATAAAATACTATTATTACAAGCATACACTAATTATGAAATATATCAAAATTATATTTGAATAGTTTGTATATTGCGAAAAATGTACTATGGTTAAAAATAATTAAAAAAGCTTACTTTTAAGAGAGCAATGAGTTTGTTTGATAGAAATCTAGTGCTTGGGCTACCTCTTTTTACATCCTGTTCACAGTACATTTACAATAAAGGGGTACAATAGATCATAATAACCAATTTAAGAGGTGCAAGAATGGAGTCTGTTGTGAGACAAAGCATAAAAACTAGTAATGTATTTTCTTATTTGAAGCATCTATACGAGCAGCATCAAAACAATACATTGTTTATAAAACGTTTAAAGGCATTAAAGCAAATTATTCAAGAAAATGCTTTACATACTTATTTTCAACCAATTGTTGATATTCAGACTATGCAGACATTGGGGTTTGAAGCGCTAAATCGTCCAGAGCCTTCTCAACTGTTTTCAAATGTCGATCAGTTTTATGAATTCGTTGGACAGACTGACTGTGTTTTTTTATTTGAATGCTTTTGTCGTAACCTTTCATTGCAACGTTTTAAAGAGAGATTACCCGAAGATTTGATAAATAGAGATTTTTTAGTTTTTCTAAATATACACCCGAATGTACTACTAGATAAGAAATATCATAGTGGTGAAACCTTGCAATTGTTAAAGGAGTTGGGAATTAAACCGCAGCAGGTTGTATTTGAGCTTACAGAGCGTAGTGCAGTGGTAGATTTTGTAGAGTTTGAACGTGTGTTATCACATTATCGATCACAGGGCTATAGAATTGCAGTGGATGATATGGGTTCAGGCTATAACAGCCTAAAAACACTTATTTATTTAAAGCCCGAATTTATTAAGCTAGACCGCTCATTAATTCAATTTATCGATCAAAATAGTGAACAGCAGCAGCTTGTGACATTGTTGATGGGATATGCAGAGCAGGTAGAAACAAAAATTATTGCAGAGGGTATAGAGCGGCAAGAGGAGCTTGAATATTTGCATAAAATAGGTATTCATTATGCCCAAGGATATGCGATAGGAAAGCCCGCAAAGGAAATACATTTGGGGGAAATAAGGATGGGTGACCATGAAGATAGGGGAAGTCATTGAAACTGTTCCTTGTATTGATGAATTTGTGAAAAACAGAGAGGTGGATTTACTGTTTACAAGTAATCTATCGTTGCGAAGTGTTGTTGTTGTCAGAGATGAGAGACCAATTGGGCATATTACACGCACACATTTCTATCAAAAAATTGGTACACGTTATGGCTATAATTTATTTATGGGACGTCAAAACCAACTTGTTATTAAGGACAATCCTTTAATGGTAGAACATCATGCACCTATTACTGAAGTTAGCACAGTCGCAATGAGTAGACCTCCAGAAGATTTATATGATGATGTTATAGTTACACGAAATGGTATATATGTTGGGGTAGTTAGCATTCGCGAACTATTACTAAAGCTTGTAGATACCCAAGTAGCTATTGCAAGCTTCTTAAATCCATTAAGTAGCCTTCCAGGTAATAAATTAATTGATGAAAAACTAGAAGAAGCGTTGTTATTACCACAATATAGCTTAATCTATTTCGATTTAGACCATTTTAAAACCTATAATGACACGTACGGTTTTAATAAAGGAGATAAAATTCTACTATATTTAACAGATATTTTGAAAAGAAATATCGTTGGTGTAGAAGATTTTTTAGGGCATATTGGAGGAGATGATTTTGTCGCAATTCTCCCTCATTTTGATACTCTTCCTATTTGCGAAAAAATTATAAATGAGTTTGATGCTAAAATTTTAAACTTCTATAACCCAGAGGATTTAGCTACATTACAGTTTCATAATAGAATGGGGAAGCTAGAGCCCTTTAGATGTACATCTCTATCAATCGCGGTGATTACCAATCAAAATCAACAATTCACCTCTGTCGAGCAATTGTCAGATGCTGTGACACGTGTAAAAAAACAATGCAAAAAGATTTCTGGAAGCTGTTATTTAATTAATGAATACAAAAAAGAAACCTACCTCATTCATTAATTGGTCCGCACCCAAAAGTTAGAGCTAACAAACTAACTTTTGGAGTGTTTTTGTATGGCAAAATATAGCGAAGAAATTAAAGATGATAAAAGAGTATCTTGAGGTTAATCTAGGATACCACTTACTTACTCAAAAATATCCTCTGTCCGTGCGAAGCTGGGTTCGTAACTATAAAGAATTAGGCATGAAGGACTTTCTGTAAAAACGACATTTATTCTGTTCAATTCAATTTGAATGTATTACATTTTATATTTCTTTCCTATTATTACTCCACTACCAGTCATAACCACTACTTTATCTTGTATTCTCTATATAAAGAACTTTTTCCCAAAGCAAAAAGATTTAACGTTAAACTAAATTTATTATATTTCGTGTTTGGGGCATAATCAAAGACAAGGAATCGCTTTCATTTTAGGAAATTATTAATCTGAATAAAACATACTTGAATTATAGGGATTATGGGTATATAATTCGATTTACATCATAATTAAGCATCTTAGGAGGATTTCCATTGTCTACATTACAAATAATTCTTAACGTAGCCGTTTTGCTCGTGTTCGTTGGAATTTTATATTTTATGAACAAAAAACACGTTAAGTTTTCAAATCGTGTTTTTACAGGTTTAGGTCTAGGAATTGCACTTGGTCTTGGACTTCACTTAATTTATGGTATCGATTCTGAGATATTGGCTAAAACGACTTCTTGGTACAATATTATCGGTACGGGTTATGTGAAATTACTACAAATGGTTGCTATGCCATTAGTATTTATTTCAATTTTAATCGCCTTTACAAAAATGAAGGTGGGTAAAAATTTTGGTAAAATGGCTGCACTCATTTTAGCCATTTTAATTGGTACGACGGCTGTATCAGCAGCAGTAGGTATTTTATCAGCAACTGTATTTGATTTAGATGCATCACAAATTATGCAAGGTGATGCTGAAACTGAGCGTGGCGCATATATCGAAGAAAAAACTTCCGGATTAGCTGCACCAGATTTACCAACGCAAATTATTGAGCTGTTCCCAGCAAACCCATTCCTTGATTTAACAGGAGCTCGTTCAACATCTACGATTGCCGTCGTAATTTTTTCAGCTTTCTTAGGCTTTGCCTATTTACGTGTAGCACGTAAGGATGAAGCGATGGGTGCAACGATTAAGAAGGGTCTAGATGCCATCTATGCATTAGTAATGGGTGTTGTAACAATCGTTTTACGTTTAACACCATACGGTATCCTTGCCATTATGGCACGTACAGTAGCAACATCTGATTTTGGGGCAATTTATAATTTGGGTAAATTTGTCATTGCATCCTATGCAGCACTATTTATTGTGTTAATAGTACACTTATTAATCTTAACATTAAGTGGTTTAAATCCCTTTACGTATTTAAAAAAATCTGCGGAAACACTATTATTTGCCTTTACATCGCGTTCAAGTGCTGGTACTTTGCCAATGAACATTAAAACGCAAACTGGCCGTCTAGGTGTACCAGAGGGAATTGCGAACTTCTCAGGTTCATTTGGTTTATCGATTGGTCAAAATGGCTGTGCTGGTGTCTATCCTGCGATGCTAGCCATCATGATTGCGCCTACTGTTGGCATTAATCCACTTGATCCAGTGTTCATCATTACTGTGATTGCAGTAGTGGCAATTAGTTCATTTGGTGTAGCTGGTGTTGGTGGAGGTGCAACATTTGCAGCAATTCTAGTCTTATCAGCACTTGATTTACCAGTTGCGCTTGCAGGTATTTTAATCTCTGTTGAGCCATTAATCGACATGGGTCGTACTGCGCTAAATGTAAGTGGTTCTATGACAGCGGGTGTAACAACTGCACGTGTAACCAAAGAATTGGACACAGACATGTACAATAATAAAGAATTAGGTGCCCAAGTATCAGACCTATAAAAAATTAAGAAGGAGCTATTCTCTATTGAGAGTAGCTCCTTTTTAACTGCTTTTGAATAGCCATTGTTTTTAATAATTGGGCATTTAAATTATTTTGACATAAAAATCCTTACCATTAATTAGTTCGCTAAGTTCAATGGCATAATTGGTTTTATAGTAATCGTATATATTGCGTGCTAACCCGGAGTGACCATTTAAATATGTTCCCTTTATAATTTCCTTACGTGGATTATGAAAATCAAAATACAAGCGTGAATCGTGGCACATTGTATCCAAAATAGCTTTAAATTCTTGCTCTTCAATATGAATTCCACGCGTATATTTGCATTCTCTGCGGTACGTATCATGAGAAACATTGACTGGGGAAGGCTCAAGAATCATTTCGATTTTTTTATTCAAATGTCAACAGCTCCTTTTAGGATATTAGCAACATGACTAGATGAAATTCAAAGATGGTTATTTTAATGAGTTAACCTTATAATTAAGTATATAATTGTCAGAAAATTATATCAATATTTTTCTACCAATCTTGTTGCGCTATTTCCTCAGCTATTACTTGTAAGTCGTAGGCATTAATTGTTAAAAGTGTGTAGTCGTGAGTGTCCATATATTTTTCTGCTAGACGCTTCATATATTTTGGGGAGCCCTCGTTTTCTTCATCATAAATAAGTAGCAGACCATCTGTGTTTTGAATGATAAATTTATCCTTCTCGATAAATTGCCAGGGAGCCTCATATGGCTTTTTCGTAACACTCGTCACAAAATCTGCTTGAGCTAATAAGGCTTGATATTTTTCCTTTTTATGGTCCTGCCAATTTTTCTCCTGCTCAAGGAAGGGAGTAATAACTGCATATTTTAAATGAGGGAATTCTTTTTTTAATAGCAAGACAATTTCAGCTCCCCAAGTTTCTACACCGGGCTGTCCACTAATGATAATCCACTCTAAGCCTTCATCCATTAGTATACGTAGATGGGTTTCAAGCGCTTTTTTGATAATGGCTATACCTGGATGCTTGTCATTGAAAATTCCGAGTTCATGAGGCTTATAGCCAGTGATAATGAGTCGTTGTAACAATAAAATGCCCCCTAATCTGTATAGTAGTAATAGTATACAGTAGGAGGCAATAGAAAACGAATTCCTTTATGCTTTACAGTCGTTAAAAAGTTAAAATGCAAATAGTGTTAGGACTACAGCTACAGCAGCACAGATGCCTAAAAACCACCATGTGTCTGTAAAGTCCTCTTTGGTGTCACTATTCATGTGTTATCTGTCCTTTCTTTTTAATCTGTCCATTCCATGACCAATTTGTCCATGCTCGTAGTACAGCTTCGAATGGTCCGCGCTTAAATTTCTTTAAATAGGCAATGCTAAACGCGCATTGCAAGCTATAAACTATAATACCGAATACAATGCCGCCAAGAACTCCCAGCTTGCTATATAATCCTAGGCCATATCCGTAAAAGATTGTTGTACAAATAATGGTTTGCATTAGATAATTAGTAAGTGATAATTTACCAACACTTTCAAAGGCAGGGGAGAGCAATTGAACAGGACGTGATTTAAATAATAGTGCTGCTAGGCAGACATAGCCAATTGCTAAAAGCTGTGAGCCTCCCATTACTAAAAGATTCGAAAAATTATTTTCTATAAAACTAAAACTTTTACAAGCTAGCCCAATCGGAACAAGTAATGCACCTAGTTTATACCATTTTTTCTCGTCCTCCATATTCACAAATGCTTGCTTTTTAGCGAATCCCATACCAAGTAGGAACAAAGGAGCGTAGAAGATAGGTGCAAATATAAGGATGATGAAAATATAGGAAGGATCATCCATTCCAGGAGGTAAAGTATTTGCTCGAAAATCATAAATATCTAAATAACTTCCATTTGCATACAAATTATCAGCTTGCTCGATGTAAGTCTCTAATTCTTTTTGTTCCTTTTTAGTTGGATCCATGTGACCGAATGTTAAAGCGGTTGTCAGTACAAAAAGAATCCCAGCCCAAATAAAAAGTGTTTTTGGCTTACGGTTAATAAAAGGGAGTAAAAATAGAGTCATGCAGCCATAGGATAGAAGTATATCTCCCTCCCATAACAGTGTTGAATGAAGCCAGCCAAGTGCAATAAGCCCAGTGGCACGACGTAAAATGGACCAGCGACTTTTATTTTTTCTTTTACGAATGGATTCAATCATTTTAATAAGAGAGAAGCCAAATAAAATTGTAAAAATAGGCATGAATGATCCTTCGATGAAGATTTTAACGAAATATAAAGCACCATTATCGATGGTTGAAAGATGTTGAAGCTCATCTTTACCATACATGCCAAATTGGAAAATCAGTAAATTCGCCATTAAGATGCCAAATAAACTAAAGCCACGCATTGTATCAATGAAGGTTACACGGTTTGTTGTCATTGCGTTTTATCTCCTTAATTGGTTATCTTATACATAGTGTACTTAGTAAAGCTTATGGCTAAATAATGACAGCCTTAAAGTAATCTTAAAAGTAGGTGGTAGAATGCAAGATGCATCAATTTTAGTGTTAGAGGATGAACGTGCTATTGCGGAAATGATTGAAATTATATTGGGGAAAGATGGATTTTCAAACATTACATTATGTAGCACTGTAGAAGAAGCGAAAAAGAACTTAGAGATGAAAGCCTTTGATTTTTATTTATTAGATATAATGCTACCAGATGGAAATGGGATAGAAATGGCGAATCTAATTCGTGAGCGTAGCGATGCGCCTGTATTCTTTTTAACTGCCAAGGGTAGTGATGCTGATAAGCTTCGGGGGTTTATGAATGGAGCAGATGATTATATTACAAAACCATTTAATCCACTTGAGCTGGTAGCGAGGGTGAAGGTACAGCTTGGACGCTATCTTAAAAAGAAGGATGTATCACAAAACCATCTTTTTGTATGTAGTCGATTTACATTTAATATCGATGCAGCAGAGATAATCGTAGATGGGACAAAGGAAATTATTAGTGGGCGTTTATTTCATTTATTAAAATATTTATGTGAAAATACTGGGCAGGTATTATCAAAGGAGCAAATTTATGAGCGTGTATGGGGCGATTGCTTATTTGATGATAATACTGTAATGGTGCATATTCGAAAACTGCGAGAAAAAATAGAAAAGAATCCAGGTAAACCAACTTGCATTATAACTGTAAGAGGCATTGGTTATAAACTTGTCGGAGATGCTCTTTCATGAAGCCAGCCAGAAAATTAACACTTCGTTTTGTATCTTATTTCATTGTTTTTTATTTGTTAATTATCTCAGGCTTTGTCATTAGTTTGGTGTCCTTCGGGATCTTTATCAATAAACGAGTGGGCGATAATATTCATGTAATGACCTCCTACGAAATTAAAGATGATGCTGTTGTAGAAAAGGGAGCCTCTATTAAAATTGCTGATTATTTAGTGAAGAGAGCGAATGAGAATGCAGGACAATTATACTTATTTGATCAATCCATGAACATTGTTGATTACACAGGAGACATATGTGAGCTATGTGGAATGACGGATAGTGAGGTATTGAATCTTAAGAGACTAGGTATGCATACATGGGAGATTCCTGGCTATTATTTATTATTTCTGCCAATATCACCTGTTCAGTCAATTATTGAGGATTCACTTCAAAGTTGGGAAGAAAAGGGAGAGATACCGTCAGAGCTACTTCAACGTATTCAGGATAAAAAGGCATCTATTGAAATCTATAATGAGCAATGGGACCGTGTAGAAGTCATTGGAGAGCGTTATAAAAAACTCCATAAGCCACAGTTGCTAGAAGAAAAATACGATATTTTTGAGCATGAAGAGTTAATACAGAGTGCAGCTTTAGAAAATGGTTCAACACTGGTTGTGCGCATGCCAAATCCATCGTATAAGCCATTTGAGGAGCCATTTAATAAAGCAATGCTGTTATTTATCTCCACCTTTTTTGGAGGGCACATTATCTTGTTAATTGGTGTAATATTTTTATCTATAAGCATTTCTCGTCAATTTGTACGACCACTTGTTTATGTATTATCTCGAATCGACCGACTTACTCAGTTTGATTATAGTGAGGTAAGTGACAAGAATATTCATCATCAGAAGACAGGGAAGCTAAAAAAGAAATTTAAATTATTTCAACCTGTGGATGAATCTCTCAACCATTTATCAGAACGACTTTCTTTTAATGAACGGCAAATTAAACAAGCAGAGCAATTACGCGAAGAGTGGATTACAGGGCTATCACATGATTTAAAAACACCTCTTAGCTCAATTTATGGTTACTCCACTATGCTTGCTTCAGAAGACTATAATTGGTCAATGGAGGAAATGCGTATTTTTGCAAGTACAATGCAGGAAAAAGCAACGTATATGGATGCACTTATTCAGGATTTAACCTATACGTATCAATTAAAAAATAAAGCCATTCAACTTGAAAAAGTATTGATACCACTTGCTTCGTGGCTACCAAAGTTCGTGGATGAGCAAGTATCTGTAAATGTATATGGAGATGTTATGTTGGAAGCTGATGAGCTTTTGTTAAAACGAATTTTAGATAATTTGATTACCAATGCGAAAAAATATACACCTAAAGGCACCAAAGTAATGGTAGATGCACAGCAAATCAATAAATCTGTAGTAATGACAATCACTGATCAAGGACCTGGCATACCACAGGAAGAGTTAGATAATTTATTTGAACGATATTATAGAGGTACTAATACTACGGATGATACTACTGGTACAGGATTGGGACTAGCTATTACGAAACAATTAATTGATCTGCATAATGGATCGATCAGCGTTCGAACAGACTCGGATGGCACAGTTTTTGTTTTAACATTTCAATGTCAATCATTATAAAGAAGGGTAGTACAGGTGATGAATCACTTTGTACTACCCTTTGCTTTATTTTTTGCATCTCTCAGATGGCTGTTCAACTTTTACGTATCGCCAAAGGCTATTGGCAATATCCCGTGCTTCTGCTACGTGCTCCGTTCCAACGAAAGCCTTACGGAAAGGTGTAAGAAGTGATTCAATGATAAAAAGCTTTGGTTTTTCACGCTGTAGTTCCTCTAATAAAAATTCCACGTATTCTAGGCCTTCCACTGTTTCATTCTTAGATAAACCCTTTTTAAAGCCTCTTAATTGCTCAATAACTGTGTCTTTATTAACTGCTTTATAATTCACAACATTTTGGATGGTGTTAATCATTTCAATACTGACAATGATTTCTTTTGATTCAAGCATAGCAGGTATAATTACGCTAATATTGCGTAATGCTACACGTACAATTGCTTCGCGATTTATATATTTATAATCAGCAATTAAAACAGCTCGCAATGTCAGATTAATCATACCAAGTGTTTGCACGGCACATTCATAGCTAATTGGACTAATTTCTTCTCCAAATACTTGAACAAGTCGATTTGCAAGCCACTCCAGCTCTTGTAAGTGATAGTTTATAATGATTTTTTTAAGTTCATTATCCCGAGAATGGAATATAGACTCAAAAATTTGGATTAAATTATGCTCACGATTGACATACATAAGTACTGCTACTTGCTGAGTTAAGACTTCCAGGTCGGTAGGATCTTTGCCGTATAGAAGCTCGTGACGACGATTACTAGCTTCCTCACGCCCCTCATCTAATATGGCGATTAGGCATTCATTTTTAGAAGAAAAATGATTATAAAATGTTCCCTTTGAAATTTTAGCTGCACCAATGATGTCGTTAATGGATGTATCAACGAATCCTTTTTCAATAAATAAGTCTCTTGCAGCAGAAATAATTTGCCTTTTTCTTTTATTCATAACCTCACCTTTTTATCAATATTATACTCTTATTCTATAGCTAAAATGCTTATTTATCAACGTTTAAAATTTTTATAGACTTAATTCTTGAAAAAAGTAGACTGCGAGTATAAAATAAGTTTTATCGAAAAACAAGAAAGAATTGAGGGATTTATATGGAAAGTGAGCAAACAATGAAAAAGCCCCCGTATGGAATGATTTCGATTTTATTTGTGGGGGCATTTGTTGCTTTTCTAAATAACACATTGTTAAATGTTGCTTTACCAACAATCATGAAAGATTTTGGTATAACATATTCAAAGGTACAATGGCTTGCAACAGGTTATATGCTAGTAAGTGGTATTCTAGTGCCAGCTTCAGCGTTCTTCGTTACACGCTTTAAAAATAGACATTTGTTTATTGCAGCGATGTCAGTCTTTACAATTGGTACAATTATGGCCGGCTTTGCACCTAACTTCGAAGTATTATTAGCAGGTCGTATGGTGCAAGCAGCTGGTGCTTCAAGTATGTCCCCGCTTTTAATGAATGTAATGCTGATTAGTTTCCCGAAAGAAAAACGCGGTGCAGCAATGGGAATCTTCGGTCTAGTAATGATTTCTGCCCCAGCAATAGGTCCTACATTATCAGGATATATTGTTGAGCACCATGATTGGCGCATGCTATTCCAAATGATTATTCCGTTTGCTGTTATTAGTTTGTTGTTTGGTATTTGGAAATTAGAGAACGTGATGGAGACACGTAAGGTTCATTTAGATCTACTTTCAGTCCTATTATCAACAATCGCATTCGGTGGTATTCTATATGGTTTCAGTACTGCAGGGGATAAGGGCTGGTCAAGTCCTTGGGTATATGGCCCAATTTCAATTGGATCTATTGCTTTACTGATATTTATCTTTAAACAGCTACGCATGGATCAACCTTTGCTAAATTTACGTATTTATAAATATCCAATGTTTGCATTGGGTTCAGCTATCTCAATTATCGTGTCAATGGCTATGTTCTCTGGTATGATTTTAACTCCTGCTTATGTACAATCCATTCGTGGAATTGATCCATTTAAAGCAGGCCTAATGATGCTTCCAGGAGCACTTGTAATGGGGATTATGTCGCCGATTACAGGGAAACTTTTTGATAAATTTGGGCCGCGTATTCTAGCAATTATCGGGTTAGCTATTACAACAGCTGCAACATTCGGGTTAACAAAATTAGAATTAGATTCAAGCTATACATTTATCGTGTCTATGTACACAATTCGTATGTTCGGTATGTCAATGGTTATGATGCCAATTATGACAAATGGTTTAAATCAATTACCACAAATGATGAACCCGCATGGTACAGCCATTAATAATACTGTACAGCAAGTGGCAGGAGCAATTGGTAGTGCTGTAATGGTTACATTTATGAATAACCGTAAAAAAGCTACAGCCCAGGATTTAATTGCAGAAGCTAAAGCGAATGCAGCGCAATCAGGAGCTGCTCCAACACCTGAACAAATGCAGCAAATGCAGGACCAAATTATGCAAACTGCCTTATTGGATGGAATTACACACTCATTCTTTATAGCAGCTTGCGTTACAGTAATTGCCTTTGTACTTGCATTCTTCTTAAAACGTGTGAAAATTGAAAGTGTAGCTGCACATATGGATTTGAAAAAACCAACTAAATAATTTATAACCTGCCAGAAGCAACTCTCAACTGGCAGGTTTTTTCTTTGTAGTAGGAATAAAAATAAACCCGTTTTTGTAGACACAATAGTGAATACAAAACGGGTTCTTGCTTTGTATGATGATATTAAATATCTTTTTTAAATAATGCCCCTGGCCAAAAAGCATATTTACCCAAAATGGTAGTGATCGCTGGAACTAGTAAAGGACGCACAATGAATGTATCTAGAAGTACGCCAATAGCTGTAACGACACCAAACTGCACTAATACTTGAATTGGTAATGTCGCAAGTACTGCAAATGTTCCAGCCAAGATTAGCCCAGCAGATGTAATGACACTGCCTGTTCTAACAACACCTTCTTCTACTGCAGTTAAATGATCTGAAGTCTTACGTTTTTTCCATATCTCTGAAATCATAAAGATATTATAATCTTCTCCAAGTGCTACTAAAAAGACAAAGGCATATAGTGGAATAGCTCCTGAAATGGCTTCAGCTCCCATAACATGATGTAAAATAAGCCAGCCAGCCCCAAGTGCACCGAAATAGGAAATAATAACAGTGGCTAATAAATAAACTGTGGCTGTAAGGGAACGAAGATAGATAAATAATAATAGAGCAATCAAGGCAATCATCGTTGGCATAATAACTGTTTCATCCCTTACAGTAATTTGCTGCGTATTATATTGACTAGCTGTCTCGCCGCCAATCCATAGATGCTGATCTGCCTCCTTAATGCCTTCAGTTTCAAGCATTTTTCCAACTTCTGCTTTCAGCTCTGGAATATGTGCTAATGCCTCCTTAGCATAAGGGTTAATATTTAAGGTTAGTTCATACAATTGTATATGATTATTCTTTTCTCCAATTTGAACATCTGTAACACTATCAATATAAGAGATAGATGCTAATTGCTGTTGTAAGTTAATATCGTTTCCCTTAGTGTCAATGACGAGCTGTATAGGTGCTAATTCACCAGGGGAGAAATTTTCTTCTATTAAAGTAAAGCCTTCACGTGACGGCATATCCTCTGGGAAGGAAGATAATAAATCAAATGTATATTGAATGCGTGGCACAAATACGGTTAAACCACCTAACAATAATAAAGTTGCTACAATCACAATCCATGGTTTATGTGTCACGAAATGCCCGATTTTATGACTTGTTTTATGGGAAGGCTTGTTTTGTTTTTTACCTTTCCTTTGAGCCATGCCCTCTGTTCTTGGTACGAATGGGAAAAAGGCTACACGGCCGATTAAGACAAGAATTGCTGGAAGGACAACAAGTGCCGCAATTCCCATTACAAATACACCAAAGCTAAATGGAACTGCAAAGCGTTGAAATGCACCGTAATGGGCAAGACTAAGAGTAGCTAGACCAATCACAACAGTTAAGGCACTCATCAAGATTGCGCCGCCAGATTCTCTTACAGCAAGCTTCATAGCGGTTGTTTTATCCTCAACCTCAAAAAGAATTTCTCGGTACTTTGAGATTAAAAATAGACAATAGTCTGTACCTGCACCAAAGAGTAATACGGTCATAATAGAAACAGCCTGTGAATCCTTAGCAATCCATCCTTTATCAGCAAAGAAGCCAAGCGTTGGACTGATAATACCATAAGCAAGACCCACAACGATTAAAGGGATGACAGCTAATAGTGGTGAACGATAGATAATAATTAATAGCACTAAAACAAGGAGTACAGTTGCCATTAATAATTTTGTATCAGCTTTTGAGAAAAGGCTGACTGCATCTGTTGCAATGCCAACTGGTCCAGAATAACGGACATGAAGTGCATCACTGGCCAAGTCCTTTTTCGTTTGGACATTATATTCATCCATTGTTTTCGTTAATGCATTTAAACTCTCTTGTAAAACATCAGTTGCTAGCCCTTTTTCAAAGAAAACAGGAGTAACAATGGTTGTACTGTTTTCAGATGCGGATGCAGCAATGGCTTGTGTAGGCATTTGATCATAAGGTGGAATCAGTGTTTGATGAGCTAAAGGTTTATCTGTTAGCTCTCCATAAATCTTTTGGATAACACCAAAATCATCAGTAGTTAGACCATTTTCTCGGTGCCAAACAAGTAATAAAGGTGTGCCTGCTTCATTAGGAAATTGTTCTGCAATAATAGTAGCGGCTTGTTCTGACATTTCTGTACTAGGTAGATTTTTACCTGATTCACTTTCAATGCTATTGATTTGTGGCCAAGCAAAGGATAGTGCAGTAACAAGTAAAACCCAAAAGACAAGAGTTAAAATGCGTCCCTTTTTACTTGCTACCATCGAGCCCCATTGCTCGAGTGGATGTTTTTTCACGAGAAGACCTCCATTCCATATGAGTATTATTAATTATATATACTAGTAGGTTAATTAATCAATTACGAAATACTAATATGTTATACTATGTTTAAAAATAATGCTTTAAAAGGAGGCGATATGATGAAACAATCGCCGCGTGTTCTCGGAAGACCTCGCCATAATGAAAATGCAAAACCAACAAAAGATATTGTCCTTGAAACGGCCACAAGACTTTTTATAAAAGAGGGCTACAAAAATATTTCGATGGATGATGTAGCAAAAGCTTGTAACGTGACAAAGGCAACAGTCTATTATTACTTCCCAACTAAAGGCGATCTATATACATCTGCATTAATTGCAATGATGGATAGGATTAGACTAGCTATTCTACATATTTTAGAGCAGCCAAGCCCCTTTAAAGAACGACTAGAACAACTTGTTGAAGTTCACTTATCTGCTACTGTAGATATTGATATGAAAAACTTTATGAGAGAGGCATCCATTAATTTATCAGAATCTCAATTAAAGGAAGTACATATCTCGGAAAATAAAATATATCAAACAATTGAACAAGCCATGCAGCTAGAGATGGAGAAGGGGACAATACGTAAAGGAAATGCTACCTTCTTTGCACATACGTTTATGGCGATGATGTCCATTGGATATTTCAAAGACGGGGAAGGAAAGCGGTTGTTTAACACAGTACAAGAAACAGCCAAAGAAGTGACCACTTTCTTTTGGCAATCTGTTCATAACAATGAATAAGCCCCTTTAAACTCCTTTCAAAAGGTATTATCTGGTAATGGCCTAAATAATCAAAAGTCAAAATGAAGGAGATTTCCGTTCCAGACTGTCGCTTTGTCGCTAACGCTTCGCTTTCACGCAGAGCAAGACTCCAATAGGCGAATGACGACCTTAATAAGGAACATCAAGTCGCTGTTTATTTGCTTCCAAAAAGAGGGGGGCAAAAGGATGAACGACAAAAAACGACGATTCTTAATTTTGCTGCTTTGGAAAATTTATTATAGTCAAACAGTTAATAGTTGACTAAAACAATGAATTTTGAAAAGATTGTCGAAATTGTGATTTAGCTCATTGAAATAATGGACAAACAGTCTTATAATGAAGGTTGTAATGTCACCAAGATAAGATAAGGATGGAATTATGATGCGCTTTTTGCGGATTGAAGTTAACACTGTAATAACAAGTCATACGAATTGCTATCCAGCCCTTGTGACTGGTGAATGTGGAAGATATATGCTGTAACGACTGTTAAGTTTTACCTTAATGGTCTTTTTTACATGTAAGTAATAAAAAATAGTATTAGTGATGGCAAAGGAGAGTTCAACATGTCAGAAACGAATAACCAAACACAGGCTGAGCAAGTAACTGTGAGTAAAGAACAATTAGATGTCCTAGATCAATTATTAAAGCCTGAAGTTCAAGAATCTCTTACAACTTTAGTTGAGCAATTACCAAAGTTAACTGAAATGATGACATTATTAACGAAATCATACGAGTTTGCTCAAGCTGTTGCAACAGACGAAGTGCTTAAAAACGATACAGTTGGAGCAGTAACAGAAATGGCTGGTCCTGTAGTAGGCTCTGCAAAAAACCTTGCAGCAACTGCAATTGAAGCAAAAGACCGTGCATCTGAAAGCCATGAAGTAATTGGTTTATTCGGTCTTGTGAAAATGTTAAAAGACCCTCAAGTTCAAAATGTTTTCCGTTTTGTTAATGCTTTCTTACAAGTAAGCGCAGAACGCAAAGCTAAATAAGACTCAAGGTAAATTCAATTCGTAAGGACGGAGGATTAATTAATCATGTCAAAAGAAATCGTCATCTTAGGTGCTGGTTACGCTGGCGTTCTAACTGCATTAACAGCACGTAAGTATCTATCAGCTGATGAAGCTAAAATTACTGTAGTAAACCAATTCCCAACACACCAAATTATCACTGAACTTCACCGTTTAGCTGGTGGTACAATTGCTGAAGGTGCTGTTGCATTACCACTGAAAAAAATCTTTAAAGGGTTAGACATTGATCTACAAATTGCGAAAGTAACAAAATTCAATGTAGACACTAAAAAAGTAGACCTAGATACGGGTTATACATTAACTTACGATACACTTGTGGTATCTTTAGGTAGCCAAACTGGATTCTTCGGTATCCCTGGATTAGAAGAAAATTCAATGGTCCTTAAATCAGTAAATGATGCCAATAAAATTAACAGACATATTGAAGACCGCATTAAAGCATATGCACAATCTAAAGATGAAGCAGATGCAACAATCGTTATCGGTGGAGGTGGTTTAACAGGTGTTGAGCTTGTTGGTGAAATCGTGGACAACTTCCCGAAAATCGCTGCAAAACACGGTGTTAACTTTGCTGATCTTAAAATTAAACTTGTTGAAGCTGGTCCAAAAATCTTACCAGTACTTCCAGATACACTTATCCAACGCGCTACTGAAAGCTTAACAAAACGCGGAGTAGAATTTATTACGGGTACGCCTGTAACAGGTGTAGATGGTAATGTTATTTCTCTTAAAGACCGTGAACCAATCGTTGCAAACACGCTTGTTTGGACTGGTGGGGTAGCACCACTTCCAATCGTAGGAGAATCAGGTCTTGCAGCAGATCGCGGTAAAGCAACAATCAATGAATTCTTACAATCTACATCTCACGAAGATGTATTTGTTATTGGGGATGCATCTGTTGCATTACCAGCTGATGGTGGTCGTCCACTGTATGCTCCAACTGCTCAAGTTGCATGGCAAATGGGTGAATGCGCTGGCTACAACGTATTCGCACAATACAAAAACCAAGAAATGAAATCATTCTCAGCTGTAAACTCTGGTACACTTGCAAGCTTAGGTCGTAAAGATGCTGTTGCTACGATTGGTGCTAGCAATACAGAACTTAAAGGCCTTCCAGCAACATTAATGAAAGAAGCTTCTAACATTCGTTATTTAACTCATATTAAAGCTTTATTCGGTTTAGCATATTAAAATAGGGAATCTCCTTAAATGCAATTTTGTGTTTAAGGGGATTTTTTTGTGTGTAAAATACTGGTACATCATTGATTAATCATAAGAAAATGGATAAAATCAAGGAGATAGGAAATTTTGCATGGGGTGATAGGACGATGTTCACGATATTTCGATCAAAAGTAGAGGATGTTGAGCAATTTAAAAAGAAAATTGATGAATTGAATGCGACGCTGGATAAAAAAGATAATGAATTTCAACTATTTTTAAATCTATTACATAAAGATATCATTGAAACCATTGAACAACATAATAAGGTAAATAATCAGCATACCATTTTAGGAGAAATGGTTACTGATATTGTTGGAGAGTTTAATAAAGTTGAGGTTAGCACAATTCAATCAAATAAAATTTCTGAAAACGCGCTAGATAAGGGTAATTTGTTAATTTCCTCCTCCAACCAAATGATGACATTATCAGTAGAAAGTAAGCAGGCTGTCCATGAAGTAGAACAGCTTATTGATGCATTAGGAGAGCAATCTCAAAAAACATCTTTAAGCATGACTAATTTAAGTGAGCGATCAAAACAAATTGCAGAAATTGTAAATGTTATTGGGGAAATTTCAAATCAAACAAATTTACTAGCTCTGAATGCATCTATTGAGGCAGCAAGAGCAGGAGAGCATGGTAAAGGCTTTTCAGTTGTTGCTGAGGAAGTTCGCAAATTAGCTGAAAGCACGAAAACTAGCACAGAGGATATTGCAAATTTAACAAAGAAAATTGAGGAGCAAATTGGACTTGCTTACGAGGATAATAAAAATAATATGCAGCTAGTAACGGAAGGAATTGATAAAAGCACTAAAACCTCAGTAAAAATTGATCAATTACTACAAATTATGACCAATGTTCAAACTGGGATTAATGAGCTGCTAGGCTCCATTAAAGATCAAAAACTATCAAACGAAGATGTTATGCATAAATTTAAGACGACAACTGCCTTATTCGATGAAACAAATCGTGTTCTAATAAGCCATATTGATGAGTCCGAAATCGTGACGAAAAAATTATTAGAGGCAGTAGAGCAAGTGAAACATTTCCCAACCGAAAGTAAATAATAAAACTTCGTAAATGAAGATATGTTTAACTCTTGAAATCACTCTAAAATTTTTAAGGAGATTTAAAAAAGAAAGTACCCTGCAGAGCTCCTTCTAAAGTGTCTACTACAGGGTTCATTATTTAATTATTTAAAATCGCCAACTTTTTCTTTTAATGCTGCTAATTGATCTGGATAGTTCTTTTCAGTAATTTCAGTCCATAATTCTGCATCTTTAATGCCGCATCTTTCTGGAATAAAGACTGGATCAAGGCCCATCTTCTTTTGTTCTTCATAATCTCTTAACGTAGCAATACCTGGCTTTGTTAAGAGGATAATAGCAATTAGGTTTAACCAAGCAAGAGTACCTACACCAATATCCGCAAGATTCCAAGCAGTTGAGGATGAACGAATAGTTCCAAAAAAGATGGAAATAACCAATAATACTTTTACAACAATTGCAATAGTCGGAAAGTTTTTATTGTTTTTAAATAAGTAAGCAACATTACTTTCTGTATATACCCCAAAAGCAAGCATAGTAGTAATCGCAAAGAAAAATACAGCGATAGCTACAAACGGGCTTCCTAAGCCAGGGATAAATGAGTTGATTGCCTCTTGAGCGAAAGCAGTACCAGCTTCAACTCCTGGAAGATTCTCGATTATAAATCCACCATTAGGATGGGCAATATTGTAACTACCTGTGGAGATAATCATAATGGCTGTTGCTGTACAAACAAGTAATGTATCTACATAGACAGAGAATGCTTGAACAAGCCCTTGTTTGGCAGGATGAGATACCTCTGCGGTGCCGGCTGCTTGTGCTCCTGTACCTTGACCCGCCTCATTTGAATAAGCACCTCTTTTTACTCCCCACATAATTGCATTCCCAAACACAGCCCCGAATGCAGCATTTAAATTAAAGGCCGAGCTAAAAATTAAAGCAAATATAGCAGGTACTTCTTTGATATTGATAAATAAAATGACGAATGCAAGAAGGATGTAAGCCGTTGCCATAAACGGTACAGCATACTCAGCAACTTTACCAACTCTTTTAATACCGCCAAAAATAGCAAATCCAAATATTGCAGAAACAATAATACCTGTGATTATTGGTGAAATACCGAATGCATTTTTTGTAGAATCTGCAATGTTAAAGGCTTGGACACCAGAGCCAGTGAAACCAGTTGCTAAAATAGTAGCGATGGCAAAAAGTATAGCAAATGGCTTGTTTTTTAGCCCCTTTTCGATATAGTAGGCTGGTCCTCCACGATATTCTCCCGCAATTTCTTGTTTCCAAACTTGTGCTAAAGCTGATTCAATATAGGCAGCACCAGCTCCTAAAAAGGCAATGACCCACATCCAAAATATAGCTCCAGGTCCTCCGAAATAAATAGCTGTAGCTACCCCTGCGATATTCCCAATACCAACACGTCCACCTAATGCCATAGCAAAGCTTTGAAAAGATGAAACGCCATTAGCTGAATTTTTTCTATCAAACAATTGTGTAATCATATCTTTAAAAAGACGTAGCTGGGGAAACTTCATAAGAAGCGAGAAGTAAACGCCAGCTCCTAAACAAAGATAAACTAAAGCATTACTCCATAAGATCCCTGCTATTTTCCCTGTTAAAGTGGCAAAATCCATATAATAACCTCATTTCTACTCAGATAAATAGGTAACAATTCAAATTGGAGAAAGTGGAAACCATTTTTGTATGAAATTCCTCTTAAAATAAACTTTTAATTAACGTATCAATCATTATAGGCATTTCTTTAAAAGCACTATCTACATGCAATCTTTCTGTTTTTTGGTGTGCATCCTTGCCAAATGGACCGACATTTAACACAGGACCTTGTAGGGCTGTCATTTCTTTAAATGGAATACTATACGTATCGCCCCATACTGGTGTGTTCCGTTCAAATGCTAGCCACTCATTGGAATCATCTGTATAGTTCACATAGCTTAAATCACAAATACCATTAAAATAGTGAATTTGCTCCACTTCAACGTCGAAAGTTTGTGCCGTCTTTTTCATCAATTCAATCGACTGTATCACTAATGGATGATTGGATGAATTAATGGCAGGGTAGTAGGGTGGTGCATATAACAGTACCGTCGCTGGTGCTAATTCCTGACAGCGAATCATGAGCTGATCTACGATGCGAATCGATTTTTCACGATCATCCCATTCACTATGCTGCAGAACTTGCTGTTTAATGGTATGAACTTCTTCAGCCCCTAATTTATGAGTAGCGTGCTCCAATAGTGCCTCGTAACGTAATACCTTTACGTCGCCCACACCCTGGACTTTTTCTCGTGTACAAATTTCCTGATAGTGCTCATTACAAGCAGCCATAGCCTGTAACGCCACTTGCTCAAAAATAGCCATGACTTCCGCAGCTGTCCGCTTTAACAAAAAGACATTGTAAAGTGCTGCCGCACGGTATGGTGTTTGTGTAGAATACTCCATTTTCAAATCTTTTAATTGTAAAGAGACTGGTAATGGTGTGCTTTCACCCAAATCTGTTTCACGAAAAAGTGGATTCCACTCCATATGCTGTGTCATATAGGAAGCAATAAAGTTAGCTGTCATCCCTTTTAATGGTTCACCTACATGGGTTTCCTTACCATAAAACAGTGCAGCAGGCATGATCTTACCAATTGTCCCTGAATAGATATATTCATTTGTATCGGATGGCCCTTGTGAAAAGGACGGTTCACTATTTAAAAATAATTTATAAGTTAAACCATGTTGTTCTCGTAGTCTCACAAGCTCTACAACTGCTGCTCTCATTCCAGCAGAGTTGACTTCCTCATCGGGAACAGCTGTTAAAATCAGATTAATGGGCCATTGCTCAAAGCTTGCTTTTTCAATCAACTGCATGTGTAATGCCAGTCCCATTTTCATATCCATTGTGCCACGTCCAAACAAATAATTGCCTGACTCCAAATCAATTCTAGCTGCCTCTGGCAAATCTTTTTTATATTTAGGTTCCATCAACTTTTTAGTTAATTCTTCTGGATAAAAAGCTAATGGCTCTAGCTCTCCATATTCCTCCGTATGCACTGTATCAAAGTGACTTATTAACACAACTGTTTCTGTTGCCGTTGGATGCTTATATAAGGCCGTAACAGCATTTCTTCCAAGTCCTGCATCGTGTAGCTCAATGAACTCAGGATGTTTTTTATAGTATGGAAGCGTTAACAATTTATCTTTTAATTTATAGGCGAATTCATTTTCTCCCTTTGTTAAAGTTCTGCTTTCCCAGCTAACAATTTCACAAAGTAGGGCACGTAGTTTTTCAGGTGTATTCCACATATAAGTATTCATTATATTGCTCCTTTTATAGTAGACTGTGAGTTTTTTAGATATTAATCATTAAGCAAGATTTTTGATTACTAAATATTCCACTATACGAAATTTAATCTGTATAATGGAATATAAATTATCGTAAAGGGAAAATATAAAATTGTCAATTTTAATTTTTATGAATACTTGTAATTTTCCGTACTAATTAGGTGGATTCCTATATACATATTTCATCTAGTATCTATTTAAATATTTAAAAATTAGTTAAAATTAAATGAAACTACATTCAAAAGCAGGGGCTTTATTTTTAAAGTACATCAAAGGCATGTATTGTAATTTCTTAATTATTCCCCTAACAGCTATTTTGGATCTGTAAAAGCATTAGAATAGAGGTCAATACAGGATAATGGAAGGGAGAAAATGTAATGATTCAATCAATAGAAAGAGCAATGTTAGTCATAAATATGCTGGCAAGACATCCAAAACGTTTTTTTTCTGTGCAGGAAATTTTTAACGAAACAGAATTACCAACTAGCACAATTTACAGAATATTATATACATTAGAAAGCTTTGATTTAGTTGAGAGGAATGACAATAAAAAGGAATTTAGATTAGGCTATACTTGGTTGCAGCTTGGCATGAAAATGTATCACGAAACAGATCTCAGGGAAAAAGCGCATCCTCTCTTAGAAAACCTTGCCTATAATGTTCGTGAAACTATCTACTTAAGTATTGCGAAACAGTTTGCATCCATTATTATTGATCGAATTGATAGTCCTAAAAATGTTCGTATTATTGATATGATTGGCGAGAAAATCCCATATCCTATTGGAGCTCCTAATAAAGTGTTGCTTGCATTCTCTAGAAGTGATCTACAGCAGCAATTTTTGAAACAGCTTGAGGAGCAAGAGAAAGAAGAATTGATTGAGAATCTTAAAGGTGTGAAGGATAAAGGCTTTGCCATAAGCTTTGGGGAAAAAACAAAGGGGACAGTATCAATAGCAGCACCTATTTTTGATTCAAATAAACAACCCATTGCAGCAATTAGTGCAGAGTGTTTTGAATACGATACAGATGCTGAAAAATTAGAGAGTATAACACAGGAGGTCATGAAAACGGCACAGCAGCTATCACATGAATTAGGATATATATAAAAACCTTTTAATAACCATCTAGTGTCAATATTAAGCCGACATTAGATGGTTAATATTTTTATCTACTTCCTTTTTGAATTACTGTTTCCTACTACTCACAATACCTTGATAATAGCTTCTTTTTGAACGTTGTATTGTTAACAATAGTAGTATAACAGCGATAAACAACATCATATAGGAAGCACTAATGACAACTACACGGATTGTCATCCATTCAGCAACTAAACCAAATATAGCAGTAAATACAATAATAAAAAGAGCTTCAAAGAATCCATAAATACTTCCAATTCGGCCCATGATCTTAGAAGGAATGTTATTTTGATAAAATGTATAAAACCCTGTATTCGCAAAAGCCGTTGCAAATGACAATAGAAAGCATCCCAAAGCTGCAATAAGAAAAGTAAAGGATGAAGTAAACACTAAATAGCCTAATGCTGTTATAAGAGACCCCATACCGATTAGCCATGGAGTAGGAATTTTTTCAACAAAAGCTGAATTGGTTAAAGAGCCAATTAAAACACCTACTCCTGCGAGACTGACTAACATTCCATATTGCCCCTCTGATAAAGCTAGTACTTGTGTTGCAAAAGCTGCCTCTAAAGAATCAGTTGCTGTCATCAAGACGACGGTAGCACTAAACAACATATAGATTAGCATTACGTAGCGATTTTTTAAGCTAAAGCGTATGACCATTTGCCAATCATGCAGTAATACACGATAAAGTGATGCTTTTTCTGTAACACTATCAAATTTTTCATGGGCTTCAACATTTGGCATTTTAAAGGTTATACAGGCTGATAGAGATAAAGCAATTGCATTTAAGTATATTGCCATATTGGGTGTCCCAAGTGTAAAAAGCAAACCAGCAATAGCAGGCCCAGTTAGAAATGCCCCAGAATCGAGAAGGCTACGCAATGAATTAAAACGTTTTCGTTGTGCTATAGGTATCAATTTAGTGATATAAGTCATAGAAGTTGGATGATACATAGAGCTAGCTGCTGTAATGATAAACACTAAGGCATAAATCGATACTAAGCTAGAAAAGAAAGGGAGTAAAACGATTAGTATAGATTGAAAAAGGTTTAAAATAATCATTAAATTTTTCTTATTAAAACGATCTATTAGGCTTCCTGACCAAAAGTTTGTGAGCAAGGATGAGCATGCTCTTACAATATACAAGCCAGAGACAGCAAGAGCTGATTCTGTAAGCTTTAAAACAATGAGATTTAAGGCGATAAAATAGATCCATCCACCAATACTAGAGATACCAATACTACACAATAGGATGACAGGATAGCGCCATGTCTCTAAAGATTTTTTCATATAAATTCCTCCTTAAGCAAAGTCATAATTTGCAAAATAAAAAAAATCCCACCCCCAAGACGATTTGTCTTAGGGACGAGATTGTGGAATTTATATTCACGTGGTGCCACCCTAGTTCGCCATTATGTCACCATAATAGCCTTTTCAGTACGGCATAACGACTTATGCTTATACTGTTCCTCTGTAACGGGAGCTCCCGTCGCACCATCATTCTATGCAGAAATCCAATGCGCTACTCCGAGACTTGTTTCAATAATTCGTTCTTACTCGTTTTCAGCATTCCGAGCTCTCTGGGAAGAACAACCTTATTTACTCTTCTCTTCATTGTATTTTGCATATTGTAGCATAAATCTATAATTTTGGTAAAGCACTAGTTTTCTTTAGGTATTTTTTTAGCTCTGCTAATAATGTCTGACATATAATTATGGATTCTACGGTGTTATTTGTTATTTCAAGAGAATGATCCGCACTTTCGATAATAGAAAGATGATGGGAAGAAAGTTGCTCGACTATTTCCTTCGAATAATGAGGATCAGCCGTTCCAATTGCTAGAAATGTATTTTTGTCTATAAGGTTTTGTCCAATATGCTCAAATAACAGCAGTGGGGTGAGAATAACATATCGGGAAAATATAGCTGGACACTGCTGCATATAAAAATCAATAATCGGTAATGTTCCAAGTGATTTGCCTATGTATACAGCTTCCTGATAAGGTTTTGTGCGTAAAATATATTCTACGATAGTGTTTGCTTTTTGATAAACCATATCTGATATAGCTTTTGGATCCTGTTCAAACTGCTGTTGCTCAAATGCATAGCACACCTGTACAACATCATAGCCCAGCTCTAGCATTAACTGAGTAGAGTAATAAAGAAGCGGTCTGTCATAGGTATAGCCTGTGCCAGAGAACATAAAGCAAACTTTGTTACTCGTATTATCAAAAAAATTGTATGGGATATTATTGTATTGAGCTTTTCTTTGTTTAACTTTCATAAAGATTCCTCCTTATCATACCAAATGGTTGAAAAATCAATATACCCTAAGTAATTAAAGTTTAATTCTAAAATATCATGAGCAAAAGGTATTTCATCAATATTTGTAAATAATGGTATCAAAATTGCTTCTTCCATTAAATAGTCGTTTAGAGCATCATACAGTAATGGCCATTCTGTTTTTGAAGCACATTTGAATTGGTTAAGTATATTGCTAAAATATAAATCATCTTTGCAGACTTTATAAATAGGAGAGTCTGGGCTGAACATAGCCTGTAATTTATGAAAGGCTGTTGGAATAGATACAACATTCGTATACACAAATACATCATGATTAAGCTGTTGTAGACTATATTTAATATATTGAGATAGGGTTAATGTATCCACTTGTGGTTGAAAACCATATCGTTTAAAAGATGAAACTAATAGTTGGTTCAATTTGCTCTTTTTTTTAGAAACAGCAATTTTTAAATTTTCATTTCTACATAGTGGTGGAATACTACTACTAAAATAGCTTAAATGATTTTTTAAGGATGAATCCTTTTGAAGCAATGTAAATAAATGCTTATGTATGATGTTTTTTAAGTGCTGTCTTTGAGCTTTAGTTGAACAAACCTCTGTATTTTTATTTAATATAATGGCACAAATCCCATTTTGGATATTCATCTTTTTATGATGAATAGAAGTAGAGAAATTTGTTTGAAAAAATGAATTTAAGGTTTTGGGTAGTAAGTTTAATTCCACTGTTTGCAATAAAGCCTTCATACCAAAATAATTATCATAAGCTTTTAATATAATTTGATCGTCTGTATATGTAGAAATTGCAAATGAACCTGTTCCGTAAACGACATTATCTTCAATTTTATAAATACTTGATTGAATATCGGTCAGTAAGTCTAGCACGTATGTGCAAGATTCCGAAAGAATAATATCTATTGTCCACGTATCCACGATTGTGATTTCTTGAATAGGCTTCCATAGAGGAAGGTGAAGTAATTGGCATAAACACCATGCGACGTCTTTTGCTGTTAGTAAATCACCATTGTGGAAAGTAACATTTTTTCGCAGATAAAGACGCAATTTTTGACCATTCATTTTCCAGTGATGAGCGAGAGACGGAATAATAGCACCATTAGTATCTGCTTCGACCAGACGATTTGTAATATTGGATAAAAGTGCGGCACTATAAGCATCATTCACTTGATTGGGTTGAAGATTATAAATAGGGTGATAGATTGGCACTATCAATCGTTCATTATATAGGATGTTATTTGTAATATTTTGTTGATATAGTTGCTTTAAGCTTATAGCTAGAGAATCTGTTAAATGGGGAAATGCAAATAACTCTTCCCAATCCATCATCGTCATTACTGAAATATGAGGTTTCATAGCATCTACAATCATTTTTTCAATATCCTGGTGCCATTGAATTTTGGATAAGTGTCCGCGTCCATTTCCTGCTTGATAAGTTAGCCAATTGTGTTGCTGAAATAATTTAAGATAACGATTTAATTGCTTCGTACTAATATGTAGTAAAGCTGCTAATTGCTGTTGATTGAAAGTGCTACCTTTTTGATGGCAATAAAGTGAAAGTAAATAGAAAAGTGTTTTATTTTTTGAAAGAAAGGTGGACATTTACTATCTCCTTTTGTCTCTTTTTATAAAAAATATTCTCTTTTATAATGTTACCATAACAAGGAGGGGACATTTATGAAGGCTGTGATTTTGAATGAGTTTGGCTCTGCTGATGTTTTGCAATATGTAGAATGCCCAATACCTAGTATAAGTTCTGGGGAGGTATTAATACGTACAACCTACACAAGTGTAAATTTTGCTGATATTAAAAACAGAACAGGGAATAAGGCTAAAGCCAATTTTCCAATGATTTTAGGCTTAGATGTAGCAGGGGTAGTTGAAAAGGTTTTTGATGAGAGAAGTATGTTTAAAAAAGGAGATCTTGTTATTGCATTTCCGAAAAATGGAACCTATGCAGAATTTGTAGTGGCAAAGGAGCGGCTAGTATTTCGTATTCCTAATGGTGTGCCAGTGGAGAAGGCAGCCGCAGCTCCAACAGTTTTATTTTTATCCTATCTGTTGACACATCAAATTGCGCCAATTCAAAAAAGTGATGCTGTTTTAATTCATGCAGCTTCTGGCGGAGTAGGGACAATGCTTATTCAAATGGCCAAAAATCTAGGGGCAAGAAAGATTATTGGAACGGTTAGTAAAATGGATAAAGCAAGTATTGTTTATGAGCTTGGTGCACATCAGGTGTTAACCTATGAGAATTTTAGTGAGCAAGTCAATGACTATACAGATGGACTTGGTGTAAATATCATTTTTGATTCTATTGCGGGCAATATAACGGAAGAAAGCTTAAGCTGTTTAGCTCCATATGGTACCCTTGTGCAATTTGGGAATAGCGGTGGTAGAGCTGGGCAAGTCATGACCTCAGATTTACATAATAGCTGCCGGAATATCAAGGGCTTTAGTCTAGGAACTACCCGAAAGCTTAAGCCTGAGTTATTGCAGCAGGTTGCCCAAAATATTTTTACTATATTAAAGAATGAGGACTTCCAAGTACCAGTTGCTAAAGTTTTCGCATTAGAGGATATGCAGGAAGCGCATAAGTTAATGGAAAGTCGTCAGCATCAAGGAAAGATTTTAATAAAAATATAAAATATGTCAGCCCTCTGTAGGATGATTGTACAGAGGGCTGGTTGTTTTTATTTTCCATCAGTGACGGTCAAGATGCCACGTTGAAGCATACCGGCAAATCCAGCCATAGCCCTATGTGCAGCAGCTTCGCCTACGCGTGCATACGCGACAATTACGGATGAGCCGTCATTGACCTCATTTGCTAAAAACACAGTTTCGCCTGAAGTTCTAACAGCCTTGTCCAAAGCTATTAAAAAAGCCACATCGCCATTCCAAGAGAGGGTATATAAATAACCGGTAGAGCTATCAAGATGAGCAGAGCGCAATTGATCAATCTCTGTTCTAGTGTACCCTTGCTCTACAACTGCAAGAATAGTTTCCTCTTTTAATTGCTCACCTGTAAAATCTGCCGGCTCACTTATTTCATAAGCCTTCATGTCAGGCTGAGAATCAAAAGTATTTCTATAAAAATTATTTATTTTTTGTGAATCATTGATTAAGCGACAATCGGGTATGACTCCAGTAGAGCCAGTATAAGCAATCCCATGAGCTAACCAAGCTAAGCCCATTCCAACATATGCATTATATCCTGATGAAGGGAAAAACTTGCGACCTGAATTTATAGTTACTAAGCCACCTATAGCTAGAGAGGCCATTGTTTCTGAAGGGTCCAGGGTAGACCATCTGTCCATCACATATGTTCCATATTTATATAAAACATCATATTTTGGATAATCGGTAGCGGAAGCATGACTTGACAAAACATCTAAATATAAACCAAGACCTCCAACATGCAAAATAGGGCCATTGATGGCGAAATTGGCAAATTTTTGATTCCTCCAGCAATCAACAGTGTCCTCTAAAGCATTGAAACTTGGATTTGCTGTGCTATCCATCCAAGAGGCGATTTGATTGGCCAAAGATTCTGTTGCATGTAGTAGACGGTTTTGATCGATAGTATCCAAATCATTGTAAACATGCTCGTAAGCTATTACTAAGCCTGCTAACACTATACCACCAGATGGAGAGCCTCCTAAAGTAGCATTGCTAAATAAAAGTGATTCACCGGAGGCATTCTGTAATTCTTCCATAGCAGTTAAGGTAGCTAAAATGGCTATTTTCACCTGTTCCTGTATGGCAGGGGCTTTATCGTATAAGCTTGCTAAAAATTGTAATTGATTGCCCAAACGCTGAAAGCGAAGATTAACTTCTTGACCATTACTTCCAGAACGAATGGCGGCTACTTGTGAATAATTTTCATTATAGGAACAGCCCTCAGGGAAATGCTCATTAAAAAATCGGATAGCTTCATCTGATGTCAATTTTGTTGTCATGATTTCACTCCTCGATAGTATTTTGAAGGAAAAAGAGTCTTTCTATTGATTCAACGTATTAAGTTTTTCAACGATTCTTCGTTTTCGATAGAGCATAATTCCTGTTTCAGATACATCTTGCATCATCCCCTTATTTGCATAGGAACCGAAAATCATTCCAGCAATAGGAATCATCTGAAATAGCTTCTTCCAGCCTAGCTGATCTCGATACGTAAAGAATACTTCCTGCCAGCCCTGAAGCTGTGAAACCATGTTTTCCGATGCATGATTTGTATCATGCATAGAAGAAAGCTCCTTTAATATAGCCTCCTTGCCCACGATATCAGCAGAAGTAAATTGTAGGCATTTAACAATAAAAATACGCTCCATTTTATCATTTGGATCATAGCCATGAATAATGGCGATTTCTTGTAAGGTTTTTAAAGCCATTCCTAAAATAAACGGGATATCAATGGCTAATGTAAAGATACCACCAATGCCAGTAGAAGCACCTTGCACAGTTGCTAATTTCACACGTTCTTCCTGTAGTTTGTCACTAAGAGCAATCATATCCTCTAAAGGCATTTGTCCAATATCGGAAATATCAAAAATATGCTGCAACGAAGAAGTGCTACGAATTTTTTGCATCATGGCCTGTTCATTAATTAAATATTTACCGCCAGATTGAACGTAGCTCCCTAATTCATCGACAAGTAAGGCTATCTTATTTTGAAGAAAAGAAGGAGTCATCTTGTCTAAAATTTTAAATGGAATACGTCCAAGTTTCTCCCAAAACCATAGATCCTTATGATCCTTTTCCCAAGCTTGAATTTCTTGCAAATGCTTTTCTAATTGCTCTTGATTCTCCATTTTGTTGATTCCCCTTTGTTATGCATTATCCTGCATAAAACGGACAGTATGACCACCACTACAAAAAATTAAGAGATGAACTGCCAGTGATAGCTCGATTTGTTTAACTACCATTCAGTAGAGATGAGGAAAATCTTTACTGAATGAAGTCTTCTTTATTTACAATACGAGGAAATCTGGTAAAAGGTTTCGATAGTTTAGTGAAATTTTAACTAGCTTTACGTTTGATGTGTTGTGCCAAATTAAACAGTTACGTTTAAGTTTTGCTTAATCCAACGAAAAAAAGATTAAATGCTTCGTAACTAACATTATACAAGAGAATATCTCTTTTTTAGCATTACTGGTAGAAATTAGATAATAAACACACGTGGTTATCTTATAATTGAAGAAAGGAAGAAGTTATCTTGTCTAAAATTTTAAATGGAATACGTCCTAGTTTTTCCTAAAATCATAAATCCTTTTGACGCTTTTCCCAAGCTTGAATTTCTTATTCTACTTAGAATCTTTAATATGTATAGTTAGATGAGGTTTGTTTAGATTAATATTTTCAAAGCTAATATTCCAACTATCTTTTTGTTTTTCATACTGTATTTTTGTTAAAATTGGGGAGAAATAATGTTCTTCAGTAAGTTTGTCAAGCTCAATAATAGCTTTTTGAATAACTTCTTTTTTTGTTAAATTTGTTCTTTGTCTTTCTTGCTCTTCTATAACAAACTTTGTGGCAGTAGCCTGTTCTGGATACGATAAAAAGGAAGCACCACTCCAAACATGCAAATAATCTCCGATTTCAACATCTTCACTTTCCTCTGATGAAAACCAAATGGCATCAAAGATTTCATTGTTGTGTCCATCCTTAGATTTTGGGGATTCACTCACTACTAAAAACTTTCCTTCTTGTAGAGCTGTTACATAGCCAGAAATGGAGGAAGAGGAGTAATCCTCAATTGTTGCTTTTGGATTGGAGCATCCGCTTATGACAAGTAGTATTATCAATACAAAGTATTTTTTCATACAGACACCTCTTTTGTTTTTGGTAAAATTGTATTGAATTGGAATTTAGATAAAAGGTCATTTTCTAATACTTTCATTGGATATAATAATATTTTAAAGATTGTCTAGTTCAATAAATAATCAATTTCTATAAAGCATAACGCTTCATGAACTATGAATCGCTTACCAGACAGACGCAAGTAAAGCGATACCTTCTTGAATCTGTTCAAGTGTTAACCCACCATAGCCTATAATGACCATTGCCTCGTGAGAACCTTGTTGATAAGAGGTTGAGCATGGATAGACAGCAATTCCTACTTGCATGGCTAGCTGTATGGCATTTTGCTCGGAAAGCCTTGATGGTAATCTCACAACAATATGAAGCCCTGACTTTTCACCAATCACCTTAAACTCTTCTGAAAAATGAGCATGAATAGCTGCAAGTAAGACCTGTTGCTTTTTACGATAAATCGTACGCATTTTAGCTAAATGCTTATCGTATAAACCCTGTGCCATAAACTCGGCTAAAACAAGCTGATCGATTTTTGACACAACCGATTTTTGATCTTGATGAAAAAGCTGATAATCTTCTACTAATGAATGAGGTAAAATCATATAGCTTATACGCAGAGATGGGATTAGCGTTTTAGAAAACGTGCCAAAATAAATTACACGCTGAAGCTGATCCATTTTCGCTAATGAGGGAATGGGAAGCCCCTTAAAGCGAAATTCCGAATCATAATCATCCTCAATAATAAAGGCCTCTTTAGATGTAGCCCATTGCAAAATAGCAGCGCGGCGCTCAATAGGCATGACCATTCCAAGTGGGAACTGATGTGCAGGCGTAGTGTATAACAAGTGTAGAGTTTCATTCGGGATTGTAATACCTGATTGATCAACAGGAATAGCGTGGGTGAGCAATCCACATTGCTGGACTGTTGAACATACCCGTTTAAAGCCAGGGTTCTCTATGCCCACATGTGATTTTGAGCCAAAGAAATGGCATAATGCTTGAAGCTGATTTTGCGTACCACTATAAACAAACACCTGTGATGCCTCACATTGCACACCTCTTGAACGTGCCACATAGCGTGCAATCTCTTCACGCAATGTCCATTCACCTTGCCACGGACTAATCGTTAAATTTTCTATATTCAAGTGTTTTTTCAACAACTTATGCCAGCTTGCAATAGGGAAAGCAGTTTTATCCACATGCCCGTTGTGAAAGTCATATTTGATCGTATGAGAGATAGCTGTTGATGCTGAGGGGAAGTGATCTTGTAAATGCTGATTCCATTCAAATTCAAAGGGAGCTATAAAATAGCCTAAGCGTTCCTTACTATAGATATAGCCTTCAGCTAGTAATTGTTCATAGGCCTCCTGTACTGTATGGATACTAACATTCAATGTTTTAGCAAGAGCTCGTTTGGAAGGAAGCTTATCCTGGGCACAAAGTTTTTTGTTGATGATAGCTACTTTGATTTCTTCATAAATTTGAACATATTTTGCTGTATCTTTAGTAAATGAAATGGAAAGTTCCATTATGCACCTCGCCTGGTATGGTGTGTTTTTTTACTTTTGGTTCTATCTATCATATCAAAATTACCGTTTAATAGTTAAAAAAGGAGTGAAGTCACATGAATTTTATTGCATTAGAAAATGAAACAGTATTATTAAGACCACTGGATAAAGGGGATGTACAGGGTATTTTAGAGGCTGTCAATTTTCCAGAAATATGGCTGCACATGTCTACTACTATGGAAAATATAGAGGATGTCAATGGCTTTGTGGATAATGCCTTAGCAACGAAAGAGAAGAAAACAGAATTTCCATTCGTCATTATAGATAAGGTATCTGGACAAATTATCGGTTCAACTAGATTTATGGATATAGATGATAAACATAAACGGCTCGAAATAGGGACAACATGGCTGATACCAGCTTATTGGAGGACCGCTATCAATACAAATTGTAAATATTTATTATTACAATATTGTTTTGAAATCTTAAAATTGCAACGTGTACAAATTAAAACCGACCATGAAAATTACCGTTCTCAAAAGGCAATTGAACGTATTGGAGCAATAAAAGAGGGTGTTTTACGTAATCATATGATTCGTAAAGACGGTACGATTCGCCATACAGTTATGTACAGTATCACAAATGAGGATTGGCCAGAGATTAAAACGCATTTACAGAAATTATTGGTTTATTCTCCTGTTAATTAGGAAGAATATAGTATTTAATTACGCTATATATCTATTTTTATCTGAAAAAGTGTTGAAAATAAAGTAGAAGGGTAGAATACCTAAAACTTGAAAGAGGGTAATCTACTTGAAACCAAAATTGACACTAAGGCAAGTTTACGGTAATCATGCTGTGTATACACCAAGAACGCCATACAGTGATAATCCCTGGATGATGGATGATCCACATAAACTAGACGCCTTAACATCTAGGGAAGTGGCAATAGCAGATATACCTGTGTTAGTACATCGTGCTACGCAAACAGCAAAAGCACAAGAGCTTCATCAATTGGCAGGGATACCCTGGGTGGAACAGCCTTATAGTTATGAAACACAAGAAGAGTATATTGCACAAGTTCAAGCTTGGTGTGAGGAGGGGAAAACCATTGTCTGCCAATATATTCATGATATAGAACATATGAGTCGGGATTGTTATTGGATGGACGCAGAGAAGTTTAATGAGCTAAATACAAAAGCATATATTGACCATTTAATTGATAGTAAATTTGTTCCTAGTCGTTTAAATGTGGAAACATATAGACTGTCAGATGCTATTAAAAATTGGCAGCCACCCGTCGTATTGAAGCCTGGTGATGATTCCCCCACTTCTGGAGGGTATGGGGTCATTATTTGCCAAAACAAAAATGAGCTAACAGATGGGTTACGACAGTTTCGTATGACTGGTACGGAGAGCGTTATTATTGAGGAGCTATTACAGACAAAGGATAACTATAGCTGTCAGTTTGTATATTCGGAAGAGCTAGGTATTCAATTTTTAGGAGCCTCTCAGCAAATAACGGATGATAATGGTATCTATGAAGGAAATATCATCATTGATAAAGTACCGAAAAAGGTTATCGAGGTGGGGCGACATATTATGGAAAGAGGAGTAGCGGAAGGCTTTGTAGGAGTAGCAGGCTTTGATTTAATTGTTACCGAGGCTGGAGACGTTCAGGCAATAGATTTGAATTTCAGACAGAATGGCTCAACCTCTATGCTAATGTTTCATGATGCACTGGGTAAGCCCATAAATAAATTCGCCTCCTATGTAGCTCAAAGTCCTCAGCAAAATGAATCCTTTTATCAAACAATCAAAAAATTCATAACACAGGGAGTCCTATTTCCATTATCCTTTTATGATGGTGACTATTTTCCTGAGTCTGTTGAATCGAGATTTGTGGGAATTTGGTATGCTGATACTTTAGAGAAAATTGAAACATATGAACGTGAATTGTTATATTAGAAAAAGAATGGTCATTAGTCGACCATTCTTTTTTTATAGATAAATGCTGTGATTATCCAAGCAAAAATTGACCATACAATGATTGTAACAATCGGGATGATCACATCTGTTGCTGAATAGCTTCCCTCTAAAGCCTCTGCTAATAGGACCAACTGGGAGCTTGGTAACCACTCCATAAATTTCAAAGCTGGGTAAACTGTTGATAATGGTGAAGCATAAGAGCCTAATGGGAAAATTAGAATAACGGGTAGGATGATTATAGATCCTTCCATAATAGACTTCGCAAATAATCCACACAATGTTCCAAGTGCAATATAGAACACAGATGAAAGCATTAAAGCAATGGCTATGATGAATATGTTGGCAGGATTATAGCCCACAAGAAAAATAGTGATTCCCACTACAATCATTGTCATAATAAAGACAAACAAGCTTTTACCAATTAAAATATCTCCAAGTGAAGCAGGGGAAAGCATTAAATTACGAAGCGTATTTTTTTCTTTCTCCTCAGCAATTAAACAGCATTGTACATAGGCAGTTACCATAGAAAAACCTATATTAATTGGTAGAAAATACTCGCTGATAGAAGAGATTCCAGTTTTATTGTAAAAAAACGCTAAAACAAATGGTACAAATATCATAAGAGATACTGCATAGTTCCGTGAAAACTCCTTATAATCCTTCATAAAAATAGCCTGAATACGTGTCATTGAAATGTTCATACTAAATCACTCCCTGTTATTTGCATAAAAATATCACCCAGTGTAGGTTCGTTTGTATAAATACGAGAAACTTCGTTAGATTGCATCCATTCATACAATTTTGATGCATCTTCTGAGCCATTTTGAATAACGGCAACCTCACCATTTTTTAATTCGACTGTGATGGATTCATCGCCAAATTTCTTTTTCAATTCTTTTGGTGAGCCCATTGCCCGAATTTTTCCTTTGTGTAAGAAGGCTACACGATCACAAAGTATTTCTGCTTCACTCATATCATGAGTTGTTAAAAAGATGGTAGTTCCCATTTCATTTAATTTACGTAAACCATTATAAATATGCTGTGTATTAACAGGGTCGAGTGCGGAAGTTGGTTCATCTAAAAATAATAAATCGGGTTTATGCATGATTGCTCGTGCAAGTGTTACTCGTTGAATCATGCCCTTAGAAAGCTGACTAACCTTCTTTTTACGCTCAGTATATAAGTTAACAAAATCCAAAGCCTCTTTTACGGCTGTTTTAGATAATTGGTATAAATCACTATATAGAAGTAAGTTTTCCTCGATTGATAATCTAGTATACAAACCGCTATTATCTGTTAAAATGCCAAATCGTTTACGATTTTGGCTTTTTTTCATTTCATTTGCTGGACGACCAAATAATAATACATCCCCATCTGTTTTGTCTGTTTGTGCAGTTAGTATTTTAATAGTGGTTGTTTTTCCAGAGCCACTCGGTCCTAAGAATCCGAATATTTCCCCTTTTTGAATTTTAAAGGAAACATCCTGTAAAGCTGTTTCCTTTTGAAAGATCTTTTTTAAATGTTGAACTTCAATCACTGTGTTCATGTGTTAACCTCCTGTGTGTTGTTGATATCTAAACTATAAACAACAATCAAAAACACAACAGTAAATTAAAGGTGAAAGGCAGAAAAATGATCTTTAGTGGAGAGATACTTCATCTGACAGGAGTCGTTTATTTCCTGGGAAATCTTCTAAATTCCGAGTATTTCCTTTAAATCTGCTAGTTTATTTTTCGACAAAGGTACTACTGTTTTTTCAGTGCTGTGAAGGGAAAGACTGTAGCTATTACGCGTCCATGTAATGATTTCACGCACCTTTTGTAAATTGACAATATATGAACGATGACTTCTGAAGAAGCCGAATGGTGTCAATTTTTGCTCAAGCTCATTTAAGGATAATGTACATGGATAGGCTTCACCTGCAACATATACAGAAACAGACCCTTCAACACTTTCTATGTAATCAATTTCTGGAGGATTAAATAAAATGATCTTATCATTCTTTTTTGTTGGAATTTTATCAAGTCGAATTGGTGTATTTTCAATTGAAGGAACAATCGTTTCAGATTCATCATCTTTTACATCTAATGCATGTAATCCATTTGTATCTAATCTATATATTTCTGTACTCGAAGTAATTAAATTTTCCATGTTATTTGATAGCAAAATAATTTTTTTCTGCTGTTTTTGAAGAACTTCCAATAATTGCTGAACATTTTGCTTAGAAAATTCATCAAGATTTTGAAATGGCTCTTCTAACACTTGTATTCGTGCTGGATGGAGATATGTATGAATAAGCTTTAAACGCTGCTTTTCTCCATTTGAAAGCTTGTCAATTCTTTTGTTTTTTTGCTCCACTAAAGCAAACAACCCTAATAAATCCTCTGTTTTTTCAGAAGGAGCATTAAAAAGCTTTATGCAAAATCGGATGTATTCTTGAACTGTAAGTCGCTCATACAAAGCACATTCACGAAAATGTGTAAAAGCTTCATTGTGTTTCATAAACCAATTCATTAAAGTATGTATTTTAGAAACATCTGTATAAATACCTATAATACTATCTGATTGTAGGGAGAGCTGGAAACTTGGATAGATGACATTGCCTCCTTCAATATAAGGGTCAATCATTATTTCCTCATTTTGCTTCATTTTGTTGTCCCCCTTGATATTGTTGGTTTTCTAAAAATTGGATGATATCGAAATGCGCTTGCAAATAGCTTTCATGACAATAGTTCGGATTATGACAGTCCATAAAACCGTGTAGACCAATAAATTGCTTCGTTTCAACTGTTGAATATTGATCAAGGGCTTCCTTTATTTCGTGTATATTAAAGCCGATCTCAGTACTAGGAAAAATAACGAGTGTTGGACAAGCAGGAATGACATCAAGATATTGACGAATACGTGATCCATACACACAAACGACTCTATGTATTGGGAGAGAGGATAGCCTCCAAGCTAATGTTGCTCCGACGCTATATCCTACTAACATAACCTCATCATATTGCTTCTTTGCTTCTAGCAATTTGTGAGTAAGTAGTTTAAGTGGGGCATCAAACCCAACATTATTGATGAAATGCAAATATGCCTCTTGTTCTTGTTCATAGGTAAATATTTTATTTTCTGGATATAAGGAAATACATTCAACCTTAGTGTTAGTATTTTCATATGCTGTAGCTTGCATTTTTATAAAATTATTAATGCCATATATTTCATGTAGAATAAATACTTTTCTCTTCATTTTGACCTCATTTTGACTTTTTATAATAGTGTACCAAAAAGAAATTATAGTGTATATTTTAGAAAATTTTAGGCTTGTATTTATTATTGTAGAAAAACTATTTAGGGGTAAAAATTCTATATACAAGTTCTTAAAAAATAAAAATTTTTTGACTTTTTTTATTTTGGGTGGTAAAACTAGCTTTATCTTTTACAAGGAGGATGAGTGGAGTGAAATATCAAGCAATAAATGTGAATGGTAGTGAGTTACACTTTGCTGATTACCCAGGAGAGAAAGGTACAATTATCGCAGTACATGGCCTCACAGGTAATCACATGCAAATGCATTATTATGCAGAACTGCTAAAAGGTGAATATCGTTTTATATCCGTTGATTTAAAGGGACGTGGCAAAAGTGCTCCTGCCGGGATAAATACAGGAATAGAGTTACATACACAGGATATTTTGGCTTTAATAGACGCATTGAAAATTAAGCAACCCATTCTAATGGGCTATTCAATGGGAGCATTTATCATGGCGAATGTTGCTAGTAAACGTACCGATGTCAAAGGGGTAGTTTTACTTGATGGGGCAGCAACCTGTACGGATCACCAGCGTAAAATTGTTGAACCTTCACTTGGTCGTATTAGTAAGCATTATGAAAATGCCAATGCCTATATTCAAGAAATTAAAGAAATCTATGGTCGACTTGGTGTTGAGTGGACTGATCATTTAGAAAATGTAGGTCGTTATGAGATTGCAGAAAAAGATGGTCATTGGGAAAATAAATCTGATGAAGAGAAAATACGTCAAGATTTTCAAAGTTTTTATGCCTATAAACCAGAGGAAGTTTTCAAAAATATAATGTGCCCAGTTCTTTTAATACATTCTACAGGTGAAATTGGCACTATGCCGGCATTATTTTTAGCAGAATCCTATACTGAAACATTGAAAAATGCAAAAAATATTTGGAAATACACATCTAGCAGCAATCATTACACATTAGTCTTTGAAGAAAGAAAAGATGTTAATCCAGTTATTCAATGTTTTTTAGAGAATTTATAAAAAACTATTGCAGATTTTTAAATTTTGTGCAAATAATTAAATAACTAAAATAAATGCCTATCGAGCAGCTATAGAAAAATGACCTTTTTTTATTTTCCCTGCTTGACTGTTGGCTACACTTTTTCTAAATGTCCGGGTAAGTCCGTGCTTTAGGTAAGTGTGGCCTTTTTTTATTCAACCTTAAAAGGAGAGTTACTAGATGACAACAGGCTTAGCGTATTTTAAAAAAGTTTATGGTGCTGTACCAGGATGGGTACAAAAAATGCACGATTATAATCCAGCAATGCTTGATCATTATACTGCGCTTCGAGGTGCAGCGATGGCACCAGGAGCTCTTTCAGTGAAAGAGAAGGATATTCTGCTAGTTGGTATAAATGCCGCAAGATATTATGCACGGAGCATGGTATATCACACAAAGGGGGCTGTAGATGGTGGAGCTACATTAGAAGAGCTAATTGAGTATTTACTTGTAGCCTTTAACTATGGTGGAGAAAGAGCATTACAACTTGGCTTGCAATCCTTTGAATATGCCTTAGAGCTAACAAATACGGATGCAGACAAAATTTCCCATGAAGCATCAGCTATTGATATTGTACGTTACTACAGTACATTCGCTTCAACAGAGAAAAGTGAAGCATATTTTGAAAAATTACTGTCTTTCTTGACAGCAAATGATGAAAACGCTTTAAAGCAAGAGCTTCTTAACAGTAATGTGGTATCAACTCAAATGAAATTCATCCTAATGACAGGGATTTATACAGCTACACTACAAAATAAAGAAACAGATGATTGGGCTAAAAAATCGAGGGATGTAGGTGTAGTGGAAGCTGAATTAGCAGAGCTAGGCTATATTTGCCTACTGACAGCGGGCATACCTTCTTGGTTTGAGCTAAGTGATGCCCTTATTCAAAAATAACGGAGTGAGTACAATGAAAATTTATGATTCTGTAGAGCAAGCATTAACATGCGTAAAGAGTGGGCAAACGATTATGGTTGGTGGATTTGGTCTAGTTGGAGGTCCCCTAACGTTAATTGATGCTCTTGTGGAACTGGATGTAAACAATTTAACTATTATCAGCAATAATCTAGGAGAAAAAGGAAAGGGTCTAGGTAAATTATTAGAGCAAAAGAAGGTTAAAAAGGCTATTGGCTCTTATTTTACTGGGAATCGTGATGTCGGTGAGGCATTCCAACGAGGTGAAATTGAAATTGATTTACTACCTCAAGGCACTTTAGCTGAATCAATCCGAGCTGGTGGTGCAGGGATTGGTGGTTACTATACCAAAACTTCCGTAGGGACTGACTTAGCAAAGGGCAAAGAAACAAAAATCATTGATGGTGAGGAATATGTGTTGGAAAAAGCACTGAAGGCTGATGTAGCTATTATTCGTGCTCATAAGGCAGATAAGTTAGGAAACTTAGTATACTACAAAACTGCACGAAACTTTAATCCTTTAATGGCGACGGCAGCTAGCACTGTAATTGTTGAAGTGGATGAGTTAGTAGAGCCTGGTGAATTAAATAGCGATGAAATTATCACTCCACATTTATTTGTAGATCGCATTATTTTAGCGAAAAAGATTTTAACGAGGGAGGGTGTAGTAGAAAATGATTAACCCAATTCAAGAGCAAATAGCAAAAAGAGCAGCAGAAGAAGTGCAGGATGGACAAATTATAAATCTAGGAATTGGTATTCCTACATTGGTAGCTAAGTACGTTGACAATAACAATGTCTTCTTCCATACGGAAAATGGAATGCTTGGCGTAGTAGGGGTCGATGAGGAGGATGTTGATCCCAATGTTGTGAATGCAGGAAAAATGCCAGTTGGAGAGGCAATTGGCTCTTCCTTTTTCAATAGTGCAGAATCATTTGGCATGATCCGTGGAGGTCATGTTGATGTCGCGATATTAGGAGTGCTTCAGGTAGATGAACAGGCACGTATCGCTAACTGGGCAGTCCCGGGCAAAAATATTATCGGTGTTGGTGGTGCAATGGATTTATTAATCGGAGCTAAAAAGGTCATTGTCACGATGTCTCATACTTCAAAGGATGGGAAAAGTAAAATCTTAAAGAATTGCACATTCCCAATCACATCAACAAGAAGCGTAGATACGATTATTACTGAGCTAGCTGTCTTTAAGTCTGTTAAAGGGCAATTACATTTAGTCGAATTAATGCCAGGAGTTACATTAGAACAAGTGCAAAAAAGTACAGAAGCAAGTTTTGTGAATGCTTTGAAATAGGGGGAGGAAACATGAGAGAAGTTGTTATTGTAGATGGCGTTCGTACAGCTATTGGTAAATTAGGTGGTTCATTAGTCAATGAAACAGCAGATCATCTTGCTGAAAAAGTGATTCGTGGTCTACTAGAACGAACAAAATTAGATTCAGCCATTATTGATGAGGTAATTTTGGGACAAGCCAAGCAAAGTGCCGATCAATCGAATGTGGCACGTGTGGCTTCATTAAGAGCAGATTTACCAATCTCTGTACCAGGGTATACAGTACATCGTCAATGTGGATCTGGGTTACAGTCCATTAATAATGCAGCCCAACAGATTGCTCTTGGCTACAGCGACATCATTATTGCTGGAGGGACAGAATCAATGAGTACGGCGCCATATTATTTGCGTAATGCTCGCTATGGATATGGTGTAGGAAATGCTTCGATTCTAGATCCGAATACAGAAAGTCAGCCAGGGTCTCAGCCCTTTGAAGTATATGGTATTACTACAATGGGCGAAACAGCAGAAAATTTAGCCGAGAAATATGCTATTACTCGTAATGAACAGGATGCATTTGCTCATCGAAGTCAGGAGCGAACAGCTAATGCTCAGCAAGAAGGGTATTTTATAGAACAAATTGTTTCATATGAAGTGAAAAAGAGAAAAACAGTTGAGATTTTTAACAAAGATGAGCATCCATTTTTATCAAGTGAAGAGAAGTTGAGTACACTAAAACCTGTTTTCCGTAAAGGTGGATCTGTTACTGCTGGAAATAGTAGTGGACGGAATGATGGTGCGTCTGCATTGTTACTAATGTCCAAAGAAAAAGCATTAGAGCTAGGATATCGACCAAAAGTAAAAATTCTTGCTCAAGCATCTGCTGGCGTAGACCCTACAATCATGGGAATTGGTCCAGTACCATCAACAATCAAAGCTTTAAAGCAAGCGAACCTAACGATACAGGATATAGATGTCATTGAATTAAATGAAGCCTTTGCTGCCCAATCAATCGCAGTAATCAGAGAGCTTGGATTAGATATCAATCGTGTTAACCCCAATGGAGGGGCTATTGCAATGGGACACCCAATTGGTGCAACAGGTGCTATTCTAATGACAAAGCTCATTCATGAGCTAGAACGAACTGGTAAGCGATATGGGCTAGTCACTTTATGTATAGCTGGAGGTCTAGGTATAACAACTATCGTTGAAAATTGCCAGCTATAAATAAACACCGAGTATTTTGACTCGGTGCTAGATATTTAGTAATCCTTTTGAATTTTTTCTAGGTATCGCTTTTGCGCAGATTTTAGTGCCACTACAACAGAGCCGCTTGATGGAGCATAATAGTGGTCATCTACACGAGCAATTAACTCGTCAATATTGGCTGTAAGATCAAAGCCAATCAGCATACGTTTAAAGAAATCTTGGGCAAGTCCAGTGATAAATGTAAATTCTGCATTAATAATTTGATGAGTTTCTTTATCAATTTCTAACACAATGCCAGCATGCTTGTACATTTCATACATGGATGTGCCTTGGGGAGCTTTTGCATAAGCAGTCACTAAAATACTAGTAAGTTTTTGCAAGGAAATGACCTCCAAAATGGGTAGATTGTGATTATAGTTTATCATTTTTTATCGTTGAAGAGCCACTTCCCAAAAATTACTTGGTCATACACAACAAGGGGGAGAATAGTATGGAAAAGTTAACGAATTTTTTCACAAATATTATGAAGAAATATTTGCCAGATCCTTTTGTATTTGCAATTGGGTTAACATTAGTAACATTTGTTTTAGCATTAGTTGTTGAGGATATTAGCTTTGTAGATTTAACGACAGCCTGGGGTGGCGGATTTTGGGATTTACTAGCATTCACAACACAAATGGCCGTTATTCTTGCTATGGGTTATGTACTAGCTACAGCTCCTATCACTGATAAATTTTTAAATAAAATTGCCAGTATGGTTCATACACCTAAGACTGCAATTATAGTGGCAACACTTGTAGGCGGTATTGGTAGTTATTTAAACTGGGGTTTTGGTTTAGTAATTGGTGGGATTATTGCGAAAAAATTAGCATTACAAGTTAAGGGAGTTCATTATCCATTAATTATTGCTGCAGCATACTCTGGCTTTACTTTTTATGGATTAGGTTTATCAGCCTCTATCCCAATCCTCATTTCAACACCTGGGCATTTTTTAGAGGAGTCAATGGGCCTAGTTACACTTTCTGAGACAATTTTCAGTGTACCAATGATTTTAACAACAATCGTCCTTTTAATTACATTACCTTTATTTAATGCGATGCTACATCCTAAAGATCCAAGTAATGTGATTGAAATTGATCCTGCATTATATGCGGATCAGCCTAAGGCAAAGTTAAATCTATTAGAAGAGAATACACTGGCTAATAAATTAAATAATAGCCGTATTTTAGCATATGCAATAGGTATTCTTGGACTAATTTACATTGTTATTTATTTTACAAATGGCAGTTCGCTAAATTTAAATATATTAAACTTCATTATTTTATTCGTGGGAATTATTTTACTAGGTACACCTGCAAAATATGCTGAGCATTTAGCAGATGGTATTAAAACAATTTCAGGGATTGTACTACAATTCCCGTTTTACGCAGGTATCATGGCTATTATGGCTGCATCTGGTTTAGTAGATACGATTGCCAAAGTATTCGTTGATTTATCAAATGAACAAACATTACCGTTTTGGGGCTTAATTAGTTCCTTCTTTATAAATTTCTTTGCACCATCTGCGGGTGGTCACTGGGCGGTTCAAGGACCATTTATGATTGATGCAGCAAAAGAATTAGGGACATCTTTAGCGGAAACATCTATGTCTGTTATGTTAGGGAATGCTTGGAACGATCTAGTACAGCCATTCTGGATATTACCAGCATTAGCACTTTCACGTTTAAAGCTAAAAGATATTATGGGCTTCCTTGTTATGATTATGTTCTTTGTTGGGATTATCTATATTATTGCTACTTTAGCTTGGTCATACTTATTTTAGTAGACAGAGAGCCTTTATCTTCATTTAGCAAATGTTTTCTGAAGCGAAAGCAAAGCGGCAGCTACAATTACGCCAACGCGAAATTGATTTGAAGGCTCTCCAAACAAGGGGGAGTATGAATGTCTATCATGTATCAAGCCCTCTTAGTAGAAGGGGCTTTAACAAAAAAGAATAAAGCATTACTAATGGTTGGGTTATTCGCGGCTAGACGTGAAGAAAAGGAAATGATGTATTGTGTAGAGTTAGCAGTTGAAGCAGGCAATAGCGTTGTTGAAATTGCGGAGCTTATTGCATCAGCAATTATTTCAAGGGGTATTCCAACTTGGTTGTCTGGTATAGAGGCAATTGCATATGCAATTAGTCTTTCAGGTGAAAGCACAATCCCTCTAGTAAGTAAAGATGATGTAGCTACATTTTCTTCACAGAAGGAATGTATTAACTACTATCAAACAGAGTTCGAGGTTGTGCCGAACTGGATTCAATATTTAATTGAATATGCGCCAGATATATTGTTGAAGTATAGCAATCTTCGTACGACTTCTCTACGTGATGGGGCAGTATCACGTTTGCTAAAGGAATTATTATTATATGCCATTAATGTTTGTGATGCATATGACAAGGGGATTTCAATCCATAAATCAAATGCCTTAGCACTTGGAGCAAATGTTGCTATGTTTGACGAGATCAAAGCACTATGTATTTATGCAGTTGGTTTAAAAGCCATTTGGAATGATACCGATAGAAAAGCTTAAAAAGGGGATTTAACCATGAAACGAGTTCTAATCATTGGTGGTGGCTTTATGGGCTCTGCAGTAGCAAAATATTTAGAACAAAATAATGTAAGCGTATTCCTATATGAGCCAGATGTAGAAAGACTGCAACAGTTAAAGGAACAGCCTGAATTACAAAACATTACTTTTCTGCATCAACTTGAAAAAATAGATGGCTTAAATTATGTCATAGAAGCCATTATTGAAAATTTACAGGTCAAACAAAGTTTATTTGAACAATTAGATTTATTCTTTTCAAAAGATATAACGTTTTGTACCAATACATCGAGCTTTCTTATTAGTGATGTGGCTGAAAAAATGGTGCATAAAGAGCGCTTGATAGGAACACATTTTTTTTCGCCAGCTCATATCACACCTTTAGTAGAGGTCATTCCAAGCCCTTATACAGCAAAGGAAATAGCAAACGATATAATGCTGTTTTTACAAGATACTAAGAAAAAACCTGTACTACTAAAACGAGAAATTGAAGGTTTTGTAGCAAACCGCTTACAAAGTGCACTTGCACGTGAGGCAATGTCATTAGTTGAGAGGGGAATCGTTTCTGCGCAGGAGTTAGATTTTATCGCTAAAATGAGCTTAGGTGTTCGCCTAGCAGACACAGGACCACTCGAACAACGAGACATTAACGGATTAGATACACATTATGCTATTGCCAATTACGTTTACCCAACATTGGAGAATGGGACTAAACCTTTGACAATCCATCAAGATAAAATCAATACGAAGCAATTAGGTATGAAAACAGAGCAAGGCTTTTATAATTGGTCATCCATTGATAAACAACAGTACTTAGCAACAAAGGAAAAGACATTGAGGGATATAATTAAGCTAATTCAATAGCAGTAGCTGTTAAAAGTTGAATAGGAGTTGTCCTAAAAGTATGGAATATCAAGCATTAGTAAAATGTACATCAAAGAAAAAAGATGTTCAATTTAAAACATATAAAGTCCCTGAATTAAAGCACAATGAGTGTTTATTAAAGGTAAATGCAGTTGGAGTATGCGGTAGTGACCTTCATATGTATGATGGCCATGGTGGATATGACTGGGTCAATTATCCATTAGTATTAGGACATGAAGTCACAGGGGTGGTTATGAAACTAGGTGATGATGTTCATCCTTCTTTCTTAAATAAAAGAGTAGTTGTTAATCCTTATAAAAGCTGTGGTATTTGTGATTTTTGTAGGAACGGTGACACGAATTGTTGTGATTTTAATGACTATAAATTTGTAAAAACACCCTCCGAGGCATTGCGCTACGGATTCCGTGAAGATGGCGGTATGGCAGAATATATGGTAGTAGATAGCCGTAACATTATTGTTATAGATGATGCAGTATCCGATCAGGTGGCGGCAATCTCAGAAGCATTAGCAGTAAGTTATACCGCAGTGCTAAAGATTCCAGAGTTTGAGAAGAAATCCATACTGGTAGTTGGACCAGGACCGATAGGATTAGGTGTAGCAGCTATATTAGTGGGGTCAGGAAATAAAGAAGTTCATATGCTAGGCGTATTAAAGGATCAAAGTCGCCTACAATTAGCGAAAAATATAGGCGTACAAGCAACATTCACCTCTTCAAATGAATTAGTTGATGATATGTTTTTTGGTTACGATGCGATTATTGATTGTTCAGGTCACCCAACTATCCCTACTGAGGCAATCCGTTTACTCAAGCGAGGTGGGCAACTTGTACTTGTAGGTATTAATTCAGTTGAGTTTTCTGTGCCCATGGATCAAATTGTACGTGGTGAGATTATGATTAAAGGAAGCTATGGCATTACACAGGAGAATTACGAAGCTATATTGCAGATGGCAGCAAATCCGAACTTCCCTTTCCGACAATTGATCGCTTGTACAGTACCATTTAAAGACAGCATACAGGGCTTTGAAAGTGCGTTAAATAAAGTAAGTGGCAAGGTCGTTATTGAGTTTAAGGAGGAGATATAGATGAAGATTGTTGATTTAACTTTAGAAATTTATGATGGCTTAGTTTCATACACATCTCACCCACCAATTGCTATTCAAGAGGAATCTACCTTTGAAAACTCTGGTCACCGTTATATTGAACCATGTGAGGGCTTTGAATCACGCTTTTTACGTATGTCAGACCATAGTGGAACACATATTGATGCACCAATCCACTTTATTAGAAACGGTGAATCGACTGCTGAAATGGACTTAACTAAGACATTCGGTGAAGCAGTCCTATTAGATGTATCTCCTATTAAAAATCCATATGAGCCAGTAACAGCAGAGTTGTTGAAACATGCAGAAGAGACACAGGGGGTTTCTGTGAATCCTGGTGATATTGTTATTGTGCGTACTCGAACTGAAAAATGGGGAGAGGGAGACTTTTTTGCAGAGCATGCATTCGCAACCTGTGCTGGTGATTGGTTGTTGGAGAAGCAGGTAAAATGTATTGGTCTAGATTTAGCCAATATTGATGTACATGACAATATGAAACGTGAGGTACATTTAAAGCTGTTAAGTGCACCTATATATATAGTAGAAAACCTAGTAAATCTTGAACAACTACCTTTGCATGAACATTTTACTTTTATGGCATTACCACTGAAATTAAAAAATGCAACAGCCTCACCAGTTAGAGCTGTTGCCTTTCTTAAATAATTAGCATTGCGATGTTTAATGATTTACAAAAAAAGATAAATAAAACAAAGTAGTATGCTGATTATTAGCATACTATTTTCATAGTGTTGAAAAACTAAATGGTCAAGGATACCTTTGTGAATATTTAGTCAAAATGAAGATGATTTCCGTTCCAGGCTACTCGCTTTGTTGCTGACGCTTCGCTTTCGCACAGAGCAAAGCTTCCTGTGGGCGAGCGACGAGCCGCTTCCTGCGCTGGAGGAACGAAGGCTAAGTGCGTCACTTCCTGTGACAACGCCTTCGTGACTAACATCGTGTTGGCCTCAGTTTCTCGTCTGTCTCGCTATCCCACGGGAGTCGAGTAGCCTTGCACTCCAATCAGCAATAGTGTAGAACTTTAAATATTTTCTTCCCTCAAAAGTAAAATAAAAACATGTTACTCACCATCATTAAATGGATAGAATAGTGGTACAATTCTATAGCTGTCAACCTACATTCTATGCATAAAACTACTTTTTCACATTACATAAAAAGCCACTTATTACTGTCGCTCTGCATTCACATAGAAAAATGTTATCAAAGCTCCATTTTTGCACAATATAGTGATGGCTAAGACTTCAAATTTATCACTATTAATTTGTGTGAAATGCCAGAAGAAAATACTATGAGCAGTGGTTGATTGGAGTGTAGACTGAATGATTCCTCAGGGATTCAGCGTCACAGATGAGACCCTGGAGCGCGAGTGAAGCGGCTCATCGGACGCCCCCAGGAAAGCACTCAGTCGGAACGGAGATCAACCCCTCGTTTTGAAAAAGGACTATACTTTTAATTTGTCACCTTGATTTCATTGACATAATAGTATTTCAACAACATGAAAGTAGTATGCTGATTATTAGCATACTATTTTTTTATTTAATTATGGATGTTTTATGACTGATGAACAAAAATATAAAAAGATTAGCAAAAATACATGTACTCTAACATAAAGATTTGTTATCATTTTATTTGATAATGATTATCATTATCGTATAATGTGTAATATAGAGGATATATAGCATCTTTAGAGAATTTGGCAAGGGGATGCTTGTGTTCCCTTTAAGAAATTGAAAAAAGAAAGTAAGGATAAATTTATTTTATTTAAAGAAATATGTTGTGACACAGAGGAAAGGGTGTATGTAATTGTTAGAACAAGAATTATTTGATGTAACTATAATTGGCGGTGGTCCAGCAGGTTTATATTCAGCATTTTACAGTGGCTTACGTGAGATGAAAACTAAGCTTATCGAATCACAGCCTCAGCTTGGTGGAAAAATTCATGTCTATCCGGAAAAAATGATTTGGGACGTTGGTGGTGTAACACCAATTACAGGAGGACAGTTAATTGAACAATTAATCGAACAGGGAATGACCTTCAATCCTTCTGTGTACACAAATGAGAAAGTAACTACTATTTCAAAAAATGAAGAAGGAATTTTCATTATTACTGCTGAATCTGGAAATATTCATTATTCAAAGACAGTAATAGTTGCTATCGGTGGTGGGATTTTAAATCCTCAACGAATAGAGATTGAGGGTGCAGAGCGATTTGAGGTATCCAATTTAAATTATACGATTAAATCCTATGAAAAATTTAAGGATAAGGCTGTTATTATTTCAGGTGGTGGCAATACGGCAGTAGATTGGGCACTGGAATTAATGGAAGTTGCCTCTAAAGTATATTTAACGTATCGTAAGGACACTCTTTCTGCTCATGAGGCTCAAATTACTGAGCTATTAAATAGTACAATTGAATGTCATTTTAATTCTGAAATTACAAAGCTTATTGCAGACGATGAAGAAGGTGTGATTAAAGCTGTTTCCCTAACAAATTATGAAACAGGGCAAGTAAATGAAATTCCAATTGATGAAGTTGTTATTAGTCATGGCTATGTTAGAGATAAGGAGCTATTAGATAATAGTCCATTAGACATTGAGCGAAAAAATGATTATTTTATTGCTGGAACGATTCATAGTGAATCCTCTATTCCTGGTCTTTATGGGGCTGGAGATATTTTACAGCATAACGGGAAAATTCATTTAATTGCAGCAACTTTTCATGACGCCCTTCATGCGGTAAATAGTGCGAAAAAATTCATTCAACCAGATGCATCAGAGGGTGGTATTGTTTCCTCGCATAATGATATTTTCAAACAACGCAATCGTTTGCTCTTAAAGGAAAGCTTAAAACGATAACTGTTTTAAATTAGTCATGTTTTTAAAAAGGTTATGGGTTTATCACCTACTGAATTTCGTATGCATAAGAAATAACAAACATCTGACGAAAAATAATTTTCGTCAGATGTTTTTTGCATAAAAAAACATAGCTTTCACTTTTTTGGACAACCTAAGTTAGAAAAAATGGTATAGAGGTGATGGTTATGAATATCGAGAGGTCATCTGAATGGGAAGAGGGCTTCATCAATCGATTAAATCATCTTGAGAAATGGGATAGCTGGACATTATATAAGATGAATTATGACATTGTAAAAATGAAATTGATTCCTGAATTTACGGGATTACAGGCAACAAAATATTTACCCAATTTAAAGCCACTGACACATCAACTAGAGGCGGCTAAAACAGTGATTGAACGCATGAATGGAAAAGCAATTTTAGGTGATGAGGTGGGACTTGGTAAAACAATCGAAGCAGGTTTGATTTTAAAGGAATATCTTATTCGGGGACTTGTCAAAAGAGCACTTATACTAGCGCCAGCCTCTCTTATTAATCAATGGGTGGAAGAATTAAATAGTAAGTTTCATATTCCAGCCATCGCTTATAAAAAAAATTGTCCAATAGAGCGCTACGATGTACTTATTATGAGTATGGATACGGCGAAAAAAAGCCCACACAGAGAGCGTATATATGAGCAGGATTATGACATGATTATTATTGACGAGGCACATAAATTAAAAAATCATAAAACGAAAATATATGAATTTGTACAAAGCTTAAAGAAAAAGTTTTGTCTATTATTAACGGCTACACCTATTCAAAATGATGTTTTTGAATTATATTATCTTATTTCGTTATTAAAGCCTGGTCATCTAGGTAGCTATGAAACATTCCAATCTGCCTTCTCAGCTAGTAAGCATGATTTAGAGCATGATGATTATTTAAAAGAATTAGTGAATCAGGTGATGGTGAGAAATAGGAGGGAAGATACTGGCATCGAATGGACGCAACGTCAAGTTCAAATTGTGCCCATCCAATTTACGAAAGAAGAGAAGGAAGTTTATGATTTACTCGGAACGCTTCAAAATACGGGTTCGTTCACTTTAATTACATTGCAGAAAGAAATGTGTAGTAGCAAAGAGGCAACAGCTTTAACATTATCGAAAATGCTTGAAGAGCACTCGGAGTCATCAAAAATTAAAGATATTCTGGCAAAATTAATGGCTTTAGAAGTAAATACTAAGGCAGAAAAAACGCTAGAAATTATTGAAAAAGCACAGGGGAAAGTGATTATCTTTACAGAATATAGAGCATCTCAATTGTATTTGCAGTGGTATTTACATTCTAAGGGAATCACAAGCGTACTATTTAACGGGAAATTTAATAAAAGTAAACGTGATTATATGAAGCATTTATTTAAAGAGAGAGCGCAGGTTCTTATAGCGACAGAGGCAGGTGGCGAGGGAATAAACCTACAATTTTGTCATCATGTCATTAACTATGATTTGCCATGGAATCCTATGAAATTAGAGCAACGGATAGGCCGGGTCCATCGTTTGGGTCAGGAGCATGATGTGCATATTTATAATCTTGCTATCGAAAATACGATTGAAGAAAATATCTTAGCATTATTGCATACGAAAATTGATGTTTTTGAAAAGGTAGTGGGGGACTTAGATGCCATTTTAACAAACTTTAAAGAATCTGTCTGATGTAGGAGGAAAAGTTATGTATCCACAGCAAGTTCATAGTTACTTACGAGAGTTTTTTTCCGAAAATGATTGCACTATTTTGAGTGAAGATCGTCATTATCTTACTGTCCAATTAACAGTAGATATTGATAAAAAAATTATGAACAGACCTTTCTATTGGCAATATATAGAGGCGACAAATAGTGAGCCAAACCCTGCGCAAATTACATTTATTACAAATCAAACAACATCTTCTGCAAACTTATACGGTGAGGCCATTCATTTCGGTTCTCCAAGACTCAATCAGGTTTTTCAAGCGACAAGAGAGCTAGGAGCCTACGTGGAGATGTATGAGGTGGTAGATCCGACAATCGGGCAGGCTATCTTAACACCTTGGTTAGGAATAAATTATAAAGTATCTTATTGCTGTGATCGTACAAAGGAAATGCTCTACTCCTTTGGCATAAATCTCTTAACAGGGGTTATTAAAAAGAATTTCCAAGAAACCTTATGTAAAACGTCACTAGAAACAGCCCCGGGAGAAAATGTATTTCATGTTCAACATATTATTAAGCCAATTCGAGCATTGCAAAGACTAGAGGCAGCTATTAATGCCATCATTGAACAAGATGACCATTCATGGGCCTTAGAAGCAAAAAAAAGATGGCAGCGTGATCAACGTGTTCTAGATTACTTTTACGAGGATATAGATGACAAGCCAGAATGCTATGATATTGAAAAAAAAGCGTTAGAGGAACAATATGAGACAAAGATTAAAATAGACATTATTAATGGTGGGTTGTTTTATCTATACTAAGCAGGAGCTGTTCAAATAGAAAAGACAGCTCCTTGCTTTTTATTGTTCTTCCACCATGTTTTGTAGCTGTGCTAATTTATTATCCCAGAATAAATCAAAGTATTGTAACCAATCCTCAAGTTCCTTCAGCTTTTCAACATGCAATGTATAAATTTTTTCCCTGCCCTTTTTCTGTGCAGATACTAGCTCAGCTTGCTCTAAAATAGTTAAATGCTTAACAACAGCAGTACGACTGATCGCAAAATTTTCAGCAATTAATGAGATCGGTTTATTACGTAAGGCTAGCAGTTGTAGGATATGACGTCTTGTTGGATCAGCAATTGCTTGAAATACATCATATTTTACTGCAGGCTGCGTCATTGTGATTCCACAGTTTCCTTTAATTTTTGAGTAACAATCATTGTCCAACCACCATCCATAGTTTTACGAACAGCTTCAGCTGGTATATTCGCTTTCGGAATAATGTGTGATGCTTCCTTCCAGCCACCGTGTGTTAACGTAAATTCTGTTTGTTCACCGAGCTCTTTTAGCTCAAATGTTACAAACCAGCCATCTGTATCCCAAGCGAAACGTACAAAATTGGGAGCATTCACTTGCTCCACCTTACATGGCGAAGGACCAAAAGGAGATTGAATCGTAAATGGATGTCCTTCAATTGGCTTAAAATCATTTGGCATCAGCCACGTAGCTATCTTTTCAGCATCTGTAACTGACTCCCACACCTTTTCAATTGGTGCATTAAGTTTTATTACCTTCACAATATTGTCTAGCTTTTCAGTCATTTTCTCATAACTCCTTTTCAAAAATATAACCATAAGGTGTTATGAATATATAACACCTTATGGTTATATGTCAATTATTTTTAATATGATTCGCATTTTTCAAAAATAGATACTAGGTTAAATCAATTTTTCTTACTATTATGTAGATGATGTTTACGGTTTTCAAAGTTAACCTTACTTGCAAGTGTACTTTAGAGTGAAATGGGCGAAAACGGATTTAAATTCCTAAATGACCTTTTCTACAATATCGTCCTTATGGTAAAATTATTTTTATAATTTTCAGAAAAGGGTGGCTTGAAATGGTGAACATATCGGTCTTTTTGATAATGTGTATTTTACTAATTATTTTACCAGGTCCAGATACGGCAATTGCCACGAAAAATACACTTACCGTAAGTAGGAAGGGTGGCTTACAAACTTTACTTGGTTCCTGTTGTGGGCTGTTAATTCATACTTTTGCAGCGGTGATTGGACTGTCTGCCATTATTGTGAAGTCCGCCTATGTATTTGCCATTTTGAAGTATGTCGGAGCGGTGTATTTATGTTATTTAGGTGTCAAGACATTATGGACTTTACGGACAATCCGCACGCAATCTCCTGTAGTTCAAGATGAAACACAAATTGATCATAAATTTTCACAGCACTCTTGCTTTAAGCAAGGCTTTCTAACAAATGTTACCAACCCTAAGGTAGCCGTATTTTTCCTAACATTTTTACCTCAATTTGTAGATGGCACGAGCGGTACATTCATGCCGTTTCTTATAATGGGGCTAATATACACTGCTTTAACAGGGATTTGGTTTGTGTTCTATGTTTACTTGTTAGATAAAATTAGTGCATTTATGAAAAAGCCAACTACAAAGGCTGTTATCGAAGGTTTAACAGGCATTGTGTTAATTGGCTTTGGGATTAAACTAGCTTTGGAAAAAGCCCATTGATTATAATAAAAAGTCGATTTGCCACAAAAAAATGTGATGCAAATCGACTTTTTTAGTATTTCAGTAAAAAAGACTTTTAATCATCTACCTGGAGATTAATACCCTTGTTGTTCCAATAAATTTGCATAGCCTGACCAAGCCATATCTCTTCCTCAGGCGATAGGGGCGAGGGGAAGAGTTGTGTATCCTGCTCAAATTCAATATTTTCATCCTTTACATTTTCCACAAGCTCAATTGCATTAGGGTATAACTCTAGAGATAAATCAAAATACTGTTCCAAAAGCGCCTGAACATTCGGATTAGCCGGATCCTGACCATATGCTGCCTTCAATTGACTAAAAAGCTCAGCCATTTCCAGATTTAGCTCTTTAAGCTTTTCATCAGGGACTTTAAACATGTTTTCAACCATTTCTTTTGGAAAATAATTGGACATCCATTCTTTCTGTTCCTCTTCTTTATGCATATTATGAATAAGCATCATAAAGATATTTGCGTTCATAGTGCCTTGCTCGTCCATTATATATAAGGCATGATCTAGGGCACGAATGACTTGTTGAAGTTGTTCCTTTTTTTGGAGCATTTCTTGTTTTTGAAATTCAAGTGACTCTTTTAAATCCCATTCTTTTAAATGGATTAATGCATGGATTTTTTCCAATGGATAGCCTAAGAATTTCAAGGATACAATTTTTTGCAGTTGTATAATATTTTCATCTGAATAAAATCTTCTGCCAGTTGGAGAAATAAAGGATGGTTTTAATAAATCAATTTCATCGTAATAATGCAAAGTTCGAATGGTCATGCCTGTTTTTTTGGCAAATTCTCCAATTGAATATTGAGTGTACATTATTTTACCTCCCTATTACATGTTATGTTTATTGTAAAAGCTAACGTAACGTGAGAAGCAAACTATTTTTAGGATTTCCTTTTTAACGTTTATTCCAAATGGCTTCTTCCGTTTGCAATACTTCTCCTCCTTCGTATAAGGAAGCCTTATATAAAGGATTTGTGAAGTAAAGAGAGAATGTATTATTAAAAAGGGGAAATAGCTATATTTTTATAATAAATTGGAATAAATAGGGGGCTTAAATATGGAATTAAGAGATTTAAAAGCATTTATGGCAGTTGTTGAACATGGGAGTTTTACAAAGGCCGCAAGTGAATCCTTTGTTTCACAGCCTTCTTTAAGCAAAAGCATTAAAAAATTGGAGGAAACCCTGCGAGTAGAATTGTTAAATCGCTCTACACGCCATGTCGAATTAACTGACGCAGGAAGTATTGTTTATAAACAGGGTCAAAAAATAATGGGCTCTGTAATGGAATTACATATTTTATTGGACGATTTATTGAACATTCAGACGGGTGCAATTAAATTAGGTATCCCGCCATTAATTGGCACTCTATTTTTCCCAGACATCGCAAGAAATTTTCATATGCAATATCCAAAGGTGCGTCTAGAGCTTGTGGAACGTGGCGCTAAAATGATCGGAACACTCGTTGAAAATGGTGAAGTCGATATTGGAATTGTTGTATTGCCTACAGACGAACGGAAATTTTCCGTCCAACCCTTTGTAGAGGATCAATTTTTTGTATTTATTAATGATTCCCATCCATTAGCACTGAAGAAATATATTCAATTAGAGGATTTAAAAAATGAGACCTTCATTATCTTTACGGAGGAATTTACACTACATGATTATGTCATTAATACATGTAATACTGCTGGATTTACACCAATCATTGGCTATAAAAGCTCACAATGGGATTTAATTGTAGAGCTTGTATCCTCAAATTTAGGTATTACACTATTACCCTATTCAATTGCAGCTAAGCAAACAAATAACAACGTAAAAATTATACCTTTAAAAGATTTTGATATGCCATGGCGTTTAGGCGTTATTACAAAGAAGAATACATATCAATCTTTTGCATTAAAGCAATTACTGAATAGTATTAGTAGAGAAGTGGCAAGTAAAAAATGATTTATGCATTTTAGGAATAAGTAATATTCTAATTAATTCCTTTACTTATAAAATAGCAATAGGGTAGAATTTTTCTTAATAAACGAGCAATTTAAGGGGGTTTCGATTATGGGGAACGGGAAAGTGTGGAGTTCGTTTGAGGAAGCCGTTGCAGATATAAAAGATGGAGATACATTAGCAGTAGGAGGCTTTGGGTTATGTGGTATTCCTGAAAAATCTATAGCTGCTTTAGTGCAAAAGGGCATAAAGGACTTAACAGTTGTCAGCAATAACTGTGGCGTTGATAATTGGGGATTGGGGCTTTTACTAGCGAATAAACAAATAAATAAAATGATTGCATCCTATGTAGGCGAAAATAAAATTTTTGAACAGCAATTTTTAAGTGGTGAACTCGAAGTAGAATTAACACCACAAGGAACATTGGCGGAACGTTTGCGAGCTGGTGGGGCTGGAATTCCTGGCTTTTACACGGCTACCGGAGTGGGGACACCCATTGCTGAAGGAAAAGAAGTAAAAGTTTTTGATGGCAGGGAGTATATTTTAGAAAAAGGAATTACTGCTGATTTTGCACTTGTCAAAGCATGGAAGGCAGACAAGCTAGGGAATTTAGTGTTCAGGAAAACATCCCGTAATTTTAATCCACTAGCTGCAATGGCAGGGAAAATTACAATAGCAGAGGTAGAGGAAATCGTTGAAGTGGGAGAATTAGATCCGGATCATATTCATACACCTGGTGTGTTTGTACAACGCGTTTTATTAGGGGAAAATTATGAGAAGCGTATTGAGCGTTTGACGGTGAAAAAGGGGGAAGCTTAATGGCTGATACAAGACAAAGAATCGTCAATAGAGCTGTGAAAGAAATACAAAATGGGATGAATGTTAATTTAGGTATTGGTATGCCAACATTAGTTGCAAATGCTATTCCTGCTGATTATGATGTGCTTTTACAATCAGAAAACGGTTTACTTGGAATTGGTCCTTATCCAACGGAGGAAGCGGTTGATCCTGATTTAATAAATGCTGGGAAGGAAACAGTAACAGCTGTACCAGGTGCCTCTTTCTTTGATAGTGCGGAATCTTTTGCGATGATTCGAGGAGGGCATATTGATCTTGCTATTTTAGGCGGTATGGAAGTATCTGAGACAGGCGACCTTGCAAACTGGATGATTCCAGGGAAAATGGTCAAGGGCATGGGAGGTGCCATGGACCTTGTTGTCGGTGCGAAAAGGGTTATCGTGATCATGGAGCATGTTAATAAAAATGGAGAATCTAAAATTAAAAAGCAATGTGAGCTTCCGTTGACAGGTAAGGGGGTAGTACATCGATTAATTACAGATCTCGCTGTTTTCGACTTTACAACGGATGGCATGCAGCTTATCGAATTGGCTGAGGGTGTCACTATAGAGGAAGTAAAGGAAAAAACAGCTGCTTCATTCAGTATTGCATTATAATCAGTGTAACCAGTTCTTTTTAGGGCTGGTTATTTTAGTTTGATTTAGAAGAAGTACTAAAGCCCCGGGGGACATCACGGATTTTGAAGAGGAGCTTTTTGCGCGAACTCGAAAAACCCTGAAACGTAATCGATTATCCAAGGAGTGTTTTATTGATGGATGTCCTAGATGTAAAAGAGGAAATTATTCAGCGTTTTAAATGGAGAACTGCTACAGATAGACCTTTTATTGTAGCAATTGATGGATTAGGTGGGGCTGGCAAGTCTACTATAGCACATCACCTTGTAGAGGAGCTTCAATCTATATGTACTGTGACACTTATTCATATTGATAATCATATCGTAGAAAGATGTAAACGTTATGATACGGGCCATGAGGAATGGTTTGAATATTATTATTTACAATGGGATATTGAAAGCTTAATAAATAATCTATTTTTACCCTTACATAATCGTGCTTTACACCTTTCTCTTCCATTTTATAATCAGCATACAGATACAATTTGCGAAAGAGATATGAACATAGAAGCTAATAGTATTTTTATAATTGAAGGGATATTTCTTATGCGTCATGAGTGGAGGAGCTTTTATGATTATCGCTTGTATATAGACTGTCCCTCAACTATTAGAGAGGAAAGAGTATTACAACGAGATGTGTATATAGGTGATTTTATAACACGTCTGCATAAATATAAAAAAAGATATTGGCCGGCAGAGAAGTATTATTTAACGAAAGAAAATCCATTAGCTGTAGTAGATTCAGTTTATGAAGTTAAATCCACTATTTACTGAATTGAGCATGAATATGGGAATTTATAGAGTTTACGGAGCATTTAGAGGGAAGTCCATGTCTAGCACCAACCAAGGATAATCTACATGTACCTATATACAAGTATTGAAACAATACAGCAAATAGGAAATCATTTAATGCAAATGGGAGGAGTCGTAGGATGGAAAAAGAATCATGAATAAAGCTCCAATAGCTAGCGCCTAGTTTTATTGAACAGAAGGAATCTAATTAAATTATTAATGGCACGAGCTTATACATTCAGTGTAGGCTCGTTTTTCTTATGGAAATGCTACGAATACCCATTACGGTATATAATACAGTAAGACAATAATATGGAGGTTTCAGCATGAAGCGAATAATGACCAAAGAAGAGTGGAAAGATGTTTTACAGCTATCGAGCCATACGCCGTGCCTAGTGTTAAAATATAGCATGACTTGCTTTAGTAGCATATCGGCATTAAAAGAATTTAAAGCACTGGAAACTATGCTGCCGAAGTATGTAGTTATCGTACAAAAGGATAGGGAGGTATCAAAAATGATCGAGAAGGAACTTGAGGTGAGGCATGAATCCCCCCAGTTTTTAATTTTACAGGGAGGGAAGGGAGTTTGGCAGGCAACCCACTATAAGATAAAGCAATTACTTCTTTCTGAAGCCATTAGTATGTATGTTAAATAAATAAAGAAGATACTCTTCATTATACATAATAGGGTATCTTCTTTACTGAAAGCTATTTATTGCCCTAAGGCTTCATTTTGGTGATAGTGAGAGGCAATCGATTCTAAATTAAGTTGGGAATAGTTCGCCCAATTGACCTTTCTAAAATCTTCCTCGCTAAAATATATATTTAATACTTCGGTCATATCTTCAGCGCCGCCTGGTTCTGTTAACGGAGCAGACCAAATAATGGAAGGTGTTTTAACACTTTTTAATTTTGATAGCTCAGCAAATATTTTCGCAGAATCCTTTAACATTTGACTTTTTGAGCCCTGTTTTACATCATCATCTTGAATGGAAATTGTAACAATTCCCTTTGTATCTTCCACTGTAAATTTACTTTTGACAGTCGCACTCACTATATCTTCAATTGAAGTATTGCTATCAACCGCTGCTTCCTTAGGTGCCGTATTTTTTCCACACGCTGACAATAATAGTGTAGCAAGTAAAAACATATAAAATAACCTTTTCAATATCATAACCTCCCTTGTTACTACCATATATGCACAAAATGAAGGTTAATTATACAAGATGAAGGAAGTTTTTCTGCTTTTAGTTGAAGTAGTTGGACAAGTTTTTATACCTAAAAAGAGATGATAATTTTATTTCAAACGAATGCCCAAATTTGCCGCGTTATTATATCACACATTACAATTAACAGAGAACTATAAGCAGAGACGATGACAGGAATAACTTGTCATCGTTTTTTTAGGTTTTTGAAGAAAAACAAAGTTATATTGAGTTAAAAAATCAAAACCAGGCAGCATTTATTTTTCCTAAAAACTATTGAAATAGTAGTGGAAAAACTGTTATAGTGAAATTATTTGTCTGACGTCTGACTATTTCGTGTTAAGTTTGGTTGTTCTTAAATTTTCATATTTGGACATAATGAATGAAAGAATGACTTTGTAGTCGAACGCTCAAAATTAATATGGGGGAATTTATGAGATACTTAATGTCTTTTTGCGGTTTGCTGCTTGTTTTTGGTTTAGCTCTGTTAATGAGTAAAAACAAAAAGGAAATAAAATATAAAAATATATTGATGATGCTAATCATCCAATTTCTATTGGCAGCATTCCTTCTAAATACAAAATTTGGTTATATTTTAATAAAAGGAATAACAAAAGTATTTGATCATTTATTATCTTACGCAAATACAGGCATATCCTTTGTTTTTGGAGGTTTAGCGAATAAAGGAGAAACTCCATTCTTTCTTAGTGTTTTATTACCGATTATCTTTGTATCTGTATTGATAGGGATTTTACAACATTTTAAAATTCTACCTTTCTTCATGAAATGGATAGGGTTATTTTTAAGTAAATTAAATGGAATGGGGAAATTAGAATCTTATAATGCTGTTGCTTCTGCAATGGTTGGTCAATCTGAAGTGTTTATTACTGTAAAAAAACAATTAGATAAGCTGACCCCACAGCGAATGTATACATTGTGTGCATCAGCTATGTCGACCGTTTCTATGGCAGTTGTTGGAGCCTATATGACGATGATTGAACCTAAATATGTTGTAACAGCGATTGTGTTAAACTTGTTTGGCGGATTTATTATTGTTTCCATTATTAATCCATATAGTGTAAAGGAAAGCGAAGATATTTTAACGATTGAAGATGAACATAAACAATCTTTCTTTCAAATGCTTGGAGAATATATTATGGATGGATTTAAAGTAGCTATTATTGTTGGAGCTATGCTAATCGGCTTCGTAGCATTAATGGATATGATCAATTCACTATTTGATATCGTATTCGGTATATCTTTCCAAGGGATTTTAGGTTATATCTTTGCACCAATAGCCTTTCTCATGGGTGTACCATGGGCAGATGCCATTTCTGCTGGAGGAATTATGGCTACCAAATTAGTAACAAATGAATTTGTGGCCATGATAAGCCTTGGAGAAGTAGCCAAGTCTATGAGTGCGCATACAGTAGGTATTATTTCAGTTTTTCTTGTATCCTTTGCAAACTTTTCATCCATCGGTATTATTGCTGGAGCAGTTAAGGGCTTGAGTGAAAAGCAAGGCAATATCGTCGCTCGTTTTGGCTTAAAGCTGTTGTATGGAGCCACACTAGTTAGTATCTTAACAGCTACAATTGTTGGTTTTGTTATTTAGCTATTTGAACTGCACTCCATTTGATGATTTGGAGTGCAGTTTTTTTATGAATATAGGGTGTATTTTTGCAATTCGTGACGGCTGGGTAGAACAATATTTTCTTTTCGAAATTTTTTCTAAAATGATTAATGATAAAGTAATGTTACGGGGATATTGGTAAATTTCCCAGAAGTAAAAAGAGCATTCTTTAATAAATAACTAAAAAATAGTAGTTACCCATCCGATATCCACATAGACATAAATAGAATGGCAGTTTGAGAGGCTGACTGAGAAAGAAATTAAAAAGTCTTATATCAATGGGTGATGAACTTAATTTTTATTATCAAAATGATGAATATTGGATAGTCATATTCAAGATAAATCTTTTCTATCCAGAACAAAAGATTCTTATACTCAAGAGTTTTGTGGACACAAAGAGCTTTTTGAACATGCAACAATAGAGAGTAAAAAATCTCAGAAGTATATCCAGAATTGAGACAACTTAAATAAAAATTTAATCTACTTTGGAGAAGATCGAGTTTAACAAGCTTGGTCTTTTGTTGTGCTTGTAATTAGATGTGGGAGGATAAAGCACTTAAAGAAGTTCTGTGTCTAACTGGTTAAATGAAAAGGTTAGCCTTCCACAATCCAAAGTGTATGGTGAGTCATCGTTAGATAATTGGTTGGAATTTATAAACGGAAATGGTTATCCAAAGTGGTATAAGGTATGATTAAATGACAAGGTAGGCTTATTGAGGAGGAGTATAATGCGTTTTCTTTTTTGGCTAAGTGTTGTTATCTCAGGAATTGTAAGTATTGCTGGTTTTGCACTCACTAAAATAACTACTACTTCATTCGACCCCACAGGTGATAATTTTGTTGGAGGAAATGGAAACCCAGGCTTAATGTTTGTTATGCTTCCAATGTTAATTATTCTTTATTTTTTCTTCGCAATGATGTTTGTTTTTGAAAAGATACATGAACGTTTTTCAGTAAAAAGGAACCTATTTCAAGCCTTCTATTCAGGGGTGTTTGTGGTCATTTTAGGAATAACGATTTACCAAATTGTTTCGTTTCGAAATGAAATCAATCCATATTTTGAATATGAAATATCCTATTTAAATCCTTTTTCTAATCATTTATTTTTTAACTTCTGGACGTTTATGGCCTGCCTTTGTGTTTCAGGATTTTGCTCATTTTATTTAAAGAAAAGAATATGAAGAAATGCATTTAAACTAAAGACTACTCTTTGATGGGTGATTTTCTGTGCTCTTGATATGATCGACCTGAGCAGATTACGGGCTATCCCGAGCGAATATCAATTCGACCTGAGCGGATTATGGGCTATCCCGAGCGAATATCAATTCGACCTGAGCAGATTACGGGCTATCCCGAGCGAATATCAATTCGACCTGAGCAGATTACGGGCTATCCCGAGCGAATATCAATTCGACCTGAGCGGATTATGGGCTATCCCGAGCGAATATCAATTCGACCTGAGCAGATTACGGGCTATCCCGAGCGAATATCAATTCGACCTGAGCGGATTACGGGCTATCCCGAGCGAATATCCTTTTCACCCTGAGCAGTTTTCGGGTCATAAGATCATTAAATATTAGGATCTAAATATTTTTTGGGGTATTTACACAATCGCATGCATAAAAAGCACAGATTCATTATGTATGTTGTTATGGTACATCTAAAGTGCGGATTTATTTATATAGAAAATGGTGAGGAAAAGTGTCAGCAACATACATTTCACCTAAGTCCAATTAAAACTTGGTAGGCGTATTGACTGGCCACATTTCGAGATTATAACATCTTGGAAGATGCCTACAGGTTATAAGCTAGAGGGCAAATTAAATATACCTACTAATAGTAAAGGACAAGTACAATTAATTGTAAGACAGACCAAAGGGGAAGTAAAAGCAGTAAGTTGTTCTACTAAGATGGACAAACAATTCCCTGGAGATTCAAATTGTGAATAAGGAAAAATAAAATTATGAAATTAATAAGGAACTCTCTAATTTATTTTCTAATCGGAGCGATAATTATAAATATTTCTAAGTTTCTTTATAATAAAGACGATTATTATTTTGATAGTAAAGAAACTTTAATGTACAGTATTATTACAATGATGGTATTTTTAATAATGGATTACGTGAGAAATATAAGTAAGTCTCAAAGTAAATAATTTTGTTATATCTAAAAAAAGCCCAGATACGGTAGTGACCCCGTAAAGTTAGAGTTTTCATTGTGTAGCTAATTGGCTGGCTTGAGTTCGGTATTTTACCGAGCTCATGCCGGCCAATTTTTGTTTAATTCGCTCATTATTATAGTAATCGATATACTTCTCTATTATCTTCTTTAACGCTTCATAAGAGATTAATTCTTCTCCGTTATACATTTCTTGTTTAAGTAAGCCAAAAAAGTTCTCCATGGTCGCATTGTCTGCACAGGTTGCTTTACGAGACATACTTTGGAAAATCTTGAGAAGGGCTATTAAATCAATGGAGTGTTATTTATTTGGTGGAGTCCAGTACCTTTGGTTATATGAAAAGGATAGTCATTCAGAAATAAGTAGTAGACCAAAAATAGAAAACTGGCTTGAATGGTAGCGAAAGAGGAGATAATTAAATGGGGTAATTATTGAAATGAGTTAAATGATATTAAGGATTATTATGAATTTTAATCCCAACGCTTATTTTGACATAAAAAAATCACCCTTCAATAATGAAAGGTGATTCGCTCAAAAGCCTTGTGGCTGTAAGATTAAATTAAAAAGCCGCGTATGCCGTAGTTATTATAGAAAGTTTTAAACCACCACTCCTCAAATCTGATAATCACATAAACAAATATTATAAAATGTTGCCCAAATTGTTGTTATATTAAGGTTTATAAATTTTGAATAAATGTGGTTTGAAATATTTTAACTAATATTTGCAACAAATTTTGCAACAGTTTTGCAACAATTACTTTGATTTGGATTGAGGGGAGAAAAGCATTTCTAATTTATCAGCAGCTGCTCGATCAGCTGATTTGAAAGCATGTCCATAAGTATTCATAGTAATGGATATATCAGAATGACCTAATCGTTCAGAAATAATCTTAGCATGTACACCTTGAGCAATTAATATACTTGCAGAGGTATGCCTTAAATCGTGAAGCCTAATATATTTAAATTCATTTGCTATTAGAAATTTTCTCCACTTATTTGATGGACTAGAAGGGTGAAGATGGTGTCCTTTTTCATTACAAAAAACCCACTCATGTTCTTCTTCCTCCCAAATATCTGCATATTTTAATTTTTCTTTTACCCATTTTTTACGATAAACTTTTAGCTCATTCATCATACTGATTGGTAGTGTAACTACACGCTTAGATGATTTTGTTTTGGTTCTTTTAATATGTGGACCAGCTTTTGTTAATACAATTGTCTGTTTAATTTCAATTTGATTATTAACAAAATCAATGTTCTTCCATTCTAATCCTAACAATTCACCTCTACGTAAGCCAGCTGCAAGTGCTAACGTAAATATAATTCTCCAATGATCTGGTTCATTTTGAACTAGCTCCATCAATTGAGATATTTCCTCTTCGTCATAAACTTGCAACTCTTTTTGATCATATTCGGTATCTGCAGCTTTTGGCTTATCGACATTTTCCATAGGATTATCAGTAATGACTTTCCACTTCACAGCATATTTAAAAATACTTTGCAATGTTCGATAAATATCTTGTTTTGAATGAAATGATAATTCACCTGTTTTTCCATCTTTACGTTGTAAGTTATCTAATAGGTCTAGAATTATTAATTCATTTATTTTTATCATTTCCATATGTCCAATTACTGGAGTGATGTGATCGGTTAGTTTTCTCTGATGATTACCATAAGTAGTGCCAGCCAGTTTAGAGGCATATTTCTTTTCCCATTCACTTACAAAATCAGTAAAGTTCATTTTACTAGGGCGTACATAATTACCAGACAACACTTGATTTTTAAATTTTAAATATTCGCCTTTTAGATGTTCTTCCAACTGTTTAGGTGTGAATTTACCTTCTACAATATATGTCATTGTTTCCCTAGGATATTTTCCTCTAGCATCTTTTCCAAGGCTTACTGTAAAAAGATATGAATTTTCTCCTCGTTTCACGATATTTGCCATAATAACAACTCCTGTATTTTATTTTTTAAATCATAGAACATTTGTTCTTATTTAAAAAAATTATCAAATAAAAAATTCTAAATTTATATATATTTGCTTATTTTCAAAATAAATGTGCTTTTAGTAAAAGAAATTTGGTATAGTCTTAATAAGTCAGATGACTTATTTTAGGTCAGGTAGAGTAGAAAAAATCTACTCTTAAAAGCCATCTTCGATCCATTCATACAAATCATCCATTGTGCAATTAAGGATTGCAGAGATGTTTTTTGCTACTTTTAATGACATGACTCGATTATCTTGAATATAGTGTTGTATCTGTTGAGGCATTACATTTAATTTTTCAGCTAATTCTACCTGTGTCATATCATTTTTTAAGAGCAATTCTCGAAGATGGCATCTACCGACCTGATAAGTCAATTGATACCCTCATTTCTTACATAATTTTAATATTACAGAAAAGGTGGAACGCGGCATGAACAAAAAAGAGATAAAATTACTAATTGAGTTTATTAATTTGAAAAATAAAGCAATCAAGAAAGATGATAAAACCAGTAAATTAATGCTGCTTTTTGAAAAGCTCAACCGCAATTTCAATATTCCCTAATAATTGTTTGCGGCTATTCTCATCAAGTGTTTCAATATATTCCATCAACTGTTTTAAAAATAACATGTCGTTTATAGCAAGATTATCTTTTGAATCTAACAACGCATGATGTAAAGATTCAGAATTATCTCTTTCTGGAAACAAATCATCAACTTTAATATCCAATGCCTCAGCTAAAGCAAATAGAGCATCTTGAGATGGAGCGATAATGCCTTTTTCGTAATTTGAAATGGTATTATCGCTTTTACTGATTTTTACACCTAATTCTTTTTGAGTCATCTTTTTTTGTTTCCTAAAAAATTTAATTTTTTCTCCTACATATATAGCTAAATCTTTTTCTATTTTATCCATCATAATCCTCCGTTTTATATTAACAATATTTATCAAATTTTATTTTTAATACCTTTAATTTATCTTTATTTATAAAGAGTATACCATTAATATATTGTACTCAAAACAAAAAAATTCGTTATAAGTGAATTTTTTTGTTGACAATATTCGGTGATACCGAATAGAATTGGTGCAAGGGAGGTGAATACATGCAATGGAATTTGCTGATGCTCCGTAAAAAAAACAAACTTTATCAAGAACATGTAGCAAAAGTATTGGGTATTAGCGTTGGTTCATATGGGATGAAGGAAAGAGGGGAAGTTGAATTTACAGCTGACGAAATGTTTAAGCTTAGAGACTATTTTAATATGTCAATTGAACAAATTTTTTTACCTAGAAATCTCGGTGATACCGAATTTTATGATGCGAGGTGATAATTGTGGAAAAAATAACACTAACAGTTAAAGAAGCAGCTAAATTTATAGGTGTCAGTGCAACAACAGTTTATACAATGGTTCGTCAAAATGAGATTCCATACAAAAAAGTGAGAGGATCTATTTTATTTCATAGACCTACAATCGAACATTGGTTAACTACTGATACAAACGGTGGTGAAACTAAATGAACATCAAAAAAGAAACATGGCTAGAACATGAAATTCGTTTTGTGGAAATTGAAGGTGAGTGGTGGGGGATTGCTAAAGATATTGCAGATGCTCTTTGTTACAGCAGCACTCCTGCTATGACAAGACACTTAAAAAGTAAATTTCTTACACATGTCAAATTGGCAGGTATGAACCAGAAGTTTACAGCAATATCCGAACAAGGCATTTACAAAGCAATAACTCGTTCGCAAAGACCTGAAGCAGAAGCATTTGAGGATTGGCTATTTGAAGTAGTTAAAACACTTCGCCAGTCGAGTGGATTAGAAGGCTTTCAGATTTTCAGAATGCTAGATAAAGAGCATCAAAAGGAAGCAATGACTAAGTTACGAGATTCATTGCAAAATCCTACAAGGGTCAATTTTATCAAAGCTAATACTATTGCTAACAAAGCTGTTTCTAGTCGTCACGGACACAAGAAGATGCTTAAGAAAAATCAAATGTCTCCTGAAATGCTGATAGAACGTGAGCCGATTTTAACAGATGCAGTTGATCTAATGATTGCAAATGAAAAATTCAACCTCGGCTTGTCAGTAAGTGAAAAGGTGTATGAAAAATATGTGCATTAAACTTTTGAAAAAATAATAGAAGCGCTGAGCTGGTAGCCAATGAACTAGCATATTCGGACTAATAGCCAAAATATAACGGTGGCAACGTTAAATACCTGGAAGCGAGGTAACCAAATGAACACAACCAACCTAGAGTGGCTGGCTATGTCGGATGATGAAAAACAAGCTGCTTTAAAGCAAGTGAGGGGAGGTAATTAGGTGAATCAAGAACAGTTGAATGCCATTAAGCAGCGTGTTGAAAAAACTACACCTGGACCATGGAATATTGAACCGTTAGCAGGAATTTCAACTAATGAAACAACAATTTGGATGGATACAGATGATTACATCCAAGTGCATGGATGTTCAATTATTCAATCAACTAATGACGCGTTATTTATTCTTCGTGCTATAGAGGATGTGCCAGCGCTTATTACAGAGGTTGAGAGGTTACGGAAAGAATTAGCACAATCGAAAATCGATCAAATGGATTTAGTGGTTGATAAAGCTGATGAAAAATCGCAGAAGCGTGAGTATATCAAAACAGTGCATTTAGTAAATGAGGAAAATAAGCGATTACGTAAAGCACTCTCATATTACGCTGATGAAAAACATTACGAGCCTTATGGAGCGTTAAATACTGGTTCATGTGACATAACAGAAGATGAAGGATATATTGCACGTCAAGCATTGGCAGGTGAATCAGATGTCCAACGGAAACAAGATCATCACACGTAGTAATAGCAAAATTATGATTCGGTATGGAGAATTGACACGGATATTAAATGCTACTGAAATACAACAATGGCACCATATCATCGTAAAGATTGAGCAGTTTCAAGCCAATGAGTTGGAAAGGAGAGTCCAATGAAAATTAATCCGGTTCCTGTGACACTAGTTAGTGAAGCAATTAACAAAGCTGTATCAGCACGTCAAAAGTAAATCTATCAATCTATTTGGAGGTTATGAGAATGCAAGCAGTATTAAACGTAAAAGGTACGGATTTGTCAGTGTTATCAATTCATTATAGTGACACGGGAAAAGTTCAATCAGTATATGCAATCAATGAAGATAAGTCTAATACTTGCTTTGTTGATAAGGCAGATAGTCAATACGAAACACGCCCACATGTAGCTATTGAAAATTTGGAAGGAGCACTCAAACATCCTGAATTTGAATCCAGGATTGAAGAGGAAAGGAACAAACTCTTTCATCATTTGGAGCAAATACAACGAGAAGAACATAACAAACTGAATGACATTTTAATCGAAATGGGAGAGATGGAAGAAGAATATCCATTCGAAAAGCTAGAGGAAAAATTAGTTTCTAAGCAAAGAGAATACAAGCTTGCACAACAACGAGTATTCGGCATCATTGACGCGATTGAGGAAGTTAAGGCATTTCATGAGGGGTGTTTAATAGATGTCGATGATGAAGCAATTGAAGCGTAAATCAGTCATTTCTAAGTTAAACAAACTTGGCATCCACAGTATTGAAGGACAACCGTTGGAGGATGTGTTGTATACAACATTACTTAAAACATTGGCGCTTAAACGTGCTGCTGATAATTGAATAGGAGGTTTTGAGCAGTGAATTTAAATCGCATTAAGCAAATCGATGAAAAAATCGATGAAACTCATCAAACGCTAGGTGATTCACCTAATGCAATGGTTAATTTTCAAGCTATGTACAACGATATGAAATATCTAATCATGATGGCTTTAGATGGTCAAAAAGAAGCGAATAAGCTACGTACAAAAATCGGTCGAATGAAAATTACTATCAAGAAAAAAGACCATGTTATTCGTACAATCGACCATCATAACAATCGTTTAGGTAATGATAATCGGGCGAAAACAGCAGTACTAGAAAAATTTCGCGAAGAAAACAAACGTCTACGTGAAGCACTGGAAGATATAAGCTGTCATGTAGATACTCGCTTACAAGTCGTTATCAGTAATGCTTTAGAAGGAGGTGATTGATTGCGTATAGGCTACACACACGCTGATGTATACGACCGAGAATCAGATTACTGGCAAGACATCGAAGACGCACAGAATGCTCAAATTGAGGCACAAAAAAACTCGTCAAAGGGTGCAACCAATGGCGAGCGTGAAAATTTTAAAAATGACACTGGTATTTTACCACAGGAGGAATTGTAATGGCAAAGTTTAATGTTGGGGATAAGGTAATTTGCATTAAAGATTATACTCATTTTACTCAAGGTAAAGTATACAAAATTCAAAACATCGTTGGGAAAATCATAACTTTGCTTGATAACGATATCGAACAGAATGATTGGTATGTTGAAGATTTTAATAAACATTTTGAAATTGTTCCAACTAAAAATCAACGAATCACAGCATTAGAAAATGAAGTAGCTGAACTACGTCCATTAAAGCAAGAAGTAGCTGATTTAAAGCTAATCGTCCATGAATTACGTGGTCGTCAAGATATAGATTTTTCACCACTTACTGAGCCTTCCACAATTAATACTGTGGAGGACATCATCGAATTTGAAGGACAACAATATCGCAAGGTTGAACGTGAAGCACATGATGGTGATGTAATTGTTTTCTATGAAAGTAGCCATCCTCAAATTACAGATGGAAAACCGTACAAAGTTTTTAAAGGTGAAAATATAGAAGAAAATAAGTTGAGTCATATAGCAGATTCAGGCACTGAATATCCTGTAGATGGACAATATGTCGGAGGGTATTATGTCTACGAACTAATCAAACCTAAACCACTAACACCAAATCAACAACGTGCTGCAATTATTGAGAAGGCGAAGAAGTTTGTTGAAACCAATACTTTCTATAACGGTCGTGCAATGGCTGGAATTGGGGTAAAACTCAAAGGCGATATGGTTTGTATTCCAGAATTTATCGTAAATGATACAAAACGTACAGTAGTTGTATTGTTCAAATGGGTTAGTAATGCCCGTAGAATTCAATCTCGTGGAATCGCCAAGTGTGATCCATCTGACGTATTCAACGAACACATTGGAAAAGCTATCGCATTAGGACGAGCGCTAGGTTTAGATGTTAGTGAGTTTGAACAGGCGGTGCAGCCAACATTTGCGATTGGACAGATTGTTTATGAAACAGAAGATAAAACATATAGAACAATTGCAGAATCAGGGATTTACTCTGAAGAAAGTATGTTAACTGCTATCGATTCGCGTTCAGCAAAAGAACTTAGTGTAATTATCAACGACACTAACGCTATTTACGAGGTGAGCAGCAATGAATGATTTAACAGCACAATTTAATGGCGTTCAATCACAACAAACTATGGATCAACAAAGTGTTTTAGCTCAATCAAGTGCTTCTCGCGAAATGGAAGAAGTTAAAGGTGCGATTTTCTTAGCAAAGCAATTCCCGAGAAACTATTTTGAATCTGAAAAACGTATTCAAGATGCTTGTAAACGTCCTTCATTAGCTACTACAGCAACTTATGCATATAAGAGAGGTTCTTCCAAAGTAGAAGGGCCGTCCATCCGATTAGCTGAGGTATTGGCTCAAAACTGGGGAAACCTATCTTACGGTATCCAGGAGTTAGAACAGCGAGACGGTGAATCAGTTGCAAAGGCTTATTGTTGGGATCTTGAAACGAATGTGCGTCAGGAGAAAATATTCACAGTTAAGCATGTTCGAAGTGCGCGAGGCAACTTAACTAAATTAACGGATCCGAGAGATATTTATGAGCGAGTAGCTAGTGATGGGGCTAGAAGATTAAGAGCTTGTATTTTGGGTGTTATCCCTGGTGATGTGGTTGAAATGGCTGTAGAGCAATGCCGTTTAACATTAGCTGGCCAATCAGAGAAACCGTTGAAAGATCGAATTAGTGGTGCTTTAAGTCACTTTAAAGAAAATTATGGTGTAACACAAGAAATGATTGAAGAACACTTTGGATATAACGCTAGTTCGTTTAGTGAGTTCGATCTTGCACAACTTACAAGTATTCGAAATTCATTAAAGGACAATGTTTCTAAGGTTGAAGATTGGTTCAATAAGGAGATTGGCAAACAACAAACAAGTGGACTAGCTGCAGACTTCAATAAAGAACAGGGTGAGGTGAAGTCAGATGCAAATGTTCCAGCTGAACAGCCAGAATTACCACTCGAATGAAGCTAACCAACATTACATGTCAGTCTCGCAATTTAAGAGTGCGATAGAGTGTGAGGCTAGTGTAATTGCTGAGTTAAAGGGCGAGCATGAACGCCCTTCCTCTCTTGCTTTAACAGTCGGTTCTTATACTCATTCAGCCTTTGAAAGTGAACAGGTTTTTGACGAGTTTGTGGAAGAAAACAGAGGCATTATTTTCAATACGCGAGGTGGGAAATACGCTGATTTTAAGCAAGCTGATTCCATGATAGAAACGATAAAAAATGACCGTTTTGCAATGTTCGCCCTGGAAGGTGAAAAAGAGGTTATTTATACAGGTGAATTGTTCGGTGTCCAGTGGAAAATCAAAGTTGACGCAATCAATCATGATCGAAAAACGTTCACGGATTTAAAGACCACTCAGAGCCTTAGCAAGCGCTATTGGAGCGATAAGTACAGCAAGTATGTTTCGTTCGTTGAAGCCTATGATTACGTGCTACAGATGGCAATTTATCGTGAAATAATTTATCAAAACACTGGCGCTTATTATGTTCCGTACATTGTGGCAGTCACAAAGGAAACACCGCCAGATAAAGCTATATTGCATTTTGACGAAAGCCGATTTGAATTTGAATTGGAATATACAAAAGAGCGTTTGCCTAGCATTATTTCCGCAAAATTAGGCAACAAGGATCCAAAACGGTGTGAAGTATGTGAATACTGTAGAGCTACAAAGCAATTAAACAACACATTTGAAATAGAGTTTCTTTTGAAGTAGGTGAACCAAAATGGCAGACATCACTTGGATAAAAATTAAAACAGACATGTTTGATAACGAGAAAATCAAACTTATTGAACGGATGCCCGAAGGTGACACGATCTTAATCATTTGGATAAAGCTACTCACTTATGCAGGTAAGGCGAACTACAACGGTTATATCATGCTAAGCGAAAATATCCCGATGAACATTGAAGAAATGGCGATCATTTTTAACAGACCATTAGAAAAAGTTAGGTATGCCATTCAAATACTGCAGCGTTACAAAATGTTAGAAGTAAACGAGCATGAAGTAGTTCTAATTAGCAACTGGGAGAAGCACCAAAATATTGATGGGTTGCAACGAGTAAGGGCATTAAACGCTAAGCGTAACAAGGAATACAGGGAAAGAAAGAAGCAATTAGCTTTAGAAATGCCAACCGAAAATAGTGACGCTGTCGTGACGTCACGTGACGCAACAGATATAGATAAAGATATAGATAAAGAATATATATTGTCGGGCAACAAACCCGACTCAATTCCTTACAAAGAAATTATCGAATACCTCAACCAAAAAGCTAATAAGAAATTCAAACATACATCACAGAAAACACAGACGTTAATTAAAGCTAGGTTTAAAGAGAAATTCACTTTAGAAGATTTCAAACAAGTGATTGATATTAAAACGGCTCAATGGTTAGCTGATCCTAAAATGTCCGTGTATCTACGACCTGAAACATTATTTGGAACTAAATTTGAAGGATACCTAAATGAGCAAAACAATTTTGTTCAATCGACACCATTACAAAATCAAAGCCCTGTGCAGACAACAATGTACAAGCCAATCAATTCCGACATGACGAGAGGTGAAGGTTAATGCTTACAGAAGAAGCCGTATTAGGAACATTGTTAAAGTTCCCTCACTTACTGACAGATATAGATTTAAAGCCAAGCTACTTCCAGTACGCTGAGAATCGCAATGTATTGCAGACCATGAAAGAGTTAAACGCTAAAGGCCAAGTTGTTGACTTAATCACTATGTTGACACAAGGCAAGCCCGAAGAATTTGGTGGAGCTGGAAAGCTTAATAAAATTCAAAATCTCGCAAACGAAGAAAAGTTTGATAGTTACGTTGAGATTTTACTAGATAAATGGCGTGAGCGTGAAAAGCTTAACATCTTAGAGGTAGCCAAACATGAAAATTGGAATCTTGAAAAAATTACTAATGAATTAAACAGCTTAGTATCGAACAACACAGATGATCACAAAAGCATTAATGAATTGGTGATGCAGGTTGCAGAAGATCCCTGGAAGCCAACAAAAGGTACAAAGGGAATTCACACAGGCTTAGAGGCATTGCAGACCGCAACAAACGGCTGGCAGAATACAGATTTAATTATCGTAGCTGCAAGGCCATCAATGGGGAAAACGGATTTCATGTTGCATTGTGTGAAGCAAGCAGGTTGGCAAGGCTGTTTACCAATTGTCTTTAGTTTAGAAATGTCTGCAGTGAAATTAAGAGATCGCATGATTGCATCTACAGGTAACTACAACCGTAACAAAATGAAAAACTTGTATGAGCGATTAACAGAGGGTCAAAAAGAATCTTGGATGAAGGTAATTGCACAGGTTGCTAAAACAAATGTTGAAATATTTGATAAGAGTGGCCAAACGATTTCAGAGATGCGAATGAAGATCAGGAAAGTTCGCAATCAGAATCCTGATAAGCAGCTAATTATTTTCATCGATTACCTAACACTTATTAAGCCATCGGATGAATCGAAAAGTATGCACTTATCAATTTCAGAAATATCAAAGTCATTAAAAGCGATAGCAAAAGAATTTAATTGTCCTGTAATCTCATTGGCTCAATTATCGCGAAGTGTAGAAAAACGTCCTGACAAGCGCCCAATGCTTTCAGATTTACGTGAATCAGGAAGTATAGAGGAAGACGCTGACGTTGTGGTATTTCTATACCGCGATGCCTATTACACGAAAAATGATGAAGATGATTCACTCGAAATCATCATAGCTAAAAATCGTGAAGGAGAAGTCGGCACAGTAAATTCTAAATTCAACAGATGGACAGGTGTAGTAAGTGACGTTTAATGAGTTACTACTCGAAGCAATCAAGTGTGATGATGAACTACTGGCTTACTCAATTTACTGGCTCATAAAAAACAATGTCGTAAAGGGAACTGACTTTGCCAACAATATCAACTGGAATCTAGTAAACCATGAAGATGTAAAGCAAATGAGAGAACGCAATGAACTGAATTTGCAAATTATCAAAGTATATACAGTTCCACTTGGCAACAAGCAACACATGATCATCTTTGCCCAAAGTGAAGAATCAGCAAAAGGTCATGTCTATACAGAGGTTGGTAGAATCCCCACAAAGATATTTGACATATCAAACAAGATGGATATGAGCTTTTGGTTTCCTGAACAACAAAAAAATAAATCTCTACGCCAGGTGAAGGATGAAACATTAATTTTTCCAGCAACTGTGATGATATTTGAGAAAGGGTGAGTAAAACATGCTAGAACATATAAAGCAGAAGATAACAAGTTTAGAGGATTTAGTAGATAGTGGTTCAGTGAACATAAGTCTGTTAAATGACTTTAATTGGTTGATTCAACAAGTCGAGGAAAAACAAGAAGGGCTTAAAGAAATCGAAAACATCACAGAAGGATTAACGCTATTCAATCCGACATACGAAAAAATTTACAACATAGCAATAAATGCAATTGGAGGAAATGAAGATGATTAACCGCACCGTATTAGTTGGCCGTCTTACTAAAGATCCTGAGTTGCGATATACACCAAATGGCATTGCATCGTGTCGCTTCACATTAGCCGTAAATCGTGCTTTCAAAAATGAAGGTGAGCAGCAGGCAGATTTCATTCTTTGTGTTGCTTGGAGAAAGCAAGCTGAGAATCTAGCAAACTTTCAGCGAAAAGGTAATTTAATAGGCGTTGAGGGGCGTATTCAAACAGGAAGTTATGAGGGCCAGGATGGCAAGCGTGTATACACAACAGACGTTATTACCGACAGCATTCAATTCTTAGAGCATAAAAACGGTCCAGAAAGCTCACAGAATGGTTCGAACGTGCGTTCTGATACAAATAGAGGGGCAAGTCCTCAAAACGGCTCAGTGGGCTATAAACAGCCTCAAAACACACAACCAAATTACACAAGGGTAGACGAAGATCCATTTGCAAATAGTAAAGGCCCGATTGAAGTAGATGATGATGATCTTCCATTTTGATTTTGGGAGGAGATACTATGAACAAACTAACATTTGAAATTCCAGGAAATGTACAACCACAGCAAAGGCCAAAAGCAGCGACTAGAGGAAAAATAGTAACAATCTACGATCCTAAAGAATCAAAAGAATACAAGAAATACGTTGCGGCTGTAGCTGAAAAATATGCGCTTGATAGTTTGATAACACAAGAGATTAAATTGACTATCGATGTATACAGACCATTAACCCAAGAAATTATCAAAAGTCACAAAAAGCTTACAGCGGCTATAAACGGCACATTGCGTCCAACAAAGAAACCTGATATTGACAATCTAGTCAAAGGGATTAAAGACGGAATAACGAATGTGATTTGGAAAGATGATAGCCAAGTTACGGAATTACTAGCTCGCAAATGGTACGGAGAAAGTCCTAAAGCTGTAGTCACAATAGAATGGGAATCTGACAACAGCGTGCAAACGGAACTTTTCCAAAACAACTAACAAAGGGGATATTCAAAATGACAAACATTCAACTAAACGTTTTATTCAAAAATATGCAAAAGGACGACAAAAAAGAGGTCTTAATGTTCCATGTCCTTAGTGATGAACTACCACATGCGGACGAGCTTCTTAAACTACCAGGTACGATTGCTATATTAAAAGTTCAAGATCAAGAAGGGGTAGGAGCAGAGTTCGTATCCATCCAACGTGATGATAAAAAGACGGTACTTAAATTTAACGTAAAACGTGATTCCAAAAAGGTTTATGAGCTTTATAAATTCGCTGGAAATAACGTCAAATTAGAGATTCAACAATCGCAAATGTCCATTGATGAATTCTATGAGGCAGAGGAAGACGAGGAAGAGGAAGAAGAAACTTCAAACGATCAAATAAGTATGGATGAAGTAAATCAACAGTCGAGCGATACTGAATAAAAAATTTAATAGAGGGCCTATTTTTTCAGGCTCTCTTTTTTATACCCAAAAACAGCAAATGAGGTGGGGAAATGGCAAATTCATGGAGCTCCAAAGGGGATGAGTTAGTGAGATGTCCAGTTGATGGTTGTCATCACGTTGGGCTGATTATCACAAAGGCTCATTGTAGATTAGAACATAATATGACCAGGGATGAAGTTGAGAAAAAGTATGGTTATCCAAAACGAGTGATTGTATTAAAACGAAGTCAGGTTATTGGAGGCTTAAGTGGCAATGAACGTGCGTAATGGGATTCCTATTGTTCAGTCGGTGACTAAAGCTAAAAAACCACAGGGTAGATTGTGGATGGCAATACCAAATCCATATACACGCTATATCGAAATGTTTATGACGGTCGATGGATGCGAAGTAAGTGTCATTATGCCATATAAAAAAGAATGGGTGCAGCAGTATACAGAAGAAGGCTGGCACACAAAGAAAGTGTGGGATGTAGATGAACGCAGAAATGCTTGAGAAGCGTAGGGAAATATTGAAACAAATAGATGCTCTTTTGCCGAAATGTGATTGTGTAACAGCTGTGGAATCTGAATCGTGTTCAAATTGCAAAAAGATTGCAAAGTACGGTCAAAAGTTGCTCCGTTTAATAAATAAACGAACTAAATTGAATTCATCTATTGATATAGCACGTGTAAAAAGTTCAGAACTTCCTTTAACTAAAGCAAAATATCTTGGCTTGAAAAAGGAAGGAAAAATAGATGAAAAAATAGCAGAAATGTTAAATGTGTCATCAGGGGCACTACAGAATTGGAAACGTTCAAACGGTATTGCGATACGTACGAATAGAAAGAGGTTAAAAGCATGACAATCGAAGATCAAATCTTAGCAAATCCAGTGTTACGTGAGGTAAATGAACTGTTGCAAAATCAAACAGCTAAAGGTTTAGAAAAGTACGGAACGACAGTAAATCCAATGGATTATACAACTATTGAATGGATTGAACATGCAATACAAGAGTCGATGGACAAAATTGTTTATTTGACAGTACTAAAACAGAAACTGGAGGAAATGCAGAATGAGAGATATTAAGTTTCGTAAAGGTGACATCATACACAATCGCTATGCAGGTCATCCATCAATCAAATATTTTATCTACTTAGGTATTACAGGTAGGTATGTAAACGGTCTTGAACTACGAGAAGGTAAAGGCATTAAAAAGTGTCAGTATTACAAAAGTGATATGACTAAAATGTTAGATGGTGAGCCAGCATTTCAAATTGTTGGACGTACAAATGCTTTCGATGTGATGAAACAAGATTTATTGAAATTTATTCAGGAGGTGACAGTATGAGGGAGATTAAGTTTCGTGCTTGGGATGAAATAGGCAAATGGATGGGTAACGTGACATCATTTGATTTCGATGAAGGAGCAGTATTTATCAAAACGAAGCATTCAGATGATGAAAATAAATTTGATATAAACAATGTTCCAGTTATGCAATACACAGGCTTAAAGGACAAGGATGGCAGGGAGATATTTGAAGGCGATTTATACAAATACACGATTTCTCATGATATGTACAACCCAGAGTCAGGTCATACAACTTTTGAAGTAGTACATGTAAAAGCAGTAACTTTTGAAGATGGTGCATTTTATCATGGTACGCATTTACTTTCAGAAATCATTGAATTTGACGACTCGTTTACGTATGTAGGTAACATTTACGAAAACCATGAACTATTGGAGGAATCACAAAATGGAACTAAATAAATTTCAAGAGTTATCAAAGCGTACAATGCCTTTCAAAGGTGAGCCAAAAAACAATGTTGAGTATGAAAACGGCTTAACAAATTATGCTATGGGCTTAATTGGCGAATGTACAGAGGTATTGAGAGCTACCAATGATCATGAAGCGATTCTTAAAGAAATTGGTGATGTATCCCATTACGCATTTGGGATTTTAACCTTCTTAAATGAAACATACGAGCCATTAGCTAATTACTTTGTGGAAGGCACAAAAGAACAATTAATAAATAAAATCATTATCTTATCTGGTGAGATTTCTGAACAAGTTAAAAAGTTTGTGTTTCATCGTCATGAATTAAATTCAACTAAAGTGATATTAGCATTAAAAATGTTAATTAAAAATTTAATCGAATTAGCTAAATTCTACGATTCGACACTAGAACAAATTTGCGAAATGAACATCGATAAATTGAAAAAGCGTTATCCAGAGACATTCAATGTTGAGGATAGTAAAAAGCGTGTAGACCTTGAGGTAACGTCATGAAAATACCTTGGCACAAAAGGATTTACGCATTGTATAAAGGTGAACAGTTTATTGCAGAAGGGACAATACGAGAAATCAGTAGAGAAACAGGGAAAACAATCGATTTTCTTAAATATATGACTTATCCAATATATGAAAAGAGACATGGAAGTAGTATGAATCGATTAAAAATGATTTCTCTTGATGATTAATTGAACAAAAATGTTCATTAATTGAGGTGAAGGAAAATGGACAAGAAAGAGCGCTTAGAAGTAGTCAATAATCTGATCAAATTCATTTCAGAACGTGGTCACCGTTTCTTCTATTCTGGTTCAAATAATCGAACAGCTTCAATGATTTTGAAAAATAATCGCGTTTATATAGTGGACGATAGAACGGGTGAAGAAGTTTATGCATACGAAGGGTTCTCGCATAAAGGCTTTTCACACGGTGGCACATTGTGGGCGCTGGTATGCGACTTTTCTTTCTTCATTCGCACAGGTAAAAGTGCTAATGGTAAACATGGTTACGGCGGCTTATATAGCGGTGATTGGGGACACAGCGATGAAATTCAGCAAGAAATTATCAACTACGCTAAAGAAATTAGCTATTTGAAAAGGTGAAAGAAATTGCGAAATAAGGAGGTAATGCAATGGAGTTATTACAAGTTGGCGAAGTAGTTGAAGCTAATGAAGGTTTTTTCTTCTACGATGCTTATTTTCCAAAGGGTTATAAATTTGAGATTGAACCACAACATGTTGGCCATGCTTTTGAAAAATGGGTAACTAAGGTTAAATGTGTGATGTGTAAGCAAGTATTGTATTCTAATAGATTTGAGTATTTTGAAGGTGAAGTTTGGTGTAAAAGTTGTTTTGAACAAGAGTCCGATACAGGGGATTTATTAGGTTAATAGAACAAAATTGTGCAGCAGGGGGTGATGGTATGAAAAACAGAATCATTAAATTTAGTGGTGGAAATTCATCTTTTGCAGTAGCAGCATGGGTTAAAGAAAACTATCCAGATGACAATATTGTTCTCTATTTTAATGATGTGATGTGGGAGGATGCAGACCTATATCGTTTCAACTTAGACGTAAGCAAACAATTACAACTGCCGTTACTTGTACAAGGAAGAGGTATCAATCCTCCACAATTAATGGTCCTAAAAGCATTTCTTGCTAACAATCGAGCTGGGTTTTGTTCACAGGAATTAAAAATTAAAGTGGCTCAACGTTTTTTAAAAAAAGGAATTGTTCCTGAACTTGAATATTGGGTGAATGGTAAGTATTTAAAGCAATCAATACACGTTGAACGTAATGACGAATTTTTCGCCAATACAACATTGTATTTCGGTATTGGTTGGGAAGAAATGCACCGCGAGAAATCTATATATGAGAATTGGCAACCATTCGATGTACAGTTTCCATTGATTATGGAAATTGACGATAGAAAACAATATTTCGATCGCTATAACGTTACAGAAGGTCGTCTATATAAAGAAGGGTTTGCTCATAACAATTGTGGAGGGCGGTGTGTAAAAGCAGGGCAAGGACACTTCCATAACCTATCTATTAAGCGCGAACAAGATTTTATAAAACTCATGGAACAAGAAATAATTATTGGTTGGTACGCTCGTTATGTACGTCAGCCAACATTTAAAAAAATATATAAGCGTTATACATTCGATGAACTATTGGCTCATGTACGCAATCCAGAAGATTTCCCACTCGAAGTAGACCCAATGTTTAAAGATGTATACCAATTCGCTACAGACGGCACGAAAACAGCTAAATTACAGCATATTATCGACACGCACCGATTCACAAAAAATAATATATTCGGTCAACTTAAACAGTCTAAAAAAGATATAAAAGAACCGTTAAGTTTTATGAAGAATTTAACACTTGAAGAATATTGGCGCTCGATGAAAGCACAGTTAAGTATATTTGATTTTGATATGCAAGATATTGGCGGATGCGGCTGTTCGGTGGATTATGGAACATGTACTATTGATTAAATAATGAAATAAACAAACAAGGTAGGTGCTGCACATGCCTACGTTATCGCGTAGTGAAATACAGAACATCGAGAAATATTGGATTGAATACGAACAATATAAGAAGAAATTAAAATACCGTGAGTGGGAGTTGTTGCATCCACATAATGCAGGCGGTGAAATAGTTGGTGGTCGTAGTAATACGATTTCTGATACTACAGCCAAGAAAGCTACAGTACTTGCTAACGATGCCTATTATCAAAATTTAAAGCGCATCATCAAGACTGTGGAAGACCTATACAGAGAGTTAGACGAGGATATGCGAACAATCGTAGATATGCGCTATTGGGACAAGGATGGCTGTTACGAATGGGAGGATATAGCCGACAAGCTGTATATTTCACGCCATAAAGTATTGCGTAAACGTAACATTCTTATTGATAAAACAGCAGAAAGGATAGGATGGGTGTGATTGCTGAAAAGAAAATATTAGATGCTTGCTGTGGTAGCAAAATGTTTTGGTTTGATAAAGAAAATGGCGACACGATATTCATGGATGAGCGTGAATTAGAAACCGAATTATGTGATGGTCGCAAATTAATTGTTAAACCTGACGTTCTTGCTGATTTTAAAAATATGCCTTTTGAGGATGAATCATTTTATTTGGTTGCATTTGATCTACCACATTTATTAAAGGCTGGTGATAATTCATGGTTGGCCAAGAAATACGGAAAGTTAAATGAGGATACATGGCAATCTGATATTGCCGAAGGCTTCAAAGAATGCATGCGAGTTTTAAAGACCAATGGCACATTAATATTTAAGTGGAATGAAGACCAAATAGCTTTAAAAGATGTACTGAAATGTTTCGATAGAAAACCACTGTTTGGCAATAAACGAAGCAAGACACATTGGTTAGTGTTCATGAAATAACTCGAATTCAAAAGTGAACTTGTTAACACCAGGGAAGTTCGCAAAAATCTGTAGTAAATTGATATTGTGAAGTAATAACAAAAGCGTACGGAAATACGCAAAATAAACACCTTACAGCAATAAGCACGTTCGCTTGTACGTGTTTGTCGGAAACAAGCATATAGACGTTCGCTTGTACGTCTTGTGAAGAATCAAGCATGAGAGGCTACTAAATTGGTAGTCTCTTTTTATAATGACAATACGTTCCATTTATCCTATCATTGTAGGTAGATGGGAGGTGAGGTAGTTGGGACATTTTGTAGACAAAAAAGATCATGATGAATATATAGAAATACAAAATAATTTGACTGAATTGTTAAAGAAACAAATGAGCTCAAATTCAAGTGAGGAAATTGAATCGCTAAAAAAAGAAATCAGAATACTAAAAACAGAATTAGCGAAGTATGAGGAAATTTTAAAGTTGAAGAATTAATACATAGAAAGTCACATCTAACAAGGTGTGGCTTTTTATTATGCTCTAGTACATTGTGTACCAGACCTATGACGGTGGTTCATATTGAACTATCATCTTTTATTATGCCTTGAAGACTGTATATCCTATCAACCATTAATTAATCGTAGGCGTTAATCGTGGGGTTATGAATAGGGTGTGCAGTCTTGGAGATGTAAGAAAGGATGATTGGATGGATAAAGAAGTAGTTTTAAAACCATTAGAACGATTAATCACTTTACTAGCTAATACTGAATATGAATCAGAAGCATTGAAAGTTAAAAAAGAAATAGAAACTATCTGGGATGAAGAAGAGTTTCAATTTTACGCTAACTATGTTTGGGATTAATATAAGTCGAAAGCTAAACAGACTATAAAAGCTAATGAGCAAACCATTATGAGTTGTGGAGGGTAAAGTATATGCCATTAACAAAACAAAACTTAATTAAAACGTTTAACGGTGCGCGTGAATATGAAGCTCCTTTTGTATTTGTAGGTATTGAAGCAGAAGGAATTAGAGAAGTAATTACAGTGCCAGCTATTTCATTCGATGCGAAAGAACAGTTCTACACCAATGCATATAGCGATGATTTAGTACACGTAATGAATAGCAAGGTGAGAGTGTTTGGCTTAACATACGGCAATGCCGATGCAGTACATGACCTAGTCTAATTGTGGAGGGATGAACAATGGCAAACGTAAAAGGAATCACAATTGAATTAGGATTAGATAGTAAATCTAAATTAAAGTTACGAGCAATTGCAAAGCATGTAGGAGCATTGGCTGATGAGTTGGATAGGATTGATAACCTTAAAGAATGTCCTGAGTGCAGTAAACTAATGATTTCTTGCGAAATGTATTTGGATAACGAATTAAAAAGTATAAATAGAGAATGCGAATGTGGTTATGTAATGGGTTGTGACTTTGGAAATGAACTACCAACACATCCAGAAGGCAGCGAGTAATTAAATAACATTCTACAAGTCATGCGAATTATCGTATAGCTATTTTTTATGCAAAAAAATAATCCTTTGATGCGCGAACATCAAGGATTGGACCAACAAACTATACAGGAGTTGTTGATATATGAATAGTAACATCGTTGAACAAATTTTGCAATTACGTAGAAATAATATGGGAATGCGTACTATCTCAAAGGAATTAAATATTTCGTATAACAAAGTCAAATACCATTGTCAAAAGCATAACTTAGGTGGATTTATCGCTAATAACCCGACTGTAGATAATGCATTCGAAATGTTCTTAGTTAACATCAAAAAGAATCATAATAAAGAAGTGGAATATGTGTCTGGATATATTGATAGCGAACAGCCAGTCCTAGTTAGATGTTTAAAATGTGGTGACGAATTCAACAGAGCTGCACAATTCGCTAGAAAGAAAAGGAAAGTTAAATGCTTAAATTGTGAGAGTATCAAACGTATTGAACGTGATCAACGTAATAAAGAAATGAATAAGTTGAGAAAGTTAATTCTATCTAATGTAGTAAAAGTCACATCATCATTAAGAGAACTTAAATCAAATCGATGTGTTGAATGCGATAAACATTTTTATTCACAAAGGAAAGTTTTGTACTGTTCAAAGAGATGTAGCAAACGAAAAGAAAACAGAAGAAAAGAAATAAAGAAACGCAAAGCAAGAATGAATGGTCAAGTTGACTATTCAATAACAATTGAAAAGCTAATCCAAAAAGAAAAGAACGTCTGTTATTTATGTGGAGGTCAATGTGATGTTAATGACTTCAACACAAATGATAGAGGTTCTTTTATTGTTGGCCACAACTATCCATCAATAGAACATGTGGTACCAATTGCTAAAGGTGGTACTCATACATGGGATAACGTAAAGCTTGCTCATCATTACTGCAACTCGATCAAGAGAGACAAGAAGATTATAGAAGATACAGGACAGATGGTGTTGATATTATGAGTGAAAGCAATCGTTATTACAACAAACATAAACGTAATCGAGAACGACAATTATTTTATCAATCAACAGCATGGGCAAATGCCAGAGAATTAGCACTTAAACGTGACAATTACTTATGTGTTGAGTGCTTAAAAGAAAAGAAAATACGCAAAGCAGATGTCGTTCATCATCACATTGAAGTGAAAGACGACTTCACAAAAGCATTAGAGCTTGATAATCTTTCGAGCATTTGCCATATGCATCACAATAAAATTCATGGTCAATCGAAGAAAGAACAACCAAAGATTTCTTCAAAGATTGATGTTGTGGTAAACAAACAAAATAAAGAAATGTTTTAGGGCATAGCCCCCCTACCAATAAAACTTTAGGGGTACCAACTTGGAATCGGCGATGGCCCTTCGCTTGCAACGCGGATGACTTATGAAAGGGGGGTAACTGATGGAAGAAGTTACAAAGGAATTGTTGCGGAGCTATTTAGGTGATAGTTATCAACCATCTGATGAACAATTGATTACGCTATATGTTGAAACTTACGAGTTTTATAAACGAATGCAAACTGAATTGAAAAACATGCCATTGATGATGGAACACACCAATAAAGCGAACGCAACAAACTTCATTAAGAATCCTCTTTCGATTGAATTAACTAAAACAGTGCAAACTTTGAACAATCTGCTGAAATCTTTAGGTTTGACGCCTGCTCAACGAAAGGAATTTAAGTTGGGTGGTGGTCATGTTGACGATGGCTTCGACAGTTTCTAAAATTGATGGTTTACTAATCGTTGTAAAGCCTTCTCCAGTCCTGTTAACAACCTGGTATGCCAAGCAAGTTGTGGAGGGCAATATCATAGCTTGTAAAAAGGTTATACAAGCATGTGAAAGGCATTTAAACGATTTAGAAAGACAAGGTACAGAAGATTTCCCTTGGATTTTTAATGAAGAAATAGCTCATAGACCGATTGAATTTATTGAGAAGTTTTGTAAACCTTCCAAAGGCGCTTTCAAACAACTTACTATGCAAGCTTGGCAGCATTTTAGTTTAGGTTCTATTTTTGGTTGGGTTCATAAAGATACACAGATAAGGCGCTTCAAAGAGGCGCTTATTTTTGTTGCACGAAAGCAAGGGAAAACTACTAAAATCGCTGGAGTGACGATTTACGGAGCTTCTAAAGATGGAGAAAACGGTGCTGATGTGGTTCTTTTAGCAAATAGTATGAAACAAGCAAGATTACTATTCGATGAAGCGAAAGCAATGGTTAAATCTTCTCCAGCATTAGCAAGACGTTTCAGACCGTTACGGGATGCGATTCATTTTGATGCTACATTTAGTAAGATCGAGCCACAAGCAAGCGACAGCGAAAAGTTAGACGGTTTAAACACACATATTGGGGTGTTTGATGAAATCCACGAATACAAGGATTACAAGTTAATTAACGTTATTAAGAATAGTCGTCAAAGTCGTACACAGCCACTATTAATTTACATTACAACAGCGGGTTATCAATTAGATGGTCCACTTGTGAACTATTACGAACAAGGTGCAGATGTATTAAATGGTGACATAGTTGATGAACGAACGTTTTATTACCTTGCTGAATTAGATAGTGTAGATGAATTTGATAAACCTGAAATGTGGATTAAAGCCAATCCTAATATGGGTGTATCTATCAAACTTGCTGACATGATTGAAGATTGGGAGAAAGCTAAACGGACTCCATCAGAACGTAACGACTTTATCACAAAACGTTTTAATAAATTTGTAAGCAACAACGAGGCTTCTTTCCTTGATTATGAGGTATTAAAACGTAATGATAAAACAATAACGTTAGAGTCTGCTACTGCTTCCTCATCAGCTGTGGGGGGCTTCGACCTTTCCGACAGTGAGGACCATACAAGTGCTTATCTTGAATGGGCAATCCCTTCAACAGGCGAGGTTGTTCTTCATGGTCATACATGGGTTCCACAAGCAAAAGTGGATTCAGATAACGAAAAAATCGACTATTACAGCCTACAAGAAGAGGGACTGTTAACTATTGTACCTGGTGAATATGTGAAAAAAGAATATGTTTATGATTGGTTTGTTGAACAGTCAAAAAAATATCCAATAGAAAAAATTATGTATGATCCAGCAAAAGCGTTTGGTTTAGTTGAAATGTTACAAGCTTATGGTTTTATAACAGAAGTTGTTCGACAAGGATTTATAACACTTGGTCCAGCTTTAGATGATGCAAAAGAACGCTTCATTGATGGAAATGTAATCTTTAATAATAACCGTTTATTCCGTTGGTACACTAATAATGTTGTACTTGTTGAAGACAGAAACAAAAATAAAATGCCTACTAAACAAAGTCGCTACCGTAAAATTGACGGATTTGCGGCTTTTTTAAATGCTCATGTTGAGGTAATGAAGAAATTCGTAACTGTACAAGGCGAAGGCAATATCAAGTTTATTTCATTAAATGATTTGTGATTGGAGGGAGGTGAACAAATGAATATATGGAGCAAAGTTAAAGCCTCTCTCTACACAGCTTATGCTACGTGGAAAGGGCAAGGTTATGATTTTTCATTATGGCAAGGGAGAACGTTTTGGGGTGTTGATAATTCTCAATTAGCAACAAATGAGACGATTTTTAGTGTCATTACTCGATTATCTAATACGATTTCAAGTTTACCAATTAAATTATATAAACATTATGACGTAGAAAATAACAATTTGAGTGATTTGCTAGTAAATCCAAATCCAAATATGTGTGGTTGGGAATTTATTAATAAACTAGAAGTATCCCGTAATGAACATGGTAATGGTTATTCAATTATTTTACGTAATTACTTAATGCAACCTGAATCACTTGTTGTACTTGATAATGTACAAGTTAAACCATTGATAGATGATGCAACAGGTGAATTGTGGTATGAAGTGCGAGGAAATAATAAAACAAGTTATATCCACAACATGAATATGATTCATGTAAAACATATTACTGGATCCAATCGTATAGAAGGTATCTCACCATTAGATGTATTAAAAAATACTCTTCAATATGATAAAGCGGTTCAGGAATTCTCTCTTTCTGAGATGGAAAAGAAAGAATCATTCATTTTGAAATATGGAGCAAATGTATCAGAAGATAAACAGAAGCAAGTAATAGCGAATTTTAAACGTTTTTATAATGAAAATGGCGGTGTTTTATTCCAAGAACCAGGTGTTGAAATTGATAAAATGCCAAAAACGTATACACCAGGTGAAACCATTTCATCTGAAAAAGTAACACGAACTCGAGTTGCAAATGTATTTAACATTCCACTTTCTTTTTTGAATGAACAGGGTGGAGGATTTGCAAACAATGAGCAGATGATGATTCAGTTCGTTCAAATGACACTTACACCAATTATTCGTCAATATGAACAGGAATTTAATCGAAAATTACTTACACAAGATCAAAGAATAGCTGGATTTTACTTTAAATTTACTGTTAATTCACTTTTACGAGGTGATACGACTACACGTTCAGCATTCTATCAGCAAGGCATTCGAAATGGTTGGTTTACTCAAAATGAAGTTAGAGGTTGGGAAGACTTGCCACCGGATAAAGCAGACCAAGCAAATCAATTATGGATTAGTGGTGATCTTTATCCAATTGATATGCCAATTGAAGAACGGAAAGGTACTTCTGCTGCTACCTCAACTGTGGAAGGGGGTGAAAAAGATGAATAAAAAGAAAACATTCTTTGATGTCAAAGCATCGGTTGATGGTAAATCAGCAGATGTTTTTATTTTGGGCGAAATTACTCCGTGGGCATGGGAGGAGTATGGCGAAATGTCATCTGTAGTTTTTAAAGAAAAACTTGATGCAATCGGAGATGTGAGCACCATTAATTTATACGTAAATAGTGGTGGTGGTTCAGTATTTGAAGGAATTGCTATCGCAAATATGTTGAAACGTCATAAAGCGCGAGTAATCGGGTATGTGGAAGCTTTAGCTGCATCTATTGCGAGTAATATCATAGCTAGTTGCGATGAAGTGCATATGCCATCTAACTCCATGTTAATGATTCATAATGCGATGAACAGTGCATTTGGTAATGCAACTGATTTACGGAAAGTCGCAGATGATTTAGATCGTATTAATGAGGTTCAAATTGAAACATATATGGCGAAAATCGGAAGCAAAACATCTGAAGAAGAACTTCGCCGCATGATGGATGAAGAAACTTGGATATCAGCACAACAAGCTTACGAAATCGGGCTCTGTGATGTTGTGGAAGGCGCTAATAAATCTGTAGCTTGTTTATCAAATGAGCATTCAAAACAGTTTAAAAACCTTCCAAAAGCGTTATTACATCCGAAAGATGATGTTCTGACGGAAGAAGAAAGACAAAACATTATTGCGGATTCTAAGGCGAATCTTACTTACTTACAATCATTAAATTTAATCTAAAGGAGGGCATTTAAATGCCAACATTATTTGAATTAAAACAAAACATGGCTACAATTGGTCAACAAGTAGCGAAAATCGATACAGATTTAACAGCGAAAGCTATCGATCCACAAACAACACGTGAGGAAATCCAAGCATTACAAGAACAAAAAACAGATATGCAGGCTCGTTTCGAAGTAATCAAAGCTCAACATGACCAAATGGAGGCTGAACAAAAAGCGAAGTTTGCTCAAAATCCATTAGCTCAGATTGACGACCCGAAACAAAAACGTGCAGAAGCATTTGCTTCTTTAGTGCGCTCAACTGTGCGTAATCAGCCTGTTGAACAAGAGATTTATGCTGCGTTAGGTGATAACACAAATCCAACAACTGGCGGAGAAAAATTCTTACCTAAAACAGTTGCACAAGAGATTATTACTGAGCCAATGGTTAAAAATCCAATGCGTGATTTAATTACAGTTACAAACATTATCAATCTCGAGATTCCAAAATTGTCATACACGATTGATGATGATAATTTCATTGCAGATACAGAAACGGCTAAAGAATTGAAATTAGAAGGTTCTACAGTGACATTTGGACGCTTTAAATCAAAAGTATTTGCTGGTGTTTCAGAAACAGTACTTGCGGGTACACATACAAATTTAGTATCACATGTAGAAAATTCATTACGTTCTGGTCTTGCTGCTAAAGAAAAGAAAGTACAATTTGCAACAACTCCAAAAGCTGGTGAAGAGCACATGAGTTTCTACTCTACGCAAAATGCGATTAAGAAAGTAGAGGGTGCTGATCTTTACAAGGCAATCAAAGCAGCTATTGCCGATTTACATGAAGATTACCGAGAAAACGCAAAAATCGTCATGACGTTTGCTGATTACTCAACGATTATTGAAACATTAGCAAATGGTAACGCAACACTTTACGCAGCTCAACCTGAACAAATTTTAGGTAAGCCAGTGGTGTTTGTGGACGCTGCAACAAAACCTATTATTGGTGACTTCTCTTATGCTCACTTAAACTATGATTTAAATGTCCTATACGAGACTGATAAGGATGTAAAAACTGGTGTTAATGCATTTGTATTAACTGCATGGTTTGATCACCGTATTAAATTAAAATCTGCCTTCCGTATTGCTGATGTAGTCGCTACTCCTTAATTGGAGATAGCGGTTTTTAATTTCTTGAAAGAAGGTGAACTAAGTGTACAAAGTAATTAATCGTTTCAAAGAGAAATACCATGACGATCATATTTATGAGGTAGGTGACCCCTATCCTGCAGATGGCAAAAAGCTCGTTAAAACTCGTGCTGAAGCTTTAACGAAGGTCCATGAAGAATATAACGTGGCTTTTCTAAAAGCTGTTGAGGAGCCTAAAAAAGCTTCTACAAGGCCAGTATCGAAAGAGCTGCCCACAGATGAAGAGAGTGATGAATAATGAGCTCATTACTTGAAGAATTTAAAGAATATTTACGTGTTGATGGGAATTATGAAGATTCAACATTAAATTTGTTTCTTGCCAGCGCAAGTAAAACATTAGAAAATTCAGGGGTTCGTCTTCCACAAGATTTATATGAAGTTAACGAAAATGGAATTGAATTATATTCATTACACCGTTTAGCTATCCTTACTCTTGCATCTCATTATTATGAAAATCGTCAAGTTGCTTCACAAAATGCACAAAATATTGTTCCGTTTTCTGTTCAACACATGATTTTACAGTTGAAAGTCGGTGATTCTAGTGAATCCGGCTCAATTCAATAAGCGAATATTAATAAGAAAACGCACTTTGACTACAGATGAATTGCTACAAGAAATCGAAACGTTTGAGGACTACGGAAGCTATTGGGCCATGATCAAAACGCTAAAAGGTAGCGAAATAATGGGGGCCGGAAGAGAGCAGACAAAAGTCGAGAAACGTTATGTGTTAAGGTACTCTAAATCATTAGATGAATTTATCAACAGTGAACATACAACTTTCGAAGTGGTGCAAAAGGGCGTTGTATATGATGTTAAAAGTGCTATCAATGATGATGATATGAACATTACTGTCACAATCGTTGTTGAAGGGCGGTCATGATATGGCAACAAATATAAATAACCTTGCTGCTGAAATTAACCGTACTCTAGCAAACTATGCTCATGGTGTGGGAGAAGATATAGAAAAGGTTGCTGAAAAAGTCGCTAAAGAAGGTGCACGACAATTAAAAATTCGTTCTCCTATTGGTGTAAGACATCGATATGCAAAAGGGTGGCGAGCAAAAAAAGTAGGCAATCAATGGGTCGTCCACAATACTGAATATCAACTTACTCATTTACTTGAAAAAGGCCATGCACTTGTTGGTGGTGGTCGTGTGGCTGCACAGGTTCACATTAGACCTGTCGAAGAAGAAATGATTGACGAGTTTATCCAAGGTGTTGAGGAGGCGATAATAAGATGAATTTACCTGAATTAGCCCAAAATTTAAAAGCGCTTGGCTATCCAGTAGCTTACTCACATTTTAAATCAGCACAAGCGCCTCCCTTCATCTGCTACTTAGTTGTGGATGGCGACACATTTAGCGCTGATAATAAAGTATTATCAAAAATCAACTATGTTGATATTGAACTGTATGTAATCAATAAAGATTTATCAGCAGAAAAGAAAATCGAAGATATGTTAAATGAAAATGAACTCCCTTGGTCTTACGATGAAATATTCATCAGAGACGAGGGAGTTTTTAAATGCACATATTCAATTACTTTAATTAATTAGGAGGTCATTTAGATGGCAGAAAACAAAGTACAATTTGGTATTAAAAATGTTCACTATGCAGTTGCTACAGAAGGTGCGGATGACACTATAACTTATGCTACACCTGTACCATTTCCAGGTGCAACAGCATTAAATTTAGATCCTAAAGGTGAGCAATCAGACTTTTATGCAGATGACCGAGTTTACTACACGTCTTCCACAAACTCTGGTTACGAAGGAACACTTACGGTGGCAGCATTGCTTCAACAATTCCGTGTGGATGTTTTAGGAGATCAATTAGGCACAGATAAAGTACTAACAGAAAATGCTGATGCAAAACCAAAGAAAATTGCTTTATTATTCGAATTTGATGGTGATGTAAAAGCTACTCGTCATGCTTTATACAACGTTACAGTTTCACGCCCTGGTATGGCTGGTGAAACAAAAACTGAAACGACTGAACCAGGTACACAAGAATTATCATTTACAGCTGCTCCTACTGTCACAGGAATTGTTAAACGATCAACTACCGCTGAAACTGAAGCAGCAATTTATGATGCTTGGTACACTAAAGTATTTGAACCAACGGAAGTACCAACACCTTAATAAATAAACTGTGGAGGGCAAATAGATGGAAATTACATTAACGATTGATGGAAAACAAATACCTTTTAAATCAAATGGAGCTGTTGCAAAACGTTATATGATGCAATTCCAACGTGATCTATTAAAAGATATTTTAAGCATGGGCGTTGCGGAAAAAAGTTTTGATAAAATGTCGGAAGGCGAAAAAGTTACTTGGAGAGTTTGGTCAAGGACTTGACAAAGCAACTCGAGAAGCAATTGACGGAACTGGAATTGCTATTGATCAAATGGAAACTTGGGGGCAAGCAGTTGCAGAAGGTGGAGACAAGGGTAAGCAAGCAATTATTGAAATGAATACTGCATTAATGGGTATTAAAGATGAAACAAAGCGTAATGAGATAGGCGTATTGATGTACGGAACGCTATGGGAAGAACAAGGAGATAAAATCTCTCAAACGCTTCAAAACGCTGAAAATCATATGAAATCTACCGATGATATGCAAAACAAGTTAACTGGTGATATAGCTAAAATGGATGCTGACCCTGCATATCGTTTAACAGAAGCAATGGGAAGTATCAAAGAAACTCTAGCACCTTTATTAGCAGGAATTGCAGAGTTTGTTGCCAAAATAGCTGAATGGGTCAGTAATAATGCAGAATTAACAGCAGCAATTGTCGCGATAGTTTCTACGATAGGTATTCTTGTAGGTTTATTCGCTGCATTAATGCCAGCCATTGGTGGACTCGTCACCGCATGGCCTGCATTGGCTGCTGCAGTAGGAGCAATTATATCACCTGTAGGCTTGGTTGTTGCCGCCATTGCTGGGATAGGTATTGCTTTAGTGGCTGCTTATCAAAACTCTGAGACATTTCGGGAAAATGTTCAAGTGGTTTTTTCTAAAATAAAGGAAATTGCAGTCGCAGTCTTTGAAACTGTGGCTTCTTTTATTGGAGAAAAAATTGCACAAATTAAGCAGTTTTGGGACCAAAATGGCCAACAAATATTAAAGGCAGTAGAGAATGTTTTTAATGGTATTAAAACTGTCATTGAGTTTGTTATGCCTGCTGTAAAACTTGTGATAGAAACTGTGTGGAATGCCATTAAACAGGTTATTGATGGCGCTTTAAATGTCATTATGGGAGCTATTAAAACATTCAGTGGTCTTTTCACAGGTGACTTTTCAAAAATGTGGGAAGGCGTAAAACAAATCTTTAAAGGAGCCATTGATTTAGTTGTCGGTTGGATGACTCTATCATTCTTTGGTGGCATTAAAACGATTGTTACAAATCTCGCTAAAACAGGTGTAAGTCTATTAAAAGGCATGTGGGACGACATAGTAAAATTCTTTACCTCTATGGGTTCCAAAGCGTCCTCCACTGTTTCTAGCTTTTCAACTTCTGTACTTAATTTCTTTAAAAACTTAGCTACAAATACCACTAGTACGATTTCTAATATGGTCACATCTGTAGTAAATTTTGTTAAAACATTAGCTACTAATTTTGTAAATACAGTTTCTACGATGAAGACAAACGTAGTCAATAAAATGACTGAAATTAAGGATGGAATGATAGAAAAAATCAAATCGTTACCTGAAAAATTTGTAGGAATCGGTAAAGATATTATCAACGGTCTAATAAAAGGTATATCAGCTATGACAGCAAATGTGCTTGAGTCTATTACTGGTGTTGTGGATGGCGTAGTAAATAAAGCAAAAAATTTATTAGGTATCAAATCTCCATCTCGTGTATTTGCTCAAATTGGTGCATGGGTTAGTGAAGGTTGGGCAATCGGCATCGAAGAAAAAGGCAGCATGGTAAAAAATGCAGTGAGCGATATTGCTCTTACGGCACAAGATATTGCCGAACACTATGTAAATGAAGAGAAGAAATTACGTAGTGGTGCCAATTCAGAGATTGCAAAAATTGAAAAAGACAAGGCTACTGAAATTGCTAAAATCGAAAAACGTATGCATGAAGATGTTACGAAAATTCAACGTGCAGCATCTAGCAAAAAGAAAAAAACTACACAAGATGATGCGCTTAAAATCCAACGTATACGTGAAGATGCAGCAGCTAAAATATTAAAATTAGAAACTACATCCGATGAAAAAATTAAGAGCCTAAAATCAAAGTCAACAAAAGAAATCATCGACCTTGAAAGTAAAATGAATAAAGATTTGTTGGAAGAAACAAAGCGTTATATTGACGATAAAAAGTCACTAGATCAATTGTCTTTAATAGAGGAAGCTCAAATTTGGGAACAATCAATGAAGCTATTTGCAGAAGGTACTCAAGAACGTGTCAAAGCTCAACAAGAGTACAAAAAAGCAACAGAGACTGTTAGTAAAGAAATCACAGCAATAAATACGGATTTCTCAAACCAAATCCAAAAAATTAATGATGATTTAATTAAGCAAGAAGAAACTCTAACAAAAGCATATACAGACGCAGTTGATAAGCGTGCTCAGTCTCTTGTATCCTTCAAGGGACTTTTTGACGAGTTTAAAGTAGAAATGGATGTAACTGGAGAGCAATTAATAGCTAATCTATTTTCACAAGTAGATGGTTTCAAATTGTGGCAAAAAGAAATTGAAAAAATCTCAGGAAGAGCGATTGACAAAGGTTTACTTGAAGAATTACGTCAAATGGGTCCAAATGCTTTGCCAGAATTAGTTGCTCTTAATCAGCTTACTGATTCACAATTGCAGCAATACAGTAATTTGTACAAAGAGAAATCAAAGTTAGCTAGAACACAAGCTGAAACCGAATTAAAAGGTATGAAAGATGATGCAGACAAACGAATTTCAGAACTAAGAAAGGCAGCTAATGACCAACTTGATACGTTGAAAAAAGAATGGAATGACAAGATTAAATCATTAACAAATGCAACATCTACAGAGTTATCCACTCTAGAACAAATCGGAGTAGATGCTGGTAATGGTTTATTAAATGGTCTTTCTTCTACATCTGAATCTATTAGAAAAAAAGCTTTAGAAATTGCTGAATCAGTAAGTAAAACAATTTCTGGGGCACTTAAAATTAAGTCTCCTAGCCGGGTTACAATGGGCTTTGGTGTAAATATCAACGAGGGTTTAATTAAAGGTATAGAACAGTCTCAAAACAAACTACAAGGTGCTATGAATAATGTGTACGGATCATTAGCAAGTAGTGCAAATAAATCTCAAGCAAATCAAATAGCGCAACAGCAACAGATTATTAACCAATCAAGTAATATCGATTTATCAACTTTAGTAGCTGCTATTACACAATTAGCATCACGTCCAGTAGAAACGATAATCAATATGGAAGGTCAGCAAGTAGCTAGGGCTGTCACTCCGTTTGTGACTAACATTATGGGTAATAATTATAATTCCGAATTACGCAGAAGTGGGGTGAAATGATGATTGTCACAAATTTAGCCAATGAAACCGAATTACTCGTTGATTACAACGGTTTAAAAAGAATTCGGAAGGTAAATGGCGATTATTCATTATCCTTTGTAATTTTAAAAACTGAAAAAAATCAATATGCTTATCCACTTGTTGAAGAAGAAAGCATAATTAATTATGATGGACAACAATATCGAATAAAAGATGTGACGGAAGTGCTTGCTGGTAAAACACCGATAAAAACAGTACAAGCCTCTCACATCTTTTTTGATTTAGTTGATACGCATAAATATGACTATCTAGAAAATACACAACACCTACAGTCGTGCTTGACATTTGCTCTTGATGGCACAGGCTACACGTTTGAAGTTATCGACTCATTTGCAAGTGCTATTTTTGAAAAGTTTGGTGAAGATAACTCGTTGTCACTAGTACAAAAAGCATTAAACGTATTCGGTGCCGAAGTGCAAATTAACAACAAACATTTAAAATTTTATCGCCAAATTGGTACAGATACAGAAACACAAATACGGTATGGCTACAACGTTAAAACACTTGAAAGATATGTAAATACAAATAATCTTTCCACTCGTATTCGAGGATTCGGTAAGAAAAATGAGAATGACAGTTACGTTGTAACAGCCGAGTATTTATCTCCTAACCACACTATATATGGCATACGTGATGCAAAGCCAGTATATGACGAGCGATATACCGTCCACAGTGAATTATTAGACAGAATTAAATCAGAGCTAATAGATGAACCACAAGTAAGTTTTAAAGTGGATGCCTTGGAGCTTAAAAAGTTAGGTGTATTAACGGAGCAATTAAATGAAGGTGACAGAGTATTTGTTATCTATGAACCTCTTGGTATTGATTTAATTGCTAGAGTGCTTGAAATAGTAGATTATCCTGAATCATCGAAGCCAGCCGAATACGTATTTGGAAACTTCCAGAATAATTTCGTAAGTGAAATGGCTGGTTTTCAGAAAACGAAAGATAATGTGGATGCCATTTTAAACGGTAATCAAAAATTGCCTTATAACGTACTAGATGATGCTGTATTGCGAGCTACAGAAGCTTTAACATCAGCTATGACCGAGTTGGTTTTCGATAATGGTATTATTGCTCGAGATCCTTCAAATCCTAATCGTTTGGTACTGATTAATTCTAAGGGTATCGGTATTAGTGATAATGGAGGCGCAACCTTTAAAGAAGCAATAACAGCCGATGGATTTGTGTTGAGTGCTGGTGCCGTTGGACAATTAAAAGCCAATAACATTGATGTAACAGGACTTATCCGAGGCATTAATGATGAGGGCGAAACAACAATTGATGGTGGCCGTATCACAACAAATAGTATTGATGTACAAAAACTTATGGCTGGTATATTAACAGGTTTTATTATTCAAACAAATGAAAATCCATATCTTCCCCGCATTTACATGGGTGGTTCGAAGTTTGAAGCTACAAACGGTGATTCAACAATCATAATAGACACTATGGATTGGGATGGTTATGCAGGTTTTATTGTAAAGTCTGGCGCTGTAGATATGCGGCTCCAAGCATATAATGATCGTACAATGTTATCATCAAATGGCGCTCCACTTGAAATATGGGCACTTAATAGTGGTGTTAAAATTAATGGCGATTTTGAGGTAAGTGGTAGCAAAAATGCAACTGTACCAACAAGTATTGGTCACGTAAATGTATCAGCATATGAAACAGCAGAGTACTTCTTTGGTGATATTGGTAGAGGTAAAGTTGTGGAGGGCCAATGCATTGTAGAAATAGAACCGCTGTTTAAAGAAACAGTAAACACAGAAATCACTTACGAAGTATTTTTAACTCCGTATGGTAAAGGTGTTATTTATGCTGATCCAGATGAAATGACAGCGGACCAATTCATTGTCCGAGGTGATGACATTCCGTTTGCTTATGAAATCAAAGCAAAACGTAAGGGCTATGAGGACGTGCGATTGGAATTATCACAAGAAAGCGAGGTAGAGGACATTGTACAAAATGCTTCGCAAAACTGATGAAGGTATTGAGGTATTTTATACTGATAATTTACAAGCAAAAAAAATACTAGATACTGAGCGTAAGAAATCTAGAAACTTAAAATCTATGGTTATCACAGAAGCAAATAAAAAGAATGACCTTCGCCAGCGACAAAAAATGGCTAGTGATTTACGAAAAATTAAAATAGCTAAAAAAGAGGTGCTGCTATGATTGTTCAATTTTCGGATGGCACCACAAAGGATATTCAAGAATATAACCTAAAGCGATTGTTCCATCGAATACCATCATTAGGAATGGATCATATGTTTGAACCTGTGGAGGGCAGAGGGGATTTAGTAGCAGGCACTCAATATAAACAACGAGTTATAACCGTAACACTTTTGTATATCGTTCAAGACATCTGTGGTTATGACCTTCTACGAGACGAATTAAACGCACTTTTTACTAGAGATGAAGCATTCTATATCACATTTAAGCGTGAACACTGGAAACGTTATAAGGTGAGGTTAGCACAGCAACTAGAGATAGATCCAAATCGACACATGAATAGTTTTGATATTACATTTCGTATGGACGATTTATTCGCTGAATCGTTTGGTACCTCATTAGATTTGCAAAACCGTGGTGAATGGGATGAAGATATTTGGGGATTTGGTTCAGGGATTAATTACGATACTCAATATAGTTATACATTCAATACAAATAGCTTTGTTGTAAAAAATATCGGTAATCAAACTATTGATCCACGTAAATCCAGTTTAGAAATCACATTAAAAGGTACGTTCAATAGCTTTGTACAAATTAAAAATAATACGACTGGTGATGTATACAGATTCAACAATGCTTTGTCCTCCACAGATACTTTGAAATTATCGGGAATAAGGACTTTGAAAAATAGTTTGAGTGCCTTTAAGCACACTAATCATAAACTGTTAACCTTGGCACCAGGAGATAATAACATAACTGTGGAAGGCGGCACTGTAAATAGTGTCGTTTTTGATTTCAGATTTTTATACAAATGAGGTGATAGAATGGCAAGTTTAAATAGATTAGCTTCGAATTGGTCACGTGTAGAACGTGAAAAGTTAAATACTAACTGGAGCATAATTGAGAACTATTTATCCAATTTACAAGGGCAAATAAACTTACTTACTGGTGGCGTAGATGTTCAGGAACTCATTAACCAAATTAATGATATTTTGAATCAAGGTAATGTCATAATTGGTGATTTAGAAACAGCTTTACAAGAGGCAACTACAGTTATCGCCAATGCTCAAAATGCTACTACTGATGCTCAAAATGCAGCACAAGAAGCATTGAATGCCATTAATGATATGCAAGCATTTATCAATCAATTTGGTAATGCTGAAACGTATGATAATGGCAAGCTTTATAAGGCAAATAATATTGTTGAATTTAATGGAAGTGGATTTATTTGCGTACAAGATACACAAGGTAATACACCTCCAACACTTCCAATTAAACGTAATGATTGGTGGCAGTTAATCGCTCAAAGAGGTGTAGATGGAACAGGTTCAGTTTCGAAGGTTGCAGGGAAGTCTCCTGAATTAGATGGAAATGTACCTTTAACAGCACAAGATGTAGGAGCTGCAAGTAGCGTAGATTTTGATAAACTTTTTAGTCTGAGTCCATCTGTATTAAAAATACCTTTAGCCTCTAAATATAGAGGGTGGCAAGGCGTTACTGTTTACAACGATTTGATCTATGTTGTAACTGACAGAAACGATAATTTTGCTTTAGAAAATATCATTTCTGTTTATACACTAGATGGGAAGCTAGTTTCAGAGAAACGAAACGCCTATACTGGATTAGATCCTCAAGGTAAGTTTATGTCATTTGGTGATATAAATGAAATTGACGGGGTGTTTTATGCTACTGTTTATAACTTAAATGATGGAGGTAGCCCACTTGTAAGTAGAATAATTAAATTTGATCCAGACACTTTGGATGTGTTAAGTGAGCATGAAATCGGTGGAAATGCAGCAGAATCAGTAACTAAACATGATAACGCTTTTTGGGTAGCTTATCATGATATCTATACGGTCAGGAAGTTTGATTTAAACTTTAACTTTTTACAAGAATACAGCCTTGTTATGGAACCAGGTTACAACCAAGGCGGACCACAAGGGTCGTTGTGGGAAGGTAATTATTTTTATGTTAACCTACACGGAACTAACTTCATTTTTGAAGAACCTTTTGCCGAATTACGTAAATACCAATTCGATGGTATTGGTTTTAATTTTGTTGAAAAAATTAATCCACCTACAGAAGGATGCGGACAAGGTCTATCAAAATATGGTGAGTATTATTTTTGGAATGATAGAATAAGAAATCATATAGTTGTATCAAAAAAAATAAGAAACGGTAAAGTGTTTCCAGTAACGTGTCATGAAGGAATTTCATTTAAACCTACACTATTAAGTGGGTGGCAAGGTATCGGCGGAGATAATAATAGATCACTAAGAGTAACAGAGGTTAATAGTATTATTTATTTAAATGGAACATTAAATAACGTGAACACTGGTGACTGGGTTTATAACGGAGATGGTACAAACCCTATTTGTAAAATCCCTCCACATTTATCTCCAGCTTACGGTTTTAACTTTGGTGCACTGACTAATAAGGGTATTGTACGTATTTCTATCGTAGGACCTAAAACGGAATATGGAATACTACATCCTGATAAAGTTGGTAACATTATCCCTCAAGATATATCTGGATTAAATCAAGGAGGGCTTATTGAATGGGTGTCTTTGGATGGTATTAGTTATCCTATATAGTACCATTTAAAATTAAAAATTAATCAAACCTTCCAATTTTGGTATTGTAATAGGTATAATATTTTGTGAATTAATATCAAAATTTGGAGGATTTGAATGCTATTTAAAACTATTGTATTGATATGTATATTTTCATTGATTGTATGGAGTATATCTTACTACTTGAATAAAACAGTAAATAAAAATTTATTTGGACTCGTAGATGGATTTGTAATTGTTTTAGTAGTCAATGCTCTAATTGCAACACCGATCTTGATTTTTAAAAAATCGTTTATGATTTATTTATTCTCAATATTAATCGTTTCGATTGTATTAGTAGTGTATTTTCTTAAAAAATACGGAATACCTAGACTAACTAACATAAAAATAGATTTTTCTTTATTTAATGTTATTGCGACAATATTTGTCATTACTCAGATAATAACAACTATTTTTTTATACAAACTTGACTATGATGATTCATTTTACTTACCATTAGCAAATCAAAGTATGGTTGATGAAAGTCTATATTCATATGATTCTTCTACCGGAAATAAAGATTTTCCTATGATGGCATTCTATGAATTAGAATCGTGGGAACTTTTCTTGGGCTTGATTGGATATGTCTTTCAAATACCAATTCCAGTTTTAGCACACACAATAATACCCATTATCTTGATACTTTTATCATATTTAGCATATGCAAAGTTTTTTAGCCTTTTTGTAGAAAAAAAGTATATTTCATTAATGATAATATTTATTTCTATTTTTCATTTGATGGGAGCGTACTCCAGTTTTTCTCAGGGTAATTTTTTACTTGCTAGAATGTGGCACGGTAAAGCTATTTACTTAAATATAATGTTACCTTTACTTCAATATTATTGTATTAGGTATTTAGATAACAAAGAACTTAAGAACATTATATTTGCTTGTTGCATTATAGTGGCTTCTATAAGTCTTAATCCATCCTCAATTTATTTGAGTACATTCTTTATTGTAGCTATTATCGTAGCAGGAAGTATTAATGAATTTAAGAATATTAAATCGATACTGAAACTTTTAATTACTTTCATTCCAATCGGTTGTTATGTTTTGTTACTTTATAATGGTTCCCGTAAGTATTTAAACAATTGGATGATAGAAGAACTTCAACCTCTAAATTTCTTTGGTGATTTAACAAATTATATAGGTAAAGGGTTTTACTTTTATTTCTTGTTGATAATACCTATACTTTTATTGAAAAATAAACAGAAAAACATTAGAGTGTTATCTATTTATACAATTGTTTTATTCATACTATTTATTAATCCTTTTTCTGCAAAAGTTCTGGCAGAATACTTCACTTCTGCACAAACATATTGGAGAATATTCTGGTTGATTCCATTAGGGACAATTATAAGTTTGGCAGGCGTGCTTATTTATACTCAAATCAACAAAAATAAAATACTTAAATATACTAGTGTACTTTTATTTTCGCTTTTATTAATTCTTTCAGGAAGTTTTATATATTCTAAAGAAAATAAATTTATCGCTGAGTGGAATCCTTATAAAATTCCTTTAGAAGTGGTAGAGGTAAGTAACTACTTAAAAAGCGAAGAAAAAATAAAAATAGTAGCAAGTGAAGAAGTATCAATGTATATTCGTAGTATAGCTAGTAATGTAGAGTTATTATATACAAGGTATGCTTATATGATAGGATTTTTAGGTGAGTCTCCAGAGTTTAATGATCGTGTAGTTTTGTATGAAATAATTAATGGAAATATAATGGACTATACTAATTTTTTTGCTTTAATAGAAAACTATGATATTAATAAAGCAGTCATAAAAAAAGAAAATAAAGATTTAATAGAGTTTCTATCAAAGAATAATACAACTATTGAGTACCAAACAGATAAATATATAATGTACAAATTTAAATAAACCATAAGCCTTCCACAATAATCTGTGGAGGGCTTTTATATTGGAAAAAGGAAGGTGTTTTATGAAAACAGACACACTCTATACATCACTTGTAGGCGGCTCCATGGCATGGGTCGCTTATTTTGTTGGTGGCGTTGACCATCTAATAAAAGCGTTAGCTATATTTATGACTATCGACTACACACTAGGATTTCTGGTGAGTTTAGTCTTTAAGAAAACAGAAAGTAAAAAGATGTTTAAAGGCTTAATCAAAAAAACAGCTATGGTATTAATGGTCATTGCTGCAGTACAACTAGACCTAGCAACAGAGAGCGGAAATTTCATGCGTAATGCTATGATTCTATTTTTAATTGGGATGGAAGGTATTAGTATGATTGAAAACTTAGGTAAGCTTGGCATTCGTGTTCCAAAATTCTTAGCGAATGCCTTTTCGCAATTACAAATTGATAATGATGATAAAAAGGGTGATAAACAATGACTAGTGTAACAACAACGTGCCGAGATTTAGCTGAACTATTACCAGCTGCACAAACTGCCTGCCGATTGCTATTTCAGGAGTGCTATAAAGCCGGAATTAAAAATATCTTCATCACTGAAACATATCGCCCTCAGGAACGACAAAATTACTTATACGCTCAGGGGCGTACTAGACCAGGGCAGATTGTTACTTGGAGATTAGACAGTAATCATACATCACGTTTAGCTTGGGACATTGCTGTTGGTCCTCCACAATCTTTATATGATGTAACGACACTTACTCGAGTAGGTACCATTGCAAGAAAGCTAGGTATTACGTGGGGTGGTGATTGGGTTGGTAGTATTGACCGACCGCATTTCGAGGTTAAAACATCTTGGAAGATGCCTGCAGGTTATAAGCTAGAAGGTAAATTGAACGTGCCTACTAATAGCAAAGGACAAGTACAACTAATCGTAGAGGATAAAAAGGAGGAAATCAAAATGACTCAAAGATGGAACCCTGGTTCACCAGCTATGAAAACTGAAACGGAAAATTTTATGGCACAGGCGGTTAAAGACGGCATCATTCAGGAATCACATTTAAAAGATTTACAGAATGGTACTATGACAACTGATCGATTAATTGGTTTGTACATTACGATTCAGCAGAGACGTAGTGAAGCAATGTCAAAAGCAATATCAAATTTATAGGTTATAAAAATAGTAAAGCCCTGGTACTCAATAATTATTTTTGAGCCAGGGCTTTTTATGGTTTAGTATTCTCTTACTTCAAATGAAGCAATTTTATCGTGTACTACATACTCAGTTACCTTTTTGTAAGGTGAAATTGTTTTTGAGAATTTGAATGTAGAAGTACCTTGTGCGGTATCAAACCAATTTAAGTAATTGTTTAAAACTGCATTAGTCACGTCATATTCTTTTGTAATACCATTCACCAAAGTAATACTTAGAATCGCACTTGAGAAGTCATTGTTTGGTTTCTTAACAATAACCGTACTTGTTGCTGAAATATCTGTGTTTTCTATTGTTGCTGTAATGATTGCTGTACCTTCACGAATTGCAGTTACATTACCATTCTGATCAACAGTGGCAATTGATTCGTCACTGCTTGTCCAAATTATTTTTGCTGTATCTGGAGAAACTGTAGCCGTTAACTTATCTTGGCTGCCTTCTAGTAGTTCTAGTGAAGCCTTATCCAATGTGATGGATTCAAGTTCTGTACTTCCTTGCTTCTTAACAGTAACTACACAATCGGCACTTAGATTTGTATTTTCTACTTTTGCTGTTACAGTAACTACTCCTTCTTTGATGGCAGTGACATTACCGTTTTGATCAACAGTTGCAATACTTTCATCACTACTCGTCCAAATTACATTTGCGCTATTTGGTGTCACAGTGGCAGTTAGTTTTTCTGTGTTACCTTCAAATAACTCTATATTATTTTTGTCTAATGAAATAGACTCTTCATTTGGATTTATTAAAAATCCATCAACATCAATTGCATCAATATATAATTGAGCGTTTTCAAATCCAATTTCTACGGTATGGATAGTATCTTCTAGATCTGTTTTTTCGTATATTAACATTTGAGGTAATACATTTCTTTTCTCATTAAAATATTCAATTGAACCATCGATTTCAACTTTACCTTTTGTAGTCTTATTAGTAAATCCAAAACCAATTAATCGGATACTTTTTCCCTTAAAAGAAAATTTCACTGTACTCTTTAAGTCATAAGTTAAAGATGCTGAATCAAGATATAAATCTGTTCTAGAATCATTTATCCAGTTACCTGTATACTTTAATGCGGGGTTTTTATCATCGTATCTTTTCCAACCAATTTCTGGTTTTTTAAGACTACTTCCGACTACCGCACTATTTTCAGGAGTATTATTTAAATTAGACACTCCTTCCTCATAATCCACAGCTTCTGCAGCTGAAGCACTTTCCACACTAACGCTAATTAGTACTAACAGCATTAACGTTAGATAAATAAAACCTTTTTTAAACAAATTAACCACTTATGTTTCCTCCTTAAAAATTGTCTAGGGTTATTTCTTTTAATAACCTACAATAACAACTTTAACCATACCTATACTTATTTACCATAATAAAAATCGTCTAATTCTAATAAAAAAAGCCACTCATTTGAGTGACTTGTGATAAGCTTTCTACAATTATCTGTGGATAAAAATATACTATTTAACTTCTACTTCAAATACTGCTGCATCATCAAACGAAATAATAGGTGCATAATGAATTTCGATTTTTCCACCTTCCATGATACCAAAGTGTTGAACTCCTTGAACCTTCTTGCCACTAGCAACGGCTCCCATACTGTTATCTAAAGCATATGACTCCATTTTATTTCCTGCGCCATCATATACAGTTAAATCCATACCATAAGATAATTCATCTTTAGCTAAATTTTCTAATTCATATTCAATTTTAATTACCTGATTCGGTTTTGTTTCATCAAATTCATTTCGAGCATCTGTTGTACTTACAGCTTTTAATGTGAATTTAGCATCTTTAAACTCAGCAGTATCACCAACAGTTAAAGTTTTTGATTTTTCAGCCTCTGCTTGTACTGATTGTGTAGTATCTTTTTCTTTAGGTGCAGCCTCTTCCCCACATGCAGCTAATAACAAAGTTGACAATGCTCCTATGTAAAATAATTTTTTCATAGTTAAAAATCCCCCTAAAATGTAATATGGTTCCTATTTTAGTTTAAATATAGGTGTTTGTACATAATAAAAAAACAGACAACTAATATTAGCTATCTGTTACTTAATCTCAAATATTTCGTTCATGTCAGTTATCCCAAGAGCTTGAATAACTTTTGTTATATGTTCACGATTTACAGAAGTTCGTCTATTTGTTGCCAGTTCACTAATAACTGTACGTGTAAGTCCTGTTTTTTCTGCTAATTCCACTTGAGACATTTCACGATCATTTAACACTTCTTTTAATTTGACTGTTAACTCCATGATTTCACCTCTTTTATTAATTCTCCTTAAATCTCATTATACACAAATCATTAGATTTAATAAATAATTTAATAAGAAATACTTGAATTATTAAATTTAATAATTTATACTCAAATCAATAAATAAATAAATTATTATATTTAATAACGAAATGAGGAATGTAAAATGCAAAACGAAAACTTACAAGAATTAATCTACAAATTAGAGGTGTGCTTAAAAACAGCAAGAACCCTTCAAGATGAAATGTTAAATCAATACTTTTTACGATATGAACCAAAAGAAAATAAGCAAGACAAAGCATTTGTTATTTTCGACTTTGAACGTATGGGCATATTTGCAAGTCTTGTACATCAACAAATTACATTGACAGAAAAACGTGTGAACAAAATTAAAATGGAAGAATTGGTTTAAAAACTGAACAGGGAGCATTCAATGAGTGCTCTCGATTGAGTTTTTAAATAAAGCGAGGTGAACGATTTGAGATCACTTGAACAACGCCGAAAATATATTCAAATGAAGATGATACAACATGAATCAATTACAGATGTCCACAAGTATCAACGAAGATTAAAACGCCTTATGAGGTATCATAAGCTGTTGACGAATTTAGAAGTAAAACAGGCACGAGAAAATTTACGTAAGGCACTTAAATAAACACGAACAATATTCATCCAATGGATCCTAGAAAGTTCGTAATTAGAAAGCGAGGTGAAAAACGATGGCATTTGAATACTTAGCGCAATATACAACATTTGAATCAATAGCTGATATGGATAAGAGTGTGGAGGACCATATCGCGGTACATTACTATGATTTGACTGAATCAGAGCGTGCCATCGTTTTCAAGCTTGCTTCTCATGCATTAGAGTATCCCGGGGCTTGTCATTTAAAAGCTGCTACTATTGCTGTAGCATTGGAGATCAGTACGAAGACAGTTTATCGAGCAATTTCAAAATTGGAATCACTAGGAATCATCAAAAAAGAAACGACTGTAAAAAGCAAAGGTGGACAAGGTGCAAGTATTTATATCATTTTGCCTTACAATGTCTCACCGTCAATGTCCGACCGTCAAAACGCTGAAAAGCCTTGTGAGAGTAGCGTTTGCCCTCCACAATCTCAAGAGCTACCATCTAGTTCTTTTAATCTTTTAACAAGCAATTTACAGGAAGTATATGAATCAGCACACGCTGAAAAAGAAGCTCATAAAGAATACATGAACAAGTACCAAGTGATGCTGTTCGATTTCATGCACTCGTTACCATTAGCAGATAATTTGAAAGATGAATTACACAAGGTTGTATTAGCTGCTCAGGTTCAAAATGCATCTGACTTCATTAGAGCTAAGAACGTAATATTCAAAATTGCTATGGATATTAAAGAAGGCGTACTGACAGTTACTAGTACATTAAGAGCTGTATTTGTAGGGGTGTATAGTAAGGCTGTAGAGCGTTCTAGTGTGAAGCCTAATAAATCATCAACTGTGGAGGGCAAAGTAAAAAGGGAACGACCAGTGCCTTTCTATAACTGGCTGAATGAGCGAGATGGTCTTTCGCAATCAATAGTGCATGATGAACCATCGATAGATAATTGGTTGGAATGGTGAAAGAGAAATTGCAGAACATGTAAATTTATATAACTAATTATCATTATTTTTTGCAACAATTTTGCAACAACACTAATTTTGACATAAAAAAATCACCCTTCAATAATGGAAGGGTGATTCGCTTAAAAGCCTTGTGGCTGTAAGAACAAATTAAAAAGCCGCGTATGCCGTAGTTATTATAGAAAGTTTTAAACCACCACTCCTCAAAGTGGGTGTTCGCAGAAGCTTTCCTGCTTATCCTCATTCACCTTGGTGTGAGGCCCGTCATTCCAACTCCAATAATAAAACTCCCTTTTACAGCTTAAAGGTTAAAACTTAATATTATACGAACAATGCAGCCTTTAAAGATATAATAAGGCATGATAAACAAACTTGCAAGTAAGATGGTTTATGAAAAAAAGTCAATGGGCAAGCATGCCAAATCGTCTTGCTTTAAATAAAAAATAGCCATACGCCCATCTAATTGTTTCATACATTATTCACAAATGCGAACAAAAAAGGCGAACAACCTTTACTTAATAGGGCGAATTATGTAAAGATAGGAGAATATATAGGATTAACCTAGCAAAAAAGTAAAGGAGGAAGCGGAAATGGCAGCTTATCCAAATTGTCCGAAATGTAATTCGGAATATACGTATGAGGATGGTGCGAATTTTGTATGTCCAGAATGTGCACATGAATGGAGTGCAGATGTAGCAGAGCAAGAAGCAGATACACTTATTGTAAAGGATGCAAACGGCAACCTACTTGCGGACGGTGATTCTGTTACAATCATTAAGGACTTAAAGGTCAAGGGCAGTTCTTCAACATTAAAAATTGGTACAAAGGTGAAAAGTATTCGTCTAGTTGAAGGAGATCATAATATTGACTGTAAAATTGATGGCTTTGGTGCCATGAAATTAAAGTCAGAGTTTGTTAAAAAAGCATAGGTATTAAAAGAGTCGAGTAAAAAAGAGCTCCATTTTCGGATAATGGATTGCGCTTCTAATCGACTCTTTTTTATTTTTAAATAAAATTTGTAAGTACTGTAACATTTAGAAACGACAGACGTTTTACTTGTGAAATCATGAAGCGAGGGGGATGCATGGACAGGCAACGGAAGAATAAGCTTGAGCAACTTTATCAGGAATATGCGAAATCGTTATATTACTTTCTGCTGAAAATGTCTGGGTCCGTACATATAGCAGAAGATTTAGTACAAGAAACCTTTGTACGAGCTACGGTATCGCTGTCATTTTATAAAGAGGAGGATGTGAGAGCATGGTTGTTTAAAGTAGCACGGAATACGTATTTAGATGAATGGCGCAAGCAAAAAAGAAGAAGGACTATCCCATTTGCCCAATTATTTTGGAAGGATGACATACTTAGTCCTTATGGTCTGCCTGAAGTTGATATTCTCAAGCAAGAAGTAACGGAGGATATCCAGTCATTATTAAAGTTTTTGCCTGAAAATTACCGCACAATTTTATATTTAAGAGAGTATGAACAATTTACATATCAGGAGCTACAAGAGGCATTGGAGCTAACAGAGGGGCAGGTGAAAATACTGTTACATCGAGCACGTAAACGTTTAGCAGAAATAATCAAGAAGAATGGAGGATTTCAAGATGACTGAATGGTCGCAGGAAAAAGAGAAAAAAATATTGCAGAAGTACCGTTTTACGTTAACCTCTCGGATATTACGTATATTGCTACTATGTGCTGTTATCTATGGTTTATATATTTTAAGCGTATCAATCATTTTTGAAAAAACACGCCCAGGTCGTAAACATATTTATAATTCATTAATAGCTTTAGAATGGCAGCAGCCAAATATAAAAGGACAATATTCAGGTTCATCTGCTGAATTAACACCACTTTTGACACAAAAATTTAGCTATCCTCTTGTGAAGCAAGTAGGGAAAGAGAACGTAATGGTAGGTGAGGTGAGTTTGGATAAAAAAATATTCAATACATCTTCATCGATGAAAATGAACTTAACTTCAAAAAGTTCTTCTTCATCTTCGAGCCTGAAATTGACAAATGAATTTGATAAATTCAGCTTCAATTTACCTGAGGATCCTCGTACAGGGAAATCGACATCATCCCAAATTAACAATGGTGTATGGAAAACGTTAGAAAAATTACCCGAAGGAACAGTTGCAGAACTAGCGTTTTCTACCACAACATTTATGAAGCCTAAAATGTTGACAAAAATGCTTGAACCATACGATGTGGAAGTTGTTTGGATGCCTATATATACAGGCGAATTCAAATCCTTTGATCCATTTCCAACTGGTGAAGGTAGTGTTAATCTTACCATTTATGATAGTTTCGGGCTAACAGGAGGATTGAAGGTTAGTGATGATTATTCAAAAATTTGGGTAGGTCAAAATTTAACGCAAGTTAGTGTTATAGATAGTCAGCGTTTAATGCTAGAAAATATGGAAAAGCTACTAGACAATGAAAAGAAAAGCTATATCGAGGATTTTCTTGGTTTGTCACATTTACAAGAACGTCATGATTATTTAAAAAAGAATGGTTTTCAGGCTTATGGTGCTGTGGTGACAGGACCAACAAAGAATTTATTAATGCTGAAAGATATAGAAGGCATATCTAATCAAAAGCTTGGTGATATTGAGCTTTGGAATTGGTATAATGACTGGTAATAGAGGGAGTTGTCTCTGGCTTTTTTGAGGCAGCTCCCAATTTTCGCTAAAAACTAATTTTCGTAAACCTACGCAAAAGAATCGCAAATGCAGCACCAATTAGTGCAAAAATGGTATGTAAAAGGGCAATATAGCCTGCACCGATCAACAGGGCCCCAATCTCCGTAAACGAGTAGTTAGTGATATAAAGCGGATTATTGATATTATTAATAATAGCCCATACGAAAACTGGTACAGAACTGATGGTAAAAACGATCCAAATATTTTTATAAAAAAAATAAGTTAGACAGCCGAAAATTGCATAGGAAACAACAAAGCTTTTTTGATTACCTAATAAGGATGAATTAATCGCAAACATAAAGGATAGAACGATAAAAATAATATGGAAAAAGCTGATTGTTCTTTTCATCGGTAAATGATAACTTGTTAACTGCTTTGAAGTGGCTAGCTGACGGCAATGCTCACAATTAGCTAAATGTTGTTCGACAAACTGTATAGTAGCTGCCTGGAGCGCTCGCTTATTATACAAAGGTAATAAATCCTCAACTATTGAACATTCCTGTGACAAAGACTTCCCTCCAATCCTCTTCTTTCATTATAGACTTTTTGAGGAAAATAAAAAAAGCCTTCCGTGAGTTTATTCATTCGGAAAACTTGTACATGCATCTTATTAAGTTGAGGTTAATACTTCATTAGTGAGAGCTTGAATATCAATATGTGTCTTTTCCTTCACAGCATCCTTCAAAATTTCAGTGCGGAAATAGTGTACGGTTGCATCTAGAGGAATGGCTAAAAGCTTGGAAAGGGCTGATTGATACATATAAACAAATTCTTTGTCAGTGTTTCCTCTCTTTAATTCAGCAAAGGCCTCATAAAATTGATCTAGCTTATCGGCAAATTCAAGTAAACGACCCTCCAACGTGCTATCCTTACCCTCTTTCATACGCTCAAAGAAGACGGCTTGAAATTCCTGAGGGATTTCATTAATAATGAATTTTTCCATCATTTTTTCTTCCACATGTGCAAGCATTTGTTTGAGCTCAGGGCTAGCATGTTTTACTGGTGTTTTAATATCGCCTATAAATACTTCAGCAAAATCATGATTAATGGTCTTTTCGTAAAGTGCCTTCCAGTTTACTGTGGCGCCATTCATTTCCTCTAATGTGGCAAAAAACATAGCGTATTGTGAAACCTTCCAAGAGTGAGCAGCTACGTTATGCTCTTCAAATTTGAAGCGGCCAGGGCAACGAATAATACGTTCTAGATCATTTAGACTTGTAAAAAATTGATGAATTCCTATAAAAATCACTCCTTTTTGTTCTATAAGTGCATGTTACTATAAACCTTACCCTCTTTGTAAAGATTTCAAACAATTTAACAATGATTCAAATGGCGTTTACAAAGGATTCACAAATGCTTCTAAAGTCGGGACAAGTTGAATGCTATAATGAAGGGGACTGCTAATAAGGAGAGTTTGCACCATGATTTCTATTTATACACTTCTTCTTTATATACATATTGTAAGCGCCATTCTTTCAATTGGGCCATTGTTTGTAGTTTTACCAATTGTTAAGAAAATGAACACTGCGGCTCATATTGAAATGCCGCCATATATCGAAGCCTTTAAGGGGGCTATTACCATTGTCAAGCATTCTGGGCATGTTCTTGTTGCGTCTGGCATTTTATTAATGTGGCATGCGGGCTATCATTGGAGTACATCGTGGATAGTCCTAACATTTCTTGTTATGTTGGCTTCTATTGTTTTTTTGGCAAGAGCATTCAAACCAACCTTAAGGACATTTAATACATCCGCCTATGACCAGAAAAAGTTTGCTTTATTGTTACGGCGAAAGGCATGGATGTATATTTGTTTATTGCTAATTATGTTATGGCTGATGGTCGCAAAGCCTGTTCTTTGGTAAAGAAATACGCACCCATGGGGGAGTGCGTATTTTTTATTATATGGTAAGCAATCTCTTGAAATAACTCTTACGAATAAATAAGTAACTAATCATGAATAGGGCTAAGAAACAAAGAGAGCTTATCATGGAAACTTGTAAAAATGTGATTGAAATCATCGTTCGCAGGGCAAACAAAGTAATAAATAACATCGTAATGGCTAGAGCAAATGGTACAAATATAAGGATTGCCAGCTCTTTTGAAACAACAGTGAATAATTCCTTTTGAGAAAGACCGAGCTTCCGTATACTTGTGTATTTTTCTCTTTCCTGTATAAGGGTTGTTTGTAAATAAAAGTAGAGAATACTCATAGCTGCACTTAAGAAAATAAGACTCAACATAGAACCGATAAAAAACATCACACTTTTCACAAACATTTCCGAATCATACAATGCTATTTTGGAAGTGACATAACGATTATCAGGTAAAGATGGTATATGCTCCATAATTTTATCAGCTAGCTCCATATATGCTGTCCAATTTGCTAACTCAAAGATATATACTTGATAAATAGGGAAATGAATACTTTCATAAAGCTGGTCAGGTACAATAAAATAGGTGTTCTGGAAGCCAGTGGATAACAAGTTTTTTTCATCTATAGATGCAAGCTTTAGATTTTTAAGAATCTGATCTTTATGCTTATTTGATATTGGTTCTAAATCACGATTTCCAGCAACAGCTATAAATTCATCATCATGTAAGCTAACCGATTTATTTTTTAACAAATTATAAGTAGAAACAGACATATAGCCGAGTCGTTCCTCTTCATTGGATTTAAATTCAATAAAATATTTCTGGGAATCAATTGTGGATAGTTCCTTTTCTAGATAATCAATATCGTCTTTTACCATATTTGAATCTGCTTTAGGATCAGCTATATATTGAAAGCTATATGGATAGTTTGCTTCACTATCCTTTGCAACATTGTAGTAGGAGCTAAATAAAATACTGGTACATAAAAATACACCACTTAATAAAATTGTGATTAAAAACAGCATATTTGCATGAGATTTCATTTTTGCATTTAAATTAGAAACTAGTAGCATATTTGTTTTTCGCACATAGGCTGGCGATTTCTCAAAAATTTTTAGAAGGAAGTGCATTCCCTGCGATATGATGAGATAAATCGAGCAAAGAAAACTTATAAAAAATATTAAATAGTAAAGAACACCGAGGCTTTCAACAAAATGATGATTTATTTTTAATAAATAAGCCAGTGTAGCTGAACATATGATACTAATACCAAATAAGTAAGGATGCTTTGGTATAGATTTTTCAACGATAGTGTCACCCTTTAAAAGCTGAATGGAGGCTTCTTTATTAATAAATCGTGTGACAATTTTTGAAATCACTACAAATAATCCAATGAATAGCAAAATTGTAAGTACCATTGCTTTTAGAGGAAAATACATACCAAAAGTTTCAGCCTTTAAAACGACTTTGGCCCCCATTAAAAGAAGAGGGGTAATAACAAGACCAAAAACAATTGCTGTTATTATTGCCAAAGCACCTATTAAGATATTTTCACGAAAGATGAGTGTGCGAATTTGCTTCATAGATGCCCCAGTTATCATAAAAATCCCAAGTGTTTTTGTTTTTTTCTTTAAAAATGCCATGATAGAGTAAGTGATATAGATAAATGAAAACAAATAGACGAGCATACTCGCCAAAAGTAGTGATATACCAAGTGTTGAATCTGGATCTAAGCTATTTAAACTTGGATGAAATGCAATGATTGTAAAGAGAAAGAAAATTATGATCGAAAATACGCTACTAAGAAAATAGGAAATATATGTCCACTTATCACGCAAAATATTTTGCACAACAATATGATTAAAGCTCATGCTGTCCACCACCTAGAAATGCGAGTGTATCCATAATTTCCTGATAAAACTGCTTGCGATTATGACCACGATGAATTTCGTTATATAATTTACCATCCTTAATGAAAATAATCCGACTGGCGAAGCTTGCAACATATGGATCGTGTGTCACCATTAGAATGGCTGTATTTAATGCTGTATGAATAGAACTAAATAAGTTCATCACATCGTTTACAGCTTTGGAGTCAAGATTGCCTGTAGGCTCATCTGCCAATAATAAAGTTGGTTCATGAATAACTGCTCGTGCAATGGCTACTCGCTGTTTTTGCCCACCAGAAATTTCATAAATCCTTTTTGATAGTAGCTCTTCAATGCCAAGAAACTGAGATACATTTTTTAGGCGTTGGTTCATTTTATCGGCAGGTAAACTATCCAATGTTAATGGTAATAATATATTTTCCTTCACGGTTAATGTGTGGACAAGATTAAAATCCTGAAATACAAAGCCTAATTCTTTACGGCGAAATTTAGCAAGCTCATCGTCATTTAATGTATATGGATTTCTACTATTTATAAGGATTTCTCCAGCAGTAGGGCGATCAATTGTGGACACACTATTTAAAAATGTTGTTTTTCCGCTTCCTGAAGGCCCCATAACTGCTACGAATTCATTTTCTCCAAGCTGAAAATTGATACCATTCAATGCTCTATAGGTGATTTCTCCGATATATTCTTTTTGTAGATTGGACACTTGTAGGATACTGTTTCCCATCTTCAACAACTCCTTACTTTAATTGATAGCTCTATTATAAAAAAGGAGCCGTCATATACCTATTTAGCTATATGACGTCAATATGACAAAGTTGTCATATTACTTTTTTCCGCTTATTTGAAAAATCTATGGTAAAGGTTGTGGTATTGTTTAGAGATAGTAAAGTGAAAGGGTGCTCTAACGAAGTTAGTATCTTCTTCACCAAATAGAGGCCAATCCCTGTTGCTGCACCACCCATTCGTCCTTTTGTACCTGTATAAAATAAATCAAAGACTCGGGAAATCTCGCTCTCAGGAATGGTCTCTCCCTCGTTTTTAATTTGTAAAATAGCATCGTCATACATGATTTGAATGGAGCTTTCAGAATCCCCGTATTTAATAGCGTTATTGAGAATTTGATAGAGCGTAATTTTTAACCATTTCTGGTCTGAGTAAATAATAGGGTTGTCAGTGAATACTATTTTGGGGAAAATTTCCTTAGCGATGAAATAATCCTTTAAATTGTTGATTACCTCCTGAACCAGTTCCTTTAATAGGAGTGCTTCAATTTTTAAATCCGCAGCAAGATGGGAAGTACGTTCATAACTGAGTAGTTGGTTGAGGGTAAATGTCATCTTGTCACATTCATTCTTAATAATTTGCCACTCGGATGGATTACTTGCAGCAGCATTAGGATTAGATTGAATAATCAATTGAATCACTGATAGGGGTGTTTTCATCTGATGGGCAAAATGAGATAACACAAGCTGTCTTTCATTTCCTTGTTCTTCAAGTAGTTGCTGCTGAGTTAAATATAAATACTGCATTTGACGTAGCTTTGAGCTATAGGCTTGTTCAATCCAAGCTTGAGGTTCAAATAAGTGTAAATCATTATGTGTGAGGGTGTTGTTTTGTAAATGGGCATACAATTTCCTTCTACGAAAATAACGACCAACTAGCCAAATCGTAAATAAGAAGCTAACGAGAAAAATAAAATAGAAATAGTGCGATGATAAATCATCCAATACTTGTATGAGCCAAGGAAGAAACAGAAAGCTTATAGCGTAAAGGATAATGACACTTGCATGATCTCGAAAAAAAAGTTTCATTCTTCTACCTCCACTAATTGGTAGCCGAGTCCGCGAATGGTTTTAATTTCTAGTAAAGATTGAATGACTTCAAATTTTTTACGTAGACGGCCAATGTTCACGGATAAGGTGTTTTCCTCAACAAAGGTTTCATCATCCCAAATGGCACTTAACAGCTCTTGACGAGTAACAACATTCGGATATGAATCAAATAGTAATTTGCAAAGCTGCATTTCTTTTAATGTTAATAAGCTCTCCTGTTTTGCTGTTTGAAGACGAACAGTATCAGTATTTAAAGTTGTATTTGCAATGGTGATGATAGAAGAGTCAGAAGAAGCATATTCTCCATATGTACGACGGATAAGACCATTCACTTTTGCCATAAACACATCAAGTGAAAAGGGCTTAGTCATAAAATCATCTGCACCATTTTCTATACCGTAAACCTGATCAATATCGTTAATACGCGCTGATACAATGATGATCGGACATGTGGAAAGCTGGCGGATTTTCCTTGACCAAAAATAGCCATCATAGGTTGGTAGGTTAATATCCATAACCACAAGATGGGGTTGAATAGTCTGAAATTCTTCTACAATATGATGGAATTGCTGGACAGTATAGCATTGAAATTGATATTTTGTTAATTGCTCTGTGATTAGCCTTGAAATATTAGCATCATCTTCGATTATGTAAATTTTGTACATAGTATCGACCTTTCTTTAGTTACCTTCTTATATTGTACCCTGATTTTTTAAAATCTATGTAACTCTACATTATAAAGAAGAGCCACCACAAATCCAATTGAGAGTGTGATGGCCCTTTTAAAATTAATTTTTGGGAATGCGGAAAGATATAGTTGTTCCTTTATTAAGTGTGCTTTCAATGTGCAATCTTTGTCCATAAATCCTTTTTAGGCGTAAATCAGTATTACGGATACCTATGCCAGAGTTAGTACTTTTATTATCGTTACCTGATTGTAATTCATGTAATATGGTCGGATCTATACCAACACCATTATCAATAACACTTATTGCTACAAAATCAGGACCATCTTTAATACGAATACAGACTGTACCGCCCTTTTCCTGTTTTAATACGCCATGACGTATTGCATTTTCTACTAAATTTTGAATGGAGATAGGGGGAATATCAATATTTATATGATTATCAATATCCCATTCGATATGTAGTAGTTGCCCAAAGCGCTGTTGTTCAATATAGAGATACGAGTTTACTAGCTCTAATTCTTCCTTAAGCGGAACAACTCGCTGCAGATTTCGCACATCAAAGCTTGCATGGAGATATTCACCAAAATGATGCAATAAGTTAATCATACGATCCGTATCGATGGTACTAAGTGATGCAATTGTATTTAAAGTATTAAATAAAAAATGTGGTTGTATTTGGGCTTGTAGCCAAGCAGTCTCTAATTGCAATTGTTGATGGATGCTATATTTGAGATCGATCAAAGCGCGGCTTCGAACCTTTAATTCAAGAGCATTAATTGGCTTTGTCACATAATCATTTGCCCCATGTGCAAAGCCAATGTAAACATCTTCCGGATATTTTCGAGCTGTTAATAATAATATTGGTAATTCGAGTAAGGAATAATGCTCTCGCATCATCTCAATTAATGCATAGCCAGAGATATAGGGCATCATGGCATCAATTATAACTAAATCCCAATCATTGTCCTTTAAAGCAGCTAAAGCCATTTCACTGCTAGTTACAGTTTTAACAGCATACTCGGTTGGTGCAAATAAACTACGCATTATTGTTAAATTTACCAGATCATCATCAACCATTAAGATTTTGAATTGTTTTTCTGTTATAGAGGCCAGGATTTTTTCTTCTGCTGGAACTGCTGTAATCTCATGCTTTAAATAGTTATGCTGATCCTTTACGTTTTCCATTGCTAAAGGCAAAGTAAAATAAACATCAGATCCTTTGTTAGGAATAGAATGTATTTTCAATGTGCCTCCATGTAATTCAATAAGCTTTTTAGAAATCAATAAACCAAGCCCAATTCCATCATCATTTTCGCTTCCCTGCTCGTATGGGGAAAATAACCGACTTTGAATCGAATCATCCATGCCTAAACCAGTGTCATGGATAAGGATAACAGCCATATTCTTTTCTATATGTGCACTAATTTCAATAGATCCAGCATCTGTATATTTAATAGCATTATGTAAAAGATTAAAAAGAATTTGGATTAAGCGCTTTTCATCAGCAAGTATATTAGGAAATGATTGAGAAATAGTAGAATTCATGTGAATTTGTTTTCCATTTGTAATAAACCTTAGCATATCAAAAACCCCATATACAGCGCCTTGGATGCTAATAACTTTTTTATGAAGATGTAGATTTCCTTCTTTTAAGCGAGTGTAATCCAATATGTCATTTAATGTGAAGGACATACTTCTCCCAATATCAATGAGATACTTAAGATTTTCATGATCCTCAGCCACTAGCTTATTATTAGGATTATCATAAATGGACTGTCCTAAAGTAATCATCTTATTCATAGGATCCCACAGCTTCTGTGAACTACTTGATAAAAACTCATCCTTTAATTCATCATCCTTTTGTAATTTAGCCACTAAAACTTTAATTTGCTCTGTATTTTCAAAAAAGCGTTTAAACCAGTAACTCGAAAACCCAAGCATGATAAATAAATAGTCAAGTGGATAAACCGGTATATCAAAAACATAAATAGATTTAATAAGCCCCCAGATAACTCCATTTGTTGTACTAAGAGCTGTAAGAGCAATAAAAACAGAGCTCTGTGTTTGATTTTCAATGTACTCTCTTAACGCAAAGGCGACTACAAATAAAAATGAAGCAGCATAAAGAATAAAGAACAGCAAATTTGATATATACAGCCATTTAATAGGTAAAAGTACAATCAATAGAGCTCCTAAAGCATATAAATGAAAGAACAGCTGAAAACATTTTGCATAACGATATTTGACTAGTAAAACACGCATAAATTGGACAAAGAAAAAAGAAGCCCCTAGATAAATGACTGACGATAGTTTAAATGACCAAGCATACTCTAAATGTAACCAATCTAATATAGAGCGATCAAAGGTTATTAACTCATCGGCTAAAGGCAATAGAAAGCCAACGGTGAACAGTAATACAATAGGTTTTCGATAAATAAATAAAAACACTAAAATGCTGAAGAGTGCGAATATGATGAGCATAATTGAAATAGTCGCAAGTGATAGCTTGGTAACCTGTTGATGATGTATCATAGCTGTTGCTGAGCTAAATAAAACTCTTTTACTAATAGTAGGACTTTCTGAAGTATCAAAATTAGATACGTGTAGTACTAAGTCCATTTCAGATTGCTCATTTGTAAAATAAACAGTATAAGGGGCAGCTTGACCTCTATGGCTTTGTGGGTTAGAAGCAACTTTGCCTGATTGCCCAACTAATTTACCATTAATATATAATGCTGAAGCTGTAGATACAGCTGGAATTCGAATAGCGTAATGGTTATCTTTAGCTGCATTAGTATTAAGTTGAATTTTTAAACGATATGTACCGTAGCTTTGTGCTTTTTTCCCTGCATCTTTTATAGGAATCGTTTGCCTATTAACGCTGGAAGAATAAGTGAGTGTACGATCGTTAATGGTTAGGGGGTCTACTAAATCTGGATAATAGAGCCATTCACCATTGAGATGAAGAACTTCATCTTCAGGTAACTGCTGATGTCGAATATCAAATATTCCTTCATGGGCGACAGGCTGATTACTGGAAGGAAGAAAATATGATAGCCATAGTAGGCGAAGAATGGTCAGAGCAATAAATATTAAAACAATAGTAAGTACACGACTAGCGGTATTTTTAAACAGCGACATAAGGACCTCCTAAATGGTCTTCTGAATAAGAAAAAGGACTATATTTACCATGCCATGAAAATCAGAAAATGGAAATAAGTAATTCTCTTAAAGAATACTTTAAGATATAAAGATGTTCACAATGTCTTAAATATAGTTCTTTTTGAGTTTCATTATATTTCTAAAGTCGGTTAAATTTAATCAATTGTTAAGTATTTTTTAAGAACTATGTCGTATGATGATGGAATAAATATATCAATTTTTATGAGTAAAAACATAGATAAGATTTAACGAAAAAATCATCTCAATGGGAGAAATGATCTATTGTGGGTAAATACAAGTTAAAGTTATCGTTTGTTATTGTGAGTATGATAATCATCGTTGTACTTGCGACATCTGGTGTTAGTATTTGGAGCAGCTATCGAAATTTTAACGACATTCTTACGCAAAATAAAAACATGATGCAAGAGAATTATGTAAGGGAACTTTCGGCCATGTCCGAAAACTATATACAGGAACGATTAAATGACCCTAATCAAGCACAGTCCATAGAACTTAATATGGAGCAACTGGTTGGTAAAATACATGATGAAAATACCATTTCATTTAGCACCTTTTTCAAAAGTATGATTGTTCCTTTATTCATTTTGTTTGTAATTATTTTGATAGTAGCAATATGGATTGCTTTAAAAATTGTACGACCTCTCCAAAAACTTTCTACTAGTGTAGAAAGAGCGGAAGGGGTTCAAGAGCTTGAAGTGATTAATGATTGGTATGATGAAGTGCGATCGTTAAAAGAAGTAGTGGAGAACGTTGTAATTCTTTCAGAAAGTAAAATATCTGACTTAACAAATCAGCTAAATTTAGACTCTTTAACAGGAATTCCTAACCGTAGAAGGATGGATCAAATTTTAAATGAGTTAATTTTTAATAGAGTACCCCATGCAATAGTCTTAATAGATTTAGATGACTTTAAAAGTATAAACGATACATACGGTCATACTATGGGGGATGAGGTTTTAAAATCCTTTGCTAATCATATGCAGAACAACATTGGTAAACAGGGGATGTGCTTTCGCTATGGTGGGGAAGAGTTTATGGTCATATTACCGTCCGCTACAGTTGATATCGCTATTGAAATAGCTGAAAATCTACGAATAAAGCAGGCTTTACTAGATACCGCATGTGGACGGCCGGTAACATTGTCTGCAGGTATTACGGCTTTTACAACAAACATTATGAATCCGAATCAATTAATCTCCATTGCAGATCAGGCATTATATAAAGCGAAACAATCAGGCAGAAACTGTACCTGTGTCGTTGATGAGCTATCAGAAAAAATAATCAAATAAAAAAAGCGCAAAAAATAAAAGTATGCTATAAGTTACATCTAGCATACTTTTTTGTATGAATAATAGTTGTTATAATTCCTGTGATAACGCATTAAAAAGCTCCGTTGTTTCTTGATTTGGTAAAATCTCAAGATCATTTAACAAGGTATCTCTAAATTTATTGTAAATTTTCACAGCACTTGCTCGATTATCTATTTCGATATAGTGTTGCATTAGTTGTTGAATAGTTTTATCAGAATATGGATTATGTTCAAAGGCTAAGAGTAAGATATGTTCTCGCTTTTTTACGTCATTTATGGCTGTATAATGGGCTTCAAGATCATGCAGCAAAAGCGTAAATTGGTTATTCATATAATTGGCTTTACTAATAATCCACGGATAATCTAGTGTAGCCATGTATTCGCCTTGATACTTTTGTATAAGTGCCTCTGCCTTCTCAATATTGAGCCTTCCACTCTCCATTTTCTCATTTAAGATCTGCTCTAAGTCATAAGCATCACATTGGAAATCTTCAAGCTGTAAAATATAACAGCCATTTGCATACTGAATCACATCTAAATAGCCTAATGTAGAAAGTGTTGTACGGAGATATGAAACGGTTGTATGCAATTGCACCCTAGCTTTCTTATAGTCTGTCTCAGTCCATAAAGCGTCAATAATAGTATCCCGGGGAATGAGGCTATTAAGATTAGAAAAAAGAAAGGCAAATAACTCCTTTGTTTTTACCGTTCTCCAAAGTACGGTTTTATCATCATATGAGACAACGAAACCTCCAAAACATTGAATAGTCAATAAGGATTTTTGTTGATCTACTACAGGAAGTGACTTCTTTTCTTGGTGGAAGAGTGCTTGGATTCTATTTATGGTTGTCTCTAAGCGAGCTTTTGAAATAGGCTTTAATAAATAATCAAGTGAGTGAATTTCAAATGCTTGAATTGCATAATCACGATATGCTGTAACGAAAACGATATAGATGTTTGGATTCCATTCTTGGAGAAGATGTGCAACTTCTAAACCGTTCATGCCAGGCATTTCAATATCTAAAAATGCTACTTGAAAGGACAGGTTTGGTCCTTCAGCCATCAATTCTTTTACAGTTGTAAAAGTTTTAATAACCTCTATTGAATCAAACTCCTCTAACTTTTTCTCCATGTTTATAAGAGCTAATGGCTCATCGTCCATAACAATTACTCGAATCAAAAAGGGCACCAACTTTCAGATGTTTTTAACCTAAATCGAAAATGAGGATAGGTTAATATGAAATTTCTATCACGGTTCCTTTGTACATTCGATTGTTAGCAAGTTGTTGAGATTTATTGACAATCAATTTGACAATGATTAACAAGGTCATATTTAAATGGAGTGCGTCTCGCATTGCGTGTGGTAGTCTATCTTTTTGCAGCTTTAGCTCCTTAGAAACCAATATCGAATAAGTCTCCATCCTACATTCCTCCTTTCCTCTATTATCGGATGAAAACATTGTTTTTCCAACATTTAAAAGATGTGAATCATTAACATTTGATTTAGTTTTTATCCCATAAAATTGTGTTATTTGCTAAATATATGATTGGTATTGTATATTTTTCTGTTTTTATAGTAATAATTTGTAATATCAGGTCCATTGTCCTGAGTTATTAAACGCATTCTCTAGCATCGATTGCATAGAAGAGCCTATCTCTAGCGTGCTAGCACCAGATTGCAAAAAAATAATAAAATATGGAGGTAATATGAAATATGAAAAAACAAGCATTTGCATTAGCTGTGGCATTGACCTTTAGTCTAAGTGTATTTACGGGTTCTTCCTCTGCTGAGGAAATAGACAGGGTTCAAATTGGCAACACACTTTGGGGAATCTCAAAAGTTTTTAATTTATCTATAGAAGAATTACAGCAAATAAGTGAAATAGATTCAACCTGGATATATCCAGAGCAAACTTTAAGCATAGTTAAGGGTGATGAGAAGCCTAAGGATCAACATCTTATTGAAAAAGGTGATACTTTATTTAATATTGCACTCACAAATAATGTAACGATTGCAGAATTAAAGGAATGGAATAATCTCTCATCTGACTTAATTTTTGTAGGGGAGCAATTAGCCATTAAGGCGTCAGCGGCAAAGCCAAAACCAACCGTAAATAAAGTACAAAAGCCAGCAACAACTACAAAAGGGGCAAGTGCCGCAACAAAGGGGACAGGTAAAACATTAACGATGCGTGCAACTGCTTATACTGCATATTGTGAAGGCTGTTCAGGTATTACAGCAAATGGGACAGATATTCGATCTAATCCAAATTTAAAGGTAATTGCTGTAGATCCAAGGGTTATTCCTCTAGGCACAAAGGTTTGGGTTGAAGGTTATGGGGAGGCAATAGCGGCGGATACTGGCGGCGCCATTAAAGGCAATAAAATTGATGTCTTTATCCCTTCAGAGGGACAAGCCCGGAAGTGGGGCGTCAAGCAGGTAACAGTGAAGGTTTTAAATTGATGTCAGGAAAAGGGATATCTCATAGGAGATGTCTCTTTTATTTTTTTAGATAAATCGAATAAGTGTGAGGATTGTTGGGAACTATCAGAAATAGAGGAGGTATTTATTATGAAAAAAATAAGCTTGGTATTTATGTCTCTATTGGTGTTTGTCGGAGGCTGTGGTTTTTTTGAAAAGAAAGAAGAGAAAGTGGCGGTTAATGCTAAATCCCCGCTGACAGCAACCGCAAAAGTAATCGGTAAAGATAATGAAAGCTATGGAAATGCGTATTTTCAAGAAGAGGATAATGGGGTTATGATGACGCTAGCGTTATCGGGATTGCCACCAGGGACGCATGGAATTCATATACATGCAGTTGGAAAATGCGAACCGCCAACCTTTGAATCTGCTGGACCACATTTTAATCCAACATCTAAAGAGCACGGGAAGCTCAATCCAAAAGGCTATCATCTAGGAGATCTTCCGAATTTAGAAGTTGGTGAGGATGGCAATGTGGATTTGAATTTTTTAGCTGAAGGGCTGACACTAGAAAAAAATGCGGCAAATTCGTTACTAAACGGGGAAGGTACAGCCTTAGTTATCCATGAATCCGAAGACGACTATAAAACAGATCCTGCTGGTAATTCTGGTGCAAGAATTGCATGTGGAGTCATTCAATAATAGTGAGTACTGTATCTGAAGGCAATTACTTTAGGTACAGTATTTTTTTGAAATGGTAAATAAATAGTTGCCATTTCTGCATTTTTATACATATACATTTCGTTTTATTTAAGAGGGGAATTTATTAAGAGAGGAATTTGTTGTTTAATAGAGAATATTTCGGGGTAATAGAGATATGATTGGAATTGGTTTAAAAATCGGTGTATTTTTCAAAAATACTGAATTTACCGTAAATAGATTGACATTATTATACTAAATTTGATAATTTTAAATAGATTCTTAAATATAACCAAGGGGGAAGGTTACTATGAAGAAAAAGCGCTTTAATCTATTTCTGCTCTTAACAGCAATTGCACTCTTAATTCTGGCTGCATGCGGGGCCGATGGCGGAACAGGTACCAAGGGTAAGGATAATTCGGCATCTTCTGACAAGCCAGCATCCGACATTAAATTAATGAGCTTACTTACAGGTGGAACACAGGGAACTTACTATGCATTAGGTGGAACATTTGCTGATTTTATTACTACAGAAACAGGTATTAAAACTACTGCTGAGGTATCACAAGCCTCTGCTGCAAACATGAATGCATTGGAAGCAGGCAAAGGTGAGATTGCATTTGTTCAAACAGATATTGCTTATTATGCTACTGAAGGAAAGTTAATGTTCAAAAAGAAAATTGATACAATTGCGGCTTTGGGTGCTCTTTATCCAGAGACGGTACAACTAGTTACAACTGAGGCATCTGGAATAAAGTCATATGCAGATTTAAAAGGAAAAAAGGTATCTGTAGGTGCACCAGGGTCTGGAACTTATGCAAATGCTGAACAATTACTTGAAGTTCATGGACTAACAATGACTGATATTAAAGCTCAAAACCTCGATTTTGGGGAATCCACAGATGGTCTTCAATCAGGTCAAATTGATGCAGCATTTATAACAGCTGGTACACCCACAGCGGCAGTTGAGGCATTAAATGCAACGACGAAAGTAAATATTATTGGTGTAGATCCTGGTAAAGCAGATGCATTAATTGAGAAATATCCATACTATGCAAAAGATACAGTAAAGGCTGGAACTTATGGTATTGCTAATGATACTGAAACAGTGTCAGTTCTTGCGATGCTTGCAGTGAGAAAGGATCTTCCAGATGATGTTGTTTATTCAATGACAAAGGCTATCTATGATAATAAAGATAAAATTTCCCATCCAAAAGGAGCGTTCATCAAAGCAGAAACTGGTTTAGCTGGTATAAGTATTGATGTTCACCCAGGTGCACAAAAGTACTTTGACGAAAAGAAATAATGTAATAGCTAACAATTATCGCTTATAGTGAGTGAAAAGTAATTAATAAAGAGGCTCGGGTTGCGTAAAGCTTCGGGTCTCTTTTCTTACTTTAAATCCTGGTGAAAAGTCAATAGCTTTTTAAGTGGAGGAACAAATGTTGTGCGACAGAGGAAAGCGCTTATAGTTTTTGCTATTTTATGTAGTATCTTATGCCTAGTTATTTTTCTTCCTTTCCAAAAGGTATTCGCATTTACGGAAACGCGCACTGTGCATCCGATACTGCATTATATACCACTAACAACTGAGGAGACCTTTCAAATTAGATACACTCATTCTATTCATAAATCGGATGTGCTAGAACATTATCAATACATAGGTGGGAAGCGTATTCAAATGGTAGGAATGGAGTATGAAGATTTAGCAATTGGTATGCCGAGCAATGCTGAGGAGAATCAAATATTTACAGAGCGTAATGGTAAATATTATTTACAGTTTAACAACGAAATTATCGACAATTTTACAATATTTATTGGTGATTTAGATTTAGCTCTTGTGTTGATATACGAGCACTATGAATATGATTTAAAAAAAGATTTACAAAGGGGTAGTTCTTATTTATTTGAGGTGAAGCGTTTATCACTTTATGAACAATGGAAAGGAGTAAGGATGAGATGACAAAACAGCAAAAATTAGAAGACAAAGAAAAAGTAGAAGAATTCGAACAAATATCTGCTGAGGAGCAGCAAGCAATCCTTGAGAAATACGATATAGAATCGAATGTACGAACAATTACTGGCATCATGAAGCATGTCATTTTCTTTGGACTATTAGCATTTTCATTGTTTCAATTATACACAGCAATCTTTGGCCAATTTCCAGCTCAAATACAGCGTACAATTCATTTAGGATTTGGTTTAACACTTATTTTCTTGCTGTTCCCTGTTCGGAAAAAAGCTGCAAAGCATAAAATTGCATGGTTTGATTATATTTTAGCAATCCTATCCATTGTAGTAGGTTCGTATTGGACTATTAATTACACGAATCTTGTAAATAGTAATGGAACGATTACACAATTGGATTTTATAGTTGGAATAATTGCTGTTGTATTGGTTCTTGAGGCAGCTCGTCGTGCAGTTGGATTACCAATTACAATCATTGCAGTTGTGTTTTTGATATATGCGTACTTTGGTCCATATTTTCCTTCATTTATGGCACACCGCGGTCAGGATATAGAGAGTATCGTTAATCTTATGTATTATACGACTGATGGTATTTTTGGTACGCCAATTAGTGTTTCTGCTACATTCATCTTTGTATTCTTACTTTTTGGTGCTTTTCTGGTAAAGACAGGAGTAGGGCAATATTTTAATGATTTAGCCGTAGCTCTTGCAGGTAAATTAATTGGGGGTCCTGCTAAGGTAGCGGTGTTTTCCAGTGCGTTACAGGGGACAATTTCGGGAAGCTCTGTTGCGAATGTTGTAACATCAGGCTCATATACGATTCCTATGATGAAAAAGCTTGGGTATCGAAGAGAGTTCGCGGGTGCAGTTGAAGCAGCGGCCTCTACTGGTGGTCAGTTAATGCCACCAATTATGGGTGCAGCAGCATTTTTAATGGTTGAATTTATTGGACGTAACATAACATATTGGGATATTGCGAAGGCAGCTGCAATACCTGCGCTGTTGTATTTTACAGGTATTTGGATTATGACGCATTTTGAGGCAAAGCGTGTAGGATTAAAGGGTTTACGTGATGATCAAATGCCAAATCGACGAGAGGTATTTAAGAAAATTTATTTGCTGTTACCAATTATCGCTATCATCATATTAATGCTAACAGGTACACCAGTGATGCGTGCTGCTCTCTACGGCATTATTATTTCTATAGGTGTAGCAATGTTTAATAAAGAAACACGATTAAAGCCAAAAGATATTATTGATGCACTAGTTGAAGGAGCACGTACAGCTCTTGGTGTAGTAGCTGCAACTGCCTGTGCAGGTATTATCGTTGGTGTTGTAGTAAAAACAGGCTTAGGCTTAAGTCTCGCAAATAGTTTAGTATCATTAGCCGGTGGTAGCATTATTTTAACACTAATTTTTGTTATGATTGCCTCATTAATACTAGGAATGGGGGCTCCTACAACTGCAAACTATGTCATAACATCAACAATTGCTGCTCCCGCAATCGTAGCTTTATTATCACCGAACACACCACAGGAATTGGTGCCAGTAGTTGTCTTATTATCAGCTCATTTCTTTGTGTTCTATTTCGGCATTATTGCTGATATAACACCACCAGTAGCACTCGCTGCCTTTGCGGCTTCAGGTATTTCTGGAGGAGATCCTATTAAAACAGGTGTAAACTCAGCCAAACTTGCCATTGCTGCGTTTATTATTCCTTACATGATTGTCTTTTCACCTTCTTTACTAATGATTGATACTACGATACCACAAATTTTATGGGTCGTATTTACTGCAATTACCGGTATGGTAGCGATTGGGGCAGGGGTAATCGGTTACTGGTATCGTAAAATGCTTTGGGTTGAACGTTTGATAGCAATTGCTGCAGGTCTATTACTAATCTATCCAGAGAAATTCTCGGATTGGGCAGGGCTAGCAATTTTTATCATATTGTTTATCATTCAGTTTATAACACAGCATAAAGACATTCCTGGAAAAAGGGACAAGAATGATACTAGTGTAACAGCGTCTTAAATACTTAATGAAATTTAACAGGAATCTGCTGATTATTATAGGGATTAAACCATTGTATAAGGTTTATTTTCCCTATAGTTTTCATGTAGATTCTTTTTACTTTCTGAAAAGTCTTTATCCATATTATGGTTTACATTAATCTAATTAAGTGATTGGTTTTATATTTATTATGCATATGTAGCATTATTTGTTGCTTTTTTATAAAAAGGCAATGTATAATTCTATTATCAGAAAATTCTATTAAATAGGGGTGATAAAATGAAAAAGCTGTTCAATTCGAAGTTTGAAACGTATTTAATGGATCAAGAGCCTGAATTAGCGATGGAAGAAGAAAAAAATGAAGAGCAGGCAACAATCATTCACTATGATGAATATCCACAAGGTTTTTTTACAAGTTTATAATATGTATTTGATGGACTGTGTGAAAGAGACTAAACTTTCAGCACAGTCCTTTTGTTTCGTATATACGAAATATGAAATTTGTATAAAATATTTGAATATGGGTCGAATTACATATGTACTTTTCTGAAATTATTTCATGTATAATGGGAAACAAAAATGAGTATGAGGTGTAATGATGTCAGATATTGTAACGTTAGAAGAATCAATATTTCAATGGTTTGATCATTTTCATAAATTTCCTGAGGTAAGCTGGAAGGAATTTGAGACAACTAAAAAAATTGCGTCCATACTAGACGAATTAAATGTGTCATATCGTTTATTAGGCGATGTGCCTGGATTAATTGCTGAAATTGGGACAGGGGATGAGATCGTTGCTGTTAGAGCAGATATTGATGCTTTGTGGCAAGAGGTAGATGGGAAATGGCAGGCGAATCACTCTTGTGGTCATGATGCAAATATGACAATGGTTCTTGGTGCATTATTACTACTTAAAGATCTGCCCTTGCAACATCGTGTTCGGTTTATTTTTCAACCTGCTGAAGAACTAGGAAATGGAGCCTGTGCAGCCTATGATCGTGGAGCAGTTGAAGGGGTATCGCATTTATTCGGTGTACATTTAAGACCGATTGAAGAATTGCCACTTGGAAAGGTTTCTCCAGCCATCCATCATGGTGCAGCTTATTTTTTAGAGGGAACAATTCATGGTATAGATGCACATGGTGCAAGACCACATCAAGGTAAGAATGCTATTGATGTGATTATGGCTGTTCAACAAATGCTGAACAGTATTCATCTATCACCGTTTGAACCACATTCTGCAAAACTAACAAAAATTATTGCAGATGGCGGTAGTACAAATATTATTCCGGGTAATGCTAGCTTTTCGATGGATATTCGCGCACAGCAAAATCAACAGCTCGAATTACTCCGAAGTCGTATTGAGTCTGGTTTAAAAGCTATACAGTTACAGTTTGAAATTGATATGGACTGGAAGTGGATTGATTACACGCCAGGTGCTGAAGTTTCACCAATTGCAGCAAGAATGGCGAAAGAGGCAATCATTGAAACGTTAGGTGAGGAGCATTTGGCGGATGAAATCACTACACCAGGTAGCGATGATTTCCATTTCTACACGGTGAAAAAACCAGAACTAAAAGCGGCGATGATTGGTATTGGGGCTAATTTGACACCAGGATTACATCATCCTAAGATGACCTTTGAGCGTAGTGCGCTGATCGATGCTGCAAAAGTACTTGCTTGTGTATTAGAAAAAAAACCAAAATCTGAATAAAAAATAAAGCTATATTAAAAGATTATATTTTCTTTTAATATAGCTTTTTTGTATGAACATTTTACAAAATGTATGGATATACAAGGGTTTGCATTGTTTTTAATAGCTACTTGAAAGCGTTTTATTACGCTAAAATAGTGAGATTTGCTTGAGAGGCATAAATTTTTTGCGTTGACTTTTAATTTTTTGAATATTAAGCTAAAAAACGTAAAAAATTATTTGCGCCTTAAAAATTCGACAAAGGAATCAGGTGCAAAAAAAGGGGATGGGACCATGAAAAAAGAAATTAATGCTCTTTGGGCACTTTTAACTTTTGCAATTATGATTATTACGATGCTTATTACAGTAGTTGTATTAGAGCAAAGTCCTCACGTACCTCTTCTTGTTGGCACAACAGTAGCAGCAATTGTTGCCAAATTACATGGATTTAAGTGGATGGAAATTGAGGAAATGATGTATAAGGGCATACGTCTAGCTTTACCAGCAATTGTCATTATTATTTTAGTAGGTTTGACAATCGGTGCATGGATTGGTGGCGGTGTCGTAGCAACAATGATTTATTATGGCTTAAAATTAATTTCTCCAGCATGGTTCTTAGTAACAATTATGCTGTTATGTTCAATCGTTTCATTGGCGATTGGTAGCTCATGGTCTACAATGGCAACAATCGGTGTTGCTGGAATGGGGATTGGCTTAAGTATGGGAATTCCGGCAGCAATGATTGCTGGAGCTGTTATTTCAGGTGCATATTTTGGCGATAAGATGTCGCCTTTATCCGATACGACCAATCTTGCAGCAGGTTTAACCGGGACAGACCTTTTTGATCATATTAAGCACATGCTTTACACAACAATTCCGGCTCTTGTCATTGCGCTTGTTGTCTTTGGCATTATGGGAAGAAAATTTGCAGATGTCTCTATGAAGTCAGAAGAAATTTTAACAACTTTAAAAGTAATGGAGGAAAGCTTTGTTATTTCTCCTTTACTATTACTTGTTCCAGTTGGTGTTATTGTATTAGTTGCAAAAAAAGTGCCAGCAATTCCTGCTTTAATTATTGGGATTGTTTCAGGTTTCTTACTACAAATTTTTGTACAAGGTGGTTCAGCAGCAAGTGCTGTACAAGCATTACAGGCTGGATTTGAAATTTCTACAGGTAATCACATGGTGGATGATTTATTTAACCGTGGTGGCTTAGACTCAATGATGAATACGGTTTCAATGACAATCGTAGCGATGACGTTTGGTGGTATTTTAGAATACTCCGGCATGTTAAAAGCGCTTATGAACGTTATTGTGAAATTTGCTAAATCTACAGGTAGTCTAGTTGCTTCAACGATAGCAGCTTGTATCACAACGAATGCTACATGTTCTGAGCAATATATTTCGATTGTAGTACCTTCACGTATGTTTGCAGGTGTTTATCAACAACGTGGTTTACATTCTAAAAACCTATCTCGTGCGTTAGAGGATGGGGGAACATTAACGTCCGTATTCTTCCCTTGGAATACTTGTGGTGTGTTTATTTTAGCAACATTAGGCGTAAGTGCTATGGAATATGCACCATATGCGATTCTTAACTTCACTGTACCTATTATTTCAATTATCTATGCTTATATCGGGTTTGCAATAGTAAAACTAACTCCTGAAGAAATTGCAGAGGCAGAGAAGCGTAAAAAGGAGCAAGAAATAAACGATGCGAATATGGCGGTAGTGGAATAATTCCATCCCATCTACTAGCTAACCGTAGTCTCGCAGATGCCAAAAGTATCTGCGAGAATTTTTAATAAATAGCAAAGTTCAATTCATAGATTGTGCGTGGGCGACCTTGCTGATGGGTCATTTCTTCTCCTACAACTTTAGCATAGCCATTGTCTACTAATTTTTTTATAATACGCTCTGTTGTACGTCTTGTCACTTGAAGGTATTCTGAAAGATTGTAAGCAGTAAATTGAGCTGATTGACGCTCTCGGCTAAAGTCGATGATTTTAGAAATATTTAAAGGACTTAGGCTTGTTAGCTTTGCCATTTGTAAAACGTAAGGATTATCCGTTTTTAAAGCAAGCTTTATTTCCGATTTGGGGAACGGACCTAACAAATTTTTATGTTCATCTAGTATAAATATTTCACAAGGTTTAGCAAAGGTTAATGCGTTATTTGCATTTTGGCTCGCCTCAAGAATGGAGTGACCAAAACCAAAAGCAAGCTTAAAGGGTATTTCAATTTGTTGCATTAAACTTTGCAAATTTTCTTTTGCAAGGGTATTTTGCAAATATCCTGCTGTTGTATAAAGTTCAAAAGAATTTGCCGTAATTTGTTTATAGGTTGAATGTGTAGCTGCAGTGATTTTTGATAAAATATAGGTGTCAAATGAATTGTTCTCTGGCATTTCTAATATCCCTACAACAGCTTTCACAGATTCAGATTTAGTTAAAAGTGATTGAGACCTTGTTTCTTCCAAGTATTGAACAATAGAGTTTGTAGCGTCTATCATGCGCATAGCAGGTATTTGACGCTTTTGCAATTCATCAAAAACACTATGAATACTTGTAATAACAAAATCAATGCTTTGGGCATTCCATAAAGCAATATGATGCTGAAGTATTGCTTGAGTAGGTCTCGTAACAGCGATTTGCTGAATAAAGGGTCTTGGACCAGAATACTCAATATCTTTTAAAACATTTTCAACAAAAATTGGATTCATCACATCGATAGAAATTCTTCTTAAAGATATTGCATGATTGGCCATTACTGATAGCAATGTTGTAGAAATAGCAGTCTCGTCTTGTTTTATATAATTCCAAGGGATTGGTATTTCTGATAAAGACGATTGGGCATGTAGATAAGGCAATGTTCCGCCAAGCAATAGCGCGTCACATGGTCTAATTTGCTTTAATAAAATAGGTGCTTCTTCAGGATGGCTGTAAGGATAAAATTCTAATTGAATATTCTTAATGTTTTGTGCGATACTAGTAATACGTTTCATAAATGCTTTAGAGCAAATAACTGCTATTTTAGTAGACATAGGTAACATTCCTTCTCTAAATTTTTTCAACAATTAGCGACATATTAACGACAACTAAATTATATAGGAGATTGATAAAAATGAAAATCCAACAAGTAGAAATTTTTGCAATTCATTTACCATTAATTGAACCATTCGTTATTAGCTATGCTACATATGACTCAATGCCTTCTATTATTTTAAAGGTTACGACAGATACCGGTATTATAGGCTATGGCGAAGCAGTGCCAGATGAGCATGTAACAGGGGAAACATGGGAAAGCACATATGCTGTTTTAAAAAATCAGCTAGTTCCTGCGATTATTGGAGCGAATCCACTTGAATTTGAAAAAATCCACGATAAAATGAATAAAATTGTCAAGGATGTACCTGCCGCAAAAGCTGCGATTGATATAGCTTGTTTTGATATTGCTGGGAAAGCACTGCAGGTTCCAGTATATCAGCTGTTAGGTGGACGTTATCATGAGAAATTCCCAATCACACATGTGTTGAGCATTGGAACGCCAGAAGCTATGGCAGATGAGGCAGCAGATCGAGTAGAAATGGGCTATCGTTCATTTAAAATGAAGGTAGGAACAGAAGTTGTACGTGATGTTGCCCGTATTAAAGCGGTGCGTGAACGGGTAGGAGATAACATTGCCATTCGAGTAGATGTTAATCAAGGATGGGGGAATGCATCTACTACATTACAAGGTTTACGTGCAATGAAAGACTTAAATATAGATTGGTTAGAGCAGCCAGTAGATAGTGAGGATATTGACGGAATGGTTGAGATTAAGTCAAAATCCGATGTTACACTAATGATTGATGAAGGACTTCGTGGCGTACGTGAGATGCGTGAAATTATTGCAAAGCGTGCAGCAGACAAAGTAAATATAAAACTAATGAAATGTGGTGGCATTTATCCTGCTATGAAGCTAGCGGTAATGGCTGAAATGGCAGGCATTGAGTGCCAGGTTGGTTCAATGGTAGAATCATCTGTTGGCTCAGCAGCAGGCTTCCATGTGGCATTCTCTAAAAAAATTATGACAAGTGTAGAATTAACAGGTCCATTAAAATTCTCTAAGGATGTTGGAAACCTACATTATGATGTTCCATTCATCTGTTTAAAGGAGAAATCAGGTTTAGGTATAGATGTAGATGAAGAGATTCTTAAAGAATTATGTAAATTTTCAACGGTTGTAACGGCCTAAGGAGATACATTATGGAAAAAATCTATGAAGGAATGCTTGGAGAAACACCGTTTTATGTAACAACCCTAGATCTTCACCATTTACAAGAAATTGAGAATTTACAAGTTGAGGTTTATGAATCGTTAGTTGACCAAAGTATTTTACAGCCACTTACTTCTGAAGAATTTGAATATATTTTAAAAGGCAATGGCATGATGATAGGTGCTTATGTTGGGCAGGACCTAATAGCCTTCCGTGCGCTCTTAAATCCTCCTATAGATAATGAGCATCTTGGCTATGATTGTGGGATTACGGAGGATGCATTCAATCGTGTTTTATATCAAGAAATCTCGAATGTTTCTCCTAAATACCGCGGCTTTGGCTTACAAAAAATATTAGCCAATATTATAATGAGGCAGATTGATTTATCGAAATATGATTACGTTTGCTCTACTGTTAAGCCGTATAATATTCCTAGCTTAAAGGATAAATTCGCGCAAGGTTTAGTGGTGAAAGGATTAAAGATTAAGTACGTTGATAAATTACGCTATATTTTCTTTAAAGATTTACGACAGGAGCTACCAATTTTTAAAGAAAAGAAAACAATATCGATGGATGATACGGTTGGTCAACAGCAACTTTTAAAACAGGGTTATACTGGTACTTCCATGTATGAAGACCAAAATGATTGGCTTGTTGTTTATGAAAAGTAAATAAAATATAAGCCCTGTTCTTCACAGTTTGCGAAGAGCAGGGCCTTTTTGCAAAGGTTTGTTATTTTTTTATTGGGCAAAAGCCACAAGCCATTAAACCAGGTATGTCCTTGGAAAAACAACATGATTTTCGGACAGGGACATTTACTAAATTTGATGGACTTTGACCGCCTGTATATTGTGTCCACCAAGACTTGTTTGAGAAACGTGCCCAAGTTTTAGGATCCTCTAATATTTCAATATCATCCATCGCTTGGTCTGCTAAGCCAGGATTCGATAACAACATATGATAATGCCACAGAAGATAGCCAAAGAAATTTTCCCAAATTGTCAAAGGCGAAACAGATGTCACTTTACGAAGCTGTTGCACAATAACATGCCCATCATATAAGATTTTCTCGATAACTGACTGACGTTCATTCTCATCCACGTAACGCCAATCATTTGGGTTGATAAACATTGCGACTGTATAGCTGTTAAATTCCTTTGCTGCATCAAAGCGAAGCTCAATTGGCTTTCCATCCCACACCTCATCATAGGCAGCTAGCATGTAAAACTGCATTGCGAAAAACATTCCATAGCGGCGTCCAAAATGGGAGATGGCTGCTGCTTCTGTGGCTGCGTCCGTAATACCCATCATCAGATTTAAAAAGTCAGGATGGTAAAAGTCCTTATGTATATCGGCTAATGTAAATAATGTTCGTTTCGGCTCTGTCGTATAAATGCTGTAGGAATTTAATTGCCGAACCTGATCCATCGTTAATGCTGGCATTGTTATCACCTATTCTTTCAATCGTCTGCTATTTCAATTATAAATTATTCAATTTTGCTTCACAAATGGAAAGCAATATAGTAAAATCTATTAAACATATCAGAATGATAGGTTTTTTGATGTTATAGCCACGTTTACAGGTATGATAGGCATTGCTTCTTCAACAGCATAATCGGCTTTTGTGTAGGAGGCTTTTTGCATTATCGCTCGTTGAAGAAGGCATTATAAAAAAATTAATAATTAATTTTCAGATTACTGTTGACATTTTAATTGATAATGATTATCATTATCGTATAAAGATTATTCCTCCTCTACAATACAGTGTAGAGAGGATGAACTTTAGCTACTTTTCTCCAGAAGTTTGCTAGTTCATGATAACGCTCCTAAAACCCCCCTCATTTTTTGGGAACGTAAAATCTCAGAGCAACTTATGCCTTTATGGATAAGTTGCTCTTTTTTTGATTGTCTTTAAATAGGGGAAATAAGTAACAGAATGGATATGGTATGATAAAAATGGGAACTTAATTAGAAATAATGGAGGGAAATGAATGAAGAAATATATGATTACTTTGCTCATCGTGTTAGCCTTTTTTACAAACCCATCATCATCTAAAGCGGCGGAAGCACAGTGGGATGGGGCACCTGTTGTGAAGGGGCAAACTGGTAAAATGACCTTTACAAAAGATGTGAAAGTATATAAGAAGAATAATGCAACAGGAACATATAGCTCGATGACAGTCAAGCGCAATAACTATTTCCGAGTTTATGATATCGAAAAATATGACAACAAAACATTTTATTGGATGAGTTCGGGTTACCGTGTTCAAGCGACGGATTTAGTTGTTTTTAAGAAAGTACCTCTGAACATACGCGCTTCGCTTTATGATAATCCCGGTTATATCAACATCAATGGTCAAGCCTCAAACTTAAACTATGGAACACATTATTTAAAAGGATTTGAATATGGGTCCCCTAGCTATGATATTGTTATTGGTGAAAATCTATATTACGATTATACGTACCCTTCTGAGGGAAATACTAGAGGGGGCTATATTGATGCCACAGATATTCGCATTGCCGAAACAATAAAAAGAGATGAAGGACTCTATAAGCTAACAGCTGATACACGGCACTTAAGAGGTCCAATGGCTGGAGGAAATGCGGGAGGAAAATATTCAAAAGGAACTGTTTTTCAATCGTTAGGAATTGAAATAAATGGATATATTAGAATGCAAGAGCTAGGGACATGGGGAGAAGATTTTATTTTCACATATATTCCTGTAACATTACTCCAACCTGTGCAAGCTCAAGAGAAACGCTATATTCGATATGGTGTTATTGGTAAAGGTAAAAAGTCAAGAGAACTAAAGCGTTTTGATGAAGTAATGTTATTGACTGAAAAAAATATGACAGCTTGGATTGAGATAGATGGGGAAACATATTATGTACCAAAAAAAGTCCTAGCTACCATAAAACCGAACGAATCACCGGTTATTACAACATCTTTCTTACCAAATGATACGCTTCAACAACTAGTGTATACGAATGGTGTATACAAGAAAACGGCTAATAATCGTTTTGAAGCGCAGAGCAACAATCAGTTCATTGATTATCTTGAAACAGAACAAACCTTTAATTATGAAAAGGATGGTATCAAATATCTATTTGATAAGCCGGTTATAGAAGGTTCAAAAGTGACTAGAATGGAGAACGGAATGAAAAATGAAGGATTTGTTCGTGCCATTCATTACACATTCACAAACTCAACAGGTACATTTAACAATGTTGTGGAAACATCCTATGGCGAATTTTTTGCACCAGGCTATGGTTATATTAATGGATATAGCAGCGAACTAAGGTCCTATGAATAACAATTCCTTTACTTTGTTTGAAGGGTGAAAATCTTAATAATAGAAAAACAGGTGAGGAAAAAGAATTGTTTTTCCTCACCTGTTTGATTTTAGGGCTTTTATTGCCTTCAACAAAAGATAAAATACATGGCTATAGGGATTGAAATTTTTCAACAGTATGAATGTACATCACAGAGTGGAGCTGTTATGAGAGGTAGATTGTTGATTAGCACCTTTTTTCCCTAGCACCATTGTGTAGTAGCTGTGTAAAAGCATACCCACAATAATGACACCTAGACCTGCTACAGCTATTGGGTTCGGGAAGGCGATGCCGAGTAATAATATTTCACCAATAATAACAAAAAGAATTTCAGTCGATTGTGTTGCTTCAACTGCTGCAAGTTTACCTTGATGGTCTCGTACTCGGTCGGTCGCAATGAAGAATAAGATTGTGGCAATAACGCCTGAGCTGATACCAACAAGCAAAGATTGCAGCATTTGATTTATTGAAGGTAGCCCAACTGTTGCCAGGGCATAGATAGCCATAATAATCCATGCTGGCATAGAAGCTATTGTCATACCGAGAACTCGCTGAAATGTATCAATACGACCTCCACATATTTCCATCATTTTGCGATTGCCAAGAGGGTAAGCAAACGATGCGACTACAACAGGCAGGATGCCAAGCATTAGGCTTTTCATTGGAACAGATTGTGCCTGGGGTATTTGAATAAGCAAAATACCAGCTAAAATAACACATGAAATCAGTAATGAAATAAGTGGTATTTTTTGACGCACTGTTTTTCCCGCTACGATCGAAACAAAGAGGGGAGCAAGTAATACACCAGCAACGATTGTAAACTGCCAAGTTCCAGAAACGAGCCAACCTGGACCGAAGGCTGCTGCGAATGTAAGAGGTGCATAAAATAATACGAACCCAACAAAGCTCCATAGTAGCCATGGGATAGGCTGTGCTTTCATTTCGCCAGATAATTGGGGAAAGCCCTTTCTGTAGAAGACAATTACGAGTAAAAACGGAAGCATGAAGAAATAACGAAGAGATGCGCTCCATAACCAGCTACCACCCTGCATTTCCATTGCATGATTTAAAATAAAGGTCACGGCAAAGAAAAGTGATGCAAAAATGCCTAATGCAATTTCTTTCATAAAATCACCTCAGTTTGAGTTTTAGTTCAATTCTTTTATGTAATTAGAAAATTCAGTAATTAATGCTGAAAAAATTACGAAGAAAGGAAAAAACCTTTCTTCGTAACTATAACATTATCAATTATGTCCCATCGAGTCCAGATTTTTTTGACTTTATTCAATCTGTGACATTTTTACAGGTGAGTGGATCACCTAATAAATACCTATTATTTTGCTTGTTGTTCAAATAGCTGAACAATTTCAATAATAACCTGTGTCGCCTTTTCCATTGTTTCAGCAGATACATATTCAAATTTCCCATGCATATTTTCGCCACCAGCGAAAATATTTGGTGTTGGTAAGCCCATATAAGATAATTGTGAGCCATCTGTACCACCACGAATCGGCAAAGTATTAGGTGTAATATCTAATTTTTCCATCGCAGCACGTGCAATATCAACAATTTCTTTTACAGGCTCAATTTTTTCGCCCATATTATAGTATTGATCTTCAATTGTAATGCTTAATGCATGTTCTCCAAATTGTGCTTGAATTTTAGCTGCAACATCGCGCATTAATTGTTTTTTCTCTTCGAATTTTTGGCGATCATGGTCACGCACGATATAGGAAAGCTCTGTATGTTCAAGAGCTCCTTTAAAGCCCATTAAATGAATGAAACCTTCATAACCTTCTGTCTTTTCAGGAACTGCATCAGCAGGCATTTCATTTTGGAAGGCGATAGCCATTGTGATGGCATTGACCATTTTGTTTTTTGCAGAACCAGGGTGTACGCTAGTACCTTTTGTCACAATCTTAACACCTGCGGCATTAAAGCTCTCATATTGTAACTCGCCAAGTGGTCCGCCATCCATCGTATAAGCATAATCGGCTCCAAAAGCAGCTACATCAAATTTATGTGGACCACGGCCAATTTCTTCATCTGGTGTAAAGGCTACACGTAATTTACCATGCTTAATAGAAGGGGTGTTTTTAAGGTATTCCATAGCCGTCATAATTTCTGCAATACCAGCTTTATCATCTGCGCCTAATAATGTAGTTCCATCTGTTGTGATTAATGTCTGTCCTACATAATTTTTAAGCTCTGGAAAATCTGTTGGTGACATTACTAAATTTTCATTTAACTGAATATTTCCGCCGTCATAATTGTCAATACGCTGTGGATTGACATTTGTACCCGTATAATCAGTAGCTGTATCGACATGAGCTAAGAAGCCGATAGTCGGTACTTCTTTATCTGTATTTGCCTCTAAAGTAGCAAATAAATAACCATTTTCATCTAATGTAATATCCGTTAAGCCTATTGCAGCTAGTTCGTCTTTAAGAATGTACAATAAATCAAATTGCTTTTGTGTAGAAGGAGTTGTTTCGCTTGTAAAGTCGGATTGTGTATCAATTTTTGCATAACGAATTAATCGCTCGATTACTTGTTCTTTCATAAAGTATGGCCTCCTAATGTGTATGTTTAATTTCTATAAGCGGGTGTCCAAAGTCTAAGAACGTCACGCCCTGTGGCAATTTATCTGTGCGAAAGCTAAGGAACAACAACACACGACTGAGTGACCTACATCAAGTTAGCCCAAAGCCCACAGCAGATTGCACGGGATCGGACGCTTTGTTAGCACTGCGCTTTCGCACAAAAAACATCTGCGGACCTAAGCACAAAGCGATTCCAGACGCAATTATGCCGAGGCATAATTGATATTATTGTAACACTTTACTTCGGATTTCGGAATATTGAAGGATGCTTAAAGCAATAAGTAATTGAGCACTGTAATAGGTCAGCATAATTATCTCATGTGAAAAGGATAGGGGCATTACAAATTTATTAATAGCTAAATAGGAATCCGATGCGATAAATAATAGCGCCCCGATTATCGCAAAGGTGGAACCTGTGCGAATGGCAGTCCAACCCATCAACAAGATAATGGATATATATGCGATTACTGCAATACCTAGGACAATATCCCCGGAGGAAAGCACCGTTCCAGCAATCCACACAGCCATACTTGCCCCATAAACAAGTAAAATTACTTTTGCCCATGCTGGTACTTGGCGTTCATTAGTAGACGAAAAGGCAAAGATATAAAAAATATGACCGATTAAGAAACTTGTTAATCCAATGAGGAACCACTGTAATGTATAATCACCCACCATACAAAAAGCAAGACCAACAACAATTAGTAGCTGGTACTTTTTAAAGCCTTTTTGAGGAGCAGCTAAAATAATAATTAATAGCATAGGGATAACTTTAAAGATTAGCTTTAGATTTTCTTCTATATGGGAGTAGAAAAAAATATAATAAAAACCAAACACAGCGATGACAGGAATTAAAAATTTTTTAAACAAATATTTCATCTCCTTTTCATTGAAATTCTTTATCTATGTTAAAATTTCCTTTATAAAGTCCTCTTTTTTAATAAAAATCATTAATTAAGAAGGCATGTTCCTCAGGCAATGTATGAAACTTTTTACGAATGCAGCCGTAAATAAGTAGATAGTTACCTAAGAAAGGGTGAATAAAATGACCAAGCTATTAATAGCTTCAGCAGTCATTGCACTAATTGCGAGTATTTTATTAACACCGCTTATTACGAAGAAGCGAGAAGATGGAAAATCAAAAAAAGTAATTGGATACTTTTTTATAGGTGTCTTTGTACTAGGATTTCTAGCTACGGGCATCACAGTATATGTCACAAAGATGGATGTAAACTGGCTTGCATTTTGGCCAGCTATTATTCTATTAACATTAGGCGGGGCGTTCCTTGCAAGTGGTATTGAAAGAAAGATAAAAGGTGTATTATTTTTAGCTAGTTTAGGGGTCGCCATATATGTATTATCAGCTCCTTTATGGAATGCTACCGACAAATTTACATCAGCTGAGATGAAGGAAGAGGTAGAGATAAAGCCGTTTGATGAAACACAAACACCAGCCAGTGTACCTCCAAAATTTGCACGTAATAAGATGAAGAAAGCATTTGGTCAAGTGCCGAATACGAGCTATTATGAATTAGGGCGCTTACAAATTCAAAAAGTAAATGGTGAGTATGTGTATATTGCACCAGTTGAATTTTCTGGCTTTTTTAAATGGATGAATGGTGGCTCTACTCCAGGTTATTTTATGATGAGTGCCACAGATTCAGCAGATAATCCAAAATTTGTAGAGCAAGCAATGAAGTATGTGCCTTCAGCTTACTTAAATTCAAATTTAGAGCGTCATATTCGTCTTCAGCATCCACTCCTTATTTTCTATGGAGATGTACAACTTGAAGTAGATGATGATGGTAAGCCCTATTACATTCGTTCCTATGGTGAATTTGTTTCAGCACGTAATGGCTTTGATGTAAAAGGGATTGTATTGGTGGATGCGTTAACAGGAAAATCCGAAGTAGTGAAGTTAGAGGATGTTCCAGAATTTATTGATGGAGCTGTTTCACCTGAGACCGTGAGCTTACAAAACAGCTACTTTGGAAATTATGTTCATGGATTTTGGAACAGTAAATTTGGTAAAAAGGATGTAAAGCTTCCTTCAGATGAAGGAACAGAATCAAATGTTAGCCCGGTTTTTGATGAAAAAGGTGATATGTATTATTTCACAGACTTTACGAGTCCTAAAGAGGGTGTCGATTCGATGCTTGGTTATTCTTTAACAAATGCTCGAACAGGTCAAGCAACTTACTATACTGGAAATTTAGATTCATCTTATATGGATTCACAAGGGACTTTACAAATTATCGAGAAAAAATTTATCGAGAAAAAATGGTCTGGTGAAATGCCTGTATTATATAACTTTTACGGGGAAGCTAGCTGGTTAACTGCAGTGCTTGATTCAAATGGTTTTTTACAAAACTATTTCATTGTCTCTGCAGCAAATCCTGAAATTTCAGTTTATGCAACAACTCCTAAAGAGGCACTAAAACTATATAAAACAGCACTGAGCCGTGGAGGAAATACGGTAGATGGCAGTTCAAATGCAACTGAAAAAAATGCTAGTGGAAAAGTATTACGCGTATATAAAGAGCGTTTAGGTGACTTTACCATTGTCTCGTTTTTATTAAGTAATGGGGAGAATTATTTAGTGAGTGCGGAGACGGAACCACTTTCAATTTATTTACAAGAAGGTGATGAAGTCATTCTTACTTATGGCGATACAGGCGAGCAGTTCCTACCTGTCCGAACACTTATCATTAAAGGTCTACAATAAAAATATGCTCAAAAAAGACGATCTAGTTGCAAATATGTTGCGAGATCGTCTTTTTATGTTGGTTGGGATTGAATATAGTAAAGCATCTTTTCCTGATGATTAATAAAAAGTGTTTTTGCATGCTCGTTTAAGTCGAAAATTTCCTGAATATATTCATGAAGTAGCTTTTGTTCATATTCAAAAGAACGCGGATCTTCATTTTCTAATACATATGATAATAAAAGTGTATGTAATACTAATACTTCTAAGTTTTGTGTATTGGTAATAAATTTTAAATTGAGGATAGTGGTATGCGAAATAAATTCATTAACATAATCAATAGCATTCTGATAAACAGTCATATCTATATGAGGTTCTAGCCTCTTTCTTAATAACGTACATTTATTGTTTAAGTCTTGAATTTTTAAAAATAAACCTCTAACACTTCGTTTATGCTGTTGTTCTAAGGTACGAGCAAGGTGTTTATTGACATGGGACATTTGAACAAAGCTCCTTTCCACGTAAAGTCATCCTCTATTAATATGAATGGAAATGTTGGAAAAGGAAAGAGTCTTTTCGTTTAATTTGTACCTTAATTTAACATAATAAGAGAGACAAAAATACTAATTGCAACATGATGAGGTATTTTACATAAAAAAAGTAGAGTTAATATCATACGATAGTAACCCCACTAATGTAATCTAGATTGAATGCTATTTCCAATTAAAACCTTTTTTAGCTAAGAACTCATTAATATGTGGACGACGTTGTTCAATTAAAAAATCAGCCATTTGCTTTGTCCAGTTGTCAATTTTTCTATTGGAAGAACGGCTATTATAATAAGCTTCTAGTGTTTCGTTATAAATTGGTAAAAGTTCCTCATATTGTTGTACATTGTATTCATTTTCATGTAGGATAGCAGCGACTGGTAATCGAGGCTTTACCTCATTACGGCGAGCCGGAACCCCAATTGTTAAGCCGAAAAGTGGGAAAACATAATCAGGTAAATTCAATAACTCACTTATTTCCGCTGGTTTGTTACGAACACCACCAATATAGCAAATACCGTATCCCATTGATTCTGCGGCAATGACAAAGTTTTGAGCAAATAATGCTACATCTGCAACCCCAACAAGCACGTTTTCGGCTGTATCTGCTACAATTTCCACACCTTCTAGTTTACCAGCCATTTGTAGACGTTTAAAATCCACACAAAAGACAAATGCAGCCCCAGAGGTTTCATATTGACGAGGGTTACCGGAGAGCAAGCCGAGCTGTTCCTTTTTCTCCTCATCTGTTACCCAAATAACGCTATAAGCTTGTACAAAATGAGATGTAGCAGCCATTTGCGCAGTAGTAATTAACTCCTCTATGATATCCTTCGAAATTGGATTACCATCATAAATACGAACTGAAGAGTGGTTGCGTAATAAATCTTTAACCATTTAATATTCTCCTTTTCCCCTTATATATGAAAAGCATATCACGCTTTTTCTTCAAAATCGAATGTATTGGGCGTTTAAATTATTTTCGGATAATTTATAAATACATAAAATTTCTCGAAAAACGAAATATTTTCTTGGATATAGATTAAATATTCTAAATAGTATAATATTATTTATGCGACGGTTTATTTGGTTAAAATTCTAATGTTTGGAAATAGCAACGAGGTATCTACCAAGTAATCTAGTTAAACAAAAATAAAGTGGGATGGAGGAATAAGGAATGGAAGAAAAGTTAGCGAAAAAGCTTCGTAATGAACAGCTGCGAAGCAAGGTTGTCACAGCAGAAGAAGCAGCATCTTGGATTAAGGATGGTATGGTACTTGGGATGAGTGGTTTTACACGTGCTGGAGATGTTAAAGTTGTGCCACTTGCACTTGTTGAAAAAGCTAAAAAAGAGAGCTTTCAGGTAGATGTATATACAGGTGCATCATTAGGCCCAGAAGTTGACCAATACTTAGCTGAAGCTGGCGTTATTCGTAAACGTGGCCCTTTCCAGGCGGATGCGGGAATTCGTAATAAAATCAACAGCGGTGATATTATGTTTGTCGATGCGCATCTTTCACATAATGCAGAATTGGTACGTCAGGGCATTATAGGTCCTATTGATTTTGTGATTATCGAAGCGGCTGCTATTACAGAAGATGGCTTACTAATTCCTACAACTTCAGTTGGTAATTCTCCGATTTTTGTGCAAGAGGCCGATCAAGTTATTATCGAGCTGAATGTGGCTCAGCTAGATGCATTAGAGGGAGTACATGATATTTTTGTTCCAGGACCACAAGGAAAACGTGATCCAATTCTATTACAAAAGGCTTCAGATAGACTCGGAACAATTGGTATTTCACTAGATTTAGAGAAAGTAAAGGGTATAGTAATTTCAGACATTTTAGATGCGCCATCAACAATTGTTCCAGCTGATGAGGAAACAGATATTATGGCCAATCATTTATTAAACTTCCTTCGTGATGAAATTAAAGTAGGCCGTTTAACGACGAGTTTACGTCCAATCCAGTCAGGAGTAGGCTCCGTGGCAAATGCTGTATTATTGGGCTTCAAAGACTCCGAGTTTGAAAATTTAGAGGTCTATTCAGAGGTGCTACAGGATGCTGTATTCGAATTAATTGATGCTGGAAAAGTAAGCTTTGCATCTGCTACTTCTATTACCCTGTCAGAGGAAGTTGGAAACCGAGTTTACGGTAATTTTGATAAATATGCTGATAAACTAGTATTACGCCCACAGGAAATTTCCAATCAGCCAGAAATTATTCGCCGACTCGGGCTAATTTCAGTGAATACAGCGCTGGAAGTTGATATTTACGGTAATGTGAATTCAACCCATGTTTCAGGCACAAAAATGATGAATGGTATCGGCGGTTCTGGTGATTTTGCACGTAATGCACGATTAGGTATTTTTGTTACAAAATCTTATGCAAAAGGTGGAAATATCTCAAGTATCGTTCCGATGGTATCACATGTGGATCATACAGAGCATGATGTAGATGTAATCGTGACAGAGCAGGGGGTTGCTGATTTACGTGGACTGGCTCCAAAAGAGCGGGTTGCACTAATTATTGATAACTGTGCACATCCTGAATACCGTGAGCAATTATGGAAGTATTTTAATGATGCTAATGAAGCAACAGGCGGACACCATACTCCACACGACCTAGAGAAAGCGCTTTCATGGCATGTGAATTATGCAAAAAGTGGTACTATGAAGGAAGCAGCATTATCAAAATAATAGAATAGGTATAATAAAAGCCTTGTAGGACAGTTAATGATTCCTTCAAGGCTTTTGTGTTAATTATGGTACCCAAAAGAACTGTATGGGTTGCCAGAGAACTGATAAGTGCCCTCCAGAATTGCTCGGGTCCCCCGGAGGACTGCTCAGGCGCCCCCCAGAATTGCTCGGGTCCCTCGAAGAACTGCTCGGGTCCCTGGGAGAACTGCTCGGGTCCCTGGGAGAACTGCTCGGGTCCCTGGGAGAACTGCTCGGGTCCCTTGAAGAACTGCTCGGGTCCCTCGGAGAATTGCTCGGGTCCCTCGGAGAATTGCTCGGGCCCCTCGTAGAACTGCTCGGGTCCCTCGTAGAACTGCTCGGGTCCCTCGTAGAACTGCTCGGGTCCCTCGTAGGAACTGCTCAGGTCCCTCGTAGAACTGCTCGGGTCCCTCGTAGAACTGCTCGGGTCCCTCGTAGAACTGCTCGGGTCCCTCGTAGAACTGCTCGGGTCCCTCGTAGAACTGCTCGGGTCCCTCGTAGAACTGCTCGGGTCCCTCGTAGAACTGCTCGGGTCCCTCGTAGAACTGCTCGGGTCCCTCGTAGAACTGCTCGGGTCCCTCGTAGAACTGCTCGGGTCCCTCGTAGAACTGCTCGGGTCCCTCGTAGAACTGCTCAGGTCCCTCGTAGAACTGCTCGGGTCCCTCGTAGAACTGCTCAGGTCGCTCAAAGAACCGCTCAGTTATCTCAAAGACTTACCCAGATACCTATTAAAATACTTAGGGCTCTATCTATTTACAATAATCCAATCCATTTCCAATAAGTTGCGGAGAATAGAAGTACTAGGATGAAACCAATAATGGTTAATGGAATACCAGATTTCAAGAAATCCTTTGTTGTAAACGCTCCTGTACCATAAGCAAGCATATTTTGCGGTGCGCTTATTGGTAAAAGAAAGCCAAAGCTAATCACAAATTGCTGTACGATAACGAAACCAACTTGGTCAACGTTAGCCGTTAATGTGGAGGCCAAAACGATAAACACAGGTACAAGCGCTGATGCTAAGCTTGTCGCACTGGCAAAACCTAGGTGAATAAGAATATTAAATAGTGTAACCAATGCAATTGTTGCTAGAATCGGCATAGTATCTAGACCAAGTGAACCAAACACTTTGTCAGATAACCATGATGCACCTTTCGTATTCAATAAAACTGTACCTAGCATAATACCTACCGCAAAAACGATAATGGTTCCCCAAGGAATATGAGGCTCCACTTCCTTCCATGTATAAACACCGATTTTCGGCATTAATAGAATAGCGATAGCAATAATTGTGACTGTTGTTGTGTCAAATGGGTGTAGCTTGCCTTCAGTTGCCCAGAAAAATAATAAAATCATTGACGTGATGATTAAACGGATCTCGGGAGCTTTTAATGGGCCTAGTTCTGCAAGCTGCTTTTTGATTACCTCTTTACCGCCTTCTATGTTACTAGTCTCAGGCTTAATCAGAGAAATCATAATGAAAAATAAAGCTATAGACATGATAATCGAGAAGGGGGCAGCGTAGAGTAACCAGGCACCCCATGAAATATCCACATTAAATTGTTCTTGAATAAAATTTAAAGCGACCATATTTTGAGCAGCAGCTGTCTTAATCCCAATATTCCAAATGGAGACGGCCTGTACGGAGGTAATGACAAGTAACGCAGCAAGTCGGCTATCACGCGGCAAACCAAATGCAGCAACCATTCCAAGTAGTATTGGGACTACTGCGCCAGCACGTGCTGTAGCAGAAGGAACAAAAAATGCGAGTGCTATAGATACTAAAATGGCACCAAAAACAATTGCTTTTGTTTTAGTCCCTACAAGTGAAAGTATCCATAGGGCGAGTCGTTTATGTAAGTTGGTGATTTGCATTGCTGCTGCTAAAAATAGAGCTGCGGCTACTAGGGCGACTGCAGAATTACTAAACCCACTTAATGCTAATTTTAGAGCACCTGCTGTTCCTAATTCTGCTGTTGGATCGTCTATTGACGGAGCCAGTCCTAGTAAAACGGTTACCAGTGCAATAATCATGGCAGAGCTGACGGGATATGAAACTGCCTCTGTTACCCAAAGGATGACTGCGAAAGCTAAGATGGCTAAGGCCCGTTGACCCGCAACAGGTAAATCGCCGTTATTAGGTAAAAAAATAATGATGATTAATGAAGCAAAGGCTAAAGCAATCCAAAGTGGCTTTAAATTACGTTTTTCGCCTGCTTGTTGAAGTGTAGACATATTTTCTCATCCTTTCTACGATAAATATGACGATTATTATCTATAACATCGGTCAGTAAAATGTTTTATTAAGAAAATAATTTGTCTATTTATTGGAGAAAAAATTAGTATGTGAAATACTCTGTTTTTACAGCATTAATAGTAAATAAAGAGAAAATATATGGTCATAGAAAAGACAAAAACATCCAAAAAATTATTATTTCTTTTTGAAAGCTGAAGTTACTTTAGGCTCTGTTCCTTTGACTAATCGTTTAATATTTTCAATATGCAAAATGACAGCTATTCCAAAAAGTAGCAAAGCAATGATCGTTGGACCCATCCCAGGAATCCATAAAAAAGTTGCTGTACAAAAAACAAGATAAAACTCTAAAACGCCGACGATTAAATAGTTCGTTGCAAAAGATAAAATGACAAATAAAATAAGTGCAAATAAACCAATTTTCCAATCAACAGCAAGCAATATCCCTATGATGGAGGCTGTACCTTTCCCCCCGTTAAAGCCCATATGGAATGGGAAATTATGACCTAGAATGACACCAGCTGCTATGAGATAGGTGAAGAGCCAAACTTGTACCTCTGTGTATTGTGCTGCATCTGCAAGAAAGAAATGTGCACCGATAATTGCTAATACACCTTTACCAATATCAATAAGCGCTACTAGTACCCCGTATTTCCATCCAAGGGAAAGGGTTGCATTGGATGCACCTGCATTCCCATGGCCAGTCTTTTTTAAATCTACCCCAGATAAAAACTGTGCCACTTTAGAGCCATGAAGACAGCCGATAATATAACCAACGATAATAAATAAAATGATGGTTTTAATCACAAAAATCCTCCTTTCTAAATAAATATTAAAATAGTGTATGCGTTCATATTACGTAAAGAAGCAGACTGAAGTTTCGGAAAAAATAAAATTTTAGTGTTGACAGAAAAAATGTCTATGTTTATACTGTGTAACAACGATGGAAATTGAATCTCAATACTCTTATCAAGAGCGGCGGAGGGATAGGCCCTATGATGCCCGGCAACCAGTAAGTGACGAACTTGCTAAGGTGCTAATTCCTACAGATTCTTACTTGGATCTGGCAGATAAGGGGAGGAAAACTTGCAACCGCAACCCTCTTCTTAGCTGAAGGGGGTTTTTGTTTTCTACTAAAAAATCCTCCTCATCTCCGGTACCATCGTAAAAAAATAACCATTTGGAGGTACAAAATGACAAATTTTAAACCAGAAACATTGCTGTTACATGGTGGCCAAGAGCCCGACCCAGTAACAGGATCTCGCACCGTACCTGTATATCGCTCAACGGCTTTTGTTTTTAAAGACACTGCTCATGCGCAACGTCTTTTTGCCTTAGAGGAAGCCGGCAATATTTACACACGTATTACGAACCCAACTGTAGATGTTTTTGAAAAACGCGTCGCTTTATTAGAAGGCGGTACAGCAGCAGTAGCACTTTCATCTGGTGCAGCAGCTATCGCATTTTCAATTTTAAATCTTGCAGGAGCGGGGGATGAAATTGTTGCCGCTAGCTCTTTATATGGTGGTACTTATAACTTATTTGCCAACACATTACCAAACTACGGTATTAAAACGATTTTCGTAGATGAAACAAATCCTGAGAACTTCAAAGCAGCAATCACAGATAAAACAAAAGCGGTATTCGCTGAAATTTACGGTAACCCAAGTTTAAAAGTACTAGACATTGAAGCAGTGGCTAACATTGCACATGAAAGCGGCTTACCATTAATTATTGATAGCACTTTTGCTTCACCTTATGGCTCTACACCAATTGATTTCGGTGCCGATATTGTCATTCACTCCGCAACAAAATGGATTGGTGGACATGGAACGACTTTAGGTGGCGTTGTAGTTGATGCGGGAAAATTTGATTGGACTCGTGGTCGTTTCCCAGGATTCACTGAGCCAGATGCTTCTTATCACGGTTTACGATATGGCATTGACACAGCAGCTGCTGCATTTGCTACAAAACTGCGTGTACAATTACTACGTGACTTTGGACCAACACTAAGTGCTGATGCAGCCTTTAATTTTTTACAAGGTTTAGAAACGCTTCATTTGCGTATCCCTAAACATAATGAAAATGCTTTAGCAGTAGCCGAATATTTACAAAACCACCCATCTGTGGAATATGTAAATTATAATGGCTTAGAAGATTTCCCTACACATGATTTGGCTAAAAAATATTTAAGAAATGGCTTCGGTTCTGTGCTTACATTTGGCATTAAAGGTGGACGTGAAGCAGGGCGTAAATTAATTGATAGTGTGAAATTATTCTCCCATGTAGCTAATGTAGGGGATGCTAAATCATTAATAATTCACCCAGCTTCTACTACACATCAGCAACTATCAGCTGAAGAGCTAATTCAAACTGGTGTAACCGAGTCGCTCATTCGCTTATCAATCGGTTTAGAGGCAGTAGAGGATATTATTGCAGATTTAGAACAAGCAATTGAGCAAGTAACAGCTTCACAACAAAAGGTTGAAGCATAAAACATAGGCTAGTGTTGTGGCGTTTACGTATTTTCTCATTCGATAAGCCTCATTTGGTAATGCGTAAAACGTTGCTACATCCAGCGCTTATCTCATTCGATAAGTTATCAGAAATTTTTCGTAAATAATACCTAGTAATTTTATAAGTATTATTGACTTAAGTAAAACCATGCTATATACTAGGGTATAAGTTAAACGTTCGAAAGGCTACCAACCTAGAACTAATTTTCGGCATCGATTTTTGCCTGATTCGGTGCTCCAAATGATACTTTGATTCCATTTGTTTTCATAAGTGCTCCCCCACTTTTGAAATATTTATGAGTAGCTGCCAGCCAGCAGCTACTTTCACTAAAAAAACTGATGTTAAAGGAGTGTTTTAAATGGGAAATGTTTATAGTGCACAAAACATTGCATCTTATCTTATTTATGAACTAAATGAAGGTCATGTGTTTGTGAACAACATGTCCATTCAAAACATACTGGCATCAGTTGAACGTAAATGGCGACAAATTTTTGGACATTCTGCTTTTGAGGAAAACGTTTATGCAAAAGAGGAAGGCTATACAGTAAAAGAAGTTTTTGAGGCATATGAAAAATATGGAGCAAGTCATATTCCTCTACCTGCCACAGAGTTCTATTTAAAATATGGCACATTTCAACTAGTTGAACGTACGTATGCTATACCAAATTTTACACCAGATGAGATAGGACTTGTTCAGCAAGCAATCACACAATATCGTTATCAATTGTTAATAAAAGCTAGTTAATTCTCCCTCATATATTTGAGCTCATTCTCTGCTGCTACAGGGAATGAGCTTTTTAATTAACAAAAAAAGGGAGTAAGTTATTTTTGTAAATAATTTTATAATTATCTATCAAAAGAACAATTTTTATAGATGTTGTAACATACATATATAATAGAAGAAAGACAATCCTTTTATCAATTTCGCCTTGGCGTAATTGTAGCTGCCGCTTTGCTTTCGCTACAGATAAACAATGCGTCCGGATTTTGAATTGTGCCTGCACAATTCATTCCTTCTAAAAATCCGTGACATTCGCCGGAGGCTTTATCTTCATTCAGTAAGTGTTTGGACACCCACTAAAAAGGAACCAAAACCGCATTTATCTCACCATCTGTAGAGGTAGGAGTCTCCTGTATCTGCCGCTGTCGCTATGCTTTCGATACAAAAAAACATCTGCCGAATGAAGATAAAAAATCGTCAATAATTGTTCATAGATTATAGAACATCTTAAAAAACGTATAATAAAGGGAATGAAACCGATTTCTTCTGCACGTCTAGGGAAAACAAATGTCCTTCCTAGAAAGATTTTTCTTGTGCAATGTATGTATTTGCGTTACAATTTTCTTTAAGTTAAATTTTGAATTATTTGAATTTGTGTGCTTGTCAGTTTATCTCCATAAGACAAATTTATTCATGACTGAGAGTGAAATATCAAATATTTATACAAGTTACTTTACGGGTTGTGCACAATTCAGAATTAGTACGGATGAAGCTAACGCTTAAATATAATGAAACTGCGGAATGTAAGTTGGAGGGAATAACAGGAATGGCAACTATAAAGGCAGCGATTTTAGGATTTGGAACGGTAGGTCAAGGGATTTACCATATATTAAACGAAAAGCGAGAAGAGCTTAGACATAAATTAGGCATTGAGTTAGAAGTAGCAAAAATTTTAGTGACAGATGCTAGCCGTGAACGTGTACCAGGCACGGCACATTTGATGACAACTAGTATGGATGATGTATTAGCTGAACCGGGCATGCAGGTTGTATTTGAGGCAATCGTGAATGAAGAGCCAGCATTTACGTATTTAAAGCGTGCAGTTGAACATAAATGTCATGTCATCACTGCTAACAAGGTAATGTTCGCTAAAAAAGGCTTAGAGCTACAGGATCTTGCGAAAGCAAATGGCGTTTTTGTAGGCTACGAGGCGACAACGGCAGGCGGAGTACCTGTCATTAAAACAATGAAAAATATTTTACTTGTCAATGACGTAAGCCGTATTCAGGGTATTTTAAATGGAACTTGTAACTATATTTTAACGAAAATGCGTGCAGAGGGATGGTCATTTGAGACGGCACTCAAAGAAGCGCAAAATTTAGGGTACGCAGAGGCAGACCCATATAATGATATCTCAGGTCAAGATTCCTTCAAGAAATTAATGGTGTTAAGTGCATTGGCATTCGGTGAGCAACCGGATTGGGCAGATGTAGAAGTGATTGGCATTGATAGTATTTCTGCTGAACAGGTAAAGGAAGCAACTGCAAAGGGTCTGCGCTATCGTCACGTTGCAGAAGTAGAAAAACTGGCAGGTGGTAAGATTATAGCTAAAGTAGAGCCTTTATTAGTAGACGCAGAACATCCATTGTATCCTGTAGATGATGTCAATAATGCTGTTGCCTTAGACACGAACTATATCGGTACTTTGACGCTTGTCGGACCTGGTGCAGGCATGTATCCTACAGCAAGTGTTATGGTTGAGGATTATGCTGAAATTATTGGTAAGCGTGCTGGATTTCTAGTGAGTATTTAACTTCTTTCATTAAAAATCTCCCACCACGACCTCTATAGGTGGTGAGATGAATGTCAAATTAAGCTACTTTTCAGTGGGTGTCCAAACACCCGCTGAAATAAGTTAAGCCTCCGGCGGATGTCACTGAATCGAAAATGTTAGCCTAAAATCATCGCATCCATGAGATAACGGCTAACTGACCTTCGTCACGCAGGCCTAAGCACAAAGCCGATTCCAGACAAGATTATGCTGAGGCTTAATTGATATAGTAAAACGCAAAGTTACAAGGATTGTTACTTGTTAACTTTGCGTTTTTCTTGTTGAACAACGTTAATCCTCGTCCTTCACATCGATATCCTCAGGTATTGGAGTATTACGCCAAATCTCTATTTCTTCTTTGATACGCTCTAACTGATCAAAGTAGGTATTAAACTGTCCGCTATTAATTAAAATTTGGTCTCCATCATATACAGATCGAATACGTCCCTCGTAGACTAACCGTAGAATTTGATCTTCAGACATACCAAGATCTATCGCTGTTTCTTCAACTGTTTTATACATAAGTTTCGCCCCTTTTATCTTGATTCAGCAAATCTTTACTGTGCGAAAGCGAAGCGACAGCAGCATATTTTTACTGTGCGAAAGCAAAGCGTCAAGTAAAGATGCTTCCACGCCATAGTAACAGGATATTTCTATTCAGCGAGTATAAAAAAGCCCGCTGAAATAGAGGAACTCAAGCTAAGATCTTCACATCCGTGAAAACGCCTGAGTACCAACACCGTGTTGGCTTAGAGCCACTGATGGGTGTAGGAATTTTGAAGAGGAGCTTTTCGAACAAGCTCGAAAAAATCCGGACGCAATTACGCTGGGCATAATTGATCGCTTTTATTATAACTTCCTTTTCTAAGAAAAGCATAATCATCACTTAGGTAATTGTTTGATTTTGGATAAATCTGTATTATTAAAGGTGATGATGTTTTCGATGAGGGAGGAGCTATTATATGATATTTTCATTTTTTGTCCTTCTGACTACTTTATTATTGGCATGTAACGATTTGTTCTATCATTGGTGGAGGGTTATTCATTAAAAGCTTAAGAAATTCTTCATTTTTATAATAAGTGGTTTTTAAGATTTAAACGGTACAATTTAATTGAGAGCGAGGTGTATATCATGACGAAACTAACAGTTCTTGTTACAGACGATGATCAAGATATTCGTGATGGTATTGAAATCTATTTAAAAAATGAGGGCTATAATGTAATAAAAGCTGCTGATGGTTTAGAGGCGCTTGAAAAGCTAAACAACAATGAAGTACATTTAATTATTTTAGATATTATGATGCCCAATATGGATGGCATAACAGCAACATTTAAAATTAGAGAAGAGCGCAATATTCCAATTATTATGCTTAGTGCTAAGGCAGAGGATGGTGACAAAATTCATGGATTATCTGTTGGTGCAGATGATTATGTAACAAAGCCTTTTCATCCTTTAGAGCTACTGGCACGTGTAAAATCACAGCTTCGTCGTTATGTACAGCTTGGGACGTATAATGAAGGGGCAACAAAAATAGAAATTGATGGACTGGTATTAGATGAAGATGCTAAAGAAGTCATTTTAGAAGGAGAACCAGTTCGATTAACACCGATTGAATATAAAATTACGGAATTATTAATGAAAAATGTAGGGCGTGTGTTTTCAATTCGGGAAATTTATGAGCGTGTTTGGAATGAGGAAGCCTATAATGCAGAGAATATTGTGGCTGTTCATATTCGAAAAATACGTGAAAAAATTGAAGCAGATCCGAAAAATCCACGCTATTTAAAGGTGGTATGGGGCGTTGGCTATAAAATGGAAAAATAAAATTGAACAATATGTAACAATAATTGGTTTCGTAGCAGGAGTTATTGGGTTAATTTATTTTGGTATCTATGCCTATCAAATGGTAAATGCTCGCTCTTCTGAGGTACTGCAATTACTTGAAAGAATTTTTTAGAGAGGAGTGTGCAGCATGTTGAAAAAATGGAGAACCCTTCTTGCACTTTTGTGTTTAATTTGGGCTGTTTTCAGTATATTTACATTCACTAGGGTAGGGTATCAATATATTGGAAAATCTTATTTTCAATCTGAAAATTTTCAGCATGAAATTGATAATTTTCAATCACAGCTAGGACCATTAGTGTTAAATTTACCAACTGCTGACGATTTAAAAAGTAAAATAGAGGTTACGCAAGATGAAATTGAAGATCACCGCAATTATTATGGGTCATTAGGAGAACAGATCGATAATATAAAGGCTCAATATGAGAGTCGCATTCAGGAAGCTACCAATGTGAATGCAACGGATTTAAAAACAAAGCTTGAAAAAGAACGTGATGAAAAGATAAAAGATATTACAGCTAATTTTGAGGATGATGAGCATGTCCGAAAAAAAATCCTTGCTCAAAAAGAAGAAGTCATTGATCAATATGTAAAGGCAGCAAAAGATGAAGCAAAAAGTTTTGTGAAAAACTATAATTATTGGTCCTATGAATTAACAAACACAGATACAGGTAAAATATATCGTTCAGGTGATGTTTCTGAAAGCAGTACCTATAAAATAAGATATACTCCGCAGCATCCATTAACTACCTGGAACATTAGTGATAATTTAAGTCATATTTTTTATCGAACAGATACTAGTGTGGAAACAGAGACTTTAAGAGAAACGTCTGACTACACGGGTACAATTACGATTTCTAAAAAATCAGCTCAATTAGCAGGTATTATGGAAGGCTATGAGCAGTTTACACGAAATCAGTATATTTTCTTCTTTATTTGGATAACAGGTATTTTAGCAGCTGTTTTTGCATGGAAAGGGCGCAAAGAAGTGCTACAGGTGGTACAGGGTATCAAGGAAAAAGAAGCCCTTGCTAGGATGAAAATTGATTTTCAGTTAATCATTTTGTTTATATCTGGCTGTATATATTGGGCGGCATCAGAAATTACCTTTGAATCCATCGAATATCACTACCAAAATAATTATGTAAGCTATGTACTCGATTTTTTATTTAAAGTAGGGGTACTCTTTATTGTTGGTATTTTGTTCTATGTCCAGCTGATCTGGTTGTATGATCGGGTGAATACAGCCAAGAAATTAGAGGGGAATTTAAAGTCAAGCTATTTATGGGCATTAGGGGATTCGATGACTGATTTATTTATCAATCGATCCATCGCACTACATTCTATTGTCATGATTAGTGCAGCATTTTTCGGTGGTGGTAGCCTTGTTGCTTCCATTTTAATGGGTAGTAGATTCCCAGTACTAGTTCTGGGTATTTGTACAATTATAGGGGTTCCGTCCCTTGTTGTCTTCTTATCTAGAATGGGCTATTTAAACAGAATTATGAAGGATACTAAGGATATGGCAGAGGGACGCTTAAACCGTGATGTCCAGATAATAGGCAAATCGCCACTTAAGGAACATGCAGAAAATCTTAATCATTTAAGAGAAGGTGTTCGTACATCTATGCATGAACAGGCAAAAAGTGAACGTTTAAAAACAGAGCTTATTACGAATGTTAGTCATGATTTGCGAACACCACTGACATCTATTATTACCTATACCGATTTACTAAAAAATCCTGACATTACAGAGGAAGAGCGCAAACAATACATTCATATACTAGATAAAAAATCAGAGCGTTTAAAAGTTCTAATAGAGGATCTTTTTGAGGTTTCAAAAATGGCAAGTGGCAATATCGAGCTTCATCGAAGTAGAGTTGATTTAACACAGTTAATACAGCAGGCAGTAGGGGAGCATGAGGAAGATTTAGTACAGGCTCATTTAGATTTACGTATAACAAAACCTAATGAACCATTATATGCTTATGTCGATGGGCAAAAATGGTGGAGGCTAATCGATAATTTAATTGTCAATGTATTAAAATATGCATTAGAAGGTACAAGGGTTTATGTAACATTGAAACGTACAGCAGATGGTGATGCTGAATTTACGGTAAAAAATGTAGCTAAATATGAAATTAGCGAGGATGCTGAGGAGTTATTTGAACGCTTTAAACGAGCAGATGCTTCCCGACATACAGAGGGCTCAGGGCTGGGCTTAGCAATCGCTCAATCCATCGTAGATCTTCATGATGCTCGAATGAGTATAGATGTAGATGGTGATTTATTTAAGGTCATCGTTCGTATTCCAGCAGTATAGTTAAAACAGCGGCAAGTGGTTTGCCGCTGTTTTTTTATAAGCCTAAGTTTTTAGCTATAATTACTTTCATGACTTCATTGGTTCCTGCATAGATGGACATAACAGGGATATCTCGGTACCTTCGAGCAATTTTATATTCTTCCATATAACCATAGCCACCATGTAATTGCATGCATTGGATTGCAAGCTCACGTGCATTTTCGGTGATCCAGTATTTAGCCATTGATACTTTTGTGACTACATCATGTCCTGCAATATGTTCTTCAATTAAGGATTCTAAAAAGGCTTTACCTAGCTCGATTTTTGTGGCCATTTCGGCTATCTTAAATTGAGTATTTTGAAAATGACCAATGGATTTGCCAAATGCTTCTCTGGATTTTACATAATCAATTGTCAAGGCTAACATATCCTCAGCAGCCGTCTGTGCAGCAATAGCTACCGCTAAACGTTCCTGCTGTAGCTTTTCCATCATATAGATAAAGCCTTTTCCCTCTTCACCAAGAAGGTTTTCTACAGGCACTCGACAGTCCTCGAAATATAGTTCTGCTGTATCCTGTGCATGCATCCCAACCTTATCAAGTTTACGCCCTTTTATGAAACCTGCTGTGTCACCCTCGATGACTAGAAGGCTTATGCCACGATGTTTTTTTTCAGCCTGTGGATTCGTTTTCACTGCAACAACTGCTAAATTTGTATGAATGCCATTTGTGATAAATGTTTTTTGCCCATTCACAACATAATGATCACCGTCGCGAATAGCTGTTGTTTGAATATTTGCTAAATCAGACCCTGCTCCTGGTTCCGTCATTGCAATGGCAGTTATATAATCGCCTGTAACACATTTAGGCAACCAGCGTGCTTTTTGCTCTTGTGTGCCATATGCTTCGATGTAGGGCACAACAATATCATTATGCAGGCCAATGCCAATAAGACTGGAGCCTATTCTTTCCAGCTCCTCTTGAATGATGACGCCAAAGCTAAAATCCAATCCAAGACCACCGAATTGCTCTTCTACCTGTGGACAGAGATAGCCCATTTCTCCAAGCTTATGCCAAAAGCTAAGTGGTATGAGGTGATCCTTTTCCCATTGTGCATAGTTTGGCTCGGCTTCCTCTGCTAAAAACTTACGTATAGTTTTACGGAATAACTCATGCTCTGCTGATTCAAATTTATACCTTGTCATTTGAATAACACCCCTTTTAGCTAGTAAATACGTAAATATACTTTCTTGTTTGTTATAATACTGGAAAAAATGTGAAAGTGGAAGTGCTATATTATATTGAGTAATTCATGAAAGATGACGAAAATGTCACTAATTCCATGAAATTGTCATGTAAAACGTGAGAAAAAGTAGATAGACATAGGTACAATTTAATTGGCAATAGACACTCATTTTCTCTAGAAGTTTATCTTGACTTAGCAGATCTTTATTGTGCGATAGCGAACATTAGGTACAGAATACGTTACACCACTATAGGCCACGAGATGAATGTGATTTCCTTTCTTATTCAGCGTTCGTTTGTACGCCCGCTGAAATAGAGGAACTTTAAGATCTTCACATCCTGTGAAAACGCCTGAGTGACCAACATCGTGTTGGCCAAAAGACTTGGCGGATAACGTCATTACGCTGGGAGTAATTGATTATAAGTACTTATTAAAATATGAATGGTAAAGATAATGCTATAATCAGTTAAGAATAAATGAAAGTAGAGGACTAGGGCATGCCAAAAGTAATCGGTGGAATTCTTCTATTAAGTATTTATAGTGCATTAACATTTTACATAGGGTGGGGATTGAAGCAGTGGCTTGTTTCACTGGGATGGTTTCGATATCCTATACTCTATTGGCTAGTACTGTTTATTTCTGCTTTTAGCATTGTTATCGGAAGACTACACGAATCTTTAAAAACATTCTCTGTAATAGGTAATTATTGGATGTTTATTTTTGAATACGGATTATTGATTTGTTTAACGGCACATGTAGTAATTTGGTTAAGCCCCTTTAAAAATGTGCAGATAATTGGTAGTATAGCAATTGCTGTGTTGTTTGTACTAAGCATTGTTGGTTCCTATTTAGCGTATTCACCTGTAGTCCGTCATTTAGAGTTCACGATGGATAAAAAGACTAGTGAGTTAGATACGTTGAGAGTTGTTGTGGCATCGGATTTTCATTTAGGTGTTCTTTCACATAAAAGACATTTAGAGCGTTTTGTTACATTATCGAATGAGGCAAAACCAGATATTGTTTTTTTAGTTGGAGATATTGTGGATGATGATCCTAAATGGTTTGTAAATGAGGGAATGGCTGATGTGATGAAGCAGCTAACTACTACATATGGCGTGTATGGTGTACTGGGTAATCACGAATATTACGGCAAGAAAATCCCTGAGTTTGTGGAAGAGATGGAGAAAGCCCATGTGAAAATTTTACGAGATGAAACTATTCGGATCGATAATACGTTAATAGTAACTGGTCAAGAGGATTTGACTAACAAGGAAAGAAAACAACTTGATGCCTTGAAGTTAACAGATGATCTGCCATGGTTTGTAATGAATCATACACCAAATGATTTAAAAACACCTGCAGATTTTGGTGTAGACTTTCATATGTCAGGACATACACATAAAGGTCAGCTTTGGCCTAATCAGTATATAACATCTCGAGTATTTGAGCTGGATTACGGTTATAAGATGAAGGAGCAAATGCATACACTTGTTTCATCAGGTTTTGGCTTTTGGGGCCCTCCTATGAGGATAGGCAGCCGTTCAGAACTATGGGTAGTGGATATACATTTACAATAACCTATAGCAGTAGCTATTTAAGGTTCTAATCAATGATAATCAGTTATATTCAAAAAAAGGTAAGGTGACAACGTGGAAATCATAGAGTTATTAAAGGCACTTATTTTAGGCTTTGTAGAGGGTATGACAGAGTTTGCGCCTGTTTCGTCAACAGGTCATATGATTATAGTAGACGATATGTGGTTAAAAACAGAGGAATTTTTAGGGATGTATCCCGCTAATACGTTTAAAATTGTTGTACAATTAGGATCTATTTTAGCTGTCGTCGTTGTAATGTGGAAGCGAATGTTAAATCTTGTTGGACTTTATAAAATTGATGGTCAATCAACATCTGTAAAGGGACACTTCAACTTATTGCATGTAATCGTAGGGATGTTGCCAGCAGTTGTGTTAGGTTTTGCCTTTAAAGATTTTATTGATGATCATTTATTTAAAGTAGAGCATGTTATTTATGCATTAGTGGCTGGGGCACTTTTAATGATTGCTGCAGATAAGCTTGCTCCAAAAAGACCAAAAGTGGATTCGCTGGATAAAATCTCTTACGGCTTGGCATTTAAAGTAGGTCTAGTCCAATGTTTATCACTGTGGCCAGGATTCTCCCGCTCTGGTGCAACAATTTCTGGTGGTGTACTATTTGGTATGAGTCACCGTGTAGCGGCAGATTTTACTTTTATTATGGCAGTACCAATTATGGCTGGGGCTAGCCTAGTCTCTGTATTGAAAAACTGGGATACGTTATCTATGGATTATTTAGGCTTCTATGTAGTAGGCTTTGTTAGTTCATTTGTCTTTGCATTACTTTCAATTAAATTCTTTTTAGCGCTCATTTCTAAAGTGAAACTGATGCCATTTGCTATTTACCGCTTAGTATTAGCAGCTGTATTAGCCATTATTATCTTTATGTAAATTAGATAGTCACTCTTCTTTTAAAAAGATGGGTGGCTTTTTTATGTCATTTTAACCGTACTTATGTAAAAAATTTAGGATAGAATTAAAAAAGGTGACTAATACGCAGTAAAAAAGACCTCGATATTATTAAATTAAATGGGTAATTAACTCGAAAACGGACAGAATTTACCTATATATTGTAACTTTTATGGATTAGACCTTATAATAGATGCAGATGTAAACTGGATACTTGTTACTTTTAGATGATGGTTAGTAGGATAGATATAGTATGGCCAAGAACATATGCATGAGGTGGAGAGAATGTTTCATATTGGAAATAGGCCTAAGAAAAATACAATTGAAATTAGTAATGAATCAAGTATAGGGGTTATTATTCAAGATCAGGAACGTTTGTTACAAATAAATCTTATAAATCTGACTAGACAGGATTTGCGGTTGATTAGGAGTTTAAAGCCTTATATCGAACGCAATGTCGTAGAGGTAGTGGCAGCATTTTATCAAGCTGTAGAAGGTGTGCCATCCTTACTTGAGGTAATTCAAAAGCATAGCTCAAGTGAACGTTTACGCCAAACTTTACGCCATCATATTATAGAAATGTTTGAAGGGCGTATTGATGAAGCCTTTGTGGAGAAGAGAAGACGTGTGGCAAAAATGCATGTAAAGATTAATCTATACCCTAAATGGTATTTAGCTGCCTTTCAAAATCTTGAGAAATCATTAAGAAAAATAGTTTATGAGCTTCAGTTATCAAAGGGCGATGAAGAAAAATTTTGTGAAGCTATTAGTAAAATTTGTAATTTAGAGCAGCAAATAGTTTTAGAGGAATATGATAATTATGCAAATATATTGATGGAAGAGCATCGAAATAGTGTACGCGCACATGTTAAGGATATAATTGGCGGGATCTCAACACAACTAGAAACTCAATCCCAAAGCACGAACGAGACCGTTACGGAACTTATTTTTAGTGCTAAGGAAGTTAATGATTATTTGAAGGACAGTATTAAAGAAGCGAAAACAATGCAAAAAGTATCCAATGAAGGTTATTCCAAAATAGTTTTAATGAATGAGCAAACTGGAAAAATTCATCATAAGACAGTTGATATGGCAGGAATGGTAGGAGATTTAGATAAGTCTTCCTCTAAAATTAAGGATGTTGTCGAAATAGTTAAAAGTATTTCTGGTCAAACAAATTTACTTGCATTGAATTCTGCGATTGAGGCTGCGCGTGCTGGTGAGCATGGAAAAGGTTTTGCTGTTGTTGCAAATGAGGTACGAAAGCTTGCAGATCAAACCAGACATTCAGTGGAGCAAATTGCTGATCTAATAAAAATGTCTAATGGGATAACAAATCAAGTAGTCCATGCAATACAGGAGATTCAAGAGCTAGTGAATAATAGTATGGAACAAAATGCAGAATCTTTAAAAGCATTTGATGCAATATCCGGCTCAGTAGAGGGCTCTATTACCAACTTCCAAAATGTTGGACGACAAATAACAGAATTAGCTACTATTATCGAAACGATTGGTGAATCTTCTGAGGAATTAGAAAAAGTAGCCAATCGATTAGAGACAACAATAAGAGATTTTTAAATGGTAAAACTATGCATCAAGTCTTGCATAGTTTTTTATTGGTTTGGATTCGATAAAACTGCTTTTTAGAAGGATAGAACCTTTTATAGACGGATGAACATAATAGTCAGAAAGAAAGAAGACGTGAACAAATTAGCGAAGACAAGAATTGCCTAGAAAATGCGTGTACTAAGTGTTACGCTATAGGCGAATTGGGGAAATAAAAAGAGGGGTGATCGGAAAATGAAAAAGAAATTATTTATTACACGTAAGTTCCCTGTGCATATTGTGGAACCATTACAAGAATATTACGAAATCGAACAATGGGAAGAGGAAGAAGCGGTTATACCACGGGAAAAATTATTGACGGCTGTTACCGATTGCGAGGTACTGTGGGTCACTATTGAAGATCAAGTGGATGAAGAATTGTTATCGCACGCACCCAATCTTAAATTAGTAACAAACTTAGCTGTTGGCTTTAATAATATTGATGTTAAAGCAATACGCAAACGTGGCATAATGGCAACTAATACCCCTGGAGTCTTAACTAATACCACAGCAGATTTAGTATTTGGCTTATTGCTTGCAACGGCAAGAAGAATTCCGGAAAGTGAACGATATTTACGTGAGGGTAAATGGAAAAGCTGGTATCCAATGCAATTAGTAGGAAAAGACGTATCTGGCGCTACTATTGGAATTATTGGTATGGGGCGTATTGGTCAGGCGGTGGCGAGACGTGCAAAAGGCTTTGATATGAAGATTTTATATAATAATCGAAGACGTCGTCATGAGGCAGAGGAAATGTATGGATTTAAGTATGCTTCATTAGAGGAGCTATTAAAGCTATCGGATTTTGTTGTCATTATGACGCCATATAATAGTGATACTGTGGGTCTTATCGGGGCAGAGGAGCTTGCCTTAATGAAGGATGACGCAGTGTTAATCAATGCATCACGTGGGGGCATTATTGATGAAAATGCTCTCTATCATACACTGAAAAATGGTAAGCTGTGGGCAGCAGGGTTAGATGTTTTTGAGCAAGAGCCTATTGCACTAAATCATCCGTTATTAACGCTACCAAATGTTGTGGCACTTCCACATATCGGGAGTGCATCGCTCGAGACAAGAACGGCTATGTTTATGCTGAACGTGAGGGCACTTACCGCTTATGGACAGGGCAAGGCTGTTTCGAATAGAATCGATTAATGATACCTAAGTAAAATAAAAAGGAGCACATCGTAGTTAGATGTGTTCCTTTTACTTGAAAATAGGTATTATTTATTAAATAAATCAAATAAACCGCCAATTCCGCCTTCACCTTTAGATTGACCGCCACCGCCTTGTGAAATTGGGGCTGCTGCGAAGACACGACTTGCTAATCGGCTGAATGGCAATGATTGAATCCATACTTTACCGGGCCCCTTTAAAGTTGCGAAGAAGATACCTTCACCACCAAATAATGCCGTTTTTACGCCACCAACCATTTCGATATTGTAGTCCACATTAGATGTCATAGCGACTAAACATCCTGTATCTACGCGTAATACTTCACCAGGTTGTAGAGTCTTTTCATGAATAGCTCCACCTGCATGAACGAAAGCCATACCATCACCTTCGAGCTTTTGCATAATAAAGCCTTCACCACCGAAGAACCCTACACCAATTTTTTTCTGGAATTCGACACCAACTGAAACGCCTTTGGCAGCAGCTAAAAATGCATCCTTTTGACAAATAATTTTTCCGTTTAATTGACTTAAATCCATTGGGATGATTTTTCCTGGATACGGAGAAGCGAAATAAACATGACGTTTGCCTGAACCAGCATTCGTAAATGTTGTCATAAATAAGCTTTCACCAGTAATAAGTCGTTTACCTGCACCGAGTAGTTTTCCCATAATGCCACTATTTTGGCTTCCTTTTGAGCCATCACCGAAAATTGTTTCCATATGGATTGCATCATCCATCATCATTAATGCTCCTGCTTCAGCTACTACTGTTTCTTGAGGGTCAAGCTCAACTTCTACGTATTGCATGTCGTCGCCAAAAATTTGGTAGTCAATTTCATGATTATTCATAATAGGATTCCTCCAAAAGTAATTTTGTTGTTACTGTATACGATTATAAGGGACATTAGTTTCATTGCAAAATTAATTATTTTAGAAAAAAAGGGAATAACATAGAAAATGTCGAATATAAAAAACTAGAATGTGTATTATTTATTTTCATTTAGTCAAGTGCCTAAGTGATTGTTAATATAATGATTACAAAAGGTACCTTCTGTGAAAGGTTTAGCAATGTCTTTTCTACGGAAGTTAAGCTAAAGGAAAATAAGGCCTCTGGCGGTTGTCACCGATGTTGCTAAGTGGGAGAGATGTTTGGTGAAAATTCGGAATTTTGACATATTTAATATTGATTAAATAGAGTGATAGATAATACCTGCATGCGATGTAACGATTTAGCAACGTAGCCGAGGCATCTAGATTACTTCAGGGGGTGTGAGTATTGGAAATCAAAAACTTTATCGGTGGTGAATGGGTAACACATTCCCATTTACAAAGTATAGCAGTGACTAACCCTGCGAATGGAGAGGAGCTAGCAACTATTCCGCGTTCCACAGTAAATGAGGTAAATGAAGCGGTAGCGTTTGCTAAGCAGGCACAAAAAAGTTGGGCATTAGTACCCGCGCCTAAACGTGCTGATTATTTATATGCAATCGGTCAAAAAATGAAAGAGAAGAAGGAATATTTGGCGACCGTTTTAACGAAAGAGATGGGAAAGGTAATTGAAGAGGCTAGAGGTGAGGTACAAGAAGGGATAGATATGGCTTATTATATGGCTGGTGAGGGTCGAAGATTGTTTGGGGAAACAACACCGTCTGAACTTGCTAATAAATTTGCAATGAGTGTCCGGGCACCTATAGGGGTCGTCGGCTTAATTACTCCTTGGAATTTCCCGGTGGCAATAGCAACATGGAAATCATTCCCTGCCATTGTTGCGGGCAATACATTTATTTGGAAGCCCTCCAATGAGACACCGATGATGGCCTATGAAATGGGTAAAATTTTTGAAGAAATCGGTCTACCGAACGGGGTAGCAAATATTGTATTTGGCAGTGGCCCAACAGTAGGAACAGCCTTAATTGAGCATCCAGATGTTAAGGTCATTTCATTTACTGGCTCAACAACTACAGGAAGTAAAGTAGCGGAGCTGGGAGGAAGGCATCTGAAAAAGATTTCACTAGAGATGGGTGGGAAAAATGCAGTAATTGTTATGGACGATGCTGATTTACAGCTGGCTACAGAAGGGATTTTATGGAGTGCATTTGGCACAGCTGGTCAAAGATGTACAGCATGTAGTCGAGTGATTGTGCATAAAGATGTAAGAGAAGAACTAGAAAAACGTCTATTGGACGAAATGCAAAAGTTAACAATTGGGAACGGCCTAGATGAGCAGGTAAAAATAGGACCAGTAATTAATAAAGCAGCATTAGAAAAAATCAATCACTATGTGCAAATCGGTAAACAAGAAGGAGCGACATTGTTAGCAGGTGGCAGAATATTAAACGAAACACCCTATGATAAAGGATTTTATTATGAGCCAACACTGTTTACTAATGTTAAGCCAAACATGATTATTGCACAGGAGGAAATCTTTGGTCCTGTCGTTTCAATAATCGAAGTAGCAAGTTTAGAGGAAGCGATCGAAGTAAACAATAGCGTGAAATTTGGCTTATCCAGCTCAATTTTCTCACAGAATGTGAATACAATTTTCCGCGCCCAGCGAGATTTAGACACAGGGATTGTTTATGTGAATGCAGGCACAACAGGGGCAGAAATCCATTTACCATTTGGGGGCACGAAAGGTACGGGGAATGGTCACCGTGACTCAGGAGTAGCTGCCTTAGATGTTTATACCGAATGGAAAAGTATTTATGTAGACTATAGCGGTAAATTACAAAGAGCACAAATCGATACAGAGTAACAGATCAACGAAAGGGGATGTTCTTGATGAAGGTTGTTGTATTAGGTGCAGGTTTAATGGGAAAAGAGGTAGCTCGTGATTTAATTAAAAATAATAGAGTAGAACGTGTAATCTTAGGGGACATAGATGTAGAGGTGGCACAGGATTTTGTGAACACGTTAAACACAGATAAGGTTGAGGTAGTGGAGCTTCATGCAGAGAACGATGAATCTTTAATGGATGTCATATCTAAAGGCGATGTGGTCGTAAATGCTCTTTTCTATTCCTTTAATGAACGTGTAGCAAGAGCAGCAATTGAGGCTGGCGTACATTCCGTGGATTTAGGTGGACATATCGGTGGGGTAACGGAAAAAATTTTAGATCTTCATGAAGACGCAAAAGCTAAAGGCGTAACAATTATTCCTGATCTGGGCGTTGCTCCTGGAATGGTCAATATCTTAGCGGGCTATGGTGCATCAAAATTAGATGAAGTCGAATCTATTAAGCTATTTGTAGGAGGTATTCCAACAGAGCCGAAGCCACCTCTTCATTACACGCGAGTATTTTCTTTAGATGGGGTTTTTGATCATTATACAGAGCCTTCAAAAGCCATTCAAAAAGGAAAACTCAAGGAAGTTCCATCTCTATCAGGTGTTGAACCTATTTATTTTGACGATTTTGGTGTGCTAGAGGCATTTTATACATCAGGTGGAATTTCCACGCTGTATAAGACATTCCCAAATGTCCGCACATTAGAGTACAAAACAATTCGTTATAAGGGGCACGCAGAGAAATTTAAGCTGTTAGCTGATTTAGGATTCCTTGATTCTACAAATAAGGTAGAGGTAGATAATCAAGAAGTGCCTGTTCGAGCAGTTGTGCGAGAGGCACTTAAAAAGAAGCTTGAGCTTGGTACAAAACCGGATGCTGTACTGCTGCGCGTCATTGTTGCTGGGGAAAAGGCTCAGCAGCAAGTAACATACGAGTACGAGATGGTCGTTAGAAAAGATATGACAATAAATGAAACAGCTATGGCTCGTGCAACGGCTAATACAATTTCTGTAGTTGCGCAAATGATTGGTGAAGGGACAATTACAAAGCGCGGTGTATTTGCGCCTGAATCAATTGTTCCAGGAGATACGTATATAGAAGAGATGGCAAAACGGGGTGTTGTCATAAAAGAGACATCCCATAAATCTGCAATGATTGTGAAATGGTAGGTGTCAACCATGAATTTTGACTTTACCACTGAGCAGGAGCTACTACGAAAAACCGTTCGACAATTTGTAGATGATGAAATCATGCCGAATATTGCAAAGTGGGATGCAATGGGAGGCTTTGATGCAAAGATTTGGTCAGGACTTGCTGAGCTTGGCTTAATGGGCGTATGCGTTCCTGAAAAATACGGTGGTAGTGGTATGGATTATAATGCACTTGCTATTGTTTGTGAGGAACTCGAGCGAGGAGATACGGCATTCCGAACAGCAGTTTCAGTTCATACGGGCTTGAATAGTATGACCTTAATGCAATGGGGGACAGAGGAGCAGAAGCAACAATACCTTGTTCCACAGGCAAAGGGTGTTCGAATTGGGGCATTTGGTCTAACAGAGCCTGGAGCTGGTTCAGATGTAGCGGCCATGACTACGACTGCTGTACGAGATGGAGATTTTTATGTTATAAATGGGCAAAAAACATGGATCTCCTTATGTGATATAGCTGATCATTTTATTGTTTTTGCCTATACAGATAAATCGAAGAAACATCACGGTATTAGTGCATTTATTATAGAGCAATCAATTGCTGGCTTTACCTCAAAGGCTATTAAGGGGAAATACGGTATTCGTGCTGGTAATACTGGTGAGCTCTTTTTTGAAGATTTACGTGTACCAGTAGAGAATCGACTAGGAGAAGAGGGCGAGGGCTTTAAAATTGCCATGTCTGCTCTTGATAATGGTCGTTTCACCGTAGCTGCTGGTGCTGTGGGACTCATTCAAGCATGCCTTGAGGCAAGTGTGAAATATTGTCATGAACGTGAAACATTTGGCAAGCCTATTGGTGAACATCAGCTAGTAGGACAAATGATTGCCAACATGGAGGCAGGCTATCAAATGAGTCGTCTACTTGTCTATCGTGTTGGTGAACTAAAAAACAAAGGTGTTCGAAATACGAGAGAGACGTCTCTTGCAAAATGGCAGGCCTGTGATTTTGCTAACAAAGCAGCAGATGACGCAGTGCAAATTCATGGTGCCTATGGTTATTCAGATGAATATCCAGTTGCGCGTTATTTGCGTAACTCTAAAGCACCTGTTATTTATGAAGGCACACGTGAAATTCATACTATTATGCAGGCTGATTATGTATTAGGGAGACGTCAGGATAAACCTTTAGGTAAAATGCTACCACCCTGGCCTTTTAATGAATAAACGAGAGGAGAGTGTTCCTCTCGTTTTTCTTATGGAGTAATATACGATTAAAAAAATTTCTGAAAAATGTAACTTTCCAACTTTACAGCAGTCTAATTGATAAACATATGAAAGAGAGGAAAAAAGATGAAAAACAAATGGATAGCAATTATGGTTATTGCCGTACTCGCCATTTTACCTGGGATCATTACGTTGACGATGGCCCCAACCGTTGAAGCAAAAGCAGCTAATGTTAGTATGGCCACTAAAAGCTGGCAAGCAACTTTTACGAAAGCCTTGAAAGATAGCAAGATAACAGAAGAAACTGTTTACGTTACAAATAGCAAGGATCAAAAAGTAGAAGCAACTATCACACTAGGAGAAGATAAAAAGACATTAATTGTTAGTGATTTAGCACCTGGTAATTATAAATTACATGTTCAGAAGGATGCTTTTGTTCTTGGTGGACCGAAAGCAGCATCACAAGTAATTTCTTTTACCATTATTGAAAAGCTTGAAGCAGTAAAATCTGAGAGAGAGTTACAGCAATATTTTGACACTCTTTTAGCTAACCCAGATAAGGAAGTGAAATATGATTCAAGTAGAGAAATGGAAAGCAAGGCAGATAGCCCAAGTGTAAGCAGTAATTCCTCTATGACAAACAATCAAGTAGAGGGGGTTGAAGAAGGTGATTTAGTCGTTGTAAAGGATAGTTTTATTTATTCTGTAAAAGAACATAGTATTACAGTGGTAGATGCAACCAATCCAAAAAATTTAGCATTAGCAGCGACTCTAAAAATAGAAGATTCAAAATATATTTCAAAGCTTGCTTTATACGATCATTTGTTAATTGCAATTGGGGATAAATATTTAGAAAAAGCAGGCACGAGCATGTCAACAGCTACTTTGTATGATATTTCAAATCCTAAGAGCCCCAAATTCTTACGTGAAGTAGGGCAAGAGGGATATTTACAGGATATTCGTATTACCAATGACACATTATATTTAATTGGTAACATGTTTCCAAATTATTGGGCGCTTCGAGATAACAAAACAATTGATTTAAAGCCAAAAACATATGATAGTAGAGGAACGAAGGAATTCCAAAGCCTACCTCTCGAGAAAATATCTATTTTACCAAATACCCTGGATGGAACATATAGCTTAATAACAGCTCTAGATTTAAAAAATGGTGCAAAGGCAACTGCCAATACAAAAGGTTATTTGGGCGGTAGTAGCGGTCTGTATATGTCTGAGGATGCACTTTATCTTACAACACCAGTCTACGATGGCAGTGCAGTCGTTCCTGCTGAAAACCGCATTATGGATATGAGGATTTGGATGCCAAGAGTAACAAATACACAAATCTTTAAATGGAATGTTGATGGCACTACCATGAATTTTGTAGGTAACACGGAAGTAAAGGGAACTGTGTTAAATCAATATTCAATGGATGAGTACAAGGGTAATTTCCGTGTTGTAACAACTGAAGGGAATACGTGGGATGAAAAAAATATTTCACGTAATCATCTCTTTATTTTAGATAAAAATCTAAAAGAGCTTGGCACAGTTCAAGACTTAGCACCAGGAGAAAAAGTGTATTCAGCACGCTTCATGGGTGAAAAAGCGTATGTGGTGACATTTAAGCAAGTCGATCCGTTATTTGTGATTGATGTAGCAAATCCTAAAAAGCCAACTGTTCTCGGAGAATTGAAAATCCCAGGCTTTAGTAATTACTTGCATCCATTAGATGAAACACATTTAATCGGAATTGGCTATGATACAGAGCAACGCTATGATGCTTTTTCAAAAAGAAATTTTACAGTAACAACTAATATGAAAATGTCATTGTTTGATGTTTCAGATTTCAAAAATCCAAAAGAACAATCATCTGTAAAAATCGGTGGTAAAGGTTCTTATTCGGATGTTCAATATAATCCTAAGGCATTGTTCCGCAATAAGGAATACAATTATTTTGGCTTCCCGGTTGTCCTTTATGAGGCAGGAAAGGGCGATGAAATTGTTTACAAAGGTCAGGGAGCTCAAATCTATGAAATTACAGCAGATAAAGGAATCGTGCTAAAAGGCAATATCATTGAAGAAAGCACAGATGAGCCATATGAAAATTGGAATCAGCTTGTACAGCGTGTTGTATATATAGATGATGCACTCTATACAGTAGCTCACAATGAGGTGAAGAGCTATCAATTAAAAGACTTCCAACCGTTAGATAAGTTAATAATAAAATAAAAAAAAGTCCAATAAACTTAATTTTAGTTTATTGGACTTTTACTTTTGTTGGATACAAGCAGTACTTGAAGGATTATTTATTGTCGATATGGAAGAATCTCTGAGACTGTTACAAATTCATAGCCTTGCCCCTGTAAATAGGCAAGTACGGCATCCAGTCCATCCGCAGTTGATTGATGAATATCATGCATTAAAACAATGGCATTATTGTGTAGATTATTTTTCACATATGGTAATAGTTGCTGTGCATTACGATGCTTCCAGTCTAATGTGTCAATCGTCCATAGTACGACAGGAATTGGTATTTGCCCGTTAATAGCATCGTTTGTTGCGCCGTATGGAGGTCGAAATACAGTAGCATCTTGATTAATTGCTTTCTTTAGTTCTGCAGAAGTTGATGTGTACTGCTTCAATACCTGCTCTTGTGAAAGCTTTGTTAATACAGGATGATTCCATGTATGGTTACCTATTTCATGACCACGAGCAAGTACATCCTTAGCAATATCAGGATAATACTGTACACGACCACCAAGCATAAAGAAAGTAGCTTTTGCATGGTATTTATCAAGTGTATCTAATATTTGTTCAGTTACCTTTGGATGTGGACCATCGTCAAAAGTTAAGGCGATACGTTTCGTATTGGAATCACCTGTGTTAGTTGGCTTCGTAGGTTTTATAGTCTCCATAGCAATTTGAAAATCAGAGGCTAACAACGGGTTAATTAGCGAAAGAGGAAGCTTCACTATTGGTGCACCTGCTGCTCCACTAGCAATCTCGTACTCATCGAAATAGAATTGTAACGAATCCTCTACAATGGAGAAGCGATTGAAGTTAGACCATTTAGGCTCTGTTGCTTTTTCAAGCTCATCTGTAAAGAGATCATCCTTTAATTGAAGATTTTGCTGTAAATCTTTACGTACTTGAGCTGCCAATGTAGCTAAGTTGTTTTCATCGCCTTGCAGTAATGTTTTAATGGTAATTTGTTTGCCTGTTTCGTTATTGATGAAAAATGTCTTGGTTGATACCTCATGATTTGCCCCACCTAAGTACACCATTTTTGTTAGTACAAAGGAATAATAGTGCTCACGGTACGGGAATGTTTCTAAACTAATGTTAAGCTCGCCCATAGCCTCTTTGTTTTTATTTTTTTTCATTGATGACAAATAGGTTTCTTTTGAATCCGATATGTACTGTAAAACGGCTTCATTAAATGCTTTATTGTCAGTCTGTGGATAATGAATAGCAAAAGGTGTTTGTTTATCATTAGAAACGTCTGTTACAATACGTATACCTGGAAACGCAGAGCTTTCTGTGGATAAATTACTAGGTACTGATTCTGTCTCTTTTGAGGCACTAATTTTTTGAAACTTAAAGTCATCCTTCGATAGGATAATAACTAAAATAATAGTTGTTAATGTAATAATGAGGCCGATTAATAGAAAATCAATCATCGGGCCGCGTCTTCTTCTGCGTTCCGGCATTTTTATGGATACGCTCCTTTCCTAAATTATTTTTCTATACAATCAGACGTGTTAGCCATTGAAAAAGTTATACGAATCTACGAAGTTTTGCTATCAATTTATGGGCAATTTATTTTCATATAAAATCAATTTGCTTTAATCAGCATATTACAGCCAAAGTATAGAATTAATAATTGAAATTTCAGTTGAGTTTTTTTGGGCAGTTCGATACTATTGGCAAGGAACCTTTTGAAGGAGGCAGATAGCTGTAATGGTTTTACATGAAGCGGATAATGAATTTACGATTGACTGCTTATTGCTTGCAGGGCGTATTATGATTGAAAGTGGTGCAGAAACATACCGTGTGGAGGATACGATGCTACGCATGGCACATTCTCAAAATATGCTTGATGCGCAGTGTTATGCCACACCAACTGGGATCATTTTTTCGTTAGGCAAGACACAGCCAACGAGAATTACATCAATTTCCAATAGGATTACAGATTTACAAAAAATAGCCTTGGTAAATTCAGTATCTCGGAGACTCACATCTCACATGATAACATTAGAAGAGGCTTATGACGAGCTAAAGTCGATACAAAAAACAAATTATTTTTTACCAACCTATTTACAAGTCATAGCAGCAGCTCTTGCAAGTGGGTGTTTTCTTATTATGTTTAAGGGTGGATGGGCTGATTTCCCGATTGCTTGTTTAGCGGGAGGGCTAGGCTTTCTAGTGCTTGTTATGATAAATAATTTAACCAAAGTAAAGTTTTTCTCAGAATTTACAGCATCACTCGTTATCGGATTTGTTGCCTTCTTTGCAGTCAAGTATAGCTTCGGAACAGAGCTTGATAAAATTATCATTAGCTCTGTCATGCCTCTTGTACCAGGTATATTGATTACAAATGCAGTGCGTGATTTAATGGCAGGTCATTTTATGTCAGGGATGGCAAAGGGGGCAGAGGCCTTTCTAACAGCCTTTGCCATTGGTGCAGCAATTGCTGTCACTCTAGCATTTTAGGAGGCGCACAATAGCATATGATGGATATTATCATTCAATTAGTTGTTAGTTTCTTTGCCACTGCTGGGATTGCTGTTATTTTTAATGTACCTAGAAAAACACTACTTCATTGCGGTCTTGTTGGAGTTATTGGCTGGATCATCTATTATCTTTTAACAAAAAAAGGAATGGATGTCGTCAATGCTTCTTTCTTTGGATCATTTGTCATTGCGATAGTTGCTCATTTATATGCGCGGCGCTTTAAAATGCCGATGATTATTTTTATAGTAGGTGGGATTATCCCATTAGTGCCAGGTGGTATGGCCTATAATGCCATGAGGAACGTTGTAGAGGATGATTACTTACAAGGTCTACAGTATGGGTTAAAAGCATTTTTAATTACAGGAGCTATCGTTATGGGTCTTGTTTTTGCAGAGGTATTTATGCAATTAATATTCCGGTCGATTCGTTCAAGTAAAGCAAAATTACAAAAAGTCTATAAAAAATAAAATAAAAGGAGGCTACGTTTTAAACAACGGAGCCCCTTTTATTTTTCTATTTTACAAGCAATGCTTCAATTTCCTCTGGAGTAGCAGGCTTACTAATATAATAGCCTTGTATAGCGTCACAGCCATAAGTAATTAATAGGTCTGCTTGCTCTGCGGTTTCAACACCCTCTGCTACAACCTTAAGTTCCATTGATTTTCCAAGCTGCACCATGCCATGCATTAGCTTTTGTGTCTTCTCAGATTTTAGTAAGGAGCTTGTAAATGTTTTATCAATTTTTAATGTATCTATCGGTAAAATTTGCATGTATCTGAATGAGCCATACCCAGTACCGAAGTCATCTAGAATAAAGGAAATTCCCTCGTTCTCTAGCTTACGCATTTGCTGAGTAATGAAGCTAGCAGCCTCTGCCTCTAGGGCAAACTTTTCTGTAATTTCAATTTGAATGAGACTGGCAGGGCAGCCCGTTTTAGTTAGCTTTTCTAGAATTGATTTTGCCATATTTTTATCACGGAATTCGCGAACAGAAGAGTTTATAGATACCTTCATGTCTAGGCCAGCTTTTTTCCAAATTAACGCCTGCTCGCAAGCTTTTTCTAGCATAAAGGAACCAATATTGTTAATGAGACCAGTTTCCTCAGCAATTGGAATAAGCTCATCCGGTGCTACAACACCGATTACTTCATCCTCCCAACGGACTAATGCCTCTACAGCTGTGATTTTCCCAGAATAAACATCGATTTGGGGCTGATATAATACTTTCAAATTCTTTTGATCTAGAGCCTGAAGTAAACGTTTTTCAATTAAAGCTTTTCGATTTAATGCCTTATGAGTAGCTTTAGATAATGAGACAATTTTATCGCCGCCTGCCTCACGAACATTAGAAATAGTTGCAATAGATGCTTTCATTAGTTGAGAGAATGTTGTTTGATCTTCTGGGAATCTTGTAATACCACCGCTAATAGAAATTGGTACAGCAATATTGCTGCTATAAATTGGATGCTGTTGTAAATAGGACAGGAAACCTTGGATAAACCATTCACTTAAAGGTGTGATGACAACAAAATCATTTTCATTAATTCGTGCCATTGTACTATCTTGGAAATACATTTTTATACGGTTTGTAAATTCTACAATAAGGCTTTGATCGATTTGCTGATCATGTAGCTCTTTTAATGTATAAAATTTATCGATACTTAAATAGACAAAAGAAAAGTGTCTCTCATCCTCAATCATATTGGAAATGACTTTTTCAAGTCGATGTGCATTCATAAGGCCTGTTTCAGTATCAATATAAGCGATTTTTTCCAATTGATGTTGGATAGTCTTTGATTTCGTGATATCCTTCTCGATTAACATAAATTGTTGTTCATTTGTTTCTAGGCTAAACGTTGGGATAGCTGTTAGAAGTACCCAATAAGATTGACCCGTTTTCGTAATTTTTTCAACCTCACCTTGCCACGTATGACCATTGTTTAAATTACGCCAAATAGTGTTTGTAATCTTTTCACTTACCTCATTGTCAGGGAATAGCTGCCAAAACGTTTTGCCAATGACGCGCTTTGGAGTCCACTGACTTGTCTTTAGAAATTCTGCATTACATTCTAAAATAAAACCATCATGATCAAGTGTAACGGTCATAAATGAGTTGTCTAACCCTTGCTTTAAATTAATAAGAGTACCGCTATTTGACACAGAATTAATCATTAATTCCGGCAGCATAAATAACAGAAGAATATAAGGCTCCCCTTGCTCTATAAATGGTTTAGCTAGTAATGCTGTAGTAATCTTTTCATTTGTAAATGTGACTACTTGAACTTTATCAATATACGTACTTTCATCAGTGTGTAAAATAGCCTGAAACGTCTCGTATGATAACTCACGTAGTAGATTTTCGTTTATGAATGGAGTAGTATTTCCTTTAATATCAGTCGCTGAAATACCAAATAGTTGTTCAGCAGGTTTTCCAAAAATAATTGCTTGTCCATCTTGATTCACGACAATTGCAGGAAAAGGAAGTGAATTTAAATAATGTTCATCAATCGTAAATGATTTATGCATATGACTCATGATTATTCGATCTCCTTGGGTAATCAATATATACTAATATTATAGTTAATTATCGGGAATTAGTCATTATGAATATATTTGTAAATATTTGATGATGAAAAATATTAGGACTTTTCTAGTGAAATGCAAGAAAAGTTTTGAAGAAAAATAACATTTTTTAGTACGTATATAGGAAGCAGGAATTGTATGGAACGTTTAAAAGGAATAATATTTATCGTTACTGGCTCGATGTTATGGGGTGCAACTGGGCCTTTAATGGAATGGTTACTTAGCCATACACCACTAACAGTGTCTTTTATGTTAACAATTCGTTTAACAGTTGCAGGTATACTTTTGCTTACATATTTATTGTTAACAGGAAAAGATATTTTCGGTATTTGGCAGCAAAAACTGTGGAGTAGACAGCTTATTATATTTGGTATCGCCGGAATGTTGGGCGTGCAGTTTGCCTTTGTGGCAGCAATTAATGCGAGTAATGCAGTATTAGCAACCCTATTACAGTTTTTAGCACCAATTTTTGTTGTTGCTTATGTCTCCCTTAGTTTAAAGAAATGGCCCCCTAAATATCAAGTGTTAGGGATTATTGGTACACTTATAGGTCTTTTTCTCCTACTAACGAACGCTTCATTTGACGCTTTATTGGTTAGTAATAAAGCCTTATTGTGGGGAGTAGCCGTTGGTCTAACGTTTGCCTTCTACACTTTGTATCCAGCCCGTCTGATGAAAGAGTGGAATGTTCTGCTCGTTGTTGGCTGGGGGATGTTAATAGGAGGAGGAACATTGGGGATAATTGGCCGTGTATGGCTGTCAAATTTATGGCATGTCTTCACAGATATAAAGATAGTCGGGTTAATGCTAGCACTCATATTCTTTGGAACAGTAGCTTTTGTGCTGTTTTTAAGTAGTATGAGATATATTACAGCGGTTGAGACTAGCGTACTATCTAGTATAGAGCCCTTAACAGCTATGGCTATTTCAGTCATTGTGTTTGGTACAACTTTAGGTTTTTGGCAATTAGTTGGTGTGTTTGTTATGCTTGTTTGTGTAACATGGCTTTCAGTAGCCGGAGAAAAAGCATAAAAGTATTATCTAGCCAGGTGTTTATTACTATATTCAAAATTCGGAAAATTCCTATAAGTAACGAGGGGGAAGAATATGAAAGAAATTTTTTCCTATGTAAAGCCTTATAAATGGACAGCATTTATAGCGTTATGTTTAATGCTGCTAGAGTTATTTGTTGAGCTAGTACAGCCACTTATTATGGCTAAAATCATAGATGATGGAGTACGAGCTCAGAACCAGGGGATGATTTTTCAATGGGGTGCTATATTATTAGCTCTTTCCTTTGTAGCCTTTTTTGCTGGTGTCATTAACTCATATTTTTCATCACATACCGCACAAAGCTTTTCTTATGATTTACGAAATGCGATGTTTGAAAAAATTCAAGCATTTACATTAGCCACCTATCAAAAATTTTCAACAGCCTCATTAATTACTAGACTAACGAATGATGTGACACAGGTTCAAACCGTGCTCTTTATGAGCCTGCGAATTATGCTTCGGGCTCCGTTAGCTGTTATTGGTAGTATTGTAATGGCTTTTGTTGTCAATGCAAAACTTGCTTTATTTTTAGTAATTGGTGCACCCGTAATCTTTATTTTTCTTATTTTTATGGTGACAAAGGGCGTGTCTTATTTTGGGCTTGTTCAAAAGAGGATAGATCGTTTAAATCGTGTACTGCAGGAAAATCTACAGGCTATTCGGTTGGTTAAGGCTTATTTACGAGGTACCTATGAAGCCTCTCGTTTTGATAAGGTAGCTTCACGCTTAAAAATAGATACAGTTAAAGCTTTGCGTACTATGGAGTATATAATGCCTGTGCTATTATTCATCATGAATATGAGCTTACTTGCCGTTTTGTGGTTTGGGACAAAGCAAATTGCTTCAGGTACAACACCACTTGGTGATATTGTGGCGATTGTCAATTATACAATGCGTATGACAGGTTCATTTTCAATGTTTGCGTTTATTATTATTTTTTATGCTCGTGCCAAGGCCTCAGCAGAGCGTATGGCAGAAGTTCTGTCTACTGAAAATGACACTGAGCAGTCATCATCTGTAGAAAGTCCTTCTAGCGGAAGGTATTTTGGCGAACTGGCCTTTGAAAACGTTAGCTTTAAATATCCAGGTGGAGACTCTCCCGTATTAGCAAATGTAAGCTTTCATGTTAAATCAGGTGAAAAATTAGCCATAATGGGTGCTACAGGTGCAGGTAAATCAACATTATTACAGCTCATTCCTCGCTTTTATGATGTCACTGAGGGGAGAATCTTAGTAGAAGGCAAGGATATTCAGCAATGGGACTTACAAGAGCTAAGAGAGATTATTGGTTATGTCCCACAGCAATCCTTATTATTTACAGGTAACATTGCAGATAATGTTCGATGGGGTGACGCTGATGCTGAAATGGCTGCTGTGCGACAGGCAACAATGCAAGCACAAATACATGCTTCTGTAGAAGATTTTCCACAGGGATACGAAACAAGAGTTGGACAGAAGGGCGTTAATCTTTCAGGTGGTCAAAAACAAAGGCTATCTATTGCAAGAGCGTTATTACGAAAAGGCCATCTATTAATGCTAGATGATAGTACAAGTGCGCTTGATGTAAAAACGGAGCAGGCATTATGGGAGGCACTGAGCGAAGAACCAGCAACTATGCTCGTTGTCACTCAGAAAATACGTACGGCTAAAGGAGCGGATCGAATATTATTAATCGATGCAGGGGAAGTAGTGGCATATGGCACGCATAATGAGCTATTACGAACTTCTGAGCTCTATAAAAAAATCGCAGTCTCCCAGCAGGAGGTGGAAAAATAATGGCATTTTTCCAGAAACCTTTTGGCTATGAGCCGATTTTGACAACAGAGGATGTACAGCAGGTTGTCAAGAAAAAAAAGGGACCCCGTGCCACAGATTGGCGAAGTACATTGTTGCGATTATGGAAAATTGTCGATGAACAACGTGTACTCTTAATAATTGTGCTTTTACTTGTTATGGTAAGTTCTATTTTAGCTCTTCTTGGACCGTATATAATCGGAAAAATGATAGATATGTATGTAACACATGGTGAACTGGCAGGTCTAGGTAAGGGCATTATACTGTTAATCGGCATTTATGCTCTTTTAGCTGTAGCGTTATTTTTACAAAATTACTGGATGATTGGTATTGCTCAGCAAACCATTTATAGACTGCGTACAAGTGTCTTTGCACATTTTCAAAGATTGCCCATTTCATTTTTTGATCGTCGACAACATGGAGAGTTAATGAGTCGGATGACAAATGATATAGAAGCTGTAAATTCAACATTAAATAGTTCCTTTATACAAGTGTTTTCAAGTGTTTTAACGCTAACGGGTACTGTAATTATCATGCTAAGCTTAAGCCCTTTGCTAACTGTATTAACGATGACCATTATACCGATTATGTTTTGGGCAATGCGCTGGATTACACGAAGAACGGCTCCATTATTCAAACAACAGCAGGTGGCTATTGGCGCGCTTAACGGTATGATTGAAGAGACAATTTCAGGTCAACGAATTGTGAAGGCATTCTCACAAGAGGACAGAATGATGAAGGAGTTTCGTGAGAAAAGCTTGCGATTAAAAACAACAGGCTTTTGGGCACAGACATATTCGGGCTATATCCCAAAGGTCATGAATTTCTTAAACAATATGAGCTTTACAATTGTAGCTGGAATTGGGGGCGTACTTGCTCTTTATGGTCACGTGTCAATTGGGGTCATTGTTATTTTTACTGAATATGCACGTCAGTTTACTCGCCCATTAAATGATCTAGCCAATCAATTTAATACAGTTCTATCAGCAATTGCTGGTGCTGAACGTGTATTTGCACTACTGGATGAAAAGCCTGAAGTAGAAACTGCCTCAGCACAAAAGCATAAGCTATTAGGACAGGTGAGCTTCCAACATGTCTATTTTAAATATGAACTAGAAGAGGAAGCTTACACGTTAAAGGATGTTAATTTTAAAGTAGAGCCAGGCCAAACAGTAGCTCTTGTTGGAGCGACGGGTGCAGGAAAGACAACTATCTTACAGCTTATTGCTAGATTTTATGAGGTAACAAAGGGTGAGGTTTTATTTGATGGTGTAAACGTCAAACAAATAGAACGACAAGCATTGCGTTCTCAAATGGCCTTTGTGCTACAGGACCCATTTTTGTTTGAAGCGTCTGTACGAGAGAATATTCGCTATGGTCGATTAGATGCAAGCGATGAAGAAATAGTAGAGGCGGCAAAACGCGCAAATGCTCACGACTTTATCATTAAGCTAAAAAATGGCTATGATACTATTCTTGCAGCAGATGGTCGAGAAATTTCACAGGGACAAAAGCAGCTGCTCTCAATAGCTCGAGCATTAATTGCCGATCCTAAGATATTATTGCTTGATGAGGCTACAAGCAGTATTGATACTGTTACTGAGCTTGCCATTCAAGAGGCCCTAGACACGCTAATGCTAGGGCGCACGAGCTTTGTTATTGCTCATCGCTTAAATACTGTACACAATGCCGATATTGTACTCGTAATGCACAGGGGCGAATTAGTGGAAGCAGGTCCTCAACAACAGTTAATTGAATCTGGTGGCATTTATGCACAAATGTTACAATCTTCTTCATATCATCTTGAAGAATAGCGCTATTTTATCTTGATTCTGCAAATTTTTGCTGTGCGAAAGAAAAAATGTTTTTGTAAACCGTCCGCTGAATAAAGATAAGGCCCTCTTGGGCAGATGCCACAGATTTTGGAGAAGAGCTTTTCGAGCGCACTTGAAAAAATTCAGACGCATTACACTTGCCGTGATTGATTCATAGGAAGGAGTGATCTCTTTTTGGGATTGCTCCTTTCTTAGGTTGAACATAAGTTAGAAAAATAGAAAAAGAGTCGTTTATCAGGCGAAAAAATCAAATTGAAATAAAGAAATTTTCTAATTCAGAAATGTAATTTATTTGTATAAATGGTATAATTATTAGGAGGGTTGAAATACTGAATAAGAGCGCTTAGTATGAATTTATATCTATAAATTATAGTAGTTTTCAGTTATTATAGTCATTAATGATTGTATAAATCCATTTATTTTCTTTATATTAATAGAAAAATAGTTGATTATTAGAAGTTACTATTATATTTTGTTGCAAGCTGATTTTCTTTCTTGCTACAATAGGGCAATAGTCTGATTCAAGAACGGAGTAAACGATGAATATTTCAGTGATGACGGTGTCTTTTCCGTTAGATGGGGAAACATTAAAAGAAGTAGCTTTATTATGTGAAGAAGCAACCGTACATGATTATCGTGTATATGAAACTGCGCTGGGAGTTCCGATGGCGGGATCTTTTGAAACAAAGGGCTTTATGGTCCTTGCTTATGAAGATGATAAGGATGTGTTAGTAGGAGTAGCAAGTGCTGTAGACTTAATGGGACTACATACATATGAATGGTCCCTGGTAGTAACGCCTACGTATCGTCAAAAAGGAATCGGAACCACTTTAGTGGAAGCTTTACAGGCTGGTCTTCAAGAGCGTGGAGCAGAGGGGCAATTGGCTGTAGTAATAGATGGATCACCCTTTGGTCATACGTTTATTGAGAATAAAGGCTTTATATATAGCTTTTCAGAGGCAACTTTAGAAACAAGAGCAGAATCAGTAAAGTTAAGCAAGGATGTTGAAATTACTCCGTATGCAGGTGAGCAGGCAGAGTTGATTGCCATTTATAGTGAAGCATTTGGAGATTTACCAGAAGAGTCTGAAGAACTAATAGCCTTTAATACATCTACAAATGGCAGAAAGCTATGGCTAGCCCGCAAGGACGGTGAAGTTGTTGGAACAGTGACAACTGCTCAGGAAAATGAAATTCAATGGGTCACAGCATTGGCCGTACATCCAAATTGTGAAGGGCAGGGCATTGGTACAGCAATGTTATCCTTTTCCAAGGACTATGCAAGTAAAATAGGAGCAAAATTTGTGATGCTTGATGTAGAAATTGATAATGGAAAAGCCCTTTCTGTTTATGAAAAGGCTGGCTTTATGAAGGCACAGCAAATCGATTATTATGTAAAGCATTAGAAAGAATGGTAAGGAGCAAAAGTAAAAAAACTCCTTACTTTTTTTATATGAAAGAATTTAACACTGCTTTTTTATCATAAATACCTACTATCCTCATATAGTATTAATAACCCTATGAAAGGAGTCGTTACTCGTGCGCATGCCAGCATTGCCTAAAAAGAAGTCTCCTCCAAAGGAAGCACCTAGCTCATGGTGGAAAGTTATTAAAGCGTATTTAGCCCGAGGGAAGTTTTACCGTTTACCACCTCGGAATTAATAAAGGAGCATTTTAAAAAGTCGCCCAAATAGCGACTTTTTATTACGAATGGGAATTTTAGCTTTCTAAAAGAAACGCTTCTTTTGCTGGACCGATTAAATAGAGTTCATGCATTGCTCGTGTAAGTGCCACATATAGTAGCTTTCTGTCAAGTTTTGTATCATAGAAAGGTGTATCGAACGCTGCGATGATGACTGCATCAAATTCAAGACCCTTTGCTAAATGGCTTGGCACTACAAGTAATAATTCCTGATCAATGGAATCGTTTTCTGTTAGCAGTTGGGCATTTATCTTATGGTCAGTTAAAGTTTTCTGCATTTTGAGCGCCTCTATTGACGTTTTACAAATTAACGCAATGGATCGATGTCCTTTCGTTCGTATTGATTCAAAAATTGATTTAATTTTCAGAGCATCGAATGTATTTGCTTGTATGAAGGTTGGCGCATTGCCATGACGAACTACAGGCTCCACAAGGGGTAGCTGTTCTTCCATTTGGGCTAAAACCTTATTTGCGACCTCCATGATTTCAATGGTTGTACGGTAACTTTTTTGAAGTGTCCTAAAGCTTGCACGAGGAAATAACTGTTGGACAGGCTCCCAGGCAGTTAGTGAACGATAACTATGAATACCTTGGGCTAAATCACCTACCATTGTAAACATATCTGTCTCAAGTCCAGATTTTAAAGCAGCAAGCTGGAATAAACTATAGTCCTGTACTTCATCAATAAAAACCACCCGCATTTTCCATTCATCTGAAATACCCTTTAAGCGAGCCTGTAAATAATACAATGCGGCTAAATCTTCAAGAACCCATTGTTCCTTTAGATGAGCCTGTAAAAACTGCTGTTGTTCAAGGTAATGCCACTCCGGTGCAAGCTCTGCTAAAAGCTCAGGTTTTGTAAGTAGGGTGCGATATAGTGTTTTTATATTATGTTTAGAGAAACGACGCATATAAACAGTTGCTGTGGATTTAGCCTCTTTTTCGATGGCGGGTATTCGTTCATCCCGCTCATCAATAAATTTTGTTACGACACGACGACGTTTGTCATCATCTCGAATTCCATTCAAAGCTTTGCCAAGAGCTTCATCATATTTCTTATGCAACATATTTAAGACGGCTTGCTTCTTTTGGCGCACATGGCTAGCTAAAATCTTTTTAATATGATCAAGCCGTTTTTCAATAGGCATATAAGAAAATTCATATAAGAATAGCTTCTTTAGATGGGAAGCGCGCATAATACAATATTTTTCGATGAATACATCCTCAAATTGCTCAGCGATTCCCTGCTCCAGCTTTTGAACATAACGCTCTATAACATCACGATAATAAAGTGAGCCCTTCATCTCAGATATCCAAGCAGTGGACTGCTGAGATTCACCCGCAACAAGCGTTTCTAACTGCTCATTAGGGTTTTGAAGTTTTAGCTTAAGCTTAGTGGCAGCAAGGACATAATCCGAAAAGGTTGTTTGGCAAATTTTATCAACGCCAAGTTCTGGCAATACGTCACCAATATAATCGATAAATAGCTTATTTGGTGCTAATATCATGAGCTGTTCAGGGTTAAAATGCTCGCCCATAGTATAGAGGAAGTAAGAGATTCGATGGAGAGCTATCGTTGTTTTTCCGCTACCAGCAGCACCCTGTACGATAATAGGCTGACGAAGATGTGCTCGAATAATTTCATTCTGTTCTTTTTGAATAGTTGAGACGATTTCCGTTAAACGTACATCTGCCTTACCAGCTAATGCTTCTTGGAGTAATTCATCATTGGTCGTTAAATCAATATCCCGAATATCAAGCAATTCACCATTTTCGATTTTATATTGACGCTTGGCAAATAGGTGACCTTTATGGATTTCCCCTCGAACATCATACTCCATATCACCAAGTCGCCCATCGTAATAGACGTTAGCAACTGGTGAACGCCAATCTACAATAATTGGCTCGTGTGTCTCTCGATGGAATAATGAGGTTTTGCCGATATAAAGAAACTCCTCTGGATCACCAGTCTTTTGAAAATGGATTCTGGCAAAATACGGTTTCTTTTGAACAGCCTCTAAGCCTTCTTTCTGGTTTCGAGCCATTTCAAAAAATCGGGCGTTGGCAAGGATATTTAAATAACTCAAACTAGAGTCTAAGTAATCAAGATCTGCCATTGATTTCCGGATATTTTCCTGCGCTGATTGCAAATCTCTTCGCGATTCACTTAAAATTTGTTGCATATAATTTTTAGTAAAGGTCAGCCATTCCACCTCAGCCTGAAAATCTGGATGTTGTGCAGTCATTTTTAGCACCTCCTAAGTACTTACAATTTCAAAGTAGATTATCATACTACTATATATAATATTTACCATCAAGTGAAAGCGAAATAGGCTAATTATGTTACTATTAGATTTAGAGGCAAGAAAAATTGTTCGAACATATAATTGGCAATTTTATCAAATAAAAAGATATCAAAGGGGGGTATAGCTTTGGATATTTTCGCACATAGAGGCGTTTCTGCACATTACCCTGAAAATACGGCTGCTGCATTTCGCGCAGCATCGAGGCTTCCCATTGCAGGTATCGAGTTAGATGTCCATGTAACAGCTGATGGCGAGCTAGTGGTCATTCATGATGAAACAATTGATCGGACATCCAATGGCTGTGGCTATGTTAAAGATTATACCTTACAGCAGTTGCGCGGATTTGATTTTGGTTCATGGTTTTCTGTGGAATTTGAAGGTGAAAGTATTCCAACTTTGAGTGAAATACTTGAACTATTTGCAGGTACAAATCATCGTATTAATATTGAGCTTAAGACAGATGTGATACCATATAACGGGATTGAAGCTCTTGTAATGAAGGTAGTCGCTGCACATCAAATGACAGAAAGAGTGATCATTTCCTCCTTTAATCATGAATCGATACAAATTATCTCACTGATGGCACCCTATATTGAAACTGCAGCTTTATTTGCTGAAGTTTTAGTTGATTTTAACGGCTATGCTGCTCAAATTCCAGCAAATGCAATCCATGTTAGCTTACCAGCAGCATATTTTAAATCTGTTGATAAGGCTTTGCAGGAAGGAGCACTTGTACGGGTGTATACAGTGAATGATGTCGTGCAAGCTGAGCATTTACAGGGACTTGGTATAGGAGCAATATTTACAGATGATCCAGAGAAGATTATGACTGGATTAAGTGGGCAGAAAAAGGCATGAATGTAGGAGAGAGCGCTGATACATTTTAATATCAGCACTCTAAATCCTAGCAAATTACCATTTCGCACGATGCTCTTCGATACAGCCGAGCATCTGTCGAATGATAAGTGTTTCTCCGTTGTCTAGTAAAACCGAACCGTCGTAATAGCCAAACATTTGATGTACCTCAGATTTTACAAGTCCCGCATTTGTTGTAGAAACTCGCTCGAAAAATGGGGAGAACGTTAGTGAAACTTGATCGGAAAATTTAGTTTTGATTTTCCAACGTTGCATATAATCCTCTTGATCATAATGGAACAATAAATCTTCATGAATTTTAGTCATTTTACCATCGACGAAAACGGCATTCTCTGTCATGCCAGTTCCATCGGTCCATTTTCCGCCTAAATTTAGACCAATACGTCTACCGCGAACTCGTTGTGAAGCCATTCCCCAATTCCAAGTAGCCTCACGCGGCCAAATTCCTCGACCATAATCTAAAACCGCAAAGTTTTCCTCTGGAGAAAATGTATAACGGCGAGTACCGATTGTCACAACACCTGAAGTAGGAAGTGTATGATGCTTTCCTGTAAATTGAAAGGTTTTACGGTTCCAAGGGATGACTACATTTAAGGTTTCATCTGTAGGTGGATGCTGAATGATAAGCTTTGCACGTAAAACGTCTCCATCAAAGTTTGGGATTGAAACAGATAGATGCGTTTCATTTTGGATATAGGTCATATCAATCATCATTTCACTATTTTTGAATGTTACTGATTCTAGCACTTGAGTAGGCATTTTTAGCTTTCCGCCCAATGGTATCGTTATCGTTTTTTCAAAGTAGCGCTGAGTTTCATATTCAAGGAAATAGACGAAGCAGACCGCTGCGTAGTCTAGATGACTGATAGTCGCAGAGAATAATATTTCATCACCGTAGACACACCAATAGTTCCATTTCTTTTTGCGCATGATATGGCCACTTAAATTGCTGTTTATAAGAGGCTTTCGTGCAAATCCAATGGCTGCTGGATTTAAATTACCCTTTTTATCGCATAAAAGAGTGGTTTGTAAAATCTCCTTTTCAGCATGCTGCTTCACATTCAACATCCCTTCTGGTCATAAAATAAAAGTCTATACTTCGTTACCCTTATTGTAGCAAAAACTATCTTAAAATTGGAAAAGATAGTGTTAAATCAGACCTCTTTCATCAATTATGCGAATAAGGACCTAATTAATAGAAATCCCACTGTCTACATATCATGAACAGAAGGAGGGAAGGCGTGGCGAACATGTATAACAGGCAGGCTGCTGTACAGTACGCAAATTTATGGTGGAACAGACGAAATCCGGCATTTCCAAACTTTACGGTTGATTGTACGAATTATATATCCCAATGCTTACTTGCTGGTGGAGCGCCTATGCGAGGAGCACCGAGTAGGGATAGAGGCTGGTGGATTCAACAGGGCAATTGGAGCTTTAGCTGGTCTGTTGCACATTCCTTGAGATGGTATTTGGAAGGTTCAAAAACCGGACTGAAGGGAAGGAGGGTTCAATCCGCTGAAGAATTGGATCTTGGTGATGTGATTTTTTATGATTTCCAGGGGGATGGGAGAATTGACCATTCTGTTATTGTGACAAGTATTCAGGATGGTGTTCCTTACGTGAATGCTCATACTTCAGATAGTATTAATCGATCATATCTTTATGAGGATTCTACAGCCTATACACCAAGCATGGCTTATTATTTCTACCATATTGATGATAGTTTTGCTTAAAAAGATAGCTGTTTTAAAGCTCATCATTTTGTGATAATGTGGAAGATAGAAGAGATCCATTATAATACGATGTAATGTTATAGAAGGAGATAGTATACTATGAGCGAACAATTTTTGTCTGTTAGGGATGCCATTATTCAGCGTCGTTCCATTAAAAAATTTAATGGGCAGCCAGTAGATCGTGAAGACCTATTGGAGGTTATTGATGATGCAGTATGGGCACCCAATCATGGGAATCGAGAGCCATGGCGTTTAGTTGTTGCATGTGGTAAGGAGTTATATGCGCTTCACGATTTATTGCGTGATTTAACGGTACCCAAATGGCAAGAGCTTTCTAATGAGGACTTAACAAAGCAAATGACAAAATTCACATTAGCAGGTGGCTATGCTTTTATCATCGTTCCAGAGGATGCTCGTCAAAAAGAGCGTTTAGAAGATTACGCTGCAGCGAGTATCTTTATTCAAAATATTCAATTGCTAGCATGGGATAGAGGGATTGGTTCTTGCTGGAAAACACCTGCTTTCTTAGATCAACCAAAATTCCGTGAGGCTTTAAAAGTGCAGCCTGGTGAACGTGTCATTGCAATGCTGCAAGTTGGCTATTTTGATGAAGTTCCAAAAGGAAAAGAACGAAAAAAATCACAAGATATTGTGACGATTTTTGGCCAATAAAATCATAAAATCCCCTCGCTTATAGTGATGAGGGGATTTTGATTTTCTTAAAGTTATTTTTGTAATGCAGCCACTTCAAATAAATAATCGCTTAAAACGCGCAGTCCTTTATCGAAGTTTTCTAAATGGAAATGTTCATTTGGTGCATGGAAGTTTTCACTAGACAAACCAAAGCCCATTAATACGACTGGTAATTCTAAAATTTCATCAAAGGCAGCCACGATAGGGATTGATCCACCGCCACGCGTATAGGCAGTTGGGACATTATAAACTTTTTCATATGATCGACCAGCAGCTTGGATGAATGGGTGGTCAAATGGTGTTAAGAATGGACGCCCTTTATCGAATTCAGAGATTGCCACTTCAACACCAGTTGGCTTATGTTTTTCAACATGCGCCTTTAACAGTGCTACAATTTCTTCGGGTTCTTGATTTGGCACAAGACGGCATGTGATTTTAGCGCCAGCCTCAGCAGGAAGGACTGTTTTAATGCCTTCGCCAGAGAACCCACCAAATACACCATTTACCTCTAATGTCGGACGTGCCCAAGTACGCTCTAAATAGGAATAACCAGCCTCACCGAATAATTCCTTGACGCCAACCTCATCCTTCACTGACTCCTCATCGAAACCAAGCGCACGATATGCTTCACGTTCTTCTTCAGTTAATGGTAATACTTTATCGTAGAAGCCTTCAACTTGAATGGTGCCATGCTCATCACGGAAGGATGCCAAAATTTCTGCTAATGCATGGATAGCATTTTGTACGCCTCCACCATAAAGACCAGAATGCAAATCACCTTTAGCTCCACGAACGTTAATTTGAATACCTGTTAAACCACGTAAACCATAGCATACTGCAGGCTTACCAGGACCATAAAGTCCAGTATCAGAAATTAAAATTAAGTCTGCTGCTAATTTTTCTTTATGCTCTTCTACAAAGGCAGGTAGATTAGGACTTCCGATTTCTTCTTCGCCCTCATAAATAAATTTAACATTGACGGGTAAAGTCCCTGTAGTCGCAAATAATGCTTCAATCATTTTTAGATGCATAAACACTTGCCCTTTATCATCACTGGCACCACGAGCAAATAGCTTATTGTCTCGAATTGTAGGGTCGAAAGGGTTACTATCCCATAAATTTAATGGATCAACAGGCTGTACATCATAATGACCATAAAACAGAATAGTCGGTTTGCCTTCAGCATGAAGCCAATCAGCATAAACAACAGGGTGTCCAGCAGTTTGAGTGATGGAGATATTTTCTAGATTTAGCTTGTCAAACGCATTAGCCAGCCATTGTGCGGCATTTTGAATATCACCTTTATGCTCAGATAAAGAGCTAATACTAGGAATACGTAAAAATTCCTTTAATTCATTCAAATGCTCCTCACGATGTTCTGCGAAGTAAGCATCTAGTTGCTGTAAATTTGTCATCTAACATCCCTCTTTCTAATTATTTCGATAATAGAAATAGTATAGCATAATGTGGCTGGGGAATCTTGTTATAGCAATGGTTTCCGCCATATACTTTAATGATTAGTCCCGATTTTAGCCCCACTAGCCTGTAAAGTTTGACTAAAGAATGATACAGATTCAGCTTCTAATTCCTTTAGAACATGGCCGTATACATCCATTATCATTTTGGGTGTATTGCCTAATCGTTCAGTAATAACCTTCACATTGAGTCCACGATTTAACAAGATGGTGCAATGTGTATGACGTAAACCATGTATTGTTGTTTTTGGCAGTCCAGTTCGATCTAAAATTTTATTGAAAGGAAAAATAGGACCATAAATAGGACTTGTTGGAGCAACGGACTAAGGGTGAATGTGAAATTCCTTGATAATGGTAGGCGTTTAATTATTTTTGCTGTGGACTTAGATGTAGAAGTTTAATGATTCCATCGTTAATACCGATAAGACCACTCCATGATAGATGGCAATAAATAGGCATTATCAAAACACTTACTTTGATAGGTGTTTTTTCTATTACTGGAATTTGATATATAATATTTGTAAGTGAATTGGGAGGTATTATATATGGAAATTAGAAAACCTAGCAACACAGAACTAGAAGAAATTATAGCTCTTTCACCACAAGCTTTATTTGATGGTACACTGGGTGGAGTAAGCGCAAGTAATGAAAAAGTTTTAAACCTTATAGAACCTCTTCTAAAAAAAGGGTGCTATTATTTGATAGCAACAGAGAATAATGAATTAATGGGATGGATCCTGATTGGGGAAAATAAAGACCAATTTACGGAACAATTAAACGGGTTTATCTATGAGCTATTCGTAAAAGAGTCATTTAGAGGTAGAGGTATTTCCAAAGAATTAATGAATGTTGCCATTGAACAATTGAGACAGGCAGGATATTCAGAAGTCAGACTTAGTGCTTACGTAGGGAATAATGCTATTAAACTATATGAAAAAATGGGATTTAGTTTAAGAACAGTAAGTATGAAATTACAGTTGTAGAAGTCCTTATTTAAACTAAAAATGACAAATGACCAGGACTCACTTGGATGATGAGTGCCTGGTCTTTTAGATTAGTAAATATAAGGATTTTCTCTATGAAGTTGCCAATAAAGTTGAACTAATTGGGTTTCATACTTAAAATGCTTTTCGTAAAAGTACATATGCTTTTCAGGATCAATATGTTCATAGTAATTTGCTAAAGTTCCATATAAACTTACCTTTTGAAGTAATTGTGCTAAACGTGGATCCATAAAATTCCACCTTTCTTTGTCATGTAGTCATAACATATGCCATTGAAATAATTACTGTATAGGCAAATAGGGGAATTACATTAACACCAATGAGTGCCTAGTCATTTTTTTATTTGTACATACAAAAAACAGACAACTAATATAAGTTATCTGTCTCACGATCTGTATTGGACTGTTTAGCTTGCTCAATTACTTCCTCAAAGGCTGCTTTAATTTTCTCAATTGTATAACCAGCTTCCAGTAATTCTTGAGTTGTTTGTTCTAGTCTGTTCATTTAATTATCCTCATTATATATTTTGGATTATCTCCAACATAAATAAGATTGAAGTTTGCTAGAAATATCAAAAGAGCCGTATTTGTAGGAGCGTATAGTAAGATTGTAGAGCGTTCTAATATGAAGTCGAATAAATCATCATCTGTGGATGGCAAAGAGCACAGGGAACGTCCAGTGCCTTTCTATAATTGGTTAGAGGAAAGGAATATTCATAAACAATAAATAAGCGCATGACGCAATTTAACCTTTTTTAAATCATACACCTATTTATTGTATTAATAGTAGAGGGAATTCTTTATACAATATTAATACCCGCACTTGCAGTACCTTCAACTGAGAAATTTAATGCAGGAGGATTTATTATTGATGAAATGTAAAACACCATTAATAAACGATCCCCAACCGATACTGGTACAGGCTCAACATTTGCTGAACCAAAAGTTATTCCTGCTGGAACACCAGCGACAGGTGGAGCTAAATCAACACGTACATTTGTAGCAGTGAAGATGTTACTTCCTACAGGCGCACGATAGATTTGAGCTGTTATAGTAGTAAGGCCTCCTCGGTTAAGATCTAAAAAGTAATTAAATGCTGCGGAAATAGCAGTAATATTACCATTGCGTGGAACTGAGAAGGCTTCGCTTAAAAGTCCAGATAAATTTATAGTATTGTTTAAGATAGGCACACCATTAATAGCAGTACCGAATCCTATAAGACTAGACGTTAATCCAAAGTCAGGTCCTATAGTAACTACAGAAGTTGAAATTCCCGAGGAAAAAGGGATTATTGAACCGCTGTCGTTTTCTTCGCCACTTTCATTAAAGTTTATACAGTTAATATTTTTTGCCACAAAAGGTCCAAAATTTTCGCATTCTATTTGTGGTGATAAACAATTACAACTTTCATTATTTATGCGCACAATTTTCCCTCTTTTCATCGTATGCTATGTGGAAGAAAGTAAGTGAGGAGGGCTATTAACTCAATGGAGTTTTATTTATCTGGTGGAGTCCAGTGCCTTTTTATAACTGGCTATAGGAACGTGATAGCCTTCCACAATCAATAGTGCATGATGAAAACTATCGTTAGAAAATTTGCTGGAATGGTAAATGGAGATAGTTATCCAAATGAAAGTGGTATGAGGTATTATTAAAATTCCTGAGAGTTTAATGAAAGAAAGGACGTATTTTATGAAAGAAATTAAATCGATATCTATTGAACCTAATGTAAGAGAACTTTTATCCTTTGCGACCTCAGAAAAGAATGTCGAGAAAGAATATGAATTATATATGAATTCTCCAATAAGAGAATTATATGGATATGACCTTGAAGATGAGATTGTTGGCTGTATTGGAATAGAATTTTTAAGTCCAAACCGGTGTGAAATAAAACATATTGCAGTATCTCAAACTCATAGAGGAGTAAGTATTGGGAGTAAAATGATTAGCTTTATTTGGGAAAAATATTCTTTATCCTTTATGTTTGCTGAAACTGATAAAGACGCTGTGAATTTTTATAAAAATTATGGATTTAAGATTACAAGTTTGGGCGAAAAGTATCCTGGTGTGGAAAGATTTCAATGCATTTTAAAAAGTTGTAAAGTCATAAAAAGACCACTCCGTGATGGGTGGCAATAATAGTAAAATTCGAATCTTAAGCATTTTTTCTTTTAATCTTTTAAAACATGCTCAAAATAATTAATATATATATCAAGCAGCTGCAGAAATGTGGTTGCTTTTTATTATGGCCAATATGATTTCTAACAAATCAGCTATTTCGCAATTCAATGCTTTACAAATTTTTTCTAAAGTCTCGAATTTAATACCATCAGTATTTTCGTTGTAAAGCTTGCTTAATCCATTTCTATGTAAGCCAGTAGCATTTACAAGATCAGAAATTTTCATTTTACGTTCCCCAAGCAGTTTTGATAAATGAACTTTAAAAGACACTTAAACCTTGATACATAAGGTATTATAGCTTGTTTCATGTATCACTTTACAACCTGAAAATAATAGTATAGCATAATTTTCTTACAGGAATGATAATATTGGATTAGTAAAACGTGATAAAGTGGGAGGCACATCAGGTTTTGGCAATATCATTTACAATTGAAGACGTCCTCAAGAAAGCACACAGTCGGAATGGAGATTAATCCCTCGTTGTGCAGAAGAGCTCAACCTATTTTAAAATTTGAATGTTTATGAGGTACTCGTTTTTATCAAGCTTTATTTAAAGGCTGAAGTGGGATATTTTATAATAAAGTAGAATGTTCATTAGAGCAAGCTGTAAATTATTAACATTGGTTTCACTAACAATTTAATTTTTTTACGCCTATCGAAAACTCAGAAAGGGGTCACTTTACATGTCTAAAATGGTTAATATGCTTTCTATATTATGGCTCCTCAAAACAAGGAAACAATTAACTGCTAAGGAGCTAGCAGAGGAATTAGAAATCAGTATTCGTACGGTGTATCGTTATATTGATGCATTGTGCGCAAGTGGAGTACCAATCATTGCAGATGCAGGACATAATGGTGGGTACAGCTTATTGAATGAGTTTACAAAGGCACCTTTATTTTTTAACTTGGATGAGCAGAAGGCGCTTGCTCATGCTGCAAAATTTGCAATAGATGCAGGGTATCCCTTTAGTGAAACGTTAGATGAAGCCATTTCTAAGTTAAAAATGTATACAAACGAGGAACAATTAAATCATATCAATCGCCATTTAAGGGGATTTGAAGTCATCCATCCTACTATTGAATCGGCTTTAAAATTAATTCTTCAAGAATTAGAAATCGCTGTTGCAGAGAGTTATCGATTAGTTATTGTTTATCACAAGGATAGGGGAATTGAACCACAATCACGCCACATTGATCCTTATGGTCTTATTTATTGGAAAGGGAAGTGGTATACGGTTGCTTACTGCCATCTACGTGAAGAAATTCGAAGTTTTCGAATCGACCGTATTCAATCATTATCCAGAACAGATAAAAAATTTGACCGGCCTTTGGAATTTTCAGCACGTTCTTTCTTTTTAAAAGGCCTTTTACCTGATTCAAACCAACAAGAAAAACTTATTTCTATACGTATCAAAGGGAATGTACATGCGCTTGATGATTTATGCCAGCATTGGTTATTTAATCATGGTTTGATAGAACGGAAAAACGACCAAGCTCTTTTTAAGGTTGATAAAGAGTCTATTCATAGCTTTGTACCTCACTTCCTTCTCTCCTTTGGTAAATCTATTACCATACTAGAGCCAACTTTATTACAAGAAAAATTGGCAACCATCAGCTTTGAATTATTCAATCATTATCAAAATACTTCACTTTACTGACCGTACTTGTCAGTAAAGCTTTTTATAATGTACATGTTCAGAACTAATTTTTTAGGAGGCATATAAATTATGAAGGATTTGAAATATCAATTTTATATTGCAGGTACACCAGAGGAAGTATGGAAAGCACTTATCTCTCCTGAGGGTACAAAACAAATTTATTATGGGTCCGTCATTAAATCTACGTTTCAAGTGGGTGATCTCTTGGAGTATGTTGGTCCTGGAGTAGATGGGGATGAAACGGTGCATGTTTACGGAAAAGTATTAGAATATAAACCAAGTCAGCTACTTCGATTTACTCATTATCCTGGAAAGTCCTATGTAAAAGATAATAATTCATTTGAGTCAAGAATTACTTATATTTTAGAACCTAGTGGATCATGCACGAAATTGACACTTATTCATGACCAATGGAAAGAAGGCGATTCCACTTATGAGAACAGTGACAAGGCTTGGTGGATGATTTTAAGTAATACAAAGACCTTGGTAGAAACAGGGAGTACCCTAGACTTTGGTGAAGGTTCATAGTTGTCACAAATGAGTTAACAGAAAGGGAGTAGTAGAGCATACCTCCTTCATTAATTTATATTTTAATTAAATGTGAGAAAAACATAATCACTGTGCACAATTTTGGGAAATAAGGTGTATAAAACCATAACTTAAAGCTACTAGAGAATAATCCACTTTGATTTTCAAAATGGATTATTCTTAAATCTTGTACTTTGCTTTGCAATCTAAGCATTTATTTATGAAAGATATACTGGATTCGTAACACATATAAATGTTTTAAAGTAAACTTCACACTTAAAATTTTACATATTAGGCTCTTTCTCAGAAAGCTCTTGAAGAAGCATTTTAATATTTTCAATTAAAGGTGCTGGGGCTTTTTTTATTGATCCTGTGTCAAACGGTGGCTGGGGATCATATTCCAAAATTAATTGAACCCCTTTACTAAGATCCTCTCCAAATTCCCAGGCAACTAATTGAAGAGCCATATCAATACCTGAAGAGATTCCTGCTGCAGTTACTATTTTGCCCTGACGAACAACTCTTTCTTCTGTTGGAATTGCACCAAGCGATAGAAGGATGTCAAAAGAGCCCCAATGACTAGTTGCCTCAACATCATTTAATAACCCAGCTGCACCTAAAATCAGAGAACCATTACATACAGATGTAGTCCATTTAGAAGTCTCGTGCATTTTACGAATCCAGTTTAATGTTTCTTCGTCATTCATTGGATTTTTGTAGTTAGGGGGGCTACAGCCAGGAACGACAAGAATATCAGCAGATGTAATTTCCGAAAAACTATAATCTGCATGTAAATAGCCCATTTTAGAGTCAAGCTTTATAATTCCTTTTTCTTTAGCAACAAATTTCACATTACATTGCTGTGTACCCGCAAATACCTCATAAGGTCCAATGGCATCTAATGCTGTAATTCCATCGTATAGCATAATTGTAACTTCCATCATTTATCTCTCCTCAAAGATTAATTCAGACCGGACCGTCCGGTCTGAATTAATCTTATATGTTCTTACTAATATTATCAATCTAATAATTGTTACATTTCCGTGAAGAATAAAAAAAACCAAAAGGAATTGAGTTTTAGACCTCTTGATTCTTAATTGAGTAGTATTGTAGAAGGATTTTTATTTGTCGGATACTATGAAGCATATGTTCATTATTTAAAGATAAACGACTTGCCATTATAGCACCCTCTAAAGTAGAAAATAAAAAAGAGGCTAAAGAATAGGAATCTATATCTTGGCAAAATTCCTGTGAGCTAATTCCTTCCTCAATAATAGATTGTATAAAAAGTAATGTTTGGTTATGGGCTTTTGCAGCCAACTCATGAAGTTCTTGGAAGCCATCATCACTTTCAATAGCCGTATTAAGAAGGGGACATCCACCATCTACCGGGGGATTATAAACAGCGTCTTGATAAATTTCAAACATAGCTATTAATTTATCTGTCGCCGAAGCTTTAAATTGCGTTGCTTTAAAATAATGCTCCCATATAATTTCCATAGAATGATTAAAAGAAGCAATAGCAATTTCATTTTTGTTTTCAAAACGTCTATATATAGCTCCCTTTGGTAATCCAGTTGCATTCATAATATCTTGTATAGAAGTTAGATTGTAGCCTTGTTTATTAAACAATTTAAGTGAGGTTTGGATAATCAAATCGCGAGTTGTATCTTCCTTCATTATTCATTTTCCCTCCGTTACACATTAATAATAAAACAGTATATCATAATGTAATCGGAGAAACTGATACTTCATAAGAACCGTACGCAGGTTGTAGCCTCTTTTTTTCGCTTGGGTCTGTTAAATTAGTTAGAGGTTCATAAAATGATGTTCTTTTCGGCTTATCCCCTAGCTTAGCTGTTAGAAGGGAAGGATCTTATATTAAAGGTAACAAAAACAAGACAAAGCATAAAAAAGTTCCTCTTTTTTAAAGAGGCACCAAACATAAATGAAACTACACACGGGCTAATACAATAAAATAACTGAAAAATAAAAATACGGATTTACACGAATACTATTGAAACTAAAGTAAAAAATAGGGAAGAATGGCATGATAAAACGTTTATTTAGGGATAAGAAATATAGTAGTAAAACAATTTTTACGAATATTACAAGTGATAGTATCTAAGCTTACATGATTGTAATGAAATTGAAAGCCAATACGATAGAGTGTAATACATTATTTTGCGAGAATGTGTATAGAAGCAAGAACAAGAAGCGGAGGAATACACAATGAATGAAAAATTAGAAGGCGTATATGAGGAATTTAATCGTTACATATACCATTTATGTTTAAAACTTACTCGCAATAATGTAGAAGCTGAAGATTTAATGCAAGAAGTTTGGGTAAAGGTTGTTCGCTATGAGGATAGCGTGGCCGAAGTGGAACATATTAAAGCTTGGCTGACAACAATTACGATGAATACATTTAGAGATCGCTACCGCAAAAAAGTACGACGTAGTAAATATATGATGAACCAACCTGAAACATTAGACGTTCCGATTTTAGATTTGGTTCCCAACAATGATATTTCAACTGAAGAAAAAATTGAAAAAGATATCGTTACAAAATTAGTACAGGATAAAATGGAGCAATTAGATGCAATCTATCGAAAAACGTTATGGTATTTCTACATAGACCAATATTCACTTGCTGAAATCTCTACGATTATGAAAGTTTCCATTGGAACTGTAAAATCTCGTTTATTCCGTGCTAAAGCTCGTTTAAAAGAAATGCTAATGTCTGATGTATCAATTGTAGAAGCTGTGCTGCCAGCATAATAGTATGAATTGGCCGCAAAGCGCAATTACTTAGACGGAAGTATTCGAACGGCTAAATCAAAAAGGGATGCATTGCAAAAATGATTTTGCGATGCATCCTTTTTATATTTCATAAACTTGATAAAGGTCATTCCTGTCGATTTGGATCAAACTCAAGTAAGCATTTAGCAAAAATATCACGTAGCGTTTGAACCTCCTCAGCTGAGAGCATACCGAACATATTGTTGATAATTTCACTTACTTGTTGGCGGGATTCCTTTAAAATATTTTCGCCTTCTGTAGTAATCACTAATTGTGAGGCTCGTCTATCTGTAGCGTGCTGTGTTTTTTCAATAAAGCCAGCATTTATTAGCTTACTTGTTAAAACAGTGACACCACCTGTTGTCACTTTTAAGCGATCAGCAATGGCAGAAGGGCGTTTTGGACCCTCCTGCGATAAATAGTCTAAAATTAAAATATGGGATTTTGAAAAGCCGAGTACATTATGATTATTCCACTCGTTCGCCCACTTACGCTCAATGGAAAATACAACTTCAAACAACGAGGTAATGGCTTTCTGTTTTTCTTGATCCATATAGGTCATCTCCAAAACTGTTTTAACTTTCTTGTGCTAATCTTGTCATCGCATTTAATTCGTAAGCACGTACTTTACGTGGAATAAAACGGCGGATGTCCATTTCATTGTACCCAACTTGAATACGTTTTTCATCAATTATGATTGGGCTACGCAGCATTCTTGGATGAGCTTGGATAATAGCAAATAGCTCTTGAATTGAAAGTTGATCAATATCAATATTTAAATTTTTAAAATCATTTGAATTTGTTGCAATAATTTCGTCTGTTCCATCTTCTGTCATACTTAAAATTTCTTTGAACTCTGCAAGTGTCAGTGGATGTGAAGTGATACGTTTTTCTTTATATTCAATATTGTGATCTTTTAACCATTTAAGTGCTTTTCTGGATGAAGAACAGCTCGCTTGTGAGTAAATTGTAACTGTCATTCTTCATTCCTCGCTTTCTTTTTTAGATTATATTTTATAAATATCTTATTAGTAAGTTAAATAGGTTATACATATATCTTACTAGTAAGCTATATATAAATCAATAGTTAATTAAAAAAAACTTCATAGAAAAATGCTATTTTTTTCAACTATATTAAAGTATACGCAGAAAAGAACGAAAAGTTTCGTAAATTCAGCTTACAATGATGTAAGTTTATCCAATACTCATGTATGAAGTTCATAGGATGTAAAAAGTAAATCTAATAGATAGCACGATAGTCTGATTTAAAGGAAGTGCTATAGTTGTTATTCCACTGATTATATTATGATGAAATATTGGCGTTTATGCATAAAAAATATATCAATTTAGAATTTTAGGGTATTGAGACGTTGTGGATAATGGGGAAGTGCTCGGGTAGCCGAAGAAACTGCTCAGGTATGGGAGGGAGTCGCTCAGGTAGCTAAGTGAACCGCTCAGGTAGCTAAGTGAACCGCTCGGGTAGCCGAAGAAAGCGCTCAGGTAAGCAGAAGATTTGCTCAGGTATGGGAGAAAGTCGCTCAGGTGAATAGAGAAACTGCTCAGGCGGCGGAATGAATCGATTCTGGCAGGCTGAGGTACCGCTCAAGTTAGCCGCTCAACAATTCTCAATAGAATAAAAGAGGCAGTCCCAAGTGATAGGTACATCACACTGGAATTGCCCCAATTTTAAGCTAGCTTTGTTGTCCTGAAGTAAACCAATCTTGGACGTTCCATACTTTAGTTGCGAGACCTTCATAAAAATCAGGCTCATGGCTAACGAGTACGATTGTCCCTTTAAAGTCTTTCATGGCACGTTTTAATTCGTCTTTTGCATCAACATCTAAGTGGTTTGTTGGTTCGTCAAATACTAGCCAGTTTGCTTCTTCCATCATTAGCTTACATAAGCGTACTTTGGCTTGCTCACCACCGGATAAAGAGTTCAGTGGGCGCGTAATATGCTCCGTTTTTAGTCCAGCGCGTGCTAATGCTGCTCGCACCTGGGCTTGCTCCATGGAAGGGAAGGCATTCCAAACATCATCGATTGGCGTAATTTTATCAGCCTTTACCTCCTGTTCAAAGTAGGAAGGATAAAGGTAATCCCCACGAACAACCTTTCCATCAAGTGGATTGATTTTACCAAGCATTGTTTTTAACAATGTAGATTTCCCTACGCCATTCATCCCCACAAGCGCGATTTTTTCACCGCGCTCAATATTGAAAGTCAATGGGGGAAGTAATGGCTTTTCCTTGTCATAGCCAATTACTAGGTTTTCAGCCTCTACCACATAGCGACTTGAAGAACGTGCCTCTTTAAAGCCGAATTCAGGTTTTACTGCAGTTTCAGGACGATCAATACGTTCTAAACGATCGAGCTGTTTTGCACGAGATTTTGCACGACCTGTCGTTGAATAGCGTGCTTTATTTTTTGCAATGAAATCCTCTTGCTTTTTAATGAACTCTTGCTGCTTTTCATAAGCCTCAATATGCTGACGTTTATTAATTTCAGCAAGCTCTAGAAATTTTTCGTAGGTTGCTGTATAGCGAGTTAATTTTGAAAATTCTAGCTGAAAAATTACATCAACCGTTTCATTCATAAACTCAGTATCGTGCGAAATTAATAAGAATGCATGGGGATAATTCTTTAAATAGATTTTCAACCATGAAATATGCTCTTCATCCAGATAGTTCGTCGGCTCGTCTAATAGTAAAACTTTGGGCTTTTCTAATAAAAGCTTTGCTAGTAAAACCTTTGTACGTTGTCCACCAGAAAGAGCCGCCACATCACGCTCTAATCCGATGGCGTCAAGACCTAGGCCTCGTGCAACCTCTTCAATTTTCATATCAAGCGTATAAAAATCACCTGCGTCAAGAGCATCCTGTACCTCAGCCATTTGCTCTAATAACACCTCTAATTCTTCCGGTGTTGCGTCAGCCATTTTTCCTGTAATGTCATTTAGTTCTTCTTCTTTTTTATATAAAGGAAGAAAGGCATCGCGTAATGCATCGCGCATAGTACGACCAGCCGTCAGAACAGTATGCTGATCTAAATAACCATAATGGGTTCCTGGTAGCCATTCTACCTTGCCAGTATCGTGAATTGTTTGGCCCGTAATGATACCCATTAATGTAGACTTACCAACACCATTTGCTCCTACAAGTCCAATATGATCCCCTTCTACTAAGCGAAAGGATACATCCTTAAAGAGAGTACGGTCACCGAATGAATGACCTAAATTTTCAACTGTTAATATTGCCATATATGTTCCTCCAACTATTTATCCTGTTTATCTCTTAAAGTTCTGCTAATTGTTTATTTAACTCTGCTAGTTTTGCTTCCATATTCGCAAGGCGTTGCTCTGCTTTTGCCACCTGATCATTATGACCAGTGGATTCAAGCTTTTCAATGTCACCCTGTAAATTTATATAGTCCATTTTCAGCTCTTTAATTTGGTATTCAATATCGCTTTTTGTTGGCATGATGATTGCTCCTTTTACATATTTGTATTGCGAATGCGTATAAAAGCGATGGAGGCTTTTCCCATCCCCCACCGCTTATTCGTTAAAATCAATCGGGTACGTATCATGTTTGACATCACAAATGCTATACCAGTAAGTAGGGGATAAACATAAGTGAAAAATTCTAATATATTGTATCATATTCACCTTCAAAGTAGCACTAAGTTGAAGCGATATTATGTCGATCGTAGGCGAAGTCTAATAGCATGGAATGCAGTGTTTCATTGTTACTGACTAGGTTGAGCTGTCGTTGTTTTTTGACAGCTCTTTCACTGCGAGCTTCATGTAATAAGAACTCCATGACAGCATTTTGAATTTGTGATTGTTTCATTTTGCGGCCAAGGCCAAGATGAATAAAGCCGTTCTGTTCGCGAGGAAATGCATGTAGAAGCTCGGCCTCTGTCTGTGCAAGGGTAATACAAGGAACGCCATACGAGGCAATTTTATAAGGTGTGTAATTGGCATTACAAATAATAACGTCAGCCTTTGGTAGTAGTTTTAGGAGTGCATTTTTATCACGAAGGATAGCTGTGTTGCGACGACTGAGCACCATCATTTGCAAATCCTCGATTGCATGTCGATAGCTATCATCAATCATTACGGTAATTTGTAGTGGAATTTGTAGCTGTGTTAAGTGTCGAAGAGTGCGATAGGTAAGGTTATGCTCGTCCCCATCCTCAAAGGCAACAACGATATGAGGTGGGTTTTCAGGCGTTTTACTTTCTGGAATATCGTTGAAATTCTGATATGCTTCAGGAACTGCATAAACAAAGCTGCCACCTATATAATGTGATGGTAAGTAATCTCTTACTTCTTGATAGAGTGCTAGTAAAACACAGTCGCAGGCTTGACCACCATCACCAAAATCATCAAAGTGAATTATAGTTTTGCAGTATGGACGTAAATTCTCTACTTGCCAGCTTTCGGAGTTACGACCATCCCTTACAATTAAATCTGGTTGTAGCTCCTTTATTTGCTTAGATAGTTCATCGAAATGATCGAATAGCATTGGAGAAAGGTTTTCATGCATTAAAATTTGAATCCCATCATTTGAAGGGGTTTTTACAAATATGAGAACTTTTTCATTTGTAAATAACTTGGCTAACGTTGCAACCCGTTCAAAAGGATACAGCCCTTTATCAATACAGCTTTCAATAATGAAAACAATTGTCTTTTTCAGTTCTGTTGCTTGAGTTTCGTTTTGCAAATGTATCCCATCCTTTCATCTGTCTATTTAAATTATGGCGAGTGAAGGGCAAGTATGTGTAAAAATTAGGATTAGATTATGTGGAATATGAATTCTTTCAATCTAATAGCCTTAGTTAGAGCTTTCTCATCTAAAAAAGTTTGTGATAAAAAACGCTTCATTTACCGATAAATAAAGTAGGAAGCTTAATAGAATTGTTTTGTTAGAGTTACTAATGTGAAGGGGGTACATCCAATGGGAATGCGTGCTGCAATTGTCGTAGGGGCTACAGGTTTAACAGGTACCTCACTTGTGGAACAATTATGTGAAAATGATGAGTATGTTTCAGTTTTAGTAATTGCACGAAGAAAGCCCGAGTTTAAACATCCAAAGCTTGAAGTGAAAATCCGTGATTTCGATACTTTAGAGGAAAAGGATATAGAATTTGCACATGAATTGTATTGTTGTCTTGGGACAACGATAAAAAAAGCAGGTTCTCGTGAAATGTTCGAAAAAGTTGATTTTGAATACCCACTGGCTATCGCCTCATTAGCAAAAAAACGGGGCATCCCTCATATGCTTGTAATTACAGCGATGGGGGCAAATGAGGGCTCTCCATTTTACTATAATCGTGTAAAAGGTAAGCTAGAGCATGATTTGATAGAGCTAGGCTTACAGAGACTTTCAATTATACGCCCGTCATTATTAGTGGGTGAGCGAGAGGAATTTCGTTTGGGTGAAAAAGCCGGTGAGAAAGTGTTAAAGGTGGCCAAACCTCTATTAGTGGGACCGCTTAAACGTTCCAGGGCAATTGATGCCTCACAAGTTGCAAAGGCGATGCTTGTTATTGCACTGCATGGTAAGAAACAGCCTGTAGCTATTTATCAATCTCAAGAGTTAGCGACGCTAGATTTCCCAGAAATAAAGGAAGAGGATGTTTCGCGAGAAAATTTATTTAATTGGGAAAAACACAAACTATCTTCTGAAATTGATGAAGGCAATAAAGTAAACCGAGAAGTCATCATAAATCGGGATAAATATAAAATTGAGGAAACTGTTATAGATAGGGAAGTAAATTTTCATCATAGAGAGGATGAATAAAAATGCCCCATCAACAAATCGAGGGTATTTGCGTTCCGCCTAAAGACTGAATTTGCGGTTTTCGCTATTGCTCTGCTTTTCGTGCTTTTATTCATTTGTTACAATATTATTGTAGAAGATGACTGTGGAGGCAAAAAGAAAATGAAAATTTTACTCGTTGATGGCACAATGTTTGGTCATAAAACAGGTGCTATTTTAGAGCAGGTGGAGCAGTATATTAAGGAATTAAATGCTAATTTCGATTTAGAAATTATGCATTTTAGTCAATATAAGCATCAAATTGTTGACGGTTCACCGTTAAATGATGATATGAAGGAAATGATTCAAAAGTTTGAGGAAGCGGATGCATATATTATCGCTACACCGATTTTCCAAGCATCGATTCCAGGTGTTTTGAAAAATGCCTTTGATTTCTTACATCCGAAAACAATGCGCTATAAGCCAGTGTCAATCGTAGCAAATGGTGGTACTTATCAACATCATTTAGTAGTAGAAAATCAATTAAAGCCAATTTTAGACTACTTCCGTGCACTTGTTACACCTAACTATGTATACACTCATACATCTCATTTTGATGCAGACAATCATATTATAGATGAGGATGTTCATAATCGTTTACGTGAGCTAGCTCGTGTGTTTGTTCAGTATTGTGAAATGAGCAAAACATTGCCAAAGGAAACAATTGACCAACATTAAGAGTAAAGCTTTATCTTCATCCAGCAGAAGACTCCTACCTCTACAGGTTGTGAGATGAATGCGGTATTGGTTCCTTTTCAGTGGGTGTCCAAACACCTACTGAATGAAGATAAAGCCCCCGGCGGATGTCACGGATTTTAAAAGGAATGAATTGTGCGGGCACAATTCAAAATCCGGACGCAATTACGCCAAGGCGAAATTGATCCCTTGCATGGTGGAAGAAAATCACTATGCAGGGGATTTTTCTTTTTAAGTATCCTTTTTCATTGTGATAAAATAGGATTTTAGCAATCGGAAAGGAGGGCTGCTCATGCAGGACATCGCTTTACTAGAAAAGCAACGCTGTAATCTTATTTTGACGAATAAGGCCAAGGAAGCGGTAGAGGAATGCTCGGCAAATGAGCATGCCTTTTTTGCGTTACAAAAATCTTTTACCGTGTACATAGAAAAGCGTAAAGCTAAAACGATAGGCGAAACGTTTTTATCTGTTTATTTTAATGCTGAGCATAATGAAAAACTAAACGAAATTCTAGCAAAAAAAACAGCCATTATGGATTGTGTGTTAAAGGTGGAGGGCCTGTTAGCTACAAATATTCGTTTTGTCCATATGCATGGCTCGATTAATACCAATCGACGTTTGCCAGCAGCATTACAATTTATCACAAAGCCCAATAATGGTGCAGGCATTCCACTTGAGCTTCATACAAAGATTAGAGAGCTACCAATCGCTGAGGAACGCACAGAATATGTGAAAAAGCGTATTTCGAGCTGGGAAGGCTATTTAAAAATTCAAGAACGAGATGCAACGATTGATGATATTCATACAGAATTTAAACAAAGCTATTTTAATGAAGATTTTACAAGGCTTACGATTGTGTGCCCCTATATAAAATCTAAAGAATGGAAGCAGCTTGAAGGTTTAAGTGTTAGCATTCAAGGAGTTCGTGGTGAAATTGGACAAGTATTAAAAACAAATGCAGGGAAACAAACAGTAGAAATTGACCTAAAGCCTTTTGTACAGGATTTAGCTCGTAAAAATCAGCTTCATTTACGTTCTAAGCAGGCAAGCTTTAGTAATTTTGCTACATTGAGTCAAATAAGACGATTACGCAATGGTTTTACAAAGCTTGAAAAGGGCGAGGCGGTTAATCTTCATCTAGAAACAATCCTATTTGAAAGACGTCCAACTGTACGAGCAGCAAAGCTACGCGAGGATATCGCTTTTCATAACCATTTAAATGAATATCAGCAACGAGCTGTCTTAGGGGCATTGTCTGTTGAAGATTTGTACGTAATTCAGGGGCCTCCTGGAACGGGAAAGACTACTGTTATATCTGAAATTTGTCAGCAAAATGTCAAGGCTGGCTTAAAAACACTTGTTGCTTCTCAATCGAATTTAGCGGTTGATAATGCACTAGGCCGCCTTCTTTCCAATCAGGAAATTCGAATTTTACGCTATGGTAGAACAGAAAGCATTGAAGAAGAAGGTAAAAAATTTATAGAGGAAAATGTTGCACTCCATTGGCGGGAGCAAACTCTCGCAGCGGTTAAAGAGGAAATTTTAGCCTTTACAGAGCGTGAACAGGAGCTAAAGGCAAGCATAATCAAGGCTCGTGAAGAACAGGACAAATTGAAGGCATGGCTTGAGGAACTGACAAAAGAGATTGCGGCAAAAGAGCAGGCTGCAATAGATGAGCCCATTTTACAGCAGGAAATTCAAGCATTAAAAAAGGAGTTAAAGGCAACAAAAGCAGATCAGCAGGAATGTGAGGCGCAAAAAGGGCATTACGAAAAACAACTGGCGCAAATTGAGCTTACTGTAAAGTCGCTTGAACAGGTTCTTACTGAAAATCCATCGGCTGAGCAGCTACAGAATATGATAAAAGAGGTTACTCAAAAGATTGAGAAACTAGAAGCTGCTGCCCAATATAAGGAGCTACAGGAACAAAAGCAACAATTAGCTTACCAGTTTAAGGATATTCAAGTGAAATATGAGGAAGAAAGCAATCGATTGCATTTAATGAAGGAAGCTCAAAAATATATTGGTACTCTACTTTCCTATGAGCTAATTCAGCGTTTTTTACAGCATTATCAAATACGACCCTCCTATATACTATCACAACAAATAGAAAGGATTCGTCATTTAGAGGATGCTAAAGATTTAAATGCATGGGCAACGATTAATACACGACTACAAAAGGCCATTGCGAAGCTTGAGTCATTAGTTGCAGATGATGCTAGAGATCGCGCACTTGCTAAAAGTAGAGTACAGCCAGTTCAGTCGTTTTCATTGCAAAATTTAACAGGCGTCTTTGCACAGCTTAATCAAGCCTTTCAAGATGGGCAATCACCATCAGCTGAGCTGCTTGAAAGCTATTTGCTGGGACTGTATATGCGTCGTGACTTTGTCTGGCAAAAAGGTGTTGCCCTCAAACAGCAACAGCAGCATAAGGATCAAGAATTTGAATTGCTGCGTAAAAGTATTAGCTCTTTAATTCATCAAGAATGTGCCATTACGAGCTTTGATGTTCAAAGTTTACAGAGACAATTGCAGCCATTTTTGCAGCATACAGAACGACTTCAGCAGCTAGCTGAGACATTCCAAATTGATGGTGAACCAGAGGAATCTGTAGAGCAGTTGAAATTACTTATATCGCAATCAAAGTCCTCCCTTCAAACCGCGCAACAGCAGCTAGAAGCAGTTGAGCAGGCTAATTTACAGCTCCTACCAAAGAAGGCGGTACTTCAAACAGCACAAACTAGCTTACAAGAAGTTGAACAGCAGCTTTTACAAATAGACGAAGGCATAAAGGAAATAAATATTGCTGGATTAAAGAAGGAAAAGCAACTCACTGCTTGCACTAAGCTCCTTCAATCAACACCAGAGCGTACTTATGAGGAAGTAGAGGAAGCAATAAGATCATCTCAAGCAGCTTTAGAGGAAATGCAACGTAAGGAACAGCAGCTACCTCTTCGGAAAAAATTACAGGAGCAATGGAGAGATAAGCTACAAAACGCTACTGAATATGATTTAGATGAAATTCGTAAATTATATGTACGTCATGCTAATGTTATTGGTACAACATGCGTAGCTTCGGCAAGTAAGGAGTTTATGGAAAACTATCCTACATTTGATGTGGTTATAATCGATGAAGTATCCAAGGCAACACCACCAGAACTTTTATTACCAATGCTAAAGGGGAAGAAGATTATCTTAGTGGGTGATCATCATCAGCTACCACCATTACTTGGAGATGATACGTTAGAGGAAACCTTAAAGACAATGCTGGATGAAAATCCAAACTTTGAAGGTGCACAGGAATTAAAGAACTTGCTACGTGAATCCTTATTTGAGCGTTTATTTAATAATCTGCCTCATACTCATAAGCAAATGCTTGCATTGCAGTATCGTATGCATGAAAAAATTATGCATAGTATCACACCGTTTTATGCAAAGGAAGAGAATGGCTTACAATGTGGTTTACCAGATTCCGATGCTGCACGCGACCATTGCTTAGAAGGTCAATTTGTTAGTCGAGATGACCATTTGTTGTGGATTGATATACCTACTGAGAAACCTTATCTAGAGGAGCAGGTAAAGGGTGGGACGAGTCGCTTCAATGAGGGGGAAATACAAACTATCCGACGTATTTTAATAGATTTAAATGATGCTGTTATTGCAGCAAAAGAGGCTGGTCGAATGCCACAAGATGCACAAAAAAGCGTTGGTGTCATTAGTTTCTATGGTGAGCAGGTTAAGAAAATAAATCGTCTTCTTCAGCAGGAATTACAGTTATCTCATCTTCAATTTAGAACAGGTACTGTCGATAAGTTCCAAGGGATGGAGATGGACGTCATATTAGTGAGTATGGTCCGTAATACACCTAAAGGAGGAGACATTGGCTTTGCAAGAGATTATCGCCGTTTAAACGTCGCCTTATCTCGTGCGCGAGAGCTATTATTACTTGTTGGAAGTGCTGATATGTTTGCGAAACGTGCCAAGCATCAAGATACACGAGAAATGTATAGCAATCTCTTAAATACAGTAAAATCCTATAATGGCTTGCGTAATCATGAAGGACAGGTGATGTAGATTTGTCAAAATTACAGCAACGCTTATTGCGTGAACTTCAACAAAATCGAATGATTAAAATTGTTAAAACGGATGAATGGTGTATTCCAATCCGAACAGTAGAAGTGACGTATGAACCTGTTCGTCGCTCGACAATGGATGTTTTAATGACCATGCTATTAACTAGCATACGGGAAGCGAATTTTAGTAGTGCACAGGAGCTAAGTGAGCTATTACTTGTTGACCCATTATTCATAGCGGATTTAGTGTCATTAATGTCTAGAGTCAATTTAATTGACATGCAGGAAGGCTTTTATCAACTAACCTCTAAAGGACAGCAGCAACTGGAGCGTGGCATTTTTGAGGAGGAGCTAGAGCTAGAGACAGCTACCTTATATTATAGTCCATGCCATCTTGCATTTCTTGCTGTTGACGTAGATCGTATGGAGGAGTACGAAGAGTTACCAGAGCTATATCGCTATGTGGATAAAGAGGCAGAACAGCAGGAGCATTTTGAAGAAGCTACTTTAATAGTAGCACTTCAGCAAGAGGATGGCGAAGAAGCTGGTATCTCTCAAAAAATAATCTCAAAAATTGTTCAAGCAGATGCGAAGCAAATTAATGATATTCCATGTCTTGAATTTGTTCTTTATGATAAAGAGCAGGATATTCTGTTTGCGCGTGTTTGGAACACCCTATTGCATCAATGGGATCAGGACCTTGAGCAACAGCTTACAGAAAAAGAACAGCTACGGTGGCGTGAACAATATTTATAAGCAAAAACGAACGTGATTAGCGTTCGTTTTTTTGCTTTGAGAGAAAGGTGATAAAAGAAAAAAATAGGGTGATAAATTGAAAAAATGTCTCGATAAATTGATAAGCCTGCATATATTACTACAAATAAAAGGAGGGGACAGATGTTTACGATTAGTTTATGTATGATTGTTAAAAACGAGGAATGTATTATTGAAAGATGCCTAGATTCTGTTCAGCGTGTAGTGGATGAAATCAATATTATTGATACGGGATCGACTGATCGTACAAAAGATATCGTCCAAAACTATACCTCACGTATTTATGATTTTATATGGTGTGATGATTTTGCGAGGGCACGAAACTTTTCCTTTCAGCAGGCTACGAAAGATTATATCCTGTGGCTTGATGCAGATGATGTGATAACAAGTGAGCATCAACAAAAGCTACTGCAGCTTAAACATTCTTTGTATCCTAATGTCGATGCTGTTTCTATGGATTATGATATAGCGCTGGATGCTGATGGCAGTGTAGAGGCACGTGAAAAAAGATATCGTCTAGTAAAGCGGCAATGTCATTTTCAATGGTATGGTGCTGTTCACGAATATTTAGAAGTATCGGGCCAGCTTTATCATAGTGATATAGCGGTGACACATTTACCTTTAAAAAGAGATGTTCATCGTAATATTCGTATTTATGAACGTTTAAAGAAAGAAGGGTATTCATTTTCAGCTAGAGATACGTTTCATTATGCCAATGAGTTAAAAAACCATCAGCGTTTTTTAGAAGCGATTAATCAATATCATAGTTTCCTAGATTCTTTAACAGGCTCTGCTGACGATAAAATTCAGGCTTGCTTAAGTTTAGCAGATTGCTATCAGGAGCTGCATGATGTCAAACAAGCGAATCAAGTTATTGTGCAATCATTACTGTATGATCGACCAAGATCAGAAACATGCTGTCGAATGGGTCAATTTTTTATGGAGCAATTTAAAAATAAAGAGGCCATTTATTGGTACTCACAAGCCTTACAGCAGCCTTCCGAACAGTTATTTAGTATTCATAAGCCTGCTTTTTCTACATGGCTTCCTCATTTACAGCTAAGCCTGTTGTACAATCGCTTGCATCTTTATGAAAATGCACATCAACATAATGAGTTAGCCCGTCAATTCAAACCGAATGACCCTCGTATACTCGACAATCAAAAGTACTTGCTTAAGCAATTAAAAAAATAATGAACTTAAGGGAAAGGAACATCAATAAAATGAATATAAATACCATGACCAATTAACACGGCAATAAAAACAACAACAGTCATAAAAATGACATTTCGAGGTCTAAAATTTCGTGCTTCCATCTAACCATCTCCTTTTTTGAATTAAAGAATATTCTGTCAATTCAACATATGTTTGAAGAGTTAGAGTATGCAATATTTTTTGATGAACACATTCATATGCCTGAATGTGTTCTTAAATCACAAAATATAAAGCTCTTGTGCTATATTAAACACAATGATTGACGAAAGGATGTTTACAATTTGGCTAAAAGTTTAGTACTAGCAGAAAAACCTTCAGTAGCCCGCGATATAGCAAATGTATTGAAGTGTCATAAAAAAGGAAACGGATTTTTAGAGGGAGATAAATATATTGTAACTTGGGCACTTGGACATTTAGTAACACTAGCAGACCCTGAAAGCTACGATGTGAAATATAAAACATGGAATTTGGAAGACTTACCAATGCTGCCAGAACGTCTTCGCTTAACAGTTATTAAGCAATCAGGAAAGCAATATAATGCTGTAAAGTCACAATTAAATCGTAATGATGTAAAAGAAATTATTATTGCAACAGATGCTGGACGTGAAGGTGAATTAGTAGCCCGCTGGATTATTGCAAAAGCAAATGTGAAAAAACCAATGAAACGACTATGGATTTCATCTGTCACAGATAAAGCTATCAAAGAGGGATTTGCCAATTTAAAGCCGGGTAACAACTATGATAATTTATACGCTGCTGCTGTTGCCCGTTCGGAAGCTGATTGGTACATTGGTTTAAATGCAACTCGTGCATTAACTACAAGATTCAATGCACAGTTGAACTGTGGTCGCGTACAAACTCCAACAGTGGCAATTATTGCTGCACGTGAAGATGAAATTAAAAACTTCAAACCACAAACCTATTATGGTATTGAAGCACAAACAGATTCCTTAAAGCTTACTTGGCAAGATGCAAACGGCAATTCGCGTAGCTTTACTAAAGAAAAAACGGACGTTATTGTCAAAGCATTAGGCAGCCAGGATGCAAAGATTGTTGCACTTGACCGCAAGCCTAAAAAATCATATGCCCCAGGTCTTTATGATTTAACAGAATTACAGCGTGATGCCAATAAATTATTTGGCTATTCGGCAAAAGAAACATTAAATATTATGCAAAAGCTCTATGAATCTCATAAGGTACTGACATATCCTCGTACAGATTCACGTTATTTATCATCTGATCTTGTAGGCACATTGCCAGAGCGTCTCAAAGCATGTGGCATTGGTGAATATCGTTCATTAACTAATAAAATTTTAACAAAGCCAATTAAAGCGAATAAATCGTTTGTAGATGATAGTAAAGTTTCGGATCACCATGCCATTATTCCAACTGAAGGCTATGTAAATTTATCTGCATTCAATGATAAAGAGCGTAAAATTTATGATTTAGTAGTAAAGAGATTCTTAGCTGTTTTATTCCCAGCACATGAATATGAGCAGTTAACGGTACAAGCCCAAATCGGTAATGAAAAATTTATAGCTAGAGGAAAAACAGTAATAAATGCTGGTTGGAAAGAGGTTTATCAAAATCGATTTGATGATGATGAATCCACTGATGATGTAAAGGAGCAGCTGCTTCCTCGTTTAGCGCAAGGACAGGTATTAAAAACAAAGCTAATTGCCCAAACATCAGGTCAAACAAAACCACCTGCACGCTTTACAGAGGCAACATTATTATCAGCAATGGAAAATCCTACGAAGTATATGGACACCCATGATAAGAAGCTAGCGGATACGTTAAAATCTACAGGTGGGCTAGGAACGGTTGCTACACGCGCAGATATAATTGACAAGCTTTTCAACTCTTTTTTAATTGAAAAGCGTGGAGGGAAAGAAATTTATATCACCTCTAAGGGTCGTCAGCTCCTAGACTTAGTGCCAGAAGAATTGCGTTCTCCTGCTACGACAGCGGAGTGGGAACAAAAGCTTGAGTTGATTGCCAAAGGGAAATTAAAAAAAGATGCGTTCATTCATGAAATGAAAGAGCATACAAAAGAGATTGTAGCTGAAATAAAAGGTAGTGCTAAAAAATATAAGCACGACAATATTTCAACAAAGTCCTGTCCCGATTGTGGTAAGCCAATGCTTGAGGTTAATGGTAAAAAGGGCAAGATGCTTGTATGCCAAGATCGAGAGTGTGGCCACCGTAAAAATGTATCCCGTGTCACAAACGCACGATGCCCACAATGTAAGAAAAAGCTAGAGCTTCGTGGTGAAGGAGAAGGACAAATCTTTGTGTGTAAATGTGGATATCGTGAAAAATTATCAGCTTTTGAAGCCCGTCGAAAAAAAGAAGGTGGCGGTAAAGTAGATAAGCGTAGTGTGCAGAAATTCTTGAAGCAGCAAGAGAAAGAGGCTGAGCCACTTAATAATGCATTCGCAGATTTATTAAAGGGTTTAAAATTAGACGAATAACTCTAGAAAGCAGCGGTTTGTGTTAAACTGCTGCTTTTTCTATTTCCTTATTTCACACCTTTGAAAAATAAGAAAGCAACATTTTAAACATTGTTCCGTGTTAAGATTCTGTCTGTACTAGAGGACCATCAAAATGAGCCAATTTAAAAATTGTAAACCTCTACTACTATTTTAAACTGGGAGATGAGTGTATGGGTAAATTAGTTGGCAAAATTGCTCTTGTGACTGGAGCGAGTCGAGGAATAGGACAATAGTATTGCATTGCGTTTGGCTCAAGAGGGTGCATTTGTAGCAGTGCATTATGGAAAAGGGCAAATGGAGGCGGGAGCAGTTGTTCGTCAGATTGAGCAAGTTGGTGGAAGGGCCTGTGCCATTGGTGCAGATTTGAGTACACTTGAGGGTATTCATGATTTATTTACGAAGTTAGATAATCGTGTTTTAGAGCATTCTGGCAGTAATCAAATTGATATTCTAGTTAACAATGCCGGAATTGGACAAATTGTCACTTTAGAGGAGACAACAGAAGAATCCTTTGAAGAGGTTATGAAAATAAACGTAAAGGCACCACTTTTTGTTACGAAGCAAGCTTTACCACGCTTAAAAGATGGGGGAAGTATTATTAATATCTCTTCCTTTGTAACCCGTGTAGCTTCACCAAGTGTATTCGCCTATAGTATGTCTAAAGGAGCCATTGACACATTGACTCGTCTTTTAGCTAAGCAATTGGGTAGCCGTCATATTACCGTCAATGCCATTCAGCCTGGGATTATTAACACAGAGATGAATGCTGAAACTTTGCAACATCCTGATGGACAAAAATATGCGGCTGATCTTTCAATTTTCAAGAGATGGGGAGAGCCTGAAGATGTGGCAGATATTGCAGCATTTTTAGCATCATCGGACAGCCGTTGGATAACTGGTCAATTACTTGATGCCAGTGGTGGATCTCATTTATAGAATAAATTATGTTGAAGCAATTTAATAAGAGCAGCCCTGTAAAAGTTCGTAGTTACAGGGCTTTTTAACTTTGTGTAAGCACAAAGCCGATTCCAGACACAATTATGCCGAGGTATAATTAATTTTAAGCTTAAAATTAATTGTAAAAACAGAAATTTCAGAAAACATATTGAATTACAAAAAAAACTATGATAGTCTATGTAACATATAAAATGAAGTTTAAACTTCAAAAATAAATAAAAAAAGGATGTACTTCTTTGAGAGATGATCGAACAATTCAACAAGTCATTCAAGATAAATTTCAAGAGCTTTCTAAAAGCCAACAAAAAGTAGCAACTTTTATTCTGAAAAATTTGCAGACAGTTGGCGTTCATTCGGCTGCATATGTTGGTGAAAAAGCCGGTGTCAGTGAAACAACGGTCATACGCTTTTGCTATGCGATAGGGCTTTCTGGTTATGCTCAGTTACAGCGAGAAATAACCTTGCATTTATTCAATGAAGGGAAAACAAGCAGTTTGCAAAATTATTTGCATTCAAAGCAGGTCCTTTTTGAAAATCCACGTTTTTATGAGAAAACAATGGAAAAGGATGCATCGCATATTTTACAGGTGGCAAAGGGCATTAATGAGAAAGATTTTAATAAAGCTACGAAGCTGTTGCATACAAGGAAAAAAATATATATTGCTGGTAATGGCTCCTCCTATTTAGCTGCACAATGGCTACACTTTACTTTAAATCTTTTGAGGCCAAATGTTGTTCTATTAAACTTTGAAACGAGTGAGGTCATTCGTGCAATACAAGATATTGATGAGGAAAGTGTTGTCATCATTTTATCGTTTCATCGTTATTTTAAAGAACCGATTCAATTTGCAGCTGAACTTCAAGAAAAAAATTGTGAGATTATCGGTATTACGGATGCTCAAATTGCACCAATTACACAATATTCGACGATTACCTTTGTTAACGAACAGCAAGAGATGTCAACAATTGATGCTATGCCTGCACTAGTATCATTCTTGAATACATTAATTGCAGGGATGACGGCACATGATCATGACTATTATGAAAATCAGCGCGTAAAATATGATGATTTCCAAAATAGCTTTTTAGCAAATCGATGGAGTTGAACAACATGAATCAAGTTTTACAAAACCTACAGCCGCGATTGGCTGATATATTTACACATCTTCATAAACATCCAGAAATAAGCTGGCAAGAGCATGAAACGACACAATATATTGCCGCTTTATTAAGAGAGGCACAGATGGAGCCTCATTTATTCGATGATATGACAGGACTTTATGTGGATATTGGGAAAGGAGAACCCAAAGTAGGCTTTCGTACCGACATAGATGCGCTTTGGCAGGAGGTGGACGGTGTCTTTAAGGCTAATCATTCTTGTGGACATGATGGTCATATGACGATGGCTATTGGGACAGCGCTTCTTTTAAAGGATATGGAGCATTTACTTTCCGGGGCGGTTCGTATTTTATTTCAGCCTGCTGAAGAAAAAGCGCAAGGGGCAAGTGCATTGGTCGAGAAGGGGCTTGTGGATAATCTAGAATATTTATTTGGTGTTCATGTTCGTCCGTTAAAGGAGCTAGAGGATGGGACATATGCACCTGCACTATACCACGGTGCAGCCAAACTCTTTACAGGAACCATTATCGGGGAGGAGGCTCACGGTGCACGACCAGAGCTAGGAATAAATGCAATTGAGGTTGGTGCAGCAATTTTAGAGGGTTTACAAAAAATTTGGACGGACCCGAATGTCTCAGCTTCTGTCAAAATGACGCAATTTAATGCTGGAGGCTCTTCCACTAATATTATTCCTGGAAAAGCAACCTTTAGCATTGATGCCCGAGCTCAAACGAATGAGGTAATGCAAGTTATTACAGAGGGAGTAGAACGAGTAAGGACATTAGTAGAGGCAATGTATGGTGCTAAAATTGACATTAAAGTTGATGCACATATTGTTGCAGCATTAGTTCATGATGCAGCATTACAGCTTATGAATGCCGCTATAATCGATGTGGTCGGTGAAAAGGCTTGTGCACCACCTGTTGTGACACCTGGTGGGGAAGATTTTCATTTTTATACGTTCGAGCGGCCTCATCTAAAAGCTACAATGCTGGGGTTAGGTTGTGGTGTAACACCAGGTCTTCATCATCCCAAAATGACCTTTAATCAAGATAGACTACTTACTGGTGTAAACATTATTACAAGAGCGATTTTACGTGCGCTTTAGCAGAATTATTACCCAATAAATTTGGGATACAAGAGAGAAAGAAGAGAGAGCCATGATTGATATAAAAGAAATAAACACAATCGATCAATTGGAGCATGTTCAGCAACTAGAATATGAGGTATGGGGAATGCCTTCCATACCTCTCCATCAAACTTTAACAGCAGTGAAGAATGGAGGGATTGTTGTTGGTGCTTATGATGGGGAGCGTTTAGTTGGATTTAGCTATGGTTTTTCAGGATTTCGAGAGGGAAAAAGCTTTTTATGCTCACATATGTTGGGGATTGATAAAAATTATCGTTCACAGGGGATAGGTGAAAAATTAAAGCTGGCACAAAGAGAGATTGCGATTAATCGGGGCTATGATTTAATGGTATGGACCTTTGATCCTTTAGAAACGCGTAATGCCTATTTAAATCTTTCGAAATTAAAGGGTATTTGTTATACGTATATAGAAAATTGCTACGGTGAAATGCAGGATGGTTTAAATAAAGGGCTGCCCTCTGATCGTTTTGAGGTAAGTTGGCATTTAACATCTGACTATGTGATACAGGATATCGTAATTGATGTGACAAATCCAGTTCCTGTGGCAAGCTGTAGCCTAAATGAGCAAGGCCTTCTATGCTTAAAAATGACTGAAAATTCCAAATATAACAAAGACTTTTATGTGTTGCCAGTACCGAAGGATTTTCAAGCATTGAAAGTGCAAAATCCAGATTTGGCATTAGATTGGCGTTTTAAAACACGCCATATTTTACAGCAGCTATTTGCACAAGGATATGCTGTTGTGAAATTACAGCAACAAGAAAAATACAATGAATATGTGCTGGCGAAAAAAACAGCCTTACCACTGGAAGGGGAAAAATAAGATGAAAATTACAGAAATCACAATTCGACAACTCAAAATGAAATTAAAGGCACCATTTACAACAAGCTTTGGCACATTTCATGATAGAGATTTTTTAGTGTTAGAGGCGAAAGATGAATCTGGAATCATTGGCTGGGGTGAATCTGTTGCCTTTCACTCTCCTTGGTACAATGAAGAAACGCTACAAACTAACTGGCATATGTTAGAAGACTTCCTAATACCTCTTTTGTTGAATAAAGAGATTCAGCATCCAGATGAAGTAAATGAACTATTTAAGCCTATCCGCAAAAATAATATGGCGAAATCAACAATTGAAGGAGCAATTTGGGATATCTATGCACAGCAGACGAAGCAAACATTGGCAGCAGCGCTAGGGGGCAAAAAGGACAAAATTGAAGTAGGGATCAGTATTGGCATTCAGAATTCAATTGACGATTTGGTAATGCTAGTGGATGGATATGTACGGGAAGGCTATAAGCGCATGAAAATTAAAATAAAGCCTGGTTGGGACGTAGAGGTAATGCGTACATTACGTGAAATGTTTCCCGATACAGCATTTATGGCAGATGCAAATTCAGCCTATAATCTTGAGGATGCTGCAACACTCAAGCAACTCGATGCCTTTCATTTAACAATGATTGAACAGCCATTAGCATCAGATGACATTATTGATCATGCTACATTACAAAAATTAATCGATACACCCATTTGTTTGGATGAAAGTATTCATTCATTAGAGGATGCTCGTAAGGCTGTAGAATTGGGCAGTACAAAAATTATAAATATTAAAATTGGCCGTGTGGGTGGCTTGACAGAAGCAAAGAAAATTCACGATTATTGTGAGGCCAATAATATTCCAGTTTGGTGTGGTGGTATGTTAGAGTCTGGCATTGGTCGTGCTCATAACGTCGCATTAACAACACTATCCAATTTCATTTTACCAGGTGATACTGCTGGTTCAAATCGCTATTGGGAAAAAGACATCATCGATCCTGAAGTTATCGTGAAGGATGGTTATATAGAAGTACCTCAGCAACCAGGAATTGGCTATGAAATTAATAGAGAAACGATTGAATCATTTACAGTTGCAAAAAAAACATATCAATAAGTTGACAAGGAAATCGAGACTAGTAGGTGTTCTATGAAAAAAAGTTGGCAAATTGGAGGCGCATTTGTAGGATTAATCGTTGGGGCTGGCTTTGCATCAGGCCAAGAAATTATGCAATATTTCACGAGCTTTGGCTTGTATGGTATTGTAGGAGGAATTGTTGCAACCATTGCTTTTGCATTTTTGGGTATGAGTCTAGCACAATTAGGGACAGATCTACAAACGACATCTCATAAAGAGGTTATTTATCACATTGGTGGGCGTTATATTGGGGTTATTTTAGATATTGTTATTACGTTTTTCTTATTTGGCGTTGCAGTCGTTATGTTTGCAGGGGCAGGGTCAACATTTCAGCAAATGTTCGGTATTAACCCAATGATTGGTAGTATCTTTATGATGCTTATAACGATTTTAACACTACTGTTAAATGTTAAAAATATTATTAATATAATAGCATTAGTAACACCGTATTTAATGGGGATTATTTTTATTATTTTAATTTACTCCATATTCACAATGGACTTAACGATTGCAGAGCAAAATGCTTTAGCAAAAGAGCAAACGTCTGCAGCTTCAAATTGGCTAATGGGTGCTTTACTTTATGTATCTTATAATATTGCGGCTGGTGCAGCGATGTTAATTGTTATGGGTGGGACTGTAAAAGAACGGAAAGTTGCTGGTATTGGCGGCATGCTAGGCGGACTAATGCTAGGTGTCTTAATAATATTAATTAATATTGCCATGTTCGTAAAAATGGATGTAGTTGGTGGGGTAGCGATGCCAACATTAGAGCTTGCTAAGCAAATCCATCCTGTAGTAGGGGTGTTAATGTCCATCGCTTTATTAGGAATGATGTATAATACAGCTGTTGGTATGTTTTATGCATTTACAGTGCGTTTTATAGCGCCTGAGCATAAATATTTTAAACTAGGTATTGTGGTCATTGGTTTACTAGGCTTTGCAGCAAGCTTAGTCGGGTTTACAACTTTGGTTGGTAAGGTATATTCAACAATGGGCTATTTAGGCTTTGCTCTAATTATAGCGGTTGTCATGTCATGGCTACGAAAACCGAAAGATTTATCTTGATTCAAAGGTAGTAAGATAAATGCGTTTTCTAATTCAGCGGACATACCCTTTTTTGAGTGAGATAAAAAATTCTTCTTCCCTATTGCCAATGCATTGGCAATAGGGATTTTTTTATGAAATCAGTGATGAAAGCTAAAGAGCAATCATACAGTAAGTATGTATTTGTTGATTTTAAATTTCTACTTAATGTATGATAAATTCTCGTAATTTTGAATAAAATCTATATTGTTTGCTAGACACCTTTTTTTATGAATGCTATATTAAAGTTGTCATAGTATTTTTATAATTAGGAAAAAAAGTTAATCAACATGACTTTCTGAGCTAAATTGAGTCTATGTTTTTTCTAATTATAAGGAGTAATAGAGTAAAGAGCTAGATGAAGGATGATAGATGCCTATGGTAAAGAAAACGTTAAAACAAAGAATTGTAGACGCTTCAGTCGTGCTGTTTCAGCAAGATGGCTATCACAATGTAACTGTTGATCGCATTGTCGAATATATTGGGGCATCAAAGGGTGGATTTTATCATAATTTTAAATCGAAAGATGAATTGTTATATGAAATTCACGATGTATTTATTTCGTATGTTATTAAGCAGTCACAGGATGCCTATGACAAGTACGATACACCGATTACACGCTTATGTGCCATGCTGCAAACACTGACACAAGTATTTGATATGTATCAGGCACATATTACTGTTTTTTATGAGGAAAGCCGTTCACTTCCAGAGGAATATAGTGAAATTATTCATAAAAAAAGGGATCAATATCGGGATATTTTACAAAAAGTAATAGGAGAGGGCCAACAAACAAAAGATTTTCGTACGGAATTACCGTGTACAATTGTCACAATGGCCATTGTTGGAATGATTAACTGGACATATAAATGGTATAAACAAACGGGTCCATTGACAATGGAGGAAATTACAGAGGTCTTCACTGATATGGTATTACGTGCGATTGTGACGGAACAAGCAATGGAGGAAGCAAAACAATTTATGGTAAAGGGGTAGCCAGTAATATCACTGGTTTTATTAATTGTTTATACAAACCGACTAGTCGGTATTTATCTTCGTTCAGAAAAAGACTTCCGCCTTTGAAAATGGTGAAATAAATAGGGTGTGGTTCTTTTACAGTGGGTGTAGAGGACTTAGTCTAAGAATGCCACTTCCTGTAAATGACCGACATCGTTTTGGCCCTCGTGCAGGCCCAATCTGGACGAATTACGCCAAGGCGATATTGATTAATGCATGCAACTGTCATCTGAGCAATCTGCTATGGCAAATTAGAAATTAGGGGGACTAGGGATGAACTTTGAATTAACGAAAGAACAAGTGATGATTCGAGACATGGTACGTGATTTTGCGGAAAAAGAAATTAAACCGTATGCTCGTGAGGTTGATGAGACGTCAACAATGAGAATAGAGAGCTTTAAAAAAATGGCTGAGCTAGGCTTATTGGGTATTCCGTTTCCTGAAGAATATGGTGGTTCAGGTGGGGATACAGTGTCTTACGCTTTAGCAGTCGAAGAAATTGGGCGTGCATGTGGAGGTACTGGATTAAGCTATGCTGCGGCTGTTAGCTTAGGGGCATCACCAATCTATAATTTCGGCACAGAGGAGCAAAAGCAGGAATGGCTTGTTCCGTTAGCAAAAGGTGAGACATTAGGATCATTCGGTTTAACAGAGCCTAATGCAGGTTCAGATGCTGGTGGTACGCGAACAACAGCTGTTATTGATGGTGATGATTACGTCATTAATGGGGAAAAATGCTGGATCACAAATGCAGGCTATGCACGTCAAATTATAGTAACAGCAGTAACAGGTAAGCGTGAAGATGGTAAAAAAATTATTTCATCTATTATTGTTCCAACGAATACACCTGGTGTAACGATAAATTGCAATTACGACAAAATGGGTGTTCGTGGCTCCAATACATGTGAAATTGTTTTACAGAATGTTCGTGTTCCAAGAGCTAATCTTTTAGGGGATGAAAAACGAGGATTTAGTCAGTTTTTAAATACGCTGGATGGTGGACGAATTTCAATTGCGGCTTTATCAGTAGGAATTGCACAGGCTGCTTATGAAAAGGCATTAAAATTCGCTAAAGAACGGGAGCAATTTGGTGCACCAATATCAAAGCTACAGGCTATCCAGTTTAAACTAGCTGATATGGCGATGGAGATAGAGCTTGCGCGTACATTAGTACATAAGGCGGCATGGCTTAAGGATCAAAAGAAACCATTCGGAAAGGAAGCTGCAATGGCAAAATTATTTGCTTCAGAAATGGGCTTCCGTACTTGTAATCAAGCAATTCAAATTCATGGCGGTTCAGGCTATATGAAAGAATACGACGTTGAGCGCCATCTACGTGACATTAAATTAATGGAAATCGGTGAGGGAACATCAGAAATTCAACGTCTCGTTATTTCTCGTCTAATTGGCTGTTAAAAAACCTTTGCTGAAAAGAGTTAAATAGCATAATAAAGGAGGATTCTCATGGCAGAACTTGTGTATCAAACTATTGGTCAATTGCTAGATGAACAATCTGAGAAGTATCCACAGCACGAAGCATTAGTATATACAGATAGGGATTTACGAATGACCTATGAGCAGTTAAATCGTCAAAGTCGTTTAGTTGCAAGAGGGCTAATGGCTCTCGGTATAGAAAAGGGCGAGCATATCGCAGTATGGACAACAAATGTTCCAGAATGGGTACAGTTACAATTTGGTACAGGCAAAATGGGCGCCCCAATCGTCACAGTAAATACAAATTATCGTGCAAGTGAGTTGGAATATTTATTAAAGCAATCCGATGCAAAGACAATTTTTTTAATTGAAAACTATCGCGACCATTCCTTTATCAATACACTACAAGAGTTATGTCCAGAGCTTGAGCATTGTGAACCTGGTAATTTACAAGCTAAGCGACTGCCTTTATTGAAGAATGTTATTTTAATCGGTGAGACGAAATTCCCTGGAGTACTTAATTGGTCTGAGGTTTTAGCTGCTGCTGAGCAAGTAACAGAGGAGCAATTAGATCAAAGACAGCAATCGCTTCATTACGATGATGTTATTAATATTCAATATACTTCTGGTACAACAGGCTTTCCAAAGGGCGTGATGTTGACGCATTATAACCTAGTGAATAATGCTATAAATATTGCAGAATGCATGCAATTAACCTCTAAGGATCGTTTATGTATTCCCGTACCGTTCTTCCATTGCTTCGGGTGCGTCATTGGAACACTGGCTATCACAACAACTGGTGGGACGATGGTGCCAGTACAGGAATTTTCACCTGCTGAGGTACTGAGAACAGTTGAAAAAGAAAAATGCACAGCGTTGCATGGTGTACCAACAATGTTTATTAGTGAGCTCAATTTACCGAATTTTGAGTCATTTGATCTATCCACATTACGTACGGGTGTTATGGCTGGCTCTAACTGCCCTATTGAGGTGATGAAGGCTGTTATCGAAAAAATGGGGATGAAGGATATTACCATCTGTTACGGTCAAACAGAATCATCGCCAGTAATTACACAAACAAGAACAGATGACCCACTCGCATTAAAGGTAGAAACAGTTGGCCGTGCCCTACCGAATCTAGAAGTTAAAATTGTCGTTCCTGGTACGGATGAAGAAGCTGCACCACTTGAGCAAGGTGAGCTTTGCACAAGAGGCTATCACGTGATGAAAGGTTATTATAAAAATCCAGAAGAAACGGATCTTGCCATCGATCAGCAAGGCTGGCTGCATACGGGAGATTTAGCAACGATGGATGAAGCGGGCTATATTCGAGTAACAGGGCGTTTAAAGGATATGATTATTCGTGGTGGTGAAAATTTATATCCAAGAGAAATTGAGGAGTTCCTATACAAACATCCAAAAATTTCTGATGTACAGGTGGCTGGTGTCCCTGATCCAGTTTATGGGGAGGAAGCGGCTGCTTGGATTATCCTAAAAGAGGGAGAACAAGCAACAGAAGAAGAGATTCGGGATTTTTGCAGAGATAAAATTTCTAGACATAAAATTCCGCGACATATTTTCTTTATTGATCATTATCCAATGACTGCATCAGGGAAGGTTCAAAAGTATAAATTACGTGAGAATTTTGTTGCGACAGTAATGTAGGAAGGGGGCGGTAATATGTTCAAGAAGGTTTTAATTGCCAATCGTGGGGAGATCGCTAGGCGGATTATAAGAACATGTAAGCGACTAAATGTTCAAACAGTTGCAGTGTATTCAGAGGCCGATGCTGCCAGTCTTCATGTTAAAGATGCAGATGAAGCATATTGTGTAGGAAAGCCGCCTGTTGCACAGAGCTATTTAAATATTGATCGTATTCTTGAAATTGCACAGGAAAGCGGTGCGGATGCTGTTCATCCAGGCTATGGCTTATTATCGGAGAACGCCGATTTTGCTAAACGTTGTACAGAGGCAGGCCTTACATTTATTGGACCGAGTGCAGAGGTTATTGCCTCGATGGGAAGTAAATTAGAGGCAAGAAAAACGATGAAGGCAGCGGGTGTCCCAATTGTAGAAGGTGTAGAAACACCTATTGCAAATGTAGAAGAGGCAGTTGCAATAGCTGCACGTCTTGGCTATCCAGTTATGTTAAAGGCTTCTGCTGGTGGTGGCGGTATCGGTATGCAGCTTGTTGAAAATTCTGAGGAGCTAGCAAAGGCATTTGAGGGAAATCAAAAGCGAGCACAGTCATTTTTCGGAGACGGAACAATGTATATGGAGCGATTTATTGCCAATCCACACCATGTTGAGGTTCAAATAATTGCAGACCATCATGGCAATGTTGTACCACTCTTCGAACGTGAGTGTTCAATCCAGAGGAGAAACCAAAAAGTAGTGGAGGAGGCACCATCTCCCTTCATTTCAGATGAAACAAGAGAGCGTATGCTAGAAGCGTCCGTCAAGGCAGCAAAGCATATTGGATATGTGAATGCTGGTACGATTGAGTATCTAGTAGATGCGAATCAACAATTTTACTTTTTAGAGATGAATACACGTCTACAGGTGGAGCATCCCGTAACAGAGGAAATTACAAAGCTGGATCTGGTGGAGGAGCAATTAAAGATTGCAGCAAAACAGCCTTTAACGTTTACACGGGAGAGCATTGAAAAAGAAGGGCATGCAATTGAAGTACGCATATATGCTGAAAATCCTTCCACGTTTTTCCCTTCGCCAGGTATTATCACAGCGCTAGAGCTACCTCAGGGAGAAGGTATTCGACATGAATGTGGTGTAGAGGCAGATTCAACGGTAACACCTTTCTATGATCCAATGATAAGCAAGTTAATTGTGTGGGGAAATACACGCGCAATTGCATGTGAAAGACTTATTCAAGCACTTCGAGCTTATAAAGTGGAAGGAATTCAAACAAATATTCCAATGCTCTTGAAGACAGTTACACATGAACAATTTTTAAAAGGCAATACAACGACTAAATTTGTGGATGAATATTATTTACCGCAATTAGCACAGTCAAAATAAAAAAAATTCAAAGCATTCGCACCCTCTTACACGTGCGAATGCCCTACTTAAAATTAGGAGTGATGGACAATGGCAACAGTAAAAGCAAGCATGGCGGGAACAGTATGGAAAATCGTGGTGGCAGAAGGAGAAAAAGTGACAGCTGGTCAAGATGTAGCAATATTAGAGTCCATGAAAATGGAGATTCCAATTGCGGCAGAAGAGGATGGCGTGGTAACAAAAATCATTGCCAATGAAGGAGATTTCATTAATGTTGATGATGATATTTTAGAAATTGAATAAGAGGGGGGCTTTTGGATGCAACTACCAACACATGTAACGATAAAGGAAGTAGGCCCTCGTGATGGCTTGCAAAATGAGAAGACTCATCTTTCAACTACTGACAAGGTACAGCTAGTAAATTTACTTAGTCATACAGGTTTGAATTATATAGAGGTCACATCCTTTGTGCATCCAAAATGGATACCGCAATTGGCAGATGCAGTAGAAGTGCTTCAGGCCATTAAACGGCAAAAAAATATTACGTATGCAGCACTCGTACCGAATATGCGCGGCTTAGAGCGGGCATTGCAGGCGGAAGTAGATGAAGTGAGCGTTTTTATGTCAGCCAGTGAAAGCCATAATCAAAGCAATATAAATAAAACGATTAAAGACACATTTCCGATAATAGAGGAAGTAGTTACAGGAGCCAAGGCAGCTCATAAAAATGTGCGTGGATATATTTCAACAGTGATAGGCTGCCCCTATGAAGGTTACATACAACCGGAAAAGGTTTTGAGAGTGACTGAAAAATTATTAGAAATGGGTATTGATGAAATTTCACTTGGTGACACGATTGGCGTTGGCGTGCCGACTCAGGTTGAAAGCTTATTAAACGAATTGCTAAAAAGGTACCCTGTAGAGCATTTTGCTATGCATTTTCATGATACACGAGGTACGGCACTCGCTAACATCTTAAAATCCATAGAAATGGGCATAACAAAATTTGATAGTGCACTTGGTGGGCTAGGGGGATGTCCATATGCTAAGGGAGCTTCAGGCAATGTGGCCACGGAGGATTTATTATATTTATTAGATGGAATGGGTATTAAAACAGGTGTAGAGATGAATAAAGTGCTAGAGGCGGCATTTTTTATAGAAAAGAAACTTGGAAAGACTGTTGCATCTAAACAGATGGCAATTGTCCGTAATGAAAGGAGTGCGATTCAATAATGACGCAACTCGTTCGTTTTGAAATAGTAGAAGGAAGCATTGGGCTTATAACATTAACAAGACCTGACGCTGCAAATGCGATGTCTGTCCAACTACTAAAAGAGTTAGGTGCAACACTTGATCACATCAACGGAGATTCAGCAGTACGAGTAGTGCTATTAACAGGTGCTGGGGAAAAGGCATTTTGCGCAGGTGCTGATTTAAAAGAGCGTAAGGGTATGTCTGATCAACAGGTTAGGCAGATTGTCCAGTTAATTGGTGCAACTGTAACGAAAGTAGAAGCACTTTCCCAACCTATCATTGCTGTATTAAATGGTGTCGCCTTTGGAGGTGGTCTAGAATTAGCATTAGCATGCGATTTACGTATTGCTGCTAAACATGTAAAAGTCGGACTTACTGAGACTTCTCTTGGCATTATTCCAGGAGCAGGTGGCACGCAGCGTCTTCCACGTTTAATCGGCATAGGAAAAGCAAAGGAATTAATCTATACAGCGCGTCGATTAAGTGCTGAGGAAGCTAAGGACTATGGCATTGTGGAGTACGTTTACGAGGGCCGTGAGGTACATGCTAAGGCAATAGAGCTTGCACAAGAAATGGCTAAAAATGCTCCGCTTTCCTTAATTCAGGCAAAAATAGCGATGAATCAGGGGGTTGAGGTGGATTTAGCGAGTGGCTTAAAAATCGAATCGCTCGCATATAGTGCTCTGATCCCTACAGAAGATCGATTAGAGGGTTTACTTGCTTTCCAAGAAAAGCGCACACCACAATACTCAGGGAAATAAAATTTTCTTCTATATGAATATGGAGCTGTAATTCTGTTGCTGCTGTTTAAGGCGGGAATAAACAGATGCAGCAAGGATGGGTGTTGTGGATTGTAGGAGATAGTTTATCTGCATTCAGCAAATGTCTTTTGTATCGAAAGCAAAGCGGCAGCTACAATTACGCCAAAGCGAAATTGATTTTTTTTGTAAGAAACCAAAAGGCCACTAAGTGCCAGGATATTATGGCATAACTGATTGGGCAAAGGGAGGAATTAACATGGGCAATATTTCGACAGATAATTCAACTACACTAAAGGATAAAATTTTAGCAGGTGGTTTACCGAAATATCATGATAAAAATGCACAACAAGGAAAGCTCTTTGTACGGGAACGACTGGAATTATTACTAGACGATGGATTACAATCAGAGGATGGTCTCTATGCGAACTGTTTAGCAGGTGATTTGCCAGCCGATGGTGTGGTAACAGGAATCGGTAAAATACATGGTCGTACTGTCTGTGTATTAGCGAATGATTCAACAATTAAGGCGGGCTCTTGGGGTAAACGTACAGTGGAAAAAATGATTCGTATTCAAGAAACAGCTGAAAAGTTAAACTGTCCATTACTTTATTTAGTTGATTCAGCAGGTGCTCGTATTACAGACCAATTAGAGATGTTCCCTGGTCGAAGAGGCGCTGGGCGTATTTTCTATAATCAAGTAAAACTTTCTGGGAAAGTACCACAAATATGCCTATTGTTCGGACCATCCGCAGCTGGTGGCGCTTATATTCCTGCCTTTTGCGATATTGTTGTTATGGTAGAGGGCAATGCATCTATGTATTTAGGTTCTCCACGTATGGCAGAAATGGTTATTGGGGAAAAGGTAGATTTAGAAACAATGGGTGGTGCAAAAATGCATTGTTCGGTTTCTGGCTGTGGAGATGTACTCGTTAAAACAGAGCAGGAAGCCATTGCATATGCTAGAAAATATTTAGGCTATTTCCCAAATAACTATGCAGAACGTAGCAGGGTCGAAGAGGCAAAACCACCAGCATCATTTGATAAGTCCATTGAAGAATTAATTCCTGAAAATCAAAATGTTCCTTTCGATATGTATAAATTAATCGATCGAATTATTGATGAAGATTCATTTTGTGAAGTTAAAAAATTATTTGCTCCCGAATTAATAACTGGGCTTGGTCGTATTAAAGGACAATCGGTTGGCATCATTGCAAACCAGCCTCGTGTAAAAGGAGGCGTATTATTCCACGATTCGGCTGATAAAGCTGCAAAATTTATTTCCCTTTGTGATGCGTTCAATATACCGCTCCTTTTCCTTGCAGATGTACCAGGCTTTATGATTGGAACGCAGGTTGAGAAGGCTGGCATTATCCGCCATGGTGCAAAGATGATATTTGCTATGAGTGAAGCAACGGTTCCAAAGCTGACGGTCATTGTTCGTAAGGCATATGGGGCAGGATTGTATGCAATGGCAGGCCCAGCATTCGAGCCGGATTGCTGTATTGCACTAACCAATGCTCAAATAGCCGTAATGGGACCTGAGGCCGCAGTGAACGCTGTATATGCCAATAAAATTGCAGAGCTTCCGAAAGAGGAGCAAGCAAGCTTTATTGCGGAAAAACGCAAAGAATATCAGGAGGAAATTGATGTTTATCGTTTAGCATCAGAGCTAATCATTGACGATGTAATTGCGCCGAATGATTTAAGAACAGTACTTGAATCACGTTTAGAGCTATATATGTCAAAATACTTATTATTCTCGGAACGTAAACATGGAGTAAATCCCGTTTAAAAGTATTGGAGAGACTTTTCCCTAAAGCTTGGTTTGTGTGGAAATCCCGTAGATAAACGACAAGGCCGGCTCAATGGTATGAGTCGGCTTTTTGAATATGTCTAAACATGCCTAAATAGAAACCTAACTTAATATATCTCTTGCATGGGAATGGGAGGCATATTAAAATATGGGAAGAATCTAAAGGAAGTAGGGTTGTTTAGGCATGCAAAAAAATAATATTTCTAATATGCAAGGTGATGCCAAACTCCCATTGCCTTATCGTTCATGGATTGATACATATTATTTTCCCATAAAGATAATAGGGTGGATAATTTTTTGTATCTACTCATTTATTGCTTTTTATAAATTAGTCATTGATCGTCTAGTAGATGTCATCCTAGTTTTATGGAAGGACGAATACTCACTCGTTGAATTAGGTCTGTTTGATTATAGTGACTGGCGATTAACCACAAATTTTGTACCCTTTGAAACTATTCTACGCTATATAAACTACTCTCAGTATTTTAATTTGGAAATCATTATTATTAATTTACTCGGCAATTTATTAATATTTACACCAATGGGTTTTTTGTTGCCTTTGTTGTCCAAAAGGTTTCGTAAAGCTTGGGCAGTGATTTGTGTAGGTTTTTTATCCAGTTTAGCAGTAGAAACGATACAATTTATTTTTACGGTTGGCTCCGCAGATATTGATGATTTACTTTTAAATACGCTAGGCGCATGGTTGGGTTATCTAGCCTATAAAAGTATCCTTATTAAACCTAAAAAAAAATGTTAGAAACAGTCTATGCCAAAAGACTGTTTTTTTATATGGAATTAACACTATTTGGAAAGTGGAAAAAGTATTAAGTTTCGTAGAAATATTATAATTAAAAGAAAATATAGGATTTTATAAAGGTATTTATACCTATATTAGTGAAAATTGATTATTTCTTTAGGAGGTTAGTAGTAATTTATACTTGAATTTAATATAGAAAATTCCGATAATGAGTGTACAGAAATTGTTCAGGTGGTAGAGATATAGTTAATAGAGGGTTATTATCATATCTAATATTTAACTTGCATATTAAATAAGAAAGCAGAGGTGATTATATGAAAATATCAAGTTTAATAGAACATGAAAGAATTTCACCTTCAAATCGCAAGAAAGTATTACAGCGAAAAGAAGCAGGAGATGCCTATCGAAAAAATGCTTTGTATTTTCAGCCAAAGAAAAATCCAATATTACAAGAGCTTGAGAATTTATTATTAGGACAAAAGGATTTAGACCTCTACGAGCAACAAAAAGAGGAATCACAGGAAGTCACGCCCCACCAACAAGCCATTTTTCAAGAGATGGAACAAACTAAAAAGAATGTGTTGGCTCATGAACAAGCAAATAAGATGGTCAGCAGTGAGGGGGTTGAATCAATTTCCTCCTCCCAGCTATCAGATGATGAAGATGTAGTTGGAATAAATCCCGAAAATACTTTGCGGATTTTAGAGCAGGTACGGAATGCAGCTTTAACACCAGCACAGCCTTCCACCCAAGATTTACGTATAGCGGCAAGTGCAAATGCGCAAATTCAACAAATTCAGGCACAATTACAGGGGCAGGAATTCAATCAAAATGTAATAACTGACAACGAGCCTGCTTATTTTAATGAAGGCATTGAGGTCAAAGTACCAGAACGTTTTTCGAAGGAATTGATATTAAATCCATTTGCAGATACAATTTTCGGTAAGAGCTATGGGGAGGCATTCAAGGCACTGACATTTAAACATGCTTCTGAAAAATATGCTACCCATATCCAAATGGCGAAAAACGGCTATCGACTAGGGAATGAAGCTACGTTCTCGATGATAGCTTAATGTTGCAGATGGGAGTTTTATTATGGCAAAGCCAAAACATGCTAAGACGAATGCTATACGATTGTTAGAGCAACAAAAAATACAATTCGAAGTAATTGAATATGAAACCGGTGATGGTCAAGTAGATGGTATTTCGGTCGCTGAAAAAATTGGCCATCCAGCTTCTCGCGTTTTTAAAACATTAGTGGCAAAGGCAAGCGCGCAAAAGCTTTTTGTATTTGTTATTCCTGTTGCTCAAGAGCTTGATTTAAAAGCTGCTGCTAAGGTTGTAGGAGAGAAAAAAATTGAAATGCTTCCTGTCAAGGAGTTACTGAGCTATACAGGTTATGTCCGTGGTGGCTGCTCACCTGTAGGCATGAAAAAGCTTTATCCAACAGTCATTGACGTATCGGCACAAGAGCAAGGCGATATTATTGTTAGCGCTGGTAAAATTGGAATGCAAATCCATGTACAATTAGCTGATTTAATTGCTATCACGAAAGCAAAGCTGGAAGCGATTACAACTACCCATGAATGAAAGGTGGGTAGTTTTTTATTTGGATTTAAATCTTTGTTAAAGTGAACCGCTTAGGTAACCAAAACATTTTTATAAGAGAAGGCAAAACACATCTCCTCGTTTTTTATAGAAACTATGGTACAGTTAGAGCAATCATACATACATAGATAGAGAGGGTTATGAAATGCAAAAAGTTATGGGGTGGCGTTGGGCATTTTTTATAGGCGGCTTAATAGTTATGTCCCTTGGGATTACTATGTCTATTAAGGGCAAGATTGTAGGGACAAGCCCATGGGATGTGTTGCATGTGGGTTTATTCCAAAATTTTGGTTTATCGATTGGGACGTGGTCTATTTTAACAGGCCTTTTTATTGTTGCTTCGACCTCAATTGTTTTACGACAATGGCCAAAGATAGGAACATGGCTTAATATGCTACTAATTGGATCATTTATAGATGTTTTTAATTGGCTATTGCCATCAACGAATATATATAGCTTACAGGTTACTTATTTTGTGATAGGTTTATTTGTTTTAAGTTTTGGCTGTGGCATGTATATTGCACCTAATATGGGAGCTGGACCACGTGATACATTGATGATGATTCTGGTTGAAAAATTTGGTGGTACCATTAAAACGGCGAGAATGGGTATAGAGGTGCTAGTGACAATTTTCGGCTGGTTGCTTGGAGGACCTGTGGGTGTTGGGACAGTGGTGATTGCTTTAACATCAGGCTATATTGTGCAATATTCATTACCTTATTGTCGAAAGCTTTTAATGAAGTGTATTGGCAATATTGAGGATATGAAGCCTTTCTATTAAATAGGAAGCTACTTTTATCATAAAGGATAGAAGTAGCTTCTCATTTTTTTTGCGGTTGTTTCATATAATGCAGGGCATAGGGTAAAGGAGGAGCGGTATTGAACGGAAATGTGACCTATTATTTTGGACACGCATTGACAGGGCAGGGAATTAAACAATTATATAAAGAAATGATGGATGAGGCGGAATTGGTTTATCTTTTGCAGGGTGCTCCAACAATGAAGGGGTCGGAGCTTTTAAAAGAGCTTGGTTATTTTTATGTCAAGCAAGGCTTTGCTGTAGAATGGTTCAAGGACGCGCTGTTGGAGGATGTTGTAGAGGCGGTATTTGTTCGAGGGTGTAATCGACTCTATATTTGGTCATCTGAATGGGGGATTGAACCGACTTTCCTTGGAACAAAGCATCGTGTGCTATCATTTTATGATTGTTTAGAGGACCTCCAGCTCGAGAAAGTTGGCGAACAGCTTGCTGAGGCAATGAAGGAACGAGAGTTATGGCGTGATAAATGTATCGCTATGCTAAGTAAAGCTATTAAGATTCATGACGATTGGGAGATTGTCACACAAAGCTGTATGAATTGGCAAGCATTAAATGATCAAGTGGAAATGTTAAAAACAAACGTTTTTCAATCAATCATTTTAAATAAACCTGGACTACGCACACATCGCTTACTAGGAACATTAACACCAAGAGGCGCTGAAAATACAGTAGAGAGTATTACTAAAAATTTAGCTCGCCGATTAATGATAAAAGGTAAGCCGGGAACCGGTAAATCTTCCTTGATGAAGGACTTAGCTGATGAAGCCAATAAGAGAGGGCTAGATACACAAATTATTTGGTGCGGTTTAGATGCAGGCTCTGTTGATATGGTCATTATCCCGGAATTAAATTTTTGTATATTTGATAGTACAGAACCACATGTCTTTGATCCACAGGATGGCAGACTGGGAGATGAAATTTTTGATATAGGGAAACATTGTGCATTATCACAGGATGCAGAAGTTCTAATCGAAGATATCCGTGCAAAGTATAAAGAGGCTATACAGGATGCGATGGGCTACTCCAAGCGATATGCAGAAGCGGAGTATACTGTTCGGCGTTTATTGGACCATTGTTTATCTACTTCACTTTGGCGAGAAAAAACTGCTCCACTTTTCGAAAGATTAACAAAGTAATTTTTCAATTGGCATGCTTATGCTACACTAGGAGCTAGAACAGTTTTCCTAGGAAAGGATGATACGCTTGTCAAAAGTATTAAATGCATTTTTAGACGAAAACCTACAAGACTTAAGAGACCAAGGCTTATACAACGAGATTGATCCAGTAGAGGGAGCCAATGGACCTGTTATTCAGGTGCGCGGCAAAAATCTTATTAACTTGTCCTCAAACAACTATCTTGGCTTAGCAACAAATGAAGAATTGAAGCGTATTGCCAAAGAGACAATTGATAAATATGGTGTCGGAGCAGGTGCTGTTCGTACTATAAATGGTACGCTTGATCTACACGTTAAACTGGAGGAAAAGCTTGCTGAATTTAAAGGAACAGAAGCAGCTATTTCCTATCAATCAGGCTTTAATTGTAATATGGCAGCGATTTCAGCTGTAATGGATAAAAATGATGCGATTCTTTCAGATCAATTGAATCATGCTTCTATTATCGATGGTTGTCGTTTATCAAAGGCGAAAATCATTGCGTTTAATCACTCTGATATGGATGATTTACGTGCGAAGGCAAAAGCAGCAAAAGAATCTGGGTTATACAATAAAATTATGGTCATTACTGATGGTGTTTTCTCCATGGATGGCGATATTGCTAAACTGCCGGAAATTGTGGAGATTGCAAAGGAATTTGATTTAATTACGTATGTAGATGATGCGCATGGCTCAGGTGTTACAGGTAAAGGAAAGGGTACAGTGAAGCATTTCGGCTTAGAAAAAGAAATCGACTTCCAAATTGGTACACTTTCTAAGGCGATTGGCGTTGTTGGCGGATATGTCGCAGGTAAGAAAAACTTAATTGACTGGCTTAAAGTACGCTCTCGTCCATTTTTATTCTCAACAGCATTACCGCCTGGCGATGTGGCAGCGATTACGGCAGCAGTACAAATGTTAATTGATTCCACTGAGCTTCATGATAAACTTTGGGAAAATGGCGATTATTTAAAATCAGGGCTTGCTAAGCTAGGCTTTAATATTGGGGAATCCGAAACGCCAATAACTCCATGTATTATTGGCGATGAAAAGCTGACGCAGGATTTCTCTCGACGCTTATTTGAAGAGGGCGTTTATGCGAAATCAATCGTTTTCCCAACGGTTCCAAAGGGTACAGGTCGTGTTCGTAATATGCCTACAGCGGCTCATACAAAAGAAATGCTGGATAATGCACTCGCAATTTATGAAAAAGTAGGTCGCGAACTAGGCGTTATTCAATAAAAAAGGGTCTCCTCTTCGTGAGGCACCCTTTTTTATATTTAGATGGATAGAACATTTAAAGTGACGGATAGGTAAACTGAATCAACGGATAGAACCCTCAAAGTGATGGATAGCTAGAGTGAATCAATATATTAAAACGTTAAAAATGGATAAGCTCTATTTTGAATGAAAGATATTTGCGGTGTTTAACTGTTTGATGCGTTCATCTGTCACATGCAATGATTTTAAAATTTCCTCATTATGCTGCCCTAATGTTGGAGCGGCTTTTGTTAGCTGTCCAGGGGTCTGAGAAAATTTCGCTGGGAAGCCTAGTGTACGCATTGGCCCAGCCGTTGGATGCTCATAGGACAGGACCATGCCACGCTCCAAAATATGAGGATCATTCAATGTTTGATCGTAGGAATAGATTGGGCTAGATGGTACACCATATTCATCTAAAAGCTGAAGCCAATATGCAGCTTTATGCTTTACTAATTCACTTTCGATTTCTTCCTCCAATGCTTTAACATTTTGAGCCCGCAAGTAGTTTGACGCGAATAGTGGATTACTCAGCCAATCTGGACGGTGGACGACTTTGGTGGCAAAAATCTCCCATAGCTTTTGATTACCTGCACCAACTAAAATATAATCATCCTGTGTTTTAAAACCCTGATAAGGTGCAGAGACACGATGCGCAGTACCTGTTCGCTCAGGGAGCTGGCCTTGCCCAAAGTAGGCTGCAGCCTCCCAAACCGTCCATGCCAGTCCAGACTCTACTAAGGAAACATCAATATATTGTCCTTCACCACTACGCAGCTTGTAAATATAGGCCATTAAAATAGACTGCAATGCTGTTTGAGCAGCCGCAATATCGTTTACAGCAAAGCCAACCTTTACTGGTCTGCCATCTGCTTCACCAGTCATATGCATTAAGCCGCTAAGTCCTTGCGCCATAATATCGTAGCCGCCTTTTTGACTATAAGGACCTGTTTGACCATAACCTGAAATAGAGCAATAAATAAGGCCAGGATTCATATCTTTTAATGTTGCATAATCTATCCCTAATTTTTTTGTGACGCCAGGCCGATAATTTTCCACAAGCACATCTACCGATTGGATAAGCTCTTTAAATAGTTCTAATCCCTCAGGTGTTTTTAAATTCAAGCAAACACCTTTTTTATTACGATTAACCATCATATACATATGGCTTTCTTCATTAATAAAGGGACCCATTGTACGTGTGTCGTCTCCACTGGGATACTTCTCAATTTTAATGACTTCAGCCCCCATATCTGCTAATACCATTGTGCAGTATGGACCAGCAAGCACCTGTGATAGATCAACAACTTTTAAACCTTGCAATGCTTGATTCATTTTTCATCGACTCCATCTTTTTTCACTAGAGTAATATTTCGTAGGGCTGGAAGGGAGGTTGCGCCTGCTAAAGCAATGGAAACTTTCAATTCATCGTATAGATTCGTCATGACTTTTTCCACTCCATGCTGTCCATCTAACGCCAGCCCATAGACAAAAGGCCGACCAATCGCTACTGCATCTGCCCCTAAAGAAAGTGCTTTTAGGGCATCCATACCACGATACACGCCACTGTCTAAAATGATTGGAATTTGTCCATTTACCGCTTTGACAATCGCAGGAAGCGCATCAAGTGATCCTACTACACCATCCAGTTGGCGACCCCCATGATTTGAAACAATAATACCATCGATACCATTTTCTATAGCTAGCTTTGCGTCTTCAGGATGTAAAATACCTTTTAATAAAATAGGGAGATTAGATCGGCGCTTTAATTCACGTACATTTTCCCAACTTAAGGTAGGATGGAAAACATTTTGCAACACACCCTGGACGTAGGATTCAAATGATTCATCTGGCAGGGAAGCCATAAAAACAGGATCATTGATATAGTTTCCTCTTGCATAGCCTAGCTTTAAAGGCGAAAATTGGTTGCGTACATCCTCTTCACGCCAGCCAAGCATAACTGTGTCGACTGTAAGAACGATTGCTTCAAAGCCAGCAGTCTCTGCTCGAGCGGCCATACTATAAGCAATTTCCTCGTTGGTAGACCAATATAACTGAAACCATTTTGTAGCCGTAGGTGCAGCTTGTGCAACCTCTTCAAGGGCATAGCTAGAAACTGTACTTTGTATATAGGGTATTTTTAATTGTTGAGCAGCGCGAACAACTGCAAGCTCTCCATCATCATGCGCCATTTTATTCATGCCAACAGGTGCAAATAAAAAGGGTGTTGGATATGTTTTTCCGAAAAGCTTTATCGAAGTGTCAACATTGGAAACATCATTTAAAAAGCGGGGCACAATGGAATACTTTTCAAAAGCAACACGATTATTGCGCAATGTTTGTTCGCCTCCTGCACCAGAGCGTATATAGCCAAAAGGTCCAGCTTCCATTTTTTCCGCTACAGCCTTCTCTAAATCGGCAAAACAAATAGGGAAGGGAGCTTGGGCAGTTATATTTTTTAATAGAAGGTCTCCATTAGTTGTATTTGTCATCGTCACTACCTCACTTATTTATTAAAAATGGGCTTTCTTTTGTTTAAAAATGCCTGTATGCCTTCGTTATAATCTTCTGAGCTAAAGGAGTCGAGAATGATTTGAGCTAACACATCATTTTCTTCATTTTCTCCATCTACAATAGCTTGAATAATTTTTTTTATGCCTGCATTGGCAATAGATGATTTACTTAAGAGATGCTCAGCGAATTGCAGTGTGGCATTTTCAATATCCCCTGGCTCATGTAGGGCAGTAATCAAGCCAATGCGCTTTCCTTCTTCAGCAGTAAAAATGTTTGCTGTGTATAAAATTTCCTTTGCCTTAGCAACTCCAACAATATTGATAAGACGTTTGGTACTTTCAAGATTATAGACAATTCCAATGTTTGCTGCAGTGATACCTAATTTACTTTTGGGTGTAGCAATTCTAAAATCGCAGGCGTTTGCTAACTCTAAGCCACCGCCAATCGCTAAGCCCTGTATCATAGCTATGGTTGGGTGCGGAAATTTATAGAGTGCATCAATTGCCTTTAATGCTAAATCATTATATGCTTTCGCGTTGTCAGCAGCATAACGAATATCTAAAAACTCACTAATATCAGCCCCCGAAGAAAAAGCAACTTCATTCACACCACGGACAATTAAAAGTTTAATCGAAGGGTCAGAGCTTAAATAATAAAGCTCATTCAAAATAGCCTGAAACATTGCCCTTGATAAAGAGTTACGTTTCTCAGGACGATTAATCACTAAAGTTGCTATATAACCATTTTTCTCTATATAAATTTCCTTTGTCACAGTGCTCCTCCTTAATCCTTCTTAAGTTTTGCTGCAAATCGATTGCCAATAGATTGAATACTCTGAACAAGGATGATTAAAATAAATACAGTCGCATACATAACATCGACCTCATAGCGTAAATGACCATAACGATATGCAAGATCACCTAAACCACCGGCACCAACCATACCTGCCATTGCCGTTGCTCCAATAAGACCAATTGTGGCAATGGTTAAGCCTAAAATAATAGAAGGGCGAGCCTCGCGTAATAAAACATTCCAGATGATATGACGGCGTTTAATGCCCATTGCTGTATAAGCCTCTACAACACCTGGGTCCACTTCTAAAAGTGCTGTCTCCATCAGTCGTGCGATGTAAGGTGCTGTATAAACAACAAGTGGTACAATGACACCTTTCACACCAATCGTTGTCCCAACAATTAGCTTTGTAAACGGTAAAATAAAGAAGAGTAAAATGATAAATGGAACGGAGCGAATTATATTAATGAATAAATTGAAAAATTGATAAAGAAATTTATTTTCGAAAGATTGACCAGGACGTGTTAAAACAATTAAGAGCCCTAACGGAATCCCAATGATAACGGAAAAGAATAAAGAAATTCCGACCATTTGGAAGGTTTCGATAATTGATTTCCCAATAACATCGGACCAATCTGTAAAGAAGCTTTGAATACTATTCATTTTGTTCGCCTCCTAATTCTTCTACGGCTACTCCATTTTCGGTGAAATACGTTAATGCCTTTTGTACAATTTGTGCTTCACCATTTAAATGAACGACAATATTTCCGACAATGCCGTTTTTTAATTCAATAATATTGGCAGTTAAAATATTTGGCTGAACATCGTAAACTTTGCTGACCTCTGCCAATAATGGTTTTCCAGTACTTTCACCGAGAAATGTTAGACGAATAACACTCCCTGAAACATTGAGCTGCTGAATAAGGGAAGGGGATAGATTACGCTGTGAAATCGTGCTTAAGAACTTTCTCGTTGTTGGATGCTGCGGCTTCGCAAAAAGATCAATAGCTGAACCATATTCCACAACTTTCCCTGCTTCAAGAACAGATACATCATCGCAGATTTTTTGTATGACATTCATTTCATGTGTAATGAGTAAAATAGTAATGCCTAGCTCACGATTAATTTTCAATAAAAGCTCGAGAATGGCTTCTGTTGTTTCTGGATCAAGTGCACTAGTCGCTTCATCACTTAGTAAGATTTCAGGTTCTTGTGCCAACGCACGTGCAATAGCAACACGTTGTTTTTGACCACCTGAAAGCTGACTTGGAAAGCTCTCTAATTTTTCTGTTAAGCCAACAATTTCAGCATATTTCGCCACACGATTTTTCACTTCGGTATCGTTATAGCCAAGTAGCTTTAATGGGATAGCAATATTGTTATAAACGGTCGCAGTTTTTAAGAGATTAAAATGCTGGAAAATCATCCCGATTTTTTGACGGGTTTTACGAAGATCATTAAGGGAAAGGGAAGTAATATCCACATTGTTGATCCAGACTTTTCCTGCAGTTGGACGTTCCAATAGGTTAACACAGCGAATAAGTGTGCTTTTACCTGCGCCACTATAGCCAATAACCCCATGAATTTCACCTTTTTTAACATGAAGGTTAATCCCATCAACTGCTCTGACAATACCTTTCTTTGTTTTAAATTCTTTAGATATATTTTCTAATCGAATCATCTGGATGTCTCCTTTCTAAAAAGCAAGAATCTGCTCGCTTTCCCAAAGGAGTCTCGCAGATTCTTATTTTATCCTGCTTAATGGGCTGGAAAATTCCCTCTTCAAGAACAAATAATGCTGAGTAGGAATCTAACAGCGGTATAGGCCCGATTTTTTCAACGATTAATCAGTGGAAGATGGGAAAACCCGTTTTATTTTTAAGCAACCTACCAGCTTGCAATTACAGAACCCTTAAATTCATCTTCAATAAATTTACGTACTTCATCAGATTGATAAGCTTCAACAAATTTTTTAATCGTTGGATCATTCTCATTTTCAGCACGTACTACAATATAGTTTACATAAGGGGATTCAGTAGATTCTAAAAGGATAGAATCTTTTTTAGGATTAATGCCAGCCTCCAGCGCAAAGTTTGTGTTAATAGCTGCTACATCAACCTCACTAAGTTGTTTTGGAATTTGTGCAGCCTCTAACTCTATGAATTTTAAATTTTTCTTGTTTTCCTCAACATCACGGATAGACGCTGTTAGCCCAGCACCTTCTTTTAATTTAATATAGCCAGCCTCTTGCAGAACAAATAGTGCACGGGCACCGTTTGTCGGATCGTTTGGTAAACCAAATGTTGCTCCATCTGGTATTTCATCAAAAGATTTATATTTTTCAGAGTAAACACCCATTGGATTCAGAATAGTTTTTCCAACTGGTACTAAGTCTGTATCGTGATCTTTATTAAAAGTATCTAAGAAAGGCTCGTGCTGATAGCTGTTTGCATCAAGATCACCTTCAGCTAATGAAGTATTAGGTAAAACATAGTCAGAGAAGGATTTAAGCTCTACTTCTAAACCTTTTTCTTTTGCCACTTTTGCCGCAGCCTCTGCAATTTGTTCATGTGGACCAGAAGTAACACCTACTACGATCTTATTTTCATCAATAGCCTTACCTTGGTCTTCTTTACTATCTTCTTTTGAACCGCAACCTACTAACGCTGCTGCTAATGTAAGACCTGCTAAGCCTAATAAAAATTTGTTTCGTTTCTTCATGAAAATGACCTCCAAAGTTTGTATTATCGATTTTTAAAAATAAAAAAACTCTCTTATAAACTAAGAGAGGCTCATGAAAAAACGTCCTCTCTTATCTATCAAACGATGATCGTTTGCAGGATTTAGCACCTTCCTTTAAAAAGGAGGTTGCCGAGCTTCATAGGGCCAGTCCCTCAGCTACTCTTGATAAGAGATATATAGTATTTTTATAAATCCGATAGAACTAATATAAATTATAGGTTATTATTAGTCAATAAATATTTTGATTTTTTATTTTATTTAGCGGGTTTATTGTCCACTAAATCAAGATAAAGCCACAGAAAATATAGTAGCAAAAAGAGGTGTAGAGATGTCTATAAGAGTAAATTATGGAGTTGGAGCATTTGGAAAAGTCATTAGTGCTCGTATTTTAATGGGGACTGATATTATCGAGGGAATAGAGGCTATCTGTCAAGAGAACGATATTGAGTCAGCGACCATTGTTAGTTGTATTGGTAGTTTGCAAAATAGTAGTTTTGTTTATTTAATACCAGATGAGATCTCTAAAATCAATGTCCGTTTCAGTGAAGTGATAAAAAAACAGGGACCACTTGAATTTATTCAAGGTGCTGGTGTTGTGTGTAAACGTGATGGAGACTATGAGACGCATCTTCATGGATCAATGAGTGATCAATGGGGTCAAGTAGCGGGAGGACATTTGATAAAGGGCGGAAATATTGTGATTACGGCCGATATCGTTTTGGCAGAGGTACAGGACATTCAGCATATACGCAAATTTGATGATGAAACAGGACATATTCAATTTTATCCCTTAGAAAAAGACTTACAGAGTCCAAGAAAGATTGAGAAATGAAAAAACTGTTCTATGGCATTGCTGTAGAACAGTTTTTATTGAATTTGTTTATATAAATAAATTTAATTGTTCGATTCGATTTATAGCTTCACGTAAACGTTCTTCGCTTACAAGTAAGCCAACACGGACATAGCCCTCGCCATATTGCCCAAAGCCATTTCCTGCTGCTACAGCAATATCTGCTTTGTCGAGTAAGAGGTCTGCAAATTGTTCACTTGTATAGCCTACTGGAACAGGGAGCCATGCAAAAAAGGAGCCCTTAGGAGCAGTTACGTGCCAGCCAATACGCTGAGCCTCCTCAATTAAGACATTGCGTCGACGTTCATAAGTAGCTGTGAGCTCATTTGCACATTCCTGTGATGATGAGAGTGCAATCGCAGCTGCTTGTTGAACAGCAGGGAATTGACTACAAAATAGATGGTCTTGTATTAAATTGATAGCAGCAATAATATCAGCATTCCCAACTGCAAAGCCAATGCGCCAGCCTGCCATATTGTATGTTTTGGATAGAGTATACATTTCTATTCCAACATCTTTAGCACCATCTGCCTGTAGGAAGCTAACAGGTTTTTTTCCATCAAATCCAATTGCCCCATAGGCAAAATCATGTGAAACGCTGATATTATGCTCTTTTGCAAAGCGAACGGTTTCCTCGAAAAATTCAATTGTTGCTGTACCACCAGTCGGGTTATTAGGGTAATTCAAATACAGAAGTTTCGCCTTTTCTTTTATATTATCAGGTAAAGCTGCGTAATCAGGGAGGAAGCTATTTTCTGCAAAAAGTGGCAGTACCTCAAAATTTACATCCCCTAATACGACGCCTGATAAGTAATCGGGATAGCCAGGGTCGGGTAATAGCATTGTATCTCCAGGATTTAATATAGCTAAAGGTAGTTCAACAAGACCGATTTTTGTACCACCAAGAATAGCCACCTCTGTTTCAGGATTAATGTCTACATTGTATTCACGTTTGTAGAAATCTGCCGCAGCTTGGCGTAATTCAGCAATGCCACGAAATGGTGGATATTTATGATTAAGAGGATTTTCGGCTGCCTCCTGTAGAGCCTTAATAATATGTGGAGGAGTAGGTTGATCAGGATTTCCCTGTCCAAGATTGATTACATCGCGCCCCTCAGCCAAGGCAGCATTTACTTTTTGCACAAGTGCTGCAAAAAACTGTGTTGGGAGTTGCTGTAGTTTTTTTGAGAATTCCATGCACATTCACCTTTTTCAGAATATAATAATTATTATTAAAGAATATGATGCAAATACTATTACTTTTTTTACTAATTGTCTAGACCCTTTATTTATAAAAGGTTTGAAAGTCTCTGAAAACTACAGGCGACCAAATCATAAGTTACGATGGTACGATACGAGATACGGCACCAATTGAAGTTACTACACTTACAGTAGAATTGGTTGAGTAAGTTGTAGCTCTTTGTATAAAAGATCGTTCTGAAATGAATAATCTTTTTTTGCTGTAAATAATAGACAAAGCGGCAACGTCGAATGACCAACTAACTGGATAAATTTAAATTAGTCTAGAATTAAATATTGTATAATGAAATGTGTAAAAGCGAAAACAAACTTAAAAATGTCTAAAGGAGGAAATGAGATGAAAATTGGCTGTATTCAATTGAATGTAGGCTTTGGCAAAGTAGATGAAAATTTTGCCCGAGCTGAGGAGAAGATTCGAGAAACGGCAAATCGAGGTGCGGAAATTATTGTACTACCAGAAATGTGGAATACAGGCTATGCACTTGAGCGTTTACCAGAGCTAGCGGATGAAGATGGGGTGCGTACGAAAGCCTTTTTAGCAAGTTTGGCAAAGGAACTGAGTTTACATATTGTGGGCGGCTCTGTTGCAACAAAAAAGGGCGATAAATTTTACAATACAATGTATACGTTTAATAAAAATGGTGAGCTAGTAGGTGAATATAGCAAGGCGCATCTCTTCCGTTTAATGGACGAGCATTTATATTTAGAGGCAGGCGATGAGATGAATCGCTTTACGCTCGGAGATATAGAGGCAGCAGGAGTAATTTGCTATGATATCCGCTTCCCTGAATGGCTTCGTGCCCACGCTTTAGAGGGAGCAAAGGTTTTATTTGTACCAGCACAATGGCCAACACCTCGTATCGACCATTGGAAAACTTTGCTTCAAGCGCGTGCCATCGAAAATCAATGCTTTGTTATTGCGGTAAACCGTATTTCCAAAAAGGTAGAAAACTTCAATGGCCAGTCTATGATTATTCAGCCATGGGGAGAGGTTCTTTGGGTTGGTGCTGATGATGAAGAAGTGGCTGTTATTGATGTAGACTTTTCTATTGTTGATGAAGTCCGAGGTAGAATTCCAGTTTATGATGACCGCAGACCTGGGCTATATAGTGGCGTAACTGTGAACAACTAATGATTGGTAGCAAGCTCAAGAAGCAGAGCGACTTGAGCTTACTAGCCCCGAGCGAAACAGCGGAGACCCCGAGCGAAACAGCGGAGACCCCGAGCGAAACAGCGGAGACCCAGGCGAAACGGAACCCTGAGCGAAACAGCGGAGACCCCGAGCGAAACAGCGGAGACCCCGAGCGAAACAGCGGAACCCTGAGCGAAACAGCGGAGACCCCGAGCGAAACAGCGGAGACCCCGAGCGAAACAGCGGAGACCCCGAGCGAAACAGCGGAGACCGAGCGAGCAGCGGAGACCCCGAGCGAAACAGCGGAGACCCCGAGCGAAACAGCGGAGACCCCAGGAAACAGCGGAACCCCGAGCGAAACAGCGGAGACCCGAGCGAAACAGCGGAGACCCGAGCGAAACAGCGGAGACCCCGAGCGAAACAGCGGAGACCCCGAGCGAAACAGCGGAGACCCCGAGCGAAACAGCGGAGACCCCGAGCGAACAGCGGAGACCCCGAGCGAAACAGCGGAGACCCCGAGCGAAACAGCGGAGACCCCGAGGAAACAGCGGAGCGAAACAGCGGAACCCAGGCAGCGGAGACCCCGAGCGAACAGCGGGACCCCGAGCGAAACAGCGGAGACCCCCGAGCGAAACAGCGGAGACCCCGAGCGAAACAGCGGAGACCCCAGCGAAACAGCGGAGACCCCGAGCGAAACAGCGGAGACCCCGAGCGAAACAGCGGAGACCCCGAGCGAAACAGCAGAGACCCCGAGCGAAACAGCAGAGACCCCGAGCGAAACAGCAGAGACCCCGAGCGAAATGCTTGACTCCAAAACTAGGGGATTTAATTTTTATCCTCAATCAAAGAATTTGCAAGTAGCATAAATTCAAGTGTAATACGATTATGCCCCTTCATAAAATTTTCACCTAATAGACTTTCCAGTTTTTTTAAGCGGTGGTAGAGTGTCTGCCGTACAATAAACAATTGTTTGGCTGTCTGCTGCTTGGAGCCATTTGTTTGTAAATAGACCTGCAACGTTTCTAGTAGCTTACTATTATATTTCCGATCGTATTCAATAACGGGCTGTAAATAATCTTGAATCACTTCCTGCAAATTCACCTGCATCTGAAGCTTGTAGATAAGATGATATAAATGTAAATCATCATAAAAAAAAGAAGTTGTTGGCACTTTACTGCAAATATATAATGTATCAAGCGCAGTTTGATAGCTTTTGGGAATTTCTACAACATCTGAAACTACTTTTCCAATGGCTACTTGATATCCCTGAGATATTTGTTTTTTGTAAAACTCTGCCTTCTGAAGTGAAGAGCATAACGAATTCAATAATTCACGACCCGATTTACTATCTTTGGTATGAAGAAGAATAAAGATAATATAGCTCTTTCTCTCGAATAAAAAGGGAATAAATCCATGTTGTTCAAAGAGGTTTCGGTAATATAGCTTACTATAGACAATATCTTCTTGCACTTTAGGAACTGTATGTGGAGATGCTAAAATAAAGACAGCCCCACTTGATATTTTGAAGTTAGAATGATGCGTGACAATAAATTTGTAAATTTCCTCTTTCGATAATTTCTGATCTATCCAATCTACTAGAATTGTGGCATCCTCCATATTCTTTTTTTCCTCTATATAAAACTCTCGCATTAGAAGCTGTGCTAACGCTGTAGCTGTACGATCTAAAATGAGTAGTTCGAATTCTGAAAATTGACCATCTGCCCTAAAAAGAGTCAAATCAGCATAGTGCTGATCAAAAATAAAGATAGGCTCATGTTTAAATTCGGAGGCTTTTTCCTTCATCCCTAGTAATTGCTGACGCTTATGAGGCACCGCATTTGGGAAAAAGATAGGCTCTCGGCTTTTAATAGAAAATACAATTTGTGTTTTCAATTCATTATACATATTTTGTAAAATATCCTCAGTTGTTTGTCCTAATAGGGCGTTTTTATTTAATGTTTGAGAGTAGGATTCTAACGTGGAAATCATTAAATATTGTTGATTTAATATTTGACTATGTAAATCCTGGGTAATGCGAACGAAGGGAACAGTTTCATGAAAAACGATTATAGGGAAGCTATGACGGTTGGCAAGGGATACAATGATTGCTGGAATGGTTTGTAGATAATCACCATACTCAATACATAATGCAGCGCAACTTTTGTGAATTAAAGACTCTACAAAAAAGATAAAATCGTCTATGCTATGCTGCAGGCTTATGCCAGTTGTCAAGACCAATTCATCACCAGCCAAGAAATTATCTATTTGGACAATTTCTATGACATGCGCCCATTTGACAATCCGTAATAATCCATCTTCTCCAGCTACTACTTCTGCACTTTTAAAATGTTTATTCTCTAATACATCCTTCACCTTTAATTTAAATTGATTCATCTGTATGCCCCTTTCATTTTTCTCTTACTATTGTTTCAGAAAATAAAAATTTTATTTTAAGAATATTTAGTCTATTTTACATTATGTTTAAAACAAAAGTATAGAATTTTACAGTTTGTCTATTACTTCCAAAGTGTGGAACATGTAAGATTTTTCTAAGCGATAATCCAATCTAAAAAAAGAGGTGACAGATATGGAGCAACAAACGCATTTACAGAGAGGGTTAAAGAAAAGGCACATGACAATGATTGCGATTGCAGGAGTTATAGGGGCAGGTCTGTTTATGGGAAGTGGCTCGGTTATTAACTTAGCCGGCCCTGGTGCCATACTATCTTATATTTTTGCTGGTATCATCGTCATTCTTGTCATGCGAATGCTTGGGGAAATGGCAGCGGTCAATCCAACAAGTGGATCTTTTGCGCATTATGCACATGAATCAATTGGTCCTTGGGCTGGTTTTATGATTGGTTGGTTATATTGGTTTTTCTGGGTCATAGCCATAGCTTTAGAAGCAACGGCTGCGGCCGCGATTATTCAATATTGGTATGATGGAATTCCTTTATGGTTGCTTAGTCTTTTACTGACAGTAGCGCTAACTTTAACAAATGTACTTTCGGTAAAAGCTTTTGGTGAATTTGAATATTGGTTCTCTCTTATTAAGGTTGCAAGTATTGTAGTGTTCTTAGGACTTGGTGCATTTATAATATTTGGCATTGCACCAAATTTTAATGCGATTGGAACAGCTAATTTAATTGAGCAGGGCGGCTTTTTACCAAATGGTTTTGGAGCAGTTCTAATGGGTGTAGTTATTGTTATCTTTTCCTTTATGGGAACAGAAATTGTAGCGATTGCGGCAGGGGAATCCGATGAACCTTTAGCGGCAGTAACGAAGGCTACAAATTCTATCACATGGCGAATTTTAATCTTCTATGTTGGATCCATTACAGTGGTTGTTACATTATTGCCATGGCATTCCTCGGATATTCTAACAAGCCCATATGTTGCGGTACTGGATCATATCGGAATTCCTGCTGCTGCACAAATTATGAACTTTGTAGTCTTAACGGCTGTGTTATCATGCTTAAATTCTGCACTTTATGCGACATCAAGAATGGTATTTTCTTTAGCAGAGAAGGGGGAGGCCCCGAAAGCCTTTTTGAAATTAAATAAAAAGGGTGCACCTGTGAATGCCATCCTAGCTGCGACATTTTTCTCCTATATTGCTGTTATTATGAACTATGTTTCGCCAGATAAAGTCTTTATGTTTTTACTTAGCTCATGTAGTGCAATCACCTTAATTCTTTATTTGATTATTGCCTTTTCACAATTAAGAATGCGAAGAAAAATTGAACAGGAAAATCCGGAACTCTTAAAAGTGAAAATGTGGTTATTTCCATATTTAACGTATTTTACTATATTGGCTACAACTGCATTGCTTGTTTCTATGTTCTTTATTGACTCAATGCGTTCTCAAATATTTTTTACATGTATTATAGTGGCAATCGTCATGATATTCTACATGGTCACTCAAAAGAAAAAGCTCTCTAATCCTGAACATGAAGTGATTTTCCAAAAGGAAGAGTTAGATTTTGAACAACAATAACAAGGAGTGGTGAAAAGATGACAGTTCAGCAAAAAATGAAAACGCTAACACATTTTATTAACGGGGTGGAGGTAGCTGGCACAAGTGGACGATTTTCAGAGGTTTATAATCCATCTACAGGAGAGGTCATTGCACAGGCTCCTTTAGCAACTAAAGAAGAGGTTAAGCAGGCGATCCAGCTAGCAAAGGCAGCATTCCCCGGATGGAAAAAAACAGCGATTGGTAAACGAGTAGAGGTTTTACATCATTTCCGTCAATTATTGATTGAAAAACAGGATGAATTGATTGCCTTGATCTGTGAGGAAAGTGGAAAAACTAGAGAAGATGCAAAGGGAGAAATTGTACGTGGTATTGAGTCTGTAGATATGGCGATAAGTGCTCCGCAAATGCTTAAGGGGGAATACTCGGTCAATGTAGGTGGTAATATTAATGCATTTTCTGCAAAGAGTCCGCTTGGGGTTGTTGCAACAATTGCTCCATTTAATTTCCCTGTAATGGTTCCACTTGCTATTACAAGTATGGCAGTTGCAGTAGGGAATGCCGTTATTTTAAAGCCATCGGAGAGGGTACCGATTTCAGCACTGTTTATAAGCAAGTTATGGAAAGAGGCAGGCCTTCCAGATGGAATTTGGACAGTCGTCAATGGCGACAAGGAAGCGGTAAATGAACTTCTTGAAAATAAGGAGATACAAGCAATTTCATTTGTTGGTTCAACACCTGTTGCTGAATATATTTATCAAACAGGTACTAAGCATAATAAACGTGTAGCTGCATTTGGTGGCGGGAAGAACTTTATGATTGTAATGCCAGATGCCAACCTAGAACAAACAGCGAATGCATTTTTAGGGGCAGCCTATGGAGCGGCTTCTCAGCGCTGTATGGCTATTTCAGGCGCACTTGTTGTTGGAAAAGATACAGAGCAACGTTTTACTGATATATTAAAAGAAAAAATTGCCCAATTGAAAATAGGGCCTTATACAGATCCTGAGGTGGATTTTGGTCCAGTAATTACACAGCAATCAAAAGATGTCATTATTCGCTATATTGATGGTGCCATTGCTGAAGGTGCAAATCTAGTGATAGATGGTCGAAATCCTAAAATATGTGAAACATCAAAAGGCTTTTACCTTGGCCCGACACTGCTAAATAATGTAACACCAGATATGACAATCTTTAAGGAAGAGGTTTTTGGTCCTGCGCGTATTGTAGTAGGTGTTCAAACATTAAAGGAAGCCATTGATGTAATCAATTATCAAGAACTGGGGAATGGAGTCACAATGTTTACGAATAGTGGTGCAGCAGCCCGTAAATTCCAAGAAGAAATTGAGGTAGGGATGGTAGGGGTTAATGTACCAATTCCAATTCCAGTAGGCTATCATAATTTTGGTGGATGGAAGCGTTCAAAATTTGGTGAAGGGCATATGTTTGGACCAGACCAAGCTCGTTTCTTTACAAAGGCAAAAACAATTTCTGAACGCTGGCCAGACGAAACGGAGAATACAACAAGTTCCTTTGCGTTTCCTAGTAATAACGATGTGAAGAGTTAAGCAAATCACAATCATAGAAGGGGTGTTAATATGGCTGACGTGAATCTTAAAAGTGATGTTTTAAAAAAGGATGAACAATATGTTTGGCATTCTATGAAACCCTATAATCCACAGGCTACTTATATAGTGGAAAAATCAGAAGGTGCAAGAATCAAGGATACAGATGGTGTTGAATATATTGATGCGATGGCAGGGCTTTGGTGTGTGAATGTTGGCTACGGGCGAAAGGAATTAGCGGATGCTGCACATGAGCAGATGATGAAAAATCCATATGCACCTTTATCGCAAGGCCATTTACCAGCAGTGGAGCTAGCTGAAAAGATTAATGAATTACTGGGCGGAGATTATGTCATCTTCTTCTCCAACAGTGGCTCAGAGGCAAATGAAACTGCTTTTAAAATTGCACGCCAGTATCATCAGCAAAAAGGGCAAAGCTCTCGTTATAAAATTATTTCTCGCTATCGTGCTTATCATGGAAATTCCTTTGGTGCATTAGCTGCAACTGGGCAAGCAGAGCGAAAATATAAATATGAGCCATTATCACCTGGATTTGTACATGTAGCTCCTCCAGATCAATATCGTGAGTATGAATGCGACACTGTTGCTCCAACAGATTTGGCAAGTGTTAGGGCTGTTGATAAAACAATGACATGGGAGCTTAGTGATACGATTGCTGCCATGATTTTAGAGCCAATCATTACAGGGGGCGGGGTTATTATGCCTCCAGAAAATTATTTAATGGGCATTGAGGAAGTTTGTAAAAAGCATGGAGCTTTAATGATTGTAGATGAAGTAATCTGTGGTTTTGGCCGAACAGGCAAGCCATTTGGATTTATGAATTATGGAGTAAAACCAGATATCATTACAATGGCAAAAGGAATAACAAGTGCTTATTTGCCCTTATCAGCAACAGCAGTAAAACGGGAAATTTATGAGGCATTTACCGGTTCTAACGCATATGATTACTTCCGTCACGTTAATACATTTGGCGGTTCACCTGTAGCCTGTGCTGTAGCATTAAAGAATATTGAAATTCTTCAGCGGGAAATGTTGTTTGAGAGATCTAGTAAGATAGGAGCGGCAACCCTCCAAGCACTTCAACAGGCATTAAATAATCATCCAAATATTGGGGATATTCGCGGCAAAGGTCTATTAATTGGAATCGAATTAGTGGCAGATAAAGCAACTAAGGAGCCATTACCAGTGAGTCAAGTAAATGCAGTGATAGCTGCATGTAAAGAGCAGGGTGTTATTATTGGTAAAAATGGAGCCACTGTTGCTGGGTTTAATAATGTTTTAACGTTATCCCCGCCACTGAATATTGCTCAAGAAGATTTAACGAAAATAATTGAAGTGGTCATAGAAAATATTCATAAAATTTAATAGAAAAGCTGTCTTTTAAGTCTTTACCAAACTTATAAGACAGCTTATTGATTTTTTACAGCATCAGAAAAGCAAGACGAATGATAAGTATGAACAAAAAGAATCCAGTCAAAACTAGTAACAGTATAATTCTCTTTTTTAAAGTAGTATTCATAAAGTCATCACCTACTCCTCCGCTTTAAACATGTAACCGCTATAAGATTTATAGATAATCATTACAATACCCATTAGCATGAAATTTGATAGGAGTGAGCTTCCTCCATAGCTTAAAAATGGCAAAGTCATACCTGTTACGGGTAAAAGTCCAATTGTCATACCAATGTTTTGCGTAATTTGGAAGGCCAATAAACTAGCAATGCCCGCTCCCATTAGCGTCATAAAAGGATCCTTTGCCTCTACTGTAACGAGGACAATGCGATAAATCAAAAAGAATAAAAGAGCAATGACGAATGAAGCTCCAAGGAAACCTATTTCCTCAGCGATATTTGCAAAAATGAAATCTGTATGCTTTTCTACGACATAAACATTGTTTTGCAAGTACCCCTTTCCTGTAAATTCTCCTGAGCCTATTGCTAAAAAGCCCTGTCTAGTTTGAAAAGATGAATCTGGATATTCATAAGGTTGCAGCCAGCCATAAATGCGTGAAATCTGATGCCCAGATAATTTACTTAGGACCGTTTCTGTAAAAAAATCATTAAATTTTACATAAAGAATAACCACAACGGCCATAATCGATACTGGTATAGCAGCAAAGATTATGAGCAATTTTTTTTGAATACCTGAAAAGAAAAGCATTGGTATAATCATTGCCATATAAAGCATTGTCATGCCTGTGTCAGGCTCCTTATAAACAGCAAGTGTAGGCGGAATTGTAATGACAGCAATTATAAATAGGAGCCGCATATCTGTTAAAAAGGAAGGATGCTTATATTTTTCCTGATGCGCAACAATAACTTTGCTGACAACGATTAAAAACGCAAACTTTAAAAACTCTGATGGCTGAAATGAACCTAATATTGGAATCTGATACCAGCGTTTTGCCTCGTTGACCGTTCTAGCTATACTCTCGGGTGCAATAAATAATCCGAATGTCAATAACACCATGATGATATAAAAGGGCCAGCCAATCTTCTTTAGTTGTTCTATATCAAGTGTAGCTACCACAAACATCGTTACAAATCCGATAAGGTAGTAGAGTGATTGCTTGATGATAAAAGAGCTAGAATATTGTTCAAATACCGAACTGCTAGAGTGGACGAAGAGACAACTTATCACACCAAGTAACAGCAAGCAAATGACTAAACTTCTATCTAGTTTTTTGACCTGTAACACGCAAACACCCCCCTATTTCCAAAACGCTACTATTAATACCAAACGTTAGGAAGGGATAGAAGGTTGCAAATGGAAATACAAGGAGCATTAAATAGGATGTCTTTAATAAAATAATTTAATATTTTTTTTACAAATTATAGATACTTCACAACTCTTCGAACAATATTTACAAAAACATAACACTAGCTTTATATCTGGATACTATGATTATTGGTAAGAGCTGGAGAAGGAGCCAAGGATCATGCAATTTTTTCGTTACATAATGGTGAAGGACAAGCTACTTGTACTAATGATCGTTTGTGTGCTTTCAAATGTACTGCTAGGAATTTTTAGTGTGGATTATCTAAGGAAAATGTCCTGGCAAGCAAGTGAGAGCTATACACAAGGACTAGTACCGATGGGTTGGTTAAACGAGCTAGAGGAATCACAACGACAATTAGATTATTTAGTGGATGCAGCAGAACCGTATCAAGAAATGATTACCATACTCAATAGCATGGAGCAGCCTTTAAATCATTTAGTGAGTCTAGAAGTCGATAAAAAGATGGATCATCAAATGAAGAAATACAAGACCTTACTTGCACAGCAGATGGAATTGATTGAAAGCTATAAGCAATTGAACCCAAAGGAACAACAGCAGTTTTATACATTGTCCTTTTTATCTGTAAGCCAGCAAAGCCATACACTATTAGAAGAAACTCAAAGCTATTTGGTGCAACGTGCTAAGGAACAGCAATTGGCCTACCAAAAGGATGTGCAATTTGGGTACTGGCTGCTTGGCGGGGTATGTTTATTTGTTGTATTGTTAGTTATTTTTATTGGCTTTATAGCTACAAAAGCTGTAAATGTACCAACTCGTCAATTGAAATCTTTATTAAAGCGTGCAGAGCAAGGCGATTTCACAGCAAATGCTAGCTATGTCGCACATGATGAACTAGGTGAGGTAGTGTTATCTTACAACCAAATGGTAAATGAGGTAAAAACGCTGCTTCATACCGTAACAAATAGCGCACATGAGGTGGAAGAAATGACTGGGAAACTCCAAGAATCGTCGGAACAGTCATCTACTACAACGCATAAAATAGCAAAGGATGTGCAGTCTATTTCAGCTTCAACAGCTGCCTCAAGTACAAAGTTGGCTTCCAATACAGCATCACTCGAAGAAGTACTGAATGGTGTACAAATTATTTTAGAAAAAGTACAGGTGGTAGAAAATTTTGCTCATAAAACTGCGCGTGATGCAGAAAGCGGCACAGAAATTGTACAAGCTAATTTAACGCAAATACAGAACATTAAGCAGGCGGTTGAAAAATCAAATACAGCCATCTTTAATTTAGTTGAAAGAGCCTCTACTATTGACCAAATGGTGGAAGTGATTGAAAGGATTACTGCACAAACAAATCTTCTAGCTCTAAATGCGTCAATTGAAGCTGCACGAGCAGGAGAGCATGGCAAAGGGTTTGCAGTAGTGGCAAATGAAGTTCGTAAGCTTGCAGAGCAGACGGTTCAATCAACACAAACGATTACATCCATTGTGCAGAATATCCATCTAGATTCAAGCTACGCTGTGCAAATGATGGAGGGTGTATTAGCTGCAACAGAGAAGGGTGTTCATGTAACGGGAAAAACGGCTACAAGCTTCAATCAAATCTTAGAAAAAGTACATACCATTAAGCCATATATTATGGAAGTATCGGCTACCGTTCAAGAGATTGCTAATCATACGAAAAAGGTTAGTGAGGATGCTGTGATGTTAACAACATTTTCTGATACAAATGCTGCCTCGACCAAGCATGTAGCTACACTAACTTCAGATCAATTAACCGCTCAGCAGCAATTCCATAATTATATAAAAGAGTTGCGGAAAGTATCAAAAGTTTTACAAATTGCCGTGAAGCGATTTTCAATATAATAAGCAAGTGAACCTTTCTTTGTTTAAATACAAAGTGAGGTTCTTTTTTTATGGGAAAAGCTTAATTCAATTATGAAATAAATGGATAATTGTCCTTCTTAAATGTACATATGTATTTTATGTATTTTTTCATCACTATATTTTTAAGGTCTCATATACTGAAAATAAGGACTCGTGTGTAGCGTTTTGCAAAAATGTAAATATAAATGTTGTGTTTTTTATATGAACACATTATAATGAAATTCATTGAAAGTGTTATTAAATCAATGTTTATATACGTTTAATTGTACTTTCTATAAGTACAATTGTTCATAGGTGGAGGTTTGGAGAAATGAAAAAGATAATTGTTACTGGAGCACTTGGTCAAATAGGTTCTGAGCTTGTAGAAAAACTTCGGAGTATTTATGGAGAGGACAATATCCTTGCTACAGATATTAGAAAGCTAGAACATACTAAGGGCCCATTTGAAATATTGGACGTGACAGATGGACAAAGAATGCACGATTTAGCAAAAGATTTTGGTGCAGACACAATGATGCATTTAGCAGCATTATTATCTGCAACTGCTGAAAGAAATCCATTGCTAGCATGGAATTTAAATATGGGTGGCTTAATGAATGCATTAGAGGTTTCACGCGAGTTAAATTTACAATTTTTTACACCGAGCTCAATAGGTGCATTTGGTCCATCAACACCGAAGGACAATACGCCACAGGATACGTTACAGCGACCTACAACGATGTATGGTGTGAACAAAGTAGCTGGTGAACTTCTATGTGATTATTATTACAATCGCTTTGGTGTAGATACACGTGGTGTGCGATTCCCGGGATTAATTTCGTATGTAACGCCTCCAGGAGGTGGTACAACAGACTATGCTGTTGAGATTTTCTATGAAGCGATTGAACAAGGCAAGTACACTTCCTATATTCAAAAAGGCACCTATATGGATATGATGTATATGCCAGATGCTTTACAGGCAATTATTGATTTAATGGAAGCTGATAGCAAAAGCTTGATTCATCGCAATGCCTTTAATATTACAGCAATGAGCTTTGAGCCAGCCCAACTTGCAACTGAAATTAAGAAGCATTTACCGCATTTCCGTATGGATTATAATGTAGATCCAGTACGTCAAGCGATTGCAGATAGCTGGCCAAATTCTTTAAATATAGAAGCTGCACAGAAAGAATGGAGCTTTAAAGCGGAGTATGACTTAGCAAAAATGACAGTTGATATGCTAGAAAAATTAAAAATCAAGTTGCAAACAAAAGCAATCTCGTAAATAAATACAGCTCAAATGAAACAGATGACGATAATTTCGTTATCTGTTTTTAATATGCCTCAATATACCTGTTTTTAGAAAAAGTTAACAATAAAAAGAAAATTATTGGAATATATAGCGTAATTTATAAATTTAAAATATAATAAAATTCAGAATATTAATAGTATTCTATTAAATATAGACTAATAATATTCTATAAGGGGAAAAGTTTACGAGATGAAGGGATGGATGGTTTTATGATGCAAACGCCATTAGTGTTAACAAATTTTTTTAAGCGAGCAGAAAGTTATTTTGCTAGAAAGATGATAGTTTCTCGGACAGGTCCAGAAAAAATTCACCGCTTAACATACGGAGAGTGGGCTAAAAGAACACGCCGTTTAGCAGATGCACTAACAAAGCTGGGAATGAAAAGAGGAATGAAAATTGGGTCCTTTGCATGGAATCAGCATCGCCATTTAGAGGCATATTTTGCAGTACCATGTTCAGGTGCGGTTTTACATATGGTGAATATTCGACTCTCAGAAGAGCATTTAATTTATATTATTAATCATGCAGAAGATGAGATTTTAATGATTGATCAGGATCTTGTACCAATCATTGAAAACATTGCGCCAGAGCTTAAGACAGTGAAACATTTTATTATTATGACAGATGAGGACGTTTTACCTGAAACGACATTACCAAATGCATTATCCTATGAGGAGCTATTAGCAGCCGCCGATGAAAATTACCAATTCCCAGAGGATTTAGCTGAGGATTCGCCTGCTGGTATGTGCTATACAAGTGCGACAACTGGAAATCCAAAGGGGGTTGTTTATTCCCATAGGGGTTTAGTATTACACAGTATAATGTTGAGTATGTCTGATTCCATGGGGATTGCCGAGCGAGATGTTGTAATGCCTATAGTACCGATGTTTCATGCAAATGCATGGGGTCTACCTTTTGCAAGTGTTAATGTCGGCGCAACACAAGTATTACCAGGTCCGCATTTTACATCAGCCTTAATTTTAGATTTAGTGGAGCAGGAAAAAGTCACACTAACAGCTGGTGTTCCAACCATTTGGATTGGGGCATTACAGGAGCAGGAGAAGCGCGAACGGAATATTCGTTCATTACGTGCAATCTGTTGTGGTGGCTCAGCTTCACCAACTCGACTAATTCGTACTTTTGAAGAAACCTATGGTATACCATATATTGTTGTGTATGGCATGACAGAAACAACACCAATCGTAGCATTATCGAATTATATGTCTTGGATGGAAGAATGGCCAATTGACAAGCGAATTGAATCACGAGCTATGCAGGGAATGACAATGGCAGGCATTGAATCCAGTATCGTGAATGACAATGGAGAGGTACCATGGGATGGAGAGACGATGGGTGAGCTCCGCTTACGTGGTCCATGGATTTCCCATGAATATTATCGTGATGAACGTACGGCTGATGCCTATCGAGACGGCTGGCTATACACAGGAGACATTGCTGTACGAACAGAAGATGGCTTTATTAAAATAACAGATCGTACAAAGGATTTAATCAAATCGGGTGGGGAATGGATTTCCTCAGTGGATTTAGAAAACGCGTTAATGACTCATGATGCCATTTTAGAGGCGGCAGTTATAGCAATTCCGCATGCCAAGTGGCAAGAACGACCTTTAGCTTGTGTTGTGTTGAAGGAAGGAAAGTCTGCAACAGAAGAGGAGCTACTGGCATTTTTAGAAAGCCATTTTGCAAAATGGTGGGTTCCAGATGACGTTGTATTTTTAGAGGAAATTCCAAAGACGTCTGTTGGGAAATTCCTAAAAGCCAAACTAAGGGATAATGTAGCAGAAATTTATCCGAAATTAAGTACACTTGTATAATAAGAAGAGCGATTTCCGGCATTGGGAGTCGCTCTTTTACTTCCATTATTTATTCAGCATTTGGAATACTTGCTCTACGTCCTTATCGCCACGACCTGAGATATTAATAATAATACTTTCGTCAGGTGCTAGAGTTGGTGCTAATTTTAGGGCATGTGCCACAGCATGAGAGCTTTCAAGTGCTGGAATAATCCCCTCAACCTTAGATAGCACCTGAAATGCTTCAAGCACTTCCTCGTTTGTCACAGTAACATATTCACCACGGCCAATTGTTTTTAAGTAGCTATGCTCAGGGCCTACTCCAGGATAATCTAATCCAGCGGCAATCGAATATGTTGGCAGTGGATTACCTTCTGCATCCTGCAATACTAAACATCTAAAACCGTGCAAATCCCCTGGAGTCCCTTCAGTCAATGTGGCAGCCTTATCGGGCTCAATACCAATGAGACGCACATCCTCATCTGAAATATACTCTGCAAACGCACCAATGGCATTACTACCACCACCTACACAGGCAAGTACAGCTGTTGGTAGCTTTCCTTCTTTTTCTAAAATTTGTTCACGGCTTTCACGACTAATAACCGATTGAAAATGTTTCACCATGGATGGGAATGGATGTGGTCCTACTGCCGAACCTAGTAAGTAGAAAGTAGTTTCATAGTTTTCTACTAAGTCAGCGAATGCCTCATCAACTGCATCTTTTAGTCGTCCTTGTCCCTTATCAACAGCGACAACCTTTGCACCAAGAAGCTCCATACGAAACACATTCAATGCTTGGCGTTTGGTATCCTCTAAGCCCATATAGATTGTGCAATCCATACCAAACATTGCACAAGCAGTCGCTGTTGCTACGCCATGTTGTCCAGCACCCGTTTCAGCAATAACGCGATTAGCACCCATACGTTTTGCTAGTAAAATCTGTCCTAAAACGTTATTAATTTTATGTGAACCTGTATGGTTGAGATCCTCGCGCTTTAAATAAATTTTTGCGCCACCTAATTGCTTTGTTAAATTTTCTGCAAAATAAAGTGGAGATTTACGCCCAACATATTCACGGAAATAATAATCTAGCTCATTTTTAAAGTCTTCATCGTCTTTGAATTTCTGGAAGTTTTCATCTAAAATATTCAATACATTTTGAAGTTCTTCAGGAACAAAGCTACCGCCAAATTCACCGAAATACCCATTTTTCTCTGCTACTTTACCCATCTCTCTCGACTCCTCTTTCTAATTTTTCCATAAAAAAAGTCACTTCAATCCTTCTGGTAAAAGGACGAGTAACCGTGGTGCCACCTTTATTCGCAAAAACTGCGCGCTTTCGTACTCCGGTAACGGGGAGTAAATTCGACCTCACATTTTAATGAGGCTGCTCCAAAGCCCATTCACAAGTATGTACTACTGATTTGCACCAGCCATCAGCTCTCTTTAAGTACTACTGCTTGCTACTACTCTTTTTCTTTGCAGTTATTATTGAAAAGAATTGTAGAATATTTTCAGAAAACTGTCAAGAGCATAAAAAAAGACGAATCTACAAGACTCGTCTGTTAAATTAAATGATTAAAGTTTAAACGTTTATTCAATATATACATAATCGGTGCACCAACTGCTAAAACAACAAATTCACCAGCAGCAACAGTTAACCATGTCCAGAAGAACGGTAATTCTAAAGCTAAGTTCAATTCAAAGGCGATGATGAACATTGTGCATGTAAATAAAAATGTATTGATGATTAAACGTGCCCAAATATTTTTAACCAATTTACAGATTAAAATAAACAGTCCCAGAGTAATCATGGAGTGCCCTACACCAAATAATAAATCATATATGCCTAATGGTGAAAAAAGATTGGAGATAAATACCCCAAGAATAATCCCAACGGCAAAGCGTGGATTAAAGGCCACAAGATGATTAAAAATTTCCGATACGCGGAACTGGACCTCTGTAAAGCCGAATGGTGCGACTAGTAATGTAACAGCAATATAAAGTGCTGCAATAATACCACTTGCCGCTAAAAACTTTATTTTCATATTCATTTCTCCTTAGTTTTTTTGCGTGGGATGGTTACGAACCACGGTGTTTTTCACACAGTTAAATATTTTAGTATAGAAGGCTGAATGAAGTCAAATGTCAGAAACAGCCATTCTCTTATTGACAAATTAATTAATCAATAATATTGTTTTATTAATTGATTAATTAATCAATTAATAAAAATTTGGAGGTTGTGCATGTTAAGAGTAGAAAATTTGGTTAAATGTTATCAAAATGGGGATGAATTGCTTTATGCGCTAAATTCAGTTTCGTTATCTATTGAAGAGGGAGAATTCGTAGTAATTTTAGGCCCCTCTGGATCCGGTAAATCTACACTTCTAAATGTAATTTCTGGGCTAGAGACACCTGATTCAGGAAGCGTAATATATGGTGATTACGAGATTTGTGGATTAAATCAAAAGGAACTGACCATGTTTAGGCGAGACAAGACAGCTTTTATTTTTCAAGCATATCACTTACTCCCATTTTTAAATGTGGAAGCTAACATAAAGATGGGTGCTGATTTAAAAGGAAATCAAAATATTACAGAAATAATTGATGGTGTAGGACTACGTGGATTAGAACATCGTCTTCCTTATGAACTTTCAGGAGGACAACAGCAACGAGTATCAATTGCACGTGCATTAGCAAAGAAACCTGATTTTTTATTCTGTGATGAACCAACTGGAGCATTGGATGAAGAAACAAGCAAACAAATCTTAACTTACTTGAAAGAGCTTCAAAACCAACTGAAATTTACAATTATTATGGTAACCCACAATGCTAGTATTGCTCAAATTGCATCGAAAGTAATTAAGATGACTAGCGGAAGAATAGTAGAAATAATTAACAATGCTCATCCATGTAATGTGAACGAGATAAAATGGTAAAAGGGTTGGTGCACTTATGAAATTGAATAAACAATATCCGTTAGTATTAGTTGTTGTGTTTTCTATGTTTATTTGTTCATTACTAGTTTTTTATCTTCAAAACATAAGTTCTGTAAAAAATGTTCTAGCAGGGCAAAATCAACAGGATTTTACGCTTATTCTACAGAAAGAAGAAATAATAGAAGACCTTTCAAACGAGTATTCTTTTACATATGAACCGCTAACATACAAAGTTATTTATGAAGAGAATAATATATTTCGTATAATGAAAAATACACGTAGCATAGATATTCCGATGTATTCTAAAGGTGTAGCACCTAACGAAATGAGTGAAATTGCGATAGATCAAAACTTTTCTAAGCAGAATGGTCTGACAGTAGGCGATTCAGTTGACATCGGCAATACATCCTATTTCATTAGTGGCGTTTTTACTTTACCAGACGCAGTCACACCAGTAGTAGCGGATAATGGAATAACTTATAAATCAACTAATCAGGCATTTATACTATGTAGTGAAGATCTGTACACAATTTGGGATGAACAAGAAAGAATAAGTTATTCTGGCCGATTTTCTGAGCATTTGTCAGAGAAGCAAAAGCAAATTTTTCTAGAAAAAATGCTTATGAACCCAAGTGTAAAGTCAATAGTTAATAAAGAGGATAACCCTCAAATACTTTCTTCATTAATTGCAAAAGAAAAAATGTTTAAAGTCTGTCTTATAAGCGCCCTATGCTTCCTGATAGTAACCATAGTAATACTACTTACTACAACCATAATCCAAAATATAAATGAAACAAAATCTGATATGGGTGTTTTCAAAGCACTTGGCTATACTACTGTACAGATTGCTAAAAGATATCTTATAGTAGGCGTATTTGTATTGATAGGTGGAATAATAGGATATTTAACTTCCTATATAATCAGCCCACTATTTATTAATCGAATGAATTCTACATTCCTTGTACCTAATGTTTTACAAAAATTCGATACTGTACAGTTCATACTATTTACAATAATACCAGCGCTGTTTTTCTCTATACTAGCGTTTGGAATTGCCGTATTTACCTTACGGAAGCCACCATTAGAAATGATTCATAATGCAGAGTCAGTAAAACTAAATGTTTTTGTTAAGCGAAGGCAAAAAATTAGAAAAACATTACCTTTTAAAAAAATAGTATTTAAATCAATTATTGCTAATAACATTTTATTAGTTTTATTGGCTCTGCTCACAGGCTTTATGGCTAGTGCAAATTTACAAATTGCTTTTTCTTTGCAAGCAATGTCTGATAAGGTATCTTCATTAACACTTAAGGGAGTTGAGTATGAAAGTAATGTTCGGTATAAAGAGGCTAGGATAATGGAATCTTTGGACTCAGGAATACCTTATTATGCGATAGATTGTAAATTGGAATTTCCGAACGGTAATGTATTGAACAATGGACAATTTATGACATTATCTAATAGTTCGTCTCTTTTCAAGCTCTATAGTATTCAAAAACAGGACAACATAGATATTTCAAAGCAAGAAGGAATTGTTGTCAATGATTGGATGCGTAAGAAATATGATTTGTCGATTGGGGATACAGTAAAGATATATATAAATAATGATGCTTATCAACTACCTATTGCAGCTATTGAGCAATCCGTGTATGGAGAAATAGTTTATAGTAATTTTGAAATTGCGAACAAGTTTGGCATCTTAGAAAAAGAAGATTATAATGGTGTATTTACGGATGACAATGTAGAGTTTGACAACAAACAGCATATATTTGTTTCAAAATATGAAGATATAATCGATTCAAGCTCTCAGCAAAAGGGAACGTATGTGGTTCTATCATTTTTATTTATCATAATTGGTTTAGCTTTAAGTATTTTAACAATTAGTATTGTTGTAAAGGTTATTATATCTTCCAATAGAAAATATTTATCATTGATGAAAGCTTTTGGCTATACGTATTCTGAATGCAATCGAATAGTCTTATCAGGATTTCGTATAATCGCATACATTGGATTTATTATTGGAACAATTTATGCGATTATTTTGTCTAAATTTTTGTTTGATGCACTTGCTAAATCTTCTACAATGGCAATACCGATGTCACCAGATATTAAGGTGATAGTACTTTCCCTTGCAATCTTTGCTGTTTCATATGAAGTCATTATGTTACTCTATAAAAAAAGCTTCAATGCTGTATCAGTGCAGGAGGTTATGATGAAATGAATAAACGCCGCGAACAGAAGGAAGTTAGACGAGAGCAAATTCTAAACGCGGGCTTGGATTTGTTTATAAGAAATGGTTACCATGGAACTACAACGAAAGAGATTGCAGACATATTTGGAATTAGCCAAGGATTGCTGTTTCATTATTTCGACTCTAAAGAAGAGGTGTACCTTGAACTATTAGAACGAGCTAAAGCAAGTATGTCTGATATTCATATTTCTGAAGAGGAATTAGAGCATCCTTTAGAGCATTTGAATACGATGGTTACTTTGATACTGGATTCTTTTAAAACTTATCCGTTATCAGCAAAATTATTTATGTTAGTTGGACAAGCACAGATTGCAAGTAACTTACCAGAGGCAGTTCAACAAGTGTCAAAAGATATCGCTGCCTCTAAGGAATTTGAAAGTTTAGTTAATGTAGGCCAAGCTAAAGGGGTAATACGAGAGGGAGACCCAAAAGCGCTCGCAGGTTGTTTTTATTCTGCAATTCAAGGTGTTGCGCAAACTTATGTTTGTTTCCCTGATATTCCTTTACCACAAAGTAGCTGGTTAGTAGATATTTTGAAAAAGTAAAACGATAAAATAAGCCTGACATTTCTATTGAAAATTGTCAGGCTTTTTAATGTATAATTTGAAATCAAATGTCAGAAAAATAAAAGTTTTTTATTTTGGTAATGTCCATTAAATAACTTCGCAAAATTGTCATAAAAAATTTTATTATGTTAGAAAAAGAAATCACTTTAGTAAAACAGCGTAGTTTAGCGGTTTAAAGCGACAAATTGAATGAAAAACTAAAATATTTCGTCAAATATAAAAGTCAGAACATTCATAATGTTGTTGACGAACCCTAATAATCGCGATAATATAGCGATACGTTCACACTTTGTTTGAGTGAAGTGTGATAAATATGAGAGAAAATAGTCGGGGGGATTATTTGTGAAGGGCAATTTAAAAAAGCTTTCGTTCCTATTATTTGGGTTAGTATTGATACTTGCTGCTTGTGGTAGCGGTGGCTCCAGTTCATCTGATTCAAAGGGAGACAAGAAAAATAATGCAAGCGAGAGCAGCAAGGAAGCAGAAAAAACATATAAAATTGGGATTACTCAAATAGTGGAGCATCCATCTTTAAATGCTGCAACTGACGGCTTTAAAAAAGCAATTGATGACGCGGGTTTAAAAGTGGAATATGATTCACAAATCGCACAAGGTGATAACAGCCTAAACACAACAATAGCTAACAATCTAGTGAGCGCAAACGTAGATTTAATCTTCGCTAACTCAACACCGTCTGCACAAGCTGCAGCAACAGCAACTAGCGATATTCCTATTATCTTTACTTCTGTTACAGACGCAATCGGTGCCCAATTAATCGAATCAATGGAGAAACCGGGGAAAAATATTACAGGTACGATTGATTTACATCCTGAAACGATTTCTAAAACTGTAGCATTCTTAAAAGAGCTTGGTGCTAAAAACGTTGGTATGGTCTACAATGCAGGAGAGCAAAACTCGGTAGCACAAGTAAAAGAAGTGAAAAAGGTTATGGGCGAGCAGGGCTTAAAAGTAGTTGAGGCATCTGCGGCAACTTCTGCAGAGGTTAAACAAGCAACGGAATCATTAATTGGTAAAGCAGATGCTTTCTATATTATTACTGATAATACAGTAGTTTCTGCATTAGAATCTGTGATTGACGTAGCGAATGCAAATAAATTACCACTTGTTGTAGGGGAGCTTGATTCTGTGGCGCGTGGCGGCTTAGCAGCATATGGATTTGAGTATTTCGATATTGGTTATGAGGCTGGGCAAATGGCTGTGAAAATTCTAAAAGGCGAAGCAACGCCGGCTGATACACCAGCACAATACCCACAAAACTTAAAATTACTAATCAATAAAAAAGTGGCAGATGATTTAGGAATTGACATTAAAGATTCCTGGGGTGCAGAACTTTTAGACAAGTAACACCCTAACAATCATTATTAGAGCAAAGCGGGGGAGAACTATCCCCGCTTTATCTTCATTTATCTTCATTCAGCTGAAGACTCCCACCTCTACAGGTGGTGAGATGAATATGGTTTTGGTTTCCTTTTCAATGGGTATCCAAACACCTACTGAAATAGAGGAACTCAGTCTAAGAACGCCACGTCCTGTGGCAACGACTGAGTGACCAACATCATGTCGGCCCAAAGCCTCCGGCGGATGTCATGGATTTTCAAAGGAATGAATTGTACAGGTACAATTCAAAATCCAGACGCAATTACGCCAAGACGAAATTGATTTTAATTATGAAATTTAGGAGATGATTCAACAATGTTTTCAGCATTATTTGGCTCAGTGGAGCAAGGAATCATCTATGCAATTATGGCACTTGGTGTGTACTTAACATTCCGTGTGTTAGATTTTCCGGATTTAACGGTTGATGGAAGCTTTGTAACAGGGGCGGCTACAGCAGCAACGATGATACTGCTTGGTTATCACCCAATGTTAGCGACTATAGTGGCAATTGTTGCTGGATTTATTGCAGGATGTATGACTGGAATTCTTCACACAAAGGGGAAAATTAACCCGTTATTATCGGGTATTTTGATGATGATTGCTTTATATTCTATTAACCTACGTATTATGGGGTTAACTGCAGAAAATACGATAGGTCGTCCGAATATTCCATTATTGAACTCAGAAACGTTATTTTCAAAGTTTCAGGCATTTTGGAGTAACTTAGGCATCGATGCTGCATTAAATAACCTATTAAAAGGCATGGGCATTCAGCAAGTTCCAGCAACATGGGGTACGCTAATTGTCGTTTTAATCATCACGATTTTAATTAAGTTAATTGCAGACTGGTTCTTAAAGACAGAAGTCGGACTGGCTATCCGAGCAACTGGTGATAATAAGCGAATGATTCGTAGCTTCTCAGCAAATACAGATACACTTATTATTCTAGGACTAGGGCTTTCTAATGCACTTGTCGCATTTTCTGGAGCTTTAATCGCACAGTATTCGAAGTTCTCAGATGTAAGTATGGGAATTGGTATGATTGTGATTGGTCTGGCATCCGTTATTATTGGTGAGGCCATCTTTGGTACTAAAACAATTATGCGTACAACATTTGCTGTTATCGCAGGGGCAATTATTTATCGTATTATTTTAGCTCTAGCATTACGCGTTGATTTCTTAGATTCAGGAGATATGAAATTAATCACAGCCATCATCGTTATTCTAGCACTAATCTTACCTCAATTTATCAATAAGAGTAAGGAGCGCAAGCGTAAGGTTAAACGGGCAGCAGAGCGTTCACAAGTAAAGACTGTTGAGCAGGGAGGGAAAGGCCTTGCTTAAGCTAAACGGTATCAATAAAATTTTTAATGAAGGTACACCTGATGAAAAAATTGCGCTTGCTGAAATTAATTTGCATTTAAAGCCAGGTGATTTCGTGACAATTATCGGTAGTAATGGTGCTGGTAAGTCAACGATGATGAATATGATTTCTGGAGCTTTAACACCTGATTTTGGCTCGGTGTTAATTGATGGAAATGAGGTAACGACTTTACCTGAATATAAACGCTCTCACTATATCGGCCGCGTATTCCAGGATCCAATGGCAGGCACAGCGCCAACGATGACGATTGAAGAAAACTTAGCATTGGCTTATTCACGAAATAAAGGTAGAGGGATACGCATCGGTGTTGATAAAAAGCGTCGAGAGTTTTTTAAAGAGTCTTTAGAGATGCTTGGGTTAAATCTTGAAAACCGTCTATCAGCGAAGGTTGGCTTATTGTCAGGAGGGGAACGTCAAGCTCTGTCACTTTTAATGGCAACATTTACAAAGCCATCTATTTTATTGCTTGATGAGCATACGGCAGCACTTGACCCTTCTCGTGCAGAGTTAATCACTCGCATTACAAAGTATTTAGTTGAAAAGGATAACTTAACAACATTAATGGTTACTCACAATATGCAGCAAGCATTAGATTTAGGAAACCGTCTAATTATGATGGATAAGGGCCAAATTATTTTAGAGGTTGGCGAGGATCGCAAGCACGAATTGACGATTCCAGATTTAATGGCAGAATTCGAACGTATCCGCGGAGAGAAAATGAATTCAGATCGTGCTTTATTAGGGTAATCAAAACGCTCATACATAGGTATGGGCGTTTTTTAAGTTGGGAGATAAATTTCAGAAGGTTTACATTATAATCTAGCTAAAGAGGTGAAAAAATGCTACTAAAAAAGAGAGAAGTTTCAACAAAGCAACGAGTATTAGAAATGCTTGAAAGAAGACTACCGAAAGCTCACACAAAGTATATTTATTATCAATACATGTTAAATAGAACAAAGGCAGGGTATGCAGGTGAAAGAAGAGTTGATCAGGAATGGAGGGAGATCTATTTACAGCAAGCGTATTATTTATTACATGATTTGGAGTTTAAAGGGAAGGGTGGATTAACCTATCAAATTGATACATTATTAATGACACAGTATTTTATCTTAGTATTGGAGATCAAAAATATTTCCGGTCGTGTTGATTTCATGGCTGAAAACCACCAGTTCATAAGAGTTACTTCTGATGGAAGAGTAGATGGGTTTCGCAATCCGTTAGATCAGGTAAAGCGACATGCTAGATTTATGTCTAGAATGCTTCACATGAGAGGGCATCATATACCAATAGAGTTTTTTGTTATTTCTGCAAATCCAAATATGATTATGTCGCCTCGTTTTGCGACTCAGCCAATTCTCCATGTAAGTGGCTTGGCTGAGAGGATTGAGCAATTATACAGGAAGCATCAACAAGTTTGTATAAGTGAAGCAGATTTAACTGAGCTTTCGGAACATCTGCTGCAAATGCATAAGCCAACCCAATGGATTCCAGATATTCAGCTAGATGAACTAAAGAAAGGGGCATTGTGTTTACAATGTAATCATACTTTATGCTATACACATGGGAAATGGCGTTGTAGTAATTGCGATATAATCGATAATCAATCGATGCTTGTTGCATTGCACGATTTTCGATTAATGATGGGTAACCATATTTCAAATGCTCAATTTCGTGATTTTTTTGATATTAACTCAGAGAAAGCAGTTTATTATTTGTTGAAGAAATTAAAATTTGAAGCATTTGGTGAAAATAAGAGTAGAAAATATATAATTCCTTCAACATTGTTAGATTAAAATGTTAGCGACAAAACTATTGAGCGGTCAGATAGTGTCGCTTAAGTTGGGAGATAATGCGCTGAAAAGTCTCGATAAACACCAGAAAAGTTTCGATAAACCTCAAACTTGTTTCGATAAACCTTCTTTCATCCTACAAAAAAGCCACACTTTCATAAGAAGTGTGACTCATTGTATTAGACGAGTAAGCCGAAGAGCTGAATGTCGTTATTTACCTCTTTATATTTAAAGCCAAACTCATTCATTCGTGCTAATAAACCTTCATATTCGTCACGATTGCCAAGTTCGATACCGACTAAGGCAGGACCACTCTCTTTGTTGTTTTTCTTTGTATATTCAAATGTCGTAATATCATCATTTGGTCCTAATACACTTGTAAGGAACTGGCGAAGTGCCCCTGCACGTTGAGGGAAGCTTACAATGAAGTAATAAAGTAAGCCCTCGTGAATTAAAGATTTTTCTTTAATCTCCTGCATGCGTCCAATGTCATTGTTGCCACCGCTAATGATGACAACCACTGATTTCCCTTTAATTTCTTCCTTATAAGAATCAAGTGCAGCAACAGATAATGCACCAGCAGGCTCTGCAATAATGGCATGCTTATTATAAAGGTCTAGAATTGTTGTACATACTTTACCTTCAGGCACTAGGACAATGTCATCTAAATAGCGGCGACAAACATCATAGGTATGGTGACCAACGCATTTGACTGCAGCACCATCAACAAACTTATCGATCCAGTCAAGTGACACTGCACCGCCCTCTGCAAATGCAGCTTTCATACTGCCCGCACCAGCAGGCTCTACACCGATGATTTTACTTGTTGGGGAAAGGTTTTTAATATAGGCAGAAACACCAGACATTAATCCTCCGCCACCAACACTACCAAACACGTAGTCAATAGGTTCCTCTATATCATTCATAATTTCAACAGCAACAGTTCCTTGACCAGCGATTACATCAAAATCATCAAATGGGTGAATGAAAATCTTACCATGCTCTTCACAGTAGGCTAATGCACTTTCAGCAGAATCATCAAAAGTATCACCAGCTAAAATAATTTCCACATATTCTCGACCAAACATACGCACTTGGTCAATCTTTTGCTTAGGAGTTGTTTGAGGCATAAAGATACTTGCATGAATTTTTAATTGAGCACAGGCATAAGCGACACCTTGTGCATGATTACCTGCACTTGCGCAAACAACTCCAGCTGTGCGAGCCTCTTCTTCAATCTTTTTAATTTTATAATAGGCACCACGAAGCTTAAATGAGCGTACATGCTGTAAATCTTCGCGTTTGAAATAAATATTAGCTCCGTATTTCTCAGATAAATAGTCGTTTTTCTGTAGCGGTGTGTGCACGACTACATCTTTTAAAAAATGATGTGCAATTAAGATATTTTCAACTTGCACAGTTCTAGTATCAGCAACTTCCATAATGTTCATCCTCCGTTTTACGTATAAAACATTTATCTATGATAGCATATTTTATTAGAAATTTGCTATTAATTTTTAGTAAATTCTAAATTTTCGGTGTCTATTTTGTGTTTATAAGAATAATGAAACGTATTCGAGAAAAAACAATGTTTATCGAGCTTCAAGTAACCACCAATATTCAAAAAATTTTTCCTCATAACCAAAATGGTCAAGCATATACTAGACTAGCTTAGGACTAGTAGGAGGGTATGTAATTGGAAATCATTCAAGGGATTCTATCTACATACATTCAATTTTTCGATTGGGACATGTGGAGGGAAGTTTTAAAAGACCCAGTGTCTTGGGGATTAATATCAACACTAATTGTTATCGAGGGTTTACTATCAGCGGATAATGCACTTGTATTGGCAGTACTAGTAAAGCATTTACCAAACAAGCAACGAAAACGAGCGCTAATGTATGGTATGTTGGGTGCCTACTTTTTTCGATTCCTGTTTATAGGCATCGGTGTATACTTAGTAGAATTTTGGTTTATAAAATTACTAGGTGCCTTGTATTTAGGATGGCTGTGTGTCGCGCATTTCTTACAAATAGGGGAAGAAGATAGTGTCAAGGAAGTTAAAAAAACAGGCTTGATGGTTCGACTGTTTGGGACGTTTTGGGCAACTGTTATCTCAGTAGAATTAATGGATATTGCCTTTTCGGTTGATGCCATATTTGCTGCATTTGCGATATCCAATCAAATATGGATATTACTGGTCGGTGGAATGCTAGGTATTTTAATGATGAGAACAATTGCAGGCCTATTTCTAATCATTATTGAAAAAATACCTGAACTTGAGACGACAGCCTTTATCATCATTGGCATTATTGCGCTGAAAATGCTAGTAAGCATTGTTGGTGTTCATGTTCCGCATTATATGTTTTTTGTTGTTCTCATTATTGTGTTTACATTTACTTTCATTATTCATTTTTTGAAAAAATTAAGAGTTGCTTAACAAAAAGGTTCTGTTCTCAAAAAGAGAGCAGAACCTTTGTTTAATCACTTAGCATAATGATCAGGATTTACAATATAGAATTTTTCAATATTTAGCCAGCTTTCGCTCATTGGCTCCCCGTCATCAATGCGTTTTTCCGTTTCCTGCATCATCCAAGCGGTTTGAGAGGCATGTGCCTGTAATGCTTTTACTTTGTCCATCTTCATTTCACGAATATCATAGACAACATGAGGCTCTCCATTTTTCTCAATTGTATCATTCGCAAATGCGCAGCCAAACACTTGGGGACGCTCCGCTTTAGGCATACGACGAACAGCCTCAACTACTGCACGAGCAGTGGCCTCATGATCAGGATGCACAGCAAAGCCAGGAAGGAACGTAATGATGAGCGAAGGTGTTAACTCTTCGATTAAATCTTCCACCAGCTTTACCATTTTTTCATCGTCTTCAAACTCAATTGTTTTATCACGTAAACCAAGCATACGTAGATCCTGAATACCCATAGCCTCCGCAGCAGCAATAAGCTCTTTACGGCGAATTTCAGGTAAGGATTCACGTGTAGCAAAAGGTGGATTTCCTAAATTACGCCCCATTTCACCTAATGTTAGACATGCATATGTAACAGGTGTATTCATCTTCTTTGTATAGTAGGCGATAGTCCCAGCAACTGAAAAAGCCTCATCATCTGGGTGAGGGTAAACAATTAAAATATGACGTTGTGGTTGTAAATTCAAATAGTCGTCCCCCTTAATAAGAAAATGGCGTTTCACTAATTTCAAGCGCAATCGCCAATTTTCCAGAGTAGTCTAGTCCAGCCATTAATAAACGGCCTAAATCATCTAATTCATAATGTGTGATGCCTTGTGCATAGACCCAGCCATGTGCCATTTTTAAGCCAACACGATGGGGTGAATCATCTACTACTTTCGCTAGCTCGTAATTAATTCTTGCATTGCGAATAAAGGCGCCTGCATTAAAAAATTTTTCATCAAAGTGTGCTGCATAAGAACCGTTCGTTGTCTCAAGATGAATATAAACGTCTTTGTTGGCGAAAGAATTCAATAATTCTTGCAACGTCTCTACATGTACTTCTTGCATCTTAACACTCCTCTCGATTATTTCTAATTTAAGTATAGTAAAAAAAATTCACAAAGGGAAATTGAATGCCCTTTAGATGATAAATTAATCATTTGGTTAAAATAAACCGATATCTATAAATCTATGACACATCCATAAGCAATATTCTTGAAAAAATTATAGTAATGTATCAATATAAGAGTGTGAAAGCAATTTTGTACAAAATGTGTCGTTTTGTATAGTAAATGATTTCACAACTAATAAGATATTGCAACCATGGCTTCTTTCTGTTAAAGAGTATAGATAACCATATATATTGAAGGGAGAAATTACTAGGAACTATAACGAATTCTATCTTGGTACAATAGATGACGTTCCTTCAATGTGGACTGGCTATGGACTTGAAAAGGAAAGAAGACTGAAAGCTAATTATCATAGTATAGTAAAAAAGCCGCGATTCTCATTTTAATAGAGAATCGCGGCTTTTTAAAAGTAGCTGAAGAATTCGAAATATGTATCTTTAATATCTGTTAAGCTTTCGTTCAATCGAATCTAAGCGATTATTAACATTCTGTAATTGTTTGCACATTTGCCTAAACTGTAAATTTTGATCCTGTGCCCTTGATGTATTTTCTTGAGCTAATTCCTCTTCCTCCTGCAATGCTAATATATCTGCGAGGGTTGATAATGAATAACCGAGTGTTAATACAATGGAAGCAATTACTTCAATTTTAGAGGAGGTTATTTCTCCAGCTAATAAACCAGATTGTTCATTCGTTCCATTATGTTTATGCTTTTTCATTTTTCTCCCTCCCGTATACAGCTAATATATGGTGAAGAAAGAAGTAGCGTATCTTGTCCATCATTTTTCACATTGAGAGCAAAAAAGTCCCTTATTAAGAATTTGTAATTTTCTAATAATTATATTGATTTTTCTAGAAGAATAGAGCATTATAGTAGGAATAAACCTGTTTTGAGGGGGAATTGTTGTGAATAAGGGCTATAAATATTGTAAAGAATCTAGAGTTATGCGTACAAGTCGAGTGTTTCCAAACGACGTCAACAATCATAATACTCTATTTGGTGGTCGTTTAATGAGTGATATTGACCAAGTGGCCTCCATTTCTGCTGCAAAGCATAGTCGTAGAGACTGTGTAACAGCCTCAACGGATTCGGTTGACTTCCTTCATCCAATTCGCCCAACGGATTCTGTCTATTTTGAATCCTATGTAACATGGACAGGAACGTCTTCTATGGAGGTTTTCGTAAAGGTTATTTCTGAAAATTTAAAAACGGGCGAACGGAAGGTTGCAGCGACAGCATTATTAACATTTGTAGCGTTAGATGAAAATAATAAGCCTGCACCAGTGCCTCGCGTTATTCCTGAAACGGTAGAGGAGACAAAGCTACATGAAACAGCTGCAGAACGAGCAAAGGCACGCGCAGAGCGGAAAAAGGAAAGTAAGGCGTTGGCTCAGTTTATTTCAATGAATGACCCATGGGATTATCGTCTCGAAATGATGGAAAACTATTATATGTGAAAAAAAGGCATCAGATTAGTAATGCTAATCTGATGCCCTTTCATTTTTATAGCTCTGTCACTGTTACTTCAGGCGCACCAAAACGTGATTTTGCACCGTGCATTACTGGTCCAACGTAATCATTTAAAGCCCATCCATGAGCAATTGCAGCAGATACAAACTCTTTTGCTTCTATAACTGCTTCTTTCACTGAAAGACGATTTGCAAGATTTGCGGTTACTGAGGCTGCAAATGTACAGCCTGCCCCATGGTTATAAGTAGAAGCTACTTTTTCAGATTCTAGTAAATAGAACTTCTCACCATCAAAGAATAAATCTGTTGCTTTTTCTGTTGCTAGCGCTTTTCCACCTTTTATGACAACAGCCTTAGCACCAAGCTCATGAATTTTACGAGCTGCTGCTTTCATTTCTTCTATCGTTTTTGGTGTACCTGTTCCAGCTAATTGTCCTGCCTCAAATAGATTTGGTGTTGTGACGGCAGCTAGTGGCAATAGATATTGAATCATGGCGTCTGTGTTGCCAGGGTTCAATACCTCATCCTCGCCTTTACAGACCATTACAGGATCAATGACAACATTGGACGTACCCGATTTTGCGATAGCATCTCCTGCAACCTGAATAATTTCCTCAGTTGAAAGCATCCCTGTTTTGATGGCATCAATGCCTGTTGAAAGAGCTGTATCAATTTGTTTTTGCAGAAGCTCTGTTGGTAATGTTGTGACATTATGTGTCCAACCATTTGGATCCATCGTAACAATTACCGTTAGTGCCACCATCCCATATGTTCCATGTTCCTGAAATGTTTTCAAATCGGCTTGCATTCCTGCGCCACCTGAAGTATCTGAACCAGCAATCGTTAAAGTTTTTTTAAGAGTCATGTGAAAGATCTCCTTTATAGTTGAGAGTATTAAAATTACCATCTAGTATAGTCTGATTCTGATTCTATAAAAATAGCCAGAATGCTATATTTTTACAAGGTCAGTTTGAATTGATACTTGAATTCAACATTATTTTTTTGTACCGTGAAAGAAGAGAAAGGGGCTTTTAGACGATGAAACAAGTATTCCCGAATGATTGGCAAGCAATACTAGCAGAAGAAATGGAAAAAACATACTATAAAAAGTTACGACAATTTGTAGCACATGAATATTCAACACAAACAATTTATCCACCTATGAATGATGTCATGAATGCCTTTACTACAACAGCTTATTGTGATGTGAAGGTAGTCATCTTAGGTCAAGATCCCTATCATGGTCCGAATCAAGCACATGGGTTGAGTTTCTCAGTAAAGCCAGGAGTTCCACATCCACCAAGTCTACGTAATATGCTACAAGAATTACAGGATGATGTGGGTTGTCCGATTCCCCAACATGGCACATTAACGAAATGGGCTCAGCAGGGTGTCATGCTATTGAACACAGTTTTAACTGTGCGTGCAGGTCAAGCAAACTCTCATAAAGAACAAGGGTGGGAGCAATTTACTGATACTGTAATCGATAAATTGGCAGCAAGAAATGAGCCTATTATTTTTGTATTATGGGGCAAGCCAGCACAACGGAAAAAACCATTAATCCGTAAATATTCAACACCACATGTCATTTTAGAGGCACCTCATCCAAGTCCACTTAGTGCCTATAGAGGCTTTTTTGGTAGTAAACCCTATTCTAAAATTAATGCACAGTTACTAGAATGGGGAGAGCAGCCTATTGATTGGTGTCTAGGATAAGATTGGCACAAATCATCTATCTTCATTCAGCAGACTCCCACCTCTTCAAGTGGTGAAATAAATGTCGTTTTGGTTCCTTTTCATGTGGGTGTCCAAACCTGAATGAAGATAAGCCTCCGGCGGATGTCACGGATTTTCAAAGGAATGAATTGTGCAGGCACAATTCAAAATCCGGACGCAATTACGCCAAGGCGAAATTGATACACTATTAGATTCGTGATACATTTACTAATGGAAGAAAGTGAGGGGCAACGATGAAGGTTAATTGTTTCAAATGTCAACATTTTAAAGTAACATGGGACCCGCAGACGCCACGTGCATGTGCAGCATATGGCTTTAAAACAAAGCAAATACCATCCGTTGTCGTAAAACAATCCTCTGGTATGGACTGTTTAAAATTCGTACCGAAAGCAGAAAGTGGGAGAATGCAATGATTCCTTATCAAGCCGTTATTCAACAACTTGAAAAACAATTATCAGGTGTGAAGAATGCTGGAAATGAACAACAAATTCGTGAAGCCTTAACTGCGATTCGAGCATTATGTGATGTAGTTTTAGCCTCTCCTGATGGAATATCAAAAGCACAGTCGAAGCATATACCACAAATGCTAGTTTCAGAGCCAAAGCCAACAAGTTTATACACAGCAAAAATTGAAGAAGAAGACGGAGCAAATGGTGATTCAATTTTTGACTTTTAATCATTATTAAAGGTAGGGAGAATGACATGAAAAAATTTATCGTGACAGGTGCACTTCATGGCTTTTTAGCGGTGGCATTCGGTGCATTTGGTGCACATGCGTTAAAGGATGTTTTAGATGATTATGGTCGTGGTATTTGGGAAACAGCCGTACAATATCAAATGTTTCATGCAACAGGCTTGCTTGTTATTGGCCTATTAATGAGCTCTAAATTATTAGGAGAAGTAAAGCAATTAAATTTAGCTGGTATTTTCTTTAACCTCGGTATTGTTTTCTTTTCAGGTAGTTTATATATATTAGCCATCAGCGGCATTAAAGTATTAGGTGCCATTACCCCAATTGGCGGTGTCCTATTTTTAGCAGGCTGGGTGCTGATTATCCTATCTGCTCTTAAGCATGCTCGATAAAGGCAATAATTATTAACTTCACAATTATAAACTAAATAATTTTACTCCTTCGCATTTTTTGTGGAGGGGTTTTTATCTTTAAGGAAGTTATAGTAACTATTGAAAGCTCAAAAAATAATTCTATCAATCTTCATTTTAATTCCTATTGTTTTTGTAAGAATTTATAGTACACTGTTATTACCAAAAGAGTTCGAGTTTGAGAAAGTGAGGTTTTGTAAAATATGGAGAAACTATTTACTTTACTAGATCATAATTTTGATGAAATAGTGGCCATTCGTCGACATTTACATGAATATCCGGAATTATCCTTTGAAGAGGTGGAAACACCAGCATATATAGCAGCCTTTCATCGTGCATTAGGACATGATGTTCGGGAGCAGGTAGGAGAACGCGGTGTTGTTGCAACATTACGTGGGGGAAAGCCTGGTAAGACGGTGGCATTACGAGCTGATTTCGATGCATTGGCTATCCAAGAAGAAAATGAGATTCCTTATAAATCGAAAATAGATGGTAAAATGCATGCCTGTGGTCATGATGGTCATACAGCAACATTATTAGGTCTTGCTAAGGCACTAAATGCGATTAAAGATGAGATTACAGGGAGTGTAGTCTTTATTCATCAGCATGCAGAAGAGATTGCCCCAGGTGGAGCAAAGCCTATGATAGAGGATGGCTGCCTAGATGGAGTAGATGTTATTTTCGGTACACATTTATGGGCACCCACACCAATAGGAGATTTGTTGGTGAGAGATGGAGCAATTATGGCTGCGGCTGATAAAGTGGAAATTACGATTCAAGGTAAAGGTGGTCATGGGGCAGAACCACATCATTCGATTGATGCAGTTGTGCTTGGTTCACAATTTGTTGTAAACGCGCAGCAGCTTATTTCCCGTCGAATCGATCCATTAAAATCGGCTGTGTTAACGCTTGGTCATTTTGAGGCAATAAATCCTTTCAATGTGATTGCTGACCGAGTGGTGCTTGCAGGAACAGTCCGTACATTTGATGAGCAGGTGCGTCAGCAGATGGAGGATGAGCTTGAGTCTGTATTAAAGGCAACTTGCCAACCTTTTGGGGCAAGCTATAACTATCGCTATACAAGAGGTTATCCACCTGTTTATAATCATGTAGAGGACACAGCATTTATTGCACAGCTTGCGAATGATGTACCAGGAGTAGAAAATGTTATAACATGTCCACCGTTTATGATTGGTGAAGATTTTGGCTATTACCTAGAAAAGGTGCCAGGTACATTTTTCTTTACAGGTGCTAAAAAGCCCGAGTGGGAAGAAGCATATCCACATCATCATGCACGCTTTGATTTTGATGAACGTGCGATGCTAATTGCTGCAAAAACTTTAGGAAAAGCAACTCTACAATACTTACAGAAAAATAAATAGTCAAATGGCATGATAGGAATGTTCCTACCATGCCATTTTTAATAAGTATCAATAATAACAACTGACGATTACTAGCTACATAAGCAATGAATTATGGATTCTGATTGAAATAGGACATCTCTTCATCATATTCAGCAAAATCAAAGTAAATCATAGGGAAGAGGAAGCGATGATTCGATTTAAGTTCACGGATAATAACATGATCTCGACCAGCAGCTTCTACCACACCACGCACAGTTTTAGTGTTTTTCCCTGCCTCGACTGCATGCTCAAAAGAGAAATGGAATGTAGCAGGCTTACCACGATTCAAACGCAAAATATTTTCAATATAGGACTCTTCACGTCCAGGTGGTCGTCCGCTACTTGGAATTGTTACTTGTGGGGGCATTTGTTGCGTTGTCGGTGTCCAATAATATGGCATCATCGATTATCAACCTTCTTTCTTTTAGATTTGAGGACAGTCTTCCTCAGATGGTGAGAAAAAGCAATGAGATTTATATCTTCCTGTGTTCCATTGACCATACCATTGTGCTGGACAATCTCCTTCAGGTCTAAAAAACCAGAGGGAGCGGGTTGCTGGATGGAACCGTTCACCTTGAATCACTCGTTTTGCTAAACGAATATCTTGATCACGTGCTCGTTGATAAAAGTAACCCTTTTGTGTCGCCTCGAAACCTCCTGGACGTTGAAAAACCATTTGTTCAATTGTTCGAATATTCCCGAAATCTAGGCAATCTCCTCGTACGCGATTGACGCCTACGTTGCCAACCATCAGCATACCTAATTCTCCTTCACCTTCTGCCTCGGCTCGCATTAGCCTTGCGAGCATTGCTGTTTGTGCATCATTGGTCTTTATAACAGCTATTTACATTCCTCCTCGCAGACAGTATATGCATGAAGCCATTGTAGACATGTTTATTTTCATGACAAAGTTCATCACATTTTAAAATTAGTAAGCATATATTAGTTATAACGAGTAGTCTGTAAAAATAGTTAAAAGTTCGATATTTTTTTAACAAAGTGGGTAAAAAAAGAATAGCTACTATTTCGGGGAACATGAGATTTATTACCCCCATCGTAATTGAATCCGGGTTTTTGGGGGCTTTATCTTGATTCAGTAGGGGTTGTACACCACCGAGAAGGAGAAAATCGCATTATCCAAACACTTATAGATGTGGGAGTCTTGTGGTAAATCAAGATACAGGTTGCATGTGTATTGAATACATGTGAGGTGACAGGAAAATGGAGATTGGTGTTTGGTTTGGTATTTTATTGAGTGCTGTGCTGGCATTTTTACTAGGTGATTTTTACGGACAGCCACTCCATTGGTATCTATTTATTTTAATCATCGTTATTGGCTTTTTTATCAATACGATCATTTTAATATTAAGGGTGAAGGATGAAAACTCCTGAGAGATGAAAGTAATATGAAAACAAGAAAGTGTCATCGTAAGTTAAGGTGATACTTTCTTATTTTTGTTATTGAAAGGATAAAAACTTTTTGTCTTGCTAGTATATTGAAAATAAACAGAGACATACTAAAGTGGAAAAATATTTTTTGCTTTCATGAAGGAGTGTTACAATGCGTATTTTTGGTATGTTTGTAGCAATTATCGTAAGTGCATTTACAGCTGTAGGTATAGCAGAACTCTACCATCAACCATATAACTGGTATTTGGTTTTCCTAATGATTCTAACTGGCTTTTTTATCCATACCATTATTTTAATATTGGAATCAGAAGCAAGTGAAGAAAATGAATTTTAAAAAATGCGAGTCCATTTTTAGGGCTCGCATTTTTTATAGGATTAGACTGTTAAGAATTTCACTAGTTTTTCGTTATCAAGAAGGTTACCAACGAAGAATGCACCGAATTCCCCGTATCGAGCAGAAACTTCATCGAAGCGCATTTCATATACTAATTTTTTAAATTGTAATACGTCATCTGCGAACAATGTTACGCCCCATTCATGATCATCAAAGCCAACAGAACCAGTGATAATTTGTTTTACTTTACCAGCATAGCCACGACCAATCATACCATGAGAACGCATTAATGTTTTACGCTCATCCATTGAAAGCATGTACCAGTTATCATTGCCCTGACGGCGTTTATCCATTGGATAGAAGCATACATATTTAGAGCGTGGAAGCTCAGGATAAAGACGTGCACGTACATGTGGATTTTGGTATGGATCTTCGTTTGATTCACCAGCTAAATAGTTGGAAAGCTCTACAACAGATACATAAGAATATGTAGGAATTGTAAAATCAGCAATTGCTAATTTATTAAAATCAGCTTCAAGCTCTTGTAGCTCATCCATTGTTTCACGCAATGTCATAATCATAAAATCAGCTTTTTGGCCAACGATTGCATAAAAGGCATGAGCACCAGTTTTAGCGATATCTGCTTCGTTTAATTTTTCTAAATACGCGACGAATTCTTCGACTGCCGCTTGGCGTTCTTCAGCAGAAACGAGTTTCCATGAAGCCCAATCGATTGAGCGAAAATCATGTAGAGCATACCAACCATCTAAAGTAATAGCTGCTTCATTCATTATTGAAAACACTCCTTTATAAGTGAATAACATTCAAAATTTAGTTTATCATAGTTTGTACAAAATCCCTAAATTCATGATTGTATTTCACGAATTTGACACCTTCCGCAGATTATGTATGCTTAAGAGAAGAGATGTAAATAGAGGAGCCCTAAGCATGAATAGTATTTTACAACAGCCAATTTGGCGTTTTTACGATCAATCCATTAGCGCGAAGCAAAGATCGCCACTTGAATCCTTTGCAACAGATGATACTTTATGTCAGTTAGTGGGACAATTAGCCTCTCCGCCAACTATTCGTACATGGGTTCATAATGCATCAGTTGTCCTTGGTATTCAGGATCATCGCTTACCTTATGTACAGCAAGGGATGGAGTTACTCCAAGCACGTGCCTATCAACCTATTGTCCGTAATTCGGGAGGTTTAGCAGTGGTACTAGATGCAGGAGTATTAAATATTTCAATTGTTTTATCTGAACAAACAGAAGCATTAAGCATTAATGATGGTTATGATGTAATGGTTGCTCTCATCAAAGGATTATTTCCTGAGGTGGCAGATAGAATTGAAGCCTATGAAATTGTAGGTTCCTATTGTCCGGGTTCCTATGATTTAAGTATTGATGGGAAGAAATTTGCAGGTATTTCACAAAGGCGTTTACGTCAAGGAGTGGCCGTGCAAATTTATCTATGTATTGAGGGAAGCGGTTCCGAACGAGCAGCGCTTATTCGAGACTTTTATGAGGTAAGTTTACAGGGAGAGGCAACAAAATTTACGTATCCTAGCATTGACCCTAGTGTGATGGCTTCACTGTCAGAGCTTGTTGATGCAACTTTAACCGTGGAAGCAGTGATCATTCGATTACAACGCCTTATTCATAAAATGGCCGGAGAAATACGATTTGAATCTTTTCATGATGAGGAGCTTACGTTATATGCTTTCTATTTAAAGCGTGTATTAGAGCGCAATACGAAAATGCTTGCACCTAAATAATAGTAACAACAAAGGAAAAAGCGATGCTGCTAACTAAGCGCATCGCCATTTTCCGGTTGAAAAGTAGAGCTACTGACAACAAGATTTCCGTTTTTCTCCATTTTGAAAACAGGTGCAATTCGTTCTTCCTCTTCATCTAGTGTTACAAGTCGTCTAGCACGGTTCATAATTTGTACAAATTGCTCGTAATCTTTGCGAATTGCTCTATTCTCTTCCTCTAGCTGTGTAATGGTTTTTTCTAGTTTTTTATTTTTCTCGGATGTTACGTGTACTAGCTGTCTCCATTTTGTAGACTCATTACCTAGCTCACCAGAATGCTGTAAACGTAGTAAGTAGGCTATGACAATATCAAGAGATAATGCAGATAATGGAATGGATTTACCCTCTGCGGCACTACTATTGACTGTAAACATACTAGAGGCACGTCGTCTAGCTGGTGCACCCAACACTCGCATTCTCTCTTTTCTTTCCTTTTTCGCTTCAGCTAATTGCTCCTCATATTCCTTACGAACAACAGCATTCCAACGAAAACCACAGGCAGCAGCTGTACGATTTAACGCATCACCAGCTTCTTCAAAGGCATTAAGCTGTGTACTACCCTCTGTTACATGGCGAATAACCGCCTCTGCTAATAATTCATCATTTTCTTGTAACCAAGCATCTTGTCTTACTTTACTCATATAAAATCCTCCCACCTTTATTTGGAACTTCTTTATTTAAGACTAGCATGACCAATCTTTTAACCTTTTATTCACCTATGTGGAAGGAATTATGCTTGAATACAAGGTAAAAAGTGCGATACAATACCCGTTGTAGGTTTGTACGCATGCTGCATACTTAAATATGCGAAGGTCGTGCGTTCAATAAAAGTGATGTTTTTGAATGAAAAAATACTATATAGAAAGGGTTGTCGACAAAATGGCAAACGAATTTAAAGTTTGCGATGAATGTCAGGCCGTTAACTTAAAAACGTTAATTCCAAAATTAAAGGAAATTGATCCTGATGCAACCATCGAAATCGGCTGTCATTCCTATTGTGGCCCAGGACGTAAAAAAACATTTACATTTGTAAATAGCCGCCCTGTTGCAGCCTTAACGGAAGAAGAGCTTATGGAAAAAGTGTTAGCAAAATTAAAAAAATAAGAAAAACAAACATGCTATCTTCACTCGCTGAGGATAGTTTTTGTTTTCTTTAAGATGTTTAGGTATTTACAATCTTGAAAGAGCGTTTTTATTTGGTCCATAGAAATCTGATTTTGGTGAATATCCAATCATTTAGGTTGATAGTCTCTATAATGGAAGAGAAATATGTATGCTAGCCCAATATTTATCGCATATAATAGAACAAATAACGAAACGGGGGTGCTGAACAAATGACACATTATGCAGAAGCTAAATTACAGGAGGAGAAAGTATTTAAGGACCCAGTGCATCGCTATGTGCATGTACGGGATCAGGTAATTTGGGACTTAGTGGGGACGAAAGAATTTCAACGATTACGTAGAATTCGTCAGCTCGGTACAACATTTTTGGTATTCCATGGGGCGGAGCACAGCCGTTTTAGTCATTCACTTGGCGTTTATGAGATTGTACGCCGTATAGTAGATGATATATTTGCTGGCCGTCCAGAATGGGACGAAGATGAACGACTACTTGTGCTTTGTGCAGCCCTATTACATGATTTAGGACATGGTCCATTTTCACATGCTTTCGAAAATGTCTTTGAGCTGGACCATGAATTTTATACAACACAAATTTTACTTGGTAATACGGAAGTTAATGCAGTCTTAAAGAAAGTTGCTGTTGATTTCCCAGAGAAGGTATCTCAAGTCATTGAAAAAACCTATCCAAATAAGCAAGTAGTCAGCTTAATATCCAGTCAAATCGATGCTGACCGTATGGATTACCTACAGCGTGATGCCTATTTTACAGGGGTCAGCTACGGTCATTTTGATATGGAACGAATCTTAAGAGTTATGCGTCCGCGAAAAAATCAAGTGGTGATTAAGGCAACTGGCATGCATGCAGTGGAAGATTATATTATGAGCCGCTACCAAATGTATCTGCAAATTTATTTTCATCCAGTTTCTCGTAGTGCAGAGGTGATTTTAAATAATATTTTAAAACGAGCAAAGCAATTAAGCTTAGAAGGCTATCATTTTAAGCATGAGCCTACTCATTTTAAAGCATTTTTCCGCAACTCTATTACGCTTGAGGATTATCTTGCATTAGATGAAAGCATTCTTTTTACATATTTTCAACTTTGGATGCAAGAAGAAGATGCTATCTTAAGCGATTTAAGTCGCAGATTTGTGAATCGTAAGCTATTCCAGTACATCGATTTAGATCCAGGGGTAGAGCTAGACAAATATCAAAAACTTCAATCACTTTTCAAGCAAGCGGAGTTAAATCCAGATTATTACCTTGTCCACGATACAACTGCAGATTTACCATACGATTTTTATCGACCAGGTGAGGAAGAAGTAAGGGTACCGATTTTTTTAGAAATGAAAAACGGAGAGTTGCGGGAGCTGTCACGGGAATCAATTATTGTTGATTCCATTTCTGGTCGCATGAAACGAGATCATAAAGTATATTTCCCTTTAGATTTTTTAGAGGATGATCAGACACATGCTAAGGTAAAGAAAGAAATCTTAACATTGTTAAAAGAAAAAGGGAAAAAATAAATCCTAGAATAAATTTAAAATGTATAAATTTTGTATATCGATTTTTCCTTTTACCGGTATTTGTAAGTAGGGCAGTAAACAAACTCAACTCGAGTGATTGTTTACTGTTTTTATTTTTGCATAAAAATCAATGTAATTGGGAAAATATAGACTTTTTTGGAATTTTGTTAATGAAAAATGTGAAATTGTTTAGAATTTGTTCAGTAGTGCTTTTTATAATGAGACTAAAACCCTAAAGGGGGTGAGGCCCATTTTAAAAGGCGTCACAGTATTAGTAAAATGGATACAAGTATCAGTACAACACACTACAATCAGTCAGCATGATTACTAACGTGTAGGATGTATTCACCTTTGACGACAAGTTAAATGAAGGAAAGAGAGACCAGCCTAATGTTTGTGGCATTCCTTTCCGACATAATGAAAGGATGCAACGTCGTCAGCAAACACCAACAGGTATCTCTCTGAACTTAGAAAAGGAGAGAAACATGAAGAAATTAAATTTAGCAATAATTATATTGCTGCTAGTCTTTCAAACAGTGCTTTCACCAATTTCAGTGTTTGCAGACGAGGGGGAGCCTCCTGTGACACCTCCAACTGAATCTACCGAAGATGCTGGAACTGGTTCTGATGGCGAGGGAGATGACCCAAATGTAACAAGTGGAGATACCGCTGAAGTGACAACTCCTGAGGATAAAACAAAGCCTGAAGAAAAGCCACAGCTAATGATGCCATTAGGAGCTCCAGTAGGGTATCCTGCTGAAAATATGCAAGCTGACGTAACGATGTCATTTAGTGGTTTAAAGCTCTTTTCACAAGGAGGCACACTAATTACAAATGCTACTGATTTAGCAAATTATTCCGGAGCAAAACCAAAAAAGGGTGATGTGGTTTATCTAAATTACACATTCCCTGTAAATCCAACAATCGATTATGGAATAGGCTCTACATTTACATTCCAATTGCCTGCAAATATGATTGAAGAGTACACACCGGGTTCTTTTAATCAATCAAGAACATTGACAGAGACTGGTGATTGGTTAGCCTATTCTTCAAGCTATAACAGTGCTACAAAAACAGTAACAGTGACACTTGATAGTGAGCTAGAACAAGGGCAAGTGGGAAGTATGAATTTTGAGTTTATGGCAAAATTCGGTAACTTCGCTGACGAAAGTGAACTTGAACAATCATTAATAATCCCAGTGCTTGGAGGAGCAAATGTTCAATTAGATTTTGAATTTGCACCTGCAGGTAACGGCCAATTATTATCTAAAGAAGCTGGCTCTATTACACGTAACGCAAGTGGAGAAGTAACGATTCCATGGACTGTTTGGGTGAATACAGGTGGGCAAAAACTTGAAAGTGCAAGTTTGAATGATGTACCAGATGCAAAGCATGAATTGACAGGGGATATTACAGTTGAGCGCTATAAAATTGGCTTGAATGGCTTTGATCCGAATAACCCAGGTGTCGTAAACGATATAAGCACTGGAACTGCATTTCCAATTGCATTAGCAGATGGTTACTATGCATACAAAATAACGTATAACACTGTTGTAACTGCAGATCCAACTGCATCAAGTATGCAATATACAAACGTAGCTACTTTGACAGGGACAAATATTCCTGCCAATACAACAGCCAATGGATCACAAAATGTACAGTATGGACCTAGCTTAGATAAAGCAAGAAGTGGCGATAAATATAATTCGACATGGACAATTAAGTATAACTGGCTAGGACAAAAAATTCCTGCTGATAAAGCGAAATTAACAGATACACTGACAGGCTCATCGCCAACTACTGGTAAGCATAAAATAAATTACAGTAGTTTTAAAGTGTACCGTGTAACATTATCGAATGATGGTCAAACGGAACAATCTTCTACTCTTTTAAGTGAAGGTCAAGACTATAGCTTTGATTCACAAAATAATGATGATTTTACAATTAACTTTGACCATTCAACAAATACTATAGGTCCAGCTGGTGAAGTGACATCGGCGTTTAAAATTGTCTATGATACTGAGCTGGAAGATGAATTTGTTACAGATGCAAATACAGGTACGATTACAAATACTGTAACAAGAGGAGATAGTGGTTCAGACACAGCTACTATAGACCTTACACCAAACATTTTCAATAAAGCACGTGGGGCAATTGACTATGTAAACAAAACAATTATATGGACTTTAACCATCAATGCTGAGAAAGATTTAAAAGACTTTGTAATAGAAGATGACTTTACAACAACAAATAAAGCTGGAGAAACGTTAAAACATACATTGACATCTTGGAGCGGTACTGATTTCTTTGAGGTTACTGGTGCAAATGGTTTAGCGTACACGATTACAGATAAAACTGGTAATGCTCCAGCAGTAGGTAATGAAGGTTTTAAGGTGGAATTTTCAAGTGACATTCCAAAAGACCGCACAGTTACTATTCGATATAAAACAAAGTATGATATTAAGCCAAATGGAGGTGTAGCAACAGCCTATATTAATACAGCTGATGCAAACTGGGATGGAGCTAAAAGTTCTAATAATCAGGCTTTAGATAGAACTGCTAATTATACACCAGATTCAACTTCTCCAACAAACAATAATGGTTATAAAAAAGTTACGGTAGATAATCATGCACAAGAGTTTTCTTGGCGTATTGGGGTTAACATCAATAAACAAGATATTAATAATGCTACTTTGAAAGATACGTTAGGTGCTGGCCACTATATCCCAGTCCCAGATGATCAAACTCTAAAGGATCAAATTACCATTTCTAAGTTAAAATTAACAACAGAAGAGGGAACAAAAGATGGTGTTTTAGACCCTTCTAAATGGAATGTTACAGCAACATTAACAGATAGCAAGGTTACAGGCTTTGAAATTACATTTGTTAACCTAGATCCAATTGCTGACAACAACGAAGCGTATTTAATTGAATACAAAACGAAAGATGCTGACGATATTTATGGTCAAAACTCAAGCAATCCACGAAATTATACGAATGCTGCAACATTAGATACACCACATAATGGAAGCTATAATTATAATGCAACAGCAACAATTAGTAATCTTGCAAATCAGTTAATTTCAAAGGTAGCAAAAACTGATCCAGCGAAAGATATTATTGATTGGACAGTTACAGTAAATGCTTCTAATTCTAACTTAGGAAATATTACATTAACAGACACACCATCAAGTAACCAAAAGATATTAACAAATACGTTTAAGAAGCAAGAGATTAAGATGAATACAAATGGGACTTCTCAAAATGTAGGAACTCCTATTACTGTTGATGCTAGTGAAATTGTTTTAAAGCCAGATGGTAGTTTTAGTCTTGATTTAGGAGAATTAAATGGTAAAGGCTATGTTGTTACGTATTCCACATTCTTTATGGGGGATGGTAACGCGGGAGAAACAATTTCTAATAATGCCTCTATTGGCTATGCTGGAGCAACAGCTGCAGGTACAAGTGACCAAGGTGGCGATAGTAAATTATTTAAATATAGCTCATCAGATACAAGTGCATCAGGTGTTAAGGGTACATTGCAATTGAAAAAATTCAAAGTAAATCCTTTAACAGGTACACGTGAAGAGTTTCCGGGCGTTAAGTTTGAATTATGGAATAAAAATAACACAGTCAAGCTTGAAGAAAAAACAACAGGTGCAGATGGTACATTGACATTTGAACAAGTTCGTTACGGTAAATATACGTTAAGAGAAACTACACCGGCTGGCTACGTTTCAATTGCCCCCATCACGATTACAATGGGAGCGACTATAGATATTACTTCAGGTGTGGATGGTAAAGCGTATGTTATTGAAAATATTGAGGATGTTAGCTTAACAAATGCCTGTCCAGCATTCACATTAACAGTGAAGGATATTGATGGAAAGGCTGTTGCTAATAAAAATATCAAATTAGTAGATAGCAATGGTGCTACTAAATATACAGGTACAACAAATGCTTCGGGGCAAGTATCTGATATTAAGCGACCAGGTACAGGTGGCAAAGCCGTGCAAGCAGGTAAGTATAATGTAATGGACGAAAATGACAACCTATTAGGAACTGTAATCGTGAAATATGGCCAAAATGAGTGTCATGGTGAAGTCCAGCCTGTAAATTCATGTCCAATATTCACAATTACGGTAAATGATGAACAAAATAATCCACGTCCAAATGTAACAGTAACATTAAAAAATGCAAGTAATACAGTTATTACGACTGCAACAACAGATGGCAACGGTAAAATTACTATTCCATCTACAACACCGTCAGGAACGTATAAACTTTATGAAGGTACTGTTTTCTTAGGAAATGTAGAGGTAAGCTATCAAAATGGTAAGTGTGAGGCTACAATCACACAGGCACCTACCTGCGAGGTATTTACATTAACTGTCAATGATGTGGACGGTAAACCACGTCAAGGTGTCACGGTAGAAATTAAGGATAAAAACAATCCAAATGCTATAGTTCCACAACCTTCAAGTGCAACTGATGCTAATGGTAAGGTGACTATTCAAAACATTAAGCCAGGTGAATATGAAGTATATGAAAATGGTACAAAAATAGGAGAATTTACAGTTGATACTGACTGTAAAGAAACTATTCAACCATTACCAGCATGTCCAGTATTCACGCTAACAGTGAAAGATGAGGATGGTACTTTAGCAGAGGGCACAGAAGTAACAATTACAAACACAGCTACGAAAGATTCGTTTACAGCCATAGTTGGCAAAAACGGTAAGGTAACATTCCAAACAGCAACAACGCCTTCTGGCAAATATGAAGTGAGTATTACAGCATCAGGGAAAGTACTTGATGAATTTGATGTAACGTATTCAGGCAACTGTGAGGATACTGCTGAGAAACCTCGTGCATGTGATATTTTCACAATTACAGTAAAAGATACAGATGGTAGCTTGAAAGGAAATACGAAAGTTATCGTTGAAGATAGCAATGGCAATGTTGTGACAACTGGTCATACAGATGCTAACGGTGAAATTCAATTACCACAAAATCAATCACCAGGTATGTACACAGTCTACGAGGAAACAGATAGCGGTGCAAAAGGTGATGAAATTGGAAAAGTAAAAGTCACTTATACAGACGGCTGTAAAGGTGTAGTTCAGAAAAACGCTTGTCCAGTATTTACACTAACAGTTAATGATAAAAACCTTAAGCCTGTTGGTGCAAATGTTTTAATCGTCATTAAAAATCAAGCTGGAGATGTAGTGACATCTGGTAAAACTGATGCATCTGGTAAAATTGTATTTGAAGATAAGACAAAGCTACAGCAAGGACAGAATTACGTCGTATTTAATGAAGCTGGAATTAAATTGGGTGATATTACCGTAAGCTATGCGGATAATATTTGTGGAGCAATCGTGCAAGTTCCAAATAATGCGTGTCCAATTTTCACATTAACAGTTCAAGATTTATATGGGTATGGTCGTCCAAATGTAGCATTCACAATTAAAGATTTATATCATAACACAATTGCTTCTGGTAAGACGAATGAACAAGGTGTAGGAACAATCCCTTATACAGTTCAACCGGGAATTTACAATGTTTATGAAGGCAATGTGTTATTAGGTACAATTACGGTAACTGATGGATGCTCAGGATTGGTAAAACCATCTTATACGGGTGGTGGTGGTTGGATACCGCCAAATCCAGATCCAGGCAAGCCAGTTGATCCAAAACCGAACCCAGGTGAACCAACAGATCCAACAACAAACCCAGGTAAACCAACGGATCCAACAACAAACCCAGGCAAACCGGGTAAACCAACAGATCCAACAATAAACCCAGGCAAACCGGGTGAACCAACAGATCCAACAACAAACCCAGGCAAACCGGGTGAACCAACGGATCCAACAACAAATCCAGGCAAACCGGGTGAACCAACGGATCCAACAACAAATCCAGGCAAACCGGGTGAACCAACGGATCCAACAACAAACCCAGGAAAACCAGGTGAACCAACAAATTCAAATAATTCAGCAACTCCAGGAAAAACAGAAGCATCTAAACCTTCTGTTCAAAATGTCATTGATCAAGGTAAAAAGTTACCGCCATATAATCCAACTAAAGCAACAAAAGACACGCTAGATGCGTATAATGATTTCCTCAATAAATATAGTTTGTTAACAAAAGAGGAACAGAAAGATGTTGCGGAATCTCTGGATATTGACAAAATTAAAACGGATGCAAAACGACTAGAAAATCAGTTAAAAGCACAAGGTAAACTACCACAGACAGATGGTGCAGATCAAACGGCACTTACACTGATTGGTGTAGCACTTGTACTTGGTGCATTATTCTTCCTACGTCGACGTAAAGCTGAAATCAAATAATGACTTTAAAAGAAGCCCCCAAGATTAAATAGTCTTGGGGGCTTCTCCTATTAAAATTCTTGTGATAGCTTTTCAGGTGCTTCATCATATGGATATTGCTGAATAAAATCGGCTTGAATAGCAAGGCGCTTTGTTCCATTATCAGCGCATGTAATAAGTGTTAAAACGGTTTTATCTGGAATATCATCAATTACATAAACATCTGTCGCAGCAATAACCTTCTTTGTTGTTAATTGATATTCATAAATGTTGGTTAAATCTGTTATATAGACTGAATCACCTATGCTTGCTTTATATAGAGGGCTAAATAAAATATCCTTTTCCTCAAAATAATGTCCTGCTAAGGCATAATTTCCTTGCCCAAGGTTTTGATTTGGCTTCATGGTACCTGCTCCAACAGCAAGGGCAGCATTTCCAACTCCTTTGACGATAGGAAGCTGCATATCAACGCTTGGTACAGCAATACTACCGATTACAGGCATTTTATTTGCCTTTGTTTGAGCCTTTAACACCTCTGCTATGGATAGCGATTGTACGTCCTCGAATATATAGTCGGCATCAGTCTGATTGTTCTTTTCAATCTCTTCTGCACTGATTTCGGTAGTATTTAATTGATGGCTTAAATGAGCAATAATTGCATTTTGAATGGGGTTGATAAAAATAAGTAAAAGGCCAACGATGAGTATAGAGATGATTAATGGTAGTTTCAGTTTATTCATTTCATATATCACATCCTTGTCTTGAAGATGAAGGTATTGTTCTAGCTAAGGTTTTAAAAACTGGCTAGAGCGCTAGGTTGCTCTACCCAGTCTATTTTTTATTTATCACTGAAACGAACGCCTGCAACGCCGTAATGGTTTTTAGACATTTCTTCAATAAAAACAGTTACGTTTTCTGCTGGCGCATTTACAGTACGAGAAACAGCTTCAGTTACTTCTTTAACTAGGGCGCGCTTTTGCTCCTCTGTACGACCTTCTAGCATTTTCACTGTTACGTATGGCATAATATTGCCTCCTTTATAGAATAATGTTGTATAGTTAGATTATCTCCATTCAGTAGAAGACTTCAACCTCTGAAAGATGGTAAGATGAATGCGGGCATGGTTTCCCTTTTTCGCGAGTGCCCAAACGCCTACTGAAATAGAGGAACTCAGTCTAAGAACGCCACGTCCTGTGGCAACGACTGAGTGACCAACGTCATGTTGCTGCCGCTACGTTAGCACTATGCTTTCGCACAAAAAACATCTGTTGGCCCAAAGCCTCCGGCGGATGTCACGGATTTTGAAAGGAATGAATTGTGAGGGCACAATTCAAAATCCGGACGCAATTTTGCCAAGGCAAAATTGATAAGAAAGTTATAACTTCTTACTTAAATTTAGGCATTTGCGCTGCACCAATGTTGCTTTCACTAAAACATTATGCGCATAATATGCTTTACTTTATAATAGCAGAATGGAGGGGATTAAAGTATGGCAAATGAAGAAAAAGCAAAACAAAAAATGGGTTTTACAATTATCAAAAATGATCCAACAGATGGACATAAAGGATTTGGCATTGGCTCGCTTTCGCTAGAAAACGTATCGCCAGTTATTCTTGACATAGAAGAGGGGACAGCATCCGTTGAAATCGGGGCTATGCATGCACGTAGTGATGTGGAGCGAGGTATTAAATTTACAACAGATCGTGCTGATTCCGAAGGTGGTAAACCGTATTGGCTAGTATGGGTAACGATTGATCATAAAGAGGACGGACCTTACTATGCAGGTGTAACTGCATGTGAAATGGTGGTTAACCGTGAAAAACGCCGTGGCTATAAAATATTAGCTGATCATGTTAATAAAATGGATAAATCAATGAAGCGCCATATTATTGTGAATCATATGGATGCACCTTCCAAAAAAGTGTTAGCTTCCTTCTTAGAAGTGCTTAATCCGGACCTTTGGGCACGTAGTGAGGAGCAACTGCGTCAAGACTTATTTGCATAATAGACCTACAATGATTGAACAATCTGTGACATTTTGCAATCGCTTTCGATATAAGGTTGAAAGTGGGTTTGAAACAAAGTAAACTTGATGCAGAGCTTACATTTTAGTAAGCTAGGACACTTGGTTCCGCGAATAGTGATGAGCGCTATGCGGCATTTGAACAACCCAAACCCAAGCCAAATGCCCCATGATGCTCATCCATTTCGCGAACCATAAATAAGAAAAGCTTTCTGTTCCCACGGACACGTCTCCGGGGAAGAGAAAGCTTTTCTTTTTCGTATATGTCTAAATTACTTTGTCGAGAGCCTTCATTGATTAGAACGTCTAGGAACATAGAAGGTTCCCGATGATCCGCTAATTTTTAAAAATGGAGAACGGGAGCATATTCCAGAATTCCCCCCATGTATTAGTATCGAGAATATCGAAATTTGTGCATTTTTCGGTAGGTACATCCTTTGCATCTAAATATACGAGCCGTTGTTTAGGACAGGCATCAGTAGCAAGCTTACCAGTTTCAATATCGACTACTACACCTTTCACATTTTTAGGTTTTACGAAATCTTCGTTCTTTGTGCCTTTATTAACATTCTCCATAAAATCAATCCATATTTTCTTTGTAGCAGCAGTATCTTCTTTTGTTGTTAGGTTTTTGCCTTGATCATAGCCATTCCAGACACCAGCAGTTAAGCTAGGTGTAAATCCAATGAGCCATTGATCGCTATTTGTAGAGCCTGATTTTGCAGCATACGTATGTGTCATACGAGAGCGAATACTTATTCCAGTAGCAGGAGAGTAGTCGCTAAAGACAGGATCGAATATACCTGTCATCATTTCTGTTAAAATATACGTATTTTCTTTTGAGAGCACTGTTTCAGACTTAGCATTTACCTCTTTATTTTCATAGATGACGTCACCATGAGCATTTTTAATTGAAACAATAGTAGTTGGTAATGTTTTTTGTCCCTGCGATGCCAGAATATTATAGGCATTTGTCATTTCATATAAAGTGGTTTCCGCCGTTCCGAGTGCAATCGATAAATTGTCCTTTGCACCGATGTTGACGTTGAAGCGTTTAGCCATATCGTGAAATGGTTTAAATCCTATTTCCTCTAATGTTTTTACGGCATAGATATTATCAGAGATTGCGATAGCCTGTGCCATCGACATATCATGAGTTGCAAACTCACCATTTACATTTTTAGGAGAATAGGTTCCTCGTCCATTATCATAAGTAAAGGTTGTTTCACCTACATCCAAAAATGTTAATGGATTATAGCCATTCTCTAAGGCAGCTGCATATAAAATAGGCTTAATAGTTGAACCTGGCTGACGTTTTGCCTGTGTAACCCTATTAAATGAGCTAGCTGCATAATCACGACCTCCAACTAGTGCCGTAACAGCTCCAGTTTTGGATTCCATGCTGACAAATGAGGCTTGCAGATCATTTGCTGGCAGATTCTTAGCTACAGCTTCCTCTGCGGCCTTTTGGTGTCCAGGATCCAAAGTTGTTTGAATCGTCCAGCCACCTTCGCTAATATCAAGATTTTTGGACTTCAGAATATCGCTAGCCTCTTGCCATGCTACGTCAAGAAAATATGGTGCAACAGATTTTGTTGCTACCCAGCTATCGTTTTTTAAAACAAGCTGTTCACTTTCTGCACGTGTTTTTTCATCTTGTGTAATAGCGCCTTGATCTGCCATTAGTTTTAAAATAACATGCTGGCGATTTGTTGCTTTTTCTAAATTAGCAATAGGAGAATAGATGCTTGGCCCTTTAGGTACTCCCGTTAACATTGCTGCCTCTGCTAATGTTAAATCACTTGCAGATTTACCAAAATAAAAGCGACTAGCTGCTTCTACGCCGTACATTCCGTGTCCGTAATAGACAGTATTTAAGTAGCCCTCCAATATTTCATCCTTATCATAAAAAACTTCTAATCTATAAGCATACAGTGCCTCGTTTAATTTTCGCGTCCAAGACTTTTCATGTGAAAGATATAGATTGCGAGCATATTGTTGTGTAATTGTACTAGCTCCTTGAACCTTACTGCCAGCTTTAAGATCGATTAACACTGCACCAGCGATTCGGGAAAAATCAAAACCGCTATGCTTATAGAAATCTTTATCCTCAACAGAAACGACTGCTGTTTTTAAGTACGGTGACATTTCATCAAGACTAACCCAATAGCGTCGTTCATTCGTAAAGTGATCCCCAATTTGGTTCTCATTTTCATCTAAGAAAATAGAGGCCTTTGGTACGGTTAAAGGGGGAGCTCCAGCTACTTGTACATAAACGCGTAGAGCTATGAATGCTACTACAATTGCAGATGTAAAGGCGATAAAAAGGGTCAATGTTTTACGTGTACGCTTCGCACGTTTTTGTTTACGTTGATAGCTTTTTCTCTTCATCCGACTTCACCTCGTTTTCTCACACTTAGCTATAGTATGTGTCTGAACATTTATCTTTAATCGAAATTCTAGGTAAAAACTATTGCACTTTATTCAAAAACATCTATACTTTTTTTGTACTGTTTGAAATGCTAGCATTCGACAAGAGAAGTACACTTTGTAGATTTTAATCGAATTTTGCTAGACGTTCCAATAAAGTATACGAGGATTGCGGGATAGAGGTTTCATTACAATCCTGTAAGCCCTTTAGAGCAGTGACAAATCAATTTCTCCATGGCGTAATTGTAGCTGTCACGCAGATAAACAATGTTTTGGATTTTGAATGGTGTCTAGATCTGTTCAAGGGTTGACACGGTGCTGATCCTAGAGGCATATCTTCATTCCGTTGGTGTGAGGCACCCGTGAAAGGGGATCCTTTCTAAATGAAGATAGAAATGAATGAAATTGAGATAATATCTAAAAAAAGTGGAGGGTAAGTAGATGAGATTTGATGAGGCTTATTCAGGAAATGTTTTTATAAAAAGTCATCCTACCTATGAGGATGCACAGGCAGTCATTTATGGGATGCCAATGGATTGGACTGTAAGTTATCGTCCAGGGTCACGTTTTGGTCCACAGCGTATTCGCGAAGTATCGATTGGTTTAGAGGAATACAGCCCATATTTAGACCGTGAGTTAGATGAGGTAAAATATTTTGATGCAGGTGATATTCCGCTTCCATTCGGCAATGCGCAGCGTTCATTAGATGAAATTGAAAAGTTTATTGAAAAGCTATTAGCAGACGGTAAGATTCCGGTTGGCATGGGGGGAGAGCATTTAGTGTCTTGGCCTGTGATGAAGGCTGTTTCTGCAAAATATGATGACCTAGCTATTATCCATTTCGATGCACACACAGATTTACGTGTAGAATATGAAGGAGAGCCTCTTTCTCACTCAACGCCTATTCGTAAAATTGCTGAGCATATAGGTCCAAAAAATGTCTATTCATTTGGAATTCGTTCTGGTATGAAGGAAGAGTTTGAATGGGCAAAGGAAAACGGTATGCATATTTCAAAATTTGAAGTACTAGAGCCATTAAAAGAGGTATTACCTTCTTTAGTAGGTCGTAATGTTTACGTAACGATTGATATTGATGTTCTAGATCCAGCACATGCACCAGGCACTGGCACTGTAGATTGCGGGGGGATTACTTCAAAAGAATTACTAGCCTCAATTCATGCAATTGCAGCAAGTGGTGTAAAGGTAGTGGGCTTTGACCTTGTAGAAGTTGCACCTATATATGATCCATCAGAAATGACAGCAAATACAGCTTCTAAATTGCTAAGAGAAATGATTCTAGGCTGGGTAAAATAAGACCAGAAACACTAAATAATACATTCTGCGACGAAAGTGAAACGTCAGTCGCAAACACAGCTTCTAAATTGCTAAGAGAAATGATTCTGGGCTGGGTAAAATAATACGGGCTTTGTATATGTTGATATAAAGCGGTTGGAGTGGGGTTTAGCAATGAGCTAGCCCCACTTTTTCGCTTTGTTCTATCTTAGGGGGGAGGAAGCTCGTCAATGCTCTTTTCAAGCTTCTGCAAGTTCATTTGATAGATACTTATTATTCTAAAAGGAAGATGCTATCCTAATACATTGGACAGCATTTCGATATTTTGTAAAGTTCTATTAAGGGTTCGTCGACCAAAGTCCAGCATGTTTTAATACAACGCGTGGATGAAGTTTTAGCTGTGCAACCATTAAATCTGCTAAATCTTCTGCTTGCATCACTTTTTCGGGATTACCGTCTGTTAAGTTAAGCTCAACCGCCATATCCGTAGCAACTGTACTTGGCGTTAATGTTGTAACGCGAATGTTTTTCTTACGTACTTCAAGCATTAATGATTCACTTAGTCCGATAACCGCAGCTTTTGAAGCCGAGTATGCGCTTGTAATCGGTGCACCTTTTTGACCAGCTGTTGATGAGATATTAATGATGTCGCCAGTGTTGCGCTCTAACATTTCCGGTAAGACAGCGCGTGTTGTGTAGTACACACCTTTTACGTTAACATCGATAATATTTGTCCATTCTTCAGGCGTTAAGTCCATGAAGTTACCGAATTTTGAAATGCCGGCGTTGTTTACTAAAATGTCGATAGCGCCAAGCTCTTCGCGAATAGATTCAACGGCTGCGGTGATAGAGTCTAAATCCGCTACATTTGCCGCGGCGATTGCTACCTTCACATCATACTGTTTAAGTTCCTCCGCTACTTGTTGTAAATTTTCAAGAGTACGTCCAACAAGACCTACGTGAATACCTTCTTGTGCAAAAGCTACTGCTGTTGCACGTCCGATTCCACGTCCAGCTCCTGTAATTAACGCCACTTTTCCTGCGATTGTTTGCATGTTTTTCGCTCCTTCGGTTGAGATAATTTTATTTAGACGAAAAAATAGATTAAGATTTGTCTTTAAGACTATCCTCATTTTACTACGGTTTTATACATTGGGAAGAGTGCACTTTTTGGTGCGGAGGTTACTAAAAGTTACTTATATGAAAAGGGAGTTAGCTCTATGTCAGATAAATTAAGAGAAGAGATAAAAGGAAGAATAGTAAATAACGATTACCATTGTGAAAAAGAACTTACCTTATCAATTATTAGTGGGAAATGGAAAGTTGTTATTTTGTGGCATTTAGGTGTAGAAGGACCTCATCGCTTCAGCGAGCTTCAAAGACTTTTTCCGAAAATATCTCATAAGATATTAACAAACCAATTACGTGAACTGATGGAAGATGGGATTGTTCATCGAGAAGTGTTTCCAGAAGTTCCTCCAAAAGTCGAATATTCCATGACTGAACTTAGGGATGACGTTATTACCGATCGTTGAGATGATGTATGAATGGGGAAAAAAGAGAATTGATCAAATTAAACAAGAAAGCAATAATGGGGTCATTTAGGATAATTTAAATTATCAGTGCTGTTTTTAAACAATTTTATTATAGCTGATAGATGGGTGCTTTATTTCTATACACAAGCCGATTAAGATGGTAGAACTTTCCGTAACTTTTATCGTCTTTTGGTAAAAGGGGTGAGCTTATGGGAGTTTGGTATTTCTTAATCTTATTTGTAGGGCTGTTTTTCGTATTTAAAGGACTATTTATGAAAAAGCAATCTTTGTTAATAAAGAAAATTAGTATTGTATTTGTAGGATTATTATGTATTTCATTCTCAATATTTATGTTTTCAACAGGAAGTGCAGAAATAATTTCTGATTTGCTAAATTTGGAATAAAGAATTATGTTAATAGAACCAATGTGGGGCTAAAAGTGGGGAAGTGTAGTGAGCTTACTTTTAGCCCCACTTGCTTTTTCATTCTAGGCATCCATAGCTATTGGGAGTTTACGGACTTTCTTGGGAAAACAAGGCTCATTTACAAAGTGAGCTTTTTTATTTATTTGGAAATTTTTGAATACCTTATTGACATTGGAAGGAAAATATTGTTACATTATAGGTAACTGATGTTACCTATTAAGAGGGGGCAAATTTTTTTGGCACCAAAAGAGCGGTTTACAGAGGAAATTTTAATGGATTGTGCTTTTGAAATGGCTAGGAAGAGTGGGATTGATAGTGTTAATGCAAGAGATTTAGCGAAAGAGTTAGGTTGTTCGACAAAGCCCATATTTCGATTATTCTCGAGTATGGACGATTTGAAGTATGCAATATATGAAAGGGCTGGCAATCTTTATAATGAAAGAATGGCTCAGGGTTTGCAAGAAAGTTCTTTTTTAGGAATGGGGTTAGCTTATATTAACTTTGCTCGCGACGAAAAAAAGTTATTTGAGCTGTTATTCCTATCCAATAAATATAAAATCTCAAGCTTTTCAGAGTTAATAAATGACGTAGAAAACCAAGGGATTGTAGCGCTAATTTCTAAATTAACGGGATTAACTCAAACCGCTGCTAGATCTCTATTTATAGATATATGGTTAACTACGCATGGTATTGCGACTATGTGTGCGACGAATACTTGCGATTTAGATGGCTCGGAAATTGAGGGTATTTTAAAAGATGTTTATGAAGGTGTTAAACAAAAATTGTTCGATGGAGAGAATAAATGAAAATGAAAAATTATTTTTTATACAATAATATTTCAGGGAGGTTTTTATGCAAACTGTAATACCAGCTACATCTATGTTTATAATTATTGGGTTGTTCATTTTAATTCGTAGAATCCGTTCTATGTACAAACCAACCAAAGGGAGAGGAGGGCGAATAATTCTTCCTCTTCTATTTTTAACACCTGGATTATCATTTTTTCTAAACGCTTCTGGGCACGTCACATACCTTCAATTATCTATAGCAATTTTTTTAGGAGTGGGTTTTTCTATTCCTCTTATTTTATGGTCAGATTATGAAATACGAAATGATGGTTTAATTTATGCGAAGAAAAGTCCTGCTTTTATAATTACTTTTGCCATTATGATTGCTTTACGTTATTATTTTCGACAACATATTTCGACTATCGAACCAGGTACACTCAATATGCTAATTTTCTTACTTGTTATTTGTTATTTAATTCCTTGGAGAATAGCTTGCTATATAAAATATAAAAAGGTTCTTAAACTTAAAAATACAGTCAGCTTGTAGAACTTCGTATATCTACACCCTAAAAACATAAGTTTGAAGGTAATGATGGGTTAATTACAGGGAATATTGGAGATATGGTTGGTACTGTCAATAATGAAACATATAAAGAGATGAATATAAAATTAAAATAAAATTCAATGATGAACAAGATGTTATAAGATTGCAGTTATTGAAATAACGAGTACTTTAATTAAATATTCGATTTACGAAATACCAAACATAAAAACAGGGTTGATTCTACACATTTGTAGATTAACTTTGTTTTTATGTTTTAACAGCAACAATATTTTAGAAAACAGCCTTAACAAAAGAGGAAGACACCACCTTAGATTTTTATTACGAATAACATCAAAAGCGGCTACTCATTAATTTGAGTGGATGTTTTTTTAGTTCTCATATAAAGATGAACTACCTTATGTTTTTCAGCATGAATTGAATTGTAATAATTTGTGGAAATGGGAATCTGATTGGATATACTTGACTTCTATCTTGAAAAAACATGAGGATTCATCCTATAATAAATAGGTTATAGGAAAAACAATAAAAGGGAGCGTCCATAATGGCGAACGAAGTAAGATCGCAGGTGAACATTAAGCTCATTTCTACGATTCGGCCTATTGATGGGGAGTCTGAAAGTTATGAAATGTGGCTGACAGGGCAGCTACTTGAAAAAGCAGGAAGCATCTATTTGAAATATGAAGAGGTGCAGGAGGATAAAACCATCCGCACAACTATGAAGCTAGGTAATGAACAGGCATTAATTATGCGTACTGGAGCAGTAAAAATGCGACTACCACTTAACATAATTGAACAACAAATAGGTCATTATGAAAGTGAATTTGGTTCAATGCCACTCGTCATCCACACGAAAAAAATGACGTATATAAAACAGGCAGTAAGCGGAGAATTCCATGTACAGTATGATCTACTAATGGGTGGGCAATCCGTTGGCAACTATACATTAGATATTACATTTACGGAGGTACAGTGATGAACGCAGTAGAACAAGTACAACAGGCCATTAAGACGGCAATTGCGCAGGCTGTTGAAAAAGCTGGCTTAGTTGAGGCTGGGACAGATTTAAGTATTCACCTTGAAACACCGAAGGATAAGTCAAATGGGGATTATGCTACTAATATTGCAATGCAATTAACGAAATTGGCAAAAAAACCACCCCGTGCAATTGCTGAAGCTATTTTAGAAAATCTTGAAACTGCTGGAACAGATATCGAGAAAATTGATATTGCTGGTCCAGGCTTTATTAATATCACAGTGCGTAAGGATTTCTTAACGGGTGTTGTGAAGGCAGTGCTTGAGCAAGGGGCTGATTATGGTCGTTCAAATGCTGGCACAGGAGAAAAAATCCAGGTTGAGTTTGTATCTGCAAATCCAACTGGTGACCTTCATTTAGGACATGCACGTGGAGCTTCTGTAGGAGACTCTTTATGTAATGTATTAGATATGGCAGGCTATAATGTATCTCGTGAGTATTATATTAATGATGCAGGTAACCAAATTAATAATTTAGCCTATTCACTAGAAGCTCGTTATAAGCAAGCTTTAGGTCTAGAAGCAGAGATGCCTGAGGATGGCTACCATGGTGCAGATATCATTGAAATCGCTGGTAAACTTGCTGGTGAGCATGGTAATACTATTTTATCCAAATCAGACGAGGAACGATTTGCTTTCTTCCGCCAGCATGGTTTAGCTTTAGAATTAGATAAACTGAAAACAGACCTTGCCAACTTCCGTGTAAACTTTGATGTTTGGTATTCTGAAACTTCGTTATATGAAAACGGTAAAATTGAAGTTGCGTTAGATAAATTAAAGGCTAATGGTCATGTATTTGAAGAAGACGGTGCTACATGGTTCCGCTCTACAACATTTGGTGATGATAAGGACCGTGTATTAATTAAAAATGATGGCTCGTTCACATATTTAACGCCAGATATTGCCTACCATGAGGACAAAATTGTTCGTGGCTTCGATAAATTAATCAATATTTGGGGAGCTGACCACCACGGCTATATTCCACGTATGAAAGCAGCTATTCAAGCACTTGGCTATGACCGTGATACGCTTGAGGTTGAAGTTATCCAGATGGTACAGCTTTATAAAAATGGCGAAAAATTTAAAATGTCAAAACGTACAGGGAACGCTGTGACAATGCGTGAACTAGTTGAAGAGGTTGGCTTAGATGCAGTTCGTTATTTCTTCGTTAAAACTGCAGGCGATTCTCATATGGACTTTGACCTTGACCTAGCTGTTTCTCAATCAAATGAAAACCCAGTGTATTATGCACAATACGCGCATGCACGTATTTCATCGATTTTACGTTCAGCTAATGAGCAAGGCTTTGCTGCAACAACAGATCATTTAACGCTGTTAACGGCTGAAAAAGAGATTGATTTATTGAAAAAAGTGGGCGATTTCCCGAAAGTGGTAGCTGAAGCAGCGAAGCACCGCACCCCACATCGCATCGCAAACTATATTCAAGAAACAGCAGCAGCTTTCCATAGCTTCTATAACGCTGAAAAAGTGTTAGATGCTTCAAATAAAGAACAAACAGAAGCACGTTTGGCCCTTATTACTGCTGTGCGCACAACAATTGCAAACGCATTACGCTTAATCGGAGTATCGGCTCCAGAAAAAATGTAATAAAGTTTTTCCCCCTAGCATGATATTGTGCTGGGGGGTTTTTTTGTGGCTCGGATGGATGGAAGGGTCAAAGTGATGGATAGAAAGTAGAAACAGGCGGATAGAAGCAGCGAAGTGACAGATAGACTCTGTAAATGGTTTTATTCAACTGCTTTAAGTGTTGTTTTTTCTGTTAATTACGAAAATTCTGTTGAAGTTTACGTTAACGTCAATGGTATACTGATGGAAATTGAGAGGGGGAGAAGATGAAGACGATTCAAGAAGTGGCAAAGGAGTTTAATGTCTCTACACGAACCATACGCTATTATGAGGAGCTTGGGCTTCTTCATCCTAGTCGTTCATCTACTAATCAGCGAACCTTTTCAAAAAAAGAGTTAGCCAAGCTTAAACTTATTTTTCGAGGAAAGCGTTATGGATTTTCCCTTGAGGAAATCAAGGAGATGGTTCTGCTATTTGATTTTGATCGTACGGGGATTCAGCAATTAGAGCGAACAGTCGAATATGGAGAACAAAAAATACAAGAAATTGATAGTAAAATAACAGAGCTTGTACAAATGAAGATGGAATTACAGCAATTACATGACAAGTTTAGTGAAAAATTAGCGATTTTAAAGGGAGAGATGCACGGTGAATAGTTCAAATTTATTAGCACGGAATGCCCGAAAGTATCCAACAGCTGAAGCGGTGATTTGTCATGGTCGACGAGTGACCTATCGCGATTTAGATGAGCAAGTGACAAGACTTAGTCATGCTTTGCTTGAGAGGGGTGTTCAGCAAGGAGATAAGGTCATCATTTTTATGCCAAATGTTGTAGAGTTTGTTGTTAGCTATTTTGCGATTCAACGTATTGGGGCAATTGTTGTTCCAGTCAATGCGAAATTTACCTTACAAGAGGTAGAGTATGTGGCACAGCATGCAGAGGCTACAGCAATTCTTGTACATGAAGCTATTTTTCATGCAGTCGAAAATATTTCGATCATACCAATGAAAATTAAAACGGGTCAAGAGATATCTGGTTGGTTAAGCTTTGAAGCATTAATTCAAAGTGCCAGCTCACAAACAATTGATTGTCAGCTCAATGAGGATGACGCTTCGACAATTTTATATACCTCAGGGACAACAGGAAAACCAAAAGGCGTGTTATTTAGCTATCGTAATATTTTAACCGTAGCACAAATGATTGCTGTCGAGATGGAGGTAAAGCCCGAAAGCCGCATCCTTCTAATGATGCCGTTAACGCATTCAGCTCCATTGCATTTATTTTTAATGGCGGGAATGCTTGTTGGCTCGACACATGTATTAACCCCAACATTTACACCTGATTTGTTCTTGGATTCAATTGAACAGGAGAAGACAACGCATTTCTTTGGTGCGCCAGTTGCCTATTTGTTAACAGCTCAAATGCCGGGATTGCAAACTGCTGATTTATCCTCTATGAAGTGGTGGGTATATGGTGGTGCACCATTATCACAAAATGAAATCAGTTATATACAAAAAGCTTTCCGTACAAATCATCTAACATGTGTTTATGGATTAACGGAGGCTGGTCCAAGCGGCTCATTATTATTTGGTGAGGAACATAAGACAAAGGCAGGAAGTATAGGACAACGTGCACCTCTTGGAACGGAGCTACGTATTATTAATGAGGATGGAGAGGATGTACGTGCTGGTGAGGTAGGTGAAATTGTGCTATTTGGAGAAGGCAATATGCTAGGCTACTATAAGGACGACATTGCGACGAAGGCTGCATTTATAAATGGCTGGTTAAAAACTGGTGATTTAGCTCGTGTGGATGAAGACGGGTATATATGGATTGTTGATCGCAAGAAGGATGTGATTATATCTGGTGGTGTCAATATTTATCCAAAGGAAATTGAAGATTGTATTGTAAGCTTTGAGGGGATTTTTGAGGTAGCGGTTATCGGTGTACCTCATCCGCAGTGGGGTGAAACAGTAAAGGCTGTTTATGCTGCCAAAACAGAAATTGATGACAAGGCTCTTCAACATTATTTGGAGCAGCATCTCGCTAAATTTAAAATTCCGCGAATTTTTGAGCAAGTGGAAGCGCTTCCGCGGAATGCATCGGGCAAAATATTAAAACAATCCTTGAAGGGACAAGAGGTGAGATAATTATGAAGGTGTTACAGCAGGAAGAAATGAAAACAACGAACTTTTTTAAAGATAATGATACGCTCCATAGTATTTTAGAAATAATGCTTGATAAAGAATTTGCGGAATATGCAACACGTGAGCTAACAGATTTTGGAGAGCTTTGTGCTGGAGATATTGATAGGAGAGCGAAGCATACAGATAGAGAGGGCGAGCCTCGATTAGAACGTTATAATGCTTACGGTGAAGAAATATCAGAAATTTGGGTCAATGATGGCTACAAAAAAACAATAGAAGAGACGTATAATACAGGGATTGTGGGCTATGTGCATAAGAATATTCCGCAACTAGGAAGAAAGGGTAATTATGTATATAGCTTTGCCCAAGGGTATTTACTATCCCATGCTGAGCCGGGCTTTTATTGTCCTGTTACATTAACAATGGCTACAGCTTATTTACTCGATCACTATGCGAATGATGAGGTAAAGGAACGGTTTTTACCACATGTTTGTGCAACAGGTGATACTGAGCTCTATGAGGGAGCAACCTTTTTAACAGAACGACAAGGTGGCTCGGATGTTGGGGCAAATGCTGTAGAGGCAAGACAGGAAGGCGAGCAGTTCCGTTTATATGGTGAAAAATATTTTGCATCCAATGTAGGCATGTGCGGTGTAGCAATGGTACTGGCTCGACTCCAAGGGGCTTCTGCCGGCTCTAAAGGGCTAACATTATTTGCAGTTCCATGGCGAGCGGAGGATGGTACTATGAATAACCTTCGTATTCGTCGCTTAAAGGATAAGCTTGGCGTGAAGGCAGTTCCCTCTGGTGAGGTAGAATTTGATGGTGCACTTTCCTATATTGTAGGTGAGCCGAATAAAGGAATTTATTATATGCTAGAGGCACTTAATCTATCAAGAATTTGCAATGCCGTAGCTTCTTTAGGTATTATGCGACGTGGCTTTTTAGAGGCAAAGCATTATGTGACAAACCGTTATGCCTTTGGTAAGCCTTTAACGCAATATCCAATGATTCAGGATACACTAGGAAAATTTGCGGCAAAGCTTCATGTAGAAGTAGCAACAGTTTTTGATCTTATTCAGCTGTATGATAAGGTGACAAGTGGTCAGGGCAATCATGAGGATATGATTATGAATCGTTTAAATATAGCCATTATGAAAAAGGAAACAGCCGAGCGAGCGGTAAAATATGCAAGTGAAGCGATTGAATTACATGGTGGAAATGGCTATATTGAAGACTTTGTGACACCTCGCTTACTAAGAGATGCACAGGTGCTTACGGTGTGGGAAGGAACTGCCAATATACTGGCATTAGAGCTGATTCGTTTAGTAGATAAGTTCCAAGCTCATAAGTTGTTTGTACGTATTATGGAGGAACGCTTAGCTAAGGTAGCTAACAGCACCCTAAGCCAATTAGTAGTGGAACAATTAGTGCAATTGAAATCGACATTGCATACGTTTAGCTCTTTGGATGAAGCAACGAAAACTTTAGAGGCAAAAGCGGTAGCAGAAAAAATGGCGCATATGTATGAAAGTGTTGTAGCTGTGGAATGGGCTCACAGAGTCGGTGGTAAATATGAAAAGCTGGCAGATATTTATTTAGAGCATACATGGGCATTAAGAGAACTAGGGGCGCCGATGAAAACAGTTCAGTATTTTGCAGATATCCTTTAACTTCTTTCAGCAGAAGTTTCCCACCTCTATAGGTGGTGAGATGAATCCGAATTTAAGCTACTTTTCAGAGGATGTCCAAACACCCGCTGAAATAGAGGAACTCAGGCTAAGATCTTCACATCCTGTGAAAACGCCTGAGTGACCAACATCGTGTTGGCCCAAAGCCTCTGGCGGATGTCACGGAATCGAAAAGGAGTTCTTTGTGTAAGCACAAAGCCGATTCCGAACGCAATTATGCCGAGGCATAATTGATTAAAGGAGAAGTCGTCTAGATGGTAGGCGACTTTTTTTGTTTTCATGTATAATAAAATCAACTGAATATTATAAAGGTTCTTTACTTATGTAAAGTGAAAAGGGAAATCGGTGATATTCCGATGCGGTCCCGCCACTGTATGTGCTAGTTTTTTCAATGTACGCCACTGAAAGTTTTTCGGGAAGGCTTGAAAAAATGTATGGAGCACGAGCCAGGAGACCTGCCTTTATAGAGACACGTTACAACCTACGAGGATAGGGTGGAGGATTTTGCGTATTTTTGTGCATTATTACCCCTCACTTTGGATGAGGGGTATTTGTTTTGTATGGAAGATGTCGATAAATTTGAAAAAATGGGCGATAAACTTATAAATTTCGTCGATTACTAATCTATCAGCAAAATAATTCGTAAAAATTTACGCACTTATATACTAGGAGGATTCATATGATGAAATTTTGGAAATTAGGACTTTCCGCATTTTTAGCAATTGGCTTACTTGCTGCCTGTGGAGAAGGAGCGAAAAATGAAAAGCCGGCATCTTCTGAGCAGCAAGAAACTACACAAGTAGACAAAGCAACATTCCCAATGACGATAACAGATGCTGTTGGCAAGGAAATTACGCTGGAGTCACCTCCTGAAAAAATAGTTTCTCTTATTCCAAGTAATACAGAGATTTTATTTGCTCTTGGCTTAAACAATGAAATTGTGGGTGTTACCGATAATGATGATTATCCTGCAGAGGCAACTGAAAAACAAAAAGTTGGTGGCATGGAATATAATATTGAGCAAATTATTGCTTTAAAACCAGATATCGTGTTTGCTCATAATTCGAGTATGACATTTTCTGCAGGGGCCATTGAACAGCTTGAATCTGCCGGTTTAAAGGTTTTTGTGGTAACAAATGCAAAGGACTTTAATGAAATTTACACAACAATTGAACAGCTAGGTCGTGCAACTGGGAAATTACCTGAGGCCGAGAAAATAATTAAAGATATGAAGACAAAAGTAGAAGAGGTTCTAGCAAAAATTAAGGATGTGAAGCCAAAGAAAGTCTTTGTAGAAACATCTGATGAGCCACATATATTTACAGCTGGTAAAGATACATTTATGAATGAAATGTTAAATATGATTCATGCTGAAAATGTTGCAGCAGATACAGCAGATTGGTATGAAATCAGTTCCGAACAAATTATTGCAAAAAATCCAGATGTCATCGTGGTGACATATCATTATGTACCTGATATTTTAACAAAGCTACCACAGCGTGCTGGCTTTGACACAATTAATGCAGTAAAAAATAAAGCCATTGTTCAGGTAGATGAGAATACAACAAGTCGTCAAGGACCACGTTTAGGTGAGGGTCTTGAAGAGTTAGCGAAAGCCATCTACCCAGAGGCGTTTAAGTGAGTAAAATAGTCACAGCCTATGTAACAGCCATTACGCTCCTTATCATTAGCATCTGGTGTGGCGCTGCTATAGGCTCTGTTCATATTCCGCTAGAAGTATTGTGGAATAAAGCAGCTGATGAAACGGCTGCCAATATTTTTTGGAAAATTCGTCTGCCGCGAGTTTTCCTAGCAGGGCTTGTAGGAGCTTCACTAGCCATTGCAGGAGCTGCTTTTCAGGGCTTGCTAAAAAATCCTTTAGCAGATCCATATACTTTAGGTGTTTCTTCTGGTGCATCAGTTGGAGCAGTAATGACGATATTCTTTGGTCTTTCAATTCCAGTAGTTGGTCTTTATGCATTGCCAACCTTCAGTATGCTTGGGGCAGTATTAACAATGGTTGCAGTCATGAGCTTTGCAAGAGTAGTAGATCGTTCACTGAAAATGGAAACGTTAATTTTAACAGGAGTCATCTTTAGTTCATTTTTAGGCTCACTTATTTCTCTAATGATTGCCCTATCAGGCGAGGAGCTGCGGCAAGTGATGGGGTGGCTACTTGGTTCTGTATCAATGCGGGGCTGGCCTTTTGTGCAAATGATTATCCCATTTGTTGTTGTAGGTTCATTGATGCTGTGGACACAAAGAAGGGAATTAAATGTGCTGTTATATGGGGAGGAACGTGCAAAGCACTTAGGTGTTAATGTGAAACGAAGTAAGTATTTAATTTTAGTAGGTGGATCCATGCTGACAGGAGCAGCAGTAGCTGTTTCGGGAACAATTGGATTCGTTGGATTAGTCGTACCGCATATGACAAGGATGATTTGGGGCTCAGACCACCGTCATTTATTACCATTGTCCTTTTTAAATGGTGCGACATTGCTTATTATTTGTGATTTAATCGCACGAACAATTATTATGCCGAGGGAGCTACCGATTGGTGTTATTACTGCATTTATTGGGGCACCTGTCTTTTCCTATATTTTTTATAAGCAGCGCAGAAGTAAGGGGGTACGGGCATGATCGTTGTTGAACATCTATCAGGTGGCTATGATGGCGTACCAATCGTCAAAGATATTAGTTTTTCAGTGGAAAAGGGGAAAATATTAGGGATATTAGGTCCAAATGGTAGCGGAAAATCCACACTATTAAAAGTGATTAGTGGCATTTTACCAGCAACAGCAGGAACTATAAAAGTAGATGGCAAAAATATTAGTTCTTACAATGCTCGTGCTTTGGCAAAAAAAATGGCCGTTCTTCCACAATTACATGCGAATTCCTTTTCAAACAGTGTGCGAGACGCAGTGTCACTTGGACGCTATCCACATCAATCGGGTTTTTTTTCCAGTTGGTCAGACTTTGATGAACAAGCAGTCCAACACGCTATGGCCCAAACAGGTGTGACACGCTACGAGGGGACACCAATGGAATTCTTATCGGGTGGTGAGCAGCAACGAGTTTTTGTTGCCCAGGCTTTAGCGCAGACAGCAGAAATATTATTGCTGGATGAACCGACCAATCATTTAGATATTGCACATCAACGGCAAATTTTAGATATGGTGCGGAAAGAAGCAGTAGAATGCGGATTAACTGTTATTATGGTGTTACATGATATGAACTTGGCTTCTCTTTATTGTGACGAATTATTATTAATGGAGTCGGGGCAAATGCGTGCATTTGGGGTACCCCATGAAGTATTAATGGCTTCACAAATTGAAGAGGTCTATCAGGCAAGGGTAGCGACCTATGCACATCCTGAAATTCCAAAGCCACAAATAACGATGATGCCTGCATCGGGTGAGCATCTGCAACGTGCGTATATTAACAAAGATAATTTTAAGGTTACTGAACATTTTATTCAGTTAAAATCTGAGTTCCCTTTAAAAACAGTTTCTTCTGCTGTTCATAACCCAGGGATTGGCTGGTATGATTGCCTCTTAAATCGCTCAGTTCCAGGGGATTATGTCATAAATGATGTCAAGCGAGAGGTTGCAGCATTTTTACAAAAGGAGAGTTTTTCCTCAACGAGTACAGTTGTTATGCTAACGGCAGTTCCAACAAGGCTAGTAGCGATTAATGAATATGCAGCAACTTTTGGCAGTGTGCTCGTTGCTGTTACTGCTGGTGTTGGCAATGCTGTAGATGTTTCTCGTGTACATGAACGACAGATTGAACCATATATTGGTACTATAAATACATGGGTTATTATCAATGGTAGTCTGTCAGAAGAGGCATTTTTCCAAGCAATGATGACAGCAAATGAAGCAAAAACGAAGGCATTACAGTCAGAAGATGTTCGCGATGAATTAAGTGGAACCATTGCAACAGGTACTGCTACAGATAGTTTGCTGATTGCTGCAACACAAAAAGGTGAGGAAATGTTGTATGGAGGCCCTATTACAGAGGTGGGGAAGATCATTGGTAAGGGTGTTTTTGCGACAACTGTGCAAGCCATTAAAAATTATAAAAATGGATGATGATAGGAGATGAGAGAGATGAAGCTTTACACGAAAACAGGGGATACAGGCAAAACAAGTCTTATTGGTGGACGTGTTGACAAGGATAGCTTACGAGTGGAAACTTACGGGGCTATTGATGAATTAAATTCATTTATTGGCAAGGCTGTAAGTGAATTAGATCGGGAGCTTTTTAAGGATATTCTTATTGATTTAGAAACGATTCAGCATGAGCTTTTTGATGCAGGTGGGGACCTAGCAAATGTTATGAAGGAGCGTCATTATAAGCTTACGGAGCAGCCGATTGAAGTGTTGGAATCCCGAATTGATGCTTTATCAGATGAAGCACCACCTTTACAGCGTTTTATTTTACCAGGTGGCGCCCCAGCCGCTGCAACCTTACACATTGCCCGTACAGTTGCACGTCGAGCAGAACGTCAAATGGTAACGCTCATGAAGGAAATTCAGGATGTACCGACAATTGTCCAAAAATATTTAAACCGACTATCAGATTATTTATTTGCCGCTGCACGGGTTGTGAACTGTAGAATGAAGGTCTCTGATATTGAATATATTCGAAGCGGTAATGTTTTTAAAAAGTAATATTCTTGTAAAGAAAAAGAAAAACGGCTACTTTGGAAAAATTCAGGGTGGCTTTTTTTCTTGGAAAATGTAAGAATATAAAATTATCAGAAATATTTCCGTTTTATGTTGACTGAATGCTCACTCATTTATTAGAATAGGAATATAATGATGTACATTTACGTATGAGCTAGCAAATTTACCACAAAGAGAGAAAATTACGACAAACTAAAGGGGGGACCAACCATGAGTCCATTATTAATTGCAAACATTGTTTTAACAGTCGTGGTTGTGCTTTATGCAGTAGGATTGTTCTTCTATCTGTTAAAAACACGCTATAAGTTTGTGCAATTGGGGAAAAAGGTTGAATTTGATGAAAGTGTAAAAGAACGAATTCGTTATATTATGGTCAATGTATTTGGCCAAAATAAACTTCTGAAAGATCCAAAGAGTGGGTTAATTCACGTGATGTTCTTCTATGGATTTTTAATGGTGCAGCTAGGAGCCATTGATTTAATTTGGAAGGGATTAGTACCTGAATCACATTTACCACTAGGCATTTTCTATGGACTCTTTACTTTCTTCCAAGAGCTTGTGGTCTTAATGATTTTAGTAGCAGTTGTTTGGGCGTTTTATCGTCGCTATGTAGAAAAGCTAGTACGTCTAAAAAGAGGCTGGAAAAACGGTCTTGTATTAATTTTCATTGGTGGCTTAATGGTTTCCACATTAATTGCTAATGGTATGGGGTTAATTTGGCATGGCGAAGAATTAACATATACAGAGCCAGTTGCATCGAGCATTGCTGCTATTTTTAGTTTCCTACCAACATCTGCAGCAGCAGCCGTATTCTATGTAATGTGGTGGGCACACTTATTAATTTTACTAACATTCCTAGTGTATGTACCACAATCTAAGCACTTCCACTTAATTGTTAGTCCAATTAATGTTTATATGAATCGTCTAGATCGTGTAGGAACACTAACGCCAATCGACTTTGAAGCATTAGAGGAAGCTGGAGAAAATGCTGAAAGTGAAGATGAAATGCCATCCATTGGGGTTGGACGCATTCAAGACTTTACACAAAAGCAAATGCTAGATTTATATTCCTGTGTAGAATGTGGACGCTGTACAAATATGTGTCCTGCAACAGGAACTGGTAAAATGCTATCACCGATGGATTTAATCGTGAAGCTTCGTGACCATCTAACATTTACAGGTGCAGTGGTAACAAAGCAAAAGCCGTGGGTACCTTATCAATTCTTTGCTAATACAAAGGGGAATCAGTTAGCTATGGCGGCTGGTGCTGAGGGTGCGGTCATTGAGGATATCTATAGTCCATCTTTAATTGGTGAAGTGATAACGGAAGAAGAGATTTGGGCATGTACGACTTGTCGTAACTGTGAAGATCAATGTCCAGTTATGAATGAACATGTCGATAAAATAATTGACCTTCGTCGTTATTTAACAATGACAGAAGGAAAAGTAAATCCAGATGCACAACGCGCGATGACAAATATCGAGCGTCAAGGAAATCCTTGGGGCTTAAATCGTAAAGAGAAAGAAAATTGGCGTGACCTTGATCCAACAATCCATATTCCAACAGTCAAAGAGCTGAAAAAATCTGGTGAGGAAATGGACTATTTATTATGGGTAGGCTCAATGGGCGCATTTGATAATCGCTCACAAAAAATTGCCTTAGCCTTCTGTCGCCTATTAAATGAGGCAGGCGTGAAATTTGCGATTTTAGGAAATAAAGAGAAAAATTCAGGGGATACACCTCGTCGTTTAGGAAATGAATTTTTATTCCAAGAGCTTGCGACAGCGAATATTGATGAATTTGAGAAAAACGATGTGAAGAAAATTGTAACAATCGATCCTCATGCTTACAATATCTTCAAAAATGAATATCAAGACTTTGGCTGGAAGGGTGAAGTTTATCACCACACAGAGCTGTTGAATCAGCTAATTGATGAAAATCGACTTGCCTTGAATTATGAAGTGGATGAAACAATTGTATTCCATGATTCTTGTTACTTAGGTCGTTATAACGATGTTTATGATGCACCACGTGAGATACTGCGAGGTATTCCAGGCGTGAAACTTGTAGAAATGGAGCGTAATCGTGAAACGGCTATGTGCTGTGGTGCAGGTGGTGGCTTAATGTGGATGGAAGAACATGTTGGTAACCGTATTAATGTTGCACGTACAGAGCAGGCTCTAGCAACGAATGCATCAGTTATTTCATCAGGCTGTCCATACTGCTTAACGATGCTAGAGGATGGTACAAAGGCAAAAGAAGTTGAGGATACAATTGGAACATTCGACGTTGCAGAGCTATTAGAGCGATCTGTGTTTGGTGAAAAAGGGAAAGCACTTGTAAACCCTGCTGAAGAAGCTGTAGATGAGATGCTTGAAGAGGTAGTGGCTTCTGTAGACAATGTCGAACAAGACAAGAATGTAGAAATTAACGCAGAGAATTGATAACTATTGTAGAAATATTTTAGTTATCTGAAAAATATAAATTGCACAATAAATAATTGTTTTGTAGAATAAGATTAAATGGAAATGGGAGTGAGACTTTAAACTCCCATTTTTCATAGAGTGAAATCGAGCGAGCGTTCAGTCAACAACGGTGCTCTGATAATTCATAGAGTACGTAAAACAAAAGGGGTGTTTTACTTGAATAGAGCTGTTATTTTAGCAGGAGCAAGAACGGCATTTGGGAAGTTTGGAGGTTCACTTTCAGCATTAAGTGCAAGTGATTTAGGTGCTATCGCCATAAGGGGGGCAATAGAGAAAGCCAATATTTTACCAGATGACGTGAATGAAGTGATTTTAGGCTCCGTATTACAAGGGGGACAGGGCCAAATTCCTTCTAGACAGGCTGCAATTAAAGCAGATTTACCGAAAGCTGTAAAAACAGAAACGATTAACAAAGTTTGTGCATCAGGAATGCGTGCTGTCACATTAGCAGATCAGCTTATTCGTTTAGGGGACGAAGAGGTGATTATCGCTGGTGGTATGGAATCAATGTCCAATGCACCGTACTATTTACAAAATGGTCGAACAGGCTTACGGATGGGTGATTCTACAATAGTAGATGGCATGCTATATGATGGCTTAACATGTGCTTTTGATAAGGCAAGACCACATATGGGGAGCTACGGTAATTCAACAGCCAAAGAGTTTTCATTAAGCCGTGAGGAGCAGGATGCTTGGTCTGTTCGCAGTCATGAGCGAGCACTGTCGGCAATTGAAAAAGGTTACTTTGCTGAAGAAATCGTGCCTGTGGAAATTCCACAACGTAAGGGTGAACCGCTTCTAGTTGATACAGATGAGGCACCAAGAGCTGGTACATCCATGGAGGTACTTGCGAAGCTTAAACCAGCCTTTGATAAGGATGGAACAATTACAGCAGGTAATGCACCCGGGGTAAATGATGGTGCATGTGCACTAGTAGTCATGAGCGAGGAACGTGCAGCTCGTGAAGGCAGGGAGCCACTAGCAGTAATTATCGGCCATGAAGAACTTGCCATTGAGCCAGAGAATTTCCCGCAAACACCTGGCTTAGTAATTAACAAATTACTGAAAAAGACAGGGAAGTCATTAGCAGATATTGATTTATTCGAAATCAATGAGGCCTTTGCCGCAGTAGCACTAGTCAGCAAACAACTAGCCGATTTAGATGCTGAAAAGGTCAATGTGAACGGCGGAGCAGTTGCGCTAGGACATCCAATCGGTGCATCTGGAGCACGTATTATTTTAACACTTGCGCAGGAATTAAAGCGCCGTGGTGGTGGCATAGGAATTGCAGCGATTTGTTCAGGTGGTGGGCAAGGAGATGCGATTATGATTGAAGTACCAAAAACAGGGGGACATGAATGATGGGAATTCAAAAGGTAATGGTCATTGGTGCAGGGCAAATGGGCTCTGGCATTGCACAAGTTTGCGCACAGGCAGGCTATGAGGTCAAATTGAATGACATGAAGCAAGAATTTTTCGAACGTGGTCTAGGGGTTATTACGAAAAATTTATCACGTGATGTAGAAAAGGGTCGTAAAACAGAAGAAGAAAAAGCGGCTATATTAAGTCGAATCATGATGTCATTAGATTTACAGGATGCTAGTGATGTAGATATTATCATTGAGGCTGCAGTAGAAAATATGGAAGTGAAGCAATCTATTTTTAAGCAAATTGATCAAATTGCACCAGCACATGCTATTTTAGCGACAAATACATCTTCACTTCCTATTACTGAAATTGCAGCAGTTACTAATCGTCCAGAGCAAGTAATTGGAATGCATTTTATGAATCCTGTACCTGTTATGAAACTAGTGGAAATTATTCGAGGTTTAGCAACTAGTGATGAAGTCTATAAAGCAGTAGAAGACATGACAGTGAAATTATCCAAAACACCAGTAGAGGTAAATGATTTCCCTGGTTTTATTTCAAATCGAATTTTACTTCCTATGATTAACGAAGCAATTTATGCATTGTATGAGGGTGTAGCTACAAAGGAAGCAATCGACGATGTAATGAAGCTTGGTATGAATCATCCGATGGGTCCATTAACACTGGCAGATTTTATTGGTCTTGATACATGTCTCTACATTATGGAGATTTTACATGAGGGCTTAGGTGATAGTAAGTATAGACCTTGTCCACTGCTTCGAAAATATGTGGCAGCTGGCTGGCTAGGAAAGAAATCAGGAAGAGGCTTTTACGTTTATGAATAATCCTATGGGGATGGGACAATTTCAAGGAAATGTAATACTGCAGGACAACTTAGAGGGGTGACAATATAGATGCATTTACAGTTTACAGATGAACAAGTGATGATGCGTGATATGGTTCGAGATTTTGCACAGGAAAAAATTGAACCATGGATAGCGCGTATGGAAGCAGGAGAGTTTCCACGTGAGCTTCTTGCACAAATGGGTGAACTTGGATTGATGGGGATCACAACACCCGAAGAGTTAGGCGGGGCTGCGATGGATTTTACATCGTACATAATTGCTATTAACGAACTATCGAAGGTGAGTGCTGTAATGGGCGTTATTTTATCCGTTCATACTTCAGTAGGCACCAATCCAATTATTTATTTTGGAAATGAAGAGCAAAAGAAACGCTATGTTCCAAAGCTTGCAGCAGGTGTATATTTAGGAGCATTTTGTTTAACAGAACCAAGTGCCGGCTCAGACGCTGGCTCGTTACAATCAAAGGCAGTGCGAGATGGCGATGAATATGTCATTAACGGCTCCAAAGTATTTATAACAAATGGTGGAGAGGCTGATGTGTATATTGTATTCGCATCGACGAACCCTGCTGAAAAAACACGCGGCATTTCTGCGTTTATAGTTGAGAAAGGAACGCCAGGCTTAATTATCGGTAAAGATGAACAGAAAATGGGCTTACATGGCTCACGTACAGTTCAGCTCACATTCGATAATTGCCGTATACCAGCCAAAAACCTTCTTGGGAAAGAGGGGGAAGGCTTTAAAATTGCAATGGCTAACTTAGATGTTGGAAGAATTGGGATTGCAGCACAAGCTTTAGGGATTGCAGAAGCAGCTCTTGAAGCAGCTACAGCATATGCAAAAGAGCGTATTCAATTTGGTAAACCGATTCTTGCACAACAAGGAGTTAGCTTTAAGCTGGCAGATATGGCCACTGCTGTAGAATCCGCAAAATTATTAGTCTATCGAGCTGCTGATTTACGTGCAAAAGGTTTACCATGTGGAGCAGAAGCGTCCATGGCAAAACTATTTGCCTCACGCACAGCTGTCCAAACCGCAATAGAGGCTGTTCAAATTTTTGGTGGCTACGGCTACACTGAAGATTATCCAGTAGAGCGTTATTTCCGCGATGCAAAGGTAACAGAAATCTATGAAGGCACAAGTGAAATTCAACGGTTAGTTATTAGTAAACATTTACTGAAATAAAATCCTATGTTGCATAGTTGATATTGTTCAGATGAGGTGAGGAATTACTCAGGTAGGGCGAAGAACTGCTCGGGTAGCCGTGGAAACTGCTCAGGTGAGTCATAGAATCGCTCGGGTAGCCGTGGAAACTGCTCAGATGAGTCATAGAATCGCTCGGGTATCCAGAGAAACTGCTCAGGTGAACCTTAAAACTGCTCATCCAGTAAATTAATGTCGCACCGAGATTCAAAATCGATAATAGAATGCACTAAATAAAAAGAGCAATCATCAAAGAAGCGTAATCACCTAGAAATAAATAGTTTAGCATTAACAAAGTCTAACTAAAAAGGGGAAATGGACAATGAACTTTCAATTAACAGAAGAGCATGAACAATTACGTGAAATGATTCGAGATTTTGCTATTAATGAAGTGGCGCCAACAGCAGCGGAGCGTGACGAGAACGAAGAGTTTGATCGTGCAATTTTTGATAAAATGGCGGAGCTTGGTTTAACAGGTATTCCATGGCCAGAGGAATATGGTGGGGCAGGCTTTGATTATCTTGCGTATGTTATTGCTGTAGAAGAATTATCCCGTGTCTGCGCTTCAACAGGGGTAACTTTATCGGCCCATACGTCACTGGCAGGCTGGCCGATTTATAAGTTTGGTAATGAAGAACAAAAGCAAAAATATCTTCGTCCAATGGCAGAAGGTAAACATATTGGGGCATATGGTTTAACAGAGCCAGGGTCCGGTTCAGATGCTGGTGGTATGAAAACCTACGCAAAACGTGATGGTGATGATTATATTTTAAATGGCTCGAAAATTTTCATTACAAATGGTGGAGTAGCAGATACATATGTTGTATTTGCTGTAACAGATCCAGAGGCTAAAAATGGCACATCCGCTTTTATCGTAGAGGCCGGATTTGAAGGTTTCTCAGTAGGTAAAAAGGAGAAAAAATTAGGGATTCGTTCATCTCCTACAACTGAAATTATTTTTGATAACTGTCGAGTTCCAAAAGAAAACTTGCTAGGGGCTGAGGGAGAAGGTTTTAAAATTGCAATGACAACACTTGATGGTGGACGTAACGGTATTGCAGCTCAGGCTGTAGGGATTGCACAAGGAGCACTGGATGCAGCAGTAGAGTATGCAAAAGAGCGTGTGCAATTTGGTAAACCGATTACAGCCAATCAAGGTGTTTCTTTCAAACTAGCAGACATGGCTACACAAATTGAAGCATCTCGACTGCTTACATACCAGGCGGCTTGGTTAGAGTCGAGTAGTCTACCATATGGTAAAGCATCTGCAATGGCGAAATTAATGGCTGGCGATACGGCGATGAGTGTAACGACTGAGGCTGTTCAAATTTTTGGCGGCTATGGTTATACAAAAGATTATCCAGTTGAACGCTTTATGCGTGATGCTAAAATCACGCAAATCTATGAAGGTACGCAAGAGATTCAACGTCTTGTTATCTCTCGTATGGTAACAAGATAATACATGACAGAAAAAGAGAAAAGGCCCCAGGTACAGTCAACAGTTAAAGATGAAAATCTCATCGCCATTCGTCGGGAACAAATGATACAGGGAGCCATAAAATTATTTAAAGAAAAAGGTTTTCATCGTGCCACGACGAGAGAAATCGCAAAAGCTGCTGGCTTTAGTATCGGTACTTTATATGAGTATATCCGAACTAAAGAGGATGTCCTTTATCTAGTATGTGATAGCATTTATCATCATGCAATGGAGCGACTTTCAAGTTATGAGATAAAAGCAGGGACGATAGAAGAATTAAAAGAAATGATCCGAGAGTATTTCTTGCAAATTGATCACATGGTTGATGAACTGACTATCATGTATCAGGAAACAAAATCTTTATCAAAAGAAGCGCAGCGCTATGTATTTAGTAAGGAGTTTGAAATGGTTGCCACGTTTGAACGACTGCTAAAGCGGTGTGTGCAGTCAGGTGAAATTACAATGACCGATAAGCAAATCCATTTGGCAGCCAATAATTTAGTTGTCTCAGGGCAAAGCTGGGCGTTCCGAAAATGGGCGCTACATCGTCAGCATTCGATTGATGAATTTATTGACATGCAAATAACATTGTTTATTTCAGGTATAAAGGGGTTCTGTTAAGGGGTTGTCGGTAATTGCATAAAGCGACATTGCAATTACCGACTTTTTTTGAACTACAAATGATAACGCAAAGGTGAAATTGATTAAGGGGAGAAAGTGGGGATTTCATATGACAAAGGTAGAAGTATATCGTCCAAAAAATCACGTACGTTTTGTTACAGCATCGAGTCTATTTGATGGACATGATGCTTCGGTCAACATTATGCGACGTATTTTACAATCTAGTGGGGTAGAGGTTATTCATTTAGGACATAATCGCTCTGTAGAAGAAGTTGTGAATGCTGCGATTCAAGAAGATGCGCAAGGCGTAGCCATCTCATCTTATCAAGGCGGCCATATGGAATACTTTAAATATATGTATGATTTACTGCGTGAAAAAGGTGCTCCACATATAAAGATATATGGTGGTGGTGGTGGTGTTATTTTGCCACGAGAAATTAAGGAGCTACATGCTTATGGGATCGCAGGGATTTTTTCGCCAGAGGATGGACGTGTTTTAGGTTTGCAAGGGATGATCAATGAACAAATTAAAGGTACTGATTTTCCTACAGCAACAGGTAACTATCTAGAAAAGCTAGATATGTTAACGACAGAGACACCAGAGATTTTGGCGAATTTAATCACTGCTGCGGAGTCGAATGACGATGAGGAAACGAAAAAAATGATAGAAGAAGCTCGAAAGCGCACGAAAGAGACACCTGTTCTAGGTATTACTGGTACTGGTGGTGCTGGGAAATCGTCTCTAACAGATGAGTTAATCCGTCGATTCTTAAAGGAATTCCCAGATAAACGTGTAGCAATACTTTCAGTCGATCCAACTAAGCAAAAAACAGGTGGTGCATTGCTAGGGGACCGAATACGGATGAATGCTATCTTCAACAATCGAGTATACATGCGTAGTTTAGCAACTCGAGGATCTCGTACAGAGCTTACTGCTTCCATTGGAGATGTGCTAGATGTTGTTCGTGTAGCAGGCTATGATTTAATCATTGTAGAAACAAGTGGTATCGGTCAAGGGGATGCTGAAATTACAAAATATACAGACCTATCCATGTATGTGATGACCAGCGAGTTTGGTGCTCCAACGCAGCTTGAGAAAATTGATATGATTGATTTTGCTGATGTTATCGCTATCAATAAGTTTGAACGTAAGGGCTCTGAGGATGCGCTTAGACAGGTACAGAAGCAATATCAACGTTCTCGAGAGCTTTGGCATGAATCACTAGACGCAATGCCAGTTTATGGTACGATTGCAAGCCAATTCAATGATAAAGGCACGAATGCTTTATTTGCCGCACTTGTTAACATTATTAATGAAAAGACAGGCTACAATTGGGAAACAGGATATGAGCAATTTGCAAAAACTCAAAAGCAGGATATCATTATTCCAAATGACCGTCGCTATTATTTGCGCGAAATTACAGATACCGTGCGAGGCTATCATAAAAAATCAGAGCAACAGGTAGCATTTGCACGTCAACTATTCCAACTAGAGGGTGCAATTGCTGCAGTGAAAGAAAAGGCTCCTGATGATGCACTTGTCGCATCTCTTACCTCTTTAGCAGAAGGTGTCAGAGATGAATTAACAGCAGAATCCAAACGTATTTTAGATAATTGGCAGGCTCTAAAGGAAGCATACTCAGGAGATGAATTTGTCACAAAGGTTCGCGATAAGGAAATTCGCACAATTTTAAAGACAACAAGTCTTTCTGGAACAAAAATTCCAAAGGTTTCCTTACCGAAATTTGAGGACTATGGTGAAATTCTACGCTGGGTTTATAAAGAAAATGTACCTGGTGAATTCCCATATACAGCAGGTGTATTCCAATTTAAACGTGAAGGGGAAGATCCAAAGCGACAATTCGCTGGTGAGGGAACTCCAGAGCGAACAAATAAACGATTCCATTATCTATCAAAGGATGATGATGCAAAACGTTTATCTACAGCATTTGATTCGGTAACACTCTATGGCGAAGATCCAGATTATCGACCAGATATTTATGGAAAGGTTGGGGAATCAGGTGTTTCTATATGTACGTTAGAGGATATGAAGAAGCTTTATGCGGGCTTTGATTTATGTGCTCCATCAACATCAGTATCAATGACAATTAATGGTCCAGCACCAATTATTTTAGCAATGTTTATGAATACGGCTATTGATCAACAAGTGAAACTACGTGAGAAAGAACTTAGTCGACCTTTGACATTTGAAGAATTTACAGAGACACGAGAGAAAACATTGCAGGTTGTGCGAGGAACAGTGCAAGCGGATATTTTAAAAGAAGATCAAGGGCAAAATACCTGTATTTTTTCAACAGAGTTTGCCTTACGTATGATGGGAGATATTCAACAATACTTCATTGACCATAAGGTTCGTAATTATTACTCAGTATCCATTTCTGGCTATCATATTGCCGAAGCTGGTGCAAATCCAATTTCACAATTGGCCTTTACATTGGCGAATGGCTTTACGTATGTAGAATATTATTTAAGTCGCGGTATGAACATTAATGACTTTGCACCAAATCTGTCATTCTTCTTCTCGAATGGACTTGACCCAGAGTACACGGTTATTGGACGTGTTGCTCGTAGAATTTGGGCAGTGGTAATGCGTGATAAGTACAACGCTAATGAACGTGCACAAAAATTAAAGTACCATATTCAAACATCTGGACGCAGCTTGCATGCACAGGAGATTGATTTTAATGATATTCGTACAACATTACAGGCACTTATGGCATTGCAGGATAACTGTAATTCATTGCATACAAATGCCTATGATGAAGCCATTACAACACCTACTGAAGAGTCAGTTCGTCGAGCGATGGCTATTCAGATGATCATTACAAAAGAGCATGGTTTAGCGAAAAATGAAAACCCACTGCAAGGGGCATTTATCGTGGAAGAGTTAACAGATCTTGTAGAAGAAGCCGTTCTGGAAGAATTTGATCGCATAAATGATCGTGGTGGCGTGCTAGGTGCAATGGAAACACAATATCAACGTGGTAAAATCCAAGAGGAATCCATGTACTATGAAATGTTGAAACATTCTGGTGAGCTACCGATTATCGGTGTCAACACATATTTGAATCCGAATCCACCTTCCGATGCGGATATAGATAATATGGAAATTGCACGTGCGTCCACAGAAGAAAAAGAGACGCAAATCCATAATTTACAGGAATTCTGGAAGCAACATGAAAGTGAATCAGAAGCAGCTATTACTCGCTTACAGGAAGTAGCTGTTAACAACGGTAATATTTTTGCAGAGCTAATGGAAACAGTAAAAGTAGCAAGTTTAGGACAAATTACGAAAGCTTTATATGAGGTAGGGGGACAATATCGTCGTAATATGTAATTTGCAAAGTGCATATCCTCTTACTTATTAGCATTTATTCTATAAAATGCTTCTGTAGTTTTAAGTGTCTAGTCTTAGGATTAGGCACTTCTTTTTATTTTCGTTATAATAGAACTGTAAAAAAAGGGGAGGCGCAGTAGAGGATGAAATCAGCTTTTCACTTCATTATTATTTTAGCTTTAGTGTTAGGAGTTATTTTCCTGTATAATAAGCAAATTGGCGCTGTTCCTTTACTAATTCTATCTATATATTTATTTTACCTTGGGATAAAAAAAATACATGATATAAAAAACAGTAATTGAAGCTAGCAAAGAGGATAAAACTTTGTATATAATGGGTATTATGCTTATGATATGGAAAGTTACTTTTGTGCGGTCTTTTTTTGCTGCGCTCCGAAAATAAAGCAATAAAAACGTCCATTGTGATGAGAGAAAGGAAGTGCACGAATTGAATTTTCGTGAAATGACAAAGGAACAATTAGCGGAAGAATCGTTAATTAACTTAGCTTATGTAATTTTAAATGAAAAACGTGCCTCAGTGTCTTTTAATGACTTACTAACAATCATTCAGGAGCTTGTAGGCTATAGTAATGAAGAAATCAAAGCACGCCTACTACAATTTTACACAGATATGAATGTAGATGGTCGCTTCTTATACAATCAAGAGACAGGTTGGGGTTTACGCGAATGGTTTAAAGTTGAGCAAATTGAGGAAGAGACAGCTCCTTCTGTGAAAACGCATAAGAAAAAATCTAAAGCTGCCCTTGACGAGGATGATTTGGATGAGGATCTGGATCTAGATGAAGAAGATATTGACTTTGATGAAGATTATGAAGAATTTGTTGAAGAAGACGAAGTTGAGGAAGAAGATAAAGCAGACATTGATTTTGACGATGAGGAACTAGAGGACATTGATGAAGAAATCGATGAAGACTTTATCGAAGAAGATGACGATGAGGAATTCGACGAAGAAGAGGAAGAAATTTAATTTTTCTTTCTTTTATGCCAGTGGTAATAATTCTTGACTTCTATCTCGGTTACGTTTAATCTTTTACTTGGGCTCCTTAAAAAAGGAGAAAGACCGTGTATGTAATACGCTCCCCCTGCAAACCTATGCAGGAGGGGCGTTTTTTTTGTTGTTAACTTTATCTTCATTCAGCAAATATTTTGGTATCGAAAGCATAGCGGCAGATACAGAAGACTCCCACCTCTACAGGTGGTGAGATAAATGCGGTATTGGTTCCTTTTCAGTGAGTGTCCAAACACCTACTGAATGAAGATAAAGCCTCTGGCGGATGTCACGGATTTTCAAAGGAATGAATTGTGCGGGCACAATTCAAAATCCGGACGCAATTACGCCAAGGCGAAATTGATTCAGTTAAACACTCCCAAATTACTACTGACATGAATATAAATGTTCCAAATACTTCATGATGTATAGTAATCGGTGACTGAATAAATGTTAGCAATCAATTTTTAAAAGGAAAGTAGAAAAGAGATAGAAACGATTAAGCTTCGAATCGACTACACTTTTTTGTAGACGTTCTCGGCTTTTCTTATTTTTAAGGTATAAGTATTTCTTTACCGAGACATTTACGCTAAGATACTTAGTTATTAACACAGCGTATATGCACTTTTCTTACTTGCAATTTTTAGAACATCATAAGGAGGAATTTTTTCATGACAAAGTATATTTTTGTAACAGGCGGGGTTGTGTCATCGCTTGGAAAAGGGATTGTAGCGGCATCTTTAGGTCGTTTATTAAAAAATCGTGGGTTAGAAGTAACCATTCAAAAATTTGATCCTTATATCAATATTGACCCTGGTACAATGAGTCCTTATCAACACGGTGAGGTTTTCGTAACAGATGATGGCGCAGAGGCTGACCTTGACTTAGGTCACTATGAACGATTCATTGATATTAACCTTGGCAAACATTCTACTGTAACGTCAGGTCGTGTTTACCAGTCTGTTTTACAAAAAGAACGCCGCGGAGATTACAATGGTGGTACAGTACAAGTAATTCCTCATATAACAAATGAAATCAAAGATCGTATTCAACGAGCTGGTCGCGAAACTAACGCAGACGTAGTTATTACAGAAGTAGGCGGAACAGTAGGGGATATTGAATCATTACCATTCCTTGAAGCAATTCGCCAAATGAAAACGAACTTAGGCCATAACAACGTAATGTACGTTCATTGTACGCTTATTCCTTACATTAAAGCTGCAGGTGAGCTTAAAACAAAGCCAACTCAGCACTCTGTAAAAGAATTACGTTCTTTAGGTATTCAACCAAATATTATCGTTGTCCGCACAGAGCAAGAAGTGCCACAAGATATGAAAGAAAAACTAGCTTTATTCTGTGATGTACAGCCACACGAAATTATTGAATCTCGTGATGCAGAGCATTTATATGAAGTACCATTAAACCTACATGCACAAGATATTGATGATATCGTACTTGACCATTTTGGCATTGAAGCACCAGAAGCGGATATGGAAGAATGGCGCGAGCTTGTAGCAAAAGTGAAGAGCTTACCAAATAAACGAAAAGTAGCATTAGTAGGTAAATATGTAGAACTACAAGATGCTTACATTTCTGTTGTAGAAGCATTAAAACATGCAGGCTATGCATTTAATTCAGATATTGAAATTGACTGGATTAATGCTGAGCATGTTGATACTGACAATGTTGCTTCACTTTTAAACGGCGCGGACGCTATTTTAGTGCCTGGTGGCTTTGGTGATCGTGGAGTAGAAGGTAAAATTTTAGCGACACAATATGCTCGTGAAAATAATGTTCCGTTCTTAGGTATTTGCTTAGGTATGCAACTGGCAACAGTGGAATTTGCTCGTAACGTACTTGGCTTAAAGGGTGCACATTCTACAGAGCTTGATGCAAAAACAGATTACCCTATTATTGATTTCTTACCAGATCAAAATGATAATGTTGATATTGGTGGTACATTGCGTTTAGGCTTATATCCATGTAAGTTAAAAGATGGCTCAAAATCAAAGAATGCATATGGGAAAGAACTTGTTTATGAACGTCACCGTCATCGCTATGAATTTAACAATGAGTATCGTGAAGCTATGGAAGCGGCAGGTCTTGTCTTCTCAGGTACAAGTCCTGATGGTAAGTTAGTGGAAATAATTGAATTACCGGATAATAATTTCTTCGTAGCTTGTCAATTCCATCCTGAATTTGTTTCACGTCCAAATCGTCCACAACCATTGTTCCGAGATTTTATCGGTGCAACATTTAAATAATGCAAAAAGAGTTGTCTCAAATGCTGAGGCAACTCTTTTTTTGAAGGCTATTTCATAATTGCTTCTTTACAATTCTTCGTCATTCATACCAAGCATTTCATCATAAGCCATTTTTACAGCTTCATAAATAAAAAGGGCAGCAATAGCATGTGGAATTACGATACGCTCACCTAAATCATTTGGTAATAAACCACCTCGTACGCGTGTTGAAATATACGTATAGGCTAATTCCGCCAGTGAATTTTGAGAATCTGCTACTTCACAAGCAACAGCTGCGAATGGAATAAATTGATCATTGAGTTGCTGTGCTAAAGCAATGGCTTCTTTATCTTCTGCACTACGGGTAAAAATGCATACTCGATCAGCCTCTGTAAGCACAGTTTCCTTTGTCCAAGGTGCTAGCTTAGTAAAACGTTCTACAGCGTGGCATGCATTTAGTTCAACTACTTGCATTTCACCAAAGCATGCGAAATAGACATTACCTTCTCCAATCCCTGCTTGTGCTAGTAAACGCGCTGTTTCTTCAATAGAATCCTCTTCACTTTGAATTATTCTTTGTAATAATCCACTTAGTTGTGTTGTTAGTATTTTTGACATAATCCCACCTCAATCAATATTATATGTTTGAAGGGACCATAAATCAAAAGCAGATAATTTATAATACTAGAAGGTATTAAGATAATAAAGGAGAATAATACATACTAAGGGAAGTTTTTGTGCAAGAATAATAACTCAAAAAGGGCGGAATGGAATGTGAAACGATTACTAATTGTCGATGATCAACAAGGAATTCGTTTGCTTTTGAATGAAGTATTAAAAAAGGAAGGCTATGTTACATATTTGGCTGCTAACGGCATGGAGGCACTAAAATATGCTGAAGAGGAAATGGATTGTGTCCTATTAGATATGAAAATACCAGGGATGGACGGCATAGAAATTTTAAAGTGCTTAAAAGAGAAATGGCCACATCTTCCTGTATTTATGATGACTGCCTATGGTGAACTGGACGTCGTTCAAGAAGCATTAGATTTAGGGGCTATTCGATATTTCACAAAACCTTTTGATATTTTTGAAGTGCGCGATGAGGTAAATAAAATATTAAAATCTTAGAAGCAGGCAGTGGTTAACACGGCCTGTTTTTAGTAGTGATATTCTAGAGTTTCTTATTCTCATTACTTCCTAAAATATTTAATTTTCAATCTGTTTTAAAGAGAGAGTTTGTAAAGAAAAGGTTACAGAAACCGTTTTTTTGTTGTAGTACGTTTTGTTTAGAAAACAGACGCTGCCGCTACGTTGGACTTCGCTTTCGTGCAGAAAATAACAGCCCCTGCTTTTCAGGGGCAACCCTTCGTTGCGTTGCACTACACTGCGGTGGCACTGTCGTTACGTTGCACTCCGCTTTCGTGCAGAAAATAACAGCCCCTGCTTTTCAGGGGCAACCCTTCGTTTCGTTGTACTACACTGCGGTGGCACTGCCGCTACGTTGCACTGCGCTTTCGTGCAGAAAATAAAAGCCCCTGCTTTTCAGGGGGAACCCTTCGTTTCGTTGTACTACACTGCGGTGGCACTGCCGCTTCGCTTTCGTGCAGAAAAGAGACGCTGTCGCTACGTTGCACTGCACTTTCGCGTAGAAAATAAAAGCCCCTGCTTTTCAGGGGCTTTTATTTTTGCTATGATTAAATAGCATATTTATGTAGAAAGAATAGTCCTAAGAGGAGGATTTTTAGTATGGCATTAGTATCTATGAAAGAGATGTTAATTAAAGCAAAAGCAGAAGGTTATGCGGTTGGTCAATTCAACATCAACAACCTTGAGTGGACTCAAGCAATTTTACAAGCAGCGGAAGAAGAAAAATCTCCAGTTATTCTTGGCGTTTCTGAAGGCGCAGGTAAATATATGGGTGGATTTATCTCAGTTGTTCACATGGTAAAGGGATTAATGGAATCTTATGGTACAACAGTTCCTGTAGCAATTCACCTAGACCATGGTTCAAGCTTTGAAAAGTGTAAGGAAGCTATTGATGCTGGCTTTACTTCTGTTATGATCGATGCTTCTCATCATCCATTTGAAGAAAATATTGAGATTACTTCAAAAGTGGTTGAATATGCACATTCAAAAGGAGTTTCTGTTGAAGCAGAGCTTGGAACAGTTGGTGGTGATGAGGATGGTGTCATCGGTGGTATCATGTATGCTGATCCAGAGGAATGCCGCAAAATGGTTGAATTAACTGATATCGATTGTCTAGCACCAGCACTTGGCTCTGTGCATGGTCCTTACAAAGGTGAACCCAACTTAGGCTTTAAGGAAATGGAAGAAATCTCAAAATTAGCTGACCTTCCATTAGTTTTACATGGAGGTACAGGTATCCCTACAAAAGATATTCAACGCTCCATTTCATTAGGTACAGCAAAAATTAACGTCAATACTGAAAATCAAATTGCTGCAACAAAAGTAATCCGTGAAATTCTTGATAACGATAAAGTTGTTTATGACCCTCGTAAATTCCTTGGGCCAGCTCGTGAAGCGATTAAAGCAACGGTTATTGGAAAAATCCGTGAATTTGGCAGTGCAAAAAAAGCATAATTTTTGCATCTAATATGTTACGAAAGCATAGATGAATACACATAATATAAGAGAAGTGTTGATGCAACTATCGACCTTCTCTTGTTTTTGAAATAATGGTATTTTGGTAAAAATTCAATTATATGGCTCACGATAACAATACACCTTTATAAATCAATACATTTTGATGTCGAGCCTTAACAGTAATCAGGAGGAAATAATTATGAAGTTTTTCATTGATACAGCAAACTTTGAAGAGATTAAAGAAGCACATGCATGGGGGATTTTATCTGGTGTTACAACAAATCCGTCATTAGTAGCTAAAGAAGAGAATGTTTCTTTCCATGATCGTCTTCGTGAAATTGCAGAGCTTGTAGATGGCTCGGTAAGTGGGGAAGTCATTGCACTAGATGCAGAAGGTATGATCAAAGAAGGATTAGAATTGGCTGCTATTGCTCCAAACATAACAGTTAAACTACCAATGACGCCCGCTGGATTAGAAGCATGTCGCTATTTTGCTGATAAAGGTATTAAAACGAACGTAACATTAATTTTTAGTGCAAATCAAGCATTAATGGCTGCTCGTGCAGGTGCTACATATGTATCACCATTCATCGGTCGCCTTGATGATATTGGACAAAATGGTGTAGAACTAATTGAAACAATTGCAGATATATTCACTATTCACAATATCGAAACACAAATTATTGCTGCATCTGTTCGTCATCCTCAGCATGTAACAGCAGCAGCACTTGCAGGTGCACATATTTCCACCACTCCTTATAAAGTATTAAAGCAACTTTTTAACCATCCATTAACGGAAAAAGGAATTGAAGGATTTTTAGCGGATTGGAATAAGAGAAAAGGCGAATAATAAGATTATAGAGTGAGCAATCCGCAAAAATTACTTTCCAATCATGAGGGAGAACGCAAAATGGATGTTTATAAAATTACAGGCGAAAATCGTCTAAAAGGTACAATTAAAGTTAGTGGTGCAAAAAATAGTGCAGTCGCCTTAATTCCAGCATCAATTTTGGCGAACTCTCCAGTGACAATTGGAGGGATACCAGAAATTTCAGATGCATGGACATTAAAGGCTTTATTAGAGGAAATTGGTGGGGAAGTTACATTTGAGGATGGTAAAATGACCATTGATCCAACTGATATGATCGCCCTTCCATTACCAAATGGCAATGTGAAAAAGCTTCGTGCTTCTTATTATTTAATGGGAGCGATGCTTGGACGCTTTAAAAAAGCTGTTATTGGGTTACCTGGTGGTTGCTTCTTAGGACCCCGCCCTATAGACCAACATATAAAAGGTTTTGAGGCATTAGGAGCAAGGATTACAAATGAGCATGGAGCTATTTATTTACGTGCAGAAGAATTAATTGGCGCAAAAATTTATCTAGATGTTGCAAGTGTTGGTGCTACGATAAATATTATGCTGGCCGCTGTCCTTGCAAAAGGGCGTACAGTTATTGAAAATGCAGCAAAAGAACCTGAAATTATTGATGTGGCGACACTGCTAACGAATATGGGTGCTAATATTAAAGGTGCAGGTACAAGTGTTATTCGGATTGATGGTGTTGAGGAGCTTCATGGTACGGAACATACAATTATTCCAGATCGAATTGAAGCAGCTACTTTTATGATTATGGCCGCAGCTGTCGGTGAGGGCATTACTATTGATAATGTAATTCCATTGCATTTAGAGGCAATCATTGCCAAGCTGCGTGAAATGGGTATCAAGATTGATATTGGAGAGGAAAGTATTTTTGTCCCTAAAACTGACCTCAATACGTTACAAGCTGTTGATGTAAAAACATTAGTGTATCCTGGATTCCCAACAGATATTCAGCAGCCACTTGCTGTTTTAATGTCTCAGGCGTTCGGCTCTTCAAAGGTGACAGATACAATCTATACAGCTCGATTTAAGCATATCGATGAACTTCGACGTATGAATGCCAATGCCCGTGTAGAGGGAAATACAGCTATTATTACAGGTCCTAGTAAATTACATGGCTCAACTGTAACTGCCACAGATCTTCGAGCAGGTGCTGCGCTCGTATTAGCGGGTCTTTTAGCTGAAGGTGAAACGGAAATTCAAGAGATCTATCATATTGAACGTGGTTATAGCTCACTTATTGAAAAATTACGTGATTTAGGCGCTGATATTCGACGTGAAACAAATGTAGCACGCGTAGCAGAAGCAAAGGAATAATGAGAGCTAAAAGTTTCGAACCAAATATGTTACAATAGAGATAATTTGAATGTTTCGGCGAAAGATCTATGCCGATAACGGGAGGCAAAACAATCATGGAACGTAGTTTATCGATGGAAGTAGTACGAGTAACAGAGGCAGCAGCAATAGCATCTGGTAAATGGATGGGTCGCGGTTTGAAAATTGAGGCAGATGATGCAGCAACAACTGCGATGCGCGCCATGTTCGATACAATTCCAATGCATGCTACAGTAGTAATAGGTGAAGGCGAAATGGACGAAGCACCAATGCTTTATATTGGTGAGGAACTTGGCTTACGTAATGGAGGTCCTCAAGTAGATATTGCGGTTGACCCATTAGAAGGGACAAATATTGTGGCAAAAGGTACAAATGGTGCTATGACAGTACTGGCGATTGCTGATAAAGGTAATTTGTTAAATGCACCTGATATGTATATGGAGAAAATTGCTGTAGGACCAGAAGCAGCGGGTAAAGTCGATATTAACGCTTCTGTTACTTATAATTTATTACAAGTAGCTAAAGCTAAAAATAAAGATATTTCAGATGTGGTAGCTACACTTTTAGATCGACCACGCCACCAAGCAATAGTAGATGAGATTAGAGAAGCTGGTGCACGTATTAAATTTATTCAAGATGGTGATGTTGGCGCTGCAATTAATACTGCTTTTGATGAAACTGGCATTGATATTATGTTTGGTACAGGCGGTGCCCCTGAGGGTGTTATTGCGGCTGTAGCATTAAAATGTCTAGGCGGAGACTTCCAAGCGAAGCTAGTACCAGAGGACGAAGAACAGTTAGAGCGTTGCAAAAAAATGGGTGTTGACGTAGAAAAAGTGCTATACTTAGATGACCTAGTTAAAGGCGATGATGCTATTTTTGCAGCAACAGCAGTAACAGATTGTGAGCTGTTAAAGGGTGTTCAATATAAAGGTGCCTACGCTTTAACGCATTCAGTTGTTATGCGAGCTAAATCGGGAACTGTGCGTTTTGTAGAAGGTCGTCACGCACTTGATAAAAAACCTAGCTATAAATAAAGATTTCTTCTAAAATATACCTAGTGCATCTTTTGCGCTAGGTACCTTCTTCTAAATTTTAAACCATCCCTTAGTTTCATAAGGCTATGTTATGCTTCATTGTTTTACAATTGAAGTAATATCCGTAGTTTTGATTTTAGTAAAAAACGCTGATAGCTATGGAAAATAATAACTTGAAAACAAAGCCTTTCGTAAAAATAACTTCCATGATAACCCCATTAAAGTATTATATTTTGAAAAAGACTGGAGTTGTGCATATGTCTGCATTGACAATCGCTCAATTAGAAAACATGACGTTAAAAGAGCTTTACGCCCTTGCACGCCAATATAAAATTTCATATTATAGCAAGCTAACGAAAAAGGAATTGATATTTGCTATTTTGAAAACGCGTTCAGAGCAAGAGGGCTATTTCTTTATGGAAGGCGTACTTGAAATTGTTTCGCAAGAAGGCTTTGGCTTCCTTCGACCAATTAACTACTCTCCTAGTAAAGAGGATATTTATATTTCGGCATCACAAATTCGCCGCTTTGACCTACGTAATGGGGACAAGGTGTCAGGTAAGGTACGTCCACCTAAAGAAAATGAACGCTATTACGGGCTATTACAAGTGGATGCGGTGAATGGTGAAGATCCTGAAGTAGCAAAAGAACGTGTGCATTTCCCTGCTCTCACACCACTATATCCAGATCGACAAATTAAGCTTGAGACAACACAACGTAATTTATCGACGCGTATTATGGATTTAGTAGCACCAGTAGGCTTTGGTCAGCGTGGATTAATCGTTGCACCACCAAAAGCAGGGAAAACATCATTATTAAAAGAAATAGCTAATGCCATTACAACCAATTATCCAGAGGCTGAGTTAATTGTTTTACTTATTGATGAACGTCCTGAGGAAGTGACAGATATTGAACGTTCTGTGAATGCAGATGTCGTAAGCTCTACTTTTGATGAGGTTCCTGAAAATCATGTGAAAGTTGCAGAGATAGTATTAGAACGAGCACGTCGTTTAGTTGAACATAAACGTGATGTGATTATTTTAATGGACTCTATTACTCGTTTAGCCCGAGCTTATAACTTAGTTATTCCGCCAAGTGGTCGTACGTTATCAGGGGGGATTGATCCTGCTGCCTTCCATAGACCAAAACGTTTCTTTGGTTCCGCGCGTAATATTGAAGAAGGCGGCAGCTTAACGATTTTAGCAACAGCTTTAGTGGATACTGGATCTCGAATGGATGAAGTAATCTACGAGGAATTTAAAGGGACAGGCAATCTAGAGCTTCATTTAGATCGTCAATTAGCGGAGCGACGCATTTTCCCTGCGTTAGATATACGTCGTTCAGGTACACGAAAAGAGGAGCTTCTTCTTGAGCCTGAGCAGCTTGAAAAACTATGGGCAATTCGTAAAACATTCTCAGACGCACCTGATTTTGCAGAGCGTTTCTTAAAGAAATTACGAACAACCAAATCAAATGAAGAATTCTTTGAAAAATTAAACGAAGATATGAAAAAGGCTACTAAAGGTAAAGGGTTGCTATAAAGGGAAACCTTCATAGATTGTTAGTTATACCATTAGTTCAGATATAAATCATCATTAACTAAAAAATAGTTGATGGTGATTTTTTTTTGCAATCAGTCAGGAATCATGATGTATGATATAGGTATTGAAATTGATAATCGTTATCAATATAATGATAGCATATAATTCTGAATTTGAGGAGAGAGATATGAATTATGAGGCCTATATGCTGCTATGGCAAAATGCATATATCAAGTTAAAGCAAATTGACTATGTACAGAATATTCCTGTGCGAATGACAAAAGTAATGAAATATAGCACATTATTAATAATTACTGAAGGTGCTGCAGAAATAATGATTGATGACCAACCTTATTTTGTACAGCGCTTTACTATTTTTCATATTGGAAAATCCCAATCCTTACATATTACAGCTCAAGATAAATTGAGTTATTATCTCATCTACTATAGAGGGGATATTGTTTACACAGATGCATTTATTCAGCACTTACAGATGCAATATCAACCATTCCAAACATCTTTTTCATGTATATCAGCAAATCCTATCGCTATTCATTCTTTGCTGCAAGATATGTATATCAAATGGCAGTCCGGTTCTATTCAAGAGCATTTATCAGTAAAGGCTTCTTTTTATGAGCTTATTTATCGTGTTTTTCAAGAACTTGTGGAGGGATATGGAGAGCCTCACGAAATTGATAAAGCTGAAGTAGCCCGCCTATATATTGAGCAACACATTAATGAATCTTTATCCATTCAAAAACTTGCGGATTTACTCAACATTAGTACACGGCATTTATTACGAATTTTTAAGGCTCGTTTTGAAGTTGGTCCACAAGTTTACTTACAGCAATTGAGAATAGAACACGCAAAAAAATATCTTCTTGCCAATCAATTTAGTATTAAAGAAATCGCTGTTTCATTGGGATTTGAGGATGAATACTATTTTAGTCGAGCCTTTAAAAAGGTGATGAAAATGGCCCCAAGTAATTATAGGCTGAATTATCCATCCAATATGTCTGAAATCACCATTACAATTGAGAACAGTTTTCAATACAATGAGAATCAGCTAGCGCAAGCAAATCGATTCAAAAATGAAGAAATGATAACAAATAGAATCCAACATCTAAAGCTACCTTTTTTACTTAAATTATTGGTTTTACTTTCGGCATATGGTGAAGAAAGTAAACACCATTCCCGTAGACTTCCAACAAATGAAGCGATGACAAAAACGGTCATAGATGATAGTGGACGTGAGGTAGTTATACCCATGAAAGCAGAACGTATTGTAACAGACTGGTACCTTGGACAAATGCTAGCGTTAGATGTAGTACCAGTAGGAGCTGTAACAGCAAATTTAGACTTTGCAGCATTCTTAAAACCATATTACAAAAATGAAGATATTTTAAATGTTGGAACAGATGGTAATGTGTCGATAGAAAAAACGGCAAAATTAAAGCCTGATTTAATTGTTACGTGGAATCCAGAAGATGTAGGGAAGTATGAAAAAATTGCACCAACTATTGTATTCTCTGATACAGCCTATAAAACAGCTACTGATGAAATTAAGGCAATGGGAGAATATTTAGGAAGACAGCAGGAAGCGGATGCCTTTATCAACGATTTCGAGAGTCGGATAGCCAAGGCACAAGAGAAAGTAAATGCTGTTGTATCAGAAGATTCCACATTTACTATATTTGATTTATTCGCAAAGAAAGCCACAGTTGTGGGGAATAAAAGCGTGTCGGGTGGAAGGGCATTATATCAAATTCTTGGCGTAAAACCTCAGGAAATGGTGCAAAATCTTTTCGATACAAAAGATCCTAGTCTTGGGCGTTATGAAATTCCCTATGAAGTCGTGGGAGACTATGTTGGGGATTATGTTTTTGTGATAAATTTCTTCAATAAAGAAGGAGAGTTTCCATCAACCTGGACCAATCTAGATGTTGTAAAGAAAAGGAAGACGCTTCAGTTAGCATCAGAATTTTATTTTGCCTCTGATCCACTTTCTGGATTACATCAAGCTGAAGATTTAGCTGACAAAATTATAGAATTTACACTAGCTAAATAATCATTAGGTAGTTCCTTGTAAGGATACTCATTGCGAAGCTGACAAAAAATTAGGGAGGTAAGCTACCTGTTGTAATCAGGTAGCTTATTTACTAGATTTCTTAATAAATGAAATTGATAATCATTATCATTTGAGTTACAATTATCTTTAATTAATGATCCTTTAGAGCTTGCGGACATTAAAAATAGGAGGATGCATCCATGTTATTACAGCGTTTCTTTTCTTATTACAAACCATACAAGGGATTATTTATACTGGACTTTTCCTGCGCAATTTTGGTGGCGCTCATAGAATTGGCTTTTCCAATTGTGCTAAACAAGGTAATTGATGATGTTCTTCCAGATGGAGAATTAAAGTGGATTATAATGGCAAGCTCATTGCTATTTGGGCTCTATATTTTAAACTCTATTCTGCACTTTATTGTTTCTTATTGGGGACATATGTTAGGCATTAATATTGAAACTGACATGCGAAAGGAAGCTTTCACCCATGTACAGAAGCTGTCATTCCGATATTTTGATAATAACAAAACAGGGCATCTTGTTTCACGTCTAACAAATGATTTAATGGATATCGGAGAGCTAGCCCATCACGGACCAGAAGATATATTCATTGCTATTATGACAATTATTGGGACGTTTGGCGTTATGTTTTATATTGATCCGACCTTTACAATTCTTATATTCCTGCTTGTGCCAATTATTTTAATCCTAACGATTATTTTTGGAAAGCTTATGTCAAAGGCATTTCGTCAAATGTTTGGAGATATTGCTGACTTTAATGCACGGGTTGAAAATAATGTTAGCGGTATTCGTGTTGTACAAGCCTTTACAAATGAAGAGCATGAAATTAATCGCTTTAAGGTAAATAATGAAAGATTCCGCATGACGAAGCTATTTTCTTATAAAGTGATGGCTTGGAATGAAGCCATCTCAGGAATTTTAACAAAGGTTTTATCATTGTTTACATTATTTATAGGTGCGTATTTTGTGTTAAACGGTTATTTAACAAATGGTGAATTTATCGCATTTATATTGTTATCTAATATTCTATTAGGCCCTATTAATAAAATTAATATGTTTATTGAAAGCTATCCTAAAGGCATGGCAGGATTTAAGCGCTATGTTGATTTTCTTGAAACAGAGCCTGAAATTGCTGATCGTCCACAAGCGATGGCAATTAAGGACATTGAAGGGGAAATTACATTTAACAATGTATCTTTTGGCTATACCGAGGACAAGAGAGCACTAAACCAAATTAATTTAAAGGTTCGTCCTGGCGAAACGGTTGCACTCGTTGGACCATCAGGCGCTGGAAAATCAACAATATGTAGTTTGCTCCCACGTTTTTATGAGGTGAATGAAGGGTCTATTACAGTTGATGGAATAGATATAAGAGATTTCAAGCTCCACTCTCTACGCTCTCATATTGGGATTGTACAACAGGATGTATTTTTATTTGATGGCACAATAAGAGAAAACATTGCTTATGGTGATTTAAATGCAAGTGAAGAAGACATATGGTATGCAGCGCGACGAGCACAACTAGAAGATGTTATCAAAGCTTTACCAGAAGGAATGGATACATTGATAGGTGAGCGTGGTGTGAAATTATCAGGTGGACAGAAACAAAGATTATCAATTGCAAGGATCTTCTTAAAAAATCCTAAAATATTAATTTTAGATGAGGCGACATCAGCCTTGGATACAGAAACAGAGCAAGCAATCCAACAAGCATTAAACGAGCTTTCAGTAGGACGTACAACCCTAGTGATTGCCCATCGTTTAGCAACTATTAAGGATGCTGATCGTATTGTTGTTGTGTCGAAGAAGGGCATTATTGAAGAAGGCACACACGATGAATTGATGAATAGCAAAAAAGCATACTATGGATTGTATACAGCACAATTCGGTCTACAAATATAGGATTCATATTGAAGAAATGACTTATCTATCATCATGAAAAAACAGTATGCTTTGAATTTATAACTTCATACCTAAAGGAGAGAAAATTTTATATGGCAGTCCTTGAAATAGAACATGTTGCTATTGGTTATTCTTCTACTTTAATTGTAGATGATTTAAGTGTAGAGATTCCAAAAGGGCAAATTTCAACAATTATAGGTCCAAACGGATGTGGGAAATCTACTTTATTAAAGGCTGTGGCACGTATGCTAAGAACGCAAAACGGCGCAGTTTATTTGGATGGGAAGGCAATTCATCAGTTAAAAACTAAGGAGGTTGCGAAAAGAATGGCGATATTGCCTCAAACAGCAACAGCACCAGGAGGTTTAACTGTTTTTGAATTAATATCCTATGGCCGTTTCCCACATCAAACAGGTTTTGGCACTCTACGCAAAGAGGATTATGAATATATTCATTGGGCAATAGATGTTACTGGTTTACGTGAATTTAGTGATCGCCCTATTGAAGCCTTGTCTGGAGGACAGCGTCAGCGTGTCTGGATTGCTATGGCATTGGCACAAGGGACAGATATCCTAGTATTGGATGAGCCTACTACTTATTTAGATTTAGCCCATCAACTTGATATTCTGCTGTTATTACAAAAGCTGAATAAAGAAGAGGGACGTACAATTGTGATGGTATTACACGATTTAAACCATGCTTCCCGTTTTTCTCATTTTATGATTGCGATGAGAAATGGACAATTAATTGTAAATGGAAGCCCTGACGAGGTTATGACTAAAGAAAATCTACAAAAAGTATTTAGTATCGATGCAGAAATGGCTACTTGTCCTTTTAGCGAGAATCCGATTTGTTTATCTTACCAATTATATGGAAGAGAAGTGTAGTGGTCAATAATTCCAGTAGGAAGAAATAGTAGGATTTATCTTGATTCAGCAGAATACTCCCACCTTTATAGGTGGCGAGATAAATGCATTTTTTCTATTTAGCGGGCGTACAAACATCCGCTGAATCAAGATAAAGCCCCCGGCGGATGTCAACGGATTTTGAAGAGGAGCTTTTCAAGCGAGCTCGAAAAAATCCGGACGCAATTACGCTGGGGCATAATTGATAAGGAGGAAACACATGGCTACGTCAGCAGAAGGACTAGAAGGACTTGAAAAATTAGAGGAGCTACAAAAACGTTCTCATCCAATACGTGCTGTAGTGGCACTTGTTTTAGGGCTTGTTGGACTAGTATTTGCAATAGCTTTATCAATCTCTTTTGGGGCGGCAGATATTTCGCTAAGTACTGTATGGAAGGCAGTCTTTAATTTTTCATCTGATTTAACTGAACATCAGATTATTCATGAGATACGTTTACCGCGAGTATTAGGTGCTGCATTAGTAGGTTCGTGCTTTGCAGTATCTGGTGCTATTATGCAAGGAATGACTCGCAACCCATTAGCGGATTCAGGTTTGTTAGGGTTAAACGCTGGTGCAGCATTTATGCTTGCAGTCTGCTTTGCATTTTTTCCAGGTTTATCATATATGTATATCATTATGTGGTCATTTTTAGGTGCAGGATTAGGGGTAGCTATTGTTTATGGAGTTGGCTCCATTGCTAAAGGTGGCTTAACACCGATGAGATTAGTACTTGCAGGGGCTGCAGTAAGTGCACTTTTAGGTGCATTGGGTGAAGGGATTGCTCTTTATTTTCGTATTGGACAAGATTTGGCCTTTTGGTATGCAGGTGGGGTTTCAGGGACTAAGTGGAGTCATCTACAAATCATGGGGCCTTGGATACTTGTAGCTATGATTGGGGCACTTATTCTGTCACGTTCAATTACGTTATTAAGTTTAGGAGAGGAAATTGCAATCGGCTTGGGACAGCGAACAGGTATCATTAAGGTATGGGGTATGCTTATCGTGCTTGTTTTAGCGGGTGCGGCTGTTTCTGTTGTCGGTGCAGTTGGCTTTGTAGGACTAATTGTTCCGCATTTAACAAGATACATAGTAGGACATGATTATCGTTGGATTATTTCCTGTTCAGTAGTGTATGGTGCACTACTTGTTGTACTGGCTGATTTTATTGCCCGTATCATCAATCCTCCATATGAGTCACCGATTGGAGCATTAATTGCCTTTATTGGCGTACCATTCTTCCTATACTTAGCACGTAAAGGAGGAAAAGAGCTATGAGTCATAATAGTTATTTAACAACTAGTCAGCAAAAGACGAGGAAAAAGAATCTTTTTATTTTAAGCATCTTAACGATATTAATTATTGTTACTTTTATCATTAGTATGAATACAGGGGTTATTAAATTAACACCTATGGAGGTTCTAAGTACTTTATTTGGTCAGGGCGACGCACAACAGCAGCTTATTTTATTTGAATTTAGGCTTCCACGTATCATAGTTGCTGTGTTAGTAGGGATGGGATTAGCAATCTCTGGTGCTATTTTACAAGGGATTTCAAGGAATGCCTTGGCGGATCCTGGTATTCTTGGTATCAATGCCGGTGCTGGTCTTATGGTAATGTTATTTATTTCCTTCTTTCCAGCTACAGCAGCAGCTCCTGTTTTCCTGCTCCCAGTATTAGCCTTTATTGGATCAGGTATGACTGCAATTCTTATTTATGCACTTTCCTATAAACGTCATGAGGGAATCACACCGATGCGCTTGCTTCTTACCGGGATAGCTGTAGCAGCGGGGATTAGTTCAGCAATGATTGTGCTAACGCTCCGCCTTTCACCTGAAAATTATCAATTTGTGGCAACTTGGCTTGCAGGTAGTATTTGGGGCTCGAATTGGAAATTTGTTTTAGCATTATTGCCATGGCTTGTAGTACTGCTTCCTTTTGTTTATTCAAAATCACGTGTATTAAATGTCTTAAATTTAGGTGAATTAACGGCAGTTGGTTTAGGTGCTTCGATTGAAAAGGAACGTCGCTGGCTATTAGCAGCATCTGTCGGTTTAGCAGGAGCAAGTGTTTCAGTCAGCGGAGGAATTGGCTTTGTTGGATTGATTGCTCCACATTTAGCACGGCAACTAGTAGGAGCAAAACATCAAATTTTACTTCCTGCTTCAGCATTAGTTGGTGGTTTACTTGTACTAATGGCAGATACCATTGGTCGTTCCTTGCTAGAGCCTTCTGAAATACCTGCAGGGATAGTTGTTGCTGTTTTAGGAGCCCCATACTTCTTATACTTATTAGCTCGATTAAAACAATAAATAATAGAAAAAAACATAAGAGTAGATTGGAATGGAGGAATATATAAAATGAAGGAAGAACTGTATGATGTGACGATTGTTGGTGGTGGTCCAGCGGGGCTCTATACGGCTTTTTATAGTGGAATGCGGGATTTAAAGACGAAAATTATTGAATATAGCTCTCAGCTTGGGGGTCGTATGTTAATCTATCCTGAGAAAATGATATGGGACGTCGGTGGCGTACCACCAATTTTAGGTGGTCAGCTAATTGAGCATTTAATAGAGCAGGCGAAAACGTTTGATCCAACAATTGTGTTCAATCAGAAAGTCGAGCATGTAGAAAAACAAAGTGATGGTACATTTATTTTGACGTCATCCACAGGTGAAAAACATTATTCGAAAACAGTTATTTTGGCTGTTGGATATGGTGTCCTTTCCATGCAAAAGCTTGAAATAGAGGGTGCTGATAAATATGAAGTAACGAACTTGCATTATACTGTGCAGGATTTAGAGATATTCCGTGATAAGCATGTTTTAATTTCTGGCGGTGGTAATTCTGCCGTGGATTGGGCAAATGAATTAGAGCCAATTGCTGCTAGTGTAACAGTTGTTCATCGACGAGATGAATTTGGCGGACATGAAAAAAGTGTCTTAAAAATGCGGGAATCCTCAGTATATTTAAAAACACCCTATGAAATAGTTCAGCTACATGGGGATGGTGAATTAATACAATCTGTTTCAATAGAAAACAAGGAAACTGGCGTAATTGAACGTATTGAATTAGATGCGATCATTGTGAATCATGGCTTAAAATGTGATTATGGTGCACTTGAAAAATGGGGATTAAACATTGAGGATGGCGTTGCAATTGTCAATGAAAAACGTGAAACGAACATTGAAGGGATTTATGGAGCAGGCGATTTTGTAGATCATCCTAGTAAGGTTCGATATATAGCAGGTGCATTTACGGATGGTATATTAGCGTTAAATAGTGCAAAATTGTATTTAGAACCTGATGCACCAAAAGTCGCGTATGTTTCATCTCACAATATTCGTTTTAAAGAACGTAATAAAAAAATAGGTTTAGTAGATAATGATTATCGGGAAGTACAAGGATAATTAGAATAAGATAAATTTTTTACTTGAAAGAATTTTAAAGAATATGCTATACTTCAAAAGTATGCAACGTGTACATATATAGCTGATGGTTTCACTCATATTCGGGCTATGTAAGGTACAGTTCGATAATACTCTGTTCCAGATGGTTCAGGGCGAGAGGAGAAAACGAATATGAAACAAGGAATTCATCCAGACTACAAAGAAGCAACAGTAACTTGCTCTTGTGGGAACACTTTCAAAACTGGTTCAGTAAAAGAAAACATCGTTGTCGAGTTCTGCAACGAATGTCACCCATTCTATACTGGCCGTCAAAAATTCGCGTCTGCTGATGGTCGCGTGGATCGTTTCAACAAAAAATACGGTCTTAAAAACTAATGTTAGTTTAATACCTGCCAAGCATGTGCTTGGCAGGTATTTTTTTCAGTATATGAATGAACACGTTGATGCAAGTCTTTTCAACAATCCAGATCGACTAGTAGAAAGGGAGAAGACAACATGGCACAGCTATATTTTAAGCATGGCGCAATGAATAGTGGAAAATCCATTGAAATTTTGAAAGTTGCGCATAACTATGAAGAACAACAAAAACCTGTCATGATATTTACATCAGGCTTAGATACACGAGATGAAGTAGGCTTTGTTTCAAGTAGAGTAGGCTTACGTCAAGAAGCTATACCAGTTTATGATGATACAAATATATTTGATCTCGTGGAAAAAAATGCAGTTAAACCATACTGTGTTCTTGTTGATGAAGTACAATTTTTAAAAAAGGCACATGTTTTACAGCTAGCAAACATTGTGGATGAATTGGATATTCCTGTTATGGGCTTTGGTTTGAAAAATGATTTTCAAAATGAGTTATTTGAAGGCAGTCAGTATATGCTTACATATGCAGATAAAATTGAAGAAATGAAGACTATTTGCTGGTTCTGCCATAAAAAGGCGACGATGAATTTACGTGTTGATGAAAGTGGAAAGCCTGTGTATACAGGTGATCAAATTCAAATTGGTGGAAATGATTCCTACTATCCCGTTTGCAGAAAGTGTCACGCCCACCCACCGCTATAACACAATCAAGCTTAGAGCTAAGAAAAAGTAGCATACATGTGAAAATTTCCTTATACTAAGTAGTGGAAATCAATTACGTTCCAGCATAATTGTGCCCGGATTTTTTCGAGCTGACAATCGCTGAATAGGGAAATCGCATTCAGCTCACAACATACAGATGTGTAAGTATTCTGAACCTGACGCTTTGCTATCGGGGGACAAAACAAGATAAAGAATGTTAATTACGCTAAGTTTCTTTTTGACTTGAGAAAAGAAGAAACTTCTTAAAAAACTAAATAGAGGTGAAATCCATGTTTGATCGATTGCAGGCAGTAGAGGATCGTTATGAAAGGCTAACAGAGCTTTTAAGTGATCCTGATATTGTGAATGATAGTAAAAAATTACGAGAATATTCCAAAGAGCAATCAGATATCCAGGAAACTGTAGATACTTATCGTGAATATAAAAATGTAAAAGAGCAGTTAGCTGATGCACGTGAAATGCTAGACAGCGAAAAAGATCCTGATATGCATGAAATGGTGAAAGAGGAATTTAATCTATTAAAAGCACAGCAGGAAGAATTTGAAGAACGTTTACGCATTTTACTAATTCCAAAAGACCCGAACGATAATAAAAACGTTATTATGGAAATTCGTGGTGCAGCAGGTGGCGATGAGGCGAATATTTTTGCGGGAGATTTATTCCGTATGTATTCTCGCTATGCGGAGACACAGGGCTGGAAAATTGAGATTATGGAGGCTACTCCAAACCCAATGGGCGGTTATAAAGAAGTGATTTTTATGATTAATGGACAAGGTGCCTATTCTAAATTCAAATTTGAAAATGGCGCGCACCGTGTACAACGTGTTCCTGCTACAGAATCGCAGGGCCGTATCCATACATCAACTGCAACAGTAGCATGTTTACCTGAGGTAGAAGAAGTAGATGTTGAAATTCATGAAAAAGATATTCGCGTAGATACATTCGCATCTTCTGGTGCGGGTGGTCAATCTGTTAATACAACAATGTCTGCCGTTCGTATGACCCATTTACCAACAGGTGTTGTAGTATCGATGCAGGATGAGCGTTCCCAAATCAAAAACCGTGAAAAGGCAATGAAAATTCTTCGTGCTCGTGTTGCTGATATGTATATGCAAGAAGCGCAAAAGGAAATCGATGCCACACGTAAATCAGCTGTAGGTTCAGGAGATCGCTCTGAGCGTATTCGTACTTACAATTATCCACAAAACCGTGTAACAGACCACCGTATTGGATTAACGATTCAAAAGCTAGATCAAATCGTCGAAGGTAGACTTGACGAAATTATTGATGCCCTTATTTTAGAGGAGCAAGCATCAAAGTTAGAGCGTTTAAATGATGATTTATAAAAATGTGATGGAGGCCCTTGCATGGGCTTCTTCTTTTTTAGTGGATAATGGTCGGGAGGAAACTGCTGCACGAATTGTTATGCAGCATATATTAGGGACTAGCTACTCAGGAGTAATGCTACATCTTCAGGATGTGCTAACGATAGAACAACAAATGAAATTTAAGGAACTTATTATGGAGCATGCAAGTGGTCGCCCTGTACAGTATTGTGTGGGTAGTGAGGAATTTTATGGTCGTTCATTTATTGTAGATGAATCAGTGTTAATTCCTAGACCAGAAACAGAGGAGTTAGTACTTGGAACAATTAATCGCTTAGACAAACTGTTTAATAAGCAAACATTAAAGCTAGCTGATATTGGAACAGGGAGTGGAGCAATTGCTATATCTATGAAGCTAGAATGTCCAGAGCTTTCAGTTGTTGCTACTGATTTATCCGAGAAGGCGCTAATGACTGCCCAAAAGAATGCAGAAAAACTAGCAGCTACTATCGATTTCAGACTGGGCGATTTAACGTCACCACTTGTAGGCGAGCGATTTGATATCATTTTATCCAATCCTCCTTATATTGCCTTTGATGAAGCAAAGGAGATGTCGAGCATTGTGCTTGAACATGAACCACATAGTGCACTTTTTGCGGAGGAAGAGGGACTTATTTTATATAGAAAGTTGGCTGAACAGCTGCCAGCCATTGTGAATAAACCCGCACTTATTGGACTAGAGATTGGTTATACACAGGGAGAGCAGGTTGCAAAGTTCTTTAAAAATAGTTTTCCACAGTCTACAATTTCGATAGAAAAAGATATTAATGGTAGGCCTCGAATGATTTTTTGTGAAATACATGTATAAAGTATCTCCTTCTTGCCAACAATGTTGAGCAAGGAGGGATTTTTATGTTAAATGAATACAAGATTATAAGATTACCAAAACAGAATATCTTACTAGCTTTTGCTAGACTAGTATTAATAGCTATTGCTTTACAACTATGTATTTTATATATTCCTACATTAGTAGGATTGGCTAAGGAAAATACGAATCAACAGCAAGAACAAGATTTTCGTATAAGAGTAATTGCGAATAGTAACACGGCACAGGATCAGCTTGAAAAGGAGCTTCTTGTTAAAGATTTAAAGCCATATTTTATGCAAGTATCTGCTGCTACAATTGTGGATAATGAGCAAATACAGTTATTAAAGCGGGAAATTGAAGCACAAATAAATGAAAATTATCCACAGCTTGATACACAGGTTCAGCTTGGGGATCATTTATTTCCACCTAAGAGACAGAATGCTGTTCTTTATCCACAAAGCATGTATCATTCAATTGTTGTAAAGATTGGTAATGCGCGTGGTGATAACTGGTGGTGTAGCATATTCCCATCAATTTGTGAACCAGACAAAGACGGAGAGCCAGAAGAAGAAAAGGACGAGGTTACATTTTTTATTTGGGAATGGATAAAAGGTTTTTTTGAATGAATTGTGCACAAATTCAGATAACTTATACACAATTTTTATAAAGTTATTAACAATATGTGGATAATTCAGTGAAAATGATAATTGAAGGAAGGTTTTAATCATGGAAACCGTTTACAAAGTTGTGGACAGTAATGTGAATAATCAGTTAAATTATGCGCAGGCTGTGGATATCTTAAATGCAGGAGAGGTGGTAGCTTTTCCAACAGAAACGGTTTATGGCTTGGGTGCAGTTGCAACAAATGACGAGGCAGTTAAAAAAATATTTGAAGCAAAAGGTCGCCCATCAGATAATCCATTAATCGTCCACATCGGTACGAAAGAGGAAGTTGGGCTTTATATTAAACATATTCCGGAAGTAGCCAAAACATGTATGGAGCTATTCTGGCCTGGTCCACTGACACTTGTTATGCAAGTAAAGCCAAATATTTTGGCAAGAAGTGTGACAGCTGGGCTTGATACAGTGGGCATTCGTATGCCAGATCATCCAGTTGCACTCTCGTTACTTCAACAATTAAAAAAACCACTCGCTGCACCTAGCGCTAATCGTAGTGGAAAGCCAAGTCCTACGGAAGCAATACATGTTCAGGATGATTTGGGTGGGTACATACCTTATATATTAGATGGTGGTTCTACAGGAATTGGACTAGAATCCACAGTGTTGGATGTTACACATGAGCCACCAGTTATTTTACGTCCAGGTGGAATTACAAAGGAAATGCTAGAGCTTGAGATTGGACCTGTTATTCAGCCAACCAAAAATGAGCAAAACTTAGTATCTACACCAAAAGCGCCTGGTATGAAATATACACACTATGCTCCAAATGCCCCTGTGTTATTAATAGACTGTGATGTGGAGAAAGTTAAGAAGGCTGTACAACAATTACAAGCACAAGGGCAAAAGGTTGCACTACTTGCTCCTGATAATTTTAGGGACATAAAGGCAGATTTTTATTTCTCAATTGGAGTGGCACATCGGAAAGAAGAGATGGGTGCTACATTATACCATGCATTAAGAGCATGCGATAAAACATTGGCTACCATTATATTAGCAACTACTACTTCATCTGAAGGAATGGGTGCCGCAATTATGAATCGATTAGAAAAGGCTGCTGGTGGGAAATGGTATACACCGTAAAATTGAATGAATAAGCATACTAGTTATTATTACTGGCATGCTTATTTTTTTATGAAGAAGAATAGTAAAAAACGTATCTTTATACAAGGAAATGTCTATTGAATAATGATGATAATAATGTATTTTCGAGCATAAAATGATAAAATATTAGTGAAGAAGGAGTGCTTTCTTGCAGGTCATACTTGCAGGTATCTTAACGTCTATTGATGTAATAGGTCTATATGTCTTAATTCCAAATGTCCGATACAAATTCTTTTTATCAGTGTGGACGGCTGCTTTGCATATGCTTTTCCCGTTACTAGGCTTTGAATTAGGAAGCTATTTAGCTCATTTCCTGTTAGAATGGGGACAATGGATTTCAAGTATTTTATTATTCGGGATTGGAATGCATTTACTCCTGTTCTCACAAAAGAATGAAAAAGTAACAATTTCACCGGTACTTTTAGCTGTGACTGCAAGCCTAGATACCTTTTCAGTAAGTGTCTCTTTTGGTATGCTAAACTTAGAAGAAACAATATTTATTGTCAGTGCAGGTGCAAGTGCCCTTATTTGCTCTTATGGGTCTTTGGTCATTGCTAATAAAAGTCAGTTGTTATTAGGTAGTAAAATTCAAATGATTGCAGGTATTATTTTTATCATAATGAGTATTTTAGCTATTCAACAATAGAAGAAAGAGAATGGAAGGTGATAAGTGTGAAAATACTATTTGTTTGTACTGGGAATACTTGTCGCAGTCCAATGGCAGAGGCTATTTTAAAACATCAACAGCTGGCTAATGTTGAAGTTCAATCAGCGGGTATTTTTGCAATGCCTTATGCTGAAATGTCCGCACATGCGCAACAAGTAGTAAATGAAGCGAATATGAGACATCAACATTCAGCTACACAACTATCTATTACTGAAATAGAATGGGCAGATTTAATTTTAACAATGACAACAGCTCATAAAGATACAATCATTGCTCAATACCCAAATACAGAACACAAGGTTTTTACTTTTAAAGAATATATAATTGAAGGTAGTGTGGAAAATGTTGTAGATCCTTATGGTGGTAGTAAAGAAATATATGAAGCAACATTTGCAGAATTAAAAGAATTGGTAGAACGATTAGTAAAAAAACTTGAAAAGAATTGAGGGTCGCTATGAAAAAACAGTTTGGCTTACGACTTAAACTAGCATTATTTGTCGGTATTCTTGCACTAATCACCTACAGCATTAGCTTTATATTTATCGAATTTTTACAACCTACCTTCTTTCCAGAGATTAATCGTAAACTGTTTGAAATAGTTACCTATCTATTAGGTATAGTGTGGTCAGGCATTTTAGCTTGGGGATTCTGCGGAGTCTTAATCAAACCACTACAGCAGCTAGAATTATCAGCATCACGTGTTGCAGAAGGAAAGATAGGACAAGATGTAGATTTGCCGAAAACAAATGATGAGATTCGTTCTGTTGCAGAGGCATTCCAGCAAATGGTATTAAACTTGCGACAAATGGTTGAAAGTATAGACCATAATTTCCAACAAACAAATCAATCGATTATTCAATTATCGGATGAGGCAGCTATTGCTACGAAAAAAGCAGAGGGTATTGCTTCTACAGTCAAGCACATTTCTACGGGGGCAGAGGCCTCTGCTATAGCAGTACAAGATACAGCTGAAGCTATTGAAGATGTACGAGGGCTTGCCACAGAAGTAAATAGTAGAGCTGAAGCATCGGCAACGCAAACGAAAGAGATTTTACATAATCTCACGAACACGACAATGGCTATTGAAACATTAGTTAATAGTATTCAACAAATCGCTACTGGTAACAATGAAGCGTTAGAGAGCATTCGTGCACTAGAGGATAATGCTGAACAAGTGGAGCGCATCATTAGTTTAGTAGGAGATATTGCTGCACAGACAAATTTACTAGCATTAAATGCTTCCATTGAGGCAGCTCGTGCTGGGGAGCATGGTAAGGGCTTTGCTGTTGTTGCTGAAGAGGTTCGTGGTTTGGCTGATGAAAGCGCCAAAGCGGTACAAGGCATTACAACCTTAATACAATCCATGCAACAAAACGTGGAGATTGTTGTTAGACAAATGAATCAACAAGTAGCTTTTGCCACGAAGGAAGCAGCCCGTGTGTCAGAAACAACAACGGCTGTGGAGGGAATGTCTTCAAGTGTACATGAAATGGCGACAGCGATTGTAGAAATATCTTCATTGATAGAGCAACAAATGCACAATATTGAAACAACTGCTCGCCAATCTCAAGAAGTTGCTGCTATTGCACAAGAAACATCAGCTGGTGCCGAAGAGGTACGCGGGGCAGCAGAAGAACAAGCTTATGCTATGGAACAGGTAGAGCAATTAGCACAGGGATTAAAGAAGCAATCGGAAGAGCTGCATAAAATGATTCAACAATTTGATAGACAAGCATAAGATTTTTGACTGTAGTTCAACTCGGATGATTCGGGTTTGCTACAGTTTTTTTATTGATGGATAGAACAGCAAAAGTAAAGGATAGATTCTTTAAAGTGACGGATAGAACCTCGAAAGCAATGGATAAATTACTAAAGTGGCGAAGAGAACATCAAACCGAGAGGCTTCACAATACCGTGTTCATATTTGATGTACTGATAAAGTATGTCCACTGTGATTAAAAAGGTAAAAAAACTATAGAAGATAGAATATTACAACAAAGGACTGTTATCCGAATTTAGAAGAATAAAATTCTATTTATCTTTAAAAAATTAACTTTAAAAGTGAATGATTTTATAGTAGTTTACAACAAATGTTCGTCTTTCAGGAGAAATCAGCATAAAAATGCAAGAAAAATCATGTTATTCTTGAGATAGAAGTGGTACACTAGTGTTGACTATAAATTCGAAATGAGGGAACCCAGTGAGAATAGCAATTTCTTCTGATCACGGAGGCAATAACTTACGTCGTGAGATTATGCAGCTGTTAGATGAGCTAAATATTAGCTACGAAGATTTTGGTCCACAATCTGCGGATTCAGTAGACTATCCTGATTATGCAAAACCAGTTTCTGAAGGTGTTGCTAGCGGGGAATTTGATAAAGGTATTTTAATTTGTGGCACAGGTATTGGTATGTCCATTGCTGCAAATAAAGTGAAGGGAATCCGTTGTGCTTTAGTGCATGATGTATTTAGCGCAAAGGCAACTCGTTGTCATAATGACTCAAATGTTTTGTCTATGGGAGAACGCGTGATCGGACCTGGTCTTGCTCGTGAAATTGTCCAAACATGGCTTGGAACAGAATTTGAGGGTGGACGTCATACTCGTCGCATTGAAAAAATTACTGAACTTGAACAATAATGAAAGCTAATTATTACACACATGGTTATTTCTTGTTCGTGTGTGGTTTCTAATTAGTTATATAAAGGAGCTGAGGCATAGTGGTTACACAACAAATACGGACACATTTGACTCAGTTGCTCAGTGAATTTGAAGAGCAGGTAACCTTACGACCAAATACTATTTTTGTCGTAGGCTGCTCGACATCTGAGGTGATTGGTCAGAAAATTGGCACAGCGGGTGCGCTTGAAATTGCTGAGGCGATATTCGAGCCTCTTCAAGCATTTGCAAAGAAACATCAGCTGTATCTTGCATTCCAAGGCTGTGAACATATAAATCGCGCTATTACAATGGAGGCAACAATTGCAGACCGTTTTGGCTATGAACCCGTATCTGTAGTTCCTGTTCGAACAGCAGGTGGCTCAATGTCTGCTTATGCCTATACACAATTTGACAATCCAGTTGTTGTTGAAACAGTGAAGGCTAGCGCAGGAATTGATATAGGCCAAACATTAATTGGCATGCATTTAAAGGCAGTAGCTGTCCCAGTTCGTACATCGGTTCGGATGGTAGGGGAAGCAGTTGTAACTATTGCTACAACACGTCCAAAGCTAATTGGTGGAGAACGTGCAGTATATAAATAATATTACCTTTCTTTTAAAGGGGTAAATATAAATAATAATCATACTAGGAGGCTTTTCAAACATGGCATACGAAAAATTAGCAGTACAAGACAAAGCAGTTTTAGAGGGGATCCTTGCAGAAAAAAAACGTCAACAAGCAAATATTGAGTTAATCGCATCAGAGAACTTTGTTTCTGAAGCTGTAATGGAAGCACAGGGCTCTGTTCTAACAAATAAATATGCTGAGGGTTATCCAGGTAAACGTTATTATGGTGGCTGTGAACATGTAGACGTGGTAGAGGATATTGCACGTGACCGTGTAAAAGAAATCTTTGGTGCGGAATATGCAAACGTGCAACCGCATTCTGGTGCACAAGCTAACATGGCAGTTTACCACACAATTTTAGAGCCAGGTGATACAGTTCTTGGTATGAACCTTTCTCATGGCGGTCACTTAACACATGGATCGCCAGTAAACTTCTCAGGCATTCTCTATAATTTCGTAGAATATGGTGTAACAAAAGATACTCAAGTAATTGATTATGAAGATGTACGTCAAAAAGCGTTAGAACATAAACCAAAATTGATTGTTGCAGGTGCATCAGCTTACCCACGTGAAATCGATTTTTCTAAGTTCCGTGAAATCGCAAACGAGGTAGGAGCATACTTTATGGTTGATATGGCACATATCGCTGGCCTAGTAGCTGCTGGAGAACATCAATCACCAGTGCCATATGCTGATTTTGTGACATCTACAACACATAAAACATTACGTGGTCCGCGTGGTGGTTTAATCCTTGCTTCGAAAGAATGGGAGCAAAAGCTAAACAAATCTGTATTCCCAGGTATTCAAGGCGGTCCTTTAATGCACGTTATCGCTGCAAAAGCAGTAGCATTCGGCGAAGCGTTACAGCCAGAGTTTAAAGAATATGCAAAACAAATTAAAGCAAATGCCAAAGTATTAGGTGAAGTATTAGTGGCTGAGGGCGTTGAAATTGTATCTGGTGGTACAGATAACCATCTATTGCTTCTTAATGTGAAGTCTCTTGGCTTAACAGGTAAAGTAGCAGAGCATGCACTAGATGAAGTAGGGATTACAACAAATAAAAATACAATCCCTTATGATACAGAATCTCCATTTGTTACTTCTGGTATCCGTATTGGTACACCTGCAGTTACATCACGTGGTTTCAAAGAGGAAGATATGAAAGAAGTCGGTGCAATTATTGCAGCAGTTCTAAAAAATCCAGAGGATGAAGCTGTGAAAGCAGAGGCAAAAGCTCGCGTTAAAGCTCTAACAGACAAACATCCTTTATACGCATAATTATTAATCGGGGTTGTGTTTAAAGTGCGATAGGTCACTTTAAACATAGCCCCTTTTGTTTTGTAAAATAAGACTAAAACTGTAAGAAGTATCTTTTTTTCTAACATAAAAATAAAATCCTCTTATTTTTGAATTAATTTACATAAACTGATTAGAAAAAGATATAGTATAGTGGGTCGAGGACAGATACTGTCCTACTAAAGAAGATTTTTTTATAAAAGTGACAATTTATTGAATTTTTATGTACAATGTAAGAAAGAAGAAGTGATAGAGACGGGAGGGGTTGGATGATTACTAAATCGATGGACATACAAAATGAAATGTTATTAAACACAATTCGTAAATTAGGGGATAATTCAAAAGAAAGCTACGTTATTTTTGACGTAAAAAATAATCATAAAATATTGGAATGTAATGATTCTTTTTGTGCGCTAACGAATACTACACATACACAAATTCTAGAAAATGATTATTTTTCATTGCTATTAAATGAGGAGCAGAAGGCGACTATTGAAATGATTAAGCAGAAAATACATAGTGGGGTCATGGTACAAGCAAAATTACATCATAAATGCTTGGACAAACCCCCTTTTTGGGCTGAAATACAAGCGCTGCCATTTCAAAATAGTAAAAATGAAACATTATATGTACTATTACTTGTAAAGGATGTCACTTATTACCACGCCGAAGATTTTTTATTGCGCCTTGAAAAAGCTATGTATGAAGCAATCGAAAAGGACAATCCATTTGATAAAAAGATGAGCATTATTTGTAGTGGCTTAGATGAATTTTTTATGCCGAACATTGTAAGTATGGTGCTAGTTAAAGCAGAGTCAAATCAATTTCAAGTTTTTACAGGGAAGAGTAAAGTAAAAGGGATGTCTGAACGCTGTGAAAGCAAAAATTTTTATGACCAAGTTATACAAGAGAGAAAATCTATTTTTATCACAAATTTGGATGATATTGATATTCCATTAGAACATAAAAACTTTGCCAATGCCTCTAAAAAGACAGCTGGATGGTTTGTACCGATACGAAATCAGCAACAGCAATCAATAGGGTTGTTTGCAATATTTTTAAAGCCTTATCCTAATGACAAAGAGTTTTTTGAAAACATGTTTAGTAAAATTGGTTCATTGGTGGCGCTAGCATATTCTTATGCAAAAACACAAAAAATGATATGGGATTTGGCCTATATGGATATTACCACTGGGCTACCTAATCGACACAGCTTCTTAAATAAGGTAGAGAAAGATAAAGAGCGGGGTCAATGTGGTTATATTAAAATCTTAAAACCTAGTGAATTTCATCAAATAGTTGAGCTATATGGTCGAGAAGCAGGAGACGAGCTTTTAAGACAAATTGCAAAACGACTAAATGAAGAGAAAGATGAGTATAATGAATATATTGCTAGATTCACAAGCTCTAGTTTGATTCTTTCAAGTGTGACATCCCATGTTACTTTTCAAAATTACGAGAAACGAATTAAAGAAATTATTCGTCAGCCTTTTATCATTGGTGGAAAACAAATTTATATTACATTGAAAACAGGGATTGCGTTTTATAATGATGATATAAAAATTGCTGATGCAATTCGCTTTGCAGACAATGCCTTATCCTTTGCGGCTAATAAACCAGGTACCCATATGGAAATTTTCACCCAGGAAAGAAATGATGTCCTTGAACAGCAAATGACGGTGTTGAATCATTTGTCACAGGCATTAAAAAACAAGGAGATTTCTGTTAACTTACAGCCAAAGGTTGATTTACGTACCGGGGAAATCCAAAGTATTGAAGCGCTTGCCCGCTGGATTTCTCCAAAGCTTGGTTTTGTGTCACCAGCAGTTTTTATTCCTGTTGCAGAAAGTGCGGGGAAAGTGCGAGAAATTGATGTTCAAATATTAGAGATTGTTCTTTCATGGTTAGCCGAACGCAAGAAAATGGGTAAAAATTTAGTAAGGGTTGCAGTAAATATTTCACCAGATCATTTTTATTATGTTCACTTTGTTCAAGATATTGTAAATTTAGTTCGGAAATTTGATATTGATCCAGAATATATCATATTAGAGGTCACTGAAAATATTGGCTTGGTCGATTTTCAATCAGCCTTCACCATCATTCAGGAATTGAAGAGCTACGGGTTTAAAACATCAGTAGATGATTTTGGAACAGGTTTTTCATCACTAAGCTATTTACAAAGGCTACCGTTTACAGAATTAAAAATTGATCGAAGTTTTATCAATGCTATTAATGATGCTGCTACGCTTGCAATTGTCCGTTCTATTATACAATTAGCATTAAATCTAGGAATGACTTCAGTGGCTGAAGGTATTGAAAACGAGGAGCAGGTTGAAATATTACGTGCACTTGGTTGTACTGTCGGACAAGGCTATTTTTATTACAAACCTATGCCCATTGAGCAATTAGATAAAATACTAGATGAATAATCGCTCTTATATGTAGGTAACATTCTAGAAAAGGAGTTGTCCCAAATTTAATTTTGAGACGACTCCTTTTTTCTGTTATACTAGGTGAGATAAAAATGAAATCCGAACGGTTAGGAGAGAATCTCTTTGAGCAAAGTATATGTATTTGATCATCCACTAATCCAACACAAGTTAACTTATATTCGTGATAAGAATACGGGAACAAAAGAATTTCGTGAGCTAGTTGATGAGGTCGCTACACTTATGGCATTTGAAATTACACGTGATATGCCAGTGGAAGAAATCGAAATTGAAACACCTGTCACTATAGCGAAAACAAAAGTTCTATCTGGAAAAAAACTTGCAATTGTCCCGATTTTACGTGCAGGAATTGGTATGGTAGATGGTGTATTAAAGCTAATTCCAGCGGCAAAAGTAGGTCATATTGGTCTTTATCGTGACCCAGAAACATTAAAGCCAGTTGAATATTACGCAAAGCTTCCAGCAGATGTAGAAGAACGTGATTTCATCATCGTAGACCCGATGCTTGCAACTGGTGGCTCAGCAGTGGAGGCTATACACTCATTGAAAAAACGTGGAGCGAAAAATATTAAATTTATGTGTTTAATCGCTGCTCCAGAGGGAGTAAAAGCAATTCAAGAAGAACATTCAGATGTGGATATTTATATTGCTGCTCTTGACGAAAAATTAGATGACCATGGCTATATTGTGCCAGGTCTAGGAGATGCAGGAGATCGCCTATTCGGTACGAAATAAGGTAGATCTCTAGTATATGACTTTTTTTAGGCAACTTATAAAACTTCAAAGCGTCCTTCAATATTGAAGGACGTTTCATCGTATGTTTAGGTGACTCCCACTTGAAGTTCCGCTATTTCAGGAGGTGTTTGGACACCCACGGAAAAGTAACCAAATCCACTCCATCATTTGCTGAATGAAGACAAATGCATTTCAACGGGGAAAAACACTTTTCATACAATAAAATAAAGGACGGTGCAAATCGTTTTGACGAAAAAATGGAAAGTAATGACGATTTTTGGTACAAGACCAGAGGCAATTAAGATGGCTCCTCTTGTATTAGAATTACAAAAACATCCTGAGCAAATAGAATCGATTGTGACTGTAACTGCTCAACATCGCCAAATGCTAGATCAAGTCTTAGAAACATTTAAAATCGTACCTGACTACGACTTAAATATTATGAAGGATCGTCAAACCTTGATCGACGTAACAACGAATGCATTACATGGTTTGGATCAAGTCATGAAAGAGGCTAAGCCAGATATTGTTTTAGTACATGGCGATACAACAACTACTTTTGTTGCAAGTCTTGCAGCATTCTATAACCAAATTGCAATTGGTCATGTGGAGGCAGGGCTGCGTACGTGGAATAAGTATTCACCTTATCCAGAGGAAATGAATCGACAATTAACAGGAGTCATGGCTGATCTTCATTTTGCACCGACTGAAGTATCGAAGAAAAATCTATTAGATGAAAATAAAAAATTAGAAACTATTTTTGTCACAGGTAATACTGCGATTGATGCATTAGCTACGACTGTCAGTGAACAGTACACACACCCTGTATTAGAGAAAATTGGTAAGGATCGCATGATTTTATTAACAGCGCATCGTCGTGAAAATCTGGGTGAACCAATGCGTCATATGTTCCGAGCAATTACGAGAATCTTATCAGAGCACGAAGATGTACAAGTGGTGTATCCGGTGCATATGAACCCGGCCGTACGTGAAATTGCCAATGACATTTTAGGGGATCATAAGCGCGTGCATTTAATTGAGCCGCTTGAAGTATTCGATTTCCATAATTTCGCGGCTAACTCTTATATGATACTTACAGATTCAGGTGGTATTCAGGAGGAGGCACCTTCATTAGGGAAACCAGTTCTTGTGCTAAGAGATACTACAGAGCGTCCAGAAGGAATTGCGGCGGGCACTTTAAAGCTAGCAGGGACAGAAGAAGAAACAATCTACGCTCTTGCAAAGGAATTATTAGAAGATACAAATGCCTATGAAACCATGGCAAAAGCATCAAATCCGTATGGTGATGGGCATGCCTCTGAGCGAATTGTAAAAGCCCTCTTAGATTTTTTGTATAAAAGCAATTAATGTACTATTTTTATAAATAAAAATGAGTCTATTTTACCTAGTTTGATGGGTAGGCTAATTTACGAGCGAAATCCTGTCGTAAATTAGCTTTTTTTTGCATAATTCCAAAAATAAATTTTGAATCTATGAAATTTCATACACAAATTTGTCAACAATTTGACAAGAGTATAGTGGCTGTGAAGTTTTTCTCCTTTACTAATTGACTTCAAATACCTCCTATTGTATGCTTACAAAGGGTAAGAATGATAAGGGTTTCTATTCGTTGAAAGGCGTTGAAACACTTGTTATATCAAGTTTCTACTAAATTGACAGTTCAAAATAAAAGCTGTCGATTTGCAACGTTTTGTGCGTTTCGGTTTTTTACCGAAGTAGGTAAGGGGTGTAAGGCATTTTTAGGGATTTACACCTGTAATTGAAATGACTCTCCCATTACTATTCCGCTGTGAGTAGTGTTTTTCACTGCTCTTTTCTGATTTCACATGGTGGTCAGCAAACGTTTTCATTACTCGAAAAAATGATTCAGGAGATTACAACCAATGCTAGATTTGCATCACATTTTTGCTATGCAGAAGAGAGCGTTATTTTTTTTGCTCGCACTCTGCGCACTAGGCTGGGGCTTTACGCCTTATCAAACGGTTTTTGCGGGCATCGCAATCGGTGCATTCTTTGGTACGTATAATTTTTGGATTTTAGTTCGTCGTATGGAGAAGTTTGACAGGTCCATTAGTGAAGGGAAGAAAATAGGCTCACTTGGTACAGCTCTTCGATTTGCATCAGGTGTGGCGGCAGTCGCTATAGCCATCTCGTTGCCAAACTATTTTCACTTAATTAGCACGGTCATAGGGCTAATGATTCCGTACGTTTTTCTCTTTGTCGAGAGAATTGTGTCTCATGTAAGGAACCGCTAATGTGCTTAAAATTAGAAAGAGAGGTGAAAAAATAACAATGAATCACAAAGCTCCGTTATACTCTGTAGATTTAGGTTTTACAACATTAACATTTAACTTATCTACAGTGATGATGTTACTAGTTGCAGCAATTATCGTATTTCTAATTGCGTTCATTTCAACTAGAAGTTTAAAACTAAAGCCAACTGGGATGCAAAACTTTATGGAATGGATTATGGATTTCGTAAAGAATATCATCAAAAGCAACATGGACTGGAAAACTGGTGGACGATTCCATATTTTAGGTATCACACTTATTATGTTTATCGCAGTATCTAACTTACTAGGTCTTCCATTTTCTATCGCCTATGATCACACACTATGGTGGAAATCTCCGACAGCTGACCCAACAGTTACTATGACTCTTGCGACAATGATTTTAGTAATGACGCACTACTATGGTATTAAAATGAAGGGTACAGGCCATTATGTTGGGTCATACTTCAAACCAATGGCATTCATGCTCCCATTAAAGCTTGTGGAGGAGTTTTCCAATACGCTAACTCTTGGTCTACGTCTTTACGGTAACATTTATGCAGGTGAGATTTTACTTGGCTTACTTGCTGGTTTAGCAATAACAGGTCCTATGGGCTTCATTGGAGCAATTGTTCCTATGATGGCATGGCAAGGTTTCTCAATTTTCATCGGCTTTATCCAAGCCTTTATCTTCACAATGTTAACAATGGTTTACATTGCTCATAAAGTGAGCGATGACCATTAATATAAAGCATATATCCTATGCTTGAACCACAAAAACAAACAATTCCAAGGAGGAAATTTTCAAATGACAGGTTCATTAGGTTTATTAGCAGCAGCAATTGCAATCGGTTTAGGTGCACTTGGTGCAGGTATCGGTAACGGTCTTATCGTTTCAAAAACAGTAGAAGGTATCGCTCGTCAACCAGAAGCACGTGGCGTTCTTCAAACTACAATGTTCATCGGGGTAGCATTAGTTGAAGCCCTACCAATCATCGCAGTAGTAATCGCATTCATCGTAATGAACAAATAATTCAGTTGTATACTGAATTCTAGTGGCGAAGCAGGAATCTTCAGATGAAACTTCGCCCTTCATTTTGGAACAGATAAAAGCTATGTGAAAATATAGCTTTTTAAAATAGGTAGATTTTCAAGTTATTAAATAATGTTGAAGTCAAAGCTCTTGAAGGGAGTGAAACAATCGTGTTTTTAGATTATCTTGTACTAGGTGCCAGCGCTGGTGAAGGATTTAACAATGGTGACATCATCTCAACATTGGTTATCTTCTTATTATTAATGTTTTTACTGAAAAAGTTCGCTTGGGGTCCTCTTATGGGTATCATGCAACAACGTGAAGAATTAGTAGCTAGTGAAATCGAAGCAGCTGAAAAAGCGCGTAAAGATTCGCACCAATATTTAGAAGAACAAAAGAGCCTTCTTAAGGAAGCTCGTACGGAAGCACAATCGATTGTTGAAAGCGCTAAGAAGCAAGGCGAACTACAAAAAGAAGAAATTCTTACTGCAGCACGCAATGAAGCGAACCGCTTAAAAGAATCGGCTTTACGTGAAATTGAGTCTGAAAAAGAAAAAGCTATTGCAGCTGTACGTGATGAAGTCGTTTCATTATCTGTACTTGCAGCATCTAAAGTCCTTAGCAAAGAGATTTCTGAGGCAGACAACCGTGCTCTAATTGAAGAGACGATTGCGAAGGCAGGGGAAGCTCAATGAGTAATTCAACTGTAGCAAAACGTTATGCTCAAGCACTATTTGAATTAGCGCAACAAAAAAACATTCTTGCTGAAGTTGGGGCAGACTTAAACGAGCTTACAAAGGTTGTCAAAGAATCTCCTGATTTTTTAACACTTTTAAATGCTCCTAAGTTCTCTATCGAACGTAAAAAACAAATGCTTACAGACATCTTTGCTGGTTCAACACCAGAGGTTTTACACACAATTCAATTACTTGTTGAGAAAAAGCGTGTAAACGAAATCAAGCTAATTGCAAAAGAATATGCTGAGCTAGCTGCACAAGCACAAGGTACGGCAGATGCAACGGTATTCTCTACTCGTGAACTTTCTGCTGAAGAAAGCGCAAAAATTTCTGCAGTATTCGCGAAACTTGTTGGTAAACAATCATTAAACATTACAAACGAAATTGATCCATCACTTCTTGGTGGAATTCGTGTTCAAATCGGTAATCATATTTATGATAGCTCAGTAGCAAACAAACTTGAGCGCTTAAAACGTGAATTAATCGGTTAATAATTTAGAAATGTGAGAGGTGACATACATGGGCATCAAGGCTGAAGAAATCAGCAGTCTGATTAAACAACAGATTGAGAATTATGAATCTGAACTTAAAGTAAGCGAAGTTGGTACAGTTATCCGTATTGGTGACGGTATTGCTCTTGCTCATGGCCTCGACAACGCCATGGCTGGAGAGCTTTTAGAGTTCTCTAACGGTGTTATGGGTATGGCTCAAAACCTAGAAGAAGGTAACGTTGGTATCGTAATCTTAGGTCCATACACTGACATCAAAGAAGGCGATGAAGTTCGTCGTACAGGTCGTATCATGGAAGTACCAGTTGGTGAAGAACTAATTGGCCGTGTTGTAAACCCACTTGGTCAACCAGTGGATGGACAAGGTCCTATCAACACTACAAAATCTCGTCCAATCGAAAGTCCTGCTTTCGGTGTAATGGCTCGTAAATCAGTACACGAACCACTACAAACTGGTATTAAAGCGATTGACGCATTAGTACCAATCGGTCGTGGTCAACGTGAGTTAATCATCGGTGACCGTCAAACTGGTAAAACATCAGTAGCTATCGATACAATTCTTAACCAAAATGACCAAAACATGATTTGTATCTATGTAGCAATCGGTCAAAAAGAATCTACTGTACGTGGTGTAGTAGAAACGCTTCGTAAAAATGGTGCTTTAGACTATACAATCGTTGTGACAGCTTCTGCTTCTCAACCAGCTCCATTACTTTTCCTAGCACCTTTAGCTGGTGTATCTATGGCAGAAGAATTCATGTTACAAGGTAAACACGTGTTAATCGTGTATGATGATCTTTCTAAACAAGCATCAGCTTACCGTGAACTTTCACTTCTTCTACGTCGTCCTCCAGGTCGTGAAGCTTACCCTGGTGACGTTTTCTACTTACACAGCCGCTTACTTGAACGTGCTGCGAAGTTAAATGAAACATATAAAAATGGTTCGATTACAGCTCTTCCATTCGTTGAGACACAAGCTGGGGATATTTCTGCATACATCCCAACAAACGTAATCTCAATCACTGATGGACAAATTTTCTTACAATCTGACTTATTCAACTCAGGTGTACGTCCTGCGATTAACGCTGGTCTTTCTGTATCACGTGTAGGTGGATCTGCTCAAATTAAAGCGATGAAAAAAGTTGCGGGTACGCTACGTCTTGACTTAGCAGCATTCCGTGAGCTTGAATCATTCGCTCAATTCGGTTCAGATTTAGATAAAGCAACACTTGCTAAACTTGAGCGTGGTAAACGTACGGTTGAAGTTCTTAAACAAGACCTTAACAAACCACTTAAAGTTGAAAAACAAGTTGCGATCCTTTATGCATTAACTAAAGGTCATTTAGATGATATTCCAGTACAAGATATCGTTCGTTTTGAATCTGAATTCTTAAGCTGGTTAGATACAAACCACACAAACGTTTTAGATCATGTTCGTACTACAAAAGAACTTGCTCCTGATGCGGATTACGTAGCAGCTTTAACTGAGTTCAAAAAAACTTTCGCTAAATCAGAATAAGTTCGAGCTAGTCACTTGATTAAAAAACAAAAGGTGGTGAAATACCAGTGGTAAACTTACGCGAAATAAAAGGTCGTATTACTTCTACAAAGAGCACGAAGCAAATTACGAAAGCGATGCAGATGGTTTCTTCTTCAAAGTTACGTCGTGCAGAGCAAAACGCTAAAGCTTACGTTCCTTACATGGAAAAAATCCAGGATGTAGTAGGCGCGATTGCTTCCGGGACAAAAGACAGTGGACATCCAATGTTAACTGCTCGTCCTGTTAAGAAAACAGCTTACTTAGTCATTGGTTCTGACCGTGGACTTGCAGGTGCTTACAACTCAAGTATTCTGCGTCAAGTACAGCGTACAATTAACGAACGTCATAGATCAAAAGACGAGTACGTTATTTTAGCTGTAGGACGTGTTGTTCGTGACTACTTTGTAAAACGTGATCATAATGTTATCAGCGATGTTGTCGGTCTTCCGGACCAGCCAACCTTTGCTGATATTAAAGAAATCGCTCGTAATGCTGTTGGTATGTTCATTGATGGTACATATGATGAACTTTATATGTACTACAATCACTTTGTCAGCGCTATTGCCAGCGAAGTGACGGAGAAAAAACTTCTTCCATTAACAGATATTGCACCTGCAAGCGGTACAGCTTCTTATGAATTTGAGCCATCTGGCGAAGCAATTCTTGAAGTATTACTGCCACAATATGCGGAAAGCTTAGTGTATGGGGCATTATTAGATGGAAAAGCAAGTGAACATGCTTCTCGTATGACGGCTATGAAAAATGCAACAGATAATGCATCTGATCTTATTTCAGATCTATCATTGCAATACAACCGTGCGCGTCAAGCGGCGATTACACAAGAAATTACAGAAATCGTTGGTGGAGCTGCAGCCTTAGAATAGGCCAGCTTCCCAATGTCGTATAAGAATACGATAGGAGGGTACACAGTAATGAATAAAGGACATGTTATTCAAGTAATGGGTCCAGTTGTTGACGTAAAATTCAGCAATGGTCAATTACCAGCAATCTATAACGCATTATCAGTTAAGATTGAACGTCCTAATGAAGAACCAACAATTCTTGCATTAGAAGTTGCGCTTCATTTAGGTGATGATTCTGTTCGTACAATTGCGATGTCATCTACTGATGGCTTACAACGTGGAGCAGAAGTTACAGACTCAGGAAAAGCAATCTCAGTACCAGTTGGTGAAGTTACGCTAGGTCGTGTATTCAACGTACTTGGAGAAGTAATTGACTTAGGTGAAGAGATTCCAGCTGATGCACGTCGTGATTCAATTCACCGTGAAGCACCATCTTTCGAGAATCTTTCAACTTCAGTTGAAATTCTTGAAACAGGTATTAAAGTAGTAGATTTACTTGCACCATATATCAAAGGTGGTAAAATCGGTCTGTTCGGTGGTGCCGGTGTAGGTAAAACAGTATTAATCCAAGAATTAATTAATAACATCGCACAAGAGCACTCAGGTATCTCTGTATTCGCTGGTGTAGGTGAGCGTACTCGTGAAGGGAACGACTTATTCTTCGAGATGAGCGATTCAGGCGTTATTAAGCAAACAGCGATGGTATTCGGTCAAATGAACGAACCACCTGGTGCACGTATGCGTGTAGCGTTAACTGGTCTTACAATGGCGGAATACTTCCGTGATGAACAAGGCCAAGACGTACTTTTATTCATCGACAACATCTTCCGTTTCACACAAGCAGGTTCTGAGGTTTCTGCCCTGTTAGGTCGTATGCCTTCTGCGGTAGGTTACCAACCAACACTTGCAACTGAAATGGGTAAATTACAAGAGCGTATCACATCTACGAACAAAGGATCTGTAACTTCTATCCAAGCGATTTACGTACCAGCCGATGACTATACTGACCCGGCTCCAGCAACAACTTTCGCCCACTTAGATGCAACTACTAACCTTGAGCGTAAATTATCTGAAATGGGTATCTACCCAGCGGTTGACCCACTAGCTTCGACTTCACGTGCATTATCACCTGAAATCGTTGGTGCTGAGCATTATGCTGTAGCTACTGGCGTACAACGTACAATCCAACGTTACCGTGAATTACAAGATATCATTGCTATCTTAGGTATGGATGAATTATCTGATGAAGATAAACAAACAGTAGAACGTGCTCGTCGTATTCAATTCTTCTTATCTCAAAACTTCCACGTTGCGGAACAATTTACTGGTCAAAAAGGTTCTTATGTACCTGTTAAAGAAACTGTTCGCTCATTCAAGGAAATCCTTGATGGCAAATGGGATCACCTACCAGAAGATGCTTTCCGTCTAGTTGGTTCTATTGATGAAGTAGTTGAAAAAGCGAAGAGCATGGGCGTAGAGGTTTAATACTAGGGACGAGGAGGAAAAAATATGAAGACAGTTCAAGTCAATATTGTCACTCCCGACGGCCCAGTATACGATTCTGAAGTATCAATGGTAATCGCTAAAACAACTTCTGGAGAAATCGGTGTTCTTGCTGGCCATATTCCTATGGTTGCTCCACTAGCAATTGGTGCTGTGAAGCTTAAAAAAGAAAACGGTTCTACTGATATTGTAGCTGTAAGCGGTGGTTTCATTGAAGTTCGTCCAGAAAAGATTTCAATTTTAGCTCCTTCTGCTGAAGTTGCTGAAAACATCGATGTTCAACGTGCAAAAGAAGCCGTTAAACGTGCTGAAGGACGTCTTCAAAGTAAACAAGACAACATTGATTTCAAACGTGCTGACCTAGCATTAAAACGTGCGTTGAATCGTATCAACGTTCATGAGGGTAATATCTAATTCAAATTTTAACGGGCAGATTCAACATCTGCCCGTTTTTTAACATTATTCAGTGCTTTAAGCAAGTGAGATAAATGGAGCTTAATGAATTATGGAGGGATTACAATGGAATTATATGAATCGATAGGACAAGAAGCTTTGTTAGGTATTTTGTCTCACATTTTTTTTATCGCTATTACTTTTTATGCACTACAAGCTTTTATGCTTGAGAAAATATTTAAGAAAAATAAAGTATTTCAAATTCAGCTAATCTATATATTATTGAGTATTGCGATTGGAACAACTGTTTCGAATTTTTTCCTCCAAGTGTCAAATTGGTCAGGTAAGCTCCCTTATTTATTTTAATATATTATATAGCCCCTTATTACTAACCTAAAATGAAGAAAATGAATATACATATTTCACAGGGCTTTATAACAAAAATGTAATCCCTGCATAAAACCGGCAGTAATTTATCTGTACAGAAAGCTTCGTCAGGTAGATTCCATCTCAAGATTTAAGTGAATTGGGGGATCAACAGCCTGTAAAGCCCGATTGAGGCCAACAGATGTTGGTCACACAAGCGTTCCTTGCAGGATGAGAGTATTTAGCTCGTGCATTCAAGGGGATTAGGGAAACCTCTACTAATTGTAGTTTCACTTTATGTGGCCCTTTGAAATATGTAAAAAATATGGATTATTAAATTCAATAGATGTTGTTTTTTGTTCATAAATCTTTGGGTATGTATTAGAAAATAACGCTTTCGTTCTATGTTATTGGTCATTCACAAAATAAAATTTCATGCGTACAATAAATAAATAGCAAAATATTAATGAATGGCTTAAAATAGTGATTTTGATGCTTGAATGAGCGTTAGAAAAGTTGTACTATAGAGTTGTTTGTTTACTGATTATGACATTATACTTCTTTTTTAAAATAAAATTTTAATAGCTTAATAGATTAAATTCGGAGGGACATAGGGTGGAAAAAATAATAGTGACTGGTGGCCAAAAGCTACAAGGAAAAGTACGTGTAGAGGGTGCAAAAAATGCAGTGTTACCAATCCTAGCGGCGGCTTTACTTGCTTCTGAAGGAGAAAATGTAATTAAGGAAGTCCCTAACTTAGCAGATGTCTTTACAATAAATGAAGTACTTAAAAGTTTAAATGCAGCAGTTACATATATACCAGAAGACAACGCAGTATATATAGATGCAACAAAAGAACTTTCTGGTGAGGCCCAATTTGAATATGTAAGTAAAATGCGTGCATCTATTTTAGTAATGGGTTCCTTACTTGCTCGCAATGGCTATGCTCGAGTTGCTTTACCAGGAGGCTGTGCAATTGGTTCTCGCCCAATCGAATTGCATTTAAAGGGCTTTGAAGCAATGGGTGCAAAAATATCATTTGGTCACGGATATGTAGAGGCAAAAGTAAATGGCCGTTTAAAAGGAGCAAATGTGTATTTGGACTTCCCTAGTGTTGGAGCTACAGAAAATATTATGACAGCTGCATCATTGGCACAGGGAACAACTGTAATTGAAAATGCAGCGAAAGAGCCTGAAATTGTAGATCTGGCAAACTTTATTAACAGTATGGGTGGTCGCGTTATTGGCGCAGGTACCAATACCATCCGTATTGAAGGTGTCGAAACATTATATGGAACAGAGCATCATATTATTCCTGATCGTATTGAAGCTGGTACATTTATGGTTGCAGCAGCCATTACCAAAGGGGATGTGACGATTGAAAACGCAGTCCCTGAGCATATGACAGCATTAATTGCTAAAATGCGTGAAATGGGCGTTGAAATTATCGAATTAGATGAAGGCATACGTGTACGAGTTCCTGATAAATTAAAGGCTGTGGATATAAAAACAATGCCACATCCAGGATTCCCTACAGACATGCAATCACAGATGATGGCTTTAATGCTAACTGCCGAAGGTACGAGTATTATTACGGAAACTGTCTTTGAAAATCGTTTTATGCACGTTGAGGAGTTCCGTCGCATGAATGCGGGTGCTAAAATCGAAGGGCGCTCTGTCTTTATTGAGGGACCTGTAAATCTTCAAGGTGCTGAGGTCATGGCAACGGATTTACGAGCTGCAGCTGCACTTATTTTAGCTGGCCTTGTATCTGAAGGCGTGACACGTGTGACAAAACTTCATCACTTAGATCGTGGTTATGTAGATTTCCATGAAAAATTGGCTGCACTTGGTGCTCATATCGAACGTGTACCAGTTGAAGATGTTGTAATGAAAGAGAAATCTACGGTGGAATTACCAACAAACTAAATAGCTGATTGATACCCTATGACTATAAGCGTAGGGTTCTTTTTATTGAAGCGATCAGGTGACCATTCAGAAGATAAAATAGCTCATTTTGAATTTAAAAATAGTAATTTTCAATACCCTACTCAATATTGTTTTGCTAAGGTTCACATATTTAGAAGAATTCTAGCATATTATTCCTTATGAAAAAATGGATAATGAGTGTTGGTATCATTTGTTTGATTGGGTTATTATATGTGCTTCCTGTGGCATTTAGTGAAAAACGTGCAACTGAGGAATCAGTCCAAACCACGGACAATGCTTGTGAAATATTTATAGAAGTGGAGGGACAACAGGAGAAAATCCCTTTAGAAACATATGTTACGGGTGTAGTAGCTGCTGAAATGCCTGTTTCATTTAAAAAAGAGGCGTTAAAGGCGCAGGCTATTGCAGCAAGAACTTATGCATTAAAATCGACAAATTACGGTAGAGAAGCAATTGCTCCTACAGTTGCTAGACAAGTCTTTTATAACAAAGAGCAAAGAAAAGCGAATTGGACTAGCAATTTCCCAGGAAATGAAAAGAAAATTGTCGAGGCGATTAATGAAACGAAAGGACAAGTTCTTCTTTATAATAATCAATTAATCACAGCTATGTTCCATTCTACTAGTAACGGTAAAACGGAGAGTGCCTATGGTTATAGCGGTAATGATCTTCCATATTTGCAAAGCGTAGCAAGTATGTCCGATCAATCCTCTCCAAAATACTCTGCGGTAAAGGAATGGACATTAGCAGAGTGGAATACAATCTGGCCTGATAAATGGCAGGTAAGTGATTTCTCTCGCATCCAGTATTTTTTTAATGATTCAGGACGAGTTGAACGTTTACAGCTAGGTAAAAATGTATGGTCAGGACGAGAGGTTCGAACACTTTTGCAAATACCATCTACTGATTTTAAAATTTCCTATGATACTAATACAGGAAAAGTACAAGTAAGTACGAAAGGATACGGTCATGGTGTTGGGATGAGTCAATATGGAGCTGAGGCAATGGCAAGTGAAGGTAAAACTGCTAACGAAATTTTACACTATTATTATCAGGATATTGAGATAAAAAAGATAGATGCATGTTTAAAATAACTTCTAGTTGTTCACACTGCAACTAGAGGTGATGAAAATGAGAGAGGATAAAAATAGTAAAACTTCTCAAAAACAAAATGAAAAAGGTCAATTACAGAAGAAACCTTGGTTTTGGCCAGCAGTTTATGCTGGTGGTGCACTTATGCTAGCAGGTATGTTATTTGGTTACAATAGTCTCGTATCAAAGGTAGAAGAGGCTCCATTACCAGATTTGGCAGAAGTAGATCCAGGCCCTGTAGTTGAAACAAATGCTCGTGCAGAAACAATGAAGTACCCATTCAAAGAAGCAAATCTTAGTAAAGTACAAGTTTTACAAGAATTTTATGAAGTAGAGGCAAATGCAGAGGCACGTGAAAATGCACTAATGGTATTTAATCAAACATTTACAACGTCATCTGGTATTTCTCTTGCTATGAATGGTGAAGAATTTGAAGTACTAGCTGCTCTAAGTGGTAAAGTACTAGAAGTAAAACTAGATGCATTTACAGGCAATAAAATTGTTATTGAGCATGCAGATGGTAAGCAAACACATTATAGCTCAGTAAAAGATATTGCTGTAAAAGAAGGCGATGAAGTAACACAGGGTCAGGTATTAGGAAAAGCGACTGACAATGAGTGGAATCAAGCAGCAGGCATTCACTTACATTTCGAAGTACTTGAAAACGGAAAATATGTGAATCCGAAAAAATCACTAGCCTTTTAAAATAGGAAAAATCGGCTGCCACAATAACAGTTAAAGATATCTATGATATATATGGAACCTTACTGTTAATTGATGCAGCATAAATCATCAGCAATTTATCGAGAAAGTGTAAAACGTGTTCTGAATAGCTTTGTCCTTACATAAGGTGAAGAAATGCGCATACGTGCATCTGATGCCAAAGCCATTTTGTGAAATTGTGTGGAAAGGACGAAGAACGTGCACGAGCACATTCGGAAGCGCTGCATACGCCTCGGTGAATTATTGATTGAGACGCGTGAGACTGTGCGTGTCCTCGCGAAAATGACAGGTTATTCAAAAAGTACGGTGCACAAAGACTTAACAGAGCGATTGCCAACAATTCATGAAGGATTAGCAGAGCAGGTGAAGGAAATTCTCGCCTACCATAAGGCCGTACGTCATATTCGCGGAGGAGAGGCAACGAAAAACAAGTGGAAAGAAAGAGCGAGTCAAGAATGATTCGTTCTTTTTTTGTGGTTAAAGATAGGCTTAAAAGAATGAATGGAACAATTAAAAGATTATTTTAAACGTATTATTGTTTTCTAGAATTGTTCATATAATTTAAAGAAAACAACCACATTCACTAAATTTAGGTGAAATTACCAATAGTGTATGATAAAATATTCTAGATAAAGAGATAAAGTGAAGCTTCAATCAGTGTGGATTATCCTCATCTTACACTGATTCTTAGGTGAACGAACCGAACTATTACGGGCAGTTGATTTCCCAATTATAGGATTTACTTGACTTACGTCTGGAAGTGGGAGTCTACTGTCCGTTTATGCGGGATAAAAATGAACGTTATGTAGTGGGAACTGGCGGGAAGGAGAAATTATAGAATGTTTTCGAAAGATATTGGCATTGACTTAGGAACTGCAAATGTATTAATCCACGTTAAAGGTAAAGGAATTGTTTTAAATGAACCATCTGTAGTGGCAATTGATAAAAAAACAAATAAAGTATTAGCAGTAGGGGAAGAAGCCCGCCAAATGGTAGGGCGCACGCCAGGTAATATTACTGCAATTCGACCATTACGCGATGGTGTTATTGCAGACTTTGATGTTACTGAAGCGATGCTAAGACATTTTATCAATAAATTAAACTTAAAGGGATTCTTAACGAAACCACGTATTTTAATTTGTTGTCCAACTAATATTACTAGTGTCGAGCAAAAAGCTATCCGTGAGGCAGCAGAAAAATCTGGTGGTAAAAAAGTATATTTAGAGGAAGAGCCAAAAGTTGCTGCTATTGGAGCAGGGATGGATATTTTTCAACCGAGTGGCAATATGGTAGTGGATATTGGTGGTGGAACAACAGATATAGCAGTTCTTTCAATGGGAGATATCGTAACAAGTGAATCCATTAAAGTTGCAGGAGACGTTTTTGATAATGATATATTACAATATATTAAAAAAGAATATAAATTACTAATTGGTGAACGTACTGCTGAGGCAATAAAAATGACAATTGGTACAGTGTTTAAGGGCGGTAGAAATGATTCCATGGATATCCGTGGTCGTGACATGGTGACAGGTCTCCCACGCACAATAACGATTCAATCAGAGGAAATTGAACATGCTTTACATGAATCAGTAGCTATGATTGTTCAATCTGCAAAAAATGTTCTAGAAAAAACGCCTCCAGAGCTATCAGCTGATATAATTGATCGTGGAGTTATTATTACTGGCGGTGGTGCATTACTACATGGTATGGACCAGCTATTAATTGAAGAGTTAAAGGTACCTGTTTTCATTGCAGAGCAACCAATGGATTGTGTAGCAATTGGTACAGGCATTATGCTTGAAAATATTGATCGAGTGCCTGCATCCTTATAAAAATAAAATGAGGTGATTCCTTTGTTTAAAGGGTTCTATACAGTTGCAACGGGTATGATTGCACAACAAAGACGAACAGAATTATTAACAAATAATTTATCAAATGCGAATACACCAGGATTTAAAGCGGATCAATCAACAATTCGTTCATTCCCAGATATGCTAATGTCAAGTGTCGGAAATACGAACGCAACTGCCAAGCAACAAATGGGCTCTCAATATATGAGTCAAGTGGGAGCATTAAATACTGGGATTTATATGCAAGAAACATTGCCAAACTACATACAGGGTCAAATCTATAATACAGATTTTTCAACAGATATGGCCTTGATCGATGGATACTTACCGCAAAATGAAGAGGGCATCACTGGGGCTATTTTCTTCCGTTTAGCACATCCAGATGGTGGCGAGGCATATACACGAAATGGGAATTTTACGTTGGATGGTCAAGGCAATTTAGTCAATGCACAAGGACTGTATGTTTTATCTGATACTGGCCAACGCATCCAGCTTCCAAATGATGATTTTCGTCTAGATGAGACCGGAGCGATTTACGTCAATGATCAGCAAGTAGCACGTGTTGGCGTATCATTTGCGGCTAATCCGAACATGCTACGTAAACAGGATAATGGCTTAGTTCGAACAGAGAATGGAGAAAACTTGCCTACTGCTTATGGTGCTAACGGTGTCGCATTTACACTTCGTCAAAATTATCTTGAGCGCTCAAACGTAGATTCTGGTCGCACGATGACAGATTTAATGACAGCATATCGCGCATTTGAAGCCAATCAAAAAGTGCTACAGGCTTATGATCGAAGCATGGAAAAGGCTGTCAATGAAATCGGAAAAGTATAATATGCGAACTGGAGGCGTTAGAGAATGCTACGTACAATGATTACAGCAACAAATACAATGGGACAATTACAAAATAAATTAGATACGATTAGTAATAACATTGCTAATAGCAACACACATGGCTATAAGACAAAAGAGGCTTCTTTCAACGAGCTTCTTTATCAGCAGTTTAATAATGACAAGCAAGATCGTGCAGAGCGTCAATCTCCGCTAGGTATTCGATACGGTTCAGGTGCAATGCTTGGACAAATTCAATCAAATGAAAAGCAAGGCTCATTACAAACAACAAACCGAGATTTAGATATAGCTTTCAATAAAGCAAAACAATATTTCAATATTTTAATGCCAGATGGTGAAAATGGTACAAAAACAGTGTATACTCGTCAGGGTGACTTTTATTTATCACCATTAAATAATGGAACAGTAATGGTTGTGAATGCAGATGGGTATCCATTAGCTAATGCAACAGGACAAGCTATTACATTACCAGATAATGTGAAAAGCTTTGCTGTACGAAATGGAGGCGTCTTAGAGGCTTCCTATCCAAATGGAGATATTATCCGTACAGATTTAGCCGTGACAGAATTTCAAAAGCCACAGCTAATGGAGCACATTTCAGGCCAATACGTTGGATTGCCAGATAATCTCGCTCAACTGGGATATACGCAAGCTGAGGTCGTTACAGAATTACAGGGTGCAAATCGCCAGCAGATTGGCATGCAAAGTGGCACGTTAGAAATGTCGAATGTAAATCTTTCAAAGGAAATGACGGATTTAATTCAAACACAGCGCTCTTATCAATTCAATGCACGAGCTGTAACATTAGCTGACCAAATGCTTGGGCTTATTAATGGTATTCGCTAGTAAATCCATGATTACTGTTTAGTAGGAATGAAGAGGAGTACAATCTATGACAAACGATTCACGTCGACGTTCTGTGCCGACAAAAGAAACCGATACGCCACCAGAAGAGAAGGAACGCCGCTCAAATGGAGAGCAACGAGAGGTTCGATGGGTGCAAATACGGCTGATTCCGATTTGGCTACGCGTTGTACTTGTTCTCGTATTAGTCGTTGTTGCCGCAGTTTTAGGTGCAATATTTGGCTACAGTGTTATTGGACAAGGACAAGCTACGGATGTATTTAAAACAGAAACATGGCAGCATATATTTGATATTATGAATGGTAAAGAATAATTTTATTCTTTACCATCCTTTATGTTTACATACTTTATTAATAATTGAGGGGGAATACAAATGTTATCAGCAGAGCAAATTCAAGCAATTTTACCACATCGTTATCCTTTTTTATTTGTTGATCGTATTGTTGAATTAGAAGAGGGAAAACGTGCAGTAGGTTTAAAAAATGTATCTATCAATGAGGATTTTTTCAATGGACACTTCCCAGGCTATCCTGTAATGCCTGGTGTTTTAATCGTTGAGGCACTAGCACAAGTTGGTGGTGTTGCATTATTAAACGCGGAAGAATTCAAAGGTCGCTTAGCCTTCTTAACAGGTGTGGATAATTGCCGTTTCAAACGTCAGGTAGTACCAGGGGATCAGCTTCGACTGGAAGTAGAGTTTGTTAAACTAAGAGGTGCAATGGGCAAAGGTCATGGTATAGCAACAGTTGATGGAGAGCTGGTTTGTGAAGCAGATATTCTATTTGCTATAGGACCTGAACAGCCAAAATAGGCTTAATTTGCATTTATAGGCTAAAAGTTATAAAATAATTATGTCGAATCATGTCCTTGCTGTTAATTTTTTTAGCAGTTTATTTATGTTCTAAAATGCGATGGCGTATTAGCGATTGTAAATTGAAATACATGTAATTTTAGGTTTTTTTAAAACGTAGGAGGATTATATAGATGTATAAGGATCTGTCTTCAGGTGTTAAAATTAGCATTACGCGTTCGATTTCAACATCTTTTGAATCATACTTAGCAAGTATTGGTTGGGATGAAAAGCGTTTCTCTATGGAAGACTTCATTGCTAGCTGGCAGACTTATTTTCAAGAGAATGCCGCATGGATTGAAAAAATTCCAGCAAATGTTTTGCTGAGCACTGAATTTCATGAAGAAATGGCGCAAAAAATCGATGAAGTAATTGCGAAAATTTTAAATGAAGAGCCCACAGCTAAGCAAATCGAAACAATCGAGACATTGCAAAAAGAGCTAGGTACAAAATATACGTATGACTGTAAAGCAGAAGCAGCTTACATTGAACAATTGTTAAAAGAAAAACAAAAATAGTTTTTACGAAAATCGGATAGTTCCCTCCTTTCCCGGGCAATCTATGTAGGATCACAAATGCACTCGTTGTATTTGCTGACATAGCACCTAAGAAAGGAGGTTTTTAATATGTGGAAAATGTCATTTATAACTATTCTATTTGCTACACTATTCCTTGGAGGATGTAACTGGGGAGACAGAGCGGTTGAAAATAGACCTGTGGAGAATGCTGAAAATGATGTTCGCCGAGGCGTTGACAGAGTAGAAGATGCATTAGATCCAAATGACCGCGATGATGCTTATGATCGAGATGCGATAGGTAATGACCGTGGTACTGTAAATGAAAACCGTACAATACCTGAAGCTACAACACCTGGAACAAACGCTGATTTAAACGGTACAAATGGCTATGACAACGTACCAAATGCAAATGGCGTTGAACGAAATGACAATGTCAATGAAGAAAATATGGTTGAAGAAAAAGTAAATAGACGTTCGTAGGCGTAACAACATGAATACGCGATAATAATAAAAAGAGTGTATCCAGAAATGGAACGCTCTTTTTTTACAGTTAAAAATAACGATGCTAAAGACAGCAACGTTAATTTAATCATTTTTAAGTTTTGGACGTTCTTTCATATCATGGGAGAAGCGATCAAGTAAATTATCTAAAGAAACGCCTTCTGCTAGAAGTTCAGCTAATAATTGCTCTGCATATTTTGAACGTTTTGTTTTAAGTTTACCCTTTAAGAGCACAGAAATATGTTCTCCGATTTCTTGAACAGTATGTACAGCAACCTGAAAAGGAGCAGGTTCATTATCTGGAAATGAAATAACAGCACGCACATTAAAGACTGCAGCTTTTTCTAATAGATGTTGAAAAGTTGAACGATATTGTCTATCCATAAACAGTTCAAGAATCCATGATTGATGGCTGTTTTCCTGATTAATAATAATGCCATCGACTAAAGGAAATGTTTGTATGCCATCTTTTGTGACAAGGTCAAAGGAAAGCATTTTAAATGTTTTCATTATGTATAATCCTCCTAAGTCTGTCATCTTTATTAGTATAACACATTCAATTCGGTCATGTGATGAAGAGACCTTTGCTTTGTTTCTAGCCGATTTAAAAAAAGAAAAAACTATGAAATTTCATATTTCATGAAATAGCATTTGCTATTACAGAGCCAAAGCATTCAGCCTATAAATTAATTTAATTTTTGAAAAGGAAAACGGCTAATATAACCAATTTATGATTAAAAACAAAAGGAAATGATAAAAAACGACTTTTGCCAATTCAGTATTAGTCCTTGTAAGATGAGAACATCAAAAGCAAAGGAGGTGAATTGATGAATCAAGTCGGACTGGTTGGAAGATTAACAAAAGATCCTGTGTTACGACATTTATCCGAGAATCGCGTGCAAACACATTTTTCTTTAGCCATTAATCGCAATTACAAAAACAATCGTGGGGAAGTAGATGCTGACTTTATCCTTTGTACAGTATGGGGAAGACTTGCAGAGCATATCGTCAAATATTGCGGGAAAGGCTCATTAATCGGAGCAAATGGCCGTATCCAATCAAGGTCATTTGTAAATGAACAAAGTACGAAGATTTTTATAACAGAGGTAGTCGTTGAAGAGGTCCGATTTTATCACCTTAAGCCAAGAAACAGTGACGAGGCTATTGTGCCCACAAAGCTGTCTGATGAGCAGGAAGGCTTGAAGGATTTTGTGTTACCAGAGGCAAAGGCTGTATTACCAGTAGTTTAGCAGTATGCCAAGTGTTACATACGGGGCAAGAGATAATGTTGTCTGATCCGCCATTCTCCTATATTTGCTTGCACCGTAATGCATGAAGAAAAGAAAGGAATGATGTATACCTATTATTGAAGTTCATTGCTGAAGACCGCACAGCGATGATGATTTTACAACTTAATAAGTGTATGAAGTAAGCAGGAAAAGAAGTAATCAAATTGTCCACTGATATTCTCAAAACTAAAAGAGCGCCAAGAACATTTTTGCTCTTGGCGCATCTAAACAATTAAAAGTCAAGTGTCATTAATGCTCGAAGCTCATCATCTTCTAGCTCAGTTAACCACTGACTTGATTGTATTAATTCTTCTGATAATGCAGATTTCTGCGCCAGCATTTTATCAATTTTTTCTTCAATTGTTCCAATCGTCACAAACTTATGCACTTGCACAAATTGTGTTTGGCCAATTCGATATGCACGATCTGTCGCTTGATTTTCCACAGCTGGGTTCCACCAGCGATCTGCATGTAAAACATGATTTGCAGCAGTTAAATTCAGCCCTGTTCCACCTGCTTTTAAGGAGAGGATAAATATAGGGAAATCTCCTGCCTGAAAAGCCTCAACTAAGCGATCTCTCTGTTGCTTAGGCATTGCGCCAGTTAAAAATGGTGCATCAACGTTATATAGCTCGCTAAAGCAATGCTGGAGTAATTGACCCATTCCTATATATTGAGTAAAAATGAGACACTGCTCCCCATTGTCCACGATTTCTGCTGCCATTTGCACGATACGTTCTAATTTGGTAGAGCGTGTTAGCATTGTTTCAGCATCCTCGAAAGGTTCTTTTAAATACAAGGCAGGATGATTACATAATTGCTTTAATTTACTGAGCATCTTTAAAACGCGCCCTTTTTTCTGAAAGCCTGTTAATTGCTCAAGCTGGTCGAGCGTTTCTAAAATATATCCTTCATATAGAGACGCTTGCTCAGTTGTTAACGGGCAATAGGCATGAGATTCTTGTTTATCTGGTAAATTAAGCTGTAAATTCGGGTCCCGTTTTGTACGACGCAGTAAGAAAGGCTGTATTTTCGCACGTAGCTTTTGTTTATGAGGCTCTGATTCATCTCTTTCTATCGGCAAAATAAATTCTTCATTAAATCGACCAAAGCTTCCTAGGTATCCCTTATGAATAAAGTCAAATATTGCCCAGAGCTCAGATAAACGGTTTTCAACTGGTGTTCCTGTTAATGCAATATGATGAGCTCCATGTAATTTCCGGATCGATTTTGACTGTAATGTCTGCATATTTTTAATATTTTGCGCTTCATCAAGAACAACTGCTGCCCAACTCATCTCTTGCAAAAAGTTTGCATCCTGTGAAACGGTGCCATAAGTTGATAAAATCACATGTGGTTTATCTCTTTCCACTAGCTGTTTAAATACATCCTCCTTTGCTCGATTGGCCTGATAATGTGTATGCACAATTAACGAAGGCGCAAAGCGGGCAATCTCCTTTTGCCAGTTACCCAGTACTGACGTAGGACAAATGATAATAGAGGGCTTTGTAAGATCTGCTGTTTCATAAAGATAAAGCAAATAAGAAATAAGCTGAACTGTTTTACCAAGACCCATATCATCAGCTAAGCATGCACCAAAACCCTGTTCACGCATAAAGACAAGCCATTCAAAGCCTTCCTGTTGATAGGGTCGTAATTCAGCCTGTAATGTTAAAGGAACTGGTACTGTTGGAAGACCCTTTTTCTCCTGAAGCTGCTCCATATAGGATTTAAGGGATTGCTGTAACTCGAATGCGAAAATTGGATCATCTCGCATTTCATCATCAGCTTCTTCTTCGGGGGGAGAAGATAAGTTTTCTGGCAACTCTCGGAATAGTAATTCACGAACTGTCCAGCTCTCATCCTCTGCTTGCTGCATCAGTGCTCGCATTTCTTGCATCCAGTTCGCATCCACTCGAAACCATTCGGTACCAATGCGGATAAATTCACGTTTTTCATCTACAAGCTTTTTAAATTGTTCAGGTGAAATCGATTGTCCATTCATTGAAAATTGCCATTTAAATGTTAATATATCATCTAACCCAGCTACCCTTTTGGTTGCTACATTACCAGTACTCACACGAACACGGATTTTGGATTGCTTTAAATCCTTAAGCCAAGCGGGAAGTACTACCTCAAAGCCCAGTGCCTGTAATCTAGCGAGATCCTCACGTAAAAAAGTTCGTACTTGTAAATCTTCTAACATCACACGGATAAAAATATCACTCCGTAACTCTTCCAAAGAAAGAAGATCAGCAATTTGAGCTTGCTGCTGTTCAATGTCCTCAGCGAATATCTGCCATTTTACAGGTAGGGCTTCAACTATTGGATGCGACTGCTTACGAATGGCAGGTGTCCAATAGTTTTTAGTAGTAGCAGTGCTAAGGACCGTTTCTAAAAGCCAAACATCTGCATCCTCCTCCGGTTCACTCAAGCGTAAGGAGACTGTAATTGCACCAGCCTGACGATTTTGTTCTAATGGCCAGCCACCACGTTGGAAAAATGGCATCAGCTTTGGTACATCAGCTAATACAAGGCCAGCTTGATTGAGCTTTTGCTGAACAGCTATTTCTAATAATGCTGTATCTATACCTGCAATAGAGAAAGTCAGTGCGGAAAAGTCATCAGCTATATCGGCGTATGACCAAAGTTTTGGTTCTTGCCAATACGCTTGCAAAATTGAGATTTTTTCTAGCCAATTGTTACTCTCAGTATTTTTCCCATGCCATTCTATAAATGGATGCTGATAGCGTGGTGAAACTATATCAAGAAGCTCTGACGAGGAAACCTCAACAGTAGAATCTGTCCGATTACTTAACAAACCATAGACATTTTCCTCATAGTTAAAAAATAATGAAGAAATAAGTGCATCTGCTTCTAGTGCCACGCCATCAGCTGTAAAGCCTTGTAATGTAAAATAACCTTCCTGAGCGACTTCAATCTGAAGTTGTAGTTTTTTTGAAAATGGGGAAGGAGCATTGATAGTCATCATCCTAAGTTTCCTTTCTCAATTTCTTCCTGTAATGCACGAAGTCGTTTAAATTCACTACGAATTGTTTGCATATAGGTTTCAAAATAAGCCACTTTGCCAGCCCGTTTTGCAGCGCTGCGCATACTTTTCCAAATTCGAACTGCTTGTTTGTAGTTCATGCGAGATTTTTGCGATATTTCAGCCATGGCATATAGATGGTATAAGGGCATTACAGTCGCTGGGGCAACTTGTAGAACGTCCTTTAATCCACACATTTCTAAATAAGATAGAGATGAAGGATTTAATTGGTGAAGGGCAGCCCAATCCTGATAACGTCCTTTTTTAATTAGAAAGAATGAAAATGGCTGAAGCCCATAAACACCAAAGGCACTATACAAGAGGGCTTCCTCTTCGTCTGTGAGCTGTATATCTTCATACAAAAGCTGGAATTGCCGTACATATTGCGCTCTCTGAACAACAGGCACAATTTGCTGTAGAAACACTTCAGTAAATGGTAGCATGGCTCGCAGTATAATCGTTTGTGCAGGTAACTCACCAGCTCTTTTTGCAAACGTAGCAAGCTCAACTAAATCTGCCATTTGCTGCAACTGAATATGTGAAATACCCTCTTGCAATAAATCTTCTTTTTGTAACAGCACATAAAATAGCATTTTTAATGACTGTAAAGAGATCTCTGAGGAAGGCTCATCAAGTTTATTTAAAAGTGCTAATTCCTGTTCACGCCTTGGCTTCTCATAAAATAATACTGCCCACAGAAGCATATATATTTGTAATCGATTAGCAAATAATCCTTGACGCTCCAATAAAATTTCTCTCACTAAATGCTGGAGTGCATCATAAAATGGATCAGTGGCAAAAAGTCGTGATCGCCCAGTTAGCTCTGTCAATATACTTTCCAATGATTGAACACTTTGATCAATAAAATATTTCATATATGGAGAATCGATTGAATGTCCTTGTGTTTCATTGACATGACGCCAAATGGTATTAAAGATCGAAAGCTCTACAAAAAGCTTATAAAGCGGCTGCCATTCACGTTCAAAGGGCATATGACGTTGAAGTCGTTCTAATACATCTGTTCGTATTGCAGAGATACCGTAGCCCTCTAAAATACGACCTGATGGTAATAGGCGACGCATCACTTCATAGACCATTCGCTGCCAACTTTCCGGACTACGTTCATCTGCTAAAAATTTGAGCTGAACTGTTTTTTGGGAGCGCCAAACACTGGACCAATTTTGAACTGAATCAAAATATTGATAAAGGGCGAGCAATGCACCTACCTGATGACGACACCATTTTAGCTGAGGACAGTTACAACTTAGATGCTCATTCGCAAAATCAATTTCTACTGAGGCAGGTCTGACATCCTGTACGCTTGCATATAATATAGAACTCGCTCCATTAAATCGTTCAAATATCACTGATTTGTTCCGTACTGAAAAAACAGCACGACGCACTAGCTCTTCGTCTTCAGAAGAGGAAGGGTGTAACGCCTGTTCAGCTTCCTTCAATTTGGTAAGGACAAATTCTTGATGCTCCTTAGCTATTTGATAAATAGACAATGCCATAACCTCACTCCTTTCAAAAATATAGCTAGTGGCTTATGCTTTTTTAGCATCTACGTATGGAAGAAAAAAGACTGTCCTTCCATTATACGATTAAAATCCGTACATGATAAGCTGAATGATTAGAAAGAAAAAAATCATGGTTTAGATAGTTAACAAGCTAATTGATTTGTGTTAAAATCTGAATAATCAGATAAATAGGGAGGGATGAAGGATGATGCAAGTTCAATATATGAAGCCATTCTATACAAAAATCACAGGAGACAAATTACGTCTCGTATTTGCTTATCAATATTTCTCTATTTTAAAAGAGAATGAGATTTTCCATTTCATTCCCATAGAAGGTAAAGAGATGATTATCAACTTGAATACGCAGCAAATTGAAAATTTATCTGAGGTCTTTGTTTTCCAAAAGGGTAATCGCTTTATTCGATTACCATTATATCAATTATTACTAATCACAAATGTTCATGAGCATCTAGCACCAATTCTTGAAAACGCTACACCAAAGCCACAGCTACCTCTTATTTCCTCTGTAACTGCTGGTGAAATCGATCAGCTTATTGCAGAATTGGAGCAAAAAAACCTAGATTATTTAATTGATCAGGCATTACTAGATCACAATAAAACACTCTTTTTTGAGCTTCTACATCAAAAGAGCCATCAACCTGGGGGTTTCGAAAATTGAATACACAGTATTTCAGTTAGGCACCTACTTTTCATATACGAGAAGCGGGTGCTTTTATATACTAACGCCAGCGCTCGAAAAAAAATGGTTGCAATTACGACTAGGTCTAAAGTTAAAATGGTAAGAATAAATTAGAAATTTTTACTATATAAAACCTATTAAATTAGAATACATTACCAAAAAGACTTAAAAGAATCTTAGGTATTCCGATATAAAGAACAATAAAGGTGGTGAAATCATGCTTGGAAAGTGGTCAGCTACAGGTATGTCAATTTTGAATAATATGAACAGGCATTACGATACTATGAGCAGGGCCATGCTTCGAATTTCTTCTGGCTACCGAATCAATAGTGCAGCCGATGATCCTGCAGGACTTGCGATTTCTGAAAAAATGCGTGCCCAAATTCGTGGACTGAATATGTCTGCGAAAAATATTCAGGATGGGATTTCACTTGTGCAAACAGCTGAAGGGGCATTGAATGAGACACATGATATGATTCAGCGCATGCGTGAATTGGCAATTGAAGCAGCCAATGATACATTGACAGACGATGACAGGCAAAAGCTTGAGCTTGAGTTCCAAGAGTTAAAAAAGGAAATCCAACGCATCTCAACTGATACAGAATTTAATACAAAGACATTACTGAATGGGGATCATGCTACAAAGGGTATTAAAATTCAGGCAGGGGCAAATTCAGGTCAAAACATTGAGCTGTTCATTAATGGTATGGGCTCAGAGGCACTAGGCTTGAAGGATGCTTCTATAGCAACCCAAGAAGATGCTGATAAAGCCATTTCCACAATGGACGAGGCTTTAAAACGAGTATCAAACGAGCGCTCTCGATTAGGAGCCTATCAAAACCGACTAGAGCATGCCTATAATGCGAACGTGAACACTGCAGAAAATTTACAAGCAGCCGAGTCCCGCATTCGGGATGCCGATATCGCAAAAGAAATGATGAACATGGTCAAAGCACAAATTTTAATGCAGGCGAGTCAATATGTACTGGCAATGCATATGCAGCAGGCACAGTCCATTTTAAAATTACTTGAAAGTGGAACAATGAGGAATCCCCGATATTAAAGGTGATTCCTTTTTATTTAGGTGAATCGCTAAATGAAAAGTGAAAATCGCTGATAAGACACAACAATCGCTGAAAAGAAAAAAACATTGATAAATATAGAAAAGGAGAGTACTAATTGATTATAAAACCCTTCGAACCATCTCCGTTGACAAAAGGACTTCAAGCGCTTGTGACTCGTTTACACCCCACTCATCCACAATATCAAAAACTTCAGCAGGAACTTAAAAATAAAGAAGCGGGTGATTTTGGTGAGCAATATGTAGTGAAAGAGCTACTGCAAATGGCCCTCCTTAATGAATGTTACATTTTCCACAATGTTATGCTTCCCTCTGTTTTTCCCATGCAAATTGATATTTTAATCATCGTCCCCAACGCTATCATAATACTAGAAATCAAAAACATTCGAGGAACAGTCCATTTTAAAAATAATCCTCGTCAGCTCATTCGTACTTCTGAAACAGGAGAAGTGCAAGTCTTTACACATCCTGAAATACAGCTTGAACAATATATCCAAGGATTGAAGCATTTTTTAGGAAAGCATCATATTACGATACCTGTATATGGGGCTGTTGTGTTCCCATTTAATAATGTACATATTCTTAGAGCGTATGAGGGGCTGCCTATAATAATGGCAAAAGAGCTACCGTTATTTCTGCATAAACATATAGGAAAAAGCAAAGAGACAACAACAGAAATAAAACAAATTATTTTGTCGCAGTTACAGCCTTTAACGCCATTTCCGCTTTGCCATTATTACTCAGATTGACAGTTCGGCTTTGCAACAAGGCGTTTATTGTGAGAGCTGTGGTCAGTTTGGCATGTTGAAGTTACGCATGACTTGGTATTGTCAGCATTGCCAAAATAAATGTACAAACGCACATATAAAGGCACTACTGGACTATTACATGCTTATTGGAGATACGATTATGAACGGGGAATGTCGAGAATTTTTAAAAATTGAAAGTCAATATGTTGTAAAACGCATTTTACAAAAAGTTTGTGCTACTAGTACTGGTTCAGATCGATATAGGCAGTACAATTTATCCAGTTTATATTTGAATCACCGCTAATTGCTTAAGTTCCGCCACTTATTTTGTGTGGAAAGCCGCTAAAACCTTTGCTTGCGCCACTTAACTTGAGAAAATTGCCACTGAAACCCAAAAATCCGCCGCTAACAAATAAAACTTTTGCTAATCAGACACAGAAAGCCTCTTCAATATAACAAATTGATTCACACTTTCCTTTGAAAGATGTATACTATAATGCAGAACAAAAATGTATGATACATTTACAAAACATATATAACTACTCGTTTTTGATAACGGAAGGAAGAATAGAGAATGACGAAATCAATTTGTGTCGTTGGACTTGGCTATATCGGTTTACCAACGGCTGTAATGTTTGCCAACCACGCCATAAAAGTACATGGGGTGGACGTAAACCCAGCAGCAGTAAAAAGTATTCAAGAGAAAAAACTTCATATAGAAGAAAATGGCTTGCAGGAGCGTTTGAATAAAGCCGTTGATGAAGGTTTCCTTACAGCATCAACGACACCTCAGGAAGCAGATGTATTTATCGTTGCGGTTCCATCGCCGATTAATCCTGACAATACAGCAAATTTAGAATATGTACGTCAAGCTACAGCTTCAATCGTGCCATACTTGAAAAAAGGCAACCTAGTAATTCTTGAATCAACAGTACCACCGAAAACAGTGGAACATGTGATGCTACCTGAGCTGATCAAGGCAAATCTAGAATTTGGTGTAGATTTATTTGTAGCTCACTCCCCAGAACGTGTAATTCCAGGTCGTATTTTTGAAGAATTAGTGAACAACGACCGTATTGTTGGTGGTATTGATGAACAATCTGCACTAATGACAAAAGAACTTTATCAAACATTTGTTAATGGAACAATCCACCTAACAGATGCAACAACTGCTGAGCTTGTGAAAGTAATGGAAAACACTTATCGTGATGTTAATATTGCATTTGCTAATGAGCTAGCAAAATTAGCAGAGAAACTGGATGTTAACATTTGGGAGGCGATTAAATTCGCGAACTACCACCCACGTGTGAATGTTCACTTCCCAGGACCAGGTGTAGGGGGCCACTGTATCGCTGTTGACCCATGGTTCCTAGTTGAGCTTGGTGGCGAGCAGGCACAAATTATCCATCTATCACGTAATACGAATGATAGTATGCCGAGCTTTACAGCACAACAAACACAGGCTATCTTAAATCAAAACAAAATTGCTGGTGGAAAAGTGGCAGTACTTGGACTAGCCTTCAAAGGAAATGTCGATGATATGCGCGAAAGCCCATCAACAATTGTTATTGAAGAATTACAAAACCTTGGATTAGAGGTTATTTCATACGATCCACATATTAAAGAGAACAAGCATGCTACACAAACACAAAGCTTAGAGGAAGCAACTAAAGATGCAGATATCATTGTGGTTCTAACAGATCATAATGAATTTAAGGCATTAAATGCGGCGGATATCATAGCACAATCAAAAATCGTCTTCGATACGAAAAATTGCTTAAACCGTGAAAAATGGGAGGGTGCAGGCTTCCAGTTCCACCTATTAGGAGATGCGAAAAACCGATGAAGGAAACAGTACTTGGCATAAACGTCAATACGGAAGGCTACGATGAATTAATGGAAATGGTTTTTGAGCGCATTGAAAAAAAGCAAAAGGCGCTTGTCGTTGCCATCAACCCAGAAAAAATCATTAAAGCAAAAGAGGACCCAGCTCTCAAGAAGCTTCTAAACGAAGCGGAATTTCAAATCCCAGATGGCATAGGTGTCATACTTGCCTCAAAGATTCAAAAAGGGCAAATACGTGAACGTGTTACAGGCGTTGATATGATGATGAAGCTTTGTGAGGAAGCGTCAAAACGGGGCAAACCTATTTTTCTTTACGGTGGCAAGCCTGGAGTGGCAGATGCAGCTAAAGCAAAGCTAGAATCATTATTTCCTTCTATTAAAATAGTTGGCACACAGGACGGCTATGAAAAAAATGAACAGAAGGTAATTGACCGCATTAACGAAGCACAGCCTGATTTACTTTTTGTTGCAATGGGCAGTCCAAAGCAGGAAAATTGGATAAACGCAAATCGAGATCAATTGCATCCAACTATCTATCAAGGTGTAGGAGGATCATTTGATGTACTCGCAGGTACAGTGAAGCGGGCACCGGAAATTTTCCAAAAATTTGGCCTTGAATGGTTTTACAGATTATTGAAGGAACCCAAGCGTATCAAGCGTCAAATCGCTCTTCCGCTATTTTTATTGGAAGTTGCTAGAAAGAAACATTAGTAATTTTTGAAAATTGGTATTGTCGTTTTATAATGAAAGTGTTAGACTGTATGTGTATAGGAATTTCCTCTATGAAATAAATAGAATTCCCTGCAAGGAAACAACGGTTGGTAGCCCAAGCGAAAAAAGCTCAAGCATATTTATGCTTGAGCTTTTTTCGTATTTTAATTTGTGCAACATTAGAATATTTGAACATTTATTGATAGGGTACCAGAATTTTGTTGGAAAAGTTGCATAATATCACTTGAAAAAATAGCGCAAATAGATAACAATGGTAAAAGAGAGTTGTGTGTCCTTATTTTTCCGGAAACGAATTAGAAACTTTCCCAAAATATGATTGACAACTTTTAGGGATACTACTATACTTTTATGTGTAGTTGTTTATTTACTGCATTTCTATGTAGTAGAGACATAATTTTTGAACTTAGAGGAGGAAATTTTTCTATGGCTAACCAACCAAAGAAATACAAAAAATTCGTAGCTACAGCTGCGACAGCTACATTAGTAGCTTCTGCTATCGTACCAGTGGCTTCTGCTGCAGGATTCACAGATGTAGAAAACAATACTCATAAAGATGCAATCAATGCTCTTTCTGATGCTGGTATCATCAATGGATATGCTGACGGTACATTCAAACCAAACCAAACAATTAACCGTGGTCAAGTGGTTAAATTATTAGGTCGTTGGTTAGAAACTGAAGGCTTTGAGATTCCATCTGATTGGGAAACATCTCAACGCTTCAAAGATCTTCCATTAACAGCTGAAAAAGAATTAGTTAAATATGCTGCTCTTGCTAAAGATGCAGGCGTATTCGCTGGTTCAAACGGCAACCTAAACTACACACAATCTATGCAACGTCAACAAATGGCAGTTGTACTAGTACGTGCTATCAACGAAATCTATGACTTAGATTTAATTGCTGAGTACAAAGAAGCTGGATTCAAGAGCGAAATCTCTGACCTAGGTGCTGCTTTCTCTGCTGAACAACGCGAAGCTATCACTGCTTTAGAATATGCTGAGCTTACAAATGCTGCTAACCTACCTGGTAAAGCATTTAAACCAGCTGATTCAATCACTCGTGGTCAATTCGCTTCATTCCTATACCGTACAATCAACCTTGATATCGCAGTAGATGTAGATGCTACAGTAAAAGCTATCAACAACACAACTGTTGAAGTAACATTTGATGAAGAAGTTGGAAACATCAAAGATCTTGACTTCAAAATTGAAGGTTTAGAAGTTAAAAATGCTGCTGTAAAACAATCTAACAAAAAAGTTGTTGTTTTAACTACAGCTGCTCAAGAAGTAGGTAAAGAATACACTGTAACTTTAAACGGTGAAGAAATCGGTAAATTCAAAGGTGTAGAAGCTGTAATTCCAACTGCTATCGACATCGTTGAAAAATCTCAACAAGAGGTTGTAGGTAACCAAGTAACTGTTAAAGCTAAAGTAACTGTTGCTGAAGGTCAATCTAAAGAAGGTATTCCTGTAACATTCAACATCATCAATAACTATGGTGATAACAGCACAGGTACACTTAACCAACCAATCATTGCTGAAGCAACAACAAATGCAGATGGTGTAGCTACTTATACTTACACTCGTTATGCACAAACTAGCCAACAAATCGCTTCTTCTGATGAAGTACAAGCATACTCAACTGGTAAAGCTTCAGTACGTTCATTTGCAAAAGTATACTGGGCTTCTATTAAACCATTAACAATTACTGAATTAACAACAGGTAACTCAGTAAATAATGGTGCTAAAAAGCAATATAAAATTAAAGCTGCTCTATACCACACAGAAGGCTATACTGCTGCATTCACAGAGAATGGTCAAGTATACCCAGCAGGTAACTACGTAAATATTGCTTACAAAGAAAATATTGATGTAGCACCTGATAAAGCAGTAAAAACTGTAGATGTAATTGATGCGTATGGTAAAAATTTAGGCTATCCAGCTCAATTCACAACATCTTTAGGTGATCAAAACCAAGGTATTAAAGTTGTGAAAATCCCAGTTGATAAAAACGGTGAAGCAATCGTTACATTAACAGGTAGCAATGCTGAATTAACTCCGATTGTGTTTGTAGATAACAAAGAAAATCCACAAAATGCAACAGGTAACCGTGGTCGCTTCAATCCAACTGAGTTATTTGCAGAAGCACCAAAATTAACATTTGGTAAAATCCAAAACTTACAATTAACTTTAGATTCAATTGGAACTGAATATGCAGCTGCTTATATTGGTAGCTTAAATTCAAATGTTTCAACATATACGTATGAAAATGCAGCAGGCGACAAATTATATCGTGATGGAGCAGGTCACCTAGCTATTCTTGCAAATAATGCGGCACTTCCAGCTAATGCAACTTTAATTAACCAAAACAATCCATTACGTGCAGGTGAAATTGTACCAGCAGGATTCACTCAAAAATTCGTTAATACTAACGTTACGGTTCCAGGATTTAACAGTCTTTTCTCAGCTACAAAATCAGTTCACACATACTATAATATTGCTAATGGTGACTCAGCTTCTAAACAATTAGCTGATGCTCTATTCAATGCAGGTGGTCGTGATTATAAAGCTGTATTAAAAGATGAAAAAGGTAATCTTGCACCAACTGGAACACAAGTACGTGTATCCGTAGAAATTGGTTCTGGTGTGAAAACAAATAGCGGTCCTGTTTATTTAGTAGATAAAAACTCTAACTCGATTCACCGTCTAACTGAGAATGCATATAATGTAAATGCAGATAAAGTAGTTGTTAACTTAGCTACTAATGCAAAAGGTGAAGTAGCATTTACTTTAATCGGTGCTAAAGATGCTTACGCAACACCAACTGTATTCACTGAAACAGGTGATAAAGCTGGATTAGATAAAAACGATTTACAACAAGTTGGTGGCATTGCTTACTTCGGTGATGCAATTGTAAAATCAGCTACTTTAACTGTAGATGGTAAAGACGAAAAAACTGTAAGCGTTGGTGATTTAGCTGCATTCACATACCAAACAGTGGATCAAAACAACAAACCATATAACACTTACAATCAATCAAATTTACGTGTAACATTCCAATTCACATCTACATTTGCTGGTGCTGAAGTATATGCAGCAAAAGATGTTGTAAATGGTAAATTAGTTGCTGGTGCAAAACCAATTGGTTATGTAAATATGGGTAGCGCTAATACATCTCCATTCCCAGTTGATGCTGTTGATGGTAAAGCAACAGTTTATGTAAAAGCAACACGTGGTACAACAGTAACTGCAACTGCAAGTGCTAATACTCCATCGTTACCACAAAACTTAACAGCTTCAGCTGTATTTAACTTAAGCAATAATGAAGGTGTACAACCAGGAGTACCTGTAACTGGTAAAGTTATCGCTACAGATCTTGAAAACAATCGTTTATTACTATTATTAAATGATGGTGTAACAGTTCGTGACGTTGACTATAGCGGTGCAAACACTCAATTCTACAAAGGTGGATCTTTAGTTAATATTTCTGAACAAACATTTGAATCTAACAATGGTGCAGATTTACTAGGTAAAGAAGTAACATTCACACTTGCTAAAGATTCAACACCAACAACTGTAAAGAATTCAGATATTTCATCTTCTATTAAGTTTAAAGATGGTGCAAAAATCCATTTAACAAACCCAAATGCAACTTATGATTTCCAAAACCTTACTACTAATAGTGTAGGTAATGCTGAGGATAACACTACAACACCACCTACTAAAGCTAATAAGGTTGATATCTATGTAAATGCAGATAACGTTACAATTAAAAATGCAAATGTATTTGGAAATATTACTGTTGGTGGTCAAGGTTCATCTTCTGATTACCAAGATCAAAAAACTGTACGTAAATTTACAGCTGATAATGTTACATTAAATGGTAACGCATATGTTCACACAAATGCTAAAGAAACATTTAACCTTGTTAATGGTTCAGTATTTGAACGTGTAATCTTAGAAAAAGATGAAAAAGTAGAACTTAAGAATGCTTCAAAAATTGGAGAATTAGTTGTTAAAACTAGTGCATCTATAGTTGCTGGTGACGGCACTGGTACTATTAACTTCATTGCAACTGTTGGATCTGCAAATCTACCTTCAATTGTAACTAATGCTTTAAGTAATACACCAGTTACAGCTGAAACATTAACATCAGTAGTTACAACTTCAGGTGATACAGTTACTTTAACTTTTGCAACTGGATCTAACTTAATAGCTAATGATATTTCAGTAACTGATGGTACAACTACAGGTAGAGGTACTGTAAATGTTACTTCAGCTGATGCTGCAACTGTAACATTTACATCACCAGTTGCTAGTAAGACTCTATATGTAGCACTTACAAAAAATGGTGTTACTAAAGAATACTCAGTAGTAGTGAATCCAACTATTGGTGGTTCAGGTACTATTACGCGTAAATACTAATTTTCAAAAATTAATTTTGAAACTAGTATCTTAATTAAAAAAGACTCTATAGAGAAATTTCTCTATAGAGTCTTTTTGTGTGAAATATTCAGTAGGTTGTGAGCAATTATTAATATCTATGCTTTAAAATCTTTTGTTTCAGTTGTTACTACAAATGTCTTTGTGTTGCTTTTTCTATAGAACACTCAGTCGCATTGGCAAATAAAAGGTAATATTAATGTGGTGATGGGTGTTGTTCTACATACAATGGATAGCCCTTTTTAATGAAAATATAAATACTTCTATTGATATCTTTCGCGAGCAAAGAAAAGTAACTGGGTTATGTAGTGACTATTTTAATGACAGAGTAAGGATAGAGTGATTAGAACCTTTTAGTTAGTGAATATTCGATTGAATTTGCTGGTATTTATAAAACAACGAGGTATAACCGACTTATATCATTAATAGTTTATTACGATTCATAATTCTTACTATTTAAGCTGCGACTTCCATTCAGAATTAATAATTTTATTACAAAAAAGGATAAAGCAATTTTTTTATTAAGTACACTTAATTTCAAATAAATTCTCTTAAAAGTAACAATATCTATTATTAACTGGTAGTCTACCCTACATGTGGATGCTATTTTATAGTATAATAACCTTATGCGAAAAAATGACAAAGTGTGAGAAGGGTAGAGTTACAATGACATTTACTGAACCAATTAGAAAATATATATTATCGGGCTTGGTGGCATTTGTTGTAATTGGTCTAATTGTGGCAAATGTGATGGCCAGTAAGCAAGATGACAAATTTAAAATAAATGAAGCTTTATATACGCAAGCTATTCAGCTACAATCGACAGGTGACATAGCTGGATCAGCAGACGCCATTAAAAAAGTTCTGAAAAAAGAGCCCAATTCAGAGATGGCAAATTATGCAGCAGCTTTAATTTTTGCACAAAACGGCGATATGAAGCAGTCAGCAATTCATATGCAAAAGACGCTAGACTTAAATCCATATAAGGTGGAAGATCCAACATTTATGATTCAATTAGGAGAAATATTTGCAGGTGCAGAGAGATTTGAGGATGCTAAAACTGTTCTCTTACGCTGTCAAGAATCTGCTTGGGCACCAGAAGACATCCCTAATTATCAAGAGCAGGTAGCAACATTGCTAACCCATATTGAAAATTCATTAAAGGAAGGTACTAAAAATGAGTAAGTTCTACGAAAAAGTCGCCTATCGTGATACTGAAGAAGATATACAATCACAAAAATCTGTAGACAAATGGATTTTTGGGCTACTTCTTATTGTCATCGGATTTGTACCTTTAATCGTTATGGCGAGCGTAGTTGAGGTTCAATCACCAATGATAACTAATGTAGGTGCATTAACGGGTGGGACAAAGGGTGACCTTTTTACGCACTATAAAGCGTTAGCTGTATTAGTTGTAACAGTATTAGCAGGCATCATGTTCTTGGCCAAAATTTTATTTATGAACGGTGAAATTCGAAAAACAAAACTAAATTATGCAATAGGAGCATTTGCTGTAGCAATTGTGTTATCAACAATTTTTTCACCAAACATTTCTATTGCATTACATGGTCAATACAACCGTACTGACGGTGCAATTAGCTGGCTATGTTATTTAGCGTTATTCTTTATTGCGATGAATATTGAGTATCCTAAGAAGGCTATTCAATATATTATTTACGCTACTGTTCCGTTTGTTTTAATTAACTTTGTTATTATTACATTAAATTTTTATGGGAAAGATTTACTTCAAAAAAGTTGGGCACAAAAGCTGTTTACAGCGTTTTTACCTGAAGGAGCATCTTTAAGTGAAGGTTCTGTATTATTAGGAACATTAAACCATGGGAACTATATGAGTGGTATGTTTGCAGTTATAGTCATCATGTTTCTAGCTAAAAGCTTAACTGATAAAAAGGTATTTGATAAAATCTTTAGTTTTGTTATGGCGACAATTGCAGTTTTTATAGTGTTTATGTCATTATCTACAAGTGGATTTTTAACAATCGTAGCAATGATGATTTTCATTTTATGGATTGCCCTTAAAAATGAAAAGAAGGTAATTGCTTTTATTCAAATAGTAGCATTTTGTGCTATTTCTGTTGCAGGAATTCATATATTAGCAGGAGAAAACGCCAAGGTTTGGGATGAAACATTCGGTTTCTTTATTTCTAGTAACCCATATAAAGAAGAAGCAACTGTTTTAAATAAAAATTTTTTCGACTTGGAAAAAGCTTATGCATCAGATAACAGCTTCGAGCTTCCAGAGGTTGCTCCTTCAGGTGTAGGGGCAGGATCAGGACGTGTTTATATTTGGACATATATTATGGATTTAGTCAAAGAGAGACCAATCCTAGGTTATGGCCTCGATACTTTAATCTATAATTTCCCACATTATAATAAAGATGCGAGAGCGAATCTTGAAACCGAAACAGTAATTGTGGATAAGCCTCATAATATGTATATTGGGGTTTTATATGGGACTGGAATTATAGGGTTTATAGCCTTTTTAGCAATCGTTGTATTTATAGTTTTGAATAGTTTAAAAGTGATTATTAATGGAAGAAATAAGTTAGTAATTTTGGCTTTAGCAGTATTAGCTTTTTTACTTCAAGCAGTATTCAACGATACATTGCCAGGGACAGCAGCGTCGATGATGGTTATTATGGGTGTAATAATGATAAACAGTAAGGAAGAAACAATATTAAATTAATTAGATGTAGAGGTATAGGGGAATTATTACTTTCCCCTATTATTAATTTAGCTAGTGTTTCTTTATAACCAGGCAGTTTATTAAGGAGTATTTTAAATGATCAAATCAATGATAAGAGAAATAAAATATTTATTTGCTCAAAAATCTTTAATACATCAATTTACAAAAAGAGAAATATCAAATCGGTACAAAGGGTCTTACTTAGGGATAGTTTGGTCTTTTATAACACCGTTAATGATGCTAACAATATATACTTTTGTGTTTAGTGTCATATTTCAGGCGAGATGGGGCACAACGGGCGAAACTAATAAAGTAGAGTTTGCCCTGCTATTATTTACAGGTTTATTTGTTTTTAATGTATTTTCTGAAGTTGTTTCAAGAGCTCCAAGCTTAATTTTATTTAATAGTAATTATGTGAAAAAAGTAGTGTTTCCTCTTGAAATATTACCTATTGTTGCTTTAGGATCAGCGCTATTTCAAGCTCTAATTAGTTATATAATTCTTTTACTAGCAATGCTCATATTAACCGGTACCTTTTATTGGACTGCATTGTTATTTCCAATTATTATTTTGCCGTTACTTTTAATTTCTTTAGGATTAGCATGGTTTTTAGCTTCTTTAGGTGTATATATTAGAGATGTTGGTCAAATTGTTTCCATAGTTTTACCAGCATTAATGTTTATGAGTCCTATATTCTATCCAAGGTCTTCAATTCCAGAAGAATTTCAATTTGTATATTCATTAAACCCAATGACCTATGTAGTAGAAGACATGAGAAGTGCAATTATTTGGGGGGATTTACCACATTGGCATTTGTTAATTATGGGAATAGTTATAGGTGGGCTTTTTGCTGTGTTAGGGTATATTTGGTTTAAAAAGACAAGGAAGGGTTTTGCTGATGTCCTCTAGTAATATTTCAATTAGTGTAAAAAAGCTATCAAAAAAATATCAAATATATGAAAAACCTATAGATCGATTGAAACAATCTTTAACTTTTGGAAAGAAAATGTATTATCGAGAATTTAGTGCTTTAAATGATATTAGTTTTGAAGTGGAGCAAGGACAAACATTCGGTATTGTAGGTCAAAATGGTTCTGGTAAAAGTACATTACTTCAAATGTTAGCTAACACATTAACGCCTACTGAAGGTGAAATTAAAATTAACGGTCGGGTTGCTGCATTATTAGAATTAGGAAGTGGTTTCAATCCAGAATATACTGGAAGGGAAAATGTGTATTTAAATGGTTCGATTTTAGGTGTCTCAGAGGAAGAAATGAATACAAGATTTGCTGAGATTGAGAGATTTGCAGATATAGGAGAATTTATTGATCAACCTGTTAAAACGTATTCAAGTGGTATGTACGTTCGATTAGCTTTTGCTGTAGCTATTAATGTAGATGCAGATATTTTAATTGTGGATGAAGCATTAGCTGTTGGTGATATGATATTTCAAATGAAATGTTACAAAAAAATAGATGAATTTAGAAAACAAGGTAAAACTATATTGTTGGTTACACATGATTTAGGAAGTGTAATAAAGTATTGTGATAATGTTCTTGTTTTAAATCAAGGTCAATCATTAGGAATATACCCTGCTAAAGAAGCGGTTGATGTTTATAAAAAGGTAGTTGTTAATTTACATAAACCACAAGAATCTCTTGAAAATAAGGTTGCTCTTAAAAGTTTTGATACACAATGGAAAACAATTTATCAAATTAACAGTGAAGCTCTTGAATATGGCAATGGGAGTGCGGAAATTCTTGACTTCGGAATTTTTAATGAAAATAATGAATTGATAACAACTGTTACAAAAGGTAGTATATGTTCAATAAAAATGAAAGTTAAGTTTGTAAAATCTATTCAATCTCCTATTCTTGCATTCACAATAAAAGACTTAAAAGGAACAGAAATCACAGGGACTAATACAATGGTTGAAAATATAGCCACAGGAGATGTTTTGTCAGAACAAACTGTAGAAATAGAATTTAAGTTTAAAATGAATTTACAAGGAGCAAACTATTTATTGGCTTTGGGCTGTACTGGATTTGAAAGAGGAGAGTTTGTTGTATATCATAGGCTTTATGATATTATTGCTTTTCAAGTAGTATCAACTAAAAATACTGTTGGATATTATGATTTAGAAGCAGATATAAAAATAAATATGAAATAAGAATAGGTGAACTTATGATTGAGAAGATTGGTAATTTAAGTCTAAATCTAAAATATTATAGTGGCACTGATTTATATAGTGATGGAGATATAGAAGATGAGCTTCTTAAAATTGTAAGTGAAAACTCGGATTATGATGAAATAATTGAACTAGATAATAGATGGCCTATTTTATACCACTTATCTAAACAACGAGGAAATATTATAGACTGGTATCCATTTGAAAAACACAGCAAAGTTTTAGAGATAGGAGCTGGCTGTGGAGCAATTACAGGTATTTTAGCTGAAAAAGTCACTCAAGTAACATGTGTAGAATTGTCAAAAAGACGTTCTTTGATTAATGCCAATCGAAATAAGGATTTTGAGAATGTTGAAATCATAGTAGGAGATTTTAAGAAAATAAAATTTGATTCTAAATTTGATTATATTACATTAATTGGTGTGCTAGAGTATGCACCCTCATTTACAGACTCTGATAAACCTTTCCATGAATTCCTTTTATATGTGAAAAGTTTATTAAAAGAAAATGGAAAATTATTTATAGCAATTGAAAATAGATTTGGATTAAAGTATTGGGCAGGGGCTAGAGAAGACCATACGGGGCAGCTTTTTGAGTCTTTAGAGAATTATTTTGAAAACGATAGGGTACGTACTTTTTCTAAAAATGAATTGACTGAAATATTGAAGGATGTAGGATTTAAAAAAATAGATAATTATTATCCAATGCCAGATTATAAATTACCTTTTCAAATTTTTTCAGATAATAGATTACCTAAAGTAGGAGAGCTTAGAGGACTGATTCACAACTTTGATCAACATAGAATCGAATTGTTTAATGAAAGTAAAGTTTTCGATTCCATTGTTTCGAACAATGAGTTTAGTTTTTTTGCCAACTCTTTTTTGTTTGTATGTGAATGAGAGGAGCTAATAATGTGAATGTTTACAGTGTTCGGTATAGTGTAAATCGGAAAAAAGAATATCAAATTAAGACTGTTATTTACGAAGAAAATGGCATTGTTTCTGTTATAAAGGAACCTTATACAAAATATGGAGAAAATCATATTTATAATATTTACAAAAACTATGAGCTATTAAAAAATTCAGCTATGAATTTAGCAGTCCCAATATTAAAAGGCAATGTAATAGAATTTCCTTTTATTGTTGGAGAAAGCTTAGATGAAAAACTAATTAAGCATGTTAACGAAGAAGATATAAAAAGCTTTAAAGATAAAATTATATGGTTTAAAACAATGTTAGAGAAAGATGAGCTAATTGAATTTATCGTGACAGAACCATTCGAAAGGATTTTTGGGACTGATCATAGCTTCGTTGGCAGTAAGTCTTTAAGTGTGTCTAATATTGATTCTAATTTTGATAATCTCATTATAAATAGTAACAATGAAATAACAATAATTGATTATGAGTGGGTTTTTGATTTTCCAATACCATTAGATTTTATTTTGTATCGCAGTATTAGTAGCTTTATTTCAAAGTATCAATTACCTCGTACATTTTTAGAAGCTATACAGGATTTATTTGTAGAGATGGGGATAACAAAGAATTTACTAATTAGCTTTGACAAGATGGAACAAAATTTTACATCTTTTATTGGACATAACACTCAGATGTATTCGAATTACTTAAAAAACATTTCTAGCTATAAGAATTCTAATGATATTCATATCTTTGAACAAGAGATAAATGGTTACTTACAATTGTTTTGGTCATCAAATGAAATATTCAGCGAGGATCTTTCGACTAAAATTAACTTAACAACAGAAAATCAAAAACAATTTATTGAGATAGACTTACCTGAATCCCCTATAAATCTTTTAAGAATTGATCCTACTACATTTGTCAGTGATATAGATTTATATGGCTCTGTGATTATAGGAGAAAAAGAATTAAATATATTTGATTTAGTAATATCGACAATAGATTGTGTAATTATAGAAAATAAAGAAACTCAAAAGGGAAATGTAATCAGTAGTTCAGGTGACCCGCAAATTTTGTTAAAACATCCTTTATTAAATAATATCACCCAAAAGAAACTAAAAATTGAATTATCCTATAGTAAGAGCATAGAAAATAGTTTAAGTATGGCCTTTAATGTTAAAAATAATGAAATAAAAGATTTGATAAATAAGAATGAGGTATTAGAAGATGAAATACTGAACCTTGTACAGAAAAAAGAGCAATTAAGCTTAGAAACAATTAACCTTTCTCAAGAAATTAATGCATTAAATGTAAAGTTAGAAGAATCGAACAGAGTAATCCAAGAAAAGGTAGAAACAATAGAAAAAATTATTACTTCAAAGGTTTGGAAAATATTAAAAAGAATGAAGTTAGTGAAAATATGATAGCTATGGAGAGGATTGGATGTGTAAAGTAAGTGTAATCATGCCATGTTTCAATGATGGTGAATATATAAAAGAAAGTATAGATTCTGTATTAAACCAAACATATGAAGAAGTTGAATTAATTATTATAAATGATGGATCGACAGATGAATTAACCAATAATATATTAAATAATCTATCGCATCCAAAAATAAAGGTTTTTAAAACATCTAATATAGGTCCATCGGCAGCTAGAAATTTTGGTATAAGCAAATCTACTGGTAGTTATATTTTACCAGTTGATGCAGATGATCTAATTCATTCTTTATACATAGAAGAATGTGTTAAGCAGTTAAAACAAAATGATAATGTTGGAATCGTATATTGCTATGCGGAGTTATTTGGTGAACAAACAGGGCGATGGGATTTACCTGAGTACTCATTCGAAAAGATGCTACTAGATAATATCATATTTGTTACATCAATGTTCAGGAAAAAAGATTGGGAAATTATTGGCGGATTTAATGAGAATTTAGTACATGGTATGGAGGACTATGATTTTTGGCTATCAATCCTAGAGTTAGAAAGAAAAGTAGTTCAATTAAAAGAAGTTTATTTTTATTATAGAATAAAAAAAATATCTAGAACTACAAAGTTTAGCGATGATCCTAGAATAGTTAAAGAAACATATAAAACCCTATATTTGAATCATTCCGAATTTTATCAAAGATATAGTAATGAATATGCAATGGTACTGAGGGACGCTTTAATAGAGCAAATATATATTAATAAAAAGCTAACTGACCTGGGTCCAATACTTAACAAAGTCAAACGTATGGGGAAAGTTAAAAGGTTTATCAAAAAAATATTAATAAGGTAAGAGGTATAGGCTATGATAATTTTCACTTCAATTTGTGCAAACTATTTACACAAAACCAGAACATTAGCTAAATCTGTAAAAGACAATATTCCAGATGCAAAGTTTATTGTTTGTTTATTAGAAAAAGAGTACACACAACTTGCTCAATATGAGTATTTTGACGATGTAGTATTAGCGAAGGATTCATGGGAAGGCAATTTTGAACAATTTATTTATAAACATTCCATAGTAGAGGCATCAACATCCGTAAAAGGGAATTTTTTTAATTATCTTTTTAAAAAATATGAATCAGAGGATAATTTTGTATACTTAGATCCTGATATTTATGTATATTCAGATTTCATAGAATTAAAAGAAGTTTTAAAATCTCGTCCAATTGTTTTATGTCCACATTTATTACAGCCAGGAAATATAGATATGGAACTTTCCAGTACTGCACACGGTGTGTATAATTTAGGCTTTTTGGCTGTCAACAAATCTTTTGAAGAGGCTAGAAAATTTATTAATTGGTGGGCTGATAGATTATATCTATTTTGCTATGATGACAAAGAAAATGGAATTTTTACAGATCAGAAATGGATAGATTTAGCTCCCTGTTTCTTTGATGTAGAGATTTTTAAACACAGAGGATATGATTTTGCACCATGGTCTTTACTTGATTGTGGAATGACTGAAGAAAATGGACAGATATTAATTAAAGGTGATTCTTTAAGGTTTATACATTTCTCAGGATATGGAAGAACTGCTCAAAAGTGTATGCAAGATTGGCTTCCAGAAGGAGAGCATCCTTTTAAAAAGTTATATGCGGAATACTCTGCTTTACATGATGCGAATAATTTTGACAGTGTATCAAAAACAAAATGGTCATATGATTATTATGAGAGCGGAGAAAAGATAGATGATAGCTTGAGAATCAAATATAGAAAAAATTATGATGTAATGTTTAATTGTGATAATCCATTTAAATATTCTAATTTATATTTTAAAAAACATTTAGCGAGTAATGACAATTCAAATGTTAGAAACTATATTTTTAAGGCATTTAATATATACAAAGAAGAAGGCTTTAAGATTCTTGCAAGTAAGGTTTTAAGTAAATTAAGAAAGTAATATTGAAATTATTAATTTAGGTTTTTAGGGAGATAACAATTTGAATGGAAAAAGCAAATTTTATAATTTAAATAATTTTTTAATTGTAACTATATTTTTTATAGCACTTTTTTTAAAAATTTATTATTTTGATACTGAATTAGTACTTTTTAATGATGAAAATGTTTATTTTAATGCAGGTGCAAATTTGGTGGAATATGGAACATTAACTAGTGATAGAGATGGGGCAATTAATAGAGGTGAAAAAATCGCTGAACCTTCATCTTCTATTCAACCAGGATATCCATTATTTATAGCTTTAATCTACAAAATTTTTGGGGATAATCAAGAAATAGTACGATTAGCAAATTTATTAATTAGTATGTTATCTTTGTTCTTCATTTTTAAAATTGCAAAGTTAGTAGGTTTAAGATATCCATATATAATAATTGTTTTGATGTTAGCAACATTATACCCAGGCTTTAATTTTAATACTGCAAAAATTTTGACAGAGCATTTATTCACACTATTATTACTTGGACATACCTATTATTTTGTTAGTTATTTAAAAAATGAAAAAGTTAGAAATCTAATATTTTCCACACTTTTAATTTCTTTTGCGGTATTTGTTAGAGCTCATGCTTTTCCATTATTAATAATGAGTATACTATTCTTGTTTATTTACCAGTGGAAGGATATAAGAAAACTCTTAAATAAAGTAATAATAGTAATTTCTATTTTTGTACTAGTACAATTACCCTGGTGGATAAGAAATTATAGTCAATTCGAAAAATTTATTTTATTCTCAGATGCTGGAGATAACCCTAAAGTCTGGGGTTCCTTACCATACTTTATAGGAATTTTCGAAGTTGATAATCAAACCTTAACAGAACTTTTGAACTCTTCAATTAGACTTGATAGTATTTTATTTTATAAATGGAGAATTTTTGGATTCTTTCAATATATGTGGGCAGATGTTTGGGACGAATATCTTGTACATCCATTTCAAGGGTTAAGACCTTTTTTAATTATACATTTAGTTATTATAGTTCCAACTGTAATCTTATTACCAATAATTATTTTGAGATGTAAAAAAGAAATACTCTTCTTATCTACAATCCCATTACTTTTCACAATAATGAATCTACCATATCACGGATTACCTAGATATGTATGGCCGTCATTAGCTATTGTGTTTGTTCTTTTTGGTTATTTAATGCAATTTATTAATGACAAAAGAGATAAATCAAGGATGTTAATTAAAAGCCTAGAAACAGACCATAATAATAAAATCGATATATTATTTCGACGATCTTATTTTATATTTTCTTTAGTTTTTTCTCTAATATTATTCTTCAGTGTTTATTCTTTTTCCTTTTCTATAGAAAAAGAAATGACGAATTTTAGATTAAAAAAATATGCTAATATTGACGTTGAGGACATTGAAAGCATGAATAAAAATTTCATAGAAAAATATGACTTGGAGTCTTCGAATGTAACTATTGAAAATGTTGAAGAAATCAATCAAAAAAATAAGTTTAAAAATATAGTTAGTGACCCTACTTTAATAAGAGTGAATAATATACCTATAATGGAAAACCATATAAGCAAAATAGAAATAAAATCAAAAGGTGGGTATATTTACGATTACATGACTGTATATTGGAAAACAAATTCTGATTTGGATTTTTCGGAAAGTAAAGTATATAGATTTCCAACAAATTTGTTTGAAAAAGAACAAACTATTTTAGTAGAAGGAGATGTTAGTGATTTAATGATCGTTCCAATTAATTTTAGAGGAGGAACATTTACTTTTAATGAAATTATTATATCAAAATATGGTGGAGATATTTAAAGACCTCCTAATCTCAGAGGTATCTTAATAACTCTATTAAAAAATCAATGCATGTATAAATGATTTTAATTTTTTCATTAGTTTAGGAATTGAGAATAATTATATTTAAGATAAATTTGAATCTTTAATTATTAAAGTTAGAAATCAATAAATAATTACAATTTTCAAACAAAATAGGTTAAGTAATATTAGTATGGGAGAAATATTTATGAATATATTAATTATTATTCCTGCATTTAATGAAGAAGAAAACATTAGGAAACTGATTCAAAAAGTCCATGAAGTAAAATACAAAAATACTGTGGATATTCTTGTAATAAATGATCACTCAACTGACGAAACATCCCTTATTTGCAAAGAAATGGGCGTTGATGTTGTTAATCTCCCTTGTAATTTAGGTATAGGAGGAGCGGTGCAAACTGGCTATAAGTTTGCAGCGTTACATGATTATGATTTCGCAATACAAGTTGATGGGGATGGACAACATAATCCAGAATTTATTGAAAGCTTAATAGAACCAATTATTCAAGGTAATGCGGATATTGTTATAGGATCAAGATATATTAATCAAAGTGGATTCCAATCATCAGGTATGAGAAGACTGGGGATCCGTTACTTAAAATATCTAATAAATATACTTACTGGCTTGAAGATCACAGACCCGACTTCTGGATACAGAGCTTGTAGTAAAGAAATTATAAAATTATTCTCAATAAATTACCCAAAAGATTATCCTGAACCAGAATCGATTATGTATATAAAAAGAAAGGGATTCAGGGTTTCTGAGATACCAGTCATTATGAATGAAAGGGAAGGTGGAAAATCCTCTATAAACTTTCATAGGTCAATTTATTACATGATTAAAGTATCATTAGCTATAGTGTTTGATAAAATAAGAAAAGAATCGTTTTAGGTGAGATATGATATCAGTAAAGTTACAGTTAATATTATTAATATTTATTTTACTAGCTACTTTTCAATTAATAAGAATGATAACACGATACAAATTAGATTTGAAATATGCATTACTTTGGTTATTATTGGCAGTAGTGTCCTTATGCCTTGTGATTTTTCCTAGTATTTTATATAAAACAGCAGAATTGTTAAGTATTGAGATACCAAGTAATGCATTATTTATGTTAGCCATTCTTTTAGTATTGATAATTATTTTTAGCTTAACTATTGCATTATCTAGAGCTTCAAATAAAATTAAAACCCTTTCTCAAGAACTTGGAATTTTAAAATATGAATTTGAATCATTGAGAAAGATGTTAGAGAAAGAATGATTAGATGAATATTATTTTATTTATTATTAATATTTTGCTTCTGGTAATTGGACAAACTATGTGGAAAATAGGTGCGGGAAAAATAGAGATTTCTGGATTCAAAACGATCATTAATGTTATTTTATCGCCATGGATAATTGGTGGAGGGGTTTTATATGTCATAGCTACTGCTATTTGGCTGTATTTGTTATCGAAACTTCCCCTCAGTTTAATCTATCCATTACAAAGTGTAGCATATATTATCGCATTGTTTGTTGCGTTACTGGTATTTAAGGAGGCTATTCCTATTACAAGATGGGTAGGGGTAGCTGTTATTCTATTTGGCGTATACTTAGTTGCGAAATAAAAGGAGGATTTTTTATTATGAAAGGTATTATTTTAGCAGGGGGTAGTGGAACTCGTCTGTATCCCTTAACTAAATCTGTATCTAAACAATTATTACCGGTATATGATAAACCAATGATTTACTATCCGTTATCAGTATTAATGCTAGCAGGAATTAAGGAAATCCTTATTATCTCAACACCGGAGGATACGCCACGTTTTGAGCAATTATTAGGTAATGGACAGGATTTAGGAATTCGTTTGGAATATGCAGTACAACCATCACCAGATGGCCTAGCACAGGCCTTCATTATAGGTGAGGAATTTATTGGGGATGACTCTGTAGCACTTATTTTAGGAGATAATATTTTCTATGGGCACAAATTTACATCTATGTTAGAACGAGCAGCCTCTAGAGAAGAGGGGGCTACTGTTTTTGGCTACAATGTAAATGATCCAGAACGTTTTGGTGTAGTAGAGTTTGATGAAAATGGAAAGGCTATTTCTATAGAAGAAAAGCCAGTAAATCCGAAATCGACATATGCTGTAACAGGTTTATATTTCTATGATAATAGTGTTATAGAGGTAGCAAAATCTATTAAGCCATCAGCACGTGGAGAACTTGAAATTACGGATGTTAATAAAGCCTATTTAGAAGCAGGAAATCTTCATGTAGAGTTGCTAGGTCGAGGCTTTGCTTGGTTAGATACAGGGACACATGAATCGTTACTAGAAGCTTCATCATTTATCGAAACAATTGAAAAGCGTCAAAGCTTAAAGGTTGCATGTTTAGAGGAAATTGCCTTCCGAAAAGGGTATATTACGAGAGATCAATTGCTAGAGCTAGCAGAGCCGTTAAAGAAAAATGGTTATGGTCAATATTTAATTTCACTCGCAAATAAAAAGTTATAAGGGGTCCTATAAAGTGAATTTTATTAAAACAAAACTAAAAGATGCCTATATTTTGGAACCCAAAGTTTTTGGGGATCATCGTGGTTTTTTTATGGAAACTTATAATGCTAAAATATTGGATGAACAAGGTTTTTCTTTTAATTTCATACAAGATAATCATGCATTATCAAAAGAGAGTGGTGTGTTAAGGGGATTACATTATCAGCTAGAACCTTTTGCTCAAACGAAGCTAGTAAGGGTAACAAAAGGTGCTGTATATGATGTAATTCTTGATATTCGTGAAGGTTCCCCCACCTACGGACAGTGGGAAGGGTTTATTTTGAGCGAGGATAATAAAAGACAATTACTGGTACCTCAAGGTTTTGCACATGGTTATTGTACATTAGTTGAGAATACTGAGTTTCTTTATAAGGTAGATAATTATTATTCCCCTGAGCATGATCGTGGAATTGCTTGGAATGATCCAAATTTAAATATAGACTGGCCTACGTCAAATCCAATTTTATCTGATAAAGATACCAAGCACCTTAATCTAAAGGATTTAGAAAGCCAATTTATTTATAAAGGTAAGGAATGATAAGTATGAAAATTCTAGTAACAGGTGGAGCAGGTTTTATTGGTAGTAACTTTGTAAACTACATGGTTGATAAATATCCTGAATATATGATTGTTAATGTTGATGCTTTAACATATGCAGGTAATTTAGAGAATTTAAAGCCATCTGAAGGCAGGCCAAATTATCAATTTGTCAAGGCTGATATAACAGATGCAGAGACGATGGATCAGCTAATTGGTGATAGTGTAGACGCTGTGATTAACTTTGCAGCAGAATCACATGTTGACCGAAGTATTACAGACCCTGGAATCTTTGTGCAAACAAATATTCAAGGAACTCAAGTATTATTAGATGCAGCTAAAAAATATAACATCAAAAAGTACTTACAAGTATCTACAGATGAAGTTTATGGCTCATTAGGAGAGGAAGGCTACTTTACTGAACAAACGCCACTAGCTCCAAATAGTCCATACAGTGCAAGTAAGGCTGGAGCAGATATGCTTGTACTTGCATATCACGAAACATTTGGTTTACCAGTAAATATTACACGATGCTCCAATAACTATGGACCATTTCATTTCCCAGAAAAATTGATCCCTTTAATGATTATTAATGCATTAAACGATAAAAAACTTCCTGTGTATGGTGATGGTAAAAACGTTCGCGACTGGCTACATGTAACAGATCATTGTAGTGCGATTGATTTGGTTTTACATAAAGGCATTGATGGTGAAGTTTATAACGTTGGTGGACATAATGAAAAAACGAACTTAGAGGTTGTTAAAGAAATCTTAAAGCAGCTAGATAAGCCAGAATCCTTAATCCAATATGTAGAGGATCGTTTAGGTCATGATCGTCGTTATGCAATTGATCCAACGAAGCTTCAAAAAGAGTTAGGCTGGGAGCCAAAATATACATTTGAAACAGGCTTAAAAGAAACTGTGCAATGGTATCTAGATAATCAATCCTGGTGGGAAAATATCATTTCAGGAGATTATCAAAACTACTATCAACAACAGTATGGTGGTAAATTGTAATGAAGGTTATGGTAACAGGTGCTAATGGACAACTAGGTCAGGAGCTTGTTAAACAATTATCAAATAGCTCGCATGATTTATTTGCATTTACTAAAACTGAGTTAGATATCACGGATACAGAGAGTGTGCTTACTGTATGTAATGATATCAGACCAGATATTATTATTAATGCTGCTGCCTATACAAATGTTGATGGAGCAGAAACGAATGAAGAATTAGCTTTTCAAGTAAATGCTGTGGGACAGCGGAATTTAACTGTAGCAGCAGAAACGGTTGGAGCGAAAATTTGTTATATTAGTACTGACTATGTTTTCAATGGACAAGCAACTTCACCTTACAATGAATATATGAATGTAGCTCCTTTAGGAGTGTATGGACAATCAAAGTATGCCGGTGAATTTTTAACACAAACGCTCAACACAAAATACTTTATTGTACGTACAGCATGGGTTTATGGAGAGTATGGACCTAACTTTGTGAAGACCATGCTAAAATTAGCTAAGGAAAAATCCGAACTGGGTGTTGTTCATGACCAAGTCGGGTCTCCTACTTATACAGTCGACTTAGCAGAGTTTTTAATTGAGTTAGTACAAACTGAAAAATACGGTATCTACCATTGTACAAATAGTGGAACATGCTCTTGGTTCGAATTTGCTCAAGAAATATTTAAATTAGCTAATAAAGATATAAAAGTTAATGCATTAACATCGGATCAATTTCCAAGGCCTGCAAAGCGTCCTGCTTATTCTGTCTTAGGTGATTTATCAATCCGGATTAATGGCTTTATTCCTAGGAGAAATTGGAAGGAAGCTTTAGGTGAATATATAAACAAAAATAACAATCTCCTTTAGATTGTTATTTTTATTTATAAAGCTATAATTAAAATGTATTATAAAAGGAATAGAGGGGTAATTTGGCTAGTATAGCTGTTCAAATTGTTACATATAATAGTGCGGATTATATAGAAGATTGTTTAGATTCAGTGATTTTTCAATCATATCCAGTTGAGAAGATAATAGTAATCGATAATAATTCAAATGATTGTATTAAAGATGTTGTTTCTCATTATTCGAATGTTTATTTTGTTCAAAATAGCATAAATAGCGGATTTGTAGGTGGTCATAACCAAGGTTTAAACTATGCTGAGACAGATTATGTTTTAGTATTGAATCCGGATGTGATTTTAGATAAATATTATATAGAATATATTATAGAATTTATGAAGTTAAATGAAAAAGTTGGTGCAGCAACTGGTAAATTATATAGAGATTTAGAATCACACATTATTGACAGTACAGGAATCAATATAAAGAAAAATCGTCGTGCAGTTGATCGTGGAAGTGGAGAAGTAGACCAAGGACAGTATGATGATGAGAGAAGTGTTTTTGGAGTTTCAGGTGCTGCGGCTGTTTATAAAAGAGAAATGATTGACATGATTTCAGAAGATGGACAATTTTTTGATGAAAGTTTTTTTGCCTATAAAGAAGATGTAGATGTTAGTTGGAGAGCTAGATTAGCAGGTTGGGAAATATGTTTTGTCCCTAAATCAATTGCAAAACATGAAAGAGGCTGGAAGGATAATAAATCGAGGAAAAATATTTCTCTTAAAACTAGAAAACATTCCTATATTAATAGACATTTTTATGTGATAAAGAATGATAATTTATTTTACTTTTTATTGCATTTTCCTTTTATTTTTATATACGAAGTAACTTGTTTAGTTTATATCATCTTCAGAGAACCAAAGCTTTTCAGTGCCTATAAACTTCTTTTTAAAGAGTATAAAACTTTAAAAAAAAAGAAAAAATTTATACAATCATGTAGAATAGCTCCTTCAAAAAAGATTTATCAATATTTTAAAGGAATATGGTAAAAATTAAAATGGATTTAAGTATAGTAATCGTAAATTATAATACAAAAAAGCTAACAATTGATTGTATTCAATCAGTTTTAAACTCAAAATTGAATTTTCAATATGAAATTCTTGTAGTAGATAATGGTTCTTCAGATGGCTCTGTAGAACAAATCAAAAGTCTATTCCCTCATATAAAGGTTATTTCTAATAAAGAAAATGTCGGATTTTCCAAGGCAAATAATCAAGCAATAAGAAGGTGTAGTGGCCGATATGTGTTATTGTTAAATTCTGATACTATAGTGAATGAAAACACATTAGATACAATCATTTGTTTCATGGATAGAGAAACGAGTATTGGCGCTGTTGGCTGTGAAGTAAATTTACCTGATGGTACCTTGGATAAGGCTTGCCATAGGGGCTTTCCGACTCCAGAAGCTTCCTTCTATTATATGATAGGTTTAGCTCAAAAATACCCTACTAGCCCTAAATATAATAGTTATCATAAAAGCTACTTAAATATGAAAGAAGTACATGATATTGATTGTTTAGTAGGTGCATTTATGATGGTAAGAAAAGAAGTAATAGAGCAGGTAGGTCTATTAGATGAAAAATTTTTTATGTATGGGGAAGATATAGACTGGTGTTATAGAATAAAAGAAGCTGGCTGGCGAATTGTTTATAATCCTACTGTTTCAATTGTTCATTATAAGGGAGCAAGTAGTAGAAAAAAACCATTAAAAATAGTTTATGAGTTTCATAGGGCCATGTATTTATTCCATAAAAAACATTATGCAAAAAAATATAATTTTTTTATTAATAGTGTAGTTTATACAGGAATTACATTAAAGCTAGCCTTTGCTACTATTAATAACCTTTTGAAAAAAGTACATTAAATTATAAAGTTAAATAGGTGATTAAAGTGATAAGAGGAAAAGAGCGCTTTATTACACAGCTATATATGACAACAGATTTCATCTTTATTCAATTAGCATTTGCTGTTGCATGGTATTTTCGCTTTGTGATTAATAAAGAGCAACAAGGATCATATTTGCCATTAGCAGATTATTTCATTTGGAACATTGTTTACTCTGTTGCATTTTTGGCTATTGGTTTTTTGATTGGCTTATATGTTCCAAAAAGGAAAATGAAGTTTGCAAAAGAAGTTTCTAAAATAATTCAAGTGCAAATTTATAGTATGTTTGTTTTATTAAGTGTGTTATTTATTGTTAAAACGATAGATATATCTAGGATGTTCTTAGCAATCTATTTACTAGTTGGATTTTTGATTATCGTCACGTATCGTTTTTTTGTTAAGCAATTTTTAAGAGCGATGAGAAAAAAAGGCTTTAATCAACAGTTTGTTTTAATTTTAGGAGCGGGTTCCATCGGAAAAAGATATATCGAGAATTTGGATAATCATCCTGAGTACGGGCTTAGAGCAATTGGTTTTTTAGATGATTTTAAACAAATTAATAGAGAACAGAAAATATTAGGTAAAATAGAGGATTTATCGACAACACTAGAAAATACCATTATTGACGAAGTCGTAATTGCTTTACCCTTAACAGCGTTTTCTAAATATCATCAAATTATTGAAATGTGTGAGAAAGCAGGAGTTCGTGTATCTATTGTCCCAGACTTTTACGATATACTACCTGCAACTCCGCATTTTGAAAGTTTTGGAGATTTACCAGTCATTAATGTCAGAAATATACCTTTAGATGAATATGTGAATAGAGTGTTGAAGCGTTTATTTGATATTGTTTTTGCACTTTGTGCGATACTTGTTACATCTCCTTTACTATTGTTAATCGCAATTGGCGTGAAATTAACTTCTCCAGGTCCTATTTTATTTAAGCAGGAGCGTGTGGGGCTAAATAGAAGAACGTTTTCTATGTATAAATTTAGATCTATGAAGCATATGCCTGTTGAAGCTTCTAATACGCAATGGACTGTTGAAAATGACCCAAGAAGAACTAAATTTGGTACTTTCTTGCGAAAAACAAGTCTTGATGAATTTCCTCAATTTTTTAATGTGCTGAAAGGCGATATGAGTATAGTAGGACCTAGACCTGAACGACCTTATTTTGTGGATCAATTTAAAGAAGAAATCCCGAAATATATGATAAAACATCATGTGAGACCAGGAATTACTGGTTGGGCTCAGGTATGTGGGCTACGAGGAGATACTTCAATTGAAGACCGAATTGAGCATGATATTCAATATATTGAAAATTGGACATTATTATTTGATATTAAAATTATTATGAAGACAATCATCAATGGCTTTGTAAATAAAAATGCATACTAGTATTGAGTATAAATGATTTATACCGATTGAAGCTTGCTGGTGAATCGGGATAATCACTTTTTAGAAAAGGTAAGTCAAAAAAATTAATAATACTCAAGTGTTCATGATATTTAGTTTTTTAAGGAAGTGACATAATATGAAAAATATCCGCAAAGCCATTATCCCAGCTGCTGGACTTGGAACACGTTTCTTGCCAGTTACTAAAGCCATGCCAAAAGAGATGTTGCCGATTGTTGATAAGCCGACGATTCAATATATTGTGGAAGAAGCTATTGCCTCTGGGATTGAGGATATTATTATTGTAACAGGTAAGGGTAAACGAGCCATTGAGGATCATTTCGATAATGCACTAGAGCTTGAAACAAACTTAATTGAAAATGGAAAGCTTGATATGCTTGAAAAGGTTCAGGAATCTGCTAGCGTAGAAATTCACTATATTCGTCAAAAAGAGCCTCTTGGATTAGGACATGCCATTTGGTGTGCTCGTAAATTTATTGGCGATGAACCATTTGCTGTCCTGCTTGGTGATGATGTTGTGAAAAGTGAAGAGCCTTGTTTAAAACAATTAATGAATCAATATGAGAACACCTTATCCAGTGTTATTGGTGTACAAGAGGTACCCGATGAGGATGTCCATCGATACGGTGTAATTGATCCAGTTAACACTGGCAATCGATTGATGCAAGTGACGCAATTTGTGGAAAAGCCTGCATTAGAGGATGCACCATCCAATTTTGCGATAATTGGGCGCTATGTATTAACACCTGAAATATTCCGCTTTTTAGATGAGAAGAAGAAGGGGAAGGGCGGCGAAATTCAATTAACTGATGCCATTGAATCGTTAAATGGTATTCAACGAGTGTTTGCCTATGCGTTTGAGGGGCGTCGTTATGATGTAGGTGAGCAATTAGGATTTATTGAAACGACCATTGATTTTGCATTAGAACGTGAGGATTTAAGTGAGGGTGTAAAAGAAATTATTTTAAAAAAAGCGAAACAGTTAAGTGGTGAAATTTTATGATTTTAGTTGTTGGCGGTGCTGGATATATTGGTAGTCATTTTGTAAAGGAATTAGTAAAGGACTATGATGTAGTTGTACTTGACAATTTAAGTACGGGTCACCGTTGGGCAGTTGATGCAAAGGCTATTTTTATACAAGGTGATTTAGGAGATTCAACAATTGTTCAACGAATATTTGATACATATAAAATTGAAGCGGTTATACATTTTGCAGCCTTTAGCTTAGTAGGGGAATCTGTGATTGATCCTATGAAATACTATGAGAATAATGTAGCAGCCACATTGAATTTGTTAAAAGCTATGAAGCGTAATGAAATTAATAAATTTATTTTCTCTTCTACCGCTGCTACGTATGGTATGCCAACTGTTGATTTCATTGATGAAAAGACACCTACTAATCCTATTAACCCATATGGTCAGTCAAAGTTAATGGTTGAGCAAATGCTGGCAGATTTTGCACAGAGCTACCAGATGAAATATGTTGTATTACGTTATTTTAATGCTGCGGGAGCACATGAGACAGCTGAAATTGGTGAAAGTCATAATCCAGAAACGCATTTAATCCCCATCATTCTTCAGCATTTAGGGGGACAAAGAGACTCCATTTCAGTGTTTGGTACTGACTATGATACACCTGATGGTACTTGTATCCGTGATTATATTCATGTCACTGATTTAGCCAAGGCACATTTATTAGCTTTAGAGGCATTATTAAGTTCTACTATTGAAACCGCCACATATAATTTAGGGAATGGCAATGGTTATTCAGTAAAGCAAATCATTGAAACATGTGAGCTGGTAACAGGAAAAAAAGCCAATGTACAATATGCTGAACGACGTGCTGGTGATCCTGCCAAGTTAGTTGCCAATGCCGGTAAGATTTATGCAGAATTAGGATGGAAGGCTCAATTGGATATTCTAGATATCATCAAAAGTGCATGGATTTGGCATAAAAAGCAATTCTAATTACCAACTCGACATGGTTCGAGTTGGTTTTCTTTTTTGTATATGTCATAATATACATATCAAAATTTACCTTAAGAAGTGAGGATTCTATGGTGTTTGCAGAAATTGTAAAAACAACATTGCTAAATTGTTCGCTAGATGATAGTGATCTTATTCAATATAAAGATCGAGTAAAAAATATCCATAACGCATTACCACACTATCCATTAACAGGCTGGATCGATTCCCCCTTACAAAATCAAGAGGGACTGCTTACCTCTATTGAACGTGTGGCAAGTGAAATACGAGCTTGTGCGGATGTCCTGGTTGTTGTAGGCGTTGGTGGTTCCTTCTTAGGTGCACGTGCAATCCAAGAGGCGCTGATGCCTTATTTTGGGCTGGCTAAGGGTGGCATTGAGGTTGTCTATGTTGGTTTGAATATGAGCGGTGCATACATTAAGGAGCTTCTCACTTATTTAGATACTAAACAAGTATATGTCAATGTGATTTCGAAGTCAGGCGGTACAATGGAGCCGGCGTTGGCCTTTCGTGTAATGCGTTTATATATGGAGGAGCGTTATGGCGAGAAGGTAACGGAGCGTATTATTGTCACGACGGATGCGGACAAAGGCATCTTAAAGGGAATCGCTGATAAGGCTGGGTATCGTCAATTTGTCATTCCTGCTGATGTGGGTGGGCGTTATTCTGTATTAACGCCTGTTGGTTTATTACCTGTGGCGGTTGCAGGCGTGGATATTCGTGCTTTAATGGATGGTGCACGTTATGCAGCGACAGAGTTAGCAGAAGAGGATTTGGGGCATAATGATGCCTACAAATATGCTGTAATGAGACATATGCTTTATGAGCAGGGCTATACCATTGAATTGCTTGCGTCCTTTGAGCCTGGACTCAATAAATTCCACGAATGGTGGAAGCAGCTTTTTGGTGAAAGTGAAGGGAAGGAGCACAAGGGACTATATCCTTCTACTGTTAATTTCTCCACTGATTTACATGCCATTGGGCAGTTTATTCAGGAGGGGAGTCGTGTTATGTTTGAGACATTGCTACACTTCCATGAAATAGAGGGCGATTTAGCTGTACCATTCGATGCTCGCAATGAGGATGGCTTGAATTATTTGTCGACTCGTACTTTTAATGAGATTAATGCGATTTCTAAGCAAGGAACGGCACTTGCACATGCAGAAGGGCAAGTGCCTGTTATTCAATTAGAATTGCCTAAGCTAGATGCTTATCATCTTGGGTATTTGATTTACTTCTTTATGAAGGCCTGTGCAATGAGTGCTTGTTTACTAGAGGTTAATCCATTTGATCAGCCTGGTGTTGAGGCCTATAAAAGTAAAATGCTAGAGTTGTTGAAAGAAGAAAAGGTGATAAGTAAATGAAGAATGTCCATGAATTATATAATGGCTGGTTGGAGCAGTCTCTTCCTAGCTATTTAGCTGAGGAGCTTGCCTTAATTGCAAGTGATGAACAAGCAGTCGAAGACCGTTTTTATCAATATGTGTCCTTTGGTACTGGTGGGATGCGTGGTGTTTTAGGCGCTGGAACGAATCGTATAAATGTTTATACGATTCGTCGTGTTGCTGAAGGGCTTGCTCGTTATATTGAATCCAATGGTGAAGCTGCTAAAAAGCGTGGTGTTGTTATTGCCTTTGATACACGCCATTTTTCATATGAATTTGCCTGTGAGACTGCGAGTGTACTAGGAGCACATGGTATTCGTTCATATGTTTATAAGGAAGCAAGACCAACCCCACAGCTGTCGTTTACGGTTCGGAAATTAAATGCTTATGCAGGTGTGGTCATTACAGCTAGCCATAATCCAAAGCAATACAATGGGTTTAAAGTATATGGTGAGGATGGTGCACAGTTAACACCCCAATTTGCAGAAGCTATTATAAGCGATATGAACGGAATTGATGATATTTTTGCTATTCAAGTGAAGGAACTCCCGTTTTTAGAACAGCAAGAGCTTGTTACTTGGCTTGCAGGTGATTTGGATGATGCGTATTTATCAAGTCTTTTAAGCTTAAAGGAAAATCAAGATATTGCATTGGATATGAAACTCGTTTATACACCTTTGCACGGTGCCGGCTTGGTGCCCGTTAGTGAAGGGTTGCGCGCATTTGGTTTTCAACAGGTACATATTGTAGAGCAGCAAGCTGTGCAGGATGGAGATTTTCCAACAGTTTCTTATCCTAACCCAGAGGAATCGAAAGCTTTTGAGTTAGCTATGAAGCTTGGTACACAGGTTGGAGCTGATCTTTTGCTGGCAACTGATCCAGATGCGGACCGTTTAGGTGTGGCTGTTAAAAATGGAGATAGTTATGAGCTGTTAACAGGCAATCAGCTTGGTGCTTTATTACTTCATTATTTATTGTCTACTAAGCAGCAACTTGGAGCGCTACCTAGAAATGGCGTTATGCTGAAAACAATAGTTACATCAGAATTAGGCACCCAGATTGCCGAAAAATTTGGCGTAACGACAGTAAACACATTAACAGGCTTTAAATACATTGCTGAGAAGATTGCAGAATATGAGCAATCTGGTGATTATTCGTATGTATTTGGCTATGAAGAAAGCTATGGCTATTTAATAGAAACTTTTGTACGTGATAAGGATGCTGTACAGGTTGCACTGAAGGTTGCAGAAATGGCTGCTTTTTATGCCAAGAAAGGGCAAACTTTATTAGATGGTCTGCAAAGCCTATTTGATCAATTTGGTACCTATCAAGAGGCACTAGTTTCTCAAGTATTTGAAGGTAAGAATGGTCAGGAAGAGATGAAAGCTATTTTAAATAACCTTCGCCAAAACGCGCCTACATCCATAGGTGGGATAGCGGTTAAACGTTTTGAGGATTATTTAACAGGTATTTCAACTTTAGCAGATGGCACTACTGAGAACATTACATTACCGAAAGAAAATGTGCTGAAGTATGTTTTAGAGGATAGCTCTTGGGTGGCTATTCGTCCATCAGGTACAGAGCCAAAATGTAAATTTTATTTTGGTGTTGTTGGACAAACAGCAGAAGAGGCAAAAGATAAATTAAAGAGACTTCAGGCTGCTTTTGAGGTTTAAAGAGATCCTATAAAAAACGCCCACTTCTTTTTAATCTAAAAAAGTGGGCGTGCGTTTTATTGAAGACGTTTTAATTCAGCTTCCTGTTGAATAGACCGCACTGATAATAGTTCGATAATGCGATGCTGGCTTTCTTGAATGGCCTCAAGTTTATTCACTTTTTCATTTGTTTCTAAAACAGCTTGTTTAATTTGCTGCTGTTCAATTTCTATTATTTCAAGACGATTCTCCACGGACTCAAGACGTTGATTGATTTTTTTTAGTTCGCTTAAAACTTCCTCCATTCCTTTCACCTCTCACCTCTCTTCTATAGGGTATCTATTTTTTAAATCTCTCTCTATAAAAGTAATCTCTCTAATTATAGCATAGAAAACAAGCTTACAAGTATCACCATTGCAATCATCGACAAAATATGACATGCTTAAAAGAGAGATAAAAGAACTAGGAGAATGTTGTAGTGATTAAAGAGTGGGATTACCTACGTGTGGTGGCGTGTCTGTCTATTTTACTATTACACACATCTTCATGGGTTATTATGGAGGTTGGGGTAGAGCCAGAGCAGACGATCTATCTTTTTTTAAGGATTGCGTTGTGCTATGCGACACCGACGTTTATTGTATTGTCTATTTTAATATTGGCTAATCGTTATCATGAGAATATACCGAGAAATTTTTGGTCAAGTAGGATTCAATATATTTTTATTCCCTATTTAGTATGGGCTTTTGTCGATGCATTAGTTGTTGAGTCCATTTATCAAAAGGGTTTATTATGGGAAAAGTATTTTGATAATATTGTTTATGGAGAGTTTGTTGGCTGGTTTGTTGTGGTTATTATGCAGCTATATGTGATCTTTACGCTGCTAACACGTTTTAAATGGTCTATAGCATGGTTTTTACCATTAAGTGTGTTGGTTACGCTTATTCATCATACTGTGATTTTATTGCCCTATCCTATTTTTCAAGAAAATAGTATTTGGCTACGATTTTTCTTTACGGGCTGGCTTGGTTATTTTGCTGTTGCCTATGCAATGGGTATCTATTATGCACAGATTGCAGCATTAGCTCGAAAATATCGATATGCGACGATTGTATTAGTTGTGCTGGCTGCTGTCTTTTTGTATATTCGTTTACTTCTAGGTTACATAGAGGTGCATTCAAGGCGTCTTGATTTAATACCATTTGTGATTAGTATGGTGCTACTTGTGATTGCCTGGGGGCAGTCTTTACCGTATACAAAAGCTGTTAAAGTGCTGAGTCAATATGCGTTTATGATTTATCTCATGCATTGGGAGGTTTTGCGTTTATCAACTGGCTGGTTTGTAGAGCATTTCGATAGTACGCTAGTCCGTGTACCATTGTTGTTGCTATGGACGTTAGCTGTTTGTTTACTGTTGACCAAAATCATTTCATTACTGCCATTTAGTCAATTTATTGTGGGGAAAATAAAAAAACGTACTACACAGTAAAAAGCAGTGATTTCTTTTAAAGTAGAAATCACTGCTTTTTTGTATCATCGCCAGTAGCTTCACCAAGATCGCCGCTAGAAGTTTTAATATCGCCGGTAACCTCAACACAATCGCTGGTAAAAGTAAAAATACCGCCACTAGTTTACAAAGTAAATCATTCTGGCATTAATTTTAAATTTCGATCATTGTATGCTAGCACGACATAATCTGGATGTAGATTTTGTAAATATGGAATAACATCCTTCTCCAAGTATCGTAAATCCAAAATGGTTAGCTTTTTAAAATGGCTAGCTACATGAAATTGAATAGCATTAAAATAGGAATCTTTGATGACAACAATATGTTTATCACTGTCATAGTCTCCATTAACTATTGTCAGCTCTGCAAAGTCTCTGCTATAGGCATCTGCATAATTTACGACTGTGTCAGCGCTCATTTTTTTTGCACGACCATATACAGCTTCGTATGGGGCCGTTACGCCTCCTTCAATTGTACCGTCATAGATTGTGAATTGTGTTGCAAACGAAGGCGATTCGTTATAGCAAATTTGATCGTGATTGTTGACGGTCATGTATAAGATTTTATTCCAGGAGCCAGCAAACTTATTGGGTAAGCAATAGGCGTTGTCTTCCTTATAGGGAATGGGCTGAATGGCTTCACCAAGTCGTTCGCTCATTGTTTTTATTAGTGCCTCGTAGCCTGTATATGCACCACGCATAGTCCAGTGATGATCTGTCTTAAAGAAGTATTGTTCTGCAGAGAAGTCAGTCTTCATTTCATCATAGAGACGGATATTGTCGATGCCAGCAGCCGTAACAAGCTTATGTAAGCGCTCATTATTGGCTATTCCAGCATCCTCTGGCATATAGCTAGGACTTGGTTCCCGTGAGTAAGTTGCCTTCGCTGGCAGTGAGTAAAACGTAAACGGAATTTCTTTTTCAGCTAATCCCTCACTGAGCTTTCGCAAATCATTGGCAAAGGCAGCAAGTTCCTCATCAGATTTTGCTGGGGCTGGCTTTGAAATAATCCAGCCACTAGTATCGTCTACTGCGTACTTATCGTTTAAATAGGTTTTGCCAATTGCTCGCTGGAAATGCACATAATTACGCATCCATGTATCACGGGCAGGAAATTGATCAGAAATATAGGATTCTACCTGTTTTGACCATGCGCCAGAGAAGATTTCCTGTGAGCTAGGGGATAGATTGGCAGTTTCTAATGGACGATTTTCCATTTCTGACTGTTTACGATCCACAGTCATAGCATGTATGACAAGACCACCGAAAATGATGCAAAAAAAAGTTATTGGTAATAGATACATTTGAATTTTTCGCATGCTGTCCCACCTAGAATCTAAAGTATATAAATGGATTATGTGTTGCGTTGACTAAAAACATTGTGATAAAGAGTAACAGTGCACCATAGTAAATTGTTTGTCCAAGACGTAGGCTCCAGTCAAATGTTAGAGAACTAGTAGCTCTTTGTTCACTCCAAGTTTGATATAGTCGATAGATTGGCATTGCGAAAATAATGGCAATGACAAAATAAACTGCATAATCCTTTGTTAGTAATATCGTTTCATAATTATAAAGTGCTGCATCGGATAGTCCAAACATCGTTTTGATAAAGCTAAAAGCATATGTAAAGTCATTCGCTCTAAAGAATACCCAGCCGATCATCACAATAATAAGTATATAAATATGGCGTAGGAAACGAGGTATACGTTCTAGCCATTTTAAAAGCACCCATTTTTCAAGGCAAATTAATAGTCCATAATAAAAGCCCCATGCCATAAACGTCCAGCTGGCTCCGTGCCAAAAGCCTGTTAATGTCCAAACTATTAATAGATTTCGATAAAGCTTCCATTCATGGCTAACACGACTGCCACCAAGTGGGAAGTAAACATAATCTCTAAACCAGCTGCTGAGTGATATATGCCAACGACGCCAGAAGTCTGTTACTGATTGGGCAATATATGGATAGTTAAAGTTCTCCTCAAATTTAAAGCCAAATATCCTCGCTAACCCGATGGCCATATCACTATAGCCTGAGAAGTCAAAATAAATTTGAAGCGAGTACGCTAGAATTCCTATCCACGCAGTCCCTGTTGTTAAATCTCCGCCTGATAAACTAAAGACATGATCAGCAACCTCGCCCATTGGATTGGCAATCAATACTTTTTTAGCTAACCCTTGTACAAAACGACGGGTACCAATCATCCAGTCCTCCGCTGTGGAGAGTCGTTTTTTAATTTGCTCTGCAACTGTCTGGTAGCGTACAATCGGTCCTGCCACAAGCTGAGGAAACAATGTAATGAAGAGTGATAAGTCCAAAAAGTTACGTTGGGCTTTAACATCCTTTCGATAAACATCAATTACATAGCTAAGAGCCTGGAACGTGTAGAATGAAATGCCAATTGGAAGAGGTACAGCTTGCCATTCAATTGCTTCCTCTAAATAGTTGTTTATGATGTCCACAAAAAAGCCGGCATATTTGTAATAGCCTAGAATAGCTAAGTTACTGAAAATTACTAACCAAAGAAGGGCTTTTCGTTTAGACTGCGAAATCGTATTTTCAATGACTATGCCCAAAATATAGTTAAGTAAAATCGAAATCATCATTAAAAGTACATATTTCGGTTCGCCCCATGCGTAAAAGAATAGGCTAGCCAATAGTAAAATCGTGTTGCGTAACATCTTTGGAGAGATGAAGTACACAATGAGTACTAATGGCAAAAAGACATATAAAAATATAAGGCTACTAAAAACCATTCCTTCAAATCCCCATCTCTTATTTATATTGTAAATGCATCTACATGGTCACTGTGTAAGATTGCCATATACAATGCTTATACCGCTATAAACGGTTTAAAACATCCAAAATAACTGATAATCTGCAAAACTGCTAGAAAGTTCTAATATAATCAAGGAAATGCATGAATAAATTACCTACCTTATTGTAACGTAAATTCACGAATTGTTCACCAGTGGATTTTTACTAAATAATGGGTAAAAGTCGATTTTTGTCGAAATTTAGTTGGTAAAAATGACATGGGTAATATGGTATATTTTTCGCATGGCAGTAAGGTTTGTATGTTAATTTTAAGGATGGATGCTTACCATCTTTTTAAGTAAAATATGGTTATAAACCCTCTATAAATCTAACGTTACCACATATTTCATTCCAAATCTTGCCCTTTGAAATTTATTATCTTGTAATCTTATAATAGATTCGTAGTCACCAAAAGTGGCTAATTTATCTAGGAGGTTATTGCATATGAAACAAAAATATAGTAAGTGGGTTGTCGGCGCAGCATCAGCAGCCCTAGTAGCATCAGCAATCGTACCAGTAGCAAGCGCAGCAAGCTTTTCTGATATTGAATCAAGTGACCACAAGGAGGCTATCTTAGCATTAGCAGATGCTAAAATTGTAGCTGGTTATCCAGATGGAACATTCAAGCCAAATGCAGTTGTTACTCGTGGGAACGTAACAAAATTCTTAGGGAAATGGTTAGTATCTGAAAACTATGAGATTCCTACAGATTATGCTACAGAAGCACGCTTCACTGACCTACCAACAACAGCTCCAGACAAAGAGTTATTACAATATGCAGCTCTTGTAAAAGATGCTGGCGTATTCAAAGGCTCAAATAACCAATTAATGCACACAAATAACATGAACCGTGAGCAAATGGCAGTTGTTTTAGTACGTGCTATCAAAACGGTTTATAACGTAGATTTAGTGGCAGATTATAAAGAATCTGACTTCAAATCAACAATCACTGATTTAGACAAAGCTACAGCTACTGAAAATCGTGAAGCAATCATCGCGTTAGAATATGCTGGACTTACAAACGTGAAAGCGTTCAATCCTAAAAACACATTAACACGCGGTCAATTTGCATCATTCTTACACCGTACAATTTCTAACATCGGTGAAGAAGCACCTTTAACTGTTAAAGAAACTAAAGTTGTAGATGCAACTACATTAGAAGTTACACTTTCTGATGACAAAAAACATACAGTAACATTACCAACTCCACTTCCAGAAAATAAAGAAACAAATGTAGAGTTTGTAATTGATGGTAAAACTTATTCAGCTGTAGTTACATATGTAACTGAGTTAAAAGTAAAAACTGTTGATGCAGTCAATGCAAAAACATTAGCAGTAACATTCAACAAACCAGTTGAAACAGAAAAAGCTAAATTTGAGCTTAAAAAAGATGGCTTCAAATCTAACTTTACTTCTATTACATGGAACGAAGACAAAACTGTTGCAACAATTGAATTAACTAGCAAAATTACAAAAGGCGAATTCACAGTTAGCGTATCTGGCGTTGCTGATCAAGCAGTAACTAGCACTGTGAAAACGGAAGACGAAAAAGTTGCTGGTATTGAAATTCTTGGTGAAGTAGCCCCATCTACAAGCAACACAACAGCTACAGTTGGCTTCCAAGTAAAAAACCAATATGGTGAAGATATTACAAAGCTTAATGCTTCTGCTTTAACATTAACTGCTGCAGGCGCTGATTCAGCTGTTGCTAATGCAGATGGCTCTATCACAATTACAAAAGCTGCAGGACTTAAAGAAGGCGATAAAGTAGTTGTGACTGCTATCCACGGTCAAACTGCAACAACAACTACTAAAACTGTAACAGTTTCTGCTAAAACTGTAGCATCTGATATTGCTATTGGCGCTCTTTATAATAAAGATGGCAAAGCATTCAGTGAAGATGTTAATTTAGCAAAAGATAAATTCTATCTTCCTGTTACTGTAAAGGATCAATATGGTAAAGAAATTACTGATCTTAACCGTTTAAATGGAGCAAATTCTGAAGTTCTTGTAACAAACACAAACCAAGCTGTTGCAACATTCGGTGCGTTTGAAAAACAAACTATCGACGGAAAAGATGTAATCGTATTACCTGTTACAAACATCGTAGCAGCAGGTGACACAAACGTAATCGTGATTGCTAAAGCAACTGGTAAAAACGGTCAAACTGCAGTGAAGGTAGCTGAGGGTGTACGTGCTGATTCAGTTACATTAGGAGCGCCAACAAAAGTTGTCACTGCTGGAGCAGATATTTTATTCCCATTATCTGTATTAGATAAACAAGGCAATGCTATTAAAGAAGCTACTGCATTAAACGGCACTAAAGGTATCACAATTACTGGCGGTACTTTATTTGAAAAAGACGGTGAGCTTTATGCAAAAGTAGCAGGCGCTGGCGTAGTAGAAAACACACCTGTAACAGTTGTTGTTACTTCTTCAACTGGTAAAGTGGCTACACAAACAGTTATTCCTAAAGCTGCAACTGCACCTAAAGTAATTACTGGCTTAGATAACAAAGTAAGCACATCTATCCGTGAACTTACAGGTGCTAAAGTTGACATCTCAGCAAAAGACATCGTAGTGGAGGATCAATTTGGTCAGGTAATTTCTACAGACGAACTTCTTGCAAAACTTGCAACTGCAGACTACACAATTAAAGCATTTACAGATGCTGATGCACCATTTACTGTAACTGGTGAAATTAAAAATGCTGCTAACAACAAAATTACAGTAGAATACAAAGCAGGCGCTACGAAAACGACTGCAAACGTTACATTTAAGCTTGTAAAAATTGCAGATAACACTGCTAACGAAGCAAGCTCTTACTCAAAACAATTCTCAGTAGTAAAAGATAGCTCATTCACTTCTTATAAAGTAGAAGATATCAAACCTATCTATGTAACTGATGGTGCTATCCCAGCTGGTTATGGTAAAGATATCGTAGTAAAAGCTGTAACAGCAAATGGTGGAGAAGTTACACTTTCAGCTGGCTCTGATTACACTGTAAAATCAGCAGTTCTTACAAGTGTAGCTGATGGTAATATTACGACTACTGACGCTGCTAATGTAGTGTTTGATAAAGATGCAAAAACAGCAACTGCAAAAGTAACAATTACAATCAATGCTACAGGTGAAGAAATCGTTAAAGATGTAACTTTCTCTAACGTTGCACCTAAAGTTGAAAAAGTAGCTGTTGTAGAAAACAACAAAGCTGCTAACTTTATTGCAGGTGAATCTGTGAACCTTGTAACAACTCACTCTTACAATGTAGATACAACATTCAATTTAGATGCATTCTTCGGTTTAGCGGACGTAGTTGTTACTGACCAATACGGTGTAATGGCACAAGTTGATGAGAATGGTGCTAACAAAGGTAAAGCAACATTCAACGGTGTTGCAACTGCTGCTACAACTTTAACTTTATCTAAAGTTTCTGGTGAAGTAGTATTCAGCAATAACGGTACTGATACTGCAGCTGCTACAGGTAAAGCAAACGACGTATTCAATGCTCGTGTGAACATTGGTGGTCAAAGTGCAACACCTGTAAAAGTGACAGCAAAACAGGACTTCAATAAATAAGATAGTTTTTCTAAACAGTGGAGATTCGAGTAAATCGAACGCTCCACTGTTTTTTTCTGGTTAAAATACTAGAAAAGCTGGGCTATCAGTGTTGTGTTGGTATATTATGAAACTTTTGGTTTCTCTTACACGTATTATCATAGTAAAATAGATAAAACGTGTTGAGGAGTTGAACTGGTGAAGAAGCATACTTTATTTCAGGGCGCATTAATTGCTGCTCTAACAACAAGTGCTATTGTGGTACCGACTGCACAGGCAGCAGAAAAATTTACGGATGTTGATTATACACAGGAATATGGGGCTGCTGTAAAGGACTTGGCGGTGCAGGGGATTATAAAAGGATATGCGGATGGTACATTTAAACCATTTGCTGATGTTACGCGTGGACAGGCTGCTAAAATTGTGGCCAATGTATTACACTTAGATACAAAGAATGTAGAAGACCCTAAATTTACTGATGTTAAGCCGAGTGACGACTATTATGGAGCTATTGCAGCCTTGGCAAATAAAGGGGCGTTACTAGGCTTGGCTGATGGTAGCTTTGGTGTCAATCAAGCTATTACACGTGAACAATTAGCACAAATGTTAACGGCTGCTTACCAGTTAGAAAGCACTGACGTGGATAATTTACCCTTTACTGATATTGTGAAATATTCCGAAGCTTATTATGCGATAGCGCCATTGTTTGAAAATCAGATAACGAAGGGGATTACGCCAAATAGATTTGGATTAAAGGAGACTGTAAAACGTTCACAGCTTGCAGTATTTATTCAGCGTATGGAGGCTATGCAGGCTAAACGAGTGACCCAAACGTTTACTGCAAAAGATCTTGATTCTAATTTTATTGAGGCATATGCAACAGATAATCAGTCGATAGATGGTGAGCATGAATCTTTCCGTATGTATCAAACTAATAGTGAAGTGAAAATTGAGGCATTACGAGAAGGATCAGGCTATTTTATGCTAATGGGCTACAATATCGATAATGAAGAAAATTTTGAAATGATAGAGATGATGAAATATAAAGTTACTGTCAGCAAAGTAGATGGTAAGCTTCAGATGAATTGCCAGCAATCCGATGAGGTGACTCCAGGCATAGCAATGCTGTTGGAGGAGGATTTAGGCTTTGATCCAAAAAACATTCAGCTAACAACGGCTGAAGGACATGCTGTAAGTGAAAAAGTATACAGCTATCAGCCAGTGAATTTTGAGGGCTGGGAAGAAGAAATGATTCCGAAAGGTGGAAGCTATGAGCTAAAGCTGTTGCAAGCAGGTGATTATATTGCAACATTATCAGACGGTAAAGGTCAATCAGTACGAGTTGGCATTCATGCCGAATCGAGCGGCTATGATATATATACAACGTCCGCAGTTGAAATAAACAGTGCATTTATTTCAATGAGTGATATTGGCTTCACAGTAAAGGATATAAAAGTAGAACAATATACAGGAGCAAGATATGATCATCAAATCATCGATGCGGAGCTTTCCTCAGGGGGTATTACGATAAAGGGAGTAGCAAAAGAGGATTCGCTCTTCTCTATTCGTCTAACTGGTACAAAAGGTGAGAAGCTCTATGTTCATGGCATGATCTATGAAGTAAGTGGAGTCACAACGATGTATTATGAGTTTGCCACAGAAGAACAAATGAAGAATACACCCTTTTATTAAAAGGTACCACGTTGTTGAAATCCTACTATGTCAATGAAATCAAGGTGTCAAATAAAAAAGTATAGCCCTTTTTCAAAAGGTAAGGTTTGTCTCCGTACCGACTGAGTGCTTTCCTGGGGGCGTCCGATGAGCCACTCAGTCTACACTTCAACCAACCACTACTCAAAGTATCTACTTTCGGCATTTTTGTAGTGATAAATTGATGATTTAGCCATTTCATTATTTATTATTGAATAAGTATAGTGCCTTGGTAACATTTTTCTATGCAAAAGCAGATTAGCACTTTATGTAAAGTTACGAAGTAGTTTTATGCATAAAATAGGTTGGCAGCTAAAGAATTTTACCCCTATTCTATCCATTTAATGATGATGGGTAACATGCCTTTACTTTACTTTTGAGAGAAGAAAATATTTAAAATTTTAACTATTGCTGATTGGAGTGGAAGGCTACTCGACTCCCGTGGGATTAGCGAGACAGACGAGACCCTGCACGGAGCGTCAGCGCAGGAAGCGGCTCGTCGCTCGCCCACTGGAAAGCGAGTAGCCTGGAACGGAAATCACCTTCATTTTGACTTAGTATTCACGAAATTTCCATTTTGATTTTCAACACTATAAAACCTCCCTAGCTTACAGGGAGGTTTCTGATATGTTAAAAGACAATATATTTTACATAGTCTTTCCATCCTATTTCTTTAAACTGTTGCCATTCAATCCTTTTTACTGGCATAGAACGGAAGGTACGGGCTAAGATATTACGTTTTTCATTATCAATCATCGGTGTCCCAGCTTCCATATAGCCTGTAAAAATTGTAGCATCTGCCGTTTTGAAGGCAACATCTATATCCTCAAGACGAATCTTACCGTCTTCACCAATCATATAAACACTCTGTTGGCCCTTCTTTGTGGACTTTATCCAAGTAGAATCAATTTTATAGGCATCAAAGGCTTCATTTACAATAATGGAGGCCTGACCAACTGTAGAGAATGGAATGTTGTCTAAAACATTGTCCTGCTGCAATATGACCTCATAGCTTGAAGGCTGTGGCATCTTTACTGATTTAGCTAATTCATTCGCCCAATGCGATTCATTATTAGTTGCGATTAGTTGTTTTTGAAGCACAATGCCAGATAAATCATCCTCATAATGTTGCAAGTCAAAATTAACAGTTTGTCCATCCTTTACCTTCTGCCATTCATCCTCAGATAAATAGGCAAGCATGGATTTTTCTAATGAATAAATTTCAAATGTTACTGCACCAGCTTCTTCCATTATGTTTGAGATAACGCCGTCAACTGGGCTGATAACACCTTGGCGTGCCTGAATTTGGGCTATTTGTGCATCCATTAATGCTACTTGTCTAGTTGCCTCTGCGATATGACGATTTAATATCGCCACTGCAGAAGAAGGAGAATTTTGCTGGCCTAATTCTAATTTAACCGTGACATTTAGCTTATCACTAATTTGATCTGTATCGATAGAGCTTTTAGGTTTGCTTTGCCCACCATATTCCGATTCTATCTGTGCTAAAGCGGATTCTAGATCATTTAATTCCGTTTCATAAGCATCACGCTCAGCTTCAAGCTTTGTTAATTCATCGTCAACTTCTTCTGTTTTATAGGTAGCTAGTACATCGCTGCTGCGAACTTCCTGGCCACGTTTTACATCGATTGCAGAAAGGCTTTTTGCATCTGCGGAGATGGTATATGTTTGTGCTGGAGCAACTATTGCGTCCTTTTTGATTGTTTCTACGCGATCACCAACAGTAGCTCTTTGGAATTCATCGATAAAATAGGAACGAGCAACCTTACTGTCATCTTTAAATACAAAATAAGCATTCACGCCGATTAGTATCGCTAGCACAATCATACTCAAACTTGTCCAAGGTCTGGATTTAATAAAGCGCATCATCCTAACCCCCTTGTAATCCATTCTTGTAAAGGCAACACACTAATCATTCCTACAAAAACAGCCATTAGCACATGAAGAATAATTATTTTTGCTAGCAAAACCTTACGATCTGATTCTTCTTCCCATTTAGAAAGAAAGGTATATTGTATAATTATAGTGAATAAAGTTGCTATAGTTAATTGATTAATAACAAATAATACTACATCTGTCTCTAAGACTTGCTGAACAAGTGGTGCAAGTGATAGGAAGGAGAAGGTTGTTGTATAGCCTACTAAATAGAACACAGTAAATAATATTGTTTTTTCAATTAATAACAATACCATGGCATAAAGTTGTACTTTTTGTATCCATTTATATGGTATGTCAGTTAACAGATGCAACAAATATGTAACGCCATAGTAATGAAAGGCATAATAAATGATTCCCCAGGCAATAGCGCCTACCATTGAAAGTAAACGAGCTGTATAGTATTCATCCTGATGATTCATTGCAAATAATGTTGTTAAGCTTTCAGTTCCCATACCCCAAAATTCACGAACGATGAATAGTAGCATGAAGAGTATAAAAACAGTGAAGGATCGTTTTTTATAGCCTCTTATTTCTCCTTCTTCGACGGCTTGGGTAAAGTTATTGGGATGCGTTAAGCTATGCCAAAACTTATAGTGATAAAACATATAGAGCTCCCTTTCTAGTAAATTAAATAGTAGAGATGTAGTATACACCTGATTACTGGTAAATAACATAGGAAAAATGCTTATTTTCCTTGGAATTTTCTCGATTAAGAGACATTTCTAATCAAATTTATAAGATGTATCATCAAAAGCTTTTTTTTCTAGTTAAATTCACTGGGTTGCCAAATTATGTGCAGGATCAATGCACATAATTCCATAGTGTTGAAAAACTAAATGGTCAAGGGACTCTTTGTGAATATTTAGTCAAAATGAAGGTGATTTCCGTTCCAGGCTACTCGCTTTCCGGTGGGCGAGCGACGAGCCGCTTCCTGCGCTGGAGGAACGAAGGCTAAGTGCGTCACGTCCTGTGACAACGCCTTCGTGACCAACCTCGTGTTGGCCTCAGTTTCCCGTCTGTCTCGCTATCCCACGGGAGTCGAGTAGCCTTGCACTCCTATCAGCAATAGTGTAGAACTTTAAATATTTTCTTCCCTCAAAAGTAAAATAAAAACATGTTACTCACCATCATTAAATGGATAGAATAGTGGTACAATTCTATAGCTGTCAACCTACATTCTATGCATAAAACTACTTTTTCACTTTACATAAAAAGCCACTTATTACTGTCGCTCTGCATTCACATAGAAAAATGTTATCAAAGCTCCATTTTTGCACAATATAGTGATGGCTAAGACTTCAAATTTATCACTATTAATTTGTGTGAAATGCCAGAAGAAAATACTATGAGCAGTGGTTGATTGGAGTGTAGACTGAGTGACTCCTCGGGGATTCAGCGTCACAGATGAGACCCTGGAGCGAGCAGCGCGAGTGAAGCGGCTCATCGGACGCCCCCAGGAAGCTCTGCTCTGCGCGAAAGCGAAGCGTCAGCGGCAAAGCACTCAGTCGGAACGGAGATCAACCCCTCGTTTTGAAAAAGGACTATACTTTTAATTTGTCACCTTGATTTCATTGACATAATAGTATTTCAACAACATGAAATTATGTGCAGGATCAATGCACATAATTCAATTATATAGTATCCTAACAATAACTTCCTATAAAAAGCCTATTCAATCTAAAAATAGCAATTATCAATACATTCGTAAAGGACATAAGAGACTTTGAGAGAATAGCTTGAAATTGAACGAGAAGTACCGATACTAAAGATAGAAAATATGAAGCTATAAATACATATCCATTTTCCTATATAATGTAAAAAGAAAGGGTGGGCATTTTGAAGAAACCAATAAAAGTTGGTGTGTTGACAAGTTTATTACTAACACCGGCAGCACTTGCCAATGCTCAAGAAATACAGCCACAACAAAAAACGGAGCAAGTTGCTTATGTGAATGCAGTTGCGGTTGAAACAAAAGAACAACTGCAAATGATGTATAAAAATTTAACGGATAAATCCTCACTTGATGATATAACGATTGCAGAAAGTCGCTTTAATGGTTTAGCGGCAGCAGGATTTACTGCGGATGAAATTCAATTTATTAAAGCCAAGGTCGCTTACGTACGAGCACAGAAAACATTGGTAACGGAAATTAAAAGCCTTGGCGAAAGTATTAATAAACTAACTTATACAAGTAGTTCTCTAACTAGAGATGCTAAAGTGACAGAAGACAAATATAAAGAATTTATGAATGAAACGAAAGCTGGCTCCTATGCAAATGTTCAAAAGACCTTTAAAGAAGCTGTGAATGCTGCACCACAAACTGCAGTTTCATCAATGCTAGGGCTTGCAGTTCAATATGGCTATGATGAAGCAGCACAAAAAAATTATTTTAAAACAAATGGTGCTGATTTAGATAAGCTGACTACAATGGTAAATGCTGTTGCTGCTGTACAGCCCACTATTGATCTATTAGATGGTTTAAAATTGGATTTATTAAATTCTGACTTTACAGCAATTAAACAAAAAGTGACTGCTATTACAACAGCCTATAACGCTTTATCAGCAGATCATAAAAAAATTGCTACAGCTTATATTCCTGAAGGGGATACAATTGCTCCTTATAAAACCTATACGGACACAAAGCAAAATATTGATGCTGCCCTAAAGGTGGAAGATAGTATAACGCAATTAATGAATAAGGATGCAGCAAGCTTTGATAAGGCAACTACTTTTATTAGTGCAGTTTCTGCCATTGAAACAGCCTACGGTAAATTAACTAAAGAAGCTCAAAATTATGTTGTTAACTATAATGTTTTTTTACCTTATAAAGCTGCGGCAGATGTTTCAAAGCAAATTAATACACTAGTTGTCTCTAATAGTGCAGATTATCGTACTACAGTTAATAATCTATTAGATTCCTACAACGGTTTAGATAAAAAAGCATTTGTCAAAAATGCTACAAATCTAACTGCTGCTCAGGAGGAAATCAAAGAAGCTGAAAATATTGAAGCTCTTATTCAAGGCATCGAAAATGCAGGTGCAGCAGAACAGTTTACAAAAATTAAGGGTGCACGAGAGGCATACAATACGCCACCTTCTACTGTAAATGCTGCAAATGTTAAAAAAATTGTCAATAACTTGGCAACATTAGTAGAATGGGAAAAGAAATATAGTGCTTCGACAGATGTAGATAAATTAATTGCTGCCATTGATCCAAGCCTCTCTACGTTTGAGAGCAAAACACTATTAGCACAGTCGGCTTTTGATAAACTTGGTACAGCAGAGCAGGCGATTGTACAAAATAAGGGTCAATTAGCTATCTATTTTCCATATGCTGATTTATTAAATAAAGTTAATGCACTAAAGACTACGTCACCGGATTATAGCCAGAAAGTTCGAGAATACCAAACGAAGGTAAATGCTTTAGATCCAACTGGTCATGCACAGGAAGCTGCATTAACTACTATTAAGACAAAGCTAAGTGAAAAATTAACTTTGCTATCTAATGAAGAAGATGTATTAGCAGCAGTTATAAGCAAAATAACGGCTTTAAATAGCTCGCAAAATCTGATTCAAGATATGCAGGAAGCACGAAAACAATATGATGCTCTTTCTGCAAATGCGAAAAAACGTGTCACAAATATTAAAATATTAACCGATTTAGAAAAATCACAAAAAGCTGTTTTAAATGTTATTACGCTTGTTGAAAAGTTAGATCCAGCTGCAAAGGATTATACGAAAAAAGCGAAAGCAGCCAATACAGCCTATTTAAAGCTAGATGCTACAAATAAGAACTATGTGAAAAACTATAAAACGTTAAAAGATCAAGTAGAGGCAATGGGCATCATTACGCGAATCATGGCCTTAAATACCTCACAAAAAACATACAATGAAACTGTTGATCTGATACTAAATGATTATGCAGCGCTTTCAGATGCCGCAAAACAACTAGTCACGAATTATCAAGATTTACAAACAGCAAAGGGCTATATAACAATTGCTAAAAGCTTTGATGATCGTGTCATCTCAATAGCCAATGAGCCTGATACTACATTTGTAGCAAAAGTGGCAGCATTGACAGCTGAGTATAAAACTATGGATAAAAATGCAAAAAAATTAGTTACACAATATAAAACGTTAACTTCCTATGAGAAAAATAATGCCAGTGTCGTAAAAGTCATTAATCTCATTACAGCGTTAAATCCATCAAGTAAGGATTATTCTAAAAAGGTATTAGCAGCAAGAAAAGCTTACAATGCCTTAGACCCTGCTTCGCAAAAACGTGTCACAAATTATGGTCAGCTAGCAGCAGTAGAAGATGTAGCAACATTAATAGGCTTAATTGAAACATTAAAACCTACTAGTAAAACGTTTTTAAATGATTTAGAGACGGCACGTAAAAATTATGATGCCTTACCGCCAGAAAAACAAAGTGCTGTTCTAAATTACGAAAAACTTGTCACAGCTGAAACTGAGCTAAAATCTGCACATACAGTGATCGCCTTAATAGAAGCGGCTGTACCTGATGATGATGAGTTTTTAACGAAGCTAATGAATGCTCGTGTTGCTTATGACAAGCTACCATCAGGGCAGAAAAAGCTTGTATCGAATGTAAAATTATTAACAGATCGTGAGAAACAAGTAAAACCTATTTTAAATACCATGGTACAAATTGATGTTTTAGAACCTGGTTCAAGTAAATTTGTTAGTCAGGTAAATGCCGCAAGAAAGGCCTATGATAAGCTAACAAAAGAGCAAAAGGCATTCGTCAAGAATATTGCTATTTTACAGGGCTATGAGCCAACAGCTAAAGTAATTGAACTAATTGGTAAGTTGAAAGCATCCAGTAAAACATTCCATACAGATACAACACAGGCCCGTGCATTGTATGATGGGCTAAGTAAGGATATGCAGCAATATGTTACGAACTACCATCTATTACAGGCTGCTGAAACAAGTATTTTAGGAGCAGGTAATGTCCAGCGTATGATTGAGGAATTACCTTCAGTAGAAGCTAGCCAATATGTTAAACGTATTGAAGAAATAAGAGCCGCTTATAATGCGCTGCCGAAAGATCAGCAAATGGCAGTTGAAAACTATAAAACATTACAAGAGCAAGAAAAGTTGATAAAGCCTGTTATTAATGTTGTTAATGAGATTGAAAAGCTGATGACGTCTAAAAATATGGATAGCCAATATCAAAAGATTTTAAAAGCCTATGACAATCTAAATGCAACACAGCGAAGATATGTATACAATCAACAGCTCCTTCTTTCATTAGACAGTGTGATTAAAGTGTATCAAAGTATCGCAGATTTAAAGCCAAGTGATCCACTGTATTTTGGTAAGGTTGAATCTGTAAGAAAAGATTATGATAGCTTGAATACAATTGATAAGCAAAGAGTATCCAATTATAATATTCTGCTTGAGGCTGAGAAAAATTTGACTGATGTAAAGAAGGTTGTTGAAATTATAGCTGGTCTTCATCCATCCTCTGGCACCTATATAGAGGATGTGGCGAATGCTGTTGCGGCCTATAAAGTATTAGATTCAAAAGTGAGAGGGCAAGTTATCAACTACGATACTTTAAAGAAAGCCGAGAAAGATGTAGCGGCGGTATTAAAAGTAGTGAATGCGATTGGCGAAATAGATCCCGACAATAAACAATTTGAAAAGAAAGTACTGGCCGCACAAAAGCTCTACAGCTCGCTCAGTCTTGAACAACAGGATTTGGTGTATAACTTCCGTATTTTACAGGATCATTTAAGAACATTAGGGTTAGAGTGAGGAAAGAGGGCAAGTGTCCCTCTTTCTTTATCTCTTGATTCAGTTATTTTCCTATTCAGCGGGGGATTTAACACGAATTTTTGGGGAATTTTTTTGAGAAAGCCGAAAAATCCAGACGAGATTTTGCTGTTCCGTAATTAAATTTATGTGGCAGTTTATGAAAATTTATAAATCCCCTCAAATTATCTATTCAAGCAGGGAAGGAAGAATTTATTTTGTCAAAAAAGTTATTTCAAGCAAGCTGTTTGTCAGCAGCAATAATAGTAGCTCCTTGTGCTATGGCTATTCCAACGGAAGCAGCATCTATGCCATTTAATGATATTAAAAATGGTGGTAGTGAGGCAGAATTATATAAGGCAGTCCAAGAATTATATAGTAAGGGTATTGTATTTGGAACAACAAATACTATGTTTAGCCCCTATCAAAGTTTAACGCGAGGGGAAGCAGCTTATTTTTTAGCAAAAGCATTAAATTTGGAGACAAAGAAAGTAGAAAATCCCGGCTTTACTGATGTTCCAACCTCTCATCCATACTACGGTTCAATTGCAGCATTAGCTACAAAGGGCATTATTCAAAAAGGGGCAAATTATCATCCAGATCAATTTATTAAACGTAGTCAAATGGCGAAAATTTTAACACTTGGCTTTGACTTACAAAAGTCTACAACATTAACAGCACCTTTTTCAGATTTTACAAAAGATAATGAAACCAATCAGTATATTCAAACGTTATTAGATTATGGGATTACACAAGGAACTAGTTCGACTACATTTTCGCCTTATACAGATGTTCGTCGGGGACAAATGGTACTATTCCTATACCGACTATTAGAAAAAAATGACGGCTCTTTTTATGTGATTGGTGTTGAATAAGATAAAGAATCACTCTTAGGCAATCCGCCATAGAGTGTTTTTTTAAAGTTGGTTAGGAAAAAACAGGTAATAATGGTATGTTTGTATACGGTTGAAAGGGGTAAAATGATTAAGTACATAATGGGAACACTGTTTTACATACATGAATGAAGGAGGCGGTCGCTATGTTTAAAAAAATATCAAGTGTTGTTGGTATTTCTCTTACCTTGCTAGTAACATCATACGCAGTGCCTCTAACGATCACTTCTGAAGAAGCTGTAGCAGCTAGTATTGCCAAGGATGTTTCACAATCACATTGGGCTAGTAGCTCCATAACACATATGCTTGACAAACATTATATGACAAATGATGAGAATGGCTATTTCAGACCGGAACAGCCAATTACAAGGGCAGAGGCAGCTACGGCAATAGCACGTTCCATGCAATTGAAATTCGAATCTTCATTTTCACCTGATTTTACAGATTTATCGGATAACCACCCTTATTACAAGGAAATTTGTGCCCTAGTTGAACGAGGGGTTTTACAAAATGGTGATTACTTCTATCCTGATACACCTTTGAAGCGAATGCACATTACTAAACTGCTAACGCTAGCCTATAAGATCGAAGTTGATTCCGAAAATACTAGTAAATTTAATGATGTTACAGAGGGTCACTGGGCGAAGGATTATATTGAATCACTTGCAGATGTGGGGGTCATTAAAGGCATTAATGGACAGCAATTTGGTCCGAATCAATTAGTAACGCGTGCCCAATTTGCCTCTTTAGTGGAACGTAGCCTCGATTTTTCATCTAAAGTAACAAATTATGAAATAGCCTATGATTATTTATCAAAGTCCTATATGTCGACAAAAAATTATTCATCGTCTATGTCTAATGATGTAATCCAATTAATCAACAATGAGCGACAAAAGAAAAAACTACAACCTCTCAGCTTTGATGCAGCCTTAACACAGATAGCAGTTATAAAGGCACAAGATATGGTAAATCGCCATTATTTTGAGCATGAATCACCTTACTATGGAATGCCGTGGGATTTAGCAACCCTATTCGATTACTCTTATACAAGCTTAGGAGAAAACATAGGGAGAAATATTCCATCACCCGAAGCAGCCGTGAAAGCATGGATGGCTTCGCCAGCACATCGTGACAATATTTTACGAGAAAATTACACAAATACAGGGGTTGCTATTGCTATAGACAGCAAAGGAAATTACTATTGGGTGCAATTGTTTTCTAGTCAATAATTCATATGGAAGGGTTAGCCATGGTGAAAGATGTCGATAAGGCGAGGTGAAAAACCTGCAAATGTTGCAATGGTAATAATTTCATGATTAAAATGCGTTTCTACTAGTCTTAATGATTCAATATGGCAATCTATTATGACAAAATGTCGCTAATATTACAGGAATGTTACAAAACTCCGAAATACCCATTATTTAATACCCATATTTTAGCGTTGATAAACCAGCAAACGTTGGTATATCAGCGTTTTTTTGTATTCAAAATCCGTTACACAATTGAAAAATTAAAATAGCATCTTTTATGATAGTCTATGTATAGGCAAAAAAGTTCTGAGAGGGGTATACCGAAACTATGAAAAAGAAATGGTTATTACCGATTTTTGCATCTTTCATGTTATTTTCAACAACTCAAATAGATAACGCTGAAGCAGCATCTCCAACTGATGTTACTGATACAGCGACAAAATATTTAGGTACTCCTTATGCTTATGGAGGCACAACTACTAGCGGATTTGACTGCTCAGGTTTCACTTCCAAGGTCTTTTCAGATTTAGGGATTAAATTAAATCGTACATCAGGCTCTCAATATCAACAAGGAACTGCAGTAGCAAAAAATGATCTTCAGGTAGGAGATTTATTATTCTTCAACACTAGTGGTAGTGGTATCTCACATGTAGCGATATACATAGGTGACGGAAAAATGATCCACTCTCAAACTGATAAAGGTGTTAGCTATTCAAATGTTAACGATCCATATTATTGGAATTCTCGTTACGTTGGTGCGAAACGTGTAGCAACATTTGATAGTGAACAAGCAGAAGCTGTTAAAGAAGAAGTAAAGAATGCTGCTATCGATTTCACTGTATATGCTTCTCGTGCAGAAGTGGCAGAGCAAATCGCGAAAGCACTTAACTTGGATACATCCGATAAAAACACAAAATTTACAGATGTTAAGCCAACATATGCACATGCTGGTGCAATTGCTGCTGTATCGAAGTTAGGTATTTTTGATGGTGATAGTAACGGTAAATTTAATCCTTCTTCACCAATTACTCGTGCACAAGTTGCGAAAGTTTTAGTACATGCTTTCGGCTTAGAGCAAAAAGGTGAATTAATTGCATTTACTGATGTACCTACTAATCATTGGGCAAATGAATTTATTTCAATTTTAGCTTCTAATGGTATTACAGAAGGTATAGGTAACGGTAACTTTGGTTATGATGAAATGTTAAAAATTTCTCATCTTCAAGCATTTATTGAACGAGCAAAACAAGTACAGAAATAATTGAATTCCGTTTCATTTTGAACAGGGCTACGTTTAAAGTGACACATTGCAAGGAAGTTCTTTAAAATATTGTATAAATTGAGGAGAGTTTGCACTTGCAGGCTCTCTTCTTTTTATGAAGTAAGTCACAATGATGGAGGTGATGCCGAAAACAGGAGAAAATTACATTCGTATGATAGTTTTGTCAGTGAAACTTTGCTAAAATGAACACGAGAACAGGAAGGGAGGAAATAAGACATTGTACCTCAAAAAGATCAGTCTTATATTATGCGTCTTATTCATTTCAGCTTCTATGTTTACTATACATAGCGCACAAGCAAGTGGCGGTTTTGTAGATGTTCCGAAAGATCACGAAGCTTATGAAGAGATCAATTATTTAGTTAGTTTAGGAGTTATTAAAGGATATACGGAAAATGGCAAAACGTATTACAAACCTTATAACTCAGTAACACGTGGACAAGTTGCCAAAATGGCTGTTGTTGCTTCAGGTAATAAGCCATTAGTTGTCAGTAAATCAAACTTTTCTGATGTAACAGTTGGAACAGAGCTTTCTGGCTATGTAGAACGTGCTGTACAACTTGGTTTCTTTAGAACCAATACAAAGGGACAATTCTTACCAAACAAGCCTTTAACTCGTGATGAAATGAGTTATGTCCTAACGAAAGCGTTTAAGCTGGATACAAGTGAATATGAAAATATTGATTCTCCATTTGTGGATGTAGGGATTACACATGCCTACGTTCAATATGTGAATACAATTTACTATAATGGTATTACAAAGGGGAGCGGTCAAAATTATAACCCAAATAGTTCAGTGACACGTGCACAGTTTGCGTTATTTGTCGCACGCGCAAAAAGTGAAAAATATCGCTTAGAACCCCCTGTAAAAGGTGTAGCAGTTCCTGATACATCACAAGTTATCGGATTGATTGCTAGTACAACTGATGGTTTAAATATTCGTAAATCAAAGGATTCCTCATCTTCTACTAATATTGTAGGCACAGTGAATAAAGGAGGTAAACTATCCGTCTATGCAGTAGAGGGAGACTGGTTAAAGATTACCTATAAAGGCGCCTTTGCCTATGTTTATAAAACGTACGCACAATTTTTAGATGCTGATGGAAATGCACTAGGGAATGTCCAAAAACAGGTCACAACAACACAAGGTATCAATCTTTATGTTAAGCCATCATCTTCCTCAAAAATCATTTCCTCAGTGAAGAGTGATGTGAAATTACCAGTTTATAAGACTACAGGTGGCTATTATTTAACTGTAGTAAACGGTTTACCAGGTTATATTGTTGCTAATAGCACAGTCGATGTTGAAGTTGAGCAGCCTACTACGCCAGATCCAGACCCAACTCCTCCAATAGTGACAGGCGATTTACTTGGTCGTGTGACAGTAGATAATTTAAACATCCGCAAAGAAGCGAATTCTACTTCTACAGTGCTAGGCAAACTTACTAAAGGTGAGTATGTCCAAGTGAACAGCATTAATGGTTATTGGGCACAGGTTACGTATGAAGGTCAAAAAGGGTATGTCCATAAATCATACTTAAAGCTTTTAAATCAAAATGGCAATGCATTAAAAAATCGTATTATCATTCTTGATCCAGGTCATGGTGGTAAGGACCCAGGAACTGTAGTAGGTTCTAACTCTGAGAAAGCTATTACATTAAAAGTCAGCACACTTGTGAAGCAAAAGCTTGAAGCGGCAGGTGCAAAAGTATTGATGACTCGTACAAGTGACACATATCCATCTCTACAAGACCGAGTAGATTTTACAAATGAAAACTATGGTGAAATCTTTGTAAGTATCCATGTAAACTCAGCAGCGAATACTTCTGCACAAGGCACTGAAACATATTATGCTATTACAACAGGTGATATGCATCAGGAAGATATTGATCTAGCATCATTTGTTAATAATCAAATTGTTAATAACTTAAAAATGAAAAATCGTGGTGTTAAAGAAGAACAATACTACGTTATTCGCAATACGATTATACCAGCTATTCTCGTTGAACTAGGCTTCCTAACAAATAGTGAAGATCGCGGGAAAATGACAGATGATCAATATGTCGAGCTATTTGCTGACTCAATCTACAAAGGAATTTCCCAATATTACGCAAAACAATAACAATAAAAACTACATTGTTCAAAAGTAGAACAATGTAGTTTCATGTTGTTGAAATACTATTATGTCAATGAAATCAAGGTGACAAATTAAAAAGTTTAACCCTTTTTCAAGACGAGGGGTTGATTTCCGTTCTGACTGAGTGCTTTCCTGGGGGCGTCCGATGAGCCGCTTCACTCGCGTTCCAGGGTCTCATCTGTGACGCTGAATCCCCGAGAAATCACTCAGTCTACACTCCAATCAACCACTGCTCATAGTATTTTCGTTGGCATTTCACATAAATGTATAGTGATAAATTTAAGTCTTAACCATCGCTATTTTTCGTAAAAAATGAAGCTGATAACATTTTTCTATGCGAAAGCAGTACGACAGCAGTAAGAGGCTTTATGTTTAGTTATAAAGTATTTTTATGCACAAAATGTAGGTTGACAGCTATAGAATTGTACTACTATTCTATCCATTTAATGATGGTGAGTAATATGCTTTTACTTTACTATTGAAGGAAGAAAATATTTAAAGTTCTACACTATTGCAGATTGGAGTGTAAGGCTACTCGACTCCCGTGGGATAGCGAGACAGACGAGACCCTGCACGGAGCGTCAGCGCAGGAAGCGGCTCGTCGCTCGCCCGCAGGAAAGCGAGTAGCCTGGAACGGAAATCACCTCCATTTTGACTAAATATTCACAAAGAGTCCCTTGACCATTTAGTTTTTCAACACTATGAAACTACATTGTTCAAAAGTAGAACAATGTAGTTTTTTCTTATATAATTAGAAATAAATTTTGTTAAAATTACGAAATTATGTAACAAAAGGTAGAGATATATCGTTCTAATAAAAGGAGGTTTAAAACTCTTTGTTTTTACTAAATCCATAGTTCGGAAAATGAACGAGGCAAATAAAAAGGAGGGAATATGGATTGTATTTTAAAAAAATTAGTCTTATGTTATGTATTTTATTAATATCAACCTTTTTTACCATACATAGTGTAAGTGCTAGCAGCAATTTTGAGGATATTTCTTCAAAGCATGAGGCTTATGAAGAAATTAATTATTTAATTAAATTAGGTGTTATCAAAGGGTATACAGAGAAAGGAAAAACCTATTATAAACCTAATAATAAGGTAACTCGTGGACAAGTTGCCAAAATGGTTGTAATTGCATCAGGCAATAAACCACTAACTGTAAAAAAATCGAGCTTTTCTGATGTAACTGTTGGTACGGAGCTTTCGGGTTATGTGGAACGTGCTATACAGCTAGGTTACTTCGCAACAAATACGAAGGATCGATTCTCACCAAATAAACCCCTAACTCGTGATGAAATGAGTTATGTATTATCAAAGGCATTTAAGCTTGATACAAGTCAATATGAAAAAATTGATTCTCCTTTTGTTGATGTAAAAACAACTCACCCTTACAATCAATATATTAATACTATTTATTATAATGGTATTACGAAGGGAAGCGGTCAAAAATATAATCCGAATGACCAGGTATCGCGTGCACAGTTTGCGTTATTTGTAGCGCGTGCCAAAAATGATAAGTATCGTTTAGATTTGCCGATAAAAGAAGTAGTTGTTCCTGATAATTCAGCAATTATAGGGACTATCCAAGTTACAACTGATGGCTTAAATATTCGTAAGTCAAAAGATTCTTCAACTATAGATAATATTGTTGGGAAAGTGAATAAAGGTAGTAAATTAGCAGTCTATGCAATAGAAGGGGACTGGTTAAAAGTTTCATCTAATGGTGGCTATGCTTATGTTTATAAAACATATGCTCAGTTTTTAGATATGGATGGCAAAACATTAGGAAATGCTAAAAAACAGGTTACTACGACACAAAATATAAATCTTTACCTAGAACCAACATCTACTTCAAACGTTATTTCAACTATTAATAGTAAAGTGAAATTACCTGTTTATAACACTGTAAGCGGCTACTACTTAACTGTAGTAAACGGTTTACCAGGCTATATCGTAGCAGATAGTACAGAGGATGTTGTAGTAGAAAAGCCTTCTATACCAGATCCAAAGCCAACACCCGATCCTACACCAACACCCGATCCGACCCCACCATCAGTTTCAGGTGATATATTAGGTCGAGTAACGGTGGATAATTTAAATATCCGAAAAGAGGCAAACTCTACTTCTACAATCGTAGATAAGGTGAAAAAGGGTGAATATGTTCAAGTAAATAGTGTAAATGGTTATTGGGCACAGGTAACCTATAAAGGTCAAAATGGGTATGTCCATAAATCCTATATAAAGCTATTAAATCAAAATGGTAATCCATTAAAAGATCGAATTATCATAATTGATCCAGGTCATGGTGGCAATGACCCTGGAACTGTAGTTGGTACTATTGCAGAAAAAAATGTTGTATTAAAGGTCAGCACTCTTGTTACGCAAAAGCTTGAGGCAGCAGGTGCGAATGTTCTAATGACTCGTACAGGGGATACATATCCTACAAGAGAAGGTCGAGTTGACTTTACGCATACTAATTATGGTGAGATCTTCGTAAGTATCCATGCTAATTACGCAGATAATACTGCTGCACAAGGTACTGAAACCTACTACGCTAAGACTCCAGGTGATGTGTATGAGGAAGACATTGATCTTGCGACATTTGTAAACAATCAAATTGTTAAAAATGTAAATATGAAAGATCGTAGGGTCAGAGAAATGAAATATATTGTAATTGCTAAAACGAATATTCCAGCTATTCTTGTCGAGTTAGGCTTCCTATCAAATAGTGAAGATCGCGCTAAATTGACAGATGATCAATATGTTGAGCTATTTGCTGAATCTATCTACAAGGGTATTGTGGAATATTACTCAAAACAATAATTATAGAGGGCTACATTGTTTACGGACGATGTAGCTCTTTTGATTTCAGAGATTTTGAGAATTCCGATAAGAAAATTTTCCTATAATAATAAAAAAACTTCTAGCTATTATAAATGTAGTGATGTTAATAAAGCAGATTATTTGATATGAACTTTGCATTATACGAGTTAATTTCATAACTTAATCCTTTAAGTATTAAGGGTTCTAAAAAGGCACCTCCTCAAATTTAGTTGATATTGAAGGGTTCCCACGATTAAAGATAGTTTGGTGCATAGTTCTGTATGGATTACAGTTTTCTTGTTTTGGATATGTCCTCTGAAGTGTTTTAACGTATGACTGTATCTCGTTATTTTAAGGATTTTACAACTCTATTACATAGAAATGCTAAGCTAATGATGAGGTGATTCGGGTGGCAACTATTTTAATTGTTGAAGATGAAATTCCAATCAATGAGCTAATCAAAAGAAATCTTCAATCAGTTGGACATAGATGTATTTCTGCTTTTGATGGAATGGAGGCGATGGATGAGTTTGCACAGCAAGAAATAGATCTTGTATTGTTGGATATTATGCTTCCAGAGATTGATGGATTTGAAGTATTTCAACAGATTCAGGGAACGCCTACTATTTTTTTGACAGCTCGAAGTAGTTTGTCAGATAAGGTAAAGGGGCTGACTCTCGGAGCAGACGATTATCTTGTGAAGCCATTTGAGATGCTGGAGCTGTTGGCGCGAGTCGAAGCATTATTAAGACGCACGAACAAAGAAAAAAGAAATTTTGAATTAGATGGTGTGGAAATCGATTTTAAAAGCAGACAAGTATTCCTTCATAAAAATCTAGTTGAATGTACGCCGAGGGAGTTCGATTTGCTGGAGGTATTGGTAAATAATCGTAATATTGCATTATCACGAGACAAGTTGCTTGAGCTTGCTTGGGGCTATGATTATATGGGAGATACAAGAACAGTAGATGTTCATATTCAAAAGCTAAGAAAGAAACTAAAACTAGAATCTAGAATTAAAACTGTCTATAAAATGGGATACCGTTTGGAAGTGTAAAATATGAAAATAAAGACTTTTTTATTCACACTTATGCTATTTCTCTTATTTTTTTACAGTGGAATTATACTCATTTCAGCAATGACGCTTATAAGCAATCTGGAAAGTTCTAAAGATCGCAGTTTAAGAGAGCATTATTTTATCGCATCGTCATATGCAAAGGATTTAAATGCATTAGAAAATAGAGGTCTTTCTATCGATAATGGAGTGGAATCTCTGTATCACTCTTATTTTAATTTTTATAGCAAACAAAAAGTGATATTGACTATTTCAAAGGAGAACAAGCAACTTTATGCAGACTTAATAGAAGAGTTATATGAACTACCTGAAATCCCTAAAAATATTCAAACAAGTGAAAGGCTTGTTTCGATTGAAAAGCTTGCAGATAAGGAGTACATCAGAGTGGTAGGCACTTTGCCAGCACCATATAATTCCTATACACTTGCCTATTATTATAATGTATCTGATGTTATTTCTTCATGGAACAAAATGACAGTTACGCTGTTTTTAATTGGGATGCTAATCTGTGGATTCCTAGCAGTTTCTTTATTATTTGTACTAAATCGTGTGTTTAAGCCATTGCAGCTTATTTCGTCTACTTCTAAAAGTATTGCAAACGGGCAATATGGAAAACGGATTGAGGTTAACGGAGATGATGAACTCGCGGAAATGGCACAAAGTTTCAATCATATGGCTGAAGAAATACAAAGTCAGATGCAACAGCTTGCTATTGCAGCGGAACAGAAGCAACAGTTTGTAGATAACTTAGCTCACGAACTTAGGACACCCTTAACATCGATTTATGGCTATGCGGAATATATTCAGAAGATCGTTCGTACTGAAGAGGATAGAATTTTTGCAACAAATTATATAATGTCTGAATGCCGTAGACTGCAAAATATTGCTAATCGATTACTGGAGATGGCAACTCTTCGCACAAGCGTAAGTGAACGGAAAAAAGTTGAAATGAGTGAGCTAATTCATGATGTTGAGCAATCTTTATCTATGAAAGCAAAGAAAAAACAAATCGAGATTTCCTATGAGTATTATTTTAATACACTGTTTTGTGACGCAGATCTCATGCATATTCTGCTAGTTAATTTAATCGATAATGCGCTTAAAGCTTGTAGTTCAGGTGGATTGATTACACTAAATGCCTATATAGAGAATGAACATAAGGTAATTGTTGTTCAAGATAATGGAAAAGGAATGTCCAAGGAACATCTTAATCATATAACAGAGGCATTTTACCGGGTAGATTCTTCTCGAAGTCGCTCTGCTGGAGGTGCAGGATTAGGTTTAACCCTCTGCAAGCAAATTGCGGTTAATCATGAAGCAGAGCTAAACTTTTCATCGGAAATTGGTAAAGGAACAACAGCTAAATTAATTTTTACAAGTTAATAATAAGTTCATGATAGTTTGATAACCCTCTGTTTATATACTCATAACTGTGATCACACCATACAAATGAGAAGGAGAATGAATGACATGAAAATGGCAAAAAAAAATGAAATGAAGAAGCTTGTACTTGGATCTGTAGGAGCAATAGCTGTGACTACAATGGTGTTTAGTGGCATTAATCAAACAATTAAGGCGGCGGAAATTGGTAAAACGCAGATGGTTCCTACTAGCTACAATGTTTCTTATGCGGAAATCGGAAGTAAAAGCGTACCACAGGATTATGTAAAAAAAGATTATAAAGTAAAGTTCGTTGGAGAAGACAAACCGACTGTAAACGACATGAAGATGGAAGAGGCAGCAGAGCTTGCGAGCCAAAATCTGTGGAAGGTTTTCAAACTTGATTTGAATGGTAAAACGGTAGAAATGACGTATAATCCAGTAAACAATGAGACACTGCAACGTGCTACATGGGAAGCAAATGTAAAAATTAATGATATGCTGTCATATGCTTTTCAATTAGATGCAGTAACAGGAGAAAATCATTTAATAGCAAAGTGGGTTTACCATAAGGCAAAAATTCATGCAGGCATGGATATGAGTCTATTGAAGAATAATGAGGAATTTCAAATTTTAGCGAAAGAGGCAGTAGAAAAATATCAATTATTATCTGGTAAAATAACATCTGTTGAGTATAGCGGACAAGGGTATTCAGAAGATAAGCAAGGGGGTAAAAATGCGGATATTTTCTTCCGTGTAAGGTCTGATAAAGGTGAGGCTGTGCAAATCATTTTCTCTAGACATAATAAAGAACTTCTTCAGGTGGGCTATGACAGCTGGATGAAGGAAACTGAGCGACATGAAAAGAAAATAGAGCAAGAATTAAAAGAACTGAATAATCGAGAAGTCATTTTTACAGAAGAGCAGCGAAAGAAATTTGAAGAAGAAGGGCCGATGCTGTTGGAAATAAAAGACTAAACAAGTTTAAATAAAGGAAAACGTTTTAAAGAAAAATAACAATAGTCGTGCTATCGTACTTTTTTATAAATACGATAGCACAACAAGATTTATGATTTTTACTAGAATGAACAGTAAAACAGAAGGGAAGAATTAAGAAATTGTATCTCAAAAGGATTAGTTTTATACTATGCATCTTATTTATTTCTATGTTTACTGTACATAGTGCACAAGCAAGTGGTGTTTTTGTAGATATTCCGAAACAAGATGAAGCATTTGAAGAGATTAATTATTTAGTGAATTTAGGTGTCATTAAAGGATATACGGAAAAAGGTAAAATGTATTATAAACCTAATAATAACGTAACGCGTGGACAAGCGGCAAAAATGGTTGTTGTAGCTTCAGGCAACAAACCGCTAGTTGTTCATACATCAAGCTTCTCAGATGTAAAAGCTGGCTCGGAGCTTTCAGGCTATGTAGAGCGTGCTGTACAGCTCGGCTTTTTTAAAACAAATACAAAAGGACAATTTTTACCGAATAAACCTTTAACTCGTGATGAAATGAGTTATGTATTAACGAAGGCGTTTAAGCTTGATACAAGTGAGTATGAAAATAGCGATTCTCCTTTTATGGACGTTAGTATTAACCATCCATACGTTACATATGTGAATACGATTTATTATAACGGAGTCACAAAGGGGAATAATAAAAAATATAATCCAGACGAACAGGTGACACGTAAACAATTTGCGCTATTTGTAGCGCGAGCGAAAAATGAAAAGTATCGCTTAGATGTACCTGTAAAAGGTGTGGCTGCTCCTGATACATCACAGGTTATTGGATTAGTTGCTGCAACAACCGATGGATTAAATATTCGTAAATCTAAAGACACTTCATCTGCTGCTAATATTATAGGTATAGTCCATAAAGGTAGTATACTAGCAGTCCATGCAGTTGAAGGAGACTGGTTAAAGGTTTCAAATAAAGGGTCCTTTGCTTATATTTATAAAACATATGCACAATTTTTAGATGCAGATGGTAATGCATTAGGAAATGTTCAAAAGCAGGTTACTACAACACAAAATATAAATCTTTATGTAAAACCAACAACTTCTTCGAAGGTAATTTCGACTGTAAATAGTAAAGTGACATTGCCAGTTTATAAGACGGTAGATGGCTACTATTTAACTGTAGTAAATGATTTACCTGGCTATATTGTGGTGAATAGTACAGAGGATGCTGTAGTAGAAAACCCTTCTAATCCAAATCCAACACCACCATCCGTTTCAGGTGACCTATTAGGCCGCGTAACAGTGGATAATTTAAATATCCGTAAAGAAGCAAACGCTACTTCTACGGTTGTAAGTAAGCTGAGAAAGGGCGAATATGTTCAAGTAAATAGGATTAATGGTTATTGGGCACAGGTTACTTATAAAGGGCAAGAAGGATATATTCATAAATCCTATATAAAGCTATTAAATCAAAGCGATCATCCCTTAAAAGATCGAGTCATCATTATTGATCCAGGACATGGTGGTACGGATTCAGGGAATACTTTTGGTACCATTTATGAAAAAGATGTTGTGTTAAAGGTTAGTAAATTGGTGGAGCGAAAATTAGCTGCAACAGGGGCCAATGTTTTAATGACACGTACTGATGATGTGTATCCTACATTACCAGACCGAGTAGATTTTACAAATGTGAACTATGGTGAAATTTTTATCAGCATCCATGCGAACTCTGTTTTAAATAATACTACTGCAAATGGCACTGAAACATTTTATGCGATGACATCAGGGGATAAGCAAGAGAGTATTGATCTTGCGACATTTGTGAACAATCAAATTGTTAATGATTTAAAGATGAGGAACCGAGGCGTCAAAAATGAACAATTCTATGTAATTCGCAACACAATTATTCCAGCTATTCTAGTTGAACTAGGCTTCCTAACAAATAGTGAAGATCGCGCTAAATTGACAGATGATCATTATGTTGAGCTATTTGCTGAATCTATCTACAAGGGTATTGTGGAATATTACTCAAAACAATGAGAAAAAGAGCTACAACGTGCTAGATAAACGTTGTAGCTTTTATTCGTTTTATTAAAAAGACTTACTTATCCTATTTTATTTCGAATTTGCATGAAGTGTTCTATTGATGAATTGAGCAAAGTTTTGACGTGTCACAGTACCATTTGGTTTAAATGTGTGATCCGCATAGCCCGTTGTGATGCCGAGTGCATAAAGTGCTTGTATCTCTTTAAAATAGGCGTGAGCATTAGGTACATCTGAAAAGGTGATTTCTACAATTCCCTGCAACTTGAAGCCGTTAACAAGTGCTCTTGCCATAGCAGCTCGAGTCATTGGCTGATGAGCATTTATTTTGCCATCCTCTAAAGTAATAATGCCATAGCGTGCGCCTGTTGCTAATACGGCATAGCCATAATCACCTGCTTTACTATCTTGGGCATTTAATGCAGCTGAGCTTGAAGTAGGAATATTTAGTGCTCGTAGTATCATTTCTGTTGCCTGTAAGCGTGTCAAAGTACCCTGTGGATTAAATTTCCCATTACTTCCTTTGACAATTCCTAATGCTTGTAAATTTTTAATATCATAGTAGGCTCCATTCGATTTGGCTACATCTTGGAAGAATGGTGCAGCCGCAATTGTTGCTTTATTGGAACCTTTTGCGCGTGTGAGCGTTTTAATTTCTGCAATCGTAGCATATTTTTCATCAGCATTTTTACGATCATCACGCCCTTCTATAAAGGATGTACGTATTGTATATGTTCCAGCAGCTAAATTACCAGGCATAAAAATTTGATATTTTTCTGTGTGAGAACTGATGTCTTTTTGATCAGCATTATTTGTTGTAGCATCTGCAGCTAGCCCGGGTATGTAGCGTTCATGCCCTTTGCCTACGACTTTATCGTTTGCATCTAAAATCTCTACTTGCAAGGTACCGCGTGCTGGCACATTGCCATTATTTTTAATCGTGACAGTAGAGTAGAAAACAAACTTTCCGGACGGAGCTACATAACCTTGAACACTATCAGAGTATAGTGACAGATTATAACGACGTGGAACAAAACCATTGTGATTTTCGGATACCCAATTTAAAGCATGCTTCATAAATACTTGGGCATCTTTGTCGCCATGTGTTGTTGAATAGGCAGCCCCATTTTCATTATCCTGCCAATCTGCTTTAGTATCTATATCAATATAATCATAGATTTTAAAGCCAATTTGAACGACTCGGCCTTTACCATATTCGATAGCATGTGCTGCACCAAATTCATTTTTTTTCATAGTCTTTGGTTTATCTGTACTATTATAATCTGAGAAATATAATATAGGTGTTGCTGACCCACCTTGCCAAGGTTTTATGATTTCCACCCAATCTTGATCTGTTTTTGTAAGACTAATCTTACTTTTGCCAAGCTCTTTTGTTGTATGTTGAATAATGGGATGAACGGTATTAACATTACTTATTGTTGAATTTCCAAGCATAATATCGTCAATAAAACGTGAATGGAAGACCTCCGTTAAATTATCCCACTCCATAACCCATGAATTTACATCATAAATTAAAGGAGAAAGATCCATTTGACCTGGCTTAGGAAATTTAGTAGATTCGTTCCGTGCTGTTTGGAATGCAAAGATGGCACCGCCACCATTTCTTATGTACATTTTTACATTTTCACGTTGCTGATGATTCATCATAACTGTATAAGCGAAGACGATTGCGTCATATTGACTTAAATTTTCTAGATTATTTAGGTCCTTCTCATAAATTTTTTCTACTTGAAAGCCCTGTTGCTGATAGAGGAGAAAAGCCTTTAATTCTTTATTATAAGTAGAGCTATAATCTACCTTGGGTGAAACAGCTTGTCCTTTATATGTACCACCTGGGTGTGTTGTATTCGCATATTTTTCACTGCTTTCTGAAAAAACAACACCGATTTTTTGTGCTGCTTTTGCTTCCGTAGGTGATAAGGAAGCAATCACTATAAAAGTACAAAGTAAGAAAAATGAAACGCATAATTTCTTCATTAAATCCACATCCTTTATTTGTATATTACATCAACGTGCATGACTATTACTCATCATACATCTAAATAATGGATGAATCATTAATATTTGGCTCTTTTCTAAAATTTTCATCTGCTATTTTTAAATTAAAGAAAGTATGGATATATTATAAAATGGTTTCTAATTCCCATTTGGACAAATAGAGAAATGATCGAATAATTTCATATAAAATACATTCATTCCTTTCTATAAGTCTACCTGTATTTATGATATAATAACCTTTGTTTTGTATAGAAAATGAAAGAATTACACAACGATGATTCACGATAGAGGAGGGCAATCACATCTACTGAGATGTATGACATTTATGAATAAACTGAAACAAACTTTTGAAAAGGTCAACAAGATTGATACGTTTTCACCGTACTTCTTTTTACCTTTTATATTAGTACTCTATTTCTTTACAAGTCTTTTTGATTTCCATCGATTTGAACTATTTAATGTACGTGTGTCAATTTGGCCAGCGGTACTTTTAGCGATTGCTTGCTATTATATTGGAGTCTTTATTATTGATAAATTGCAGTGGACAATCCCATCATTTGGTTTATCCTTCTTTGGGAAGTATGTTGTTCATTTCATTGTATTTTTAACATTACTTGGTCTAGCGTCATACTTTTTAATGATTTTTGGTGGAGGATTAGGGATTGCTGATGAATCCAACCGACGTAACCTCAATCCAAAGTTAAACTTCTTTGCCCAATTATTATGGTTTGGTGTGTTATTGCTATTATCCTATAAAATGATATTAGAAAAGCACATGTCATGGAAGAAAGTCTTGATATATGGTTCCATTTACGCTGGTGTTATGTTCTTATTCTTATTAATGGGATATCGTACACCACTTATTATCATGTTATTTACAGGTATTATTATTTTCCACTATGTTGTAAAGCGTGTGAAACTGACATGGTTCCTGACTGCATTGTTAGTGATTGGTGTAGCATTTTCAATGTTCGGCTTCCTGCGTGTTTTAACTGAGGATACAACGAAGGAATTTAATAGTCGTGAACAGCCAGATGTAGAATTAACCGAATCAGAAAAAGAAAAGCTGTTAACTGTAGAGCAAAAAGTTAATTTAACACCTAAATGGATTCGTTCATTAAATGGTGAGAGTGTGACTGGTCATATTGTTTTAAGTAAAATTATGGAGTATACACAGGAGGAAGGTTACCTAAATGGAGAAATTCATGGGGGTATCTTCAGTACGATTTTACCGGGTGAGCAAGTGTCACCACGTATGCGAGTAACCGAGGTTGTCAACTCCTTAAGTGTTGAGGAAGGTAAATATATCACACGTCCAACAAGAACAACTACACCGACATTTATCGGCCAATTATTCTTAGATGGTGGTTATTTGCTTGTGGCAATTGGCTTCTTCTTCTATGGGGTACTAATTTCACTTATTTATAATAAAGTGAAGCAAGGTGGTATCCGTAGCTTCCACTCAGTAGCCTATGCTTTTGTTATTACTTTATTTACAGTATCAATGCACACAGGCTTACTAGATTTAATCTTTATTTTAATGCTTGGCTTTGTGATATTAGCCTCAGCGATTATAAAAACGGAAAACAAAAAACTTCGCTATTAACATCTAAAGGTGTCTCAAATTTTTTGAGGCATCTTTTTTTATAGAAATTATTACCCAAGCAATATTTTTGAGGTTTATGGAAAATTATACCATTTAATCTTTATGAATAAAGGGGTTTTATTCAAAAGTTTTGGGTCGAATACATTTGGAAATCTTTGTTTTTGAGGGAGGGTTGCTGAATTGATGAGGAAAAGTGCATGATTGACTCGTAATTGTGCTAGATAGAAGGCTACTTGTGCTAAATAGACTAACAATCTTCAGAGCCCAATAGTTATTATATTCATAAGCTTATCTGTGGTGTGCTTCGTTTTGCCACAGAGTACTATATGTCATCGATATAATAGTTTTTCAACAAAACAAAAGTCGCCCTTGCATGAAGGACGACTTTTCTTTTATTTTACAGTGTTAATCACTTGTACGTAGTCTTTACTTATAAAAGCTGTTCCTGAATGAAGCTTATCAGAAAGGACTTCATACCAGCCATTTGTAGCAGAGCTTGTAATGATAACAGGCATACCACTTCTTGCATAAGTGAATAGTGGGCTATTGCTTGTCGATGCATCTGTACGAACATTTAAACCAGTAGTCGTTGTGATACCAACTATATATGGATTTTTGGCATCCTTAAAGCCTAAAGCCTTTTCAGCACGGTAATAATGACCTGCAATTTTCGCTCCCCAGAATGGATCAGAAGCATATTTTACATTAAAGCCAACAGCCTTTGAACCAACGACTGCACCATTAGCATAGTTTCTTCCAGGAGACCCCCCTGGAGTAATGTAGTTTGGCTGAAGGAATTTTTCAACAAGCTCACTGATATTTGCAGCAACACTATCAAATTTTTTGTTTAGTGGGTTTGTATCATATTCATATAAACCAAATAAATTATTTAAGTTTTGGGCGTTCTTACTCATACCATAAGCACTTTCATGCTGAGCAAGTGATAAAATAAGCAGCGCATTAATTTGTGAAATCTCTTCTACCTCTTTTAATGTTTGCCCTAAGCCAATAAGCTTACTTTTCGTTGTAGCATCTTTATAGAGAGTAATCCCTGTGCTTTCCACTTCCGCTAGTTTGTTCATAATATACGCATCAAGTTCCTCTGCTGTATATTGTGTTTTAGCGCGAGCCGGTAAAAATTGATAGTAATTATAGGCCTCACCCTTAGAGGAGCCATTTCCATTTGTGAAAAAGATACCATCCCAGCTATAGTATTTTTCGCCTGACTTCATAAAAGAAGGCGCTTTTCCGAAGACATAGCTAGATGAATACTTATTAGTTTTGTAATCGTAAAGCGTGTGCTTAATTTCACCATTTTCATTTGAATAGTAAGAACGACCTTTACTCATTGAAAATGGGATTAATGTCACATCTGCGTGCTTTAAATAGCCTACTTGTCCTGCTAGTCGAACCTTCACCTGTGTAGCATCACTGCTAAGGTATTCCATTTCAGTATCCCCAGCAACCCCAATTTGATCCTTAATTGTTTCTGAGTTTAAGACAACATAATTATTTGTCACAACATAGCCAGAGGACATTTTCATAATTTTATTATTTTGAACAATTACCTGCGTATTGTTTGTTATAGCCTTCTCGGCAGCATTAAAGGTAGTAAATTCTTGATTACCAACCAATGTGCCATTGGAGATTTCCTTCACAGCAAATTTAGAGGTATTTGATTCGCCTGGGCTTGGAGTACCACCGTTTGGATCACCATTGTTAGGGTCACCAGGGTTTGAATTTCCACCATCTTCTTTACCAGTATTTGCATCAGCAAGTGTCATTAATCGATGGATAAATGTAGCCGCTTGACCGATTGTTGCATTTTTTTCTGGCATAAAGTAACCATCTGATCCTCTAATGATTTCTAATTGAGCACCAATAGCTACTGCCTGGCGATATTCTTTAATGATTGCTGCGTTATCCTTAAAGGTAATAGAAGAAGTACCTTTTGGAATTTCTAAAAAGTTTATTGCTCTTTCCAGCATTATCGCCATATGCTGTCTTGAAATAGCTGCATTCGGTTTAAATGAGCCATCTTTGTAGCCTGTAATAATTCCAGCCGTGGCAGCGAGCTGAATATCTGTCGCATACAAATATGTACTTGGGACATCAGTAAATACGATGTTGTTTGCTTCTTTAAGCTCCATAGACTTTGCTAAATAAGAAGCGAATTCGCCACGTGTTACATTGGCATTTGGACGGTAGCTTCCTTTGGCATCTAATACTAATGCATTTTTGGAAATTAAATAACGAAGACCCGGTTCATGGGAATGCCCTGAAAGTTCATCGGCTGATGCTAGCTGTGGCTGCATAAAAAGCAAGCCAACTACAGTCATGAGCAATGCTATGATTGATAGTTTTTTCATATTTTTACCCTCCTAAACTTCTACATCATTTTAACAAAGTTCTAGTGTCGCGATAAGGGTCAAATGTTAGAAAAATCGTAAAATGAGACTATATAAACAGTTTTCTTTACAATTAAATGAAACTGGAAAATAGCATAAATGTTCCATAGCTATTTTGGCATATTTTTGATAATGTTATAGAAGTAAAATATGTGAGGGGAGAGTGAGGGCTCTAAATTATTTGGGAGCGCAAAAAATGAAAAGAATAGCAAAAAATTTACTAGTTTTAGTTGTGTTATTGTCAATGGTGATGACCCCGTTAAATGCTTATGCATCTCAAACGGTCAAAAAGGATTATCCGCTCTCGAAAGGTGTGCAGTATAAACAATATACATACAGCAATACCTATACAAATTCCATTAATCATATTGCAATTAATGTAGGTGATCCAACAACAGAAGTACAATTAGGTATGCCTGCAGCAGTCAATGGAAAAGAATCGACAACAGCAAATGCTAATCGTCTTTCACGTGAAGGCAATCGTGTAGTGGGGGCTATTAATGCAAGCTTTTTTAATATGTCTGAAGGCTACCCATTATTTTTATTAGCAAAAAATAATGTGATTTTAAATGGCGGGGCTGTGTCAAATGGCTCTGATCAATATATGAATGTACCTACTGCATTTGGGATGGCAGCAGATGGGCGCGGTGTTATTGATTATTTTGACTTTGATGTCACGCTTTCTCATAACGGTACAAATTATGAAATGTCAGGTATGAATCGTGAACGAAATATCTATGAATCAATTATTTATACGCCACAATTTTATAGTAAAACAACAGATACAAATGAATATGGTTTTGAAATCGTCGTAGATACGGGTGAACCAATTACTGAAAATAAATTTGGACAAACGTTAACTGGAAAGGTGACTAAAATTACACCTTACGGATCAAAGGAAAAGGTATCCATTCCTTCAACAGGATTCGTTGTATCTTTACAAGGTGGAGATTGGCACAAGAAGCTAAGCCAAATAGCAATTGGAGATGAGCTGAGTGTTAACTTCTCTATTGATAAGCTTTGGCAGGATGCACAGTTTATCTTGGCAAGTGGCCCATATTTAGTAAAGGATAATAAGCCTTACATTATGATGAGCACATCTAGTAGTCGTGCAAAAGCAGTTGTACCTCGCACTGTAGTAGCAACAAGTAATAATGGAAAAACAGTACACTTTATTACAGTTGATGGAGGTCAAAAGCATAGTAAAGGTATGAATTTGGTTCAACTTGCGAACTATTTAGTATCTCTTGGTGTAGATCAAGCGATCAACTTAGATGGTGGCGGCTCAACAACAATGGGTATTCGCAACTACGGTAGCAATAATGTAGTATTAGCAAACTTACCTTCTAATTCGGGTAATACACAGCGTCTTGTGTCCGCAACATTACAAGCTGTAAGTACGGCACCAACTGGCGAAGGAAAATATATAAAATATACGAATAGTACAAGCTATGCAACTCTTTTAGCGGGTGCTTCGTCTAGTATAGCAGTGCAATATATTTTAGATGAAAACTATAATACACTACCATTAGACGGTCATGTATCGCTAACATCTGAGAATAATACTTTAAAAGTTAACGGCTTGAACTATACTTCAACGACAGCTGGCAATGATCGTATTTTCATCAACCACGATGGCTCGCCTGTTGAATCATTCCAAGTGAAGGTAGTAGATGCTGCAGCAACAATGAACGTTGCACCGAAATCAAAAACAGTGAGCGCTGGCGAAACTGTCAAATTTACTATGGATGCAAAGGATGACGAGGGTAAACCTCTAGTTTACAATGCATCACAGGTAAAATGGTCTGTAGAAGGAGATATCGGTACCATTACTAGTGATGGTAAGTTTACAGCTAAAAATCCAGGTGCTACTGGTAAGATAGTGGCTACGTTAGGAGCAAAAAGTGAAGCGGCTACGGTAACTGTAGCAAAAGCTGCTTTGTTTAAAGATATTCCAAATAATTATGTGTACTATAAGGAAATCGAATATTTAACGAAGAATAAAATTATTACAGGGCAAGCAGATGGCACATTTAGACCGAATGATAAACTGACAAGAGCACATGCGGCAGTCATTATTAGCCGAGCACTTGGTTTAAATACGTCAAATATAAAAAATCCAGGATTGAAAGATATCCCTGCGAATCACGTATACTATAAACAGATTGCAGCAGTTGTAGAGGCAGGTATTATGAGTGGAAAAGGTGACAATACCTTTGATCCAAATGGTACCTTGACTCGTGCACAAATGGCAAAAGTAGTAGCATTAGCTTATAAATTAAATGGGACAAGCAGCATTAACTTTAAAGATGTACCGAAGAATCATTGGGCTTACTCATATGTTCAACAATTAGCGGCAAATAAAATTACAACTGGCTATAACGATAATACGTACAAGCCAAATGAATCTATTAGTCGCGCTCACTTCGGTTTATTCCTATATAGAGCCATTCAGCCAGGGAAATAGTCTTTAAAGAAGAGCATTGTATGTAAAAAATAGCAAACTAGTCACTATATCTAGTTTGCTATTTTTGTTTATAAAGACTAGTAGATTCTTCACCTGCATATTAACCTCACATTAAAGGGATGAATCAACTAGTATAAAGCTCCTCTTTTTTTTACTATTTTTAAAAAGAACGATGATGAACAATTGTGGTATAATCTCAGTATTAAAAAGTAAAAGGATGTTTTTTAATGAAAATAGGCATTGTGGGGAATTACGGCAATGATAATAATGGTGATGAATCAATATTATACGGCATTCTTCAACAAGTAAAACAAACATTTTCGGTAACTAGTGATGACATTACCGTTTTTAGTAATAACACACAACAAACATCCGAGCGTTATGGGGTACATAGCTATCCATTGTATTACAGAAAGAGTAACTTATTTAAAACGTTTATCCATACTTATAAAAATAATAAACCATACGTATCAAAATTTGACCTCCTCATCATTGGTGGAGGTGGTATTTTAATGGATTTCTATAAACGTGAGGCTCACCTGTATGGAGCATATGCAATGATGGCCAAACAAAGTAATATTCCCTACATTATTTACGGATGTGGTGCTGGACCGCTGGATACATTTTCTGGAAAGATTAGCATACGGGCTATGTGTCGTTATGCAGCAAGTATTTCTGTAAGGGATCCTCAGTCTAAAAAGCTATTGCATAGTATTGGCGTAAAAAAGCCGATAGAAATTATTGGTGATCCTGCCTTTACATTGAAAGGGGATCGCCATAATTACGCTGAAAAACCGGTTAAAATAGGGGTGTCAGCGGTTCCTTACTATAATGCAAATTATTGGCCAGAAGGAAATGTTGAAAAATACGATGCATACGTGACAAGCATGGCAAAAAATTTAGATCATGTAATTTCTGAGCACAATATCCAAATTACTTTTTTTGCTACGAAGTTTCCGCAGGACGTTACTGTGACTAAGGATATTCAGAAAAAAATGCAGCAACGTGCATATACAGAAATTATTGAGGAAAATTTGGTGCCAGAGCGATTACTTGAAGTAACTGAGGAGCAGGATATTGTTATTGGTACACGTTTGCATTCCCTAATTTTGGCAACGAATTCGGAAACACCAATTATCGCAATATCCTACCATACAAAAGTTCAGGATTTTATGTCCTTTGTGGGCGCATCAGATCGTTGCTTACAAATGCAGGATTTAGAGGATGATGAGAAGGCCCTATCCACATTGGTTGGCAAACTAAGTAGCGATTGGAAGCAGTCAATTGCAGAGACGAAACAAATTGCTACACAAATTCATAAAGAGGCCATGCATGGTCAGGAATTAATGAAAAAGGCAGTGACACGTCTATGAAAAAAATACTCGTCATTAGTAATATGTATCCAACATCTGATCATTTATCATTCGGTATTTTTGTGAAAAACCAAGTCACAGCACTTGAAAAAGCAGGGCTAGATGTAGAAATATCTGTGAATACTAACCCAGCAACAGGCAAGAAAAACACTATTATGAAATATGCAAAATGGGGTTTTTCAACATTGATGAAGGGCTTTAAATATAGAAAATCCATTGATGTTACACACGCCCATTATGTGTTCCCTTCTGGTATGCTGTCTTTACTTTTGAAGAAAATGTTTGGTATACCGTTTATTGTCACAGCCCATGGTGGCGATATAGAACGTATGGCTAAAAAGAATGCAAGAATTCGCAATTGGACAGCAAGTATTTTGCGTGAAAGTGAGCACGTTATCGCAGTGGGTCCTGTCCTAGCACAACAAATAGAACAAGATTTTGGCATTGAACAGAATAAAATTTCTGTTGTTAGCATGGGGGTTAATCGAGAGGTATTCACCAAAGAAAGCCAAGCTGCTATGCGTACAGAATTACAATTAGCTGCTGAGCCCTTCCGATTTTTATTTGTTGGAAATGTAATTAAACAAAAAGGTGTGGAAGAGCTATTACAGGCTTTCCAAATGCTTAAAACAAAGGTATCACGTCCTGTAGAGTTAACGATTGTAGGCTCTAGAAGAGACCAGACATTTTACCAATCCCTGCAACCATTAATTAGTGAGGACGTCAAATTTGTAGATCCACTAAAACAACAAGAACTAGTGAAGTGGTTCCAAGCAAGTGATGTCTTTGTATTACCATCCCATTTAGAAGGATTTGGTTTAGTGGCTTTAGAGGCATTAGCAACAGATACACCTGTTATTGCATCAAATGTAGGTGGCCTTGTCTCTTTGCTTGGGGAAGGCGCAGGGCATTTAGTGGAGCCCGAAAATGCTATGGTTTTATCTGAGGAGATGCTGCGTGCCGTGAACACGCCAAAAGAACAATATATGAATCGTGAAGCAGTCGAGAAAGTTTTAGACATTCACGATGAAAAAAATATAACAGCTCGCTGTATAGCGATTTATAAGTCGGCCATTGAAGGTGGGGATGACTTATGAATAATTTCTTAAAAATAATCGGGGCAGTTACGATTATTAATATTGTATCTCGTGTTTTTGGATTCTTACGCGAAGTAATTATTGGTTATCAATATGGCAGTAGCCATATTGCTGATAGTATTTTTACAGCTTATACAATTCCAAATTTTTTATATCTAGTCGTAGGTGGTGCATTTACTACTGCTGTTATCACTATTTATAATCGGGAAACAACGGACCGTGCCCTATTTGTTAAACAGTCCTTTACAATTGTATTGTTAACTGTCTCCATAATGACCATTGTAATGTTAGCATTTACTAATCCGATTATGGACATGTTTAATCAAGCTAAAGACGAAGATGGGAAATTAAGTCAAAGTGATTTAGAGTTAGCTAAAAATCTGTATTATTGGATGATGCCTTCGTCAATCTTACTCGTATTATCCTCATGGTATAGTGGGTTGCTAAACGCAAATCACAAATTCCATTTGTCTAGTTTTGCCATTTTAATTTATAATGCAGTTTTTTTATTAATTGCTGTAGTTTTATCTAATATTGAAGCTATCGATGCAGTGGGATATGGGATTAGTGCATTAGTAAGTGCGATAATAATGATATACTTCTTAATTGTCGGTTATCGTAAAATGGGTTCATATAAGGTTGGTTTTTCATTTGAACGTAATATGGCATCAAAGCAATTGTGGGTAATAATTTTACCGATGATGCTCGGTGGCGCTACAATTCAACTTTATGCATTATTACAGCGTGTTTTTGCAGGGATGTTATCTGAAGGGGCAGTAGCTGCTGTAAACTATGCTTCAAGACTTATGCAATTCCCGCAAGCAATTTTAATTACAGCTGTAACGACTGTTATCTTTCCAATTTTGAGTAAAAAAGAGGCAGAGAATGACCATGCTTCTATTAAAAGCTTATACTCCAAAGGTTTACATTATCTATTGTTGTTGCTTTATCCTGTAACAATCTACTCATATTTTTACGCAGAGAATCTTATACAGGTTGTTTATCAGCGTGGTAATTTTGATGAAGTTTCAACTGCAATTACTACACCAGTAATGGCAATCTTCTGTTTATCGATGTATTTTTTAGCTGCAAACATGTATATAACGCGCTTTTATTATGCAAAGGGTGACTCAATAGCACCGGTTATCTTCAGCTTAATAAATGTATTCGTTGTTAACATTGCCGTTATTATGCTGCTTGTCGATAAATATGGAGCAGAGGCAATTGCATGGGGTACTTTAGTGAGTTCAGTAACAAACTTTATTATGCTGATTGTTTATGCAGCCTATAAGTATGATTTGAAAATGGGTATTTTTAGCAAAGAGCTTCAATTTTTCAGAGCAGTTCCGCCAATGATCATTATCACAATTGTTTTGTATTTTTCAAGTAAGTTTTTAATATTTGACAACAGATATATAACGTTCATTGCAAGCCTAGTTATTTTTAGCGCAGTTGTTGTAGGCTCTTATTTATTATTTGGAGTGAAGGAAGTCAAAGAATTTAGTGATAAATTAAAAAGAAAATTTTTAAAGCAATAAAGTAATGGGTATCCGAGAATTCATTTAGGATACCCATTTTTGTTTCGATCTTTATTAAAAACCTTATCCTCTATATTTGTTAATCAGTGTTCTAAAAAATTGTCATATTCATAATGTTTTATAGTAAAAAAATAGGGTCTGTATTATAATTAATTTTATCTCCATTCAGCAGAAGACACCCACCTCTTCAGGTGGTGAGATGAATGCGGTTTTGTTTCCTTTTCAGTGGATGACCAAACACCTACTGAATGAAGATAAAGCCTCCGGCGGATGTCACGGATTTTCAAAGGAATGAATTGTGCGCGCACAATTCAAAATCCGGACGCAATTACGCCAAGGCGAAATTGATCCAGTGTCACGGATATTTTGCGAACATTCAAAGAAGTTTGTATTTAAAATAGGGCATATATGTAATATTGCTCAAAGAATATATCTATACAAATAAAGATAAGGTGGAAAGCATGGCAAGAGGTAGAAAGATTAATTCGAATGGTGAACGGAGTAAACAATTATTGCTTGAAAAAGCGATGGAGCTATTTTCTATGAAAGGTTATCATGAGACAAAAATAAGTGATATTGTAAAAGCAGCGAATGTCACACAGCCTACTTTTTATTTATATTTTGAAAGTAAGGATTCTCTCTATAACGATCTGAATAGAAGATTTTTGTATGAATTTGATCAAATCATGAATAAATCATCAGAGCAAGTTGAAAAGGGATTCGCAGGCTTTATAAGAGCATTAGAACAAAAAATAACGCTGCTCTTCATCTACATAATCGAAAATCCAACTTTAACGAAAATAGGCTTTTTAGAATCGACCCAGTCACATTTAGTTAAATCTCAACTTTCAGAGCATTTTCTTCATCTTATAAATCTACATGATTGTATGCATATATTACAATCTTATAGAGTTGATAGTCTAATAATGGTAGATAGTTTTGTGGGGTCTTTAGAGCGGTTAATAGTCACCCATTTGTTTGAACAAAAAAAACAGCCAGTTGATTTAGCAAAAGATGTGATTCATTTATATTTTTTGAGAGATTATTCTGGAAATACATAAAAAAATTCGCCTCATCTATAAAAAGAGATGAGGCGGATTTTTTAGTTTTTCACTGAAATATGCAAGTATATACCTTTTTGAAGCTTACTGCCTGTTTGTTGCTGAACAGATGGATGTACAAGAAGCATATATTCTTGTCCGCTGTTTAGTGGTTGGGATGGCGTCACAAGTAATGAATGGCCATCAACCTTAGTGTTGGTCGGTACCTCATCACCACCTAAAGCAACAAGTTGTACACTGCCATCAGCGATTTTAGATGTGAGCGCTTGTGAAAATTTCACCGTAAATGTTTTAGTATTTGCTACATTTTTTAAGCCTGTAAGCTCTTTGTAATCCTTATATTGTTCCTTTAGTGCGTCATAATGAGCCTGGAAAATAGGTGCTGTCTTTGTCGTGATGTTTGGCTTGACCCCTACTTCATTTATTGTTTGACCTAAGGGACCTGTAAATTTCCCTACAGTTAGCTTTAAATAGCTACCATCGTGAAGTTCAAAAAAGCCTTGCATAGCTCCTTTTCCATAGGTTGTTTCCCCATACAAAATAACAGCTTGTTGATCTTGTAAAGAAGCGGCTAACATCTCAGAAGCACTTGCACTATAACGATTAACTAAAATACGTGTATTAGCAGGAAACTTTTCGTTTTGGCGGACTGCTCGAACTTCATAAGAGGCATGTGCTTCCTCAAGTAAATAGGCGATTTTTGCATTTGAGAAAAGGCCCGTAATTTCCTCGGCCGTTTCTACATAGCCACCACCATTGTTTTGTAAATCTAAAATAAAGGAAGTTGCACCACGCTGCTTTAATTGAATAAGTGCATCTTTTACAAGTTTAGCCCCGTCCTCTGAGAAAGAAGACATGGCAATATAACCAACATCTCCGAATAATAATTCCGATTCCACATTCGGTAGGGTGAATTTTTTTCTTGTAATAGATTTTGTGGAAGTCTTGCCATCTGCATTTTGTAATGTGATATCGACCTTAGTACCTTCATCGCCAACTAATAGGGATGAGGCTTCTTGGGTAGAGCGTCCTACGATAGATTGACCGTTAATTTCAGTAATGATGTCACCAGCGATAACGCCAGCATCAGAAGCACCACTATTGTCAATTACCTGTAAAATATGAATACCATCCTCATGTTCCTCAATGATAACGCCAATACCAATTGTTGCTAGGTTAATGCTATTCATAAATTCTTCAAATTCCTGTTTCGTAAAATACGTGGAATAAGGGTCTAACATATCAATCATTTCGGGAATTGTTTTTGCGTTTTGCAAATCACCTTTAATCGTACCAACATAATTTTCTTTAATAATTTCTTTGATTTCCTTGACAAGCGGTTGTTCATTGCTAGCGGCTTGCGTGTTGGCAAATGGAATGATGAAAAAACTTAGCATAAATATGAAAGACCACACTATTTTTTTCATTGGACACCTCTTTTCTAATACTATTAGTATACATGAATTTCCATATAACCGCGAATAGGAAAGAGGCATTTTAGTAGTACGGGAGAGAGATTCTATTTTTTAAGAATTTTATGAATTATTAAACCAATAAAAGCACCTATTAATGCGGGTACAAGCCATCCAAGATTTTGCTCATACAAAGGTAGAATTTTTAAGATTCTCTCGTATAGTGATATTTTTATATCCATTTCCTTGAAACCATCATACAAGCTAACAAAAAATGTTGGAATTAATGCTAGAATGTAAACAATTTGTCCACCTTTAAAGAAGTTATCGAAAAGTGATAATACCATTAACACCATTGCCAATGGATAGATCATTAATAAAACTGGCAGAGATGCACTAATAATTGTGGAAAGACCAACGTTTGTAATTGCTGTACTAAAAATAGTGAAAACAATTAGGAATGTTTTATATGAGATTCTTGGGAATAACTTGTTAAAATATTGAGCATTTGCAGTAAGTAAACCTACCGCTGTCGATATACAGGCTAGTAAAATAGTAATAGATAGAATTACGTTTCCTAATCTGCCAAATAGTGCTTCTGCTGATTTTGCAATAATATTTCCGCCATTATCTAAGGCGCCGATTGCATCAATACTGGTGTTTCCAATATGGCCAAGTGAGATGTAAACAAATGATAAACCAAGAGCAGCTACAACGCCTGCAAATACTGTTGTATTGACCTGCTTTCTTCTATCGTACATACCCATGCCCTGCAATGCTTGTAAGATAACGATACCGAAAACAAGCGCACTTAGTACATCCATTGTTAAATAACCTTGTACAAAGCCTTCAGCAAAAGGGGTTACTGTGTATTTTCCAACAGCATTGCCTGCTTCACCCATTGGCGAAATAAAGCTTTTAACTGCTAATAATAAAATAACAGCCAAGAGTGCTGGTGTTAGTATTTTACCTACTCGATCTACAAGCTTTGAAGGATTGATGGCTAAATAGAGTATTAAAGCAAAAAATAAGACAGAGGTAATGAATAGCGGTGCCCAATGATCTGTTGCTCCTTCTGAAAGAAAAGGGACAATCCCTATTTCATACGATACGGATCCTGTCCGTGGAACAGCGAAAAATGGTCCAATCGCTAAATAAACAATGGACGTAAAAATAATGCCAAATGTAGGGCTCACACGGTTAGCGAGCAATTGCAAGTCGCCACCCGCTTTTGCTACAGCTACTATTGCAAGTAAAGGTAAACCAACACCTGTTATTAAAAATCCAATCATTGCTGTTAGGATATGCTCTCCAGCCTGTTGACCTAATAACGGTGGAAAAATTATATTCCCAGCTCCTAAGAACAAGGCAAATAGAAGTAATCCTACTGCTAAATTTTCTTTGATGAAAAGCATGATGTTTTTCATAAAATTTAAAACTCCTTTAAAATTAATAAAACTTTCTAAAAATTTTAAATACAGAAGTGTATGTTACCATATGAAGTCTAATCTTGCAATTATAATACTATTGTAATATAGTCGGAATCTGTCATTTCCTATAAGTTTGATAGATTGTTTGAAAAATAGTCAGTATTTCCGATTTCTGAACAATTAAATATCTAGTATGATAGACACACAAGGAATTATTTTAGCATGAACGGAGGCAATTGGGTATGCAAAAATCAAAAAAGTGGAGAATCCTTGCTTTAAGTACTATCGCTACTTCATTTTTCGCATTACAGACTGCAGAAGCAGCAACTTATACTGTACAAAAAGGGGATACCCTATCTAAAATCGCCCAAAACCATCAAGTAACGATACAAGATATCAAAACATGGAATAATCTAACGAAGGATACGATTTATGTAGCCCAAAAACTAGAGGTTACAAAGCAACCTTCGAATCAAGAAGTGAAACCATCAAATCCATCGACATCGACAACAAAACCAGTAACACCATCAAAGCCTATTAGTACTTCCTACACGGTCGTTAAAGGTGACACATTATCCAAAATTGCTAAGCAATATAATGTGACATTAAAAGAGCTAAAGGATTGGAACGAATTAACAACAGATGCTATTTACATTGGACAAGTATTAAAGGTGTCTCCTGTTGCATCCATCCCTGAGGGTGAAACAATACATAATAATGTGACTTCAAATACGGGAACGCCTTCAAAGGTAACGACAAAGGATCCAACATTAGGTGGACAAGCTATCTATAAGAAAACAATTGAGGTAGCTAATTTGTTGGTAGGGACACCCTATCTTTACGGTGGTAATACTCCTGAGGGGCTTGACTGTAGTGGCTTTATTTTCTATGCCTTTAATCAAAGTGGGTTGAAAATTGGAAGAGATAGTAGTGAAGGGTATTTTTATGGAAATACATCACATGTAAAGACCCCAGTAGCTGGAGATTTAGTATTTTTTGAGAACACATATAAAGAAGGAATATCCCATATGGGTATTTATCTTGGGAATAATAAATTTGTCCATGCAGGAACAGATGGAGTTGAAATTTCTGATGTGACATACTCTTACTGGTCAAGCAGATTGGTCGCTTATAAACGATTTGATCTATTGAAGTAAAAAAATCCTCTTATTCTTTGCTGAAAGAATAAGAGGTTTCATGTTGTTGAAATACTATTATGTCAATGAAATCAAGGTGACAAATTAAAAAATATGCCCTTTTTCAAAACGAGGGGTTGATCTCCGTTCCGACTGAGTGCTTTGTAGCTGTCGCTTTGCTTTCGCTACAGAAAACATTTGCCGCTGACGCTTCGCTTTCGCGCAGAGCAGAGCTTCCTGGGGGCGTCCGATGAGCCGCTTCACTCGCATGCTCGCTCCAGGGTCTCCTCTGTGACGCTGAATCCCCAAGGAGTCACTCAGTCCATATGCGTCAAGTTAAGCAAGATTACTTTTCTACTCTCCATCTATCAACCGCCATTAGTGGTACCTCTTTTCTTAAAAGGGTTTCATTTTTGAGAAACAGGGAAAATAAAAAGTATCCTGAACGAAAGAGCATCACGAAATACACATTTCCCCTTTCGGAAAAATGCGTATTTGTTGAAATCTCATCTTTCCAACCGCTTAGGGTTTGTGGGTGGTGCGCTTTCGTCCAATCGCAAACAGGATGCGTTCAATTTCTTGTAGGGTACTTTGCCAGCTCGGTTGATCACGAGCGCGCCAAAGTATCCCTATTTTTGGTTGGATTGCTCGCATGGTTAGTCGTTCACTCAGAATAATTTGTTTCTCCTGCCAAAAGTAAAAACGAAATTGATAGGAAAATAAAGTACTAATTAAGAGAATAATTAGTTCTGCATAGAGGTGGCATTCCCATCTTGCCTGTTTCATTTTTCGAAAGTAGGACGCCTTGAAATCACTTTTCCATGTTTTGAATAATAATTCAATTTGCCAACGATACCGATACAGTTGTACAACTTCTTTAGCCGTAATTTCTTGAGGTAGATTCGTAATTAAGGTAGAAATGCCTGATAATGCTTTGGATTTTTGCTTAATTTGACCAGGCTTAGTTTGAGCACGTCGTTTAATTCGATATTCTTGTCGTTGTTGTTCTTTTTTAGTGAAGCGATAGAGAATCAAGCGCGTTGGTAATTTTTCCTCTTTCCCCAAATATACACGTGGAAATTCGCGCATTTCCCCACGTTTCAATGTTGGCCACTCATTTTCTAAATCTAGCCGTTCATAAGCATACATCTTTCGAATACGTCCATCGGGATGTCGAGGAGGATGGGGATGATCTTCAAAATAAGTAGTATCCACACGTGCACGCGAAATATAAAATGCTTCTTTTTCATCGATTTTTTGAAACAGTTTATATTGAAAGTAACCAAGATCTTGTAACAGTAAATCGCCTTTCTCAACTGTCTCTAAACGCTTCATACCAGAGGGGCAATCGCCTGCCTTACCAGCTTGTAGTTCGATATATGTGAAACTTCCTGTGAGGTAATCAAACTCCATTTGAAATTTTATGCCTGCTCCAACTGTACTAGGATAGGTAGAGATACAAGTAGCTGGTAATTTAATCGACGTGCCATCAAGAATGCGTATCCGTGTCAAAGGATAGTGGGTCTTAATTGGCATCTTGGCCAATGACAGCGTCGATTGTTGAGCAAACAAGCATTGAAAAATGGTTCGAAGAAAGTACACAGTCTTTTCATTGAATCGTTGATTTAGCCCTTCTTTCGTCATGTAGACCTGTTGCTTAGTCAAATGCGTGCAAAGGGTCGTGAGAGAAGGTTGTGATAAGCCTTTTGTTTGTTCAAAGAGAAGCTTCATGAAGGCAGAAAGAGTTAATTTTCTTGTTCTTTGTATAAAGTTAGTTGTTTTAGCAATCTGATGAAGTTCTTTTGGGCGACAATACCGAGAACAGCTGCTTTAAAGAATAGGGTGCATGTGTCGGTTTCATCCTACATTCCTCCTCATGTTAGTGGTTGTACTTTTCTTTACCACCAAACGAAGTCATGTAATCTTATTATCCTTAACTTGACGCATATGGTCACTCAGTCTACACTCCAATCAACCATTGCTCATAGTATTTTCATTGGCATTTCACATAAATGTATAATGATAAATTGAAGTCTTAGCCATCACTATTTTATGCAAAAATGAAGCTGATAACATTTTTCTATGCGAAAGCAATATGTCAGCAATAAGTGGCTTTATGTTTATTTATAAAGTAGTTTTATGCACAAAATGTAGGTTGACAGCTATAGAATTGTACTACTACTCTATCCATTTAATGTTGGTGAGTAATATGCTTTTACTTTACTTTTGAAGGAAGAAAATATTTAAAGTTCTACACTATTGCAGATTGGAGTGCAAGGCTACTCGACTCCCGTGGGATAGCGGGACAGACGAGACCCTGCACGGAGCGTCAGCGCAGGAAGCGGCTCGTCGCTCGCCCACAGGAAAGCGAGTAGCCTGGAACGGAAATCACCTCCATTTTGACTAAATATTCACAAAGAGTCCCTTGACCATTTAGTTTTTCAACACTATGAAACCTCTTATTCTTTGCTGAAAGAATAAGAGGTTTTTTGCTTTTTATTGCGTTACGCGTGCTGTCCAGCGAGAAAGATCTGCACCTTTTGGATTGACTAGTTGTGGTGGGAAAATGAATGTCCATGGCTTTGTAGAGTTAGGCTGAACAGTTAAAACAGGGTCCATATTAAAGGAGCCTTTAGCGATTTGTTTACCTCTGGCATCAATTATTTCTAAAGGAAGCTGTTCAAGATTAATAGCTTTACTATGGCCATTACGAATAAAGATAGAGACGTTTAAACTTCCGTTGTTAGCAAACTTGGCTTGGAGTCCAGTAAAATTGACTTCTGTTTCGCCTAGCTTTGGCAATGTTTTGACGATTTTAGCAAGCTCTTCTTTTTGTGCATCTGGCAATTGTTTTTCCCATGTTGGGTCTAATTCTAGCTGATGTTCACGTAATGATACTAGATTAAAAGCTAATTTCCAGCCTTCTTCAGGTATTTCATCGACTTTAATTGTTGATTTTTCAAATTCAAATACCCATGGGCGAGCACTTTCAGCAGGGATTGTACCCAGTGCCTTAAAGTCGAATCTTTTCGTTGCTACTAGCTCATCATTTTTATCCATGATGAATAGCTCAATTTCACCTAGCTCAATTTCTTCAGCTAATGAAGAGCGGAAAAATGCACGTACTAACCATTTCCCAGTACGTGGGTCTGGATCAATACTAATAGAAGAAAGAGATAATTGGTTAGGCTTTAGCGGCTCCAGCTCATTTGCTAGGAAGTTAAAGATATATTTCTGCTCTTGCGGAACATCCCAATCTGGATGAAATGACAATTTCGTTTCAACATCTCGATCATCGTCCGTATTTTCTACCTTAATATTTTCTAGTAAATCTTTAGAATCAATTGTATTTTCTTGTCCAAGCTTATCGGACTTTTTAAAGAATGAGAATAGACCCATTATTGTTGTACCTCCTGTTCAGCTTCAATCATTTTCATAAAGCCTGTGATTTCAATAATTATAGAACGACGCAATTCTTGGAAGTTTTTAGCGAATAGCTCTAAACCTTCACGCTGGTAGATACGCATAGGATCTTCTTGTTGGTAATGGCGTAAACCAATACCTTCTTTTAAGTGTGCCATTGCCTCTAAATGTTTTACCCAGCCACTATCTAAATAACTCAGCATTACTTGAGGAATGATTGCAATAACTCGGTCGTTTTCTGCGAATTTTTCCATTTTTGCTGTTAGCTCATCTACAGGTTTTTGTAGTGAATCTAAAATTGGGATCACCTTTCCAACCTCTCTATCGATTGTGATAGGTGTAAGGAATAGACTGTTTAATGTTTTTTCCATACTATCATAATCCCATTCAGTTGAAGGTAATTCCTCTGGTGAAGCATCACGTACTGCAAAATCTACTGTTTCGTAGAACATTTGCTTCAATTGCTCTAATAAATCCTCGCCAGCTAAAATTTTGTCACGTAGACCGTAAATAACTGTGCGCTGATCATTAATAACATCATCCAATTTTAAATTGTATTCTCGCATTCCGTATTGGGAGCCTTCAACAATTCGTTGTGTGCGGTTAATAAGCTCTTGTACATCTTTGTTTTGGATAATCCCTTTTTCATCAACAACCATTTTTGCAGAGAATTTTTCAACCTCTTCTTTTGCGTAACGTCGGAACATATCATCTTCAATAGAGAGAATGAAGCGGCTTTCACCAACATCACCTTGACGACCTGAGCGACCACGAAGCTGATTATCTACACGACGGCTTTCATGCTTTTCAGTACCGATAACATATAAGCCGCCAAGCTCATGTACTTCTTCACCTAGCACAATATCTGTACCACGTCCGGCCATATTTGTCGCTACTGTAATACGTCCTTTTTGACCTGCTTGAGAAATAAGTTCAACCTCTTGCTCAACTGTTTTTGCGTTCAGCAATTGGAATGATAAGCCTTCTTTTTTCAAGTAATCAGCAACTGTTTCAGACTGTAAAATAGATGTTGTACCAATTAAGACAGGTTGTCCCTTCTCATGGCGTTGTTTTGCTTCAGCTGCCACGTACTTATATTTCGCTTCTTGTGTGCTAAATATAATATCAGGCTTATCGACACGTTGGCGTGGACGGTTTGTAGGAATTTGAATAACTTCCATGCCGTACACTTCTCGTATTTCTTTTTCTTGTGTTTTCGCCGTACCCGTCATCCCAGAAAGCTTCGGATACATGCGGAAATAGTTTTGAATCGTTATTTGTGCTTGTGCTTTGTTTTCTTCAGTAATCGTCACACCTTCTTTCGCTTCAATGGCCTGATGTAAGCCATCCGAAAGCGAGCGACCTTCTAAAATACGACCAGTGAACATATCTACAAGCTCGATTTTGTCATCTTTAACAATGTAATCAACATCACGCTTGAACATGACATGAGCACGCACAGCTTGGATAACATAATGATAAAGTGTTTGGTGTTCAAGATCATATAAATTCTCAACATTGAAGGCTGCCTCAACCTTCTCAATGCCCTTGTCTGTTAATGAAGTAGCCTTTGTTTCATCATCAAAGTCATAATCTACTTCAGCTTTGAAACGTTTCGCAAGCATAGAGGCAATACGATGTAGTTCATCATTCGCAGCCATTTTTCCAGCAATAATGAGTGGCGTTTTTGCCTCATCAATTAGTACACTATCTACTTCATCAATAATGGCAAAGTGATAAGGACGTTGAACTTTCTCTGCTAAGCTATGAGCCATGTTGTCACGTAAGTAGTCAAAACCAAATTCAGTCCCGACTCCATAAGTGATATCTGCATTATATGCTTCTTTTTTTGCATCTGGCTCCATCATTGGAACGTTTAAACCAACTGATAAGCCAAGGTATCGATGAATTTGGCCAACTAGTTCATAGTCACGCTTCGCCAAATAATCATTCACGGTGATGACATGAACACCTTTTCCTTCTAATGCACGTACATAGGAAGGAAGGGAGGCGACAAGCGTTTTACCTTCACCTGTAGGCATTTCTGCAATATTGCCTTCCGTTAAAACAAGGCCGCCAATAAGTTGTACATCGAAATGACGCATACCTAATACACGTTTTGAAGCTTCGCGTACAACAGCAAATGCGTCTGGGATGATTGATGTAATCGGTTCGCCTTGTTCTAAACGATTCTTGAAAACAACAGTCATTTCTTTTAATTCTGCATCTGACTTGTTGACATATTTTTCTTCAAGATTATTAATTTGATCTACTATTTTATAGTAGCGTTTTAATTGACGAGCACTAGTTTGCTCATCGTTACGTTTAAAAATTGAGAACATGAAATATACGCTCCTTTTAGGTTGTCTAAATGCTAGACACTTCATTATTCTATCAAATTTTACGAATGGTGACTACATTTGACATACAGTAATCTACCATACTAAAAGTAAGAATAATTTTTGTGAATTGGTGGAAAATAAATAGAAAAAGTATATTTCGTTGCCGGTTCGTGCTATAATCAATTTGGATTCCAATGTAGATTATTTTTTGAGGAGGAGAGACATGATTTACGTGTCTTTAATAGCAGCATTTGTTGCTTCCATATTGTTAACTCCACTAGTTAAACGATTAGCGTTCAGAATAGGTGCGGTTGATGCACCAAACTATCGAAAAGTCCATGCACGAATTATGCCAAGACTTGGCGGATTGGCAATTTTCCTTGCTTTTTTAATAGGTGTTGCCATACTATATCCTTATTTAACTTCAAACGGTGTGCTACCATGGAATGTTAGTAAATATAGTTTATTGGCAATCATAATTGGTGCCTGTATTATTGTAGCAACAGGCGTTATAGATGATATGCGTGAGATTTCTGCAAAGGCCAAAATGCTAGGTCAGCTTGCAGCAGCACTTATCATTATTTTTGTGGGTGGTATTCAAATTGACACAATTAACCTACCATTCGTCGGAGTTTTAGATTTTGGATTACTAAGTATTCCTTTAACAATTTTATGGATTGTCGGCATTACAAATGCTATTAATTTAATCGATGGCTTAGACGGTCTAGCTGCAGGTGTTTCAACGATTGCCCTTATAACATTAGCAATCATGGCCTTTATTATGAGCAATATGTTTGTTTTGGTTCTTGCGGCTATATTAGCGGTAGCATCATTCGGCTTTTTATTTTATAATTTCCACCCTGCCAAAATCTTTATGGGTGACACAGGAGCGCTGTTCCTTGGATTTATGATTTCTGTCCTTGCATTACTTGGATTTAAAAATGTCGCATTCGTGGCTTTAATTATTCCAGTAATCATTTTGGGAGTACCAATTTCTGATACATTCTTTGCAATTGTTCGCCGTGTACGGATGAAGAAGAAATGGTCTGATCCAGATAAATCACACTTACATCACCGTTTACTGGATATGGGCTTCACACATCGCCAAACAGTGCTTATAATTTATGGAATTGCAATGATGTTTGGTTTAGCAGCCATCATTTTCTCCATGGCAAAAGTATGGGGCGCTATTTTACTAATCGCTGTCATCTTAACGGCTCTTGAAATCTTTGTCGAAGTCATTGGACTAGCAGGGAAAAACTACAAACCATTACTGAACTTTGTTCGGATATTTAATAAATAAAATATTAAGCAATCATACATGTTTATGTATGGTTGTTTTTTTGTTTGAAAACAGCGAAGGTCTAACGTTGAAATTGATTAGGGGTAGTTTTGGGAGTGTGTAAGGTTACTGCTGAAAGGGCTATATGCTTAAGTTGTGAGGAAAAACGGCTCAGGTGTGGTAGGGAATTGCTCAGGTAGCGAGGAAAACAGCTCAGGTGTGGTAGGGAATTGATCAGGTAGCGAGGGAAACGGCTCAGGTTGGTAGGGAATTGCTCAGGCAGAGGGGAAAACAGCTCAGGTGTGGTAGGGAATTGCTCAGGTAGCGAGGAAAACGGCTCAGGTGTGGTAGGGAATTGCTCAGGTAGTAGGGAAAATCGCTCAGATTGCCAAAATCAAAGCCCCTATAACCCAAGATAGCGAAATACAATTAATAGACACAAAACAAAAGTATCCCATATAAAAAGCCTTTCCACAAACAAAATCATCGTGGAAAGGCTTCTATTTTAGTTATTGGGCGTTTCTATTAACTGCTTCCTCATCTCCAGCTGCGTTTACTTTATCATGATCATTATTCGTCAAACTAGAGGACGTTTTATTGGCATCAAGATGGTTGTTAAGTATTTCAGATACTTCATCAACCGATTGCTGATTTAATTGATAGTAATAAACACCAGTAGACATATCATCAACACCATCTAATGTTAAAGTATCAATACGCGGTTTTCCTTGTGTTAAATAGGATAGGAATGATTTCATTTCAGTAAATGTCATATTGGTCTTCATGTTATCACCAAGTGCTCTTATAACATCATCGTATTTTGTAATGGAGCTAACAGAAGCAACTTTATTGATAATGGCTGTTAATATTTCTTGCTGACGTTTGCCACGTTCAATATCACTATCCTGCTTACGTGTTCTAGCTAGAGCTAGAGCTTGGCTACCATTTAAATGCTGTAGACCAGGCTGTAAATTAATAGAATTTCGGTCGAATTCATCCTTTTCATGTAGCTTATATGGTACTTCCGCTTCGATGCCACCTAATGCATCCACCACATCGATAAAGGCATTAAAATTCATACGAACATAATAATCGATAGGAACATTTAATAGCTTTTCTACTGTATCGATTGTTGCCAGTGTGCCACCGTATGCATGAGCATGAGTAATTTTATCCTCATAGCCTACTTTTGGGATAAAAACGTATGAATCGCGAGGAATGCTTAACATTTTAATCGTTTTAGTTTTATTGTTTAGTGTTGCTAAAATAAGAGCATCGGAACGAGAGTTATCAGAACCTTGACCTCGATTTTCACTATCATCCACGCCAACAAACAAGATGGATACATTATCATGTACAGGCTCTACTTTTTCTTCTCGTAGTGTAGAAACATCTCGACCCTCTAATTCTTCATGTGCTGAATTTGCTGCATGCTCCGCTTGCTTTGTGATATAGACACCATAAGCTGATGCGCAAATTAGTAAACTAGCCACAAGAAGAAGGGCAACTTTTATAATTAAAGAAGTTTTAGAGCGCTTCTTGTTTTTATTATTTATTCTATTTTTCATATTTAGTATATTCTCCTCTGAATTTTGGGAATAATAGAGCGATGAAACTAGGTTTTTATCAAAGAACCTAAAAGAATGTATGATTGATAAAATAGCTCAATATTAAAATTATACTATGGATATTAAGCTTTCGACAATTAAAACTATTTATTTCACAACAAATTCGATAAATCGAGCTTCTTCAAAAGAAATATTCGCCTGCCCATTTGTCATTTCTGTTACCCAGTTTCGGAACTGTTCTTCCTCTTCTTTTAGCACAGATACAACAATTTCTACGCCTTCCAAATATCGAATTTCTTCTAACGTATACGAAGAACCTCGAATTTCGTTTTCTACTTTACCTAGCCAAGTGTAGTCTATGGCAATTTTCATAAAATGATGAAGTTTGCGCTCAACGACCTGTGCAGCAAGTAATCCTTCTGTTGTTGCTTTACCGTATGCACGGATAAGACCGCCACCGCCAAGTTTTATGCCTCCAAAGTAACGTGTAACCACAACGACTGTATCCTTTAGGCCCTGTTTCTTTAGGACCTCTAACATAGGGACGCCAGCTGTACCACTAGGTTCCCCGTCATCATTAGCTTTTTGAATATGATCATGCTCACCAATTAGATAAGCAGAGCAATTATGTGTCGCATTATGGTGCAATTTTTTTATGCGATCAATAAAAGAAATTGCATCCTCTTCCGTTTCTGCACGTTCTATATAAGTAAGGAAGCGTGATTTAGAAATTACAATTTCGCTTTCTCCATATCCTTTTACAGTTAAATAATTTTCTCTCATATGTGACATTCTCCTTTAATCTAGGGTTTTATTCTATAATTTTCATGAAGAAAAAGCATTAATTTTTATCATTGTGATGCTATAATAGGTGTAGACTGTAGAATATATGAAATTGGTCTATTAGAATAGTAAGTAATCATAAGACATTAGACTGGGGAGTACACTATGTTTTCAAATGATACCTTCGATTTAAAGTCGCTTGATGACGTATTTAATCGAATGTTAGAAACAATCATGAGCTCTAAAGATGATATCTTTATTATAAGTGAACAAAGCCGAAGAAGCTTTGAAGATATGCAAAAAGAGCTAGAAATTGTTAGAAAACAAATTTCAATTATCATTGATGAAGGCGATGCTTTAGAAAAAAGTACACAGCTTGCAAAGCAAAGACTTGTGTTAGTGAGTAAAGCTTTTGATAATTATACCGAAGAACAAGTTAGAGATGCATATGAAACTGCGCATGATTTTCAAGTAAAGCTCTCCGTTATTAAAACACAAGAAAAGCAGCTACGTGATAAAAGAGATGATCTCGAGAGAAGATTGAGAGGTTTACTCGATACGATAGAACGTGCAGATCATATTGTCAATCAAGTAAATGTCGTTTTGAATTACTTAACGTCAGATTTAAAGAATGTTGGACTAGCGCTTGAGCAAGCAAAGATGAAGCAAGACTTTGGTATACGTATTATCGCTGCGCAGGAAGAAGAGCGTAAACGTTTATCAAGGGAAATTCATGATGGACCTGCTCAAATGTTGGCAAATGTATTAATGCGTACGGATTTAATTGAAAGAACATACCGTGAAAAGGGTATTGAATATGCTTTGGCTGAAATTGCCGATTTAAAGAAAACCGTGCGTGATGCATTATCCGAGGTACGACGTATCATCTATGATTTAAGACCAATGGCACTTGATGATCTGGGAATTGTTCCGACATTAAAAAAGTATTTATCGACAGTGACAGAATACAATCCTGGTGTTGAAATTCATTTCCAATCGAGAAGCACTGAAAAGCGTATACCTTCTAATTATGAAGTCTCTATTTTCCGATTAGTGCAGGAATGTGTCACTAATGCCATGAAACACGGAAAATGTAAGGATATTTGGGTAAAACTTGAGTGGTTGAAACATGCCGTAAATATTGTCGTCAAGGATGATGGCATAGGATTTGACCCACAAGTAGTGAAAGACCATTCATTTGGGATTTTAGGAATGCGAGAGCGTATCGAAATATTGGATGGTACATTCTCAATTGAAAGTGAAATAAACCGCGGCACTACGGTACTATTTAAAATTCCGTTAGAAGTCGAATAAAAGTAATTGTTGTAGAAATCTAGGGGGTAAAGACAAATGACGAAGATTATTATTGTAGACGATCACCAGCTATTCCGTGAAGGAGTAAAACGTATTTTAGATTTTGAAGATACGTTTGATGTAGTAGCAGAAGGTGATGATGGCACGGATGTGGTGTCTTTATACGCTGATAACCAACCAGATGTTGTACTAATGGATATTAATATGCCAGGCAAAAATGGAGTAGAGGCTACTGCGGAGTTAATCAATGAATTCCCTGATGCAAAGGTAATTATGCTATCTATCCATGATGATGAAACTTATGTAACACATGCACTTAAATCAGGTGCTCTAGGCTATATGCTAAAAGAGATGGATGCAGATGAAATCGTTGAGGCAATTAAGGTAGTAGCAAACGGTGGTTCTTATTTACATCCGAAAGTTACTAAAAATTTAGTAGCAGAATTCCGACGCCTTTCTGAGCATGAAAATAAAGGAAACTTCCATCAAGCAGAAATTCGCCGTCCATTCCATTTATTAACAAAGCGTGAGTGTGAAGTATTACAGTTATTAACGGATGGTCAATCAAACCGTACAATTGGTGAAACACTGTTTATCTCTGAAAAAACTGTTAAAAACCATGTTTCTAGCATATTACAAAAAATGAATGTCAACGACCGTACACAAGCAGTTGTTACTGCCATTAAAAACGGCTGGGTAGAAGTACGATAATTGCATAGCATTACGATAAAAGCTGTTTTAAAAAATTACTTAATGATTTAGTAATTTTTAAAGCAGTTTTTATTTATGATATGGATTCCTTGATGAAAAGCGGGAAAATTTGATTGAAGAGAACATTTAAATGATGCAACATTTTGAAATTATGAGCGTCATATGAAAGATGTAGCACCTAAATGTTGAAAATACACAACAAAATTCCTACGACAGCATTTATATGCTACAATATGCGCGGGAGGTTTTTGGATGTTAAAGAAAAGTATTCTAGCAGTTTTTACCTTATTGATACTAACTGCCTGTGGTAATAAAAAAGAAGATATGAGTGCGGAAGAAAGACAGAAAATCATTGATGAAGGTACTGCTGGGTTTGAAATGAATGATGGGAAAATCACAAAGGCAGAAAATGTTCCTTCTGATGAAGAAAAAGCAATATTAGCAGCGTTTGATGAATATATTGCAGCTTTCAATGCAGAAGACCTTGATCGTTATATGCAAACGATCTCAAAGAATCCAAAAGGTTTCGATTATGAAGAAGACAAAAAACGCACAAAAGAAGTTTTTGAACAGTCTGAAGTTAAAAGAGATGTTAAAGATACAACAATTATAAAATATAGTGAAGAAGAAGCACAGATCCATACAAATATGACAGTGCATTTAGTTGAATTGAAAACAAAAGTAAAGCATGAGAGTGTAGGTCAACAAGTAACAGTATTCGTCAAAGAAGATGGAGGCTGGAAGGTAACGAGTATCTTTTATATCGGAGATGACACGAAATCAACTACTGGAAAATAGCGAGGAGGAATATCTTCATTTTTATTCTACAAAGAAAGAACCAAATGAAGATATCCTCTAAAGTAAGAATCTGACTATACATAGAAAATGAATGTGAAATGGATGCTAGTCCTCTAGCAAAAATTTAGAATAACGGAAAGTAAATCTTGCTTCCTATTCGAAATCGGACGGGTTTACATTGACCGTAATTCATTTCACATTCATTTCTTTTTATTGTAAACTATGAAGAATAGGAGAGTGGACAGGGATGAGGACGGCAATCGTAACAGATAGTACGGCATATATTACACCTGAAGAACGAGCACGCTTAAACATTCATATGATTCCGTTAAGTGTAAATATCTCAGGACAATTATTTGCTGAGGAAGTAGATATCACAGCATCTGAGTTTTATGATAAGGTGCGTGGGGCGAAAGAATTCCCTAAAACAACACAGCCTCCAATTGGAGAGTTTGCCACTCTCTTTGAAGAGCTTGCAAAAGATTATGATGCGGTTATATCTATTCATTTATCGAGTGGCATTAGCGGGACCTATCAAGGTGCAGTTCAAGCTGGAGAGATGGTCGAGGGCATTGATGTTTATACTTTTGATAGTGAAATATCCTGTGCCGTACAAGGCTTTTATGTATTACGAGCAGCTGAAATGGCAGCACAGGGTTTTTCAGCAAAAGAAATACTTGCTACATTGGCGGACATGAAGCAGTATACTCGTGCTTACTTCATTGTAGATGACTTAGCTCACTTACAGCGTGGGGGACGTCTATCTTCAGCGGCAGCATTAATTGGGGGCTTATTGCAAGTAAAGCCTGTTCTGCATTTTGTGGACAAGGTTATTGTCCCTTTTGAAAAAATTCGCACACGTAAAAAGGCATTAAAACGTGCAGAGGATTTGTTAGCCGAAGATGCGAGAAAATATCAAGCAATGGATGCGGTTGTGATTCATGGTAATTGCCAACGCGAGGCAGAAGAATGGCTAGCACAATTAGCGTCAACCTACCCAAACGTGAACTTTACATTAAGCTATTTCGGTCCTGTTATTGGTACGCACTTAGGTGAGGGCTCTATGGGGCTAGGCTGGACAAAAAAATAACTTAGATAAGACAGTCTCTACATAATATTTGTAGGGGCTGTTTTTATTTCGTATCGAAAGGAGCAAAAAAATGAAATATAGAGGTTGGATATTACCACCTGCATTGAGGGATTTTTATGAAGGACGTATTTGGCTTAAGGAGCATTCACCGTTTCCAAAAGATCATATCGAAAGGGTCATTGAATGCAATTACTTCCATATAATAGAAGGAATCCAAAAAGAGCCACATTTAAAATGCAATCGTTGTCATAATCAAGACCCCTGGCAATTTACTATGTTTGATTGCTCAAAATGTGAACAATCGTGTATTTATTGTAGACATTGTCTTCAAATGGGAAGAGTAAGCAGCTGTACAGAGTTACTTATCTGGATAGGCCCTCGTGCAATTAGATCAAGAAAGCACCCATTGAAATGGGCTGGACAATTTACAGTGCTTCAACAGCGAGCGGCAAAAGAAATACTAGAAAGCATAAAAGCAAAGCGCTCTCATCTTTTAGCAGCGGTATGTGGTGCAGGAAAAACAGAGCTACTTTTCCCATCAGTTCATTATGCATTAGAGCAAGGCCTGCGTGTATGCATTGCAACACCTCGGACTGATGTAGTACTAGAATTATTTCCTCGCTTTCAAACGGCTTTCCCTAGCACAATTATTCATGCTTTATATGGTGAAGCGCCAAAGCAGCAAGGCTATGCACAGCTTGTACTAGCAACTACTCATCAGCTTTATCGCTTTGAGCAAGCGTTTGATGTGATGATTGTAGATGAGGCAGATGCTTTTCCATATATAATTGATGAAACCTTACAAAGAGCTGTAAAAAAAGCAAAAAAGAAAGATTCCCCAATAGTATTTGTCACTGCAACACCTTCTCAAAAGCTACTTCATCAGTATCGAAATAACAGTTACTCCTTCATCCCAAAACGTTATCATAATTATCCATTGCCTGTTCCAAGATTTTGTTCTTTATGGAGCTATGAAAAGTGCTTTAAACGAGGGAAAATTCCAGGCAAACTAAAACAATGGACTGAAGAGCGTCTTGTACTAAATGAGCCATTTCTCATATTCTTTCCAAAGGTAGAGTTAATGAAAATAGCTGCACCATTTTTTCAGGTGCTAGATGCTAGCATTACTACAGTACATGCTGAAGATCCTGATCGTAAGGAAAAGGTTCTTAAGCTGCGTAATGAAGAAGTTAGAGGATTGCTGACAACCACTATTCTAGAGCGGGGAATTACGATAAAGAATGTGCAGGTGGCGGTCGTTGGGGCTGAATCCACCATTTTTAATTCTAGCGCACTTATACAAATAGCTGGACGAGTTGGACGTCACGCTGAATTTGCAGAGGGTGATATTGTATTTTTTCATCATGGTATTACGGTTGAAATGGATGATGCACGAACGAAAATTCTGGCTTATAATAAGGAAGGCTTTCCTCAATGAATAAAATAGATACACACTGCTTATTATGTGCACAGCTATTAAAGGATCCCATCTCATGGACAACTCTATTAACCAAACGATTTCAACCAACTATATGTGAAAAATGCTCAGCACGCTTTGAAAATTCCCAATCAGCAACGGCTCTTTATCAATATAATAATGCTATGAAGGAATATTTACATCAGTATAAATTCCTTCAGGATGTCGCACTGGCAAAAGTATTTCGACAAGAGCTTTATGATCGCTTCAAACATGAAAAAGCTACTATTATTCCAATTCCTATGCACCCTCTCAAACAAAAAGAGCGTAGCTTTTCGCATATGGAAGAGCTATTAAAAGCTGCAAATATCCCGTATAGTCAACTATTAGAAAAAACGACAACTGAAACGCAAAGTGCCAAAAATAGAGAGGAACGCATGCAAGTGGCTCCGCTATTTTGTCTAAAAGAAGGGGCTTACGTAGAGAATAAAGAATATCTCCTTTTTGACGATATAAAAACTACTGGAACTACTTTACAACATGCAACTGAGATTTTAGTAAATGCTGGTGCCAAAAGTGTTCAATGCTTCACATTAATTAATGGATGAAAATGCTAATGCATCATGTATAATAGATAACGAGTATAGAAGAATCGCAGATAACTGTTATTTATACAGAGGAGGAAGAGTAGATGGCAGAGGTTCGTAATTGTCCAAAGTGTAATGAATTTTTTAATTATATAGGTGTCAGAGAAGTATGTCATAAATGTGCTCAATCTGAAGAAGAGCTCTATCAAATCGTTTATCGCTTTTTACGTAAACGTGAGAACCGTGCTGCAACAGTGGAACGTATAGTAGAGGCAACTGGAGCCGAGGAAGAGCTATTATATAAATGGGTGCGCAAAGGTCGTTTACAGCCTGCAATGTTTCCTAACCTAGGCTACCCATGTGATAATTGTGGTCACCTCACAACAAAAGGTAAGCTTTGTTCGAAATGTCAGGATGAACTGAAGTCAGAGCTTCGAACGTTTGAGGCCGCTAAGGAGTTCCGTGATAGTGTAGAAAAGCGTGATCGTGTCACATATCATTCTGAACGAAAACGATAAAGATGGAAAGTGTGTTAATTTTAAACAAAATTAGCACACTTTTTTTATGTTTGAAAACTTAACATTATGCAAGACAATCCGAAATAATAGGAAGATAAGCTTTTTAGATAGGAGGGGAAAAAATGAAAATTACATCTTATGGCATCAATGCAGTAAACGCCTATAAAAATCAAGTCCGCAATGTAAAATCAGGCGATAATAAGGCATCCTTTGCGGATAAAATCGAAATTTCAAAGGCTGCACAGAATATGCAAGGGATTTCAACATACAGTACTGAGCGTGCTGAACGCGTTCAGCAATTAAAGGAAGATATTGCTTCAGGCGAATATAAAGTCAATGCTCGTCAAGTTGCAGAAGATATGTTGAAATACTATCGTTTCTAGGGAATAACGGAAAGGGTGTTTAGCAATATGTCGATAGAAGCGATTTGCTCTACATTAACAAAGCTAGAAAGAATGCATAAAAGCTTGCTAGAACTAGCTAATAAAAAAACGGAAATCATTACAGTTGGCGATATCGAAGCACTGGATCAAATGCTCAAGGACGAGCAAGCCCATGTAGCGGCAATCGATAAGCTCGAGCAACAGCGTCAGAAACAGGTAACGGACTACCTTGGAGCAAAAGGACTTGCTACCACTGACAAAACAACTGTCGCAGATGTCATCGATGCAGCTGAGCAACAGACTGAAAAAGACACACTAACAGCAGTTCGCAATCGTTTATTGCACATCATCAATGACTTAAAAAAGCAAAATGATCTCAATCAAAAATTAGTATTTCAATCATTACAAATTGTGAATCTTACATTAGATGGTGTCCGCCCCCCTCGTCCAGAGCAATTTAACTACTCAGGTAATGAAGTACGAGGCACAAATACAATGGGCAAAAAATCATACTTTGATTCGCAAGCATAAATCTTCTAGATAATAAAGGTTACTAAAAGGAGGAAAAGAAATGCGCTCAACATTTATGGGCTTAGAGGCAAGTAAACGTGGTTTATTTACACAGCAAACAGCTTTATATACGACTGGACATAATATTTCTAACGCCAACACATTAGGATACTCTCGTCAGCGAGTAAATATGCAAGCTACTCCAGGTTTTCCAACTGCGGGCTTAAATCAGCCAATCTATCCAGGACATCTTGGAACTGGTGTAGAAGCGGGTTCGATTCAACGTATTCGTAGTGAATTTATTGATCGCCAATATCGTCAAGAAACAAATAAATTTGGCTATTGGGAATCAAGAACAAAGGCCATTTCTCAAATGGAGGATATTATTAACGAACCTTCTGAATTTGGATTAGACAAGGCCTTTGAGCAGTTTTGGAAAGGGCTTCAGGATGTTGGTAACAAGCCGGCAGATGCAGCAGCACGTCAAGTAGCTATCGGTCGTGCACAGCATTTAGCAGAGTCCTTCAACACCATTGATACACAATTAAAAACAATTCAGGGTAACCTTGGGAAAGAACTAGATGTCTCTACAACACAAATTAATACTATTCTAAAGCAAATTGCAGCCGTTAACAAACAAATTCAAGAAGTAGAGCCGAATGGGCATGTACCAAATGATTTATATGATGTCCGTGATGTATTAGTAGATAAATTAAATGAGTACATACCTGTCTCAATTGAACGAGTTCCTTCGGGTGGTCTCGCTTCTGAGGTTGCTGAGGGTAGCTTGAAAATAACGTTTAAAGGTACTGATGGTGTTGTTAGAAATTTAGTAGATGGAAAAGATTTTGCACAGTTTACGGCGATGGGAACTAAAGGAAGTAAAGTTACTGGCGACGACATTACCAATGTATTTTCTGAATTACAATTAACTGATATTGAATCGTTAGAGGATCATGAAGCGGGAACTGTCACTAGCTCCCAAGCAGCAATTGGACAACAGGATTTTGAAGCTTCAAAAGGAAAATTACTATCCCTTATAAATTCCTATGGTTACCAAAGTACTAGTGGTATAAAGGGGTACTACCCTGAAACATTAGAAAAACTGGATCAGTTAGCGAATGCCTTTATTGAAGAATTTAATAAACTGCATGCAAATGGCTATACATTAGAGCAAAAAGATTCTAATGGGGTTGTAACTACTCCTTCCACTAATGGGGGACTTTTCTTTTTGGGTGCAGGTACAGGTGCGGGTGGAATTAAATTTAATGAAGCCATTGAAAAAGATCCAAACCTTTTAGCTGCCTCCTCTGGGGTTACTCAAGAAGGTGATGGTAAGCATGCCTATGAGCTTGCGAATATGCAACATAAATTGTATGCCTCAATTGGAAATGCAACAATGCAATCATTTTATAAAGGGATTGTTGGGAAAATTGGTGTAGACGGTGAGGAAGCTCTACGTTTAGCAGCTACTTCAGAATCCCAACGTTTAACTGTATCAAATAGTCGAGATGCTGTTAGCTCTGTTTCGTTAGATGAAGAAATGACCAATATGATTACCTTCCAGCAAGCGTATAATGCCAATGCACGTATGATTACTGTTGTTGATGAAACATTAGATAAAATTATTAATGGTATGGGTCGAGTAGGACTATAAGAATAAATAATTTATGGAGAATGACTCTCCGGCTAACAAGAAGGGAGTTTTTATAAAAATGCGCGTAACGCAATCAATGCTTTCAAATAATATGTTACTTAATTTAAATAGAAGCTATGGCAAAATGTCAAAGCTTCAGGATCAAATTAATTCAGGCTCTAAAATTACCCGTCCATCAGATGACCCAGTGGTAGCCGTAAATGGAATGGGGTATCGTCGAGATTTAGCAAAGGTTGAGCAGTACACACGAAACATGATAACAGCAAGTAATTGGTTAGACTCATCTGACGAATCTCTCAATCAGGTTGGCGAGCAAATGAAGCGTGTTCGAGAGTTAGTTATTCAAGCGGCAAATGATACAAACACACCAGAAGAACGAGAAAAAATCAAAATGGAAATTGATCAAATTCGCCAGCAGATTCAGGATGTAGGAAATACAAATATTGGCGGAAGCTACCTATTTAGTGGGACAAATACAAATCAGCCATTGTTTACGCCTGTGGCTGGTGGGAACGGAAAAGAAATTAACCCGGCCCTTAATGCACCGAATGAAGCTGTTAATATAGAAATTTATGATGGCATTCAAATTCAAGTGAATACTCCTGGTAAAGATTTATTTAAAAGCATAGATGATATGATGGGGAAAATTTCTAGTTTATTAGGGGATCCAAGTAAAACGGGTCAAGAGATTGGAGATATGCTTGGTGGTATATCATCATCAAGTACTAATGATGATATTACAGCTTTGCATAATAAAGTTTTGGAAGCACAGGCTGATGTAGGCGCCCGACAAAATCGTATTGAGATGATGGAGAACCGCCTAGGTATCCGTGAGGTCAGTGTGACAAAGCAACTTAGAGATACTGAGTCTGTTGATTACTCTAAAGCCATAACAGAAATGGTGACTAATGAATCTATTCACCAGGCTGCCTTATCCGTAGGTGCAAAAATTATTCAGCAAACTCTAGTAGATTTTATAAGATAGAATCTACTAGGGTTCTGCCCGAAAGCGAAGCGACAGGGGCAACTTTATTATGAACAACAAGGGCGTTTGGACAATTTTGTTCAGACGCTTTTCTTGAAAGGAGAGATGCAGATGAGACTCCCTCAAATTCAAATTCATACAACAGATGCAAAATTAAATCTTCATATAGCAAAACCTCAACAATATATTAAGCAACCTAAAGCAACTCAACATATTGAACAGCCTGCCGCTATTTTAGAAATCAATACAACAAGAGGAGTTTTAAGGATTGACTCTTCTCAGGCAAGACGTGATTTAGGGATGATAGGTCCAATTGAAGCAACCAAAAATGCTGCTGAGGAGGGAAGTCAGGCAGCCTTAAGTGGTGCAGCAAGACGTGCACGGGAAGGCCGACAAATGATGCTGTCAGCAGGAAAAGGGCAAGGTCGCTCTACGATACAAAATATAGCCAAGCAAAATCATGGTCCACATCGAGTACAGTTTAATATTAAATTTGTTCCATCGGTAGGTTCAGTGAAAATCGACTATACACCAGGTACAACGGATGTCAATATTCAACGTAGAGAGCCTATAATTGACGCTAAGGTGAACAAACCAATACATGAATACACACCAGGAAAAGTAACTGGTACAATGGTACAAAGACCAGATGTTGACATTGACGTCATCATTTAAAGGAGCGTATAAATAATGAAAATTACCACAAAGTTTTTAGGTGAAATTGAAATTTCAGAACAAGATATTTTAAAGTTTGAACATGGTCTACTTGGATTAGAGGATGAAAAAAAATTTGTATTGCTACCGCTTGATGCAGATCTCCCTTTAGCAATGCTACAATCCATTAATAATGCAGAAATTGGTTTCGTGGTGGCCTTCCCATTTGCTTTTAAAAAAGATTATAGCTTTGATATTAGCGAAGAGGATCGTGAGCAGCTGCAAATTGAAAAACAAGAGGATGTCCTTACATACGCAATTGTTACAATGAAGGAATCATTACAGGATTCTACCATTAATTTATTAGCTCCTGTCATCATCAATATTGGAGCAAAGTGTGGAAAGCAAATTGTCCTTCAAGATAATAAATCCTATCCTCTACGCTATCCGTTGCAAGCATTGGAAGGAAGTGCGAAATAATGCTAGTCCTTTCACGTAAAAAAGATGAGTCCATCATGATTGGCGACCAAATTGAAATAAAAATATTAGCTATCGAGGGTGAACAAATTAAAATTGGAATTGTCGCACCTAAAACAGTTAAAGTACACCGTTCAGAGGTTTTTGAGGCTATACAAGCCCAGAACAAGGAAGCACTCTCCATGTCTTCAGGTTTCCTAGAGCAATTAAAGAAAAAATAATATATGCAATTTCAGTAGTTTAAATATTTTACATAAAAAAATAAAAAATCTTTCTAAAAAACTATTAAACATTTCCAATTCAATACGATATATAGATTGTAAGGTGCAGGGAGTACATAACTGCCTAATCCGAATTCCACACGGATGTGGAATAACAAAAACAATTATTCAAGGAGGAATTCCAAATGAGAATTCAACACAACATTTCAGCTTTAAACACACACCGTAACCTTACTTTCAACAATGCTCAAGCTTCTAAAAACCTTGAGAAATTATCTTCAGGTTACAAAATCAACCGCGCTGGTGACGATGCTGCTGGTTTAGCAATCTCTGAAAAAATGCGTGGACAAATCCGTGGTCTTGACATGGCGACTAAAAACGCTCAAGACTCAGTTTCATTAATTCAAACTGCTGAGGGTGCACTTAACGAAACACACGCAATTCTACAACGTATGCGTGAATTAGCTGTACAATCTTCAAACGATACAAACGTATCTGGGGACCGTGCTGCATTACAATTAGAAATTGAATCTTTATCAAAAGAAATTACACGTATTTCTACTGATACAGAATTCAATACACAAAAATTATTAAATGGTAAATTTGGTGCTGCAATTACTTCTGCATCACAAGCTGCTACTGATCCGAAAGGTAAAGTTTTCCATATTGGTGCTAACGAAGGACAAAACATTAAGCTTTCAATCATGAATATGGCTGCTTCTTCACTTGGTGTATCTGTAGGTACGGCAACTGATGCTACATCAGTTACTTCTGGAAATTTAGGAACAAATGCTGCAAAAATTAACATTACAACTCAATCAGCAGCTAACCGTTCTATCACTACAATTGATGCTGCATTGAAAAAAGTATCAGAAACACGTGCTTCACTAGGTGCGGTTCAAAACCGTTTAGAGCACACTATCAACAACTTAGGCGCAACTTCTGAAAACTTATCAGCAGCAGAATCACGTATCCGTGATACTGATATGGCTAAAGAGATGATGGGCTTCACGAAGAACAACATCTTAATGCAAGCTGCACAATCTATGCTAGCGCAAGCTAACCAACAACCACAAGGCGTACTTCAATTATTAGGTTAATATTGAGACGTTAGGTAACATATGAAGTCTAGAGTTCTATAGGAACTCTAGACTTTTATTTTTTTCAAAACTTCATTTTGAAAAAAAAATGTCGATATATAAATTTGAGGTGACTATAATGCCTAATATACAAATGGAACAAACTAAATCAGGGCTAACAACACTTAAGATTAACAATTATTATATACATAGTAAGTACGACCCAGTACAAGAAGCTAAACGATTTGTTGATAATAACTTTAAAGAAAAATATGTAACTATTTTATTTGGTTATGGTCTGGGCTATATAGAAAAAGCTTATAGAGAAAAACTAAGCTCTGATAAGCAAAATTATATTTTAGTGTTTGATCCCATAAAAGAAAAATTAATTGATAATGTTGATTTTGGAGATAGTAAAGTTTTTAATGATACTACGAATCTTGAGGATTATATTTGGAAGAATTTTAAAAATGAAATATCTAAATTTGTTGTAGTTTCTACTCCTAATTATGATAAATTATTCCCGAATGAATATATTAAATTAATGAAAAAGATAAAAGATTATCAAAATAATCAAATTGTTGATTTCGCAACGATAATTAAACTTTCTTTACCTTGGGAGGAGAATTACTCCAAAAATCGATTTTATATGGCGACTGATCCAAGTTTAGAACATTTAGAAAATCGATTTTCCTGTCCAATTGTTATAGCATCTGGGGGACCTTCATTAAATAAACAATTGCCTTTATTAAAAAAATTTAGACAAAAAATCATTTTAATAGCATCAGGATCAACTGCAAGAGCATTAGTATTAAATGATATAGTACCAGATTTTGTTGTCTCTATTGATCCAAAAATAGAGAATTTAAGGCATTACAATGATGTAGATTTTCAAAATGCTACTTTAATTTATACACCTCAAAATCTATATACTGTACGAGGAATGTTTAAAAATGCTTTTGTTTTTTTACCTTCATATGATGAATCACTTTATTATTATTATATAAACTTATTAAATAAATCATATCCCCTTTTAGGATATGGGGGCTCTTGTGCTAATTATGCTTTTGTGGTGGCGCATTATATATCCAATGGACCCATTGCCTTTATTGGGCAAGACTTAGCTTATACTGATGGTCAAACTCATGCAGATGGGAATAAAGCAAAATGGAATTTAACTGAGGATATTATCAAACAGCGAGGCCTATTTTATGTTGATGGTTATATGGGAGAGCAAGTTCTTACTTCAAAAGTATTTTATAGTATGAAAAATAGTTTTGAATCTATGAATAAACAATTAGCAATTAATGCACCTGTGTTTAACTGTACAGAAGGTGGTCTGAAAATAGAGGGATTTAATCAAATTTCTTTTAAACAATTTTGTGAAAATTATTGTGAAGATAATATAACTCATACCAACATTGAGACGAATGGTGAAAATAATAAAAAGCAACATCATCTGTTACTAGAGAAAATGCAAAAAGAAAGAAAAATTTGTAAAGAAATTATTATTCTTTGTAATGATGGAATAAGACTATTAGAACTTTCTGAAGGTCAAATAGCCCTTAGTCAAAATACTTTACAAAAACTTAATCATATTGATGAAAAATTACAAAAAGCTTTGAAAAAGGTTAATTTGAATAAAATATTAGAACCTATAGCATTACGTGTTCAAAATCTATTTGATTCAGATACAGAAGAAACAGATCAGCAAACTTTTAAAAGAATTGTGGATCAGAATCGAGCTTTTTATAAACAGATAGTAGTTGCTGTTGAAAAATCATTAGAATTCAATACAGAATTAATAGAAATGATAGAATTATCACTTAAGGAGGAATAGGTAGATGGATAGTAAGATTATCGAAGTTATTGAAAGTTATAATAAATATTTAGAGGGTCTACCTAAAGGATGTATAGCGATTGCAGAACAAATCCGAAAAAATGACATTCCTCAAGCTTTACAGAGTATTTTACACTTTAGTGAGGGCGCTTCATGGCTTACAACTGCTTCAGATTTATTAAGCAAAAATAATATTTTAGTTAGGTTTGAAGTTGAAAGGGTACATGAATTTTTAGAAGAAGTAAATAATGGTTTATCTATTCAAGATTATGTATTAGTAGCTGATATGTTTGAATATGAAATTGCTCCATTTTTTGAGGAAACCCCTTATATTGTTGGTGTTCAATCGTAATGAAATGGGAGGTTGAAAAAGCAAAAAACCAGCAATTAACCCTTAAAATAAATGATTATTATGTTTACAGTAAATATCGTCCATATGAAGATGCTGAGAAGTTTATTAATAGCAATACTAATCCAGAATCTGATTATTTTGTATTACTAGGGTTAGGATTAGGTTATCATTTGGCTGCGCTAAAGAAATTAGTACCATCAAATAAAATATCTGTTCTATTACTAGATAAAAATGAACAGGAATTTTATTTAAAATATTGCGATAGAAGTTTAATTAATGATATAAAACTAATTAATGTAACAGAGATTTCAAATATCAATAAGCATGAAAATATACAGTTTTTAGTTCCAATAAGTATAATTAATAGTTTAGACTCTACCCATGAACTAAAGGAAATATTTGATGAAGTAAAGTTAAAAGAAATGAGTTATCGTTTAGTTGCAGATCGAATGAGTGACAATTTTATTCATAATATTTCTTTGAATAATCTATTTATCAAGAATTTAAAGGGATTATTTACAGGACAAACAGCATGTCTTGTTTCCTCTGGTCCGTCAATAGATGAAATGATGCCATATTTAAAACAGAATCAAAATAAAGTTTTTATTTTATCTGTAAGTTCGGCAGTTCGTATTTTAGAGAAGTATAATATTCAGCCACATGCTACTGTTTTATCTGATGCCAAGGAACGGGTTCAATTACAATTTAAAGAATTATCCTATCAAGGTCCTCTTTTCTATTTGGCCACAGCTTGTAAAGAGGTATTAGCAAACTATATAGGAAAAAAATATATACTATTTCAAAAAGGATATGATCGTTCAGAGCAATATGCAGCTCAGTTGGAAGAACCTACGTTTGATGTAGGAGGCTCGGTAGCAATATTAGGTTTTCTACTATTAGAGTATTTAGGTTTTGAAAGAATTGTTTTATGTGGGCAGGATTTAGGATTCAGAGAAGGGAAAACTCACTCAATTCATACTACATCTGGGATGCATATAAGCGATTATTATAAATATGGAGAAGTAGAAGCAAACAATGGTGAGAAAATTAATATCTCAAAAAGCTTAAAAATATACCATAATTGGTTTGAAAATAAAATTAAAAAATCGAATATAGAAGTTTATAACACTGCATATTTGGGAGCAAAAATAAAAGGCGCTCCCTATATTGATTTAAAGAAATTTAATCAGCTAATTTTAGAGAATGATTCAAAAATACTACAAAAGAAATTAGGGGTGTTTGAAACATGAAGCCTTTTATAAAAATAGGTAATCGTCTGATTGGAGATAATTATCCTCCATTGGTCATTGCTGAAATAGGTATAAATCATGAAGGTTCACTTGAAGTTGCAAAACAAATGGTTGATGCAGCATATGGTGCAGGAGCTGAAATAATCAAACATCAAACACATGTTGTAGAAGATGAAATGAGTGAAGTGGCAAGAGGGGTAATACCCGGAAATACGGATGTTTCGATTTATCAAGTAATGGAACGATGTGCATTATCAGAAGAAGAAGAAATAGAGTTGAAAGTTTATGTAGAAACAAAAGGGATGATTTTTATCAGTACCCCATTCTCACGGGCTGCTGCAGATCGGCTACAACGTATGGGTGTTGAGGCTTATAAAATAGGGTCAGGAGAATGCAATAACTATCCATTAATAGAGCACATTGCGAAATTTGGAAAACCGATGATTGTATCTACTGGAATGAATGATATTGAAAGTGTTCGAAAAACAGTAAGTATATTAGAAAATTATAATATTCAATATGCATTGCTTCATTGTACAAATGTTTACCCTACTCCATCTCGGTTAGTGCGTCTAGGTGGTATGCAAGAACTTCAAAAAGAATTCCCGAATGCAATAATCGGTTTGTCTGACCATACAATCAATAACAATGCATGCTTGGCAGCTACGGCTTTAGGGGCTTCAATTTTAGAAAGACATTTCACCGATTCCATGGATCGTCCAGGTCCTGATATTGTTTGTTCAATGAATCCTCAAGCATTATCAGAGCTTATCCAAGGTACAAATGAAATTGCACAAATGCGTGGTGGAAAAAAGGAAGCCGCTAAAGAGGAACAAGTGACAATTGATTTTGCGTTCGCCACTGTTGTAGCAATAAAAGATATAAGAGAAGGCGAGAAATTATCAATGGAGAACATTTGGGTAAAACGGCCTGGTACAGGGGAAATCCATGCAGAGCACTTTAACTCATTATTAGGTAAGATGGTTAAAAAATCAATTAAGAAAGATACTCAACTGAAATTTAGTGACATTATTCAGTAAGGATAGATATAAATGGAAAAAAGGAAAATTGTTTTTTTAACAGGAACTCGAGCGGATTATGGAAAAATTAAATCATTAATGAAACGGATTATACAAGACAAGGAATTTGAGCTTTATTTGTTTGTAACTGGTATGCACATGCTTTCCCGTTATGGCTCAACTTGGCGGGAAATCGAAAAAGATGGCTTTAAAAACGTTTATCACTTTATTAATCAGAGCAAAAACACTCCAATGGATTTAGCATTAAGCAATACAATTGGTGGTTTAAGTAATTATATATCTGAAATAGAGCCTGATTTAATAGTAGTACACGGAGATCGTTTAGAAGCTTTGGCGGGGGCAATTGTTGGCGCATTTAATAATATTCGAGTAGCACATATTGAAGGTGGAGAAATTTCTGGAACAATTGATGAATCAATTCGTCACGCAGTAACGAAGTTTGCTCACCTGCACTTAGTAAGTAATGAAGAATCAAAAAAAAGGATAATTCAATTAGGTGAAAAAACAGATCATATTTTTATTATAGGTTCTCCAGATATTGACATTATGCATTCCAAGAGTTTACCGACAATTAAGGAAGCTAGAAAAAGATATGATATCCCTTTTGAACACTATGGTATTGTGATGTATCATCCTGTAACGACTGAGATTGATAAATTGTCTAAGAATATTGAAGCCTTTACAAATGCATTAATTGAATCAAACCGAAATTATATTGTTATTTACCCAAATAATGATTTAGGTAGCGATACCATTATTAACCAATATGAATTATTAGCGAATAATGATAAATTTGTCATTTATCCTTCTATTCGATTTGAATATTTTTTAACATTGATGAAATATGCTGATTTTATGATAGGAAATTCCAGTGCAGGCATCCGAGAATCAATTGTTTACGGTACACCTGCGATAGATGTTGGAAATAGACAAAGTGGTAGATATATAAAGGATGAAAATCCATTAATTATTCATGCTGATGAATGTACGGACAAGTTATTACATGCAATTAACAAAATTCCACAACATAAAGTCTATGTAAATTCACAATTTGGTAATGGCGACAGTGCTAAAAAATTTATGGAAATTATAAAGCAGTCAACAATTTGGAATGTAGATATTCAAAAGAAATTTTCTGATCTATAAAGGGGCTAGATATATGATTCAGGAGAAGAAAGTATTAGCAATTATACCAGCTCGTGGTGGAAGTAAAGGGATCCCTAAAAAAAACATTATAAAAGTTGGAGGTAAACCACTTATACAATTTACGATTGAAGCAGCAAAAGCTTCTAAATATATTGATGAGATACATATTTCTACTGATGATGTCGAGATAGCTTCAATTGTGAACGGATTGGGTTTACATATTAATCGATTACGCCCAAAACACTTGGCACAAGATAACAGTAAAACGATAGACGTTATGATTGATGTTCTAGACTATTACAATAAACAAAATGTAAGGTTTGATATTGTTGTTTTATTACAACCAACTCAGCCTTTAAGAAAGTCATTCCATATTGATGAAGCAATAGAGAAATATTTAGAATTCAATGAGGAAAGTGTTGTAAGTGTAAGTTTAGTAAATGAACATCCAATTTTAATGCGCAAAATAAATGAGTTTGGAACATTACTTCCTTTACTGAATGAAACAAGTACCATTCGTAGACAGGATTTTACGCCATTTTATATTGTAAATGGAGCAGTTTATATCAATAAAGTAAATGAATTAACTTCAAACACTAGTTTAAATGATAATTTACGACCTTATATTATGGATAGACGTTATCATGTCGATATAGATACATATAATGATTTAAAAATGTTTGAATTACTTTTAGATGAAGAAGGCGAACAATAAATGAAACTGTTAGTTATAGGTATTGATGCTTTAATGCCTGAGCTTGTTTATAACAATTTAGATTTATGTCCAAATATAGCCCGATTGATTGAGACAGGGACAAGTGGTGCATACAGTGGGTATATTTATGGTCATGGCTCAAGGGATAACTGGATTTCAATGTATACAGGTCTAGAGCCGGAAGTACATGGAACAGTACTTAATCGTTTTAAAGAGACAAATAGAATGCCGCGTTCAACAGATTACAATGATGAAAATACCATTTGGAATATATTAAGCAAGCATCATTATAAAGTAGGTTTTTGGAAAGGACTTTCTACTACACCACCTCAATCAGTAAATGGTTATATTGTGGCGGGGGAACCTCATTATGAAAATGAAGGATATGATGCGGAGATAGTAAGCAGAAAGCCAATCCTTATTGATGATAAGCAGTATCTTTTACAGTTTATAAAAGGAGAAGAACCGATACATCCAGAGCCTAAAACTTTAAAGGATTTCGGTTATACATTTGAGGAATTAAAAGGAAATCCACAACTAATTGATAATTTGCTAGAACCAAGCTATTTCGAAGAAGCGTTGGATTTCTTCGAGAAGAATTTGGATTTTAGACTCCAAAATATGATTAGCGTTCAAAAAAAGGAACCTGTAGATTTAATGTGGATGTATGATGCTGTGTTTGACTATATTGCTCATTTTCAAATGTTTGATACTGGTCACCAAGTTCTAAAAAAAGCACTATCTATTCTTGATAAATTTATAGGAAAGTTAATAGGCGAATTGAATCCTAAAAATATCCTTCTTTTATCAGATCATGGACAAAAATCATACCGAGAAATATTTCCTAATCTATCAAATGAAATAGTCGAAGAGGCATTTGGCTTAGCGAAGCAATGTATTATTACTGAAAAAAATATTGTATTGATAGGTCGGATGGAAGGACTTTTATCTGGTCTACATTCACTTAATGGAATAGTCTGTTTTTCTGGTGAAGCATTTGCTCATGCCAAACTCCAAAATTTTAGAACAATAGACATTTATTCAATGATTCTTGAGCTGTTCAATATTGAATTACCAAGTAATAGAAAAGGGTACATTCAAAATATATTCTCAAAAGAGCATTCAATAAAGAATAAAGCGAAAATAATTCCAAATTGCCCAAAACAACCAGTTTTATTGATTCAAAGTGAGGAAGTTTCTGAGTTCAATCGTGCAATAAACGAGTTTTATAAGCAAAATCGTTTTAAATCAATTTATGTATATGGTGAAAAAAAATATAAAGAAGTCTTTTTAGCAAATGATCAGGTAGATGGTTTTTATCTAAATGAAGTAAATTTAAGCGATATAGACTGTCATGAGATTTATGCTGTTTACCATAATCGTGTAACAAAAAATATACAATTTATTAGAGTTCGTTAACAAAAGGAGTACCATATGAAAAAAGTCATTACGTATGGAACGTTTGATTTATTGCATAAAGGCCATATTCGATTATTAGAAAGAGCAAAATCATTAGGGGATTATTTAATTGTAGGATTATCAACTGATGAATTTAATCGTTTAAAGGATAAGGAAGCTTATTATGATTATGAGCATCGTAAGTATATTTTAGAAGCAATAAAATACGTAGATGAAGTTATTCCTGAAATGAATTGGGATCAAAAAGCGGATGATATTTTTAAATATAATGTAGATATTTTTGTGATGGGTGATGATTGGGAAGGGAAGTTCGATGACCTAAATAAGCTATGTGAAGTGATTTATTTAGAGAGAACACAAAATATTTCAACTACCCAAATTAAAGTCGAACTTAAGAACTTATAGAGGAATGAATGAAAATGCAGCCTAAAGTAAGTGTGTTTATGATTACTTATAATCATCAGAAATTTATTGGTGAAGCAATTGAAAGTGTAATGAATCAAGATTACGGGAATATAGAGTTGGTAATTGGTGAAGATTGTTCTACAGATAATACGCTTGAAATTGTAAAAAAGTATAAAGAGAAATATTCTGAAAAAATAAAATTAATTTTACATAAACAGAATGTTGGAATGCATAGAAATACTGAGAGTGTAATTAAAGCCTGTGACGGGGATTATGTTGCTTTAATTGAAGGTGATGATTATTGGACGGATAATCAAAAAATATCTAAACAGGTTAAATTTTTAGAGGAAAATAAGGAATATGCGATTTGTTTCCATAGGGCGAAAATAGTAAATGATACAAATGTTCCTTTTGCAGAATACTTACCTAGCCTTCAAAACCGCCGTGAAGAATTTAGTATTTATGATTTTATTGACGGGCTATATATGCCAACCGCCTCTACTGTATTTAGAAATAATAAAATACATCAGTTCCCAGAGTGGTATTTTAATCTTTCTTTATATATTGATAGAATGTTTCACTTAATGAATGGACAGTATGGGAAAATAAAATTCCTTAATGAAACAATGTCTGTTTATCGAGTACATTCTGGAGGTTTTTGGTCTATACATCAAGATGAAAATAAGGTTAAAACCTTAAAGGAACGAATTTACTTGTTAGAAAATTTTAATAGTTACTCGAATAACAAGTATGAGCAGGTGATTAGATTTGCTGTACAAAAATGTAAGATGGAAATCTTAGTAGAAGAAACAGCAAAAAATATTCAATTAACTCTAAAGGTGAAAAAGCAATTAAGAGGAATTTTGGATATTACAATTAATGGTCGAGATATTTATCTTTTTGGAAGTGGAAGAGCTGGACAAAAGGCTTTAGACTTCCTTAAATGTTTAGGTTATTCAATCAAAGGATATCTAGACAATGATCAAAAGAAATGGAATACAGAGGTCAATGCTATTAAAGTAGAGTGTCCCAAAACGTTCGATTATAGAAATAAAGTTATTTTTATTGCTAGTGAGTTCCATAAAGAAATTGGACAACAATTGGAATCTTTTGGTTTAGTGGCAGACAAAGACTTTTATGTATTTTTAAATCTATTATCTGAAAAACAGGAGTTGATGATGTAGTGAAGGGTATTATTTTAGCAGGTGGAAGTGGTACACGTTTATATCCGTTAACAAAGTCAATTTCTAAGCAATTATTACCAGTTTATGATAAGCCGATGGTTTATTATCCATTGTCAGTACTAATGTTAGCAGGAATTCGTGAGATATTAATTATTTCAACTCCAACAGATATTGGTCGATATGAAGAGTTACTAGGAGATGGCAGTCAGTGGGGAATTCACTTGTCTTATGCCATTCAACCCTCTCCGGATGGATTGGCCCAAGCATTTATTATTGGTGAAGAGTTTATTGGAAATGATTCTGTTGCACTTGTCTTAGGGGACAATCTATTCTATGGACATGGGTTAACACAATTACTACAAAAAGCGGCTACACGTGAATCGGGTGCTACGGTATTTGGATATCATGTACATGACCCGGAACGCTTTGGGGTAGTAGAGTTTGGTGTAAATGGTAGAGCGATTTCTATAGAAGAAAAACCTGAAAAACCAAAGTCGAACTATGCTGTAACAGGGCTATATTTCTATGATAATCGAGTAATTGAGATAGCGAAATCTATTAAGCCGTCAGCTCGTGGGGAGTTAGAAATTACTGATGTAAATAAATTCTATCTTGAACAAGGGGAATTAAACCGTAGAGTTATTAGGTCGCGGTTATTCATGGTTTGATTCCGGTACGCATGAATCATTACTTGAGGCATCTCAATTTATTGAGACAATAGAAAAACGTCAGAGCAGATGAGGTATACGGTAGCTTAGGTGACACTGGATTTTTCATAGAAGAGACTCCTTTAGCACCAAACAGTCCATATTCAGCTAGTAAGGCTGGTGCAGATATGTTAGTTCTTTCGTATTTTGAAACGTTTGGAATGAATGTGAATATTACGCGTTGTTCAAATAACTATGGTCCTTATCATTTCCCAGAAAAGCTAATTCCTCTGATGGTAACGAATGCTCTAGAAGGTAAGATGTTGCCGATTTATGGAGATGGAAGAAATATTCGAGATTGGCTTCATGTAAACGGATCATTGTGAAGCAATTGATTTAGTACTACATAAAGGTGTACCTGGTGAAGTTTACAATGTCGGTGGACATAATGAAAAAACTAATAATGAAATTGTTCATTTAATTGTAGAGTATTTAGGGGTTTCAAAGGATTTAATACATTATGTATCTGATCGTTTAGGGCATGATCGTCGCTATGCAATCGATCCAACGAAGCTAGAAAAACAACTAGGCTGGAAGCCACAATATACATTTGAGAAAGGCATTATAGAAACGATTGATTGGTATTTAAATAATCGTGAATGGTGGCAAAACATTAAATTAGGAACCTATCAAGACTATTATAAGAAACAATACGGTGATCCATCATGAAGGTACTTGTAACGGGAGCAAATGGACAACTAGGAATGGATGTTGTCCTTCTTTTTAGAAAAAGAGGTTTAGATGTTTATGGTTACGGACGTGAAGAGCTTGATATTACAAATCAGCAACAAGTGAATACTGTTATTACATCTATTCAACCTGATGTAGTTATTCATACCGCTGCATATACACAAGTGGATTTAGCTGAATCAGAACCAGATAAAGCATACTTAGTAAATGCAATCGGTACAAGAAATATAGCAGTGGCGGCGCATAAAGTAGATGCCAAACTGGTTTATATTAGCACGGACTATGTATTTGATGGCACTGCAACAAAACCAATCGATGAATTCCAACCAACTAACCCTCAAACTATTTATGGTAAGTCGAAGTTAGCTGGGGAGCAATTTGTGCGTGAGCTTCATAATAAATTTTTTATTGTACGAACTTCTTGGGTTTATGGTGTACATGGCAATAATTTTGTGAAAACAATGTTAAAGCTAGCGGAAAAAATGGACGATATAAAGGTTGTAGATGATCAAATTGGCTCACCGACATATACAGTTGATTTAGCTGAAAAACTAGCTGAACTCTGTGGTACAGAGAAGTATGGAACATATCATATTTCAAATGAAGGTCAGTGTTCATGGTATGAATTTGCATGTGAAATTTTTAGGATAGCAGGAAAAGATACAAAAGTTATTCCATGTACTTCCGAGGATTTTCAGAGACTGGCTAAGCGACCAAAATATAGTGTATTGAAGCATCAAGCATTGGACATAAACGGAGTTTCACTGTTAAGTAATTGGACTTGTAGTTTATCAAAATACTTCAAAAAGGAATAAAAGATGGAGAAACGAATTTCTATAATAATACCTAATAAAAATAGTTATAGTTACCTAAAATCATGTATAGACTCAATTACTAAATTAAACTATAAAAACTTTGAAGTAATAATAGTAGATAATGGTAGTACCGAGGAGGATATTTTAGATTACTATGAAATTTTAAACAAAAAAAATACCTATAAAATAATTAAATGTAAGATGGAGTTTAATTATTCTAAAATGAATAATATGGGAGCAGAGCATGCTACGGGAGATTTTTTGCTGCTATTGAACAATGATACTATGTTCGTCGATCCTGATACTATAAAAAAAATGTTGAAGCTTGCTGAAAAAGGTGATACTGGTGCAGTTGGGGTACTAATGTTATTTGAAGATAATACAATTCAACATATCGGTGTTACTATTAGACATCAGCTTGCTAAACATCATTTTAAATATAACTATTATAAACGTGTTGAAGAATTCGAGCTTAATCAATGGGATAATCTACAATGCGACGCGGTAACAGGAGCATGTTTATTAATAAAAAAACAACTTTATATGAACATAGCAGGTTTGAATGAAAGTTTGAAAATCGCATATAACGATATAGATTTATGTTTAAGATTAAGAAAGTTGGGTCTGAAAAATTACTGTGTGATAAATAGTTATATTTATCATTTTGAGAGTAAAAGTAGAGGGGATAAAGATATTTCTAATGATATAAAATTATTTAATAAGATTAGTGAATTCAGTGAAGAAATAACATATATAGATTTTTACAGATTACTTAATAACGCAGCATTAGAAAAATTTATCAACAATCAAGAATTCTTTATTTTTGGAACGAGTAGGGCAGGACAGGAAGCATTTGCGCTAGTATGCAAAAATCGTTTAACAAATAATTTTAAAGGATTTATAGATAATAATAGCGAAAAACATAATTTAATTTTAAATAATTACAGGATCTATAACCCAAATATATTAACAAATAATTCTAAGATAATTGTAGCAAGCAGTTTTGCTAATCAAATTAATTTACAATTAAAAAAAATGGGTATCAAGGATGAAAATGTTTTGTTTATTAATTGAATGATAAGTGTACTGGAGAGGAATATGATGGATAAAGAAGTCTATAAAGAAGTCTTTAATGATCGTAGACGATATTTTATGAAGTTATTAAAAATGGCTGAAGAGAATATCGCAAATAATCATATAAATGATGGCATAGTTTATTTAGAGATAGCTGCTAGATATGCTACTGAAGTTCATTTTGGCGAATTTTATAATTTTGAAATAGAGGAAATGATAAAAAATATTTCAAATAAATATTTTTTAAATGATAAATTCCCACAAAATAATAACAGAAAAAGAAATAAAGTACTACATATTGCAACAAAAATCTATGAAACAGGTGGTCACACTCGGTTAATGCTAAACTGGATTGACTGTGATACAAATAACCATAATGATATTTTACTCACTGACATCGAGGAGAATCAGATACCCACAGAATTGTTAAAACAATATGAAAAAAAGTTTAGCATATACAACGTAGGACATTTAAAAGGGATAGAAAAGATTAATGAAATCAGGGAATACGCTAAAAAGTATGACTATGTTATATTGCATATTCATCCAAGCGATGTATACACTTCAATTGCATTACACAATTGTCCACTACCTATCCTTTTTTTAAATCACGCGGATCATAGATTTTGGATCGGACGAAACACAGCTAATTTATTTTTAGAGATTAGACAGGAGGGTGCAAATAATTCAAATATAAAACGAAATATTCCAAAATCACATCAAATGATATTTCCTATTCCTCTTAAAAGAATAAAAAAATTTACGAAGATAGAGGCTAGAAAATTATTAAATATTGATGATGATGAAATAATGATTTTATCCATTGCATCTGCTTATAAATACAATCCGATAGATGACAACGGATTAGCTGATTGTATTATACATATAAGTAATAAATTTAAAAAAGTAAGGTTTGTTTTTATAGGTCCTAATTTAAATATAGAGTTTTGGAAGGAAATTAAGGAAAAAGCAAATGGCCAAGTTGATATATTGGGGGAAATAACAGATGTTGACAGTTATTATTTAGCTGCTGATATATATTTGGATTCTTATCCTTTTGTATCATTAACCTCTTTGTTAGATGCTGGGAAGTACGGTTTACCATTAGTAAGTGTAAAGAAGAATATGACAGTAACAGATATTGATGACATAGCATTAGATAATAATTTTAAAGTAAATTCATTAAAAGAATTAATGGCTAAACTAGAACTTTGGATTAGTAATAGGGAAATACTTGAAAAACAAAGATTTAAATACAAAGATGATATAAAAAAATATCACTTATTGAGTAGCTCTTCTAAAATATTGGAAAGAGCATACCGATTGAGTGCTAAATTGGATAAATTAGAAAATAAAAATTTCCAAAATGAAATTTATGAAGATAGAGACTTTCCATTAACATATTTGCATTTTAAAAATAGAAGTAGGGAATTTGAGTTTTTAAAAGTTTGGGCTTGGCATTATGAAAAATTATCGAGAGAGCAGCAAGAAATATTTTTAAACTATCTGAATGCTACATTTAATAGAAATTCTGATGAATATTATGCTTTACTACCTTATTCAATAAAACATATGTGAGGTGAAATCTTATTTATAAATTAATTGACTTACAAATTCATGGCGACGAACGAGGTTCATTAATTTCATTAGAAGCAATGAAAAATGTGCCATTTGAAATAAAACGTGTTTATTATATTTTTAATACTGAGCAAGGTGTTTCAAGAGGGTATCATGCACATAAGACTCTAAAACAAATTTTAGTTTGTGTAAGTGGTTCATGTAACATTAAATTAGATAATGGGGTTACTACTGAAGAAATAATGCTAAATAAGCCAAATCAAGGTCTTTTCATCGAGGGAATGATTTGGAGAGAAATGCATGAGTTTAGTAGAGATTGTGTACTAATGGTATTAGCAAGTGAACTATATAATGAAGAAGATTATATTCGGAGTTATCAAGACTATATAGAAGAAGGAAAAAAACGTAAAAAAAAATATTTTTGCCATAAAAATAGTATAGTAGAATCCGCAAAAATAGGAGAGGGCACTACTGTATGGGCATATGCGCATGTATTCCCTCATGCTGTTATTGGAGATAATTGTAACATTAATGATCATACGCTTATTGAGAACGATGTTGTAATTGGCAATAATGTTACTGTGAAATCAGGTGTTCATATTTGGAACGGCGCTAGAATTGGAAATAATGTATTTATTGGACCAAGTGTTGTTTTTACAAATGACTTAAATCCCAGATCAAAAATATATCCAGAAGAATTTAAAAAAATTATTATTAATGATTTTGCTTCAATTGGCGCAAATTCTACTCTTTTGGGGGGGATTAGTATTGGGAAGTATGCATTAATAGGAGCTGGCTCAGTAGTTACGAAAAACGTTCCAGAACACGCTTTAGTATACGGTAATCCTGCTGAAATCAAAGGATTTGTCTGCAAATGCGGAGAAAAAATAATAGAAGGTTGCATTTGTGAAAATTGCGGTATGACATTTTCCAGTATTGATATAGAAGGGAAGAGAAATAATTGATTCCATTCTTAGATTTAAAATTAATTAATCAAAAATATGAAACAGAATTGAAAGAAGTGGCCAAAAGAGTCATAGATAGTGGATGGTACATATTAGGTGATGAGGTAGAAAAATTTGAAAAAGAGTTTGCTGCTTATTGTGGGACAAAATATTGTATTGGTGTTAGCAATGGGCTAGATGCATTAAAACTAATTTTACGTGCCTATGATATTGGAGCAGGTGATGAAGTAATTGTTCCTGCAAATACTTTTATAGCGACGGCATTAGCAGTTTCAGAAGTAGGAGCTAAACCAATTTTAGTTGAGCCTAGGAACGATACTTATCTGATTAATCCTGAATTAATAGAAGCTGCTATTACTGATAAAACAAAAGCAATTATTGTAGTTCATTTATACGGTAGGGTAGAGGAAATAGATAAAGTAAAACAAATTGCAGAAAAACATAATTTGAAGTTAATTGAAGATGCTGCTCAAGCCCATGGAGCTAACTATAAAAATATAAAGGTTGGAAATTTAGGCAATGCTGCAGCTTTTAGTTTTTATCCAGGGAAAAATTTAGGCGCCCTAGGGGATGCTGGAGCGATTACAACTAATGACGAGGAATTGGGGAGAAAAGTAAAAGCGCTTAGAAATTATGGTTCAGAAAAGAAATACATACATGAGTTTAAGGGATATAATAACCGTCTAGATGAAATGCAGGCAGCATTTTTAAGAGTAAAACTCAAGTATTTAGATAATGAAAATTATTTGAGACAAGAAACTGCGGCAAAATATTTGGACTCTATTGTAAATGGAAAAATCATTTTACCTGCAAAACCAATAACTAGGGAGAATCATGTTTGGCATTTATTCACGATCAGAACTAATAATAGAAACTCTTTAATAAAATATTTGAGCGATAATGGTATAGAGACACTTATTCACTACCCGATGGAGATTTTCAAACAAGTTGCCTATAAAGGTGAATACAATGTAGCACAGTATGGAATTACAACAGCAATAGTAAATGAAGTGTTATCTATTCCTATACCATTTGATGAAAATGAAGCGCAATATATCATTGATGTTATAAATAAATTTTAATAGGAATCTAGGTGAATTTTAGGTGGGGAAATCGTATTTAATATATGGAACAGGTAGTTTCGCTAGTGAAATTTATAGCCAATATAGTAATAAATTATCGATACTGGGGTTTGTTGAAACTTTTAAGTCGGCGAATGAGTTTATAGGTTTACCTGTATATGATTCAGAAGAACTTATTACATTTTCTAGATTAAATGACTGCTTTTTTATTCTTACATCAAAAAATCCATATAGTTGCTCTGCAATGATGAACAATCTTATGGAAATAGGGGTGAAAAAAGAAAAAATTATATTAGATTATATTGATGATAAAAATATATATCATTTATATCCCAAAATAAACGATAAGGAATTATTCGATGAATTATGTTTGAAATTTAATTGGTTTTTACCATGTAATTCAAATATAAATGCTGAAGTTCATATTTATAGTGATTCAATTGAAGAAGGAATTATAGGAAATATTTATATCCATAATAAAAATATTGAATTAAATAATTCTTTTAAATATTTAGTTTGGGATGTAGAACAGATCAGTCAACTAACTGAATTAAAATGTAAATTATATATAATTGACAAAAACTACAAAAAAGATGTTGATATTTTAAGTTGGATGAAGATGTTCTATGAATCATTAAGTATAAAAAGTAAATTTAACATCAAAGAGCATTCTATTGAAAATTTTAGAAATTTAAGTAGAAAAGATTATAAAGAAAGCTGGATTTTTACAACTGGACCTAGCTTAGGAAGATATAAAGAGTTTGATTATAATAAAAATGATTTTAAACTAATTTGTAACAATATAATACTAGATGATGAATTTTTAAATCATGTTTATCCAACAGCGATTACAATAGCTGATATTGCAGTGTTTTTTTCAGAATGTGAATATGGGATAAATTACAGGAATAAATTGTATGATAATTTGGTGAAGTATAAAATTTATTGTATTGTGCCAGAGCATATTGCCTATTTGATGGTCATTAATAACCCTTCAATTATTAATTATGTAATTGGTGTGCCTGTGAAAAATGAACAAATTCCTAATATAGTTGATAATAATAATTTTTATATTACACCAGCAGATAATATTGCAACAATACTATTAATGCCAATAGCTTCAGGTCAAACTGATACAATCAAATTAATAGGAATGGACGGCAAATCTTTAAAAAATGAAAAGTTAAAAAAGAGCAGTCATATTTGGAATCACTATGAACAAATTGAATATGATTTTTCAAGTATAAAAAAAAGCTATCCCGCATATTTTTCGAACATTGACAAAGAGCAATATTATGATAAGCATGAAGAAGATTTAGAAAAAGTTCTTACATATGGTGAGAGATTCGGAAAAAAATATATAAGTAAAACTTTTTCAAACTATGAGCCTCTAAAAAAAAGAATGGAGGATTAATGTATGTTAAATAAATTATTGAAAAATGAAAAATTAATTATAGTAGATGTTGGTGCTAGTGGCGGGGTTCAAATGGAATGGTTGCCATTTCGAGAGTTTTGCGAATTTTATCTTTTTGAACCTGACGAAAGAGCAGTTTTAAAAAATGATAATGATAATATATTTATTCAAAATTACGGACTATCGGATTCTAATGAAACAATGGATATTTTTTTATGTAGAAAGCAACAGGTTTCGTCAATTTATGAGCCCAATCATGAACTTTTGACAAAATATCCAGCACCAGAAAGATTTGATGTATTAAAAAAAGAAAAATTACAAGTACATAGTATGCACGATGTTTTAAAATTGTATCCGAATTTTGTGAAAATAGATGTACAAGGACATGAATTGGCTGTTATTAAAGGAATGAAAGATTTAATTAATAGTGTTATCGGTTTAGAAGTTGAAGTTTCTTTTATTGAGATATATAAAAAACAGCCATTATTTTCAGAGGTGGATAACTATTTAAAGAATAACGGATTCCAACTTTTTGATTTGAAACGATATTTTTGGAGAAGAGATGCTAAGAAAAACTATGGTTCACTAAAAGGGCAACTTTCTTTTGCCGAGGCACTGTATTTACGATCTCCAGAGTATATTATTGAAAATTTTGCTAAAGATAAATCAGAAATATTTAAAAGTATTTTAATTTATAAAAAATATGGATACTACGATTTAATTGAAATTTTAGCGGAGTTGGCTAAGGAGAATAATATTATTGTAAGTGAGGATTATGATCATATAATGGACATTTGTTCTTTAGCTGAAGATCAATCATTTCCGATATTAGGTAAAGGTAGAATTCAAAATGATGAAATCTTAGGAAATCAATGAGTTAAATTTGGAAAAGAGGAATAGTATTGAAAATAGTAGCATTTGTTCCTATAAAATTAAATAATCAACGACTATCTGGGAAAAATATTAAATCTTTTCAGGATGGTAAACCTTTAATACAATACATACTTACTACGTTAAATCAATTAAGCTATGAGATTGATATTTATGTATATTGTAGTGATGAGATTATAAAACATTATTTAGTTGGTAAAACACAGTATTTAAAACGTTCTTCTGAATTGGATAAAGATGGAACCAAAATTAATGAAGTGATTGAAAGTTTTGTTAGTGATGTTAATGCGGATATTTATTTAATGGCACATGCGACATCTCCTTTTATTACAAAAAAGAGTATTGAAAAAGGTTTAAAAGCTGTACTTGATGAAGGAAAAGATTCCGCTTTTGCTGTTAAAGCGCTTCAAGACTTTATGTGGAAAGATGGAAAACCTCATAACTATTCATTAGATGCAATTCCTAGAACACAAGATTTAGAGAAAGTTTTTATTGAAACTAGTGGCTTTTATATTTTTAAAAAGGAAGTATTTATAAATCATTATCGTCGAATTGGCATTAATCCTCAATTAATTGAAGTTAGTGAAATTGAAGCTATTGATATTGATACAAAAGAAGACTTTACATTAGCTGAAGCCATATTAAATTTTAGGTAGGTAAATATATGAAAATATCTATTTTAGATTGTACTCTACGTGACGGTGGATATATAAATCAATGGCGTTTTACTGAAAAGCAAATAACTTCCATATTAAATAATTTAGCATTATCGAATATTGATTATATCGAATGTGGATATTTAAAATATTCTACTGAAAATAATTCAGATACAACTTTGTTCAAAAAAGTTGAACAAATTCGAAATTATTTACCTTTTAATAAAAAGTCTAATAATTTTGTTGTGATGATAAATTATGGGGAATATCCTATTGAACATTTACCTGTTAATAATGGAGAGATTTTTGGGATACGTGTCGCTTTTCGTCGACAAGATTGGCAAGAAGCAATGGAGTATTGTCAACAAATCAAAGATAAAGGTTACTATGTCTTTATTCAACCAATGATAACCATAAATTATTCTGATATTGAGTTATTAGATATGATTCAAATAATAAACGATATTCAGCCTTATGCTGTATATATAGTTGATAGCTTTGGGGTAATGAAACCGAAGGATTTACTAAGATTAACATATTTATTAGATCATAATTTAGAATCAAAAATTAAGTTAGGTTTTCATGGTCATAATAATTTACAATTAGTGTTTTCAAATGCTACTCATTTTGTTGAGTCAAATATTACTAGAGATATTATTATAGACAGTTCAGTTTATGGTATGGGAAGAGGAGCAGGTAACTTAAATACAGAATTATTTGTTGAGTATTTAAACGATAGGCATGCTGCAAAATATGTATTGACACCATTACTAAAAATTATTGATGAGTCATTAATGACGATATATCAAGAAAATTATTGGGGGTATTCTTTACCATATTTTATTGCAGCAAGGAACAACTGCCATCCTAACTATGCAAATTATTTACTTAATAAAAATTCTTTAAATGTTGAAGATATTGAAAGAATAATAAAATCTATTGAAGATAATAAAAAAGACGCTTTTGATAAATTATATATTGAGGATATTTATATTAATTATCAAACCCGTCGTAGTAAAAGTATAGTTTTATCGAATGACATACACGAAGTTTTTGCCGAAAAAGATGTATTAATCATTGGTCCAGGAAAAAGTATACTATCAATGGAAAATATAGATTTATATGCTGAAAATCAAAATAATATTGTAGTTTCTGTTAATTTTATTCCTCAAATTTGTTCAGTAGATTATATTTTCATTAGTAATAGTAAACGATTTGAACATTTGGATAAAAGTGAAAAACCGTTAATTGTTACATCAAACATTAATTATCCAGGAGCAGATTATAAGGTTGATTATAAAGCGTTACTACATCATGATTTAGAAATTCATGATAATGCTCTAGTCATGCTACTTAAGCTCTTAATTAATTCGAATGCCCATAAAGCGATTTTAATCGGATTTGATGGATATGAAATTGATATAAATGAAAATTATAGCGATGCTGATCATATTATACCGATGGATAGAGAAAAAGTGCAGGTTTTAAATCGAAAAATAGGTACATCGATTCAGGAACTTTCTTCGGAAATTGAGATTGTATTTAATACTCCTTCAAAATATTTCAAGACTGAAGATCATGTAATAAAAATATGATAGGGGGAGAAAGATTTGCAAAAGGATATATTGTTAAATAATGAGCTGATGTTCAGAAAAATAAAAGGTTATAAACATGAATACACACAACAGTTAATAATCAAAGTTGAACGAACTCTCCCATTTGAATACGTTTCTAAAATGATTACCCCTTTCCTTTCTCGAATTGAGAAGGAGGGGATATTTTCATATTCTGATTACGATACGTCCATACCGATTTTATCCACTAATGGAGAAGTAGATATAGTTCTTTTCTGGACGGATTGGCGTTTATATATGGATAAAATGGAGCCTAAACCCCTTTTAGAATGGTTGAAAACAAGGTTATCTGAAGTAGATACGTCAAAGCCTATTCTAATCAATAACTGGCCAACATTTTGGGAGTTGGATGAAAAGCAATATGCAGCAAGTGTATCTAAGCGTGGATGGATTTATGAATTTAACTATTTGCTAGAAACATTGAAAGATGAATTTAACAATATTGAGATTATAGATATGAATTTATTTGCTAGTCAGATGGGGATGAGTTCATATGATGCAAGAAATGATGAAGTGAGTAACTATCCACTCTCTAATCAATTAACATTACAATTAGCACGTCATATTGCACTAAATTTAATTCCAGCTATGCTTGAACCAAAATTAAAAGCGATTGTTTTAGACCTTGATAATACGCTATATAGTGGTGTTTTAGGCGAAGATGGTATAGAAGGAATCCAGTTAACGGAGGAGCATATTCAGCTACAAAAAGTGTTAATGCGAATAAAGGAAAACGGTATTTTACTGGCAATAAGCTCTAAAAATAATAAGCAAGATGTACTGGAAATGCTGGAAAAGCGTAAAGACTTCCCACTAGATAAAGATGACTTTACATTTATGGAGGCGAACTGGAAAAGTAAGGCGGATAATATTCGATTAATGGCGAAAAAATTTAATTTTGATGTATCAGCCATGTTATTTATCGATGATAATCCAGCCGAGATTGCCCTTGTAAAAGAACAAATTCCGACTATACATACATTAATGGCGGATGCTACAGGTAAAGAGACAGTACATCGATTATTAAATTATCCATTTCTTTATTCTCGTAAAAAAGATAATTCAGCAGATTTACGTCAAAAGGATATTTTAGCGAATCAAAAACGTGTAGAGCTTGAAAAAAAAGTTGGAGATAGTAATAGATACCTTGCTTCATTACAAATGAAGATTTCAGTTTTCGAAAATGAATCTCTTCACCTACAAAGAATCTATGAAATGGGGCAAAAAACAAATCAGTTTAATCTTGCTTTACACCGTTTTGCAGAGGGAGAGATACAAGAGAAAGCTAAGGATTCAACTTATAAAATATATACGGTAGCGTTATCAGATATGCTAAATGACAGTGGGATTATTGGAACCTATATAGTAAGGTTAGATGGGGATATAGCAACTTTTGAGGAAATATTATTTAGTTGCCGAGCACTCGGTCGTAACGTTGAAGATGCTTCTCTACAGTTAATTCTAAGTAAACTCATTAACGAGGGAATTCGACAAATAAAATTTGAATCAGTGGAAGGTCCACGAAATAGCCCAGCGCTTGAGTGGTTAAATAACATTTACATAAGTCCAAAAATAGCCGATATACTAAAAGAATTAAATAATAAATTAAAAGATTATCCTGCGGAGGTTTGTTGGCAAAATGAGAGAAACCATTAATGAAATACTAATTGAAATCCTAGAGCTAGATGATGCAAATGTCGAGCTTCTAGATCGCGAAAAAAATGCAACTTGGGATTCCATTAAACATTTAGAAATTATTATGGCTATCGAAGAAGAATTTGATATTCGCTTTACTGCTACTGAAGTAACAGCGGTTAAGAATATTCAAGATTTATATGAATATGTAGAGAAAAAACTAGTGTAAGTTGGGGGCTCATATGGAAATTCGATTGTTTAAAATAGATGAGATAGCATTATTGATGGAGTCTATTCATCGTATATGGGCTAAAAATCATATTTTAGCGAGAGATGAGCAGCTAGTTCGTTTCATGTTCTATGATAATCCTAATCGACAGCTCATAACAGACGATAATCATCTAACCTTTGTAGGTGCATGGATAGATGGAGAAGTTGTGGGGCTACTTGGAGCAATGCCTTTTGAATTCAATGATCAAGGAAAAAAAGGATTAGCAATTACACTAGCTAACTGGATTGTCGACCCTAATTATCGTGATTCAGGGGCAGGCTTAGCTCTTTTGGATTTTGTACAAGGTTTAAATCCGAATATTATTTTAGCAATGGGATTGAGTGAAGAGGCAGCGAAACTTTATAGACTAATGCGTTGGAGCCTTGTGGAAGATATTCCGAGATGGATTGGACTAAATAATAAGGAATTGACTATTCAAGCTATATTAAACGGAAATGAACAGCCAATCCGTTATGTCAATCCTTTAAAAGGATTAAATGTTAACTCTAATATCAGTTGTTTTGAAATCACTTCTTTACAAGAAGAAGAATGGGAACAATATAATAAAGGATTCTTTGAGAAAAAATCGATTGGTGTTAAAAGAGATTCTAAATTTTTGAAATGGCGTTATTTTAACCACCCTACGTTTAATTATCGAAAGTTTGTTTGTAAAGATTCTTCTGGTATTACAGGATTGCTCATCGTACGGATAGAGTTGATCCAAAATCAATTTAAAATAGGTAGAATTGTAGAGTTTATAGCCAAGAATCAAGATAGTGCAGTAAAGTTAGCAAATGAATTGGTAGCTTTAGATAGCGAAATACTTTTTTACGATTTCTATTGTTATTCAAGTATTTCCAGTTGGGGTCTTGAAGCAATTGGCTTTAAGCGTACCTTTACTTCTCAAGAGGATTTATTTATGTTACCAACAAGATTTCAACCAATCGATTATTTAAATACTAAACTTATGACTGCTATGTATATTTCTGATAAGCAGACTTATCGTTTAAACCATATTGCTGATCAATTGTGGTATATCACAAAAGGTGATGCAGATCAGGATAGACCGAATTAATGTGAGGTAAATTATATGCAAGATATTGTAATTATGTATCATTATGTGCGTGAGAAAGAGAGCTGGACAGGTAGTGTACCAATCAGTCCAGAAGATTTCCGAAAACAAATTGAGTGGGCTAAGGAAAATTATGAAATTATCTCACCTGATAATATGAATAAAATAACGAAAAAACCGAAGTGTATTATTTCTTTTGACGATGCAACAAAAGATCAATATACAATAGCTTATAAGATTTTAAAAGAATTAGATGTACCTGGTTATTTTACGGTTATGTCAGCACCCTTAGAAAGTGGTGTTGTACCAATATTTCATTTAGTTCATACGGTTCTATCACATATCAATGATGAAGAAGTATGGAATGAGCTAAATGCAAAGTTTGAAATTCCTGATTTAACAGAAAAAAGTGCATATTATAGTTATGAACCTAATGTATATCGTCGCTATAATAAATATGTTTTTAATTTCTTACTTGATGAACAGTCTTGTCGGCGTTATTTAGAAGAAAAAGTGGAAAAATTATATGGTTCAATTCAATCTTTTATTAAAGCATTTTATATTTCTATAGAAGAATTAGTTGAAATGAAAGAAAACGGCATGACACTTGGAGTACATTGTGTTAAGCATTTGCCCTATAAAGGAGATGCACAGGAATTTTATAATACAGAGATTGCTCCATGTAAAGTATTTATGCAACAAGAATTAGGAATTACCCCAAAATGGTTTACCCCAGCATTTGGTGGTGGTGAAAATGCTATACAAATGCGTGCTGAATTAGAACCGATTTTAAGAGCAAATGGATTTAAAGGTGCCTTTACAACCATTGAGGATTATACAATATTAAATAATAATAATTTTTGGTTTAACAGATTTGACTGTAATCGTTTAAAGTCTATTCAATAATTGTCAAATCTACTTTTTAAGTTGAAGTAGGTTACATAAAGTTCAATAAATTTTCAATAACAAAATTATGCTGTAAAAGCATATATGAAAAATAATAAATATTTGAAAAAAATCCCTCGATTTAGATCTTAGTATCTGAACTCGAGGTTTTTATCTTTTATTATCATTATTATTACTTGGTCTAAAGCAGGACTAATCTTAAAGATAAGAAGATATCAAGTATTTGTTTACCAAAAAACCTGAAACAATAGAAATTCCTTCCGATAATAATGTTAAGCAAATGAAAAGTTTAGGAGGTTGAGCTACATGCGTATTGCATCGCAGGGGCAGGCAATGGAAACGATTACTGCACCAACAAATACGAAGGCAATGAATGTGCAGGAGAATATGACGCCTAATGTTTCAACAATCACGAACTCTCAACCGATAGTAGAAAAAGCTACTGCTGTTGGCGAAGATCAAGAAGTTACAAAGGAGAAACTACAAAAGGCTGTTGATGTTGTAAATGAATTTTTGGAAATAAATCACAGCTCCTCGAAGTTTGTTTATCATGATGGCTTGGAACGCTATTATGTAACAATAGTCAATCGTGATACAGACGAGGTTGTTAAGGAAATTCCACCAAAAAGATTATTGGATGCATTCTATGAAATGCAAAAAATGGTGGGAATGATAGTAGACGAGAAAATATAAACATAATTAGGAGGATTTTAATATGGTTTCAAGAATTGGCGGCTTAGCCTCAGGCATGGATATCGATAGTATTGTAGAAAAGCTAATGAAGGCAGAAAGAATGCCCTTGAATAAAGCTTTTCAAAGAAAGCAAACATTAGAATGGCAACGTGATGCGTATCGTAATGTCAATGTAGCAACACAGAAATTTAAAACATTTTTAAATGAAAAAATGTGGTTACAGAATCAATTAATGAAAAAAACTGCTACATCTACTAATGAAAATCTAGTATCTGTGAAAGCTACAAATTCGGCTACAGGTTCACTTAATATTGAAAGTGTTGCACAATTAGCCTCTGCAACGCAAATGATTGGTGAGCAAAAAGGACATACTGGTACGACAAAATTATCAGCTTTGGTAGGAGATTCCGTTAAATCTATAGAGCTAAGATCTATTGACAAGAATGGTAATTTAGCAGAAAAAGCAACAACAATTTCCTTTGACCCTACAAAAGATACAATTAATGATTTAGTGAAAAAAATTAATGAAAGTAAAGCAGGTGTTACTGCACTTTTTGAAAATGGACAACTTTCATTAACTGCTAATAATACTGGTAGTGTAAAAAGTGGAAGTGGTGAGATTGTTTTTGGTCAAGGTAAAGAACTGTTTGATGCCTTGGGGATGGACAATGCAGACATAAAAGCAGGAAAGAATGCAATCTTAAAAGTAAATGGTATTTCACTGGAGCGTTCTTCAAATAATTTTACGATTTCTGGGTATGAAGTATCGTTAAAGTCTACATTTAATGCTAAAGCGGGTGCAGCTGATCGCCTAGCAGCTGCACAAAAAGAATTAAATAACGCTCAGGCTGCACAACCAGGTTTAGAAGCAGACAGAAACAATAAGCGTCTTGCATATGAAACTTATCGTGATAATACGTATAAATCTGAGTATGATCGTATTTTTGGAACAAATAATTTAACAGTAGCACAACAGGAAAAATTCGATAAATTATCAAATGTCGGAAAGGTGGCTCTTCTTAACTCTTCAGATTTAACGGAACTACAATCCATGAGTATTGACTATACAGATGCTGAGAGTATTAAAACATCGATTAATAATTCTAGCTTAACAGATGAGCAAAAAGCAAATTTATTAAGACTTTCAGCAGATGATTTAAAATCTTTACAAAGCTCAGATGGTGCGGCATTGCTTGAACGGGCACAGCAAGTTGATTTCGAAAACTCATATAAAACATTAGATAAGACATTTTTAAATAAATTAACTACTGATGATCTAGCATTTTTATCTGAGATTAAAGGAAAAAATAGTAGTGAAATTGATCAAATTTTAGCCGGAAAAGATGATGCAATCAAAAATAAGTTTGGAAAGATGGATCGAGTAGATTTAGGTCGTTTAAGTGATTTAAGTGATTCCTTAGCTGATTTTCAACAGTTTAGTTCTATTGAGAAAACGAATAACGAAAATCTAAATGCATTTAATACAGCTGAAAACGCTGTTCAGGCTGGAATAAAACGTATAGCTGAGGCTCAGAAATCATATGATAATGCAAATGCTGCTGTAGGTAGTACGGCAGGTGATACTTCACCAACTGTAGCTTCTGTAAGTTTAGCATCCACTGCAGATACAAAGAGCATAAAAGAAAGTATTAAAGAATTTGTAAAAAATTATAATGAGATGCTAGATACGTTGAATGGTTTATTAAAAGAGAAAAAATATCGTGATTATCCGCCACTAACAAAAGAGCAACGTGAGGATATGTCAGAAAATGAGCAAAAGTTGTGGGATGAAAAAGCAAAAAGCGGTTTATTACGTAGCGATTCTTTAATACGAGATGGTTTGACTAAAATGCGTTCTCAATTTGTCTCATCTGTTAAAGGACTGGGTGATGCTACAATGGATTCCTTAGCAGAGATTGGGATTACTACATCTAAGATTTTATCAGATGGCGGAAAATTGGTAATTAATGATGACAAACTTGATGCTGCATTAGAAAAAGATCCAGATCAAGTTGTTCAATTGTTTACTAATACAGGTAGTGTTACAACTACAACTGATGATAAAGGTAGGAAAGTGACACAAGATTCTCGAGGTATAACGAATCGTTTACGTGACGAAATTGACGAACTTACTAAGAGTATAGAGAAGAAGGCAGGTAAGGAAGGAAAGACAGAACAAACTTATAGTATAGGTAAACAGATTATCGAATCTGACAATCGCATTACAAAATTACAAGCAAAATTAAAAGATATTGAAGCTCGATACTGGAAACAATTCACAGCCATGGAGCAGGCCATTAATAAAGCTAACCAGCAATCTGGCATGTTCATGCAAGGTGGAGGCTTCTAACTAAGGTAGGAGAATTTTATGCAGCAAACAAACCAACTTTTACAAGTATCAGCAAATTTATTCAAGTATTTAGGTGACATTCCAAAAGGTGAAGAGCGAGACGAATACATTGAGACAATTAACAGCCTGTTGGACAAACGCGGCACGATTATTCAAGATTTAATTCAGGAAGGCTTCCATTTTGATGAACAAAACCGGGTTCATCGGACGTTGCTTGAATTAGATAATGGGATTAAAGAGCGTTTGGCTGCTGTGATGGACGCTGTGAAACAAGATATGGCAAACCTACAGAAAACGAAAAAAAGTGAACAGCAATACTTCAATCCATATTCGAGTGTTCGAGTGATGGATGGGATGTATTATGACAAAAAGAATTAACATTTACCTATTAGCTTTTCTTCGAAAAATGATTTAAACTAGTAATTAAGTAACCTTTAAAAGGAGTTGTCCTTTATTGGCAGCAAATTTAACAGCGCAAAATGCATACAAACAAAATAGTGTGACCACTGCTTCCCCTGGTGAGCTGACATTAATGCTTTACAATGGATGCTTGAAATTTTTAGGTAAGGCTAAGCTTGCAATTGAAGAAAAGAATATTCAAGAAAAAAATAACAATCTTCAAAGAGCACAGGCCATTATTGCGGAACTAATGTCTACATTAAATATGGACATTGACATTTCAAAGCAAATGCTCCCTCTTTACGAATATATGAATCATCGCTTAGTCGAAGCAAATATTCAAAACGATGTGGCGATTATTGAAGAGGTTGAAGGTTTGGTGACGGAGTTCCGTGATACGTGGAAGGAAGTTATTCGCATTAATCGACAGCAGCAATTTGGTCAGGGAAACAACGGACAAATTTAGACAAACGAAGAGACCATCTATTGATGATGGTCTCTTTTCTTTATGCGAAAATCGCACAACAAAAATACATTAAGGGAAAGCCGATAAATAGGTGTCAATCCTCCTCCTCTGAATTTACGCTTTGTTCTGGATACTCTTGAGGTACGAGCCTATGGTGAAATCATTTGGAGTCGAACTTTTGGTAAAGGCAAGCAATATGGTGTGAATTTCAATCATCAGGAAGCTGTTGAGGATTGATTATTGAAGAGTTGAAGTTGCGACGAAGACCCTAAGAAAAAGCATTAACAACTTGTTCTCCAATCCCATATGAATCATTAAAGTATAATGATTTAAGGATATCGAACTATCTATTACTGAACATTATGTAGTACGAAACTCCAGATAGGCTGTTACTTTCATTGTAAAAAAGGATAGAGACTCTCAAAAAATTGAGAGAACCCTTCCTTTTATCTTGGTCGTTTAACACCACCACGTCTTTTCATTTCAAAGCCATATAAATAATTTCTGGAACATTAATTCTTCCGTCTAGGCGAATTTCAATAACACCTAGCTTAAGGTGAACAGCTACATGGCTGTGATCCATTATTAGAGATTTATATCAAAGCTTTGACAATATATTTGATTAACCAAGGGTAGAAATATATAAGAAAAAAATGCTAGACTTATCGAAGAAAAATGTGGTGAATGTAATGATTAAGCATGAGATGAACAATTTTAAGTATAGATGATTAGTCAAGGTGAACCACTTATTATTAAGCGTTTATACAAGCGCGAGCTGTACCTATTTTAAATTTCTTACGAGGAGATAACACATGCCAAAAAAACAGATCAACCCAAAATTAATTTCTGCTTTAACAGGAAGAGAACTGGACTCCATTTCTCCGTCACCGATAAACAAAGATTTAGGTGGGAAATATGTAAAAACGATTATAGATCGGAAATCAAAGATTGAACCTATCTTTCAGAAAAATGAGATGATGATGCAATGTAAACGTTGCGGTCAAAAAGGAAAATATGATGTTGGTCTTATTTCTATTGATATTCCTGAAAAAAAGGAAGATATAGACAACACGATACGCCAAATGACTGGCTATTTTAGGTGTAATCATTGTAATGCTGGGGGAGAATGGGAAGATTCTAGCGAAGTACTCATGCTATCTATCATGACTTTACTGGATCCTGATGAGTTTAGCGATCTTTGCCAAATAGGAAAAATGCAGCTCTACGACGGCACATCTCATCAATATGCTACAGATGGAGAGGAACATTTGTTACAAAAAATTGCGAAAGATCCGAATGATGGATTTATTTGGAATCGCTTAGGGAACCTTTATCAAAAAGGAGGGCGACCTGAATTAGCAATGGCTGCTTTTGAAAAATCAATCGAGATTGATCCTAAACAAATGGAGTCTCACTATTCGATTGGTACCCTTCTCTCTGAAGTTAATGACAATCAACAAGCTATGCATCATTTTCATCAGATGATGTTAACTGCTGAAGAATATAAGCAGATGGATGCCGAAAATTTAAGAGAGTTACTGTCATTTGGTCTCCATGTAGCGTTTGATATTTTTATTCATTCTAATGGGAAAATTCCATTATTCCCAACTACGGATGTTTTACTCTCATTTGGAAAAGAGTTAGACGGAGAGACTTATACATTGGATTTCGAAATTCATCCTGATGACTTAACTTCATTTTATCCAATTGCAGAGTCATTTATGGGAAAACGAGTAAATGAAATTCCAAAAAAGAAACGAATAAAAACAGCAGCGTCACTTTTTAAGGGAAAATCAAAGTAAAAATGTCATGCACCTTTTCCACATCCTTCTATAAATAATGGCTCAATTTTTAATGTTCATCCACTAGCAAACCTAGATGATATCACTGATATATACAAAATCTTATGATGGTAATCTAATATTTAGGATTTTTGTGGGGGACTCTTTTTCACTTAAAAAGATGAAAAAAGAATCTATTTCTTTAAGGTTCATCTATAGGGATACACACTTGGTGAATTATCACTTGCTAAAAAAGGAATAGGATGAAGCGTTAATATACAGGAAGAACCTGCGTTTTGGCATGGCAAGGATGAAATAGAACAAAAACGACAAGATTATAATGACTTTACAAATTTCGACAAGATAAGGAAATCATCTATAATAAGGTGAGCTTAAGAAACCTGGATATTGTTGCATACACATTCGTGCTGACCGTATGTTTCGCATGAGCCTGTAAAATGTGTGCGATCGTATTCTTCACGTTCATGCGGTATGCTAGGCATGAATAGCCACAGTATTCTTACTCATTCGGATCTTTGGTCGGATTATATGTAGTCGTAAAATTAGGTCTAAAAACGGTACAATATGTTACTAATTCCCTCTAGATGTAAAACATGCATCGTGTCATAATCAAGCTAACTATATGTTTTGAATAATATTGGGGTGGGAATATGATATTTAAGCGTCAAGAAGGTTTTCGCTTTAAATTCGAAGAACCGGTTACAATGACTTTCGCTATATACGAGGATGGTAGGGTCAATCAAGAGCAAACAGCTATGGCTGAGTTGCTTGATATTAGTCCGCGCGGTTTAAAGATGTTTACTGAGGTGGATTTGGGCGTTAATCCTCCTCCTTTAGATCTCCGCTTTGTGCTTGATACAAGAGAGGTGCGGGCATATGGAGAAATCATTTGGAGTCGACCTTTTGGGACAGGTAAGCAATATGGTGTGTTTTTCAATAATCAGGGGGCAGTTGAGGATTTGATTGTCGAAGAATTAAAATTGCGTCGAAAAAAAGAAGCGGCTGAGGCAAAAATTAAAAATAATTCGTAAATTTTTTGTGAAAAAAAGAATTAATTTAGAGGTATTCCACACACTTGTGTAGAATTAATATAGTATAGCAGTTATAAAGGAGGAGTTTACATGTTAAACTTTAACATTCGTGGTGAAAATATTGAGGTAACTCCAGCTATTCGAGAGTATGTAGAGAACAAAATCGACAAAGTTGAACGTTATTTTAACGAAGATGTTAACGCCAACGCTAACGTAAATTTAAAGGTTTATAATGACAAACAAACTAAAGTGGAAGTTACTATTCCAATGAAAAATTTAACTCTTCGTGCAGAAGAGCGTCATAATGATATGTATGCTGCGGTTGATTTAATCGTTGATAAATTAGAACGACAAATTCGTAAGCATAAAACAAAGGTAAACCGTAAATTCCGTGAGCGCGAGGGTGCAGGCCTTTATTTTGCTACTTCACAAGCAGCTGTAGATGCAGTACCAGAGGAAGAGGAATACTCAATTGTTCGTACAAAGCAATTTGATTTAAAACCAATGGATCAAGAAGAAGCTGTACTACAAATGAATATGCTAGGTCATGATTTCTACGTCTTTACAGATGCAGAATCCAATGGCACGAATATTGTCTATAAACGCAAGGACGGTAAATACGGCTTAATCGAAACAACTTAACCTCACAAGATAGAAGCTCTCGCTATAGCGGGAGCTTTTTATTTGTGTGCCCGGCATGCGCAACAACTAGGTGGTGAAAGTCCACTACAGACTTGGCAGTAGGAACTGTTAGCAAAAGACAAGGGTGTCCATGGTGACATGGAATCTGAAGGAAGTCGGACGCAAAATCTCGAACTGACGAACAGAAATCAGATACAAGGCTGACTTGGGATGGATGAGCTTGCAAATCAAAGTAAAGTCCAATACTGCCCGAATCCCATACAGTAAATCTGGCAGTTACATGAGAGGAAAGTGGTTGTGCTTACCCGGGGAGATCTCTTGAGGGTTATTGAATTAACAATCAGATTAGTGATAATCGGATGAATCAAGAGAAGTCAGCAGAGGTCATAGTAGCTTTCTAACGAAAGTAAAGGACTGAACAATCTTAAATCTTGAATGAACAAGGAGGTGAAGACATCCCGACAAAACACAGAAAACATCGAGGTAAAGACCAAAAGATGGCTACTTATAGAGGGTTAAGCTGGAAGTGAAAGAGTATATAAGAGTGTGTAGGGATGTAGACATGGAAATGAAGAAACAAGATGGTATCCATTTAATCGATAGAATCGTTACCAACGGCAATTTATGGAGAGCTTATAAAAAGGTAAAAGAAAATGGAGGGGCTCCGGGCGTAGATGGAATAACAGTTCACGAACTAAAATCTCACCTGCGGAAACATTTTGAGCCACTCAAAATCAAGCTAAGAGATGGCACTTACCAACCGCAACCAGTGAAAAGGGTGGCTATTCCAAAATCGGATGGCACGAAGAGATATTTAGGGATTCCTTGCGTACTCGACCGGGTAGTCCAACAAGCGATTCTACAAGTAATTGATCCAATCATTGATCCGCATTTTTCAAAGAAAAGTTTCGGCTTCCGGAAAGGAAGAAACGCACATCAAGCAATCGAACTCGCCGAACAATACTATCAAGAAGGATATCGAACGGTGGTGGACTGTGATTTAAAAAGCTATTTTGATACAATCCATCACCAACGACTAAGAGCGTATCTAGAAGAATTCATTACAGATAAGATTGTCCTCAAACTCATTTGGAAATTCTTACGTTCAGGTATTCTTGATAAAGATACTTACGTTGAAACAACGGAGGGAGCTCCGCAAGGTGGTCCGCTGTCTCCTATTCTAGCAAATGTTTACTTAAATAAACTAGATAGAGAACTGGAAAAACGAGGACATCGTTTTATCCGATACGCGGATGACTTTGTGATATACGTGAAAACGCCTAGAGCGGGAGAACGTGTCATGGCAAGTGTGAAGAAATATATCGAAGAAAATTTAGGTCTAACGATTAATGAAAAGAAAAGTAAAGTATGCGGTGCAACAAGCGCTACATTCCTAGGTTTTAACATACAAAACTTAAAGGGAAAGTTGGATGCCGACCGAGTAAATCTGCTAAACAACGATTCAAAGATAAATTAAGAAAATTAACGAATCGAAAAATAGCAGGAACGTTTGAAGAGATTGCGAAAAGAATCAATCAAACAACGGTTGGATGGATTAATTACTATGGAATTGCCAATATGAAAGCCTTCATAAAAGAAACACAAGGTTGGTTAAACCATCGATTGCGTCAACTCATCTTGAAGAGATGGAAGAAACCAAAAACGAAATATGCGAAACTACGTCAATATGGAATTGACCATGATGATGCGATGAAAATAGCCTATTCGAGAAAAGGGTATTGGCGACTATCGAGAAACGAGATTATCCATCGAGCGATAACAAATGAAAAGCTCACAAAGTGGGGATTGAAAGATATAACCCAGCTTTATGAGCTCAGATACTTAAGGGATTGAACCGCCGTATACGGAACCGTACGTACGGTGGTGTGAGAGGTCGACTAGTCAATTAATGGCTAGTCTCCTACTCGATTAGTCTACAATCCCTATTCGAATATGGATAACAACTTTACTAACTAGGGAGACTGTTTGCATGAAACTGTTACACAATGGTAAAATGAAATTTGAGACTATATAGGAAGTGAAAAAATTCATGGCAAACCTATTAAATAAATTATTTGATTTCAATAAACGTGAGTTAAAAAAATTAGAAAAAATCGCTGACCAGGTAGAGAGCTTTGCTTCTCAAATGGAGCAGCTTTCAGATGATCAATTACAAGCAAAAACGGAAGAATTTAAAAAACGCTTTGCCGATGGAGAGAAGTTAGAGTCGATTCGTGCGGAGGCTTTTGCGGTTTGTCGCGAAGCGTCGAAGCGTGTATTAGAGATGTACCCATTCCGCGTTCAAATTATGGGTGCTGCTGCACTTGATGAAGGGAATATTGCGGAAATGAAAACTGGTGAAGGGAAAACATTAACAGCTACAATGGCTGTTTATTTGAATGCCCTTACCAGTAAAGGTGTACACGTTGTCACTGTCAATGAATATTTAGCAAGCCGTGATGCTGCCGAAATGGGGGAGCTCTATAACTTCTTAGGATTAACGGTTGGTTTAAACTTAAACAGCCTATCAAAAGAAGAGAAACGTGCGGCCTATGAAGCGGATATAACATATAGCACTAACAATGAGCTGGGCTTTGATTATTTACGTGATAATATGGTGCTTTATAAAGAGGAACGTGTACAACGTCCCCTTCATTATGCGGTTATCGATGAGGTAGACTCGATTTTAATCGATGAAGCGCGTACACCATTAATTATTTCGGGGCAGGCTGGGAAATCAGCACAGCTTTATAAACAGTCGAATGCATTTGTTCGTATGTTAAATGCAGAAACGGATTACACATATGAGGAATCGACAAAAGGTGTAACGTTAACAGATGCTGGTGTTGAAAAAGCAGAGAAGGCATTTGGCATTGACAATTTATTTGATTTAACACATGTTCGTTTAAACCATGCCATTAATCAATCGTTAAAGGCACATGTAAGTATGCATAATGATGTGGATTATGTTGTCCAGGATGGCGAAATTATTATTGTTGATGGCTTTACAGGTCGTTTAATGAAAGGACGTCGCTATTCTGATGGACTACACCAGGCGATTGAGGCGAAGGAAGGCGTAGAGATACAAAATGAGTCGATGACAATGGCAACAATCACCTTCCAAAACTACTTCCGTATGTACCAAAAGCTTTCAGGGATGACAGGTACAGCGAAAACAGAGGAAGAGGAATTCCGTAATATTTACAATATGAATGTTATAGCTATTCCAACGAATAAACCGATTGCTCGTGATGACCGTCCAGACTTAATTTTTGCTTCCATGGAAGGGAAATATAAAGCGGTGGCTGCAGATATTGCAGAACGTCATCAAGCTGGACAACCTGTTTTAGTTGGTACAGTTGCGATTGAAACATCTGAAATTATTTCGAAATTGTTGGATAAACATAAAATTCCTCATAATGTTTTAAATGCGAAAAACCATGAACGTGAAGCAGAAATCATTGCGAATGCTGGTACGAAGGGTGCAGTGACAATTGCCACGAATATGGCTGGTCGTGGTACGGATATTAAACCAGGAGAAGGCGTGTTGGAGCTTGGCGGTTTAGCCGTTATTGGTACAGAGCGTCATGAATCTCGTCGTATTGATAATCAGCTTCGTGGTCGTTCTGGGCGTCAGGGGAATCCAGGGGTTACACAATTTTATCTGTCATTAGAAGATGAACTGATGCGTCGTTTCGGCTCTGATAATATGAAATCCATGATGATGCGACTTGGGATGGATGATTCACAGCCGTTGCAATCCAAGGTTGTGTCGAAGGCAGTCGAATCTGCTCAAAAACGTGTAGAAGGCAATAACTTTGATGCCCGTAAACGTTTATTACAGTATGATGATGTTTTACGTCAACAGCGTGAGATTATTTATAAAGAGCGTTATGATGTACTCGAAACAGAAAATATGCGTGAGCTTGTTGAGTCTATGATTCAAGAGACAATTGACAATGTAGTTGGTATGTTTACCCAAGGTGAGCAAAAGGATTGGAACTTAAAAGCCATTGAGGATTTTGTTGCTGCAAACTTACTCGATGAAGGTGTTCTAAAGGCAGAAGATTTCCAAGGTAAAACTGCAGAGGATATTAATCAAATGATTTCAGATGCAGTACATGTACGTTATGATGAAAAAGAGACAGATCTTACACCAGAGCGTATGCGTGAATTTGAAAAGGTTATTTTATTACGTTCAATTGATACGAAATGGATTGATCATATTGATGCAATGGATCAGTTACGTCAAGGTATCCATCTTCGTGCATATGGTCAAAATGATCCGCTTCGTGAGTATCAGCAAGAGGGCTTTGCTATGTTTGAGGATATGGTAGCTTCGATCCGAGAAGATGTAGCAAAATATGCGATGAAGGCAGAAATCCACAATAATTTAGAGCGTGAAGAAGTTGCTAAAGGTCAAGCTGTTAATCCGAAAGAGGAAGGCGGTTCAGCTCCTAAAAAGCAACCAGTTCGTAAGGCAGAAAATATTGGACGTAATGATTTATGTCCATGCGGAAGCGGTAAGAAATTTAAAAACTGCCATGGTGCAGCTCAATAATCACTTAAAAAAAGATCATTTTAGCCACGTGTTAAAATGATCTTTTTCTATATTTAAAAATAGATAATGAAGGAAAATAAGTAGAAAAAAGTCAGAATTCATAGACAATTGAAATATATGGGTATACAATAGCTGTAAATCAATAGGGATTTAGTTCAACAAAAAAACACTTTTTATCTCCTTATTCTATTTTTTATAAGTAAAATTAACTGTTTGGATTATTAAATGAGTGTATTAAGTTCTAGTGGTATTAACAGAGGAAGTTTCCCTCGTCACGATTTGTTTGAACAAGCTTTCTTTGAAGTAAAGGGGGTGGTGTTGTGTGGATACAAAAATCCTCGAGTAAACAGTCTGGAGGACCTCCTCGAGGATGTACATTGGGGTATACCAATATATATTTAGTATATTCCTTTTTACTGCTGAATATAAACATAAATTTCATAAGGGGGAATATCGATGCATAAAGAGAACATTATGAGAAGTGAAACGATGCTGTATATGCCTGTGTATGATGCCTTTGGAAACTTGTGTACACGTGTAATAGAAAGGGATAATCAATTTATATCGAAATTACCACCAACAAAATTGATGGACTTTAATTTACGTTATTTTGGCTCTAGTTTAAGAGGAGCTTTTGATGGCTCCAAAATGATTCTTGGCAAGCTCAATAAGAATCCAATCATTGTTCATGAGCAAAGTAATAATGTCTGGTTTCCAAGTAGGTCATATCGGCGACCAGAATGTATGTGGTTTGCTGTTCATCATATTGAGGATTATCAAGCATTAGATAAAAAGAACACAAAAGTATTTTTTATGGATGGTAATGTTTTTGATGTAGACATTAGTGTGAATGTATTTGAATACCGAATTCAAAGAGCCTTTTTATTAAAATATAAACTGGAGAATCGTACTAAGCACTTACATGTTCCATATGATCCAGTAAAAGCCTTTCAACGCATGACAACCTTCAGTCCTTTGTGTGAGAATGAAGTTCAATTTGAATAGGCATCATAGCGTATTCTAAAAAAGTATGTTTTCCGACGTAAAAACGTTATAATAATAAGATACGGGGCTAGAGCAATGGCACTTTTGATTACATTTTAAATAGCCTCATTAATTATGTTCGGAGGATTTAACAATGATTGAATTAGCAGATGTACGTAACGCGTTAGACATTTCAGCCAAAAAACTGGCGGATTTCAGGGGGTCTCTTTGACTTAGAAAACAAAGAGGCACGTATTCAGGAATTAGATGAAATGATGCTTGAGCCAGGATTTTGGGATGACCAACAAGCTGCGCAAGTTGTCATTAATGAAGGAAATGGCTTAAAAGCAATTGTCAATGAATATAAAGATTTAGTAGAAACACATGAAAATTTAGATATGACGCTAGAGCTTTTACGTGAAGAGCCAGATGAAGATTTGCAAGAAGAGCTAGGCAAAGAGCTAGTAGAATTCCAGCAAAAAATAGGTGATTTTGAGCTACAGCTGTTGTTGAGTGGCCCTTATGATCAAAATAATGCGATTTTGGAGCTTCATCCAGGGGCAGGAGGAACAGAGTCTCAGGACTGGGGATCTATGCTTCTTCGCATGTACACACGTTGGGCAGAAAAACGTGGCTTTAAAGTTGAAACAGTGGATTATTTACCAGGTGATGAGGCAGGTATTAAATCAGTAACATTGTCCATTAAAGGGCATAATGCATATGGATATTTACAGGCTGAAAAAGGAGTCCATCGTCTGGTGCGAATCTCTCCATTCGATTCTTCAGGTCGTCGCCATACATCTTTTGTGTCTTGTGATGTTATGCCTGAATTCGATGACAATATTGAAATCGATATTCGTACAGAGGATTTAAAGATTGATACGTATCGTGCAACAGGTGCAGGTGGTCAGCATATTAATACAACAGACTCAGCTGTCCGTATTACTCACATCCCGACTGGTACAATTGTACAATGTCAGGCTGAGCGCTCACAAATTAAAAACCGTGAAAAAGCGATGACAATGTTAAAAGGAAAATTATATCAATTAGAGCTAGATAAACAACAGGCACAGCTAAATGAAATTCGTGGTGAGCAGAAAGAAATCGGCTGGGGCTCACAAATTCGTTCATATGTATTCCATCCATATTCAATGGTGAAGGATCATCGTACAAATGAAGAAACAGGCAATGTAGGAGCAGTGATGGATGGCGACTTAGATCCATTCATTAATGCATACTTACGTTCGAAAATTGGCTAATCAATTCCCTTCAAGGGCACAGAAACTTTGTGCACCTGAAGGGAATTTTTTTATCTTCATTCATCAAATATTTTTGTATTGAAAGCATAGCGGTAGCGGAGGATACAGAAGACTCCTACCTCTATGTGAATGCAGTTTTGGTTTCTTTTCAAGCGGTGTCCAAAGACCTGCTGTAATTAAATCAGAAAGGCGGATGATATGGGGCATCATGACTAATGCTCTTTCGTTCATTCATGTAATGCTTATAGAGCATGGATGCATTGACAAATTGTTTACTGATAGAAGCATATTGAATAGGTAATTCTATTTGTTTATCGTTTTTAAGTGTGATAATACAGCCTAATTTACTCGGTATAATATTCGAAATGGCGTGAAGTCCAATCCAAATATTATGGATGGAGTTCGGAGAATAAGTTGGTAAAAAGATACATGGGAAACCATAATCAAAGGCTACTACGATTGGTAGTTTATGTTGATTGCCAAAAAAGCGTTTAGCGGAATATTTTGCAGCCTCATAGGTTGTCCCAAGCGAGATACAGGATTTTCGTAGAATGTGCATAGGTTTACGAGTAACGATAAGCTCATTATGTTTATCAATAACCCTTGTGAAGATTTTTGCCCCATGCTGGATAGGTTCCAGTAAATAGGTGTTGAAAGAGATTAAATATCCATTGACATAATTTGTTTGCATAAATGGTGTTCCTCCTTTTCTCTTAATAGCTGTAGTGTAGAGGATAAACTCAAATATTGATAATATAGATAAAATGTAAAACCTATTGATAAATGAAGAAAACATGTAGAGAATTTGCTTCAAATGAACAGAGATTAATGACTAATCCAAGTTATTTTCAGTTCTTATGCATTGCATTTTAAATTCAATTTTCATATAATTTAGAAAAGGATCGAGGTGAGATCGTTGGATAAATATTATTCGTATACAGATTTTCTAAAAGCCGTGGGTCAGTCAAAGAAAGTTGATGAGGCAGAGAAATTATTGAACGAGATTTATTTGGATTTATTTTTAAATCATATCCAGCGTATGCATCGTGAAGAGCAGCTCATGGTTCTGATAGATAGAGCACTCGATGAAAAAGATGAAAAGGCATTTCATCTATACGCACATGAACTAACAGTATTACGCCAAGCAGCAAGTGAATAATATGACGAGCCCGCCCTCCTGAAAATTGGAGGGCGGGATTTTTTTGCGTATAGGTTAGTAAAAGAATTAACTCGTTATTGTATGAGGGGAATCTGTTTAGCTGAAAGGGCTTGAAAACTTGATGAAGCGGCTATTATAAGAGTAGAAAGGTATTCCATAATTTACTTGAAGGATTCATAACAATATCGTTATTTTATCGAAAGAGAAAAGAATTTACAAACATTCGTTCGTTAAATGTTCGAAATTTTAGTGCTGCTATGCTAAAATAAATGTACAAATTGGAAGGAAAGGACGGGGGCGTGTGTGCAAGTATTTGATTTACAAGCGCCATATCAGCCTAATGGGGATCAACCACAGGCAATCGCGGAATTAGTGGAGGGTGTACGTGCGGGGAAACGTCATCAAACATTACTTGGTGCAACAGGAACAGGAAAAACGTTTACTATCTCTAACGTTATTCAGCAGATTAAAAAACCGACACTGATTATGGCACACAATAAAACACTGGCAGGTCAATTGTATAGTGAATTTAAAGAATTCTTCCCGAATAATGCTGTAGAATACTTTGTCAGCTATTATGATTATTATCAGCCAGAGGCCTATGTTCCACAAACTGATACTTATATTGAAAAAGATTCAAGTATCAATGATGAAATCGATAAATTACGTCACTCTGCCACATCTGCATTATTTGAGCGTGATGATGTTATTATTATTGCTTCTGTATCCTGTATTTATGGTTTAGGTTCTCCAGAGGAATATCGTGAAATGGTAGTTTCGATTCGGACAGGCATGGAAATTGAACGCAATCAGTTACTACGCAAGCTAGTAGATGTTCAATATGAACGCAATGATGTTAGCTTTACTCGCGGAACGTTCCGAGTACGTGGAGATGTGGTGGAAATATTCCCAGCATCCCGAGATGAGCATTGTATTCGCGTGGAGTTTTTCGGTGATGAAATCGATCGTATTCGTGAAGTGGATGCGTTAACAGGGGAGATTTTATCAGATCGAGATCATGTCGCTATTTTCCCAGCATCCCACTTCGTTACACGAGAAGAAAAAATGCGGAAAGCCATTGAAAATATTGAAAAAGAGTTAGAAGAACGACTAGCGCTTTTACGTGCCGAGGATAAATTATTAGAGGCTCAGCGTTTAGAGCAACGCACTCGCTATGATTTAGAAATGATGCGTGAAATGGGCTTTTGCTCAGGAATCGAAAATTATTCACGTCACCTAACATTACGTGAGGCAGGAGCGACTCCTTATACCCTGCTCGATTATTTTCCAGATGATTTTTTACTGGTTGTTGACGAAAGTCACGTTACACTGCCACAAGTTCGGGGAATGTACAATGGTGACCAGGCACGTAAAGGTGTGTTAGTCGAGCATGGCTTCCGTTTGCCGTCAGCGCTTGATAATCGCCCATTACGTTTTGAGGAATATGAAAAACGAGTTCATCAAGCTATTTATGTATCGGCAACACCTGGTCCCTATGAGCTTGAACATTCTCCAGAAATGGTGGAACAAATTATACGTCCAACTGGGCTGCTAGATCCGCTAATTGATGTGCGACCAATTGAAGGACAAATTGACGATTTGATTGATGAAATTCAAGACCGCATTACGCGTGATGAACGAGTACTTGTAACAACCTTAACGAAAAAAATGTCAGAGGATTTAACAGCCTATTTGAAGGAAATGGGTTTAAAGGTGGAATATCTGCATTCAGAAATTAAGACGCTCGAGCGTATTGAAATTATTCGTGAGCTACGTAAAGGGACTTATGATGTGTTAATTGGTATTAACCTTTTAAGAGAGGGGCTAGATATTCCGGAGGTGTCACTAGTAGCAATTTTAGATGCTGACAAGGAAGGATTTTTACGCTCAGAACGCTCATTAATTCAAACGATTGGACGTGCTGCACGAAATGCCAATGGTCATGTTATTATGTACGCTGACAATATAACAGACTCTATGAAAAAGGCGATTGAGGAAACGAAGCGTCGTCGAACATTACAGATGGCGTATAACGAAGAACATGGTATTACACCGAAAACGATTGTAAAGAAAATACCTGATGTGATACGTGCGACACAAGTTGCCGAAGAAGAGGAATCCTATGTAACAAAGGCAACAAAAGGCAAAAAGCTGACAAAGGTGGAGAAGGAGCAATTATTAGCTTCACTAGAAGTAGAAATGAAGGAAGCAGCAAAAGCCCTGGATTTCGAGCGTGCTGCAGAGCTTCGCGATACAATATTTGAATTGAAGGCAGAAGGGTGAATGACTTGTGAAAAATACTGAAATCGTCGTGCAAGGCGCACGAGCACATAATTTAAAAAATATTAATGTCACAATTCCACGAGATCAATTAGTTGTATTAACAGGTTTATCAGGCTCAGGGAAATCATCATTAGCATTTGATACGATTTATGCTGAAGGACAACGCCGTTATGTAGAGTCACTTTCTGCCTATGCCCGTCAATTTCTTGGTCAAATGGACAAACCTGATGTTGATGCGATAGAGGGATTATCTCCTGCTATTTCAATTGATCAAAAAACAACGAGCCGTAACCCCCGTTCAACAGTTGGAACGGTAACGGAAATTTATGATTATTTGCGTTTACTTTATGCTCGTATTGGCAAGCCGATTTGTCCAAATCATGGCATTGAAATTACTTCCCAAACGATTGAGCAAATGGTCGATCGCTTAATAACGTATCCAGAACGAACAAAGATGCAGCTTCTTGCGCCAATGGTATCTGGACGTAAAGGGACGCATGTAAAGCTATTGGAAGATTTAAAAAAGCAAGGCTTTGTTCGTGTCCGTATTGATGGCGAACTACGGGATTTAGATGATGCCATCGAACTTGATAAAAACAAGAAGCACTCTATTGAAGTCGTAGTTGATCGTGTTGTGATGAAGGAAGGTATTGCTGCACGTCTTAGTGATTCCTTAGAAACAGCGTTACGTTTAGCAGATGGACGGGTTCTTGTGGATGTTATGGAGCATGAGGAGCTATTATTTAGTGAGCATCATGCCTGCCCATTATGTGGATTTTCTATTGGGGAGCTAGAGCCACGCATGTTTTCATTTAATAGTCCTTTTGGTGCCTGTCCAAGCTGTGATGGGCTAGGTTCAACACAAGAGGTCGATTTAGATTTAGTAGTACCAGATTGGGGTCGTACATTATTAGAACATGCTATTGCACCATGGGAACCTACAAGCTCACAGTATTATCCGCAACTGCTAAAGGCAGTATGTGATCACTATGATATTCCGATGGATGTCCCTGTAAAGGATATTCCAAAAGAAAAAATGGATAAAATTTTATATGGTTCTGGTAAAGATAAGATTCATTTTCATTATGAGAATGAGTTTGGTAATGTCCGAGAGCAAATGATTGAATTCGAGGGCGTTGTACGGAATGTTGAACGCCGTTTTAAGGAGACAACCTCTGATTATGTCCGTGAGCAAATGGAGAAATATATGGCTCAGCAGGCTTGTCCTTCTTGTAAAGGCTATCGCTTAAAGCCAGAAACATTAGCTGTGAAAATTGCGGATCAGCATATTGGAGAAGTGACACAGTATTCCATTCAGGAGGCAGATACATTTTTCAAAGAGCTGGATTTATCAGAAAAGGATATGAAAATTGCTCGCCTTGTTTTACGTGAAATTGAAGAACGTCTCGGCTTCCTTGTAAACGTAGGGTTAGATTATTTAACATTAAGTCGAGCAGCAGGAACACTTTCAGGAGGAGAAGCGCAACGCATTCGTCTTGCAACACAAATCGGCTCTCGTTTAACAGGCGTACTCTATATTTTAGATGAACCGTCCATCGGCTTGCATCAAAGAGATAATGATCGTCTTATCAGTACATTACAAAATATGCGTGATATTGGTAATACACTGATAGTTGTTGAGCATGATGAAGACACAATGCTAGCAGCGGATTATCTTATTGATGTTGGACCTGGTGCGGGAGTTCATGGAGGTCAAATTGTGGCGGCGGGTACGCCCCAGGAGGTCATGGATAATGAGAAATCTTTGACCGGGCAATACTTAAGCGGTAAAAAGTTCATTCCATTACCAATTGAGCGACGTAAGCCAAATGGTCGTAAACTATCCATTAAAGGTGCCAAGGAAAATAATCTACGCAATGTAAAAGTTGATGTACCTCTTGGCCTGTTCGTATCAGTGACAGGGGTTTCTGGCTCTGGGAAATCGACGCTGATAAACGAAATTTTATATAAATCATTGGCCCAAAAGCTAAATCGATCAAAGGTTAAGCCAGGTGAGCATAAAGAAGTGACAGGGATGGAGGAGCTTGAAAAGGTTATTGATATTGACCAATCTCCAATTGGTCGTACACCTCGTTCCAACCCTGCTACTTATACAGGTGTCTTTGATGATATTCGTGATGTTTTTGCTACAACCAATGAGGCAAAGGTACGTGGCTATAAAAAAGGGCGTTTTAGCTTTAATGTTAAAGGTGGCCGCTGTGAGGCATGTCGCGGTGACGGAATTATAAAAATAGAAATGCATTTCCTGCCAGATGTTTACGTACCTTGTGAAGTTTGTCATGGTAAACGTTACAATCGTGAAACATTAGAAGTGAAGTATAAAGATAAGAGCATTGCAGATATTTTAGATATGACGATTGAAAATGCAGTGGTGTTCTTTGAAAATATTCCAAAAATCCAACGTAAGCTACAAACGATTGTCGATGTTGGATTAGGTTATATGAAATTAGGACAGCCTGCTACAACCCTATCTGGTGGTGAGGCACAGCGTGTGAAATTAGCCTCTGAATTACATCGACGTTCTACAGGGAAATCATTCTACATTTTAGATGAACCCACAACAGGTTTACATGCAGATGATATTGCACGCTTGCTTGTTGTTTTACAGCGCCTAGTAGAAAATGGTGACTCGGTATTAGTGATCGAACATAATTTAGATGTAATTAAAACAGCTGATTACATTATCGATTTAGGACCAGAGGGTGGTGACAAGGGTGGCACAATTGTGGCAACTGGAACACCAGAAGAGGTCGCAGAGGTAAGCGGGTCTTATACTGGCAAATACTTAAAACCAATATTAGAGCGCGATCGTATGCGTATGGAAGCTGCTTTAGCAAAGGCTTCCCAATAAAGTAAAATACAAAAATCGTAACGTTCCTTTCTAAGTGATTGTTGCGATTTTTTTTACAAAGGATGCTCCAAAAAGTTCTTAGAAGCTTTAGCCCCAATTTTTTCATTTCTATGGTGAAACTTTTCACAAAATGAATCGTATAAATAATATAACGAACTGAGGGAGGCTATTTTATTTATGCAAAATGAACGTCAACGAATTTTAGAACTTGTGGAAAAAGGAACAATTTCAGCGCAAGAGGCGATTACATTATTAGAAGCATTGGAGCAACCTAGCAAGTCTACTCAAAATGTTATGAATGATGTGTCAAAAGAGGGGCAGCAATCCTCAACAGAAAAAGAGACACTCTTCAATGAACAAACTAAAGAACAGCAAAAAAAAGATACTGATTTTATGAAACATTTCCAGGATGAGATGCAGGATTTCCGTAAAGATTTAACACAGATTGGCTCAATCTTTATGGATATGATGAATACAGCCGTGAAAAAAGTAAAGGAATTTGATGTATCTTCTCCGTTTGGTGATAAAGTAGAATTTACCCATACAGAAGAAGTGTCAGCTGAACATGTGGACAGTGTAATTGCTGAATTACCGAATGGCAATTTTTCTTTAGAATCTACTGAAGGAGATAGCTTCCAAGTCATTTGTAAGGTGAAGGCACCACTTATTAATGATAGTGAAGAAGAAACACGTAACCATTTCCTAGAACAATTTGTAGTAAAAGAAGATGAAGGTTCTTTAAGAATTTTAAGTCAATTAAAGCTTGTTCAAGTAAATGTTAAAGTTCTTGTACCGAAGGAGCAGTTGGAAAAATTATCAGTCCGTTTAATGAACGGTAGTGTATCTTTACAAGATATAGGCTTCGACCATTTAAAAGTGAAAACATTGAATGGTGCTATCAAGGGCTCTAAGTTTAATTTTGAAAAAGCTAAAGTCGACTCTTCGAATGGATCGATTGAATTGACGAATGTTCGTGGTAAAGATTTAGAGGCTGAAACATTAAACGGTCGTGTCTATTTAGATGGGGCATTGGATGAAATAGAAGCAAAATCGGTTAATGGACATGTCGTTGTGACAACTTGCTCTACAAACTCATCAAAAATTAAAGCACAAACAGTTGCTGGTGCAGTTGAATTGTATGTACCACGTACCATTTCATTAAGCGGAAAAATTGTCACTAATTTTGGAAAAGTAGATGTAGGCATTCAAGATGTATCAAAGATTGAATCACAAGATCAATTCTTATCCAAAGTAGTACGTTTTGATAAAGAAGTAGAAAATGCGAATCGTCTGTTTATTGAAGGCGAATCAAAAACAGGTGCGGTTTTAGTTCGCTATACAACAACTGACGAGCAGCATATTTAAGCTTAAAAAAGCATTCAAGCTATGCACAAACATAGTCTTGAATGCTTTTTTTGTCTCATTTTCTGGTAATCAAAGTCGATTTTCTGTTTTCTTTGATGTCGAGTTTTATAATAATTATGGGATGACAATGGTAATGAAAGAACGAAATAGTAGGAACTGGCACGGAATGAAATGAAACTGTAATAAAAAAACAGAAATAGAGTGCTATAATAGTAAGAGAATACTTCTTACATAGGTAAGAGATTTAGGTGGTTTAAATATGATAGAAATGAAGAATGTGACAAAGAAATACCCAAATGGCGTTGTTGCGACAAATGGGATTTCCGTTAACATAAAGCAAGGAGAATTTGTGTATGTTGTTGGCCCAAGTGGTGCGGGTAAATCAACATTTATTAAATTAATGTATCGTGAAGAAAAAGCAACTTCAGGTGAAATCACGGTGAATGGGATAGATTTAGCAAATTTGAAAAATAAGAAGGTACCCTTTTTACGTCGACAGCTTGGTGTAGTTTTCCAGGACTTCAAACTTTTACCTCGATTAAATGTCTATGAGAACGTTGCGTTTGCTTTAGAGGTAATTGAAGAGGAGCCAGTGGAAATTCGACGTCGAGTGATGGAAGTGTTAGAGCTTGTCGGGCTAAAACATAAGGCGAGAATGTTTCCAAATGAACTATCAGGGGGCGAGCAGCAACGTGTTTCGATTGCACGTTCAATCGTCAATGTTCCAAAGGTTGTGATTGCCGATGAGCCTACTGGGAATCTTGACCCTGAAACATCATGGGAGATTATGAATTTATTTGAGGAAATTAATGCACGTGGCACAACGATTGTAATGGCAACTCATAACCGTGAAATCGTGAATACAGTTCGACGTCGTGTGATAGCGATTGAGGGCGGCATGATTGTCCGTGACGAGCACGGAGGTGAATACGGCTATGAAATTTAATACGGTAAAACGTCACTTCCGAGAAAGTTTCAAATCCCTTGGCCGTAATAGCTGGATGACCATTGCTTCAGTAAGTGCCGTAACAGTTACATTAATTTTAGTAGGCGTTTTTGCGCTTATTATGATGAATTTAAATAAGGTTGCTTCTGATTTAGAGAATGATGTTGAAATTAAAGTATTGATTGATGAAACAGCAGATGAGGCTTCAGAAAAAGCGCTAATTGAAAAAATTAAAAAATTGCCGGATATTGCCGAAATGACCTATTCCACGAAGGAAGAAGAGCTAACCAAATTAGTAAAGGATTTTGGGGACGATTTTAAACTATTTGAACAAAGTAATCCATTACGAAATGTTATTTACGTAAAAGCTTCAAATCCTCAGCAAACAGCTACTGTTGCAAAGAAAATTGATAAATTTGAGTATACATATGATGTTATGTATGGAGAGGGTAAGGTAGAAAAGCTTTTCAACTTCTTAAATATTAGCCGTAATGTTGGACTAGTGTTGATTTTAGGATTATTATTTACAGCTATTTTCTTAATTTCAAATACGATTCGTATTACGATTATAGCCCGTCGAGATGAAATAGAAATTATGAAGCTTGTTGGAGCAACGAATTCATTCGTTCGTATCCCATTTTTATTGGAAGGAATGTGGCTCGGGGTATTAGGCTCTATTATTCCGATTGCGGTTGTCGCAACCCTTTATCACAATGTATATAAAATTATAGCGCCTCGATTAAAAGGCGAGCTAGTGCAAGTACTTGATTTTTCACCTCTTGTGTACCAAGTAAGCGGTCTGCTACTACTAATTGGTGTACTAATCGGTATTTGGGGAAGTTTCATGTCAGTGCGTAAGTTTTTAAAAATTTAGCTAGAGGATTGATAGCACTAACAACATCAATCTACATTACAAAAAAATAGTCGAAGGGGAGTTCAGTCGGTGAAAAGTAAGGCGAAAAACTCAATGAAAACACTTGCAGTAGTATCTGCACTATTTCTTTTTATCCAAACTCCATCAGCATATGCAACTAGTTTATCGGATTTAAAAGATGAAAAAAAACAAGTGGAAACAAAGAAAAATGAATTAAATTCATCCATTAAAAATAAAACAAATGCTATCACTGCAAATGAAGACAAGCAACAAAAGCTATTAGATCAAATTCAAACGTTGAACGCTGAAATCGACAAAACCAATAGTAATATCAAAAATGTACTTGCAGAAGTGCGCTCTACTAATGAAGAAATAAAAGCATTAGAGGATTCAATAGCAGAGCTTCTACGTAAAATTGAAGAGCGTGATTTATTGTTGCAGGATCGTGCTCGTGCAATCCAAGCGGGCGGCTCTGTTAGCTATTTAGACGTATTATTAGGATCTAATAGCTTCGTAGATTTTATCGATCGATTCTCTGCTGTTAATGCTTTACTAGATGCGGATCGTCAAATTATCCGTGATCAAAAAGAAGACAAGCAAACTTTAGAGGAACAAAAGAAGGCTTTAGAAAATAAACGCCAAAAGCTTGAAGAAAAACAAGCTGAACTTGAACGTTTAAAGGCATCCTTAGATGGACAGAAAACAGAGAAAAATAAATTAGTAGATCAATTAGAAAAAGAGCAGGAAAAGCTCAAATCTGAAAAAGTATTACTAGAAAAAGAATATTCTGAAGCCCTTGAAATTAGTGAGGAATTACAACAAAAAATTATTGATGAACAAAATCGATTAGCGGAAATTGCTCGTCAGCAGGAAGCAAAACGCAAGGCAGCCGCTGCTGCAGCAGCAAATGCAGGCAATCATGGGGGTGGTGGTTCATCAACTGTCAATGCACCACAATCTGATGGTACATGGATTACACCTACTAATGGTCGTTTAACCTCACCATATGGCTGGCGTAATATTGGTGCGGGTCCAGAATTCCACTATGGTGTGGATCTTGCCAATAAGACAGGAACACCCATATGGGCAGCAGCTGATGGTGTTGTATCCTATGCGGCACCACTTAGCACATATGGCAATGTAGTCATTATTACACACTCTATCGATGGCCAAATTTATACGACAGTATATGCACACTTAAATTCCTTCAATGTAAGTGTAGGTGCAGAGGTCTCTCAAGGTCAGCAAATTGCAACAATGGGTAGTACTGGTCGCGTAACAGGACCACATTTACACTTTGAGGTGCACATTGGCGCTTGGCGTGGACAAGCAGTTGGTAGTGTCAATCCATTGAAGTATATTCCGTTGTAAATAGTGAAGCTATACATTAGCATAGTCTAATGTATGGCTTTTTTGATGTTTAAACAAAGTAGATGAAATGCTTGTATTATACAAATCGATTCTTTAATGTTACAATTTACAATACCTATAGGGGTATGTGCAAATGATGAAAGTATACATTTTCAAATTACTTTCTGAAGAATTTCTTAAAACAGTGTGAAATGGCGTTTCACACAAAGAATATATGCTATGCTGAAAATATCTTTTTGTGGAGGATTTTGGGTGATTAATACGGAATGGTACTCTATTCGGACATTAACATTGCCGGCAACTGCTGTTGCTCTTCTAATGGCATTTGTCATTGTATGGCTAGTTTTACGAATGCAATTCCCTAAAAAATGGTCTGGGGTATATGCCGATGCCATTTTGACCTTTATACTTGTTTGGAAATTTAGTGTCATTGTAACTGATGCTAAAACTATTATGGCTCAACCTTTTGCATTGCTTTATTTCAATGGTGGTACAGTAGGTGTCTTATTAGCTGCTATAGCAGTATCACTGCAGCTTCTTTGGAAGAAACAAAAATTACAGTTTGATGCAATAGGAGCAAGTGCATACAGCTGGGCAATTATTTTAACTCAATCGATTTATCAATGGCTAGTTGTATTACTGAATGATAATCCGACTAATAGCGAAATTATAACTTTAGCTGTACTAAGTGTACTAACAATCCTCATATTATGGAAAATATCTGCTATCGATCATGCATTACTTGTCTATACAAGTGGATTAATTATTGTAGCTAGTTTTCAGCCGCTTGGGTTATGGCAACCAGCTGTAGGGATCAGCGTTATATTACTTATAATGGGTTTACAGTTGCAGCTTTTTGTAAAAAAATTTGAAACGAAAGACGGCTGTTAAAAGAGCAAAGATCATTGGAGGGAAATAATGAAGAAGAAAAATATAGGGCTACTAATTGTCATATTGTTAGTAGTTGCGATGGTTGGTACATATGTTAGACAGCAAATTGATAAGGAGCGAGAAATTGAAACGGCTTCACTAGGAAAGGAGATGGAGGAGCGAACTATTGGCTTGAAAAATGGAGACACACCACCAGACTTTACACTCACAAGTCTAGATGGAGAAGAGGTAACATTGAGTAGTCTTCGTGGGAAAAAGGTTGTTTTAAATTTTTGGGCGACTTGGTGTCCACCATGTAGGGCTGAAATGCCACATATGCAAAGCTATTACGAACAATATGCCAAAGAAGATAATGTAGAAATTGTAGCTGTCAATTTAACCTCGGCTGAACGTGATGTGACGGCTGATGCTAAAATTGATACAGTAATGACCTTTAGGGATAGCTTCGAATTAACCTTTCCCATTGTTCTTGACCCAGAGAATTCAGCTGGTTCAGATTATCAAATAATACCAATACCTACAACATACTTTATTGATTCTAATGGCTATATTCAACGAGCTATAAAAGGCCCCATGGATGCTGATATGTTAAAAACTTATGTGGATGCATTAGACTAAACACACGAATAAATCTGCTCGTTTCTATTTAGAGGCGTAGCAGTTTTTTTCTTGATTCAGAAGATCTTTACTGTGCGAAAGCGCAACGACAGCAACAAATGTTTTTAGGTACAGAAAACTTCCATCTACGTAAAGTCCACAGTAAATATCACAGATTTTGCAGAGGAGCTTTTCGAGCAAGTTCAAAAACTATTAGGCTAGGGCGTAATTGATGAAAACTATTGAATTAGACGCATCTGGCATTCAATAAATTATTTTGAAGCGCAATCTTGTATGTTTGAAAAAAAAAAGTCATACAGTAAAAGAGACGGAGGAGGGAAGAGTTGCGTAAAATAATGGCTGGTGTCGGAGTACTAGCTAGTAGCTTATTGCTAGGTAGTGGAATTTATTTTGACTGGTTTAATTTAGGTGTAGGGAATAAAAAGGAGCCAGTCGTCACAGAGGTTGAATCAATCAATGAAGCTATGAACTTGATTGAGGAGAAATCTGTATATAATACGAAAAAGGAATCATTGGTGGAGGGGGCACTGCGAGGTATGGCAGATGCGATTAAGGACCCTTATAGTACCTATTATTCAAAGGAGGAGGCAGAGCAGCATCGACAAATGTTAGCTGAAGAAAGAGTGGGCATTGGTATTGAGCTAACTGAAAATAATGGCAAATTTATTGTTGTATCTCCTGTTCGTTCATCCCCAGCGGAGAAGGCAGGCATGCGCTCTCTCGACGAAATTGTACAAGTAGATGGAGTTCGAGTAGATGGGAAAAAGATGAGTGAGTTAATGCAATTAATTCAAGGGGAAAAAGGCACGAAAGTTACCATTGTCGTTTATCGCCCCAGTGAGGATAAGCATATAAAAATGACAATGGAGCGAGCTGCAATATCGAATAAAACGGTATCAAGTGAAGTAATCAAGGTGGAAGATACGTCAATCGGCTATGTGGAAATCTCAATCTTCGGTGAAAAAACGGCAAATGAATGGGTTACTGAAACGAGTAAATTACTGAGAAAAGATATTGAGGGACTTGTCATTGATGTACGGGATAATCCAGGTGGGTATTTACATAGCGTCGCAGCGCTACTGAGCACGGTATTAGAAAATGGCAAAGTATTTGCGTATATGCAAAATGCTGAAGGTGCTATGGAACCATTAAAAACAGAAGCAAAAAGCTTTGACGAGAAATATTTACAAGCGATGTATAAAATTCCGATTGTAATTTTACAAAATGAAGGCAGTGCATCGGCTAGCGAGGTACTTGGTGGTGCCTTAAAAGGATGGGGGCGTGCATCCATCGTTGGTGTTAAGAGCTTTGGTAAAGGAACTGTACAGGAATCTTGGGCTTTATCAAATGGTGGAGAACTAAAACTATCCACAAATAAATGGCTGACACCTAAACGTGAATGGATTCATGGGCAAGGAATAGAGGCAAATTTAGTGATTGAACAAAACGAATTATTCGCCTTCCAAATGCATCCATTATCAGGCAAGTTTAAAGTCGGGGATATGAGTGAGGAAATCTCATATACGCAGAATGCTTTAAAAAAGCTAGGTTATAAAATTGATCGCCTAGATGGTTATCTGGATGAAAAGACAGAGGAAGCGGTTATGCAGTACCGAGATGAGAAAAAATTAAAGCAGGCAGAAGATAATATTTATCTAGATTCAACATTCTTTAATAGCTTAAATGATACTTTAAAGCAGTATAAAATGGATCGCCAAAATGATTTACAATTCCAAATGGCGACAAGCTTTTTATTGCACAATATAGAACAGTAGATAATAGAAATTTGATTTGTAAAAAAGACATCCGCTGAATATCGTTATGTAATGACAATATCTTTAGTTTGTACTACGCAAGTGTGTAGTCGTTTGATACAATAAATTCATAGTATTAAAGACAGAAATGGCGGGTGTTCGTATGGTTAGTGATATTTTAATTGAAGTTGTAACAGCGATTGGCCGCTTTTTACTCAATCCATTACTTTATATTGCAATTATTTTTGCAATTTTTTTAGGGTATCGTCGCGTAAAGCAGGAACGTAAATTTTTTAATAGACGCATTGTTTGGGGATGGACAGAACTAGTTGGGCAATGGAAGCATGGTTGGCTTTGCGCCCTTATTATTTCACTATTAAGTGTTGGTGCTGGTTTAACAGTACCTAAAGCTTTTTTATTATGGCTGATAGCTATTTCGGTTTTGGCACTATTCCTATTTTTTATAAACGCACTTTCTCCTATTTATACGATGGGACTTGCTGCTTTCGCCATATGGGGAATGTTTCATTACCATTGGACTTTTTCATGGTGGAAAATATCAGTGGAAGGTGTAAATTTATTAGAAGGTTCTATCGTAACCATTACCATTTTAGCAGGCCTATGTGTGATTGCTGAGGGTATATTAATTCGTCGAACAGCCATTAAGGTAACAACGCCCTGTGTTGAAAAAACGAAGCGTGGGATGCAGGCTATTGTATATCGTACAAGAAATGTTTGGATATTACCAATTTTCTTTGTAATGCCTGGAGAAATTATTCCATCAGCATTGCCCTATTGGCCACAATTTACATTAGGTGACAATCAATTTGCACTTGTCCTATTTCCGATAGTCATAGGATTTTCAAAGCTTGCGAGAAAAGAGTTACCGGCCTTGAAGTTGCCTAAAATAGGGAGATCAGTGCTTATACTAGGACAGCTTATTTTAATCGGTGGGTTAGCAGCATACTTGGAGCCATTAATCGGTTTTATAACCTTAGCAGTAGGTGTGGTAATTCGTGTCATTATTTCCATCTATTATGCGATGCAAGATAAAACTGATATTTATGCAGTTTCACAAAGTACAAAAGGGGCCATAATCGCAGCAGTATTACCGGATTCGCCTGCTGAAAAAATGGGTCTACTTGTAGGAGAGTGTATTCGTAAAGTAAATGGACGCCCTATTTTTACTGAAGCTGAATTATATGAAGCTTTACAATTAAACGCAGCGCATTGTCGTCTAGAGGTTTTAGACCGTAATAATGAAATACGCCTAACACAGCATGTAATCTATAGCAATGATCATTACCGAATCGGATTATTGCTAGCTGAGCAGAGGGATATCTAATGGATGTTTTCGGGAAAATGGTGTTAGCGTTATTTGTACCTGCATTACTAGTATTATTGTTTACTAGGATTACGTTTAATCGCTATGTTGCTTTGATTCTAGCGATTGCCCTTATTGCGGCATCTGTCTATGCAGGGTATACTTCTCCACCTATTATCTTTGTGATTGATGCATTTTCGTTAACTGTAGGTTTTTGGTTAGCCAGTAAAATGAAGCATAAAAAAGATTTCAATCCTTAGTCCAATAAAGGTCAGTCCAAAGTGATATACCGCTTCGGACTGACCTTTTTACATGAAATATCGTACGGCTGCCATAATAATGACGCCTGCAACAACTGTAATAGATAAGCTTTTTGTAAGAAGTGCAATGATTAAAGTTGGCACAAATGTAAGAAATACTGGCCAATTCAATGTAACAACTTTCCCACTGTCAGTATCCAATAAGTTTTCAATAACAAGAGCACTCAAAATACAAACAGGAATAAAGCTTAGCCATTTTAGGACAATTTCTGGAAGTTTAACATTGCGAACAAAAATAAATGGAATAACACGTGGTAACCAAGTTACTAGTGCACAGCCAATGATTAGCCATACCATATAAGCAGTTGTTGTCATTTATCTGTCACCACCCCAATTGTCGCTACAATAACTGTTGCAAGAAGAACAGCCACGTGTGAAGGTACAAGATAAGATAGACCGTACATGATAACAATCATATAGCCAATTAACATAAGGTAATGCATGATTTTATTTTTCCCAACACTGCTAAGCTGAAGGACAAGCAATGCAACAAACATCGCTATTAAGGCAAAATCTAAACCCCATTTCTCTGGATTTGCCACCCATTGGCCTAAAAATGCGCCAGCAACACAGGAGAGAATCCAGAACAAATAGGCGGTGATATTTAACCCATCCATCCATTTTCCATACAACTTGCCAGTCTGCATTTGCTTTGTTACGGCTACACCAAAAGTTTCATCTGTTAGCAATGTACCAAATCCAACATTTCTGAGCATGGAATAGCGTGTAAAATGTGGAGCTATTGTTAAACTCATTAATAAATGACGTAAATTTACGACAAAAATGGTTACAATGATAGCAGAAGCAGGGCTATTTGTTAAAAGGAGTGCGCAAAAGATGAATTGGGCCGAGCCTGCATAAATCAAAATAGTTAAAAGTGCAATTTCGAGTACTGATAAGCCAGATGCGGAACCTACAACACCGAAAGCAAGTCCTATACTTATATAACCGAGTAATGTCGGGATACAATCTTTTATGCCCTGTATAAAGCTGTCATTTGGTGAGTGAGTAGCTTCATTTCGAAGCTCTGTTGTACTTGTCATAAATAGGTCATCCCTTCTGAAAAATTTCCATGTATACTAATGATGGAATAGTTTGATAGTTCTTGATGTTTATTAAAGTATACATATGTCTGATAAAATAAACAATAGAAAATGGTGAATACTAGTGGAACAAATGAGCCGAAATTTAGCATTTCAATTAAAGAAGATTCGACAGCAACGTCATTTAAGCTTAGACGAAGTTTCTAAAGCTACAGGTGTAAGTAAGGCGCAACTTGCACAGATTGAAAAGGGAGAAGCCAATCCAACTGTATCAACCATTTGGAAAATTGCTGCGGGGATGCGCATTTCCTTTTCCTCTTTATTACAGCCACCAACAGCTCATTTCATGAAATATAGCAGTGATGATGCACCTCATGTAGATGAAGATGAGGGGCGCTATCGAGTTTATTCGATTATTCCTTATAATCCGGAGCGTGGCTGGGAGTTTTACAAGATCGAAATGGAGCCTGGTGCATTAAGTAGGAGTGAAGCACATACAGAAGGGGTAGAAGAAACTGTAATTGTTATACAAGGACAAGCTGTTATTTCTGCTGGCGATATGCATGAATTAATTAAGGAAGGGGATACATTGGTATTCTCAGGTCATCAGCCCCATGAATATAAAAATACTTCGGAAACGTTAACGATTTTACATTTAATTTTGCAGTATAAATAGAGGTGTCAATTTTGAATGAATGGTTTACTGTAGAAAATATTGAACATGTAGCAGCACAGTATCGGACGCTTGGCCCAGTCATTGGATTGCTATTACCTTTTATAGAAGCATTTTTACCGTTTTTACCTTTAGTTGTCTTCGTTGTGGCCAATGCTAGCGCGTTTGGTTTATGGTTTGGTTTCTTATTATCATGGTTAGGCTCTGTAGCAGGGTCATATGCAGTATTTTTACTTGTACGACATTTTGGCAAGCACCCGAAGCTACAATTTGTAACAGGGAGTAGTAAGGTCAAGAAGCTAATAAAATGGGTTGATATGAATGGAATTAGCCCACTGTTTGTGTTACTTTGTTTTCCTTTTACACCTTCTGTAATTGTCAACATAGTAGCTGGACTCTCCCATATTCATAAAAAATATTATTTAGTGGTGTTATTGGCAGGTAAGTTCGTTATGATTTTAGGAATGAGCGTACTTGGTTATGATTTAAAATCGTTACTAACAAGCCCTGTAAGACTAATTATTGCAGCAATTGCCATTGTCCTACTTTGGTGGATCGGTAAGCTTATAGAGAAAAGATTAAACGCACGTGTGGAGAGAGATCTAAAGCAGGTGCGAAAATTGACGAAACATCATTAAGTAAGGAAGTTGAATATACACATCTAACCCCTTGTATCATGTAAAATGAGAGAAGGGGTTTTTATCTTATTCTTAGGAAAGGAAGTTATTGCCCAGATAAAAAAGTGCTCCGCTCCAAGTGAAAGTGCTCGGGATGAAAAGAAAGCTGCTCCGCCCCAAGAGGAAACTGCTCGGGTTGAAGAGAAAACTGCTCCGCCCTAAGTGGGAATCGCTCGGGTTGAAGAGAAAACCGCTCCGCCCCAACTGGGAATCGCTCAGGTTGAAGAGAAAATCGCTCGGCTCCAAGTGGGAATTACTCAGGTAGAATAGAAAAGTGCTTAGGTTTAATTGACATAAAACATTCAAAATACAGGTTTATCAATAAATAGATATAGGAGGGGAACCTTATATGACATTGCGCATTGTTTCAGGACGATCAGGAACTGGTAAATCAACATTTATTCATCAAGAGATTGTTGAGCAATTAAAATCAGAGCCATTGGGTCATCCGATTTTTGTGATTGTTCCTGACCAAATGTCTTATTCGACGGAGTATGAGCTAACGAATAAGCATGGCTTACAGGGGTTAATCCGTGCACAGGTCATGACATTTAAACGATTAGCATGGCTTGTATTACAGGAAACTGGCGGTATTGCACGAAAAGAAGTTAATGGATATGGCTATCGAATGCTTATTCGTAAACTGTTAGAGGAACAAAAAGATGAGTTTTCATTATTTCGCCAAGCTGCTGGAAAAAGAGGTTTTACAGAGGAAATAGAGACATTATTACGTGAGTTTAGTCGTTATAGTGTCAATAGCTCGGTGCTAGCAGAAGTAACTGCATCCTTAAAAGCCGTAGATGCTCCACATACATTACAAGCTAAAACTAATGACTTACAGGTAGTTTTACAAGCTTTAGAGGCTCGACTTGGTACGACTTATGTCGATAGTGAAGGCTATTATCCAATCTTAACCGAGCATTTGAAAGATTCTGAGACGATGAAGCAAGCTACGATTTATATAGATGGATTTACAGCTTTTACTGTGCGAGAGTTGGAGTTAGTCAAAGAGCTATTAAAGGTGACGAAACAAGTTACAGTTGTTCTGCCCTTTGATCATATTGATGAAGCTTATGATGAGCAGTCTTTATTTCATGAAGCTGCATTAACCAATAAACGTTTACACGATATTGCAAATGAAGAGGGCATTGAAGTTGATGCACCATTACATTTTTATTATACGTACCGTTTTCAATCTAAAGATTTACAGCATGTTGAAGAAGAATTTTCCAAATTGGTACCCCAATCAATAGAAACTTCTGGTGATGTTAAGGTGCTTGAAGCATCCAATCGACGCGCTGAGATACATGCCATTGCCCGGGAAATAACAAAGCTGACAAAGGAGGATGGCTATCGTTATCAGGATATTGTGCTTCTTTATAGACAAGCAGAAGTTTATGATCCACTTATTTCAACAATTTTTCAGCAATATGAAATTCCTACTTTTACAAATTCTAAAAAGACCATGCTCCATCATCCATTAATAGAGCTTAGTCGTTCTGTTTTAGAAGTGGTTACTTCTAATTGGAAGTACGAACCGATTTTCCGTAGTGTCAAAACGGATTTATTTTTCCCATTACACGCTGAGCTAAATGTTTGGCGTGAGCGTGCAGATCGTTTAGAGAATTATTGCTTAGCACAGGGTATTTATGGTGAGCGGTGGTTTGAGGAATCTCGATGGTTTTTCAAAAAATATCGAGGTCTTGAATTCCATTCTAAGGTACAAACGGATGAGGAACGTGCTATGCAGGCGGAAATCGAGGCTATTCGAGATGAAATTCGACAACCACTAAAATTGTTACAAGACAAGCTAGAAGTAGCGACAACAGGTAGAGATGTAGCGACTGCATTATTTGAAATAATTGAGGATTTAAAGGTCTATGATAAGCTGCAGACTTTGAAAGACCGTGAACTGGATCGAGGTGATGCCTTAGCAGCAAGCGAGCATGACCAATCATGGAAAGAATGGATTGCTGTGCTCGATCAGTTTGTGTATATGTTTGGGGAACAACAGATGACTGTCGAGGAAGCAGCAAAAATTCTAGATGAGGGCTTTGATACATTAGAATTTTCCCGTATTCCACCTACCTTAGATGAAGTGATGGTAGCGACGGTTGATTTAGCTCGTTTATCGAATATCAAAGTCGCTTTCGTTTTAGGCATCAATGATGGCATCTACCCAACACGTATGGAGTATGAGGGGTTATTATCAGATGTTGAACGTGAATGGTTTAACCAAATTGGGTATGAGCTTGCACCGACATCTAAAAATCGTTTACTCCAAGAAAATTTCTTAGTATATCGAGCATTAACGACGCCTTCTGATAAATTGTTCTTGTCCTATCCTACAGCGGATGAAGAAGGGAAGGCGTTATTATCTTCACTTTATATAAAAAAAATAATCGGCAATGGAAATACACCAGGTCTTTTAAGTGGGGTAGCTGTTGAGCGGGTTGTTATGGATCCAATTGAATTACTAGAAGATAATCCACTACCATATTTACGTCATCCACGCACAGCTTTAGCCCATCTTATGATGCAACTACGACAAGCTGAGCATAGCCATGAGCTTGCGCCAGAATGGCTGGCATTACAAAAATTTTATGAGCAGGATCCATATTGGGCACTGATTTTTGAACGGGTTCTCCAACCTATTACGCATAAAAATGAAGCACAACCACTTGAAACATATATTACACAGGAGTTATACGGTCAAAAACTAACATCCAGTGTTTCTCGAATTGAAAAATATTTCAGATGTCCATTTTCGCATTTTACAACCTATGGGCTTCGGTTAGAGGAACGTGCAGAATATAGATTAGAAACCTTTGCAATGGGTGATTTATTCCATGAAGCACTGAAATGGATTACAGAGGAGACACATCGACAACAGCTGTCGTGGGTACGTTTAACGAAACAGCAAATTAAACAATTGGCACGCCAAGCAGTGGAGCAAATTGTGCCAGTCTTTTCTCATCAAATCCTATTATCCAGTGCGCGTTATCGTTATATTCAACGTAAGCTTATCCGTATTGTTGAACGAACAATGACGGCATTGACACAGCATGCAAATGTTTCCCACTTTAAGCCAATTGCTATTGAGACATCATTTGGACCAGGTCAACATGAACAGCTTCCTCCTCTTGAAATCGATTTAGCTGGTGGGAAGAAAATGTTTATGCGTGGCCGTATTGATCGAGTGGATAGCGCGTCTATCGATGATCGCTCATATTTACGCATCGTCGATTATAAATCTTCAGCTCGTGATTTAGATTTAAATGAAGTTTACTATGGACTATCTTTACAGGTCCTTACTTATTTAGATGTAGCGATGGAAAACAGCTCTTATTGGCTACCAGGCGAAACAGAGCCAGCAGGAGTACTGTATGTACATGTTCATAACCCAATGTTAAAGCTTGACAAGGATTTAAGTGATAGTGAAATAGAAGAGGATCGTTTAAAGCAATATAAAATGAAGGGATTGCTATCAGAGAATGCAGAGGCCATTTTATCAATGGACGAGCAGTTGGAAGAATCAAGTGGGCATTCGAAAATTATTCCTGTATATATGAAAAAAGATGGAACACCATCCGAATCTCAGTCACGGATAGTTCCTGTTAACGATATGAAAAATTTGCAACATTTTGTGCGTCGAAAGCATCAAGAGGCTGGCAATGGTATTCTATCTGGAGATACTTCTATCAGTCCGTATAAATTAAAATCAAAAACAGCCTGTGATTATTGTCAGTTTTCTGCTGTTTGTCAATTTGATCCCTCTGATGGCAAGCAAAGCTATCGACAATTAATGCAAGCGAAGCCGAATGAAATTGTTGAAAAAATACGAAAGGAGATGAAGTAACTTGGTACAAGCAATACCTGAAAAACCAATGAATGTTACATGGACTGATGATCAATGGAAGGCTATCTATGCAAGTGGACAGGATACACTTGTGTCTGCAGCAGCAGGTTCTGGGAAAACAGCCGTACTGATTAATCGTATGATTGAAAAGGTCATTGCAATAGAGAATCCGATTAACGTAGATGAGCTGTTAGTTGTGACCTTTACCAATGCCTCTGCAGCAGAGATGCGTCATCGAATGGCTGAGGCGCTTGAAAAGGCAATTGCAGAAAACCCTACTTCCAATCATTTAAGACGCCAGCTTAGTCTAGTTAATAAAGCACAAATTTCAACATTACATTCGTTCTGCCTAGCCATTGTAAAACAGTATGCCTATCTATTAGACATTGATCCAGGCTTTCGTATTGCAAATGAGGCAGAGGTTGCCTTGTTGAGAGATGATATTTTAGCAGAAGTACTTGAAGCTGCATATGATTCTGAGGATGAGGAGCAAGTTCAAGCAATCTTTCGTTTAGTCGATAGTTTTACATCGGATCGTGATGATCAAGCTATTGAAACGTTAATTAGCAAGCTCTATGATACATCTCGCGTTCATGCAGTACCGAAAAAATGGCTGAACAGTCTTCCTAAAACATATGAGTTAGCGGAGGATGTGACCATTGATGATGTAGAGTTGTCGAACTATGTGAAATTAACCGTAAAGCATAGTCTTGAAGAAGCATTTGTATTAATTTCTGAAATGCGAGCAATAACGTTACAGCCAACAGGACCAGCACCCTATGCTGAAACGGCAGAAATTGATTTTGCGATGATTCAGGAAGGCATTCGTATTAGTCATAAGGGAACATGGCAGGAGCTCTTTGATTACTTTGCCACTGTCAAATGGTCAACGTTAAAGCGAGTGTCCAAGGACGCTTTAGTGGATGTGGAATTACAGGAGCTTGCAAAGAAAAAGCGAGAGGCTGCTAAAAAAATTGTTAACAAAATAAAAGAAACCTATTTTGTTAGAACGCCTGCTCGCCTGCTAGAGGAAATTCGTTTAATGGCCCCAACGATTGGCACATTAGTGGGACTGACAAATGTGTTTAGTGAACAGTTTCGTCTAGCAAAATTAGAACGGGGAATTATTGATTTCTCAGATTTAGAGCATTTTGCCCTCCAAATTTTATCAGAGGAAGTAAATGGAGATTTACAGCCATCACCTGTTGCTATGGATTTAAAAAAGCGCTTTAAAGAAGTACTTGTGGATGAGTATCAAGATAGTGCGACACGTTGCTAATTGAAAAGATTAGCCACTAGCATCATTTCGCTAGGAGAACTAAGAAATCAGATGAGTCGAATGATGAGGTAACGCTCTGAAAGGCTCGACCTAATCCTCCGAATAGCATTGTCGCGTGCAATCGTGATGATGTTATAAGCTCGGTGAAGTCAGTTGAACATCCTCCTAATCGAAAGAAGGAAAGCGGGATAGAGGTATTCTGTGGGATGGATAGACTGGGGTTCTATAAAAATACTCATGGTTAGAATGTAGGGAACAAAACTTCCTACTGACGAAATTCCGAATGTACGGCTCTAGAGGTATAGGTATTCGAAAGGGTACACCAACTTATTGTTGGGTTAGTGAGGTGGAGTAAAATTTGTCTTTATGAAACACCTTATAGTGTTACAGGCACTATCCAGCTAACAGGGTTAGAGGAATGACCTAAAAGTATTATATGTACAGATATGATTTCTTGGAACGTGGTAAGCTGGCTACGTGGAGAGATTGTACTCGTTGAAGCGGTATGAGGGAAAGCGTCTATAGTATAACCTCATTTTAAGCACAGTGAAAGTGATGGCACAGTACCAGTGAAGCCGTGATAATAAGCGGTGGAGGGATAGCCATTAGTCAATTTATGAATAACTAAAACATTACTTTATACTATCAGGTTCTCGTATGACTAAAAGAAATGCAATCGCCAAAAGAAGTAATAAAGTGGTGAGAGTATTGACTGAAACAGCAAACAAGAAAGTTTTAAAACGACAGTCCTTACGAAACAATGAATATTACGACATGCAACAAACCTTAGATGACCTTTACAAAGCAAGTCAAATGAACAAACGCTTTAAAAATCTGTATGAATTGATTATTAATAGAGAAAATATTTTACTGGCATATCGAAACATCAAGAAAAACAAGGGTTCTTTCACCAAAGGTATTAATGAATCTACAATCGTTACTATCGGAGAAAAAGACCCGAACGCATTAATTGATTATATCAGAAAAAGACTTGAAAACTTCATACCACACAAAATAAGAAGAAAAGAAATACCAAAAGCTAATGGAGGGATTCGACCACTCGGCATTCCGACAATCGAAGACCGAATCATTCAACAATGTATTAAACAAATTCTAGAGCCAATATGCGAAGCGAAATTCCATAATCACAGTTACGGTTTTCGACCGAACAGAGGAACTTTACATGCATATTCTAGAGCAGTAACATTAGCAAACATCAACAAACTGCACTATGTGGTTGATATTGACATCAAAGGTTTCTTCGATAACGTCAATCATGGCAAACTTCTTAAACAAATGTGGTCAATGGGTATCCAGGATAAAAAGGTTCTCTCAATCATAAGTAAACTACTGAAAGCAGAAATTGCAGGAGTAGGAACACCTAATAAAGGGACTCCTCAAGGTGGTATTTTATCACCCCTATTATCTAATATTGTGCTAAACGAATTAGATTGGTGGATAAGCAATCAGTGGGAAACGTTTGAAACACAGAAAAACTATGAGCGTAAAAGAATTATTGGTGGCAAGGTTAGACTTGATAGGTCAGTGAAATATAGTACCTTAAAAAGAGCCACAAGCTTGAAAGAAATGTTCATTGTGCGATATGCAGATGATTTTAAAATCTTTTGTAGAGACCATAAAAGTGCCTTCAAGATTTTCGAAGGTGTGAAAAAATGGTTAAAAGAAAGATTACATCTCGACATTAGTAAAGAAAAATCAAAGGTCATTAATTTAAGGAAAAACTTCTCGGAATTTCTAGGCTTTAAAATGAAAGTGGCTAGAAATAAAAAGAAGCATACCGTAAAATCATTCATGACAAATAAGGCGAAGAAAAACGCAATTAGCAAAATCAAAGAAAACATCAAACGAATTAAAAAGAAATCTAATGCTTCAGAAGTGTCCAAGCTCAATGCAACAATTCTAGGACTTCATAACTTCTATCAGCAAGCAACGATGGTAACGAAAGATTTTAGTGAAATTGCATTTTCAGTCAAACGAACCTTATATAACAGCTTGAAGAAAGTTTCATCGGATAAAGGTGAGCCAAGTACGTACTACAAGAAACATTTCAAAGATTATCTTGGCAAGAAAAAGATATTCGTTGCGAAAGTAGCGATATTCCCTATTGATGGAATCAAACACAAAAGTCCAACAAACTTTACGCAAGAAATCAATAATTATACAGTTGAAGGTAGAAGTCTGATTCATAAAAAGCAAAAATCAGTATCAGAAGAAGTTGTGAAGTATCTCATGAAAAATCCTGTAATCAATCGTAGTATTGAATACAACGACAATCGTATTTCTAAATACATTGCTCAAAAAGGGGTTTGCTTTATCACAGGAGAAGCACTCATTCTGAAAAATATGGAATTACATCACATCGTTCCAAAGGCAAAAGGTGGTAACGATAAGTATGACAACTTAGTTTTTATAACGAAAGAAGCCCATAAACTGATTCATGCCACAACAGAAGACATCATTAATAAATACCTTCAAATGTTAGAGTTAACAAAACCAAGTTTGGACAAAGTAAATAAACTTCGTGTGAAAGCTGGAAATAAAGTATTAGTATAAAGATTCATAATTGATGGAACGCCGTATGAGGGGAAACCCTCACGTACGGTGTGAATGGGGGGAAAAGCAGGAGATTACTTCAAATGCTTACCTATCCATATCAAATATGCTGCAGGAAACAATTTTACAGCTTGTAAAAACAGGTGAAGAACTAGATGGAAATCTTTTTATGGTGGGAGACGTCAAGCAAAGTATATATCGCTTCCGTTTAGCAGAGCCAAAGCTCTTTATGCGTAAATATGGGGAGTTTTTGGAGACTCCTGATACGACTGGTATGCGCATTGATTTAAATGCAAACTTCAGAAGTCGGAAAGAGGTATTAAACGCTACAAACTATATTTTTGCACAGATTATGGGTGAGCGTGTTGGAGAAATTTTATATGATGAAAAGGCCTCATTAAAACCAGCGGCACCTTATGATGATCGGGAGATGCCGGTAGAGCTTGTTATAATGCATCCCCCTCTGGAGGAGGAGCTGGATGAAAAGTCAGAGGATACTACAACAGAAGAAGCCACAGAGCTTGAGGAATTAAAAAATTCACAGTATGAGGCTCGATTTATTATTGATCGAATTCGGCAGATGATGGAGGATGGAACGACTGTTTACGATACCAAAACTAAGACTGAGCGTCCATTAAAATATAGTGATATTGTGATTTTAATGCGTTCCATGACTTGGTCAACCGACTTGGTGGAGGAATTTAAGCTTGCTGGAATTCCGCTGTATGCAGAGTCCTCTAAAGGTTATTTTGATGCGTTAGAGGTAATGATTATGCTAAATGTACTGAAGGTCGTCGATAATCCCTATCAGGATATTCCTTTAGCCTCTGTACTCCGTGCCCCCTTTGTTGGCTTAACGGAAAATGAACTGGCGAAAATTCGGTTAGCGGATACTAAGGCTCCATTCTATGATGCATTAAGGCAATTTATTCGCAGTGAAGGGCATAGTGTACAAGCTGTCACATTTGAGAAGCTTCAACGTTTTATGCTGGCATTTGAAAACTGGCGAGATTTAGCACGCCGCGGTTCATTATCCGATCTAATTTGGAAGATTTACTTAGATACGCATTATTATGAGATGGTTGGTGCTATGCCAAATGGCAAACAGCGTCAGGCTAATCTACGAATTTTACATGATCGAGCTTTAATGTATGAGCAAACTTCTTTTAGAGGGCTATTTCGTTTTTTACGCTTTATTGATCGAATGCGTACACGTGGCGATGACCTAGGAACAGCCAAATCAATCGGAGAAAAAGATGATGTTGTGCGTCTTGTTACGATTCACTCTTCAAAGGGATTAGAGTATCCAGTAGTATTTGTTGCTGGGATGGGTAGACCATTTAATAAAATGGATTTCCATCTACCTTATTTATTCGATCAAGATTTTGGTCTTGCTGTAAAAGCAATTGATCCAGACAATCGTATTATGTATACATCCTTACCATTTTTAGCATTGAAGGAGAAAAAGGAGCTTGAAATGCGTGCGGAGGAAATGCGTGTATTATACGTAGCAATGACACGTGCAAAGGAGCGATTAATCTTAATAGGCTCAGTGAAAAATTGGAGTAAAACACGAGACAATTGGCAGGATGCACAAAGTCTATCCTTGGATGCCCCGCTGCAGGAGTATTTACGCGCAAGGGCAAATAGCTACTTTGATTGGATAGGTCCTGCAGTTGCAAGACATGCTGATTTTACAGCGATTGCGACAACACCATATCAACCATTGGAAGATGCCTCGCATTGGTGGATTCGTCCGATTAAAACTAGCCATTATATGTACGATATACATGCGCTAGAAAATGAGGTACAACAATTACTTGAAACGCCAGAAGATAAAGCCATGCTGACAACAATTACGACACGCTTTCAAGCACAGTATCCTTTTCAAAAATCCACAAGGAAGCGTTCGAAAACATCTGTCAGTGAAATAAAACGTTTGGAAAATTTACAAAGGCAAAATGAGCCTGAATACTATTTTACTTCACCTTCTAGGCAGCGATCGACATCTATTGCACCTAGACCATCCTTTTTACAGCATCAGCAGCTCACAGGTGCAGAAATAGGAACCGCCATTCATACGGTTATGCAGCATGTACCTCAAAATGGTTTTCTGAATATCCAAGAGGTACAAAGGTTTGTTGCTGATTTAGTAACAAGGCAGCTGCTGACAGAGTCTGAGGGACAAGTAGTTTCTGCAGAGAAAATTTTTAATTTCTTTACAACAGAGATTGGACAGCGCTTTAAAAAAGCACGACAACTAAGAAGAGAAATGCCGTTCACCATTAGTAGAGTTGATGAAGATGGTGATGCTCAAATTGTACAAGGTATAATTGATTGCTTATTTGAGGATGAAAATGGGAATTGGGTTTTATTAGATTATAAGACAGACCGAATTCAAGCACATTTTGCAAAGGAGCCTGCGTTATCGAAGGAAATATTAGATCGATATGGCGTTCAGCTAAAGGTTTATAGTGAAGCGATTGAATCCATTCTTCAGATTCAAATTAGTGATAAAGTATTGTATTTATTTGATATTGAACGATCCATACATGCATAAACATGGCCATTGCAGTGAACAGAGCTTTCCAAGTAGGAAGTGGCTCTGCTCCACTACAGGGCAAAAAGAAAGAGGAGGTTATGTGGTGGATTTCAAACCGACAATGTTGCAGGAGCGTATTGCAACATTAGATATTTTACGAGGTATTAGCTTGTTAGGAATCCTACTCGTTAATATGTTTGCTTTTTATTTACCGATGCCTTATATTGACCTGGCATCATGGTTTACAACACCATCAGATATCGTTTGGCAGCAAAATTTAGATATATATGTGCAAAGTAGCTTTTATCCCCTATTTGCAATGCTATTTGGCTATGGGCTCGCTATGCAATGGCAAAAAGCACTGAGTCGTCAGCAAAACTTTTATAAGATAGGGCTACGACGACTAATAGTACTATTTGTATTTGGATTGCTGCATGCTTTGTTAATTTGGTGGGGCGATATTTTAATGATGTACGCTTTTTGTGGCGTGTTTTTATTACTATTATTACGTCTTCAGTCAGTTTGGTTAGTAACAATCAGTGCGATCATTTTTGGTGTTTTCCAAGCCTTTATGTTACTCGTTGTAGGATTTATTCATTTTGATACAAAGGTGGATGAATATTTAGATATTACATCCGTTGAGAAGGCAATAACGGCTTATGGTACAGGGAATTGGGCAGATGCCTTTATGCAGCGTTTAACTGATTTATCGATCCAAATGAGTATTGGAATGTGGTTTGTCTCTTTATTTACAATCTTACCATACATGCTATTAGGTGCAGCAGCGTCCAAATGGCGTTTAGTGGAAAGAGCAAGAGAACTTAAGTGGCTATGGATAGCGTTAGCGATAGGTGGGTTGGTAATTGGTATTTTTGTGAAGAGTTTACCTGTTATGTTTACGCGTACGTATCTTTTTGATTACTTAAAGGTTTACATAGGTGGCCCGATTTTATCTATTGGTTATATAGGGCTTATTGTATTACTTTGCTTACTCCCTGTTGTTCCAAAGCTTCTAAGTCCCTTCGCAAAAATCGGACGAATGTCGTTAACAATGTACATACTTCAATCCATTATTGGAACGATTTTATTTTATCAGTTTGGATTTGGGTGGTATGGGAAAGTAAGTGTTGCAACGGGTGTGTTCATTGCACTAGGCATAATAATTGTGCAAATGATACTAGCAGAAATTTGGCTAACAAAATGGAGGCAAGGCCCTTTAGAAGCGATTTGGCGTAAATTAACATATAAAATAAAATTGAATGAAAGTTAAGTATTTTCTACTTCAATAGCATAAAGTATGTAGAATTAACAACAATAAAAATTGTTATCGCAAAAGTAAGGCAATTTCTATCATATTGTTGTATTATGTAGAAAAAAGAAGGAGCTCTTTAAATCATGAAAATTTTATCGTTTAAATTAGGTGGACATGTTAGTTTTGGACCGAAAGTAAAAAAAGAAGAAGCGGTATGGGATGTACTCGCTATTCAAAATGAACTTCAAGTTCTCCCTTCTTTTTCAAGTTCAATCGTGGATGGTATTGCGTTAGGCTTTGATTTTGTTGAACAGATTCGTAAATTAGTAGAAGCGGCTGAAAAATCAGACCGTGCAGATAGCTTTAAACGTGAATTCACAGTGATAGAATGGTTATCACCAATTCCGCGTACGCCGAAAAATATTATGTGTGTTGGTAAAAACTATGATGAACATGCAAAAGAAATGGGGGCAGAGGCAGCTCCGACAGATTTAATGGTATTTACAAAATCTCCAACAGCAATTGCAGCTGATGGTCAAACAATTTCGATACATGCAGGCCTTTCTTCAAAACTAGATTATGAAGGTGAGCTTGCTGTCGTTATTGGTAAACGTGGTAAAAATATACCGAAAAACTTAGCATATGATTATGTATTTGGCTACACAATTGCTAACGATATTACAGCTCGTGATTTACAAGAAAAACATAAGCAATTTTTCTTAGGAAAAAGCTTAGATGGAACTTGCCCACTTGGACCATACCTTGTGACGAAAGATGAAATTCCAAATCCACAAGATTTAACAATTGTCACAAAAGTAAACGATGAAGTGCGTCAAAATGGCTCTACTAAGGATATGATGTTCACTGTAGAATCGCTCGTATCTATTTTATCTCAACATGTAATTTTAGAGCCAGGTGATGTAATTTTAACAGGTACGCCAGCTGGTGTTGGCAAAGGCATGAATCCGCCTCAATTTTTACAAGCAGGAGATACTGTAAAAGTATCGATTCAGGGTATTGGTACATTAGTAAATCATTTTGAATAATTTTTTCGATCCGCGTGAGTTTTTGCTCCGCGGATTTTTAAGTATATTATGTGAACACTATTGTAATGTTTGAAACCCTTTCCATCCCATGATAGGATAGAATTTGATAGAAAAAAAATATGAGGTGAAAGAAAATGAGTTTTTTAATAAGAACAGATTTGCATATTACAACTTGGGTGGTTGCTATTGTCATTTTTTTAATTGCTTCATTTATGGGCAATAAGTCAAAGGGCTTACATATGACATTACGTTTATTCTACATTTTAATTATCATTACTGGTCTCATACTATTTAATGAGGGAAGAAGTTATGGCATGGGTATGCTTTACGGCTTTAAATTCCTAGGCGGTATTTTAGTTATCGGTATGATGGAAATGGTATTAGTTCGCCAAAAGAAAAACAAATCAACAGTTATGTTCTGGATCTTATTTGCATTATTCCTATTCATCACATTGTTCCTAGGCTTCAAGCTGCCAATGGGTCAAGATTTCTTAGCATAATCTTTGTAAGAGTCGTGAAGTTTTCGCTTCCCGACTTTTATTTTTTGTAAAAGTCATAGAAATTGTAGCTGAAAAAACGCTCGAGTAGACTGTAAAACTGCTTAGGTATACCCAAGAAGCGCTCGGATAGAGTAAAGAACAGCGCTCTGATAAGCCAAAAATTTGCTCCGCTAGGAAGAAAACTGCTCAGCTCCTCAATAAAGGACCTCATAAGGGAAAGTTGACACCTTTTTGTCGTAATTCATTTTGCATTTTCAGAAAATATTTTGAAATGATAGCTACGTGACTGTTTTATTTGGTAAAATGACGATGGATTGGTTTGAAAGAGAGGGAATGAAAGTGAAATTCAAGAAGTGGATAAGTGCAACAGCTGCAACGCTTTTACTAGCAACTTCATTTATAAGTGCGATACCAGTGGCACATGCTGATGAAGTGTCAACAAGAACCATTGCAGAAGAAAGCATCTATGATTTACTCGTTGACCGTTTCTTTAATGGTTCGGGCACTAACGATTTTGATACAAATACGCAAGACCCTTCGAAGTTTGCAGGGGGCGATTTTACAGGTCTACAAGATAAGCTGAATTTCATAGGCGAAATGGGCTATACAATTGTTTCTATTGGTCCTATTTTTTCTACAGAGAAATATGATGGTTCAATGCCAACAAGCTATTCAACAATCGAACGACATTTTGGAACTTCGGAAGAATTTCAAAGTGTTGTAGAAGCCTATAAAGCCAAAAATATGGCCATCATGGTTGATTTTCCACTCAATAATGTAAGTCCTAATCATGAGTGGGCAAAAGATTCTACGAAACAAAATTGGATTGCTTCCACAAATAATGGGCAAGTACAGTGGGACTTAACGAACAAAGAGGTGCAAGAAGCGCTTATTAAATCAGCAACAGACTTTGTTTCTACATATGATATTGGTGGAATTCGTTTAACAAATATTGCGGGTGCTGATACAGCATTCGTTGATAAAGTTATAGCAGCATTAAAAGATGTAAAAAAGTCTCTCTATATCATTTCAAATGAAGCAAGTGATGCCAATTTTGATGCAAGTTTTTCACCTGAAACAGCCGATATTTATCGTAATATTTTCAAAAATGTTGATATGGATTCGTCCAAGCTATTGGAGCCTTTTACAGGTGATAAACCAACACAAATAATGGTGGATTCTTTAGAAACACATCGTTTTACATTTGATTCTGCAAATGAAAATATGTTCCCGCCAACTCGATTAAAAATGGCAATGGGTACTTTATTTATGCTACCAGGAACTCCCATTGTGCAATACGGTACAGAAATTGCAATGAATGGTGAAGCGAAGCCAGATACGCATCAAATCTTCAACTTTAAAACAGATGAAGAACTTATCAAATATATTAAAAATGTCCAATCATTGCGCAATAAATCTGCCACATTACGTAAAGGTGATTTTGAAGTCATCACAAATGAAAATGGTTTACTTGTGTTTACACGTACATCTGATGAAGAGAAGTGGGTCATCATGGTCAACAATACGGGGAAAACACAGCGTGTGGATTTAACACCAACCCAGCTAGGCGAAGGTAAAATGCTAAATGGTATTTTACATGAGGAAAAAGTCCGCATTAATGAAAAGGATGTTTATCCAGTTATTTTAGATCGTGAAATGGTTGAGATTTATCAGGTTAAAAATGATGAAGGATTCAATATACCCTATATGATAGCACTTGGATTAGTATGGGTAATATTTATAGGGTTTGTCTTTGTAATCATTAAACGAGGTAAAGTCCGTCGTCAGGAGCAGGATGCATAATATTAAAGACCCCTCTACACAACTTTTCGGTGTAGAGGGGTTTTTGTCTTAAGCATGATAGCTTTTATTCGTAAAGAAGATAGCGATTGTACCTGGTCCTACATGGGAACCGATAGCTGAACCAATCATTGTTACTTGTATTTCTTTAGGAGAAAATCTTTCTTGGATGGCGGCTTTTACATCGCTTGCAAAGGCAGCATCATCACTATGGCTAATACCAACAACTTTCTCAGAGAAATTCCCACCGCGCTCTTGCATTAATTCTAACATGCGAGCAATTGCTTTTTTGCGCCCACGCGATTTTTCAATAGGAACAAGCTTACCATCTTCTACATTTAAAATAGGCTTAATACTTAGAAGTCCACCTAAAAAAGCACTTGCCTTTGATACACGCCCACCCTTGGCAAGATAGTCTAAATCCTCAACTGTAAAAAGGTGCTCTATTTGAGGGGCTAGGGCAGTAATTCTAGCTTCGATGTCCTCTAATGAAGCTCCTAGGTCTCGAAGACGAACCGCTTCTTCGACCACTAGCCCATGACCTAATGAGGCACATTTAGAGTCAATAATCGCCAATTTAAGTGATGGGTATTGCTCTTGTACTTGATTGCGAATCATGACAGCAGTACTATAGGTGCCAGATAATTCTGATGAAAAGGCGATATAAATACCTTCCTCCTCATTTTTTGCTAGATTTTCAAAGTGCTTCAGAAAAAGCTCTGGTGATACTTGAGATGTTTTTGGGCGAGCACCTTGACGAATAGCATTGTAAATCTCTTTTGAATCAATCGACATGACATCATCATATTCATTGTTGTTCAAATGCACTCGTAATGGTAGTAGAACGATATCTTTTTCTTTGTAGTAAGACTTTGGTAGATCACATCCGCTATCAGTAAAAATCTTCATCATTTTGTCCCCCTACATACATTTTTTTACTTTAATAAGAGTAACACTAGCATTTTAATAAATAGACTAACATTGCCCAAATAAATGAGGTCTATACAGTACATGCTTTTGTGAATAACTATGATAATTTTAAGCGTTCAATGAGTATTTTAGCAATACCGTCATCATTATTGGATGTTGTAATTTCATTAGCGATATGTTTTAAGGACGCAATCCCATTCCCCATTGCGACACCTAATCCAGCATATTCAATCATTTCTAAGTCATTATCTTCATCACCGAATGCGATAATCCGATCACGTGGAATCCCTAAATCCTTGGCGACATGTGCAATTCCTACTGCTTTATTTAAGCCACGTCGAACAATCTCAATAATATGAAGTGGTGCACCCCAGCGACGGTGCTCAATAACCTCTGCATGTACAGCCTGCAAATGATCACGTATAATCATTGAGTTTACCTCATTTGCTTGAATCAGAAGGCTTGTTGGATTATCTAATAAGTGTGTATAAAGATCGCCAAGCGTAATTTTTGGATTCCCCATATTAAATATATTTAATATCCGCTCATCCTCTGTATGCACGTAAATATCATCTTTTACTTCAGCAATAATATTTTCGTATTCATAGGTATTGATTGAATCGACGACATCATGTACAACCCCTAAATCGATTGGTGTATGCACAGTCTGCCATGCAGCATTTTTTGGATGATGAACGTAAGCACCATTAAAATTTACGATAGGTGTTGTAAGGCCAAGCTCATGATAGTAAATATCACTTGCACGATATGGTCGACCAGTAGCAATCATAACCTGGTGACCCTGTTCCTTAGCCTGGAATAATGTTTTTTTTGTTTTTGCTGAAATTTGCTGTTGATCGGTTAATAAAGTACCATCTAAATCTAAAACGATTAAATGAGGTTTCATAGCTCGTTGCCCCTTTCCTATAGTTTGAATAGTATCTCTTTGTTATCCATTCGTCAAAATTTTGTCACAGTGAAAAAAGTTTGCTAACATAAAGAGGAGACAAAAGTTGGGAGTGACAAAAATGATTGTAGAAAAAGAAGTGTGGGGAAATATTCCGTTATTGCATATACATAATGATGATATGAATGAAGAAACCCCCGTTGTAATTTTCTTACATGGCTTTATGAGCGCGAAAGAACATAACTTACATTATGCATATCAATTAGTCGAAAAAGGGGTGCGTGTCCTATTACCGGATGCAAAATTCCATGGTGATCGTAGTGAGGGTCTAAGTGAGATGCAAATGAACATACATTTCTGGGATATTGTTTTAAATTCTATTCATGAGATTGAACAATTATATAATGGATTAAAGAATAAACATTTATTAGTGCATGATAAAATTGGTATTGCTGGAACATCAATGGGAGGGATTGTCACTTCTGGTTGCTTAAAGCGCTATGAATGGATACAAACCGCGGCAGTATGTATGGGAGCACCCGGCTTTGTAAAATTAGGTGAATACCAGTTACAGCAGTTTGCTAAAAACGGGGTTCAATGGCCAATGTCAGAGGAAGAAATACAGCAGGCGAATGAACTTCTTGCCACTTATGATGTCACTCTAACACCAGAAAAATTTGCGCATCGCCCAGTGCTATTTTGGCATGGAGAAATGGATAAAACAGTTCCTTTTAGAGAAACGTATGATTTTTATTTAACTTTATGTAAATACTATGAGACAAGCCCTGAAGACCTAAAATTTATTACAGATAAAAAAGCAGGACATGCTGTGTCACGAGAGGGCATGTTAGCAGCAACTGAATGGCTTGCGAAGCATTTGGCATAATAAGATGCATCTGCTATGATAAGGTTAACACTACGCTGAAAGGAGAAATAAAATGGATCAAGATATGAAAGATAGCATGTTAGGTGCATTAGAGAATGTAATTGACCCTGAGCTTGGTATTGATATTGTCAACTTAGGTTTAGTATATGATGTGGAATTAGATGATGAGGGTATGGCAACTGTTACAATGACATTAACATCTATGGGGTGCCCGCTCGGACCAGTCATTGTGGACCAAGTTAATACAGCTCTAGGTGAACTTCCAGAAGTAAAATCAACAAATGTCAACATTGTATGGAATCCACCATGGTCAAAGGATAAAATGTCACGCTATGCCAAAATGGCTTTGGGTGTTCGATAATACAAATAAAACCCCGCTTATAACGGTAAGCGGGGATTTAACTTATAACGAATTAATCGATACGGCATATTTGCAATGGACAATTCTCACAGGCAATTTCATCCTTTAAAAATTGTAAATCGTGAATGGTAATATAGCCTTTATCAAAAGATAAAATATGATGCTTTTTTAAATCATTGAGCATGCGATTAATCATTTCTCGGCTCGTTCCACACAAATTTGCAATTTCTGTATTGGTTAAAGGGCAATCGATAAAAATAGTGTTATTTTCTAAAGGTTTGCCATAGGTATTTGAAAGTCGAATTAGGGTTGAAAATAAAGCACCTTTTTTACCATTTAACACTAAATCGCGTAAACGACTTTGATGCTTTAAATTTTCTGCCTGTAGCCACTTCATATACTCCACCATAAGAGTAGGATGTTCTACTAATAAGAGCTCTAACGATTTCCGGCTTAAAACATATAGCGTAGAAGGCTCTAAAACCTTTGCAGTCATAGAATTATAAGATAGATTACAAAATAATGAACCCTCTCCAATAATGCTGTCTGGACCACATATCCGAATGGTTAATTCCTTACCGCTCTCCGTTTCTTGGCTAATTGACACAACTCCCGTTTTAATATAGTAGATTTCCTTTGCCCGTTCACCCTCTAAAAAAATTTTATTCCCTTTATTTACTTTAATAAATATTCCGTGCTTTTGAAAAAGATCATGAATTTTCTCATGCATATTATCCATTAATACCATATCTTCAACACATCGCTTTCTTTTTGTAATAATTGGCTATTATCACAAAAGAATGGTGGATTTCGATATAAAAACTAAGAAACATACTATTATTATAACGTAATTTCAATTTTTTAGTGTAAATTTTTAGTGCTTTTTCTTTGTCATATTTTATAGGTTCATGTAAAATAAAGTTAGTCAAAAAAGGTCAAACATTTTTAAAGTTAAAGTAGAGAAATTATGCTAAACATTATTGAAAAGGAGTGCTAATTATGCAGTTTCAACAAACAGATAACCAAAAGCCCTTAGAGCAATTTGGACGAAATTTAGTTGAAGAAGTTAAAAATGGCAAAATGGACCCTGTTATTGGGCGTGATGAGGAAATTCGCAATGTTATTCGTATTTTAACACGTAAAACAAAAAATAATCCTGTGTTAATCGGAGAACCTGGTGTCGGTAAGACAGCTATTGTTGAGGGATTAGCACAACGTATTGTAAAAGGGGATGTCCCTGAGGGTTTAAAAGAATGCGTCTTGTATGAGCTTGATATGAGTGCTCTCATTGCTGGAGCAAGTTATCGTGGTCAATTTGAAGAGCGCTTAAAGGGCGTTTTGAAGGAAGTAAAGGAATCTGAAGGACGGATTATTTTATTTATTGATGAAATTCATACCATTGTAGGTGCAGGAAAAACAGATGGAGCAATGGATGCTGGAAATATGCTGAAACCAATGCTTGCACGTGGGGAGCTTCATTGTATTGGTGCCACAACATTAGATGAATATCGAATGTATATTGAAAAAGATCCAGCTTTAGAGCGTCGCTTCCAACAAGTACTTGTGCGTGAGCCTTCAATAGAAGATACAGTTTCTATTTTACGTGGCCTTAAGGAGCGCTTTGAGCTACATCATGCGGTACGTATCCATGATCGTGCCATTGTAGCGGCGGCGGAACTTTCAAACCGTTATATCACAGAGCGTTTTCTACCAGATAAAGCTATTGATTTAATTGATGAAGCCTGTGCTATGATTCGAACTGAAATAGATTCTATGCCTCAGGAATTGGATGCTGTGACACGTCGTATTATGCAGCTAGAAATTGAGGAGCAGGCACTGCGTAAAGAAAAAGATGAGGCAAGTAAAAAACGTTTAGAGCAGTTGCGCGGGGAGTTAACAAAGCTCAAGGAATCCTCAGAAGGCATGCGCAAACAATGGGAAGCAGAAAAAGAAGCTTTACATGGTATTCAAAAGAAGCGTGAAACACTAGACAAATATCGCCGTGATTTAGATGAGGCGGAAAGCAAATATGATTTAAATAAAGCTGCTGAATTACGTCATGGGAAAATACCTACTTTGGAAAAGGAAATTCAGGAAATGGAGAAACAATTAGAGAGTGGTACGGAATCACGCATCTTGCGCGAAGAAGTAACTGCTGAAGAAATTGCTTCCATTGTTTCTCGTTGGACAGGGATACCCGTAACGAAATTAGTGGAGGGTGAGCGTGAAAAGTTATTGCGCTTAAAGGACACATTGCATGAGCGTGTCGTTGGACAAGATAATGCTGTTCAGCTTGTTACAGAAGCGGTATGGCGTGCAAGAGCAGGTATCAAGGATCCGCATCGTCCAATTGGTAGCTTTTTATTCCTTGGACCAACAGGTGTTGGTAAAACTGAGCTTGCCAAAGCTTTAGCAGCTCAGTTGTTTGATTCAGAGGATCACTTTATTCGTATTGATATGAGTGAATACATGGAGAAACATAGCGTATCACGTCTTGTAGGTGCACCCCCAGGTTATGTTGGCTATGAGGAAGGGGGACAATTAACAGAGGCTGTTCGTCGTAACCCGTATTCTGTTGTCCTTCTAGATGAAATTGAAAAAGCACACCCAGATGTAGCAAATATTTTATTGCAAATTTTAGATGATGGTCGCATTACAGATAGCCAGGGCCGTATGGTTAACTTTACAAACACTGTAGTGATTTTAACATCTAATATTGGCTCTAGTTATTTAATGGAGGCGCAAGAAGGAGATGCTGCAGTTGAAGATTTAGTGATGGCAGCATTGCGTCAGCACTTTAAACCAGAGCTGTTGAATCGTATGGATGATATCATTATGTTCCACGCACTATCAGATGAACATTTCACTGCCATTGCTTGGAAATATGTTGAACAGCTGGTCAAACGAGTGGCAGAACAGGAGATTACTCTACAGGTGAATCAAGAAGTAATTGATTGGGTTGTCCAACAGGGGGCAGATGCACAATTTGGTGCAAGACCATTAAAACGTTTCGTTCAACGTTATATCGAAACGGCCGTAGCGAAGGAATTACTACGTGGTGAGGTATTACCAGGAGAAACATTGCATGTTAGAATGCATGATGGCCAATGTGTCGTTGAAAAATAATCAAGAAAAAACCTGTTTCACGTAAATGAAACAGGTTTTTTCTTGTTAAATTAATGATGGTCTGTCGCTTCTGGTGTTGGCTCGTTTGGTAAAATTGCACCAATAATAAAAATTAAAATGGAGAATACAACAGAAACGATTGCGCCTGTTTTAAAATCAAATGGTGCACCAAGTACAGAGCTTACTACGTAGTTTAACATTGATACTAGTATAAATGACCATATGAATGTTATGATATATTGCATTAATTTCACCTCAACCGAACTTTTTATATTATAAAGTTTTACTACATATTCATTATCATATCATAACATAAATCGAAAAAAAAAGAATCTTTTCTGTGAAACATGGCGAAATTGTCACAACAAGTGTTTAGTGTTTTTTTAATAGTATTGATTGTTCAGCTTGCATAGTGTGGTAAGTTACATCATCACATATTTCGTATGCTCAGAAGTGCTAAAAAAAAGAGGAGGTCCCATTTAAATAGAGTGGAGTGGAGCTAATAAAGAGGATTCACTGTTCAAAGCCATAAGGAAGCTACTCAATAAGATGGAGACGACCCACATAATAAAAGAGAGCCACTACAATCAGGACATCCCATTCCAACACCTTCCAGCCCCTTCATTCATATTAGGGCAATGGGCATTAATTTTAATTCATCTTGCACCTCTCCTTCATTATGAGTTATAATTATGACCAGTTACTAATAATTGATAGTAAGAAAGCAGAGGGGTTGCTAAATGAACGCTGGTATTATAGGAATAGGCAAATACGTTCCAGAGAAGGTTATGACAAATTTTGATTTAGAAAAAATTATGGATACTTCTGATGAATGGATTCGAACTCGAACAGGGATCGAAGAGCGTCATTTTGCCGCAGACAATCAGGAAACTTCAGATTTAGCAGTTGCTGCAGCAAAAGAGGCTATTGCAAATGCAGGTATTACACCTGAAGAAATCGGTTTAATCCTAGTAGCCACAGTAACACAAGATCAAACATTTCCAAGTGTAGCATGTATGGTTCAGGAGCAGATTGGTGCAGTGAATGCAGCAGCGATGGACCAGGCAGCAGCTTGTGCAGGATTTATATATAGTTTAGTGACAGCAAAGCATTTTGTAGAAGCAAATGCTTATAAATATGTCTTAGTAGTAGGTGTTGAAAAACTATCAAAGGTTATTGACTGGAATGATCGTAATACGGCTGTGTTATTCGGTGACGGAGCGAGTGCAGCAATAGTTGGGCCCGTATCGGAAGGCAGAGGCATATTATCTTTTGAGCTCGGTGCAGATGGTACAGGAGGAAAGAATCTGTATTTAACACAGCAAGATACTATTGCCATGAATGGTCGCGAAGTGTTTAAATTTGCTGTACGCCAGATGGGTGAATCCGCCGTTAATGTACTAGATAAAGCAGGTTTAACAAAAGAAGATGTGGACTTCTTAGTGCCACATCAGGCAAATATCCGAATTATGGAGTCTGCTCGAGAACGACTGGAGCTACCACCTGAAAAAATGTCAAAAACCATTCATAAATATGGTAATACATCAGCAGCATCTATTGGCATTTCCTTGGTAGAAGAGCTTGAAGCAGGTAAGATTAAAGATGATGATTTATTAGTACTTGTTGGATTTGGCGGCGGCTTAACATGGGGCGCTGTTGCAATGCGATGGGGAAAATAATAACGAAAAATGCTTGAGGGGAGTAAGACAATGAGTAAACGACGAGTAGTAATTACAGGAATTGGCGCAGTTACACCACTAGGAAATAGCATCGAGGAAACTTGGACTAACATTAAAGCTGGAAAATCTGGTATTGGCGAATTAACACGTTTAAATAAGGATCTATTCGCAGCAAAAATTGCCGCTGAAGTGAAAGACTTTGATATTGAAAAATATATTGACCGTAAAGAAGCTCGTAAAATGGACCGCTTTACACATTATGCCCTTGCAGCGTCTATCATGGCAATGGAAGATGCACAATTAACAATCGATGAGGAGCTAGCACCACGTGCAGGTGTTTGGATTGGCTCTGGTATCGGTGGTATGGAGACATATGAACAACAATTTTTAACGTTCCAAGAGCGTGGTGCAAGACGTGTAAGCCCATTCTTTATTCCAATGATGATTCCAGATATGGCTTCAGGTCAAGTGTCGATTCATTTAGGTGCAAAGGGTATTAACTCTTGCTCAGTGACTGCATGTGCTTCTGGTACAAACTCAATTGGTGATGCATTTAAAGTAATTGAACGTGGTGACGCAGATGTAATGATTTCAGGTGGAGCCGAATCACCAATCGTGACGATGGCAGTTGCAGGCTTCTGTGCCAATACTGCACTATCTTTAAATACAGATCCAAAAGCAGCTTGCCGTCCATTCGATAAAAATCGAGATGGTTTTATTATTGGTGAGGGTGCAGGCATTGTTATTCTAGAGGAATACGAGCATGCCAAAGCACGCGGTGCAAAAATCTATGCAGAAGTACTTGGCTACGGTGCAACAGGAGATGCTCATCATATTACGGCTCCTGCACCAGAAGGAGAGGGTGCTGCACGTGCGATGCTACAAGCGTTAGCGGATGGAGGCGTGGAACCTTCACAGGTTGATTATATTAATGCACATGGAACAAGCACACCTTATAATGATTTGTTTGAAACACAGGCAGTAAAAACAGCCTTTGGTGAGCATGCGTATCAACTAGCAATGAGTTCTACAAAATCGATGACAGGTCACTTATTAGGTGCTGCCGGTGGTATTGAAGCTATTTTTACAGCGTTAGCACTGAAAGAAGGTATTTTACCACCAACAATTAATTTACATGAGCCAGATCCAGAATGTGATTTAGACTATGTTCCAAATGAAGCTCGAGAAGCAAACATTGTGTATGCAATGAGTAATTCACTTGGCTTTGGTGGGCATAATGCTAGTCTTCTATTTAAAAAATACGAGGGATAATTACTAAATTTAAAAAACGTCAGCCTAATTTACGAGGCTGACGTCTTTTTTTCTTTTTTTTCGAATAGATGATAATGAGAAATAAATTGAAAGGATGCTGTGACCATGTTCCGTCTCTTTTTATTTTTAATGAGCTACGGGTTAATAATTCTCTCAGTAGGGAATCTTATACTGTATTTAAATTATCGTACACTTGGGTACCCCTGGATCGTTGTCTTTAAATTTATGATGCATACAACAGAATTTTATATAGCTCTAGGATCAGCTATTGTGCTGGGAGCTATTGTCCTTGATCTCCGTTTTGAAAAAACTTCTAGCCAAGAAGATAAAGTATGAACTTTAGTATACCTTAAATTTGGTCAAGCATTAAATCCATTTTTATTAACGTGTACGGCCAAGGCCCATTGCCTCTTCCATGCGTTTTAATGTAGCACTTGCAATAGCATTTGCCTTTTCAGCACCTTCATCTAAAATAATATCTAATTCGGAAGATTCTACCAAATGATAAAACTTCTCTTGAATTGGTGTCAGGTGATCAATAACTGCTGTGGCAACACCTTGTTTGAATCCACCATAGCCTACACCTTCATATTTTTTCACAAGATCCTCAATAGCAAGGCCTGAAATAGCCGATTCGATTGTTAGTAGGTTAGAAACACCAGGTTTATTTTCCACGTCAAATGCGACAATACCATCAGAGTCAGTGACAGCGGATTTAATTTTCTTTTCAATATCTTTTACTGTATCTAAAAGCTTAATAGTTGCTTTTGTATTTGGATCAGACTTACTCATTTTTTTCGTAGGCTCTTGCAATGATTTAATGCGGGCTCCTGCCTTAGGTAATTGGATTTCAGGAATCGTTAAAACGTCACCATAACGTTTGTTAAAGCGCTCTGCAAGATCACGAGTAAGCTCAATATGCTGCTTTTGATCATCGCCTACAGGTACAATATTTGTGTTATATAGAAGTATGTCAGCTGCCATTAATGGTGGGTATGTTAAAAGAGCTGCTGATACACTCTCTTTACCTTGAGATTTATCCTTGAATTGAGTCATACGTTCAAGCTCTCCAATTGATGCGACACATTGTAGCATCCAGCCTGCCTGTGCATGAGCTGGTACCTCTGATTGAATAAATAGCGTAGACTTTTTAGGATCAATGCCAGTAGCGATATACGTAGCAGCAAGATTACGGATGTTTTGACGTAATTCTTGAGGATCTTGTGCCACTGTTATGGCATGTTGATCTACGATACAGTAGATTGCATTACCTTCATCCTGTAATGCAGGAAATTGCTTGAACGCACCTAAATAGTTCCCTAAGGTTACAATTCCTGTTGGCTGTACGCCAGAAAAAATAGTTGTCATGTCGTTTCCTCCTTGAATTCATTACCTCAGAGTGTTGTCTATTACATAATTACTTAGCTGAGGCTCCTTTTTTATTCAATAAAAAAACATCATGCGTCCTCATTAGATTACTAATGAAGGGACGAATGATGTTTGAATCCGCGGTACCACCCAGCTTGCCAATTAAAGGCCACTCTACTTCGTAACGTGAAGGGACGAGCATTGCTAATAAACATACTTAGTCGTTCGCAAAGCTAACTCGGAAGTCCATTCCAGATGCTTACACGATCTGTTTACAGCAACCACAGACTCTCTAAACGTGTAAAATGCATATGTACTACTCTTCGTCAAAGTTTTTACTTCATTCAAAATCAGTCTTTCACTCTCTAAAGACTTATTTGATGTATTTCAAAAAATTATATTATAAAGACTTAGTGAATTGCAAGTATGTAAAGTCAGACTTTTGGCGGTGTTTTTTTGCAGAAAAAAATTATATGCTTACTAAGCATGTTTTTTATTAGAAAATGCAACCAAAATTATGCAATAAACGTCTAATTTGTACACACTGAATTGACAATATTCTCGTTTGAAAATTTTAAATGAGAACAAAAACAAGGGAAAATGGAAGGTTTAAAATGCTTTGTAAATGGGAATATTAATAGTAGTTCGTTAGACATGTAAAGAAGAAGTTCTTATAATGAAAGCTGTATAAATAAACAGAATATTTCGAGATAAAGGTTTGTCTTTTTTTTATTGGAACTATATTCAAACACCATAGAGTACTGTATAATGGTTATGTAGTTTTACATTACATTAATTCTAATTTAACACACTGGTTTATAGATAACGATTAAAAGGAAGGATGTGTCAGTATGATTGTAACTTTATTTACTTCACCAAGTTGTACGTCTTGTCGAAAAGCGAAAGCATGGTTAGAGGAGCATGAAATTCCATATACAGAACGGAATATATTTTCTGAGCCGTTAAGCATTAGTGAAATTAAAAAAATTTTACGGATGACAGAGGATGGTACAGATGAAATTATTTCAACGCGTTCGAAGATTTTCCAAAAATTAAATGTAGATGTTGAAAGCTTACCATTGCAACGTTTATATGAATTAATTCAAGAATATCCAGGCCTATTACGCCGTCCCATTATTTTAGATGAAAAACGTTTACAGGTTGGCTATAATGAGGATGAAATTCGACGCTTCTTACCTCGTAAGGTTCGTGCTTATCAATTACAAGAAGCACAGCGCATGGTGAACTAATTTTTCCCTTTACTGCATAGAATAAATAGTAGATGTTACAAATCCTATTGTGACATCTATTTTTTTGTGTTTTACTTATGTAAAATCCTCTATATAAAGTATAATAAATAGTAGGGAAAAGTCATATATTTCCGTTAAAGTATGTTAAACTTGATTTAAGATAAATAGTTTACTACAATTTCAATAATTCAAATATCTTCTGTGAAACGGTGTATATCCTTTTCATTTTATGACGGAACAGCATACAATAGAATTAGAGACAACTGTGAAATAAAAATTGCTCGATTCATCGGTTGCTCAACAGTTTTACTGTAGTGTAGTCAAAGGTTGAAAAACAAATGGAGTATGAAGGTTAAAAAAGATGAATAAAAGCATACTAATGAAACAAAACTGTTTTTCGACAAATGACAGTGAAGGGAGATGAGGTCTAGTGGACATCGAACGTGTAAATGAAAATACACTCAAGCTCTTTATTACGTACAATGATATAGAGGATCGCGGCTATAGTCGTGAAGAAATTTGGTACAATCGAGCAAAGGGTGAACAACTTTTTTGGGATATGATTGATGAAGTAAATACGGATGATTATTTTGATGTTGAAGGTCCGATTTGGATTCATATCAATGCGTCTGAAGTAGGCTTGGAAATCATTGTCACACGTGCACACATATTAAAAGACGGTGAAACATTAGATGGTCATTCGCATTTTGATGAACAAAAAGATATGTATGCCCCTTTTGATGAAGTTGGAGAGGATCTTCTTAGCCAGCTAACTCAATTTGGTGACATAGATGAGTCAGAATTATTTACGGATACAGATATTTATGTTTATAAATTTAAAGATATTGATGAGTTAATCCCTGTAGCGAAACGTATGACAGACGAATTAGTGGATTCCTCATTGTTCAAATATGAAGGTTGGTACTATTTAGTAGTTGATTTTGCAAATGCGGACGAAGATTTAAATCGTCACGACAGAAATGCTGTTATCAAAGAATTTTTAAGTCCATCAAATTTCACAATTCATCGCTTAGAGGAATATGGTGAAAAAATTATGGAATTTAATTGCTTTGAAACAGTGCGCAAATACTTTCATTAAATAATTTATTAGGCTGTAAACTCTTGAATCAATCAAGTTGTTTACAGTCTTTTTTGAGTCAATTTTTAAATTTCAAGAAAAAGCCGTTAAATAGTTGTTGCTAGATAAGTACTTCCTTACAATTAGGCAAAAAGGAGACGATTTTATGTTAATTGCCTATAATGAGGAGCGTCAGCTTTTTCTCCCATATCAATATACGAGGGAAGATTTACAAAGATATAGGCGATTGATGAAATTTTATTGCCCACAATGTCAGCATCCTGTTCACCTAAAAATCGGTCAATATAATATCCCTCATTTTGCTCATCAATCCAAAAATAACTGTGCCCAGTTATTTGCCGAGGGTGAGTCACAACTTCACTTGCAAGGAAAACTGCAATTATTCGAATGGTTAAAAAAGATAGGGCATACAGTAATGCTAGAGCCTTATTTAAAAGAGCTTTCGCAGCGGCCAGATTTACTTGTAACGAGTGATCGAAGGCAGGTTGCCATCGAATTTCAATGTAGTACAATCACTCATGAAAAATGGTTATCACGTACATTGGGATATAAGAAAAATGCTATCCAGGTATTATGGCTTTTCCAGACATCTCTAAAAAATTCATCCCTACAAGGCATTCAAAAGCTCAACATTTCCCCTATTTTGCAAAAAGTCATTGCGTATACAGCGCAAGACCAGCCCTATTTAATAACCTATGATGCAAAGACTGCCAGATTTATTTATTGGACGAATCTTTTGCCTGTTTATGGACATACTTTTATAGGAAAAGTTCAAGAAATGACTACTAATATGCAGCACTTTCCATTTTATGAGCCTGTAGTGATAACAATAGAAGAATTCAGGCTATATTGGCAGCTTTATAAAAGATACTGTCGGCAATTTGCCTATCAGCGGCTACTACATAATCATAAGGGTGTACAGGATGCATTTTTACGTAGTTGCTATGAATTAGGTTTTACTCTTACTGCTATGCCTGATTACGTAGGTATACCTGTAAAAGCTAGTGAAGCAATTCCAATGTTCTCTCTCGAATGGCAAACCATTTTACATTATTTTTGCCAAGGTATTCAGCAATTGCCTCATGAACTAAATAAAAGCGAGATTCGATTTTTTTTAAGTGAACAAAATATAGATATTACAGATCAAGCAGTGAAGGCTATTCAAAATTATGGAGCCATATTTGCGAAAAATTATCAAAACCATTATATTCCAGATATATGTGGACATGTGTATGCACATTTATTTGCAATTGCCACAATATACTGAGAAAATATGAGAGTATAGGAAAAACTCACATAATAAGGGGGCTGGCACATGGCTAGTAACAAAGTTTTAGTAAGAAATGAAGTTCCAGAAAAGCTAACTTGGCGTTTGGAAGACATATTTGCAACTGACGCTCTTTGGGAAGAAGAGTATAAGGAAGTCTCCGAAATTGCCAAGAAAGCATCTAGCTATGCAGGGACGTTAAAAAATGGAGCAGATGCTTTATTAGCAGTATTATCTTATCATGACCAGATTTATGAACGAGCAATGAAGCTTTACACTTATGCCCATATGCGTTATGACCAAGACACAACAAACAGCGTCTATCAAGATATGAATAGTCGTATTCAAACTCTAGCGACTAGTATCTCAGCTGCCCTGTCGTTTTTAACACCTGAGATTTTATCATTAAGTGAAGAGACGATAGAACAATATCTAAAGGAAAATAAAGACCTACAACTATATAAACAATCCTTAAAAGAGATAACGATGGCTCGCCCTCATATTTTGCCGGCGGAACAGGAAGCATTACTGGCACAAATGTCTGAGGTAACAGGTACAGCTTCAAATACATTTGGGATGTTAAACAATGCTGATTTAGTTTTCCCTAAAGTGAAAAATGAAGAGGGAGAAGAGGTTCAGCTTACACATGGAAATTATATTAAGTTTTTAGAAAGTAAAGATCGCTCTGTCCGAGAAAATGCTTTTAAAGCAATGTACGAAACGTATGGTAATTTTAAAAATACATTTTCTGCTACATTAACAGGGAATGTGAAAAAACACAATGTCAATGCACGTATTCGAAATTATGATTCTGCTCGCCAGGCAGCAATGTCCAATAACTTCATTCCAGAAAATGTTTATGATCAATTGGTAGAAACAATCCATAAACATTTACCAGCTATGCAACGTTATATTTCATTACGTAAAAAGCTATTAGGCGTTGATGAGTTGCATATGTGGGATTTATTTGTACCTCTTGTTAAGGAAGTAGAGATGAAGGTCACTTATGATGAAGCCAAGGATATTTTAGTGAAAGCTTTAGCACCACTTGGTGAGGAGTATCAAAGCATTGTACAGAGTGGTTTTGATAATCGCTGGGTAGATGTTTTAGAAAACAAAGGGAAACGTAGTGGTGCCTACTCATCGGGTGCATATGGAACAAACCCATATATATTAATGAATTGGCAGGACAATGTGAATAACCTCTTTACCCTAGCTCATGAATTTGGTCATAGTGTACACAGTTATTATTCACGTAACAATCAACCGTTTGTCTATGGAGATTATTCCATTTTCGTGGCAGAAGTTGCTTCAACATGTAATGAAGAGTTATTGAATGATTATTTACTGAAGACTATTGAAGATCCTCAACAAAAAATATATTTATTAAATCATTGGTTAGATGGCTTTAGAAGTACTGTCTTCAGACAGACAATGTTTGCAGAGTTTGAACACCGCATTCATCAAATGGATAAGAATGGTGAATCTTTAACCGCAGACCGTTTAACAGAGGTTTACTATGATTTAAATAAACAATACTTTGGTGAGGATATTGCTTTAGATGAGGAAATCGGCTTAGAATGGGCTCGTATCCCACATTTTTACTACAATTATTATGTTTATCAATATGCTACAGGAAAATCAGCAGCAACGGCATTAAGCAAACAAATTTTAGAAGAAGGGGCACCTGCTGTCGAACGTTATATTAATAACTTCTTAAAAGCAGGTTGCTCTGACTTCCCAATTGAGGTATTAAAGGCGGCAGGTGTTGATATGAACGTAGCAAAACCAATTGATGATGCATGTAAAGTATTTGAAGAACGTTTAGATGAGTTGGAAAAATTATTGTTGAATAATTAATTAGAGAGGCTGTAGGAAAATTTCTACAGCCTTTTTTTAATCATCCACCTACCAATAAAAAAGAAGAGAATAATGATTTTTTTTGATTTCTATATGTTTGAAAGTGCACATCTTGGAAAAATACTGTCTGTAATCGCTTTCTATTTGACAAATTTGTGAATCTACTATCGGTATCATTGCTAAATTTATTATTCCATGATAAAGTAAATCTTGTGAAATAAATCACAAAACAAACATACACCCCTTTGTTTGAACGTGAACATTTCTCCCATCCCCTTTGTGAAAAAGAGGCGTCTCTATCTGTCGAGGATAGAGGCGCTTCTTTATTTATATTTAAAAATATTCATTAAAAAATAGGGACCCAACAAAAAATGTCGAGTCCCTATTCTTTATGATAATAGTATAATTGCATTATTTAATACGCCAAAGTGTAGCGTGATCTGTCTGAATTCGTTCAATCTTTTGTTGCAGCATACGTTTCTTTAATTCACGTTCAGCTGCTTGCTCAGTTAATGAGTAGATAAAAGCTACTTCATTTGTTGAGATTGTATGAAATTTCGAAAATAACTCTTCTATTGTTGGTAATGGTTGACGTACAAGTTGTTCATCTAGCATCTCTTGTAAAATATGTTCATAAACTTCATAGGAATAGCTACCGCTAACTTTAAGACCCTCATCTTCAATGCATTCATTAAAAAATACAATACTCGGCACTTCATCTACTTCCATTTCGCGTTTTATATATAAATCGCATTGGAAGGCACGTGCAGCTTCCTTTGAACCAAAATCTGCAGTGAATTCATTCATATCTAATTGAACATCCTCTGCAATTTTTAACAGTGTAGCATAGGAATTTACATCTTCATGGCTTAGTAATACATATTCTTGTAATTTCGACAAATAGCGTGCACCTGAACGTTTGCCCTGTAATTCAGCTGCTTTAATAGCGATAGAAGGCAAAACAGGGTGATTTATGTCGAGTTCAATACCTGAAATACATCCCTTTACACGCTTACTGAGACAATTTAATGATGAAAGCTCTGTGCTTAGGACAAAGCGCCATGTAAAGTAATGGTTGTATTCAAGTTGTAATTTACGAAGAATAGCATGCATACTGTAAGCTTCAGGACAAAGTGGATCTACGAAAATATACAATTCAATAGGCTTATTAGCAGTCGTAATCACTGGAGTTGGCTCTTGCAGCATTTGAATATTATTCACGTAACAATTCCCCCTCATCGTCATTTGGCGTATTAATCATGTGATGAGCTGTTAATACTAAACGTTGATAATAAGTTTCGCGGAACTTCCCTTCCAAGCCAACTTCATCCATTGCTTCGGACATACATTCAAGCCATGCTTGAGCACGATCAGGTGTAATAGCAAAATTCATATGTCGTGCACGCATCATTGGATGTCCATGCTCCTCAGTAAAAAGATTTGGACCACCTAAATACTGTGTTTGAAATTGAATTTGTTTGCGGGCTGTCTCTGTCAAATCTTTCGGAAAGATTGGAATAAGATCAGGATGCTGTGCAACTCTTTTATAGAACGCATGAATGAGTTCTGACAGTTTTTCAGCTCCCAGCTCCTCATAAGGAACAGTGTATTTTCGAGTCATAAGTTAAATGCTCCTTTAATTCTTTATATCGTAAAGTACAATTTTTGTATCTTCATTCACTAGAAGACTCTCAACTCTAAAGGTGATGAGATGAAAGTTTGAACGCAACGTATTATCGCCAAGGAAACTTTGTCATCAGGAAAATATGAAATTCTTGTGACTACCTTCATTCTATCAACGTCTTTTCGTTAACACAAACAAAGCGCTCTTTCGAATGGCTTTTTGCTAGAAAAGCACAAATTTCACCAGCATGGGTGAAATTTGTTGAAAAAGACCGTAATAACAGTGATTATGCTATTAAACTGTAAAGTAATTCATTACTTTTTTGACATAATTCTGTGTTTCTTTGAAAGGTGGAATACCACCATATTTTGTGACACGTGATGCTCCAGCATTATAAGCAGCTAAAGCAAGCGTTGGATCATTATCAAATTTATCTAGCATTTGGCGTAAATATTTTGCTCCAGCCATAATATTTTGCTCAGGATCAAAGGCATTTGAAACCCCTAAATACTGAGCTGTTTTTGGCATTAATTGCATCAAGCCTTGTGCTCCAGCATGACTTAGCGCTAAAGGATTAAAATTAGACTCTTGTTTGATAACAGCAGCAATAAGCTTTTCAGGTACATTATACGTTGCTGCTGCCTTCTCAATGATTGAAGAATATTGATTTGCTCCTGATAATGAATTAGCATACGCTGTTGAACCGATAACATCATCTGAAACATATGAATCAAGCTTTGTACTAGATTGTGAGCTTGCTAATGCCGCTTGCACATAGGGAGGTACGAAAACGGCATTAGAGCCCTTATATAATAAGGCTTGTGCGTTTTCAGATAAGTCATTTGGAAGTGCAGAGGAACCATTTAATCCAAGTAGACTAGAAAGTTTTGCATTACTAGCCGTCGTAGCATCTCCAAGCAATTCCCCAATCATATTAGAGAACATTGAGCTACTGTCTGTTACAGTGTTGGAAGATGTGTTTTCTGTCGCTCCTAGTGTTTGCAATGCTTGAATTTCAAGTAACGTTTTAATTGATTGGATATCCAAGAAATTGGTCACCCTTTCTTATTGATATTGGTTTAGCTATTCGTATTATTTATTTCTGCTTGTAAAGCCTTCATAAAGCGTGCGATTTTCTTATCTGTAGCTTTTTTTTTGATTTGATATTGCTGTAGAAATTCGTCGAAAATCACATTTCCTTTTGTTGCATCTTTTGATTCATATTCTACCTCATAATCGTCACACTGCAAATAGAAAGAATGATCAAAAACTAGAAGACCGTCTTTATACGGTATTTCAACACGATCAGTTGTCAATGATCCAAAAACGGCTAGTTCATCAAGGGAAATATGATATCGAGCAAGTCTTTTTGCTACTTCGTGTGCATAAAAACCTTTACCCTCTATCATTAGTTGGGCTTGCTCAGCAGTTAACACATCCGTTGTTTCTATGTGTGTGTGTGCCGCACTTTTTTCTTTTAACGTACACTCATAATAATTGTCAATTTGTCTAATTCGTAGCCCGCTTTGTCTATTTTTTATCGCTTGAGAGGGCGTGTCGAAATAATGATTTGTTTGACGATGAATAGCATTTTCTTGAATGTGAAATTCTTGTAGTAAATACTCATATTGTTGCTTTGTCAAAAGGTTTTTAAATTCAATTTCAAGTTGTTGTGCCATTTTTGTTCACCTATCTATTTTTATTTTTCTAGTTTTGTTCATAGGGCAATTTAAATTGAATCAAATTGCTGATTAACATAGCTATTTTGAATAAAGTATTATTTCTTGATTTAACATTTACACACTGCAACTATTTACCCTGTATGATAAAATAAGAGGAAGAGTACGACGAAAAGGGGAACCGCATGTGCGTAAAATTTATACAATTGAAACATTGAATTTTGAAAACGATCAGCTTCATTTTAGTTTAAACGACAATGAAGAAAATTTACAGTTAAAACCTGCTGCACAATTGATAGCAGATTCTGATGACTTTGCATTTATTTATTTACTTGATGCAGGAGAGGACTATCATTACTTGCGTTTTCCACCGAGTAGTTGGGAGAATCTTGTACATATTTTACAAAAAAAGCAAAATCCAAAGCTACAGCTAGGTGAAAAAGTGATTGAGCTTACAAATTTCTACGATGAATTAGAAATGCTCGTGTATAATATTGAAGGAAATTACAATTATGGAGCAGAATTTGTCCAAGCAGTGGAGCAACACTTTAAGACAATTCTCGCTGAATAAAAAGACAAAACGAACAGACGGTGTTGGTTTTGTTCGATACCGAATGTCGGGAGGTTTTTGCGATGGGACAATGGGAAATATTTTTAAGTCCTTATAAACAAGCAGTAGATGAATTAAAAGTGAAGTTAAAGGGTATGCGTTCCCAGTTTGGCATTGTCAATGCAAATTCACCAATTGAATTTGTCACTGGACGTGTAAAGCCTTTAGCTAGTATATATGACAAAACATTAGAAAAAGGACTAGCCTTTGAGCCCTCTAAACAATTAGGCGATGAGCTAGGAGATATTGCTGGCCTTCGAATTATGTGTCAATTTGTAGATGATATTTCGACAGTGACAGAACTTATACGCCAACGTAAAGATATGCGTGTAGTAGAAGAGCGTGACTATATTACACATAATAAACCAAGTGGGTATCGTTCCTATCATATGATTGTAGAGTATCCTGTAGAGACGATTCAGGGGAAAAAAGTAGTTTTGGCTGAAATTCAAATACGAACACTAGCCATGAATTTCTGGGCATCTATTGAGCATTCATTAAATTATAAATATAAAGGGATGTTCCCAGAGGAGATAAAAAATCGTCTTCAAAGTGCTGCAGAGGCCGCTTTCCGTTTAGATGAGGAAATGTCATCCATCCGCAGTGAGATTCAGGAAGCACAGGCTTACTTTAGTGAATACAAAGAAGCATCGAATCCTAATTTACTATCTGAGAAGGAGCGTGACACACAATGAAATTTTCCATTCAATCACGTAGAGATGCACAATCGAACGAATTAATGGAGCTAGCCAAAACTTATTTACAGGATTTTGGCCTAACTTATGAGGAGGAATCACCAGAAATTGTTGTTTCTATAGGTGGGGACGGTACGTTATTACATGCTTTTCACCGCTACTCACATTTATTAGATCAAGTTGCATTTGTGGGTATCCATACAGGGCATTTAGGTTTTTATGCTGACTGGAAGCCATCTGAATTAGAAAAGCTTGTTCTCTCTATTGCCAAAAAGGATTTTAATGTAGTGGAGTACCCTTTATTAGAAGTAAAAGTAGAGCATCATACTGCGGAATCCAATACGTATTTAGCATTGAATGAAGCAACAGTAAAATCACCTGATGTCACATTGGTAATGGATGTAGAGTTAAATGGTAATCAATTTGAACGTTTCCGTGGAGATGGCCTTTGTGTGTCAACGCCTTCTGGTAGTACTGCCTATAATAAAGCCCTTGGAGGAGCCATTATCCACCCAACACTAGCGGCACTTCAAATCACAGAAATTGCATCCATTAATAATCGTGTTTTCCGTACAGTTGGTTCACCGTTAATCCTACCAGCGCATCATCACTGTATATTACGTCCTGTTAATGATCAAAACTTTAATATGACTGTGGATCATTTGCAAGTCACACAAGGCGATGTGAAATCAATAGCCTTTAATGTAGCAAATGAACGTGTCCGCTTTGCCCGTTTTCGTCCATTCCCATTCTGGGAGCGAGTGCACGAATCATTTGTCGCAAATGAATAAGATGGATACAAGATTTACGCTACGCTTTATTGCAGAAAAGGAAGGGCAAATATTGCGGGAAGCCTTACAAGAGTGGCGAATCTCAAAGCGAGCGTTAACAGCCATTAAATTTGATGGTGGCTTATTAACTGTCAATAAAGTGGAATGCAATGTCAGACATATCTTACACATTGGCGATCAGGTTGAGGTGAAGTTTCCTCCTGAAGAGAAAAGTGAAGGTCTTGCTGTTGAATATGGTAATCTTTCCATTGTTTATGAGGATGATGCTATTTTAGTACTTAATAAACCAGCCTATCAAAGTACCATTCCCTCAAGGGAGCATCCTTCTAATAGCATAGCCAATCTAGTATGTGGTCACTTTCAACAACAAGGTCTAGCATCTACTGCTCATATTGTGACGAGGCTTGACCGTGACACCTCTGGTTTACTATGCATTGCTAAACATGCTCATATTCATCATTTAACAGGACTTGCACAGCGCAGTGGGGAAATTTCCCGTCAATATGAAGCAATTGTGCATGGACATGTTGGTCAGGATAAACAATCCATTATTATGCCTATCGGACGGAAGGATACAAGTATCATTGAACGAGAGGTTCGTGAGGATGGTCAATTTGCTCATACAGATGTGACCGTTTTACAGCGTTTTAATTTTAATAATATGCCCATGACTCATATAAGATTAAAGCTTCACACGGGTCGTACACATCAAATAAGGGTGCATATGGCCTATCTAGGACATCCACTTATTGGGGACGAACTTTATGGTGGTAGTCGAGAACAGTTAAATAGACAAGCTCTACACTGTGTCTCCTTAGCTATGCTCCACCCGTTGACAGGAGAAAGTCTTCACTTTACAAGTGCATTAAATGAAGATATGCAACGATTAATTCGTGACTCCTTGGTTGACCATAATCAGTCATAGTATCAGTTATTTTCAGTGAAAACTATTGCTGAAACATGTTAAATAATCAAGGAGATGTTCGCGCAAACGGGCATCTCCTTATCGTTTTACTGTAGCGAGTAGTGACGTTGGCTGATGATACAGTGAATAGTATTTTTAACGTTATGTTTACAGAAATTATAATCATTGTAGGGTATAGTAAGATAGAATCTTCTATAAACCAGAATTGAAGTTTTCGCTTGAGATTAGTTTCAATTGTTTGAAATAAAAAAAGGGTTTGCAGAAAAGGCATCATACACTCTATTATATAGAAGGTAGATTTGCGGCAACCTATTAAAGATTAAATGCTCGGAAGGAGGGGACAAGCATGATAGAGGAAAGAAATGAAAAGGATGATGTGCAATTCGACGAAGCACATTTACGAGAAATGCTGGAAGCACATGATATTGACGCATTCCGTGAAGAGTTTTTAGAGCTTCATCCATATGATCAGGCAACGTTTTATGAGAAGGTGGAACCTGATATAAGGAAGATTATCTATTCATTCTTGGCTCCGACTGAAATGGCTGATATTTTTGAGGCAATTGAAATAGATGATGATGAATATACTGCATATCTAGCTGAGATGGAACCTTCTTACGGTGCTGAAATGCTTTCACATATGTATGCAGATGATGCAGCAGACGTATTAAATGAGTTAGATACAGAGCAACGTGAAAGCTATTTAGGCATGATGGATGAGGAAACGGCTGAAGAAATTAATGAGCTTCTTAGCTATGATGAATATACAGCCGGTTCAATCATGACAACAGAGTATGTTGCAATTCCAGAAAACTCGACAGTTCGTTCAGCTATGACCATTCTACGGAAAGAGGCGCCGGATGCAGAGACTATTTATTATATATTTGTTGTCGATGAGGCGCATCGTTTAACAGGCGTTATTTCCCTTCGTGACTTAATTATTGCAGATGAGGATACGTTAATACGTTCTATTATGAATGAACGTGTCGTGATGGTGCATGCGGGAGATGACCAGGAAGAAGTTGCTCAAATTATGAAGGATTATAATTTCTTAGCAACGCCAGTTATTGATGATAAGGGCGTATTACTTGGCATTATTACAGTCGATGATATTATTGATGTTATCGATGAAGAAGCTTCAGAGGATTACTCGAAATTAGCGGGTATTTCCGATATGGATAAATTCGATACGACTTCCTTACAGGCTGCAAAGAAACGCTTGCCATGGCTTGTGATACTACTTTTCTTAGGTATGCTTACAGCAAACTTAATGGGGCAATTTGAAGCAACATTAGAAAAGGTTGCGTTACTTGCAGTGTTTATTCCACTTATTTCAGGTACTTCTGGAAATAGTGGTACACAGGCTTTAGCAGTAGCGATACGAGGAATCGCAACAGGTGATGTAGAAGAACATAGTAAGCTAAAATTGTTAGCACGTGAGGCAGGTACAGGCTTAATGTCTGGGGTCGTATGCGGTTTGATTGTTATTGGCATTATCTATATTTGGAAGCAAGAGCTCTTATTAGGAATGTTGGTAGGGGCAGCGTTATGTGGTTCAATTTTAGTAGCAACACTTGCGGGCTCTTTTATTCCACTTCTAATGCATCGCTTGAAAATTGATCCAGCCGTTGCATCAGGTCCTTTTATTACAACATTAAATGATATTACAAGTATTTTAATTTACTTAGGTTTGGCAACAGCATTATTAAGTCAAATAGGCTAAGAACCAAATCACTCACCTTTGCATATTGTATGAAAAAAGGGAAGTGAGTAATGTGGATCGTGAACCACGCTTATTTATAAAATCACCATCATATTTCCTAAATATTTCTAAGGTGTTGCATGAACTCGATTTGGAAGAAAGTACATCTGTGTATGTAAGGGATGGCTATTTTAGTGTGCAGCCTGTGGAAGAAAAAGAAGAAGTGATTGAAGAAGTCCAAATAGATCCCTATTTACTAAAGCAACTTCAATTTTTAGAAAAACCATTTCGACAAAAAGCGTATCAGCCATTATTAATTTGTTTAAAAGATGGTAGAAAATTAAGCGGTTCAGCGTCAGAGGTACAGATCGATTCATTGAAGCTTACTTCTTTAGAATTGAAGACACAAGAAATTATTTATTTTGAGGATATTGATCAAATATTTTGGCGAGGAAGAAAATTGCCAACCCTATGAAAAAAGTGTACAGCAGAGGATGCTGTACACTTTTTTTATGTGTAGTGTGTCAAAGGAGAAAAGATTTAGTCACATATCCCTAAGTCAACATCAGCGATACATTGTACTGCGCAGAAGCAAGATAAATCTACAGTAATACAGCTCTCAGTAGAATTCCAATCATCTACTTTACAGATTTTTTTCATGTTGACACAGCAGCCATCACGGCTTAATAAATCTACTGTACTTTCACTAGAGTCAAAAGAACATAAAGGCTCTAACACACGTAATGTAGCACAGCACTCATCAAACATATCTTCTACACGGAAGAAGACAGATGTACAAATACATGGATCTGCTGTTGGAGAATTAAAGAATGCTTTAAAAGGAGTACCATCTTTTGTAATTAACATGAATACACGTGTATCTGCATGAGAGCGTGCAGGACTTACAATGCCTCCAAGTGGTTCTAAGAAGCAGTTAGCTGTACATGGTTGACACTCTTCTCTCACCGCTTGATTTTGAATATCTAATATAGCGCGAACTACGTCACAAACGCAGCCTGCTGTATGGATTGGTCCAATAGGATTTGTTGGCTTACCACAACCCATATTGTCACCTCCTTTCCTCGTTACTACTTCTACAATATGTCCTTATGGAAAATGGACACGGGCTTTTGTATGTATCGGCAAATGAATAGTTTTTTTATGTATGGAGAAACTTTAATCAAAAGGAGGGAGAGACTTGAAGCTACTCGGATTAATGTTACCTCTATTAGTCAGTTTGTCACTATTAAGTGGTTGTGGTGAAAAGGAAAAATTCGTTATCTACGGTTCGTCTGAAAAGGACAAAGAAGTTGAATCCATTTTAAAAGAGGACTATGTGGACAAAACAACGGTTATTCAATATGACGATAGTATGCTTGTAGCAGTTCAAATTAAACCATGGGATAAGTGGAGAAAGACTAAATTAGAGAAAAAATTACAAAAGAAATTTGATGAAAAATTCCCAAATAAAGAAGTTTTCGTTTCAGCTGATTATAAAATTTATTATGAAGCCAATAAAATAAAAAAGGATAAAGTTGAAAATAATATACTTAGCGATAAAATCACTGAACTGAAAAAACTTGCAAAGGAGGAGACATAAGTGGAAAAAGAGCAATATAAGCAACTTGAACAAAATGTTACACCAAAGCCACCCATTTTAAAGAATGTTGTTAAGGCATTTTTTATCGGAGGTCTCATTTGTACAATTGGGCAAGCTGTGTCATTGTTTTACATCATTTTCTTTAATTTTACGGAAGCAACAGCAGGAAATCCTACAGTTGCTACAATGGTCTTTTTTGCCATGATTTTAACAGGGGTTGGCTTATATAAAAGAATTGGTCAATTTGCTGGTGCAGGATCTGCTGTGCCTGTCACAGGTTTTGGTAATGCTGTTATATCGGCAGCTATTGAGCATCGATCCGAAGGGTTAGTACTTGGTGTTGGTGGGAATATATTTAAATTGGCTGGCTCTGTCGTGTTATTTGGTGTAGTATCTGCCTTTTTTGTTGCACTTATTAAATATATTTTAGTGACGATAGGAGTGGTTTCATGGTAATTGTTTTTCAGTCGAAGCCATCCTTAATAACAGGTGGTGTTGTAGCCGGTCCACTTGAAAAACGAAGCATATTTAGTCAATATTTTGATGCAGTTTATGATGATGAACGATGGCAAATGAAAACCAATGAACAGGGACACCGAAAAATGGTGGAGGAGGCCTGTGAATTTGCCATAAAAAAAGCAGGGGTACAGAATCCAGATATTGATTATTTAATGGGGGGTGATTTAGTCAATCAAATGACACCAACTAATTTTGCGGCTAGAGATTTAGCCATCCCCTTTATTGGGTTATTTTCTGCATGTGCGACCTCCATTTCTTCAGTTATTGTAGCAAGTCTTTTAACAGAGGTCGGTGCTGCCAATTTATCATTAGCAGGTGCATCCAGTCAGCATAATGCTATAGAGAGGCAATTCCGTTATCCCATTAATTATGGCTCCCAAAAACCTCAAACTGCACAATGGACAGTAACTGCTGCAGGGTATGCATTAATTGGTAAGCACCGTGAGGAGTACCCTTCTATAGAGGCAGCAACTGTTGGAAAATCTATTGACTATGGTATGGACGATCCTTTTCATATGGGTGCAGCTATGGCGCCAGCTGCTTTCCAAACAATCCAATCTCATTTAGAGCAGCGAAATCAAAAAATTTATAATTATGATCTAATTTTAACAGGCGATTTAGGTCAGCTTGGCTTGAAACTACTTAAGGGAATGCTTGTAGATAGTGGCATAAAAAATGAAGAACTAACGATATTGCGTGATGCAGGTGCAGAGTTTTACGGACAGGATGAATCATTCCAATCTGGTGCAAGTGGTGCAGGCTGTTCGGCAGCTGTTTTTTTTAGTTATGTTATCCAACAAATGCGAGCGGGTACCTATAAGCGAGTGCTTCTTGTCGCAACAGGGGCATTACTATCTCCACTTTCATTTCAGCAGGGTGAAACAATTCCATGTACGGCACATGCAGTTGAAATTACAATGAAATGAGGCAAAAACTATGGTAATGACATTTGTGTTTGCATTTATTGTCGGAGGTATTATTTGTGCTATTGGACAATTAATGATGGATGTTGGTAAATTAACACCTGCCCATACGTTAAGTACATTAGTTGTGGTGGGCGCTATACTAGACGGTATGGGATTGTATGAACCCCTTATTGATTTTGCTGGAGCTGGAGCTACTGTGCCAATTACATCCTTTGGAAACTCATTAACACATGGAGCAATTGCAGAGGCAGAAAAACATGGGCTTGTAGGTGTATTAACGGGTATGTTTGAAGTAACCAGTTCGGGTATCAGTGCAGCTATCGTCTTTGGCTTTATTGGAGCATTAATTTTTAAACCAAAAGGAAATATCGACTAGACGAATAACCCTCCCATTTCTACACCGAAAACATATTATAGGTTGTAGAAGGGAGGGTTGCTTTTATGGGATATCAAGGCTGGTGCACTCAACCATATGGAGGTAATGTTGGTAGCTGGAACAATAATTATTGCGGAGGCAATGACTATGGTGGCTATTGCTATGGAGGCTATGGCGGTGGCAATAGTTCAACATTTGTTCTAATTGTTGTTCTTTTCATCCTGTTAATTATCGTAGGCGCTACTTTCGTAAATTAATGTAGCAATTAGAAAAAGGGCTTTAACTTTTCTTTGGAATTTCTAAAATAAGTTAAAGCCTTCACTAGTTGCTTTGACATGCATACAATAGTAAAACTAAACTGATTTTAATGATAGGAGGGGAAACATGAATCGCTCGTTTTTTAATTCAATTGAACAAAAAACAGGAGTATCAATGGAGGAAATCTTCGCATTAGCAAACGCTATTCAACATGCTGATTTTAAAAGTGAAAAACAAGTAAGAAAAATCGTACGACGTGTAGCTAAGGTGTCCAATAGACAAATAACTCAAGAGCTAGAGGATAAATTAGTACAATCTATTATTCAAGATGGAGCTTCACTAGATTTAGATAAAATTACTAGAATGATGAAATAATATGAATGTACTATTAATCAAAGAAATATTTGTAGACAAATAAGGGTGTTACGATATGCCACGGCATTATCGTAACACCCATTTGTTAAATCTCTTTTTCCATAGCACGATGCGGAATGCCAGCATCCATAAATTCAGGTGAAATGACTGTGTAGCCAAGCTTCTCATAAAAAGGGATAGCATAGCTTTGGGCATGAAGCTTTAATTTTTGTTTATTCATGGAAATGGCGTGTTTCTCCATTTCCTTCATAATTAAAGCACCAAGTTTTTTTCCACGTTGGTCTTGCAAAATGCAAACACGTTCAATTTTAGCAGCTTCATTTTCAATACTACGTAAACGTGCAGCACCAACAGGGTTGTTGCCCTCATACATAATGAAATGCGTTGCAGTTGCATCCTCCGCATCACATTCAAGATGAAGCGGAACACCTTGTTCTTCTACAAAAACTTTTTTGCGCACTGCAAACGCATCATCATGTTCTTCCTTAGTCTCCACTATCTTAACGTTGTACAAAACTTACTCAGCTCCAGTCAAACGGAATGTTTCATAAGTTGTCCATGAGCCGTCTTCTAATTGGTAAAGTAAATGAATGCGGTCAATCGTATCTTTTTCATCAACGCCTGTCATACGTAATTGTCCAAAAATATCATCGTGCTCAGAGTCCGTCATTTTTTGTGCAATTGTAATATGTGGTACAAAGACATGCTTTGGTTCACCAAATGGTACTTTTTCTTGTATTGCTTGGTTGAATGCTACTAATTGTTCAGTTGGTTCAATGCGGAAATAAATCGCATTGGTTGTTGGGAAAAACGAACTTATGCGTGATGCATGAATGTTTAAGGGTGCATAATTGGCAGTAAGCTCATCTAATTGCTTTACGATGGATTGAATATCTTCTTCCGTAGCATCAAAGCTGTCTTTTAATGTCATATGCGGAGTAATTTGCGCATAATGAGGATCGTAACGTTTGCGATAAGTGTTCGCTAAATCTTGCAATTTTTTTGATGGAAATGCCACAATACCGTACTTCATAGTCCATTACCTCCCGAAAATAAACAATTTTTCTATTTAAGTATAACAGAAATTTTCCTTTTCGTAATTTGAATCGCCTAAGATTAATTGAAATTTTCTATCAATGCACGTCTTAAATCAGGCTTCCAGTATTTCCACGTATGATTGCCTTCAAATTCATCATAAAATGTAGAAAACCCTTTGCTAAGCAAGAGGTTATGCAGTTGACGATTAGGTGTTAAAAAATCTTTTATAGTTTTGTCCATCGTTACAACCTTATCTTCTCCCTTACCAATAATGTGATAGATAGAGATTGCCCCAGGATCTTTAAAATTCTCTACCGCCTTAAGAACATCCTCATCTACATAGGGTGATTGCATGATGACCTTGCCAAAAATACTTGGATATTTTAATGCCGCCATTAAGGAAGCGGTTGCAGCCAGCGAATCACCAATTACTGCACGACTCATTCCCATCTGGTAGGTTGCATATTCAGCATCTAAATATGGCACAAGCTCATGGGCTAAAAAACGTAGATAGGCTTCGTGCTGTTCTCCACTTGGAATATATTTGTGGCGTCGATCCTTAATATCTTTATAAGGAACGAATGCAATAATTAAATTTTCGATTTCATAGTCATCAATCAGTTCATCCGCAAGTTTTGTAATACCTCCAAGCTGGAAGTAATCCTTGCCGTCAGATGCAATCAAAATGTTATATTTATAAAGTGGTGAATAATTAGCAGGAATATAAATATAAAGCTGTAATTCCTCCTGCAATGCTTCACTATAGAACTTTAAATCCTCTACAGTTCCCTTATCCAATGGTGACACTCCTTCTTGTGTTTGTAACAAAATTGTACCATATTACCAAAGTAAAGGTATAATAGGTTGGGCTAGACCTATACTAGCAATAAAAACGAAATGAGGGTTAGTTATGCATGATAAAAGTATTCGAATACACTCTGATGAGGTAGCGAAGGCAGCTCAAGCTGCACTCATTCGTCGCGGTGTATCACTGGAGGATATTGCAGAGATTGTTTATGAAATGCAAAAATCCTATAATGAAGGCTTAACATTAGAGCATTGTGTTCATTCTGTCGAGCGGGTTTTACGTAAGCGTGAAGTTCAACACGCCTTATTAGTGGGCATTGAATTAGATGAACTTGCTGAGAAAAAATTATTATCAGCACCATTACAGCAAATAATTGAATCTGATGAGGGCTTATTTGGTGTAGATGAAACAATTGCACTCGGATCTGTTTTTACATATGGTAGCATCGCAGTAACAACATTCGGACACCTAGACAAGCAGAAAGTTGGTATTATCAAAAAACTAGACACGGAGCCTGGGCACCATGTCAATACGTTTTTAGATGATTTGGTTGGGAGCATCGCAGCATCTGCCGCATCCCGTATTGCACATCGTATGCGTGATTTAGAAGAAGAGGGCGAGACGTTTGCAGACATTGAACCCGAGGAACTAGGACCAAAACCAAAATCACATAATGAAATTTAACATAGTGTTTACGAAATAATAAGGAGCCTTCTCAAATTTAATTGAGGAGGCTCTGTTTTAGTATGGTTAAAATTTCACGTTGTATGTTTATTTAAAGGAATAAAAAATTTGTTTTAAGAACGCAAGATATTCTGTTCAACAATTGGCTATGTTTTTTAGAAAGAGTAAGAACTAGTAGCAGTAAAATGAAACTCTCAAATAGTCAATTAAAAGGAGCTGTTGAATAAAATGGAACTATTTCATAGGTTATTCGTAATATAGATAGCGGTTTATCAGAAAAATAGTTGTTTCGTAAAAGAGGAGGGCTTCAATTTGAAACATTCTACGAAAATAACGGAATGTCCAAAATGTGGTGGGAAGGAGATGGGGAAAGGCAAGCATAGTGGATATGGAACTATGTACCCAGATGGTAAGATGAGTTTAGGGTCAGATATTGAATATATTATTTGCACAGAATGTGGTTTTATAATCGAGGGCTATGTCAAAAAGCCAGAGAAATTCAAGGGTACACTTTTTTAAGGGAATATCGGAAATAACATAACAAAAATATCGTTGTAAAAAATATTCCCATATCATTCTAAACATAAAGGAATATCCTTAATGGGATTAATAAAGTAAAGAATGCTATTTTTGATAATCTCCAAAGTTAAAGAACTATATTTGAAACCCCGTTCTAAATTTTGAACGGGGTTTGTTGTTGTTGAAATACTATTATGTCAATGAAATCAAGATGACAAATTAAAAAGTATAGCCCTTTTTCAAAACGAGGGGTTGATTTCCGTTCCGACTGAGTGCTTTCCTGGGGGCGTCCGATGAGCCGCTTCACTCGCGTTGTGATCCCCAAGGAGTCACTCCGTCTACACTCCAATCAACCATTGCTCATAGTATTTTCATTGGCATTTCACATAAATGTATAGTGATAAATTGAAGTCTTAACCATCACTATTTTGCGCAAAAATGAAGCTTTGATAACATTTTTCTATACGACAGCAGTAAGTGGCTTTATGTTTAGTTACAAAGTAGTTTTATGCACAAAATGTAGGTTGACAGCTATAGAATTGTACTACTATTCTATCCATTTAATGATGGTGAGTAATATGCTTTTACTTTACTTTACTTTTGAAGGAAGAAAATATTTAAAGTTCTACACTATTGCAGATTGGAGTGCAAGGCTACTCGACTCCCGTGGGATAGCGAGACAGACGAGACCCTGCACGGAGCGTCAGCGTAGGAAGCGGCTCGTCGCTCGCCCACTGGAAAGCGAGTAGCCTGGAACGGAAATCACCTTCATTTGACTTAGTAGTGTTTACAAAGAGTCCCTTGACCATTTAGTTTTTCAACACTATGAAACCCCGTCCTAAATTTAGAACGGGGTTTGAGCTAATTAAATGGCTTATTTAGTTGATAGCTGAAAAATCTACTTTGCATCTTTATATGCTTTTAAAAATTCTTTTACTTTTTCGCTGTCAGCCTTAAGCTCTAATCCAGTGTTAACTAATGTTGAAACAGTGGATACAGCGGGCTTTTTATTGCCTTGATAATAGCTTATAAATTCATCCTGGTTGATCGAGTAAAGTATCGCTTTACGTAAGTCCACTGAATCCGACAAGGCACGTCCTGATGTATTCATTTGTAAATATGCTACAGCGTTACTATCAGCGGTATTTAAAGTTAATTTATTATCAGACTTTACTATATCCAGTTTTGTTTCTGGTACTGTCTGGAGGATATGGATTTCCCCATTACGTAATGCAGATAGGGCACTATCATTATCCGCGATGAAACGAACATTGATTTTCTCAATTTTTGGTTCATATTCACTACCAACACGGTATGCAGGATTTTTCACAAATTGTGCTTCATAATCATTTTTCTTCACAAGAATATAAGGTCCGCTTGCATATAAATGATTGTTATATGTTGCTGTACCCTCTGTTACTGTTGCTTGATCACCATATGCGATATCCTTGTCTGGATCATAGCTAGCTACATCATAAGTATTGATGCTTGTTACTTGTTTCTCAGATACAATACCGCCAGATTGGTGTGCTAAATAATTTAGCACCTGTGGGAATGGTGTCGGTGTTGTAACTTTTACAACCTGATAACTACCTGCTGCATTTTTAACAGCACCTTTATCTTTTGCTAATTTTGTTACAGAAGCAGGTAGGTTTTGAGAAAGTACATCTAAAATAGATTGATCTGATCCTGCCACTTTTTTATTTTGTAATTCAGCTAAGTCTGAAACGATTTCTACAGATTCAATATTTTCATGGATACTATAAGTACGGTGATCTGGTACTGATGTTGAATCTTTTGCACGATTTAATGAGAATACAACATCTTCCCCAGACACCAATTCACCTGTATCAACGGCAGCACCATCCTTAACAGCTGCAAAGTGAATATCATCACGTAAAATGAAGTAATATTCTTGGTTACCTTCAGCAATTGCATGGTTATAAGATAGTGAACCATCTGACACGACTTCATCTGTATCCGTTAAGTTAACAAGTCGAGCATACATATTAGTATTCAATGTATTAATGGAGCCATCATTACCTTTAATTGGATCAAGTGATGTTAAAGAATCTAGTGTTTGGTGTAAAATCAACGGTTCTTTGGCATTTTTAGATGCATCATTAAATGCAATTCTTTCCCAAACCTGTGCACGTGATTTCGGCAAAAGAACAGTTTTTGGATTTACTAATTCTGAATAAATTCCTTGATACTTATTGGAAATATATAAAGGCGCAATATATGCCTGATCGAAAACTAATAGCTGTTCTAATTCTTTATATTTTGCTGCAGCTTCATCACCTGTTAATGTACTTGCTTCATCAATTAAAGCATCTAATTTCGAGTCAGCAACAACACTGTAATCGCCACCCGTTTTAAATAAACCACGTACAGCATAATCAGGATTTCCTGTAACTGTTGTCCAGCTAGAAAGTGCTAAATCGTAATTGCCCGCCTCTTTTTGGGCAGAAAATGAACCATAATCAGGCTGAATGTTGAGTTTTACATCAAAGCCATTTTTCACTAATTGATCTCGCACAATATTCATATCCTCTTCAGAAGCGGACATGCCTAAAAGTTCAATTGAAGTACTGCCTTTCCCTTTTGAATCTTTATTGCCTTCTACGTCCTTTTTTGTTTGAACACAGCCGGATAGTGCTAATACTGCTATGAATAACAATATAAGTAATCTCTTCATGTAAGAACCTCCATCTTAATTTGTTTTTGGATCTAAAGCATCCCGTAATCCATCCCCTAAGAAATTAAAGGAGAGAACGAGCAGCATAATACAAAGACCTGGGAAAATCGCAACATAGGAATGTGTTTCCAGGTACGTACTACCAACCTTTAAAATATTGCCCCATTCAGGAATATGTGGTTCAATGCCAAGCCCTAAAAAGCTTAGACTACTTGTTGAAATAACAGCTCCACCAATTGTTAGTGTTGCTTTAACAATCATTGGTGCTAATGAATTAGGGACGATATGCTTAAAGATGATTGCAGCATCAGAAGCACCTAATGCTCTAGCTGATTCTACAAATTCAAAATTAGTGAGTTGCATAACATTCGCCCGCATCGTACGAGCGTATGTAGGAATAGCTCCAACACTAAGAGCAATGATTAAATTAACCGTATTGGCTCCAAACGCAGCAATTATTGCAATAGCTAGTAAAATACCAGGAATCGCATATAAAATATCAAGGCTACGCATGATGATGTTGTCTGTGGCTTTGCCATAAAAGCCTGAAAACGCTCCAAGCACTCCTCCAATAAGTGCTGGAATAATGGTTGAGAAAAAGCCAACAATCAACGATATTTGTGCACCGAAAATAATACGAGAAAATAAATCTCTACCATAATTATCTGTGCCTAGTGGGTATTCCAGTGACGGTGTTTGTAACAAAGCTCCGTAGTTATTTTCGGTAGCCAAATCATAGTCGAATGTCCACGAGCTTGTGACAGATAATGAAAACATTAAAACTATGAAAAATAACCCGAAAACAGCCATTGTATTACGCAAAATCTTTTCCCAAATGTTTTGCCATTTTTCTATCGATGATGGATTTGTCTTTCGTGCCTTTTGAATAAGGCAATAACCTAGTAATGTGGCAAAAAGATTGCCAGTAAAAGTCGCACATAATAGCAATATACCAGGCAACAGCATCCATTTTGGGGCAGATTTTTGTGTAACAAATTTGGTACATAAAATTAGCATTACAATATAAAAGAGTGCAAGGCATAGGAAAAGCCCCATTGCTAGTAAAAAGGTATCTGTCACATACGGCTTAAACAGATTTAGTGCTGAAATACCTATGATGAATAGTTGTGTAATAAATGCATACGCAGCAAAGGTATATTCAGCTGTCTTTTTCTTAGACACAAGCATAAAAGCAAATGACGCTGAGAAAATATTGCCCGTAGCTACTGTTAAAAATAATGGATATCCAAGAAGACGAGTGCTTTTTGGGATATCTCCTAGCTTTGCTAAATTCTGTTTGATTCGAACAGTAAGAAAACCGACATAAGCGGTGGTAATCGCATAAATTATAAAAATGGCACACACAATTGGGCGCAAGCTTTGGCTAGAGAAATCATAGCTATAAGCTAGAAACAATAAAGAGAACAGGAAGGAAAAGACAAATGTAAAATGAGCATTGACATATTCCTGTGTAATCTTCAAAAGTAGTTTGACATGTAAAATGTTTTTCAAAGATGCTCCCCCTTTAAGACTTCTTCATTTTTGAGCGGATGCGTGGATCGAAAAATGCATACAAAATATCGATAAAAAGGTTAACAATCGAAATTGTAATAGCAATGTATACGACCCCACCTAGAATCGCTGGGATATCGGGGATAAACTGTTTGTCAACGATATAGCTACCAATACCACTAATATTAAAAACCTTTTCTGTAACAGATGCCCCTCCCAACATGCCGCCAAAGAGAAGCCCGATCACTGTAATAATAGGAATCATGGCATTACGAATCGCATGCTTTGAAATGACTTTAAATTCATTTAAACCTTTAGCCCTTGCTGTAATAATGTAATCCTCATGTATAACCTCAAGCATGCTCGATCTGGTCATACGGGCAATTGAAGCAGTAATAGATGTACCCAAAACAATTACTGGCATAATGAGAGATAACCAATTTTGGGGATTATATGTAGCTGGTAACCACTGAAGCTTTAACGCGAACGTTAAAATAAAGATTAATCCCTGCCAGAAGCTCGGTATGGATAGTCCGATTAAAGCGATGAACATAAATGTATAATCCAAATAGGAATTTGGACGTACCGCTGAAATAATGCCAACTGGAATAGCTATGGCAATAGCCATTAATAATGATAGGACGGCAATTTCAAGTGTGATAGGAAATTTATTTGCAATACTATGAGTAATGTCTTCTTTCCCTGCAAAGGATGTACCTAAATCGAAGGTGAATAGGCCAGATAAGGCATTCCACAACTGAGAGAAATAGGGTTGATCTAAGCTGTGAATGCGATTGAAATTGGCAATTTGCTCAGCCGTTGCCTCGACCCCTAATAGATTTCTTGCAGGATCAAAAGGAGACAAATACAAAATTGTAAAAACTAGTGTAGCCACTCCTACAATAACAATGAAGCTTTGTAGTATTCGCTCAATGATGAATTGTAGAAATGGATTCGCAAATAAAAGCAGTACTACATAAAATAAAGCAGCAGGTAAAAACGTTAAAGTCAGAAATTTTCTGTTTTTTAGTTGCTCACTAAAATACTCTAAATAGGAGAGTTCCTTTATGCCTTCCTTTAATAAATCCTGCTCAATAAATTGCTGAATTTTTGCTTGAGCCAATCTAGAAGCTGTTTCCTGTATTTTCTTTTCAGATACAGTTTCGTGAAAAAAGGTAGCCTTTGCTAATTCTTGTTCTGCAAATGCTGATTGCCATTTTGCCAACAAACCTTTTTCCTCGTAGTACAGCCACCGTTGTTCAAAAGCATGTTTGTAATGTTGTGATTGTTTTCCTTTTCGATAGAAATAGTATGTAATTGGATGCACCAAAATACTTAAAAGAAAGAGCAATACATTGTAGAGTTTTTGAGTTTTGAGCTTTTGAAAAACCGTAAAAAAGAATACATGTTCCGTAGTTGCTGAATGATTATTTGATATATCCATGCATTTCCTCCAAACGTAAGTTAAGTAAGGTTAAAGCAATTAAGTCTTCATTACTGATCAGTTTATGCAATATCTTGCTGACTCGTTATTAGAATTGAATTGATCTGCTGACTAATTACGGGATGACATGTTTTGTACAATACTGTATAATTCCTATCAGTATTGTAAAGTATGGATTATACTTGTACTTAAGTCAATCACAAAATTTAAAAAGGGTGGATGGAATGAGTGAAAAGCTTCTAGAAATCAACAATCTTCGTGTGTCCTTTCTGACAGGGGAGACAGAATTTGAAGCAGTTAAGGATGTTAGCTTTCATCTAAATAAAGGTGAAACGCTCGGAATAGTAGGAGAGTCAGGTAGTGGAAAAAGTGTTACGGCTCGTTCAATTATGCGTTTATTACCAACCCCCCCTTCATTTTTGAAGTCAGGCAGTATTTTATTTAAAGGACAAGAAATAACCACTTTAAGTGAAAAGCAAATGGAAGCAATCCGCGGACAAGATATTAGTATGATATTTCAAGATCCTATGTCATCCACAAATCCAACTATTCGAATTGGGGAACAAGTAGCTGAAAGTTTAATCAAGCATCAGTCAATGTCCAAAGCTGAGGCCTATAGACAAACAATTGAGCTATTAAAGCTTGTAGGTATAAGGGAGCCTGAAGAACGCTATAAGCAATATCCACATGAATTTTCGGGAGGGATGAGGCAACGTGTCATGATTGCTATGGCATTAGCCTGTAATCCGTCTTTACTCATAGCAGATGAACCGACAACTGCACTTGATGTAACGATTCAAGCGCAAATTTTAAAATTAATGCGCAATATGCAAAAGAAAATGGGTACCTCGATTATTTTGATAACACATGATTTAGGCGTTGTGGCTGGTATGTGTGATCGACTGATTGTCATGAAAGAGGGGGAGATTGTTGAGCAGGGAACAACAGAGGAAATTTTTTCTAATGCTCAACATCCATATACAAAAAAGCTATTGAATGCTCTACCAAAACTCCATGAGAAAAAGCAGCCAAAACCGCATGTAAATTGGCAAACTAGTAGCAATCAACATAAACCATTAATTGAAGTTACACATCTTTCAAAGGAATTTGAATTAGGTCGTGGTCAAACAGTAAAGGCTGTTAATGATTTATCATTTCATATATACCCTGGAGAAACATTGGGATTAGTGGGCGAGTCAGGCTCAGGCAAATCTACGACAGGACGAACGATTTTACAGCTCCATCAGCCTACATATGGAGAAGTCTTATATCAAGGAATACCCATTACAAGGTTAACGAAGAAACAGCTAAAGGCAATGCGTCGTCATATGCAAATTATATTCCAAGATCCATATTCCTCGTTAAACCCCCGAAAAAAAGTCGTTGATATTATTGGGGAGGCATTAGATATTCATAAGCTGGTCAAAACAAATGCAGAACGACAACATCGTGTCGAGGAATTACTTGAGCTTGTAGGCTTAAACAAAGAACATGCAATGCGTTATCCACATGAATTTTCAGGTGGACAACGACAACGTATTGGCATTGCAAGAGCTCTAGCAGTGGAGCCTAACTTTATCGTTTGTGATGAACCACTATCAGCTCTGGATGTTTCTATACAAAAGCAAATTGTTGATTTGTTAAAGGATTTACAGCAGCGACTGGGCTTAACATACTTATTTATTGCCCATGATTTGTCTATGGTGAAGCATATTAGTGATCGTGTAGCGGTCATGTATGGTGGTAAAATTGTCGAGCTTGCAGAAAGTGAAGAGCTCTATGCAAATCCTCGACATCCTTATACACAAGCTTTATTGCGCTCCATCCCAATTCCTGACCCAGCAATCGAAAAGCAAAAATATGTGGACACTGAAAATGAAGAAACACAACCAAGCTATGAGATTGAAAATAGTCAGCTTGTTGAGGTATCTCCAAATCATTGGGTTGCCGTTGCAGCTACATAGCTTGAATGTAGAAGCTTGATATTTTACAATAGAAGCAACGTGAGACTTTTAATTGATAGGGTTTATGTTTTCCTAGAGATAATGAGTGGAGCTAGTTGTACTTTAGGGAGGTTCCTTAAAGTGTAATGTAAGATGAATAGTTGTGAGGGACCTATAACATGAAGATGCAGGATATAAAAACGTTAATAACGAGTGGTACCATCATTTTAGCTGTTGCACTATATATGATTTTTGGTAGATCACCAGCTGAAGAAAAGGATGCAACATCGACAGACCAAAACGGCATCATTTCCATTGAACAGGTTGAAGAAAAAACCGGAAATAAACGTTTTACAGTCGACTTTATTAAAGCATACGATGGCTTATCACTATAAAACTGTACATTAAAATTTTGTACACATTAAAATCATAAAGTGTTGATATAACTATGGTTTCATGTGAGTCTCCAAAATATACTTGTACACATTATTATTTAGTTAAATATAGATTTTACCCATATCTTGATTAATTATATATGTACGAAAGTGTACATATTAACTGATGTAGAATAATAATGGACCAAGTGTGATATGTAAATATTGCTTAATTATATAGTTATTATGATCTTCGGTTATTGCAACTGAAGATTTTTTAATGAGTAGGGTAATACTTTAATCACTATTGAAAAATTCTTCAGTTGAAAACAAATTAAATTTATTTTGATAGTAGTAGACTATAATATATTTAAATAAAGTATTAATAAATGTTAGAAAAGAGGTATAAAAATGAGTGACAAAGATATTAAGACGTTAATCACTAGTGGAACAATTATTTTGGCTATTGTGTTGTATTTAGTTTTTAGATAAATTTTATGGTCTTCAGTTTATAATTTGACTGGGGATTTTTGATTTTATGAATAGGTAGGATCAGAAATTATATTATTAATAGGGAAGACAATGTTGAAACTTATAAAGTGGTTGGAAGAAATTACTAAAATGTTTGAAGTATTAAAGGTATTAGATTGGTTTATTACGGAGGCATTGTCTAACTTGGAATCATATTATTTAAATTCCTAGAAAAGGGTGTATAGGAATTTAAATAGTATATTTTATCTTTAAGAAAGTAGGATACTGATTTGAAAAAATTCTTTTTAGCTTTGTTCTTTTCCACATTGCTTTTAAGTGCATGTACGGAAGAAACTAACACAGATATTATCAAAACTGAAGATATACAAGGAATTGTAGCTTCAACGAAGGAAACTGCTGAAAAGCACGATGTGAGTAAATTTGAAGAATACGAACTACAAGACATAATTGACGGTGACACAATAAGAATAAAATATAAGGGTAGTTCAGAAAAAATACGTTTTCTTCTTGTGGATACCCCTGAGACTAATCACGAAACGTTAGGAGAGCAACCTTATGGGCCAGAAGCTAAAGAATTTGCAAAGCAGCTACTAGCTGGTCAAGATAAGGTTTATTTAGAATTTGACGTTTCATATCGTGATAAATATAAAAGGTTACTAGCATATGTTTATACTAAAGATGGTATTAGTATTCAAGAGCAACTATTGAAAAATGGATTAGCTCGCGTGGCATATATTTATAATCCAAATACGAAGCATGTAGATTGGTTTAAATCTATTCAAAAAACTGCGCAAAAAGCTGCTATTGGCATTTGGTCAGTTGAAGACTATGTAACGAATCGTGGATACGATAAAGATGTATATTATGCTGCAATAAAAGAAGGAAAGCAGTCAAAAATACATGAGGATAAATCGAATACCAATAACAACAAGGGCAGTTGCGAAATCAAAGGAAATATTAACTCCAAAGGTAACAAAATTTTTCATATGCCAGGACAACGTGACTATGAGAATACAGTAGCAGAGGAGATGTTCTGTACGAAAGAAGAAGCAGAAGCTGCTGGGTTTATTCCAGCGAAGCAATAAATTAGTTTAATTATTTATAATTATTATAGAAAGTTTACCACAAAAAAGTAGTTGTATAATTGTATATTTAAAAATAAGAAACCACCAATCATATTGATTGGTGGTTTCTTAGATGTATATTACTATATTTCTGTGATTTTAAGTATATCTGTAGTTTTATAAAAAAGTTGGATCTGTAGATTTGAAATAAAGTAACGATGTTTATAAAAAATATGCGAAGTTTAAAAAAAAGTTGCGACATTTATAAAAAAGTTTGATTAAAAATCCTGTGTTGATATATGCAGGATTTTTTCTTGTTCTACAAACAGGTCAGATCGTTTGGTGATATTTTTGCTTATAGAAGGGGATTAAAAACTATTGTAAGTGAAAAAACTATTCTATAAATGTAAGGTTGCTGTAAGCTTTTCAAAAAACTCCTGTAAGGATGAGAGGTTATGATAGCCATAGCTCAGTATGAAAGATAAGGAGTTTTTAAGAATGAATTCATCCGTACCTCAAAAAGAAAGAATCGTTTCCTTAGATATTATTCGAGGGCTAGCGTTATTTGGCATTCTGTTTATAAATGTAGCAGCCTACAAGATATTAGTAGAGGGAGGTCCGATGCCTGACTATAGTGGAATTAATGGTATTATTAGTACGCTTATTGGTATTTTTATTGAGAAGAAATTCTTTTCGATTTTTTCATTCCTCTTTGGTGTAGGTTTTTATATTTTTGCTTCGCGTGCAGAAGCTCGTGGCGATAAGCCAAGATGGCGTTTTGCAAGACGTTTACTAGCTTTATTGTTAATTGGCATTGTTCATTATTTTGTTTTCTGGGGATCAATCCTTGCTATTTATGCAGTAATAGGTTTCTTACTGATACCTTTTTATCATGCAAAGATTTCAACAATTAGTAAATGGCTATTTGCTATCATTACCGTTCATGTCCTTAGCATTCTTGGGCAACTATTTATGTCAGATCAAGGAGCATTATCAACTGTTTTTGGGATATTAGGAAATGATGCAGTGACGATTTTCATCATGTTTTTAACTGGTTTTTTAGCGGCAAAAGCTGATTGGATTAGTCGTATTAGTGAATACTCAAAACAAATAAAGTGGCTACAATTTGTGACGTTCCCACTTTTTGTTGGCATTTCAATATGGATTTGGTTTGCAGCTCAAGGTGGATACGAAAATCTAAATTCTGTTATTAGTTTAGGGGTAATTCCGACAACGTATTTTTACTTAGCTTGTCTATTTGTTTTGTTAGAAAATAAGAAAATTGCGAAGCTGCTTAAGCCAATTGGACGAGTTGGGCAAATGGCATTTACAAACTATTTAGCTCAAAGCTTTATTGGCTTAGCTATTATTTCTGCAATGGGACTTGAAGTTGTTTCTCCTTCTGATGCAGTGATCATTGCACCCCTCACTTATGTCATTCAAATTATCTTTAGTGTCATCTGGTTCAAATTCTTTAAAATGGGGCCATTTGAAAAGGTGTGGCGTTTTATGACATATGGAAGAAAGACAGTGTGAAATAAATAAACAATTTTGTGCGAACTCCCTGATGGTAAGATGATTTCAATCTGTCAGTGAGTTTTATGCTAGTATGAAATGTATGTAATTGGCTCTTCACCATAACTCGTGGTTGATTTTCTATTAATTCAATAATTTTACTAAGAAAAAAAGCGAAATCTCACGTATCGTAATTGTTGTCCAGACAAACAATCGGGCGTTTTAATTGAGCAAGGGTCACAAAAATTATCAAACTTTTTTATAAAAGGATGATTCAATTGAATTTAGAAAAAGCATATTTTGATCAAAATTTTTTCAAAACATGCTTTTTCTTTTTGTTCGTTTATCAATATTATAAGTAGTTATTTAATCAAACTTTATTTCAAAGCAACAGGATCATTTAAAACAAAGTTCGATCATTTATAATAAAGTTTGATTAAAAATCCTGTGTTGATATGTAGGCTTGATTCTTATTCCACAATCGGGCCATTTAATTGAATAACACTTCTAAATTAAAAATAAGATTTTATGTTAAGCTTGATGTGAGTTGTGAAACAATGTACTTAAGCTAACGGAGCAGTTTAGTTGAAGAAGTGGAAGATTATTTTAAGCAGGTATACCAAAGTGGAATTTTAAATTTCATCTCTATATTGAATGAATTTTTGATAAAAAATGTGCAGTAAAGATATTTCCTAGAAACTCAGTCATATTGAAAAATCCCCAGTTTTATACTGGGGAACTAATTATTTGACGGTTTAATCAGGCTTAATAAATACTTATTATTTTTCTGGATGATCTACATGTAATGGCGGGGGTACTAGCCGCCAACCTTTATTTTTATTAAGGCGTAATAGTTTGGCGCCAAGCTGTTGCGGATTAAATTGAAGAAAAGCTGCAGCTGTCAACTAGCGCCGCAGCTAAGTGCGTGCGATACACTCAATATTAATATGTGCAATTTAAGGTTATCTATACATAAAAAAGCCGCAGCGAGGGAAGTAGCTGAAGCATAGATATTAACTGAACAATATGAGGAAATTAATAAATATGGTAATCCTCTACCTATTACGAATAACCAAGAATTTGTGAAGAATCATACTTTAACTAACGGAGAGCGATTGCCCAATAAATAGTGGTTGATGATCTCTACGAAATAGTGTTAAGAATCCCCAACACTCATCTTTGTAATTCTTAATTAGTATAGGTTTCGGGAAAGTTACGCAGTTAATCAATAACATGAAGAAAACGGCAACCAGCTCAAAAGAGTTTGGTTTTTTGTCTAAACCTATAAAGCCTTTCTCACATTTTGTGGAAGCGGCTTGATGCTTGACCCCTGGAACATGATTTTTTTAAACCGATGACCGTCAGAGATAGTAAGATAACATGTAATATGCTGATTTTCCCTATGCCTTTTATACGAAAACCCTCTACATTTTTAGATAACATAAGGACTAACAATATCGCGGTAATTTATAAGTCTCCACTTTTGAATAGTCGTCGTCCTACTGTTTGAAAGTATGTAAAGTAACCACTGTGAAACGTTCAAAAGCGGAGAAAAGTAAATGTATCACTTTTCTCCGTTTTATTTCCGTATAATTTCTGTTGCTTTATAAATTAAATATATTATTTTCCGTCTTTTCCCGTACTCACATGAAATGAAACTTAATCAGTGGGGCATTCTTCATCACCCATTGATTATTTAAGGAACTTTGGTACGCGGGATAAAAAGACACTTTACTTAAATTTATGAGTTACCATTTTTTCGAGCAGCCGCTTCATCTAAAATCTCTTCTCGAAAACCACTCATACTTTCTTCCCTACGTGCATTTTTTTGCTTAAGTGCCTTTCGTTCGTTTTCATCAACGTAAGCCATCATTTCTTCTGCAGCTTCCATATTTTCCTTAGTATTTTTCATCATATCTTGAAGCTTTTCAACATTATCTGATCGATCATCTGGCTTTGGGGTATTTTTCTCCATTTTACTTCCTCCTTTTTTAAATAAAGTCACAAGATTTATCGTCCCCGATTTAACTAAAAATATTCAGTGCAATAAGTGGAATTTTCTTCAAAAACAAATCTTTGTAAGTAATAGGTCCTCACGTTAAGTTGTAAAGAATATAATTCACGATAAATGGATATAATCAGCATGAATAAACGGAAAAAAATTATGACTAGATAAAAAGAAAATGAGGCGGTAGTGACATGTCTATGGAATGGTTTAACAGAGTAACTGGTGAGCTTCAAGATCATTTGAAATCGATTTGCGAAGAATATGACCAAATCGGTCATATGAATATCAATCGAGGTTCAAAACATCCCCGAATTGAATTTTTTATCTCGACAGAAGATGACGACAGGGTTTACTTTTGCACCCTCCTCTTTGATCCGTATAATGAAGAATTTTACTTAGAAAGCTTTGATATGACGCTTCAACAACCTACAAGAATTATTTTGGATGATATTACTGATGTGGTTGAAGCTGTTCATGAAAGTTTTCATGAATTTATTGACGAAGATAGTGAAGTCTTTTATGTAGATGATGAAGAAGAATATGAAGTTCTAGATGATGAAATTACTCTTGAAGAAATTGATGTGGAATGGGAAACTCCGGAAGTCACGGCTTATCAAATTGAAGATAATCTTGAAGTAACCTATCAGTTTGGGGTAGATAGAGCTAATGGAGATGGCGTTCTGCGAAGAGTCAATCGGATCTGGACAGAAGACGGGGAACTATTCGAAGATGAAAGTACCTTGTCATTTAAAAAAGAAGAGGCAAGTACCATTATCGCCATGATTGCGAGCCATATGGATACTATGACTGGGTATGAAGAAATTATAAACGAATAAGAATAACTGGGCAAAAAGTTGCCCGGTCTTTTTTTGTCTATTTGACTTCAGAGCTTCATCGTTTAAAGACTTAAGGAAAATAGGTCAACAAGGGAAATTGGATAGCTCTTGGACAAGACAATAAGATATATCTTTACTCACCGAATGAAGAAGTAAATAATTTTGAAACTACACATTTTATCACTTATCTGAAGTTGAGATAGTTATTGGAAACATAGACATGAAAGAACGTAATGATCTTTCATTTTCTGTGGTGTAGTGTTGATTTTACGCGACATGTGGCGCTTTCCTGGAATAAGGAAAGTGCTTTTTTTCATTAAAGGGCCATTTAATTGAATAAAATACAATTGTAGGTTTGTAATAAAGTTTGATTAAATTAATGGATATCAACCTTGATATGAGAATAGATCTAAAAGAGCATGTTTTGAAAAAAATTGATCAAAACATGCTCTTATTTAATATGACAGATTAAATTCTTTATAAAAAGTTTGATTATTTTTTAAACCCTAGTTGTACTATAGGCCCATTTGTTTAAGTGCTGGCTTGTAATGAAGTTTGATTAAAAGCCCCTCATGCCACCACTCAAATTCATATTCCAGAAACAACCATTGAATTAGATGTACTCAAGCGATATTTTGCCAACCTCAGCCGCCTAGGATTTGTTATTACTACCATGGTGTTTCAGTTTTATGTTCAATAACTTGTAATACTTTCGGTTCAACAGCTTTTATCATTTGTTCACTTGAAGAAACATCGTCATTATTTTCACCTTGAATTTGTCCTTCAGCCTGTGTTTTTGCAATCACATCAATCACTTGTTGTTTAGAGACATTTTTAGATGCTGCAATCTCGACAACCGATTTACCTTTTGCTAATTCTTGTTTTAATTCTGTTGGGCTAATTTTTAGTAAAGAAAACAGTTTTTCATCGTTTAAAAAGGAATCAGCAGTATAATCAGGCTTACCATTAGTAGAGAAAAAACCTTCTACTTTAATGTTTGAAGGTGTAGTCTCACCTCCGATTAGAGAAACACTGATTGTATTTTCTTGAACAAATACCTGGTAGAAAGGTGTTTTTGATCCCTTTTTGGCGTAATTCAACATAAACGTTTTTTGATCCGGGTTCTCCATTTGCTCCATAGCAAACTCGTACTCTTCGATGTTGCCAAACATTTTATCAATTAGATAATCTACCTTCGACTTGATTTCCTGATCGGTTAAGGCAGTGAGTGGTTTCTCCTTTGGTTCCCAATTCTCCTGATTCACGTGTTCAATCGCACCCGTAATACTGTTTGTATGAAGGGAAATCTTTTTGCCAATTCCTCCTTTTTCCTGCAGTATGATGCTTGTTTGGACACCTTGAACCTTGCTTGCATTGATAATCTCAAACAATTTTGTTTCGGGAAATGCGTTATACAGCTTCTCAAGTGTTGCTTTGCCAACCTCATCCACCTGGACTTGTTCAACAGTCATTGATGTTCTAGTAAGCATTTCAATTAGGTTAGGGGCCGCAAATGCTGCGGTTGGAATCAAAATCGCAGTAGCAACTAATCCACTCATTAATCGTTTTTTCATGTTTATTTCGCTCCTTTTTCGTTGGAAATATTGAGAATAGGATTGTTCTATTCGTTTGGAAATGGCCGGAGGGCACTCCATAGATTCTGCCTCTTTGTGCAGATATTCACGGATTTTGCGTTCAATTGGCATTGATTTCTTCCATCCTTTCTGGGGGGAGATTACTTAAGTTTTTTCGAAGCACCTGAAGGCCAGCATGATACCTGGACTTGACCGTACCCAGCGGAATTTCGAGCAATGTCGCTATTTCCTCAAGTTTATAGTCGTGAAAAAAGCGGAGGACAATCACCGATCGTTGTTTATCGGTCAGTTTTTGGATTGCCTGTGTTATCATTTGCTTCGTCCCATCCATTAACACAGAAGGTTGATCCCAATGAGGCTCTTCCTGAGAAAAGGCACGGATGCGTTCAAAAATTCGGAATCTCCGCCAGCTCTTGACCCGAAATCTCTGCACTTGACGGATTACCAAGCCGTTTAGCCAGAAGTGGAAAGGTCTGTTCGTATCATAGTTAGCAAGTGAGGTCCACATTTGCATATATATCTCATTCATGACATCTTCCCGATCCTGCTGATGATCCACCAGAAAGGAGACTGTCCGATAGACGTCCTGATAGGTGGCATCATACATCGTACGAAACGCCTGTTGATCACCTTCTTTCATTTTTTGGAGTAATTGGTACATATATTCATTTTGCATTCAGAGGGTCCTCCTAAGTAAGCTTACACACTATATTGTCTCTCTATCAAAAAAAGGTTCGGTTCTTTGTTTTTTTTGCAAGCGGCTGAGTGTCGGCGGTCATCGATCAGGAAGACAATCAGGAGTACAACGACCCGTATGCCAGCCGAGGTTCATTTGCTAGTAAGCAATCAGGGGATAAACCTGGTAATTGGATCGTCGATGGCTATTTCTGTGAGGGGGAAAGAAAAGAGCCTTGGATTGACCAAATAGTGGTGAAGTATCATCGTACAATCGAACATTATTTTATAGCATTTAAACAAGTTGGTTTTTCAGTTCTAGATTTACGTGAAGGTACACCGCGTGAACATTTTAGTAGTGAAGAAGAATTTATTAGAAGACAATGAATTCCGATTTTACTGGCTTTTTCTTGTGTGAAGTAAATAAATTTCCTAATATTGATTCTTGAACTAATAGGGGCTTTAGTCGAATAACGATCTTCCACAATCGGGCGCTTTTCTGAAATAAGGAAAGTGTCTTTCTTCATGAAAAGGGCCCTATTATCAAAAAACATTTTTTAACGAAAGGCTCCAAAACGACGCTTGGGGACGTTCCACTACACTTGTTAGGTGTTTTTAATAAATCTAAAAGGCTATACATAAAAAAATTCCTTTTTTCTTCCCTTTTATCATGAGTTATATGAGTAAAGGAAGTTCTATTTTGAAACGTAATCGCTGCAAATGTTCACTTAAAAACATTTTTTGCCACATGGAGAAATTCCTTAACTGCAGGAGAAGCATTTGCAATAGAATGACAGGCAAGTGCTACTTCACGGCTGTTTTCAATATTTAGTTTGCTGATTTTTATGTTTTGCTGTGTCTTTAAATATAATTCTGGACCTATCGTAATGCCAAGTCCTTCCTGTACCATATTAGCGATGGTTGTACAGTCGTGTACTTCAAAAAGAATAGATGGTTTAATTTGCGCTTCTGCAAATAATTCCTCAACATGTGATTGGTACATCCCTGTTGGCATAATAAAGGATTCATCCATTAAATCATTCATTTCTACTGTTTCTTTAAAATGGAATTGATGATCAGGGTGATAAGCGACTACCATCTTGTCTTTAATCAAAGGAACTAAATCGAAATTTGGATTTGATTTTCCTTTTACTACAAATCCAATGTCAATAATGCCTGAACCCAACCATTCTGTAATTTCCTCATAGGTTCCTTCGTAAAATTTAAAATCTATTTTAGGATGTTTTTTCCGGAATTTCACAAGTAATTTAGGCAATAAGCAAGAAGAAGCACTTGCAAAAGTGCCGATACGAATAATACCTGTTTCCAAGCTTGTCATAAGTGCAATTTCTTGATTAATGACTTCCACTCTTTTCAATATTTCTCTAATATTCGGCAGAATTTTTTGCCCTATTTCTGTAAGTGTTATTCCTTTTTTTCGATCACGAATTAATAAAGAAACTCCCCATTCAGATTCTAAACTCGCAACTGCATGACTCACGGCTGATTGAGTCATATTTAATGTTTCAGCAGTTTCTGTAAAACTTCCTAGCTCGACTACTTTTGCAATGATTTCGTAGCGCACAATAGTCATGAGTAATTACTCATCTCCTTTATTAAAAACATCAATTTTACTTATATTAACATGGGACCTAAAATAAAAACAGCAGTTCAAATATAAGGAGATGTACAAATTGAAAAATAATATAAATCAACTAATCATCATACTTTTAGCTTTAGGAGCTTTTGTAACAGGAACAGCAGAGTTTGTTGTTTCTGGAATTTTAGAACTGATTTCTTTTGAATTAGATGTTTCAATTTCAATAGCTGGCCAGTTGATTACGATTTATTCTTTATCTTATGCCATTGGAGCTTTGATTTTGGTCATACTAACGTCTAAATTGGACCGTAAAAAAGTGCTTTTATATGCTATCTCTATATTTATTCTAGGAAATCTAGTTGCATTTTTTAGCTATAATTTTGTCTTTCTTATGTTATCCAGAGTCATTATGGCGATGAGTGGAGGATTATACATTGTTGTTGCCACCAATTATGCTGCGCAAATTGCAGTTCCAGAAAAAAGAGGTAGTGCTATGGCAACAGTCATTACTGGTTTCACTGTTTCATTAGTACTTGGAGTGCCTATCGGTACATTTTTAGCTGGACATTTTGATTGGCACTATATTTTCTTAATCATTGCGTTTGGCACAGTTTTTTTATTGATAGGACTATACAAATTATTACCATATATAGAAGGAAACCAACCGCTGCCATTTAAACAACAGTTGCAAATAATTAAAGATAAACGAGTCCTTACAGGTTTAATGACAACGATCTTTTGGATTTTAGGATATACTATGGTGTTTGCCTACATTGCTCCATTATTAAGTCATACTGCTGGCTTTTCTATTGAAATGACAAGTATCGCTTTATTTGTTTTAGGCACTTTTGCTTTTATTGGTTCACGCTTTGGAGGATATGCGGTAGACAGATGGGGACCTAATCGAACAATATCATTAAGTTTATGTGTTCATATCATCTCTTTATTTGTACTAGCATTTACACAGTATAGGGCAGTGGGTGTATTTGTCACACTAGCTTTTTGGGGAGTAGCAACTTGGACAACGACACCAGCAAAGCAGTTTTATCTGATTTCACTAAAACCACAATCCTCTGAAACAGTACTCAGTTTTAATACCGCCTTAATGAATGTGGGAATGATGCTGGGCTCTGCATTAGGAGGAATCATTATTCAATATACTAATATAGAAAATTTAAGCTGGATTGGTGGATTATTCGTTATACTCGCACTTATTTTTATCAGATGTTCTTTCTACCTAAATAAAAAAGTTATGAATCACCATCGACTTTAATGAATTAAAAAGTAATTTCTAAACTCAACTGCCTTGATATTCAGTTGGGTTTTTATTTTTTTAATACTCTTCGATATTTGGCATTTTATAAAAAATCTTGTTGAAGGTTATGGAAGGGGGAAATCATCACCCACATTTGCAGTTGCGAAGGGAGAGGAAATGCATGTTAGAACGAACGTACCGAATGGCAAGTTCGCTGTGCATTTTAACGCCTTTTGTAAACGAGTATTGAAGAAGTTAACAAGGAACTTTCATTAGAGTATGACTAATGAGTATAGGATTTAATAAACATCTTAGTTATTCCATTAAAGGGCGCGTTTATTTAGGAACGCGTCTTTTTCTTTTAAAGGGCCATTTAATAGAATAAAATACAATAATTAATGGACGCGAGGATTGTGAAGAGTACTTAAACTAAACCAGCTAATAGTTTGTCAATAATTTTCTGTTAAAAGTTTAATAGGAGAGTGCTATACTAAAAAGTGCATGACAAATAACCTTCCTAAAGTTTGTTTTTGGAAGGTTTTGTTCGATTTAGCTGTACTTACTTATCAAGCTAAATCTTGGTACGCAGTTCTGTTTTTTAGTAAGGCAAAAATCCAATGTATAAGTTTATTAACACAAGCTATAATCGCTACTTTAAAAGGTTTTCCTTCGTCACGTTTTTTATCATAGAATTCACGTAATTTCTTGTTTCGAGGAATGATTGTATCGTCTGTTTTAGTTTTTCTGCAATCTCGTATTGCACAACGAACAGCCATAAACAAGGCATGACGAAGTCTACTTGAACCTCGTTTTGTAATTCGATTCTTGGTCGCTGAAAATTTACCTGATTCGAAAACACTTGGGTCAACTCCAGCGAAAGCCACAAGCTTTTTAGGGTTGTTAAATCGATCTATTTCACCAATCTCAGAAATAATCGTTGCAGCGATTTTTTCACCGATGCCTGGGATAGATTTGATAATACTATATTCTTCAATTTCTTTAGCGAGGGCATCTATTTCTGACTCTAACTTTGATAGGTGCTCTTTGTACTGAAGAAGGATCTTTATATACATATCCAGACTTAAAATATGACTTTGATAAACTGTTTTTTCAAAAGGATTACGAGCTGCAGCGGCTTTAAGCTGTAAAGCTTTTTCATTTGCCCATCTAATGGACCTACTCTTACATAGTTCATATATTTTGTCTGTAATGGATTCCTCACTTGCTTTCAAAATATCTTCTGAAGAAGGGAACTCGGAAAGAGTTAATAGTGAAACCATAGAATATAAGTCTCCGAAAACCCCTTTATATTCAGGAAATATCTGTTCAAGGACTGCCTGAAATTGCAACTTAGTTTGAATCATTACGCCAGTTATATTTTCATGTTGTCTAGTAAGATTACGAAGGTTTAATAATTGCACACCACGTTTTTTATATGGCTCCAGTTCCTCTTTATAGAACAATTCACAAAGAAGATAGGCATCAATGGCATCCGTTTTTACTTTTCTCAAACTGGAACCTCTTGCCTTATATGAAATTAACGGATTAATGATAATCAATAAATATCCTCGTTCTTCTAAATAATGTATGACAGGGGCACCATAATGTCCTGTAGCTTCTAAAATGATCGTAGGCTTCATACCAGCCTCGTTTTTTACATCCTCTAAAAATATAACTAAGTCATTCAGACCTTCTAAAGTATGCGTTACCTTAAAACTTTTACGATATGGTTTGCCTTTATCTAAAAATGCTTGTACCTGGCTTTCTCCTTTTGAAATATCCAGACCAACGACTGGATTCATTATTAATCTCCTCCTAGAATCATAATTTGCCAGTTACCCCTAATCCTCCATGCAGTGTCATAGCTTCGCTTGTTATACGAGGTCTAAGTCCCAACCAGCTTCAATCATGTTTCTGCAAGTAGGGGGCGAACGGTTTAGTTGACGGGGTCAAGCCCCACGTGCAGATACGTTCTACCCTGGCTACTGCTATAATAAAACTATATAAAAAATGGTCAACCAGAAATATCTGGCTGACCTTATAATACGAACGGTGCAGGTTAGTTTAAGAAGACAACCCTGTACTATTTATATAAAATTAAAATAAAAACGAATCGGGGATAACGACTTGGAACTTGAATATTTTAAATTTAATGAAAAACCAATTAAAGCAATCGAACTTATGAAACTTTATAAAGATGCAGGTTGGTGGGAGGAAAGAAAAGAACAAGATATTGAAGAAATGTTAAAAAGGGAAATTTCAATTGGTGTATGGAAAGAGGGTACTCTTATTGGGTTTGCAAGGGCTATAACGGACGGAAATTTTAGGGCTTATATAGAAGACGTTGTTATACATCAAGCATATCAAAAGTCAGGCATTGGAAAGAATCTTGTATCAAAATTGTTAGACGAACTATCTCATATTGATGTTATTAGCTTGTTTTGTGAAGAACATTTAATTCCTTTTTACAAAAAAAACAACTTTAAATACAGTAAATCACAATTTGTATTACATAGAAAATGATAACATCTTATAAAGCTAATGGGGTGCAAGAGTTAAACAAGGTGTTGCAAAGGAGCATCTTTTTTCTTGTTGAGCTAACGAAGCAGGTTAGTTGAAGAGTGATGTTTAACTTGTGTTCAACTATAGTGCCAGATTGTTAGAGGATATAAAATTACAGTTACACGAAGGGGAGAAACATTAGGTGTGAAAAATAAAGATCTAATAAATAGTTTAATACCACTAGGGATGATTTTTGGTTCTGCTATTGGTGTAATTCTTGGCATATTTTTCGAACCAATTTCTCAAGGATTTTCAATTGTTATAGGAGCTGGAATTGGGTTATTACTGGGTTCTATCGCTTATGGATTTTATAGTAAGAAAGGGTAGAATACAACAATTGGGCGCGATTGCGGGGTAGCTTTACTATAAAAGTGTTAGTCAGTAATAAAAGTGCTAAAATACAAAGTGACTTAATCATTCTGTAACAATAGGAGAGACAATAATGATTCAATCAATAGTTCATATCGCATTAGTAGTAAAAGACTACGATGAAGCAATAGAGTTCTATACAAAGAAACTAAATTTTGAATTAGTCGAAGATATTTATCAACCAGAACAAAACAAACGCTGGGTAGTGGTGTCCCCTCCTGGTTCAGTAGGTACCACAATATTATTAGCTAAAGCATCTAAACCTGAGCAGGAACCCTTTATAGGTAATCAGTCGGGTGGTAGAGTTTTTCTTTTCTTAAATACTGACGATTTTTGGAGAGATTATAACTATATGAAATCAAAAGGAATTGAATTTGAGAGAGAACCAAAAGAGCAATCATATGGAATAGTTGCAGTGTTTAAGGATTTATACGGGAATTTATGGGATTTGTTGCAACTAAATGTTGATCATCCCATTGCTCAAAGAATTAAGTAGGATAAACTGGAAATTTCCAATAATTAGGAAAGCTCTTTTTCTATGAATGATAGTGGTGCAACCGTAAAAAGAACTGTTTTTTGTGAAAAAATGTACTTAAACAAACGGGGGCTTTCGTATTATATAGTTCAGCCAGAACTTTCTGGTTGAACTTTTTTTATTTAGATTTAATCTATCAGTAGCCAGGGTAGAACGTACGGGTGCGAGGGACATTGATCCCGTCAACTAAACTGTTCACCCCCTACTTGTAGAAATATGTTTGAGGCTGGTTGGGACTTAGATCTCGTATAACAAGCGAAGCTATAATACTACTTGGAGGTAATAGGGGTTACTGGTGAATACGTTGTAGGAGGAGAAAAAATGAACCCAGTAGTGGGTATTGATGTAGCTAAAGATGAAAGTGAAGTACAAGCTTTTTTAGAAAAAGGAAAGCCATATGGGGAAAATTTTTCAATTAAGCATAATCGTGAAGAGTTAGACAAGTTTATAGGATTTTTAGGAGAGATTAGATCGATAGCAGGGAGTAAGCCTGTTGTCATTTTGGAATCAACAGGTCATTATCATACACCGATTATTCAATGTTTAGAAGAAAATGAAATACTTTATATTTTGTTAAATCCGATCATCTCTTATCAAGCAAAGAAGTCAAGTTTAAGAAAGGTAAAGACAGATGCCTTCGATGCCTATCAATTATGTGTTCTCTATTACAAAGAGGAATTCGAACCTTATAGAATGAGAGGGATTCAGCTTCTAAACCTTCGTAATCTATCGAGACAACAGGAGATTATAACGAATATGTATGTGGAAGCTAAGTTGCAATTTCATACTATTTTAGATCAGGTTTTCCCTGAATATAGAAAAGTTTTTGGAGATCTTTTTTCTAAAGTTTCTTTGTTGATATTGAAAGAATATCCAACGTCAGAAAAAATTCTAGAATCTAACGAGGATGATTTATCAAATAGTATACGTGAATATTGTCCGAGTCGCTCTGCCCTATGGGCAAGAGAAAAGGCAAGAAAACTGATAGATTCAGCCAATCAAAATCCTTTTCAGAAGGTGATGTATCAAAGTCACTTATTTAATCTGAATATGTATATTGATATCCTATTTCATTACCAAGGACACCTTTCGGAATTAGAGGGCCAAATGTTATCCCTGGCAAGTGAAATAGAAGAATATAAGATTATCCAATCAATCCCTGGAATCGGTGAAAAGATCGCTGCAACGATCATTTCTGAAATTGGGGAAATTGATCGGTTTAATCATCCTAAAAAATTGGTTGCCTACGCCGGAATTGATCCGAGTGTTTATTCGTCAGGAAAATTCACAGCGACAACGAATCGGATTACTAAACGTGGTTCTAGTAGGCTAAGGCACAGTTTATATTTAGCTGTTTTGTGTGGAATAAGAAGCTCTAGAAATAAAAAACTCAAAGAGTTTTATGACAAGAAACGGTCAGAAGGAAAACCTTCAAAAGTTGCGTTAGTTGCTTGTATTAATAAACTTCTTCAATGGATATATGCTTTATTAAAGAGGAAAGAAGTTTTCCTTGATTTATCTTAATTTATTAAATTGACCATTAGATGAAAAGCCTTCCACAATACACTTGGAGGGTTATTTGGTATGCCCAAAAACAGTATAACATAAAGAAAAGTGCCATCTTACAAAAAAAAAGATATTGACAACCTATTAGCTGGTTTAGTCAAGTGGAGCAATGTCTTTTAAGACTTTGCTCCTTTTACATTTAAAAGTACTTCTGATAATACTCTTTTCTTAGCCTCCCGTTTAATTGAGCGTAGATCCTAGTTGTTTCGCTTTTCTCATGCCCCATAAGACTTTGTATGACTTCTATGGGAGCTCCATTGTTCAACAAATGAGTTGCATAGCTGTGTCTAAGTTGGTGTGGATGAATTTCTTTATTGATTTCAGCACGATTTGATATCCGCTTGATGATGTATCGCATTTGGGCAACACTCATTTTATGTGGCTGCCTTACTGTCACAAAGATGGCAGGATTATTGTCAGTACGGCTTTCAATATAACGTTTAAGCCATATGTCACAACGCGTATTAAAATAAACCTCCCTTTCCTTATCACCTTTTCCTCTAACGATTGCGGATTGATTGGACCAATTAATATGGTTTTTTTCTAACGCAACTATTTCTCCAATTCGGCAACCAGTAGAAAACATGAATTCGAAAATTGCTTTTTCCATTGCGGAATGACAGGATTCACGGAGGTGTTCAATTTCCCGTTCGGTTAAATACTTGGGTATCCGCTTTCCTACTTTCGGTTCTTTAATTTTGGAAGTTGGATTCTTACTCAGGTAACCTTCTTCATGAGACCAACGAAAAAATGATTTCATAAAACGGATACGATGTGCAAGACTGGCTGGTTTTAAGTGCTTGCCGGATATAGCAAGATATTCTTTCAGTTGATTGGTGTCAAGCAATTCCATCTCTATATCCTTAAAATAACCAATTAATAGAAAAGACTGTAACCGGTAGGCCTTCAGCGTTTGTGGCGAAAAGCCCTCTATTCGTTTATCAGCATCAAACAAAGTCCACGCTTTTGACAGTAACAATTCCATTCCCCCTAAAATAGTAATATAAAAGGGATTATTGCCAACTTAATAGAATTCTAGACATAAGGAGTGATTTAACTAATGAGGTAGTTTAGTGCAAAAAGGTTTTCAAATGAACCCAAAATCTTGCTTTAGGAATCTTACACTCTCTATCTGGCGTCTTTTGAAATAAGGCATGTAAAATTTAGGTATAGAGTGCTTAGGGGCTTATGAAAAAAATAGTTTATGTAGTCTTTATTATTGCCATTATAGGTTTAGCTGTAAATTTATTAGTGAATCGAGCCAGTCAAGACACGGGTTTAGCTAAAGAAATTGACTCCCTTTTAGAAAAGGGAGAAACACAAATTGATTTAACAGGGTTAACTAATTTTAAATGGACCCAAGTCAGTCTATTTGGACCTTATACATCGGATGAACAGATTGAAGATTCAATGAATATCGAGTTTAAAGGGGACAATGGTGGAATTGATTACCTAGACGACCGTTTTTTATTGGTATTTGCTAATGAAAAACATGCCGTCAAAACCGTTGTGCTCTCAAGGATGATACATGGTACCTACACCATTAAAGATAATAAAATTTTAGTTGTTGACCGATAACCTTATTCAACTAACGGGGGCAAGAGTTAAACAAGGTGTTGCAAAGGAGCATCTTTTTTCTTGTTGAGCTAACGAAGCAGATTAGTTGAAGAGTGATGTTTAACTTGTGTTCAACTATCGTGCCAGATTGTTAGAGGATATAAAATTACAGTTACACGAAGGGGAGAAACATTAGGTGTGAAAAATAAAGATCTAATAAATAGTTTAATACCACTAGGGATGATTTTTGGTTCTGCTATTGGTGTAATTCTTGGCATATTTTTCGAACCAATTTCTCAAGGATTTTCAATTGTTATAGGAGCTGGAATTGGGTTATTACTGGGTTCTATCGCTTATGGATTTTATAGTAAGAAAGGGTAGAATACAACAATTGGGCGCGATTGCGGGGTAGCTTTACTTGAAGACCATAGAACTGCTAAGTCAGCTCTTTTTTCTTATTGTACTAACGGAGCAGTTTAGTGCAACAAGGAACGATAGAAATACAATAAATATGGAGTTTTGGGGAATAATGATACTAAACAAATTTAAGGAGAATCAGAAATGAAAAAATTGCTTTTTAGCCTTATCTTCGTTTTAGTAATTCTTCCTTCACAAACACACTCTGAGAATAAAATTGAAGAGTTGCCATCTTGTTCAGCAATACTTGAACCAACAAAAAACGTACCTAAAAATGCCAGAGGAGTAGCACTGATCTATAATATTGAAAGAAAGTTTAATGATGAACGAACAAGTCTCAGTGTTCACGCACTTCATTTACCAAAACCATCTAATTTTGGGGATTATGATGGTTATGAAGTATTAGCATATATTCCGAAGGAAATAAGTTGGATTTTCTCATTGTCCCCTTTAACTAAATATGGAGAAACTATTTGGGCTGGGAATTTAGATGAAGTTTCTCCTGTAATAAGACCTACTCGTATCAAAGTCCGAACAGTCAATACAACGACAAAGAAAACGGGTACTATTGTACTTGAAAAAATACTAAAACCTTGTTGAACTAACAGGTGCTTTAGTAAAAGAAGAAAAGGTTCTACATATTAGTCATATCTAATATGTAGAACCCTTTAATTTTTCTATCTTTTTTTAAAATTAGGTCTTGATAACACAAACGGCGCTGTTAAAATGAATGAATGGTTTTTAATTTTTTTGTATAGCAATTATAACTGAATTATGTACATAATTTTAAATCAAAAATATTAATTGTGTACTCTTAAAATAATATGTACACTAGAAATGATTCTTTAAGTGTTAGTAATGATAGTGCTTTGGATAAAAAAAATAATTATGTACGCGTATGTTTATGGTGATGTGATGGCGATACAATTCAGGCGACAATAAATGGCAAGAAAGAAAAAATCCGCTTATTAATGGTCGATACACCAGAAATGAATTACAACAAAGGTGAAGCACAGCCTTTTGCTGAATAGGCAAGAGACTATACGATTAAATTGTTAGAAAACGCTAAAAAGATAGAGGCAGTTTACGATGTAGGGCCAGAAACGGACAATACGATCGACTGTTAGCCTATGTTTTGTGGATGATGTGTTATTACAGGAATCGTTATTGAAAGAAGGGCTTGCGGCAGTACGTTTTATCCATAAACCAAATAATACGTTTGAGGATGAATTCAGAGATATTCAGCAGGAAGCCGAACAAGAAAAATTAAATATTTGGTCACACGATAATTACTTCCAAAAAGATGGATTCCATCCGGAAATATTGAAGTAAAGGTAACAATCAAGGGACAGTCCCAAAAGGCAATGAATAATGCCTTTTGAGGGCGGTCCTTTTTTGATTGTATGTAGAAGTGATGGATAGAATTGCTGAGGTGAAGAATAGAAACGGAGGACGAGCGGATAGAGCAGTTGAAGTGGCGGATAGAATGATTGAAATGACGGATAGAGCAGTGAGTCGAATGTGGGATGGATCTTTTAAAATGAGAGAATGGGATTTTTTAACAATCCTGTGTTTTTATATTTTCAAAAAACGAGCTTGCAAAATTCATGAAATATGTATATATTGTATATAAAGTATATATACAATATTATGAACAGAGGTACAGAAGTTTTAAAGTATATGTACATTAAAGTTCTCAGGAAAGGAAATTTATTTATGAAATGGATAAAACTTTTATTAATAGGATGGTTAACGTTAGTTGTTAGTCTATTCCTAGCTTCTCTTTCAGGTGATATTTCTGAAAAGTTGTTTGGTTCGTCGAGGGATTTTCAAAATTTTATAAAGGGTCTTGTGATGAGTGGACTGGTCGTTCCTATTGTTTTGTATTTATATCAGCATGTCTATCGAATGACTGGTGTTAAACCCAATGCGCCCGTATATTCATGGAAAAGGCTGTATCACTTTTTTACTGGGGTTTTCTTGGCAATTGCCCTGGCTTCATTGGGTATCATAATTGCTGGTTATCAAGGATGGCTAATCATTGAAGACTGGCATGCCCCTAATCAGTGGTATGGTCCGTTACTGATCAATATTATTTTTGCTTTCTTTTATGAAGCTTTGCCGGAGGAATTGGGATTACGAGGATTATTATATGATGTCTTACGTTTTCGATTCGCCACTTGGCTTTCAGTTTTATTGCAAACCTTACTATTTGTATTAGTTACTATTGCAGTTGCCTTGATTCAAGCACTTGTGGGATTAACCCCAGGAGTATCCATTAACATCGGTTATATTATTTTAATTCTATGCTTTGGATTATGTTTGCAGCTACTTCGTCTATGGACTGGGAGTCTTTGGACATCAATTGGTTTTCATCTAGCATATTTAGAAATCATGAGATTTGCCATCTCACCACATCAATACGGTGTATCACCAATCATAACCTACGACGGATCAATGCCTGAGCTCGGTGCCTTAATCTGTGTCATTATGATGGTTATTGGGGGTATCATTGTCTCACTCGTTATACTAGGTGCTAAGCGTTTTATACGGAAAAGTACATAATTAGAGCGACTTACTACGATTATGACTTAAAACAAATTAAAGAAAGTCGATTCCTTTTTATACAGGGAATCGACTTATTTAGATTATATCTGTTTAGCGAAACAACTATAATTATTTTACATCCTTTGACCACTCTATAACTTTCTCTTCATTATTTTCAATCCATTTTTTTGCTGCTTCTTTAGGATCAGCGCCTTCCATAATATCAAACATCACGCTTTCTATATCTTCTGCAGTCCAGTGGAAGTTTTTAAGAACACTATATGCGCCTGGATTATCCTCTTTTAATCCTTTACGTGCAAATGTGCCAATATATTCTTCGGCACCATAAATACCTTTCGGATCGTCTAAATATTTTAAATCAAAAGCATTAAAAATCCAGTGAGGGGACCAACCAGTAATAATAATTTCCTCGTTTTTAGCTAATGCCTGACTAAGTGCAGCAGTCATGGCACCTGCTGATGAGGTAAGGACATGCCAGCCTTCAAGGTTATGATATTCCTTATAAGCATTTTCTGTTGTAGCCATCATATTTGCCCCTGGCTCAATACCTGTAATTGTTTGATTAGCCTCGTTTGTTAAATCTTCAATAGAATTTACATCCATATAACTTGGGACAACTAAGCCAATCTTAGCCCCTGTTAGATTTTTTCCCAAATTTTCAATTTTATTTTTATACTTTTCAACTTGAGGGGCATGCGTTTGTGGTAGCCATGCTGAAACCATACCATCAACCTCACCATTAGCAAGTGCCTCCCACATAATGCCATTGTCAAGAGGGGTTAATGTGACATCGTATCCCAAATTCTCTAAAACCTGTCCTACTACGTGTGTAGAGGCAACTTCAGTATCCCATTCAACGTAGGCTAAATTAATTGCTTTATTTTTGGAGTCATCGCTAGCTGAGCTACACGCTGTTAATAACAGCATGATTCCCACTGCAAATCCCCATTTTAATAATTTATCGAACTTCATAAAATCTCTCCTTACTATAAAGTTTTATGTTTTAGATAAACTGCATGAATAGTTACTTCTATTAAAATAAAAATAATATAAACTAAAAATTAACAAGTAACAACTTAAAATTAACAAAGAGTTGTTACTTTTGTCAAATCACTAAAATAGAAAGAAATGCAAGTCTACTAGCAACCCAAACTTTTTGTCCATAGGATTTTTAGGAATGACAGGGAGAAAAGTGGAATGGGAGAATATCTAATGACTCTTCATCAAATGCATTTAGAGAAGCCCAAAAATCCAAATTTTGCCCACATATGATAGGTGAAAATGGATACTTGGGTTTGAGGAGGCTTAGAATGCATTGGATATCCATCATTCTGATTGGTATTGCTGCTAATTTAGATAATTTAGGAATAGGTCTTGCTTATGGTGTGAAACGGGTAAAAATTCCAGTCCTATCTAACGCAGTTATTGCTATTATGTCAATGATTGTCACATTTGTTGCCGTAACAGCGGGGGGGACGATTGTTGAATATATATCCCCTCATATCGCAAATTTGTTGGGGAGTCTATTGCTTTGTACGATTGGATTGTGGACATTAGTGTCTAATCGTTTTTCTCAGCAAGGGATTGCAGAACAGCCTGAATTATTTGATGAGGATAAAAACTATATTATTTCATTTAGAGAAGCAATAACACTTGGTTTTATCTTATCTGCTAACTGTTTAGCAGGGGGGATTGCTATCGGTGCTCACGGTATTTCAGTCATCTGGACAGTGATTTCTATTGGAACATTTTCATTTATTACAGTTGCAATCGGCAGCCATTTCGGAAATTTACTAACTAAAACTTTTATTGGAAAATACTCAGCGGCTATATCAGGCTGGTTACTCATAATGATTGGAGTATTGGAAATTTTAGGGTAATAGAGACTTGTTTAAATAGAATTATTTAAGGGATATCACAAATTCTTCTGTGATATCCCTTTTATTGTAGAAAATTTGACATATTAAGGACGAATTTGGTTTAGCAGTTGACATACGTTGGTATCAACGATTATTCTTGGAAATAGAAGTGTAATTGAGAATAATTTTCGTTTACGTGAAAATGCTTTCAATCTGAATATTGTGAACGAAAATTTTTTCAATTATAATGTTCTGTGGAAATTAGACGAATATATTCCAATAAGGAGGAGTTCAGCACATGAAGAAATTAATGATGTTCGTCATGCTAGTAATGGTATTTACCTTCAATTTAGGGTTACCACAAGCATCTGCCCAACTATCTGACGGTACTCATTCCATAAAATATCAGGTTAATAAGCCTGAAAGTAGCTCGGTGTCCATTGCCAATGATTATTTTGTAAAACCAGCAAAGGTCACTGTGAAAAATGGTACGGCGACAGTTCAAATTACCTTGAAAAATAGTAAATGGATTACTAAATTTCAGCCACCTGGTGGAGCAACCGTAGTAAGTGAAGATAAGGCAGCAGATACGCGAATCGTGCAATTCACAGTGAAAGATTTAACGAAACCTGTTGTGACTTCAATGAAAATTGATATTGATGATATTAATTATCACCATGAATATAGTGTTGCACTAGTTTTTGATGCGGTATCTACTGAAGGCTCAGCAGCGCCAAAAACTAATGATGTAAAAGCTTCGACAAATTCAACTGCCGAAAGTCAAGTGCCCAATCCACAAACAAGCGATACAACACCCTATCTATTAATCGTTGCATTAGTGGGATCAGCATTTTTACTTTATAGAAAAAAATTACAATCCAAAACGGAGGGTCAATAATGACTAAAAAACGTCAATCACGCGCAACAAAAATCGTCCTAGCTTCATTGCTAGCAGCATCTTTAACAGTTCCATCATTTGCATCAGCAGCAGAGGTTGTTACGACAAACACGGAAGTAAAGGCAGGGACTACGAAGGCTGAGAAAGCTGATAAGATTGTCAATTTCCAAATCTTTAAACCAGGTACTACCGAAGCTCAACCTGCTATCAGCTCTCATCTTGTCACACAAGGTACAATTGTTGAGAAGGATGGTAAGTTTGAAGCAAAATTAACAGTGGTAGCAAAATCTGCGCCAATGATTGCAGGCTTACAAACTAAACAAGGCGATAAGTATGTAGATGCTACTGAAGTGAAAAATGAAGATGGTACAATTACATATAGTTTCCCAGTGGTAGCTGATAAGTTGTTAGCTGCAAAAATTCATGTAGTAGCTGAAACACCTAAAGGTCCGATGGATAAATGGTATGAATTTGATTTAAAAGCAGTAGAAAATAAAGAAGCAACGACTACAGAGGAAAATGGAAAAACTGAAGAGGTAAAAGAAGAAGTTAAGGAAGAAGTAAAAGAAGTAAAAGAAGAAGTTAAGGTCAATGATGTAGCAATTACTGTTTACAAAAACGGTACTTCTGAAGAATCTATGATGAAGCAATATATTGCACCTAAAGTAGGCATCTCAGTAGTAGACGGTAAAAACATCGTAACGATGACATTCCCGCAAGGTCAATATGTTAAAGGATTTACAGTGGAAGGGAAAGAAGCAACTTTAGTAAGTGAAGACAAAGCAACAAAAGCAAGTACGTACTCATTTGAAGTGAAGGACTTAAAGAAACTTGTGAATGCTCAACTGCGTATTGTTGTGAATGAGCCAGGCGTGAACTATGATACCAACCACCAAGTACAATTTAGCTTTGCTGTGGAAGGTGCAGTGAAGCCAGTGGTAAATCCATTTAAAGATATCAGCAATGATGGGAATAAAGAAGCTATCTTAGCATTATACAGCAAGGGAATTGTGAAGGGGCAAGATAACTTCAAACCATACGACAATATTACACGCTCTCAATTTGCGTTAATGATTGCTCGTGCATTAAATTTATCATCAACAACAGATGCTGGATTTAAAGATACAGCCGCACTTGACGCTGAACGTAAACAAGCAATCAATGCTTTAGCTGAGGCTAAAATTATTGTAAAAGCGGAGAACTTTAATCCAAATGGTACACTTACTCGCCAACAGGCTGCTGTAATGATTTACCGTGCTGTAGCGCATGTTGCAGGGAAAGAAATGAACTATGGTGACCCAAGCCTATCCTATTATGCTGATGGTGCAACTGTAACAAGCGAAGAAGCGAAAAAAGCATTTGCCTTTTTAAATAAAGGTAAAATTATGACTGGCTCTGCCAATGCTGAAGGTAAAACAGTGATTAATGCAAACAGTCCTTTAAAACGCACACAAATGGCAAAAATTTTAAATGGTGCATTACAATACATGAATAAATAGTATTATTACAGCAACTTCCTTTCTCACTTCTTTGAGGAAGGAAGTTACTGTGCTTTTCAAGAATTTGGGGGGATTTTCATAGTGATTAGCAACAAAAAAATATGCCAAGCATTTCTATTCAGCACTATTTTGCTGATGTTTTTCCCTCCCTGTAATTGGCTTCAGGTCAATGCTGAAGAAACTATAATTGAAAATGGAAGCTATCAAGTTGAACTAAGTTTTTCATCTATAGAAGGATTGGGAGAAAATATTTTTAGCGAAGTGGCAACTCTAGATGTAAAGAATGGTCAGTATAAACTAGAGCTAACACTGGAAAAGCCATGGATTGTAACAGACATCCAAATGAAACAGCTAGATGATGAAATAACTTCCACTGTTGTGCGCGAAAATTTAGTTCAGTTTGATGTCAAAGATATACATCGGCCAATTAGGGTAAACGGTGTAGTATACACAACTACAGAGGAGTCCCTCCCTTTTTCGCAGGAACTCCACATAAATGCCCAAACACTTACGCAGCTAAATAAGGAGACTGTTCCAGATACAGATAACGAAAAAGCTACTTCGAAAGATACGGTATCTGAGGAACGGACATTGAATTATGTATTGCTGGTAGATGGCAAAAATGAGCCTTCTATAATGAATACCTATGTAAATCCACAGGCAAAGATAATAGAAAAAGATGGTATATACTATGCCCAAATGACAATATTAAAATCAGCATGGGTGACAGGAATTACTGTAGATCAACAAGGAAATCAGATAGAACCAAAGGTAGTCTCAATTGTTGATAATGTTAAAATTGTTGAATTTGCAGTGAATGATTTTGAGCAACCTATACGTATGTGGGTTAAAGTTGATATTCCTGAGCTCTCTTATTATCATCAATATTTCGTTAATCTAAAGTTTGATCAGCAGCAAGTTGCCAAACTTTTCAGTAAGCCTTCTGAAGTAAAGCCTTCCGAGCAAGTGAACAGCGTGAAACCAGAGGTAGTTCATAAAGAAGTTGAAAAGCAATCTCCAGTAATAATGGTAGAGGAGAGCATATCCAAAGCAGCTCTGCCAACCCAGCCTTCAGTTCAGCCAACTATGCCAAAGGAGGAGCAATTAGCATTTGATCGTACATTTGATGCTCCAACTAAAGACGATGTAAAAGAAGGAGCTGAGGAGGCAGAAATAAAGGAAGAAATCACTACTAAAAAACCAATGCAAGATTCAAAAACTGATCAGCAGCTTGCACAGCTAAACGTAGTAAAGGTTATCTTGCTTATTGGAGTTTGTATTTTATCGGGCTTACTGCTCGTTCGCCGTATCAAATATTCAAAAAAAGATGTGACTGAACAGAAATAAATAGGAGATGACAGTATGCAAAAGAAACTGAAATGGTTGCTGTTAATGGCAGCTTTGATGTCATTGTTATTACTAGTTGTTGGCTGTAATGATAGCAGTAATCAAGAAAATAAGGGAGATTCGAGTGAAAAAGAGCAAGTTTCTGCAGAGGCTACTGAGAAGGATGAACAGCGTATCATCGCTGGTACTGTTGTTATTGCAGAAATTATGGATAGGCTTGAGTTGGACGCTATAGCAGTACCAGAAACGGAGAAGAAATTAGCAAAACGTTTTGATGGACTACCAACTATCGGTAATGCGATGGAACCGGATATGGAAATTGTGAAATCATTAAACCCAACAGATGTGTTATCGGTATCTACGTTAGAGTATGATTTACAAGATAAATTCAAGCAATTAAATATTCCAGTCAACTTTTTAAACTTTCAAAGTGTAGATGCGATGCTTTCTGAGGTTCAAAAACTTGGAGGACGCTATAAACGCGAGGCACAAGCTGAAGAATTAGTGAAGGAACTCCAGAAAAATATTGAGGCTGTTCAAAATGTAGCTGGCAATAAAGAGGGACCTCGCGTCCTCATTTTACTTGGAATTCCAGGTAGTTATTTAGTGGCAACAGAAAATTCTTATGCGGGCGATCTGGTGAAACGTGCTGGTGGTATTAATGTGATGGAAGGACAGGACGCTGAATACTTAGCATCAAATACTGAGTATCTCCATAATAGTAATCCTGACATTATTTTACGTTTATCTCACGGCATGCCTGACGAAGTAGTAAAAATGTTTGATGAGGAATTTAAAACAAATGATATTTGGAAGCATTTTAAAGCGGTTAAAAATGGCAAGGTTTATGATTTAGAGGAGGAATTATTTGGCACTACAGCCTCCTTACAAGTACCACAAGCTTTAGGACAACTGATGGAAATTTTCTATCGAGAATAGCAATCTGGAATTGTCGCTCGTATCACAAGCATAGTCTTGTCATAGAGCGCTTTTCTTATAAAATGATGGAATTTGAAATGATAAAGGAAGTCCAATATGACAAAAAAAATAGTTAGTTTTTCAATTGTAATTGTATTATTACTTGTTTCAGCGGTTTATGCAGCGACAACAGGTAGCATTAAGATGGGCTTTTTCGAATTTATTGCGGCATTGTTTGAGGATGGAAATAATCAAATGGAAGCTATTCGGGATTTACGATTTCCACGCATTATCGTTGCCCTGTTTGCCGGAGCGGCATTATCTGTTTCAGGGGTCCTGTTACAATCTGTGATGCGCAATCCATTAGCAGATGCCGGCGTTATCGGTATATCTTCAGGGGCAGCGTTTGTACAGCTCTTTATAATTTCCTTCTTTCCCGCATTATTTTTCATGACGCCTGTATTAGCCTTTATAGGTGGGGCATTTGCCTGTGCACTTGTATTTGCGCTGTCATGGAAATCAGGGTTAAGTCCTTTAAAACTCATTTTAGTTGGGATTGCGATTAATGCTATGTTTACAGGACTAACAGAGGCATTTATAAGTCTAGGTGGCTCTTTAAATACGTCAGTCTCGGGTGTTATTGGCTCTAACCTAACGATGCGTACATGGAAAGATGTTTCGACAATTGTTACATATGGTACTGTGGGATTAATAGCAGCTTTCGCGCTGTATAGTTGGTGTAATCTCCTTGTCTTACAAGATAAAACAGCGAAAAGCTTAGGCTTTCCTGTTGCACGTGCTCGACTAATCATTGCTGCTGTAGCAGTATTACTATCGGCAGTTTCTGTTGTCGTAGCGGGCGTTATTTCATTTGTTGGTTTGTTGGTACCACATATTGCACGACGTTTAGTTGGACATGATCATAAAGTGCTGATTCCCTTTACAGCATTAGCTGGAGCATTACTGATATTAGTGGCTGATACGATTGGGCGTACAATAGTAGCTCCCATTGAAGTACCAGCTTCAACCATTATGGCAATTATCGGTGGACCGTTCTTAATATTCCTATTACGAAAAGAGTGACGAAACATGGACATACAAAATATTATCGTATCACATGATAATACTCGAAATCATTTAGATGGTGTATCAACAATGATTCAAAAGGGAAAAATCACGACGATTATAGGTCCAAATGGCTGCGGAAAATCAACATTATTAAGTGTTATGTCACGCAATAATATGCCAAAGTCAGGGAATGTATCGTTAGAAAACAAGGATTTGCTGCATTATAAATCAAAAGAGTTTGCTAAAAAATTAGCTATTGTTTATCAGCAAAATGAAATTCCAAAGGATTTAACAATTGAAAAATTAGTAAGCTTTGGACGTCTTCCATATCAAACAATACTGAAAAGAAATCACGAGGAGGACGCTAAAGCTATTGAATGGGCACTTGCTTGTACAAATTTACTTGAAAAACGCAATACCGATTTAGAGGCACTATCAGGTGGAGAGCGTCAGAGAGTATGGATTGCCATGGCTTTAGCACAGCAATCTGAAATTTTATGCTTGGATGAGCCAACAACCTATTTAGATATTTTCTATCAAATTGAATTATTAGAGCTTGTAAAAGCATTAAATAAGGAACATGGCTTCACAATTGTTATGGTTCTTCATGATATTAATCAGGCAATTCGTTATAGCGACCATATTATCCTAATGAAGGCAGGACAAATAGTAGCTGAGGGAGCACCAAGAGAGGTCATCACAAGGGAAGTTATTAAAGAGGTGTATGGGGTTGAGGCGGTTTTTTACGAGGATAAGCAGCTTGGATTCTACATGGTTCCCCTTGGTATTTAAGTAGGTGACAGCATGAAAAAATGGACTTCTAAGTTATTAACAATTGTATATTTAACTATATTTCTATTTTCTGGATTTTCTTTAGCAAAGTATTTATATACGTATTATGAAACCTCTAAATCTCTGGAAGAAGTACAAACGATTTATGAATCTTCATTGGCTGCTCATGAGAAAGTAACTAAAGAAGAAAAGACTGTGGATCCTCTATCGCCCTATACTATTCGACCACAATTTGATGAGTTGCTTGCTGTTAATAAAAATATCGTTGGATGGATTTCTATCGATGGTACAAAATTAAATAACCCCATTCTTCAAAGTAACAACAATGATTTTTATTTAAATCATAATTTTAAAGATAGAGAAAGCCGTGCGGGGAGTGTCTTTATGGATTACCGCAATGATGTACAGGCTATCAATCGAAATACTATTTTGTATGGCCATGCTATGAAGAATGACACAATGTTTGGCAGTCTAAAAAATTATTTAAAGCAGGACTATGCAGATCAATTTCCTATTATTTACTTAGACACATTATATGAAGGATACGATATTGAAGTCTTCGCTGCTTATGAGACAACCATTGATTTTTATTATATTGAAACAGAATTTGATAGCAATGAGGCTTTTCAAACATTTTTACATGATATTCAAGCACGATCTGCCATTGATATGAATGTAGATGTTAGTCCAGAGGATAAAATACTAACTTTATCTACATGTAAAGATGCTGTCTTAAGTGATGATCACCGTTTTGTTGTTCAAGGTAAATTAGTAAAACGCTGATAGATAGAAGTTTTCTCAATTTAAATGGGGGAAGCTTCTTTTTGTTTGACGAAATCCTTTAGAAATAATAAAAATGCTCAGGTCAAACTTGAAACTGCTCGGGTCCCAGAAAAAGTCGCTCAGGCCGAGCCCGAAATCGCTCGGGTCCCAAAGAAAGCCGCACAGGTCGAGCCAAAAACTGCTCGGGTCCCAAAGAAAGCCGCACAGGTCGAGCCAAAAACCGCTCAGGTTCCAGAGAAAGCCGCTCAGGTCCAGCCAAAAACTGCTCAGGTCCCAAAGAAAGGCGCACAGGTCGAGCCCAAAATCGCTCGGGTCCCAAAGAAGCCGCACAGGTCGATCCTGAAATCGCTCGGGTTCCAAAGAAAGCTGCTCAGGTCGAGCCAACAACTGCTCGGGTCCCAAAGAAATTCGCTCAGGTCGAGCCAAAAACTGCTCGGGTCCCAAAGAAATTCGCTCAGGTCAAGCTCAAAATCGCTCAGGTCCCAAAGAAAGCCGCTCAGGTCGAGCCAACAACTGCTCGGGTCCCAGAAAAAGCCGCTCAGGTCGAACCAAAAACTGCTCGGGTCCCAAAGAAAGCCGCTCAGGTCGAGCCTGAAATCGCTCGGGGTCCCAGAGAAAGCCGCTCAGGTCGAGCCAAAAACCGCTCGGGTCCCAAACAATATACAGAAATTCACCCAGCGCAGGAAACTTCCATTACGCAATAAACTCTACCATTCATGATATATTAGAAAAAGTTAAAATAATTACTTGACGTAAATTATTTATTAATATATAGTAGGTTACATAAAGTAATTGATTACTTTTAGTAACTAGGATGTACAAATGAGGTAACTACATATGTTTAATCCATAATTTCTTGGGTAACATAATTAATGTAGTTGCTTCATATTTTAACTTATATCTCGAAATCGAGATAAATAACAACTCAATTGGAGGAAATTTAAAATGGCAAAATGGAATATTGATTTAGGACATTCAGCAATTAATTTTCAAGTAAAGCACATGATGGTATCAAAAGTAAAAGGTGTATTTGATAGCTATACAGCAGATATTGAAGCAGCAGATCTTGCAGATTTAACAACAGCAAACATTAGCTTCACAATTGATGCAACAAGCATTAATACACGTAGTGAAGATCGTGACAATCACTTAAAAGCGGCAGATTTCTTTGATACAGAAACATATCCAACGATTATATTTAAATCAACAAATATTACTAAAAAATCAGCTGATCAATACGCACTTACTGGTGATTTAACAATTAAAGATGTAACAAAACCGGTAACTTTCGAAACTGAATTTAATGGAAAAGGGACAAATCCATGGGGCCAAGAAGTCTATGGTTTTGAAGCTGAAACAACAATTAATCGTGAGGAATTTGGTCTTACTTGGAATGCTGCATTGGAAACAGGTGGCGTGTTAGTTGGTAAAGATATTAAAGTGACAGTTGAATTAGAAGTTAATCCTGCATAATTTTATAAACTGTGTCTGAGTAGTATACTTGGACACAGTTTTTTGATTCATGTTCCCCAAATCTATAAATAAAATAATCCATAAATAAGTTGCTTGCATATTTTTAGCAATAATTGCATATAAAACACCATATTGTTTTTGGGGGCGATGGGATGAATGTGTTAGTGACGGGTGGCTATGGTTTTATCGGTAGTGCTGTGGCGAGGCGATTTTATGATGAAGGTGCAAATATATATATCATTGATAATTTAAGCACTGGTCATTTACGCAATGTCGAATTTGAACATAAATCCTACCTTTTGAATGTAGAAGATGAGGTGTGCGAGCATTTCTTTAAGGAAATTGCGTTTGATGTTGTTGTGCATTGTGCAGCGCAAACGAGTGTTCAAAAATCAATGCAAGAACCAGTGAAGGATATATTGACGAACATTATCGGGCTTAGTCAGATGCTTTTCTTATCGTCAAAATATAAGGTAAAGCATTTTGTTTTTGCTTCATCAGCGGCTGTTTATGGAGATAGTCATTATCCGCCACTAGAAGAAACAGATATAAGTGAACCCATTTCTATGTATGGGCTAAATAAAAGCATTGGGGAAACATATTGCGAAAAATGGCAAAAGGATTATGGCTTGCCAACATTAATTTACAGATTTGCGAATGTATTTGGTCCAAGGCAATATATGCAGGGAGAAGCGGCTGTTATTCCTAGTATGCTAAAAAGCAGTATGGAAGGAAAACCCTTTACGATTTATGGAGATGGGGAACAGACACGTGATTTCGTTTATGTGGATGATATTGCAGATGTGATTTATGCTGGTGTTCAAGCGAAATTACAAGGAATTTATAATGTATCAACAAATGAGGCATGGTCAATTCATCAAGTAATTTTATTACTACAGCATTTAAACCATCCATTAGAAATACAATATGCTCCTGCAAGAGAAGGTGATATCGAGCATTCGTTTTTAAACAATGAAAAGCTTGCAAATGCAATAGGATGGAAGCCTAAGATTTCCTTTGCAGAAGGCATAGAGCGTACATTGCAGGCATTACAAAATGAAAAAATAGTGGAAATTTAATAGAAGAGTCATTTTTATTCATTCAACGCCAAGGAAGCTAGGAACCTTGGCGTTGAGTTTTTATTTACATAACTGAAACTTTATTTGAAATTTCTTGAAGCGCTTTTTTCATCTGTTCGACTAATGGTTACAGGATAGAGAGCGTTAAGTAATACTAACACAGTAATAATTCAAAGGTATAAGACTATAAAATTTCTGAATAGACGAATAATATTAATTTTTAAAGCTCCGTTTACAAATCTATAAAAATAGATATAATGAATTTTATGGAACCTTCACAAATTTATAAAGCATTATCAAACGATACAAGACGTCAAATATTATTATGGTTAAAGAATCCAGAGGAATTTTTTGATGAAAAACTTTATTTACAACAAGGGATTAGTTTTCAAGTTGGAGTATGTGTAAGAGATATTCAATTAAAAGCAGGACTAGCTCAATCGGTTATCTCTAATTATTTATTAACTATGCAACAAGCTGGATTATTACAATCCGAACGTATTGGAAAGTGGACTTATTATCGTAGGAATGAGAAAACCATACAAGAATTTCGAGAGTACATTCAAAAAGAATTATAAATAGAAAGGAGGATTTCTTTTTTTTTGCTCGATACATCTATATATACGGATATATAGATGTATATATAAATTATGGTTTCACATCTATCAATTTTTGTAACAATATTCAACTAATTTTTATTAAATCAATTTAAGATTGGAGATTTTTATAAATGCGAAAAATAAATTCTTTACTTATTTTTATACTAGCAATAGGTGTATTTGGAATTATTACAACAGAAATGAGTATTGTCGGAGTATTACCACAAATAGCTCAAAAATTTGAGGTTTCAACCGCACAAGCAGGTTTGTTAGTAAGTATATTTGCTCTAGTTGTTGCTATCTCTGGGCCATTTTTAATATTACTTGTGTCTGGGATTAATCGTAAGATACTTTTATTAACAACAATATTTATATTTGTTATTTCTAATATTTTTTATGCTTATACGACACATTTTGAAGTTATGCTTATTTTTCGTATTATACCTGCGGCACTTCACCCTCTATTCTTTTCAATAGCTCTTGTAACTGCAGCTAATCTTGTTCATCCAGAAAAAAGCAGTCGAGCAGTTACCAAAGTTTTCATGGGAATTACGGTTGGCTTTGCTTTAGGTGTACCATTAACTTCTTATCTTGCAGAACAGTTTTCACTAGAAATTGCTTTCTTGTTTGGAGCGATTGTAAATGCTGTAGCCTTTATAGGAATATTAATTTTGCTACCTTCTATGCCTGTTAAAGAAAAAATGTCTTTTGGCAAGCAAGTCGGTATATTACGAAAAACAGAATTATGGATAAATATAGGAGCTGTTGTATTTATTTTTGCAGCTATGTTTTCTGTTTACAGTTATTTTGCTGAATACCTTGCAAAAGTCACTCAAATGAATGGCTCCTTGATTAGTATTATGTTGCTAATATTTGGTGTAATTATGATTTTAGGTAATTCTTTATTTGGATTTCTTTTACAAAGAAACATGTTGAAAACTGTAATATCTTTTCCGGTACTATATTTATTCGTTTACTTATTCGTTTATTATTTAGGTTCTTATTTAGTTCCAATGATTTTTATGGTATTCATTTGGGGAATCGTACATTCTGGCGGTTTAATTATTAGTCAGGCATGGTTAATAAGTGAAGCTAAAGAAGCTCCTGAATTTGGTAATAGCCTATTTGTTTCATTTTCAAATCTTGGAATTACTTTAGGAACATCTTTTGGCGGTTGGTTTATTTCTCAATTAGGAATTCATCAACTTATTTGGAGCGGCATTATTTTTTCACTATTTTCTTTTGTATTGATATTAATAAAAATAAAACTTTTCAACTCTAGTATTCTATCGCCATCAAATTAAAATAATTGTGAGACCCAGTACAGAGCGAATGTATTTTGTGCGAAGGCGAAGCGACAGCAACAATAAGGCGGAGGAAGCGGCTCGACGTTGCTCGTAGGACAGCGAGTAGCCTGTAGCGGAAATCATCGTCTTCCAATTAATAAAAATGGTTAATGTATTGTTTGTTCCACGAAAAACGAGAAACTTTAAACTTATAGCGTTTTATAGTCTCTGAAGGTGGCGAAATGAATACGGATGTGGTTCCTTTTCAGTAGGTGTCAAACACCTACTGAATGAAGATAAAGCCTCCGAACGCAATTACGCCAAGGCGAAATCTGCATTTATTTAGTATTATTCTGAGTAATATGTCTTTTTTCACGTCTATAGTATAATAATCTTTTAAAGGAATGTTGTGGAATTGAACGGGGGCTTACACATGCTTGTAGATTTTAGAGTGAAAAATTGTTTAAGTTATAAAGATGAAACACTATTTTCAATGGTAGCGGGAAGCCGCATTCGAAAATTAAAGGACTCACATACTATTCAGCTGGACGCCTTTCGACTTGTAAAAAGTGCCTTTATTTTCGGACCAAATGGCAGTGGAAAATCGAATTTGTTTACAGCTATTAAAGTGTTGCGTACGTTATTGTTTAATTTCGAAAACCTTAATAATGTTAAACAACTTCGCTTGCCCTACCAACCATTTAAGCTCGGGGGACAGCAAGAACAGCCAACTGAGTTTATGATTTCATTATTATTAGATGGGATTCTATATGATTATGAGGTACAGTATAATGCTACACAGGTGCTTTATGAGAGTCTTACGAAGACAACGAAGTCCACAAAGGAGCAGCTCTTTAGTAGACAGTGGGATGGGGCAGAATATTCATATGAAACGGCTCAACACACTGCTCTTGAATTGACAAAATATACGAGGAATAATACCGCTTTTTTGTCTGTCTTAAATGTATTTAATGATCCTGATGCGACGAAAATATTTGATTGGTTTTTACATAAAATTCTGTTCTTAGATGAGGCTAATCGGTTATCAAGTCACCCTCTTATTCGTAAACTTGAAGAGGAGCCATTTAAGAGAGAGGTAATTAAGCTACTAAAAATTGCTGATTTTTCTATTCAGGATGTAACAGCTAGACGAGTTGAACGTAGAGAGAAAAATACTATTGGCTATGAATTTGACTCACCCGAAGTTATCCAAGAGGTTGATATTGATTTGCACTATTTATCGTTTGATGAAGCAGGTGCACCAATTGGAACAGAGACCATTAATTGGACGATGGATTCAAAGGGAACTGTTCGAATGCTACATTTAGCGTGTGTTATGGTCGATGCATACAATAAAGGAAAGACTATTTTTATCGATGAATTTGATACAGCCTTTCATGTATCCATTTGCGAATTTTTAATGGCCATCATGAACAGTAAGAGAAATGTCTGCAATCAATTTGTTGTCACTAGCCATGAAATTGATTTACTAGACCAGCCACTCCGTTCTGATCAAATTTGGTTTGTCAATAAAAGCTTTAAAAATGAATCAGAATTATACTCCTTATTTGATTTTGCGGATTTGCAGAAGAAGCGTGGAGATATTTCCTATGCAAAGCGTTATTTAAAAGGGGAGTTTGGTGCGACACCAGTTATTAATGAATATTTATCAGATCAATATTTAGGTGAAGTGGAGGTATCTGAGCAGTGAGAGTACGTCAACAAGGGAATCGAACACTGCGTAAAACCATTTTAATTTATTGTGAAGGTGAAACAGAGCGCATTTATTTTGAGCAAATGCGTATTTTAAAGCGCTCTAAAATGGTAAGTGTCAAAATAAAAAATGTTAAGCGTTCAGCAATTAAGCTAGCCCAGCATGCCTATCGAGATTCTAGCTATCAATATTTTGATGAGGTGTGGATTGTGTTTGATAAGGATGATTTAACGGAAAGGCAATTAGAGGAAGTTAATGATTTTTGTGAGGAGAAAAACATTCACATCGCTTACACAAATGAAGCATTTGAACTATGGCTACTCTTGCATTTTGAGGAGGTCGATATTACAGAAAAGTATCCTCGTGCTGTATTAAATGACAAAATGGAGCAGCACCTAGGTGTCTCCCGCTATTTTCGCCATAAGGCGGACGAGTCAGTTATTGCACCCATCGCATTGCGTCATGAGATTGCGATAAAAAATTGCACAGATATGATGGCCTTTCGGGGAACACAAAGTCGTGACAATCCATATTGCAATATACATGAAATGATAAAATACATATTTTAAAGTAGAATGGCAGATTTTCTTGAAAATCTGCTTTTTTTTGTTTTCACTACTAAATTATCTGAATACAATTTTTTTTCATAAAATTAGGTTGTAATTTTGGACTAAGTATAATAAAATAACTTAAAACATATTAAACCTAGTAAAATTATAAGAATAAAAAGAGGTGACAAGATTCAAATGACAGCACCGTTAATTTCTATCCAGCAGGTGAGTAAAAAATTTATCGAACAAGAAGTACTTAATCAAATTTCATTGGATATTCAAAAGGGTGAAATAATCGCCATTTTAGGTAAAAGTGGTTGTGGTAAAAGTACACTTTTAAATTTAGTTGGAGGCTTTGAACAACCAACAACTGGACAAGTGTTGCTTGATAATCAAATCGTAACTAAGGCAAGTAAACGTTGCATTATGCTGATGCAAAATTATGGGTTACTTCCTTGGCGATCTGCCCAAAAAAATGTGGAATTGGCTTTAGAAGGGGAGGCATTGTCCAAGATAGAGCGTCAGCAGCGTGCCCAACACTATCTCAAGCTTGTAGGTTTAGAAGATCGTCTTTCGGCATTACCGAGTGAATTATCAGGAGGAATGCAGCAGCGTGTAGCAATTGCTCGTGCACTGGCGATACACCCTGAAGTAATTTTGATGGATGAACCATTTGCAGCGCTTGACACATTTACTCGTTATTATTTGCAGGATGAGCTTCTTGCCATTCAAAAGGAGGAGCGAACAACGATTTTATTGGTAACACATGATATTGATGAAGCGATTTATTTGGCAGATCGAATATTTATCATGAGTCCCAACCCTGGGCGTATACATCGTGAAATACATGTACGAAGTACCAAGCCTAGAGATCGTGCAGATTCGGAATTCCAACATTTCCGAGAAGTTATTTTTAATGAATTCCATTTTACACAACCGCAGGACACGATTGAATACAACATTTAATACGGAGGAAAATTGATGAAGAAATATTTATCGTTGTTTTTGATATTGACTTTATTACTGATTTTATCAGCTTGTGGAAAAAGTGAAGAGAATAGCAGTTCAAACACAGTAGATGATAAAAAAATCGTTAAAATTGGCTACCTGCCTATTACTCATGCGGCACCATTATACATGCAAACAGACAAAGAATACGAGGGCTACGCTATTGAATTGGTGAAATTTGGGTCTTGGCCAGAGCTAATGGATGCATTAAATACAGGTAAAATAGATGGAGCATCGGTGCTAATTCAGCTTGCTATGAAGGCAAAGGAACAAGGAATCGATTTAAAGGCTGTGGCACTAGGTCATCGTGATGGTAATGTAGTTGTTGTGGCACCTAATGTTGAAAAGGTTGAAGATTTAAAGGGGAAAAGCTTTGCTATTCCAAATAAATACTCCACACATAATATTTTATTGTATCGAATGCTTCAGGACGCTGGGATAAATTATCAGGATGTGGATGTTGTGGAGCTTCCTCCAGCGGAAATGCCAGCTGCTTTAGCGGAAGGACGAATTGCAGGATATGTGGTTGCAGAGCCATTTGGTGCGATTTCTGTATCACTTGAAAAAGGAAAGGTTTTATTCCAGTCTGAAGATATCTGGCCAAACTCTATTGACTGTGGTTTAGTATTACGAAATGCATTTATTGAGAAACACAAAGATATTGCTAAACAATTTGTAAAGGATTATGCGGCTGCAGGTGAGCTGATGAATGCTAATGATGACCATGCTCATGAGGTAGTGGCGAAGTATATAAAAGTGGATAAAGAAGTATTAGATCTATCGTTACATTGGATCTCTTATAATAATTTAAAAATTGAAAAAGATGCCTATAAGATTTTAAGAGATTCACTAATAGAAATGGGCTTATCTGAAAATCCGCCGACATATGATGAATTTGTAGATTCTTCATTGATTGAAGAAAAGTAGGGTGATAGTTGAATGAAAAAAATAGGACCTATTTTACTTGGATTAATACTATTACTTTGCATTTGGCAACTAGTTACAGTGATTGGGGGACATGATGCCGCTTTATTTCCTCCACCATTAAATGTTCTGACAGCTTTATATGAAATCATTAAGGATGGCTCTATTTTTGAGCATATACAAATTAGTCTATTTCGATTTTTTAGTGGTTATTTATTAGCAGTGGTAGTAGCAGTTATTTTGGGACTTTTCCTAGGTAGGTGGACGAAAGTTTGGTCTATTTTAGATCCAATTGTGCAAGTGCTACGCCCTGTTTCACCAATTGCATGGTCACCATTTATTGTCTTGTGGTTTGGCATTGGCAATATGCCAGCTATTGTAATTATTTTTATTGCTGCGTTTTTTCCTGTACTACTATCAACGGTGTCGGCAGTGAAAAAAGTGGATAATGTTTATCTACGAGTTGCAGCAAATTTTGAAATGTCTCAGTTCCATTTATTGAAAAAAATAGTTTTTCCAGCTGCCTTTCCAATGATTGCAAATGGCTTGCACATGGCTTTAGGTAGTGCATGGATATTTCTTGTGGCGGGCGAAATGGTAGGTGCACAATCTGGTCTTGGATTTTTAATAGTGGATGCACGAAATTCACTTAGTTTGGATTTAGTCATGGCAGCTATTATTGTGATTGGTCTACTAGGCTTACTTTTAGACAAAGCCATCCGCTATTTTGAAAATTGGGTGACAAAAATCTGGGGAGGACAGGGAGCATAGGATAGCTGCTAGAATTCTGCCGAGGTATGGCAGAATTCCTGGCTATGTAGGGGCTAAAAGTGATTCGATTAGCTATTTTGCAATGGGGCGTATTTGAATGGTATCAATACGTTCACCCGAATTTTTTGCATAATAGCCAATCTCTACACGTTCTCCTGTCTTCGCATCAACAATTTCCTTGTAGCACTGGTCTAAATGTTCACTACCCCATAAAATCATGGCGTTAAATATTGGCTCCAATGCCTTACCTGCATCTGTTAGTGAATAGGCATAGCGAGGTGGATGTGCTGAGTAAAGGGTTGATGCTACTAATCCAGCCTCTTCCAATGATTTTAAGCGTGCAGATAAGAGATTCGCTGAAAGCCCTGGCAAATTTAATTTAATATCATTAAAATTTGATTGGCCAATTAGAAGCTCGTGCAAAATGAGTAAAGTCCAGCGATCACCGATAATATTTAAAGTTTGTGCAATATTGCATGGTAAGTCATAGCGTGTTTTCATTGAATTTCCCTCCATGCAGTAGTGTAGCACAAAATATAATTTTTAGTAAATTCAGTTGTTTTTATTAAGTAAGTATAATAAAATAACTCACATAACAAAAAAACTAACTATTCGGAGGTATTTACTATGAATTTATATTTGGTAGAATCAACAGTAAATGAAATTACAAACAAAGAACAATTTTCAGCATTAGTGGAGCGCATTAGTGATTCACAGGATGTGGCAGTGATTGAGGTGCAGGTAGCTAAAGATTTCAGCCGCGCTTACTTCATTGTAGAAGCTAATGAAGAGGCACAAGCAACTGCGGCATTAATAGCTCAGCATGTACAAGCTGATTTAGTGAAGGAAGTACGTCTTGTCGGTAAAGAGCTGGAAGATGTAAAGCAAAATCAGGAAGTAGTGAATTACTTAGTGGAGTGGGAAATTCCTGCGGAGATTACAATGGATCAATACTTAGCACGTAAAAAGAAAAATTCAGTTCACTACGAAGAAGTACCAGAAGTACATTTTTCACGTACTTATGTTTGTGAGGATATGTCGAAATGCTTATGTTTCTATGATGCACCAGATGAAGCGGCAGTAAAACGAGCTCGGGAGGCTGTACAAACACCAATTACATCGTTAACAGAATTAGCAGATAAGTAAAAGTAAGAAAATAGCAGAATAAGTGAAGGATAGGAGTGGAAGCCATGGCAGAAGAAGCGGTAGTTTTACAGGCTTTAATCGATGAAAAATTAAAACCGTTGGTAAAAAAGATTGATGAGGAAGCTTATTATGCGGAGGAATATTTATTTGCCCTTGGAAAAGCAGGCTTTTTCCAATCAACACATAAGGATGAAGAAAGTACACTTCTTGATGAGCTAACAATTGTACAAGAAACGGCAAAGGTCTGTATGACAACTGCATTCTGCCTATGGTGCCACCTTGCTGCATTAACATATATTCGTAAAACGAGCAATTCTGAGTTACGTGCAGTAGTATTACCTTTACTTGAGGGTGGAGAGTTACTCGGAGCCACAGGTTTATCGAATCCTATGAAGTTTTATGCAGGTCTAGAAAAGCTTCATTTATCAGCTGAACGTGTTGATAGTGGCTATGTTTTAAACGGTGTGTTACCTGCCGTTTCCAACTTGGCTGATAATCATTGGTTTGGAGCTATTGCCTGTTATGAAGGAAAAGAAGTAATGCTATTCGTCAATACAAATAATTCAGCAATCACTCTAAAAGAAAAAGTTCATTTCTTAGGGGTAAATGGTAGTGCCACTTATAGCTGTAAATTTGATAAAGTCTTTGTAGCTGATGAATATGTAATAGCACATGATGCAAGTTTATTTGTTGATACGATTCGACCAACATTTGTCTTGTATCAAATACCACTAGGCTTTGGTGTGATGGAGGCATGCATTGAAGGAATTGAAAAAGTAAAAGCAAAGCAGAATGGCTGTAATGAGTATTTACAGGTTCAGGCGGATGAACTTGCAAAAGAGCTTCAGCAATTACAAGAAGCTTTACAATTAAACGTACTAGCAGGTGGAACGGATTTATATGAAATTTGTCAGCTTCGCTTACAGACAGTCTATGCCACATTGGCAGCAGTACAGGCAAATATGCTGCATAATGGATCTGCTGGTTATATCGTGGGTAGTACACCTTCACGCAAGCTTCGAGAGGCCTATTTTTTCGCTAATTTAACACCAACAGTTAGACAGCTTGAGAAAATGTCAAAAGTTTTAAAAATCGCAGAATAACAATGAGAAACCTTGAGAGGCATATGACCAATCAAGGTTTTCTTGCATTTGATAGGAAAAATGCTGCTGTGCTTTGTCATTCTTTGTGGAATGTAATTGAAAGCATGATTATTCCAGACAGACATATAGTGTATATTGAGAATTATGAGTATGGAAATGAAAGGGGATTGTGTGGATAAATCTAAGTCGAATCAACGCAAAAATTTGGAGGAGAATGCAAAGGATCAGCAGCTAGAGCAATTTCGTGTCGATAATAAAGGAACAAAGATGACGACAAATCAGGGACTTAAAGTTTCAAATGATGAGGATTCGTTGAAAGCCGGGGTACGTGGCCCAACGATAATGGAGGATTTTCATCTTAGAGAAAAAATAACCCATTTTGATCATGAGCGTATCCCGGAGCGTGTTGTTCATGCAAGAGGCTATGCTGCTCACGGTGAATTTGAATTGTACGAGTCGATGAAAGAATATACGAGAGCTAACTTTTTACAGGATACTAGCAAGAAAACGCCTGTGTTTGTTAGGTTCTCCACGGTCGTTGGAAGTCTAGGCTCGATGGATACAGCTCGCGATGTACGTGGGTTTGCCACAAAATTTTACACAGATGAGGGCAATTATGATTTAGTTGGAAATAATATACCTGTCTTTTTTATTCAGGATGCCATTAAGTTTCCAGATTTAATTCATGCAGTAAAACCAGAGCCTCATAATGATATGCCACAGGCTGCCTCTGCGCATGATACATTTTGGGACTTTGTCGCGAATAATCAAGAAATTGCACATATGGTGATGTGGGTTATGTCGGATCGAGCAATCCCTAGAAGCTTTCGGATGATGGAGGGCTTCGGTGTCCATGCATTCCGTTTCGTCAATGAAAAAGGAAAGTCAAGATTTGTGAAGTTTCATTGGAAGCCTGTGCTAGGTGTTCATTCATTGGTTTGGGATGAGGCACAAATTATCGGTGGGAAGGATTCAGATTTTCAACGACGTGATTTATGGGAGGCAATTGAAATTGGTGATTACCCTGAATTTGAGCTAGGTGTGCAGATGCTTGAGCCAGAGGATGAATTTAAATTTGATTTTGATATTTTAGATGCAACAAAGCTTTGGCCTGAAGAAATAGTGCCTGTGAAAAAAATTGGCAAAATGACCTTGAATCGTAATGTGGATAATGTTTTTGCTGAAACAGAACAGGTCGCCTTTCATCCAGGAAATGTAGTACCAGGTATAGATTTTACCAATGATCCACTTTTACAGGGACGTCTATTTTCTTATTTAGATACACAGCTTATTCGCCTAGGTGGACCTAACTTTGCAGAAATACCGATTAATCGACCAGTTTGCCCAATTCACAACAATCAACGCAATGGCTTTAGTCGACAAGCCATCAATTTAGGAAGGGTCAGTTATCATAAAAACTCTTTGGCAAATAATACTCCTTCACCAGCTACTGCAAAGGAGGGTGGCTATGTCCACTATGAGGAAAAGGTGGAAGGCCGAATTACACGAGCGCGAAGTAAATCCTTTGATGATCACTTTTCACAGGCAAGGTTATTCTGGAATAGTATGTCGCCTCCGGAAAAGCAGCATATTATAGAAGCTTTTAGCTTTGAGGTAGGAAAAGTAAAAAGTAAATCCGTACGTCAGCAGGTCGTCAATATGTTTGTTCGAGTGGATAAAGCGATGGCAACAACAATAGCAGATAATGTTGGTGTCAATCGACCAACCGGTGAACAAATAAATGTTACAGCATCCTCCCCAGCATTGAGCCAAGCTAATACTATAAAAGTACCTCAAACACTAAAGGTTGGAGTTCTAATTGGTGATGGTTTTGATGCTAATGAGGTGGGAGAAGTGCTGAAGTATTTAACGAGACAAGGCGTGCGATATAGTATTATTTCAGATAGGTTAGGGGTAGTGACTAGTAGTAATGGAGTACAATTAACCGCAACTGAAACATTTATCACAACTGATGCAGTATTATTTGATTCATTATACGTTGTAGGTGTAAAGGCAAATAATCAGGCAAAGTTCAATACACATATTGTTAACTACATGAACGAATCATATCGACATTATAAGCCAATTGGTATTGCTACAACGGGAACTACATTTTTTAATATGTCTAATGCAAATGTAGGACCAGGGATTGTACTGGCAACAGGTAATAAAGATTTTGCTAAAAAATATGTAGATGCCATTGCCCAGCAACGTTTTTGGCAGCGCAATATTTATTAACATATTGAGATTAATCCACAAGAACTTATTTATTCAATACATGAACGCTAGGTCGAGTAAATCATATTTGCATGATTCTTTTTTTCGATTATCTCCTAATTCAAATAAAGTCTCTCATGTTCTATTGAGGAGATGAGGGACTTTTTTTACTACTACTTTTCCTATTCCTCACTCTTTGATCGCCAGTAAAAATTCGTCTATCCTTACAGTCCTAATAAAGGAAATATTAATAAGTTTTCTGCAAAAGATATGCCGTTGCATTCAAATTTTGTAAGTGATATGGTGGTACATGAGGTGAAATTTATGGAAAAATTTGATATTGCAATTATTGGCGCAGGTCCTGGTGGCTATGTGGCAGCTATTTATGCAGCTAAAAGTGGCAAGAAAGTTGCTTTAGTGGAACGTCATAAAGTAGGAGGGGCCTGCTACAATGTTGGATGTATCCCTTCAAAGATTTTGCTGGAGCATAGTAAGCTTGTGCAGGAAATAAAACGTGGTAATGACTGGGGAATTGAAACATCTAAGGTAAATGTGAATTTTACACGGTTAATGCAGCGAAAGGACTCCTTGATTGAAGAACTTTTGGCCAATATTGAGGGTTATATTTTAAGCAATCATATTACGTTTTACCGCGGTGAAGCTTCAGTTGCTAAAGACATGACCGTAACTGTCGGAAAAGCAATCTTTACTGCGACGGATATTATTTTAGCGACAGGAAGCAAACCATTTGTACCACCATTTAAAGGTCTAGAGTCAGCTAAATACTATACGACAGATACTTTTTTTAGTATTGATGAACTACCAAAACAGTTAACTATTATTGGTGGCGGTGTTATTGCAGTAGAAATGGCATTTAGCTTAGCGCCACTTGGAACAAAGGTAACAATGCTGAATCATAGTGAGGATATTTTACAGACAGAAGAGCCAGACGCAAGACCTCTAATTCGACAAAAAATGAAAAAGCTTGGAATTGAGCTTGTCATAGATTTTCAATTTAACCATTTTAAAGACAATGAAATTCATACATCTAAAGGAATTTATACATATGAAAATCTTTTATTTGCGACAGGTCGACGTCCAAATACAGAAATAGCTCAGCAATTGGGACTAGCATTTGATGGTCGTTTAATTGCAGTTAATGAACACCTAGAAACAAGTCAGCCACATATTTACGCAATAGGTGATTTAGTTGGTGGCTATCAGCTAGCTCATTCAGCTAGTGCAGAGGGTATTCATGTAATCGATCATATTTTAGGGAATAAACCGTTATTAATTGACCAAGATGCTATTCCTCGTTGTGTTTATACACATCCTGAAATCGCGACATTTGGTTTATTAGAAAATCAGGTGAAGGTGCCATGTACGGTTATAAAAATACCTGTTCATTCCAATTCTAAGGCACTAATGGAGGGAAATACAGAGGGCTTTGTGAAGCTAATTGCTACAAAAAAAGAAGGACATATTTTAGGTGCATGTGTAGTCGCTGATGGGGCAACAGAAATACTAAACTCAATTTTAGCAACGAAAAATGCTGGTGGTACTGCACATATGCTTGCAAAAATGATTTTCCCACATCCAACCGTATCTGAGCATATTGGTGATGCGGCAAAAGGTATTTTTGATAAAGCTATACATCAATAACTTATAAAATCTAGATTCTTTAAAAAATCATAAATGTAGATTGATGTTGTTGAAATACTATTTTGTCAAGGAAATCAAGGTGGCAAATTAATAAGTATAGCCCTTTTTCAATACGAGGAGTTGACGACTGTGTGCTTTCCTGCTGAATCCCCGAGGAATCACTCAGTCTACACTCCAATCAACCATTGCTCATAGTATTTTCATTAGCATTTCACATAAATTTATAGTGATAAATTGAAGTCTTAGCCCTCACTATTTTGCGCAAAAATGGAGCCTGATAATATTTTTCTATCGACTGCAATAAGTGATTTTTTATAAAGTTAGAAATTAGTTTTATGCATAAAAATAAAATGTAGGTTGACAGCTATAGAATTGTACCACTATTCTATCCATTTAATGATGATGAGTAATATGCTTTTGCTTTACTTTTGAGGGAAGAAAATATTTAAAGTTCCACACTATTGCTGATTGGAGTGTAAGGCTACTCGACTCCCGTGGGATAGCGAGACAGACGAGAAACTGAGGCCAACACGATGTTGGTCACGAAGGCATTGTCACAGGAAGTGACGCACTTAGCCTTCGTTCCTCCAGCGCAGGAAGCGGCTCGTCGCTCGCCCACTGGAAAGCGAGTAGCCTGGAACGGAAATCACCTTCATTTGACTTAGTAGTGTTTACAAAGAATCCCTTGACCATTTAGTTTTTCAACACTAAAATCTACATTCATTAAAAAATAATGAATGTAGATTTTTTTGTTAAAAAAGCCTATTGACTTTGTAGGTTTTTGTGATAAATTAAATTTATAGGATTACTAGGTATTTTAATTTAAGTTGACTAGACATCTAGAGGCTTCTAATACAAAGCGAATTTTCACTTTGTAAATATAGAGGCTTTTTTATTATTTTAAGTCATTTCCATTCGATATAGAGGAAAAGTTTAGTCAACATGTTAGGAGATATTATTAAGGGGAGTGGTCAGGGTGACAAAAGCAGTGATTATTAATGGAAGTAATTCAAAAAGTTCTCGTTTAACGGCAATTCATGATAAAGTAGAGAACTATTTTAAAGCACAGGGGATAGCTGTCCATAATAATTTTATATACGAATTACCTGCAGAGGATTTGATAACAGCCAATTTTACAAGTAAGGCTATTATTTCTGAAAATAAGCAAATAGAAGAGGCGGACATCATTGTAGTTTTGACACCGATATATAAAGCTTCATATACAGGTATTTTAAAAACGTATATTGATTTGTTACCACAAAAGGCATTGCGTGGAAAGCTTATCTTGCCGATTGCTGTGGGCGGCTCTATTGGTCATTTACTTGCATTAGAATATGCGTTAAAACCCATTTTATCAGTTTTAGGGGCGACAACTATTGCACATTCTGTATATATTTTGGATCAACAAATTATTCGACTTGAGAATGGAGGCTTTGCAATTGAAGAAGAAGCCATTCAGCGATTAGATGTAGAGTTAAAGCAAATTCAGCAATTAGTGATAGTTAATTAAAGAAAATGTATGAAGTACGAAAAATAGCGCATTATAGGAAATAAATCCTATAATGCGCTATTTTTAATTTACTTCAGACTCATCATCTTTCTCTGTCGGTGTTGTAGAGAGATATAAGAAAGCCTCATCTTGCAATAGCAATATTTTTTCTTCACAAATACCGTGTGCCAATGGTCCTGAAAAAATTGACTCCCACCATGTTCCTGTTGTTGTCATTCATCTACGCCCCCGTTTCAATTTTCAAATATGTAGTTGTATATTTCCAAAAATCAATAAAGTAAAACATCCTCACTCATCAAATCATTTAACACCACCTTTTTAGAAAGAGGAATTTTTGTCTTCAATGTTGTATCGTATAGACAATGATAGTTTGTTTCGAAATGAAAAAACTATGTATGACATTTTAAAAAAAAGGGGTGCGTTAAGATGAATTTTACGACACAAGATGTGGAAAATATGATTACAGAGCAACGTCAATTTTATTTTTCACGAGCAACGAAAAGTGCTAAATTTCGAAAAGAACAATTAATTAAACTAAAGAAATCTATTTTAAAATACGAAAAAGAAATTTTAAATGCGCTATATTTAGATTTGCGAAAAAGTGAATTTGAGGCATATGCAACGGAAATTGGTATTGTGTTAGATAGTATTTCATATATGGTGAAGCATGTGGAAGAATGGATGGAGCCAGAAGCTGTAAAAACACCCATACAATATCAGATGGGAAAAAGCTTTATTGTGCGAGAGCCGTATGGAGTAACCCTAATTATTGGTCCATTTAATTATCCATTCCAGCTTGTTATGGAGCCATTAGTAGGAGCTATTGTTGGAGGGAATACAGCAATAATAAAACCATCAGAAACATCTGTGCATACGGCGGCAATTGTAAAGAAAATAATTGAAGAAACATTCCATCCCTTTTATGTTCGTGTTGTGGAGGGGGAAAAAGAGGAAGTAACTGCCTTAATTCATGCCTCATTTGATTATATTTTTTTTACAGGTAGTGTGGCAGTAGGTAAAGTGGTGGCCAAGGCAGCAGCAGAAAGATTAACACCAATTGCCTTAGAGCTTGGGGGAAAAAGCCCTGCGATTGTCGATCAAACGGCTAATTTAGAAGTGGCGGCTAAAAGAATTGCTTGGGGGAAATTTACAAATACTGGACAAACATGTGTGGCGCCAGATTATCTGCTAGTCCATAAAGATGTCTATGATCAATTTATGAAAGTATTGAAGGATACCATTCGTTCTTTTTATGGGAAAAATGCATTGAAAAGTCCCGATTATGGTCGTATCGTAAGTTTAAGACAATTTGACCGCCTTCAGAAAATTTTAACGGAGGAACGAGATGCTATAACATTTGGGGGAAGAACAGATCGTGATGATCTATATATTGAGCCTACCATTATCGAATACGTGAAGTGGTCAAATCCTTCCATGCAAGATGAACTATTTGGTCCCATCCTACCTGTCATGATGTATGATGATTTACCACTGGTCATTCATCAAATTCGTCAATTACCAAAGCCTTTAGCCGCCTATTTTTTCTCGGAGCATGACAAGGCTATCCAGTACTTCTTAGAGGAACTGCCATTTGGGGGCGGTTGCATTAATGATACAATTACACATGTTGGAAATTTACATCTCCCATTTGGTGGTGTTGGACCGTCAGGAGTAAAGGCTTATCATGGCAAGGCTAGCTTTGAAAATTTTACACATGCGAAATCTATTCTAAAGAAATCTTCAAAACTGGAAACGAACGTTCTCTTCCCTCCTTATAAACAAAAAGTTAAGATTGTGCGAACAATTATGAAATAGTAGATGGAGGTGTCAGACTATAGAATCTAGACACCTCACCTCTCTGCTTTATTTGTTCAATCCTCCAATGACCATATTTTTCTTGTTGATTTGAATTATTGTTGTCGATAAATGGCGATTCTTAATAAGAAAGGCTAATTTCGACGGATTATTAACTTTATATTGAAATGATAGCGTTTTCATTGAAAAAACGACTCATGAGACATTTTATTTATCGAGAAATAAGTAGTAAAATAAATTCAATAGAATGTGGGGGAATTCATCTTGTCATTTTTTGTCGAAAAAACAAAGGATGATAAAATGAGTGTTGAGATTGATTGGAGGACTATGAAATGTATGCAGAGGAATTGTTAAGTGCATTACCTTTGAAAAAAATAATTGGAGTGTTGCCAGACCAGGTCTGTGATATTGTGGTGGATTCTCGAAGTGTACAACCGAATAGCATGTTTGTTTGTATAAAGGGCTACACAGTGGATGGTCATGACTATGCACAAAAAGCAGTTGAAGGTGGCGCGACAATAATAGTGACTGAACGTAAATTACCATTAGGAGAAGCAATAGCACAGGTCATTGTGAAAGATACCGATAGAGCTGTTGGCTTACTTGCTGCTAAATTCTTTGATTATCCCTCAAAGGATATAACGATGATTGGAGTAACAGGTACAAATGGCAAAACATCAGTGACAGGGATTATTCAGAATATTATGCACGGTATGGGCGAAAAGTCTGCACTAACTGGAACAATTGGCTTTAATTTAAATGGTATTTTATATGAATCTGCTAATACGACAAGTGATGCTTTATCGACACAGCAAATGATTTTCCGAGCCAAAATGGAAGGCTGTCGTCTTATGACAATGGAGGTTTCTTCCCATGGCTTAGCATTAGGGCGTTTAGCTGGCGTTGATTATGATGTAGCTATTTTTACAAATCTTACACATGATCATCTTGATTTCCATGGTACGATGGAGGAATATGGCCATGCAAAAGGTTTACTATTCTCTCAACTTGGACAAGATTTAGAAAAAAATAAATTTGTGGTGTTAAATGCTGACGATGAATGGTCAGAGCGCTATGCTGCAATGACACCCTTCCCAGTATGGACATATGGACTCATAAATGAAACAGCTGATTTCCGAGCTATTAATTGTGAGTATCATGATTACATGACTTCCTTTGATGTCGAAATGTCGGAAGGGATATTCCGTGTAAAAATGAATTTACTTGGTGAATTTAATATTTACAATGTACTTGCTGCAATGGTTGCTTTCTATGGTCGAGGTTACTCTATGGAAACGATTATTGAGCAGATCGAGCAATTGCCACCAGTAAAAGGACGTATGGAGAAAGTTTGCTCAGATTTACCAGTGCAAATTTTTGTAGACTATGCCCATACTCCAGATGCAATTGAAAAGGCGATTGCAGCAGCACAGCCGTATAAAAAAGGGAAGCTTATTTTCCTTGTAGGTACAGGTGGTAATCGTGATAAATCGAAGCGCCCGGCGATGGCGGAAAAGGCATCAGCAGCAGATTATGTGATTTTGACGACAGATGATCCACGCTACGAAGACTACGATAGCATAACAGGTGACCTTGCCAAAGGGATGCTTCATGAAAATTATGCTTGTATTGGAGATCGTGCAGAGGCAGTCCGTCATGCTATTGAAATTGCTGAACCAGGAGATATGATTATTTTTGCTGGTAAAGGTCATGAGGATTACCAGATTATTGAGAATACAAAATATCCACATAGCGATGCAGAGATTGCTATTGAAGCGGGTCGATTAAAATTCGTATAATGGATACCCCATTATCGGTTTTGTTTTAGATTATCAAAACGATTATCTGCAAATTTCAATATTTTAGGCATACTGATGAATGTTAAAGGAACCCTTTTAGTAGTCACTAAAGGGTTTTCTTTTTCGGGAATTCATGTAAAAAGCTTGTACGAAAGGCAAGTCTTCTTTTATTATTAGTAAGTATGAAAAAAGGAGAATGACGAGATGAATTCAAATTTAGAAAAAGATATAGTATCGCGTCGGACATTCGCCATTATCAGTCACCCTGATGCTGGGAAAACGACGATTACAGAAAAGCTTTTACTATTCGGTGGTGCGATTCGTGATGCTGGTACAGTAAAAGGGAAAAAAACAGGTAAGTTTGCAACATCTGACTGGATGGAAATTGAAAAGCAGCGTGGGATTTCTGTAACTTCCTCCGTAATGCAATTTGATTATAATGGCTCTCGTGTCAATATCTTAGATACTCCAGGTCACCAAGATTTCTCAGAGGATACGTATCGTACATTAATGGCTGTAGATAGTGCTGTTATGGTTGTCGATGCTGCCAAAGGGATTGAAGCACAAACTTTAAAGCTTTTTAAAGTTTGTAAAATGCGTGGTATTCCAATTTTTACTTTTATCAATAAACTGGACCGTCAAGGAAAAGAGCCACTTGAGCTGATTGAAGAGCTTGAGGAGGTACTGGGCATTCACGCTTACCCAATGAACTGGCCAATTGGTATGGGTAAAGAGTTTCTAGGTATTTATGATCGTTATAATAAACGTATCGAGCAATTCCGTACTGATGAAGAAGAACGTTTTTTACCTATTGATGATAATGGAGAACTTGCAGTTGAGCATCCAATGAAGGTGACTTCTTATTATTCGCAAGCAATGGATGATATTATGCTGCTTGACGAAGCGGGTAATGCTTATTCTGAGGAAAAGATTCGTCGTGGTGAATTAACGCCAGTTTTCTTTGGATCTGCTTTAACGAACTTTGGTGTCCAAACATTCCTTGAAACCTATTTACAATTTGCACCGACACCTCAGCCTAGGATTACTGAAGATGAACAGTTTATTGATCCTGTTGAACATGAGGAATTTTCAGGTTTTATTTTTAAGATTCAAGCTAATATGAATCCTGCCCATCGTGACCGTATTGCTTTTGTTCGTATTGTATCTGGAAAATTTGAACGTGGTATGAATATGACACTATCTCGTACAGGTAAATCGTTCAAGGTGACACAATCTACACAATTCCTTGCAGATGATCGTGAAACAGTAGATGAAGCTGTAGCTGGCGATATTATCGGTTTATACGATACTGGAACATATCAAATTGGGGACACTGTTGTAGGTGGAAAGAAAACATTCCACTTTGAAAAATTACCACAATTTACTCCTGAGTTATTTGTGCGTGTAACAGCGAAAAACGTGATGAAATCAAAGCAATTCCATAAAGGGATTTTGCAATTAGTTCAAGAAGGCGCTATTCAATACTATAAAACATTGCATACCGAAGAAGTCATTTTAGGGGCTGTTGGTCAGTTACAATTTGAGGTTTTTGAACATCGCATGAAAAACGAATACAATGTTGAAGTGAAGATGGAGCCAATTGGTTCGAAAATAGCACGATGGATTGAAAATGAAGAGGATGTAAAGGAGTCTATGTCTTCAGGGCGTTCAATGCTTGTAAAAGATCGCTTTGATAATCTTGTTTTCCTCTTTGAAAATGAGTTTGCTATGCGTTGGTTTGCTGATAAAAACGAAAACATTAAACTATATAGTCTCTTATAAATTACTAACACGAATCGACAATTTTGCGATTCGTGTTTTTTTACAAGGAAAATTAGAGCAATGTGTAGAATATATACAGTATTAGGAAATGTAGTTTATCACTAAAAGTTGAGCTGACATATTTTTAGACAAAAATTAACCATCCTTTGTAACTTCTAGCCATTACTAACCCTTACATAGTCATCTGTAAAATATACTAGAATTGTCAAAAATAGGTTTATGTTTTTCTGATTTATAAAATATTCTCCTTTTCGGTTATCATAGGAAGGAAGAGATAGAGAAGGAGTTTGTAAAAAATGAACATTAGTGATTTTTCAATTAAAAGACCCGTTTTTACAATTGTTACGATGCTATTTGTCATTATTTTAGGTGGGGTTTCATTATTAAAAATACCAATTACGCTAATACCTGAGCTACATCCACCTATAGGTGTCGTTGTTACTTCTTATCCTGGAGCGAGTCCAGCAGAAGTCAATGAAAAGATAACCAAGCCTTTAGAAACAACGCTCGCAACCCTACCAGGTATAAAAAAACTACAGTCTACCTCACAAGAAGGATCCAATTTAATTGTACTTGAGTTTAATTGGTCAACCAATATAGAAGATGTACAGCTTGATATTTTACAGCGAATTGATATGACCCCCTTACCGAGTGATGCTGAAAAGCCTAGCTTTTTAAAGTTTGACCCATCCCAATTTCCGATTATACAGCTTTCGCTTCGTGCAGAAAATGATGATGTAGACGTACGATTATTGGCGGAGGACTTAGAAAAAGAGCTTCGTCGAACAGCAGGAGTCGCAAGTGTAAATGTTTCTGGTAAGCTTGTAGAAGAAGTTCAACTAACTTTAGATGAATCAAAGCTAGTTGAAAAAGGCTTAACGCAAGCGGATATAATACAAATCATTCAATCGAACAATGTATCTCTTCCAGGAGAGCCCGTGTTAACTAACGATGGGAAAATGCTAACTACACGTATCCTGAGCACATTAAGTACAGCTGAAGACATCGCTGATTTAATTGTTTCAGTTAATCCATTAGATGGTAAAGCCTTGACAGTTGGGGAGGTAGCAACTGTTGAACGTGTAGAACAGATATCCATGACCACAACACGAGCAAATAACCATCCAGCTGTATTAATGTCTGTTTTACAGGAGTCAGGTGCGAATACAGCAGAGGTATCGAAGGCCTTTCAAGATGCGTTAAATGAATTATTGGCAAAGAAGCAGTATCAGGGCATTGTTGCTGATGTACTAACAGATCAAGGAAACTATGTAGATTTAGCGATTAGCAATATTGGATCCTCGTTATTATTAGGTGGCTTATTCGCAATGTTCGTGCTTTTTGTCTTTTTACGTAGCGTGAAAAGTCCTATTATTATAGGTATTGCTATTCCATACTCAGTAATTGTCACATTTGTTTTAATGTATTTTGCGAATTTCTCCCTCAATATTATGACATTGGGAGCATTAGCGCTTGGGATTGGGATGCTTGTAGATAATGCCATCGTTGTGATTGAAAATATTGAGCGTCATCTAGGAATTGGCAAGAGCCCTATAGTAGCAGCTAAAGAAGGAACGAAAGAGGTAGCACTTGCTATCACCGCGTCCACTCTTACTACAATTGCGGTATTTATTCCTGTCATGTTTATTGAGGGATTAATAGGACAGATTTTCACAGAATTTGCCTTAACCATATCCTTTAGTTTAATTGCTTCTTTAGTGGTTGCATTAACGGTTGTTCCAATGCTTGCAAGCCGTCTTTTAAAAATAAAAGCTGTTAGCATTTATGAGAAACGTAATGAGTCAATCTTATATAAAAACTATAGAGCTTCCATTGTTTGGGTATTGCAACATCGCATGCTTGTCCTTATCTCAACAATCGTCTGCTTTGGCATCGCACTGTTTGGTCTTATGCGAATCGGTACAGAGTTTTTACCACCGACCGATGAAGGATTTACTTCAATTAGTGTAAATCTAGAGAAGGGTGTTGCTGTATCAGAAACAGAGAAAATAGTTGCGAAAATTGAAGATCGGCTAAAACAGGAGAGGGATGTGGATGTATATGTCAGCTTAGTTGGTGGTACACAACAATCACAGGCTCGGGGACAAACAAGTGCAAATCAGGCAGAGCTTTATGTAAAGCTAGTTCCTTTAGCAGATAGAAAACGTTCAATTTTTGAATTTGTTGAGGAGCTTGAGCAAGATTTACATACTGAGCTTGGTGAACAGGCGGAAATCACCTTTAATGTCTCCACATCAACTGGCTCATCCCCAAATACATTGACATTTAGATTAACAGATTCTGATGAACAGCGACTCCATAGTGCAGTCGATAAAGTACAACAGGAGCTTTTGAAGGTAAATGCTGTTACAAACGTCTCCACAGATTTAGATAACACTGTAAAAGAAATTCAAGTGGAGGTGGACCGAGAAAGGGCAAAAGATTACGGATTTGTTCCTGCACAAATAGCACAAATGGTCAATCAAATGACTAAGGGTCAACTTACAACACAAATCATTGCAGAGGATGGTGCGGTACTACCGGTTTATACAGGCTTTGGACATGTCTTTAATAATAGTATCGAATCTTTAAAATCTATGCAGTTACGTTCTCCTGCAGGCTTATTTGTAAAGCTTGAGGATATAGCTACTGTTGCTGTTCAAGAAGGACCCGTATCGATTAGACGTTCTGATCAAGCGGCTGCTGTAGCATTTTTTGTGGAGTATGAAACGAAGGAATCTTTAGGCGGTATTTCGGCTAAAGTCGACCAAGCATTGCAAAAGGCTAAGTTACCTTCTGAAACCCAGGTAGTCTTTAGTGGAGATCGTGAACTTTATGATAGTGCCATCAATGATATGCTTTTAGCCGTTGCATTAGCTGTAGTGCTCGTATATATCGTAATGGCAGCACAATTCGAATCATTTAAGCATCCATTTGTAATCATGTTTACGGTACCGTTAATGATTATTGGTGTTGCCATAGCAATGTTTATGACAAATACGCTTATTGGGGTGACCTCTGTTATCGGTATATTAGTCCTTGTAGGGATTGTCGTTAATAATGGAATTGTGCTTGTAGATTATATTAATCAGCAAAAGTCTAAAGGAATGGGGACCTATGATGCGATTTTACTTGCTACTCAGGATAGACTTCGCCCAATTTTAATGACGGCGCTCACGACCATTTTAGGTTTGCTGCCACTTGCACTGGGCTTTGGTGAAGGAACAGAGATGAATCAGCCCATGGGTATTGCAGTTATTGGCGGCCTTGTCACATCGACTTTGCTGACATTATATATTGTACCGACTGTTTATAGCTTAATGGATAAAGAAACTCGGAAGATACGGTAGGCTCAGGGGGAGTGAGAGATGGGGGTTCATTTTTTTACAGGTTTTCCAGGATTCATTTCAAGTCAATTGATAAGGGAGATATTTCGAAAAAATCAGGCACAGGAAGTTGTAGTTATCGTTTTAGCAGGAGAATTAGTAAAGGCTAATATTGAAAAAGATTCTATTATTGTGGAGTTTCCAAATTGTTTGATTCGTATAGTAGAGGGAGATATTACATTACCGAATCTTGGACTAGAAAATCAAACAGTACAGGAAGTAGTGCCTCAAATAGAAGTGCTTTGGCACCTAGCAGCCATATATGATTTAGCAGTCCCACGTGACATAGCCTGGAAGGTAAATGTGCATGGTACAACGATGGTCAATGATTTTGTTCGAAGTCTTCCAAATTTAAGACGTTATATGTACTTTAGTACAGCCTATGTGGCAGGTACACGTGAAGGTGTTTTAAAAGAAAATGAACTCGTTCGTCCTCCTGCATTTAAAAACTATTATGAGGAAACAAAATATGAAGCTGAGCATCGTGTAGAAGATTTAAAATCAGAAATTCCATTAACCATTATTCGACCTGGTATTGTGCGTGGTCATTCTGAAACAGGAGAAACAATCAAATTTGATGGACCTTACTTCTTTTTAAATATGGTAGATAAATTAAAATGGTTACCCTTTATTCCGTATATCGGTCAATCTACATCAACAATTAATGTAGTTCCAGTAGATTATATTATTAATGCTTCAACGTATCTTGTTGATGAAAAATGTGCTGAAGGGAAAACCCTGCATTTAACAGATCCGAATCCGCATCCTGTTCAAGCAGTATACCGGACAATGGTGAAATTATTAACGAGTCAATCTCCTAAGGGACAATTTCCATTGATTCTAGCAAAAGTATCCTTGCGAGTACCACTTATTCGAAAAAAACTTGGAGTAGAGCAGGAAACGTTAGACTATTTAACGTGGAATGCTCACTTTGATACAACGGAAGCAGTAGCAATCTTGACAAAGGGTGGGATTACATGTCCTGATTTTATAGATACGATGCCCATAATGATTGATTTCTATTTAGCGCATAAAGAAGAAAAAAACTATCAAATTCAGATAAAATAGAATTATTCTTTTATCTTTTTTGCTATGAAGATGAATTAGTGGATAGATCATTTTGCCACGCTTTCATGTTAGTGCTATAATAATTTTTACAGAAGAACACCTTCGACATTTTGTCAAAGGGGAGTAGCTAACAGATACGAGCGTTGTAGCTGGTTTCACATTCGTCAAGACATGGTATTTACCATCGGGTGTGATAGTAAATAACTTTATGCTTTCTAGCCTGGAGTTGAAATTTTCTGATAGAAGGGATTTATCTTCATTCAGCAAATGTTTTTTGTATCGAAAGCATGGCGGCTGATACAGAAAACTCCCACCTCTAAAGGTGGTGAGATGAAATGAAAATCCGTGACATCCGCCAATTACGCCAAGGCGTAATTGATTTACTTAGCGAGACCTTTGCCTTTTCATAGGGCAGAGGTCTTTTCTTTTGTACCTGTATAGTAATGACTAATTTGGGTATACAGAGGTAGAGGAGGCACTTATATGGAAGCAATTTTATTACAGTATGGGTGGGTACTTATTGTACTGATTATTTTAGAAGGATTATTAGCAGCAGATAATGCAGTTGTAATGGCTGTAATGGTGAGACATTTACCGCGTGATCAACAAAAAAAGGCTTTATTTTATGGATTATTTGGTGCATTAATTTTCCGATTTTCAGCGCTTTTTATTATTACAGTGCTAGTGAATTATTGGCAGATTCAAGCACTAGGAGCAGCATATTTATTATTCATGTCAGCTAAAAATATATATGATTTACGCCATAAAGAGGATTCAACAGACGAAACGAATGAGAAAGTAGCAAAAAGAGGTAGTGGTTTCTGGATGACAGTGCTTAAGGTGGAGGCTGCGGATATTGCATTTGCTATTGATTCTATGCTTGCAGCAGTAGCTATAGCGGTCACACTACCAGAACTAGGGCATTTTGATATTGGTGGTATCAATGGTGGTCAATTTGCAGTGATGCTACTTGGAGGATTTATTGGTGTTATCATGATGCGATTTGCTGCACAATGGTTTGTAAAAGTATTAAATGACTATCCTTCACTTGAAACGGCTGCATTTTTAATTGTTGGTTGGGTAGGTGTCAAGCTTGTTGTGTTAACATTGTCACACGAAAGAGTAGGTATTTTACCAGTAGAGTTCCCTCATTCTACAGCGTGGGAGGTAACTTTTTGGGTTGTACTAATAGCAATTGCACTAGTTGGTTACTTAGTAGGTGTAAGGAATAAACAACATACACATTAATTTTTTGAGGAATAGTCATATCTATTCCTCTTTCTTTTTTGACGTATTTTTTCTATACTAATATCTATCGAGTTTAGAGTATGGAAGGAGTTAAGAAAGTGCCTTGGAAAAAATCATCGAATAGGCTTGTAACGCCGTTTCAGGTACTAGTATCTTATTATTTTATAGCGATAGCCATTTCCTTCCTGTTACTACGACTTCCGGGCGTTCATCAAGAAGGTGTGAAAGTTTCGTTATTAGATAGCTTGTTTACAGCAGTAAGCGCAGTAAGTGTAACGGGTTTAACAACATTTAATATTTCAGAGACGTATACAACCTTTGGACTCGTAATGGTGCTTGTTATTCTGCAGCTTGGAGCCATTGGCATTATGTCACTCGGTACCTTTGTTTGGTTATTGGTTGGGAAAAAAATAGGCATGCGTGAGCGACAATTAATTATGATAGACCATAACCAATATAATTTATCTGGCGTAGTTCAATTAATACGGGAAATATTAAAAATCTTAATCGGTATTGAGGTTGTAGGTGCATTTATACTAACATTACACTTTACGAATTATTTCGATACGTTAGAGGAAGCTTTTCTACATGGTGTCTTTGCTTCTATTTCCGCCACAACTAATGGTGGTTTCGATATTACAGGAATGAGCTTGCTACCGTTTCATAACGATTATTTTGTTCAATTGATTACGATGGTATTAATTGTCCTTGGCGCAATAGGCTTCCCGGTACTTATAGAAGTAAAAACTTTTTTAATGAATCGGCATGCAAATTTCCGATTCAGTTTATTTACAAAAATTACTACCTCCACGTATGCAATTTTATTTGTAGTTGGTGCTGTCGTAATTTTTCTGCTTGAATCATTTCATTCATTTAAGGGAATGGCTTGGCATGAGGCGCTGTTTTCTGCTATGTTTCATTCGGTTTCGACACGCTCAGCAGGGCTTACAACATATGATGTAACAACATTTAGTGAAGCAACAGATATTTTTATGAGTTTCCTAATGTTTATCGGTTCTTCACCTAGCTCAGTTGGTGGTGGGATACGTACAACAACATTTGCCATGGCTATCCTATTTCTTATTACCTTTGCAAGAGGAAGAGAGGATATTCAAGTGTTTGGACGTGAAATACATTTAATTGATGTCTTTCGCTCGTTTGTTGTTATTTTGTTAGCTTTCTTTATGGTCTTGGTTGCGACTATTATTTTACTTATTACCGAGCCGCATGCATCACTGATACAAATCATTTTTGAAATTACCTCAGCATTCGGTACATGTGGCATGTCATTAGGAATTACTTCTGATTTATCAATAGTCGGCAAAATTATCATTATTATTTTGATGTTTGTTGGTCGTGTTGGCTTAATTTCCTTCCTTTATACTCTTGGTGGAGGAGGAAGAGGTAAAAAATCAAGCTATCATTATCCAAAGGAACGTGTAATTATTGGGTAACAGGGTTTTGTCATAACCTGAGTATACGTTAAAAAGTATATTTAACGTGTATTCGGGTTTCTTTTTAACTTGGTAAAGGCAATAGAAAAATCGCTAAAAAAACAATTTTCGTTAAAATGTCAAAAAATTTAAAATTATTTATCCCGAATGTATTATTATCGAAATGGGTATTAATTACAAGATGATTATGTTCTTCAGCTAAGAATTTAGCACTAAGAATTTTTGGGTTATTTGTGCTACCATTACTAAGGGAAAGTAACAGAAGTGAACTTCCTGTTTGTCTGTTCATTATGGTTACTTTTGAAGAGTTAAATAGGTTTGGGAAATTTAAGAATTCTTTAAGAATAGAAAAACGCCAATCCTAACGTTGATTTTATAGGATTAGCGTTTTTAATTATATAGAATGGATGGACGCAAAGTACGGGGCTTGTCCATGACGGAAATATGTGAATAGATAGCCGTTTTTTTGTACAATTTTGCCTTTTGTGAAATTTTGGTAATCCAAGTGGTGTGGTACTACAAGTGTATGTTTAAATAATTCTTTTTCTGATAAATTGAAATTAGCGAATGTTTCGCCCGCTATTGAAGGGTTTTCACGCAAGGCATTGTAAATTGCTTTTTGCTGTTCTTCAGTAGGACGTTCCTTCCACCATAGTTTGCGAGGCTGGAATTGCTGTACCATCAGATAATCTAGTTGCATTAAGCTTTTAACAATATCTATATTCACACCCTCTATCGTTTCTAAAAACATTAATAAACGATGGAATAAATCCTCAAGTTGATGACCAATTCGGGACCATCCCTTCGATTCCCAATAAGTTCCAAAGTTTTGGAAGAAATCAAAAGGTGTTTCAAAAACTTCCGTTACTAGATATTCAACTGTATGATCCATACGATGATCATTCCAATACTTCTCAAGTACATCCTCGGCATGTTTAATACGGACAATATCGTCGAAGTTTAAGACATTATTAGAGAAAATCTCATAGGGCGCTAAATCAACATAAGTATAGCCGAATTTTTCAGCTTCAAGGCGAAGCCCTGTCCCGCGCAGCAGCTTTAGGAACCCAAGCTGTAATTCCTCAGGTCTCATTGCAAAAACATCATTAAAGGTTTGTCTGAAGCTACCATAGTCCTCTTCAGGCAGACCAGCAATTAAATCTAAATGCTGATCAATTTTCCCTCCATCTTTTACCATGGTCACTGTACGCATTAGCTTTTCAAAATTTTGACGGCGTTTGACGAGTGTATTTGTTAAATCGTTTGTGGATTGTACGCCTATTTCAAAACGGAATAAACCTTTTGGGGCGTTATCATTTAAAAATTGGATGACCTCAGGGCGCATAATATCTGCGGTAATCTCAAATTGAAAGACAACACCTGGCTTATGCTCATCGATTAAAAATTGAAACATTTCCATAGCATAGCTACGACTAATATTAAAAGTACGGTCAACAAATTTAATTGTACGTGCACCATTATTCATTAGAAAACGAATGTCTTCTTTTATTTTTTCACGGTTAAAGTAACGAACCCCTACTTCAATAGAAGATAAGCAAAATTGACAGCTAAACGGACATCCTCTGCTTGTTTCAATATACTGAATTCGTTTGCTGAGGTGTGGAATATCCTCTTCAAAACGAAATGGACTAGGCAATTCTCGTAAGTCTATCTTTGGAGGCTGAGCGTGAATTCTTACTTTACCATCCTCTAAATAACATATCCCTGGTACATCCTCTAATGAAATATCTCCATGTAAATAATGAAGTAATTGTTTGAAAGATGTCTCGCCTTCACCCATGATAATAAAATCAATTTCTTCAATCCTACGTAACCAATAGTGGACATCATAAGAAACTTCAGGCCCCCCCAGCAAAATTTTAACATCGGGGCAGACAGTTTTTAACATTTTAATAACATGAATAGTTTCTTCAATATTCCAGATGTAGCAACTAAATCCTACAATATCAGGTTTTTTTTGAAATAAATCTGATACAATATTAAAAGAGGGATCTTTAATTGTGTATTCTGCAATAATTGGATTGAATTCTGGTAAAGCAGCTCCTTTTAAGTAACGCAATGCTAAATTTGTGTGAATATACTTTGCGTTTAAAGTAGTTAAAATAGTATTCATTCAATAATCTTCCTTTCAACATCTAATTGTAACAGTCAAGTAGCTATCATACAATATAATCCTTTTTACCTATTTATTTTGTGAACGGTTCGTGAAATAATTTTAAATACTTAAATTTACTAAATTTTGTAATAATAGAATCGTACAGTCATAAAGTATAGTAAAGGCTCAAAATTCAATTTAGAGGTTTTTTACTCTTTTGAAAGGTTCGGTGAGAAAGTTGAAGCAAAATGATATTAATCAATGTTTTGGAAATCTTATGAAAAGTACTTCGTCACCAACACTTATTCTGAATAAAGCAGGAAAAATTTTAAACGTTAATGAAGCTGCTATAAAACTTTTTAACCTGAATTTAACGTATATTGGCTATTTAGCAATGGACGAGCCATCCAATTTAAAATGGGCGAAGTTTGTCAAACAACTACAAAACGACCTGAGATCTGAAGAAATCTTTAATATTCGTATTGCAGGTAACGAATTTGAGATGATGTCCTTCAAATGTTTTTATGATCCAAATACAGGGGAAATCGTTGCCCAAATATCAACATTAAATAATGATGTTGCCCATAGGTTATATGTTAGTCAGGAGCAGGAAAGGTCACAGTCTTTCAATGCATACGATCACTTACCATATGCTGTCATAGTAAGTGATGCTAGCGGGATAATTCTTGGGCTCAATAAGTATGCAGAAATGTATTTAAAATTAGAAAAAACGCAGCTTCTTCATAAAGCACATCAGCATATTTTTGACTCATTTACAATGAAAAAGGGACAAATTACATCCTATCTTTCAAAGTTAATGGGTGAGAAACATGCAAGTATTCATGTTGTTGATGAAACGCAAGTTAGTAGAACATGTTATTATGAAATCTCTAGTGTTTTTGATGAATACAACAATATTATTATCACAGTTATTAATGATGAAACAGAAAAGAAACAACTTCAACATAAAGTTGAGCATCAGCAGGCTTTAAATGTGGTTGGTCAAATGGCAGCAAGCATTGCCCATGAAATTCGGAATCCATTGACTTCACTCAAGGGCTTTACGGAATTATTAAAGCTAAATGCTGATGAAGAATCGCGAATGTATTTATCTGTCATTGATAGTGAGCTACAACGGATGGAACAAATTTTATCCGAGCTTTTAGTATTGTCCAAGCCAACAAGTATGAAGGTGGAATTATTAGATTTGGACAATATTGTGAAGCAAGTGATTGAATTTATGCTTCCGGATGCTTTGATGAAAAATATTATGATTCAATATATTTCTTCTACTAATCAAGCAGCTTATATTGGTGGTAATGAAAATCGTTTAAAGCAAGTTTTCATGAATCTCATCAAAAATGCGATGGAGTCCATGAATAATGGTGGAACAATCACGATAGAAATGAATGTCATTGACTGCACGATGGTTGAACTAATGATTAAAGATGAAGGCAACGGTATGGATAGCAGTACCCTTCAAAACTTATTCCAGCCTTTTTACACGACTAAATCAACAGGGACAGGACTAGGCCTTGCTTTCGTGAAAAAAGTGATAGAAGAGCATGAAGGGTTAATTGGTGTGAATAGTGAATTACAGAAGGGGACATGCTTCCACCTGCAATTCCCTATTTACACATTTAATCAAATGGATGCAGTGGATGTATCGTCGAAGGACTCCGCTTATTTAGTAACATAAGGAAAGTATAAATGGTTGCATAAATGCTTTAAAATGCACGAATTTAGATATTGCTTTTGACAATGCTTTTCTAAAATCGCTATAATGGCATGTATAAAGAGCGAATTGAGAGGAAAAGGATATGACGTCAGAAGATTTAAAGCAATCTTTAAAATTATATATTGTATTATCACGTGCACATAAAGCGATTAATGAGACAACTCATTCATTCTTTCAAGAGAATGGATTAAATCCTACTGAATTTGCTGTATTAGAGCTTCTTTATCATAAAGGAAGACAACCTTTACAGCAAATTGGCAATAAAATTTTGCTAGCCAGTGGGTCTATTACGTATGTCATTGACAAGCTTGAAAAAAGAGGATATTTATTACGTGTCTCTTGTCCAGCAGATCGCCGTGTTACCTATGCAGAAATTACTGAGAAGGGTGAGGCGTTTATGAGTGAGTTATTTCCAAAGCATGAGCGTCATTTGCATGAGCTAGTGAGTGTGTTATCTGTGGAGGAAAAAGATCAAGCCATCAATTTGTTGAAAAAATTAGGGCTGTCCATTAAAGATTTATCTTATTAAGAAGTACCCGATTGTTAAGGGCACTGAAAAAGTCGATTTGCCGTAAAAAATGCGGTGCAAATCGATTTTTTTAGTTTTAAAAAAGATAAAAAGTGAATTTTTTAGTTCTTTATTGCTTTGGGATGTTTTTATGAACAAAAAGACTGTAGGCAACTTTTTAGTTCGTCTACAGTCTTATTTTAATATTTATTGTTTTGAAATTGTTGCCGCCATATTAAGCATAGCATCTGTTAAGTCTAATTCATCATTATCATGGATTATTAGTTTTGTAATTAAGCCATCTTTTTCAAAAACAACCCCAACTACTTTTTCTGTATCGAAATCAACCACATAGCCTTCGATATTTGTTACATTCTTAAATGCTGAAAGTTCCTCAGATGTTAATGCTACTGTTTCCCCGACAGCATTCATATGATCTTGCAAAGAAGTTTTAACATCATTAAAGTTTGCCTGAGAAGCATCTACAGTTTCAATACGCATAAATACTTCATCATTTTCATTTGAGACTAGCATATCTTTACCTGGTTCTTCTTGAGTAAGTGTGAATCCTGGTAGCTGCTGCATTTTATAGCCTTGTTCAACGCTTTTAGATTCACTTGCCTTTTCAGTTTTATCTACACCTTTTTGGACGTATTTAACCTCTTGTTGTGGACTAGTAGAAGTATCTGCGTTTGAATCATTTGATGTAGGCGTTTCTTGCCCTTCACCTGCAGTGTTATCCTCAGATGGTTTTTGTTCATTGGAAGTATTTGATGGCTCATTATTTTGAGCACCTGAACTCTCTGATTTGTCAGTAGTATTACATCCTACAAATAAAACGGCTGTTAGTAATAATGCAAGTAATGAGAATAATTTTTTTTGCATGAAATGCCCTCCTTTTCTAAATTAAACGTTGGTAAAGATAAAATGTTTCCAATTTTTAATGTTATGATGTTAAAGGTAACACTAAAAATAATAATAGTACAAAAACTACATGGGCTACAATAACAAGTGGCATACTTTTACGCCATTCATATAAAAAGCCCCATATGAGGCTAGCTATGAGTGCGGCAACCATACCAAGCATAAAACCGCTTAAGGCAATGGAGATGGCACATAAAATAGCTGTTACAATAACTGCTACAGCAGGACGCATAAAGCGTTTTAACTGTTGTTGAACATATCCGCGCCAAAATAGTTCTTCACCAATAGCTATAATGAATACAAGTAAAATATAGTGCCAAATATTTTGTGGTCCATAGTTTGTTAAAAATTTTTGAACAGATTGTACTAACGAATCATTGATGTATGGTGCAAGCCAATAACCAAAGCGAATGATACCATATGTGATTGTACCGTATCCAATACCAAAGAGTAGGAATTGCCATGTAGGTAATTGATCTTCGATTTTACCGGCTAAAATGGAGATTGCAATACATACAAGCAAAATAAATGCATACAAGTACCAAAATACTGCTTGATTAGCAAAGGTAAAAGCTAGCATGCCATAAACGAATAATAAAGAAAGGAGAAATAATATTGTTTGTTTCGAATTTGTAAGCATAATTCGACCTCCATGCTTTAATTTTATCAAAAAAAAAGTCCCATATCATCTATAAAGACAAATAGGGACTATTCAGACTATTAAGCTTCATTAGTATATAAAATTTTGTATCGTTTATGGTTAACAACTGTTTTCTCTTCGATCTCTAGAGAATCGAAATTCTCCATGTATGTTAAATCTACAATTACCGAATTTTCATTTACCTTTTCAACAATACCTTGCAGACCATTTTTAAACTCGATAATATTTCCAACTTCAGCTATTTTCACAGACAGTCAGCTCCTTCATCGACTAATAATATACAGTTTGCATTAAAAAAAGGGAAACGTAAAGCTTTTTTTGAATAATTCATAATTTATTACACAAAATGATTTAGAAGAAAGGAATAGAATAAATGGATAAATACGAAAATATGCTTAAACAATTACAAAATGGGGAAATTAACAGTATAGAAATTGATAAGGAACAATTTTATGAATTCCGAGAAGTACTGGTAAAACACCCTTTATTCAAACATTTTCGTGGTGAGGCCAAACAAAATGGGCTAGTGATTTACACTTATCAGGAAATTCCTAGAAGTTAATTTGTCGAACATTGTCGGAAGTTAATGCTGTAAGAAATGAAATATAAATGTATAATAATGGTATGATTATTTGTATGTGGAGGGTTGTATGAATGGTCAATCTACTCTTGAAACAAATGGAACAAACTCGTGAGATGATGATTCGCTCAGGTGTAGAAAACGGGTTACAAAACGCAAAAACCATTCAACTGAGTCGCAGATTAGATCAGTTAATGAACACTTATTATAGACAGACAGCATTTGAGGAAGAAGAAGATCAAGAAGAATAAAAGAATGTTCCAGTATTCAGAGTATAAACTTAAAAAAAGATGTTTAAAAAACATTTAACGGGGAATACTTAAATTGAACACAGCAACATTCTCATTTCCCCCTTTAGAGCAGTGATACCCCATCACTTGCTCTCTTTTTTGTTTATTCGTATAATTTTTTAACCATGACATTTTAGTATAAGTCATAAGAAGAGTTTGAATTATTGCACTTATTCCACTACACTGAAAAGACAACAATTAGTGTTAATCATTCATTTTCAATTGATGGCTAGCATGGAATAAGAAGGAGTCACTACATATGGGAAAAGAACGTATTGCATTTATTGGTACAGGCGTTATGGGCGCTAGTATTGTTAAGCATTTATTACACAATGGTCATGAAGTAACGGTTTATACTAGAACTAAAGAAAAAGCTGAACCACTTGTAGCATTAGGTGCAACTTGGGCTAGCTCTCCAGCAGAGGCATTTAAAAATAAGGATTTAGCTTTCACAATGGTTGGATACCCTTCAGATGTAGAGGAAGTATATTTTGGAGACAATGGATTATTTCAATCTGCTGAAACAGGCAATATCTTGATTGATATGACTACTTCAGAGCCGACATTAGCAAAGCAAATTTTTACTCATGCTCAAACGCTTGGGGTAGAAGCGTTAGATGCACCTGTTTCTGGGGGGGATATTGGTGCCCAAAATGGTACATTATCCATTATGGTTGGCGGCAGCAAGGCTACATTTGATAAAGTATTAGCAGTTATGAAACATTTTGGTGAGAATATTGTTTATCAAGGTGAAGCAGGTGCAGGACAGCATGCTAAAATGTGTAATCAGATTGTTATTGCTTCTGGGATGATTGGTGTATGTGAATCATTAGCTTATGGTTTAAAAGCTGGACTTGATTTACCAACAGTATTACAATCGATTGCTTCTGGTGCTGCTGGATCCTGGTCTTTAAGTAATTTAGCACCTCGCATGATTAATGATGATTACGCCCCTGGTTTTTATATTAAACATTTTATCAAGGACATGAAAATTGCTTTAGATGAATCTAAAAAAATGGGGATATTGTTACCAGGTTTAACACTTGCTTATGAAATGTATGAGAAGCTTATTGAAGAGGGCTATGGTGAGTATGGTACGCAGGCACTTTTAAAAGCTTATTAGTAATATTATAGAAAACCCGAAGTATAGGTACTTCGGGTTTTCTCATGTTGTTGAAATACTATTATGTCAAGGAAATCAAGGTGACAAATCAAAAAGTATAGCCCTTTTTCAAAACGAGGGGTTGATCTCCGTTCCGACTGAGTGCTTTCCTGGGGGCGTCCGATGAGCCGCTTCACTCGCGATTGCTCGCTCCAGGGTCTCATCTGTGACGCTGTGATCCCCAAGGAGTCACTCATTCTACACTCCAATCAACCATTGCTCATAGTATTTTCATTGGCATTTCACATAAATGTATAGTGATAAATTGAAGTCTTAACCATCACTATTTTTCGCAAAAAAGAAGCTGATTACATTTTTCTATTCGAAAGCAGTGCGACAGTAATAAGTGGCTCTATGTTTAGTTATAAAGTAGTTTTATGGACAAAATGTAGGTTGACAGCTATAGAATTTTACTACTATTCTATCCATTTAATAATGGTGAGTAATATGCTTTTACTTTACTTTTGAAGGAAGAAAATATTTAAAGTTCTACACTATTGCAGATTGGAGTGCAAGGCTACTCGACTCCCGTGGGATAGTGAACTGCACCCAAAATATTGGACTTAAAAAATCTAATATAAGGGGGTGCAGTTAGTGATTTCTGATGAACAAAAATTAGCCGCTGTTATTGCTTACTTTGAAGAAGATGAAAGTACGTATCAGATTGCAAAAAGATTACAGATTGACCGACATTACATTCGATTATGGATTGAATTATATCGATATCATGGCATCGAAGGAATTATTCGTCCTCAGGGGTACACGAATTATGAAGATTCTTTTAAAATAAAAGTAATTCAACACCTGATAGAGACGGGCGATTCGCTCTTACAGACCGCTGCGAAGTTTAATATTCCTTCTCGTGAAACCGTTCGAAGATGGAAAAAACAATGGATGTCAAAGGCTGGAGAGGTGCTCTATCAAGTAGAAAAGGAGTGCCAATCGATGCCAAAAAAACATACCCCTGCGACCGATTTAAATGAGAAAACGATGGATGAGTTAAAAGAAGAAATTGAATATTTACGTATGGAAAATGCCTATTTAAAAAAGTTGAAAGCCTTAGCTCAAGAAAAGGATGCATTCAAACCAAAGAAAAAGTAAGAGCTGTATATGAGCTAAGGCTGGATTTTCCTCTTCAAGCTCTATTAAAGGTGGCAAAACTAAAGAAAAGTACGTATTATTATCACCTTCAAAAATGGACAAAACCAGATAAATATCAAGAGATCAAAGAACGAATCCAGACGCTTTTTCATCATCATAAGGGGCGTTATGGTTATCGTCGTATTTGTTTAGCCCTCCGTAATGAAGGATTTTTCATCAATCATAAAACGGTTCAACGATTGATGCAGGAATTGGGCCTAAAAGGGACGGTACGCCCTAAAAAATACCGCTCGTATAAAGGGACAGTGGGCTATGTCGCAGAGAATCTAATTCAGCGCGATTTTGAAGCCACTGAACCAAATCAGAAATGGGTAACCGATGTAACTGAATTTAAAATGAATGGCCAAAAAATCTATATTTCAGCTGTATTAGATTTATTCAGTCGAGAAATTGTTGGATATGAGGTATCGAAGTCACCTAATTTTGAGTTAGTTCAACAGTCTTTTAAAAAGGCGTTTACGTATACAAAGTTACTGGAAAAGAATGACTTAATCATTCATTCTGATCAAGGATGGTTATATCAAATACCGCGTTTTCAAGAGTTATTAGCAACTTATGAAATCAAGCAAAGTATGTCACGGAAAGGAAATTGTTTAGATAATGCCGTGATAGAAAGCTTTTTTGGCATAATGAAATCAGAATTTCTGTATACCACTACGTTTAAAAACTATGAAGAATTCAAAAAAGCGTTAGCAGACTATATCTATTATTACAATCATGAACGGATAAAAATAAAACTCAATGGAAAAAGTCCAGTTGAGTTTCGAAAGGTTTCTTAAAAAGTTCAAATTTTTGGGGTCAGATCATAGCGAGACAGACGAGACCCTGCACGGAGCGTCAGCGCAGGAAGCGGCTCGTCGCTCGCCCACTGGAAAGCGAGTAGCCTGGAACGGAAATCACCTTTATTTTGGCTAAATATTCACATAGAGTCCCTTGACTATTTAGTTTTTCAACACTATGAGAAAACCCGAAGTATTGGTACTTCGGGTTTTCTTTTTCTAAAGCTGCTCACTACCACACAGAAAATAGAGAGCTGCGGAAAACATTACTCTTTTTTGAAAAGTTTCGCATCTAAAGAGTAGCTAGATGCTCCAGCAAGGGCAAAGTATAAAGCAATGGCACCTAAAGCTAGGTCTAATTCATAGCCTGCCAATCCATTCTCTCCGATAAAACCAACACTAAGCTTCGCTGTAAAAATAGCAACTACCATTGTTGCAGTCAATAAAGCCCCAAAAAGTCTTGTACCCAAGCCTAAAATGATCGCAGCACCACCTACTAATTCGATGATAGCTACAACATAAGCCATAAAGCCGGGGATTCCAAGGGAACTAAAATAATCAGCTGTAAAGCTAATACCACCCTGAAATTTTTGATATCCATGAACTGCAAAAATAATGCCAAGTACGACACGTAAAATAGTTGATCCAATATTTTGCATTTTTAATGATCTCCTTTCGCTTACATTTCGTAACTTAGTTTATTTTTAAAAACGACTTTTGTCAAGTAACTAAGTTTTATTTTTTAAAACTGCTTTTGAAAAAATGATATACTATTAAATAAGAAAAAATGACGATGGAGGCAGGTAGATTGGAGCAAAAAAAAATTTGTCCACGCTTTGAAAGGGCGCTAACCATATTGAATCATCGCTGGAACACCTTGCTTATTTATCAGTTATTAGAAGGTCCTAAAAGGTTCTCAGCTATCAAAAATCAACTAGGAATCAGCAGCAGAGTGTTAACAGAAAGATTAAAGGAATTAGAGATTGAACAAATTGTCACACGGACAGTTATTCCTTCAACCCCAGTAGTGATTGAATATGAGCTAACAGCAAAAGGGCATGCACTTGCGCCAGTTCTTCAGGCAATTGAAGAATGGTCTTCCATGTGGGTAAATATCAAGGAATAGTGGAGTGAATATCCAAGCGAGGGGGCTTGGATATTCTTTTTGCTAGTCGATAATAATTTGTAAATAATATTATTTTTTTTTAAACAAAAGGTATTTTTTATTACAGAGAGAAATTAATTTAATATTATAGAGAATAGGAGGAGGGGGTTTATGAAGAGGGGCTCAGCAGTAGACACACAACATAGAAGTCAATTTGCACTTTATTTATCGCTGCCAATACTTTCATGGGCATTTTATGATTTTGCAAATACAATTTTTTCTTCAAATATTAATACAATATTTTTCCCGTTTTATATGGATGAGGTTTTAGGAACAAATGAAGTTATGCAGCAAGTTGCAAGTACATTTATTTCTTATGCAAATGCCATTGCAAGCTTTTTACTTGTTGTGTTTTCACCATTGTTTGGCGTATGGGTTGATAATACAGGCTATAAGAAGAGATTTATCGTATGGTTTGCATCCATTTCTATATTCTTTACCTTTATGATGGGGATCTTTGCGAATCTACAGACGACCACGAATTTTTCAGGTGTGTCACTAAGTTTATTTTTAGTTGTAGCTAGTTTTGTCATTGCAAAATTTTTCTTTAATTCTAGTCTAGTATTCTATGATTCAATGATGGCAGATTTAGGAACAAAAGAGGAGATGCCTCTTATTTCTGGCTATGGTGTAGCAATTGGTTATTTGGGGACAATTTTCGGCTTACTCGTTTATTTGTATGTAGGAAACAGTGATTTTCATCGAGCATTTATTCCAACCGCAATTTTGTATTTATTATTTTCATTGCCTTTATTTTTTATTAATAAAGATACACCGTTTCCAAAATCTCAGCGGAAGTCTATAAAGTTCCTAGAAGGCTATAGGGAAATTATTCAGACCTTTAAGGATATGAAGCAATATAAGGCAATTTTCACCTTTATGATTGCTTATTTCTTTTTAAATGATGCTATTGCCACAACGATTGCTATGATGGCTGTTTATGCCACAACAATTGTCGGCTTTACATCAGGTCAGTTTATCGTTCTATATTTAGTATCGACTGTTTCAACAATTATTGGCTCACTTGCGTTTGGTTATATTACAAAGGCAATCGGAGCAAAGCGTGCCATCACTTTAGTTGCGATATTAATGATTGTCGCTTTAGCATTTGCTGTCTTTGCTACTGCACAATGGATGTTCTGGATTGCTGGTAGTATGTTTGGTATATCTTTAGGCTCAATGTGGGTGACCTCGAGAACCTATATCATTGAACTTTCTCCAGATGAAAAACGTGGACAATTTTTTGGGTTGTTTGCATTTTCAGGTAAAGTATCCTCCATCATTGGACCAGCAGTCTACGGGACAGTTACATTATGGATGAAAGATTATGGAACATTAGCAAGTAGGGTGGCACTTTCCACATTAATTGTAATGACGGTAATCGGTCTATTTGTACATTTAAAAGTTCATGATAAAAATGGAAATAGCAAGTAGGAGAAATGTATTGCCTATGATACAATTGAATTATAAAAAGAAGTTGAACAGAAAGGAGCGGGGTTGCTTTGGAACAAAAAGGTATATTATTAGAAAGTGGCACAAATGAGCTAGAAATCGTTGAATTCGAAGTGGCTAACAATAAATTTGGTATTAACGTTATTAAAGTAAAAGAAATTATTCAACCGATTCCAGTAACATTTATTCCACACGCGCACCCGCATGTAGAGGGGATTATTCAATTACGAGGAGAGGTATTACCAGTAGTTGATATGCTTCGTGTTTTAGGGATTCAACATTCAGAGCGCAATCCTCAACAAAAATATATAGTTGCAGAATTTAATAAACAACGCGTTGTATTCCATGTTGATAATGTTACACAGATTCATCGAATTTCATGGAATCAAATTGAGAAACCTTCAGATATGTATCAAGGAGGTACCTCACAAGTAATTGGTGTTATTAAACAAAATGAGCAGATGATTCTGTTACTAGATTTCGAAAAAATTATGGTGGACATTAATCCAGATTCAGGTATTAGTGTAGAATCTGTTAAAAAGCTTGGTCAACGTGAGCGCTCTGAAAAACGTATTTTGATTGCGGAAGACTCACCATTATTACGGAAGCTATTATTTGATACGATGAGCGAAGCAGGCTATGTTAATGTCGAATTTTTCGAAAATGGTCGTGATGCCTATGAATACTTAGAATCCATTGTCAAAGGTGGAAGCGATGTATCAGAGCATGTTCAATTAGTGGTGACTGATATTGAAATGCCACAAATGGATGGGCATCATTTAACACGAAAAATCAAGGAACATCCGGATCTTAAAAAGCTCCCTGTCATTATCTTCTCAAGCTTAATTACAGATGATCTTCGACATAAAGGTGATAAAGTAGGCGCGGAGGATCAAATCAGTAAACCTGAAATTGCTGAGCTTATTTTACGTGTAGACCAGTTGATTTTATAGATTTACTGTCAATATTGGATAGAGTAAAAAGGTACTTCACAATATTAATAATGGGTATCCTGAACGTATCATTAATAACTGAAAGAAAGTCGGATGCCCGTAAAGGAGTCCGACTTTTTTGTATAGATAAATGTGCCAAAAACAAAATAAGACTGTGCATATGCATGTAGGCATTTAAGGAAGTGATTATTTGAATGAATTAAAAACGGCAATTATCGATATTGGTTCTAACACCATTCGATTAGTACTGTATCTATACGATAAAGAAGAGGGACTTCGTGAACTTGGGAATATTAAAACAGTTGCACGTTTACGTACCTATTTACAACCCTCTGGAGAAATGTCTGAAGAAGGCATACAAGTATTGACCGAAACGTTATTAACGTTTAAAGCAATGCTTGACGATTTTGAAGTAACTGATGTTAAAGCTGCTGCAACAGCTGCTATACGCCAAGCTACGAACAGAGCTGAAATTATTGACCGAATGAAGGCAATAACAGGTATACAAATAGACCTTTTATCTGAGGAAGAAGAGGCTTATTTTGGCTTTGTTGCTGTAGCCCATTCAATGGGTACTAAATCTGCTGTAACTATTGACATTGGCGGTGGAAGTACTGAAATTACACTATTCGAAAACAAAGAACTTCAGAAATCTTACAGTTTCCCATTCGGTACAGTGTCTTTAAAGCAGCGCTTTGTTAAAGGTGACATCATTAATAGCAGTGAAAAAAAGGAGCTCATTGCATTTATCAAAGAGCAATTTAAAGCACTTCCATGGATTCAAAACGTTGGATTACCGATTATCGCTATTGGTGGAAGTGCACGAAATATTGCTCAAATTCATCAACAAAAATGCGACTATCCAATTGCAAGTGTCCATGGCTATGAAATGTCAAAGGAAAATTTAGATGACCTTAGTGAATTTTTAGGAGAATTGAGCTTCCATGATTTGAAGCAATTAGATGGGCTTTCAGCGGATCGAGCAGATATTATAGTTCCAGCTTTGGAAGTTTTTCGCGTTCTAATGGAGGTAGCTGGAAGTGAAGTGTTCCAACTAACGAAAAAGGGCTTACGTGAGGGGCTTACTATTCAACGAATTTTACAGACGGACCCAAGTGCTTATGATAAATACAATGTATTTGAGGGAAACGCTAGAAGATTAGCTCGTCAGTATGGTCGAACAGAAGACGAGGTCGACTATTTAATGCATTTAGCTGATCAATTATATCGTGAGTGCTGCCATTTAAAATATTTGCAATATAATCCAAAAGATTTGCAATTATTGACGAAAGCGGCGAAAGTATTCAATATTGGCGAATATATTGAGTTAAGCTCTGCAAGTCAGCATACTTTTTATTTACTAGCAAACCAAACTATAGACGGATTAAATCACAAGGAACGCGTAAAATTAGCACTTCTTGCTTCTTATAAAAATCGAGATTATTATCAGCGATTTGCAGCTCCATTTGAGGACTGGCTGGGACGTGAGGAATACCGGAAAATACGAGACTTTGGTGCACTTTTAAAATTTATTTATGCTTTGAATGTCTCTAAAAGAAGAATTGTACATGCTATTGAAATGCACAATGAAGAGGATTATGTACAGCTTGGTATATACGTAAAAAATCATGCTGCTGCCGAAAAATATCAAGCAAATCGACATAAAAAACATCTTGAACGTGCATTAAAGATACCAATAAAAATAAACTTTATTGAAGAAGGGTTGATTAATGATGACAACTGAATTGACGAATAATCAGCTAGAGGAGGAAGTTTCAGAAACACAAAGTCGATTATTAGAGGAAATTGCCAAGCCTCAATATTATAATAATCGTGAATTAAGCTGGCTTGCCTTCAATGAACGAGTTTTAGAGGAGGCAGAGGATGTTAATAACCCTCTGCTAGAACGTCTAAAATTTTTAGCCATTTTTAGCTCAAATTTAGACGAGTTTTTTATGGTTCGTGTAGCAGGTTTGCAGGATCAGGTACGTGCAGGATTCCATAAGGCTGAAAATAAGTCTGGTTTAACACCGAAAGAGCAACTTGCTAAAATTGCAGAGCGTACTCAAGCATTAGTGCGTCGCCAAACGGAGGTATACAGACATTTAATCTATGATTTATTACCCCAACACAATGTACATATTGCAGACATCAAAGATTTAAATAGTACACAAAAAGCATTCATCAATGAAATGTTTGCAGAAACAATCTTCCCTGTGCTGACACCTGTTGCAGTAGATGCCTATCGTCCTTTCCCAACATTGCTTGGTAAAACATTAAATTTACTTGTATTATTGGAGCAAGATGAGACAGATCTAGAAAGTCGCGAAAAAGTCGCGATTGTACAGGTACCATCTGTATTAGATCGTTATATTAAAGTTCCTTCAGCAGAAGGAGAATCAGTAGTTGTTCTTTTAGAAGACGTGATAGTAGCCCATATAGAGAAGCTCTTTTATGGCTATAGTGTTAAATCAGCACAGGCTTTCCGTTTAACACGTAATGCTGATTTAACCATTCATGAAGAAGGGGCAAGGGATTTACTGGTTGAAATTGAGAAAGAGCTGAAAAAGCGTAAATGGGGCGTTGGAAGTCGCCTAGAAGTACGTGAGGGTGAAATGAATGAAGAAGTTCTCAATTATCTGCTAGATGAATTTGAAATAGAGGAATCAGATGTCTTTCATATTGACGGACCATTAGATTTAACATTTATGTTTTCCTTTGTAAAGGGCATAGCAGTTGGTAGAGAGCATCTGGAATATGAGAGTTTTATCCCGCAGCCTCCTTTAGATCTACAATCTGATGAAAATATTTTTGAAAAGGCATTGCAGCAGGATATCTTTTTCCACCATCCATATGAATCCTTTGCACCTATTGTTGATTTTATCTCAGAGGCGGCAATGAATCCGAATGTATTGGCTATTAAACAAACATTGTATCGAGTAAGTGGAAATTCTCCAATTATACAGGCATTAAAGCTCGCAGCTGAAAACGGCAAGCAGGTAACGGTTTTAGTTGAATTAAAGGCTCGTTTTGATGAGGAAAATAATGTGCATTGGGCAAAGCAACTGGAGCAAGCTGGCTGTCTCGTTATTTATGGTATGAATAATTTAAAAACACATTCTAAAATAACGCTTGTTGTGAGTCGCCGTAACGGAAAAATTGAACGCTTTGTCCATTTAGGTACAGGAAATTATAACGATGCTACTGCAAAAATTTATACAGATATGGGCATAATAACGACAGATAAGGAATTTGGTATTGATGCTACTAACTTCTTTAATTATTTAAGCGGCTATACAGAGAAGCCTACTTTTAATCATTTAGTTGTGGCACCGTTTGATATTCGAGATGAATTTATACGATTAATGGATGAGGAAATAGCCTGTCATAAGAAGTATGGAAATGGTTTTATTCGTGCAAAAATGAATTCACTCACAGATAAAGATTTAATGATGAAGCTATATGAGGCGTCCATTGCAGGTGTCAAAGTGGAGCTAATTATTCGTGGCATTTGTTGTATTAGACCTGGAATTCCTGGCATTAGTGACAATATCACTGTAACGAGTATTGTTGGCCGTTTCCTTGAACATTCCCGTATTTATTGGTTCCATCATAATGGGGAAAACAAAGTCTATTTATCTTCAGCGGATATGATGACACGCAATATGATTAAACGTGTAGAAATTTTATTCCCTGTATATGCAAGTGAAGCAAAAGCTCGTATTATTAACATCATGAATACACAACTTGAGGATACTGCCAAAGCACGTATTCAAGATTCTAATGGCAAATATCATTACAAAGAGTTTGATCGAAGTGAAGATCCTATTAATAGTCAAGAAATGTTCTTAAAGGATGCACTAAAGCCTACGCTAGACGAAGAATAAAGCAAACACGCTACTTAGTGAGGGATATAATGGAAAAATATAAAGAGAGTGTAGCGCCATTTGCAGACTATCACCAAGTCATACAGCTTAATCCATTTGATGCAGTTGTATGTTTAAGAAAAGTTGATACAAAAGCATTTGAAATCGTTAATTTTAACGATAAACTACCATCATTAATTGAGCTACAGGATGTGGATGCCACCAAAGCCGAGAATTTTTTTCCAGAGGAATGTTGGCTACAAGTAATAAAAATATTACAGCAAGAACTAAATACGGATCATAAGCTAGAGATTTGTACAGGGAACAAAGTAAAAACATTAATAGCCAATGTACAGCATCTAGAAAAATCAGTTGTTGCAGTTATTTTACGAGAGACACATAATGATGTGGCACCTTATTTACAATTTGTGGAACAATATGTAAGTCCTGTGTTAACAACTGATGTTCAAGGTCGTATTATACATCAAAACTTTGCCGCCACTACTTTATTATCAAGTGGACATCACAACCTGATAGGACGAAATATTTTTTCATTATTAGATAGTAAGTATAGCGATGAATTCAAATTATTATTTGGAAAAACTATTGAGGGTTCTGCTTTTGGTATGCCTAAATGTTTGTTTAAAGACCAATTGCTTAGTCATGAACCTTTTTACTTAAAGACTCATCCAACCTACTTTAATGGTGAAATTATTGGTGTCCATTTATTTGTAAAAGATGCCAATAGCTTTATGAATGATCAAGAATCCTTTTATTATTTAGCCTTAATGGATGAACTGACAGGTATTTGGAACCGTAAAGCATTTAAAGAGCATTGGCTTCATCATTTAAATGATAAAAAACATGAAAGTAAACAAGCAGCACTTATTTTAGTGGATATTGATCGCTTTAAAAAATTTAATGAATCCCTTGGTGAAAGTAAGGGAGATGAGCTGATGCGCATGTTTAGTCATAGACTTCGTGAACTGTGCTACTCAAAGTGCTCTCTTTATCGTTATAACAGTGATGAATTCATATTTGTTCTAAAAGATGCAACCATCAATAAAATAGAAAAAACAGCAAATGCTATATTAGATGCTCTCAAACAGCCGTTTATGATTGATGGGCAGGAATATTTTATTAGTGTATCGATTGGTATTTCTCTTAGCCCTGCGGATGGCAAGGACTTAGAGACGCTAGTGCGTAAAGCGGATAAAGCGTTATTTTCTGTAAAGGAACATGGACGTTCACACTATCGCTACTATCGAGAAGATATGATCACTGTTTTTCCTAATGAGGCATTAATGGAGGCACACTTAAGACGTGCTATTGAATTTAATGAGCTAAGTATTCATTTACAGCCGCAAATGGATTTAACGAATAATAGTATCAATAGTTTTGAGGCATTGTTACGATGGAATAATCGTAAATTTGGCTTTGTATCACCTGCGCAATTTATACCTATTGCAGAGGCATCAGGCTTAATCATTGAAATTGGCGATTGGATAATTGATGAGGTATGTCGCTATCAAAAAGAGTGGCAAATGAAAGGCTATCGTCCTGTACGAATTGCCGTGAATATTTCACCAAAGCAATTTAGAAAAGAAAATTTTGCACGAAAAATTGAGGCAGCCCTGAAAAAATATAGTGTCCCACCTAAATTACTCGAAGTAGAAATTACGGAAAGCTCCATGACCAATGTTCATGAAACATTTTCTATATTAACCGAATTAAAGCAATTAGGTGTCTATGTATCGGTGGATGATTTTGGTACTGGCTATTCCTCTTTGAGTTATTTAAAGCGCTATCCGATTGATATTATAAAGATTGATCAATCATTTATTGCTGACATTGCCAAGGATGATAAGAACGAGGCCATTATCAAGGCTATTATTTCAATGTCTCATAATTTGGGCTTAGAGGTCATCGCAGAAGGAATCGAGGAACCATCTCAAGTCGATTTCCTCAAGCGCCATCGATGTCAAAAGGGGCAAGGCTATTTATATAACAAGCCTTTACCTGTAGAAACCATAGTTGAACAATATTTTGTAAGCTAATAATTGTCATTAAGTAGCACTTCATGAATTGTGAAGTGCTACTTTTTTTAGGTTAAGGGAAGCAGAGATGTTGGTAGGGATGAACTCATAAAAAAGTGGGAGCCAAGGGAAAAAGGTGAAAAACAAGCAAAAAATGTGTGGATTGGGTAAAAAAGGGTGGGGTGGGGGCAGGAAAGAGGTCAAGTTGAGAAAAAAGGTATTGAGGCGGAGCAGAAAAGGAGCAAGCCGAGCGAAAAGGTATCGAGACGGAGCAGGAAAGAGGGCAAGCCGAGCGGAAAGGTATCGGAGCGGAGCAGGAAAGAGGACAAGCCGAGCGAAAAGGTACCGAAGCGGAGCAGGAAAGAGGGCAAGCCGAGCGGAAAGGTATCGGAGCGGAGCAGGAAAGAGGACAAGCCGAGCGAAAAGGTACCGAAGCGGAGCAGAAAAGCGAGCAAGCCGAGCGAAAAGGTATCGGAGCGGAGCAGGAAAGAGGGCAAGCCGAGCGAAAAGGTATTTAGCGGAGCAGGAAAGAGAGCAAGCCGAGCGAAAAGGTATTTAGCGGAGCAGAAAAGCGAGCAAGCCGAGCGAAAAGAGATGAAAGCGGAGCAGAAAAGCGTCAAGTCGAGCGAAAAAGTACTGAGGCTGAGCAGGAAAGAGGACAAGCCGAGCGAAAAGATACCGAAACAGAACTGTAAAATGGGGTAAACCATCAATTTAGTAAAAATAAAGCTCAAGCGAAACTGAAGTCCAGAGACGCCTGAGCTTTCTATGACAGAGATGTGATGACTAATCGTTTTTTAATTTCATTCCATCCAAGACGATTGCTGTGAATTGTGCCATTTGAGTAGCTAAATCAAAGTTTTCATTATGGATTAACCAATCGTAGACATTTGCTCGCATGCAGCGTTGAATGATTGCCTGCATTTGTGTTACTTGTAAATCAGGTCGGAACTCCCCTTGCTGAACTCCTTCTGCAATGTATGAATTGATAATTTGAAAAATTTTTCGCTGTGGACTGATTAAATAATGTTCTTGTTCTACATGATTTGTCATCGCAGCAGTATATACTGTTCGTAGTAAATCTTTTCCTACCACATTTGTTAAATAGTTCATTTGCTCTTCATACAGTATTAATATTTTTTCGCTTGCTGGTAAGGAATGGTTAATGGTCTTCTCTACAGTACTATAAAAACTATCCAGTTCTTTAAATTTTTCTAAAATCACATCATATTTAGATGGGAAATGCGTGTAAAATGTTCCTTTTGATACATGACATGCCTTTGTTATTTGATCAATGGAGACGTGCTCAAATCCATGTTTATTAAAGAGTTCTAAAGAAGTTTTTAATAATTTCTCTCTTGTTTCCAGTGCCTTTTTTTGTCTATTAGTTAGTGATTCCATAGCTTCTTGCATTTCCTCCGTAAAATATGTTTCGTCTAAAAAGTCAGAAATATTAAATTTATAATTGACGAAGTGGGATTTATTTGATTATGATTTAATTGACCGCAGTCAATGACTTTGGTCATCTAATATATCTTGTTATTCATGTTACGATAAATTGTTTGAATTGGCTAGTGCCCAACGAACAACAAGATAGTGTAGAAAAAGTAATATATTGAAAAGTCAATCTAACACTTTTAGTTTTTGAATTTTTTAAATAATCTGAAATAATGAGCGGGATTTTAAAGGAGGATAACAATATGACAAATGTACAAGAGGTTAAAACATTAAAGCATTTTATTGGTGGGGAGCTAATTGATGGGAAAAGTGGTCGTTTTGGTTCAGTATTCAATCCAACTACTGGAAAGGTCATTGCTAAGGTGCCACTAGCGAATGCTGAGGAAACGCGTGAGGCTATTGAAAAGGCACAGGTAGCATTTCCGCAATGGCGAGATACGTCGGTGTCTAAGCGTGCTGAAATTGTCCTAAGATTCCGTAATCTTATTACAGAAAATATTGAGGAGCTGTTGCAAATTATTTGTACAGAAAGCGGAAAAACTTTGGAAGATGCCAAAGGGGAAATTACACGAGGTTTAGAGTCCGTTGACTTAGCAATCGGTGCACCACAGCTAATGAAGGGGGAGTATTCCGTAAATGTGGGCGGCCAAATTAATGCTTATTCGGCAAAGTACCCTTTAGGTGTAGTGGCGGCAATTTCACCTTTTAACTTTCCAATTATGGTGCCTTTAGCACAAACAAGTATGGCTATTGCTGTTGGGAATGCTGTTGTGTTAAAGGCATCCGAACGTGTTCCGATGACTGCCTTATATGTCAGTGAGCTGTGGAAAAAGGCTGGATTACCTGATGGGATATGGACTGTGGTAAATGGTGATAAAGATGTAGTGAATGAACTATTAGAAAATCCGGCTGTACAGGCAATTTCTTTTGTTGGATCAACACCAGTTGCTAAATACATCTATGAAACAGGTGCCAAATACGGAAAAAGAGTGACAGCACTAGGAGGTGGTAAAAATAATATGGTTGTTATGCCAGATGCTGATCTTGAGCAGGTTGCGAATGCCTTTATTGGCGCTGCATATGGAGCAGCCTCTCAACGCTGTATGGCTATCTCAACAATAATGCCTGTTGGAAAGGATACGGCAGATCGACTTGTCGAAATTCTAAGGGAGAAAATTGCTAACTTAAAGGTTGGATCCTATACAAATCCAGAAACAGATTTCGGTCCAGTTATTTCACAGCAATCAAAGGAGGCAATAATTGCTGCGATTAATCGAGGAGAAGCGGAAGGTGCCACAGTAGTTTGTGATGGGCGAGACCTTGATATTGTAAAAGAATCAGAAGGGTTTTTTGTTGGGCCAACATTGCTTGATAATGTAAAACCAGGGATGGAAATTTATGAGCAGGAAATATTTGGACCAGCTCGTAATGTTGTACGTGTTGATTCTTTAGAGGAGGCTATCCAACTTATTAATCGACATGAGCTTGGGAATGGTGTAACAATTTTTACGAATGATGGGCTTGCAGCACGAAAGTTTACAACAGAAATAGACGTTGGAATGGTCGGTGTAAATGTACCAATTCCAATCCCTGTTGGATATCATAATTTTGCTGGATTTAAAGGCTCTCGCTTTGGTGAAGGGCATATGTTTGGACCAGATCAGGCACGTTTCTTTACAAAAACAAAAACAATTTCAGAGCGTTGGATGACTGGCCATACTACTTCTACATTTGCGTTCCCAAGCAATAATGATTAGAGCAGGAATTGGAGGAGCTACATTGAAAGAAAAGACTGTCTTTATTACAGGTGCAGCTCGTGGCATTGGTCTAGCAATCGCGCAGGCATTTGCAGAACAACGTGCGCATGTAGTCATTACTGATAAGAATACAGAACTTCTACAAGAGGCAATCCAACAAAATCCTCAATTGACAGCCTTCACATGTGATGTGACAGATGAGCAGGCAATATGCGATGCGATTGATTTTACTGTTAAAAAATTCAAGACTATAGATATTTTAGTGAATAATGCTGGGTTTCAACATGTTTCTTTAATAGAGGATTTCACTACAGAAATTTTCGAATCCATGCAAAAAGTAATGCTAGTTGCACCGTTTGTAGCTATGAAGTACGCATTACCACATATGAAGAAGAATAATTATGGACGTATTATTAATATGGCCTCTATTAATGGTGTTATTGGCTTTGCAGGTAAAGCAGGATACAATGCAGCAAAGCATGGTGTGATTGGTCTTACGAAAGTAGCAGCGCTAGAGGTAGCTACCAATGGGATAACAGTGAATGCAATTTGTCCAGGATATGTGGATACAGATTTAGTACGTCAACAATTTTCGGATTTAGCTAAAACGAGAGGGATAAAAGTAACCGAAGTATTGGAGCAAGTGCTTTATCCACTCGTTCCTCAAAAACGTCTACTCGATGTAACTGAAATTACAGGTCTTGCCCTTTATTTAGCGAGTGATATGGCAAAGGGTGTCACTGGGCAAGCACTAATCTTAGATGGTGGATATACAGCACAATAGCATAGGGAGGGAGAACAATGATTCAAACAAAAACAATCTTTACTGTCCATTCGCCAGCAACTATTGTATATGGACGAGATGCCTTTGAGGAAGTTGGGGTGTATGCAAAAAAATTGGGAAATAAGGCACTTATTATAAGTGACCCTATTATGGATAGCTTAGGTTTTGTCAACCAATGTCGCACATATTTAAAGGCGCAAGGATTGGAAGCTGTATTGACACGGGGAAAGCGGTTGCCGTTGTGGCGACAAATGGTGGCTATATAGGCGATTATATAAAAATGCAAAAAATCGCAGAGCAAGCACCTATCCCTCATATTGCAATCCCAACAACAGCAGGCACTGGCTCTGAGGCAACGGATGCAACAGTTATTACAAATACGCAAAATGATGTAAAAATGATGATCAAGCAACCTGCCTTTATGCCTACCATTGCGATTGTTGATCCCGTATTAACGGTTACCTCTCCCCCTGCTATTACTGCAGCAACTGGTATTGATGCTTTGAGCCATGCGATTGAGAGTTACTTATCTCGCTTAGCACATCCCTATTCGAATGTGCTAGCATTATCAGCTATGGAATTAATCGTCAATAATCTGTTTAGGGTATATGAACATGGTGATGATATTGATGCTCGGGAGGCCATGTCGCTAGGCTCCTTGCAGGCGGGCCTATCGTTCTCTAATGCGTCTGTTGCTTTAGTGCATGGAATGTCTCGACCAATTGGAGCTTTATTCCATGTACCTCATGGAATATCCAATGCTATGCTTTTACCAGTAGTTTTGGAGTTTTCTAAGGATGCCTGTATTAATCAACTTGCAGACCTCGGCGAATTTTTCAATAAGGATGGTAAATTATTAACGAAGGAAGAGCTTGCAGATTTAGCGATTATTTCTATTAAAGAGATGTGTAAAAAAATGAGCATCGGTAATTTAAAACAATGGGGAATTGAGGAAGATGCCTTTTATGCGGCTATCCCAAAAATGACCGTTGATGCAATTGCTAGTGGAAGTCCAGGTAATAATCCTAAAATACCTACAGAAGATGAGCTAAGAGAACTTTATAACATAGCCTATCATTATGAGTTTTAGTTAATCAAGTGATTAAGGGAGTTTTAAATAATTAATTGCTGAATGACGAACTATTCAAGAGTCTTGAATGGTTCTTTTTATGTAAAAGAAAGGTTTATCAATTTTTCCTGACTATTTGCAGAATTAATATGACATATACGAGAAAATATAGTAATATTTATATGAATCATCATTCATTTTTGTGAAGGGGGAAATGGTATGTTGCAGGGGAAAACAATTATTATTACGGGTGGATCAAGTGGAATGGGACTATATATGGCTAAGAACTTTGTTGCCGAAGGAGCGAATGTTGTTATCACAGGCCGCAATGAAGAACGTTTAGCAGAGGCAAAGGCCTTTATTTTAGAGGCTGGAACTTCAATTGAGACTTTCCAAATGGATGTTCGAGTTCCAGAGCATGCAGAGGCGATGCTAGCATTTGCTGTTGAAAAATTTGGACAGGTTGATGGGCTTGTGAATAATGCTGCTGGGAATTTTATCGTACGCGCGGAAGACTTATCACCGAATGGCTGGAAGGCTGTTGTTGATATTGTGTTAAATGGTACATTTTTCTGTTCTTCTGCTGTTGGTAAGTATTGGATTCAGAATAATATAAAAGGATCCATTTTAAATATGGTTGCAACTTATGCATGGAATGCTGGCGCAGGGGTTGTTCATTCAGCGGCTGCTAAAGCGGGCGTCTTATCTTTAACGAGAACACTAGCTGTTGAATGGGGAAAACAGTACGGGATTCGAGTGAATGCAATTGCACCAGGTCCAATTGAGCGTACAGGTGGTGCAGAAAGGCTTTGGGAGTCAGAGGCTGCAGCTGCTCGTACATTAGATTCTGTACCGTTAGGGCGTACAGGAACCCCTGAGGAGATTGCTGACTTGGCAACATTCATGCTGTCTGCTAAAGCTAGCTATATGAATGGTGAATGTGTGACGCTTGATGGTGGACAATGGCTTAATCAGTATCCATTCTAAACAAAATAATTTGCATAATGAAGAGTCGGATTGACGCATACTAAGGGTAAAGAAAGGAGTTTTGCCAATGGGTATGTGGTTAATACCGGCTCTTATTGCCATTACAATCATTTCAGTTATTTCTTTTGTGTCAACATTAAGGATTGCGAAAATGACCTCTGAACGAAAGTCAGAAAATGATACACCGATTTCAGAAACGGTTGAAGAGTATGCAACAATGCTAAATCCTATTGTATGGGTTTATCTCATTTTTTTACTTTTTTTAGGTGGTATGATTTTTTATTACTGGAGTCAGGCAGGCTATTAAAATTGGTATCTTCATTCAGATGCATGTCTGAATGAAGGTCCCCAACTTACGACTTAGTTTAGTTCAAAACATTAAAATCATTCGTGGTTCTTTAAAAACTCTTCTCTACCTTGTCGTGGTCATAAAAGGAAAAGTTATGATATGATAAAAAGGAAGCACCCTGTTCTTCATAGTAAGAACAGTAAAGGAGAAGAAGTTCATGATTTCAACTAACAGCAAAGACTTATTAGCAATGCCAATTAGTGATTTTATTATTTCATCTGAAAAGGTTGCACATGTACAAAGTGGGAATAGTGCAGAGCATGCACTCCTTGTACTTACACGTACAGGGTATTCGTCGATACCTGTTTTAGATTTGAAATACCGACTTCAAGGGCTACTAAGCATGAAAATGATTACAGAATCCATTCTTGGACTCGAACATATTGAATATGAAAAGCTTCCTGATATTAAAGTGGATACAATTATGGAGAAAGATATTGCCGTATTAAAGTTAACAGATACTTTTCAGCGGGCTCTCGATTTAGTGATTAATCATGCCTTTTTATGTGTTGTGGACGAAGAAGGTACATTTGCAGGGATTTTAACGAGACGTGTAATTTTAAAGCAATTGAAAAAATATATTTATCTAAAAGAGTAGTAGGGTAAGAGGGGGACTCAGATGAAAATCATGAGACCCTCTTTGCTTGTATTGGAGGTTTACTGATTGATGGCAACAGAAGCTGAAATCTTAAAAGTATTAGCTGAGGAACGCAATATGCGAAAGGCAGCAGAACGTCTATTTTTATCCCAACCAGCGCTTTCTCAACGTTTGCAAACGATTGAAAAGGATTGGGGAGCGCAGCTATTTATTCGTTCGCAAAAAGGATTGACGGCAACACCTGCTGGAGAGCTAGTGATTGGCTATGCTACAGAAATGCTAAGTAAAAAAGAAGAGATTTTTGAAACAATCCAATCATTGACAACAAAAGTAAATGGGACATTGAAAATCGCCTGTGCTTCGATTGTTGGGCAAAACTGGCTACCTAAAATATTGAAGGATTTTGTAGCAAAATATCCTGAGGCGAAGATCTCGCTTATGACAGGCTGGAGCTCTGAAATTGTGAAAGCACTGTATGAAGGAGAGGCTCATGTGGGGATTGTTCGTGGACAGGTTGATTGGAAGGGAGAAAAAATTCATCTTTTTCGGGATACCCTTTATTTAGTTGATAAGGAATTAAAAACAATTGAAGATGTACTTTCTACAGAGCGACCTTTTATTCAATTTAAAAGTGATTCTAATTATTATCAAGAAATTCAACAATGGTGGCAGCAGCATTTTGCTTCAAATCCTAGACGACAAATTTTGGTTGATCAAATTGAAATCTGTAAACAAATGGCATTAGACGGCATTGGTTATGCAATTTTACCCTCCATCACTTTAAATGATCATGATGGTATTAATAAAATAGCTCTTACAAATAATGAAAAAGAATTTGGTTTAACGCGCGATACATGGTTAATAGGGTATGAATCCTCATTTGAATTGCGGCAAGTAGAGGCTTTCGTCGAAGTGGTACAAGATCATGCACGATGCTTGTTTGATTACTTGAAATAGAAAATATAAAGGCAATCTAGAGTAATAGCGAAATTACTTTCTGGATTGCCTTTTTAATTCTTAAGAGTTTATGAATATTCATGAAGATGTCATAAGAAATGGAACAAAATTCAATTTTAAACGTATAATTATGTAACCATTAATATTTATAGACAAAAAAGGGGTTGAGCTTTTGAAAAAAACGAATATCACGGCACTCGTATTCCTATTTATGCTTGTTATTAGCTTTCTTCTACCTGTGGAGCAGGCAAAAGCAGCTGCAACGTTAGAGGTACAAGCTAAGGTAGGAATTACAGGAAAAGCAAAATATCAATCACTAGTGCCGCTTCAAGTAACCGTAAAAAATAATGGTGCAGATTTTTCAGGAGATATGGCTATTAATGCTTCTAGCTCCTATGCAGCTGCATCCGCACTAGTATTGCCGATTGATATCGCAGCAGGAGAAGAAAAAACATTTGATTTTTATTTAGATGGTTTAGCTGATTATTCAGACGCAGATTTATTTGCCTTTTATGAGGGAAGCATTGAAAAGGGGAAAAAAGTTGATTATAAAGGAACAAAACGAATACAAGGTAACTTTTTAGATCCCTCTTCTGTATTTATTTATACGCTAACAGATAAAAGTGATCGCTTATCAGCATTTTTACGCCTGTCTCAATTTGCTGCTCAAAACAATGTAGAGGTTTTTAATTTAAAGCAAATAAAAAATTTTACATTACCTGAAGATGCGCAAGGCTTTGCGATGGCGAACATTATTGTCATCGATGAAATTGCCATCGCTGATCTATCGGAAAAACAACAACAGGCTTTATTTAAATGGGTACAGGACGGCGGTACTTTGTTAGTGGGAGCTGGTGATCAAGTAAATGCAACAGCCGGCATATTTAAGGATTATTTACCACTCACATTATCACAGCAATTGACAACCGTTTCCGCAGATAGCTTATCAAAAATATCAGGTGGGGGTATTTTTTCACAACCGATATCTGTTTTTGCAGCTACTGGAAATGAAGGAAGTTCACCGATATTAACAGACAATAATACCCTTCTAGCATCTAAGAAAAAGATTGGTAGTGGAGAAATTATTCAAACTGCCTTTTCATTAGGAGATCAACCGCTCGCTTCAATGGATGGCTATGCAACATTAGCAGCAAAATTACTGGATATTCAAAGTCTTTCTCAGCAAGGTATGATGGGGCGCGGTCAGTCAACAATGGATCGACTGTCTTATGAACTGAATGATGTAAACGAAATATTCCCATCCTTTGAAGTATCTGTTAGCTATATGTTAATCGTTATCATATTATATATTTTAATTATTGGACCGATTTTATATTTTATCCTAAAGAAAATAGACAAGCGTGAACAGGCGTGGTGGATAATTCCAATTATGTCAGTTGCGTTATCGATTGTTTTGTTCATTTTCGGTGCGAAGGATCGAATTGTACAGCCACAAATTCAGCAATCAGCATTTTTTAAAGTGAATGAAGATAGTAGTTTAAATGGCTATTATGTAGAATCCCTACTAACAAACAGAAGTGGTAATTTTGTTGTGAATGCAGATAAGGATACTAGTGCATTTGCGCTTCGTCGAAATAATGGTTTCACAGGAACAAGTGGAAATTTACATGAATCATCTTACATTAAAGAAAATGCAAATGGCTCTACTTTAACTTTACGTGATTTAAACTATTGGTCCGTTCAGTCCTTTGCAGGAAAAACATCGGCGCAAAATATTGGCAAACTGGATATCGATATAACGTTAAAAAATGAAAAATTAACAGGGACAATTAAAAATAATTTTCCGTTTGCTTTAAAGGATATTACCTTAATCTCTGGTATTAAAGAAGTTAAGCTGGGCGATATAGAGGCGAATGGAACTCTTAAAGTAGATAAAGAGTTTACGGCGACTGTTCTTCAAAAGCCATCTACATTTACGAGCTACAATTATAATTATCCATCGAAGAAGGAAGAAGTAAATCCACTACGAATTGAGCGGATGCAAACTTTAGCACTGCCACTAGTTGAAAATGATAAGAGACCTGTTATAACTGCATGGGCTGAACAAGCCATTGCTGGTGTGGAGCTTGAAACAAGTGCCAAAATGTCACCTATTTCTTATTTTATTCAGCCGTTTGATGGCAAAGTAGAGCTATCAGGGCCATTTACGATGAAACGTAATAACTTTTCGTATTCAGTAAATCCTCAATCCGCTAATGCGTATTACGATAAAATAGATGAGCAATTAAATAATTGGTATATGTCAGATGGTTTATATGAGGTATCCATTGCAATGCCAGATAACTTTATGAGTTCAGTTCAAACATTAAATGAACTAACTGTTTCAAATAAGGATGTTAAGCGTATGCAATTGTCGATTTGGAATAATGAAACGAAAAATTATGAGCCATTAGTAGATACAAAACAAGTGTTTACAGAGAACATATCAAAGTATTTCAATGAAAATGGCGAGTTGCTTATGGAGATTAAATTTGGGCCAGATCAAACAGGTGAGCAAACAAAATTACCAGATGTAGAGCTGAAGGGAGTGGCGAAAAATAATGATTGAAATTCGTGATTTGACGAAAAGATATGGCTCCTTTACAGCTTTAGATCATCTAAATCTAACATTAGAAGAAGGCGTTGTTTTTGGATTTGTTGGTGCTAATGGAGCAGGGAAATCCACTACTTTCTCGATATTAGCGACCCTGTTGTCTCCAACTTCTGGTGATGCACTTATTAATGGAAAGAGTGTCATTACAGAACCAAAAGAGGTACGAAAGCAAATTGGCTATATGCCAGATTTCTTTGGTGTGTATGATCAATTAAAGGTGGATGAATATCTAGATTTCTATGGTGCTAGCTATGGAATAGGTGCAGCTGAACGAAAGGTTCTTATTCCACAGCTACTTGAACTTGTGAATTTAACAAGTAAACGTTATGAATATGTAGATTTATTGTCGCGTGGGATGAAGCAACGTTTATGCCTAGCACGAGCTCTTATCCATGACCCAAAGGTATTAATATTGGATGAGCCTGCCTCGGGATTAGATCCACGTGCACGAGTAGAAATGCGAGATATTTTGCGAAATCTAAAATCAATGGGCAAAACGATATTAATTTCCTCGCATATTCTACCAGAGCTTGCAGAAATGTGTGATGAAATTGGCGTTATTGATAATGGAAAGCTTATTGCTCATGGCAATGTCTCTTCCATCCAGGCCCAGCTACAAGGTGAGAAACGTATTGTTATTAAGGTTACAGATCGAGTAAATGAGGTACGTGCTTTCTTAGAGGAGGACCCTTTAATCTCCTCGATAGATGTAATAGATAATCGCCTAGAAATAGCCTTTAATTATCGGGGAACAGATGCAGATCAAGTAGCACTCTTAAAAAAGGCAATGCTAGCGAATTTACCTATCTATGCATTAAGTGAAGAGGAAAAAGATTTAGAGGATGTCTTTATGGCGATTACGAAGGGAGCGGACAATCAATGATGGAACGATTTTATAATCCGGTACTCGTAAAAGAATTGAAGTTACGCTTCCGTTCTTTTAAAAGTTTCTCAGGATTGATGTTTTATTTAGCAGTACTTTGTATTTTTATAGCAGGATTTCTTCTACTAACTACTGGATTCACCGGTAGAGGCTTCTTTAGACCAGATACAAGCTTTATGATGTTTGCTGTATTAACTATTTTACAGATGGCTCTTGTCCTATTTATTACACCGAGCTTGACTGCTGGTGCTATTAGTAGTGAAAGGGAAAAGCAAACATTAAATATTTTACTAACAACAACACAAAGCTCTACACAAATCATTATTGGTAAACTTCTCTCTTCAGTAGCATTTTTAGTATTAATGCTAATCGCAGGGCTACCTTTATATAGTTTAGTATTTTTATTTGGTGGGGTATCACCATCTCAGTTAATTTCAATATTTTTATTTTATCTAGTAACAGTAGTTGCAATAGGTAGTATTGGGGTAATGTTTTCAACCATTACCAAAAGAACAATCGTTGCCATGATTGCAACATATGGTTCAATTATCTTCTTAGGTGGTATTACGGCATTTTTCTTCTTTTTAACAATGGCCTTCCATCAGTCGGGGAATACCATAGGCACGAATACCTCCTATATGACATATTTCTGGGCGTCCATTAACCCAGGTGCATTGATGTTAACACTTATTTCACCAGAAATGGGAGACGCGCTTAGCGAACTTTCAGGCGTCAAATTACCTGTTTGGATTACGTATTTAATAGCGTATATCTTGATTATCGTTTTATGCCTAACAATCGCCATTAAAAAATTACGTGCCAACATGAAAAGTAACCGATGAGGAGGAAATCTTATGGAGCGTCGTAAGCAATTACGAAAATATATTCAACGTGCAAAGACGAGTTTAACAGTTGAAAGAAGTATTCCCATTGCACAATACGGTCTGTTTTTTGCTTTGCTTTCGAGTGCTTCTCTTGTCCTCGTCTCCAGATTATTTGTATGGCCATTTTACAGACAAACAGCATTAATAGTCTTTTTTGTGGTTGTACTAGCGTCAGGCATATTTATGTGGTGGAAGCGTGCTAAAGAAAAGGAAGCATTGCATAGACTGGACGATTATTTTTTACACAATGAACTAGTGACAGCCTTATCGTTTCAGGATGATAAGGATCCACTTATCCAATCACTGCTCACAAAAGCAGTACAAAACGCTGAAATATCCTTTGCAAATTTTAAAGCGAGAAAAAAATATTTATTCCGTCCAAAGGCACTAAGTGGAATTTTTGTGTCGACAGTTGTACTGGCAATTTTATATTTGTTTCCATCAGCCACACAAATGGAAGCCATCGAGGTAGAACAAGAAAAGGCTGTTATCGAGGACGTTAAGAAGGAAGTTGCCAAGCTTGAGAAAAAGGCTCAAACAAAAGACGTGAAAGAGCAGCTAAAAGAATTACAAAATACGTTAAAAGAGGCAGAAACGGCTGAAGAAGCGTTACGTGAAGTCGTGAAAAAACAAAAGGAGCTTGCCTTAAAGGAGCAGCAATTAAAAGACAAGCAAACGACTAGCCAGGATGGTACCACGGAAGGCAATCGTTTATCGGAGGAAGATGTTGAGCAGTTGAAGGAGCTTGCCCAAATGCAGCAAGAGCTAACACAAAATGCTAATGCTACTCAGACAGCGATGAGCAAGCTTGGAAAACCAGCAAGCAATACATTGCAAAATGCTATTGCGAGTGCCAATAATGCTAATAACAGTCAGCAAAGTAATCCCAATTCGAGCCAAAATCCATCGGGGAATTCACAGTCAAGCAATCAACAAGGGCAGGCAAGCCAGCAAAGCCAAAGTAATTCTCAAAGCAATTCCCAGCAGTCTAGCAATAGTCAGGGACAAGGACAGGGTCAAGGAAAAGGTCAAGGACAGGGTCAAGGACAGGGTCAAGGTCAAGGACAGGGTCAAGGACAAGGACAAGGAAAAGGTCAAGGACAAGGGGCAGGAACGGGCCAGGGTAGTCGTTCTTTATTAACGACACCAAATCGAATTGGAGGCTCTAGTGAGACATCAGTGGACGGTGGTGCACTAGGAGATGGCTCACATGTATCAGAGCAGCAAGGAAATGGGCCAATAACTAAGGGAACTGTCCGCCCATATGAGGAAGTAATAGGGTCCTATAAGGATAGCTATATTGAGAGCTCGGAACGATTACAATTACCGAAAGATTTACAAAACGTCGTGCAATCTTATTTCACGTCAATAGAGTCGCAGTAGGAGGAAAAGAAATGGCATTTACAGAGCAACAGTATGTTGAAATGAGTATGAAATTGCAGCAGGTGAAGGAAGAAATTCATCGCTTTATTGTCGGTCAAGAGGAAGCAATCGACTATACATTGTACGCGGTTCTCGCTGATGGTCACGCATTACTAGAGGGGCTACCGGGCTTAGGAAAAACGATGTTAATTCGTACAATTTCTGAGGTACTTGATTTATCGTTTTCACGTATTCAATTTACACCTGATCTTATGCCAGCAGATATAACCGGAACAAGTATGATTGAACGTACAGCAGACGGTAAACAGCAGTTTACATTCCAGTCTGGTCCGATTTTTAGTCAGATGGTATTAGCCGACGAAATAAATCGTGCAACACCTAAAACTCAAAGTGCATTGCTTGAGGCTATGGGAGAAAAGACGGTTACGATTTTAGGGGATACAAAAAGGATGGCTAAGCCCTTTTTTGTGCTAGCTACGCAAAACCCGATTGAGATGGAGGGAACTTATCCATTGCCTGAGGCGCAAATGGACCGTTTTCTATGTAAAATACTTGTACCCTATCCTGAGAAAAGTGAGCTAATGGAAATTATGAAGCGTACAACAGGTGCTCAGGAAATTGGCCTACAAAAAATAATGAATACAGAGGCACTTATTGAGGCACAGCAAATGGTAAAGGAAATACTGGTTGCTGATGAAATGCTTGAATTTGCAACGGACTTAGTTGTCGCTACACATCCTGAAAGAGTCGATGCTATTGACGAGGTCAAGCAATATGCGATGTATGGTAGCGGTCCACGTGGTTTGCAAAGCTTAATAAAGCTAGCGAAGGCTAGAGCACTCATGAATGGGCGCTTCCATGTTTCTGTAGCCGATATTAAATCTGTAGCGAAGCCAGTATTACGTCATCGTATGCTGCTGAATTATGAAGGGGAGGCTTCAGGAAAAACAGCGGACGATGTGATTGATGTTATTTTAGAAAAAGTACAGCAAGGTGTTAGCAAGTGACGCAAAAAATAATATTGCCTGAAGATTGGTTAGCGAAAATTAGTCGCTTCCAATTAGCGACGGCCTCCAAATTGCGAGGGCAGCATAAAGGCTCGCACCGTTCGCAGCGCTTCGGGGCATCACTCGATTTCTCAGATTTTCGTGAATATCACTTAGGTGATGATGTACGGCAGGTCGATTGGAACGTATTTGCAAGAACGGATAAATACTTTATAAAAAGATTTTTAGATGAACAAGAGATGCGTGTACACATTTTGCTAGATACCACTAAATCCATGGGGGATGATACTAAATGGACATTTGCTCGTCAAATTGTTGCTTCTCTTGGTTTAATGGTGCTTGGTCGTGACGATCGTTTATCCTTTTCTTTTGTACAAGATGAGATAAAGCCGCCATTTCGCCGTAAAGGCGCTATGTATCGACGCGCTTTTTTACAAGTCATAACGGAAATACAAGAAGCTGATTCCACAGGAAGCTTTGCACAGGGAGCTTTAAGAGCATTACCAAAAGATAGTACAGTGCTATTTATTGTTACAGATGGACTAGAGTCAATTGAGGAATGGGAGCAACTGTTAAAAAGATTACCGCGATATGCAGGGGATGTCCGTATATTACAAATTGTCACGGAGGAGGAGCTCTCTCCTAATTACACTGGTGATGTCCGCCTATTAGATCGTGAGACTGGCAAAGATGTCAACGTTACAATGTCCTCTAAAGTTTTAGACGCATATATGGCACGACGTTTATTGCATGAAGAGGAATTCGAAGCTATTTGTCGACGCTTTGGTGTTCGAAAATTACAGCTTAAAGTGGAGGATGGATTACAGCATGCCATCTTTCAGCAATTATTAAAAGCACATTGGATTAGGTGAGGTGAGCCGTATTGGGCTTTAGTCAAATACTTTTTAGCTGGACGGCCATCATCCCGGTCATTGTCCTACTATATTATTTCTTTCGAAAAAAATATATCGATCAAACCGTATCTTCTACACTTTTTTGGTCGGAAATTATGCAGGAAACGCGTGTATCACCATACTTAAAGCAACTACAAAAAAATGCTCTGCTCTTTTTGCAACTTCTAGCACTTCTTTTATTGGTACTAGCCCTTATGAACCCTTATGTTAAAAAATCAACAATTGTAGGTGCACAGACAATTTTTATTGTGGACACGTCTGCAACAATGCTTGCGGGGAAAGAGCAGTCAACATTTGATGCACATAAAAAGGAAATGTTATCTTTGGTGGGTCAACTGAATGGTAGACCTGTGACGCTTATTACAACAGGCAATACACCGAAAGCTGTGCTACAGCAGGTGACAAACACGAAAGATATTGAAAAAGCGATTCAAGAGCTGGAAGTTACCTATGAAACAGCGCAAATGAATAAGGCACTTGATGTGGCACAGGCTTTTGTTGGAGATATACCAACATCCATTTATGTATTTACTGATGCGCTTGATAAAAAGCACTTACCAATGGAAAAAGATACAGTGAAATGGATTGTAAAAGGCTCTGCTAAAGATTTAAAGAATGTTGCGATTACTCGTTTTGCTGCAACTACAGATGGTCAAACCACGATGGCATTAGTGCAGCTACAAAATGATACTGATTTGGAGCAAAGGGTTACTCTTTTGTTACAAAATGCAGAGAATAATAAGGTAGTGTCAGAAGATATTACATTGCCTCCAAAAGAAGCTGTGACCAAAACCTTTAAAGATTTACCATTAGAGGATACATTGATGGCTACCATTGCTGTAGATGATGATTATACAGTCGATAATTCACAAACTGTTTTACTACAAACGACTACCTCAAAAATAGTGGTCGATCAAAGTATGCATCAACTCATTCAAAAGGGCTTTCAAACAATTAATAGCAGTGTCAAGATTATTCCCTCTTTACAGATAGCTGATAATCAAGAAGCGACTGTAGTAACTAACCAAACAGCACTGCTCAAAAAGATGGACAAACCTATAGTATTATTTGGTCGTGATGATGCCGAAAAAATTGAAGCAAAGGGCGAAGTAAATACAACAAGTGATGCATTGTTTGCATTTAGTGAGCTAAAAGATATTTATGTTAGCACTGTATATCCTGGGTTTGATAATTATAAAACAATTGCATCGGTTGGAGATCATCCCTTTATACAACGTTCTCCTAAAGGTGATCTTGTCATATTAGCTGATATTGCAGATACAGATTGGCCTCTGCACCCTTCATTTCCATTATTTTTGTGGAGTGCGGAACAGCAGCTTTCAGAATCGATTGGTTCACTTGGTATTTTTACGCCGAACGAGCAACGTGCAGTTGCTTTGAAACAGGGCGATTGGAGTGTATATTCGCAGGACGATCAGTTTTTATCGTCCATAACGAATGGCTTATTAACAGCTCCAATGAAGCCGGGTATTTATACAGCACGCTCAGAAGATGAAGAAAAGCGCTTAATTGTCCAGCTTCAAGCACAAGAGCGTGTTATCCAAAAAGGAACTAGCTATACATTAGGAGAGCTCAAGGAAAATGGCAAAGAAGAAATAGCAAAAGCTTCACTTGTACCTTGGCTTATTCTTCTTATTTTACTAGTACTTGTAACAGAGTGGGAGGTGCAACGACGACGTGGATTTACGAATTGATATGCCATTAGCATTGTTGCTTTTACTCCCCATATTTATGTATTTTGGCTGGACCTATTGGCGAGAGCGGCAGCGCTTGAAAAAGAGCCATATCACAGTGCTAGGAATTCGTATTCTAGCAGTCATTTGCTTAGTTTTTGCACTTGCAGGTCCTTATATTTTATTACCTATAAAGGAAGAGCAAATATTATTTATGGTAGACCGTTCTGCTTCTATGAATGGCACAGACGGTGAGATGGCTAATTTTATAGAGGAAAGTTTACAGTCGAAAAAGGATGAACAGCTTGCAGGGATTTATTCTTTTTCATCAACACTGCAGACAGAAGCAATATTATCGAATTCATTAAAGGAAGTGCCGAAGTTTACAAACATAGAAGCAACAGACCAAACAAATATCGAACAAAGTCTACAGCTTGCTTCGGGGATTGTTAATTCGAAAAAGGCAACACGATTGGTACTTCTAACAGATGGCAATGAAACAAAGGGCAATGCCTTAGAGTTTGCCTCGAAATTTAAAGGGTCCAATATAAGCGTTGATGTTGTTCCATTTCATCAACCAGTTTCTACAGATGTATCATTGAAAAGCTTTGTAACCCCACAGGTTGCATATGTGGGTGAGCAGCAGCAATTAGTTACTGAAGTTCATGCAACAGCGGCTAATAAAGGTGAGCTTCTATTATATGAAAACGACAAACTTGTTCACCGAGAGGCTGTAGAGCTTGCACAAGGCTCCAATGTATTTACCTATAAACATACCGCTACAGCAGAGGGGCTTGTAAAGTATGAAGCTGTTGTACAGGTAGAGCAGGACGCCATATTTGAAAATAATAAACTAACCAGCGTTACAATGGTCCAAAGTGAACCACATTTATTAATTGTTAATGGTTATGATAGCGCATCACCTATAGCAGCCGCTCTTGGTAAACAATCCATTTCCTTTAATGTTGTAGATGCTCAAAGTTTGCCAAATGAGCTTTCAAGTTATCTACAGTACAATGCCATTATTTTTGACAATGTGCCAGGTCATTTAGTGGGCGAGGCCAAAATGAATGTGATTGAGCAGGCAGTCAAAAACTTTGGCGTTGGCTTTACGATGGTAGGGGGCGAAAATAGCTTTGGCTTGGGCGGCTATTTTAAAACACCAATTGAAACTTTACTACCTGTTGAAATGGAGATTAAAGGGAAGGAACAATTGCCTTCATTAGGACTAGTTATCGTGCTTGACCGCTCTGGCAGTATGTATGGTTCGAAGCTAGAGCTAGCTAAGGAGGCGGCGGCTCGTTCTGTTGAAATGCTTCGAGATGAAGATACACTCGGCTTTATTGCCTTTGATGATCGACCTTGGGAAATTATCGAAACAGGTCCACTTACCAATAAGGAAGAGGCTGTGGATACGATTTTATCCGTAACGCCAGGCGGTGGGACAGAGATTTATGGATCTCTCGCTAAAGCCTATGAAAACTTAGCAGATTTAAAGCTACAGCGTAAGCATATTATTCTATTAACAGATGGACAGTCACAGTCAGGGAATTATGAAGACTTAATCGCTGAAGGAAAAGAGAATGGTGTAACATTATCTACTGTAGCGATTGGACAGGATGCAGATGCCAATTTACTTGAAGCGCTTAGTGAAATGGGTAGCGGACGATTCTATGACGTTGTTGATGAGCAGACAATACCTTCTATTTTATCCCGTGAAACGGCAATGATTTCACGCACATATATTGAGGATAATCCTTTCTATCCAACCATCTACAATGCATCTGGTTGGAACACGTTATTTGCAAATGGTGTACCTCAAATGAATGCTTATATTGGAACAACAGCAAAGCAGGGGGCCTCTGTCATTGCTGAAAGCGAGAAAGAGGATCCAGTACTAGCGCAGTGGCAATATGGCCTTGGTAAGACATTTGCCTTTACTTCTGATTCGACAGGTAAATGGACAGGTGACTGGGCAAGATGGCAGGATTGGGGAACATTTTGGCAAACGCTTATTTCACAAATGCTCCCAAGCTATAATGATGTTGCCTACGACGTACGTTTAGAATCGGATGGTTCATTTGTTATTACAGATCCTACCAATGAAGCAGCTTTTTTAGATGTTGTAGCTGTCAATGAAGCAGGAGAAGAACTTGAAACACAGCTTGAGGCTATTTCAGCCTCACAGATTCGGGCAGTTGTGCAAGCGGAGCCAGGGTTAATTTTCTTCCGTATCGCTGATGAAGATCAAGCTATTTTTCAAGCGGGTATAAGTGTACCTTATAGTGCTGAATATGAGTTACGACCTGTAAATGATAAGCTGGTGGAAGAACTGACAAAGCAAACGGGCGGCTCTGTTTTGAAAGAACCGAAGGAGGTATTTCGTGAATTTACGAAGAAAGGCGCAGATCGTCAAAATATAGCAACATGGCTTATATTAGCAGGTATGCTATTGTTCTTCATCGATATTACAATCCGACGCTTTGGTTGGAGCTTCTTTACTAAGTCGAAGAAAAAAGAGCAGCTTGTTGAAAATAAAACCACACAGGCAGAGGATACAAATGTTGCTCAGCTATTAAAGGGCATGAAGAAAAGATAATTTGGATTAAATGACAGTGCAAAATAAATGTTTATTTTGCACTGTTTTTGCGTTTTAATAGTGAAAAGGAAGAAGCTCTAGTTCAAAGGGAAACCCCCTGCTCAAAAATGGACAGGAGGGAATCCTTACTCTGGAAAATTTAACGAAAATTTTTAATAAGTGCAGTATTTCGTAAACTACTAGCAATTGCCACACCAAAAATAGCACCAATAATACTAGAGGTTAAAAAGGCAGGCATGAAAAACATTGCTGCTACGGATGTCCCCATTAAGATATATGCATATGGTACTGCAATGAGGGAGGCGATAATCCCAGTTCCTACTATTTCACCAACACCTGCTAGCCAAGGCATACCACTGTATTTATAAGCCAGTGCTGCACAAAATGCGCCAATGACACTGCCAGGAATGGCTAATAGGGAGCCTGTCCCTGTTAGAATACGAATAATCGCTGTAACAAGAGCAATGATAACAGTTGGTATTGGTCCGAGTAGAATGGCACCGATGACATTGATGGCATGTTGTATCGGATATGCGCGCGCAATCCCTGTTGGAATTGAAACGAAGGTAGAACCTGCTATGGCAATTGCCACTAATAAGGCCATGATTGTTAATTTTCGAACTGACATAAGTTACACTCCCTTGAAATATAAAATGAATAGTTATCGCCGCTAAACTGGCGAGCACAAAAAGGCCGCTCCCTGAAAACAATAGGAAGCGGCCTTGCATTTACATTTCAAAAAGCAAGATGTCGCCACTTCCCTCCGCTAGTATGAACTAGATCAGGTTCAAAGGGTCCGTATATAGAAATATACGTCTCAGCCTTTTAAAGACTCCCCTAGTGGTAATAATTATTCAATTTCTGTTTAGTATTGTAACAACATAAATGTATCATACTACTAATAATAGTCAATAACTTTTCAGGTTATTTAGAATTGGGCTGCATAAGATGCGGCGCTTTTTTCATTGTCCAGATAAGGGCAAGGAAGAAGCAAGCCATCAAAATAATAGCACCAAATATATAAGGGCTATTCATATTCCAATCAAATAAAATACCTGCCAATGCTGGACCAATCATATTCCCAAGACTCATATAAGCATTATTCAGACCTGCTGCAAATCCTTGCTCATTTTCAGCAAGCTTGGAGATCAGTGTGTTAACAGCAGGACGAATTAATGTTGTGGCTGTCGAGAAGATTGTCGCAACAACTAAAATAAGGGCAAACCCAGATACAAATAATATTAAGTAGATAGATATGGCTGCTATAAATAAATTGACTAATACGACCTTCATTTCACCGTAGCGATTAAAGAGTGGTGTAATGACAAACATTTGTACAACTACACCAAAAGCACCACCCACCACTAGAATAATAGCAATATCCCCAGGTGTATAATGAAACTTTTCTGTAACAAATAATGATAAAGTTGTTTGGAAATTAGCAATTCCGAACGAGAATACCATCATAATAATGAGCATAACAAAGTAAGGCATATGTACTGAACGTACCATTTGTTTCGCGAGATTGTCTTGCTTATGCATTTTTTGTGCTGCGTTTGGTTTGGTAGATGGTAATAAAAAGAACGATAAAATAGAAGCCAAAATAGCCGCAGCTCCAGCTGTATAAAATGGAAAATGTAAGCTAACATGTGATAAGAAACCACCAATACCGGGTCCTATCATAAAGCCAAGAGACATGGCAGCACCAAGCATCCCCATCCCTTTTCCTCGTTCTTCATATGTTGTAACATCTGCGACAAATGCCATAATAGGAGGTGCAACAAAGGCTGATCCAAGGCCACCTAAAAAGCGTGCTAAGAAGAGCATCCACACTTCTGTAGAAAGTCCAAAGCCGATTTGAGCAAGTCCAGTTAGTATAAGTCCGAAAATAATAAGATTTTTTCGACCATACTGATCCGAAAGATTCCCAGCAATTGGAGAAAAAACGAATTGAGCGAAGGCGAACGTTGCAATAAGCATACCTAGAACTTGTCCCGCAGCACCAAATATTCTTAAATACTCGGGCATTACAGGAATAATAATCCCAATACTCCCCATTACGATAAACATATTAAACATTAAAATATACAAAGCCGCCTTATTAGACTTCTGCTGGGTCATCGAATACCCCCTTTTCTATCAAATATAGTACAGTCTATCACAAAGAAAAATGGTTTGCTAATAGTTAGGATTACACGAAAAAGTGGACCAATGGTTTATTCTTAAACTACTAAATGATAAGTATTTTGCAATAATAATGTAGTGTTCAATTTGTAAATTCCACAAGTTTTTTTGTGGAATTTACTTTTTTTCTTGTATTGAATTAGGGGTTACATCATTTGTTCTTATGTTAATCTTTTTATGTCAACTATATTACAAAATTTGTAATAATTAGTGATTGGTATATGGTTGATGTTCCTTTAATAATTCCTGTGTAACGGCTTACTATTGGTTCTTTATTAGGCAATCAAAAGCCGAGAATCCGAGAGAAATTGATATTAAAAAGGAGAGGAAATGAAATGGTAACTATTCAAGCAGCAATGGAAAATTTAAAAGAATTAGGTATTAATCCAGTTACAGCAGTCATTGGGTCAACTCAACAGTTATTTCAGTGGGATGAAGAAAAAGTTAATGAATTAAAGGGTTATTTAATCTCCCAAAATTTTAAATATCATTATGAAAACAATAGCTTTTATCGAATGCTATGCGAGGATAGCGGTGTTACACCTGCAGATGTACAAAGTTTAGATGATATACAAAAAATCCCACTTATCCCAGTAACAAGCTTTAAAAGACCTGACTCTCATTTATTACTATCAACATCTTTAGAGAATATTGAATTTGAAATGCGAAGTACAGGAACTAGTGGTATCCCAAGTATATCAAGAAGGGATGCGGAAACATTAAACAATTGCGTATTTAGTATATATGCAATGTATAGAGAGATGTTCGCTTTCTCTCGTGGTGCTGGTCTCTTCTTATTCCCATCTCCAGAAGAAATGCCAGAGATGGGAATGGTAAAAGTACTAAACATGCTCTCAGGCTTGTTTGACGCAACACGATGTCTTGTTAAGAGAGCATCCTTCAAACCTAAAGAGGCAATAGAAACTTTAGAAAAATGGCAAAACATTCATACGCGGCACATCATAGGACCACCATTTTTAATTTATAAATTGGTTAATTATTTAAAAACAAATAATATTCATTTGAAGTTGGATCAAAAGACGATGATTATCAATCTAGGGGGCTGGAAACGCTTCTCTGGTATGGAGATACCTCGAGAACAATACAATAAAGAATGTGCTGAATTTTTAGGTATTCCTGAAGAAAATATTAGAGATATGTATGGATTGGTTGAATCTAATATCTTAGCTATCGAGTGTGAGAAGCATTCTAAGCATGTACCACCTTGGGTTCATTTTTCATTAAGAAATCCCAAAAATTTAGCTGAAGAGGTGCCACAAGGAAAAAGAGGTGTTTTAGCTATATTTGACCCTACGTCCTTGTCATATCCAGGATTTATTCAAACAGAGGATTTAGTGTATTTAAAAAAGGAAAATACGTGCGAGTGCGGAAGAAACGGTCAAAAGGTGGTATACCTTTCTAGAGTAGCGGGTGCAGAAATTGGTTGCTGTGCTATTAATTTAGAGAAGCATATGGATGCCGCAGAAGCTAAAAGTGAAATGGCCGAAGTTTAAGAGAGGATCTAAACATGTACAATTCTATCATTGTTGATTATTTTAGCAACCCTCGACATTCAGGTGAACTGACTGATGCAAATATGGAATTAAAAATTGGTAACTCTGTTTGTGGGGATACAATTTTCATGAGTGTAAAGGTAGAAGATGGGGAAATACTCGATGCAAAATATAAAGCATATGGTTGTGCAACATCTTTAGCAACAGCTGATATATTTGCAGAATTTATCATTAATAAATCAATAGAAGAAATTAAGCAGCAACCACAACATGAGATTGATAAAATGCTAGGGGAGTTGGAGCCTCCTCAAATGCATTGTTTAAATATTTTACATGAGTTATTTGAGCAAATACGTTCGGCAGCTTAGGAGGCTTTTATGATAGGAAGGTATTTTGATTATAATGCCACTACTCCTCTTCGGGAGGAAGTGGCTTCTACTATGATAGAAAATATAATGCTATTTGGTAATCCCTCTAGCACCCACTCCTTTGGGCAGTTAGCGAAATTAAAAATGGAAGAGGCACGCTTACATGTTGCCACATTAATTAATGCAGAAGAAACAGATATATTTTTTACTTCTGGTGGTACAGAGTCGATTAACACTGCATTGAAAGGACATTTCTTGTCAAATGATAAGTGCCCCTTTCATATCATCACTTCTAAAATTGAGCATGCTGCAACCTTAGAAGTATGTCGATATTTATCTACCCTTGGTGCTGAAATTACCTATTTACCTGTTGATACTAATGGCTTCATAGCTATTGAAGATTTAAAAAACGCTATACAAGAGAATACAGCGCTTGTTTCAATCATGTTTGCCAACAATGAAATTGGCTCAATTCAACCAATTCAAGAGATGGTGAGAGTTGTTAAAAATATCAATAGCAATATTATCTTTCATGTTGACGCTGTACAGGTGATAGGCAAAATCCAGATTGATGTACGGGACTTAGGAGTGGATGCATTATCGATGGCTGCCCATAAAATATATGGTCCAAAGGGCACAGGTGCATTGTACTTGAAAAACGGTGAACGTAAATTAGATCAGCTTCTTCATGGCGGTGGACAAGAAAAAGGTTTTCGTGGTGGCACAGAAAATCTATTAGCTATTATTGGTTTTGGTAAAGCCTGCGAAATGGCAAAAGAAGAGCTAAAGCAAAATGCTAATAAAATAATCGCATTAAGATCCTATTTCCTAGATAAATTAGAAAATTCGATTGAACACTATGAAATTAATGGGCCTGTGTTAGGTGAGGATTTATTACAAAATACTATTAATATATCTTTTCTGAATATACGAGCAGAAGCATTAGCGGTTCTATTAAGTCAAACATATGGTATTGCAGTATCTATTGGCTCTGCCTGTAGTGCTGATAAGGCTAATTTATCTCATGTATTGTTAGCACTCGGCCTGTCTGAAGATCGAATAAAATCGTCTATTCGTATTAGTTTTGGTAATTACACGGATTACAAGGATATTGATTATTTTATGGAAAGTCTTAAAGCATCTGTTAACCGTCTACGAAGTATGCTCCCTGTTGGATAGAAAGGAAGCGATAAGATGGAGAATTTAAAAATCGTAGCACCTGTGCGATCAAAATTTATGATGGAAGAAATGATAGAGGCCGGTGCCAATGAAATATATTTTGGCGTTTCAACTCCGCTTTTTCAACAGCTATCATTTGATAACAAATTTCAAACAGTAGCAGATTATCCTGCTCACTTTTCAGATTGGGAGGAAATAGACGACATAATTGCTTTAGCAAAAGCAAACAATCTTAGAGTTATATTTATGGCCAATACTCCATACATCCCAACAGGCTTTGAAAAAGACTATCAAAAGCATGTTAATAGAGCACTTGAAAAAGGTGTAGATGCTATAACAATATCTTCAATACAATCCTGTCATTTACTTAATTCTTTGGAAAAGAACATCCAAATTATTTCAGGCTCACAATTAGCACCAGTTAATAAATATGGAGCCGAGCTATTGAAGGAATCAGGTGTCAAAAGGATATCATTGTCGCAATCAATGACATTAGAAGAAATTCACGAACTTCGGGATTTAGAGATGGAACTGATGATTACAGGGAATTTTGGCACTGGCAGTATGGCTGGGAACTGTCGTTTATGGGAAAGCCCAAATAATCTTGAAATTGGGGAAGGGATCAGAACTCTATATCGAGTTTTATCTCCATTAAACACACACAGTAATCAGCAGCATTTTTTAGATAGTGCAACTGATTGTAGTTTGTGTAATCTAGAAGATCTAGTTTCTGCTGGTGTTACTGCCATAAAATTTCTTGGAAGGGAAGCCCCTAATCCAGTGACATTAGCGATGGTTGTGAATATGTTTAATGAATGGCGAGAAATGGGTATTTCAGGCTTAACAATAGATCAAAAGATGAAAATAACGGAGCAGGAGCAGCTCATGTGGGTCATGAAATGGGTGCCACGCTTTTGTGAAAAATGTCGATGTACTTATAAACCAACTGCAATTACAAAAACATACATTTAGGTGATGCATAATTGAAAACGCCAGTAAAAGAGCTAAGAATTCATCATGATTATTTATTTACATTATCAGATGAAGTATTAGACAGTTATCAAATTGTTTCTTTTGGGCATTCAGGCTGCCATTATAAAATGGTTGGTCTTGAAGATCAGCATATACAATTTTTATTGGAACGCGATAAAAAAATGAAAATTGAAATGCCTATGTTGTTTGAAGCCTCGATGAAAAGATTTATTGCAGAAATGCAGCGCTTTTTCCATTATGAGCTAAATTTGATTGTCAATGATTGGGGAACAATGCGTTATTTAGCTCAACAGTCTTTACCTCCAAACATCTCTTTATCATTAGGTAGGCAACTAATTTTTAGCTATGGGAACTGCCCATGGTATGAAGATATATTGCAATATGAAGAGCAGGCGACGAAGGAACAATTTTTACAATTAAATATTGCCAATCCATCTATGATCAGGTTTATGAAAGAAAATGGTGTAACGGAAATTGATGTAGATGTCAATATTCATATGGAAAATTCTGTGCAATTGCTTAGAGATGAAGGAATTAAAGTAAATGGCTTTTTAAATTATCCATTGGTGTCTACTTCTAGATCCTGTCACACACTTCGACTTCATGCAGAGCAAATTGGAAAATGCCAACATTTATGTAATAGTGGTATCTTAATCGAGCCAAGAGAACGATGGAATCGATTTGAGGATACAACCATTAAGATTTCAAGAGAAGGTCGAGAAAAAATAGGGAATCTTATTATTTATGGAAATATGGTAGTTCAGGATATGAAGAAACTAAACGAAAGCATACCTTTTGAAGTGGATTCATTATGCGATGATGCGAGATTTTCACCCATACTATTAAAAGAGGAGGCAATAAATTGAGTACTATACAAGAAAAAAATTTTACGCAAGATCTTTTGACGAAATTGGATGATATTATCGTTGATTTTGTTGCCCCAAATGCTGCACGAATTGATAGAGAACGAGAGTTTCCAAGAGAAAATATTACCGAGCTTGGACGGGAGGGTTTTTTAGGCTTAATCATTCCTCAGCAGTTGGGCGGTTTAGAGGCTCCATTATCCCTTTATAAAGAAACAGTGATTAGGCTGGCTCAAGCTTGTGCTTCTACAGCACTTGTCTATGTGCAACATATGTCAGCAGTTTCTATTTTATTGTATGGAAAAGAAAATGACTATATAAGAAATATTTTAAGTAATATAGGTAAAGGTCAATGTCTTACGACAATTGCACTAAGTGAAGCTGGATCTGGCTGTTATTTTTTCTTACCAGTTAGTCAGGTAAATGAAACTGACAAAGGGCTTCGATTAAAGACCAATAAAATTATGGTGACTAGTGCTGGAGAGGCAGATGTGTATGTCATTAACTCTAAAGCGACTTTCGCGAAGAATTCAATGCAAAGTAATTTCTTTGCTGTAGCTAGCGAATATAATGGCATTGAGGTTGGTGGGAAATGGGAAGGTATGGGACTAAGAGGAAATCAAAGTGCACCATTAACTATAGATACTTACTTAAATAAACAGATGCTAATTGGTGAAGAAGGAGAAGGCTTTAAAATTACCCGTGAGGCACTGCTTCCAATGGGACAAATTGGAATTTCAGCAGTCAATATTGGGATCGCCAAGGCAATATACAATGAATCGGTAAATTATGTGAAGAAACGATTTTATACACATATCAATACAAATCTTTCTGATTTTCAAAGTATTCAGCAAATGATTGGAGAAATAAAGGTACTATGCGATCAGGCAGAGACAGCGTTAAATGTATTTGTTCAACGGATGGAGAACAAGGAAGTTGATATGGTCAGTACATTAGAGGTTAAGGTAATGGCCTGTCAAACAGTATTACAGGTGGCAGAATTAGGGTTAAAAGTTTGTGGAGGGCATGCCTATTCCGCTAATACACCGATTGAGAGGTATATTCGGGATAGTATGGCAGGAACAGTCATGGGACCGACGCCAGATGTTCTTAAGGAATTGATTGGGAAAATTGTATTGGATGTCCCGACCCAATTATAAATTCATGGAACAGATGAAAGAGGGTTGACAATGACAAATCAAAATGAGCCTATATACGGGGGTATGAAGCAGGTATTAGCGGTAAGCCTTGGTTTATTTTTAGTTTTTTTAGACAGTACCGTAGTAAATATTTCACTCCCTAATATTATGAATGATTATGAAATTAATTTAAGTGTCGCTTCTTGGATTATCAATTCTTTTGTGCTAACGCTCGCTATTTTATTAATTACTTTAGGAAAAATTGCAGATTTTTTTGGCAGAAGAAAAATCTTTTTAATTGGCGTTATCATATTTGCCATAAGCTCATTATTATGTGGAATGGCCCCTACTGTAGAAGTTTTAATTGCTGCTAGAGTTTTACAAGGCATTGGAGGGGCAATGATTATCCCAACTAGTATGATGCTAGTAAGGACAGCGGTACCAGCAGAAAAAATGGGGCTTGCCATGGGAATATGGGGAGCTGTTGGTGCACTTGCTGTAGCTATTGGTCCTAGTCTTGGAGGTGTAGTGACAGATTTTATTAATTGGCGTTGGATCTTTTATATCAATGTTCCAATTATTATTGTAGCCTTTCCATTTATCCTATTAGCTTTTAAAGGATTTAAAGATATCAAATCTCCATTTAAATTAGATGTGCTAGGTATGTTAGTCATTAGCGTGGCACTCTATTTTTTAACTTATGCAATATTGCAGGGTGAGAAATTAGGGTGGAATTCAACGACAATATATATATACTTTTCAATAAGTATCTTAGCCACACTATTATTTATTTTTATAGAAAAGCGGGCAAAGGTGCCATTAGTAGATTTTTCAATATTTAACAATAAACATTATTTGGGTGGCATTCTATCAAATTTCTTAGGTGGCATTTTGTTAATGGGTACTTTAATTTTGTTACCTGTTTATCTGACACAAGTAAAAGATTTCACAACTCTTTATGCATCATTTCTTATTACACCTTTATCGGCAGTCATGTTAATCGTAGCACCAATCGTCGGGAGAATAATCGATAAAATTGGCTATCAAGTCCCAATGCTTTTTGGTTATGTTTTTACTGTCACAGGTTTTATTTTCCTCTTAAAATTAACACCAGATACTGAATTCCCAATGCTTATTACGATGATGTCCTTATTAGGTACTGGATTGGGTATCATCATGGTTACAAGTGTAACAGTGTGTACGGTTTCTGTTTCAGAAAAGCATGTCTCTTTGGGATCGGGTATATTTGCGACAGCACGAAATCTTGGAGGTGCCCTAGGTGTATCTTTATTTGTTTCTATTACTCTAAGTTTTTTAAATCAATATGCAAACGATATAGTGGATGATGGTGTGGCACGATTTGAAAATAGTGAAATACCTGATGCCGTCAAGACGGTCGCTATTGACAATCTAAAGGGAAAAAAAGATAGCTTTTTTGAAGGAGAGCAGAAAGTAGAGGATTTTAAGGTCTCTAAGGAAATGTCTGATCAATTTGTCGCAATGAAAATGGAAGAGGCATTAAAACAAAAGCCTAAAACCGTGGAGGTTAATGCTTCAGCAGATTTAGAAAAGAAAATAACTGCTATGGTAAATACTGAAATTGAAAATATAGAAAAAGAAGTTAAAACTATTCAAAGTAATATCCGAAATGATGCGCAAGGGTATATTGTTGAGGCAATGACGAAAGCATTTTGGTGTGGATTATTGTTAACATGCCTTTTTAGTTTATCCTTGATTTTTTTAAGAAAGAAGCATATTGAAGAAGGTAATGTATAACTAGTAATCGGTAGGGTGAAAAATCCCTACCGATTCAAATTTATATCTTCTCTTAGTGACTAATCAATTTAATATACATACTTTGAATGATTAAAAATTATTAATCATAAGATATTCTAGTGTAAGTGGATAATTATAGATATAATAGTAATATAAGGGTATTTAGAGAAGAAGAAAAGGGTGAATACTGATGATGAAATATTTGGAACCGACAGCCATGCTAAATTTTCAAGATGAAGCACTCCAGCAATTAGTAAAACAAAGAGGATGGAGTGACTTTGCGTATGAAGATCGAATTAAAGAAATTTATGATTTTGTAAGAAATGAAATTAAGTTTGGCTATAATCGGACAGATGATATTCCCGCTTCTGAAGTATTGCGCGATGGATATGGGCAATGTAATACAAAAAGTACGCTTCTAATGGCTTTACTTAGAGCAGTTGGGATTCCTTGTAGAATACATGGATTCCTTATTGATAAAAAAATGCAAAAGGGAGCTTTGACTGGCATTACTTATCTATTAGCACCAAGTAAAATTGTTCATGCTTGGACGGAGGTTCAATTACATGATGATTGGATTGTGTTAGAAGGTGTGATTATAGACGATTCGTATTTAAAGCAAGTGAAAAGTCGACTATGTAGCTTTAATGAAGGATTTATCGGTTATGGAATTTCAGTTAAGGATAAAGATAATATAAATCTCTGTTGGACTGGTGAAAGTGTATATGTCCAAAGCTTTTCCATAACAGATGATTTGGGAATATTTGATAACCCAGATGATTTATTTAAGAAATATAACAATACGGATAGTAAGCTGAAAGAGATATTGTTTAATAAAAAAAGAAAGAAAATAAATAAAAGGTTAGATATGTTGAGAGATCAGTGAAAAGGACATACTCGCTTGAAATTGAAAGCGAGTATGTCCTTTTTTATGCTTTAAATATCTATATTTAATAACTGCTCACGTGCTGCACTAGTGAGCGTCTAATCATTAATACTGACTTGGAATTTATAGTAGAATAATTTTTCTGGAGCATGACAATAGGGGATAGCTCCACCATTACGTACAATATCCATTAAATTTGCTTTTTCATATGCTGTTAAATGCAGATATTGGGTTTTACTATGATAGTAATTTTTAATCGGTTGAAAATTATTATCCTCTATGCACAGATAGTAGAGAATTGGCAAATTAACCTTTTTAATATGTAAATCATTGATAGTATGGTCTGCTAACAGATCATGTACATCGTTACGAATTTGGGCTACGACACCTAAGTAATTTGCATATGTTTTAATCGTTTCCAAGGTTTTTTGTGGAATATCTACGGCACCTAAAATACAAGCCAGCTTTATAAGAGAGCCAGATTTTAGCTAACCATTTCTAAATATTCGGATTCATTAGAAATACGGTTATACATATCTTTTTGTTGTCCATTGATTGATTGGATCAATAATAATTGAATTTGCTGACTGATAAAGTTTCTAGCTTCCACGCTGCCATTTAATAGAGTCACTTTATGAAAAACACAATAATAAAATTTTTCCCTAAATTAACGTTTGATCAAGGATAGATCAATACATCCCCGTCCTGTAATATTAAAATTGAGCCCGACTGTTACTTAAAATTTTTGCAACTGCCTCAGAACGAGAATTCACACATAACTTTTTATATATTTTAGTTAGATTATATTCAACAGCACGAATGCTCATAAAAAGTTCATCTGCAATTTCTTTATTGCTGGCGCCCTTGGCTAAACTCTCTAAAATATCCATCTCCTTTTGTGAAAATTGTTGTTGATGTTCAGCGACTAATAATCCTTGAGATATGTTAGACGGTAGCGAACGAATTAACATTTCCCTTGGAATCATTACATAACCATTTAGTACAGCTTGAATATTTATCACCAATTCCTGATAGGATGCAGATTTGCTTATAATGCCGCAAATTCCCAATTCTATTAGAGTGTTCAACTCACAGGAATAATCAAATCCCGTATAGAGTATGATTTTAGCATCCGAATGGGTAAGTAAGATTTTTTTCGATAATTCGATGCCAGAGCAGTTAGGCATATTAATATCCAATAAATAAAGATCAAATGTTTTTTTCTTAATGTCTTGTATGACCTGCTGCCAATTTGATAAATAAGTAATATTATAGTCTGTTACTTCCTCCAGTATATTCTTAGTACCGAGACCAACCATTGGATGGTCGTCTACAATTAATAGCTGAATCAATGTTCTCACCTCGGAATTGTTATTAAAATTTGTAATCCTTGAGTAAGTTCCGTAATAAATTCAATCTCTCCATCTAAAATATGAATACGTTCTTTTATACCGATTAATCCAATATGATCTTCATTATACTGCTCACTAATTTTGTCCATCCCTACACCGTTGTCTTTATAATCTAAAAAAATAAAATGATTATCCTCCCACATTTCTATGGACACTAATGTGGCATTAGAGTGCTTTTCAGCATTGGTAAGCAGTTCTTGGAGCACACGGTAGATAGAGACTGTTAAATTATGATTGTTTGCGTAATTAGAAAGTTGAAATTCATATCGAAGGCTAAAACTAGCTTTCGCCTGTTTCTTTTTACAAAGATCCTCTAAAGATGCAGTAAAATTAGTATTTAATAAAAAGTTGGGACGTAACTCACTACAGGTGTCTCTAATTTGCTTAATAACATCCAATAAGCCGTTCTTGATTTTATTTAATGTCTCTAAGTCTCCCTTCTGTAAAGTATTTGAATTTTGTATAAGTTGATCTAATTTCTGATACCAAATTGTTTGATCTTGTAAAGCAGAATCATGTAAATCTGACGCTAATCGTTTACGTTCTTGTTCACTCAATTGCAATAAAAATCGAGTAAGAGTGTTGGATGATTGATGATTAGTTGTGTCTCTATTTTCGATGGTTGCAATTATATTTTTTACGATATTTAAATTTTCATAGACTAATCTTACGTATTTAACAATATTTATTAACCACATTTTTTCATGTAAATTAAACGTCGTATTATTTCTTTTTTTGCTAATCCAAATATACGTGCCTATATGATGATGTTCATAAAGCTGAATGCCAAGATAATTCGGATGATCAATTAATATATCTGAATGATTATTCCTCAGCTTAAGTTTAATAGAATCTGCTAGTATACTTTCTTCATTATTTTGCATGAAATCAAAACATTGGTACTCATTGGTTTGATAATTTATGCGTATCAAGAGTAAAACTTTAGGATCTAAGGTTTCTTTGATTTGATGAAGTAATAAGTCTTCTAAATCATCTTCTTTCATAACAGAAGCTAGTTCTTGTGAAAACTCATTTAAATTATTAGAAAAAAAGGACTGTTGATAAAGAAAACTATCTTTTAAAAGAAAATCTAGTTTTTCTTTTAAAAATAGTGTCACAATATTGATAGTAAGAATGACGAAAAATAAAATGAAAGAATACAAAACGATATTATCTATGTAGAATCTTTCACTAATAACGAAAATCATCAAAATCACTGTGGGAATAAATGTTAAAAATGTATAATATGGAATTTGTTTTAAAATAAAATTAATATCTATTAAGCGATTAGTCAACACAATATAAGTATACCCAATAGGGATAATAAATAAGGTGAAAGTTGCCAAATCATCTTGTATATAAGGTAGTCTAAAGATAAATGGAACAGCGTGAAAAAAAATAAAAGGTATAAATGCACAAACATGAATTAATATTAACCATTTTAAAAAAACTTCATGATATGTACTTTTAGTAGTCAAGTAAAAATAAATCAGTAGCAAAATAGAAAAACAAATATTGAGGCAAAAGTAACTTAAAATTAGTATGGTGTTGATAGCACTAAAATTATAATCTGAGAAAAGTGTCGATAATTTTAAAATAATAATTATAAAATAAAGGAATCTATTTATTTTAAAGAAGGTTAACCATTTGTTTTTGATAATTCCTTTTTCGAATAACAGTATATGAAAGAACTGTATTAAAAAAAGAGAGCATAATGGGAAAAATATTCCAATTAGGAAACTTGATACAATATCTCCTCTTCCAGATTCAGTCGAAGCAAAAAAACTAAGAGACATCGACAATAGGAATCCTGTTAAATAAAATGCAACTTTATTATTTTGTTGGTAAATAAAGAGAGTCAGAATAAAAACAGTTAGAGAAAATAAACTTGGAATTATGATTTCCTGAAAAGTGTCTTTCAGAGAATCAGGTGGAGCTTGTATGTAATGTATTTCTTGGTTTCTTATAATTTTTATTTTAGAACCATGAACAAAGCAATTATTGTGTTTGAAATGCTTATTGAACATCGTCACATCAATATCATCTATTTCTAAAATGGCATCACCGATAGCGAGATTGGTATAGCGTGCCCAGCCATCATTTTCATAAATATTGGAAATAATAATTTTACCATTTTTATTATACTGCACATCTATACCGATATAGGGGGTTGACATAACGAATATTAAAAAGAAGTGGGCTATTAGAAATAGTAATTGCAAAAATAGTATTTTTCTTTTATTACTCATAGTTTAACCCTTTCTAGGAAAAAGTTTATAATTACCTCTTTAATGTTATTATAAATTGTAAACAAATTGAAAGAAAGGGAATACTATGATGATAGATAAGATTCATTCATTAATTTATAATAATTAAAGCTAGCTGATTATCTTTCAATTTCTAAGCTAAATATTATCCAAAAGGTATTACAAAACTAATAAAGCAGATGTTATGCAAAAATCATCAACATGGCTACCACGATAAAAATGTTTCTTTCTTTAGACATCGCATTCTTCAACAAAAAAAGTGATGAAAAACATTTTGTTTTTCATCACTTTTTTAAATCTATCGAATACTCATTTTAAATTCTAAAAATAATTCATTGTATTTACCTAAGTAATCAGGACCTAAGTTTTTATATACTTCTAATGTTTCTCGTTGCTCTTCAGAAGGATAATAGCGTTCATCAGATACAACTTCCTTATCCATTAATTTCATTGCTGCAATGTTAGGGGTAGAGTAGCCAACATAGTCAGCGTTTTGGGCACCAGATTCAGCTTTTAGCATAAAATTAATGAATTTATGAGCACCCTCTATATTTTTAGATGTTTTCGGGATGACCATATTATCAAACCACAAGTTTGAGCCTTCCTCTGGAACTGCAAAATCTAGCTCTTCATTTTCTGACATCATGTCTGCTGCCTGCCCAGACCAAGTGAGGGCTACAGTAGCCTCATTATTGATCATTAAAGGGGTAATTTCATCACCAATAATGGCCTTAACATTTGGGGCAAGTGTAATTAATTTGTCTGTAGCTTTCCGTAATTCATGATTATCCAATGAATTTAGCGAATATCCTAGGCTATTTAAGCCCATCCCGATTACCTCACGAGCACCATCTACTAAAAAGACTTTTCGTTTTAATGAAGGGTCCCACAAATCATCCCATGAAGAGAAATCTAAATCACCAACAAGGTTTGGATTATAGACAATACCTACTGTTCCCCAAAAATAAGGTACGGAATATTTATTGTCATCATCGAATGGTAGATCCAAGAAGTAAGGGTCGATGTTTTTTAAATTAGGAATTTTCGATTTATCTAAAGGAATCAACAAATTTTCTTCCTTCATTTTTTCAATCATATATTCTGAAGGGACAGCAATATCATAAGCTGTTCCGCCCTGTTGAATTTTTGTCATCATGGCTTCATTGGAATCAAACGTCTCATAAATTACATGAATACCTGTTTCTTTTTCAAATTGCTTTAGCAAATCAGGATCTATATATTCTCCCCAGTTAAAGATCGTTAACGTGTTTTTTCCACTTTTTCCACCACCGGCGCTTAAGGCATCAGCAGCATAGAATAATAGGGCGGACACGACAAGTATCGCAATCGTAGCTTGAATTAATTGCTTCATTGTTGTCCCTCCGTTCTTTTACTAGCACGACTTGTGATGAAATAATAGCCAACTACGACAATCACCGTAACGAAGAATACTAAGCCAGAAATAGCATTTACCGTTAAGGAAATACCAGCACGTGCCATAGAGTAAATTTCCACAGATAATGTACTAAAGCCATTGCCGGTTACGAAAAACGTCACTGCAAAGTCATCTAAAGAATACGTAAGAGCAAGAAAGAACCCTGCAAAGATACCAGGCTGAATATACGGTAAAATAACACGCATCATCACATCTTTTTTTGTTGCACCTAAATCTAATGCAGCATCAATTAATGATGTATTCATTTCTAGCAGCTTTGGTAAAACCATCAGTACAACAATCGGTACACTAAAAGCTACGTGTGCTAATAATACAGAAGCAAAGCCTAATTTAATACCAACCATTGTGAACAAAATTAAAAAGCTCGCACCAATAATAACATCAGGACTTACAATTAATACATTGTTTAAGGAAAGTAATGTATTACGCATTTTTGCATCTTTCACCGTTACAATGCCAATTGCACCTAATGTACCGATAATTGTTGAAATTAAAGCAGAAAGTAGAGCTACGATGACTGTATTAATTAAAATAACTAATAGGCGGGAATCCTCAAATACAGCCTTATAATGTTCAAGCGTAAAGGATTCAAAATTATTCATGGAGCCACCACTGTTAAAAGAATAAAAAATTAAGTAAAAGATAGGTGCATACAGGACGATAAAAACAATCGCTAAATACACTTTTGCGGAAGCTGATAATTTATTCATCGTACGCGACCTCCTTTATCCTTTTGTCCTGTAATAAGCATAATAATTACCATGAACAAAATTAAGAATACAGCAATAGTTGAGCCCATTCCCCAGTTTTGAGTCACTAAGAACTGTTGTTCAATAGCTGTACCAAGAGTAATTACGCGGTTTCCAGCAATTAAGCGTGTAATCATGAACAAGGATAGTGCAGGAATAAATACAACCTGTATGCCCGATTTAACACCATCCATAGTTAGAGGCAGTACAACGCGACGGAATGTCGTAAAGGCAGATGCACCCAAATCACGTGCTGCATAAATAAGAGTAGGGTTTAAACGATCTAAAGAATTAAAGATAGGTAAGATCATAAAAGGTATAAAAATATACACTGATACGAATACAAAGCTAATATCTGTAAATAACATTTGCTTTGGATCAAAGCCAAATACCTCAATAAATGCGTTTAACGGACCGTACAAGCCAAAAATTCCGATAAAAGCGTATGTTTTTAACAAAAGATTAATCCAAGAAGGAATAATGATTAGCAGGAGCCAAAGCTGCTTATACTTAGTTTTTGTTAAAAAATAGGCTGTAGGATACGAAACTAATAATGTAAAGAAGGTAATTAAAAACGCATACCAGAAAGAGCTTAATGTCATTTTTAAATAAACGGAAGTAAAGAAAGCTTTATAGTTATCAAACGTAAAATTGCCATGTATATCTAGTAGGGAATAGTATACAACCAGTGCAATTGGTGCGATAACGAAAAATGCGATCCATAAAACGTATGGAAATAAGGCTGATTTCGATGTTTTAGCTTGCATCGTCTTCATCTCCATATGCTTCTAAACGTTTGTCAAACTCTTCTTCGGTTTCATTTAAGCGCATAACATGAATCGCCTCTGGATCAAAATCTAAGCCAATTTCTGTCCCTACCTCAGCTTTTTTTAAAGAATGGACAAGCCACTCATTACCATCCTTATCATATGTGGATAATTCATAATGCACGCCACGGAATAATTGCGTATCCACTTTTACAATAAGTTTACCTTTATCAATAGTTGTCATTTCTAAATCCTCAGGACGAATAACAATATCGACTTTTTCATTTGGCTTCATCCCTTGGTCAACACATTCGAACATTTTGCTGGCAAATTCTACCTTGAAATCTTCAATCATTACACCAGGGACAATATTTGATTCTCCTATAAAATCAGCTACGAAGCGATTAATGGGTTCATCATAAATATCAACAGGTGTACCTGATTGTTGAATTTGTCCTTCACTTAGTACAAATATTTCATCGCTCATAGCGAGTGCCTCTTCTTGATCGTGTGTTACGAAGACAAAAGTTTTGCCAAGACGTTGCTGTAATTCTCGAAGCTCATATTGCATCTCAGTACGTAGCTTTAAATCTAAAGCTGAAAGAGGCTCATCTAATAAAATTACTTCTGGGTCATTCACAATCGCACGAGCAATTGCTACACGTTGACGTTGACCACCTGACATTTCAGAAATTTCACGATTTCCGTATCCAGCAAGGTTAACAAATTTTAATGCTTCAGCCACTCGTTCCTTAATTTCGTTTTCAGACAGCTTTTTAATACGTAGTCCAAATGCGACATTTTCAAAGACATTCAAATGAGGAAATAGTGCATAATCCTGAAAGACTGTATTTACTTGACGTTCATTTGCTGGCACTGAGTTGATTTTTTTATCGTGGAAATAAACATCTCCTGTAGACGGTTCAGTGAAGCCTGCGATAATTCGTAAAATGGTTGTTTTACCACAACCGGAAGGACCTAATAATGTGTAAAATTTCCCTTTTTCTAGCTCTAGATTAATATTTTTTAGGACGATTGTGCCGTCATTATAAGACTTTGAAACATTTTCAAAGCGGATAATTGAATTCGTTGTCATAGATGCGCCTCCTTAGCTATAAGTATGAATCCGTTGCGACAAGCAAAATCTTTGTTTCAGCAGCATGTGCATTAAAAATTTGATGATGATCTGTCGCATCAAAATAGAGAGCATTGCCTTCACTAGCGATATACTGTTCATTCCCCAAAACAAGACGGATACGCCCTTTTACTACATATATAAAGGTTTCGGAGAGTGAGGGTTCAAATTGCTTAAATTCACCTTCAGCAGCAAGCGTTAGGAAAATAGGCTCCATTTCTTTTTCATTTGATGTTGGAATAAGCCATTGAATTTCATATTTTCTTTCTTCATCCGTATAGGTGGATTGATCTTCCTCTGTATAAACAACCTTTTGTTCAGGTGATTCATCATCAAAAAATTCCTTAGGTGTTGAACCTAACACTTCTAATATTGAAAAGAGTGTCTCAATGGAAGGTGAATTCAAATCACGTTCTAATTGGGATATATAACCTTTACTTAAATCTGTACGTTCTCCAAGTTCCTCTTGGGTAAGACCTTTTTTTAAACGAAGCGCTTTAATTTTTGCTCCTATTTGCATCTTTTCCCTCCTAGAAGAAGTTTAGCAATCATAAACTTTAGAAATATGAAGTTTACTTTAACGAAACTTTTAGTTTACTAAAATCATTACAATTATACATAATAATTTAAGATATGCAATCGTTTTTATTGAAAAAAAAGAAGAAAAAATTTTTAGAAATTTAACATAAATCACAGGTAGAAAAAGTTTGTTTATTTTAGAATAAAAATGTTAAAAATAGTTAATAAATAGGCTGTAGCTGCTATTCCATTTTGGGATTTGACAAAAATTTGTCAGATAATTTGAAACATGTCCTTTAACGAAGTTTACTTGTTTGAAAAACTACGATTACTCTGCTATCGTAGAAGACGAGTTCGCTAGTGCGAATGGAATATATACACTACATATTTAATCGGAGGGATTTATTATGGCAGAACGCATGGTAGGTAAACAAGCACCTGACTTTACAATGGAAGCTGTACTTTCAGACAAATCTTTTGGCAAAGTATCATTAGAAGACATTAAAGCACAAGACAAATGGACTGTTCTTTTCTTCTATCCAATGGACTTCACATTTGTATGTCCAACTGAAATCACTGCGATGAGCGATCGTTACGACGAGTTCGAAGACTTAGATGCAGAAGTAATTGGTGTGTCTACGGATACAATCCACACACACTTAGCATGGATTAACACAGACCGCACTCAAAATGGTCTTGGTGAATTAAAGTATCCATTAGCTGCTGATACAAACCACCAAATCTCAAAAGAGTATGGTGTCTTAATTGAAGAAGAAGGTATCGCACTACGTGGTTTATTCATCATCAACCCAGAAGGCGAATTAAAATACCAAACAGTTTTCGATAACAACATCGGTCGTGATGTTGATGAGACTTTACGTGTACTTCAAGCTTTACAAACTGGTGGTCTTTGCCCAGCAAACTGGCGTCCAGGTCAAGCAACTCTATAATTCAAATAGAGTCAATTATCAACTTTGAATTCCCCACGACACGTTTGTGGGGATTTTTAAACTTAGAAGAGGGTAAAGGAGGATATAGACATGAAACTTCGTGAACAAATGCCAGAATTAGCAGGCGCAACAACTTGGTTAAATGGTGAAGTAACTAAAGCAGATTTAGTAGGTGAAAAGCCAACATTAATTCATTTTTGGTCAGTTAGCTGCCATCTATGTAAGGAAGCAATGCCAGATGTAAATAATTTCCGCGACCAATTCAAGAATGAGCTAAATGTTGTAGCAGTACATATGCCGCGCTCAGAGGCAGATACTGATTTAGACACAATTAAAGCAGTAGCCGCAGAGCATGATATTGTACAACCAATCTTTGTAGATAGTGAAATGAAGCTAACAGATGCTTTTGAAAACCAATATGTGCCAGCATATTTTGTGTTTGATAAAGATGGTCAGCTTCGTCATATGCAAGCTGGTGGTAGCGGTATGAAAATGCTAGAAAAACGTGTAAACCGTGTATTAGATGAAATGCGCAATGCTGAATAAGATTATGATGGGACGAGAATAAATACACATTCTCGTCTTTTTTGTTTTTTAAAGTGGCTCAGGGTTAATTGAAATGTGTTTGGATTTGAAAAGAGCTAGGAGCTGAGCGAGAAGTGGCTGGAGCGGATCAATAAGTGGGTAGACCTGAGGTTAGTATAAAAAGTGGACACGGAAAACTGAGAGTAGCTATGATAGAAATAACTATTTTAAAGGACGTGTACCGAATGACTAAAAAAATAACCCAAGAATATCGTGATTATGTTGTGAAATTAGTAGTAGAAGAAAATCGAAAAGTAACAGAATTATCGTATGAATTAGGGCTTGGGGAATCTTCTATTCACCGCTGGGTAAAAAAGTATCGTGATGGAAAAAAGCAAGAAAATGGCGACGTGAGATATATAACCCCTTCGGAGCTAAAGAAGCTAGAAGCAACTTATGAAAAGCAACTTCGTGACTTAGAAGAGGAGAATGCAATTCTAAAAAAGGCGATGCACATCTTTGCCAAAAACCCGCAGTAGTGTTTGAATTTATTGAAGCGCATAAACAGGAGTTTTCGATTGTAAAGATGTGCCGTGTTCTAAAAGTATCGACGAGTGGCTATTATAAATGGTTGGCAAAACAGGCAGCACCGATAACAGAAAAAGAAGAATATAAAATGAAAGTCACACAAAAAATTAAACAATCGTTTCATGAAAGCTATGGTACGTATGGCAGCCCGCGAGTACATAAAGATCTGTTGGAATGGGGTTATCCTCTTTCACAAAAAACAGTGGCAAACATCATGCGAGGACTGGAACTGTGCGCAACACAGCCGAGAAGCTATGTGACGACAACAGATTCAAATCATGATGCACTGGTGTATCCTAATATACTGAAACGCATGTTTTATGTGGAAGAACCAGATCAAGTATGGGTCGCTGATATTACCTATATCCGAACGCTGGAGGGATGGGTGTATTTAGCGAGTATTATGGATTTGTATTCTCGTAAAATTGTAGCGTGGGAAATGGCCGATCATATGAAAGTAGATTTAGTGTTAATAGCTTTGAAAAAAGCGTTCTTCATACGCCGACCAAAAAAAGGACTCATTCATCATTCAGACCGTGGGGCGCAATACTGTTCAACGGAATATATCGAACTTTTAAAAAAGCATGGTTGCCAAATTAGTATGAGTAAAAAAGGTGATCCGTATGACAATGCCTGCATTGAATCGTTTCATGCGACCATAAAAAAAGAAATGATTTATCGCCAAAAATTCCAAACAAAGAAAGCAGCCTTCAAAGCGATAAATGGTTATATTTCAAATTTTTATAATGAACATAGAAGACATTCGACCCTTGGCTATCGTTCACCGAACCAATTTGAACGCTTGACGTTTCAGAAACACGCAAGTTAATCTCAAAACCGTTTCAAGCGATGGAAATCAATTGTTCAAGCTCTTTGAACAATTGACTTCCATTGCCCACCAAACGCAGTGCGGTAGCTTTGAAGCTCTCACTTTTTTATGTCCACTTTCTTGACAGAAGACCAGACCAGAGCGGAAAAGGGGTGAAGCTGATCAAAAGGTGGGCAGACCTGAGCGAAAAAGAGCTGAAACTGATCAAAAAGAGCACCAACCTGATCAAATAGTGGGTAAACCAGAGCGGAAAAGAGTTGGAGCTGATTAGAAAGAGTGTAGACCGGAGCGGAAAAGGGCTAAGGCTGATCAAAAGGTGGGTAGACCAGAGCGAAAAAAGGGTGGAGCTGATCAGAAAGAGTGTAGACCGGAGCAGAAAAAGGCTAGAGCTGATCAAAAGGCGGGAAGACCTGAGCGAAAAAGAGCTGGAACTGATCAAAAAGAGCACCAACCTGATCAAAGCGTGCAGTTCCCTGAGCAAAAATCAATTAAAACGATCTTTCGCATTTTCAACCAAACATCTCCAATGTTGCCGAATTGAAACCTTCTTTGACGATACATATAATCAAGAATACGTTACAATAATGTTATAGTAGTTTTCGGAGGGATTTTTATGATGAAAAAAGAGTTTGCTGTCATTGGACTTGGGCGTTTTGGAGGGAGTATTGTTCGCGAGTTAATGAGTCAGGGTGCACAGGTTATGGCGATTGATCATTCCTCGGAGCGTGTGGATGAGTTTGCTTCCATCGCCACTCAGGCTGTTATCGCGGATTCGACCGATGAATCGGTCCTAAATTCATTAGGTATTCGAAATTTTGAGCATGTAATTGTTGCAATTGGTGAAGATATTCAGGCCAGTATTTTAACAACTATTATTTTAAAGGAAATTGGTGTACAGCAAATTACAGTCAAGGCCCAAAATGATTATCATGAAAAGGTGCTACGCAAAATTGGTGCTGATTTTGTTGTTCACCCTGAGCGTGATATGGGGATACGGATTGCCAATAATATGCTATCTAATACAGTTCTTGATTATTTAGAGCTTTCGGATGAACACTCGATTATGGAGTTAAAGGCAAATGATGCAATTGCAGGCTACTCCATTATGGATTTAGATATTCGTGCAAAATACGGTATTAACATTGTTGGCATCAAGCGTGGCCCAGATATAATTGTCTCACCACAGGCTAGTGACAAAATTTTACTAGGGGATATTATGCTTGTTATTGGGGCTGATGTAGATATTAACCGCTTTGTGAAAAAGGCATTAAATGGGTAGTGTCCAATGAACAAACGTAGATGGAGATTAGTCATTTTCGCAGCAATTATACTGATTATTGCGTTTACCATGCAGTTTCAAGAAAAAAATAAGGAAGCAGCCATTTCAGCCATTTTGGATCAGGCAGCACAAATAGATAGCATCGAGCTTTTTAAAGGAGAGCAATCTATCATTCGCTTAACAGGTGAGGATGCAGCTACCTATCACGAAAAATATCCGCTAAGTCATGTTAGGAATTTGAGCAAAAAAGAAAGAGCTATCTTTGAAGAGAAACCAGCCTATCGGATTGTTTACAACATAAAAGATAAACCGCTATATGAGGTAGACATTTTAAAGGTAGCAATTAGCTCTGAGCTAAATGAAGAACTCCAGCAAATGGTTTTTCGTGTGGAGGATCAGCAATATTTAATATACTGGGCAAAAGAGAAGAAAGCACTTGAACAATCTACAAGCACGCAGCTTTTACTCGAACAATATGGAAAATAAAGAGGATAGTGACACAGCTATGGCTGTCATCACTACCCTTTTTTTCTTAGGATACAATAGTGGCTTTTCCTTGAAGTGCACGTTCTTGCATAGTTACATCAAACTCTTTTTCAGATTTTGACACTACAACACAAGCTACACCATTCCCAATTAAATTTGTTACAGCACGAGCCTCAGACATAAAACGATCAACACCGATTAAAAGTGCTATTCCTTCCACAGGAATCATTGGGAACGCAGCTAAAGTTGCTGCTAATGTGATAAATCCTGATCCTGTTACACCAGCTGCACCCTTAGAAGTAATCATTAAAATTCCAAGTAGTGTAATGATTTGTATCCAAGTGAGCTCCATTCCATATGCTTGTGCAATAAACAATGCAGCCATTGATAGGTAGATGGAAGTTCCGTCAAGATTGAAGGAATACCCAGTAGGAACAACTAAACCTACAACCTGCTTCGAGCAACCGAAATTTTCAAGCTTTCGCATCATAGATGGTAAAGCTGATTCAGAGGAGGATGTACCGATAACTAAGAAAATCTCATCTTTGATGTATGCGATAAATTTAAAGATATTAAACCCAAAGAATTTTGCAATGGCTCCTAAAATAAAGACAACAAATATAAACATTGTAATATACACAGCAGCCATTAATAGACCTAGGTTACCTAGTGATTTTAAACCAAAATTTCCAATCGTATAGGCCATTGCACCAAAAGCTCCGATTGGTGATATTTTCATGACCATACTTACAATTTTGAAGAAAATCTCTGCCACTTGCTCAAAGAATGAGATTACTGGTTTTGCGGGTGCACCAATTGAGGCAGCAGCTAAACCAAATAAAATAGCAGAGAATAAAACAGGTAATAGTTGACCAGTTGCCAGTGCACCTACTACATTTTCTGGAATAATACTTGAAATGAATGCACCTAAGCCTTGCTCAGTTTCAGCCGCAGCTGTTGTATATTTGGAAATATCAGCTTCAGATGCACCTGATGTATCTAAACCTGTACCAGGACTTACAATTAAAGCAACAGCAATTCCGATTGCTAGGGCAATTGTTGATACTATTTCGAAGTAAAGTAATGCCTTCCCTCCAATTTTCCCTACCTTTTTCATATCTCCCATACTGCCGATTCCAATAACTACTGTTAAGAAGATAATTGGAGCGATTAACATTTTAATCAATTTAATGAATAGATCTGCTAGGATTTTTAAGCTGGCACCAAACTCAGGGAACATTGCCCCTACAATAATTCCAAGGATGATAGCCGCTATAACCTGAACAGTCAAATTTTTCAGTAATTTCATTTTACGCTACCTCTTTTCTAAATTTTCTTTTTGATATCGTTTTCACTAGAGATATCATAGCGAATACTTTTAAAAAAAAGAGATTTAGAAAATAAGAAACATATCGTTCATTAAGTACATTTGCTTGCATTCACATGTAAATGTAGTATTTTCAATATCTTTCACTGTTATGGTACGCTAGTGTTAATTAATTATTGTTATAATACAAAAGTAAAAAGTGATAAAAAAACATGTTTTGTATCATTTTTTTGTAATATTGTTCATTAAGTTCAATATTTTCTCCTACTTATGTCGACTAAAGGTGTTGTCAAAAGAATTTATTGCAGATAATCTTAAAAACATATCATGAATATGGTGTGCTACTGATTATGAGAATGCAGATTGGAAAGGAAGGAATTTTTAAATGATGAAAATGCCTGTAAACGGCAAGATATTGTTAGTGACATTTTTAATCATTGCACTCTCCTTTTTACTAGGTGGTATTTTTGTACTCGGTAACTTATTATCTGAGCAAGAAAAAGATTTTGGTCAGCGTGCTATGCTTGTTGCACGAACTGTATCAAATGTACCAGAGCTAAGTGTACATTTGAAAAATGACAATATGAAAGAAGCTGCCAAAAATATTAATAAAATTGTAGATGGTATTAGGGTCATTAATAAGGCAGAGTATATTGTTGTGATGAATATGGAGCGCATTAAACTATCCCATCCAGTAAGTAAAGAATTAGGGCGGCGAAGTGAGTCGCAGGATTTGAATGCAGCATTTAGTGAGCATTATTATGTATCGAAGGCACGTGGAGAATCGGGTGTCATGATACGGGCATTTGTTCCGATTATCAATGACAAAAAAGAACAAGTGGGCATTGTAGTAGTTGGCTATTCATTACCAACGCTGCTAGAAATGCTGCAAAGTTATGAGCGAGAAATTTTTATTACGATTGTTATTTCGTTGATTTTCAGTATTTTAGGCGCATATACACTTGGACGACATATAAAAAAACAAATGTTTGGGCTTGAACCTCATGAAATTGCAAAGATGTATGTGGAAAGAACAGAAACCTTTAATGCGATGCATGAGGGAATAATAGCCGTTGATAAGGAAATGAATATCACCATTTTTAATGAAAAAGCGGCTGACATATTAGGCGTCACTAGGAATATAGAGGAATGTATTGGTCAAAAGATTTATAATGTTTTGCCTGATACTCGTCTGCCTGAAATTGTTGAAACGGCAACACCTGTTTATGATCAGGAGCTTTACATTAATCATCATAGTATTTTAAGTAATCGGGTACCAATTATTGTGAATAATGAGCTAGTCGGTGCAGTTGCCATGTTTAAGGATTTAACAGCAGTGAAAAAGCTTGCGGAGGAGGTAACAGGTGTAAAAGCCTTTGTTCAAGCATTACGTGTACAAACCCATGAGCATAAAAATAAGCTTCATACGATTGCAGGACTTCTGCAATTGGGACATACAAAGCAAGCTCTTGAATATGTAACAGCCACTACCGAAAATGAAGCATCTTTAACGAAGTTTTTGAATGAACGTTTTCATAATGAAAATATTTCAGGTTTATTATTAAGTAAGGTAAGCTATGGCAAAGAACTAGGGATTGAGGTTGAAATTGACCGAAAAAGTCATTTTAAACGCTTTCCGCCTCTTTTAGATCATCATGATTTTGTTGTTTTACTCGGAAATTTAATCGAAAATGCCTTTGAGGCTTTAAATGTCCTTTCAAAGGATGATAAATATGTAGCTATCTCTGTAGATGAGCATGATGGTGTATTAGCAATAGGCGTTTCTGATAATGGGATCGGAATGTCCAAAGAGGTGCAGGCTCGTATGTTTGAAAATGGATTTTCGACAAAGGCTAGTGAGAATCGGGGCATTGGCTTGCATTTAATCTTTGAAATTGTAAGAAAAGGCAATGGAGATATTGAAGTAGTGAGTGAATTTATGGAAGGAACAAGTTTCTTAATCTTATTTGAGTTAGGAGAAGAATAGATGGATGTAATAAATGTCTTACTAATTGAAGATGATCCAATGGTACGAGAAGTGAACAGACAATTTATTGAGCAAATCAAGGGCTTTTCATTAATCGGCTATGCTTGCAATGGTATTGAGGGAATTCAAAAGATTAGGCAATTAACCCCGCAGCTTGTCTTTATGGATATTTTTATGCCAGAGCAAGATGGCATTATTACGTTAGGGAAAATCCGAGAGGAGCATCTTCCTGTTGATGTAATCGCTGTAACTGCTGCAAATGATATGCCCACTGTGCAGCGTATTTTACACCTGGGTGTCTATGATTATATTATGAAGCCATTTACGTTTGAGAGAATTGAGCAGACTTTGAAAAATTATCAAAACTACAGAAAGAAAATAAGCGATATGCAGGATTTAACCCAACATGATGTCGATCATTTAATGCAGCAACGTCTTCCAGTGCAAGTGGCAGTTTCAACAGGGAAGGGTGCTATTCTTATAGAAGAGCTACCAAAAGGGTTTAATCGAGCTACGTTAGATAAGGTGCTTGCATATATTCAAGAAAGTGGTGGAGCAGTATCTGCGGAGGAGGTATCAACTTATATAGGTACAGCACGAGTTACAGCTCGACGCTATCTAGACTTTTTGGAAAAGCAAAATCTATTGAAAGTAGATATCCAATATGGAAGCGTAGGACGTCCTATTCATCGTTATTATATTTAATGCTTATTCCCTAATTTCGTTAAATATTGATTGATTTCCCTTTAATAGTTGTATTAAACTTTGATAAAAACAAGGAGATTATGAAATGAAAAGGTTGACAAAAAACTGTACAATTGAGCTTTTAAAGCTGGAACACTATTATGCTATAAATGCACTCTACTCAAACGTAAATGTCAGAGCCTATCTGGGAGGCGTCCCAAAAGAAAGCTATATCGAAGCTTCATTTAGAGGAATGCTAGAAGCCCCATTTCCCAATACATATCTTTATATCTCGTTAAAGGCAACGGATGAATTTATAGGACTTGTCTCAATAGATGAATATCATGATAAAGAGACATACGAGCTTTCATATCAATTTTTACCGCAGTATTGGGGGCAAGGGTATGCATATGAGGTACTAACAAATGTTATAGATTATGGATTGAATGTTTTAAATTTGCCGTACCTAGTAGCAGAAACACAAACAGCAAACATCGCGTCCTGTCGCTTACTTGAAAAAGTAGGAATGCACAAGGTTCAGGTATTGGAGAGATTTGGACATGAACAAGCTGTTTATGAATTAAGAAAAAATGTATGAAAATTTTAAATAGGGTCATTTTTACTTCTCTATAATATAGAGGAGTGAAAATGACCTTTTCTTTTGGCTGAGAAGCTTCGTGTGAATAGTAGTCCCTTGCTTTGACGATACATATAGCAAAGAATACGTTACAATAGGGAAATAGTCATTTACCTGCAAAAATAGAACTGGTTTCTAGTGTCGGTAATTTAAAAATTTAAGAAAGCTTATGGGGAGTAGGTTTGGCATATGTTTAACGTTCGAAAAGAGTCACTATTGAAATTTTTGAAGATTCTATTTCCAATAGTACTTTTGGCGATAGCTATTTATGAAATTCAACAATCAGTGAGTGGCGTCGATGTTCATTTACTACGAAAAGAAGTGAATGAGCTACAGCTATGGGAGCTTTTATTAATTTTTCTCATCACCTTTTTTGCGATTACACCAATGATTTTTTATGATGTTATTTTAGCGAAAATATTAGGAATTAACATCAATAAATATAAATTGCTTAATCATTCGTTTATCGTCAATACTTTTTCAAATCTTATTGGCTTTGGTGGTCTAGTCGGTATATTTTTGCGTAATTACTTCTACTCCAAATATAAAGCGGATAAGGAGGGCTTGCTAAAAAATATTGCCTCGGTAACACTGTTTTATTTAACAGGGATTTCTCTACTAACGTGGATTATGTATATATTCTTTTGGGATTTTCCTTTGCTGAAAGAAGAACGATGGTTATCAATTGCAGTTATTCTTGTTAGCCTATATGTACCAGTTTTTTTGGCTATACATATTATTCGCTATAAAAAGGAAAGTTCTCTAAAGCCAAAAATATCACTTCAATTGATGGTAACTTCAGTAGCTGAGTGGCTTGCAGTATTTTTAGTGATCTGGATATTAACGTTTATTTTGAAGATCCCAATAGAATTATCTGCATTAATTCCCATATTTTTAATTGCTTCTAGTGCAGGAATAGTGAGTATGATACCTGGTGGGGTTGGCTCATTTGATCTCGTTTTTTTATGGGGGACACAGAGCATTGGAATTGCTGATGAAAAAGTGTTGTTTTTATTAATTTTGTACCGTATTGGCTACTTTGTGCTACCATTTTTGATTTCCTCTCTGTTATTTATAAAAGAATATTGGATACGCTGGAATCAATCTTGGGATAACCTACCCAATATAATTTTTCAGAAGATTAGCCATATGCTATTAACAATATTGGTGTTTATCTCTGGCATTATTTTATTGCTATCTGCAGCCTTGCCAGGGGTTTTAAGTCGCCTAAAAATAGCTCAGGAATTTTTATCCTCACCAATTATGAATGTCTCTCATCAAATGACGGTGGCAGCAGGCTTTATTCTCTTAGGCTTATGTAGGGGGATAAAATATAAAGTAAAGAGGGCATATCAGCTTACCATCGTTGTGCTAGGCAGTTCAGCGCTGTTTTCTATTTTTAAAGGCCTTGATTATGAGGAAGCAATTTTTTTAGTGATTGTCGCAGCGTTATTAATGGTGTCCAAAAAGCAATTTTATCGGGAAAGCTATGTGTTGACATGGGGAATCATCATACTAGATCTTGCTATAGTGACGGTCATTACTGCCATGTATGTGCTGATTGGTTATGTAAATTTACCCTCTGCCAAAATTCATTTTCCTAGTGCTCTGCAGGACTATATGATCACTGATTATCAGGACCTTTTTTATAGTGCTTTAATCGGCATTTTTATCGCCATTGGTATTTTTTATATAGGTTATTTTATTCGTGCACCTAAGAAAATGAAAAAGCTATTGTCTAGTGAGCAGGAGGAGGCTATCAAAAACCATTTGATGACCTATAAAGGGACCGAGTATTCACATTTAATTTTTTTACATGATAAATTTGTCCATTGGAATAAAAAAGGTACGGTTTTATTCTCTTATCAAATATATGCGGATAAAATTATTGTCCTTGGAGACCCAGTAGGAAATGAGTCTGATTTTTTACCCGCTATCCAAGAGTTTTTGGAATTGGCGGATAAGCACGGTTATACACCAGTCTTTTATGAAATTAACAATAAAATATTTTCAGCTTTACACGAGTATGGGTATAGCTTTTTTAAGCTTGGCGAGGAAGCCTTTGTAGATTTAGAGAAGTTTACATTTACAGGTAAAGAGATGAAGGGAAGTCGAGCGATAAAAAATAAATTTGAACGAGAAAATTATAAAGTGGAAATACTAAGCCCACCTTATTCTCAGGAAGTTATGAAAGAACTGCAAGAGGTGTCAACAAAATGGTTGCAGGGGAGGGCAGAAAAGGGTTTTTCACTTGGTTTTTTTGATGAACACTATTTAAGCACCTCAAACATTGCCGTTTTACGTGGCGCAGAAGGAACGTTTGGCTTTGCTAGTATCATGCCGACGTACGATAATGGCGAAAGAGTTTCAGTAGATCTTATGCGTTTTAAGCCAGGTTCACCATCTGGGACAATGGATTTCATTTTCCTATCATTATTTGAATGGGCAAAAGCAGAAGGTTATCGGGTCTTTAACATGGGGATGTCGCCTTTATCAAATGTCGGACAGTCTAGATACTCCTTTTTAAGTGAAAAAATAGCTGCACAAATATTTTTACATGGACAGCACTTCTATCATTTTAAAGGATTAAAAAACTTTAAATTAAAATATGCCGATTTTTGGGTACCGAAATATGTTGCGTATCGGAAGAAATCATCATTACCATTTACCATGGCACAAATCACCTTGTTAATTGGTAATAAGAGAAAATAGGTCCAACGAAAAATTATAATAAAATGAAAGGAGAGACTATATGAATTTAGTAAACAATAGCAGTCCTATTAACATCGGTATCTTTTCACCTTCATCACCTGCTTCTGTTAGTGCATTTACCCGTTTTCAGCGAGCAAAAGCGTTTCTTGAACAAAGAAATATAAACATAATTGATGGAAGTCTGACTAGCCAATCTGATTTTTATCGCTCGGGCACCCCAAAAGAGCGTGCTGCAGAATTTAATGAGTTGCTACGAAATCCCAATGTTCATATCATCATGTCAACAATAGGTGGTACAAATTCAAATAGTATGCTGCCGTACATCGACTATGAGGCATTTAAAAGCAATCCAAAAATCGTTGTTGGCTATTCTGATGTAACAGCTATTTTACTAGCACTGTACGCAAAAACAGGAATTACCACCTATTATGGACCAGCTCTAGTTCCTTCTTTTGGTGAGTTTGAGCCATTAGTCAATGACACATATCAGTTTTTCGAAAATTATTTCCTTAAACCCCAGGTATTACCTTATGAAATAATGATGCCTTCATATTGGTCAGATGAACCTATTAATTGGCTAGAAAAAACTGTGGAAAAAAAGCTGTATCAAAATAAATGGCTGACGGTTCAAGAAGGTGTTGCGGAAGGTGGATTAATAGGTGGTAACTTAAATGCAATGTATGGATTTATTGGGACATCTTATTTCCCAAAAATTGATAATGGGGATATTTTATTAATTGAAGATAGTAGTAAAAATATAGCCATTGTGGAGAAAAATTTTGCGATGCTAAAATTGCATGGAGTATTTGAAAAAATAGGTGGCATTATTTTAGGCAAGCATGAATGTTATGATGATTTAGGGAGTACGCGCAAACCATATGAGGTATTGCTTGAGCAATTGGGTGGTATGAACATTCCTATTTTAGCGGAAGTTGATATTTGTCATACACATCCAATACATCCAATTGCCATTGGAAAAAAAGTAAGGCTAGATGCTAAGGCACAAAAAATTTATTGTATCGAGCAATGGTTATAGACGAAAAAGCCCTGCATAACAGCAAGGCTTTCTTAATATCAAAAAAGTAGCACAAACCTGCTTTTTTATAACCATTCAATTGCGAAAATATCAGCATTTCTAATGGCATCATAGAGGTAGAAATTATTCCAAGTACACCGAAAACTCTCCCAAAAAGTCTCCTTCAACTTTTTCTTGAAGTAAAACAGTAGCGGGCGTATTAAAGATAGGCATTGCCAAGCCTGTTACCCCATAAAGACTAAATATAGCTATATACCGTGGACAAACGTACAGCCTCCAAACAAAAGAGTAGCCAATGTCATCATGCCATGCCTAATTGTGTTGTTAATGTAATATACCAAGCAATAGCATATTGTACGAGCGATGAACCAAAAAATGAAATGGTTTGGCTAAAAAGTAAGACAAATCCAAAAAATCTCCCAAGCTACCACCTATAATTCCCCCAAAAGCTACTAGATAATTTTAGGACAACTACCTGTTTAATTCTTGTTGAAACAGCAAAAGCGAACGGGTTAGATCAATACATAGAAAATCTCTGCTCTTAGTTCCCTAGTCAACATATATTCAATCGGTCTGTGAAAATAATCGCAGTATTTCTGATAATAAAATCAAAGATACAGCTTATGGGCGTATCCAGAAGTTCTTATATTTTTTTGTCGGGATGTAATTAAATAAAGCATAAAATTGGATGCAAAATAATTTTAAAATTTTTGAACGAAAAGAAACATCGCTCCGTCTAATGGAGGAAGGAGGCGAAAAGGATGGAATTTGAAATCGTGCAGCGTGCTATTCGTGGGGATCATCAAGCGATACTTTCTCTTATTGAAATGGATGAAGAAATTTTATTTCGCATGGCTTTTACATATCTAAAAAATGAACAAGACGCTCTAGACGTGATGCAGGACCTGGTTTACAAGGCACTAAAAAAAATGCATACCGTTAAACAGCACGAATATGTCAGAACATGGCTCGTGCGCGTCTTAATCAATTGTTGTAAAGACCATTTACGAAAACGCCAACCAACCATTTCAATTAAGGAACATCATCAAGTTGAATGGGTCATCTACTCTGATATGGAGCGGTTATTGGAGCAATTATCCTTGTCGGAGCAGCAACTTGTCTATATGAAATATTTTCAGCAACTAAAAAACAAAGAAATTGCCGAGCTAAATCAAATTCCCGAAGGAACTGTAAAATCTAAGCTTCATCACATATTAAAGAAGCTTAGAAACTTCGCTGGAGAAAAGGAGGACTGGCTATGAGTAAACTACCGATTGACGTTCCAAAGGAGAAACTTCAACAAATAAGGATAGATATGTTTCGTAAAGTTCAACGAGAAAAAAGAGCAAAGAAGCGCATTGTTTCGGTTGCAATAGCCTCTTTGTTTTGCCTAAGCCTTTTATTTTCAATTCGTGTTTCCCCTACGATTGCTAGCCATATTGCAAAAATACCGGGCTTTGAAGCACTTGTATTAGCGGTTGGAAGAGATAAAGGGATAAAAGATATTGTGGATAGTGACTACTATGAAGAAATCAATGTGAAGCAGTCTAAAAATGGCCTATCACTTACACTACAAGGCGTGATTGCAGATAATACGGGATTAGTACTTTACTATGACGCCGATGCAACATTTGATATGTCGAAATTACACTTGGAGAAAGTTCAATTGTTCCAAGGAGACGAAGAAATTAAAGGCGGGGGTTCATTTACAAACAAACAATCAAGTCAAACGCGCTTCTCTTCTTCAGTAAATTATAGTTTTTCAGAGCCTTTCGCTTATACTTCAAAGAATTTTAAAGTGGTTTTTCATTTCTATGAAAAAGATAAGGGGAACATTGAAATTATGATACCGTTTTCACTACAAAACGAAATCGCAAAGGAAAAAATTATTACTGCGAATCGTACTGTAGATGTCAATGGTCAGAAATTTACGATTACACAAATTCGCCGTTCACCACTAAGAACGGCAATCGATATTGAATTAGATAAAGCGAATACGATGCAAATTTTAGAGCTTGAAGATATTGCGGTCGAGACGGAAAATGGGGAGCGAAGAGAAGGCATTAAATATGGCTTGTCATTAGGTGGTGATATTCGCGACGGCAAATTCACGCTTAAGTTACAAAGTAATTATTTCCATGATTCAGATTCACTCAAAATATTAATTGGAGCTGTTCATGCCGTGCCAAAGGGCGAGGATTTTATCGAAGTTGATTTTGGCACAAAAGAAGTACTCACGAAGCCTGATTATTTGGATTGGGATATTTCTGTCACGCAGCAAGGTGTAGCAGTTGCTGCAAAGAAATGGGATGATAGGACGCGACATTCGTTTCTAAATAATGCTGTAAAAGCAGATGGCTCGAAGTTAAAATACACAAGTGGCTCTTTCTCGGATGATGAGCAGTACCTATATGCGACAGAGAACTTTGAAAATTATGATGGCAAAGCAAAAATATATTTAAACTATTACTTCAATCCTATTGGAAAAAATATTGAACTGAATATTCCAATGCAATAAAGTACAGATGAATCTATCACACGTCCGCCATTGGGAATGATGGAAAAATGGGAAGCTGCCGAGAAAGTAAGTATTTACTGCTTTTTCGGGCAGTTTTTCATATTTTAATAGATACATATTTTGGTTGGAATTAACTAGAGCATTTGATAAAATAACAAATGAACGTCAACGAGAGGCGGGACTCCGTAATCATCCTACTTTCTTAGAAAAAATTTTTGATGCTTTCATAAAAAAGAGATTACTTATACTGCATTTCAATCATTGGGTGAAGTAGCTTCGTAGAGGTACATATAGCGAGCACTTATCATATACAAAAATAGAAAAAGAGCATATGGAGGAAACATGAGCAAGAAAAATAGTAAATGGAAACTTATCACTTTAGTCGCGATGATTTTTATGTTATGCCTACCGACAATCCCTGCAAATACAGCGCTAGCTAGTACGACACAGCCAAAAAGGGAAATGCGGGCAGTCTGGATTTCAACGGTTCAAAATATTGATATGAAAGCAGGCATGACTAAGGAGCAATACACGGTTTGGACACGTCAAACATTGGACAAATTAAAAGCCAATAAATTGAATACTGTTATTTATCAAGTAAGACCAACAAATGATGCAATGTATGCGTCTGACCTAGCACCATGGTCGTCCTACATAACAGGGAAAAAGCAAGGCACTAATCCTGGTTACGATCCTCTTACGATTATGGTAGAGGAGGCACATAAACGAGGTATGGAGCTACATGCATGGATGAATCCCTATCGTGTAACAATGCCAGGACAAAAACTTACAGACCTTGCTGCTGATAATGTGGCAAGAACAAATCCAAACTGGGTTGTTAAATATGGCAAGCAGTATTATTTAAATCCTGGTTTACCAGAAGTACAAAACTACTTAGTTGATATCGTAAAAGAGCTAGTAGCTAATTATGATATTGATGCAATCCATATGGATGATTATTTTTATCCATACAAAATTGCTAATGAAGCCTTTCCAGATCAAGCTGCTTACAAAAAATATGGTGCTTCCTTTAAAAAGGTGGAAGATTGGCGACGAGACAATGTCAACCAGCTTGTAGAAAAAATTTACACAGCCATTAAAGACACAAAGCCATATGTTCAATATGGTATTTCACCATTTGGTGTATGGCGCAATAAATCTCTGGATAAAACAGGAAGCGATACACGAGCTGGTGTCAATAATTATGATGATTTATTTGCAGATGTCAGAACATGGATTCAAAATGGCACGATTGATTACATTACACCACAAATTTATTGGTCAAGAACATTAGCTGTAGCCAAATATGGTACGTTACTGGATTGGTGGAGCCACGAAGTACAAACCTATGCACAGACACATCCTGTTCAGTTGTATATTGGTCTGGCTGACTATAAAGTAGGGAATGACAGTGATGGGGCTTGGAAAAATAAGATGGAGCTACCTAACCAAATTATGGCGAATCGTTCGGAGCAGGTAGCAGCCAAGGGTCAAATGCACTTCTCCTTAAGAAGTATTCAAAACAATAAACTGGGCTATGCAACGATTGTAAATCAGCAACTATATAATTACACAGCTCTGACACCAGATACACCTTGGCTTGATGATACAGTGCCAAATGAGCCGACTTTTGTACAAGTGACAAAGGAAGCAGATGGTCGCCAGATTAAAATAATTGACGAAAATAAAACGCAACCACGCAAGTATGTCATTTATCGTTTTGCAGGGAATGGAGAAGGTTCCTATAATGATCCTCAAAATATAGTAGATGTAATTTATAATAAGAATGGCATCACTGAATTTGTGGACAAGACAGCTCTAGCTAAGCGTAGCTACACATACGGCATTACAGCTGTATCTGCTACAGGGGTGGAAAGCAAAGAAGCTTTTGTGGTGAAAGAAGATCAATAATTATTTTATGATGAACAAAACAGCCACTCATGCGATTATCGCATGAGTGGCTGTTTTTATCCCGCATAAACGGGCAGTAAGACAAAGATTTAAGTGAAGCAAAAAATATAAGTGGGAGATAAACTGCCCGTAAAAGCCCGATTGGTTCAACTAACAATCAATGGGGATGAGGAAAACCCCCACTGATTGAAGTTTCACTTTATTAATTTTCCTCAATATCTTTTCGGTTTTTCTTTAACATTTTTGATAGCATTTCATATACGATTGGTACTACAACTAATGTTAATAATGTGGAAGATAGTAAACCACCGATAACGGTAATTGCTAAATCTTTTGAGATTAATCCACTACCACCAGTACCAAGTGCCATTGGAATCATCGCACCAATTGTTGCAATAGCAGTCATTAGAATTGGTCTTAAACGAGTTGCACCAGCCTCTAAGATTGCCTCACGCATAACGAGTCCGTCACGTTCCATATGAATTATTCTGTCTACTAATACGATGGCATTTGTAACAACGATACCTATGAGCATTAATAAGCCCATCATAACCGAAACAGAAATTGTTTGATTTGTTACAAATAGGCCAACAAACGCGCCAATTACTGCAAATGGAAGTGAGAACAGAATGGCAAATGGAGCTAAACCTTCACCAAATGTTACTACTAAGATAAAGTAAACGATAGCGATGGCAGCTAACATAGCAATACCAAGCTTTGTAAATGTTTCTTGCATATCGGCAGCTACACCTGATACACCAGTTGTTACACCTTTTGGTAAATCTAATTTATCGATTTTTTTATCTGCAGCTGAAGTAGCCTTTGAGATATCTTCGTCGATAACCGTACCAGAAACTGTAGCGAAATATTCACCTTTTGAGCGAGATAATGAGTTAAGCGTAGTGCCTTTCTCTACATCTACTAGTTCACCGATAGTCATAGTTGTACCTAAGGCTGTTTTAACCTCAGTAGCTAATACATCATCGATAGATAGAGCAGCTACTTTTGCGTCACGTTGCACAATTACATCAATATCTTCACCATCATATCTTACGGATGTTAAGACTTCTTTAGAAGTATTGTTGCTCAATGCCATGACGATTTGAGCCGTCGTTAAACCGTATTGTAAAACATTCTTCTGCTCTACCTTTAGGACATGCTCAACATATGGATCTTCGTTGTCAGATTTAATGTCCTCTAAACCATCCACTTCTTTTAATGCACCTTCTACTTGTTTCACTGCATCTCGAAGCTTATCTAAATCTTCACTATATAACGTATAGCTAACTTCGTTTGAAGACATCGACATAGAAGAGAAGTTTTGAGATTTCCATTCTCCAGATTGACCGATGTTAAATACATAGTCTTCTACTTCTTCACGAGCTTTAGGGAAGTCCTCCATATCTTTATCAAAGATGAGGTACATTAATGCACCGCCTGCACCGCCGCCCATCATCATAGCAGAAGGATCAACATTTTGCGGATCATTGATAGAGACTTGTAAAATATCAATATCTTTTCGTTTCATTAATTCTTTTTCTACTTTAGCAACATTTGCTTCTGTTTCATCCATTAGCTCGCCAGTTCCAGGTGTGTAAGTTAGGTACATGACCTTTTCTTCCTGTGAGCCCATGAAACTAAAGCCAATCAATGGTGTTAAGGCAAGAGAACCAACTAGCAGTAAAATAGCGATTACAGAAGTAATGATTTTATGGTTTAATGCTTTTTCAAGCACACCTTTATACCAAGTAGCTAGTTTACCAACTTCCTTATGCTGACTTTCTTTTTTCTTACCATACAGTTTTTTACGGAACAGGAAGTGCGATAAAGCTGGAACAATGGTAATTGCCACTAATAATGAAGCCCCTAAGGCAAATGACATTGTTAATGCAAACGGCATGAATAATTCGCCAACCATACCGCCTACAAAAATAAGCGGAGCAAATACTGCTACAGTTACTAAGGTTGAAGAAAGAATTGGTTTGAACATTTCGATAGTCGCTTCACGAATTAGAGCGCGACCTGTTACTTTTTCTTCTTTTAAATGAATACGTCGATAAATATTTTCAACTACTACAATGGAATCATCAATAACCCGACCAATCGCTACGGTTATCGCACCAAGAGTCATAATATTTAATGTAATATCCATCCAATTTAATAATAGCAATGCCATAAAGATAGAAACTGGAATAGAGATTATTGAAATAATCGTAGATTTGAAATCTCGTAAGAACAGTAAAATAATTAAAACGGCAATTGCGCCACCAAAAACGGCTTTTTCAATCATTGTAAAGACTGAATCTTCAATTGGGGCACCTTGGTCTAACGAAATATCAACCTTTAAGCCATCAATTAATTTTTCTTCATCCTTAATTAGGTCTTTTACTGCATTTACGACTGTCACCGTATTTGCATCCTGACCCTTCACAATTTGAATAGCAATCGCATCTTTGCCATTTGTGCGTGATACAGATTGCACTTTACCCTCTACCTCAATCTTTGCAATATCGCCTAAGCGAACGAATGGAGAGGGGTTTGTAGCTGAAGGTGTGACTGGAATTAATAAGTCTTTTAATTCATCTACAGATTTTACTTTACCATCAACGGAAACAGCTTGTTCACCAACAGTAAATTGATATAAACCAAGTGAAAGTGACATATCACTAGCTTGAATCATTTGTTTGACGGTATCTTCTGTTAAACCGAGCGCAGCCATTTTCTCCTCATCATATTTAAATGAGATTTGGTTAATGTGCTGACCAGTAATGGTTGCAGATGCAACACCATCAATTTTTTCGATTTTAGGAAGGAGAATGTCTTCTACTGTTGATGTTAAATCAACAATATCTTCCTTAGAGCTACTAACTGATAATGCAACAACAGGCATCATATTCATGCTAATGGCCATAATTGTCGGTTTTTCTGCACCCTCAGGTAGCTTTACATCATCTAAAGCTGATTCTAATTGTCGTTTTTTCTCATCCATATCAATTCCATAGTCGTATTCAACTTGAACTTGTGATACGTTGGATGAGGATGTTGAATAAACGGCTTTTACATCTTCTAAGCTTTCTACAGATTTTTCAAATGGTATGGAAAGCTCATTCATGACTTGTTCAGGAGTTGCGCCAGGATAGACACCCATCACAATTAAGTATGGAATCGAAATATCAGGAATGGATTCCATTTTCATTCGTGTTCCCGAATAAATACCAGAGACAGTGATGATAATTGTTAGTAACCATACTGCCAATTTGTTTTTCAATACGAAATTAACTAAACCTTTCACCTTCACACCTACCCTTTATTGACTAACTAAATTCAATTATTTATACTAATGACTAATCGGTCATTTGTCAACGAAATGCATTAGGAGAGAGAAAAAAATATGTTAAAAAAGCAATTAATAATGGAGAAAGCATTAGAATTGTTTTCTGAGCAAGGCTTTGAAGCTACATCTGTACAGCAAATAACGGAACGCTGTGGTATTTCAAAAGGAGCATTTTATTTGTCCTTCAAAACAAAAGATGAGCTTGTTTTTTCAATGGTAGACTATTACTTACAACAATTTCTCATAGATATTGACCAGGTAGTCAGAGGCTCTTATAACAAAGATACTTTATTGGTTGAATTTTACAAAAGTATCTTCCAGGCCTTCAAAGCGCATTCAGCTTCTGCGCGTGTCTTTTTTAATGAGAAAATCTTTTTGTCAAAAAAAGAACTTTTTCATAAAATAACGGCTTATGAAGCAGAAATGTCTAAATCGATTATCTATATGCTGGAGCAGCTCTATGAGGATAAACTTCAAGAGACAAAATACGATGTTATGTATTGCATAAAAGGATTTATGAAGAGTTATGCAGAACTCTTTATTTTTTCTAATATGCCCCTTGATTTAGATCAATTAGCTAAATCTCTAGCTGAAAAGACGGATATTATTGCACGTTTCACGACGATTCCCTTTATAACAGAAGACCTTGTTCAATTTGTATCCAAGCCTTGTGAACAGGAAATTTCAAAGGAAACCCTATTACAGCTGATGGAGCAACATATAAGTAATATGGAAGAATCCATTGAACGGGAATCGATGGTGCTTTTAAAAGATCAAGTAGAAAACCCAACTTATAGTATGCCGATACTAAAAGGTTTGGTTGAAAATATACGTGTTGAACCAGCGTATAATTGGGTTGCCTATGTAATAGCCAAATATTTTAAAGTGTAAGGAGAGAATTGTTCACTTTTATTGTGAACAATTCTATTTTTTTATTTTGCACCTTTATTTCTAACGGAATGGATTGCAGTGCCTCTGGTGGACTATGAAAGTGTTCTTTATGCTACCAGCAAATTTAATTCTTATTGGTATTTCCCCTGTTATTGAAGTCGAGGTATTGCTTGAATATTTAGTATTTTTAGTTGCTACTAGATGAAGAATACTATTTAAGAATGAAGGATTTTAACTAACATAAAGATGCTCCTTTATCATGCTTTACTACTATATACGTAAAACGAAAGAAGAGGTTTCAAAAAATTAAAAAAAGAAGCTACGTAAAATTTACATAGCTTCTTTAAGAGGTTTAAACCTCCATAATAATAGGTAAAATCATTGGTCGACGTTTTGTCTTTTCAAATAGGTAAGGCCCTAAGACGTCTGTAATTTCATTTTTAAGCTCAGTCCATTGAGGTGTTTTGCTTTGAATTGTGTCGTTTAGATGACGATTTAGCATTTTTTGAGCTTCGTTAATCATCGTTCCTGACTCACGCATATAAACAAATCCTCTTGAAATAATATCTGGACCAGAAACAATTTTTTGATTTTCCATATCAACACTGACAACAACAATGACCAAGCCTTCCTCTGAAAGAATGCGTCGATCACGTAGCACGATATTGCCGATATCTCCAATACCATTGCCGTCAATGTATACATCGCCAGAAGGGATACGTCCTGCTATATGAGCTTCATTGGCGCTTAATGCAAGGACATCACCATTTTCCATAACGAACGTATTTTCAAGTGGAACATCACAATCTTCTGCAAGATGTGTATGCATTTTTAACATACGGAATTCACCGTGGATAGGCATAAAGAATTTAGGCTTCATCAAGCGGAGCATCAGTTTTTGTTCTTCCTGAGAACCGTGTCCAGAGGTATGGATGTTATTTAGTGCACCATGAATAACCTCTGCACCTGCACGGAACAGTAAATTAATAATTTTGTTGACACTTACTGTATTTCCAGGTACTGGTGAAGAAGAGAAGACAACTGTGTCACCAGGTTGAATTTGAATTTGACGATGTGTACCATTGGCAATCCGTGATAGAGCTGCCATTGGTTCACCCTGAGAGCCTGTACATAAAATCATGACTTCATTAGCAGGAAGGCGATTAATGCTTTGGGCATCAATAAAAGTATCCTTTGGTGCATTTATATAACCGAGCTCACGCCCAATTGTAATAGCATTATCCATTGAACGTCCAAAAACGGCTATTTTTCGTCCGTATTTTATCGCTGCATCTGTAGCCTGTTGTAAACGATGTATATTTGATGCAAATGTTGCAAAAATAATACGACTATCCACCTTACGGAATATTTCATCAATACTTTTTCCAACTGTACGTTCAGACATTGTGAAATTCGGTTTTTCAGCATTTGTACTATCTGAAAGTAAGCAAAGTACACCATCACGACCGATTTCTGCCATTTTTGTTAGATTAGCTGGTTCTCCTACAGGTGTAAAATCAAATTTAAAGTCACCAGTATGCACAATGTTTCCAGGTGGAGTTTTTACGACAATACCATAGGCATCAGGAATACTATGTGTTGTTCTAAAGAAGCTAACAGAGGTTTTTCTAAATTTAACCACATCTTCTTCTTTAATTTCAATTAGCTTTGTAGTACGTAGCAAGCCATGTTCTTCTAATTTATTACGTAATAGGCCAAGTGCAAGCTTACCGCCATAAACAGGGATATTTACTTGGCGTAATAAATAGGGAATGCCACCAATATGGTCTTCGTGGCCATGTGTAATAAATAAGCCTTTAATTTTGTCGACGTTACGTACTAAATACGTATAGTCTGGAATAACATAGTCAATGCCGAGTAAGTCGTCTTCTGGGAATTTTATGCCAGCATCAATCAAAATGATTTCATCTTGAAATTGAACGCCGTAAGTGTTTTTGCCGATTTCGCCCAGTCCGCCAAGTGCGAAAACAGCTGCTTGGTCATTTTTAACAAACTTCATGTTTGTTAAATTTCCTCCAAGACAAAGTTCGGACTTGCTTGTTCATAGGCTAAATAATTACCTTCAAGCAGTTGGATGAACTCGATATTGTAGTCTCGGTCTTTTAACTTTTGACGTACTTCACGTTCTGAAGTAGCTTCAAGGTATAGACTTTTAGTGTTTTCGCGAACTGGAATTTCATTTGCATTTTCTTGATAATAAACTTTGTAAATCATAGTTTGCTCTCCTTTTATTGCGTACAATTTTATTGCACCTTTGACTAATACCACACACGTACTACAAGAAAAAACAACGAATTTCTATTATTTATAACCAGAAATAAGGCGTTTGAAGTTCTTGTATCTCAGTGCTTCAAATGAGCACAAATTGCTTCAATCAGCAAGGTAGTTGTAGCTGATAAAAGCTAAAGCCTCTGGTAGATATCACGAATTTTGATCAATTGTGCCTATAATTCAAAATTTGAATGTTTCGTTTCTTGCTATGAAAGCAATATGCTAAAGAAACAGCAACAAATATACCAAGGCGTTATTGATAAAAAGCAATGAGACAGTGGTTGCACATAGCCAAATAAATGCATTTCCTTTATATTATCATGCAGTTACTCTAAAATAAAGAAAAGCCCTTCAAATAATGAAGGGCAAATGTTAGGCAATTGATTTTTTTCCGAGTATGCCGCGAAGTTGCTTCAATAATTTCCGTTTGAGTTTCTTCAGCATGGCACATCACTCCTTAGGATCATTATAATAAAAAATTGTGTCTATGTAAAGTAATGAACCTTGAATCAATTATGCATTTATAGAAAGGAATTAAAAAATGAAAAAAATTTTGTTTTTTGACGTAGATGGAACCCTCTATAATAGTAAAAAAATATTACCTGCATCCGCTAAAGAAGCGCTGTTTGAAGCACGTCGCCAGGGGTATGAAATTGCTATTGCAACAGGTCGTGCACCGTTCATGATTGAATCTTTGTTAGAGGAATTGGCTATTGATACATACGTTACCTTTAATGGACAATATGTTGTTTACAAAGGTGAGGTTGTCTATACAAATGGTATTGAAAAAGATGAGCTTGCTAAAATTATTGCCTTTGGTGAGGCACGAAATGAGCCAGTAGTTTTTTTAGATGAAAAACGCATGATAGCGTCAGTTGGAAATAATCATATGGTAGCGGAGTCTTTAAATACTTTAAAATATCCATATCCAGCATTAGACTCAACTTATTATATGCAGAATGCTGTTTATCAAACACTAATATTTATGGAAGAAAAAGATGAATCTTTATATTGTGAGACATTCCCGAATGTACAATTTGTCCGATGGCATCGTTATTCGTGTGATATTTTACCAAAGGGTGGCTCTAAGGCTGCTGGTATTGAAAAAGTACTTGAGAGAATGGGGATTACATTTGAGGATGCTGTAGCTTTTGGGGATGGTATTAACGATATAGAAATGCTTCAGGCTGTGGGGACAAGTGTGGCGATGGGAAATGGACATGAAAAGGTAAAGGCGATTGCTACACATATAGCTGATCATGTGGATCATGATGGCTTGGCAAAAATAATGCGTAAGCTAGCTATTATTTAATGAAGAATTAAAAAGCAACTAGTTGGTGGAAGTAGTCTCAGCTAGCTGCTTTGCTTTGTTTTATTTATCTGTTTGAACGAGTTTTATCTGTACACCCTCTTTTGTAAAATGCATGATAGTTTTTTTAGACAATGCACTATCGGTAATAATCGTATCTATTTCTTGCAGTGGGCAGACTTGAATGGCAACGTCCTTATTAAATTTTGTTGAGTCAGTTGCCAGAAAAACAGTTTGAGATATGGAAATAATTTGTTTTCTCGTGATGGCCTCCTCTAAATTAAAATCAGAAATACCTTTTTCGATAGAAACGCCACTTGCACAAATAAAGGCTTTATTAATATTAAGATGATCAAAGCGGAAAAGGAAGTCGTTAGATGTAACAGATTTCTCAGAGTGTCGAATTTTCCCGCCAATAATAATTACTTCTACTTTAGAGCCAATCAGCTCAAAGGCTACAGGTAGTGAATTTGTAATGACTGTTAGTTTTTCTTTTTCTACTAGGAATGGAATCATTTGATATGTAGTTGTTCCACTATCTATAAAAATACAATCCCCATCCTGTACGTAGGATGCACAGGCTTTTGCGATAGCTATTTTTTCTGGTAGCTGTTCATGAAGTCGTTGATCGATTATTCCCTCAACTGGCTCAACATATTTTACACCTCCATAAAACTTCTCAATTTTCTTCTCCAGCACAAGCTGTTGGATATCGCGACGAATTGTTTCCATCGAAACGTTAAACTCTTTTGTGAGTGTTACTAATTTCACAACTTTATGTTCCCGTATAAACTGCAAAATATGTTGTTGCCTTTCTATCATAAACATCACATCACCTCTACATTATATTTACTCAAAATAATCATAACTTTGTCAACAGTTGGTCAGAATTTACTCAACATTTACACAAAAACGCATTTTCCTTTACAAATTGTCACTATACTAAGGCTAAGAACTGAGAGAGGTGACCAATTTGTTAGTACTAAAAAATATCTCAAAAAGCTATAAAGATAAGAAAGTTTTAGTAGATATAAATATAACCATTGAATCAGGCGAAATTATTTCGTTATTAGGTCCAAGTGGTTGCGGTAAAACTACTTTGCTCAATATTATTTTAGGACTCACAGAGCAAACGGCTGGTCAACTTATCTACAATGGACAAGATATATCGAAGAACACCATGCAAGAAAGAGGGTTTAATATTGTGTTTCAGGATTTTGCATTATTTCCTCATTTAAATGCATACGACAATATTGTCTATGGATTGAAAAATAAAAGCGTGCAAATGTCCAAGGAAGAGGTTCAGGAATATATTGATTTTCTAGAGTTGACACCGCATTTACACAAAAAGATTCACGAATTATCAGGTGGTCAAAAACAACGTGTCTCCATTGCAAGAACACTTGTTATGCAGCCAAAAATTCTTCTGTTAGATGAGCCATTAAGTGCTCTAGATGGTGTCATTAAGGAATCTATAAAGGAGCGCATTAAATTGATTGCTCGTGAATTTAATTTGACGACTATTATTGTGACACATGATCCAGAGGAGGCACTAACTCTATCAGATAAAGTTTTAATTATTAATGAAGGAACAGTTGCTCAATTTGGTACACCACAGGAAATCGTATCAGCTCCCAAAAATCAATTTGTTGAGGACTTTATCTTAAGACAGCTTCATATTAAGCGACACAACATCTATCAATTATTTGGAGAAACGTATGCTTAAAACGAATAAAATGATGAAAATAATTTTTCTGCCAATTCTATTATTTTTTCTATTCTTTTTAATAGTGCCATTACTTTATATGTTTTGGCAGTCTATTAAAATTGGAAATATTATTACCATTCAAAACTATTTAGATGCATTGAAAAATATAGAAATCCGTAGATCTTTCTTCAATAGTTTTAAGGTTTCCTTTGCTGCATCGGTATTCACGACCATTTTAGCTTTTTTATTGGTCTATGCGATTCATTTTACAACGATGCATCGCCATACGAAAAAGCTAGTACATATAGGAATCACGTTGCCCATGCTGTTACCAACCATCACCTATGGCTTTGTGTTGATTTATACATTTGGAAATCAAGGAATTCTTACAAAATTAATTGGACAGCCACTATTTACTGTTTATGGGTATAACGGCTTAGTTATAGGTTACGTATTATATACATTGCCAGTCGCTTTTATTTTAATGCAAAATTCTATGCAATATATAGATAAACGATTTTTACTAGTCTCCATGTTAATGCATGATCGTCCATTGCGGCGTTTTTATCATACAGTTTTCCGTCCGATGCTAGGGACAATTGGTGGGGCATTTATTTTAACGTTTATTTTAAGCTTTACGGATTTTGGGATACCTGCATCAGTTGGCGGAAATTACAGGGTGATTGCCACCGAACTCTATCAGGCTATGTTAGGTTCTATCGTGCATTTTGAGCGTGGAGCAGTTATCTCCGTGTTAATGCTGGTACCAGCTGTAATTGGAGTAGTTATGTTAACGATTTTAGAACGCTTTAATTTTCAATATAAACAGGCTGGACAAAGTGAACTTGTAAAGCACCGTCTACGTGACGGGTTGTTTACTGCTTATTCAATTGTCTGTGTAGTAGTGGTGTTTATTATTTTTTCAACAATGTTTATTGTTCCTTTTACAAAAGGCTATCCATATAACTTTAGCTTTACATTAGAGCATGTTCAAAATGTACTGTCGGAGCAAGATTTAACCAAGGTATATGCCAATTCACTTATCGTGGCAGTATTAACAGCCGTTTTAGGTGTAGCTATCACTTTTCTGTCCGCGCTTCTCAATGCAAGGACACCATTGAAAGGAAGAAAAAGCTTAGATCTTGCTTCCATGATTACGAACACAGTGCCAGGAATGGTGCTTGGTCTATCATACCTGTTTTTCTTTAATGGAAGTTCTTTAAAAGGGACATTCCTCATCATTATTGCCTGTAACATTGTGCATTTCTTTACAACACCTTATTTAATGGCAAAAAATTCATTGCAAAAGATGGACCCTACATGGGAAGTGACTGCGGAGCTATTAAGGGATTCATGGTTAAAAACCGTTATACGGATTATATTGCCGAATATTAGACCAACTATTTATCAAATGTTTAGCTACTATTTTTTAAATGCGATGGTCACAGTCAGTGGCGTTATTTTCCTTGTTAGCACAAAGACAATGCTTGTATCTACAAGAATAAAAGAGCTCCAGCATTTCGCTAAATATACCGATATTTTTGTACTTTCTATATTTATTTTATGTACGAACCTCATTGTGAAATTAGGTTGTGACTATATAACAACACATAAAGAAAAAGTGAAGGAGATGTCAAAATGAAAAAGTCAACAAGTATGATGCTAGGGACAGTTAGTGCAGCGGCGATGGTTTTAGCTGCATGTGGAGGGGCAGAAGCAGATTCCAAAGACCAAGTGATTATTTATTCAAATGCTGATGATGAAGCAATAGAGGTAATGGAATCAACATTAGATGACAAAGGCTATAAAGGAAAGTATTTAATACAATCTTTCGGTACTTCTGAGCTAGGTGGAAAAATGATGGCTGAAGGGAAAGAAATAGAAGCAGATGTCGTAACAATGGCTTCTTATTTTATAGAAAGTGCGCAAACCTCCAAATCGATGTTTGTGGATATCTCTTCAGACCTTAAGCCTCTTGATGGTGGTGTTACGTATGCATTGCCGATTTTAGGAAATGTCGGCTCGATCTTTATCAATACGGATGTTTTACAACAGAAAGGGCTATCTGTACCAAAAACGATTAAGGATTTTACAGATCCTGCCTATAAGGATTTAGTGTCATTTCCAAATATAATGGATTCATCAACTGGCTGGCTTTTAGTACAGGCCATTATCAAAGAATATGGAGAGCAGGAAGGGAAAAAAGTTTTAGCAGATTTAATTAAAAATGCTGGACCTCATATTGAGAGCTCAGGCTCAGGTCCTATTAAAAAGGTGAAAACAGGTGAAGTAGCAGCTGGCTTTGGCTTACGAATTCAAGCTATTGATGCTAAAAATGAAGGATTGCCAATCGATTATATTGATCCAACAGAAGGAAACTTCACACTTACAGAGTCTGTGGCTGTTGTGGATAAAGAGGGAGATGAAGCGCTAGCCAAAGAAATAGCGAAAGTAATTGTAACAGAGGCACGCGGTGGTCTATTAGAGCAATATCCTGTAGCGCTTTATGAAGGAGAGCAAGTAAAGACTGAGCATGTGCCAGCTCACCTTAAAAAATGGGATACAACTTTAACGGTAGATTTGTTAGAAAAACACCAAGCATTCTTTAAAGAAGCCCAACAATAAGGAGTTATAGAAAATGAGTAGCTATAAATTATTGACACCAGGACCATTAACGACAACTGAAACGGTTAAACGGGAAATGTTAAAAGATCGCTGTACATGGGATGATGACTATAAAAATGTTACACAAGTCATTCGTAAGCAGCTCTTGGATTTAGCACAAGTTGATGAATCTGAGTACACGGCAGTGCTTATGCAAGGGAGTGGAAGTTTTGTAGTAGAGTCTGTTCTAACAACGGCTATAGGTGAAGAGGATAAAGTGCTAATACTAACAAATGGTGCTTATGGAGAAAGAATTGTTGAAATGGCCGAAGTGTTAAAGCTGCAGCATGTTGTTTATAGTGTTCCCTATGATGAACAGCCCTCTTCATTAGAAGTACAAGCTTTACTTGAAAAAGACCCGAGTATTACACATGTAGCTGTCGTTCATTGTGAAACGACCACTGGTATGTTAAATCCAATTAAAAAAATTGGAGAAGTTGTTCATTCGTTCAATAAAATGTTCATCGTGGATGCTATGAGCAGTTTTGGTGGTGTACCGATGGATTTATCAGGCTTGTATATTGATTTTTGCATTAGTAGTGCCAATAAATGTATTCAAGGTGTCCCAGGGTTTGGATTTGTTATTGCTAAAACAGAGGTATTAGAAAAATGTAATGGACAGGCTCGTAGTGTGGCATTAGATTTATACAATCAATGGGAAGTCATGAAAAAAGACGGTAAGTGGAGATTCACCTCACCTACTCATGTAGTAGCTGCTTTTGCGAAGGCATTAGAGGAGCTTATGGAAGAAGGCGGAATCAGTGCCCGCTATGAACGTTATGCAGAGAATAATCAACTACTGCGCTCTCGTTTGTCAGCACTTGGATTTAAAGCGTATATTACGGAAGAACTACAATCGCCAATTATTACAACATTTTTGTTCCCACATAAAGAGTTCTCTTTTGAGCATTTTTATCATGAAATGAAAAAAGCGGGCTTTGTTATCTATCCAGGCAAGCTGACAGATGTGGATACATTCCGTATAGGTAATATTGGTGATATACATGAAGAAGATATGCTTGCGTTATGTGAAGTCATTGAAAATTATATGGTGGTGAAAAACAATGAAAATTGAAACAGTTATTTTTGATTGGGCTGGAACAGCAGTTGATTTTGGTTGCTTTGCCCCTGTAAATGTCTTTTTGACCATTTTTGAGGATGCTGGTGTAACAGTAACGCTTGAAGAGGCTCGTAAACCAATGGGCATGCTGAAAATCGATCATATTCGTACAATGCTAGAAATGCCAAGAATTCAAGAAGAATGGAAACGAGTTCATGGTCAATCCTTTACAGAAGAGGATGTACAAACACTATACAAAGAATTTGAGTCGAAGCTATGGGAATCTTTAGCGGCCTTTACAAATCCTATTCAGTATGTGAAGGAAACAGTACAACAATTAAGAGAAACGGGTATTCGAATTGGCTCTACAACAGGCTATACAGATTCAATGATGGAAGTAGTCACACAGCATGCAGCGATGAAGGGGTATCAGCCTGATTTTCTAGTAACTCCTACCCAAGTTGGAGATAAAGGACGTCCTTATCCATATATGATTTTCAAAAATATGGAGGCGTTAGGGTCAAAATCGACGAAGCAGGTTGTGAAGATTGGTGATACAACGTCAGATATAAAGGAAGCATTGAATGCGGGCGTCTGGGCTGTTGGTGTTATTATTGGAAGTTCTGAGATGGGTCTTTCTGAAGAGGAATTCAACTCATTATCTGTGGAGGAACAACAAATCGAAATTCAGAAAGCGAAGCGTATTTTTGAGGAGATAGGTGCTCATTATACAATTGAAACTATGAAAGAGCTACCTGCGTTAATTGAAACTATTAATAATGGTTTAAAACTAGAATCAGTGGTGTAAACCTCTGGAAAGAGCCTTTTAGTTGTGGATAAACAATTAGAAGGTTTTTTTATGGCTTAGAAAGGGAAATGGTAGATGGACACAATAAAATGAAGAGTAAAATATGATTAATGAATGGGTTACAAAAAAATAACCTCGGCAGAAAGGAAATAACTGCAGAGGCTTGTTTGCTTGATGGATTTTTAGTCACGCTCAAAAGGAATTGAATCGGGAATTTCCTCAAATGGATTTTTTTCATTAATTCGGTCGTAAAACATTATACCGTTCAGATGATCTAATTCATGCTGGAATGCGATAGCAGGTAAGCCTTTAAGACGCATTTTTTTCTCTTCTCCGTCGATTGTTTTAAATTTTACTGTAATGCGAGCATGACGAGGAACATAGCCAGGGACGTTGCGATCTACAGAAAGACAGCCTTCGCCAGCAGTAAGATACGTATTTTCTACAGAGTGACTAACAATTTTAGGGTTAATTGCTACAAAGCTTAGTTGCTCACCATCATCATCTTGCAAATGTAAGGCGAACATTCGATGTAGACTATTGACTTGATTGGCAGCTAATCCAATGCCGCTACGTAAATCATATTTATCTGCCATTTCAGGATCTTGACTGTTGATGAGATATTGAAGCATATCTGCTGCAAGCTGTTTCACTTCTTCGGTTAACGGAAATTTAACTTCCTCAGCTTTCGTGCGTAAAGTCGGATGACCTTCGCGTATAATATCATCCATTAAAATCATATGTGAATCTTCCTTTCAATCTTTGTGTGCCTTATATATAAGTATACATCACACATAATAACAATCACATGAAAAAAGATCTTATTTGACTATACTTAAAAAATTTTTCTATAGCTATTAGATTATCTATAACTGGGCATTCTACTATTGGTATGCATGGAAGAAAACCTAATGTTTATGCATGTTATATGAGTTGTTGTAATACAGATGGTGTTAATAGGTGGTACAGTATAAGACAGCTTTATTGAATTGTTATTTTAGAAAAAATCTTTGTTTGGACGCATAATATATGATTGACCGACAGTATTTTATTCAGTATACTGAGTCCTAAGAACAAGTTGTACTAGTTAAATAGTGATTTATTTTAATACAGTTGAAAGGGAGATGTGACAAATGAGCAAGAAAAACAATAATATTTTTGATGCAAAACAAACGCTAACTGAAATCGAAGATAAGTTTGAAATGTTTCAAATTTTGAATACAGAAGGCGAAATTATAAATGAAGAGGCAGACCCAAAATTATCAGATGATGAATTAGTTGAGCTAATGACACGTATGGTTTATACACGTATTTTAGACCAACGCTCAATCTCACTGAACCGTCAAGGTCGTTTAGGTTTCTATGCTCCTACGGCAGGACAAGAAGCTTCACAACTTGCCTCACACTTTGCATTAGAGCAAGAAGACTGGATTTTACCAGGGTATCGTGATGTTCCACAAATCGTATGGCACGGCTTACCATTAGATAAAGCATTTTTATTCTCACGTGGTCACTTCGTTGGCAACCAAATCCCTGAGGGCGTTAATGTATTACCTCCTCAAATCATTATTGGTGCTCAATATATTCAAGCAGCAGGAGTTGCGCTTGGTATTCAAAAGCGTGGTAAAAAAGCTGTTGCTGTAACATATACAGGTGATGGTGGTTCATCACAAGGGGATTTCTATGAAGGCATTAACTTTGCAGGTGCATTTAAATCACCAGCAATCTTCATCGTTCAAAATAACCAGTATGCAATTTCTACACCACGTGAATTACAAACAGCTGCTAAAACAATTGCGCAAAAGGGTGTAGCAGCAGGTTTGCCAAGTATTTTAGTAGATGGAATGGATGCGCTTGCAGTTTATGTAGCAACTCGTGATGCTCGTGAGCGTGCGGTTAATGGGGAAGGCCCAACATTAATTGAAACAATGTGTTACCGCTATGGTCCTCATACAATGGCTGGGGATGACCCAACACGTTACCGTACATCTGATACAGATAATGAATGGGCTCAAAAAGATCCTCTAGTTCGTTTCCGTAAATATTTAGAGGCAAAAGGTTTATGGAATGAGAAGAAAGAAGAGGCAGTAATCGAACGAGCAAAAGAAGAAATTAAAGAAGCAATCAAAAAAGCAGATGCTGCTCCAAAACAAAAAGTAACAGAGTTAATGGAAAACATGTATAAAGGCGAAATGCCATCTAATTTAAAAGAACAGTATGAAATCTACAAAGAGAAGGAGTCGAAATAACCTATGGCACAAATGACAATGATTCAAGCAATTACAGATGCACTTCGCACAGAATTAAAGAATGATGATAACGTTCTTGTATTCGGGGAAGATGTAGGTGTCAACGGTGGGGTATTCCGCGCAACTGAAGGCCTACAAAAAGAATTTGGTGTAGACCGCGTATTCGATACACCATTAGCAGAATCGGGTATTGGTGGCTTAGCTATTGGCCTTTCTCTTCAAGGATTCCGTCCAGTTCCTGAAATTCAGTTCTTCGGCTTTGTTTATGAAGTAATGGATTCAATTAGTGGTCAGTTAGCACGTATGAGCTATCGTAGCGGTGGTGTCTATAATGCACCAGTAACAATTCGTTCTCCATTTGGTGGTGGAGTACATACACCAGAAATGCACTCAGATAGTTTAGAGAGTTTAATGACAGCGCAACCAGGGTTAACTGTTGTTGTACCATCTACTCCATACGATGCGAAAGGCTTACTGATTTCATCTATTCGAAATGATAACCCAGTCATTTTCTTAGAGCATTTAAAACTATATCGTTCATTCCGCGAAGAGGTGCCTGAGGAAGCATATGAAATTCCACTTGGCAAAGCGGATGTAAAACGTGAAGGTAAGGATTTAACGATTGTTGCTTATGGTTTAATGGTACACGAAAGCTTGAAGGCTGCAGAAGAGCTTGAAAAAGAAGGTCACTCTGTAGAGGTTATAGACTTACGTACGATTCAACCAATTGATATAGAAACAATTATTGCATCTGTTGAAAAAACAGGTCGTGCAATCGTTGTACAAGAAGCGCAAAAACAAGCAGGTATCGCTGCAAATGTAGTAGCAGAAATCACAGAACGTGCAATTTTAAGCTTAGAAGCTCCTGTACTTCGTGTGGCTGCACCAGATACTGTGTACCCATTCCCACAAGCTGAAGGTGTTTGGTTACCGAACTATAAAGATGTAATGGAAACAGCGAAAAAAGTTTTAACATTCTAATGAACTAGAAAGGATGGGTACACATGGCATTTGAATTTAGATTACCAGATATCGGTGAGGGTATTCACGAAGGCGAAATTGTGAAATGGTTCGTCAAGGCTGGCGATACAGTAAAAGAAGACGATATTCTTTGCGAAGTGCAAAATGATAAAGCGGTAGTTGAAATCCCTTCACCAGTTGAAGGAACAGTAGAGGAAGTTTTAGTAGGAGAAGGAACAGTTGCTGTTGTGGGCGATGTCTTAATCCGATTTGATGCACCCGGCTATGAAGACTTAAAGTTAAAAGGTGACGATCATGCTGAGGCGAAAACAGAAGCACAAGTTCAAGCAACTGCTGAATCTGGTCAGAACGTAGAGAAAGCTCCTGTTAATGAGGAGAAGGCTCCAGTAAAAGATGAGGCAGCACCAGAAAAAGTGGAGACAGTTGTCGATGATACTAAACGTGTAATTGCGATGCCTTCTGTACGTAAATTTGCACGAGATAACGATGTAAACATCCGTGAAGTAAAGGGAACAGGCAAAAACGGTCGAATCTTAAAAGAAGATATTGAAAACTTCTTAAAAGGTGGCGGTACTATTGAAGCTGAAGCATCAACTGTAGAAACAGCAGAAGCAGCAGTTGAGCAAGATAAAACTACTTCAGTCGCACCAGTAATTCTCGAAGGGGAATTCCCAGAGACTCGTGAGAAAATGTCAGGTATTCGAAAAGCGATTGCCAAAGCAATGGTACACTCGAAACAAACAGCTCCTCATGTTACACTAATGGATGAAGTCGATGTAACAGCTCTTGTAGCACATCGAAAAAAATTCAAAGATATCGCTGCCGAAAAAGGTGTTAAATTAACATATCTACCATATGTAGTCAAAGCACTTATTTCAACTTTACGCGAGTTCCCAGAATTTAACCGCTCCTTAGATGATGCAACACAAGAAATTATTCAAAAGCATTACTATAATATCGGTATTGCTGCAGATACTGAAAAAGGCTTACTAGTACCAGTTATTAAGCATGCAGATCGTAAATCTGTATTTGCAGTGTCTAATGAAATCAATGAGTTAGCGACGAAAGCCCGTGAAGGCAAGCTTGCGCCACATGAAATGAAAGGTGCTTCCATGTCCATTACGAATATTGGCTCTGCAGGAGGACAATGGTTCACACCAGTTATTAATCATCCTGAAGTAGCAATTCTAGGTATTGGTCGAATTTCAGAAAAACCTGTAATAAAAAATGGTGAAATTGTAGCCGCACCTGTGTTAGCATTATCATTGAGCTTTGATCATCGTATGATCGATGGAGCCACTGCGCAAAATGCTTTAAATCACTTAAAGCGTTTGTTAAGTGAGCCAGAATTATTATTAATGGAGGCGTAACAAAAATGGTAGTAGGAGATTTCCCAATCGAAACAGATACTCTTGTCATTGGTTCAGGTCCTGGAGGATATGTAGCAGCAATTCGTGCAGCTCAAACTGGCCAAAAAGTAACAATCGTTGAAAAAAATGTACTTGGTGGTGTGTGCTTAAACGTAGGCTGTATCCCATCAAAAGCATTAATTTCAGTAGGTCACCGTTTTGAGCAAGCTAAACATTCAGATGACATGGGAATCATCGCTTCTGATGTGAAATTAGACTTCTCAAAAGCACAAGCATTTAAAGACAGCGTTGTTAAAAAATTAACTGGCGGTGTTGAAGGCTTACTTAAAGGAAACAAAGTTGAAATTGTACAAGGTGAAGCTTATTTCGTTGACGCTCATTCAGTGCGTATCATCAATGGTGAATCTGCTCAAACTTACACATTTAACAATGTCATTATTGCAACAGGTTCTCGTCCAGTTGAAATTCCAACATTCAAATTCTCTGATCGCGTGCTAAATTCTACAGGTGCACTTTCTTTACAAGAAGTTCCTGGTAAATTAGTTGTTATCGGTGGAGGTTATATTGGTACAGAGCTAGGCTCAGCTTACGCAAACCTGGGCTCTCAAGTAACAATTATTGAAGGCGGAAAAGATATTTTAGCTGGCTTCGAAAAACAAATGACTCAAATCGTGAAAAAAGGCCTTAAAAAGAAAGGCGTTGAAATGGAAGTTAACGCATCTGCAAAAGGCGTTGAAGAAACTGAAAACGGCGTAGTAGTAACTTATGAAGTTGGCGGAGAAGAGAAAAAAGTTGAAGCTGATTACGTATTAGTTACTGTAGGTCGTCGTCCAAATACAGATGAAATGGGCCTTGCTGAAATCGGAGTTGAATTCGGTGAACGTGGTCTAATCAATGTTGACAAACAATGTCGTACAAATATTCCAAATATCTATGCAATTGGTGATATTGTAGCTGGTCCTCAGCTTGCTCATAAAGCATCTTACGAAGGTAAAGTTGCTGCTGAAGCAATCGCTGGTGAAAAATCAATCGTTGATTATTTAGCTATTCCTGCTGTATGCTTCACAGATCCAGAAATGGCAACAGTTGGTTATAACGAAGATGAAGCGAAAGCTGAAGGCATTGAATACACTGCAGCGAAATTCCCATTCGCAGCAAATGGTCGTGCACTTGCATTAAACCAAACAGAAGGTTTCGTGAAGCTTGTTGCTCGTAAAGAAGACGGCTTATTAATCGGTGCTCAAATCGTTGGTGCTGGTGCATCTGATATGATCGCTGAAATGGGCTTAGCAATCGAAGGCGGTATGACTGCTGAAGATATCGCATTAACAATTCACGCTCACCCAACATTAGGTGAAATTACAATGGAAGCTGCTGAAGTATTACTTGGCAACCCAATCCATATTGTTACAAAAAAATAATTAGATAATATGAAACGGTTATAAAGCATTAGCTTTATAGCCGTTTTTTGTATATTGCTTCTAATTTTGATAAAGTTACTATATCGAATGAATATTCGAAAAGTATAATTCGACAACTGTACCAAGATCTAGCAGAGATAGAATTTCATCGCTAGATATCAATGCCTACAGAGCAATAGAAGTGAACAATAAACTGGGGTGATGAAAATGGAACTAGGATTAAAGGGAAAAGTAGCTATTATTACAGGCTCAAGTAAAGGTATTGGCTATTATACAGCAATGCAACTTGTCAAAGAGGGAGCAAAAGTTGTGCTGAGTGCGCGTGGTGAAAAACAGCTCCAAGTGGCAGCTGGCTGTATTAAAAATGAAACAGGTGAGGATGTTTTAATCGTACCGACAGATATTACAAAAGAAAAAGATTGTAAGTACTTAATTGAGCGCACAGTTGAGCATTTTGGAGGCTTGGATATACTTATCAATAATGCAGGTACAGCCTCAGCAAACCCATTTGAATCAGTTAGTAGTGAGCTATGGCAGGCTGATTTAGATTTGAAGGTATTTGGTGCTGTCCATTGTTCAAAATTCGCTGTTCCTTATATGCGTAAGGCTGGAGGCGGAGCGATTGTCAATGTAACGGCTGTTATGGCTAAAACGCCACCTGCTAGTTCCCTCCCTACTACTGTAAGTCGAGCAGCTGGTCTTGCATTAACAAAAGCGATGAGTAAGGACTTAGGAAAAGATAATATTCGTGTGAATTCTGTATGTATAGGGCTAATTCGTAGTGACCAAATCGAAAAAAAATGGAAGAAGGAAGAACCTGAGCTTGCTTGGGAAGCGTATTCTCGCAAAGTCGGTCAAACAATTCCCCTTGGTCGTGTAGGGGATACAGAAGAAGCAGCAAATGTCATTACTTTTTTAGTATCAGATGCAGCAAGTTATGTAACAGGTACTTCAGTGAATATTGATGGTGGGTCTGGACATGCATTATAGGATTTTGAAAAATTGAGCACCTTAAAATTTTTTGAGAAAAGAAATATGTATCGATGTCCAAATAAAGACGTGTTTAATTATTGTATAAAGAGAAGATGGCTTAAATTGTGTAAGAGCTATCTTCTTTTTCTATTGTTTTTCTAAAATTATAATAGACAGAAAATTCCTACAGATGTAGAATAATCGTTATAGGGGGTGAAAAGTGGCGAAATGTTGAACGAAAATTTTGCTGCATTGTTCTTGAAGGTTGTAAGGATTATTGTCCAAATTGGGATACTCAATATTTATTACTACATGGGCGTGGGCATTGTAACTTTATTACATGTACCTCTTCCAGGAAGCGTCATTGGTCTACTTTTATTAGCACTATCACTTCAATTTAAAATAATTAAAGTAGAATATATTCAAGATGGAGCGGGTTTTTTAATTGGGGTTTTAACCTTATTTTTCATTCCTGCAACAGTAGGGGTAATTGACTATCCAGAGCTTTTATCAACAACGGGACTGCTAATTATTTTGGCTGTTATAGCTAGTACATTAATTTCTATTTATATTACTGGATTGCTTACTCAAATGATTGAGAAGAAAGAGTTAGCCAAGAAAGAAACTGAAGCTGTTCTTGAAGAAGGAGAGGGGAAATTAACTGTTGATTGATATAATTGTTGTGATTGGCACCATTGTATTGTTTATGCTATTTACAAAGCTTTATCAGCGATTTCCGCATCCTATCATGATTCCACTAGTAACAACAACTATCGTCAGTGCTGTTATTTTAGTAGTATTTCAGATTCCTTATTCGACCTATATGCAGGGAGGAGAATGGCTTCAAAAAATGCTTGGCCCAGCAGTTGTAGCACTCGCCTATCCTCTTTATAATCAACGTGCCATTATTATGAAGTATAAATACTCTATTTTATCAGGTATCTTTATAGGCATGATTACTGGCTTAGTGACGATTTTTGTCATGCTAAAATGGATTAGAGTAAGTGATAACTGGATGCTAACAGCTTTACCTAAGTCTTTAACAACACCGGTTGGTATGCAGGTGAGCGAAACAATTGGAGGGATTCCCCCGTTAACAGCTGTATTTGTTATGCTAGCAGGGTTTGTAGGCGCAATAATTGGACCGTTAGTTATTAAATTTGGAAAAATTGATTCTGCGGTTAGCAGAGGGGTTGCAGTAGGTAGTGCATCACATGGCGTTGGACTAGTTAAATTAAGAGAGTATGGAGAACGAGAATTATCAGTTGGTTCATTATCAATGGGGTTAACGGCAATTATTGGTGCATTTCTTTGCCCACTTTTTGTGTATTTGTTTATGTAAAACGAGCAAACCCTTTACAAATAATTGTAAAGGGTAAAAATCTGATATTTTAAGACTCTTTTTCAATAATAAATTGAACCGTATGGGCAAGACCAGTGTGTAAAGTACCTTCATTTCTTATTTGTTCACCTGTGGAAAAATGGATAATTTTATAAGGCTGACACCAAGTTAGGACATGAAGAGGATCGTATAAATTATCTAGCTGCTTTGGGCCACCTGATGCATATGGAAGCTGATATATCGAATATAGCTCCATCATGATTCGACCACCTGGCTTGACTGAATTTACTATACGCTCAAAAACGGCGTGCTGCTGCTTCATTGGAAAATGTCCAAACACCATTATAGCAGCATCAAACTTTTCTACTGGTAATTCATCATGTAATAAATCAGCAAGCTGTGTAACTACAGTAACACCCTGTTTTTTTGCCAGCTGTTGAGTCTTCTCTAGCCCATTTCTAGCATAATCAAAGGCAGTAACTAAATGTCCTTTGGAAGCTAAAAAAACCGCATTTCTTCCTTCACCTTCTGCATATGCAGCAACATTTACATAACCCTTTATAAAATCTACATAGTCCTTGATAAAGGCATTTGGTTGTTCACCATAAACATATTCGGTAGTGCTAAAATGTTGATCCCATATATTCATCAAATTCCCTCCCTTTTTAATATTGTAGAAAAAGTAACATAGTTAATCTAATTTTTTGTACTAATGTCTAACCAAAACGTTACTAGTCGTTACGAATATACAAATAAAATCTTCTAAAATTAGCCAATAGAAGGTTCCATTTTTCATGACAAGATGTATCGAAATTGATAAATTATGAAAAAGCTACCTCATCAAAATTTTGAAGAGGTAGCTTTCCAGTTTTAAATAATTGGCTTGCGTTCTTTTATAACACGAATTGTTTTTAATGTTGAATCTTCAGGTCCTTGTACTGGTAAACCTGCTTCAATATTCATTTGAATATAATGAATATTTTCTTGTGTAATTATTTCCCCGGGAATAAAAATCGGAATTCCAGGAGGATATACCATAATAAATTCTGCACAAATACAGTTATCTGCCTCTGCCAATGGAACAACCTCAGTATCAGCATAAAAAGCATCACGAGGCGACATAGCAAGTGCTGGAATTTCCGGAACATTAACTACTGCTTCAGTGATTGCAGCTTCTGAATCAAAAGCTTTGGACATGCGATTAAGCGCATTAATAAGAAGATTTATCTCCTTTTTCGTATCTCCCAAAGTTACTAAACATAGAATATTGTAAAGATCAGAAAGTTCTACCTCAATATTCGCATTATAACGTAACCATTCCTCAGCTCGATGCCCAGAAATACCCAAATCTTTCACACTAATTAAAAGCTTTAGAGGATCCATATCATATGTGGCAGATGAATGTAACTTTTCCTTTCCAGCACATTTTAAATGTGGTATCTGATTAATACGTTTACGTGCATCCTTTGCCAAGCGAAGGGCATCATCAATTAAATCAACGCCATGTATTGCTAGCTGACGTCGCGCCGTATCAAGTGATGCTAACAATGGATAAGATGTCGATGTTGTTGTCAGCATAGAAAAGACTGCTTGTACACGTTTTGCTGAGACAAGTCCTTCACGTACATTTAAGATCGATGTTTGTGTCATAGATCCACCTAGCTTATGTACGCTTGTAGCAGCCATATCAGCTCCTGCCTCCATCGCTGAATAGGGAAGTTCATCATGGAATTTAATGTGTACGCCATGAGCTTCATCCACAACAACTGGAATATTACGACCATGCGCAATTTCGACAATACGTTTTAAATCAGCTGTAAAGCCATAATAAGTTGGATTAATAACTAGAACTGCTTTTGTGTCTGGATAAGCATTTAAAGCCTTCTCGACAGCTTCAGGGGATATTCCGTGAGAAATACCATATTCACTGTCTACTTCAGGATGAATAAAAATCGGAATTGCACCAGCGAAAACAATCGCTGACATAATTGATTTATGAACATTCCGTGGCACTAGAATCTTATCACCTGGACCGACGACGGTCAGAATCATCGTCATGATGGCGCCACTAGTACCTTGAACGGAAAAGAATGTATGATCAGCACCAAAGGCCTCAGCAGCAAGTGCTTGTGCTTCTTTTATGGCGCCTTTTGGTGAATGTAAATCGTCTAGTGGAGCAATATTAATTAAATCAATTGATAAAACGTTGTCGCCGACGAATTCTCGGAAGGCTGGATCCATACCTTGACCTTTCTTATGGCCTGGAATATGGAACTGAATTGGATGTCTGTTCCGATGTTTAAGTAATACGTCGAACAATGGAGTCTCTAATTGTGACAACGCAGGTACCACCTCACTTTATAATATCTAAGAAAACAAATGAATTATAGCACCTTACGACATGAAAGAATAGACTTTACTTAAAAAAATAAAAGGGTTTTTTGATCATTTCGAGAAGTTAATAACGTACGAAAGGGGAGGTACTATGAATTGGAATACACGTGTGACAGAACTTTTAAATGTGAAATACCCAATAATACAAGGCGGGTTAGCCTATTTAGCTTATGCTGATTTGGCAGCGGCAGTGTCGAATGCTGGCGGACTTGGGCAAATAACAGCGATGAGTTTACGTGATCCTGACCTATTGCGCGCAGAAATTCATAAAGTACGAACATTAACAGATAAACCGTTTGGTGTGAACTTTGCCATTGGCATGTATGGCACTGGCTACGAGGATATGTTACGTGTGGCAGTGGAAGAAAAAGTGCCTGTAGTAACAATGACTGGAGGAAATCCTGCACCTATTTTTGATATTTTGGCAGGAACCGACATTAAAAAATTGGTGCTTGTAGCCGCACGTAGACAAGCTCAAAAAGCGGAACAACTTGGAGCAGATGCTGTGATGGTTGTTGGACAAGAGGGAGGTGGTCATCTTGGACGTGACGATGTCGGTACAATGGTGCTTGTTCCGCAAGTTGTCGACAGTGTAAAAATACCGGTTATTGCTTCTGGAGGCATAGGTGATGGTCGGGGTTGGATGGCAGCACAAGCGCTTGGAGCAGAGGGGATTGAAATGGGCACACGTTTTATTGCGACTAAAGAGTGTGTAGATGCATCAGAGGCTTATAAAGAGGCGTTACTAGCAAGCAGTGAGGCAGATACAACAATTATTAAACGCTCTATTGGTGCACCAGCTCGAGCATTACGCAATGATTTCACTGCGAAAATTTTAGAAATCGAGGAGAAAACGCCAACATATGAAGCTTTAAAAGATTTCATTAGTGGTGCTGCCAATAAACGTTTTATTTATGATGGTAAGAATGATCAAGGGTTTGGTTGGGCTGGTCAAGTAACAGGAATGATTCATGACATTCCAACAGTTCAGGAGCTAATCAATCGTATGGTTGCAGAAGCTGAAAGTATCCGAGTAAAATGGGGACAATAACGTAAAGGTGGTTATGTCTAATGGAATATTCCTATCCGTTTTCAACAGATTGGTCTACAGAAGAAATTGTTGATGTTGTTCAATTCTTCGAAGGGATTGAGCAAGCTTATGAGAAGGGCATTAAACGCGAAAATATGCTGGCAAAGTATCGCCGTTTTAAACAAATTGTCCCATCCCAGGCAGAAGAAAAATCTATTTTTCGTGAATTTGAAGAAGCTAGTGGCTATGTAAGTTATCCTGTTGTTAAGCTAGCGAAAGAAGGAACGGATGGTACTTTGATTAAAGTCGTTCCCAAACAACGTCATTAAAAAAGTGGATGTGAGTTATTCTCACGTCCACTTTTTCATTTAGAGCTTTACACTATCTTGGTGTTAAAAAAGAATGTTTTGCATATATTACATCAATATCATTATTACTTAATATTGGAAAATATGCCAATAATAATTTTTAAACGCGAAAAATTTTTAATAAAAATAGGAATAAAATCGGAAATTTTCCACAATATATAAGCATCCTATAAATCAATCTATTACATCATCTGCATTATTATGTTACATGGATAAAAACACTATACATCGAACATTACTTTCCAACAATGACGTTATAGATTGGGAGTAAATGACTGAAGGTTTCTTCCGTTATTTGATGGATTTGACTAGCTGTCAGTTTGATTGCTTGCTCTTTTGGAATATGTCGACCTACTAAAAATTCACCTTTTTTAACATCCCGCAAGCGAAGGAGTAACTCATCTAGCTTGTCCTCCTTTGCCGTTTGTAAAGGAAAGGCCTCTGGAGACATATGATCTCCAGACACAATAAAGTCTTCGGGAAGTTGCCCTAGTATTGCTTTATTGGCCATTAAACGCTGTGCCATTACATTTTTTTCAGGTGCTTCGTAAATAATAGCCAAGACGATGAATAAATGTGTGCTCCAAAGACCAATCTGAAAGTGAGGTAATGATTTATAACCTCTTTTGTACGGAGCAAAGGCTACCCAGCTATCATTTGGAGGATTCACAGTTCTCCGTGCGTGTTTTGCAACATGAGGATAGAATTCTTCCCCAAGATGACTGGAAAAGTACGCAGAAAAGTCCTCTCCTAGCAGTTGGAATTTCGGTCGTACAGAAGAATTTAGTGCATCCATTCTCTGTTCTAAACCGTCTATATGAAATACATTAAAGTCTTTATTCGTCCACTTTATTTTTGGCAATGGTAGTAGCTCCTTTCGATTTATAAGGTTTATTTTATAAGAAAAATGGGAAAAAATCTTATAACAAGAACTTTCTCAGTTCTACAAAATGTTCTTGTGAAAAATTAAAAAAAGGAAGTGATTTTTATGAAACCAATCGTAAAAATTATACGTAAAGTTGACATTGAAAAGCAATATGAACACATTTTACAGTTGGAATTAGATTATGAATTAGCTTCTCTCTTCGACGCTATGAATGAAAAAAATGAAGCTGAAATTGAAAAAAGTAAAAAACGTCTGACTGAAATTCAGATGGAACTTGAAAGTTTGCACGCCTATGCGTAATAAAAATTTTATACCCATTTGAAAATCACTTGCTGAATATTCCGACAGCAGGTGATTTTTATTGTTATAATGGGTAAAATAGACTTTATATCATAATGAAAAGTTTTAAGTACCTATAATGTGCAGAATACACCATGCTAACATCGAGAGAAAAAGATATCATATACTTAAATGGTGAGAACATGAAAAATCAGTCCAATAGCATAGAGTTAGAGTTTTTTTAATCGAAGGGTGGGTTTTTATGGACATACAACAATTGGATCAATTTGCGAAAAGTATTATCTTTGAGGCAGGCAGCCGTATTAGACAAGCCTTTTCGTATAATTTGGTTATCGAAACAAAATCAGGTGCTAATGATCTTGTGACGAATATCGATCGTGAAACAGAATTATTCTTTATCGATAAAATAAGAGCTTTTGATCCATCTCACAAGATTTTAGGGGAAGAGGGAATGGGAGAAAAAGTAGAGTCCTTAGATGGTATTGTGTGGATAATTGATCCTATTGATGGCACAATGAATTTTGTTAAGCAACACCGCCATTTTATGATTTCCATTGGTATCTTCATCAATGGAATAGGCAAGCTTGGTTACATATTTGACGTGATGCGTGAGGATTTATTTTATGCAATAGCTGGAGAAGGTGCCTGGTACAATGAATCTCCTTTACGAAAATTAACGTCAGTAAAAATAGAAGAAGCTGTCATTGGTATTAATGCTCATTGGGTAGCACCGAATCGGCATATTCATCATGAAAAGGTTATTGATATGGTTCGTAAAGTACGAGGTACACGATCATACGGATCTGCAGCTATGGAAATAGCATTTGTTGTGAGTGGTAAGTTAGATGCATATGTCTCTATGCGTTTATCACCATGGGACATTGCTGGAGGTACTATTATCGCGCATGAGGTTGGCGCTGTTGCCACAAATTTACATGGGGAAGGATTTGATTTCCTTCATCAGGATACTTTTATCATTGCGAATCCATCGATACACAAAGAATTATTAGATAAATATATTGTGCCTTATGAATAATAAAGGAGCCGTCTTTTTTAGACAGGCTCCTTCTTTGTAACATAATTAAAGTAATCCTTGCTCACGCAATTTGCGTTTCATTTTAAAGGCTGTCATAAAAATGACACAAGTAGCCAAAATGCCTGCTATAATACCAAACACACTTTCAGCAGCTACAGAATATCCGATAGAACACATTGCTAAAACAGCTGCTAATGCATAAATGGCCATTACGAATTTTGCACGATTCATAACCGAGCCCCCTATATTAAAATTTGTAAATCAAATATATTTTTTAGAATGATGGAAATTCTAATAAGGACATTTCTATCCCTCTTGTGCTATAATATCACAGTTAAACATTCGAAAAAAGAATATGGAGTGGAATAATGACAAACTTACGTCAAGATCTTCGCAATATCGCAATTATCGCCCACGTTGACCATGGTAAAACTACCTTAGTTGACCAATTATTAAAACAATCTGGTACATTCCGTTCAAACGAACATGTTGAAGAACGCGCAATGGACTCTAATGATATTGAACGCGAGCGTGGTATTACAATTTTAGCAAAAAATACTGCGGTAAACTATAACGGAACACGTATCAACATCCTTGATACGCCTGGACACGCCGACTTCGGTGGTGAGGTAGAACGTATTTTAAAAATGGTAGATGGCGTTTTACTAGTTGTCGATGCGTATGAGGGTTGTATGCCGCAAACACGCTTCGTGCTAAAAAAAGCATTAGAGCAAAAGTTAACACCAATTGTTGTTGTTAACAAAGTAGACAAAGATTCTGCTCGTCCACTTGAAGTAGTAGATGAGGTCTTAGAGCTATTTATTGAGCTTGGTGCAGATGATGATCAATTGGACTTTCCAGTTGTTTATGCTTCAGGTGTCAATGGTACAGCCTCACTTGATTCAGATCCAGCAAATCAAGAGGAAAATATGCAATGCCTATTCGAAAAGGTTATCGAATCAATTCCAGCACCAGTGGATAATTCTGATGAACCATTACAATTCCAGGTAGCTTTACTTGACTATAATGACTATGTAGGTCGTATCGGAATCGGACGTGTATTCCGCGGTACAATTGAAGTAGGTCAGCAAGTAGCATTAATGAAATTAGATGGTACAGTAAAACAATTCCGCGTAACGAAACTATTTGGTTTCTTTGGTTTAAAACGTGAAGAAATTCAGTCAGCAAAAGCTGGAGATTTAATTGCTGTATCTGGTATGGAGGACATCAACGTTGGTGAAACGGTATGTCCAGTAGAGCATCAAGAAGCATTAACACCATTGCGTATTGATGAACCAACATTACAAATGACTTTCTTAGTCAACAACTCGCCATTTGCAGGACGCGAGGGTAAATGGGTAACTGCCCGTAAAGTGGAGGAACGCCTACGTTCACAGCTTCAAACAGATGTATCTTTACGCGTAGAAGATACAGATTCACCAGATGCATGGACTGTTTCTGGTCGTGGTGAACTGCATTTATCAATCCTTATCGAAAATATGCGTCGTGAAGGCTTCGAGCTACAAGTATCAAAACCTCAAGTAATCATTCGTGAAATTGATGGTGTAAAATGTGAGCCATTTGAACGCGTACAAATTGATGTTCCTGAGGAAAATGTCGGTTCTGTAATAGAATCAATTGGTACTCGTAAAGGTGAAATGTTAGATATGGTGAACAATGGCAATGGTCAAGTTCGTTTAACATTCTTAGTTCCTGCTCGTGGTTTAATCGGTTATACGACAGAGTTTATGTCAATGACAAAAGGCTTTGGTATCATTAACCATACATTTGATTGCTACCAACCATATATTCCAGGTCGTATTGGTGGACGTCACCAAGGTGTTCTTGTTTCAATGGAAACTGGTAAATCCACAACTTATGGTATGATGCAAGTAGAAGACCGTGGTACACTGTTTGTAGAGCCAGGTACTGAAATTTATGAAGGTATGATCGTTGGCGAAAATACACGTGACAATGATATCACTGTAAACATAACAAAAATGAAGCAAAAAACGAATGTTCGTTCTGCGACAAAAGATGCAACAAACGTTATTAAAAAGCCACGTTTATTAACACTAGAAGAAGCATTAGAATTCTTAAATGATGATGAGTACCTAGAAATTACACCAGAATCTATTCGCCTTCGTAAACAAATTCTAGATAAAAATGAACGTGAAAGAATAGCGAAAAAACTTAAAAACGCTGAACAATAATTTTTTGCTCCACGAAAGGAAGAGGAGTCTTGGATATTAAGTCCGCTTTAATGGGGGAACTGAATGTTATTCAAGTAGCTGCACAGGTAAATGCAAAGGAAACAGAAGATGCCTATGAAAAAATGGCTGGAATTACGCGTTTTTTATATGAGAATATGCCTAACTATGACATTGCTGGCTATGTTCTATTTTTCCTGGTGTTTCTACTTTCGGCAATTGTCTATAAATTAGGCTTTGCAAAGAAATTAAAACGATCACAAAATATTATTATTTATATTTTCCTATTTTTAGGTTGTATCCTGTTAACATTTTTTGCTTTATATCTTCCAATGGTTGAAGGGCTTATTGTAGCGGCATTAATTTTAATTGTCTATAAAACACGTATGTGGCGTGAAAAAAGAGAAGAGCAACAAGCTACTAATCAGTGAAATAACTATATTTGAGAAACAGTCTTAGTGTTGAAGCTAAGGCTGTTTTTTTGTTGCCTAAGAGAATTGTCAAACCATAGGCACAGAAACCTTCTAAAGTGAATAAGTTAATGTCGATAGACTTATTTTCAACAAACAAGGAGGAAAAGGAATGCGGTGGTTTAAAAGAAGCTTGTTTTTTAGTGTAATTGCTGTACTTCTCCTTTCTTTGGCGGCGTGTAATAAACATGAGCTTGAAAAAGTCAAAGTTGGAGAGGTGACGCGCTCAATTTTCTATGCGCCACAGTACGTAGCTCTTGAAAAAGGATTCTTCGAAGATGAAGGACTTTCTGTAGAACTTCAGACAATAGCTGGTGGGGATAAAACAATGACGGCATTGCTTTCAGATGGGATTGATATTGCCCTAGTTGGATCAGAGACCTCTATTTATGTAACGCTTCAGGGCGCAAATGATCCAATTCAAAATTTTGCTCAGCTTACACAAACAGATGGTACATTTTTAGTTGCACGGGATAAGATAGATAATTTTTCTTGGGATCTATTAAAAGGCTCCACATTTTTAGGACAACGTAAGGGTGGAATGCCACAAATGGCAGGAGAATTTGTATTGAAAAAGCATGGCATAGATCCTACTCAAGACTTAACACTTATTCAAAACATTGACTTTGCAAATATTTCTACGGCTTTTGCTTCTGGAACTGGAGATTTTGTACAACTGTTTGAACCGACTGCAAGTGTGTTTGAAAAAGAAGGAAAAGGCTATATTGTTGCTTCATTTGGTACAGAATCTGGCCATTTACCTTATACCTCGTTTATGGCAAAAAGTAGTTATTTAAAGGATGAACCGAAGACAGTCCAAGGCTTTACAAATGCATTGAAACGGGCACAGGATTTTGTGCAAAAAGAGAGTGCTGCCGAAGTAGCTAAAATTATTCAGCCATACTTTGAAAATGTGGATGTAGACTTGATTGAAACAGTGGTAGAGCGTTATAAATCTCAGGGCTCTTATGCGACAGATCCTATATTGGAGAAGGGGGAATGGGATAACTTGCAAACGATTATGGAGGAAGCAGGTGAACTTCCTCAACGGGTGGATTATGAAGAATTGGTGAATACAACTTTTGCAAAAAAGGCTGCTGAGTAATATGGAATTTTTAAACCTAGAAAATATTCACCATAGCTATTTTTCAAGTACACAGGCAAAGGATGTATTATGTGATATTAATTTAGGCATTCGTGAAGGAGAGTTTGTCTCATTTATCGGACCGAGCGGTTGTGGGAAAACAACTTTATTATCCATCATAGCAGGCTTATTTCCTCCTACTAAAGGCAAGGTATATATTGATGGTGAGGAAATATCGACACAAAACCAATCACTTATTGGCTATATGCTTCAGCAAGATTATTTATTTCCGTGGAAAAATATTGAGGACAATATTACGATCGGCTTGAAGATTATGGAGCGTAGCCAAAAAACGCATAAAGTAACCGCAAATGCATTGTTACAAGAAGTGGGGCTAGCAAATGTCAGCGGCAATTACCCACGAGAGCTGTCCGGTGGGATGCGGCAACGTGTTGCACTAGCCAGAACGCTGGCAGTAAATCCTAAAATTTTACTGCTGGATGAACCATTTTCAGCACTTGATTATCAGTCAAAGCTAAAGCTTGAGGACTTGGTTGTTGAAACGTTAAAGGCCTATCAAAAAACAGCAGTTCTTGTCACTCATGATATTGGAGAGGCGATTGCGATGAGTGAACGGGTATTTCTCTTCTCAGCTAATCCAGGTACATTACACAGAGTTTTTGAAATACCTGAAGCATTACAACAGCTATCCCCCTTTGATGCACGACAACATCCAGCATATTCAGATGTATTCCAAGCTATTTGGAAGGAGCTGGAGAGCCTTGGATAATACACCTTTTAAACAGTATCAACAAATGTTAAAAAAGGAAAAACGTTTTGTTCGACTTTATCAGCTCATCATCTTACTCATTTTTTTTGGTGGATGGGAGCTTCTTTCTAGATTCGAATGGATTGATCGGTTAATTTTTAGTTCGCCAACACATGTATGGCAAACATTTATTGGAAAAGTAAGTGATGGTTCGTTAACTTTGCACGTTGGTGTCACGCTGATGGAGACGATTATTGGTTTTATTGCGGGTACTTTACTTGGTACATTAATAGCTATTATTTTATGGTGGTCCCCATTGTTATCTAAGGTATTGGATCCTTATTTAGTGATTTTAAATGCCATGCCAAAAGTAGCGCTAGGACCTATTTTAATTGTTGCACTTGGACCAGGGTATTTTTCGATAATTGCTATGGGTGCCCTAATTTCGATAATTATTACAACTATTGTTGTTTATACAGCCTTTAAAGGCGTAGATCCGAACTATAGCAAAGTTTTACAAACTTTTAGGGCTACGAGGTGGCAGATATTTAAAGAAGTCATATTACCAGCCTCTTTTCCAACGATTATTTCTACTTTAAAGGTAAACGTAGGATTATCATGGGTAGGGGTTATTGTGGGGGAATTTTTAGTTGCCTCAAAAGGTCTTGGCTATTTAATCATCTATGGCTTCCAAGTATTTAATTTTAATCTAGTTCTGATGTCACTGCTCATCATTGCCTTTTTTGCGACAATTATGTATCAGGTAGTCGAGCTGATTGAGAAGGTAATCATAAAGAATAATGCATAAGATAATGTGGCTCCTAAGTCGGATTAAAAGAATGGAAGCGAGGTTAATCTCAGCGTTGTGGGATGCCTCGCTTTTATTGTTATGGAAAATATTATTGATATCTTCAAACACCTAAAAAAACAAAATCATTCCGAGAATATTCATACTTCGGAATGATTTTGTTTTCATGTTGTTGAAATACTATTATGTCAATGAAATCAAGGTGACAAATTAAAAAGTATGCCCTTTTTCAAAACAAGGGGTTGATCTTCGTTCCGACTGAGTGCTTTCCTGGGGGGCGTCCGATGAGCCGCTTCACTCGCGCTCCAGGGTCTCATCTGTGACGCTGTGATCCCCAAGGAGTCACTTCCAATCAACCATTGCTCATAGTATTTTCATTGGCATTTCACATAAATGTATAGTGATAAATTGAAGTCTTAGCCATCACTATTTTGTGAATAAAAATGGAGCTTTGATAACATTTTTCTATGTGAATATGAAAATTGAAAGCTATAGAATTGCACCACTTTTCTATCCATTTAATGATGGTTAGTAATATGCTTTTCTTTACTTTTGAAGGAAGAAAATATTTAAAGTTCTACACTATTGCTGATTGGAGTGGAAGGCTACTCGACTCCCGTGGGATAGCGAGACAGACGAGACCCTGCACGGAGCGTCAGCGCAGGAAGCGGCTCGTCGCTCGCCCACAGGAAAGCGAATAGCCTGGAACGTAAATCACCTTCATTTTGACAAAATATTCACAAAGGGTCCCTTGACTATTTAGTTTTTCAACACTATGAAAACAAAATCATTCCGAGAATATTCATACTTCGGAATGATTTTGTTTTATTTAAAAATCTTTATCCATTTGTGGTGAAGTGCGATAAAAGCGGAAATTTCCCGTTTCTATTCGTGCAAGCGTATTGTCTTTAATACGATCATGACATATGTCACACATATACGTATGAATTGGTCGATTGCGTAATTTTTTTGCTAACGGTAAATCATCGTCTAAATTGTTAATTGTATCGCAAATGACACATTTTACACGCATTGTATTCCCTCCTATTCAACACGAATGGCTGATACATTTTTAATAGGGTTGTCTACATTTGAACCATCTTTAAACAGCACATGGACAGGGCCATCTTCAAGTAAAGGTTTACCGTCCTGGCTATATTTTAAAATGAGTCTTTGTGCCTCTGCAATGGAGAATGGATATTCTTTGCCATCTTCACATTCAATAACGATCGTTGTCGCTTCAGGTTTAATTTCGGCATTTTTCAAGAAGGGGCTCAATTCGATACCGAAAGTACCTGTTTCCATCCCTTTACGATCAAATTTACGTTCAGATTTTAATGTTGGAGGGAAAGTGGCTCCTTCCATTATTTCGCGTGACCAATGAGCGCCTACCTCACGCATATATTTAATATCCTTATCTTCCTCCACTTCTTGTGATGTGAAGTATGTTTTTAAATCTAATTTACGATCATCGAAAATCCAAACTGTAGGATCTAATGTTAGTTGAAATGAAACTGCACCCTTGATAGGAATTATTGTTTCCATAATAGAAATCCTCCTTAAATCTTGTATATCCATGAAATAGTATAACGCTAATGACTAGAGATAATAAAGAAATATAATTTGAATTCGTTATTTTTCCAACGAAGACACTTGCAATTTTAACGACTAAAAGATAAACTTTATTAAGATAGAATCGAAGAAATATCAGATAATGGGGGCGTCCTCATGGATACGAAATCACAAACTTCTTTTCAGGAGAAGGCTTTGGAGCTTTTAGTTGCTGATGCAGACAAAATTGCTCGCCTTATTCGAGTACAAATGGATCATTTAACAATGCCACAATGCCCTTTATATGAAGAAGTATTAGATACACAAATGTTCGGCCTTTCACGTGAAATTGACTTTGCTGTGAAGCTTGGACTTATTGAGCGCGAAAAAGGCAAAGAAATTCTCGATTCACTCGAGAAAGAACTTTCTGTACTACATGACGCGTATACAGACAAATAAAAAGAAAAAACTCAAACGCAATCTGCGATTTGAGTTTTTTTTCTAGAACGAGGTTTTTCGATGAGACAATACTTAAAACGTTATGCACAAAATTTTGATTATCCATTATTTTTTACGGTCCTATTGCTAAGTTTATTTGGTTTGGTGATGATTTATAGCTCCAGTATGATGGTGGCTATTGTGTTCAAAGAACAAACACCCGATTTCTATTATAATAAGCAAGTGACCAATTTAATCGTAGCGTTTTTAGGATTTTTAGTGGCAGCATTTTTCCCTTATAAGCATTATGCAAATAAAAATATTATGCTGTTGCTGACGATTGTACTTGCTGTGTTATTTACTTGGGTAAAGATAGATGGAAATGGTGCTGAAGAAGGAATCGGATCTCAGAGCTGGATAGCTGTTCCTGGATTGGGGAATTTCCAGCCCTCTGAATATGCGAAACTATTTATAATTTTATATTTTGCTGCCGCCTTTCATCGAAAAGCACAAAAATATACATTTGAAAAGCTACAACCGACTGAAATATTTTATCCAATATTTCTTTGGATACTTGTAGTTGCGGGAGTAGCTTTTGAAACAGATTTAGGAGCCAGCATTATTTTATGTGGTATAGCTGTCTCTGTTGTGGCAGCTAGTGGAATTCCGTTTAAAACATTTTGGAAGTTTTTTGGTGTGTTAGGGGCATTTGGTGCAGCTATCATTGGTATTCTATGGATGTTTAAAGGCGAGCTGTTAAAGGGGAATCGGAAAGGTCGTATTTTATCCTATTTTAACCCGTTTGATTATGAAAATGATGTTGGTCATCAAGTTGTAAATAGTTATTATGCAATTGGTGGAGGCGGCTTAGAAGGAAGGGGACTAGGTCAATCCATTCAAAAATTAGGGTATTTGCCTGAACCACAAACCGATTTTATTATGGCGATTATTATGGAAGAGCTAGGTATTTGGGGAGTGCTAATCGTCTTAGGTGGTCTAGGGTTTATTATATATAAAGGATTCTCGATTGCTTTGCGCACGAAAGACCCACTAGCGCGTATGATTGCGGCTGGTATTGCAAGCTGGATTGGTTTTCAGTCGTTTATCAATCTTGGGGGTGTAACTGGGTTAATCCCGTTAACCGGTGTAACGCTACCTTTTATTAGCTATGGCGGGACATCTATAATTATTCTATCTTTGGCTATGGGGATATTGATTAATGTTTCCATGTTTGAAAAGGTAGAAAGGAAAAAATCACAATCATAAAGGGGGATATCAATGGTGTCAATCAACAAAATTCTCGTAGCCAATCGGGGAGAAATTGCGATTCGTATTTTCCGTGCCTGCACGGAGCTTCATATCCAAACGGTAGCCATTTATTCACGAGAGGATAGTGGTGCCTTCCATCGCTTTAAAGCAGATGAGGCCTATTTAGTAGGGGCGGGTAAAAAGCCAATTGATGCTTATTTAGATATCGAGGGTATTATAGCGATTGCTAAAGACGCGGGCGTAGATGCCATTCATCCGGGGTATGGTTTTTTATCGGAAAATGTAGAATTTGCACGTCGTTGTGAGCAGGAGGGCATTGTGTTTATTGGTCCTACTTCTGAACATTTAGATATGTTTGGAGATAAGGTCAAAGCACGTTCGCAAGCTATTGCCGCTGGAATTCCTGTTATTCCGGGTACAGATGGCCCTGTCGCTGATTTAGCAGAGGTAGAGGCATTTGCTAGCACCTATGGCTATCCAGTTATGATTAAGGCAGCACTTGGGGGTGGTGGCCGTGGGATGCGCCTAGTCCATACATCAGAGGAGCTTGCTTCTTCTTATGAACGAGCTAAATCAGAGGCAAAGGCTGCTTTTGGCTCGGATGAGGTATATGTTGAGAAGGCGATTATCAAGCCGAAGCATATTGAGGTTCAAATTATTGGCGATCAGCAGGGCAATATCGTGCATCTCTATGAGCGTGATTGTTCGATTCAACGTCGCCATCAAAAGGTCGTTGAAATCGCCCCTTCGCATTCTATTTCAGAAAGTTTAAGAAATCGAATTTGTGAGGCGGCCGTGCAGCTCATGAAAAATGTCTCGTACATAAATGCTGGGACAGTGGAATTTCTAGTAGCAGGTGAGGATTTTTATTTCATTGAGGTTAACCCTCGCATTCAAGTGGAGCATACCATTACGGAAATGATTACGGGTATCGATATCGTGCACACTCAAATTAAGGTGGCGGCAGGCTATGCGCTGCACAGTGAAGAAATTCATCTGCCAAAGCAGGAAGAGATGCCGATGATTGGCTATGCTATTCAGGCCCGTGTAACAACAGAAGACCCTGCCAATGATTTTATGCCTGATACAGGTAAGCTGATGGTGTATCGTTCGAGTGGTGGCTTTGGGGTTCGTTTAGATGCAGGGAATGGCTTCCAGGGTGCTGTGGTGACACCGTACTACGATTCCTTATTGGTGAAAATATCAACATCAGGAATGTCGTTTCAAGAAGCTGCTGCGAAAATGGACCGTAACTTAAAAGAATTCCGTATTCGTGGGGTTAAAACGAATATTCCGTTTTTAAATAATGTCGTGACACATGAGAAATTTTTAACAGGTGCCTTCGATACAAGCTTTATCGATACTACGCCTGAACTATTTAATTTCCCTGTGCGCAAGGACCGGGGGACAAAGCTGTTAAGCTATATTGGCAATGTGACATTAAATGGCTTCCCAGGGGTAGAGAAGAAGGCAAAGCCAATTTTTGTACAGCCAAGCATGCCGAAAATGGACCCATTTATCGTGCCACCAGCAGGTACAAAGCAAATTTTAGATGCCCAAGGAGCAGAAGGGCTTGTGAAATGGATTCAGGCACAGGAGGATGTACTGCTTACAGATACAACGTTCCGAGATGCACACCAATCCCTACTGGCAACACGTGTGCGTTCACAGGATATGTTCCAAATTGCCGATGCCACGGCGCACTTGCTGCATAATTTCTTCTCGCTCGAAATGTGGGGAGGGGCGACGTTTGATGTGGCCTACCGTTTCTTAAAAGAGGACCCATGGGAGCGCCTTGCAAAGCTACGTGAACAGGTGCCAAATGTGCTTTTCCAGATGTTACTGCGTGGGGCAAATGCGGTAGGCTATACCAACTACCCGGATAATTTAATCCGTGAATTTATCTCAGAATCAGCAGCATCAGGGATTGATGTGTTCCGTATTTTCGATAGCTTAAACTGGATAAAAGGCATGGAAGTAGCCATTGATGCGGCCCGTCAATCAGGGAAAATTGCCGAGGCAGCAATCTGTTACACAGGTGATATTTTGGATGACACACGTGCAAAGTATTCAGTGCAGTACTATAAGGACATGGCAAGGGAGCTAGAAGCAGCAGGTGCACATATTTTAGCCATTAAAGATATGGCTGGTTTATTAAAACCGGAAGCCGCGTATCGTTTAGTTTCCGAGTTAAAAGAGACGTCAAGTCTACCAATCCACTTGCATACACATGACACAAGTGGAAACGGCATTTATCTATATGCCAAAGCCATTGAAGCAGGTGTAGATATTATCGATACAGCCCTCGGTTCGATGGCGGGCTTAACATCACAACCAAGTGCGAATTCCCTGTATTATGCGATGAAGGGCAGTCAGCGTAAGGTACGTGCTGATATTGAAGCGCTAGAAAAGCTATCCTACTACTGGGAGGATGTACGCCATTATTATAAGGATTTTGAAAGTGGCATGATGAGCCCGCATTCTGAAATTTATGTACATGAAATGCCAGGTGGTCAGTACAGTAATCTTCAGCAGCAGGCAAAAGCAGTTGGCCTTGGCGATAGATGGGAAGAAGTGAAGCGCATGTATTCCCGCGTGAACCTTCTATTTGGTGATATTGTCAAAGTAACCCCATCCTCAAAGGTAGTTGGGGATATGGCATTATTTATGGTGCAAAATGAATTAGACGAACAGTCCGTCTTAACAAGAGGACAAACGATCGACTTCCCGGACTCTGTTATTGAGTTCTTCCAGGGATATTTAGGACAACCACACGGAGGTTTCCCTGAGGCGTTGCAAAAGGTTGTATTAAAGGACCGTGAAGCCATTACAGTACGCCCTGGTGAACTACTAGAGCCTATCCATTTTGAGCAGCTGGAAGCAGTGCTAGAGGACAAATTAAATCGTCCTGTTACAAAGAAGGATATACTCGCTTATGCACTCTATCCGAAAGTGTTTGAAGAATACGCCAAAACAGTGGACTCCTTTGGCAATATTTCAGTATTAGATACACCGACCTTCCTTTATGGATTAAAGCTAGGGGAAGAGATCGAGGTCGAAATTGAAAAAGGAAAAACGCTGATTATCAAGCTAGTTTCCATTGGAGAGCCACAGCACGATGGGACACGCGTGATGTATTTTGAGCTAAATGGTCAATCCCGTGAGCTTGTGATTCAAGATATGACGGTAGAGGTGGACGGTAGCTTGGCGTTAAAGGCAGATCCAAGCAATCCAAACCAAATCGGCGCCACGATGCCAGGAACCGTGTTAAAGGTAGTGGTATCGAAGGGGAGTCAAGTAAAACGAGGAGATCACCTATTAATTACCGAGGCCATGAAAATGGAAACAACTGTCCAAGCACCAAAAGACGGTATTGTAAAAGAGATTTATGCAAGTGCAGGAGATGCAATTTCCACGGGTGATTTGTTAATTGAAATAGAATAATCGTTAATAAAAGAGGGTTAATAGAAAGCTTTTACTAGCTATCTATTACCCTTTTTTGTGTCTTTATGTCTATTTTTTGACCATTCTATTTGATTCATCAAATAGAATGGTCAAAATGTTAGCTGAGGTGAGGAAATGATTTAGATAGATAAACAAAAAAGATTCGTCATTAAATAGCACGAATCTTTTCTAGAGTTATTTATTTTTTTCATTATAATTGCTACGTGCAACTAGCATTATCATGTAGCAAAGTAGACCGAATAAAATTGAGATAAATAATGAATGTAATAATGCGACAATTAAATTCAATTTAGTTAGGACTACTAACATACCAGCAATTACCTGTAAGATTACTATAATAAAGGCAATCACCCAACCATAGTAAATAACGCGTTGATTTTTGTATTCTTTTACAGCGTGCCAAGTTATGTATGCAATCCAAATGAAAAAGATTAGAACAGCTAAGCGATGCCCCATCTGCACCCATTCATACATATTATTTAGAGGTGCTAGAGGTGTATCGTTGTAACAGAGTGGCCAATCAGGACATATTAAACTAGAATCCGTATGGCGTACAAGCGCACCTGTATAAACGACTAAATAAGAATAAATTGTGACAGCAATTGTGTGCCAACGTAACTTTTTTCCAATAAAAACTTTATCAGCATCAAATTTTCGATCCACTTCAAATACAATCATAGAGAGAAGAAGAACAGCAGCAAAAGAAATCAAAGAAATTCCAAAGTGGAGAGCTAATATAAAGTCGCCTTGTCCCCACAATACCTGAGCTGCACCAATGAGAGCCTGAGCGATTAAGAAGAACATCGCTAGGAAACCTAACAGTTTTACTTCACGAATATGACCGAGTTTACGCCATGTCCAAATTGTTAACACAAGAATTGAAATAGATACGACCCCAGTTACAAGACGGTGCGAGAATTCAATTAAGACTTCTGGTGTAATTTCTTTTGGAATAAGAGAACCATTGCAATCAGGCCAATTTCGACCACAGCCTAAGCCACTATCTGTTTTGGTAACAAGAGCTCCACCAAGTAAAATAAGGAGCATTCCAACCGTAGCGGCAACAGCAAACCACTTCATAAACCTGTTGTGTTGCATAAAATGAGTCACCTACTTTATCTATCAACATTACATGAAAGTAATGTTTCTGCTACTAGATAATATCTAAAATACAGGTAAAAAACAACTTGTAAAGAGAACGGAGTTTTAGATGTCGAATCCATTTCACAAATTGTTCATAATTTCGTGCTTTAACCTTCACAATTGATTTTAGAAAATGTTTTACTATAGATATGTTGTTTTTAATTATATTTCTAGACAAAGCTAATTTTTACAACTTCATCTAAATTTCACTTAATGTCTAGAAATCAATCGCAAATTTCGCTATAGTAATTGTTAGCGGAATATGCTTACAAAAATGAAAGGAGAGGTAACATGTCAAACGGTCGTGCATTGTCGGCTACTAGAAATACTGGACCAGAATCAACATCTGTTGTAAAAGATTTCTTAGCTCTGATTAAAATTGGAATCGTTAACTCGAATCTTGTCACAACGTTTACAGGGATGTGGCTGGCATTTCAATTTACTAGTAGACATTTCTTGCAAGAGTTAGATGTCATATTGTTTACCATGCTGGGAGCGGCACTCATAATTGGTGGTTCAGGAGCAATGAATAACTTCATTGACCAGGATATAGACCCAATCATGAAACGAACGAAGGCAAGACCGACAGTAACAGGTAGATTTAAGCCGAATTTTGTATTGACCATTGCCCTCTCATTTTTAATTGTAGGTGAAATTTTGTTATTTGCGGCATCGTTTGCGGCCGGCATGTGGGGACTAGTAGGAATATTTACTTATGTTGTTCTATATTCAATGTGGTCTAAAAGGAAGCATGTTAGTAACACGGTTGTAGGAAGTATTTCAGGAGCAATTCCACCAGTTATTGGGTTTGCAGCTGTTGAACCTGCATTAGGTCCAGGAGCACTTGCTTTATTTCTGATCATGTTTGCATGGCAGCCACCGCATTTTTATGCGCTTGCGATGAAACGTACTGAAGAATATCGTGCTGCTAATATACCGATGCTACCTGTCGTAAAGGGATTTAAACGAACGAAATACTCGATGTTATTCTGGATTCTTTTATTATTACCGTTACCTTTCCTTTTACCAGAGCTTGGGGTTGGCTTCTTAATTACTGCAACTGCATTGAACTTGGGCTGGTTAATTCTAGCTTTTAAAGGCTTTACCACAAAAGATGATATGAAATGGGCAAATAAAATGTTTATCTATTCGTTGAATCATATGACAATACTATTTGTATCCATCATTATTTTTGCGTTGTTTAGCTAATTTTAGGAATTCTTTCTTTTCCTTAAGAATTCAAATAGACAGCACTAATGTCCTAGGTACACATGAAAATACAACAAAGAAAGAGGGGTTTAATTAAGCTATGATGAAAGGGCTTAAAAAATGGCGTCTTTTTTCACTTCTAGCAGTGATGATGGTTTTCCTTTCCGGTTGTGGTGAAGATTATATTTCTGCACTAAAACCATCTGGTCAAGTAGGTAAAGAACAATTCAATCTATTAATGTTAGCTACTGGAATTATGACGTTAGTAGTAGTAGTCGTATCTGTTATCTATTTACTTGCATTCTTAAAATTCCGCCGTTCAAAAGTTGGCGAAAATGTGATTCCTAAGCAAGTAGAAGGAAGTCACACTCTTGAAGTGATTTGGACAGTTATTCCAATTATTTTATTATTAATCTTAGCTGTACCAGTTGTTACTGCTACTTATAAATTCGCAGATGTTGCTGCAATGGATATAGTAGATGAAGATGGTAACAAAACAGCACTTACAGTAAATGTAACTGCAAAATTATATTGGTGGGAGTTCGAATACCCTAACCAAGGTATTGTAACTTCACAAGAATTAGTAGTACCAACAGGTCAAAAGGTTTACTTTAACTTAAAAGCTGCCGATGTAAAGCACTCATTCTGGATTCCTGCTGTGGGCGGTAAAATGGATACGAACGTAGAAAACTTAAACAAGTTCTACTTAGAATTCGATAAAGAATCGAAAGACCTTAAAGATGGCGTTTTCTATGGTAAATGTGCTGAGTTATGTGGTCCTTCACACGCATTAATGGACTTCAAAGTTAAAGCTTTAAGCCCAGAAGCATTTGATGCATGGGTAACTGCAATGAAAGCAACAGAGGGTAAAGTTGCTGACAAAGCTTCAACAGATCTTGGAGAAGCAACATTTGCTAACAGCTGTTTAGGCTGTCACGCAATTTCTGGTACGGGCGTTAGTGGTGCACCAGGTCCTAACTTAACAACATTTGGTGACCGTAACCGTGTTGCTGGTTTCTTAAAACATGATGAAGAAAGCCTAAAAGCTTGGATTAAGGACCCTGAACAATTTAAACCAGGTAACTTAATGACAGGAAAATATGGTGAACTTACTGATGAAGAAATTGATGCTCTTGCAACATACATCATGAGCTTATCTGTTGAAAAATAATTTTAAGTTTTATGTAACAAACTTTGAGGGAGGTAAAAGTTGTGAGCTCATACACACAGAAAAAGGGCTTTGGAGCAACTGTCTGGGATTACATTACTACTGTTGACCATAAAAAATTAGCAGTGATGTATTTATTAGCCGGTACATTGTTCTTCGCTATCGCTGGTTTTGAAGCGTTATTAATGCGTATTCAGTTAATGAAACCAAATAACGATTTCGTATCAGCAGGTTTTTTCAATGAATTATTAACAATGCACGGAACGACAATGTTATTCCTAGCAGCGACTCCATTACTATTCGCATTTATGAACATGCTAGTACCATTACAAATTGGTGCGCGTGACGTTGCATTCCCATTCCTGAACTCTTTAGGGTTCTGGTTATTCTTCCTAGGTGCAGTATTCCTTCACCTGTCATTCTTTATGGGTGGCGCTCCTGATGCGGGCTGGACTTCTTATGCATCATTATCATTATACTCTCCAGGACATGGTATTGACTTCTATGTACTTGGTTTACAAATTTCAGGGGCAGGTACATTAATTTCAGGTCTTAACTTTATCGTTACGATTATTACAATGCGTGCTCCTGGTATGACATTCATGCGTATGCCATTATTCACTTGGACATCGCTTGTATCAAGTGCTTTAATTTTATTCGCATTCCCTCCACTTACAATTGGTTTATTAATGATGTTATTTGACCGTATGTTTGGTGGTAACTTCTTTGACCATACTATGGGTGGTAACACAATTATTTGGGAACACTTATTCTGGATCTTCGGGCACCCAGAGGTTTATATCTTAGTATTACCAGCATTCGGGTTATTCTCTGAGATTATTCCAGCGTTCTCTCGTAAGCGTTTATTCGGATACTCATCAATGGTATTCGCAACAATTTTAATCGGTTTCTTAGGGTTCATGGTTTGGGCTCACCATATGTTTACAGTTGGTCTTGGGCCAACAGCAAACGCAATCTTTGCCGTTGCAACTATGGCAATTGCCGTACCAACAGGTATGAAAGTATTCAACTGGATCTTAACTATTTGGGGCGGATCTATTAAAGTTACAACACCAATGCTTTATGCATTAGGCTTCATCCCGTCATTCGTTGCGGGTGGTGTTACAGGGGTCATGCAAGCATCTGCACCTCTTGACTACCAATTACACGATTCTTACTTTATCGTTGCTCACTTCCACTACGTAATCGTAGGTGGTATCGTAACAGCTTTATTTGGTTCAGCGCACTTCTACTGGCCAATTTTCTTCAACCGTATGTTAAACGAAACATTAGGAAAATGGACTTTCTGGGTATTCTTCATTGGATTCCATTTAACATTCTTCGTACAACATTTCCTAGGTCTGATGGGTATGCCACGTCGCGTATTCACTTACATGGAAGGTCAAGGTTGGGATCAGTTCAACTATATTTCAACAATCGGTGCGGCAATGATGGGTGTTGGGGTTATCATGATGGTAATCAACTGCTTAATGTCCATTAAAGGCAAACCAGCAGGTCGTGATCCATGGGGCGATGGACGTACACTGGAATGGTCAATTCCACAACCAATTCCATTCTATAACTTCCGTCAAACACCACTTGTTCGTGGTTTAGATCCATGGTGGATTGAAAAACAAGAAGGTAATAAAGAAGTTACATTTGCTGAGCCATTAGGTGATATCCATATGCCAAACAACTCTGCAATTCCTTTCGTAATTTCTATGGGTCTGTTTATCGCAGCATTCGGTGCTCTTTACAATCCAGATGCAGATAAACCATGGTCAATCTATATCTTAATTGGTGGTCTTGCTATCACATTCGGTGCTATGATTTTCCGTTCTATTAAGGACGATCATGGTTTCCACTTACACAAAGAAGAAATTATTGAAATTGAAGAAAAACTTTACGGCAAAGGAGGAAATAAATAATGGATTTCAATACTAAATTTACTCCTCATACTTGGCCAGATCATCCTGAACAAGCTACGATGGAAGGTAAAAATAAAGTCGTTGGTTTCTGGATTTTCCTTGCCTGTGAAGTTGTACTTTTCGCAAGTTTATTCGCTACTTACTTAGCGCTTAAGAACAAAGGTCCTGCGGGCATGGAGTTCACAACACAAGGTTTATTTGAATTACCTTTAGCATTTGCTATGACGATGTTACTTTTAACATCATCTCTAACATCTGTATATGCGATTTACCATATGCGTAACTTTAACTTTAAAGGCATGCAAACTTGGTTAGCAATTACATTAGCTTTAGGTCTTGGATTCTTAGCACTTGAAATCTATGAATTCCAACACTATGTGCACCTTGGTTTTACATTTAACCAATCTGCATTCGCAACTGCGTTTTATTCATTAGTTGGTACACATGGTTTCCACGTATGTTTAGGACTTGTATGGATTGCAACATTAATGATCCGTAATGCTAAACGTGGTTTAAACTTGTACAATGCACCTAAATTCTTCGTAGCTGCTTTATATTGGCACTTTATTGACGTAGTTTGGGTATTCATCTTTACAGTAGTATACTTGATGGGAGTGATCGGATAATGTCATCACACGATACACCTATAGTTGCTAAGTCACAGGCACAATACGAGTATGATCGTCATCATAATGCCGTTCATATGCGTAAACAAGTAATCAACTTTGCGATTATGATTTTCTTTACATTTATCGCGTTCGCAGTAGTTGCAGCCGATTTTTCTAAATACTTAATCATGCCATTCGTATTATTGCTTGCTGGAGTGCAAGTTGTTCTTCAACTTTACTCTTTCATGCACTTAGAAGACAAAAAAACTCACTTCGGTGGTGTAATTGGTTTCTTCATGTGGATGGGAATTTTAATCGCATTTACATTCTTCTTAGCATTCTTGACTATCATTTGGTGGTAATCATCAAAGAAGCACGTTCTCTACTTTATGTAGGAACGTGCTTTTCTTGTTGACTAATTGGATTTAAAATATACGCTTTCAATATATTTATCGTTAGTATTTATGTACCTAGACTATCAATAGTAATTTGTTCACCTTTCGTTCATTGCAGTATAATTGTAAGCGTTCTATAATAGGAGTACTGAAGTTTAAAGGAGTGCGTTCTGTATGCCACTTAGTATATTTGGTTTCCAAGCTTTATGGAGCCCATATTTAATAGGGGTTCTCGTTTTCATAACAGTCATCTATTTTTTAATCACAACAAAATGGCGCAAGGATTTTAAAGAAAGTGAGCCTCTGAAAAAGGGAGAGGCAATTTATTTTGTGCTGGCAATGGTAACGATTTATATTATTAAGGGATCTCCAATAGATTTAATGGCGCACATTATGTTTACAATGCATATGGTGCAAATGGCTATTTTATTATTGTTTGTTCCAATTTTCATAATTAAGGGAATTCCTTGGTGGGTATGGAAAGTTGCAATAGAAGCACCTGTTGCTAGAAAAATATTTAAAGTGTTTACGTTACCTGTTGTAGCAGTATTTGTCTTTATCGGGTTATTTTCTTTCTACCATTTACCATCAGTTTTAGATTACATTAAACTAAACGAAACTTTACACGGTACATATACATTTGTGTTATTTGTATCTGCTGTTTTTATGTATTGGCCATTAATTCAAAATATGCCTAATCGTTCACAAATGAAGCCTTTGTACAAATTAGCTTATATAATTGCTAATGCAGTATTAATTACACCTGCATGTGCATTAATCATTTTTGCTCCTGATGCCATGTATGAAACATATACAAATGGTGAGGCATGGTTAAAAGCAATGGAACTTTGTGTACCAGCCTCTACTTTATCTGGCTTATCTCTATCAGGACCAGAGCTCTTTACAGATATGAAGCCTGTTGCCGATCAACAGCTGGGTGGTGTTCTGATGAAAATATTACAAGAGCTTATTTTCGGTGTATTACTTGGATCAATTTTTATAAAATGGTATCGCTCAGAACAAAAGGATCCAGATAAAATTACTGCCGATGCATTAAAGGCGCATCAACAAAAATGGGAAAGTCAACAGCAACATTAATTGAAAGTAGAAATTTTCTATAAGGAGTTTTGTGAATGGAATTGCAAATTTTACCAACTCTAAGTACTTCATTCATCGTGATCAGTGCAGTACTTGTAGCGATTGGCTGGGGCTTAATTATAAAAAGAAAAGTTGAAGCACATAAAAAAGTAATGTTAGCTGCTGGTGTTGCGGCACTTATTTTCTTTATCATTTATGCTTCACGTACAGTATTTATTGGAAATACAGCATTTGGTGGTGGAGAAGATTTAAAACCATATTATACTTTCTTCTTAATTTTCCACATTATTTTAGCGACTACTGGAGCTGTGTTTGGAATTGTGAGCATTATTTCTGGCTTAAAAATGAATATTAAGCTCCACCGTCGTATTGGTCCGATTACAAGTATTATTTGGTTTTTCGTAGCTATTACTGGGGTATTAGTGTACGTTTTACTTTATGTTTTATTTGAACCAGGCGAAACAACTTCTGTTATTAAAGCTATTTTAGGGGTTTAATAAAAATCTCCCACTTTTTATTGAGAAGGTGGGAGATTTTTTATGGATGTCTGATTAAATAAAGAAAGAACAACAACAACTAGTAAAGGGCCAATTAAAATTCCAAGAAACCCGAATATTTTAAAGCCGATAAACATGGCGATAAATGTTGTAAGAGAGGAAAGGCCAACTTTATTGCCAATTACCTTAGGTTCAATCATACGTCGAACCAAAAATAGGACGATGGTTAGCACCACTAGTGCAATAGCAAAGACATAGTCACCTGTAAAGACTTTATAAATCGCCCAAGGTAGAAGCAATATAAATGAATCTAAAAAAGGAATAACATCTAAAATCACAAGCAAAAGTGCTAAGATAAGCGGGAATGGTGTTTTAAGTATAAAAAATGTTCCAAAGGCTATTGCAAAAATGCAAATACCAACTAAAAATTGAGCTTTCATAAAGCCGAACAAAGCAAGTTTCACTCGTTGACCAATAAATAATATTTTCTGGTGATAGTGAAAAGGAAAGGGTGCTAACATTTTACGATTGATGGCTGGCAGCTCTAAAAGTAACATGTATAGCACAATCCAATAAACAAATATATCAAATAAACGTGAAGGAATGTAGGTAAGCAGTGATGACCAAACATTCACGTTTGTTAAAGATAGGGCAAATTTTTCAATGGATGTTAATGCTCGTGAAATGAGTAGTTGAATTTGGATGACAAGATCTACTGGTAAATGATACGTATAGTTAGAAAGCTTGGATTGCATTTGAATCCATAGTGCTGACAGTTGATTGAGATACTCAGGAATGTGAATGATAAATGTTGAAAATTGTTTCCAGCCTATAAATATTATGAGGCTACATAATAATATGGTTATACTTAAAAAGAATATAAAAAAAATGGATACAATAATTTTACGCTTTTTTCGGAATCGTTTGCTAATACGAATGATGATAGGCTCTAATAATATGGCGGTGACGTAGGCAAGTAATATTGGTAATGATAGCGATATAAACCAAAGAAGTGCTATTCCTAATGCAATAACAATTATTGGGTGGCGAAAAAAGGGGTGTTTTAAAAATTGTAGCATTAATTTCACCTACATCCTATTGAAAGATATCATTAGTATGAGACGAAAAAATATTTTTACTCAAAATAAAAAAGACTGGACCACCAGTCTTTTCAAAACGATATTTGAAGCTGTTGTCGCAGTGGAGAGTTTGATTCTTCCCATTTCCTAAATTAGGAACATAGCTATCACTAAAAATATAGATTAGCGTGCTTTAACAGGTTCAATATTGTTTTTATTTGTCGTTTGGATTGCGAATTCATCTAAGTCTAATTTAACCTTTTTTAAGATTTCTTCACATTTTTTTACAAGGTGTGCTGGATACACTTCATCGTCACCATATTCAACACCATGTGGGTAATAGTATTTACCAAGTGCTGGTTTCATTAACGTTAGGATTGCGTCGTGTGCACCAACGTCACCAGAAATTGCATATGCGAATACACGAAGGTAATAACGGCCTTCACGAGTATCGAAACGCTTATCAAATGTCATACGTTCATAGTCCCAGCCGCCATCACATTCTAAACCATTTTTTTTCATAATGCTTTCAATAAGTTCTTGATCAGCTGTTAAATTTTCAAGGTTAGTATTTTCAAAATACATGTAAAATCCTCCTTTAGGTTCTCGTACAAAGTATACGCTCATTTTTATAATAGAGCATATTCGACATTGTTGCAATGACAACATTGTGTCAACCCAATTACAATTGATATAATAACTTACAATAATGGTGATGAAAAGGAGTCATGTATGAAAGCTTTATTCCGTATTCTTATGGCATGTGCTGCAATAGCATTAATCGGCTTTATGTTTTTTAATACACCACGTGAAAATGAGCCACTTGAAGGACCGAATGCGAATTCTAATATTATACCAAAAACAGAATTAAAGCAGCCAGAAGTTGGAGCAATGACAAGGCCAGAAACTGGATTATCGACATTCATTGGTCAAGGTGTACAAGCAGTTGTGAAGCAATACGGAGAGCCAGCACGAAAGGAACCATCGTCCTTTGGATATGATTGGTGGGTCTATAATACGAGTGCCGCTACATTTTTTATGGTAGGTGTCCAAAATAATATAGTTACGCAAGTTTACATAGCCGGAGAAGATTTAGACGCCTATCCTTTTAAAGTTGGACAAAAACGTGATGAGATTTATCGAATGACAATTATTGATTATGAAGTAGCGGCAAATGTTGATGATAATATTTTTGTTTTTTCAATGAGTGAAGAGGATATGCAGACTCGTTTACTTGTGAAATTCGATGGACTTTTTGCACAGCTTTATATAGATAGAGAAACTAGTGAGCTACAGGGTATACGCTTCACTAATAGCGAAACACTTGTTCTTCATCAACCATATGAAATGACTTATCAAGGTGAGCTTGTTATACCTACACCTCCGTCTTCTTTTTTACAGCAGGAAATCAATGAAGCAAATGCTGAACAGCTTGACGATTTACTGAATGTAACTAGGGTACATCATAATCTACTTCCACTACAAGTTGATGTAACACTAGAAGAAGCAGCTAAAATGCATAGTGAGGATATGAAAGTTCAAAACTTTATTGGGCATGAATCACCTACAAATGGGGATTTAAAAAAGAGATTAGAAACACAAGGGATTGAATATAGTGAGGCAAATGAGAATCTAGCGACGGCTTATTTTGATGCTATAGAGGCCATGCACGGTTGGCTCAATTCTGCTGAGCATCGAAAAGTTATTTTGAATGAAAAATATGCAACAGTTGGCTCCGGTGTCTTTTTAAATTATTATACACAAATTTTTATTGAGCCTTCCTCACAAAAGATGGATAGTGAAAATATTGACTCAGAAGAACCTGTAGAGACTATCGATGAATCAACACAATAAAATAGTATCTGTAACTGAAGATTAACTTGGCCAGCCGAGTTGAACTTCAGTTTTTTCATTTTCTAAACGATCTGTTGAGAGTAAAGCCTCTACCTACATTTTTCGTCACACCGTTACAGACGCCGTCATATGATAGAGAACTGAAAGGGGGAATGAGGCATGCAATTAGCTGAGCTTTTAAAGGATTGGCCATGTAGTGTGACTGGTGGGTCTATTCGAACTATTGTTACAGGTGTTGAGGACTATGCACAGGCTGTAAAACCAGGAGATATTTTTATAGTAAGAAAGGGCAAGAAAACGTCTGGTAGTCGCTTTGTAAAAGAGGCATTGGCTCGTGGGGCTGTAGCCATTGTTTCAGAGGAAAGTATCTCACTACCAATTACTGATCAAAATATACCTTTTGTTTGGGTTCCAAATACAGCCTTATTTTTATCGTATGCAAGTGCAAAACTTGCGGCCTTTCCAGCAGAAGCATTGACGGTAATAGCCATAACTGGGACAAATGGAAAAACAACAGTGAGTCATTTTGTAAGCCAATTGCTAAGAGCTTTACATAAAAATGTAGCTGTTATTGGTACTGTTGGATTTTTTATAAATGGTCAAAAACAACAAACTATATATGAGCAATTAACGACATTGCAGGCTAAGGAATTGCATCCGATTTTAAAGCAATGTGCGCGAAATGGTGTTACACATGTTGTTTTAGAGGCTTCATCAATGGGTTTACAGCAGCATCGATTAGATCATTGTGATATTGATTGTGGTGTCTTTTTAAATTTATCAGAGGACCATTTAGAGGATCATGGAGGGCTTGAGGCATATAAGCGAGCGAAAAAGAGATTGGCGGATTTATCTAAAAAGCTAGTGTTAAATGGAGATGATAATTTCTGTCGTTCTGTTGGTATTTATGATAAGAAAAAATCCTGCTCATTTGGCTTTGACAATCACAATGACTTACATATCCAAATTGTCAGTGAATCCATTGGCAAAACGGTACTCTGTCTACAAACATCATCAAGTGAGCATATCGTAGAAATTCCCTTCATTGGAAAATATCATGTGCAAAATGCTGTAGCTGCGTTGATGGCTATATGGCGCTTAGGTTTTTCAATTGAGGAGATAGCCGAGCATATGTGGTCATTAAGGCTCCCAGAAGGCAGACTTGAGAAAATCGATAATGCATTTGGCATTGATGTGTATGTGGATTATGCGCATACTGCAGAGGCATTACAGGCTGTTTTACAGACATTTGATCGATCGAGGACACTTTATCTAGTATTTAGCTGTGGAGGAAATCGGGATAAGGCAAAACGTTTTGCGATGGGTGCTGTAGCCAGTAAGTATGCAGATATTATTTTTTTAACAACTGATAATCCACGTGATGAGGATCCAATCCTAATTAATGAAAGTATCATAGCAGGTTTTACGGAACAGCAATATTATGAAATTTATTTAGATCGCAAGGTTGCAATTCATAAGGCATTAGAAAAAGCTGAAAAAGGTGATATTGTCCTTGTTGCCGGAAAAGGGCATGAACAAACTCAACAAATAAAAAATGAAAAATTCCCTTTTTCCGATCAACAATGTGTCCGTGATTATTTTCTAAATCTTATGCCTGAGAGCGGCGTTGAATGACAAAAAATGATCCAGTTGCAATAGCGAGCTTACGTCCAGTTTCATCCTCGATATCACATTCCATTACAAGTGTTTGACGCCCTTTATGTACAAAGCGTCCACGTGCAATTAGCTCTGTATTTGTAGTTGTAGCAATATAAGAGACATTCATATTTGTTGTGACCACATTAAAGCCTTCCGGTACAGAACGAGAAGCCAATCCTCCCATCGCTGCATCTGCAATTGTAGCAATAATTCCTCCATGTGGGACCTTAATCGTATTATGGATAACTGGTGTAATTGGGATTCGAACCTCACTAATTTCTGGCTCAAATTTACCCACCATATGCAGGGCAGCATTGATATATCGACGATGTACCCCGTGTTGTTTTGCACGAAGCCCTGATAATAAATGCAATAAAACCTCTTCATCTTCAGCAGTGCTTTCTTGTAAAATATTTGCTAGTAATTCTTCGATTTGTTCTTTTGATGATGTAGCCAATATAAAAACTCCTTCATGTAATAATATCAATAATGTAAAATTACCACAAAATCTGTTATGATGGGTAAGAGATTGGGGGAATTAACTATGATGATGACCTCTGACTGGGTAATCATATTGGATGAGGCCGATGCGCTTTGTGAGATGATCCTTTCCTCTGAGCCTGCGAAAATGCTGCAACAAGCTTATGACGCTGTTTATAGCGATGTTCAGTTAATCGAAGCTATACACACGTTTAATCGCATGAAAGAGCAGTACGAAGATGTACAACGTTTCGGAAAATATCATCCGGACTATCATACAATTATGAAATCGATTCGTCAGCAAAAGCGCGCACTCGATCTAAATGAAAAGGTTTCAGCCTTAAAAATAGCTGAAAATGATTTTCAAGATTTGCTCGACGAGATAAGCCTACTTATAGGAAAAACAGTATCAGAAGCAGTAAAGGTGCCTGTAAGTAATCCTTTCTTCGCATCTGGTTCTTCATGTGCTGGAGGCTGTGGTTCAGGCGGATCTTGTTCGTGCTCTGCATAATATGCAAAATTTTTAGACTGTATACAAACTCGGATGATAGCGAGTGTATACAGTTTTTTTTATGTCCATTCAGAACTTGATTTCTGCGATAGTGTTATGATGTTAGCAAGGTGAATCGTAGTGATTGCGAAAAGCGTAGCGTAAGGGAAAAATTGTAGAGATAGATTGTGATAAGGAGCTATCAGAGAGTGAAATGAAATGTATGGATGACTCTTAAATCGTCAGGAGCAGAAGATCCAATCTTTTATTAACCTATACAATTTTTAAATATAAATGAGGAAGCTGAACTTACTTCACCAATTACAATAAAGCAAGTGGAAGAAGCCGTATATTCGCTTTATTTTTTGTTGGATCATGGCTGTATTTGATCTTGATACAAACATATAGCGACACTTATTGTTAAGCAAAATAATACATTGCATTTTGGAGGTATAAATGGTTAAAAAGCATAGAACAGCGTTTCATGCCAAGGAATGGGCTATTGATTTGTATGAAGCAGCAACTTTAGAAGAAATCCAGCAGGTTGAGAAAGAGCTACAAATAGTGCTGCCGAAAGTATATAAAGAGTTTTTAAGTGTATCAAACGGAATGCATGGTAATTTAGCTCAGCTATATTCAACAGATGGATTAATTGAAATGAATAAAACGTATGAAGTGCAGAGATATGCACCGGGCTATGTTTCTGTTGGCAATGATAATGGTGGGTATCATCTTTTAATGAGAGCAGTAGAGAATGCTGTTAATTTCCAATTAGTAAGTGATGGATATTGTGTACCCACCGAAAATGATATAACTGATAATTTTCTTTCATGGTTGGATAGTGATGAGGGTGATCCATGGAGAAATGAATAGTTGGTAAAAAAGAAGGTAAAACCCTAGACACCTAATTGCGTTTTGGTGGTAATTTCAATTCTCGTATCACATCTTCCAAAAAGCATCGCCTTGTATGATCATTACTATGGTAAACTAAAAGAATATAAAAGAAACATCGATCATAGCTGAAACAGCACAGAATTACTAGAAAGTAAAAACATTGATGAGGAGTGTGAGAAATGACGAATCAACAGAAGATTGCGGAGTTCTTAAACAATTTAACACTTGAAGAAATATATGATCAAAGTGATCTGCTCATTTGGATAGATTGGCGAGAAGCTGAGGAAGACTTAATAGATTACTTTAACGAGCAATTGCCTGAGCCAGATCGAATTGATTGTGAAATTGTTGAGATAGACAAGCCTAGAGGTGTGGATATTGTTCTATCCTCCCAAGAAAAAAAGATGACGATTCCCTTTGCCGATGATGTGACTGATAGAGATAGCGCAATTCGAGCTATGCAGGAAATGCTTTCCCCTCAATATCAAATTCGTTGGTTTATGGAATCATTAGGCAATGATACTTTAGCTTTTGCATTGCTACCAGCAGTACAATGGGAAGAATTAGTACAGCAATTTGGTAAGCATAAAGTAGACTACTATTTCCAGCCTATAACAAACACTAGCGTCATGTTTGATATGGGTATAGATGAAGTAGATGCATTAATGAACTTGAGAGCTATAGAACATTTAAATAGATGAAATTGAATTGAGCAAGTGGGATTAATCATTTGACATAAAGATTGATTATTTATAATAAAGTTTGATAAAAATCAGCTCTTAAGTTATTCTTTTGAGTTGATTTTTTTTTATTGGACATATATAACGGATGTTCATCTTATGAAGAATATTTTTCTTTGTTCAACAAGCGGATCATTTTGTTGAATAACATTCTTTTTCGGAGGATTGGATATTTATGTTAAAATTTTATAGAAGCAATGTTTCAAAGGGGGATATAATGAAGAAGTATATAAAAAGTTTAGTGCCCTGGATTTATTTGATGTTGTCTTTCTTTGTACTATCTGGCTGTAATGCTCAAAAAGGTGGTAATAACTATTATTTATTATTGATGGGTGAAAGTGAAAGCTGGAATCTAACAGGTTATGAAATTGTTATAACACCAGAAGACTTTAAAGCAGGATTTGGGATTTTAAATATGAAAAACGTCAATGAGTATATTACAGATTTCTTCCACTTTGAAACTCATGTGGTTATAGATAGTGATGATTCAGTGGTTCAATCTGGTTCAGCTACTGGTCGGATGAACATAGCAGAAAATACAACTGGTGCTATTGAAGGGCCATACCTAAATAAAAACGGTGACTCTGTTACACTTAAAGATATAAATGAGATTTATGTGGTCGTTGAATGGTGGGATATTAGTAAGAACGAAAGTATTAAAGAAAGAATAGATTTATTTAACAAATCTAAAAAAGAACAGTCCTTCTTGAACTAACTAAGGTTTTAGTTGAATAACGATCTTCAACAATCGGGCGCTTTTCTGAAATAAGAAAAGCGTCTTTATTCATGGAAATTATTTAAACAAAATGAAGGGAGATTTATTTTCAGAAGATGAAAATGAGAGAAGAAAAGATAAAAGGAACATTGATTATTTCAAAAAGGTACGCTCCAAAAATAGAAAAAAGAACTTAGTTATCGTATCATCACTTAATTTGATAAAATGCTACTTTATATTAATAAAGGCAAACAACATTTTATTGGATATTCAATTGACTTTTTGCTACGATACGAAATATAATTTGGTTGGTCAACCAAACAATAAGGAGAGATAAAATGAGTGCTAAGGATAAACGTCAAAGATTGATTGATGCGGCATATAAAGTGTTTAGCAGGAAGGGATTCAATAATGCCTCTATAAAAGATATTGCTTACGAAGCTGGCATTACTCCTGGACTTGTTCATTATTATTTTAAGAATAAGGAAGAGTTATTATTTTCCGTCCAGAGTGATATTCAAGAACGATACCATATTCAATATGATGGCAAAAAAGAGTCGGAAATGAATCCATTGGATGTTTTGTTTGAAATTAAATCAAGAGTAGAAAAAGATCCAGATTGGTATCGTTGGAGATATGAGCTTTATTCTTTAGGATTAAAAAATGATCCATATAAACAAGAAGTAGCAAACATTTTACTAAACGGGAGGGAGAGTCTTTCTAATCCCTTAAAGAACCTAAACGTTGAAGCCAAAGAAACTGATGCCCTTGCCGGTATTTTATTGGCTTGCTTCGATGGACTAGCTCTACAAAAAATGTTCGATGACGAATTTGACCTTGATCAAACGTATAAATTGTTAATTGATTTATTAGAGAACTATTTGAAAAAAAGAAAAAATTAGAGTTTTAATAGAAAGTATGATTGTTCATATGAGGAGAAAAACAATGAAAAAAGCAATCTTTTTTTTAGGGAGCTTACTACTCCTGCTAACCCCTTTTGCTGCTTCTGCTAAAACGGAAGATACGAAAGAAAAAATAACAAAATTTATGGAAAAATCCTTAGATATGTATAATATTCCTGGCACATCGTTGGCGATATTAGAAAACGGGGAAATGATTTATCAAAATCAATGGGGTATTTTAAGTGATGGGTCAAATGTAACAGCAGACACACCGTTTCTTATTGGTTCTTTAAGCAAACCAATTACATCTCTGGCTATTATGATGTTAGTGGAAGATAGCAAAATAAAGCTGGATGAACCGATACAGTCCTATATTCCATCATTTACATATCAAACAGACAGTTCAAAACAAATTACAGTTTTGCATCTTTTAGAACAAACAAGTGGTATTAGTGAGCTTGAAGGTCTTAAAGTGACGGACAAGGATTGGCCGAAAGAAGGGGCAATCAATCAAGCTATAAAAGAACTTAGTGGTGTAGTGTTATCTCACGAGCCTGGAGAGGTTTATGAATATAACTCTGCTAACTATTTACTCTTAGGGGCAATTGTTGAAAATGTTTCGAATCAAACCTTTTCAAATTTTTTGAATACGAATATTTTTACCCCACTTGGTATGGAAAATTCCGCTGCTGATTATGAAAGTGCGGTAGAAAAAGGATACATACCTGGTTTTGAGTCATGGTTTGGTAGGCCCGTTGTCAGTGATGGATTTTATGATCATGCGGGAGCACCTTATGGCTATATTGCTTCAAGTTCAAATGATTTAGGGAAATTTTTAAAATTTATGCTAGAGGGCGGAGACTTATTATCAGAACAAAACCTTAAGTTATTGAAAACTCCTCCAGAAGAAGGTAAAACATACAGTTACGGTTGGCATTTTTCTAAAACAGAACATTACCCTTTCCACGGTGGGGCAACATCTGATTTTAGAGCGCAAATGTTTTTAATACCTGAAGAAAATATTGCAGCAGTACTTTTAACCAATAAATATAATTTTATAGAAGATGCTCAAGTCTCTCATATAATGAATGGAATTCAATCTATCCTGAACGGAAAAGAACCAGATGAATTGCCTGTACAGAGCTATAGTATTCAATGGAGTATATTGGGGGTTACATTACTCCTTGCTATTTTAACGATAATCCATTTCTTCAGACTTAGAAGAAAGAAGGTTCTAAACAAAAAAATACCGTTTACTATTGGAGTCATTTCGCTCCTTCTAGCTGTGGGATTGATTCCACTATTTGTTTATGTTATTGGTACCCCATGGAAAAGTATTCGTTTCTTCGCACCGGACATATCATTATTAATTTATTGTTTGGTAGTAATATTTGCTCTTAATGGAATTATGACTTTAATCATAACAATTTTTAAAAAGAAAATTACCTAAGCTTATCCTTGTGCACAAGTCTACAAAACAATGACTCCAAGGCGAAATTGATATTAAGAGCGTTTTTTGATCAATCTTTCTTCAAAACATGCTCTTTTCTTATTGTTCATTTATCAAGGTTATTAGTATCAATTTGTTCAAACTTTATTCTAAAGCTACAATTTTATTATTTTTATAGGCGAATTATACTTTAGACTTATATTCTATTTTCTACTTTAAATTTTCCCTCCAACAACCTTGCAACAAGCACGTAATTTTCTTCATTATAAATAGCTGCATACATAGAATCATTGCCATCGAAAAGCTGTAATGGAAGGTTTTCATAGTCAGTTAAATAACCATCGTAATAGGTAGATGCAAAAGCAGCTCCTTCTTCCGTTAAATCTTCATCTAACAAAACCCCATCGTAAAATTCAATGAAAAAATCGAGCGCGGTTATTTGACCTTGCATTAGCTGTTCATAAAGCTCTGGGTCATCCTCTTCAATGATAGTCGTATTTGCTAATTGATGCTCCAACATCCAACGGTAAAAAAAAGCGATATGCACTGCACCTTGATTAGTAGGTAACTGCTGTGGAAAGTCCTCTGCATCAGAATGCCATTTCATTTTGTCATAGGCTGTCATAAAATTCTCCTGTCCTCTTATATAAGCTCTTTAATAATCAGCTCAAAGCGCGTGCGATATGGCTCTGGAATATGCATAAATGCTGAGCTAGTAAAGTCATTCATATGGATGATGCCAAAACATGTATATAAAAGCTGCGCTACAACCATATCTTTATATTCTTCAATGTGTTCACTTTGTTCAAGTGGAATAAATGGGCAAAGCTCTATAAATGGTGTCGTCATAAATTTTTCGAACCATTGCAAATTGTTATCTGTACTCATAGCTTTTTCAAAGAATGCATCGTAAGGAACTTCTTGAACAGCTAGCACAGTACATACAAAGACAGGCAATGTTTCAGGCGTTAAACCGAATTTTTCCACATAGGCTTTTGCAAAGTATTCAGGCATTAGCGAATGGTCGCCATCGCATTCATACATATAGTCGATTACGAGCTTGCCATAGCTTTTATCGTATAAGCCAAGACCGAAAACAGCGAATGTACTTGGCATTGCTGCTTCTTCATCATCAACATCTTGATAAAAATGATACTGTGCCATCGCCTTATAACTATATTCAACTAGCGCAGTATGTAGGCTAGGATAGCTGAGAGCTTTAGTAAAGAAGTGATGTGATGATGTGACAGGTAAAAGCTCGATTGGCAACACTAAGTCGCTTTTACCTTCATAATAAATGCCATAGCTTTTAGGGAAATCCTCTTCTAATAAAGCATTTAAGTAAGCTAATGCTTGACGATAAGCTTCTTCGCTCTCTTCTTTAATTTTAATCGTAATCGTGGCTAGTACATCATTTGCTTGACAGAAAATTAGGTCGGATGCCATTTGCTGTTTATATGTTGGCAAAGTACCAGAGCCGACTGTGATTAATGAGTTATATGCTTCTGCATCTAATTCTTTGATTGTTGCCAGCAGCTCTTTGACTGTTAAATAAGAATAGCTTGCGCCGTATTTACTTAAATTCACTGCGTAGTAGCATAGCAATGGTAAGTAAGTTAATGATTGATGCTCGTCGATAAAGTGAGAAAGACAATAGCGCTGTGTTTCAAAGTCTAGCTCTTGACGAAATTCATCAAGCAAGACAAGCTGCTGATAATGGCAGAGCACTTCATGCAGCGTGAAGGCGTCTAGTAAAAAAGACAGGGTGATGATTTTAGAAGGATAACCATCTGTATCAATTTTATATTGTTTAGAAAGTAGTTCTTGCTCAAGCTGTAGCCATAATGCTTCGTTTTCGGTAAATTGTTTAGTTTTCATGGAATGACCTCCCTTTTATGAAAGAACAACTACACTATTAAAATTAACTTTCGTGCATAAATATTGTAAATTTCAAATTTATTAATGCATCAGAAAGTTCATTAGGGAAAGAAAAATCTAGTGCAATCAATTAAAAATCGCTGAAATCATTACATACATAGTCAATAGCACTGCAAAATAGTCCATACTTTATCGAATTCTTTGTTTTTGCAGTCCTCTTCACGAATCCAGAAATATAGTTTGCCGCTATCGCCCCACATATAGCCTAGGTCATCTTCTGAATCAAGCTGTAATAGCAGCTGCCAATCCTTTACGTGTGGTTCAAGCTCCTTGCGTAACGGGTGATTGTAGGCTGTTGAATCCCCACAATATAAACCGTTTGTGACAAGTTGGCATTCTAAATACATATCCCCTTGAATCGTATCAGGATGACCATCTATACGATGTGTCGTTTGTTCCTGTGCTTCTTCATCGACCCAATCATAAAAAAAATCATTGTAGGCATCTTGTTGTTCCTCTGTTAAAATAGTTTCTAAATTTTTGCTATAAGGAGATGCCCATGAAGGGAGTGTCCATTCATTTCTAAAGTGTAGTGCCGCACTATCAATATACTCCGTTAAAACTGCGGGTTGCTGCATTCGCTTTAAACTGTCAGGTGCTTGTGTGAAGTGGAAAACGTGAAAGCCATCGCCATCATTTGGATCATAGCCCCAAGGTTGTCCAATGACATCATAGAAAAAGGATAATAGTCCATCGGCAGGCAGCAAGTTGTTGGAATCATACGACTTTACTTCTGTTAAATTAAGCTGACATAGAAAGTATAATGGCTGGTTATTATTTGTATGTGGCCATATAAAATCTGTCGGTACATCGGGGTTGCCACCGATTTTGGACTGTCCAATTTGAATGGCATCATCTGCTGTTGGTATTGCCGAAGCACGAATTGACTTTTTAGCGAACTGCAAAATTTGTTCTGCCACCTCTCCAAGCTCAAAATCAAATAATGCTGTTCGTAACTTTTCCATGTTTATTCCCCCTTATTTTTATCTAATTTCAATATAGTACATACGTTCCCTTGTGTAAAGCCTGTATTTGGAATTATTTAAATATTATTGAATCAACAGGTTTAGAAAGCATAGCAATTACGAGGTCTTCTTGAATTTTTACTGACTTTTGATACAGTAAAGGTTATGATAGTGAGCCTGATTAGCAATTTTTACCCCTAGATTTTAAGGGTCCAGATTGAAGAGCAGATGAGCTTTAATTAAGCGAAGTAAGGAAAAGGGCAGTATTTCATCTCACTTCTTACAACCCATATTGGATTACGTTAATAGTGAAGTAACCTAATTTACGAGTTTCATGCTGTATATCAGTTTCAATCAATTAAATTTAGCGAAGATTCTCATCAAATGATGAATAATTAAAGAACTAGAAAAAACTACAGTAAAGATTGTGATAAAAAATTATCAACATTTATAAAGGGAGGATTACTAGATGAAAACGTATCGAATTGCTGTTATACCAGGGGATGGTATTGGAAAAGAGGTTGTTCCTGCTGCGATAGAGGTTCTCGATCAGGCTGCACATCTTGATGGAAGCTTTCAATTTGAATGGACCACTTTTCCTTGGGGCTGTGACTATTACTTAGAGACAGGTAAAATGATGCCAGATAATGGAATTGAAATATTGAAAGGCTACGATCAAATTTTCTTAGGGGCAGTAGGGATGCCTAATTTAGTACCCGATCACATTTCCTTATGGGGGCTTCTGATTAAAATTCGCCGTGAGATGAAGCAGTCTATAAATGTGCGTCCAGCAAAGCTATTACAAGGCTTACCTTCACCATTGCGCAAACCAAATGACTTTGATTTAGTAGTTGTACGGGAAAACTCAGAGGGAGAATATGCTGAAAGCGGTGGCAGAATACATAGTGGTCAGGATGAGGTTGCTATCCAAAATGCTATATTTACAAGGAAGGGTACAGAGCGTGCGATGCGTTATGCATTTGAAATAGCAAAAACACGACGTCAGCATGTGACAAGTGCCACGAAGTCAAATGGAATTACCTATAGCATGCCATTTTGGGACGAGGTTTTTGTACAAGTAGGGGAAGATTTTAAAGATATTGGGCAAGTTTCTACGCATATTGATGCTTTAGCTGCCTTCTTCGTCATGAAACCAGAAAGCTTTGATGTTATTGTTGCATCCAATCTATTTGGTGATATATTAACAGATTTAGGTGGGGCTATTATGGGTAGCATCGGAATTGCTCCAGCAGCAAATTTAAATATTGAACGACAATATCCGTCTATGTTTGAACCTGTTCATGGCTCTGCTCCAGATATTGCTGGCCAGGGGATAGCCAATCCACTTGGACAAATTTGGACAGGTAAAATGATGCTTGATTTCTTAGGCTATCATGAGCTTGGCACAAGAGTGCTAAATGCGATAGAAGCAACATTAGCACAAGGGATTAAGACAGCAGATTTAGGTGGAACTTCAACATTACGCGATGTAACAAGCGCAGTACTAAATCATTTGCGATAAGGCATATGAAAAAATGATTGGAGTGAAGCGCTTATGAAAAACTTTTTTGCTTATAATTGGCAAGTCAGAGATGAATGGTTTGAGTGGTGCAATCAGCTAAGCCCAGAGGAATTATTGAAGGAAAGGCAAGGCGGAGTAGGGAGTTTCCTTTATACACTTTTTCATATTATAGACGTTGAATATAGCTGGATTCGTGGCATCCAACGCGAAAAAGACAGAATATTCGATTTTAGTGATTATCAAACATTAGAGCAAGTGAAAAAGCTTTCTGATGAACTACGAATTGACAATATCGAATTTTTAAAAGTCAATGAGGGCTTTAATAATGGCATTGTAAAAGTCGCTTGGGATGATAAGGAATATAGAAAAATTGATATTATCCATCATATTATTGTGCATGAAATCCATCATATAGGTCAGCTTTCCGTTTGGGCAAAGGAATTAGCCCTACCTTCTGTATCTGCGAATTTTATTGGTAGAGAATTAAAGACTTATTAATCTAATTTTTATATACAGCAAGGAAAAAGGTAAGGGCATGATAAAATGACCCTTACCTCTATAACTATTCTTGTGTTTGTAAGTATTCTACAGCAACATCTGGTCGATCTGTAATAATGCCCTTTGCACCGTTACGGATTAATTTCTTCATCGTCTCTCCGTCATTGATGGTCCAATAGTGAACAGGAATGTTTAAGTTGCTTAAAAACTGAATAAACTTCGGTGAATCTAATGTAATAACACCTGATTTAGGTGGTATTTGGAACACGTCTACCCTTGGATGATATAGATGTCCAAATTGGCTGGAGAAGGAAGCGAATGCTTTTCGAACATCTATCTCACCAGCACCGAGGGCTACTTGATTTTGTGCATATAGATTAAAACGGTCTATCTGCTCCCCGTAAAAGCTTGTAACAACTACACGATTCTCAGCGCCAAGCTCTTCAATTAAACGCCATAATTTTGAAGGCATTAAGCTTCCTTCATACGTATCTGGTGCGTCTTTAATATCAATATTGACCAACATATTTGGATATGCTTCTAGTAATTCCCGTAAAGTAACAACATCTACTTTTTCATTTCGATAAGGAAATTCCCCATTTAAATCTTCAAATTGATAACCGTGGTTTAAGGCATTAATTTCTGCTAAAGTCATATCTGCAATAAGACCATAGCCATCTGTTGTACGATGGACAGTATCATCATGAAAGACGATAATTTCCTCATCTTTCGTTAAGCGAATGTCTATTTCAAAGCCATCTACTCCTAATTGTGAAGCTTTTTTAAAAGCAGGCATTGTATGCTCAGGTGCTAGCAGTGCACCACCACGATGTGCGAGAATAATAGGGTGATCAAATTGTAATGCTTGTTTACTTTCACGCTGCTGAGGTTTAGAAATTGCTTTACTACCTGCCCAAGCAGCCGCACTTGCTGCTGCGATTGCAAGCGCGATCTTCGTTTTTTTACCCATATTCGTCCTCCTTAAAAAATTTAGATGATATAAAAGGTACTGGCGAATTCATTTTTGAATTTGAAAGTTTTGAGCAAACAAAATCAGAGAAACTGTGATTATGGACGTCTAAACTAATGTCTTATTAACTTGCTTAAGTGAATGTTCAACTCTTAATGAATATTGTATGCTTTACCATTATAACGGAAAAATGAGCGTTCTGTCAGCTAAACTCTGTTGCTATCATTTTCCGGTCTATGGTATTCTTTTATGTAAGAAATGAGGGAATACTATATGAACGAACGACAAGGACTAATCGTGTACGTCCATCAATTAAAACATGCAAAGTCTCTTCGAAAATATGGTCATGTTCTTTATATTTCTCGGAGGCAAAAATATGTAGTGCTCTATTGCGATCGAGAGGAAATTGAAATGATGACAACAAAACTACAACGCCTTCCTTTTGTAAAAGACGTTGTAAAGTCTTATCGTCCATTCGTGAAAACTGAGTATGAAAATGCAAAACCTGATAAAGCGAAGGAATATGACTACAAAGCAGGTCTATAATATTACGTTAATGCAGGAATATAGTGATGAAGTCTCATTATTCCAATTAAGTATTGATAAAATAGTTTTGATTCCGAAAATATAGATGAGTGCTTTATTTCTACAACAACTGCTTTTCGACCTAGTTGCTCAATACTTTCTTCGAATATTTTTTGTCGCTTAGAAGGCTTGTTTTCTATATAAGGAATGCCCTCTCGACAAATATAAATCGGCATAAATTTACTTTCACCGACAGGTTTGAAGGCAACTGCTAAAGAAGCAACTTTTTTTTCTTCTTTTGAGGAAGTTAGTATAAAGGCTTGGTGAAATCGACTTTGATTGGTATTCACTAGTTCAAGAAGCTCATAAACATCACCATAGCCTTCACCTAATTCAATAAATTGTTGTGGCATAAAAATTGCACATCCTTTCCAATATACATAGTATCATGCTGTGGGAGGTCAAGCATATGAAATTTGCAATGAGTTTTTTTTCAGTACTTGCTTTAATTATTACAGGTATAATTTTTTTCCAGTATCATGCATATTCTTCTGACTTAGAGACTGGTAATGGTGATTTTCTTTACTCACAAGAGATAGAAATTTTCTATCGCGAAAATAGCTTAGATATAAGGCAGCATTTTAAAAATCTTCCTGATCAAAAGGTGAAAATTAAGTGGCCAGAAAATGCCATTAACCTTAGCTGCTTTATGGAAACTGAAAAAAGCTGTGATCGTTTATCAGATGAAGCTTCCTACTTTGCTAAGGGAGAAATAAAATCCCAATCTGTTTCATACATAATTCCAATTGAGGGTGGCTTAAAAGATAAAATGCTTATCCAAAATGTTTTAGCCACATTATTAAATGGTGAAGCTACTTATTCGATTGTCCATATTTCCACAGATAGTAAAATTGCTGGTCAATGGATTACAGGTTTACCTTTAATTGGACAGCAACAGCTAGCACTTGTTAACTATACAATGTTTAGTGGGAATGGTACAATCCGTGATATTTATTGGCAATCAGCTAACCTCAAAGTTCAAGAACAAAGTCCTATTTTATCTATTTATGCACCAGGAGCTATTGCAAAGGATTTTTTGAAATCATTGGAAAATTTACAGTTTTTAAATGACCAGCATATTGCGATTATTCAAGAAAAAAATCCAATGAAAGAACATGATGATCGACTTTTATTTTTACCGACTTTAACCGCACAAGCAGTGGAGCAGGAAGTGGTGCTGTCACAAATAAAATCGCAATATAAGTTCGATAATTCTCCTGAATGGTTGCCAGAGGTTGTGGCATCCTATTTAGTGAAGGATACGATAGGCTCTGAAAAAACGAAGGAAATCGTGGCAACATTAAAGGAATATATGACTACAGATCAGGAGGCAGCTTGGCAGGAAGCGATGAATAAACTTGGAGAAGAACCAATTACTCCTGCTTCAATGGATGATCTTTTAACAGCGGTTTTAGGTGCAAAAACTTCTTATTTCAAGTTAAATACTGAACAAAAGAACGGGACATATCCATTATTTTTTGAAGATGATCGTGATATTTATGTAAATGATGCCTTGAAAAAAGATGTTCAATTTATTCACTATGAAGGGCAATCTTTATATACAGCCGATACATTGTTGCCGTATCTTGGTTATAGTGCCACTGAAGGGGAAAATGGCTATTATGTAAAAAGTGAAAATCGTTCATTCAGATTCCCGAAAGAACCAGGATTCTACGTATTTAATCAACGTAGATACTCTACTATTTCAGAACCGATTATTAAAATAGCTGGCCATTATTATGTTGAAGAAGCTTGGCTCCAACGCTTATTCTTAGTAGAATTACAAAAAAATGATGGTCGTATCCAAGTAATAACACAAGGGCAAGAATAATTTTTTTGCAGCGGAGGTTTTTCTTCCGCTGCAAAAATGCTTTTATCTTGATTTAGCCGATCCTTACCATGCGAAAGCGAAGCGTCTGAATACTTCCATCTCTATTAATGGCGAGATGAAAGCAGTTTTTATCTATTCAACGAGCCTACAAACACCCGCTGAAATAGAGAAACCAAAGACACGTGTAGTGACCAACATCGTGTTGGCCTACATTCCCTGGCGAATGTCACTGATTTTGAAGGGGAGCTTTTAGAGAGAGCTTAAAAAAATATAAATTCAATTATGCTGGGGTGTAATTGATATGGAAGAAGAAAGTACGGTGATTGACATAAATGAGAGTTGTAGCAGGAGAAAGAAAAGGAATGCCATTAAAGGCGATTGCGGGAAATACAACGAGACCTACAACTGACAAAGTAAAGGAATCCATTTTTAATATTATTGGTCCTTTTTTTGATGGAGGGATTGCCCTCGATTTATTTGCGGGGAGCGGTGGTTTAGGCATCGAAGCTTTAAGCAGAGGTGCTGAACGAGCTGTATTTATTGAAAAGGATGCTAAGGCGTTTCAGATGCTACAGGAGAATATAAAAAAATGTCGGTATGAGGATTGTTCTGAGCTCTTTCGGATAGATGCTAAACGAGCTGTGAAAGCGCTATTAAAACGAGATATTACCTTTAAATTAGCTTTTTTAGATCCACCTTATCACCACAAGGAATATTATGATCTAGTACAAGTACTTATCGATAATCATAAAATCCAACAAGATGGCATTATTTTGTGTGAACATGCAACAGAAGTAGAACTACCACAAAGTTTTGGAGACTTTGTATTAAAGAGACAAGAAACATATGGCGGAACGATTATTTCTGTTTATCTTTATTCAGAGGGTGTTTAAATATCATTGAATAAAGGAAAGCCTCTGGCGGATGCCATGATATTACGCCAAGGCAAAATTGATTGTTGTGCAGAGGAAGAGGGAGAATAAGTTGTCAGAGAAAATTGCTGTAGTTCCTGGAAGTTTTGATCCTGTAACATTTGGTCACTTAGATATTATTAAACGTGCGGCAGATGTTTTCGATACTGTTTATGTAGCAGTGTTAAATAATTCATCGAAGCAGCCACTGTTTTCTGTAGAAGAACGCATGGCTTTAATGGCAGAGGTGACAAAAACATTGCCAAACGTGCGTATTGAAAGCTCATCTGGGTTGTTGATAGACTATGCGAAAGAAAAAAAAGCAAAGGCTATTGTTCGCGGTTTACGTGCTGTATCAGATTTTGAATATGAGATGCAAATTACTTCGATGAACCGTTTTCTAGATGAAACCATTGAAACATTTTTTATCATGACAAAAAATCAGTATTCTTTCTTAAGCTCAAGCATTGTAAAAGAAGTTGCGAAATATGGTAGCGATGTCAAAGAGCTCGTTCCTACATGTGTTGTAGCTGCCTTAAAAGAAAAATATGGGTTTACGAAATGATAAACAAAGGGGATGTCAGTATTTGGGCGTCTCCTTTTTTATATTTTATGATAGGAATGAGGCTACTCCACTATTGTGCTAAGTGAGTAGCCTAGAAAGAAAATCACTCTCAGTCCACTACATTTCTTCATAATTTAGAATGAGTTCAAGAAAAAAGATGCTTTCATTATTTTAAGAAAAAAAGAGCATAAATAGTTGGCACAATGATTATGCTAAGTAGGCGGAATTTTATATACGGCCGAACAGAAAGCTTGGCTGATTTAGCAATAACAAAAATTTGCAAATGTATACTAATGCTTTGCATTGTAAGTAATAGAACTACTAGCAATGGTAAATAGGAATGACTGGGAAAGGCTGTGACAGTCATTTTAAGACCATTTGTAACTTCTAGTATGGCCGCAATAGAAAGCTCAGCTGTATGGGGTAATTTTGGTATGAGTTTATCTAAGCCTTGTTGTACAATCGTTTGGATCGTAGTGAAAAATATAATGGTTGTTCCAACTAAAAGAATCGTTGGTGCTGTCTCTTTAATGCTTTCTGAGAAAGGTGCTGAATATAAAGGCGTATTATGAATAGAAATGCTAGGAAGATCAGATTTTCGGAATAAAAAATAACCAGTTATTAAACAACAAATATTAAAACTATGTAGTAAACATAAAAACAGCCAGCCAAACGTATTACTGTGTAACAAATCAAGGCTTACAAAACCTAACACAAAAAGCGGACTTGGTGCATGACAGACTGCTAGTAAAAAATTGGCTTCTTTAGGATGAAGCTGCCCACTGTTTTTTAGATAAACAATTGTTGTTGCACCAGTAGGATAACCACCGAGTGCGCTAATAATATAGGCTTGTACGTATAGTGAGGCTCTTTTGGTCTTTGTTCGCATAGGAGCCGTTAAACGTAGTAGCCATTGCGTTAAAATTAAATAAGGTAATAAATACGGGAAAAGCGCATCCATAAATAGAGTTAAACCTAAGTCGGTACCATGATGAGCTGTTTGTGGGAATAGCAAGAGTAATAGAATAAGAACTATGCAAAGCGCTATTTGAATTGTGGCATACATGTTATCATCTCGTTTCAACTTTTTGTCATTCACATAGGCAAATGCTAAAATCAATATATGTAAAAAAGGCAAAAACATGAACGTATGGTTTTGCGAGCGTCCTAGGAGGTGTTCCGAATGAAGAAAAAAATAAGTATTTATGTAGTGTTATTAGTCGTTATTTGTTTTTTAATGTTATACCGACTAGACGCCTATATTATGAAGCCTGGAAGTGCTTATGATGTCAGTAAATTTGTTACAGTAGAAAACAATCATACTGAAAACAAAGGGTCTATGAGTTTAATGACAGTAGCTATGCAGCAAGCGACCCCTTTTTCGTATCTTTGGGCTAAAACTCAAAAATATCAAAAACTAATGGATATTAACCAGGTGCGAAATCCATTAGAAGATGAAGAAGAATATAATGTTCGACAGCTTAAATTAATGTCTGACTCCCAGTTCAATGCAAAGTATATTGCCTTCCAGAAAGCGGGACTTCAAACAACAATACATTTCGATGGAGTCTTTGTTTTAAATGTTCTGGATGGTGGTGCTTCAGACGGCCTTTTAAAAGCAGGAGACGAAATTATTGAAGTGGATGGACATAAAATTAGTAATCAGCAAATGCTAGTAGATCTTTTGAAGCCAAAAGAGCTTGGAGACAAAGCAACAGTTAGATTTATACGTAATAAAAATGAACAAGAGGTTACTATTACATTAAAGGAAATTCCTAGAGCCGAGGAAAAGAGAGCTGGTTTAGGTATTTCGTACGCAGAAAGTAAATCAATTGAAACAAATCCAAAAGTGACAATGAAGACAGAGGATATTGGTGGGCCATCTGCGGGTCTCATGTTTACACTTGAAATTTTAGATCAACTGCTTAAAGAGGATTTAACCAAAGGCTATGCTGTAGCAGGTACAGGAGAAATGTTGGTTGATGGCTCAGTTGGAAGGATTGGAGGAATAGACTATAAAGTCATCGCTGCTGATCGAGATGGTATGGAAATTTTCTTTGCGCCAGATGATGAAATTTCTCCAGAACTGAAGGCGAAACATCCTGAATTGGAATCAAATTATGCGACAGCAGTAAAAACGGCTAAAGAAATTGGTACAAAAATGAAAATAGTACCTGTTAAAACGGTAGATGATGCCATAAATTATTTAAAACAGTTACAGCCCAAATAAAAAAGGATGCTAGAAACTTCTGGCATCCTTTTATCGTGAATAGATTTAGAAACGAATCGGTGGTGTTTGATAATCTTTAGGTAGACTTTGTTCCATATTTCCAGTTTCGATGCTGAGATTGTAAATCTCTGCGGCATGAATATCTATAGTAAGCATAGCATCTTTCGTAGCTGCAACTCGGCTGATTAATGGTAAAGAGATGTCTTTTTTATACTTCCCTAAATAAGCCTGCCCTTTCATACTCATACCAAGTAAACGAATATAGGATGGAGTAACACTGTTGTGTAATTGTTCCTTACTAAATCCAGTATAAATATGAGTAAGCATGCGCTGAAGTCGCGTCCATGTATAGCGCTTTGATTTGATTTTTTCCATAAAGCTGCTAAAGGAATGACTTGTTTTGGCTGCCTTAATAAGAGCATTCTCAATACCTTCAGTTACTTCAGCATAGTGATTCAATTCGCTAGGTGTATGTCGAATAAGTGTAAACTGTAAGAATGGCCAGAAAGTTTCCCAACTAGCAAATTTACCATACTGACGATACCAATTAGCTAAATAATCAAAAGATGTCTTTGGAAGAACATCTTGTACCTGCTGAAGTTTACGGGATGTTGCTAAAGCCTGGCGTATTCCCGTTGCACTTGCGATGGATGCACCCTCCTGTAAAGCATCATGGTATCCTGCTGCAATTCGTGGAATAGTCATTGGTTGAATATCACTATCTAAGGTTTTGGCAGCTTCAATATAGTGAAAGCCGAGTATATTATTAGGCTGTGATAAATCAATGTATGTAGCAGGGAACTTTTGAGAAAGCTGTTTATAGGCATAATGTAAGCTTTTAGGATAGCTTGCACCTGTTGTAAGGCTTTCTTTAATAAGTGCGTTGTATTCCTCCTGATGTCCGTGAATAAGCTCATATGTGTCCAAAAAGGGTTGTATGGCACCGTCTTCACTACCAAATGCAAAAGATTCACAGCCAACTGCAGTTAATAATGCAATGGCTCCTTTAGCGAAATCAGCTGCAGGTGCGGTACTATAAACATAAGGTAGCTCGATGACAATATCTACGCCACCAGCGAGTGCCATTTTTGTACGTGTCCATTTATCGACCATGGCTGGTTCACCACGTTGTAAAAATGAACCACTCATTACAGCGATGACAAGGTCTGCTTGTGCTACTTTTTTTGCCTGTTCTAAATGATAAGCATGTCCATTGTGAAAAGGGTTGTATTCAACTACTACGCCAACTGCTTTCATGTCAAGCTCCCATCTATTTTTTACTTTTTGTTTATTGTAACCAAACGAGTACTAAATAAAGAAATTACATGTATTATAGTATATAATTATAGTGAGGTTTCATAGTGGTGACAAGAAATTATCTTGACATCTATTTTTACACATTATATAATCAACAGTGTTGTCTCGAGGTGATTAAACGAATGAAATGGTCAATTCATCAATTATCTAAATACCGCCAAAACGGGATGCTGATTGACACCTATGTCCAATTGGACGAGGTGATGGAGCGAAACCAGGATATTCGAGCAATTTCGCCCGTTCATGTAAAAGGGCTATGTACTTTTGGTGCATCGCAAATGACATGTCAGTTAACTGTGACGGCGACGTTGACACTACCATGTGCACGCACGTGGGAGGACGTTGAGTTTCCTATCGAAGTTGAGACAGTTGAGATTTTCAGCTGGATTGAAGAAGAAAAACGAGGGGAAGATGACGGAGACATTCACTATATTGATGGTGAAGTCATCGACATGAAGCCGGTTATTGAAGAACTTATTCTTCTTGAGGTACCTTTGCAAGTATTCAAAGAGAATACCGAAGGACAAGTGCAAGGTGGGAAAGACTGGTCTTACGCAACAGATGAAGACGTTGAGCTACACAAAAAAGCTGATAAGCAAAAAGTGGATCCAAGACTAGCTGCTTTAGCTAAGTATTTTGATCAAACAGACGAATAGACGATCTGTAAGGAGGTGCCATCAATGGCTGTACCATTTAGAAGAACTTCTAAAACTGCAAAAAGAAAGCGTCGTACGCATTTCAAACTATCTGTACCTGGTATGGTAGCTTGCCCAAACTGTGGTGAAGCAAAATTATCACACCGTGTTTGCAAAGCTTGCGGACATTACAAAGGTAAAGAAGTAGTAAGCAAATAATTCAGTGTTTGCTCACTTAAAAGGCTAGTAGAGAGACCATGGCTCTTTACTAGCCTTTTTGTATGCTTGAAGAGACGGAATATTTAGTCAATAACAAAAAGATATATAGTGCTATAATAATTGTATGATACAATCTATTCATTGGGACAAAGGGGGAAATAGAATGGCGTATACAATTGACAATAATGAAGGTATTATGACTTTTACCATTAATCGTGAAGAAAAGCGAAATGCGGTCAATGACGAGGTTATGGATGGTCTACAAGAAGTAATTACATATATTCAAAACCATGATAATGTTCGTTTTTTAGTTGTAACTGGTGCAGGGGATAAATCATTTTGCTCAGGTGGGGATTTATCGGAATTCCATTCGCTTGAAACAGAGGATGAAGCCTTTGGAATGCTAAGTAAAATGGGAAAAATATTGTATGATCTCGCAACATTACCTGTACCTACAATTGCTTTGATTAATGGAACGGCAGTTGGAGGAGGTTGTGAGATTGCAACAGCTTGTGATTTTCGTCTAGTAGCCAGTCATGCAAAATGTGGTTTTATCCAAGGGACATTAGCAATTACAAGCGGCTGGGGTGGCGGTACATACTTATTTGAACGAGGCTTACGGCATGATCGTGCCATGAAGATGCTAGTAGACGCCAAACCTTATCCAGCGGAATTACTATATGAAATAGGTTGGGCTATGCGTGTTTTTGAAGGCTCGAAGGAAGAAGCGTTAAATGATTTTATTGAACATATGCGTAAAATTCATCCTTCTGTTCATAAGGCCTATAAAGAAATTGAGCTTCGCAAGTGGCGTGAACGGAATATGTACGAACGTGTAATGGAGGAAGTTCGTACCTGTGCGAAGTTGTGGGAAAGTGAAGCCCATCATGAGGCAGTTAATAATTTCCTGACTAAGAAGAATAATAATTAATGTATAACTGCAGCGATTATTGAAAAGCTTAATCGCTGTCTTTTTTTATTCAATGATTCTATTTTGCTCACTCTTGCATATAGTAGTAAAAAATGCGAGGGTGATAGATTATGGAATTGAAAAAAAGAAAAGATCAATGGACAAAAGAAGACGATGAAAGATTAGCAGAAATCGTCTTGCATAATGTGCAAAATGGCAAAACGCAGTTAGAAGCTTTTGAGTTAGCTGCTTCTGAACTAGGCCGTACAAAACAAGCATGTGGTTTTCGTTGGAATAAAACGTTACGTGGTCAATATAGTCAGTCACTATTAGCTGTACGAAATCAACCGCAACAGTCAATGCGAAGTCATTTAAAGCTGGCATTGACAAGTTTTGATGAATTAACAGAGGCTTATCAAACCCTTGAGATTAGACATCGTGAGCTGCAAAATGAGCATGATAAACTGGTGAAATGGCTGCAGCAAGGGTATTCTTTAATGAAAGATTAAACACTAATGTAAAGTAAATGATGAAGAATATGCTTCTTTGTTTTCTGATTATGTTAGCAAACAATTATCCATATTTTATCGTAAACAATTTGTCAATCCTGTATAATAGAAGAACCTGTATACGAGGTGCCTTAGAAATTTTCTAAGGCACCTCGTTCTGTAAGCGGGTAAAATGAAATCATACAGCATTTTGTGGTAAAACTGTTTACAAGGAGTTTCACATTTAAGAATGATGTGGGAGGTGTCTAAGTGTTGTGAAGATAGCGGTTATAGGTGCTGGTGCTGTTGGGCAGCTAATGGCAAGCTTTTTTGCTGAGTCAGGTTTAATGGTTACATTGGTATCTAAAAGGAAAGAACAGGTAGAAGAGCTACGTGCAAATCATCTAACACGAATCAATGTTGATGGAACAAAAACTGTACAAAAAGTAGCTGCAACAACAAATTTAAAGGAGCTTCCGCAGCAAGATTTAATAGTGATAGCGGTTAAGTATGGTCAATTAAATGAGCTTTACGAACAATTGTCATCATTATCGAAAGAAGTTCCCTTACTATTTATGCAAAATGGGTTAGCACATTTTGAGGAAGCGCTAAAATTAGCGCAAAAAAATATAGCCTTTTGCACAGTGTCATTTGGCGCCCAACTGATAGATACGTCAACAGTACAGCATAGAGGTGTTGGTGTTTGTAAGATTGCGCTAGAAAGAGGAGCAAGTGATATATTCGATAGGCTATTACTCCTCAAAAATGATTTGTTTCCAATTCAATTGGTAGATAATGCTCAACAGATATTATTTGAGAAAGCTGTACTGAATAGCTTGATTAATCCGTTAACAGCTGTTTTGCAAGTGAAAAATGGAGAGTTAGTCACAAATAAACAAGCATTTTTAATAATGCAAACCATCTACCAAGAGCTAATGGAGGCTTTTGAAGAAATAGAAGAAACGATACCCTTTTCTAAAGTCATTGATTTATGTGAACACACAGCAAATAATACATCTTCCATGCTGTCAGATCGTATACAAGGGAGAAAAAGCGAAATTGATACGATTGTTGGAGTACTGCTCAATAAGGCTTTAATAAAAGGTCATCATTTGCCAACCTTGCGTACTTTATATCACCAAGTACTTGCAATTGAAGAGTGTGGTGAAAGACGTTGAAAGATTTTTTACATATTGTGATTAGTGTCATTATTTTTTGCCCAATTCTTCTATTTATGATTGTTTATTTAATTGGTAGAAAGGTAAAAATCCGAGGTACACATGCTTTTGGGGCTGCTTCAGATGTAACAACATTTTGTTTATTTTTTTCAGTGCCGTTAGCGATAGGTGTTCTATGGAGTGTTAATGTTGGTGTGCTTTTAGTCATGCTAGCACTGACGATGGCTATGATTTTTACATATATTGATTGGCGAACAAAAAAAGAAATTGAAGTGAAGCCACTGCTGAAAAAAATTTGGCGTTTTCAATTTTTAGTACTAAGTACTGCCTATGTTGTTATTTGTATTGTTGGAATAATTCAATCCGTTATAGAATATTTACAGGCTGTCTAAGCATTTTCTTTTCATGTTGAAGCCATAAGCGTTAAAATAATAACATTAAAATGTTTCTATAAAATTAACTCTTTATAAGTAATAGGTTGGGAAATACCAAATATTTGCGGTATAAAAATGTAAGTACATGTCTGGCGAGGATTTTGATTCTTTATGTGCTTAGCAGAGCAGATTGAATAGAGTATTTTCTTACTATTTGTTGAGAATTGTCATTTTAAATAATCGTTCTAGGATAAAACGCATAGTATTAATGGAACTTATTTTTTCAATTTGCTTATTAAGAGTATGATGATTTAGTGAGTAGAGGAGTTTATGTTAAATGAAACTGGAGTCTATCCAAGTACCCATAAAAAATCGTGTGCTAGCAGATTATTGGTCACCGAAAACTGCCATTCATGAGTATTTTGAATATGAATATAACGATCAATCTTTTGAAAAACGTGTGCGATATTTAGAACAGCATGCAAAAGACCAAAAAGAAATAGCAGCAATCATTCACCAATTTATGGAGCCTCTTGGAATATCGAAGAAATCAAATGAGCATTTACAGCAACTAGAGCAAGGAGCTGTTACAGTTGTTGGTGGGCAACAAGCTGGTATTTTAACAGGTCCTCTTTACTCAGTGCATAAGGCAATATCTGTTATAAAGTTAGCAAAAGAACAAAGCTTAAAGCTTCAACGGCCAGTTGTTCCTGTGTTTTGGATAGCTGGTGAGGATCATGACTTAGAAGAGATAAACCATACGTATACAGTGCAGGGTGTAGAGGTGAAAAAACGTGTCTACGGAGAACGCTCTAGACGTAAAACGATGGCTTCTGCTACAAGTATTAACAAAGAAACCATGACACAATTAATGAATACCATTGCAAAGGATTTTGGTGAAACAGAATTCACTGAAGCGCTTATGAAACAACTGATTGATACGCTAAATAAGAGTGAAACATTTACGGATTTCTTTGCACAACTTATGAATCAGCTATTCAAGGATGAGGGCTTGTTGCTTATAGATGCAACAAATTATAAACTTCGTCAGTATGAGAGCGGAAACTTTACTCATATTATTCAACATAACGAAGAAATTGCTAGAGTAGTAACAGAGAAAGAAAAACAGCTTGAACGTGCAGGGTATGGTAAGCCTATTTTAGCGACAAATGAAGCGGCAAATCTATTTTTTGTTGAAGATGGAGAACGTCATCTTTTAGAAAGAAAGAATCAATCATTTGTTAATTTAGCAGCAAATATTAAATTGTCTCGAGAACAGATGATGGAGATAGCTACGAATCAACCTGAGAGATTGAGTAATAATGTTGTAACGCGTCCTCTTATGCAGGAAATGGTATTACCAGTACTTGCGTTTGTTGGTGGTCCAGGAGAACTGGCTTATTGGGCAACGTTAAAGGATGCTTTTTCGGTACTAGGCCTACAGATGCCTATCTTTGCTCCACGACTGCATATTACAATTGTTACACGCCATGTGGAACAATTATTACGTGAGCAACAATTAACAGTTGCTGATGTATGGGCTGGAAAGGCATTACAGCTTAAAGAACAATTTATTGCTGAAGTCCAGGACCAAGAAGCAAAATCTCAAATCCAAACTATGCAACAAGAGCTTTTTGATAAATATAATCAGCTTGCATCTTACTTAAAAGAACAGCATGTATCATTAGATAAAATACTTGTAAAAAATAAAGAAAATCATCAAAAACAGTTTGACTATTTACAGCAAAAGATTGAACAATCTATACTTCATAAGCATGAAACAACCATTCGTAAATTTATGACATTACAAAATGAGCTATGTCCAAATGAGGGGTATCAGGAAAGAAGTTATAATCCATACCAATATATCAATGAGTTTGGACCTATGTTAGTAACTGAAATGCTTAAGCATAATTATAGCATTGGAAATCTCCACTATTTACTGTATATATAATATTGCATAAATATATCTTATTACCTACGTAATAATTTGATACAATGCAGATTTGATGAATATTGTCGATATTAATAATAAATAAAGAGCTATCCTACTAAGGGTAGCTCTTTATTTATGTCATTTAGCATAGATCAAAAAAATTGCTAAAGGTCTATTTGCACATTAAGTGATGAAATGTCAAGTTTTTTTTAAAAAAAGTGGAGGAAAGTGGGGGGATGTGGTACATTATTTAATAAAGTGGGGTGAATAGCATGTTCATGGGAGAATATCAACACTCTGTTGATGCGAAAGGACGATTAATCGTGCCCGCAAAATTTCGTGAAGCCTTAGGCGAAACGTTTGTTGTAACACGCGGACTCGATAATTGTTTATTTGGCTATCCTATGGATGAATGGCGAAAACTCGAAGAAAAATTAAAGGGCTTACCGATGACCAAAAAAGATACCCGTGCATTTGCAAGGTTCTTCTTTTCAGGGGCAACGGAAGTAGAAATAGACAAGCAGGGTCGTATCAATATTCCTTCAACTCTTATGCAACATGCGCATCTTGTGAAAGAATGTGTTGTGCTAGGTGTTTCGAATCGAATAGAAATATGGGCAAAAGATGCTTGGGAGACTTACTTTAGTGAGTCTGAGCAATCCTTTAATGAAATTGCAGAAAATATGATTGGCTTTGATTTTTAACTTTTGTCAAAATGTCAGTTGAATAAAGTTAAGGCCTGAAGGGAGCGAGTGGTATGTTCGATCATACAACCGTGCTATTAAAAGAAACTGTTGACGGGTTGAACATCGATCCTGATGGAATCTATGTGGACTGTACGCTAGGTGGCGCAGGGCATAGTGAATATTTAGTACAACAACTATCTGATAAGGGCCGTTTAATTTGCTTTGATCAAGATATGACAGCTATTAACAATGCGAAATTACGATTAGCACCGTATATCGAACGTGTGACGTTTATCCATTCTAATTTTCGAAATTTGAAAGAGGAATTATTCGCACTTGGTATCGAGCAAGTAGATGGTGTTTTATATGATTTAGGTGTTTCATCGCCACAGCTAGATACACCAGAACGAGGCTTTAGTTATCATCATGATGCACCATTAGATATGCGTATGGATCAAACAGCAACACTTACAGCATTTCATGTTGTGAATGAATGGGCATATGAAGATTTAGTACGTATCTTTTTTAGGTATGGAGAAGAGAAGTTTTCAAAGCAGGTTGCTCGTAAAATCGAAGAGGCACGTAAGGTGGCACCGATTGAAACAACTGGTCAACTTGTAGAACTTATAAAAGAGGGTATTCCAGCAGCGGCACGCCGTAAAGGTGGACATCCAGCAAAGCGCATATTCCAAGCAATACGAATTGCTGTAAATGATGAGCTAGGCGCAGCAGAGGATTCATTAGTCGATGCGATTGATATGATAAACGTAGGTGGACGCATTAGTGTCATTACGTTCCATTCATTGGAGGACCGCCTATGCAAAACTATTTTTAAGGAAGCGTCATCATTACCGGAATTACCACCAAATTTACCTGTAATTCCTGATGACATGAAGCCAACTTTAAAGCTTATTACGAGAAAGCCGATTGTTCCATCTGATGAGGAGCTTGAGGTTAACAATCGTGCACGTTCAGCGAAGCTTAGAGTGGTGGAGAAAATTAACGACAAAGGGCGTGAGTAAATGGCAGCAGTACGTGTAAGGCAGCACCAACATCAACAAGTGCAACAACCGATAACACCACCTAGTCCACAACCCACTATCATACGTCGTAAAAAAACGAACCAGAAGTTTGAAAAAACAATGCTACTTGCATTAGTTGGTATTATTGTTGTATTAGCGGTAGTCGTTTTAAATAAGCAAGCGGCTATTCAAACAACAAGTATGGACATTCAAAAAATTGAAGCAGAAGCAGAAAAGATTGCTAAAAAGAATGTTGACTTGACGGTTCGTGTAAGTGAACTTTCTACATACGAAAATATATGGAAAAAAGCGGAAGAACTCGGTTTAACTCAAAATGAGAAAAATGTAAAGGTAGTGCCGGGAGAATGAAAAAAAAGAGATTTCGATTCCAATGGGGAGCCTTTCTATTAATGATTTTTTATGGAGGGCTCTTTTTTCTATTATTCACAAGAATGGTGACATTACAGGCGACAGGTGAGGCAGAAGGACAGGAGCTTGCGGCACGAGCAGCTGCAAAGTATAGCAAGGAAAGTGCCATAACAGCAAATCGTGGTAAGATTTATGATCGGACTGGACAAGTTATAGCAGAGGATACGCTAAGCTATCGCTTAATCGCAGTCGTCAATGAAAAGGCCACGACGGATAAAAAAAAACCGCGACATGTTGTAGATCCAGAAAAAACAGCTGAAATTTTATCGCAGTATATTCATATGAATAAAGAGGATGCAAAGAATAAGGAAGCGATTTATAAACAGCTAACAAGGTTAAAGGAAAATGGAGAAAAACCTTATCAAGTTGAATTTGGTAGTGCAGGACGAGGAATTAGCCATCAGGTTATGAGTGAAATCGTAGATGAGAAATTGCCTGGGATTCTATTTGTAAATGATTTGAAACGCTATTATCCAAATGGGATTTTTGCCTCACATTTAATTGGCTTCGCAGTGAAAGAGGAAAATAAAGATCATACGTTCACAACAAAAGGTAAGATGGGGCTTGAATTAACCTATAACAAAGAGTTATCTGGAAAAGACGGTAAAATTGAATACGAGACAGATGCTTTTAGTTATCTATTGCCAAATAGCGAAAAAATGGTGACACCCGCCAAAAATGGGGATGATATTTATTTAACAATAGATAAAACAATTCAAAGCTTTTTAGAGGAAGCGATGTCACAGGTTGAAAAGGAGTATGATCCTGAATCCATGACAGCTGTTGTGGCAGAATCAAAAACCGGGAAAATACTGGCGATGACCCAGCGCCCAACATTTAATCCTGATACACGGGAAGGGACAAATATGAAATGGCTAAACGATGTGATTGAGGAAACCATTGAACCAGGCTCAACAATGAAAACGTTCACGCTTGCCTCAGCTATTGATACAAATACATGGCCACCAAATGCTTGGTATAAGTCAGGGCGATATAGAGTTCTTGATCGTGAAGTTAGAGACCATAATAAAGGGAACGGTTGGGGTACCATTACGTATTTAGAAGGATTCCAGCGTTCATCTAATACGGCAATGGCACATTTATTAAAGCTTATTGGCGAGGATGTCTTTTATGATTATTTAGATAAATTTGGTTTTGGCAAGAAAACAGGTATTGATTTACCGAATGAGGCAGCAGGTACACTTTTATCAAAATACCCGATTCAACGTGTTACAACAACATTTGGTCAAGGCTCTACGGTTACGCCAATTCAGCTTGTACAGGCGATGACAGCAATAGCGAATGATGGAAAAATGATGCAGCCTTATGTCATTGATCAAATTGTAGATCCATCGACAGAAAAAATCATTCAAAATCATAAGCCGATTGAAAAAGGACAGCCAGTTTCTGCTGACACAGCGAAGCAAGTAAGGGAAATCCTTGCATCTACTTTAACTGCTGAGCATGGGACAGCAAAGGACTTTATCCTTAATGAATATGAAGTTGCAGGTAAAACAGGAACTGCCCAAATACCGAAAGCAAGTGGCGGTTATCTTGCCAATGATTATCTGTATTCGTTCCTAGGAATGGCGCCAGTTGATAATCCTCAGCTTATTATGTACGTCTCAGTAACAAAACCTAAGCTTAAAATAGGGGAAAATGGTTCTGTTCCAGTGTCAAAAATATTTAAGCCAGTTATGCTAAATAGTTTAAAGTATTTAAATGTTAATACAGAAGATGTCAAACAGGTGGATAATGCAGCAATCCAAGACTACACAGGTCAAAGTGCTGAGGCGGTACAGGTAGAGCTTGCAAATGATGGACTACAGCCAGTTGTTGTTGGAAGCGGCGGGAAAATCATTGACCAGTATCCGAAAGGTCCTCAAAAACTAATTAAAGGTAATTTTGTGTTTTTAAAAACAGAAGGTGATATTTCCCTACCAGATTTTACTGATTGGTCGTTGCGCAATGTACTTGTTTTCAAATCAATGGCTGATCTAGAGATAGAGGTTGTGGGTGAGGGCTTTGTAGCGAGCCAAAGTGTATCCGCAGGTACAGTAATTTCAGATAGTTCACCGATAGTTGTGAAGCTGAAAACACCAGCAGAAAGCTATATAAAAGACGTTGAAGCAACATCTGATGATGAAGTTGAACAAATTGTTGATCAATAGATACTGAATAGAAGTCCACTTTATTTCATACGTTGTAAAAAACAAGGTGTGATGTCGAATGAAGTGGATTTCTATCCATTCTAAAAAACGTTTACGTATTTTATATGTATTATTTATGGGTGTTGCAGTAGCCATTGTCATTAGATTGTTCTTCTTACAGGTACTAGATCAAAAAGAGCTGACAAAGAAGGCAGAAGAGAATTGGGACAGAGAAATTCCTTTTGCAAATGAACGCGGTCATATAACAGATCGTGATGGGCAAAGTATTGTCACAAATAAGCTTGCCCCCACTCTTTATTTCATGCCTTCTCAAAGCAAAGATATTGAAGGCGCTGCTGCGAAGATAGCACAGGTGCTCGATGTTGATGAACAAAAGCTATTGGAGAAAATGAAGAAGAAAGAATATTTAGTGAAGTTGGCACCGGAAGGAAAAAATATTCCCTATGAAAAAGCGGTGCAGCTACAAGGGATGCAAATCGAAGGCTTATATAGTGGGGTCGATTATGCAAGGGATTACCCATACGGCACAATGCTCTCACGATTTTTAGGTTTTACAGGCTATGATGCCCAAGGGTTAGCAGGCATTGAATATGAATATGATAAACTACTCCATGCTAATTCCTCTGCCATTCGCCTTTTTACAGACGCCAAGGGCAATAACTTACCAAATGTTGCAAGTGCTTGGAAGCCGGGAGAAGATGGAGCAACGATTGAGCTTTCAATTGATGTAGATGTGCAACAGGTCGTGGAGCGTGAATTATCTCAGGCTATGGAGCGTTATGAGGCTGACCAAGCGTTAGCTATTGCAATGAATCCCAACAATGGCGAGATTTTAGCATTAGCCTCCTATCCAACCTTCCATCCTGCAGAATATCAAATTGTTGAACCCGCTATCTATAATCGGAATTTACCTGTATGGATGACCTATGAGCCTGGATCAACGTTCAAAATTATTACCTTGAGTGCAGCACTAGAAGAGAATTTAGTGGATTTAGAACATGATACGTTCTATGACCCAGGCTATACAATGGTTGCTGGCGCTAGATTGCGTTGCTGGAATCGTGGTGGGCATGGTCATGAAACATTCCTTGAAGTTGTAGAGAATTCATGTAACCCGGGATTCATAGAATTAGGACAAAGACTTGGCAGTGAAAGATTACTACAATATATTAAGGATTTTGGTTTTGGTCAAAAGACAGGGTCTAATATTGCAGGTGAAGCCTCGGGAATATTATTTTCTAAAGAAGCCTTTGGACCAGTGGAGCAGGCTACAACTTCTTTCGGTCAAGGGGTGGCGGTTACGCCTATTCAACAAGTACAGGCAGTTGCCGCAGCTATAAATGGAGGCAAGCTTTATACGCCATATGTTGTGAAGAAGATTTTTAATCCAAATACTGGGGAAGTTATTAAGGAGACTGAACCAGAAGTTAAAAAACAGGTTATTCGTGAGGAGACATCTGCCAAGGTTCGAGGTGCATTAGAATCAGTTGTAGCAAAGGGCTCTGGACGCCAGGCCTACCGAGATGGCTTACGTATTGGAGGGAAAACGGGAACAGCACAGAAAGTAGAGAATGGGCGTTATAAAAGCGGTGAATATATCGTATCTTTTATCGGCTTCGCTCCAGCGGATAATCCACAGATTGTTGTGTATGTAGCGGTGGATAACCCAAAGAAAACAACTCAATTTGGTGGTGTTGTTGCAGCTCCGATTGTTGGTCAGATTATTGAAGATGTTGCACCTTTTGTTGGCATTGAAAAATCGAAGGAACAGCTTGAAAAGGATTATCGTTGGGGTGATCCAATCACTGTGAAGGTACCAAGCTTTATTGGTCAAACGAAGGATGATATTGCGAAGCAGCATTATCCATTCCGTATTGAATGGCATGGTGAAGGAACTAAAATTGGTAATCAACTGCCTGAAGTGGATAGTGTTATCAAACAAGATGGCACAATTCATTTGTATTTGGAGAACTAATATAACTTTACCTTTAAAAAATGGGAAAGAACCACTATTATTATGAAGGGTAGTAATAAATAAATGAAAGTTTATGCTTTTTTCTTGAAGAAGAAAGTGAAACAAGATTTAAAGGAGATTTTTCAATGAAACTCGCAACAACGCTTACCATTTTAGCTCTTGCTTTTATAGTAACAGTTATTCTGGCACCAATTAGTATTCCTCTTCTTCGTCGACTTAAATTCGGTCAAAGTATTCGTGAAGAAGGACCAAAATCACATATGAAAAAAGCAGGTACTCCAACAATGGGGGGCATTATTTTCTTAATTGCTATTATCCTCACTACTGTTGGTGTAGGAAGCTTTTTAGATTTATTTACCACACAAACCATCGTACTGTTGTTAGTATTAGCTGGATTTGGCTTAATCGGCCTACTAGATGACGGCTTAAAGGTTATTTTTAAACGTAACCTTGGTTTAACATCCCTGCAAAAGCTAATTGGTCAAATCGTCATCGCAGTTTTGGCTTATTTCTTACTACATGTAGGATCATTTGATACAACGCTGGCTATACCATTTACAGACTTGACATTTGATTTAGGGATTTTCTATGTAGCCTTTTTAATTTTCTGGTTGGTTGGCTTCTCAAATGCAGTAAATTTAACAGATGGTCTAGATGGACTTGTGGCAGGTACAGCTTCTATTGCCTTTGCAGCCTTTGGTGTTATTGCGCTATTCCAAGATCAAGCTGATATTGCTTTATTTGCATTTGCAGTAACAGGTGCATTATTAGGGTTTCTATTGTTTAATGCAAATCCTGCAAAGGTATTTATGGGAGATACAGGATCATTAGCCTTAGGTGGAGCTTTAGCTATGGTGTCTGTATTGATAAAAGAGGAATTCTTATTGTTATTAGTGGGATTAGTGTTTGTGATTGAAACATTATCCGTTATTTTACAGGTAGGTAGCTTTAAGCTTCGTAAAAAACGTATTTTTAAAATGAGTCCTATCCATCACCATTTTGAATTATCAGGTTGGTCAGAGTGGAAAGTGGTCCTTGTCTTTTGGTCAACCGCTTTAGCAGTAGCATTGATTGCAGTCTTATCGGAGGCGTTCTTATGAGAAATTATACAGATCTACAACATAAAAAGGTACTTGTTTTAGGCCTTGCAAAAAGTGGTGTGGCAGCAGCCGAAATTTTACATGAACTAGGCGCCTTTGTGACGGTCAATGATTCAAAGCCATTTGATGAAAGTCCAGATGCACAGGGTTTATTGCAAAAGGGAATAACAGTTATTTGTGGTCGCCATCCAGAGGATCTTCTGGATGAAGGCTTTGAATTAGTGGTGAAAAATCCGGGTATTCCTTATAGCAATAAAATTGTAGCGGATGCCGTTAGCCGAGAAATACCTGTTTGGACGGAAATTGAGCTAGCCTATTTGATAAGCGAAGCACCATTTATTGGAATTACCGGTTCGAATGGTAAAACAACAACAACAACTTTGATTTTTGACATGCTGAATAGTGGTGGTAAAAAACCACTGATTGCTGGAAACATTGGAACAGTTGCATGTGGCGTTGCAAGAGAAGCTCAGAAAGATAATATGATTGTAACGGAATTATCCTCGTTTCAATTGATGGGGACAAAAACATTCAAACCTAAAATAGCGATTCTAACAAATCTTTATGATGCGCATCTTGATTATCATGGAACATTTGACAATTATGCAGAGGCAAAATTCGGTGTTACTCGTAATCAAGATGAGAATGATTATTTTATTTATAATGCTGATCAACCAATTGTTGTGGGCTATGCTGCAAAATCTAAAGGAAATAAGGTTCCATTTAGTTCAAAGGGACGTACAACTGAAGGAATTAGTGCAGATGACACAACGATTTACTGGCAGGGAGAACCATATATGGATCGATCTATCATTGCTTTGCCAGGTAAACATAATTTAGAAAATATTTTAGCAGCAGTAGCAGCATGTATTTTAGTTGGTTGTGATAAAGCTAAAATGGAGGGAATTCTTGCGACATTTGGTGGCGTTCGTCATCGTACACAGTTTGTACGTGAATGGAATGGAAGAAAAATTTATAACGATTCCAAAGCAACAAATTGCTTAGCTACAAAAAGTGCCTTAGATGCATTTCAGGCACCTGTTATTCTTCTAGCAGGAGGCTTAGATCGAGGTCATTCGTTTGAGGAATTACGTCCATGTATGGGGCATGTCAAGGGTGTAGTGGCGTTTGGAGAAACAGGCTTACGCTTTGTAGAATTTGCGAAGTCGTGTGGCGTACAACAAACAATCATTGCACAAAATGTGGAGGATGCTGTACATTATGCGGCACCGATGTCAGCTGAGGGTGATGTTATTCTATTGTCGCCTGCATGTGCAAGCTGGGATCAATATGACAGTTTCGAAATTCGAGGAGATGTTTTTATTGAAGCTGTAATGAAGCTGTCATAAGTCTGTAACTATTTTAGAATATACTTGACTTGGAAGGATGGCAGTACTGAGAGGGAAAGAAAGCTATTTATTGCTCGTCACAACATTGATGCTATCAATAATCGGCATTATTTTCGTCTATTCTGCAGGTACCTATTGGAGTGCCATTCATTATAGTGGAAAAATGCCGTTTTATATGAAGCAAAGTATGTATTTTGCTGTTGCCATTGTCGTATTTTTAATCACCATTCGATTAAATATTTTAAGAGAGCAATCCTTTTGGAAAATGGCGTATATTTTTTCGTTAATTTTACTGGTCCTTGTACTTATTCCAGGCATTGGACTGGTACGAAATGGCTCGCAAAGCTGGATTGGTGTAGGTCCATTAACCATTCAGCCAGCAGAGCTTACGAAAATTACAGTAATAGTGTACTTGAGTCATATATTAGCACAGCATAAAACAGGTACACCGATTATTAACTGGCGCCATGGATTCGTTCTAGTGTTACCAGTGGTTCTCATTATGCTGCAGCCTGACTTTGGCTCGGTATTTATATTAGTGGTCTCAGTCTTTTTATTGTTTTTTGTAGCAGGCTACCCATTAAAACTTTATGGGATGTTTATGGTGGCAGGAGTTGCAGGATTAGTAGGATTGATTGCAACAGCACCATATCGATTAACGCGCATAAAAGCATTTCTTGATCCATGGGCGGACCCCTTGGTAAGTGGGTTTCAAGCTGTACAATCATTAATGGCAATTGGACCAGCTGGCATTTTTGGTCATGGTTTTGGACAAAGCAGACAGAAGTTTTTATATTTACCGGAGCCTCAAAATGATTTTATTTATGCCATTATTTTAGAGGAGGTTGGGTTGCTTGGAGGTCTCGTTATTTTAGCATTATTTGTAATAGCGATTTATGCTGGTTATAAATTTGCAGTGCAAGCTAAAACGAGAGCATCCTATTACGCGATTATAGGACTTGTGACAATGCTGACTGTGCAAGCTTTTCTAAATATATCTGTAGTGATTGGCTTAGTTCCTGTAACAGGGGTCACACTGCCTTTTATTAGCTACGGTGGAACATCTTTAGTAACAATGTGGTTAATAATAGGTATTATTTATCAATTAGCGAAATAAATATAAAGGAGGAGTACTTTTTGGAGAAAGTAATTGATATAGAAGATCGCATACCTACGCTAAAAAAGCGACGAAAAAAGCGTACAAATCGTAAATTTATAGTGCTAATATTACTTTTCTTTATCGTGTTAGCAGTACTCCTTTATTTTCAATCTCCTTACAGTAAAATCAACAAAATTACAGTTAACGGTGCTCGTTTAGCAGATGAACAATATTATTTACAGGCCAGTACTCTGGCTCCTGGAAAGTCGATGTGGGGTTTTAAGGTAAACGATATTGAGAAGTTAATACTCAAGGATAAATGGGTAAAGGAAGCACATGTTAAACGTAACTGGCTACGAGATGTAACAATAGAAATAAAGGAATGGAAAAAAGTTGCATACTTAGCTGGTGATGGTACCTATTATCCTTTACTTGAAAATGGCAAGCGATTTGAGCAAGCTGGTGATGAGGTGCCAATTGATGCCCCTGTTTTTATCGGCATAACTGGTGAAAAAACGATCAACAAGCTTGTAGAGCAATTAGCTAATTTAAAGCCAGAAGTATTAGCCTTAATTTCTCAAGTCAATACAAACAGTAATGAGACAAACCCTAATGCAGTCAGACTTTATATGAATGATGGGTATGAAGTACGGGCTGTTATTCAAACTTTAGCTGATAAGTTAAATTATTACCCCTCAATTGTGGCACAAATTAGTAATTTAGAAAAGGGTGTTATTGATTTAGAGGTAGGTTCATATTATCGTCCTTACAATGATGAATATAACAAAATAAGCATTGATGTAAGTGGTAGAGAAGATGAAGAATCGGCCAACCAGGAAGTGAATAATGATGAGCAACAAACAAATGAATAGCAAAGGGAGTTTTTTGTCAAGGAAGCAATTTGAATTGCTGATTGTTTGTATAACAATGGGATTTATTATTGGCTATTCATACAATCAGGCAAAAGATAACCGAAATGCAGGTTCAATTGATTCAGAGCTTTTTGAGCAAGAGGATTCATACCGTGAGGAGTTAATAACCCAGCAAGAACGAAATAAGGTCCTAGCAGAAGAAGCAAATTCGCTGCAAGAAAAAATTCGCAAGTATGAGAAATCATTTGTTGCAGATGAAAAGGCTAACAAAAAGCTTGTTGAAGAAGCAGAGGATTTACGATTATTATTAGGTGACTTACCAGCCGAAGGAAAAGGTATTCGTATAACTCTACAAGATGGTGATTATGATCCTAAATCTGCAAATCCTAATGACTATATTGTTCATGAAAGCCATGTGTTTAAATTGCTCAATGAGCTAAAAATTTCTGGTGCACAGGCAATTGCCATTAATGGCCAAAGAGTTCTAGCGAATTCCTATATACGTTGTAATGGACCCGTAATTACGATTGATGGCAAGCAGCATCCTGCGCCATTTATTATTGAGGCTGTCGGTGATTCTCAAACATTGGTGTCCTCATTAAATTTAAATGGTGGTGTGGTGGATCAGTTATTAAATGACAATATTGTTGTGTCATTAGAAGAAAATCAGAAATTAAGTATGCCAAAAGTAAAGGTTGAGAGTTAATCTAACGTTTAATCATTTTCAACATTAGCCTCCTGAGAAGTTGCAGATTTTACATGCAATTGCATATTCAAAATCTAAGGCGTTATTCATGGGGGTTACGATACGTCTAGGAGGGGCTATTTTGAAAAAAAATATGTACACCCGAATAACGATCGTGCTATTTATTATCGGTTTGATGATAGCGGTACAGTACAATACTATACAACAACCAGCTGAGCGAGATACACGAGATATTTGGGCCATAAGAGAGGAATTAGCAGAAGAAAAGCAAAGACATTCCACATTATTAGCAGAAATTCGCTCACTCAATGAAGTAGTGGGTCGCTATGAGCAATCTGAAAAAGCAAGTTTACAAGCAGCTTTAAATGAAACATTGAATCGTTTAAAGCTTCAAGCAGGCTTAACTGAAGTCAGTGGTCCAGGAGTTGTAATGCGAATAGAGCCAGCACAAGAATTAGTGGAAATGGGGTATGACATCCAAGAAATTTCACCTGATTTGCTGACTCAACTATTGAATGCTTTGTTTAAAAGCAATGCGGCTAGTGTTTCGATAGATGGAAACCGCGTTGTACATACGACAGCCATTCGAGACATAAATGGAAAAACAACTGTGAATAGTGTAGCACTATCATCACCTTCTTTTGAAATATATGTTGGGACAAGCTCTTTTAAGGAAGCTCAAAAGATGTACAATTCGTTACAGGCTTCAACATTTATTGATTCCTTTTATTTAGATAATTTTAATTTAGTCATTGAAGAGCCGACTGAACAATTAACAATCCCAGCATTTGATCAGCCATTGACAAATGATTATTTAACAGAGGTGAAAAAAGGAGAATAAAATATGTGGCTACCATTTTTAGGTTTGATATTTGGACTTGCCCTAGGCTTGTTAACAAATATACAAATTCCCTCTATCTATGAAAATTATCTGTCAATAGCAGTTTTAGCAGCTTTAGATACATTATTTGGCGGTATTCGTGCTCAACTACAGCAAGTATACGATGATAAAGTTTTTGTGTCGGGCTTCTTTTTTAATATAATTCTTGCTGCAGGTTTAGCCTTTTTGGGTGTGTATTTAGGAATAGATTTATATTTAGCAGCTATTTTCGCTTTCGGAGTACGTTTATTCCAAAATATAGCAATAATTAGGCGTATTTTACTAACTAAGATAGATGAAAAACGTCACAAAAAGAAGAAATCTTCCACAGAATGAGAGAAAAATTGAGCAAAATACTCGATTTGCTTAGACATTACGCCAAATTTACAATAGAATGAAAATAAGAGCATTTTTCAAGGAGGTGCAGCGAATTGAATCAGCAAGATTTATATATTTCCCTTGATATAGGATCATCCTCTATCAAGGTATTAATAGGTGAAATGAGTGACGGACAATTACATGTAATTGGCGTCGGAAATGTAAAATCGAATGGCGTTCGAAAAGGTGCAATTGTTGATATTGATGCAACAGTTCAATCGATTCGAAAAGCAATCGAACAAGCAGAACGAATGACTGGCTTTCAAATTAATGAAGTTGTTCTGGGTGTTCCAGCTAACCAGACGATGTTACAACTAGTTAAGGGTGTTGTCGCTGTAAATAGTGAAAATAGAGAAATTACAGACGATGATTTAGACAGAGTGGTGGAATCTGCACAAGTCATGTCAATACCTCCTGAACGTGAATTAGTGAATATTATTCCAAGACAATTTATTGTGGACAACTTAGATGAAATTAAAGATCCACGAGGTATGATTGGAATTCGTCTAGAAATGGATGCAACGATGATTACAACTTCTAAAACACTTTTACACAATGTTTTACGTTGTGTAGAGCGGGCAGGGTTAAGTATACGAGAAATATATTTGCAACCGCTAGCAGCAGGCTTTTTTGCGCTTACAGAGGATGAGAAAAACCAAGGGACAGCCTTTATTGACCTAGGGGGAGGCTCAACTACTATTGCCGTGTTTGAAGAGGGACTGTTAACACATACGGGTGTTATTCCAATTGGTGGTGACCATATTACGAAAGATATTTCAATCGTTTTAAAAACACCAACAGAACAGGCTGAGCAAATTAAACATCAATTTGGACATGCCTTTTATGATGACGCATCAGATGATGAAATCTTCGAAGTACCAATTGTTGGAACGGATTCAACAGATCAATACAGTCAACGCTATATATCCGAAATAATAGGTGCGCGCTTAGAAGAACTTTTAGAGTTAGTGATTGACGAGTTAGCACGTCTTGGTGTCCGTGATTTACCTGGCGGTGTTGTTTTAACGGGTGGTGTTGCAAAGCTTGAAGGTATTGCTCAACTGGCACGTCAGATTTTGCAAACCCGTGTTAGAATATATACACCTGATTATATTGGCGTTAGGGAGCCTTCATTTACGACGGCAGTTGGACTTATTCGTTACGCCTATTTAGAAGATGATTTTTACGGAAAAGGTACGAATACGCAACCTATTGAATATGCGGTTGTAGGATCTCCAACAGCCACACCTAAGAAGCAAGAATATGCTTCACCTTCAGAATCAAAAGGAAGCGTAATTGGTAGAGCAAAAAAATTATTTGATAAGTTTTTTGATTAACTTCTTTCAGCAAATCTCTTTTGTAGCGAAAGCAAAGCGTCAGCTACAGAAGTCACCACCTCTATAGGTGGTGAGATGAATGCGGATTTAAGCTACTTTTCAGCAGATGTCCAAACACCTACTGAAAGAAGTTAATGCCTCCGGCGGATGTCACGGAATCGGAAAGGCGGTCTTAGAGGATGTTAGCCTAAAATCATCGCATCCATGCGATAACGGCTAACTGACCTGCGTCGTGCAGGCCTAAGCACAAAGCCGATTCCGGACGCAATTATACCGAGGCATAATTGATCTAGAATGCGTAATGAATGATACAGAGTCGAGTTACCGTGGGAGGAAAAAGAAATGTTAGAATTTGATACAAGTGTTGATCAACTTGCAGTAATAAAAGTTATTGGTGTTGGTGGCGGCGGTAACAACGCTGTCAATCGAATGATAGAACATGGTGTACAAGGTGTAGACTTTATCGCAGTAAACACAGATGCACAGGCATTAAATTTATCAAAAGCAGAAGTGAAGCTACAAATTGGAGCAAAACTTACTCGTGGTTTAGGTGCAGGAGCAAATCCTGAAGTAGGAAAAAAAGCTGCCGAAGAAAGCCGTGAACAATTAGAAGAGGTTCTACGTGGAGCGGATATGGTATTTGTAACAGCTGGAATGGGTGGAGGAACTGGTACTGGTGCAGCGCCAGTCATTGCACAAATTGCTCGTGATTTAGGCGCACTTACTGTCGGTGTTGTTACACGACCATTTACGTTTGAGGGTCGTAAGCGACAAACGCAAGCTATCGGCGGTATTGGCGGCATGAAGGAATCTGTGGATACTTTAATCGTTATTCCGAACGACAAACTGCTACAAATTGTCGATAAATCTACGCCAATGTTAGAGGCCTTCCGTGAAGCAGATAATGTTTTACGACAAGGTGTACAAGGTATTTCCGATTTAATTGCTACACCAGGTCTTATTAACTTAGATTTTGCAGATGTAAAAACAATCATGTCTAACAAAGGTTCTGCGTTAATGGGGATTGGTATTGCTACAGGTGAAAATCGTGCTGCAGAAGCAGCGAAGAAAGCTATTTCAAGTCCTTTACTGGAATCTTCAATTGATGGCGCTAAAGGTGTCCTGATGAATATTACTGGAGGCTCAAACTTAAGCTTATTTGAAGTTCAAGAAGCGGCAGATATAGTAGCTTCAGCATCAGATGAAGAGGTAAATATGATTTTCGGTTCTGTTATTAATGAAAATCTAAAAGATGAAATTATTGTAACTGTAATTGCGACTGGCTTCTCTGAAGAAGCATTACAACAACAGCGCAATACTACAAGACCTTCGTTAAATACAAATAGACAGGCTGTACAGCAACAGCAAGCACCTATTCGTGAACAACGTCAAGACATGCATGTTCAGCAAGAGCAACCTCGACAAAATCAACAACAATATGGTCAAGATGATATGCTAGAGGTACCAGCGTTTTTACGTAATCGTAAAAATCGTGGATAGTATCTTACTTCTTAAAAGCTCGTATTTTACTTATGTAGAATACGAGCTTCATGTTGTTGAAATACTATTATGTCAATGAAATCAAGGTGACAAATTAAAAAGCATAGCCTTTTTTAAAACAAGGGGTTGATCTCTGTTCCGAACTGAATGCTTTGCCGCTGACGCTTCGCTTTCGCGCAGAGCAGAGCTTCCTGGGGGCTTCCGATGAACCGCTTCACTCGCGTTGTGAAGCTCCAGGTCTCATCTGTGACGCTGAATCCCCAAGAAGTCACTCAGTCTACACTCCAATCAACCACTGCTCATAGTATTTTCTTCTGGCATTTCACATAAAAGTATAGTGATAAATTTTGAAGTCTTAACCATCACTATTTTGCGCAAAATGGAGCTTTGGTAACATTTTAATAAGTGAATTTTGTAAAGTTACAAAGTAGTTTTATGCATAAAATGTAGGTTGACAGCTATAGAATTGTCCACTATTCTATCCATTTAATGATGGTGAGTAACATGCTTTTACATTACTTTTGAGGAAAGAAAATATTTAAAGTTCTACACTATTGCTGATTGGAGTGCAAGGCTACTCGACTCCCGTGGGATAGCGAGACAGATGAGACCCTGCACGGAGCGACAGCGCAGGAAGCGGCTCGTCGCTCGCCCACTGGAAAGCGAGTAGCCTGGAACGGAAATCACCTTCTTTTTGACTAAATATTCACAAAGAGTCCCTTGACCATTTAGTTTTTCAACACTATGAAGCTCGTATTTTACTTATGTAGAATACGAGCTTTTTATATTTGTCTGTAAAGTTGTTCAAATGTGTAAGGAAACCATGTATTTTGTCAAAAGATTTTTAGGAAATGATGCGATTGTTTGACAATATTTGTGAGTATAACATGCTAACTTTGTAAGTAGGAGGCGGCTGTTATGTATGGAGAATGGCTGGTGCTCATTAATACGCTATTTAATCTAGCGATACTCACGTTTACGGCAAAAGTAACAGGGGTTTTTGTAAAGAATACAAGATTATTAATGAGTTCGATTTGTAGTAGTTTTGTAGCTGTAATTGGTGGTCAATTGCTGTGGACAACATTGCTGAGCTTTGTTCTATTAATTGGCATAGCTTTTCATTTTAAACTTCGAAGCTTTCAAAAACAAGGGCCAATTGTTTTAACAGCAACAATTATTATTGGAGGGTTGCTTACAGCATTACAACCCTATTTAAAAAATCTTTCTGTTGTCCATTTTATCATTATTTGCCTACTATTAGCTGTTGGTAACCTAGTTGCTTTTTATAAGCAATGGGGATTTGTAAAGCTTGAGCGCTTAAGTGGTCAGTTTGTTTTTGATACAATTTTAACAATTTTTGATGTTACGATACCGCTTTCTGCGTTTGTAGATACGGGAAATCAAGCGATTGAACCACTATCAGGAAAACCAGTTCACTTTGTCTCTTATAAAGCGTTAAAGCCACATTTGCCGATAGCATTTTGCAAATCATTAGTAGAATGGCAAGAAACGGATCCGTATAATGTATCCATGTTTTCAGAAGATTATCAGCGTTTAATACGGTTTATTCATGTCAATACAGTACAACAGCAGTCAGTTGTGCTAGGTTTTCGCTTTAATGAGTGGCAAATAAAGGGGGAGCCCCTACAAGTGAAAACAAATGAATATATCGTTTTAACAAAGAAGGCTAAAAATTTTCCACATAGCACAGCAGCAATTTTACATTTTTCAGCGCTTTCAAATAACTCATAGAGGGGGAGAACTATTGCTTCTTAGGCTACTTGCTAGCTTGAAAAAATTATGGAGTAAGTTTCGGAGTCGTGAAACGTACTATATAGGGGGAAATGATTCATTGCCAGTGCCACTAAGTCGAGAAGAAGAAGTTACAGTCATTGCATCCTTTATGAATGGTGATTTACGAGCTAGAGACACACTAATTGAACGTAATTTACGTCTTGTTGTTTATATTGCTAGACGTTTTGATAATACGGGTACGCCGATTGAGGATTTAATCAGTATTGGCTCCATCGGTTTAATTAAGGCAATTGAAACGTTCAATACGGATAAAAATATTAAGCTTGCAACGTATGCTTCACGTTGCATTGAAAATGAAATTCTCATGCATTTACGAAAAACAAGTCGCATGAAAGGTGAAGTTTCGCTAGACGAGCCACTTAATTCTGATGCTGATGGCAATGAATTACTATTGTCTGATATTTTAGGCACAGAAGAGCATATTATTTTAGATAATGTAGAAAAGAAAATAGAGCGTCAGCATATGTTTCATGCCATTAATTTACTAGGTGCGCGTGAACGATATATTATGGAATGTCGCTTTGGTCTCAACGGTAAAATTGAAATGACACAAAAAGAAGTTGCAGATCATTTAGGGATTTCACAATCTTATATTTCCCGATTAGAAAAGAAAATTATTCAAGATTTACGTGAAAATTTAAATCAGCCTATATCGTAGGGAGGGAAAATTAACCTACCTAAAATTGGTCGTAGCTTTTGTGCATATTCTCGTTTCTCTCGGACAAACTGATGTCACGGTTTAGTCAGAGAATAACATCCGGAGGAATCGAATATGCGAACTAAAGTAGATCTTTGCGGCTTAGATACATCGACTTTGCCAATTTTAAAGCACGAGGAAATGAAGGAACTCTTCATCCGATTACAAGCAGGAGAAACTGAGATTAGAGAAGAGCTTGTGATGTGCAATTTAAGGTTAGTGCTCAGTATTGTCGGTAGATTTGCCTATAGGGGTGAACAGGCAGATGATTTATTTCAGGTAGGCTGCATTGGCCTCATGAAAGCCATCGATCATTTTGATTTAAAGCATAATGTGCGATTTTCAACATATGCTGTACCAATGATCATTGGTGAAATTCGTCGCCATCTGCGTGATCATCATGCGTTACGTGTTTCTCGTTCTTTAAGAGATATTGCGTATAAAGCAATGCAGGCAAAAGAGCAATGGATAACTGACAATTTACGAGAACCAACCATTGAAGAAATTGCAGAAATGATTGACATGAAAAAGGAAGATGTTTTATTTGCTTTAGATGCCATTCAAGATCCAGTTTCTTTACAAGAGCCTATTTATTCAGACGGCGGAGATGCTGTTTATATGATGGATCAATTACGTGATGATGATGTATCTGAAGATCAATGGGTTGCCTACGTGTCGGTGAAGGAAAGTTTGCAAAAGTTAGATGAACGACAACAAATGATTGTTGCCAAGCGCTTTTATTATGGCGAGACACAGACAGAAATAGCAAAAGAATTGGGAATCTCACAGGCGCAAATTTCACGTCTAGAAAAAAATGCGATTGAAACAATGCAAAAAGATTATAAGTAGTAAACAATGCGCACCAGAGCTTTCGGTGCGCATTTTATCTTCATTCAACTAGCTAACAATACATACCATAAATATAAAGTGACAGCATACTTTGATGAAGATACTAGTGGATGTCATAAAGTAATTGTTACAGGAGGGGTATAATGCGTTTTTCAATGTTACAACAAAAAGAGGTTATTGAAGCAGGTAATGGGCGTTTTTTAGGATTTGTAGTAGATGCAGAAGTTTCAAAAGAAACGGGTTATGTGACAGCGTTTATGATAGCAGAGCCTCGAAAATATCTGGGTCTTTTTCGAGGTGAAGATTCTGTTAGAAAGGTATACATGAAAGATGTACTTGTGGTTGGGAAAGATGTTATTTTAGTAAAAGCATTATCTTAATTTTTGTTGTCTATTTAGAGTCAGGCTACTTTAATTTTCTATGAATAATGCAAATGTCCTTTCACTTAGGTCAGGCTATTCATTGATAATTCAGGCATTGCTTGTTACAATAAAGGAAACTATTGTTGTAAAGTTGGGGAAAATAGTGACAAAAATCTTAACAAATTTAAACAAAATCAATGACCTTATTCATGCAGCCCAAAAACGATCCAATTGGGAAACTGGGAAAGTTCAAATTATTGCAGTAACAAAAGAAGTTTCAGTTGAACGAACACAAGAAGCAATCGATGCAGGACTTCTTCATTTAGGAGAAAATCGTCCTGAGGGCTTAAATCGAAAAATAGAAGCAATTCAAGCGAATGTAAATTGGCATTATATAGGTTCTCTACAAACACGTAAAGTAAAGCAAGTGATTAACAATATTGATTATTTACATTCATTGGATCGATTAAGTTTAGCAGAAGAAATCGAAAAAAGAGCAGACAAACCTGTAAAATGCTTTGTTCAGATTAATGTATCAGGTGAGGAATCAAAACATGGTTTAACGATTGAGGAAGCCCTGCCATTTGTTCAATCATTAGCAAGTTTTACAAAAATTCAAGTAGTTGGTTTAATGACGATGGCACCAAATACAGATGACGATGACATCATTCGCTCTGTTTTTAAGCAATTAAAACAATGTCAACAGCAAATAGCCGAGCAGGGATTCGTACACGCGCCTTGTACCGAGTTATCAATGGGCATGTCTAATGACTTTGAAATTGCGGTAGAGGAAGGGGCTACATTCGTTCGAGTCGGAACGGCTCTTGTTGGAAATGAAAGAGGGGAACAGGATGAGCATGAAAAATAAAATTAAAAACTTCTTTTATCTAGAGGAAGAATTAGAAGAAGAAATCACGCAAGCTCCTATTCAACAGCAACAACCCGTACATCAACAGCAACCGTTTCAATCAGTAAAACCTAAAAAAGTTATGAAAGAGCGGAAGGCACCCATCCATGAAATTGTTCCACAGAGTGCAGCACCTGTAAACAACATTGTCAGCTTGCAGGCGGCCATGAACTCAAAAGGGGCTAAGGTTGTATTAGTAGAGCCTAGAGTCTATGCTGAAGCACAGGATATTGCTGAACATTTAAAAAACAAACGTGCAACAATCGTCAATCTACAACGAATTGAACGTGAACAAGGCGTACGAATTATTGATTTTTTAAGTGGCACAGTTTATGCTCTTGGCGGGGATATCCAAAGAATCGGTAAAGATATCTTCTTATGTACACCTGATAATGTAGAAGTTTCCGGCGAAATTTCAAATTTTATTTTAGACGATAATTAATAGCGAGGATTGTAGTTTATATGACTTTTTTATATATTTTGAGGTTTGTATCACTAGCATTTGATATTTACTCACTAATGTTAATAGTATATATTTTAATGTCTTGGGTACCTGCTGCTCAAAATTCATCTATTGGACGCATACTGGCAAATGTATGTGAGCCTTATCTTGGTATCTTTAGACGATTTATTCCGCCAATCGGCATGATTGATGTTTCTCCTTTAGTGGCAATTTTTGTCCTTAATTTTATTCAAAGAGGAGTTATTATTGTCATTCAAAAAATTTATTTTATGTTTATGTAAAAGAAATCCTCACAATGGTGGGGATTTTTTATTTTAGGGAATACTAACAAATGACATCATTTTTAACTAAATTGTGGTTACAAAACATGAAAGTACCAATGAAATTGTACTAGTAAAAGAGAGATAATAGAGGTGGAGTCAAATGGAGCATTTAATACAACATTTTAGGAAAGAAGAACAGCCTTTTATTGAACAAGTGGTGAATTGGGTGCGAGAAGTGGAGGACCGCTACGCGCCAAAGCTCACTGATTTTCTAGATCCTCGTCAGCGCTTTATCGTAAACTCCATTATTGGACAATACGACACATTGCAAATGGCTAGTGGGGGACTTTTTAATGCAGCAGAAAGGCAAAGAATGCTCATTTACCCAACTTATTATGAGCCTGTAGAGGAAGATTTTCAGCTTACGGTATTTACCATTCAATATCCTATAAAATTTGTACAGTTGCGTCATCCAGATGTACTCGGTGCATTACTATCATTGGGGTTAAATCGAGGTAAATTTGGTGATATCCGTGTTGATGAACACCATGTCCAGTTTGTTGTAGCGAATGAGATAGCAGAGTATGTTCGTTTACATTTAACTGGCATTGGCAAGGTAAAAGTGCATGTGGAATCAATGAAAGAGACGGAGCTACTTCTAGAAAATGAAGAAGAATGGCTAGAGGAGTCTCACACGGTTAGTTCAATGAGATTAGATGTTATTATCGCAACAATTTTAAAGGTTTCTCGTCAAAAGGCACAGGCTTTAATTACAGGTAATAAAGTTCGTGTCAATTGGACAGAGCGAGATACAGTTGCTTTTGAATTACAAGAAGGGGATATTTTATCTATACGAGGTAGTGGTCGAGTAAAAATTCTAATGACTGAAGGACGTACAAAAAAAGATAAAATCCGTTTGCAAGTCGGACGTTTGACCCAAAAAGGTTGAAAATCAAGTGAATTTCATTAATTTTTACTGCTAAGTTGTCGGAACAATTGTATAATAGAAAATACGAATGTACATGTAAAGGAGAGAAGGATCGTATGCCATTATCACCTATTGATATACATAATAAGGAGTTTACAAAGTCCTTCAGGGGCTATGCTGAGGATGAGGTAAACGAATTTTTAGATCAAATTATCAAAGACTATGAAATTTTATTACGCGAAAAAAAGGATGTCGACAAACAGCTAGAGATGGCCTTAGAGCAAGCAAGACATTTTAACACCTTAGAGGAAACCCTACAAAAATCAATTGTTGTGGCACAGGAAGCTGCCGATGAGGTACGAAGAAATTCACAAAAAGAGGCAAAGCTTATTGTGAAAGAAGCGGAGAAAAATGCTGATCGTATTTTGAATGAAGCTTTATCAAAGGCTCGAAAAGTAACAATTGAAATTGATGAGCTAAAAAAGCAATCCAAGGTATTCCGTAATCGATTTAAAATGCTTGTAGAGGCACAGCTTGATTTACTAAATGCAGATGACTGGGATCATTTGCTGCAATATGATATAGATTTAACAGAAATTCAAGCATCTGTGGATGAAGCACAGGAATCCGATCAACTTTAATAGCTTTTTTAATGCTATTATTGCGTGGCGTATGAGCGCAATAAGTGAAACTTGACGTGATTGTTTGATTTTCATATACTAATGTAATAGTAATTATTTTGAACAGATATGCATACAGGCAGAGACGAAGACAGTATTTGTTAGGCGTAGCAAAGCGATTTGGGGATAGTGTGAGCCCAAACAAGCAAATAACAATGAACATCACTTCAGAGCTAAATAACTGAATGAAAGTAAGTTATTTCGTGATGCACAACGTTAACGTGCTTAAAGAGGTAGTGCAAATTTGTGCTACAAGTAGGGTGGTACCGCGAGTATAAGCTTCTCGTCCCTTAGTGGGATTGAGAGGCTTTTTTTATTTGCTTAAATTCCCAGCGAGCAGCTATTTTTCTAACGTTTAATCGTAAGTGATTAAAAAAGGGCTAAAACTTGTTGAATTCGTCAAGAGCTGTCATATGTATATGAACGCCTTAATGCATTTGTTTTGTTCTAAGTGTGTAAAATTAAAAGGAGGAATGGAAGCATGGTTGAATATAAGGATACTTTATTAATGCCGAAAACAGATTTCCCAATGCGAGGAAACTTACCGGCAAATGAACCAAAAATGCAAGAAAAATGGAATGAAATGGACATTAACAAATTACAAATGGAGCGTACTGAAGGACGACCTGAATATGTACTTCATGATGGCCCTCCGTATGCAAACGGTGATATTCATATCGGTCATGCACTAAATAAAGTGCTAAAAGACATGATTACACGCCATCGCTCTATGAATGGTTATCATGTAAATTATATTCCTGGTTGGGATACGCATGGTTTACCAATTGAGCAAGCTTTAACAAACAAAGGTGTAAAGCGTAAAGAGATGTCTGTTGCGGATTTCCGAAAACTATGTGAAGAATATGCATATGAGCAAATTGACAACCAACGTGCTCAATTTAGTCGTTTAGGTATTCGTGGAGATTGGGAAAATCCATACATTACTTTAAAACCAGAATTTGAAGCTCGCCAAATTGAAGTATTTGGGAAGATGGCTGAAAAAGGCTATATTTACAAAGGCTTAAAGCCAGTTTACTGGTCTCCTTCTTCTGAATCTGCACTTGCAGAAGCGGAAATCGAATATAAGGATATTAAATCACCTTCTATTTATGTAAGCTTTGCTATTAAAGATGCTAAAGGTGTAGTACCAGCAGATGCTAAATTTATTATTTGGACAACAACGCCTTGGACAATTCCAGCAAACTTAGGGATCTCTGTGAATCCTGAATTTTTGTATGTAGTTGTTGCAGTTGCAGATAAAAAATTTATTATTGCAAAAGATTTATTAGAAACAGTGGCAAATGCCCTTGAATGGGACACATACGAGGTTATTCAAGAAGTGAAGGGTGAGACATTAGATCGTATTGTCGCTCAGCATCCTTTCTATGATCGTGAATCTCTTGTGATGGTAGGTGAACACGTTACTGCTGATGCTGGTACTGGTTGTGTTCACACGGCGCCTGGACACGGGGAAGATGATTATTACATTAGTAAACAATATGGCTTAGGCATTCTTAGCCCGCTTGATAATAGTGGCTGTTATACGGATGAAGCACCTGGTTTTGAGGGCGTATTTTATAATGATGCCAATAAACTAATAACAGAAAAGCTAAAGGAAGTAGGCGCATTAGAAAGCCTTGGTTTTATTTCGCACTCATATCCTCATGATTGGCGTACAAAGAAACCAGTTATTTATCGTGCAACACCGCAATGGTTTGCATCTGTTGAAGCATTCCGTGGTGAGTTACTAGAGGCTGTTAAAGCAACTACGTTTACGCCAGCTTGGGGAGAAACTCGCCTTTTCAACATGATTCGTGATCGTGGAGATTGGGTAATTTCCCGTCAACGAGCTTGGGGTGTGCCAATTCCAATTTTCTATGCTGAAAATGGAGAGCCAATCATTACACCTGAAACAATTGCTCATGTTTCTACGTTGTTCCGTAAGCATGGCTCAAATATCTGGTTCCAAAAAACAGCTAAAGAACTATTACCTGAAGGCTTTACACACGCAGGTAGCCCGAACGGTGAATTTACAAAAGAGAACGACATTATGGATGTTTGGTTTGATTCAGGGTCATCACATCAAGGCGTGCTAGTAGAACGTGGAATGAAATATCCGGCTGATTTATATTTAGAGGGCTCTGACCAACACCGTGGCTGGTTCAACTCTTCTTTAATTACGTCTGTTGCCATTAATGGCTATGCTCCATATAAAGGACTATTAACACACGGTTTCGTACTTGATGGAGAAGGACGCAAAATGAGTAAATCATTAGGAAATGTCATTATTCCACAAAAGGTTATGGATCAATACGGAGCTGATATTCTTCGTTTATGGGTTGCCTCTGTTGATTATACTGGTGATGTTCGTATTTCAATGGATATGTTAAAACAAGTATCTGAAGTTTATCGTAAAATCCGAAACACATTCCGTTTCTTACATGGGAATGTAGCTGATTTCGACCCGACAAAAGATCGAGTAGCCTATGCAGATCTTCGTGAAATGGATCAATACGTTTATATGCGCCTTCAAGATGTTTTAAAAACAGTACATGCTGCCTATGATCGCTATGATTTTGCAGCCGTATATCATGCTGTTAATAACTTTGTTGCTGTAGAGTTATCTTCATTCTACTTAGATATTGCAAAAGATGTTGTGTACATTGAAGGCACTGACAACAAAGATCGTCGTGCAATGCAAACGGTGATTTATGATACATTAATGACGTTAGTAAAAGTAATGACACCGATTATTCCTCATACAACAGATGAGATGTGGTCTTACTTACATGCACAAGGTGTAGTACAAGAGGTTTCTGTACAATTAACAGATTTCCCTGAAGTTGATGTACAAGAGAATTTCGAGGATTTACGTGCAAAATGGGTGAAAATTATAGACGTTCGTGACGATATTCTAAAAGCATTAGAAGAAGCTCGTAATGCAAAAACAATTGGTAAATCCCTAGAAGCAAAAGTAACGGTGTATGCTAAAGAGGATGTTGCTGCATTATTGAATGATGCAAGCATTGATTTTGCTCAGCTTTCTATTGTTTCAGCCTTTGAGGTAGCCTCTATTGATAAGGCACCAGCAGATGCGCTAGTGCTTGAGCATGTATCAATTGTTGTTGAAAAGGCAACAGGAGAAAAATGTGAGCGCTGTTGGTCAATTTCTGAATCAGTTGGTGCAAACGAAGCCCATCCAACAGTTTGTGCGCGCTGTGCGGAAGTTGTAGAAAAATATTACGCTTAAAAACAGGCTTTAATTGTGAAGAAAACGCAAGTCTCCCAAATAAGGGACTTGCGTTTTTTTGCATGTAAAATGAGTATGTATAATTGCATTCTCGCCCTTTACTGGTTGTGGCCTGTCTTTCGCGTTGAATAATAGTTGGACTAACTTAGTCTACTAGTTATGTCACCTTGATGAAACATGATGATGGGCGTGAATGCACTTTTATTTAAATAATATTTCCTTCGTGTTGCGGTAGTCTGTTGGGGAAATGCCTACATACTTTTTAAAGGTCAGGCTGAAATAATTTGGTGTGTTAAAGCCACAGATGGAGGAGATTTTCTCAATGGTATAGTCGTATTTTCTTAAAAAAGGCAATGTTTTAATGATACGTGTAAAGGCTACATAGTCCACAAAATTGCGACCAGTCTCCTTTTTAAATAATCTGCTAAAATGCGTCGCACTAAAATTTATATATTTGGCAACATCACTGATGGTAATTTGCTCATCATAATGCTCCTCAATATATAAAATAGCTTTTTGAAGCTGTTCCTGTTCTGTTAAGTCTTCATAAAACCTAGCATGTATATTCTCAACAGGTGGTTTTCTCCTTGCCTTACGAGCTTGGCTGTAGGACTCCTTCACCTGCATGGGATCATGAAAGACACCTCCTATCCCCATAAATAGATGGATACAATACTCCTTTTTCAAGCCCTCAATAACCTCATGTAGAGAGGCTACACCTTCAGTCCAATGCTTAAACGAAGTAATTTCATTTGGTATACGCATCAGCAGCAGTAAATAACGTTCAAAATTTAAAAAGGAAAGAGAGGCTTTATCCGCAAATCCTTGGCGAAACATATTGGTAATAACACTATTTGCATCATGAGGGATACTTCGATTTTCATTTATATCAATATAGCCTTGAATTAAAAAAACTATATTTGGGATACAATCCTTTGATAAAAAGGAGGCAGATTGAATAATTTCCTGCTCATTTTCAATTTCTCCACGAATAAGACGTTTTAAAAAGGCTTCTCGGAATGGTGAGGTATGGTCTTGTGAAATTTGCTGTGATAACTCAAGCATGGTAAGTGTGCTTGCTTGTTTTTCCTTATAAGATGTATAAAGCTTTTTGACAATTCTGATAAATTTTGATTTCTGTAACGGTTTTATAAGCAATGCAGATAAATTTAATTCAATCGCTATACCAGTTGAGTAGGTAAGGTGTTCTGCAACAATAGGGACGATTAAACTATTAGGATAATTTCTTTTTAAGCGATTTACCTTTACCCAATCAAATAAGTGATTAATATCATAGACAAAGATTGCGACACCCTTTGTATTGGGCTGATTGCAATTAATAAAGGTATTCGGTAGATATTCATCTAGCCAGTTGTTCATCTGTTGTTTTTCTACGGAACTTTCGATATACCAAACAATATTTAAAATGGTAACAGCTCCCTTCTGTTATAAATATACAACGATAAAAGTATTTTAACTTAAAATAGCATTTTTTTGTACTAATACAGCAATATTTTGTAACTATATTATAAACAAAATAGAATAGAATAATTGTAGTAAATAATAATTTGAAATTTCAGATAATTATTTACGTATAGAGAAAAGGGGGAGTTGACATATGGCTGAAGTAGGAAGTAGTGATTACGAGTATGTGGAAGCTGGAACAATCGATATTAAGGATCTTCCACCACTAGATGCAACAACTAACAAAATTATGAAAGATGAGTTTCTTACAGGTTTTGGCTTAACGGTATTTTATTTTATTTTAATTTTTAGTATTCCGATTATGAACTGGTTCGCTCCAGAATTTGCATTTAAGAAAATTTGGGGTGGAATGACGGTTACATGGTTTTACACAACTGTCATTATGATGGCCATGGCTTTTATTATTGCTTATGTCCATACAACATTGTACGAAAAACGCCTAAAAAAGTATGAAATAGCTAATAAGTAGGCTTGGGGGGAAATGCTGAATGATGAAAGCTCTATTGGAACCGAAAATGATTATGACCATTGCTTTAATGGGAACAATTGTCTATATTACGTATTTAACGAAAAAAAATACAACTGCATCCGATTTCTTCGTTGGGGGACGTAGCTTCGGATGGTTTACAAATGGTTCGGCAATTGGCGGGGATTATTTAAGTGCAGCAACGTTTCTTGGGATAGCTGGACTAACCTTCCAATTAGGGTATGATGGTGCCTATTATGCATTTTGTTTCTCTATCGGTTTAACACTATTAGCTATTTTCGTAGCTGGTCCATTAAGACGTTTTGGTGCATTTACTGTTGCCGATTTTTTAGCCTATCGTTTTCATAGTAAAAGAGCTCGACTAGTTGCAGTAGCGGTTGTTTTAGCAATTTCCGGTTTCTATGCCGCTCCACAGTTACTAGGTGCTGCGCAAATTTTAAGCATGTTCTTTGGTACTTCATATGAATTTGGCATTATCTTTACATGTGTAGTAATGATTTTCTATGTTGGTATAGGTGGTATGAAAGGAACTACGATTAATCAGGCGCTAGAACTTTGGATTCGTCTTGGTGCATTTGTAGTTATGCTAATTGCTGCAATGTATAGTGGGTTACATTACGATAAGATTTTAGCAGCGATTAATTCATTTAGCGGCCCAATTACGGGAACTTCACCATATGCGTTAGATGGAAAAGATGTTAATTTTGATGGGGCGGCTTGGACTGGGACAGGCTTCTATTTCCCAACATTTTGGCAAACCATTAGTATGACGATAGGGTTAGCATTAGGAACAATTGGTCTGCCTCATATTTTACTAAGATTTTATACAAATCCAAGTGCCAAGGCAGCTCGTAAATCGGCGTTAATGGCAATTGGAATTGCCAGTACGTTTTTCTTATTAGCTGTATTTTTAGGTGTTGTAGGTCGAGCTATTTTTATCTCTGGTACAGCAAGTGGAGAAGTAATGCGTGATTTAGTGCTGGGTGGTAACAATATGGTTATTCCTACAACAGCACTTGCATTAGGCGGAAAGTGGCTTCTTGGACTTGTTATAGCGGGGGCATTTGCAGCCATATTCTCTAACTTATCAGGGCTATTCATTACAAGTTCAGGCGCACTGGCACATGATTTATATGCAACGATTATGAAAAAAGATATTACGCAAAAACAACGAGTAATCGCAGCGAAGGTTTCCATTGTTTTGTTAGGCATTATTTATGGCGCTTTGGGCTTACTTGTAAAGGATGCATCTATTGGTCATTTAGTAGCACTAGCCTTTACTGTTGCAGCGAGTACATTTACACCAATATTTATTTTAGGTATTTGGTGGAGAGGAATGACAGAAAGAGGAGCAATTGCAGGTTTACTAATTGGGCTTGGTGTTTCCATGTGGATGATTTTTCTACCAGGGACATTACCAAGCTTCCTACAATTTAAAATACCTGGAATTGTGACAGTACCAGTTGGCTTCCTTTCAGTAATCATTGTGTCTATATTAGACCGAAAAGTACCTGCGGATGTAAATGATTTTATGAAGCGTGTGCATTCAAAAGAATCTGAAACTGTCTAATTTAAATTGGCTATATCCAATTACTTTATAAAGTAATTGGATATAGCTTTTTTTGTTGAACTTCATTCAGCATGCGTTTGTATAATTTCATGCTATATTAGTTATTCTGTGATGGGCTGTTATGGTAGAATAGGTTAGATGTTGAGCGAACGGAGGAATGTTTGTGTATAAGTACTATGGACTGGCCGCATTTGTCATCCTTTTAGATCAATGGACTAAATGGCTAATTGTCAAAAATATGGAGTTTGGTGAACGAATTGCAGTATGGGGCCCATGGCTTGGGATATTGTCTCATCGAAATAGAGGAGCAGCATGGGGAATGCTAGAGGGACAAATGTGGTTGTTTAGCATTGTTACAATAGGCGTTATTTGTGCAATCATCTATTTTTATCATAAAGAAGCAAAGGGCAAGCCAGTCTTTCAAGTAGGCTTAATGTTTTTATTAGGTGGAGCTATTGGTAATTTTATTGACCGTTTATTTAGAGGCGAAGTGGTCGATTTTGTGGATGTATTAATTCCAGTTATTAATTATGATTTCCCAATCTTTAATATTGCGGATGCAGCTTTAACAATAGCTGTTGTCATTTTAATGATTGGCTTAATTGCTGAAGATAAAAAAGAAAAGAAACAGGTGAAACAATGACGCAAGTAGCATATACAATGGAAGAACAGCAGCAGGGAGAGCGCATTGATAAGGCACTTTCAAGTGTGCAATCAGAATGGTCGCGCACACAAATTGGGAATTGGATTACAGACGGCATTGTCAAAGTAAATGGCGAGACAGTTAAGGCGAAGTATAAGGTAAAAGCAGGAGATTTGGTTGAAATTGATGTTCCAGAAGCAGAGCCATTAGATGTCATTGCTGAAAACTTAAAACTTGACATTGTTTATGAGGATGCAGACGTTCTTGTGGTGAATAAGCCTAAGGGTATGGTTGTACATCCAGCGCCTGGACATATGACGGGAACACTCGTTAATGGTTTAATGTATCACTGTAAGGATTTATCAGGCATTAACGGTGTTTTGCGCCCAGGCATTGTCCACCGCATTGATAAGGATACATCGGGATTATTAATGGTGGCTAAAAATGATGCAGCTCATGAATCATTAGTCAATCAGCTAGTCAATAAAACTGTAACACGTAAGTATACTGCCCTTGTTCACGGGCATATTGCACATGATAAAGGAACAATTGATGCACCGATTGGACGCGACCAGAAGGATCGTCAAAAGCAAGCAGTTGTAGATAATGGCAAGCATGCCGTAACCCATTTCCAAGTCATTGAACGTTTTGGTGACTATACGCTTGTAGAATGTCGTTTAGAAACAGGACGAACTCATCAAATCCGTGTGCATATGAATTATATTGGCTATCCACTTGTGGGTGATCCAAAATATGGTCCGAAAAAGACAATAGATTTTGGAGGACAAGTTTTACATGCAGGTATTTTAGGCTTCGATCATCCTACGTCAGGTGAATATTTAGAGTTTGAAACACCACCTCCTGCTGATTATGAACAATTATTAAATGAATTAAGAAATAGGCATTGACGTTTAGTAAAAGAAGGTCTATACTAACGAAAGTGAATGAACTACAAAACAAAATATTCACCTTTAATGGCAGTCCAGAGAGGCTGAGAAGGTACATGTGATCGTGTTGCAAATAATTTGTGCTGCAAATTATTCAACATGCCTTTTAAACACGTATTCAACCCTCTCAGGCTATTCGCCTCGAGAGGTTTTTTTATGGACACATGACCAATCAACTAGTAGGGAGGAGGAAACGTATATGGCACAAAATGAGCTAATAGATGGCCCATCCATGGCAAGAGCAGTAACACGTATTGCTCATGAAATTATTGAACGCAATAAAGGGATTGATGAATGTATCTTAGTTGGCATTAAAACGCGAGGTGCTTTTCTTGCAAAACGACTTGCAGAAAGAATTGAAAAAATTGAAGGTAAACCGATTCGTACAGGGGAGCTAGATATCACCTTATATCGAGATGATTTATCAACAAAGCATGCTAACGAACAGGCACATGTTGAACAAGTTGATATTGATTATCTTGTTGTCAATCAAAAGATTATTCTTGTGGATGATGTTTTATATACAGGACGGACTGTACGCGCGGCATTAGATGCAATCATGGATTTAGGGCGACCTGCTCAAATTCAACTAGCCGTCCTTGTTGACAGAGGTCATAGAGAGCTACCAATTAGAGCCGATTATGTTGGTAAAAATGTACCAACATCTGGATCAGAGCGCATTATCGTAAATTTACAAGAAGTAGACGGAGAAGATTGCGTCATTCTTTATAAAGAAGATTAACTACAAAGTGAGGAAACATCATGTCAAATGCAGTATTAGATATTAAGGATAAACCAACAACACTTCAACTAGTGACATTAAGTTTCCAACATATGTTTGCTATGTTTGGTTCAACAATTCTAGTGCCTCAGTTGGTTGGACTTAGCCCAGCAATTGCCCTTTTAACAAGTGGAATTGCCACATTATTCTTCTTATTAATAACGAAATTCCAGGTGCCGGCTTATTTAGGATCATCGTTTGCTTTCATTGCACCGATTATTATTGCCACAAAAGCGGGTAGTGTTGGTAGCGCAATGATAGGCGCAATGGCAGTCGGAATTACGTATGGTATTGTGTCTCTTATCATTTGGAAGAGCGGCTATAAATGGATCATGAAAATATTACCACCAATTGTGGTAGGGCCAGTAATCATGGTTATTGGTCTAGGGTTATCAGGGACAGCGGTTAATATGGCGATGAATGTAGATGGAGAATACAGCTTCTTACATTTCTCGGCTGCATTAGTAACATTATTTACTGCGATCATTTTCACGATTTTCTTTAAAGGAATTTTAAGTACAATGCCCATTTTAATTGGCTTAATTGTAGGCTATATTTATTCGATGATTATCGGCATTGTTGATTACACACCAATTGCTAAAGCAAACTTCTTTGCAAGTCCAGACTTTTTAATACCAGGTGTTCATTATGACTTCGAAATTACAACAAAGCTTCTTCTAACAATGGTGCCAATCGTGATTGTAACCATTTCAGAGCATATTGGTCACCAATTAGTTCTAGGTAAAGTTGTTAATCGAGATTACATTAAAGAACCAGGCTTGCATCGTTCACTGTTAGGTGATGGACTGGGTACATTCATAAGTGCATTAATTGGTGGCCCACCGAAAACAACTTATGGTGAAAATATCGGTGTTCTTGCTATCACTCGTGTTTACAGCGTGTATGTCATTGCAGGTGCAGCAGTTGTCGCCATTTTACTGTCATTTTTCGGGCAAGCAATGGCAGTAATTGCAACGATTCCAACATCAGTACTTGGAGGCGTTTCGATCCTGCTCTTCGGTATTATTGCTGCAAGTGGGTTACGTATGCTAGTTGATAATCATATTGACTTTGGCAATAGTCGAAATTTAGTGATTGCCTCTGTTATTCTAGTCATTGGTATTGGTGGAGCGAAGTTTGTGATTTCAGAATCATTAAGTATAGAGGGTATGGCATTAGCAGCTATAATCGGTGTTTTATTAAACGCAATCCTACCTGGTAAGAAGGAAGCTGAAAAACCAATACCATACAATCAAGAAACAAATTCATAGTAGTACCTTTTAATGAATTGTCCAGAGAGGCAAAAAAAGGGAAGTTGTGGACATGCTAAAGCAGGAATAGATGCCTGCTGTGGTTTGTCACGCCTCCTTATGCCTCGTTGATGACATCAGCGGGGCTTTTATTATCTTCATTCATTCCACCCTTGAAGGTGAGATGAATGAAGATAAAGCCTCCGGCGGATGTCACGGATTTTGAAAGGAATGAATTGTGCTCGCACAATTCAAAATCCGGACGCATTGTTTATCTGTGCGAAAGCGCAGTGCTAACGTAGCGACAGCAACAATTACGCCAAGGCGAAATTGATTTTAGCGAACGTTATACATAGACGTTCATGACACACAACCTAATGGAGGTCACATGATGAAGAACTTATTATCGATGGAACATTTAACAACTGAAGAAATTAACTACATCCTAGATCGTGCGCAAGCTTTTGAAAATGGTGAAGCATCATCGTTATCTCGCACATACAACATTGCAAACTTATTTTTCGAACCAAGTACCCGGACAAAAACAAGCTTTGAAATGGCTGAGCGCAAAGTTGGCTGTACAGTTATCCCTTTTGATGCTGGATTTTCGAGTGTTACAAAAGGGGAAACAATGTATGATACAGTAAAAACATTAGAGATGATTGGATTGGATGCAGTGGTCATTCGTGCAACTGAAGATGAATACTATAATGAGCTTCTAGAAGGTATTAATGTTGCCATCATTAACGCTGGAGATGGAGCGGGTCAGCACCCTTCCCAATCATTACTGGATCTTTACACAATAAAAAAAGAGTTTGGTTCATTTGAAGGGTTGAATGTTACAATCGCTGGGGATATATCCCATAGTCGTGTCGCAAAATCAAATGCAACAGCTTTACAGCGCTTAGGGGCTAACGTACATTTTCTTTGTCCAGAAGAGTGGGCAGGTGATTTCAAGGCCCATCATTCATGGGATGATTTAATCGAAATAAGTGATGTCATTATGTTACTTCGTGTACAGCATGAGCGTCATAAAGTTAATAAAAGCTTCTCGAAGGAAAGCTATCACCAAGAATATGGTTTAACAATTGAACGTGAGAAACAAATGAAGGATACCGCAATTATCATGCATCCAGCACCCGTAAACCGTGATGTAGAAATTACTTCTGAGCTAGTAGAGTGTGAACGTTCTCGAATTTTCGAGCAAGTCCGAAATGGTGTCTATACAAGAATGGCTATTGTGGAAACAATTTTAAAGGGGAGAGAATAACATGACAAAGATACTTCAAAATGTACAAATGTTAAATGAGCAAGGTGAATTGCATACTGTTAATATCGCCATGGCTGAAGGGAGAATTACAGCAATCGGACAAGACGTAACTGTAGAAGATGCTGAAATTATTGAAGGAAATGGTTTTGTTGTTGCACCAGGCTTTGTCGATGTCCACACGCATTTACGCGAGCCAGGCTTTGAGCATAAGGAAACAATTGCAACAGGTTCAGCATCAGCAGCAAAGGGCGGCTTTACAACAATTTGTGCAATGCCTAATACAAAACCAGTACCAGATTCAGTAGAAAACATGCAACTAATTAATGGGCTGATTAAGGAAAGTGCTGTTATTCGAGTACTGCCATATGGCTCACTCACAAAGGATATCTCCGGTGAGGTTCGTACAAATATTGAGCAATTAAAAGCACAGGGGGCAGTTGCATTCTCTGATGATGGTGTAGGTATTCAGCTTGCTTCAACAATGTATGAACAGATGAAGGATGCTGCTCAGCACGATATGGTTGTGGTGGCACACTGTGAAGATAATTCATTAATTTATGATGGAGTTATGCATGAGGGGAAACGAAATAAAGAGCTTGGTCTTCCTGGGATTCCGTCCATATGCGAATCTGTACAAATTGCACGAGATGTTTTATTAGCAGAAGCAGCTGGCGCTCGCTATCACGTCTGCCACGTATCAACGAAGGAGTCTGTCCGTGCAGTACGAGATGCTAAAGCAGCGGGTATTCGTGTAACTGCTGAAGTATGCCCACATCATTTATTACTTGAAGAAATGGATATTCCATCAGATGATGCAAATTGGAAAATGAACCCTCCATTACGCGGGGCGGATGACAAAGACTCACTTCACGCTGCTCTACTTGATGGAACAATCGATTGCATCGCTACAGATCATGCTCCACATACAGTAGAAGAAAAATGCTGTGGCATGGTAGGCGCACCATTTGGCATTGTTGGCTTTGAAACAGCCTTCCCACTCCTTTACACACAATTTGTAGAAACAGGGAAATGGACGTTAAAACAGTTGATTGACTGGATGTCTGTAAAGGCAGCAAAAATATTTGATTTACCCTATGGCACATTAGAAGTTGGAGCTTCAGCAGATATGATTTTACTAGATTTAAATAAAGAGCAAGCAATTGATGCGGAAGGCTTTGTATCAAAAGGACGTAATACACCATTCAATGGTTGGACTGCAAAGGGATGGCCAATCCTTACAATTTTTGAAGGCAATATCGTATACCAGGAGGCAGAGTAATGAAAAAACGTTTACTTATTTTAGAAGATGGCACAGTATTTACAGGTACAGCGTTCGGTAGTGAGCGAGCTTCACAAGGTGAGGTAGTTTTTACAACAGGGATGACAGGTTATCAGGAAACCATTTCAGATCCTTCATTCTATGGACAAATCGTTACATTAACATACCCTTTAATCGGTAACTATGGAATCAACCGTGATGACTTTGAATCAATTACACCTGCTATTCGTGGATTTGTTGTTCGAGAATTAGCCAAAACCCCTTCAAACTTCCGCTGCGATTTAACGGTAGATGATTATCTGACAGCAAAGGACATTCCAGGAATTGAAGGAATCGATACTCGGAAATTAACACGCATCATTCGTAGTAAAGGATCGGTAAAGGCCATTTTAACAGCAGCCGATGAGGAAGTGAATGTGGCTGAAATCGTAGCAAAATTACAAGCAACACCGGCGATTACACACCATGTTCGTGAAGTTTCACCAAAGGCTGCTTATCCGTCACCAGGACGTGGTAAACGTGTTGTATTAATTGACTTTGGTATGAAGCATGGTATTCTTCGTGAATTAAATAAACGTGATTGTGATGTGTTAGTTGTACCCTATAACACACCGGCAGAGGAAATTTTAGCATGGCATCCAGATGGAATTATGCTATCAAACGGTCCAGGTAACCCAGAAGATGTACAGGAAGGTATCGAAACAGTTCGCAATTTAATTGGTAAAGTGCCAATGTTCGGTATATGCCTAGGTCATCAAATCTTCTCACTTGCTTGTGGTGCTCGAAGCTTTAAATTACCGTTTGGACATCGTGGAGGAAACCATCCGGTAAAAGATTTACGCACAGGCCGTACAGATTTAACATCTCAAAACCACGGATACGCAATCGATATTGAATCATTAAAAGAGACAGATCTAGAATTAACACATATCGCATTAAATGATGGTACTTGTGAAGGTGTACGTCACAAGAAATATCCAATCTTCACAGTCCAATACCATCCAGAAGCATCACCAGGTCCAGAAGATTCAAACCACTTATTTGATGAGTTTATTGAAATGATGGAAGTAGAAGCAGGGAAGGGGAAACAACATGCCTAAACGTACAGATATTGAAACAATTTTAGTAATCGGATCAGGTCCAATCGTTATCGGACAAGCAGCAGAATTTGACTATGCAGGAACACAAGCTTGTCTATCTTTAAAAGAAGAAGGCTATCGCGTTATTTTAATTAACTCAAACCCTGCAACAATCATGACGGATACAGAAATTGCCGACAAGGTTTATATTGAGCCAATTACTCTTGAGTTTGTATCACGTATTTTGCGAAAAGAGCGTCCAGATGCCATCCTACCAACTCTTGGGGGGCAAACTGGCTTAAATATGGCGATTGAATTAGATAAATCAGGAATTTTGGATGAGCTTAATATTGAGATTCTTGGGACAAAATTAGAAGCAATTCATAAAGCAGAAGACCGTGATTTATTCCGTAATTTAATGTATGAACTAGGTGCTCCAGTGCCTGAATCAGATATTATCCATAACTTAGATGAAGCGAAAAACTTTGTTGCAAAGATTGGTTATCCAGTTATCGTTCGACCTGCATTTACATTAGGTGGTACAGGCGGTGGAATTTGCTACAATGATCAAGATTTAGAGGAAATCGTGACATCTGGGCTTAAATATTCTCCAGTTACACAATGCTTACTAGAAAAATCAATCGCTGGCTATAAAGAGATTGAATATGAAGTAATGCGTGATGCGGCTGACAATGCCATTGTAGTATGTAACATGGAAAACGTTGACCCAGTAGGTATTCATACAGGGGATTCTATCGTAGTAGCACCAACACAAACACTGTCAGATCGAGAAAACCAAATGCTACGTAATATTTCCCTAGATATTATTCGTGCACTGAAAATTGAAGGTGGCTGTAACGTTCAATTAGCTCTTGATCCATATAGCTTTAATTACTATGTAATCGAGGTTAACCCTCGTGTATCACGTTCATCAGCGTTAGCATCTAAAGCAACAGGCTACCCAATTGCCAAGCTAGCAGCAAAAATTGCAGTTGGCTTAACATTAGATGAAATTAAAAACCCTGTAACAGGTTCAACGTATGCTTGCTTCGAGCCAGCACTAGATTATATTGTGGCAAAAATCCCACGCTGGCCATTCGATAAATTCGAATCAGCAAAACGTAATCTTGGTACACAAATGAAAGCAACTGGCGAGGTTATGGCACTAGGACGAACATTTGAGGAAGCGATGCTTAAAGCAGTTCGTTCACTTGAAACAGGTCAAGTACACTTAGAGTTAAAGCATGCCGAGGAAAACTCCGATTCTTGGATTGAAAAACGTATCCGCAAAGCTGGAGATGAGCGTCTATTCTTTATCGGTGAAGCATTACGTCGCGGTGTAACAATTGAGCAAATTCATGAGTGGTCTGCCATTGACTTATTCTTCTTAAATAAATTCAAAAACATTGTGGATATGGAGAAAACACTTGCTGACAATAAAAACGATAAAGACGTATTACGTACAGCAAAACGTCTAGGCTTTGCAGATAAGAAAATTGCAGAGCTTTGGGAAACTACACCTGAGGAAGTATATGCATATCGTAAAGAATATGGTATTATCCCGGTCTATAAGATGGTTGATACATGTGCAGCAGAGTTTGAATCTGAAACACCTTACTTCTATGGCACATATGAGGAAGAAAACGAATCAATTAAATCAGATAAGCCATCTGTTGTTGTCCTTGGGTCAGGTCCAATTCGTATTGGTCAAGGGGTAGAATTTGACTACGCGACAGTACATTCAGTTTGGGCAATTCAAGAAGCTGGCTATGAGGCAATTATTATTAACTCAAATCCAGAAACTGTATCCACGGACTTCTCGATTTCAGATAAATTATACTTCGAGCCATTAACAATCGAAGATGTAATGCATATTATTGACCTAGAGCAGCCAATTGGTGTGGTTGTGCAATTCGGTGGACAAACAGCTATTAATCTTGCGGATAAATTAGCGGCAAATGGTGTGAAAATCTTAGGTACAACACTTGAAGATATTGATCGTGCAGAAAATAGAGATAAATTCGAGCAAGCATTACATGAATTAGATATTCCACAGCCACAAGGTGAAACGGCTATCTCAACAGAGGAAGCACTTGCTATCGGTGGACGTCTTGGCTTCCCGGTGTTAGTTCGCCCTTCATATGTACTAGGTGGACGTGCGATGGAAATCGTCTACAACGAAGAAGAGCTACAACACTATATGGAAAATGCGGTTGAAGCATCTCCAGACCATCCAGTATTAGTGGACCGTTATTTAACTGGTCAGGAAATTGAAGTAGATGCAATTTGTGACGGGGAAAATGTGTTGATCCCAGGTATTATGGAGCATATCGAGCGTGCAGGTGTTCACTCCGGTGACTCTATCTCTGTATATCCACCACAAAAATTAACACAGGCACAAAAGGATACATTAGTGGACTATACAACACGCCTTGCAAAAGGTCTTGGCATCATAGGTTTAATGAACATTCAATATGTTATTTCACAAGGTGAAGTATTTGTAATCGAGGTGAACCCACGTTCTTCTCGTACAGTGCCATTCTTAAGTAAAATTACTAATATCCCAATGGCTAATATTGCGACAAAAGCAATCCTAGGTAAGTCCATTATCGAACAAGGTTATCCTACAGGCTTAGCAGCAGAGCAAAAAGGCGTATTTGTAAAAGTACCAGTATTCTCATTTGCTAAATTACGCCGTGTTGACATTACATTAGGACCTGAAATGAAGTCAACAGGTGAAGTAATGGGGAAAGATGCAACATTAGAAAAAGCCCTTTACAAAGGCTTGGTTGCAGCAGGAATGGAAATTCGCACAGAAGGTACAGTATTATTTACTGTATCTGATAAAGATAAAGAGGAAGCGATTGCCCTTGCAAAACGTTTCTCAACAGTAGGCTATCGTATTGTGGCTACTGAAGGTACTGCTAAAGCATTTGAAGCAGCAGGAGTCCGCACAGATATCGTTGGAAAAATCGGTGCAAAGGGCCAAACATTAATCGATTTAATTCAAAATGGTGAAGCACAACTTGTAGTAAATACACTTACAAAGGGCAAGCAACCAGCTCGTGATGGTTTCCGTATCCGTCGTGAATCTGTCGAAAATGGTGTCCCATGTTTAACATCATTAGATACAGCAGAAGCAATGCTACGTGTTATTGAATCAATGACATTTACAGCAGAACAAATGCCAAAAGCGGAGGTAGTACACTAATATGATACGTCAAGAGAAAATGACGGTCGTCTCTCAAAAACAAATAGCGACAAACATTTTCGAATTGACACTTCATGGTGAACTGGTTCAGGATATGACTCCTGGCCAGTTTGTCCATGTAAAGGTGTCAGATTCATTGGAGCCGCTTTTACGTCGACCAATCAGTATTGCCAATATAGATAAAGATAACAACGAATTTACAATGATTTATCGAGCAGAAGGACGAGGAACAAAGGTTTTAGCGACGAATCGCGAAGGTCAGCTTGTAAATGTATTAGGACCAATCGGTAATGGATTCCCTGTAGACGCAGTAAAAGAAGGAGGGACAGCTCTTTTAGTTGGAGGAGGAATTGGCGTACCACCATTACATGAGCTTTCGAAGCAATTAAATGCGCGAGGTGTGAAAACAATTCATGTGTTAGGCTTCCAAACAGAGGATGTATGCTTTTATGAGGAAGAATTCAGCGCACTTGGTGAAACACATTATGTAACGGTGGACGGCTCTAAGGGCACAAAGGGCTTTGTCACGAATGTACTAGCGTCACGAGCACCTGAGTTTGATGTCTTTTATTCCTGTGGTCCACTACCAATGTTAAAAGCACTTGAAGGCTTTTACCCGGAAAAAGAGGGCTATCTATCATTTGAAGAGCGTATGGGCTGCGGTATCGGCGCTTGCTTTGCATGTGTATGTAAAACAACAGACCAAGTAGCAAAAGACTATGTTAAGGTATGCTCTGATGGTCCAGTTTTCCCGAAAGGTACGGTGGCATTATGAGTCGGCTAACAATACAATTACCAGGTTTAGAGTTAAAAAATCCAATAATGCCAGCATCAGGCTGCTTCGGATTTGGTCGTGAATATGCTCAACTATACGATTTATCAAAGCTTGGCGCTATAATGATTAAAGCAACAACTGTAGAAACACGACCAGGGAACCCTACACCACGTGTAGCAGAAACAGCAGCAGGGATGTTAAATGCTATAGGCCTACAAAACCCTGGCATTGACAAAGTCATGAATGAGGAATTAAAGTTTCTAGAGGACTATGATGTGCCAATTATTGCAAATGTAGCTGGTACAGAGACAGCGGATTATGTAGAAGTTGCACAACGTATTTCCACCGCGGCCAATGTAAAAGCATTAGAGCTTAACATTTCCTGTCCAAACGTAAAATGTGGGGGTATTCAATTTGGTACTGATCCCGCAACAGCACGTGAACTGGTGGAAGCTGTTAAAGCTGTGTCTGAGGTGCCTGTTTACGTAAAATTATCTCCAAATGTAACAAGTATTGTAGACATTGCCCAAGCTGTTGAAGCGGGTGGAGCAGACGGTATTACTATGATTAATACGTTAATTGGAATGCGTCTGGATGAACGTACTGGTAAGCCGGTAATTGCCAATGGCACAGGTGGTTTATCCGGCCCTGCTGTAAAACCAGTGGCGATTCGGATGGTCTATGAGGTCTATAAGGCTGTCAATATTCCGATTATTGGAATGGGTGGTGTAACAGAGGCACAGGACGTTATTGACTTTATGTCGGCCGGTGCATCTGCAGTTGCAGTTGGGACAGCAAACTTTGTCGATCATTTTGTATGCCCGACTATTATTGATGAATTACCAGCAAAGCTTGACAAATTAGGGGTAGAGCATATTTCAGAAATAATCGGAAGGAGCCACCGTTAATGAATACAAAACCAATACTTGCACTAGATTTTCCTGGTGAAGCAGAAGTATTCAATTTTTTAAAGCATTTTAATGAGCCTCTTTTCGTGAAAATTGGTATGGAATTATATATGCAGGAAGGGCCAGATATTGTTCGGAAAGTAAAGGATTTAGGCCATGATATTTTCCTTGATTTAAAATTACATGATATCCCGAATACAGTTGGCTCTGCCATGAAGGGCCTAGCAAAATTAGGGGTAGATTTAGTCAATGTCCATGCAGCAGGCGGACGTCCAATGATGGAGGCTGCAATGGAAGGCCTTGAAGCAGGTACACCTGCAGGTAAAGGTCGTCCTGCATTAATTGCAGTTACACAATTAACATCAACAACTGAGGAACAAATGCAAGCGGAACAAAGAATTGCTCTATCTTTACAGGAGTCTGTCTTGCACTATGCAAGTCTCACAAAACAGGCTGGTTTACAAGGTGTCGTTTGCTCAGTACACGAGGCTAAAATGATAGCAGAGGTATGCGGGAATGATTTTCTACGTGTGACACCTGGTATTCGTTTAGCAGGTGGCGATGCACACGATCAAAAGCGCATTGCCACACCAGACGGAGCAAAACGTGATGGCTCATCACTAATTGTCGTGGGACGCGCTGTAACAGGTGCACAAGATCCAGTAGCAGCATATAAAATTGTAAGTGAATTATGGGAGGCATAACTATGACATTACAAAATGAAATCGCACACGCAATGTTAAAAGTAGGAGCAGTGGAACTAAATCCTACAGAGCTATTTACATGGGCATCAGGCATTCAATCGCCAATTTACTGCGATACACGTCTAACAATCTCAGATCCTGTTATTCGTAAACAATTAGCAAACGGCTTGGCATCACTGATTAAAGAAAACTTTAGCGCAACAGAAATCGTTGCAGGTACAGCAACAGCAGGTATTCCTCATGCGGCTTGGGTAAGTGATATTCTAGATTTACCAATGGTTTATGTACGTTCTAAAGCAAAAGAGCACGGGCGTGGTAATCAAATCGAAGGAAAATACGCAGCGGGTCAAAAAGTAGTTGTAGTAGAAGATATTGTTTCTACGGGTGGTTCATCTATTACAGCGGTTGAAGCTTTACGAGCAGCAGGCTGTGAAGTGTTGGGCGTTGTTTGCGTCTACACGTACAATCTTCCACGTGCTGAACAAGCATTCGATCAAGCTGGTATTCAATATGTATCATTAACAAACTTTGATTATTTAATAGAAGCAGCCAACGAATCAGGTGCTATTCAGGAAGAAGATATCCCATTTCTTAAGGAATGGCATGGAAAATTAAAGGCTGGAGCACTTTAATCTTCAAAGAAACTTTTAAAAGCGACTGTCGATATTTTTATCGACAGTCGCTTTTTTTTGCTAAATCAGCTGAAAAGATATAGAAAATAAGCCAGATAAAATAACAAGAAGTATGTAACATGGCATTGTTTACTTGCTTAAAGTAAATTATTTTTCTGCTGTAATATAAATCACTTCAATTTATTAATGTGTTATCAGAAAAAATTATTTACAAAAATTGAAAACTGAAAAATTGAAAATGTATCAATTCGTCAAAAAAATAACTAAAGTAATCTGAAATACTAAATAAATGTAAATTATGTAAGAGTAGGTAATAATATATTACATAGCATTTTATTATATTTTAATAATAAAAAAATAACACTTTATGCAGGTGAAGTGAAAAATGAGCAAATATTCATTTGGTAGAAATAAAAATATTTTAATGAAAATTGGAATAGTTGTATGGTTTATTTTGTATATAAGATAATAAGAATTAAAAAAAATTGCTTGATTAAATGGTTTATTTCTAGATAAAATAGCATTACGTCCAATTATCAGAATATTACATCAGTAGAATTTTTGACTTGGTATTATTTTTTTTGGTAATTAATCTAGCCATATTTTTTGATTTTCGAAATTGGTGATTTGTTTTCTGAAAAAGTAAAAAGTTATAAAAGGGATTTTTAAAATACCGTGGTGTAAATGAACTTTTTTAACGGAATATAATTCTGAAATTTCTGAAATTAATTCCGAAGGATAAGTATGGTCATTTTTCTGAATATTGAATATAAGGGGAGAGATTGTTTGAATACAGCAAATGAACTACTAACAATTAGAAATTTAACTACAAGTTTTCGAATTAAAGAAACTTACCACGCTGCTGTAGATGATGTCTCGCTTTCGCTTAAAAAGAATGAAGTATTAGCAATCGTTGGGGAATCAGGTTGTGGTAAAAGTACTTTAGCAACTACGATTGTAGGTTTGCACAATGAAGTTAACACAAAAGTTTCAGGTGAAATTCTTTATAACAATCAAAATTTAACTCAACTAAATGAGCAGAAATTTAATAAATTACGTGGTAATGATATTGGTTTTATATTCCAAGATCCTCTTTCAGCTCTTAATCCATTAATGCGGATTGGAGAACAAATTGCTGAGGGATTAATGTATCATACAAAGTTCTCAAAGCAACAGCGCGAGGAGAGAGTATTAGAATTATTGATTCAAGTAGGTATCTCTAATCCACAACGTGTGGCAAAACAATTTCCACATCAATTGTCTGGAGGGATGCGTCAACGCGTCATGATTGCTATTGCACTGTCGTGTAAGCCTTCCATTTTAATTGCAGATGAACCAACAACAGCTCTAGATGTAACTATCCAAGCTCAAATACTAGATCTATTAAAAGCACTTCAAGTAGAAACCGAAACGGGTATTATATTAATTACCCATGATTTGGGTGTTGTCGCGGAAATGGCTGATCGAGTTGCAGTGATGTATGCAGGTGAAGTAGTAGAAGAAGCACCTGTTCAGAACTTATTTAATAATGCTAAACATCCTTATACTCGTTCTTTATTGAATTCTATTCCACAAACACATAGTGAAAATGAAAGACTTGAAGTTATTCAAGGTATGGTGCCATCGCTGATGAATTTACCTCGGGAAAGCTGCCGATTTTCAGCACGAATACCTTGGATTGATGCATCTGCACACGAAAAAAACCCACATTTACATGAAATTGCGCCAGGACATTTGGTTAGATGTACCTGCTGGAAACACTTTCATTTTGAAGGTGAAGAAGGAGGGGTGACTGTATGAGTTTTATGCAAATTAGCGATTTGAATGTTCATTATCCAATTCGAGGGGGCTTTTTTAATACAGTAATCGATAAAGTATTTGCGGTTGATGGCGTCACAATGGAATTTGAACAAGGAAAAACATATGGTTTAGTTGGAGAATCAGGTTCTGGAAAATCGACAACTGGGAAAGCCATTATAGGTCTAGAAAAAATCACCTCGGGTCAAATTTACTATGAAGGTGAGAATGTTACAAATCAACGTAGAAATCGTAATTCGGCATATAACAAAGATATTCAAATGATTTTCCAAGATTCTCATTCAAGTATGAATCCTAGAAAAAGGGTTTTAGACATTTTAGCAGAGCCTATTCGAAATTTTATGAAGCTTAGTGATCAAGAGGAACGTAAGCGCATTAAAGAGTTACTTGCAATTGTAGGTATGTCTGAAGATGTATTGTTAAAGTATCCACATGAATTTTCTGGTGGTCAAAAGCAACGTCTTGGAATCGCACGTGCTGTTGCTTGTAATCCAAAAATGATTATTGCTGATGAACCTGTATCTGCACTAGATTTATCTGTACAAGCTCAAGTGCTAAATTTTATGAAAGACATTCAGAGTGAATTTGGACTTAGTTATTTATTTATTTCACATGACCTTGGTGTCGTGAAGCATATGTGTGATTACATAGCTATCATGTACAAAGGACGCTTTGTTGAAACAGGCACTCGAAATGACATATATACGAGTCCACAACATATTTATACAAAGCGCTTGTTATCAGCTATTCCAAATATTGAGCCAGAAACACGTTTAGAGCGTAAAATAACACGTCAAGATGTCGAGGCCAATTATCAAAAAGAACAGCATAAATATTATGACGAGGATGGCAAAGTATACCCATTAAAAACCATTTCGGATACGCATAAAGTAGCGATGTCTGATATTGAACGGGAGGGTATATAAATGTGGAAAACGATTGTTAGACGTGTGTTACTGATGATTCCTCAGTTGTTTGTCTTAAGTCTTTTTATCTTCATATTGGCAAAACAAATGCCAGGAGATCCATTTACGGGGCTTATTACACCAGAGACGGACCCTGCAAGGATTGAGGAACTTCGTATACAAGCAGGTTTCTATGACCCCTGGTATGTTCAGTATTACCACTGGATTACAAACGCTTTTCAAGGTGATTTCGGACGAAGCTATACATATAAAATTGCAGTGTCCACACTTATTGGTGAGCGCGGATTAAATACATTCTGGCTTTCATTACTTAGTGCAATCTTTGTATATTTGATTGCGATTCCATTAGGGGTGTTGGCTGGTCGTTATCAAGAATCATTTTTAGATAAATCAATCACCCTGTATAGTTTTATAAGTTATGCAATACCAACTTTCGTATTATCACTCATTTTCGTATATATATTCGGTTATAGACTCATGTGGTTCCCAACTAGCGGGACAGTTGATGTAGGGCTTGATCCAGGTACAATGGCATATTATTGGAATAAAATGTATCATTTACTGCTACCTGCTATTACGTATGCTATCTTAGGTACAACAGCCATTATTCAATATTTACGTTCAGAAATAATAGATGCAAAAACACAGGATTATGTGAAAACAGCTCGAAGCAAAGGTATCCCAATGCGAAAAGTCTATACTAGACATATTTTCCGTAATTCCTTACTACCAATCGCAGCCTTTTTAGGGTTTACAATAACAGGTTTATTAGGCGGTTCTATTTTTATTGAAACAATATTCGGTTTCCCAGGAATGGGTCAGTTGTTTATCAATTCAATCATGAGTCGAGATTATAGTGTTATTACGGCACTAGTTATGCTTTATGGCTTCTTAACATTATTAGGTAGTCTACTGTCTGATATTATTATGAGCATTGTCGATCCACGTATCCGCATAGACTAACTACTAAAATAATGTTTAAGGAGAGGTGAATTCAAATGGAACAATACAATAATGAAATAGTCAAATTTGATAACTCTCCGCCGACGGGAATACAAGTCGTTTTACGAGAGTTTAAAAAAGATAAATTAGCAATGTTTTCATTTTTTGGGATAACGTTTATTATTATTGGATTTTTAGTTGCTGCCTTGCTTTTAAATCAAGAAGAAGTTTTAAAAATTAAACTGTTGGAGCGCTACACTGAACCTGGTGTAAATGGTTATACACTTGGAACAGATGAAGCAGGTCGTGATATGCTGGGGCAGCTAGTAATAGGGGCAAAAAACTCTATTTTAATAGCATTTGCAATTACGATTATTACTAGTATTACAGGGATAGGTCTTGGTATTATCATGGGTTATTACGGTGGATTTGTTGATAATTTGTTTATGCGAATTACTGAATTTTTTATGACATTACCTAATCTAATGGTGATCATTGTTTTTGTAACTATAATACCGAAATATGGCATCCTTGAGCTGATTTTGATCATAAGTTTATTTCAATGGATGAGCACCGCACGTTTAGTCCGAAGTAAAGCACTATCGGAGGGCAGGAGGGATTATGTAAGTGCTTCTAAAACAATGGGGACAAGTGACTTCGCTATTATGTTTAAAGGCATTTTACCAAATTTAAGTTCGATTTTAATCGTTGAACTAACGTTGAACTTTGCTGGAAACGTTGGGATCGAAACAGGATTGTCCTTCTTAGGCTTTGGCTTACCACCATCGACTCCGAGTTTAGGAACTCTTGTAAACTATGCGAGAAATCCAATCGTTTTATCAGAAAAATGGTGGGTATGGTTGCCCGCATCAATATTAATTTTAATCTTGATGCTTGGTATAAATTACGTCGGTCAAGCACTTCGTCGTGCAGCTGACGCAAAACAAAGAATTGGATAAAGGGGAGGATGTACTATGAAAAAAAATTGGTTATTACTATCCGTTATTTTTGCAGTGATGTTTGTATTGGCGGCCTGCAATAACGATGGTAAAGACGCAGCTAAAACTGGGGATGGCAACAAAGAGAAATCGACACAAAAGGAAACAGAAACTAATAAAGAAGATACAGCTAAGTTTCCAATGGATATAACAAATGAAGGTGATGCTATTAAAGGCGGTACGTTAAAAGTAGCGCTTGTAACAGACACTCCTTTTAAAGGTGTTTTCATTCCGGAATTATCTGATGATGCTTACGATAGTACAATCTTAGATTACGCAAAAAATGAGATTTTCGAATTGGATGGGGATTTCCTAGTAAAAGATACAGGTATTGCAAAATTAGAAGTTGATAAGGACAATAAGAAGGCGAAGATTACTATTCAAGGTGATGTTAAGTGGTCAGATGGTAAACCCTTGACGGCAGAAGACTTAATTTATCCATACGAAATTATTGGTCATCCTGATTACGACGGAAAACGCTATGATGACGACTTCCAAAATATTATCGGTGCAAAAGAATATCATGATGGAGAGGCAAAAACAATTTCTGGTATTAAAAAAATTGATGAAAAATCAATTGAAATTACGTTCAAGAAAGTATCACCAGCTATTTATTCAGTTGGGGATGGGTTATGGGGTTATGCAGCACCGAAGCATCAGCTAGAGTCAATCCCTGTTAAAGATGCCCTAATTGCTTCAGATGCAGTTCGTAAAAATCCTGTAACACTGGGCGCATTTAAAATTGATAAAATTGTAAATGGAGAGTCTGTTCAACTTGTAGCGAATGAACATTATTTTAAAGGCAAGCCAAAGTTAGATAAAGTGGTGATCGAAGTTGTTCCTTCTAGTTCAATCGGTGAAGCTTTGAAAACTGGGAAATATGATATTGCAGAACATTACCCAACAAATCAATATGACAGCATAAAGGATTTATCAAATATATCGATTGTAAGCCGTCCAGAGTTATCATACTCTTATGTCGGGTTTAAAGTAGGGAAATACGATAAAGCAAATCGTATGAATATTTTTGATGAGAAGTCAAAAATGAATGATGTAAATTTACGTCGAGCGATTGGCTATGCGATGGATATTGAATCTGTTACAGAAAAATTCTATCAAGGATTGCGTGTACGAGCAAACTCATTAATTCCACCAGTGTTTGCATCTTATTATGATGGTACGTTAGAGGGTTATCACTATGATCCTGAAAAGGCTAAGGAATTACTAGATAAGGCAGGGTATAAAGATGTCGATGGTGACGGAATCCGTGAAGGTAAAGACGGGAAAAAATTCACGATTCGCTTAGCAGCAATGTCTGGTTCAGACACAGATGAAGCGATTGCTGAATACTATCGTCAAAATTGGAAGGAAGTTGGGTTAAATGTTGAGTTGACTACTGGCCGCTTAATTGAATTCAACAGCTTCTATGATAAAGTTGAGGCTGATGATCCAGAAATTGATATGTATATGGCTGCATGGAAAACAGGTACGAACCCATCTCCGTCAGGTTTATATGGTGAGGGTGCAGAATTTAACTTGAGTCGTTTCGTTTCTGCTGAATTAACAGAAATGTTAGAAGACATTGATTCTGAAAAATCAATGGATCCGGATCACCGTGCAAAAGCATTCCGTACATGGCAAGAATATATGAGCAAAACAGCAACGACAATGCCAATGTACTTCCGTACAGAGCTTTTCCCAGTCAACAAACGCGTGAAAAATTACAATGTTGATTACGCAAATCCAACGGAACTTCAAACTATTGAATTAACAGCAGATGCACCACTGAAATAAGCTGGTCATTGAAAAAACAGTCTTTCTTCATATGGGAAAGACTGTTTTTCATAACTGAGTAGTTATAACTCATCATCAAAAGTTGGGATGATATTTGTTAAAATCTGTGTCATGTATATAAGTTGAGTGGAGTGAAGGTTATTGATGCTTTTATTAAGACAAAAAATCCATCCACTGAAAATCTCCAATGGATGGATATTGAAAGTTATTATCGATTAGCAACCCAAGTTTTCACAAGATCCGCTGTACCATAAACGTAATGCTGATCGCCTACCTCATGATATGTTGCACTATCGTCCACCTCCGTATGCTTGTACGGAATACGTTGACGACGCTTTTCTGACATTGGGTCAGGAAGTGGGATGGCTGATAATAAAGATTTTGTATACGGATGAACAGGATTATTATAAATATCGTCCGCTTTACCGATTTCCATAATTTTACCACGGTACATAACAGCGATACGGTCACTGATGTATTTAACCATGGATAAGTCATGGGCAATAAATAGATATGTTAAGCCGCGCTCTTTTTGAAGCTGCTTTAGCAGGTTAACCACTTGCGCTTGAATGGATACGTCAAGCGCTGAGATAGGCTCATCAGCAATGATGAATTTTGGGTCTAAGCTTAGAGCACGAGCAATTCCAATACGTTGACGTTGACCACCAGAGAATTCATGTGCATAACGGTTGGCGTGCTCTTTGTTTAAGCCAACTGCCTCAAGTAGTTGATTTACTTTTTCACGGCGTTCTTTTTTATCCTTATAAAGACCGTGAATATCAAAGCCTTCACTAATGATTTCTCCAGCCGTCATACGAGGGTTTAAAGAAGCGTATGGATCTTGGAAAATCATTTGCATTTGACGATTGAATTTCTTTAAGTCATTTTTGGACTTTTTCCCATGAACGTTCTCGCCATCGAAAATAATTTCCCCATCTGTAATATCATACAGGCGAATAATGGAGCGACCAGTTGTTGATTTACCACAGCCTGATTCACCTACAAGACCAAGTGTCTCACCTTCGTATACATCGAAGCTAATACCATCAACAGCTTTAATAGGGTTACTTGCTGAGCCGAAATGCTGCTTTAAATTTTTAATTTCAAGAATTTTTTTTGCACCCGTTTTAGTCATTTGATTGTGCCTCCTTTGCTAAATACCCTTCAATTCGTTTAGCAACAGCTTCTGGAAGTGGTATTTTTGGTGCGTCTGGATGCAACAACCAAGTTTTTGCAAAGTGTGTTTCACTTACCTGGAACATTGGAGGTTCTTGCTCGTAGTCAATAGCCATTGCAAATTCATTACGAGCGGCAAAAGCATCTCCCTTTGGAGGGTTTGTAAGATCTGGCGGTGAACCAGGAATCGTACGTAATAGCTCGTCTGTGTCGTTATCTAAGTCTGGCATTGATCCGAGAAGTCCCCATGTATAAGGATGCTTAGGATTATAGAAAATATCATTGACAGTACCATATTCCACGATTTGACCAGCATACATAACAGCAACACGGTCAGCGATGTTGGCAACAACACCTAAATCATGCGTAATGAAAATGATAGATGTTTTCGAATTTTTTTGTATTTCTTTCATAAGTTCTAAAATTTGCGCTTGAATTGTAACGTCTAGGGCTGTTGTTGGCTCATCGGCAATTAATAGCTTTGGATCAGCTGCAAGAGCGATAGCAATAACAACACGCTGACGCATACCACCTGAAAACTCATGTGGATATTGGTTATAGCGTTTCTCAGGGAAGGGAATACCTACCTGTGTTAAAAGCTCAATTGCACGTTTTTTTGCATCTGCTTTAGATACTTTTTTATGTTGTAAAATTACTTCAGTTATTTGACGTCCGACCTTCATGGTTGGATTTAAACTTGTCATAGGGTCTTGGAAAATCATTGCAATCTCATTTCCGCGTACTTTTGACATTTCTTTATCACTTAAAGGAACTAAATCACGGCCATTAAATAAAATCTGTCCTGACTCATAAATACCAGGTGGCTGTGGAATTAATTTCATTAACGCGTTACTCGTAACACTTTTACCAGAACCTGATTCACCAACTATAGCGAGTGTTTCACCTTCCTTTAAATCAAAGTTAACACCACGTACAGCATGGACAAGCCCTGCATAGGTTTTAAAGTTTATTCGTAAATCTTTTACTTCTAGAATTGTTTTATTCATTTCGGCCACCTCCTTATTTACGTAGTTTTGGATCTAATGCATCACGTAAGCCGTCACCAACTGCGTTAAACGCAAAGATTGTTAGTGAAATAAATACTGCAGGGAATATTAAACGCCAAGGAGCATTGGTAATCGCTCCATTACCATCAGAAGCCATTGTTCCCCAAGAGGCTTGTGGAGCAGGAACCCCAAGTCCTAGATAACTAAGGAAAGACTCTGTAAAAATCGCATGTGGAACAGTTAATGTCATTGTTACTAAAATCGCACCAAGTGCATTTGGCACTAAATGTTTTAAAATTAAATGTCCTGTTTGTGCACCCAGAGTTCGAGCGGCTAAAACATACTCTTGATTTTTAATAGATAATACTTCACCGCGAACAATACGAGCCATATTAATCCATCCTGTAATCGATAATGCGATAATCATTGGTATAATACCAGGTTTTAATACTACTAAAAGTACGATAACAACTAGTAGGTAAGGAACGGCTGTTAAAACATCGGCAATACGCATCATAATATTGTCAACACGACCGCCTGCTAAACCAGAAATACTTCCCCATAATACGCCGATGATCAAGTCAATCACTGCAGCAGTTATTCCGATGAGTAAAGAGATACGAGCGCCAGCCCATATTCGAACGAAAATATCTCGACCTAAATCATCTGTACCAAACCAATATTCTGAAGATGGTGGGGCGTTATAAACACCTAATTGATCACTATAGTGGTATTGTGAAAACATTGGCACAAATGTAGCCATCAAAACAATAATGATTAAAGCAATTAAACCAAAAATCGCCATTTTATTATGGGAAAAACGAATAAATACTTCCTTCCAAAAGGAGATAGATTTATCTGCTAATTTATCAGTTGCTTCATGATTTCCGCCAACAATTTTAAACTTATCTTTCTCAATTTGTTGCTGTGTCATTACTTTTTCGCTCCTTTCAGCTTAATTCGCGGATCAATCACGCTATATAAAATATCTACGATGAATACCGCAAATAAAAGAATGATTGCGTAGAACACCGTTGTTCCCATAACAACTGTATAGTCACGGTTTGTAATACTCTGTACAAAGTGCTTACCTAAACCAGGGACCGCAAAAATTTGCTCTACAATGAAGCTACCTGTAACAACCCCAGCAGTTAATGGACCTAAATAAGTAATAACTGGTAAAAGGGCGTTACGTAAAGTATGGCGGAAGACAACTGTCCATTTGCCTATTCCTTTTGCACGAGCCATTTTTACGTAATCACTATTATTTTGTTCAAGCATACTTGAACGTGTTAGTTTAGCGATAAAGCCCATATGCGAAAATGCAATAGCTAAGGCTGGTAATATACTATAACTAAAGCCTTTCCATCCACTAATCGGGAATAACTCAAGCTTGTATGCCAGAAAATACTGCATAAGCCCAGCTAAGATAAAGGATGGAACGGAAATTCCGAGCACCGCAAAGGTCGTTGCCAAATAATCTGGCCATCTATTATGATAAAGCGCTGCCACTACACCGATTAATACACCAAATCCAATAGCTAGCAGCATAGCTTCAATCCCTAAAGTTAAAGATACTGGGAAGCCTTCTGCAATCATATCATTCGTTGAACGCGCTTTATATTTCATAGATTCACCGAAATTAAAAGTGGCCGCATCGATTAAATAATCTTTGTACTGAATATACCAAGGGTTATTTAATCCATACGTTTCGTTTAACTTTTCCTCTATTTGAGGAGGGAAATTACGTTCAGATGCAAATGGATTACCAGGAGCAAGACGCAATAGGAAAAACGTAGCCGTTACGATGACGAAAAGCGCGAGAAGTATATACATCAGCCTTTTCAAAATATATTTAATCACATAAAACTCCTCCTTCTACTTGTCAATTATCTGACAAATAAGTGCTTTCGTATTTTAAAAAGAGCTGACTCGCGCCGCAAGGGCTACGAGGCAGCTCTCAGCTTAGAGCTTAAAAAGAAATGGTTAACAAAATTATTTCATCTTTACATCTTTAAGGTGGATATCACCTGTTGGATTTGGATTTAAATTTTCAATACCATCTTTAACTACTGATAAATTCGTGTAGTAGTAAATAGGTGCAACTGGGAATTCTGTCATACCAATTGCTTCTGCTTGTTTTAAATACTCAAGACGTTTAGCTTCATCTACTTCAGCAACTGCTTTATCTAGTAATTCTTTATATTGAGCATTTTCCCATCCTGTTTGGTTGTTACCGTTTTTAGCCGTATCGAACATTTCAAGGAATGTATATGCATCTAGATAGTCAGCTACCCATCCCATACGACCAATTTGATAGTCACCCGTTTTTAATTTGTCAATATAAACTTGCCATTCTGAGTTATCTAACTCAGATGAAATACCAAGTTTTTTACTCCATTCTTCTTGAATGTATTGAGCAATTGCTGCATGTCCTTCAGAAGTGTTATATGAAATGTTAACTTTAATATCTTTAGGGTCTTTAATACCAAGCTCTTTCATTCCAGCTTCAAGAGCAGCTTTTGCTCCATCAACATCATTATCTTTGAAGTAACCACGGTCTTCTGTAAAGCTAGGAATTGCTGGAGGAACCATACCTGTAGCCGGTTTTTGTTCACCTTTAGTTACGTTGTCAATTAATGTTTGACGATCGATTGCTAGTGTAAGCGCTTTACGAATATTTGCATTAGACATAATTTTGTCTTTTGTATTGAATTTATACCAATAAATACTTGCTTCGTCCTTGATTTTTAAAGAACCATCTTTTTTGAATTCATCAATAACATTAAGATCTACTGTTTGGAATGGCTTACCAATATAGTCAAGAGAGCCAGATTTAAAGTTAGTAGCAACAGTTGGCTCTTTTTCAATCATAGCAATATTGACAGTATCAACATCAACATTTGCTGCATCCCAATAATCTTCATTTTTTGTAAGAACGATAGAATCACTATGTTTCCATTCGCTTAATTTATAAGGACCATTTGTTACGTAATTTTCACCAGCGTCTGCGTACCATTCTTCATTAGCCTCAGTCACTTTTGGGTTAATTGGTAAATAAGTTTTAAAGCCTGTTAATTCTAGGAAATAAGGAGTTGGGTTTTCTAAAGTTACGACTAAAGTTTTGTCATCTTCAGCTTTAATACCAACGCCATCAGCAGAACCACCATTGTGGTAATCTTTAGCACCTTTAATTGGGTAGAAAATAGAAGCATACGCAGAAAGATTTTCTGGATTTAATGCCCATTTCCAAGCATATTCGAAGTCACCTGCTACAACTGGATCACCGTTTGACCATTTTGCATCACGTAATTTAAACGTATAAGTCTTTTTATCATCGCTGATTTCCCAATCCTCAGCTATACCTGGAGTAGGCTTACCATCAGCGTCTGAAACAGTTAGACCCTCAAAAACGTTAATTAAGATTGCACTAGATGTAGTATCTTCTGCAAGTCCTGGGTGTAAAGACGGTGGTTCTGAAGGAATTGCTAAGTTAAGCTCTTTAGTTTTTGAACCAGAATCTTTTTTACCGTCTGAAGATGAAGAATTATCAGACTTATCTCCACCGAAGCCACATGCAGCAAGAACTAATGAAAATACTGCAAGGACTGTTAGTAATAAAAACTTTTTGTTTTTAATCATGTAAATCCCCCTTATACAATTTTAAGCCTTCTTTGAAGCTCCTATTTAATATACCAAAAAAATCATTGTGCACAAAATAAAAAAGATTCAAATTTATATAGTATTATCTGACATCTAATAGAATAATAAATTTTTTCGATTTATCACATTACTAAACTAAAGTGTTTAATTGATAATAATTTGATATTTTTATCTTTTGAATATCAAAAATAAAACAAAAATAAAAAAATGACATACTATACCGAAAATTCCTATTCTTTTGATAATATTATTAATATTTGAAAAATGATTCGAAAGTCATAGATGTGATTCATTAAGAGAATTGTTTGGTTATGTAGAAAATCTTTGCAAAACTAAGTGATTTAGTTTCGTATTCAGGTAATTTTTTGTAATTTCCTATGTCGAAACATGAATATTTTTATCTATTAATGATATACAAGAATCTTGTTTTGTATTTATCTAAGATTTTCTGTTTTGACGCTAAAAAAGAAGAAGTAAAGTAAATGAATGAAATAATGAGCCCTTTTTAAGAAATAATTGTATTGAATGGGAAGTGATTTTAAGTAAGAGAAGTTTTCTTGAAATAATTTAAGGGATGCTTGAATATGCAATGATGTATGTAAAAATGACAAAAATCATCATTTATTCACATATTCAATTTTGTATCTATTGAATGGTAAAAATAACTATTTTAACGCGATTTTAAGTAGTTGTTTTGTGGAGAAGTTCATTTGTCTTACTTAGAAGGAAAGTACGTGCATATAGTTATTATAACATTCCAGATGAAAGTCTAAGTATGTGGTTTTTGACGAATTTTGTTGAATCAAAAACAGGAAAGAAAGGGATTAAGGATAAATATAGCAGTGCATTTTTTCGTTTTCAAATGCACTGCTAACATGTTTAAAGTTTAAATTGGCTAATTTTTGATTGCAGATCCAATGATTTTTCACTTAAATCAGCAGCGACCTGGTTTATTTGTTGCATTGTAGCAGCTTGTTCTTTACTAGATTCTGCAACAATTTGTGTATGGGCTGCACTAGCAGAGGCACCATTTGCAATCTCTGTGACAGATGCAGCTACTTGTTCTGCACTGGCAGATATTTCTTCAGAAGTAGCAGAAATATCTTCAATTTGATCGGTCATGGTATTAATAGCTTCCACGATGGCTTCAAAAGCTGTCCCAGCCTGGCCAATCATTTGTACACCATCTGCTACAGATTGTAGACCATTCTCAACAGCCTTCTCTACATTTTGCGTATCTCCTTGAATTTCTTGCGTTAAATTGACAATTTTATTGGCAGATTGCTTGGATTCTTCAGCTAATTTTCGCACCTCATCCGCTACTACGGCAAAACCTTTACCATGCTCACCTGCGCGTGCTGCTTCGATTGCGGCATTTAGAGCTAATAAATTAGTTTGTTCAGTGATAGCTGTAATGACTGTAGTGATATGACTAATTTCTGCAGATTGTTTGCTTAATTTCTGAACAAGATTATTAATTACCTGTGTGGAGTCATAGATGATATTCATTTGTTGTTGAGCCTCATCCGCTGTTGTACTACCGTTATTGGCTAATTCTGTTGTTTCGACTGCGTTTTGATGTAGTTGTTGGGTTGCTTCTGCTATACGTTGAACCCCTATAGCTGTTTCATCCATAGCATGTGCACTTTCATTTGCAGCAATGGTAGCAGCAGAAGCCGTGTTTGCAGTTTCAGTTATACTTCTTGTTACCTCATCTGCTGAAGCAGAAATTTCTTCTGTAGAGGCGGAAAGCTCTTCAGCCGAGGCCGTTAAGTGTTCTGTGTTGCCTTGAATATGGGTTAACAAGTTTCGCAAGCTGTTTTTCATTGTGTTAAAGGCGGTAGAAAGCTGACCTATCTCATCTTTAGACTGATGGCTAATATCTTCATGATACAATTCACCATTTGCTATGTTATTGGCTGCGATAACTGTTAATTTTAAAGGCTTTGAAATGGTACGCTGCACATAAAGCATTAGTAATATCCCAATAACTAATCCTAGAGCGATGGCAATAATCGAGATTGTTTGTGAATTGGCTACGGCCTTTTTGGACTCCTTCGTTACAAGATCAAGCTGGTTCTTTTGGTAGCTTACAATCTTTTCAGATACTTCTAATAATCCTTTATTTGCTTGTTCAACCTCACTATTAACTTTTTGTAAAGCCTCATCAAGTTTTCCTGCAGTATGAAGGGCAAGAGCTTCATCCGCTGCTTTATTAAAAGCTTCATTATATGTATTGAGGTCCTTAGCGTAAGTGTCCATTTCGGATGAATCGGATATTTGCATTATTTCATCTACATGCTCATCTAGCATTCCAGCATATTTCGAGAAATTTTCCTGATTAGTTGCTTTATCTTCAATAAATATTGCGCGAATAAAAAGGCCTTGCATCGCTAGTTCAAATTGAATATTATCCGCTAACTCTACTAGGGCGACACGATTTTCAAGTGCATTTTCAACCTTTTTTTCAATGTTGGTAAACTGAAAAAACATGATTAACAAAGAAATAATTAAGGTGAGGATGATTGTGAAAAAACCAAAACTTAGTTTTCTGCCTACAGTCATAGAGATACGCCCTTTCCAAAATACAAATATAATTTTTTTTATACTTAAATTTAGCCTTTTAGAAAGATGGAAGTCAATAACGCAACAGATAAACAGTACAGATTATTCATGAGTTTTTTTGACGCTATTATAATAAGGAACATTTGCTGTAAAAAAAGAGTAGAAGAAAGAAAAATTTAATACAGCTATAGTAAGGATTGCGTGGAAATTAAAATAAAAAAGGAATACGATATATCACATATCCTATTCCCTCTCTATTCTGTGCGGAAATACAATTTGGTCGTAGTAATTTGGGATACTATGGTCGAGTTTTGCACATATAACTTTAACTTCGTCCTAGTAAACAGTTTTTCTACTAAGCAAATTAACTTACAAAGATCATCCTGTATTTCAACACCAAGTTTATGATTGTTTTTTTAACTGTAAAATAACAGCTTCATCAGGATCAATGTATAGAGTTTTTTGTTCAAAGTAAATAACAAATCCAGGTTTAGCTCCATTTGGCTTTTTTACCTGACGGATTTCTGTGTAATCTACTGGAACAGACGAGGATTCCCTTGCTTTCGAAAAATAGGCAGCCAGTGTTGCTGCTTCACGAAGAGTAGTTTCGTCCGGTTCACTCATATGGATAACAACATGGGAACCAGGAATATCTTTCGTATGGAGCCAAATATCTGTGCGTTTAGCAATTTTAAATGTCAGCATATCGTTTTGTTTATTATTTTTACCAACAGATATGGGAACGCCTGTAGAAGATACATAACGCTCTGGTTCCGGCTTTGCTTGTTTTTTCTTTTTTCGAGCATGACGTAATTTTAAATAACCTTGTTCTGCTAACTCCTCGCGAATTTCTTCAATATCACTCGGCGCTGCTTGTTGAACCTGCTGTGAGAGCATTTCAAAATACACAATCTCGTCCTTCGTTTTTTCGAGCTGCTCCTGAACCATTATAAGTGCATTTTTGGCCTTTGTATATTTTGTATAGTAGCTTTGAGCATTTTCAATTGGGGTCTTACGTTCGCTGACTGGGATAGTGATTTCCTCTCCCGTTTCACTATAGTAGTTCATGACGGTGACTTCTTTTACACCCTTTTCAAACGCATATATATTTGCCATTAGTAGTTCACCATATAATTGAAACTGGTCGAGCCTTGAAGCGTGTTCATAGTCTTTATTAAGTTTTTTAATTTTTAATGTTAGCTTATCAATTTCATTTTGTAGCCATCGCTCTAAATCACCAGCCTGTTGTTTAACACGATCTCTCTCAGCGCGTGCAAAAAATACACGATCAAGTAGCTCATGAACATTTGAATAGTTGGTAACATCTCCTTGTAAATGTGTTAAAGCGATTGGGGAGTAGTAAGTTTTATTATTTGCTACTACATACATTGGCTGTGTGCCACCATGTTGAAAGGAAGCAATAAAATGTTGAAAGCAATCAACCTTATCTTTTGTATCCTTCAATCGGAACAGTAATTCCTCAGCATGTAACGGTGAGAAGCCCATAAACTGAGAAACAATATCCTTAGCAGATTTTGTTTCTGAGAAAAAAACTCCTAGCTGTTCTTTCGTTACGGTAAGCGGGTGCCATTTATTTTGTGCGGGAGGAGCAATGTAAGGCTGACCAGGTAGCACTGTACGGAAACTATTTACAGAAGGTGGCAAATGCTTTAAGCTATCGACTATTTTTTCCTGCTCCTTATCAATTAATAATAAATTACTGTGACGCCCCATAATTTCAGCGTGGAGCTCCCTTACAATTGGGTCGCCAATTTCATTTTTACTTTCAATTTCTACTATTATAATGCGGTCAAAATCATGCTGTTTAATTGAAGAAATAAAACCACCGTCCAAGTGCTTTCGTAACAGCATACAAAACATTGGAGGTTCTGCTGGATTTTCAATGGATTGCTCCGTAAGATGAACACGCGCATAAGAAGGATGAATTGAAAAAAGTAATTTATGATTACTTCCATTTGCACGGATGTGAAGGACAACCTCCTGAGCGTTCGGCTGATGTATTTTAGTAATCCGACCTTTTACTAATTGTTGTAGATCGGCTGTCATTGAGTAAGTAAATAAGCCATCAAATGCCATATGATTTCCTCTTTCCAACGATATAAGCATCCTTGGTACTTTCGTATTTGTTGTATTTTCATAATGCAGCGGTACCCCATGTTTCATTTAGGTAGCACAAATGCACTATTCTAATGTTTATCATAGCATTTTTTAGGAGAATATTAAAATATAGCTTCAGAAGTGGTAGAATTAGCTTTTGCTCTATCTTGGGTGTCCAAAGATAGAGCCACCAGCGGATGTTACGGAAGGTTGTTAGCCTAAAACCTCCGCATCCTGCGAAAATAGCTAACTGACCTACCTCCAGTAAAAACGCCTACGTCCCTGTGACATTATAGAAATACCGACGTCGTGTCCGCCTAGTCAAAATCTGTATGCATTGTTTTCGTAGCGAAAGCAAAGCGACAGCAACAATTACGCTAAGGCGAAATTGCTCTAATTTTTTACGGAGAGACATCATAAATGGCAGAGCTTATGTTATAATAATTCCAGTATGCAAAGAAAGGTGTGACGAACCTTGGTGCGTAGTATGACTGGTTTTGGCAGAGGTGTCACAACAACAAGGGACTTTCAATTAACCGTAGAAATGCGCTCGGTCAACCATCGTTTTTTAGAAATTCATGCAAAATTTCCGAAAGAATGGCTTGAAGCAGAAATTTTTGCAAAGAAACTAATTTCACAAGCTTTGTCACGCGGCAAAATAGATGTGATGGTTTATGTGAAGGATTTAGAAAATGTCGAGCAATCTATCGAGATTAATTGGTCATTAATTGAAGCGTATCGTAAGGCAAAAGAGGAATTAGCAAAAAAAGTACCACTAGAAGAAAAATGGACGATGCAAGAGCTACTATCACTTGAACAAGCACTTGTCCAAGAAAAACAGCAGCTTACACCTGAGGATTTACTAAGAGCTGTGGAAATGGCGGTTACGCAAGCAATTGAGCAATTAATTCAAATGCGTGAGCGTGAGGGGCAAGAGCTACATGATGTTGTCGTACAATATAAACAGCAGCTAACGGAACAGGTGAACCAGATTCGATCATTCTCCTCACTAGCTGTAGAAAAATATCGTACTCGATTATTGGAGCGAATTACAGAAATAGCTGATGGTGCGTTGTTAGAGGATCGCTTACTTGCAGAAGTAGCGATATTTGCTGAACGTGTGGACATTACTGAAGAATTGGACCGATTAGATAGTCATTTTAACCAACTGGAGGAGACGTTATTAGAAACGATTTCTGTAGGGCGTAAATTAGACTTTTTAATGCAGGAAATTCATCGTGAAATTAATACGATTGGCTCCAAAAATCAATCTACAGAGGCGGCAGTAGCGGTAGTTCAAGCGAAGACAATTTTAGAAAAGATGCGTGAGCAGGTTCAAAATATTGAATAGCCTATTGCATCTGTTATAAATTAAGGGAGATATAGAGAATAAATGATAAAAGAACGTGGATTATTAATTGTTCTGTCTGGCCCATCTGGTGTAGGTAAAGGGACAGTGCGAAAAGAATTATTTTCTCAGCCGAATACGAACTATGAGTATTCCATCTCGATGACAACACGAAATCCTCGCGAAGGTGAAGTAGATGGTGTAGACTATTTTTTCAAGACGCGTGTAGAATTTGAAGCGCTAATTGAACAGGGTGGCTTATTAGAGCACGCAGAATTTGTCGGTAACTATTATGGCACACCACTAGCCTATGTGAACGAAACACTGGATGCAGGTCGTGATGTGTTTTTAGAAATTGAAGTGCAGGGTGCAGCACAAATTCGTAAAAAAGCACCAGATGCCTTATTTATTTTCTTAGCCCCTCCAAGTTTAACGGAATTAAAAGATCGTTTAGTTGGACGTGGGACAGAAACAGAGGATATCATTGCAAAACGCATTGCTACTGCAAGTGAAGAACTTGAAATGATGAGCTTGTATGACTATGTTGTGGAGAATGATGAAGTGACGAATGCCTGTGATCGTATTAATGCGATTATAAAAGCTGAGCATTGTCGTAGAGAACGTGTGGAAAAAAGATATTTGTCAATGTTGAGAGGAGAATAAACCCATGTTATACCCATCAGTAGATGCATTAAAAAAAGAGATCGATTCAAAGTATTCATTAGTAAGTCTAGCATCAAAACGTGCTCGTCAAATGCAGGAAGAACAAGATACAGAACGCTTACACAAGTATGTTTCCCATAAATATGTAGGAAAAGCACTTGAAGAAGTAGCGGCAGGTGTACTTACAAAGGTATCACAGGATGAGTCAACTGTGTACGAAGACGAAATCTAACATGGATGTAAAATAGCTTTTGCCCCATTAATGTTAAAGTCTTGCAGTGGATTTTTGATTATACAGAATGCCGAAAGCTCCCGAGGAATGATCCTTTGGGAGCTTATCCTTTGAAAGGACGATATTATGCATGAATAAAAATATTTTACTTTGTGTTTCAGGTGGTATAGCGGTTTATAAGGCTGTCGCTCTTGTTAGCAAGCTTTCGCAGGCAGGGGCGAATGTAAAAGTCATCATGACAGCATCCGCAAGACAATTTGTAAATCCATTGAGCTTTCAAGTGATGTCCAAAAATGATGTCTTTTTCGATACGTTTGATGAAAAGGATTCTAGCGTTATTGCCCATATCGATTTGGCGGATTGGGCAGATTTAGTGTTAGTTGCTCCTGCGACAGCCAACATCATAGGAAAACTGGCAAATGGCATTGCTGATGATATGGTAACCACAACCCTGTTAGCCACTACTGCACCCGTTTGGATTGCACCAGCTATGAATGTGCATATGTATGATCATCCAGCGGTTAAACGGAATTTGGCTCAGCTTGCATCTGATGGCTATCAATTTATTGAGCCTTCAGAAGGATTTTTAGCATGTGGGTATATCGGGAAGGGACGTTTAGAGGAGCCGGAAAAAATAACAGCGATTGTCCAAGAATATTTTTCAGAAACAGCAAAGAGACTTTCCGGAAAAATTGTAGTTATTACAGCGGGAGCATTTTATATGCCTGTGGACGAACAACATATAATCAGTGCGTATGCTAACGGTAGAATTGGTCAAGCGATTGCCCAAGAGGCCAAGGTACTTGGAGCAAAAACAATCCTTTTAGATGAAGAAGATGCGAACGTGCATAAACTTTTGGCAAAACTTGAGGATTATAAAAAACAATATCCGCAGGCTATTTTCATCCATGCGGCAAATATCCCTGCAATCGAAGGTGCGCCAACATTATCGATTGAAGGAACAGTTGCAATAACCTTTGGACAAAGGGTTATTGGTGAACCTATGTTAACCATTACATCTGATAAATGGATTGATTTTAGTGATGAAGCACAAATAAACGGGGAACCTTTTGATACATCGAATGCTGAGCTTTTTGCGAAGGCGTTTTGGGCATTTCTTATTCAAGGTGAGGAGCAATGAGCTATTTAATTGCAGAGGTTATAGTGGATGTTTCAACATATCATGTCGATCATCCATTTGATTATAAAGTGCCGGTAGAATGGTCAAATGTTATTGAAATGGGTTGTCGTGTAAAAGTACCGTTTGGGCCAAGAAATGTCCTAGGCTTCGTAGTTGGATTAAAAAACGAAACAGAGGTACCACAAAATAAAATTAAGGCTATTACACAAATATTAGATATAGAGCCCGTGCTAACGGAAGAAATGCTATTGATGGCAAAGTGGTTAAAAAACGAAACAATATGCTATGAAATTGATGCCTTACAGGTCATGCTTCCATCTGCACTGCGAGCAAAATATGAGAAAATTATTACGCTACAAGAGGAAAATGATGCTTTACCAGATGAGGCTAAAGCAATTTTTGGTAAGCGACAACAGGCTAATTTTAAAGAATTCGAGCGTGCTGAATTACTTCCATTATTAAAGCAGCTTATAACTAATAAAATCGTAAAAATTGAAAATGTTGTAAAGCAGCAAGGAAATGTGAAAGAAATAAGGATGGTTAAAATTTCACATAATCAGCAAGATATAGACAGGGCAATGGAAGATGCAGCGAGAGCAGCCAAACAGCGCCAGCTAATTGAGTGGATGGGCAGACATCTTGGAGAGGTCCTTTTGCCACAGAAAATCTATGAGGAAACTGGTGTATCTTCCGCAGTACTCCAGTCAGTTATCGAAAAAGGAGCAGCCCATTTTATACATGAAGAGGTATATCGGGACCCCTTCACAAGGGAGGTTTCTCGTACTCAATCATTGCAGCTGACGGATGAACAGCATATTGCACTAGAGGCAATTACTACATCGATGGAAGAACAGACAGCGAAAACTTTTTTACTACACGGTATCACAGGAAGTGGTAAAACTGAAGTATATCTACAAGCGATACAAAAGGTCTTAGATGATGGTAAGGAAGCCATTATGCTGGTGCCTGAAATTTCATTAACACCACAAATGACAGAGCGTTTTCGTAGTCGCTTTGGTGAACTGGTTGCTGTTATGCATAGTGGACTATCTGTTGGAGAGAAGTATGATGAATGGCGTAAAATTCAGCAGGGAAAGGTGAGCGTTGTTGTAGGAGCTCGTTCAGCTATCTTTGCGCCTTTCACAAATATTGGTTTAATTATTTTAGATGAGGAGCATGAATCTACGTATAAGCAAGAAGATTCACCAAGATATCATGCAAGAGATGTAGCAATTTGGCGAAGTGAATTTCATAAATGTCCTGTTATTTTAGGAAGTGCAACGCCTGCATTGGAATCATTCGCTAGGGCTAAAAAGGGTGTTTATAACTTACTTACATTAAAGCAACGTGCTCTGCATCAAGCGTTACCAACTGTTTTTATTGCTGATATGCGAGAGGAGCTTCAAAAAGGAAATCGTTCTATGTTTTCTGAGCAGCTTGTTGAGGCAATGCGTATAAGGCTAGAGAAGCAAGAGCAGATGGTGTTGTTTTTAAATCGCCGAGGCTATTCCTCATTTGTGCTTTGTCGTGATTGTGGTACGGTTGTGCAATGTCCAAACTGTGACATTTCGCTCACATATCATCGTACAACTGAGAAATTAAAATGTCATTATTGTGGGTATGAGGAGCGTGTTCCACGAATTTGCCCGCAATGTCAAAGCGAGCATATTCGCTACTTTGGTACAGGTACACAAAAAGTGGAGGAAGAAATTTATAAGCTTTTTCCGGAGGCGAGGGTGCTTCGGATGGATGTGGACACAACAAAGCAAAAAGGTGCGCATGAACAAATTCTCCAGGCATTTGGAGAAGAACAGGCAGATATTTTGCTAGGCACACAAATGATTGCAAAAGGGCTTGATTTTCCTAATATTACGCTAGTAGGTGTGTTGAGTGCCGATACATCATTACATCTTCCCGATTATCGTGCGGCGGAGCGAACATTTCAGTTGTTAACACAGGTAAGTGGTAGGGCTGGAAGACATAACAAGCATGGAGAGGTTATTATACAAACGTATACCCCAGAGCATTATGCTATTGAGCTGGCAAAAATACAGGATTACGAGCCATTTTATGAACGAGAAATGTTTTTACGTCGTCGTTCAAGCTATCCACCTTATTTTTTTGTTGCGCTTGTTCAAATCTCTCATGAGGATGTTATGATGGCAGCGGAATATGCTGGACGTGCGGCGGATTGGCTACGAGGAAATTTATCTAATCAAGTTGCTATTATTGGTCCAACAACTGCAAGTATTAGTCGTCTCCAAAATAGATATCGCTATCAATGTTTGATAAAATATAAAATTGAACCAAATCTGATTGCTGTCTTACAGCGCCTTCTTGCAATGTATCGAGCAGAATGGATAAAACAAGGGATATTAATGACAGTGGATTTAGATCCGTCAACAATCTAATTATAATTGAAAGAATTATTAATAGATTTTTTAAAAATATTGACTTTACAGAGTAGCAAAGTCTGAAATAGTAGAAATGAGGAAACAGAAAATGGCTATAAAAAAAGTTGTAGAACATCCAGCAAAGGTCTTATCTACGCCATGCGCTGAGGTAACAGAAATAAATGAAGACATAATTACGCTGTTGGATGATTTATATGACACAATGGTTGAATATGATGGGGTTGGGATTGCAGCACCTCAAATAAATGTTGGCTTGCGTGTTGCAATTGTTGAGCTTGGTGAGGAACGAGATATATTAGAAATGATTAACCCAACTGTTATCGAAACAGACGGCGCAGAAATAGATATTGAGGGCTGCTTAAGCTTTCCAGGGTTATACGGTGAGGTTGAGCGACCTGACTACGTGAAAATCGAAGCATGTGATCGTGAAGGACGCGTTTATGAGTTAGAAGCGGGAGGCTTTGATGCTCGAGCTATTTTACATGAAATTGATCATTTAGATGGCGTGCTATTCGATTCAAAAATCAAACGAATTGTCACAGAGGACGAACTTGAGGCAATGTACGCAGAAGAGGAGGAATAATATGACATCAATAATTTTTATGGGAACACCAGATTTCTCTGCTCCAATTTTGCGTATGCTACACCATGAAGGATATGATATCAAAGCAGTTGTTACACAGCCAGATCGTCCAGTTGGCCGGAAGCGTGTTCTTACGCCACCACCTGTAAAGGCTGCTGCTATAGAATTAGGCTTATCCGTTATACAGCCTGAAAAGCTACGAGGTTCTGAGGAATTACAGCAAATCCTTGATTTACAGCCTGACTTAGTTATAACAGCCGCATTTGGACAAATATTGCCGAAAGCATTACTTGATGCACCCAAGCTTGGATGTATTAACGTTCATGCATCACTTTTACCCAAATATCGTGGAGGTGCACCGATTCACCAAGCGATTATTGATGGTGAAAAAGAGACAGGTGTAACAATCATGTATATGGCTGAAAAGCTTGATGCAGGTGATATTATATCTCAGAAGGCTATCCCAATCGAAGAGGATGACCATACAGGTGGTCTATTTGATAAGCTCAGTGTAGTAGGCAGAGAATTATTAAAAGATACACTTCCTTCTATTATTAATAGAACAAATAGTCGAACAGTACAGGATGAAGCACAGGTAACCTTTGCAAGTAATATTTCACGTGAACAAGAGCGTATCGATTGGACAAAGGATGCTGCAACTTTATACAATCAGGTGCGAGGACTGCATCCATGGCCAGTAGCCTATACAACCTTTGAGGGTGAAAACTTTAAGATTTGGTGGGCTAAGGTTGGCAACACAAAGCACGAGGCTCGTCCTGGTACAGTCGTTGCCATTTCAAAGGATTATTTTGAAGTTGCGGCTGGAAATGGCACAACACTTGCACTATATGATGTTCAACCAGCTGGTAAAAAACGTATGATAGCTGAAGAATACTTGCGTGGTACAGGTTCTAAATTACAGATTGGGGACCAATTTAAATGAGTAAAAAAAGCGTAGTTATTTGGGATGGAAATGTGCGTGATGCTGCCCTTTCTATTCTTTTAGCAATAGATAAAAATCAAGCCTATAGTAATTTACTTTTAAGTGAAACGATCAAGCGACATAAAATTGAGGCGAAGGATCGTGCTCTTTTAACAGAAATTACGTATGGCACCCTACAATATAAAATGACACTTGATTATTATTTAGAGCCCTTTATTCGTGGCTCTGTGGATCATTGGGTGCGTTGGCTTTTACGATTATCCCTATACCAAATACATTATTTAACGCGTATTCCGCCACATGCAGCGGTGAATGAGGCTGTAGAAATTGCTAAGCGTCGAGGTCACCAAGGTATTGCCTCAATGGTTAATGGTATTTTACGATCTATTTTACGTCAGGGTGTAGCTTCTACTGATGAAATTAAAGATCCAATTGAGCGCCTTGCTATTGAAACAAGCCATCCAGAGTGGTTAGTGCAACGCTTTGTGGATAACTATGGTATGGAAGTAGCGACTGAGATGTTACAGGAAAATAATGTTCCACCAGTACAGACTGTCCGCGTTAATACAACAAAAGTAAATGTCGAGGAAGCGATTGCCAGCCTAGAAGCGGAAGGCTTAACGGCTAAAAAAAGCGATATGATGCCAGAATGCTTACATGTAACAAATGGTCAGCCTGCTCGAACAAAAGCATTCCAAGAAGGGCTGATTACGATTCAGGATGAAAGCTCGATGATTCCAGCAAATGTCCTACATCCAAATCCCGGTATGCGTGTGTTAGATATGTGTGCCGCACCAGGTGGGAAAACAACACATCTAGCGGAGATCATGAACAATGAGGGGTCGATTTTAGCGACCGACCTTCATCCTCATAAATTAGATTTAATCGACCATAATACAGATCGTCTTGGTATTAATATAGTAGAAACTGCGCCTATTGATGGCCGTAAAGCACCAGATTTTCTACAGCCAGAATCCTTTGATGCTATTTTAGTCGATGCTCCTTGTAGTGGTCTAGGTGTTATGCGTCGTAAACCAGATATTAAATATACAAAGCGTGAAGAAGATTTAGAAAACCTTCAAAAAATACAATTGGCATTGCTTGATGCTGCAACAAAAGTATTGAAAATAGAAGGGAAACTTGTGTACAGTACTTGTACAGTCGATAAAAAAGAAAATGAGGGCACTGTAAATGCCTTTTTAACAGCGCATCCTGAGATGGAAGCGATACAACTAGAATCTTTACCAACAAAATTAGCGGAAAAGCAAGCAAATGGCATGCTTCAAGTCTTTCCACAAGACTTTGGCAGTGACGGTTTCTTCGTCGCCGCCTTTCGTAAAAAAGGAGGATCCAACTAATGGTGGATCAAGAGAAATTTAATGAACGTATCAACGATTTAGTTGACGAAGCAGAAGAAAAGCCTGTTCGACGCGCAAAAAAAGAAAAGCCTAATTTAAAGGAATCTGTCTATTCTTTACAACCAGAGCAGTTAGAAGAGTGGTTAAAGGAAAATGGTGAAAAACCATTTCGTGCAGCACAAATCTTTGACTGGTTATACAATAAACGTGTAAAGACATTTGCTGAAATGTCTAACCTTTCAAAGGGATTACGAGAAAAGCTTGAAGCAAGCTTTGCTTTAACAACATTGTCAACCATTGTTCAGCAAGAATCCAAAGATGGTACCATTAAATTTTTATTTCAATTACAGGATGGCTATTCTATTGAAACGGTATTAATGCGTCATGATTACGGTAACTCTGTTTGTGTGACAACACAGGTGGGGTGCAGAATTGGCTGTACGTTCTGTGCCTCCACTTTAGGTGGCTTAAAGCGCCATTTATTAGCAGGAGAAATCGTGGAACAAGTTGTCAAGGTTCAGCAAACATTAGATGAAGTGGGAGAACGTGTCTCACATATCGTTATTATGGGAATTGGAGAACCTTTCGATAATTATGATGCGATGATGAACTTCTTAAAAGTCATTAACCATGAAAAAGGTTTAAATATCGGAGCGCGTCATATTACTGTTTCGACTTCGGGTATCGTACCAAAAATTTATCAATTTGCTGATGAACAGCTTCAAATTAACTTTGCTGTATCTCTGCATGCACCGAACCAAGAGGCACGCCAAAAATTAATGCCAATCGCACGTGCCTATAAATTGGATGAATTAATGGAGGCTGTTCGTTACTATACAAAAAAAACTGGCCGACGTGTGAGTTTTGAGTATGGTTTAATGTCAGGTGAAAATGATTCAGTAGAAATTGCAGAAGAATTATCTGCATTAATTAAAGGAATTAAGTGCCATGTCAACTTAATACCAGTAAACTACGTACCAGAGCGTGATTATGTGCGTACATCTCGTAGTCAAATTTTTGCTTTTGAAAAAACATTAAAGAAAAATGGCATTAACGTAACAATCCGCCGTGAGCAAGGCTCTGACATTGCTGCTGCGTGTGGTCAATTACGTGCGCAAGAGAGATCTGAAGAGACGAGGTGACCAGTGTTGAAATACACAGTCGAAAGTGATATTGGGTTAAAACGAGCAATTAATGAAGACCGTGCTGCATTTTTTAAACGTCCAGATGGACTTGCACTAGCACTCGTAGCGGATGGCATGGGCGGTCATAATGCTGGCGATGTTGCGAGTGATATGGCAATGAAACAAATGGAACAAGTTTTTTTACAGGCAGAAGCACATCATTTTGCATCTACGACATCAAAAGAAGAGTGGTTATTACAAACAGTCAAGCAACTGAATAAAAATATCTATGACTATTCTTTATCACATGAAGACTGTAAAGGAATGGGCACGACGTTTATTGCAGTGTTAATTGAAGACAATCATTGTTTCATTGCACATGTTGGTGATAGCCGAGTGTATTATTTCTTTGATGATGGTGCACAACAAATAACAAGAGATCATTCATATGTAAATGTTTTGGTTGAAAATGGTGAGATTAGTGAAGAGGAAGCATTAACACATCCGAAAAAAAATTTCATCTTAAGAGCTTTAGGCACAGAAGAAACGATTAAACTAGACTTTTATGAAGTGGATTTAGCATCAGATTCGTATTTACTCATTTGCTCTGATGGTTTAAGCAATAAATTAACAGTGTATGAAATGGCGTCTATTATTACGTATCCGGATTCCATAGAAGAAAAGGGAAGAAAACTTGTGGAATTAGCAAATGCAAGTGGGGGGGAAGACAACATCTCCCTCGTGCTGCTCACAAGGCAAGATGAGGAGGTGTAAGTATGCTTGTAGGAAAACGAATTAGTGACCGCTATAAAATTATTGAACTCATTGGTGGCGGGGGTATGTCTAATGTCTATTTGGCACATGACATGATCTTAAATCGTGATGTAGCGATAAAAATATTACGCTATGATTTCACAAATGAGGATGAATTACATCGACGTTTTCAACGTGAGGCACTTTCTGCTACAAGCCTTACACATCCCAATATTGTTAGTATTTATGATGTAGGCGATGATGGAGATCTACATTATATTGTTATGGAGTATGTTCAAGGAAAAACATTAAAGCAGTACATACAGGAATATGCACCAATTTCTCCTGCTAGAAGTGTGCATATTATGAAGCAGTTGACGTCTGCAATTGCTAATGCCCATGAAAATCACATTATTCATCGTGACATTAAGCCTCAAAATATTTTAATGGATGCTGAAGGAAATGTGAAAGTCACTGATTTTGGTATAGCAATGACGTTAAGTGCAACATCCTTTACGCAAACAAATTCTGTGCTTGGTACTGTTCACTATTTATCACCAGAGCAGGCTCGTGGTGGTACAGCTACAAACAAATCAGATATATATGCACTTGGTATTGTATTATATGAATTATTGACTGGAGAATTACCTTTTTCAGGTGAGTCGGCTGTGTCGATTGCCTTGAAACATTTACAAGCTGAGACACCATCTGTTCGCGCATTTGATGCTACAATACCACAGAGCTTGGAAAATGTTGTGCTAAAAGCTACAGCAAAGGATGCTGCTCATCGTTATTCGACAGTAGAAGAAATGCAGGAAGATTTAGAAACAGTGTTATCGCCTAATCGTATAAACGAGCCTAAATTTGCTATTCCATTTGATAATGATGCCACTAAGGCTATTCCTATTATAAAGGACCAAGCGATACGAAATAATGAGGATTTAACGAAAACTAGAGCCATTGAACCTATTACACAATCCAAACCAAAACAAGACCCCAAAAAGACAATTGACAAGGTAACGCCTACTAAGAAAAAGAAAAAATGGCCGAAATATGTTGCTGGCTTATTCATCACAGTAATCGTGGTGTTCTTATACTTTTTATTTGCTACGGAGCTTTTTAGCCCAAAAAAGATACCTGTACCTAGTGTGACTGGTTTAACTGTTGAGGAAGCAGAAAAGAGATTAGAAGCAGATGGCTTTGTTGTAGGTGAGATAAAATCACGTAATGATGAGGAAGTAGAAAAGGATAAGGTGATTGAAACAGATCCGGCAGAAAAGGCAGAGCGTGTAAAAGGAACGAAAGTAGATATAATCGTCAGTCTTGGAGAAGAAATGACAAAGCTTGATAATTATGAAGGGCGACCATTTAGCCAAGTGGAAGCATTACTCAAGGACACATTTGCGGATATAAAATCTGAAGAAGTTTATTCACAAGAGCAGGCTGGTACTATTATTGGTCAGGAGCCAGTGGAAGGTACTGAAGTAATCGCCAAAGATACAACTTTACTATTTAAAGTTAGTAAGGGTGTACAATTGGTTAAAGTGGGGAGTATTGTGAATTATACTAAGGCTCAAGCAGAAGCGTATTTAAAAGATAAAGGCTTAAAATTGCATATAGTTCGTGAAGAAAATCACAATACAATACCAGCGGGAAGTATTATTTCACAATTGACAAAGGCTGAAGCAGAAGTTGAGATAGGTTCAACAGTAAGTGTTATCTTAAGCAAGGGACCTGCTAAAAAGCCTGATAAAACTTTTGTCAAAATAATCAAAATTGAGTATAAACCAAATGAGGAAGGCTTAGAACAAACCGTTCGAATCGAAATTCAAGATAAAACTCATTCAATGGTAGATACGTATGACACATTTCCTATCACGGCTGATACTGAATACAAAATACAGCTTGTTATAGGTGAGGGTCAAGAAGCGGCCTATAAAATTATTCGTGATTCGGATATCATTGCTGCAGATAAAATCAACTATGATGATATTAAATAAGGGGGAATTGGATGGCGCAAGGCCAAATACGCAAAGCATTAAGTGGTTATTATTATGTCTATGATGGAGCTCAATTAATACAATGTCGAGGACGTGGGGTATTTCGCAATCGCGGGGAATCCCCACTCGTTGGCGACATTGTAGAATATACGCTTGAAACAGAGGGATCAGACGGTACTATTCAAAAAATAATGGATCGCCAAAATGAATTAGTACGCCCTCCAATTGCTAATATTGATCAAGGCATTCTTGTGTTTTCTGTAAAAGAACCTAATTTTAATACGATTTTACTGGATCGATTTTTAGTTGTCTTAGAATCATTTCATGTTCATCCGATTATTTGTTTAACAAAAATGGATTTGCTAGAGGAACATGAACGTGAGGAATTGCAAGGCTATATAAAAGATTATGAAAGCATGGGATATACTGTACTGCAAACCTATAAAGGGGAGGAAGAATTAATAGAACGGCTTCAGCCGATTTTAAAAGGAAAAACCTCTGTGTTAGCAGGACAATCTGGTGTTGGCAAATCCACATTGTTAAATACTTTAATTCCAGATTTAAATTTAAAAACAGGTATTATCTCACAAAGCTTAGGACGGGGAAAACATACAACACGCCATGTGGAATTAATAGAGGTATGTGACGGTCTATTAGCAGATACACCTGGATTTAGTTCTTTTGATTTTGATGACATTGAAAAAGAAGAATTAGGCGCATGTTTCCCTGAAATGGTTCAAGTAGCGGAGAATTGTAAATTCAGAGGTTGCTTACATTTAAAGGAGCCAAAATGTGCCGTGAAGGTAGCTGTAGAGGCGGGAGAAATTCGTGAATACCGCTATAAGCACTACGAACAATTTATGCAAGAAATTATGGATCGAAAGCCGAGGTATTAATGATGATACAAATTGCACCATCAATTTTAGCAGCTAATTTTGCTAAATTAGGAGAAGAAGTAAAGGAAGTAGAAAAGGCGGGTGCCCAGCTTATTCACATTGATGTAATGGATGGACATTTTGTGCCAAATATTTCCTTCGGCTCTATCGTATTAGATGCCATTCGTCCTTTAACTGATTTACCGCTAGACGTTCATTTAATGATCGAAAATCCTGATCAATATATTGAACAATTCGCCAAAGCGGGAGCAGATTATATTACGGTGCATGTAGAAGCTTGCCGCCATTTACACCGTACAATTCAGTTAATTCGTTCATTAGGAGTCAAACCTGGTGTTGTGTTAAATCCACATACACCAATAGAATCGATTCAACATATTTTAGAGGATATTGATATGGTACTGTTTATGACAGTGAATCCGGGCTTTGGTGGACAACAATTCATCCATTCTGTTGTGCCAAAAATTAAAGCATTAGCTACAATCATTAAAGAGCGTAATCTTGATATTGCTATTGAAATAGACGGTGGCATTAATGCAGAGACAATAGTTCCATGTGCTAAGGCAGGTGCTACAATTTTTGTAGCAGGCTCAGCTATTTATAGCAAAGAGGATCGTACAGCAGCCCTTCAAGAAATTCTTGCTGCTGGTGAGGCAGCGATTAAAGGATGACACTAGTTGTTGTTTGTGCTGGTGGTCCTAAAGAGGAGCTATGTTCATTTGCTTCATTTTCAAAGAAAGAGGATGTACTATTTATTGGGGCTGATCGAGGAGCACTATATTTAATTGAGCAAGGCATTACACCGCATGCAATAGTTGGTGATTTTGACTCTTTAACACATGAGGAATATGAGCTTGTGATGAAGCATACCAATGATAGGCAGCGATTTCAGGAAGAAAAGAATGAAACAGATACTGATTTAGCGCTGTTAAAGGCCTATACCTACCAACCATCAGAGATTATACTCACAGGTGTTACTGGTGGACGCTTGGATCACTATGAGGCAGCAATCCGCTCCATTTATCGTTTGCAAAGGGAGCATCCACATATTGTCTTAAAGATTATGAATCATGCAAATCTATTGCAATTTTTAATGCCAGGTACTCACATTATTCAAGCAGATCAACAGTACCGTTATTTGTCCTTTTTTGCACATGAAGAGACGATAAAAAATGTTACTTTAAGGCAAGTGAAATATGAAACAACTGATGAAGAAATTACGTTAGGTACATCTCGATTTACAAGTAATGAAATAATAGGTGATTCAGGGTCTATATCTTTCTCAAAAGGCATATGTTTAATGATAAGAAGCATAGATTAGCGTAAGGAGGAGATAGTCCTGAAAGTCTATACTTTTCAGTTGCCAAAAGTTGTGAGTAGTATTACGCGTACATGTATCAATCTTTTTAAAAAAGACAAGAAAGTAAAAAAATCCGACTAATATTGGTCGGATTTTTTTCTGCCCTAGCGTTTGTTCTATTAGACTGTTCAATTATAGATTCTTTTTATAGTTCTGAGAAAATAAAAGCCTCTATTCATTATGTTCAGTGTAATGAATAGAGGCTTTAGGTAATTATCTAGCTGCTTACAATATGTTGCACTATATTTAAATGCACGAAGGCGGTTGGTAGTATGCCCAGTTAGAAAGAAAAAAATCGATTTGCGCTATAAGCCAAATCGATTTTTTAGAAGCAGCGATTAAACGCGCTCGATTTTACCTGATTTTAATGCACGAGTAGAAACCCATACACGTTTTGGTTTACCGTCAACTAAGATACGAACTTTTTGAAGGTTAGCACCCCAAGTACGTTTGTTAGCGTTCATAGCGTGGGAACGGTTGTTACCAGTACGAGCCTTACGTCCAGTGATTACACATTGTTTTGGCATGTTGTATTCCCTCCTTACTGTCAATGCTGAAAGATTATTATTTCAGTTCGGTATTTCACATACCATAATAATTTAACATACGATGACGTTCAGTGCAACAGTTTTCACATAACCTTTCAAGAAAAAAACCTTTACAGACAGAAAATCATTCCTTAATTTTGTTTAATCAATTTCGCCTTAGCGTAATTGCGTCTGGATTTTGAATTGTGCCCGCACAATTCATTCCTTTGAAAATCCGTGACATCCGCCGGAGGCATTATCTTCATTCAGTAGGTGATTGGACACCCGCTGAAAAGGAAACAAAACCGCATTCATCACACCACCTGTAGAGGTGGGAGTCTTCTGCTGAATGAAGATAAAGAGAATGCATCTTATTTACCTCGATAGCCAAGCTTAGCTGAGACACGTCTACCAGTCTCCACTAGAGAATCTGTTAGGTTTTGAATATGTTCTGGAGAAACATTGAAGCTTACAAAACCTATGCTTACGGCACCTACTACCTCACCAAAACCATTTAGGATGGAGACGGCAATAGAAGAGGTTCCTGCTGTTCTTTCCCCATGACTAATGGCAAAACCTTGTTGTCTTATTATAGCAAGCTGTGCCTTAAATTCAGCGATTTCCTCATGTGGCATAAGTTGCTCCATGATTTCATTTGCTTGATCAACAGGCATAGCAGCTAAAATGGCTTTATTTGCAGCACCTATATGCATGGGTATACGAATTCCTAGCTGATCGTAAATACGAATTGGATTAGCAGCGCTGTCTATTCTTTCAATAATAATCGTATCTAATCCAGCGGGTTTACTTAAATAAACGCTTTCCTCAACTTTTCTTGCTAAACGCTCTAATTCAGGTCTTATTTTACTAATGTAGTCCATCGTATCATACACTTGCAAACCAAGCTCCATCCATATTGTACCAAGTCGGTATTGTTTCGTCTGCTCATCTTGCTCAATCATTCCTTGCTTAATCATCGCTTTTAAAATTCTATGTAATGTACTAAGTGGCAAATCACATTTTGCTGAAAGCTCTGATATAGACAAGCTGTTTTCACTTGTTTCAGTAGCTAAAACTTTAGCTATGGTCATTGCACGTTCTAATAATTGCATGTCATTCCCACCTCTCCTTCCTATTATTTTATTTTTATTCCTTGTCTGCGTCTAGCTCCATAATTACAGTGCTACCTTTACATATGAAAATATCGCAAGTATTCATTTTTACTCCAAAAGGCAGTGCGAATATAAAAACTTTTCTAAATATATTGACAGTATAGCATAAAACACATATATTTTTCATATAAACTTTCCTCTTAACGGAAACGTTTTCCACTAAACGGAAAAGGGGTGAAGGGAATGCATTATTGTTCATCAATGTATGCACCTTTAAAACACGTAATAGTAAAACATCCAAAGGATGCTTTCCGAAACCAGGAGCATCTTAGAGATGAATGGAAAACATTTAACTACTTATCAGAACCAAATTTTGATGGGGCACTAAGAGAATTTGCGGATTTTATAGCGATTCTTGAAAAGTATGTGAAAAAAATTGATTATTTACCAGAATCAGAGAGTGTAGGTTTAGACTCCCTTTATGCACATGATCCAGTCAAATTTACCCCAAAAGGAGCTATTATTTTAAAATCTGGTAAAACACTCAGACAACCTGAAGCAGCCGTTTATAAAGACTTTTTACTAGATAAAGGTATTCCAATCATTGGCGAGTTAACAGGGGATGCAGTTTCAGATGGCGGCGATATTGTTTGGCTAGATGATAGAACACTTGCTGTAGGGAGAGGGTATCGAACAAATGATGAAGCAATTCGTCAGCTAAAGGATATGACGGCAGATATTGTGGATGAATTTATAGTTGTCCAGCTTCCACATGATTTAGGAGAGGCAGAATGTTTACACTTAATGTCCTTTATTAGCATGGTTGATAAAGATTTGGCGGTCGTACATTCGCGATTAATGCCAGTATTCTTCCGCCAGCTACTAATCGAACGAGGTGTTCAATTGATTGAGGTTTTAAAAGATGAATATGATGCGTTAGGCTGCAATGTGCTAGCCCTAGCACCAAGAGTGTGTGTAATTCCACAAGGAAATCCAATAACAAAACAGCAGCTACTTGATGCAGGGGCTACCGTTTATGAATACAAAGGTAATGAAATCACAGTAAAAGGAACAGGTGGTCCTACTTGTCTAACTTGTCCAGTGGTAAGGGGATAAAGTGGGGGAATGTACTTCATCCCTCTGATTAGTAAGTATTGCTAGTTAAATATAAAGGAGACGAAATGATGTTTAAAAATGTTATTGTAAAAAATCCAGGTAATAGTTTTGTAAACGGTTTAACAACAAGTGATCTAGGAAAACCAGTATTGGAGAAATTATTTGAACAACATGAAAAGTATGTGGCAGCGTTAAAAACATGTGGTGTAGAGGTAACTCAACTTCCTGCAAACGAGGCATTTCCAGATTCAACATTTGTAGAAGACACTGCTGTTTTAACATCTGAGTTTGCGATTATTTCAAATCCAGGTGCAGAGGCTCGCAATCGTGAAATAGAAGATATTGAACCAGCAGTAAAAAAATTCTATGAGAAAATATATTATATTGAAGGTCCTGGAACGCTTGATGGTGGAGATGTGCTACAGGCTGAAAAGAAATTTTATGTTGGTATTTCGGACAGAACAAATGAAGAGGGAGCAAGACAATTTAAAGAAATAGTTGAAAAAGAGGGCTATGAGGCAACGATTATCCCATTAAAAGAATTCTTCCATTTAAAAACAGGGATTGCCTATGTGGGTCAAAATCGCATGGTTCTTGCAGGTGAGTTTATCGATCATCCGGCATTTGCCTCCTATGAAAAAATTATTATTCCAAAGGAACACGAGTATTCAGCAAACTGTATTCAAGTTAATGATTATGTGATTATACCAGCCGGGTACCCAGAAACTAACCGTAAGCTAAATGATTTGGGCTATCAAACAATTGAGCTTGAGATGTCTGAATTCAGAAAACATGATGGTGGGTTAAGCTGTTTATCGTTACGTTTTTAATCAAATGTACAACTACCCAATCAATTTATATGGAATAAATTGATTGGGTACTTTAATACTTAAGATATCAGAATATTCACCTTAATTTAGCGAGCATACAAACGCCTAGTAAATCAAGAAAAACCCTGGCGAATGTCAATGGTTTTTGAAGAGGAGCTTTTCGAGTGAGCTCGAAAAAATACGGACGCAATTACACTAGGGCGTAATTGAATTAATTTGGGGACATATGGAAAGTGGGGATGGAATGTGAATAAAGGAGAACAACTTTTAAACCGATCAATGAAAAGCCGTCATTTATTGATGCTATCACTTGGAGGCGTTATTGGGACGGGGTTATTCTTAAATGTTGGCTATACAATCAATCAGGCAGGTCCCGGGGGAGCTTTAATTGGGTATTTATTTGGTGGATTAATATTATATATGGTTATGAATTGTCTTGGAGAATTAGCTGTTTATATGCCTGTAACAGGATCTTTCCAAACCTATGCAACACGTTTTATCAGTCCATCAGCTGGTTTCTCATTAGGATGGATGTACTTTGTAGGTTCAGCAGCAACAGCAGGAGTCGAATTTACAGCTGCAGGGATTTTGATGCAGCATTGGTTTCCAAATGTGCCGATTTGGATCTGGTGTGCAGTTTTTATGGTTCTACTCTTTATCTTAAATGCATTAACAACAAAGGGTTTTGCAGAAGCAGAGTTCTGGTTTGCGAGTATTAAAGTCATTGCAGTAATAGCATTTATTATTATTGGGGGTGCTGCCATTTTTGGTTTGATTCCATTAGCTGATCGCCCTACACCACATTTTACGAATTTAGCACCTTCTGGGTTATTCCCGGCAGGAATTAGTATTATCTTTGTCACGATGATGAATGTTATCTTTTCTTATCAGGGATCGGAGCTTGTTGGTATTGCTGCTGGGGAAACAGAGAGTCCAGAAAAAAACATTCCACGAGCAATACGGACAATTCTTTTTAGAATCATTGTTTTCTATATTGCCTCTATTATTGTATTGTCTGCTATATTCCCTTCTTCTGAGCTGGGCTTATTAGAAAGTCCTTTTGTAACGTTAATGAATTTAGCTGGGGTTCCATATGCTGCTGGCATTATGAATTTTGTTATTTTAACGGCTATTTTATCAGTAGGGAATTCATGCTTATATGCATCAACACGCTTGCTATGGTCGATGTCTAAAGAGGGAATGGCTCCGAAACTATTTGGACGTCTCACTAAAAACAAAGTGCCATTGAATGCATTGATTTTTACAATGCTTTTCTCATTGCTCTCCCTCTTAACAAGTGTAATGGAAGCAGATGCAGTATTTGTTTTACTCATGTCTATTGCAGGAATATCCGTTACGATTTCTTGGATGGGAATATGTGCCTCTCAATTGATGTTCCGCTATCGTTATGTAAAGGCTGGAGGGAATGTAGCTGACTTAAAATTTAAAACGCCATTTTATCCATTAATCCCAGTTTTTTGTATGAGCTTTTGCGTGATAATCCTTGCCTTTTTAGCTTTCGATCCAACGCAAAGAATTGGACTACTATATGGTATTGGATTCTTTATCGCATGCATGATTTTCTACAAGATTAAATTGAGTAAAACGAATACAGTTTCTTCTGAACTGGAAATAACAGAACAGGAATCACTAGATAGACAATGAAATGCATTCGATCTTGAGTATCGAATAAAGGAGACTTTTTTATGGAAAATTATTTTTGGGATTCACCTGAAAAATTAAAAGCATTGTTATGTGAAATTGTTAGCTGGGAAAGTAGGACATTAACGATAGGTGAGAATGAGTTTGCTTATAAATTAAAAAATATATTGCAAACGCTTTCTTATTTTCAAGATAATCCGCAATTCATTGAGCTGCATGATGCTGGACTTGGGCGAAATGCTGTAACAGCCTTGTATAAGCATCCAACCGCGACAGAGACAGTGGTGTTAATTAGTCATTTTGATACTGTCCATACAGAGGAGTATGGAGAGCTTGAACCTTTTGCCTTTTATCCAGAAGAATTAACGAAAAAGTTGATGGAGCCAAAATACAAAAAGGATTTACCCGAAGCCGCAAGAATTGATTTAGAATCTGGTAATTATCTATTTGGCCGTGGAACAATGGATATGAAAATGGGACTTGCCTTGCATATGCAATTAATCGAAAAAGCAAGCATTGAACAATGGCCCATTAATTTAATTTTAACGGCTGTACCTGATGAAGAAGTGAATTCAGCGGGAATGAGAGCTGCAGTGGTGGAGTTAGTCAGACTTCGTGAACAATATGGGTTATCTTATAAACTATTTTTAAACAGTGAGCCTTCATTTTCACAGGGACCTGCTGATATAAATGAATATATCTATTCAGGAACTATCGGTAAAATTATGCCTGCCGCCTTATTCTATGGGAAAGAGACACATGTAGGAGAGCCGTTAAAAGGGATGACCGCAAACTTTATTGCTTCTTATATGACACAGCATATGGAGTGGAATCCAATATTCCGTGAAACAGATCTTGGTGAGAGTACACCATTACCGGTGTCCTTACAATTAAAGGATTTGAAAATGGAGTATTCCACACAAACGCCATATCGCGCAGCCGCTCTTTACAATGTGTTCCTATTAAAGCGAACTGCATCTGAAGTAATGGAAATTTTTGAGCAAGTAGCTTTAGAGGCTATGATGGCTTGTAATCAGTCCTATAAACAAATGTGTGAGCGAGAAAAGGTTCAGGGTGTTGGAAAGGTAAAAGTCCTCCGCTATGAGGCGCTTTTGGAGCACGCGATTCATAAATTAGGCACTGAGGAAGTGGCATCCATCAAACGTCAGGTTCTAGAAAACAGTGTATGGGATGATCGTGAAAAATCCATCCGAATAGTGGATCAACTGATGATTCGTTGCCAAGAACTAACGCCAGCAACCGTATTATTGTATGCGCCACCTTACTATCCAGCCATCAATTCATCGAATCATCCATTAGTTATTCAATTGATTGAATTGATGAAAAAAACAGCCAAAACATTTGATATTGAGGTTGAACAAATTCATTATTTTAATGGTATTTGTGATTTAAGCTATGTGAATTATTCAGATGCTTCAAATGGATGGACCGCTTTTGAGCACAACACACCTGTATATGGCGATACGTATAGTATTCCGTTTGATGCTATGTCAGCCTTACAAGGTCCTGTTCTGAATGTTGGCCCATTTGGAAAGGATGCCCACCAAAAAACAGAAAGATTACAAGTGGACAGTGCTTTTAAGGAAATGCCTGTAATGCTAGACACGCTTATTAAGAGTTTATTTTAATAGTGAAAGATTTGAAGAAAGCTGATGCTAAAAAGTATCAGCTTTTTCTTTTTTATTTTTAAGCGATTGTAATTGTAGTCTGTTGAATATTTTAGAAAAGTGAAAGTAGAATAGCAGAAAATTTATCTTATGTTCGGATACATGAATTAACTTTAGATGATGCAGTGGGAAGATTTCAAAGGTTTCTTGATACTGATGTCACCAATGAATATATTCACAAACTAAAAATGAAATCAGAAAAGTAATGTATTTTGGAGCTATGCTATTTCTAATTTTTTTCAATATTTTTAAGGAGATTACTTGTATTTTAAATTATTTAGACGATAAATATAGGAAATATTATTTACTAAATTGCAATAGGAGCGGACAGTATGGAAAATCAAGAAAAACTTGCTCTCGCTATAAGTAAAGAAATGATTTATTTTAATGTAAAGCGTATGCGAACAGTGGCATGGTCATTAATGTATGTATCAGCCGTCATTACAATCATACATTATGGTGAGGTTTTCTTTTCAAAAACAGAGCAAGTGATGGTGCCAGCTTATATTGCGATTCATACTATTTTGTTTTATATTGATTTGGCAGTTCTATTGCTTATTAAAGAAAAAAAATTACATGTTACATTCTTGAACATGCGCAAATATGAAATGGTTTTACTTATGTATATTTATATAGTGTTATTGTTAATTACAATTATCACTGTAATGGATGTATATTATTTTAAACATGCTGCTCTATATGAAGTGCTGTTTTTAATTATTTGTACGGTTTTCGCTATTTCTTTTCGTAAGATATATCCATTAATTGTAGTAACTGCACTAGCAATTTTTATCAGTGCTTACTTGGGTAATGGAATATCGGGCGAAAGTATCAAGGTTTTCCTACCGTTGTCTCTCATTCTTCCGATAGGGTTCGTTATTCAGTATCATACCTACAAGATTCAGAAGCAATTCATCACACAACATATTTTGTTGGGGGAAGAAATGACAAAATCCAAGCAATTATCAAAATTATTAGTTGAAAAAAATAATGAGCTGTTAGAGCAAGCCCTCCGTGATTCGTTGACAAATCTTCCTAATCGACGAGCTTTTAATAATAAGCTGGTGCAAATTGGGCAACAGCTTCATAAAGCTAAAAACCTAACAGTGATGATGATTGATATTGATTTCTTTAAAAATTTCAATGATCATTATGGTCATTTACAAGGTGATGAGGCATTAATTAAGGTTGCTGCTCTACTAGATGAAATTGCTGAAAAGTATAATGCATTTGCTGCACGATGGGGAGGCGAAGAGTTTATAATTGTTAGCCAACACGCATCCAAATTTGCGGAGCATGTTTGTGAGGAAATTTTAGAGGAAGTCCGTAGTTTAAACATTCGTCATGAGCATTCAAAAATAGCTGACATTGTAACAGTTAGCATCGGGATGTGTCACGCCAAAATTTCAACAATTGAACAATTAGAGAAGTGTTGTGAATTGGCTGATCAAGCATTATATAAAGCCAAAGAAAAAGGACGTAACAATTTTTATCTTCATTCAGCAGAAGACTTCCACCTCTACAGATGGTGAGATGAATGTGGTTTTGGTTCCTTTTCAGTGGATGTCCAAACACCTACTGAAATAGAAGAACTCAGGCTAAGAACTTCACTTCCTGTGAAAACGCCTAAGTGACCAACCTCACATTTTGGCCCAAAGCCTCTGAACGCAATTACGCCAAGGCGAAATTGATAGCAAAATGAAATATTCGATGAAGGAGTATTTTATCCTATATAATGCCAGCGAAACGTTGATACAGAGCGTTTTCATGCCTTCTTAGGTTGCTTATTGTATAACGAAAGTGTTACAATATAGTTTAGTCAAAAAGAGCCAAGGGGGCATTTCTATGTCAATTGAATTAAACAATGAATTCGGCCAAATTGATATTTCAACAGATGTACTTGCACAAATTGCTGGTGGCGCTGCTGTAGAATGCTACGGTATTGTTGGCATGGCATCTAAACATCAAATTCGTGATGGTCTAACTGATATTTTACGTAAAGAAAACTTTGCAAAAGGTGTTGTTATTCGACAGCAGAACGACGATTTACATATTGATATGTACATTATTGTTAGTTATGGTACGAAAATTTCGGAAGTGGCTTACCAAGTACAGTCGAAAGTGAAATATACAGTGGATAAAACGTTAGGTATGAGCGTAAAATCTGTCAATATTTTTGTGCAGGGCGTTCGTGTAGCGAATGATTAAGAGGAGGAACTAAATCGAATGCAGTCTTTAGACGGAATAAAGTTTGCGGAAATGGTGCAAATGGGTGCTCATCACCTATTCCAAAATGCAAATTATGTTGATTCATTAAATGTATTTCCGGTGCCAGATGGCGATACCGGAACAAATATGAACTTATCGATGACATCTGGTGCCAAGGAAACAGAGCATTCTGCCTCAGAACATATTGGAAAAACAGCACAGGCTTTGTCAAAAGGTTTACTTATGGGAGCGCGTGGTAATTCTGGTGTTATTCTATCTCAGTTATTTAGAGGCTTTGGGAAGTTTATCGAAAAAGAGGCGGCAATTGACGCTAAGGGGTTTGCAGGTGCTTTCCAAGCTGGCGTAGATACAGCTTACAAAGCAGTCATGAAACCTGTTGAAGGTACGATTTTAACAGTTGCTCGTGAAGCGGCAAAAAAAGGCGTTGAAGTGGCTGAAACTGAAAACGATATCATTGCGGTGATGGAGGCATTTACAGCGGAAGCAAAAGCATCATTAGAACGTACACCTGAGTTACTACCAGTTCTTAAAGAAGTAGGTGTTGTTGATAGTGGTGGTCAAGGTCTTTTATTTGTGTATGAAGGATTTTTAGCTTCCTTGAAAGGTGAACCATTACCAGAGAAAAATGAAGCAACATTAGATGATTTAATCAATGCAGAACATCATAGGGCACAGGATTTCATGAATACAGCGGACATTGAATTCGGTTACTGTACGGAAATTATGGTCCGCTTTGAGGAAGGCAAAGAGCCTTTTAGTGAAGAACAATTTAGAAATGAGCTAAACCCATTAGGTGATTCTTTGTTGGTGATTTCAGATGATGAAATTGCGAAAGTGCATATCCATTCTGAGCAGCCAGGTGCTGTTTTAGCAATGGGGCAAAAATATGGCAGTCTTATTAAAATTAAGGTTGACAATATGCGTGAACAGCATTCTGCTATTGTTGGTGAGGATCATAGAGCAACAACTCCTGTTAAAAAGGCTGAGAAACATCCATATGCTATTGTAACTATTGCAATGGGTGAGGGCGTGGCTGAATTACTTCGTTCAATCGGTGCATCCTACGTCATCGAAGGTGGTCAAACAATGAACCCTTCAACTGAGGATATCGTGAAAGCTGTGCAAGAAATTGGTGCTGAAAAAGTGTTAATTTTACCAAATAACAAAAATATTGTCATGGCGGCAGAACAAGCAGTTGAGCTTCTAGATATTGAAGCGGCAGTAGTACCTACTAAAACTATTCCTCAAGGGATGGCAGCTATTTTATCGTTCAATCCAGAAGCAACAGTTGACATAAACCAAAAAGCAATGACAGAAGCGTTTGCTAACGTAAAAACTGGTCAAGTAACTTATGCAGTGCGTGATACATCTATAGATGGCATCCAAATTCATAAGGACGATTTCATGGCTCTTGCGGAAGGAAAAATTGTGTTATCTACACCAGCATTAAAAGATGCAGCTGAAAAGGTAATTACCGATTTAGTGGATGAAAATGCTGAAATTGTTACAGTTATTTACGGTGAAGATACATCGGAAGAAAATGCCTCAGAATTAGTGAAGTTTATTGAAGAGAACTATCCAGAAGTAGAAATTGAGTTATTTAATGGTAAACAAGCATTATATCCATATATTATTTCGGTAGAATAATTTAATGCCTACTTAGTAAATAAATAGACAAAGCAGTGCACAGTTTGTGTACTGCTTTTGTTTATGCTATAAGGAGAATAGAAGATAATTACTGAATTGCAATGCCAAAATAAACAATTCACTGTACGTATCTAGAGGACGATAAAATTGGAAATACTGGAATATGAGCCTTTAAGAGCTACTGTATATAGAGAGTGGACAAAAAATAACAATATTCTCATCGTGGAAATTATAGTCGTGTAAATTTTCTGAAAGTTGATAAATTATTGCTTTACTTTTATAGTTACTATCAAGCATGATATAAGTAAATGTAAATATTATTATATGGATAGAATAGAGGGGTGTTTGAATGAAGTTTACTTCAGTATTTGATATTATTGGACCTGTTATGATTGGGCCTTCCTCCTCTCATACGGCAGGGGCAGCTCGTATTGGACGTGTTGCTAGAGATCTATTTGGTAGACAGCCAAAGTGGGCAAAAATCCACCTATATGGATCATTTGCTGAAACGTATAGAGGTCATGGAACTGATGTTGCATTAATCGGAGGTCTTTTAAACTTTGATACATTTGATGAGCGAATTAAAACAGCCTTTGCTGAAGCCGAAAAAGCTGGGCTAGATTATGAATTTATCCCAGAAACAGCAAATACTGAGCATCCAAATACTGCGCGTCTTGTCATAGGTGATGATGAGGGAGAAATGTCTGTCGTTGGTATTTCTATTGGCGGCGGTAAAATTGAAGTAAGTGAAGTAAACGGTTTCAAGCTACGTTTAACTGGGGGAATGCCAGCCATTCTTGTAGTACATGATGATCGGGCAGGCTGTATTGCCAATGTTGCTAATTGCTTAGCGATGCATGATGTTAACATTGGTCATATGGAGGTTTCACGTATAGAGAGAGGATTAACGGCTCTGATGGTTATTGAAGTCGATCAAAATATAGAGGAAAAAGTATTGCAACAAATTTCATTAATACCACATATTACGAAGGTATCAAAAATTAACAACTAGGGGGTGTCTCACTATGGACGTATTGTTTCATAATGTTCGTGAACTTGTTGAACGAGCAGAGCAAGAGGGAAAACTAATTTCAGAAATTATGATTGAACAGGAAGTGCTAATAACGGGACGCTCACGAGAAGAAATTATGGGGCAAATGGATCGTAATTTAACGGTCATGGAGGAAGCTGTTGAACGTGGCTTAAAAGGTGTACAGTCCGTAACTGGCTTAACTGGTGGAGATGCCGTATTGCTTCAAACTTATATAGCGCAAGGAAAATCATTATCTGGTGATTTATTATTAGATGCTGTCAGCAAAGCAGTTGCAACGAATGAGGTTAATGCAGCAATGGGAACAATATGTGCAACACCAACCGCTGGCTCAGCTGGGGTTGTACCAGGTACATTATTTGCTGTCAAAAATAAGTTAAATCCAACGCGTGAGCAAATGATTCGCTATTTATTTACTTCAGGTGCATTCGGCTTTGTGGTTGCCAATAATGCATCCATTTCTGGTGCTGCTGGTGGCTGCCAAGCAGAGGTTGGCTCAGCAGCAGGTATGGCTGCGGCAGCTATCGTTGAAATGGCTGGTGGTACACCACAACAATGTTCTGAAGCTTTTGCCATTACACTTAAAAATATGCTAGGTCTTGTATGTGATCCTGTCGCTGGGTTAGTGGAAGTTCCATGTGTAAAACGAAATGCAATGGGAGCCGCTAATTCACTTGTGGCAGCTGATATGGCCCTCGCTGGCGTCACAAGTCGTATCCCGTGCGATGAAGTAATTGGGGCAATGTATCGAATCGGACAATCTATGAGTCCTAATCTAAAAGAAACTGCTCGAGGCGGCTTGGCTGCCACACCTACAGGAAAAGCCATTAGTAAAGCAATTCTAGAAAATGGTGGATTACAAAGTATTAAAGCGATTCAATAGGGTGCAAAATAAACATGCTATCAGTAAAGAGATAGCATGTTTCATAGTGTTGAAAAACTAAATGGTCAAGGGACTCTTTGTGAATATTTAGTCAAAAAGAAGGTGATTTCCGTTCCAGGCTACTCGCTTTCCAGTGGGCGAGCGACGAGCCGCTTCCTTCGCTGACGCTCCGTGCAGGGTCTCGTCTGTCTCGCTATCCCACGGGAGTCGAGTAGCCTTGCACTCCAATCAGCAATAGTGTAGAACTTTAAATATTTTCTTTCCTCAAAAGTAATGTAAAAGCATGTTACTCACCATCATTAAATGGATAGAATAGTGGTATAATTCTATAGCTGTCAACCTACATTTTATGCATAAAACTACTTTGTAACTTTACAAAAGTCACTTATTAAAATGTAACCATCACTATTTTGCGCAAAATAGTGATGGTTAAGACTTCAAAATTTATCACTATACTTTTATGTGAAATGCCAGAAGAAAATACTATGAGCAGTGGTTTATTGGAGTGTAGACTGAGTGACTTCTTGGGGATTCAACATCACAGATGAGGCCTGGAGCTTCACAACGCGAGTGAAGCGGTTCATCGGAAGCCCCCAGGAAGCTCTGCTCTGCGCGAAAGCGAAGCGTCAGCGGCAAATGTTTTCTGTAGCGAAAGCAAAGCGACAGCTACAAAGCACTCAGTCGGAACGGAGATCACCCCCTCGTTTTGAAAAAGACTATACTTTTAATTTGTCACCTTGATTTCATTGACATAATAGTATTTCAACAACATGAAACATGCTATCAGTAAAGAGATAGCATGTTTGTCTTTTTTTAATCTATAATTGTTTATTATTTCAACATTATTCACTACTACAAATTGCTTGTTCTTTTTCAATGAGGCAGAATAGGCATGGCTCAAATATTATTCTAGTTCATACATCGATATTTGGAGTCTAGAATTGGGCCATCAGTTGCAGGGAAACCATAAAGGAGTTTTATTAAATAATGGAAATTCACAATTTAGAGTCTTTGGCGAAAAAAGCGATAGATGATAGACGATATCTTCATCAATATCCAGAACTATCTGGAGAGGAGTTTGAAACAAGCAAATTCATTCGAAATAGATTAATGGAGTTAAATATAGACATTTTGTCTTTTGAACCACCCAGTGTAGTTGGATGGATAAGAGGGACGATAGGTTCGAAAACGATTGCCCTAAGAGCAGACATTGATGCGCTTCCGATTGTTGAGGAAGGGGATAAACCATACATCTCTAAAACACCCGGAATTGCTCATATGTGTGGTCATGACGGTCATACAGCTATTTTATTAGCAGTTGCTGAATGGCTATCAAACAATGAAGTTGAACCAAATATTGTTCTTATATTCCAATCGGCTGAGGAAATTACCCCTAGTGGAGCAGATTTGCTGATTAAACAGGGTGTTTTAGAGGGAGTAGATGCAATTTTTGGTATTCATTTATGGCAGGGGTTAGAGAAGGGGAAAATTGGGTTAACACATGGATCAATGATGGCTTCCGTTGATGATTTTGAGATTGACATTCTAGGGTATGGAGGTCATGGATCAATGCCACATGAAACAATTGATCCTATCTATATTGCAAGTAATTTAATCCAATCTTTTCAGAGTATAATAAGTCGAGGTATCAATCCGATTGAGGCAGGGGTTATTACTGTAGGAAAGGTTCAGGCTGGTACGACTTATAATATTATTCCTGATTCGGCGAGATTAATAGGTACAATAAGGGCGTTAACTCCTGAAACAGTTACAACGATTCAGACAAAAATGGCCAATTTAACTGAGGGAATCTGTCAAGCCTTCGGAGCAAAAGCGGAGGTTCGTTTTATAATAGGGACGCCACCGCTTATAAATGACCCAAAGGAATCAAGTTTCGTGCAAGATATTATTTGCAGAGAATTTAGTCATGACGTATTTGAAGTAGTTGAGCCTGTGATGGGTGGAGAAGATTTCTCCTACTATTTACAGAAAAAACCTGGAGCGTTTATTTTTGTTGGTATGGGCGGAGAAAAAAGTCAATATCCACATCACCACCCTCAATTTGATCTTGATGAGGATGTATTTCCAAAGGCAATTAAGCTGTTTATTGAGATTATAAACCAATATAAATAAAGGCTTAGAGGCTCTAACTGAAGTGCCATACTATAGGACCCACCTGATGCTAAATAGTAAAGTACTTATTTTAGGGAAAACCGTAGATCTATGATACAGTGAAAGTAAAAAAGCTAACATTCTGCTAAATAGAACATATATATTCTATAGCCAGCATCATGAAAGGAGTTGTCGTACAAGATGACTGATTTAACGAGTCCAGTCACCGGATTAAAGGGAATCGGGAAGGAAACTGCAGGACATTTAGAGGCATTAGGCATCGAGACGATAGCAGATTTATTATGGACGTTTCCACATAGACATGAGGATTTTAGGTTAAAGGATTTGGCACAAACACCCCATAATGAGCGTGTGACTGTGGAGTGTAAAGTAGAGCGTGAGCCGACAATTTTGTTTTTAGGGCGCAATAAATCAAGATTACAGGTGACAGTGCTAGCAGGTCGCCATTTAGTAAAGGTTGTGTTTTTTAATCAAGGCTATTTAAAGCAAAAGCTTATTCCTGGAGCTATTATTACCGTCACAGGAAAGTGGGACAGAGGCAGACAGGTAATCAATGGAACATCTGTCACATTCGGTCCAAAGACAGAGCAGGTCGACTTTGAGCCTGTCTATAGCTTGAAGGGCCTTATTCCACAAAAACGATTTCGTAAATATATACGACAGGCGTTAGATGACATTGGTGCAGAGATACCTGATGCTATTCCATTACATATACAAGAGGCCTATAAGCTTGCTCCAATAGCTGATGGTCTTGAAGGAATTCATTTCCCTCTCGATGCAGGGCATGCAAAACAGGCTAGACGGCGCTTTGCCTATGAGGAGCTACTATTCTTTCAGCTACGTATTCAAGCTCTACGTAAAATTAGAAAGGATAGTGAGCATGGCACCATAATACAATATGATTTACAAAAACTGCGTGCTTTCATTGCATCGTTACCTTATGAATTAACTGCTGCCCAAAAACGTGTGGTTAATGAAATTTGCAAAGATCTGAAAGAACCACATCGTATGAATCGCTTGCTTCAGGGAGATGTAGGGTCAGGGAAAACAGTTGTTGCGGCAATTTGCCTCTACGGAGCCGTTACTGCAGGTTTTCAGGGAGCGTTGATGGCGCCGACAGAAATACTGGCAGAGCAACATGCTGAAAACTTGACAGAATGGTTTGAACCATTTGGTGTACGTGTCGCTTTACTATCAGGATCAACAAAAACAAAAGAGCGCCGCTTACTTTTAGAGGAGCTTGCTAATGGCAGTATTGATATTTTAATTGGGACACATGCACTTATTCAGCCGGATGTTATTTTTAGTAAACTTGGTTTTGTGATAACTGATGAACAGCATCGTTTTGGGGTTGAGCAGCGTAGAATTCTGCGTGATAAAGGAGATAATCCAGATGTGCTTTTTATGACGGCCACCCCTATTCCACGTACCCTTGCTATCACAGCGTTTGGGGAAATGGATGTTTCCATTATTGATGAAATGCCAGCGGGACGTAAACAGATTGAAACGCACTGGATGAAAAAAGAGCTATTTGGCTCTGTTCTATCAAAGCTTGAAATGGAACTTGCTGCTGGTAGGCAGGCATATGCGATTTGCCCGCTCATTGAGGAATCTGATAAACTTGATGTCCAAAATGCAGTTGAGATTTATGAGCAGCTCGCCACGTATTTTAGCGGACGATACCATGTTGGATTAATGCATGGTCGTCTGACAGCCGATGAAAAAGATGCTGTTATGCGTGCCTTTAGTGAGGGGGCAATAGATGTGCTTGTATCAACAACAGTTGTTGAGGTTGGTGTAAATGTACCGAATGCAACTTTTATGCTTGTTTATGATGCAGAACGCTTTGGACTAGCACAATTGCATCAGTTGCGGGGGCGTGTTGGACGTGGAGAGCACCAGTCATATTGTGTATTACTGGCTGACCCAAAATCAGATGAAGGGAAGGAGCGAATGCAGTCAATGACAGAAACGAATGATGGGTTCCGACTAGCTGAAAAAGATTTGGAGCTGCGTGGACCAGGTGATTTTTTTGGCCGGAAGCAAAGTGGTTTACCAGACTTTAAAGTAGCAGATTTAGTGCATGATTATCGTATCCTTGAGACTGCGAGAAAAGATGCTATCGAGATGCTTGAGACGGATGCTTTTTGGCAGCATGATGACTATCAGGCTTTACGGGCAATGCTTGAGCAATCAGGCGTATTGCAGGGGGAACGCTTTGATTAATAATTATTCAGATGCTATCAACGGGATGTAAGAACTTGTTTTGAAAACAGGTCTTGCATTCTTTTTTTATAGTCTATATACTGATATTAGTACCAAGTGCTAATAACAACTAAAAAAGGTGGCGAATGATGTTGAGACGAACGAAAAAAGAGCGACAGCGACTATTATCTGAAACGATAGCTGAAAATCCATTCGTCACAGATGAACAGCTTGCAACACAGTTTCAGGTGAGTGTCCAAACGATTCGTTTAGATCGTATGGAATTAGCAATTCCAGAATTGCGAGAGCGAATTAAAGATGTTGCTTCGAAAACCTATGAAAATGAAGTAAAATCACTACCGATTGATGAAATTATCGGAGAAATTATTGATATTGAATTGGATAATCGTGCATTATCTATTTTTGACGTAAAAGAAGAGCATGTTTTTCAGCGCAATGGCATTGCACGTGGACATCATTTGTTCGCACAGGCAAACTCATTAGCGGTAGCGGTTATTGATGACGAACTGGCATTGACAGTGCATTCGAATATAACGTTTGTGAAACCTGTTAGAGCTGGAAATCGTGTTATTACAAAGGCAGTTGTTATCGCACGTGATGATGAAAATCATCGAACAAAAGTAGAGGTAACATCCACAGTTAATGGTGAAACTGTTTTTGTTGGTGAATTTGATATGTACCGCACGAAAGGTTAAGGTGAACAACAATGAAATTAGCGCTTGATGGAATGGGTGGCGACAACGCACCAAAATCAGTTGTTGAGGGTGCGCTATTGGCATTAGAGCAAATTCCAAATTTAGAAATACAATTATATGGTCAACAAGAAAAGCTTGAGCCATTTTTAAAAATACATGACCGATTGACGGTTATACATTGTGAAGAAGTAGTAGAAGGAACTGATGATCCAGCACGTGCTGTTCGTCGTAAAAAGGATTCATCTATGGCGAAAATAATGGATGCAGTGGAAATTGGGAAAGCCGATGCTTGTCTTTCCGCAGGTAATACAGGAGCTTTAATGGCAGGCGGTCTGTTTAAAGTTGGGCGAATAGAGGGAATTGCTAGACCAGCGCTTGCGACTACATTACCAACATTAGATGGTAAGGGCTTTTTAATGTTAGATCTTGGTGCAAATGCAGATGCACGACCTGAGCATTTATTGCAATATGCAATTATGGGTGATATTTATGCCAAAAAGGTTGGGGGCTTACAAAAACCACGCATCAGTTTGCTTAATATCGGTACTGAGGATAAAAAAGGGAACGAATTAACAAAAGCGGCTTTTGAACTGCTAAAAGAAGCGGATTTAAACTTTATTGGCAATGTGGAAGCACGTGATTTACTAGAAGGGGTAGCAGATGTTGTTGTAACAGATGGTTTTACGGGAAATATGGTACTGAAATCGATTGAAGGTACAGCAGGAGCATTATTTTCAATGTTGAAGGAAGCATTTATGTCTTCAACAAAGACAAAAATTTCGGCCGCTCTTATGAAAAATAATTTACGTGACTTGAAAAACAAAATGGATTATACCGAGTATGGTGGAGCAGCTTTATTTGGCTTACAGGCGCCAGTTATAAAGGCACATGGTTCATCTAATGCTAAAGCCATTTACAGTGCAATACGCCAAGCAAGTACAATGGTGGAGCATACAGTAATCTCAACGATTACCGAGACAGTACGTCACCTAGAAATTGATTAACTTCTCTCAGTTGAAAGAAGTTAAAGCCCCCGGCGGATGTCACGGAATCGGAAAGGAGTTCTTAAAGGATGTTAGCCTAAAACCATCGCATCCATGCGATAACGGCTAACTGACCTGCATCGGTAAAAAACGCCACGTCCTGTGGCTTTACCGAAATGACCGACATCGTGTCGGCCCTCACGCAGGCCTAAGCACAAATCCGATTCTGGACGCAATTTTGCCGAGGCATAATTGATTAAAAAGGGGTTAACGAAGAATGACGAAAATAGCATTTATTTTTCCTGGGCAAGGCTCACAGACAGTAGGTATGGGGCAGGAGTTTGTTGAAAATTCAGCAGACAGCAAGGCTTTTTATAATCGTGCAGATCAATCACTTGGCTTTGAATTATCGAAGCTTATGTTAGAGGGGCCTGCTGAGGAGTTAACATTGACTTACCATGCACAACCAGCTCTATTAACAACTGGTGTAATGGTTGCAGAAAAATTACAGACAGCAGGAATTACACCAAATTTCGCTGCTGGACATTCACTTGGAGAATATGGAGCACTGGTTATAGCAGGTGTGTTATCGTTTGAGGATGCAGTTTCTGTTGTGCATAAGCGTGGCCTTTATATGAATGAAGCTGTGCCTGCTGGACAGGGGGCAATGGCAGCTATTCTTGGGCTGGAGCTTGAGGCACTGCATGAGGTAACTGAAAAAATATCTAAAGCAGGGAATCCGGTTCAGGTAGCGAATGTTAACTGTCCAGGACAAATTGTTATTTCAGGTACAAAGGAAGGCGTAGAAAAGGCTTCTGTAGCTGCGAAGGAAGCAGGTGCCAAACGAGCAATTCCTTTAGTTGTTAGTGGCCCGTTCCATTCAGAGCTTATGCGTCCATCCTCTGATAAATTAGCAGCAACATTAGCAGCTATATCATTATCAGAGCCACAGATTCCGGTAATTGGTAATGTTATGGCAAAAGAATTAGAGGATGTTTCTGCTATTCAACAAGAATTAGTAGAACAAGTTTATAGTGCTGTACAGTGGGAAGCTTCTGTACGCGAAATGATTGCACAAGGTGTTGATGTTTTTATTGAGTGTGGTCCAGGCAAAGTATTAAGTGGTCTAGTGAAAAAAATCGATCGCTCTGTTGCAACTTATTGTGTTTATGATGAAGCATCCTTAGAGTCAGTGATAGAAGCGGCAAAGGAGTGGACAATTAATGCGTAAATTAGAGGGTAAGGTAGCCGTTGTAACAGGTGCTTCACGTGGAATCGGGCGTGCTATTGCATTAAAGCTTGCTGATGAAGGAGCTAAAGTTGTCGTTAACTATAGTGGCTCTCAGGCAAAGGCAGAAGAGGTTGTCGCAAGAATTCAAGAAAATGGCGGAGAGGCTATTGCCGTACAAGCGAGTGTGTCACAAACAGAGGAAGTTACAGCATTAATGGATACAGCGGTGAAGACATTTGGCTCGCTTGATATTTTAGTAAATAATGCTGGAATCACACGTGATAACTTATTAATGCGTATGAAGGAAGACGAATGGGATGATGTGTTAAATACTAATCTTAAAGGTGTTTTCCTTTGCACCAAAGCCGTAACACGTCAAATGATGAAGCAACGTGCAGGACGCATTATTAATATTTCATCTATCGTTGGGGTTGCTGGTAATGCTGGACAGGCAAACTATGTAGCTGCCAAAGCTGGTGTAATTGGATTAACAAAAACAACAGCAAAGGAATTAGCCTCACGAAATATTTTGGTAAACGCGATTGCACCAGGTTTTATCGAAACAGAAATGACTGATCAATTACCAGAAGAATTAAAGCAGGGAATGCTTACTCAAATTCCGCTGGCAAAACTTGGGCAGCCAGCGGATATTGCAAAGGCAGTAGCTTTTCTAGCTTCAGATGATGCAAATTATATGACGGGTCAGACATTGCATATAGATGGCGGCATGGTGATGTAATTTCAATTAGTCAATAATAATGTTTTTTTGTATAATATTTGAGGGGAGGTGAATGATTTGTCTACAGTATTAGAACGTGTAACAAAAGTAATCGTGGACCGTTTAGGTGTTGAAGAAAGCGAAGTAACGCTTGAAGCTTCTTTCCGTGATGATTTAGGTGCTGACTCATTAGACGTAGTTGAACTTGTAATGGAGCTTGAAGACGAGTTTGATATGGAAATTTCTGATGAAGATGCTGAAAAAATCTCAACAGTAGGTTCTGCTATTTCATACATTGAAAGTAAAATAAACTAATTTTTTTAACTTTATTTAACACCTTGATAGGTTTTGTCATAAATGCTAATCGTTTTTATGGACTGGTTAAATAAAGTTAAAGCCTCTGGCAGAAATTATTACTACTCTTTTTTCGTTAAAAGAGCAAATTTACATTGTAAAGTGTATTTAAAAGGGTACGAAATGGTTCATTTTTTGAACTATGGATGTCCCTTTTTTTATTTTGGAAAATAATTTGCAAAAAAACTTCCAAAACATTGTATTTCAGCCGAAATAATTTTGCATAAACGCCTTGAAAAAGGTACACTAAGACGGTAGAAACTATTAGGAAGGCAGATTGTTCAATGGCTATGAAAAGAAAAGGAACTATGCAGAAATCTGGCGTACTTCCTGAAAAAGTACGCAATCAATTCGAGCTGCTACAGCATGAATTGAATATCACATTTATTAATAAAAATTTATTGTATCAAGCATTCACGCATTCATCTTATGTGAATGAGCATCGCCGTAAATTATTTACGGATAATGAGCGTCTTGAATTTTTAGGAGATGCAGTACTTGAACTGTCTGTTTCTAAATACCTCTTTGAGAAATATCCTAATATGAGTGAGGGCGAGTTAACGAAGCTACGAGCATCTATTGTATGTGAGCCATCTCTTGTTATTTTTGCAAATGAATTAGGTTTTGGTCGCTTCGTATTACTCGGAAAAGGTGAAGAATTGACAGGTGGACGGGAACGCCCGGCGCTACTTGCTGATGTTTTTGAGTCATTTGTAGGTGCTCTTTACTTAGATCAAGATTTGCAAACGGTCGTGTCATTTTTAGAACGTATTGTGTTCCCAAAAGTAGAAATCGGTGCTTTTTCGCATGTGATGGATTTTAAAAGTCAACTGCAGGAAATGGTACAACAAACGAATAATGGATTACTTCATTACGAAATTATTGATGAAAAGGGTCCTGCCCATAACCGTACCTTTGTATCAAGTGTTCTTTTGAATGGACAGGAGCTTGGTATTGGTCGAGGGAAATCGAAAAAAGAAGCCGAGCAGCAAGCTGCGCAATGTGCAATGCGAACAATGCGCGAGCAAACTGCGAAAGAGGAGGCTTAATAGATGTTCCTAAAACGACTCGAAGTGATTGGCTTTAAATCTTTTGCGGAGCGCATTGGAATTGATTTTGTACCTGGTGTGACAGCAGTTGTCGGACCAAATGGCAGTGGGAAAAGTAATGTCACTGATGCCATTCGTTGGGTACTTGGGGAGCAATCGGCAAAGTCGTTACGTGGATCTAAGATGGAGGATGTTATTTTTGCTGGCAGTGATTCTCGAAAGCCACTAAATTTTGCTGAGGTAACATTAGTTTTAGATAATACAGATGAACAACTTGCTTTTTCATATACAGAGGTCAGCGTAACAAGACGCGTATACCGTTCAGGTGATAGTGAATATTTATTAAATAACCAGCAGTGTCGCCTGAAGGATATTACGGACTTGTTTATGGATTCAGGTCTTGGGAAAGAGGCATTTTCAATTATTTCGCAAGGCCGTGTTGATGAGATTTTAAATAGCAGACCCGATGACCGACGTTCAATTTTCGAAGAGGCAGCTGGCGTATTAAAGTACAAACTGAGAAAGAAAAAAGCAGAGCATAAACTTATTGAAACAGATGAAAATTTATATCGCGTGTTAGATATATTACATGAATTAGATAGTCGACTTGAACCGCTTGAAATTCAGGCATCCAGTGCAAGAGATTATGTGCAAATGTCTACAGAGCTAAAAGATTTTGATATCGCCATTCTTGTGCACGATTTAAAAAATTGTGCACAATCTTTGCATGCTCTGGAAGCTGAGTTCACAGAGTTATCTGAGACTGAGCAAAAACAAGCACATTCCATCGCTACCGTCGAAAAACAAACAGCAAGTATTCGTAAACTGTTAAAGGAGCTAGATGACTATTTAGATACTACTCAAGCTGATTTTGTGAATGCAACAATGGAAGTTGAACGTTGGGATGGTCGAAAGGCACTAATGGCAGAAAAGCGACAAAATGCTTCCAATCAATTACTACAATTGAATGCTTCTTTACAGGAAGCAAAGACTGAGGTAGAGGCTCTGATTTTACAGGAAGCTGAAAAAAAAGAGCTATTTACAGAGAAGCAGCAAGATGTACTGGTGTTAAAACAAAGCATTAAGCAACTGGAACAATCATTAAATCGCTCTGTTACTGAAATTGAGCAAGAGATTGAAGAGCAAAAGAATCGCTATATTGACTCCTTAAATGAAGAGGCAACCATTAAAAATGAATTAAAGAATATTGATCAGCAATTGGCACAGCAAAAAGCGATGGCAGCACGTATGTCAGACCAAACAGATGAAATTGGACAAGAGCTTGCGCAAATTATTGCAGAAAAAGAAAAGCTTGCTGTGGCTCACAACACCACAACAAAGGATTTGCAAGGAAAGCTTGAACATTACGAATCATTGCAAATTGATCTAAAAAAAGTCAATGCATCTTTTAATGAGAAGCAGGATATGCTTTATAAAGCTTATCAACACCAACAGCAACTTAAGGCTAGAAAGGACACATTAGCAGAGCTTGAAGCTGACTTTTCAGGTTTCTTCCAAGGTGTAAAAGAAGTATTGCTGGCACGTGATAAAGGTGAACTAGTAGGCATTGAGGGGGCTGTCGCTGAGTTAATTCAAGTAGATGGAAAATACTCACAAGCGATTGAAACAGCCTTAGGTGCGGCTTCTCAGCATATCGTGACAACGGATGAGCGTCATGCTCAGCAGGCTATACATTGGTTGAAGCAAAAAAGAGCTGGTCGTGCAACATTTTTACCAAAGACAGTTATGAAGTCGCGAAAAATTAATCTATCTACTATTCATTTGGCAATAGAGCACCCCGCCTTTGTACAAATGGCGGATGAACTTGTGACTTTCCATGAGGATAATCGAACAATTGTTGAGAATCTTCTAGGCAATGTAATTGTTGCATCAAGCTTAGAGGGTGCGAGTCAAATTGCACGTTTATGTGGCTTCCGCTATCGTGTGGTGACTCTTGATGGTGATATTGTTAATGCAGGTGGTTCATTGACAGGTGGTGCAACGAAGCAACAATCTTCGCTCTTTACAAGAAAGGCTGAATTAGATGGTCTAATTGTCAAATTAGAAGCGTTGGAAGCATCTATTTTTAGTGCTGAACAGGCTGTTTCAGCAGAAAAAGAAAGGCTAGCGACATTACGAGATCAAGTAGAGCAATTGAAACTTGAAGGCGAACAGCTTCGAAAGGATGAATTACAACAGGCAAGTCGTATTCGTGAGCTTGAGGTTGTTGAGAAAAGTCTATCAGCACGTGTATCCTATGCATCAAATGAGACACAAGATGTTAAGACACGCGAGCAAACATTATTAGCTCAACGGGAAGTGGCTACAAATCGTTTAACAGCCCTAGCGACAGAGCTATTAGAGATTAATGGTACGGTTGAGCACCTAAATAAAATAAAACTGCAGAGCGAAACGGAGAAAGATGTACTGCGTGAACAATTAGCAGAAAAACGCTCCCAATTAGCAGTTATGCAGGAGCAAATGTCACAAGTACAAATTGCTACTGCAGAAATAGCTTTGCAATTAAACAAAGCTCAGCAAAAGATGGACAGTATTTCTCAGGAAATAATCTGGTTGCAATCAGATGAGTCGACAAAACTTTTAAGTGATGAAGAAGTTGAGGAGCAGGTTGCTACTTGGAAAGAGAGAAGAGATTCGTTACACAATACGATTTCTCAGAAAAAGGATGAGAAAATAGCACAACAGCAGCAACTCGCTGCTTTAGAGGAACAGCTTAAAGAATTGCAACGTATACATAAAGGTTACCTTGAAGCAATACGTGCAAATGAGCTAAAGCAGAGTCGCTTAGAATTTGAAATTAAAAGTTTTAATGAGCAGCTAGAGGAAAACTATCAGCTAATCCTTGAGGAGGCTGAGGAGATTGCGATAGAAATTAGCGATGAAGAGCATATGCGACGTAGAGTGAAGCTATTGAAAAAATCGATTGAAGAGCTTGGTCCTGTTAATTTGAGTGCGATTGAAGAATATGATAGAGTACTAGAACGTCATTCATTCTTGACAGAGCAACGTGAGGATCTACTTGCTGCTCAGGAAACATTGCATGAAGCCATTAAAGAAATGGATGAGGAGATGACGTTGCGATTTAGCGAAACGTTTTATGCTATTCGTGAACAATTTAAGCGTGTATTCCGTGAATTATTTGGTGGTGGGCAAGCAGATTTAGTATTACTGGAGCCTCAAAACTTACTTGAAACAGGTATTGAAATTGTGGCTCAGCCTCCAGGGAAAAAATTGCAGAATCTAAGTTTACTTTCTGGTGGTGAGCGTGCACTTACTGCCATCGCATTATTATTTTCCATCTTAAATATAAGACCTGTACCATTCTGTATTCTGGATGAAGTAGAGGCTGCGTTAGACGAGGCAAATGTAGTTCGGTATAGTCAATACTTGAAAAAATTTAGCCATGACACACAATTCATTGTTATCACACATCGTAAAGGAACGATGGAAGGAGCTGATGTATTGTATGGTATTACAATGCAGGAGTCTGGTGTCTCGAAACTTGTATCAGTAAAATTAGAAGATGAACCCGTACTTGCGGAGCAAAGGAGCGAACAAGCATGAGTTTTTTTAAACGTTTAAAAGATAAGCTGATGGGCAACCCAGCAGAAGAAGAAAAAGTTGTAGAAGTTAATGAAAATGAGGATGAGACTGCCGAGAAGCTTGAGGATGCAGAGGAGCCCGCTCTTATTGAAGCAACTGTTGAGGAAATCGACTTAGCAACTGAGACTCCAAAGGCGGAGGGTCCTATTGAAACAGAACTTCCCGAATTAATGGAAGAACCGGTGCAACATGAAGTGCACGAGGTTGCGAATGTGGAGGAGAAAAAGCCTTCTGCATGGTCCATTACGCAAAAATTTAAAGCTGGTCTGGAAAAAACGAGAAATTCCTTTACTTCAAAAGTAAACGATTTAGTGGCACGTTATCGAAAAGTGGATGAGGACTTCTTTGAAGAACTAGAAGATTTATTATTACAGGCTGACGTTGGCTTTGAAACAGTTATGGAGCTAATGGACAAATTACGTTTTGAGGTTCAACGAAAAAATATTAAAGACACAAATGGTATCCAAGCAGTGATTTCTGAGAAGCTTGTTGAAATTTATGAGCAGGGCGAAGAGGATTTAATTGATGTAAACATGCAGCCTGATGGTGAACTAACAGTGATTCTATTTGTTGGAGTCAACGGTGTTGGGAAAACCACAACAATTGGTAAGCTTGCTCATCGTTTGAAATCTCAGGGCAAAACGGTTGTTTTGGCTGCGGGCGATACGTTCCGTGCTGGAGCCATCGATCAATTACAAGTATGGGGCGATCGAGTCGGCTGTGAGGTCATTAAACAATCTGAGGGTTCTGACCCAGCTGCAGTGATGTATGATGCTATTCGTGCAGCGAAAAATCGCAAAGCAGATGTATTAATTTGTGATACTGCTGGACGTTTACAAAACAAAGTCAATTTAATGAATGAGCTTGAAAAAGTACATCGTGTCATTTCACGTGAAATACCAAATGCACCTCATGAGGTTCTATTGGCTTTAGATGCAACTACTGGTCAAAATGCACTTGTGCAGGCACAAACGTTTAAGGAAGCGACAAATGTTACGGGAATCGTTTTAACAAAGCTTGATGGTACAGCAAAAGGTGGTATTGTCCTAGCAATTCGTAATAAATTACACATTCCAGTTAAGTTTGTAGGACTTGGTGAGAAGATGGATGACCTTCAGCCATTTGATGCAGAACGCTATGTCTATGGTTTATTTGCCGAGGGATTAGATAAAGAATTACAAAATAACGAGGATTAATCTTGATTACGCCCCCTCTATAAATACGAGATGAATGCGATTTTTGCCTATTCAGGTGAGGTAGAAACGCCTGCCGAATCTGGGAGGCTCCCTTGAGAATATTTACTGAAGAGGGACTTTTTAATCGACCTTGATTATTCTGGGGGAATATACACTGGGGCATAATTTAGTTAAGTGAAAAGCTCGTCTGTAAAATGGACAATTCATTGTTTAAAAGAGAAATGCTTGCTATAGGTGAAAGACGCCTGAAAGCAGTTAATGAAGGCTTTTAGACAAGGGAATTACCTTGACACAGACGGGCGCTTTTCGTTATGATACAAATGACTAAGGACGGGAGGAGAAACATTCGATGCTACTTGAAAAAACAACACGCATGAACTTTCTCTTCGACTTTTATCAAGCATTATTAACAGACAAGCAACGTAGTTATATGGAACTATATTATTTAGATGATCACTCACTTGGGGAAATCGCTGAATCATACGGAGTTTCACGTCAGGCTGTTTATGATAATATTCGTCGAACAGAAGCGATGCTTGAAGAATATGAAGAAAAACTTTGTTTATTAGACAAATTTCAAAAACGTACACAAATGCTTGCACAGCTAACAGCAGGAATTACAAAACAAAACATGACGGCTGAAGAACAGCTAGCGCTTATTGAGCAGTTGAAAGAATGGGATTAGGAGGCGAAAGCAATGGCTTTTGAAGGATTAGCGGAACGACTCCAAGGAACGATCCAAAAGATTAAAGGTAAAGGTAAGGTATCGGAACAAGACGTTAAGGAAATGATGCGTGAAGTCCGATTTGCTTTAATCGAGGCGGATGTTAACTTAAAAGTAGTCAAAGAATTCGTGAAAAAGGTTAGTGAACGTGCGGTTGGTGTAGATGTTATGCAAAGCCTTACACCTGGCCAGCAGGTAATTAAAATCGTACAGGACGAATTAACGGAATTGATGGGTGGCGAGCAAAGCCCCATTAAATTTAATACAAAGCCACCAACTGTTATTATGATGGTCGGCTTACAGGGTGCGGGGAAAACGACGACTACAGGTAAACTGGCGAATGTGTTACGTAAAAAATATAACCGTAAGCCATTACTAGTAGCGGCAGATGTTTATCGCCCAGCGGCTGTTCAGCAATTACAAACATTAGGTAAACAGTTATCTCTTCCTGTATTTGCATTAGGCACTGATGTTTCTCCTGTAGAAATTGCACGTCAGGCAATTGAACTGGCAAAAGAAGAGCATCATGATGTCGTTATTATCGATACAGCGGGTCGCTTGCATATTGACGAAGATTTAATGCAGGAATTAAAAGATATACGTGCGTTAAAGGAGCCAGATGAAGTCTTCCTAGTTGTGGATGCTATGACGGGTCAGGATGCTGTAAACGTAGCAGAAAGCTTTAATGAAGCAATTGGTATTACCGGAGTTGTTTTAACAAAGCTTGATGGTGATACACGTGGCGGTGCAGCTTTATCAATTCGTTCCGTTACCCAGAAACCAATAAAATTTGTTGGTATGGGCGAAAAAATGGATGCACTGGAACCTTTCCACCCAGAACGAATGGCGTCTCGTATATTAGGGATGGGTGACGTTCTATCACTTATTGAAAAGGCTCAGGCAAATGTTGACGAAGCAAAGGCCAAAGAATTAGAGGAAAAATTTAAATCCCAAACCTTTACATTTGATGATTTTGTTGAACAATTACAGCAAGTGAAGAAAATGGGGCCTCTTGATGAAATTTTGAAAATGCTACCTGGCGCGAACAAAATTAAAGGCTTAGACAATGTTAAAGTAGATGATAAGCAAATGGGCCGTGTAGAAGCGATTATTTATTCGATGACAACGGCAGAAAAGACGAATCCGGAAATCATTAATGGTAGCCGTAAAAAGCGTATTGCAAAAGGCTCTGGAACATCTATTCAAGAGGTGAACCGTCTATTAAAGCAATTTGATGAAATGAAAAAAATGATGAAGCAAATGACTGGAATGGCAAGTGGTAAAGGTAAGAAAAAAATGAAATTACCAGGCTTTGATTCATTGTTTAAATAATAATTTTTAGGTGTTAAGAAAAAACACTTTACAAACAACCTAAACATTGATAATATACTATCTTGTGTGAAACTTATTCGGAGGTGCTATTAAAATGGCAGTTAAAATTCGCTTAAAACGTATGGGAGCTAAAAAATCTCCTTTCTATCGTATTGTAGTTGCAGATGCTCGCTCACCACGTGACGGTCGTCAAATCGAAACAGTTGGTACTTACAACCCACTAACTCAACCAGCTACTGTAAACATCGATGAAGAGAAAGCTCTTAAATGGTTAGCTGACGGTGCAAAACCATCAGATACAGTACGTAACTTGTTCTCAGAACAAGGAATCATGGAAAAATTCCATAACCAAAAATTCAGTAAATAATCGGGGGCGACGTTTTTGAAGCAGCTGATTGAAGCAATCGTTTTACCGTTAGTCGATTATCCAGAAGAAGTTCGTATTGAGACGGATGAAAATGCAAATCGAATTGTTTATAAACTTTTTGTTCATCCAGAGGATCGAGGGAAAGTCATAGGCAAACAAGGGCGAGTAGCGAAAGCGATTCGTACAATTGTTTATTCAGCGGCAGGTAGTCACCATCAAAAAAAGACCTACGTCGATATATTGGATTGATAGAAAAGATGTTCACGCTCTTTTACACGCGACAAGCACAGGAAAGTCCTGATTGGTATGTTTACATGCATTTAGGAATTCGGAGTGGTCTTGAGCCTGGAGCGTAAAATCTGGACTATAGAGGAGGGAGCTTGCCGGTTCCTTCCTTTTTTTATCTTTCATCATTAATGTATGTGCTGTAAAGCATTTATATGGAGGGTACTGCTTCCTTGTGCCTCATAGGTAATACTTAAAGCAATTATATTGAGAGATAATTGAGCATAATAACATTGAGATGCTTAAGCTAAAACATCTTCTCCAAAATGTTCAGCTGCTTTTTAGAGGAAAGTGAGACAATGGTTACTTTTAAACTCTGATTAGCAAGTAGCTTGAAGGAGGCAGCATGTTTTAACATTTTTTATCTTCATTCATCAGAAGACTCCCACCTCTACAGGTAGTGAGATGAATGCAGTTTTGGTTCCTTTTCAGTGGGTATCCAAACACCTACTGAATGAAGATAAAGCCCCTGGCAGATGTCACGGATTTTCAAAGGAATGAATTGTGCGTGCACAATTCAAAATCCGGACGCAATTACGCCAAGGCGAAATTGATATGAGGTGAAATTTGTGGAATGGTTTAATGTAGGTCGTATAGTCAATACGCACGGAATTCGTGGCGAGGTGCGAGTTTTATCAACAACAGATTTTGAAGAAGAACGATTTGCAGTCGGGAATAGACTTGCAGCATTTAAAAAAGATGATAAAAAACCAACATGGGTAACAATTGAATCCATACGTCGTCATAAAAATTTTATTTTATTAACATTTGAAGGCATGGACAATATTAATATGGTGGAGCCTTTTAAAGAAGGTCTGTTAAAAGTAACGAAGGACCAAATGACAGATGATTTATTACAGGAAAACGAATTTTTCTTTCATGAGATTATTGGCTGTGAGATTGTTTCTGAAGAAGGAGAAAAGATTGGTGTAGTGTCTGATATTCTTCAAACAGGTGCCAATGATGTATGGGTGGTAAAGGGTGCTAAAAAAGAGCATTACATTCCATATATCGAAGACATCGTCAAGGAAATTAATGTTGATGACAAAAGAATTGTGATTCATGTAATGGATGGTCTACTATGATGAATATTCATGTATTAAGTCTGTTTCCTGATATGTTTGCAGGCGTCTTTGGTGCCTCAATATTGAAGAAAGCGCAGGAAAAAGGCGCTGTTCAGCTAGAAGTGACTGATATTCGAGCGTTTTCAGGTAACAAGCATAATCAAGTGGATGATTATCCCTATGGCGGTGGTGCAGGCATGGTATTAAAGCCTGAGCCAATGTTTAGCGCTGTTGAGACAATTACAGCTGGGAAAAGTCCTCGAATCATTTTAATGTGTCCACAAGGAGAACGCTTTACTCAAAGAAAGGCTGAAGAGCTAGCACAGGAAAAGGAGCTTGTTTTTTTATGTGGTCATTATGAAGGCTACGATGAACGCATTCGGCAACATCTTGTCACAGACGAGATTTCTATTGGAGATTTCGTTTTAACCGGTGGAGAGCTAGGAGCTATGACGGTTATTGATAGTGTTGTACGATTACTACCTGGCGTTTTAGGGCAGGAGGAGTCCCATATACAAGATTCATTTTCCACAGGCCTTTTAGAGCACCCTCATTATACGCGACCAGCTGATTTTCACGGAATGAAGGTACCTGATGTTTTACTATCAGGCAATCACGCAAAAATTGAGCAGTGGCGTGAAGAGCAGTCACTCAAAAGAACCTTGGAGCGTCGCCCAGATTTACTAGAAAACTATCCATTAACAGATAAACAAAAAGTGTATATAGAAAAACTGAAAAACAACCATAAAGATGCTTGATTGCTTTTTATATTTGTGATAACATCTAATCTGTACTTCTATGTGAAGTACTGAATTACGGTGTTCCGCTGTGACATAAATTGCGTGCAAGAGCATCTGTCTAAGGAGAGAAAAACAATGTCAAACATTATTGCAGAAATTACAAAAGCTCAGCTTCGCACTGATCTACCAGCTTTCCGTCCTGGTGATACTGTTAAAGTACACGTGAAAGTAGTAGAGGGTACTCGTGAACGTATCCAAGTATACGAAGGTGTAGTTATTAAACGTCGTGGTGGCGGTATTAGCGAAACTTTCACAGTTCGTAAAATTTCTTACGGTGTAGGTGTTGAACGTACTTTCCCTGTACACACACCAAAAATCGCTAACTTAGAAGTTGTACGTCGTGGTAAAGTACGTCGTGCTAAACTTTACTACCTACGTAACCTACGTGGTAAAGCTGCTCGTATTAAAGAAATTCGATAATTATGGCTTAAAAGTGAGGGGCTTGTATTGCAAGCTCCTTTTCTTTTTGCTTGTCATCTTAAATAGCTATCATCTAAAATGAGGATAGACAAGGGGGCAAATCTCGATGGAAAAAAAAGTGAAGGAAAAGAATGAATTATGGGAATGGACGAAGGCACTTCTTATTGCATTTGCGATCGCAGCAATTATTCGTTATTTTTTATTTACACCGATTGCAGTAGATGGTGAGTCTATGATGCCAACCCTTGAAAATGGCGACCGTATGATTGTGAACAAAATTGGCTATAAAATAGGAGAGCCGAAACGCTTTGATATAGTTGTGTTCCATGCTCCAGAGAAGAAAAACTATATTAAACGTGTTATTGGGCTACCTGGAGAGACATTAGAATATAAAAATGATCAATTATATATAAATGGTGAACCTATCGATGAGCCCTATTTAGATGCCTACAAATCACAGATTACTGAAGGTACATTAACAGAAGATTTTTCATTAAAAGATATTGGTGTAAACCTTGAGGAAATTCCAGAAGGCTATGTGTTTGTTATGGGAGATAATCGTCGATACAGTAAGGATAGTCGTCATATTGGACTTGTTGATCAGAAAGAGATTATTGGGAATACAAGTCTAATTTTCTGGCCGTTTAGTGATATAAAAATTGTAAAGTAATGCAATGCAAGAAAGGGAGAACTTACACTCCCTTTTTCTTTTAGTTTAGGAGGTATAGATATGACTATACAATGGTTTCCAGGGCATATGGCAAAGGCCCGAAGAGAAGTAACAGAAAAATTAAAGCTTGTGGATATTATATTCGAATTAATTGATGCACGTTTACCATTATCCTCACGGAATCCAATGATAGACGAAGTTATCAATCAAAAGCCGCGTCTTCTTATCTTAAATAAATCAGATATGGCTGATGAGCAGGAAACACGGAAGTGGGTAGATTATTTTGCACAGCGTGGTCATAAGGCAGTGGCCATCAATTCTCTTGAAGGCAAAGGCTTACAATTGGTAACGAAAGCAGCACAAGAAATTTTAAAAGAAAAATTCGAGCGTATGAAAGCGCGTGGGATGAAGCCTAGAGCAATCCGTGCGATGATTGTCGGTATTCCGAACGTAGGAAAATCAACGCTAATCAATCGCCTAGCTAAAAAAAATATTGCGAAAACAGGAAATACGCCGGGGGTAACAAAGGCCCAGCAATGGATAAAAGTTGGGAAGGAGCTTGAATTACTTGATACGCCAGGTATTTTATGGCCAAAATTCGAAGATCAGGAAGTAGGCTATAAATTGGCATTAACCGGTGCTATAAAAGATACTATAACAAATATGGAAGACTTAGCTGTCTATGGGTTGCGCTTTTTATCTATTCACTATCCAAAGCGTATGGAGGAGCGCTATGGCTTTGAGTTTCTCCATGAGGATTTAGTGGAAACCTTCGATCATATCGGTAAGCTTCGTCGTGTCTTTGGACAAGGCGGCGAAATTGATTATGACCAAGTAGCTCAATTAATCGTACGTGATATTCGTGGCTTACAATTAGGCAAACTAACATTTGATTTTGTTGATGAGCAACTGGAAAAAGAGGCAACAGAAGAATAGAAGGATATAAAACGGCTGTCGAGAAAATGAAGAATCTCGACAGCTGTTTTTTTACGATTGAATACCACGAATAGCTTTTAGGGTGCTTGAGATTGCATTACCCTCTGAGGGGAGGGAGCTATTCGCCGATATAGATAGCTAGCATACAGGCAATTTTTTAAACGACATATAATTTTACAAAAGTGTGAAAGAATTGTAAGGAAATGCATTTCTTTCCTTACAAGCCCTATCTTTCTTTTGTTATATAATTAAAAAAACAAGCCGATATACATAAGAGAGATGAGGTAATACTACAATGCAAACAATAAAAGAAATTACAACTGCTTTAAAAGCCGCTACAGCACATGAGCCGTGGATGGATACCGTCCAGCAAGATGGACGAACAGGCGTACAGAAAGCGTGGCAGCAGTTTTTAAAGCGCATGGAAAAAAAGCAGCAATTACAACGGGAGCACGATGCGAAAATTGCATTTGATGCACAATTTGGCCAGTTAGTCGCGGGCATAGACGAGGCTGGGCGTGGTCCATTAGCAGGCCCTGTCGTTACCGCAGCCGTAATTCTACCTGAAAATTGTCAGGCATTGCTAGGCTTAAATGATTCTAAACAACTGTCAAAAGAAACAAGAGAAAAAATGAGTAAGTTAGTAAAAGAGCATGCAATAAGCTATAGCATACATTTTCAAAATACTAAAGTAATTGATGACATCAATATTTATGAGGCAACGAAACAATCAATGGTCACAAGTATAGAGACACTAAAAATAAAACCGAATTTTGTTATAGCAGATGCCATGACACTGCCAATCAATTTACCACAGAAATCGATTATTAAAGGGGATGCACAAAGCTTAGCGATTGCTGCCGCTTCTATTTTGGCGAAAACGGCGCGTGACGAATATATGGAGAAGCTTGCACAAGACTTTCCGCAGTATGGCTTTGAGCAACATGCAGGCTATGGCACAAAACAGCATTTAGAGGCACTTGCTAAGTATGGACCGACGATTCATCACCGAGCAAGTTTTGAACCGATAAAATCTATGATGAAGGGGTAATGATATGACATCTACATCATTTAATCCAATTGCAGCACAAACACAGGCGCTTTCAACGAATCAACCGTTAGCGATGAAACAGGGTCAACTATTTCATGGAACAGTTAAGCAGCTTTATCCAGATCAAATGGCCGAGATACAGGTTGGTCAACATAAGTTTGTTGCTAAGCTTGAAGCACCGCTAAAAGCAGGAGACACACATTTCTTTCAGGTAACAGGCACAAGTCCCCAAACGGAACTAAAAGTGGTGACAGGCCCGATGGTACAAACGGCTTCTTCAAGTCAGCAAATCAATCAATTACTTGAATCTATGAATTTGCCAAAGACACCTGAAATGCAACAGCTTCTAGCTCATTTTATGAAGGCGGAATTACCGATTTCAAAAGAGCAGCTGATGCAGGCAGAAATGTGGTTAAAGGCTTTACCTGAAGGTATTACTAAAATGGATGCTCTACAAGCTATTCAAAAAATGGTAGAGCTAAAAATGCCGATGACGAATGAAATTTTTCAAGCACTTATTAGTGGGCAAAAAACTACAGGGATGAATTCCGTTATGGAAAACTTTACTCAAGTTTTAGCAAAGGATACATCTTTACCAGAAAGCCTAAGGCAAAATCTAATGCAACAAGTACAGGCAATTGCAAAGCCATTTGAGGTAGAAACAGGTGGTTTAGTACTCGCGAAGTCCATTCAATTACTAACGAGTGAAGCTGCTTCGATGAGTGAAAAGATTCAAGCTTTGAATATTTTAAAAGAGGCAGGGATAGTGCCTCAACAAGCTACTTTACAAAATTGGTCAAATCTGAACGCAGCCAAGTCTGGTCAACCAATTCCACCTCAACAGGCAGGACAAGTTATTCAAACAATTTTAACGACAAGCCCTGAAGATAAAAATCAGCTTATCAACGACCTAAAATCATGGACAGCCAACCAAAGCCTATTAACGAATGAGCAAAAACAGCAAATTAATCAATTAATCGATAGGCTAAACCAAATACCAGCTACTAAACAAACATTAGAGATTTTTGCGAAGCAGATGCAGGAACAACTCATAAAAGCATTTGCACAGAATGCTTCAGATCGTTTATTCACACAGGATAGTAATGCTCTTTCAGTAAAGGATCATTTATTATCATTATTAAAAAATGATGTAATTACTCCATTACAGAGCGAAGTATGGATGAGAAATCTTATGAAAAGTAGTGTAGAATCCCCACAATCTTTCATTCAGCAAATGGTTACACAGGCAGATGCACAGGTGCAAAACTCAATGGATAATAAAGCAATGGAGCACGCTCTTAAAACGGTATTGAAGAATCTAGGTATTAGCTATGAGGCTGCACTTAATAATAAATCTGCGGATTTACAAGTGATTGCACATCAATTAAAGCCTCAACTTCATACACTCTTGCAGGATGCCCAAATTACACCCCAGTTGAAGGAAGCGGCAGAAATGTTAATGGCTCGTATGAATGGCATGCAGCTTGTATCTGGAGAGAATGGGCATCAGCATCAACTTATTATGCAAGTACCGCTAGAATTCTTCGGCAGAAAAATGGATGCAACACTACAATGGAATGGACGTATGAAGGAAGATGGAAAAATAGATGCCAATTATGCGCGTATTTTATTTTATTTACAAATGGAATCAATGAAAGAAACTGTAATTGATATGCAGGTTCAAAATCGTGTCGTAACAGTGACAGTATTTAATGAAAATAATGACGTTGTTCCTCTTGCAGAACCATTAAAAGCAGCATTAAAAATTGGCTTAGCAGAAAAAAATTATCAACTTTCAGGAGTATTTATTAAACAATTTGAAAAAGCTAAACCTGAAAAAATAACCGCTGTAGTAGAACAGCAGGAGGAACATAATGGGGTGGATTTCCGCGTATGAGTGAAGAAAAATTTACTCGAAAAGAGGCTATCGCGCTCACATATAAGCTAGGTCGTTTTGATAGTCCAAAAGTCGTAGCAAAAGGAAAAGGGAAAATAGCAGAAAATATTTTAGCACGAGCAAATGAGCACAATGTGCCGATTTATGAGGACCCGAACCTCGTTCAATTACTTGGGCAATTAGATTTAAATGAGTCAATACCTGAAGAATTGTATCAAGCTGTCGCTGAAGTTTTTGCATTTATTTATCATTTAGATCAACAACATGCGCAAAAAAATAGAAAAGATAAATGATTCTGATAGTTTGAAAAATCTGTTTTAGTACACGAAGTAGAAGAAAATGTCATAACAAGAGAGAAAATTCGAACAAAAGACAAAGTGTAGACTTTATCAGAATCTTTCGTTAGAATAGATTATGTTAGTAAAACAATTTTATGCAAATGTTTGATGGGAGGATGTATTATGAATATCCATGAATATCAAGGGAAAGAGATTCTGAGAAAGTATGGTGTAGCTGTACCAAATGGAAAAGTAGCTTTTTCCCCTGATGAGGCAGTGAAAGTAGCGAAGGAACTTGGCTCTAATGTAACGGTAGTCAAGGCGCAAATTCATGCAGGTGGACGCGGTAAGGCGGGCGGTGTAAAAATCGCTAAAAACCTTGACGAGGTGCGTACGTACGCAAAGGAATTACTAGGAAAAATTTTAGTGACTCATCAAACAGGTCCTGAAGGAAAAGAAGTAAAACGCTTATATATTGAAGAGGGTTCTGATATTCAAAAAGAGTACTATTTAAGTTTAGTATTAGACCGCGCAACATCCCGTGTGACAATGATGGGTTCTGAAGAGGGCGGCATGGATATTGAAGAGGTAGCGGAAGCACATCCAGAAAAAATCTTCAAAGAAGTTGTAGATCCAGTCGTTGGATTAACAGGCTTCCAAGCACGTCGTATGGCGTTTAATATGAATATTCCAGCAAACCTTGTAGGGAAAGCTGTTAAATTAATGTTAGGCTTATATCAAGCATTTATCGATAAGGATGCTTCAATTGTCGAAATCAATCCGCTTGTTGTCACTGGACAAGGAGATGTATTAGCTCTAGATGCTAAATTTAATTTCGATGCAAATGCATTATATCGTCATAAAGATATTGTCGAATTACGCGACTTTGATGAAGAGGATGCAAAGGAAATCGAAGCATCTAAATATGACCTTAGTTATATTTCACTAGATGGCAACATTGGCTGTATGGTTAATGGTGCTGGACTTGCTATGGCTACAATGGACACAATTAGCTATTACGGCGGAAGCCCCGCTAACTTCCTTGATGTAGGTGGCGGTGCAACAGCTGAAAAAGTAACAGAGGCTTTCAAAATTATCCTTTCTGATCCTCACGTAAAAGGCATTTTCGTGAACATTTTTGGCGGAATTATGAAATGTAACATTATCGCTGAAGGTGTGGTAACAGCTGCTAAAGAAATTGGCTTAGCTGTGCCATTAGTTGTACGTTTAGAAGGTACAAATGTAGAACTTGGAAAAGAAATTTTAAATGCATCTGGTTTAAACATCGTTGCAGCGGATTCAATGGCTGACGGTGCACAAAAAATTGTGGGACTAGTAGGCTAAGGAAGGCAGGGAGAATAATGGCTGTATTTATTAATAAAGATACGAAGGTAATTGTACAAGGGATTACAGGCGAAACAGCGCTTTTCCATACAAAACAAATGCTTGAGTACGGTACTAAAATCGTAGCAGGTGTAACACCAGGTAAAGGTGGTCTTGAAATCGAAGGAGTACCTGTATTCAATACAGTAGCAGAAGCAGTAGCTGCAACAGGTGCAACTACATCAGTTATTTATGTACCAGCTCCATTTGCTGCAGATGCAATTCTAGAAGCTGTAGATGCTGAATTAGAATTAACAATCTGTATAACAGAACATATACCTGTCCTTGATATGGTAAAGGTTAAACGTTATATGGAAGGTAAAAAAACTCGCCTTGTAGGACCAAACTGTCCAGGAGTTATTACAGCAGATGAATGTAAAATTGGTATCATGCCTGGCTATATTCATACAAAAGGACATGTAGGAGTGGTTTCTCGCTCTGGAACATTAACATATGAGGCAGTTCACCAATTAACGCAAGAGGGTATTGGTCAAACTACAGCTGTTGGTATTGGTGGAGACCCTGTCAATGGTACAAACTTTATCGATGTATTAGAAGCCTTCAATAATGACCCAGAAACATATGCAGTCGTGATGATTGGAGAAATTGGTGGTACTGCTGAAGAGGAAGCTGCTGAATGGATTAAAGCAAATATGACGAAACCTGTCGTTGGCTTTATCGGTGGACAAACTGCACCCCCAGGAAAACGTATGGGCCATGCTGGTGCTATTATTTCTGGTGGTAAAGGTACAGCCGCTGAAAAAATCAAGGCTATGAATGCTGCTGGTATTGAAGTAGCAGAAACGCCATCTGTCATTGGTGAAACACTTATTAAAGTAATTAAAGAAAAAGGGCTATACGAAAAGTGTAAAACCCATTAAAATGGAAGATGTAGCACATTGTGGCTACATCTTTTTCTTTTACTTTATTTGGACATAAATTAAAGTACTTCTCCTGCCTTGCTCAATATTGATTAATGAAAATTAAGATTGCGGTCATTTATCTTTCTTCTATATTAAAAGGAGGTTTTTAAATGATCTTTTCAGTCGATACACAAAGATTACTAGCTTTGCATTATATTTACCCGTTACCACTTCAAAAACTTCAGCAATTACTGTCTCCAGTAGATCTATTAAGTTATTTTGAAGAAGCAACCCCCAATGAGATCGCAAATGCATTGCAAATATCATCGCACAAAGCCTTGCAAATTTCTCGAAGTTTTCGACAAATTATGACATGGTCGTTTGAAGAGGCATATGAACGTTCCCATATTTTCCCCATACCTTTTCATCATCCTTTTTATCCAGCGCAATTATTTGAAATCTCCAGCCCACCTACTGTATTGTATGTGAAAGGTCAGTATTTGCAATTAATGAAAGGAAAACAAGTAGCTGTAATAGGCTCTAGAAAGGCTACAGCTTATACAAAAACAGCGATGGACTTAATTGTCCCACCTCTCGTTGAACATGGGTATACGATAGTGAGCGGGCTTGCAAAAGGTGCAGATACGATGGCTCATGAAGCAACTATAAAAATTGGTGGGCAGACAATTGCAGTGCTTGGTCATGGTTTTAATTATGTATATCCAAAGGAAAACAAAGCCTTGGCAAATAGTATGGCGGAGCATCATTTATTAGTTACCGAGTATCCACCTTACATGAAGCCGGAGAAATGGCATTTTCCTATGCGTAACCGTATCATCAGTGGCCTGTCTCAAGCATTAGTTGTCACAGAAGCTTCATTAAGAAGTGGTACGCTTATTACAACGGAATGTGCACTAGAGCAGGGAAAAGATGTATTTGTTGTGCCAGGTCCAATTGATGCTGAGCAATCAAAAGGGACGAATAGATTACTGGTAGAAGGAGCTATTCCAGTATGTAATGGTCATGAAATCGTTGCATCACTTGCACTCTTTTCTAACAAAAATTGAAAAAAAGTTGCATTATCTTAAAATCTGTTATACATTTTGCAACAGGTAACTTAAAAAATTAGCAATAGACCTCGCTAAGGGGGAGACATAGATGGCGGATTATTTAGTGATTGTAGAATCACCAGCAAAAGCAAAAACAATTGAACGTTATTTAGGAAAAAAATATAAAGTGAAAGCGTCAATCGGACATGTTCGTGACTTACCACGTAGTCAGATGGGCGTTAGTGCTGAAAATAACTTTGAGCCTAAATATATTACTATTCGTGGTAAAGGGCCTGTTTTACAGGAATTAAAGACTGCAGCTAAAAAAGTGAAGAAAGTCTATCTAGCGGCCGATCCAGACCGCGAGGGAGAAGCGATTGCTTGGCACCTTGCGACTGCGTTAAATATTGATATTCATTCAGATTGTCGTGTTGTATTTAACGAAATAACAAAAGATGCAATTATAGAATCTTTTAAAAATCCACGTCCTATTAATATGGATCTTGTAGATGCACAGCAAACAAGACGTATATTGGACAGACTTGTTGGCTATAACATTAGTCCAATTCTTTGGAAAAAGGTTAAAAAGGGATTATCAGCAGGACGCGTTCAATCTGTAGCACTGCGCATGATTATTGATCGTGAAAATGAAATTAAAAATTTCCAACCTGAAGAGTATTGGACAATTGAGGGCTCTTTTGAGAAGGGGAAAAAAACGTTTGATGCACTTTACTATGGTAATGGCAAAGACAAAATTAAATTAACAAATGAAGAACAGGTAAAGGCTATATTAAAAGATGTAAAGGGTACTGATTTTAATGTAGTCAATGTTTCTAAGAAAGAGCGTAAACGAAATGCCGCACCAGCCTTTACGACATCTTCATTACAGCAAGAAGCGGCACGTAAGTTAAATTTCCGTGCGAAGAAGACAATGATGTTGGCACAACAATTATATGAAGGAATTGATATTGGTAAAAAAGAGGGAACTGTCGGTTTAATTACCTATATGCGTACTGATTCAACTCGTATTTCAGATACTGCAAAAGCGGAAGCGATTGCATACATTGAATCGAAATACGGAAAAGAATATATCTCAACAGATACGAAGCAGGCAAAAAAAGCATCAAATGCACAGGATGCCCATGAGGCGATTCGTCCAACTAGCACAATGCGTTCTCCGGATGAATTAAAAGCAGTTCTAAGTCGTGATCAATTACGCTTATATCGTTTAATTTGGGAACGCTTTATCGCAAGCCAGATGGCACCGGCTATACTTGATACAGTTGCTGTAGACCTTCAAAATGGTGATGTTTTATTCCGTGCAAATGGCTCACAAGTTAAATTTGCAGGCTTTATGAAGCTGTATATTGAAGGTACTGATGATCAGACAGAGGAAACTACAAAGCTTTTACCTGAAATGGAAGTTGGCGATCAAGTAAAGTCTCTTGAAATCGAGCCAAAGCAACATTTTACTCAGCCACCACCACGTTATTCAGAGGCGCGTCTTGTAAAAACAATGGAAGAGCTAGGTATAGGGCGCCCGTCCACATATGCACCGACCCTCGATACAATTCAGCGCCGTGGCTATGTCGTGTTAGATGCAAAGCGATTTATGCCAACAGAGCTAGGAGAAATCGTGCACCAACTCGTACTAGAATTTTTCCCTGATATCATAAACATCGAATTCACAGCACAAATGGAGCAAGATTTAGATGATATTGAAGAAGGTAGTCGGCAATGGAAAAATGTTGTAGAAGAGTTTTATAAAGATTTTGAGGTTCATGTAAAATATGCAGATGAGGCGATGGAAAAGGTTGTTATTAAAGATGAGCCGGCTGGCGAAGATTGTGAGCTTTGTGGGTCACCAATGGTCTTTAAACTAGGAAGATATGGGAAATTTATGGCTTGTTCAAACTTCCCGGATTGTCGCAATACTAAAGCGATTATGAAGCCAATTGGCGTAAAATGTCCTTCGTGCGAAACTGGTGAGATTGTAGAGCGTAAAAGTAAAACAAAGCGTTTATTCTATGGCTGTAATCAGTACCCTGAGTGTGAATTTGTTTCATGGGACAAGCCAATTAGTAGACCATGTCCAAAATGTAGTGCATTATTAGTAGAGAAAAAAATTAAAAAAGGTGTACAAATTCAGTGTACGAAATGTGACTATGAAGAAGCACCAACACAATGATAGAAAGATGGTAAGCACATGACGGAACAAGTAGTAAATGTAATAGGAGCGGGCCTTGCAGGAAGCGAAGCGGCTTGGCAAATTGCCAAACGTGGTGTGAAAGTTAAACTTTATGAAATGCGTCCAGTAAAGCAAACACCAGCTCATCATACCGATAAATTTGCCGAGCTTGTATGTTCAAATTCTTTGCGTGCGAATGGTTTAACAAATGCTGTAGGCGTTATTAAAGAAGAAATGCGTATGCTAGATTCTGTTATCTTAAAGGCGGCAGACCAATGTTCAGTACCTGCTGGGGGTGCATTAGCAGTAGACCGTCACGAATTTGCTGGATATGTGACTGAGAAGGTGAAAAACCATCCGCTTGTGGAAGTTATTCATGAAGAGGTCACAGAAATTCCAGAAGGTATAACAGTTATTGCAACAGGACCTTTAACATCAAAAGCCTTAGCTGAAAAAATTCAAGGCTTAACAGGATTAGATTATCTTTATTTTTATGATGCAGCTGCACCTATCATCGAAAAAGATAGTATAGATATGGATAAAGTATATTTAAAATCCCGTTATGATAAAGGGGAGGCAGCCTATTTAAACTGTCCTATGACAAAGGAGGAGTTTGATCGTTTCCGCCAAGCATTAATTGAAGCGGAAGTTGTACCTTTGAAAGAATTTGAAAAGGAAATTTACTTTGAGGGATGTATGCCAATTGAAGTAATGGCAGCTCGTGGGGAGAAAACAATGTTATTTGGACCGATGAAACCAGTAGGTCTTGAAGATCCGAAGACAGGAAAGCGCCCGTATGCAGTTGTCCAATTACGCCAAGATGATGCTGCGGGTACTCTTTATAATATTGTTGGCTTCCAAACGCATTTAAAATGGGGACCACAGAAAGAAGTATTGCAGCTAATTCCTGGGTTAGAAAATGTGGAAATCGTTCGTTATGGTGTGATGCATAGAAATACCTTTATAAATTCACCGAAGGTATTAGAGAAAACTTATCAACTTCGTGAACAAAAAAATATTTTCTTTGCTGGTCAAATGACAGGTGTTGAAGGGTATGTTGAGTCAGCTGGTAGTGGACTAATTGCAGGGATTAATGCTGCTCGTTTAGCATTGGGGCAGGACCCAATTATTTTCCCATTCGAAACAGCATTAGGCAGTATGGCGCGTTATATAACAGAAGCGCAAGCAAAAAACTTCCAACCGATGAATGTTAACTTTGGAATTTTCCCTGAATTACCACCAGGTCGTCGTTCCAAACCAGAGCGTGCTGAGATGCATGCTAACCGTGCAATAAGCACAATTTGTAATTTTGTGAATTCACAAACAATTTAATTGCAATAAGCCTCTAAAAGTTGTTATACTCTTAGAGGCTTTTGTTTTTTTGTAGACAAAATGCTGATTAACACGTATTTTATTATTTTGTATGGAGATTTTCTCAAAATATAACCATTATCACTTGCTATATTATGTAGATAGGTATAGTGTCAGTATGTATGTTTGTTAACGATCGGTAACTGATAAGCTTATCCATTTAAATTGTAAGTGTTCGTCATTTGAGAAGATTATTAATAATTCATTGGTGGTGAATCTTTTCATGTTAGTTTCGTCCCAAGATGCACTTGAACAGTTCATGCTTTACATCCAGGTAGAAAAGAACTTCTCTGTTCATACGGTGCGAGAATATGAATCAGACCTACTAGATTTTTTAACCTTTTTACAGGCAGAGGGTGTCAACGATTTAGCTAGTGTTGAGTATATACATGCACGTCTTTATGTAACAAAGTTGTACGATGAAAAAAGAGCAAGATCTTCAGTATCTAGAAAAATATCTTCCATACGCTCCTTTTTTCGTTTTCTAAATAGACAGTTCGGCATAGATGATGGAGCATTTCGTTCACTTTATCATCCGAAAAAAGAAGCACGCTTACCAAGTTTTTTCTACGAAGAGGAATTAATGCAGCTATTTGAAGCAAATACTGGTGATGATTTGAAATCAATCAGAAATATGGCTATATTAGAGCTGTTATATGCGACAGGAATTCGTGTGAGTGAACTAACTTCAATTCAAGTGAAGGATGTAGATTTTCATTATTCAATTATTCGAGTAATGGGAAAAGGACGAAAAGAGCGTATTATTCCATTCGGTCAGTTTGCGAGTTTAGCGATGCAGGTTTACATAGAGCAAGCTCGTCCACGATTGATGAAAAAAACAAGTCATCAGCAATTGTTTGTCAACATGCGTGGTGGGGAACTTACTCCTAGAGGGGTACGTCATATTTTAACAGAAATGATTGACAAAGCCTCACTCCATACGAAAATATATCCTCATATGCTTCGTCATACTTTTGCTACACATTTATTGAATAATGGCGCAGATTTACGTACGGTGCAGGAATTATTAGGCCACGCACATTTATCTTCTACGCAGGTTTACACACATGTAACGAAAGAGCATCTTCGTCAAACATATATGAATGCTCATCCAAGGGCATAATAGAGCTAAGGAGGAAGACGAATGGGACAAATTCATGCGACAACGATATTTGCAGTTCATCATAATGGGGGCTGCGCAATGGCTGGTGATGGTCAAGTGACCTTAGGAAATGCAGTTGTGATGAAAGGTACGGCTAGGAAGGTCAGACGTCTGTTTAATGGGCAAGTCCTTGCTGGTTTTGCTGGATCAGTTGCCGATGCCTTTACACTTTTTGAAATGTTTGAAGGAAAGTTAAATGAATACAATGGTAATTTACAACGTGCAGCCGTAGAAGTTGCGAAGCAATGGCGTGGTGATAAAATGCTGCGCCAGTTGGAGGCAATGCTCCTTGTAATGGATAAAAGCACACTTCTTCTTGTTTCTGGGACTGGAGAAGTTATTGAACCTGATGATGGAATATTAGCAATTGGTTCTGGTGGAAACTATGCATTATCTGCTGGTCGAGCACTGAAAAAATATGCGGGCGAAACAATGTCTGCTCGTGAAATTGCTGAAGCAGCACTCGAAACTGCTGCTGAAATATGTGTATTTACGAATCATAATATTATCGTGGAGGCGCTGAGCTAATGACGCAAAATAATTTAACGCCAAGACAAATCACTGAGCATCTGGACCGTTATATTGTAGGACAAAATGAAGCAAAGCGAGCAGTTGCTATTGCCTTACGTAATCGTTATCGCCGCTCGCTGTTAAATGATGACATGAAGGCAGAGGTTATTCCAAAAAATATCTTAATGATAGGGCCAACAGGTGTCGGAAAAACAGAAATTGCAAGAAGAATTGCAAAGTTAACGAATGCACCATTTGTCAAAGTTGAAGCAACAAAATTTACAGAAGTAGGCTATGTTGGACGTGACGTAGAGTCTATGGTACGTGATGTTGTAGAAGCTTCTCATCGACTTGTAAAAGAAGAGATGATGGAGTCTGTGAAAGAGCAGGCGGAAGAATTAGCGAATGAGGCAATCGTTAAATTATTGGTTCCCTCCTTGCGAAAAAAACAATCGATGCAAAATCCTTTCGAAATGCTGTTTGGTGGCAAAGATCAGCAGTCAACTGATGAAAACTCATCTGAAGAGACTGAGGTGCGTTCAAAACGTGCACAAATCGCGATTGATTTACGTAATGGTAAATTAGAAAACGAGTGGATTACCATTGAAGTAACAGAGCAAAGTCCTTCTATTTTTGATGCATTACAAGGAACGGGTATGGATATGTCTGCTAATAGTGGTATGCAAGATATGCTATCTAGCTTGATGCCTAAAAAAACGAAAAAACGCAGAGTCCAAGTGAAGGATGCGCGACGCATTTTAACAATTGAGGAAGCGAACAAACTTATAGATGCAGATGAAGTTGCACAAGAAGCCATAGTAAGAGCTGAGCAATCAGGCATTATCTTTATTGATGAGATTGATAAAATTGCTAGTAAAGAAAGTAACTCTTCTGCGAATGTATCTCGAGAAGGTGTACAGCGTGATATACTGCCAATCGTGGAGGGATCTACAGTTACTACAAAGTATGGCGCTGTGAAAACAGACTATATGCTCTTTGTTGCTGCAGGAGCATTCCATATGTCAAAGCCATCCGATTTAATTCCTGAACTACAGGGGCGTTTCCCAATTCGGGTAGAACTTGAGAAATTAACGAAGCAAGATTTTGTCCGTATTTTGCAAGAGCCAGATCAATCGCTTATTTTGCAGTATAAGGCATTATTAGAAACAGAAGGTGTAGAGATTAACTTTACGGAAGATGCTATTGAACGTATTGCTGAAATTGCAACTGAGGTCAATCAAGAAACGGATAATATTGGAGCCCGACGTTTGCATACGATTTTAGAGCGCTTGCTCGAGGAATTATCGTTTGAGGCATCAGAGATTGCACCTGCGAATATTCCGATCACTGCCGCATATGTTGATCAAAAACTAGCGGGTATAGTAAAAAACAAAGATTTGTCACAGTTTATATTGTAAGATAAAGCTGAATAGTACCATTCAGTTGTAAAAACCTTTAGAATAGTAAGAAAATACTCTTTGGACCATTTATAGGAGGAACATATAATGAATTTATTAGAAAAAACACGTAAAATTAACTCAATGCTTCAAGCATCTGCTGGTAAACCGGTAAACTTTAAGGAAATGGCTGACACACTAGGTGATATTATAGATAGCAATGTTTACATTGTGAGCCGTAAAGGAAAGCTTTTAGGCATTTCCATCCATCAGCAAATAGAAAATGAGCGAATGAAGAAGATGTTTGAAGAGCGTCAATTCCCTGAAGAGTATACACATAGCTTGTTTACAATTTCAGAAACATCATCAAATCTAGATATAAATAATGAGCATACTGCTTTCCCAGTAGAAAATAAAGAGTTATTCCAAAATGCGCTAACAACTATTGTGCCAATCGTTGGTGGTGGAGAACGCCTTGGAACATTAATTCTTGCACGTTTATCTGCACAATTTGAGGATGATGATTTAATTTTAGCTGAATATGGTGCAACAGTAGTTGGCATGGAAATTTTACGTGAGAAATCAGAAGAAATTGAAGAAGAAGCTCGTAGTCGAGCAGTTGTACAAATGGCGATTAATTCACTTTCTTACAGTGAGCTAGAAGCCATTGAACACATCTTTGAAGAACTTGATGGTAACGAAGGGTTACTAGTTGCTTCTAAAATTGCAGACCGAGTAGGAATTACACGTTCAGTGATTGTAAATGCATTACGTAAACTAGAATCAGCAGGTGTTATCGAATCTCGCTCTCTAGGGATGAAAGGTACTTATATTAAAGTGCTAAATGATAAGTTTCTAAATGCATTAGCAGAAATTAAAATGAAATAAGCTAAAATTTCCTTGCGTTTTTTTAGGAACTGTAAAAGGTATCTGGAGTAGTTTTCCAGATACCTTTTGAAATTTTAAGAAATACTAGTAGCGATGATTGCGCACAATACTTCCTTCATCCTCTATAGGTAGCCCAAGATTCTTTCATATCTCAGCAGATAATAAAGGGGACCTTTTCGAGCTAGCTTGGAAAAATCCAAACACAATTGCGCTGGGGCGTAAATAACAATTAAATTAATCTTTGTGAAAGGTTTTGCCTTTTAAATGTGGGTAATTTTCGTTTTCCTGACGGGGCATCGAGCAAATTAGGAATGTATCCAAAATTGAATGCTGTTTGATATTTTCAAAAGGCAATATATATATCTTCATAACATTGACACTTTTTTGTTACTAATAGTATAAAAATAAAGGCTGGTTTTAATTTATTTGTCATATTGCAACTAAGCTGTTTAATCCATTCTATTTAGTGATTGACATAGTAAAAATGGACTTGGAATTTGGTTCTAAGTCAATGACGAAAAAGCGAAAAAAAGGAAATATTCAATACTGAAACCGTAAACACTGTCGAAATAGTGTAAAATAACTAGAAGTAACTTGAAACTCTTTGAAGGTAGATGGATCAAGGGGTTCGGGAGTTTTGTTACGGTTAACGGCAAGAAAAAATAGGGCGTATCTACTATTAAAAAATGACAAAAGACAATAGACACTACGTATCATCTTAATTACAATTGTATTATTGGATAAATTAAGAAATACATAGAATTGAAATAAAAATGAGGTGAATGGTTTTGAACTTATTTGGAGGAACTATTAGTAGCCTGGAAAACGGACTTTCCTATGCAACTTTAAATCATAAAACAATTGCCAATAATATTGCAAATGTTGATACGCCGAATTATAAGGCGAAAAGTGTTAGCTTTAAGGATATGTTAGAAGAAGAAAAACAAATATCAATTTCAGCATATCGTACCGATAGCAGACATTATGATTTTTCGATTCATCAATCTACACCTGGTGTGAATAATATTGATGGCCTACGATATCGAAATAATGGTAATGGTGTTGATATGGATGCTGAACAGGCGAAATTAGCAGAAAATCAAATTTATTATAATGCTTTAATTGACCGTGTTAATGGTAAATTAAATACATTAAATACTGTTATAAAAGGAGGTAAGTAATAAATGTCTATTTTTTATGGAATGAATACCACTGCCTCAGCTTTAACAGCACAGCGTTTACGAATGGATGTCATTTCTTCGAATATGGCTAATATGGATTCTACGCGTGCTAGACAAGTAAATGGAGAGTGGGAGCCCTACCGCCGTAAGTCAGTAACATTTACAGCTCAAGAGGGTCAGTTTTCAAAATTTTTCAATGTTGCTCTAGGCAAAAACGCAAAAAGCGGCGTCGGCAACGGCGTAAAAGTAACACAAATAAAAGAAGATAGAGAAACACCTTTCAAACTTGTGTATGATCCAACTCATCCAGATGCAAACGCAGATGGCTATGTAAACATGCCAAATGTGGATCCATTAAGGGAAATGGTAGATTTAATGTCAGCTACTCGTTCTTATGAGGCAAACGTAACTGTATTTAATGCAAATAAATCTATGCTGACAAAGGCTTTAGAGATTGGTAAATAACTAAGAAGAAAGGAAGATACATAATGACAATTTCGTCCGTTTCACTAATGACACCAACCCAGGTTGTAAATCAAACAAATAAACTCCAGACGACACCTTATGAAGCACAGCAAAACTTTGCGAACTCTTTAAAAGAAGCAATAGCAAAAGTGAATGATCAGCAAATTACTTCTGATAATTTTACACAAAAGCTAATTACTGGTGGAGATGTAGAGTTGCATGAGGTGATGATTGCATCACAAAAAGCAAGCATTACATTAAATGCAACAATTGAAGTTCGCAATAAGGTGATTGAAGCTTACCAAGAAATAATGCGAATGAGTGTCTAGCTTTATCGACTAGTTGAACAGTTTGATAAAGATTATATCCCCAAAAAGCTTGTTTATGGGGATATCACTGTTTTCGCGAATTATTGATGGTTAGGTTATTCACTATAACCGGAGGATTCATAATGAATGAACGATTGACGAAAATAAAAAACGACACCAGCCAATTTTGGACAAGTCGTAGTAAAAAACAAAAGATTGTAATGATTGGATCCGTCATCGGAGTAATAGCACTAGCGGCAGTTATTACAATTTTTGCTACAAAGACTACATACGTACCTCTCTACAAAGATTTATCGACAAGAGAAATCGGGCAAGTAAAAGAAGCGTTGGATTCTCAAGGGGTCAAATATGAAATTGCCCCAGGTGGAACATCGATTTTAGTCCCGGAGGAACAAGTGGATTCCCTATTAGTACAATTAGCTTCAGAGGGATATCCGCAAACAGGTACAATTGATTATTCATTTGCGAACAGCTCTGGATTTGGTATGACAGATAATGAGTTTAATCTATTGAAAAAGGCAGCAACTGAAACAGAGATTGCTAAGCTCATTAAAAATCTTGAGGGTGTAAAAGATGCAAAAGTGATGATAAATGTACCTGAAAAGGGAGTATTCTTAAAAGAAGCTAACTTAGAAGAAGCCACTGCATCTATTGTTTTGAATACTGATCCAGGTTATAAATTTACAGAGCAGCAAATTTCAACAATGTATAATTTAGTAGCAAAAAGTGTTCCGAACTTAAATACGGATAATATTGTAATTTCCAACCAATTTTCTGAGTACTTTGATTTGAATGCTGCCACTGCTGATGGAGCTTCCACAACAACAGCTGAAGGTCAATTACAGGCAAAGAAATTGGTGGAGCGTGATCTTCAGCGTCAAGTGCAAAATATGCTTGGTACACTGATGGGGCAGGATAAAGTCATTGTTTCTGTAACAACAGACATTGATTTCAAAAAAGAAAATCGTGAAGAAAATCTAGTTTCGCCAGTTGATGAAGAAAATATGGCTGGAATTGCTATTAGTGCACAGCGCATTACAGAACAATATTCTGGTACTGGAGCTGCAGCCACTGGTACACCTGAAGCAGAAACAACAACAGATAACTTCACAACTTATAATGAAGGTGCGATGGGGAACGGGGATTATGAACGTACAGAGGAAACGATTAATAATGACGTAAACCGTATCCGTAAAGATATTCAAGAGGCACCTTATAAAATTCAAGATATTGGTATCCAAGTAATTGTAGAGCCACCAACAGCGACAGATGCAGCTTCATTACCTGATGGGGTTCGAGAAGATATTGAGAAAATTTTAAGCACTATTGTTCGTACAACGATTTCTAAGGATGTTGCAGCAGAGCTTACTCAAGAGCAAATTAATGAAAAAGTGGCTGTTTCAGTACAACCTTTAAATGGGAAAGCAACAGATGTGGCTGAAGAAACGCCTGTTATTCCATGGTGGGTTTGGGTCATTGGCGGTATCCTATTAGCTGTTATACTATTGCTGGCATTCTTCATTATCCGCTCACGTAAACGTGCGAAGGAAGAAGAGGAACTTAGCATCCTAGAAGAACAAGAAGAACTAATGATTGATGATATAAATGAAGAAATTGAAACGGAAGCTACAATGCGTCGTAAGCAGCTTGAAAAAATGGCAAAAGAAAAGCCAGACGATTTTGCAAAGTTACTGCGTAGTTGGATTGCTGAAGACTAACTAAGAGGTTCGGCTGTGTCCAAGAAAGATAAGGAATTAACCGGAAAACAAAAGGCCGCTCTCTTGTTAATTTCGTTGGGGCCTGAGGTTTCAGCTTCTGTCTATAAACATTTAACAGAGGAAGAAATTGAACGCTTAACATTAGAAATTTCAAGTGTTAAAAAGGTAGAAGCAAACGTTAAAGAGGAGATTATAGAGGAATTTCATAATATTGCTCTTGCACAAGACTATATTACACAAGGCGGTATTGGCTATGCAAAAACAGTATTGGAGAAAGCACTTGGTGTTGAACAAGCACAAACAATTATTAATCGTCTAACATCTTCATTACAGGTGCGTCCATTTGACTTTGCGCGTAGAGCTGATCCTGCACAAATTTTTAACTTTATCCAAAATGAGCATCCACAAACGATTGCCCTTATTCTATCTTATTTAGAAGCAGGGCAAGCTGGTGTGATTCTATCTTCATTACCACAAGAAGTACAGGCTGATATTGCCAAACGTATAGCAGTCATGGAATCAACATCGCCAGAAGTTATTAGCGAAATTGAGTCTGTCTTAGAGCGTAAATTATCGTCAACGGTTACACAAGATTACACAGAGACTGGCGGTATTGATGCAGTCGTTGAAGTATTAAACGGTGTAGATCGACAAACAGAAAAAACGATTTTGGATGCACTCGAAATTCAAGATCCAGAGCTTGCAGAGGAAATCAAAAAACGCATGTTTGTATTCGAGGATATTGTTACACTCGACAATCGTTCGATTCAGCGTGTTATTCGTGATTGTGAAAATGAAGACTTATTACTATCCATGAAAGTTTCAAGCGAAGAAGTCAAGGATATTATTTTCCGCAATATGTCACAACGTATGGCTGAAACCTTTAAAGAAGAAATGGAAATTATGGGACCTGTACGTTTACGTGATGTAGAGGAAGCACAATCTCGAATTGTTGCGGTAATTCGTCGCTTAGAGGATGCTGGTGAGATTATTATTGCACGTGGTGGAGGAGATGACGTCATTGTCTAGAATCATCCGTTCTATCTATACAGAGTCCAATGGCGATAATGTTAAAACGATAAAAATTCGTGATATGTTTGAAATACCCGAAATTGAAGGGGAAGAAACACCATTACAGAAACAAATTACGATTGAAGAAATTCTTGAAGAGCGAGACCGTATATTAGCAGAGGCGAGAGCCGAATTGCAGGCAGAACGTGAAGCTTTTGAACAGGAGAAGCAAATGTTCTTTCAGGAAATTGAGCATCTAAAGCGTAACTGGGAAGAAGAACGTCCTAATCGTGTGCAAGAGGCTTATGATGAAGGATTTGGTCAGGGGTATGAGGATGGGACGAACAAAGCCAATGAAGCGATGATGCAATCCCTCCAAACGGCCAATGAGGTTATCATCCATGCAAAGGAAAATGCAAGGAAATATATTGAGGATCAAGAAGAAGTCATATTAGAGCTGGGCTTAACAGCAGCAGAACGAATTATTGATGCATCCTTGGAGCGTGAAAATGAACTATTTGTTTCTATCGTTCGCAGAGGACTTAAAGAAGCAAGAGAAATGAAAGAAATAAAAATTTATGTTTCACCAACCTATTATGCATTAATTACTGCTAATCGTGATGAATTAGCTGAAATGTTCCCAACTGATGTCCCATTCATGATTTTTGTTAATGAAGATTTAGAACATGAAACGGATTGCTTTATTGAAACAAATCATGGCCGAATTGTTGTTAGCATTGATGAGCAATTGAATGAATTAAGATTAAAACTTTATGAAATATTAGAAAGTAAGGAATGATCTAGATGAAAACGGCTCAATTAATCGAACAAATTCCTCATATATCAACCTTTAAAAAGTTTGGTAGAGTTACTCGAGTTGTCGGCTTAATGATTGAGTCGCAAGGTCCAGATAGTTCCATTGGTGATGTTTGTAAAATTCATGTGGAAACTTCAAAAAATGGTCATCAAATTATACTAGCAGAGGTGGTTGGTTTTAAGGATGAAATAGTCATCTTAATGCCTTTTACCTCTCTGCGAGAAATTTCAATTGGATGCTTAGTTGAAGGGACTGGGGCACCACTTGAAGTAAAAGTAGGACCCGAGCTGATAGGTAAAGTATTAGATTCGATGGGGAATCCTATCGATGGAACAGTGTTACCAAAGGGATTATTATCAGTTCCAACTGAGCAGGATCCACCAAATCCTCTGACACGTCCACCGATAAATGAAAGACTTGAAGTGGGCGTAAAGGCAATAGATGGTATGTTAACAGTCGGAAATGGTCAGCGTGTGGGTATTTTTGCTGGATCAGGCGTGGGGAAAAGTACCTTGCTTGGTATGATTGCTCGAAATACACAAGCTGATTTAAATGTTATTGCACTAATCGGAGAACGTGGTCGTGAAGTACGTGAGTTTATAGAACGTGACTTAGGATCTGAAGGGTTAAAACGTTCAATCGTTGTTGCTGCCACATCTGACCAACCCGCACTCATGCGTATTAAAGGCGCCTTTACCGCAACGGCTATTGCAGAGTATTTTAGAAACCGTGGTTTGAATGTAATGTTGATGATGGACTCCGTCACTCGTGTTGCGATGGCACAGCGTGAGATTGGGCTTGCAACGGGCGAACCACCAGCTCAAAAAGGCTATACGCCATCAGTGTTTGCCATTTTACCTAAACTATTAGAGCGGACAGGAACGAATGAAAATGGTTCTATTACAGCCTTCTACACAGTATTAGTAGATGGGGACGATATGAATGAGCCAATTGCAGATACTGTACGAGGAATTTTAGATGGTCATATTGTTCTTGATCGGAACCTTGCCAATAAAGGTCAATATCCTGCAATCAATGTATTAAAAAGCGTTAGCCGTTTGATGAATCATGTGGCAGAGCCAGAGCATAAAAAGGCAGCGGAACGATTAAGGGAGCTTTATTATACATATGACAAGTCAGAGGATTTAATCAATATCGGTGCATATAAACGTGGTACCTCACAAGAAATAGATGAGGCTATATACTATGAGCCTCTAATTACGGCTTACCTTAAGCAAGGCTATTTAGATAAAGTGACACTTCTTGAAAGTATGAATGAGTTAATTACATTATCGAACGGTGGAGGGAAATAAATGGTGAATTATATATATCGTTTTGAAAAAGTGTTAACCATTCGTGAACAAGAAAAAAATGAAACGGAAATAGCTTATAAAGATTCTGTTCGTTCTTTTGAAGAAATAGCAACTAGGCTGTATGAGCTGTTGAAAAAGAAAGAGGATTTAATTGACTTTCAACAAGAGCGCTTAGCTGTTGGCTCATCTATAGAGGAGATTCATCATTATGCGAGATTTATTGATAGCCTCGAAAAAACAATTGTAGATGTACAACAAAAGGTAGTGCAAGCACGTTCAAAAATGAATTGGTACGAAGAAAAACTGTTAGAAAAAAACTTGGAAGTACGTAAATTTGAAAAAATGCGAGAAAAGGATTTTAAGTTATTCCAGCAAGAGCAAGATCGGATTGAAGGTATTTTCTTAGACGAAATTTCAACCCTTACGTATAACAAGAGAGAAATCAGGTGATTTCATGGCGAAAAAGGAAAATCGACTTTCAATGGAATTAGCAGAGCAACAACCAAAGCGTAAATCAGGAGGCTTTCGAAAGTTTTTCACCTGGTTTGTCATACCTATTATGTTTGTGGTAGCCGTGTTACTTGTTGTAGCAACGCTAATGAATACGAATGTCTTTGATTTAGGAAAGAAAGCTTTTGAAAGCTTGCCATTTGTTCCTTCAGAAGAACAGCAGGCAAAAGATGCAGTCGTTAACAACGATTCAAAACTTGTAAATCTACAAGCTGAAATAAAAGAAAAAGAAGCTGAAATTGCACAGTTACAAAAGAAATTGGATACTACAGCGACTGAAAAGGAAAAATTATTGACAGAAAAAGAACAGCTCCAATTTGAAATTGAAAAACTAAATAGAGAACAAAATGATTCGAAGCGAGATTTTAATGATATTTTAATAACATTCGATAAAATGTCTCCTAAAGCTGCAGCACCAGTATTAATCAAAATGAGTGATGCTGAAGCGCTTCGTATTTTAACAAATTTAAAGCCAGATAAATTAGCAGCTATTTTAGAAAAAATGAGCCCTGAGAATGCAGCTAAATATACGGAAATGATGGCTAAACAATAAAACATGAAAGGAGGTGAAAAAAGATGGATGTAGCAATGATGCAAATGATATCCAAAGCAATGCCACCTAAAACAGCGGCTACTGCTACAAACAGTGGTTCTGATGTTAAAGCTAGTGGAGGTTCAAAGAATGATAATCTATCTGCATTTGGATCAGTTTTTGGACAAATTATGTCTGCTTCAAATCAAACAACTCAGCCTGCACAACAAACAGCAGCAGGTGAGATTAATCAATTAGCAGCTGTTCTAAACGCTGAATCAATTGAGGAAGTACTTGACTTACTAGATATTCCACATGATGATGGTCTGTTAATGCTTCAAATTGGTGAAGATGGTAAAGCTGTTGCAATGGATGAAATGCTCAATCTTGAGAATTTAATGGGTGCATTAGGCATTGATTCTGAACAGCTTCAAAAATTAGTACAGAAGTTGCTAGGTGAGGATAAAGAAGCAAAGGATGTTTGGGAGCTATTAGCATTAGTAGATGTTCAGGCACCTGTACTACAGGCACAAGTAGTTACTGCTTTACAGGGTGAGGGACAGGTTACACCAAAAGAGGCCACACAATTACTTCAAGTTTTAAAATTAGCACAATTAGTTGGACAAAAAACAGATTTAACAGCTCCACAAGAAAATTTACTAACAAATGTTAAAAGCCTTTTAACAGTGCTACAAACGAATGTAGAGACGATTCAAACTACACCACAGGTAACAACAAAAACAACTGTAACTCTTCCATTGCAGGGCTTTCAACATGTGGTTCAGCAGGTTCAGGTAACAAAGCAGACTGACACAAGCGCCAATGAAATGGTAACGGCTAATACAGTTCAAACAAAAGCTGATACATTCCAAGTGACGTTGCCAGCAGCAAAACCTGCACAATCCGAGGCATTATTAAAAGAGATGCAAGCTATCATGAATAAAGCACAAATTTCCAATGTACAGGGAATTACACGTTTAACATTAAAATTGTATCCTGAGAATTTAGGAACAATTCGGATTGAACTAGTGCAAAATGATGGAGTTCTTACAGCTCGACTACTTGCTTCAACAGCACATGGACGTGAATTACTGGATAGTCAAGCACATCAGTTAAAGCAAGCATTTGTTCAGCAGAATATCCAAATTGAACGTCTAGATATTGCTCAATCCCTACAAGATGCAGACCGTCAACAAAGAGATCAAAGCTTCTTTAGCAATTTCTTTAAGCAGCAACAGCAAGAAGAGCAGGAGCAAAGCACCGAAGATGACGATGAAGGCAAGTCCTTTAATGACTATTTAATAAGTGAGGAGGTGTAAGCATGGCAGATGCAACAACAAAAACTGAAAACTCATCAATGTCAATAACGGATGATTTATATTATTCTAATTATAAAAAACCAACAAGACAAACAGGAAATAGTGAACTTGGCAAGGATGCATTTCTAAAATTACTGATTACACAATTACAACATCAAGATCCAACGAATCCAATGGATGACCGAGAGTTTATCTCACAGATGGCACAGTTTTCTTCATTAGAGCAAATGCAAAATATGACGAAAGCAATGGAGTCATTACTTGCCTCGCAGCAACAAACACAGATGATGAATTATTCAACCTTTATTGGTAAGGAAGTCAAATGGCACGAGTTAACTGACAAGGTAGATGAAGATAAAAAACCTATTGTCAATGAAGGAACCGGTGTTATCCAATCCCTGAAATTTGTAGATGGCAGTGTTGTATTTGTATTAGCGGATGGCAAAGAAATAACACCAGGTAATATTTCAGCCGTTTTAAGTGGTTCTGCAACGGATTCAAACAGTAACGGTTCAGTTACAGAATCGCCACTTGTACAAGCAAGCAAGTTGATTGGTAAAAATGTTACTTATAAAGATGGCGAACAAGAACTGCAAGGACGTATCGTTTCTGTTTCAAATAAAGATGGCGTTATACAATATATATTAGACAATGAGAAAAGGTTAACAGATAAGGATTTTACAGTAATAAGCGAATAAAGGTGGAGAATAATGATGGATAAATTTTCAATTCATCGTGTACCATTGCATCCATCTATTCGCCAAGCACAGCCCTCGCCAATAAAATCACAGCAATCGTTCCAAGCTCATTTACAGGAGGCTACCAAACAACAAGAACTAAAAGTGAGCAAACATGCGCAAGAACGTATTATGGAGCGTAAAATAGCGATTTCTGATCAGGAATGGCAGGTTGTATCAGACAAGGTATTTGAGGCACATTCAAAAGGTGTCAAACAACCATTAGTCTTGATGGATCAAGCGGCTTTAATTGTCAGTGCTAAAAATGCTACTGTCATTACAGCAATGGATCGCACGGAGGCAAGGCAACAATTATTTACAAATATTGATGGCACCATTGTGCTTTAATGGCTGGACCTTAATTGGAAGCCTAGTGTGCTGAATGATAGACGCACACAATTTAAAATGAAGGGAGAACGGCATTTATGTTACGTTCTATGTATTCAGGTATTTCAGGTCTTAAAAACTTTCAAACTAAACTAGATGTGGTTGGTAATAATATTGCCAATGTTAATACGGTTGGCTTTAAAAAAGGTCGTGTTAATTTCAAAGATTTAATGTCTCAAACACAAGCAGGTGCATCTGCTGCAACTGCTACACGTGGAGGAGTTAACCCTCAACAAGTAGGATTGGGTTCTCAATTAGCTGCCATTGATACGATTCATGGTGGTGGTTCTATACAAGGTACAGGACGTGCACTTGACTTCGCAATTGAAGGGGATGGCTTCTTTATGGTAGCTGATGCAAATGGTGCCCCAGACCCAGACAGTGGTTTTATTGATGAAGAAGGCTTCAACAACACTTTATTTACTCGAAACGGTATTTTCTACATGGATAGTAATGGCTACTTAGTTAATGCTGATGGTAAATACTTAGTGGGTGTATCTGCTGGGAATGATATTGTTATGGAAGCTGATGATGATGGCATAAATCCTGATGATGCACCAATCGCTTCAGGGGATGAAGGTGCTAACTTATTTAATGAAGATGGTGAATTAACACCTGCTGCTGGTACTGTAGGACCAATTCGTATTCCAACAACGGCTAAAGAGATTAGTGTAGGGCCTAATGGTACGATTGAATATACGGACTTAAACGGTCAACGTAAATGGGCAGGACAGATGATTATGGCTAAATTCCCGAATGCGGGGGGTCTTGCTAAGGTTGGTGGTAACTATTATCAACAAACAGCAAACTCTGGTGCCGCTTATGCACAAGTAGCAACTGTAGCAGGGATGGGGAAAGTGGCTCCTGGGGCTGTAGAAATGTCTAACGTTGATTTATCAGAAGAATTTACTGAGATGATTGTGGCACAACGTGGTTTCCAAGCAAATACTCGTATCATCACAACATCTGATGAAGTACTTCAAGAGCTAGTAAACTTAAAACGATAGGTTAAAATAATTTTAGTGTTTTATGCTTTATATGAATACCTGGTAATGCATATATTACTAGAATATGAATAAAGCATTCAGGTTATCAAAACATAATTTCATATGAGGGAGGGTCGGGCCGGCTCTCACGCTAGACCCGGCCCTATTTCAATGATTGAACTAACACGTCTAAATGGCAAAGCATTTACATTGAATGCTTTATACATAGAAACGGTCGAATCTTTTCCAGATACGACTATAACATTAACGACTGGAACCAAAATCATTGTTTTACAGAGTGAAGATGAGGTGCGACAAAAGGTAAATGCCTTTTATAAAAATATACAAATACTATCAAACCCGCATCTACGAGGTGAAGAAGATGAAGAATAACAAAATTTTGACGATGATTATTATCGTACTAGTAGCAATCATACTTATCGGGGGGATTGCGGTTGTATTGCTAACCCAATTTAATAAGCCAGCTGGATCACTTGAACCATCGATTGATGACATCGTAAAAGCTTCTGTAGAGGTTCCGGAAATAACGACAAATCTCGCTGATAACAGAGTCGTACGTTTTTCGTTAACAATTCAAACATCCAGTAAAGATGCAGCAGAAGAATTAACGAAACGTACATTCCAAGTGAAAAATATTGTTATTCAGGAGCTTTCCGAAATGGAGCAAAAGGATTTAGAAGGTAAGCAAGGTAAACAAGTTTTCCAAAAATCATTAAAAACACGAATAAATGAATTGATGCAAGAGGGAGAAGTTCAGGAGATTTATTTCACCTCCTTTATCACTTCATAAAACGAAAAACTGCTTGAAATGGAGGTGGGCAAATGGCAGGAGATGTGTTATCTCAATCCGAGATAGATGCGCTGCTTTCCGCAATATCAACTGGGGAAATGTCAGCGGACGACATAAAGAAAGAGGATGAGGGGCGTAAGGTTAAGGTCTATGATTTTAAACGAGCTCTGCGATTCTCAAAAGATCAAATCCGAAGTTTGACCCGAATACATGAAAATTTTGCACGACTACTGACAACCTTCTTTTCTGCACAGCTAAGAAGCTATGTGCAGATAACGGTTGCATCAGTGGACCAAATACCATTTGAAGAGTTTGTACGTTCGATTCCGAATATGACACTCATTAATGTGTTTGAAGTGCCACCATTAGATGGTAATATATTGATGGAAATAAATCCGAACATTGCCTACTCCATGCTAGATCGTTTAATGGGCGGTAGTGGATCAAGTCATAGTAATGTAGATAATTTAACAGAAATTGAAACGAAAATTATGACAAACCTATTCGAACGTTCATTTGATAATTTACGTGAAGCGTGGGAAAATGTTGCGGAAATTGATCCAATTTTAGTGGAGCTTGAGGTGAATCCTCAATTTTTACAAATGATTTCACCTAATGAAACAGTTGTTGTCATTTCTTTAAATACGATTATCGGTGAAACAAGTGGCATGATTAATATTTGTATTCCGCATGTCGTACTGGAACCTATTGTTCCAAATCTTTCTGTTCGTTACTGGATGCAAACAAATACGAAAGAGATGTCTCCAGAACAAACAAAAATGCTTGAAACGCGCGTTAAACAAGCGCAATTACCACTTACCGTTGAATTAGGTAATACAGATATCACGATTGAGGATTTCCTGACAATGCAAGTTGGGGATGTTATACAACTAGATCAAAAAATCGAAAATCCTTTAATGTTAAAAGTAGGTACACTACCGAAATTTACTGTTCAACCAGGTAAGCAAGGCAAAAAATTAGCAATCCAAATTATCGACCCTTTGAAAGGAGGAGACGAAGATGAGTGATGAAATGCTCTCCCAAGAAGAAATTGAAGCGTTATTAAGGGGCGAAACGTTGGAAGATAAAAACAGCGGCACTGAAGCTTCTACAAATGATGATATGAACGATATACGAGTAGAGGATTATCTCGATTCGTTTGCCCAAGATGCATTAGGTGAGGTAGGTAATATATCTTTTGGTAGCTCTGCCACAGCACTTTCAGCGTTATTAGGTCAAAAAGTAGATATTACTACCCCAAGTATTTCGATGATTAACCGCAATAAGTTAGAAGAGGAGTTTCCTCACCCTTATGTGGCAGTCCAAGTTGAATATACAATTGGCTTAACAGGTATGAATTTACTTGTTATTAAACAATCTGACGCAGCGATTATTGCTGATTTAATGTTAGGTGGAGATGGATTAAATCCGAAGCCAGATTTAGGTGAGATTCAGTTAAGCGCTGTTCAAGAGGCCATGAACCAAATGATGGGTTCAGCAGCCACGTCCATGTCGACTGTATTCAACAAAAAAGTAGATATATCTCCACCAACAATTGATTTGATGAATATTTCTCAAAATGAAGGACGAGAAAATATTCCAGAAGACGATTTGCTTGTAAAAGTATCCTTTAGATTACGTATTGGTAATTTAATTGATTCAAATTTAATGCAATTATTACCGCTTAAATTTAGTCAAAATATTGTTAAGTCACTTTTAGGAGAAACACAAACAATAGAAGAACCGGTAGCTGCAACGATTGCACCTGAAGCACCAGTAGCACCACAGCCAGTGCAACCACAAGCTCCTGCGACGCCACCACCAGCACAGCCAGCTTATCAACAGCAGGAGGCGCCAGTACAACAGCAACCAATGTATCAAGAGCAGCAACAGATCCCTTACGCAGCAAGACCTGTTCAGCCTGTCAATGTTCAACAAGCGCAGTTTGCTAGTTTTGATACGGATGTAATCTCGCAATCTGAAGCTAGAAATTTAAATATGCTACTTGATATTCCATTGCAAGTTACTGTAGAGTTAGGACGTACGAAACGTTCTGTAAAAGAGATATTAGAACTATCTAGTGGTTCGATTATTGAACTAGATAAATTAGCTGGTGAACCAGTTGATATTTTAGTAAATAGCCGTTTAATCGCTAAAGGTGAAGTCGTTGTTATTGATGAAAACTTCGGTGTCCGCATTACAGATGTTTTAAGTCAAGCAGAGCGTTTAAATAATTTAAGATAGTTTCAATTGGAGGAGTTAACCATGTCTAAAAGAATTTTGATTGTAGACGACGCTGCATTTATGCGCATGATGATCAAGGATATTTTATCGAAAAATGGATTTGAAGTGGTTGGAGAGGCAGCCGATGGTTTACAAGCTGTCGAAAAGTACAATGAACTGAAGCCAGACTTAGTAACAATGGATATTACAATGCCTGAAATGGACGGCATTGCTGCTCTTAAAGCGATTAAGGGCTCTGATCCAAGTGCAACTGTAATCATGTGTTCAGCAATGGGACAACAAGCGATGGTAATCGATGCAATTCAGGCAGGTGCGAAAGACTTTATCGTCAAGCCTTTCCAAGCTGATCGTGTAATTGAAGCGATTCAAAAAGCTCTAGGATGATAGCATGCAAATGTTAAAATCATTTCGTCTAACGATGATTTTCGCATTTCTTGTATCCTTCCTGTTTTTGTACCCTACACCTGCTTCTGTATCTGCTGAATCTAACACAGGAAGTGTTGATGATTGCATCAATAAAACAGAAGCATGTAAAGAAGATATAGATCCAGCTGCTCCACAAAATACAGATGTATCAGCGGCTGGAAATATATCTGCATGGGAATACATAAAAATGGTTTTGGCGCTTATTTTTGTTGTAGCTTTATTTTATGGGCTAATGAAGTTTTTAAATAAAAGAAATTTAAACTTTCAACGTAATCAATTGGTACAAAATTTAGGCGGTTTATCGTTAGGTGCACAAAAGTCAGTGCAGTTATTACAAGTAGGGAAAACACTCTATTTAGTAGGGGTCGGTGAGGATGTTCAACTGTTACGTGAAATTACTGATCCTGAAGAAGTCGCAACACTTTTAGCACTCTATAATGAACGACAAGAACTTGCAGCATCATCACCGTATATTGCAGAAGTATTTTCAAAGCTTAAGAGAAAAAATATTGGGAGCTCATCCACAGAGCAAGGGAAAGATTCATTTGGTGAGCTATTTGAAAAAAAGATATCCGAAATTAAACAGGAGCGTAGTGAAGAACTGGAGAGATGGAAGCAAAAGGAGAATGATGATAAATGAATGATGCAATCAGTATTTTGTCCAACAGCGACCCGACAAATGTCTCCAATGCTGTGAAGCTCCTTTTACTGTTAACGGTTCTCTCACTGGCACCAAGTATATTAATTTTGATGACTTCGTTTACACGAATTGTTATTGTTTTATCATTTGTTCGAACGGCGTTGGCGACACAGCAAATGCCGCCAAACCAAGTCATTGTTGGTCTTTCTTTATTTTTAACTTTCTTTATCATGGCTCCGACGTTCCAAGAGGTTAACAAAGAGGCATTGCAGCCCTTATTTTCTGAAGAAATCGGACTTGAGGAAGCTTATGATCGTGCCAGTGTGCCTTTTAAGGAATTTATGAGTAAACATACAAGGCAAAAGGATCTTGACTTATTTTTAACATACAATCAAGCAGAAAAACCAGCATCAGTGGAAGAAATTCCGCTAACTATGCTTGTTCCTGCATTTGCATTAAGTGAGATTAAAACCGCTTTTCAAATTGGTTTTATGATTTTTATTCCATTCCTAGTTATCGATATGATAGTTGCAAGTACGCTCATGTCGATGGGGATGATGATGTTACCGCCAGTTATGATTTCATTACCGTTTAAGATTTTATTATTTGTTCTCGTTGATGGCTGGTATCTCGTGATGAAATCATTACTACAAAGTTTTTAGGGGATGATACAGTATGACAGGTGAATTGGTTATTTCAATTGCAGAGCGTGCCATTATGATTATCCTTCTAACAAGCGGTCCGCTACTATTAGTTGCTTTAATCACTGGTTTAGCGGTTAGTATTTTTCAGGCAACAACTTCGATTCAAGAGCAAACATTAGCATTTGTTCCAAAAATTATCGCTGTATTAGTAGCCATAGTTTTTTTCGGACCATGGATGTTATCCCAGGTGACAAGCTATGCGAGAGATATTTTTGAGAATTTAACGCGTTATATAGGGTGAGTAGATGAATGAATTAATTCCGCACTTCACGGTTTTCTTGTTAGTACTTGTACGTGTATCGGCATTTTTTGTTACGGTTCCTTTCTTCTCGTACAGAACGATTCCGTCACAAGTCAAAATAACTCTCGCACTCGTTTTAGCTTGGATGATGTATTATACGATAGACGTTGAGCCATTTGCCTTTAATGGTGATTACATACTGTTAGTGATGAAAGAAGCCCTCATTGGACTGTTACTCGGACTTGTTGGCTATATCATCATGTCGGCAATTCAAATAGCCGGAAGCTTTATTGATTTTCAAATGGGGTTTGCTATCGCCAATATTATTGACCCGCAAACGGGGGCACAAAGTCCTTTAATTGGGCAATTTTTTAATATGTTAGCAATGCTCTTACTATTAGCGATTAATGGACATCATATGATTCTTGATGGCATCTATTATAGTTATCAATTTTTACCAATAGACCAAGGATTTCCTCATTTCTCGAGTGACAATTATATTACATTTATTATTACAACATTTACGGCTGTTTTTGCCATTGCCTTTCAAATGGCTGCACCTGTAGTCGCAACATTGTTTTTAGTTGATTTATCGCTCGGTATTACCGCTAAAACAGTCCCACAGTTAAACATTTTTGTAGTCGGCTTTGCTATTAAAATTGGTGTTAGTTTTTTAGTGTTATTTACAATGATGGCTGTTATGATTCAGGTTATCCAAAAGTTGATTAGTATCATGATCTATGCAATGCGAGATTTTATGGCAATTTTAGGTGGTGGGTAAAATGAAGCTACTACTAGACTTAGATTTACAATATTTTTCCGGAGAAAAGACGGAGAAGGCAACACCTAAAAAACGCCAAGATGCTCGTAAAAAGGGTCAGGTTGTTAAAAGTCAGGATATTTCCAGTGCTATTGTCATGCTCATGGTCTTTATCTTTTTATTCTTCTTCGCAGGCTCAATGCGAGACGATTTATTGGCTTTTTTTAGACAAACCTTTATCCATAATATACGCGTAGAAACACTTACAATTGATAGTGTCATACGCCTTTTTACAGAAACTTTAGTACAAATGGCTTTTATTGTTGTTCCAATAATGGCAATAGCCTTTGTAGGAGCCTTAGCGGGTAACTTTTTACAATTCGGTTTTTTATTTACTTTAGAGCCAATGAAATTTGATTTAACGAAGATGGATCCAATCAAGGGATTAAAAAAAATATTTTCAGTTAAGGCCATTGTAGAGCTGATTAAATCCGTATTAAAGATTGGTTTTATTGGTGGCGTTACGACCATTATTGTATGGACGAATTTGCCAGAGGTTTTGGCATTATCCTTTAAAAGCCCTGGAATTACACTGATTACAGTGGGCAAGCTTGTAGGAATCATGGGAATTGCAGCTTCCCTCGTTCTACTTTGTGTATCCATTTTAGATTGGATGTATCAAAAACATGATTACGAAAAAAATCTTAAAATGTCTAAGCAAGATATTAAAGATGAATATAAAAATAGTGAGGGTGACCCGCTAATTAAATCAAAAATCAAACAGCGTCAACGTGAAATGGCGATGCGTCGTATGATGTCAGAAATTCCTAGCGCGGATGTTGTCATTACAAACCCTACGCACTATGCAATTGCCCTCAAATATGATGAGAATAGTATGGATGCTCCACGCGTTGTGGCGAAGGGGACAGACTTTATCGCTCAAAAGATTAAGCTGATTGCAAAAGAACATGATGTCATTATGGTTGAAAATAGACCATTAGCACGAGCAATGTATGATCAGGTAGAAATTGGCGATCAAGTACCAGAAGAGTTTTTCAAAGCAGTGGCAGAAGTGCTTGCTTATGTATATCGAATTAAGCGGAAAATTTAAAGTTTTAAGTAGGAGGGACACAAATGAAAGTTCGCGATATAGGGGTTTTAGGTGCGGTTATTTTAATCGTTGCGATGCTCATCATCCCTCTTCCTCCGTGGATGTTAAGTTTCTTAATCGTCATTAATATTACATTGGGATTAATCGTACTTTTAACAGCAATGAGTATGAAGGAAGCATTAGATTTTTCAATATTTCCTTCCGTTATTTTACTGTTAACCTTATTCCGACTCGGACTGAGTGTATCAACAACACGTGCCATCTTGGCAAACGGAGATGCTGGTGCTGTTGTTGAAACCTTTGGTGATTTCGTAGTCGGCGGGAATGTTCTTGTTGGGTTAGTTGTATTCTTAATTCTTGTGTTAATTCAGTTTATCGTTATCACTAAAGGAGCGGAGCGTGTAGCTGAGGTAGCAGCACGATTCACACTGGATGCGATGCCTGGTAAACAAATGAGTATTGATGCTGACTTAAATGCAGGAATTATTTCTGAGCGAGAAGCACGTGAACGACGCGATAAAGTATCGGGTGAAGCGGATTTCTACGGAGCAATGGATGGTGCCACAAAATTTGTTAAAGGGGATGCCATTGCCTCTATGGTAATGGTTATTATCAACCTATTATTTGGGATTATCATCGGTGTTGTGCAGATGAAGCTTCCATTTGCAGAAGCAGCAACTCACTTTTCTAAGCTAACTGTTGGTGACGGTATTGTATCTCAAATTCCTGCGCTATTAATTTCTACAGCGACAGGTATTGTTGTAACACGTGCATCCTCTAAAGGAAGTCTTGGACAAGATATTACGGGTCAGCTCTTTGCTCAAGCAAAACTGCTCTATGTTGCGGGCGGTACAATTGTATTACTAGGGTTATTTACACCTATTCCAAACTGGGTTACACTTCCAATTGGCATCTCGCTAATTGCTGGTGCATATATGATGGAACGTAAGAAACCAGAAGATGAAGAAGAATTACTTGAAATTGAGGAAGAAGTGGCAACAGACGGTATGAAGAGCCCTGAAAATGTTGTGAATTTATTAAATGTGGACCCTATTGAATTTGAATTTGGCTATGGTCTAATACCTTTAGTAGATGCTGCACAAGGTGGAGATTTATTAGACCGTGTCATTATGATTCGTCGTCAGTTAGCATTAGAATTAGGAATTGTTATTCCTGTTGTACGTATTCGAGACAACATTCAATTACAACCAAATGAATATCGAATTAAAATTAAGGGTAATGAAATGGCACGCGGTGAACTGTTGCTTGATCATTATTTAGCAATGAGTCCAGGGGACGATGATTCTATTGAGGGCATTGATACAGTCGAACCTTCATTCGGCTTACCAGCTAAATGGATAACTGAGCAAGTGAAAGAAGATGCTGAAATGTTTGGCTATACAGTAGTTGATCCACCGAGTGTTGTTTCAACACATCTAACAGAAATGATCCGTGCCAATGCATATGAGTTGCTTGGTCGACAAGAGACAAAGCAGCTAATCGATCATTTACGCGAAACACATCCAATTTTAGTAGAGGAATTGACACCTGCTCCATTATCAACAGGGGAAATTCAAAAAGTGTTGGGTAAATTACTCCGAGAAAATGTTTCTGTCCGCAATCTACCAATTATCTTTGAAACACTAGCTGATTATGCAAAATTAACTAGCGATACGGATTTATTAACGGAGTATGTGCGTCAATCTTTGGCGCGTCAGATTACTTCACAATTTGTTGGGGACGGTTCATCATTGAAGGTTATTACTGTTTCGGGTAAAGTAGAGAAAATGATTGCTGATAGTATTCAGCAAACCGATCACGGTAATTACTTGGCGATGGATCCACAAGATTCCCAAATTGTCCTGGAATCCATTGCAGCAGAAATAGAACGTGTTTCCTTTATGGAGCAGTCAGCTATAATATTATGCTCTCCAGCGGTTCGTATGTACCTGCGTCAGCTAACAGAGCGTTACTTCCCGCAAATTCCAGTTCTATCCTATAACGAACTTGATGCTACGGTTGAAATTCAAAGTGTTGGAGTGGTGAATGTAGAATGAAAATGAAAAAATATTATGCATCTTCCATACCAGAGGCTATGAAGCTTGTGCGTGCTGAGTTAGGTGAGGACGCTGTCATTCTGAATTCAAAAGTAGTAATCACAAAGAAATTTTTCGGGATTCTTAAAAAGAAAAGTTTTGAGGTGGTGGCAGGTATCGATTCAATGGAGCCAAAGGACTTGGCTCCAAAACCTGCCGAAGTACCAGTAATACAGCCTAAAAAAGAAAATGTAAGTTTACAAGAAATTACTCATGCTGTGCAAGCCAAAATACACCAAGGACAGCCGCAGCAGGATGTGTCTTTACTTGAAGACACAGGCATACCTGATGAATTGAGGAAGGAAATTGCAGATTTAAAATCTTTAATGCAGTCTATGCATAAAAAGACAACCCAAGCTCAATATCCCGATGAACTCTTCCCCTTCATTGAATACTTAAGACAGCAAGAGCTAAGTGAAGAGCTCATCACGGAGATTGGTGATGAGCTTTTTATGCATTTTAGAGAAGCATCAGAAATTAATTTTTCACAATGCAAGCTGATAACAAAAAATTTATTACGTAAAAGGCTAGAGGATTTTCCGATAGGAGGAATATCCTATGAAAGAAAATATATTAATGTACTTGGTCCTACAGGTGTTGGCAAAACAACAACTATTGCAAAAATGGCTGCTAGGGCAGTTTTAGAGAAAAAGAAAAAAATAGGATTTATTACAACTGATACTTACAGAATTGCAGCAATCGAGCAATTGAAAACATATGCAGGACTTTTACAGGCACCTGTCGAGATTGCCTATAATGCAACAGACTTTGAACAGGCCGTTCAACGTTTAGCTCATTTAGATTTAGTATTTATCGATACAGCAGGGAGAAATTATAAAGAAGTAAAATATGTTAATGATTTGCAACGTCTAATAAAATTTGATGATCAAGCAGAATCCTTCTTAGTCCTTGCTATGACAACAAAAGAGAAGGACATGGCAAACATTATCGAGCAATTTAAGCAATTACCAATTGAAAAATTCATTTTTACAAAGCTAGATGAAACAAATTCTATTGGCACAATGATTAATTTAATGATTAAATATAATAAAGGACTTGCTTACTATACGAATGGTCAAGAAGTACCAGAAGATATTGAAGAAGCTAATCTAGAAGCAGTGCTTAATTTGTTTTTCCAAGGTGAAGAAAAATGAGAGACCAAGCTGAAACATTACGCTTGAAAATGCTAAAACGGCAAGGAGATTTAGGTAGAGCAATTGCTGTTGTAAGTGGCAAAGGTGGGGTAGGTAAAAGTAACTTCACAATGAATTTTGCAACTATGCTAGCAAATAGAGGGAAAAAAGTTGCAATCATTGATATGGATATAGGTATGGGGAATATCAATATCTTAATTGGAAAAAATGTTTCTTTTAGTTTAAAAGATTACTTGGAAGGAAATAAGTTACTAGATGAAGTGGTATTTGAGGGTCCTTACGGTTTAAAGTATATTTCCGGTGGTTCTGGTATGTCGAGTGTCCTAGAATGGTCGGAAGTGTTGCTTGAACGACTTATACATGCATTTGAGCAACTACAAAAAAACTTTGATTATATTTTATTTGATATGGGGGCAGGAGCAACAAGCTGGTCATTAGAATTACTGACGTCAATCGATGAGATTATTGTTATTTCAACAGCTGAACCAACTTCTATTACAGACGCCTATTCGATGATGAAATATATTCATGTAAGAGATATGGATAAACAGTTTTATATTCTCTGTAACCGTGCTTTTAGTAAGGAAGAAGGAATGGAGACCAATGAACGATTAAAGCAAACCATGAAACGTTTTTTGGACAAAGAGGTTATTGTTTTAGGATCATTACCTGAGGATGCTGTTGTGCGTAAGGCTGTGCGCGAGCAAGTACCTTTTTCACTTGCTTATCCGGACGCACTTATTTCGAAGACACTTCAACTTATAGTGGCTCGTTTTATGGAACACCGTGTGGAGGAAGTTCACGCACATGATCAGTCAGCGAGTAAATTCTTAACTAAATTAAGAAGTATTTTTTCGAAAGGGCGTGATTAATTGGACTTTTTACATAAAAGCAAGCTATTGGTAGTTGATGATTCTGCTTTTATGAGAAAGCTAATTAGTGACTTTTTTGTTGGTAATTCGAAGGTTGAAGTAGTTGGAACTGCACGAAATGGGAAAGACGCGATAAAAAAAATTCAATCATTGAGGCCGACAGTTGTGACAATGGATATTGAGATGCCTGAAATGAATGGACTTGATGCTTTAAAAGAAATAATGACAATATGTCCAGTACCTGTGGTGATGCTTTCTAGTACAACACAACGAGGTGCTGAAAATGCCTTATCAGCAATTGAATTTGGAGCAGTGGATTTTGTCGCTAAGCCAAGCGGAACAATTTCTCTTGATTTACATAAAATCCAAACTGAACTTGTCCACAAGGTTGAACAAGCATCATTGGTACCTATTTCAAAATTAAAGAAACCTTCTGGTAGTAAAAGACAACAAGAACCGGCATTAAACGTGAGTACCATAAGAAGAGATTCACCAAATGAAGGAAAAATAGCCTCTCCTGTTAATATTTCTCCAACAAGAGTAGAGCTATCAAAATCACGTGTGGAGTGGAATAAAATAGGTAGGAAAATTGTGTTGATTGGTACTTCTACTGGCGGACCAAGAGCGTTACAAGAAGTCATTACGAAAATTCCTAAAACAATTCAAGCACCGATTTTAATCGTCCAGCATATGCCGGCCGGGTTTACAAAATCACTTGCGACTCGCCTTGATCAATTGAGTGAAATTACTGTAAAAGAAGCCGAGCAAGGTGATATTCTCCAAAATGGAGTAGCCTATATTGCTCCTGGCGGGTATCATCTAAAACTTCGAAAAGTAGGTACCTCCTTTGGCATCGTTCTAGATAGTAATGAACCACCTAGATCCGGACATCGACCTTCTGTAGATGTGATGTTTGAAGATGTGAGTCAATGGAAGGATTTTGATAAGGTAGCAGTGATTATGACAGGTATGGGGCAAGATGGCTCAAATGGACTAAAGGTACTAAAAAGTACTGGCAATGTAATTGCTATCGCTGAGTCAGCTGAAACTTGCATTGTATATGGAATGCCAAAAGCAGCAGTAGAGACGCAGCTTGTTGATGAAGTTGCAGATGTAGATGATATTGCACAAACAATAATGAAATATTTGCCTTAAAAGGGGTGTCCTCTTATGGAAGTAAATCAATATTTAGAGATGTTTATTGAAGAAAGTAAAGAGCATTTACAAGCATGTAGTGAACATTTATTAGAATTAGAAAAAAATCCGGAAGATTTGGCGATTGTTGGGGAAATTTTCCGTTCGGCACATACATTAAAAGGTATGTCTGCAACGATGGGCTTCGAGGATTTAGCAGATTTAACGCATAAAATGGAGAACGTATTAGATGCAATCCGTAACGAAAAAATTCACGTATCACCGGAAATTCTAGATGTTGTCTTTGAGTCTGTTGATCATTTAGAAGAAATGGTGATGGACATTGCGAATGGTGGAGATGGAAAGCGAGATGTCTCTTCTACTGTAGCACAATTAAAACGTATCGAATTAGGTGAAGAAGCAATTCCTGAGGTTGTGGCAACTATTGAAGCGCCTTCAGCCCCTGCTGTAGCAAGCGTTTTAGAATATGACAGCTTTGAAGAAACGGTTATTTCCCAATCTGCGGAACAAGGTTTCAATGCTTATGAAATTTCAGTGAAATTACGTGAAGATTGTCTATTAAAAGCTGCACGTGTATTTATGGTGTTTGAAATTTTAGAAAAAGATGGAGATGTTATAAAATCAAGTCCATCTGTAGAGAAACTAGAAGACGAGCAGTTTGATCAACAATTCCATGTAGCCTTTGTGACGAAAGAATCTGCAGAAGATATGCAGAAAAAAATTATGAAAGTCTCTGAGGTGGAAGAGGTTAACGTTGCTACGATTGACCAAAAGCAATTTAGTGAAAAAGAATTCCAAGTAAATGAAGAAGTAGCTGCGACTACTACAGCACAGGTTGAAGTGGTGGATAAAGCTGCAGCAGTACCAGAAAACAATACACCAGCAGCTAAGTCTGCAAAAACGGCAACTCCAGCTAAGGCAGATAAAAGCCATGCACCTGTTGGAAATAAAACAATTCGTGTCAATATCGAGCGTCTGGATATTTTAATGAACTTATTTGAAGAGCTTGTAATAGATCGTGGAAGACTGCAGTCTATTGCAACAGAGGTAAACCATGGTGAGTTAAATGAAACGGTTGAACGTATGAGTCGTGTAATGGGTGACCTGCAAACGATTATTTTAACAATGCGAATGGTACCAGTGGAAACAGTATTCAACCGCTTCCCAAAAATGATTCGTCAATTGTCTCGCGATCTTAACAAGAAAATTAATCTTGAAATTATCGGTGCTGAAACAGAGCTAGATCGTACAGTTATCGATGAAATAGGAGATCCGCTTGTTCATTTAATTCGAAATTCTGTGGACCATGGTATTGAAAATCCTACTGCGCGTCGTGCTAAAGGAAAGCCAGAAGAAGGGACAGTTGTACTACGTGCATATCATAGTGGTAACTATGTCTTTATTGAAATTGAGGATGATGGCGCAGGGATTAACCGTGATAAAGTATTAGCAAAAGCAATATCTAAAGGTGTTGTAACGCAAGAGCAATCCTATTCAATGTCAGATAAGCAAATTAACGAGTTAATTTTAGCATCTGGGTTCTCAACAGCTGATGTCATTTCGGATGTTTCAGGGCGAGGCGTTGGATTAGACGTTGTGAAAACAACCATTGAATCTTTAGGTGGAAATATTTCGATTGAATCTACACAAGATGTAGGATCAATCTTCTCAATTCAACTACCCCTAACATTATCGATTATCTCGGTCATGCTGATAGAGATTGAAAAAGAGATTTATGCTATTCCACTTTCATCAATAATTGAAACTTCTATTATCCGTTCATCAGAGATTATGAATGCGCATAATCAAAAAGTAATTGACTTCCGTGGGAAGGTTGTCCCGCTTGTGTTCTTAGAAGAAATCTTCGAAGTACCTCGTAAAGAGCAGCAGGATGATGAATTCCATTCAGTAGTCATCGTACGAAAAGGCGAGAAACTTGCTGGTTTAGTTGTGGATTCATTCATTGGCCAACAAGAGATTGTACTGAAGTCATTAGGCAATTACTTAACGAATATCTTTGCTATTTCAGGTGCAACTATTTTAGGTAACGGAAAAGTAGCCTTAATTGTGGACTGTAACGCACTTATAAAATAAGTAAGGTGAATGAATAAGAGAGGTGTAGATTATGACAAACGCAGTGGAACAAGAAAGTATTAAAGTAATTGTCTTTCAATTAGCCGATAAAGAATATGCAATCCCAGTGTCACATGTACAAGGGATTGAAAAATTAATGCATATTACTCGTGTACCAAAAACGGCGAAATATGTGAAAGGTGTCATTAACCTTCGTGGTGTTGTAACACCAATTGTTGATTTACGAGAAAGATTTGAATTACCAATTTCTGAGCACGAAGAAACAACGCGTATTATCATTATTTCCTTAGAAGATATGGAAGTAGGCTTCGTCGTAGACTCTGCAAATGATGTATTAGACATTCCTGCAAATTCAATTGAACCACAGCCAGAAGTAGTTGGATCGCTTGAAGAAGAGTTTATTTCAGGAGTAGCTAAAATTGATAAACGATTATTAATTTTATTGCATTTAGAGAAAGTACTAAATCCACTAAAGTAGGGATCGATAATGACACTTAATCAAAAGATTACATCACTACATTTAGATGTATTAAAGGAAATTGGGAATATTGGTGCTGCGCATGCTGCGACAGCACTTTCCAATTTACTCGGAAAAAAAATTGATATGCGAGTACCAAAGGTAGAAATGGTGTCGTTTAATGACATGATGGAGCTTGCTGGTGGATCTGAAAATGTTGTAGTTGGCATCTATCTACGCATCGAAGGTGATGCTGAAGGCAGTATGTTCTTTATCTTGCCAATCGAACAAGCGAATCGTTTTATTCGTCGTCTTATTCATGATGAATCATTCGACTTTAAAAAACGACCAGTTTCAGAGCTAGGGTTATCAGCCATGCAGGAAATGGGGAATATTTTATCAGGTTCCTATTTATCCGCATTATCTGACTTTACAAATTTGAAAATTTATCCAACTGTTCCAGGACTAAGCGTTGATATGTTTGGTGCTATTATCAGTATTGGCTTAATTGAATTATCACATGTAAGCGATAATGTTATCGTCATAAACACATCCATTTTTGAAGACGGGGTAGAGGACCACGAAACAGTAAGGGGCCACTTTTTCCTATTGCCCGATCCAGACTCATTTGATGCTATTTTCAAAGCATTAGGAGTTTCGTAGATGATGCTAAATAGTAGTAGTGGGCTAGTGATTAAAGTTGGAATTGCACAAATGGATGTGGTAAAGTTACCCAACACTATCAGAACATCAGGTCTTGGATCTTGTGTAGGTGTTATTTTATATGATGAATCAAAAAAAATTGCTGGTTTAATACATGTGATGTTGCCAGATTCAAGTTTAGGTAGACAGGAGTCAATAAACGTAGCCAAATTCGCTGATACAGGTATTTCAGCTATGATTGACTTATTAAAAATAGAAGGCGTACAAAAATTCAAGCTAAAGGCAAAAATTGCGGGTGGTGCACAGATGTTCCAATTCACCTCAGATAAAGACTCGATGCGCATTGGTCCACGTAATGTTGAGGCTGTCAAACGTGAGTTGAAACGCCATGGCATTCCATTAGTTGCAGAAGACACTGGTGGTAATAGTGGTAGAACAATTGAATTTAATCCAGCGACGTCAACATTACATATTCGAACAGTTAACCAAGGAGTGAGCGAAATATAATGTTTGGTTCTATTTTTTACAACCTATGGGGAGCGCTAATTGCCTTTTCAATTTATTTTTTCAGTACATTTCAAAAACCCCTTACGCCACTACGTATTCTTATAGGATCATTTATAGTAGCCATAATCGTGTTTTTCGCAATGTATATAATTCGTTTTTTAATTGCCTATATTTTATATACACCAGAAGATAACGAAGCAATGGGTGAAGGTGAGTTGGAAGAAAACGCATCCGATGAGCATAATGAAGGCGAACAAGAAGGATCTTCTGCTAGTTCAACTGTTGAATTTCAGGATGAAAGCTCAGAAGAAATTGCGCAAGTTGTACGAACGATGATGAGCCGTGAAGACCATCAGCAAGTAAATGCATAAAATAAATAAGGGGGTCGCGAGTTGCGGCTCTTTTTTTGTTATCGTAAATGCTTTGATGAGTATCAAGCAATGAGGACTACTTTGATTAACCTCTTTAGAAATATTTTCATAAAATTCACAAGCTATAAGTTAAATACCTAGCAATTAATTAAATTATGTACACTCATAAATTTAAACAATATGTGAGAGAGTGGGGGAAACAAATGAAATTATGGTCGATTCTTGCTATAATGTAGGAAAGAATGGTAATCACTTTATCTTCATTCCGGAAGTGTTTTTTGTATCGAAAGCATAGCGGCAAATACAGAAGACTCCCAGGCCTGGGCACAATTTAAAATCCAGACGCAATTACGCTAAGGCGAAATTGATCTTGGCGGCTCACAACAGTGAAGTTTAGTGTTTTTCTAAACGAATAGGCGCGGTAAAGGCGTTTTCTTAAGAGAGGTGGATTTCATGACACAACCAAATCTAAACGATGAACAAAAGCTGTGGAACCGTTGGATAGATGACCGTGATCCAGATGCTGGGGATTTGCTTATCAAAAAATATATTTCACTAGTATCTTATCATGTACAACGCATTGGTGCGAGCTTACCGAAAAATGTATCTCGAGATGATCTAACTAGCTTAGGCATGGTAGGTCTATTTGATGCATTAAATAAATTTGATATTAAGAGAGATTTGAAATTTGATACATACGCTTCTTTTAGAGTAAGAGGAGCAATTATAGATGGTTTACGGAAAGAAGATTGGTTGCCGCGTTCTGCTCGTGAAAAAGCTAAAAAATTAGATGCGCAAATTGAACGGTTAGAACAAAAATATATGCGTCATGTAACTCCTGAGGAGCTTGCTGAAAATTTGGAATTACCAGTAGAGGAAGTCTATCAAACTGTACAGGAGCATTTCTTTTCGAATGTCCTTTCTATTAACGAACAACAAGATCAGGAAGAAACGGATGGAAAGTCATTTGTTATTAGGGATGATACAACAAAAACACCTGAACAGGTTATCATTAAATCGGAATTATTGGGTGATTTAGCGGAAAATATTCAAAAGTTGAATGAAAAGGAACAATTGGTGCTTAGTTTATTTTATACAGAGGAATTGACCTTAACAGAAATTGGTGAAATGCTTGATTTATCAACTTCACGTATTTCACAAATTCACTCAAAGGCGCTTTTAAAGCTACGAAAGTTATTATCTAGTGAAATGATTAATGCCTAATGATGATTAGATACATAACATTAAGGGAGGAATTCCAATGAGTTTAAAGGGTGTCGAATTACAAATTGCTATTCCAAAAACGTTTGAGGCAGGGAAAATGGCAGATCAGGCTCAGCAGCAAACCTTGGCTCAACAAGCACATGCAAATGAAGCATTAAAAAAAGAAATAGATCGCAAGCAAAAAATTGTGAATACTTCAGAAGGTATGGATGAGATTAGTGAAGATGAAGAGGCGGGCGGCGAGTACATTAAGGGAACTCGCAAAAAAAAGAAAGAGAGTGACAATCAAGAAAAACAGGCACGACATCCGTTTAAAGGAAATTTTGTAGATTTTAGTGGATAGGAGTTTACTATGGCAACCATACTAATTACGATTCTATTTTTCTTACAGTTGCTTTCGTTTTACTTCCTTATTATTTTAAATACGAAACTAGCTAAATTTAAAGATTTAGAAAAGAAACAGGAACGTTTAATGCGCGAAATGGATGATACAATTAGTGTCTATTTAGCAGATATGAAAGACGAGAATGATCGTTTAATACAAGAACTACACAGCGTTTCAAAATCGGAATTGAACGTAAATGCTATCCAGCAGGCTGAAAAAATTGTCATTCAGAAAGAGCAAGAGCCGCTTCCTGAAAAAATGAAAAAAGAACAAGAATCTCCTAATTTAGAAACCGATTCACGAAAATATATACCTAAAAATATTGTTGCGAGTGCTTATTCACGCCAGCAACAGTCTGTTTCAAAAGCAGCTCAATCTGATAGTATGGCTAATGAGACAGAAAAGGAACAACCAAAGGTATTCACAATGGAGCAACAAGCCATCGAATTAGCGAAGCAAGGAAAAACACCAGAGGAAATTGCAAAACAACTCCAAAAAGGCAAGACAGAAATCGAGCTTTTATTGAAATTTCATGGCTAAAACAGTTGCGAATAGGGTAAAGCTATGATATAGTTGCAAATGGTGTTATTACTACACACGCATTTTGATGCAGTAAGTGGTGCTCTAAGCTTAGGGTAGCTTGTTGTAGATGATAAATGCGGAGGATAAAAACCAAACATATTAGGAGGAAATTCACATGTCAGTAATTTCTATGAAACAATTACTTGAAGCTGGTGTACATTTCGGTCACCAAACTCGTCGTTGGAACCCAAAAATGAAGAAATATATCTTCGTTGAACGTAACGGGATCTACATCATCGACTTACAAAAAACTGTTAAAAAATTAGAGGAAGCTTATGACTTCATGCGTCAAGTTGGTCAAGACGGTGGTAAAGTTCTTTTCGTTGGTACGAAAAAACAAGCACAAGAAGCGATCAAAGATGAAGCTGAACGTTCAGGCAACTACTACATCAACCAACGTTGGTTAGGTGGTACTCTTACAAACTTCGGTACAATTCAAAAACGTGTTGCACGTATGAAACAAATCGAAAAAATGGAAGAAGAAGGAACTTTTGAAGTTCTTCCTAAAAAAGAAGTAATCCAACTTAAAAAAGAACACGAACGTCTAATCAAATTTTTAGGCGGTATCCGTGATATGCACGATCTTCCAGACGTAATGTTCGTGGTTGACCCACGTAAAGAACGTATTGCGGTTGCAGAAGCTCGTAAATTAAACATCCCTCTAGTAGGTATTGTTGATACTAACTGTGATCCAGATGAAATCGACTACGTAATCCCTGCTAACGATGATGCTATTCGCGCTGTTAAACTTTTAACTGCAAAAATGGCTGACGCTTTAATCGAGTCAAAACAAGGTGAAGAGGAAGCTCCAGCTGTAGAAGCTGCTGCTGAGTAATTCACGTTTACAAAAAGGTGATAAGTGGCTCAAAACCCTTATCACCTTTTTTAGAACCTATCATTAAATTATGTTCAACCAATTTGAGGAGGAAACACTAAATGGCAAACATTACTGCACAATTAGTAAAAGAATTACGCGAAAAAACTGGCGCTGGTATGATGGATTGTAAAAAAGCGTTAGTACAAACTGATGGTAACTTAGAAGCTGCTATCGATTTCTTACGTGAAAAAGGTCTATCTTCAGCTGCTAAAAAAGCTGACCGTATCGCTGCAGAAGGTACAACTTATATTTTAGAACAAGGTAACGAAGCAATCATCCTAGAAGTAAACGCTGAAACAGACTTCGTTGCAAAAAACGATAAATTCCAAGTATTAGTTGCTTCTTTAGCAGAACAATTACTTGCTGCTAAACCAGCATCAGTTGAAGCTGCATTAGAGCTTACAAATGCTGAAGGTGTAAAAATTGTTGACCAAATTTCAACAGCAGTTGCAACAATTGGTGAAAAAATCACACTTCGTCGTTTCGAAGTGAAAACAAAATCTGATGCTGATGCATTCGGTTCTTACTTACACATGGGTGGTCGTATTGGTGTATTAGTAACTTTAGAAGGATCTACAGATGCTTCTGCTGCAAAAGATGTTGCTATGCATATCGCGGCAATCAACCCAACTTATGTTTCTCGCGATGAAGTTTCTGCTGAAGAGGTTGAACGTGAGCGTAAAGTATTGACTGAACAAGCACTTAACGAAGGTAAACCAGAAAACATTGTTGCTAAAATGGTGGAAGGTCGTCTTGGTAAATATTTCGAGGATGTTTGTTTACTTGACCAAACATTCGTTAAAAACTCTGACCAAAAAGTGCGTGATTTCGTTGCATCAACTGGTGGTTCAGTAAATGGTTTCGTACGCTATGCTGTAGGTGAAGGTATCGAAAAACGTGAAGATAACTTCGCTGAAGAAGTTATGAGCCAAGTTAAAGGTAACTAATTAGCTGCATTTGATCCTAATCAAATAATATCTAGATTTTCTAGACAAAAAATGGGGAACACAATTTAACGTGTTCCCTATTTTTCCGAAGAGAGCGAAAAGAAGGATATAATTTTCTATTCTGCCTTATTCACAACTAGTAATTATTGTAATATATACTATAATGGAAAAGGGAATAGAGATGTTTTAAATAAAGTCTGACGGAGGTTTACAATGAGTGTGCCACAATATAAACGAGTAGTTATAAAATTAAGTGGTGAAGCGTTAGCAGGAGAAGCGGGCTTCGGTTTATCACCAAAAATAATCAAGGCTGTTGCAGAGGAAGTAAAAGAAGTAGTAGATCTTGATGTAGAAGTTGCTGTTGTTGTAGGTGGCGGTAATATATGGCGTGGAAAAATCGGTAGTGAAATGGGAATGGATCGTGCGGCAGCTGATTATATGGGAATGCTGGCAACGGTTATGAATTCTTTAGCATTACAAGATGCACTTGAAAAATTAGGCATTGAAACACGTGTCCAATCTTCTATCGTGATGACACAAGTAGCAGAACCATATATTCGTCGTAAGGCAGTTCGTCATTTGGAGAAAAAACGTGTGGTTATTTTTGCGGCAGGTACAGGTAACCCGTTCTTCTCAACTGATACAACTGCAGCATTACGTGCAGCAGAAATCGATGCAGATGCGATTTTAATGGCTAAAAATAATGTAGATGGTGTTTATTCTGCAGATCCAAAAGTAGATACAACTGCCATTAAATACGATACACTCACATACTTAGACGTTATTCAACAAGGCTTACAGGTAATGGATTCAACAGCTTCTACTTTATGTATGGATAACGATATTCCGTTAATTGTCTTCTCAATTACAGAACAAGGTAATATTAAACGTGCCGTACTAGGCGAGAAAATTGGAACAGTTGTTAGGAGGAATGCATAATGGCTAAACAAGTATTAGAACAAGCTAAAGAAAAAATGAACAAAACAATTGCAGCTTTCAGTCGTGAATTATCATCAATCCGTGCAGGACGTGCAAACGCATCTTTATTAGACCGCATTACGGTTGATTATTATGGTGCGCCAACCCCGATTAATCAGCTTGCAGGTGTATCTGTACCAGAAGCACGTTTATTAGTGATTACACCATATGATAAAACAATTCTAGGTGAGATTGAAAAGGCAATTATGAAATCAGATATTGGTATTACACCATCAAATGATGGCTCTGTCATCCGTTTAATGATTCCTGCTTTAACAGAAGAGCGTCGTAAAGATCTTGTGAAGCAAGTGAAAAAAGAGGCAGAGGATGCAAAAATCGCTGTACGTAACGTTCGTCGCGATGCCAATGACGATCTAAAAAAACTTGAAAAAGCTGGCGAAATCACAGAGGATGATCTACGTGGCTATGGTGAAGATATCCAAAAATTAACAGATGAATTCATTGTAAAAGTTGATCAGGTAGCGAAAGAAAAAGAAAAAGAAATTCTAGAGGTGTAAGCAGACGCTTTACATATCTAAGATGGAACTTTTTGAGGAGATGAAGGCGTCCTATACATATCAGGACGTCTTTTCTCTTTACAATTAAATCTACATGTATCAGAGTATTGGAGTTTTATACATTCAAGCTTTAATTGTTTTAGAGTGAATACCTTTCAACTATTTTTGCTTTCTTTTTAGATTAAGAAGAACTGATCTTTACTTGAAACGAAAACATAGGTGAGGATTGCATGAAAAAAAGGGAAACCGCCCTTAAAAAACCTTACTTGTAAGTAGTTCTAAATGAAGCTGGTTCCTACATAGTCAATTTAGAGGGAAAAAAAAGACAAAACATGCTTTTGTTTGTTATGATAGGTTAGTATACGTCCGATTAGTTGTAGTGGGGGAGTTAGCATGTTTAAAAAGCTATTAGGTAAACAAATAAATATGGATACACTATCATTGGGGGAACGTGTTGCCCTTGCTAAAAGCGAGCCAATTCCTGCCCATGTTGCGATTATTATGGACGGAAATGGACGGTGGGCAAAAAAACGCGCGATGCCACGTGTTGCCGGGCACCATGAAGGTATGAAGACGGTACGAAAAGTCACTAGATTTGCGTCAGATCTTGGAATAAAGGTTCTAACAGTGTATGCGTTCTCTACAGAAAACTGGAAGCGTCCAAAAACAGAAGTCGATTTTCTTATGCGTCTACCTGTTGAATTTTTAGGGTCCTTTTTACCCGAAATGATGGAACGTAATGTACGTGTGGAAATGATTGGAGATCCTACTTTATTGCCTGCACATACACAGAAAGCATTGTTTGAGGCGATGGAGGAAACGAAGCATAATACAGGGTTAATTTTAAATTTTGCCTTGAATTATGGAAGTCGTTCTGAAATGGTCAATGCAATGAAAACGATGCTTCAAAAAGTGCAAGATGGACAATTAACATTACAAGATATAACAGAAGAATGTTTAACATCTCATTTGATGACAGCTCATTTACCAGAGCCGGATTTATTAATTCGTACAAGCGGTGAGGTACGATTAAGTAACTTTATGCTATGGCAGCTCGCCTATACAGAATTTTGGTTTACAGATACATTGTGGCCAGATTTTAGCGAGGAAACCTTATTGGAAGCGGTGGAAAATTATCAGAAACGTAATCGCCGTTACGGTGGGTTGAAGGGAGAAGAAACAACTTGAAACAAAGAATCATCACAGCAATAATTGCAGCTGGGCTTTTTATTCCATTTGTTATTTATGGAAATGCACCATTTACACTACTAGTGCTTGCAATGGCTGTTGTCGGCTTTTATGAAATACTGAAAATGAAAGGTATTTCACTTTTTTCAGTGCCTGGTATTTTAGGGCTACTTATTTTACTGTTACTTGTTATACCTAACGGCTGGTCAGATAAGGTAGTAGATGCAATTGGCTACTCCTCTAATTTAATGGTTGTATATGGCATCGTTTTGCTATTGCTGATATATGTCGTTCTTGTAAAAAATAAAATCACATTTGATGAAGTGGGTTTTATTTTATTAGGTGCGTTTTACGTGGGCCTTGGCTTCCATTATTTAGTTGAGACAAGAAATGAAGGGCTTGTATATGTTGTCTACTGTTTACTAATTGTTTGGACGACTGACTCAGGAGCATATTTTGTTGGAAGAAAGCTAGGTAAAAATAAGCTATGGCCAGAAATTTCACCGAAAAAAACCATAGAAGGGTTTATAGGCGGAATTGTGATTGCAGTAATCTTTGCTGTAGGGATGCAGGCAATCTATCCATTTGCAAATGGCTACATCTCACTTATTTTCATCACAATTTTTGCATCCATTATCGGGCAAATGGGTGATTTAGTAGAATCTGCCATAAAGCGTCATTTTGATGTGAAGGATTCAGGAACTATTTTACCTGGACATGGCGGAATTTTAGATCGCTTTGATAGTCTATTATTTGTAGTTCCGCTATTACACTTTTTGCATTTTTAAGGAATTAAAGCCATCTACTTGAATGTTAATGTAGTTTTTCATTTGTTAGAGAGAAAAAGGGGACAATTTGTCGTGAAAAAAATTAGTTTACTTGGTGCAACTGGGTCCATTGGTTGGCAAACCTATGATATCTTAAAGGAACAGCGTGATGCCTTTCAGCTAGTCGCATTTTCTTCAGGGAAGAATATCGAAAAAACGCGTGAAATGATTGAAGCTTTGAAGCCAGAGTTGGTATCTGTTCAGCGAGAAGAGGATGCATTGACACTGGCTAAAGAGTATCCTCAAATCCAATTTTCATTTGGAGAAAAGGGGCTTGTTGAGGTGGCTACACATCCCGATTCTACAGTACTTGTTAATGCTGTTCTAGGTAGTGTGGGACTAGAGTCAACATTAGCCGCAATTCGAATGGGAAAAACAGTTGCCATTGCTAATAAGGAAACACTTGTAACGGCTGGCCATTTAGTGATGGCGGAGGCAAAGAAATACAATGCTAAAATTTTGCCAGTTGATAGTGAGCATTCCGCAATCTTTCAGTCAATGAATGGCGAAAATCCAAAAAATGTTGAACGTTTAATCATTACAGCCTCTGGTGGTAGTTTCCGTGATAAATCACGTGCGGAATTAAAGGATGTAACCGTTGCCGATGCACTCAATCATCCAAATTGGTCAATGGGTGCGAAGATTACCATAGATTCGGCTACAATGATGAATAAAGGGCTAGAAGTCATAGAAGCACATGTCCTATTTGATATGCCTTATGATAAAATTGATGTACTTTTACATAGAGAAAGTATTATTCACTCTCTAGTTGAGTATCATGATACTAGTGTCATTGCACAGCTTGGTACTCCAGATATGCGTGTGCCTATCCAGTATGCCTTAAGCTATCCTGATCGTATGCCGCTGCATAACGGACAACGACTCAATTTAGCACAAATTGGTCAGTTGCATTTTCAAGAAATGGATTTCGAGCGCTATCCAGCGTTGCGTCTTGCCTATGAGGCCGGTCGTACTGGTGGTACGATATTGACAGCAATGAATGCAGCAAATGAGGCGGCAGTTGCAGCCTTTTTACAAGGGAAAATAACATTCCTAGAAATCGATGAAACAATCGAGCGTGTGATGCAGGCACATAACAACATTTTAGTGCCAGATTTACAGACAATTTTACAGGTAGACGGTGAAACAAGAAAAACAGTGTTAGACATGGTAAAATAACAAAAGTATGATTACGTTAACTATTCACTTTTAAAGGTGGGGTATTATGCAAACAGCCATTGCATTTATATTAATATTTGGCCTGCTCGTATTCTTCCATGAACTTGGTCACTTCCTGTTTGCGAAACGCGCAGGAATTATGGTTCGTGAATTTGCTATCGGTATGGGTCCAAAAATTTATGGAAAAACACATGGTGAAACAATCTATACGGTACGACTTTTACCAATTGGTGGTTACGTTCGTATGGCTGGTGATGACATGGATGGTACTGAATTGTCACCTGGATACCGTGTAGGGCTTATTGTTGATGAAGATAATCGTGTTAAAAAAATTATTTTCAATCAAAATAATAAGCAGTTACCAGACTTATTATTTTTAGAAGTTGAACGAGCCGATTTAGAAAAGGATTTATTTATTGAAGGCTATGATGAAGAAGAAAATTTAGTGCGTTATAATGTGACGAGGGATTGTATTTTAGTCGAAAATGGAAAAGAAACGTTGATCGCACCATATGACCGTCAATTTAACGCTAAAACAGTGGGACAGCGTGCCATGACAATCTTTGCGGGACCATTGTTTAACTTTATATTAGCATTTTTCATTTATTTAATGATTGGTTTATTAAATGGTGTACCAACAAATGAGCCGATTATTACAGAAGTAGTAGAAAATCACCCAGCAGCACAGGCAGGCATGCTTGCAGGTGACAGGGTGAAATCAATAGATGGACATGCTGTTGAGACGTGGCAAGATTTAGTTTCCATTGTACAAAGTCGACCTAATAAGACGATTAATGTTACAGTTGAGCGAGATGGAACAACGGAAAATCTTACGATGACAGTGAACGAAGTGAAAGAAAAAAACGGTGAGACATATGGTCAAATTGGAGTGACAAGTCCAAAAGTCCACAACCCGTTAAAAGCTGTCGTCTATGGTGCTCAAGAAACATATAATATGACAATGCGTATATTTGAATTACTGGGAATGCTTATTACTGGTCAATTTACAATTGATGCTTTATCAGGACCTGTTGGAATTTACAAAACAACAGAGACTGTTGCCACATGGGGCATCTTTGCTTTAATGAATTTTGCAGCCATGTTAAGTATTAATCTAGGCATCATGAATTTATTACCACTTCCTGCTCTTGATGGTGGTCGCCTATTATTCTTTGGCTTTGAGGCAGTAAGAGGTAAGCCAATTGATCGTCAAAAAGAAGGTATGGTTCATTTTGTTGGGATCGTTCTATTAATGATCTTAATGGTTGTCGTCACATGGAATGATATCCAACGTTTCTTCTTTTAGTGAAGAAAGGTGAACGTTTTGACATAGTGCCTATACGTAATTATTACGTCAAGGCGAATATGAATGAAAAACATAGCTTTGAGCGCAATTTATTTGAAACATTGCGTTCAAAGCTAAATTTGTTTATGCTAATTAGAGTATAAACATATTTATCTTCATTCAGCAGAAGACTTCATACCTCTACAAGTGGTGAGATGAATGCAGTTTTGGTTCTTTTCAGTACGTGTCCAAACAGCTGCTGAATGAAGATAAAGCCTCTGGCGGATGCCACGGATTTTCAAAGGAATATATAAAAGGATGTTAGCCTAAAATCTTCGCATCCTGCGAAAATGGCTAACTGACCTGCATTGGTTAAACGCCACGTTCCCTGTGGTATTACCGAAATGACCGATATCGTGTCGGCCCTCGTGCAGGCCTGGGCACAATTCAAAATCCGAACGTAATTACGCCAAGGCGAAATTGATGAAAAAAGGTGGAACACTGAATGAAGCAAAGTAAAACATTTATCCCAACGCTACGTGAAGTACCTGCAGATGCAGATGTAAAATCACATAAGCAATTACTACGTGCAGGGTTTATTCGTCAAAATACAAGTGGGGTATATTCGTATTTACCGCTTGCAAAACGTGTATTATCAAAAATTGAAAATATTATTCGCGAAGAAATGGAAGCCATTAACTCTATCGAACTGTTAATGCCTGCATTACAATCTGCGGAGCTATGGCAGGAGTCTGGCCGTTGGGAAAAATATGGTCCAGAATTAATGCGTTTGAAAGATCGTCATGATCGTGACTTTGCATTAGGGCCTACACATGAAGAGGTCATTACGACTCTTGTACGTGATGAAATTAAATCTTATAAAAAATTACCGTTAACACTATATCAAATTCAAACAAAATTCCGTGATGAAAAACGTCCTCGCTTTGGATTATTACGAGGTAGAGAGTTTATTATGAAAGATGCTTATTCATTCCATGCATCACGTGAAAGCTTAGATGAAACATATGAAGATATGTATCGAGCATACTCTAATATTTTCTCTCGTCTAGGTTTAAATTATCGTGCGGTTATTGCGGATGCTGGTTCCATCGGTGGGAAGGGTACACATGAATTCATGGTATTATCAGAAATTGGTGAGGATACAATTGCCTACTCTGACACATCTGATTATGCTGCGAACATTGAAATGGCAGAAGTAGTAGTAGATTATCAAGCATCCGAAGAAGCATTAAAGGACCTTGAAAAAGTAGCAACACCAGATCAAAAAACAATTGAGGAAGTATCTGCTTTCTTAAATATTCAATCTTCAAATGTGATTAAATCATTAGTATTTGAAGTAGATGGTGAATTAGTAGTTGTACTTGCACGAGGCGATCATGAAATAAACGATATCAAACTGAAAAATGCCCTAGAGGCTAGCTCAGTTGAACTTGCTAGTGAAGCGGCAATTCAAGACCTTTTAGGCTGCGGAGTGGGTTCTATCGGTCCAGTTAAATTACCAGTAGATGTCAAAGTTATAGCAGATAATGCAATAAAGTCTATCCGTAATGGAGTAGCTGGTGCAAATGAGGATGGGTTCCACTTAATCAATGTAAATCCAGAGCGTGATTTTGCAGTTAATAATTATTTAGATATTCGCTTTATTCAAGAGGGTGATCCATCACCAGATGGACAAGGTATCATCAAATTTGCAGAAGGCATAGAGGTTGGTCATATTTTCAAATTAGGGACTACTTATTCTGCAAAAATGAATGGTACTTTCTTAGACGAGCAAGGGAAGGCACAGCCATTTATTATGGGCTGCTATGGTATTGGTGTTTCACGTATTTTAGCTGCTGTGGCTGAGCAATTCCAAGATGAGAATGGTTTCGTTTGGCCGACTCAACTAGCGCCATATGATATTCATGTTGTACCTGTAAATACAAAGGATGAAACACAGGTAGCCCTAGCGGATGAGCTATACGGCTTATTAAAGTCCTACCGCTATGATGTGCTTTTGGATGATCGTGCTGAGCGCGCTGGGGTTAAATTTGCTGATGCAGATTTAATTGGATTGCCTGTACGTGTAACAGTTGGTAAAAAAGCAACTGAAGGTATAGTTGAAGTCAAGTTCCGTCAAACAGGTGAAACATTTGAATGGAAAAAAGAAGAGGTCATTGATCGCTTAAATGAATTTTTCCGTAAAAACTAATTTAGACAAAGGTGTAAATGCTTCCAATAGAGGCTGCCCTTTAATTTTGATAAGATAGTAGTAAAGAATTCGCGACACTTCTGCGGGACAATGAACCAATCAAGCTATAACAGATATCAATCAGGTATTTGTTGTTGTTTGTAGATCGCCCGTAGAGAGGGTGCGAATTTTTTTCTTCAATTTAGATTGTAGAAAGTAGGTGTTACTAAGTTGGAACAGCAACAAGAGGCAAGAGCGAGGTTTTGGATGCTCTTGCAGCAACTAGAGTTAACAGATGATGTTTATATGTCTTTTTTTGAAGAAGGTGAATTATCACGTTTAACCGTTCACAAAAAAAACAGACTATGGCATTTCACCATTAAATTACGAGGAATACTTCCGTTTCCTCTTTATCAGCTTTTCCGTACACATTTAACAGAGAAATTCTCTGCTATTGCTCAGATCCATACAACATTTGAAACGGTAGAGAAAGATGTGACAGAAGAGCTTGTTCAGGCTTATTGGTTAACTGTAGTTGAACAAATAGATGAAATGGCGCCAACTCTTAAAAATTGTCTTGTATCTCAAATGCCAAACTGGAATGGTCAAAAGATTACGTTATCCTGCATGCAAGAAATGGAATTTATGATGCTAAAAACAAAGTATGCAGAAAAGCTTTCCATGAGCTATAGTCAATTCGGTTTTCCATCAATGGCTGTAGACTTTGTGTTACAGGATGAAACAGAAGAAATGATTGCAGCACAGGAAGCTTTTATGGAGCAGAAGCGCTTGGAGGAAGCTGCATTAGCTCAACAAGCGATACAAGATTATCAAAAACGTGAGCAGGAGAAGAAAGACAATCCAGCAATGGCGAACCTTGGTGATCGTCCATTCCAATTGGGAATGCATATTAAAGATGATGAGATTATGGAGATTAAACGCATTGTGGAGGAAGAGCGTCGGGTTATTATTGAGGGCTTTGTCTTTGATACAGAAATTAAGGAACTGAAAAGTGGTCGCTCATTATTACAAATTAAAATGACTGACTATACGGATTCTATTATTGTCAAAATGTTCTCTCGCGATAATGATGATGCCGAACTGATGCAACATTTGAAAAAGGGCATGTGGATAAAAGTTCGCGGCTCTGTTCAAACAGATACATTTATTCGTGACTTAATTGTGATGGCAAATGATATCAATGAAATCAAAAAAGAAACACGTCAGGACAAGGCACCAGAGGGAGAAAAACGTGTTGAATTACACTTGCATACACCAATGAGTCAGATGGACGCTGTTACCCCAGTTGATCGACTAGTGAGTCAGGCAGCAAAATGGGGACATCCAGCTGTTGCTATTACAGATCATGCAGTAGTGCAATCCTTCCCAGATGCGTATGCAGCAGGAAAAAAACATGGCATCAAAGTAATCTATGGTTTGGAAGCAAATTTAGTTGATGATGGTGTGCCAATTGCTTATGCCTCTGAGCATCGATTATTAGCTGACGCTACCTATGTTGTATTTGACGTGGAAACAACAGGTCTTTCCACCGCTTACGATACAATCATAGAGCTTGCTGCAGTTAAAATTAAAGATGGACATGTGATTGATAAATACGAAAGCTTTGCCAATCCACACCATCCGTTATCAGCGACCACCATTGAACTAACAGGTATTACAGACGATATGGTACGAAATGCACCTGAAGTGGAGCAAGTCATTAAGGAGTTCCATGCATTTATTGGAGATGGGATTGTGGTAGCTCATAATGCATCATTTGATATTGGCTTTTTATACACAGGCTATAAAAAATATGAGCTAGAGGATACCATTCATCCAGTTATTGATACGCTGGAGCTTGCCAGATTACTCTACCCAACAATGAAAAATCACCGTTTAAATACACTATGTAAAAAATTTAATATTGAATTAACCCAGCATCACCGAGCTATTTATGATACTGAGGCAACGGGTTACTTACTTTTACAGCTATTAAAGGATGCAGATGAATTAAACATTAAATATCACGATGATTTTAATAAGCATATCGGCGGTGGAGACGCTTATAAAAAAGGAAGACCTATGCACTGCACGATATTAGCAGTAGATAATGCTGGACTTAAAAATTTATTTAAAATCGTCTCTCATTCTCATACAAAAACGTTCTATCGTGTACCCCGTGTTACACGAGCAGTTCTTGAGCAATATAGAGAAGGTTTATTAGTTGGATCTGGCTGTAGTAATGGTGAAGTATTCGAGACGATGATGAATAAATCGCCAGAAGAAGCTGAGAAAGTTGCACGATTCTATGATTATATTGAGGTTCAGCCTAAGGCAGTGTACGCACCATTAATTGAGCGTAATGTCGTTCGTGATGAATGGACACTTGAGGATATTATTCGAAAACTTGTAAAGCTTGGGAAGAAGCTTGATAAACCAGTTGTGGCAACAGGTAATGTTCATTATTTAGATCCGACAGATGGGATGTTCAGACAAATATTAATTGGTTCACAAGGTGGTGCCAATATTTTAAATAAATCAAAGCTACCTGAAGTTCATTTTAGAACGACGGATGAAATGCTCAAGGAATTTGACTTTTTAGGGCCAGATCTTGCGAAGGAAGTTGTTGTTACCAACTCTCAAAAAATTGCAGATATGATTGGTGATGTGAAGCCTATTAAAGACGATTTATATACACCTAAAATTGAAGGCTCGGATGATGAGGTAACAAATTTAACTTATGAAATGGCTCATCGCATTTATGGAGACGATTTACCTGAAATCGTGAAGGCGCGTATCGAGAAGGAATTAAAATCGATTTTAGGTCATGGCTTCGGTGTAATTTATTTAATCTCTGCGAAGCTAGTGAAAAAATCATTAGCTGATGGTTATTTAGTTGGTTCCCGTGGTTCCGTTGGATCTTCGTTAGTAGCAACCTTTATGGAGATTACAGAGGTAAACCCACTACCACCTCATTATATTTGCCCAAATTGTAAGCATTCCGAGTTTTTTGATGATGGATCTGTTAGCTCAGGTTTTGACTTACCAAATAAAGATTGTACAGAATGTGGAACACCTTATAAAAAGGATGGACAAGATATTCCATTCGAAACATTCCTTGGTTTTAAAGGAGATAAGGTGCCTGACATCGATTTGAATTTTTCTGGTGAGTATCAACCAAATGCTCATAACTATACAAAAGTTCTATTCGGTGAAGATTATGTATTTCGTGCTGGAACAATTGGTACAGTTGCTGAGAAAACAGCGTATGGCTATGTAAAGGGCTATGCAAGTGATAATAACCTGCATTTTCGTGGAGCAGAAGTAGATCGTTTAGTGCAAGGCTGTACAGGTGTAAAACGTACAACAGGACAACATCCGGGGGGAATCATCGTAGTACCAGATTATATGGATATTTACGACTTCTCCCCAGTGCAATACCCTGCGGATGCACAGGATGCCGAATGGCGAACAACTCATTTTGATTTCCATTCCATTCATGACAATATTTTGAAGCTGGATATTCTGGGACACGATGATCCGACTGTGATTCGGATGTTACAGGATTTATCAGGTATAGATCCAAAAACGATTCCAACAGATGATCCAGTCGTTATGAAAATTTTTAGTTCCCCTGAATCTTTAGGTGTAACAGAAAAACAAATTGGCTGCAAAACAGGAACATTAGGAATTCCAGAATTCGGTACTCGATTTGTGCGTCAAATGCTAGAAGATACAAAGCCATCGACTTTTTCAGAGCTTGTGCAAATTTCGGGGCTTTCCCATGGAACAGACGTATGGCTAGGTAATGCTCAGGAATTAATACAAAACGGTACTTGTGTACTAAAAGAGGTAATTGGCTGTCGTGACGATATCATGGTGTATTTAATTTACCAAGGACTAGAACCGTCATTGGCCTTTAAAATTATGGAATCCGTGCGTAAAGGGAAGGGATTATCTAATGAGTTTGAAGCAGAGATGCTTGCCAATAAGGTACCAGGCTGGTATATCGAATCATGTAAAAAAATAAAATACATGTTCCCGAAGGCCCATGCGGCAGCTTATGTGTTAATGGCAGTACGTATTGCTTGGTTTAAGGTACACTTCCCAATCCTTTATTATGCAGCTTATTTCACAGTTCGTGCCGATGATTTTGATTTAATATCGATGGTACAGGGTTCCCAAATGATTCGTGCCAAAATTGATGAAATCAATATGAAGGGCTTAGATGCTTCCACAAAAGAGAAAAACTTACTTACGGTTATGGAGCTTGCACTCGAAATGTGTGAGCGTGGTATGAGCTTCCAAAAGGTTGACTTATACCGTTCACAGGCTAGTGAATTTGTAATTGATGGTAACACATTAATTCCCCCATTCGATGCGATTCCTGGACTTGGGACGAACGTTGCGAAAACAATTGTGGCGGCCCGTGAGGAAGGCGAGTTTTTATCGAAAGAAGACCTACAGCAACGTGGTCGTGTATCTAAAACATTAATTGAATACATGGATCAACTTGGCTGTTTAGAAGGCATGCCAGATGCTAATCAGCTATCACTATTCTAATGATTACGTAGGTTTTTATGTCAAACTAATGGATATTTTCGAATTCCAGACACATTTATAATGTGTCAATGATGTCTAGAATAAGGAAATTTGCATTGTGCTGTAAACTGTGCTATTCTTATGGTAATAATTTGTTGATAATTTTCCAGCAAAAGAGTGGGGCCTTCCCGCTCTTTTCTGTTGTTATGCCGTAGCAAAACAAATTTTTGACTAACAGCAGGTAAGACCGTAAAATTTCACCAAAGCAATGGTGGAATTTCTGTTTTATTATGGTTCATTACAGGGATTTAGTAATGAATCGTTATTACGCTAGAATTTAATAGATACAGGAGGCAACAATGAGCAAAGTACCATCTTTAATTGAAGAGCTCGCTAAACCAATTGTAGAAGAGTTAAACCTTGAGTTAGTGGATATCGAGTTCGTAAAAGAAGGGCGTAACTGGTTTTTACGTGTTTATGTCGATACACCTGAAGGCGGAATTGACATTGACCAATGTGCTCAAGTAAGTGAAAGACTGAGTCTACTATTGGATGAAAAGGATCCAATTACACAAAACTATTATTTAGAAGTTTCTTCCCCTGGAGCAGAACGTCCACTAAAAAAAGATGCTGATTTTGAAAAAGCGATTGGTAAATTTATTTACGTAAAGACCTATGAGCCCATTAAGGACATGAAGGAATTCCAAGGCTACTTAACGTCATACAATGAACATACATTAGTGATGGAAGTACGTATTAAAACGCGCAAAATAACAGTAACCATTGAACAAGAAAAAATCGCATTGGCACGATTAGCCATCGATTTTTCAGCATAATGCATATTTAGGAGTGAAAACAAAATGAGTAGTGATTTGTTAGATGCGCTAACTGCGCTAGAAGAACAAAAGGGAATTTCAAGAGATGTGTTAATTGAGGCAATTGAAGCGGCATTAGTTACAGCTTACAAACGCAACTTTAATCAAGCACAGAATGTTCGTGTGGACTTAAATTTAGATAAGGGCTCTATTCGTGTCTTTTCACGTAAAGATGTTGTAGAAGAGGTTGAGGATGACCGTTTACAAATATCTTTAGAGGATGCCAAGGCTATCAACCCCGCTTATCAATTAGAAGATGTGGTTGAACAAGAAGTGACACCTCGCAATTTTGGTCGTATTGCTGCTCAAACAGCGAAACAAGTCGTGACACAACGTGTACGCGAGGCAGAACGAGGCTTAATTTATGAACAATACGTAGACCGTGAAGACGATATTGTCACTGGTGTTGTTGAGCGTCTTGATGCTCGTAATATTTATGTAGGCTTAGGTAAAGTTGAAGCTGCTCTACCAGTCAATGAACAAATACAAGGTGAAAAATATCATCCGCATGATCGTATTAAAGTCTATATTACAAAGGTTGAGCGAACAACTCGTGGACCGCAAGTCATTGTGTCACGCACACATCCGGGGTTATTACGTCGATTATTTGAGATGGAAGTACCTGAAATTTATGAAGGTATTGTAGAAATTAAATCAATTGCTCGAGAAGCGGGAGATCGTTCAAAAATTTCTGTATATGCACATAATGAAGAAGTAGATCCAGTCGGCTCATGTGTAGGGGCAAAAGGTGCTCGTGTTCAGACTATTGTCAATGAATTAAACGGAGAGAAAATCGATATTGTTGAATGGTCAGAAGATCCAGTTGTTTTCGTGGCAAATGCTCTTAGCCCTTCAAAGGTTTTAGATGTGCAAGTAAACGAAGAAGAAAAATCTACAACGGTTGTCGTACCTGACTATCAATTATCTCTGGCAATTGGTAAACGTGGTCAAAATGCACGTTTAGCTGCAAAGCTAACTGGTTGGAAAATTGATATTAAAAGTGAAACAGATGCCCGTGAGCTAGGTATTTATCCATCTGCTACAAGCACTTTCATTCCTGCTGAAGATGAAGAAAGTGATTATGAGGATGTAGCAGTTGACTTATATCAAGACGACGAAGAATAAGTAAGAAAGGCCGTGTGACTAGTCTGCTGCCATTATTCAGTGGACGTTGAGGGCGTCGACTGAATAATGGCATTGTCTACCTTGTAAAAAGTTATGGTTTCTTAATCAGGACATGACTGAGGTAATGCGTGGCTAGTCCACCTCTTACGACAAGCTTCAGAGAGGAAAGGTGATTCTTATGGCTGTTAATAAAAAAATACCTCTTCGCAAATGTGTAGCTACTGGAGAAATGCTACCCAAAAAAGAAATGATTCGTGTTGTTCGTTCAAAAGAGGGTGAGGTAAGTGTGGATATTTCTGGAAAGAAATCCGGACGTGGTGCTTATGTCTCTAAATCAGAGGAGGCAGTTGAAATCGCTCGTAAGAAAAATGTTTTAGGGCACCAACTTGATGTAAAAATACCTGAAGAAATATACGATGAACTACTATTGTTGATTCGTAGGGAGTCTATTATATGATCCAGCAAGCAGTGTTTAATTTGCTTGGAATCGCGGCAAGAGCCCGTAAAGTCATTTCAGGAGAAGAGTTAGTAGTAAAGGAAGTCCGCAATGGTAATGCTAAGCTTGTACTGCTTGCAAACGATGCTTCTAAAAACTCTAGCAAGAAAATTCAAGATAAATGCACGTACTACAACGTTGAGTATCATGTAATTGGTGATCGTTATGATCTAGGACATGCTACAGGTAAGGAGGCCCGAGTGGCTTTAGCTATTACCGATAAAGGTTTTGCAAGTAAATTGTCTAGTCTACTCAACGAAAAATAATCGGGGGTGAGCAGATGACCAAAATCAGAGTTCATGAATATGCAAAACAAGTGAATAAAACGAGTAAAGAGGTTATTGAAGCACTAAGTAAATTAAATGTGAGTGTAACAAATCATATGTCTATGTTAGAAAAAGACATTGTGTCGAAGTTAAACCAAACATTTAGTACATCAGGAAAAAAAGAAGTGAAACAACCTACTCAAAACGTATCACAAAGAACACAACCTAATGGCCAACAAAAACCACAGCAATCGATGAAAAGGCAAGAAGGACAAAAGCAGCAATCTGCTACTTCTAAGCCTAGAGCAAACAATCAGCAACAATCGCACCAAAACTCAAATTCGTCTAACGAAAAATCTAAGAATACAAAAGGTAATCAAAATCGAAATATGACACAAAATAATAATAATAACAATAATAATAATCGTAGAGGTGGCGGTGGTTTTAACCAACGTCCAAAACCAGGAATTCATGGAGGCAAACGTCGCCATCCAAAAACACATCAACCATCAATACCAGTGAAACAAAAGGAATTACCAGAAAAAATTACGTTTGTTGAATCACTATCTGTTGCTGAATTAGCCAAAAAACTACATCGTGAACCATCAGAAATCATTAAAAAGTTATTTATGCTTGGTGTAATGGCAACAATTAACCAAGAATTAGATAAGGATGCAATTGAATTAATTTGCGCAGACTACGGTGTAGAAGTTGAAGAAGAAATTCGTGTAGATATTACGGATTTAGAAACACACTTCGAACAACCAGAAGAAGTAAACGAGGAGGAATTATCGGAACGTCCTCCAGTTGTAACAATTATGGGTCACGTTGACCATGGTAAAACGACATTATTAGACTCAATTCGCCATACAAAAGTTACAGCAGGAGAAGCTGGTGGTATTACACAGCATATTGGTGCCTACCAAGTAACTGAAGGTGACAAAAAAATTACGTTCCTTGATACACCAGGTCACGCTGCTTTTACAACAATGCGTGCACGCGGGGCAAAAGTAACAGACTTAACAATTTTAGTGGTAGCTGCAGATGATGGTGTCATGCCACAAACAGTAGAAGCTATTAACCACGCAAAAGCTGCAGAAGTACCAATTATTGTTGCTGTCAATAAAATGGATAAACCTTCAGCGAACCCTGATCGTGTAATGCAAGAATTAACAGAGCATGGTCTTGTTCCAGAGGCATGGGGCGGAGATACAATTTTTGTACCAATTTCCGCATTAAAAGGTGAAGGCATTGATACATTGCTTGAGATGATTTTACTTGTTGCAGAAGTTGGGGAATTAAAAGCAAATCCTAACCGCCTAGCAATAGGTACCGTTATTGAAGCACAGCTTGATAAAGGTCGTGGTTCCGTTGCAACACTATTAGTACAAGATGGCACACTAAAAGTAGGTGACCCAATTGTTGTTGGTCATACTTATGGGCGAGTACGTGCGATGGTAAATGACAAGGGGCGTCGTGTGAAAGAGGCTGGACCATCAACGCCAGTAGAAATTACGGGCTTAAATGATGTGCCGCAAGCTGGAGACCGCTTCGTTGTTTTTGAAGATGAAAAAACAGCACGTCAAGTCGGTGAAACACGTGCAATGTCTGCCATACAAGCACAACGCTCTGAAAAACAGCGCGTAACATTGGATAATTTATTTGAACAAATGAGCCAAGGTGAAATGAAAGAGCTTAACCTTATCGTGAAGGCTGACGTTCAAGGTACTGTTGAAGCTATGGCTGCATCTTTAATGAAAATTGATGTGGAAGGCGTTAACGTAAAAATTATTCACACTGGCGCAGGGGCAATTACAGAGTCAGATATTTCTCTTGCTGCTGCATCAAATGCCATTGTAATTGGTTTTAATGTTCGTCCAGACGTTAATGCAAAACGTGCTGCTGAACAAGAAGGCGTAGATATTCGCTTACACCGTATTATCTATAAAGTAATCGAAGAAATAGAACAAGCGATGAAAGGTATGCTTGATCCAGAATTCGAAGAAAAAATTATTGGTCAAGCAGAAGTTCGACAAACAATTAAAGTATCAAAAGTTGGTACAATTGCTGGTTCATACGTAACAGAAGGTAAAGTAACGCGTGATTCTGGCGTACGTGTAATCCGCGACAATGTAGTAATTTTTGAAGGTGAATTAGATACACTTAAACGCTTCAAAGATGAAGTGAAAGAAGTTGCAAAAGGATACGAATGTGGTATTACAATTACAAACTTCAACGATATAAAAGAAGGCGATATTATTGAAGCCTATATTATGGAAGAAGTTAAACGCGTCTAATGATTGTCTACGCAGAGGTTGAATTCATCATTCAAACTGCCCATTCGTTAAAGGAAAAACGTGCTGTCCTACAGCGTATGATTACCCGCACAAAGCAAAAGTTTAATGTATCCATTGCGGAAATTGACCATCAAAATGTATGGCAGCGCACAAAATTAGCACTTGTTGCTGTTTCTTCTTCAAAAGAAGCGGCCGAGCGAGAAATTAATCATGCGCTTCATTTCTTACAGTCAAATCCGTCATGGGAACAGCTCAATGTGTGGCGAGATTATTTATAAGTAACAAAAGATAGCTGTGTCATTTATATGTTGAGATCATTCCAATACATCTAAAAGAGTAAGCACACTATCTGGAATCGAAATAGAGGTGACAAATTATGTCTCTACGCTCAAACCGTGTTGCTGAGCAAATGAAAAAAGAACTCGGTGATATTCTTGGCCGTAAAATAAAAGATCCGCGTGTTGGGTTTGTTACTGTTACGGGTGTTGAGGTAACAGGTGATTTACAGCAAGCGACTATTTATATTACAACTTTAGGCAATGAACGTGAACGAGAAGAAACACTAAAAGCTTTAGTAAAGGCTTCTGGTTTTATTCGTTCAGAAATCGGTTCACGTATCCGATTACGCCGTACACCAGAATTAATCTTTGAATTTGATTCATCGATTGAATATGGAAACCGTATTGATACATTGCTACGAGGTTTACACAAAGAATAAGTAAAAGATAAAGAGTCTGCCACATGCATATTCATGCAGGCAGGCTTTTTATTGTAGGAAAAAATTGTTGATTTGGCAACAAAAAAGTTTGGGAGGAGCTATATGAACGGTATTTTACCGCTTTGGAAGGAACATGGCATGACAAGCCATGATTGTGTTTTTAAATTACGAAAAATTTTACGCACAAAAAAAGTAGGACATACAGGTACTCTTGATCCAGGTGTAGAGGGTGTTCTACCAATTTGTATTGGACAGGCAACAAGGATTGCAGAGTATTTAACAGATGCAGGAAAAACCTATGAAGCTATTATTTCTATTGGTCGAACAACGACAACTGAGGATGCAGAAGGTGAAACAGTTGAACAGGATACCAACATCAAGCAATTCACTCGAGGTCAATTATTAGAGGTGCTAGCTTCTTTAACAGGAGTGATTGAACAAACACCACCTATGTTTTCTGCGGTCAAAGTCAATGGTAAACGGCTTTATGAATATGCACGTAAAGGGGAAACCGTTGAAAGACCGACACGTCAGGTTACAATTTATGCTTTAGAGCTTTTAGATGAGATCGAACTATATGAAGGACAAGAAATTACGTTTCCAGTTCGCATAGCTTGTAGTAAGGGCACATATATCCGCACATTAGCCGTACAAATAGGGGAAGCACTTGGTTATCCTGCACATATGCAAGAGCTTGTACGCACAGCCTCAGGCACATTTACACAAGAAAATTGCTTTACATTGGGACAGGTAGCTGAGCTGATGGAAGCTGAACAAATTGATAGATGTATTTTACCAGTTGAGTATGCATTAACAGACTTTCCATATATTGAAATTACTGCTGCTAATGAAAAAGAAATTTTCAATGGACAAGTGCTTCCGGCAGATACATTATTAAAGATACATGATAAAATTGTTTTTGGAATCAATGGGAAAGCAATGGCGGTTTATCAACCACATCCAACGAAGGAAGGGTTGATGAAACCACATAAAATGTTTCCGACGATAGAGTAGGAGGATTTTTGTATGGAGGTCATTCATTTAAAATACCCGCATCAACTACAGCAACGAGAAAGCATGCAGCCTTATTCATTAGCAATTGGCTTTTTTGATGGTGTACATAGAGGGCATCAGGCAGTTATCAAGGCAGCGAAGGAAGAAGGGGACAAGCGTCAAATTTCGACTGCAGTGATGACATTTGATCCACATCCTTCTATAGTCCTTGGTGGACGAAACGAAAAGGTTTTTTATATTACATTGCTACAGCAAAAATTGCAACTGTTTCAAGAACAAGGCGTGGATACGGTATTTGTCGTACATTTTACTTCAGACTTTGCCAAGCTTTCTCCAGCAGCCTTTATTGATACGTTTATCCGTGGATTAAATATCCAACATGTTACAGCAGGCTTTGATTTCTCCTTTGGTGCATTTGGAAAGGGCACAATGGAGGAGATGCGTGCTTTGAGTAATGGCGATTATGGTGTGACGATTGTTGAAAAGAAAACGGATGATATTGAAAAAATTAGCTCTACACGAATTCGTAAACTTTTACAGGAGGGTGACATGGAAGCTGCAAGAATGCTGCTAGGTCGACCTTTTGAAATCGCAGGTATTGTTATACATGGTGATAAGCGAGGACGTACTATAGGCTTCCCTACTGCAAATGTTCAAGCACTAGAGGGCACTTATATTCCAGCAAGCGGTGTCTATGCTGTCCGTTTATTTGTACAAAATAATTGGTATGATGGCGTATGTAATGTGGGCTACAAACCAACATTTAAAGACCCAAATGATAAGCAATTATCCATTGAGGTCCATATATTAAACTTCGAAAAGAGCATCTATGGCGAAGAAGTACATGTTGCTTGGTATAAACGTATTCGAAGTGAACGTAAATTTGATGGTATTGAAGCATTAAAGGCACAAATTGAAAAGGATAAACAGGAAGCGATCGACTATTTTAATGCTTTCCAATAATAACAGTTAAACATGGTCAATGTGCTGTGTTTTTCTGCTTCGGTATTTGAATAGAATTACGTTATCACTTGCTTGACCTTTTGATTTATGGTAACATTCATAAGTGCATAATGCTTAACCTTAGCTCGGTATATCGATGACTCCAACGTGTACTGTGCTAATGGGGATTTATTATAATTTAGGAGGTCCATACAAATGGCTATTTCAAAAGAACGTAAAAACGAAATTATCGCTGAGTACCGCACCCACGAAAGTGACACTGGTTCACCAGAAGTACAAGTTGCAGTGTTAACAGAGGAAATTAATGCTCTAAACACACACTTACGTACTCACAAAAAAGATTTCCACTCTGAGCGTGGTCTTCTAAAAATGGTAGGTCGTCGTCGTCACTTATTAAAATTTCTTCGTGAAACTGACGTACAACGTTACCGTGAACTAATTAACCGTTTAGGCTTACGTCGCTAATTTAAAAGCGGGATTGCTCCTGTTTTAGACTATAGACAACTTTGTTTGTCTATGGTCTTTTTTGTTTTTTAGTCAGGTTAGTAACAAAAATATTACACTTGAAAAAGGAAATATTTCGCAACTAAATTGAGAGGTTATCAACATAACATAATGAGTTAGTCATAAAAGTCCTTATTCCCTGGAAAGAATTTGCTCAGGGTCGATTCATATGTTGCATTTTTACAATGGTCATGATCCTATTGGATTGGGCCGCTTCATCATGCCAATCTTTTTTATACTTCTTTGGTTATCTATGCTTAAACTTTACTATGCACCTAACTTTCATTATACTAGAAAGATGTGGTATGATAACCTATTGTGTAAACCTGCAGTTGAAAATAATGTTTTATCCATTATTTCCTATCAGGAAGGATTATTTTAAGTCAAATTCATATAACAAAAGTATAAAAGTGCTTTTTCAATAAAATATAAAAATAAATCTTAAATAAATTGGCAATAATTGATTTTAAATGTATGATTATTTCATGAAATATTTTTTAGCATAGAACAAGCATTTTTGGTACACTTACTATTAGTACATACAGACGAAGTAAGTGTTTTATAATAGAGAGGGGTTCATTGAATGAACGAGAAGAAAGTCTATTCCTACGAATGGGCTGGCCGTCCACTTGTAATTGAAGTTGGACAGTTAGCAAAACAAGCAAATGGAGCTGTATTAGTACGCTATGGCGATACTTCAGTACTTTCAACAGCAACAATGTCAAAATCACCAAAACCACTTGATTTCTTCCCATTAACAGTAAACTATGAAGAACGCCTATATGCTGCAGGTAAAATTCCTGGCGGCTTTATTAAACGTGAAGGTCGTCCATCTGAAAAAGCGATTCTTGCAAGCCGTCTAATCGACCGTCCTATTCGTCCGATGTTCCCAGATGGGTTCCGTAATGAAGTCCAAGTAATTTCAATGGTTATGTCCAATGATCCGAATTGTACGTCTGAAATGGCAGCTATGGTTGGTTCCTCATTAGCATTAGCTGTTTCCGATATCCCATTCGATGGACCGATAGCAGGTGTACAAGTTGGCTATATTGATGGAGAATTCATCGTGAACCCAACAGTGGAACAATCTAATCATTCAACTATTCATTTATCTGTAGCTGGAAACAAAGATGCTATCAACATGGTTGAAGCAGGTGCACTTGAAGTTCCAGAGGAGGTAATGTTAGAGGCCATCATGTTTGGTCATGAAGAAATTAAAAAAATTATTGCTTTCCAAGAGCAAATTGTTGCTGAAGTAGGAAAAGAAAAATTACCAGTAACATTATTTGAAATTAATGAAGAGATTCAAGCAGATATAAAGGCAGCTTGTGAGTCTGACATGCATGATGCCATTCAAACAGCGGAAAAACATGCTCGTGATGAAGCGATTCAAGCAGTAAAAGATCGTGTTATTGCTTCTTACGAAGAGCAAGAAGCTGATGATGAAACAATGAAGCAGGTTTATACGATTCTAGATAAGATGGTAAAGGATGAAGTACGCCGTCAAATTACAGAAGATAAAATTCGTCCAGATGGTCGTAAACTTGATGAGATTCGTCCACTTTCATCAGAAACAGGATTATTACAGCGTACGCATGGTTCAGCACTATTTACACGTGGACAAACACAAGCATTGTCAATTTGTACTCTAGGGGCACTTGGAGATGTGCAAATTATTGATGGATTAGGTGTGGAAGAATCTAAACGTTTCATGCATCATTATAACTTCCCTCAATTCTCAGTTGGGGAAACAGGACCGATTCGTGGACCAGGTCGTCGTGAAATCGGACATGGAGCGCTAGGAGAACGTGCACTTGAAGCGGTTATTCCAGATGAATCTGTATTCCCATATACGATTCGTTGTGTATCGGAAGTGCTTGAATCGAATGGTTCTACTTCTCAGGCTTCTATCTGTGCCTCCACGTTAGCAATGATGGATGCGGGTGTTCCATTAAAAGCACCTGTAGCAGGTATTGCAATGGGTCTTATTAAAAAAGGTGAGTATTACTCCATCTTAACAGATATTCAAGGAATGGAAGATCACCTTGGAGATATGGACTTTAAGGTTGCAGGTACAGCTAAAGGTGTAACGGCTCTACAAATGGACATTAAAATCGATGGATTATCTCGCAATATTTTAGAAGAAGCATTAACACAAGCTAAAATTGGGCGCATGCATATTTTAGAATCAATGCTTGCGACACTTGCTGAACCACGTGAAAAATTATCTGAATTTGCACCGAAAATTGTCATTGTGAAAATTAACCCTGATAAAATCCGTGATGTCATTGGACCAGGCGGTAAACAAATTAACAAAATTATTGAAGAAACTGGGGTAAAAATTGATACAGAGCAAGACGGTACAATTTACATCTCTTCTGCAGATGAAGAAATGAATGCACGTGCAAAACAAATTATTGAAGATATCGTACGTGAAGCAAAAGTAGGGGAGTACTACTTATCGACAGTGAAGCGTATTGAAAAATTCGGTGCATTCTGTGAAATCTTCCCAGGTAAGGATGGTTTACTTCATATCTCTGAAATCCAAGAGGAACGTACAAAGCAGGTAGAAGATGTTTTAAAACTTGGTGATCAATTACTTGTAAAAGTGATTGAAATCGACAAGCAAGGACGTGTGAATTTATCTCGTAAAGTTGTTATTCAAGAGGAAAAAGAGCGCGCTGAGCAAGGTAAATAATAGGGAATAGCAAAGGCTGCGTATGTTGCGCAGCCTTTTTTAAATCAAGATGGAGGGAATTTTATGGTACAAGTACATACATGTGACAATGGTGTGCGTATTGTGTCTGAGCAAATTGATCATGTAAGATCAGTAGCTTTAGGCATTTTTGTGAATGCAGGTTCTCGCTATGAATTACCTGAAGAAAATGGAATTACTCATTTTATTGAACACATGCTGTTTAAAGGAACAGCAACGCGCACTGCTCGTCAAATTGCTGAGGAATTTGATCGTATTGGTGGAGAATTAAATGCTTTTACCTCTAAGGAAAATACATGCTATTATGCAAAAGTTTTAGATCATCATGCTGAGCTTGCAGTCACAATACTTGCTGATATGTTCTTCAACTCTACATTTGCAGAAGAAGAGTTAGAGAAGGAACGACAAGTCGTATTAGAGGAAATCTTAATGAGTGAAGATGCACCAGATGACGATGTACATGAAAAGCTATGGGAAGTAATGTATCCGAATGATGCGCTTGGTCGTCCAATACTAGGCACTGCTGCTACGTTAAAAACATTTACAGCAGATATGATTCGCGCTTATATGGCTAAACATTATGGCCCGAAATCAGTAGTTATTTCATTAGCAGGCAATATTTCCGAAAAACTCCTACAAACAATAATTGATTTATTTGGACAATACCAAGCATCTCCTCTTGAAGTTGCACCAGTATTAACAAACCCGCAATTTCATCCAGGAGAGATAACAAAAATACGTGATACAGAGCAAGCACATGTAGCTATCTCTTACCCAGCAATCGGTGTAAAAGATCCAGATATGTATAGTTTTATTGCTCTTAATAATATTATTGGGGGCAATATGAGCTCTCGCTTATTCCAGGAAGTTCGTGAGGAACGAGGCTTGGCTTATACGATTTTTTCCTACCAATCCTGCTATGCTGACGTCGGAGCATTTACGATTTACGGTAGTACAAGTCGTCAACAATTATCACAGCTCCAGCACACAATTGATGCGACATTACTTGATATTGTAGCTGGTGGCGTAACAGAGGAGGAGCTTGATAATGCTAAGGAGCAGCTTAAGGGCAGTTTTGTGCTTGGATTAGAGGGGACTGGTGCTCGAATGAATCGTAATGGTACAAGTGAACTGGTACATGGAAAGCATCGCTCTGTGGACGAGGTACTAACAGCTATTGATGCAGTTTCAATGGAGTCAGTAGAACGCCTAATTGCGAAAATATTAAAAGCGGAGCCAGCCATCGCCATAATTGGCCCTAAGGCATAAATATTCCGAAATTAATAAAAGAGTATTAGCTCATATAACTAAGATAAGCTTCCGTTTTTAAGGGCACTAAAAAAGTCGATTTGTCACAAAAAAATGTGATGCAAATCGACTTTTTTTGGTTTTTTCAACTTTAACTAAAGACAGATTTCTACTATAAAAAATGAAATGGTCAGTGCCCTCTCGTTTTGGTAGCCTATTTCTATCTCTTTTAATAAACTTCTTTTGCTAAATACAATGTCAAGCTTTTATGGAAAATAAAAATGCTAATGATAAGACTGATAATTGTTGGGACTAAAATGATCAATAAATTGGCTGCTACTAGTGATAAATAGTAATGAATTGGAAAATTGATGATAAAAATAATGAGAATAGCAATGATCATCTTAAAATTACGTATCCCTTTCGTCTCTTCTAGATGATGGATATAAAACTGTGTACAGATGAGCAGAGAGGCACTGCTAATATAAGCAAAATACATGGCGAAATGCTCTGAGAAATTTTCGTTCGCAGCGGTTTGTGAAAAATAAGCTGGTGCCATTAGGAAAAATAGCAATATTACGATTCCATAGCAATATAGATAATCAGCCTGAAGCTGTGTTTTTTTAGTTAACGGGAGACTATTAACAAACAATTCCCAGTTAATTTTATAATCACTATCATATAGTCCCCCAACAATGGAAGCGGAAAAAACAACCGCAAAAATGCCTATTGAGGGATTGTCTAAATAAGGTATATCCAAGAAACTGATAATAGCACTTATGATAAATACCAAAAAAATTGACCATTTTTGTACCATTATTCTTTGTAAAAGTAGAGCTTGCATGAACTCCCTCCTCTAAAATTCTTTTTGTTTATAAATGGCTGTCGAGATAAGAGAGGATAGCCATAGGATTAGAAGTCCAGCAAAAGGTGCCAAAAACATAAATTGTTTAATGTTTGTTAAAACTAAAAACATATCAGGTGATTGCTTGTTAATGAGGCTAAATAAAAAGCCCGGGATGAAGCAGATCGCAATAAGAACCATTCTTCCTTTAATGGAACCAAATTTAATGTAGATGGGTAATAATATGGCTAGCATACAAAAGGCTAATGTTACTATTAGATTGAATGTTAGAAAAAATTCTGCTGATGCCCAGTTATTCGGCGTAAAACGATGAATAATCCATACAATCGGTAGTGCAAAAATAAGCCCCATAATCATAAGAAGGATACTAAGTATATATTTACTAAGTACGATGTCCCCTTTTGGAATAGGTAAAGTATTTGCATATTTATCCCAGCCACTTTGTTCATCATAGGTAATAGCAGTTATCGCCTGAAAAGTAACCATAATTATAACAAGTGAAAAGAGCATTGAACCTTGTTGTACAATGAAAGACATAAATAGGAAGAAAATCAACACAAAAGCTTGTGTCTTCATTTGACGCTGAATCGTCATTAAATCTTTTAATATAAGACCTACCATGCTCATACACTACCTTTCACATAAAATAGCATAATGTCTTCAATAGAAGGCTTTTCAAAAGAAAATACTTCGTTTACTTCATTTTTTAGCACTAATGCTTCTACACCAAAAGCTCCATTACGTTTTCTTAAAATGGCATGCTCTGGAATGGCACTTATATCCTCTTTACTACCTTTAAATATTCCATACTCATAGAGTAATACATCCTTACCCTCACTAAATAAAACCTCACCATTATGGATAAAAGTAATATAGTCTGCAATCTTTTCTAAATCACTTGTTATATGGGAAGAAAATAAAATGCTGTGTGTTTCATCTTGCATAAATGCTAAAAATAAATCGAGAATTTCATCACGAATAATCGGATCTAACCCACTTGTTGGTTCATCTAAAATTAACAGCTTTGGATGATGTGCCAGTGCCAATGCAATAGACAGCTTCATCCTCATACCTCGCGATAATTCTTTTACCCTCTTCTTCTCAGGAATTTTAAATTGTCTCAATCGCTCAAAATAATAGCTTGAATCCCACGTTTTAAATACTTTTTTCATAAATTTGTCAAGTTGTGTCGCATTAAGCGTTTCAGGTATGTGTAAATCGTCAAAAACTACACCGATGTCGTTTTTTATCGATAATTCATGTTCGACAATATCCTTGCCAAATAGTAAAATTTCGCCATATTCCTTTTTTAATAAATTGAGCATGCATTTTATCGTTGTTGATTTTCCAGCACCGTTTTCTCCGACAAATCCCATCACTGTGCCTTGGGGTACAGAAAAGCTTACATCTTTAAGGGAAAACCCTTCAAAGCTTTTATGTAAATCATGAATTTCAATCGCATTCATTTAGTTGCCCTCCTCTAAAATCATTGTTAATAATTCCTGTAGCTCCTCATTAGTTAGTCCAGCCGTTTTAGCAGTTTTGACTGCTTTTTGCATATGCTCTTCAACCTGACGTAATAATTCTTCGCGTAGAAAATCTTGATTTCGTTCTGTGACAAAGCTACCTTTTCCAGCGACGGTTTCGATAAAGCCATCTCGCTCTAAATCAGCATAAGCGCGTTTTGTTGTCATCACACTTATCTTTAAATCCTTTGCAAGTGCACGGATAGAGGGTAGTGCATCACCAGCCTGTAATTTATTTGCTAAAATTGCTTCCTTTAGCTGTATGGTAATTTGCTCATAGATGGGTTTATCACTGGCATTGCTTAAATGGATATGCACAAATTTCTCACCTCACTCAACTGTATATATACAGTATATACAGCGTGTTTGTGAAATGCAACATATTCCTACTTAAGGTAGGGGCACGATTTGCAAAAACTCGGCATATATTGGGGTAACGGTTCAAGGAGGGAGATGAGGGATGCTACTATCAGAGATGGTGGATAAGGAGTTAATTCAAGTTGAGGGTGGCGTACACTTTGGCATATTAGCACATACGGAATGTCTATTAGATGTGCAAACAGGAAAGATACATGGTTTTGAGATTGTCAAAGATAAATTACCATTCCAAAAAAAGAAAGTAAAAGTTAGTGAAATGATACCTTGGCATGAAATTATATTAATTGGAGAAGATCGAATTTTATTTAACAAAACAACGACAGTACAGTCAGAATTTTTACAGTGAGGTGAGCTTTTGGAAAACGAAAAGTGGCTTGTTATCGGTGAAGACTCACGATTAAAGGAATTAGCGACAATGTTAAGAAGCCCATCGAGAACGGTATTTTATAAAAGAACATCTGTTTGGAACGAAGAATTAAATAAACTAGTTTTAGAATTCCAGCCAAATAAAATTATTCTTCCTATACTTCCATTAAAGATTGAAGTAGAACAACTATATGGAATATCTCAGGTGAAGTTTTATACAGGGCGTTTAACTATGCATTGGAAGCAATTGCTAGAGAGAAATGAAACGAATTGCTATTTACAGCAAGAGTCTTTTATTTGGCAAAATGCAAGATTGACAGCAGAGGGATTTATCGCCACGTTTTACGGACTCGAGCAGAAATGTATTTACGGACAAAACTTTACAATCGCAGGATTTGGGCGCATCGCCAAAATGCTCGCTTCTTTACTTGTCAAGATGGGCGCTAATGTCCATATTGTAGCGCGTTCGGTTGTACAAGTGAGTGAAGCAAAAGCATATGGTTACAAAGCGACCAATTTAGATGATCGCAAATGGTCCATTAACGATAGTATTTTTATCAACACGATTCCAGCTAAGTGGATTACAGAGTCTTTTATAGAGCATGTCCCAGCAGTTTTATATGATCTAGCCTCGGAGCCAGGCTGTTTAGATATAGATGCTGAGCAACTACAAACATATGTACTATTGCCATCATTACCTGGGAAATACTTTGCACATGATGCTGCTGAAATATTGTGCAAGGCAATAGAGGAGGAAGAAAATTGCTAACGGGGAAACGAATTGGTTTAGGTATTACGGCCTCACACTGTACGTATGAGGATGTGATACCTAAAATTCAGAATTTCATCGATGTAGGAGCAACTGTTATCCCTATTATTACTCATTCTGTATTACATGCAGCTACACGTTTTGGTACTGGTGAGGAATGGATTGCTAAAATTGAGGCATTGACAGGCGAAAGAGTTATTTCTTCTATTAAAGAGGCAGAACCTTTTGGACCATCTAATCCTTTAGATGCCATGGTCATTGCACCAATGACTGGCAATAGTATTAGTAAATTTGCTAATGCTGCAACAGATAGTCCAGTACTAATGGCTGCGAAGGCAACATTGCGTAACGGCTCACCTGTGATTTTAGGCATTTCAACAAATGATGCACTTGGTTTAAATGGTATCAATATTATGAAGCTGCTTAATGCTAAAAATATTTATTTTATTCCATTTGGTCAGGATTCTCCACATTCAAAACCTAATTCACTCATTGCTGATTTCGATCAAATGGTTGCGACTGTTCAAGAAGCAATTACGCAAAAAAAGCAATTACAACCACTGTTGATACAATATTTCAAATAAATCAGGAATTACACACAATTTTCAGTATTTTTATGATACAATAGCACACATTATGGAACTTGTATTCAAGGAGAGATGATAGATGACAAAGCAGTTAACAGTTGCAGTTGTTGGGGCAACAGGGGCAGTAGGAACAAAAATGATGGAGCAACTAATTAAACGAAATTTTCCGATTGGCGCTATAAAGTTCTTAGCTTCTGCACGTTCAGCAGGAAAACCAATCGAATTTAATGGGAAGACATATACAATAGAAGAAGCGACACCTGAAGCTTTTGAAGGCGTCAATGTCGCTTTATTCTCCGCTGGTGGATCAGTATCAGCTGTATTAGCACCCGAAGCTGCAAACCGTGGTGCTGTTGTTATTGATAATACGAGCCATTTCCGCATGGATCCAGAGGTACCATTGGTTGTACCTGAAGTAAACAGAGAAGATTTAGCGAAGCATAAAGGAATTATTGCTAATCCAAACTGCTCTACAATTCAAATGGTTGCTGCACTTGAGCCTATTCGCAATGCATTTGGTCTAACAAAAGTGATTGTTTCAACGTATCAAGCTGTTTCAGGGGCAGGTATTACAGCTATTCAAGAATTAAAGACACAGAGCGCAAATTGGGAAGCAGGTAAGAATGTAGAAGCAAATATTTTACCTTCTGGTAGTGATAAACGTCATTATCCAATTGCACGTAATGTTATTCCACAAATCGATAAATTCACAGATAATGGATTTACATACGAAGAGATGAAAATGATTAATGAAACGAAAAAGATTATGCATGCACCAGAGTTAAAAGTAGCTGCAACTTGCGTTCGTGTACCAGTCGTTTCAGGACACTCTGAATCTGTTTATATTGAAGTAGAAAAAGAAACAACAGTACAAGAAATCTTTGACGTATTACGCAATGCACCTGGCATTGTTTTACAAGATGATATTACAACACAAACTTACCCAATGCCAATTTATGCAGAAGGAGAAGACGCTACTTTTGTAGGACGTATCCGTCAAGATTTAGATAATAATAAAGGATTCCACCTATGGATTGTTTCCGATAATTTATTAAAAGGCGCTGCATTAAACTCTATCCAAATTGCAGAAGCAATGCTTGAGGATAACTTACTATAAGAGGGGTGTAAGGATGAATTTAGGTCGAATTGGAACGGCTATGATTACTCCGTTCAAAGAGGATGGCACGATAAATTACCCAGAATTAGAACGAATTATTAATCACTTAATAAACAACGGTACAGATTGTATTGTTGCATGTGGCACAACCTCTGAAAATCCAACGATGTCCACAGAAGAAAAAATCGAAGTTGTCCGCTTTACCGTTGAAAAAGTGGCAGGGCGTGTACCTGTTATTGCAGGGACAGGGGATAACGAAACAGCTTATTCCATTGCAATGACACATAAGGCTGAAGAAAATGGTGCAGATGGTATTATGCTTGTAGCGCCATACTATAATAAGCCAAACCAACGAGGTATTTTCGCACACTTTGAAACCATTGCAAAAGAAACAAGTCTGCCTGTTATGCTTTATAATGTACCTGGACGTACTGGAGTCAATGTTGCTTACGAAACATCTGTTGCACTAAGTAAGATTCCAAATATCGCTTGGATAAAAGAGGCGAGCGGCAATTTAGATCAAATGGGCGATATTATTGAGAATGTAGACGCAGATGACAATTTCTTAGTATATAGTGGTGATGATGGTTTAACACTGCCACTACTAGCAATCGGCGGCGCAGGTATTATTTCAGTTGCTGCTCATGTTGTTGGTAATGATATGCAATTAATGATTAAGGCGTTTGAAGAAGGAAATCACAAGCTAGCAGCCAAAATTCATCGAGCATTACTGCCACTAGTACGTGCACTATTTGCTCAACCAAATCCTTCACCTGTCAAATATGCAATGACAAAATTAGGCTTTGATACACTTAATGTTCGTTTACCAATGATGGAGATGACAGATGAGGAAAAAGCTAATTTTGATCGAATTTGGGATACGTATCAAGAAAAAGCGAGAGGCTTTAGAGAATTAAATAGCTTTACTTAAGCATCAAAGACTTTAGTCAAATTTTAAATTTGTCTAAAGTCTTTTTACTTTTTAAAGGTGTTGCTCCTCTTAATTGTCATCATAGTTGGGAGTGCTCAGGTAAAGGCATTATCCGCTCAGGTGAAGGAGAAAACTGCTCAGGTAACAGCACTATCCGCTCGGATGAGAGAGAAAGTCGCTCAGGTAACGGCATTATCCGCTCAGTTGAGAGGGAAAACTGCTCAGTCAACAGCATTATCCGGTCAGATGAGAGGGAAAACTGCTCAGTCAACAGCATTATCCGCTCAGATGAGAGAGAAAGTCGCTCAGTCAACGGCATTATCCGCTCAGGTGAGGGAGAAAATCGCTCAGTCAACGGATTATCCGCTCAGGTGAGGGAGAAAGTCGCTCGGTCAACGGCATTATCCGCTCAGGTGAGGGAGAAAATCGCTCAGTCAACAGAATTATCTGCTCAGGTGAGAGAGAAAACTGCTCAGTCAACAGCACTAACTGCTCAGGTAGCATCCCATTCCGCTCAGGTAGGAGAAACCCCGCAAGTAGAAAAGAAAACCGCTTTAGAAGATAGTCCCTAGACAACTTTAAAATCAAATAGTTTTCACATCTAGTAGTCAAAATTTTAGACCTTCATCTATGTAAGACTTTTACCTTTCCTTCCATCTAAGAGCAACAGGGATTTGTAATAAATTTTTTGTTTCCATCATGAAACATGTATTTTTAATTTGTGCAAAAGCTTTGCAAACCGTATAATGAAAATTAAGTGGTTGCTGTTCGGGATATCTTTTAGGAGGAAATAAATTGACAAAAAAGAAAAATGAATTAATTCGTATCATTCCACTGGGTGGTGTGGGCGAAATTGGTAAAGCAATGTACGTAGTAGAAATTGATGAGGAGCTATTTGTAGTAGATAGCGGCTTAATGTTCCCGGAAGACGAAATGCTGGGCATTGATATTGTAATTCCAGATATTACGTATTTAGAAGAAAATAAAGAACGTGTGAAAGGCATTTTCTTAACGCATGGCCATGAAGATGCGATTGGCTCGATTGCCTATGTATTACAAAAAGTAAAAGCACCTGTGTATGGATCGAAGCTAACAATTGCACTTGCTAAGGAACATTTAAAGGAATTACCTGCACCACATCAGGTGAAATTCTTTGAGGTTACCAATCGCAGTCGCATGAATTTCAACTCAACGTATGTAACATTCTTCCATACAACACATAGTATTCCCGATTCGTTAGGGGTAGTGTTCCATACATCTGAAGGAGCAATTGTTCATACAGGTGAGTTTAAATTCGATCAATCCGCAACAGGTAAATTTAAGCCTGATTTAGCTAAGATGGCACACTTAGGAGAAGAAGGCGTTTTTATTTTGCTATCTGAGTCATGTGAAGCGGAGCGACCAGGTTATACGACATCTGAGATTGTAATTGAAGAGCAATTATCAAAAACATTCCATTCAGCACCAGGTCGTATTTTAGTGGCTGTGTATGCATCGAATTTTATTCGCATTCAGCAAGTGTTTACGCAAGCTCAAAAATCATTCCGTAAAGTTGTCATTGTTGGGAAACCATTAGAAAAGGCTGTGGATTTAGGTGTACAGCTAGGTTATTTAACAGTTGAAGACGAAACAATTATTCCTATTTCAGAAATGCATAAATATCAAGATGATGAGATTATTATAATTGCCACTGGTAATCGGGGAGAGCCGCTTGATGCGCTTGAAAAAATTGTACGTAAGCATCATCGAGACATTAAAATTAAGCAGGATGATACAGTCTTAATTACTTTTACACCCTCACCTGGCATGGAAGTACAGATGGCTAATACCATGAACTCTATTTCAAAAGCAGGTGCTGAAATTTTGACATCTAGTAAAAATGTTCATGTATCAGGTCACGGAAGCCAAGAAGATTTAAAGCTAATGCTTAACTTGATGCAACCGAAATACTTTATTCCTGTACAAGGGGAGTACCGTATGCTGATTGCGCATTCTAAACTTGCTCAACAACTGGGTATGCAAAAATCCCAAATTTTTATCGCTGATAAAGGGGATATCGTTGAGTACAAGAATGGTAAAATGCGTATGAGCGGGCGTGTACAAGCTGGTAATGTTTTAATTGATGGTATTGGTGTTGGCGACGTAGGTAACATTGTTCTGCGTGATCGTAAATTATTATCACAGGATGGTATTTTCATTGTAGTTGTCACATTAAACCGTGCTCAAAAGAAAATTGCATCTGGACCAGAAATTTTATCACGCGGTTTCGTTTACGTTCGTGAATCAGAGGAGTTAATGGTGGAGGCTTCTGATATTGCGAAGAATGTTATAGAAAAATATGTTGGTAAAGATACATTTGAATGGACAAACATTAAACAAGATATTCGAGATACACTGAACACATATTTATTCCAGAAAACAAAGCGCCGCCCAATGATTATCCCAATCATTATGGAATATTAAAAAACTCATCGTTCAAGCTTTGAGTGAGAAATGAATGAAAAAGGATTTTCTAGCCGAGTGTACACGGTGGAAAATCCTTTTTTTTGAAATAATTAAGTTCTACATGCTAGGATTCATTTCATATATAGAATGGATTGTAAAAGAGGGTGAAATAGATGGCGACTAGTAAAAGAAGAAAAGTCACTAAAGGAAAAGGAACAACCGAAAAAAAAGAGATGCATCCGCTGATGTTTGAAATTTTAGGACTCATCTTAATTGCAATTGCCGTTATTATCATTTTTGAATATGGCATGATTGGACGTTTTCTAACAACGATAGCAATGTTTCTTTTAGGAAATTTGTATTTTGCTGTGCCATTTATGCTTATATTTGTTGCATTATTGCTAATGATTGGTCGGAAAAAAGTAAGTTTGAAGGACCGTCTAATTTTAGGAATGTTCCTAATTGTTATGAGTTTAACAATTTTTAGTCATGGAATACTTTTTGAACAATTATCAAAATCAGGTGGTTTATTATCAGAATCTGTATTGCGAGAATCCTGGCGTATTTTAATTAATACAGAGGGTGTTGTTCAGCGAAGTAGTGCACTTGGCGGAGGAATGATTGGTGCCCTCCTATTTAGTATGCTACATGTTTTGTTTGAGGCTTCAGGGGCTAAGGTTGTTGCATGGGTGATTTTCTTTATAGGGTTAATTTTAGTTACGGGAAAAGCACTTGTGCCTTATTTAGCTGAAAAAATGCCTGCTCTTTTTGGTAAATGGCAAAAAAAACAAAAAGAGAAGAAAAAGAATGAACCAAAGAAACCTAAAAATCGCCGATCAACAAGAGACACAATGGAAGAAATCGCTGCTGTTGATCTTACTAATGAAATACAAGAAGAAGAGGAAATTTCCCATGAACCTATTATCTCAGCCTTTACTCAAAATGTTTCTCATGAACGAGAAGTGTTTGAGAGTAATGACTTTGAGGGTATTGAACATGGAGAGATCGTAGATGATGTCCATATCCAAGGCGCTGATGCAGTGGAAAATGCAGATTATCAACTTCCCTCTTATAATTTATTACAATTGCCACCGCAACATGACCAAAGTGGTGAATATTCAGTAATTCAGGCAAATGCAAAAAAACTAGAGCAAACGCTGCAAAGTTTTGGTGTAAAGGCAAAAGTTACGCAAGTTCATTTAGGACCAGCAGTAACTAAATACGAGATATTGCCAGACATTGGCGTAAAAGTAAGTAAAATTGTAAACCTTCAGGATGATCTTGCATTAGCGCTTGCTGCAAAGGATATACGGATGGAAGCACCTATCCCTGGAAAATCTGCAATTGGTATTGAAGTACCGAACAGTGAGGTAGCCATTGTCACATTACGGGAAGTATTAGAGTCGAAGGATGGAGCGAAGCCAGAAGCTTTATTGCAAGTTGCGTTTGGCCGTGACATTACAGGACAAGCTGTACTTGCTGAGCTTAATAAAATGCCACATTTACTTGTTGCTGGTTCAACTGGTAGTGGTAAGAGTGTGTGTATAAATGGCATTGTTGTATCCATACTAATGCGTACAAAACCACATGAGGTCAAATTGATGATGATTGATCCAAAGATGGTGGAATTAAATGTTTATAATGGGATTCCTCACCTTTTAGCGCCGGTTGTTACGGATGCGCGAAAAGCATCTCAAGCATTAAAAAAAGTCGTTGCAGAAATGGAACGTCGCTATGATTTGTTTTCACATACGGGTACACGAAATATCGAAGGCTATAATAACCACATCCAAAAGGTTAATGAACAAACTGATGAAAAACACCCAAAATTACCTTATATTGTTGTGATTGTGGATGAGTTAGCGGATTTAATGATGGTTGCCTCAAGTGATGTCGAGGATTCGATTACTCGTCTAGCGCAAATGGCACGTGCTGCTGGAATTCATTTAATTATTGCCACTCAACGTCCAAGTGTAGATGTACTTACAGGTGTCATAAAAGCAAATATTCCTTCCCGAATTGCCTTTGCAGTATCTTCCGCAATTGATTCCAGAACGATATTAGATATGGGTGGCGCTGAGCGATTATTAGGTCGAGGGGATATGCTATTTTTACCTGCTGGTGCCTCAAAGCCAAAACGTGTACAAGGTGCCTTTTTATCAGATCAGGAAGTAGAGTCAGTTGTAAGCTTTGTTATAGAACAGCAAAAAGCGCAGTACCAGGAAGAGATGATCCCAACAGAAGAAGATACGATTCTTGAGGAAACAGATGAATTATTTGATGAGGCTGTGCAATTGGTTGTAAGTATGCAGACGGCTTCTGTTTCCATGCTACAGCGCCGCTTCCGAATTGGCTATTCGAGAGCAGCTCGCATTGTCGATCAGATGGAACAACGAGGAATCGTCGGCCCTTCGGAGGGAAGTAAACCCCGACAAGTACTTGTTCATCAATACGATTAATCAACATAATTGCGGATATTGTTGTATATTTAGCAAGTTGTTTAGAATGTACAAATACAATTCAAAATTGATAGTAATTACGCTAAGGTGTAATTGATTTCAGTCTGCAAAAATGTTATATTTATGAACGATTAGTAGGAATGTTGTACATCAGATGTCTGATCTCTGATATTGGTGGTGATATATGTGACTATTAAAGCAGATCATCGTCATCTCTATCTTCAAGTAATTGATCGTTTAAAGTCTGACATTGAAACAGGCGTTTTCAAGGAAAATGAAAAATTGCCTTCAGAATTTGAATTATCTAAATCACTAGGAGTCAGTCGAGCAACACTTCGTGAGGCGCTTCGACTGTTGGAAGAGGAAAATGTAATTGTGCGTCGACATGGGGTAGGTACGTTTGTCAACCCCAAGCCATTGTTTACATCAGGCATCGAGCATTTATCGAGCATTTCTTCCATGATTGAGACAGCTGGTATGGAGCCCGGTTCCCGCTTTTTAAAGGCGACCGAAAACATACCTTCTGAGGAAGATTTAAAACGCTTCCAATGCGATGACGAAGATAAAATACTCACGATTGAACGTGTCAGAACAGCCGATGGGGAGCCTGTAGTTTATTGTATAGACAGATTACCGGCTAGCTTTCTGCCAACTGATTTTGTAGAAAAAAAAGAGGTTTCACTCTTCTCTGCACTTGAACAATCTGGGAAAATTCATGTGGCCTATGCTGTAACATATATAGATCCAGTAGGGTATCATGAGCAAGCGTCACCGATTTTAAATTGTGGCCGTGAAACAGCTCTTTTAGTATTAAAGCAGTTACACTACGATGATCATGATCAAGTAGTGCTCTATTCAAAAAATTATTTCCGAGCTGATAAATTCAGCTTCCATGTAGTTCGTAAACGGGTGTAGAACATTTCTAAATATTTTTCCTGCTAATTACATTACCTTTGGGGGGTTAACACAATGAAAAAACGTAAATTTGGCTTAGTATTATCATCAGTTTTAGCGGCGAGTGCTATTCTTGGTGCATGTGGCGCGAAGGAAGAAAAACCAGCAAAAGAAAATGAAAATGCATCATCAGGCGAAAATAACAGCGAAGAAGCATTCTCAGTAGCAATGGTTACAGACGTAGGTGGTGTGGATGATAAATCATTCAACCAATCTGCATGGGAAGGTGTTAAAGCCTACGGTAAAGAACATGGCCTTTCAAGAGGTGAAGGTGGTTTTGAATACCTACAATCAAAAACAGATGCTGACTATGAAACAAACCTAAACAACTTAATTCGCCGTAATTTTGACTTAGTTTTCGGTATTGGCTTCATGATGGCTGACGCTGTGGAAGCAGTTGCTGCAGATAACCCAGATAATCATTTCGCATTAATTGATGCAGAAGTAGAAGCTGACAATGTAGTAAATGTTATGTTCAAAGAGCAAGAAGGTGCTTTCCTAGCAGGTGTTGCTGCTGCGAAAATGACTAAAACAGGTAAAATAGGCTTTGTAGGTGGCGTAGATATCCCAGTTATTAACCGTTTCGAAGCTGGTTTTATAGCGGGAGCAAAGGCTATAAATCCTGATATTGAAATCCAAGATAAATATACTGCTGCATTTGATAAAGCGGATCTTGGTAAAATCACAGCGAACAGCATGTACTCTTCAGGTGTAGATATTATTTTCCATGCTGCGGGTGCCACTGGTAACGGTGTTTTCTCTGAAGCAAAAGAGCGTAAAGCGAAAGATCCTAATGCAAATGTATGGGTAATCGGTGTAGATGCTGACCAATACGATGAAGGTAAAGTAGACGATAAAACAAATGTAACGTTAACTTCTATGTTAAAAGGTGTTAATACAGCAGTAGTAGATATTTCTAATAAAGCGAAAAACGGTAAATTCCCAGGTGGTCAAACACTTACTTACGGTTTAGCTGAGGATGGTGTAAAACTTGCGGATTCTCGTGGCGCAATCCCAGAGGATGTACAAGCAGTAATTGACGAATATAAAGGAAAAATTGCTAGCGGTGAAATCGTCGTTCCAGAAAAAGTGGAAAAATAATTCATCTCTTGATCATCATAAGGGACTTTTAGCAGACCCTTATGATGATTTTTCAATCTATCGTTATATTTCGACTATTTATACTATTTGATTATTTTAAGATAGAGCTAGTATTTCAAAATATAATCGCGAGTTTATGAGTATTGATGGAAACAAATTAATAGAAGAAAGGTTTCTAACGATGACCTTTCCTGTATTAATTTATCTTCATTCAGCAGAAGACTCCTACCTCTACAGGTGGTGAGATGAATGCGGTTTTGGTATGGATCTTCATTCAGAAAAATACTGACCTCTATTGACAGGGCAAAATATGAGTGAATTTTTTGTTAATTTGGAAAGCCTATTGCCCACTGAGCGAAGATAGAAATATTGGCTATCATTACAATGATAGTAATATAGCTAGTATTAGAGTTAATACAAGTCTTCATATCATTTCAAAAACTGGACGTATTGCTTATCTGTATCAAAAGTCTAAGCATCAGATACGAATACGCCATAGCGAAATTTATTTACAAAAGTGCCTATTAAGGGAGTGACTAAATTGGAACATGTGATTGAGATGCTAGGGATCCGTAAAGAATTCGGAGATTTCGTGGCGAATAATAATATCACCCTCCAACTGAAAAAAGGCGAAATCCATGCATTGCTAGGCGAAAACGGTGCAGGTAAGTCGACTTTAATGAACGTCCTTTTTGGTTTGTATCAACCAGAGGGAGGCGAAATTCGAGTTCGTGGGAAGGCTGTTAAAATTACAAACCCGAATGTTGCCAATGATTTAGGTATTGGTATGGTGCATCAGCACTTTATGTTAGTGGAAAACTTTACAGTAACAGAGAACATTATTTTAGGTACTGAACCAACTAAAATGGGGATTGTTAACATTAAGGATGCAGCTAAAAGTGTACAGGCTCTTTCTGAAAAATATGGTTTAGATGTTGATCCCTATGCGAAAATTGAGGATATAACGGTTGGGATGCAACAGCGTGTTGAAATCTTAAAAACTTTATATCGTGGAGCAGAAATTTTAATCTTTGATGAACCTACTGCATCTCTAACACCTCAAGAAATTACTGAATTAATACAGATTATGCGTCGTTTAATTGCAGAGGGAAAATCTATTATTTTAATTACCCACAAACTAAAAGAGATTATGGAAGTTTCTGATCGTGTAACAATTATCCGCAAGGGTGAAGGCATCGGAACTGTTGTTACAAAAGAAACAAACCCAGAACAACTAGCAGAGATGATGGTTGGGCGTCATGTAGAATTTAAAACAGTGAAAACAGAGGCTACACCTACAAAAGAAGTACTTTCCATTGAAAATGTGGTCGTTACAGACTACCGTAATATTGATAAAGTAAAAGGGCTTAACTTAAAGGTTCGTAAGGGTGAAATCGTTGGTATTGCAGGTATTGATGGCAATGGACAGTCCGAATTAATCGAAGCCATTACAGGTCTGCGTAAAATCAAAAGTGGTTCTGTGAAATTAAATGGTAAAGATATAACGAATATGAAGCCTCGAAAAATTACAGAGGCGGGTGTTGGGCATATTCCTCAAGACCGTCATAAGCATGGTTTAGTGTTAGATTTCCCAATTGGGCATAATATTGCCTTACAAACCTATTACCAGCCTCCAATTGCAAAGGGCTTTGTTATGGATTATAAAAAGGTATCTGAAAAAGCACAACAGGTTATTAAAGAGTATGATGTGCGTACAGGTAATGGTGAAATGACGCCAGCTCGTGCACTTTCTGGTGGTAATCAGCAAAAAGCGATTATTGGTCGTGAAATTGATCGTGATCCAGATTTATTAATCGCGGCATTACCAACGCGTGGCCTAGATGTAGGGGCAATTGAATTTATTCACTCTCGCCTGATAGAACAACGTGATAAAGGAAAAGCTGTTCTGTTAATTTCATTTGAATTAGATGAAGTTATGAATGTTTCAGACCGTATTGCTGTTATTTATGAAGGACAGATTGTAGATGAATTAAATCCAAAAGAAACTTCAGAACAAGAGCTTGGCTTATTAATGGCAGGTCAAAGTAAAAAGAATCATACGAAGGAGGGGAACGACTAATGTCAAATCGTGTCATTAATATACTCGTTCCTGTCATCTCTATTATTATCGGTTTAATTGTTGGAGCTATCGTAATGGTAGTCAGCGGCTATGATCCAATACAAGGTTATATCGCTCTTTGGACAGGTATTTTTGGAGATTCATATTCAATCGGGAACACAATCCGTCAAATAACACCGTATCTTTTGGCAGGTCTTGCTGTAGCATTTGCCTTCCGTACAGGTTTATTCAATATTGGTGTTGAAGGTCAGTTAATTTTAGGTTGGCTCGCTGCCGCATGGGTAGGATATGCATTTGAATTACCTAAAATTATTCACTTACCATTAGCATTGCTTGCTGCAGCAGTTGCAGGTGCATTTTGGGCCTTTATTGCAGGTTTCTTAAAAGCGAAATTTAAAGTTCACGAAGTAATTGCGACAATTATGTTAAATTACACTGCGCTTTATATTGCGAACGCAGTGATTAAAAGATTGTCAGATGGGAGCTTTAAAACAGAACGTATTCATGAATCAGCTTCATTACGTTCTCCGTTTTTAAGAGAGCTTACAGACAATTCAAGTCTTCACTATGGGATCATTGTTGCACTTTTAATGGTAGTCGTGATGTGGTTTATTTTAGAAAAAACAACACGTGGGTACGAGCTAAAAGCAGTAGGATTCAATAAAAATGCTGCCGAATATGCGGGTATGAGTGTCAATAAAAATATTATATTAGCAATGACGATTTCAGGTATGTTTGCTGGACTTGGCGGTGCGATGGAGGCACTGGGTACTTTCCAAAACGCTTCTATTAAACCAGGCTTTACAGGTATAGGTTTCGATGGTATTGCTGTTGCCTTGCTTGGTGCGAACACGCCACTAGGGGTTGTGTTTGGAGCCTCATTATTCGGCTCACTTAAATATGGTGCGTTAAATATGCCAAACGCTGCAGGGATCCCAGAGGAAATTGTTTCTATTATTATCGCGTTAATTATTTTCTTTGTAGCTTCTGGCTACATTATTCGAGTTGGATTACAAAAGTTGAGTAAGAAAAAGGAGGGGCAATAACATGACCTTTTTAGAAATGTTATATTTTATCATCCCTTCTGCGATTCTTTATGCAACACCATTAATCTTTACGGCCATCGGTGGTGTTTTCTCTGAACGCTCTGGTGTTGTTAACATCGGGCTAGAAGGTTTAATGATAGTTGGAGCCTTTGTTGGTATATTTGTCAATTTAGAATTTGCTTCAACATTCGGTGCAGCAACTATTTGGGTGGCAATGCTTGCAGCTATCGTTGTAGGAGGTATCTTCTCACTTTTCCATGCTGTTGCCTCAATCTCCTTCCGTGCCGATCAAACGGTATCAGGGGTAGCCATCAACTTACTAGGTTTGGCTGCAACAGTCTTTTTAGTAAAAATGATTTATGATAAAGGTCAAACAGATATGATTGACCAACCTATTCGTCGTTTCGGAATCCCTTATTTAGAGGATATTCCATTTTTGGGTCCTTTATTATTCAAAGAAGTTTATAGTACTTCTATATTAGCTTTTGTAGTAGCAATTGGCGCATGGTTTATCATCTATAAAACGCCATTTGGTTTACGTCTTCGCGCAGTCGGTGAGCACCCAATGGCAGCAGATACAATGGGTATAAATGTTAATAAAATGCGCTATATTGCAGTTGTGATCTCAGGAGCCCTTGGTGGTCTTGGTGGGGCTGTCTATGCCCAAACTATTACGCACGACTTCTCACATGCAACTATTGCTGGGCAAGGGTTTATGGCTATTGCAGCAATGATTTTCGGGAAGTGGCATCCAATCGGTGCACTTGGTGCTGCATTATTCTTTGGATTAGCGCAAACGTTAAGTATCGCAGGGAACCAAATGCCATATATCCAAGAGATTCCGGCAGTATACCTACAAATTTTACCTTATGTCTTAACAATCCTTGCATTAGCTGGCTTTATCGGTAAAGCAAGTGCACCAAAAGCTAGTGGACAGCCTTATATTAAAGGTAAACGTTAAATAATAGGTAGCTAAATGTCTTAACACTAAAGACTGAGCGAAAATGCTCAGTCTTTTTCCTTGTACATATCTTAGATGTTTAGGAAAATAGAGATGTTGCACCATCATGCTAATGTAATTTTACACTTTTCAAATACATACTTTGGATTCTTTTTGCAATTATAGACAATAGCCATGTATAGTATGTGTAGTACATTGTTATATTAAGAAGGATAGGAGGGTTTCCATATGTTTAAAACAATACCTTTTGCAAAAGGTGTCAACTTGCATATCCGACAAACAACCCAATTTAAAACCGTAAATTTTTCAATTAAATGGAGAAGAGCATTAACGGCTCAAAATGCATCTGAACGTACTGTATTAACAAATGTTTTGCAACATAGTAACGCCAAATATACAACGACTGCTGCATTCCGAAGCTTTTTGGATGATTTATATGGTACTGTGCTGTATTTTGACACTTCCAAACGTGGTAATGAGCATACGGTACTAATGAATATAGAGACTGTAAATGATCAATATTTAGCCAATACAAGTGTTTTAAATGAAGTACTAGGTATTATACACACAGCAATATTTGAACCTAATTTAGAAAACGGTGTATTTAAAGAATCCATTGTAGAACGAGAGAAGAAAATGGTCATTCAGCGTATTGAATCCATCTTCGATGATAAATCCCGTTTTGCTCAGGTTCGCCTTCAGCAAATTTTACGTCCAAATGAACCGGCCTCTATTTCTGCTAACGGCACTGTCGAGGACATTCAAAAAATTACACCTACTTCATTACTGGAAGCATACCAATCCATGCTTGCCAACGATAAAATTGACATTTATGTTGCAGGGGATATTAATGAAGACGAAATTATAGCGAAGCTGAAAAAAGCGCTACCATTTACGGATCGTACTCCAGAAGAAATTCCTGTTGTGCTACCACAGCAACATCCGCAAAATGATTATGTTCGTGAACAACAAGAAATGAAGCAAGGAAAAATGCATATTGGCTTTAGTACACCTGTAAGATTTGGTGATGCAGATTTTGCAAAAATGCAAATCTTTAACGGCATCTTTGGTGGTTATCCACATGCTAAATTATTCATGAATGTTCGTGAAAAGGAAAGTCTGGCTTATTATGCATCTAGTTCATATGCATCACATTATGGCTTATTGTTTGTTGTATCTGGAATTGAACCAAAGAATGAGGAAAAAGCCTTATCACTCATTAAAGAACAACTTGCTGTTATGCAAGCAGGCGAAATTACAGATTTGGAATTAGAGCAAACAAAAGCTATGTTGACGAACCAATTAAAGGAATCATTAGATTCTGCCCGAGGACAAATAGAAATTTTTGACCAATACAAAGATTTACCCGAGGAGTTCTCTGTTGAAACCTGGGCAAATAAGTGGAAAGCTGTGACGAAGGAAGATGTTGTTGAAATGGCAAAGCAAGTACAGCTAGAAGCGGTCTATTTCTTATGTGGGAAGGAGCAAGCCGCACAATGAAAACAATTGAATTCAAGCAATTAGATGAAACACTTTACTATGAAAAACTTGAAAACGGTCTAGATGTTTATATTTTACCGAAAAAAGGATTTTCTAAAACATTTGTCACTTTCACCACTAAGTATGGCTCTGTTGATCGTACATTTGTGCCGATTGGTGAAACAGAAAGCATTACAGTACCTGATGGCATTGCCCACTTTTTAGAGCATAAAATGTTTGAAAAAGAAGATGGAGATGTCTTCCAAAAATTTAGCGAATTTGGTGCCTCTGCTAATGCTTTTACGTCATTTACACGGACTGCTTATTTATTTTCATCTACAGATAATATTTATAAAAGCACAGAAACGTTACTAAATTTTGTGCAAGAGCCTTATTTTACTGAAGCAACAGTCAATAAGGAAAAGGGTATAATTGGACAGGAAATTACCATGTATGATGATCAACCAGATTGGCGTCTGTACTTTGGTACGATTGAAAATATGTTTCATACACACCCAGTAAAAATTGATATTGCTGGTACGATAGAGTCAATTGATGGAATTACAGCTGATCATTTATATACGTGTTACAACACTTTCTATCACCCAGCTAACATGCTTTTATTTGTTATTGGGGCTGTAGATCCGAATGAGATGATAGCATTTATTCGCGAAAATCAAACTAACAAAGAATTTCCTGAGCCAACACCTATTCAACGCTTTTTTGATCAAGAGCCAGTTGAAGTGGCGATAAAAGAACGTACATTGAATATGGATGTACAGAAGCCAAAGATGTATATAGGTTTAAAAGCAAAAGATACAAATCTTTCTGGACGTGATATGTTAAAGCATGAGCTATCTGTCCAAATTGCGCTAGAGCTTATTTTTGGCCGTACCTCAAGCTTTTATGAACGTGTTTATGATGAAGGTTTAATTGATGAGACCTATGCCTTTGATTTTACATTAGAAAAAGGCTTTGGCTTTGCTATGATCGGCTCTGATACAACAGAACCAGCTACATTGGAGAAAGCAATTAAGGAAGAATTAGCCAAGTATGATGGTAAGGGACAATTTGAGCCTACAGATTTAGAACGAGTAAAACGTAAGAAAATTGGATTCTTCCTACGTGCATTGAATTCCATTGAATTTATCGCTAACCAATTTACACGCTATTCGTTTAATGACATGAATTTATTCGATGTTGTGCCTGTATTAGAGGAACTGACGATTGAGGATTTGAAAAAAGCATTTACTTCGATTCAAGGTGAATCTCAACAAACTGTTTTTAAAATCTTACCGGCAGAGAAGGGCGCACAGTGAAAAAATTTGTCCTTGTACTAGGGGCATCAGGGGAGATTGGCCGTGCTATTTGCCAAAGTCTAGCTGCAGACGGATGGTCTATCTATGTCCATTATTCGAATAACGAGAAAGCTGCACAGGATTTATATGCTTCCCTATCAAAAAATTTTCCTGCACAGGAATTTATGCTTGTGCAAGGAGATTTTTCAAAAGAAACGGGTGCTGAGTCAGTTGCTTCACAAGTTTTTAATGTGCAGGCTATTGTTTTTTCAAGCGGTCAGGCGCATTATTCTCTCCTTGAAGATACGACAGTTGAAGATATGGATGCTTTATGGCGTGTCCATGTGCAAAATCCTATGCGTTTGACAGCATTACTTTCATCCAAGCTTCGAGCTCATGATGTCAGCTATGTGCTTTTTATCGGCTCAATTTGGGGCGAGGCAGGCTCAGCTGGCGAAGCACTTTATGCTACGGTAAAGGGAGCTCAACACGCTTTTGTGAAATCCTATGCCAAGGAAGCTGCACTGTCACGAATTCGAGTGAATGCAATTGCTCCAGGATTTATTAACACTTCAATGAATAGTCATTTAAGTAAAGAGGAGCTCAATTACATTTTAGAAGACATTCCGTTAGGTACTATTGGAGAAACCACAGATGTGGCTGAGATGGTGCGTTTCTATCTTTCAGGAAAAGCAGATTATGTCACAGGACAAATAATTCGTTTAAATGGTGGCTGGTACATATAATATTCTTTTTTGCACATACTACATGTGTAAAGGAGGAGGAACATATGACCATTTTAGAAAACTGGCAAAAATGGACATCGTTTTTAGGACAAAATGTTATGCAGGCAGAATCAACTGGTATGCCAAAGAAAATGATTCAGCAAGCAGCTGTACAAATTGGCGAATATTTGGCGACAAATGTCGACCCTAAAAACGAACAAGAGCGAGTGCTGTCGGATTTATGGGGCGTTGCCTCTGAAGATGAAAAAGAAGCACTAGCGAATTGTGTCATTAAACTTGTGCAAAATAAGCATGTGCAGTAAAAAAGAGGAGAGCTTTCTCCTCTTTTTTCTATATCAAAAACATTCTTCCTATCGAAAAGGGAACGTATGTAAGCCTATTTGGATGGCTTTTAAAAAAAATAGGAAGTTTTTAAAAATAACGAGGTATTTCCATGTATTCTAACTTTCCATTACATAAAAAATCAGCTATGATGGAACTTATAAAGGATTTTTTACGTTAACTAATAGGAAGGGAACGAGTGTGTTTGAGCGATTGGTACTTTGAATATGAAATTCAGGTGAATCGCCCTGGATTATTAGGAGATATTGCTTCACTTTTAGGGATGCTTCGTGTCAATATTATTTCAATTAATGGTGTCGATGAGGATCGTCGTGGTATGTTAGTGCATACAGACAATGATGAGGCAATTGAGCGTTTTCGTACAATTGTTTCGACAATGGAACATATTAACGTGACCAAATTTCGACAACCTAAACTCCGTGATCGTTTAGCCATTAGGCACGGTCATTATATTCCTCGAGATGCAGATGAAAAAAATACTTTCCGTTTCGTACGAGATGAACTCGGTATCTTGGTTGACTTTATGGCTGAACTTTTTAAAAAAGAGGGACATAAGCTCATAGGAATACGTGGTATGCCTCGTGTTGGAAAAACTGAATCGATTGTTGCGGCAAGCGTATGTGCTAATAAAAAGTGGATTTTTTTGTCGTCAACAATGATTAAGCAAACTGTCCGGAATAAACTCGCTGGTGATGAATTTAGTGACAATAATATTTTTATATTAGATGGTATTGTGACACGTCGCTCTTCTGATGAACGACATTTACAACTAGTGCGTGAAATGATGAATATGCCTTCCATTAAGGTGGTAGAGCATCCAGACATGTTTGTTCAGCACTCAGAATATAAGATAGAGGATTTTGATTATATCATTGAACTACGTCATCACCCAGATGAAGAAATCACTTATGAAATAATGGAAAAAAATCATATGATGTCCGAATCCGATTCATTTGGAGGATTTAATTTTTAATTTGATATTAAAGTAGGTGTTATGAGTGGCAGAATTAGGGACTCGACTAAAAGAGGCGAGGCTGTCTAAAGGCTACAGCTTAGACGATTTACAAGAAATAACAAAAATTCAAAAGCGTTATTTAGTAGGAATTGAAGAGGGTAATTATTCGATTATGCCTGGTTCGTTTTATGTACGAGCCTTCATTAAACAATATGCAGATGCTGTTGGTTTAAACGCAGAAGAGCTTTTAGAAACCTATAAAAGTGAGCTGCCAAGTACGCCGAACGATCAGGTCAGCCAATCTATTACGAATAGCCCAAGTAGAAGAAAAGTTTCAAAGGGCCCTTCCAATAAAATGATGGAGGCAATGCCGAAAATAATTGTTGGTTTATTTATCATTGTCATCATTGTCGTGATCTGGGTTTTAGTGCAATCTAAAAATAGCCCAGGAACAGACGGTGAGAACGATACGCCTTCAGAAATAGAATATGATTCAAAAGTAAAACCAATTGATAGTGAAAAAGAAAAAGCTGACGCTGAGAAAAAAGCTGAAAAGGACAAAAAAGATTCAGCAGATTCTACGGATTCAACAAAAGAAGAAACACCTGATGAAGATCAAACTGAAGAGGTTAAGCAATCGATTTCAGCGGGTACTATAGAAGCGGATAGAGCTACAACTTCTTATACGTTAACAGGTACAGATACACTTAAAATACGTATTGAAGTGTCAGGTCCTACATTCGTCGGTATTCGTAATCAACAGCAGCAAGAATTATTAGCAGATACTCGCGTCTATAATGCAGGAGAGGTAGTAGAATTTGATGCAACTTCTCAAAACTATGTTCGCATTCGCTTAGGTAATTCACAACAGGCTAAGATATATATTAATGACGAGCTATTAACGTATGCACAGCAAATCGTAACGCAAAACATCGTCATCAATTTCAATAAAGAACAGTAGTCATCTAATGATGACTACTTTCTTTCATCATGAAAGGTGTTAGAAAAATGAACATTCCAAATAAAATTACCATCTCTCGAATCTTACTTATTCCTTTTTTTGTCATTGTAATGATGTTTGATTTTGGCTGGGGAACAATGTCACTATTCGGTGCGAAGATGCCTGTTCATCACTTTGTAGGTGCTCTTATCTTTATCTTTGCATCAACAACTGATTGGGTGGATGGTTATTATGCACGTAAGTATAATCTTGTGACGACATTTGGGAAATTTTTAGACCCGCTAGCTGATAAATTGCTTGTTTCAGCAGCTTTTATTTTAATGGTGGAGCTTGGTATGGCGCCTGCTTGGATTATCATTGTCATCATCAGCCGTGAATTTGCTGTAACAGGTTTACGTTTAATTTTGGCTGGTGGAGGAGAAGTAGTTGCGGCAAATCAGCTTGGCAAGATTAAAACATGGGCACAAATTGTTGCTATCGCAGCAGCACTTTTACACAATACAATCTTTACGCTAATTGGTATTCCGTTCGATACAATAATGCTATATATTGCATTGTTCTTCACATTGTGGTCTGGATGGGATTATTTCTATCTAAATCGACGTGTTTTACTTGAGTCTAAATAAGAAAGGTCTTGTGAATCATGAATGCTGAAATTCTTGCAGTTGGTTCAGAATTATTGCTAGGACAAATTACAAATACAAACGCGAAATTTATTTCTAATCAGCTGTCAGAGTTAGGGATAAATGTGTATTATCATACGGTTGTTGGGGATAATGCCAAACGTTTAGAGGAAGCTATAACAATTGCGGAGTCTCGTGCAGATTTAATCATATTTTCTGGTGGGCTTGGACCTACAAAGGATGATTTAACGAAGGAAACAATCGCACGTCATCTTGATATTTCGCTTGAATTTGATGATGTCGCCCTAACGTATATTGAGCAGTTTTTTGCTAAACGAGGTCGTCCAATGACTGAAAATAATCGTAAACAGGCATTAGTATTAGCTGGTTGTGAAGTACTAGCAAACCATCATGGAATGGCACCTGGCATGATACTAACAAAAGGTGGACGAACGTATATCTTGCTACCTGGGCCACCGAAAGAGCTTGAGCCAATGTTTCAATTTGAGGCAAAGCCAAAGCTTGGTGCATTGTTAAATGCTGGAGGCGTTATTGTCTCTCACGTTATGCGCTTTTATGGTATTGGGGAGGCAGAGCTGGAGGTTCGTGTTCAAGCTATTTTAGATACACAAACAAATCCTACTGTTGCACCGCTTGCCTCAGATGGTGAAGTGACATTGCGTGTAACTGCTAAAGCAGAAACAGTACAGGAGGCACAGCAGCTTATTGCGACTAAGGTAGCTGAGATTCAAGCACTTGTTGGCGAATATCAATACGGCGTAGATGACGATTCTCTTGCCTCTAAAACAGTAGAAATGTTACTTGATAATCAATTAACTATATCCGCTGCAGAAAGTTTAACTGCGGGGTTATTTCAATCAGAGCTGGCGGAAATTTCAGGAGTAGGGAATGCGCTTACTGGTGGCGTTGTCACGTATACAGAAGAGGCAAAAATAAGTCAGCTTGGCATTCCTAAACAATTACTAGATACACATGGCATTGTCAGCAGTGAATGCGCTGCGGCTATGGCTAGTGCCGTAAAGCAAAAATTTGGTACAAATATTGGTATTGGCTTAACTGGGGCAGCAGGACCAACAGCACACGATCACCAACCAGTTGGAACAGTTTGGATTGGTATCGCCATTGACGATGAAGAACCAATCACGTATTTACTTCATTTATCGGGTATGCGGAATACAAATCGACTTCGTGCAGTAAAGTTTACATGTCATTATCTAATGCAGCTTTTGGAAGAAAGAGGATATACTAAACGCTATAAATAGAGAAAAAGTAGGAATTTGGGTAGAGGAAAATTACCCAAATTTTTATTTTGAAGAAAAATCGAATAAACGTTCGCTTTTTTCTTGCGTGTTCTCTCAAAAACAAGTATAGTAGAGATAGAGAAAAACAGTGAACAGTTTTCGAAGGAGGAAAATAAATGAGTGATCGTAAAGCAGCCTTAGAACAGGCGTTAAAACAAATTGAAAAGAACTTTGGTAAAGGTTCAATTATGAAACTTGGCGAAAAAACCGATTTAGAAATTGCTACATCATCAAGCGGTTCGCTAGCACTTGATGCTGCACTAGGTGTTGGTGGTTATCCACGTGGGCGAATTATTGAAGTTTATGGTCCAGAATCATCAGGTAAAACAACGGTTGCTCTCCATGCAATTGCAGAGGTGCAAGCAACTGGAGGACAAGCAGCATTTATCGATGCTGAGCATGCATTAGATCCAATTTATGCACAAAAATTAGGTGTTAATATTGATGAACTACTATTATCGCAGCCGGACACAGGTGAGCAAGCCCTTGAAATTGCCGAAGCATTAGTTCGTAGTGGTGCAATTGATATTATCGTTATTGACTCAGTGGCTGCATTAGTGCCTAAAGCTGAAATTGAGGGGGATATGGGTGATTCCCATGTCGGTTTACAGGCACGTTTAATGTCTCAGGCATTACGTAAACTTTCTGGTGCTATTAATAAATCGAAAACGATTGCTATTTTCATTAACCAAGTACGTGAAAAAATTGGTGTAATGTTCGGAAATCCAGAAACAACACCAGGTGGACGTGCTCTTAAGTTCTATAGCTCTGTTCGTTTAGAGGTTCGCCGCGCAGAAGCCATTAAACAAGGCAATGATATTATGGGGAATCGCACAAAAGTGAAGATTGTGAAAAACAAAGTTGCACCACCTTTCCGTACAGCTGAGGTAGATATTATGTATGGAGAAGGGATTTCAAAAGAGGGCGAAACAGTTGATTTAGGTGTTGAGCTAGACATCGTTCAAAAAAGCGGCTCTTGGTATGCTTATGGTGATGAACGTTTGGGGCAAGGACGCGAAAACGCAAAACAATATTTAAAAGAGAATCCTGCCGTTATGGAGGAAATTGCTAATAAGATTCGTTCCTCTTATGGTATCGCTGCATCTTCATACACAATCGCTGCTCATGATGAGGAAGAAGAAATGGATGAAGAATTAATGCTTCTTCTTGAAGATGAATAATAAAAATGCATTGTTCCCACTCTAATTTGAGCAGGAACAATGCATTTTTTTGTCTATATTCCATATAAAGGTGGGTATACTCATGTAGATACCATCATGATTCTAATGAGAGTGTAAAATAAAAAATTATATCCATAGTACTGTTTATTCCTAATTATGTAAAACAGATAAATGTAATTCTAGTGTAAAAGTATTAGGAACTTTATCTTTATTCAGCAGAATACTCCCACCACTATGAATTACTTTTTTTCTGGAGAGGGGCGAACAGGTGCCCGACTATCCTTGACAGAGTTTGAGGCTAGCTATACAATTAAATATGTATAATTTCTGAATTATGACTTTAAATAGGCAGTACATTTTATCTTCATTCAGTAGAAAACTCCCACCTCTAAAGGCGGTGAGATGAATACGGATGTAGTTCCTTTTCAGTGAGTGTTTAAACACCTATTGAATGGAGCTAAAGCCTTTGGCGGATGTCACAGATTTTGAAAGAAATGAATAAAAGGATGTTTGTCTAAAACCTTCCATCCTGCAGGCCTAAGCAAATTCAAAATCTGAACGCAATTATGCCAAGGCGAAATGGATGTATGCGCCGACTGAAACTGTATTACCCAAATAGCAAGAGGAGGTGTTCATATGGATGGAATTACTATCATCTCCGCTTTGCTTGGAATCATCGTTGGTGCCGCTGTTAGCTATATCTACATGAAAAAAGTGAATGACTCAAAAATCACTGGTGCTAAACATGTTGCTGAAACAATCGTTGAAGAAGGAAAACGAGAAGCGGAGGCATTAAAAAAGGAAGCACTACTTGAAGCCAAAGATGAAACTCACAAATTTCGTACTGAAGCTGAAAATGACATTCGTGAACGTCGTTTAGAACTTCAAAAACAAGAGAACCGTTTATTGCAAAGAGAAGAGAATCTTGATCGCAAAGATGATGCTCTAAATAAGAGAGAAGCTGGCTTAGAGCGTAAAGAACAAGCTCTTGCCGAAAGACAACAGCATATTGAACAGATGGAAAGCAAAGTGGACGAGCTCGTTGCCTCGCAAAAAGCAGAGCTAGAGCGAATTTCTGCTTTAACTAGAGATGAAGCAAAGACTATTATCTTAGGGGAAGTAGAAAAAGAGCTAGCAACTGATATTGCTGTGATGACGAAGGAATCAGAAACACGTGCGAAAGAAGAATCAGATAAAAAAGCACGTGAAATTTTATCATTAGCATTACAACGTTTTGCTGCGGACCACGTTGCAGAAACAACGGTGTCTGTCGTGAACTTGCCAAATGATGAAATGAAGGGTCGAATTATTGGTCGTGAAGGACGAAATATCCGTACATTGGAAACGCTAACAGGTATAGATTTAATTATTGATGATACACCAGAAGCGGTTATTTTATCTGGCTTTGACCCAATTCGTCGTGAAACGGCTCGACTTGCACTTGAAAAGCTTGTACAGGATGGCCGCATTCACCCTGCTCGAATTGAGGAAATGGTGGAAAAAGCTCGTCGTGAAGTGGATGAACAAATCCGTGAAACAGGTGAGCAAACAACATTTGAAATTGGCATTCATAACTTACATCCTGATTTAATGAAAATTTTAGGCCGTATGAAATATCGTACAAGCTATGGGCAAAACGTCCTAAAACATTCAATTGAAGTCGCATATTTGGCAGGATTATTAGCTGCTGAACTTGGTGAAGATGTAGCATTAGCTCGTCGCGCAGGCTTATTACATGATATTGGTAAAGCAATTGACCATGAAGTTGAAGGTAGCCATGTCGAAATCGGTGTGGAATTAGCAACAAAATATAAAGAACATCCAGTAGTCATTAATAGTATTGCTTCTCACCATGGTGATACAGAAGCAACATCTGTCATTGCAGTATTAGTGGCTGCAGCTGATGCATTATCGGCTGCTCGTCCAGGTGCTCGCAGTGAGACACTCGAAAACTATATCCGCAGGCTTGAAAAATTAGAAGAAATTTCAGAGAGCTATGAAGGTGTAGAAAAATCCTATGCAATTCAAGCTGGTCGTGAAATTCGAATTATTGTCCAACCTGAAAAAATTGATGACTTAGCTTCACATCGCTTAGCACGAGATATCCGTAAGCGAATTGAAGAAGAGCTCGATTATCCAGGTCATATCAAAGTTACTGTCATTCGTGAAACACGTGCTGTGGAGTACGCGAAATAATATTGAATGTTAGAGGTTTCTCAAGATGATTATCTAGAGGACCTCTTTTTTACTGTCAATGAATCGCAATATACAGCTTTGTAGTCAAAAAGCGTCAAGAGCCTGTACTGATTAAACTGTAATCAAAAGGATATTGAAGCACACTTGAAATATGCACCTCCTATACTAAAACGCTACAATCACAATATTTAATATTTTTTTTGCTTAATACTCTTACTGAGGTTACAATTAATGATGTTATAGAGCCAGTCATTAAAAAGGGCTTCATAAAGCTCCAACTTATAGCAATAAAATGGCAGCGTAATTGATAGAAAGAGGCGTATGTAAAAATGAAAGTATTGTTTATAGGAGATATTGTCGGTTCGATTGGTAGAGACGCAGTAGAAAAATATTTACCACGCTTAAAGAAAAAATGGAATCCAGACGTTGTAATCGCAAATGGTGAAAATGCAGCGGCAGGTCGTGGCATTACTCGTAATATTTATAATGACTTATTACAAATGGGTGTGGATGTCATTACGATGGGAAATCATACATGGGATAATAAAGATATTTTTGATTTTATTGATGATGCGGATTATTTGATTCGTCCCGCAAATTTCTCAAGCGAGGCTCCTGGTAAAGGGATGGTGCAGATTTCAAAAAACGGAGTGACCATATCTGTGATTAATCTGCATGGCCGTGTGTTTTTACCTCCTCATGAGGACCCATTTGCAATGGCAGAGAAATTAATCGAAGAAGCACATAAAACGTCACCACTGGTATTTGTAGATTTTCATGCAGAGGCGACAAGTGAAAAAATTGCACTTGGTTGGCATTTAGATGGCAAGGCATCGGCAGTTGTAGGCACTCATACTCATGTACAGACAGCTGATGCACGTATTTATCCAAATGGAACAGCCTATATTACAGACGTTGGAATGACGGGTCCTTACGATGAAATTTTAGGAATGACAAAAGAAAGTGTTATTTATAAATTTCAAACAAATATGCCATCTCGTTTTGAGGTGCCCAAAAAAGGACGCGATGTGCTAAGTGGCTTTTTTGTAGACATTGATAATCAAACAGGAAAAGCACTGCATTGCGAGCGTATCTATATAAATGAAGATTATCCATTTCAGGTGTGAGGGAAAAAACTATTGTGTATGTTCTAAATGCACGATAGTTTTTTCCTATTCTATTGACAATAAAAAGTCATTCTTTTTTGATTGTTTGCAATATATCAGAAATGAAAATAGTCTATTTTCTTCTCGCCGAGCATAAAATGACCTATCGACAATAACTTGAGGTCCAAAAGGGGGACGTTTAGTTGTTGAGCGTAAACACTATTCGCGAAACGGGGAGGAATAATTGTGGATTCATTAAAAGTATCATCACGCTCTAATCCAAATTCAGTTGCAGGTGCATTAGTCGCGGTAATCAGAGAAAAAGGGCAGGCAGAAATGCAAGCAGTTGGGGCAGGTGCACTTAACCAAGCCGTGAAAGCAGTGGCCATTGCACGCGGATTTGTAGCGCCAAGTGGCACAGATTTAATTTGCGCACCGGCGTTTGCCGATATTTTAATTGCTGGTGAGGAACGTACAGCTTTGAAACTTCTAGTAGAAAAACGTATTCGATAAAAATGGAATGAAGTAAAATGCCTTGCACATTTTTAGTGCAGGCATTTTTTCATTATTTGTAGGAACATCTAGTTACATAATTTCGGAAAAATCACTCATCCTTAAATATGTTAACTGTCACTTGAAAATAGCAAGTTAATTTTTTATACTGCATTAATAGACCATATTGATGTAAACCGAAAATTACCCAGAAATTTAGTGAAAACAAGAAGTGAAGTGAGGGAATAATTGCGACTTATGACTGATTAGTGGAGAGTGGAAAAAACTTTTACTTTAGTATTTCGATAATTACAATTTATTGAACGGGATTTTCAGTCAAAGGTCTGATTTTCGGTTAAATCGTGGAATAACAATAGTGCAGACCGTTTCTTCGTGTTAAACTTATGAAGGAAAAATAGTAGTACACATTGGATTTAAGGAGTTGTTGACATGTTACATCAGCTTTCATGGAAAGTCGGTGGGCAACAGGGTGAAGGGATTGAAAGTACAGGTGAGATTTTCTCAATGGCAATGAATCGTTTAGGTTATTTCCTATACGGTTATCGTCACTTCTCTTCTCGAATTAAAGGTGGCCATACGAATAATAAAATTACAGTTCGTCCAACAGAGGTACGATCTATTGCGGATGATTTAGATATTTTAGTAGCGTTTGACCAAGAAACAATTGACGTTAATTATAAAGAATTAACGGAAAAAGGCGTTATTTTAGCGGATTCTAAATTTGAGCCAGTGAAGCCGGAAGATTCAAAGGCACCATTATTTGCCGTACCATTTACAGAAGTAGCAGCAGAGTTAGGTACTTCGTTAATGAAAAATATGGTGGCAATTGGAGCAACTGCGTCATTGTTAAATTTAGAAAACGAAGTATTCCAAAATGTTGTTGATGATATTTTTGGTAAAAAAGGTGAAGAAGTTGTTCAGAAAAATATGGAGGCCATTGCACGTGGTCGACAAATCATGAATGACCTGTTAGGTAATCGTGTAGGCGAATGGGAATTAGCTCCAGCTGATGGGAAACGCCGCATGTTTATGATTGGTAATGATGCTATTGCACTTGGAGCACTTGCAGCTGGGACACGCTTTATGGCAGCCTATCCAATTACGCCAGCTTCTGAAATTATGGAATACCTAATTAAAAAATTACCGAAATTCGGTGGTACAGTTATCCAAACAGAAGATGAGATTGCTGCAGCGACAATGGCAATTGGTGCAAACTTCGGTGGTGTTCGTTCCTTTACAGCTTCAGCTGGACCGGGTCTTTCGTTAATGATGGAAGCAATTGGTCTTTCAGGTATGACAGAGCAGCCACTAGTTGTTGTTGATACACAGCGTGGTGGTCCATCAACAGGATTACCAACAAAGCAAGAGCAATCAGATTTGATGGCAATGTTATATGGTACGCATGGCGAAATTCCTAAAGTAGTGATTGCACCTTCAACAATGGAGGAAGCATTTTTTGATACAATCCAAGCCTTTAACATTGCAGAGGAATTACAATTACCAGTTATTCTAATGACTGATTTACAATTATCTCTAGGTAAACAATCTGTTGAACCATTTGATTACAATAAAATTGAAATCCGTCGCGGGAAAATGGTCATTGATGACATTGAAGAGGCGGCAGATAAAGCTTATTTCAAACGTTATGAAAATTCAGAAGATGGTATTTCACCGCGCGTGCTACCTGGTACATTAAATGGTATTCACCATGTAACTGGTGTCGAGCATGATGAAACAGGAAAGCCATCGGAAGCAACTGGTAATCGTCAAACACAAATGGATAAACGATTCCGTAAGCTAGCTTCATTAACATTTGATCAGCCAGTTTATATAAATGCACCACATGAGGAAGCAGATATTTTACTAGTGGGCTTTAACTCAACACGTGGAGCGATAGAGGAAGTACAAGAACGATTAAATGCTGAGGGCATGAAGGTAAACCATGCGCATATTCGTTTAATTCATCCATTCCCATCTAAAGAAATAGCACCTTTAGTAGCGACAGCGAAAAAGGTAATTGTTGTGGAAAATAACTATACTGGCCAATTAGCCAATATTATGAAAATGAATGTTGGTGGTCACGATAAAATTGAGACGATTACAAAATATAATGGTACACCATTCTTGCCAGGTGAATTAGAAAATCGTGTGAAGGAGTTGACTCACTAATGGCAACATTTAAGGATTTTCGAAATACAGTAAAACCAAATTGGTGCCCAGGTTGTGGCGACTTCTCTGTACAAGCGGCCATTCAACGCGCTGCGGCGAACGTTGGCATCGAGCCAAATGAGCTAGCTGTAATTTCTGGGATTGGCTGTTCGGGCCGTATTTCAGGCTACATTAATTCTTATGGTTTCCATGGTATCCATGGTCGTGCACTACCGATTGCACAAGGCTTAAAAATGGCGAACCGTGATTTACATGTTATCGCTTCAGGTGGTGATGGCGATGGCTTTGCAATTGGTATGGGGCATACAATTCATGCAATCCGCCGTAATATTGACATTACTTATATTGTTATGGATAACCAAATTTACGGTTTAACAAAGGGGCAAACCTCTCCACGTTCAGCGGCAGGCTTTATTACAAAATCTACACCAGGTGGTGCGATTGAGCCTTCCTTAAAACCATTAGAAGTAGCTTTAACAAGTGGCGCAACTTTTGTCGCACAAGGTTTCTCAACGGATATAAAAGAGTTAACCGCTTTAATTGAAGCAGGTATTAATCATAAAGGCTTCTCATTCATCAACGTATTCTCACCTTGTGTTACGTATAACAAAGTGAACACGTACGATTGGTTTAAAGAAAACTTAACGAAGCTTGCTGATATCGAAGGCTATAATAATTCTGACCGTGGTATGGCAATGCGTACAGTGATGGAGCATGAGGGCTTAGTAACAGGTATTATTTATCAAGATACTGAAACAGCTTCATATCAAGAAAAAGTACCAGGCTACTCAGAGCTACCATTAACAGATATTGATATTAAAATGAGCGAAAATGATTTTAATGAATTAGTAAAAGAATTTATGTAAATCAATAACAAAGCGTATTTAAGAGAGTCTTAAATACGCTTTTTGCATGTTAAAAATCAGCAAGAGACACATTATTGCCCCCAAGGCTGTTCACCATATCTTTTGAGCATTACGACTTCGCCATCATTCTTTTTAATACGATTATATACATACTTAATTTTGTATTTATTGTATTTTTCCAATTCGATTTTGTCGTAAAAATCCTTTGGTAGAGCTAACTCCCGTTCATTAATTAAAAGATAGTGATCTCCGTTCTTCTCCATTATATTTTGTTCATCAATTTTAAAGGTACTTTCGATTTGCACATCATTTAAAGTATAAAAACCTACAGCAAACAAGCCTATAAATAAGAGTGATAAACAGATAGCTATCCAATTACCTTTTCTCAAGACCATCTCCTCCTTTTTTTATCTTTATCTTTTATACGAATAATCCATAAGATAGTTTCAAATTCTCCCGTTATTACGACTAACAACAATAAAAAATTTAAATCCTTATTAAATCCTTATAATTATTTTCTACATTAAAGTCATCGAAAGGATGATGACTTTAAATGGATACTATTATTTTAAAAACCGAAAATCTGAGTAAAAGCTTTAAGGGACAAAAAATTGTAGAGGATTTGTCGCTGAGGATACCACGCAATACTGTCTATGGCTTACTAGGCCCTAATGGAGCTGGAAAATCAACAACATTAAAAATGATGACTGGTATGCTGCGTCCAAGTACAGGTAAAATATTATTTAATGGACATGAATGGAATCGCAATGATTTACATGATATTGGTGTATTAATTGAAACACCGCCCCTATATGAAAATTTAACGGCAAGAGAAAATCTGAAAGTCCGAACGATTGCGCTTGGATTACCAGCATCACGTATTGATGAGGTATTAAGGATTGTTGATTTGACCAATACAGGGAAAAAAAGAGCCGGACAATTTTCCTTAGGCATGAAACAGCGTTTAGGAATAGCTATTGCACTGTTAAACTATCCAAAGCTTTTAATTCTAGACGAACCAACGAATGGGCTTGATCCAATTGGCATTCAAGAGCTAAGAAAATTAATTCGATCATTTCCAGAGCTGGGTATTACAGTCATATTATCAAGCCACATCCTGTCAGAAGTGGAGCAGGTCGTTGATGAAATAGGGATTATTGCAGGAGGAAAATTAGGCTATCAGGGAGCTGCACCACAGGGACAGGAATTAGAAGCATTATTTATGCAGGTAGTGTCTGCTAGTAGAAAGGCAGGCAATTAGTATGATTTCCATAGTGAGGGCTGAAAGATTAAAATGGAAAAAGACATTTATTGTTAAATTAGTTTGGCTAGCACCCATAGTGGCGATAGTACTCACTGCATTATTAATGGGAGGAAGCTTTTTTCAAAAGGGTGCTTATAATTGGTGGTATACAATGCTCTTACCAGGTGCTCTGACGATATGTTGTGCAATAGTGATGGAAAAAGATGCTAAATTGAAATATCATAGTATTCTCGCACTGCCGATTGATCTGAAGAAGATCTGGTTTGGCAAAATACTTGCATGCAGTGCCTGGTTGTTATTAATTTCACTTATTTTCTTTGCAGGAATTACTGCTGGTGGAATACTTTTTGGCAATAGCTTTTCTTTCATAAATAGTCTTACAGGTAGTTTATTAATTTTTGTCACATTTTTATGGCAAATTCCACTTTGTTTATTCCTTGCGGCAAAATTAGGAACTTATATGGCGATTTTTATAAATATAGTTGGCAATCTTGCTGGTATGATTGCATTTGCAAATGGAGAGTTTTGGTATAGAGTTCCTTATGCCATTACAGCAAGACTAATTTGTCCAACTCTTGAGATTTTACCAAATGGTTTGCCAGTGCCTGAGGGCAGCCCGTTATTAAGCATGTCGGTTATAGTTCCTGGCATTGTAATTGCTTTAGCATGGTTTGCATTAATCAGCTTCTTCACTGCCCGTTGGTTTCAGAAAAGGGAGGCGAAATAGTATATGGTAATGTTAAGATTACTGAGAGCTGAGTTTGTTAAAGTAAAAAGAACGCCATTTTTACTAACTCATTTCCTTGTACCGATTATTATTTCCGGGTTGTTTTTAGCATACTATTCTTATTCACCATGGAATTTTGATTGGAAAATATCCGGTTATTTTCAGGCTCTTTCATGTGGGTTTCCAATTATTATTGGATTAGTTTGTGCAATGGCTGCGGAGCAAGAAGCAAAGGCAGGACATTTTCAGGAGATGCTAACAGCTACTAAAACAAAAATAATTGCCTATTTAAGCAAGTTGCTACTGTTATTGTTATTTAGTTTTGGAGCAATATTACTGTCCTTCGGTATTTTTAGTGTTGGTTTTATTGAACTTTTGCATGAAGATACTTTTGGTTATCAATTTTATTTCATAGCTGGATGTATTCTATTTGTTAGCTTTGCATTTTTATATATTTTACATTTTTTTGTTAGTCTTCAATTTGGTAAAGGTGCCTCAATCGGATTAGGTATTGTGGGATCGCTATTAGTAGCCTTACTCCTCACTGGACTAGGTGATGGTATTTGGTCATTTATACCTTATGGTTGGGGTGGTCACTTTGTTTCATTGTGGGCAATGAAGGAGTCCGGGCTTGATCTATCGACGGTAGAAATAGGACTCCAGGAAGGTATTATTGCTTCAGTTTGCGGAACATTGCTAGCGTTAGTCCTATCTTGTTTATGGTTCTGGAGATGGGAAGGAAGAAAAACAGAAAGCTAGGGAAAATGATGAGGATAGAAGTATGGCAAAAATATTAGCAGTGGATGATGAAAAAGATATTTTAGTATTGATAAAAAATGCATTACTAAAAGACGAACATTTAGTAACGGCAGTCTCTGATGCGACAGAAGTAAGTAAAATGAATCTTGGTGCTTTCGATTTAATTTTATTGGATGTGATGATGCCCGAAATGGATGGATTTACTTTATGTGGCCAAATACGTCATGCTGTAGATTGTCCTATCCTTTTTTTAACGGCTAAATCGTTGGAGGAGGATCTAATGTATGGTCTAGGTCTTGGTGCAGATGATTATATTATCAAGCCGTTTGGAATTGGGGAGCTGCGTGCAAGAGTGAATGCGCATTTGAGACGTGAAAAAAGAGAAAGACGTAGCATTCTTTTTGTAGATAACGTTCACTTCAATCTATCTGGCAAAGAGCTGTTTGTAAATGAAGTTAAGGTAATGCTGACAAAAAGCGAATATGAAATATGCGAATTTCTAGCTCGAAATCGGGGACAGGTGTTTTCTAAAGAAAAGATTTATGAAACTATTTTTGGGTTTGATGGGAAAAGTGACAGTACAGCAATCACTGAGCATATTAAAAATATTCGTTCGAAGCTTCATGCCTTTGATGTGGACGCCATTGACACTGTTTGGGGGATTGGATATAAGTGGAGACAATGAGGCCTAATAAAGGAATACGTTTACATACTTTTTTTCTTCGATATCTCTTTTTCCTAAGTTTAGGTGTCATTCTGTTAGTAGTACTACTGCTCGGTTTAACGTTGTTTGCACTTTCTACCAATATCGTATTACCAGCAAATTATGCAGAAACTCAAATTTCGTTATCAAGGGATCGTATTGCATCTAGTAGTTCAGTTACAGCTGATATGATCCCGGATCTTGTTGATTACGCAGTCTTTTCTAAAGAAGGTAAATTTCTTGCAGGAAATCTTTCAAATAAGGAAGCTTTTAAAGCTTGGGATGCAATGACAAAAAAGCATTCTCAAAGTATCACTCATTTTTATTCGTTTATAGAGCGGGAAAATGAGATTTGTATATTACGGTATGATTTAGTGCCACAGTATCGTTCGGCTATTATGAGGAAGTATTTACCCAATCCACAACTATTAGATATTCTATTGTTTATTATAGGGGTTATAACTATAGCAACTGTCCTTGCAATCCATTTTGGAAGAAAGCTAAAGAAAAAAATGTTTAGCTTGCAGGAAGCTATTGAAAAAATACAAAATCAAAATTTAGATTTTAGTATTAACTCAACAGGAATTCGTGAAATTGATGATATATCCATCTCACTAGAGCAGATGAAAAGAGCGTTAAACAACTCATTAAAGCAGCAATGGGATTTAGAGCGAGCACGAAGAGAACAAATATCAGCTCTTGCTCATGATTTGAAAACACCTCTTACCATTATTCGAGGAAATGCAGAGCTTTTACAGGACACTGTCCAAGATGAGACACAAAAAGAATATAATGACTATATTTTAAAAAATACGATAGAAATTGAAAAGTTTACAAAACAGCTAATAGATTTATCGAAAATGGAGCAAAAAGTTGTTAGTGAAAAAGTGAATGTAGAAATGGATGCATTTATTCTACAGCTAGAACATCAAATGAAGGCTCTGTCTTTAGAAAAATGCCTTGAAGTGATTGTTGAAAAGAACAATCTTCCAGCTTCAATCTTTATGGATAAAGAGCTTTTTTATCGAGCAATGTTGAATCTGATTGTCAATGCAGTAGAGCATTCGCCAATTAAAAGTAAAGTCATATTATTTGTTCAAGGAGAGATGAATTTCGTTCATTTTACTGTAGTCGATAGTGGTGCTGGTTTTTCAGCAAAAGATTTAAAGGAAGCCACAAAGCAGTTTTATCGAGGAGATCCAAGTAGAAACTCAGCAAATCATCATGGTATGGGGCTTTATATTGCCCAATCTATCATTACTAAACATGGTGGAACGTTGACACTCGAAAATGATTCAATGTCTGGTGGAGGTAAGGTAACCATTACGATTCCAATCTAACCTTAAAAAGAATGAATTTAGCGTAGAGCTAAATTCATTCTTTCATAGTGTTGAAAAACTAAATGGTCAAGGGACTCTTTGTGAATATTTAGTCAAAAAGAAGGTGATTTCCGTTCCAGGCTACTCGCTTTCCAGTGGGCGAGCGACGAGCCGCTTCCTGCGCTGACGCTCCGTGCAGGGTCTCGTCTGTCTCGCTATCCCACGGGAGTCGAGTAGCCTTGCACTCCAATCAGCAATAGTGTAGAACTTTAAATATTTTCTTTCCTCAAAAGTAATGTAAAAGCATGTTACTCACCATCATTAAATGGATAGAATAGTGGTACAATTCTATAGCTGTCAACCTACATTTTATGCATAAAACTACTTTGTAACTTTACAAAAGTCACTTATTAAAATGTAACCATCACTATTTTGCGCAAAATAGTGATGGTTAAGACTTCAAAATTTATCACTATACTTTTATGTGAAATGCCAGAAGAAAATACTATGAGCAGTGGTTTATTGGAGTGTAGACTGAGTGACTTCTTGGGGATTCAACGTCACAGATGAGGCCTGGAGCTTCACAACGCGAGTGAAGCGGTTCATCGGAAGCCCCCAGGAAGCTCTGCTCAGCGCGAAAGCGAAGCGTCAGCGGCAAAGCATTCAGTCGGAACAGAGATCAACCCCTTGTTTTAAAAAAGGCTATGCTTTTTATTTTGTCACCTTGATTTCATTGACATAACAGTATTTCAACAACATGAAAGAATGAATTTAGCGTAGAGCTAAATTCATTCTTTTTTCTCTTTATTTTGGACAGCGTAGTGTTATACAGTTCATTAGGCCATATGTACAGATTGGCGTTTAATTAGATATAAAGAAAACAATTAACATTCCTCAATGGTGAGGGGCTATAAAAGTTTTTATAATAAAACAGCTTTCCATTAAATGCTTTAGTTTAAATAGCTGACAACTATTCACTTCAGCAAAGTTGTTTTCAAATGCCTGTACACCAATGATATAACAGTGATTTAGTATAGAATTTTAAAAGGAGGAATGCTATGAGCAAAATATGGAAGTCGGCAGTATCCTTTTTCGCCATCTATTTGTTATTCACACAGACTATATTTGGCAGTGTATCTGTGCTAGCAGAGTCAAATGGCAGTCCACAGCCAATACTCAACACCATCATGACATCGGATGGGCAGCCCTATAAAGAGGGTGACATCGCTACAAGTCCTGTTACGATTCAAGTCACAACGTCCACAGCCGATAGTGCCAGTATACAGCTAGAGCTATCCAAGGACAAAGGTGATTCGTGGGAGGAATTGGATAGCATGGCACCCCTTGTGCTAACTGAGGAGGGTGACTATTATCTTTGGTTTAGAATCAAGGGACAGCAAGCCATCAACAAGCATCATGTTCGTATCATACCACGGTTCACTGTATTAGCTGGAAATCATCCGATTTATGTAAATGCAGCATCAACTGGAGGTAATGATGGTAGTAGCTGGAGTAATGCCTTCAAAGATTTACAATCAGCACTCAATGCAGCTCAAACAGGGGATGAAATTTGGATTGCCACTGGAACCTATACACCCACAAAGAAGATTTCTGCAAATGATCCACGTACGGCAACCTTCCAAATGAAAAATGGAGTAGCAATTTATGGAGGCTTTCAGGGAACAGAAACCAAATTGGCTGAGCGTAATGTTCAAGTAAACCCAACAATATTAAATGGTCTAGGGGATATTTACCATGTATTTTATCACCCAAATGGCTTGTATTTAGATAGTTCAGCTGTACTTGATGGAGTGACGATTACAGGAGGGGATGCCAATGGAAGCTTGGAGCATATGTATGGAGGCGGTATGTACAACTGGAGGAGTAGTCCAACCATAACGAATGTAACATTCAATGAGAATAAGGCAAGCATTGGTGGTGGCATGTACAATGACAACGATAGTAGTCCAACCATAACGAATGTGGGGTTTAGTGAAAATGAGGCAGACTTTGGTGGTGGGATGCACAATAATAACTATAGTAGTCCAACCATAACAAACGTGGTGTTTAATGGAAACGAGGCCACCGAAGGAGGGGGAATGTACAATTATCAGAAAAGTAACCCATCCTTAACAAACGTAACATTCAATGGAAATAAGGCAAACGTTGGAGGTGGCATGTTCAGTAATACCGCTAGTAACCCAAACTTAACGAGTGTAACATTCAGTGGAAATAAAGCAAACGCTGGAGGTGGCATGTACAACTGGAGTAGTAGCCCATCCATAACGAATGTAACATTCAATAGGAATGAGGTAACTGCTGATGGTGGAGGCATATTCAATTATGATAGTAACCCGACACTAACGAATGTAGAGTTTAGTGACAATACAGCAAATTATGGAGGAGTCTTGTACAATATTAATAGTAGCTTGACACTATTGAATGTAACAATCAGCGGGAATCAGTTGAAGGGAGAGAAAGGTGCAATCGTTGGTGGGAATTCTCAAAGTAAAATTCAAAATAGTATTATCGTTGGTAACCATAATAAACCTGCTCTTTCTAACTATACGGGCACGATTGCCAATAGCTTATTGGATGTAGAGGAAAATGGGACTGTACTAGCTAAATTTCACAAGTCAAAATCAGATGTAGAAACGGACACTTATCAACCTGAAGATTTATTTATCAATCCAAGTCAGTCTGATTATCGACTAAGAGCAAACTCACCAGCTATTAACAAAGGGAACAATAGTGATATTACGATATTAACCGACCTTTCTGGCAATCCTCGTATTCAAGGAGTGAAAATTGATTTAGGTGCATATGAGGCATTTCCTTATACGGTGACATATCAGGAAAATCGAGCGATAAATGGGGACGTACCAATTGATAAGGAAACATATGATCAAGGACATTCAGTAATTGTACAAAGCAATAGTGGCAATCTTGAGAGAGCAGGCTATACGTTTAAAGGTTGGAATACACAAGCGGATGGAAAAGGCACACTTTATGCAGAAAATACAACATTCCCAATGGGCAAAGCGGATGTCACATTGTATGCAGAGTGGATGGTGAATCCAACCTACCAAGTTCAATATGATAAGAACGGTGCAACAGGTGGTCAAGTGCCACAGGATCACAACGAGTATGAAGAAAACGAAATGGTAACAGTCCAAAGCAATAGCGGCAAGCTTGTGAGGGCGGGTTATACGTTCAAGGGCTGGAACACACAAGCAGATGGAAAAGGCACATTCTATGCAGAAAATACAACATTCCCAATGGGTAAAGGGAATGTCACACTGTATGCAGAGTGGACTAAAAAACCAACCTATACCGTCACATATGATGCGAACGGTGCAACAGGTGGTCAAGTGCCACAAGATCACAACGAGTATGAAGAAAATGAAATGGTAATGATACAAAGCAATAGTGGCAAGCTTATGAGGGAAGGCTATACATTCAATGGCTGGAATACACAAGCAGATGGAAAAGGCACCCCCTACACTGAAAACGCAACGTTCCCAATAGGCAAAGCAAATGTCACGCTGTATGCAGAGTGGACAAAAAACCAAACCTATACCGTCACATATAATGCGAACGGCGCAACAGGTGGTCAAGTGCCACAAGATAATAGCGAGTATGAAGAAAACGAAATGGTAACGGTCCAAAGCAATAGTGGAAAGCTTGTGAGGGAAGGCTATACGTTTAAGGGCTGGAATACACAGGCAGATGGAAAAGGCACCCCCTACATGGAAAGCGCAATCTTCCCAATGGGTAAAACAAATATCACATTATATGCACAGTGGACAGTAAACCCACCAACAACTGGTGGAAGCACTACATATCCATCAACATCAAACGACAATGATTTTTCCCCACCAGCACCTGTGAAAATTACGTTTCATACAAATGGTGGCACAACACTAGCGCCAATCGAGCTTGCATACAATACAAAAGCAAAAGATTTGCCTATCCCAACAAGAGAGGGTTTCTGTTTTGATGGTTGGTATCGGGATGTAACGTTAACCACACTGTGGGCTGAAGATACGCTTGTGAGGGAAAATCTCAAGCTGTATGCGAAATGGACAGTATTGCCAGAAGAAGAATTGGAAAAACCAATAGAACCAATAGAACCAATAGAGCCCCACCAGCCATCTGTGGTAACTTTCCAGGATATTGAAAACCATTGGGCCAGAGAAATGATTGCGGCATTAGCAACGCTGGGCATTATTAAAGGCTATAAAGATGATACTTTCCGTCCAGATGAGCCGATTAGTCGTCAGCATGTGATGGCACTCTTTTCACGCGCCTTTGAGTTCGAAACAATTCGTCCTGCAACTGTCTTTTCTGATGTAGCACCAAATCATATATATTATGATGAGATTATGACCATGCAGAGAGCAGGGATTATCGACGGCACAAATGGTATATTCGCGCCAGCAGCCTATCTTACAAGAGCACAGTTAGCAAAAGTTTTAGTGGGTACATTGCGTCTAACACCTGAAGGTAGTAGCTCGTTCAAGGATGTATCCAGTTCACATTGGAGTGCAGGCTATATTGCAGCACTAGAACGAAGAGGAATTGCCTTGGGGGATAATGGCTATTTCCGTCCTGAGGCTCCTGTTACAAGAGCACAATTAGCAGCCTTTTTATACCGAGCAATGCAGCAAGGGACGTCTGAATTTTAAGGCGTCTCTTTTTTTATCCCATTCACGAGTATTCAGTTATATAAATTATTGTGTAGTATATTGCGGGAAAATACATAAATAAGCGCTTCCCGTACAGGAAAACTTCCTATAAAAAATGCTACAATAAAAGAAAAAAGAAGAGGCGATGCACGTGAGTAACGTCATTGATTTTATTGCAAAGAAAAAAGAACGTGAAGAAAGGCAGCGTGTTCAAGAATTAGAGCACTATGTTGCAACGCAGTGTAACTTTGAGCATCCCAGGAACATTGACGCACTTGTTGATGAAAAAATAATCGAAGTGAAAGATCATTCGCTATTTCTAGGTTTTCTATCCATTTTAAAGGATGAGCAAATTGATCCTCTTGATATTTTTCAGGATGTGTTTACTTTCGAGCCAGCTCACTTTGAGGTGTCCTATAATATGAGATGGTGGTCAGTTGTCCAGCTTGCCTTTACATTTTTAACAATCCTCAAGGAAAACGAGCCGCATACATATGCAGATTTTCTTGGTTTATCCGAATAACTAGAGTGTGTGCACGTCTTCAAATGCTATCAAAACGTGCGCATACGCCACTTGGTTTCCCCAATAGTCAACCCCAAACCATTTTAACTTTACAATTCTACCATTCTCAAAATAAAAATTCATATATTTTATAATTCCTCAATAATTTTTACCGAATATTTTAAAGCCCTCCATACTTGCTTAATGTTTGTTTTATAACATTATCGTTGTAAGCAAATAAAAATAAACAAAAACAAATGGAGGGTCCAACTCATGGCAATGCGAAAGTTGTGGAAGAAAGGTCTTATTGGTGCATTAGCAATTTCAATGTTGGCAGCTTGTTCTGATAGTTCTTCTGGTTCTAATGAAGTTAATAGTGATTTAACACTTGAAGAAATTACGAAAAAAGCAAAGGAAGAAGGAAACGTTAATTCAGTCGGTATGCCAGATACATGGGCAAACTGGGTGGAGACTTGGGAAGAGCTTGGTACGGAATATAGCTTAAAGCATAAGGATACAGATATGTCGAGTGCTGAGGAGCTGGCGAAGTTTGAAGCGGAAAAGGAGGATGCAACTGCCGATATCGGTGATGTAGGAATTGCCTTTGGTCCAATTGCCAAGGATAAGGGCTTAACATTACCATTCAAAACGTCTTATTGGGATGAAATACCAGACTGGGCAAAGGATGATGAAGGACACTGGATTGTGGGTTATACGGGAACTATTTCATTTTTAACAGATAAAAACAATGTAAAAAACGCTCCTACTTCTTGGGATGACCTTAAAAACGGTGATTATAATGTTAGCATTGGCGATGCACTAACTGCGAATCAAGCACAGTTCGCCATTTTAGCAGCTGCGATGGCATTTGGTGGAGATGAATCGAATATTCAGCCAGGGATAGACTTTTTTGCAGACCTAGCAAAGCAGGGGCGTTTGCAGGGTGATCCTTCTGTGGCGAATTTAGAAAAAGGTGAAATTGATGTAGCCATCCTTTGGGATTTTAATGCGCTAGGCTATCGACACCAAATTGATGAGCAACGCTTTGATGTAGTTATTCCCTCTGAAGGTTCTGTCACATCAGGCTATGCAACGATTATAAACAAATACGCTAAAAATCCTCATGCTGCAATGCTAGCGCGTGAATATATTTTATCTGATGCAGGGCAAGAAAATTTGGCGAAAGGATACGCTCGTCCGATTCGTGACAAGGTTCAATTATCAGACGATGTGAAGCAGCTACTACTACCTTCGAATATGTACAAAAACGCACAGCCAGTGAAAGATCAAAAGAAATGGGAAGAAACAACAAAGCAGATTCCACAACTCTATCAGGAGCAGGTATTAATTCATGCAAAATAATAAAGTTGTCTTAATAGTCGTAGATGCACTTCGTTTTGATACAGCCTGTACCCATATGGGATTTATGCAACATTTAGTGGAACGTAAAATTGCCGCACGCTATAAGGTTTGCTCTGAGGTTCCATCATTATCAAGACCTTTATATGAGACGATTTTAACAGGAACACCACCTATTGTGCATGGTGTCACAAGCAATATGACAGTACGTCTATCCACTCAAAACAGCCTATTTCATTTGGCGAAAGAAAATGGTTTGACTACAGCAGCCGCAGCCTATTATTGGGTTAGTGAGCTTTATAATCGAGCACCATTTATGCATATGGAGGACAGGCTACAATTAGATACACAACTACCTATCGAAAACGGCTTGTTCTACTTCGAGGATCATTATCCTGACAGTCATTTATTTGCAGATGCTGCTTGGCTAATGGATCAAAAGCAACCTGATTTTCTCTATATTCATCCAATGAATGTAGATGATGACGGTCATAAATTTACAGCAGATTCTGCACAATATCGAAATCGTGTGTTATCAGTTGATGCATTATTATCATTATTTATTCCAAAATGTCTTGCACAGGGCTATGAGGTGATTGTCACTGCAGATCATGGTATGACGAGTGATGGGAATCATGGAGGCACAACAGTAGAGGATCGTCATGTACCGATGTTTGTTATGTCTAAGCGAGTGAAGGCAGGTATAAAGGATGAGATTGTCTCTCAGCTTCAAATAGCACCACTTTGCTGTTATTTATTAGGAATAGAACCTTCCGATGAAATGGTTTCACTGTTATTAGAGGGCGTACAGTCCTTAAAAAAAGTTTAGTATGTATGAAATATTCGCGCCTTGTACAGGGTCAAGGTTAGAGGCGCGAATATTACTACAGGAAACAGCCGCGATTAATTATAGAAAGAAGTGATTGTATTGATATCGAAGCGGCAATCGATTGCCTGGCTATCTCCCTTTGTTGTACTAGTATTGCTATTTTTTTTAGTGCCGTTGCTGTATATGCTTATCACAAGCTTTCAAAATAGTGATGGATTTACACTTGCACAATATCAATCTGTCCTGACGAATGGTTATATTTTACAAGGCTTTAAAAATAGTATTACCCTGTCTGTTATTTCAGCAGTGATTGCATTAATCGTTACATTGTTTGCTGTCTATGCAATGATGAGGTTTTCTCCGTCAATGAGGGAGAAGATTTTAATACTGACAAACTTAACATCTAATTTTTCAGGTATTCCACTAGCGTTTGCCTTTATTGTTTTACTTGGTAATAGTGGGTTGTTTACATTGCTATTCGACAAATGGGGTATCGACACACTCTCCTCCTTTTCACTTTATAGCTGGGGTGGCCTGCTACTGATTTATATCTATTTTCAGCTACCGTTAGCATTAATGCTACTTTACCCAATCTATGATGGAATCCAACAACAATGGAAGGAAGCAGCCGCATTGCTTGGAGCTTCTACCTGGCAATTTTGGAAAAAGATTGGCATTCCGGTTATGCTTCCTGGGATTGTAGGAACATTTAGTGTGCTTTTTGCTAATGCAATGGGGGCATATGCATCAGCCTATGCGCTGACAAGCAGTAATTACAATTTGGTGGCCATACGAATTGGTTCACTAATTAAAGGAGATATTTTTGCACAGCCAGAGCTAGCCAGTGCTATTGCTGTATTACTTGCGGTAACGATGGTGACGGCAATGTTGTTAAGTGAATGGAGTATTTCAAAAACTAGGAGGAAGCTGTAATGAAAAAAAGAGGCTTTGCAGATTTATTTTTCCTCCTGCTTGCACTGTATTTAGTGTTGCCAGTTGTGGCCACAATGCTTTATGCCTTTGCAACGAAATGGAATAAGACGATTTTGCCAGAAGGACTAACCTTTAAATGGCTAGCAACATTATTTCAAGATGCTGAATTTATACAGGCATTTGGACGCTCTGTTTTATTGTCCTGTGGGGCAGTTTTGGTTGCGTTGCTCGTCATTGTTCCAGCTATCTTTGTAATTGTCTTGTATTTTCCAAAATATGAGAAGTGGATACAAGTGGCGGTTGTCATGGTCTATTCATTTCCAGGCATTATTTTAGCAGTTGGATTAATCCGTGTTTATAGCAAATTAGGTGTCTCCATGATTTTAGTAGTGTTAGGTGCCTATGTGATTGGCATACTTCCTTACATTTATCAGGGAACACGCAATAGTTTACGAAATGTAGATGCACGCCAGCTATTAGATGCAGCACAAATATTGGGTGCCTCTAAGTTTCAGGCATTTACCAAAATATTATTACCAACTGTTTATCCTGGCTTATTTGCTGGTGCGTTATTATCGTTTTCCGTCCTCTTTGGAGAATTTGTATTGATCAATCTAGTGGTTGGGTCTCGCTTTGAAACCGTGCAAATTTATTTAATGAAAAAGCTTAGTACAAGCGGGCATATTGCCAGTGCAGTTGTTTTTATTTATATCGTTCTAATGGGAGTATTAACGTTCATTATTGCAAAATTAACGAAACAATCGAAAGGTGCTACAAATGGATGAGTTATATTGTAATTGAAGGACTTCATAAAAAATATGGACAATCCACTGTTTTATCAAATATTGAGATGAGTATCGAAAAGGGCGAGTTTATCACGCTTTTAGGTCCTAGCGGCTGTGGGAAAAGTACCATTTTACGAATTTTAGCAGGCTTAACCGATGCATCTGCAGGGAAAATTCTAATTGAAGGAAAAGATATGCATGATGTTCAACCAAAGGATCGTCAAGTTGGGATGGTGTTTCAATCCTATGCACTGTTTCCTAATATGACAGTTAAGGACAATGTTGCTTTCGGCTTGCGAATGCAAAAAATGACTTCCGCTGAGATTGAACAACGTGTACAAGAAATGCTAGAGACTGTGCATTTATCAGAAAAGGCACAGGCTTATCCAAAGGAATTATCAGGCGGTCAACAGCAGCGTGTAGCTCTAGCGCGTGCGTTAATTGTTCGACCAAAGGTATTACTATTGGATGAGCCATTAAGTGCATTAGATGCTCAAATTCGCAAGAAACTGCAGGCAGATTTAAGAGATATTCAGCAAAAATTAGGCATTACCATGATTTTAGTCACACACGATCAAGAAGAGGCCATGGCTGTTTCTGACAGAATTTTTGTGATGAATAATGGGATGATTGCACAAAGTGGAACACCGACTGCCATTTATACAAGACCGGAAAGTGAGTTTATTGCAAGCTTTATTGGTCATTACAATGTTTTTACACGGCAAACTTTAGAGAAAATGGTAGGTGAGTTGTTACCCCAAGGTTACTCAAAGTTCGCCATCCGTCCAGAGGCCATCCACCTAGATAGGAGACAGGGGGATGTATCCATGGCTGGTGTGGCTAAGCAGTCATTTATGAGCGGCAATGTGATTCGTACAATGTTTGAGGGTGACTGCCTCTTTACGATGGAGCAGCTTCACGAGCGAGAGCAACAAATCAAAATAAATGAAAAATATATGTGCTATGTGGCAAGGGAAGATGTGATTGCATTATCATGACGTATGCAAAAATTGAACGATTCGAATTTATTTTAAAACAATTAGAGACAGATGGAAAAATTATTGTTGCCAATATTGCGGAAGAGCTACAGGTGGCCCCAGAAACAATACGTAGAGATTTTGATGAGCTAGAGCAACAACATTTATTAACGCGTGTCCATGGTGGCGCCATTAAGTATACGAATGTGAGAAATGAACCGGCATTTTTGCGCAAGCTGCAAATGCAAAAAGAAGCAAAGCGCAATATCGCACGCTTAGCAGCAAGGCGTATTTGTGATGGGGATACGATTGCTGTTGATACAGGGACAACGACAGTGCATATAGCAGATTTCATCATGGCAGTTAATGATATTACAGTCGTTACGAATTCCATTGCTGCAGCCGTACAGTTTAATTTGGCGATTGAAGAACGGCGAATGACAGGGAAAGTCATACTGCTAGGAGGTACCACAAATCCAAGACAATCCTCAGTTGCAGGTGCGATGACCCTAGAACTGTTAGGGAATATGAATTTTGATAAAGCGTTTTTATCCTGTGGTGGCATTAGTGAGGGCGTTATTTACGATTATGATTTGGATGAATCACTGATTTCTAAAAAAATGCTTGATCATAGTAAAATGAATTATTTATTAGCGGATGCCTCTAAATTAAATGGTAGATCCTTTTATCAAATTTGCCATATTGAGGAGTGTACAGAAATTTTTTGTGATATAGCTTGTCCGCTAGAGTGGCTTGCCTTTGAGGAAAAATGGACGGAATGCAATGGAGGGAAAAGCTAATGATTGATTATCATGTACATCTAGAGGAGGGGCCTTACTCATTCCGTTGGCTAGAGCGTACTTCTCAAGCAATGGCATTTTTTAAAGATGAGGATGTTGGAAAAGGATCCAAGGCATCTATAGAAAAGACAATGCAACAGCTGACTAGTCGACTGCAAAGTGGATGTTATAGTGAGCAATGGCTGGATTTATATTTACAGCAAGCTAAGAAGCTAGGTTTGCGTGAGGTAGGCATTGTAGATCATTTATATCGCTTTAAGGAGACGCGAGACTATTTCGAGCGTTATATGCAGTTAGACAATACCGAGACAATTGGAAAGATGCAGCGTTACTGGCTAGATAATGTGATGACCGAGAGTATCGATAATTTTGTGTCAGCAATTATTCGTGCAAAGGAAAAGTGGTGTCAGCATGGGATTGCTTTAAAGCTTGGCATCGAGGCAGATTACTTTGGTGGAGGTGAGGAAGAATTAGCATCATTCTTGCATAGGTATCCATGGGACTATGTAATTGGCTCCGTTCATTTTGTGGATGGCTGGGGATTTGATAATCCACAGACTCAATATATATTTGAGAATATGGATGAGGCTGCATTACAGCAAAGCTATGAGCGATTCTTTGCAACGGTTGAGAAAATGATCCATTCCAAAATGTTCGATTTTGTAGCGCATTTGGACAATTTTAAAGTATTTGACTATCAAGTGAAAGATGTGGCTTTTCTTGATTCTTGGTATGAGCGAATTGCAAGGGCACTTGTGGCGGCACAAACAGCGACAGAAATAAATGCTGGCTTATATTATCGCTATCCCGTGAAAGAAATGTGCCCAGGTCCTCGTTTCTTAGATGCATTAATTAAGCATGGAGTTACTTTTACTGTTTCCTCAGATGCACATTTCCCGGACGATTTAGGAAAGCATACATTTGCCAACGCAGATTTACTAAAAAGTTATGGTGTTCAATCAATTGTTGGGTTTAATCAACGTCATAAACAATATATAAAATTATAATGAAGGTCGCCGTTGATGAAATCATCGGTGATTTTTTATTAGGGGTAAGTGACGGATAGAAATAGCGAACTGGTGGATAGAATCATTTAAATGACGGATAAAAGCGACGAAGTGATGGAAAGCCCTCTCAATTGAGCGAAAGCGTAATTAAGTCTAAACCACGACATTTAGTACGCAAACCTTGTAGGATATAGCAATTATTCAGTATAATAATAAAATGGGAATTCAAATGCATGGAATTCGTTTGAAAGGAGTTACCTGATTACGATGAATGAGGAACAACGCTTAGCTAATCAACAGATCAATCAACCAAAACATAAAGACAAGCCTGAAAAGGATTATAGTAAATATTTTGAAACGGTCTTTACCGCCCCTTCGTTAAAGGATGCAAAAAAACGAGGAAAAGAAGAGGTAAAGTACCATAAGGACTTTAAAATTGCTCAAGAATTTGCGGGAATGGGTGTTGATCGTACCTTTTATATTCGTACGTATGGCTGTCAAATGAATGAGCATGATACAGAGGTAATGGCTGGGATTTTTATGCAGCTTGGTTACACGCCAACGGATAAGATAGAGGAAGCCGATGTCGTGTTGTTGAATACGTGTGCAATCCGTGAAAATGCAGAAAACAAAGTATTTGGAGAGCTTGGTTTCTTGCTGAAATATAAACGTAAAAATCCAGAAATGCTAATTGGTGTTTGTGGCTGTATGTCACAGGAGGAATCCGTTGTCAATAAAATTTTAAGAAGCTATCCACATGTTGATATGGTATTTGGTACACATAATATTCACCGTTTACCGAACATTTTAAAAGAAGCCTATATGTCTAAGGAAATGGTCATTGAAGTTTGGTCTAAAGAAGGCGATGTAATTGAGAATCTGCCGAAGAAACGTCTTGGCTCCATCAAGGCATGGGTAAATATTATGTACGGCTGTGACAAGTTTTGTACATATTGTATCGTACCATATACACGTGGAAAGGAACGTAGCCGTCGTCCAGAAGAAATTATAGCTGAAGTTCGTGAACTAGCGGCAGCAGGCTATAAGGAGATTATGCTACTTGGACAAAATGTCAACGCTTACGGCAAGGATTTTGATGATATTGAATATCGATTAGGGGACTTAATGGAAGAATTACGAAAAATCGATATTCCGCGGATTCGCTTTACAACGAGTCACCCTCGTGATTTCGATGATCATTTAATTGAAATACTTGCTAAGCGTGGCAATCTAGTGGAGCATATCCACTTACCTGTTCAATCTGGTTCCAATGACGTCTTAAAAATTATGGCGCGTAAATATACACGTGAGCATTTCCTTGAACTAGTGGCAAGGATTAAGGCAGCTATTCCTGAAGTGACGCTGACAACAGATATTATTGTTGGCTATCCAAATGAAACAGAGGAGCAGTTTGAGGAAACGCTTTCCTTATACCGTGAAGTTGGCTTTGAATCAGCCTTTACGTACATTTATTCTCCTCGTGAGGGTACACCTGCTGCAAAAATGGTGGATAATGTACCTGAGGAAGTAAAAAAACAGCGTCTTCAACGATTAAATGAGGTTGTAGCGGAATATTCTCGTAAATCATTAGAGGGCTTGAAGGGTCAGATAGTAGAAGTATTGGTCGAAGGGACAAGTAAAAGACGCGAGGATGTACTAGCTGGCTATACGCGTAAAAATCGTCTTGTCAACTTTAAAGCACCAGCGCATTTAATTGGACAATTAGTAAATGTAAAAATAATTGAGGCTTCCTCGTATTCATTAAGTGGTGAATTTGTTGAAGTCGTAAAAAATGAAAAGGTGGAAATATAAATGACACAAATTTTATATACAAAAGATGATTTAATTAAGAAATCTCATGAAATTGCACATATGATTGCCAATACGCCAGAAGTTGAATTTTTCAAAAAGGCAGAAGCACAAATAAATGAAAACCAGCATGTACGTGAGCGTATTGCAAGCTTAAAGAGCTTACAAAAGCAAGCTGTTAACTTCCAGCACTTGGGAAAAGAAAAAGCGCTGAAATTGATTGAAGATAAAATTGCAAAAATTGAAGAAGAAATTAATGCGATTCCAGTTGTTCAGCAATTTAAGGAATCTCAAGGCGATGTTAACGATTTACTACAATTAGTTTCAAACACAATCGCTAACAATGTGACAAATGAGATTATACGTTCAACAGGCGGCGACGTACTACGCGGAGAAACAGGCTCATATGTAGCTAACACAAAGCCAGGCAGCTGCTCATAAATATAATTATCCAGAAATGCACAAGCTTAATATCGGTATATCATAGCTCGAATGATTTTATTCGGGCTATTTTTTATTTTTATTCAGCAGATTACTTCCACCTCTATAGGCGGCGAGTTGAATGCGGTTTTTTCCTATTCAGTGAACGTACAAACGCCCGCTGAATCAAGATAACGCCCCTGGCAGATGTCACGGATTTTGAAGAGGAGTTTTCGAGCGAGCTCGAAAAAAATCTGGACGCAATTACGCTGGGGCGTCATTGATGCTTTCTTTCTATGGCAATCCCGTAAATCCCCAATCTTCAAGTCATTTAGATAAAATTCTATGAAAAGGAATGTTATGCCGAGGCATAATTGATTTCTATAAAAATATATGTTCACCCAATGGGCGCTACCTGCATATGATGGAGTGAAAAGAGTCGAAGGAGGAATTGCGCTGAAACGTTTACGACATATCGTGACGAGAGCAGTAGTTGCCAAAGGGAAGAAGAAAACGGAAGAACGTGTAACATTAAGTCCATCAAATAAACCGACAAGTATTCTTGGATGCTGGGTTATTAACCATACTTGCTCCGCAAAAAAAGTCGGTAAATTTGTAGAAGTATCAGGGAAATTTGATGTTAATGTATGGTATGCCTATAGTAATCATTCGAAAACAGCAGTGTTTTCTGAAACGGTTCACTATAAAGACAAAGTGAAGCTTCATTTTAGAGATGGCGATGTAAGTGCTGGTGATGATGTTCGTGTACGTGTTATTCAAGAGCCAAATTGCATAGAGGCTATCATCTCTCCATGCGGCACGAAATTTGAAATCGTTGTTGAGCGTGAAGTAGTTGTAGAGGTTATGGGAGAAACGACAATTTGTATTAGTGTACATCCACTAGATTTTGAAGAAGAATGGAACTTTAATGATGAGAGTTCATCCTCATCTTCCTCTAGCTCCAGTTCCAGCTCATCGTCTAGCTCGAGTGGAGAAGGAAGGTATGTTTTAGAGTCCTCATCGTTTCCTGATGAAAGACCAAGATAATATTCAAAACGATAAGTTATTGATACATGCGAAACGCTAACATCTTATAAAAGATGAATGAAGCGTTTCGCATGTATCTTTTGTTATAATAAAAATATCTATATGGCAAGAGCGAGGGAAATTTTATTATGACTACATATACACCAATGATGCAACAATATTTGCAGGTAAAAGAAGATTACAAGGATGCCTTTTTATTTTTTAGATTAGGTGATTTTTATGAGATGTTTTTTGAGGATGCGATTAATGCCTCACAACTGTTGGAAATAACATTAACAAGCCGAGATGCAGGTGCAAAAGAACGTATCCCGATGTGCGGTGTTCCGCATCATTCAGCGAAAAATTATATTGAAACACTGGTGCAAAAGGGGTACAAGGTTGCTATTTGTGAGCAAACAGAAGATCCAAAGCAAGCAAAAGGTGTAGTGAAGCGAGAAGTTGTGCAGCTTATTACACCAGGAACGATAATGGAGGGTAAATCCCTAGAAGGAAAATCCAATCATTTTATTGGTGCAGCTGAGCAGCTTGATGATACGACGTTTGGTTATGCCTATTTAGATCTCTCTACTGGTGAAGCAGTCGTCTCCTCCATCGAGGGAGATGGTCGGGCACTTTTACTACAAATGCAGGCATATGGAGTGCGTGAACTGATTGTGACGGAAAGTTTACAGCTTTTATTGGCGGAGCATGCAGTCAATGCTGGAATCGTACTATCTGTTGAAACTGATGAAATGACAATGGATAAAGCTACAAACTATTTACAAGCTGTACCAAGTGAATTACAAGTTGCATGCTTACGTTTGCTGGCTTATATCGATAAAACTCAAATGCGTTCATTATCACATATTCAAGCATTTACCTATAATGAAATGAAAAATTACTTACGCATTGATTCTAGTTCAAAGCGTAATTTAGAGCTTATTCAATCAATACGAGGTGGCGATCAAAAAGGTACACTCTTATGGTTATTAGATGATACGGTAACAGCCATGGGTGGGCGAAAGCTTAAGCAATGGTTACATCAGCCCCTTGCCACACGTTCAGCCATAGAGGCTAGACAGGACATTGTGTCAGTCTTATTAGAAGAATATTTTGTTCGAACAGAGCTACAGGCTTCCTTAAAGCAAGTATATGATTTAGAGCGTTTAGCGGGGCGTGTTGCTTTTGGAAATGTAGGGGGACGTGACTTAGCACAGCTTCGTGATTCGTTACGTCAGGTACCGATTATTCAGCAACAATTGCTAAGTGCCAATAAAGAAACCCTACAAAAACTTGGCGCTGCACTGGATACATGCGCAGATGTAGAGACATTGTTAGCTCATGCGATTACAGATAACCCACCGATTACAATTAAAGAGGGTGACGTCATTCGTGACGGCTATGATGAACGCTTGGATGAGCTACGTTTTGCTTCACGAAATGGCAAGGATTGGATTGCGCAGCTAGAGCAAGAGGAGCGAGCGAAAACAGGTATTAAAAACTTAAAAATCGGCTATAACCGAATTTTTGGTTATTATATCGAAATAACAAAATCAAATATTCATCTAGCTGATTTAACACGCTATGAACGCAAGCAAACTTTAGCGAATGCAGAACGATATATTACGCAGGAGTTAAAGGAAAAAGAAGCATTAATTTTAAACGCAGAAGAAGAAAGTCTAACATTAGAGTATAACTTGTTCGTGGAAATTCGTGATCAATTAAAGGCATTTATTCCACGGGTACAAGCACTGGCAGCAAGCATTAGTGAGATAGATGTGTTAGTCAGTTTTGCGAGTGTTTCTGAGAAATATCGCTTTACAAAGCCTGAATTCCACGGTGGTCGCTCCTTAGAAATTATAGAAGGGCGTCATCCTGTAGTAGAGAAAATGCTCAACAAGCAAATGTATGTGCCTAATGATTGTGTGCTTGAGGAAAATAATAATATGATGCTCATTACAGGTCCGAATATGTCTGGTAAAAGCACCTATATGCGTCAAGTTGCACTGATTGTCGTTATGGCGCAAATGGGCTGCTATGTGCCTGCTGAAAGAGCGAGATTGCCTATTACAGATCAGATTTTTACACGCATTGGGGCAGCGGATGATTTAGCAGCAGGGCAATCAACGTTTATGGTAGAGATGCTAGAATCTCAACATGCCATTATGCATGCTACGAAAAATAGTTTAATGCTGTTTGATGAAATTGGGCGAGGTACTTCCACTTATGATGGTATGAGCCTTGCGCAATCCATGATGGAGTATATCCATGATAAAATTGGAGCAAATACGCTGTTCTCTACTCATTATCATGAATTAACAGCACTTGAGAAGGAACTTACACGTCTACAAAATGTTCATGTTTCAGCTACTGAAAAAAGTGGAACAGTTGTCTTTTTACACAAGGTCAAAAAGGGGGCAGCTGATAAATCGTATGGTATTCATGTAGCACAGCTTGCTCAATTACCAGAGGAAATTTTATCGAGGGCACGTGTGCTGCTTGAAAACTTTGAGGCCGGGAAGGAAATAACTACCCCTCAGGAAATTAACGAACAGCCCGTTCAAATGACGCTATTCTCAGAGGAGGAACCAATTTCATCTGCCGAAGCAGAGGTGCTAAAAAATTTAGAAAAAGTAAATATTCTAGGCACTTCACCCATGCAGGCAATGAATATTTTATATGAGCTACAGCAGCAGCTAGTAAATGCTAAAAAATAAAGGAGTGATGCGCAATGGGAAAAATACAAATTATGGACGAATGGCTGTCCAATAAAATCGCTGCCGGGGAAGTAGTTGAAAGACCAGCCTCTGTTGTGAAAGAGCTTGTGGAAAATGCCATAGATGCAGGTAGTACGTCCATCGATGTTTTTTTACTAGAAGCGGGTCTCACTTCAATTCAGGTTATTGATAATGGAAGTGGAATGGATGAAGAGGATGCATTGATATCATACTCTCGGCATGCGACAAGTAAAATCCATCAAGAGCATGATTTATTCCGCATTCGAACACTGGGCTTTCGAGGTGAAGCATTAGCCTCGATAGCTTCAGTTTCTAAAATGACACTTATTACATCTAATGGAGAATCAGGTACGTATTTAGAGCTAGAGGGTGGGCATGTGGTGACAAATAAGCCTGGTCCACTGAGAAAAGGAACAGATATAACGGTGGCACAGTTATTTTTCAATACACCTGCACGTTTAAAATATATGAAAACGATACAAACCGAGCTTGGACATACAATCGATTTGATGAACCGTCTTGCGCTTGGCAATCCACAAATTGCGTTCAGATTGCTACATAATGGTCAGCAATTGCTACAAACAAATGGACGAGGTGATGTGCAGCAAGTATTAGCGGCAATTTACGGTGTGCATAATGCCAAGAAAATGGTGCCTTTTGAGGGAGAATCGCATGATTATAAAGTTACAGGCTTCGTATCCTTACCTGAAGTGACACGTGCTTCGAAAAATTATATGTCCCTCTTTGTCAATGGTCGTTGGGTCAAGCATTATTTAGTGCAAAAAGCGATTGTCGATGCTTACCATACGTATTTACCAATTGAGCGTTTCCCTATAGTGGCTCTCTTTATAGAGGGTGACCCCTACTTAACAGACGTCAATGTTCATCCTGCCAAACATCAAATCCGTTTAAGTAAGGAACCAGAGCTCCTTAAACTTATTGAGGAAACCATTCGGGAAACTATACGACATGTTATCAGAGTGCCACAAATGGAAAAGAAGGAAAAGGTTGTGAAGTCTACAGCAGAGCAGTTAAATATCTGGAAGCCAGCTCCGAAGCTAGATGTGGAGAAAATGAATGCCATTGTAGAAAAGCTATATGATGTGCAAACCGTTCAGGAATCAAGCATGCTAGAGCCAATAAAATCATTACAAGAATCATCCCCTACTCCTGTTGAAGATAGCTTTGAACATACACAGCCAATCGAGGAAAAATCAATTCAAAATGTGGTAGATGAGGAAGTAAAGCAATATTCAATGGAAAAGTCTACAAAAGAACCATTTCCTGCACTAGAAGTAGTGGGTCAAATTCATGGCACATATATTGTTGCACAGATGGAGGATGGCTTTTATTTAATTGATCAGCATGCAGCTCAGGAACGTATTAAATATGAATTTTTCCGAGAAAAGGTGGGTATGGTGAACCCAAATGAACGTCAGGCTTTACTGCTACCATTAACCTTCCACTATGCCGCTGACGAGGCACTCTTATTAAGAGAGAACAAACAAGAATTAGAGGCTGTAGGGGTGTTTTTAGAGGAATTTGGACAGTCATCATTTGTCGTAAGGGAGCATCCTAGCTGGTTTCCTAAAGGAGAAGAACAGGAAATTATTGAAGATTTAATTGAACAGGTACTCACCACGAAAAAGGCAGACGTTAAGAAATTACGGGAGGCAGCGGCAATTATGATGAGCTGTAAAAAATCAATCAAGGCCAATCATTTTTTAACAAGGGAGCAAATGGTAACGCTATTGAATGATCTACGAAATGCTGATAATCCATTTACATGCCCACACGGACGTCCAGTACTCATTCATTTTACGACTTATGAAGTGGAAAAATTGTTTAAACGGGTTATGTAGAACTGTATTAAAGGGGGAGAATGAATGGGTGAATTTATTTTAGCTATAGATCAGGGCACTACGAGCACAAGAGCAATTTTGTTTAATAAAAAGGGCAAAATTGTCCATGTAGCTCAAAAGGAATTCCAACAATACTTTCCCAGGGCTGGTTGGGTAGAGCATAATGCCAATGAAATTTGGGGCTCTATCCTAGCTGTGATAGCAGCCGTATTAACGGAAAGTGGGCATGAGGCCAGTGAAGTACATGCCATTGGGATTACTAATCAACGTGAAACAACTGTTGTTTGGGATAAACATACAGGTCAGCCTGTTTACAATGCCATTGTCTGGCAGTCTAGGCAAACGCAGGACATTGTGAATGACTTAAAGGATCAAGAAGGCCTAGAGGAACTCCTTGAGCAAAAAACAGGTTTACGTTTAGATGCCTATTTTTCTGCAACAAAAATTAAATGGATTTTAGATCATGTTGATGGCGCACGAACGATGGCAGAAAACGGAGATTTATTATTTGGTACGATTGATTCTTGGATTGTTTGGCGATTATCAAAAGGAAAGGCACATATAACAGATTATTCAAATGCCGCGCGCACTTTACTTTACAATATCCATGACTTGAAGTGGGATGAAGAGCTTTGCAAATTGTTAGATATTCCAATGTCCATGCTGCCAAGTGTAAAAAATTCCTCTGAGATTTATACACATACAGCACCTAGTATTTTCTTTGGTGAGGAAATCCCGATTGCAGGGATAGCAGGGGATCAGCAGGCAGCGCTTTTTGGTCAAACATGCTTTTCTAAGGGAATGGCTAAAAATACGTATGGCACAGGCTGTTTTATGCTATTAAATACAGGTGAGCAGGCGGTTAAATCAGAGAATGGTTTATTAACAACCATTGCATGGGGAATCGATGGTCAAGTGACGTATGCATTAGAAGGAAGTGTATTTGTTGCAGGCTCAGCGATACAGTGGCTACGAGACGGTTTGCGAATGATTCGCTCAGCCGAGGATTCTGAGACCTATGCGAGTAAGGTGGAAAACACGGATGGTGTGTATGTTGTACCTGCATTCGTAGGTTTAGGGACCCCTTACTGGGATACCGATGCAAGAGGAGCCGTTTTTGGCCTAACACGAGGAACCTCCAAGGAGCACTTTATTCGTGCAACACTGGAATCACTTGCTTATCAGACAAAAGATGTGCTTGATGCAATGGAGCAAGATGCGGGTACGCCTATTGAGTTGCTACGAGTAGATGGTGGAGCAGTAAGTAATAAATTTTTAATGCAGTTCCAAAGTGATATTTTGCAGTTAAGGGTGGAGCTAGCTAAGCTTAATGAATCTACTGCACTTGGAGCAGCCTATTTAGCAGGGCTTGCGACAAATTTTTGGCCAAATCAAGAGGCATTATCTGCATTATGGATGCATGGTCAAACGTATCAGCCGAAAATGAATGCAGAAGCGGGAGAAGCTCTTTATGATGGCTGGAAAAGAGCTGTAGCGGCTACAAGAATATTTAAATCATAGCTGATGGGGGAATAAGATATGTTTTCATTTGAGCATCGTCCTAAAATTATGCATTTTTTAGAACAATATAGCTTTGACGTCTTAATCATTGGTGGCGGTATTACAGGTGCAGGTATCGCACTCGATGCTGCATCTAGAGGGCTGTCAGTTGCTTTGATTGAGATGCAGGATTTTTCTGCTGGCACCTCAAGTCGCTCTACAAAGCTTATTCATGGGGGACTTCGATATTTAAAGCAATTTGATGTAAGCGTAGTGGCTGAGGTTGGGCGTGAACGGGAAATTGTATACGATAACGCCGTACATGTGACAACACCTGAAAAGATGCTTCTACCATTATATAAAAAAGGCTCACTTGGTCCTTTAACTACATCATTAGCTTTGAAGGTCTATGATCGCTTAGCAGGTGTCAAGAAGAATGAGCGTAGAACAATGCTAAGTGCACAGGAAACTTCAGCACTTGAGCCTTTACTCAATCAAGATGAGCTGGTCGGTGGAGGCTATTATGTTGAATATCGGACAGATGATGCACGTCTTACCATTGAGGTTCTGAAAAAAGCAGTGGAATATGGAGCATTATGCATTAATTATGCCGAGATGACAGAATTTTTATATCATAAGAAAAAGCTTGTAGGTGTGCAAGTTAAGGATCATATAACAGGAAAAACGATAGAAGTGCATGCTGCGCAAATTGTCAATGCAACAGGACCATGGGTGGATGCAGTCCGTCAAAAGGATAAAGTGGCAGACAAAAAGCAATTACGACTCACGAAAGGGGTCCATATTGTTCTAGATCAAAAGGATTTCCCGTTAAAGCAAGCGGTGTACTTCGATATCATGGATGGTCGCATGGCCTTTGCTATTCCACGCGATGGCAAAACCTATGTAGGTACTACCGATACAGAATACGAAGGGGACATAGCACATCCTTTTGCGACACAAGAGGATGTTGATTATTTAATTGCTGCGGCAAAAACTGTTTTTCCAACAGCGAAAATCTCAAGAGAAACAATTGAATCTTCCTGGGCTGGCATACGTCCACTTATTTTTGAAAAAGGAAAGAATCCGTCTGAAATCTCTCGAAAGGATGAAATATGGACGGCTCCAAGTGGACTCATGACAATTGCTGGTGGAAAATTAACAGGCTATCGTCAAATGGCAGAAACAATTGTAGATAAAATTGTCAAAACACATAAATATAAGCATGCAAGTCCATGTATAACACGTGAGTTATCACTTTCTGGTGCAAAGGGCATCAATGCGGTTAATTTCCCCGATTATACAGCCTATAAAGCAAGAGAAGGCGTTCAGTACGGGCTAAACTATGATGAAGCAAAAATGCTTGTTCAAAAATATGGCACAAATGTCGATGCATTGTTTGATCAGGTGAAATATTTACATGAGCATGGTAGTACGATGCCACTTGCTCTCCATGCAATGCTGCTCTATGGTATTGAGGCAGAGATGGTATACACCCCAAGTGACTTCTTTATTCGTCGTACAGGCTTGTTATACTTTGATATCGATGCTGTTAAACGTTATAAACAACAGGTTATTCAAGTGATGCAGCAACGCTTACATTATACAGAGCCACAAAAAAACATGTATATTGCTCATCTAGAGCAGGCCATTTTAGATGCAACAAATTTTGTGGAAGAGGGAGTGTAGGGAAATGGAACGTTACATTGAAATGTCAGACGGCCATTTTGTCTTTACGCGTACATTACAGCCGTCAAGTACATGTATTGGCCATATTCATATTTTACACGGCATGGCGGAGCATAGTGGGCGCTATATAAAGTTTGCTAGCGCACTAACGACAGCAGGGTATGCAGTGACTATGCATGATCATCGAGGGCATGGCGAAACGGCAGGCTATAATGGTACATTAGGGTTTTTTGCTGAACAAAATGGGTTTGATCGAGTCGTAGAGGATGTTCATGAGGTAGTTACAGCATTACATGAACAGTTTGCAGATGTCCCTTTCATACTATTTGGACATAGTATGGGATCGTTTATTACGAGAAGATATATACAACTGTACAGCCGCCATGTTGATAGGGTAATTCTTTGTGGAACAGGGCATGTGACAACCTTGCATGCGATGGGAAATATGGTAGCGAGAGCCTTAGCGAAGCAGCTTGGAAAAGAGACAGAAAGCAAGCTATTAAATAAGCTGAGCTTTGGAAGCTTTAATAAGCAATTTCCCAATTCGAAGACGGCGTATGATTGGTTATGCTCTGTTGAAAACGAGGTACAAAAATATATAGATGATCCATATTGTGGCTTTATCCCAACAAATCAATTTTTTGTAGATTTGACAACAGGTTTTATGACCTTAAATCGAAAAAATGAAATGGCAAAAGTAAGAAAAGATCTTCCTATTCTTTTGATCAGTGGTAGTAAGGATCCAGTAGGAGATCAAGGGCAGGGTATTTATGCTGTTGCTGAGCAATTCGCTGTGGCAGGCTTGCAGAATGTGACAGTCTATTTATTTGAGGATAAGCGCCATGAAATTTTAAACGAGGATAACCAAGAGGCAGTCTATCAAGTTTTATTACGGTGGTTAGAAAAAAATGATACAAGATAAAATAAGACAGGCAGAGGTCATCGCAATTGTTGGCCCAACTGCTTCAGGTAAAACAGCATTAAGTATTAAGCTAGCCAAAAAATATAATGGTGAAATTATAAACGGTGACTCCATGCAGGTCTATCGAGGCTTAGATATTGGTACGGCTAAAATTACCGAGGAAGAGATGGAGGGTGTACCACATCATTTACTTAGCTTTAAGGAGCCAACGGAGGCTTTTTCAGTAGCAGACTATCAAAGAATGGTACGAACGAAAATTGCAGAAATTCGAGCACGGGAGAAGCTACCTATTATAGTAGGGGGCTCTGGTTTATATGTGCAGGCAGTGCTCTATGATTTTCAATTTACAGAGGAGCAGGTAGATGAGGTGGCACGGAAGGCTTATTATGAAGAGCTGGAAAAATTAGGCCCTGAGGCAATGCATGCGAAGCTAGAGAAGCTTGACCCACAAACTGCAGAGTCCATCCATCCCAATAATACGCGCCGTGTGATACGAGCATTAGAGATGATTGAGCTAAGTGGTGTTTCTAAGGCTTCCGAGGCACATAATCGTGGAGAGATCCCTCTCTATAACCACGTTGTTTTAGGGCTTGGTCAACATATGTCTCGAGAAGAGCTATATGATCGAATTAACCATCGTGTTGATGTGATGATGGACAACGGTTTATTAGAGGAAGTAAAGGGGTTATGGCAGCAAAATATTCGAGGTGTACAATCCATTCAAGCGATTGGTTATAAGGAATTGTATGATTATTTGGATGGTAAATGCTCACTTGATGAAGCACTTGAAAGCTTAAAACAAAATTCTCGTCGCTATGCCAAAAGACAATTAACCTATTTCCGTAATAAGATGGATATCTATTTTATTTCAAATGGTGAACAAATTTAAAACTTCCACATTAGAATGCATAATTTCTAAAAATTACTAATTGCTAAAATGGTAGAACATGCTACTATAGGAATGAAGAGGTAGAAAGAGAGTAGGGAGGTATTTTTGATGAAGTCAATTAATTTGCAAGATACGTTCTTGAACCATCTACGTAAAAACAGTGTATTTGTAACTGTGTTTCTTTTAAACGGCTTTCAATTAAAAGGAACTGTAAAATCCTATGATAATTTTACAGTGTTGTTAATTGATGCCGAAAGTAAGCAGCACCTTATTTACAAACACGCTATTTCTACATTCGTTCCTGTAAAGCAAGTAGATTTTTTAGAAACAGAGCAATAAAAGCGTGTAAATATGATATGAAAACAGTTAGTGTTCATGACACTAGCTGTTTTTTTGCCTTCGAGCTATAATATAATAGGAAATTGATATTTTGGAGGACAAACTTTTATGAAATCAATGGATACAACGCAATTATTAGAACTATTAGACGCTAATGAAGATCTTTACATTATAGATGTTCGTGAGGATGATGAGGTAGCTCAAGGTATGATTCCTGGTGCTCAGCATATAGCGCTTGGAACAATTCCAGAACGCCTAGAGGAATTAGATGAGACGAAACCATATATTATTGTTTGCAAGGCTGGCGGTCGTTCAGCAAATGCTTGCTCATATCTAGAAGCTCAAGGCTTTGATGTAACAAACCTTGAAGGTGGTATGCTTGCCTATGATGGCGAGTTAGAGTTTAAATAACATTGATTTTGAAGCCTTCGCTTTAGTATGCGGAGGCTTTTTTTTGTCGAATACAAGTAGGAATTTATGTTTTGATGGGGGAGTGCTGAATTGAGGGGAATATGTGCAGAATTGATTAGTATTTATGCTAGATAGAAGGCCACTTGTGCTTGATAGCAAGAGAAAAACACTCGATTGAACACAATTCATTCTAGCTGATATGATAGATACAAGAAAGGTGTGATAAATTGCAAACAACCCAACCAAAAAAGCCCCACAAACTGTTAAAGCTTGAAGCGATATTACGCAGACTGCAGAAAACATCCCTAAATTATCCGTATTTTCAAGAGTTACATCGAAAATTGAGTGCTGGTTTTCAAGGTGAGCTCCGAGTTAATCGCTTTGGCAAGAAATGAACTTCACTTTCCCTCATCAAATATTCTATGATTATTGTTTTATCAATAATTCAGGTTTTACACATCAAATCGATACACTATTTGTGACACCACATTTTCTATGCTTAATCGAAATTAAAAATATTTTAGGAAAACTTGATTTTGATGATGTAAAGAGACAATGTATTCGTACAACTTCGGATGGAAAAATAGACAGTTTAATCTATCCAGTAGATCAACTATTTCGGCATCAAAGCTATTTCCAAATATTATTAAAGCAACTAAATATAGAGCTCCCAATTGTGAAGGTGATCGTAATTGCAAATCCTTCTACCATAATTGGTCAATTAAGCACAGAATGTCCAATTATGCATAGTGTGGGTTTACCTTATTTCTTATGGCAACAGCTACAGCATTTTGGTCAACGATCATTAGAAAAGAGTGATTTTCAGAGATTGCTTAAGCACTCAAAATCTATTCGTCAAGATAAATTATGGGAACAAAAACTGATGGAAGATGAATGGAGGTCAGGTGTTCTTTGTCCAAAGTGTGCCTATGAGAAGAGCATGTTTTATAGGCATGGCTCTTGGCTTTGTCGAAGCTGCGGTGTAGAAAATAATGAGGCTTTTTTACAAGCATTACAGGATTATCGACTTTTACGGGAAAGCTATGTTTCTACAACCACTTTATGCCAAGAATTCAATATACCAAGCAAGTATATTGCCTACCGTATTATAAAAGCGTTGAAGTTTGAAAAGATAGGGAATAATCGCTATAGTCATTATAAAATTTCGGAGTATTAGAAAGCTACACGATGAAAGCGGTCTTCATCGTATATCTTATTAAGATACATAACACTAACAGGTAAAAAAATAATCGATTATATTTATACGCATTTTGATGAACCTTAGATGGATTTAAATTATTTATCAGGCATTTGATAAGGCAAAGCGCTACTAGTTCATAGAAATAATGAAATTGCTTCGTTAGTGGGCTATAGTAATGGGGAGTATTTTATTAAAGTATTTAAGGAATGAAACCAGCCAAATATCGAACTATTTAAATCAATTGGGTTTTGGTAAAATAAGTATAGAATGACCGAGTTGAAAATAGAAAGGATGAGTAATATGTTCCGATCAATAGCGCCTCCAACAATGTCTTGACAGTAGAGTCTACTGTTTAAGGCATTCCACACTAGCTTGCTCTTCTTGCAATAGATTCTACTGTATAGGCTAAAAACTATATAAGTAGAAAGTAGGAATCAGAAGTGAGCGGAAAATTTGCATTTGTTTTATCCATGATTATCTTTGGGGCTGTCGGTATTTTTGCTAAATATATACACCTGCCATCTAGTGAAATTGCCTTCTGGATGAGTGTTATTGGCTCTAGTTTTTTATTGATAATTTTCATCGTTAAGAAAGAAAAAATAACGAAAGCATCCATTTTGCCTAATATATGGCCATTGCTGCTATCTAGTGTAGCGTTATGTGGGAATTGGATTTTTCTATTTCAAGCATACAAAGAAACAACCATTGCCAATGCAGCGCTTAGCTATTATTTTGCGCCAGTTTTAGTGATTTGTTTATCACCAATTATATTAAAGGAAAAACTGTATCTAAGAAAAATTTTCTATGTATGTGTGGCATTAGTTGGATTATTCTTTATTGTCCATAGCCAAGCTACAGAAGAAAAAGGGCAAGATATCGGCATATTGTATGGGCTTATTGCAGCATGTTTCTATACGTTGGTAACATTTGTAAATAAGTATATTCATGGACTTAAAGAGCCGGCAAACACAATTCTGCAGCTTTCTTTAGCAGCGTTATTTCTAGCACTTTATCTTTATGGAACAACTGGATTTCAAATCATGTATATCGATATAAAATCCATTAGTTTACTAATAGCATTGGGCATTGTCCATGCCGGTATAGGCTTCTATCTTTTCTTTTTGGGAATGAGTCATTTAAAGGGGCAAAGCATAGCCATTTTAAGCTATATTGACCCTCTAACGTCATTGGTAATCTCAACGATGATTATAGGAGAAAAAATGACTATGCTGCAAATAATAGGAGCTATTCTATTGCTTGGCGCGACATTTATTAGTGAAATAGATCAGAAAGAAGTCTAATTTTGCTTTAAAGGTGTCATATTGACAGTAAGATATCTTTACAGTAAATTAAAAGAAATTGCATAATAGCATTGGGTGCCCATTGAGGGAGAATAGGGAATAAAGTGAAAGTCTTTAGCGGTCCCACCACTGTAAAAAGGAGTTTCATAGAGAATGCCACTAGCATGGTGCTGGGAAGGTTCTATGAAATGTTGAAATTGAGCCAGGAGACCTGCCTAATTGCTTCGATTATATAGACGATGGAAAAGTCTGTAGTTTATTTGTCATGAATAAACTGCAGGCTTTTTATATTGTCTCGAAAGATTGAAAGGGGAATAGTTTCATGCAATTATTACAGCACACGATTAAAAAAATTCAAAATGCGGATAGCCGTATGATGGAGAAAGCTAGGGAATATATAGACTCTCTGAGCAAGCCACCTGGAAGCTTGGGGAAATTGGAGAATCTTGCTGTACAGCTTGCTGGTATTACAGGAGAATTATTTCCTAAAATTGAGAGTAAAGCAATTATTGTCTGTGCAGCAGATCACGGTGTTTGTGAGGAAGATGTAACTTCAAATCCACAAAAGGTCACATTTTTACAAACATTGAATTTTCCAAAAGGGCTTACGGGTGTTTGTGCAATCGCCAGCATAACCAATGCTAAAATTATAACGGTCGATGTTGGTGTAAAAGAAGATGTACCGCTTGATGCTGGTGTCATTCTAAAGAAAATTAAATATGGGACAGACAACATGGCAAAGGGTCCAGCTATGTCAAGAGAGGAAGCTATTCAATCCATCGAAGTAGGAATTGAAGTTGCAACGAACGAAATAAGAAACGGAGCAGATGTTCTTGGAACTGGTGAAATGGGTATTGGGAATACAACACCAAGTGCGGCTATCCTATCCGTGCTTCATGCCTGTCATCCAAATATAGTAACAGGACTAGGTGCAGGTGTTGGAGCTGGGGGAATTACGCATAAGGTGGAGGTTATTCAACATGCTATTGCACTAAACAAGCCTAATCGCCACGATGCTATTGATATTCTTGCAAAAGTTGGTGGCTTAGAAATAGGTGCTATGGCTGGAATTGTACTTGCGGCTGCTGCAAATCGCAAACCTGTTGTAATTGATGGCTTTATTTCTACGGTTGCTGCTCTCATTGCCTTTGAGCTTGAGCCAAAAGTAAAGGACTACATCATTCCTTCCCATGCCTCAGAAGAACCAGGGGCTAAAATAGCAGCCAAGTTGCTAGGGGTAGAACCAATGCTACATATGAATATGCGTTTAGGAGAAGGCTCTGGTGCAGCTTTAGCCTTTCCAATTTTAGATGCAGCATGCTCAATGATGAAAAATATGGCAACACTTGAGGAATCTGTAGTGCTAGTAGAATCGAAAGAATAGATCGTAACAAAAAGTATAACAAGCCCATATATTCGAACTATGTGGGCTTGTTACTATTTATAAAATGGCTATGCCCGATTGAGCTTTCGTAAAGGCAAACGCCATTTCTTCATATAGGAAAAAATTCTTAGCACTGTTATTATACCAAATAATCCATATAAAAAGAGGTCGCCTGTCAATACTTCTAGACCAATCATGAGTCCTGCAAGAGCTGCCCAAACCCCGTAAATTTCATCACGTAATACGAGAGGCTTGCGTCTTGCTAATAGATCTCGAACTATGCCGCCTCCTGAACCAGTTAAGACAGCAGCTACAATAACTGCACTAATAGGCATGTCGAGCTTTACAGCATAGAGGGCACCTTGAATAGCAAATGCCGATAAGCCAATGGCATCCGTAAAGTTTCCCCAGCGATGCCAATGCTGAATTAGATGATGTGGAAAAATAAAAAATATAGTAATCGCCGCAAGTGCAATTTGGAACATCATATCCTGTCCCCATAATGTTGTAACAGGCAGGCCAATAAGTAAGTTACGAATTGCTCCACCACCAAAGGCAGTGACAATACCGAGTATATAAACACCGAATAAATCGTATTCTTCCTCCATGGCGATAATTGCCCCAGAAATAGCAAAGGCAATTGTTCCGATAATACTGAAAACCTCCCAAGCCATCCCTTTCACCCCTTCTGAAAAATAATGTACTTTCTCATTAAAGTTAAAAAATTCTATTAAATGTAAGAGAATCTATGAAATTTCAAAAATAATGAAAGAAGTCCGCACATTAGCTTAGCGCAAATTGCGAGTAGAAACAATAGGCAAGTTTTGCAGACACATCTACAAATTGTTAAGATGAGATAGGAGAAAGTGAAAACTTCAATTTGTGGGTGTAGGTGCCCGCAATTGAACAAATGTGAATGGAGAAGAATGCATGACTTTTACAACGAATTTAACAGAAGAAACGTTAGCATTAGCTACCAAAATAGAGGAAAAGGTTCGCCCGTTTCAAAGGAAGGTAGACGAGATGGCGTTCTTTAATCAACAAAAGGTGCTTGCAGCTTTTAGGAAGCATCAAGTGAGTGACTATCATTTACACCCTTCTAATGGATATGGTTATGATGATGAGGGACGTGACAATTTAGAGCGTGTTTATGCAGAGGTTTTCGGAGCGGAGGCTGCCATTGTACGTCCGCAGATTATTTCGGGGACACATGCCATTACGCTTAGTCTATTCGGCGTGCTGCGACCGGGTGATGAATTGCTGTATATTTCAGGTCAACCATATGATACATTACAATCCATAGTAGATGGCGGTGATAAGGATACCGGCTCATTAAAGGATTATAAAATTGGCTATCGCCATGTAGATTTAATGGAAAATCAACTGATTGATTGGGACGGGGTAGCGGCTGCTATTACAGAGAATACAAAAATGATTGCCATTCAACGTTCAAAGGGCTATGCATCACGTCCATCCTTTACTATTGAAGAAATTACTTCATTGTGTGTGAAAATCCGTGAATTAGCACCACAGGCGATCATCTTTGTCGATAATTGCTATGGAGAATTTGTGGAGGCTCAGGAACCGACAGAGGTAGGGGCAGATTTAATGGCAGGCTCTCTGATTAAAAATCCAGGCGGTGGCTTAGCCAAAATTGGTGGCTATATTGCTGGTCGTGCCGATTTAGTTGAAAAATGTGCCTATCGTATGACGTCACCGGGTATTGGTGCTGAAGCAGGTGCAACACTAAATACGCTTGGCGATTTTTATCAGGGCTTTTTCCTAGCGCCACACGTTGTAGCACAAGCATTAAAAGGCGCAATTTTCACAGCGGCAATGCTAGAAGAAGTTGGTATGTCTACATCTCCACGCTATGATGCGAAACGAACGGATTTAATTCAATCTGTTTCATTCCAAACGGCTGAACAAATGATTGCCTTTTGTCGCGAAATCCAAGCAAATTCACCAATCAATGCCCATTACGCACCAGAGCCAGCCTATATGCCAGGCTATGAGGATGATGTCATAATGGCGGCAGGTACCTTTATTCAGGGCTCCAGTATTGAGCTTACAGCAGATGGTCCTATTCGCCCGCCATATACGGCATTTATTCAAGGCGGACTCACATATGAGCATGTAAAATTTGCTATTTGTAGTGCGGTTCAAAAAATTCAAAAATAGGTAAGTGAAAAACTATTCTGTTAGGTCAATGAAATCAAGGTGCCAAATAAAAAGTAAATTCCTATTGAATTTCACTTTTTCTATGAAAAAGCAGAGCGGCAGCAATTAGTGGCTTTATGTAAATGCCTTTGCTTTACTTTTGCAGGAAGAAAATGTTTGAAATTATACACTATTATTGATTGGAGTGCAAGGCTACTCGACTCCCGTGGGACAGACGAGACCCTACACGGGGCGTCAGCGAAGGAAGCGGCTCGTCGCTCGCCCACAGGAAGCTTTGCTCTGTGCGTCAGCAACAAAGCGAGTAGCCTGGAACGGAAATCACCTTTATTTTGATTTAATATTCATAAAAATTCCCTTGGCCATTTTTTTAATATTACGAAAAACTATTCAAATCGTTATTTTGAATAGTTTTTTTACAATTTTGTAGCAGTCAAAAAAATATTAAAAAACGATGTCAGGAAACCTTACATATTTGTTGACAGTGTAAAAATTTCGTTATATGATTAGCGGGTATTGGAGGGGACTTAAATGAGTCGTGAAATTAGACGAACTATGCCGTTATTATCTATGAGTATCGTGATGCAATTGACCGAGCTTTCGGCACGCCAAATTCGTTATTATGAAGAACACCATTTAATTGAGCCGCACCGAACAGAAGGCAATCGTCGAATGTTCTCATTAAATGACGTCGATACATTGCTAGAAATTAAAGATTACTTAGAACAGGGCATGAATATGGCAAAGATTAAAAAATTATTTGCTAAAAAGAATAACCCTGTGACGACAGATGAGCCGGATTTAAGTGACTCAGAATTACGTCGTATCATGCGTGAGGAAATGCGTCAAGCACAGCGCATGCAAAAATCATCCATCCGACGTGGGGATTTATCCCGATTCTATTAAAAGCCTTTAATAGGGTAGGGTAAAGATAAAAGCTAGACAAATTATAGGAGTGTGGAAAACTGTGGGTAAATACACAAAAGAGGACATTAAACGTCTTATCGAGGAAAAAAACGTAAGCTTTATTCGTCTACAATTTACGGATATACTTGGCACAATTAAAAACGTTGAGATTCCTGTAAGCCAATTAGACAAAGCGCTAGAAAATAAAATGATGTTTGATGGTTCATCTATTGAAGGCTTCGTTCGTATTGAAGAATCAGATATGTATTTATATCCTGATCTAGATTCCTTCGTGGTGTTCCCTTGGACTTCTGAAAAAGGGAAAGTAGCACGCTTCATTTGTGATGTATACACTGCGAAAGGCGAACCATTTGCTGGTGACCCACGTAACAACCTAAAACGTATCCTAAGAAAAATGGAGGATATGGGCTTCACAAGCTTCAATTTAGGACCTGAGCCAGAGTTCTTCTTATTCAAATTAGATGCAAAAGGCGAACCAACATTAGAGGTTAATGACCACGGTGGTTACTTTGACTTAGCGCCAACTGATCTTGGTGAAAATTGCCGTCGTGATATCGTATTAGAGCTAGAAGAGATGGGCTTTGAAATTGAAGCTTCTCACCATGAGGTAGCTCCTGGACAACACGAAATTGACTTTAAATATGCAGATGCTATCACAGCTTGTGATAATATCCAAACGTTCAAATTAGTTGTAAAAACAATTGCACGTAAACACGGCTTACACGCTACTTTCATGCCAAAACCATTATACGGTGAAGCTGGCTCTGGGATGCACTTCAATGTTTCATTGTTTAAAGGCAAAGAAAATGCTTTCTATGATGAATCGACTGAATTAGGTCTTTCTGAAACAGCTATGCAATTCATGGCAGGCGTTCTTGCGCATGTTCAAGGCTTCACAGCTGTAACAAACCCTACAGTTAACTCTTATAAACGTCTTGTTCCTGGTTATGAAGCACCATGTTATGTGGCATGGTCAGCGCAAAACCGTTCACCATTAATTCGTATTCCATCAGCTCGTGGTCTGTCAACACGTGTAGAGGTACGTTCTGTGGACCCAGCCGCAAATCCTTATTTAGCAATGGCTGTTATTTTAGAAGCGGGTCTAGAAGGGATTCGTCAAAATCTAACTCCACCAGCTGCAATTAACCGTAACATTTATGTGATGTCTGAAGAAGAACGTAAAGCAAACGGAATTGAAAACTTGCCACCAGCTCTTGATGATGCATTAACATTACTTGCTAAAGACAAAGTAGCGCAAGAAGCGTTAGGTGAGCATATCTATGCAAACTTCAAAGAAGCAAAAGAAATTGAGTTTGATATGTATCGCACTACTGTCCATCAATGGGAACGTGACCAATATTTAAAAATGTACTAATTAAGATTAACCGAGTATCTAATAGAGGATACTCGGTTTTTTACAGACATATAAAAAGCACAAAAAGCGATGAGGCGTTTAACAACCTCATCGCTTTTTTTTATCTTGATTCAAGCAGAGTATTAATTAAGTGGCGAGATGAATGGTTATTTAATTAAGAGCTCCTTGGCTATCATAGTTTTTGAAGAGGAGCGTTTTGAGCAAGATTGACGCAATGTAATTGATTAATAGCCCATATGATTGTGATGATACGGCATATGGCCGTGGTGGTGCGACATATGGCAGTGATGCTGCGGCATGTGACAAGGGTTAGGTGGCATTTCGCAAAGTGTATGGTTTTCGCAACATTCATTCACGACAGATTCAGTACATGGGAAATAGTATTGATGATCGAAAATATGTTTATTTACATTTGTAATATGTGTTGGTTGTACATGCGGTACGACAGTATGGATATAATTTGTACGAACATATTGCTCTGGTGGCATAAATTGTGGTGGATCAAATTGTGTTGGCATTGTTTGTGGTGGACAACAATGTGGACCTTTCCCATGATGACGCATACGATTAAACATGGTTATTACCTCCTGTTTTAATAAGTTGTGGTTCATTATTAAGATATGAGTGATATGTCGATAGGGTCTATTTATTTGCCTACTAACTATTAGATAAATCTCACACATCAGTGAAAATCGAAACTTATGTAACATATGCCTAATATATCCTTAGAGCTTATTTAGATGAGTATATATACCTTTGTTTCAAGTGATTTTCTTTATCAAAAGAGATTAATTTGTATATTTGTATAATAAGCAGCCAATTAAAAATAAAATATTATTAAAATTATTAAAAAGGTACGTTTTTTATAAAAAAAGATATTGTAAATACATTTTTTGTACAGTATACTCTTTTAGTGATAATGATTATCATTATTGATTATTATTTGGGAGGACATATATGTCGAAACTTACATTTAACAAAAGAAATTTTTATTTGCTTTTCACATTATTACTATCATTCGCATTTTTACTAGCTGCTTGCGGGGATAAAACATCAAAAAGTAGTGAACAGGAAAATAAAGCATCAGAAGAAGGAAAAACAGAGGAAGCAAGTCGTGAAATTACACATGCGATGGGTACAACAACCGTAAAAGGAACACCGACAAAAATAGTAACGCTTTATCAGGGTGCTACCGATGTGGCAGTTGCAATGGGGATTAAGCCAGTAGGTGCAGTAGAGTCGTGGGCAGAAGCGCCTATCTACAACTATCTTAAAAATGATTTAGATGGTGTAACAATCGTTGGGCAGGAAACACAGCCAAATTTAGAAGAAATTGCGAAGCTTAAGCCTGATTTAATTATTGCTTCGAAAGTGCGTCATGAGGAAATTTATGATCAGTTATCTCAAATTGCACCAACAGTTGCCCATGAAACTGTTTTTGATTTCAAAGGAACAGCAGAAATGATGGGTCAAGCGATGAATCAAGAAGATAAGGTCAAAGAGCTATTAGGAAATTGGGATAACCGAGTGGCAGATTTCCAAACAAAAATTAAAGAAAAGCTTGGAGATCAATGGCCACTACATGTTTCAGTTGTTAATTTTAGAGCAGATCATGCACGAATTTATGTTACAGGCTTTGCAGGATCAATTTTATCAGAACTTGGCTTCGAGGGTCCTAAAAATCTAACAGATGATTCATTAGAGATTGTAAAACTAACGGACAAAGAAAGTATTACACAGATGAATGCAGATGTGATTTATATGTTTATGGAAAATGATGAGGCTGTTAAAAAAGTTTATGAAGAATGGACAAATCATCCATTATGGAAAGAGCTTGATGCAGTCAAAGCAAATCAAGTATATCAGGTTGATGAAATTAATTGGAATCTAGCTGGTGGTATTCTAAGTGCTAATTTAATGCTTGATGATATTTATGACAAATTTGAATTAGAAAAATAATGGCAAGTAAGGGCTGTATCTTTAGCGACAGCCCTCTTCTTGTAGATAGAAAGCTTTATATTTAAACTGCAAGCTAGTTTTCGAGATAAATTGTGGATGAAGAAAGTTGGCATAAAATGAGAATTATTCTTTCCAGTACCTCAATGAAAAAAATTTGCTTCCTAATAAGCTGTGTATTGCTTTTTTGCACATTTATTTTAAGTATTGCACTTGGTCAAACCTCTATATCATTAGAGTCTATCTATCAGGCATTTTTTCATTTTAATGATGCAAATACCGAGCATGTCATTATAAGAACTTCTCGTTTGACACGCGCTATTATCGCTGCGGTAGTTGGTGCCAGTCTTGCCATTGCTGGGGCTTTAATGCGTGCATTAACAAGAAATCCATTAGCGGCACCTGATATTTTAGGTATTAATGCAGGAGCTATATTTTTTATTGTCAGCGCGATTACTTTGTTTTCAATAGATTCCTTAATGAGTTATATGTGGATTGCCTTTTTAGGGGCAGGTATTGCAGGAGCAATGGTTTTTTTCTTAGGATCATTAGGAAGAGATGGTTTAACACCCATCAAAATAGTATTAGCAGGTGCAGCGATTACAGCCTTATTCGTATCGTTTACACAGGGATTACTTGTGATTGATGAACAGGGCCTACAAAGTGTCCTTTTTTGGTTAGCAGGGTCAGTGTCAGGACGTAGCATTGATATGCTTTTACCTGTTCTTCCATTTATTTTAGTCGCAACCATTGTTTCAATAGTTATGGGAAGATCCATTAATGTCTTGCAATCTGGTGATGATATTGCAAAAGGGTTAGGGCAGCGAACAATTATCACTAAAATTACGCTGGGTATAATTATTATTGTGCTTGCAGGTAGCTCTGTAGCAGTTGCGGGCTCAATTGGCTTTATTGGACTGATTGTACCGCATATAGCAATAGGGCTTGTAGGTTCAGATTTTCGCTGGATTATTCCTTATAGTGCGGTGATTGGGGCTACGCTTCTACTGTTGGCTGACATAGCAGCTAGATTTATAATCATGCCATTGGAAATGCCAATTGGTGTTATGACGGCTTTAATTGGTGCTCCTTTCTTCATTTATATTGCACGAAAGGGGTTAGCGAAAAATGCCTAAGTACATGACAATACGCTCAAAATCTGATCGTATTTCGTTTCAAATTGCTTTAAAAACATGCTTGATCACTCTAATTCTGAGTCTTTTATTAGCCCTAATAACGATTCTTGGCTTATCAGCTGGCAGTGACTTTATTCATCCATGGATTGTTATTCAGGAATTGTTTGGCTATGGAAGTGGGGACTATAATTTTGTTTTACATACATTAAGGCTACCTAGAGTATTGATGGCTTTATTAGTCGGTGCAGCACTTGGTGTTGCGGGCTTAATCTTACAAGGAATTATTCGTAATCCACTTGCAGCTCCAGATATTATTGGAGTAACTAGTGGCGCATCAGTTGGGGCGATTGTTTTTATCGTGTATTTTATGGGAGCAGTCAGTATTCAATTTTTACCCCTAGCAGCAATAATAAGTGCTACGATCGTGTCGTTTATCATCTATCTTCTATCCTGGAAAAAGGGTGTAACTCCTATACGTATGGTGTTGATTGGTATTGGGATTTCGGCACTAGCAAAAGCGATGGTGACCATGCTGCTCGTTATTAGCAATGTGGCTGCTACCACGAAAGCATATTTATGGTTAACAGGAAGTTTATATGGGGCTAATATGCAAGATGTTTTTCTATTGCTACCATGGGTTTTAGTATTATTACCATTGACATTCGTAATGGCTAGAATTGTAAATGTTAAGGAATTGGGAGATGATATTGCTATTGGACTAGGCGTAAAAGTCCAAATCTATCGTTTATTCTTTTTACTAATCAGTGTCATGCTTGCAGGTTCTGCTGTAGCCTTTGCTGGTGGAATTGCTTTTGTCGGATTAGTGGCACCACATATGAGTAGAATGCTTGTTGGACGCTCTTTTGCCGCTTTAATTCCAGTAACGGCTATTATCGGTGGCATTATTGTTATAGCAGCCGATATTGTGGCTCGAACAGCCTTCTTACCTAAAGATCTACCAACAGGTGTATTTACAGCAGCTATCGGTGCTCCATTTTTTATATATTTATTGTTTAAAACACGCAATCAATAAATGCTTATAACAACAGCTACAATAGCTAAAGAGTATAAAAGAGGGTGACAGGATTTTGAAAAATGTTTTAAAGGCTCATGATTTAAGCGTATATTATGGGGAAAATAAAATTTTAGAGAATTTAAATTTGCAAATACCTGAAGGAAAAATTACCGTATTGGTAGGTGCCAACGGTTGTGGAAAATCCACACTTTTACGAACCTTTGCCCGCTTAATAAAACCGAAAGCTGGTCAAATTTTCTTAGAGGATGACTTAATTCAAAAAATTCCCACAAAGGATATTGCAAAGCGTTTAGCGATTCTACCACAGGGACCTGTTGCACCTGAAGGATTAACAGTCTTACAATTAATTAAACAGGGGCGTTACCCTCATCAAAGCTGGTTAAAGCAGTGGTCTAATGAGGATGAAAAAATTGTAAATAAGGCGTTAGAAGTAACACAGATGACTGATTTTGTAGATCGATCAGTAGACGCTTTGTCTGGTGGTCAGAGACAGCGTGCTTGGATTGCGATGACCTTAGCACAAAAAACGGATTTAATTTTATTAGATGAACCAACTACCTATTTAGATATGGCTCACCAAATAGAAATATTAGACTTACTATTTGATTTGAATGTCGAAGAAAATCGTACAGTTGTTATGGTGTTACATGATTTAAATTTGGCATGTCGTTATGCCCATCATATTGTTGCAGTACGAGATAAGCAAATATACGCTCAAGGTAAACCTGAGGAAGTTGTAACAATGGAGATGGTGCAAAATGTATTTCGAATGAACTGTACGATCATTAAAGATCCAATTTTCGGGACGCCATTATGTGTTCCTCATGGTAAGGGACAGAAAGTAGGAAGGTAAGCATCGGGTGAGTTTAGATCTTACAACTGATGAAATAGCAGCATTAACGTAAGGGTATAGACTTACTACCGAACAAAAATCAGATTGGATTTATTCAATTCCTGCCAAGAATTCTGTAAAACCTGCCCAAAAATAAAACGAATCTGATTGCCACTTTACTTTCCTAAACAAGTGAATCAGCACCTGAATTTTAACTGCGTGTTTATTCACTTGTTTTTTTATCCCACTTACTGTATTAAGATGCTATTATAAACGAAAAAGGGATAGACTTGCATCTTAATCTATTTTTCGTTATGGTAAATATTGTATTGGAATGAGTGGTCATAAAAAGGGGGTTAAGCCTTGCTTAAAAAAATTTTATTCTTTTTAATGGTTTTAATCATTTTAACTGGGTGTTCCTTAACAGGTGGATACGACTCCTCTAAAGCGATTAAAAGAGGGGATATTACAATTTTACATAACGGAGTACATAATTTAGAACGATTTGAACTATTTCTTGAGCATCTAGCTAATAATCAAGAGGATACTGTTCGAGTGACTTCCTATACAAAAGAGGGGGATCCCATCTTCGAAGATGTACATTTTGATGGGAAGGACATTCAATATACGCATGATAATTCACAGGATGCATTTGGAGGGCAGGACAAAGGGCAAGAGACAGATGTTTGCAAAAATATAATGTCTAGGGTAAATGATCAAAATGAAGTGGAGTATGTATTAGTTGACTGTATAAAAAATGGGGAAATTCCTCTTTTTCAAATAAATGGGGAAGAGGCTAAAAAATAATAACATACCTGACAAAAAGATGCCAAGTCTTCTTGTCAAATGACCTGGCATCAAGAGAACATACTATTAGATGACTATTTTTTTCTTCACACGCTTCCATAATAGTAGCATATAGATAAAAAGTACAATTATTATAATATAGGTATATAACAAAGAGCTTTCCTCGTTGCCCATAAAGTTAAAGAAATTATTCAAGCTATGGAACAATATTGTTAGAATGATGGATTGACCATCTAAAATTAATAAAGAAAGTACAAGCCCGACAAGTAGTGCATAGATTAATTGGATAACTGTATCTTCAAGAGATTGACCACCAAGTAACTGTAAGGCATGTGTGATGCTAAATAGGAGACTTGATACCCAAATGGCTGTTAAAGGCCCTTTTGCTAATAGCGTCCGTAGCATGATGCCTCTAAAAACGGTCTCTTCGATAAAAGCTACAACGAACAATTGCATGATCAACATCACGATTAAATTACTAAAGGATTCTGTATTCAAGCCTTTGGTACCGAAAAGAATGATACATAAAACGAAAATAAGTGGGCTAACAAGTAAAATATCACTTTTATTAAAAGCTAAGAAGAAGTATTGGTGCCATTTCTTTTTCACTGCAATGTACACAAAGAGCCCTAATGAAAGAGGTACTAGCAGCGCAAATTGGAAAAAGGGACTTGATGGTTGTTGAATGGAAACGTAGGCACCATTTATAACATAGAAAAATATAAGTAAAAGTTCTAAGCCAATTAGTTTAAAAAAGATTTTTTTGTCATCTACACGATCCCTTCTTTTTGAATTAAGCAGGATTTACTGAAGCCTTCCGTAAAGCCAGTGAGATGATAAAGTATAGGAGGACACTAAATACTAATAGACTACTTACTATTGTTATAGCTGATACTTTTGAAAACAGTTCAAACAATGGAGTATACCACTCGAAAATGACCATAGTAATTGGAATTAAACAAACTAATCCGATAAAACTATAACCACCAACAGTTCCAAAACGATAAAAGATAATGTTTAACAATAGCCCAGATGTTAAAGCGAATAGTAGTAATACCGTGTCCAGTGCAACTGTATCTATAAATGCAGTGGAGTTTCCGAAAAAGTATATTGGATGAATAATAAATATTTCTTTAATTTTTAGTAATGCTGTAAAGTAGGTAATGACTTTATGCGTACAAGTAATGATTACAGCGCCAGCTAGGCTCCAGCAGATAAAAAAGAGACCAACATTGACCATATACTGCGTACGACTTATTCCGAGTTTTAAAAAATAAGGCAAGGTGTTATTTAACAACTTTGATGCCGTTGAACTGTAAAAGATATAGACTGGAATAGAAATCGTAATGGCGAAAGAAAACAAGTATTGCCCAAAAAAAGTATCTATGAAAAAAGTCAATAGAACGATAGAAAATAAAATGCTCCAAAAAATAATGTTTTTCTTTTTATAGCTTTGAAATAGAATATAAAAACTACCCTTCACTGTATTCATTTAATAGCCCTCGCTTTCTGCTGCTTACTTAAGTACACCAACATATCCTGTAAGGAAACACGCTCAAGTTTAATATTCTGCCCCTCGATATGGCGACCATCGCTATAGATTACCGCAGTTAATTTCTGCATAAACATATGTTGATAGATAATTTCTAGTCCATGTATTGCCTGCTCAACATCTGAAGCGTTTCCTTTTACAGCTACAATATGCTGGTGCCATTCCTCTGCTGCTTTTTGAAGCAACAACTGCCCTTCATTCAAAATTAGAATTTCCTCGAAGAGATCACTTGCCTCATCAATTAAATGTGTGGACAAGATAAAAAGTCTTGGATTTTCAGTTTGTTGCTCAATTAATAAATCATAAAATGTATTTCGTGCAGCGACATCAAGCCCGATATAAGGCTCATCGAAAATTGTTATTCCTGCATTGCTTGCAAACCCTGTAATAATGCCTAAAGCTGAAACCATTCCTTTCGATAAACCACGAACCTTATCCTTGGGATTTAATGCAAATACCTCTAGTAACTCCCTCGCAAGTGCTTCATCCCATTGTGGATAAAAGAAACTATTAGCTTTTAATGCCTGTGCAATGGTCATTTCCTCCTGAAAATTACCACTTTCTGCGATAAAGCAAATATCACGTAAAGTTGCAGGTGCATTGAACACATTTTCTCCGTTGACAGAGATGCTTCCACTAGTTGGGGCAATAAGTCCAGCTAATAAATTTAAAAAGGTTGTTTTACCAGCACCATTATGACCTAAAAACCCAATAATTTTAGGTCCCTCTAGCGTAAATGTGAGATTTTTTAAAGCTTTCTTATGTTTAAATGTTTTAACAACATTTTTTACGTCGATTTTCATATACTAACCCCTTTGTAACATATTTTGTAATTCTTCATTGGAAATACCTAATCTTGTGGCTTCTTTTTTTAATGGCTCTATATGCTGCTGAAAGAAATTTTCCTTGCGCTCCACCAGTAAAATTTCACGAGCATCTGTACTAACAAACATGCCAACACCTCGTTTTTTATAAATAACACCTTTATCCACTAATTCGTTCACGCCTTTCCCAGCTGTTGCAGGATTAATTTGATATTCCTTCGCAAATTCATTGGTGGATGGAACGCGATCCTCGGGCTGTAACTGTCCATCTAGAATGGCATCCTCAATTCGTTCACGGATTTGCTGGAAGATAGGCTTTTCATTGTTTAAAGAATGAATCACAATCCACCTCCTTTGTTAATTGGTTAATTACTCTTGTAACTAACCATACAATGCAAGGAATTTATTGTCAATGGTTTTGATGGGAAAATTTTAATGTGACAGAAGTTATGAAGAAAGTATGCATAGCATTATGTAGGGGATTTAAGTATTTGTAATTCATGCTGATACACTAAAATTCTTAGTAAGAAGAATTACTATAAAGCAAAAGTAGAGACATCTGACTTTTTTCACATTGTTTTTTATGGTGATCAATTCCCTATAAAATATAATTTTTAAAGTAAATTTGTAATTTTCGTTTAAGTAAATTGTTTGTTTAATACCCCTTATTTCTATAGCTCGAGTTCCATTTTTGCATATGTGTCAAGTTTTCATTGTGCATATATTGTAGAGAAGGGGGGAGGTGAGCTTCTATGAAAATTAACTGGAAGATTCGTCTTCAGCATAAGCCATTTTTATTGGCACTATTTTCATTGATTTTATTACTCGCACAGCAAGTTGCAGCTATTTTTGGCTATGATTTAACGAGTGCAATGAGTGAGCAGCTAACATCCATCTTAAATACTGTTTTATCAATTCTCGTATTAATGGGTGTTGTTATAGATCCAACTACAAGGGGTACGAAGGATAGTGAGCGTGCTTTAATGTATCGAAGACCTAGATAGCTATAGTATAAATATGATCTAAAAGTATAATTTTACACCTTTCTAAAAGGTGTTATAATGTAAAAAATGAAAAAGTAGGGAGGATGATGGGATGTCACTTGAAATGGAGCAAAGGATTGCCAAGCTTGAGAAGGAAATGATGGATTTGAGGCAGGAGTTAGATGTCTTAAAACAGCAACATTCTACTGGTCAATCAACAGCAATAAATGCTAGAAAAACAATAATTAAACAATCTTCATCATTGGCAGAACAAAAACCAAATAGTACTTCCAAGCCAAACCCAAGGCCAATACCTGAAAAAAAGAAGCAACCACAGCAATCGCTGGAGGAACGTATCATGTGGGCTTTACCAAAAATATTCATGGTAATTTTAGTGATGGGGGTGCTTTGGGGTCTTAAGCTCGTTAGTGATTATGGTTATTTATCGAATGAGGTTAAAATCATCCTCGCCTATGCATTATCGATTTTCTTAGCCGTACTAGCAAATGTGCTGGAGCATAGAAAAAAAGGATCTCCAGCTATCACCATTTCCTTATATGGTGGGGCATTTATCGTAGGAATTTTAACAACAGCGGCTAGTGCAATATTGTATGAAATTATTGGTTTAACGCTGGCACTCATTATTGCCATCATCTATATTGGCTATGGGATTGCTATTTGCTACTTAAAGAAAAATGAGATATTAACAGTGTTTGTAGCATTCACTTCACTCTTGCTACCATATTTACTAGAATATATGGATTTTAGTGCTGTTATTATTTTAATTTATGTACTTGCGTTATTTACGATGCTACAATTTGTCATTTATCAGCATAAGCAAAAGCTGGCACTCTATATAGCAACCTTTTTCTCTATGGTAGCTGTTAGCATTATAGCGTTTATGAACACTGACAATCGAGCTATAATGGCATTTGGCTTGATGGCTGTATTAGCTATTTGCTATACGAGTTGGTGCCGTTTATTTAATATTGAATCTAAATGGAAGCATATTCATGTCGGTCTTCAATTTTCTTTAGGAGTTTTTAGCTTATTGCTTTTGAACCTTATGATTAGACCAATCGAATATAGTGAAGTGCTTTTATTCGTATTGGTCATCTTGTTTGCGACTTTAGCGGGTTATGGCTATAGGCAAAAATGGCAGGAGGCATTTGATAGTGCCATCACACTCGCGTTTATCACCCTATGTAATACGCTACTCGTTATGAATATACCAGAGAAAGTAGAAGATTTACTATTGCCGTTTATCGCATTTACAGGTGTTATAATGAGCTTACGTTTACGAGCAAGCTTGATGAAGGTCATCAGCTCGGTCATATTTGCTATTACCATTATAATCAACTTTATGATTCATGAGCCGGTACCATTTTTTAGCATTAACCATGCTAGCCTTTTTATGCCAGTCATCTATTTGCTGCTTATTTATCTATATGCAATGCGTCCGAAAGAGTCACTTTCGGTATTTGAAAAACTGATGAAGGATTTATATGTAGTAGACTTTTTAGCGGTCATAACAACTGGTTACTTCTTAGCCTATATTAGTAAGCTTGATGCAGTATATTTTGCTGGTGTTAGCAACAGCCAGCATATGATGAGTATCATGCTAGCTGTCCTATTTGCAGCATCCCTTCTAGTGCCAGCAAAATATAAAGGACGCGCATTAACACCAGTGCTTGGCGCATTTTTCCTGCTTTTTGCGCTGTCAATCGGTATCCTTCCAGCCGAAATGCAGGGAATAGAATGGCTCCATCTTTTAACAAGAATCATTTATATTGGTGTGCTTGTGGCACTATTAATAGATGTGCTTATGAAGGGCCGTATTTATCAAATTTATCAACAACAGATGGAGAAATACGTCGATCCGACAGTGAGTGCAGGCATCGTGCTAACAATGCTATCCATTTGGGGATTCGTACATCAGCTAGCCTATAACAATCTACTAGACTGGAAGCTCAGCATTGCACTCTCTACAATTACACTTTTTGTGACAGCCAGTATTGCCCTATGGCTGAGTACGGTGCGTAACTTACGAACATTACGCTTAACGGGCTTTACTATCTTGGTCATTGCGTTTATAAAGCTTATATTCTTTGATTTATCTGCACTCGATCTATTAATACGAGCTGTCCTGTTTATCGCGATTGGTGGAATCGGATTGTTGTTGTCGGGTAGGTTGTTGAGGAAGGATAAGGAATAAAGTAAGGGGATAAGGTTGTTAGTAAAAAGTAGCCATCAAATACAAAATGCCAAAGTGTTGTTTAACAGCGCTTTGGCATTTTAAAATTATAAATGATGATTTTGATAAAGGAGTTTTCTTTTACCAATAAAATCTAATAAAAAAGAAGGGTTCCATGTAAAATGTAAGTTATCACACCGACATGAGGAAGAATCCTAGGCTTGCAAATAACCCGATTTTCAAACTCCTTCAAAACTTTATTTAACTGGAAGAAGTAGATGCGATGGAATTCTAGCTGAGGTTCAGGTTTAAAGTTAAAGTCCATAAATGTGATGAAAGCTATAGAAATGATGCTCAATGTAAAGCTACTGCAAAAAATGATATACCTCCTGTTGATGATGTTAATAGTAAATTTGATAAAACAGCCAAGAGAGAGTTGAATTTCTCATTGGCTGTTTTCAGTTGTTTAGGAAATTATTAAGTTTAAAGTATAATTAGTTTTCTATAATAGAACCTTCTTCAAAAGGTAATCTTTCACCATCAGGATCAAGTAAACCATCTGATGGTCCTACACCTGATGGTAGAGGAGGTAAATTAGAGCCTTTATAAATTCTACCATTACCGGTAAAATTTATAGAGTCAGCTACAACGGAACCTCTAATAGAAGCACTCCCATCAATAATTAACTCAGCATTTGGTGCAATAACATATTGACCTGTAGTAGGTGTACTTCCAGAAAAAGTGATTTTGCTTCCTCCTGAAATAATATTACCATACACTTTAGAGCCACTACCCAATGACATATTAGCACTTTGGCTAAATAATGTTGCATAAAATGGTGTAGAACCATTTAAAGTGAATTGTGATGAGCCTACGTAATAGAAATTGACTTTTGAAGGGTCTGCTGTATTTGCGTTAAACCCAGTAGTAGAGTTAAGTGCAGTGAATTTTTTTACATATAAATTCAACTTTCCATTCCCTGTAACATTTATTGTTCCATAATTCATATCAAAATCATCTACTAATAAATTTACTTCACTGTCTATGTTAATAGTAATTGTTCGATTGGAAGTAATTCTAATTCTTGATAGATGTGTATCTGATGTTAAATTGAATGTTACATTATTTTTCAAATAGCCTTTCGGGTCTTCAGTTGAAAGTACGCCATTAGTAACTAAATCCACTCCATTAGATAGCGTATATTCTGATAGTAATGGAATTGCTGATAATTGATTTGTTTTATCCGTTGTCCTTTCCCAAAAATCATTAGGCAAAAAACTCTTTGGGTCAATTGCAAGTGGTGGTAATATTGTTTTAGGGTAATGCCACTCATTCTTTTGTTGTTGATTTTGAGGGGTAATTGACTGTTTTGAACTATCCATATTAATTTTTCCGCCAGTTGAACCATCTTCAGTAAGAATTTTTCCAGAGTAGTTGTTAAAAATTACATTCCCATATCTTAAAGATGTGTCCCCATGAATTTCACCACTACTATTAAATACAATATTTCCAGATGTTAGAACGGTATGATTTTCCCAATCTCCAGATACAAGAGGTGGAGTACCACTTTCGCTGCCATCTTCCTCATCATCACCTAAATCATTATAAAGGGAAGGTCTAAGTTTAATTTCTTGATCAACTACACGTTCCTTAGCAGAATCAATGGTCCCAGTTGAAATAATTTTGACTTTAAAGTCTGCACTTGTCGGTTGTAGCTCAATAGATGCTACCTTACCTGTAGAGATAGTAAAAGATGTGTCAGAAAAGTATCCCTTATCAATTGCTTTATCAAATTCTTCTTTTAGAACAACCTCAACATAATGCTTCCTCGCCATTTGCTTTGTTAACTTTGGTAAGTTATTAGCTTTACGGTAAATATTTTGATCAATAATCCATTTCGTAATCTCTTGGATTGCGTCATCTTCTATTTTTCTTAATTTTAATTTTACTTCTTCTTTAGCTAAATTAATTCCCGCCTCAGCAATATAAAACACCGCCTGGTCTTTTCGCTCATAGTCTACTTGTTTTAGACTGTTAGAAGAGACACTTATTAAAGATATACCAAGGATTGAGATGAACACAACTAAAAATAACGCAAGTGCAAGCGCTGAACCTCGTTGATTTTTAATTTGTTTACTCATTATTTTCCTCTCCTTTGAGTAATATCTGTTGTAGCTCTTTGACCATCTTCACTGATAATTTCAATAGCGCCTCCGCTGATTGTAAATTTGGAAATTTTATAGGCAAGGATTTCGTCACTACCGTTTGAATTTCGAATAATTTGATTATTTTCTAACCTATAAGTTGATACAATTTCATCCCCTAACAATAATGTGTGTAATTCTGTCGGAGGGTCTGTTGTATCATCAGAATCTGTTGTAAGGTTATCACTCTTCCGAAAATCCTTCGTGATTACTTTTAATGCAAAGGATAAATCCTTAATATCGCGATTATGTGCACTCTGCTCGATTTGTTGCTTTGTAGCAGATGTTACAATACTAATACTCAGCATTGATACGATGGCAAGAATAACAACGACTGCAAGCACTTCAAATAATGTAAGACCTTTGCTATTTCGTAGCCATTTCATATTTATTTTGCCCTCCCTAGTATATACACATTTTCCATTGTAGCTTTGCTATTTGTACTGTTTTCAACAACTTCCAGATGCACATAAACCGCATTTTTATAAGTGTTATCTGCAGGAAATGTTTCTAATGTTAAATAGTAAGTAAAACGATCCTCTTCATGTGGTAAATATTTATACACTTGGTTAGTTGGTAGAGAAGTCAAGGTCGAACTGGGATTCTCTTCATCCAATGTATAGCCACCTGCTAAATCTTCATAAGAAACTGCCCCACCAGACGCATTGTAAATCTCCTCCATCTTTACTTGTGCTGCATAAGTAGCATCCAAAATATCATTTGACTTGTGCGTTGTTTTATTTGACTGAATGAGCAAGCCAAAAAATGAAATTAACACAATTCCAATTATTAAAAGGGCGGCGACAACTTCAATCAAAGACATGCCTTGATTATTTTTAAGATATTTTATCAAATCAATTCCCTCCCTATTTAACTATTGATATATCAATAGTTTGCTCCATTTTGAGTGTTAGAAAAATATTTATTTACAACTATATATTAATTTATTTAACAATCTCTTTGAACGCTCCGCAGAAGGATAACCTATTTTCTGTAAACTCTAGACTCATAATTTGGTGTTTGTTTAACATAGATTTCTTTGAGCATAAGGTATGTAAAACTTCCTAAATGTCATAATTATTTTTTAATATTGAATTTATTCAAGCTGCCATAAATTGAACATTTCTACCTACACCGGTACGTAAATAGAGGTGATGACTTAAAAATTATTAATTAAAGGTATTATAACGAAATTCTGGAACTATATCTAATGGAATTTATTCTATTTTTAATTCTATAGAACTATTTTTTGAATATTTTTTGAATTTTTTCAGGAGTTTTAAAAATTAAATCGGAAAAAAGTTGCATTTTTAGGGGTGTCAAACTACTATAGTTGTAGTATCATTTTGTATATAAATAGAAATTCCATTAGTGAATGGAAGGATGAGATGGATGAAAACATACATAAAAATAATTAGCGTCATTTTAGCGATTGTTCTAATTGTAGGATTTTTTGTTCCATCACTTGTGCTAAATGGCACAGTCTTTGCGAAAGAAAGTCCTAAAGATTCAACAATTGGTGGTATTGCTGTTGAAGGGCTGAATAAAGAAGAAATCCTCCAAATTCTTCGTGATGCTGTGGAGAAATGGCAGGAAACACCTCTTATTATTAGTGGTGGTGGTACGGAGCAAGAACTGGATGCACATGATGTACAGTTTGATATAGAGCAGGTAGTGTCACAATTTGAGGAGCTGTCAAAAAAGCCATGGTTTGCCTTTTGGGAAAGTAAAAGAACTGTTCAGCTCCCGATCCCTGTAATAGCTGGTGTCAATACAAAGAAAGCTGTGAAAAATAAATCGCAATGGAAAACAGAGGAAACGATTGCGAGGATTCTGAATCAGGCTGGGAATTTAGGCAGCCATCAGATTAATGCAGAATTAGTCGATGTTAGCTCATTAGAGAATGAACGAATTGCTTTTCAAATTAGTGATATTCCGAAGAATGTTGACAATTTAGAGGGATTACTCGATACGCTGAATAATCAATTAATCGCACCGAACCAAAAGATGTCATTGCTACAATTGCTTGGAGAGCAGGCGAATACGGTGCATGCAGAAACCCTTAATTTTATAGCTTCGATGGTCTATAGCACGATACTACAAACAGATTATGTCATTGTAGAACGTCATGCTCAAGCCGTTCCACCTTCTTACCTACAGCAAGGATTGGAAGCGGAGGTGAATGTGGTGCTTGCCAAGGATTTGCAATTTGTGAATACCTCAGCTCAGCTTAGTAAGCTAAAAGCTACGATTGAAGGAAATCAGTTGAAAATTGAAATATGGTCTGCGGAAAAAGACAAGGAAGTGACCGTTCGTGTGACGAAGGATAAGATTGTCAGACCGAGGATTATAGCTCGCTATTCAGATGAACTCGCTGCTGGTCAGGAAAAAATTGAGCAGGAGGGGCAGGAGGGCGTTCGTATAGAAATTTATCGCTCCATCCGTGTCAATGACGGCTCTACGGAGGAACAGCTTGTTAGTCGAGACTATTATGCTCCTGTCAACCGTATTGTTGTACGATCATCTCGTAAGCTTGAAGCCTCAGAAAGTGTCGTAACAGATCAGCAAAAGACAGCAACAGATTCTGATTTACAGATGGATTTAGATGGTAATGGTTTACCTGATGCAAATACATCTGCAACAGAGCAGAAGCAGGATGGACCAGAGATTATCTATGGCTACTATGATAAGGGCGGAAATTTTGTACAAACGAGTCCTTAAAAGAGAGGTGTACTTTTCATGGCAGCAAAAGCTGGACGGAAACGACTGGGTGATTTACTCGTAGAATCAGGTGTTATTACACCACAGCAATTAGAGTATGCATTAACTGAAAAGTCAAAAGAAGAAAAGCTTGGGGACTTTTTAATTAAAAAGAATTACTTAACAGAACAACAGCTTATTGAAGTCCTCGAGTTTCAGCTTGGGATTCCTCATATTAATTTAAACCAATATACGATTAGCCCTGATCTACTTCAGTTGATACCTGCTGAATTAGCAAAACGCGCGAACATTATGCCTGTGCGCAAGGAAAGAAATAAGCTCTTTATTGCCATGGCAGACCCGATGGATTACTTTGCTATTGAGGAAGTGCGTATGGCTACAGGCTGTCAAATTGAAACAAGTATTGCGGCGAAGGACGATTTGTATCGAACAATTACCAAATATTATGACCTACAGGAATCAATGGATGCAGCCCTGTCCGATATGGCAACATCCACCATCGATATGCAAACAGATATTGAGCGTGAGGATTCACCAATTGTTCGTCTTGTTAATCAAATTATTGCAAATGGTGTAGCACAACGAGCTAGTGATATTCACTTTGACCCTCAGGAAACCGAGCTACGTGTACGATATCGTGTTGATGGTGTCCTCAGAACAGAGCGTTCATTGCCGAAAAATATGCAAAGTGTTGTCTTAGCCCGAATAAAAATTATGGGAAATCTTAATATTACAGAAAATCGAATTCCTCAAGATGGACGTATTAAATCAACGATTAATTTCCGACCGATTGATATTCGACTCTCCACCCTACCAACCGTTTATGGAGAAAAGGTCGTAATGCGTATTTTAGATTTAGCAAACGCTGTAAATGGTATTGAGCAGCTTGACTTTTCTAATCAAAATGAAGCTTTATTTCGCTCCATGATTGCACATCCCAATGGTATTGTCCTCATAACAGGACCAACTGGATCGGGGAAATCCTCAACACTGTATGCAGCATTAAATGAATTAAACGACGATGGTGTCAATATTATTACCGTTGAAGATCCTGTTGAGTATCAATTGTCAGGTGTCAATCAGATTCAGGTAAAGGAAGAGGTTGGGCTCACATTTGCAACAGGGCTGCGTTCTATTTTGCGTCAAGACCCAGATATTGTCATGATTGGGGAAATTAGAGATTTAGAAACAGCGCAAATTGCGACGCGAGCTTCATTAACAGGGCATTTAGTGTTAAGTACCCTGCATACAAATAGTGCGGTCGATTCTATATCACGTTTGCAGGATATGGGCATTGAACCATTTTTATTATCGTCTTCATTAGTCGGTATTATGGCACAGCGTCTTGTTAGACGAAATTGTAGAGATTGCTCTGAAATTTATACATTTACTGAATATGAGTTAGCTATTTTCAAAGATAATGGCATTCCCGATGTGACGCAGGGACGTAAGGGACGTGGCTGTGCGGCATGTAATTTTACTGGTTATCGAGGGAGGATGGCTATTCATGAAATCCTACCAGTTGATCGTCATGTGAAGGAATTAATTATCCATGAGGTAGGCGATCAGAAAATCAGAGAATATATGAAGCAGCAACACTTTAAAACATTGCTAATGGATGGTTTACAAAAGGTTGCAGCAGGACAGACAACAATATCTGAAATCTTACGTGTTGCAAGTAAAGAGTAGGAGGTGAGCCCAATGACAACATATTCAATTATTGAGTTATTACATCGTTCCTTTGAAGTGAAGGCATCTGATTTACATTTAACAAAAGGGGTGCCACCTGTTTATCGAATTCACGGTCAGCTTGAGCACTATGGCACGGAGCCATTAGAAAGTGCCGATTTATTAGAGATGGTGAAAACGATTTTACCCGTTCATAAGCAGCAGGAATTCGAGGAGAAGGGGGAGACCGATTTTAACTATTCTCTACCTAGTAAATGTCGTTTTCGTGTCAATGCTTATCATCAGCGCAATGAGGTGTCAGTGGCGGCTCGTTTAATCGAGGCAAAAATACCCTCCATTGAAACGCTAAATATGCCACAGGTGCTCTATCAGCTTGCCGAAAAGCCACAGGGATTACTTTTAGTAACTGGTCCAACTGGCTCTGGAAAATCCACAACTTTAGCTGCCATGATAGACTACATCAATGAAACGAGAGCGAAGCATATTATTACACTGGAGGACCCGATCGAATACTTACACGCTCATAAAAAATCCATTATTAATCAGCGTGAGGTCGGTGTCGATACAAAAAGCTTTGCCAATGGCTTACGGGCTTCGCTACGTCAGGACCCTGACATTATTTTAGTTGGTGAGATGCGTGATTATGAAACAATCTCTACAGCAATCACTGCCGCAGAGACGGGTCACTTAGTGATGGCGACACTACATACTAGTAGTGCACCAACGACAATTGATCGTATTATCGATGTTTTTCCACCTCATCAGCAGGCACAAATACGTGTACAGCTAGCCAATGTGCTACAGGGTATTATTTCACAAAGATTATTTGTTCGCAAGGATGTAAAGGGACGTATTGCAGCAACAGAAATTCTTGTGCAGGCACCGTCTATTTCGAATTTAATTCGCAATGAAAAGGTACATCAAATTCCGAGTGTAATGCAAACAAGTAAGGCACTAGGGATGCATACGCTTCAATCATCGATCCAGCAGTTAATTACAACAGGGAAAATCTCACTTGAGGATGCTAGACCGTATATGAATGCGGGGGAATATAGTTGACCGTATTTCGCTATAATGGGCGCACAAAAGCAGGCGTACAGAAAAAGGGCGTTATTGAAGCATTAAATAAACAGGCTGCGATTGATAAGCTACGAAAGCAAGGCATTAATGCGCGTGAGGTACAGGAATCGACTAGTATTTTACATAAGGAGCTTTCAATTGCAAGAAAGGTAAAGCATCAGGACTTTGTTGTCTATTGCCGCCAGTATGCCACATTAATACGTGCTGGTATTTCGGTTGTAGAGGCTACTCAAATTTTAGCCGCACAAACCAAAAATAAAACGTTAAAAAAGGCCTTGCTGGAGGTAGAGGAGGATATTCGGAGCGGTACAGCCTTTTCAGATGCCGCAGCCAAGCATCCAAAGGTATTTCCCATTTTATTTGTTAATATGATGCGTGCCGGTGAGGCTACAGGAAGCATTGACGATACATTGGATCGACTAGCCAATACGTTAGAAAAGCAGTATAGCATTAAAAGGAAAATAACATCGGCGCTTACATACCCTGCGATTTTATCTATTTTAACAATTGGTGTTGGATTGTTTTTAATGGTCTTTATTGTACCAACTTTTATGGCTACCTTTAAGGATATGGATTTGGAGATGCCATTGCTGACAGTAATTGTTGTTGGGATCAGTGATTGGCTTATCGCAAACTGGTATTTTGTGATTCTATCCTTGGTTATTATCGTTGTTGTCTTTAACCTTTTATATAAAAAAAATAAAGACTTTCATTATTCAATCAATATGACGATTTTGCGTATGCCAATATTTGGTCCATTAATGCAAAAAAGCGTTATTGCTCGCATGACGCGAACATTAGCTACGCTGTTTAGCAGCTCTGTGCCAATCCTAAATGCCTTAACCATCGTTGAAAAGGTAGCAGGAAATCCTGTTATTGCCAAGGTAGTTGTAGAGGCACGTGATAATTTAGAAAAGGGTGGAACCTTATCCGAGCCGCTTGAAAAAAGCTGGCTGTTCCCACCACTTGTCTCACAAATGGCTGCTATCGGTGAACGAACAGGCTCACTTGATTATATGCTAGAAAAGGTAGCGGACTTTTATGAGGAGGAAGTGGATCGGTCAGTCGATACTTTAAAATCACTTGTTGAGCCATTAATGATTTTAGTGCTTGCTGTGGTAGTAGGCATTATTATTGCTGCGATTTTTCTACCAATGTTCCAGTTATATGAGAATATGTAAACGCAAAATTATTAATTCTATTTGCTAAATTGTGGCCTTAACTAGAAAATTTTATTAAGTGTAGTAATTGAAATGCTTATCTAGGTAGGAAGTACGTGTCGACACACTTCATATAGAAAAAATTTTAAGGAGGAATTGAGTATGTTCAAAAAATTATTGAACAAAAAGCTTTTGAAAAATCAGAAGGGTTTAACGATTGTTGAGTTGCTAGCTGTTATCGTGATTTTAGCGATTATTGCAGCCATTGCTATCCCTGCAATTGGCAATATTATCGAAAACTCTCGTTATAATGCAGTAAAGGCGGATGCGATTAATGTTTTAAATGCAGCACAATTATATTATACGGATAATCCAAATGGAGAGTCTGATGTATCAGGGACAGATACAAAAGTCACAGTAGCACAAATGGTAACAGCAAAATACTTAGAGTCTGCTGGTAAAATTCCTCCGGAAGCTTCTGTATCTATTGATAATCCAAAAAAATTAAATACATCAGATATTAATTTTAGTGGAAGTAAAAGTGTATCATTTAAAAATGCAACAATTAAAATCATAAATGATGATAGTCAAAAAGGTAGTAAAATTGACTCAACACATACAGTGCAACCTGGAAAATAGTCCTCCCAACTCACCCAGAAATGCGCACTACCTGCATTTCTGGGTGGGAAATGGATGACTAATTAATTCACCTATGAAGTAGCTTGAAAGGGGGTCTTTGCACATGTTCAAGAGAAAGAAAAAATCGTATGTGTCCCTCGAATTGAAGGATTATGTTCTTCGTGCCATTGTGGCGGAAGGGCCTGATCCTTCACGTTGGCGGCATTATGAGCTGCCATTAGCACATGGGATTGTTGAAAATGGCATTATCCATGATGAGGTCGCTTTATTTGAATCGATGAATCAAGAGGTCACGAAATGGGTTGGCAAAAAACAATTGGCTCGAATGTTTGTGCCCGATATGTCTGTTCTTTTGAAAAGCTTTGATGTCCCTCATGACTTGAAGCCAGAGGAGCTTAGAGGCTATGCGGAAATGGAGATTGGGCACTCGATTCATCTCCCATTTCAGGAGCCCCTTATTGATGTTTATGATGCTGATCCACTGGATGGTAAGGCACAATTATATGCCGCGCCCTCAGAGGAAGTGAATAAAATTGTGGCAATGCTCCTCGATATTGCACTGGAGCCAGAGGCAGCGGATATCCGTGCTCTTTGTAATATTCGTTTATTGCACCATTTGCAGCTATTGGAGATGGATAAAACCTATTTAATTGCAGAATGGTCTATTAATGAACTATCTATTAGCATATTTTCACAGGGTAATGTGGAATTTTTACGCTATCAATCAATTGATACCAATATGGAGCAATGGGAAAGCAAGGCACAGGGCGAATATAGCTATAACTTTCAATTTAATGGAGAGCTTGAGGATTACCGGTTGATTGTTATGGATCAGGTGCTGGAAATTGATCGTATGATGAACTTCTTTCGCTTTTCTTTACATAAGGGTGAAAAATCTGTTGATGAGATTATTATTTTAGGGGACAACCCTTTATTACCTACCATTAGTGAGTTTCTACGTGCCAATTTAGGTGTTCCATTAACCGAGTTAAATGATCAGATGCTGCAGAAGAAGTTTCCACAGTTTTCAAGAGCGTTTTCCTCCTTGCTTGGACTAGCCTTGAAGGAGGTTCACGGATGATTCCAGAAATTAACCTCTTACCGAAATTAGAGAAGCGGAAAACCTCGCCATTGTTGATTTATATGATTCTAGCAATTATTCTTATTATTTTAGCGTTTATGACCTATCTATTTTTTGATGCTAGGACAGCATTAAAGGATTTATCAGCAGAAGAGAGACGATTAGTGGAAAGACAGGAGCAGCTACGAAATGATATTGCCACAAAGCAAAGTCAAAATACAGGCTCATTAAAGCAATCTGTTCAATATGTACAAAGTGTTGCTTATCCCGTAACGCCCTTAATTGATGAAACAAATGCATTGCTACCAAGTCCAAGCTATTTACGTAGCTATTCATTTGGCACAAACCAAGTAACAATTGAGGCAGATTTTGAAACAATGACAGCTATTTCTAAATATGTCGAGCGTTTATTAGCTAGTCCTTATTTTACAGATGCCCAAATTGGCTCTATCACTAATTTTGACATTGAGCTAGGAGAGCAGGACAAGGACTTACCTGCTGAGGAAAAATTTAAGCAGATGCCTCGTTACTCTGTGTCTATTACAGCTACAATTGACTTTATGTATCTGGTAGGGGGACGAAGCACATGATGAGATTACTAAATAGTAAGAAATCAGGCATACTATTGCTTGTCCTGTTGATAGCCTCTTTATTGTTTGCCCTCTATTATTATGTTATTTTGCCAAAGAAAGATGAGGTACAAGCGAAGGAAGCTAATATTCAAAGTCTGCAAACTGAGATTAAAAGCTTAGAGCAATCCCTTGCCTCCTTTGATGAGCAGCTCGAGGTTCCCATGCAGGAAACTTTAGAGATGCAAAAAAAAGTGCCTAGTGTAAGAGCGGTTGAGCAGGTATTGAGGGATATGGTGGAAATTGAAGAGGTGACAGGTACGCGCATGGAGTCGCTGATCTTTAATAATTATGATGAGCCTGTGGCAGATGCCAACGTGGGTCAAACGAATACAGTTGCTGAGGCAGAAGCAAAGGTTAATGAGGAAAATCAAGAGAATTCGGAAACTCCGCCTATTTCTACAATTGCTCAGGAAAACATTCCACCAGAGCTAAAGCTAGTAACCTTTACCTTTGATATTGGGGCCTTAACATTTGACTCAATGGTTACTTTTTTAAAGGAAGTGGAAATGCTTGAGCGAGTGATGAAAATTGATACGATTAAAATGTCTCTTCCTGGTGAGAAAGAAAAGCTGGACAAAGAGGCGGATACTATCATTAAGGCTACTGTACAGATTACGACGTTCTATTACGAGGGACAAGAATAAAGATAGGCGCGCATACTTTATATGTATGGGCGCCTCTTAGTTTAGGAGGACATAAAAATGGAAATGGCTTATACCGTGACAGTATTTATTTTTGGGCTTGTTTTTGGTTCTTTTTTTAATGTGGTGGGCTTACGTGTACCTATCAAGGAGTCCATTGTGCGACCACCCTCACATTGCACAAATTGTCAAAGGCAGCTAACAGCCCTTGATTTAGTACCTGTATTGTCCTATGTATGGCTAGGAGGAAAATGCCGTAGCTGTGGACAGATAATTTCTTGGATTTATCCTTTAATGGAGCTGATTACAGGGGTTTTATTTGCATTTGCCTATTGGAAACTAAGCTTTACCATAGAATTTTTTGTAGCTATATTGCTAATATCATTACTCGTCATTATCGTAGTATCAGATTTTGCCTATATGCTTATTCCTGATAAAGTCCTGCTCTTTTTCCTACCATTGCTCTTCATAGGACGTGTACTTTCACCGTTAACCCCATGGTGGGATAGTGCGCTGGGTGCAATTGTTGGCTTTGGCATATTATATAGTATAGCTGTCCTGTCAAAAGGTGGTATGGGTGGGGGAGATATTAAATTATTCTTTTTACTAGGGCTTGTATTGGGCACATTAAATACACTCTTAACGTTGTTTATAGCCGCTGTTATAGGAATGGTTGTTGGCATTATAGTGTTAAAGGCAAGACAGCAGGACAGAAAGACACCCATTCCATTTGGCCCATCCATTGCTATTGCGGCTATAGTTGTCTATTTTTATGGAGATGCCCTGATGAATTGGTATCTTGGGTTATGGTAGGGGATAACTTGAAATTATGGAGGGGATAAAGTGAAGCCAGTAATTGGCATAACGGCCTTTTTGGAGGATGATTTGTCAGCAAGATTAAATGCTGCCTACAGCAATAGTATTATCGAAGCTGGGGGCATTCCGCTCATTATTCCACCTGGTATAGAGGAGGATGTTGCACAAACTTTGTCTTTAACGGACGGATTATTGCTATCGGGAGGCTGTGATGTCCATCCATTTCTCTTTGATGCAGAGCCTACACCCAAATTAGGGAAGGTACACCCTGAAAGAGATTCTGTAGAGCTTGCTTTAATTGAGGCAGCATTTATTCGTAATATGCCGATTTTTGGTATATGTCGTGGCATTCAAATATTAAATGTTGCCCTTGGAGGCAATGTCTATCAGGATATGGAGAGCGAATATCATAGTAAAAAATTATTAAAGCATATGCAGCAGGCAGCTCGGGGTGTTGCTACCCACTATGTTACGGTTACACCTGATTCATTACTAAACAGAATCACCGAGAAAGAGAAAATAGCTGTAAATTCCTTTCATCATCAGGCTGTCAACGTATTAGCTGAGAAATTAAAGGTTGCTGCCAAATCCAGTGATGGAATTGTAGAAGCTGTCGTACATGAAGATCACCCGTTTTGTCTGGCGGTACAGTGGCACCCAGAAGAGCAGGCGATGGCAGGAGATGAAGTGTCAAAGAAAATATTTACTGCTTTTATAAAGGCAAGCCTAACATTCAAATTAGAGGCATAGAATCCATTGTGAAGTGGATTCTTTTTTTGATAAAGGAAGATGGTGAAAAATTTTGTTCGACATCTTCTTAGAGGTATTTAATACTGCCAATTACGGATAAATGCAGGGAGTAGGGGGTGATTTGGATTACAGCGCTTTGCTGACGTTAGCTCCAATATTTCATCCTCGTCATCATCAGTCACCGAAATAAAAACAAAAATGCTTTCGTTAATAATGCCCTCCTGTTTCAATTCATACATCGTATCACTCATTGCTTGATGAAGCATCTCTTTATGTTTAACAAATTCCTCGTCTTCGATATGCAATATTGTATCTAATAATTCACGACTAATCTTTTCGAGCATATCCGTCTCATCATAATGTAAATATTCATCCTTTAAAAAGCGATAGTTTTCGGGGTCGTCCTCATAGTTCTGACCAATTTCAATTAGTGATTTTTCTGTTCCGATTGTTAAATAAAGGCTACCACAATCACCATCTGTCACTAAAACAGCCGCATAAATTTGTTCATCGTTTAAGGAGCTATACATTGTCGTATAAGCCTCTTGTACAGCTTGCTTAATTTTTTGTTTCAAATAGATGCACTCCCTATGTAGATCGTATTTTGTTCTATGTCTCAAATTAAGAAAAAGAGGTATATGCTCATCGGGGAACATATCAGCCTCTTAAAATCATCCAAAAATTTTATATTTTTTAGTGCACACGACGATAAAGGCCTACAACTTGTCCTAAAATTGAAACTTGATCGACAATAATTGGCTCCATTGTGGAGTTTTCAGGCTGTAAACGGAAATGATTTTTTTCCTTAAAGAAACGCTTAACCGTTGCTTCATCCTCTTCTGTCATTGCCACGACAATATCCCCATTATCAGCCGTTGATTTTTGCTTTACGATAACTAAATCTCCATCAAGTATACCAGCTTCAATCATGGATTCACCCATAATCTCTAGCATAAATAATTGATCCTCACTTGTCCCATAAGTATCTGGCAGCGGGAAATACTCTTCGATATTTTCAATAGCTGTAATTGGAGAACCTGCTGTTACCTTACCCACAAGAGGGACATGAATAACACTTTGCTTTTGGATCGAATCTTCTGGCTCCAATATTTCAATGGCACGTGGCTTTGTTGGGTCACGGCGGATAAAGCCCTTTTGTTCTAAACGAGCTAAATGTCCATGAACTGTTGAGCTTGAAGCAAGTCCAACTGCTTCGCCAATTTCACGTACAGATGGTGGATACCCCTTTGCGCGTACTTCTTCTTTAATAAAGGCTAAAATGTCTTCTTGTCTTTTCGAAACTTTTTTCATGATTGCTCACCTCTTTTTTCTTTTATTTCTACTTATTAGATAGTATAGCAGAATGCGAACACTTATGCAAACATAGGTTCGAAAAGTGTTTGACAAAAACATTTGTTCGCACTATTATAAGAACATACATTCCGAACAAACATTCTAGAAAAGAGGTTATAATGATGAATTGGTTAAAGAAAAATCCGCATATCTCCATTTTATTAGGGGCTTGCTTACTGTTTACAGGATACCTTTACATAACAGATCCTGGTGAGGTGACTTACAAGGAAATACAGGTCGAGCATGGCGATAGCCTATGGTCGTTAGCAGAGCAATACCGTGGTAAAATGAGTAAGGAAGACTGGATTAAATTAGTAAAGACAGAAAATGAATTACCAGATGTTCAAATTATTGCAGGTAAATCATTAGTCATTCCAGTGGTGGGAAACCAAGCCAATCCCATAAACTCTATTGAAATTGCGAGAAATGAACCATGATAAATAAACAACAATCGGCTGTAATCTATTGCCGTGTGAGTACAGAAAAAGAGACACAAAGTTCCTCGCTCGAGCGTCAGCAGGAAGAATTAACGCGCTATGCCAAGGAGCAGGGCTACAATATAAAGGGCATTTTTTTAGATCAGCATAGTGGCTATGATGTGGAGCGAGATGGCTTACTCGAAATGCTTGATTTCATTAAAGAAGAGAAAATTCATGCATTATTTGTGCAGGATGAAACTCGCTTAGGACGTGGGAATGCCAGAATGGCTGTGCTGCATTTATTGCAAAAAACAGAAACAGATGTTTTCTCCATGCGGGATGCAGGACCTGTACAATTAAATGAAATGGATACGATGCTGCTAGAAATATTAGCGATCGTAGAGGAATATCAGCGTAGAATCCATAATGCTAAAATACGGCGTGGTATGCGTCGAGCTGTGGAAAAGGGTTATAGACCTGAAAATAATTTATCGAATCGTGGAAATCCGAATGGGCAGGAGCGAAAGGAAGTCCCGATAGAGGAAATTATTAAGCTTCGAAACAAAGGCTTTACATTCGAGGAAATTGCCATGACGCTTCGAGGCTTAGGCTTTGATGTCAGCAAGGCAACAGTACATCGAAGGTATCGGGAGCATCAGGAAAAGGTAATAGGTGAATAGTGGAAGGTCAGTGGGAGTTTTGTCATCCCACTGATGAAAGAGAAGAGCATGATTAATACAAGCTCTCAATTATCACATTATCGGGTGGTTTAAATGGATTTTCTTGAAATGCTTTGTATAGTTAATTATACAGACATTGATTGGAACCGCATAATGACACAAAAAAGCACCCATTCAACTAAATAGGTGCTTTTTTCATAAATGTTAAATTGGTATCATGTGATTTTATAGATGTTTCTTTACTTTCTAAAAAGTGGTGTACTCTACTTCCAAACTCGACATAGGAATTATTTACTTGTGAAACATTTTGGTTTTGAAATGTTTGGTTGCTGTTACCAGTTATAAATATTGGCACAATACATAATGTACAACTCCCATCATCTTCAATCATAGAGCCACATAGCGAGCAATACTTGTCTTCAAGCTCACCTGTTTGATTAACTTTGTCCTCCAAAAGCTGTAATTCCAATGAAGACTTCAAATCGTTAGGATTAGTTATTGCTAATGATTTTTTTTCCAAAAAATCATTAAATACTGTTGCAAATAAAGAGGTCTTTATTGGAACAGTAACTACATCATTATTCATTTTACTATTTGTAAAAATATTAAATGTATTGAAATTATTAATGTTTATAAAATCCACCTCATATTCCGCACCAATGAAGAAAATTTCATGTATTTTTATTCCATGGTATCATTTTTGGTAAAAAACTTGTTTTTCTGAAAACATCAATCCAATAACTTACATTCTCATCTACTCGTAATGAGAGTCTGTTAAGGACATATATAATCCTAGCTTCTTTTGTTTTTTAAGGAATTGTACAAAACCTTAGTTATATAATAATACATTGCGTTAGACAAATAAATGGTAAATTAGTTATTTATTTGTTAATTAATCATATGATTTCACTTTTATACATTTTTATAGGTAAATTTTTGCCCTCATATTGTTCAGTGAATAGCTCTAATAATTGACGATAATATTCTATAGAAGAAGATATGAATATCTCGAGAAATGAAACAATGAACGAATTAAACAAAAACTGGCTGGCATGAGTCCAGTAAAATACCGAACGTATGCCAGCCAATTAACTGCATAATAAAAACTCTAACTTTAAGGGGTCCCAAAAGACTTCTAGGCATTTAGTATATTAAATTTGTGTACAACTCCACTATTATCTTTATTGGCAAATTGTTAGAAGTCACTATAATATTCACTTTGCTTGATTGTAACAGCAATATTTGCTATACCCACTCCTCACCTAAAACAGCATAATAGTATTCATCCCACCATTCATCACCATTCGGGATACATTTTTTAAAATATCCTTCACGTCTCATGCCGATTTTCTCCATTACTCGATAGGAGGCAATATTCTCTGGCTGGCACGTTGCGATGATTCGATGAAGATTCATTTCCTTGAACCCGTAGTGTAGTACAGCTTTTGCTGCCTCAGAAGCATAGCCTTTGTTGTAGTATTTCGGATTAAAGACCCAGCCAATTTCATATGTATGGTCGCCAAAATATTGATGAAAAACAATATGACCAATGATCAAATTCTCTTCTATTAAAGTAACTGGAAAGTATTTTGCCTGCTCGCCACTATTGTCTGATACAAATTTCTTAGCCATGTCCTCGTTAAAAACACCTTCAGGAATATACTTCATCACATGGCTATCGGATGTATAGTCATAAACTGCCTGCCAATCGTCCTCCTTAAAATTTCGAATAAGTAATCTATTTGTTTCTATTTTCATGTATTTTCCTCCATGCAAGTAAATTTTTAAAGTCTCTACTATAGTTATACACATCTATTTCCTGAAAGTCATGTAATCTGTGGTATTTTTTACTAAAGTGAAAGGGTTGGTATAACTGCATTTTAAGGGAATACATGCTATACTTTGCATACCAAATACATTAAGATATGTACTGGAAAGGTGTGTAACTATGTTATCAAAGGAAAAAATTAAGCGAATCAATGAACTTTCTGCCAAAGCAAAGAATGGAAAATTATCGGAGGCAGAAGCGAAGGAGCAAACAGCACTTCGTAAAGAGTATTTAGATACATTTAGAGCAACTATGCGTGATACCATTGAAAATGTAAAAGTGGTAGATATAGAAGGAAATGATGTAACACCTGAAAAGGTAAAACAAGCGAAAAAAAATAAATTTCTAAATTAATGTGACACATTTCTTTAAAGTATGTTACAAATGCTAAATAGTATAACAAAAGCATTGTTTTCTTTGACAATGTTGACTAAACTGTAGAAGAACAATATATAGGACGAGAAAGGATGTCACAACAAAATGACTCAACATGCGGATCAACTAGCGATTAATGCTATCCGAACATTGTCAATCGATGCAATTGAAAAAGCAAATTCAGGTCACCCAGGTTTACCGATGGGGGCGGCGCCAATGGCTTATACGCTTTGGACAAAACAACTTCACCATAATCCAGCTAATCCGAAATGGTTTAATCGTGATCGTTTTGTACTTTCTGCAGGTCATGGCTCGATGCTACTGTACAGTTTACTTCATCTAGGTGGCTATGGCTTACCAATGGAGGAAATTCAAAACTTCCGTCAATGGGATTCATTAACTCCAGGACATCCTGAATATGGTCATACAGTTGGGGTAGAGGCTACAACAGGTCCTCTAGGTCAAGGTATTGCTATGACAGTAGGTATGGCAATGGCTGAGCGTCATTTAGCAGCTACTTACAATAAACCAGGTCATGACATTGTTGATCACTATACATTCGCACTTTGTGGTGATGGTGACTTAATGGAAGGTGTAGCAGCAGAAGCTATTTCTTTAGCAGGTCACTTAAAACTTGAAAAATTAATCGTACTTTACGATTCTAATGATATTTCTCTTGATGGTGATTTAGAAAAATCATTCTCAGAAAATGTTCAAAAACGTTTCGAATCATATGGCTGGAACTATTTAAAAGTAGCAGATGGCACAGATGTTGAAGCAATTAACATAGCTATCGAGGAAGCTAAAAAATCAACTGGCAAACCAACACTGATTGAAGTGAAAACGGTGATTGGTTTCGGTTCTCCAAATAAATCAGGTAAAGCAGATTCGCATGGTGCTCCACTTGGTACAGATGAAGTTGTATTAACGAAAGCAGCCTATGAATGGGCACATGAACCATTCCAAATTCCTGCTGAAGTATACGATACATTTAATGCTGCCGCTGAAGTGCAAGGCGCACAGTCTGAAGAAGCTTGGAATGCTAAATTTGCAGCCTATAAACAAGAATTCCCAGAGCTAGCTGCTCAATTTGAAAAAGCAATGAATGGCGAATTACCAGAGGACTTTGCTTCTGAGTTACCAGTTTATGAAGCAGGTAAATCTGTAGCAACACGTTCTTCTTCAGGTGATGCGATTAATGCCATTGCGAAGAAAACACCATCATTCTTTGGTGGTTCTGCTGACCTTGCAGGCTCCAATAAAACAACGATGAAGGGTGCAGGCGATTTCTCTGCAGATGATTATGCTGGCCGTAACATCTGGTTTGGTGTACGTGAATTTGCAATGGGTGCCGCTATGAACGGTATGGCTCTTCACGGTGGTTTAAATGTATTTGGTGGTACGTTCTTCGTATTCTCTGATTACGTTCGTCCAGCAGTTCGTCTTTCTGCATTAATGGGTCTTCCTGTAACGTATGTATTTACTCATGACTCGATTGCAGTAGGGGAAGATGGGCCAACACATGAACCAATCGAACACCTTGCTTCATTACGTGCAATGCCAAATCTATCTGTTATTCGCCCTGCAGATGCAAATGAATCAGCAGTTGCTTGGGAGCTTGCCGTAGCATCAGAAAAAACACCAACTGTTTTAGTGCTATCTCGTCAAAACTTGCCTGTACTGAATGCATCTATTGATACGGTACGTGAAGGAGTTGCGAAGGGTGCTTATACAGTATCTCCAGCTTCAAAAGACGTGGCAGATGCAATTTTAATTGCAACTGGCTCTGAGGTTTCACTTGCTGTGGAAGCACAAAAAGCATTAAAAGCAGAAGGTATGGATGTAGCAGTTGTATCAATGCCATCTATGGATCGCTTTGAAAAGCAAGATGCAGCTTACAAAGAATCTGTTCTACCAAAAGCTGTGACAAAACGTCTTGCCATTGAAATGGGTGCGTCATTCGGCTGGCATAAATATACTGGCTTTGAAGGTGACGTTCTTGCTATCGACAAGTTCGGCGCATCAGCACCAGGTGAATTAGTGATGGAGAAGTATGGATTTACAGTAGAGAATGTTGTAGAGAAGGTAAAAGCTCTCTAATATCTTGAGGTACCGCAATACTCAGTAGGGTTAAAAACCCTCTGAGTGCTGCGGTATTTTTTCATCTTTGGAAGATTTTATGAGGGAAATCCAAATAGCTGCGCCATGAATACATAGAGTGGCAATAAATATGAAGAAGCTCTTTGCACTCCCTCCGATATTGAGCTCATCGGCTATAATACCACTAAACCAAAGCAGTTGACCTGAAATGAGGATAGAAAGTCCTGCAAACAGAAGACAAAACCAGGTTGGTACATTTTTAATAAAGACAATCAATAGCAATATAATAGCGAACAGCAATATGACCTCAAAAATAGGATCGAGTAGAGAAAACGAATGATTTGTAACAAATTGTTTATAAGTAAAATGTGTTTCCATACAATTCCTCCTTATACTAAGTAATAACGATAATAGAATGAGAAGGTTCAATTTTCCTTAAAATTTATATTACCATTATTTCCTTATCTGTGTACAAGAAGTGGGGTAGAGATATGAAGAACTATAGAGTAATATTATTTGATTTAGACGGCACCTTGTCTGATCCTAAAATCGGTATAACAAAATCGGTTCAATATGCTTTAGAAAAGATGGAGATTATGGAGGAGGATTTGGATAGGCTTGAGGCATTTATCGGTCCACCGTTGCAAGTATCTCTTGCTGAACAATATGAGATGGATGAGGCACAAATCCATCAAGCAATTGCCTATTATCGTGAACGATTTTCGAAAAAAGGCATGTATGAAAATAAACTCTATCCACAAATAACCTCCTTATTAGCAAATTTAAAGGAACAAGGCTATCAATTAGCAGTGGCTACGTCTAAGCCAACCATTTTTGCGGAACAAATTTTAAGCTATTTTAACCTTGAGCAGTTCTTTGACCTTGTGGTGGGAAGTCATTTAGATGGCACACGATCTGCAAAAGGTGAGATCATCGCGTTTGTTCTAGAAAGCTTTAGCGAGGTTCCCCGTCAGCATTTTATTATGATAGGAGATCGAAAATACGATATTGCTGGCGCACAAGAAAATCAAATTGATGCTATTGGAGTAACATACAGCTTCGGATCATTGGAAGAACTACAGCATGCCCAAGCAACGTATATTGTGAGTAGTGTCCAAGAGCTTCAGGAGATTTTTAATAAATAAAAAACTGCATTTAAATGCAGTTTCATAGTGTTGAAAAACTAAATAGTCAAGGGACTCTATGTGAATATTTAGCCAAAATAAAGGTGATTTCCATTCCAGGCTACTCGCTTTCCAGTGGGCGAGCGACGAGCCGCTTCCTGCGCTGACGCTCCGTGCAGGGTCTCGTCTGTCTCGCTTCCCACGGGAGTCGAGTAGCCTTGCACTCCAATCTGCAATAGTGTAGAACTTTAAATATTTTCTTCCTTCAAAAGTAAAGTAAAAGCATATTACTCACCATCATTAAATGGATAGAATAGTAGTAAAATTCTATAGCTGTCAACCTACATTTTGTCCATAAAACTACTTTATAACTAAACATAGAGCCACTTATTACTGTCGCTCTGCTTTCGAATAGAAAAATGTAACAGCTTCTTTTTTGCGAAAAATAGTGATGGTTAAGACTTCAATTTATCACTATACATTTATGTGAAATGCCAATGAAAAAACTATGAGCAATGGTTGATTGGAGTGTAGAATGAGTGACTCCTTGGGGATCACAGCGTCACAGATGAGACCCTGGAGCGAGCAACGCGAGTGAAGCGGCTCATCGGACGCCCCCAGGAAAGCACTCAGTCGGAACGGAGATCAACCCCTCGTTTTGAAAAAGGGCTATACTTTTTGATTTGTCATCTTGATTTCCTTGACATAATAGTATTTCAACAACATGAAACTGCATTTAAATGCAGTTTCGTTTCTTTACAGTGAAAAGGGTTGATTGAACAGTGTTATTTTGCCAGCCCGTTTTGAAAGGCATAGACAACTGCCTGTGTGCGATCTTGGACATCAAGCTTTGCCAAAATATTGCTGACATGTGTTTTCACGGTTTTTAAGGCAATATATAAGTCATCCGCAATTTCTTGATTCGCCTTACCTTGAGCCATTAACAGCAGCACCTCCATCTCACGATCTGTTAATTGCTCATAAAGGGGTGTGCTGTTGCCATGACGCATACGGTGCATCATTTTAGATGTCACTTCAGGCTCTAACACCGTTTCGCCCCCCATTGTTTTACGAATAGCGTCTGCAATCTGCTTTGCATTGGATGTTTTTAAAATATAGCTGACTGCTCCTGCCTCTAGTGCAGGATAGACCTTGTCGTCATCTAAAAAGCTTGTGACCATCATTATTTTTGCCTCTGGCCATGCCGTTAAAATTTCAGCCGTTGCCTCTGCCCCTGTCATAATTGGCATAACGTTGTCCATTAAAATAATATCGGGGCGAAGGGCGAGGGCACGCTCGACCGCCACCTTGCCATTCTCAGCTTCACCAACAACCGTGATATCTGGCTGTGCTGACAAGTAGGCAGAGACACCGATTCGGACCATTTCGTGATCATCCACTATTAACACTTGAATCATTTACTTCGACCTCCTTCTGTAGTGGAATCTTTACCTCTACAATTGTACCTTCCCCAGGCACTGATACAATTTTATACATACAGCCAATCTCCACAGCTCGTTCGGCAATATTTTGCAAGCCATAGGAAGTAGATTTATCCGCTTCAACATCAAAGCCAAGACCATTGTCCTGAATGCGTAAAATGGCTAAATCATCTCGGGCAACAAGCATTAATTCGACCTCGCTCGCCTTTGCATGACGTAACGTATTGGATAATGCCTCCTGTGCAATACGGAATAAATGATCCTCTTCTGCTTTCGATAAAGACATTTCCTCCAGCTCATATTCAATATGAAAAAATACTTTTTGCTGAAGCTCGATAATGAGCTCCTCTAGACCTTGTGCAAGTGTTTTATTATGCAATGCAACAGGGCGTAAATGTAATAATAACGCTCGCATTTCTAGCTGTGCCTGTTGAACAATTTTTTCAACCTGCTTTAAGCTAGTGGCATTTTCATCGTTCTCCGTTAAAGCGGACAATAGCATGGAGGCTGCAAATAATTGCTGTGAAACAGAATCATGTAGTTCTCTGGCAAGGCGCTGACGTTCAGCAATAATGCGCTCTTGTATGATTTTATCATTGGCTTCTGCACGTTCATTCGATAATCGCTGCAAGCTTTTTCGTTGGGTATCGATTAATTCGCTTGTTTGCACGATCGCTTTTTTCAGCGGCTTTGGCAATGGCTGCTTTTTGGGTAAGACAAAATCTGGTTCAATTAATTGTTTGACAATGCGCGTTGCCTGCGCCTCTCTAGCACGAGCCGTCATACTAATCCAGCCCGCTATTAGTAGACTGATACCAAAGATGCTGAGAACAATAATTCCACCTAATGGCATATTGCCGTATTGTTGCTGCCAGAGAGGTTCCCAGGTTTTCTCCTTTGGTTCACCCCAAACAGCTACGAGGAGACCGAAAGCCGCACTTGTTATAATGAAAAATAGCGTAAAGATTCTTGAGATAAAGGCAATCATTTACGTAGCACCTCCAAGTCTCCAAGCCATGTTGCAACATGTATAACAAGTGTACGCTTTGCATCTTCAGGATTGCCATCTGAGAAGCATACACTTTCATTCAGTAGGCGTTGTGGCCCAATATTTAAGCAAGTTATATCGCCAAATAGTGTTGTGTAGTGTAAACGGAATGGAACTTCATAAGGTATATAAATTTGCACTTTACCAATGCCTTGACGAATCGTAATAAGACTTGTGCCTGCAGGTAAAATGGTTTGTGTTGTATCAATTGTAATATCACCAGCAAGTCTTTGAATTTGGACATCTTGCCATTTATAGGCATCTATAGGTGCAGGCAGCGTACCGAATATTTCATTTTTTGTAGCAGGAAGTTTATCAAATAGCTCTGAGCCGACCACCTTTGCTTCATTTTCTCTTTGTAAATATTGATAAAGCATGTAGAGCAGTATGATAACTATAAACAGGCGCAGGCTCCACATCGTAAAGAGGGCAATGGCAATAAAGAAAATTCCTGTCCATTTAAAGAAACGAATTTTTTTCGAGAAACTTAAATAAAGAAGTCCAGCTCCAATCAATAGACTAAAGGCGCCGCCATTATTAAAAATTGTAAGCTCTACAAAGACGAGTAAAAAGAAGCATAGTACCCAAAATGTAAGCTTATTGGTTGTGAAATTTTGCAAGAGGGTCACCCTTCTTTCTAGATATTGATGAGAGAAGCCGAACTTCCCTAAAAGATCAAAGTTTTATTTTTCAAGCATGTTTTTTATCGTGTCATTTATGATTGATGCATCGCGCTGATTTGGATAATGGGCAGAGTTCTCCAATGTGATAAATACCTTACCATTTGGTGCATCTAAAAACTCGTAATATTGTTTTGCCAATTCATAATTTGCTTGTTTATCATATTTACCATGAATAATGTAAACGGGAACATCTATACTTTTGACCGTGTCAAAAAAAGTTGTATGGATAATTTCTTCTTTTAATGTCTTGCTTTTAACAAGGCTAAACTGAGGCCCAGAGATAAATGCCTTATAAAGATCCTGTAAAGAGTAATCGGGTGAAGTAAAAGCCCCTTTTATTAAACCAAAAAGATTAACCTTTTCTATCGTCTCATCAAAATAATTCATTCCTTTATATCGATTAATTAGGTCACTAAATTGATCCTCATCCTCTGCTAGATAAGGCCCCTTTCCTAAATCCTCTAAAATGCGCAGTGTTTTCTCATCATCATTTGCTCGGGCCTCATTTTTTAACCAGCTATAACCGAGTTCCTGCCCTTTAATAATATCAGTTATTTGAGCTATACCTAAATAGGCGTGGAATTTCTCGGGATATTTAGCCACTAATTGAGTACCAATTATCGTACCAAAGGATTGACCAATGATAAAGATTTTTTCCTGCTGATAATGCTCTCTAATATAATCAACGATATGATTAGCGTCTTCTGTAAATTGAGATAGATTCATGGTAGTAACAGATAGTTCCTTATTATAGCTTTTACCTGAACCTCTTTGATCGTAATAGACGGCGACACAATTCTCAGTTATTTCTGGATACAATGTTCGAGCACTTACACCATAAGGAAACGGAGAACCTGGCCCGCCATGAAGGAATAAACAAAAGGGCTTCTCCTTATCTTGCCCTTCCACTAAGATAAACTGCTTATCTCCATTGACCGCTATTTCTTTGAGCTCACTAATACCGCCATTTTCGATAATTTCAGCACTTTTTTGATGAATACGCTGTTGGGCAATAAAACGATAACCGAATAATATAAGTGCAAATAATAGAAGTATAATAAAAGCAAAAAGACATATTTTAATCATATGACTAAACCACTTTCTGTTTTTTATCATGAAAATTCCTTTATTCAGTCATTAAGGGGTTATGAATCAACAACCTCTGACTGGAGTATATTTAGTTTTTCTTAGTAGTTTTTCTTCAAAGAAATGGGATGCTTCCTAATAGAGGCATCCCTTATTTCTTTATATTATAACATGTTATTTATTTTCGATTAGTAGTGGTGCGTTTTCTTCTGCTGCTTTTTTTTCTAACTGAGCAAGACGTGCCTCAAAAGTAGTGACTTCATGGTCTTTATCGATTTGGTAAGCAAGCTTATCGATATAGGCTTCTAAATCCTCAAAGTTCGTTTTATTGTTTTTAGCAAGCATACCATCCATTTGATGGTGGGCACGTGTTACGTTTTCCTTGCCCATCAGCTGTAATTGACGCACTTTCATATCTTTAATTTTGTGCTTCATCGTTTCAAATTTACGCTCAAGCTCGAAGTACTCACGTGTACTTGCTTCAATACTACCTTGTAATGTATTGTTTCGTGCCGTGTAAGCAGCAACCTCATCAGTAGCAAAGTCGATTAAATCCTGTTCACCGCTAGTAGTAGCCAATTTTAGTTGCGCTTCACGCTTAGTAAGTAGCTCAGCGTTTTGTTTCAGCTCCTGCTCCAATTTTTCCTTTAGCTGGCCTTGACGCGCTAATAATGTTCCAGTTTGCTCAGTTTGTTTTTCCGCCTCGCGAATATATTGATTTAGCATGGCAATTGGATTTTTTTGTTCCTTTTTATCAAATGCCTGATGTAAGTCAGCCTCTATTGTATATTTAAAGCGTTGAAATAAGTTCATGTCATTTCTCTCCTTTTATTTTGTTAAGTTTGACCATTCTTTTTCAAAGTTTGTAAACGGATCTTCTTCTTTTGCTTCAATTGTTGGAATTTTAACATCTTCGTTATTCCATTTTTTATAGATCACGTAGATGATAGCGATTGCCGCTAATCCAATCATTGCAGGGATATTAGATACGGCTGAAAGAACACCAATCAGACCCACTGTGAACCAAATGATTTTGCCAAATGTTGATTTGCTTGCAATGTAGAAGTGCATACCAAGTGCTACTAATAACCCCGAAAATAGTAACCCTGCTAGTGGTCCGATTAAGGCAAGTGCTACACATGCTGCAATGATGCCTCCTGTTAATAGAAGAAATTTTTTCATAAGTTTTAGCTCCTTTCGTTTGTACCTTTATAGTACCTTTCCTAAAGCTCTTCTAAAACGGACTGGAAATTGATTTTACTCTAGGTCTTGAGGCTGAGGACAATCTAAGCTCCTGCTATAAAGGCTTTTATAATCAATAATGGAGGAAAAATGAGCTAGTTTCACAGTTATATGGCAACTTATTCATGCTAAAAATGGCTTTACACTGTGTTCTGTCATAATGTCATTGATAGATCCGAAACTAGAAGGTTTTCGACAAAAATAGAAGATGAATACCTCCTTCGTTTGACAAATTAAGGAGGTTGCTTGAGCTATACTTATGAAAAAGAAACTTGAACGAAGGAGGATTTCTGGTGAGAACCTATTCCATATATAAAATAAAAGAAGAGCATTTAACATTTATTTTCGGTAGAGAACGAAAGTTATTAGAGATGATGCAGGGCTGCGAAGATGCTAACGAGAAATCCTTAAAAGAGCTTGCCTATATATGTGAATCTGTTCGCTTCGATGAAATTGCTGCGATGCTAGAGGTGCAACTAGATTCCAAATATGCACATTTAGAAAGAGCTCGTAATGCCTTATTTTTAGAACATCCTATAAAGGGGAAAATGGCTATCTATTTGGTGGAACGTAAAATTTGTGTCTACTGTGAAGGATCCAGAATGCTCGATTTAGATCTTTTCCAGATGCTTGCGAAGATGAGTGAGCGTTTTATTGCCTTCAATAAACAGGATAATGAGTGTGGATGGCTAAAGCCTATGAAGTATACAATGCACTAGCAAAATTCGCTACAATATATAGTAACCCGCTATCATTTGGTGTATAATGGAGCGTGGAGAGTTTTTTCTCGGTATATTGTAGTGGAGGAGGTTGGTTGTATGCCTACATGGGGCTGGATTATTATCGTAATTATCGCATTAGCAGCGGGAGCGGCACTTGGTTTCTATTTCGCTCGTCAAGCTATGATGAAATATTTAAAAGAAAACCCACCTATTAATGAGCAAATGATTCGTATGATGATGGCGCAGATGGGTCGTACGCCGTCTGAAAAGCAAGTACGTCAAATGATGGCACAAATGAATAAGTTCCAAAAATAAGTAGCATTTTATAAAGAGCAACTAGTCCAAGCCTGGCTAGTTGTTTTTTCATTTTTTAAGCGAGAGTTCTTATTGCCAAATATTTTATATAATTCGTAAAAATCATACAATTCTATCGGAAAACTAGTTATAATGGATTTAATCTATTTAAAGGAGTTGTGTGCATTGCAGAAAGAAAAAACAAATGTTGAGAGTTTTGATTTAGATCATACGAAGGTAAAAGCACCGTATGTTCGTTTAGCTGGTGTTAAATCAGGAAAAAATGGCGATGAAGTGTTTAAATACGATATTCGCTTTAAGCAGCCTAATAAAGAGCATATGGAAATGCCTGCATTACATTCCTTAGAGCATTTATCGGCTGACATTATTCGTAATTATTCAGATCAAATTGTTGATTTTAGCCCAATGGGTTGTCAAACAGGCTTTTATGTATCATTGATTAATCATAATGATTACGAGGATTTATTAGATATATTAGAAAAGACATTTACAGATGTAACAAAGGCAACTGCGGTTCCTGCATGTAATGAGGTGCAATGTGGCTGGGCAGCAAGCCATAGCTTGGAAGGAGCACAAGCATTAGCTAAAGAATTTTTAGCAAAACGTGATGAATGGCATATCGTTTTTGCTGAATAAAAAATAAACCTTGCGTGAAATTTATCACGCAAGGTTTCACAGTGTTGAAAAACTAAATGGTCAAGGGACTCTTTGCGAAGACTACTAAGTCAAAAGAAGGTGATTTCCGTTCCAGGCTACTCGCTTTCCAGTGGGCGAGCGACGAGCCGCTTCCTGCGCTGACGCTCCGTGCAGGGTCTCGTCTGTCTCGCTATCCCACGGGAGTCGAGTAGCCTTGCACTCCAATCAATAATAGTGTAGAACTTTTAATATTCACTTCCATCAAAAGTAAAGTAAAAGTATATTACCCACCATCATTAAATGGATATAATAGCACAATTCTATAGTTGTTGTCCTACACTTTATGTATAGAATCACTTTGTTGCTTTACATAAAGCCACTTTTTGCTGTCACTCTGTTTTTGCATAGAAAAATGTTATCAAAGCTCCACTATTGCGCAAAATAGTGATGGTTAAGACTTCAAATTATCACTACATATTTATGTGAAATGCCGATAGAAAATACTATGAGCAATGGTTGATTGGAGTGTAGACTGAGTGACTCCTCGGGGATTCAGCGTCACAGATGAGACCCTGGAGCGAGCAACGCGAGTGAAGCGGCTCATCGGACGCCCCCAGGAAATCACTCAGTCGGAACAGAGATCAACCCCTCGTTTTGAAAAAAGGCTATACTTTTTAATTTGTCACCTTGATGTCATTGACATAATAGTATTTCAACAACATGAAACCTTGCGTGAAATTTTTAAGCGCAAGGTTTTCCATTTTTAAAAGTGAAATGGAATAACATTTGAGGAGGAAGATTCACGATTCATTTTCTGATAAATGAAGCTTTCTAAAAAATCATGAATTAAATCCTCATATTCAGCCATATTTTCATTAAAGGATTGAGCATGGGCTCCTGTATCAAATAGCTTTAATTTCTTAGGACCAGTCTTTTTATTGTATAAGTCCAGTGACATAGAAGGAGGAATAAATGTATCAGGAATACTATGGATAAAGAGTATGGGCTTTTTAATATTTGTGACTGCTTCAGCTGGTGTCACACTTTTAAAGGAATAGCCGTCACGCAATCGAATAAAAAAATCTGCAAAACGAATGGGAATAATAGAGCCGTACTTAAATTCTGTTTTGGCAATTTGTCGAAGGAGCATGGAAAAATCAGAAAAGGCACAATCCGAAATATAGAAATCTGCACCATCCTCTATTGTTCCTGCATAAAGGAGCATTGTTGCAGCACCCATTGATTCCCCATGAATACCAAGAATCGCATTTTCTCCAATCATCGCCTTGACCGTTTTCACTACGGCATCCAAGTCATTTTTCTCATAATAGCCATAGCTAGTTGTTTTACCTCCAGACTCCCCATGGCGACGATGATCAAAAATGACAGAATTGTATCCGAGTCGTTCAAAAAGTCGAGCATATTTGACAGAGTTGATTTTATTTTCTGTTACGCCATGGCAAATAATGATGGTGTTATCGGTTTCTAATGGCTGAAACATAATACCTCGAATTGTATAGCCATTAGGTGAATCAATATTTAATTCACATTTTAAATTTTTATTGTACCAAGCTTCGTCAAAGCGTTTAGCTGTAGTTTCCCGTTCACGTACAAACTCGGGGTCCTTTTGTTGAATGTACATCAATTTATTTGAAAGCGCAAAGCCGAACAGTCCTGTTGCTGCAGCGGCAAGCGTCGTTGTAATACCTGACAATAATAGCATTTTCTTCTTCATGATTAGCACCTCCACGTCCTGTTTCTATTTGTAATGTTCCCAACTAAGATTGTTTAAAACACGTCAACATTTTACAATAACTTCGGCAAAACTGCGATTATTTCTATTATCGAAAATCGTCAAAACATTTGTTAAAATATACATATCTGCTAGTAGCATATGCAGCAGTATTGATTTTTGAACGGGGAAAAGGGGAGAATGGATATGGCAAACGAGGTAGTAATCGTAAGTGCTGTACGTACAGCAATTGGCTCTTTTCAAGGAGCATTAAAAGACGTACCAGCGACAACTTTAGGCAGTATTGTCATTAAAGAAGCATTGGCACGTGCTGGCGTAGCAGGCGAACAAGTTGACGAGGTCATAATGGGGAATGTTTTATCGGCAGGACTTGGGCAGAATCCAGCCCGTCAAGCAGCCATTGCAGCAGGCTTACCACATGAAGTATCAGCCTTAACGATTAATAAGGTGTGTGGCTCAGGCTTAAAAGCAGTGCATTTAGCGACACAGGCCATTTTAGCAGGAGACGCAGATATTATCGTGGCAGGTGGCTTTGAAAATATGAGTCAAGCACCATATGTCTTAAAAAATGCTCGTGAAGGCTTCCGTATGGGAGATCAGAAGGTTGTCGATACAATGATTCATGATGGTCTATGGTGTGCATTTAATGATTACCATATGGGCATTACCGCAGAAAATTTATGTGATGCCTATGAGATTTCTCGAGAAGAGCAAGATGCTTTTGCGGCACGTTCACAACAGCGTGCAGAAGCAGCTATTGAGGCAGGGAAATTTAATGATGAAATCGTCGCTGTGGAAATACCTCAGCGTAAGGGAGAGTCAATTGTTTTTGATAAAGATGAATTCCCTCGTAAAGGTGTGACAGCAGAGTCTCTATCTAAATTACGTCCTGCCTTTAAGAAGGATGGATCAGTAACAGCAGCCAATGCATCTGGCATTAATGATGGCGCAGCAGCAGTTGTTGTTATGTCAAAAGAAAAAGCAGAAGCGTTAGGAATTCAACCGATGGCATTAATTGCCGCAAATGCAAGTGCAGGTGTTGACCCAGCCATTATGGGAACTGGACCTGTCACAGCCGTAAAGAAAGCATTGGCAAATGCTGATGTTTCTTTAGAAGCAATTGATTTAATTGAAGCGAATGAAGCATTTGCAGCACAATCCATAGCTGTCGATCGCGAATTAGGCTTTAATCATGATAAACTAAATGTCAATGGGGGAGCAATTGCCCTTGGTCACCCAATTGGTGCAAGTGGTGCACGTATTTTAGTAACACTTTTACATGAGATGGAAAAGACTAATGCCAAAACAGGTCTTGCTACACTCTGTATCGGTGGGGGTCAAGGTGTAGCAACAATTGTTAAACGCCCTTGATGACAGTAAGAAGGTGAAAGTAATGGGTAAAAAACGAAAACAGCAACAGCAACGTATGGATAGTAGTTTGACAGCTACTTTACCAAAGCAGGAGGCCATGACCTTAGCGGATCAGCTCGGTGGAGATGTGCTTGCTAAGTTAAAGGCAGCTAAACAGGATTTAGCAGCGAAGGAGCAGGCGGCTGAAGAAGAGCGCCAAGCCAATCTAGCCTTTGAGCGCAAGCAGCGTGAAAAGAACAAATCGTTTGAAGAACTTCTAAACGAATACGGCGATAAAGGCTCAAAATTTTAAAAGAAAACAGTGAATCCACATGCGGGTTCACTGTTTTTTTTATAAAAGAGCTTTTGAGTTTTATAGCAACATTTGTTTCAATTGTTTAGATAAATTCAATAGTATTTAAAAATAGGTTTTCTAGAAGTTCTGTATCGGTAACAGATTGAATCATAGCTTTTAAATAAGTATCTTAATCTATATCTGTAAAATTCCAGTCAACACCTTTAGATAATGCTTGTAAAAAAATACGAATGGTACGCCCATTTCCCTCTCTGAAAGGATGTAGCATATTCAATTCGGATTTAAGCCAATCTATTTGCAGCTTGATTAATGGAACTCCAAGTTGGTTCATTATTTTTTTGTAGAAACAATTCACTTGCATAGGAGTTAATAAATTGATATTGGCAAAATCGGGTAGAACCTTTCATTAATTGAACATCTCTAAAGTGTCCAGCGAACGAATAAATATCTTGAAATAGATGTGCGTGTAAACGTTGGAAGTCACGAAGATAGAATGAGTTGATTTTGTTTGTTCCTTGTTCAATTTGTGTAGCTCTGAGTGAAAACACAAAAGCTTCTGCTAATACAAGATTTTTATAATCAGAAATACCTAGAAGGTTTGTTTATTAGAAGGAAACCATCATTAAATTTCTCATTATACTTTCCCATTTTTTAAAGCTTCCTTAATAATAGTTGGCGAAATTTGCTCACCAGAATTAACGATTTCAAGCACTTTTTTTTGTAGTGTGGGAGTTAGTGATAAATTTTCAAATTGTAAATTTTTCAGTACACGATTAAATTCAGGTGAGTTTAATTGTATTTTTTTCATTCAAATTGCTCCCTCTAATATAAAACCTTTTACAAACCATCATTTTTTCGTTACTTTTTTGGAATAGCAGAGTTACATTAAATAAAATGCTCTACTTTCTTAATTTCTTAACAAACACAACAATACCCACAAAAACAATGGCGCCAGCTGTATCGACAAGGACATCCTGCCCACTCATCATTCGTCCTGGTGTAAAGCTTTGACGAAACTCATCAAGTATGGCAATGATAGCTGTTCCTACAATTGCGACTAATGCCGGAAATCGACGTTTGCCCCATGCAAAGTAAATTCCAAGTGCAATGCAACCGAATCCCACAAAATGCGTTAGTTTTCGAATTAAAAACTCTACAAATTTAAAATAACCACGCTCTTCCACAGAAACGACCGTATCCCAATAGGGAATGTGTAATAAAGATAATTGTTTCTCAAAAGGTTTATTTACTAAGATATCCTCTAATTCTGGTAGTATGCTTTGCTGCTCATAGGTCATGCTAGATGAAATAATAAGCACCAACAAAAATACTACTAAGACAAGCCATTTCTTCATCGGTGTTCTAGATAGAGTTCCGCTTTTGTTAGCTCGTTGACTACTGTAAAGTTCGTTATGGAATCTATTTTTTCATAGGCAGCTAGAGTTTGCGCTAGCTGTTCCTGAGAGCTTGCACCAATCACAGTTGAGGCAATAGCAGATTCCTTTAGATTAAAGGCAATGGCTAGTGCATGTAAATCATTATGATGTGAGGCTAAGTTTGTTAGTGCTGTTGTTAATTCCTCAGCTGTGTATGTGTTAAAGCCGCTACCGTGCTGCAAACGCTCTTGCCAGCTATTCGTTAGTAAACCCTTTGCAACAGTGCCACGAGTTACAACAGAAGCACCTTCTTTAGCGATAAAATCGAGCCATTCCTCTGGACGACGATCCAAGGCACTATATTGCATCATCACACTTTTCGCTGAGCTTGCTGGTAAAAAACGTTTAAGTACATTTGGTCGAATAGATGAAATACCATATTCTCTGATTAGACCATCCGTTTTTAAATCTTCAAAAGTCTCTATGATTCCATCCCAATCATCCTCAAAGGTACCACCATGTAGCTGATAAACATCTATATAATCAGTACCAAGTCGTTTCAAGCTAGCGCACACAGCTTCCTTTATATAGGAAGGTGATGCATCCCAATGCCATCCTTCATAGCCTTCCGTCCATCGATTACCTACCTTCGTAGCTACGATAACATCCTGACGACGTTTCCCTAAAATTGTGCCAATCATTTCCTCATTTGCCCCAAAATCATATAAATCGGCTGTATCGATATAATTAATGCCGGCATCCAGTGCCATATCGATAATACCAGTAGCCTTTTTCTTATCTGTCGAAAGAGACATACCTCCTAAACTGATTTCAGAAATAAATAATTCACTAGAACCAAGCTGTCTTTTTTTCATGTGAATGACCTCCTTCGATTTCTCTATCTGTAATGGTACAATGAACATATCTGAAGAACAAGTGAGGTAATCGTCAATGAAAAAGTTTGAGGAAAAAACAATAAAGACTACAGCTATTTATGACGGAAAAATTGTGAAGCTACAAATTGATGATGTCACATTACCAAATGGACAGGTGGCGAAACGTGAAATTATTAAGCATCCAGGAGCCGTAGCGGTGATTGCTGTTACTGCTGAGGGTAAATTAGTGTTAGTAGAGCAGTATCGTAAAGCTCTTGAACGGTCAATTATTGAAATTCCAGCTGGGAAGCTTGAACCTGGTGAGGAGCCAATAGTGACAGCACGTCGAGAGTTAGAGGAGGAAACGGGCTATGGTGCTCAAAGCTTTACCTTTTTACAAGCATTCGCAACTTCTCCAGGCTTTGCAGATGAGGTGATTCATCTTTTTATCGCAAAAGATTTATATAAAATTGACAATAAAGCAGATTTAGATGAAGATGAGTTTGTCGAATTATTAGAAGTTTCGTTGGAAGAAGCCCAACAGATGATTGTAGATGGGCGTATATATGATGCTAAAACAGCGTTTGCAGTACTTTGGCTTGCGACACAATAAGAAAATAATCTTTAGCATAATAGAGACGGACGAGCATAAGCTGTACAAACCTTGATAGAAAAGGAGCATGTTTATGTCTCGTACGGTGTCTATATTTTATCACTCTTCCATTATAGCTGTGAGCTTTGTTTGTGGCGTTATCTTCTTTCATATTATCGGTGGACCGAATGCGGAGCCTTTTATATTATTTATAGAACCTCGTTTAGCAGATGGGGACAGGCATTCTATATTTCGATTAGTACTACCAGTTGCCGTTTCAGTAGCTCTTGTATTATTGCTGGCTACCCATAGTGTCTTAAAGGTGTTAGTGCGTGTAACAGTGGCGATACGTGCAACCTTTTTTGGCTTTAGTTCTGTTTTTTTATTACAAAAACTTGAAGCTTTTTGGGTTTATACGATTTGGTGGTTTCCATTTCAGCTCATCTATTGTATATTGTTGCTAATCCTATGCAATTTACTTGTACCTGCTTGGTCAAAGCGAAAAATCGGGAAAATGGTACCTGGTCGGACAATTTTGTTGAATTTTGTTGCGTTTTTCATCATAATAGTGGCTGAGTTTATTGTTATTTCATATGTATTAAAATAATAGGTTCACATTCACAAAGTTAGCATGATGTAAAAACTTGCAAAAGCATATTTGAAATCTATTCACTATCTTGTAATAGGATTTACTCCTTTGGTATAATGGAAAGAGTTTAGGGGGGCGTCACATGGAGAGCCGAATTGACCGAATAAAAAAACAGTTGCATAGTGCAAGTTATAAGCTGACGCCGCAGCGAGAAGCAACAGTTGCTGTACTGCTTGAGCACGAAGAAGACCACTTAAGTGCAGAAGATGTGTATCTTTTAGTAAAAGAAAAGGCACCTGAGATTGGTCTAGCCACTGTCTATAGAACGTTAGAGTTACTAACTGAGCTCAAAATTGTCGACAAAATCAACTTTGGCGATGGCGTATCACGCTATGATTTACGCCAAGAAGGTGCTGCGCATTTCCACCATCATCTGGTTTGTATCGAATGTGGTGCGGTAGATGAAATTCAAGAAGATTTACTTGAAGATGTGGAAGCTGTTGTTGAAAAACGTTGGAACTTTATCATTAAGGATCACCGACTAACTTTCCACGGCATTTGCTGGCGCTGTCATGATAAAAACGACGAATCGAATGAAGAAAAATAACGAGAAACTGTCTGTTTTAATCTTAAGTTCTAGATTGAATCGGGCAGTTTTTTGTTTTTTGCCTACATAGCCACTCCATGAGAGATGGATGAATGGTTCAGGTGGGCATTTAAGCACAATTTTTGGATGCGTGCTAAAATAGAGAATAATTGACAGTTAGAGGGGGCGTTGTGATGAATGAATTTCAATATGCAATAGAGGATTACATCCATTTTATCCAAGTTGAACGGCAGTTATCTGACAATACTTTAGCATCCTATCGCCGAGATTTAGAAACGTATGTGAGTTTTTTGCAGGAAGTAGAGGCAATGTCAGATTTCCGCAAGGTGGAGAGAACAATCATTTTACGTCATTTGGAGCAATTACGGATGCAGGGGAAGACAAGTCGTACCGTTGCCCGCCATATCTCCTCTATCCGTAGCTTCCACCAATTTTTACTGCGAGAAAAGCGTGCTGAAACAGACCCAACAGTGCATTTAGAAATGCCAACAATTGAGCAAAAGCTACCAAATATCCTTTCTATTGAAGAAATTGAAGCATTATTAATGGCACCTAATCGCAGCAAGCCTCAGGGTGTGCGTGATGTGGCTATGCTGGAATTGTTATATGGCTCAGGGATGCGAATTAGTGAGCTAATTGCATTGGACATATCAGATATTCATCTAACAATGGGCTTTGTCCGCGTTTTCGGTAAGGGAGGAAAGGAGCGTATTATCCCCCTTGGAAAAAGCGCTCTTTCTGCATTAAATCATTATTTAAATAGTGCTCGTGGTCAATTACAAGGAAAATACCCAAAAACCGATGCTTTTTTTATCAATCAACGAGGGAAACGTTTAACAAGACAGGGTTGTTGGAAATTAATGAAGGAGCATGCTTTAAAGGCAGGCATTCAACATGAATTAACACCACACACATTGCGTCATTCATTTGCAACGCATTTAGTAGAAAACGGTGCGGATTTACGAGCCGTGCAGGAGATGCTTGGTCATGCGGATATTTCCACAACACAAATCTATACACATATTAGTAAAACAAGACTATCAGAAGTTTATAAGCAGTTTCATCCACGAGCTTAAGAATGTAAATTGTATGTTAGTCGGATGTCTGACCTTTATTTTTCGCTTTTTTTTGGTAAAATAGAGTCATGAGATTAGGAGGCAACAATTATGAATAAACCATTTAATAAAATTCATGTAGTAGTTTTGGACTCAGTGGGAATTGGTGAAGCTCCAGACGCAGCAAACTTTGGCGATGTTGGTGCACATACACTTGGTCATATCGCTGAAAAAATGAATGGGCTTACAATGCCACATATGGAGGCTTTGGGCTTAGCGAATATTGAACCACTACAAGGTATGCAGGCAGCAGTAGAACCAAAAGCATACTATGGAAAAATGCAGGAAGCATCAGTTGGTAAAGATACAATGACTGGACATTGGGAAATCATGGGGCTAAATATTGATAAACCCTTTAAAGTGTATCCGGAAGGGTTCCCTGCAGAATTAATTGCGGAGCTCGAAAAACGCACAGGCCGTAAAGTACTGTGTAACAAACCTGCAAGTGGTACACAAGTCATCGAGGACTTTGGTAAGGAGCATATGGAGACAGGTGCCATTATTGTTTATACCTCAGCTGACCCAGTTCTGCAAATTGCTGCACATGAAGAAATTATTCCTGTGGAGGAGCTCTATAAAATTTGTGAAATTGCACGTGAGCTAACGCTTCAACCAGAATATTTAGTTGGTCGTGTTATAGCCCGTCCATTTATCGGTACGCCTGGGAACTTCACACGTACATCTAATCGTCATGACTACGCGTTAAAGCCTTTTGGTCGTACAACGATGAATGTATTAAAGGATGCAGGCTTTGATGTAATCGCTATCGGCAAAATCTCTGATATTTTCAACGGTGAAGGTGTCACAGATGCAGTTCGTACGAAAAATAATATGGATGGTATGGATAAATTTGCGGAGGTTGTGCGCCGTAATTTCCACGGGATTAGCTTCTTAAACTTAGTAGACTTTGATGCCAATTTCGGACATCGCCGTGATCCATTAGGCTATGGAAATGCATTACAGGAATTCGATGCTCGATTACCAGAAATTACTGAGGCTATGACAGAGGATGATTTGCTAATTATTACAGCCGACCACGGAAATGATCCAACATTCCATGGTACAGATCATACACGCGAATTTGTACCATTAATTATCTATTCACCACGTTTTAATGGTGGACATGAGCTTGCTCTGCGCGAAACGTTTGCAGATATTGCAGCAACAATTGCTGAAAATTTCAACGTTGAAGCACCAGCATTCGGTAAAAGTTTCTTAAATGAACTGAAATAGGGGGTTTTCGTATGAATATGGCACAGCTGTTTGAAAAGAAAAAACAAGGCAAGGAGCTATCACAGGCTGAAATTCAGTATTTTGTAGAAGGCTATACTACTGGTTCAATCCCTGACTATCAAGCAAGCTCTTTACTAATGGCAATTCGATTATTGGGTATGACAGATGATGAAACATTTTATTTAACAAAGGCAATGATAGAATCCGGTGATGTAATTGATTTAACATCTATTGAAGGCTTTAAAATAGACAAACACTCAACTGGTGGAGTAGGTGATAAAGTTACACTTATTGTCACACCAATAATTGCTGCATTAGGTATTCCGGTAGCAAAATTTAGTGGTAAGGGTCTGGGGATCACTGGGGGAACGATCGATAAATTAGAATCTATTCGAGGGCTTAAGACGGAGCTTTCCTCACAGGAATTTATCGACAATGTCAATAAACATAAAATTGCGGTGGCTGGTCAGACAGGTAATCTTGTCCCTGCTGACAAAAAGCTGTATGCGTTGCGAGATGTGACAGGTACTGTCGATTCCATTCCGCTAATTGCAGCATCAATTATGAGTAAGAAAATTGCAAGTGGTGCTGACGGCATTGTATTAGATGTTAAATGCGGTTCAGGAGCATTTATGAAGACGGAACAGGAAGCTCAAGTTTTAGCTGACACGATGACTGCAATTGGTGAAAAGCTAGGACGAAAAGTTGTTGCTCATATAAGCGATATGGATAATCCGTTAGGTAAAATGATTGGAAATAAGCTAGAAGTAGTTGAGGCTTATGCGTTACTTAAAGGTCATATGGATGAGACACATGAGGATCTTCTTGAGGAATGTACAATTATCTCCTCATTAATGTACCAGGTTGCAGCTGGTGTAAATGAACCAGAGGCAACAGCAGCCGTGAAGCGTGTGTTAGAGGACGGTTCAGCAGCAGCAAAATTTGAAGAATTTATTGTGGCACAGGGCGGCGATTTAGACGATATTGTGCAGAAAGATACAATGAATAAAGTAGCTGTCAAAGCGCCTGCTGAAGGCACTATAGCAACAGTTAATGCCCTGTTAATCGGTGAAGCTAGTGTTTCACTTGGTGCGGGTCGATTAACGAAGGAATCGGAGCTTGATTACGACGCTGGTATCCAATTGCTTGCCAAAAAAGGTGATCATGTAAGTAAGGGCGAGGCGATTGCTTATTTATATTCAAATCGCGAAATTGATGAGGAAGCAATGGATAAAGTACAGAAAGCTTTTACAATTGCATAAATAATTTGAAGCGAGAACTCTCTTTAGGGAAGGAGGGTTCTCGCTTTTTATCTTCATGCAGCAAAAGACAGGGCCAAAGTGGCGGATAGACTCAATGAATCAATAGATAGATTAAATAAACAGATGGATAGAAGAGCCAAAATGACGGATAGATTCACTTACTCAAGAATTAAACGTCTCTTGCGTTTAAAAATTGTTGATTTATCCCATACTGCACTTAACCTAAAAAGCTATCAGTATGTCGATTTGACACTATTTCGGAAGACTTTGCACTAGTTCTGTCAGCCGCAAGGAATCACCACATCAAATGTGGAATTGCACGAGGAGGAGGCGATGTTCATGCATTTTCAATTAGAAATGGTAACAAGAGAGACTGTGGTAATACGGTTATTTGGGGAGCTCGATCATCATGCGGTAGAGCAAATTCGAGCAAAAATTTCTACAGCCATTTTTCAAGGAGCTGTATCGACAATTATTTGGAACCTAGAGGGACTTTCCTTTATGGATAGCTCAGGTGTAGGTTTAGTACTTGGTCGGATGCGTGAGTTAGAGGCAGTGGCTGGTCGAACAATTTTATTAAATCCATCGCCGACAATGCGAAAAGTATTTCAATTTTCAGGTCTAGGGCCATGGATGATGGATGCAACAGAAGAAGAAGCGATTGAACGAGTTAGGGGGATTGTAAATGGATAATGAAATGACATTAACTTTTTTAGCAATTAGTGAAAATGAAGCTTTGGCACGTGTAGCTGTAACGGGCTTTATCGCACAATTAGATCCAACAATTGATGAGCTATCTGAATTTAAAACGGTTGTTTCAGAGGCTGTTTCCAATGCTATTATTCATGGCTATGAAGAGGATGGCAAAGGCGTTGTTACAGTTCATGCAAAGCGTGAGGATGATATTGTTACTGTGTCTGTTATGGATAAAGGTACTGGTATAGAAGATGTGAGCCGTGCAATGGAGCCGTTATTTACCACGAAAAGCGCATTAGAGCGTTCAGGCATGGGCTTCACAATTATGGATAGTTTTTCTGATCAATTAACAGTCATGTCTAAATGGCAAGAGGGCACAACGGTTACATTTACCAAGAAATTTTACTCGGTTCGCACACCGGTAATGTGAGGTAAGGATTGTGAAGCCGTTAGAACAGTCGTCCGATAAGCTATTGTCACAGGAAGAAATGCGTGATTTAATTGCGCGTGCGCAGCAGGGCGATCATGAGGCTCGTAAACGTATGATAGAAGGAAATACGAGACTTGTGTGGTCCATCGTACAACGCTTTACGACTAGAGGCGTGGAGCTTGAGGATTTATTCCAAATCGGCTGTATAGGTCTTATGAAATCCGTGGATAAATTCGATTTAACGTATGATGTGAAATTTTCGACTTATGCAGTACCGATGATTATCGGAGAAATTCAACGCTTTCTAAGGGATGATGGGATGGTGAAGGTGAGCCGCTCAATTCGGGAATTAAATTTTAAAATTCGTCACGCAACTGATGAGTTCATTAAAAATAATGAGCACCCACCTACCATTCATGAATTAGCACAGGTACTTGGTGTCACGGCTGAGGAGATTGTTACAGCGTCAGATGCTCTGAGAGATCCTGCTTCTTTACATGAACAATTGTATGAAAGTGAAGGAGATTCCATTACATTAATGGATCAAATGAAGGATGAAAAATCTGAACAGCCTTTTGATTATATTCCGCTTAAAGAGGTATTAACGAGGCTTGATCCACGAGAGCAATCGATCATCTATTTGCGCTATTTCTCGGATTGTACCCAAACAGAGATTGCCAATAGGTTGGGTATATCACAAGTACAGGTATCACGTTTAGAGAAAAAAATTCTTGCCCAATTAAAAACCTGGATGGCCACAAGTGCCACTATAGAAGAGGAAGAACTAAAAAAAGACAACTAAGAAAATGGTGACAGCATGACAGATAAAGATAAACTTTTTAACAGCTTAGAAGAAGCCGTAAATTTTCTTAATGAGCAATTTGGTGACGGCGAATCATTTGACGTTTCACTCAAGCATCTATTTGTCAAAGATTTGCCGGTTCTTTGTGCATATATAAGTGGACTCGTGGATGGGATAGTGTTAACGCAATTACTCTCTAATATGTTACCTGAAGAGGATGTTGACATTGAGGATGAAAAGGAATATTTTGAAGCCTATTTCAATTACCAAGGCCGTTCAGAGGAAACAAAACGTGAAGCTATTTTATTAGCCATATTAAGTGGACAAGTAGTCTTTATAACTAAAAGTGGTTACGGCTATGTTGCAGAGATTCGAAGCTATCCAGGACGTACACCTGAGGAGCCTGACAATGAAAAAGTTATTCGGGGTTCTAGGGATGGTTTTATTGAAGGTATTTCTCAAAATGCTGCTTTGATTCGTCGGCGAATTCGCAATAGCAATTTACGTTTCGAGCTACATAAAATATCCGAAATCGGTCAAACCGATGTCGCACTAGCGTTTATAAAGGGTATTGCAAATGATGAAACGCTCGATAAATTGCGACAGCGCATAGGACAAATTCATCATGATGGCTTGACTATGACTGATAAATCACTAGAAGAATGGTTGTTTAAACAAAAGTTTCATCCTGTTCCTTTTGTACGTTATACGGAACGACCAGATATTACTGCAGCGCATTTACTTGAGGGCCATATTGCCATTATTGTCGATACGTCTCCTTCTGTAATTATTGTGCCTGCAACAGTTTTTCATTTACTACAGCATGCAGAAGAGTATCGACAAGCTCCATTAGTAGGAACGTTTGTTCGTTTTATGAGATATTTTGGGGCAATAATGGGTTTACTATTATTACCTTTATGGTATGTATTTGCAACAAATCCATCTTTATTACCTGATGCATTATCCTTTTTAGGTGAAAAGGATAAATCCCATATTCCACTTTTACTGCAAGTATTTGTTGGAGATGTAGGGATAGAATTTTTGAGGATGGCCGCCATTCATACCCCATCACCATTATCCACTGCGATGGGGTTAGTTGCAGGTGTAATTATTGGTCAGATTGCAATTGATGTTGGGCTATTCTCGTCAGAAGTAGTGTTATATACAGCCGTTTCAGCTATTCTAACCTTTATTATTCCATCATATGAGCTAGGTATCTCCATTAAAATCTTTAGACTAATGTTGTTAATAATGACTGGAATCTGGGGTGTGAATGGGTTATTTATAGGTATTTTTCTATTATTTACGTATTTATGTTCAATACGTCCGATGCAAGCGCCATATCTATGGCCGCTTATTCCGTTCTTTCCAAAGGCAATGCTTCGTGTGCTTATCCGTTTTCCAATGACAGAAGATGCCTTAAGACCTTATGTAGTCGATTCCAAGCAGCGAAAAAGATCATAGGAGCCGTTGCACTCGTTTTTTTCATGTGATAAAGTTCACATATAGTATTTTGTGATTTTTGCAAAAATTATCTTCATACAACAAATGGTTTATCTTCATTCAGTAAATGTTTTTTGTATCGAAAGCAAAGCGGCAAATGTTTTATGCGCATAAGCGTAGCGGCAGAAATAGAAGACTCTCACCTCTACTGGTAGAGAGATGATGCAATTTGGGTCCTTTTCAATGGATGTCCAAACACCACTGAATGAAGATAAAGCCTCCGGCGGATGTCACGGATTTTCAAAGGAATGAATTGTACAGGTACAATTCAAAATCCAGACGCAATTACGCCAAGGCGAAATTGATTTATTCAATACGAATTTGTGAACGGAGATAAACATGAAGGATTGTTTGAAAGCTTTAAAAGTATTGAAGCATTCAAACAAACGAAATAAAATTATACTCAAGTATAATTTTAAAATATTCATGTGATGTATCACAGGATGGAACGATGTGAAAAGGGAGAGATGCACATGCATTTATATGGGACACAAGCAATTTCTGAAAAAGGTCATTTAACAATAGGACAGGTAGATACACTAGAGCTTGCAAAAGAATATGGCACACCTTTATTTGTGTACGATACTGCGCTTATTCGTAAGCGTGCACGCGGCTTTATTGATACATTTAAAAAACTAGGCGTTAAAGCAGAAGTAGCTTATGCTTCAAAGGCCTTTGCATGTGTAGCTGTCTATCAATTAGCGGCTGAGGAAAATTTATCGTTAGATGTAGTTTCAGGAGGGGAATTATTTACTGCGTTAAAAGCTGGATTCCCTGTTGAGCGTATTCATTTCCATGGAAATAATAAAAGCATGGCTGAGTTAGAGCTAGCCTTTGATGCCAAAATTGGTTGTATTGTCGTAGATAATTTCTATGAAATTCAGTTATTAAAAGAAATTTCAGAGCGCCGCCAACAAAAAATGCGTATTTTACTGCGTGTCACTCCAGGTGTCGAGGCACATACGCATGATTTTATTACGACTGGTCAAGCGGATTCTAAATTTGGCTTCGATTTAAATAATGGTCAAGCAGATGAAGCTTTCCAACAAACTTTTAACCATCAATATTTAGAACTTCTAGGTTTACACTGCCATATTGGCTCACAAATTTTTGACACAGCAGGCTTTGGCCTAGCAGGGGAAAAATTAATCGATAAAATTTCGGATTGGCACAAGGTTCACGATTTTACATGTACTGTGTTAAACTTAGGAGGAGGCTTCGGAATTCGTTATACAGAAGAAGATGCACCTCTTGAGCCACAAGTATATGTTGAAGATATGATTACAGTCGTCAAAAATAAAGCGACTGTACTTGGACTTAAAATGCCAGAAATTTGGATTGAACCAGGTCGCTCACTTGTAGGTGATGCAGGTACATCTCTTTATACAATTGGTTCACAAAAAACAGTGCCAGATGTTCGTAAATATATTGCTGTAGATGGAGGTATGAGTGATAATATCCGTCCAGCACTATATGAAGCGAAATATGAGGCTGTTATTGCAAGTAAAGCAAGTGAACCAAAAAGTGAAACTTATACAGTGGCTGGGAAGCTTTGCGAATCCGGTGATAAATTAATTATCGATGCAAAACTTCAGGAGGCAGCTTCTGAAGATGTATTAGCAATCTTCTGTACTGGCGCGTATGGATATTCTATGGCAAGTAACTACAATCGTGTTCCACGTCCAGCTGTAGTGTTCGTAGAAGATGGTAAACATCAATTAGCAATTCGACGTGAAAGTTATGAAGATATTGTACAAAACGATCTCCCGCTTACGTTAAAAAAGGGTGAGTAAATTTGAGGAAAAATAAATGGGTTTTACTAGCGTCCATTTCAATTTTTATCTTATTGTGGGGCGTGCTTTATTGGGTGTTGGCGTCTAAAGGAATACTTGGACCTGGTTCGTAAGACAGAAATTGGCTTGCGGTAAAAGTACAAATCGTGTAGGATAGTCAAAGATTATGTACAGCTAGAAAAAGAGGGAATAGACAAATATGTTAATTCGATATAAAAAAGCTTTCGAGAAAATAGCAATGGGGCTACTCTCGTTTATGCCTAACGAAAAAGACATAAAAAAGCTCACAGAGACAATCCACTCCTATGAAAATAATGATAACTGGGTATTATATTTATGGAAAAAGAACGATGAGTATGTTGGCATTGTCGGACTTGTAACAGACGATAATAATATTGCTACGATTCAACATGTATCCGTAGTCCCTTCTTACAGAGGAGAGGGCGTCGCGAAGGAAATGCTACAGGAAGTGGCTGAACTTGGTCAGTTCGAAAGTGTGCGCGCAACGGATGAAACACGTAAATTTGTTCGAAAATGTATAAATTGTATGGATGAAGAAGCAGACGAAAATTAACGTCTGCTTTTTCTATGTTTGCTTTCTTGTCTCTCTGCAAGAATATGTGAGCGATCTCGAAGCATATGTTTATGAAGAAGATAGTTAGCGTTACTAGTTGGTAAAAGTTGTATGCGAGCGGTTGTTAAATCTTCCAATGCAGGAGAAAGGGGCAACTGAATGGCATGGAAGGGTCTACCTGTGTGAATAGCAGAAAGTACCTCGGTAAGTTGTAACATGAGTTTATCGTAGTTAATTTCTGTTAAAAAGATATTGTTCCTATTAAATTGAAAATTATGGATTGCTTTCTCAAGGATACGTGCTGCACCAGCATAATTGTGACGTCGCCAATGATAGAGGCCTGTTGCAAGCTGTACGTATCCTACGAGCGGATGTTTTTTATCACCTGGAGCAATATCCTTCCAGTATTCCTCAAGAACTTCATGACATTCAAAAAAATCTTGATTGCCATTGAAATATGCGCAGTAGTCGATAAATAAAGTATGATGCTGTGGATGCATTTTGGACTCCTTTCCACTATACTAAAAGAACATAGAAACACAGGGTGGTAAAACAATGTCTTATGAAGTAAAATTAGATGCCTTTTCAGGGCCTCTTGATTTATTATTGCATTTAATTCACAGACTGGAAATTGATATCTATGATATCCCAATGGCTGAAATTACTCAACAATATATTGACCATATACATGCTATGCAAGTACTGGAGTTAAATGAGGCTAGTGAATATTTAGTGATGGCTGCAACATTACTGGCCATTAAAAGCCGTATGCTTTTACCAATTCATGAAGGTGAGCTGGAGGATGCAGAATTGGAAGTGGATGGACCAGACCCACGTGAGGAACTTGTACAACGTTTAATTGAGTACAAGAAATATAAGGAAGCAGCTAGTAATCTGCAAGAGCTTGAAACAGACCGAGCACAGGTATTTACACGACCACCAGCAGATTTATCAGGGCTGGCCTCAGATGAACAAATGGCGTTATTTGATATGAATATCAACATCTATGATATGCTTGGTGCCTTTCAAAAGCTGATGCGTCGGAAGAAATTAAAAAAACCATTAAAGACAACTGTTGCGAGACAGGAGCGTTCAGTGAGTGACCAAATGCGGTCAGTTGTTGATTCATTACGTTCCACAGGTGGACGTGCATCATTTTTCGAGCTTTTTCCCTATGAAGATAAGCCAACGCTTATTCTGACGTTTTTATCACTACTTGAGCTGATGAAACGTCAGGTCGTCATCGTAGAGCAAGACGGTAACTTTGAAGAATTAACGGTTACCTTACAGAAGGAGGATTGGGATGATGACGAAAACAATGATGCTACAGAGTAGAATTGAAGCTTTATTATTTGTTGTCGGAGATGATGGCTTAACCATTAAACAATTATCACAGCTACTAGGCGAGGCCGAAGAACTGGTTGTACAGGCTATGCAGGCATTACGTGCAAACTATGAAGAGGATTTAGCGAGGGGCATAACTGTCAAAGAGATGGCAGGCGTTTATCAGCTAATAACAAAATCCGAACTAGCAGAGTCTATTCAAAGATTAGTAGAAAACCCTACTGTTCAATCATTATCTCAAGCGTCACTTGAGGTACTTGCGATTGTGGCCTATAAGCAGCCGATTACACGTGTAGCCATAGAAGATTTACGCGGTGTGAAGTGTGAAAGACCTATACAAACGCTTGTTTCTAGAGGATTAATTAAAGAGGTTGGCCGTTCAGAAGGGACAGGTCGTGCAATTCTTTATGGTACCACAAAAGAATTTTTAAACTACTTTGGTTTAAATAGTATTGAAGAAATGCCACCTCTACCTGAAGAGGATAACGTGGAAACAGAGCAGGAAACAGACTTATTTATGACGAAATTTCAAGAAACTTTTAATGGAGTAAAGTAATATTTAAGGCATATCAAACATTACTTTCAACATAAATATGTATCTAACAAAACATCTAGTAAAATCCTTTTAAATGGAAGCTAAGATCGTTTTTTTAGAGGTTCCATTAGTTGAGCTATCAAATGGTTGGAAAAAACCTACCATTAGATCGGATTTCATATTATTTATATTTTCCTATTACTTTTAATAAGGAGTGGCTCGTTGCTTCGGTTAGTACGTGTACTATTGTTTATGTTAGTCGGGTTAATACTTATGCTTCCGCAAACCAGCCTAGCAAGAGGAGGGAGCGGATATGCTGTCCTAGATGGGGATACGGGCCGTGTTTTATTAGAATCAAATAGTGATGCACGGCTACCCATTGCAAGTCTAACAAAAATTTGGACAGCGCTTGTTGCTATTGAAAATAGCAATCTACAGGATGAAGTGGTTATTTCACCAAGGGCTGCAATGGCAGAAGGCTCATCAATTTACTTGCAAGCAGGTGAAAAGGTGACGGTTGAAACGTTATTATATGGTTTAATGCTACGCTCAGGAAATGATGCAGCCACGGCTTTAGCAGAGCATGCTGGAGGGTCAGTAGAGGGATTTGTCAAATTAATGAATGAGCGAGCTGTTATATCCGGTCTCACAAATACCGTTTTTATGAACCCTTCTGGCTTACACCATGATGAGCATCTATCATCAGCGAGGGATACTGCAGAAATGCTAAGAATTGCCCTTCAAAATAAAACATTCAAGAAAATCGCCTCAACTGTTTTATATCGAGCTAATACAGAAAATGGAATGCTTTGGGAAAATAAACATCGTTTATTGAGAGAGGGAGCAGGGACCGCTGCTGACTTAGATAGCAACAGCAAACTGCCAGTGAGTTCCTTAAAAACTGCAATGGGTTCAGCCTTTGCTGGAAAAACAGGTTTTACAAAGATCGCTGGTCGCACACTTGCTACCGCCTTTCAAAAAGATGGGCAAACCTGTATCGTTGTTACGCTGAATGAACCCGATGATTGGAATGTACATCGTGGGTTAGCTAATAAAGTGTGGGAAGAGTATCACCTTGAGACAGTGGTGAAAAAAGGGAAATATAATGTAAACAAGAAGGTAGCCATTCGTTTAGAGCAACCAATTCGTTTACAGCTAACTAAAGAGGAAAAAGATAATGTAAGGCAAGTGTTACATGTTTCAAGGAAACGTCAGGAGGCTGTTCTATCGATTTTTATTGGTGAGGAACGAATATATGCAAAGGCAGTAACTGTTGAATCAGCGGATCGTTAAAAGCGAGACGCTGATTTTTTTTGACATTCGAACATCCCTTTGAGAAAAAAATTTTAGAAACACAGTCGATTTGTCATTTAAAGAAACGAGCATACTAAACCTGAATAAAAAGGATCTAAAGTAAATTTTAGGTGTTAAAAATTATAGAAATTAGCTAATGAAAAATTATTTCAAATACTCTAATTACTCATTGATAATTAGTTTTTCTTTAATAATACACAAAAGTATGACATAATTTTCACAGATTAGCGGGAAAATTAACCTGATTCTATAAGGTTTATAAATTGGCATGAATGCCAGTGTGAATGAAAACTAGAGGTGAAAGTATGGAGAGATTACAAAAGGTCATTGCGTATGCAGGTGTTGCATCAAGGCGGAAGGCCGAGCAATTGATTTTAGAAGGTAAAGTAAAGGTAAACGGCGTTGTAGTGCGTGAGCTAGGTACAAAGGTGTCCAACTCAGATACGATTGAAGTTGAGGGCGTAAAACTTGAAAAAGAGGATAAGGTTTATTACCTATTATATAAACCTCGTGGAACCATTTCAGCTGTCACAGATGATAAAGGACGCAAAACTGTCACAGATTTATTTAAGCATATTCCGCAACGTATTTTTCCAGTTGGGCGTCTTGATTATGATACATCTGGCCTATTGTTGCTAACAAATGATGGGGAATTTTCCTATATGTTGACACACCCGAAATTTAAAATCGACAAAACTTATATTGCGCGTGTTAAAGGTGTTCCGACGATTGAAGGTTTAAAAAAGCTGCAACGAGGAATTAAGCTAGAGGATGGTAAAACGGCACCAGCGATAGTAAGTATGACCTCCTTTGACGAGAAAGCAGGTAAGGCAATTTGTGAAATTACCATTCACGAAGGGCGAAACCGTCAAGTGCGTCGAATGTTTGAGGCAATTGGTACACCTGTTGTCAAATTAAAACGTGAGCGCTTTGCCTTTTTAGATTTATATGGCCTGGCACCTGGAGAGTATCGTGAATTGACAAAGCATGAAGTAAAGCAATTAAGAGTGTTAGCAGAGACAGGGAAAATCGGTTAATTGAACATAAACCAGTAGAAAGTGAGCATACCACTATCCGTATGGTAATGTTTTCACTTTCTTAGTGGTGTAATCGTTCATAAATCATTCATAATTATTAGCTAAGCGTTTTTGAATCATTTTGCTATAATAGGTGAGAACAGTACACCTACATTAAGTTTAGAAGTATTCACTTCTGACTGGTAGCTTAGGCGTAGAAGCAATTGCATTGTATAGAATTCGACAAACATAAAAGCTTTTAATAAGGAATCTATACATATTTTATAAAAGCTTAGCGTCAAAAAATGTTACTCTAAGCCGTATAGGGGGTTTATTAACTTGGAGAAAAAGAAAAAACGTCTCGTCATCCGTACCATTATTTTAGCAGTTTTGGTCTTTGCAATTGGGTACACTGTATATGGAACAGCGACAAAGGAGAAGGTAGAGTTAGTAGCAATAGGCTCTGAAGCACCAGACTTCACGTTAGTAGATTTAAACGGTGAGAAACATAAACTGTCTGATTATAAAGGGCAGGGGGTATTTTTGAACTTCTGGGGAACTTGGTGTAAGCCATGTGAAAAGGAAATGCCTGCAATGGACCGTCAGTATAAAGGTTTTAAAGATCAAGGTGTACAAACATTGGCTGTCAATATTGCACAAACAGATTTTGAAGTACAGAATTTTGTCGATAGATACGACTTAACATTCCCAGTAGTTATTGACAAAACGAAAAGTGTTATGACTGCCTACAATGTTGGACAATTACCAGCAACGGTTCTTATTGATCCAGATGGTAAGGTAGCAAAAATTATTACGGGTGAAATGACGGAGGCAAATATCGCTTCGTACATGGAATTAGTGAAGCCGAATAAGGAGTAAATGACTATGGAAAATATCATTTGTGCTTGTGGTCATAGTAACCCATATGGCACGAAGCTCTGTGAAAAATGTGGTCGCCCTTTAACTGAGGAAGGTAAGCAAACAAAAGTTGTTGATATGCGTTATGATGGATCAGCAATTCGATCAAAAACATACAACAAAACATTTATCGATAAAATTTGGAATTTTTTCTCAAGTGTAAAAGTAGGAATCGCCCTTATTATTATCACTTTGGTCGCAGCATCCATCGGAACTATTCTACCGCAAGAGATATATGTAAATGCTCCGGATGCAGGGAAGGCCGAATATTATGAGAAAGTCTACGGCTGGTTTGGAAAACTTTATAATTATTTAGGATTATCTGATTTGTATAGCACTTGGTGGTTCCAAATCTTGGTTGGGATGCTAGCTATATCGATCATTGTTGCAAGCTTAGACCGTGGGATACCATTGCATAAGTCTTTGAAAAATCAACGTGTTAAACGGCATGAAAGTTTCTTGAAACGTCAACGCATTATAGCAGAAGGACAAGTTTCAAATCCTGAGGAAACACTCGAAAAAGTTCAGCAAAAAATGACTGACTTAAAATATAATGTTCGACGTGATGGAAGCGCACTTTTAGCAGAACGCGGCCGTTTTTCTAGGTATGGCCCATACATAAACCATGTCGGCCTTATTATTTTTTTAGCAGGTGTCATGATACGTTTAGTACCTGGCTTTTACGTAGATGAGTCGATTTGGATTCGTGAAGGTGAGACAAGAGCTATACCAGGGATGGAAGGCTATTTTATTAAAAATAATAAATTTATTTTAGAAACTCATAACAACAAGCCACAGGGTGAGCAAGTGGCACAAGGTGTCAATGTAGTAGCGAAAAACTTCCAAACTGATGTCACATTGTACAAACAACCTGAAGGCTCCCTTCCTGGTGACTTAGATAATCTTGAAAAGGTGAGAGATTACTCAGTTCGCGTGAACCATCCTTTAAAAGAAGAGGGTTTTGCTTTATATCAAATGAATTACCGACTGAATGAATTGAAGCAGATGAATTTTGATTTGGTGAATAAAGAAACTGGCGAATCACTTGGTAAGGCTGAAATTGATCTAACAAATCCTAAAAAGGAATATGACTTAGGAAATGGTTCCTCCGTACAGATTCTAGTTTATACACCAGATTTTTCTGGTTTTGAGAATGGGGAACCACAAACGAAAACTTCTATCCCTAATAATCCAGCATTTTTATTTAAAATGAAAACACCTGAAACACCAGAGGGAGAGGTAAGTTTTGTTGAAATTATGAAGCCGCCCCTTGAACCGCTTGGAGAAAATAAATATCGAATGAAATTTGCTAGTGCTGACACACGAAATACAGCAAACTTTACCATACGTAAAGATAGTACAATACCTATTTTATTTGTAGGGGGTATTATTTTCATGATTGGTGTAGCAATTGGTTCGTATTGGAATCACCGACGTTTATGGTTACAGGTAGACCCAGATGGAAAAGTGATCATGGCAGCTCATGTCAATAAAAATATGTTCAGCATGAAGAAAGATTTAGATGCTGTTTCATCCTTCGCTGATTTACCGCCGTATATAGATCAGCTTGAAAAATCAGAAGATGTCGAGAAGTCGACAAAACCAGCCATTACTAAAAAGGAAGGTGACAACACCTTATGAGTTTGATTGATATAAGCGGAAATCTATTGTATGTAGCATTTATAGCTTATCTTGTGGCAACATTATTCTTTGGTGGCTCGATTAAGCAAGCAAATGCTACAGGCAAAAATACAGATAAATGGGGCAAGCTTGCTATTGCTATAACTATCATTGGTTTCCTTTCGCAGCTCGGGTATTTTATTACTCGTTGGATTCATACAGGGCATGCACCTGTTAGTAACATGTTTGAATTTACAACAGCCTTTGGTATGTTCATCGTTGCTGCATTTATTTTGATTTACTTTATTTATCGCATGACAGCATTAGGATTAGTGGCATTACCTGTGGCACTTTTAATTATTGCCTATGCAGCGATGTTCCCGAACGAAGTAAGTCCATTAGTACCATCTTTGCAAAGTCATTGGCTAACAATTCATGTTATTACAGCGGCTTTGGGTCAATCTATTTTGGCAATAAGTGCAGTAGCTGGGCTTATTTATTTATTAAAAGTAGTAGATGTTACGAAGCCTACTAAAGAACGTTTTTGGTTAGAAACTGTGATGTTTTGCTTAGTAGTAGTAGTTGGCTTTGTCATTGCTACGTCTACATTTAATGCAATGGATTATGAATCTAAGTATTCTTATGTGGATAAAGAAGGTACGGAGCGTCAAATTACTTATAATATGCCACCAATATTTGGGATGAATGAATTTAAAGCGATTGAAGAACATGGTATGTCGCCAATTGTAGAAATGCCTTCACTTATTAATGCGAAGAAATTAACAACGGTTGTTTGGTCATTATTAGTAGGATCCATTTTATACTTATTAATTCGTTTAATTGCACGACGACGTATTAGCGCAATATTCCAACCATTTGTTAAACGTGTCAATTTACAATTAGTAGATGAAATCGGTTACCGTTCCGTATTAATTGGTTTCCCAGTATTTACATTAGGAGCTTTAATCTTTGCGATGATTTGGGCACAAATTGCCTGGAGCCGTTTCTGGGGATGGGATCCTAAAGAGGTATGGGCGCTTATCACATGGCTATTTTATGCAGCATTCTTACATTTACGCCTTTCAAAAGGCTGGGAAGGTAAAAAGTCTGCTTGGTTGGCATTAATTGGCTTCGGTATTATCTTATTTAACCTAATTGCTGTTAACTTAATTCTTGCAGGCTTACACTCATACGCGTCAAACTAAAGCGAAACCAGTACTTAGGGTAGAGGAATTTAAGCTTATACCTATATCTACTATGAAAACGCTTGTATAATAACGTCCTGTCTACATTAAGAGTTTGCAGGATGAGCTAGTATGGAAGCACATATGAGATTTTCAACGTCGCTAGTATTAGAAAGATAAGCCTTCTTGCTTGTGGCAAGAGGGCTTTCTTTTCTTTTCAATATGTGTCGAACCATGTACAATAGAATGTAGAGAAAGATTGGAAGAGAGGGATCGTGAAAGTGTCAGAAAATATTTCAGTGTTAGTAGTAGATGACGAGGATCGAATTCGACGCTTATTAAAAATGTATTTGGAGCGTGAAGGGTACCTTGTAGACGAAGCAGAAAATGGTGAACAAGCGATCGAAAAATCTTTAGAAAAAGAGTATCACTGTATTTTACTAGATATCATGATGCCTGAAAAAGACGGACTTGAAGTATGTGCAGAAATCCGTGAACGTGCAGCAACACCAATTATCTTATTAACTGCTAAGGGCGAAGAAGCAAACCGTGTACAGGGCTTTGAGCTTGGGGCAGATGATTATATTGTAAAACCATTTAGTCCACGTGAGGTAGTATTACGTGTGAAGGCTATTTTACGCCGTTCACAGGCATTCTCACCTTCGACAAATGCATCCTCCTCTAAAGATTTGGTTGTATTCCAGCATTTAATGATTGATCATGATGCCCATCGTGTAACAGCAGAGGGAATTGAGGTAAATTTAACACCGAAGGAGTATGAATTGCTTTATTTCCTAGCGAAATCACCAGATAAAGTATTTGACCGTGAACAATTACTTAAAGAAGTGTGGCATTATGATTTCTTTGGAGATTTACGTACCGTGGATACCCATGTTAAGCGCTTACGTGAAAAGCTTAATCGAGTATCTGAAAACGCTGCAAAGATGATTGTCACTGTTTGGGGCGTTGGCTACAAATTTGAGGTTGTCAATGAATAGAATATGGAATAGTGTTGTCGGGAAGCTATGGGTAACCATATTGCTTCTCGTTTCATTTGTATTATTTGTTTTCACGGTTTTGATGCTCGAATTTCTACAAAATTACCATATGCAGCAAGCAGAGATTTCGTTACGTCAAACTGCTGCAACAGTAGCAAGTATAGTAGATGATAATGAAACAGCAGAGTCAACGTCGGAATTATTAAAAGATATTTTACCCGAAAGCACGAATGCCCTTATTGCTACTGGTGATAACGAAGTATCGTTTGCTTTACAGGAGGGTGTTAATAAAAAAGAAATACAGGATACAATATTAGCGAATAAATCCTTCCATAAAATTTTCCAATCAGATGAACCAATTACGAAAGAAATGATGATGCCATCATCTACAGAAAAGGAAAAAATAGAATCGTATGTTGTCCTTGGCTTCCCATTAAATGTAGAGAATGCGGTGCATGGTGCTGTCTTTATATATCAAAGTCCGGATGCACTTCATAAAACATCGAAAGAAACAACTAAAATTGTCTTTTTATCTGCCTTTATAGCCTTTGTGCTGACGACATTCTTTGCCTTTTTCCTATCCTCACGTATTACCTCGCCATTGCGTAAAATGCGTGAATTAGCGTTTGAAATTTCAAAAGGGAATTTTGAAGCAAAAATGCCAACTACACAAAATGATGAAATTGGTCAGCTTGCCGTTGCCTTTAATCAAATGGGGCGACAATTAAAGCATAATCTAGAAGTAATCAATCAGGAAAATGAACAACTTTCGAATATTTTGACATCGATGACAGATGCAGTCATTACATTTAATCGGGATCGTACAATATTATTAAGTAACCCACCAGCAGAGCGTTTAATGCAAAAATGGTTTGTTAATAAAGGCTCTCAAAGTGCGAAGCCAATTCCACCAGAGCTATACCATATGCTGGATCATGTTCTGATGTTTGAGGATAAATTGGAAGAAGAAATTGAGATGGATGGAAATTATTATACGTTTACGATTAGTCCTCTTTATAGTGGGGAATTGATACGTGGAGCAGTTGCTGTTATTCGTGATATGACAGAGCAGCATCGCTTAGAAAAGCTGCGTTCAGATTTCATAGCTAATGTATCCCATGAGCTTAGAACGCCAATTTCAATGCTTCAGGGCTATTCTGAGGCCTTAATGGATGATGATTTTATTCAGGATCAGGAAGAACGTAACGAGATAACAAAAATTATCTATGATGAATCGAAGCGTATGGGACGTCTAGTAACAGATTTATTGGATCTAGCTCGTATGGAATCGGGGCATATGACACTTTATAAGGATGAGCTCCCAATTAATTCTACATTTGAACGGATAACACAAAAATTTGCTCAAGTCGCTAAAGAGAAGCATGTTCGTCTACTATTTGATAGTGAATTTAATGATGACGCTAGGATAAGTATTGACGAGGATCGGATTGAACAAGTATTAACCAATTTAGTTGACAACGCACTCCGTCATACCGATGAAGGGTCAGTTACTGTCAAAATTGAGCAGGAGCCAACATTTGCAAAAATATCTGTTCAGGATACAGGACATGGCATTCCACATGATGACTTACCTTATGTTTTTGAACGATTTTATAAAGCCGACAAAGCCCGAACGCGTTCTAAAGGCGGAACTGGCCTAGGTTTAGCTATTGCTAGAAATATTGTAAAGGCACATTCAGGAACTATTATGGTAGACAGTGTGCTGAAAGAGGGTACGACCTTTACGTTTTATTTACCTTTCGAGTAATTCATATTATTGCCTTTTAGTGGTATTAATTGGCTGTAACTTCTGTAAACATAAAGACGACAAATATTATAGAACGGGGGTGGAGTGCATTGAATGACTCCGTGTTCCATCGACTATACGATGCATACCATCAAGACGTGTTCCAGTTTCTTATTTATTTAGTAAAAAACCGTACACTTGCTGAAGATTTAGCGCACGAGGTTTATGTACGAGTGTTGCGCTCATACGATCAATTTGCAGGAAATAGCAGTGAAAAGACATGGCTATTTGCCATTGCTAAAAATGTTGCAATTGATCACTTTCGGAAGCAGGCAGTACGCCAGAAGCATTCACTTGATTTTTTTGACTGGGAAACGGAACAGCTCCATTCAAACACACCATCACCGGAAGATATGTTGGAAGCCAGTGATGAATTTATGCAGGTAGAGTCTGCACTTGAAAACTGTACAGGAGACCAAAAAATGGTTATCATTATGCGCTACTTTCAAGATTTATCGATTGCAGAAACAGCACAAATACTAGATTGGACAGAAGCGAAGGTAAAAACGACGCAGCATCGTGCCATCAAATTTTTGAGGCAACAGCTACAACAGGTTAGAGAACAGGAGGCGAAACGGCAATGACACATAACCAGTTTGATGATGACCAGCTAGAACATGTATTGAACAATGCCCCTAAGCTTTCTGACCGCCGTTCTAAAGAAGAAATATTAAATCGATTATTGGCAGATGCCCGCTTGCAGGATAATGTTCATCTACAAGAAGCCATCCAGCAGCCAATAGAAGAAATGTCAGCCCAAGAACAACAGCAAAGTACAGAAACAACAAAGCCCAAAAACCGTAAATGGCCAATCTTTATGAGTGTTGCCGCTGTTTTCGCATTAACAGTAGGTGTAGGCTCTATGTTTATGAATAATAATCATTCTAAGCTAGATCAGGCGACGGCACCTGACATTGCACCATATTCTACTATGGAAGATGCGCCAGCTGCCAAAAGTGCTGAAAATCATGATAATTTTTTGGATTCGAGCATTGTTGCAGAACATGCTAAAATTATGTCTTTACGTACCTCGGTGTATGAGGAAGACTTAACGGATGCCGTTGTCTTCCGCATTGGTTTAGCAAGCAGAGATGTAGAAAGTGTACCAATGACATATGTTATTCCCAATGAGCGAGTTGAAGAAGATTTTGGGAAAGAAAAACCTTCTACATTACAAATGTATAAAAAGTATGCACCACAAATTGAAGAGGAAGCAAAAGGCTTTACTAACTATCATCCATATCAAGGTGAATTGAAGGAAAAGGATGATAAGTTGATTCATGTTTTACCTGAGAAAAATGATTATGATGTAGCTTCTGCACCTGTGAATGAGTACAAGGGAACCTTGCAGGATACATTTTCAGACTCTGAATATACAGAGGTTGAGTTTGAAAACGCAGATGGTACGCCATACGAGTTCTCTCAAGAAGGAGAGCCGAGTAAGGCCATGTCGTTAACAGGTCCGAGTCATTTTAATTATTACTTATATAAGGACCATGATAATGGGGCTGAATATTTATCACCTGATTTTCGTCAAACTTTTTCCTCGGTAACAGAAGCGATTACGGTTATGCGCAATAAAAATGATGATGTTTATGTTCCTGTCGTTCCAGAAAATGTGACTTATACTGTGCAAGAGGTTGCTGAGGGTGTAATTGTAACCTTTAAAGATCCTCTTGATTTAACATCAATGGACCCAGTTCGAGCAACACAATTAATCGAAGCAATGATGCTAACGGCTGCAAGCTTTGATAAACAATTACGCCTAGATAATGTAGTTCAGGAAAGCTGGGAAGGCTTTGATTTTAAAAATTTCCTACCCAAGCCAGTTGGCCCAAACAAGCAATATATGGAGACACCATAGAACTTTATGGTGAAGTTTAAGGAGTATTCTCATACATCGACAGTGGGACGAGAATACTCCTTATTGATTTTGATAAATCATCTAACTGTCCATAAAACATACAAATCTAATAGGATTTTTTAAGCAGAACTATTTACTTTTTCTAAATAATTCATTATAGTAAAGCTGTAGAACAAAAATAATATATTGATTCATCTTCGGGGCAGGGTGAAAATCCCGACCGGCGGTAATAGAGTTGTAAATCGCTAATGTGAAAAACATTGGCTCGAATGATTTACCAAAGACTCTTCAGCCCGCGACCTGTGCAAAGTTTTTTGCATGGCTGACTTGGTGTAATTCCAAGGCCGACAGTTAGAGTCTGGATGGGAGAAGATGGAGGTACGATCGTCATTTGTTATTTTACATTGGCTATGAACGAGCGTTTTTTCAATATGGCTTTAAAGTCCGCTCAAAAATAGCTAATTAATGGCGTTTATTAATCATGCCTATTCTCCCTTATGCGAAAAATGCATAAGGGTTTTTTCGTGAATAACATATGATTAGGTCGTAGCCTTTCTTCTTGCGAGATTGAATCAGCAAAGAGGAGAGAGTTTTCAATGAAGAAAAATGTTAAACTTCAATCGTTTATTACGATTGGCATGCTGAGCAGTATTTCGTTTTTATTAATGCTATTTAATTTTCCAATTCCACCATTCCCAGCGTTTTTGGAAGTGGATTTCAGTGATATGCCTGCATTATTAGCAGCCATCACTATGGGACCTGTAGCGGGAATTCTAGTAGAGTTATTTAAAAATGTATTGGATTGGATTTTCTCAGGCACGCCAACGGGAGTACCAGTAGGACATATCGCTAACTTCACAACAGGTATTTTATTTATTTTACCAGTATCCTTTATTTTTAAGCGTTTTAAAAACATTGGGGGTCTTATTGGGGGCTTGGCAGCAGGAACAATCGTTATGGCGGTTGGTATGAGTGTTCTTAACTATGCTGTATTTTTACCGATGTACACGTACTTTTTAGGGATGGAGCCTGTTGTAGGGGATTCATTATATACAATGATTGTGGCTGGAATCTTGCCATTTAATATTGTCAAAGGTATTTTATTAACTGTTATCATGGCTTTATTATTTACAACTATGCGCAAATGGATTGATCGACAGCGTCATATGTATTTAACAAAATAAGATTATATATAACCTCGAGTGATTTCATAGGCTCGAGGTTTTTTTATGGATAGAAATGCGAAAGTGAGGGATAGAACGCTTGAAGTAATGGATAGAAATGCGAAAGTGAAGGATAGAATCTTTGAAATAATGGATAGATTCATCAAATGAACTTAATCTAGTCGAGCCCAGTAATTTCATGTAGAATTAAGAAAGAGTTTAGAAATGCTAGAGGAGTTTGAAGAGATGAGTGAGAAAAAGGGACAATGGTCTAGTAAACTAGGCTTTATTTTGGCATCAGCAGGTGCAGCAATCGGATTAGGGGCAATTTGGAAGCTTCCATATGTTACTGGTCAAAGTGGTGGGGGAGCATTTTTCCTAGTCTTTGTTCTATTTACGTTGTTAATTGGTTTACCGATGCTATTATCAGAATATGTGTTAGGTCGTGGCACCCAATCTGAGGCGGTCACTGCCTATAAAAAAGTGGCACCAACGAAGCCAGGCTGGGCATGGATTGGCCGCATGGGTGTACTGGGTTGTTTTTTATTATTAACTTTTTATAGTGTTGTGGGTGGTTGGATTTTTATTTATAGTGGTCTTGGTGTGGCTGGAACAGTTATTGATCCCGCTAATAACCCTAGTGAACTATTTGGAAAGATTATAGGTACGCCTTGGATTACATTACTTGGTTTAGGGTTATTTACGCTAGCTAATGTACTAGTGATATCTCTTGGTGTACAAAATGGTATAGAAAAGGCCAATAAGTTTATGATGCCACTATTGTTTATTATGTTTATTGTACTTGTTGTCCGAGCAGTAACATTAGACGGGGCAATGGAGGGTGTGAAATTTTTCTTATGGCCAGACTTCTCTAATATTACGGGAAAGGCTATTTTAGAAGCGTTAGGACAATCCTTCTTTGGCTTAGCAGTAGGATTTTCCTGTCTTGTGACCTACAGCTCCTATTTAAAGAAGGATGTAAGCTTACCTAACTCGGCGGGCTCAGTTGTTCTTTTAACGGTACTTGTATCGTTTTTAGCAGGATTAGCGATTTTCCCGGTGGTATTTGCCTTTGATTTAGAGCCAGCTTCTGGACCAGGCTTACTGTTTATGGTGCTACCGACAGCATTTAGCCAAATGCCATTTGGTGAAGTATTCTTAGCGTTGTTTTTATTACTATTTTTATTTGCAACGTTAACATCTTCCTTCAGTTTATATGAAATTATCGTGGCAGCATTTATAGAAAAGGGGCGAATGTCTCGCTCAGCATTAACACTATTATTAGGTATGGTAGTCTTTATTGCTGCAATTCCAGCAGCACTGTCATCTAGTACCTTAGCTGATGTATCATTCTTCGGGAAAACAATTTTTGATACGACAGATTTTCTAGTATCGAATTTAATGCTTCCATTAGGAAATTTATTAATAGCTTTCTTTATTGCACATATAGCCGATAAAGAATTTGTGAAGAAGGAATTACTGATGGGAAGTCAGATGGGGCAGGGGTACTATTCTACATATCGATTATTAATGTTAATTGTAGTACCGATAGTTATTCTTGTTGTTTTACTAAATATGCTTTTACAATATTAAAAAAGCAGGGGTGTATTCCATTCTCAGGAATACACCCTATTGTAATAATGGGGGCAACGATAGGGTTAATATTCGTTAAGTGATAATTCTCCTAACCAGTCTTCTTTAATCATCTTTCTTGCTTGCTCTTCGCTGTTTGTAATAGGAAAAACTTTATCAACCTGTGAAATAGCGAATAAGTTGCGGATGAAATCATCGACGACAATAATGGCGATTTTCTTTTCTTTTAAAGATACTTTTTTGGCAAAGTTGACAATCATTCCAAAGCCAGTACTATCAATATTAGTTACTTTTTGCATATCGATAATATAGCCATGCTTTGTTTCTAAATTAAGCGATTGAAGATCTTTTTTTATATCCTCAATCAGCCCGTATTCTAAATCGCCAGTAAATGCAATTAAGATATAATCAGCCTTTGTGCCAACATCCATCGCAATTTTCTTCTGATTCATACTATAGCGCCTCCACTTTCCTTTTCATGTTTATCGAATAATTTATATTTGGCATTGTGGGAGTCGTGAATGTCCGTATAAGCAAATTGTTTTAATAAACTCCCACTGATTCTAACACACATAGTATCATGTTAAGCCTTAATTAAAACTTAAATTTATTGACTTCGTTTTGTAATTTATCAGCAATTGTTGCTAATTCATCTGAGTTTTGTGTTATCTCAGCTACGGTTGCATATTGCTCCTCGGAGGTAGCGGCGATTTCCTCTGTTGCAGCCGCAGCGTCTTCAATGATGCGAGAAATGTCATGAATAGCTTGTTGAACACCTAAGGAGTTATCATTGACATGCGAAAATGCAGACTTCATTTGTTCAACACCTTTTTCCGTTTCTACAACCTTCTCCACTATCTCTTTTAAGGCAGTTCCTCCCTTGTTGATAATTGTTACTTGCTCCTCTACCGCAAGTAGATTACTTTCCATTGTACGAACTGTTACTGATGTTTCGGCTTGAATATCATTTATAAGATTTGTAATTTGTCCGGATGCCAGGCTTGATTGCTCGGCTAACTGACGTACCTCAGAGGCAACAACCGCAAAGCCTTTTCCTTGATCTCCTGCGCGTGCAGCTTCAATGGCTGCGTTAAGGGCAAGTAAATTTGTTTGCTCTGCAATACCTGTAATCACGGTGATAATACCACCAATTTCTTCAGAGCGTTTACCTAGTTTTTGAATAGAGTCTGTTGCATAAGAGACTGTTTGCGTTACAGCACTTAAATGCTTAATTGCTTCATTAATCGCTTCTTCTCCTTTACGTGCAATTTTCGATGATTCTATGGCACTAGTCAAGGTCATTTCAGCTTTTTGTAAACTACTCGATGCTTCTTCGATTGTTTTTTGCATCATTGTTACAATTTGCTCAGCTTGATCGGATTGTGTTGTTGTTCCAACTGCAATTTCATTCATCGTTAATGCAATTTGATTAGAAGCCTCGCTTGTTTGGTGTGATGATTCAGCCAATGAGTGGGAAGAGTTAGCGATCTGATTAGCGCTGCCAGCCACAATTGTTATCGTTTTTGTTAAACGGTCTTTCATATTACTAAATGCTTGTGCTAAATCTGCTATCTCATCTTTGCCTTTAGGATTTAATAATTTTACATTCAAATTTAAATCTGCAAGCTCTTGGGCATTGGAACTTAGGATATTAATTGGATTAATGATTTGTCGTTGTAAAAACCAACTAATACCAACAATTAATAGAATGGCAATCCCTAAGGAAACGGCTATATTTTCAAGGGCAGATTTTGTTGCAATGCTTATATAAGGAGCTGTTGGAACGGCTGTTGCCCATACGCCTATTACATCTCCTTTGCTATCTAAAATAGGGTCATAGGCTCCCTGGTGCATGCTTCCTAAAACACTGGCTGAACCAATAAAACGTTTTTTTTCTCCTAATACTACAGTGGCAACTTCGTCAGATACTTTCGTATTTAAGGCACGCTGTCCGTTTTCAACTATATTAGTACTAATTCGTGTATCTTTTTGGAAGATTGATACAGCATTACCGTTTGTTAGCTCTCCGACTTTATCAGCGATTTCAAAATTCTCAACCATATTGACATCGCCTTTATATAATTGATTATTTTTGATGGACCAATCTCCAGGGAATTTTGCATTTAAATATTCATAGCTTACCTGAATATCTGATAGTAGCTTAGTATTAGCGCTTTCTAAAAGATTTTTTTTCGCAACATAATAATTTATTCCTGCTAAAAGTGAGGTAAGTAGTAATATACAACTAAAGATTAGCAGGCTTATTTTTTTTCGGATTGACACTCTCATTAAAACTCCTCCCAATTATACGTTTATAGGGTGTGATGTTGAATCTTATTCCAGAGTTGAGTAATGTTTAAAGATTCATCAAAGCCCTTCATTTATATATATTTTTTTTGAGATACCAACTAAAAATTTTGTTTCCGAAATATGCTCAAACCAAATATCGTCAACCATATTTTTAACAAAAAATAAACCACGCCCACGATCTGAATAATCAAGTTCATTTAAATCGTATTGAAGAACCTTATCCCAATCATTTTCAGCTATCCCTTTTGCCTCATCTGTAACAGTTACTTTTATTTCTTCATTGGATTGGTATACATGTATTTGAATTTCCTTTTCTGAGCATGCATCAATTTTCCCCATTGCTTCAACAGCATTTATAACTAATTCATGTACAACAAAGCGTAATTCTTTTTTATAAGGTAGATTATAAACATTTGCATAATTGTCCATAACTTGGTCTACGAATGCTATAGCTTGTGTATCAGGATTTACATTGAGCGTGAATTTCATCACCAATCACCTACCCTGTAATGTAATTGTTATTGAAACTACTGTTATATCATCGCTGTGATCATTGTCGAATAAATTGTATTTTTGAGAAAATTTTTGTAAGGCATAGCTATTTTCTTGTGAGGCATAGGAATGGAAAAAATCCATATCGATATTGTGTTGTTTATTTAATGTCAATAATCCATCCGTATAAAGTATAATGCGATGCCAGCCAGATAAAGGAATTGTTTTTTTTATGATAGGAATTGTAGGAAATAGACCAAGAATGGGTGTGTTCGCTTGGAGAAATACTGTCTCTCCGTACTTTCCAAATAAAAAACCAGCTGGATGGGCTGCATTCACATAGTGTAATGTTCCATTTTTTGTATCAATTAGTATGTAGATAGCCGTCATTAAAAAACGGTCCATATCTTCATCAGAAAAAAGCTCGTAAATTTGACGATTCAGCTCCCGAATAACTGTTACAGGATCGATTAATTTTGTAATCATGCCTTTTAACAGAGATCGAACGGACATGGTAACAAGTGATGCGGCGATGCCATGCCCCATAGCATCATATAAAAGAATAGCCGTCAAATGTTCATTAATCTTGAACCAACAGTACATGTCACCTCCTAATGTATTGGATGTAACATAAAGCCCATCAATCTGGATGTACTCGAGATTTAATGGTGGTGATAAAGCGTTTTTTTGAAACTTTTTTGCGACGATTAAGTCTTTTTGAATCATGCTTTCTTGCTGCCTTCGAAGTTTTGCTTCATTTTGATATTTTGTGGCTACTTGAATTCGAGTTTTAAATTGTGTGAAATCAAATGGCTTTAAAATAAAATCAAATATTCCGGCCTCAAAAACTCTATCAATCGTAATTGTTTTTTCATAAGTAGTAGCAAGAAGGATTGGGACATCAATCCAGTTTATTAAACGATTAATTTGCTGACATATTTCTTCGCAATTTTTAAGTGTTAATTTTGCATCGAGAATAATTAATTCCAGCTCTTCTTTCAAAGAATCTATTAAATAATTCATTGCTGCATCAGGGGAGGTAAAGCAATGAATATCTTTGATGTCTATACGATGAAAATATTTTTGTAGACGCAATACATCATTATTTACGCCGCCAATAATTAGTACTGACATACTTCTTACATTCACCGCCTTATGTATCTTTTATAGAAGATTTTTAGGAATTTTAAGTTTCATTATAACTATATTATATACGCCTTATTTACTTGGCTGATGAACAATATAGAAATTCTAATTTGCTATAAATTTACCAATAAATATGGCATTATACAAGACTATTGTGATATAAAATACGGAAATATTATTTCTTATTTAAATTCTATAAAACAGATTATGAAAATCTTTGTTGTAAAGCTTTCGTTCATATGTAAAAGGAATCTTAAATGAGGGCTCTTTATATCTATAAAAAAGATAAATATCTTCGAAAAAAACAATGTAATAAAAGTTTACATGTGTATTGCTTTTTTTTCTTTTATAATGTAATTTAAAAGCAGTTATTAATAATGAATGTTAATTAAAATTACATTGGAGTGGTGGGAAATGAAACATTATACGAAAGAAGATATTATACGCCAAGTGGAAGTAGAAAATGTGAAATTTATTCGCCTACAATTTACAGATATATTAGGAACAATTAAAAATGTTGAAATTCCTGTAAGTCAATTAGAAAAAGCATTGGACAATAAAGTGATGTTCGATGGTTCATCCATTGAGGGCTTTGTACGTATCGAAGAATCAGATATGTATTTACGTCCAGATTTTAATACCTTTGTCATTTTTCCTTGGACAGCTGAAAAGGGCAGGGTAGCGCGCTTTATTTGTGATATCACAAGACCTGATGGTACACCGTTTGAAGGTGATCCACGTTCTAACCTAAAGAGAGTATTAAAAGAGATGGAGGAGCTTGGTTTTACTTCATTTAATTTAGGACCAGAGCCTGAGTTTTTCTTATTTAAGCTTGATGAAAAAGGGCATCCAACACTCGAATTAAATGATAGTGGCGGCTATTTTGACTTAGCACCAACAGATCTAGGTGAAAATTGTCGTCGTGATATTGTATTAGAGCTAGAAGGAATGGGCTTCGAGATTGAAGCATCACATCATGAGGTGGCGCCTGGACAGCATGAAATTGACTTTAAGTATGCTAATGCAATTGAAGCATGTGATAATATTCAAACATTTAAACTTGTTGTAAAAACTATTGCAGCACAGCATGGTTTACACGCAACCTTTATGCCAAAGCCATTATATGGTGTTAACGGCTCTGGAATGCATTTCAATCTATCTTTATTTGAGGGAAGTAAAAATGCCTTTTATGACGAAAATGCAGAACTGCAATTAAGCCAAACAGCACGTAGCTTTATGGCTGGCATTATTAAGCACGTCCATGGCTTTACTGCAGTCACAAATCCGCTAGTTAATTCCTACAAACGTTTAGTGCCTGGTTATGAGGCTCCTTGTTATATAGCATGGTCTGCTCAAAATCGTTCACCACTCATTCGCATTCCGGCTGCAAGAGGCCTCTCGACACGCATTGAGCTTCGTTCTGTTGATCCTGCAGCAAACCCATATTTAGCGATGGCCGTTATTTTAGCATCGGGGCTCGATGGGATTCGCAATAATTTAACACCTCCAGACGCTGTTGATCAAAATATTTATAAAATGTCTCGAAATGAACGTGAATTAAATGGTATTGATAGTTTACCATCATCATTGGAATTTGCTCTAATTGAATTAGAAATGGATCATATTGTACGTGAGGCACTTGGAGACCATATTTTAGAAAAATTCACAACTGCTAAAGAACTAGAATGGAATAAATATCGTACACGTGTCCATAACTGGGAACATGAAGAATATTTAAGAATGTACTAAAAGGAAGTGTTAGAGCTTTTTCGCTCTAGCACTTCCTTCCGTTTGATTAGTTTTATTATTTTTGTGACAAATCTTTCCTTTTAATTTAATATAAATAGAGGGGGAGGAAAATATATGGTGCAAGCGACTCAAGTAGTAACAATCCAAAATAATGATATTGTACGTTTTGAAAATGATATTAATAACGCACTTTTAGATTTAAGTGAATATCTGATAATCGATATTAAATATAATACTTTATACATTGGAGAGCAGACTGTTATACATTCAGCTCTAATTATTTATAAATAATACGTTTCTTAACTAATTGAAAGGAGAATGTCTTTTGTCAAAAATTTTTATGCTATCAGTTACTAAAAGAATAGATGAACTTGAAGAAGTACAAAGTGTAATGGAAAAAATATTTCCCAGGAAATCGGCCTTAAAGGAATTTTTAGAAAAGGAAGGCTATTGCAAAGCAGCGAAAAATCAATATATAAAAATCAAAAATGAATCGATATATGAAGCAGCCATTGAAAAAATAAAGCTTTGAAGCAATGCATAACTAGAAACGAATATTAATAATACCAAAAAACTATAAAGAAATATTAAGTCATGTTCATAAGAGCGTGACTTTTTGTTACGATTATTTTACATACTGATACTCATAATTTATTGTTTAGAAATGCTATTAGGAATCCCCAAATTAAGTGATAACTATTTGTTGATATAGTCTTAAGAATGATCATACCTTATCCTCCAATAACTGGATATCAATAAGAATTTATTTAGTAAACATTTCTTTAAAGAGTATGAATGAATCTGTCCAAAGAAAGCATAAAAAAACAGGATTAAATACTGTCGTTTCGTTAATCTATATACAAGGAGTGAGAGCAATGAGTTGGATTGAGTCGATTCAAAAAGCAATCAATTATATCGAAGTGCATTTATTAGAGGATATTACTATGGAGCAAATTGCACAAGAGGTTCATTCTTCAGTCTTTCATTTTCAACGGACTTTCTCAATTTTAACGGATATGTCCATTGCAGAGTATATAAGACGTAGAAGATTAACATTGGCTGCGCAAGAGTTACTGAATACTGATGAAAAAATAATCGATCTCGCCTACAAATATGGCTATGACTCTCCTGAAGCTTTCACAAAGGCATTTCGCAAGCAACATCATGTAACGCCTAGTGAAGCTAGAAAGAAGCAAGGTCCATTACAATCATACAATCGCCTGGTCATCCAGGTAAGCCTGAAAGGAGCAGAACCAATGAAGTATAGAATTGAAGAAAAAGAAGCATTTCAAGTAGTAGGGGTAAAAAGAACTTATAATTGTCAAAGTGGTGAAAATACGAGAGAGATTCCTCAATTTTGGAATGAAATGAACAGTAAAGACTTTGATAAGCAGTTAATTCAATTAAATAATGGAGAAATTAAGGGTGTACTTGGCGTTTGTGTTCCTGATTCAAACTATGCACAGAATAGCCTGATCGATTATTGGATTGCCGCTGATCATATAGGAGATGTACCAGATAATTTACTGGCAATGGACATACCAGCATCTAAATGGGTTGTCTTTGAAGTGCATGGTCCAATGCCAGATGCCATGCAGAATACTTGGAAACAAATATATTCTGAATGGTTCCCATCTAATCCTTACGAACCGATAGCATCTGCAGAACTTGAAGTGTATTCTGAACAGGATCCATTTAGTCCTGATTGTTATTCTGAAATTTGGATACCGATTAAGTAAGAAAAAAAGGCCAAGAATGGTGATTCTTGGCCTTACGAATTTATTGTATTAAAGCATAAAGACTAGTATCATCCGATGTTTCAGCTTCGGACGATGTTCCTACATAACTGAAATTTAACTTCTCTAATACTTTTATAGAATTCTTATTTGCAGACTCAACTTTTGCTTCAATTTTTTTTATGTTCAAAGTCGTAAAGGCATAATGAATTAAAGCTGTAATACTTTCCTGCGCAAAACCCTTTCCCCAATAAGCTTTCGCAAGCTCATAGCCAATTTCTGCGGTATTGTTCTCCTTATTAAATGAATTAAATCCACAAGAGCCTATAATCTTAAGGGATGTTTTTTCAATAATTGAAAAACGAATGGCTTTTTGTTCTTTCGCTAATTCATCAAGTAGGGTAATCATCTCTTGTGCCTGTTTAACATCCGTTAAATTAATAATATTCATATATTTTGTTACGTCTGGATCTGACCAAATTTGAAATAAATTATTGGCATCCTCTAATTTCATTTTTCTTAAAAACAGTCTTTTTGTGACAATTTGTTCTATCAATACTTTTACCTCCAAGTTTTTCATTTTGTTTGGATGAAAAATATTGCTATCTGCGCATAATTCAGTCCCTTCAAATGTTTTATACTAGACGCATTTTCAGTAGTAAACAACAGTTCTACTATTTACAATATACATTATAATAATAAGATTGGGGCAAAGGAAATGATAAAGGTAAAAGTAGATGATTTTTGGGTGATAAGAGAGACTATTAAAGTGGCACCGACATTCGTCTACAGTGTACTTGAACAGATAATAGAAGGTAACATTTATTCTGACAATGCAAACTATCATTCAATACTAATTCAGACATAATCGGGAAATGGCGATTCCTCTGATCAATTGTAAGTAAAATTGTACCGCTGCTACAAGAATCGCATGAACACAACAAACGCTTCACATTAATTTTGCTTTGATAAGAATGTTTATAATGTGAGGGAGAAACGTCATTCAATAGATTTTGAATGCTCTAAGATTAATCAGCAATATATTGATCATAGTATAGAATTTACTAATCAATACTATCAAGAAAATTAGGATATAACTTGTAATTTTCTTGAAAATGGTTTTGGCTTTTGTCTTCAGCATGAAGGTAAAATGATTAGTGAAGCGGTTTCCGTTTTTAAATCAATGCGATATGCAGAGGTGGATATATTGTAACTGACCCGAATTATCGAGGAGAAGGGTTAGCAAACTTGATTGAATATGAAGCCTTGCTGGAATGGTGATATTGATAACCATACCCGTATCATTTAGTCACTAAGCTGGCATTACAAATCCAAGAAAATACACAGTTTATACTAAATTATAACTGGTTGAAAAAGCTCACAGTGTAGAAATACAATGTGAGCTCATAGTGTTGAAAAACTAAATGGACAAGGGACTCTTTATGAATATTTAGCCAAAATGAAGGTGATTTCCGTTCCAGGCTACTCGCTTTGTTGCTGACGCTTCGCTTTCGCACAGAGCAAAGCTTCCTGTGGGCGAGCGACGAGCCGCTTCCTGCGCTGACGCTCCGTGCAGGGTCTCGTCTGTCTCGCTATCCCACGGGAGTCGAGTAGCCTTGCACTCCAATCAACAATAGTGGAGAACTTTAAATATTCTCTTCCTTCAAAAATCATTAAATGGATAGAATAGTGATAAATTCTATAGCTGTCAACCTACATTTTGTGCATAAAACTACTTTGTAACGATACATAAAGCCACTTATTGCTAACACTGCTTTTGTATAGGGAAATGTTACCTAAACTCCATTTTTAGCAATATAGTGATGGCTAAGATTTCAATTTATCACTTTACATTTGTGTAAAATACCAGAAGAAAATACGATCAACCCCCTCGTTTTGAAAAAGGGCTATTACTTTTTAATTTGTCACCTTGATTTCATTGACATAATAGTATTTCAACAACATGAGCTCACAGTGTAGAAATACAATGTGAGCTTTTTCATGTTAAAAGAAGCGATTACGTACCTCGAAAATATTGTAAAATAATTTAGCATCTCTAGCCATTTTATCATTTGTCTGCATATAAGGCCGTAAGCAGTTTTGAAACAATTCGTCACAATGTTTTGTACGACCGTATCGAGCATAGCATTCATCATGTTGCTTACAACATGCATCTACAGCATTCGTTGGTGCACCTGGTCCTGAACAACCTGGTCCACAATATTTATAGCCTGGGTAACAAAAATCGAGCTTGCGCTGTCTGTTCATCGTCAAACCCCTTTCTAAAAGAAATAGTTATTATAAAATATGAAATTTTGAATTGAAAAAGGGGATTTAAAACTAGTAAAGGTGAAAAAATGAAGGTAATACCGAAAAATAATTTGTAAGGTTACTGTAAGCTTTAAAAAAAATAGATGTAAGGATGGAAAGCTATGATAGCAATAGCACAATAAGATTAAGGGGTACAAGCAAATCCTGCTGTCGATTCAATTCGGCTCTAAAAAAGTTTGAAAGATAAGGAGTTTTACTGTATGAATTCATCTGTTACACAAAAAGAAAGAATAGTTTCCTTAGATATTATTCGAGGATTAGCACTGTTTGGTATTTTATTTATTAATGTGGCTGCCTATCAGTTAATTATAGAGGGAGGACCGATGCCTGACTATAGTGGAATAAATGGTCTAATCGATAGACTAATCGATATGTTTATTGAGAAGAAATTCTTTTCAATTTTTTCCTTCCTGTTTGGTGTAGGCTTTTATATTTTTGCTTCTCGTGCAGAAGCTCGAGGTGATAAACCAAAATGGCGTTTTGCAAGACGTTTATTAGCCTTGCTTTTAATAGGCATTATTCATATTTTTATTTTCTGGGGTTCGATTCTTGCCATTTATGCCGTAATAGGTTTCTTTTTATTACCTTTTTATAATGCAAAGGTTGCAACGATTGGTAAATGGCTCTTTGCGTTTATAACTATTCATGTGCTTGGTATTCTGGGACAAATTTTTATGCCGAATAACGGTGCTCTATCAACAGCATTTAGTCTAGTTGGAAATGATGCAGTGACTATTTTTATTATGTTTTTAACTGGTTTTTTAGTAGCAAAAGCAGGGTGGATTAATCATGTAAGTGACTATTCCAAACAAATAAAATGGGTACAATTTATAACATTCCCTTTCTTTATAGGAATCTCGATATGTATTTGGTTTGCATCTCAAGGGGATAATGAAAATCTATCATTACTAATAGGCTTAGGTGTCATTCCAACCACTTATTTTTATTTAGCTTGTTTGTTTACTATTTTAGAGAACAAAAAAATTGCTAAATTTCTTCAACCCATTGGCAGAGTTGGACAAATGGCGTTTACCAATTATTTAGCTCAAAGCTTTATTGGACTAGCGATTATATCTTTAATGGGATTAGAGGTTGTTTCACCCTCGGATATCGTGCTAATAGCGAGCCTAGTCTTTGTGATTCAAATAATCTTTAGCGTTATTTGGTTTAAATTCTTTAAAATGGGTCCGTTTGAAAAGTTATGGCGCTTTATGACATACGGAAGAAAGGGCACTACAAATAATAAATAAAGCATGTAAAAAATCCCTAACAGCTAGTTTTTGAGACTGTTAGGGATTTTAATAATTAAGAGTTTCTTCTATTATATATGCGTTATTCTCTGTAGTTAATTAAAGCATTTCTGAAGTTGTTTTCGCTTGCATATGAAGCTGTAGGTAGTCTGGGCCACCAGCTTTTGAGTCTGTACCTGACATGTTGAAGCCGCCGAATGGTTGGTAGCCAACGATGGCACCTGTACAGCCACGGTTGAAGTAAAGATTTCCGACATGGAATTCTTGACGAGCTTTTTCTAGGTTCATACGGTTTTTCGTGATGACTGCACCTGTTAAGCCGTATTCTGTATCGTTTGCGATGTCAATGGCTTGGTCGAAATCATTCGCTTTTGCAATCGCTACCACTGGTCCGAAGATTTCCTCTTTCATAATACGTGCAGATGGATCTACGTCTGCAAATACAGTTGGTTGTACGAAGTATCCAACTGAATCGTCTGCTGTACCACCCGCAACTAGACGGCCTTCGCCTTTACCAATTTCGATGTACTCTGTAATTTTATTGAAGGCTGCATGGTCAATCACAGTCGCCATAAAGTTGCTGAAGTCTGTTGGGTCACCAACTGTTAAAGCGTTTGTTAATTCAACAACGCGCTCTACTACTTGGTCATACACATCTTCTACGATCACCGCGCGTGAACATGCTGAACATTTTTGACCTGAGAAGCCAAATGCTGATTTCACAATCGATTGTGCAGCTAGCTCTAAATCAGCTTCTTTATCAACAACGATTGTATCCTTACCGCCCATTTCAGCGATGACACGTTTGATCCAAATTTGCCCTTCGTTTAACACAGATGCACGTTGGTTAATACGTAAGCCAACATCACGTGAACCAGTGAAGCTGATAAAGCGTGTTTTTGGATGGTCTACTAAGTAGTCACCTACTTCAGCACCAGAACCTGGTACGAAGTTCACTGCACCTGCTGGAAGACCTGCTTCTTCTAATACTTCGATAAATTTATACGCCACAACTGGTGTTGTTGAAGCTGGTTTTAATAACACTGTGTTACCTGTTACTAAAGCAGCCACTGTTGTACCCGCCATGATTGCGAATGGGAAGTTCCAAGGAGAAATAACAATACCGATCCCTAATGGAATATAGTCATAACGGTTGTATTCACCTGGACGGCTTTCTACTGGTTGGCCATCTTTTATGTGTAGCATTTGACGACCATAGTATTCCATGAAGTCAATTGCTTCTGCTGTGTCTGCATCTGCCTCTGCCCATGGTTTCCCAGCTTCTTTTGTTAAAAGTGCAGAGAATTCATGTTTACGACGACGAATAATCGCTGCTGCTTTGAAAAGTACATCTGCACGAATAGCTGGATCTACTTTTTTCCAAGTTTTAAATGTTTCATCTGCTGCTTGCATCGCTTTTTCAGCTAAGTCTTTGCTCGCTTTTGATACGCGACCAATCACTTCTGTTTTCTTAGCAGGGTTATACGAAACGATTTTATCTTCTGTAGTAATACGTTCGCCACCAATAATAAGTGGATAGTCTTGACCTAAATAACTTTCAACTTTATTTAAAGCCTCTACATAAGCGTTGTAGTTTGCCTCTTGTGAAAAATCTGTGAACGGTTCGTGTTTGTATGGAATCATGTTATTTTCCTCCCGTGGATATAAGGTGCCAAATGATTATGCACCTTATAAGATTGTGATAATTATATAATGCAATATTATTTGGCATTAATCAACTCAAATATTAAAACTTTTTTAATTATTGCATCTGTTTTTCGTATTGGTGTTAGAATAGGCTTAAGGGAATACAGGAGGGCAAGATGGATAATAATGTACTACAAAGTATTTATAAATACGTTATTGAAAAAGGTGATATGGGAATTTGCGTTGTCGATACGGAAGGCAAGCTACTCATATACAATAAAAAGATGAGAGAATTAGAGGGCGTGAACGAAGATGAGTTCGAGGAGAGGCGAGCCTTAGAGATTATTGATTTCGAAATCGAAAAAAGTGATATTTATAAGGTCTTAAATTCAGAAACGCCTGTGCTGAATGTGAAAAAAACGTATTGGAATAAAAAAAACCAAGAAGTGACCTACATAAGCAATATTTATCCGTTGCACTATGAGGGTATTTTAGTGGGAGCTGTGGAATTCGCCCGAGATATTACACAGCTTGAATACATGATGTACCAGCCATTAAGAAGGTATGGCGCACCATTAACATTTGATATTATTACGGCTGTATCGGCAGTCATGAAGGATGTCATAGAAAAAGCAAAGATTGTTGCACTAAGCAGAATGCCAGTTGTGTTGATCGGAGAATCAGGTACTGGTATCGATATGGTGGCTGAAGGAATTCATCATGATCTAAAGGTGCAAAATGATATGTTTATTGCTCTAATTTGCCGTCGAGATGAGAAAACAGTGTTAAAGCAATTTGAAAAATATATTGTTGAAAAGGAAAGAATTACCTTTTTTGCTGAGCGAATTGAATACCTATCACTAGAAGCTCAAGAAAAGATTGTTGAGCTTTTCAATAATCATCCAAATCATCAGCATGTTTTAATTGCTAGCGTTGGTAAAGATCCAATTGATTTAATTCAAAAGCAGGAGCTATCCAAAAAGCTTTACCGACTATTTTCGGGTATCACAATTTATGTGCCACCTTTACGAGATCGAAAAGAAGATATTATGCCATTTATTGATGATTATTTCAAAAGGCATCGTGACAGCTTTGGTTCATCTATCCAGGGACTTTCAGATGAGGTGCGAGAGACCTTTTTAAAATATGACTGGCCAGGTAATTTAAAGGAATTAGAAGTGCTATTGGATGAAATCACCTCACTCATTACGAATGAAACCATCGTTGAACCACATATGTTGCCTGTCCATTTTAAGTGGAAAATTCAAAGTGCATGTGAAGAAATCGAAAAAGAAGCTTCTACGAGTGATTTATTTGTTATCAAAAATCAGCAGGACATAAGACCACTAGACGTCTACATGAAAGAGGTAGAGGAATACTATATTTCGAAGGCATTAGACTTTCATCAAGGTAATATTTCCAAAACGGCTGCTGCGTTGGGGATACGTCGACAAAGCTTACAATACCGTGTGAAAAACTATAAGCTCAATAAGAAAAGCGAAAACATTGATTAACGATGTTTTCGCTTTTTTGATAGGTATAGAAGTATCAATCTGACTGGTGGGCTCCTCAAAGTGGGATAAAACTACCAGATTGATGGATAGCTTGCTTGAATTAGTGTTATTTTCGTTTTTTAGAAAGGCGTCCGAGTGCAAATGCTGCTGCTCCAATGCCGATAGCCAAGTTTGTATTTTTATTAAACACTTGTTTTGTAACAAGCGCTACATTCTGAGGGCGTTCTGCTAAACGGCGCATAAAGTATCCATACCAATCGTTACCAAATGGTAGATATGTACAGAAATTATAGCCTTCGCGTGCAAGGTCTAGTTGCATTTCTTTACGGAAGCCGTAGAGCATTTGGAATTCAAACTTGTCGTTTGGAATATTATGTTGTTTAACAAATTGTTTCACATGATTAATTACATTATGATCATGTGTAGCGATAGATGTAAACTTACCATGCAATAAATGATATTCAATTAGCTTTAGGTAGTTACGATCAATATCACCTTTTGATTGATAAGCTACATTTTCAGGTTCTTTGTAGGCACCTTTTACAATACGTAAACGGAAGTTTTTATATTTTTCAATATTTTCCTCTGACTCAAAGAAGTAAGCTTGAATAACTGTACCTACGTTATCAAATTCCTTATGTAACTCCTCAAGCAATTCAAATGAGCTGTGTAAACGCTCGTAGTTTTCCATATCGAAATTCACGAAAATATTATATTGATAGGCAAGTTCCACGATTTCTTTTAAGTTTTCGTAGCAAAATGCATAATCAATATCTAAACCTAATTGTGAAGGCTTGAGTGAAATATGTGCGTCCAGCTGTTCATCATGGATAGCCTGAACTACAGCTAAAATATTATTTTTTGCAGCCGTTGCCTCTGACTTTTCGTATACGAATTCGCCAAGATTATCAACTGTACAAGAAATATTAGCTTTATTTAATTCTTTGATAGATTGCACTACTTCAGAAAGGCTTGTGCCAGCAACAACGCTTTGGGCCCCCATTTTTAGTCCATATTTTTGCGCAGCGCTATTTAATAATTTGTTCTCTGATAAGTAAATAAAAAAGTCACGTAATACCATAAAGTAACCTCCAAAGTTGAAAAATTTTAAATTCTTGGCGATTATAACACTTTTTTTAAAAAGTAAAACTATTAGATTTTTTGTGAAAAATTATTTTATGGGTAGTGAGATGTTGTGCGTACTGACTTTTTTTAGATATGCAAAAGGAAAAAATATTTTTTTCAGAAAAAAAGGGCTTTTCAAAAGGAATTTTTTCTTTTATTTTGGATTATAACTATGCTTTTTTTAAGAGGCATTAGATGAGAAGGAGATTATAAATGTTTTGTATTATATTGAAATAATATTTGGTTGCAAAAAAAAACGATGAAACGACCTTAATGTTTCACCGATTAGTAAAATTATATTATTCATTCCAGCCTTTGCAAACATCTATCCATTCTTGATAAGGAGTGTAGGCTTCTAATTCAGAAATCGTAAGCTCAATGGCAGAATTACTACTACCACATGCAGGGAATACTGTTGTAAAACGTTTAAGAGATTCATCTAAATAAACAGCGACACCATCATTCACACCAAAAGGACAAACACCTCCTACTTCATGTCCAATTTTTTCAAGAACCTCATCTTTTGCTAGCATTTTTGCCTTTGTTCCAAAGATAGTTTTGAATTTAGCGTTGTCAATTTTTGCATCCCCAGCGGCAACGATTAATACCGCTCCATCGTTCACTAGAAACGATAAAGACTTGGCAATACGTTCAGGCTCACAACCAAGTGCCTGTGCCGCCAATTCCACAGTAGCAGAGCTTTCTTCTAGCTCCAGTATTTTGTGTTCCACATTCCATTGTGCTAAATGCTTTTTTACCTTTTCAATAGCCATATGTACTTACCTCCTTGATGTATTTAAGTTTTATTTTAACATAATTTTCAGAATAAATAGTTGTCTATCTATCGCAAATAACCTATTATAAATATATATAGTGTAAAATTACACTTTTGGAGGTGGGAAAATGCTTTTGAAATTACTGCAAACGTTTTTTGTGTTATTAGGATTATTATTTTTTACGGGGATAGTTGGACTATATGTATTGTTAATGGGCGGAATACATTTTAGAGGGTTACTAGTTGTCGTTCCACTAAGTTTATTTGTTCTTTTTATTTGTATAATTTTTAATTGGTTGTCAACAAAGAAGCGTAAGATTTGGCTAGCTGGAGTAATGGGAATTTTACTATGCCTTGCCTTAGTTGAGCCTCTTCAACATTACTATAAAATGGGTATCCCAACAGTTGATGCTGAAATCGATGTATCAGCCTATCAACCATTTACGGAATCTAATCAGGTTATGAAGCTAGACACAAAAGCTTCATTACAGCTCGTTGAACCTTTGCCACGCTTAGATGGGGCAACGGCAATGTATCCACTCTATGCTGCCTTTGTAGAAGCTACATATCCAAAGGGTGATTATCCTTATTACGATAGTAGAGTAATGGTAAGCCGTACACCTGAAGCGTATCAAAATTTAATCTCAGGAGATGTGGATCTAATTTTTGTAGCAGCACCGTCAGAATCCCAAAAAAGACAGGCTGAGATGCAAGGTCTTACTTTTCATATGATTCCCATTGGACGAGAGGCGTTTGTCTTTTTTGTTAATCATAAGAACACTGTTGAAAACTTAACACTGGGGCAAGTTCAGCAAATATATGCTGGAAAAATTACGAATTGGCAGGAAGTTGGTGGTAAAAATGATGCGATTCGTGCCTTTCAACGTCCAGCTGATAGCGGAAGTCAAACAGCATTAGAAAAACTTATGGGGGATACACCAATTATGGAAGCACCTGCTGAAAATGTTGCAACAGGCATGGGGGGCATTATCCATGAGGTATCTCAATATCGTAATTATAAAAATGCTATTGGCTACACGTTTCGATTTTATTCCACGGAAATGGTCAATAACAAGGATATTAAATTATTGTCCATTGATGGAATTGCGCCTACAAGGGAAAATATTCGTAACGGTACATATCCCCTTGTATCTGAATTTTATGCGGTTACAGCAGGAACAGATAATTCGAATGTAAAGAAATTTATCGACTGGATTGTTTCAGAGGAGGGACAAGCACTAGTCGAAAAAGTTGGCTATGTTTCAGTGGAAAGTAACTAAATAGTTTGATATACTAGTGGCATAATAATATATGATAGTTTTCTAGGGTTCCGTAGCTTAGCTAGTCTGGTCCGAGAGAAAACCACAAATTGTTTTGTGACACGGAAGGATAAAAGCCTGGGAGATACTGTTTACGACAGTGTTCCTCAGGCTTTTTTTGTTTGGCTTAAAATAAGGTTATGCTAGTAATGCTGGGAATTTGGATGTGTGCTAAATTGAGCGAATCTACTTAAGTATGAGAAGGATGCTCGGCTCATGGAGAAAAAGGCTCAGGTAGTGGGGAAAGGCGCTCGGGTGACCGAGAAAAGCGCTCGGCTCGAGAAGAAAAGCGCTCGGCTCGAGAAGAAAAGCGCTCGGCTCGAGAAGAAAAACGCTCGGCTCGAGGAGAAAAGCGCTCGGCTTGAGGAGAAAAGCGCTCGGCTCGAGAAGAAAAGCGCTCGGCTCCTAAATAAAAACGCTCCACCCAGAGAAAAAAACACCTTTATGTAAATTTCTTTTAACAAAAATAAAGCTAAAACCTTTGGGCTAGCCTTTGGTCCGTGTCTAGCAATAATATGGAGGAATTCATTATGAATAAACAATGGGCAAGTGTTATCATTGCTGCTTTTTTTGAGGTCGGTTGGGTCATAGGCCTAAAGCATGCGGGAAATAGTATTGAATGGATAGGTACAGCCATTGCTATTTTTGTGAGCTTTTATTTATTAATTAAAGCTGGGGAAAGTTTACCTGTCGGAACGGTTTATGCCGTATTTGTAGGCTTAGGTACGGCGGGAACAGTGTGTGCGGATAGCTTGCTATTTGGAGAGCCGTGGAAAATAGCTAAAATTGTATGTATTGTCGTATTACTTTCAGGGGTGGTGGGCTTAAAGCTTGTGACTGGAGAGCCAAAAGATAAAGAGGTGAGTGAATAATGGCATGGATGGCATTGGTGATTGCAGGGCTCTGTGAGATGATGGGTGTTTATATGATTAGCAAATATAACGATACTAAGAGCATTAAAAATTTAGCACTGCTGATTTTTGCATTTACCCTAAGTTTTGCGGGTCTTGCATATGCTATGGAAACTTTACCGATGGGCACAGCCTACGCTATTTGGACAGGAATCGGAGCGGCGGGAGGAGCATTGCTAGGTATGCTATTCTTTAATGAATCAAAGGATTGGAGACGTATTTTCTGTATTGCGTTGGTTCTAGGAGCAGCAATTTTTTTAAAATTATTATCATAAATAAAAGCACTTCCACTTTAAACGGAAGTGCTTTTTGAAAATATTATTTTTTTACATCCTTTGTCCATTCAGCTACTTTATCAGCGTTTTTCTCTATCCAGTCTTTAGCAGCGTCTTTTGGATCTTTGCCATCCATAACTTCAAGCATTACACTTTCTAAATCTTCTGATGTCCAATGGAAATTATCTAGGACAGAATAGACATCTGGTTGATCCTCTTTTAAGCCTTTGCGAACGAAGGTATTAATTGTTTCTTCCCCACCGAAAACACCCTTTGGATCCTCTAAATATTTTAGATCATATTTTGCGAATTTCCAGTGAGGAGACCAGCCTGTCACGATAATTTCGTCTTTATTTTTAATGGCCTTTGCCAGGGAAGTTGTCATGGCGCCAGATGAAGAGGTTACTAGATTCCAATCTGATAAGTTATCGTATTCTTCTAACGCCTTTTCTGTAGCAGCCGTGATCCCAGCGCCAGGCTCTATACCTGTTATAGTGTGGTCAGCTTCATTTGCTAAATCCTCGATTGAATTTATATTCATATAACTTGGTACTACTAAACCAATTTTTGCACCAGCCAGGTTTTCACCTAACTCATCTAAATCAGCCTTATATTTTTCGTATTGAGAGGCATGTGTATGAGGTAGCCAAGCAGCAACCATTCCATCTGCCTCACCTTTTGAAACAGCCTCCCACATAATAGCATTATCAAGTGGTGTTAATGTTACATTGTATCCTAAGTCCTCAAGCACCTGACCTACGACATTTGTGGAAGCAATTTCTGTATCCCATTCCACATAGGCAAGGTTGACATCCTTTGAGTCTCCACTGCTCTTGTTAGAATCATCGCCACTACATGCGGCAAGCATAAAGCCAAGACCTAAAGCCATTCCTAATTTAGATAAAGTTTTCAATTTCATCGAATCTTCCTTTCTTATTTATAAAATTAAAAAACGCATCATTGTTGCTATGGTTTTTCTAGGCTGCCTTCTTTTTATTAAAGCTTTGTGTTAAACGGTCAATAATAATCGCGAAGATTACTAGACTCAAACCTGCTACAAATCCATTACCAACTTGTGTACGTTGTAGTGCAGTCAATACTTCACGACCAAGTCCAGGTGCGCCAATCATTGAGGCAACGACCACCATTGATAGTGAAAGCATAACGGTTTGGTTAATACCTGCCATGATTGTTGATTTTGCGAGTGGAATCTCCACTTTAAATAATTTTTGGCTAGCTGTACTACCGTAGGAATCTGCAGCTTCCACTAACTCTTTTGGAACCTGGCGAATACCAAGATTTGTCATACGTACTGTTGGAGGTAATGCAAAAATAACAGATGCAAAGACACCAGGTACAATTCCGATGCCAAAGAAGGCAACTGCTGGAATTAAATATACGAAGCCGGGCATTGTTTGCATAAAATCAAGTATGGGCTTAATAATATTTTCTGCTACATTCGATTTGGACATAAGGATGCCAAGTGGAATACCAATAATAATTGAAATAATACTTGAGAAAAGTACAAGTGTAGTTGTTTCCATAAGATGTGACCATAAGCCTTGGTTATAAATAAATAGCAGGCCTATGAATGAAAAAGCAGCAAGTCCAAATTTCTTGCCCGTGATAAAAAAGGCAAAGATGACGACAAGTACTATAAGAATAATGGCAGGAATGTTTATTAATAAATCAGTGACCTGATTCATGAGTAGTTTTCCAGATTTTTGAATAGCGTTAAATAACACTGAAAAATTACTCGTCAACCAGTCCATAGCTGATTCTACCCATGGAGCAAGTGGGATTGTTGGAATATTGTCTAAAAAATTATTCATGTGTAACAGCCTCCTCATCGCTAGTTGATAATGCTTCGATGACAACACCACGAATGAGGACTCCAAGTAAGCGCTCATCTTTTACAACTGCAATAGGAGTAGGAGAATTATGAATCAAACCCAAAATGTCCTGTAATAGCATATCTGGTGGAACGGTTAATACCTCTGATTGAACAATGGCATGCACGGTTTGTTCATGCTTTTTTGCAGCTGCTAGGGCGTCATCAGCCGTAATATAGCCTTTTAAATGACGATTTTTGTCAACCGCCATTAGCAAACTAACAGCCTCTTGGCGCATTCTCTTAAGAGCTACAGCAGGACCATCTAAGTCAACATTGACATATACAGGCCGAACCATAACATTTTCAGCAGTTAATACTTTAGAACGATCTACATCTTCCACGAAGGTTTTGACATAATCATTTGCTGGATTAGTTAAAATTTCTTCCCCTGTGCCAATTTGAATAATGGAGCCATCCTTCATAATGGCAATACGATCTCCAATACGCAATGCCTCATTTAAATCATGGGTGATAAATAAAATGGTTTTCTTCAATGTTCGTTGTAAATCGAGTAATTCATCTTGCATTTCTTTCCGAATTAATGGATCAAGTGCTGAAAAGGCTTCATCCATTAGTAAGATTTCAGGATCATTGGCAAGTGCGCGTGCTAAACCAACACGTTGTTGCATACCACCTGATAATTGATTCGGATATTGGTCTTTATACGCGAGTAAGCCAGCATTTGCGAGTGCCTGTTCCGCTTTTGCTTGACGTTCTTCTTTTGAGATGCCTCTGATTTCAAGGCCATATTCGGTATTTTGAAGAAGTGTACGATGGGGGAATAAACCGAAGTTTTGAAAAACCATACTCATTTTGTTCCTTCTGACATTTCGTAAATTTTCTTTACCCATTGACGAAATATTTTCTCCATCGATATAAATGTTTCCACTGGTTGGTTCGATCAGTCGGTTTAAAAGCCGAATAAGTGTTGATTTCCCACTTCCTGATAATCCCATGATGACGAAAATTTCACCTTCATTTACTGTAAAGCTTGCATCATAGACACCAACAGTTGCACCTGTTTCTTTTAAGATATCAGTCTTGCTTTTTTGTTGTTTGACGAGTTCTAATACTTGAGGAATATGCTTCCCAAAAACTTTTGAAACATGCTCCACTTTTATTTTTTCCATAGAACCACTCCTTTCGATGAATAATTTAGCCTTGGCGTAAATGTGCTGTTACATAAATAAATATTTTGTCCGGTTTTGAATAGTGTCTGCATCATTCTTTTTTCTCAAATTCCGTGACATTTGCCAGAGACTATATCTTCATATCTGCATCTCATCACCTTTAGAGGTGGGAGTATTCTATAGCCGATATTTTACTTTCGCTACAAACATTTGCTGCATGAAGATAAATACTATTTGAGGATAATGATACCCAAAAATAAACAAGTAACAACTTAAGACTAACAAAGAGTTGTTACTTTTGTCAAATCGACAAACAAGAAAAAATCCGCTTGAACGCTGTGATATCAGCGCTTAGGCGGATTTTAATTTGGATATAAAAAGCTCTGAACACGAGCGAAACTTTCATCATTGCCAATAAAGTAAATAATATCACCTTCCTCAAACGAAACATATGGTCCAGGTGATAGTAATAATTCATTTCCTCGACGGATACCAACAATCGTACTAGATGTATTTTGCCAAAAATTCAAAGCTTGTACTGTTTGATGGATACAAGGACTTTCGGCAGTCATTTCTAATTGATAGGGGATAAACGGATTGACGGATCGGAAATGTTCTGTTCGACTAATCAGCTGTTTCGTTTTATCCTGTAGGTTCAATAATTCTTGATGCTGCTTTTGAATACTAATCATCAGCTCACTTTGTAGCTCATGGACAGATTGTACATCCTGAAATTGTCGGACAAAATGTGCTGCCTTTTCGTATGATTTAATAATGACACCACTGCCTTTAGAAGCCTCTACAATTTCTAAGTCTTGTAAAACTGCGATAGCTCTTCTGGCTGTTTCTGCAGATACATTGTATTGACTTGCAAGTGAGGATCTAGCATAAATTTTATCGCCAATACTATATTTTCTTTCTACAATTTTTGAAGCAAGATCGACCGCAATTTGCTGATATTTTGGCTGCTTCACCTGAACATTCTTTTCTAAGTTCATTCTAAACTTCCTTTCCATTACAATTACCTCAGCTTATTATAGACTAGCCTGCACAGAAAAAATAGCATCTCCATAAGCTATTAGTATATCATTAAAATGTCTTATAGCAGTTTTCGTTCCTATATATATTTAGCTATAGAATAGGATCAGTTATTTGACAGTTTTTAGTTATTATTATAAACTAAGTTACGTTATGTAAGTAATGTGAAAATACACGTGCTCAGTTAGTGAAATGAACTAGCTGTTAACAATAGAAGGTTGGAGAAAAAATGACAATTACAACAAAAGTTATGGATATAGTGAAAGATAAAATGATCATTGTACAACACTCTAAAACAGAAAATATTTGCTTAGTTGGACCAGTCAAGTTACCGGTGAAACAAGGTGATTTTTCAGCCATTTTCCAATGGTATAACTGGCTAAAATTGGATACAAGTTTATCGAAAGAAGAAATCATTGACGGTTTAGCTTCTGCTAATTTAGCTTTCTCACAACAATCATCGGTTCTTGTTTATGGTGATTTTACCCATACAGACGATGCTTTAATCCGGATGCATAGTATATGTCATACAGGTGACATCTTTGGCAGTCAGCGCTGTGACTGTGGCTATCAATTACATGAATCGATGAAAATGATTGTGGAGCATGGCTGTGGAGCTATTTTTTATTTAGCGGATCATGAGGGGCGTGGCATTGGTTTATTCTCCAAATCTCTTGCCTATTTATTACAAGAAGAGGGATTGGATACAGTTGAGGCTAATCATGCACTAGGCTTCTCAGACGATACTCGTTCCTATGAAGAAGCAATTACAGTATTAGGTGCCCTACGTTCAAAGCCAGTTACGCTTATTACGAATAATCCGAAAAAGCTTGCAGCATTACAGGCTCATGGCTTAGCAGCAGAAGGACATGTCCCATTATGGGGAGGTCTGACAGAAACAAACAGTTTTTATTTAAATACAAAAGTTGAAAAATCTGGACATATACGAGAAGAGAAGTGAGGTTGGCTGCGATGACGACAGATGAGAAATATATGCAATTAGCACTGGATTTAGCCGCTAATGCAAGAGGCAATACGAATCCTAATCCACTTGTTGGGGCAGTAATCGTAAAAGACGGCATAATAGTAGGCACAGGCTTACACAGAAAAGCGGGTGAACCACATGCGGAGGTTCATGCTTTTCGTATGGCTGGAGAACATGCGAAAGGTGCCACACTTTATGTAACACTTGAGCCATGTTCACATTATGGAAAAACACCTCCTTGCGCGAATTTAGTGAAGGAGTCTGAAGTTAAGCGCGTTGTTGTTGCCATGCAAGATCCCAATCCAGCTGTTGCTGGACGTGGAATTCAGCTGCTACGTAATGCAGGGATTGAGGTAGCTGTGGGCGTATTAGAGGAACAGGCTCAACGCTTAAATGAACGTTTTATTCATAATATGTTAACAAAACGACCATTTATCATTTCAAAGTACGCGATGACATTAGATGGAAAAATCGCGACTCATACAGGACATTCTAAGTGGGTAACAGGTGAGGCGGCTCGTCAGGATGTTCATCATATTCGACATCAAGTTGATGGGATTTTAGTTGGTGTTGGCACGGTGATAGCTGACAATCCTTCTTTGACAACAAGGTTACAAGAGGGATACGGGAAAAATCCGGTACGTATCATTATGGATAGCACACTCCGCATTCCAGCACATGCTCATGTCCTAGATGTGAAAGAAGCTGACACGATTATTGTTTGTGATGAGGATGCAAGTTTAGAGAGAATAACAGCCTTACAAGAACAAGGTATAACTGTTATGAAAGTGCGCCGTAATCAACAGGGCCTTATGATTGATGATATGCTTGAAAAGCTCTATCAATATGGTATTACTGATATTTTAGTGGAGGGTGGCAGCACTGTAAATGCCTCCTTTTTACAGCAGGGTGCCATTGATAAATATGTCATTTATATAGCACCAAAAGTTCTTGGAGGAAAATTATCCTTAACACCATTTGCTGGTCCAAATCCTTCAATTATGGATGCATCATGGGATGTTGAAGTTGCATCCTTTGATAAGATTGGGCAGGATTTACGTATTATTGCTTATCCGAAAAAGGGTGAGGGCAAGTGAATTATCAAGCCGATGTTTGTATCGTAGGCGCAGGGCCAGGTGGTGCATTACTGTCCTATTTATTAGCCAAGAAAGGTCTCTCTGTCATATTATTAGAGCAAAATGCAGCACTTGGTCAGGCATTTCGTGGCGAGCATTTAAATGAGGAGGGGGAGGCTGTTTTGAAAAGTCATCAGCTTTTTGAAGCAGTCGAAGCACTCGGCATATTACGTATGGAGAAGCTTGAATATTATGCAGAAGGGAAAGCTTTTAAAACAATCTTTCCTGATGAAGCTGTTGGACATTTAGGGATTCATGTACCTCAAGCAAATTTATTACAGGGAATTTTACAAAAGGCACGGCAATTTCCTCATTTTTCATGCTCCCTACATACTAAAGTAACGCAGCTTCTAAAGGATTCTTCAGGTAGGTATATAGGCGTCGTAGCAAGAAAAGATGGGGAGACTATTGAAATTGGTAGTCAATTGATTATTGGGGCTGACGGTCGTTATTCTACTATTCGTAAGCATGCACAAATTGATATTCAAAAGCGTAAGCATGGCTTTGATTTACTTTGGGCAAAAATTCTGGCCCCACATGGCTGGGAGCCGTCTATAAAAATGGCCTTAATTGGAGATAAGCAGCTATCACTGTTTACACAGGTTGGTGGCTTTATTCAGATAGGGTGGAATATTGAGCAGGGAAGTTTTGCACAATTAAAAAAACAGGACTTTACTCCGTTTATCCATCAGCTTCCAGAGGCATTTCCGGAATTAGCAGACTCAGTAAGAACACAGATCACCTCTTGGCATGACTTTGTCTTGCTTGATGTTTTCAGTAGCCTTTGTGAAAGCTGGGGAACAAAAGGTATTGCTTTGCTAGGGGATGCTGTTCACACGATGACACCAACAGGGGCATTTGGTCTTAACAGTGCGTTAAAGGATGCAGATTGTTTAGCGTCGCTGTTAAAGAAAGAATCACTTACTCAATTCGATGTGAAAAAATTCCAGGGACTGCGCACGCTAGCTATTGAGGAAGTTTTGGCAAAACAACTAGAGAAAGAGCAGACATTCGCGGCAAACTTTATCAACAAGGCGTCCTGAAAGGAAGAAAATAAACATGAAATTTGGCTTTGATATTGATGACACACTCATTAATTTACGTGCTCACGCCTTTTCACTCTATAATCAAAAATTAGGTAAAAATATTCCGCAAGAAGTTTTTCAAGCATTGCAAAGGGTGGAGATTCATGAACCGTTTGGGTTAACAGAAACAGAGGGGTCGACAATGTGGAATCACTCCATGGAGGAAATCTATTTTACAGACTGTCCTTCCTTTGAGGGAGCCCTTGAGACACTTCAATTGTTAGCACAGCAGGGACATGAAATTTATTACATTACATCTCGTCCAAAGCAGTACTGTGCACGCACAAGAGCATGGATGGTAGCACAGGGCTTCCCAATCAAAGATAATCACTTTTTCTGTGGTATGCAGGATACAGAAAAAGTAGAGATTATTCAGAAGCTTGCCTTAGATGTCTATGTGGATGATAAACCAGCAGTGTTAGAAACACTTGGCAATGTAGCAACAAAAGTAATCTTAAAAAATCAATCCTATAATCAGCAAGTAGATTTGCCAAGATTGAATCATTGGAATGATTTCCTTAAAATAATCCGTGTAAATAAATAAAAAAATCCCGAATGAGCCCATTCGGGATTTTTTTAAAATAATTGTTTTTCAATTTCTAAACCAACGCTTTGAATAGTGTGGATTAGGTAATCTTCATCATAGTCATTGTATCGCACTTCAGGTATGACCAATGACACAGAGGCAATAATTTGCTCGGAAGCATTTAAAATCGGAGCGGACAGCGAACATGCACCTCGTACACGTTCACTCCTGCTTTTTGCAAATCGTTGTTTACGAATTTGCAGTAATTCCTCCCAAAGCTGCTCTTTCGAAAGAATGGTTTCATCGGAAATTAGTTCAAGCTCAATACTCCCGATATAGTCCTCCGCATTTGACATAAAAGCGAGCAATGCTTTAGAAGAAGCTCCCGCATAAAGGGGAGAAGTGTCCCCAACGAACATCTTTGTTGAAAGCGGGTAGGTTGAATCATAGTTTAATATACAGCGTCTTTCCAATCCATCAATTATATTCATGGAAACACTCTCGCCAATTTCTTCATTTAATTTTTTTAAAATGGGCTCTGCAACAATAATTAGACTTGATTCTTCTTTAACTAAATTTCCTAAGTATAAAAGTGAATGCCCCAATTGATAGCGCTTTGTACGTTCATCTTTATGTAGAAAACCTTCATACACAAAGGTAGAAACGAAGCGCTGTAAACTAGAGATGCTTATCCCTGTTTTTTTACTTAACTCGGTAAGAGAAAGGCTAGGTTCATCTTTTGTGAAAGCTTTTAATACTTTAATAGCTTTGTGCAGCGATGACATTGTATAGTTTTTTTCGAAAATCTCTTGATCCATCTCAACACCTACTAAAATCATATTTACAGGATATCAGAAAATCTGCCCCTTTTGCTGAAGCTTTTATCTTAATAAGATAAAAATTACTTCTATTATAGCGTAAATTGATTAGAGGAGAGAGGATTTTTGGAATTCGTTTGTGTGTTCTCCAAGTAACGGTGGTGCTAATTTGTATTGAATATTTAAATTGGAAAATTTCAATGGGCTTTTTATAAACTTGATGGTCCCATATTGTTCGTGTTCTAGTTCACCAATCATATCACGTGCGATCAACTGAGGTTGTGCGAATGCCTCAGCAATCGTATTCACACGACCACCAGGAATTTTATACCGCTGCAATAATGTGATCCACTCATCCCGAGTTTTCGTAATTGTGACATTAGCTATCATTTGTACAAGCTCAGCCTCATGCTGCTTACGAAGAGTATTTGATAAAAAGCGCGGATCCTTTGCCCATTCCTCATGTTTCAGCATCGTGCAAAACTTTTGAAATTGTCCATCTGTCCCAACACAAATCATTAAGGGACCATCTGCACATTGAAATACTTGATATGGGGCAACATTATTATGGCGATTCCCAAGACGCTGTGAGGAAAAGCCTGTATTTAAATAAGCACTTGCCACATTTGCTAAGCTACTCATTTGGACATCTAGTAAAGCTAAGTCAATAAATTGACCTTGATCAGTTAGGTCTCGTTGTCGTAAGGCAGCTAAAATACTAATCACAACATAATTAGACGTTAAAATATCTGCAATAGGTACACCCACCTTTGTTCCTTCACCCTCAGGGGAGCCGGTGACATGCATTAATCCACTCATTGCCTGAATAACTGGGTCAAAGCCAGGTTCATGTGCAAGAGGACCAGTTTGCCCAAACCCTGTGACTGCACAATAAATAAGACGTGGGTTAACTTTTTTCAGCTCCTCATAGCTTAGACCCATTCGTGCCATATCCCCAGTTTTAAAATTTTCAAGTACGATATCTGCATCTTTGACAAGATCTTTAAATCTTTCTCTACCCTCTGTTGTTTTTAAGTCTAGTAGGATCGATTTTTTATTTCGGTTAGCACAGAGATAGTACGTACTTTGTTCTTGAACAAACGGTCCCCAATCTCGCATACTATCGGAGCCATTTGGATGTTCAATGCGAATTACTTCTGCTCCTAAATCTGCCAACATCATGGAGCCTGCAGGGGCAGCATAAACGCGTGATAAGTCCAGTACTCGAATATTTTCAAGAGGTTGCATCTTTTCTCCTCCTACACACATCATTTATAAACAGGCTTACGTTTTTCTACAACCGCGCTAACACCCTCTTTAAAATCATCCAACTCTGTGACAATTGCCATTTGTGATGAAATATAATCAAGAGCAGTACGTAAATCCATGCGTTGACTTTGATAAACAGCACGCTTAATGAATTGTAGTGTTGTAGTTGGACGTCTTGCTAAGTCCCTAGCATAATTCATTGTGTATTCGTCTAGCTCATGGTCATCCACAACAAATGTTACAACACCTTTGTCCTTTGCCTCATCTGCAGTTAGTACACGAGCAGTCCAGAACATATCTAATGCTTGATCAATACCAATTAATTTTGGTAAATAATAAGCTCCACCATCACCAGGCACGATAGCAACGTTAATATAGCTTTCTGAAATCTTTGTAGATTTAGCGGCAATCCGAATATCACACATTAAGGCCATATCAAGCCCAGCGCCCATTGCAAAGCCATGCAACTGTGCAATAACAGGTTTATCAATTTCTTCAAGGAGAAGGGGAATACGCTGAATTTTTTTCCAAAGTGAATTTTTTCGTGCTAAACCTGTAGAAGAGATATCTTCTTCGCTTTGGAAAAAGCCCTCACCAGCCTGCATTGCTTTAATATCGCCACCCGCACAAAAAGACTTTCCATTACCCTTCACAATGACAACTCGAATATCGTTAGAATCGCGAACAATTTCAAGCGCTTTTATCCACTCAGTAATCATTTCTTCACTGAAAGCATTGTACGCCTCTGGTCTATTTAAAGTAATGGTTGCAATATGATCTCGCACTTCAAAAAGTAAATCAGTCATTGAAAAACACTCCCTTTAGGTTATTGGTTTGAATGTACTTACTGCAAAATTCATCCTTCTACTTTGAGTAATGGGGAACTACTATTAGAAGTAGTCAAATACGCCCAAAGACTATCCTCGCTATTTTCCATTAGCTGTAATGCTACAATATTAGTCCAATAAGAGGAATTTACTCCTTCGTCGCGCCATGCCCAAAGTCTACGTGTAAATTGATGCAAACTATGCTCGTGGGTTGTACCGATGGCTGCATGGACTTGGTGGGAGATGGTTGTCACTGCTTGAATGATTTCTTCAAAACGAATGCGGGCGTATGCAACCTCACTATTTTCATTGTTTGTAAGAAGGGCTTCGGTTACATTATTAAATGCCGCTAAAGCAAGAGCCGTTTCACCTGCTAAGTGAACAATATGCTGCTGAACAAGCTGGAACCGATGAATCGGTCGACCGAATTGCTCACGCTCCTTCGTAAATTGAATTGTTAAGTCATTTATTTTATCAATAGCACCAGTCATCAGGGCTAATTGAAAGGCAGTACAGAGTGTTGTTAATTTGTGTATTTCGTCAGGAGATAACACAGAAGACGTTTGTGAAACTAGTGCATGTTGGAATGTCACAGTATCACGCGGTTCGCCTGCTAAATTTGTGCCTTGTTTAATGTCAGCCTGACTTAAATCTATTTCTACTAGATGTGTACCCTCTGAACTATAAGCAAGTGTTACTAGGTGCTTCACGTGACGTGCCCAAGGTATATGATGAGCCTCACCTGTTAATGTCCCGTTCTCTAACGTAAAGACTTGGTTCGTAGATAACCTATATGTTGCTAAACCTTCTAGTATCTGTAAGTTTAAATACTCCAGTAAATAGTTCGCAAAGGTTGTTTCAATAAATGGGATCGGAGCAGCGTATTTTCCAGTTAATCGAACAATATTCAATAAATCTTCAATATCGCCCCCTGCACCGCCATTTTCTTCGGTAACGGCTACAACCGTCATACCATTTTCCTCAAATAATTCCCATAAAGCAGGTGCCCAATCACCTTGTTCTACAGTATCGACTAAATCCTTATCGACATTTTCCTTTAACATACGCTCAACAACTTCCGTAATCATGTCTTTCATCTCACTCATTGTGCTACAACTCCTTTCGCTACAACGCCATACAATACCTCTGAAGTTCCACCTCTAATGGTAAAGCCGGGTGCATGTAAAATAGACTGGGCCATAAAGCGATCAATTTTACGATCGGCATCAAGTGAAGGATAAGTCTGTATGATTAGACGTGTGATTTCAGGAATACTTTGCTCAAATTTCGTCCCAAGTGCTTTCACAAGTGCTGCTGGAATAGAGACGTCTTCACTATTACCAGATTCTAAAAGCTGAGCCACACCAATTGATAGATTTCTTAGACTCCAAAGACGAGCAACAATTTTGGATGCTTGCGTTAATCCTTGTGAATTATTTTGGCGCTTTAGCTCTTGAATAAGCTCATCAATTAATGGGAATGTGCTCAATATTCGCTCTGGGCCACTACGCTCAAAGGCAAGTTCTGCTAATCCTTGAGCCCAGCCATTACCGATTTCCCCAACTACCATATTGTCTGGTACAAAAACATTATCAAAGAACACCTCATTGTAATGGTGCTCACCAGTTAAATATTTTATGGGAACAATGGTTACACCTTGTGCTTGTAAATCGATGATGAGCTGACTTAGGCCAGCATGCTTATTTTTCCCATCAAACGGACTTGTTCGTACTAAAGTGACCATATAATGACAAAGGTGAGCGTTACTCGTCCATATTTTTTGCCCATTTACAATCCAGCCACCTTCTACTTTTTCAGCACGTGTAGTGACTGAAGCTAGGTCAGAGCCACTATTAGGTTCACTTAACCCTATGCCAAAGTAGCATTCGCCTTTCACAATCTGTGGTAAGAAAAATTCACGCTGTTCTTCTGACCCATAACGTAAAAGAAGAGGACCTGTCTGGCGGTCGGCAAACCAATGTGCTGCAACAGGGGCGCCAACGGCTAAAAATTCTTCTGTTAAAATATACCGATCAATAGTACTTCGCTCTTGACCACCGTATTTTTTTGGCCAAGTTAAGCCAATCCAACCTTGTTGACCAATCAATCTAGAAAACTCAGGATCGTCCCCACTTAACCAAGAATCACATTTCGGTGTGAAGGTTCCTTTTGCTAATTCATCCTGTAGAAAAGCTCTAACCTCTACACGAAATTGTTCCTGTTCTTCTGTAAATTGCACCGTTGGTAAATGAAGCATTTCATCATTCCTCCTATTTTACCGCAATGTGGTAACTATTATTTTATATGTGTATTTTATGACTTCCTATGAATGGAGTCAATCTATTTTTTTGAATTATTAAAAATTTCTTCGCAGAGGAATAAGTAATGAAGAGAAAATAATATTTTTAATTAAAAAATGGTAAAATGCAGAATAAACGTGTTACTATGTAGAAAATTTTGTTAAGGAGGTAAGGGCGTGCAAATAGCTATAAAAACTTCACAAAAGGTTATGCAAGTTTTATCAGCGCAGCTTGTACAGCATTTAGAAATACTGCAATACTCTACAAATGAGTTAGAACAGTTTATTTATGACAAAGCCAATGAAAATCCTCTATTAGTTGTTACTGACGCAGCGGTAAAAAGACAATATGAGGAAATTTCCCAATTAGCAAGCTATTCCGTTAAGAGTTTTTCCTCGCGCTATTATGAGCCAAAACGTAATTCGTTTAATTTCGTTGAGATGGGGCTAGCTGCAAAAGAAAGCTATGAACGATTTTTATTGGAACAGGTGCCTTTGCATAAAAATCTTTCTTCAATGGATTTAAAAATCTTGACGTTTTTAATTCAATCCTTAGACGATCGTTTATTTTTAGATGTGGATGTTGAATTGGTCGCCGATAAATTTAAAACAAGTATTTTGCATGTAGAGGCATTATTGGACTTACTTCAAACATTTGAACCAGTAGGAGTAGGGGCACGGAATACAAAAGAATATTTACTTATTCAGGTAGATAGAGATGAACTTGCACCCAATTTGACCTACCAATTTATCCAAGATGATTTAGAGTTAGTAGCTGCACAGGCCATCAAACAATTAAGTAAAAAATACAAAACACCCATACACGAAGTAAAAAATACTGTGGACTATATAAAAAATTTACGACCAGTGCTATTAGGAGATAAATTGGAAGCGATTCCATATATCATTCCCGAAATTGAAGTTGAAAAATTCGATGAGGAATGGTTGATTAAATTGAATCGTGGATATGTACCAGCCATTACAATTGATCAACATTATGTAGAAATATTAAAGAATGATCCAAACTGTAAAACATATTTCCAAGACACAATGAAAGATGCTCTGTTATTAATACAAGGAATTGAGCAACGTGATAAAACACTTTACGAAATAACTAGATTACTAGTGAAATTACAAGAGGATTTTTTCCATCAAGGAATTGAGGCTATAAAGCCCTTGCGTTTAAAAGATGTTGCGGACATATTAGGGTTACATGTGTCAACGATTAGTCGTGCTGTTCGTGGAAAATATATAAAAACCACCCACGGCGTATATGCTTTACAAACGTTATTTACAAAGGGTGTGATGAATAGTTCTGGAAAAATGGATTCGATTATGTATATTAAAAAGCGACTTAAACAGTTGATTGAAGGTGAAGATAAACAAAAACCTTTAACGGATCAGCTAATTACCAAAATATTAAGTGGCGAAGGTATTCAAATTTCTAGACGAACAGTAGCGAAGTACAGAGAAGAAATGAACATTATGAGCTCATTCAATCGAGCATATGGATAGATGATGTAAATGAAGTACCAATGATGTACATTTGCATCAAAAATTCGAAATCGCATATATGAACCAACCATTTTAAATGACAACAATAAAAGATATGGGTAGATAATTATTTGAAATTTTTAACCTCTTTCAGCAAATGTTTTTTTGTATCGAAAGTATAGAGGCAGCGGCAAATACAGAAGTCTCCTGACTCTATAGGTGGGGGGAGATGAATGAGAATTTAAGCTACTATTCAGAGGGCGTCCAAACACCTGTTGAAATAGAGGAACTCAGTCTAAGAATGCCACGTCCTTTGGTAACGACTGAGTGACCAACATCATGTTGCTGCCGCTACGTTAACACTACGCTTTCGCACAAAAAACATCATGTTGCTGCCGCTACGTTAGCACTACGCTTTCGTACAAAAAACATTTGTTGGCCCAAAGCCTCTGGCGGATGTCACGGAATCGAAAAGGAGTTAATAAAGGATGTTAGCCAAAATCATCGCATTCATGCGATAACGGCTAACTGACCTGCATCGGTAAAAAACGCCACGTCCTGTGGCTTTACCGAAATGACCGACATCGTGTCGGCCCTCACGCAGGCCTAAGCACAAAGCCGATTCCGGACGCAATTATGCCGAGGCATAATTGATTAATTGAATAGAGTTGGCATCCAATTTGCTCATTAAACAGTAGACATTGAATTAGAGGAAAGGGGCTAGTAAATGTCTACATAAAACACTAAAGGGGTGCTTTAATGGGAGCTTTGCAAAAATCACTGAAAACACGGCATATTACAATGATTTCCATTGGAGGGGTAATTGGTACAGGGCTATTCGTTGGTACAGGGAAAAACATTTTAAGCACTGGTCCAGCGGCAGTCGTTTCATATGCAATTGCATGCTTACTGATCGTTTTAATCATGCAAATGGTTGGAGAAATGGCGGCAGGAGAAATTGTGCTTGGGGAAAAGGCTAATGGTTCTGCAGAGTTAGGTTCATTTGCTTCATATGCAGGGAAGTATATTGGTCCATGGGCAGGCTTTACTGTGGGCTGGCTATATTGGGCAAGTTGGGTATTTATTGTGGGGCTAGAAGCGGCACTTATTGGGGGAATGCTGCATAATTGGTTCCCGTTTATACCAATTTGGGTTGGAAGTATCGGCATCACATTGTTAATGACCATCATCAATATTTACTCTGTAAAATCATTTGGAGAATTCGAATATTGGCTTTCCTTCGTTAAAGTTTCAGCCATTCTCGTATTTTTAGTAGTTGGTCTAGCTATGATCCTAGGCATTTGGCCAAATTATGAGGCAAAGGGATTAGGAATCTTAACAGAATTCGGTGGATTCGCACCAAATGGTATTGTCCCAATTTTTACTGCCATTGTTTTTGTCATTTTCTCTATTTGCGGTGCAGAGGTAGCGGCTATTGCAGCAGCAGAGTCTGAAAATCCAGCGAAAAATATTGTTCGTGCCATTCGCAATGTTGTGTTTCGATTAGGGCTATTTTTCGTAGGCTCAGTAGCTATTATGGTTTTAATTTTACCTTGGAATGATACAAAAATGTTGGCAGCACCATATGCAAATATTTTAACGCTAGCAGGGCTTCCTATTGCTGCTCAAATTATACAAATCGTCATTTTTATTTCATTAATCTCAGTTTTAAATTCTGCACTGTATACAAGCTCACGTATGTTACTTGAAATGTCACGTCAGGGTGATGCGCCGAAAGTATTTTCGCAAATTAAAAATCGGCGAGGAGCACCGGTACCTGCCATTATCGGAAGCACAGTGGTGGCGTATATCTGTGCGATGCTATATTTCATTTCACCTGAAGTTATCTTCTATTTTTTAGGTAATTGTGTTGGTGGATTGATGATTGCGGTTTATATTTTTATTGCTATTTCCCAAATTCGTTTCCGACGTTATTATGACAAGGTTTCAAATGAGCCATTATCGATTAGAATGTGGTTATTCCCATATCTTTCTTATGTCACAATTGGAATTTTAACCGTTGTTTATTTATGTCAAGCGCTCATAGAATCATTACGCTCTCAGTTTTATTTAAGTACATTAGTTTTAATACTCTCAGTTGTACTGTTTATGATTATGCGAAAGCTGTCGACAAGACCAGAAGAAAAAATAGAGGAAAAGCTAGCCTCAGAGTAGAATAATATGGTGATGTTTCTAATCGTAGTGATTTAACTTCTTTCAGCAAATATCTTTAGTACCGAAAGCGTAGCGGCAGATGTTTTATGCGCGTAAGCGTAGCGGCAGCGGCAGGTACAGAAGTCTCCCACCTCTATAAATGGTGAGATGAATGCGAATTTAAGCTACTTTTCAGAGGGTATCCAAACTCCCGCTGAAATAGAGGAACTCAGTCTAAGAACCCCCACTTCCTGTGGCAATTTATCTGTGCGAAAGCGAAGCGACAGCAACACGGTTTTATCTGTGCGAAAGCGAAGCGACAGCAACAACAACAACAACAGCAACAACACACGTCTGAGTGACCGACATCATGTTGCTGCCGCTGCGTTAGCACTCGCTTTCGCACAGAAACATCATGTTGCTGCCGCTGCGTTAGCGCTCGCTTTCGCACAGAAACATCATGTTGCTGCCGCTGCGTTAGCACTCGCTTTCGCACAGAAACATCATGTTGCTGCCGCTGCGTTAGCACTTTGCTTTCGCACCGAAACATCATGTTGCTGCCGCTGCGTTAGCACTTCGCTTTCGCACAAAAAACATCTGTTGGCCCAAAGCCTCTGGTGGATGTCACGGAAAGGGGTTCTTTGTGTAATCACAAAGCCGTTTCCGGACGCAATTATGCCGAGGCATAATTGATATTAGCATATAAAAAATTCGCGACCATTCTGCGAGATAGCAAGCCAAGTAACAAAGCAAAGGTCATAAGCACCTTTAGGCTTGCAAATTACTCGTAGAAAGAGAGCGAATTTTTTGTATGAAGTTATTTTATCTTCACTCAGCAGAACCCCCACCTCTACAGATGGTGAGATGAATGTGGTTTTGGTTTTTTACAGTGGGTGTCCAAACACCTACTGAAATAGAGGAACTCCGGCTAAGATCTTCACATCCTGTGAAAACGCCTGAGTGACCAACATCGTGTCGGCCTAAAGCCTCTGGCGGATGTCACGAATTTTCAAAGAAATGAATTGTTTATCTGTAGCGAAAGCAAAGCGGCAGATATTTTTTGCGCGAAAGCGTAGCGGCAGCTACAATTACGCCAAGGCGAAATTGATTTTCTAGTTTGAGAGGAAGTGGTCTATATGTCGATAACAGAACTTCATAAAGATGAACATTTTTTTCTTGTCAAAAATGAGGAAGTAATTGTAAAAAGTGATATCCAAATAGAGCTGCTTGAAAAAATGATAAAAAAGTATAGTAAAGGGACAGAAACATATGAGGTAGAAGGCTATTTTATTCATGTATTAGAGACTTCACAGGGTAGCTTATTTAATATTAGACCATTAACGCAGTTTAGCCATTTTGATTTTATGAATCCTTTATCAAACAAAGTATTAAATTCCATATCAGATGGCATTACCATATGTGATAGCGATGGGAAAATATTATTTCAAAATGATATTGATATCGAAATTGTCGGTATTAATTTAATGGGAAGATATGCAAAAGACGCTATAGCTGAAGGATTAATGAGTGATTCTATATCCATGAAAGTCATCGAATCGAAAGAAAAAGTAACCATACTGCAAACGTTCATTAATGGAAAATGCTTTTTAGTGACGGGCAAGCCAATATTTGATGAAAAGGGTGAGTTGCAATACGTAGTAGCCATTACACGTGATATGACCCAGTTAAAATTACTAGAGACAGAAGTGAAAAAATTAGAGGTTCAAAACGAAAATTTTAAAAATAAGCTACAAGCATTACATAATAAAGAGGCGACAACAAGTAGTTTAATCGCTGTATCTCCTGCAATGATGGATGTTGTAAATCGCGTGATGAGGATTGCGGAGGTAGATTCTACTGTATTAATTGGTGGTGAATCGGGCGTTGGTAAAGAAGAAATTACAAAGCTAATTCATGCAAATAGTAGACGTAGCCATAAGCAAATATTAACGATTAACTGTAGTGCAATACCTGAAAATCTATTAGAAACCGAGCTTTTTGGCTATGAGGGAGGAGCATTTACAGGAGCGTCTAGAGGTGGGAAGGCTGGGTTATTTGAAATTGCGTCAGGTGGTACAGTATTTTTAGATGAAATTGGAGAGATGCCTTTGCTACTACAGGCAAAATTATTACGTGTGCTCCAAGAGTCAGAGGTTCAACGTATTGGTAGTGGGAGGCCTATTTCTATTGATGTCCGCATCATTGCAGCAACGAATCGCAATTTGGCAGAAATGGTGAGACAAGGTAGTTTCCGTGAGGATTTATATTATCGTTTAAATATTATCCCCATTGAAATTCCACCATTAAGACAACGTCGTCAGGATATTATTCCACTAGTCCATCATTTTTTAGCTGTCATTGGAGAGAAATACGGGATTCATCGAACAATTGAGTCATCGGCCATGAAAATATTAGTGTCCTATGATTGGCCAGGAAATATACGTCAGCTTAAAAATATGGTGGAACGAATTTGCTTATTAGCTACACAACCAGAAATAACAGTATATACAGTACAACAAGAATTAGATTGTAATACAACGAATATTCGTGATATCGAAAATGCGGAGCAACTACCTAAGTTACAGGAATCAGCTGTTACAACCATGTTTAGTGGCACATTAAAGGAGCAAGTAGCTGCTTTTGAAAAGCAAATTATTAAGCAGGCATTGTCTAAATATCCAAGTATTAGGCAGGCAGCCAAATCACTTGGCTGTGATCAGTCAACATTAGTACGTAAAATTCAAAAATTCCAATTAACAAGGCATATTTCTTATAAGGAGTAGTGATGTATTTTTACATCAAATTTTCTTTTTTGCATAGTAAATGGTGATAACGCAACGGTGTTTAGTAACGTAATGCAACAAAAATGATGAACCGCATCATTAAAGTTAATCATTAAATAAGAGATGAAAAGAGGCATTTTCGAATAAGAGAATGTCTTTTTTTATTTTTTGTGCTGAAAGCAAATTTTTATAAACAGTTGGCATGAGAGTTGCTATTAAAAAAGTGTATGAAATTTTAAACGAAAAGAGGTTGGTATTGATGGCAATTCAATTAAAGGAAGAGCTAAAAACATTAGATCAAAAGCATTTTTTACATCCAACATCGTCAATTGAGCAACAGCAAACACAAGGACCAGCAGTTATTTTTACAGAAGGAACTGGCATTTATTTAAAAGATATTGAAGGAAATGTCTATATTGATGGGATGTCTTCTTTATGGAATGTAAATATTGGGCATGGCCGTCAAGAAATTGCAGATGTCGCGAAAGAGCAAATGTCCACATTAGCATTTAGCTCCTGCTTTGCAACATTTAGCAATGAACCGGCTATTCGTTTAGCAGCGAAAATTGCTTCTTTAGCTCCGGGAGATTTAAACACAGTATTTTTCACTTCAGGCGGCTCAGAGGCGAATGATACAGCCATTAAACTAGCACGTCATTACTGGTTATTAAAAGGACAGCCAAAGCGCCAAAAAATTATTTCACGTACACACTCCTACCACGGTGTAGCAATGGGCGCTACAAATGCAACAGGCTTACAAGCATTTCGTGATTTTACAAATTCACATGCTCCAGATTTCCACTATGTCTATAGCGAATCGGTACGTAATTTACGTGAAACGATTGAAGCGTTAGGTCCTGAGAATGTGGCTGCATTTATTTCTGAGCCTGTGCAAGGAGCAGGTGGAGTAAATATTCCACAAAAGGACTACTTTAGAGAAGTGCGAAAAATTTGTGATGAGTACGGTATTTTATTGATTGCGGATGAAGTCATTACAGGATTTGGACGTACAGGTAAATTTTTTGGGATGGAGCATTATGGTGTAGTACCAGATATGATGAGCTTCGCAAAAGGCGTTTCGAGTGGCTATGCCCAACTTGGAGGCGTGGTGATATCAGAAAAACTTCATCAGGATTTTTGTGAGCTTTCCAAGGGTACATTAATGCATGGGTACACATACAGCGGTCATGCACTTGCTTGTCAAGTTGGCTTGAAAAATATTGAAATCGTTGAGCGTGAAAATCTCGTTGAAAATGCAGCGGTCCTGGGTGATGCAATGTTAAAGGGATTCCAAGCGCTGCAGGAAAAGTATAGCTTTATTGGACGTGTGCGCACACTTGGATTGCTTGGGGCAATTGAATTAGTCAAAAGCCGTGAGACAGGTGAATTGTTTGAGTCTCCTCTTAGCCCAATTTTTGTACAGGAAACGATGAAGCGAGGGTTAATTCTTCGAACGGTTACGTATGATCAAGATACAGTTGTTTTTGCTCCGCCTCTTATTCTATCAAAAGTAGAATTGGACGAAATGCTACGTATATTAGACGAAACGTTTGAATATATACGTAAAACTATCGTTGAAATATAAATTCAATAACTTTATAAAGGAGGAGTAATATGACAACAGTTGTTAGAGAGGTACGAGAACAATTTAATCCAGCGAGACCAACCCAATGTATTGGCACTGTAGAACTTTTAACACTAAATGAAACGAAAGCAGTTGTTACTGCTGCTCATAATGCATTTGAAGGCTGGAAAAATACATCGTCTATAGCACGTGGAGAGGTTTTACGACTAACAGCGGATCTGCTTGAAAAAAATATAGATCAAGTAGCTGAAATAGCTTCATGTGAAATGGGCAAAACGAAAAGTGAAATGCTCGGAGAAGTGAAACGAGGGGCTTCCATTTTGCGTTATTTTGCCCAAGAAGGGATGCGTGCTGTAGGTGAGGTGTTACCTTCTGCCAATGAATCAAAGATATTATACACAATGCGTGTGCCACTCGGTGTAGTTGCGGCGATCACTCCTTGGAATTTTCCTGTTGCCATTCCACTGTGGAAGATTGCTCCGGCATTAGTATATGGCAATACAGTTGTTTGGAAGCCATCTATTGAAGCAGCTTTAACCGGAAAATTAATAGGAGAATTATTTCAACGGGCAGGTTTACCAGAAAACGTGTTACATGTAGTCCAAGGTCGTGGCTCAAAGGTTGGGCAGGTTTTATTGGAGGCACCTGAAGTAAAGGCGATTACATTTACTGGTTCAAATAATGTCGGGCAAAGTATTTTAGATACTGCTGGATCAACGAATAAAAAAATTCAACTGGAGCTTGGAGGCAAAAATGCAGCCATCATTTTAGCGGATGCGAATATCAAACAAGCTGCAAAACTAACGATAGAAGGTGCTATGAAGCAAACAGGACAGCGTTGTACAGCGACTAGTCGAGTGTATATTGAGGAAGCGATTTATGAAGAAGTGCTCCAGCAGTTAATAGAAGAGGCTAAAAAAATAGAGGTTGGCGTAACAATGGGTCCTGTATCCTCAAAGGGGCAATATGAATCTATTTTAGCTGCTATTGAAAAAGCACAACTAGATGGAGCTGAGCTTATATTTGGTGGTGGTCCAACTCAAGGTATGAAAGAGGGGTATTACATCGATCCAACCATTTTTACAAATGTAACACATGATATGGCGATTGCCCGTGAAGAAATATTTGGCCCCGTACTAGCTGTTATAAAGGTTAAGGATTATGAAGAGGCGATTCGCTTATCGAATGATTCCGATTTTGGATTAAGTGCTTCGATCTATACTACTAATATTCCAAAAGCTTTTGATTTTATTAATCGCAGTGAAGTGGGACTTGTACAGGTGAACGATGAAACAGGAGGAGCCGAGCCCCAAGCGCCATTTGGAGGAATGAAAAACTCAAGTACCGGTGCCCGTGAGCAGGGGCAGGCGGCGAAGGAATTTTTTACAACCTTCAAAACAATTACAATTGGTACAAAAGTTGAATAAAAACCTAACTCATCTTGAAATTTAATAGCATGGCAGCCAAACAAAAACACATTCTATATGCCTCAGTGTAATGATCTAGGATTTTTCTCATAGTGATTGCTATTTTTTGAGGAAATCTAGCGGCATTCACTTGAGGCATTATCTTCATCAAAGAGGATTTATTATGAAGAATTTTTGTGTATTTCATCAAACCAAGTAAACGAAAGAAGGTATAACTATGGCACAAAGTCGTTTAGCAATTGATGTTGGTGGAACGTTTACGGATGTATTTGTTTTTAATGAAGAGACGGGAGACGTTTTTGTAACAAAAACATCTTCAACACCTTCAAATCCAGAGCAAGGAATTTTACATGGTGTTGAAAAAGCAGGGTTAGATGGGAAGAATATTAAAATTTTTTCTCATGGTACAACCGTTGGAACGAATGCCTTAATTGAACGAAAGCTTCCGAAAACAGCCCTGATAACGACAAAGGGTTTTAGGGATGTTATCGAAATACGCCGTGGGACGAAGGAAGATATTTGGGATACGTACAAGGACACTGCTAGGCCCTATATTCAGCGGAGAGATCGGTTTGAAGTAGGAGAACGCATAGATTATGAAGGGAACATTATTCAAGCTATTGATGAAGAGGAGGTTCGGATTTTAGCCAAGAAATTAAAGCGTAGAGGTACACAGTCTATTGCTGTTTGCTTCCTCAATGCCTACGTCAACGGAGAGAATGAGCTGAAAGTCAAAAAAATTTTAAAAGAGGAACTACCGGATGTCTATGTTTGTATTTCAAGCGAGGTACTTCCTGAAATTTTCGAGCATGAGCGGATGAGCACTACGATTATCAACGCAGTTCTCGGACCAATTATGAGTAAATACATCAGTAAGTTAAGCAATGAAATGCAGAAAAAGGGCTATGAGGAAGAAATTTTGGTGTTACATTCTGGTGGTGGTGTCATGACTTCAAGTACGGTTCCACGTTATGCGGCTAGGCTAGCAAGCTCAGGGATAGCAGCTGGTGCCATTGCCAGTAAGCATATCGCAAAGCTGTGTGGATTTGACAATGCAATCGGCTTAGATATGGGTGGTACAAGTACAGATATTTCACTTATGTATAAGGGTGATATTCGCATTACAAAGGAATGGTCAATAGAATATGGTTATCCAATTGGTTTTCCAAGTATTGAAATACTAACAATAGGAGCAGGGGGTGGTAGCCTTGCATGGAAGGATGAGGGGGGCTCTTTACGTAATGGACCTCAAAGTGCAGGTGCAGCTCCAGGTCCAGCCTGCTATGGACGAGGGGGAACAGAACCAACGAACTCAGATGCAAATTTAGTATTAGGGCGTCTTGGCGTGGATTTATTGGATGGTACGATGCAATTAAACAAAGAAGCGGCAAGAGAAGCTGTGAAAAAAATAGCAAGCGCTTTCAATCAAACGATAGAGGAAGCAGCAAGCGCAATTATAGAAGTTGCAAATGCCAATATGAGCGATGCTGTAAGATTAATATCTGTTCGTAGAGGCTATGATCCACGAGATTTTGCACTTGTTGCTTTTGGTGGTGCAGGGCCATTACATGGTGCCTATTTGGCAAAGGATTTAAACATTCCGAAAGTTATTATTCCTACTCATCCAGGTGTAGCTGCTGCAATGGGCTGCCTACTTGTAGATGTTCGACATGATATTTCTAAAACGTATGTGAAGAAACTTGAGGAGGTAACTGCAGAAGAGCTGACAAAGCAATTTGGTGCATTACGTAAAGAAGCAGCAACATTATTAGAAGAGGAAGGGATAGCAGAAAGTACCTCATCCTTGACGAATTATATAGATCTCCGTTATAAGGGGCAATGGCGATCTCTTGCTGTACTTGTAGCAGATGAAATAACTTCTCTAGATGTTATACTAGAAGCCTTTCATCAAGAGCATGAACGAGAATTTGCATTTTCCGATAAGGAGCAAGCTGTTGAAATTTTTGGTCTACGTGTTACGGCGATTGGAACAGTACCAAAGCCTGATTTTCCACAATATGTACCTGAGGGCTCCTTAGAAGATGCATTCAAGGAAACTCGCTCTGTTTTTTTTGAGGGTAAATATTTTGAAACAAACGTATACTATCGCGATAAAATACCAGTTTACACACAATTTGCTGGTCCAGCCATCATCGATCAACTCGACACAACGACTGTTATTCCACCTGGTTTTACAGCAGAGGTTGATGCATATAGAAATATCATTATTACGGTGAACTAATATTCGATAGGGAGGAATTGAGTGATGAGTACAACGAATTTAGAGACACCTCATAGGGTTCAAAATTTAGACCCAGTAACATTTGAAGTGTTAAAAAACGGTTTTGTAAACTTAGTTGATCAAATGGCTGAACAAATGCTGCGTACATGCTATTCGTTTGTTATCTATAATCGAGACTTCAGCTGTGCATTATGTGATGCACAGGGAAATACAGTAATGCAGGGAACCCAAGATATTTCAGTACATGTCGGGACATTACATTTAACCGCAAAAGCTGTCTTAGAGGATTTCGCTGATGATATTCATCCTGGCGATGTATTTCTAGTGAATGATCCTTATCGTGGTGGCACACATTTTAGCGATGTTCGTGTCATTTTACCAGTATTTCATGATGAAAAATTAATTGCCCTTATGCAAACGAATGGACACTGGGCAGATGTCGGTGGCTCTAATCCAGGTTCCTTTGATATTACTGCAAAGGAGCATTACGGAGAAGGATTGCGGATTCCACCTGTACGCATATATAGTAAAGGTCAATATTTATCAGATGTTGTGAAAATCATTGTCATGAATATGCGGATACCAGAAGAGCGGATAGGAGATTTACGTTCTCAGGTGGAAGCAGCAAAAGTTGGGGAGAAGCAGCTCAAGGAAATGATTGAAAAGTACGGCATAGATACAGTACTAGTGGCCTTTGAAGAGGTGCAAAATTATGTTGAACGATTAATGAAAGCGAAAATAAAAGCTTTACCCAAAGGCCAATGGGAAACAGTGGACTATATCGACATGGATCCACAAGTAGGAGATGGCCTTATCCCAATCCATGTAAAAATGACCATTACTGAGAGTGAAATAGCGTATGATTTAAGTAACTCTCATCCTTATATAAGCTGCTTTTTAAATGCGGGATTTGGCTCAGCCCTTTCTGGTACTTATGCAGGCACTAAAACATTCTTCCCGGATATCCCCCTAAATTCAGGATTCTATAGAGTTGTGAAAATTTATCTTCCTGAAAACTCTGTCGTTAACGCTCCTAGCCCAGTTGCCGTCTCTGGCTATTGTTCTGGAGCGTTTGAGAAAATTATGAATGCTTGCTTCGAATTATGGTCAAACATTATGCCTGAACGCGCTATCGCATGTTCATTTAATTTAGAGTATTTATTAATAGGTGGGTATGATCAGCGTCAGGATAGTAGTGAATATTTTATGTGGTATGACTGGATGGCTGGCGGGCATGGGGGGCGTATTGATCGTGATGGTGCTAATACAACCTCACCAGTGTTTGGAGTAGGGCTAAGTGTACAGCCATGTGAGGGACAAGAGCGATTGTCACCAGTTATTACAACAAAGCACAAAATTATAATAGATTCTGCAGGCCCAGGTAAGTACCGTGGTGGTTGTGGTGTCGAGAAGGGAGGCATTTTAACAAATGTTAACCAAACCGTGATGTCCTATTGCTGTGATCGCTCACGCTCTATTACATGGGGAATTATGGGCGGCTTACCCTCTATCGCACAGGGAGCTATTTTAAACCCAGGTAAAAAGGATGAAACATTTTTAGGTACAATTTTCTCCAATATCGAACTGAAAAAAGGAGACTCCTTTACTCGTCCTTCGGCTGGTGGAGGGGGCTTAGGGGACCCGTTAGCACGAGATATAAATGCTGTATTAGAGGATGTTATTGATGAATATGTTTCAATTGAGCGTGCGAAGCTTGATTATGGTGTTGTGATCCATGAAATTGATCGTGATATCGATGCGTTTGAAGTAGATATAGCTGCCACATTAAAAGAACGCGACTATATTCGCCAAAATCGTCATAGATGGCTAGAGACAAATCCTCTTCTAGTGGAGCAGATGTATAATAATGGAGAAATTAATCAAATGGATGTTATCCGAAGATATGGCGTTGTGATGGATTATCAAACAAATAAAGCATTACCAATTTCAACAGAGCAATACAGAGAGTCAATGAAGAAACGCTCTTTAGCCTTTTGGTAAACAACTATAGAGAGTAGTTTAGGCTACTCTCTAGTGCATTTCGTATGAATATATAAATAAGTTTATTTATTAAAACGATTTATCTTAAAAAGGGATAAATCCTGCTTGCTTTGTCCATTTAGTGTTAACTCTGTGAGTACTTCACCAACTGCACTGCTGAATTTAAAGCCATGCCCAGAAAAGCCCGCTGCTACGATAATGTTTTGATGCTCAGGTAAAAAGTCGATAATAAAGTCTTCATCTGGTGTCATAGAATACTTGCATGTTTTTCCATAATTTAACGCCCCGTGCTGTGGCATAAATTGCTGAATAAAGTTAAGTAAGTCAATGGAATCCTGTTCGTCAAACGGACGAAGCGGATCATTTGGATTGATTGCCTCGCCACCATCATGGCGACCAAGCTTTAGTCCAACACCATCAATACTTGGAAATCCATAGTATGTGGAATCTTCCAATTCAAAACAATAGGCTGGAAATACATTTTCACCATAGAGCTGTTCATCTGCTTCAAACCAAGCAAAGGTTTTTCTAGTAGGTGTAACAGGGATAGGAATGCCCATTGTTTGTAATAGCTCCGTGATCCAAGCACCAGCAGTGACAATCAACTGCTTCGACTCGTAAATATTATTTTCGGTTTGTACCTTTACAATGCTTCCCGCTTGAATAGACTGTACTTTTTCATTCGTATGTAATGCTGCTCCTGCCTCCATTGCTAATTTTTTATAGGCATGAATGCAGGCCTCTACACGAAGAACACCAGCAGTTGGCTCAAAGCAAGCAACAAAGTTTTCGGGGACAAATAATCCTGGCCATTTTTTCATAGCTGTATCGGCAGAATATTGTTCTAGTGCTAAGTCATAAAGCTCGGCACTAGCTTTTACATTTTTAATAAAAGAATGACTTGGCTCTCCTACATTCACAACCCCTGTTTGTAGAAATAGGGATTCATTTGATAAAGCTTCTAATTCCCTCCATAATTCACCTGCTCTTTTGACAAAAGGTACATAACTAGCCCCCTCACCATAGGCAAAGCGAATAATTCTTGTTTCTCCATGATGGCTGCCTTCTTCATGTGGAGGATTAAGGGCATCAATCATCAGAACATTTTTTCCTGCCTTTGCTAAATAATAGCCCGTTGCCATACCCATCGAGCCAGCCCCAATGATTATCACATCATATATCATATAATCCCTACTTTTTTGCTCTAGTATAACAAAATAATAGATAGGAAGACAGAAATTTTTGAAAATTTTATAGAAAAAAAGCACAACTCTTCAAGAAGAATTGTGCTTCGTTTATTATTTCACTGTAGGTAATAATTTATTTAATAAAATGGCTACGATAGCTGCTATTGCAATCGGTGAACCCAGTAGATATTGTACAGTTGTTGGTAAAGAATAAAGGAAATCATCTGGTAGTAACGTTAATGCTAATGTTAAAATGACAGGAACAGCAATTACATACATTTCCTTTTCACCAATTCTTTCATTTTTCATTACCTGTAAACCACTAATTGCGATAATACCACAGACGATTACAAAGATACCGCCAATTACTGCTGAAGGAATTGCAGAAATTAGAGCAGCTAATTTACCAGAGAAACCAAATAAGATAAACCAAGCACCAGCAGCAATAAATACTCGACGACTTGCTATACCTGTGATGGAAATAACACCTGCATTTGTTGAGTATCCAGTAACAGGAGTTGAACCAAGCAATGAAGCCACGAAACATCCAATTCCTTCCCCAATAACTCCTCGATTAATTTGTTTATCTGTCAATGGTTTATCGATAACATTACTCACGGCAAACCAAGTACCTGTTGTCTCTGCCATTAAGACGATATAAATAATCACCATTGTTATAATGGCTGAAAAATTAAACGTGAAGCCGAAATCTGCAAAAGGAATTTGTGGCATACTAAACCATTTAGCTTGTGATACGGCTGATAAATCTAAGACACCCATTACATTGGCTGCAATACAACCCACAATTAAAGCAATGATAACTGAGGCGATACGAAAGATTCGTCCTTTTTTATTGAAAATTGAGCCTAGCATTACACATATGATTAAGACTGTAGCTGAGATAAGCGCTAAATTGATATTTTGGTTAATCGACGCACCTGCACCATTAAAGATATTATCACTTAAACCAACAGGCATTAAAGAAAGACCAACAACAAAGATAATCGTTCCTCCAACAATTGGAGGGATAAAGGTTTTGACGATTTTATTGAAAATCCCAGTATAGCCTAAAATAATAACGAAAATGGCACCGATTAAGCTAGCTCCTAGGATAGTGTTCCAGCCAAGCTGTCCGCTGCCACTTGCTGCATAAATCCCAACGATGGCCCCAAGAGGAACGTAGGATGGACCTTGTGCAATAGGTAGCTTCATACAAAAATGAGTTTGGATAATTGTAGCAATCCCTGCTGCGATAAAGGTAGATTGAATTAATGCACTTGCTTGTCCTGACTGTAACCCAATTAACATCGCAATTAGAAAGGGAACTACATAGACATCCATAGCCATGACGTGCTGTAAACCTAGTAAGGCTGATTGACTGTATGACACTTTTTCATCAGGTAAAACAGTTAATTGTGTTTTTCTTTTTTCATTTAATTGATTATGTTGCGTTTCCACTAAGATGTCCACCTCTAAATATAAATTTATACTGTTAAATGACAGAGTCGCGAGTTATGCTCTTGTGTGAACTTTATTTCCTTGTACCCACACTTCACGGATATTTTCGGGACGTACAAGATACATGATTTTTTGGAAGATATCCTGTAAATCTTCGTTGTTTTCAAAAATAGGTAGCTTGGCAGATGGTACTTTTGTATCGATGATTTGTACATCCCATGTATAGTTCTCCTGTAGTCGACCGACTGGTAAGCTTAAGCTTTCGCCACCACCAGCAGTAGCTAAATAAAATGCTTCATTTATCGTAATACGTGAATTTGCTACGCCTCGTTTTTCGGCAGGAAGTGAAGTATCAACGCCGTCTTCTAGCATTCTAGATGACATAACAGCTTGTCTTGCATTATCAAACAAACTTGGAGAAAAACCGCCTGAAAGATCTGAACCTAACCCTATATCCACACCCATTGAATGGAAGCGAGCAATAGGAATAACACTATTTGCAAAATAAGCATTGGAGATAGGACAATGACCAATTGCAGTGCCAGTTTCAGCAAATAGCTGTGCGTCATCATTGCTTAAAAAATTACAATGTGCCATCACAGATTTATCGCCTAATAAACCAAAATCATGTAAGGCAAAGGCGTCATTTTTCTTAAATCGTTCCTTCACATAGCCATGCTCCCAATCACTTTCACTACAGTGTGATTGAATATGCGTATCATATTTAGCAGCTAATTCACCCAAGCCCTTTAAGGCATCGTCCGTACAGCTTGGAATAAAACGTGGTGTAACGACTGGATAAACACCCTGTTTTGTCGTTTTTGCTAGATCTTTCACAGCTAAAATAAACTCTTCTGTATCCTTTAATGCTGTTTTGGAATCAAAATCACGGTAGTAGTCTGGATTTTGCTCGGGATCATCCATAACAACTTTTCCAACTAAGCCTCGTTGCCCTTTTTCCGCACAAATTTTTGCTAATAGTAAGCTTGCTTCCTTATGGACAGTAGCAAAATAGAGAGAGGTAGTTGTACCATTTGCAAGTAACGTGCTAACTAAATCTTCATAGACCTCTTGTGCAAATGCTAAATCAGAAAATTTGGATTCGATAGGAAAGGTGTATGTGTTTAGCCAATCATAAAGTGGAATATCTAATGCAGTACCAGCCTGAGCCCATTGTGGGGCATGTACATGCAAATCGACAAAGCCAGGTAAGAAGTATTGACCTTCCTCTAAGGAATGGAAATTTTCTTTGCCTTGATATGTAGTAAGGAGATTTTGATAGTCGACATGATCGGGAGCGACAGTTTTTTCAATCATACCTTCTGCGTTTATAAAGAATAGATAATCTTTTAAAATGTGTACTTCACTAGAAGACTTACTTGAAAAAGCTGTCCCTTTGAAAATTTGCGTATAATTTGACATAAAAACCACCTTAATGTTCGTGTATTGATAATTACTTGGACTATTATAGGTCATTTAAACTGTTTAGTCTATAAAAAACGAATATTGAATATTATTACTATAATGACTACAGCTATTTTTTTACAGCTTTGATAGGCATTAGGGTAAAATTAGAGAACTAGTCATAATTCAATGGTATACAATCAAATGATGTAAGATTTGCTTTTAAATAGGAAAACAAGGCTTATGTGAATGTTTGTCGAATAATATTTATAGAAGAGACAGCTTAAGGAGGAGGATTTATATGTTGGTGAAAGGGCATAATTTTAAATTATCACTATTTTATTGGCTTTTGTTCATTCCGATTTTTTTAGGAATAAGTTATAAGGCATTATTTTTTGACTGGCAAATACAAAAGTATTATTTTAGTGAGCTTGAAGATTTTGCTCGTTATATCTTTGTGTTAGCAATTAGTTTTATAGAAGCATTTATCTATGTATTAATTATTCGATTCATTGTTTTTTTGTTTCAGAAACAACTTCATCTTAATAAATGAATCGTATTTGAGAATAAAATCTCAAATACGATTAATAGAGTCATTAATAATATCTATAAACGAATGAAAGGCCGCAGAGATATTTTGTTCGTTTTTTCGTGTACAAAGATAGATGGGTCTTTGAATATCAATATCTTTTATAAAGACTCTGGCTACTTGTTGCCTTTGAATAAAGCTTGAAGCAGCTATGGACGGTGCTAGCATTGTACCGTAACCAGCTGCAATGGCATGGATCGATTCATTAATGCCATCGAGTTGTAGACCTACTCTTGGTGGCGGAATTTTATGAACCTTACACAGTGCATTTAAAAATTCCTTTGTTGAGCTACCGTCTTCTCTAGAAACAAAGGGCTGCTGCATTAATTCTACTAATGTCACAGTTTGATCTGCCATTGGGTGTCCATAAGGCACGATAAACCAATAATCCAAATTAATCAAAAATTGATAATTAATATCTGGATGATGACCATCCTCTTTTACGATAAAGGCTAAATCCGCTTTATAATGAAGCAATTCTTCAATAACCTGCTGGGAGTTCGCGGTTTTTATATGGATATAAGAATTCGGAAAAGCTTGCTTATAGTTAGCTAACCATTTCGGTAATAAAAAATGGGATGGCACATGGGTAGAAGCAATTTGTAATTCCTCATTCCCCGTATTTTTTAATTGCTCTAACTTATTTTCAATATCCAATTCTAAATCAAATAACCGCTGTGCCTGTTTAAATAAAAATTCCCCATTTTGTGTTAACGTGATTCCCCTTCCCTTAGATTCCAACAAGGTTAATTCTAAATCTTTTTCTAAATTCCGAATTTGTATAGTAACAGCAGGCTGGCTAATCATTAGTGCTTGTGCTGCCTTCGATACACTTTTAAGCTCGGCTACTTTTGTGAAGAGTCTAAGAGCATGTAAATTCATGAAATTTCTCCTTATATAAAAATTATTTATCCTTTTATATAAATTATATATTAGATTTATTAATTTTCACTCTGTATCCTTTTAATTACTATAAAGTTTTAGGGGAGGGGACGAGATGAACCGACAGCACATCGGAATTTTATTTGGAGGGGTACTATTGCTCGTAGTGGCAATGGGCATTAGCCGATTTGCCTTTACACCAATTTTGCCATTTATGCGGCATGATGTCGGATTTTCTTTTGAAGTAGCAGGATTTCTGGCATCAAGTAATTATATTGGCTATTTCATTGGTGCATTATGGGCAGGATTTATCCATCGTAATAGGAAGAATTTTTTATTGTTAAGTGTTGTCTTAAATGTCCTTTCTGTTGTTCTAATGGGCATTATTGGATTATATAGTGTTTGGCTTGTGCTTCGATTGATTGCAGGCATTACAGGCGGACTTATTTTTGTTTTAACATCGAGCATTATTATGGATTACCTAGCAAAGCGCTCACTTTCTCGTTGGTCAGGCTATTTATTCAGTGGGATAGGCTTAGGGATTGCTATCTCAGGCTTATTCGTACCAGTTCTTGAGGGACATTTTGCATGGCAAGGTACATGGATAGGCTTAGGGATTTTATCAGCGCTGTTTTTAGGCATTACGTACATTCTTTGGAGAGGATTAGATGTACAAGATAGCAAGAAGGCTGCTAAATCCTCCGATACAAAAATGACAAAGGGCTTTATGCCGTGGTTAATCGTGTCATATGGCCTAGAGGGCTTAGGCTATATCATCACAGGGACATTTTTAGTCGATATTATTCATAATATTCCTTCACTCCAAGCGTATTCCTCCTATAGCTGGGTTATCGTTGGGGTAGCAGCCATACCCTCAGCACCAGTTTGGACTGTGTTGTTAGAAAAATTTTCTGCAATAAAAATCCTATTTGTGGCATACATATTACAAGTGTTAGGCATCCTGCTACCAGTATTTTCACAAACTGTATGGAGCGTTTTATTGTCTTCATTTTTATTTGGCTTAACATTTGTAGGGATTGTGACGTTGACAACTTCCTATGCACGTCAGCTTTTCCCAACTCAAAGCGGGCCAGTCGTGTCATTGTTAACAACGTTTTATGCATTTGGGCAAATTATTGGACCGATCATCGCGGGTCAGCTTGTAGAAGTTTATAGCAGCTATAAAGCAGCTCTTGTATTTGCTGGTGGTATAGTATTTCTTGCCTTACTTGTCATGCTGTGTGGACGGTGGTTAACGATGAAGCAGCAGGCCACATTAGAAAATGTATTGGCCATTAAAACACAATCGAATTCCTAAAAAAAGCCTGAAATTCCAAGTGGATTTCAGGCTTAAATTTTGACATTAGCATAAGAAGCGCCACGTTACGATTTTATATAGAAATGAGGAAAACGCATGGAAAGAACTATAATGACAGAGCAAGCAGTGGTTTTATAAAAATATTGACCCTTTAAAATTAAGTTCGATTATTTTTAAAAAAAGTTTGTTCATTCATAATAAGCTTAATTAAAATTCTATGTGTTGGTACGCAGGATTTTTCTTGTTCAACAATCGGGTAGGTTAATGTATAGCAAAGAATAAGAAAATTATTTAATTGAAATAAGACAGTATATTGACTAATTTTAAAAATATGCTACGCTTATTTTAGACAATATATTGTCTAAATGGAGGGCGATTATGGATATTTACAGAGAACTATTTTTAATGCAGCAAGCTTATGGTACCTTATTTTCTTTAGCAAATAAGATTCAAGTAAAAGGTGACAGATTCCTTGAACTTTTAACTTCTAGACAGTATATGGCAATGGTGGCAATTGCACATTTACCAGAAGATGAAACGACTTTGAATAATATAGCTAGAAAATTAGGTACCACAAAACAGAGCGTAAAACAGTTAATCACCATTATGGCAAACAAGGGATATGTTAACGTTGTTCCTAGTAGGAAAGATAAACGTGCGATTAACGTAAAAATAACAAAAACAGGAAAAGAAGTTTTGCTTGCCGTTGCAGAAAAAGGAATCTTTTTTTTGGAAGATCTTTTTAAAAAGTTATCAACTGATGAATTAGAAACAATGTGGGCCCTTTTAAAGAAACTTTATAGTTTTGACGGTGAAGAACACGATGGATTCGAAGAAGTGGGTAATTTACAAATGGATGAAGATAACATGGAATTACAAATGAGAATCTTGAAGGAGTTTGAGAAACGAAGAATGCAAGCAATTAATAAGGGTAATAAAATGTGAAAAATAATCGTAGAGGCTGATTTATTTTTGAAGAATATATCAATTTTTGATAAGGGAGGTTAATTATGTTTGAAATCAGTAATGAAACATTACGATTAATTAAAAGGGCCTACAGAGGAAAAGAGCATTTAAAATTAACTGTTGGCTATTTAAGAGACAATCATTCTGTAATTAAAATTTTTAATGAAAACGGAGAACTTCATTCACCAGAAAAATATCAATATGAAATTGGATCTATAACAAAGACTTTTACTGCATCTTTGCTATCAAAATATGTATTTGAAAAAAAGATGTCAATAAATGATTCAATACAAAAGTATATTGAAGGGGTTAAGGGAGAAGATTATTATCCTACACTGCTCCGCCTTGCTACTCACTCTTCTGGATATTCAGCAAGTCTGCCATTAAATAAACGGGAATATTCTGGCCTATTTTTAGATTTGATTATTGGTGGGGGTAATTTGAATAAGAATAATCCGTTACATATGGATTTTAACAATATGAAAATGCTAATTGAAAAAAATAAATTGAAAGAAATGGATTATTCATGGAAATATTCAAATTTCGGTATATCACTTATTGGGTATGGATTGGGGATTGTATCAGGCAGTGGATATTGGGACACTATGAATGATTTTCTTCATAATGAGCTTGGACTAAGCGATACTTATTTAGGCACATCAAATAATAATTTACATGGTTATGACAGAAAAAATAATGATTGCGGCAATTGGAAATGGAACAAAGAAAATCTTATATCACCGGCGGGTGCAATAAGTTCAACTGCTGATGATTTACTTAAATATGCAAAAATAAATATTTACGAAGATAAACCGTATTTGTCTCTTTGTCATAAAAAACATGGAAATGGAACAAAGAAGTATGATATGGGTCTTGGATGGTGGCTTTTAAAGAACAACAATAATGTTATTTTGCATGGCGGTGGAACAGGTTGCTTTAGCTCATTTTTAGGGATTGATAAAGAGAAGAAAGTTGCCTCCGTAGTGTTGGCCAATTATAGATTAGGTAGAAATGATGATGAAAAAATAGGAATCTCTTTATTAGAAAGTCTACAGAAATCAGTTATTTCTAAATAGCAAATGATTAAGCTTTTTTACAAAACAAGCTATATTTACTTTCAAAGTTACTAGTATTAAATTGACTAAACATTATTTTAAAGCAACACAAGTCATTAGATATTGGAATCGATGTGCAGCAAGATTTCAGAAAATAAGGTAAGTATATGAGAATATTTCATGTCAGTGACGAAAGTGAGATTCTTGTCTTTCATCCTCGATTACCTGAACGAACAGATTTAGATGCAACTACAGGGCTCGTATGGGCTATAAACGAAAAATGTCTCCCTAATTTTTTAACCCCTAGAAATTGTCCAAGAGTTTGCTATCGTATAGGTACAGAAACAACAGAACAGGATATACAGACTTATTTCACCTCAGGAACTGCTTCACATGTAATTGTGATTGAAAGCAAGTGGTTTGAAACAATGAAAAATACGACACTCTATCTATATGAATTTGATATCCATGGATTTACGCTACAGGATCAGGTAGCAGGCTATTATACGAGTGAAACAACTCAGCTACCTATTGCTAAATTTGAAGTCGAAAATTTATTTGAGGAATTATTTAAGCGTCATGTAGAATTACGGGTAGTCGATAACCTGTGGGATATTTATGATGATATTCAAAAAACAACATTAAATTGGTCGATGTGCAGAATGCGATTTACGCAGCCAAGAAAATAATTAGCCAAGTCTCGTAAACGCTACTATCACGTTTACGAGATCTTTTCGTATTTAGACAGTAAATGCTTGAACTAATGGAGTACTTGTCATATCAATTAATTTACTATCTTTATAGGTAAAAATATATTCGTAGTTGATTGATTCATCAAGCATCTTCGGTAAATAATATTTTAAATCTGCTATTCCTACATTTTGAGGGTGCAAAATCCAAGATAGGTCTTTCCAATCAAGAATACCTTCTGCCACCTTAATGGGTGTCACATACGGGTAGGATTCTGGTAGTTCTGCCATAAATGCATACATGCAACCAAAGTTAATGTTTCCATCAGTCCATGTTATTTTTCCTTTGTATGTAATGTCTTGCAAGGCAATGCCGGTTTCTTCCTTGATTTCACGTAATGCACTGACCAATGGCGTTTCACCTTGCTCAATTTTTCCACCGACACCATTCCAAGCGCCCATCCATTGTGGCTTATCTCTATTCAGTAATAATATTTTGTCTCCCTGCTTCAGAAAACAAATTGTATATTCAACCAAGTTCTTTCCTCCTTTAAATCAAAAAAATGCGCCATAGTGGTCTTAAGTCTACTATAGCAGTTGTATCAATTGGAAGTTATAATAAATGTGTCTTACTATCCGTATAGGGGATAAAAATATTGTAACAAAGAATCTTTTAACGTGACATTTAAAAGATGCCGTATAGATACTGAGGAAAAGAGGAAACGTTGTGATATTAATAAGTGCTTGCTTAGCAGGATTAAAGGTACGTTATAATGAGACAGATTGTTTAGATGAAAGAATACAACAGCTTGTATTAGAAAATAAGGCTATAACTGTGTGCCCTGAATTGATGGGTGGCTTTACTACTCCTCGTGAGCCTGCTGAAATAGTTGGCGGAGATGGGGAAGACGTTCTTGATGGAACAGCGATTGTAGTGGAAAAATCGGGCCGCGATGTAACGGAGCTGTATCTAAAGGGTGCCTATGCAACTTTACATAAAGCGCTTGAACTTGGTGCGACGAAGGTTATCTTAAAAGAGTATAGTCCATCCTGTGGCAGTGCAATGATTTATAATGGTCATTTCAATGCTACAAAGAGAATCGGTGTAGGTGTTACAACCGCATTACTAAGAAGAAATAATATAGTGGTTTTTTCAGAAGAAGAATTTTTTACAGAATAATAAAGTGAATTCCTTGCGTATAAAGGAATTCTTTTTTTTTTTGAGAGAAAATGCTTGATATGTTCGTTGTATAGGATGAAGAGGCCTATACAAGAAGTTGAGAGGAATTGGTGCCATGAAATCGAATGAGAAAAATTTCATCAAGCGATTGAAACGACAGAAAGAGGATGCTATTGAATATGTCGTGGATCAGTACTTATCGCTTGTGAAAGGTGTTATTTATAAGGTGCTTGCACCATTGCAACAGGATTATATAGTTGATGAATGTATCAATGATGTATTTTTAAGTATTTGGGATAATATCGAGCAATTTAAAGGAGGTACTGATGATTTTCGCAAGTGGCTTTGTGTCATCGCTAAGTTTAAAGCATTCGATTATTACCGAAGAGCAGTAAAGAAGAGAGAAATATCCTCTGAGCATCCAGACTTACTAATCGACCCTTCAGTAGAGGAAGTGGTCATTCAGCTAGAAAATCAAGAAGAATTAGTAAAATTAATCAACACACTCGATGCTATAGATCGAAAAATATTTATAATGAGATTTTTTATTGGTATGAATACAAAGGATATTGCAATGCAAGTTGGTTTGACAGGTGCAGCTGTTGATAATCGCATATATCGAGGCAAGAAGAAATTACAACAGCAAGCAATTGAATTAAAGCTTGGGGGTAATCCGACATGAAGGGAATTTATAAATTTTTCAATGACGTGCAGTTAGATAAGAAGGAATTTATCGAACTTGATGTTAGTGATTTTGAAAAAGCGCAGGTAAAAAAGCGATTAAAGCAAAGCCTAAAGAAAAAGAAAAAAAGAGTGAAACGATGGCGGCAAATAGCAGTGGCAGTGCTTTTTATGGGATTGTCAGGAGCGATAATAGGATATACCTTTCCAGCACATGCAGGAAGTATTCCCATTGTGAAAAACATCTTCCAATTTATAGATGGAGATAGATCTTTTCTTTATGAAAATTATAAAGAATTTTCAACAGCTATAGAATTATCTGAGATGAGCAAGGGTGTGGAGATTACCATTAATGATGCCCTTTACGATGGTGAAACAATTTTTATAACCTATTCGCTCAAGAGTAAAAAGAAATTAGGTGACCAACTAAGAATTCATGATACTTCTTCATCTTTAAAGGATGCAGATGGCATGGCATGGGGCTCGGAAATAAAAAGAGTAGACGATTACAACTATGTCGGTTTGTTAACAGTTGGGAATTTCGGAACAAATGTTGGGGATACAGCATACTTAGTATGGAATATTGATAAAATATTGATGGAAAAATCAAATACAATTATTAATGGTCACTGGCGTTTTGCCTTTTCTGTAGAGGCAACCTCAAAGTATACGCAAATAGTAAATAAATCTTCGTCTCTTGATGGTATCAACGTGACAATTAGACAAATCACCCATACACCGATGTCAACCATTGTATATGTAAGGCAACAATTAGATCAGCATATTTTAGATTATTGGGATAATATCGACCTAGACTTTACAATGACAGATGATATGGGGAATAACTATGATGGCTTGAATCATGGGGGTCGTGGTTATCCAAATGATATTCGTACAGGTAAGACGTTTGGAAAAGTTGACGAAAGGGCAACAACACTGAAGATTATGCCACATGTCCGGCTCATGAAGTCATCTGTAAATGATGATGAACCAATAGAGGAAAAGAATGCTTTTGGCGAAACTGTTGTGAGGAATAGAGCTGTAGAGGTAGAAGATTTTAAAGAAATAAATCTTGAACCAATCGTTATTGAATTGAAAGAATAGGTAAGATATGAAAGGATGAAACTGCCCTCGCTCTTTTATAGAGTAAGGGCAGTTTTTTAGTCAACGAGTAGAATTTGAGGTGATGTTTTGGCAATGATTTTTGTGGATACCCAGCAACCAAGACAGGCTGCCACAACACTTAAGAAGGATAATCCGATGGTTATTGGCCAATTTATCACAAGAGGTAATTCTAGTAAGCCATATTCTAAAACAATACTTTGTAAAGCTACGGGAATTACTTTTACACCGATAAAAATTCCAAACATAGCCCCTAGTGATGAAAGTAATAGAATTCCAGATGTAATCGACCATCGAATAGTATTTGAGGTCATACCAATAGATTTAAAAATTCCATAAGTTCCGCTTTCTTTTCTTACGTTTATTCTAGAAACACTAAAAATAATGATGAATGTTACAGCAATAAATAAAATTCCGATAACAGATAATGGGATGATTAAAACAGCAATCACTACTTTAAACACATCTTCTAATAATGTTTGTTGTGTGTCGACTTTGACAGAGCTTTTAAAGTTATTGTTTAAATCATCAACGATTTGAGCTGATAATGTCTCATCTACTAAATTGATCATACTAATTTCTGAAGCAGAATAGGCAGCATTATAAACTTTGATCACATCAGCGGTAATTCTCGCTGAATTAGACATATTGGCGATTGATTGATAAATACCAGCTACAATCAAATGATGCTGCTTGCCTTCGATATAGACTTCTACAATATCTCCTACATTTTTGTGTAAAGCCTTCGCGACATTAAGGCCAATGGCGATTTCATTTTTATTTACAGGATTACGGCCAGAAATTGTCTCGTATCCAGCAACATCAAAACTACCTTCAATAGTATTGACATTAATATTAAGCGGTTGATTTGGTTCATTAGGGAAAACCCCTGTAAATTGATCGAGCCAAGCGTGATTTTTAATGCGTTCATCTGAGCGTAAAAATTGTTCAAACTGTTGTTTTGAAAATGTTGCCTCATTAAAAACCGTTACTACAACATGTGATGAATCGTAGCCCAATGCTGGTGTGTTTTGTTTGATGCTGGAAATAAAGCTATTATGAATGACTGCACTAAACACTAAAATTGCAGAAGTAATGGCTGTAAGAACAATAATAAGAATGGAACTTTTCATATTTTTAGTGATGTTTTTAATGCTAATTTGAAGTAGAATCGGCAAATGAACTAAATTAGAAAGACGATTAGAGTTGTTTAAACGCCGATTCAATTTACTGTTTGCAAATTCTGACATACCGTACTTAATTGCTTGTACGGGTTCAACGTGACGTGCTTTGTTAGAGTATATGAACGCAGTAAGGATAACAATGACAAGGATTATGACAGCAAGTAGCATAGTGATTCTAAAATCTTGAATAATCGTTAAATGCTTTCCGGCCTTTAAATAAGATAAAGAGCTTTCTATGATCACTCTGGAAAGGACTGTACTGGCAATAAGACCTGGAATAATTGAAACCATGGATAATAAACCAAATTGTAAAACATAGGTCACACTAATTTTTCGAGAAGTAAGCCCGAGAGATTTAATGACACCAATCGTTTTATAGTTCGTTAAAATGGCATCTGAAATACTAAAACCAATAATATACAGCGAAATGAATAACATTGCTACACCAAAAGCGATCATGATAAAGCCGATAATTTTATTAATAATAAAATTAAACGAATAGAGATCCACGTATTCCATTTTTGATTCAAGGTAGGGGCCGTTTAAAAATTTTTCGAATTCTATCCAATAGTTTGCACTTTGCTGATAATCATCAAAGCGAAGAGCCATCATATATTCTTCAGACCCTATCATTGTATCAAATTGTTTATGATAGTCAGAGTCGTTCATCCAAATACGAGCATTCGTTGTAAAGGGTCCGCCGTATGGCAAATCTACAACAATACCCGAAACATTTAATGTAAAAGCTTTTTCGCCAGTGTTAAATTCAATAGTATCTCCAAGTGAAATACTCATGGTAGTAGCCATCGATGTGGGAATCCAAATTGTTCCTTCAGTAGGGTAGTCCTGATTTTCACCCTCTGAAAATAGTAATCGATCAACAACAAAGGGCGTTTTAGGTGTATTCATCATGAATAAGTAGAGATTTGTCGTTTCTACACCATTCGCTGTGAAGCCAGATAAATTTCTATAAGGAATGAGATTCGAGGCAGAAACCCCTTGTTGCTCTTGCCACCAATTGTTGACAGTGTTTGGATTATGAATATCCTTGCCCATCGTTAAAATTTGGTGCGCCCCATTTGAATCATGATGTGTTTTTTCAAAAATATTGCTTGTATTCATCAAAATCGTTACAGAGGTAGCTAATAAAAGGGTGGATAGCATAATTATAATTGCTAATAGTACATTTTGGATTTTCCTTTTCTTAATATGTGCAAAGCAAAGAGTAAGTATTGCGTGCATGTTTTACTCCTTTCCCGTGACATAAGAAAAGATAATATGTTCACGCTCTTGTATGCTAGCATCATCGTATTGATCGAAGTCTAAAATACCTCCAATTTTTCCATCCTGAATGATAATAAGACGATTTGCACGACAGGCCGCTTTTATATCATGCGTAATCATTACGACAGACTGACCTTTTTTGTTTAAATCCGTTAAAATATCTAAGATAGCTACACCATGATCGTAATTTAAACTACCAGTTGGTTCATCTGCAAATAGAATCTCTGGGTCATTGACTAATGCTCTAGCAATAGCAGCTCTTTGTTGCTGTCCACCAGAGGTTTGCGAAGGTAAACGATTCCATTGCTCCTCAAGTCCCATTTTATTTAATAGCATCTCCGCTTTTTTTATCACATCTTTTTTAGGGTATTTTGCAATATATCCTGGGAGGGTGATATTTTCTAGCAATGTCATATCCGGGACGAGATTACTACTTTGATAGACATATCCTATCTTTTTAGAGCGAAATGTAGCTATCTGCTGTTCGGTAAATGTATCCAGCCTTTCTCCATGAAAATAAACTTCACCAGTCGTAATAGAATCAAGACCACTTAAAAGATAAAGCAGTGTTGATTTACCCGAACCAGAGTTGCCCATAATGACTGTAAAATCTCCTTTATATATTTCGATATTAATATTTTTTATTGCATGAAATTGCTCACTCCCTGTGGAATATGTCTTACATAGATTTTGAGCACGAATAAGTACCTCTTTTTCCACGAGAATACCTCCTCCATTTGATTTTATTTCTTTTAGTGTAAGGGGGATTTATTATAAGGTCCTTATTAAAATATTAATAAATTATTACAAGAACTAGAAGATTTGAAAATCGTTCTTTGTGAAAGCACAAAGCCGATTCCGGACGCATTGTTTATCTGTGCGAAAGCGAAGCGACAGCAACAATTATGTAGAGGCATAATTGATTATAAAGACAAAAATAAGCTTTGGATAGAAGATGATGTCCAAAGCTCTTTCATAAAATTATAATGTTTTCACTTGCTCAATTTTTAATCCGAAAATTTGAGGCGGTTCAATGTTGTTCATTTGTAAATATGCTGAGATTTGTCCACGATGATGGATTTCATGTTCGGGAATCGACATAAGTATTCTCCAAGCACTTACCTCATGACCATGAAGGGTTAAAACCTTTTTTGACAACACATCGTTACCAATTTTCAATAGCCCCTCAGTTAATTTAGTTTGACTTGACTCTAAATAATTAGAAATTTCCTCTAGGGAAGCCCCATTACTAGTATCATGACCTGTGTACGTCCACGAGCCATGTTCAAATATTCCAAGAAACATTAATCGAGCTGATGCAATATGCCGCAATAAATCACCTATAGAAAATTTATCTTCAGAGGGCTTCCACTCTAAAAGTTCATCAGGTATTGCCTTCATATATTACATCGTTCGTTTATGACTACCATCTAAATATTTTACATATTCCTTTATGTCATGAATCATGTCTTCACTCTCCAATTTTTTTCTGACTTTCATTATTTATATTTTTAATTTTTCGAAATTACCCTCTTGGAAATTTAAATAATAGGCAGGGTTAATGTAAATGTTGTTCCTCTATTTTGTTTACTTTTAAATGAAATAGAACCATTATGCGCTTCCATAATATGCTTACAAATAGACAACCCGAGTCCAGCTCCTTCATTTTTCACAGCAGTTTCACCAGTTGCTTGAATACCTCTGAAGTAGCGTTCAAAAATAAAAGGCATATCCTCAGGTAGCATTCCATTACCATTATCTATGACATTTATGTATAGTAATTGATTTTCAATATCGATAGAAACGGCTATGGAATCGCCTTTAGAAGTATGCTTTAGTGCGTTCGTAATAAGGTTTGAAAGCACCTGCTCTAGTCGATGCTCATCTGCTCGAATAAGGACATTAGGAATATACTCTGGCTCGATAAAATGAATGCCGGTCGTTTGGACGTAATGATGAATGGGATGCAAAATATTCGTAAAAACATCTTTGCTATATTGCTCTGTTAAGTTAACTGGGATATGTCCAAGCTCCTTCAACGTGTGAATAAATAAATCATCAATGAGTCTAGACATTTTTTCAGTATTTGTTTGCATGATTTGAATATATGACATAAGTGAATCCATGTCAGGACAAATTCCCTCTGAAATAGCATCTAAATAAGCTTTTATGGTTGTTAGAGGTGTTCTTACTTCATGCGAAATACTAGATATAAGCTTTTTTTGGTTTTGCTCCTGTTCATCTCGTTGGAGTGTAAGATTTTTTATTTCTAAGCGCATTTGATCAAATACCGCATACAAATCTCCAATTTCATCTACTCTCGGATACACCGTTTTCTGTTCATAATTACCTTTGACAATTTCCTCTGTACTTTTCTTCAAATTATGTAAAGGCAGTAAGATTTCCTTATTAGCCTTCCGTATCATGTACAAGGCAAGCCCAATAATAAACAAGCATAGGAAACCACTTATAACGATTATCATAAAATGATTAGAGCGCTTTACAGGTAAGAGAACATTTTGATCAATGGTGAAAATAGCGTTACCAATTTGTTCTTGCTTGTCATTAATTATGGGAAAAGCAATTTTAACTTTTCCAGCCAGTTGTTGTGACGTAAATAAATCATAATGTAAATCGTCTTTTAAGCTGATAAACTGTGAAGGGTCTTCTTCTATGGAATTATAAATAATCCTCCCATCTAATTGAACGACTGTGATATCTATATCTTGGCTATTGCTCATTTCTTGAAGGGAATTGCGTAAATCTAAATTTTGTTCGAGACTTGTAAAATGGTCTTCTATGTACAATAAAACATTATTTACCTGTAGGCGAATTTGATTGATAACGTATTCATTTGAAGGTTCCTTATTTTGTTTAACAGTAGTAAGCAGTAATAGAAGGAAACAAGTAAATAATAGAAAAACACAAATTAGTATAGACCATAGCCATTTCTTCATCCAAATTTTTAAATACATTAGGTTCTCCTACGAATAATTTTGAGTACTAAATTTATAACCAACACCCCAAACAGTTTGAAGGTAGACTGGACAAGATGGATTGACTTCAATTTTTTCACGTAGACGTCTAATATAAACGGTTATTGTATTTTCATCACCGTATGTGTCATAGCCCCAAACTACATCAAGCAGCTGCGCTTTGGAGAATACCTGATTTCTATTTTTCATTAGAAAATAAAGCATTTCAAATTCTTTTGCCGATAGAGGAATATGCTTTTGATTAAGGGAAAAGGTATACTCGTTTTTATTGATAATCATATGATCGATTTGAATCAGATCCACCTTTTCAGTATTATCTAGCAGCCATCGATCTTGTTTCCGTAAATGCGCTTTTATTCTTGCTACAAGCTCACTTAACGAGAAGGGCTTCGTCATATAATCATCTGCACCGAATCCCAGACCTAAAACCTTATCAGTATCACTGCTACGAGCGCTTAAAATTAATAGAGCAACATTGCTATCCTCACGAATTTGACGACATAATTCGATGCCATCATAATCAGGAAGAGATAGGTCAAGAATAATAAAATCAGGAGGGCTATTTTTTATAGTTTGAATAGCCTCTTGCCCAGTTTGAACAATATAGGGCTCAAAGTGATTGACACTTAAATAGTCTCTAATGATAGTAGCAATATCATCTTCATCTTCTATAATTAGGACTTTTGCTTTTTTTAACATAGACATTTATCTCCTCAGTAGTTTTCGATTAGCTAGGAGGAAGAATAACATAATGACTAGGCACGCATAAATAAAGATCCAAGCAAACTGCCAATAAAAAATGCTTGGTATGGCTTTTATGGAATCTTCTGAATCCATCATTTCTAACGAAAGACGGACAGGTGGAAGCAGCCAAGAAAGACCTTTCACTTGCGAAATTGTGTCGTGTAACGTAGCACCTACAATAGAGATGAGTAAGATGCCTAGCACACCCCACCAAGTATTGTGCTTATTTTTTATAAGCTCTCTTGTAAAGATAGCTGAAAGTGCAATGGCTAGTATAGCTAAACTAAAGTGAGAGAGGAAGCCAAGTAAAAGATGTATTAATCTTGGTGTTTCTCCAAAGGCACCAATTAAAATAGGGTAAAGTACTGATATCAAGCTTAAGCCTAACGCAAGCAGTCCACAAATACTAAAAATGGCTAAATTGTATTGTGTTCGACCTTTAGCATGTAGCGTTGTGATTACTTTTTGCTCCTCATCCTCCGCATGAAACAGTGTGACCGTAAACCATCCCATTAGAAAAAAGAGCATAATAGCTGTGAATGAATAGCTATCTAATATAGGATTCGGAACAAAGGTATAATTGACGACAAGACATAACACAAAAATTGAAAAAGGTGGGACATATTGAAAAGTCCTTAAATAATTGATAAATTGATAGCGTAATAAACTGAGCATTCTAGTATCTATTCCTCCTCGTTAAAATTGGCGATAGAAATGTTCCTCCTGATAGTTGATTGGCATTAATTGTTTAATGGAGGCATGTTTGCGTAGAAGGTCCTCTAAAATTTGGTTGGTATCCTCTAATTTGATGACAGTAACAATCTCAAAATGGTTAGAATTTACCTGATTTTGCTGTTGAATATCAAGGAAAGGTAGAAGGTTTTCCAATAGTGCTGGATCGGCAATCTCAAAAATTAATCTATTGCGCTGTGTATGATTGGAAGAGAATGAATCTGTCTGGATAATTTTATTATTCTGAATAACAAAAACGGTGTCAACAAGATGCTGAAGCAATTTCGTTTCATGGCAGGTGAGAACGATGCTCAAACCGTTGTCTTTTAAAATAGAAAGGGTTTCTTCTAGATCACTCTGTGCCTTTGAATCAAGACCAGATAATGGCTCATCCAAAATTAGTAAATCTGTATGTTCAAGCATTGCCTGCATAATCATTACCTTTTGCTTCATACCTTTTGAAAAATGAATGATTCGACTATTCCTTGATTCCTGTAAATGAAACATTTCTAGTAAATCATCAATTTTTTGCTGTAATTGTTTTGGGGCCATTCCTCGAATACGGCCCATATGAAAAAGATATTCTTCTGGCGTAAATAAAATATGTGAAGGTGTCACCTCTGGCACATACCCAATCTTTAAAGATTGCCGGTGTTTAATAACTGCACCACTGTCTGCATCTATTAATCCAGCAATGATCTTTAAAAGAGTGCTCTTCCCAGAACCGTTCTTACCTACAAGAGCTATAATTTGGTGGGCATAAATTGATAAGCAAGCATTCTCTAAAATCTTTTTGCCTTTGTATTGTTTAGAGATGTCCTGTATTTCCATCATCATCTTCATTTTTATACCCCTTTATTTTTATTGATATTTAGGTAAAACACCTATGTATGATGGCACTAATTGTAAAACTAGTATAGATGAATATCTGCTCTTTTACTATGAAAATGATGGGGTATTTTTGGTTATTCTGTAAAAAAGAGCTCTACCGGGGATATGGTAGAACTCTTCTAAATGCATTATAAGGATCGATATTTTTTTAGGCTAATAATATTTAGAATAATGAATACAAGGGCGAAGCAAGCAAGTACCACTAAATCCACAACAATGTCACGAAAAGCATAGCCTTTATACATGACACCATTTAATGCATCAGCCGCGTAGTAAAGTGGCATAATACGCCCGATGTTTTGCAGCCATTCTACCATATTATCCAGTGGGAAAATGCCTGAAAAAAATATTTGAGGAACAATAACAAGCGGAATAAACTGCATCATTTGAAATTCAGACGTTGCAAAGCTTGATAGCAACGCCCCTAACGATAATGAAACAAGTGCTACAACAATATTGATTAGCAAAACAAGCCAAATGGAGCCAACATGAACAATATCTAATATATAAATGCCAAACACAACGATAATAATGGTTTGAAGGAAGGCAAAAAAACCATAGCCAATCATATAGCCTGCGACAATTTCTGAACGTTTAATCGGTGTTGCTAGCAAACGTTCCAGTGTCCCAGAAGTGCGTTCCTTTAATAACGCTATCCCTGTAATTAAAAAGACGAAAAAGAAAACAAAGAAGCCAGTAAGCATTGGACTAAAAATATCAAAGATAGCAGTATTTTCATCCCCATATACATACTCAGTCTTTAGATTAATCCTAGAAGCTTGTTCAGGCTGTAAGGCTTGTGAAAGCTTCATAATAACAGCTTTAGTACTAGAAGGGTCATCATTTAATAATGTGAGATTTATATTATTTTGCTTAATTGCTAACCATCCATCATATTGTTCTTTCTTTAAGAGAGCTGAGGAATAATCATTGTTTTCCACTACTTTAACATCCACAGCTTTAAGCTTTTCGATAAATGGTGCTGGGCCATTCGTTACAACAAGCGTCATCTTAGGCTCATTACTATTAAAAATAAAATACATTAAGGAAAGAATGATTAATGGTGCAATAAATAATAAAGCAAGTGTCCGTTTATCGCGTCTCATCTGCTGCATAATTCTTGTTACAATCGCACTAATCCTCATCGCACGTCACCTCCAGCCTTTATAAATACCTCATCAAAATCCTGTGCTTGATAACGGTCTTTCAATTCATGCGGAGTACCATAAGCAATAATCTGTCCATTTCTTAGCATCGCTAATAGATCACATTGTTCCGCCTCGTCCATGGCATGTGTTGTGACAAGAATTGTTTTCTGTTCCTCGTCTTTTAATCGAATAAGCTCCTGCCATATTTCCTTTTTTAAGACAGGGTCAATGCCGACTGTTGGTTCATCAAGAATTAAAAGCTGTGGATTTTGAAGTAGGGCAATGGCAAGAGATAATCTTCTTTTCATGCCCCCAGAGTAATTCATGACCTTATTATTTAAATCATCTGTCAAACGAACGAGATCCGCCGCATAGGCTACTCGTTCAGCACGTTCTTTTTTGGATAATCGAAAAAGCTTTGCAAAAAAATGAAGATTTTCTTTCCCTGTTAAATCCAAATAAAGTGCATCAGATTGAGCCATATAGCCGATATCCATCAGCAACTGCTTATTCGGAACATTAAAGTTCAATACTTGAATACTACCGTTATCAGGTTTTATCATGCCCATAATCAATTTGATTAACGTTGTTTTCCCACAGCCTGAGGGACCAAGTAATCCGATAAGCTGGCCCTTTGGAATTTCTAAGGAAAGGGGTGCAATCACTTGTTTTTGATGAAATCTTTTTTCAATGGAATTTAATAATATCGCATTATTTCCCATTTCTCCATCTCCTTTACTGAACACAGTGTTGATACCTGAAATTTTAAAATAGTGTATAGGGAATTACAATCAACAGATAAAGAAAATGTGTTTAGTGATTTTATGGGAAATGTACAAAAGATAAAAAGAGACTATATTGATACTAGGGGAATTTTTCGCTAGCATATATAGGATTGAAGAAAAGAATCAAGCAGCAGGAGGTTAACGATGTCTATACATGAAAAGATGAATTTTGAAACAAAGCAGGCAATCAAAAAGACTTTAATCCAACAAATCGAGGAAGTAGGCTTTGAACGAGTAACCGTAAAAAATCTAGCTTTAGCTGCAAACATCAATAGAGGCACTTTTTATTTACATTATACGGATAAGTTTGAAGTAATGGAGGATTTACAGCAGGAGCTATTAAATGAATTAGAGGGCTATGTTAAAAATGTTCAGCCTGTAGAAGCTTTCCACACCGTAAAAAAAGGACAGCTTTATCAACCATTTGTTGAGATATTTCAATGCATTAAAAGGCATGCAAGGGTTTTTCGCGTTTTTTTAGGGGAACAGGGGAGTCCAATTTTTATTAATAAAATGAAGAAGGTTTTTAGTAATCAACTTTTAAATAGCCTATCTCTTATTCAAGAGGAAACGTTAGATCCAGAATTTCGACAATATTTACAGGCTTTTTTAAGTTCTGCGATATTAGGAGTAATTCAGGAGTGGCTCGATAGTGGCAATGAGGATGTTGGCGTAGAGGAAATGGCCATCATCCATTTTCGCTTAATACGCTTTTTCGGGAACTTAGCTACATTACAAGTTAACATAAAAGATTTATAATACAGAATTTCCTATTTTTTATTGAATTGACAAATGTGTAAATGAACAATAGAATAATATTGACTGACTAGTCAATCAAAAGGAGTGGATAGGAATGCCAAGGAAATCAGAGCTGAATCAAGAATTAAGAGATGCGCGAAAAGAACAAATATTAAAAGCTGCCTTGATTGTTTTTGCAAGGAGGGGTATGGTCGCAACAAAAATAAGTGATATTGCTAAAGAGGCTGGATTAAGTCATGGTCTTGTCTATCATTATTTTAATTCGAAAGAAGAGATTTTTTCATTGCTTGTAAAAAAAGCAGCGAATAGTTCCTTAGAGATTATTCAACAGGCAAATGAATTTAAGGGTACACCACTGGAGAAATTAAGATGGATGACTGAGCAGATATTAAATAGCTTTGTAGATTCAGAGCATACATTGCTTTTTTTAGTCATGATACAGGCAAGTACCTCGGATGCTATTCCAGCTGAAGTCAAAGAGCTGCTAACAGATCAATCGTTATCACCAGTTATGTGTACATTGCCTATTATTACAGCAGGGCAAGAAAAGGGAGAAATTATTTCGGCAAATCCAGTAACTTTAGCTGTTACCTATTACGCCTTTATACAAGGCTTAGCTATTAATAAAATTCAATGGCCTGAATGCCCCATCCCTGACGCCAATTTATTGTTGAAAATTTTTATAAATGAAAAAGGAAGTAGTTATCATAATGAGTAGCCAAAAGAATATATCACTCTTACTATCACCATTCATAATTATTGGCATAGGATTTTTAACCGCAATTTTTTTTAGTCGGTTCATAGATGGCTGGGCTTGGATTCCCTTGGCAGTAGTTTATTGGAGTTCTATGGGTATCTGTATTGTCCTATTTAAAGGAGATAGACCAATTAAAAGCTGGCTGAGGAAGTCGAATACATCAAAATTATGGATTACTATTTCTTTAATAGTGGGGATGTTTCCGTTAAGTATTCTACTAATGAACTACCAATTATTTGATTCCGCTTTATTACTAATACTATGGTTAATATTTGCTTTTATTAATCCTTGGTTTGAGGAACTTTATTGGCGCGGAGTATTACTAGATGGGCTAAAAAAAGATTGGTCAAAATGGTTTAGTGTAGTATATTCCACGTTATTTTTTGTGTTAAGCCATCCATTCATGTGGGGTGTATTTTCAATTGCAAGTAAATCCTATCATCTATATATTTATCTAAGCCTAGCTGGTATTGTTTGGGCTATTACATATTTTAAAACAAAGAGCTTAAGGTGGGTTATTTTTTCACATTTTATAGTAGATATTGGTAATTTAACCGTGCTAACATTTCTCAATATTTATTTACCGCCAACCATGTAACATATATGAAGGAAGGCTTGGTTTAAACCTCAAACCAAGCTTTATAGATTGGCATGTATTTTATAAGTACAAATCACGTTTCACAAAAATGCGAACAGCTAGTGTATAGCATAGTAGCCCAATTAAAAATAATGTTCCAAGCATCCAGATAGACGAGCTATCCTGAGCCATTAATTTTTCTGGAGCAAATAATGAATAGATTGTAAAGTACTGAAGTTTTTCTAACGAGCCTCCCATATTGCTTAGCGCCTCTATTAAATAAAAAATAATTGGTAAGCCCGTACTATAAGCATAGGAGGTTTTTAAATCCTTACTGCTACAGGAAACAAGAAAACAGTAGCCACTGATGGCAAAGTGTAAGAAAAATAGACCTAGATTTAATGTAAGAAAAGCAGGGATGTCTAATTCGCTAGGAAATAGGAACTCTGAAAAGATTATGGCAACTAAAGTTGTCACAGCGAGCAGTATAAAGATGCTAGCAATTAAGAAAGATGCTTGTGTAAATACAATTTTTAAGCGTCTATTCGGCGTTGCAATGAGATAGGCCATTGAACCATTATCTATATAGCCCATTATAAGTTTATTCGCTAACATGATAATGAACACTAATGGGAGAATTAATAATAAAAATCCATAGAGATAGGTGGATAAAAATTCAATTAATGTATCACCAATAGAACCCATCCCAAATGCGGCCATCATTTCTGGCATAGTAGCCGTAAGCTGTTTTAGGGTGTTGCTCATTTCTGGATTATACATATAAACAATACTGATAATATAGAGCATTAATACTGCGAGTATAATACAAAATAATTTAACAGTGGCTAGCATCTCATGTTTTAGCAAAGGAAAGTTCATGATTCCTGTCCCCCTACATCGTAGTAATGCATAAAAATATCTTCGAGTGATTGTGAAATAACATCGAGATCCATCATTTGATAGTGTGCTAATGTTGAAAGTAATGTTTGGACATTCCCCTGAACCTTGATAATCACCTGTGTTGGACTGATTTGCTCAGTCTTAAATGGTTCCTCTAGGAAGCGGGAAAGCTCCTGCTCACTTTGAAATTCAATTAAGAATTTTTTTGATTTGCGTTTTTTTAGATCAGCAATGGCTTCTATGGCGACAATCTTACCAGCATTAATAATGGCTACTCGGTCACAGGTCTTCTCAATTTCCTCAATCATATGAGAGGACATGAAGATAGTCGTTCCTTTTTCCTTTTCTCCTATTATCAATTCAATAAATTTTGTTTGCATAAGAGGATCTAATCCACTTGTCGGCTCATCTAAAATGACTATTTCAGGGCTATGCATAAAAGCACAGACTAAACCAACTTTTTGCTTCATGCCCTTCGACATTTTCTTTATTAGACCTGTAGCATTTAATTCAAAGTATTGCATCAGCTCATGGGCTCTTGTTAGATCATGTAATCCTCGCATTTTGGCAATAAATTGAATAAATTGCTGTCCTGTCATTTTATCAATAAATGCTATTTCACCTGGTAAATACCCTACAAATTTTTGTATTTCAGCTGTAGCTTTTCGGCAATCTAACCCTTTTATTGTACAAATGCCTTTAGTTGGCTGTAAAAAGCCCATTAAATGTCTAATTGTTGTAGATTTACCAGCACCATTTGGACCTAAAAATCCAAATACCTCACCCTGTGCAATCTGTAAGTTCACATTTTGAATGCTATAAAAATCCCCAAACTTTTTAGTTAACTGATTAATCTCAATTAATGTCATCCTATTCACCCCTTTGTGTTTCGGTATAATAATTGTTTTAAAAATTCAAAATAATGAGTTGCCTCTTCCATGCATTGCTCTAGTAGTTGATGAAAGGCTTCACTGTTATCCAAGTTGCTTTTTAATTGCTTTTCATATCGATCACTGATTCCATTCGTAACCCATTTAATTGTATCTAATGCCTTAGTCCTATCTATATTTTCATGGAATAAATTATAATCAATTCCAGCGAACACACGAGTATAGGAAGAATCTTGCAGCTTACTATTATATTGATCAAGTTCATTTCTTACTTCTAAGCTTGTTTCAGCATATGTCTTTTTTAAGAAATCAAAAAGTGTATGGTATTGCTGAATTAATGCCAATTTCATCATCATGATTTGTTTATAGCGTTTAAATATATCTGGTTCTTCCAAATCTAAGCTGTTATTAATGGCATCAGTGAAAATTGTTGTTACATAGTCATATAAGTAAAGATATAAATTTTTTTTACTACCAAAATAGTGAAATAAAATTCCTTTTGATATTTTTGCATCCTTCACTATTTTATTAGTTGAAGCGGTTTCGTAGTTATGAATTGAGAATTCTCGTAGTGCAGCATTTATAATTTTATAACGTTTTTCATCATCTAAATTTTGAAATGCTTGAAACAATTTTTTTCTCCTTATTGTATATTTTAAGCCGATTATATACACATTGACCGGGTTGGTCAATAAAATTGATGGATAATTTTTCCAGAGATATAGATAGGGAAGAACAAAAGAGGATTGTTAAAAAATGAAGAACAAACTTGTGGAACTCCACAGGGTGGGGGACGAAGGCAGAAATTATTATTTCCATGTGGACAAAACCTTCGTGGGATTACCCTGAGGAGTTAAAACTTTTTTGCAAACGTCTAATCTACTTTCCATAATAATTATTCAATGTTGCTTCTAAGCGTTCTTCTAAATTCTTTGAAATATAGCTCAATGTGAATTGCTCTTTTTCTAGCTCAATTTGAGAGGAACGAAACATTTTTGCGAAAAAACCTACTTTTCTTTCCTGAGAGAATTGCTGTAGGGCTTCTGTGCGCAATTTGGAAACAATTTCATTCTCAATATGACGCTCCCGTATTTTTTGGACGATGGTCTTCACGTTTCCTTCCTGCAGCTCTTGAATTTGTTTTTGTAAATTTTCGTTTTCTTGTTTCAGTTCAGCTGTTTCTTTTTGTATGTCTTCAAAAGAACTTGACTCAGCGGATAGTAATTGAACTTTTTGTGTAAGAAATTCTTGATTAATGGCTACCTGTAAGGCTCCCTGCTCTTCATTTGGCTGCATGGTAAAGAGTCCTGTTTGGATTATCTGCTGTAGAACATTACCGAGAACATCAACTTTATTGGCTAAATCATCATTCGTCATCGTTGTTGCGGTTATTTGATGATTGGGAAGTTGACCATTATCATCCATCCCTAATAAAAGCTTTAGACCTTTGACACGGTGCTTGTCCTTTAATAATAAAATCATCCGAAGTCTTAAAATGGCAGAAAGATTTAAACGAATATTGGTGTTTGGGCTAATTGTAGCATCATTAAAAATGTACTGTTCAAATGGCTTAATATAGTACCGAAGCATCGCATCAGTGATGTCAAACCAACCAGCTACTTCTGAAATAGAATAATAACTTGATTCTTTAATATGTGCTAAATAAGCATCATTATAAAGAGTTTCTTCTAAATGCGTATCTTGTTGTAAGACAACAAATAATGGGTCATGTTGTACAATTCCGAGTACCATTTCTTTTGTATCATATAGTTTCAGCATCCTTTCACACCCCACTTTAATTTTCGTCAAAAATGACCTCTATAGGTTTCTATTCTGCTGGAAGCATTTGTATGCCTATTTTATGTAGGAAAAAATCAATAGCATCAATTATGTGAAAGCTTCCCCTTTTAACTCTTAAGAAAAATTTAAGAAATCTCCTCTTAAATCTTTAAGAAATGCTCGTTATAGTTAAGACATTCACATTTCATCAGATTGGGGAGAACATGAATGCAATTTATAAGGTTTTTTACTGAATTTATAAAACATCCAAAAAATATCGGTGCTGTTTCACCTAGTTCTAAAAAATTAGCTAAAAAAATAGTTGAAGCTATTTGCTTTAAAAAGGCACAATGTATTGTTGAGCTTGGTCCTGGCACAGGCTCCTTTACGAAAGAATTAATGAAAAGAAAAGCGCATACTACTAAGCTAATACTCATTGAAAATAATACCGTTTTTTATAATAAGCTACGTCAACAATATGAGCATGAGCCAAATGTTATCATAATCTACGGCTCTGCTGAGAATTTAGGGTTGTATATGAAGAATTTAAATATCGAAACAATCGACTATATTGTATCGGGTTTGCCTTTTACATCCTTAAATCCAGTCGTTGCTTCACGAATATTACAAAATGTGAAAGAGTGTTTAGAGGAAGGGGAATTTATTACATTCCAATATTCACTAGTTAAGAAATCATTTATCCATCAATTTTTTGATACTATTACGCATGAAAAAGTGTGGATTAATCTTCCACCAGCCTATGTACTAAACTGTAGACAGGGAACGAAGAGGGTTAGTTAGATGGGATTGAATGAGTTATTATCCTTTATAGAGCAATACGGTTATTGGGCATTGTTTTTCAGTCTCTGGCTAGGCATAGTGGGGATGCCGCTTCCAGATGAGATGATTGTAATGAGTGGTGGATTTTTAGGTTCCATGGAAAAAATGTCGGTCTTGAAAGCCTTTATCCTAACGTATCTAGGTGTAGTATCTGGATTGTCTTTAGGGTATTTCCTAGGGAAAGGATTTGGCCATAAAATAGTAGATAAATTGCTGAAAAAGAAAAAGGCTAAGTATTTAGTAAAGTCCAAGGAGCTAATAGATAAATACGGACATTTTGCTTTAGTTATCAGCTATTTTATACCAATAGTTAGACATATTATTCCTTACTTAGTTGGCATGAATAAGATGCCCTTTCTAAAATATGCGATGTATTCCTACACAACAGGTTTTATTTGGACATTGCTGTATTTTACACTTGGGTTATTCTTTGGCAAGCATATTGAGTATATATCTGATCTAGCAACACGTTATGGTATTTATTTTGGGATATTTGTTGCTATAGTAGGTTGTTTGTATTATTGGTATATACGAAAATTTAAAAGATAGTTAGAATTAGGAATCATAATGATTGAAATTGGTGGGATTGGATGACGAAAGAAACAATACTGATTGTAGATGATGAGAAGGAAATTAGAAATCTTATCGCTATTTATTTAAAAAATGAAGGCTACCATGTACTAGAGGCTGGTGATGGAGAACAAGGCTTAACTTTGTTAAGAAAGCATAAGGTACATCTCATAGTTTTAGATATTATGATGCCGAAGATAGATGGAATTGAGATGTGTATGAAAGTTAGAGAAATAGAAGAAATGCCCATTATCATGCTATCAGCGAAGTCACAGGATATGGATAAAATCGTTGGGTTAACGTTAGGGGCAGATGATTATGTAACAAAGCCCTTCAACCCCTTAGAGCTTATGGCACGCATTAAATCCCAGCTTCGCAGATACATAAAAATGAATCGACACGATACAATGAACGAAAATGAGATAGAGATTGGAGATATGCGCATAAATACTGCTACTCATGAGGTGATTGTCAATAATGAAAAAGTAAAGCTTACCCCAAGGGAGTTTTCCATTCTTGAATTACTTGCGAGAAATCAAGGTATGGTGATGAGCGCTGAGCAAATTTATGAAAAGGTTTGGAAGGAAGAGGCAATCCAATCTGAAAATACAGTAATGGTACATATCCGAAAAATACGAGAAAGGGTTGAGACCAATCCTAGAAATCCTCAATATATTAAAACTGTATGGGGAGTAGGTTATAAAATTGAAAAGGATCAGTAAGCTTGCTTTCTACTTATTCACAAAAATCAAAATGCTCATTATAAAAGCCATCACAAAGGTGCGTCAAAGCCTTAGAATTCAGTTATTAACCACCTTTATTTTCTGTGCCTTTCTAGGGCTAATTGTTGCAAGAGCTTCACTTCCTCTCTTTGGAAATATGAATGAGAGAACTACTATTGACTATAACCCAGGCATGCAGCAAATTCATTATCAGGTACAGCATGTAGTAGACAGAGCCATCAACGACAATAGTATTGAAGCCTTAAGACAATTGATTGAGGATGAAAATGTCATGCTTGAAATGAAGCAGAGTGCATTAAAAGTATTAGTGACAGATGAGAGCGGAAAGGTGCTGTATAAGACAAAGCAAGCTGAGGAGGAACAAATTAATTTACATAATAAGATAGGGCGTGTAATGGAATTTGCTATTATTCAGCCACTCAATGCACAGACGATTGAGCAATCACGACAAGAATATATTACCTTTTACCCAATAACGATTGAGGATAAAAATTTATATTTATTTGTTAGTGGTATTCCACAAGGGGTATTGTATACAAGTACAACGGAGGGGGGGCCGATTCCTTACTTTATTGCGATTGCTGTTTTTACTTTATCTTTCTTTTATTTAACAAAACGAAAAATGAAACAAATTGAGGCACTGGCAAAGGGGGTTATGGAAATCGCTAAAGGAAACCTTGGCTATCGAGTAAAGAAAAAAGGTATCGATGAAATCGCATTATTAACAGAGAACGTCAATCATATGGCTGAAGCAATCATGACCAATATCGAAATGGAACGAAGGATTGAACAACAAAAAAATGAATTAATTACAAATGTATCACACGACTTACGGACACCGCTAACCTCGATAATGGGCTACTTACGATTGTTAAGAGAGGGGAGATATGAAACAAAGGAGCAATATGATGAATATCTAAAAATCGCATTTTCAAAATCCGAGCAGTTGAAAAATTTGATTGATGATTTATTTGAATATACGAAGCTAACGAATGAAAATATCGTTATGGGGAAACAAGAGGTTTGCATCAATGAGCTACTCGATCAATTAATAGAGGAGCTGATTCCACAAGCAGAGGAAAACAATCGGTCATTCGCCAAACATTTTTCGGAGGAACGGATCTTTGCTTCTATTGATACGGAAAAAATGGTCAGAGTTTTTGATAATTTACTTATGAATGCCATTAAATATTGCTCAGGTAGCGGTCAAATTTTGGTTTCCCTTGCGCAAAAAGAAGGGCATGTAATAATTGCTATCGCGAATGAGAGTGATGAATTTACATCAGAAGAGCTGGTAAATTTATTTGAGCGATTTTATAAAAAAGACCAATCAAGAACAAATGTCGCAGAAGGCTCAGGACTTGGCCTTGCCATTGCTAAAAGTATTGTCGAACTACATGATGGCAACATTCATGCAAAGTATTCAGATAAGATGTTACATTTTATCATCACATTGCCTGCTAAAGCTGCTGAATAGTAATCGTGTGTTGGTGAGGTACATTATAAGTTAGCAATTCATTTATTTTTGTTAAGATATGTGCATCTTTGATCAAAATTTGAAGCTCTGTCTGTTTATATTGTCGCTGAAACTCAAAAATGTAGTCAATGATAATTTGTAAGTTAAGGCTGTTTTTAATTTCGATTTCCACAAAAAACGGTAGTGTCATTTGAGGATGTATAGAGCAACCGCCTCGACGAATCCAAATGGCTTTATCGACATAGTAACGAATCGGTAGCTGGCGATTACTTGCGATTAATATATCCATGTACTACTCCTTTATATGGCGTATTAATAAAAGCGTAATGGAAATGAGGTAAATCGTCAAAAGATAACGATTTGGATAGGAAAAAAGAAACCATATTCATGCGAGAGCTTAAATTTTGTCGAATACAATAGGAAATCTTAGTTTTGAGGGTGGTCTTGCCTAATTGAGGAGAAAATATGCATGGTTGACCAGTATTCATGCTGGATAGAAGGCTACTTGTACTTAATAGAAAATGGTTTAAAAGCAATCTGAGCTGTTCCCATGTCGAACAGCTCCTTTTTGAAATGAGATTTTACATCGATGGGTAGTCATATGCATCGATTGCTTCAAGGAAATCTTTTAGAACAGGTGATTGTACTTCATCATTGCGATAGATAAACCAAGTGGGCACTTGAGCTTGCTTTGTTGTTAGTATGTGCAGGGATAAAGATTGTGTTTTCATATATTTTTGAGCAATTGCCCTTGGTAATAAGGTTACACCTAGTCCCGCAGCAACACAGCCAATGATTCCATCAAGTGTGCCAAACTCCATACGATTTTGTGGACGCACTCCATCCTCATGCAACCAGTGCTCTAAAATGGCTCGATAGGAGCAACCATTGCGAAAAGTAATCAAGGTACTTTTTTCTAAATCTCGTAAGCTTTCAATCTGCCTATACTTGCTGGATGAAACGACTACTAGCTCCTCGCATACAAATTCCTTTGCAAGAATATTTTCCTTATAAATTGGCCCTGTTACAAAGGCTCCATCTAATTCATAGTTTTCTAATCGTTCTATATTTTGCTGCGTTGGATTTGTTAGTATTGTAATATCTACCTGTTCATGGGCTTTATGAAAAGAGGTTAAAAGTCCGGGTAAGTGAAGTGCTGCAGTTGTTTCCATAGAACCTATACGTAGTAGACCCCTTTGCTCATGTGGGTTTTGTAGGATTTCAAAGGATTTCTCATAGAGATGTAGCATTTTTAATACCATCTCATAAAATTGTTCTCCCTTGGGTGTTAAGCGGATACCTCGATGTCCACGATAAAAAAATATTGTCTGATACATGGTCTCAAGATTTTGTATTTTCATAGAGATATTGGATTGTGTGTAATTAAGTGCTTCAGCAGCTTTCGAAAAGCTACCAGTTTGCACGACTGTCCGAAAAATAGAGAGATCATTCATATTCATATATTCCACCAGCCATCAATTTATTTGATATCTATTATAATAAATTTATTCTATTTGTGATACCTTAATTTTCGTTATAGTGAGGATGAGGGGAGGGGAATTATGAATAAGCAAACATTTGAATATTTAATTGGAGGCATATTCGCATTAGTGATTGCTATGGGGATTGGACGATTCTCTTATACAGTGATATTGCCATATATGCAAGAAACCTTTGCCTTTAGTCGAGCAACAGCAGGTTTCTTAGCCACTAGTAATTATCTAGGTTACTTAGTAGGGGCATTGGTAGCTGGTCGTTTACAACTAGCAGATAAGCGTATTCCTTTTTTACAAATAGCACTTGTCATGAGTATTTTGACAACAGCTTTCATGGGCTTTACAGATACCATTATGGTCTGGTATGTACTCCGGTTTCTTTCAGGCGTAATGAGCGCGTTTATCTTTGTAGTTGCTGCTAGCCTAGTGCTTGATCAATTAGCAAGAAAGGGCAAAGCACATTTATCTGGTCTTTTTTATAGTGGTGTAGGGATAGGTATTGCCTTAAGTGCGATTATTGTATCTCCCATTCATGCTATTTTTAATTGGAATGGAACATGGATTGCCTTAGCACTATTTTGTATCATATTGTTTATTTTCATTATAATTTTTATAAAACCTGTTACACCCAGTGCTCAACAAAAGGGGAGTACAGCCAAAGCTTCACCGAAGGCACCTCCTGCAATATGGATGAAATGGCTGATTATTGCCTATAGCTTAGAGGGGCTAGGCTATATTGTTACAGGGACATTCATCGTATCCATTGCAGAAGAGTCTACAAGTTTTCATGGTGACGCTGCATTTGTATGGTTTGTTGTTGGAGTTGCAGCAATTCCATCGTGCATTGTTTGGTCAAAACTGGCACAGCGCTATGGTTATGTTAGAACATTATTGATTTCCATGCTATTTCAAGGGCTTGGCATTGTATTACCAGCCTTTGCAACAAATACAATAACACTTTATATAAGTGCCTTTATTTTTGGGGCAACCTTTATGGGCATTACCACAGTTGCAACAACATTAGCGAGACAAATATCACCAGTAAATAGCCATCAAATATTAGGATATTTAACTGCTGGGTATGCCCTGGGACAAATGATTGGTCCTTCACTAGCAGGAGCATTAGCCAATTATACAAACAGCTACCAATATGCATTGTTTGGCGCAACAGCCGTTATCGTAGTTGGGGCCTTATGCCTTATTAGCGGATTAAAATATGAAAAAATTAGTTCTCTGGAAACACTTTGAAATCTTGCTATTTCATTTACCTTTTTATAAAATACTCATCTTTTATAGTATGATAAAAAAATAAATGATTGGAGAATATGGATGCATCAACAAATAAGAGAACAACTTATAAATTTAGCTGACCAGGATTATCAAAAGTTTTCGTCCTCACTTATCCCAAATTGCCAAAATATTTTAGGTGTTCGGTTACCAGAGCTTCGAAAAATAGCTAAAAACATAGCCAAGGAAGATTGGCAGAACTATTTAACAGCCGCGAGTGATGAATTTTTTGAAGAAGTGATGCTACAAGGAATGGTCATTGGTTATGTAAAGACAAATAGTGAGGAGCGTCTTTCCTATGTGGCTTCATTTGTTCCGAAAATTGATAATTGGTCAGTATGTGATAGTTTTTGTACAGGCTTAAAATTTACAAAGGAAAATCAAGAGCAAGTATGGGTATTTTTACAGCCTTATTTTTCTTCCAATAAAGAATATGAGGTACGTTTTGGAGTAGTCATGCTATTAAATTATTTTATCGATCATCAATATATACAATGCGTTTTAAACATAATCAATGCTATAAAGCATGAAGGGTATTATGTTAAAATGGCTGTTGCATGGGCTATTTCAATTTGTTATGTTAAAAATCCTCTTGTAACAATGAACTATTTAAGAAACAATTCACTGGATGATTTTACTTATCACAAAGCATTACAAAAAATTACAGAATCTAACCGAGTGGAAAAAGAGGGTAAAAATTTAATCCGACAAATGAAGCGGAAAATATAGTCTATTTAAATTAAGTAAAGCCATTGTAGGGATAGCCTCTACAATGGCATTTTTGTTATGGCTCAAATCCAGATTGACTAATATAAATCTGATTTTTAGGAAAAACCTCTAAAAAGCGCGTATATACTTTTTGATAGGCTTGCGGTGTGTACCATTCTTCCAAGCCTAGCTCATTATACTTTTCCTTTATACCTATTTTTTCAGTTCTTTTCCCTGCATTACCATCACCCATAAAATAATCATCTATACAAATTCTATTGACAATATGCTGTAATTTATATGGAAAGCATTCGCTACTCGGTAATACAGGGGCAATTGCTACTTGAGTGGGTATTCCGGCAGCTACTAGCTTTTCTACTGCTTGTAATCGTGCTTGGATTGGTGGTGCCTGTGGAGTAAACTGTTTCCGAATAGTCTCTATATCAGTTTCAATTGTCATACTAACCCTGACGTGATTGTTTAACCGCTGTAATAAATCAATATCTCTACAAATAAGAGGGCTCCGCGTTTGGACAAGTAAAAAATCAGGAGGGTCTTCAACCATGACTTCTAATAATGATCTAGTTATTTTTTCTCTATACTCGATGGGTTGATAGGGATCTGTACTAGATGACATAAAAATTGTGACTTTTCCTTTTGTTTTTGCTTTATGAAGCTCTTTAGCAAGTAATGATGCAGCATTTTTCTTGATATCTACCCAATCACCCCATTCTTCATGGCGAAAAAGCGAGACGGGCATCTGGCGTACATAGCAATAAGAGCAGCCAAAGGAACAGCCTGTATATGGATTTAAGGAATGTGTATAGCCTGAAAGAAACCCTGTACCTTTATTAAGGAGGGTCTTTGAGTCTTTATAGCTTACATTTTGTTTCATTCGATTAACTCTCCTTTACGTAAAATCACCATTTACAATTGGGCATTCAATTTCTCCAGCTCCAACAGCTTTTTCTTCATTTCAAGCCCTCCACGATAGCCTGTTAATGTGCCATTTTTTCCTACTATGCGATGGCAAGGAACAGCTAGTAAAATTGGATTTGCACCAATAGCTGCACCAACGGCACGAACTGCTGCTGGCTTATTAATATAGTGGGCAATATCTGAATAGGTCTTTGTTTGTCCATAGGGAATTTCATTTAATGCTCTCCATACTAAAAGCTGAAACGGTGTACCCTTGTAATCAATAGGAAAAGTAAATGCTGTCCGTTTACCTTCAAGATATTCAATGATTTCATCACAATAAGAAGCGAGTAGGGCTGAATTTTCAACTAGCGTAGCTTTAGGATATTTTTTCTTACCCCAATCACTTACTGCTGTAAAAGGTTGGTTTTGTGATCCAACGTATAAAAGATGCTTGGGCGTTGCTGCGATATAGAAATGCCAATCCTTATGTTGAAGTAGAGACCAATAAATGCTGTTCATTTTTCATTTCTCCTTTTTCTCGCACAATTGATAGAGTTTTCGATATTGTACTGGTGTGAAACCAAATTTATTTTTAAATAGGGTAATAAAGTAAGTTGAATTAGGGATACCTACACATATCGAAATATCTGCAATAGATTTATTTGTTTGAATCAAGTAGTTTTTAGCAGCGTCTAATCGGACATGTAGGATATATGCAGCAGGAGTAACCCCTTTAATCTTTTTAAATGTTCGATGTAAATGAAAGGGGCTTCCATGAGCAATCAATCCTAATAACTCAAGATTTAACTTTTCGGCGAAATTTTTGTCAATGTATTCAGTTACCTGAGCAACCCATTCACAATCAGGCAAGTTTTCATTTGTAGGCTTACAGCGTTTACAAGGACGAAAGTTTTCATTGAGGGCTTGCTCTGCTGTTCGAAAAATTCGTACATTTTCTTTTTTAGGTACACGAGATTTACATGAAGGCTTACAAAAAATTTTTGTCGTTTCGACAGCATAGAAAAATTTTTGATTGTATGTTGCGTCATTATGAATAATTGCTTGCCATCTTTCGTCTGTCATCATTTCTACATGATGTTTATTGCTAGTTCTATCCTGTGGTACTTCCTTGCTTTTTTTATCCTTCATTGTGTTTTCACCCTTTTCTAATAAAAACAGTTCATATGCTTTCCTCCATGTTTTTGTACAACAAAGTATAACTGCATGTGAACGAAAACATAAGTCCTTTCTAACGTAATAGCAAGATATTGAAGTTTTTTAAGTCAATAAAAAACCCTCTTTCGCTATAATGCAAAAGGGGGTCTTGATTTAGTGGATATCCCGCTTTTTAAAGTTCCCGCCTCGGACCTCTGACACATCAGAAATAACTACGAAGGCACCTTCATCAATATCTTTGATAATCGACACAAGTTTATTTTCTTCCATGCGGTTAATAACACAGTTTAAAATATCCGTGGGTTCATTGGAAAATCCGCCGCGACCTTTAGTATATGTAACACCACGTCCTAAACGAGCTTGAATCGCATCCCCAATCTCTTCAGATTTGGCACTGACTACTCGAACATCTTTGGATTTTTCTAAACCAACTTGAATGATATCAATAACATTTTTGGCAATATAGTATGTTAAAGCGGAGTATAATGCGCTCTCTAAGCCAAAAATAAAGCTTGCCCCTAAGAAAATAAAGGCATTAATAAATAATATAATATCCCCGACTGAAAACGGAATCTTACGTGATAGTAACACGGCTAAAACCTCAGAGCCATCCAAAGCGCCACCGTTACGTAAGACAATCCCAATCCCAACACCTAGTAGCATACCACCAGATAAAACAATTAATAACGGATCATTTGGACCTAAAATGGTTTTAACATCATGCATAAGCACTGTTGAAATAGATAGAGCTGCAATCCCAGCGCTACTCATCAATGCAAAAGTTTTCCCTACTTGTTTGTAGCCTATCCAAATAAAAGGAATGTTTAATACAAAGAGCAGTACGCCTAATGGAATACCAAAGAGGTGTGCGCCCATAATACTAATACCAGTCACGCCACCATCAATGACATCGTTCGGAATTAATACCGCTTCAAGTCCATATGCTGCGATGATGGCGCCTATTATAATCATGATAAATTTTCGTGTGTTTTCAACTGACTTTCTTCTTTTCATAAATCTTCTCCATTTCTTTGCGTAAAAATCATACTTCAGGTTTTGGAATAATATTTATAGCAATTGTTTTTGTCTCAGTCTTAGTTTCTTTACTTGAGTCGGTCATATTATAGTATTTATTTATTAAATTGTTTAATTCATTTTCAAAGTTCTTGAATTGATCAGTCGTTAATGTTAAATCAATAAATGAAAACGTTGCTAAATCTTCAAGTCTTTCTTCTTCATCAAGTGAATGTAAATAGTTTTGATATTGAGATAGCAAAGCTAATTGATAGTAGGAAACGTAATTTAATTTTTGTTTGATTGTTAGTTGTGTCCAATCCTCCTTACTAAGTTTTGCTGCTCCTTCATTTACTGCATAGAATTTTTCTGTAACAGAACGTACTTTTCGCTCTTTCACAATTTTTATGATATTTTCATCCACTAAAATTTGGATGTGGCGATACAAAGTAGCTTGAGGTACATCCTTTATGATTGAAATCATCTCCAAAGTGCTTAAGCCTTCTTCTTTATCGTGCATGAGAGCTTGTAAAATTTTCATTCTCACAGGGTGCATTAAAACTTCTGCTTTATTCCGCATAAAACAATCCTCCTATCAGATGGAATCAAGGGAAGCAATCAAATGTTATCAATATGAGAACATTCTCAAAAAATATACTATAGTTTTTTTAAAAAGATGTACAGTAAAAAGGTAATGAAATTTTTTACATCTTATGTTATCATTATCGATAATGATAATGAATGGAGGTTTTAAGAATGAAATTACACTATGGTTTTGATGAGTTAAGCCAACTGGATTGGGCAAGCATACTTCCAATCATTTTGCCATTGATATTCGTAGGATTAGTTCTAATTATTGTTGCTTTATTCGATTTATATCGGCACCGAGATACGCGGGAAAACATACTGATGTGGACAATTATTATTTTGTTCTTTAACTCAATTGGTTCTGTTCTATACTTCATTATTGGTAGGAAGGATGTCAATAAACATGCGCTTAGAGATTAAAAATATTACGAAAAAGTTTAAACAAAAAACAGCCGTGAAAGATTTTTCAATGGTCATTGAAGCGAATGAGTGTGTTGGGTTAATTGGGCCAAATGGTGCGGGGAAATCTACGTTAATCCAAATCATTGCTGATATTTTATATGCAGAGGAAGGAGAAATTCTGCTGGATGGTCAAAAAATTGCATGGATGAAAAATAAAATCGGATATTTACCTCAGTATCCTAATTTTTTCTCATGGATGACAGCATTTGAAACATTGTCCTTTATGGGAACACTTTCGGGCCTATCAAAAAATGAATTACAGCAAGAGATACCATTACTTTTAGAAAAAGTGGGCTTAGGAAAAGAAGCACATACGCATGTGGGGACTTTTTCAGGTGGAATGAAGCAGCGTCTGGGCATTGCACAGGCTTTATTGCATAAGCCTGCCTTCATGATTATGGATGAACCAGTATCAGCGCTAGATCCAATAGGTAGAAGAGAAGTGTTAAATCTATTAAAAGAAATAAAAAAAGAAACAACGATTCTGCTATCTACGCATATTTTGAGCGATGCGGAGGAAATTTGTGAGCGCTTTGTTGTCATTAAAAATGGTCACAAAATAGAGGATGCGACAAAATTAGAGCTGCTTGAGTACCATCAAGAATCGGCTATCTTTGTGACGTTACGTGAACAAGATTGTAAGTGGTTAACAATGATTGAACATTTACCGTATGTGAAGAAAATCGAAAGCTATGGAAATGGCTTCAAAATCCATGTTGAAGATTTGGAAAAAGATGCTAATCGACTAATACAGCACGGACTGGATTCAAAAGTGATGTTTACTAAATTTGAAGTGGGTATTCAAGACAATCTAGAAGAAATATTTTTAGAATTGGTGGTGTAAGAGAATGAGTGCTTTTATTGCATTAAGCAAAAAAGAAGTACAGCAAATGGCAAGGGAGTTTAAAATATTGTGGCTCCCAATCGTATTTATTTTACTAGGGCTAACTCAGCCAATTATGATGTATTATTTACCTGTTATTTTACAATCAGCGGGTGGTATTGAAGGTATAATAATTGATCCTACGATGGCAAAGCCGGAGGGACAGGAGGTACTTGCCTCAACATTAAATTCACAGTTTGATCAACTAGGCATTATTATTCTGGTCGTTGCCACTATGAGTATTATCCAAGGAGAGAAAGCAAATGGCATGATGGCATTTATCCTAACAAGACCAGTATCGATATTTTCATATTTAAATAGTAAAATCATCATCCATTATATTTTAGCTGTTATATGTATAGCTCTTGGCTATGCAGTATCCTACGGCTATGCAACGTATTTATTTACTACTGTTCCTATGACACAAGCTTTGTGGGCTTTTGCATTTTATTGTGTTTGGCTGTTATTCATCATAACGTTTGTTGCGATGATAAGTACATTTTTTAATAGTCCTGCATTTATTGCATTAATAAGTATCGTTGTCCTATTAGTTTGCCGCTTTATCGCGGGATTACATCCTTTCATAGATGCTGTAAACCCTGCAAGTAATAGTTTGTCTGCGGCAAATATACTGATGACTGGTAATTTGGAAGCAAGGTACGGCATTCATATTATCGTAACATTATTATTGGTGCTATTAATGTTTACTACCATGCACAGTTTCATAGCGAAGAAGAAATTTTAAATAGGACGTGGTGAAGACATGTTATTAATAGAAGATTTACAGAAATCGTTTGGACAGCATGAAGTATTAAAGGGCGTAGCATTAAAGATAGAAAAGGGAGAGATATTGGGGTTTGTAGGTGGAAATGGAGCAGGTAAAACTACAACATTAAATTGTATTACTGGCTTAGTAGAGCAGGATTGTGGAAAAGTGATGATTAATAATGTGCCAAAATCGCAGTTACTTGCCTATAAAAAGCAATTTTATTTTATCCCTGATACTATTCATGTTTTTCCAAATATAGCCGCCTATGATTGGATACATTTTGTTTTGAGCCTATATGAAAAGACGGATGATGCAAAACTACAAAGCTTCATCCATATCTTTGGTATGGAAAAAAGTATAAATAAGCCAATGGGAACGTTTTCTTATGGAATGCTCCATAAGATGGCATTGATTACTGCCTTTACGATTAGTCCACCTATTCTTATTATGGATGAGCCGCTAAATGGATTGGATCCACTTGCTGTCGTTGCTTTTAAAAATTGTCTAAAGGAATATGTTGAGAATGGTGGAACCGTTCTATTTTCCACTCATTTGCTGGATGTTGCCGAGAAAATTTGCCGATCCATTTGTTTTTTAAAAGACGGCAAGATTGTTTTACATGAATCTTTAGAAAATTTGCTTGTCGATGGAAGCCTAGAGACTATTTTTATGGAGAAACAAGCTAATGAAGGATAATTTGCCATTATTTAAATTTTTCTTAACATCCGTTTATACAAAACCAAAGCAATCAATCGTGCAAGTGCTTTTAATACTAGCCTTTATTTATATAGCCTTACAGTATTGTGTATTTACCTTTATAATCTATTTCGTGGCTACCTCTGAGGTGTTTTTATTTTACAGCTTTATACTATCGAATAGTATCACGTATATATTGATTTCCTATTTTGCGATTTCAGTAGTGTTTAGTCAAAGTGATTTTTCTATCTTTGCTCATTTGCCGATTTCAGCGAAGCGGATTGTAATGGCGAAAATAGTAAGTAGTGTAGCTTTACCAATATCGGTCGTAGGAATACTCTCCATACCAACATTTTTTATTCTCTTAATCGAGTTTAATATAGGGTTTGCTATAAAATCTATTGTATTTTTACTGATGGTAAACATCTTTATCACTTTATCCCTACTATGTGTTTTATCTATTTTGAATCATTTTCGTACAATTTTTATGAATATAGCCATGTATTTAATGTTTAGAATGACGCTAATTTTAGGGATTGGCATTTGCCCAATAGTTTATTTTTGGATAAATAATGTCGAGACTATTAAGCTTGTTTTAGCGAAAATAGATACATCAACCATCGCATCCTTAAGTGCCTCCATATCAGATATTCTCGACATAGGTTATCGTTTCGCAATGCAGCAGCAATGGCTTGAGGGAATATTGCCACTGACGGCTGCTCAAAGTGTTCTTTATTTCTCGATAGTATTCTTACTGTGCTTTTTATTGTTTAACATAACTATAACAATCATAGCGTCTAAGTATTATGAATATGGCTCGGCTGTAAACAGGATTGAAAAAACAGCTAAAGTTTGGGGAAAAAATACCAGTTGGAGCAATTACTTACAACGAGAATACTGGATTATTCAATCAGAACCTTATTTTAAATTGCAAGCGATGCTAGGTGTCATTATGGCACCAATCGGCACAGTAATTTACCTAATGGTGATCCAAATGAATATGCTAAAGGCTGAATGGATTGTTGACAATAAAGCTTACCTTTTTGTCTATATGATTTTATTTATGAGCTGTATGAACAATATTAGTGGAACACCTTATTCTAGAGAGGGGAAATATTATGCTTCAAGCAAAACATTGCCCTTGGAGCCACACAAAATATTTATGGCAAAAGTAGTGATTTCTTCAAGCATCAGTGCACTATCAGTCATCATAAGCTATATCTTTTATATGCTATTTGAAAAAAATGACATGATAATGATGCTGTATTTATTGATAACATTATTATTAGTATTTTCTTATAATTTATTATCTCCGCTTTACGATAAAAGGCATCCATTACTTGACTGGACAAATCCATCAGAGGCGATTAAGTCCAACCCTACAGTATTAATAAGCTTACTTTATGGATTACCTTTATTAATAATTATTGCACTTCTCCATTTCGGCTTGCTTACGTTCCATGTTTCTCCAAGGATTACAGCAGTCATTATATTAATCATTGTAACTATAAGTACAATCACCATATTTTATAAAAATAGGAAGGGATACGTAAACAATTGAATGTAAAAATAGATATAACTAGTAATACCCCATTTTATCAGCAGCTAACGCAGCAGCTCCTTTTAGCAATAGCGACAGGAAATTTGCAATATGGTGACCAGTTGCCCTCAATTCGTGATCTAGCTGGGCAAACAAACCTCAATCTTCACACCGTTCATAAAAGCTATAAGGAGCTGCAAAAAAAGGGGGTTATCACAATAAAACCTCGTTCAAAAGCATTTCTTATTAATGAAAATGCTACTAAAACCCAGAATGCCAACCTTTTGCAAATTGCTATGAAATTGGAACAAATTATCATCGAGGCTTATGTTTTAGGGATTGGCGAACAGCAGCTCAAGCAGTTGTTTCAGGAGGGTTTAAGAAAATATTATACCGAGCGTTAGAAATCAGAGAAAGAAATGGTTTCTGTAAGAACCATCTCTTTTTTTTATTTGATGATTTGTCAAATTAAGTGCAACAATTGCTCATTAAAAGCCTCGTTTGCAGTTTTCCAACCAAGACATTTTCTTGGTCGGTTGTTGATATAGTTTAATGATTCTGTTAGTTCTTCTGGTGATACTTTTTCGAAATTTGTTTGCTTAGGGAAGAACTCGCGAAGTAATCCATTTCCATTTTCGTTACTTCCGCGTTGCCAAGAAGAATAGGCATCCGCAAAATAAACATCAATTTTCAAGTCTTTTTCTAATACTTTATAACAGCTAAATTCTTTACCTCGGTCTGTTGTGGCTGTTTTTATAGCGCCTTTTGGTAATTTAGAATGAAGTAGACGTACTGCTCCTTCCATTGATTGAGCTGAGCGATCCGGTATCAAAAAGCCAACATACCACCGTGTCATTCGTTCAATAAATGTTGCTACACAACCTTTTGCTTTCCCACGTCCAGATACAACTGTATCTAACTCCCAATGTCCAAAGGTTTCACGTTTACGTACTTCTTTTGGGCGTTTAGAAATTGGTGTACCAATGTTAAATCTTCCTCTTGTTTCCCGGGGCTTTTGGCGCTTTCCTTTTTGACGGAGAACGGTTATAGGCACTTCTAAAAAACCCTCGTAAATCCAGCGATAGATGGTTTTAAAACTTAGCTGTCCTTGATACAAGCGGCCGACAATTTGTTCAGGCGACCAAGTATCCCACAACTTTTCTTGAACAGCTTCTTTTACTTCGGGTGTACATTTTGACTTGGCACCACAGTTGGATTTATTTTGGTGGTAACGTACCTGCGCTTCGTCAGCCGTACTACCGGCGTGGCGTTTTATTTCTCTGGAAATCGTAGAAGGTTGACGATTTAAGAGTTTCGCTATTTTACGAATCGGATAATCAAGTTCTAGGTATGTTTCTATTTTTACACGTTCTGATATGGTAAGATGGGTATAGCTCATAACGATTCCTCCGTTTGAATGTTTGTGTGGTAACTACATTCTACACGAGGTCGTTATGGGCTTCCTTTATATTGACTTCTGGGTGTTGCACTTAATATTACAATCCGTCATTTATAATTAATGCTAAGGCATAATTAAATAGATTTCGTCATAGACAAATCATATTTCTTAATCGTTTTAATACCCTTAGAAACAGGCCTCATCTGCAACCTATATTGTTTTAATTTGTTCAAGTACTGTAATATTATTTCAGGTAAATTTTTTGAGGATTTAGATAATTGTACTACCGTTTATTAGCAAATATGAATTTATTTTAATAAGGTGGTATTATTATTTATAACTAGAATTCCTTAATATAACAAAAGGATGTGATATTTAATGATGTACAAAAATGAGAAACAACTTTTAGATAAAGCCCGTGAAGCAATAGGAAAAACATTTAATGAAATTGACCTTCATGACCGTTTAAGTAAAGGGCAGAAAGGAGGATTTGGTCATATTATAGAAGAAAGTCATTTTGGTTATGAAATTAATAGTAATGCTGAACCGGATTTTAAAGATTTAGGAATTGAGTTGAAAGTAACGCCATTTAAGAAAAATAAAAATGGTACATTATCAGCAAAAGAGCGCCTAGTATTAAACATTATTAATTATATGGAAGAGGTACATACAGAATTTGAAACATCGAGTTTTTGGAAGAAAAATCGTAAATTACTTTTAATGTTTTATGAGTGGAAATCAGAAATAGAGCGCAAAAATTTCAAAATCATTGAAACTACTTTATATGATTATCCAGAAGAAGATTTAATTATTATTAAAAAGGACTGGGAATATATTGTTAGTAAAATTCATGCAGGGGAGGCTCATTTATTATCTGAAGGTGATACTCAATATTTAGGTGCATGTACAAAAGGCGCGAATAAAAGCTCGGTTCGTCAGCAGCCATGTTCTGAAATTATGGCACCACAACGAGCATATTCCTTAAAACAATCATATATGACATCCATTGTTCGAGAAGTAATTACTGATGAAAAACTAACTTACTTTGCATCTGCAAATGAGCTTCGCGAAAAAACGATTAATGAGCTGTTACATGAACGCTTTGCACCATATTTAGGAATGACGCAAAGACAAATGGCAGAGCAACTTGATGTCCCATTTAATCCTGGTAATAAGGCATTTATTGCAAAATTGATTAGTTCTCTGTTAGGCGTAAAGGGAACAAGGTTAGACAATATTGCCGAATTTGCAAAGGCAAACATTCAATTTAAAACTATTCGATTAAAAGAAAACGGTATTCCAAAAGAGCACATGTCATTTGTGAATATCGATTTCAAAGAGATAGTTAAAGAGGATTGGGAAGAGAGCTATATCCGAAATTATTTTTTAGAAACACAGTTATTATTTGTTGTATTTCAATTTAAGGAAGAAGAGCTTATTTTTAAAGGGATTAAGCTTTGGCATATGCCAATGGACACAATTGAAACGAAATTATATGAGTATTGGAATGCTATCCGTAGTGTTGTTAATGAAGGTGTGCAATTTCAGAAAACAAAACGTGGTTTGAAAAATAACTTACCTGACTCAAAATTTAACGGAGTTCTCCATGTTCGTCCAAAAGGAAGAAATGCAGCAGATAGAACAGAGTTACCTGATGGGCAATGGATTACGAAACAATGTTATTGGTTAAATGATATTTATATAAGTCAGATTTTAAAAGAAATGGGGTAAGTGTTTGGCTGGTTATATTTTTACATTAGATAGTTTTGATTCTTTAAATGAAATAATAAAAAACGGTGTATATAGTACCAATATAAATGTCCCTAAAAAAAATAATTGGCTGACACCGCATGAAGGTACATTTACAGATTATTTATCAATGAAGGAAGGAGATAATGTATACTTTTTTATTGATAGAAAAATATATGGGATTGGAAAGTTAAAAAATGTTGTAGAGGATTGCAAACTTTTAAATTTCCCAAATGCTGATATCCCAATCGTAAACGATTATACCGAATTAAAAGAAGAAATGATTTTAAATAAAACATTATTTAACTTAAAAAACCGTTTTATTTGCACTTTTGAAAATAATCCATATTTTTTTACAACTGGTGTAGATATGGATGATGTGTTAGCTTCTAATCCAAGTGCCTTTAAAATGCTGAGAGTTTTATGGAAGCTTTCATTTATCAAAATTGATGATATTGAAAATAAAGCATTATTTGATTTTATTTTAAAAACAAACGAGTATGAATTAGCAAATCCTTATAATATCTTTTATACTGAGGATTTACTTCACAAGCGCATAAAATCATTATATAACAATAGTTTTAGAGTTACTTCAAAAAATATATTAGATTTAGCAGCAGATGAAGACTATATACGCCATGAAATGGCTATTGAAGCTGCAATTGTTGACAATATTAGTAATAATTCTAGTTCTAGTATATTCGGGGAATGGGATTATGTTTCACATCAAGTAGTTGCTTCTCCATTTAAACCTGTAGATTACATGGATAAGATGGATGTTTTTGGGTATAGATACATAGCTGGTTTTTCAACAATTTCTAAATACTTAACTATTGAAATTAAAAAAGATAGAGCGACTGAAGATGTTGTGCATCAAATTATGAAATACGTAGATTGGATTAACCAAGAATACAGTAATGATTATGGCATGATTGAGGCATTTGTTGTAGCTAAACATTTTCCAAAAGAAGTTATTAATTTGAAAAATAAAATAGGTCGAAGAGTTTATACAAAAGGAAGGAGACCTGCTATGACACTTGAATGGAGTAACTTAAGATTTATAAAATACCGTTATTGCCAAAGTTCTAAAAATATTATATTCGAAGAAGAAATGATTCAAACTTAAAAGTTGATCCCTTTGCAGAAATCATTTATAATAAGTTATAATTAATTTTTGCAGAAAGGATGTTTGCTAATGAAAGACACTCTAAATGTAGTAGAATTGTTTGCGGGTGTGGGTGGATTTCGATTAGGTTTAGAAAACGCAGATGCGAACCTTTTTAATACCATTTGGGCAAACCAATGGGAACCATCACGTAAGTCACAGGATGCATTCGATTGCTATAAAAGAAACTTTGGTGGAGAGCCCAGTAATCAAGATATTGCATTGGTACCTGATAAAGTATTTCAGGAATTAGATATAGATTTATTAGTAGGTGGTTTTCCTTGTCAAGACTATTCAGTAGCTCGTTCGTTATCAGGTGAGAAGGGACTCGAAGGGAAAAAAGGTGTATTGTTTTGGGAAATTAAGCGTGTTATTGAAAATTCCCACCCAAAATATGTACTTCTTGAAAACGTCGATAGGTTATTAAAATCGCCATCTAAACAGCGAGGACGCGATTTTGCAGTTATGCTAGCGACGTTCCGTGACTTGGGGTATATTGTGGAATGGCGAGTTGTAAATGCTGCAGAATATGGAGCTGCTCAAAAACGCCGTCGTATTTTTATATTTGCTTATAAAAATACTTTAAACTTTGCAACAAAACAGCGTAAATTCAGCCCATATGAAATTGTATTTAATGAAGGGTTCTTTGCAAATACATTTCCAGTTAAGCAAGAGCCTTATAAAAATCGAATTGCAACTTGTGAATTACCTGATGATATCATAGCAATTTCTGATGAGTTTGCATTCGGGTTTCATACAGCTGGAATTATGTTAGAGGGAGAAATTTTCACTGCACATACAGAAGTGGACTTTCCGAAATTTAGACCACTTAAACATATTTTAATTGACGAATCCATGGTGCCTGAATCGTTTTATTTAACAGATTTACAAGCTGAAAAATTTAATTATTTACGTGGTCCAAAGAAAATAGAACGTACATCAGCAGAGGGGCATAAATACATTTTTTCTGAAGGTGGTATGTCTCAAACGGATGAATTAGATGGGCCAGGTCGTACTATGTTGACAAGCGAGGGTTCTATTAACAGAAGTACACATATCGTAGAAGTAAATGGTAAAAAACGATTCCTAACACCTATAGAATGTGAACGATTAAATGGTTTTCCTGATAATTGGACAGCTGGTATGCCAAACCGTATGCGTTATTTTTGTATGGGCAATGCCCTTGTTGTGAATCTAATTACAAAAATGGGGAAAACTATTTTAGATATAGAAGTAAATGAACACAATAAATCAGAGCAAATAGAAATGTTTATATGATAGATATAATTAAAGTTTAACTTTAGCAGGTGAACAAATTTTTTTCTCTTCACCTGCTTTTTTACTTTTGGAATCGAATTCATTAGTTAAGAGATTTCTAATGAGATTAAAATCAAATGGTTAAATCAAAAACACCGCCACAATCGTCGTAATAACAAGACCAATCACTACAGGCAATAAATTACGCCTTGCGAGTTCAAATGGACTTACATTACATATAGCAGCCGCAGGAATTAACGCCCAAGGAATTAATGTACCTCCACCAATAAAAGACATATTATTTAGCTGCAACAATTATGATTTCTCTTGCTTGCTTACTGCTTATAAAATCATCCTTTGTATCAATTACAATTTGCTCAAATACGGTCGTCATTAATTGCTTACGTTCATAATCATCAGCATTTAACCAAAGAGTATCGATGTTGCGAATAATGGATCTGATTTCCTTATGATGCCGAGTGTCCTGCTGCTGAATATTCTTTAACTCACGTTTAATTTCTTTTTCTTTGCCCCGTAGCTTTTCGGTTTCGCGAATTAATTCATCAATATCAATAATATCATTTTCGAACATGGTTTTTTTCTTGAGTAAAAGCTTTTGTATAGAGGCTAGTTCCTGCTGCAATGAAGAGAACTGTGCTTTAGGAAAATTGGACTCGCCTTCATTACTTTTAAAATGACTACCCACTAAGTCATCCCACTGAGCAAATACCGTTTGTACTAAATTGCTTTCTAAAATCATATGACTAGTACAGGTTTTTCCTGCTTTCTTTCCTGAACACCGGTAGTTCTTTTTCTTTCCTACTTTATGCCCTGACATTGAGTGCCCACATCTGGCACATTTTAAAATCGAAGAGAAATAGTAATTACTTGTCTCACGTTTTCCGCCAAAGGTTCTGCGTTTATCCAACAAATCCTGTAGCTCCCAGAATTCATCACGATCTATAATGCGTTCGTGATTTCCCTCAAATAGCTCCCGTTTGCGAGGGGGCTTTTTGATGTCTTTAGGATTAGAGCTGAACATTAAATAACCAGCGTATGTAGGATTATTAGCAATATCTCGCACACTGTCTACATGCCATCCTCCGCCTCTTCTTGTAGGTATTCCTTTACTAGTTAGTTGACGAGCTAGTGTGTAAAAGCCTATGGATCTAGCTAGCTTAAATATTTCCTTTACAATTTGAGCCTCTTCTTCATCTTTCACTAATTCACCATCAATGACCTTATAGCCGAAGGGAGGGGTGCCACCTTTCCAGCGTCCCAATTTCACTTTCTTTTCTAATCCAAAGCGCACTCGTTCTGCCGTATTTTCTCGCTCCCATTGCGCAATAGCTGCCACTAGTGTGATAAACAAACGTCCTATAGCATTAGTAGTATCATAGACTTCTGTAGCAGACTTAAATTTACATTCATATTGATCCAATTTTGCTAAGATAGTATGCAGGTCAGGCACAGAACGAGTTAATCGATCCAGTTTATACACTAGTAAGACATCTATGCCCCCTTGCTTAATTCGATTGAGCATATTTTGGAAATGAGGTCTGTTTAAATCCTTAGCAGAATAACCATCATCGATATAGGGCTTCTCAACAATTTCCCATCCTTGTGAAACACAATAAGCTTCTAATTTCTCAATCTGGGCAGCTATTGAAAACCCATGCTTGGCCTGTTCATCTGTACTCACCCGAACATAGATGACGCATTTCATCAATATTCACTCCTAATAATAAGAAAAGAGCGATACAAAGGAGCTTACTCTTTTTAATTTATATATAGCACTAAAATTGCATATCATTCCTATAATTTTTGCTTTACTATTTCTTCCATTCGGAAGCCGATAATGTTCCTACCTTTTGCTCAGCCTCTAATTTTTGACGATAGCTGTCCAATTCAGCATCGATTTTATATTCGACTGTGGCCGTTATTTCGGAGCGGTTTTTAAATAATTATTCCTCATGGCTAAGCAATGTTTCTCGCACATCTCGATCAAGATCCATATAGCCCTTCATGATAGCAATCTCTAATACTCTGAGGTTGCTTTTTTTGCGTATTCATCCAGTGAAAAAGTTTCGGGTTGAACAAACATTTCACCCTCACCTGTACAAAGCCAGTACTCGCTAATTCGATGCGTTATCTGAAGGCGAGGCATGTTCAATTTGTTATGAAAAACCAGGTACTCTTTGGTGTGATGAAAGGACATATATATGGGAAGATTGCGCCCAAATAATGAACGATGTCGGAAATAAACAAGATTAATATTTCACGTATGAAAGTGACAAGCCCAATCGACATATTCTGATAAAAAAGGAGTGTGAGTGATGAGAGCAGTAAAAATGACAGAAGAAAAGGTTCGAAAACTGTTACCGATTGTAGAAAGTATTCTGTCAAGGGAATACGGAAGAAAGGTGACTTTAAAGGATCTAACGGTAGGGGGCATTACAGTTTATAAAAAAGATTGCGCCAAATAGCGCAGTCATGTCCCATTTTGTACAAGCATTCGTATCCATGTAAAGGAATGAACTTTGAACATCCTAGTAAAGCTTTGGTTCAACATGACGCCAAATGAACTCTAATAATATTTCCAATAAAGCAGTAATTCTTGCTGAAGACAAGCTTTATCAAAAGCGAAAAGATATTGTTAAAACGATTGAAGAAATCTATTCACAGTTAGACCATGATTTAAAAACTATTATGGACATGCGGTATTGGGATAACGAAAGAAATTGTTATTAATAGTAAAATATTATATATAAATTGTAATAAGGTGCTACGTAAATGCAATGCATTAATTGATGAAACAGCCAAGCGTTTAGCATGGGCTTAATGTATAAAGAATATATTAATGTAATGTAAAGGATAGAAAAGGGGCTGGGGGTTATTGGATTATTAGATATTATTATGAACGCTTTCGGGATTACCATGATAACATTGTTGATTTTTCTTTGGTCAATTGATGAAGACAAATGGAATTTAAGGGGTATATCTTCTTATGCAGTTCCTACAGCATTCGTTTATTTTGTTTTTTTTATGTTTGTGTAAAAGATAGATATTTCTCTTTTCATTATAGTGACCTTCCTAACACTAGCAAAGTTCATTAAAAAACATAGCAAATAGATATTATCCATTTTTACCAAAAGCGTACGGAACGTCTTACAATAATGAGCACTTTCGCTTGTACTTGTATATCTCAAATAAGAAATTAAAACTACTAAATTGGCAGTCTCTTTTTATAATGACAATACGCTCCATTTACCTTATGATGTTGGTAGATAGGGGTAAATTAAAATGGCAGAAGTAAAAACTAAAATTCTTGAATTCAATGATTTATATGATAAACAAGACAAAGTAAATACATACTTAGATTATTTACGAGAAGGAACATTCATCGAGTTTCTACAGCTATATATGGTAACAACACGAAAGCATAAACAGCACTTATTGTTTATAAAACTAATTAAGGTCACAACTAACAAGGTGTGGCTTTGTCAGTATATTACTAGCAGTGACATATCGTTCCATACGAATTATGATTGATATTGAAGGTGGTGAAATAAATGAATGTGAAAAACAAAGTAATATATTCAAATCTGGTTACAATAATATCTATGTTAGTATCAACTATCTTTTTTATAAAGATTGTCCTAAGTAAAGGAATAGAACAAGTACATTATTTAACATCAATATTATATGTAGTAGCTATCGTAGTGTCGATTATAAGCTTTGTAGTACATTGGAAGACTAAACAGGTCATTAAGAGAAATGAAGGTCATGCCTAACTAGGTGTGGCTTTTTATAATGCTTCCTATTTTTATTGATTACTTCAATCCCATTTGTCCCATGATATAGGTAGATGGGGGGTGTTGATTAATGGATTATGAATATAAAGTAAAGTTTTACTTTGACGAAAATCGCGAAGAAGAATATAAAATCAAGACTAATATTGGACAAGAAACATTCGCGGAAGAAATTTCTAATGGCTTCAATGAGAATTCATGGTATTCATTTATTGAAACAGAAAATTATAAAACGATATTAATAAATACTAAAGATGTTTATAAGGTATCGGTAGTACAAAATATTGTAGAATTTGATTAATCCAATATATTAAGTCACACTCTAAATGAGTTGTGGCTTTTATTATGCCTTGAGAGGTTCAGTGCAAAATTGAAAAAGAAAAAATATTAAAAGGGTCACTTGGGATAGAGTGACCCTCAGGTAACGAAATTCGGAGGTGTAAGACTAAATTAGCTTACACTACTATTAATATGACGTGATAGCAAAGTTTGTATAGTTCATAGCCTGAACAATAGATAAAAAAAAGCCGCAGCGTGGTCACATGCTACAGCAAACTAATGAATAATCTAAGGACTTAAGAAAGGAAATATGAAATGGGTCACGCGGAGGATAGTGACCCTTACTAAGATTTGAAGGTGTAAAGTATAAGTTTCAAATAGTTATGAGCTTAGAGGCGGTGGTATTGCATATTAATAACTGATGAAACTAACGCCGACAATAATTAGAAGAATGAATAGAACGACAATTAGAGCAAATGATGAACCATAACCACTACCACTACCACAATATTGAGACATAATTTTTCCCTCCTTTCTATGACTATAATATGCATAGTTGTAGAAAGGAATTGCGATATTTATCTTAGGATGGTCTTAGAAAAAAGATTAAAAGTAAAGATACACTATCAAGAGCGTAACGGTAGAGTGTTTGGCTTCCAGTGAATTTATTAAAGGCAGTTGGAGATAAGGGATTGATTAGGCATTATATTAAGCCCTCTTGTTGACATGCGGATACGATCTTTATCGATGTCTTGGTCTTAGCTGATTAAGCGATAAAAGACCACACCTCGATGGGTGGCAATAAATAGGCATTATTATTATTCTCACCGTTTTTTGTGGAACCAGGTTCGCCAGCCATGAAATTTGAAATAGAGAATTTTATTGTACAACGGCATTATTCCGGAAACGCATTTGGATTTGCAGAAAGGTACAATGACCACTGATCCGTTTAAATTGGGTTACATATTACGATTCAATAGCGAAGAAATAATAAAAAGTATTCAAAATCAGTATGGTACATTTGTTAAGAAGTTGTATAGGTTGAAGTGTTAATTTATAAATGTTGATTCTCTTAAAAAATCCCAGTTACTCAACTTTTTGAGCCTGGGATTTTTTATATTTAAATTATTAATGTATTTAATAATTCAATGTATAATGGTAAATATTAGGAGTTATGGAAGCGTGGTTAAACTTTGAATTGTCCCAACTGTGCTGCAGTATTTAACCTAAAACAAAATAATTGTGAATACTGTGGTAGTTACATCATTACGTTAGAAGCAAAACAGATTATATATGATTTAAAAGATTTCAAACCAACCTATAAAAAAATCTTTTTTCCATGAGAAATGAGTGTAAATGAATTACCAATACGTTCAGGTATGGCAGAATAAGGGAGCTATTTTTAATTATTCGTAATCTAAAATAATCAAATTTTATTTTACAGTAACAATAAAACAAAATTATTGACCGTTAGGTACAAAAAGGAGTATTCTATTAATGTTATCTATAAAATAAGAGGAGGATACGATTGAATAAACGCGGCAGACCCCGAGAGTTTGATTATTCCTCAATTGTAGATGTTGCAATGAAAACATTTTGGTTAAGAGGATATGAGGGGTGTTCTACACAAGATTTATGCAGTGATACAGGACTTGGAAAAGGAAGTTTATACAATACTTTCGGTAGTAAACATGAACTGTATAAACAAGTATTAGAACGCTACCATGAAATTGGGATTAGGGAACAAAAGAAATTGTTAGAGACTCCAATTCCAGTTAAAGAACGATTAAGTAATTTTTTTGAATGGGCATTGAAAGAAGACTTTGAGAATATTGATCAAAAAGGATGTTTATTGATTAATGCCAGTGTAGAACGTGCTAAAAACGATTTAATGGTACAAGAAATTTTCTCGAAGCATGTTGAACTTCTTAAACAAGCTATTGAAACAGTGATGGAGGAAGGATTGCAAACAGGTGAAATTTCAAAGAAGCAATCAGCTGAGGAATTAGCTAGTCTGCTTTTAAGCAGTTATTACGGATTCCGTGTTCTTAATGTATCGATGCAAAATCAGATGTTAGCTGAACAAGTTATCAAAGGAACAATGGAGTCTATTTTTGGCGCTTAGTGCGCTCTTTTTTCGCACTATTTTTGTACCGATTATTACAATAATGAATAAGGAGTTTTTTTATGCCATCGATTATTTATTTATTAGCTTTAGCAATCTTTTGTATGACTACATCAGAATTTATGGTTGCAGGTATGATGAATGAACTTGCTCTTGCATTCCAGGTTTCTGTATCATCTATTGGGTATTTAATTTCAGCTTATGCAGGAGCAATGGTAATAGGAGGCCCCATTTTAACTGCAATCCTCTTACGAATGCGCAGCAAACAAGCATTATTGTTTTTAATGTTCGTATTTTTAATTGGTCAATCGCTCGGAGCTATTGCTTGGAACTATGATATTATGATGATTTCACGTATTATAACTGGTATTGCTTCAGCTTCAGCTTTTGGAGTTGCGATTTCTTTTTCTGCGACATTGGTTCACTCTGATTCAAGAGGAAAAGCTGCATCAATTGTACTTGCAGGTTTAATGTTCGCAACTGTATTAGGTTTACCTATAACAACCGTTATTTCTCAATATTTTGGCTGGCGTATTAGTTTTGGGGCTGTTTCTGTTCTTGTGCTAGTATCAGGGATTATGATTCAACGGTTGTTACCATCATCTTCAAATAAAGAGCAATTAAATTGGAAAGACGAACTTCTGCGATTTAAGAATATTCATCTTTGGGCAGCGTACGTAACAAGTATGTTCATTATTGGTGGTACGTTTGCAGCATTTAGTTATTTCACTCCTATCTTTACAAATGTCACAGGCTTTTCAAGTGCAAGTATTCCATATTTACTTGTTCTCTATGGTAGTGCGACGGTAATTGGGAATATAATAATTGGCAAGTTCGCTGATAAATTTACAATGAAAATACTTATGGGTGGATTAATTATATTAATCATAGCGTTGTCTTTATTTGCTTTAAGTGCAGAGAATAAATACATTGCAGTTATTTCTACGATTTTTATTGGTTTAACTGGTGTAGCATTGAATCCAGCTATGGTTGCGAGGGTAATGAAAACAGCTAGTAATGGAATAATGATAAATACCGTTCATAGTTCTTTTATTACGCTAGGTATTGTTATTGGTTCGTCACTAGGTGGTCTTGGGATCAGTAAAGGATATGGTTTTGTATCTCCGCTATGGATTGGAGCTTGTTTAGCTATCCTTGGGGTAATTTCATTATTCCCATATTTACATAAAGGAAAGGCAGATTAAGATGTTTAAAATTTCTTTATATGGGGTCACCATATATGCCCATCAACTTAAAAAATTGGTAGTTCCCCAAAACGAAGAAATTTTCGTTCTGGGGTATTATACTATCTTAACTTGATGGGTATGGGGTAGCAACAGAAAAATGAGGATTTACAACGTTGAGTGAAAAGTCTTCCAAAATACGCTTTGGGGACATTTTTCCTTCATCTAATGGCGCAGGATTGTTGAAAGGGGTAACCATTTTAAGATAATTAAGAGGAGTGTAGGGAATGACAAATGAAATTATTAATGTTGTTTTACCAATGAAAACATATGATACAACTAAAATGGACTCGTGGACTAAAGAACAGTGGCAGGAATGGGGTGGAGAAGAAAAGGATCATGTTGGCATACAAATATTGCTGTTGAATGATAACGATTTTTATTTAAAAATAATGGGCATTTACTTTGACGAAGCAACAGAAGAAATGTTTTTTAGTTTTGATACACAGAATAAACTTAACCGAAATATAAATATTCAATTCGGGCAATGGAAAATTGATGATAATTTTTCCTTATTTGGTTTACTCTTCACTTAGCATAAAATCGTGAATAGACCAGAGCAATTTTCAATATAAGCACAGTGTCTTTTGTTTCGTGATGAACATTAAATAATTTTATCAAATTGCTATGGACCACAAATTGAAAAACAAGTATGTTCTTCGAAATTTTTTTGTACCCAATCATCTATTTTGTTAAAAAACCGGATGAAATCGATGTCCATTGAATTATTTAAAGTACACGCAATGAAAGCAATTTGATTCCATTGTTCAAGGTTAACTGAATTTGGGCCAAAGTAATTAAAATTCGGTAAAACTTCATATATATGTAGATGTAAAAAGGCAAATGCTTCTTCTGTTAAAAAAATTGAAGATTCATGCCAATGTTCATTTTTAAAATCACCCCGCATGAATTCAAAAACATCACGTTGTTGTAAGTTTTTTAATGTATGTATTTTAATCATTTAATCCTCCTAATAAGTCACGCATTTGTGTGACTAATGGTTAATTTAAACCTATTTGAGTTTTATTTATTAATTTACCGCCTTGAACATTAACGATGCATTGGCACCTAAAGCTGTGAACTTAAACCTATTTGAGTTTTATTGATTATTTTATTATCTTGAAATGTCATATTAGCAGTTGAGAAAGCTCCAGCTGTTTCAAATTCATATATAACGGTATGATTCGAATCACCATCTGTTCCAGTTTCAGAAATTACTTTTCCTTCTAATCCGACAATATTAAATACTTCTTCAAGCGTCATGCCTTCTTTAATTTGTTTAAACTTTTCTTCAGTTAATTTACCATCTTCTTTAGAAATTTATGCTGACGTTTCTTGTTTTGTGGCATCCTCTTTTGATATCTCAGTAACTGATTTTTTTCTTTTCTCCTGATTCTTCTTTTTGCTTTTTCTTCTCCACAACCTGCCTTCCACAATCAATAGTACATAGTGAACCATCTTTAGATAATTGCTTGGAGTGGGAGAGAAGTAAAATTATGTTATGGGAAAACACGCTACTTTTGTTGGATTTTTAACATTCGTTGGTAGAGTATTAGATTACTAGTATATAATATTAAAATGTTAGTTTTCTAAAATAAAACTGCGTAGGGGGAGAATAATGAAAAAATTATTTAGTGTGTTACTAGCAGCATTTTTATTTGCAGTAGTAAATCCAACAAAATCAGAAGCAAAAGTGATGTATGATGGAGCAGAAGTTGTAAAAGGTCAAACCGGAAAAATGACCTTTAAAAAAGACATTAAGGTATACAAGAAAAATCCAGATGGTACATTTGATTCGTTGATGGTTAAGCGAAATAACTTCTTTAAAACGTATGATATTGAGAAATATGATGGCAAAACATTTTATCAAATGGGGCAATATCGGGTATAAGCAACGGATTTGGTAGTTTTCAAAGAAGTACCAATAAAAATTCGCTCATCTTTCTACAACAATCCAACTTATATTGTTATCAATCGTGATGGTATTTATAATATGGGATATTACGGGAAATACTTCCAAGATGGTGGTATTGGTGGTATTTCTTTCTTGGATACAAATAATGGACAACTGCTGAAGTTTTCCGAGAGCTATGGGGGTGAAGGGTTATGGTATGATAAATATCCTGGTACAGATCTTAAAATCGCTGAGACAATATCGAGAGAAAGCAATGTACGTTTTGAATTAACAAAAGATGCAGGTGGGAAAAGCACTCCCTTAAATGAAGCGAAACCTTTAACAATGTATGCAAAGGGAAGCATTGTTATCTCACTAGATACTGAAATTAATGGTTATCTATATGTACGCAACGGCTTGGAAGGAAATGAAGAACAATTTATTTGGCTTCCAGTAGATTTATTAAAGCCAGTTGGAGATAAGTGATAGATTATGAATTATATATAGCTCTCTTATTTATAAGGGGGCTATTTTTTATGGTTTGTTGACATGCGGATAGGATGTTTATCGATGTCACGGGCTTTAAGCGGCATAAATTAAAAAGACCACTCCGTGATGGGGGGGCATAATTGATGTGTCTTATATAGGTGGAAGAGTCCCGCCTCCAACCCAAATTGCTGTAATTTGCCCAAGAGCTGTTAAGGTTGCTGTACTGCCCCCAATTGCATTGCCAAACAAACTGCCCACAGAGCCGGCTAAGGAAATGCCTGAGAAGCCAGAGCCATCTAACCCAGTAATGGCACCGACGACTGCTAAAGTGATGACTGCGATTTCCTTTGTTAACGGAACTACTGCAGCAAGACCAACACCGAGATCATTGACAATGCCATGTGAGGTAGCGGGTAAATGGTCTCCAATAATTTGTGTGAAGCCGGCATCTCCAAGATAGAAGAAAGCGGCAATTGGAATAACGGGCCCAAAAACCTTAAAGCCGAATTGGAATCCTTGAATCAAATAGCTTGTAGTCTTTTCTAGCCCTTCTTTTTTATGTGCAACAACACTAAGCAGAAGTAAGATGAAAACAGAGGTCCCACCGATTAAGGCTGTAGCATCCCCACCTTGTAGCTTGAAAACCGACATAGCGATAACATCTACTATAAAGGCGATTGGAATAAGCAAGGCAAAGAAACGTTTTTGCCCAACAGACAGTAAATTTTTCACCGTTGCTTGTTCCGTATTTTCAGCTGTGTCATTGGCAGTGTTTAGTAGCAAAGTCCCTCGTCTCATATCTCGTCTTAAAAAAATATAAGCAGTAATTGTCGTTACTACGCCCATGGTGATAACGAGAGGGATACTAGCTGAAACAACTTCACCGACTGGAATCCCCGCTGCATCAGCAGTAAGCTTTGGAGCCCCTTGTATAACAAAATCGCTTGATAGTGCAATTCCATGTCCAAATAAATTCATAGCCATCGCAACTCCTAGTGCTGGTAAGCCAGCTCGAATCGCAACAGGCAACAGAACCGCCCCTAACAGAGCTACTGCAGGTGATGGCCAGAAAAACCAGGAGATTAACATCATTAAAAGACCAATCGTCCAATAGGCTAGAGTAGGAGTTTTAATGAATTTTGTAAAAGGAGCAATCATGACCTCATTAATGCCAGCAGTCATCATCACCCGGCTCATGGCAACAATAATAGAAATAATGAGAATGGTTGATAACAGCTCTGTAATGGCATAAATAAAGCTATTAAAAACACCACTAATGGATAAAGTTAAATCGCCAGTAGCAACAATCGCAAGCATGAAGATGCCTAGTACACAAATGAGGGTGGTATCGTGACGTTTAACCATAAATCCAATGATAAGCACAATAAAAACAACGTAAATCCAATGGAGAGCTGTGAATTCAATCCCCATATGTTTCCCCCTCAATATTCGATCTGATTCTATAGAATATGAAGAGAAAAAAAGTTGGTGATGATTTTGAAAAATTTTGTTTAAGTAGAAAGGTAGTATAAATGGATAATTGAAAAAGTATCAATAATGTAAATGAAAGTTATTTCTGAAGGGTTTGGTGCAAAAAAACATAACCAAATGCTGACATTTGTATTTTTTACCTATTAGTACATTTGGAAGAAGTATGAATTTTTACTTTTACTCTTCTGTAGTCATTTGTTTATAGTAATTCTAAACCTATTATACGAAAAACCTATCATCAATTACCTTTCAGATAAAACAATAGCCGTGTCCAACGGGGATTGAATAAAGGAGAAGCTATGAAATGCACTAGCTCAAGGAGAATACCTATTTAATAGGAAAGAATCACACTTTTAGAATCTCTTCGACCACTACAAACAACTTAACAGTAAAAAGTCGATTATCCCTTAACGTACAGGAGATTGGCCTTTTATATGTAAAAAATCGCTTAGCGTATGAAATTCACATTTTGTTGAAGCTATCCCTATATAGAATTCAGATGGTTTTGAACTTTACTTAGTTATGCAAGTTCATCCTTTCTGGTTTGTCAGTTCGAGATTTTGCGTCCGACTTCCTTCAGATTTCATGTCACTATGGACACCCTTGTCTTTCGCTAACAGTTCCTACTGCGTAGTCTGTAGTGGATTTTCACCACCTAGTTGTTGCGCATGCCAAGGACACATTAAAAGGGCACGTTTTGAAATAATTTCAGAACATGCCCAATACTATTTTTTATGCGGCTACTATAGTAGGAAATCTAATCTTTCAATGGTAAATAACTATTCAGCTTTTACCAAAATTTTAATATGATTTCTTTCTTTTAATAGTCCTTCGAAACCTTCTTCTATTACTTGATCGAGTTTAATGCGTTTCGTCACTAATTTATCAGCAGCGAAGTATCCTTGTGCCATTAAATTAATAACAGCTGGGAAAACATCACGGTATCCAATAATACCAGTAAGATTACGCTCTCTTAGCACAAGATCTTGTGGATGAATTGGTGCTTCTTTTTCGAAGATACTAACAACCATAGTTTCACCGTTAAATTTTGTAGAGTGGATGGCCTGTTTTAATACTGGCGGAACACCAGTAACTTCAAATGCAACATCAACGCCACCATTTGTAAGTTTTTGAATTTGCTCTACCGCATCACCAGTAGCGGGATCAATTGCAATTGCACCAAATTCTGCCGCTTTTTCTCTACGTTGCTCAGATAATTCCACAGCATAGATTTCAGATGCACCAGCAGCTTTTAATGCTTCAATTACTAGTAGACCGATTGGACCTGTACCAAATACAGCTGCTTTATCGCCTACTTTTAATTTACTTTGTTTTACTGCGTGAAGTGCTACCGCAGATGGTTCAACAAGTGCCCCTTGTTCATATGAAACACCTTCTGGTAATTTGTGTAGCATGTGCTCTGGAACAGAAGTGAATTCAGAGAAACCACCGCCGCCTCCAGCAAGACCATAGAAGCCCATTTTTTCGCAAAGATTGTATAACCCTTGTTTACAAGGCTCACATTCACCGCAATTATAGATTGGCTCTACTGCAACACGATCACCAACTTGTACTGTCGTTACACCTTCGCCAACTTCTACAACTTGTCCTGAGAATTCATGTCCCATAACAATTGGTGCTTTATCGCCAGTTAAAGGATGTGGTTGATCTGCTGGTATAAAGATAGGACCTGCTGTATATTCGTGTAAATCACTACCACAAATACCGCACCATTCAACTTTAAGTTTTACTTCGCCTTTTTTTGCAGAAGGCTCTTCAATATTTTCTAATCGTAAATCTTTAGCGTTGTGCCATCTTAATGCTTTCATTATATTGCATCTCCTAACGATAAAATCTATTACAAATCTATTATAGTACTATAATACAAATAGGGGAACTATAATATCTTATTCGAAATTATTAGATTCTTTAATCATTCTGAATAGTGTTTTCTTTCTACTACTCAAAATAATTATTTATAAAACTTTACACGACCTTCCAGTGGTTGGAACTCTTTTTCACCTGGTTGTGCGATTGGATTACCAAACGGCATTTGCGCAATTAATTTCCAGTCTTCAGAAATATTCCATTCCTTTTTCACTTCATCATCAATTAACGGATTATAGTGTTGTACAGAGACTCCTAGTCCTTCTGCCTCTAAACCAGCCCATACTACTAACTGATGCATCCCTGATGCTTGGTTAGACCAGATTGGGAAGTTATCAGCATAAGAAGGGAATTGCCCTTGAAGAGATTTAATGATTGACTCATCTTCGAAGAATAATACTGTCCCGTATCCTGATTTAAATGAATCCATTCTTTGTTGAGTTCCTGTGAAATCTCCCTCTCCAACTACATTACGTAAAATGTCAGTTGTAATATTCCATAATTTATCATGAGCTTCACCTGTTAATACTACTAAACGAGCAGTTTGCGAGTTGAAAGCTGAAGGTGTATGCTGAACAGCAAATTCAACAATTTCCTTAATTCTCTCATCAGATACTTGTACATCTTTATTAATTCCATAGTAAGAGCGTCTTTCTTTTAATGCAGAATAAAATTCAATTGCCATAATGTTTGTTCCTCCTAGTAATTCCTAAAATGTTGAGGTTTCAATATATCTTAATATGATGCTACTAATTGTAATCAGTCATTCTGTCAAAATGATAGACAGTACAAGTGAACAGTCAATTAAATATCTCTATTCAATATATCTCGATCTCGAGGTAATTTTATTACAAATATATTTTCAAAGTCAAAGCCTATGCTCACTAATATTTCAAAAGCTCCAAACTATTTACAAGTACTTAAGATAATCTTGAAAAAACAATGTCAAAATCCCCATGAAAATGAAATAATAAAATCATAATAAGAAAACAATTTTATAATTTGTTTTTAGTATTTAAAAGCTTCTGTCAGATTTATATGCGAATAACAATTTGCTGTAGGTGTTGAACTAGATGAGTTGCTACAATAATAGAATCTTTCGTTTCCTGTGGTTAAGCACACCATGTCAAAAATTTTTATTGTAAACGCGCAAAAACTGAAGGAGCAATTTAAACCATAATTGCTCCCATCTATTGGAATAAAAAATATGCTCATAACCCTAAATGCAAACTTTTTAAACTAATCTCTCGTTAACTCAATATAGAAAAACTGCTCAAGAAACGAGCTTTAATTGATAACTTCTACCCATTTAGTTTTGACTTATTGCTAGGTGCAAACCATCCGATTAAGGCAATCCCTACTAAAACTCCATAGAAAATCATAGTCCAGAGGGTACTGTGAGGGAAGTGATGATCTAAAATGCCTATATCCTTGTGGGCAAGAGTTATAATAGCTAGTTTGACACCAACCCATGCAACTATTGCATATGCTGTTGTTTCTAATGCTGGACGTTTTTCAAGTAGTTGTACAAACCAAGTTGCTGCGAATTTGATTAGGACTAGTCCAGCAATTCCTCCAAGAACAACAACAATAAATTGCCCTCCATCCATGCCTCCAAAATCATCTAGGGGAGAATCGGGAAGACCAAGAGCTAGAGCAACTGCAGCAAGTATTGAATCGATTGCAAAAGCAAGGTCCGCTAAAGCAATCTTGCCAACAGTTGGACCGAAACCTTTACCAGCAACTTTTTTTTCATCGTCCTTATGAATATTCTTATTTCCTTTCCCAAACAGTGCCTTAATGACATGTTTTAATCCGAGATAAAGAAGATAGGCTGCTCCTATTGCTTGGATCTGCCATATATTCGCAATAAAGGAAATTGCAAAAAGTGCAGCAAATCGGAAAACGAAAGCCAAAATGATTCCGTAATTTATAGCTCTTTTTTTCTGTTCTTCGGGTAAATGCTTGGCAATAACTGCAAGTACTAGAGCATTGTCTGCCGATAATAATCCTTCTAATCCTATTAGAATTAATAATGCCCAGGCATACTCTAACCATATTGAATCCATCTAATAATAATCCCCAATCTTTTTTTAATATAATTACAGGTAAAATATTCCTAAAAATAAAAAAACCCCAATTAGCCAGTTGGGTATTATTGGAAATATTGCTAAAGAACCAAATGCTTTCATAGTTGAAGAGTATACTTTTATTATGACCATTTTTACGTTATCCTAAGCGTTCAATTTAATAGGACTACTTTATGTTCCTTTTATAATAAATGCAGAGCTTGTTCTGGAATTTCGTCCTTTATATGAATATGATTTCAATCTTCGAATTCACAATTTATTCGAATAACAAAATCTTCTAATTTAAATGTCTTTCATTGTCCCAATTCAAAAATACAATTAAATTAGTATAAAAACTTAGAATATGACATTAAGCACAATTTATGATATAAAAATCGTTTATTTATTCATAAATGTGAAAGGGGATAAACAAATTCTTTTGGGATTATGTATTTACTTTATCTTTGTAACAAAGATAAAGTAAAAAGCTAATGTCGGAGTCTGCTATGGTATATATGCAAATTAGAGGTAACTGCTATTGAATTAAGATGGAGTCTATTGTTTGAACATTGTGAGTATTATCTAATAAAATATTGGTTTGAAAATTTAGAGAAATAGAAATAACCAGGGTACTCAATCATGAAAGAGAACTCTGGTTATTTCTAAGGTAGAAAATGCACCAATTCCAAAAGAGAAGCATAGGGGCAAAACGCTTGAAGATATTCTTGAGGATTTGGATATGAGAGATTTATTAAACTAAAAATTAAAAAAGAGAAGTCTAACTTGGTAGTGACCCCTTAAAGTTAGAGTTTTATTTATGCAGCTAATTGGCTGGCATGAGTTCGGTATTTTACCGGGCTCATGCCGGCTAATTTTTGTTTAATTCGATCGTTATTATAGTAATCGATATACTTCTCTATTTTCTTCTTTAATGCTTCATAGGAGATTAATTCTTCTCCGTAATAAATTTCTTGTTTGAGTAAGCCAAAAAAGTTCTCCATGGTCGCATTGTCTGCACAGGTTGCTTTACGAGACATGCTTTGGAAAATCTTGTTTCGCTTTAATGTTATCACCCATAGATGATGTTGATAATGTCAGCCCTGATCTGAGTGAATCGTTGTACGGTATTGGGCATGTTCTTGAATAATTGGGAGTGCTTGTTTAGTCTATTACGAAATCAAGTGTAGGGCGTTTAGACATACTAAAGCCCAGTATTTCAACGTTATATAAATCCATAATCGGACTTAAATAGAGTTTTTCGTTGTTTGTACATTTGAATTCTGTTACGTCTGTCACGAGTTTTTGTAAGAAGTACGTTGTATGGAAACGGCGGTTTAATCGATTCCTCCAAGACCTCTTGATTCCTGAGATACAATAAATAACTCAATACTTCCTTGGGACTTCTTTTCCTTGCATCATGTCATTTTTTATCTTTAATTAATCCATGAATATTAAACGCCTCATTAATTAATTGCTTTATGTGTTCATAATCTTTTCTCTCAAGACTTCTATATTTTACTGTACACAAGATTTTCTTCTTTACTTTATAAGAAAAATATGTAAATATATAAATAAACCGTCGGTCGGTTTATTTATAGGAGGTATATGATGGCAAGAACAAAAAAGAACTTTGAACATAAAAAAAGCGATTTATTAATTCAAATATGGGAGGTTCTTATGCAATATGGTTATGAGAAAATGACACTACCCATTATTATCAAGGAATTGGGCATATCAAGAGGGGCTTTTTATCATTATTTTCAGTCAAAAGAAGAATGTGTAGACGAAGCTGTTAAATTGTTTGTTGAAAATGCGGTAGTGGAATTAAAGGCTAAGGATAACAAGACATTATCCGCAGATGTAAGGCTTAAAATGGCAGTTCAAAATAGTATTAATCTCTTTCATCAAAATCAAGAGCAAAATAGGACTATTAATCAACCAGAAAATGCTATATTCCATCAAAAACTAATGATAGGTCTAACTAAATATCTTTCCCCATATTTTGCAGAGATCATTGAACAGGGAGTGGAGGAAAAATTTTTTCACACGTACTATCCCTTAGAAATGGCCGAAATGTTCTTGACATTATCAAATTTTTATTTAGACAAAGATTTATTTCATTGGGATACAGAAACCATTCCACATAAAATAACAGCCTATGAAGAATTGTTAAATAAAGGATTAGGAACAACAAAATACATTGGCTTTTTTACTGAATAAAAAGGAGATGGATAAATGGAAACTGTTTTAAAAATACAAGGTGTAAGCAAAAATTTTAATGATTTTGATACAGTTTTACATGAAATTAACCTTTCATTTTTCGCCCAAACTTTTAATGTAATACTCGGACAAAGTGGTTGTGGAAAATCAACGCTCATCAATATCATGTCAGGACTAATGAAGCCAACAAGAGGAAATGTTTATTATAAGGATTTAGATATTTCCCATGCAGAACAGAAGGAGATAATTGAATTAAGACGCTATAAATTCAGTAATATTTTTCAAGATTATTTACTATTATCGGAATTAACTGTAAGGGAAAATATTGAATTAGGAAAAACAGGGAGAGCTCATGATTTAGAATACAGCGAACTTACTGAAAGGCTAGGAATAGAAACATTAGCAGAGCGATTTCCAAATGAGTTATCTGGTGGACAACAACAACGAGTCTCTATTGCACGAGCAATGATTAAAAATCCAGAAATCTTGTTTTGTGATGAAGCAACAGGAGCTTTGGACGAAACTAACAGCAAACTTGTTGTGGATTATTTAAAGGAATTAAATAAAACTTATGGTACTATTATTATTTTTTCTACACACAATCTTAAAATTTCCACAGTTGCTGACCGTATTATCACAATGAAGGATGGTCTTATTGAGGACGATTATCAAAATCCTTTTCCTCAGCCCACTTTTAGAAATGATATTAGGAGATTTCCATAATGAGTAGCGTATATAAACAAATATATAAGAGTTTACTTTATGAAAAAGCAACTGTATCTGTGTTATTTTTTTTGAGCTGTTTAGGCTCTTTTATGTACTTTTTTGTTCAAGTATCTATAGATGGAAATCTAACACATCTGACTTATAAAAAAGCAATGGCACTAACAATTAATAGTTCAGAAAAAGAGTTTTTGATTGCATTACATTCTAATCAAATTTTAGCAACTACTTTTTTAATAATTCTTTCATTGATTGCAGCATTTGCATTTTACATGTTTTATAAAAAATATTACCGAAATCATATAAAAGAAATTGGTTGTTATAAGGCATTCGGGTATTCAAATAAACAGATAATTGTAGTTGTATTTTTTATTACTAGTAGCCTTTCTTTTATTGCCTTAATAGTTGGTTTTGTATTGGGGTGGATTTTTTCTGATGTATTATTGCAGTTATATCGTTCATCTTTCGACATAGAATTACTTCATAAGGGGATTTTTCCTTCAAATATAGGAATAGGCTTCCTATTTATTGTAGTATTATCTGGGATAATGGCGATAGTGCCGTATTACAAATTTTTGAAATTGGAACCTTCTTCATTATTACGTAATTTTCCTGAAGAACATCAAAATAAATGGGAAGTCTTCATTAACCATAAACTATCACATGTAGCTCCAGTCAAATATCGGAGTTCCCTCCGTATGATTTTACGTAAGCCATTTACAGTTGCATTGATATTCCTGTCAGTTGGTTTTTTTACGGTTTTATGGATTATAAGTATTTCACTTAACTTCAGCAGTCAATATATTTTTGAAACCCAGACCCTTGGTAGGTCCTACAAATATGATATCCAATTGGATGACTATCAGCCATACCATCCTTTAAAAGGAGATAGTACTTTCTATTTAAGTAGTGAAGTTGGTATTTCGTGGAAAGAAAATGTGATTAATCAACAAGCAATTGGATTTCATAAAAAACCGAATTTGTTTCAATTGTATACATTAGATAACAAGGAGCTTTTCTTACCAAAAGATAAAGAAGTGTATATTAATGAGGCTTTATCTGAGCTCTATGGAATACGACAAAATGATTTTATCGATATACTGGTAAATAATAAAAACTATACAGTAAAAGTTGCTGCTATTGTGAAAAATGCAGAGATTAATACTATTTATCTTTCTGAAACCCAACTAGCAAGGATCTTATCCCTAAATGAGCCAATCTATAACGGTGTACTATCAAATACTATTCCAAAAGAATACCAGAATGAATTAATAATAACTGAAAAGGAACGTTTAGCTTTATTACAAAAGAATAATGTTTCTAATAGAATAAGTGCAGTTATCAATCAACTATTAGGTTGTGTTACTGGCTGTTTGCTTCTTTATCTTGTCATACTGCTAAATTTTCAAGAATGCACAAGAAATATTCTTATTTTAAATATGCTAGGGTATACTGCAAAATCTATTAACAAAATGCTAATCAGTATTTATAAACCTCTAATGAATGTTGCATTTGTAATCATGCTACCATTAAGTATTATTGTTTGTCAGTTCATACAAAAAAAACTTTCGATAGAAACAGGTGATTACATTCCGTTTCAAACTAATTTGATTATAATTGGAGGTATTTGGTTGTTGCTAAATCTACTTTATCATCTTATCCAACTTAGGTTTAACAACAAAGTTGCCAATATTCAAACTACAGAACAGACTAAAAAATATATCATGTAACACAGCAATCTTTCTGTAAGTAAAATGATGTGAAATTAGCAGGAAAGCGAAAGGAAGCAAAGAATGAAAAAAATAATGTAATATTACTTTGTAATCATCGCGTCCATTCAATAACTTCTAACTGACCTGCATCGTGCAGGCCTAAGGACAATTCAAAATCCGGACACATTGTTTATCTGTGCGAAAGCGAAGCGGCTGCTACAATTACAACCAAGGCGTAATTGATTATCACCAAGAATGATTTGTAAATATTTATTTATAGGAATGATGGTCTACACACCGAAGATAGGGGAATAAAATATGAAAGCAATAAAAGATCAAAGGAAATGGCATTGGTTGGACTATTTTTTATTTCTTATGCGTACGATATGGTTTACATTTAATGGCTATGCGATATTCATTAGTACGATTGGTTCAGAAAAGTGGATTTTACTTTTATGGGCTAGTTGTTCTTATATAATACCCCATCTATTTTACCGACCTGGGCTTATAAAGTTCCAATATTATATAATGACCGAGGTGTTGTTAACTGGTTCTTTGTTTATTTACTTATCAAGTCAGCATGAAATAGCAGTGACTTATAGTTTTCTACTCGTGCCTATCCTAACTGTTGCCTATGCTTGTCAAGTTAAGCCATTAATTTGGTTAGGTCCTTTTTTAGTAGTTGGTACCTGGGCCGGCAGTCTTTTCATTAATAAGGATTTCTTTGCACTTTTAATAGACACAATTATTTTTTATGGGATTGGGTTTTGCCTAGGAAGAATGACTATTGTCAATAACGCTAATAAAGAGTTAATTGCCTCTATTGAGGAAAAAAATAAGCATCTGGAATACTATTCAAAAAGGATTGAGGAACTGACGATTAGGGAGGAACGAAATCGAGTTTCACAAGATTTGCATGATACCGTCGGCCATATTTTTACATCAGTCATAACCAGTTTAGATGCCCTTCCTTTTCTATATCAGGCAGATAAAAAAGAAGCAGAAAAAAGTATAAAAGAGATTTCGGATTTAGCACGAAATGGATTGAATGATGTGAGAAAAACAATTCATCATATGTCGCCAATGAATCATCAAACACTTGTTGAATCGGTGCAAGAATTGATTGCTGATTTTATGAAACATACAGCAACAGATATTAAGCTGAATGTTGAAGGGAAAGCTATCAAAGTTAGTGAAAGAGTAAAGTTTGTAATTATTCGTTGTATACAAGAAGGGCTTACAAATGCGAAAAGACATGGTCAGTCAACTTTTATTAAGGTAAATATTTCGTTTAAACAAGAAGAATTAATTGTTCTTATTGAAGATAATGGGAATGGTTGTGATGAATTGAATTTAGGATTTGGATTACGCTCAATGAAAGATCGAATATCGGCATTAGCAGGAACAGTTAATTTTCATTCTAAATCCAATAATGGCATGAGAATAACGTGCAACATACCAATAGCAAAGGAAGTTTAATGATGGTGATTAAAGCGGCAATAGTTGAAGATCAAGAGATTTTAAGAAAAAGCTTAAAAATTGTGATTGAAAGTATGTCTGACATTGAGATTGTTGGTACTGCGGAAAATGGAGAAAAAGCAATTGATTTATGCGAAATGGAAAGCCTTGATATTCTATTAATGGATATTCAAATGCCAGTGATGGATGGTGTAAAGGCAACAGATGAAATAAAAAAACGTTGGCCGCATATAAAAGTGATAATACTGACTACTTTCCAGGACGTTACTCACGTTTTGGATGCTTTAAACGCCGGTGCAGATGGTTATATATTAAAGGCTGTTGATCCAGAATTTTTAATTCAGGGAATTAAAATGGTGTATCATGGAGGTTCCCTCATTCCTCAACAATTAGCAAAAGAGGTGTTTGGTCAGATACAAATAAAGAAAAACGAGCATCCAGAACAACTTGACGATAACCTTATAAATCATCCATATGATTTAAATAATCAAGAGTTAAGGGTTTTAAAATATTTAACCCAAGGACTATCCAATAAAGACATTTCAGAAATGATGTATCTTTCAATTGGAACTGTAAAAAATTATATTTCTATCATTTATTCGAAATTAAACGTTAGAAATAGATCTTCAGCTATTATTAAAGCAATGGAAGAGAGTCTTATAGCAGATAAGAAACATTGAAGTAAAAGAGTGTAGATAAAGTTCAACTGACTTTGTCTACGCTCTTTTTTATATTATCAGATTTAAATTCATGGCAAAAGCCACTTATTTTTAAAGAAGTAATATGTATTAGCCAAAGGTCAAAAAATGTCGTTTTTTTATTGACTTTTTATTGACTTGCTGGCACTACAGCATATTACCTTTCATTTGTAGAGTAATAAATAAGGAGGTAAAAATACACAAGCTTAAATCCATTTCAATTAATACTAATTTTATATCCCAAAAATAGGTTTAGTGCAATAAGGATTTCTAAAAAATAGCCTCACAATCATTTAAAAGCATGTATTGGATCATAAATTAAATTTACATTAGCAGAAAGGAATTAATAGAATTAGATGAAAAATATAAAGAGAATATTAAAATATATTGGAGTAATTATTATATTAATACTGTTATTAGTACTTTTTCGCCCTACATGGACTTCGAATATAAAAGGGGATAACAGTATTAGCGTTTTAGAACAAGTTAAGATTAATGGTACAAAACAGCAAATCATGATTAGGGGTCGTGATCAAAATAACCCGGTCATTATATATGTACACGGGGGACCGAGTGTGTCCGAAATTCCTTATGCCAAGTACGAAGACTTATTAGAAAAGGATTTCACTGTTGTTAATTACGATCAAAGAGGAAGCGGCAAATCGTATCATTTTAATGAGGATTATTCTAACTTAACGGCAGATGTACTTGTAGATGATTTATTAGAACTTACGGATTATATTTCAAAACGATTTGGTAAAGAGAAAGTGATCTTAATAGGTCATTCTTACGGCACATATTTAGGAACAATGGCTGCTTATAAGGCTCCAGAAAAATATGAAGCCTATATTGGAATTGGTCAGGTGAGTAATATGCAAGAAAGTGAAATAGATAATTTGAATTATACAATAAGTGAAGCGAAAAAAGTCGGAAATACAGAAGATGTGAAGTACTTAGAGGGAATCGCTGAAAAAATACATGCTGGAGAGTCAGTGGCTCCAAGAGGTTATGTAGGGAAGTACGGCGGCGCTACAAGACTTATTAATATGTCAGATGGCGATATACTATTAAGTCGTGAATATAATTTGTTGGATTTTATTCGCTATAACAATGGAGTAGCTAAGACACAAGCACAACTTGTTAAAGAGATTTTTGATAAGCCACTACCTATGATAGTTACCAAACTTGAGTTACCCTTTTATTTTGTAATGGGTAAATACGACGCTATGACTTCATATAATGCAGCAAAAAATTATTTTGATGTAATGGAAGCGGATAAAAAAGAATTTATTTCTTTTGAGCAATCAGCTCATTATCCACTGTTTGAAGAGAAGGAAAAATTTTATAGATGGATGTGTGACACATTTAAATAGGGCAGCTTAAATACATGCCTAAAATCTGGAATGAAAATACTTTTCCTAACAAATAGAATTTACTACAAATGGAAAAATGATAATTTAAAGAGTAAAGAGGCTAATAGTTTCTTTTGTAGTTCGAAAAATGGTAAAGTGAAGGAAGTCTATGATAGAGAACATAAAATGCTCCGGACGCCTGAATTTAATAAGGAACTATCTTTATTTATTGGCTAGAATAATATGTAAGGTTTTATTAACAATCAAAAGTTTAACAGTCTATTATTCTTCGGAATAAGGACTGTTTTTATGTAAAGAATTATTGTATTAGCTTGTGCCTATATTTTTGATGTTATATTCCAAAAAAGTATATACATAATTACTTCTTGCAAAGAAAGGCAGGAAAATGACTTTAACCTTTAACATTAGTTGATTAAGGAAATACATAGTGTTACTACTTTCATAAAAATAATTCTTTATCAGGAAATAGGGAGGCGTTCGTTTTATGGCGTTAATAACTATTTATCCTCTTGCTTAATATCATTTTGCGGAAAATATCGAATAATCTTACTATTAAGAAGTCTCTAATCTAGATTTACTTTTATTTTGAAGGATGGTACACTTAGTTCTATCGGAAAACAATATATTGTGTTTGTTTTATTAAGGTACTACTATATGTAGTTTAATAGGGAAGTTCGGTGCAATACCGACGCTGTCCCCGCAACTGTAAAGCTGACGATGATTTAAGCCACTGTGCTTTCGCATGGGAAGGAAATCAGAGAATGAAGCAAAGCCAGGAGACCTGCCTATATAAAACACAACAATCATTTCTTCGGGGATTAAGGAGTGGGGACGTAGCTATTTTTATGTGTTTTTAACGTTTCCATTTTAGGCTATCTCTCTTTGAAGAGATAGCTTTTTATTTTATGAAAAGAGGGATTTATATGAAACTTTATACAAAAACAATTTGTCCTAAATGTCTTTGGGTAAAATCTGAATTACATCGAGTAGGAATTGAAGCGGAAATTGTAAATATTGATCATGATGAAAAAGCAAAGCAAACTATTATAGATGCAGGCTTTTTAAGCGTGCCAGTACTTGAATATAATGAGACATTTATAGGAGATGCTAAGGAAATTGTTTCTCAAATCGAGCTGATTTCACTATGATTATTTATGCTAGTCGTACAGGTAATGTCCGAAATGTTGTCTCAAAATTAAAGGGGAAATCAATGGAGCTGTCTGAGGAATTACTGTTGAGTGAGCCCTACCTTTTAATAACATACACAGACGGATTAGGTGATATCCCTGCAAAGGTAGCTCGTTTTTTAGAACAAAACGGGAATTACTGTAAGGGAGTAGTTGTAAGCGGCAACAGTAATTTCGGACATACAGTATTTGGCGCTGCTGGCGAGAAAATTGCAGCAAAGTATCATGTGCCTCTAGTGCGTAAATTAGATTTACGAGGAAATCAAACTGATTATGATGCAATACAAACGTTTTATGAAATGAGGGTCATCGCGTGAAAACATATTTAAAGCTTAATAATGATGTACTGAATCGTTATAGTACAACAGGTCAATTAGAGTTAGAAAAGGATCGAGAAGCAACACGCCGCTACTTTTTAGAATATGTAAACGTGCGTCTACGTTACTTTATTGATATTGAAGAAAAAATCCGTTATTTAGTCGATGAGGGTTATTATGAAAAAGCATTTATCGATATGTATGAGATGGAATTTATTAAAAAGCTATACAAAAAGGCATATGATTATCATTTCCGTTTCCCATCCTTTATGAGTGCAAGTAAATTTTACGATAGTTATGCCATGAAGAGTCGTGATGGGGAAGAAATTTTAGAAAAATATGAGGACCGTATTGTTATTATTGCTTTGTACTTAGCACAAGGCGACACAATATTAGCAGAACGCTCTGTTGAAGCGATGATGGAAGCGTATCAGCCGGCAACTCCAACGGCATTAAATAGTGGAAAGAAAGCACGTGGAGAACTAGTAAGCTGCTTTAAATTATCAATGGATGACTCTATGAATAGTATTGCTGAAAATATAGGGTATTGTTTGGAGCTATCACGCCTTGGTGGTGGAGTTGGAGTAAACTTAACAGATTTACGTCCTTTAGGAGATCCAATTAAAGAAATTCTAAATCGTGCAAGTGGTGTAATCCCAGTAGCAAAACTATTAGAAAATTCTTTCAGTTATTCCAATCAGCTTGGACAACGAAATGGCTCGGGCGTAGTCTATCTAAATATTTTTCATGCTGATATAGAAAATTTTATTTCATCCAAAAAACCAAATGCTGATGATAAAATTCGTCTCGCAACTCTATCAACAGGCATTATAATACCAAGTATTTTCTTTGAACTTATGAAACGTGATAAAGATATTGTATTGTTTAGTCCTTATGATATTTTTAAAGAATATGGTAAACGTATGTCTGAAATTTCAATTACAGAAATGTATTACGAGTTGCTAGATAATCAGAAAATTCGTAAAATTAAGCGCTTGAATGCACGTAAGCTTTATACAGAGGTAAAAAAAGCGCAATTTGAATCGGGCTATCCATTTGAAATTTTTGATGATAATGTCAATAACGTGCATCCGCTTAAAAATATTGGTCGTGTGAAAATGTCAAATTTATGTACAGAAATCTTGCAAGTTCAAGAAACAAGTATTATTACTGACCAAGATGTGCCGAATGAATATGGGCTAGATGTATCCTGTAACTTAGGTTCAATTGATATCCATGCAGCAAGCAAAGTAAATAATTTTGAAACATTAATCGATACAGCTATGCATCTATTAACAAATGTGTCACAAATGACGAATATCAAGAATGTACCACCTGTTGCAAAAGCAAATAAATTAATGCATTCAGTAGGGCTTGGTTGTATGAATCTCCACGGTCATCTTGTTACTGAGGGAATCATGTATGGCTCTAAGGATTCCGTTGATTTTATGGACTATTTTATGGAGGCGATGAATTATTATTCACTCAAATCTTCAATGGTGATGGCAAAAGAAAGAGGCGAAACATTCTACCGATTTGAGGAAAGTGATTATGCTTCAGGTATTTACTTTAATCAATATATAAATAAAACAGAGGATGAGCTGTCACCTGCTGTCCTAAAAGCGCTTGGAAATATTCCGATCATAACAGCAAAAATGTGGGAGAATTTAAAGCAGGATGTTATGCAATATGGATTATTTCATTCATATCGTTTGGCCATTGCACCTACTGGAAGTATTTCTTACATCCGTAGCTGTACGGCTTCTATTGCTCCTTGTACAGAGCGCGTAGAGGTACGTGATTATGCGGATAGCCGAACAATTTATCCAATGCCACATTTAACAAATGAAAACAGTCATTTATATGTAGAAGCATACGATATTGATCCATATGACTTAATCGATTTATATGCAGCCTCTCAAAAACATGTTGACCAAGGCATTTCGATGACGCTTTATGTAACTGACAATTGGACTACAGAACAATTAGCGAAAGTATACATTTATGCATGGACAAAGGGAATTAAGTCCGTTTACTATGTTCGCCAACGTTTACAAAGCTTAGAGGAGTGTGTAGCATGTCAAATATAATATATGAGGCAGTCAATTGGAATAAGGCAACTAGTGAACTTGCACAAATATTTTGGGACCAGCAATGGAAGCAAATTTGGTTTCCTGAAGAAATTGCGGTCAGCAAAGATATTAAACAGTGGAAAAGCTTTGAGCATCAAGACACGTATAAAAAAGTGTTCGCAGGATTAACGTTACTGGATACCGTCCAAACAAATATAGGGATGAATCGTGTGGCCGCTTATACAGACGATTTACAGGAGAAGGCGGTCCTAACTGTTTTTGATGCATTTGAGGCCATCCATGCTAAATCCTATTCTTATATTTTCACAACGCTTTGTACAAACGAAGAAATAGATGAGCTATTTGAATGGGTTAAGAAAAATGAGTTTCTGCAATATAAGGCCAATAAAATTGCAGACATTTATAATAGTATTGAAGAAAACAATCCAGAAAGCTTATGGAAAGCGATGTTCTCTTCCGTTATGCTTGAATCTTTCCTTTTCTATTCTGGCTTTTTCTACCCGCTATACTTAGGAGGACAAGGCTTCCTACGAAACAGTGCTGAAATTATTTCGCTTATTTTACGCGACGAATCCATCCATGGTGTCGCAGTTGGATTTTTTGCTCAAAATCTATTCAAGAAATTTTCAAAAGAAAAACAAGAAGAGCTACATTTATGGGGCTATGAATTATTACTAGATTTATATCAAAATGAAATGAAATATACGGATGATATTTATGCGGAAACAGGATTATCTCCTGAAGTCAAAGCCTATGTACGCTATAATGCTAATAAAGCGTTAATGAATGTCGGCTTTGAATCAATGTTCCCAGAAGAAGAAGTCAATCCGATTGTTATGAATGGTATTCGTAATGAAGGCTCCACATATGACTTCTTTTCACAAAAGGGCTCGACTTATGCAAAGGCAAAAGTAGCACCGATTACAGACGACACATTTAATTTTAATCGTTAAGGATGAAAAATAATGAACTTAGACGTAAAAATCAAAAGAATACATGCTGATGCAATGCTTCCGATGCAGGCCAATCCAGGTGATGCTGGAATGGATCTTTATTCAATTGAGGCAGCAGAGATACCAGCAGGACAAGCTAAACTAATTAAAACAGGCTTACAAATTGAATTACCAAAAGGAACGGAAGCTCAAATTCGTCCAAGAAGCGGACTAGCATTAAAACATAGTATAACAGTTCTAAATAGTCCTGGTACAATTGATGAAGGCTACAGAGGCGAAATAGGCGTTATCTTAATCAATCATGGTAAAGAAGCATTTATAGTAGAAAAGTCAATGCGTATCGCGCAAATGGTCATTCAGCTTGTGCCAACAATTCAACTACTAGAAGTAAATGAATTATCGCCTACTGTTCGTGGAACGTCTGGGTTTGGGGCGAGTGGTGTAAAATAAGGTTATTTAAATTTTGAAAGAAATTCTATAACTGAAAAGGAATTAGGTTCGGTATAAATACTGAACTTAATTCTTTTTTCATTGACATCATAAACAATGCAACCATCTAGCATCGATAAAATATAAATAGCAGATGGTTACATCGTACTATAGGCTACTGAACGTCACATGTGATTTAGAAGAACAACATAAATTTTATAAGGATACCTGTTTTCATAGTTTGTTGAAATTATTAAAATAGCAGAAGTGAGTTTATCACCCGATAGTTAGATAAGAAATCTAACTATCGGGTTTTTTATGACGTATGTAAGTATTACCACCAATGAAGAAAAGAAAAGACGTTTTTCGCATATTTTAGTTCCAAGATGCAGCCTAATTAATTTGTTGATTATCAATAAAAATATATTGATTTTTGATAAAATATTTTATATTCTTCTAACAAGAGTTTGAAGTTAGTCTTATTGAGGTGAATGAATTTGAAGTGTTTTTTTAAAGATATAGCTTACTTTATTTATCATCAATCATTATCTTGTATTTTCCCTGTTGTTATATTTATGACACTTGCACTTTCAAACGCAATCCAAATACCTGGCGTATCAAGATACGACTTTATATTAATCATTTGTCTTTTTGCACAATATCTTATGTATAAATTTAAATTGGAATCAAAAGATGAATTGAAAGTTATTTTTCTATTACATATGATTGGGCTTGTACTAGAAATATATAAAGTGAATTTTAACTCTTGGTCATATCCAGAAGAAACGTGGACAAAAATTTGGGGTGTGCCTTTATATAGTGGTTTTATGTATGCCAGTGTGGCAAGCTATATTTGTCAAGCCTGGCGCAGGTTTGATTTAGCAATCGTTAACTGGCCAAAGAGTTATTTTGCAATCCCACTTGGAGCCATGATCTACTTAAATTTTTTTACCCATCATTTTATTTATGATTTTCGATGGCTTTTAATGGCTGCTCTTTTTATTGTATTCTACCGTACAATTGTCAAATTTACAGTGCGCAAAAAAATTTATAAAATGCCGATCGTTATATCATTCTTTTTAATTGGATTTTTCATTTGGGTAGCCGAAAATATTGCAACGTTCTTTGGGGCATGGTCTTATCCCAATCAAGAAATTTCATGGGAAATCGTCCATTTTGGTAAAATAAGCTCTTGGTTTTTACTTGTTGTGATAAGCATCATGATTGTTGCGCAGCTTAAATTATTCTATCGAAATAATTATCTATTGAAAATCTTATGCTTTTCATGTTGTCGAAAAATTATTAGGTCAATGACATGAAGAGATGGCTGTCAGCTTTCGCACAATTATCTTGCACCCTTAGAGAAGGCTGGTAATCATTGCATACCACATTTTATTAGAAGAGGCACTTATCTGTTCAACTTGCAAAGACAAAATCAAAATCCACTTCATTCAGCAAATATGCTAAGTACAGTGGATTATGATTGTTATGGAGACTTTAATAACGTTTGAATTAACCATTTACTCTTTTCTGAAATGGACAATCCTGTTTTTTCAAGTCCCTCTACCATAAGGTGAATAAAAGCTTTCGCAGCAAAATTAATAAATTTATCTTTTCTATAAAGAAGTACAATTTCTCTTGTTAATGGAGGATTGCATATAGGGCGCTCACAAATTGCAGTCGATGGATGTAAATTACAAAGTGTTTTGGAAATAATTGTTGCCCCAACATTTTGTTCTACTAATTTAAAAATAGCGTCTATACTTGCTGTCTCTATCTTAGGCTTGACATGAAGCTTTTCTTTATGAGCTGCACGATCAATTACTTTTCTACATTGGTGAATTGTTGGAAATAATATAAGTGGGAGCTCTAAAATATCCTGAAAAGGTATTGTATTAGAAGCTGCTAATGGATGATTGCTATGAGCAACAAACCGTAGTTCCTCTGTAAATAAGGGAATGATTTTAAGCTGCTCCTCCTCATAATCGAAATACTCTTGTTTATAGGAAATAGCAAAATCAATTTTATTGTCTTTAAATTGTTTTAGCACATCATCCGAGCTATTTATGCAGACTTGCACATCTGGATATTCCAGATGATAGTCTAACAAATAATCCGACACTAAATTTGTTAATTCACCAGGTAAAGTTCCAATAACTAATTTCCCTGCTTTTACCTCCTTAAGCTCAATAATTTGGTTTGTTGTATTGTCAATGGCTCGAAATATATGGGTACATTGCTCATACAAAATTTTACCAGCATCTGTAATAGCTATTTTTTTCCCTAGACGATCGAAAAGTGGGATGCCAAGTTCATTTTCTAATACTTTAATTTGATGGCTTAACGTAGGCTGAGAAATATTCAATTTTTCGGCAGCCTTTGTAAAATGAAGCTCCCTACACAGTATTAAAAAATACTCAAGCTGTCGTATTTCCATATACGTACCTTCTTTTATCTTTATTCAGCAGAATACTTCCACCTCTAAAGGTGGTGAGATGAATGTGGTTTTTTCCTATTCAGTGGCGTGCAAACGTCCTCTGAAATAGCAGAACTCAGTCTAAGAGCGCCACGTCCTGTGGCAACGACTGAGTGACCAACATCATGCTGGCCCAAAGCCCCTGGTGGATGTCACGGATTTTGAAGAGGAGCTTTTCGAGCTAGCTCAAAAAAATCCGGACGCAATTACGCTGGGACGTAATTGATTAAATAAATTTCTTCTATTATAGCACTATTCATTTAGAGAAATGTATTAAAGTATGGAGGAACTTACGTTATCTAATCATTAGGATCATTTGGTAATGTACTAGCGTAACTAAAAATGTGTTCGAAAGCTTTCTTAGTAACTGGCATAAAATAATTTAGTAATAGTCCTCCAAAACAAACGGTTAATAAAGTTCCAATGCCGATTGGTCCATGTAAAATCATTGCCATTATTAAGAATACAAGGTAAATAAATGTCCTTGCCAAAAATATATTGGTTCTAGTTAATTTTTGGATGATGAATGTTAATCGGTCTACGGGGATTGGAGCAAAATTTGTTTGCAAATAAGTTGCCGTTCCCAAACTGATAACTACTAAGCCGATACTAAAATAGACAATTTTGCTGTACCATAACTCGGGTGTTACAAAATTGTGCAATAAGAGCAGCCACATATCAATTCCTATACCCGTGATCAATGCTGTTAGCAACCCCAAAACTTCTGGCCTTTGTTTTTGTAAAAGTGAATTACAACCTACTATTATTAAAGCGATTATTACCTCCCAGCTACCCACCGTAAGTCCTACACTTTTGGACAGCCCTACTAATAGGGCATCAAAAGGTGAGGTCCCTAAATCTGATTGTATTGTCAAAGAAATACCCAAGGTTAATAGTAATATTCCTACTACATAAAAGATATATTTCATTGCTCTTTACCTCTTTATCCTTACTCTTTTTGTTGTAAATACAACAAAAATCGGTTATATTAAATATATCCCTTTTTTATTGTATTTACAACAAAAAATGTGAGGAGATAGTGATGAAAGAAATCCTACGAGAGATTGGAATGATTGCTAGGGCATTAGATTCTATAAGTAATATAGAATTTAAAGAATTAGACCTTACAAAAGGACAATATTTGTACCTTGTTCGAATATGTGAAAACCCGGGAATCATTCAAGAAAAGTTAGCTGAGATGATTAAAGTAGATCGAACAACCGCAGCCCGTGCAATAAAACAGCTGGAGGTTCATGGTTTTGTTGAAAAAAAAGATGATGAACACAACAAAAAAATAAAAAAACTCTTTCCAACAGATAAGGGAAAACAGGTATTTCCATTTATAAAAAGGGAAAATGATCATTCAAATCGTGTCGCATTAGCGGGACTTTCAGAAAGTGAAGGAGAAGTCCTTTTTCAACTTCTCCAAAAAGTTAGAAAAAATATAGAAATTGATTGGGAATTTGTAAAAAAGGGGAACAAGAGAAATTATTAATTTTATCTTCATTCAGCAAATGTTCTTTGTAGCGGAAACATAGTGGTAAAAACACACCTACTGAATTGAATAAAGATAAAGCCTATACCGCGGATATCACGGATTTTCAAAGGAATGAATTGTGTGCACAATTCAAAATCTGGACGCATTGTTTATCTGTAGCGAAAGCAAAGCGGCAGCTACAATTACGCCAAGGTAAAATTGAACTATAGGGGTTGATCGTAAATGACTATAAAAATAAATAAGTGCAATCAACAAAATCTACAATTACTTCAAGAAATAAGTATTGAAACGTTCAATGATACATTTAAAGATCAGAATTCAGCCGCAAATATGAAGGCTTATTTGGAAAGAGCCTTTAGCCTTAAACAATTGGAAAAAGAATTGTCTTCGATTTCTTCGAATTTCTTTTTCATCTATTATAATGAAGAGCCTGCTGGATATTTAAAGATAAATATAAATGATGCCCAATCCGAAAAAATGGGTGATGAGTCACTTGAAATTGAAAGGATTTATATTAGAAATAAATTTCAAGGTAAAGGGCTTGGAAAATATCTAATCAATAAAGCGATAGAACTGGCTATTGAACAAAACAAAAAGATGATTTGGCTAGGAGTTTGGGAAAGGAATGATAATGCCATTGGTTTTTATAAAAAGTTGGGTTTTGTCCAAACTGGCGCACATTCTTTTTATATGGGGGATGAGGAGCAGATTGATATTATCATGTCCAAAACACTGAAATAGCTTTAATACGTAAATTTTAATAAAATGGTTTGTTGTCCCGTTGCTTAATAGCTGGCGACAATTCAGAACTTCAAATAGAAGCATGCTTTCATTTAGGCATGCTTTTCTTTATTGTTTCATTAAGTGCAAGCTTATCAAACAATGAAGTCAAATAGGAGGTTTAGGTAATTAATAAATTTCGTAATGCTAGGGAGGCCATTTAATAAAAAGATGGTGTTTCCTCACTTATAACCTTCAACAATTATTTTTCTTAAATGGTGAAAATAATAATGAATTTTTAGAGATGTTAAATGCCTTTTTTAAGCTTATTATTTGATTGCTGTTTTTTTGAACTATTTTAAGTATTTGCAAAATAATAGGATTTTGTATGTTGACGACAATATAAATATGTAGTAATGTATATAATATAACAATTCAATACATATTATGGTAATTAATATATTTATTTGTAAAATAAGAATAATTTATGGTAATCCCACGATTTGTACGAAATAGAAATGAAGTTAATTTGAAGTAATTGGAGAATCAATCATCCTGTAAAATCGAATAATTGTTTTTTAGAAAATAGTGCAGAAAAATTCAGTTATAGGAAGCATTGAATAGAAATTTTTAGTAACTATTTCGAATAAAAATTTAGTTGAAGGACTTGTCTAGGTAAAAGAGCTTAAATAAAAGAAAAATTTTTGGAAGCTATATATTGGTCTAGTAGCTTATTAATAGGAAATAAAACGGAGGGTTCTCTCACCCTAACTGTTCCTAGTGAAGAGTAAGTAAATTTCATTATTGGTACACCTTTCACAAAAAGTTAAGTATTAATGGACAATCTGATTTTTAAAATTTGTGCTATTCATTTGTATCAATTAAATATTAATCATTGTATTAATATAAAAATAATAAAAAAGGAGAATCGTATTATGAAAAAATTAGCTTCATTTTTCTCAATTTTCGCATTGTTTTTAGTGTTGATTATGCCACAAAGTGCAGCCGCAGCTACTACTTATAACGCTGGCGCAAGTTCACCATCTACTATTTATGCTTATAGCCTCAATCAATGGTCTGAAGATGGTTTTTGGGATTTAAGAAATATAAACTCTATACCTGATACAGCCGTTGTGACAGCAGCTAAATTAAATTGGAGTATTTGCACAAGCTGTGGGATGAATTATAATACGACTTCTGTAGGTCTGTTTGTTCAAAATGGTTCTGGTGATTGGATGGACTCAGGTTTTTACAACTATAACTTTGGTGGTCAACCTGTAAAACAAATATGGTTTACTAGCTTTAAATCAACGAAATTTAATAGTTTTGGATATATTCAACCTAATTTAACTATATTATGGGAAGATTCTGCAAGTGCGAAATCTGGTTCATTTATGTTAAATGAATCACCTAATGGAATTCTTGCTGATAAAGATAACCTTGTTGAAAAACAAGAAGTAACGTTGGTTAATTTAGAGGAGGAATAACCGATGACAGTTATTGTGAATTCAATAGGGAATCTAGGATGGGTTGCTAATTTTCAAACCAATCAAAGCTTTCATCCTTTCCAAATAGATGAAGGTGAAATAGATCCTAAAAAAGCTGAGATTGAAAACTCACGTAAAGAATATGCAGAATTCCTACAATCTAGCAATGCTATTTATCAAGGGGCAATTCCAACTCAACTTGTCGACAAAGAAACAAATGCTATTAATATTGTAACGGGTGTTTACTATAATTTAGGAATAATAAATGCCAAACCTTTGAATGTTACGCCTTTAGCAAGTGGAGGGGTCAACTCGAATTTCAGCCCAAAAATATGGAAAATACCAGGTTCTTCTATTGTAACACCAGAGCAAGAAGCAGCGCTTAAAATGCGACAATCCTACTCACTACCTGAACGACAAGAAGCCAATGAACTTGTGGCTGTCTTTATGAGCCTCTCTCGGTTAGCGGAAGGAAAAAAATCTGTGGCTAGTATGAATGATGATGCTATGTTTATGCAACATTTCCCAAAATTTGCAAAAGGGATAGGGCTTGATTTAAGTAAACCGTTTACCATCAATGGTAAATCGTTTACTTATTCACATGGAACATTGCAAACGACAGCTACAGAAGAATTAATGGAGGAGTAATTTATGGAAATAAAATCCTTTATGCTCAAAAACCTGGGAACAATTTCTAGTTTTCAAGTAAACCAAAATCAAAAGCCTTCAAAAATAACAGAAGTCGATGAAACTGATTTTAAACAAGAAAAAATCAAAGCATCGCGTGAAAAATATGCAGAATTTGTACAATCTTGTAATGCCATTTATCAAGAAGCGACGCCTATGCAGCTTGTTGATAAACAAACAAATGCCATCAATATTACTAACGGTGTGTACTATCATTTAGGCTCAGTTAATGGAAAACCTCTTAATGGCACGGCTTTGACTGGTGGTGGCTTTAATTCTAATTTTAGTCCTATGTTTAAAGAGTCAGCGCCTGGGACAAGGCTAACACCTGAACAGGCAGCCTCACTTAAAAGGCATCGGTCTTATTCACAAGCTGAGCATCAAGGGGCAAATGAATTTGTGGCTGTCTTTATGAGCCTCTCTCGGTTAGCGGAAGGAAAAAAATCTGTCGATAGTATGAATGATGATGCTATGTTTGCGCAACATTTCCCAAAATTCGCAAAAGGGATAGGGCTTGATTTAAGTCAACCGTTTACCATCAATGGTAAATCGTTTACTTATTCACAAGGAACATTGCAAATGACAGCTACAGAAGATTAACCGATAAATCTGTTTTTACATGGTTATCAGGTGGTTTCAGGTTTTTACAATTCTAATTTTGCGGTATTATGGGAAGATTCTGCAAGCGCAACATCTGATACTCTAATGTTAAGTGATTCTGCTAATGCTGGTCTAATTGTGAAAGATAATGTTGCTGAAAACGAAGAAATTATATATGAACTAATGGAGGAGTAATTGATGAAAGTTACTTTTAATCCAATTAATAATTTAGGAACAGTTTCTACATTTCAAACAAAGCAAACAAACTTTTAAGATTGCAGTTGGTGAAACTGATTCTAAACAAGAAAAAATCAAAGCATCGCGTGAAAAATATGCAGAATTTATACAATCTTGTAATGCTATTTATCAAGAAGTGACGCCTAAGCAACTTGTTGATAAACAAACAAATTCCATCAATATTACTAACGGTGTGTACTATCATTTAGGTTCAGTAAATGGCAACCCTCTTAATGGCACAGCTTTAACTGGTGGTGGCTTTAATTCTAATTTTAGTCCAATGATACAATGGACAGGAGTTGGTACAAAGGTTACACCTGAACAAGAAGCAGCTTTTAGAATACATCAGTCCTATTCACAAGTTGAACGTCAAGGAGCCAATGAACTTGTGGCTGTCTTTATGAGCCTCTCACGGTTAGCCGAAGGAAAAAAATCTGTGGCTAGTATGAATGATGATGCTATGTTTATGCAACATTTCCCAAAATTCGCAAAAGGGATAGGGCTTGATTTAAGTCAACCGTTTACCATCAATGGTAAATCGTTTACTTATTCACAAGGAACATTGCAAACGATAGATACAGAAGATTAACAAAAATTATCGGTAGGTATTCCATTGAAATTAGTGGTAGATGTGTATTATATGGAAATACGGCAATAGGTTTCAGCTTTACGCTAGGATAATAATAGTTTACAAGAGCTTTGCTACGTTCGTGTAGCAGGGCTTTTTTCTTTTCACACGTAGAACAGTTACAGCTAATGCCGCTTATATTTATTGCATTCTATGAAAAGAATCTATAAGATGGTAATGATAATCATTTTCAATTAAAAAGGAGAGTTAATGATGACTAAAAGACATCTTGTAATTGGCATGCACCTAGCTGTACATGGTGAGCAAGGTAAGACAGGTACTTTAATTGATGAACATATAGCATTTGCCAAGCGAGCAGAGGCGGCAAAATTAGATTTTATTTTTAAGGCTGATTACTTAATAGCCCATCCAGAGTTAATTGCCAAAATGAAAGGGACTGTAGGGTTAGATCCTAGCTTTTTATTGGCAATGGTGGCAAGAGAAACGAAACAAATTGGTTTAGTAACAACCATATCAACATCTTTCATACCACCTTATTTGATTGCACGTCAATTACAATCCTTGAATTGGATAAGTGAGGGGCGTGTAGGGTGGAATCTTGTCACATCCATTGATGGGGCGTATAATTTCAGCAATGATTTGATGCCTTCCTCAGAGGAGCGATATGCAAAGGCAGCGGAATGTAAGGAAGTTGTAGAACAGCTGTGGCACAGTAATCCTTATGAAGCATTAGAAGCTGATGGTGATTTTGAGAAAATTAAGGAGCTTGTAAAGCCAATCGATTATGAGGGAGCGTTTTTCCAGATTAAAGGACCATTAAATATACCGATGCATCCAGCAGGAGATATTCCGTTATTCCAAGCTGGTGCATCTGAGTCAGGACGTCAATTTGCTGCATCAGTATCAAATGCAATATTTGCTGCTACGCCAGTAATGGAAGTGGGTATTGAACTGCGTAAAGATTTACGCAAGCGTGCTGTTGAGGTAGGACGTTCAGCAGATGACATTCGATTATTGCCAGGGCTCTATTTCTTTATTGGTGATACATATGAAGAGGCACTAGAAATGCACCGTCAAGCGCACGCTTATTTAACACTTGACCGTCGTCATAGTGCTTTAGAATCTGTTATTGGTATAAATATTCGTCATTTAACGTTACAGGATTATGTAACAGCAGAGATGCTACCGCCAGAGGATCAAAAGGTACGTAGTAAAACACATGCTCAGCTTGTACGCCGTTATATTATTGAAAATAAACCGACAGTAGCCGAATTATTAGCACGTCCAGAGGTAATTGGTTCAGCACATCTTGTAGCAATTGGTACACCGCAGGATATTGTAGAGCAAATTGTCACATTTTATGAGAAAGGAGCATTAGATGGTTTTATTGCTGTGCCAGGTGGTCCTGCAAAATCTTTAGATTTATTCTTTAGCGATGTTATACCAGCGCTGGTGAAGCAGGGGTTATTCCGAGCTGAGTATGAAGGAAATACTTTGCGCTCTCACTTAGGTTTAGATACTAGCTCCTAACAATCACCTTACAAGTCGATAAACATCAGGCCAGGCTGAACAACTTTACAATCCATAACTCAGGTTTCTTCAGAGCCGATTATAGGGCAGAATTAAATGACCTTAGCTTTTTATTGAAACAATTAATTACAGTTTAAGTTTTATAATTGCCATTATCAGCTTATTTCAAAAAAACGCTAGTTGAGCGATTAGGTGAAGCAGAAGAAGTTAACATATAGCTGTTCCCTCAAGTGTTGTCATGGATGGAACAGTTTTTTTAATGCTGGAGTGCTGAAAAATTCTAATATGTGCCATTTTTTCTAGTGCTAAAACGGGGATAGTGTGAAAGAGATTGTGATGTAATTTTATAAGTATTCACTATCAAATTAGAAATCCCGAATTTCATCTTCAAAGTGAATTCGGGATTTCTTGTTTGCTTAACCTTCTAAATCGCACCAAATAATTTTAAGACATTAATGGTAATAATCCTTACAATGTCGAAATCAGAATCACCAAAAGTTGTTCCTCCATAACTGATATCAGTCTATGTCAAAGTACGCTATATTTTTAACTGTTTGGCTAAATCGTAAATGGACGATTTGACAAATGAATCTATTTTGCTATCTAAGCGAGATTTAGGATGAATTAGTTGAATTTTCCGATTTAGTGTATCATCTTCTAAATCTCTCTTCATTAATAGACCTGATCTTAATTCATCCTCAATGAGTGCAACTGACAGAAACGCAATTGTTTTTCCGAAAGTAAGCATTTTCTTTATGGTGCTAACAGAATCCAACTCGATTGTATGAATGGATGGGTGGATTGGGTCCATCCATTTTTCGATAAAATGATTCGTTGAACTAGAGGAAGTGTGCAACAATATTTTATTTTTGAGGACATCCGATTTGGTGATGTCCTTTTTTGCTGCAAGTTCGTGACAAGGGCTTAATGCTAAAACAAGTGAATCTTCTCCAATTGTTTCATAAACAAGTGCCGCGTTTTCCTGCTTTGTTTCCATTATCAAACCAAAGTCTAACTCTTGAAGAGCTACCATTTTTTCAATGTCTGGGGCTGTTTTTACTTCAAGTGATATTCGAATTTCTGGATAAGCTGTCGAAATCTGATGAATAAGTTCTGGCATAAAAATATGGGCAGGTAGTCCGCTAGCACCAAGACGAATGGAGCCGATATGACCTGCCAAAAGATTATCGACAAAGCGATTCATATCCTTCTGAAGCTGAACAATTTGGCGGGCATAATGATAGAGTCCTTCGCCAGCTTCTGTTAAACGATATCCCCCTGCATTTGTGCGAAATAAATGAATCCCGTATTCCTCCTCAATCGAGCGGATATGAAAGGAAACTGTTGGCGCAGTAATGCCAAGCACTTGGGCAACGGGGGCTAATTTTTTTAATTCTACGAGTAGGCAAAATGCCTGTAATTTTAGATTATTCATTTTATCCTCCTAAAGTAAATTAGAAAAAATCTTGCATTTGCTTAAGTTTATTAGAATTTTTTTAACGAGTTATTAATAGAACATTAATATTTTCTAAATATCTAGGATTTATAGTTGTATTAGCGAGGAGGATATGATGAAAATCTCACTAACAAATATCGAGAAGAAATTTGGACATGCTCAGGTGCTATGGCCAATTAATCTGGAATTAGAAAGTAAATTTATTACGATTCTAGGACAATCAGGCTGCGGGAAGACTACATTATTAAAAATATTAGCCGGACTTGAACAACCAACAGGTGGAGAAATTCGATTTGATGAAACGATGATTTATTCATCTAATCTTCATCAAAATATCAAACCAAATAAACGTAATATTGCAATGGTTTTTCAAGATTTTGCGCTCTGGCCCCATATGACAATTTTTCAAAATATTGCGTTTGGCTTGAAGGGAATTGTTCCAAAGGAAGGTATTCCTCAACGAGTGCAGTATGTGATGAACTTAGTGAAAATGAAGGGGTATGAGAAACGTAAACCTGGGGAGCTTTCAGGAGGGCAGCAGCAACGGGTAGCACTTGCGAGAGCGCTTGCGACAAATCCCAAGCTTATTTTATTTGATGAGCCCTTATCAGCCCTTGATGCAGTACTTAGAGAACAGATGCAGGCTGAAATTATGCAAATTATTGATGAACTAGATTGTCAGGCAATTTTTGTCACTCATGACCAAACAGAGGCGATGACAATGTCTGATCAAATTATTGTGATGGAGGCAGGCAGAATCGCACAAATAGGAACACCTGAGGAAATATATCTTGCGCCAGCAACTCCATATGTGGCTGATTTTATTGGTAAAGTGAATTGGTTTGAAAAAGGTAACTATATTGTGCGACCTGAGGGGGTTTCCAGAATACAACGCCCAGGAACAATTGCAAAGTTTGCAACAATCATAAAAAGCACCTTTGTTGGGGATCGTTATTTAGTGCAGGCAGAGGTAGAAGGTAAGCAATGGAGCTTTTATGAGGCACAGCCCATAGAGCATGGTATAAAACTTGAAGTGTTTATTGACAAAAAACAAATATATCAATTGGAGGGTTCACATTGAAGAGAAGAGGTTTAAAGCTTTTTGCGACTGCTGGTATTCTATTGACATTGGCATTAGCTGGGTGTGGTAACAAAGAAGTAGAGAAAACAGAGAAAGTAAGTGCACAGCCAAAAGAAGAGCAAATATTAACAGTATATTCAGCAGGTCCAGATGGATTAGCAGCAAATATTCAACAAGCATTTGAAGAAAAAACAGGTATAAAAGTAGAGATGTTTCAAGGGACAACAGGTAAAATTTTGTCACGATTAGAGGCAGAAAAAAATAATCCTGTAGCTGATGTTGTTGTACTGGCATCTGTCGCATCTATGGATGGCTTAAAGGAAACGTCACAGCTACAAAGCTATCAAGATGCTAAACAGGCAGAAAAAATCAATTCTGACTGGTCAGATGCTGAGGGCTATTATTATGGATACAGTGCTTCTGCATTAGGTATAGCTTATAACACAAAAAATACGCAAGAAGTACCGACAGATTGGTCAGATTTAGCAAAGGAACAATGGCAAAATAAAATCAATATACCCGATCCAAGCTTGTCAGGCTCTGCTGTAGATTTTCTATATGGCTATGCGCTGGCGGAAAAAAATGCTTGGAAAACGATGGGGCTATGGAAGAACAATGGCTTACAAGTAAATGGTGCGAATAAGGAAGCTTTAGATGCCGTCATAACAGGTGATAAAAATGCTACAATTGCAGGCGTAGATTATATGGCTTATAAGGCAAAAGCAGACGGCGAGCCAGTGGAAATTATGTATCCGAAAAGTGGAACAGTTGTTAGCCCAAGAGCAGTTGGTATTTTAAAGGATGCAAAGCATATTGAGGCTGCAAAAGAATACGTAGATTTTTTACTATCTGATGAGGGACAAAAGCTTGTAACAGATGCTTACTTACTGCCTGGCAACAAAGAAATACCTGTAAAAAATCGTGCTGCATTAGATGAGGTTCCACAGTTAACTGTGAATTGGAAAGGTGCAGAAGCAGACCAGCTTGAGATATTAACGAAATTTAATGATATGTTTCGTTAAGAAATAGGAGGAGGTTTTGCGCCTCCTTCAAGTTTTTGCATGGAAGGATGGAAACATCAATGATTATGGAAGGCAGACTCACTTTTGGTTTTTTACTGACAATAGTTGTCACATTTGCTATTGCTCCATTAATAGCTATTTTAGGTTACACCTTTTTGAAGGATGGGCAATTTGACATCTCACAAATCAATCGAATGCTGGAAGCTGAAAGAGTGTGGAGGACGCTTGGGAACTCCATGCTATTAGGGGTACTTGTAATAGTTGGAACAACCATTATTGCATTTCCAATGGCACTTATCAGAACGAAAACAAGTTTATATCGTTATGATTGGCTTGATATTATTTTAACCATTCCATTTATGACTCCTCCGTATATTGGTTCAATGGGATGGATTTTGTTTATGCAGCATAATGGCTTTCTTCAACAGCTATTTCCAAGCTCAGCCTGGTTAACGAAAACCTTCTTTTCTTTATTCGGTATGGTGATGATTATGAGCTTACATCTCTTTCCTTTTTTGTGTTTAATGTTGAAAAATACGCTCCTTCGTATTAATGGTTCCTTTTTAGATGCAGCACTCATTTTTGGACGAAGCCCCTGGAGAAATTGGACGAAAATCGTTTTACCTTTAGTGGTATCAAGCTATGTCTTAGGAAGTCTGCTAATTTTTATAAAAACACTTGCGGAATTTGGAACACCTGCCACTTTTGGAAGTCGAATTGGATTTCAAGTATTTACAACAGAAATTCATACTTACTTATCAAGATGGCCAGTAGACATTAGCATGGCGACATCCCTGTCTTTATTTTTACTCTCGGTTTGTCTTGTCATCTGGTATATTCAAAATCTTATTGGACGCAAACATACATATGGCGTTCTATCTGGTAAAACACCAGCAATGCGTGAGGTTAGGGATAAATGGTATATCAAATTAGGCTCATGGATGTTTGTGGGAGTTGTTCTTTTATTGTCAATCGGTATTCCTTACTTTTCCATTGTCGTAACATCTTTGCAAAAAGTAAGAGGAAATGGTTTGCAAGCAGGAAATTTTAGCTTTGCATCCTATCAAGAGATGTTTACAGGGGGAAGCGCTGGATTATCGGCATTTTTAAATAGTGTGATGTTTTCTGTTATAACGGCTGTTGTGACGGCTATTATTGGATTGTGTATCGCACTATATATTAAAAAGGGTGAAACGAAAAAGCAGCAAGTATTAGATTTCTTTAGTTTAATGCCTACTATTGTACCTGGAATTGTCTTTGTAGTTGGGTTAATCATGTTTTGGAATGCGCCATGGTTACCGGCAACTATATATAACACAAAGACAATGGTTGTTGTCACGTATTGTATTCTTTTCTTACCGTATTCTGTGCAATACACAAAATCCTCATTATCCCAAATAGATTCGTCAATCTTTCAATCAGCAGCTATTTTTGGACGAAGTAAATGGGATGTTTATCGACAGATTATAATTCCTTTATTAATGCAAGGAATTCTCGCTGGTATGATGATGACATTTATTATTTCCATGCGTGAGCTTGTAGCTGGATTATTAATTTTGCCTCCATCAGTGGAGACTGGGGCAACATTTATTTACAGTCAGTTCGAGCAAGGAAATGTTGGGGTGGGAATGGCTGTTGCAGTTATTACTGTGGTCATGACCGTTATTTTCATGTTTCTACTCGGGTGGCTGCAAAAGCGGGGAGGGCATGAGAATGCTTAATATCGAGATTTTAGGTGGAGTCGGTGAATATGGCCGTAATTGTTTTTATATTGAAAAAGAGAGGCGGGCTATTTTACTGGATTGTGGCGTGATGAACAATCCTCAAAAAACCTTGCCAAACTTAACAGAGGCCCACGTAGCAAAGCTTGAGGCAGTATTCATTTCCCATTCCCATATTGATCATGTAGGTGCTATTCCGTTACTCGAAAAGTGGGGATATAATGGGCCAATTATAATGAGTGATATGACGGCACAGCAACTAAAAATGACCTTTTCAAATATTAGTATTTTTCATCCAGAATCAATTGGAGAATGGATATTTGTGAATAAGGATGTAGCCTATCAGTGGGGGTATAGTGGACATCTTATTGGAAGCGTTTGGTATAAGATTCGTTTTTGGGGGAAGATGCTCTTTTACTCTGGCGATTATGTCACGGATTCTTATTTATTGAAGGCTACGCTGCCAGTAGCGGATGGGACGATTTATGATGTTGCATTTATCGACAGCGGTCATGTTGAAAAACAAATCAATAATTTTCAAACATTGCAGCAAATAATGGAATATATAAGCGTTCATCCAGAACAACCATTTATTTTTCCATCTTCATTTTCAGGAAAAACTGTCGATATTGCAGCCTACCTCCATCAACATACACAGCGAACCCTGCATATCGATCAGGATTTAATATCGCTATTTGAACAGTATGAGAAGGCATCTGAAAATTTATTGCCTACTAAAGGCATTTTGCCATCTTTTAAACAACAATGTCAGACAAAGAGTGCTGATATTTATTTTGTGCCTGATCGTAATGCGTCAGAGCTATTGGAGCTACTACAAAAAATACCGAAAGCAATCGTTATTTTTACAGGCTATTGGCAAAAAGATAACTATAAAATGATGTTATCAAAAACGGAATACAAGGAATTTTTTTATAAAACACATCCTGATTATCATGATATTTTAACACTTTCTAAAACAATACATGCTCAAACGACCATTTATTTTCATAGTTCATTTACGAACAGAGAAACTACACTTTTGCAATTACTTAAAAACAAGAAGGCACTAACATGATGTCCTACATTATGAATATTAATGACATGTATGTAATACCATGCTTCCGATTTCCAGTTAACTTTCAAAACAATTGCTAAAATTCATTTGAAGACAGTGAACAGGCTTTGTACTTTTGATTTGTACAAGGCTTGTTGCTGTTTTTTTGCAATTACTTTGAATTTTGTATGGAATTAGCTAAAAGGCAAATAAAAACACTGAAAAATTTGTTCTAACTTTTTTAATTTCGCTTACACTTACTATAGGACGAACTCTTAGCTTTAACACAAGGGAGGAAATGACATAGCGAAAAAAATGGGAATTGTCGCGCTACTATTATTCGGTGTTTATTTGCTGTGTATGTATTGGTATATATTCCATAGCGGTGGTGGTACAGTACCAAGAGCATTCCAGGGAACCGTTGCAGATCCAGTTATGTTTATGTCTGAAAAAGAGCTGTTTCTAAGTGGTGAATATTCAAAAATAAGAAACTTCCTTTTCTTTGTTGCAACTCCATTGGAATGGTTAGTGTACGCTTTCATTTTGCTAACAGGCATTTCACGTTATTTCGAAAAAGTGGCGACAGCACAAACGAAGTGGAAGTTATTACGGAACGCAGGCTATTTATTCTTATTATCATTGCTACTGTATCTTGTGCTATTCCCTCTAGACTATTATCGTTACTATTTAAGCAAAAGCTACGGTATAAGCACACAAGCATTCTCGTCATGGATGCGAGATGGCATTATTGATTTTTGGGTTAATTTCGGCACGAGCCTCATCGTAGTATCAGTCATATATTGGCTTATTAAAAAGAGTGAAAAAAAATGGTGGCTATATACTTGGCTTTTAACGATTCCATTTACAATATTTGTGATGTTTATCCAGCCAGTTGTCATTGATCCCTTATATAATGATTTTTATCCATTAAAAAATAAGGAACTAGAAGCGAAAATTCTCTCTATCGCTGACCAGGCTCATATTCCAGCAGAGCATGTTTATGAAGTGAATATGGCAGAGAAAACAAATGCCTTAAATGCATATGTCACAGGCATAGGAAGTAATTCAAGGATTGTTTTATGGGATACAACCTTAAATCGTCTCACAGACAATGAAATATTATTTATCATGGCACATGAAATGGGACATTACGTTGAAAAACATATTTATTTTGGTATAGCTGGGTACCTAGTGTTAACTTTAGGAGGATTGTGGTTAACCTCCAGATGTATGCGATGGGTGATTAGAAGATATGGACAGGTATTAAAAATAAAAAAAATGGGTGATATAGCCTCTTATCCGTTATTTTTACTTATTACCTCCATATTGCTGTTTGCTTCTAACCCTTTGACAAATTATGTGTCAAGGTATCAGGAAACAAGAGCCGATCAATACGCTATTTCACTTACGGGTGATCGAGAGTCTGCCGTTACTGCATTCCAAAAGCTAACGATATCTGGTTTAAGTGAGGTAAATCCACAGCTTCTTGTAAAATGGTTTCGCTATACACACCCACCAATGCTGGATCGAATTGATAGGGTAGCGGAAAAAGAGGGGCAAAAAAAGGAGGCTCCTGTTAAAGAGGAGCAGAAAAAAGAACAACAAAAGCAATAAATAGGCAGGGTTTCTTGGACGTAAAAGTTGGGTATCCTAGTAGAAGGATTGAAAACTTGTTTGTTCTTATGATAGGGGAATCGTTATGCGTAATATTATCATCATTACACTTTCATCGATTTTAGTGGCCTTTGCTTATAATTTTTTGTTAATTCCCCATGAAATATTAAGTGGTGGATTGAGTGGAATAGCTATTATGCTTGGTATTGTAACACCCTTAAATACAGGGGTCTTAAATTTACTATTGAATTTACCGCTTCTTATTATAGGCGTTATGAAGCTTGGGAAGCGGTTTATTGGATATACGATACTATCAGTGGCTGTCTTGTCAATTAGCCTGTATATTATTCCTATTTATAAGGCTACTCAAGAACCCATCCTTGCCTCCTTATTTGGTGGTGTTATTGTCGGAATCGGCACGGGTATGATTTTTCGTGCGTCTGGCTCCTCTGGTGGCTTTGACATTATAGCCATGCTGTTAAGCCGAAAACGCGATTTCCCATTAGGTGCATTAATTTCTGGAATGAATGGAATAGTAGTAGCTATCTCAGGCTTCGTTTTTAGCTGGGATGCTGCCTTACTCACTCTTGTATCGATTTATGCTACGGGCAAGATTGTCGATACGATTCATACTAGCCATATAAAATTGACGCTGATGATTATTACAGGTGAGGGTGAGGAAGTAAAGCAGCAACTTTTATCAAAGCTTCATCGTGGTGTAACGATAATGGATGCGAAGGGTGCTTACTCTGGGGAAGGGCGTAAGGTTTTAATTACAGTAATTACACGTTATCAGCTTGCCGAAGTTAAAAATATGATTAAGGAAACAGATGCAAAGGCATTTGTTAATATTTTACAAACGACAGAGGTAATTGGTGTTTTTGATAGGGGCTCAAAGTAAATTAAAGTGAATATTTCTTGTACACACGTTATCGGTTATAATAAATATAATCGAACGTGTGTTTTTATTATGGGATAGATAGGGAGAGATTCAAAATGGACAAAGAATCAATTCATGCGTATTGTTTAAAGCTTCGAGGAACAACACATGATTATAAACAGGAGTGGGAGGCTGACCGCTACCAAGTTAGTGGAAAAATGTATGCAATGATAGGGGGGAATGCTACCGGAAAGCCAGTTCTTACGCTGAAATGCGAGCCCCAGCGTGCAGAAGAATTAAGGGAAGCTTACGAAAGTATCATACCTGGCTATTATATGAATAAAACTCATTGGAACTCCATTTACATGGATTCAGATGATGTACCCCTTGATTTGGTAGAAAAGCTTATCGAACATTCCTATGACCTAGTTTTCGGAAAGCTAACAAAAAAAGCACAGCAGGAAGTCCTTTTACTTGAAGAGACAATGTGACATTATAGTGTAAGATGGAAGGTTAAAAAACTACCCTTTTTCTAAGATATATTGAGAAAATGGGTAGTTTTTTTAGCCAAAGACATGCTCATGCCCGAGAGAAAAATGCTTGGGCAAGACAAAGCAACGCTCAAGTTTAAGAGAAAAGCGCTCGGGTGAGTCGAAGCAACGCTCAGACCCAAGAGAAAAGCGCTCGGGTAGGTCGAAGTAACGCTCAGGTCAGAGAAAAAAGCGCTCGGGTGAGATGAAGCAACGCTCAGGTCCAAGAGAAAAGTGCTCGGGTAGGTCGAAGTAACGCTCAGGTCAGAGAAAAAAGCGCTCGGGTGAGACGAAGCAACGCTCAGGTTCAAGAGAAAAGTTCTCGGTTAGGTCGAAGCAACGCTCAGATCCAAGAGGAAATTGCTCAGGTAGGTCGAAGCAACGCTCAGGCCCAAGAGAAAAGCGCTCGGGTAGGTCGAAGTAACGCTCAGGTCAGAGAAAAGCGCTCGGTAAGGTCGAAGTAACGCTCAGGTCAGAGAAAAAAGCGCTCAGGTATAAGTAGGAATCGCTAGGTACACCAACAAATGCTCAGGCAAAGAAAAAGTCGCTTATTGCAATCGAAGCAATGCCCTGGCTTGCTTAAAAAGTCTACAATCGGACAAAAAAACCCCAAGCCCATTGAAACGGCTCGGGTTCAACAAAAAACGTTCTTCAAATCACAGTAAAGAAGAAATCAATTTATGCATTATAGCCACGGTCACCAAAAGGCTGTAGTGTATCGAGCCATTTTTGCTCAAGTTTTTCTAGCTCTCTTTTGGCATCAAAATAGCCCTCTTCTTTTTTCTTTAAGTATTCAACGATTTCAAGGTCAAAAGCATCTTGACCAAAAGTGTTGAAATCTGCTTGTAGTTTTTTATTGGTATATGAATTAGTTTTAAGCGAAAATTGAAATCCGTTTAGGCGCTTTAAATTATTGAAGCTACCAACAAACACCTTTCCATTTTGTTTATTGGTCATTGTAAAAACGCCCGCTTCAATTTTCATTTCTTTATACATTTCCTTTAATTCTTTTTTATGGTCCATTGAAAACCCTTCTTTCTTATTTTTATCCTGCATTAACAAGCAGTCGTTTATAATAACTAATCCTCTCTGATTCAGCTTCACTTTATCCAATAGGCACTGCCATCATCTGTACGGTCCATAAAACCATATTCAATTAAATAACGGCGGATTTGTACATAATCCTCATACATTGGCTGGATTGCCTCATTTAATTCTTTTTCTGTGTACTGTTTGGTCTTATCGAAAAGCTTTGTGATTGCTCGTAGGATGATAATTTTATGCTTTTCTCGTTTTGGAAACCGGGTAAGCTCTTGACCAATTCCCTTTGGAAAATACTTTTCGAGTAACTCTTGTTCCTCAGATAGCGTAATATTATAGCGATCATCCACCATTGTTGCGGTTTTATGAATTGGAATAAAATGATCTTCCTTTTGATCCTTTTCTTTTAATAGTTCCATCATGGCAAGAAATGTTTTTGCTTGTCGCTCTTTTTCCTTGAGTGTAAAACGGTGATGACGAATCGTTGTTGCGCTACCTATATCAAGCCTCTCTTTTATTTCTTGATCCGTATGTCCCTCATAGAATAAACGCATGATATGACTTTGATGGTCTGTTAGCCCTGTCATTTTTTTATTTAATCCATTTAAATAATGAAAAACGGAATGATGTGCAGAAGTAATATGATGCTGCATAAATTTTTCTGCCTCATAAAGTACGCCTTCATAGGGATAGATAATACCTTTTTCAATTCGTTCGCCGCAAAGCAAGCAAGTAAAATATGCTGTTTCCTCTACGTAACCCTTTTTAATGTCCTCAATCGATGCTTGCCAAAACAGTTCATTAACATCCATTAAAAGTCCTCCCTGAAATAAACAAAATATTATTTCGTTTGCTTATCTATATTAAAAATAACAAATTGTTTGTTTTAAATCAATAAAAAACACATCGCTTGATCAACGATGTGTTAAAATCTATTTATTTTTCTTTTTGAAAAGGATAATAGATAGGATGGCTAGTATAAGAGTAGTAGCTAGAATAATAATGACACTTGTAGAGGTACTGAGAATATTTCCATGTAGATCATAGACAATACCATACATTTCTTTATATTCTTCCACGTTTGAAGCAGGTATACCCTCGAAAACTTTGGTGATGGAGCTTCCCATAAATGCATTGCGTAATAGTAAGGTTGTATGACTGATAGGGAAATACATAATCAAATTTTGTGCAAAGCTAGGTAATGCACCAATAGGGACATAGACGCCACATAAGAAGCCAAGTGCAGTTCCCACAATGGTACTTAATGTTGAAAAGGAGTTTTGAGTCGTCGCAAATAATACTAGAAAAAGATTAAAAACACTGGCAAGTAATACTGATAAAAATAATAGGCCTACTACATGAACGAAATCTCCAATGCTGAGAAGCTCACCGCCAGTGGATACAATAAAGATTTCACAGCCAAGGAGGGCAATAAAGGAAAAGATACAGCCAATAATAAAGGCATTGAACACATAGCTAAATTGAATAGTGGCTCTTGAAATAGGGGCGGTTAAAAAATCAGCCTGTGCTTTAGATTCCAAATCCTTTACGGCAATTCCGTAGGCTGCGAGTGTTGTAGTTACAGCGATCATGGATAATAGCCCCGCTACAAGCCATTCATTCACCATTGTAATTAGTTCAGGTGTAGCCTCTGTCATTTGCTCAATAGCATCCACCTGCATTTTTTGTAGAAATACGGCATATAGCACAATTACGATAATGACAGAAAGCAGTGAATAGAAAACTTGTGTTTTATCTCTACGGAAAACCTTATTATTTCGTTGTACTAGGCTAATAAATGCTTCCATTATGCAGCACCTTCCTCCGCCATAATATGAAGAAAGACATCATCCATTGTCCCTTTTATTACTTCAAAGGAGGCGATGAACGGCTCTGCCTTTTTTAATAAGTCCAAAGCATGAAGCGTTGAGTCAACTCGAATAGTGTAAATACCGAGCTTTTCTGTGTAAGAAATGGCATTGTCCTTGAGCCACTTACTGCCTTCAGCACTATTATGAAAAACAAGTGCCATCGAATCATAGGCATACTTAGTCTTCAAAGCATCCGGTGTTCCTTCAGCAACAATTTCTCCTTGCTTTAAAACAATGACATGATGTGCAACAGCCGCTTCCTCCATGTAATGTGTAGTTAAAAACACAGTCATATTTGTTTCAAGTTGCAGTTGTTTAATTGCCTGCCAAACAAATTGACGTGTTTGTGGATCTAATCCGGTTGTTGGCTCATCTAAAAATAAAATTTTCGGTCGATGAATAAGCGCTCGTGCTATATCAGCGCGTCTTTTTTGACCGCCGGATAATGTTCCATATTTACGTTTTTCTATATCCTCTAAATGTAAATAGGTAGAAACAAATTGATAGTTTTCAGCCAGCTGTGCTCTTGATAAGCCATATGTTTTGCCGCGATGCAGTATATTTTCACGAACGGTTAATCGCTCATCAAGTAGGCTTTGCTGAAAAACCACGCCAATTGATTTCCGTATTTCAGCATTGTCATTGCTTGCATCAAGGGTGTGACCGTTAATTTTCACAGTACCACTTGTTTTTTCTAATAAGGTACAAAGTATTTCAATGGTTGTTGATTTACCTGCACCATTTGCCCCCAAAAATGCAAAGAGGGTGCCTTCTTCTACAGTAAATGAAATCCCTTTAACAGCCCGATGCTCACCATATTGCTTACGCAGTTTGTCAACTTGTATAGCAAATTTCATAATAGATTATTCCTTTCTTTTTTGTATTTCATGATTGATTTCTTTAATATCGTTTAATTGAAGCACGTAGGTAATACCCCATACGATAACGTAAATAACGATTTCCGCTATCAGTATATACACAAGACTAGAATGATCAAACCAGTGGCCAAAATAACCTGCGATGATTACACATAAAGTTACGGCGATTATGTGTAAGGGCAGTTGTATTAAAAAAGGTAAACGCTCAATATCATAAATTAAGGACAATAAGCCTATGACAACACCTAGAATGGCAGCGATTATGACTTGCTCAAGTAATGCTGATCCTACTATCACTTCATTATTAGACAGCATACTTAAGGTCACAAGGACGTAGGAGGAACTCAGTGAAATAAGTAGACCAATAATCATCATGCGCAATATTTTCATATTATGAATCCCTCCCGATACCTAAATGGCGTTTTAACTCTTTTAAATATTTTCGGCTGACATGCACGGTAACATCATTTTCAAGCATTAGTTCAGTCGTTCCCAGTTTCCCCATTTGAATAGAGGCAATTTTATGAATGTTGACGAGTGTTGATTTACTCACTCGTGCAAAATCTTTTGCAAACTGCGCTTCTAGTTCATATAATTTGCGTTTTGATTCAAATTCCTGTTCTTCTGTCTGCAAAAATACCTTCGCATCCTCTGCATAAATCGAGAAAATTTCAGAAATCTTTAGCATATGAATTTCCTGCTGTATATAGCCATCTATCATCGTTGTTTGTGAAGCTTGGAGCTGCTTCATCAGTCGCTCAATTTGTTCGTTATATTCTTTTGCATGTATATGAATCTCATTTTCTTCTAGTGCGCTATTAATTGTTAAATGAATCTTCATTAGAGGCCTCCTTTACCTATCCCCATTACCGGGATAACACTGAATCAGGTAATAATAATGTAGCATAGAAAAAATTGGCTGGGACAATTTCTTCGATAAGAGGTCACAATTTAATGATGACAGGTTTATTATTCACAATATAGATCTTGTAAAAAGCGGCGAAGTAGAAAAAGAGGGGAGTTAGCGGCATAATGGACTTATTCAGTCATGAGGGGTTGCTTCTATTATGTTTGTTTTTGATCGACACATGTTTATTACATTATGTATTGGGCTAGCAGGTGCGTTTATCTTTCAGGCTGTCCATATTCCGATGCCCTGGTTACTAGGTGCCATAGCGGCAGTGCTGATTGTTCAGTTATCAACAAAAGTTCAACTGAAATGGCATCCGTATTTTCGAAATTTTGGTTTAATCGTAGCAGGATATTCCATTGGGTTTGCTTTTACACCAGAAGCTGTGCAGGATATTAAACAATTTTTAGGGAGCATGATTGTCCTTAATCTTCTATTTATTGCTCTGTTCTTTGCTGTAAGTTATATTGTGGCAAAGCGTACTGATTTAGATTTTGCGACCTCCTTAACTTGCTGTGTACCTGGAGGAATGTCACAGGTTGTGGCCTTTGCTGAGGAGCAAGGGGATATGGATATGGTCGTCATAACATTTTTTCAAATACTGAGGGTACTGCTAATCGTTGGCTTTGTACCTTTAATGGTAGCAGGTTCTAGTGGAGGTGGTAACACTATAGATGGGGCATATACATGGAGCCTTATAGGGGTCCTTGTTTTATGTAGCGCTGTGGGATGGCTTGCGCAAAAAATAAAAATCCCAACAGGCTATATGCTCGGTCCTGTATTTTTGTTAATGGGAATCAATATAGCAGGGGTAGAGGTCCCGCAAATGCCAATATCCTTACTTCATATTGCTCAGCTAATGCTTGGTATTTATATTGGGCTTTTACTAAAAAAAGAGGATTTACATTTATCCAAGAAGCATGTGTTTTATGCATTTGTATCAGCTGGTATTTTTATTGGGGGTGCCTATGGTTTAACATTTGTTATGCAGAGCTTGTACAATCTTGAATTTAGGACAGGCTTTTTAAGTATTGTACCAGGTGGACTTGATCAAATGGGTATAATCGCTGCTTCTGTTCATGCCAATGTCACGATTGTCACAGCCTTTCAGCTTTTCCGTGTATTGGTCGTATCGATCTTCCTTGTTCCGTTTGTCAAAATGTTTGTGAAAAAGGTGAGAGTATAGCAGGTAACGAGACGAGCAGGATGGCAACAGGTAAATGAACCGTGTTAAGCATACTCACAGATTGCGAATGTACCTGCCAGTAGCATTATCACAACAAATCAGCTCCAAGTATAAAAAAGATTGTCCATTGGCATTTACCCAATGAACAATCTTTACCGTCTTTAATATTTAAATTGATGAATTAAATCCTGTAGTGTCTCTGCATTTTTTGTAAGCTGTAAGGCTGCTTTATTAATATCCCCCATGGATTCAAGATTTGCTTCTGCAATTTGTGTTACGACCTTCGACTGCTCCCGTGCTTCAACGGCAATTTCAGCCATTATATGTGTAGATGCATTGGCCTGCTCTATTCGCGCGTAGAGCTCTTCAGCAATCCCTGAAACCTCTTGAATTTTATTGGTTACGAGAGAGACCTTAGCTGTTATCTCTTCAAATGCAACACTTGTTGTCTGCACAACTTTGGCACTTGAAGCAGCTTCTTGTTCACTCTCTTGCATATGCTCCCGTGCTTCCTTCGCTAGCTGTTGCATGGTATGAATCGTCTTGGTAATTTCTGCTGCAGATGTTTTTGATTGCTCCGCTAATTTACGAACCTCTTCGGCTACCACCGCAAAGCCCTTCCCGTGTTCTCCAGCCCGTGCCGCTTCAATAGAGGCATTTAACGCCAGTAAATTCGTTTGATCTGCAATGGCATGAATCACTTCAACAATTTCGTCAATCTTATTAGCATGTGTATCAAGTGCAGCGATTGAGTTGGCACTCTCTTGCACGGTTACTGCCATAGCCTGCATTTGCATTTGCATCTCCTGTGCTGTCTGTTCTCCATGCTTAGCTGTATCAAAGGCATCAGAAGCATAGGATGAAACCTCACTATTTGTTTCAGTGACTAGTTGAATACCTCCAGCAATATCCTGCATGGCCTCAGCATTTTCATTGGCACTATGCTTTTGCGTGCTCGCACCGCTTGCTAGTTCCTGCATATTGGCTGTTAAATTCTCCGTCGTGTCTGTCGTAGAGCCAGCAGTTGCAGAAAGCTCAGCAGATGATGCAGATACCTGATTAGCTGTTTCATCTACTCGTTGCATCATTTTACGTAATGTTGCAAGCATTGCGTTGAAGGAATTTGCCAGCTCACCAATTTCATCCTTAGACTTAACAATAAGCTGCTGTGTTAAATCGCCCTTTCCAGCAGAGATGGTTTCTAGTTGAGCATTTAAATGCTTTAAAGGTTTAACAATCCCTCGTACAAATAAAATACCTGCAATTACGGCGATTATCGCTGTAATAATTGCAAAAATACCCATTTTAAAGAGCATTTTTTGGGCTACTGCATTGATATCAGAGGAAGGCACGCCTGCAAAAATCATCCCTATTATTTCTCCATCCGCGTTACGTAGCGGTTCATACTTTGTAAAATAGGGTTCACCCACAACCTCTGCTGTGCCTGTATATATTTTTCCCTGTGATAGCACAGCTTTTGCTACTTTTGGATCTGCAGTTGTTCCAATTGCTCGCTGTCCATCGACCATAACATTTGTATTAATACGTGTATCATTGGCGAAAATTGTAATTGCCGCTTGTGATAATTCTCCTAATTTATCGATGATGACAGTCTCATCCGCTACCTTCGCATCACCCTTATAGAGCTCTCCATTTTTTAGCTGCCAATCTCCTGGCAAGGTTTGATGGAGATTATGTACACTTAAATCTAAAATCTGATTCAGACGTATATTGTATTCATCTTGTAAAGCTGTTTTCATTTCGCTTGTATTCACTAGACCAATCACAATTAGAACAAAGGCTATAATCGCAACAATCAACAAACTCATTTTGTTTTGTATACTTCGTTTTTTCATCAATGCCCCTCCATATTTTGCCACATAAAATAGACAGTAAGCTACTGCTGAGAAAGCTTACTGTCAAATTACTAAATATTGAAATAATTCAGGAAAACATTCCTATTTTTAATTAGTATATAGCTAGATAGAACATTTGTATATTTACAAAAAAGTGACAACTGAAATTTTTTCTTTTCTAAATTCTTGAATTATGGTATTATAAATTTAATTACTATGAACGGAGGTGAAAAGGAATGAAACAAAACGCTACGAAAACATGTGTAAAAGTGGATACAGCTATGTATTTTGCACGTGTTATTACTTTCGATTTTGCGAACAACGGGAGAGGTCTGTCCATTTTTAAGCAAAATCAAATAATAACAAACGTAGCGGATTAACCATTCTTTTTCACAAATAAATGAGGAAAAGACTGCTTGTTAATGGAGCAGTCTTTTTTTGTGTCTATAGATGTTTTCGCACGTTTCATTGGAGGAAAAAACGATGCAAATTAAAGCTGAACAAATACAAAAAATTATTGGTGGGAACGTATTATTTGAAGAACTTCAATTAGAAGTGAACACTGGAGAGCATGTTGCTATTGTTGGCGTGAACGGAAGCGGGAAAACGACTTTATTACAGCTATTATCTGGTTTAGATACACAAGATAAGGGACGGATTATAAAAAGTAAGGAAGCGACCATTGGCTATCTTCATCAAATTCCGCAATATCCTATGCTATCTGTAAAGCAAGTGCTAGAGGAGGCATTTACTGAAATTTATGCATTGAAGGCAAAGATGACAAAGCTAGAGCAGGAAATGCAGGAAGCTGTATCTGATAAGGTTCTTGAGCAATATGGTCATGTGCAGGAACTATTTATGCTGCAGGGAGGCTACGAGATTGATGCGCAATTGGCGATGATTGCTAATGGCCTTGGAATTACACCATTACTTGAGCAACCTTTTACTAGCCTAAGCGGTGGAGAGAAAACAAAGGTGATGCTAGGGCAAATCCTTTTAAGTAATCCTTCTATTTTGCTATTAGATGAACCAACCAACCATTTAGATATGCAGGCAATTGAATGGCTGGAAAATTATGTGCGAAACTTCGCAGGGATAGTGATTGTTGTGTCCCATGATCGCCATTTTATGAATCAAATGGCTCAAAAGATTATAGAAATTGAAGATGGTGAAGCATTTACTTATATTGGCAATTACGATGCATTTGTTAAACAAAAAGAAGCGAAGGTTGAACAGCAATTTGCTGAATTTGAGGAACAGCAAAAGAAAATAAAAAAAATGCAGGAAACCATCAAGCGTTTAAAGCAATGGGCAAATGAAGCGAATCCACCGAACGCCTCCATGCATCGACGTGCTAAAAGTATGGAAAAAGCATTAGCTCGAATCGATCGGGTCAAGAAGCCGTCAACGAAGAAGAAAATGAATTTAGCCCTGACAATGGCTGAGCGTAGTGGTAAAGAGGTTGTGCAAATGAAGGCAATTAGCCATGCATTTGATAAGCCGCTATTAAAGGAATGCGATTTGTCTGTCTACTTCGGAGAACGACTGGCGATTGTAGGTGGTAATGGCAGTGGTAAGTCAACATTATTAAAAATGATACTTGGTGAGGTCATACCAAACGAAGGCATTTGTCGTGTTGGTAGCAGTGTAAAAATTGGCTACCTTTCGCAGCAGTTTGAGCATGAGCATCCATCGATTCGTTTAATTGATGCCTTTCGAGAAAGTGTCTCAGTATCAGAGGCGGAGGCACGTCATTTACTGGCTCAATTTTTATTTTATGGCTATGACGTTTTTAAGAAGGTGAAGGATCTAAGTGGTGGCGAAAAGATGCGCTTACGTCTAGCTCAGTTAATGCATGAGGATATTAACTTATTGATACTGGATGAGCCGACCAACCATTTAGATATTGAGGCGAGAGAGGTATTGGAGGATACATTGGAATCCTTTGAGGGAACTATTATTGGCGTGTCTCATGACCGCTATTTCCTTCAAAAGATTTTTACAAAAGTCGCATGGATCAGACATGAAACCATTCAAGTGTTTGAGGGTGACTATGAGTGGGCAAGGAAAAAACATGCTGAACTAGTAGAAGTGCCTGTTATCAAAGAAATAACAGAAAAGACCATGAGTGCTAAGAAAGAGCTGCCTATTGAGCAACAAATTGAAAAGCTTGAACTAAAATTAAAGGAACCAACACTTGCTAAGGAGCAACGTCAAAAGCTTGAACAGCAGTTAGAGGTTTTATTTGAAAGATGGATTGAGGAAGGAGCAGAGCATGCATAGTTTAGAACATATTATAGAGCTAGATCTTCATTATCTTAAAGGTTTTAGCAAGATGGAGACATGTGAGGATGGCGTATTATTTTACAATGAGGATAACCCAACATATTACGATGCAAATCATGCACATATTTGGCATAAAATAAATAATCCGAATGTGCTATTGAGCAAAATAAAGAAATTCTATCAATCGAAATCACTTATCCCAAGATTATATCTATACAACCTAGAGGAAAATCAGCCTTGTATAAACGCTTTAGAAATGCATGGCTTTCAATATGAAAGCTTTACAGATGATATACAATGTTGGAATGGTGAGCCCTTATTACTACCACATAATCCAGCTATAGGCATCGAACGTGTAACAGATACAAATATTGAGGAAGCAATGGCAGTTGAAATGAGTATTTCAACATTTGGGGAACCTTCATTAATAAAGACGGCTTTTCTGCAAACATACCGCTCCCCATACTTTACGTATTATGTATTAAAACTAGACGGAAAGGCATGCTGTACTGCTAAGCTTTTTGTCTCAGGAAACCAAGGGAGGATTGAAAGTGTAGCAACACTCGAAAGCTATCGAGGGCAAGGGCTAATTGGTTATATCCTTCAGCATATTCAACAGCAGTCAATCCAGCTAGGTTTAGAAAATCTTTGGATTATGCCAATAAATGCGCAGGTGGCAAAGGTCTATGACAAGGCAAACTTTAAATCAGTAGGCAAAATAACATCCATTCATGCATTTACAGAAGGAAAAAGCATTCATCAAATACGACAAAATTCTTAATTTGAGAGTATTAAAATTCGCCATATTCCCAAAGAATATGGCGAATTTATTTTATAAAGGTTCGTTAAAATGTTACCCGCCAATTATGATTACATGTGGCTTGAATGATAGGATGCCTTAGAAGATAATCAGCAATCAGCTCTGTCATATCTATTTGTATCTCCTTCACAACAGGTCGATTTCTAAAAAATTCAAAATTACCTGCTCCTGTTGCACGATAGCTGCTCATCACCACTTCAAATTTTTCCTCCATTTTTATAGGCTCACCTTGAATGGTTAGCATAGTGACGCGCTCTCCAATAGGCTTTGAAATATCTAGGATATACTCAATACCCTCCCACATATCATAATTATAAGGTTGTGCCTTTGGATATAGAAATGATTTAGCGACTTTTAGCTCGTCTGCCTCAACTGTAAAATAGGTCCCTGATTGTTCAAGGGCCAGGAGGATGTCCAGCCCAGATAGGCGCAGCACCTTTAAGGTATTTGCGTAAATATAATTCGTGACTATATCTCGCATTGTTACCGCTTGCTTTAAACCACCATGCTCATCGTGAAAGAGTGCTGTAGAAGAAATTGCAGCTCCTGATGCTTCCATTTGAATACGGTTTATAAATTCTATATAGGGATGCTCTTGAATACGGGCAAGAAACGCATCCTCTACTAGCATATTTCCTTGGATAGTTCCAATTGTCTCATCCAGCCATGCATCAGTTTTTTGAAAAGTAGGGGAGATCATCTCATAAACAGTTGCTTCACATACTGTATCTTCCTTCACATACAGTAGGGATGGTGTATGAGCTATAGAATGAATCCTCTGCTCGTTATCCAGTGTAATAGCTAATTCAATAGTAGCTAAGCAATTGCCCTTAGTGCCAGGCTGAACAACTGATTTTCCGTTGATGTTTGAACATATTTCACGATGCTGGTGTCCAGAAATGATGATATCTACTTCTTCAATTTCTGTGCACATACGGTACCCTTGATTTTCTCCATTTTCATCTTCCAATAATTCTCCTGTCTCTAGGTCTCGCTCAAATCCGCCATGATAGCAAAGGATGAGAACATCTATTTGTTCATTCGCACGCATCCATTTTGCCCAATAGCTTGCACTTGAAAAGGCGTCTTCAAAATGAAGTCCAGAAATATGCTGTGGCTCCTCCCAGTGTGTCACAAAATGGGTTGTCACTCCTAACACTCCTATACGAATACCTTCTATTTCCTTAATGATATAAGGCTTTGTCAAAGGCCTGCCGTCTTCCGTTAAAATATTTGCACCTAGCCATGGAAAATCCGATTGGTTGATGATGGATTGTAACGTAGGTAGTCCGTAATTAAATTCATGATTACCAAATACCATGGCATCGTATTGAAGAACATTAGCCACCTGAATAAATGGGTTTGGTATGTCCGCTTGAAATCTTTGATGATAAAAGGTCATGGGACTTCCCTGTATAAAATCACCATTATCAAGTAAAAGAGTCGGTCCTGCAAGTCGTTTCTCTTGAATAATGGATGCTAGCTTGGCTAATCCTAGTGCCTCATTCTGCTCATTGCGAAAGGTAGTAGGCATGATATAACCATGAATATCACTAGTAGCCAATATTTGTATAGTTTTGACAGTCATAGAGAGCCCTCCATTAGTTAGTATAAGTACAGTATATAAGGTTTTTATTATTCATTTCATGTCTTTACGATATCAAAATATTGATTTACGAAATAGAAACATATATTTACGTCCTATTCATACTAGGGAAATATTTACTGTTTATACTGAGGAAGCATTTCAAACATGAGGAGGACAAGAATTTGAAGAAATTACTATTTTTCGGAATAACATTCATGCTTGCCATATTGCTGATGGCATGTGGAAATGAGATCTCTAAAACATCTGATGACAAAGAAACCGTAGATGTTTCTTCAGATGCAGGTGGGAATGAGTCCATAAAAAAATTAACAATTGGCTTTGTACCTTCACGAGATCCTGATGAAATTATTACAGCTACGGAACCTTTAAAGGGCTTACTAAAGGACGAGCTAGCAGGATTAGGCTTTGATGTAGGTGAAATAGATATTAGTGTAGGAACAAATTTTGAAGCGGTTGGTGAAGCATTGTCCGCAGGGACTACGGATATTGGTTTAATTCCAGGAGGGACATATGTACTTTATGATGATGGCGCTGAAGTAATTTTAACAGCGACACGTGCAGGCTTAAGCAATGATGCAGATAATCCTATTGATTGGAATAAAAATGAGCCTACTGCACCAACAACAGCACAAACGACATCTTATCGAGCAATTTTAGTTGCAGGTCCATCTGAGAAAGGAAAGGCTTTAGCAGCGAAAGTAAATAATGGTGAGGAATTAACATTTGAGGACTTAAATAATGTTACCTAGAATGTGATGTCAAGCTCATCCCCGGCAGGCTATATTTATCCAACATTATGGCTACATGAGAAATTTAATAAAACAATTCCTGATTTAGCACAGGTTGTACAGGCTGATTCCTATGGTAATGCTTTTGCACGGTTAGCTGCTGGCAAACAGATGTCCTTGTAACGTACGCTGATGCACGTCGCGATTATGAAGAAAGCTGGCAAGGAGAATTTAATCGCGACGCTTCTATTTGGGAGGAAACCGATTTAATTGGTGTTATGCCTGCAATCTATAATGACACAATTAGTGTGAGTAAAAACTCAAAAGTCATGAGCGATGAATTAAAGAAGGCTATTCAGCAAGCATTTATTAATATTGGGTATTCAGAGAAAGGGAAGGAAGTAATCGCTATTTACAGCCATGAGGGCTATCAGGCAGCAAAAGACAGTGACTATGACAATGAACGTAAGGCACAGGAGCTAGTTCAAAATCTTGGTTCCAAGTAAATAGCATGAAAAAGGACTAACCATCAAAAAAAATATACGAAATCTGCGAGGCTTGTAGCTTATCCGTAGAAAGCCTCGCAGATTCTTAATTTTTAATTCTGATGCAGTTCTTTATCAGGAATGGAGCGTTACTATGATTGAGTTTAAAGAGGTAGAAAAAAGATACCCTAATGGCTTTCTTGCATTGAATCACATTAACCTTAACATTGAGCAGGGGGAGTTCGTTGCGATTATCGGTTTATCCGGTGCAGGAAAATCAACCCTATTGCGCTGTATTAATAAAATGCATGATATTTCAGGGGGAACTTTGCGGGTAAATACTATAAATGTGGGTCAGTTAAAGGGTAGGGAGGTACGAAATCTTCGTCGAAATATTGGTATGATATTTCAATCCTTTAATTTGGTAACACGTGTATCCGTTTTGAAAAATGTCCTAGTTTCCATTGTTCCTAATATGCCCTTTTGGCGAAAAATCTTTGGTGTTTTTACAAGAAAAGAGAAGCTTCAGGCATTAATGGCACTGGATCAGGTAGGCATTTTAGAGAAGGCCTATGTACGAGTCGATCAGTTATCAGGTGGTCAGCAACAGCGTGTAGCCTTGGCACGTACACTTGCTCAAAACCCCCAAATTATACTAGCAGACGAGCCAGTCGCATCATTGGACCCTGTAACAGCTAAGCAAGTGATGGAAGATTTTAAACGCATTAATCAAGAATTAAACATGACAATTTTAATGAATATACATCACGTTGATTTGGCATTAGCTTATGCAACACGTGTTATTGGTGTAAGGAATGGGGAAATCGTTTTTGATGGAAAGGTGAATGAAATCAACGAGGAAACGCTTGCGTTTATTTATAATGATACAAAAGAGGGGAGAGGTGTCAACCATCATGCAATGCAAGCTACTATTGCCGAAAAAAATAGTATTGCCTAATGGGAAGGAAGTGCTGGAAAAACGCTCCGTCATGCCTCTACTATGGCTTATCCTCTTTGTTTTAACATTACTTTCTATTCGTATCACAGGCTTTAGTCTAGAAGTCTTGAGGGATCGAATTGATCAGTTTTTCGTAATTATCCAGCAGATGGTACCACCTAATTGGGGCTATGTAGCGAAGCTATGGCAGCCATTATTCGATACCATTAAGATGTCATTGCTTGGCTCTGTAGTAGGTGCTTTATGTGCCTTGCCTATCGCCATGTTTGCTGCAGCCAATATTACCAAAAATAAATGGATTGCGATGTTGAGTAAATTTATGCTGAGCTTACTTCGAACATTACCAACACTAATCATTGCGCTAATTGCAACATTTATATTTGGGCTTGGAACAATGGCAGGAACCATTGCCATCTTTTTATTCACCATTGCTTATGTGGGAAAGCTTTTATATGAACAAATTGAAAATGTCGATATGGGGGGATTTGAGGCTATGCAGGCAATGGGATTGCCAACCATTCAGGCATTTCGCTATGCCATTTTGCCGCAGATTCTCCCAAATTACATATCGACATCATTATTTTGCTTTGAAGGAAATGTTCGTTATGCATCCATTCTAGGGTATGTCGGTGCTGGTGGAATTGGTTTGCTTCTTAATGAAAGCATCGGGTGGAGAAGCTATGCTAATGTAGGTATGATTTTACTAATGCTTGCTTGTACTGTTTTTATCATTGAATCAACTAGTGAATATTTTCGTAAGAGATTAATGTAGGGGTGAAGCTATGAATGCCATCGAAAAGCAATTACAATTACAACCGAATCGACGTATGTCATACTTTCTAACCCTTTTAATTTTAGGTCTGCTATTTATATGGTCCCTATGGACGTTACATGTTGACTCAATATCTAACAATGGGACAAAAATAGCAAAAAATATAGTAGAAGGACTGCTGCAGCCAGATTGGACATTACTATTTAATGCTACTACAGGTGGGATTCCTTATTTATTAATTGAAACAATGGCCATTGCCTTTCTTGGTACGATTGTAGGAGCATTTCTAGCTATTCCACTAGCCTTCTTATCAGCCTCCAATATTGTACCGAAACCTATCGCATTTGTGGTACGTTTGCTATTAATCGTTATACGTACCATTCCTGCGATTGTTTATGGTCTTATGTTTATTCGAGTTACAGGTCAAGGGCCATTTGCTGGTGTGCTTACGATGTCGTTAACATCCATAGGCATGCTGTCCAAGCTATATGTTGATGTGATAGAGGATTTGGATAAGAGTATATTAGAATCGATGGAGGCTCTCGGCTGTACGCTGATGGAGAAGATTCGTTATGGTATATGGCCACAATTGACGGCGTTATTTTTATCGATTGTCATCTATCGTTTCGATATGAATTTGCGAGATGCAACCGTACTTGGTTTAGTAGGAGCCGGAGGAATAGGTGCACCCCTTATTTTTGCGATGAATGCATATAAATGGTCTGAGGTAGGTGCTATTTTAATAGGATTAATTTTCCTTATTTTAATTGTGGAATATGTGTCAAACCGTGTGAGAACAAAGCTTGTCAAAGGATAAACCAAGCAAGCTCTTAATATTTAAAATCCTGAATAGTATCAACTATTCGGGTTTTTTAGCATTGTTCAAAAGAAGATTTTCAAATATTAAAAGTTTTTTACTTGAAAAATTGCCGTATTCGATTTATTGTCTTTAGAGATACTTGTTAATTGGACTTGGAGGATATGGAATGCACGGAATTTATATACGCTATAATGTCTCAGAAGAAACCCCAGCAGCAAAATGGCCCAAAAAAATGGATGCATTTGCGTATGTTCAACGAGGAAAACCACAACAAGACAATGACAACTTGCTGTCGATGGAAGAGCTAAAGAGCCACGCCATCCGCTATATTAAAAGCTTAAAGGACAATGCAAGTGTACATTTAGTAGAGCAACGCAATGGCGAAATTGAGCACTTTGATCGACGCTATATGGAATCATTAAAGCTTAAGGAAAGCATCGATTCACAGCTAATCAATCTTGAAGAAATCCGTTTACTATTGCAATTGATGAATGTCCTTAATCTATCACATGGTTTCGGCGAAAATGCAGGGAAGCTACTACGTCAAATTACCCCATATGCAAAAGAGGTAGAGCACCCAACATTCCAAACCACTCGTGTCGAGCGACATTTTTACTCAGAATTAATTGAGCAAATTGAAGCGATCTATGCACGAATTATGCGTCAGCACAACCCATCCACGACTGAAATGCAGCAGTCTGAAAAGCTTTGGTCCGCTGTTTGTGAGCAAGCGATTGAAAAGGTGGAGGCACGAATTGAACGTCTTTCCTCTATCAAGCTTAAGCATGAAAAAAATTTGCTAGAGTTTAGTCAATTAAAGCAGCAAAACATCGAGGCAAAGGAACGCCTTGATCTGGCAGTCAATGAACTTGATGTTATTTTAAACGTACTAGAATCATAATGGCTTAAAGCGGTTTGAATGGGGTTTAGCGATGAGCTAGCCCCACTCTCTGTACACAAAAAAAGCATCGCTCCATGAGAGTAGATGCTTTTTTGTGTGGTTGTATGACCAAGACTGTATTCAAGGAAACTTTGATAGGTAGTATGAACATGCTACAATAAGTACGCAGCATCAAGCTGACTCCTTTTTCGAAAGGAGGTGCACTACATGCCTAAGTTATCACGACAAGAAAAGAGTAAGGCTAAAAGGGAGAAACAGCGTAAAGATAGACTAGCCATCTTTCGATACGCAACAGATCTATTTCGCGTGTTAGATACCATTTACCGTTTCTTTCGTATGATGCTGTAAAAAAAGGAAGCGTCATTCAGTATTTTTACTGGGTGACGTTTTCCTTTGGGGAAAATAAAAAACGCCCAAGAGCCACTTGGACGTTTGCACTACATGCGATTCTCACGACAAGAATCTTACTAACATTATAGTAACCCCAACAGGCAAAACCGTCAAGGCTTTAATAGTATACGTAATGTTGGAAGGTGTTATTCTTAAAAAAGCACTTATTCAATATTATGAACGGGTTCTATTACTTTTTGATTTTTCTACCATTTTTCTGAATTTTATATCTTACGCATGAGCGATTTTTTCATCATAATTTCTGTATAATGTGGTTCCATGTGGGGTTAGTAAATTGACTAGCTCTATTTTCAATAATAGACACTACAGCCCACCCTACTTCTAATATTAATTAGCATCTCGAGGGTTCGAAATCAAAATAGCCATCGCCATCTTAAAAAAATCAATCACAATAAAGAACTATTATAGCTAATCTAACATTCCGAAGAAGAAATCTTAAGGCTTTTCAAGATAGATTTTCTCTATAAATAGATTAGTTCAAAGGATGGACTTTTATTTCTTGGTAATCGCTAGTTTTGCAAAGACATGCTGGTTTATCATCAAAAGTAGTGGTTCAGTCTTTAAAAAAACCGCAAAAAAGATCAAAAATTATTTATAGTGATTCATTATGATGATGAATAGAGGAGGTGAAATGCTTTGAAATATGAATGGGTAATTCAAAAAACAATACATTGGATTGAATCTCATTTACATGAGCAAATTTCTGTCAATGATATTGATCATATTACAGGCTTTTCAAAATATCATTTTCATAGAATCTTTCAAAATTCAGTAGGAATGTCTGTCTCAGAATATATTCGAATGCGACGACTTGCAAACGCGGCAAGTACGCTTCTTTATACGAACGAGAGAATAATTGATATAGCTGTCTATTATCAATTTGAATCACAAGAATCTTTTACACGAGCATTCAAAAAACAATATAAATTACCACCAGGTCGATATAGAAGTGTTATGAAAAATATAAGTGAAAACAAGGAGGAGAAAATAATGGGGGAAAAAGTGAAGGGCTGGATTTTAAGTGGAAGTCATCCTTTTAATTATGAAATAGGAACAGATCGAAGAAATATACATCAAGGGAAAGCATCAGGTTATTTAAAGTCAAAAACTGTACAAGAACCAGGAGAATTTGCAACCATGATGCAGGAATTTAAGGCTGATAAATTCAGGGGGGAAAGGATTATGCTCTCAGGATTTATTCAAACTAAAAATGTCCAACAATTTACAGGTCTATGGATGCGAATAGATAGTGCCTCAGACGAGATTCTTCAATTTGATAATATGAATAATAGACCCATAATTGGTACTAATAATTGGAATCGCTATTCTATAGTTCTAGATGTACCAGAAAACAGCGCAATCATCTCGTTCGGAATTTTATTAACAGGGAAAGGAGAAGTTTGGTTAGATGGACTTAGTTTTGAGGTAGTCGATAAAAATACGCCGACAACAAATTTTAGTGTTGAAACCATTCTTTTGGATGAACCCACAAATCTATCCTTTGAAGAATAATGAAGTGGTTGTTTATTTGATTTAAAAAAAGCATGTCCACCGAATAAAGTAGATCGGTGACATGCTTAGTGATGGATAGAAACGCCAAAGTGAAGGATAGAAAGATTGAAACGATGGATAGAACAGTTCAATTGATGGATAGAATCATCAAAGTGATGGTTAACGCTTCAAATTCTGCTATTATTGCTTTTGTTCCAACTTAGATTGGCGATATATTCGAAGTAAATCCAGCCCTAGTAATAGTACGATGATATAAAATATAGGGCTGTCGAAGGATAGGCCAAATTGAGATTTGCCACCAAGCAATGTTAAAACAATCCATAGTCCTACGGTATACAGTGTTACGCTAACATATGCTTTTTTAGACAGCTTTTTATATTGCCCCTTATCCATTGTGATTTGTACAATGACCAAAATTACTAAAATAAGCAGGATTATTTTTTTGCTTAGTACTGCAGCTAATGTAGTATCAGGGAAAAAATCATTGACGAAAAGTAGGGTAAAAAATACAAGAATACAAAAGTTTAAAATAGTAGAAAGCCTCATGCAAAATCTCCTTAGTTGCCAGTATTCCTCTCATTGTATCATGGTTTTACTGGCGGAGAGAAATTATAAGTTGGACTCATGATAGCGTTTGAGCATTGTTGCAAATTGCTCACGAGTTACGAAATTTTGAGGGTTCGATCCGTCCGTAATACCTTGACATTGCAGCCAATCCCACGCAGCTTTATGCGTTTCAGTGGCTTTACGCGTTGGAATAATAGTTTGTTTTGTTTGCAAAGCGTTTTCCAGTTCTTTTATTTTGTTTAGCAATTCATTGTATTGTGACATTGTTAGCTCTCCTTTAGCTTCATTCGTTAATGTTATGTATTTCATAGGATCAACGGCATTTGGTTGTCCCGTTTGCCATAGACCATTATGTATTTCGAAGTGTAAATGAACACCAAATGCACGTCCTGTATTTCCCATAATTCCGATTTGCTGTCCCTGCTTCACCTTTTGTCCTACCTGAACGCAGGAAGAATCCAAATGAGCATAATTTGTTTCATATGTTTTGCCATGGATTGTATGCCTAATCATCACAACATTTCCATAGCTGCTTAATGCCTGTGCTCGCGTAACAATACCAGCCGCACTGGCGAAAATTGGAACCTTTCCTATTGATGCTAAATCGATGCCTTGATGCCATTCTTTCCCAAAGCCGATATTTCGCCAACCAAATTTACTAGTTAATCGAGCATTCTTCACAGGACTCATAAAATCAACCATTATCATTCATCTCGTTTCGGTTTATTATAGGTTAATGCTCTTGAAGAATCACTTAGGCTAGCTGTTGTCGGATCCAGAATGGCATTATATGTACTAACGGCTATCAAAGCTAACACATATGGATTAGAGACTGCATCCAAAATTAAAGTCCACACACTCTGCCAAGTAGTTAAATCCGCTCCGGTAATGCCATAATAGGCAAAGAGGGGAGTGATTACGGATAATCCTACCGTCATCCAAAATTGAGGATTGCGAATGCGAACTTTCCAATTAATTTTCATCGGGCATCATTCCTTTCTTATAAGCCAAATAATTTTAAAATAAAAGCACCAATTATAATTGTAGGAAGAAGTATCCACCAATGCAGATATTGTTTAATGATGTCACCAATAGAGATATAATCCTTCTCAGATTCCTCCTTTAGATCTTCCTCAATACTATCCACACGTTGACCAATACCTTTAACATCCTCCTGTAATTCAACCTGGGTCATATTTAATTTTGTAAGATTGATATTAATATTATTAAAGGTTTTATCCATTCGATGTAATTGGATTTGCTGATGCTTATTCATCTCCTGCTGCTGTTCGGATACTAATGTTAAACGATATAATAATTCATGATTACCTTCTAATTTTGAAATTCGGTTCTCTTGATTCTTAATTTCAACCTCAGCACTGGCTAATCGTTCACCTAGTTTTTCATTAATCAATTTTTAATCACCGACTTTATCAAAATAGTAAAAGAGTAGGGGAGGGATAGCTCGCACCTACTCTAGTAAAATGTTGAATATTAATATATATAACTGATTTAAACGATTTTATTAGGGTTTTATGTATTAATATTTTTAAATAATATGTACCTTTTTCGAATGTACTCGCTAGTGCCACTGAAATTGTCTCATCCGATTTTAATTCATCAATTAATTTATCAATACGCATGTAGAGTTATTTCATATAAGTAGCCCCATCTTCTACATTTTCATGGTATTGATTCTTAGAGAATGATTTTGTGAATGGTAATTCTTTAGGGAGATACTTGAATGAATCACCAATATTTAATAATACTTCTTCACGTTCAGTAGGAGTTGGTACTTCATTAAAAATTTAATGGTTCTGATTGGTTTCCTAACTCAACAAAAATCATATTATCTCCCTTTCTTATTCTGTTGTGAAATAATTTACATTTCTAACTTGATTTACACTATTTTATTGTTAAATAACACGGTTCTATAATTATGATTCTCTCCTTTTTATTTTATTTAAATGCCTCCCAATAATAACTTCCTAATAAATTAGGTGCAGTTGCAGTTGCTATAAATCCATTGGGTAGTAACTGTACATTTGTACCTCCGTAATTATGCCATCTATAGTTGTTTGTATCGAAAGCAAAAGTGTCTGCAATATGACTGACCATAGGATTGTATATTATTCTTGCTCCGCCATTGGATGAATAGATGTTTATAACTCTAGGCTCGAATGACAGTCCAGACACACTGAAAATTGTAGAAGAGTCAGACATATATGAAGTTCCATTCCCTTTTGCTCCTCCGATTGTTTGTATAGCATTAATATTATTAGCCATTGTTGCAAATGTAGCATCCGAAGCAGTTTGAACTCCTTTACCAGTAATGGCAGATGCTACTTGTGCTTTACCATTACTTACAGATGTGAAAAGTTGCTGTATAGACGGTGACCACTTAGACCACCCTTCATTAGGATGATAATGTCTAACTTTCATATCGGGGTTGTTTATATTGTTATAAGACCTAGCAAACTGTGAGCGCGCGTTAGTTACTTTATTGTCGCCATAGAATACTTGTTCTATATACCAAAAAGCATTAGGCTGACCTTCACTAATAGCATTGGCATGATTAGTTATAAACGTTGTATCCAAGAAAGTATTAGGGTCAGGATAACCGCCATCTGTTGACTTATCTACTGCTATTGAATCTGATTTTCTATCCCATCTATAAATAGCGTCATAAGTTGGTATTTGGCTTGCTTGCGGTGTCCAAGGGTATCCAGTCCAAGATGTACCTAAGTCCTCATAAACTATTGTTGCATTTTTTAACATATCAAAAGGTTCATATATACATAACAATTCAACCTTAACACTCAATATATTCAGTGCCTGTGGTTTACGCACAATAGGAATGGTAAAAACATGTTCATTTCGATTAAAGTCAGGGAAATAATATTGAGTAGCTATACCGCTATCTGCTTTATATATAGTTCTATTGTAAGTATGTACAGTATTATCTGTTTTAAGATAAGATGTTTCATACTCAAAAGCACCTGAACCATCCGATGACATGTAAGAACCTGTCACACTGACTTTAACTGTCCCACCAAAGGTAGTTGCCGGAATTACAATAGACACCATTTCAATATTACTAGCAGGAGCTTTCCAATCGTATATATGGAATACTCTAGATACACTTGTTTGTCCAATATTGGTAATATCTGTATCATTATAAACACCTTTTTGCCATGAGTTCTCAACTTTGGAAGTGAGAGTCTGCAATTGACTCTCTGCTCCTTCTGCTTTATCTATTTTTGTTTTTAGATTATCATTAAGATTCCCATAATCAATCTGATTACCTTTGTATGTCATCAGCATCTAACTCCCATCCATAAACTTCTACTAATTCTCGAATAATATAGGAACGATAAATCTCATTAGTAATGTCGTCCAAAATATATGTCCGTCCTGTTTTCGGATTAAGTCCTTTGTTCACAATACGTTCTACTGCAATACTCACTATAATATGATTGGCCATTATAATAGCTCTCCATTCACTAAATCGGCTTGCAATAGTAAAGCGTCTTCAAGTTCTCTGATATGTTTTGCTTGTGGTTCTTCAATATCTTTAAGAATTACCTCTTTAGATACAGGGTCGACACCAATAATCATTTGTTTACTGTAATCTATTGACCCATATTCTAAATCTATGAATTTAATAATATCGTCGGGGTTTCTTGGACTGTTGGCATCGTCAATTTCTCCAGCAGTACCTATTATTGTACCAACCCCTTCAACATAATACACTCGGTTTCCAACTTTCATAATATTACCTCCTTATTTACTAACAAACCAATCAAACATTGCTCCACTATTAACAGTAGGGTGCGCAACCCTAACCTCAAACCCTCCGTAAAATACAGAAAATACGTTACCATGACTTGCTCCGTTTGCTGTGACTTGGAATTCAGAAGTTGTAAAATCAGCGTTATATGTTCCCCAGAATCTATCTGTAGTTGCTCTTGTTCTAAACGTTATAACCCTCGGTGTAAAGTCTAACCCAGTAATCCTAAATACGGTCTGGTAACTTTCAAAATAATAAGTACCTACTCCCTTTTTGGCGGTACTAAGGAGTCTGATGTTATTGGCAGTAGTCGCAAAAGTTGCATCAGGCGCAGTATAAACACCCATGTCAGTAACCGCCTGATTTACTACTGCTTTACCATTACTGACAGATTGAAAAAGTTTTATTATGTCTACGTCTTTATTTTGAATACATACCCACGCTGACCATGTAGTCGCATCAATCTGATACCTTTTAAAAATAACGTCAGAAGTTTCAAACCTTTGCTTTAAGCCACCGCCACTTTCATCTGTCCAAGGCTTAATGGTAGTTAAGATACCGTACATATCCATTAAGTTGGTAAGACCTAAGCTTTGCGATTGAGCAAAGCACTTAAATGTCCCCATTCTATTTACCAAATAACTATCTAAAACATTTCTAAATTGCTCTGGTGTAAAATTAGCTACATTATGAGTACCGCCTGCAAATTTAAAAGTCCTGCCGTCAATAATATCATTCCACATAGTAGTATCCCACTTATTCCATACAGCAAGTGTAGGTATTCTACTAACTTGTGGCTTCCAAGGATACCCGCTATCGGTTGGACTACCTTTATCATAGACAAAGAAATCTGTTTCATCCATTACTTGAAATGCGCTTCTACCACTAAAGTTGTAACCCTGAATCTCAATTTTTACTATAAAAGGGTTAGTAGCAGAAGGTGCTTTTTGCACTATTAAAGTTGCAGTACCACCTTCATGTATATAAGGAAGGTGTATATAATAGTCTTTAGCAAATGCAGGTGTTATAGTTTCTAGTACATAATCATTTAATCTTTCACTAATATCTTGATTAATATAGTTGCCTATCCTATACAATACCGTAGCACCACCATGAGAATCAGAATTCCCCCAAGTGGATGTGTAGGTAACTTTTATCAAACCAGTAAAAGAACCACCAAATGGAATATTTATATCTAATTGCTCTACGTTTCCTGTGTCCTTCCAGTCTGACTGTTTTATATATAAAACTTTTTCTGCTGTAAAGTGACCTAGATTAGTAATATCTGTGTCATTGTAAACACCTTTTTGCCACTTTTTATCCAGTTCTTTTTTAATAACCACACCTTGAGAAGCCGCTAGAGCCTTAGTAGCATCATCTGTAGTTAGATTATCTACTAGTTCAATTTTACCTCCAGCATTATTAATAGCGTACTGCACGTCTTGACCTAACTTTGAAAATGCAATAGAACCGTCAATAATATTGTTACCGTCAAATTCTACTTTCATATTAGGCATATTACGGAATACTATTAGCACAACATTATTTTTAGCAATCTCAGTATGCGGATTATCAGGAATAGAAAGTCGATTATTTGTAATAGTATAAGATACAGATTCAAGGAAAACTGTATTATGGAATACCATTACTGAGTCAGTAACTTGATTATATGCACCTGTAGGTAAATCCCATATAGTTTGACTTTCAAGATCAGTAACTAATGGATAAGAATTAACACTTACATTTCCACCGCCACCAGTACCTGAGCCACCTCCGCCTTCAATCCATCCTGAATCATGGATTAATGAGCTTGTATTATCGTATGTGTAAGAACGCATATAGGAAATAGCAGTAGTGGGGTTAATTATGTTAAATATCTTAACAACATTTCCGTTATCAGGATTTTCATAAACTAGTAAAGTAGCTGCATGGTCTGTTTCTGTAGGCAAGAAATCAAGGGCATCATTTTTAACCCAAAACATACCGTTATAATCTGCATCTATATAATCTTGTTCTGAAATAACGATTACCTTATCACCGATACCTTTATCAGTGAAGTATTCTTTTATTGCTGTGTCTTTATCATCAATCTGTTGTTGTGTATAAGTTCCAATTTCATCTGCTGTTAGCTCTACATTACCTGTACCATCAGGACTTTTACTATTAACAGTTGAGACAGCACCAGTACCATCTACACCACGTAATGCTAATAGAATCCAATTTGTATTCGTTTCAGAAGGAATAGAATTAAGGTTGTTATCTCCCTTAGATTGCCATGTACTACCGTTATAAGTTACAACGTTATTTTTAGAATAAGTAGTAGTGCTATTCCATACAGTAGCCTGACCCCAACCTTTAATAGAATCTGCTGCTTGATTGGCTTTATCAGTAGCTTTCTTGGTATCTGTTATAGCTTCCTCAGCTTCATTAATTTTATTATCAAATTCATTCTGACGATTTTGTTCATTTTGAATTCTGGTAGCTTCATTGGATTCACGTATACTTTCAGCATTTTTTCTATCTAACTCATTTTGTTGACGAATACTTTCATTAGAATTTCTAGTATTTTCTGATGTGATACGATTTTGTTCATTTGTGTTTCTTATTTGTTCTGCATTATTTGCCTCATTGAGTACGTCGTTTAATTTGTCTTTTAAATTATTTGCTTCAGATAGGGTACTTTTCACTTCTTCATTAAGTAATTGAACCTCGGCGATCAAATCTTGAAGAATACCGATATAGCTTAGATCTTTATCTTTTAGGTGATCAAATATGAAAATAGAGAATGGTTGAATTGATACCATTGAAGTACCAGAATATATAGAAAGAATGGTTGTTAGCTTTCCGGCTTCATTCATCTCTACACCAACGAAATTATAAACAATCATTTGAGTGTTAACGTCTATGTATGGTTCACCGACAATTGTTTGACCTGAAGGCAACTTAAAGGTAATTTCAGCCCTTGTAAAAGCAGCTAAATCGAACTTTTTGCCATCATCAAATATTTTAAATTTTAATGTTGCAGAATCTCCTTGCTTAAAGGTAGGAACAACACTCGTCATTCTTCTTTTGATATCTACGTTTAATGTATATTCATTTTTAAATGACATCTATAAACTCCTTTCTCTAATTAATTTTTTCATTATTTAATTTATAGAAGTTGTAAACATGTTCAAATTGACTACAAACTATATCATAGGTTTCTGCTAATTCTCCTGATACAGTTATTAATTCCTCATCTAAAAATAAATGGGCAATCATAAGTAACATTTCTTTATTAGATTCATTCAAATCAATGTGTAAATATTCATCCAATAATATATCCATTTCATTTAAATACTCTGCAGTAACCCTAAAATTACCTTTTTCATCAATAATAATTTCGTTGTTTTCATCTTTAATGGCATATTGATTTTTTAACTCATTTTCTTCAGGCTGAATAATATTATTGTAATGTTCTTGTAATATGCGGTTAAATCTTGAACGTAATCTCGATGTTTTACCTTCAAGTTCTAAATCAAAAAGTATCTTGTATGTATTTGATACATGTTTATTTTTAATTTGCATTTACTGATTCTCCTTAAAACTAAATTTAAAAAAGGACTACTCACTTAAGGCTAGTCCACAGCATAATTTGTATTTAATTTTTGGAATTTCTATATAACCTTCATTATTTTTATTAGCAATGTTATATACAAATAAATAACGAATACCATCTTCGATTAATTTTCCGTTAGTTTTTTATATTTATTACGTTAAGTAAAAAATATTTACTCCTCAATTTAACAGATGGAAATTTAATCAATCTTATTCTTTTTCCAATTTAAGATAACCAATTTCACCATTCGAACCACGTACATACAGCCGACCTCCACCTGTACCACCTTGTGACCCATTCCATACTAGGCGCATATCATTGTAATTACTAACCACTGCTGATTCATTTCCAATCCATAATGAACCCTCAGGTATCTTAACACCTGACATGGCTGAAATGGTAATCATATCTCTAAAGTATGAAATTTGACTAGCTCCTGCAACACCACCAAATTTAATTCCTTTTGCATTTGGGTCATTAAATCTAGTACCTAAGTTCAACCAGTTTCCAATTGTAGCCTCTTCTGATATATTGATATCTGCTGAAGTAATTTTAGTTCCACTAATTGTAGTACCATTAATAGTTGACCCACTTATTGTGCCACCTGTAATTGTAGTACCTGTAATAGATCCTCCGTTAATTGTGTTACCAGTAATAGTATTTCCTGAAATAGTACCTCCAGTAATTGTACCACCATTAATAGCAGTTCCATTTACAGTACCACCATTAATTGTCGTTCCATAAATATTTGAAGCTGTGATAGTTCCACTAAAAGTTGCATTCCCATAAATATCAATTTCAAAGGTTTTTGTACCATTCGTATTGTATCCACGAATACCATAGTCATCCATTTTTACCCCACGATTTGGAGAAGTAGAAGTCTGAATAAGAAAGTTTTCCTGAGATGTCATTCTGCCTGAATTAGCGTTTAGCTCAAAAGTTATACCACCAGAAGCGTTATAACCTGTAATTCCTGAAGAAGTAATCACTACACCTCGATAAGAGGAAGGGGAGGACTTTATAGTTAAATCACCGATAATTTCAACTTGACCTGTTGTTGCATCGACATTAAAGGTACGTACACCGTTGTTATTAAAAGCTCTAAAGCCGCTTCCATCTAATTGAGTGCCTCGATAGGCATTGGAGGATGATCGAATATCAATTGCACCATCATATACTCGTAACCCATATTTATATTGGGAAGGGGAGTCTGGATGAGGGTATCTGCCGAGATGCACTTTAATTTTTCCATTTGTATCATAAACTGATTGAAGTCCGTTATAAATCGTGACTATGCCTAATTCATCTTCGATATGTAGTTTATTCCCCAACAGTAGTCGTCCTGCTAGAACCTCTGCGTGTACACCACGCTTAGAAATCGCCACAGCTATAGAGTTGCCACCGTCAGGAGTTATGGCCATTAAGGCGTTATTAATTACAAGGTAGGTTTTGTCATCTTGTAAATCCTTGGAGTATAGTCCTCGTTCATTGATTGTAGTAGAATTTGCATAACCTCCGAGGAGGATATTTTTAGCTGTATCAAATTCACTATTAAGAATTTGTGTGACACCATCCATTGCATCTTTGCCTTGATTCCATTTGTACTTATCCATATTGACTGTGGTAGATGTATTGGAGATGTCATAAATGACTTTCTTTAATTTCCCATTCTCATCCACAACATCTTTGCCATTAGCAATTGTTAAATTGACAGAGTCATTATTAAAATCAAATAGCATTTCTATAATTTTTAATGTTAGCCTGACACGAAGTTCATCATTTTGAACTCGGATAATGTCACCAATTGCAATTTGTTTCATTGACATGGTTTCATGAAGATTGCTTAAATAACCTTCTAATCCGACATTGACATGAATAGGTGGTTCGTTTAGCGTTTTAAATATTTCTTTAGCCTCTTCCAATAAATCCTTTTCATCCGTAATAGAATCGTTGTGGTGTTCTTTGACAATGATGTATTTATTTAATTCTGTGATTTCTTCAGGGGAAAAGTTATGTTCCATTTTTAATTGAAGGCCTAAATCCGACATCTGCTGCTCAATATTCATTAATTGTATGTTCAAAGTTGCGATCTGCGAATTTTTATTATTAATTTCATTTTGTTTAGCATTGATGCGGGAAATGACATTTGACCAATCAGCTCTACCAGGTGCTTGATCTTGATAGGTATAGTTGATAACATCCCGTTCATTTAAATAGGTTTTTAATTGAGTTTCTAAATTAGATAATTCTTGTTCTTCTTGCTGAATGTCATCTTGTTTTGTTTTCTTCTGTGCTACTAATGAATCGAATTGACCCTGGAATGATAGTAATTTTCTTTTGTATTTTGTCAGGGCTATACATAATTGATTGGACATATAATCCGATTGTTTAATTACGTTGTAGTTAGTGTCACATTCAAAAGGATACATAAAGTAACTAAAATCTTCTAAGTAGTTTGAACCAGTAGGGGAGAGCGTTCGAAATTCTAAGCCGTCCTGACCATAAGCTTTTAAGCGTGTAACCATATCTTCGGCCTTAGTTGCTACTGAAAGGGAATCAAGTAATATACCCTCTTTTAACCTAACACCGCGATTCATTCCTATATGATTAGGCTGATGAAGATTAACCTTACGATTCGTTGTATCCCAGACAATTAATGCATTAAACCTTTCCGCAATATCAAATAAGCATTGTAAAACAGTAGCAGAACTTACATCAAATGAGCGATATTTCAAATTAAATGCAGCATCCACATAGTCTAACTTCCATTCCGTTTCTGCTAAGAAAAAATTTACATATTCAGATAGAGTTTTAGAGGTTTCTTCATAGTCACGAATGTTTTTGTCTGCTAATTCAATACCACAACTATAGGCTGTATAAGAAATTGAATTTCCATCGTTGCCTACTTGCTTATTTTTATCTAAAAAAAGGAAGTATTCTACTTGATTGTTGTAGGTCATTTTTAAATAATAGCGATCTTTGATTAGATCAATTAAAGGATTGTCTATTAAAATATGCTGTCGTTCAATTTTTGTAGGAATTGTAAAACTGATTTCGTTAATAGCTCCTAGTCGAATAGTCAAACTTAATCCATATATTTCTTTTAAGGGTGAGATAACAGTACGGTCAGGTTTACAAAGTTTTAATAGTGGATACGTATGATCACTTACCGTATTTGTATAGCTTATAGCTCCCATGTTAATTCACCTCCTTCCTGTAGGTATTTGTATTCAACACTAAATTCAATTTTATAATTCCCTTGGAACTGTATCTCATAATTAGAATTACATTCTCTCGCTTCCTCCCCCTGAAAATCTAACCAATAGTCATTATGAAAATCATATAAATAACGAGAATTATATTCTTGAGAGGACACAATCATTTCATTTTCACAGTCAACTGTAACGATTTCATTAGCTAAAACGTTTGTAATGATAAATTCCTTATTGTCTGTGATGTTTCGAATAATAATCGGAATCTTATCTCCAATTTGTGTTATTTTTAAAAAAGGTCGAATGGTTGCATCGCCTTCATTGAAAAAATTCCAAGTTTCTTCACCAGCCACATGAAAATCATATGTTTTCTTAGGGGAGTAGCGGTAGGCATCTTTACATCTAAAGGTTAATTCAATAAAACCTTCCCTCAATCCGTTATGAATAAGCTTGGGTTCGCCTGTCAACATTGCATAATAGATTTTCTCAGGTTCATTATTAAACCAAAGGGGGCAATAGAAATCCGTCCATAACCATCTTGCAATAGCTCGAATATTATTTCTATCTCTCCAGTCTTTAATCCAAATAGCCATAGAAAAAGAGAGTGGCTCAATCTCCACTCCCTTAAAGTAACGCTTTTTTCCTTTAAAAACAGACGTTTCAATTATATTCCTTGAAGGAAGGAATGTCTCTTCGTAAAGTCCACTGCTTGGATTAATCATCATTACTCCCATATCCTCAGAGGATATCCCATTGAAAGTAAAGCTAGTGTTTTCGAGCATTATTTCACTCCTTTCTTAACTCTTAAATCATTCCAAATATCTTTTGCAAAATTATTAGCCGTTGTTTTATTGGCGATCATTTCACCAATATCAAAATTGAATTCATATGTATCACCCCCCATACTAGCTACATTACTAATTAAGCTTGTAGGATTACTAATGGTATGTATCATTGGTGTGAAGAAGTTTGCGGCTCGTTCCATTATATTTGCCATATCTAATAGGCGTTTTGTATCAATAGGGGAGTTGATTAATTCATTAGGATGAACAATTACTTCTTTGCCTCCTTTACCATCAATACCATTCCCACTCCATTTTGTCATCCCGCCATGTAAAGCAGAGGCTTTATTTCCTAATAGTAATTTTGCCCAATTTTTTAATTCATTTTGCATTTCTGTACTATCAAAAATAGTATAATTTTTCATAACAAAGTTACTTAAACGTACTAAATCTTCATTACTTAATTTACTTATCTCAGCATTGTAACTAGAATTTGTTTCAATAGAAGAGCCTTCTCTACGTCCTGCTTTTGCTATCGTATGAGCTTTTTCACGAATATTAGCAGCTCTGACAGGAGTTGCATTGCTAGCTAATACATCTGTCATATATTTCCCCATAATTACTTTAAAGTCAGCATCAGATAAATGTCTAATTTGTGAAGTTGAATTTGTATTTTGAGGAAGTTCATCTGGTGAATAATTCATCCCAGCTAAATAGTATTGTTTTGCTAAATCTTTAATCTTTTCTTGATATTCGGGTGTCATAACAACAGTAGCATTGCTTTCTAAAAATTTACTGAATGCTGTTAAATCGGACTTAGATAAGCTATTAATTATACTATCAAAGGAATCTGTAGCTTTAATTTCAGAACCATTTTCACGACCTTGTGAGGCTAGTATATGAGCTTTTTCACGAATATTAGCAGCTCTTATAGGATTATCAACTTGCAGTGCTAATTTATCAGTTAGATATTTCCCTAGTAAAACCTGCATATCTCCAAGAGTGAGTTTACTATTTTGACTAGAATTTTGATACGAAGAATCGTTGTCAGCAGAAGAACCATAAATACCTGTAGGAATAGAAGAATTCTGTACGAGCGTCATGAGGTTCATAGCTTCTTTTAGTGTATCAATAATGTTTTGGCGGATAGTTAGACCAACTGCTTTCATAGTTCCATCTAAAGTGTTTCCTAATTCAGGCATCGTCGTCTCTAGCCAGTCTATGAAACCACCGAATTCCAAACGGAGATTTTCGAAGTTACCACTAACAATATCTTCTCGTATTTGTGCAAACTTTCGTTCATCGTTTAATAAATCATTGTAATGTTGTTCCCAATAACTCTTTAGGTCATCTATACGTTTCAATTCTTGATTATGATAGTCATCCTCAGCTTTAGATTTACCATCAATCTCTTTGTCTTTCATTTCAAGAAGATCATTTAGACTTTGCTTCTGTAGTTCTATATCTCGATCATGACGTTTTTCTTGAATGTCCTCTTCAATGTTGAAGAGTTGCTCTTCAAGTTTTTTACGTTTAGACTTTGCCTCATGACTATCATCAAGAGAGAGGAGCGCAATTTGACGTTGAATATCATTTTTCTCTTTCTCTAATTTGTCAATATCCATGGAGTAATCCCGTTCAGCTTCTTGTCGATCAATTAATCGAAGTCGTTCTTCTATAGCTTCTCGAAATTTATTTCTCTCATCGTCGATATTTTTCATGATATTTTCATGTCGCTTATTTTCTGCTTCAGTTTCTAATTCATATTGGCGAATAACGGCATCTTTTTGTTCCTGAATGTAATCTTTATAGACCTTGATGAGTGTTTCTGCCAAGTCTTTTTTTTGTTTAATAATTTTAGATTCTATTTGTGTTTCTGTTTTAAGTATTTCCGATTTCTTATTTTTTAGTTCTAAATTATAATTTTGAAGATCTTCTTTTAAAGCTTTAATATCATCAGGATTCAACTCTACACTTCTTAATTGATTTTGAGTAATTATTATTTGGTTATTAATGTCTTCTCTTAATCCATTCAATAAAGAAACCTGGGAGTTTAGCTCCTTTAGTACATCACCAGAGCGCTCTAATTCTTTAACTTTTGCTTCGTTTTCAGTCATTGAATCGCTCACAGTTTCATACATGGACTGAATGATTTTGCTTTGTTGCAGTTTGAACTCTTTTTCCTTAATTTTTTCATCGAATCTTGTTTGAAGATTAATGATAATCTCATAATTCCTATGACGTAATTCAACTGATAAATCTTGAATTTGAACAGTTAATGCAGCATATTTGTCTTTTAATTGCTCTAAAATTTCTCCTGAATATTTACTAGATTTTATTTGAGCTTCTAAATACTTTAATTCATTTTTATTAATAGCCTGCTTCTTCTCCATATGAGAAGTAATCGATTGAAGAGTTTGAATGTAAGCATTGGAATTAGAATCTAGTTCTTTCAGCTTGGAGCTTTCAAGTTCGATTTTGGAGTCCTCGGTTTTGCGCTGAGCTTCGTATACATCTAAATAAGCCAGAGACATCTCACCTAATGCTGAATTAACAGAATGCATTTCAGTTTTGAGTTCTAGCATTCGATTTGAATATTCTTCTACAGTTTGACTATTTAAACCTTTTGTAGTAGTTATCTTTTCTAAAAATTCTAGCTCCTGCTGATTGACTGCTTGTTTTTGCTCCAAATACTTTGTTTGCAAATCCAATGTTTTAGTGTATCTGTCAGATGATTTATCTACTAATTTTATCTTTTCTTCTTCATGAGATAGATTAGCATCGATAACAGAACGTTTACGATCAAATTTGTCTAAACTTGTATCAAGATCTCTTTTTTCTAAATCTGTAATGGTTAATTTCTGTTGAAGAATATTATTTGATAGGGAATTTAATTCAGAAGTAGCTTGATCAATAGCCTGCTGTGATGTGTCAATAGCAGTATAATTTGTAGACCTTACAGTGCTTGATTTTGCATTATTTAAGTAATCCATAGGGTTGATGGCTTTGTCATTTTTTCTAACCTCATAATGCAAATGAGAACCGTCACCACCACCTTTTGTAAAAAAACCAGAATTCCCAATAGTTCCAATTTGTGTGCCAGCTGTAACATTGTCTCCAATTTTAACGAGCGTTTTTTCCATATGTGCAAATAGATGTTTTATACCCGAGTCATCCTTAATCATAACAATATTGCCATATGTAGAATCCTCTTTGTTATTGCCTGCGTAACCACTCTTTATTACTGTCCCACTAACAGGAGCATCTAATCGTTGTCCTTTAGTGCCATCAATATCTACACCTAAATGAAAATCCTTCTTTCCATTTAAAATACGGTTGCCAAAATTGCTGGTAATTTTACCACTCCAACCATTTAGTTTAGTAGAAGAAGTAGTAGTGGATGTATTACCTGAAACAGTGCCTGTCTTATTGATTTTTCCGGAAGAAATTTGAGATTTAAGAGATTTTTCTTGGTTTTCAAGTAAATTTAATTTATCCCTTTCAAGCTTAAGCTGAGCCTGCAGTGAATTTCGATATTCATCAGAATGCTTTGGGAAAGTAGATTGAATTTTTACTTGCTTTTCAATTTCGGAATTGAGGTTTTCTAAAGATTTTTTAAATGTGTCTGTTATATAGATCGAATCTTTCGTAGCTGTATTAGAAGATTTTGAGGCTTTTTTTGAAGACTCTATGGAAGTAGTAAAGCCATCAATCTCCGCAATATTAGAATCGAAATCCATAGTTAAACCATTTAATTCTTTTTTATAGTTTCTAATATTATTTTCTACCACTAATTGTTGTGCCACTAGACCTATTCCAAGTAGTCCATTCATTTGACCAATTATTTTTGATGTAATTTCATTAGCTTTAACATAATATTCTAACATCATAATTTGTCTTTTGATATTTTGAATTTTTAATTTAGTAACTTGGGTAGAGGATAGCAACATTTCTTGATCAGCAGTTAATTTTCCATCACGAGCTAATTTATATCCATTTAACAGTGTTTCATTTGCCTTGTTCTCAGCTTCAATTGCTTTTATCTTTTCCTCATTTAGCTTAATAGCTTTACCGTCATTATCAAGTAAAGTGGGATAATTTGAATTTAAGCTGTTTATTACTCCGTTCCTAGTGTGCATTACGTTTACAAGACGCTGCTCTTCAGCTGTTAAATTCCCTTTTCGACTAAGGTTTCGAATCTCTTCTTCTGAATAATCCTTCAATTGATTAGTTAACATCTGATATTGGAATAATAAATCCGAAGTGTCATTTACTTTTTTCTGAGATACACCTGCTAGTTGTTCATAAATTGTTGTAAATTTTTCTGCTTCTTTGTTGTAACCAAACATTTTTTCTTTTGCTTCAGCTAATGTTAAATTATTGGTTTTCATTTCCACAGACAGTTTCTTTTGAGTTGCAATCGTGTCGTCGTAATGTAAATTAAGTGATTTCATGATACTACTTACGACTTCTTCACTAAAGCCTAGTCCAGTTAATTCAGCTCTAACATTAGACAGCTTATCTTTAGCACTGCTAGCCATGGAGTCAAATGTTTCAGTAGTTGCATTCTCCATATTTTGAAAAGAACCTATAACATCATTTATTAATGTAGAGGCGTTCTCGTTTGAAAATAAGGCTGTTAAAGAATTTTGTAATGTATCTAAATCCTTTACATCTGTAACATCAATTAACTGTGCTGCAAAACCCTCAGCGGTGTTCTTTAAACTATCTGTTAATTTATCATTTTCATTAATAATATAAGCAAGATTGGAAATATAGTCAGATTTTTGAGCTGAAATTTTTTGATTTAGTTTAGCTTCATTATCAGCTATTTCCTCCATAAAGTGATTAACATCGTTGCTTAGTTGCTGATAGTAGTTAACTAAGTCATTATCGCCGCTTTTTTCAGCAATGGATTGTAGCTTTTTTATTTCGTTTAATTTTTTTTCAAAATCTGCTGCCGTTTTAAGTAATGGTTTACCATTATCATCCGAAAATTTTTCATTATTTAGGATGTTAGAAGCCATATTGGAGTCTAAGATTATAGCTGCATTTTGGGCTATAGTTTTTTGCTTGTCTTTAAGATCAGAAATAGCTCCTTTACGTGTATCAATATTTTCATCACGTTTTTCTTTTGCTTCTTGTTCAGCCATTTGTGCTTCTAAAGCCTGTTGCTCTTTCAAAAGTTCGATTTTTACTTTTAGAGCTTCAGAAGAACCAATTATTTTATTACCATATTCATCTTCATGGGCAACAATATTAGGTAAGAGTTCACCAAGTTGATTAGAAATATCCTGATATTCGGCAAGGACAGTAGGATCAGCATTTCCTAACGCCATAGATTTCTCTAATTGTGCATATTTATTTACTATGCCATCGATTTCTTTTGCGTTTGATGTATAGGCGTTCAATATTTCATGTTCTTCAGTCTTTAATTCCTCAAGCTTTTGTTTTGCTTTTTCTTTATGTTTCGAAAATTCACCTATTGCAAACTCACTAAAACCTAAGACAATTCCAGCTATATTAAATCCTCTAATTGCCTTTTTGGGTAATTCTATACCTGCAATATCCTCTGCAAATGTTTTAAAGGTGGATGCTTGACCCATCCAACTCGTTATAGTAGATATTGAAAAAGTAGCACTTTGAGCTGCAGCGGCTGTATTTTTTCCAAAGGCCTCGATACCTTGGTTAATCTTTTCTAGTTGTTGTGGGATGTCTGATAATCCTGCTATGTTTAAGCCTTCACCAAGCTGAATATTGGATAGCTGGGTGTTTAAATCTGTTATCTGGGAAGTTAGTTGCTCGAAATCGGCTGTATCTGCATAGGCCTTATTTAATTCATAAATCGTATATAAATTGGATTCTAAAGATTGTAGATTTGCAAGTGTTTCTTGAATGCCTCCGAATTGAATATGATTAAAGCTGATAGTTTCTACTTCAGTTTTTAGTTTAGATACAATATTTTCTAATGTTCGTAGGTCACCAGCCGGGGTTTTTGCTAGCTGCTTGTAAAATTTGCTGACATTGATGTTGGCATCACCAAATGCTTGAGATAGTGTGTTAATTGATTTCACAGAGTGGGTGATCTGCTTCTTCAATTCGTCGAAAAATGAGAGGGAAGGGGTTGAGCCACTTCCGATTTCTTGATATTTTTGGTTAACGCTCTGTAGTTGTTGCTCCAAGGCTTGTAATTGTTTTTCAAACTCTATTAATATTTGAGTGTTGGGTCCTTTGACATCTAAGCTCATTTTAATAGCAGGTATGTTTTTTAATCTTTTGATGTAGGTCTGTATATTTTTTCTTGAAATATCGTCATTGATACCTAGAGCAGCTAATAGCTCTATTGGTTTTGTTTGTCCACCACCAGTACTCAATCGATTTTCCCTCCTAATTTTAGATAATCGATCAATACAAGGCAGTGATCGATTCATCTTTCTTTATTGTTGTATAAAACAGTAAATATCCTAAAATATTCAAATACCCACCCAAAGAAGGTAGGGGAGTAGTTCAAAATTTTAACTATTTATGGGCAGAGGCTAAAAATCATCAGAAGTTCCTTCGGTGTCCTTAGCAGCAGTTGCTTGTAAAATATTGAAGTACTCTTTTTCCATTTCTAAAAATTTAATACTTAAGTGCAATCGTTTATTAATTTCCTCTAATGCATTGGAGATTTCCTGCATGGTGAACATTTTTGTTAAAAATATGTCGTACCAGCCAATATCCACGAGATAATTCATTGTGGCAAAATGCGTTTCAATGGGTTTATCCTTTAATTCACTTTGTAAATCTGTAAAATGCTTAATGATTAAAAAGAAGATATAATTATTTAACTCATAATCATTTTCAAAGTATTCCAGCTTGTGTTGCTGAGCATATTCCAGCGAATTCGCTAAATCATTGATCAATATCGTGATTTTACGTTTACTAAACTTTGGATAGTAATAGATGAACTTTCCTTGTTCTTTATCGATATAAAACTTTTGCTTCTTATTTATGGCATCAGCACTTTTTTGAATATCCGCTAACGTTAATTTTGTTTCACGTTTTGTCATTTTTAAGCTCCTTTTATGTTCAATAGAAAGGGTAGAGAATTTAATCTCTACCCGTTTTAAATTAATTTATTTAAATAACATCTACAGCAATAGTTTCAACGAAAGTTCCATCGGTTACTTCGATCATTGTTTGATCATTTGCTTTTGCGGAGGCACCTAACGTTACGACACCATCTGCATTAACACTTGCAATTGCTGGGGCTTTTGATGTCCACGTTAAATCACTATTTTGTAAAAGTACATTGCTATAGCCTGCACCACGAATACCTAATACTGAAATACGTTGAGAATCACCGACAACAGTAGAATCTAGAACTAGACGTGATGGATTTGCAGCTAGAGCAGTAAATTGTACTTTTTCCTCAGATAAATTTCGAAGCTTAATATATGCATAGTTTCCTTTTTTATCTGCTAGTGAGCTACCTGCTAGAGAAGAAGATGCTACACCCTCATGTGTCATTGAAATTTCAACGGCACCATTCGGCTTGAAGTTTGGCACTTCAATAATAACTTCACCTGTTTTACCATTATTCGAACGGATATCTACATTTAATTCCATACGTACAGCCTTAGGGAAGGAATCAGCAGAGATTTCAATTGTATCCATCATCTCCTGAACAGCATAGACCACCTGTACTTCCTTACCTGCTAGTGTAGGAACCGTAATCTCTTTGCCAGCAGGCGCATATTGTGTGAATGTGCCGTTAAGCTGCTCAACATGAACCTGACCAATAGGTGTTTCGGCAAGCGTTCCTTTACCATTGGCATCAAGTAAAATAATTTCGTCAGTGTAGTACTCAGCTAGTTGATGGTTGATTTCTGTACCGTTTTGTAAGGCGATATATGCTGTATCGAAAGCAGCATCTTCAATAGAGAATGTTAGTTCCTTTTGATAGTTCAGTTCATATACCTTTTTAGAGCCTTTTCCAGCATGGATGGCCTGAGTTTGAATAGCCTGTGTCATGGATGAATTTAGTAATGTTTTACCATTTAAAATTAATTCATCTGTTAAGCGATCGAATAAACGAACATTTGCTACTGAAGTTAAAAATTGATTTTGTTGTGTCATAAAAGATTACCGTCCTTTTTGTAATTGTTTTTTATTTTAACTAGAGGCAAGCCCCAGTTTTTTCATTTGTTGATCAAATGCTGATTTTGTGATAATAACATCCTCATTTTTCTTTGGCTCCTCGATATGACTTAGCCAATGAGGAAGCTCATGCTCATTTTTAAATTCAACCATGCCCGAGTATCGAGCGTTGAGAATGGCATCACTGCTTACCATATAGTCCATTCGAATTAATCCTTTATGGAACTGGTAAAGCGTTAATTGTTCAATTTCATGGTAGGGAAGTCCAGATTTACAATGGTAAGCTATTATTTGCTGCTCTAAGTCGGCCTGCTTTGTTTTTCTTTTTGCCATAAATGCCCGTGCTTCTTGAATGGCCTTTTTTGTATCTGGATCGATAAATTCATCCTCTAAATCAATTAGATTTTGTTCACTAATTAAAGTTTTAATCTTATCAAAATCACGTTCATGCAATGAAATGCCATTGACTGTTATCAAGACCATACCTTTTTCATTGATTGAAATTTGTATGTCCTCAGTTTTAAAGACTAGACGATATAAGGCAATTAATTTTTCAAGTAAGATATAGCCATCCTCGTTCTGCGCCATCGTAAGCAAAAACAATAAGTAAGACATTCTTACAATTTCTGGCTGCTGAAAGTCGTTTTTAGGTAAAAGTAAGCACTGTACAGCCTCATAAAATTCATCTGCATCCTTCATTTTTACAGGGTAGATGGATAACCCTTTATATGTAATTGGTTTGCCAAACGCCTTTTTTGTGACCATATTCATGATTTAAATCCCATAGGCTGTTGGCCAGAAGGCATGATGTAGGTCCAACGATAACCAACAAAACCATTTGGAACAGTTGTTATTGGGAGTCCGCTATGGAATCTTAAATCCCCAAATTCCTCAATGTCCTCCTGAAACAATACCTCATTTAGTACTTCACCAAGCCAATCTAGTCGAAAATCAATATTGTTGGCAGAAGCAGGGGTATAAATATCAAAGATATATTGCTGGGTGCTTGAATATGGATTATCCGTAAATTGATTGATGCTTTTCAGATAATTTTTTTGAGGTATACGTGAACCTGTGTAGAAACAAATTCTACAAGTATTGGTTTCCAACGCTAAATCATTTGTTTTATCACCGATAACTAGTACATTTTGAAGAATATGATCTTTCTCAGGTAACTGTGAGACATTCATTTTTAAAGGATCGAGAGGATCATCCTCTGTATCTTTGGGCATGTAGTATAGTAAACGGAGGAGCTTCTCATCATTTACTAATAAGTGATAAAATTCATTTATTGTTTTTACAATTTTCATTCTCCTTTATCCTCCTAAAGAAGAGTGCTATTTTCGAAGGTTTCAATATAGAAAATAACAATAGAATATGTTTTTTTTTACATTAATTTAAACATACAATCGGCATCACCTTCTTTCATGTATTAATAGAAGTTAGTCAAATGAGATCTACTTCTTATTGATCCTCTATATTATATGAAACCTTCATTATAGGGCTGTAAACTATACAGCCCGATTAGAAAATTTCATATTTTGTATTAATTCATTTATTAGATAAAATCCTCTTCCACATCTTCAATCCCAAAGCTAATTGCTTCAAAATAGGAGATACCTGAAAATGTGTTATGTCTGCTAGAGCCTTTTGCCATCTCTTTCAGCTTGTGATGAGAAAGCACGTAATTATCCTGTAAACGATGTGGCGTATTATGATTTCTTAATAGTTGCATAATTTGCCTGCTTCTTTTATGACGCTTTTTTGCTTCTTTTATATACGCTAAATTTTCTTGTTCTAGTAAAAGTTCATCCCTAGTAAAATATCCTTTTGTTATGTAATAGGCAAGCATGTCTAAAATAATAGTAGTATGATAGGTTTGAGCAGTTATGCTGAAATAGTCATCTAATGTGATCTCTTTGCCTCGGTAAACGACTTTTTCTTTTTCTAAAAGCGTTTGTATGTATTGAACTCTGTCTTCAATAGGAAGCTCCATGCGCAATTCAATGATTAAACTAGGTAATTGTAATTTCATATTATTTCTCCTTCTACCTATTAGGTTGGCTAGTGCAGGGTAAAATCCACCTTTTTCGCCCAGGTCTATTTTTTACATTTTTTGCATTGTGAATGGAGAAGATCTTTACTGCTGCTATTGACACTAAAAAATTCATCTGTCGCAGGGAGGATATCTTTACATTTACTACAGCTTTTTGTTTTTAAATGCAACTTGTTGATATAGGTAGCTTTGCGCCATTGTCGATCGTTTTCTTGTTTTATTCGTAAACAAATCGTGTTAAATTTACTTCCTACTGTTTTAACAGGTATTCCTAAAATTTTACCTATAGTATAGTAGGAATAGTCTTTAGCAATATAATGAAGTAATTTAATTTGTTCTTTATTTAAGCATTTTTTAATTAATTCATCTAAATCGGCAAATAGGCTAATAACTTCTGTGTTTAATTTCAATGAATTGGTCGCACATGCCCCTTGATTTAAGCTGGTATCATCAATAGAGCCTCTAAAAGTTAATAGTTCTTTAATAACGATTACATCTGATAACACAAGTTGTCTATACTTTGTATCCTTATAAGTTTGATACGTCATTACTACATCCCCCTTTATTTTTATACTTTAGCCTATTATAATTCAATTTAAAAATAAATCAATATTTTAAATTAATTTATCTATTAAATTTTGAGAATTAATTTAAATGAAATAATTTAAAAATTTACAAATTAAAATTGATTATGCTACTATTGACTATAGTCAAAAATAAGGGAGCGTGTAGAGGTGAGAGTTGGCAAAACGAAAGAATTATTAGTTGAACAAATAAAAGCTAGAATTCCTCTGTTAGTGCAGCATAATGGGATTTTAGATGAGATTGCCATACAGCTTAATAAATATAACATAAGCTTAGGCAATATTATTGAACTGATAAATGATCACAATAAACTAATAGAGGCACAGCTACAGGAATTATTATTGCTTGGTGAACAGCTTCATTTAAAGTTTGCAGATAGTGACCAAGACTGGATCAAAGAATGGCTCAATCCTTCAGAAATTAAAGAGCTGAGATTGTACATAAAAGAATCACCTTACGAAGAAATTATCACTTTACCTTATACTTTCGAGAACGTTATAAAAACAGGGCACAATGAATATGCAGCAATCGTCCCTAATTCAATCATCGGTAAGCTGTGGATGAGTGGGATTACCATGTATAATCCTAATATTCAGCGACAGGCAAAAAAGAAGAGAGTTAAAAACGAAATAATAGAGGTTATGAATTTAAATCCTAAATCTTTGCGCGAAATTGAAAAGCAAACCTTAGATGGTGATTTAATAACTTCTACACTACGCTATAATGCCAAAGTTGGTACCGGGGAAGATGGAGTTGAATTAATTTATGATGAAAGAGAAAAATCGCTCACATTATTAGAGGGCACACAAATAGATGTTTTAGATGGTGCGCATCGAACATTCTCTATCTATAATGCCTATATGAAGAAGGTTGATTTAGAAGGGAATATGATCGTAATTTTTTCGAATATGACGGAGGCACAATGTAAAAGAGTTCAGGTCGATATGGCAAAAGCCAATCCAATACCTAAACCGAGATTACGGGAGCTAGCAAAAGATAAACTAGCTGATGAGGTTGTGATTGAATTAAAAGCGGATGGTGAATTAAAGGGAAGAATTACCTCCAATTCAAATGTTAAATATTCATATGGAGAAGTTGTTACTTTCTCGGAATTGTCGGATGCCATCGATCATAGCTTCCAACTAGAGAATCGTCTAGAAGTCATCGAGGTTGCGAAGGTGATAAATGATTATATGATGTATCTTTTCGCCTATTATAAATCAAATTTATCAGATAAAAACTCTTTAATGTTTAAAAGTAGAATGTTTATAGGTCATATTGAATTAGCGGCAAGAATGTTTGAGCATACAATTCCGTTTGATAATTTACGTCAATACCTCAATAAAATCGACTTTTCAACAGATAATCCATTATGGGAGGAAATTGGAATTCTTAAATATGGCAGCATGAGTGCGCGTAGCAGAACTAAAATTCAAACAGTATTTCAACATTTACTAAAAGAATGAGGTGTAAAAAATGATCCTTAAAGATAATGTTTTTAATAAAGATATTAAAGAATGGTATTTAACTTCATTAGATATCCAAGAAAATAGTTTAACTACTTATTTATCATTATTTAATAAAGCAACCGTACTCGAAAATCAAAAAAATAAAGATATATTTGATATGAATAAGGTAGAACTTGAAGAGTTATTTTACAGCTTGAAATCGCCTAATCCACAATCTTTAAGTGCATCAATTGGTTTTATCATCAGATATATAGAATGGGCAATTGCCAATGGCTATACGAATAATCGTTCACAACGGCTTCCTACCAGCATTACTATGGAATATTGCAGTACATTTGTCTATAAAGCAGCCATTATTCGCTATACTAGAGAGCAATTGTTTAGCTATATGAACCTGTTTGATGACCAAAGACATGCTGTATTTCTTCTCTGTTTATTTGAGGGAATTAAGGGGGAAGGCTATAGCGAAATCTTAAATTTAAAAATGGCTGATTTAGAAAATAGCAATGGGGTATACTTGGCAAAGCTGACGAATAATAAGGGCTATAGAAGGGTTATTGAAATTTCCGATGAGCTCTATTGGAGGCTAGAAAAATTAGATAAGATTTCCTCTACAAGTAAGAAGCCAAAACAGGGACAAAAATATTTTTCCGATAGTACCTACATTTTTAAGAAGGCAAATGCAAAGAGTGAGGATATCCAATTAAGGGCATCCTTTGGCAATAGAGCATTGGATTTAGCGAAAGTAATTTTTGATAATCATAATTTAATTGCAAGTACAATTCAGGCATCAGGGATGATGTGGTATATTTGGGAATTGGTCCGCCAGAATGAGGTGAAAGTTGTCAATAAAGAAATATTAGAGAAGGTTGCAAGTAAATATGATACTGGGTATGTGGATAAAAATAACCAGTATGTTAGTTTTTCTATACTTCGGCAAAAAATAGACCTAGATTTTATAAATACAAATTATGGACAGATAATAATGGACGTTTAGAACTGGTTAATACCAGTTTTTTTTATTTTCATAGAATATCCATTCTAAATAATTGTAAATATTCTCTAAAAATAAACTTGAAAACGAACAGGTGTTCGTGATAGAATGAAAACAAGCTAATTTTGTATGGAGTCGGTCCGCACAATTTTAAAGGGGGATGTAAATGAATGTAAGAGAAACAACGGCAGTAATAGAATTAGTGCTTTACAATGATCGAGATATCTCCGAAGAGCTAATGAGAGATTTCTACGGCGGTATAACGAATGTGATTTTAAATGATGAAGGAGGACATGCTCTCGAATGCCAATGTATGGATAGTTCAGTAACTAGTTTAATACTTATGGATAAACAGACGGAGGAGGAGGATCAAATAATAAAGGAGATAGGGGATAGAAAATTTATTTATAAAAAGTCACCCAATTGGGAAATCCAGTTTGACAGCTTAGTACAATTAGATGCAGATCAGGAAAATATTTATTATGTTGTCGAATTTCAAAATATTATTTATTTATACAATGGAATACAACGAAAATCTATTATTGATAAAACGATCACATCTTTGAGAAGTCTTAAAGAATATTTAGATAATCACTACCCTGCCTATAAAATTCTCGAAAGGTTATAGAGTGAAACTTTGGGAGAAATCTAAAAAATGAGGTGTTACGCTTGGACAAGTATTTAATGAAAGAATTAGCATCTGAGATTGTCGAGCAATCGAGGGGAAGAATTAGCATGTTAGAGGCAGAAGCACTTGCAATTGTTTCCATCAGTAAGATGAAAAATTGTACATCGACAAACTATAAGGAAAAAGTCATTCAAAAAATAATTCATAACTACGCATAGAGCCTTTTGCTAAAACTATTTAGATAAATTAATTAAAAAATACAAAGGAGAGATAAATATGGAGAAAATAATTTTAACGGAGATGAAACAGGTAATGAAAGATTTTGGGGAAGTTTTTAGTATGATCAATCAAGGAAAAGTATTCGAAAATGAAACAAATGTAAAGGAATGTATCAATAAGTGTAAAAAGCTTCAATTGGAATTGATGGATTCTATTAGATTAATTGAATTAACATTTATGGAATTACAATCGAAGCGTGATCAAGTACTATTAGCTACTGAGTCAGATAGTGAATCAAAGCTAAGGCAGCTAGATGACCTTTTGTTAGCAATCAATAAAAAAACAACATAGTTTATCATACTATGCATCATTTAATGAAGGGAATGAGTTAAATGAGTACTGTAAAGAATGAACATACAAAGGGTTTCAAGGTTGATTGTCTTGCGATGGCATTAGCTTATAAGGAGATGGGGGATTTGAATTTAACGATTGCAAAGGAAATGGATTATCTGGAGTGGGAAGCGATAAGAATTATTGAGTCATTTTTAGAGAAAATGAATGCACTAGAGATTTGAGGAATTATACATACTTAGTAAATATGAAAAATACATATTCAATAATTAAAAATATAGTTGGAGTTAACTTATGAATGAATATAAAGTTGTTTTGATAGTATTCTTTAGCTTACTCCTATCATTTTTTTTGTTAGAACGAACGGGAGAAGATATCGTTTATCTTCATTCAGAAGAAGATTCCCACCTTGGTGGTGAGATGAATGCTGTTTTGGTTCCTTTTCAGTGGGTGTCCAAACGCCTACTGAATGAAGATAAAGCCTTCGGCGGATGTCACGGATTTTCAAAGGAAGGAATTGTGCAAGCACAATTCAAAATCCGGACGCAATTATGCCAAGGCGAAATTAATAAGAAATTAGATTTGGAAACGATTCTTCAAAATATACCAAAAAGCAATCATGGGCATGCATTTAAAATGATTCAAAGGGAAGCTGAAAGGATCAGACAGGAAAATCATCAAAGGCAACTAGAGCAAAATCGAATAATGCAGGAACAGGAATTTCGAAAAGAGCGGCTAAAGCCAAAAAATAGTAGTTTACAAGAGCATAAATGGTTAAAATTTCACGCTACTTATTATGGTAGAGATTGTAGGGGATGTAGCGGCATTACTGCTACAGGGATTAATGTACAGAGGACCATCTATTTTAAGGAGCTACGAATTGTCGCTGTGGACCCTACCATTATCCCATTAGGAACGATTGTTGAAATTAAAACACCTAATGAAAACTTTAAGGCCATTGCTGCTGATAAAGGTGGTGCAATCAAAGGGCATCGACTTGATATACTCGTGGAATCTGAAGAGATTTCTGTTCAATATGGCAGACATGACGTGCAATTACGCATAATAAACTAATAGAACATACATTTAATACATATCATGAGGAGCATAATATTTTTATGCTCCTTTTCTTTTATTAGAAAAATGAGAAAAATTATGAAACTTTTGAAAGCGTGCATCCGTATAGTAGGTAATACAATGAAAAGGGGTGAACAACTTGACGCTATTTGGCTATTCACTCGAGCAAATTTTTTTAGTGGTATTAATCTTCGCAGGCCTTGCAACGCTATTATTTATGTTTTTTGGTGATGCTGTTGAGGGCATCGGTGAGGGTCTACCCATTTTTAATCCAAGTGTCATTCTATCTTTCATTACGTTGATGTCAGCAGCAGGATTTATTTTAGAAAAGTTAGCCTTTTTCCCTAGCGTTTGGAATATTTTTGCGGCTGCTATCATCGGAGCTATTTTAAGTGCACTATTTTATTTATTCGTTCTAGTTCCGCTCAGATCAGCGGATGTTTCGTTAGCCTATACAGAAGAATCGCTTGGTGGTCAGCTTGGGAAGGTTATTGTCCCAATTCCAAGCGACGGCTTTGGTGAGGTTGTCATTGAAACAGCAAGTGGCATGATTTCTAAGCGAGCAACTGGCTATGACAATGAAGCAATTGACTATGATACAACGGTACTTGTTGTAGAGGTCAAGGAAGGCACACTTTTTGTGAGATCCTATGAGAAGAAATTTGTCTAAAGGAGAGATATTTTTATGTCCATGGAAATTTTAATTGTGATAGGTATTGTAGCTTTTATTTTAATTGCACTTGTGGCACTGTATGTGACAAAGTATCGAACAGCGGGTCCTGATGAAGCACTGATTGTAACAGGTAGCTATCTTGGCTCAAAAAATGTACATAAGGATGAGTCAGGAAATCGTATTAAAATAATTCGTGGTGGCGGTACATTTGTATTTCCGATTTTCCAGCAAGCACAGCCATTAAGCTTATTATCTAGTAAGCTAGATGTAACTACACCTGAAGTATATACGGAACAGGGAGTCCCCGTGATGGCTGATGGAACTGCCATTATTAAAATCGGTGGGTCCATTTCTGAAATTGCAACTGCAGCAGAGCAATTTTTAGGAAAGCAAAAAGATGAGCGTGAAAATGAAGCACGTGAGGTATTAGAAGGGCATTTACGCTCCATTTTAGGTTCAATGACCGTGGAGGAGATTTATAAAAATCGTGATAAATTTTCTCAGGAGGTACAACGTGTTGCATCCCAAGACTTAGCAAAGATGGGTCTGACAATCGTCTCCTTTACGATTAAGGATGTACGTGATAAAAATGGTTATTTGGAATCGCTTGGTAAGCCTCGTATTGCCCAGGTTAAGCGTGATGCAGATATTGCGACTGCAGATGCAGAAAAAGAGACACGTATTAAGCGTGCCGAGGCATCGAAAGAAGCACAAAAGGCAGAGCTTGAGCGTGCCACAGAAATTGCTGAAGCGGAAAAAGAAAATCAATTAAAAGTAGCTGAGTTCCGTCGTGAGCAGGATATCGCAAAAGCCCGCGCGGACCAAGCGTACGAGCTAGAGACGGCACGTGCAAAGCAGGAAGTAACAGAGCAGGAAATGCAAATTCGCATTATTGAACGACAAAAGCAAATTGAATTAGAGGAAAAAGAGATTTTACGTCGTGAAAAGCAATACGATTCAGAAGTGAAGAAAAAGGCTGATGCGGATCGTTATGCTGTTGAGCAAAACGCAGCTGCCGAAAAAATGCGTGAGCTTGCACAGGCTGATGCAGAGAAATACCGAATAGAATCATTAGCGCAAGCCGAGGCGGAGAAAATACGTCTGGACGGTCTTGCAAAAGCGGATGCAGAGCGTGCAAAAGGGGAAACGGATGCGGAAATTATTCGTCTGCGTGGTCTTGCAGAAGCTGAGGCAAAACGCAAAATTGCTGAGGCCTTTGAATACTATGGTCAAGCGGCAGTCTTAGATATGATTGTACGCATGATGCCAGAATATGCGAAGGAACTTGCAAGTCCTCTTGGCAATATTGATAAGATTACGGTTGTCGATACTGGTGGTGGAGAAGGCGGCGGTGGCGCTAACAAAGTAACTGCCTATGCAACAAACCTTATGTCCACATTACAAGAATCCTTAAAGGAAACATCAGGGATTGACGTTAAGGAGCTTATTGAAAGCTATGCAGGTAAGCATACATTACGTCCAGAGCTAGAGCAAATTGCAGCTGGCTTAGAGAAAAAACAGGCACCTATTATACCTGAGCAAGAAGAAGAGAAGGAAACCGTCGAGCAATAATGAGAAATTGAGACCTGATGACTATAGTCACCAGGTCTTTATTGTAAAGTGATAAAGTAGGTTTAAAAAAGTAAGTCATTTACGCAAGAAATCTGGGTTAAAAATTGTAACATATATGGTAAAATATACGAATTATATTTAGGAGCATTCCTGTTAGAAGGATTTTCAGGGGCTTGAAAAAGAAAAAGCCCTCTTGTATGATGCATGAGTGTCAACGGGAAATTGACTCATCATCACATAGGAGGACTCCAATTATGAATTCTAATACGAACCAAAAGATTAATCAAGTCTCTGAAAAAACACTCGTCATCGGTATCGATATTGCCAAGCGTACACATTATGCATGCGCGGTTGATGAAAGAGGACGCGTGCTCCAAAAATCGTTCCCTTTCTCGCAAACAAGAGAAGGTTTCGATACTTTTTATGAAAGAATAATGGCTTTACGTGCTACGCATGAAAAAAGCGATGTGTTAGTTGGTTTTGAACCTACCGGTCATTACTGGATGAATCTAGCTGCCTATCTTTGTGCCCATGGAATTCCGTTTATCATGGTGAATCCTCATCATGTCAATCGTTCCAAAGAGCTGGATGACAATCTTCAAACAAAGAATGACCAAAAGGATGCGCTCGTCATTGCACGTTTAATGCGAGATGGACGGTTTAGTTATCCACGTATTCTAGAAGGCGTGGAAGCTGAATTGCGTAATGGTACAACCTTGCGTGCCAAAATCCAAGAAGATGTAAATGCCCTTCAAAATCGAATGATTCGTTGGTTAGATCGCTTTTTTCCTGAGTTTACACAGGTATTTAAAAACTTCGGGAAAATGGCATATGCGGCGCTTGAAAAGACACCACTGCCGATGGACATTCAAGGGAAAACGCCAGAAGAATTATTATTTTTATACCGCCAAGTAGATGGAATGAAAAGTCCACAGCTACCAAAGGCAAAACAATTAGTCGAGGTGGCACAAAGCTCGATTGGACTGACAGAAGGCTTAGTGATGGCACGCATTGAAATCGCTACACTACTTTCCCAGTATCAATTGATGCAAGCTCAGCTTGATGAATTAACAGCCCAGCTGATAGAACTGGCAAAACAAATGACGGACTATGCGTATTTAGCATCAGTACCTGGTATCGGAGACGTAACGATTGTTGAGTTGCTTTCAGAAGTCGGTTCTCTCACACAATATGAGCATCCACGCCAATTAATGAAGCTAGCGGGACTCACATTACGTGAAAACTCTTCTGGACAGCATAAAGGACAAAAACGGATTTCTAAGCGTGGTAGAAGAAAACTTCGAGCTCTTTTATTCCGTGTCATGATACCGTTAATTCGTCATAATGAGGCCTTTAAGCAATTACATGATTATTACACTACACGCACCATCAATCCACTTCGAAAGAAACAATCGATTGTCGTGCTCTGTGGAAAGTTACTGAAGATTTTACACACCTTGTGCAAGAAGAAAGTACATTTTGATGTGAGCCAAATGATGAAGGACCTTTATTGTCTCGGAGAGGCAGCCTAAGCAATCGGAACTCGACCTCTAACAGAAGGATGACACAGAGAAGCCGGCATTATTTTCACCATAAGACTACGAGTCCCTTGAGGAGCATCGCCAGCCTCTGCCTTATGAATAGACCGAACGAAGGAATGTATGCGCTAGACGCCAAGAGACATGGGAGGGTAAGTCGTCATAAGCATCGCAGAGATCCATTAGTGCATCACATAGTGGAATTGAAAGTTAATTTTATCCAATTAGCTTTAGCGAAGCATACTCACCAAATTACAATGAATTGAAAAACTAGAAAAAACTATATGTACTATGTGGTGAAAAAATATTTTCACCACATTAAAAATGGGTCAAACCGTTGATATATCAACATTTATAGAGGGAGGGATTTATATGAAGTGGAATAAAGATAATTGGGTATATTTAGAGAGGGAAAGCGTATCAATAACCCTATAAACTACGTCTACCCTCATTAATGGAGGGTAAAATGTGAATACATCTCATTCACAGATAAATTTGCATCATAAACAAATTTTATTATGGCTCTGTGTTCTTTCTTTTTTCAGTGTTTTAAATGAAATGGTTTTGAATGTTTCATTACCGGATATTGCTAGAGATTTTCATAAGGAACCAGCAAGTATTAACTGGATAAATACAGCGTTTATATTGACTTTTTCCATAGGTACAGCGGTATATGGAAAACTATCGGATCAGCTTGGCCTTAAAAAGCTACTACTATTTGGGATTATAGTAAACTGTATTGGATCAGTTATCGGGTTTGTCGGACATTCTCTATTTCCGGTACTTATTTTGGCTAGGCTAATACAAGGAACCGGTGCTGCTGCATTTCCAGCACTTGTAATGGTTGTTGTTGCCCGCTATATTCCAAAGGGAAATAGGGGAAAGGCATTTGGTCTTATTGGGTCCATTGTAGCTATGGGAGAAGGTGTAGGGCCATTTATTGGTGGAGCAATTGCTGAATATATCCATTGGTCTTATATACTGCTTTTGCCAATTGTGACAATTATCTCTGCCCCATTCCTTGCACAATTATTAAAACAGGAAGAGGTAATAAAAGCCTCTTTGGATAATGTAGGCATACTATTTATGTCCTTGGGGATTGTATTTTTTATGATGTTTACGACATTTTATAAAATTTCCTTTTTAATCGTTAGCTTAATCTTTTTCCTACTATTTGTTCAAAATATTAGGAGAGTTTCTAATCCTTTTGTTGATCCTGCGCTAGGGAGAAATATCTCATTTATGATTGGAATTGTTTGTGGAGGACTTATATTTGGAACTGTAGCAGGGTTTATTTCAATGGTTCCTTATATGATGAAAGACGTGTATCATTTAAGTACTGTTGCAATTGGAAGTGGAATTATTTTTCCAGGGGCAATGAGTGTAATTGTTTTCGGTTATTTAGGGGGAGTGCTTGTAGATAAAAGTGGTTCTTTATTTGTGTTAACTACCGGAAGTGCATTTCTTGCTATCAGCTTTATAGTAGCTGCCCTTTATATAGAAACGACACCACTGCTTATAACAATCATAGTTATTTTTGTTTTTGGGGGGCTTTCTTTTACGAAAACAGTTATATCAACCATTGTTGCAAGCAGTTTGGAACAAAAGGAAGTTGGCGCTGGTATGAGTTTGCTTAATTTCACAAGCTTTTTATCAGAAGGAATAGGCATTGCAATTGTAGGTGGATTATTATCGGTACGATTGCTAAATCAGAAATTATTACCTATAAATGCTGAGCCACCTGCCTATTTGTATAGTAATATACTATTGCTGTTTGCAGGGATTATCGTTGTTAGCTATTTTGTTACTATGAATATGTATAAACGTTCCAGAATAAATATATAAAAGAGTCAAACTATAATTTTTAAATAACTGTATTTTTAACCCCGTCCTAAATGTAGAACGGGGTTATGCTTGTTTGAGTTTTTTAGATTAATTACCCTGGTAGAATAAGCTCAAGGATAGTGGCTACTTTTTCTCCTGCCATTCACTTGCGAGCATTCCATAAACAACATGGTTTACATAATGATCGTAAAGCCATTCTGCAGCACGAATCGTACCTTCCATAGTAAAGCCTAGTCGTTCAGGAATAGCGCGGCTTTTCGCATTGCCCTCAGCAGCACGAATTTCAACTTTATTGAGCTGTAAAACAACAAATGCATATTGTAGTAAAGCCTTAACGGTATTCGTCATAATTCCATGTCCTTGCGCCCCTTCACTGAGCCAATAGCCGATTGCCGCAATTTTATTACTAGGATTGATGGTATTAAAGCCTGCAATTCCAACAATTTCATCCTGAAAAACAATAACAAACGAAAGGCTGGTCTGTGCTTCCTGCCCCTTTATACATCCTTCAATATAGGCTGATGTATCAGCGACTTCTTTGGTGAAATCCAGCCATGGTAACCATTCACGTAAATAGGAGCGGGAATTGTCCGTTAATTCGAAAACGACATTTGCATCTTCTAGGGTAATAGTACGTAAGTATAAATCTGGTTTGATTTTGATAATCAATAACTTTCACCTCATTGTTATTTTAAGGCATCATGCATAAAGTTCTTCATTTCATGACTAAGAACAGATAGCTCTTCAATAATTTCACTGAAATCCTGAACAAGCTGGGCCTGCTCATTGGTAGCATCATTGATTTGCCCCATATTTTGTTTCAGATTTTCGAGATTCCGATTAATATTTCTTAACGATGCTTCTATGTTTTCAGTGGCGCTAGAGGTTTCGAAGGAAAGCTTTCTAACTTCCTGAGCCACAATGTTAAAGCCAGCGCCATGCTGACCAGCACGAGCAGCCTCAATGGATGCATTTAAGCCAAGTAAATTCGTTTGGCGTGAGATGCTCTTTATTAAATCAGTGACTTCATTTGTTTTTTCAGAATCCTCAAGGGCATGCTGTGCTTGTTTGTTAATTTCTTCGCTTGTAGCAGCTAACTCTTCAGAATGTGAGGCAATTGTATGTACTTTGTCCTGTAAACTGTTCACGATAGTATCCATTGTGCTCATATAATCTTCGAGTTTAAGTTCATTGTCGATTGGCAGTCCAAATGCAAGAGCACCTACGACTTTACCATTTTCACGAATTGGGAATGAAAAAGCATTGATGGCAACGCCGTACACATCCTCTGGTATCACAACATCCGCATTTTGCCCATTAAAAGCAATGAAAACATTTTGGTCGTTTGTATTTACTTTTTGACCATCTTTATAGCCTGAATCTACTCGCTTGCCTGCTAAATATTTCACAACTATTTGACTTTCTTTTTCAACAACAGCTACAATTGCTTCTTCTTTTAATGCAAGGTGGATATACGGTACTGAAAGGGATAGTGCTTCAATAATTTTCATAAAAATTCCTCCAAGTCTGTGCAACGAAAATAGTCTAGTCATCGGCTCACTTTGACAATGATTGCTAGATGATTACTTTCACTGTAGCACAATAATTGCCAACTCAAAATAGTAAATCTAAATTTTTTATTAAGAAAAATAGAGAAATTATTTATAGTGAAAATGTCAAATAAAATATAACAATAAAAATAAAATTAGAAATGATTTTGTCGATTTTTTGACAGTCTATCGTGTGTTTTAATGAAAATTGTATTAGAATAAATAGTATTATTGGTTTGTATGTTAAGGAGCGAGACACATGGACTTTATTCAAAAGGGGACAAGGGCGTTTCATAAAGCAAATTGGGCTTTATTTTTAGCAGGCTTTATTACCTTTGCCAACCTCTATATAACGCAGCCTTTACTGCCAACGTTTGCAGCGGAGTTTCATGTATCACCAGCCGTTGCGAGCTTATCGCTATCAGTGACTACCTTTGCACTATCTATCAGCATGATTATTGTTGGCTCATTGTCTGAGGCTTGGGGAAGAAAATCATTAATGACTATTTCGATTTTTGCTGCATCGATCCTTACCCTAGCGCTTGCCTTTTCACCAAATTTTGAAATGATTTTAGTGCTCCGAGTACTACAAGGAGTAGTTTTTGCGGGTTTGCCTGCTATTGCCATGGCATATTTAGGAGAGGAAATCGACCCATCTAGTTTAGGTGTGGCCATGGGCTTGTACATAAGTGGAAACTCAGTTGGGGGACTTAGTGGACGGGTTATTATCGGAACATTAACGGATCTTTATAATTGGCAGGTGGGCATGATTGTACTTGGTATAATTAGTCTACTCATTAGCCTGATATTTGTCTGGATGCTGCCGAATTCCAAGCATTTTACGGCTCGATCTTTGCAAATAAAAGCATTAACGACCTCACTTATACAACATTTAAAGGACCCATCAATGCTTTGTTTGTTCGGCATTAGCTTTGTTTTAATGGGAAGCTTTGTTACGCTGTATAACTATATAGGCTTTAAATTAATGGCATCGCCCTATAATTTAAGTGCTACAATTGTTGGGTGGATATTTATTATTTACTTGGTCGGTACATTCAGTTCTGCTTGGTTCGGCGGTTTAGCTGATCGATATGGACGTCAAAAAATGCTGCTATTGTCAATTGCTATTATGCTGATAGGGGCCATCCTTACATTACACGGCTTTCTGAGTTTGAAGATTATTGGCATTACCGTTTTTACATTTGGCTTCTTTGCGGCACACTCGATTGCTAGCGGATGGGTTAGTAAAAGAGCCACTCATGATAAAGCACAAGCCTCCTCACTTTATTTATTTTTCTATTATTTTGGCTCTAGTGTTGGAGGAACAGTGGGAGGCATATTTTGGATGCATTTCGGCTGGATAGGTGTTATTACGATGATTGCTGTATTTTTAGCCGTTGCCTGCTTCCTATCTTTTTTATTAAAGGGCTTTATTAAAAAACAACATATAGCAGTGGGTCACTAGGAATTATTGATTGTGAGGTGCTATTTTGTTCGAACTTATTATCTTTTTTTTAATTATCTTGTTTGCCTCGATTTTACAAACAAGCTCAGGTTTTGGCTTTTCTATCATCGCCACGCCATTATTATTGGTGCTATTTTCGCCACAGGAAGCCATACAAATCAATATCCTTTTATCTTTAGTTATTTCATTTACATTAATATGGAAGATCAGACAGGATGTTGATTTTAGTTTATTAAAGAAAATTGTAATGGGTAGTTTAATTGGTGCACCATTTGGTAGTGTGATATTTTCGTTTGTCAACATCATCACTTTTAAATTAATTATTGCTATCACATTAATAGGATTAACAATTCTACTTATTAAAAATTTGTCTTTTCAACCAACGACAAAAAGAGATTATGGAGTAGGCTTTTTATCAGGATTGTTAACTACAAGTATTGGGATGGCTGGACCCCCATTATTACTTTATTTTGCAGGTACAATGAAAAGTAAGGAAATGATTAGAGCTACAACTTTAGCCTACTATATTTTTATTTACCTAATTAGTTTACTCTTCCAATTAACAATGACAGGTACAAATAAAACAGTTTGGGTTAATAGTTTGTATGCATTGCCAATTTTACTAATAGGTTTAGTTGTAGGGCAAATTTTCTTTAATAGGCTCGACCAAAAGCTTTTTTCAAGGTTGATTAATATAATGCTATTTGCTGCAGGTGTTATTCTATTAATTCAAACTATATTTGCTATGTTTTAAGAGTTACTATTTGTTATAAGCGAACGAATCGGTATAATAAATAGACGAGCTAAAAAGAGGAGAGGAAATACTATGTTTACGCGTTATAAAGGAATTTATCTTGTCTTTGCGTTGCTTACAGTGACTTTTATTGTGACAGGTTGCGGAGCAGCTAAAGAACAAGGACAACCTGAGGGTAAGAAGGCACAGGAATCGGAAGAAAAAGTAGATTATTCTTCTGAAGTGAAGGAAAATCCAATTGTGACAATTACGATGGAAAATGGCGAAAAAATCGTCATCGAATTAGAGCCTTCTACAGCACCGAACACAGTAGCTAATTTTATTTCTTTAGTTAACAAAGGCTTTTATGATGGTCTTATTTTCCATCGCGTTATTCCTGGTTTTATGATTCAAGGGGGAGATCCTTCAGGTAATGGTACGGGTGGACCAGACTATTCGATAGAAGGTGAGTTTTCTTCTAATGGCTTTAAAAACGATTTGAAGCATGAACGTGGCGTTATTTCAATGGCACGTTCGGGGGACCCGAATTCCGCGGGATCACAATTTTTCATTATGGTAGATACAGCATCACATCTTGATGGTCAATATGCTGCTTTTGGGAAAGTGATTGAGGGCATGGAAACAGTGGATGCGATTGTTGCTGTTGAACGAGATGGTGAAAAGCCACTGGAAGATCAGCGAATGAAAAAGGTGGAAGTGGATACAAAGGGCTTTGATTACCCAGCTCCAAAGGTTTTAAAATAGAAGTCTGCCCAATTAGTTTTTGCACTAAATGATTGTGAACTTAATTGGTTTTTTAAGTTCTTTACATCGAAATAAGCCAAATAAAATCATCCTCAACAATCATTTGAATGTCTAGGCCGAGTCTAATCAATTGCTCGGCTTTTAATTGTTTTGTACTGAACCCTCGATGGTTCTTTCCAAGAATAACGAAATCTGTCTCCTTTGTAACAGCACCTTGTACTATCCCTCCACAAGCCCTCACTTTTTTCGCAGCTTCTGCACGTATCATCGTGGAAAGAGCCCCTGTAAAGACAATTTGTTTATTATAAAATGGATGCATGAAGCATTCAGATGGATCAGAAAGATAAATGATTTCAGTGTTGTTGTTATTTTTGTCCATGTTGATTCTCCTTATGTGAATGCTAAAGGTTTTCACTCTCGATCGTGCAAATTAAGAAAAGGAAGCATGAAAAATCAATGACGATTTTCCATGCTTCTTTGTATTTATCCCATAATATTATAGCCAGCGTCGATGTAAATTGTTTCGCCTGTAACGCCTCGAGATAGGTGAGAAAGCATCACAATTGTCATATCTGCTACTTCGTCTTGCTGAACATTACGCTTTAATGGAGCTGTTTCTTCGATTTTGTGTAAAATTGTGTTGAAGGAAGGAACGCCTTTTGCTGCAAGTGTACGAATCGCTCCAGCTGAAATTGCATTGACACGAATATTATCCTTCCCGATATCTGCAGCAAGGTAGCGCATAGAAGCCTCTAATGCTGCTTTCGCTACGCCCATTACATTGTAGCCGTCAAGCACACGCTCTGCGCCTAAATAGCTCATAGTTACTATTGAACCGCCTTCAGTCATATAAGGATGTGCCGCTTTTGCTGCTGAGATAAGGGAATACGCACTAGTATCTTGTGCAAATGCATAGCCATCGCGAGTTGTCTCTAAGAAACGGTTGTGTAAATCTTCTGCATTGGCAAACGCTACAGAGTGTACAATACCATGAATAATGCCTACTTTTGAACCGATTTCATCAAAGGCTGCCTTTGTGCTGTCATCGCTGTTCACGTCACATTGCACAATCAATGAATTAGATTGTCCAATATTTTCTAATTGCTTTTGTAATTTTTTTAATGAACGTTCTTGGCGATAGGTGAAAATAACATTTGCGCCGACATCAAATAAACGTTTTGCGATGCCCCAAGCAATACTACGATCATTTGCCACACCCATTACCACAATATTTTTATCTTTTAATTGTAATAAATTATCCATCATTTATAAGAACCCCTTTATGAAATAATATCTGTTATTAGTACCAACTACTAAAATCTTATCATACATAAAAAATGGTTGCAATAACAAGATGACAGGGGGACACAATTTTAAAAAAGCGGTACAAAAAAATCATCTCTAGTTTATGTAGAGACGAATCCAATTGCATGTATTATGAAGATTTTTATATAAATCTAAGGCATTTTAAAATAAGAAGGCACCCAGCTTTGGATGCCTTCAACGTTTGATCTATTCGAATTTTAATGCGTCACCTTCGAATGTTTCATCTGCAACTTTAATAGAGTCAGTTGGACACCCTTCGAAAGCATCTTGCATGTCTTCTAATAGATCTTCTGGAACTTCAGCAGTTCCCATGTTATCATCTAAAATAACGAAGGCAATACCTTCATCATCATAATCATAAATGTCTGGTGCTGCGGCTCCGCATGCGCCACAAGCGATGCATGTATCTTTATCAACGATTGTGAATTTAGCCATTATTATTCTCTCCTTTTACAATGTTCCTACAAAGCTTCATTCTCATTTTAAAGATGTTTATCTGACATTTCAACATAAATACTATGAAATTGGAGGAATTTGCGTCTATGTTTCATCAAATTCTATTGCAAATCTTTCAAAAGCTCAATAACGAGAGAACAATTTCTGCTGCTTACCATATATTAAGAGGAAAGCGTTCAGGTCAGACGATACAAGACATTGGGCTATTTCAGCTACATCCTTACTTTGGATTATTAACAAAGCTACCGAGACCAACATTTGATAATGCTGTAAAGTTATTTTCGCAATATAGTTGGTTAGATATACAGGAATCTGGTCACTATTCCCTGAAAAAGCTCGGTTTACAGCGAGCAGAGCAAACGCCTGCTTTTTTATTTGATGGATGGCATTATCGAGGAAATGAACATATTTTTTTTGCAAGATTGTCTTTGATTGTACAAAGCCTCTCTTATCAAAATGCTGGAGTACGTTCTTTTTCTCCAATCAGTAGAGATGTAACGATTCAGTCATGGGTTCGCTCATTTTTACTAAAGCATAATTATCAGGATCGGCATTTACAGGAACAATTATTAGTAGAATGCGAAAGAGCGCTTGCAGAATTGCCCCAAGCAGATACCAATAAACAGCTTGTCCTTTATCGATTAAGCGGTCAGAATTTACCAGGATGGACGTGGCAGCAGCTTGCTAGTGAGCGTAAGGAAGTCGTTTTAGATAGTCAATTGGCATTTATTGAACTTCTACATACATTATTAAATGAAGTACATCAAAAGGGGTATCCTTTGCTTAGTGAAATTGCAGAGGGATTAAGGGTAAAGGCATTAATCACCGATTCTGCACAACAAACAGCATATTTATATGAGCAGGGCTATTCAATTGAGCAAATTGTGCAAATAAGAAAGCTTAAACAAAGTACCATTGAGGATCATTTAGTAGAATTAGCCATGTATGAACCGAACTTTTCGATTGGTTCTTTCGTCTCTTATGAGGAAGCAGAAAAGGTTTGGCAAGCCTCGAAACAATATCAAACGAAGAAGTTAAAAACATTGCATGAAGTAGTTGAAGGCATGAGTTATTTCCAATTAAAACTTATCCTTGCGAAAGGAGAAGTGTAGATGGAGCTTGAACAAGCATTAGCGAAATATTTTGGGTATACAACATTCCGTCCCGGACAAAAGGAGGTCATTGAAGCGATTCTGCAAGAAAAAGATGTAATCGCTTTGTTGCCAACTGGAATGGGGAAGTCATTATGCTATCAATTATCGGGCTATATTTTGCAAAAACCAGTACTTATTGTTTCTCCCTTGCTTTCGTTAATGCAAGATCAGGTTGAGGAGCTAAAACGTTTTGGTGAAAAGAGAGTTGTTGCCCTAAACTCTTTTTTAACCATCACTGAAAAACGGTATGCCCTGCATTTTTTAGAGCAATATCGTTTTATTTTTACTTCACCAGAAATGCTGCTTCAGCCGCAAGTGCAGGAAAAGCTTTCGCAAATAAAGCTAGGTCTTATTGTTGTAGACGAAGCACATTGTATTTCGCAATGGGGATTTGATTTTCGACCGGATTATTTACGGATTGGTCAATGGTTTTCTCAGGTAAATCGTCCCCCAGTTTTAGCCCTGTCGGCAACTGCAACTGAAAAGGTCGTTAAGGATATATCTAAAACATTGTCGTTAATTAACCCGTTTGAATTTATGTACGATGTAGATCGCCCCAATATTCATTTAGGGCGTGTTACCTTTGAAGATAAAGCGGATAAAGCGCAGTGGATATTGCAGCATATTAAAAAAACAGCAGGACCAGGTATCTTATATCTGTCCTCAAGGAAGCGTGCAGAACAATACTGTGAGGTGCTGATTCAAGCAGGTATTCGCACAGCAGCTTATCATGCTGGCTACGGTGCAGAGGATCGTCAGTTTATCCAGCAACAATTTATTGATGGTGAACTTGATTGGATTGTGGCGACAAATGCCTTTGGGATGGGGATTAATAAACCAGATATTCGACAGATTATTCATGAAACGATGCCTGCGAATGTAGAGAATTATATGCAGGAAATAGGTCGTGCAGGCCGCGATGGTCAGCCAGCGATTGCCATTTTACTGTATAGTGAAGGTGACGAGGAGCTTGCGAAATTTGTTGTAACAGGAGATTTACCGACTTCTGGTCATGTCGAACGCTATCAAGAATTACTAAATCAACGTTTACAACCATCCCAAATGCTGAAAAATGGGGAGCTAAGTGAAACGGCCTTTCGTGTGCTAAATTTTTGGTTACAACAAGAAAGTGTGGAACAGGTAAAGGCACGATTAAATCAATTGGCAGTAGAAAAATACAGGGCTGTCGATGAAATGAAAAAAATTACTCAGACAAAAGACTGTATTCGCGCACAACTAGTCGGGTATTTTGGGCAAAAATTGCAGAAAAAACCGGAAAACTGTTGTGAAAATTGTGGAATCCATTATGATGAAATCAATAAAGTACGCTTGGAGGAAGAAAGAAAAATAGAAATGATTCCATGGGAAAGCCGTTTAAAGCAACTCTTAATGGGTAATTAGGCTACAATTGACGGTCATTTACTTTTTTCGCAAAATTCGTCATAATAGAATGATAGAAAGCGTAGTAAGGTTGGGGGAAAGTCGAATGAGTAAAGAAGATTACCGCGATAAAATTGAAGAGCATCGACAATCATTTGAAGATGAGCAAAAGGATCAGCAAAATTTATCAAGAGTTTCAAGAATGAATAAAAATGGAAGTCCTAATAAAAAGCCAAAAAAGACAAAACATAAAATGCCTTTAATGACGATTCTCTTTGTAATCTTTATCTTAATTCCATTTTCAATTTTAATCTATTTTTTAAAATTTTACGAACCAGGTAAATCGATTGAAGAGGCTGAAAAAAATACCTCTGAACAAGTTTTAGAAATTGATAAATCGGGAAATAAAACGGATGCCGCTGGGGCGACTGGCAATAAAAAAGAAGATGATAAAGCGAAAAAGGAAGCGGAGAATCAATCTAAAAAAGACGCTGAAAAATTAGCGGCTGAACAAAAGGCTACTCAAGAAGCTAAAAAGGCTGAGGAAGCTAGAAAGGCTGAAGAAACTAGAAAAGCCGAGGAAGCTAAAAAAGCTGAGCAAGCTAAACTAGCACAACAGCAAGCAGAGGCAGCAAGAAAAGCGGAGGAGGCAAAAAAGGCGGAACAAGCACGTAAGGCTGAAGAGGCAAAGAATGCTGCAAAAGCAAGTACCCATACAGTGAAGGAAAATGAAAATTTATATCGTATTGCCTTGAATCATTACGGTGATGGAAGTGAAGCTACGCTTGCAAAAATTCGTGCAGCAAATGGCATGTCTTCGAATACAGTAATGGTTGGGCAAGTAATTAAATTACCATAAGAAAAATGGGTGTCATTCTTTGGCAATGAAGTTTTTCTAGTATAAAATAATGGACAAACGTTAACAACAAAAAGGTTGATGCGTTCGTCTGATTTAGTAAAAAGGCGATTCCTCATATAAACGAATCGTCTTTTTGCTTTCGTAAGGAGATGTGAGAGAATGATTTATATTGGATTATTGATTTTAATAGTCATCGTGTTCCTGCTCTATATGTGGAAGGTAGCACATGAAAACAATGTCTTACATCATCAATTGCCATTAAAGGGTAAACAGGAAAAAATTCGACTATTTTTTATTTCAGATACACATTTACGCAAAATTAATCGCCGTATGATTGAACAATTAGATGACCAGTTTGATGCGGTTATAATTGGTGGAGATTTTGCTGATGGACGTACACCGATTAAACGTATTCATGATAATCTAAAATTACTAACCCCTTTAGGACCGACTTATTTTGTCTGGGGAAATAATGATAGAGAAGTAGGTGAGCAACGGCTACGTGATATATTACAGGAGCATGGTGTTCAAATTATTGCGAATGATGCTGTTCTTTTACCGAAAAAGAATCGTTTTTGGTTAAGTGCAATTGAAGACACATCTACAAAAAAATATAGCTTTGATAAAGCATTTGAGAAAGTTGATGAGAATGATTTAGTCGTATTTATTTCTCATAATCCTGGTGTTTTTGCGAGAGTACGAGCAAAATTTAGAGCGGATTTAATGATTGGGGGGCATTTACATGGTGGGCAAATTAGAATTGGCCCTTATGGTGCCCATCCAAATGGCTCTTATCGGGAGCGAGAAGGTGTCATGACGTTAGTGAGTAATGGCTATGGGACAACATTATTACCCTTAAGACTTGGTGCAAAACCGCAGTGTCATATTATTGACATTGAAATTTCGGGTAAATAAACAACCAAATTCTGATAGAAGGCGTATAATGAGAATGGATCTAATTTTTATGTAAAAGAGAGGATTAGCACCTTTCGCTAATCGAATTTGATAGGAGTGTCAAGAAATGCAGCAAGCAGATGCCATAATTGTTGGAGGCGGACCATGTGGTTTAGCAGCAGCAATAGCTTTGCAAAATATTGGACTACAGCCAATAGTGATTGAAAAGGGGAATATTGTAAATTCGATTTACAATTATCCTACACATCAAACCTTTTTTAGTACAAGTGAACGTCTAGCTATCGGAGATGTACCTTTTATTATTGAAGGACGCAAGCCAAAACGAAATCAAGCACTTGTGTATTATCGAGAAGTTGTGCGTTTGAAAAATATTCAGGTAAATCGCTTTGAAAAAGTAAATAGCGTGAAGAAAAAAGATGCTTTATTTACAGTAACAACAGATAAAGAAGTATATGAAACGCCCTATGTCGTGATAGCAACTGGCTATTATGACCATCCCAATTATTTAAAGATAAAGGGAGAACAATTACCGAAAGTCTTCCATTATTTTAAAGAAGGACATGAATTTTTTGATACAGATGTATTAGTGATAGGTGGAAAAAATTCAGCGGTGGATGCAGCGCTTGAGCTAAATAAAGCTGGTGCTCGGGTGACGGTAGTTTATCGTGGCAATGAGTATTCACCTAGCATCAAACCATGGGTATTACCAGAATTTGATGGAGTAGTAAGAAATGGAGAAGTGAAGATGCACTTCAATACAAATGTGCTAGAAATTCTTGAGCATGAGGTTGTTTTAGAGATAGATGGTCAAGAAGAAGTTTTACAAAATGATTTTGTATTTGCAATGACTGGCTATCATCCAGATCATTCGTTTATTCGTGCTATGGGTGTAACTATTGATGATGAAACGGGGCGTCCGTTTATTACACCAGAGACGATGGAGACGAATATAGAGGGATTGTTTATTGCTGGTGTGATTGCAGCAGGAAATAATGCCAATGAGATCTTTATCGAGAATGGCCGCTTCCATGGCGATTGTATTGCACAAACTATTGCTAAAAGAACAAAATAAATGAAAGCTGTATAGGCATGTGGCTTATACAGCTTTTTTTAAGTAAATGAAGGTGAAAGCAACGTGAAAAATGATTGGAGGGTGTGCATTTGAGTGGGGTGTACTGGCTCTTAAGTTATATAATAGGAAACTTTATGACGGCTTTTTTCGTTGGAAAAGCATATGGGATTAACCTTCAAGAAGAAAGAAGTAAAAACTTAGGAGCCCGTAATGCAGGGAGTGTAATTGGCAAAGCTGCATTCGTATGGACATTTTTTGGCGACTCGCTGAAGGGTGTAGCAGTCGTTCTTTTGGGACGTTTATGGCACCTTGAAGAGTGGGTAATAAATGTGGGAGCGACCTGTGTTATTTTTGGTCATTTATTCCCTGTTTGGTTGAAATTTAACGGTGGAAAAGGCGTAGCTACTTTTATTGGAGTTGGTCTTGCCCTTTCAACAGGTCTATTTTTTTGGATGATTTTAGGAAGCGCACTTGTGTTTGGTCTTACTAGAAGTCTTACTCTTGGTATGGTTGGGGGCTTTGTTTTATATAGTATGGCTATTGTCCAAACGGGAAATTTTCAACTATACATACCGATATTCATAGCGATGCTTTGTATGCTAATCAAGCATATGCCAAATATCAAGGAATCATTAGAAAAAGGGAAGTGACAAGATGTACTGGTGCAAAATAGCGCAAACTGAAAAAGAGTTTGAAGCGATTGCTCGTTTGAATTATGAAACCTTTGTGGAGGAAATTCCACAGCATGAGCCTAATCCTGCAAAAAAGAAGGTCGATCGCTTTCATCAGGAAAATACATATCTCGTTGTCTATAAAGGAATTGAATTAATTGGAATGATAGCCTTTCGAGATCAGCGACCATTTTCCATTGATGAAAAGATTGGAAAGGTGGAACAATATTTATCACAAGAACAATGTGCCAAGCTTTGCGAAATTCGTTTACTTGCTGTAAAGAAGGCTTATCGAACAGGGCGAGTTCTTTTAAGATTATCACAAGCATTGAATGCCTTTGCCTATGAAAAGGGGTATACGGCAGCTGTCATTTCTGGCACAACTCGTGAAGAGAAGCTTTATAAGCAAATAGGATTCAAGCAATTTGCACCTGCTATCGGTACGAAGGATGCTATGTTTTTGCCAATGTTATTAACTAGACAGCAATTTGAACAGTCCTTCCAGCATAGACTTGTAACAGGAGGTCATACATTTTATCCAGGTCCAGTAAAGCAGAAGGTGTCGATAGAATATACAGATTTATCCCATCGTACTGCTACATTTGGATCTCTTTATGGACGTGTGACTTCTAAGCTACTGCAACTATCGGAGGCTCACCATGTTGCCCTTGTTGTTGGGACTGGTACGTTAGCGAATGAAGTAATGCTTGGGCAAATAAAGGCACAGCAATTAGGACGAGGAATTATTTTAACGAATGGAGAATTTGGGGAACGTTTACGCAAGCAGGCAGAGCGTTGGGCATTGGATTTTGATGTTGTAGAGCAGAGATGGGGGCAAGCTTTTGATTTTGTGAGTATAGATACAATGCTACAAAAGGGAAGTTATCAGTGGTTACTTGCTGTGCATGGTGAAACCTCAACAGGCACTTGTAATAACTTAGAGCAGCTTGTGCAGCTCACAAAACGCTACAATATGAAGCTCTGCATTGATTGTATTAGCACTTTTGGCGCATTGCCATTCTCTTTAAAGGATTGTTATCTAGCAACAGCTGTGAGTGGTAAGGCAATAGGTGCATTAAGCGGTCTAGCATTTGTCTTTTCACAAAAGCTTGCGAAACCATCAACTTCAATACCAGCCTATATGGATTTAGCGAACTATCAGCAAGGAGCCATTCCATTCACATTACCTGCAAGCCTGGTTAGAAATGTTGAGGTGGCACTTCAGGCATATCCAGCACGCTATGAACTGCTACAGCAGCGCTTTGATACTCTACTGCAGCTACCGTTCATGCATTATAAACTATTAACAACCAATTATCCAATGCTCATTACGTTAAAATGTCCAAAGGCTCTGTCTCAATTACATACGGATTTAACATTAAATCAACTATTTGTCCATGGAGACAGCCGTTATTTACGTGAAAATAATTTCATTCAGCTATCAGTAATACAACCAGATTTTGAACAAGCTATTATTCGTCTCCAAGAGATTTTGTGCTATTATCAACAGGTTGTTGAAGCATAAGATGCTAGGAGAAGGGAATACATTGTTTTACATGAAAAAATCCTTTAAATGAAGTGGAGTGCCTGATTTATTGAGCCCTATTAATAATTTTAATCGTGCCTTTTGGCCATTAATACCAGTGGCAAATATTGCGCCTAGGTCTTCCAGCATTTTGCCGCCGCCTACATAGCCATAGACACCTTCTGCAATACCGTTAAAACAACGGGAAACGAGTACAACAGGAATACCACGTTCTATTAAACTCTCAATTCCTTTTACAACGGTTGGGGGTACATTGCCCTGTCCAAGTCCTTCTAATACTACGCCATCATATTTACATGCGAGGACAACATCAAGTAAATCGACTTCCATGCCTGCATAGACTTTCAGCATGGCCACTCGTTTTGATAATCCTTTTATGTCAACATATTGCCGGCGGATAGGAGCGTGATGAAATAATATTCTTGATTTTGTAATAAGTCCGATGGGTCCATACTGAGGAGATTGGAAGGTGTTGACTGAACTAGTGCTTGTCTTTGTTGTATTGACAGCAAGATGGACCTCGTCATTCATGACAACAAGCACTCCTTTTTCACGCGCTTCTTCATCTACCGCAACACGAACTGCCTCCATTAAATTATATATACCATCTGCTCCAAGTTCATTAGAGGAGCGCATTGCACCCGTTAAAACAATAGGAATTGATAAATCCGTTGTTAGCTCTAAAAAATAAGCTGTTTCCTCTAATGTATCTGTTCCATGTGTAATAACAACGCCATCAATTTTTTCCTCTGAAACTTTATCAATTATTAGATTGCGTAACATTAGCATTTCTTTTGGTGTGATATGTGGTGATGGAAGGTTAAAGGCTTCCATTTCAATAATAGATGCTAATGAGTCGAGCTTGCTACTTTCTTGCATAAGAGGATTTTCCTTATTTGGCATAACAGCACCTTCGTCACTCATAGCCATAGAAATTGTGCCACCTGTATGAATTAATAAAATTGTTTTTTTCATAAAAATAATAGCTCCTTTTAAAAAATTCTGTCATTACATGGTATAATAATAGCAGTTTAACTTTAGTTAAAAGCTATTTTTTTGTCGAAAATGAAAGGTTAATGTCGTAGGTATTTTTCATCTGAGATTTACAAATATATTTTCTCAATAAAAGGTATTTACAGACATATAAAGATTAACATCCTGTATCAGGGCTATGTGCTGTCCCAAAGCCTTAAAAGGATGTCATGCTTTATTAAATTATGCTAACATAATTTTAAAACTGAACACAATTATGTCAATGCGAAATTGATGTTGAAAGGAGCCGGCAACATGATCATTTTATTATCAGCTGCCATTGCTCCCGGTCTAGCGCTTTTTAGTTATTTCTATTTGCGCAATCAGATGGCAACGGAGCCAAGAAAAACCTTACTTCAAACGTTTTTGTATGGTGCATTTTTAACATTTCCTATCTTGTTTTTACAATATGTCTTAACAGAGGAAGGGGTTTTTCAATATCTTTATCTACAGGATGTTATATTTTCTAGTGTAGTTGAAGAATTTTTTAAATGGTTTGTGCTTTTAATTGCAATCTATAATCATGTTGAATTTGATGATCCCTATGATGGCATACTGTATGGTGCAAGTGTATCTCTTGGCTTTGCCACGGTTGAAAATATATTATATTTATTTTCATTCGGTTTAGATACAGCATTTATGCGAGCTTTATTACCTGTATCAAGTCATGCCTTGTTTGGTGTTGTAATGGGCTATTATTATGGACGTGCCAAGTTTTCGAAGCTTGCAAAGACGAATGAAATGATTGCTATGGCGCTTTGTGCACCGGTAGTATTACACATTTTATATAATACAATTTTATCATTTAAAGGCTACTGGGTATATTTAATGATACCGTTTATGCTATTTTTATGGTGGTTTGGACTAAGAAAAGTAAAACTCGCTCACTATCACCTTGTGCAACACTTGCATATGCATAAAAAAATATAAAGCGTAGAAATCAATAAAAGATTTCTGCGCTTTTCTATTTTTTAAATGTATAAATTGAGTCGTTTGTTTCAAGCTATGAAAAAAAGGAGTGATAATCATGCGTTTAATAAGCATAGTTTTTGCCTTGGTACTAGCGATCAGTATATTTACGATTCCGCAAAATGACGCGATAGCATTTACTGAGCAGCAGATTACCCGTGGTGCTTATGGAGATGACGTCATTGAGTTGCAAGCAAGGCTACAATACTTAGGATTTTATAAAAGTAAAATTGATGGAAAATTTGGTTATAACACATATTGGGCTTTGCGAAATTTTCAAGAAAAATATGGCTTACCAGTGGATGGAATAGCTGGCGCTAAAACGAAAAAAACATTGTCTGGATATTCTGATTACGACGAAGGATGGGTAAAAGCCCAATTAAATGCAGGAAATCAATTTACCTATTATGGCGGCATACCACTGGAACAGCAGGTTAAGAATACTACTGGCAGCAGTGGCGGTAAAAGCAGTGGTAGCAGTAATAATAATGGGACTAAAACACAAGTTCCTCCAAAGTATACAGAGAGAGATTTACAGCTAATTGCGAATGCCGTTTATGGTGAAGCAAGGGGAGAGCCTTATGAGGGACAGGTAGCAGTAGCGGCCGTTATTTTAAATCGTTTGGAGAGTCCTGATTTTCCAAATACAATTTCTGGTATTATATTCCAACCTTTAGCATTTACAGCAGTGGCGGATGGACAAATTTGGCTTGAGCCAAACCAGCGAGCAAAAGAGGCAGTCATTGATGCTATGAATGGCTGGGACCCTTCAGAAAATGCACTTTATTATTTTAACCCGAAAACAGCTACAAGTAAGTGGATTTGGTCACGACCTCAAATTAAACAAATTGGAGAACATATTTTCTGTTCATAGAAAGGAGGAAAATAAATGAGAACCATGCTTGCTATACTTACAGCAGCCGTTATTGGCTTAGGTGCTTACAGCATACATTTACATGGTGAAAAGGCAAGCTTACAACGTACCGTGCTTGCCCAGTATACAGATAAATTAACGGATGCTTCTGAGAAATTATCGCATTTACAACGAGCGGTTTCACAATCATTACTGTTTCAGAATGACCAAGCTATTCACAATGAATTAGATTCCGTTTGGCGATTAAGCTCCGATGTTCGATCGTCCATATCAAATATTCCAATCGGACAGGAACTTTCTAATCAATGGCTAAGTTACCTAGGGCGTCTAGGAGATGAAGCAAAGAAAACAGCTAAAACGGGAGATTACCAAGCGTGGCGTGAAAAAATGCCACAAATCTCTACAAATTTACAATCACTCTCGGATGAATGGTCAGCGGCAACAGTCGATTTTTATAAAAATAACGGTAAAATGGATGTCTGGCTGAGACAAGTAGATCAAAAAAATCCAAATACAACATTTGATAATGTTCAAAAGACTCTGAAGGACTACAGTGAAAAGGATTTCCCACTGACATTAAGTGAATCCGATTGGCAGAAAAAAATCGAGCTAAAAGCATTACAGGATTCGGTTATTACGGAAAAAGAGGCATTAGAAAAAGTGAAGAATATGTTCCCTATCATTAAGGATGCCACATTTACAGTGACGAGAAGCAGTGATACAGCACCATATCCGTTTTATCATATCCAATTCCACCAAGGTATTCGTCTAGGTTATGTGGATCTTACCGAAAAGGGTGGACATTTATTATCCTATTTAGTTGAGCGACCTGTAGATGAAGCAAGGCTTTCACAAGAAGAGATAATGAAAAAGGCTGAGGAACATTTAAAACGACTTGGTATAAATGATGTGGCATTTGTAGAATCTCGTGAAAACCATCAAGCATGGCATGTCACATTTGCACGTGTGCACCCTGGCGATAAAGCAATCATTTATGCAGATGGTATTCAGTTAAAGCTAGCGAAGGATACTGGAGAATTGCTTGGCGCAAATGCAATGGAATATATACAGGAAGAGACAATTAAACAACAAACTGCAAAACCAATTGACTGGAAAACTTTCTTTGACAAGGATGTTAAAGTGGAGGAAGTAAAAAATATTTATACAGATAACGGCCAATATGAACAGCGTCTTTGTTATGAAGTGATTGCGGTAAGAGATGGTCAATCACCTGAAACCTTTAGGATTGTCATTGATGCTGAAAATCACAATGTTTTAAAGGTGGAATATTTAACTTAATCCAAGAAAAAACTACCAGTTCATATAGCCAAAATGAGCATCTCATGCGATAATGAAATTATATTTTTGTTCGGGGAGATGCTCATGGAAATAAAAATTGGTACACTTTTACAACTTGAACCTACTTATACAGAGCGTGTTGAAAAATTCCGCTGTAAAGTTGTAGAACAAAAAGATAATATTCTTTATATTGATTATCCAATAAATATTGCAACAAAGAAAACAGCATTTTTAATAGATGGCTCTGAATTTAGAGCAACTTTTCGCACCGAAGACAAACAATCCTTTGCTTTTAATACAGAAGTGATTGGGCGTAAAGCTGGCAACATACCAATGATTATGTTGCATTGTCCAAAGGCAGAAGAATTTATCAAAATTCAACGTCGTGAGTATGTACGTGTGGAAACGTCTGTAGATGTGGCAATACAGTTTAAGGATTATAAATATCAGCTTGTAACAACAGACATTAGTGCTGGTGGTTTAGCAGTTATGTTAAAAGGTGAAGTGGCTTTCAAAGATGATGATGAGGTGAAGCTCACAATCGTATTACCATACGCCAATGGGGATGTAAAATACGTCATTACCGAAGCAACTATTGTGCGAATTTTTGAAAAAGATGACAAAACCATTGCAACAATTCGCTTAATTGATACAGATGATGTCGATCAGCAGCATATTGTACGTTTCTGTTTTGAACGTCAACTGGTCAATCGACGTAAAGAATTAAACCCCTTTGACCTTTGAAATGTTGAGTGACAAACGTTGTGAAATTTTAGTGGCATATTAATTGTCACGATTAAGAAAAGCCCTCTGCGAGTTAGAGGGTTTTTTTATCTTTATATGTTACAATATGGTGTGATAGAAAGTAGGGGAAATGATGAAAAACATTCAAATTGCGATTGATGGCCCTGCTGGTGCAGGAAAAAGTACAATCGCTAAAATAGTTGCAGAAACTCTTGGATTTACTTATATCGATACAGGTGCTATGTATCGTGCAGTTACGTATAAAGCCATGCAACAGAACATACATTTAGATGATGAAACAAAATTAGCAGAAATGCTGGCAGCAAGCACAATCGAATTAAAGCCATCTCCGCAAGGGCAGCTGGTCTTTTTGGATGGTAATAATGTTTCAGCGGAAATCCGATCAAATGAGGTAACTTCCTCTGTGTCACAAGTAGCCGCTCATGCAAAGGTTCGAGAACTGCTAGTAGCACAGCAGCAAAAGCTTGCGGCTAATGGTGGCGTTGTAATGGATGGGCGTGATATTGCGACACATGTGTTAAAAAATGCCGAATTAAAAATCTTTATGTCTGCTACAGTAGAGGAGCGAGCAAGACGCCGTTTAATTGACAATCAAAAACGAGGAATAGAGTCTTCCATTGAAAAGCTTCAGGAAGAAATTGCTCTGCGCGACAAAATGGATAGTGAACGGGAAGCATCTCCACTTATTCAAGCAGAGGATGCTATATTTTTAGATACGACTTCATTGTCCATTGATGATGCAGCACAAGCTATTTTAAGATTAGCGCAAGAAAAAATGGTATAAATCCTAAAATTTCAGACATTTTTTGAATTTAAAGGATTTATTTTTGTCTTTGTCTTCAATATCGAATAAAATAGTAAGGGAAGATGCGAAGGAGGGTTACATATGTCTGAAGAAATGAACTATGCAGAACAAACGTTTAACGAAGGTGATATCGTCAAAGGTATTGCTGAGCAGGTTGATGAAAAAGCGGTAACTGTTTCAATTCCAGGAGCACCGTTTGATGGTATCGTACCAATCAGTGAATTATCAAGCTTACACATTGAAAAAGCGTCTGATGTTATCTCTGCTGGAGATGAATTAGAGTTGATGATCACAAAGGTTGAAGAAGAGAACTATGTCTTATCAAAACGTAAAGTAGATGCTTTAAAAGCATGGGATACACTTGAGCAACAATTCGCCGCTGAAGAAGTATTCGAAGCGGAAGTTAAAGATATTGTTAAAGGTGGCCTTGTCGTAGATTTAGGTGTACGTGGCTTCGTACCAGCTTCACTTGTAGAAGACTACTTTGTCGACGATTTTGAAGGCTATAAAGGCAAGTTACTAAGCTTTAAAATTGTCGAGCTGGATAAGGAAAAAAATCGTTTAATTTTATCACACCGTGCTGTAGTGGAAGCAGAAAAAGCTTCGCAAAAGAAACAAGTCATTAACGAAATTCAAGCAGGCGATGTATTAAACGGAAAAGTTCAACGAATTGCATCATTTGGAGCATTCATTGACCTTGGAGGTATTGATGGCCTTGTGCATATTTCACAAGTATCGCATGAGCATGTAAGTGATGTGAGTGAGGTTTTATCAGAGGGACAAGAAGTAACGGTAAAGGTTCTTTCTGTTGATCCGGAAAATGAGCGTATTTCGCTATCCATTAAGGAAACGCTGCCTGGACCTTGGTCGAATATCGAGGAGCGTGCAGCTAAAGGAACAGTATTAGATGGTAAAGTAAAACGCCTAACATCATTTGGTGCGTTTGTGGAGGTTTTCCCAGGCGTAGAAGGGTTAGTGCATATTTCGCAAATCGCCCATAAGCATATTAATACACCACATGAAGCCTTAAAGGAAGGACAAGAGGTACAAGTAAAAGTGCTTGACGTCAATGGTGAGGAAGGTCGCCTAGCTCTAAGCATTAAAGATTTACTTGAAAATCCTGAGGCAGAAGAAGTAATCGACTATGAATTACCAGAAGAAAACACAGGCTTCTCATTTGGTGATGTCATTGGTGATAAATTAAAGAACTTTAAATAAACGAGTCGAGCGAGGATGCATGTTGTGTCCTCGCTTTTATTATGGGATGACCGATAGAAAAGTTTCTAAGCGGTGGATAGAACGCTGAAAGTAGCGGTTAGAAGCTTCAAAGTGAAGGATAGCATTCTAAAAGTAGTGGATAGAACCCTCGAAGCGAAGGATAGAACTCCTAAAGTGCAGGATAGAACCTTCGAAACGATGGATAGAATTCACAAAATATAGGATGGGATCTGCAAATTGACTAAGCTACCCCATGTAAAATAAATTGAACGAGACGTTATAGCGATACATAGCGCTCTATTTAATGGATATGATATGATATAATGGCATTTTTCGTGTATAATAGCGAAAGACAAGAAGTTTGGAAGGATGAAGTACAGATGACGAAACCAGTAGTAGCCATCGTAGGTCGTCCGAACGTAGGTAAGTCGACGATTTTTAATCGTATCGTTGGGGAACGTGTTTCGATTGTGGAGGATATCCCAGGGGTTACACGTGACCGTATTTATAGTTCGGCAGAGTGGTTAACACATGACTTTAATATTATTGATACAGGTGGTATCGAGATAGGAGACGAGCCGTTTTTAGAGCAAATTCGTCAACAGGCTGAAATTGCGATTGACGAAGCTGATGTTATTATTTTTATGACAAACGGTCGTGAGGGTGTAACAGCTGCAGACGAACAAGTGGCTAAAATTTTATACAAAACAAAGAAACCAGTCGTTTTAGCAGTGAATAAAATCGATAATCCGGATATGCGCGAGATGATCTATGATTTCTATGCACTCGGCTTTGGTGAGCCTTGGCCGATTTCAGGCTCTCATGGCTTAGGCTTAGGGGATTTATTAGATGAATGTGCCAAACATTTCCCAAAAGAGGATGAAGAGCAATATGGGGATGATGTTATTAAATTCTCGCTTATTGGTCGTCCCAATGTAGGGAAATCCTCGTTAGTGAATGCATTTTTAGGACAGGAACGTGTCATTGTTAGTAATATTGCTGGTACGACGCGCGATGCAATTGATACTCCATATGAGTACGATGGACAAGAATATGTCATTATTGATACAGCAGGTATGCGTAAAAAGGGGAAGGTCTATGAAACGACTGAGAAATATTCAGTGTTGCGTGCCTTACGTGCCATTGAACGCTCCGATGTTGTGCTAGTTGTGCTAAACGCTGAAGAGGGTATTCAAGAGCAGGACAAAAAAATTGCTGGCTATGCACATGAGGCAGGGAAAGCTGTTGTCATTGTTGTGAATAAATGGGATGCAGTTGAAAAAGATGAGAAAACAATGAACGTCTTTACACAACAAATTCGAGAGCACTTCTTATTCTTAGACTACGCTCCGATTATTTTTGTATCAGCAAATACCAAACAACGGGTACATCAAATTTTACCGATTATCCAGCGTGTAAGTGAAAATCATTCAATGCGCATTCAATCATCCATTTTAAACGAAGTAATTGAAGATGCTGTGGCACGTAATCCAGCGCCGACTGATAAAGGTCGTCGATTACGTATTTACTATGCAACACAGGTTGCGATACAGCCACCAACGTTTGTGATTTTTGTAAATGAACCTGAATTGATGCATTTCTCTTATGAACGGTTTTTAGAAAATCGTATTCGAGAAACATTTGATTTTGAAGGGACGCCAATACGTTTAATTACTCGTGCTCGTGCCTAGGAAAATGATACACAGACAGTACGCCTATCCGACGTTTTTTGTTGGATGGCGTCTTTTTACAAAAAAGGTCAAGCATCATTGAAAACCTATTACAGGCGCTATGAAAGGGAGGATTTTGAATGGAAAAAGTTTGTGTGTTAGGTGCAGGCTCATGGGGAACTGCATTAGCAATGGTACTTGCAGAGAATGGACATGATACACTTGTCTGGACTCATCGAGCTGATCAAGCTGAAGAAATAAACAGCCTGCATACGAATAAAAAGTATTTACCAGAAACAATATTACCAATAAATTTGCATGCTACAAGTGATATTGCTCAGGCAGTTGCTCATTCAGAAATAATTATTGTTGCTGTACCAACAAAGGCCATTCGAGAAGTGTGTGAAAAAATGGTAGGATCTCTCGATAAAAAAATCCTATTTGTTCATGTTTCAAAGGGAATAGAGCCAGATTCACTAAAAAGAATTTCAGAAATTCTAGCAGAGAGTCTTCCAGCCGAATTTATAGAGGAAATTGTTGTGCTTTCTGGTCCGAGCCATGCAGAGGAGGTTGTTTTACATCACCCCACTACTGTGACAGCGGCCTGCGCTAATATTGAGGCTGCTGAAAAAGTACAGGACCTATTTATGAATCAATTTTTCCGTGTTTACACAAATGAAGATGTTATCGGGGTAGAAATTGGTGGCGCACTAAAAAATGTTATTGCATTAGCTGCTGGAATTACAGATGGCTTAAATTATGGTGATAATGCTAAAGCAGCTTTGATTACTCGAGGATTAGCTGAAATTACACGTCTTGGTGTTAAAATGGGAGGGAATCCCTTTACATTCGCAGGACTAACAGGTATGGGTGATTTGATTGTAACATGTACAAGTGTACATTCTCGTAATTGGCGTGCAGGTCATCTGCTTGGAAAAGGGATGAAGCTACCAGAGGTCCTTGATCAAATGGGAATGGTGGTAGAAGGTGTGCGTACAACGAAGGCAGCCTTTCAATTAGCAGAAAAATATAATGTTGCTATGCCAATATCAACAGAGCTTTATAGTGTGCTCTTTAATGATGTAGAACCGAAAATAGCTGTTGATGCATTAATGATGCGTATGAAAAAGCGAGAAATTGATGAGATTTCATAGATTCGATCGTTGATTAGTTTTGTCATAATATGGACATAAATAAGGTGTTCTAGCGGTAATGCTGGGACACTTTTATTGTATACCTATCAAAAGGTTGTCCATTTGTTATGATAGTTACTGGACATCTATTTCTTTTTAGCGAAAGCACATAGTATAATAAACTTTGATTGTTTTGTGACATTGAAGAAAGGTGGTTGTCTTAAATGGGTCCGTTAGCACATATGCCTGCTCTAGACATAATGTGGGTATCGTTTTATTGTATCGGCTTTATGATTATCTCAGTCGGTTTAATTTATTTAGCGCGAAATAAGATTTCAAATGTTTTTTTACGTACAATCGTAAATTTATCAGCATACATATTGTTTGGGCTTGGTACCTTCTTAATGGTACTGATTGTTGCCACATGGCCAGCATAAAAATTAATGAGGTGGAAGTGACATGAAGAAATTAAGTGCTATTATAATGGTACTTGCAACCGCGATACTTCTAGTAGGTTGTGTAACTCCTGAAGATGAGAAGAGGGCTAAAGTAGTCCCTGATGTAGACCAATTAGCAGCGGTTCAGCGTGCGGTGGATGAATATCGTGAAGCCACTGGTGGACTAGTTCCCATTAAAAATAGTGAGCTAGATACTGATATTTATATAAAATATTTAATTGATTTTGAGAAGCTTATGCCGAAATATCTTGCCCAAATACCTGGGAATGCCTATGAAAAAGGTGGTATTTTCCAATATATTATTTGGGACCCTGAGAATAAGGCACAAGTAAAATTAGTTGATTTAAATGCAGCGGAGCGTATCCGTGAAATTAATATTCGTAAATTGTCAACCCAATATTTACCGATAAAAGGAAACACTGCAGATAATGTGTTCCAAATTGACTTTGAGAAATTAGGCTATAAAAAAGATGTTACTGTCAAAAGTCCTTATTCTGGTGCCGAATTACCATTATTTATGACAGGTGATGGTGAAATGCATGTCGACTACTCAATTGATTTAGGCCAACTATTAAAAGAAGACAATCCTGATGTGAAACCAGGAGAAGATATTCGTCAGCTACTTATTGATAAATATCCAGTAGTACCAGCATATTCTGTGCCATATACAGTCGATGAAAATGGCGAACCAACCTATTTTATGGAAGCCTATGATAGTGATGCAAAAAAAGCTAGAGAAAAAGCGATAGAAAAGGCTAAGAAAGAGGCCGAATCTCAAACGAATAAAAAATAGTGCTCATAAGCTCCTTACATTTGTAGGGGGCTTTTTCATATTTGTCTGAGGGCTTGCATATAGTGAAAAAGCGTAGATAAAGGAGGCAGAAACCTTGAGTGAAGCAGTATTTAAAGAAATTGCAGAGCGCACAAATGGCGATGTTTATATTGGTGTTGTCGGTCCAGTACGGGTAGGTAAATCTACATTTGTAAAAAAGGTTATGGAAGCAGTTGTGTTACCAAATATTGTGGATGAAACAGAACGAATGCGAGCACAAGATGAATTGCCGCAAAGCTCACCGGGGCCAGTCATTATGACTGCTGAGCCGAAGTTTGTGCCTGCCCAAGCAACACGTATTGCGGTCGGTGAAGATGAAATGACATTCCAAATTCGTTTAGCAGATTGCGTTGGCTATATTATTGATGGGACAAAGGGATATGAGGACGAAAATGGACCAAAATATGTGCATACACCTTGGCACACAGAGCCCATTCCTTTCCAAGAAGCGGCAAAAATAGGGACAGATAAAGTAATTCGAGACCATGCCAATATCGGAATTGTTGTGACAACGGATGGTACAGTGAATGGTATTAGCCGTCGTGCAGCAGAGAAGGCAGAAGAAGAGATTGTAGAACAGCTTACTGAAATTGGAAAACCCTTTGTTATTGTGTTAAATTGTCAAATGCCAGCAAGAGAGGAGACGGTTCAGCTCAGAAATGAATTATTTGAGCGTTACAATGTCCCTGTCATTGCAATTTCAATTGATCAAATGCGCGCAACGGATGTTCAATATATCCTACAAGAAGCGTTATTTGAATTCCCAATCCGTACAATTGAGGTGGAAAAGCCGGATTGGTTAGATGTTTTAGATGCATCACATCCATTGAATGTGGCACTTATTGATTCGATGGAAGAAGTATTATCTTCAGTTATGCGAATTCGGGATGTACAGCAGGCGTCAGATGCCTTTAAAGCCATCGATTATATTGACCAAAGTGAAGTGGTACATGTAGACTCTGGGGCTGGAACCGCAGTTATACGAGTATCATTACAAGGAGAGCTATATAAATCAGTGTGTAATGAATGGCTAGAAGAACCAATTGAAACAAAGAAAGATTGGCTACTCTTTATTAAAGAAGCAGCTGAGGCAAAGGAAGCACAAAAACGTTTTAAATCAGCTATTAACGATGCTGATTCTACTGGCTATGGTGTGACACTGCCGATGATGCAGGAATTTGAGCCAACAGCACCTGAGCTCATTAAACAAAATAATTTCTTTGGAGTCCGTATGAAAGCAAAGGCACCATCTTATCATATTATTCGAGTAGACATGGAATCTGAATTTGCTCCGTTAATTGGCTCTGAGTTCCATAGTCAACAGTTACTTAAGGATTTAAATCATGCTTATTTACATGATCGTGAGGCATTATGGAATACACAGCTTTTCGGAACACCATTGCATGAAGTGTTAAAAGAAGGAATTCGCTATAAAATGGATGCTGTTCCATCTACAGCCAAAAAACGTATGCGTCAAACAATTGAACGAATGGTAAACGAGGGTGACAGAGGATTAGTTACGTTTATTTTGTAGGAACAAAAAGAAAAATAAAGAGCAAAAAATTAGTACAGGGCTTTTCGTTTTTATGCGAAAAGTCCTGTTATTTTTGTTTTTTGGGTGAAAAACTGACTTTTTGGTTATAATCATGAATGAATACAGTTGCGTCGCGGTTTTCTATGTGTTACTCTTTTTACAGAATTGGTTCATGACCCTTTGAGAGGAGGTGAATGGTGTGAATAAAACAGAATTAGTAAACTCTGTTGCTGAAGCTGCAGGTCTTTCTAAAAAAGACGCTTCTAAAGCAGTTGAAGCTGTATTTGATACAATTCAAGATGCTCTTGCAAAGGGTGACAAAGTACAATTAATTGGTTTTGGTAACTTTGAAGTACGTGAACGTGCGGCTCGTAAAGGTCGTAACCCACAAACTGGTAAAGAAATCGAAATCGCTGCTAGCAAGGTACCTGCTTTCAAACCAGGTAAACAGCTCAAAGACGCTGTAAAATAATACACGTCTAGTAGTTACATAGAGCAGTCTTCATGTAATCGAACATGGAGGCTGCTCTTTTTAACTCTTATTGAGGGCTTACAATATTTATGCAAGATAATTATTATACATAGTGGAATTGAAAAGGGATGTTTTATTGTTAATGAAGCATTCTAATATAGTATATGCATAATTCGAAAATATGCTCTTTTTTGGAAATTCAGAATGGCTTCATTTGCTCGTAAAGCATTAAAATTTTTTCAATCAAGTAAGTCGTTTTGCGCTAACCTTTTGGATATGCTACGATGCATAGGGAAATGTGTAATGTTTTGATATGCAGGAGGTTTTTTACGAATGTCAAATGTTGATTTATTGAAAATAGAAGAAGCAGTAAAAATGATACTAGAAGCTGTAGGAGAAGATGTAAATCGTGAAGGTTTACTAGACACACCAAAACGAGTTGCTAAAATGTATGCTGAAATGTTTAGTGGCTTACATGAGGATGCAAGAGATTATTTTAAAACAGTTTTCCACGAAGATCATGAGGAATTAGTGCTTGTGAAGGATATTCCATTTTATTCAATGTGTGAGCATCACTTGGTTCCTTTTTACGGAAAAGCTCATGTGGCATACATACCTAACGATGGAATAGTTGCTGGCTTAAGTAAATTAGGGCGTGCAGTAGAAACAATTGCCCGTCGCCCACAATTACAGGAGCGTATTACCTCCTCTGTAGCTGATACGATTATGGAAATGCTTTCTCCTAAAGGAGTTTATGTAGTGATTGAAGCGGAACATATGTGTATGACGATGCGTGGATTAAAGAAGCCTGGCTCGAAAACGGTGACATCGGTTGCACGTGGCATTTATGAGGAAGATGAAGTAAAACGAAGAGAAGTATTATCATTTATTCAAATGTCTTAAATTGCATGTCTAATTATGTTATGATGGACTAAGAATTTGTCGGATTTAAGGAGTGTACAAATAATGTCACAAGATTATATTGTTATTCAAGCAGAGGAAGATGGCGTGCATGTAATCGGTTTAACACGTGGGACAGATACAAAATTCCACCATTCTGAAAAATTAGATGCGGGCGAAGTGATGATTGCTCAATTCACTGAACATACATCTGCTATGAAAATTCGTGGAAAAGCACAAATTCATACAGCTCATGGTGTAATTCATAGTGAGGCTAAAAAATAAAAGCTGTAATGTCCATTACAATGGTACATAAACTTGCTTAGATGTGTAAAACTTAGTATTGTTTTAATTCGATTTTAAAGGCAGTTGGATTTCAGCCATTTTGATGGTGAAAAATCTACTGCCTATCATGTTGATAGAAGCGAAATTTTTTTATGACAAATCGTCACGTATGCTATAATAATTCAGTAAGCAAACGTTAGGAGATAAAAGCAACTAACGTATTTGAAAGTGAAATGGAGTAAGGTCTATGAATGCAACATACATTCAAAATTCAATTGCACAGTTAAAAAAAGAGATTTTCATGGATGTTCGTCATAGAACTTTGCAAAAATACACAGGGACACCTGTGATTGATGAAAATCAATTGTTTTACTTGTTAGTTCCTTTTTTGAATGGTGAGGAGTGGCAACAAGAGCAAAGAGAAGCTGCAATTACAGTTGGTATTGTGTACGCAGCTCTTTCAGCGCACGATCATATAAAAGAATTAGACGCCACATCTAAAGAGCAACAGCTAACCGTTTTAGCTGGAGACTTTTATAGTGGGCGCTATTATGAGATTTTAGCGATGTCTGGAAATGTTGCTTTGATTCGAAAATTGTCACAAGGCATTGTGGCACGCTGTGAACACCAAATAAAGGTGTATGAGGCGACAAAAAGATCGATTGAGCAGTGGATTGCCTCAATGAGCACTATAGAATCAGGGTTAATCGCCAAATTTTTTGAGCTTTATTCATTCGAAAAGTATATTCCAATAGTGGAAAAAAGCTTAATTATTTTACGTTTAGAAAGAGAATGGGTGGCTTATCATCGTGGACAAGTGTCTTTAATGAGCAAGGCGCTTGAAGAGAGTGCAAGGTACGATGGCACAACCTATTACAGTGTCATCCAGGATAAAATTGTGCAATTAAAAAAAGAGCTATTACAGGAGATTACTGAGGCATCGTTTTTACAAGGTGATGTGAAACAAGCTCTACAAGCACGTGTAGAGGCATCTATTGCTTCTACTAATGGATAAGAGAGGTTTTTCAAAATGGCTAAAACGAAAGAAGAGCACGTTCACGAAGTATTTGAAAGTATTTCGGAAAACTACGACAAAATGAATGGCGTTATTAGTTTTCAGATGCATGTTGGTTGGCGTAATGATACGATGAAGCACATGGCTGTAAAACCTGGATCAAAGGCATTGGATGTTTGTTGTGGGACAGCAGATTGGACGATTGCCTTGGCACATGCAGTGGGTGAAAATGGAGAGGTAAAGGGGCTTGATTTTAGCCAAAACATGCTGAAGGTTGGGGAGCAGAAGGTAAAGCCGTATCCTCAAATTGAGCTTATTCATGGAAATGCCATGGAATTACCTTTTCCCGACAATACATTTGATTATGTAACGATTGGTTTTGGTCTTCGTAATGTTCCAGATTATTTACAAGTGCTAAAAGAAATGAATCGTGTTGTAAAACCAGGAGGAATGGTTGTTTGTTTAGAAACATCACAATCAGAAATTCCGGGCTATCGACAATTATTCCGTTTTTATTTTAAATATATAATGCCGATATTTGGTAAAATATTTGCGAAAAGCTATAAAGAATATTCTTGGCTTCAGGAATCTGCAAATGATTTCCCAGGTATGAAAAAGTTAGCGGCAATGTTTCAGCAAGCAGGTTTAGAAAAAGTAACGTACAAAGCATACAGTGGCGGTGCTGCGGCAATGCATATGGGCTTTAAAAAGATACGTTAATGGGGGAAGGTTTTCACGCGTGGAAAAGATGAAGTTAAAACTACTCTATTCCGATTTGAAATCAGATATCGATATCATTGAACAAGAACTAGAAAAAGCAGTAAACTCTTCTTCCTATTTGATCAATGATGCTTCTCTCCATTTATTACAAGCTGGTGGCAAACGGATACGGCCTATTTTTGTGTTATTAGGTGCAAAATTTGGCGAATATGATATTGAGAAGATGAAGGATGTAGCGGTGCCTTTAGAGCTTATTCATATGGCATCACTTGTGCATGATGATGTTATTGATGATTCCGATATGCGAAGAGGACGCCCGACTGTCAAATCCCAATGGAATAATAGAGTAGCAATGTACACGGGCGATTTTATTTTTGCGCGTGCGCTAGAATATATTACAAAGCTTGAAGACCCACTTGTTCATCAAATTTTAGCACGTACCATGGTAGAGATTGTTAACGGTGAGGTCATTCAAATCGAAGATAAATTTAGATTAGATCAGGGTTTAAAGGATTATTTTAGACGAATTAAACGCAAAACTGCATTGCTGATTTCTTCAAGTTGTGAGCTCGGTGCAGTGGCATCAGGTGTTGATACCAAAACAGTAAGACATTTGAAACGCTTCGGCTATTTTGTAGGCATGAGCTTCCAAATTATAGACGATGTTTTAGATATTATGGCAACGGATAAAGAATTAGGGAAGCCAGCAGGTAGTGACTTACTACAAGGCAATATTACATTACCGATTTTATTATTAAAAGATGATCCACAGATGCAGCCTTATCTAGTAAAAGTATTTGCGGGTACATTAACCGAGACAGAACGGCAAAATATGTTACAGTATGTGCGTAAATCTCATGCAATTGAGCAAGCTAATCGTATGAGTGATAAATATTTGAAAAAAGCCTTACAAGAAATTGATGCTTTACCAAAACATCCGGTTAAGAAAAAACTACGTGATGTTGCTTTATTTATGGGGAAGCGCAAATTCTAGCTTTTTGTTGTACAAAGCCTCATTTTTTGTTAATATTTATCGGTAGGTGTAAAACCTGTTAGACGAATTTAAGGAGTGTTTTAAACATGGCAATTGAACAAACTTTTTTAATGGTTAAGCCAGATGGCGTTGAGCGTCAAGTAGTTGGAGACATCGTTGATCGTTTCGAACGTCGCGGTTTTGTAATGAAAGGTGCTAAATTAATGGTAATTCCAAAAGAATTAGCTGAAAAGCACTATGCTGAACATGCTGAGCGTCCATTCTTTGGAGAACTAGTTGATTTCATCACTTCTGGTCCAGTATTCGCTATGGTATGGGAAGGCGAGAACGTAATCAAGCTTGCTCGTACAATGATGGGTGCAACAAAACCTGAAGAATCTAACCCAGGTACAATCCGTGGTGACTACGCAACAACTGTTTCTCACAACATCATCCACGGTTCTGACTCTCTTGCTTCTGCAGAGCGCGAAATCGGCTTATTCTTCGGTGAAGATTTAGTTTAATTTCGAATAGACCAAGCGTATCGAAAATAACTACGAATTGAACTCAATAAAAAATCATCTATTTTTCCGATGTGACTTTTACCTTCTAACAAAAAATGTTAGGGGGTTTTTTGTTTGTCAAGATTATTTAATAAAGTTAACGCAAACATTGATTTAAGCTTATTGACTATTAAAACCAAAATGGTGAACATGAAATTTACAAAATTTATCAATAATTTTCAAGCTTCGAAAATATGAAGAGCACTTCCCTATAATAGTTGTTTAAAAATAAAAGCGTTTAAGACAGGAGAAGAAGTGCCCCAACTTCAGAGATAAAACCTCTTTTACAATAGTAATTGAAGTTTATATACATATATGGTTATTAATGTAGTAAACTATTTCGTAGATTACATCATTCATTTGGGGGGAATCACAATTGCAAAAAAAACTATACAATAACTAATAAAATTATTATTGGAAAGGGGATAAATCGGATGAATATACTCAAAAAAATGTCTGTCGTAGTTTTTTTACTTGTCATGCTATTTAGCATTCAACAACAAGTAGCAGAGGCAACTAATTATCGAATAGTAAAGGTTGTAAATGACTCTAGTTTACTTGTGAGGGATTCGCCAAGTGATGTGGCTAAATCTATTGGTAATCTAACTAAAGGGGAATTTGTAACAGAGTTTTCTTCCTCGAAAGATTGGTCTCATATTCAGGTAGGTGATATAAAAGGATATGTCATTTCTTCTTCTTTAAGTATTCCACAATCAACGATTAAAATTGCAAATTCTAAAAGTGGTTTAGTTGTAAAATCAAAACCATCTACTTCAGCATCGACATTAGCTACATTAAAATTTAACATGATTGTTGAAGACTTTGGCTCAGTAGAAAATGGTTGGTCATTTGTGCAATATGGTAATGTGGTCGGTTATGTAAAATCAGATTTTATTGGAAATGCTAAAACAACAACAAAATACGTTAATACACGAAGTGGCGTCATCGTCCGAAATATTGCCAGTCCATCGGGAGTTTCGGTAGGTTCATTAAGTAATGGTACACAAGTAACGGTACATGCTACATTAGTAGGCTGGTCTTATGTTACTGCTAATAATGTAAGGGGTTATGTTGAAGCAGCTTATTTAGGGACTAAAAAACCAACTGAATCAACTTCCACTTCACAAAAATCAACTTATAACACATTTTCAGAAGAAGAGCTTGAATATGCTTTATTAGAACTTGAATATAAAAAGAGGATGTACCCTACGCATGCTAACGAGTATCGTGATGCACTTGAAGAGCAGCTCAAAATTGAGAAAGAGAAACTGAACCGACTCCTACAAAAGGAAAAAGAGTTACGAAAAAAAATCGGAATATAATATGTTTAACTAACTGAAATTAAAGATAGAGCGAACAGCTCTATCTTTTTTATAGAAAATAACTGAGGGATAGAAGTCACGAACTGACGGATAGAATCATAAAAGTGCAGGATAGGTATCCAAAACTAACGGATGGAACGATCAAAATATTGGATAGTATCCTCAATTTGAATAAGAATTGTTAAAAACTTCTTCCTCATGTACAATAAATGCTATAATATTCTGATAATTAAGGTTTTTAATAGTTTAGTAATCGAGAATATATTTCATAATTTCCAAATACACTTTAGGGTGATGGATAATGTAAAGGGGTTTTTCGTGATGAGAGAAGTGGTGATTGTAGCGGCTGTTCGTACAGCAGTTGGTAGAAGAAAAGGGGCATTAAGCAATGTACGAGCGGATGATTTAGCCGCAGATATTTTACAAGAGGTGGTACAACGTGCAGGCATCGAGAAGCATCAGGTTGAGGATGTTATTTTAGGCTGTGTGACACAAACAGCTGAGCAAGGGGCTAACATTGCTCGAACAGCCTTATTAATGGCAGGCTTTCCTGAGACTGTTCCAGGTGTAACGATTGATCGACAATGTGGTTCAAGTCAGCAGGCCGTGCATTTTGCAGCACAAGCTATTTTAGCGGGTGATATGGACATCGCTATTGCTGGTGGGGTTGAGAGTATGACAAGAGTGTCAATGGGTGCTAATATGCAAAATGCTCATGAGGGTAAACGCTTACAGGATAACTATGCCATTATTCACCAAGGTTTATCAGCAGAAAAAATGGCAGAAAAATGGAGCTTTTCAAAGGAGCAGCTAAATAACTATGCCTATAATAGTCATAGGCGAGCATTAGCCGCGGTGGAGGCTGGCTATTTTACAGATGAAATATTACCGATTCAAGTTACACAAGAGGATGGCTCTGTTTCATCTTTTTCCATTGATGAGGGTCCACGAGCTGAGACATCAGTTGATAAATTAAATGGTTTGAAAACAGTTTTTCAGGAGGATGGCGTAATTACGGCTGGTAATGCGAGTCAAATGAGTGACGGTGCATCGGCAGTGGTCATTATGTCCTTAGAGAAGGCACAGGAACTTGGATTACAGCCTCTTGCTAAAATTACCACACGAGTAGTTGTTGGCTCAGATCCGACCCTTATGTTAACTGGTCCTATAGAGGCAACCAGAAGAGCATTAGAACGTTCGGGTCTAAAGATTGAAGATATTGATACGTATGAAGTGAACGAAGCTTTTGCGCCTGTGCCACTTGCTTGGCTGCATGAAATTGGAGCAGATCCTGAGAAGCTCAATCCAGATGGCGGAGCAATTGCTTTAGGTCATCCATTAGGAGCAACGGGTACAAAGCTACTAACTACGATGCTCTACCGAATGAAGCGGGAAAATTTACGCTATGGATTACTTACTATCTGTGAAGGTATGGGCATGGCAAATGCCACTATTATTGAAAAAATGTAAAAGGGGTTGTAGTGGATGAAGTGTCATGAGGTAATAGCTATTGTAACAGGGGGCGCGTCTGGATTAGGAGAAGCCACGGTCCGAAAAATCGTTGAAGAGGGTGGTAGGGCAGTTATTTTTGATGTCAATGATGAGCGAGGATATGCTCTATCAGAAGAGTTAGGGGACAATGTTGGATATACACGAGTTGATGTTACAAAAGAAGCAGATGTAATCGCAGGGCTAGAGCAAGCATTAGCCATGTTCGGTTCCATTAACGTAACTGTTAACTGTGCGGGTATTGCTGATGCAAGTAAAGTAATTTCAAAGCGTGGTGTGCATGCGCTTGCTTTATTTGAAAAGGTCATTGCTGTCAATTTAATCGGTACCTTTAATGTTATTCGTCTTGCAGCTGAGAAAATGCAGCATAATGAGCCGGATAAGGATGGCCAACGTGGCGTTATTATCAATACTGCATCGGTAGCGGCATTTGATGGGCAAATAGGACAAGCAGCCTACAGTGCATCAAAGGGCGGTGTAGCAGCGATGACATTGCCAATTGCTCGAGAACTAGCAGAGATAGGTGTACGTGTGATGACTATTGCACCAGGGTTGATTGAGACACCTATGTTTGCATCATTGCCAGAGCCAGCACGGGAGGCACTAGCAAAAATGACGCCATTTCCTAAACGTCTTGGGAAACCATCTGAATATGCACTATTGGTGGAAAGTATTATCCAAAATGGTTTATTAAATGGTGAGGTAATACGCTTAGACGGCGCTATTCGTATGCAGCCGAAGTAAGGCATATCATGAAAAAGCTAGTATTGTGCTTGTAGCAGTTGCCTTGGATGTTTCAAAAATTTTGTGAACAAAGGGGAGAGTATGGTTATGCATATGATGGATACACCTTTAGTATTAACAAGTTTTTTGAATCGAGCAGAACGATTTTTCCATGCAAAAAAAATATATTCCCGGACAAGCCCTACTACTATTCATGAGTTTACCTATAAAGACTATGTAAAAAGAACTCGTCAATTAGCTGATGCCCTTACAAAACTTGGGATGGAACGTGGTACAAAGGTGGGGACCTTTGCTTGGAACCACCATCGACATTTAGAAGCCTATTTTGCAGTTCCATGTGCAGGAGCTGTGTTGCATATGATTAATATTCGTTTAGCCCCTGAACATCTTGTCTATGTTATCAATCATGCGGAAGATGAAATATTACTCATTGACGATAACTTGGTGCCGCTTATTGCACCAATTGTCTCACAGTTGAAAACCGTGAAGCATTTTATCGTAATGGGGGATGCAGGCATACTGGAAACCATCCCCTTACCAAATGCGCTTTCCTACGAAGCATTGCTGAAAGAAGCAAATGATTGTTTTACATTTCCTGAGGACTTAGATGAAAATACACCCGCCGGCATGTGCTACACAAGTGCAACTACAGGAATGCCAAAGGGTGTCGTTTATACGCATCGCAGTATAGTTCTTCATAGTATTGCTGCTGGACTCTCTGATAGTATTGCAATTGGTGAAGCAGATGTTGTATTACCTGTTGTTCCAATGTTTCATGCAAATGCATGGGGATTCCCATTCGCTAGCGTTTTATTTGGTGCCACGCAGGTGCTACCTGGACCTATGTTTACCCCGCAGTTACTTTTGGATTTATTTGAAACATATAAGGTTACGCTCACTGCTGGTGTACCAACAATTTGGCTTGGTGTATTACAGGAGCAACGAAAAAATTCACGTGATTTATCCTCATTACGTCTAATTGTTTGTGGAGGGTCTGCATCACCTCAAGGGCTCGTTCGGGGTTTTGAGCAGGAGCTTAAAATTCCTTACATTACGGGCTATGGCATGACAGAGACATCTCCGTTAGTTAGCTTATCAACATATTTAACACATATGCAGGACTATACGTTGGATGAAAAAATGGATGTACGAATTACTCAGGGCATAACAGTGCCACTTATTGAAACACGTGTTGTTAATGAAAATGGTGAAGTGCCTTGGGACAGCAAAACAATGGGAGAACTGACAATAAGAGGTCCATGGGTTGCTGGAGAGTACTACAATGATGAACGCACATCAGAAGCCTTTAAAGATGGGTGGCTTTATACAGGGGATATTGCGGTCATGACGACTGATGGTTATATAAAAATTACAGACCGAACTAAGGATTTAATTAAAAGTGGTGGGGAATGGATTTCGTCAGTGGAGCTTGAAAATGCCTTAATGTCACATCCTAAAGTATTTGAGGCAGCAGTAATCGCAATTCCTCATGAAAAATGGATTGAACGACCTTTAGCATGTGTTGTACCGAGGCCGGAATATAAAGACACTATTACGAAGGCAGAGCTACTAACTGATTTAGAAAATCAATTCCATAAAACATGGATTCCAGATGATGTTGTATTTTTAGATGAAGTACCGAAGACCTCTGTCGGTAAATTCTTAAAAGCAAAGTTACGAGAAGACTTGAAGGATTATCGAGTAGAGGTATAATAGACTAAGACTTTGAAGGTGGTGGTCAACTACCTTCATTTTTTATGGAAATTTTTCAGCCCGAAAAAATATTCATAAATTGATGGAAGAATGAACAGAAAAAATGAAACTATTTTTTCCATTTTGCCGTATAATCATTATTAATGAAAGGATGTGGACGTATTGTCAATTGCAATTGTTGCGATAATTGGAGGAGTCATAATTTCTTTAGCCGGCATTTTTACGGACGCCCGCACAAGACAGCAAAAAATTAAACTGAAGTCTATCGATAAGGAGCTGGAGTTAGAAAAGCTCAGATTAGAGACATATACGATGGAGACAGAAAAAATGCGTCTAGAACTAGAACAGTCGAAAGTGTTATTACTAGAGGAAAAACAAAATTCAAACAAGTAACTTGGATTACAGCTGAAAGACTATTTCAGGATTGGCACTTTTCCGCTATAATGGAAATACGACGCTAGAGGGGAAGATAACCGTATGTCTGATTATGAACAATTTATAGAAGGTATCAAGCGCAAAACAGGAATAGATTTAGCGTTATATAAAGAAGCGCAAATGAAAAGACGATTAACCTCTCTCTATGAGAAAAAAGGATATCGTAATTTTGTAGACTTTCTAAGGGCACTTGAACAAGATCGTGATTTAATGAATGAGTTTTTAGATCGCATGACGATCAATGTTTCTGAATTTTATAGAAATGGTAAACGCTGGGAAGTGTTGCAGAAGAAAATATTTCCAAAATTATTGCAATCTAATAAGCGTTTGAAAATTTGGAGTGCTGCTTGTTCAACAGGTGAAGAACCGTATTCACTTGTGATGGTATTATCCCAATTAGTACCCTTATCTCAAATCCAAATTATTGCCACAGATTTAGATGAGAATGTCATTCAAAAGGCAAAGTTAGGTGTATATCCAGAGCGTTCTTTAGCAGAGGTGCCAAACGATATTAAAGCCAAGTATTTTGAACAAGAAGGCTCCTTCTTTAGAGTCAAGGATGAAATTAAACGTTGTGTGACTTTTAAAAAGCATAACCTTCTGAATGATTCCTACGACTCAAATTATGATTTAATTGTGTGTCGCAATGTGATGATTTACTTTACAGAAGATGCTAAGGATCAGATTTATGGGAATTTTAGTAAAGCATTGCGGAAGGATGGAGTATTGTTTGTTGGTTCAACAGAGCAAATCTTTAATCCATCACGCTATGAATTTGATGTAGAGGATACATTCTTCTATAGACGAAAATAATTAATAATATGAGAAAAGCACTGGTACAATAGACAACATGAATGTCATGTACATATTTGAAGGCATAGATATAGATAAATCGTACGCTTTTCGCTTGTCATAAGCAAAGGGCGTATTTTTTATTTTAATAGATGAGCGAATGAAAAATCACAAGAATAGCTTCGAGAATAATTATTATATAGATGAAGTTTAATTGTGATGTATGTTAATCGTTCAGAATATTCGCATTTAAAATAGTATTTTTCGGTCTGGGTATAATTGATTTACATTCAAATGTTGATAGGATAATTTGAAATTTGTAAACAATGAACGAGAGACCGAAAGACATTTGCAAAAGGACTGTTTTTTTAGAGAATATATGTTATAGTGAAAAATACATACTTTAGCGAGTTGAAGGGAGAAAGCGTTTATGCGTTACTTAACAGCGGGAGAGTCACACGGCCCCCAATTAACAACAATTATTGAGGGATTACCATCACTCTTGCCCATTACAGCAGAAAAAATTAACCATGATTTAAAGCGTCGCCAAGGAGGACATGGTCGCGGTCGACGTATGCAAATTGAAACAGATACAGTGGAAATAGTTGCTGGTGTTCGTCACGGACAAACACTTGGTTCTCCCGTAGCACTCGTAGTCACAAATGATGACTGGAAGCATTGGACTAAAATTATGGGAGCAGAGCCATTAGCAGAAGATGTGAACCCGGAAGACATCAAACGTCAAATTTCACGCCCACGCCCAGGACATGCTGACTTAGTAGGAGGCATGAAATATGGACATCGTGATTTAAGGAATGTGCTAGAACGTTCCTCTGCACGTGAGACAACTGTTCGTGTAGCTGTAGGTTCAGTGGCTAAAGCTTTATTAAATGAATTAGGCATCTCTATTGTGTCTCATGTAACGGAAATTATTGGTATTAAGGCAGATACTTCATTAGTAGAGGGGAAATCTGCTGATGAAATTCGTGCAATTGTTGAAGCAGACCCATGCTACTGTGTAGATCCGAAGGCTTCTGCCAAAATGGTAGAGGCGATTGATGAAGCGAAAAAAGCTGGTGATTCAATTGGTGGTATTGTAGAGGTCATCGTTGAAGGAATGCCAGCAGGTGTTGGATCCTATGTGCATTATGATCGTAAGCTTGATGCCAAGTTAGCAGCCGCAATGCTGTCTATTAATGCATTTAAAGGCGTTGAATTTGGAATTGGCTTTGAAATGGCACGTCGCAAAGGTTCTGAAGTACATGATGAGATTATTTGGTCTGAAGAACAAGGCTATAGTCGTGCTACGAATCGCCTTGGTGGCTTAGAAGGCGGCATGTCTACTGGCATGCCAATTGTAGTACGTGGTGTTATGAAGCCAATTCCTACATTATATAAACCTTTGCAAAGCGTTGATATTGAAACAAAAGAGCCGTTTAAAGCAAGTGTAGAGCGCTCAGATAGCTGTGCAGTACCAGCAGCATCGGTTGTAGCAGAGCACGTTATTGCCTGGGAAATTGCCAATGCAATTTTGGAGCAATTCCATGGTGATCAATTACCACAACTAAAAGCTCAAATCGAAGAACAACGTCGTTATACAAAGGGGTTCTGATGTATGCGAGTACCAGTAGCAACGAAATCACATCAATATGAGGTTGTTCTTGGCCATAATTTTTTAGCGAATGCAGTAAAATCATTTGAGGATAAGCTTCAAAAAGCTGATAAACTCATTGTTTTTACAGATGTCAATGTATGGGCAGCTCAAGGAGATTATTTCAAGGCAAATTTTCCATATGAGTTTGAGGTATTTATCTTACCAAGTGGTGAGGCATGCAAAACCTTTGAACAATACAATGCAGCACAGACGTTTTTATTACAAAAAAAATGCTCTCGCAAATCCTTTGTTTTTGCATTTGGTGGAGGTGCAGTGGGAGATTTAACTGGCTTTGTTGCTGCTACATTTATGCGTGGAGTACCATTTATTCAAATTCCAACAACGATTTTGGCACATGACTCAGCAGTAGGTGGTAAAACAGCTATCAATCATCCTCTAGGAAAGAATATGATTGGTGCATTTTATCAACCTGAGGGAGTTATTTACGATACTGTATTTATTGAGAGTTTACCTGAACGTGAGGTACGTTCGGGGACTGCAGAAGTGATAAAGCATGCCATGATTTCGAATGCAGCATGGTTAGAGGAGTTAATGGCAGCAGATACCGTCATTCATTTTAGTACAGAAGAATTAGCAATACAGCTACGAAAGGGTATTGAAGTGAAGGCGCAAATTGTTGCAGAAGATGAAACAGAACAATCTGTACGAAAGTTTTTAAACTTAGGTCATACGTATGGACATGCCATTGAAGCAGCAGCGGGTTATGGGAAAGTTGCGCATGGTGAAGCAGTTATGATTGGGCTTGTCTATTGCTTATTATTAAGTGAGCGATATGGTGAGCTGGATCGTCAATTTACGAAATCATTTTTACATTTTGCAGTGAAGAATGGCTATCCATTTGAAGCTGTCAATAATTATACTTTTGAACAATTAACAGAGTATTTAATGAAAGATAAAAAAGCAGAGTATGGAATATTGCAATTTGTTTTATTGGATAAAATTGGTAAACCATTTATACAGCCGATTGATCTAGTAGAGTGCAAAGAGGTAGATGCAGAATTTCGACAGCTATTAGCGGAGGTGCTTGTATGATTCGTGGACTTAGAGGAGCAATTACAATTGAATCTGACAAGCCGGAGCTTGTATGGGATGAGACAGCAAGATTAGTGCGAGAGGTAGTAGCAGCAAATCATGTAGAGGTGGATGATATCGCTTCAATTCTTATTTCCACAACACCTGATATTACGTCTGCATTTCCAGCTCGTGCTGTACGATTAATGGATGGGTGGCAATATGTCCCTGTTATGTGCACACATGAAATGGATGTACCAAATGCATTACCATTATGTATTCGTGTATTAATTCATGCAGAGGTAGAAGTAGCACAAAAAGATGTGAAGCACCTGTATCTGAATGATGCAGTGAAATTAAGACCAGATTTAACCCAAGCTAAATAAGTAGAGGAGATGTTTGAGATGAAATGGAAACAACAATTGGACGGTATGCAAGCATATAAGCCAGGGAAACCAATTGAAGAAGTACAACGGGAATATGGCTTAAAGGAAGTCATTAAATTAGCATCGAATGAAAATCCGTTTGGATGCTCACCTAAGGTGACAGCTTATTTACAAAATAATGCAGTGAATCATGCACTCTATCCAGATGGCTATGCACAAAATTTACGTACGGCTGTTGCGAATTTTCTAGGTGTGAAAGAAACACAGCTTCTTTTTGGTAACGGCTCTGACGATATCATTGCTATTATTACACGTGCTTTGTTGTATCCAGGGGTAAATTCAGTTATGGCTGACCCATCCTTCTCTCAATACTGGCATAATGCTGAAATAGAAGGTGCAGAAGTACGAAAAATTCCATGTATGGAAGGTGCACATGATTTAGATGCAATGGCAGCGGCAATTGATGAGCAAACATCGATTGTTTGGGTGTGTAGTCCAAATAATCCAACAGGTGTTGTTATTCCGGATACAGACTTACGTGCTTTTCTTGCAAAGGTACCAAATGATGTCCTTGTCGTATTAGATGAAGCTTATATCGAATATGTGACACATCCTGGACACAAAGATACGCTACCATTAATTAATGAGTATCCAAATGTACTATTATTGCGCACATTCTCAAAAGCATATGGTCTAGCTTCATTTCGGGTTGGCTATGCGATTGGACAACCAGATGTCATTGCTAAGCTTGACCCGGTAAGAGCGCCATTTAACAATACTATTTTAAGCCAAGCGGTGGCGGCAATCGCTTTAAGTGATCAAGACTATATCCAGGCATGCCGTGATGCAAATGAAAAAGGTAAAAAACAATATATTGATTTCTGTGAAAAACATAATTTAAAATACTTCCCTACTGATACAAACTTTATTTTCTTTAATATCAATGCTGATAGTGATGTTGTATTCCAAGAGCTAATGAAACGAGGCTTTATTGTCCGAAGTGGAAAGGCTTTAGGCTTACCTGGATTTATCCGTGTAACAATTGGAACAGAGTCTCAAAATGAAGCGTTACTCAATCACCTTGAGAGTGTACTTAAAGAGCAAGGGGTTTTTGCATGACACGCAAAGTACTCGTTATTGGGCTTGGCCTAATTGGAGGCTCAATTGCTTTGGCATTACAGAAGGCACCGGAAACAAAAATTATTGGCTATGATATGGATGCTAAAACACGTGAGCATGCTCAAACGTTAAATATCGTTCATGATATTGTAGTAGATCCCAAATCAGTAGCTGCCGACATAGATGTCATTATTTTTGGCACACCCGTTAATGCAACGCTAGAGTGGATGGAACAATTAAAAACATGGCCATTAAAGAAAAAAGTTATTGTAACAGATACAGGAAGTACAAAAAAAATGATTATGCAAAAGGCTGGGGAATTACGGGAGCTAGGCATTACCTTTATTGGAGGTCATCCGATGGCAGGCTCTCATAAAAGTGGCGTATTAGCTGCGAAAGCTCATCTTTTTGAAAATGCTTATTATATGCTTACACCGCTAGCTGGTGAAGAAATTATCAATATGGCACAACTTGAAAGTTTATTAAAATTCACACATGCAAAAGTAGTCAGTGTTTCAGCGCGTGAGCATGATCATATGACAGCTGTTGTTAGTCACTTTCCACATGTAGTAGCTGCTTCTCTTGTGCATCAATTAGGCGGTGAAAATGGGGAATATCCGATGACACGTTCACTTGCAGCAGGGGGCTTCCGTGATGTAACACGTATTGCCTCATCCAATCCGATTTTATGGCGAGATATTACATTACAAAACCGTGATGAACTCATTGCACAGCTAGAGGGCTGGGAAAAGGAAATGGGGCGTGTGAAGGAGCTCCTCTTACACGGAAGTTCGAAGGATATTGAAAGCTATTTTGCAGTAGCGAAAGAGCTTAGAGACGAATTACCGATAAGTGCAGGCGCAATGTTTACATCATTTGACTTATATGTTGATGTTCCTGACTATCCAGGAGTCATTTCTGAAGTCACAGGCCTGCTTGCAGAGGAAGCGATTAGTATTACGAATTTACGTATCGTAGAGTCACGGGAGGATGTTTTCGGGATTCTTGTGATAAGTTTACAAAATGAAAGTGACCGGGAACGTGCTGCAGCATGCATCCAAAAACGTGCAAAATTTGAAACATATATTTCATAGGCGTTTCTTAGTAAGGGAAATGCATGTTTACAAGAAAGCGTCGAATTACGGCGCTTTCTATCTTCATATTGGAGGAAAAAACAATGAGTGAAAAAGTATTACAATATAATAAACCTACCTTGCAAGGAACTTTAACGATCCCTGGTGACAAATCTGTTTCTCACCGTTCTGTTATGTTTGGAGCAATTGCTACAGGTAAAACGACAGTAGATGGCTTTTTATTAGGAGAGGATTGTTTAAGTACAATTGATTGCTTCCGAAAACTCGGTGTAAAAATAGATGTGGAAGGCACTTCTGTCTCCATAGACAGTCCAGGAATCGATGGATGGCAAGAGCCTACAGAGATTTTATATACAGGTAACTCAGGGACAACGACACGCCTAATGTTAGGAATCCTAGCTGGTTCCAATGTCCATTCAGTGATGACAGGGGATGCGTCAATCGGCAAGAGACCAATGCGCCGTGTTATCGATCCTTTACGTCAAATGGGCGCACGCATTACAGGAAGAGCCAATGGTCAATACACCCCATTAGCTATCCAGGGGACATCATTACAGGCGATTGATTATCATATGCCTGTTGCTAGTGCACAAGTGAAATCTGCTGTTTTACTGGCAGGCTTACGTGCAGCAGGTACTACGATCGTACGAGAAACGGAAATTTCCCGAGATCATACTGAACGTATGCTCCGTCAATTTGGAGCAGAAATTGATGTAATGGATGGTGTCATATCATTTGAAGGAGATCAAACACTGACGGGAACACATGTGTCTGTACCCGGTGATATTTCGTCAGCAGCCTTTTTCTTAGTGGCTGGTGCTATCTGTCATAATAGTAAGATTACGCTTGAAAATGTTGGAATTAATCCGACACGCGACGGTATCATTGAAGTTCTTCAAAATATGGGTGCATCAATGACAGTGATTCCAAATGAAGATAGTCAGTCAGAGCCGACTGCAACCATTACAATAGAAACCTCATCATTAAAAGCCACTACAATTGAGGGGGAGATTATTCCTCGACTTATCGATGAAATTCCGATTCTTGCTTTATTAGCCACTCAGGCAGATGGCAAAACTGTCATTAAGGATGCTGAGGAGCTAAAAGTCAAGGAAACAGACCGAATAGCGGCTGTTGTAGATGAATTGAGAAAACTTGGTGCAAAAATTGAAGCTACAGAAGATGGTATGATAATTGAAGGACCAACACCATTACAAGGTGCTAGCCTTCAAACATATGGGGATCATCGTATCGGTATGATGGGCGCTATAGCAGCACTTATAACAAATGGAGCAGTTACATTAGACGACGCTGATTGTATCGCAGTGTCTTATCCAACATTTTTTGAACATATTGAGTCTGTAAAGTAAAAAATGATGAAAGACTTCCCAAGTAATTGGGGAGTTTTTTCTTGTTTCGAAAGAAAATGTTTTGTAGCATAAAGATATCAATGAAAGAATAGGTGAATGACTGTGAACAATGCGATGACTGAAATGATGCAAGCACTTGAACAAGGGGACTTAGCATTAATTGATCAGCTACTGGAATCTTTTTTAATGAAGGAGCTACCCGAGGAAATTTATGCACTAGCTGAGGTTTTTATGCAGTACGGGTATATGAAAGAAGCTGACCGTGTACTGGAGCATTTGCAATTTTTATTCCCAGATGAGGCACAGTTAAAAATCGATCGTGCAAATGTCTTAATGGAGCTTGGTGATGAGGATGATGCATTAGATTTATTATTAGAAATTGAGGAGACCTCACCAGAATATCCGCAAGCTTTAGTAGTTTTAGCGGATTATTACCAAATGCAAGGACTGTTTGAGGTGGCGGAAAAGCGTATCAATGAGGCGTTAGCTATTTTACCAGATGAGCCTTTATTGCATTTTGCTAAAGCAGAATTATTATTTGAAACAGGCCGTTTTTTAGAGGCTGCCAGACTATATGAAGAGTTAAATGAACAACAAGGCGAATTTGCAGGTGTAAATCTTCTTGAACGCCTTGCTGAGGTATATCGAGCTGGAGCTGCCTATGAAACAGCTTTAGATTATTATTTAGCAGCTCTTGAGGATGAAGTAAAGCCAGATATTTTATTTGGTGCAGCCTATTCTGCATTCCAATCACAAAAATATGAAATGGCGATTAAACAATTGGAAGAGTTAAAAGAATTAGATCCGGATTATTTCTCTGCCTATTTATTACTTGCCGAGAGCTATGCCATGACAGAGGATAATAAAAAAGCGTATAGCGCCATTCTTGAAGGTTTAAAGCGTGACGAATATGATAAAACTTTATATTTATTTGCAGGCAAAATGGCACTAAAAAATGGACTACCAGCTGAGGCAGAACAGTATTTACGTGAGGCAATTGCATTAGATCCTGAATACATGGAGGCAGTATTAGCCTTAATCTCTATTTTGGCACATCAAGAACGTTTCGAAGATGTCATCGAATTATTTGAAACATTGCAGCAAAATGATTTTGAATGGAGCGCTTTATATCCGTTTGCTGCAGAGGCATATGAAAATTTAGAATTGTACGACCGTGCATACGAATTTTACAGTTTGGCATATAATGATTTTAAGGAAGACGCAGCATTTTTAGAAAAATATGTTTATTTCTTATTAGAGGAAGGAAAGCGTTCAGAAGCGAAGGAAGTACTCGGTCAGTTAATAGCTATTCAACCAGGTGAAACAGAGTGGCAAGAGAAGTTAGAATCCTTAGAATTTGAGTAAAGGAGGGAGTGGGTATGACTGCTTCTGTATCAGTTGTCGATAAAAAAGCATTTGTTCGATGGTTTTTAAAAAATTATCAATTGAAACGTCGTGAGTGTGTATGGATTTTAAATTACCTTTTAAGTAATGATGAACTTTTAAAGCGAATCCGATTTGTTGAAGAAGCACATTATTGCCCAAGAGCAATGGTGATGTCGACTGTTGACTCAACGGGTGTGCCATTTCGTTTTTATAAAGGCAATGTAATGACAGCAGATGCTGAGAAATCCTTTCATGATTTACGCTTACATGAACATGAAGATATGTATATACAATTGAATTTTCCGAATACACCACCAAGTGCACAATACTTAGCAGTTCTTGAAGAAAACCCTTATATGCCAGAAACACTGATTGTTAGTGAAAAAGACCGTTTACTGGCAGAAGAGCTGCTTTCCAACAGCTTACTCGTATTCCAAGAAGAAAAATTACTCGCACAAATTGATGAAGCCCTCGATCAGGGAGATGAAGAGCGCTTTTATGAATTGTCAAATTTGTTACAAGCTTTAAAGGAAACGGCTAATTTACAATAGTAATAGTTAAAAATTGAATGTCCTTTATCCACCTTGATATGGTAACATAATTAGTGAATGATTGTTTTCACTTTTTATTGGCTATCCTATTTAAAGAGTGGAAAAGGGCATTTTTATCTTCATTCAGCAAATGTTTTTTGTATCGAAAGCATAGCGGCAGATGTTTTATGTGTGAAAGCGTAGCGGCAGCGGCAGATACAGAAGATTCCCGCCTCTATAGGTGGTGAGAGAATGCGGTTTTGGTTTCTTTTCAGTGGGTGTCCAACCACCTGCTGAATGAAGGTAAAGCCTCCGGCGGATGTCACGGATTTTCAAAGGAATGAATTATGCAGGCATAATTCAAAATCCGGACGCAATTACGCCAAGACGAAATTGATGTTGGTAAGATAAGGAGGTTTAAATGAATGTATTTTAATGCGAACGATGTGACATCGTTTATGGCGCAGAAGGAATTTATCGATACAGCAATTGTCCCACTCGTATCCATCGATTTAACTTCTGAAAAAATAAAACAGAGTGGAGCAGAAGCAGATTTTTTGTTATCGCTGACGTCTTTTGTTGAGCAACAATTTAAAGGTCGTTTATTATTGTTGCCACCATTTTCGTACAGTACAATTTTGAAAAACGAAGAAATGCCTCAGCAATTAGAATCACAATTACATAATGCTGGTTTTAAGCATGTGTTCTTCATTACTTGTGACCATTTTTGGACAAATATTGGAGATGTAGTAAATGTTATTTGGCTACCAGCGATTCCATTAGAAAGCATGGATAAAGGTGTGAAAAACTCTATTCTCGAGGATCAACTACGACAAGTGATTCCGACTCTTTCGACCAAATGGGCACAGATTTAACAATTTGTTTCAATAAATGTTCACATTCTCCAGCTTTCCACAGAATGCTATATTGACCAAGCTATGGACTTGATATATCATAGATATGTCCTAGTATTACTATTTGTAAAAGTATGTCCGTTGGACTGACCTTTAAGTTAGAGGGGGGAAAAAAATGAGTAATAATCGAGTTTCACGTCGTCAATTCCTAAGCTATACACTAACTGGTGTAGGTGGCTTTATGGCGGCGGGTATGCTGATGCCGATGGTTCGCTTTGCGATTGACCCAGTGCTACAAAATCATGGTGGTGGGAATTTCATAAAAACGGAGCATAAAATCGCTGATATTACTGAAGAACCTGTTAAAGTTGATTTGAAATTCGAACAAGTTGATGCATGGTACAAATCAGAAGTGACAAATATGGCATGGGTTTACAAAGAGGGCGACCAAATTATAGCCTTATCTCCTGTTTGTAAACATTTAGGATGTATGGTGAACTGGGCACAAGATTCAGCACACCCAGATCAATTCTTCTGTCCTTGTCATGCTGGACGTTACGAGAAAAATGGTAAAAACGTTCCAGGAACACCACCTACAGGTCCGTTGGATGAATATGAAGTATCAGAAAAAGATGGTTACTTAATGCTTGGTCCAACTAAAGCAAACACTCTAGTTAAGTAAGGGGGTACAAAACAGTGCTAAATAAAATTTATGATTGGGTCGATGAACGCTTAGATATTACACCGATTTGGCGTGATATTGCCGACCACGAAGTGCCTGAGCACGTAAACCCTGCACATCATTTTTCAGCATTCGTTTACTGTTTTGGTGGATTAACGTTCTTCATTACAGTTATACAAATTCTATCTGGTATGTTTTTAACAATGTACTATGTACCAGACGTAGTGAATGCATGGAAGTCAGTTTATTATTTACAAAACGAAGTAGCATTTGGTGAAATCGTACGCGGTATGCACCACTGGGGAGCTTCATTAGTAATCGTAATGATGTTCTTACATACGCTTCGTGTATTCTTTACAGGTTCTTATAAGAAACCTCGTGAATTAAACTGGATGGTTGGTGTAGGTATTTTTGGTGTAATGATGGGTCTTGGCTTTACAGGATACTTATTACCTTGGGATATGAAAGCATTATTCGCTACAAAAGTAGGTATCGAAATTGCTGCATCTGTACCGTTTATCGGGGGAATGATTAAAGTCTTATTAGCGGGTGACTCAACGATTCTTGGAGCTCAAACGTTAACACGATTCTTTGCGATTCATGTATTCTTCTTACCTGCAGTATTGTTTGGGTTACTTGCAGCACACTTTATCATGATTCGTCGTCAAGGAATTTCAGGGCCGTTGTAATAGTTCTTGACGGTTCGATGATTTTTTAAAGGAGGGGAAACAATGCATCGCGGAAAAGGAATGAAATTTGTTGGTGATTCTCGTATTAAAGCGAATCATAGAATGCCGAACGTTCCAAAGGATTATTCCGAATATCCAGGTAAGACGGAAGCCTTCTGGCCAAACTTCTTACTAAAAGAATGGATGGTTGGTGCTGTATTCTTAATTGCTTACTTATTATTAACAGTTGCTCATCCATCGCCACTTGAAGGGCCGGCTGATCCAACTAGAGCATATACACCACTACCAGACTGGTACTTCTTATCTATGTATCAACTTTTAAAATACTCATTTGCTTCTGGTCCATACCAAATCATTGGGACTCTTGTAATTCCAGGTCTTGCATTTGGAGCGCTATTATTAATGCCATTTTTAGATAAAGGCCCAGAACGTCGTCCATCTAAACGTCCGTTACCGACTGCGTTTATGTTATTAACTTTGGCTGCTATGTTCTACTTAACTTGGGAGTCAGTTGTGAACCACGACTGGGAAGCTCAAAAAGCTATGGGTGCCATTGTAGAAGAGGTTAAAGTTGATATTGATGAATCTCTACCAGGTTTTGCAATTTGGAATGGTGACACTGGTGAACAAGCTAAATCTTGTATTGGTTGTCATGCTGCTGACTTAAAAGGTGGTCCAGCTGCTCCAAAATTAGTTGGTAATACTCTAACGGCTGAAGAAATTGAAGATATTATTCACAATGGTCGTGGTGATATGCCACCTGGTGCATTTGCTGGTACAGATGAAGAAGCGAAGCAATTAGCTGAATTTATTGCAAGCTTAAAAGCTAAAGAATAAGCTTAGTTTAAAAGAGTCAGGAAACTGGCTCTTTTTTCTCGCTTTATATAAGACTGTTTCAGCTATAATAAAGTTCCTGTGAAATATATTTTATTACAATAATATTTTATCCATTTAGCTTTGTACTGAATCCCATGTTATAGCTCCCAAAATTTGTCTTCTGTATCAATGAATTTGGAAGCTTGACAGTGTGTGAGCTAGTTTGTACCGTTTTGTTAGAATTAATACGGTCTCCTCAATACAAAAGCGTGCGATTAAGACGATTGGATACATAATTACAGTTAAAAAAGGCATCTTAGTAAAGACGCAAGATAAAGGAGTGTGAAACATGCAAATTACACGTGCAAATATCTGGTATCTCCTTACACATAAATCATTTTTAGTTGTATTACTCATTATTAATCTACTTGGAACAATCTACGGCTATTATTGGTATGGCTGGCAGCTAGCAATAACAAAGCCCATTTTTTATATTTTTGTGCCAGATAGCCCAACTGCCAGCCTATTCTTTTGCTTTGTCCTGATAGTCTGGATTATGGGAAAAAGTTGGCCATTGATGGAAGTGCTTGCTCTAGTTACGTTAGTGAAATATGGGATATGGGCTGACGTTATGAATATTTGGACACTGATTGAAACAGGTTCGATTGGCTGGCAAGGATGGATGCTCGTAGGCTCCCATTTTGCAATGGCTGTTCAAGCAATTCTTTATATTGGGAAATATGTTTTTACATATTGGCATATCGCTGTAGCAGCGGTTTGGACATTGCATAATGATGTTATTGATTATGTTTTTGGACAGATGCCCATGTACCGTGACTTAGCAGATTATACTAGCTATATTGGCTATTTTACGTTTTGGTTATCAATTGCATGTATATTTTTAGCTATTTTCTCAATAAGGTGGCGCAAATATTTGCCGAATTAGGGTAATGATTATAGAATTATAGTATCGAGGTAGAAAGGGGTTAGTAAATTGTCAACAGGCATGTATATTGTTTATTTTGCGATTATATTGTTACTGCCGCTATATGCTCAAATGAAGGTCAAGGGCACGTACAATAAGTTTGCGAAAGAACGTACAATGAAGGGACAAACAGGTGCAGAGGTAGCGCGTGCGATTTTAGATGCGAACGGTTTATATGATGTACGAGTTGTTCCAACGCAAGGGGTTTTGTCGGACCATTATAATCCAGCAACAAAAACGGTTGCTTTATCAGAAAGTAACTTTTATGAAGCGAGTGTTGCAGGTGCTGCTGTTGCTGCCCATGAGGTAGGCCACGCCATCCAACATAAAGAAGCTTATTCCATGCTAACTTTACGTAGTAAGCTTGTTCCAGTAGCAAATATTTCATCCAATGCATCTTGGATATTTGTAATGATTGGTATTTTTGCTTCTAATCCGAAATTCTTGTTGTTAGGTATCGTCCTACTAGCTGCAGGCGTAGTTTTCCAATTAGTAACCTTACCCGTTGAATTTGATGCATCTAAGCGCGCGTTAGTGCAAATGAATTCATTAGGTATTATTACAAATGAGGAAGAGCGACCAGCACGAAAAGTGTTAAGTGCAGCGGCATTAACATATGTTGCAGCCGCAGCCGTAGCTGTCTTAGAATTATTACGTTTAGTGTTAATCTTTACAAATATGCGTAGTGATGATTAATGTAAAGGCTTGTTGTAGTGGTGAAATCGCCACTATGGCAAGTTTTTTATCTATCAAAGAAAAAAACTGCTCGCCAGATAGCTAGCAGTTTGAATTCTTTGAAGGGGGACTTTGTGTTAATGAAAAGTCCATGCTCGTTTAATGTAAGGGCTGTTTTTGATCATCAAGAGTAAAGCCCTCTCCTGCAACATCACGCACTTCTATTATTGATACAAAGGCATGTGGATCTACATCATGAATAATCGATTTCAACCGTACTACCTCATTTCGGCCAATCACACAATATATGACTTCCTTTTGCTGCTTTGTAAAATGACCATGACCCTCCAGAATCGTGATACCGCGTTCCATTCGTAGTGCAATCATTTCAGCAATCGTACTTGATTTCTCAGAGATAATAAGTGCTCCACGCGCAGCATAAGCTCCTTCTTGAACAAAATCAATGACACGAGCTCCAACAAACACCGCAACTAGCGTATACATCATAGAGCGTGCATCTAAAAAAGTTAGCCATGATAGAATAATAACGATGGCATCAAAGATGAACATTGTTTTACCCATGCTCCAGCCGAAGTATTTATGACCTAGTCGTGCTAAAATATCCACACCACCAGTCGTACCACCAAAACGAAAGACAATGCCAAGTCCTAGGCCGACAAATACACCTGCAAAAAGAGCAACAAGCAGCATATCGTCCTCTAAATGAATTGTGAATTGATATTTTTGGAAAATTTTAAGGAATACGGATACCGATAAAGTTCCCACAAGTGTATAAATAAATGACTTTTTTCCAAGTAAACGATAGCCTATGATAAACATAGGAATATTCAATAGTAAATTCATTAAGGCAGGGTCCCAGCCTAGTGTAAAATAAAGTATAAGAGTGATACCACTTAAACCACCTTCGCCAAGCTGATTTTGCATGTTAAAGTGGACGAAGCCGAAGCTAAAAATAGCAGCTCCGAGCATAATTGCGATGATATTGCGAATTTTAATCTGTTTTAGCATGTGTCCTCCTGTAGTTCCAACAAATGAAGTAGTGCTATCTATTATCTGACATTTTATTGTTTTTGACAACAATGGTGTAAATTTTATACGATGGTATGTAGGAGTGTGATTATAATGACTGAACAAGTGACAATGCAAGCTTTACAGCAGCGTGTTGATGATTATATAGGACAATTTAAGGAAGGTTATTTCCCACCCTTTGAATTATTGGCACGATTAACAGAGGAGCTTGGTGAATTATCACGAGAGGTACAAGATGTTTACGGACAAAAAAAGAAAAAGAGTACAGAGGGAACAAATAGCATTGAAGAAGAGTTAGGGGACTTTTTCTTTGTGTTAGTTTGCTTTGCCAATGCACAAGGCATTAAATTAGATGAAGCACTTTTACGCGTCATACATAAATTTGAAACGAGAGATAAGGATCGCTGGACTAGAAAGGATGAGGAATAATGTCGATTCGTGTAGCAATTGCAGGACCAAGGGGAAAAATGGGGGCTGAAGCTGTACATACAGTCATGAAACATGACAAAATGGAATTAGTAGCTGTACTAGATTATAAGGAAGTAGGAAAAACATTAGCTGATTTAGACATGTTTCCAGCGAGCTATACAGTACCTGTATTTACAGAAATGCATGATCTTGTAGAAGCAACAGCACCAGACGTGTTAGTGGATTTAACAAACCCTCATGCCGTCTATAAGCATACAAAAGAAGCATTACATTTAAATGTACGACCTGTCATAGGAACAACAGGTTTTACAGATAGACAGCTAGAAGAATTATCCGCAATTGCAAAAGAAAAAGAGCTAGGCTGTATTATTGCCCCGAACTTTGCAATCGGTGCTATTTTGATGATGAAATTCGCGAAGGAAGCGGCAAAATACTTACCGGATGTAGAAATTATGGAAATGCACCACGATCAAAAGCTAGATGCACCATCTGGGACGGCTGTTAAAACGGCACAATTGATTCAAGAGGTTCGAGCACCAAAAGGGCAAGGACATCCTGAAGAAAAAGAAACGATTGCTGGTGCTAGAGGGGGAGAGTTTGATGGGATGCGCATACATTCCGTCCGATTACCAGGGCTAGTAGCACACCAGCAAGTTTTATTTGGTGGGGATGGGCAGTTATTAACGATTCGCCATGATTCTTTAAATCGTAATTCTTTTATGTCAGGGATAGCCTTTTGCGTAGAAGAGGTCATGAAAATGGATCAACTTGTATATGGTTTAGAAAACATCATCTAAAGATGGGGATGGACGCTTTATGAAAATCGCACTAATCGCACATGATCGTAAAAAAGATAATTTAGTACAGTTTGCTATTGCTTACAAAGATATTTTAAATGAGCACCATTTGTATGCTACTGGTACAACAGGGCAGCGCGTAATTGAGGCTACAGGTTTAGAGGTTACCCGTTTTCGTTCAGGTCCACTTGGTGGAGACCAACAAATTGGCGCAATGATTGCCAATAATGATATGGATATGGTTATTTTTTTCCGCGATCCTTTAACAGCACAACCACATGAGCCAGATGTTTCTGCGCTTATCCGTCTCTGTGATGTTTACCAGGTACCACTGGCAACAAATATGGGAACTGCAGAAATATTACTTAAAGGCCTACAAGAGGGCTTTGTAGATTGGAGATTGATTCAAGAAAGAAGAAATTAAAAAAAGACGCGATTTAGAAAGGATGATCATCGAATGAGAAAGCTAAAAATAGGCATTACCTGTTATCCAACTGTTGGAGGCTCTGGTGTCATTGCGACAGAATTAGGAAAAATGCTTGCAGAGAGAGGACACGAAATTCATTTCATCACCTCAAGCGTACCATTTCGATTGAATAAAATTTATCCAACCGTCTTTTTCCATGAAGTAGAAGTGAATAACTATTCGGTATTTCAATATTCTCCATACGATATTGCTTTAGCAAGTAAGATGGCTGATGTCATTAAGGATGAAGAGCTGGACGTATTGCATGTGCATTATGCTATTCCACATGCAGTATGTGCGGTATTAGCACGTGAAATGAGCGGGCGGGACATTGGCATTGTCACAACCTTACATGGCACTGATATATCGGTGCTAGGGCAGGATTCCACCCTGTCACAGGCGATAAAGTATGGCATTGATAAATCTGATATTGTCACTACAGTATCCCAAGCTTTAAAGGAACAAACTTATGAACTAATAGATACGGTAAAGCCTATTGAAACGATTTACAACTTTGTAGATGAGCGTGAATACTTCCCTCGTAATTCAGGCAATTTAAAGGAACAATTCGGTATTCAAGATGATGAAAAAGTCATTATTCACGTCTCTAACTTCCGTAAAATTAAGAATCTTCCGCATATTGTGGATGCATTTATGAAAATACGTGCGAATATGAAGGCAAAATTATTATTAGTAGGGGATGGACCAGAAAAGCATCGTGTAATGGACCAAGTAAAGGAAAGTCCTTATGTAAAAGATGTTTTGTTTTTAGGGAAACAGGAAAACTTGGCTGAATTGTATGCCATTAGTGATCTAAAATTATTACTTTCACAGCAGGAATCTTTCGGTTTGGTATTATTGGAAGCAATGGCGTGTGGCGTGCCTTGTATTGGCTCAAATGTTGGTGGAATCCCTGAGGTAATCGAACATGATGTGGATGGTTATATAGTGGAATTAGGGGATACAGATGCTGTAGCAGAGTACGCTGTAAATTTATTACAGGATGAAGGTAAATTACAACGTTTCCGTGAAGCTGCTATCCGTGCTGTCGATGAAAAATTCCACTCAGCTAAAATTGTAGAGCAATATGAAAAATTGTACGAAAAGGTTGCGGAAAGAAATCATGCAAAACAATAAAGAATGGCAAGCAGCCTATTCAGTTATAGAACAATTAGAAAACGCAGGCTTTGAAGCAGTAATCGTTGGTGGCGCGGTGCGAGATACAATACTCGGTCGCCCTGCCCATGATGTAGATGTGGCGACAAATGCCATGCCAGAAGAAGTAAAGTCCGTCTTTAATCATACGGCGGATATAGGTATTCAGCATGGGACGGTGCTTGTTATCGTGCCTGCCGGTTCTGTAGAGGTAACGACATTTCGTACCGACGGACAATATACGGATCACCGTAGACCTGAGGAAGTGCAGTTTGTGCGTTCACTCCAGGATGATTTACAGCGTCGAGATTTTACGATGAATGCCATTGCGATGTGCCGCGATGGCTCTTTCGTTGATTTTTACGGCGGACGTCAGGATATTGAGGCTGGTATTATACGCGCTGTAGGTAATCCTCAGATTCGATTTACTGAGGATGCATTACGCATGCTTCGAGCGGTACGATTTTCAGCCCAGCTTGGTTTTGAAATTGAGTCTGCAACATTGAAGGCAATTCAGAATAAGGCCGCTGATATTTCCTGGATTGCAAATGAACGTATAAAGGCAGAGCTTGATAAGATATGGACAGGGAAAGATGTTTTTAAGGGTATTTTAATGCTTGAGCAAAGTAGTTTAGCCAATTATTTGCAAGGTTCTTTTGAGGCTAAACAGTGGTGTGATTTTAAGGCTCATCATAGGCTAATAGGCTGGGCATATTTTGCGGTGTTACAGGGTGAATGCTGGCAAGACGTATTGCGTAGCTATCGATTATCGAATAAGGAAATCGGTTTTGTCAAGGCCGTGATAGCCGCTTTAGATGCCTTAAAAAGAGGTTGGTCCAATATGGATTACTTGATGTTTACGCAGCAAGAACTTGAAACAGCTCGCTATGTTGCAGAGCTTAGAGAACTTAGCGTTCACATACCACAGCAAAGTATACCTGAATTACAGGCTCAGCTTCCTATAAAACATCAGAAGGAATTAGTAGTAAACGGTTCTGACTTATTAACATGGTCTGGAAAAAAGGGTGGGCCATGGGTAAAGGAAGCATTACAAAAGATGCTAGAAGCAGTCGTGAATGGCGAACTACAAAATGACCGACAACAGATAAAGGAATGGATAGAGCATGAGTATTTCCATGAAGGATGAAATTTTAAAAAGAATATTAGCAGCTGACGGTGAAGCGGTTTCTGGTCAGGAGCTGGCAGATTCTCTTGGTGTATCGCGTACAGCCATTTGGAAGCATATGCAGACACTGCAGGAGGAAGGCTACACATTTGAAACAATTAAGAAAAAAGGTTATGTGCTGACAGGAGTACCTAATAGTTTAAGTCCAACCCAAATTGAGCTTTTTTTAAATACAAAACAGTTTGGACGGGAAATTCATTATTTTGATGTAGTAGATTCAACACAAACAATTGCTCATAAGCTTGCACAGGAGGGAGCACCACAAGGCACAGTTATAATTGGGGAAGAGCAAACTGCTGGCCGTGGTCGTATGGCTCGTATGTGGGAGTCTGCAAATGGCACTGGCATTTGGATGACTATTATTGTGAGGCCAGATGTTACACCCCAGCAAGCTTCTTCCTATACGCTTGTCGTGGCAGTTGCCGTGACAATGGCAATTAAGACATTATATAAACAGATTGAACCGGCTATTAAATGGCCAAATGATCTTCTGATTAACGGGAAAAAATGTACTGGTATTTTAACGGAGATGCAGGCAGAGGCGGATATGGTACAAGCTCTACTTGTAGGTATCGGCATTAATGCAAATCAGGTGGCATCAGATTTTTCACCAGATATAGCTAATATTGCAACATCTCTACGCTTAGAAGCGGGTGAGGAGATCAACCGTGCTGCACTTGTTGCAACAATCTTACAGTACTTAGAGCAATTTACAGAGTTATATGTCAAAGAGGGCTTTATAAGTATAAAAGCGCTGTGGGAGCAAATGTCCTGCACAATTGGTCAACACATTGAGGTTACGACGATACGTGAACGTTTTGAAGGCATTGCTAGTGGAATTACAGAAGATGGAGTACTACAGCTTACCCAAGACGATGGAACTATCCGTACAATCTATGCAGGCGATATAAAAATCATATAAAAATAAGCTGCAAGTTCATTACTTGCAGCTTATTTTAATTTCATTTTTTTAAAGACACATCTAAGTCACCGTGCGACAAGGAAACATTCAACTGATGATCACCCTTGTTTAATTGAGTCACTGTTCCGCTTTGCTCTTCGTCATTGATGGATACATCACCAAAGCTTGTTTTTAATGCATAACCAATATCACTTTGTTTATTTTGTAAGTGAAGCGTTGCATCGCCAAAGCTAGAGGTAATAGTGGTTTGACCATTTAAAGTTCCATCAATATTTATATCTCCGTGCTTGCTTTCAATGTTGATGCCGTTACTAGAATATTGTTGGAGCGTTAAATCACCAAAGTCCTGGGCAATCTCTGTTTTCTCGCCTGTCGTATTCGTAAATGTAATATCACCGTAATCTTGAATAAGATTAAGCTGTTGATAATGTAGTCCTTGTAGTGCTGTATCTCCGAATTTACTGTCTATCACAATCATATCTAGTTTTTTATCTGCTGGGAGATAGAGTTTGATAGAAGGTGAAGAAAAGCTAGCAAAGCCAAATTGCATGCGATTCTTTTTCTTCGCTTTTGCTTCAATCGTTAAAGTTCCATTTTCAATATGATATGTTACATCTTGTTGCTCAAGTACATTTGCTTCTAGCTTATAGTTGCTATCATTTGCAATAATGCTAATATCGCCATAGTCATTCACTATATTTATACTCGTAAATGCATCCAAATCATGTGATTGACTAACTAATGTATTATTGCTTGGTACATGTAGGCCATCCTCATCTTTGATAAGTAACCATCGACCGCCTGAAAAATAGCCAACTACTGCTAATAAAATGCCAAAAGCAATCATTGTCATTGCTAAAAGAGTATTTTTGGAAGTCATTTTAAAAACCTCCTTTTTGTTTTCTCATTATTTTGTGGAATAATCTCCCCAATGTTTCAACTGAAATAAGGACGATTTTCTTGATAAAACGAGCGACGATCGGAAAGAGTAAAACGCCCAAACCTGTTACGATAAAGCCAACACCCATAAAGAGTAAAGCAGTGGGCCAATCCTCTGTTAAAATAAAGAAGCCTGAAATAAGTGCAGCAAATCCACCGAAAAAAATACTGATGATGCCAGCCCCAATTGCAAAGATAAAACTGATAATCACTGCACCAAATGAAAAAATCAGTGCAATAGCCGCTGCCAGTAATGGTAGAGAAAGTGGTGCAGACAATATAGCTAGAATAATGAGCCAAATAGCTGTCATATTCTTTTTAGCTGATTTTTCTGAAGAAGCCTCTAAATCTTTCAGTGCAAAATCAGCTAATATTTGAGAGGCAACTTGTGAAGGGGAGCCGAGTTCTACAATAACCTTTTGTTCATTCTCCTCTCCAGCCTCTTCAAAGTATTCTTCATAATAGGCAAGTGCAGCATCTAATTCATGCGCAGGAAGCCGACGTAATTTTCCTCGAAGCTTTTTTAAATAGCTTACTCTATCCATTTACATTACCTCCTAATAGTACACAATCAACCTTTTCCTTATAGAGTTTCCATTCTTTTAAAAGCTCTAGTAATCGTATTCGACCTTGTTCAGTAATTTGGTAATACCGTCTATTTCTACCTTGATACGGCTGATCGTAGGTTGTTAGGTAGTTTGCTTTTTGTAATCGACGTAGCACCGGATATAACGTTGATTCCGAAATATCCATCACAGACTGGACTTGCTGTGTCAATAAATAGCCATATGCATCCTCTTTATCGACAATAGCAAGCACACAAGCATCAAGCAAAGCTGAACCAAGCTGAAATGTCATTTTTTTTCACCTCTCAATGGGTTACTTATACAAGGGTTTATATTATATATCATATAGTATAGGGATATTATATGATGTATAGCATTAAATTGTCAAATTCTATAAAAAATTAATGACACTATTGTCATTAATTTCTTGACTTCGAATAGTTGCTAAAGTATTCTGAAAATGATACTAGTGTCATTTTTGAAAAAGGAGGACAATTAGGTGCCAAAAGTAAGCAAAGAATATGTACAGGAAAAGAAAAAGAAGATATTAGATTCTGCCTTAACTGTTTGTAAAATGAAACCACTCTACGATATTACGATGAGAGATATTATTAAAGCTTCAGGAGTAAGCCAAGGGGGGATCTACCGTTATTATTCAGATTTGGATGAAATACTTGTTGATGTCATTAACCAAGCTAATGCTAACGCAGATTATAAACATCTTATTGATGAAATAATGGATACCAGTGATTCCCCCACAACATCAATAATTCAATTATTTACTTTTCTCGGGCAGTATATAAAGGAAAACCTATTGACGGTGGGAAAATTCCAATTTGAACTCACTATTTTATTTGCCAACAATCCAAAAAGACAAGAGAAAATTTTATCAAACATTACTGAGAATGAAAGTGGCCAATATTTAATGCAGAATCTTATTATTGCCATACGTAAGGGAATATCTACAGGCTGCTTTCAACCAGCAATTTCGATTGAGGACCTATCTATTTTTATGGTTACCTCAATTGATGGTATTGTTAGAGATGTTTTATTGCAAAAATGTTATGGCGTTTTACCGATTGATCAAATGCAGTTTGATGAAATTAAATTGATGAATACACTGTGTAAATCTGTGTTATTACTACTAGGCTCTAAGGAAGGGGAGACAAAGAATTGAGCGTAGAGATAAGAAGATTTTTAGTCCTAACCTTTGCAACTTCATGGTTCATCTGGGGTGGCTTAGCCCTTTTAACACAGCTAAATCTTCTGAAATTTGGCAGTGCGGTTTCAATGATATTATTTATTCTGGGCGGTGTCACGCCAGCTTTTTGTGAGATTTGGTTGAAAAAGAAATATTCAACGAAAGAAGAGTTTCATTCTTTTGTCCATAATATAAAAAATGCTAAACACCCTTTATCATGGTACATATTTGTTATAGGCTTGGCATTTATCGCTTGCTTTTTACCAACTCTCTGGGGCGGAGCAGTAATGGAAGAACCACTATACCTAGCATTTATTGAACTTCCAATTATGATCATTGGAGGGGGTTTAGAGGAAATCGGCTGGCGTGGTTTTTTACAGCCAACTTTGCAAAAAAGATGGTCTCCATTACTCAGCACATTTATGGTAGGTGCTATTTGGACTATTTGGCATTTGCCATTATGGTTTGTCGTGGGCTCTAATCAAATGAATATGAACTTCCTTTGGTTTACTTTAACAGCCTTGGCATTGTCCTTTTTATTAACCGTTATTTATCTTTTCACTAATAGTATTTTTCTCTGTATTATTTTCCATGCTTTCATTAATTCACTTTGGGATGTTTTTATTCCAGTTACAAATGTGGCATCTGGCTTATGGACCTTTTTATTGGCATTCCTTCTATTTGCCATTTTTGAAGCCTATCGAAAGAATTTTCCCATAGTAAGCTCAAAGTAAATGTAATTATAAGAAAATAATAATTGAAGATTAGTAGGAAAATCTGTTATAGTATGTGCTGAAGGGCAGTATCCTTTGTGAACGGCACCTTCAAAAAGTAAGACCTATTTCTAATCAATATCTGCCTTGATCTTTTGGAGACAGGGACGGAAGAAAACGAACGTTCAAAAATGTAACCTGATTCAGAATACGGGCTATTAAATGTTCAATATGCCTATAAATCAATCAAGTTACGGCCTCTTATGGATATTGCAATCTAGGAGGTAATTTTGACTATGAACGAAACACTACCCTTCTGTCCATTTAGGAACGGAAGGGTTTTTTTCTGTTTTCTTCCCTTAAAAAAGGAGGACTACATGATGAAAACTACTTCAGATTTTTTAAAGATGAAGGGAGCAGGTGAAAAAATTGTTATGCTAACTGCATATGATTATCCTGCTGCAAGATTCGCGGAGGAAGCGGATGTTGATATGATTCTAGTGGGCGATTCACTAGGAATGGTGGTGCTGGGCTATAACTCCACAATGCCAGTCACTGTAGCAGATATGGTTCATCATGCAAAAGCAGTGCGCCGTGGTGCCAAGGATACGTTTGTCGTTGTGGATATGCCGTTTGGTTCCTATCATGGTGATGTAAACGAGACGTTGAAAACGGCTGTATTTATGATGCAGGAAACGGGTGCGGATGCACTAAAGTTAGAAGGGGCTGATGAGGTTATACCAGCAATACGTAAATTAACATCAGCTGGTATTCCAGTAGTAGCACATTTAGGGTTGCTGCCACAATCAGCAGGAGTACTTGGTGGCTATAAGGTTCAGGGTAAAACCGCAGAGCAGGCAACGAAGTTATTAGAAGATGCAAAAAAATGCCAAGAGGCTGGAGCTTGTGCAGTTGTTGTCGAATGTATTCCACATCAGCTTACAGAGTTGCTAGCTGCTAATCTAATCATCCCAACGATTGGTATTGGTGCAGGAGTAGAGGCTGATGGGCAAGTATTGGTTTATCATGATATGCTCGGCTACGGCTCCCATCATGTACCAAAATTTGTAGAGCGTTTTGGTGATATGGGGAACGAGGCAAGTCGTGGAATTGCAGATTATGTAACTGCAGTGAAGGCTGGAACATTCCCAGCGCCAAAGCATTTCTTCACGATGAAAGAGGAAGCACTGGATCAGCTATATGGGGGCGTAAAGTAATGAAAGTAGTCACAACGATTCAAGCACTAACTGCTGAAATCCAAGCAAGGAAACGAGATCAACAATCAATTGGCCTAGTTCCAACGATGGGTTACTTACATGAGGGACATTTAACTCTTGCAAAGACAGCTCGTGCTGAAAATGATGTAGTTGTAATGAGTATTTTTGTCAATCCAACGCAATTTGGACCAAACGAAGACTTTGAAAGCTATCCACGAGACCTGCCGCGAGATACGGAATTGGCAGCTTCAGCAGGCGTAGATATCGTTTTCGCACCAAGTGTTGAGGAGATGTATCCCTATGATGGTGGCATTCGTATTCATGCGGGTGAACAAGCAACCATTCTATGTGGCGCGAGTCGTCCTGGGCATTTTGATGGCGTTTTACAGATCGTATCAAAATTATTTCACCTAGTACAACCAACAAAAGCATATTTCGGTCAGAAGGATGCACAGCAAGTTGCTCTAATTGCTACAATGGTTCGTAATTTTAACTATCCGTTAGAAATGAGAGTCGTTCCAATTGTACGTGAGGAGGATGGCTTAGCAAAATCCTCTCGAAATGTCTATTTAAATGAAGCAGAGCGTTTGGAGGCACCTGCCATTTATGAAGCACTACAGCTAGCCCGTGATAGCTTCTTAACAAATGGAGACGCAGAGACCGCTCTTATGAAAGCGAAAGCACATATTGCTGCAAAGACTCATGGCAAGATAGATTACATGGAGCTGTTAGCGTATCCAGATTTAACACCAGTCACTGCTAACACTGAGCAAGTATTATTAGCTACGGCTGTCTATATTGGTAGCACTCGTTTAATTGATAATTGTATCTTTAATGTGAAAGAGGGATTATAAAATGTTAAGAATGATGATGAACAGTAAAATCCACCGTGCAACAGTGACACAAGCAGATTTAAACTATGTTGGATCTATTACAATTGATGAGGATATTTTAGATGCAGTAGGTATGCTTCCAAATGAAAAAGTGCATGTTGTGAATAATAACAATGGGGCACGCTTTGAAACTTATATTATTGCAGGAGAGCGTGGATCGGGCGTTATTTGTGTTAATGGAGCAGCAGCACGTCTAGTACAGCGTGGAGATATTGTCATTATTATTTCTTATGTGTATGTAGATAATAAAGAGGCCAAAGAGCATAAGCCAACAGTGGCAATTATGGGTGAGGGCAATTCGATTAAAGAAATGATTACCCATGAGCCAGAGGCAACCGTGATGTAGCATAAAAGGGAGCATGTACAAATTGTGCATGCTTCTTTTTTATGCCTATTCTTAAAAGGCAAAGGGATGCTGCTAAACTAAATATATGATAAAATTCATCTATCTAATGTGAACTGTGAGTTGAGATGTATGATGGAAAGTCAAAAATATGCAATTGTTGATTTGGAGACAACTGGTCATTCTCCAGCAAATGGGGATCGAATGATTCAAATCGCCATTGTAATTATGAAAGATTGGCAAATTGAGCGTACCTTTACAAAGTTTATTAATCCTGGTAAAGCCATTCCGCCTTTTATTCAGGATTTAACGCATATTACGGATAAGGATGTAAAGGATGCATTGCCGTTTGAGGCACATGCCGACTACATATATGAACTGCTTGCTGAGTGTGTATTTGTCGCGCATAATGCAGATTTTGACTTATCCTTTTTACAAGCAGAGTTTAAGCGTGCTGGCTTACCAAAATGGCAGGGGAAAAAGATGGATACGGTTGAGCTTGCCAAAATCTTGTTCCCAATGTCACTAAGCTTTAAGCTAGGTGATTTAGCAGCAGATCTAAATATACCATTAGCAAATGCACACCGTGCTGATGATGATGCCTTGGCAACGGCTGAACTTTTTATATGCTGCTGGAAGGAGCTACTCGCGCTTCCACAGCTAACGCTAGAGCAAATGCATAAACGATCATTTAGATTAAAATCAAATGTATCCCAACTGTTTTTTGAGGCTCTTCAAATTAAACGTCAGCATGTAACGGGGAATGAAAATGTTTCCTACTACCGGAATTTAGCAATATGTGATGGACGAAAACAGCATACTAGTCAGGCAGAAATTGTAACTTATCCACAGACAGCAGCTGAAAAAACAGTGTTAATGGCAAAGGCTATGCCAAATTTTGAAGAAAGACCTGCACAATTTGAAATGATGGATACGATTTGGCAAGCCTTGAATGCACAAACAGAATGTGTCATTGAAGCCTCCACAGGTATTGGTAAAACAGTGGGCTATTTATTACCTGCGATTTTATATGCTCAAGCTGTGAATAAAAAAATTGCCATAAGCACATATACGTCACACCTACAGGAGCAGCTTGTAGAGGAGGAGCTACCAAAGATTGAAAAAATTCTTGGTACAAAAGTCAATATTGCTGTTTTAAAGGGGATGCAACATTATATTGATATTGCACGCTTTGAGCAATGTATGGCCTACGCAGATGAATCCTATGATGATACTTTTACAATTTTACAGATTTTAGTTTGGCTTACAAAAACAGAAACTGGCGTCCTGAGTGAGCTCAATGTTTCTGGTGGAGGGCAATTATTTATCGAGAAAATCCGTAAAATGCCTGACGAGAAAACAAGGGGCTTTGATTTCTATGAGCAAGCATTAAAAAATAGTGAGACAGCTGATTGCATTGTGACCAATCATTCTATGGTGCTCAGTGATTTAGTACGGCAAACACCAATTTTTACTCAAATAGATGGCTGGATTATTGATGAGGCCCATCAATTTATACAAGCTACAATGCAGCAGGATGAAGTTGTCTTCTCTTATACACAATGGAAGTATATTTTTGGTCAAATAGGTATAATGGAAGAAACTGCTTTATTTCAGCAGTTTAGTCAAGCCGCTAAGAAAAGGCAGCGAGTCCCTATGCAAAGCTTGCAGCGATTAGATACGCAATTTATACGCCTGCAACGTACATTTGATGAAACTGTTCAGCGCGCTGTTCTACAAATGCAGCAACAAATCAAAAGTAAACAGGCAAGTAGCAAATACACCCTATTTTTAGAGGATGTGCCTTTAGCTAAAGAACCACTATTAAAGGTGAGTAAGCTTACACAGCAGTGGCTTGATTTAGCAGCAGAAGTAGGGCAGATATTTGAGAATAATATTGAGCAATTGGATAATAATGAGCTTTATCTATTATCGGAGTGGCATTATTGGATTCGTGAAATGAAGCTGAAAATTGCTGAATGGGAAGAAATTTTCTTGTCCCCTCAGACTGAAAATTCTGTTTGGCTAGAATTTGATGTGCGAAGTGTTCCAGGCAGTCTTCATGCCTTTAAAAAGCCAGCAAATGTTACGCCAATTATTGAAAAAGTGCTTGCACCATTGCGTAAGCAGGCAAGTATTATTTGGACTTCAGGAACGTTAACGGTGCCAGGTAATGAGCGATTTGTGACTCGGCAGCTTGGTATTGCTGATCGTGTTAAAATAACAAAGCTACAAGCACCCCCGGCTTATTATGCTGGCGCAAAAGCCTTTATTGTCACAGATATGCCAGATATTCAACATGTATCACAGGATGAATACATTGAAGCGGTCGCCCACGCGATTACCCGAACAGTGCGTATGACAGAGGGACGATGCTTTGTCCTTTTTACTGCACAAGAAATGCTTCGTAAAACAGTAGAGTTGATTCAGGATAGCGAACTTCTTGATGATTATATGCTCTTTGCACAAGGCGTATCTGGAGGCAGTCGCATGCGAATCCTAAAGTCATTCCAAAAGTTTAGCCATGCTGTCCTCTTTGGCACCAACAGCTTTTGGGAGGGCGTGGATGTGCCAGGAGACGCGCTTGCATCAGTTATTGTGGTACGTTTGCCATTCTCCTCTCCGGAAGAGCCTGTATTTAAGGCACGGGCAAAACATATTACCGCACAGGGTCACAATTCCTTCAATGAGTTATCATTACCTGAAGCCATCATGCGCTTTAAACAGGGCTTTGGCCGTCTAATTCGCTCGTCCCAAGATAAAGGAGCCTTTATTGTACTGGATCGTCGCATTACGACTAAATCGTACGGTAAGGAATTTATCAAAGCTTTACCACCAATTGATGTAAAGAAATTGCAGCTACCAGAGCTGTTAAAAGAGTTGAATCATTGGCAAAAATAAATAGTAAAATCCCTTTTAGTCCATTGCTAAAAGGGGTTTTTTTATGGAAGTTTTTGTTTAGAAAGTAGGGGAAGCTGATCAAAAACCTGGGAGAGCCGATCAAAAAGCGGGTATAGCCGTTGAAAAATCGAAGGAACTCTATACTCTCTGGGCATTAATAACAATATTCTTGCCCTCACAGACACCGATGAGGGCAAGAATATTGTATTGTTGTTGGTAGGGAGGGTTTTTGACCTTTACTGAGAGGAGACCTGGGGATCATCCATTAAAAATTCTACACAGTTTCGACCATGTTCCTTAGCTTGATATAATGCTTTATCACATCTTGATAATAAAGTGTGAAGGGAATCGCCCTTGACATAGCTTGTTACCCCAAAGCTACCAGTTTTTCGTTTTACGATAGAGAATTGATAATTTTCCAAGTGTTGACGAAGTTTTTCAGATAGTTGTACGGCCTGTTTAAGTGTTGTATTGGGGCAAATGACCAAAAATTCCTCGCCTCCCCATCTTCCAATGGTATCTTGTTCGCGAATGCTGGCTTGGAGAAGACCAGCAGCTTCTTTTAATACTATGTCTCCTACTTGATGGCCAAATTCATCATTTACTGCTTTAAAATAATCAATATCTAGGAGAATAATGGATAACGGTATGTCTTGCTGTTGCGCATGTTCAAATGCTTCTTCTAAAACACAATCTAACCGTACCCGATTTGGAATTTGTGTAAGTCGGTCTGTATTTGCCAAGTGTTCAAGCTCCAACTTTGCCTTTTCGAGTTCTTGCGTTCGTTCTTGCACCTTATGTTCCAGGGTTTCATTCAGTATCTGCTGCATTTCTTGATGCTCTTTTTTGATAATGTTGATTTTATCGCCTAAAGCTAATGATAAAAATATGGATTCAAACATGGCACCAATGGCGGGAATATCCTCAAAAATACGTGGATGAAATGGAATCATATTTAAAAAGGCTAATGCCTGAACAATGACGGAGCCGAGCAAAACAGTCCAGCCGATCATATAAAATCTAGCCATTTTTTGACCTTTTATCAATACAAACAATCCACATAACCAAAGAAATACAAAGACCACTACTGCAAAAGTAGTTGTAAAATTATTAGCAATCGAAACATCAGGAATGATAAACACAGCCATTAAGGAAAGACAAGTTATTCCTAAAAGGAGCTTTCCTACCATATGAAACTTTGGTAAATATTTTTTTAATTCAAGAAATTCTAAGCAAAATAGCAGCATAAACAAAAATAATAGATTACCGCTAATGACTAAGGATTTGAATAAAATCCAGGAAGGTACTAATTGCCCTACTAATTCAATATCTAAAGAATTCAATGTTGCTTGATAAAGAATAAAGCTAAACATATATAATACATAGTATAAATAGGCCCTTTCCTTTAAAGAAAAGTATAAAAAAAGATTATAGATTAGGAGTGCAGATAGAAAGCCATAAAAGATTCCTGTTAAATGTTTATAGCCAATTACACTATTAATAAAGCTATCCGTTGTATACAGATAAGAGATTACACTTATTGGCATAATCCCATCTAATTTTAGATAAATTTCTTTTACAGATGGATCATTAATATGAAATATAGTAGAGCGATACTGAATGTTTCGTTCATCAATATTCGATATTCCCCTCTTTTGTACATGATAGGAACCATCTTCTTTCACTAGATATAGCTCAATATTATCCAGCTTATCAGTTATCTCAATCCAGTAATCCTGCTTATTCGTTATTAACTCTTTGGTTGGTAATTTTAGCCAAATTGTATCCTTTGTATGCCAAAAAAATAAATAGTCTTGATGGCTCGCAACAAAGGATTTGTCATATGTACCACTTATTAAATCTTCTATGGTAGCTTTATTCGCAGTATCACGAAAAATATCATAATGCTGTCCTAAAATAATACGGTCTGTTTTCTCCGCTGCATGACCTGTCGAAATCGGCAAAAATAGTAGTGAGATTAAAAAATAAAATATCAAGCTATTTTTCATCATTCAGCTTTTCTCCTGTCATTTTGATAGCTAGAAGGTTTGCAAATAATTTAACTTCTTACAGCAGAAGTCTCCCACCTCTATGGAGGGTGAGATAATGCGAATTTAAGCTCATTTTCAGAGATGTCCAAACATCCGCAAAAAGAAGTTAAAGCCTCCAGACGTAATTATGCTAAGGCATAATTGATTACTATCAATCCAGTTTTTTATGTAAATATATTATATGTTAGTAACGACAATAAAAGAAAACATAAAGATGAACAGACCATAAGAGCAAGATTGAGGTCGAGTTGAATGTATATTTCCTGATAATATGATGGCTAATATAATATTAGGAGGCTACAAAATGTCAAAAATTCAGGAATTCCATCGACTACATACAGGCAGAGAGCTTTTATTACTAGGAAATGCTTGGGATTTATTATCTGCATTATTATTAGAAGAAGCTGGGTTCAAAGCAATTGGTACAACAAGTTGGGGCATTGCCAACTCATTAGGATATGCAGATGGTCAGTTAATTGATTTTGATCACCACTTGTCAATTATTAAAGCCATAACAGACAATGTAAAAATACCTGTATCCGCAGATATTGAGGCAGGTTATGGAAGTGATCAGAGAACCATTTTAGAAAATGTCTTAAGAACAGCAGATATCGGTGTTGCTGGTATCAATATCGAGGATTCATTAAAAAGGCAAAAAGGCTTACGAAGTGTAAAGGAGCACTGTCACCTACTAGAAGCAATGAGAATGATGTTAGATAATCGAGGTTATCATGATTTTTATATTAATGCTAGAATAGATACTTATTTTCAGATGCTGGAACCATTCAATGAAACAATCGAAAGAGCTAAGTTCTATGTAGAGAGCGGAGCGAGTGGTATATTTATTCCTGGATTGGTTGATATAGAGGAAATTAAGGGAATAATTTCCGATATAGATGCCCCTATTAATCTACTTTCTTTACCAGGACTAACGGATTGTCATAAACTAAATGAAATAGGGGTTAAACGATTTAGCTTCGGCAATGCATTATCAGATAAAATAATCGCCTATTTAAAAATGAATGCTTCCCAAATACTGAAGGAGCAAAATACAGCTTGCTTATTTGAAAAATAACATAAAGGGGGGAAGGATGTAGTGGGCACGAAAATTAACCTTTCATTTGATGAAAAGTGGGAAAAAATTATTGGGTGTGATCAAACGTATGACGGCCTCTTTTATACGGCTGTAAAAACCACTAAAATTTACTGTCGCCCCTCGTGTAAATCGAGAAAGCCCAAAAAAATAAATGTAGAATTTTATGATGATAGACAAAAGGTTGAAAACGCTGGTTTTCGAGCATGTAAAAGGTGCAAGCCTGAGATTGAGCATTCCCCCCCATGCACAGCTCATTAAAGATGTACTAGCCTACTTAATCAATGGGTATAAACAAAGACTAACCTTGCAGGATATTGCGAATCATATCGGGATCAGTCCATTTCATCTAGAACGCCTATTTAAGCAAGAAACTGGGGAAACACCTCGTAGTTATTTAGCAAAGATCCGAATAGATAAGGCTGCCTGCCTTTTAAAAAGCTCATGCTATTCTAATCTTGAAATTTGCTATGAGGCGGGCTTTCAAAGTCCCTCAAACTTTTATAAAGTGTTTCGAAATGTGAAGCAATGCTCTCCTAGTGAGTTTCGTGAAAAGGAGCGAAGAGGATGAATTGGATCAGCCAAAAAGAATTTATAGAGATTTATCCACCAAAAGAATTCAATACAGAAGAGTGTTTAATTTTCTTAAAAAGGTCTAATCAGGAAGTGCTGCATCGGATAAAGGATGGATATTTATTTAAATTGCTGAAAATAAATGGACTACCGATTTTATGTCAAATTAAATTACAATCAAACTCAATCAAAGTCGAGTTTCCTATGCATGTTCCATCTGAAGGAAGTCACGAAGAAATTGCTCGGTATATTTGGGCATGGTTTGATTTAGAAAAGGATTTGAGCAGTTTTTATGAAATGGCTAAAGAGGATAGTATATTGAAGCCTCTTGTACAAAACTATTATGGACTACGTATAATTGGCATGCCGGATTTATTTGAGGCACTCGTTTGGGCAATTAGTGGACAACAAATTAACTTAACATTTGCATACTCATTAAAGAGAAGATTTGTGGAGCAATTTGGGGAAAGTGTGATGTTTAAGGGAGAAACCTACTGGCTATTCCCATTGCCCGAAAGAATTTCGACAATCCAGGTGGATGATTTACGTCAATTACAGTTTACCCATAGAAAATCAGAGTATATTATCGATATCGCTAAGATGATGGCCATTGGACAATTATCGAAAGAAAAATTGCTTATAAAAGCAACCTATGATGAAATGAAAAAATGTTTAGTATCGATTAGGGGAGTCGGTGCCTGGACAGCTGACTATGTGCTCATGAAATGCTTACTGCAACCAGAGTCATTTCCCATAGCAGATGTGGGACTTCATAATGCTTTAAAAAGGCAATTAGCACTAAATCAGAAGCCAACAATTGAAGAAATCACTAGTTACGCCATGCATTGGACAGGCTGGCAGGCATATGCCACCTTCTATTTATGGAGGTCTTTATATGATGAAACGCTATAAATTAGATTATCAATCGCCTATTGGCATACTTGAAATAGAGGGAACAGCCACACATATAGTTTCTATTATGTTTTCAGAGCAGGGGCAGCTTATAAATGTCCCTCATAAAGATACACCGCAGATCTTGGTTGAATGCCATCATCAATTACATGAGTATTTTATGGGTGAGCGTCAAGAATTTAACTTTCCCTATGATTTTGAGGGAACCGTCTTTCAAAAAAATGTATGGAATGTCTTAACAAATATTGTTTATGGTGAAACAGCAAGCTATAAAGACATTGCTGTTTCAATTGGCAATGAAAAAGCGGTAAGAGCTGTGGGTAGTGCAAATGGCAAAAATAAATTGAGTATCGTTGTCCCTTGTCATCGCATAATAGGCTCAAATGGAACATTAACAGGCTATGAAGGTGGGCTGTGGAGAAAAGAGTGGCTACTTCAGCACGAAAACTCACATCTGAATCCAAAATAACTTCTAAATTCTAGGAAATTCTTTAAACGAAAAAACTTTATACCTATCTTTGTTGTAAGAACTAATGCCCTTTGTATAAAACAGCGGTTATTGCAAAAAATAAGACCGTCAAAATAAGCGATTTGATTACAATCAGTATTTGTAGTTTTATCTCTGTTATGACAGTTTTTCTGGACTTTTTTGTCTAGAAGCAATCCGGGCTTCTTATTACAAATGAAGGAGGTGTAGAGGTGAGCGTAGTTTATAGAATTGCCTTAGTGTTAGTCATTATTGGTGCCATCAACTGGGGACTCATAGGATTCTTTAGGTTCGATTTAGTAGCTTATTTGTTCGGTGGGCAAACGGCAGTATTATCAAGATGGATTTATGCATTAGTCGGGATAGCCGGAATCATAACCATACCGATTCTTATGAAGCGTTTTGAGGAGGATGAAGACTTTGATCCGCATACTCGTATAGACAGAAATCCAAGTTACGGTATGGAGGCTGGCGAAGAAGCGGATTTCACTGAAGTAGAAACAACTGAAGTGAAGAAAGTAGAAAAAAAAGAGCCTACCAATAAGTCTAAAAACAAAAAGTAATCGCGATTTAAAAACTGGTGACCAATTTGGTTCGTCAGTTTTTTGCGCTAGACAGGGCGTAAGCAGAAGAGCAGCTTACGCCTTGCTTTAATGATTATTTTGGAAAGGCGAAAGATGAAGCAGATTCATTGTCTTGTTCAAGCCATTTTTCGGAAAGCTTATTAGCCGTCTCCTCACCCACAGGCATCGCCATAAGCGTTGAGAGGCAACTCCATAGGTAGCACCTAAAAATGCATTTGCAGCCTGTTCTAAATCTGCGTCTGGCAAGACAACCATATTATTACCGCTGCCTAAAGCTGTAACCTTGTCGTATAAATGATATCAGCAACAGGTGTTGAACAAATAAGGGTCTTTCCGCTTTCTTTACATATCATGTTCATTAAGGCATCCATACGATCAGTTAGTAATTGTTGGAATTTGAGAATAATTTCAGCACGTTTTCCAGTATATAGGGTGAGCCATGCTGGGAAAGCCTTTTGAGCAGCGTACATTGCCTCTTTTACTACCCCCTTAGTGGCTAGCGGAACCTTTGCAATAACAATACCTGAACTGGGATTGTATACATCTGAAAAGCGACCACTTTTACCTACAACAACCTTACCATTAATAAAGTGACCTAATTCCTTTACTTCGGTATTTCTTACCATTCAAAACCTCCAGAAATTTGTTTAAGAAAGTAGCGTCTTTAAGGAAGCGGTATATTTCCCCCCGATAAAAAGCCTATCCCGTTAGAGCGTGCAACTAAATTCATCTTTTCCTTAAATTAGATGGTTTTTATAAACAACGCTACATACTGCTCATTCTTGACATAGCAATTTCGACTTGTTACATTGGGACGCTAACTTACTCCTTTCAAGCATGCATTTATAGGAGGCAACAACATACATAGTCCACCCATTTGTACTTTATATGAATACATAGAATGATTTAGAAGGGGTCTATTGATTGAAAATCCAATGTTATTGGTGTGCTAGTACATCCTCAATTAAAAATGCGATATAGAGATTTGTTTTTGTAAATGGATTGCTTAAATCCATATCTAATAGTGTTTCTATTTTTTTTATTTTGTACAGAACTGTATTTCTGTGGATAAATTGACGTTCACTAATCTTACTAGTACTACCATTCTCCTCAAGAAAAATACGTAAAAATTGTACATAATCCGTGTCATGCAAGTCGTCGTAGCGATAGAGCTGACCTAAGATGTCTTCGTTAAACGATTTAATTAACGTTTGATTTTGTACAGCCATGATAATTTGATAGGCACCAATTTCCTTATATTTGTATAAGAAACGATTGTTATGAAGTTTGGCTAATTGAGTCACCGTTAAGGCTTCTTCGTAACTTTTGTAGACATTATCAAGCTCTTTATAGTAGTTTCCTTTACCAATAAAAAGATCTAAGTAACCATTTTTTAGTGTGATTTTTTCGTAGATTTCTTCCACTATTTTTGAGAAGGGTGTATTTGATGTATGAATTTGTGCTTTATCGATAAGAAAGATGAGGTGATTTTTATGCTTTAGTTTTAGAAAGCGTTGATATTTATTTTGAAATGCAAATTGAAGGATGACCTCATAGCGATCAATACTAGCCTGTCCTCCAATGGTTGTACAAGAGATAATAGCTAGCTCTCTACCCTGTGGAAATCCTAACTGTAATAATTGATCCTTCAGCCTGTTGTCGTTGTCCTTGTAGTGAAAAAGTAAGTTGTAAAGGACCTTTTCTTCCATTGAAAGTTCTTGCTGTTGATTGGCAATAAATTGAAAGGTTGTTTTGAGTAAATCGGCAATCCGATAACTCCATGACATTTGAAAAATAGGGAAATCATGTTCATTGGCAAAAGTGATGACTGATTCTGGTATATTTGGAATGTAAGGACCAAGGTTTATGATAAAACCTGCTACTTTTTTAGAGAATGCTAGTTGAACAAGCTGTTCTAAGGATTCTCCCTGTAAAGATAAATTAATACCTGTAGTGACAACTAATTCATTAGGTCTGCAAAACATAATTAAATCGCTACTCTCTACGACGTTAATCCCAGTCACTCTTCGATACGTTCCGCTATGGCCAGCTACTAATGTGAGCATTGGGAATTGAACTCCCTCTACAATTTTGCGAATCGTCCCCATATTTTCCCCCCTTAATTATGAACATAACTTACCATATATCATGTGCAGATGCACAGATTTTTTTAGTTTTCTATCTATATCTCTCAATTTTTATCTATTTTAGAATGTTTATTAACTACTGTGAAAGAGAGGACTTGCATATGTATAAGTGTAATAGTAGAAGATTGCAAGAGTTAATTGAACAATTTAGTCAATTTGGAGCTACTGAAAATGGTGGCGTAACCCGTTTGTCTCTTTCAAATGAAGATGTTTTAGCACGAAACTATTTTTGTGAATGTTGTGAAGAATTAGGGATGGAAATAAAGATAGATGATATGGGAAATATTTATGGGGTTCTACCAGGAAAAAAGGATGTTCCACCAATTGTGTTGGGATCACATTTAGATTCAGTAGAAAAAGGGGGGAAATTTGATGGTGTGTTAGGGGTATTAACAGCTATTGAGGCCATTCGAACAATTAAGGAAAACGATATTGAGCTAGACATTCCACTTATGATTGTTAATTTTACAAATGAGGAAGGCGCTCGTTTCGATCCTGCGATGATGAGCTCTGGTGTCATTACATCAAAATTTGAGAAAGAAAAGATGCTACAATCCACTGATAAAAATGGAATTCGCTTTGAGGAAGCATTACGAGCAAGTGGCTATGAGGGAGAGCAAGAAAATCGTCTGAATGAAGCGCTTGTCTATTTAGAGTTGCATATAGAGCAAGGGCCTGTATTGGAGGCAATGAAGCATGAAATTGGTGTTGTTGAGGGAGTACTTGGAATGGTTTGCTATGAAATTACCGTTACCGGGCAATCCAACCATGCTGGTACTACCCCGATGTCCATGCGGCAAGATCCAATGCTTGTTGCATCCACAATTATAACAGAGTTACATGACCAGTTAGGAAAAATTGATGAACAACTCGTTTATACCTTTGGCCGCATGAATGTCTCACCAAATATTCATACAGTAATTCCAAATACAGTGACATTTACCATTGATTCACGCCATCAAAAGGCAGAGGTAATGCAGCGGGTTGAAGATATCCTTAAAACTCTTCCGACAACGGTAGAGGGCTGTAGCATTCGACCGGTTAAGCTTTGGGGTAGGGATACGGTATATTTTGATGCAGCAATTTGTAACGAGGTAGAAAGTGCCTGTCAGAGCTTTGGTTATTCTGCTCATCGTATGTTTAGTGGAGCAGGACATGATGCCCAGTATATGGCTAGTATGACCCCTTCCGCAATGATTTTTGTTCCAAGTATTCAAGGGAGAAGTCATTGTGAGGAGGAAAGAACGAGCTTTGAGGATTGTGCTAAGGGAGCTGATATTTTACTAGAAACAGTTCTAACGCTACAAACAAAATTTAGTATGGATGAAACCTATACATTGCATTAAAAAATCAAGCAATCTCCATTTTGTAAGAAGGGTGAGGAGCACTGTGAAAAAAATTATTAAAGGTGGGCGAGTGGTTACTGCCGCGGATGTATTTGAGGCTGATATTTTAATTGACAACGGAAAAATTATTCAAATTGGACAACATTTAGCCGATGATGGCGCTGAAATTATTGATGCCACTGGTAAAATCGTGTTACCTGGTGGCATTGATCCGCATACGCATTTAGATATGCCATTCAATAATACGGTGACAGATGATGATTGGAAATCAGGTACGATTGCGGCGGCCTTTGGTGGGACAACCACTATTTTAGATTTTTGTTTAACAGCAGGTGAGGAAAAATTATCAGCAGCCGTGGAAAAATGGCATGACAAGGCCAAAGGAAAGTCAGCGATTGACTATGGGTTCCATCTGATGATTGGTGATTTAACACCTGAAACCGAAGCCGAATTACCACAATTATTGGAGCAGGAGGGCATAACCTCTGTAAAAGTCTTTATGGCCTATGCAAAAGAATTTCAAGCGACAGATCGTACACTATTTAAAGCCTTTAAAATTGCCAAAGATCTTGGCGCAGTGGTCATGGTGCATTGTGAGAATGGCTCTGTCATTGATGAGCTTGTCGAGGAAGCAAGACGTGCGGGACATAAAGAACCGATTTATCATGCACTGACTCGACCAGCCGAATTAGAGGGTGAGGCGACAAAGCGTGCCATCGAATTAGCACATATAGCTGGAGCGAAGCTATATGTGGTACATGTAACATGCAAAGAAGCGGTAGATGAAATTATTGCTGCTCGTGAAAAAGGGTATGACGTCTATGGTGAAACATGTCCACCATATTTAACACTCGATCAATCAGCTTTAGCGCAGCCAGGCTTTGAGGGAGCAAAATATGTTTGGTCACCACCTCTTCGTCCGAAATACCATCAAGAACATTTATGGAATGCATTAAAGGCCAAGCAGCTACAGACAATTGGCTCTGACCAATGCTCTTTTAGCTTTAAGGGTAAAAAACAGCTAGGCTTAAATGATTTCTCAAAAATTCCAAACGGTGGGCCATTCATTGAGGATCGCTTTAGTATTTTATATTCGGAAGGTGTCGCAAAAGGTAGAATTACAATCCATGAATTTGTTGATATGATTTCTACAAGTGCAGCTAAAATATTTGGGTTATTCCCGCAAAAAGGAACGATTGCTATCGGTTCTGATGCGGATATTGTCATTTTTGACCCTGAGGCAAAACGCCAAATTTCTGCTAAAACACATCACATGAATGTGGACTATAACCCATATGAAGGCTGGGACGTTACAGGTGAGCCAGTTAGCGTACTAGTACGTGGGGAATATGTCATTAAAAATAAAGAATTTGTCGGGGTACTAGGTAGCGGCCAATATATTAAACGTCCATTAAAAACAGTAGCTGCGGAAGCACTTAACATGTAGCTTCCTTCAGTATAGGACCGATTGCTTTGGGTGGAGAGCAAAGCAATCGGTCTAGTAATTGGTGTACGGAAAAAATGCTCTCATGAGGGGGATGTGGAAATGGTTCCGAATCAAGAAAATGCAATGACCATGCAGCTTAGACGTAATTTTATGGAATTAAAAAGCAAAATGACAAAGAATGAGGCTATTGAGGAAGCCAACCGTTGTCTGTATTGCTACGATGCACCATGTATTAAAGCTTGTCCAACAAGCATTCAAATCCCAAATTTCATAAAAAAAATTGCATCTGGTAATATGAAGGGTTCTGCTACGACTATATTAGAAGCAAATCCTATTGGTGCAAGCTGTGCAAGGGTTTGTCCAACGGAGGAATTATGTGAAGGGGCGTGTGTCTTAAATTCTTCTACAAAGCCAATTAAAATTGGAGAGTTACAGCGTTATGCAACAGATTGGGCGATGGAAACCAATACACAGCTATTTAAGTCAGGGCAAAATAACGGACAGAAAGTAGCCATCATTGGGGCGGGTCCTGCTGGTTTATCGGCAGCACGTGAGCTTGGTCGCTTAGGCTACCAGGTAACAATCTATGAGGCAGAAGCAAAGGCTGGTGGTCTGGGAAGCTATGGTATTGTTGCATTCCGTTTGCCTAATGAAGTGGTGGATTGGGAAGTGGAGCAAATTGAACAGCTTGGTGTGAATATTCAAACGAATACAGCTGTTGGTGTGGATATTTCTGCAGATGAAATTTTGGCACAATATGACAGTGTCATTTTAGCTGTCGGTATGGGGGCTGTACCGAATCTGGGCATTGAAGGGGAAGATTTAGAAGGTGTGCATGATGCGATTGAGTTTGTTCGAAAAACAAAAATGGGACCGCTTACAAATGACATCGTTGGGAAAAAAGTAGCTGTTATTGGTGCTGGAAATACAGCGATTGATGGTGCTACAAGTGCGGTGCGATTAGGAGCAGAAAATGTACAAATTCTTTATCGCAGAACACAAAAAGAAATGACTGCCTACAAATTTGAATATGAATTTGCCAAGCAGGATGGTGTGGAATTTAAATGGTTGACGGCACCAAAGAAAATTATTGGCAATGAAGCAGGCCATGTGATAGGCATTGAATGTGTGAAAATGAAGCTTGGTGAGGCAGGGCCTGATGGTCGTCAAAGACCAGAGGAAGTGAAGAATTCTAATTTTATCATTGAAGTAGATGCTGTCATTAAAGCCATTGGGCAAACTCGTTTTGTTTCATTAATTGAAGCATTCGGTTTAGCGAATACAAATGGGGTCGTCGATATAGATGAGACGACAATGCAAACGTCCAATGACAAAGTATTTGCCTGTGGAGATGTTGTCTTTGGCAATGGACAGGGTGAAGCGATGGTGGTGACCGCTGTGCAGCAAGGGAAAGATGCAGCATACAAGATTCATGAACGTTTAAGAAAACCAAGTGAGATTGCATAAAGGGGGAACTTACATGGCAGACTTACAAATTAATTTAGCGGGCATCCAATCGCCGAATCCATTTTGGCTAGCATCCGCACCACCGACAAATTCGGGTTATCAAGTACAGCGTGCATTTGAAGCAGGCTGGGGCGGTGCTGTTTGGAAGACGTTAGGAGAACCGATTTTAAATGTGTCATCCCGTTTTGCCGCTGTCAGTTTTAATGGTCAACGTGTGGCAGGCTTTAATAATATCGAATTAATTACGGATCGACCATTAGAAGTAAATTTACAAGAAATCTATGACACGAAAAAGAAATTTCCTAATCACGCAATTATTGCCTCCTTAATGGTGGAGCCAAAGCAGGAGAAGTGGCATGAAATTGTGAAGCGTGTAGAAGATGTGGGGGTTGATGGTCTTGAGCTTAACTTTGGTTGTCCACATGGGATGGCAGAACGAGGCATGGGTTCTGCCTCTGGTCAAGTCCCTGAATTGGTGGAAAAGCAAACGTACTGGGTAAAGGAAGCGGCACGTACACCTGTGATTGTTAAGCTAACGCCAAACATTACGGATATTACTGTAACGGCGGAGGCGGCGACAAGAGGTGGAGCAGATGCAGTCAGTATGATTAATACGATTAACAGTTTAGCAGGTGTTGATTTAGATTCTTGGAATACAGTACCTCATGTAGCAGGTAAGGGTGCACATGGTGGTTATTGTGGACCTGCAGTTAAACCAATTGCACTTAATATGGTTGCAGAGTGTGCGCGCAATCCTTTAGTCAATGTTCCGATTTCAGGTATTGGTGGAATCTCTAATTGGCAGGATGCAGCTGAATTTATTTTAATGGGTGCGACAGGGGTACAGGTTTGTACAGCAGCAATGCACCATGGATTTAGTATTGTTGAGGATATGATTGATGGTCTAAATAATTATTTAGATGATAAAGGTCTAGCTTCAGTGATGGATTTAGTTGGTCGCTCCGTTCTAAGATATTCTAACTGGGGTGATTTAGACTTAAATTATAAAATTGTCGCCGAAATTAATAATGATGTGTGTATTAATTGCAATAAGTGTCATATTGCTTGTGAGGATACATCACATCAATGTATTGACCTCTATACAGAGGATGGTCGCCCAATGTTAAAAGTTCGAGAGGAGGATTGTGTAGGCTGTAATTTATGCTCTATTGTTTGCCCAGTAGAAAGTGCTATTACAATGGTGGAACGAAAATCAACCATTCCGCCAATGACATGGAATCAACGTCAAACGCTGATTAGTAGTCTTGCGAAATAATCCTAAAGGTTTTTAGTAAGGGCATTTACTACACATTTATGCGGGATAAACTAAATTCCACCTTCCTGCAACCCTATAGTTGAAGGAAGGATTAACCTCATGTAAGTTGTCACGGAAATTAGAGAAAAAAGGAGAGAAACAGAATGGAACGTGAAGGGAATTATTTAAAATCCCCAGATTTACTTCCAGTGACACATCAACAAAGAAATATTGGAACATTTGGTTTTGCGGTAATTTGGATCGGAATGGCCATTGTATTAGCGGCTTTTGCAATTGGTGGATCAGCAATTATTAACTTACCATTGCCAATGGTAATTTTAGCAACATTGATAGGCTCTTGTTTAATCGGTGTCTTTATGACGTTAATAGGTGATATTGGTATAGAACATGGGCTTTCCTTTCCTGTCTATATGCGCGCACCATTCGGTACATTTGGCACCCATGTACCTTCCCTCGTTCGTGGCGTTACAGCTGCCTGTTGGTTTGGACTTAATACGTATTTTGGGGCATTAGCAATTAACGGTATTTTAAATTTACTTTTTGGTTTTGATAATTGGTTTATCTGTTTCCTAGTGTTTGCAGCACTTCAGCTTTTTAATACATCTCTGGGCATTAAATCCATTGAGCGCTTTGCTGATTTAGCAGCCCCTGTCATTATTTTAATTTCCTGTTGGATGTATTACACATTGGCAGATAATGCAACATCTCAAGGGAAAAATATTTGGACGTGGGTAGAAGCCCCAACAACAGGCTTTGCCGCCTTTACTGCCTTTATGGTGGTTGTGATGGCAAATATGGGCTTTTGGGCAACACTGGCGGCTGATATGCCCTCATTATCAAGATACTTTAAAGCACCTAAAAATGAGCGTAACTGGTTCAAACGGAATAAAACACAGCTTGTTGGTTCACTAATTGTTATGCCGATTACAAACACATTTATTGTCACAATAGGAGCAGTATGCTATATGGCTGTTGCCTCGGCTGATCCCATCAATGCTTTACAGCAAAGTGCAAGTGGATTTATATTAGGCATCTTATTATTAATGATTGTGTTAGCACAATGGTCGACAAATACCTCTGCTAATGTAGTGCCTGCAGCCACTATTTTTTCCAATATTGGCGGACCAAAAGTACCGTTCTGGGTAGGGGTTGTTATCGCTGGAATCATCGGTATTCTCGCACAACCATGGAGCTTATTTGATGTGATGGTAAATGTCCTATTAATTATAGGTGGTATTTTAACTGCAATAGTTGGTATTTTATTTGCTGATTATTATTTAATCCGTAAACGTCGTGTGGATGTGAAGGCACTTTATGAGTTAGAGGGGCAGTTTAAATATTTCAATGGATTTAATATGGCTGGTTTGATTGCCTGGGTAATTGGTGGTGCAGTAGCAAATATCTTCTCAACCTATTCGTCATTAGTTGGTTTTTTTGTAGGTGCTTTCGTTTATTATGTGTTAGCAAAGTATTGGTGGTTTAAAAAATATCCTCAAGCAGAAATAGAGGATCCAAATGATGCAAAATATTTAGGGATAACAGTTGGGCGTAATTTGGATGAGCCTTTCACCCAGCCTCAAATGCCTACACCAACAGTTGAATCTAGTGAGGATGATATTGTGGAAACAACGGATCCGCTATTAGAAATAAAAGGTTCTGAATAAATAAGACAACAGAGAGGACGAGGTGATGGCATGTCAGAACATTTACAAAGCACTGATGAGATTGAAAAAATAGATGATTTTTTAGATAGCGGCTACAAAATTAAATATGTGTATGAAAATTTAAGTGGAATGTTTGTAGAGTTTGCACGTCAGGAGGAAGTTGTGTTGCTACAAATTCTAACAGCGGATGCCCGTAAATACTTTTCAGCCAAACTTCAAGAGCAAACATTGTTACAATAAATAAAAAAATGTTAGTGTATTAGTTGTTTCTATTATTTTTAGGAAATAATATAATTATATTATTTTTTGACCCAAATAGAAAATCTTTATAAAGTTTCCCCTTAATAGTTAAGCATGATTTCGGTATTGAATCGGATTCATGCTTTTTTAATTTTAGACTTATATATGTTTTTCCTAAAAATACAATTGTATTTTTAGGATGTATTTATTATTATAGAAAAAGTATTCAACTTAGAAAAACATCAAAGAAAGAGGCGTTATTCGAGTGGTAAACAAAGAATTAAAGAGAGGGTTAGAGGCACGCCATATCCAAATGATTGCGCTAGGCGGTACAATTGGCGTTGGTCTATTCATGGGTTCAGCTAGTGCTATTCAGTGGACAGGTCCCTCTGTGCTTCTTGCCTATGCTATAGCAGGTATCTTTATCTTTTTTATTATGCGGGCTATGGGAGAGATGCTTTATAAGGAGCCAAGCACAGGCTCTTTCGCAACATTTGGCTATAAATACATTCATCCGTTAGCAGGTTATTTAACAGCATGGAGTAACTGGTTTCAGTGGATTATTGTTGGTATGTCGGAAATCATTGCAGTAGGTACTTATATGCAATACTGGTATCCAAATTTGCCAGCATGGATTCCAGGATTTATTGCAATGATAATTTTAGGTGTCGCTAACTTTATTTCAGTAAAATCGTTTGGTGAGTTTGAATTTTGGTTTGCGATGATAAAAATTGTTACAATTATTTTAATGATTATCGCAGGAATCGGGCTAATTTTCTTTGGTCTAGGTAATGATGGCATTGCTATTGGGCTATCTAATCTATGGGATCATGGAGGTTTCTTTACAGGTGGCTGGACAGGCTTTTTCTTCGCCTTATCATTAGTGGTTGCTGCCTATCAAGGAGTCGAGTTAATTGGTATAACAGCTGGAGAGGCGAAAAATCCTCAAAAAACGATTACAAATGCGATTCAAAGTATTATTTGGCGTATTTTAATCTTCTATATTGGTGCCATTTTTGTTATTGTGACTGTCTATCCATGGAATGAGTTGGGGACAATTGGTAGCCCATTTGTGGCTACGTTTGCTAAGGTAGGTATCACAGCAGCGGCTGGAATTATTAATTTTGTCGTCATTACAGCAGCAATGTCGGGCTGTAATAGTGGGATATACAGTGCAGGTCGAATGTTGTATACATTGGCTATGAATGGACAAGCTCCGAAGTTTTTTGCCAAGCTTTCTCATAATGGGGTACCATTATTCGGGACGGCAGGTGTTTTAGTAGGTCTAGTGATTGGTGTAATCTTAAGCTATTTGGCGCCAGAAAATTTATTTGTCTATGTTTATAGCGCAAGTGTTTTACCAGGAATGGTACCTTGGTTTATTATTTTAATCAGTCAGATAGGATTCAGAAAAACACATGGTACAAAGCTATCTAAGCACCCGTTCAAAATGCCATTTGCTCCGATTACAAACTATTTAACAATTGCTTTTTTAGTAATGGTACTAATTGGAATGTGGTTTAATGATGATACACGTGTTTCATTAATCGTAGGAATTATGTTCTTAACTTTAGTGACGATAAGCTATTATGTATTTGGCATTGGCAAAAACCGTCATGAGCAGTGAGAAGAGGGTGTCTTATAGGAGCTCCCCTAGATATTATTTGAAAAATGATCTTATTATAAATAGAGTAGGGACAATCAATTGTGGATTGTCCCTTTTAATTATTGTTCTTTTCGCATAATAAAGCTTAAATGTCTGCCGGCTTGTTTGTCTTCGCGATAGGAAAAACCATTTGGGCTAAGATATGTGCAGGTTGCATCAATGTCAATCTGCTTAGAAGGAATACCCGCAAGCTCACATTGTTTTTTGACGGTTTGTTGATTATCAATATGATATTTATTGGTTTGAGCATTAAAATACATAAAATCTTCAGCGTATCCTAAATTATGGAATTTATCATAGACATCTGTATCAACTTCAAATTTTTGTTGACTCAGCGCCATACCGATTTGTACATAAAAATCTTGTGGCTGACAATGCTCCTGCTCGATTAAATGCTGGAAAAGCTTCAATGTCACTTCCTTGACGGTCCCTTGCCAGCCTGAATGCACGACACCAATCAGCCCATTGACTTCATTATAAAAAATAACTGGTACACAATCGGCAGTAAAGCTACATAAAAGTAGATTTGGCTCACGTGTGTAAAGTGCATCAGTATTCGCAATGGCGGTATCCAATTGTTCAGCTCCTAGTCCTTTATCGGAGGCTGTAACACAATAAAAATTAGCACTATGCGTTTGCTGCATGCAGACAAAATGATTGAGGTCACATTGCAACGAAGCTGCTAAATTTTTGCGATTTTCAAGCACATCCGCTATATTCACACAAGTATGCAATGCCGTATTATTTTGTTCTAGCTCGTGCCAATCTTTTAAGGTAATACCAGCAATAAAAGGGGCATTATCAACATAAATTTTTGTTTTCATATCATCACCTCGTCTTACTATATAGAATTGAGTTGTGAATGTATAGGCACTTAATACTCATACCCTTCTATTGTATTTTTAGACATAAAAAATAGATTTCTTCACATATAGTATCGAAGAATAAAATATAGAGGGAGTGTTAAATTAATGGCTCAAGAAAAGTTTTTATTAATTTGTCAATTAGGCATGGGTCTATTTTGGATTATTACATATATACTCATTATCAAACAGGGATTCCAGGATAAGAAGTATGGTATGCCAATGGCCGCCATTTGTGCCAATATTTCATGGGAATTTATCTTTGCCTTTATGTACCCACAAAATGATCTCCAAAGAATGATTACCTTCCTTTGGTTTTTATTAGACATCATTATAGTGATGCAATATTTAAAATATGGTCATAAAGAATATCAAAAATTAATTCCTGGTAAAATATTCTATGCATCATTTTTTATAACGCTCGGTGCATGTTTTTTCATTATTTTAGCAATGATGCATGAATTCAATGATATAGCGGGAAAATATGCTGCATTTTCACAAAATCTGATGATGTCAGGGCTGTTTATTGCCTTATTACTACAACGAGGAAATCTCAATGGTCAATCGATGGGCATAGCAGTTTGTAAAATGATTGGTACTATATTTGCAGCAGTAGGCTTTTATATGTACTTTCGAACTCCCTTGATTACCATTATTTCACTTGCGACTCTTTTTTATGATTGGCTTTATATTGTGTTAATTTATCGGCTCTATCAAAAAAGAGTTATGTAAAATACGAATAATCGTTTTTATTTAAATAAATATTAGTCATTTTGCTAATTACAATCATATAGCAACGATGTTACAAAGCAAAATAGTAAGCGATGTTGTGAAAGCATGGATGAATAGTGCTGGTCATAGAGCTAAATTCTCAATAAAAGTTACGCAAATAGGCGTAGGACATATGAAGGATGGCAACTACTGAACACAAATGTTTACCATTCTCTGCTATCTGAAGCAGGAGCGGTTCATTTATGAAAATAAATAAAAATGTACAAAAAGCAACACACTATCATTGTCAAACGAATAAGATGTTTCTGTACTATAACGTTAGAGGTAGGTGCTTGCTATTGAAAAAACAGTGGATGGTCGCACTGTTTATGTTATGCACAATTGGATTATTCGGCTGTCAAGGAAAATCGGAGAATGAGAAACAACAAGAGCAAGAAGTGCAAGATTTAGAGCAGGAACAAAAGGAAAACAAACAGGCTGTTACTTATGAGCAAAAGCAACAATTGGAGACTGTTGTGGAAATTGTTGATCCCTCCACAAATGCGGTTATACAAACAATTTCTCCAAATGAAATGGGTTATGAAAGCGATGTACCATCTTATACAAAGGAAATTGAACAATTGGCAAAAGTGCTGGCAAGAGGAAATGGAGATACAGTTGGCTATGATCAGCGCATGATACTTGATAGGATGGATGATAACGGAAAAATAATAAAGGGTAGTCCTTTGATAGTTTTAAAAGAAAAAGAATTGGTAGATAGAATATTAGAGGCTTCAGCATCTGGTGGTAAAGTCATGATGCCACTTTATATAACAGAAAGCGGTTATTATCTGGAAGATATTCCTTATTTGGCGGAAACCGTTGTTGCATCCTATACCACTTATTTTAATAATGCTGATGGAGGAAGAAATAAAAACATCGAATTATCTGCAAAAGCGATTCACAATGTCATTGTTGGAAGCGGGGATTATTTTTCATTTAACACCGTTGTTGGACCAAGGGATGAGGAGAATGGTTATCAGCCTGCACCAGAAATTATAAATAAGAAGCTGGTGATGGGCATTGGTGGTGGTGTTTGCCAAACCTCATCAACTTTATTTAATGCAGTAGATCAGTTACCAATAAAATTTGTGGAACGTCATCATCATTCATTAGATGTTGGCTATGTTCCAAAGGGAAGGGATGCTACGGTATCCTATGGAGGCTTAGATTTTAGGTTTCATAATACAAGTGATGTCCCGTTTTTAATCCAATCTATTTATGGAAAAAATTTTTTAACTGTTGAGATAAGGACAGCGGAAAAATATGTAGAATTATTGAAAAAAACATAATTAATGCTAAAGACACCTCTGCTCAGTGGTGTCTTTTTAAAGGTGTCATGCTATAGTTAAACTGAGGTATTTCAGTATAATAATGGTTCCATCCAGCACGATAAAGAGGGAGAATATTTTATTGATATGACTCTTTCAATTACCTTATATGATGGATGTACCTTAATCGTGTGAATGGGGAAGGGGAAAAGACAATGCATGCAAAGCTGCAGGCAATCATAGACTCAATCGATTTTTACCAGGTAACCTATCCAGAAGATGCTTGTATAATTGTAGCAGATACAGAGAAAGTCATTGCCTATAAGCCAGGAAAACAAGTGGATTTAAAGGTTTGTGTTGGTGATTCTGTAGATAAATATAGTGGAACAACAACTGAAAAGGCACTTAGCTCAGGGAGATTTATCCGAGAAGAGCGAAGTGCTGAGGATTTTGGCATGGCCTATATTGCATCTGCACAGCCTATTTTTGAAGGTGGACAAGTAATTGGTGTTATTAGTTCAATCCTTTCAAATGAAAAAATGGATCACATGCGATTACTAGCAACAGAGCTGTCGAGCTCAGTGGAGGAAATGACTGCGACGAATGAAGAATTAGCAAAGGCAAGTGTAGATGTTTCCGATCGATTAGAGGAACTATCTAGGTTCTCAGAGTCTATGACTGGTGATATTCAACAAATTAATACTATTGTAGATTTAGTCAAAGATTTAGCGATGAAATCGAAAATTCTTGGACTAAATGCATCCATTGAAGCAGCTCGTTCTGGTGAGCATGGACGTGGCTTTGCCGTAGTTGCCACTGAGATTCAAAAAATGTCTCAAAGCAGTACCGAAAGTGCGAATAGCATTACAAACCAATTAGAGAGTATTAAACAAGCCATCGACCAAGTAAATGAATCAGCAAACCAAATTGCCGCATTTACTCAACAGTTTTCGGCTAGCATGTATAAATTAACAGATGCCTATAAAGGTGTTAATAGCACAGCAGAAAAATTAATGCATATTAGTGAAGTGAAAAATTAAAAAGAAGGGTATAGCCAATCCATTTTATGGCCATACCCCCTCTTAGATTAAATAATATCTAAAATTTCCTTTGGAGCATTTACTTTATATTCAGGCTCTTCCTGTTGAATCACCTCAATAGAATCATATCCCCAAGAAACCCAAATAATTGGTACCCCGACTTTTTTACATGCTACAATATCTCTTTGTTCATCCCCTATATATAAAACGTCTGATGCCGTGCTGCTGGAATCCTTTAAAAATTTCTTCAACACTTTATCCTTCCCAAAAATACGATTTGAGCAAAGTACATTTGAAACACATTGAATACCATTCATTTTTAGAAATTCTAAAATATTTTCCTGGGAATTGGACGATATGATAAGGATTTTATAGCCTTTCTTATCAATTTCCGTGAGTACATCCTTGATCCCTTCATAAAGATGAACCTCGTTTAAGGACTGCCGATATAAACGATAAAATTGAGGTAAAATCATAGGTAATTTATACATTGGAAAATCAAATAATTTACTACGCTCTGCCATGGATAATTTTTTTAAGGATTCGATTTCCTTAAACTCTATTCCTTTAAATTTATATTTTTGTGCAAGTGTATTCCAAGCTGACGCAAATACAGCCGTAGAATCAGCCAATGTGCCATCAAAATCAAAGATGATATATTTCATTGAAAATGTTCTCCTTTATGTTCTACTTTTATAGACGCTTCTTCCTTGAAAATGTTACGTATCAAAGAAATCCGATTTAAAGTATTATGACATGATTCTATAGCATATGAAGCAGGTGGTGGTAAATGACTCTGGGTGAGTATTTTTTTCAATATGTTAAATACAAAATGGATATCGCTATGGTAAATATTGTATCGGAAAATGATGCCATTGAATATGAAAAGCATTGACGAATTACAAACAATATTAATGATATAGCAATGCAAGATAGTACAGTTTGTAGGTCTTTTTCTAGCGTTTGCAACATATATCTAATCATGTCGAATTATGTAGTTTGAATGTAATATTGGAAGGAGGTCACGATATGATTCCGAAATATCCTTATATTGGATATGAAACGAAGTGTAAGCAAGTTCCCATCACATTCCCTCCGCAGCATCAAGATATACAGCCAGGGCTAGAATATGTTATGCAACCAATTCCTATTTCTGACAATCCGGCATACAAAGGAAGTGGAAAATTACAGGGGAAAATCGCCATAATTACTGGGGGAGAAAGTGGAATTGGTCGTGCTGTTGCTATTGGGTTTGCAAAGGAAGGAGCTCATATGACTATTACCTATATGCCACATGAACGATCTGATGCAGAAGCAACGAAGCAAATGGTGGAGGCATGGGCAGTCCATTCTATTGATTGAAGGGGACTTACGTCATCCTGAGTTTTCTAAGGAAGTAGTAAGAAAAACGATGGACTGTTTTGGTAAGCTAGATATACTGATTTTAAATCAAGGTGTCCAATTTCCGCAGCAAAGCATTTTGGATATCTCAAATGAACAATTGTATGATACGTTTGAAACCAATATTTTTCCGCATTTTCATATGACAAAGGCAGGATTACCTTATATGAAGCAGGGTGGGGAAATTATTTCCACTGCTTCCGTGACAGCTTACGCTGGGGCTCCGTTACTTGTCGATTATTCCTCCACGAAAGGAGCGATTGTCTCTTTCACTAGGTCTTTATCCTTACAATTAGCGAGAAAGGGAATACGAGTGAATGCAGTTGCCCCTGGCCCAATTTGGACACCACTAATTGTCTCTAGCTATTCAGCAGAATATGTCAAAACATTTGGCTTAGAAACACCGATGAAGCGAGCAGGTCAGCCATTTGAGCTTGCACCTACTTATATTTATTTAGCTTCTGATGATTCTTCTTTTGTTACTGGTCAGGTTTTGCACGTCAATGGTGGCATCATGACGGAAACATAAGTATCTATTTGCTATTATAAATAGCAGATATATTGCTAAGGGAGAAATGATATGGAAAATACTCGACCTATTGATAAACTATTAGATTTTGCTAAAAAGGATGAACGCATTCGAGTAGTAGGAATGGAGGGTTCAAGAACAAATCACAATGTGCCAAGGGATGATTTTCAGGATTATGATATTTCCTTTGTTGTAACTGATATGGCAGCTTTTCTTGAAAATAATAAATGGATTGATTTCTTAGGCGAGCGATTAATAACACAAACCCCAGAGGATATGGAATTATTTCCACCAGAACTAGGCAATTGGTTTTCCTATTTAATGTTATTTATCGATCATTCAAAAATTGATTTGACTCTAGTCCCTATTGAAGAATTGGAGCTTTATCTTGAAAATGATGGACTTTTAGAAATCATTCTGGATAAAGACCAGCGCTGTTTAAATGTTCCTGAAGCAACAGATGTTACGTATCATGTACAAAAGCCAAGTGCACGTTCATTTGACGATTGTTGCAATGAATTTTGGATGGTTTCAACTTATGTAGTAAAAGGCATTTGTCGCAATGAGCTTCTTTTTGCCAATTACCATTTTGAACATATTTTACGGGAAGAATTACTTCGAATGCTATCTTGGCGAGTTGGCTTTGAAACAGAATTTAGCTTAAGTGTTGGCAAACGTTATAAGTATATATCTCAGTATTTACATGCAGAGGAAGTTTCACAATTGATGGGGACCTTTGAGTTATCCTCTAAAAAAGCTATATGGCAAGCATTATTACTAGCCTTTGATTTATTCGCAAAGGCATCACAGCAAGTGGCTACAAGGCTTGAAGTAGAATATCCTGTTTATGAAAAGAATATAAGAGTGTATGTGGATGAAGTTTATCAGAAATTTTTAGTAAACAATTTTGTGGATAATATTATAAAATAGTGTTATCGTATGATTAAGCTAAATAAAAATCCTTCGGGGTAGGGTGAAATTCCCAATCGGCGGTGATGAAGCAATTCAAAGTCCGTGAGCGAAAGCTGATTTGGTGCAAATCCAAAACCGACAGTGACAGTCTGGATGGGAGAAGGGTAAAAGTGCAATCTTTTTAAATTCGAATGAATTTATAAGGATTATTTGATTATGCTTTTATGTTAACTACTTCCCATCGTTTAGATTGGGAGGTTTTTTTATTTAGTGAAAAAATTAAATAGCTGCATGTTCTTCGGGGTAGGGTGAAATTCCCAATCGGCGGTGATGAAGCAGTTCAAAGTCCGTGAGCGAAAGCTGATTTGGTGCAAATCCAAAACCGACAGTGATAGTCTGGATGGGAGAAGAACGATGAGATGGCGGCCTATGAAAAATATGGGATTTCATAAGGTTTATTTGCTGACGTCTTATTTATATAAACTCCCAAACCCCTTTCAAGCGAAGGGGGTTTTTTCTTTGATGGGATAGAACGCTTAAAGTGATTGATAGCATTAGAAAAGCGAAGGATTGACCTCAAAAACTTGATGGATAGAATCCCAAAACCGATGGATAGAGCCTTTAACGCGTAGAAAGAAAGTAGGTGGAAAAATGTTTACAGGGATTATTGAGGATATTGGCACAGTGAAAACCTTGCAAACAGATCAGCAAAGTATGAAAATAACGATTCTTTCAGCAAAAATGATAGAGGATGTAAAGCTCGGAGACAGTATAGCTGTCAATGGCGTTTGTTTAACAGTGACAAATTTTACGGATCAAGAGCTAACGATGGATGTCATGCCAGAAACGGTGAAGGCAACAAATTTGCAGCAGCTTGCTGTAGGAGACCCAGTTAACTTAGAGCGTGCCATGCCTGCAAATGGAAGATTTGGTGGCCATTTTGTAGCAGGGCATGTGGATGGAGTAGGGAAAATAGTACGTAAACGACCATTAGCAAACGCAGTTTATATCGATATTGAGCTATCCGAGGATTTAACAAACTATTGTATTCCAAAAGGCTCCATTACGATTGATGGTACGAGCTTAACGCTTTTTCACGTTGAGCAAAAAAGTGTCACAGTATCACTGATACCACACACGTATAAAGAAACTATTTTAGGTATGAAGAAAATTGGCGCTCCAGTGAATATTGAAACGGATTTAGTTGGAAAATACATTTTGCACCAGCTAAAGCATAGTCAGGAAGCACCAACTATTACGAGAGACTTTTTAGCACAAAACGGATTTTAACAAAAAGTGAGGAGGTGCCAATATTGCTGCATACAATTGAAGAAGCAATAGAGGATTTAAAACAGGGCAAGATGATTATTGTAGTAGACGATGAGGATCGAGAAAATGAAGGAGATTTATTGGCTTTAGCAGAGTATATGACACCTGATACGATAAACTTTATGGCGACATATGGAAGAGGACTTATTTGCACACCAATTACACAGCAGCTCGCACAAAAATTAGCCTTACAACCGATGGTAAGTAATAATACAGACAATCATCAAACAGCATTTACCGTTAGTATCGACTATATGGATACAACGACAGGAATAAGCGCCTTTGAACGCGCAATGACAATTAAAAAAATGATTGAACCACAAGCGAAGGCAAATGATTTTCGTAGACCAGGCCATGTATTTCCGCTAATCGCAAAGGAGAATGGTGTGTTAGAGCGTAGGGGTCACACTGAAGCAACCATTGATTTAGCTAAGCTTTGCCACAGTATCCCCGCAGGCATTATTTGTGAAATTATGGGGGACGATGGAAAAATGCTACGCTTCAATGAACTAGTCAACTATGCAGCGCATCATCAGCTAAAAATAATTTCAATTGAAGAATTGGCGTTATATCGCCAGCAAAATCTCAAAATGACAATTTAAAAAAGGAGAATTTAGAAATGGGTAAAACATTTGAAGCACAATTAATTGGTACAGACTTAAAAATTGCTATCGTAGTAGGTCGATTCAATGAATTTATAACAAGTAAGTTATTAGACGGAGCCCTCGATGGTTTAAAGCGTCACGGTGTAGATGAGGACTTTATTGATGTAGCATGGGTTCCTGGTGCATTTGAGGTTCCATTTATTGCAAAACAGCTTGCAGAAACAAAGAAATACGATGCTATCATTGGTTTAGGAACAGTGATCCGTGGCTCGACAACACATTATGACTATGTATGCAATGAATCGGCAAAAGGAATCGCCAACGTATCATTAACAACAGATGTACCTGTCATTTTTGGCATTGTGACAACTGAAAATATTGAGCAAGCTATTGAGCGTGCAGGTACAAAATCAGGCAATAAAGGCTATGATTCCGCAATGTCTGCTATCGAAATGGCGAATTTAAAGAGAATGATTGGCTAAAACAAAGTTTGAATTTATCTAAAGTATCTTATCTGTAAAACCTGAATATTTTAAACAAGCATGGGGAAAATATTGTGTAAGTATATGGATGCATGTACGAATCTGGAGCTGACTCAGTAGGAGATGATGAGTATTCAAATGGAACAAATCATAAATTTGCAAACTTTGAAGGCACTATTTCAACGCTCTGCTGATGTGATTTTTCAAAGGTATATAATGCAGCAACATGCGGTACATGTTATTTATTGTGATGCGATGATTAATGAACAATTACTACAAACCGTTATTGTTCAAGAGCTCCAATCGATGCTAAAAAAAATTTCAGGTGATTTATTAGAGGAAGATATTTTAAATCATCTACACATTCCTCATTTAAAAAATATCTCTGAAAAAGAGGACATCATTACAAAAGTTTATAAAGGATATGTGCTGCTGTATTTTGAAGATGAACAATTAATATTTACAAGTTATATTCCTAAAAAGCCAAATCGAGAGCCTAGAGAAACAGCTCTCGAATTAGTTATAAAGGGTCCAAGAGACGATTTTATTGAGGATATCGATATTAATATTGCTTTATTACGAAAACGATTACCTACAAATTCGTTAAGTGTTGAAACATATGAAATCGGCAAACGTTCTAAAACAACTGTAGCAATTCTTTATATGGATGATATTGTTAATAAAAAAATGCTAGAGGACATCAAAGTACATCTTAAAAAAGTAGATACGGATATTGTATTTAGTGGAGATATTTTAATGGAGAGAATCGAGCAAAGTGCAAAAATTCTTCCGAGACATGATTATACAGGTCGTCCTGATTTTGCTTTACAGGCCTTAATTAACGGTAGAATTGTGATAATGGTGGATGGGGTCACTTATGCCATTATTACGCCAGCTAACGTGCTGCTAGTATTTAAATCAGGCGAGGATTATTATTTTCCGATTATTGTTAGTTCAATGGAAAGACTACTACGAATTGTTGGCATATTAATTAGTGTGCTTTTACCAGGCTTTTGGCTAGCACTTACGACTTATCATCAAAATCAATTACCGTTGATTCTTTTAGCAACAGTTGTACAATCAAGGACAGGGCTTCCATTTCCTACGATTCTAGAAATACTACTAATGGTATTTATGTTTGAAATGTTCCGTGAGGCCAATATGCGTCTTCCTAGTATCATTAGTGGATCCATGAGTGTCGTTGGAGGTCTAATCATTGGAGATGCAGCGATTAAAGCTGGTATTACAAGTCCTCCAATGATAGTTGTGATTGCTATTTCGAGTATCGCAGCCTATACACTTGTCAATCAATCCTTTGTCACGGCAATGAGTATATTTCGCATTATCATTATATTAGCATCAGCATTTTTCGGCTTGTATGGCTTCTTTATAGCAATTTTTTTCATTCTTCTATATACAGCAAATTTGCGAGTCCTTGGCATTCCATACTTAAATTTAGGAGCAGATTTAAATTGGCAGGATATGAAAAAATCTTTATTGAGATTATCTCCTAAAGGCTATGGTAAACGTCCAGCATTTTTAAATGTGCAGGATAAAACAAGAACATCCCATAAAAGAAAAAAATAGGACTAGGTATAAGCTGGCTGTACCTAGTTCTTTTCTTTGTTTCCATAAACCATTTCCTTGACCTTCTATTTACTTGAAGCTTTATAATTTTGAAAAATGAGTTGATAAGGGAGAGAAAATGAACATGACAGGTTATGAAGAGCTAGTCGTTAAAGTTGAAGATGTGAAAGGTAGCTACTACCAAATTGGTTTACAGCAAAGCAAAGGGCTATTATCTTTATTGCAAATGCAAAAAGATGCTTTATTGCACTTAACCAGGTCTACTAATACTCAAATAGCGAAACAACTTTTACAGAAACATTGTCCACAGCTTATCAATGAAATGGAGGGCTTGAGTGCTGGTACAGCTCTATCGTTAGACACTGTGCTCAGATTGTACAGTGGCTACACTATTACTTTTCCGGAGATGGGCTGTACAGCATTTATGCGTGATGGGATGTATGTCCGTAATTATGATTTCAGTCCAGCTTTGTATGATGCTAGGCTTGTTTTCTCTAATCCAGAGAATGGTTATGCAAGTATCGGGTTCAGTCAGCAAATTATTGGTAGACTGGATGGGATGAATGAATACGGGTTAGTAGTTGGGCTGCATTTTGTTAATCATGAGCACTCCGAAGAAGGCTTTATCGCCTCTACAATTATTCGTATACTATTAGAGCAATGTAAAACAATTGAAGAGGCGTGTATGCTAATAAAGGAAATTCCACATGGTTACTGCTATAATTATTCTATGACAGATTGTAGTGGGAGAGCCATTGTAGTCGAAGCCTCTCCACAGAAGCAAGTAATCAAGCGGGAAAATTCTTTCATTTGTACAAATCATTTTGAATCTAAACAATTAATTGAAAAAAATAAGAAAATGATAGAAGGCTCTATTCATAGAAAGCAATTTTTAACGAAACTACTGAAGGAAGAACTAACGACAACAGCCCTCTATCAACATTTTAACACTGAAAATTCACCATTATTTTATCATAATTATCAAGAATACTTTGGCACATTACATACGATTATTTATCAACCGAAAACATTAGAGATTCTTGTTGGGATAGGTGGAAATGCGCAACCAACAGCATTTTCATTTAAAGAATACTTGGAGGGAGCACTAATGCTTCCAAAAGAGATAAAGGGCATCATCTATACAAATTAAAAAAGTTGAGCTGTGTGTAAAAATCATACATGCTTTCGAAAAAGGAGGTAGCTTCCATGCTACTCTCTTTTTTTACTTTGCTCTGCACTAAAAATAAAAATTGCTTTTATGATTTTGATAAAGTAGGATAAACAAGACTATATTACTCTAAAGAAAAAAACAACAAACAATAAGAAGAAGTTTATTATAGTATAATGATTACGACTATTTACATATTTGTTTCTGTTGACATTAGCCACTATCAAAAAACTTGCTCCAGCTACATCATGTCATTATTCATTTCTAGAGATGAGGAAGTACCACTTAGTATGAAAAACCGAAAATTAAAACTAATCCTAATCCTATCAACTATTTTATTACTACTGTTTACAAGTTTAAATATCTTTACATCTTATATTAAGATGAAAAAAACGGTGGAAGAATCTATTGCGAACCAAAGCCTTGAAGCTGCTATTTCGATTGCATCCTCTATTGACGTGGATGCGTACCAACAATTTATAAATAATCCAGAAAAGAACGATTATTATTGGGAATTACGAAGCTATTTAAATGATGCGAGAATTAAACTTGGAGCATTATTTGTTTATACCTTAAAGGTAGATAATCCTAAGGTATCACATGCCATGATTATGGGGATGCCTAGCGAAATAACAGAAGGCTTTGATATTGGTGAAGTCTGTACGGTTCCTGAACGGCAAGTACAACGGGCTTATAAGGGAGAAACATTTGTAACAGAGGTAATACCAGATTCTGTACATGGTTCTTACCTTTCAGTTGGAGCACCAATTAGAGATAAAACTGGTACTATCATCGCCTATCTTGGCATTGATATAAGTGCAGATACACTGAATGGTATTAAAGGAAAAGTAATTGAGGACAATCTCTTTATCTTTATTTTTAATGGCGTATTAATTTTAATCGTCATTGGTTCATTTTTATTTTTACAAAGATGGTATCAAAAAGAGGTTGCCAAAGAGGTTGGAGCTACTGAGGATACCTATCAAGCTGAAATAAAGACCTTAATTACCTCTGTCTCCTCTCTAAGACACGATTTTACCAATCATATACAAGTATTGCATGGACTACTTCAGCTAGATAAACCTGAGCAGGCTAAACAATATTTATCCTCATTGTCGAAAGAGGTGCAGGCGATTAAGTCACTGAAGTTAAATATTAATCATCCTGGCTTATCAATTTTATTGCAAACGAAAAAATTAACAGCGCAAAATCATAATATTGATATGGATTTCACCATTTCACAGAATGATTTTCATAAAATAAAGACCACGGATTTAATTAAAATTTTATCAAACTTAATTGATAATGCCATTGATGCGGCAACCGAATTACCAGAGGGGCAACGGAGAATAACCATTTGTTGTAATGCAGATGATTTGTACTATGAATTTAAAGTTACCAATACCGGACCAAATATTTTAGATGCTTGTCAAATATTTAAGCAAGGATTTTCCACTAAAAAACAAGAAAATGGGAAAATAAGAGGGCAGGGCTTATTTATTGTTAATGAAATTGTCCATAAATATAATGGGCAAATTTCGATTGATTCATCCAAACATTTAGAGACAACCGCCATTGTAAATATTCCAATAAAATAAACACCTAAGCTTCCTATATAAATTGTAGGAAGCTTTTTTGGCTATGTAGTAATCGTTTCTGACAGCTAATTCATATATTACTATGAAGCTAAATGGTATTATTAGGAGGAAAGAAAATTGAATATATCAGATCTTGATTTATGGAGAAAGGGTGGATTCATTTTATATGCACGGCATGGAGAAGCAACGGTCGGTATAGATCAGCAAAATCTATGTTTTCAAGATTGTATGAGTCAGAGAAATTTATCTGAGGAAGGACGGAGGGAGGCCATATATTTTGGACAACTACTGAGGCATTGGCAAATCCCAGTTGCACCACCGATTATCGCAAGTCCTTTTTGCCGTACAATTGAGACGGCACAGCTTGCATTTCCAACAACATATATACAAATTGACCCTTTTTGGTTTGATATCTACTCTTTAGGTGGAAAAATCCCTCCAAATGAACAGACGAGAATACTGTCAAACTTACAGGCTGTATTAGAAAAGAAGCCTCCATTTCGAATGAATCAAGTGATTATTGCCCATAGCTTTCCAGAAGGTATAGGGTTAGGCCATATTTCAAATATGGGGATGGTTGTTGTGAAGCCACTTGGTGCTGGAAATGGCTATGAAATTGTCAAAAAACTGACTTTGAAGAATTTAGCTCAACTTAATTACCAGTAATTTTACTTTGAAATGAGGGAAAATATGAATATTAAAACACTTTCACAATGTACATTAGAACAAGGACTACATGCTTGGAATAAAGGCTTTGAAGGGTATTTTGTCGAGATTGATATGAGCGAAGAGATGTTTTTAACTCGACTTGTGGGAGAAGGACTATCGTCAAAGCTGTCGATTGTTGCATTTGCAAATGGTGAACCAGTTGGCATTGTGATGAATGGTTTTAGACAAATTGATGGCAAGAAAACTTCTTGGAATGGAGGAACAGGTGTTTCTCCGAATTATCGTGGAAAGGGTGTCTCTCGAACTTTAATGGAAGAAACTATAGCCATCTATGAAAGAGAGCAAGTTGAAATAGCAACACTTGAGGCTATTAAAGTGAATGAAGTAGCCATTGCTCTATATAAGAAATTTGGTTATGTCATTACAAATAACCTTCTCTTTTTAAGAGGAGATTTTGAGGCGAAAGTTGACAAGCAAAGGTCATTTCAGGCCAACACGATAAGACCAGAGCAGCTTGCGCATTTACCCGTTTATAAGGAAGATGTTCCATGGCAATGTAGCTGGCAAAGCAATAAACAAGGGGAAGCGAAAGTTTTTTATAATGACGACCAGGAAGCTATAGGTTATCTATTATATAGAACGGTATGGAATCAGGAGGGAGCAATTGACACAATTATTCTATACCAGTTAGAGCTATTAGAAAATGGTAAGGTGGAGGATATACCGTACTTCCTATCGACCATAACGGATGAAAAGGTAAAAATCACAGCAGTGAATTTTTTAGCAAGCAACCCAGCAACGGATTTTTTCATTAAAAATGGACTTGAAGTGACAACAGAGCAGGTACAGATGAAGAAGTATTGGAGTTAAGAATGCATTGCATAAAAACGTCTTAATTTAAAGGCGTTTTTTTGTTTTGAATTGCATATATATTAATGCATTTGTATTAATATTCAGTTTTAGTTATAATTATGCTAAAAGGAGAATAAGATTTATGAGGCTAATTCCTGAAGCTACTGATTTTAAAGAATATTTACAAGAATTGGATGTTGTGGATTATAATCATCCAATTATTTATCAAAAAATTGGTGAGATTTTTGAGAACCAATCTTCAGAAATAGAAAAGGTGAAGGCAGCTTTTTTATTTGTTAGAGATAAAATATCTCACTCGTGGGACATTCAAAGTACAAATATTACTTGTAAAGCTTCAGAGGTTCTAACATATGGTGAGGGAATCTGTTACGCAAAGGCTAATTTATTAGCTGGGCTATTAAGGGGGGCAGGAATTCCAACTGGTTTTTGTTATCAACGATTAATGCTCTTTCATACCCCAGAGGAAGGTTATTGTCTCCATGCTTTAAATGGGGTTTATCTCAGGTCTTTAAATCGTTGGATTCGTTTAGATGCTCGTGGCAATAAACCAGGCGTTCAGGCTGAATTCTCTGTAAATGAGGAAATACTAGCCTTTTCAATAAACGAGAAGCTAGGAGAAAAAGATTATCCTATTATCTACACAGCACCCAATAAAAACACAATAGCTACTTTAAATGCACATACAAATGCATTAGATATGTATATGCATCGATTACCTGATGTCTTATAAAGATATTTAGCAGCACGTTATTCTGTTGTCAAGATTTGAGAATTCCAGTATACTAGTTCGATAAAGAATGTTGAAAAAGGATGAATGGCATGACGTTTGAAGAAATATTACCACGCTTAAAAGCAGGAGAAAAAGTAATCCGTAAGGGCTGGGGCGGTGCAGAATTGTATGTAAAGCTAGTTGGCAAAGAAGAGCATGAAGGCGAGACTTTAAATCCTTATTTTTTAATTAATGTACGGGGTGAAGGCTATACAATGTTTACACCGACAGTTTGTGATTTATTAGCTGAAGATTGGATCATTGTTGATTAAATAAAGGAGTCCATCTCAACAGAGGTGGCTTCTTTTGTTTTGAGGAGAGATGTTATGAAATTTGAAGAGTATCAGGGAAAGACAGTTTTTATTACGGGTGCTGCTTCAGGAATTGGTCAGGCACAGGCCATTGCTTTTTTAGAAAATGGCGCAAATGTATTTGGGTTTGACTTGGACGAGGCTGGTTTAATCTATTTACAGCAGCAATTTCCTGGGCAATTTTCTTATTGTTTAGGCAGTGTAAGTAATAAAAAGGATGTTGAACAGTCGTTTTTTAATGTAATATCACTATTTAAGCAAATCGATATTTTATGTAATACGGCAGGTATTTTAGATGGCTTTGCCAAAACACTGGATACAGATGAAGCGCTTTGGGATGCTGTGATGGATACCAATCTAAAGGGAACTTATTTCGTGACGAATACAATTCTTCCCCATATGGTAGAAAGGAAGTCTGGTGTTATTATTAATATGGCCTCGATTGCTGGACTAGTTGCAGGTGGTGGAGGTGCAGCTTATACAGCTTCTAAGCATGCCATTGTTGGCTATACCAAGCAGTTAGACTTAGATTATTGCCGTGAAGGTATTCGTGCCAATGCTATAGCGCCAGGTGCCATTCAAACACCCATGACTAAGGCAGATTTTGAAGGGGATGGGGAAATGGCTAAATGGGTAGCCGATGAAACACCTGCTGGTCGCTGGGCACAACCATACGAAGTAGCAAATTTAACACTCTTCTTGGCAAGTTCTGCGGCTGATTATATTCATGGAACTATTATGCCAATTGATGGTGGTTGGCTGACAAAATAGCATTGTTCAATAAGATATTCTTCTGCTATAATACGCAGGTAAGCAAAAATGGCTTGCACTACGGCACTTCAGATAGGGCGAAAAGCTCTCTTCCTTTGGTCGTAGTTATTACTAAAATAGCAAAGATGCTATTTTACAAAGGAGAATAAAATTGAATACATCTATTGTAAAAGAGTCGAGCCACCGTATTTCAGTAAGTGAGCTTACAAAGACGGCCCTTGTTGCAGCTTTATATGTGGCTGTAACTGTTTTATTGTCAGTCATTAGCTTTGGCGCTGTCCAGCTACGTTTGTCAGAGATGTTTAATTATCTGGCATTGTACAATAAGCGCTATGTTGTAGCAGTGACGATAGGCGTAATACTTGCTAATTTCATGTCACCAACATGGATATTAGATGTACCGATTGGTGGAATTGCAACTTTTCTAGTGCTAATACTTTGTAGAAGCATCACAAAACATATGACAAATGACATTGTAAAAATGGTGGTAACCGCATTGATTTTTGCTTTATCAATGTTTACGGTTGCAGGACAATTATCAATCCTTTATGATCTTCCTTTTTGGGCTACATGGTTTACAGTGGGCGTAGGGGAATTATTGTCTATGACTGTAGGCGGTCTGACTATTTATTTACTTCATAAAAAAATTGATCTATCAAAATAACCTTTAAAAAGCGGGCGACAATAGATGCCCGTTTTTTGCGTTTTTCAGAAGCTAAAATTTTGAAAAGAATTTTTTTAGATAAACATAATTTTCATATATTTTCACCAAACTAATGGAAAGATGGAGGAAGGTGAAGAGATGCAGCAACAATTCAATGTCGGTGATATCGTTTACATTTTTTATCGTAATCCTCATATTCAGGATGTAGCGAATATACAGGAAGCTGCGGTGGTTTATCATCCAGAACAACCAGAGCAGCTAGCCCTTTTTTTATTTGAAACATATTATCCAATAACAAATGACCTATTGATTTTTTCAAGCGAGATGGCGGCTGAGCAAGCCTATCATCAATATTTTCATTGAGGGGGGACCACCATGATTAAGCCATTTATCCCTCAGCTTGTTTATTTTGAGCCAGATGCACTCCAGTATCCACTAGGTCAGGAGCTAAAAGAAAAGTTTGAGCAGATGGGTATCGAAATTCGTTATACAACCTCACACAATCAAGTGAGAAATCTTCCAGGTGACAACGACTTTCAAAAGTATCGAGTAGCGAAATCTACATTAGTTGTAGGGATTCGGAAAACGTTAAAATTTGATACATCAAAGCCATCAGCAGAATATGCGATTCCATTAGCAACAGGCTGTATGGGTCATTGTCATTATTGCTATTTACAAACAACTATGGGTAGTAAGCCTTATATTCGTACCTATGTGAATGTCGATGAAATTTTGAAACAGGCTGATCATTATATGACAGAACGAGCCCCTGACATCACAAGATTTGAAGCATCCTGCACATCCGATATTGTAGGAATTGATCATCTTACCCATTCATTGAAGCGAGCCATTGAGCATTTTGGTCAAAGTGAGTTAGGTCAATTACGATTTGTGACGAAATTCCATTACGTGGATCATCTATTGGACGCTAAGCATAATGGTAAAACGAGGTTCCGGTTTAGCGTAAATGCCGATTATGTCATTAAGCATTTTGAGCCAGGCACGTCTTCATTAGTGAAGCGGATTGAGGCAGCTGGTAAAGTGGCAAGGGCCGGATACCCGCTTGGCTTTATCGTTGCTCCCATTTATCTTCATGATGGATGGCAGGAGGGTTACTACCATATGTTTGAGCGATTGGATGCAGAATTGCCAAAAGATGTACGAGAGGATATAACGTGTGAGTTTATTCAGCATCGCTTTACAAAGCCAGCCAAACGCGTGATTGAAAAAAGTTATCCCATGACGAAGCTAGAATTAGACGAAACGGTAAGAAGGTATAAATGGGGTAAGTACGGTATAGGCAAATACATTTATCAAAAAGAAGAAGAGGAAGATATAAAGGAACATTTGTATGGTTATATGCAAAAATTTTTTCCTCAAGCCAAATTAGAGTATTTTACGTAGCATTAGCATAGAGAGAGAACTGGGTAGTTTTCTCTCTAAAGTATTTGTGATATATATGTCTCAATAAACTTCCGATTTGAAAATGTTAAGCTATCTGGTAAATCTATTAATGAGAAGTATTGCATTGTCTCTGATTCATGATAATTAATCACTAAATCACCTTTTACATTTCTTGTATAATAGACGGCTGTAACGGCGTAAAATTCATCCCCGTTAGACATTTTAACATAATAATCTTGACCAGAAAAAATACCTAGGAACTGTAGATTTGCATGGTCAACCCTGTTTCTTCAAACACTTCTCTTTTGGCCGTATCTTCTAAGCTTTCTCCTAATTCCATTAAACCACCTGGAAGTCCCCACCCGCCTTCGTATCTTTTTTGCAATAATACTTCATTTGCGTTATTTAGAATAATGACAGCTGAACCAGGTAAAATAATAGGCTGATGTCCTACATATTGTCTTAAAAATTTATCTTCATTCAGCAAATGTTTTTTGTATCGAAAGCATAGTGCAGAAACAAAAGACTCCCACCTCCACAGGTGGTGAGATGAATGCGGTTTTGGTTCCTTTTCAATGGTTGTCCAAACACCTACTGAATGAAGATAAAGCCTCCGGCGGGTGTCACGGATTTTCAAGGGAATAAATTGTGCGCGCACAATTTAAAATCCGGACGCAATTTCGCCAAGGCGAAATTGATAGTATTCCACGGTAACACTCATTTCTATAATTATTTAGATCTTTGTATTAATTATCTAAATAATATAGAAATCCTTCTTTTCGTTGTATTTGTATAATCTGAATCACGATGGTAACGCTAACAGAAATCGTTATGAAGAAGGGGAGAATAGGATGGACTCATTTCAGGTGAATTGTTGGTCGGAGCATGAGGAACTGAAGGTTGTTATGCTTTGTGAACCTTCTATTTTTGATGTAACAGATTTAAAAATAGCGGAGAACATAGGCTGGAGTGCAACTGTTAGCCATAAAAAAGCAACGGAGAATTTTATGGAACTGAAGGCAGCATTTGAGCATGTAGGTGTAAAGGTTATAGATTATGCCAAAGAACTTGGCAATGAACAACAATTGTTAAGTAAGCAGCTTATTAATCGTTATTTTGTGCGTGATCTGGCCTGTGTTATTGGTAATAAAATGTTACCGGGAAATGCAGGTAGCTCGTTAAGACGTCCAGAGTATCCACTTGCTCATTCACTTTTAGCAAAGTGGTTTCCAGAACATTTTATGAGCAAGCTGCAACCTGCCCAATCACTGGAATGTGGAGATGTGATGCTATTAAATAAGGATGCTGTGCTCATTAATCTTGGCATGAGAACAACATTAGAGGCTATCGAAAGCATGAAAACTTATATTTTTCAACAAGGATTTTCTGAAATTGCTGTAATTGATCTGCCAAAAGGAAATGATACGCTTCATTTAGATATGAATTGTAATGTTGCGAACGTTAACTTAGTGATTGCTAAAAGCTTTGTACGTTATTTTCCTGTACAGGTGTTCACAGCCCAAACCAGTCATTTTGATATGGTGGAACAATTTTTACAACGACATGGCTTTGAAGTATATTGGCTTGAAAAATATAAGACTATTCCAGATATTAACTTTGTGAATATTGATCCAGAAACATTATTAATTAGTAAGCAAGCAACGAAACAGCAATTGATGAAGCATCCACTACTACAAAAAAAGAAGTTGCTTGAAGTCGAAGTTTCAGAACTTGAAAAAGGCGGTGGAGGCATTCGTTGCATGACATTGCCATTAGTAAGAAAGTAAGCACAAAGGATGATTAAAATGACAGCTAAAACAAGTAAAGGAAGATTGTCTTGGTGGCAGCTTTCGCTTCTCGGGATAGGTTGTACACTAGGAACAGGTTTTTTTCTTGGGACTAGTATGGCCATTCATAAAAGTGGACCTGCTGTGTTAATTCCTTTTTTAGTAGCAGCAGTTTGTACTTACATTGTGTATGATGGACTTGTCAAAATGTCTGTGGCGAACCCTGATAAAGGCTCGTTTCGTACCTATGCTAAGCAAGCATTTGGTAGATGGGCAGGATTTAGTAATGGCTGGGTTTATTTGATATCTGAGATCCTTATAATGGGGAGCCAATTGATGGCACTGGGTATTTTTACGAAGTTTTGGTTCCCAGCATTGCCATTATGGGTGGCTGGGTCTCTTTATGCAGCACTAGGGTTAGTCGTTATCCTCACTGGTATGAAGGGCTTTGAAAACTTTCAAAATATCTTTGGGGTATTAAAGGCCGCAGCAATTATGATGTTTATTATCGTAGCTGTGATGATCATCCTAAAAGGTACACAATCAGCAACACTTGATTCTTTACAATCGAATTATGAAGAGTTTTTCTCGCAAGGTATAAAAGGAATTTGGCTTGGACTACTGTATGCCTTTTACGCCTATGGAGGTATTGAAGTAATGGGGTTAATGGTCATTGATTTAAAAAATCCTAAAGAGGCACCAAAAGCAGGTAGAGTTATGCTCATTGTCATTACAATCATTTTTATAATGGCCATCGCACTTGCGTTTGCCCTAGTCTCCTGGAAAGATTTCAATGTTGAGGAAAGCCCCTTTATTACAGCGCTTCATGACTATCATATCCCCTATGTGGCAGATATTTTTAATGGCGTTTTAATTATTGCAGGTTTTTCAACAATGGTAGCTTCACTCTATGCTGTTATTACGATTCTCGTTACACTTGCCGAAGATCATGATGCCCCAAAAATATTAGCAAAGAAAGGGAAAATGAAAGTACCATTTCCTGCATTTTTATTTTTAGCGGGTGGATTAATGATAACAAATGTAATTGGTTTTCTTATGCCAGAAAAGATCTTTGAATATTTGGTTACAGCAGCGGGTTTAATGTTGATCTATAACTGGCTCTTTATTTTAGTGACGTATATGAAGCTCATGAAGTTATCCAAATGGGAGCAGGTGAAAAATTCTTTAGGGATGCTGCTTATTGCTGTAACGGTATCTGGCACATTAGGGGAAAAAACAAGCAGACTCGGTTTTTTCGTGAGCCTGCTCTTTATAATCCTAATAGGTATTGCGACCTGGATTGTTGTGAAAAGGCAAAGAAAAGAAGCTTAATGTACATTATTCTGTTATTCGTGAAAAAGGACATTTAGATGGACTACGATTGTCATCACTTAAAAAATATTGCTTCCATTCATAACTATCCTCTTGCCCGTACCATTTTAAATCAGGATGTCCTGGAAGCGCATCATAATCAGCAATACGTTGGCGAATTAGTTTTTTTAATTTTTGACCAAATACAGTAGTATCATTAATTTCCTCGAATATCCAGCGAGGTTGAATCGCCATTAACAACGTAGAAAAATGTCGACTCCTACGCAATTTGTGGGCTGGTGTTGCGCACGAGATGAAATACGGGTCACCGTTAAAACAAAATTCCCATTCAGTGTGAGTTGGGTCAGTTGGAATTTCTTTTGGCCAATCGATATCATCAATTTTAGTTAAATTGTTTAAAATGGTCCAAAATAAATGTTGATAATCTGATACTTTAAAACTGTTAAGCATATCGTTTGGGGTTTGAAAGAAAACAGCGAGGGTTGTATATTTCCCATATGTTTGCGAGGATTTTGCGTAATCCTTTAAGCATTGAGCTAACGTCTTGATCGATTGTTCCTGACGTGGATCCTCAACAAAACTATAGCGTAGATGGTTCGATAAAAAACCCATCCTTGCTGGTACACATGGAAAGGTATTTGCTTCATCAGCAATCGTGGCTGCAAAATCCCTATAGGCGGATTGTTGCCAAAATGGAAGTGTCTCAAGATGTTCCTCCATCCACTTCCTGTCAAATACTACTACTTCCACTTGAGTCTCCTCCTTCTATACACCTTTATACTATTAAAGAAAAAGCGAATGGGTTACGAAACCATGATGAATATATCGATATTTTTTAAGCGGTTTTTTTTATACACACTATTCGTTTTCTACGTTATGAAGGGAAAAAAATTGCGGAAAATGGAAAAAAACACATGCTGCTAGATAGACAGGGGAAACCTGCTCTTCATATTGAAACTTATCTTTAACTTATACGCCTATCAATTGAAGTTTCTGGAAGGGAGTAAGATAGATTAATGAGTAATCGTTTTCCACCACTAATAGAACATTTAGAGTAAAACAATCACCACTGCTTCAAAGGCTCAGGAAAAAACTATTGAAGCAGCATATTGTTAATCTTTTTGTTGAAAAATCTTTTGTTCAAGGACGTTTAGGGCATGTTGAATATCTTTTAAATCGTTCTGTGTCGCATGTTGAATAAGCTGTAAAAAGCGTTCTTCGATACATGCGAAGGCTTCTCCCATCATTTTATCTCCTTCATCGGACAAGCGAATATACTGCTTTCTTCGGTCCTCTGTGTCGTTAAATTTTTCAATTAGGTTTTGTTCTTGTAATTTTCGTAATTCACGACTTGTGTTGGATAGGGACATATGCTGACATTCGCTTATTTCAGTCGGAGTGACAGGATGGCTTACTTTAATATATTCGAGAATTTTATATTGAAGCGGTGTAATATTGGCTACTGTCACATTTTGAGTGAGGTCGTGTGTCACTTGATGGACAGTGGCTGTAAACGTCACGAATTGATGAAATAAACTGCTTTTATCCAATTGGATCACCTCTTACTGTCAAGATAACAAATAACTTGTCTTAAAACAATTATCATTTGACAACAAAAATAAAATGGATTATTATTTTGTTATCAAATGATAAGTATTTGGAGGCGTAGGATGAAAACGTTAATTGTCTATACATACCCAAACCATAAAAGTTTAAATTATGCTTTTTTACAGGAGGTGATAAAAGGGTGTCGAGAGAACCCTGCGATAGAAGAATTACAGATAGTAGATTTATATGAAGAACAATTCGATCCGCGTTTAGTTTTTCATGAGCATAAACGACGGCGTGATATGTATCGTGATCCGCAATTGGAAAAGTACCGCCAACAGCTTACATGGGCAGATCAAATTGTTTTTGTCTATCCAATTTGGTGGGGGAGACCTCCAGCAATGCTACTAGGGTATATTGATCAATTATTTGCTTCTAATTTTGCTTATCGGGATACGAAGGGATTATTTCCTATAGGGCTCTTAAAAGGAAAGTCAGTTGTCTGTGTGTCCACGATGAAGGGGCCAACGAATTATCCATTCTTATGGTTGAATAATGCCCATAAAATTTTGATGAAAAGAGCATTATTTAAATTTGTAGGGATGAAGAAAGTGAAATTTTTTGAATTTGGTAATATGGAAAGTAAAAAGGGGAAGCAACAGCAAAAGCTTGACAAAGTGTATCGATATTTTAAAAAGGTTGCTTACTAATGAAATTATCTCGTGCAGACGTGCTTAATCGTTTGCACGAGTTTGTGTACTGTCGATAGGTAATGTTATGATAAAGGTTGTAAATTCAGCAGGCTTGCTCTTTACAGCAATGGTACCATGGTGCATTTCAATAATTTTTTTAACAATAGCCAACCCTAGGCCGCTGCCGCCATTTGTAGCTGTTCGCGATTGATCGGCCTTATAAAATCGCTCAAAAATATGGATTAGCTGTTCTTCGGATAAACCGATGCCTGTATCCTGAACAATAACTGTAATTGTATCCAACTGCTGTGTCATCGATAAAGTGATTGTACCGCAGTCAGGCGTAAATTTAATGCTATTCGTTAGCAAATTCATCCATACTTGATTTAACAAATCCTCGTCTGCCGTAATGCTTATGTTATCAAGTTGAAGATCAAAGTCGAGTTGTTTCATTATCCAATTAGGCTCAAGTGCCAATACAACATTGCGTAATTGTTTATCAAGTCGATAATTTTTCGCCTCAAATGGATGATGCTGTGATTCTAGAGAAGTAAGCTTAAGCAAATTATCACTTATTTTTGATAAGCGATTACTTTCTAATTCAATGATTTCTAGGTAGTGTCGACGCTTTTCTTCAGGCAGATTAATATTTTTAAGTGCCTTTGCAAAGCCATTAATAGATGTTAAAGGTGACTGTATTTCATGGGAAACGTTTGAAATGAACTCTTGACGCATTCTTTCAAGTTCGCCTAATTCCACAGCCATATGATTGATGCCATGAATTAATTGCCCAAATTGATCTTCTTCATCTGCTTTTAAATCTAATTGGACATCAAAATCACCTTTTGCCATGCGACTTAATGCATCCACAATTGTATCCCAATAGTTTCGTTTTCGATTTAATCCGATTAAAAAGATAATAGCGGCTGAACAGGCAAAGAGCACAAATACACCTATCACTGTTCCTAACTGGAGCCAAAATCCTTGAGGTTCTGCACCTAATCGACCATAAAGCCATGTGGTTGCATGATAGGCAAGAAAAGCAAATACAGTATTTGCAATGAGGAACAAGCAAAGGACCATGATCAACTTGAAAAGGAATCTGCGTTTTCTCATGTGGTTAGTTCCAAGCGATAGCCAAGACCACGAATGGTGCGAATGATAAAGCCACTCATTTCTTGTGGAAACCGTTCGCGTATTCTTTTAATATGGACATCGACTGTCCGTTCATCTCCCTCATAGTCATAGCCCCAAATTTCTTCAATTAATTGTTCGCGTGAAAAGGTTTTACCCGCATAGCTCGCTAGCGTAAATAATAGCTCGAACTCCTTTAATCGAAGTATTATAATTTCCCCGTTCAAATCGACTTCATGTGTCTGACGATTGAGTTTGACATTGCCAGCTTCTACAATCTGTGAGACCGAAATACGATATCTTTTTAATATCGACTTTACACGGACAATTAGCTCGGCAGGCTCAAAAGGCTTTACGAGATAATCATCTGTCCCCAAATGAAAGCCCTTGACCTTTTGAGACGTTTCTCCTTTAGCTGTGAGCATGAGGATAGGGAGATCTGTATCGAATGAACGTATTTCCTCACATAGTGTCCAGCCATCCATGTTTGGCATCATAATATCCATCACGACCATATCCACTTTTTCAGCGGCTAACTTGGACAGTGCATCAACACCGTCCGTAGCTTCTATAACCTCTAACCCTTCATTTTGTAAAAATACTTTTACTAATTCTCGAATATATGCATCATCATCCACCACTAATAGTTTTGTCATCAAAACATATCCCTTCGTCATTCCTCTTTAATTCGTAATTGCTGCTTCGCAAACTCACGATACATTGCATGTGTTTCAAAGAGCGTTTCATGTGTACCACAGCCTGTAATATATCCTTTTTCTATAAATAATATTTGATCGGCATCTACCACTGTTGATAGACGGTGAGCTATAACTAATGTTGTGCGACCTTGCATTAAATTGTCTAACGCCTTCTGTACATAAATCTCCGACTTGCTATCTAAACTCGAGGTTGCTTCATCTAGCATTAAAATTTGAGGGTTCCGTAACAGGGCTCTTGCAATGGAAATACGCTGACGTTGCCCACCTGAAAGCTTAATTCCTCGTTCTCCAACCTCTGTGTTAAACTTATCTGGCAGATCATTTATAAAGTGATCAGCATAGGCCATTTTAGCCACTTTTTCTAGCTCATCATCCCGCACCTCACGGTCAACACCGTAGCAAATATTGTCACGAATCGTTCCTGACAGTAGGGCACTTTCCTGCGCCACATAGCCAATTTGACTGCGCCAAGAGTGGAGTGAGAAAGTTTCAATTGGTGTATCTCCTAGTGTAATACTGCCACTAGTTGGCTGATAATATCGCTCTAAGAGAGAAAATGTTGTTGTTTTTCCGCCACCACTTGGTCCAACGATGGCCGTTACTTTGCCTGGCTCAATGGTAAAGTTAATATTGGACAAAATTGGTTCCTCATCATAAGAGAAGTCCACATTTTTGACATAAATCGGTTGATCTACTTTTTCTACTGTTAAGCCGTCCTCAATATGTTCTTCTTCATGTTCAAGTAACTCGCTAATTCGTTCCGTAGCTCCCATAGCCTTTTGAAGTTGCGTAAAGAACATAGTTAATTGGGTCATAGGCATAATGATTTGGATTAAATATAAAATAAATGCCACCATATCGCCAGCAGTTAGTTCCCCAGAGGATACACGAACACCACCGTATCCAATAATAGCGACAAGTACTGACATCAGAACAAATGAAATTAATGGCGAAATAAGTGCATGAATTTTTGCTTCTTTTAAGCCAAAGGTAAAGAGATTTGTAATGCCCTTTTTTCCACGCTCATATTCAATTTGCTCTGCATTCGATGCCTTAACTAAGCGTGTTTCAGGTAAAACTTGGTTCAGCACGGATGTAAACTTCGCTGTCTCATCTTGCATACCCTTTGAAATCACAAACATGCGTTTACCAAGCAACATTAAAATAACCATCGCCAGTGGAACAGCGATTAGCATTACCAGCGTCATTTTCCAATCTAAGAATAAGAGAATGATGATAGAGCCGATGATGGAAATAACACCAGATAAGCAGTTTGCTAGATGCTCCGTAATAAGCTCCTTCACGACCGCTGTGTCATTGGTAACACGGCTTAATGTTTCACCAGTATCATGTTCATCATAATAGGGGATTGGTAAATGAAGCAGCTTGCGCCAAAGTTGATCTCGTAATTTTGCCACAACATGCTGTCCAACTCGATTTAAATAATAGATGGATAATCCACTAGCAATAGCCTGTGCGATAAAGGCAATACCCAGTAAAATGATTTGCCAATAATTAAGCGCTTCTAATGAAAAGCCATCCACTAACTGTTTTGTAAATAAGGGGACGATAAAGCCTACACCCGTTGTAGCTAAACTCATAATTAAGGCAATAACTAGTAGCCAAACAGGTGGTTCAGCTCGTTTTACTAATTGTATAAAACGTCGCCAATCTTGTTTTTTAGTAGTACCTTTTGATGTTTCTTGCAAAGAAATAAGCCTCCTTCAGTGTTCTATGGCTTTTACTATAGCATCTGTTTATGAACTGAATATGAAATGAATTGTAATGAAGCTACAATAAGTGTACAAAATTACCACTTCTTAATTATTACAATAAAGAAAAAATAAATAAAGAGGTTCCTTTTTTTGGAGAGATACCATATAATATTCATAAACCGACAGTCGGTCTATAAAATTCACCGAAATTCGAAATATGATTGATGGCTGAATGATTTAACATCCATTAAGCACAGGAAAGGGGTTATTCAAATGGAATCTCAGATAACAAGAAAAGGCTTTTCAAAAGATTTTAACCTAATGGTGGTTGGGCAAATTATTTCAATTTTAGGATCTGCTCTTTTAAGGTTTGCTCTTTCACTTTATGTATTAGATATTACAGGTCGTGCAGATCTTTTTGCTGTACTATTTGCGATTTCAAGTATCCCGATTTTACTTGCACCACTTGGAGGAGCTATTGCTGACAGATTCAATCGACGTAATTTAATGGTACTATTTGATTTTGTCAGTAGTGTAATCGTGTTTATTTTTTTATTTTGGCTTATAAGTGATAATAGTTCTATCGTCTTTATCGGTATCGTCATGGTGTTACTTTCACTTGTTAGTGCCATGTACACCCCAGCAGTTATGGCTAGTATCCCTGTTCTTGTAGAAGAAGAGAAGCTTGAGCAAGCAAATGGCATTGTCAATGGGATTCAAGCATTGTCGGGTGTAGCGGCTCCTGTGTTAGGAGGAATATTATACGGCATGATTGGCTTAAAAGTGCTTGTCGTCATCAGTGGGGTGCTCTTTTTTCTATCAGCCTTATTAGAGATGTTTATTACCATTCCATTTAATCAACGAGAACAGGACGGACATATTATTCCAACACTTATCAATGATTTGAAAGAGGGCTTTAGCTATGTATTAAAGCAATCTTTTATATTCAAATGCATGATTTTAGCAGCATTATTAAATTTATTATTAACCCCATTGTTTGTTGTAGGTGTACCAATAATTCTCCGCGTCACAATGCAAAGTAGTGATACGTTATATGGAATAGCAATGGGATTGATCGATTTTGCTACTATTTTAGGGGCTTTATCGATGGGATACTTTGCAAAAAAAATGGGTATCAGTAATTTGTATATTTGGATTTTCGTCACAGCCTTATTGATTGTTCCAATGGCCATTTCAGTTATGCCTATTATGCTTACGATTGGCTATTATCCTTCTTATATTGTTTTTGTTATCAGCACCCTTTTGATAGCTATGATTATTACAGTTATTTCTATTTATGTTATTACAATTGTCCAAAAAGAAACACCAAATGAAAATTTAGGGAAGGTTATGGCGATTATTATTGCCGTTTCACAATGTATGGCACCAATTGGGCAAATATTGTATGGCTTACTATTTGAGGTATTTAGTAGTGAAATCTATGTTCCAATTTTAATAATTGGTGTATTCATGGTGATCCTGGCTTTAGCAACCAACAGAATATTACGATTTGAAGAGAGAAATAATTAACTTAGTACTTATGAGTCCCTTATATAGAAGGGACTTTTTTATTACTCCAACGACATGAAAAACAAATCTTGGAGAAAAGCTTGACCTTCAAGTTGGTTGAAGGTTTACCATTGGAAATGAGAGGTGTGATGTTATGAAAAAATATATGACCATTCAAGAGTTCTCTGAAAGAACAGGTATAGCCAAAAGCACTCTACGCTTTTATGAAACCAAAAATTTATTACTGCCAGAGGAAAGGAGCTTAAATGGCTATCGTGTGTATGCAGACAGCCAGATTGCAACTGTAAAATTAATATCCACTTTGCGTTTGGCGGATGTTCCTATTAATGAAATTCAACATTATTTACAGGAGCAGAATGAAGCGGTTCGTCAAGAGATGATGCAAAAATGGATTCAACATATTAAGAGAAAAAGAGATTTATTGGATATTAGCCTGCGTTATTTAGAAAGTGATTCTATTCGAGAGGATATTTATTTAATTGATAAAAATGATGAAAAGATTATTTGGTATACAGCCAAATCGACGACAGGGAAATTTGGAGAAAGCTTTGCACAAAGAGCAAATGAATTAAAACAATTAAATATCCGTATTAAAAGCTACTATTTAAATTATTTATCAGGGCAAGACGAAATTAAAGCTCAAATTGGCTTTGGAGTTCCAGTAGACACAAATTTAAATATGCATATAGATTGTGATTTTATTGAACACATGCCTGCTTGTATATGTTTGGCACTACCCTTTAAAGAGCATATGTCAACGATTAAGGATGGCTATATTAAATTACTACAATATGCTCTTCAACATAAATGGGTCCCTACCCGTTCCATTTTAGAGTGGTATCGAGGTGATGATTATACACAATTAGATTTATTGTTACCTGTTATTCAAATGGAGTAGTAAGACTTTACATAATTAGGAAGGTGTAATATGAAACGATTTATCCGTTTTACTATGAAAAATGCTTTAACAATGATATTAATCATACCTCTTTTTATTGCAGGAGGGATTTATTCATTAAAAACTTTACATATGGAGAAGTACCCAAACGTCGATATTCCATATTTGACAGTAATTATTCCTTTTCAGGGAGCCTCTCCAGAACAAGCTATGAATGATATTGGAAAGCAAATGGAAAGAGCGTTCCTCAAGCTTGAAGGAAGAAAAAATGTTTACACGAACGGTGTTACGAATGCTGTCTATTCAACGATCGAATTTGATATGACAATGGATATGAAGGAAGCAGAGCGGCTTGTAAGGAGAAGTGTGGATAGTTTACAACTGCCTAAATTAGCAGGTGAACCTCAATATGAATTAACGAGACCTGGTGGAAATCCAATGAGTTTCACAATGGGTATATATGGGCCAGAAAAAATCGACGAAGTTCAAAAGTTTGTAAAGGACACAATACTCCCACGATTGACTGTTATAGAGGGTATAAGTGACTTAGAATGGAGTGGAATAACAGAAAGGTCTGTATTTATACGACTTTTACCGCAAAAATTAATAACAAATGGTTTTACATTCAATGATGTACGAGAAGCAATTGTAGCAAGTAATCTTTCTGTGCCAACTGGAGATATTACTATTTCAAATGAAATTTTACCAGTAAGAATAAATAGTACACTTACATCTATTGAGGACATTAAAAATGTAAAGCTTTTTTCGAAAGAAGGAGAATATACTGCAAAGACTTTAGGTGAAGTAGCTGAAGTAACAGATGAAAGTAAATATACAAATAATATAACACGCATTAATGGCAAGGAGGGTGTTAGTTTCAGTATTATTCCTGAGGGTGGTGCCGATGTAGTAGGAATTATTGATCAAGTTAAGAAGGAAATGGATTCTTTAGCTATTCCAGAAGATTATAAAGTGGAGATTTTGCACGATCAATCTATTGAAATTAATCAATCCGTTCATTCAATGCTCCGTGAAGTCTTTTTAGGTGCATTCATGACGGTTCTCATCACATTATTATTTTTAAAAAATATTCGTTCGACTTTTATTGCCGTCATCTCAATCCCAGTTTCAATTTTTGCATCTTTTCTTTGGCTGAAAGCAATGGGATATACATTAAATATTATGACACTTGCTGGGATTGCTGTGGCAGTTGGACGAGTTGTAGATGATTCTATCGTCGTTATTGAAAATATATTTAGGAGAGTAAGGGCATCAAAGGAAAGAGACGAAGAATTAATAGAACAAGCAACAAGTGAAGTTGCAACTGCGATAACTTCCTCAACCATAACAACCATTGCTGTTTTTCTTCCACTTGCTTTTGTACCAGGAATTGTAGGTGGTTTTTTCAAGCCACTAGCATGGACCATTGTCATTTCATTGTTAATTTCTTTAATGGTTGCCGTCACTATTGTACCAATATTGTCAAAGGTCTTTTTATTAAAGACTACGCCTAAACTCTCACATGAGAATGTCCTTCAAAAGTGGTATCGTAAAAGTTTAACTTGGACTTTGCATCACCGTCTGATTACTTTATTTGCTGCACTTGTAATTTTAATAGGCACTACTGTTAGCATTGCACCCAAGCTAGGGACAACCTTTCTACCACAGGAGAAAGTGAACAATTTCAAGGTTGAATTGACCATGGAAAATGGAACTTCCTTAGAAAAAGCAACTGATGTGGCTAGTAAAGTAGAAAATATATTATTAAATCAAAAGGAAATCAATCTTATACATACAGTTATTAATCCGCAATCAAAAAATGCAACGATTTCTTTTGTAGTCAATGATTCTGTTAAGGAATTGTATGAATATGTTAGTAATTTGCAACTACAGTTAACAACAATAAGTGAACCTAAGGAAATGAAGGTATCAGGTATTGGAGGAATTATTGGAGGGGCAGAAAACAAATATACGTTAGTAGTAAATGGTACTAATTTAGAAGAAATAAAAAGAGCGAGTGAGCAGATAACAGCCGCTTTAAAGAAAGTGCAAGGTATGGAGAATGTGACAACATCTTTAGAGGCGGAAGTGCCTGAAATCATTGTTGATTTGGATGATACGAAACTTGCCGAGAAAAGAATGATGCCAGCAATGGTTGCACAAAATCTTCGAGCACTCATTAATGGCGATGTAGTCACAACTTTGCAAGCTGCTGATGAAATCAAAGAAGTGAATCTAGGATTAAAAATGGATGAGATGACTTCGCTTAAAGATTTAGGAAAGGTTCAAATCAGTAATGTAATGGGAATTCCCGTCAAGCTGAATGAAATAGGAGAACTAAAAAGAGTTCATAATATCACTTCAATTTCTCATTTAAATGGTGAAGAATATATTATGGTGTATGGAACCATTACTGATGAAAAAATAGGAGATGTAACTGCTCAGGCAGATAAGATGATTAATAAACTACAGCTTCCTGAGAATATTAGCTATTATAAAGAAGGTGTGTCAGCTTCAATGGATGATGGTTTCAGGGATTTATCAATTGCCATAGGAATTAGTATATTTTTAGTATATTTGGTACTGGTATTCACCTTTAAGGAAGGAAAAGCCCCATTTGTTATCTTGTTTGCTATTCCGTTCTCAGTTATAGGTGCAGTAATAGGTCTTTATATTGTAAAGGAACCGATTGGAATGCCTGCAATGATTGGTTTACTAATGTTAAATGGGATTGTTGTAACGAATGCAATCGTACTAATTGATAAGGTGAAGCAATTCGAAAGAAGTGGCATGACCAAACAATCAGCTTTAGTGGAAGCAGGCGTTATACGTATTCGTCCTATTTTAATGACAGCTATTGCTACAATGGGAGCATTAGTACCCATGGCAATTTCGAATGAAACTGGCATGGTATCAAAATCACTTTCTGTTGTAGTGATAGGTGGGCTATTTACTTCTACTTTTTTAACACTGTTTATTGTACCTATACTTTATAGCCTATTTCAAAAGAATAAAAAATCACTAAGCCATATTTAAAAATTTTACGACAGAAAAGCGCAAGAAATCAACGTTTCTAAAATGATTTCTTACGCTTTTTAGTTTTGACCAGTTTGATCCAGACCTTTTAAAAATAATGTTTTCGCTAGTACCATTTTCTCCTAGGCCTAGTTGACTTTCTTTCCTGGGGTTGAACCTCAGCAGATGGGAAAATCGGTTGAGGGATTTTACGTATATCTGTTTCCTGATGAACAATTGTCTGTTTATCTTCATCCTCCAGACGAACGCTACGTTCCTCATTTGCTTGACTAAGACCTGAATCATTACTTAAGAGAGGTGTTGTTTGCTGATTGCTGTTTTCAATAGTAGCAACAGTTTCATGATGCTCAGATGGAGAATGTTCTATTTCAGCTTCGGTATGAGGCTGCTGCACAGGATGAACATCCTTTATCACAAGGATTGGTCGCATCATATCATGGTCTTCGTGCTCAAGAAAATGACAATGCCACATATAATGACCGATATGATCTTTCCAGTGCATAATAATTTTCGTCACTTTTCCTGCATCTGCTTTGACGGTATCCTTCCAGCCTTGTTCGTAGTCACGAGGTTCTTCAGGAGGTCCTGTAAATTCCAGCCTTCCTTCATTTTGATATAGCTCCAAATCAAATGGACGTCTTTCCACTATTTTGAATTGTATTAAATGCAAATGAATAGGATGGATGAACGGTGTGGCATTAATAAAATTCCACATCTCTATGCTATCAAGTGCAGGTTTTTCTGTGGCAGGATCATGGTACATCCGATTATTTAATAAAAGCATCGGTCGACCAAATTCATCCGTTGTAGCGGTTAAAGGTAGTTGTCTCTCGATATGTGCATGGTGAGGGTGCAAATCCATTGAAACGGCAAGCATTTCTGGGATTTCACTAATATCTTCACATTTTAAAGGAAGAGTAACTTTGAATTGCATAATAACGTTTGTATGCTCATCGATGAAATCCTCATCAGAATTGACTAATAGTATTTCCTGCCCGTCACAATTAGAGAAATCAATAATGACATCTGTACGTTCAGCTGGTAGTAATTCCACAGATTGTATTTCTCGAGGTGCTGTTAAAAAACCGCCATCTGTCCCAATTTGAATCATTGGTTCTCCATTTGAAAGGCTGATGACATATCCTCTTCTATTGGAGCCATTTAGAAAACGAAATCTATATTTACGAGGTTCGACATTTAAAAAAGGCCATACCTTACCGTTTACAACGATTGTATTCCCCACAAATCCAGGCGTAATTGATGGATGGACGGGAACTGGAAATGGTGGCTCATCAGGATAGAATAGTGAACCATCTTCATTAAACGATTTATCTTGAATTAAAATTGGATATTCGTAGTCACCACAGGGCAAATTAGAACGCTCCTCAAGGGCATCCCGCAAGAGATAAAAGCCCGCTAACCCTGCATAAACATTTAAGCGTGTTAGTGCCATTGCATGGTCATGGTACCACATTGTTTTACCAGGTTGATGATTTGTATATTCATGTACTTCTTTATTGAATTTTGGTCCCGTATGCATATAGTCTCTTGTGTACCATGCTTCTGGGTGACCATCGCTTTCCCAATCTACATTTGCGCCATGTAAATGAGTGACTGTTCTTACCTCTTGGGAATCATTGGCAGCATGAAGCGTAAAATCAACTGGTAGAAAATGCTTTGTAGGTAATCGATTTTTATATCTGACGTAAATTGTTTTGTCTTTTTTAGCTTCAATCGTCGGACCAGGATAAAGCCCGTTATAGCCCCAAATGATGGATTTTGGGAAATCCTTATGAAAACAGTGCTCTGCCTGTATCATTTGTAACTCATAATAATCTTTTCGTTGTTGACCTCTATAATATTTTGGTTTAGCAGTGCTTGGTTTCGGTAGCTCATCAACAAATTTTGGAATAGTAGCTGGATCAGCAGGATTAATATTCATGGTCAAAACATCACATCCCTTTTTTTGAGTACTTTAGATAGCTAATTACTTCATCATATGGGTGAAAACAATAGGCAACTAGGACAATAATGGAGAAAATTTGTGCAAATATGAAAAAATTTTGATGCAAGATTGTAGGAATATTTTCTACTATTCTATAAATTATCAATCGGTAAAATTTGGTAAATGTTGAAAAGTACGGACGACAGGATACAGTTGTTTTATAATGGATATATTAGTTAATCTGGGGTTAGGAGAAGTGGTGATACGTTGGAATTAACATTAGAACAATTAAATAAAACAATAATGGAAATGCGAACAAAGGGTCTTTTAACGGAAGCATTAGCCCTTGCTGAACAAGGTCTATTAGTAGCAATAGAGAATCAAAATTTTCAACATGGACTGGATTTATATTCTCAAAAGATATTAATACACTTCGCGCTAGGAAATACATTAAGTATGGTGAGCCTTATTCCTGAATATGAAGCGTCTTGCCAAAAATATGGTACTGCAAAAGACTTCATGCATTATTACCTTGTAATGTCTTTATTATATGATGCAGTTGGTTTTAGAGAAAAAACAATCGAAATGACAAAAAGGTCGATTGACTATGCACAAGAACTTAACGATTTAATTATGCTTGTTCGAGGTCATAATAATTTATGTTACCTAGAGGTTGAGAAAGGCTGCAACGATGAAGCACTACAAGCTGGTTTACTGGCTAGAAAATACAATCAGCAAATATTGAGGAAGCTACCTGAATTAGCGAGGTTACATGATATTCGTATTAATAATAATTTAGCTGATGTTTATATTTTTGAGGGAGATTTTGACACAGCACAGACTTTATTAGACAATACGTTGAATTCACCGATTATTCAGCACCATAATCGTGAAAGGGTGGCTGCTTTGTTTGGATATGGGTTTTTATATGAAAAACAAGATAATTTAAAAGAGGCAGTGAACTATTACAAACAGTCAATAGCGCTGGCACAATCGTATGGGGATAATGCTATAACCAAGAAAGTAATGCGTTTGCTTTTAAATGTACTGTACCAGTTGAATTGGCGAGATGAAATTTTTGAAGTACAGCGTGCATATATTGAGCTTTCTGAAAAAATGAGCGCAGATAATTTGCTACAGCAGGTGATGAACTTAGAATTTAATCGTCATAAGGAAAAGCTTGAAAAAAAAGCACTCTATGATCCTTTAACGGGTGTCTTAAATCGGCATTTCCTTGATGTTGAGATTAATGAAAGGCTATATGAGGCAAAAATCAACAGGAAATTTGTTGGTCTGGCTGTTTTAGATCTTGATTATTTTAAATCGTATAACGATACGTATGGACACTTATTTGGTGATCGTGTGTTACAAATTCTTGCGACTGGCCTATGTAATTTTTTACAGAAAGAAGATGCGGAGATTATTCGTTTTGGTGGTGATGAATTTGTCATTTGTATTCGTCATAAGCAGAAAGAATATGTAAATAAACTGTTCAAAGCTATGCATACCTATTTACTTACATTAACACTGGATCAACATACTGAAAGTGAAACACTAAAGGTTAGCATGGGCGCATGTATTAATAATCAGAAAAATTATGACTTTAAAACTTTATTTGAGCATGCGGATCAATGTTTATACCGAGCTAAAAAAAATGGACGGACTACCTGTATTATTAAAGGATTGCAATAAATATTTTTAATTCCTATTTGATTAGTGAATAGGAATTTTTTACGTTGAAAAGGCTGTCACTTTTTATCAAAAATCGAAAAATAAAAATAACTATTCGAATCATTTGAAAACCTTATTCTAGCAACGTACAATATATGAAATTAAGAAACACGACATGACAAAATTGTTGTATAATGTTGTGGTATGAGGAAAGAAAGCAGGTTGACAAAATGGAGAGCAAAATGAAAGGTTACGTAGCTTTTAACATGCTAAATCAGGCAATCGAGTTAAAGCATAAGCTAGATGTGAAATATAAGGTGAATAAATGAAAAACTGGTTGATTTTCATTTCTGTCTTTATGGTTTCATTGTCACTTGTCATAGGTATTTTAGTATTATGGAAAGCCGAGGCTCCGTTCCGTTCAATTGAAGAGAAGGCTGAACAGTTGGCACTTGATGCCAAAGCCCTTGCAGTCGTTTCGGAGTCCTACACATATAATGGCAAACATTCGTATGTTACTGTATTTGGAGTAGACGAATATGGTGATAAAAAAGCTGTCTTTGTTCCTACGAATCTAGATGCTGATTCAATTCAGGAAGTATTTTTGAAAGATGGTATTAACGAAAAGCAAGCATTATCGGTTTTTAAAAAAGAAGGAAATGTACAGAAGGTACTCAATATGAAATTAGGCTATGAGGAGCCCGGTGCTGTTTGGGAAATTTCGTACCTAAACGATCACGATAAGCTCAACTATGTCTATATTATGTTTGAGGACGGCGATTGGTGGAAGCGCATTACGAATTTATAAGAGGAGTAGATTCCAAATGAAAAATTTATTAGCAAACCGTGTAAAAACTTTAACACCATCTTCAACTTTAGCCATTACTGCAAAAGCTAAAGCATTAAAAGAGCAAGGGATTGATGTCATTGGTCTAGGGGCTGGTGAACCAGACTTTAACACGCCGCAAAATATTTTAAATGCTGCCATTGACTCAATGGAGAAAGGTTTTACAAAATATACACCAGCTGGCGGACTTCCAGTACTTAAGCAGGCGATTATTGATAAATTACAACGCGACAACAACCTTACATATAAGGCTAATGAAATCATTGTTGGTGTTGGTGCAAAGCATATTCTCTACACATTATTCCAAGTTATTTTAAACGAGGGTGATGAAGTCATCATTCCAATCCCTTATTGGGTATCCTATCCTGAGCAAGTAAAGCTAGCTGGTGGAGTTCCTGTTTACGTTGAAGGTACAAGAGAGCAGGGCTATAAAATTACAGCGGATCAATTAAGAGCTGCTGTAACAGATAAAACAAAAGCAGTGATTATAAACTCTCCTAGCAATCCATCAGGTATGATTTATTCTCGTGAAGAGCTAGCAGAACTTGCTGCTGTTGCAGAAGAAAAAGATATTTTAATCGTGTCAGATGAAATTTATGAGAAGCTTGTATACAATGGTATAGAGCATTTTTCAATTGCACAACTTTCTGCTGCAGTGAAAGCACGTACAATCGTTGTAAACGGTGTAGCAAAATCTCACTCTATGACAGGCTGGCGTATCGGGTATGCGGCAGGTAATGCAGACATTATTAAACCAATGACTGATCTTGCATCACACTCTACATCAAACGCAACAACAACTGCACAATATGCAACAGTGGAGGCATATAATGGACCACAGGACACAGTAGAAGAAATGCGCCAAGCTTTCGAATCTCGTCTTGAAAAAATCTATCCACAGGTAAGTGCAATTCCTGGCTTCCATGTTTTAAAACCACAGGGTGCATTCTACTTATTACCAGACGTAGCAGAGGCTATGGCTCATACTGGGTACGATTCAGTGGATGCATTTGCTGCGGCTATTTTAACAGAAGCAAACGTAGCAGTGATTCCAGGCTCTGGCTTTGGTGCACCAACTACAATGCGATTATCTTATGCTACATCTTTAGAACTATTAGAAGAGGCAGTCCGCCGTATTGATGCATTTGTCAAATCAAAATGGCAAGACTAATCCTTCTAACCAACTTTGGAGGATTTCTATGAAAAAAATTATGATTCAAGATATGCCAAAACATATCGGTGAAACAGTCAAGCTAGGTGCTTGGTTATCAAACAAACGTTCAAGTGGGAAAATTGCCTTCTTACAATTACGTGATGGCTCTGGCTTTGTACAGGGCGTTGTTGTGAAAGAAGAAGTAGGCGAAGAAATTTTTGCTGTTGCAAAAGGTATGACACAAGAAACATCGATGTATATTACGGGAGAGGTTAAAGCAGATGAGCGTTCAAGCTTTGGCTGCGAGCTAGCTGTTACAGGTATTGAAGTGCTACATGCCGCAACAGATTTTCCAATTACACCAAAAGAACACGGACCCGAGTTCTTAATGGATAATCGTCATCTATGGCTGCGCTCTCGTAAGCAGCACGCAATTATGAAGATCCGTAACGAAATTATTCGTGCAACTTACGAGTTTTTCAACAACAACGGATTTACAAAAATGGATCCGCCAATTTTGACTGGATCAGCTCCTGAAGGTACTTCTGAGCTATTCCATACGAAATATTTTGATGAGGATGCGTATCTTTCTCAATCTGGTCAGCTCTATATGGAAGCGGCTGCGATGGCATTAGGAAAGGTCTTCTCATTCGGTCCTACGTTCCGTGCTGAAAAGTCAAAAACACGCCGTCATTTAATCGAATTTTGGATGATTGAGCCGGAAATGGCCTTTGTAGAATTTGAGGAAAATCTTGAAGTGCAAGAACAATATGTGGAACATATCGTGCAATCTGTACTAGCAAACTGCAAATTAGATCTAGAGCGTCTTGGTCGTGATACCTCAACTCTAGAAAACATAAAAGCACCATTCCCACGTATCTCTTATGACGATGCGATTAAATTGTTACATGAGCAAGGATTTAACGATATTGAGTGGGGCGATGATTTCGGTGCGCCACATGAAACAGCTATTGCCAATTCATTTGACAAACCTGTATTCATTACTTGTTATCCAGTAGGTATTAAGCCATTCTATATGCAACCACATCCTGATCGTGATGATGTTGTATTATGTGCAGATCTAATTGCACCAGAGGGATATGGGGAAATCATTGGTGGTTCTGAGCGTATTCATGATTATGATTTATTAAAATCACGACTTGAAGAACACAATTTATCATTGGATGCTTATGCTTGGTATTTAGAACTACGTAAACAGGGCTCCGTACCGCACTCTGGTTTCGGTCTAGGCTTAGAGAGAACAGTGGCATGGATTTCAGGAACTGAGCATATCCGTGAAACTATTCCATTCCCACGTTTATTAAACCGTTTATATCCATAAGCGGCAATTAATATGGTTTGTATTTGACGCTTTAGGTACAGATAATTACTGCCCGTTAAAGCGGGGCCAATTGAAAAGTCGCGTAGGGTAAATCTACGCGGCTTTTCTACTTACTATTGAAGAAGGAGTCAAATAAGGTATGAGCATAAATAATAGTCGACTCCGCATATGGACTGAACAGCGAATGATTCAAATTCCCCAGCTCTTTTTTCAGTTTTATAAGGAGTTAAATATGAAGGATGAAGAGGCGCTAATCGTTTTCCATTTACTAGCGTTCCATATTGAGGGCAATGACTTTCCAACACCTGATGATTTAATGAACCGCCTCACAATGCCCGACAATGATATTACCTCTGGTTTACAGCGGTTAATGCAAAAAGGCTTCCTTGAAATTACCCGTGATGTTGATGCAAACGGCAAGCTATATGAAAAATATTCGATTTTTCCACTTTGGGAGCGTATAATGCAGCTGATTGAAATGAAAGAACAGCAAAAAACTGCTACTGCACTCAGACATGAAGAGGGCGAGATATTTCGGTTATTTGAAGAGGAAATGGGGCGTCTTTTATCTCCTTTAGAGCTAGAAAAAATCGGTTCTTGGCTAGATGAGGATAAGCATAGTCCAGCCCTCATTAAAGAAGCGCTAAAGGAGGCAGTGTTTGCAGGGAAGCTAAGTATTCGTTATATTGATCGTATTTTGCTGGAGTGGAAAAAGAAAAATATTACGACACCTCAGGCTGCACAAAAACAAAGTGAGCAATTCCGTGAAAAACAAACAATTCACAGGCCATCAGTCCGCTCACCACAGCAAGGGATACAATCGACAAATAAAGTACCATTTTATAATTGGTTAGAAGAGAGAGAATAGGAGGACCAGTATGCTAACAAAAAAACAATGGGAGCATTGTCTAGCCGAAATGGATCGTATGTTTCCTGAGGCACATTGTGAGCTTGTGCATGAGAATCCGTTTGAGCTAACGATAGCCACATTGTTATCTGCACAATGTACTGATGTTCTTGTCAATAAGGTTACGAAAACGTTGTTCCAAAAATATAAGAAACCTGAAGATTATTTAGCAGTATCCTTAGAGGAATTACAGCAGGATATTCGTTCCATCGGCTTGTATCGAAATAAGGCAAAGAATATTCAAGCTTTATGTCAGCGTTTGTTAGATGAATATGAGGGTGAGATACCAGCCAGTCGAGAAGCTTTAGTGACATTGCCTGGTGTTGGTCGTAAAACGGCTAATGTCGTATTATCGGTAGCATTCGATATCCCTGCACTTGCAGTGGATACACATGTAGAGCGGGTGTCCAAGCGATTAGGGCTTTGCCGCTGGAAGGATTCGGTGCTTGAGGTGGAAGAAACGATTATGAAGAAAACACCAATGGACAAGTGGTCGAAAACACATCATCAGCTCATTTTCTTTGGCCGGTATCATTGTAAGGCTCAAAATCCAGGCTGTCAGTCTTGCCCGTTACTCGGAGAATGTCGAGAAGGACAAAAGCGTTTGAAAAAAGGACTGGTGAAAGATGCGTGAATATAGAGGCAATTACAAAGGAAAAAATTGATGCTTGGTTTACAGAGTGGCAAGAGCTAGAAGGCAAAATTCACATAGCCCATGATACAAGAAATGGTGAGGCTAAGGGCTTGATGGAAGCGGCAATTGTTTTGTTTGACCATCTAGTAGAAGAGGGTGGAGATGAGATTTTGCCGATAAATGGGGTTGAACGATTGGCCTTTATTAAAGCAAAGCCTGGTCAATATGCCTGTTATCGTCAGCTGGGTGAATTATTTAAGGAGACAAAAAAACGGACTGCTCGCTTACGACTCCAAGCTACCAAAAATAATTCAAATCGGTAAAGATAGTTGGTTAAATAAAGGAAAAGCAGAGGAGACATCAATAAAGATGCTCCTCTGCTTTTTTTATTCTGTGCTGTCGTTTTCTTCATTTGGAACGACAGGGTCAGTCGGTAGTGTAGGTGGTTGACCACCGTTATTTGTGCCATTATTGGTGTTGTTACCACCATTATTGCCACCACTGCCATTATTACCGTTAGGATTGCCATTGTTACTATTATTTCCACTACCATTATGGTTGCCATTATTTCCATTGTTGTTGTGATTGCCATTATTATCATTGCCATTTCCTTGATCCGGAGACGTTGGCTGTTCTAAATCAGGTTCATCTGGAGTATCCGGGTCTTGGTTTTCGTCTGGCATACTTGTCACTTGGAAGGAGGCTGTACCAGGTTCGCTTCGTGTACCATCCACAATAGCGACGACAGAGATTGTATAATTACCATCCTCTAAATTGTTTGCAACTGTTAGGCCTTTGCTTTCTGTTGTTCCAAGAGAAATTGTTTCTCCGCCTTCACGTGTAGCAGAGACCTCAAAGGTAGTTGGCAATGGTTCGTTAGTTTCAGGATCCAGAATAGCATCATGTTCCCAAGAAATGCTAATTGATTGAGCACCTAAATCTAAATTTGCCGAAACATTATAAGGTGTTGAAAGCTCAGGTGCCTCATATTCATTTGATACTTCCGTAGGCTCCGTGCCACGAACAAATAACTCAGTTTGACGTTTTTCACTTGGTGTGTAATCACTTGCTAATTTCAGTGGTTTTGAACCTACCTCGATTGTCATCTCTACAACAGAACTTGGTTTTTTGAAACGAGGTGTTTCAACATCCGCTGAAATGTCTTTCATAATTTGTTTAAATAGTTGTTGTGGTAAACGACGTTCATCCCAAGTTGTGATAGGATCAAAGTGTTTCTCATAACCACTCCATATTGCGATTGAATAGTTAGTTGTGTAACCTGCAAACCATGAGTCTGGCACACTTGTGCTAGGTAAGTTGTATTTATCAAAATCAGCTTTTGAATAGTTAGTTGTACCCGTTTTACCTGCAATATCTAAGCCAGAGACATTGGCAGCAGTACCTGATGCATCGGGCTTATTGCCAACAACATCACGTAGCATGTCTGTTACCATGTAAGCTGTGTAATCACTCATCGCAACATTAGGTTTTGGTGTGTAGTCCTTTGTTGTTTTACCATCACGATAAACAATTTTTGAAATTGCATGAGGATCATTGTAAACACCATCATTACCGAATGCTGCATAGGAAGCTGCCATTTGGATAGGAGATATGGCAATATCCCCCCCACCAATCGCATCAGATTCATACACATTTTTTGCCTTAATACCTAAACGACCAATGAATTCCTTTGCCTTGTCAGTTCCAACCTCTTTTAAAGCTTTTACAGCTGGAACGTTTCGGGAAGCATATAGTGCCTTACGTGCTGTCATGGCCCCCATGTATTTACCATCCCAGTTTGTAATAGTTTGCTGAGTTCCAGTGTATTTCATTGGTTCATCTACAAGCGTTTGACCTGTTGACCATTTTAAATATTCAATGGCTGGACCATAATCCAATAATGGCTTCATAGTAGAGCCTGGCTGATTTTGTGTTAAATCGTCTGCATAGTTCCAACCACGATTGCCATAATTGCGTCCACCACCAACTGCTTGAATTTGACCCGTTTTTGTATCAACAACAGCTACACCAGATTGAATTTTTTCTGTTGGGAAATTACTATCATCATTCATAACATTTTCAACAATTTGTTGAGCTTTTGGATCAAGTGTTGTGTAGACCTTAATGCCTTCTGCCATTGCAGAACCATCACCGTTTTTCTCAAGTTCGTTTAGAACGACATCAAGGAAAGCATCATATTTAGAGCCAGCAAATTTTTGACGTGTTGTATCATCAGCTAAACCTGCTTGAACGTCTACTTTTTTTGCTTCTTCCATTTCAGCTTTTGTAATTTTACCATGTTGATACATTAATCCTAAGACTGTATTACGACGCTTTTCCGCAAGCTCAGGATTTTTTAATGGGTCGTATGCATTTGGACGCTGTACTAAACCTGCAAGTAATGCTTCTTCATCTAACGTTAAATCTTTTAACTCCTTACCATAGAAATATTGAGCGGCTGTACCAAAGCCATATACACGACCTGACATAAGCATTTTGTTAAAGTACATTTCAAAGATTTCTTCTTTTGAGTATTTACGTTCTAATTGGAAAGCAAGCCAAGCCTCTTGTGCTTTACGTTTTAATTTTTTCTCATTTTGTAAAAAAGAGTTCTTCACAACTTGTTGTGTTAAAGTTGAAGCCCCCTGTGATCCAAAGCCATCGCGGAAGTTGGCAATAATTGCACCACCAAGACGATAAAAATCCATACCATGATGCTCAAAAAAGCGTACGTCTTCCGTAGCAAGGATAGCATTGATCATGTCCTCAGGTATATCTTCATATTTTATATATTTACGGTTTTCTGCACCAATTGTTGCAAATAAATCACCATTTTTATCAAAGAACTCAGAAGAAACAGGGTCTTTTAGTAATTCTTCCTTAAGCTCAGGCGCGCTACTAGCATAAAAAGCGAACATCCCAGCTCCTCCAATAAAACATGCAACTCCTATTGCCACCAGCGTTAAGAAAATGCGCTTAAACCATAGCTTTCCAGATGATTTGGGCACTTTCTTTTTATTTTTTTGAGCGAGAGCTTTTTGACGCTCACCGCGTGTTTGACGACGTTCAGTCATTCTACAATCTCCTCACTTTCAGAACCATGGCTTTTTGCTTCAATGAGCTGCTGGACAATCGGTAAATAGTCGATACGTGGATAATAGCTTGTAGGAATTTCGAAAGCTTCTCTTTCAATCGTTGAAAAAGGTATCGATTTACGCTCACCATTCTCCATTGCTTGCCAGGCCTTTTGTAAAACTTCGTATGGCACAATAAAATATCGTTCAAAAGCTGAAAAACGAACGATAATAAAAGCCACACCATTTTGTTCCGACACCTGCTGCATATGAGTCATTTGATGTAAGTGTATATTTTTTAAGGGAAAACTCGTTTTGGAAGCTGTCTCCTTTGCATCAAAATCAATATACTGCCCTTTCCAAACACCATTATAATCTGTTGTGGAAGGAGTTCGGAAGTAAGCTTCGCGAATTACTGCAGCACTTCGTGATGGGTACTCTACTTTGACGATTTGTACGGGAACAGGTTTCTTATGAATGATAGCAAGTCGTCTTTTTATATAATAGTCGTTTGCTTCATTTATTTCATCTTCTAGTGTTTTCCCTCGATTACTAAAAGAGATTTCTTTGTTATCATCCTTTTTTTCCACATTTTGTACAGTTGGATTTGGGGTATACAATTTCCCATTTGGATAACGAATTGTCATTTAGCTCATCCTCTATAATACTGCTATTATATACAATAGTTTACCATGATTCAGTAGCAGTTCTCCACTTCTGGCTCGCTCAAAACATAACAGAAATCATACGACAAGAATCAATCAATATAGTACACTTTCCGTCTTCTGAAGTCGAAAAGTTGTCAAAAAAAGGCTGTGCTTTCTACTCAAAATGCCAAAAAAACAGATAAAGTTTTCATCCAATTCAGTAGTCAATTTGTCCTCTCTATTTGCCCCAATCTAGCTAGAAGATTATTCGGACAACAGCGCCTTAAGTTTGTTTTAATAAAAAAATATCGAAATTCTTCTTCTTTCAGCTAACTTACGCTTATTTTGTCACGCATGAAGGTAATTTTATACATGCGAGGAATACATAAGTAAAGCAAAGGAGGCGTTGTATTGAATAAGTTGGAACAATTAGTTGCGCAGTTGGATCTGGTCAATCAATTACTTATAACAAGAGTGTCTTTGGAAAACAATGCACATAGCATGCATTTTTTTATGCAACTCAAAGCTGTTAGCCAGAAAGTAAGCTTAGCAGAAAAGAACTGGCAAGTAAAGAATGCGTGTTCGCCTATAAGTAGTGAAAAATGATAGACTTTGGTACACTTATCTCATATGCAAAATAACTCACTCAATATGTGTATTTTAAATACAATATTTACCATTATAAGAGGTGAGAGACATGCTATTATAAAAAAACTTCATATACAACTTGCTTGTCATGTATTGTGTTGAGATTTTCGCTAACAGTACTACTATACATGCTGAAGAAGTGATTTTAAGTTCGTATTTGTTGGAATGAATGAGATGAGGTGCGAAATTGTTATTAATACAGCAAACTTCCATATTAATAGATGAATGTGAAAAAAGTGTTGCACGCTTTTGGCAAATGCGTGAAGAGGATCGTACACCTGATTTTTTTAAAGAGGTTAAGCCACATGCCGATGCTATACATCATCACTTAAAGGAGTGGCAACAGGGGGCCAATTTGTGGATTCAAAACAATAATCCAAAGTATATGCATATCCAACAAATTGCTGCTGTGGTGGAATCCATGGAGCAATTTGTTGTGCAATCTTTTTTTAAAGAAACAAGTAAAAAACGCTTTTTAGATGCTATTCATTCTACCTCCTTTACATTGAAAAATTTTGAGCGAATCGTGAAGGAGGGAACAAAAGATGTTATCCAAAAAGAGAACCATCAATGAATTATTAAACGAGTGGAGATATGATGAGGAATTAAAAGAGCGAATTATACACTGGCAGACACTGGAAGGACGGGAAGCAAAATATGCTCCTTTCCCTAGAAATTTACATCCTTCTCTAGTAAAGGCACTACAGGCAAGAGGGATCGAGCAGCTTTATACACATCAGCGAGAAGCTTTCGATTTAGCGCAGAGTGGTACATCCTTTACTGCGGTTACGCCAACAGCATCAGGTAAATCATATTGCTATCATCTGCCAGTTCTTCAAACAATATTAGAGGATAAAAATGCCAGGGCTATTTATTTATTTCCGACAAAGGCTTTAGCACAGGATCAGAAAAATGATTTAAATGAATTAATTGAACAAAGTGGAGAAGAGATATTAAGCTACACATATGATGGAGATACCGCACCTGGAATTCGCCAAAAGGTACGTAAGGCAGGGCATATTGTCATGACAAACCCCGATATGCTCCATTCAGGAATATTACCACACCATACGAAATGGGTATCCCTTTTTGAAAATTTACAGTATATCGTTATTGATGAATTACATACATATAAAGGTGTATTTGGTTCACATGTTGCCCATGTTATACGCAGACTCAAGCGGATATGTGCATTTTATGGCAGTAAGCCGGTGTTTATTTGTACTTCGGCAACTATAAAAAATCCAAAGGAATTAGCAGAGATTCTAACAAATGAAACTCATGCATTAATTGCTGATTCGGGAGCACCAGTTGGTAAAAAAACATTTCTTTTTTACAATCCGCCTATTGTTCATAAAACGTTTGGTGTGCGTCGTAGTGCGGTTTTAGAGGTAAGTGACCTAGCTAAAAGATTATATATAGCAGGTATTCAAACCATTATCTTTGCTAAAAGCCGTGTAAGAGTAGAAATGATAGTGACTTATTTAAAGGAGCTGACAAGAAACAAGCTACTTGATGAATCGGTGCGAGGCTATCGTGGTGGCTATTTGCCTTCTGAGCGAAGAGTAATTGAACGTGGTCTTCGAGATGGTACTATTCAAACAGTTGTTAGTACAAATGCATTGGAATTAGGAGTCGATATTGGACAGCTTCAAGCATGCATTATGACAGGTTACCCAGGAAATATTGCAAGTGCCTGGCAGCAAGCTGGTCGCGCTGGTCGTCGACAGGACGAGGCATTAATTATTTATGTAGCCCAATCGTCTGCACTGGATCAGTATGTGGTCAATTATCCACTCTTTTTACTCGGTGGTGCTCCTGAGGAAGCACGTATTTACCCTGAAAATATGTTAATTTTAATGGACCACTTAAAATGTGCAGCATTCGAGTTACCTTTTTCCACAAATGATGCATATGGAGAATATGAAGTTCAGGAATTATTAGATTATCTAGCAGAGGAAGGCGTTGTTTTTAAAACAAGTGATAAGTGGCACTGGATGAGTGATCGTTTTCCTGCACATGATATTAGTCTGCGCTCTGCTTCTCAGGAAAACGTTGTAATCATTGATATGACAGTTCCTGCACAAACAAAGGTCATCGGTGAAATGGATCGTCACAGCGCAATGACATTATTACATGAAGAGGCAATCTATTTACATCAGGGCATTCAGTTTCAAGTAGAAAAGCTTGATTGGGAAGAAAAGAAAGCCTTTGTCCGTGAAGTAGATGTCGATTACTACACAGATGCTAATCTAGCAGTTGAAATGAAAGTACTAGAAGAGGATCGTAATCGGGATTATAAGGGGGGCACAATTAGCTTTGGTGATGTTGGGTTAGTTGCTCAGGCCACACTATTTAAAAAAATACGCTTTGGCACTCATGATAATATCGGATCAGGTCCAATCCATTTACCACCAGATGAGATGCATACAAGTGCCACCTGGCTATCACTTCATTTATCAGAGCAGTGGTCAGAGGCAGAATTGACCGAGGTAATGATTGGAATAGCCTACGCAATGAATGCCTTTATACCTTTGTTTATTCAATGTGATAGCAGTGATGTAGCAGTCGTGCCACAAGTTAAAGCATCCCATAATAAGCTGCCAACATTTTTTGTTTATGATAAGTATCCTGGAGGAATCGGATTAAGTGAAAAGGTCTATGATTTATGGGAGGACTTATTAACAAAAACGCAGCACCATGTTATAAACTGTCCTTGTGAAGCTGGCTGCCCATCTTGTATTGGTCCACAAGACACTACGATGAATGTAAAAAGTAAAGTCGTCAAGCTACTTCAACTATTAAATTATAAGTAGTTAAGTATAGAGAGGGAGAGGATTTAGTTTAAATCTTCAAACCCAAATTGATCTTGTTACTGTCTAGTTTGAAGGTCCTTATGGGCCAATCGCTGTTTATTAGTTACAAAATTTTAAAAATTATTTACTGTAGCTTGCACGGATCATAATAGCTACTCTAATTGAAGTTGCTGTCTGTTTTTTACAGGCAGCAGCTTTTTCAAATACTATTGCTCACAGAAATAATTAAAGTATGTCATAACGAGAAATTAGTGATCTTAATATATTCTGACGTTTTACAAGGAGTAATCTGAAAAAGGGTTACAAAACCAAAATAGCATAACATTGACAGTCACCCGACCGTATAGTATCATTTTCATTCTTACTTGTTGCGAGAAAGGTGGATTGACTTTGTTAATTGAAAGTGTAATAGACCACATATCGAGCCTTAAAGGGTATTCATCTATAAAAAAAGTGGAGAAAGGATACTCACCAGATGAAAAATACATAGTTACCGTCGGCCAGAATCAATACTTTATACGATTATTTGACATACAATATCACGGAAAACGAACCATCGAATTTTCATTGCTTCAAGCATTAGAAAAACAAGGTGTACAAACACATAAAGCCATAGAATGTAATTTATTGATTGAGGCTAATCTTTCTGTCATGGTATTAAGCTATATTGAAGGATACCCTGCAGATGAATTCATTTTGAATCTTTCTGATGTGGCGCAATTTAATATAGGTCTTGCTGCTGGGAAAGAATTAAGAAAAATTCATCAGCTACATGCCCATGCCCCGCAAACGATGCACTGGGAAGAAGCTCAAAGAAAGAAATTCAGTTTTTATTTAAATGAATATAAAAAAGGAAGCTATCAACTGCCAAAAGAGCATAAAATACTAAACTTTATTGAAAACAATTTCCACCTTCTTAAAGATCGACCTATCACATTACTCCATGATGATTTTCATCTTGGCCATATCATCGTTCAAAATAACTTGTATAATGCCGTAATTGATTTTAATGGCTATGATTTTGGTGACCCCTATCATGATTTTTATAATCTTTCTTTGTTTAGTAGAAGACATAGTATCCCATTTTGTATTGGACAAATAAATGGTTATTTTACAGAATCTCCAGACGATACGTTTTGGCGAATATATGCCCTTTATGCAGCGATGAATATCATCTCTACGATTGTGTGGACGAAAAAATATGATGACCAATCATTTGATGATGCATTGGAAAGAATCCATCTCATTTTAGAAGATCATGACTATTTTAATTTGGATCAACCATTATGGTATAAGTCCAAATCTGTTGATAATGTTACAGGTTTATAAACGGTGATATGTTTGCTATTGTGTATTTTTAAACTGAACTAATATTTATTAAATTTAGTTCAGTTTTTATTTATGAGCAAATCTATTTTTAAATTATTGACCTAACGGTGTAGGTTAGTAGATTAAGAAATTATTATACAAATTAGAGAAATATTATGTATTAGGATGATTAGGAGGTATTTATGACGACAAATATTTTAAATATACAAGAGGAAGCCAAAAAAATTGTAGAAAAAGTTGCTTATATTTATCAATATCATACAAGAGAGGATTTTATAGGTTTAATTGTTCATGGTTCCGTAGTAAAAGGTGGCATTATTCCAGGTTCAAGCGATATTGATTTTCATCTTTATTTGAAGGAAACGGCTTTTGAAAAACAAGGTATATTACCATTGGAGTTATATCTAAAAATTCATCGAGATTTAAGCAAAATTGATACGAAACCATTTAGCTATATTCAATGTGAAGCATTAACAGATAAATTACCAAAGGGATTTATTGGTCCAGTTCCTGGTGCTTATCAAATTGTGGCTGGAAGGTTGCCAGTAGAGGAAGCATCAAATGAACAATTGAAGGAAACGGCATTAAAATCATTAAATGATTTAACTGTTGTTCCCAAGTATTTTTCTACACTATTAGACCACGGAAAAGAGAGATTAACGAGAGTTGTACGTTTACTTAATACACAAGTTTCTCCAACAATATATCACGTCCTATCTTTAGTACATCAAGATGCCATTGAAATATGGCAGATGCCAAAAAATAAGGCAATACACTTATTACCCGAAGAAATGAAAAAATTTGCAATTCAATTTTATGAATGTGCTAAAAGGTATTACCCTGATGAAATTTCGGTTAATGATGCTTTAGGTATGATTGAAAATGGTGCAAAGTTCTTCGAAAGTGTAAATCTCTGGTTCAAATTGAGAAAAACTAACGGATGCGTTAATTATAGATCGTTGAGGTACATTGGCAACAACTAACGGTGCAATTTAGTTGAACAAGCGTAAATAATTCTACAGACCTTATTTAGATAGAAATAACATTAATTAGGAGGAAAGAATGAGTAATTTTAGAGGGATAATCTTAGAGGGCTACTCGAATGCTGGAAAAACATCAGTCTTAAAAGCGTTGAAACAACTTCAAGCAAGTGATGATGCCGAACGTAGTGTCATAGTTCTCAGTGAGCATTATTCGCAAGTATTACACAAAGTAAATGGTGAATTAAAGTCGTTAAGTCGAGATGAACACTTACAAGTCTTAAGAGAAAGAGTCACGATGCTGAAAATGTTAAATAATTGGTCAAGAGAAATTGGACAAACCCAACGTTCAAAAGGTTTATTCTTTATATTGGAAAGGTTTCATTTAAATCATCGAGTAGCATTTTCTCATTCAATATCAGATGAAATCAAGGAATTAGAAGCCCAGTTATTTGAAATGGGAGCAAGATGTACTTTGTTAACTGTATCACCAGAAAATTTAGAGCAAAGAATAAGTAGTAGAAACCCTAATGAAAGGGAAGGGAAAACCATGGAAGAAATGAAATTAGCGTGTGAATTATTATTAAAACAACAACAAGAGTATAGGAGCCAAGCTGAAAATTCTATCATTCCTACAATTGAAATAAATACTGATAATAAAGATTGGGATTCCTACGCAAAACAAATTTACTTATTAAACTCCCATGAAAGAACGTAACATCTTTCATTTTCTGTGGTGTAGCGCTGGTTTTTGCGCTACATGGATGGCTAACTGGGGCAATTGTTCAATAGAGCAGTCGCTTTTCAATAACGTTGAGGTCAGTTCAATATATATAAGTGAAAAAATAATTAATGGAGGGGGTAATGTGACACATTCTTATATCTACACCTTGGGATGGAGAAGGGACGCAATGGATGGAGCACTACCTTTATGTTTGTAACAAAAATAGTGAAGAACTTGTAAAGTATTTAGCATTCAGAGATTATTTGCGAAATAACCCACAAGTCGTAATTGAATATGAAATTGAGAGGAGATAAGCAATGAGGGCGCCTTATCAAGTTTTGGTATTTCCTTATATAATCACTGACAATTCTATTGAATATGCAATTTTTAAGAGAAGTGATTATGGGTATTGGCAGGGATTAGCAGGTGGTGGGGAAGAGGATGAGACTCCTATTGAATCAGCTAAACGAGAAGCATTTGAAGAGGCTGGTATTACAAAAGATTATCCATATATTGAATTAGATTCTATGTCTTCACTACCGGTAGAAGATGTAGTTGGGAACTTCCTTTGGGGAGAAGACATTTATGTATTAAAAGAATTTTCTTTTGGTGTTAAAGTTCCTACAAAAGATATAACTTTATCAAAAGAGCACCTCAACTACAAATGGTTATGTTTTGAAGAGGCAGTAACGCTTTTGAAATGGGATAGCAATAAAACGGCGTTATGGGAATTGAACAAAAGGTTATTAAATCGGACTAACACCAAGCAAAAGTTTGCGAAAGAAAATACTTAATCTATCGGTGCTAATTGAAGAAGATAGCAAAACCAGAAGCAACAATCTTTGAGAAAATAGCCTATTGAATTAGTGGAGCAGTTTCAAATCTAGTAGCCGGTCTATTTTTTCGTGAATTGTTTGTTCTTGTTTTGTTAGCCGTTTAATTTCTAACTGTAATTTTTGTAATTCATCTTCATCAAAATCTGAATCAATGTATTTATGTGCCATTTCTTTATTTGTTAAAATATCTTTGACTGCTTTAGTAATGTTTTGTCTAATTCTTTTATCATTTATATATGGTTTAACTGGACAATTATCATGTGTATTTTCAGCAGCATGTGTAATAACAAAGAGAGGGTAACATTGATCTTCATTTTTGCCATATGCCATTTGTTTTTTCACACTAAGAGCTTTGCTGCAATCATGTATCTGTACCATGTATGTCTTTAAAAAAACAGAGGAATAGAGAAATTGTCGGTAGCACCAGGAAAATGTTCAGGAGCTGCCTTAAAGGCACGAATGTTGTTACAGGGGCTATACAACATTCAGGCGCAATTGTGGAACAACAACAGATAGAAAACAATCAAACTATTATTGCATAGCTCTTCAAAAGAAAGAATCCGTTTTAATCAATCTTTTTTTAAAACGGATTCTTTTAATTTAACGTAAAATACGTGTTTGCAGGGTGTTTTTGATCAATCTTTATTCCAAAGCTATATCAAGTTAACGTTTTATATGTCCCCAAAAGTGAAAAAATCTGAGCTGTATTCAGCAAAGAAACTAAAATTTCTATTTTGGGGTATTTAGTATTCTTAGATTGATGATTATGGGGTCCTACCAGGGTTCCGCCAACATTTTAATGAAAATATACGCTAAGCCAATATTCAATACAATAAAGCCAATAATTCATTCTCTAAGGGGACTATCGGCTTATAGACGCTTGCTCACGTTTCGAATTTTATGGTGGATTATTCATTTCGGCTGCCGTCGCTGGCGTGCCCCACAGCTTCGCCAAGTGGAGAGAGATTTGTTTCGAAATATTGCGGTTTTATTCGAAGATGCATACACCCGAGTTCTGCGAGTGTATAATCTGAATCAGCAATGGAATTTTACAAGATGAAGGGAGATGCATTTTCCACATGATGAAGCATAATTCAATTCTTAATCTTAATACGGATGAACGCATGGACATTGGAACCTATCTTTTGGAGCAAATCAATGACTATATGACGCACATACGCGGGGTTCGTGTCTCACCTGAACTCAGCGTGGATGCGGTTGCAGAATACGCACGTAGATTATCTTTTGAGCATCCCGTCAGCGCACGCGAGGCGATTTATCATATCCTGGAGGGATTAAGGCAATACCAAGTACATACGCCACACCCGCGATATTTCGGCCTGTATAATCCGCGGCCCAACTTCATGGGAATAATGGCGGATATGATTACTGCAGCATTCAATCCGCAGCTTGCAGCCTGGAGCCATGCGCCTGTAGCGGTCGAAATGGAGAACTATGTATTGAAAGAGATAGCTTCAAAATTCGGTTATTCAGCAGAGGCAGCAGATGGGACATTTACAACTGGGGGAGCGGAAGCAAATTTGACAGCCGTACTGACCGCACTAGTGCATCGTTTTCCATCTTATGCTAAAGAGGGGCTGAGGTCGCTCCCCACGCAACCCGTCATGTACGCCTCTGCTGAGAGCCACCATTCTCTGGTAAAGGCAGCTCGTTCCTGCGGACTGGGTACAGATTCCCTTCGTATTATTACGACAGATTCTCAACTGCATATAGATGTTCATGCGCTTCATCATCAAATTCAAGTGGATCGCGCTGCTGGATACACTCCTTTTCTCATCATTGCGACGGGTGGAACGACCGGCGCCGGAGCGATTGATCCCATTAACGAAATGGCAAACTTGGCTGAACGTGAGCAACTGTGGCTGCATGTGGATGCTGCGTACGGAGGAGCCTCCGTGTTTGCACCAGAACTGCTTGATCTACTTCATGGTATTAACCGAGCTGACTCCATTACCTTCGATGCGCACAAGTGGATGTCTGTCCCAATGGGGGCGGGAATTTATATTACACGGCATAAGGACATCTTACATAGAACATTCAGCATCACGGCAGATTATATGCCGAAAGAAGGGGGTGATCTGGATGTTATTGAACCGTTCACCCATTCGATTCAATGGTCGCGAAGGTTTATCGGTTTGAAAGTGTACTTATCTCTTGTAACTGCTGGTTGGGAAGGCTATCGCAGCATGGTGCAGCACCAGACAGAGATGGGCAATCGGTTACGCCGGGACCTTGCATGCTCTAACTGGAAGGTTGTCAATGATACCGTATTGCCTGTAGTATGCTTTACTGATTCCAATATACAATCAAAGATCCAATCGAATTTCGCATCATTTATATGTCAAGAGATATTACGTTCAGGGCAGGCATGGATTTCAGTATACGAAATAAACAAGGCTCCAGTACTGCGAGCTTGCATTACGAACTACGATTCAACTGAGGAAGATATTATGGTATTGATGGAGTTGCTGAATAGAGCAAGAGCAAAATATTTGGAGAGACATCCGAACGGTTTGAGCTGAATTTAGCCAAGGAAGACATTATACCATCAATGGGCTGTTCCAATAGTCATGTCACGACATAGAATAGTCCGGGGTCCCACCACATCGCCATCAAGCTAAGGTTAATTTGTATCATCATAACGAAAAAAACGCTATTCTTTTTGTAGAAATATACAGGAAGGATTGCGTTTTCTATGAGTTTTTCTGTTTCAGCGAAATGAATCTCTTTGCTCAATAACTTCAAAAATACTTATCTCCATCTTCTCTACAACAATTAGCTAAAGAAGTTGGTTTTGTTCAACGTACAAGTAAATATCAAGCACAAGAATTAATTGCTTTATGTGTATGGCTTAGTCAACAGGTCGCGAGTACACCACTCACACAATTGTGTAGCCGTCTCGAAGTATCTACAGGTGTCCTCATGAGCCCCGAAGGGCTTAATCAACGATTCAATGGTTCAGCCGTACAGTTTCTTCAACAAGTTCTAGCTAATCTTCTAACTCAAAGAATTCATTCAACACAAGAAATACTTCATCCATACTCCACGACTTTTAAACGTATTCGATCCTAGATCCTACAACATTTCAACTTCCAGATAAGTTTACTTCACATTATCAAGATTCTGGCGGAATAGCCATACCGCGGGTGTTAAAATCCAACTTGAATATGACTTATTGAGTGGGAAGTTCCTCCACGTTTATGTAGGAGAAGGGAGAGAAAATGATAAAACCTTCGGTTCCACAAGTCTACTAACCATTCAACAGAAAGACTTATACATAAGGAATTTAGGGTATTTCGACTTACACGACTTACAGAAAATGAATGATGAAGGTGCTTACTATGTCTCACGTTTGAAGTTGAATACTCGCATATATCGTAAGAATGATGAACCGGAGTTTTTTCGGAATGGGACTGTGAAGAAAGGTATTCTCTTTATTCAGTTAGACACAGAAGAGCTTATGAATCAATTACAACCTGGTCAAACACTTGAAATTTCAGAAGCATACATTGGGCTGTATCAAAAACTACCCGCCCGAGTGATTATTCATCGACTAACTGAGGTACAAACAGAGAAAAGATTGAAAGAACAAGCAAAAAAAGAAAAGAAGAAGGGCATTACCTATAGAGACCGAAGCAAACGATTAAGTGGAATGAACGTATATATTACAAATCTTTCTTTAGAAGCCGTTCCAACGGAACATATTCATGAACTGTATTCGTTACTTGGCAGATTGAAATTCTATATAAAACATGGAAATCTTTTTTTTCAAACTGACAAGTGCAAAGAGATTAAGAGGGAACGCTAAGAGTGTCTTCGCTTGTTATACGAGATCGTAATGTCCCAACCAGCCTAATCATGCGTTAACAAGTAGAGGGCGAACAGTTTAGTTGTCGGGATCAAGTTCCACGGGTGCTTCCGTTCTACCCCAGCTACTATCAATCTATAAATTGAATAAAAAATAGTCAACCAGATTTCTCCGGTTGACCTTATAATACGAACGAAGCAGATTATTGAAAGAAGAAATTTGTTACAAACTACGAAAAGCCCAGAGAATAGGTGATCCTTTTCCCTTTCAACCGTTCAGAAATGGACGGTTATTTTTATACTTAAAATGATTACTAGGTATGATTTACTAACCTGTTTTCTGTTTAAAAAATTTTAAAAAAATAGTTGGTGAAAAGAATTTCTTATCGATTTAACCTTTGGGTAAGGAGATAATCATATTTACTAAGAAAAGACAATTGAGCTAAAAAGTCAATATATGATATGGAGAAAGTTATATGAATCAAGAAAAAGTGATAGAGTTAGAACAGAAAATAAACAATGATTATAGTAATATTGCAGGCATGGTTGTACTAAAAGATGGTAAAACACTTTATGAAAATTATTTCAATGAATGCACTTCTTCTAGCCGAATCCATGTTTATTCAGTATCAAAAAGTATTATTTCCATATTGTTTGGGATTGCCTTAGACAAGGGGTACATCAAGAGTATCAATCAGAAAGTATTGGATTTTTTTCCAGATTACAAGACAAAAAGAGGAGAGAAAACTATACAAAATATTACAATTAAGGATATGCTGACAATGACAGCTCCGTATAAATATAAAGTTGCACCATACACTTACATTAAGTATTTTATGAGTGATGACTGGGTAAAATTTACACTTAATTTATTGGGAGGTAAAGGGCAAATCGGGAAATTTAGGTATACTCCTCTCGTAGGTCCAGATATTTTGTCAGGCATTCTTGTAAAAGTAACGGGAAAATCTGTGTTTGATTTCGCAACAGAAAGTGTATTCTCGCCATTAGGAATTACTCTTGAGAGTAATGTGATTTTTCATAGTGTAAAGGAACAACGCGAATTCAATAAATCTAAAAGTATCAGTGGCTGGGTTGCTGATCCAAATGGAGTAAATACAGCAGGGTGGGGTCTTACTCTTTCTCCTAGGGATATGGCGAAAATAGGTCAATTATACTTAGACGGAGGAATCTGGAATGGAAAACAAATTGTGTCGTCTCAATGGATAGACGAGAGTACAAAGGAACATAGTCGATGGGAAAAACTCAATCTATCATATGGATATTTATGGTGGATTATTGACGATAAAGAACAAGCCTATGCAGCTATGGGTGATGGAGGTAATGTGATTTATATTAATAAAAAGAGAAATATGGTCGTTTCTATTACTTCTCATTTTAAGTCAAATGCCAAGGATAGAATAGAACTTATTAAGGAATATATAGAAAGAATATTTTGAAAATACAGAATAATTGATTAATAAATCGTTCTGGATTGATTGAAAAATTATTAATACAAAGTGGCTATTGTGTCCATTAGAAAACGATATATTGCTAAATGAATAAATTGTGAATAATTATACTTAAACAAACGGGTGCGTTAATTGAAGATTCGGATCCAGAAATAATCAATCTTTATTATAAAAACCAAACTAGATAAATAAAAGAAACCAACTGTTTTGATCAAACTTTGTTTCAAAACAGTTGGTTTCTTTCTGTATAAAATCAGCGTTTGCAACTTACCTTTAATCGAACTATATTCAAAAGCTACAGAAATCAAGTTTATAGTAAATTTTAAAAGTAAATATTGAAAATTTCACATCAGAAAAGCGTGAGAATCAACCTAAAATTGATTTTCTTGCGCTTTTGAGGTTTTAACCAGTTTTATGTCCAGACTCATTTTACTTTCAAATAAGTTGAGTTTTTTTGTTTTTCTTATAGTTAGTATCTTATGAAAAGTCTTTAATCTCGTTCCACATACTTTCCGTCATTTTGAAGGTAATTTTCATTATAGGATACATATGCTTGAATGACTTTATCATTTTCAATTTTATATACATAAAGTACTGTTGGTTCTTCAGCAAATTTAACTTTTATTTGGTATCCAAATGCTGTAGTTAATAATTCTTCTTTATCAAAACTAGTTTCCCAAGACGCATTAGGGTATTTCTTTTCTAAATGTTCTTCTACCATTTGAGTATATTTGTCATATTTAGCGTCCTGTATATTAGGACGAACAGTTAGGAATACTGCATAGCTTATAAGGATAATAATAATAAAGCTATACAAAATTTTTTTACCTTTTTTTCTTAAAAAAATGAAATCACAAAAAGAAAAAAATAGATTCCTATCACAAAAAATAATTCTATCGTTTTTATACCCATATAAACACCTCCTAATTAATTCTATTTTAATGAGATTCTTCTATTTTTATTATAGCTAATGTAGATCGATAACCTATATAACCATTAAGTATTGGTTCAAACATAAATTGTGAAAATATCGCTATTTTGAATATTTATTTAATTGCTCTTGGCTACCAACTCTTTTTCTCTTCACTTAACGGAGTCAGGGATAGCTGAATAGCCCCAGTGATTAATTAAGGGTCCGCATTAAAAACTGGCTTAACTTCTATTGTCCTGTATTAAACCTTTGTGTAAGCTTTTTTAAATTTTCAGCCTGTGCACATAAGTCTTGGGACACTACTGTGTTGACAGCTTGCATGGAGGCACTTTGTTCATTTACTGATTGTAAAACGACCTCTGTATAATTAGATAAACTATCCATTCCGTTGGCGATTGTCGATACTAATTTTGTTACTTCACTAGCGCTACCTGAAAGCTGTTCAGCAGTTGCGGAAATATCCTCTAGCTGATCCGTCATTTTGCTAACATGCTGAGAGATTGTACCGAATGACTTTGTAGCCTCGTCAATGACATAAACACCTTTTTGAACATTTTTCGAATCCTCTCCGACAGCACTAACTACTTGTTTCGTATCGCTTTCGATGTCCACTACCAACTCAACAATTTGAGCAGCCGAGTACTTAGATTGCTCTGCCAATTTTCGAACTTCCTCCGCAACTACTGCAAAGCCTTTACCATGCTCGCTAGCACGTGCTGCTTCAATCGCAGCATTTAAAGCCAACAAATTCGTTTGATCAGTAAAAGCCGTAATCATTTCTGTCATCGCTTTGATATCCGTCATTTTGCTAGATAATTGTTGCATCAATTCATTTGTTTTTTTAGTAGAAGTTGAAATAAATGCCATTTGGTTTTTAGCTACGTGTAAAATTTCCGCACCATTACCTGCAATGTCATTTGCTTCTTTCGCATGATCAAAAACACCTTGTGTTGCCGTGGTAATACGTTTTATGCCATTGGCAGTTTCCTTCATAGAAATAGCACTTTCATTAGCAGACTGTGCTGCTTGTTTAAGACCCTCAGTTGTTTTCTCCATTTGTTAGTCAACTTCGTCAACTGCAATCGTAATTTCATTTGTACTTGCAGATAGCTCCTCAATGCTCACTGATAAATCTGTAGAACTACTCACAATTTTTTGTGTCATAGTATGTAATTGTTCTTTCATTTCTATAAAAGCTTTAGCTAACTCTGAAATTTCATCATTGGAATTCACATTAATGGAAACAGTATGCAAATTTCCTTCAGTTATGGCTTTCGCAGATGCTGCTAATTGGTTAATTGGCTTAATAACTTTAGATTCTACATAGAAAATATAGGATATTGTCACAATAATTCCTACTATCGTTAAAAAAGTAGGTAGCCATTCAAATGATGTTATATTTGCTAGGTCTATGATTAAAATAGCAATCATGTGAGCATTTAAAATAGTAAAGCCAATGATATTTCTTTTCCGTAAAGTCATAATAAGTACCCTCCAAATATGGTAATTAAGGTAGTTTTGTTTATTTGCAAAAACCTTAATAGAGTATCCCAAGGAAAAAATTATGGTCTCTTTTCCTTGGGACTTTGTATATGGTGATGAATAATCTATGCTGATATAATATTGTATTTAGCAACAGCGTAAGAAGATTATTAATAAATAATGCTGGGGAGGCAATTATCAATTACGCCAAGACGAAATTGATAAACTTAAATCAACTTTTTCAAAACTGAGTATAAAAACTCCGCATCTTTTCCTACCCCACAAATAAGGGCCGACCCTCTTTGGTGTTGCCATGGTAGTCCAATATAATATAACCCTGGTATTGGACTTACCCCTCTTTTATGAAGAGGAAAACCTTTTGCATCTAAAACTCCCTCTATGTCTATCCATTTATAGTCAGGAACAAATCCTGTTGACCAAATAATATTTTGCACGTTTTTTTTACTATGATCATTAAAAATTATTTCTCTTCCTTGTGTTTTTATGACTCTTGGTTTTATATTAATTTTCTCTTCCCGAATCAGATGCTTTAATTCAAGGCCGAAAATAGGATCCCTTTGTTTTTGAAACCATGATCCGCGCCTTGTATTCGTTCCTGCATATTAGAGACCAATCTTTTCTAACCAGTAAAAAATGCTTTTCCCCAAAAGATTAACTGGTAAAAATTTAAATGGATGGCTATTAGCTATAGTTACTTCACGATTTTCTGCAAGTTCAGTAGCAATTTGTGTACCAGAATTCCCTCCTCCAATCACAACAACAGGACCACCTGGGATCATCTCAGGTGATAGATATTGGGAAGAATGAATTTGAAACACCTCTTTTGAAAGATTTTGGGATATTGAGGGAATGAACGGTTTCTGAAAAGCCCCAGATGCAATGATTACATGTTTAGAATGAAATATCCCCTTATCAGTAAAGACTTTAAATGTATTTTTTATTTTTTGGACTTTATGTACAGTTGTCTCCATTTTCACCGGTAATAAAAAACGTTTCGCATATGCTGCAAGATAATCCGCGATTTCATCCTTTGTAGGCAATGCGTTGTTATCTCCTTCGAATCTCATTCCAGGCAGTGAGCTATAGGATTTAGGTGTAAATAGGATCAAAGAATCATACCTATTTCTCCATGTATCTCCAATTCTTTTTTCTCCATCGAGTATGACAAAATTATAGCCTCCTTGTTGCAAATAATACCCCATACTAATCCAGCTTGACCAGCACCAATCACAATCATATCTAACATTTTTTTATCTCGCTTTCTATTATTAAATTAATATATGAGCATTTAATCATATATTCATATATAATCGTCATTATAACAATTCCTTCTAATACGTCAAGTAATTTTCCTCAATGATGATTAGAGATTAATCCGAAAAAGAAGCAAGATAGACTATAATGCTAAAACTTAATATTGCAAATTAAATTCCAACGAATTTAAAAATAGAGTTTTTCATAATTTTAGGGAATTATGAGTTTACCAGTCGTATTGAAACAATAAAGTGTTAAATCAGACTAAGAGGAAGCGTAACTTTTAGTTTGCGTAGTTATTTAGATCGAACAATAAGCCAAGTAAAGATTGAGAAGATCCAAGAATAAATTGAGAAGTTTGAAATTGAACGAGAATATCGGGAGAAAAAAGTATTGATTGGGGGATTATTACGGAAAAAGAATTACCAACGAAATTCGCTTAGAAGGATTTACAGATATAGTCTAATAATATATATTGATATTTTGGTTTTTTTGGAAATCCTGGGCTAAAATTATGTTGTTAGAGGATGTTTATTAGGAGGAATCAAATAATGACTAAATTTGATAAAATAAAGGAAAAAATTATTGTATTGATTAAGTGAGAGTAGGCAAGAGTATTTGGAATGCCTCTATCAAAAAATATAGGTTGTTTTTGAGGGTTCGTCATTATTGAAATAAAGCTTTCTATTGATTTGTCTAACATTAAATCACGATATTTTTTTACATTTTTCCAGCGATTTCACATAATAAAAGAATCGCCAGTTTTTCCTCTTAAAAGACGTTGCGCGGTGCCCCACGTGAACTAAACTATGGTGCGATGATTCAATCACTGATTATTCGCATTGTCGAACGCATTCCTACAATCAAGGATTTAATAAACGTTTGGTCCATGATCCTTTATTCCGCTTAGATTGTGGTTTTCTTGTTTCGGATGTTGTGCCTTCTGAAGCGTCTTATTCGCGTATGATTGATGTCATTAGTCAATCTGATGTACTTGATGTGATGCAAGATACATTAATACAAATAGCTTTTAGAGAAGGATTTCTTGATGATGAGCATCTCGCGATTGATGCCACACATTTCGAATCACGCGATGCGGTGAAACCTACTGAGAAAAAAGAGCCTGCACCACCCAAAAAACGTGGACGAAAATCAAAAGAAGAACGGGAGGATTGGCTTGCGAAACAAGTAGAAATCGAAGCCAATCAGTCGACTTATGAAAAAGAAATCAAGGACCAACTCGATACGCCAATGGTGACATTGTGGCAAGATGCACCCATCGAACCGAATTGGGGCATCAAAAAGAACAGTGACGGCAAAACTACATTTTGGTTTGGCTTTAAAGGGCATCTCGCTGTGACAACCAAGAGTCAATATATCATTGGACGCCTCATGACATCTGCCAATTTGTCAGATAGTAAAGCCGCAATTCCTCTTTTAAAAAAAGTAGAAGACCAATTTCCAAAGCATTTCACAACCGCTATATTGGATGCAGGGTATGATTTTGAGCCCATCTACTGTCAATTACACGCGTATCAAATGCGTGCAGTGATTCCCTATAATATCCGCAATGAAGGCGAGTATCTTGGATTTGATGAGCATTTTAGACCGACATGTGTACGTGAACACAGCTACTGTTACGACAGCTTTGATGAAAAATATCAAACACTAAAGTTTACAAGACCAAAGGAATGTGCAAGTTGTCCGTTACGTGATGATTCTCTCTGTCAGAGGTTTTCAAAATAAAATGCGACATGGATTTACGAAAATTCACCTATCCAGCACGTGGCTCTGAACGTTGGAAACAACTTTATAAGGAACGCACCGCTGTAGAGCGTGTAAATGCCTATTTAAAACAATATTTTCAGTTAAACAATGTCCGTCAAAGAACAGGAAGAAAAGCGAAACTTCATTTCAACCTAGTGACGTTTATTTATAATGCCTGCAAGTTGGCAGTAGATCGTAAATGCGTTATTACAGACACAAATTCAAGCAGCATAATTTTAAAAAACGTAAGTTTTCTTAATAGGAACAGTCTGAGCTCTTGGAAAATATGATTTATGAAATTGATTCAAGTATCAGAAATGAAATTAAATTTTCTATCTTCAACTGCTGGTGCTTTACTTCAAGAAAGATAAATATATCTGATATAAAACTAATAGAAAGAATTTAATAAGAACCTAACTTTTTTTATGGAATGAATCACTAATGAGCAGGAATATTGAGGAAGAAGAGGGGGAGTTTCTGATAGAATTAAAATTATATTAAAAGTTTTGAAATTTAGAGAGGGATGTTACTTGAAAAGAAGCGTATTATATATTGAAGATAATGAGAAAATAGGCAGTTGGGTAAAAGAAGAATTGGAACAGCGAGGGTTTTCAGTTCAATGGCTGCTTTCAGGTGAAGGAGCCGAAAGAGAAGTAAATCAGCATGAATTAGTTATTTTGGATATCATGCTACCCGGGTTAGACGGATTTACTGTGGGAAAACGATTAAAGAAGGCAGCTCCTGCCGTTCCTATATTGCTGTTATCTGCTCGAACATCGATAGAAGATAAAGTAGATGGTTTAAAATTTGCTGATGACTATTTAACGAAACCCTTCCATACTGATGAATTAGTTGCAAGATTAGAAGTATTAATCCGTCGAAGTGGTGGAACACATTCCGAGCGCATTTCATTAGGAAATGATATTGAAGTAGATCCAGAAGTTCAAATGGTATACGACAAACGCACAGGTGAAGAAATTATATTAACAGGGAAACAACATCAAATATTAATGTACTTCTTACGCCATCCTAATCAGGTTTTACCCAAAGAACAAATCTATGAAGCCATTTGGCAAGAAGCTTATATTACTGGGGATAAAACAATAATGGTGCATATCCATCGATTGCGTCAAAAGTTGGAACGTCATCCAGATTCCCCAGGAATTATTGAAACGTTGAAGGGAATAGGCTATCGGGTGAAACTATGAAACAGAATAGATCATTATTTAGTCGTTTTCTAAAAGTGCATTTTCTATTTATCTTTTTTCCTCTTCTTGTGCTTATTTTCTTCACTGCGTTCGTTCCTGATAGCAATGAAAAAGAAATGAATATGTTAAATCTGTTTTACTTTACCGTACTTTTGTTTGGTTTTATTATTGTCGCATTTGTTGTAATATCTTGGCTGTTCTTCATGAGACTTCGTAAACGTCTCACCGGCTTACAGGAAGTCATGTCATTTTCAGCTAATAATAATTCATTTCCTGAACCAATATCTGTTCAAACGGATCGTATGGATGAAATAGACCAGTTAGGAAGTTCTTTTAATTGGATGATTCAGCAGCTTGAAGGCAGTCGCAAGCGAGAATATGAAGAGGAATTATTACGCCATCGACTCATTGCGAATTTATCTCACGACTTACGAACGCCACTTACCATTTTGAGAGGACTTATCACCAGATTAAATAAAGAATCCATGAGTTTTGAAGGGCAAGACTCATTAGCAGAGATGAACCATACGATTACAAGAGTCGGAGATCTAATGGATGATTTACTTTCCTATACATTGCTTTCATCAGGGAAACATCCTTTTCATCCCACTTCAACAGATATTGTACGATTAGTAAGAGCATCTGTCGCTGAGTGGTATCCTGCATTTGAAGACAAAGAAATTCAGTTAGATGTTGATTTACCGACAGAGAATACTTTTTATTGGGAAGCAGATCCTAAATGGATGACACGGGTTCTGGATAATTTATTTCAGAATATTCTTCGCCATGCAGCAGAGGGAAAATATACAAACATTGTGGTTGATCTAGAAAAAGAACTGATCATTGTTGCAGACAGAGGTCCAGGTATGGATAACTCTTCCTATGAGGGTGGGGCGGGGATTGGTTTATCGGCTTCAAATTATATGTTGAAAAAAATGAAGCTGAAAGCTGACTTTACATCAAATGAAAATGGCACAAGAGTAGCTATTGGTAGAGCTTAACCTAAAGTTAACCCAGAAGTAAACAGCAAGATAACCGAGATTTAACTTTGCTTTTTTATAATTAGAACCATAACGGAAAGGGAGTGTTGTGGTTGCTTACGATTAATAACTTAGTCAAACATCGCGGAACTCAAGAAATCTTATCAGGTATCAGCTTTAAAGCTAGACCAGGTAGAGTAACCGGTTTTTTAGGTCCGAATGGGGCAGGTAAAAGTTCTACACTTCGCATCCTGCTTGGATTAGATCGTGCCACCTCAGGGAGTGCACTAATTAATGGAAAGCCATTCGCAGAATTACATAATCCTCTAGTAACAGTAGGTGCCGCACTTGATGGATTTGGAGCTCATCGTATGCGAACAGGACGAGCACATCTGCGTTGGATTGCTCGTGCCTCAGGATTATCTCGCTCACGTGTCGAGGAAGTTCTGGAAATAGTAGGTCTTACGAATGTAGCTGGTAAAAGAATTGGAAATTATTCCTTAGGTATGGGAAGAAGACTTGGAATGGCAGCTGCACTACTTGGTGATCCAAAAATATTGGTTTTAGATGAACCTGTAAACGGGCTCGACCCAGAAGGAATTCGTTGGATTCGGACATTTTTACGTGAACGCGCTGAGTCTGGAAACACGGTGTTACTATCCAGTCATCTAATGGGAGAGCTTGAAGAGACTGTTGATGATGTGGTGATTATTAATCATGGAAAAATCGTTGCAAATGGAACATTGAAAGAAGTAATAGGTAATCATTCCACGCTGGAGGAAGCTTTTTTTGCCCTGACATCTAAAAATGCAGGTGATGTTGTATGAGAGCATTTAACGCGGAACTATCTAAATTGTTCTCCCTGCCGGGTATTTGGCTTGCCTTTCTTATTGGAGCATTTGCCCCAGCGGTCATTGCTGCCTTGGACAGTACAGCACAAAAAGAGAAGATTATAGCTGGAGTTAGCACACGTCTATCGGAAGTTGGCTATATTGGTTTAGGTCTTGGTGTACAAGGTGTCATTATTCTTGGTGTGCTTGCTGTCAGCAGTGAGTATTTGACAGAGAGCAGTGAATCTGGTGGAGGGAATCAGATTACAACGAGTTTAACTGTTGTATCATCCCGTTTCCACTTTTTGCTGGCAAAAGCAAGTGCAGTGACAGTGATCAGCATACTGCTTTCCATTGTTGCTATTCTAACAACTGTGTCAGCGACAAATCTTATTCTTGGTGAATACGCCCCTGCATTTGAAGCATCTAGACTGATCGGCGCGGTTTGTTACTGGATATTTACTGCTCTTTTAGCATTTGGGATTACGGTTCTAACTAAGAATGGCATTATCCCGCTTTCTGTGCTCATGATAAACTCATCAGTTGTGACAGTCTCTTACCTCCTTGCTAAGGTTACAAAATTAGCGTTTTACTTACCAGATAAGGCTGGCGTTGATATGTTTATGTTTACGAGCGACAGTTTTCACACCCCATTCACAGGTGGTTTAATCATGTTTGCTTGGGTAGCTGTTCTTTTCATTGTCGCAGCCATTGTATTCCATAGGAGGGACGTTACATCATGAGTGTCTCTTCTAGTAGAAAGATAACACTTATCCTCGGTGCTGAACTGGAAAAATTAGTTACATTACCATTGGTATGGCTCACTCTTATGGGGACATTCATTCTAAATTTAGTTTTAGCAGCAGCTTTTACTTCTGCTGGTCTACAAGGGGCAGCAGGAACGCAAAGTATACTGAAAATAGGACTTGCTTCTATGGGATATCTGCAAGCAGGGTTCATTATTCTAGGTATCTTAGCTACTTGTTCAGAGTATACGGGTGGACAGATTCGAACTACTTTAACTACGATCCCTTGGCGAGGGTTTCAACTATCCACGAAGCTATTATCTTTGGCAATTGTAACCATTCCTATGGCGTTTTTTATTGCTGCATCAGGTGTACTTTATGCTTTTATTATGATGAGAGACACAGCATTAGTGATTGAAATAGACGCTATGATAAAAACTTTAGTAGGTGCAACCGGCTATCTAACATTAACCACCCTTCTCAGTGCAGCTATAGGCGTTCTACTCAGACGAACCACCCCTGCTTTAGTGGTACTGCTTGGTCATTATTTCATTGTCAGTCCATTATTGATAGATTTTTCACCCAGTATTAAAAATTATTTTCCGGATACGGCAGGATATTATATGTATATGCCGCCTTCCTCTGATGAAATAAATGTCCTTACACCAATGCAAGGGACAGGTGTTTCAATGTTATGGACACTGATCTTTATTACAGTAGCTATTGTATTTTACCGTAAGCGAGATGCCTAAGTTTAGGTTTCACCATTTATACAAAATAAGGAAATTGATTTATAGAGATGGAGAAAGAATCATTCCTTCATTACCTGTTGTTGAGTAATAATATAGTTCTTTAATTATAAATATAGTTGTTTAAAAACTTTAATTTACTTGTTCAATTAAAGTGTCTCTGTTCTTGGATCTAAGTCAAGATTACGGACACACAAAAGTTAAGTTTTTGTTTTGTGGCAACCACCATTTATGGAGTGTTCCACATCCCGTGTAGCCAGTCAAAGTGAAAAGAGCCTTTGACAGACTACACGGGATGTAGAGCGAGAAATCCATGGAGGTTGCGCCCAAAAATATGAAGGGAAAGATTGCTTGAACCCCAAAGTTTTACGCTACAGCTCGACACATATTTTCGCATTCATCAGGCGTTAAAAAGCCTATAGCACCGTGAATTCGTTTGCGATTGTACCAACCTTCAATGTATTGAAATAGTGCAATTCTAGCTGTTTCATAATTTTCATAGCGCGTTCGATAGACTTCTTCTTTTTTCAATGTTGCATGAAAAGATTCGATACAAGCGTTATCGTATGGGCAACCCTTACGGCTGAACGACGGAATCATTTCGTGCTTTTTTAGTTTTTCTTGGAATGTTTCACTCGTATATTGCGTACCTAAATCGGTATGGATGATCAATCCTGAGGCTGGATTTTGTGCTTGTACAGCGTGATCCAATGCCTCAACAACCAGATCTACGGTCATTTTTCGACCGAATTTATACCCTACAATTTTCTTCGAATGTAAATCAAGAACCGACGCCAAGTAGCACCATCCATCACGAATCGTATGGATATACGTAATATCAGCTACCCATTTTTCATTAATCGTCGTTGTTTGAAAATCTTGTTCGAGTACGTTTTCACGTTCTTCCACGGGCTTTTGTGTTGGCGTCGGACGGTACTTTTTTGTGATGTTCGAGCGAATGCCAGCTTTTTTCATGAGTCGTTGTACGCGTTTGATACTAACTTTCACGCCTTCTTTGAGTAATTGTGCATGTATTTTCGGCGCACCGTATCGACCATCACTATTTTTGTGAATGGCACAAATACGCTCCGTAATTTTTTTGTTTTCAACTTCATAGACACTAGGTTTCTTGTGGAAAGACTGATAATACGTACTTTTGGGTACCTTTAAAACGCGACACATTAATTGAATAGGATAATGTTCGCTTTCGTTTTCAATATGGTCAATGAGTTCTTGTTCTGTTACTTTTTCGCGAATATGGTCATAGCCTTTTTTAAAATTTCAATCTCCTGATTTAACCGAAGATTTTCTTTTTGAATCGAAGAAACTTCCGCTGCAGTTAATTCTTCTGCACCTTCGATAGGAGAATGTAACTTAATCCATTTATAAATAGTTACTTCAGAAACACCATATTCGCTAGACAGTTGACTGACCGATGTACCAGAGTGATAAAGATCTACTACAGTTTGTTTAAATTCTTGATTGTATCGTTTTTGACTCATAAAACAGACACGTCCTCTCTTGGTTATAATAATACTTACTTAACCAGGATGTGTCCATGACTCCATTCTACATTCATCTTATTAAGCTAATGGAGGCTTTAGTTCAATAAGAATTAAACAACTTTATTAACGCTATACATCAGAAAAATGTAGATTTACAACGTTAAGCACTTAATGTTACCAAACGAAGCTTTGGGAACTTTTTTAGAAATTATTTGACTGATATAGAAACAAAAAAGGAATAATGTTACAATCTGTAGGATTATATTAATATATGAGGTGTTTCTTATGAAATTATTACTTTACTTTTTTTACACTATTGCAGTTCTTGCTATTATCACTTTTACTTATGATTTAGTTAAGTTAGGCACTTTTGATTGGTCTTCTCTTGCAATAACATTTTGTATGATTGGGGTAGCAACGGGATTAAAAAAGAACACTAAAAACATTCAATCTAAAGTTGGATAAAATAAACAATCAATGCTTTAAAAGAAGAAGCACAACAGCGAGTAAAACCTACATCGAGTTCGATTGATACGTTTATTTAAGCTATACAATCACATAAAAATAACGTCCCAAACAAAAGTTTGGAAACACACCAAAAAGGCACGAGTGTTGTTAAATCAACGTTCGTGCCTTTTTACGAGGACTATTGTTTATACAGCTTTTTATGCAAAGCTATATAAACATAGCTACGATATAGGACTTTTCGAGATTTTTCAGAGTGTGTTATCTGAATAAAAACCTGAATATAGAGCAATTTATTAAGCTGTATAACTGCATTTTTTTACCGTTCCTATACTTCATTACAGGAGCTATAGTTGAAAAACAATCTTCCTTAATCGGGCGCTTTTCTTTCTTCATCTAAAGGACCATTTAGTTGTATAAGAGCATTTGACATATATTGTGAAGCCTGTGCATACTGACTTGGTTGAGATATTCGAGTCCCATTCCATCATGGTGCTATGATGGAATGGCTTTGGTAATTAATGTTTGATTTGATCGATAATGTCGAATAAAGCTTCGTTGAATAGCTCCTTCTGATCAAGCATCGTCACATGTCCAGCATTTGGTATGGAGTAAAATTGTTTCATTGGCGCCTTGAGTTGATCAAAGTATGTGCGAGCGAGAGAATAAGGAGTTTGCCAGTCATCCTCGCCATGGATATAGAATACTGGAACTTGATAGTCTGAAGTTACCATGTTCAGATCATAGGATTTAAACAAAAATTCCAAAATAGCACGCTGTTTTATTTCTAGTACATCGCTCATAAACATGTATTTAATATCTTTGAACGAATAAAATGGAGAAGATAGTACGCTAATAACTAGTTGAAGTGATGGTTGCATCGCAAGCTTATACTTACCTTGCAACTTACGAAGTTTCATAAGCTTCTTGACCATGGCATCACTAAAATGGTGCTCGGGATAAGGACTTAAAGCCTGTAAGGTGCTAATATCTTTCTGATTTTTTACTTGTCTGCTGCATTCCAATGCTTTCTCGTAGCCAATTCGTTCGTTTTCAAACATATTTACAACTTGTTCAACTCCAATATAGGCTTGAACCATCTGCGGATATTGCATGGTGAATAGACTACCTATGATAGAACCCCATGAATGACCAAGCAGAAGGATTCGCTCTTTGTTATATTTCTTTTGTAAATAGCTTACAACTTCATATGTATCCAGTAACGCTTGTTCAATCGTTGTTGTTGGCGTGACTTTCTGTGGATCATTCGCTAAGAAGGTTTTACCGCTGTTTCGTTGTTCCCAGTGGACAACGGTTACTTTATCTTCCCAAGGAAACTGAAAATCTTGGGCAAAAGGAAGCATCGGACTGCCAGGCCCCAATGCAGGAATAAGAGGACGGGGTGATCCTTATTTTCACCACGATGATATAAAAACTGCTGTATTCCACTGATCGTCACATACTCGCCCTTATCTATTCCGTTTGGTGTATGGATATGACAAGCTCTTGCACGCTTCTTTGTATAGAGAAACCAATAAATCGCCATACTGATGCTGGCAATAGCCGCTATGAAAATAATCAAAGAGTGATTCATATGAATGCCTCCTCTAGTTATTTTTGGTTGAATTTTGCTTGCACTTGTTTAGATATTCTGCAATTGCTTCTACAAGAATGCTTAATGCTTGTGTCCTTCCTTGTTCACCGTATTGGTTTTGATTTGAGGCGATAAAATGTAAGCCATCCATTAAATTCGCAAGTACGCTATAATCACATTGAGCATCCTCTATTCCCAAGCCATTCATTGTACTCTGAAAATTAGTTTTGGATTTATCCTGTTCCTTTTTGTTAAGAGGATCTGGAAGCTTGCGCAGCAAATATTCTAGGTCCGATGGCTGAACATAGAGTGCAAGACTATCTGGCGCCAAGTAAATTTCACGAAGTGCATGCGTAATCTTGTCCTTAAAATGTCCCGAGCTAGCTCCGATTTCAAGAACTCGGTCAAGTAAAGCTTGCTCATTTTGCTTTATAATGTGGTAGAGAAATTCTTCCTTGGAAGGATAATAGGTATAGAAGGAACCCTTGGCTATTTGCACAGCTGCTGTAATATCGTCAACCGTAACTCGCTTCATGCCTTTCTTACGAATGAGCTCTATCCCTTTGATATACATTGCATTTTTGATATGCTCCTTCTCCTGCTCACTTATGATCTTAGGCATACGTTCTTCTCCTTTGATGACTATTTATAATAAATTTAGTCAATATAAATGTAATAAGACTAGACGCTGGTAAGAGTCATGGTTATAGCATAAAAATAGTTGAATTAAAACTCGGAATATTTTATCCAAATTAGATACGCTGCACTATATGAGCACTTAAAGGAGATTAATTTCTTTGTTAAGGATGAGAAGGATAATGTGTAATAAAAGAGGGGGTTCTTCTTCAATTAACGGGCGCTTTAATGGAGCAACGAAAAAAGCCAAATTTCTCAATTTTAATACTGAGAAATTTGCTTTTTAATATTGGAATTTCCTTAACGTTGTAAATATACGGTTCCTGACACCAATGCTAGGAGCTGAAAAAAGCATTAACAAGAAAGGATAAATCCTTATCGTTAATGCCTTTTATTTTCACTTAGCTTAAATGAATCTTTTATAAGCATTCATTGTCGAAGTATATTGGAATACTTTAGGGTTGACTAGTCCCTCACGTAAATCCATCAGGTTTATTAGCTTCTACAATATTTGCAGCAACTTCACCAAGCGATTTTAAAGTAGCATTTGTGCCTTGTACTACAACTTTACCTTCTAGCACTTGAATGAATAACGTGTTTAGTGATTTACCTTTGTTACTCTCGATATTGATATATATTCGATGAATTTCAGTGTTTTTTTTCTATTCTTTGAACGTTACGACAACACGCTTCATTATCTGTGATGAAGTGCTGATTTTTGCGTTTCAAGGATGGCTAACAGGTAGTTAAGTTTTTAATATGAACATTCAAAAATTGGAACTTATAGGAACAATAATCGTATTAATTTGAAAGGAATAAATAAAAACTAGTGATTTAAGGGGTGGAGTAATGAACTACATACAAACAATTCGTAAGTTAATTGGAAATGAAATGCTAATGACTATTGGTTGTGGAATTATTATTGAACAAGAGAATCAAATTTTACTTCAACATCGAAAAGATCGGGATGTTTGGGGTATCCCAGGCGGTGTTATGGAGCCTGGAGAAACTTTTCTTGAAACTGCTGTGCGCGAAACATTTGAAGAGACAGGATTGATAGTTGAACAATTAAAGTTGTTTGGCCTTTATTCAGGAGAAGAAGGATTTGCAGAATATCCGAATGGAGATAAGGTTTTCAGCATCCAGATCATTTTCCATTCAAGTTGTTTTTCAGGAGAATTAATTCATGAAACAGAAGAAAGTCACGAACATAGATTCTTTACTCGCAATGACCTACCTCATTTGAACACACATCAAAAGCGATTCATTCAGGATTGGGTAAACCAAGTGACTTTGCCCATAATAAAGTAATCTGACGGAGTGAGAACATCAAAAAGGGTAGAGATAACAATCTTTTTCATAAACAACTAACAGGTCCTTTAATTGAGGAAAATGAGTTACATATGAAGCTCTTTTTTCTCAACTGTCTAGCGAATATGGCGTTTCTGAAGTAACTATTTATAAATGAATTAAGTTACATTCTCCAATCGAAGGTACAGAAGAATTAACTGCAGCGGAAGTTTCTTCGATCCAAAAAGAAAATCTTTGGTTAAAGCAGGAGATTGAAATCTTAAAAAAGGCTATGACCATATTCGCGAAAAAGTAACAGAACAAGAACTGATTGACCATATTGAAAATGAAAGCAATACGCTTCGGCACTCATGATAATATCGGATCATCAGGTCCAATCCATTTACCACCAGATGAGATGCATATAAGTGCCACCTGGCTATCACTTCATTTATCAGAGCAGTGGTCAGAGGCAGAATTGACCGAGGTAATGATTGGAATAGCCTACGCAATGAATGCCTATATACCTCTGTCTATTCAATGTGATAGCAGTGATGTAGCAGTCGTGCCACAAGTTAAAGCATCCCATAATAAGCTACCAACATTTTTTGTTTATGATAAGTATCCTGGAGGAATCGGATTAAGTGAAAAGGTCTATGAATTATAGGAGGACTTATTAACAAAAACGCAGCACCATGTTATAAACTGTCCTTGTGAAGCTGGTTGCCCGTCTTGTATTGCCCCAAAAGGCAGTAAAATCAATTAAAGTATAGCTTTTTTTGACAATTTTTTTATTAAACTAACAAAAATACTTGCAACATCTATTGTAGTACTGTATAGTACTAATCATGACAAAGGTAAAATTAATGAATCAAAAACGTGTGATTGAAGTAGCTGCAACATTATTTTTAGAAAAAGGGTTTGCTTATACAAGCATGGATGAATTAGTTCGTGTAAGCAAAGTTTCAAAGTCTAATGTGTATTATCACTTCTCTAATAAAGAAGAATTGTTGGAAGGGGTCGTTGATTATTGGATTGAAATGTATCAATCTGCAATAGATGACTTACTATCTCAAAATCAATTATTAGTTGAAGATCGTATCCAACTGTTTTTAAAGCAAATATCACAAGGAGTTCAGACGAGAGAATATAAGGGGAGCTGTCCATTTATTACGCTTTATATTCAAAGTCCTACAAATGCCACTAAAGTAAAAGAAAAAATAGGTCTTTTTTTTAAAGGCTTACAAACGAAAGTTTCTCTATTCCTTAAACAAGGGGTAGAGAATGGTGAATTTAGAAAGACAATAAATATTGACGAGGTTGCATCTCTTTTTATTACAAATCTTGAGGGAGCGCTATTTATTTCAGAAACACTGGAGGATGCAACTGTAATCATGAAAACAGCAGATCATTTGTTTAACTTGCTTCGATAAAAGAAGCATTTTTTTTACATCAAATTAGTACTGCATAGTACTACTAGGAGGATTTTTATGAGAACAGTATTTTTAACGGGTGGAACAGGTTTTATTGGAAAGCAATTAGTGAATGAATTAGCCAAAGAGGATGTGAACATTCTTCTTTTAGTGAGGTCGAAAAGTAAAGCAACACACATTTTTCAGGAAAGAGGCATCTTAAAAGAGGAAAATATGCACTTTATTGAAGGTGATTTAACGAAAATAGACTTAGGTCTAAGTGCTGAAGATAAGGAGTTGGTATTGAAAACGGATGTGATTATTCACGCAGGAGGCTCCATGGATATTCAAGCGACAAACAAAGAGGCAACTTCTGTATTTTTGAATGGCGCCAAACATATTAATGAATTCGCTAAAAGTATTCATCAATTGAAGGGCTTGCAGCAATTTATTCATGTTGTAGGCTATATGAGTCCCTTTGATGATAATAATAGCAAGGTTGCGATAGATGTATTTAAAGAAGGAAACAAATTTTTAAAAATAAAAAATCCATATGAGAAAACAAAATTTTTAGCAGATCTTTATATCCGTCAACAGGCATCAGCAGTAGGTTATCCGCTGTCTGTCATTAATCCGCCAACTGTGGTCGGTAGTAGTAAAACAGGGAGTACAGAGCAGATAGCAGGATTAGGTTTGCTTGTGACAAGTATGCGAAGAGGGCTCATGCCAGTGATTCCTGGAGGTAAGGGATATAGGTTGCCACTGATTTCAAACGATGAGTTTGCGAAGTTTATTGTGCAGGTTTTCAAATTGGAGCAGCCGGCTATTCAAACATATACACTTGTTGATGACAAAGAGAACGATCCGAACATTGCTGAATTATTAAGTGTTATGTCGGAAAGTATGAATATGAGGGCACCAAAAATCTCTGTTCCAATGCCGCTTATGAAAACAATAATGAAAAGTGGAGTAAGTAAAGTAACAAACATTCCTTCTGATGGACTGAATTTTATAACAAAACGAACATTTTCAAATGGTTCGGTGAAAAACATGAGGGGGGGAGATTGGTTTAAGAAGATGAGTGTCATGAACTTTTTCCCTGCCGTAGTAGCTGATCTGGATTATCGATTGATGTATCAAAATGGTGAGCATCATCATTTATTTGAGCGAACATTATGCGACAACAATACCCTTTACCAATTACAAGGAGAGGGGAAACCGTTTATTTTATTACATGGTTTATTGAGTGATGGAGAGGATTTATTTCCTTTAGCGCAAGAGCTTCATGAAAAAACGGGTCAACCTGTATGGATTTTGGATCTTCCAGGTTTGGGACGTTCTCCTTTTAAACGAGAGAAAAATCTTTTAAATATCTATTTGAATGTATTGAAAAAGTTATTGGAGAAAGCTACTAATGGAGCCCATCTAATTGGCCATTCATTTGGTGCGTATATTCTATTGGAAGCATTAGTACAGAGGTACATAGATAAGAAGTATACAATTACTTTACTTCAGCCACCTATTGCTAAAAAAAATGCTAAATCCATAAATGTTCCTCAATTTATGAACAAATGGACATTGAAATTGGCAACTACTAATCTGATAGAGCGATATTTATTAAGTAATGGTTTATTTGAAAGTATAGAGAGCATCCCTGAACATTATATTGAAAAAATAAGTAAAAGTTTTACTTCTCCTAGAATTTTAAATACTACCGTTCAGCTTAACAGTTTACTATCGAAAAACGTTCAAGGTGATTTCAATGAAGTAACAAAGTATAATCTTCACATTATTTGGGGGGATTATGACAGAGGCTATTCTGCTCCTTCGCATCTGGGTAAGGTTGATTTTGTTCCATATGGTCATCATTTTCCTCTTAACCATCCGAGTGAAACGGCTAATTTGGTAATAAAAAATAGTAGTACTAGCAGATGAGATTGTGGGATAAATAAAAACCGTGTAGTAAAAGTATCCTGAAATAGTAAAATGCGAATTGAACAAAGTATTGCTCTTTACGCATGGCATGTAATCACCTTGTGAAGAAAGATACTTAAACTCCCATGAACAGGATATGGGATATTATAGATAAATTTAGCTGTAATTGTTCTTCTTTTGAATTTCCGCTTAATGTTCGTACGTCCATTTTAAACTGTGTTGTGTAAGTTGTATAGGATTTTTCAAAAGCAGATAAGCCATGGTATTCAAATTGTTTAATCCAGTTAGAAACAACAGAACAATAGGTACCTATAGATTTTGCGATTTCTCCTATACTCTCAGAACTATTTTGATATCTCGTAATGGTCTCAAGTTTTTGGTCATTTGTAAATTTTGTCATGAAAAAATTGCACCCCAATTGTTAGATGTGTCTAACAATTGGGGTGCAGTTCATAAATCCTTTTTCCAAAAACGCTTTTTTATTTGGTTCCATATGATAGCAGTGATGTAGAGTCGTGTCACAAGTTAAAGCATCCCATAATAAGCTGCCAACGTTTTTTGTTTATGATAAGTATCCTGGAGGAATCGGATTAAGTGAAAAGGTCTATGATTTATGGGAGGATTTATTAACAAAAACGCAGCACCATGTTATAAACTGTCCTTATGAAGCTGGCTGCCCATCTTGTATTGGTCCACAAGACTCTACGATGAATGTAAAAGTAAAGTCGTCAAGTTACTTCAACTAATTAAATTATCATTATTAATTAAGTTAGAGGGTGAGAGGATATAGACTAAATCCTCATGAATGTATCATCTTATTATTGAAGAAATATCCTGAATGAACGTGATAGGCAAATTATTAATGGTACACTGGTAATAGAAATACATCAAATTTTTCAATGAAGTAGTTTGGATGTTAAATTTAACTGTACTTTCTTGAAAAAGTAAAAAACTTGTAAAATGATGCTAATGATTTGACATCAACCGGTTGAAACATTAGTACAAGAATATCGATATAAAGAACTTGGAGTGGTTATGTTTAGTTACCAAAGTAGTTTACATTAACGAACGCCTGAAGTAGAAATCCTAAACAGACCAGTACTACCAGAGTTAGATGGAGTAGAGGTAGATAAAATGAACATTAATCAAGTGACAAAAGAAAAGCTCGAAAAAACAATTGAACGCATGCAAAAGGCACTAGAATACAATGACCCAGAATATATGAGTGAATTGGTTCACGACCTTACCGAATTTGCGTATTTCTCAGGTTATAAAGAAGCGAAGAGTAGTCAACTCAACCAACCTACTAAGAAACCAGATTTAAATAAGTACACAGAAATTTCTCCTAAGATTATTGATGCAAAAATCTCAAATCTCGTTTTTAATATGGGTGTCCCTTCGCACATAAAAGGTCATAAATATCTAATTGATGCTGTTGCACTAACGTATGAGAATCCTACGCTTATTGCTAAAGAAAAGAAAGATTTGTATCCCTATATTGCTAAAAGGTACAATACCACCGCTAGTAGAGTCGAGCGAGCTATTCGTCATGCAATTGAAATTAGTTGGAGTAGAGGAAGCCTTGAATCAATTCTTGAATATCCGGAAACTAAGACAACAATTAAACCTACAAATAGCGAGTATATTAATTACCTAGCTAATATTATTCGTATCAATAACGAATAACCTACATCAAACAATTCAACTGAACACCTAGATGGAATTTTAGATAGTAACTAACAAGCAGTATTTGGGTTATTTTTAAGTGACTATTCTTAGTATGAATTTTATTAGGTAGGGAAAGTTTCTGGTATGATAAAAACAAACTCTTTAATAGCTGGAATAGGAGTGACCATTTTATTGGCAATATATGTTAAGGTGAAAAATTTTGATTTTGTTGGATCTTTTACATATTTATAAGACTAAGAATTTATGTTTTAAAAATGGGAATAAAGCAGAGGAGATACTAATGGAAAAAGAAAAATTACCAAAAGTCGGGGTTGGAGCAGTTATATTAGATGAGAATAACCAGATTTTACTTGTATTACGCAAGAAATCGCCTGAAGCTGGTCATTGGAGTTTACCTGGTGGCAAAGTTGATTATATGGAAACAATAGAAAACGCCGTAATACGTGAGATTAAGGAAGAGCTCGGGATTGACATCAAAATTGAACGATTACTATGTGTGACAAATCATATTGTTCAGTCGGAAGATGTTCATTATGTTGCTCCTACTTTCATTGCGCATATTATTAAAGGTAAAGTACAAAATAAAGAGCCTCATGCTTTAGAAAAAGTACAATGGTTCCCGATAAAGGATGTACCAGAAAACATTACGATTACAACAGACTATGCTCTTAAACAGTTGTAATGAAAAAGGAATTGCTAGGGAGGAATTATGGATACTATATTATTTGATTTAGACGGTACACTGCATGATAGCGAGAAATTGTATATTCAAGCATGCTGTAACTGTTTAGAGGCGATGAGAAAGAGCCAACTTACTGATGAAGAAAAAAATTATTTAATAGGAAAACCGATTACTAGAATTATAGATGAGTGGTTTAGTGGGCAAAAAATAGAGGTACTCGAATCATTCTTCAGACACTACGAAATGGTAAATAATCAAGTTCGAGAATATAATGGTATTTACGAGGTGTTAACTGAATTAAAAGGTAGAGGGACTACATTGGGAATCGTCTCATCAAAGTATAAAAAATATGTTGTCCAGGAACTACACAAAACAAAGCTCTATCCTTTTTTTAATGTTATTGTAGGACTAGATGATTGTAAAGAGCATAAACCACATCCTGAACCGTTGTTAAAAGCAGTTAGAGAGCTACAAGTTGACCTAAAGAATTGTATTTATATTGGAGATCAACCGACAGATATTTTGGCTGCAAAAGCAGCTGGTATTAAAGGTTTTGGAGCACTATGGGGGGAAGGAGAAAAAGAAAAGTTAGAAAGTGCTTTGCCAACTGGTTTATTACAAAAACCAAAAGATATATTAGTCATTAATCGTATTAACAGTGTTTGTTAAAAAATATGACTACAATACTCCTGAGTTATATTACTCAAACAAATAGTGGTAAAAATAAACGTCAGGCACTGATTAAATGTAAGTGCCTGTTTTTTTGTTTCTGTCACAAGTAGTAGATTTTCAGCACTTCAAATTTGAGGAGTGAAATTGACCTAGTTCGAAATTGCGTTCAATAGTTCATGGTGAACCCTCGTTAGAAATTTGCTTCAATCATATTAAAGGCACTTCTCAGTTTATAAGTTTTTATAAAGTGTGTATTACATTTGAGAAATATTCAATGTGTTTCACATTATTTAGAAACAAAAATAATCTCAAATTCCTTATTTTGGTTTTATAATATATACCATACGTAATTCTTGAGCATACGTTATAGCATTCAGCTTAAATTGAACATTTTTTATTATCCTCATGCAAAGAAATAAAACATTAAAATAGCATATCAGAGACAACTTGAATAATTAGTAATAGAAAAATAGCTGGAAGCAAAATTTGTACCCATCTTCCTTTGATATAAGGGACAATTTTTAATCCAATGTGTGAACCAATTATAGAGCCAACAGTAATCGGAATGGCAATACCCCAATTAACAATTCCATAAAAAAAATAAAATATAAACGCACTTATACAACTTGAAAATGTCACAAAGCGGGTCATTTCAGCAGCCTTTACATAATTAAATTGCCTCTTTAAAAAGTATGTGATGTTTAAAAGTGCTGATCCTGGCCCAAACCCACCATCGTATGTTCCTATAAAAAATGGGACGAATAAAGTAGTTAGCTTTTTATTGCCTTCTTGCATAGAAACTAGTTGCTCAGTGTCTGATTGTTCATTTACTAACCCAGTTTTTTTGCTTTTTAAAACAACAAAAAACATAGCAATTAACACAATGCAAGCAATTATATTCATCGTTTGTTCCAATAATCTTGTTGTGAAAAAAGCACCGAATATTCCGCCTAATCCAGCAAATAACATGAGTGGCAGCATTTCTTTGAGTTTAACTTTTCTTTTTAAAACAAGTACCAAAATTGTCGAAAATGAAGATATTCCTGTTGCAAATTTATTAATTGCAACTGTCGCGTGAATAGGTATCCCAACTAATAAAAGGGCAGGTAGTAATACAAATCCTGCTGCTCCAAACATGACACCGATAATAGCAGCAAGTATGCCAATTCCACATAATAAAAGATCATCTGTGGATAACCATTCCAATAATAAGTTTTCCAAACAAAACCCCCCTAACTTCTACATTTAAATTACTGCTATACTAGTAGTAAGACAAATACATTAAAATTGTTTATTCATAAAATAAGGTTATGAATGGGTGGAAATATGAATTTACATACATTACGTATTTTTACAAAAGTCGCAGAGCAAGGGAGCATTACAAATGCAGCAAGCTCACTACATATTAGTCAACCTGCTGTCACTGCTCAGATTCGTAAACTAGAACGGGAAATAGGAGCTAAATTAATTACAGGTAAGGGGAGAGGAATTCAGCTAACCTCTGAAGGGAAATTTCTTTATGAGCAAGGATTACGTTTGTTTCAATTGGAAAACCAAATTGATAATAAATTTAAAACATTTTTAGAGAAAAAGGAGAAAGTACAAATTGCTTCTTCCTATATTTCAACAAATTATATTTTACCGCCAATAATTGCTAGTTATAAACTCGAAAATCCAAATATTGATGTGTATGTATCATTAGGAAATGTACAATCTGTTGAGCAACGTGTGCTTAATTATGAAGTTGATTTTGGCTTTGTTGTTCAAAGTAACATCAATCATGAAGATTTAAGCTTTGAGAAAATTCTCGATATCCCATTCTGGTTCGTTGTTCATCCAATGCATCCTTTAGCAAATAAAGATGTATCGATATTTGAGTTAAGTGAACATGATTTTATTTACAGGGAAAGAGGTAGTTCAACTCTTGATTTGTTAGAGGCTATTTTTTATACCCATAATTGCCCATTACCAAAATTCGGTTTACAAATGCAAGGCTTACTTGAATCGATAAAGGTAGTTGAGGCGGGGTATGGAATGGCACTTGTACCAGCCTGTAGCGTAACGGAAACATTGGCATGTGGAAGGCTTGCTCGGGTCTTTGTGCAGCAAGGCGAAATTAATCAAAGTTTATATATTTGTACAAGAAGAATGGATGAGAGAGAACATCCATTCATTCACTATTTAAAAAATTTTTTAATGAAGTCAGATTCTTAACTTCTGGCTTAGTTTTTTTATTTCTGGAAATTATGCAACGAAGGGATTGAAGGGGGTTACAAGGGTATATAGTGTTTGCTGCCGTTTCTGAGTTTCTTAAGCACTTGCGATAATATTTTTTGAGCGTATGTATATAATTTAAGTGTTTATAATATATACCTAATATACATGTACTATTTATGAGAGAAAATGGTTATGCCTGTTTGAAAATTAATCTTATCTGACAGAGAGATCTTCAATAACGAAGCAGCAGTGACAGGAACACTTGTAACCTTTGTAGATAGACAAACTTCTTTACACAATTATATATTATAGTTTTTTTCTATCATTATCATAGAAATCATGTGATAGACGAATGAATGAGTTCTTTTTACAATGAAGACAAGAAACTCATGCAAAAACAATGAAAAGTGAGTTTTGATTAGTAATAGTGTCAAGAATTTTTCGACTCCAAAAATTTACAAAGTAAAAAAGTAACACAAAACAATGACGAGGTGATTATTTATGCAAAAAGATTTAAGTCAATTCATTAGAAGTACAGCATTTTTGGACAAGGTTGTTTCAGCAGAGGAGGCAGCTTCCTGGATTGAAGATGGAATGAACCTTGGAATGAGTGGATTTACATTATTCGGTGAGCCAAAGGAATTTCCACTTGCACTTTCAAAGCGGGGAAAGAATGAAAACTTCAAAGTCAACTTATATACTGGTGCTTCATTAGGGCCAACTGCTGACCAATCTATGGCAGAGGCAGAGATCATTAACTTACGTGTTCCCTACCAAGGAAACTCTGTCATGCGTGGGAAAATCAACAAAGGTGAGATATACTACATTGACCAGCATTTATCACATACTGCAGAGGAAGTAAGAAAAGGAACATTAGGAAAAATTGACTATGCCATTATCGAAGCAGCTGGAATTACTGAAGAAGGTTATATTATTCCAACTGGATCTGTAGGAAATTCACCAATTTTTATAGAAAAAGCTGAAAACGTTATTATTGAAATTAATACTACGGCACCTAAAGCATACGAAGGTCTTCATGATATCTTTGTACAGAAAGAGCAAGGTGAGCGTAGAGAAATTCCAATTTATAAAGTTTCAGATCGAATTGGAGAAATTGGCATCAAAGTCGATCCAGAAAAAGTAAAAGGTATCGTTTTATCAGAGCAGCCTGATGTTCCTTCACCATTATTTGAACCAAACGAAGAAACACAGCAAATTGCCAATCACTTATTAGACTTCTTAGCCGGTGAAGTAGCAGCAGGAAAATTACCAGAGTCATTAGCTCCGTTGCAATCAGGCGTAGGATCTGTTGCGAATGCTGTTTTAAATGGTATGAAAAATTCTCAATTTAAAGATCTTGAAGTGTTTTCTGAGGTACTACAGGATGGTGTCTTTGATTTAATTGATGCTGGTATCGTTAAATTTGCAGCTGGGACTGCATTTTCCCTTTCGAAAAAGCGTGTTGATTCATTAGCAGAAGATTTAGAGAAATATAAAGATAAAATTATGTTTAGGCCTCAAGAAATTTCGAATAATCCAGAAGTTATTCGTCGTTTAGGCGTGATTTCTTTTAACACGGCAATAGAAGTAGATATTTACGGAAACGTCAATTCAACTCACATTAACGGAACAAAAATTATGAATGGTATTGGTGGATCTGGGGACTTTGCTCGAAACGCTAGAATTACCATCTTTGTAACGTCTTCGCTAGCAAAAGATGGAGCGATTTCAACGATTGTGCCTTTCGTATCGCATATTGACCATACAGAGCATGATGTAGATATAATTGTGACAGAGCAAGGATATGCCGATCTTCGTGGACTTCCACCTGTAAAGAGAGCGGAAAAGCTTATCGAAATCGCACATCCTAAGTATAGACCACAATTACGTGCTTACTTTGAAGAAGCGAAAGAGAAGGTCGGCGGACAAACACCACATATTCTAAAAAAAGCTTTCTCTTTCCATACAAATCTAATAGAAAAAGGAACAATGTTAATGGAAGAGAAAGAAGTAACAAATTAATATTCGGGGTTACATCTATTATTATCAGTGAAATGAATATCCAAAAGAATAATGACTATCAAGTTAAATAGGGAGAAGGGGACTAAAAATGGATGTAAGATACCCAATTGGCAAGCTACAGGTTCCTGAAAAAGTAACATTGTTAAATATACAAGAATGGCTAAAGAAAATTGACACTTATACTACTCGACTTAGAGAAACAGTAGGGGCATTAAATGAAGAGGAATTAAGCAGAACTTATCGTGATGGTGGCTGGACAGTTCGTCAACTTGTTCATCACATTGCAGATTCACAGTTGAACATGTATCAACGTTTGAAGCTAGCTTTAACAGATGAGAATCCAATAGTACCAGCTTTTGATGAAGAAAAGTGGGCGATTCAACCAGATACAATGCTTCCTGTAGAAACCTCAATTAAAATGCTAGAAGGAATAAATGAGCGTATCGTATTTTTAGGAAATAATTTAACTGAAGTTCAATTAGATCGAATTTTTAACCACCAGACAAACGGTAAAATAACAGTTGCAACGAAGATGGCAAAGTTAGCTTGGCACGAAGAGCATCACCTAGCCCACATACAAATCGCATTAACACAGTAATCCAATTTGTATGGGAGTGGCTTAGGTTCAATAAGTAGTATTCGCCTATGTTATTGGTTATTTGATTTTATTGTTTGTGAAGTATCTACCTTTAAAAATTTTACAACCATATTGATAACCCCGTCCTAGATTTGGAGCGGGGTTATACTTTTTCTAATTTGGATATAATTGAGAACGCTTTTATTGTTAATACTGGGGTTTAATATTGTTTTAAATCTCCATCCTCATTTTGTGTTTGTATGGGGAATTCCATAATAACTTCTAAACCTCTTTGATTTTCTTCTTTTGATAGAATAAGCTGGCCATAATGCGCTTGTAAAATCCGTTCCACCATTGGAAGCCCAAGTCCACGACCTTGCTGAACATTCTTCTTTCTTCTTGATGAATAAGGCAATTCGGTTATCTCTTTCAATTGCTCTTGAGGAATTCCTCGTCCATTATCTCTGACAATAAAGTAATATTTAGAAGAATCTTCAGATAGAAAGGTTTCCAGAATGATTCTGCAGCCTTGAGGATTATGATGCACACTATTATTGACAAGATTACTGATTGCCCGAAGTAGTAATTTCTCATCTCCATTGACTTTAATAGCTTCATCAGCTAATTTTAGTTCAATGTCATATCGCACATCCAATCCGTTATTCAAAAAATCTGCTACAACTTGTCTTGCTAAAACTGATAATCTTATATCCTTCAAATGCAACGGTTGCATTTCATATTCTAGCATCGAGACCAAATTCAAGTCGCTTACAAGTGAGCGTAACTTTTCACCCTGCCGCCTAATAATACCAGATTGATGCCTTTGCTCCTTTGGCAAGTCTGAGTTATCCTCCATTTCACTTGCATAGCCCAAGATCATAGAAAGTGGTGTCCTAATATCATGAGAAATCCCGGATATCCAATTGGAGCGTGCTTCATCTCTTGCCTTCAAGGCAATCGTCTTTTTTTGAAGCTTATCTGATGCGGAATTGATGCTTTTTGCCAAATCACCAAATAAGCCTTTAGAATCCAATTGTACTTTTTCCTCTCTAGCAAGATTGTGGACACCCTCTACAAGAGGTTGTATTCTTCTAATCAGACGTGTGCCAATTACAACAGAAATCAATAGAGCAAGTGCCACATTAAAGAATAGCAATAGTACAAGTTTTAGTGGCAAAGAACTTACCCAGTTAGAAAGAAAATCAAATTGATACTTCCAATGGCTTTCCTTAGGATATCCCAGCACAACTAAGCCATCATCGTGCTCCCAAATATAGACAGGATATTTCATAAGATAATAGCGAGAAAACTTTGCTACATCAACAAGATTGTATTGTCGAGGCACATCATTAGGTAGATGATAATCCCATTTCACATGACCATCCTCACCAAGCAACATAACCCATGACTGATTATATTCCAGAAGTTTTACTGCATCCTCATTTAAACTATAGCTGTCGTTTTGCTTGTCCAATCCTAGTGCTACTTGCTTAAGCACACCTTCTGGAGAAGGTTGCTGGTTAATTTCTTTGAACACCAATGTCCCTAGCAGAATGAAATTAAAAATAAGCAAAAATATTGAAATAAAGATGGTTGCGGTGACGAATCGACGTAGTATACGAAATATCCCTTCCACCTAATTTGTCTCCTTCAGTAGTAATTTATATCCTAAGCCCCTAACTGTGAGAAGATGGGTTGGTTTAGAGGGATCTTGCTCAATTTTTTCACGAATCCGTCTCATATGAACCATTAATGTATTTTCGTAACCGTAGCTGTCGTCTCCCCAGACAGCCTGGCATAAGGCATCACTAGTGACAATTTTCCCGTTATTATTGTACAACTTTTGAAGGATTGCATGTTCCTTTGCTGTCAAAGGTATTTCTTCTTGATTTCTTTGTACAACAGCGCTATCTAAATCAATGATTAGATCCTCCAATCGAAAGACAGCTGAATCTTCTGTTACTGGAGAGGAATAGACTCTTTTTAGAATTGCTGTCAGTCGTAAAACCAATTCACGGGGCAGGAAGGGCTTTACAATATAATCATCTGCCCCTAAACCCAGTCCTAGTAATCGGTCTTCATCCTCACCTCGAGCAGAAAGAAAAAGCACTGGTATCTCAGAGAACTGCCTAATAGAGGTTAGAAGTGAGAATCCATCACCATCAGGTAGCATAACATCGAGAATCGCAATATCAGGCTTAACTGTTCGGCAAATCGACAAAGCTGAGGCAAAATCGGCAGCAGTATATATACGAAAAAAGCCCTCTTTTCGTAAAAATTTCTCAATCATTATTATCATTTCCAATTCATCATCTACAATTAATATCTTTTTTTCTTTTAAATTCTCCAATGTGCATCACCTAATTTTAATTATACATATTTAAGGAAATGATTAACTCTTTTTTAATTTCTATTTTAGATGGTATTTTTATATTGAAGTATAAAATTCTTTTATTTTGTATATAGCTGCTGTACCGTCTTAGGTAGTTCCTCGAAAGTAACCTCTTCCCAATGTGTAACGCCACGAAGCTTCGTATAATATAGTTGGAGATATGCTTCTTCTCTCAATTGTTTCCCCGCCGAAAACTCAAGCTTTTTTTCTTTTCCTTTCTTATTGTAGGCAGTTAGCTTATAATCGTAACGTTTATCTTCGTTTAGAACCCCGAAATCAATAACCTTTGTATAATAGACTGTTTTTCCAGCGGGGCTATCAGGTATTAGCTTATCTGGAGTCATGAGGAACATTAACAAGCATCCAGAAATTATAATCATGAGTCCCAGTACTAATAATATTTTTTTCATCACAAATTCCTCCTTGGCATTAGGATGATTTAATATCTTTATTTTTCAATTGATTAATTGACATAGACGCAAAAATTACAATAAAAGTCATATTCATCACCCAAAACAGAATGTTCTGTATACCCGTCATCTCCACTTGATTCAATACACTCATACCAAAAGTGAGTAACGAGTAAGGGAAAAATAAACCTAACTTTGCTATATACAAACCCAGTCCAATAAAGACTGCACATAGACTAATTCCAATTGGTATAGCAAAGCTACGGATTCGTAAAGACAATGCCAATTGCAAAGATATAATAGATAGAGAAGCAAACCATCCTCTTATCGTCATGGATATCGTCTCTACTGGGAAAGGCTCTGATATGGTGAACAAGATTCCGGCCAGCAAATAGAGGCCTATAAATAGCATTTGTACAAACAAGATTAGAATGCTCACAACCACCAATTTTGCGATAAACACACTAGAAACAGATACAGGAGAGGTCATTAGCATATTCCAATTTCGATTTAAATGCTCAAGTCTGCATACATAGGCACAACAAATAGCAATCAAGATAGGAAGGAAAAACTCACCGTAAAACAAGCTGACTTGAGTCCATAAGCTGTACCAGCCATTTGTTAGAGCACCCTGGTTAAAATAAAAATTTAAACATCCAATCAGCATACTTATGAGAGGAAGTACAACAAGTACAAAACCAATCCGGGAATGCCGTAATTTCAGAAATTCAGCATAAATACTTCTTTTCATTAGCTCTCCTCCTTAGATTTCTTGCCTGGAAACATGAATGCGTCCAGCAATGTAGAATAGGGTGGTCATAATAACTGCTATTCCGATAATCACGAAATCAACAGGCTGTTTCATATAGGTACTAGAAGACGCCGAGAATAGATAAGTAATCGGACTAAGATCCAAATAATAAGACCAGATAAAAATATGTCTGGCAGTAGCAGGGAACAGTCCAGCCGTCATTCCTATAAAGCCCCCAAGCATTCCCAAACACAATGCAAAAGCTTGGTTTTTGATAACTAAAGAAATCCATTGCTGAAGTGCTGTGACAGCGAGAGTTGTCAGTAAAGTACCCAAAATAAATCTAGTGAAAAAATCAATAGGTGGTGATCCAGGAAATTCCTTTATCAACCCAAACATAATCATGAGTAAGGTTTGTGCTAAGATGCCTAATAAGAGAAGACTGTTGGCGCATAAATATTTCGCTACATATAGATGACCACGGCTCACATTGGTAGCAACAAGCATTTTCCATGTCTCTCCTTTGTGCTCCATATCACAAATCCGAGAGACGACAATGGCTGAAATAATCGGCATAAAAAGCCCATTCATGGAGGATATATTAAATATCACAGATTCCCAGATTGCATGTTCGGGATTACTCGCAATAGAACGACTAATAGACATGAAAGCCCATAGGATTTCTACAGTTAGAAATAATAGAATCATCATCCCTATTTTTTTGCGACGAATTTTGAAATATTCTAGCTTCAATGTTGTTATCACAAACTTCGCTCCTTCCCTGTAATTTCTAAGAAAATATTCTCTAAACTTTTTTTATGCTCCTCAATTCGGGTGACAGGAATATTATGATCGACTAGAAATTTGTTCATTTCTGCCACCTTCGTATCTATAAGATTCTCAAACACCAGCCAGCTGTCACTCTCAACCGGACAAAAGCCTTGGGTAAGTAGCAAATGTTCAGCCTTGGTATTGTCCCCGGTTTTAAGAAAAATGGAGCTTTTACTTTTTTTTCTTAAGGTTTCCATTTTACCCTGGAATAGTAGATTCCCCTCACTAATAATACCAACTGAGGTAGCTATTTGATCAATCTCCGAAAGCAGATGACTTGAGAGCAATACAGTTATGCCATAACTCGTAGGTAGGGATTTAATAAGTTCTCGAATTTCACCTATTCCTGCAGGATCAAGACCATTCGTTGGCTCATCGAGGATTAGCAGTTTTGGGAAAGCGAGAAGGGCCATTGCAATCCCTAGTCGTTGCTTCATTCCGAGCGAATATTGTTCGGCCTTTTTATTTTTATGATTTTCAAGTCGTACGATTCGAAGCGCCTCATCTACATTCTTATCGGGCACGTTTCGCAGCCGTTGCATAACCTTCATATTCTCAAGCCCCGTAAGATGACCATAATAGGAAGGTGACTCAATAAGCGACCCAGTTCGATGTAGAATGGAAGGACGATTTTTATTTAGGCTCTCTCCGAAAATTTTAATGGTCCCTTCAGAAGGTTTAACGAGTCCAAGTAGCATTTTCAGCGTGGTTGTTTTTCCAGCCCCGTTTGGTCCAAGAAACCCGTATATTTCTCCTTCTTGAACTTGAAGATCAACCCTATTTACTGAATTAAAAGACCCATATTTTTTGGATAAATTTTGCGTTTGCACAATAGCCGATGCAGTCATGTAAAAACCAGCTCCATTCAAATTTTTATTTTTTTCAGTTTCAACTTTAATGAAATCACCTTTCCACAGTCTAAAGGCAATCTTACAGCAACCTTAAATAACTAATTCCCTTAAATTAGAGGGCAATCTTTAATTTAAAAAAGAGAAAAGCTGATGATCTTCACAGGAATCATCAGCTTTCATATATTTTTATGGCCATGAGGAGCACTCCAAATATTTTAACAAGATTTATTTAATAATAGCTTCACTTGCTTTTTTAGATATATTTGGTCTGAAGTAGAGTAGGTTTTAATAACCAAATAAAGTGATAACTTATTTTATGTTGCAAATACAACAAAATGAGTATATATTAAGCAAATACGAATAAGGGTTTTTTTGACCTCTTAGTTATAGATCTATTACGCCATATTAATTAAATTTAAATCGTTAAGGAGAATCAAAGAAGATAATGAATTGGCAGATAAAAGAATTTAATCAATTAACTACAAAAGAATTATATGAAATTTTAAAAGTAAGAGCAGAAGTATTTGTAGTCGAGCAGCAATGTATATTCCAAGATTTAGATTCAAAAGATGAAGTTTCCTATCATCTGTTCTTGGAAGATCATTCTGAAATAGTCGCTTATTTAAGAATCCTACCTCCAAATATTTCATATTCTGAAGTTGCAATTGGCAGAGTTCTCACTAAAGCAGAACATCGAAAGAAAGGCATTTCTAAGAAATTGGTTCAAAATGCTATAAATTTTGTGACAGATTTTTTGGGAGAACAGGCAATTAGGATTTCTGCACAGGCCTATTTGTTGAAGTTTTACAATGATTTAGGATTTGAGCCAGTGTCGGAAGTTTACTTGGAAGATGGTATAGAGCACATTGAAATGTTGTATAGGAAATAAATTTTAATCTAGATATTCACTGTATAAATTAAATTACTCGCTAAAAAATTGATAATTAAACCATCTATTCATTTATCGCATTTTCTAGTTTAAAAATAGTATGTTTAAAGATTTGCAATTATTAATCAGTTCATCAAGACGACATCCGTATGGGAAAGAAGGCTTGACTAAGGAACGACTATCATTATCACTTTTCCAATGATAACTACAAAGTATTTAAATTCATGCTATACATTTGAATTTTTAAACATTTTCGTATTCCCAATGTTACGGCTCATTTGCGCTTTCTTGCATATAACGACGTAACATTTTTTATTTGTTCATATTCCGTTCATATTGTCGTCATAGAGAATATATCTTCGTCCAATAAGCTATCCTTAATGCTCATATAGGATAGCTAAGAAAAGGAGAAGGTACGAGTGAAACTAAAAGAAGAGATAATGAAAAGGAGGATGGGTAAACCGCTCATTCTTATGCTTAAAGCAATCGGAGTTATAGTTATTGCAATAGCGCTTTTTCTGGTCATTGTTTTTATTGTTAATATTGTCTGTAATAAATTCGAGCAAGGAAAAATAGATATTTATGGTCAGCCTGTAGCTGTAGACGGGAAGGATATGAATGTCTTCATTCAAGGAGAAGGCAAAGAAACCATCGTGCTCTTACCTGGTTATGGAACAGCAGCACCAGCACTTGATTTTAAACCACTAATAGATGAACTATCTCCATTTTACAAAGTTGTTGTAATTGAGCCTTTTGGTTATGGATTAAGTGATTTAACCGAGAAGGAACGGAGTACAGAGAATATAGTCAGTGAAATACATGAAGCTCTACAGCAACTTCATATTGAGCGGTATATGCTAATGGGCCACTCCATTTCGGGTCTTTACGGACTAGATTATGTGAACAAATATCCAGATGAAGTGAGTGCATTTGTTGGGCTCGATAGCAGTGTTCCAACGATAAGCGAGAAAAAGATTGATTCTTCAATCATTAGAACTATTAAACTACTAAAAAATTCGGGTTTAGGTAGATTGCAAGTGAAGCTAAGTGATGATCCATATGCCGAACTACCATATGATGAAAAAACAAAAGAACAACTGAAAATTCTTAAGCACAAAAACATGTACAATCCTAGCCAGTTAAATGAAGCTGAAATGATGTATGAAAATTTTAAAGCAGCTAAAAATTTATCATTCCCAAAAAATCTTCCTGTTATTTTCTTTATACAAAAGAATCATCCAGTCACTGACAGATGGGTGCCAGAGCATCAAAAACAAATAAAGGATTCTGTACATGGGAAAGTGATGACATTTGAAGGGGATCATTATTTATATCGTACCAAAGCACAAGAAATTGTAGAACATTTCAGGGCGTATATGGATCAAATAAAATAAGCGTAGTAATCGTTTTGTTTCAATTAAATTGTCTAGCCAGTATTATCATGCAACGCTGTATTTGCAACTTTGTTAATAGAAGATAAACTAGGTTTAAACATATATTATAAGTAATACAAATAGAACGAGGAGGGAATGCAATGTCTAAAAATCAAAAGGTAATAATTGTTGGGGCAGGGATTGTTGGTGCATCTATTGCTTATAATCTATCAAAAGTAAATAAGGATATCACGTTAGTTGAGAGCCATTCAAAAGCTAGCTGTGGTGTAACATCAAATTCCTTTGCCTGGATTAATCCTTCAGGGCGTGTACCAGAAAACTTCCAACATTTGTATGGCGGATCATTAGCAGAATATCACGTATTGGAAAAAGAGATTCCAGAATTAAAGGTCGATTGGAACGGCTCCCTTTCATGGGGAATTCCTGTAAACATCAATAAATCTTATGTAGAAAAAATAACTGGCCAGCAAGTATCGGACTTAGAACCTCATTTAAAAGAATATCCAAAGGAAGCTCTATATGCTTTTAAAGAAGGTGCGGTAGATCCTAATATTCTAACGAATCTTTTACTCAAGAAAGCCCAAGAAAATGGGGTAAATATATTGTTCGACACAAAAGTAACACAAGTTAAAAAGGAGGATGCTAAAGTTGTTGGCATACATACTTCAAAAGGTTTTATAGAATCAGACGTAATCGTTTTGGCAAACGGCACAGCGTTACCTGAGCTTTGTAAGCCTCTTGGTATTGAGGTACCTGTTGAGTCATCACCTTCTATTATTATTCGAATGAAATCTTCAAAAAAGCTTATTCACACATTAATTTCTAATTCAAGATTTGAAGCAAGACAGCTATCTGATACTACGTTAATTGCTGCTGAAGATTATTTGGATGACTATGGAGAAAATGGACCAGAAGAGGTTGGAAAAAGAGCTTTAGAAATCCTACGCTACGATTTGGTAGATGGGGAACATTTAGAGTTAGAAAGTATCAAAGTAGGAATGAGGCCAATGCCAAAAGACGGTTACCCCATTGTCGGTTTTCACGATCAGGTAAAAGGACTTTATTTAGCAGTTATGCATTCTGCAATTACGTTATCTCCAGTTATTAGTCGATTGATTGCGAAGGAAATCGTAGATAATGTGCAGTTGGAAGAATTAGAAGGTTGTAGACTATCTCGATTTTACAAAGTAAATGAAATATGAGTAATTAAATAACAAGTTTTAATCATTCGAGAAAAGGCAAAAGCAATTCGACATAAGCATCTAAGTGTAGAATGTGTTACTACGATTGACAAACATGGACTATGCCCACTCATTAATCTTAAAAGCCAGTATTGAAACTAGAAAGGGAGAGGGGGAAGGGTAGTCAAGTGAAGATACTTAAAGAGCATGTTATGGTTGATTTTGATATTTATTTCATAATACGCTCTTTTCTATGTTCTATTAAAAACACTTATGTCTGTATATTATTTATTTTTCTAAAGCATACTTCAAATCAACTAGTTTGGATTTCAAAATTCTGAATGATTTAAGAGAGGGGGATGTTAGGTCGTTGGCATTGCATATAGTAAGTCATAACTATTAGCAGATTCCATTTCAATTTCTAAAATGATTAAGTGCTAGTAATGTTGCCGAATTATATTCAGTAGGCAAATCGTCCTCAAAATAAATTGCCTCTACTGGACAAACTAATTCGCATGCCCCACAATCAATACAAATATCAGGATTAATCACATATTGGGTATCCGTCAAAACAATACAATTTACAGGACAGACATCCAAACAGACAGCTGCTTTTTCATCCCTACATAATTCTGTAATTACAAAAGTCATTATAAATCCCCCTAAATAGATAGTTGTTGTCTTAATTCTTCAGGTGACTGTTTCCAGTACTCCTCATTAAATCCAGATAAAAACTGATAAAGTAATTTTTTTGAATTAATATCTACATGATTCAGGATAAATTGCCCTTTAAGTGCCTTATCCAAGTAATTTACTTGTTCTGGCAACGATTTATAGCCAAGTTTAATTCGGCGTTCTTCTTTTGATACGCGTACTTCACTTGCTGTACATCCCGCATAAAAAGGTCCGTTTTGAGCAATTTGAGTAGCTACCCAAACAATCCAATAACGATTATAATTGTCACTAGCATGAGCTAAATCTGGAGAAAATCGAACTTTTTTTTCAATTATACTTCGCCCATGTAAAGCTTCTAAGTCTATAAATACGTGTTCATTTTCACAATCTATTATAATAGGCGTTACATTATTTAAATCAAGGGTACCTACTCCGTAACCTCCATCTCCATCTGTTGAATCATTACTTAAAATAGTAAAATGCATTTTTTGTTTCATAGAAATCACCTTTATACGATTTTGAATTTCTAGATTAACTTCCGGATTTTGTTTATTTCGAATAACCCTAAACTCAGAATCTCCTAATAATTTTATAAATAAAATATACAACTTATTCTCATTTCTTGTCTTCAGGCTTACGTCTGAATTGTTTGAAATGGTAAAGTTGTAATCTGATCTTTTGTGTTGAAGTTCGCTAATATACAAAATTACATTTATATTATTCATAAATGGCACTTCTCATTGCTAAATAAATATAAGTTTAGTTCTTGTCTTTGATTTAGAATCAAAAAATTCTGCAATGGATTTTATTAAATTAAAAAATCTTTGTTCAGATTTTGTTCAGGGAGGTTATATTAAAGTATATTATGTCAAAAAGATAATAGTAAGCTAGGGTTACTTAGCATTTTTTCAGATTCAAAAAATAATGAGGATTTGAACAGACACTTTAATACTTAAAGTGTCATAGTGTTGAAAAACTAAATAGCCAAGGCACCCTTTGTGAATATTTAGTCAAAATGAAGGTGATTTCCGTTCCAGGCTACTCGCTTTCCTGTGGGCGAGCGACGAGCCGCTTCCTGCGCTGACGCTCCGTGCAGGGTCTCGTCTGTCTCGCTATCCCACGGGAGTCGAGTAGCCTTCCACTCCAATCAGCAATAGTGTAGAACTTTAAATATTTTCTTCCCTTAAAAGTAAAGTAAAAGCATATTACTTACTATCATTAAATAGATAGAATAGTGGTACAATTCTATAGTTGTCAACCTACATTTTATTTTTATGCATAAAACTAATTTCTAACTTTATATAAAGCCACTTATTGATGTCGCATAGAAAAATATTATCAAAGCTCCACTTTTGCACAAAATAGTGATGGTTAATACTTCAATTTATCACTACACATTTATGTGAAATGCAAATAGAAAATACTATGAGCAATAGTTGATTGGAGTGTAGACTGAGTGACTCCTCCGGGATTCACAGCGTCACAGATGAGACCCTGGAGCGAGCAGATTAGGGGAACGAAGGCTAAAATCGTCACGTCCTGTGACAACGCCTTCGTGACCAACCTCCTGTTGCCCCAAGCGGCTCATCGGACGCCCCCAGGAAAGCACTCAGTCGGAACGGAGATCAACCCCTCGTTTTGAAAAAGGGCTATACTTTTTAATTTGTCACCTTGATTTCATTGACATAATAGTATTTCAACAACATGACACTTTAATACTTAAAGTGTGTTAATTAAAAAAAGTGTAAGCAATATGCTGTAATTATACATATGAATTTACTGAACTATGGAGGCATGATAATGAAAAAGAATATCCTAATCATTGTGAGTATTATCATGCTGTTTGTTATTGTCTTTTCCCTTGGCAATTGGCATTATTTCTCCAATACCCATCCAAAAATTGTATACGAAGGATTGGTAAAGATAGATGCTGAGCAATTACAAAAGCCAGTAAAACTAGAAGGGGATTGGGCTTTTTATCCAAACCTCTTAATTCCTCCAAAGGACAGGCTTGAAAACTACAAAAATAAAAAGGAGACATTACATGTACCCTTTAATTGGGAGACGTATGTAGAGAGAAATAAAGAGGGACTTGCTGTTGGTACCTATCATGTCAAAATAGATGTGCCGACAGAAGGATTTTATGGCTTATATATTAGATCTATCCGACAAGCTAGTCGAGTTTTTATTAATGGTGTAGAGGTTGGGTCTAAAGGAAATGCAAGCACAGTCTTAAGTGAATATGAATCTGAAAATGATGATAAATATACAGTATTTGCGCACAGTAATAATAAGGTATTAGACATTGTCATCCATGTAGCGAACTACAATTATTCGCAGCCTGGTATCGTTTATCCTATTGAATTTGGCACGAAGAAGGTCATTCAACAGCATTACAATTGGAAAGTGTTTATAGATGCATTAGTAAGTATTGGGCATATAGTTATTGGGGTCGTTTATATTCTTACATATATACAAAATCGCAAACGCAAAGAAGAGCTGTTCTTTGGTTTTTTTACAATTTCTTTAGGGTTTTATATGGCATTTATTAATCAAAAAGTATTTTTTCTATTAGTTTCAGACATACTACCTGTCGATCAATTGCGTCTACAGCTCGGTATCATTCCAATAGCATTACTAGCTTTGACACTATTTATCTATTCGATGTATCCGCATCTACAAAAAAGAAAAATAATATATTGTCTTATCATTTTACTTGGTGTGGTATTTGTTTTTTACGGTATATACAATCCAATTACAAAAAATCAAAGAGCCTCTTCAGATTTTGAGGTGTTCTGGAGAAAAATAGCTTATATCAGTGTTACTGCACCGGTTGTATTTTATAATCTATGGATTCTAATTAGGGTTATGCTACATCGACTAGAAGGTGTTCGTTATGTTCTAATCGTGATTTCAGCTATTTGTTGTTATTCAATTTTACTCACTTTAAATTTCTTAATGGGCATTCCTATAGATTATACAGAATTTGTGTTATTTTTACTGATTTTGTTCGGGTTTGCATCATTATTAAATTTTCGTGCGAATCAAGCCTTTATGAAAATCCAAGCATTATCAGAAGAATTGCTGGCACATAACCAAATGAAGGATGAATTTCTACTGAAAACTTCACATGAATTACGTACACCACTTAACGGTATTTTGAATTTATCAAAATCCTTAATGGAAGGGGCTCAGGGACCTTTAAAACGAGCGCAACAGGAGCAAGTCATTTTAATTCATAATGTCACACAGCGTTTAGGACATTTAGTAGAGGATTTGTTGTTTTCTTCAAATCAAATGACGGGAGAAGTAAGGGTTACCCCACGTAGTATCCCACCATCCGTTATTAATGAAGTAGTAGTAGAAATTCGTAGTATGATGTCAAAGAATAGCCAAGTTAGTGTTAATGCTGAAGTGGATTTAGAATTACCTCATATATTCACGGATGAGTTACGCTTTAAGCAAGTTCTATATAATTTGTTGCAAAACGCTATGAAATATACAGAAGTTGGAGAAATCAAAGTGACAGCCTTTGTCCATCAACAGCAGATGGTCATCCAAGTAAGTGATACAGGCTGTGGTATTCCAGCACAAGATTTAGATCGTATCTTTAATGCCTTCTATCTAGGAAATAATCATCAAAATAGGGAAGGGCTCGGTTTGGGCTTAAGTATTACTAAAAATATTGTTGAAAAATTAAATGGCGATATTCATGTTTCAAGTATGATAGGGCAAGGTACTACATTTACATTTACAATGCCACTTGCCACTGGCGAACATCTGAGCATAGAGCAATCGGCTACAATTGCCTCTGATACTATTACTGAAATACAGTTACAATTACCACTTATCTATAAAGGGAATAGTAAAAAAATACTTGTAGTGGATGATAACCATGTCAATATAAAAGCTTTAGCTGATGCTTTACCACTTAAAGGATATACAGTTATTGCAGTCGATAATGGGTTTGATGCGATAGATTATATTAAAACTAATCATGTAGATTGTATGTTAATCGATCTAATGATGAATGGGATGTCAGGATATGAGCTATGTAAACGAGTACGTAAACAATTTGATATGCTGGAGCTACCTATTATTACCTTAACAGCGATTATGAAGCATTCTGATTTATTGGTAACCTTAAAAGTCGGTGCAAATGATTATTTACAGAAGCCTATTTCGATGGATGAACTTTTTATTCGCATCGAATCTTTATTAGCTGTTCGACAATCTTCAATAGATGCAATAGAGGTAGAAATGAATTATTTATATTCTCAGATTACTCCACATTTTGTTTATAATACGCTTAATACTATTATCGGTTTAAGCTATACAGATATGGACAACACTCGTGAAGCACTATATTGTTTAACAACCTATTTCCGTGCAAAGCTTAATGTCCATTATCGAAATAGCTTTGTCTCTGTTGAAGAAGAGATGGAGCTTGTAAAAGCATATTTATATATTGAAAAGATGCGTTTTGGTGATCGATTAAGTATCAAATATGATATTGATGAATCCATTCAATTAATGATTCCTGCTTTATCCATTCAGCCATTAGTGGAAAATGCTGTTTTCCATGGTATTTCTAAAAAACAAGAGGGAGGAACCATTGAGGTAAGTGTCCAAAGGGAGGGACAATTAGTCCGAATCAAAATCTATGATAACGGAGTAGGTATGCCTGAGGAAAAACTACAGCAGCTGATAAACGAAGAAAGCACACGGATTGGATTTATGAATCCTTTAAAAAAATTCAAATTAATAAAAAATGCTAGTTTACGTTTATACAGTGAGGAAGGAAAGGGGACAACGATTGTTGTTTTATTACCTGAGGGCGGTGGAGCATGAACAAACTAAGCAAATGATTAGATGACCGTCTCAATTTCAAATTACAAAAGGAAATGAAAAAGTACCACAATTTTCGGATTGTGGTACTTTTAAAGCTTTGTGGAATATTTCTGTAATATAGCATATATTAATTTTTTTCTTTTAATAATCCTTCTACTACAAATTCAATAATCTTATCTTTCACAATAGGGAAAATATCGTCACCTATTTCACTTTTGTGTAAACGTAATGTCATAACGGCCTGCATAATTCCTACAATCACTCTAGGGTCATTTTTTGGCAATGTCCCTTGCTCCATTAGGAAATTAACCGCCTCAATACCTCTCATTGCATTCATTTGATTAAACTCTGACATTTGGGCTGGTAATTTACGCAACAGTCGATCATGTTCATCATTTTGAAAAACTTGTTGTAGAAAAGGATTTTTTTCGACTGAATCAAAAGAAAAATGAAAGAATGAATGTAACAATTCTTTTGATGTAAGGTTTTTTCGAAACAGTTCATTAAGAACTTCCTCTCGAATTTCTACTTCATTTATTAATATTTCATAATAAAGCTCTTCTTTAGAATTGAAAAATTTATAAAAAGTTCCTTTGGCAATACCACATTCTCTAATGATTTCATCAATACTCGTCTTTGCGAGACCGTATTTAATAAAAATATTACGACCTTTTGTCAAAAGATCTTGTTTAATGTGCTCCTTTTCGTTATCAGTAAATTTTGGCATTGAGTATCTCCTTTAATTTTATATGACTTTTTGTGGATTTATAGTCACGTCTAATTTATACTATACCATATATAGTCAAAATAAAAATGATGTTATCTTTATTATTTTTATGACTATATAGACTTTTAAAGTCATAAAAATTTAGAATTGAAAAATTAAGGAGAAGAATATGATTGCTATTGGAGAAAATCTGGTTAAATTTGATGGACTTTATAATTTCCGAGACATTGGGGGTTTTATAACAAATGATGGAAGGGTAATGAAAAAGGGTATCCTTTTTCGTTCTGATGAGTTATCAAGGCTTTCTGTAAAAGATATAGATATATTTAATGATTTTAAAATTAAACTAATCTGTGATTTAAGAACAGACCAAGAAAGAAAATCAAAGCCTAGTAAAATCTTATCAGAACAAGCTATAAAGGTGATGAACATTTCTATTCAAGATAGAAGTCAAGAATTCACACGTTTTGAATTCTTCAAATTTCTAGTAAGTAAATCAAACTCAATAAATTTTGAAATAATGATGAAAGAAATGTACTACAATATGGCCTTTATTAACAATTCAAAAATTAATGAAGTGATTACATCGCTTTCTAATCAAAATCATTTGCCTGCCTTAATTCATTGTACTGGGGGGAAAGATCGAACTGGTTTCATTTCTGCGCTAATACAATTGCTGGTTGGAGTTCCATATCATAAAGTAATGGAAGAATATTTGTACTCTAATCATCTAATTGAACCTAAAATGAAAAAAGTGGAGAAAATGATTAAATGGATGAGCCTTTTCCAAGTATCTTCAGAGAAAATAAAACCAATGCTAGAAGTTCGAAAAGAATATTTAGAAGATGTTTATCGTGAAATCATTAAACAATATGGTGATATAGAAAATTATTTATATGAGGGTTGTGGTATAAAGAAAGAGTGTTTATCAAAATTAAAAAATATGCTACTTGAATAAATACACTGTTTAAAACAGTTTTTTATTTAATTTTTATATGACTAATAGAACGTTAAAAGTCATATGTTCTTCATAAAATATTTGAAATGAGTGAGAATATGTTTAAGAATTACTTCCAAACAAAGGATATTCGTTTATTTTATGTGAGAACTAAATTAGAGGGAAAACCGATATTACTACTCCATGGTGGCATTTCAAGTTGGGAAGCCTTTGTGACAATTATTCCTGAATTAGAGAAATACGGATGTATTTATGCCCTTGATTTAAGAGGACATGGTAACTCGGATAAGAATGTTGAAAAGTATAGCCTGAAAGATTATGTGACTGATGTTGTCCAATTTATTAAAGAAACAATTTCTGAGCCCCCGATTATTTTTGGTCATTCTCTTGGCGGTATGATTGGCATTCAAATAGCGGCATATTATCCTGAACTAGTGAAAGGGTTAATAATTGGAGAATCGCCTTTAAATTTAGAAGTATTAAGGGAAAGTTCTAAAAGCCTAGAAAAGTGGCAGGCATTTAAAGAAAATTTTAAAGAGCATAAAGGAGAATTGAGAGTAGGAAAAAATAAAATACAACAAGATAAAAAAGATTCTGCATTAATGGAATTTATGATAAAAAGTGTTTTGTTAACAGATTCCAACGTAATAATTGCTATGGTCGATGAATTTGAAGATACATTTAAGTCATATGATATTCATTATTTACTACCGATGATTAAATGTCCCGTATTAATATTACAAGGTAATCCAGAACTTAAAGCTATTATAAGGGATGAAGATGTAGAAACAGCTTTAAGACTTTTACCTCATGCGAAGCATATTAAACTATTGCATGCAGGGCATACATTGCATATAGAGGATAAAAATGCGGTATTACAAGCGATTCTTCCATTCATAGAGAAATTTAATGGCATATAAATCATAAGAAATTTGAAACAGCCAGATTTACATTTGGCTGTTTTACTGTAGAAAAATATTTAATATAGCATTGACAAAGTATAAATTTTTAGCTAAAGTACGTTTGTACTTAAGTTCAAAAAAAAATACCTGTGTTTATTTATGGTTGGAATCTCTTTTTTGATTGGGAAAAAGACATTAGTTAATAAATAAGGGGAGGTTATTTTGAGGATATTAGAAGCTATCACCATCAATGGCTTTTTAATAAAAAAATACAAATTTATATTATTATTTTTGCTTTTATTTTCGCAGTAATTGCACTGTGGTTTGTTCCAGAGAAAATACCGATTCACTTTAATGCTTTGCAACATGTAGATATTTCTATAACTAAATATATGGGTGTCTTTATTTTTCCTACTCTTATGATATTCTCATATTTAATAAGGCAATTGCATTGGCAAACATATTTTTTATTTTATTTCTTTTTTATTCTCCATCTACCGTTAATTGGGCTGGCAATATAAAGATTGTCAACAAAGTCTTTTATATGACTTTGTTGACAATTTAAGAAATTAATTTATTTATTGTTTTGTTTATGAATAATATTAAAAACTTTATTCAAAAGCTGTTCAGTTCCTGGAAGAGAGGGGGATAGTATTTTTAATTGTCGAATGGCTCCTTCGCAAACACCCCATCTTATATATGAGCTTTGAATTTCCTCCAAAATAAAATTAATTATTTCTTGAGCTTCCCGTGAAAATTCATAATCATTTGATGTTAATAATTTTTGTATATTACTAATGGCGGTTTCTTGATCTTCACATGCACTTGATGATTTAAACGGGAATAGAATTTGAGTGGTTTGCTTTGTTATTTCAATATTTTTTTCTAAACGTAAAATATTATAATCTAAAATATCTGAACTATTGAGCTTTAGCTTCATTTGATCAGAATATCTAAATTGATAGCCTAATCCTCCAATAAAGTGGGTAGATAAATCCATAGCACTATCTTCTATTTCATTACCATAAACCTCAATTAAACGATTCGCTAGCCAGTTCAGCTCCTTATAATGGCTATTGGCCATATATTTTTGTAGCTCCTCATCATTTTCCCCTAAAGAAATATTATATAACTCCGCAATTTTTTCAGTTCCATAAATCGAATGTTTTACTCGAAGCTGAGAATAAAAAATGTGCTTATCATTAGGTTGACCTTCAATCAACAACATGTTTTGTTGTTCTTCGACTTTCTCATCAACCTTTTGAATAATATAAAGAATTAATTGGGATTTTGTAGAGAAATAATTATAAAATGTCCCTTTTGATACTTTAGATTGCTCCAAGATATCTTGGATTGCAGTATCGTGATAGCCTTTTGTCCGAAATAGCTGTTTTGCTACTTCAATGATTTTTTCTTTTTTACTCATATTTTTAACTCCTCAAAAAATTATTGACATTATTATTATACCATATTATCATAAAAATGAACTCGAGTACAAAATAATATACAAAGGTTTATTTGTAGTGAGAGGAAGTAAACGATATGAAAAAAAATAACATGCAATCAATTGATATAAATGGAAATGAGTTCAAGCGAGCTGGATTTGTACTTGTTTTACTGGCAGGGACCTTTTTAACGATTATAAACCAAACCTTGTTGGTGACTGCTTTACCAAAGATAATGGGAGATCTAGATATCAATGCTATAGATGCACAATGGCTCATCACATCATTTATGCTAATCAGTGGCATAATGATTCCTACTTCTGCATTTTTGTTAAATACTATAACTAATAGAACTTTATTTTTTATAGCAATGGGTAGCTTTGCAATAGGAACGGTTATTTGTGGACTTAGTACAACATTTACTACCTTGCTTTTAGGGCGGATTGTGCAAGCTATTGGATCAGGTTTAATGATCCCTTTAATGCAGACGCTTATGTTTATGGTTTATCCAGCAGAACGGAGAGGAGAAGCAATGGGATTAGTAGGAATTGTTATAGCATTTTCTCCTGCAATCGCTCCAACAGTATCTGGTTGGATTGTTGATTATTATGAATGGCGCTACTTATTTTATATACTTCTTCCAATTGTAGGGGTTAACATTTTGCTAGCATTCTTTTTTATGAAAAATATTATTAAATTAACAAAACCTAAGCTTGATGTTTTCTCTTTATTACTTAGTAGTTTAGGTTTAGGCTCACTTTTGTATGGGATAAGTATTGCAGGAAATGTTGGATGGCAAAATAAGATTTCTTGGGTAGCTTGCATAATTGGAATTGTCATCATCATACTTTTCTCCCGTCGCCAATTTAAATTAGCACAACCGTTTTTAGAGTTAAACGTATTTAAAAGCAGAACTTTTACGCTGTCTACAATCATTGTTGCCATTATTTTCATGACAATGATTGGTTCAGAAATTCTATTACCTATTTATACACAATCGGTAAAAGAATTTTCAGCCCTTCAATCGGGTCTAATCTTACTTCCAGGTGCTCTTGTTTTAGGTGTCATTTCACCAATTGCTGGGAAACTGTTTGATAAGTACGGTATAAGAAAAATAGCGATGATAGGTATGTTTATTTTAACTATTGCATCACTTCCTTTTTTATTTCTTACTAAGGAGACAGCTACTTGGTGGATTGTTTGTCTATATTCATTAAGGATGCTAGGAATGGGATTAGTAGCTATGCCATTAGCTACAGCAGGGATAAATGCACTACCAAATAAATTAATAACCCACGGATCGGCCATTAATAATACTGTGCGCCAAGTGTTTGCTTCATTAGGTTCTGCCATAATGGTAGGGATTATGTCAGCTACAGTAAATAATTATGAGGGCATCTCTGCTTTGTTGAAAGGACTTAATAATGGCTTTATGTCTGCTTTCTTTCTAATAGTAGCAGCATTTATTTTATGCTTTTTTATAAAATCAAAAGAAACAACAGATGAAAATTAATTTTATGTAAAAATCAAAATATAGGAGTGATTTTAAATGACACAAATAATTCAACCGTTTTTAACAGTCGCCAACTATCATTTACTTGAACAGCAAATGAATAAAATTTTGCAAACACTTGCAACAACAAAGGATAAAAATGTCATACTTGCTGTACGTGGTATTGTTGATAGTGAAATTACAGCTAAATTAGTGCTATCTGTTGAGGAAGCTAAGCATATCGAACAACTTTTTAATGTTACAGATCGAGTGCAGGGTGAAGCGTATTTAGAACAATTAAAACCCTATGTCATACCATTTAAAGCAGTCACACCAAGTATATTGAAAAGCCTATTTAAAAAGGAAAAAAAGCTAAAGTTACCAAACCTTGAAGAAATCGATTTGCAGCAAATTTGTTATTTCACTTGGGATGATTACGGTACACATCGAAAATATGTCGTGATTGAGAAGGATAAACAGTTTAAAGCGATTAAAGGCACAATCTCTAATGAAACAATTAAAGGAATATGTTCTATTTGTAACCGTCATGCTGATGTTCACTTGTTTACTACTTCAGTTAAAGGACGAGAGATTGGAACATTTACAAACCACAGTAATTATATTTGCGTAGATAGTCAACAATGTAATCAGCATATAACTGATTTAGAAAAAACAAAAGCGTTTTTTGAACGTATTACTCAATAGGAACAGTCTAAAAATGGATTTGGAAAATCTTTAATTCCAAATCCATTTCATGTTGTTGAAATACTATTATATCAATGAAATCAAGGTGACAAATTAAAAAGTATAGCCCTTTTTCAAAACGAGTGGTTGATTTCCGTTCCGACTGAGTGCTTTGTAGCTGTCGCTTTGCTTTCGCTACAGAAAACATATTTGCCGCTGACGCTTCGCTTTCGCGCAGGCAGAGCTTCCTGGGGGCGTCTGATGAGCCACTTCACTCGCATGCTCGCTCCAAGGTCTCATCTGTGACGCTGAATCCCAGAGGAATCACTCAGTCTACACTTCAATCAACCATTTCTCATAGTATTTTCATGGGCATTTCACATAAATGTATAGTGATAAATTGAAGTCTTAACCATCACTATTTTTCGCAAAAATGAAGCTGATAACATTTTTCTATGCGAAAGCAGTATGTCAGCAATAAGTGACTTTATGTTTATTTATAAAGTAGTTTTATGCACAAAATGTAGGTTGACAGCTATAGAATTGTACCACTATTCTATCCATTTAATAATGGTGAGTAATATGCTTTACTTTACTTTTGAGGTAAGTAAATATTTAAAGTTCTACACTATTGCTGATTGGAGTGCAAGGCTACTCGACTCCCGTGGGATAGCGAGACAGACGAGACCCTGCACGGAGCGTCAGCGCAGGAAGCGGCTCGTTGCTCGCCCACAGGAAAGCGAGTAGCCTGGAACGGAAATCACCTTCATTTTGACTAAATATTCACAAAGAGTCGACCATTTAGTTTTTCAACACTATGAAGTGGATGTGGAACTTTAATTCCAAATCCATTTTTGAGTGATGTGGTAATCTACATGGATCGAATTAGGAATTTGTATGAAAATGATATTTTCTATGAGGAGCTTTTAATTGAAATAGCTATGTCCTAATTTTCATCTTTTATTTTCCAGTCGTTGTGTATGATGTCTTGAAGAACATTTTTTAATTGTATAAATTGCTGCTCTGAGATTTTTGATTGTTTCATTACTTGACGAGATACTTCAGGGAGCTTATGACGAACATTCCTTCCTTCCTTTGTTAAATATATTTGCATTTGCCTTTCGTCATTTTTGGAACGCTCACGACAAATGTAACCCTTTGCCTCTAATTTTTTTAGTAACGGTGTTAATGTACCTGAATCTAAAAATAAACGTTGACCTAATTCTTTCACGGTTATTTGTTCGTTTTCCTCCAAAGCTAATAGGGTGATGTAACCTGTATAAGTTAAATCATATGGCTTCAATAATAATGTGTAATGTCGAATAATTTCCTTTGATGTTGCATACAAAAGAAAGCACAGTTGATTATCTAAATGATTAGACATAAAAATCCCCTCTTAAAGTTCTTCTACTTACATTTATATTAAAAATAAAGTTTCTACTTGTCAAACACAATTAAATTGTGTACAATTCGATTTATAAAAATTAAATTGTGTACAATTTAAAATATAAAGAAGGAGTTTTTTTGTTATGAAAGAATTATATTCAACTACAATGATTAATAATGGTGGGCGTAGTGGCACATCATATGCAGAGGATCAATCACTATCTTTAAAAATTGCACCACCTGGCTCAAAATTAGCCAATGCTACAAACCCAGAGCAATTATTTGCTGCAGGTTACAGTGCCTGCTTTAATAGTGCATTGGATTTAATTAAACGCCAGAAAAAGCTTAAAAATTCATCAACGATAAAAGTAACAGTTAAGTTAATGGAGCAAGCTACTTTTGACTACGTACTTGCTGTTGACATCGAAGGACATATTGAAGGATTAGTACTGGAGGAAGCACAGGAATTATTAGAGTTAACTCATACTGTTTGTCCATATTCAAAAGCAACAATGGGAAATATCAATGTAATAATTAAAGCCGTTTAAATTTTTTTCGAAAAAGAGGGAGATTACATGTCATCAACTACACCAGTAAAACAGATTATGCAGGAGCGTAAATCGGTTCGTAAATACAATGCTAAAACTAAAATATCTCGTGAAACAATAGTGCAGCTACTGCAAGATGCTACTTCAGCTCCTTCTTCGAGTAATATGCAACCATGGCGATTTATTGTCATTGATGATAAGGAAATTCAAAAGAGCATTAATTTCTTTTCATTTAATCAAGAGCAAATAGAAACAGCCTCTGCCATTATCGCTGTCATTGGAGATATTGAAATGTATGTAAATGCTGAGGTGATCTATGCAAAAAATGCGGAGCTAGGCTATATGCCAGAAGAAATTGCCAAAAAACTTGGACAAGACGCATTAGCAATGTACGGTTCAGCTTCAACAAAAACATTAGAAAACATAGTACATTTTGATGCTGGCTTAGTATCTATGCAGATAATGTTATTGGCGAAGGAAATGGGTTATGATACAGTTCCCATGGGTGGGTTTGATAAAACGAAATTCGCTGAATATATGGAATTACCTGCAAACGAAATACCGATATTATTAATAGCAATTGGTGAAGCAGCAGCCCCAGCTTATGGTTCTTCTCGTCTTCCAATTGATCGCATTGTAAGATTCAATAAATGAATTTTTTAAGCAATGTCCCAAATATATTTTGCGGACATTGCTTTTTTAAAATTTAGTAGCAAAAAGTCCCCCTTTGCGATAAAAGTCTAAGGGGGCGTTTGAGGTAATAAGTTTTTAAAAAAGTTTTCCTGATGATATCTTCATTTATATAATATTATAGCCCTAACTATTTCATAAAAATAAACCTTCCAACTTCTAGGGTCCTTCTTCATTCTTCCCCTCCCTCCAAGCTGGGCTCTAAAGATAAAATTGCCCCAAAATACTGTTGAGCAGTAGTAAAAGTAATAAACGCACAAAGCTCACTTATTTCTGCTTCCGAAAAAAATTCCTGCAATATTTCAAAAGAAGAATTTGAGATATCTCCTTTTTGCTGTAAAAAAACCTCTGCAAAGCCTACAGCAACAGATATTTTTTCATTAAACATATTTGGCTCTGGTTTCCCTTTTGCTTTACAATACTCACAACCATTTTTTTGCGCTAATGTTCTTCTAACCTGTTCTTTTAACTGTGATGCTAAAAGTCCATCTCTTTCTAATATCTTTCCTAAATGTGACCATGCTACCATAACCTCTTTATTGTGTCCTAATAGCTTCTGAAAAGGCGTATTCCCAAAAGCTGATTCATTAATTCTTGCCATTAATAACCCCTCCTTGTTATATTAAATATAAAATATTAAAAGATTAATTTGCATTAAATAAAAAATTAATTTTTATAAAATAAATTAAATATTTAATGAAAAATAGGAGAATTCGTTAAAAATGAAAATTGATGAAATTGATAATAAAATTATAGAGGAGTTAAGCAAGAATAGTCGTCTATCAATGAGTGAGCTTGGGAGAAGAATCAACCTTTCTTCCCCCTCAGTGACCGAAAGGGTAAGACAGATGGAGTCATTTGGTATAATAAAAAAATATACGTTGGAAATTGATTATGAAAAATTAGGATTTCCCATTCAATGTATAATTGAAGCAACTGTTAAAAACGGAGATTATAAATCATTTAAGAATTTTATAGAGGGACTTCCAAATGTAGAGTTTTGTTACCGTATAGCTGGTAATGCTTGCTATATGCTTAAATTGCAATTCGAAACTATTGCAAAAGCAGAAAAGTTTATAGATGCTGTGAATCCGTATGCATCCACCGTAACACATTTCATTTTTTCTCAAATTCAAACAACATTAAGGATTGATTAAAATTGTTTGTGTGTAGAAATAGATAACGAAACTCTTTTTTATACAACTAATCCAGATTGAGGGTACTACTCTAAGTTGCCTTTTACTATATTTATATCAATAAAGTCCCTAAACAAGCAGTTTAGGGACTTTACATAGTGTTGAAAAACTAAATGGTCAAGGGACTCTTTATGAATATTTAGCCAAAATGAAGGTGATTTCCGTTCCAGGCTACTCGCTTTCCTGTGGGCGAGCGACGAGCCGCTTCCTGCGCTGACGCTCCGTGCAGGGTCTCGTCTGTCTCGCTATGAACTGCACCCAAAATATTGGACTAAAAAAATCTAATATAAGGGGGTGCAGTTAGTGATTTCTGATGAACAAAAATTAGCCGCTGTTATTGCTTACTTTGAAGAAAATGAAAGTACGTATCAGATTGCAAAAAGATTACAGATTGACCGACATTACATTCGATTATGGATTGAATTATATCGATATCATGGCATCGAAGGAATTATTCGTCCTCAGGGGTACACGAATTATGAAGATTCTTTTAAAATAAAAGTAATTCAACACCTGATAGAGACGGGCGATTCGCTCTTACAGACCGCTGCGAAGTTTAATATTCCTTCTCGTGAAACCGTTCGAAGATGGAAAAAACAATGGATGTCAAAGGCTGGAGAGGTGCTCTATCAAGTAGAAAAGGAGTGCCAATCGATGCCAAAAAAACATACCCCTGCGACCGATTTAAATGAGAAAACGATGGATGAGTTAAAAGAAGAAATTGAATATTTACGTATGGAAAATGCCTATTTAAAAAAGTTGAAAGCCTTAGCTCAAGAAAAGGATGCATTCAAACCAAAGAAAAAGTAAGAGCTGTATATGAGCTAAGGCTGGATTTTCCTCTTCAAGCTCTATTAAAGGTGGCAAAACTAAAGAAAAGTACGTATTATTATCACCTTCAAAAATGGACAAAACCAGATAAATACCAAGAGATCAAAGAACGAATCCAGACGCTTTTTCATCATCATAAGGGGCGTTATGGTTATCGTCGTATTTGTTTAGCCCTCCGTAATGAAGGATTTTTCATCAATCATAAAACGGTTCAACGATTGATGCAGGAATTGGGCTTAAAAGGGACGGTACGCCCTAAAAAATACCGCTCGTATAAAGGGACAGTGGGCTATGTCGCAGAGAATCTAATTCAGCGCAATTTTGAAGCCACTGAACCAAATCAGAAATGGGTAACCGATGTAACTGAATTTAAAATGAATGGCCAAAAAATCTATATTTCAGCAGTATTAGATTTATTCAGTCGAGAAATTGTTGGATATGAGGTATCGAAATCACCTAATTTTGAGTTAGTTCAACAGTCTTTTAAAAAGGCGTTTACGTATACAAAATTACTGGAAAAGAATGACTTAATCATTCATTCTGATCAAGGATGGTTATATCAAATACCGCGTTTTCAAGAGTTATTAGCAACTTATGAAATCAAGCAAAGTATGTCACGGAAAGGAAATTGTTTAGATAATGCCGTGATAGAAAGCTTTTTTGGCATAATGAAATCAGAATTTCTGTATACCACTACGTTTAAAAACTATGAAGAATTCAAAAAAGAGTTAGCAGACTATATCTATTATTACAATCATGAACGGATAAAAATAAAACTCGATGGAAAAAGTCCAGTTGAGTTTCGAAAGGTTTCTTAAAAAGTTCAAATTTTTGGGGTCAGATCACTATCCCACGGGAGTCGAGTAGCCTTGCACTCCAATCAACAATAGTGTAGAACTTTAAATATTCTCTTCCTTCAAAAATCATTAAATTGATAGAATAGTGATAAATTCTATAGCTGTCAACCTACATTTTGTACATAAAACTACTTTGTAACGATACATAAAGCCACTTATTGCTAACACTGCTTTTGTATAGGGAAATGTTACCTAAACTCCATTTTTAGCAATATAGTGATGGCTAAGATTTCAATTTATCACTTTACATTTGTGTAAAATACCAGAAGAAAATACGATCAACCCCCTCGTTTTAAAAAAGGTCTATTACTTTTTAATTTGTCACCTTGATTTCATTGACATAATAGTATTTCAACAACATGTAAAGTCCCTAAACGAGCAGTTTAGGGACTTTATCATATCGAAAAATAGAATATTTCCTTACGTATACTTTTATAAGAGCACTTTACATATACTCTATTTTATGTTAAATTACTCGATAATAAATTTGACTAGAGGAGGTGTAAGCAATGTTAACTGTTTTTAGAATTCTTTTTGGTAAAAATGTAAAACTTGGAAATGGTTTAGCGGACAAAGGGAGTAGTCTGTCCTTTTTTATGCTATACAACCAAATAAAAACAGTTATCGGAGCTTTGCCTCTATGCCAAGTAAAATACAAAGTAATGACTTAGTGTCCCTATTTATTTGAGCATATTTTTATATTAAGTTTGGCACCGATAATTTTATTGGTGCCTTTTTTGTGTTTATTTTTAATAAAAGGGATAGACATCTCCTTTCTATTTACTCCTATAAAACTAGAGAGTCATATGGAAGGATGAGAAAGATGCAATTAAAACAAAGCAATAAGTATATAAGAATAAACAATTTCTTAATGGAACATAATTATCCTAATTTTAGAATGAAGCAAATATTGAATGCCATTTTTAAAGAAAGAATAGATAAGTTCAATGAAATGAATGTACTTCCTAAATCGTTGAGAGAGGATTTAGTTAAAGAATTTGGAGAGTCTATTTTAGATGTTACTCCTTTAAAGGAACAACATTCTGAGCAGGTTTCAAAAGTTTTATTTGGAATTTCAGGAAACGAAAAAATAGAAACGGTAAATATGAAATATAAAGCTGGTTGGGAGTCATTTTGTATATCCTCTCAGTGCGGATGTAATTTTGGTTGTAAATTTTGTGCAACTGGAGATATAGGTTTAAAACGCAACTTAACGTCAGATGAAATTACTGACCAAGTTTTGTATTTTCACTTAAAAGGACATTCAATTGATAGTATTTCTTTTATGGGAATGGGAGAAGCATTAGCGAATGTGCAAGTTTTTGATGCTTTAAATGTACTGACAAATCCAGAGTTGTTTGCCTTAAGTCCTCGTAGGTTATCTATTTCTACTATAGGCATTATTCCAGGCATTAAAAAAATGACTCAAAGCTATCCACAGGTCAATCTGACGTTTTCATTACATTCTCCTTTTAATGAGCAGCGAAGCAAGTTAATGCCAATTAATGAACGTTACCCATTATTGGATGTCATGGATACATTAGATGAGCATATACGAATGACCTCAAGAAAAGTTTATATTGCTTATATTATGTTGCCAGGAGTTAATGATTCTATTAACCATGCAAAAGAAGTAGTAAACCTTTTAAGAGGTAGATATAAAAGAGGGAGTTTGTTCCATGTAAACATCATTAGATATAACCCAACTGTTAGTTCACCTATGAGCTTTGAAGAAGTAAATGAGAATCAAGTTGTAAACTTCTATAAAGAATTAAAGTCAGCAGGAATTAACGTTACGATTAGAAGTCAATTTGGTATTGATATAGATGCTGCTTGCGGGCAGTTGTATGGAAACTATCAAAAAAATAATAAGTAAAGGTGAGAATAATGTTTAGAACGTGGGAAGTACCCTAAGAGATTTTTGCTAGCTATCTATCTATTAAAATTATTAGGAGGATATTTATGATAAAAGGAATCTTAGGAAGAAAAATAGGCATGTCTCAAGTGTTTAGTGATAGTGGTGATCCCATAGTTGTGACAGTTGTTGAAGTTGAAGAAAATGTGGTGTTACAGAAGAAAACGTTGGAAAGTGATGGATACAATGCCATCCAAATTGGTTTTTCTGATAAGAAGAATCCAAATAAGTCGGAAATCGGTAGAAGTCAAAAAGCAAATACTAATCCTAAAAGATATGTTAAAGAAATTCGTGGAGCATCATTAGAAGTTGGCAAACGAATAAGTGCAGATATATTCCAAGAAGGCGACATTGTAGATGTTACTGGTATATCTAAAGGAAAAGGATTTCAAGGTGTCATTAAAAGACATGGATTAAGTGGAGGTCCTGCATCTCACGGTTCAAGATTCCACCGGGCTCCTGGTTCGATTGGTGTAATCGCTAAAAATGATGGCATGAAAGTGTTCAAAGGAAAAAAAATGCCCGGACGTATGGGTGGAAAACAGACTACTATTCAAAATCTCACAATTATAAAGGTTGATAGTGAACGTAATTTGTTATTAATTAAAGGGAATATTCCCGGAGGAAAAAAGTCGTTTGTAATAATAGAAACTGCAATTAAAAAATTGAATGAAAAATGGTGATGATTAGTGATAAACAGAAAGAATAATAGCAAAAATATTTGTAGAGATCCTGTAGTCATTTCAGATTTTTTGATGTTGACTGACAATGATAAAATTCAACTACCGTCCATTGTGGCAAAAGTTAACGGTTATGAAATAAGTTTAAACTATTTAAATATTGAGCTGATTAACGACATGAAATTGGGTATCATACCTTCTGAAATGTCTTCATCAGACCTTCTTGAGAGTTATTATTATGCTCTGGAATCAGTCATTGAACATGAGCTTATTGTACAAAAAATGAATGAGGATAGTAGCATTTCTGGATGGGAACCTGATAAAGAACAAATTTCTGAATGTATGCAAGAATTATTTGACGAGTTTGGAATTGATGTATCAGAAGAATACTCTAAACAGGAGATGGAAGAATTGGTATTGCAGGAATTGCGTATCCAACGATTTATTGATAATCAGTTAGGAGACAATAGTGTATCCAAGGAAGAGATTGAACACGAATACCAAAACTCACCTGAAAAAGGAGAAATGCAAAAGGAATACATTCGGGTTATCCTTGAATATGAAAAGCGAGAAGAGCAATATAAAAACTTTATTCTTGAATTGAAAAAAGCAGCGTCAATTGAAACCTATCTATAATTTCATATGAAATTAGATCGATCCTTCCAAATTTTTGGAGGGATCTTTTATTGTATCCTTTTGAAACCTCCTTGCTATGCGAAGCTTCTAGCTATGGCAAGAAAAAAACCCCAGTCGTATTGAATTCAGGTCTGGTAAACCGACTTTGTACGAAAGGGGATCAAAATGGATAATAAAAGTTTAGCACACACAACATGGAATTGTAAGTATCATATTGTCTTTGCGCAAAAAAGCACGCAATTTGGTTAAAGTTCAGTATTTGGAAAGAGTGGAGAGTATTATATAAAATGGATTTTGTTATATAATACTTTGTGAGCATCGAATAAATTATTATTACCATCGATGCTATAGCGTTTTCAAATAGACTATTCATTTTATAAGGAGTGATGTGTTATGCATATAAAAACATATATTAGTCGGGACATAATAAACTATACTAGGAGGAATCTAAAATTTGATTTGTTTAAGATTAATTGATCAAAATAATTGGGAAGAGTGCATTAAACTAAAGTTAAAGCAGGAACAACAAGGTTTTATAGCTTCAAATTTGTATTCAATTGCAGAGAGTAAAATATTCCCGCATTTAAAGATAAAATCAATTTATTTCAGTGAAGAGCTAGTTGGTTTTGCAATGTATGGAATAGATTCAGATGATGGAAATTACTGGATTTACAGATTTATGATTGATGAACGCTTTCAGGGACGTGGATTTGGAAAAAGCGCAATGAAATTAATTATTCAGGATATAGCAAATAGTAATGATTGCACTGACGTTATATGGCTTGGGTATCAGCCGGAAAATGAACAGGGAAGAAGACTATATGCAAGTGTAGGTTTTGAAGAAGTAGGAATAGCTCCATGGGGTGAAATGTTAGCCAAATTTAGCTTTCCTAGTGGAAACTGAAGCTTAATGTATTCGAAGCTTCAGTTGTAGTGAATGTAAACATATTTTAATATATGAAGATTTAACCCGTGAAAAACCCGAGCTATTTACAAAACTCTAATTTAGTATTTTGTAATAGGTTCGGGTTTTCGATTTATAATTGCTTTGACTATATAGAAATGTCCCAGCTTCGTATAGATATGACTCTGTTTTTCAACAAATAAATTGAATCATCTAATATTTACTTGGAGCATTTATTTATATTCAATATAATTATGGAGAGTGACTAGTATTCACCATGGTAGAAATTTTGCGAACATGGTGTTAATGCTGACTCTTTGCGTGAACACGCAAAAAATAATGCGTGTGTGAACTAAATTTTGACGGAAAATACGGATTCTGTTGACAGTGAAGTCCGCTATGATCAAGAAGTGAGTTACAGAATTAACGCTCATTTTGAGAGTAAATGGAGGGATTATGTCATGTCTGCGATTTACCGTAAATTTGTTGATTTTTTCAATTTGTCCGATCAAAAATATGTTTGTTTCGTTCGTAAGTTTGAAGCCAAGACAAAAAAAGAAATCGCCTTTTACTTGTTTCTTGGCCTGCTACCTGGTCTGATTGCATATATATTCATCTATCCGCTTCGAGAGTTGATGATGGAATGGACCGGATTATCTGCTCACTATGTGCAGCTATATGTGCTCGTCCTAATGAGCGCTGGCTGGCATATGTGTGTTCCTTTCCTGATGCTGCGGTACAAGGATGGACTTTCATTAAAAGAATCGCTCGTATACTTAGGTTTTGCCAGACTTGATTTGAAAGGGCTGCTACTCGTCTTCCCAATTTTAACAATTCTATTTACGTTTTTAGCGTTGCCTTATGTAAAATATGTCTATCCACCGTTGTTTGAATGGCTGAATGGATTCCAAGCCTTCCATATGGGAGAATGGCATGTTTTTTATCAAGGGTATTACGACCCGAATTTTCCTTTGCCGCTATTTTTACTTGGTCTAATTGGTAACTTTATTGGGGAGGAAATTTACTTTCGAGGTTATTTACTACGTAAAGTTGGGCGCCTTAAACTTGACTGGCTATGGATTGCAATCATTTTTCAGTTCTATCACATGTGGCAAATACCAATCAACTGGGCATATGTTCCGTTAGCCGTAATTATCCCAGAAGAAATATTAGTTAAGTTGCGAAAAAATATTTATGGGGCTATCTTACTGCATCTGTTCGTGAATTTTTTGTGGGGGATGATTAATATGTATTTTGTTGGCGTACGATAAGCTCTAGTGTGTCCTGTGCGAGATTTTATGCTCCAATAATTACTGATTTTGTAGAGTATTCATTTGTAGTGAGGTGATGCAAGTTGCCAGAAATTGCGCGCAAATACAATTTGGTTGTATATTGCTCAGCCTTGTTATTGCTGATTGTTGCAATTTATATTCATACCATTACATTAAAAAACCCATATACTGGTTTGATGTTCCGCGAAGATGAAGGAACTTGGGTCGTAGCATCTATTGATCCTGCCGGCAAGGTGAGCGAATGGGACGTCCACCTCGGTGACAGACTCCTAACTGTTGATGGCAAAAAGCCAGAAGTAATGAAGCTTGGTGACCGTGCTTATCTGAAGCGATTGGGAGCGCTTCAGTTTGAACGTGAGGGCTTGGGACGCTTTGAATTGAGCAGTAATCCGGGGAAGCACGAAATGTATAAGACTTTATTTGCAGCATGCGCGGAACTGGCTCTGCTCGTTATTGGACTAGTTGCTTATCGGAACAAGCCCGAATCCTATATGGTGCGCCGCTTTTATGCGTTGAACGTATTTTTGGCAGCTACACTACTATCGGTCTATTCCACAGAGACGGTACTTACTGGATTGATGTTGCCTGTCGTTGCAAGTTGGTTGCCATACCTGTTGTTTGCCTTCTTCGTTGCCTTCGTGTTCCGCACTGTTCCAGGATGGATTGCTTTTGCGATGGCTACCTACCGGGGACTGGCTGCCTTATTTGCCGTGTATGCTTTACTCGTCTTCTCACTGGGAGCCATACCTGGGTGGACCCGGAGCGCTCTTCATACCATTCTGATCGGGACATTACTCGCCATATTCGTCATTGCTATCGTGTATTGGCGCGGGATGGACCGAGCTGAAAAAAACCGGTTGCTGACATTTGTTACTGCGTTGACATTTGGCCTGATGCCTTACCTGTTTCTGTATGCGCTCCCCGATCTGTTATGGGGGGAATACATAGCGTTGCCTGATATGACATTGGCAGGTCTCATTATCCTTCCTGCTTCCATACTATGGCTGTGGGCTAGACAAAGGCTGCTTGATATCCGCTTTTATCTTCCTAGTTTAGTTATTCATGGTTTGTATGTTGGGCTTGCGACAATCCTGATTGCGGCACTTATCCGTTCAAATGCATCTATAGTAACACTTTCATTGTGTGGCGCGTTCATTGTCCTGACATTGTTGCATCGACTCGGCCTTGATAACTTCAAACGGCAGCGGGAGAAACGGGAAAATCGTTTGGATCGACTGCGGTTGGAGATGTCGATAAGATTTGCCGAGCATCGCAATAGCCGTGATCTATTGCGAATGCCTGCAGAGCTTATCCATAGCGTGACAGAAATCGAGGGACTCTGCTTCGTTTGGAAACGGGGAAGTGAAACCATTATGTATGGAACTGGGCCATTTATCGAGATGCGGGAGTTAAACCAATTCCAGCAACCCGAACTGAGTGTTTTTGCACAAGTGATGGATCTTGTGCAGCCCAATGGAATGGTCATTGGCTATTTAGGACTTGGTTCAAAAAAAAATAATACGTCCTTTACATCAGAAGAGCTCGGCTTAATCGACAAAGTAAGGATGGAAACGGTCCGTTTACTAATGGGTGCTGCCCTACTTGACGAACTACGGGAAGCGAAAAGTGGGCTACCAAAGGAAACCACGGAATATAAACTGCTAGAGGCACAGCAGGCAGAGCGGGTGCGAATGTCATATTACTTGCACGATCATGTTTTGCAGAATTTAATCTTTCTTGCACGCGATTTAGAAGAATTACACGATACTGAACAAAGTGATAAGCAGTTGACTGCTATATGGTTGAAATGTTTGTACGATACGCAACGCGATATTCGAATGTTGTGTGATGATTTATACCCTCACATCATTGATCAGGCAGGGCTAGATGCAGCGCTGCTCTGGCTCGCGCGAACAGTTAAGGAGAATGGAGGGCCAACTATTAAGTTAGAGAACAAGCTACCAGTTACGTTGCCTTCACTATACAAAATGACGCTATTCCGCATTGTGCGTGAACTTGCTAATAATACGGTCAAGCATGCGAGGGCACAGAAGCTAGAGATTCAATTATGGGAAATGGACGATGCGTTCTACGGACAAATTAGCGATGACGGTATTGGATTCGATCCAACGAATGTGAGTGGTATTCGGTCCGATTCCCAAGGATTCGGACTTGTCACGATCAACAGTCAAATTGTCCAATTTGGAGGCGATATCAAGATTGACTCAGGAGCTGAACGTGGAACGATTGTCCGCATTAGGCTTCCAAAACAGGGAGGTGAAGTAAACTATGAAACAGCCAATCAAGGTGCTGCTACTCGATGATCATCCGCTTGTCATGGAGGGTTTAAAGAATCGACTTGAGCGTGAGCAGGATATGTTGGTTGTAGGAACGTTTAATGAACCTCACGAGGTGCTTAAACGTATCGGTGCACTAAAGCCGGATGTTGCCGTTATTGATATTTCAATGCCGGGTATGACGGGATTCGACTTGGCGATAGAAATAAAGAGAACATACGATACGGCAATCAAGTTGATTGTGTTGTCAGGTTACGTCTACGATGAATATGTGCATAAGGCTTATGAGATAGGAATTCACGCTTATTTATCTAAACAGGCAACCTACCCACAAATTATAAACGCCATTCGGCAGAGTATGCTTGGGCTGCGGATCGTACCAGAGAAAATGACTACAATACCAAGAGCTGACCAATTGACACCAACAGAGAAGGATGTACTAAAGCAAATCGCACTAGAGAAGACAAATAAGGAAATTGCTAGGGAATTAGCGATGAGCCAGCGAACAGTAGAATACCATATGGCAGCTATTAACCAAAAGCTCGATGTAAAGACGAGGGTTGGGGCGGTAGCAAAGGGCTATGAGATGGGATTGCTAGAACGTCTATATGACTGAGGCTAGCATTAAGGGAAAGCCCCTCTATTAGACTGCCAGTTTTGTAGGTATAGAGAATTGATGATGAAACTATTTATATCATTCCACATCTATATTTTTTCGGTATTTAAGTATGAACAAACGACCGCCAGTTGCACTAAACGTGATGCTAGCGTGTTTTTTTATAACCTAATCCAAAGATGGATGAAGATACAAATTCATTAAAAACCACTTTCAGTTACAGTTACTGAAAGTGGTTCTTTCATGAAACAAAGCTAATGTATCTTTGGCACCTGCTATAGCTTCTAGTAATGATTTACCTAATTGGTCCGTTACTGACACGATATCTTCTTCATCTGTTGGTGTATTTAAAATCGCGACAATATTAGGGCTTGGTTGTTGGATTTGTTTGAGTAAACGTAAAATGGCATTAATTGAGTAATGGGCATTTCTTAAACTACGAATGACTCGTAGCTGCTCAAGTTCCCTTTCACCATATGCTCTGTTACCATTGTCTAGTCTCGGAACTGCAATGAGTCCGTTGCGTTCCCAATTCCTAATAACTTCAGATGTAATATCTAGCAGCTGTGCCGTCTCCTTTCGAGAATATGTGCGTGTATTGACAGTAGGACATTCTTTCAACCATTTCTCCACAATTTTTGTAGCAGACAAGGCATGAACATATTCTCGTTCTAAATTGGTTAGATAGTCTATTGTTAGTTTTTCAGCCTGCGCAAAATTTTCTTTTCCGCAAGCATATACAATTGAACGAGCTCTTTTCCGAATATCCCCTTGTACAATTTCACACTGAAAGAGCGTCCGTGCGACCATTAACTGAAATAAATGGGTGTCTGAATAAATACGATAACCATTTGCTTGCCTTGGTACAGGGGAGATAAAACACCATTTTTCATAAATGCTCACAGTGTTTGGGTGTACCCCAACAAGTGTGGCGATTTCTTTTGTTTTGTACATCAGACACACCTACTTCCATTTAAAGAATTTAATCGCTCCACATAAACCGATTATAATGCATAGAGCTAAAATCACGATATGGAATAGACCATCAGTTAGTGGCTCCCCTGTACTTGCCTGTTTCAATAAGTGAATACCATGAGAAAGTGGCAAAATATCCATCACCCATTGGAAGAATCGAGGCATAACCTCATATGGTATCGTTGCTCCTGAAAACAGTAACATCGTGAAGTAAGCAACAGAGCTCCAAACATTTGCTGACTTTTGGTCAGGTACTAAGCTTCCAATGAAAATTCCGATACTATACATCGCTATAATGACAAAAGCGTATGTCAGAAGGAATATACCCCAGGAGCCTTTTAGTTCATAATCAAATAACAAATGATAAACAATTGTGACACCAATAAATGAAACAAGTGCTGAAGAAAGCTGAATTAGTCCTTGGGCAAATAGAATTTGGAGAGGTGACACAGGTGTCACTTGAAATCGCTTTAAAATCCCTCGGTGACGGTAATCTGCAATGGTCAGTGGTACACCCATAACCCCTGTTGCTAGTACACCAATCGTAATTACAGCTGCGTACGATAATTCAAAGTTAGAAGCACCAGCTAAACCGTCCTTATTCAGTAAATAACCAAATAGGGTAGCTAAAATAATAGGAAAGCAGATTCCAAAAATGAGAATATCAATGCCCTTCCAAACGAGCTTACCCTCAATTTTTAAAAAGGTTAGAAATGTACTCATACCCAATCCTCCTCGCCAGCATAATATAGGTACGCATTTTCTAGTGTGGCTTTCTTACTTACATGGATTACTTCTTGGATTGTGCCATGAAAGACCGTTTTGCCTTCTTTTAAAATTAAAATTTTATCACATAACGCCTCAACCTCGTCCATGTAGTGCGATGTTAGGACAATTGCCAGACCTTTTTCTTTCATTGCTAAAAGCTGTTTCCAAAGCAAACGCCTAGCCTTTGTATCTAATCCTGTTGTGAGCTCATCTAGGAAAACAAGTTTAGGATTTGAAATTAATGCCAGTAACACCGCTAAGCGTTGACGTTCACCTCCTGATAGAGTTTTCACAAGTTGAGTTTCCTTTCCAACTAGACCAAATGTCTGTAAGAGTAGAGGTACATCAGCAGTGTGTTTATAAAGTGACTCCCATTGCTCGCATGCCTCACGCACCGTTAATCCTTCTTGGAAATTTGTTTCTTGAAACTGTACACCTACCCCTTGAAAGACTTCCTTGCGATGGAGAATTGGTGACTTACCGAGCATTGTAAGCTCTTCGTAATTACTTTTTTCAATACCGAGCACTGCTGCAATAGTAGAGGATTTCCCTGCACCGTTTGCCCCAAGTATGCCAATTACCTCCCCAGGCTTGATGGTCATGTACATGGTTGTATCTATCCATATTTACAACACTGGAACCTCCTTTTATTAGATAATATTTTACTGAAATTTCTTTTTTAAACATGCCATTACTTGTCATGTTTTATGGTTACTATAGTATTGTTCCTTAATACTTAGGAAAGTATATAAAAGATAAAAAGGAGAGATTATAAAATGTCACGTGAAATAGTTTTATACATTGCTACAAGCTTAGATGGATTTATTGCAAAGGAAGATAATGACTTACAATGGTTAATTGAGACAGAAGGAGAGGGTGATGCAGGATACGAAGATATGTATCAATCAATAGATACAACAATTATGGGGAAAAAGACATATGATTATGTAATGAAAAACTCAGAATCATTTCCGTATCCTGAAAAAAAATGCTATGTCTTCAGCAATTCTGAAAAAGGTTCAAATGAATATGTGGAATTTGTCAATGAAAATGTAATAGAGTTTACAAGAAAATTAAAGAAACAACAGGGTTCTAAAATATGGATGATTGGAGGAGCGGGTATACTGGATGCTTTTATAAAGGAAAATTTAATTGACGAATATATTATTACTGTTACACCTCATATACTTGGCTCTGGTATTCCATTGTTTAAAGTAAAAAATCCTCAAATCGATTTAATTTTAATTGATACAAAGCGGTATGGTCAGTTTGTACAGATGCATTATAAAGTGAAGCAGTACAAGAAATAGTATTTCGCTGTGCAGTAGATTCCATAAACAAAGCTTTTCATATTGCAACACAAATTAGGACAACTTTGCCTTTAAGTGAAGTTGTCCTTTTATAGTTAAAAGTACTGCGGATGAAATCAAAATCCCCGCCCAAATACAAACCACATTCCTTTACAGAAAAATGCGAATTTATTATGACCTTTCCCCAAGTTCTTAATATAAAGGTTGAAACTATACACTAGTGTCGGTATAATCTGAAATATAAACGACAATAGTGTATAGTTTGTTGTGTGCATTCTGTCATTCATTAAGGGAGGTGGCTTATGGCACCAAAGGTTAGTGAAGAATATAAAAAAGAAAGAGAGAGAGAGCTGATAGAGGCAGCTAAGAAGGTGTTTATCGAGAAAGGTTTTGTCCACGCATCTATGCAGGATATAATGGACAAAGCTGGAATATCCAGAGGAGCATTGTATAGTTATTTCAATAATATTAATCACGTATTTATTGAAGTTTTAAAATATGATGACGAAAAAGATATTCAATATTTTGTGCCATCGGAGGAAGGCCCACTGTGGCCCCAGTTAAAAAAATGGATTGAAGAACAGCAAATTTATATTGAGGCAATTGATCAAACATTGGTCTATGCAAAGGCAGAATTCTTTTTATCGTATAAATACACACATAATAAAGATAATTTCCCTTACATTTCTGAACGCTACCATCGTATTAATGAAGTAATAGAAGAAGTATTAAATGAAGGCATGCGTAAAGGGGAATTTAGCCCTCAACAATCTACCCATTCTATTGCAAGGTATATCCTCTCATTTATAAACGGTTTAATGTTGGACACGTTCCAGCTAGGATATGAACATACAAAAGTAAAGGATCAGTTATCCGTCTTACTTTTCTCTTTAGAAAAATTAATTAATCCAAAATCCACTTTCAATAAGGAGCATTCCTGTTAGAAGGATTTTCAGGGGCTTGAAATCAGAAAAGCCCTCTTGTATGATGCATGAGTGTCAACAGCCATTGACCCACTATCACACAGGAGGACTCCTTTTATGAATTCTAATAGGAACCAAAAGATTAATCAAGTCTCTGAAAAAACACTCGTCATCGGTATCGATATTGCCAAGCGTACACATTATGCATGCGCGGTTGATGAAAGAGGACGCGTGCTCCATAAATCGTTCCCTTTCTCGCAAACAAGAGAAGGTTTCGATGCTTTTTATGAAAGATTACTGGCTTTACGTGCTACCCATGAAAAAAGTGAAATTCTTGTCGGTTTCGAGCCCACAGGTCACTACTGGATGAATCTCGCTGCCTATCTTCAAGCACACGGAATTCCATTTATCATGGTGAATCCTCATCATGTCAATCGTTCCAAAGAGCTAGATGACAATCTTCAAACAAAGAATGACCAAAAGGATGCGCTCGTCATTGCACGTTTAATGCGAGATGGACGGTTTAGTTATCCACGTATTCTAGAAGGCGTGGAAGCTGAATTGCGTAATGGTACAACCTTGCGTGCCAAAATCCAAGAAGATGTAAATGCCCTTCAAAATCGAATGATTCGTTGGTTAGATCGCTTTTTTCCTGAGTTTACACAGGTATTTAAAAACTTCGGGAAAATGGCGTATGCGGCGCTTGAAAAGACACCACTGCCGATGGACATTCAAGGGAAAACGCCAGAAGAATTATTATTTTTATACCGCCAAGTAGATGGGATGAAAAGTCCACAGCTACCAAAGGCAAAACAATTAGTCGAGGTGGCACAAAGCTCGATTGGACTGACAGAAGGCTTAGTGATGGCACGCATTGAAATCGCTACACTACTTTCCCAGTATCAATTGATGCAAGCTCAGCTTGATGAATTAACAGCCCAGCTTATAGAACTGGCAAAACAAATGACGGATTATGCGTATTTAGCATCAGTACCTGGAATCGGAGACGTAACAATTGTCGAGCTGCTTTCCGAAGTTGGTTCTCTTACACAATATGAGCATCCACGCCAATTAATCAAACTAGCGGGACTCACATTACGTGAAAACTCATCTGGACAGCATAAAGGACAAAAACGGATTTCTAAGCGTGGTAGAAGAAAACTTCGAGCTCTTTTATTCCGTGTGATGATCCCGTTAATTCGCCTTTAAGCAATTACATGACTATTACACTACACGCACCGTCAATCCCCTTCGTAAGAAGCAATCGATTGTCGTGCTCTGTGGAAAGTTACTGAAGATTTTACACACCTTGTGCAAGAAGAAAATACATTTTGATTTGAGGCAAATGATGAAAGACCTTTATTGTCTCGGAGAGGCAGCCTAAGCCAACGGAACTCGACCACTAACAGAAGGATGACACGGAGAAGCCGGCATTATTTTCACCATAAGACTACGAGTCCCTTAAGGAGCATCGCCAGCCTCTGCCTTATGAATAGACCGAACGAAGGAATGTATGCGCTAGACGCCAAGAGACATGGGAGGGTACGTCGTCATAAGCATCGCAGAGATCCAATAATGCATCACATAATGGATTAGTGAGTTAATTTTATCCAATTAACTTTAGCGAAGCGTACCTATCAAATGACAATGTATTGAAAAACTAGAAAAGACTAAATGTACTATGCGGTGAAAAAATATTTTCACCACATTAAAAATGGGTCAAACCGTTGATATATCAACATTTATAGAGGGAGTGAACTTTATGTTGTTTGAATCATCAAGAGTGAGACTAAGAAAAATGACAAAGGAAGATACAGAACTATATCATCAATGGAGAAATGATGTGGAAGTTATGCATTCCACTAACCCATCTTTAGATGTTTATCCAATAGATGAGACGAAAGAATTTGTAGATCATGTGATATTAGGATCTCATACAGCCAAAAGCTATATTATACTTACAAAAGGAAATGAAATACCAATTGGCATTGTGTCATTAATCAACATTGATTATAAAAATAGAAATGCTGAATGTATAATTGACATCGGAGAAAAGAAGTATTGGGGAAAAGGATTTGGTTCAGAGAGCTTGGGATTACTGTTGCATTATGCTTTTTATGAAATGAATCTTCATCGAGTTTACCTAAAAGTATTTTCATTTAATGATAGAGCTATACATTTGTACAATAAGATTGGTTTTCAACAGGAAGGAAACAGTAGACAAAGTCTATTTAGAGATGGGGAATGGCATGACATCATTCATATGGGAATTCTGCAAAATGAATACTTTGAGAAACAAGTAAAGAAAATATAAAAATTGTATAGTGGAAAAACAAAATCAAACTAGTAAAATGGTGTACACAAATTAACATTACGTTAATCGGCACTGACTGTCGTTTTTGGGGCAGCTATACCCTTGTTTTTATCCAATCGATTTCACATTTCTAGTAAAGGAGGTTGATCCTTATGAATTTTAAAGAATTAAAAAAGATTGCAACTGCAGTTACTTCACCTACAGAATTAAATGATTTTATTCAATACGGAAGTGTTGGTGCAGCCATTGAAACCATAAATGGGAATATCTATACAGGGATTAGCATAGATACAGCTTGTTCCATGGGTTTTTGTGCAGAGCATGCAGCAGTTGCTGACATGTTGAAAAATGGTGAATATCAAATAAAAGCTTTTGTAGCAGTAGACTCGGAAGGAAATGCTGTTCCGCCATGTGGACGGTGTCGTGAGCTAATCAGTCAGCTTTCAAAAGAAAACTTAGAAGCCACTGTAGAGGTTGAAAATAACACTGTTGTTTTATTGAAAGAAATTTTGCCGTATGACTGGAAAACCGACCGAGGCAGAGAGTGGTAATTGATTCTAATAATGGAGGGGATTCCTAGAAAGAACCAAGGAACCATCATTCATTGTCCACTAGGAACTGAAATATCTGATGAAAATTTGCTATTAAAATAAGGCAAGATCAAATAGAGAGTGAGCTTATTTACAGCTCACTCTAATTTATTATATCCCGAGCAGTGGTAGATGCTTTCGAGTATGATAAGTGAGTGCTAATACAATGCATTGTTTTAATTCATTTATTGGAATTTCATCATTCACAGCAAATACAATTGCTCGATTACCTTCATAATGGAATAAATCTTTATAAACCTCTTTAAACGTATCAACTAGCTTTGTATTACAGTTAAAATACATGGCGTATTGATCTGGGCTTGACTGTTTCCAGCCAATTCTAATTGTACTGCCTTTTTTTGTGATATAACTAGGCTCTCCCCATTTAAGGGTTTCATCCATATGATCAAGGTCTTCAATCTCTTTTGCAGTATCCATAATTAACTGACGAAGAATCAAAAGTTTTGATTGAATGTGTTTAGGATACTGTTCGAATACTACCTCTACCTTAGTGTTTTCAATTACACTCATATTTATCATTCCTTTTTTAAAATAAAAACTAGTCAACAGACAGGTACTCCATCTAACAGATTCAGAGTGATTAATAAATTTCTAAAAGTGATTCAGGTTGGCTGATGTACAAGCTATTTTATAGAAATATAAATTTCTGCTTGACCATCCTCTGGATTAATATCCTTGCTATAATATTCAAAATCACCTGTAAATGCTCGATTATTGTCTGGCTGTTGTGACCATTGCCAAATATCATCCCAAGCACGCTGCACCATTTCTATAATTGGTCCTTTTTCTGTGACGAATACAGCATATTTTGCAGCAGGAACAGTAAATGTATTTATTGTATCTAAACTTTGAAGCTGTGAAGTTTCTTGAACTTTAACGCTGACCATTATTTCATAAAGTCCTGCATCTCCCTGTTCATAGTTGAAGTAACAGCTATAATGACCATCCTCTTGTATATTTACACCTAGCTTCTTACCAATATTTTGAGAATGGAACTGTTCGAATAATTTACCAATTTTGCCATCTTTGCTTCGTTCGGTTTCATTTGTTGTAATGGCACTAATTCCAGCTAATGTGAAGGAGGTTAATTCCTCAATTCGGGTAGGTTCAATTTGTTTTAAAGTAATTTTGTCTTCAGACGATTCATGTTTCCATTCTGTCAAATTCTTTTCTTTGTTTTGTTTCATCCTTAATCATTCTCCTTCTTATAGAATGAAACCAGTATAAAACAATAAACCTGACAACTGCCTGTCAAGTTGCTTTGTCATTTTTATAAACTTTTGCTATTTTTTCCGCACGACTAGTAATGATTTTCCGTAAATGTTGAGGCTCAAGCACCTCTACATGATGTCCTAGGCTAAGAATGAAACTATAGAGCCATTCATTTTCTGGATATGCCTTTTTTACTAGCCAACTTCCATCCTCAACTGGCAAAAGTTCTTCAATGCCAAACCATTCTTCAGCTAAATGACGAGCCTTATCTTGGAAACGAAAGACAACTTCTGGTGTTGATGGCTTTAATTTATTCTTACCTTCGTTATGCTCCTGATTAGAGGGATTTCGACGAATGAAGGTTTTTTCATGATCTATTCTAAGCCCTTTCATTCTTTTTAGTTTAAAAAGGCGGAACTCTTCTTTTTCTAAACAATAAGCTTGCAGATACCATTGCCTTCCTTTGAGAATGAGCATATGAGGCTCTACATTTCGCTGGGAAACTTCACCTTCTGCATTGGAATAGGTGAAGTTAACTAATACACAGCTATCTAATGCTTCGTCTAACAAAATTAATTTCGCACGGAGATGTTTATTACCACCCCAAGGAGAGTAATCTATAAGTACACGATTTGTCTTATGTTGAAATTCTTCTTCATGTTCTGGTAGTACGACACTATTTATTTTTTCTACTAGTCGTTGGTGTTGCTCTTTGCTATATGAAGTGGAGATACTGCGTAGGGCAGTAACGATAGTAGCAAGCTCGTCATTTGTTAGTATATTTCGATCTAAACGATAACCTTCTGACAAACCAATACCACCGTTTGTTCCTTGATAGGTGACGATTGGGATGCCAGCCGCATTAATTGCGTCAATATCTCGATATATCGTTCGTACAGATACCTCAAATCGCTCTGCCAACTCCTTAGCCTGTACCATACGTCGGTTTAGCAGTAGAATAATGATGGATAATAGTCTTTCAAGTTTCACAATATGTAACCTCCATTTTAATAAGCAAGAATCTATTTCATTAAGATATTGATAAGAGTCTTAATATTAGAATTTTTTAGAATAATACAGTAATACATTACTAGATGAAGTGCAAACCTAACTGTTTAATACGTTAAAATACTATACACTTTTTAAGGATACTATTTATTGTAAGTTAACTTGGATTATAAATCTATTTCAATTGCTTTTAATATTACGACAGGAAAAAATTAATTGGAGTGGAGGATCATCATGATAACTTTGATAGAGTAAATTTTTGAGGATTTGGAATTTAGGATTTTGACAATAATCTTAGTTGGATGTTATTATTTACCTATCGTTAAGTAAGAAAGGTGAAATAATGAACAATAATCATACAATATTAAATTTTTCTAAAACAGATAAAGTTATCCTGTGGCTTGGTTTTCCTATCATCGGTTTAGTGCTAGGTTGGTTTCTTCCAAGTATTTCAAAATGGGCAAGCACTTTGCCGTGGGTGCCTTTCTTTCAGGGACCATTAAACTTAATTGCCTCCTTTAATGGAGCTTGGGTTGGTTTTATCACGATGGCCCTTGGTTTGATTGTGGGAATTGCATTGACTTTATTATCTTTTCATGAGAGCTTAGAAATAATTATAGATGATGAGAAAGTAATTTTAAAACTTAGAGATGATGAAACTCTATTAAATAAGGAAGATATTTCACTTGTATTGTTGGATGGAAAACAGTTAGTTTTGCTTGGCAACGATAAGAAAGAAATTTTCCGATATAAACAAGAGCTAAATAGAAATGCCATTAGTGCTACATTTATAAAACATAATTATTTTTGGAGTGATATCGATCCATTTAAAGAAGATTTTAAAAAATGGGTTGTAGATTGTCCAGATTTATCACCAGCAGCAAATGCTCTATTAAAAGCAAGGAAAATAGCAATTGAAAAAGGTGAGGATGAGGAAGTTTTTCAACTGGCTAAAGAACTTTGGAAGCTAAGAATATCAGTTAAAGAAAAAGATAAAAGTCAATATTATCGATGAGCAACAAAGATAAATGAAGACTATTAAGAATTATTATAAAAGGTTAATATGTTATTTACTAATGTAGCAATATTTTATAAAAGACTGTCTAGAAAAATTAAGACTGAATCCAATTATTAGGTTCAGTCTTTGTTTTGCATAAAAAGATAAGCAAAAGCACTTTTTGTTGAAATTAATGAATTTCTTTTTTTAGTCGATTAATTAGGAAACAAAGTTAATTTCAATTTTGTACTTTCTTATTAAGCATTTAATAGAAGAAGTCGAGCATAGTGAAGAGTTTGTAAAATGCAAAAATGCTTAATTTTACCTTTTTAGTTACGTTATACATATCAATTATTAGCTGTTGTTCACTAGTGAAAGATGGAAACGTATTTTAAAGAAAGCAAATAACAATAATAAACGGAGGTTTTTCGTATGTCTCAACTGCCTGAATATGCTATGAATTCAACTGAAAACGAAAAAACATCAACTGTTGATGCTACTGTATGTAAAGAAGTGCAGCAATTCGACAAACAACTGACATCACTTTTTGATTCGCTTAAAGTTCCAGGCGTAGCTGTACTTGTAATTACCAAGGATAAAGTATTGTATAAGAAAGAAATCGGATATGCCAATATTGAAAAGAAAATTCCTTACACATTGGACACAGTTACTAATATTGCTTCTATAAGTAAAACCTTTATTGGGGGATCATTGGCAAAAGCTCAGGAAGATGGCTTACTTAGCCTGGATGAGGATATCAATGACATACTTCCTTTCAAAGTAGTAAACCCATATTTCCCAAATGAGAAAATTACGTTAAAAAATCTTGCTTCACATACATCCGGAATTGAGGACGACGAAACTAAATATATCCATTCTTACAGTGCTTATGGCGCTAAGATTATGACTTTGAAAGATTTCTTATATAGCTATCTGAATCCTGAGGGTAAATGGTATTCAAGGGACAATTTCTCAAACAATAAACCTGGAGCAAGCTTTTCTTACAGTAATATCGGATCTGCACTTGCTGGATACTGCATCGAAGCAAGAAGCAAGATGACATATGCCGATTATGTGAGAAAAAATATATTTGAAAAGCTATCTATGAACAACAGCGGTTGGAACAGGAGCGAATTCAAACTAGCAAACATAGCATTAAATTATTCTAAACTGAGGATTGATTTTACTAACCATACAGAATACATGGCTGCCACCCTTGAACCAATGCCTGCTTATGAGTTAATTACGTATCCTGACGGCGGGGTTATGACAACGGTTAATGATCTATCAAAATACTTGCAAGCTATTATGAAAAGAAAAGATACATTTATTACTGCGAAAAGCATTGATTTAATGCTGCAAAAACAATTTAACGACACAAATGTTCCTCCAGAATGCAAAGAAACTGATGAAAATATAGGATTATTCTGGAGTTATAGTAGCGAAAAGGTCTGGGGACATACTGGCAGTGATCCTGGAGTAGATACATCTATGTATGTAAATTCAAACAACGTAGGTTTAATAGCTTTTATAAACACTGATGACTCTAGTTTGGAAGGAGAGAAATACGAAGAATTAGTAAACTTGCTGATGAATTGCCCAATTAAGTAGGAGTATGTTTAAGAAAATTGAATTGAATCCCAATAAACCAGCATAAACGTATATTATGTCAGCTTAATTTAGAGGGGAGATTTTGTAGTTGGTGAGTGATTTGAGTAATAAAGAAATACCAAAGCAAGCCATACAAGCACTAAAAATCGTAGAGAAATTACTTGGAAAATCTATAGTAGGAGTATTTTTATCTTAATTCAGCAGAAGACCCCACCTCTAGAAGTGGTGAGATGAATGGGATTTTGGTTCCTTTTCAGCGGGTGTCCAAACACCTACTGAATGAAGATAAAGCCTCCGGCGGATGTCACGGATTTTCAAAGGAATGAATTGTGCGGGCACAATTCAAAATCCGGACGCAATTACGCCAAGGCGAAATTGATTTGGTTCTACAGTAAATGGTGGTTTACGCATTAACAGTGATGTAGATGTCCTAGTGGTCGTGAATCATTGTTTATCTGAAGGGACTCGAAAAAAACTAACGGACAAATTAATGCTGATATCTGGAAAAATAGGAAACACAGACTCTATGAGACCACTTGAAGTCACGGTGGTAAATCATAGCGATCTTGTACCTTGGCGATACCCACCCAAAAATGAATTTATTTATGGGGAGTGGCTCAGAAGTGAGTTTGAAAAAGGACAAATCCAGGAACCAACCTATGATCCTGATTTGGCAATCGTTTTAGCACAAGTGAGGATGAATAGTATTTCTCTATTTGGTCCTAATGCTTCAGATATACTTGATCCCGTTCCGATGATAGATATTCGAACAGCGATTAAGGAATCTTTACCAGGGTTGGTAGAGGGTATCATAGGTGATGAGCGTAATGTAATTTTAACCCTAGCTCGAATGTGGCAGACGGTGTCTATCGGTGAAATTTCTTCAAAAGATATGGCTGCAAAATGGGCTTTACCTCGGTTACCCAAAGAATATTCGACTTTACTCGATTTAGCTAGAAAAGTTTATCGTGGAGAAATTGTTGATAAGTGGGAAGAAAGGGATTCCGAGGTGACAGCACTCGTTAATTATATGAAAAATTCTATAGAAACTTGTCTTAGAGAAATCGATTGAACTTTTTTATAATTGAACAATACTCAACAAAGGACGAATCCATTTTGATCAAATTTTTCAAAATGGATTTTTTTGCTATCGGCATAAAATATAGGCTTAAGGGTGCTTTTTATTAGAAAATAAATAAGATGAAGGGTAAAATAACAAATCAGAGTTTGATAATAATTACTTTTATTTCCTACAAGTAAAGTTTGTGGTTACTAATTTAATAGGGTGTGAGAAGAGTCAGAACTGAAAGCATTGTTTAATAGAGGGCTGTACAGAAAGTTGGTAGTGACAAGCAGATCAAAAATAGTTAAATTGAGTAAGAGGATGAAAATAGTAAGAGTGGTAAGAATTATTCATTATAAATACTGACACTAAAAGAGCTAAGGCTTAAAGAGAAGTAATTATCATGAAATTTACTGGAAGGTAAAAAGAGGTAAATAATTTTGATAAATAAATTTACGAAATCAAAAAAATTACTGATAATTATTAGTTTTATTTTTATCTTACTATCAATGCGCTTTGGATGGTTTCTTTATTTTAATGCACCGACAAATCAAACTGCAGAAAGGGGAATTGTTGATTTACGTCATATAACGTTAAAGGAAGATAAGGTTATTTTTTTAAATGGAGAATGGCTATTTTATCCTTCAAAGTTTATAATTGGCGATTCTAGCGCAAATATTGAACCACAGTACATACAAGTTCCTGGTAATTGGAAAGAACAAATGGAGCCGCTTGAGGGGTCCTCTATAGGTAATGCCTCCTACAGGCTTAAAATTTTGCTTCCTGATCAGGATGAAACTATATATGGAATTAAATTAGAAGGATTTGAGTCGTATGCAAGTATTTATGTGAACGGGAAATTGGTGAATAGTGAAAACCTTGCTAATAAATATCCATTAGAGAAAATAAAAAAACAGGGACCCATGACGGTCATATTTTCCTCTGAGGCAAAAGAAATTGACTTAATTATTCAAATTTCCAATTATGATAGTTTTAATTCGGGAGGTTTGAAAGACTCGGTCTATTTTGGGCTTCATTCTGCAATTACAAAGGGAGCCACCTTCTCCGAATCATTGCAATTACTAGTTAGTGTGATTTTTTTTCTACACGGTTTCTATGCGTTATCGATTTTCTTCCTTGGGAGAGGGCAATATGAAAAGGAATTACTCTATTTTAGTTTTTTACTCATTCTTAATGGATTTATTATTTTAATAGACGATAATGTTCTGTTAAATCTCCCAATAAAGAATGCACTCTACATTAAATTACTGATAGTGTTACTGATCGGATTACTACTCTTAACATTAACATTTATTAATGAACTCTATAAAATTAAGTCTACACTATCAAATGTATTATACGTACTATTCATCCCCATAGCTCTGACAATATTGATAACATCAGCTTTGCACTATACACCTATGAAATTGATTGTAATTTTTTACGGAATTTTTATTGCCACCCAGCTTATTGTGCCTACTATTTCAGCTATTGTAAAAGGAAATATTGATGGAATTTTTATACTTTTTTATTTAATTTGCTTTATATCAAATAGTATATGGGGAACTGCCATTAAAACTCTTGTAGTTAATATACCTTATTATCCATTCGATTATTTCATTTCAATAATTGTTATTGCCCTACTACTGATAAGGCGACATATTAATGTTATTCGATTAAATAATGAGCAATATGAAAAACTAGTTAAGTTGGATGTTCAGAAAGATATATTTCTAGCGAATACATCTCACGAACTACGTAATCCATTGCACGGTATACTAAACATTACACAATCGCTTCTTGAAAGGGAGTCATCGCAATTAACAAAGAAAAGTAAAGAAAATCTTGAATTGCTATTACAAATTGGCAATCGAATGGCATTTACTTTGAATGATTTATTAGATATAAATCAACTAGAAGAAGGACAAATTCAGCTGAATCAAAAAACACTCAACTTATATAGTGTTACATCTGCGGTTATTGATATGATTCAATTTATAAAAAATACAAAAAAATTGGATATCATTTCAGAAGTTTCAGCATTTTTTCCACCAGTTTATGCGGATGAGAGCAGACTTGTCCAAATTCTTTTTAATTTACTTCATAATGCTGTCAAATTTACGCATGAAGGAAGTATTACAATCAATGCCATTCATGATGATAAGGTAGCAACTATATTGATTAGTGATACTGGCATAGGAATGAGTGAGGACGAAATTAAACGCATTTTCCTTCGTTATGAGCGTTTTGAAAAGACTACTGTAATGGGTATCGGACTTGGTCTAAATATAGCCAAACAGTTAATCGAACTTCATGGGGGGACAATTGCAGTACAATCAGAAGAAGACAAAGGGACAACCTTGTCTTTCACGATTCCATTAGCAATCGATTCAAATATATCTATTGAACAGGAGGTTTCAGCAACTAATATCTATCCACTAACTAAAAATTCTTCTGATATCACATCAAAACTATTAATTGATGATGAACAAAGGGCAGTGCTAAGTAGCAATATACTTATTGTTGATGATGATCCGATTAACTTAAAAGTTATTAGTAGTGTACTGGGAGAGCTATATCATATCTATACTGTCACGAGTGGAGCAGAGGCACTGAAAATGATTGACGCTGGAAATTGGGATATGATTATTTCCGATGTTATGATGCCAAAAATGTCAGGCTATGAATTGTGTAAGGAAATCCGCAAGCGCTTTACAATTGTAGAGCTTCCTGTCTTGCTGCTGACTGCAAGAACCCAACCAATAGATGTTTACACGGGATTTCTTGCAGGTGCAAATGATTATGTTTCAAAGCCAACAAATGCCCTTGAACTAAAAGCACGTGTTCAATCGCTGCTTGCACAAAATCAAGCAATTAAAGAGCAATTACGTCTAGAAGCTGCATATTTGCAAGCGCAAATAAAGCCACATTTTCTTTTTAACACGTTAAATACAATCTCTTCTTTAGGTGAAATAAATCCTTCTCGAATGACTGATTTATTGATTGAATTCGGAAATTATTTACAAAAGAGTTTTAGTTCAGACAACATAAAAAACTTAATCCCCATAGAAGAAGAATTCGATCTTGTTCGTTCCTATTTATTTATAGAAAGTGAAAGATTTGGCGACCGACTCGAAGTTTCTTGGGATTTAGATGAACTAAAGGGGATACTTATACCACCTCTTTCTGTTCAAACCATTGTAGAAAATGCTCTAAATCATGGCATTCTCAAAAAAACAGAAGGTGGAATCGTTGTGATTTCCGTAAAAAATCACGAGAATTATCATGTTGTTTCTGTAGAGGATAATGGGGTTGGTATGACAGCTAGTCAGATTGAGGAAATTCTTTTAAGGACTAATAAACATCAGCATGGTATTGGCATAGCCAATACAAACCATCGTCTTAAACGAATTTTCGGAAGAGGAATTCAGATTGAAAGCCAATTAAATCATGGCACAATCGTTTCATTTTACATTCCTAAACGGTTACCAAATATTTGTGAGTAATCAATGATTGATAAGTTTTGTTTGATTAATTTGCGCCCAAGAAGTTAAAAATAAAACTCTCTACTTAGCCAGACAACTAACCAAGAAAAGAGTGCTGATAGGTGGGAAGACAGGATTTTAAAATTAAAGAATAGGATGGATTATGAAAGAAACTACCCTTCAAATATTTGAACATGCAGGTTTTTTTGCAATATTGATTAGCTTATCTGTCAATATTGTTATTAGTATTATTGGTGTATTCCCGAGTGTTTTTATTACAGCAGCTAACCTTGCGTTTTTTGGGTTTTATCACGGGTTAATCGTTTCAATTATAGGTGAGGGATTAGGTGCAGTCATTAGCTTTGTTTTATATAGAAAGGGTCTGAAAATATGGAGATTAAAGGATTTCCAACACCCAGTAATGTTAAAACTAAAGCATCTTGAAGGAAGTAAGGCTTTTTGGATTATTTTATGTTTGAGAATTCTTCCTTTTATTCCTTCTGGTGCTATAACATTAGGCAGTGCTTTTTCCAAAGTCTCGATTGGTTTATTTGCAATCGCTAGTACTCTAGGAAAAATACCTTCACTTATTATGGAAGCTGGTGCAGTCTTTGGTTTTATGCAAGTAGATCTACAATGGAAAATTGTCATTATAGTAGTCTTCGTTATTATCTCAATTTGGACTGGGGGAGTAAGAGGAAAAAAGACAACAGATAGATGATTTATTTTTATTATCCATAGATTCTCCATATTTTTTTGTTACAGTTCCATTGTAATGAAATTAAAGGAGGAAACATAATGAATTCTAAAATTTTGATTACTTCATTACTACTTGGAACTGTTATTATTGGAGGATGCAGTGCAGGTAATTCAGGAGCTGATGAAGGCAAGACTATGGATCATTCCAGTATGGGTCAGAAAGAAATGTCGAACATGGAGGGGATGGATCATTCCAGCATGACTCAGGAGGAAATGGCAGATATGGAGAACGGCCATGCAAGTCATACAATTCCATTATTATTAAATAATTCTACTGGAGAAAATGAAGTAGCGCTGCCTCCATTCGTTGAACCTAAGGATGGAATCGTTCATATTACTGCACAGCAAGGAACCACAGAAATCTTTAATGGTATCGAAACTGAAACATACGGATATAATGGCGCTTTCTTAGGACCTATTATCCGTTTGAAAGAAGGAGAAACTGTAACATTTAGAACTAAAAATGATTTATCTAAACAAACAACATTCCACTGGCATGGCGTAGAAATTCCAGGTGAAGGCGATGGAGGTCCACATCAAATACTGGAACCAGGCGCATTAAAAGATGTGAAATTTACAGTAAGTCAGGAAGCATCAACATTATGGTTCCATCCACATCCAGAGGGTGCTACAGCTGAACAGGTGTACAAGGGTTTAGCTGGTTTAATCTATATTGAAGATGAGAAGTCAAAAAAACTTGGACTACCAAATGAATACGGAGAAAATGATTTTCCTTTAATATTTCAAGATAGACAGTTTACTAAGGAAAAGCAATTTGACTACCGATCAGTTCTTAATGAGGATGGTACTATTGGAGACACATTATTAATTAATGGTACATTAAATCCAAAACTTACAGTTGGAAAAGAAAAAGTGAGACTTCGTTTATTGAACGGATCGAATGCAAGAAATTATACATTTAAATTAAATACAGGAAATAAGTTTCAACAAATAGCTACTGATGGTGGTTTTTTAAATAAACCAATTTCTATGAGTGAAATTACATTATCACCAGGTGAGAGAGCAGAAATTATTCTGGACTTTTCAAAATTTGATGCTAAAAGTGAAATGGCTTTAGTAAATGAAGAAGATATAATTTTATTACCATTCACAGTTGATGAACAAAAGAAGAATGCACGGGAAATCCCAAAAAATTTAAATGATTATACCGTTACAGATACTGAGAGAAACTTACCAGTAACAAAAAAACTTGAACTTTTCGGAATGGGAAAAATGGTAACAATAAATGATAAAAAATTTGATATGAACCGTATTGATTTCACTCAAAAACAAGGTGATACTGAAGTATGGGAAATATACAATAAACCAGATATGATGGGTGGCATGACGCATCCTTTCCACATCCATGGTACGCAATTTAAAATAGTTTCAATGAATGGAAAAGAACCTCCTGCAAACCTACAGGGCTGGAAGGATACAGTTTCAATCGAAGCTGGTCAAACAGTTAAACTAGCAGTAAAGTTTAATGATAAAGGAATTTACATGTTCCACTGTCATATCCTTGAACATGAAGAAAATGGGATGATGGGTCAAGTTGAAGTAAATTAACTTTAGAATTGTTTTATTTAGTTGCTATTTTAGTAGAGAATTCTATAAATAATGATGTTCTACCGTCATTCTTGATTCCTCAACTCTATACACAAAGCCCAGGTACTCATTTATTTTAAGTCTGGGCTTGCTTTTGTTGTCGCGAAAGCGCTGCATTCATATTCATTTCAAACCATATTCTATTAAGTACAAGTAGCCTTCTATTAAGCACAAATACTAGTCAATCATGCACATTTTCTCGTCAATTCAGCAATCCTCCCCTCAAAACAAAGATTTCATTATGTATTCGACAAAAACCCCCAACATAACGCCAAGGATTTGAAAATTCTATTACTTTGGAACGGAAATGAGATAGATATTTACTCAGATAATCTTAAGTTTGGAACCTAATGTTAGCAACAGATGAAGTACAGGAGTATTAGTTTCAAAATTTACGGCGGCAATAGATATGTATTCCAAGATAAATATAATGTGATATTTGTAATATCCTATGCGGGGAATTATGACAAACAAAGTAAAAATGGCCAATGAATGATCCTATATCTTAACAGATGATACAGAGTTATGTCTTAAGTTGATTTAGTGTATTATAGCGAAAATGCTAATTTTTTATTAATTCTGTTACATCGAAGGGGATTTCTGGTGATTTTGATATGGCTGTTAATGAACAAGTACATAGCAATTTTAAAGTTTTTTGAAATTTTTAACTTAATTTTAACTTTGGACATGTAATGTTAAAGAAACTGGATTTATATAGGGGTAATGATGAAAAAATTAGTTAGTGCATGGTCAATAGGCGGTTTGTTAAACAGATTAAATAATAGAGCTTGTCCCAGTATAAACAACTCAGTTAGCAATTAAACTACAGTAATATTCTGTATATAAGACGACTAACCCTAAATGAATATATTGTAGAGAAGTTTTTTATAGGAATAGCGTGGTTCTAAGTCACTTGATTACAGATATGGGAGGATTAAAGTAGGGATATGAATCAGTGGAGTAATATGGAGACCGCATTGTACACTTCTATTTTTACTGTTTTTCTTGGTATAATATTTTATTTTAAATTGTGGTGGGATGGGCCAGGTGTGAGCTGGTCATTTACCAAGAAGTTTTTTTGTGTTTTGATCATTGTAGTGTGTATTGTCGGTGTTTGTGCTTATTTTATGAGCTAAATGTAAGGATAGGTTGAGTTGGCAAATGACAGAAAAATAACCCGATATTTGAAATTAATACAATTTTTTCGTTTAAATTCTATGTAATATATAGAACCGTATTAAAAGGAGTAATAAAAATTGAGATTATGGCATGTGGATTTATTAAAGTATCTACCAAAAGGACAACTACTTTCACAATGGAGAGAATTAAATAGTATATTTGCCAAAGAAGATAAACATATATTAATTAATTATATATACGAATATTCTAAAAATGATTTGTATGTATATACAGAAAAAGTAATTGAAGAAATGAAAAAACGTGGTTATCAAATTAGATCATATGAAAAAATGAATAAATACTTTGAAAATTTAGAGTCAGTTAAGCATGTTAAACCTTTTAAAAATCATCATGACAATGAATATCTTCAAATTTGCTATTACAATCTAAAGGAAAAATTTATACGGGGTCAAAAAGATTTTGAAGAGGAAATGTATAATAATTTATGTTGGTATGTAAATGACATACTTAAGAACAGTATCGATGGTTTTAAATAGATTTCTCTTCAAAAGTTAGTGTCTTTTTCACATGTTATTGCGATTGTTGTTAAGATTTTTAGTATAACATATACTGGGATATGCGCCAAAGAATTCCGTTATAAGATTATTTAATACTTGTAGAAAAGATAATCTTAATTCTGGCTAAAACCTTAAAAAGCAAATTAGAATATTTGTATTTTTATAACCCTAATTTACTAAGAAATATAGTTGGAGTTTTTATAAAAAATACTTAAAAACTTCCGATATTCACATTATATTATAAATAGTTAAAGCGATAGCACGTATGTGGAGGTGTTGAAAAATGGGGATGATCGGCTATTACATTGCTTTGCCAGAAGAAGAAATCCAGCAGCTTGCGGCCAGAACCAAAATGCTAGAGGACATGGACCCCTATAACAGAGAAAATCTTGATATTGATAAATCATGGCAGGCGCTTTATTACTTACTCTGCGAAGATATTTGCGATGGCGGGCCACCTCTTGGTTATGTCGTTCCAATGGATCAGGCTAACTACTTGGAATTTGGAGATATTGGTGCCTTTTATTTAACTCACCGACAAATTTGTGAAGCCTATCAAGCCATTGAGGCGATGACACGAGATGAGCTTCTAGCTAAATACAACTATAATAAGATGCTTGAGGAGGATATCTATCCTCTCTACAGCGACGGTGAAGAGAAAGATGGAGAAGCAGAACAGTTTTTTGACTATCTATACAGTTATTTTAAAGATATTCGCAAGTTCTTTGCTGAAACCATATCCGAAGGCAAAGGACTAGTATTCTGTATTTCATAATACCTATGCATACTACAAAGTCTGGCACCGAATAACGTAGTACCTGCCAGACTTATGCCTAATAGAGAGTAACCTTAGTTTTCGTTTACTTATTTAATCTGAATTTCTCGAAACGTAATATACTTCTTTATATAAATGTTACTTTGTCATTATCCCATGCTATAAATCCTTCATTCATGCTTTTTACCTCGAAAGTTGACGTTTGTTATCTATTCCAATACTTTTCTTCACGTAAAATCAATTCTGTTACTCAATCAACCATCCCTTCCTTAAAACATTTTCTTTTTGTAATCCTTATCGTTTTGCATTTGAAAATCCATATTCTTTAGATAAACAACTGATGACGATTCAGCGCGCTTTACTTATATAAATGGAACGAGGAAGGTCACCTAGAATTTTGATTAAGTAAAGGGCAATATCATACAAGAATTTGATTTCAGCATTTGCTATACTGGGCAGCAGGAACCAGGAACGGAGGCATCACTTATGAAGCAGGAAATGAGAATAGTAAAATATGATGCACAATTAAAGATTGAGGCCTATCATTTTAAGGGAATTATGCAAAAATTCCCTAATCATTTTCATGAATATTATGTGATTGGGTTTATAGAAAGTGGTAGACGACTTTTATCCTGCAAATCTAAGGAATATATCATTGAACCGGGAGATTTGTTGTTATTTAATCCCCGTGACAATCATGCTTGCGAGCAAATTGATGGTAAAACATTGGATTATCGCTGTATAAATATCCAACCTGAAGTGATGAGAAGGGCTGTCTTTGCTATTACAGGAGAAGAGCTACTACCATATTTTACTCCCTCAGTACTTTTTCATAATGAATTGGTAGTTGTACTTCAGGATCTACATCAGATGCTTATGCAGGAAGAAGGGTGCTTTAGAAAAGAGGAAGTTTTTTATTTTCTTTTGGAACAGCTAATTGAAGAATATACGAAGCAGGGAATATCAACAAGTATTTCAGAGCAAAACACTAAAATAACAGCAATCTGTGAATTTTTAGAAGAAAGTTACATGAAAAATATTACACTAGAGGACCTATGTAATCTAACAGGATTGAGTAAATACTATTTGCTTCGATCTTTTACCAAGCAAATGGGTATCTCTCCATACAGTTATTTGGAAACTATAAGAATAGATAAGGCTAAAAAGATGCTAGAGCATGGAGTACTACCAATAGACGTGGCATTTAAGACAGGGTTTACTGATCAAAGTCATTTTTCTAACTTTTTCAAGAAGTTTATAGGGCTTACGCCAAAACAGTATATGAATATTTTTAAGGATGTACGGAACTAATCATTGAAAGGATTTATATGGATACAAAAACAAAGATTAACGGACATTTTTTAGCAGTAATCACAATTTTTATTTGGGGTACAACCTTCATATCAACTAAGATCTTATTAGATGCAATTTCACCTATTGAAATCTTATTTTTGAGATTTATCATTGGTTTCCTTGTTCTGCTCCTTGTTTATCCTCACTGGTTTAGTGTGAAAGAAAAAAAACAGGAACTATATTTTGCAGGAGCAGGGTTATGTGGTGTTACATTATATTATTTACTCGAAAATATAGCACTAACTTATACCTTTGCATCCAATGTAGGTGTCATTATTTCAATAGCACCTTTTTTTACTGCTTTCCTTGCACATTTATTTTTGAATGGTGAGAAATTAAGATTACAGTTTTTGATTGGTTTTGTAGTTGCACTAGTTGGTATTTTCTTTATTAGCTACAATGGAAGTAGCAACTTAAAACTAAATCCGTTGGGAGATATACTAGCTGTTTTAGCTGCGGCAGTATGGGCTATCTATTCTATACTGACCAAGAAAATTAGTGAGTTTCAGTATAATACGATTCAAACAACACGAAGAATTTTTTTCTATGGGTTAATTTTTATGATACCTGCATTATTTATTGTTGGGTTTAAACCAAATATAAATCAATTGATGCAACCAACTAATCTATTAAATATCCTATTTTTAGGGGTAGGAGCATCCGCACTTTGTTTTGTAACATGGAATTCTGCAGTAAAAATATTGGGTGCAATTAAAACTAGTGTTTATATCTATATGGTTCCCGTAATAACCGTTATTACTTCAGTACTTGTACTGAATGAAAGAATTACAGGATTCGCTATGACTGGAATCATACTTACTCTAATAGGATTATTTATTTCTGAGAGTAAGGCTATGCAAAACAAACGTAGTGATTAGATCCTTAACTGGTGGCGGATTTTATGAAGGTAGGGGAAAGTGAAGTTTCATAATAGTACACCCTCTTTTAGGCAACCCCGAAGTTGCATATTCTTGACAAGCAACTGTGAGGTTGCCTAAAATTGAAATATGGATTGGGACAAAGATATTATATTCAAAGCGCTTGGTGATTCGACTCGACGGATTATATTAGATGAACTTTCCGACCGCAATGAGTTGACGCTATATGAACTTACTGCACGTCTCGTTATGAAACATAACCTTGCCATTTCACGACAGGCGATTGCTAAACATCTTAATACATTGGAAGATGCAGGGCTTGTAATTTCGAAACGAAAGGGAAAATATAGAGTACTCACGTTTAACAAAGAACCACTAAGAAATTTGTTGAAAGGATGGTTAAATTAACATTATCACTAATGATGATGTATGAGTTTTGCATTTTGCAGCCAGATTGTTAGAAGTGAACCATATAGATAAATAGTAAGGAGGACAAAACATGTTGAAAATTATTATTACTAGTATATTCGTCCAAGATCAAGACAAGGCACTAGAATTTTATACAAAAACATTAGGCTTTGTAAAAAAGCATGACGTTCCCAGTGGAGCATACAGATGGATAACGCTTGTTTCTCCTGATGAGGAAGGAAGTATCGAGCTTTTACTTGAACCTAATGAGCACCCTGCTGCGAAAGAGTATCAAGAGAAGCTATTTGCAGATGGTATTCCAGTAACAATGTTTGGTGTTACAGATATCGACAAAGAGTACGAACGATTAGTCGAAAAAGGCGTAAAGTTTACTATGAAACCGACAAAAATGGGGGAAATCACAATAGCTGTCTTTGATGATACATGTGGCAACCTTATTCAGATCATACAGCAGTAACTTTCTGTTAATCCTAACCAATTTTTACGATGAGGTTGTACAGGTCTAAATTTTAACATTTTACAATCGGGATTATTAATTGAAATAAAAGCGTGTTTGATCAATTCAAAACACGCTTTTTCTATTCATTCATTCATCAAGGGGATGTAATCAAATTTTATTTCAAGGCTACGGTTAATAATAATGTTAATAATTATTTTGATGTAGTAATAGAGGGAGAGAATTAAAGAATGCGTTCAAATTTATATAAATTATGGAGGTGCGAGAAATGCTTGGATTACCAAATGGAGAGGTGTTTTTAGTTTCTTGGACAACTGAATGGGAAACGAAAATTAATTTAGATTTGGAAGTACAGCCGTACAAAATTCAAGTGCAAAGCCAATTAAAATTTAAGTAAACAAGTTTACATTAGAATTTTTATCAATATGTATGGGAGGTAAAGCTGATATGGCATTTGAAAATGTGGTTTATCCAGCGTTTATAAGACAAGAGGAAGAAAGTTTCGGAGTTCATTTCCCAACATTACTTCCGGATTATGGGTGGGAGGTTTGCTTAAGCTCAGGCTCAACGAAAGAGGAAGCTATTCAAAATGCAAAGAAGGCTTTAGCATATTTGTTAGCGGGTGCTCTATATGATAATGAAGATTTACCAAGTCAGGCGCCCATTCCTGCTAATCTTGTAAAAGAAGAGATGGAACTGGTTTTTATAAAAACATCTTATAGTGATTATGCGAAGGAAATTGAGGATCATTTACCTGGACGTCATTGGCATATCTATTTTAAAAGAGATGAGCAAAGTGAATTTCGAGCCGTTGCATATAAGAATAAACTAGGATTTTGGGATGTAAAGGTTGATGGTGATTTACCTATTAAAATCAAAAAAGAGAAGTTGTTACGACTTTGTCCTACATACCCTGAAATTTGTAAAGCACAACGTCGTGTTGAGGCGGAAGAAGCATTTGATAGTTTTGTAATTAAAGTAAAAGAAATTTAGAACGGTTAAATGAACTCAATATAAAGATAGAAAATACCTATTTAGTATATTGATGAGTAAGAAGCGATTGTCAAATATGCAATCGTTTTTTTTGTTGTTTGTTTTTTGATAAAAATAGTTAATTATTCATTCTCATCTCCTGCCATGTTTCGTTGTTTTCTTAAATTTTTGCTCCTTCTATAAAAGAAGAATCTCCCGCTACAGGTAGAGAAAAAGAAAGACATCATTGATAATTAATTTTGTTGATAATAATTATCAATTAAAATTCCGATTAAGCTATATGTCGGAATAAGAAATGGACAGAGGAGTGATTTTACAGACGGCGGTTAGAAGCTTTATATCATATAGATAGATTTCTATAAATTAAATTGGAAATTGATCGTCAAGCAAGTAATGAAGGAGGAGGTACTATGGCGACAACAGGCGAAAAGTTGGAGCAGCAGATTGATCCGCGACGCTGGTATGCGCTGGCGGTCATTCTTCTTCCGATACTGCTAAATTCTTTGAATACCTATATGATTCAGGTCGCGTTGCCATTAATACAAAGTAGTTTAAACGCAAGTTTTACAGATGCTCAACTAATTATGACCTGTTTTTCGCTCAGTTTAGCCGTCACGCTGGTTATAAGTGGAAAACTCGGTGACATTTATGGCAGGAGGCGGCTTCTGCTTATTGGGGTGAGCGGATTCACGCTCATGTCTATGTTGGGGGGTTTTACATCCAGTTCGACAATCCTAATTGTCATTCGGATTGTGCAAGGAATTGCAGCAGCATTAATACAACCCCAAGTGCTTTCCATGATGCAGATAAATTTTCTATCGCGTGAAAAAGGTCTTGTCTTTAGTATTTACGGTGCCTTACTAGGGTTCGGATTTGCATTTGGACTTACATTGGGAGGCGTTCTGGTTAATTGGAATGTATTTTCCTTAGGGTGGAGAACTGTATTTTTTTTCAATGTTCCCTTCGGTATTCTTGTTCTGCTATGTTTACCTCTGCTCCAGGAATCGCATGGCAACCGCACACAGAAAATTGATTGGACTGGTACAGTCTTCCTGATTAGCGGATTGTTTCTGTTAGTTTATCCTTTATCAGAGGGACAGAAACAGGGATGGTCACATTGGATATGGGGATGCTTAATTTTATCGTTAGTGCTCCTGCTTGCATTTATTGTAGTGGAAATTCATAAGCAAAAACAAGATGATGGACCACTTGTCGATTTGATGATTTTTAAACAACGTTTATTTGGAGTGGGATTGCTTTCAGTTGTTTTTATTTATCTTAGCATGTTCTCCCTCTTTTTCATCTTGACATATTATTTGCAGTTTGGCTTACATTTTGATGCCCAAGCGACCAGTTTTGCTTTTCTGCCTCTTGGTGTCGGTTTTTTCCTAACTTCCCTAATTTCATCTCGAGTGGTGGACAGATGGGGAATGGTTGTGTTGAAAATTGGCGCGTTAATTACGGCAGGTTGCTGTTTTTTACTTATTTTGTTATTGCATATTGATGCGAGACATCTGTTGCATTTGCCCTATATCTTGACTCTGCTAGTGTACGGGCTGGGACTTGGATTGGTTACAACGCCACTTACTCGAGTTGTGTTGAGCACCATTCCAGCGGAAGAAGCAGGAACAGCTTCAGGCTTATTTAATACAGTAATGTATTTGGCCAATTCATTAGGAGTAGCATTGAGTAGTATTGTATTCACTATAGTATTAGGACATACCTTGACAAATGCGACTATGTCCAACTATGTAAGTGCATTTTCCGCCTCTTTAATGCTCTGTGGAGGACTCTCTCTGTCTGCTTATGTTTGTCTTGTTTTTTTATTTAACCGACAAAACAAATAGAAATTAAATTATATAGAACTGGGAGGAAGAATATATGTTTTTGAAAAAATACTTCTCGATGTTTATGATTGTCATGCTTTGCTTGTTAATGTTATCTGCGTGCTCGCAAAGGACAGTTGAATACAAAGAACCAAGTCAGAGTCTTACCGAAGCAACTCAAAGTAACTCGATTGGAAAAAGCCATTACCCGTTGACTTTAACGGTTTATGACGATGCAGGGAAGGAAGTACAACAAACGATTGAAAAAGAACCGAAACGCATTGTGGTCATTGGGCAAGGTTTTGCAGAGTGGATGCTTGCTTTCGGAGAAGAAAAACGTATCGTTGGACTAGCTTATTTGGACAAATCCTTTTCAGAATATGAAGAACAAATTAAAAAACTTCCTATTATTACGGATATGTGGCCTTCAAAAGAGGCTATTTTGGAGTTGCAGCCGGATTTGATTATCTCGATGTCCTCTGCCTTCCAAAAAGAACGGATTGGGGATATTTCTTTTTGGAACAAGAGGGGCATACCAGTACTTACTGGAATCAACTATACTACTGGTCGCACCATCGACAGCTTTTTTGAAGATATTACGAATCTAGGAAATGTACTGAACATCCAAGATAAGACAGAGGCTTTTGTAGACAAGCAAAAAGAACAGATCAACGATATTCAGACGAAAGCTGTGCTTGCAAAGGACAAGCCTAAAGTTCTGTTGCTAGGAACTAGTGGAGAAACGACTTATTATTATGGTCCAACACTTTGTCTCATTGATGAAATGATTGAAGGTGCAGGAGGAGAGTATATTCAAGTGTCTAAGGAAACATATGTAGAGATGTCTGAGGAATCGATTCTATCTGTAAATCCCGATAAAATTATCATTACTGGATTTCAAAAATCAGATAGTGAAGCGTTGATTAAGCAATACTTGAACAATCCAAAGCTGAAAAATGCGACGGCAATTAAAAATGGAAATGTAAAGGTTGTCGAATATACGACAGCTGTTCGTGGAAGTCTTGGGCTTACAGATTTGTATAAGGATGTTGCCCAATATATTCATCCTGAACTGTTTAAAGGAGAATAGACATGATAACCTCACAAAGAAGTATGGAAAGATGGATAGATAAACGTTACCTGTCCTCAACATTTATAGTGATACTACTCATTGTACTTGCTATATCCGTCGTTGTTTCGGTTTCTATTGGACAAGTATCCATTCCCTATAATCAATCTTTTTGGATTTTAGTGGAGCATATCACAGGATTACATACTAGCCACGTTATCGAAGATGCAGATGGCATGTTTCTAGATGTGATATGGCAAATTCGCTTTCCACGAGTGTTATTGGCTATGGTAACGGGCGCAGGTTTAGCGCTATGTGGAACTATCATGCAGGCATCAGTTCAAAATCCATTGGCTGACCCATTTATACTAGGAATATCTTCTGGCGCTTCATTGGGTGCAACGTTCTCCATTATGCTTGGGTTTGGAGTAGGAGGCATCTTAGGAGAGCTTAGCGTTGCGACATGGGCATTTATCGGAGCTTTATGCGCAGCACTTCTTGTTTTGAGCTTAGCTAGCATCGGCGGTAAAACCTCCTCAGTGAAACTAATTTTAGCTGGAACTGTCATTAATGCGTTATGTAGTGCATTTTCAAACTTTATTATTTACTTTGCTAAAAACGCAGAGGGTATTCGTTCAATTTCCTTCTGGACAATGGGGAGCCTGGCTTCTGCTGAATGGGAAACACTTCCATTTGTAACAGCGGTGGTTCTTGCGGCAGGGTTATTTTTTCTGTTCCAATTTCGAGTTCTTAATACCATGCTGATGGGGGAGGAAACAGCAGTTACGTTAGGAATTAATCTAAATTATTATAGACGATTGTATATGATAATCTCATCAATTATCACCGGCATTCTTGTCTCAACTTGTGGAATTATAGGGTTTGTGGGTCTTATTGTTCCCCATATAGTGCGTAGTATTGTCGGGTCCAATCATAAGCGACTTGTTCCTGTTGCTCTTCTGTTTGGTTCATTATTCATGATATGGGCGGATGTATTTGCACGAACAATAATTCTTAATGGAGAATTACCACTTGGAATTGTTACGTCGCTTTTGGGTGCACCAGTCTTTATGTACATGTTAATCAAAAAAAGTTATGGATTCGGGGGAAACTAAATTGAATCTATCGGCAGAACATATATCAGTAACGCTATCGGGAGTAGACATTGTAAAAGATATCAGTCTTCATGTGGAAAATGGTCAGTTTGTTGGACTTATTGGACCTAACGGATGTGGGAAATCAACGTTATTGAAAAGTATTTATAAAGTCATTAAACCTCAAAAGGGTTTTGTATTTTTAGGACATAAGGATGTTCTTAACTCATCCACGCGTATGATTTCAAAGGAGATGGGGGTAGTAGGGCAATTTAATGAATTAAGTTTTGATTTCACCGTTCATGAGATGGTAATGATGGGAAGAACGCCACATAAACATCTGATGGAATCCGATAACAGAAAGGATTATCAGATTGTCGCGGATGCGCTAAATAAAGTTAACTTGTCTGAGTATGCAGACAGAAGCTATTTGACATTATCAGGTGGAGAGAAGCAACGTGTGATACTTGCAAGAGCGATAGCACAGCAGCCTCAATTTTTAATTCTTGATGAGCCAACAAATCATCTAGATATTAAATATCAACTTCAGATTTTAAAGGTTGTCAAATCGCTAAACATAGGTGTTCTTGCGGCTTTGCATGATCTTACAATGGCAACCACGTATTGCGATATTCTTTATGTAATTAAACAAGGTCAAATTATGGCATCAGGAAAGCCTGAGGAGATATTGACCAAGGAGCTTATTGAAATGGTCTATGAAATAGATTGTGAGGTTTATTCAAATCCAATTACGGGGGATATGGCAATTACTTATATAACATAAAGTACAAAAAGAGTGTTCCTTGAATTTGATAATTTACACTGTATATAACACTGGCTTGACATGTAATTGTCAAGCCGTTTTACCGTTCATATTTAATTTTATGGTGTGAAGCGGTTTTTAGCTTGTTATTCTCTACATCTAATTGATTAATCCGTTTAATAAGATCACTTGGATTACAACCATAATGCTTGCGAAAAGCAGTTGTGAAATTGCTGGCATTGCTATAGCCAACAGACGCTGCGGCTTCGCCTACATTTAAACGCTTTACTTCTAAATACCAAAGTGCTTTCTCCATTCTTTTTTGCCGCACAAGCTCAAAGATCGTCATGCCAAACAATTCACGAAATCCTTTTTTTAGCTTAAATTCATTCATTTCAATACGCTTGGACAATGTACGAATAGATAGAGGTTGTTCAAAATGCTCCTGCACTAATTCATGAGCAAGTTCTAGTTTGGAAATATCACTGCGACGCAGCATCATATTTCCTCCAACATGACCATATCCATCTGACTCTCCAAATAGTGCTAAAAATTCTAGAGCCTTACTTTCTAAATACAAACGTTTCATGGTTCCAAAATGTTTACAATGAATCATTTCAGAAACACATCTTTGGATGGCAGGCGTATTTGGATATTGATCAATATTTCCACGGTGATGATTCAGCCATTTCTCCATTTTGCGTTTCTCCGTCACATCCTCAGCGTAGCGTAGCAGTTCAGCAGGAGTAAACCTGATTTCAAGAAGCTGATTTCGAATGTCTGCTTTTTTTTCCTCATAAACTCGAACGTCTTCCAAAAAAAGAACATTCCCTGTTTGGGTAATTGTTAGGCTATTTTTTCCATTCCAATCACAATGAATTTCTCCGTTAACACAGTAACTCAATTCAAATAATTGGCAAGATTCCTGAATATGAAGTTTCATATCCTGCTTGAATGTGACGTCTGTCAACATAATCTCCATACCGGGACGAATCTTAGTTCTAATCAGATTTCCCTTGCCTATATGAGAAGGAATGGTGAGTTGTTGTTCCCAGTTTCTTTGCTGGACGTGTCCTTCGACCATTTCCGTAAATTGATCAAATAAATCATGAATCTTAGTAACGTTTAAAGTCAATTTATCTATCAACTCCATTTCTATATTTTTTATATTTCATAACTATTTATTCTTGATAGCTACTTGTAAAAGAAATCTATGATTACCAAAAATGATAATTGTCGAATAAACTATTTAGTCAGATAAGAGGGAAATATGACAGTAGTGTTTGAATCATGCTGCTGGCTTATCAGTATATTTTTTCATTCAGTTTTTAAGCAAATAATTTGAATGAAAATGATTATTATTATCATTTAATAGTATACTTGAAACTTCTTACTAGTTCAATCTGATGAAAGTTAATTTCAGACAATAGATTGAGGTTAAAAAGTTAATTAATTAATATAATAACAATTGAGAGAGTAACTGGTATCAGATGTTTTCTGTTTAAGGTAATTTTATACTAGTAATTTATAAATTTAGAAAGGTTGATAGCATGAGTAAGAACTTTATTATTTTTGGAGCAAGTCAAGGACTAGGGGATGCGTTTGTAAAGGGTTTACCTATAGAGGGTGATACGGTATGGATGGTGTCACGTACACGACCAAATAGTTTAGATCTAAATGATGGAGTAAATCGTAAGTGGCTCTCAATTGATTTATCTAGTCAACAACAAATTACTATTTTAAAAGAAACGTTACAAGGGATTGCAATCGATGTATTAATTTATAATGTTGGGGTTTGGGAAAAGCATGGTTTTGAGGATGACTATACATTTGATAAGGATGAAGTAGCAGATATTTCAAACCTAATCAACATTAATCTAACTTCCACAATTACCTATATACAAGCACTTTTACCTAATTTAAGACAGGCAATAAATGGGAAAATAATTCTCGTTGGCTCAACGGCAGGTTTAGATCATACGAATAATGCACAAGTTTCGTTTGTCACCTCTAAATTCGGCTTACGTGGCATTACCAATGCGCTACGTGAACATGTGAGAAAAGATAAAATCTCCGTAACATGCATTAATCCCGGAGAGCTTGCTGCAGAAGTACCATATGAAGAAGGTATAGAAAAGGCCATTCTTTTATATGAAGGAACCCGTATTCCTGTACAGGATATTGTATCCATTGTCCAATGTGTGATAAATTTATCACCCGTTTCATGTGTAAAGGAAATTAATATCCCTGCTATAACAGATTTAAATGCTTAATTGTTTTATGTTGGTTAGCAAGCAGTGAATGGGTTCTCTTTCCGTCTGCTTGTATACAATACATAATTCCTCAAGTGAACCGAATATCATTAGAGCTTCAAATCAAGGAAGTTGTAAAAATGCTGACTGATAAACAGTGAATTATGGGCTCTTATAAAACAACGTAGTTAATGGGTGAAGTTTTAGGGCTCTTGACAAAACTATGGTTGAGGTTTGAGTTAATCACAATTTGCTATGGAAGAAAAACGAAAACTCCTTATCGTAATTGTTGTTCAGACAAACCACGAGAGGAGTTTTCGAATTGCTCCAGATTATCAAAAAGCTATAATCTCTACCTTCTTTTTTGAAGTTTCTTCTCCAAATGATGAAATTCCTCTGGATAACTTTTCGTCGTAAAAACATTCTTTTAAATTCTTCTCAAACACTTCCATTTAAGCTAGATTAAATTAGGATTATTTTGCGCTTTTTAATTTTTCGAAAAATATCATCTTACTTAAGCATTCTTTTTCCTTATAACATATATGTATATCATTGGGAATAATTATGAGATTTTAACGAAAATAGTATGATATATTCACTGTAGGGAATTTAAGTAAAAGGAGAATAGTCAAATGAATAAAATAGTTTTACCAATATTAATAGTTATTATTTTGACTGGATGCAATGTACTACCAACTGGTATTCATAAACAACCAGAAGGTCAAATTATTTTTGATGGTGAGCATTATAATATGTTACCAAGTAAATATGAGTGGAGAGAGGACGATGTCGAAGTAACATTAAAAGGTTCTCCTAATATTAGCGAAATAGCAGATAACTTCGAAACTTTAGAAGTCCAAAAAGGGGACGTATTAAAATTTAAAATTGATAAGGATCCGAACTTGATTTCTGCAACTAAAATGAATGAAGATGGCACAATTGAAAATGTTGAAATTAAAGATGAAAAAATAACTATGCCATCTAAAGAAGGGTATTATATATATGAACTTAATGCTATATGGAATAAAGGAAAAGAATCTTTTGTTTTTGATGTTAATGTAAAATAATTAAAGATCCTCCAAATTCTCAATTAAGCAAGCATAAGAAAAATAGAACTTTACAAAAAAACTGATACTAAGATCATTGTGCCTCAAAATTCGTCACGAAGATATTTGTGCGTTTGCTTAAGGTTTACTTAATCTAATTTTTTTAACGGCGGTGATCGAGGAGGTCGACTAGTCAATTAATGACTAGTCTCCTACTCAATTTGAGCTTGTGAAAAAATAGAGTATTCAAAAGACAATCTTGTTCATTTTGTCCAAACTCAAAGCAGCCCCAATTTTAGTTCTCATTCATTTCTAGTTTTAACTTCAATATTTACATAGTTTTCCAGTTTATGAAACTGATAATCCGTTCATAAAACAATAAACAATTTCTTCCTCTAACTGACTTAATGGACGATTAAGTTGAGTTGACAGCTCATTAACCAAATTCAAGTGGTTGCTTTGATGCTTCTCTGCTAAATCGCATATTAACTTTAATGCATTTATATAACCAATAAACTGCTCTTTCGTTAATGGGAGTTCATGCGAAAGCACATAGATATCAGCATCAAACATTTCAATACTTTCTATGAGATGTCTAACATGATCAATTTTATATAGTGGTTGCTGTGTGTAAATACTCGGATACAGGCAGTCCCCTAAGAAAAGTACTTTTTCTTCCTCTACAAAAATGATTGAGGAGTCATCAGAATGATCCCCACCTACATGTTGGACGACACATCGAACTCCACCTAAATCAATTTCCATTTTTTCTTTAAAAGTAATATTAGGTAAAGTGATGGTAATATTTCTATCCACGCCAAATTCCTTTTTTATCATTTCAAAACAAAACTCGATCTCTAAGCCTTTTTCCACACGATTATCTAAAGCTTCATCAGACCAATCATAATCTATTATGTTTTCAAGATACCTTTTTGTGTTTTCATGTGCTATTGTTAATAAATTCATTTTATTTGTTCCAAAGCTATGATCCCAATGCCAATGTGTTAATACGACAGAATGATAATTAGTTGTTTGATATTGATCTAGTGCATCAAGAAATAACTGAGCATGTTTGTCAGAATTTCCTGCATCTATAATTAAAGTTTGGTGTATCCCACATATGGCAGACAGTATTGGTCGATCTGTTTCAGGATCTGGTGGTAAATAGTGTATGCGATTAGTGAGTTGCTTTAAATTTTTTTCCATGAGCTTAACTCCCTTTGTTGTTATTTGTTCCGACAATCTTATCTAATGTATCAAGAACATTTTTTAACTCCGCTAAACTTACCTTCGAATAATATTTTTCTACGAGAATATCGTCAATTTTTTTTAGAAGCTCTTGAAACTCTTGACCTCTATTCCCAAGAGATATTAAAGTCTCTCTACGGTTTATTGAATTCTCCTGACGAACTATCATTTTCATTTCTTCCAGTTTTGAAATAACTTGGCTAACTGCACTTTTAGAAATGTCAAAATGATTGGCAATATCATTCGCAATTACCGGCTCATTACGAATGATGTAAAACATGATAACTTCTTGCTGAGGGGTTAAATGAAAGCTCTCCAATTCCTCTACCTCTTTGGTTTCTTTTAAAACTATCAATTTGAATTGCTCAAATTTTTGATTGATTTTGTCGATAAGTATTAAATAATCATGCATAGTTGTATGTCCTTCATTTTATTTATTAAGTTAAGTTTACTTAACCGTTTGATACTTGTCAATCATTAGAGGTATTTGAGATATATTGAAAATATTGATTGACATTTATTATTCTTTTCAGCAGACGTTATGTGGATTTGGTAGAAGATAAATACCAAATCCACATTTTCTAGTGGGATAAGCGTTAGAGTCTATTCCAAATAAACATAAATTGTGCTGCATCGGATTCGAGGGCAATTTGATGATATTCTGTCGATTCATCATCTGTAATCAAACGCCCTTTTTGAACATTTAAAATAGCGTGTTTTATAGATTTAGGATGTTCAATTGAATAGTGAGAATCTTTTAGGAGGGTTAGGGCAGATCGGCATTTATGTTTATCGATGCGTTCATTTTTTCCTTTGAAATACAGCTTAATTAGATAGGGGATATCATCGATGATTAAACCGAGTTCAGGGTTTGAACGTACGGTTAATTCATCACAATACCAATTGGACTTACCAGGCTCAAACCACTGTACTTTTTTATTTTTTAAAAACTTTAAATAGGCTTTTACAGCTTCTTGGTAATTTTTCTGACGTGCAGGGATGGCATCGTCTATGATGGCAAGTAAATAGGAATCATTATATCGATTTTCATGGTATTTTTTTAAGCCTTCGCGTAATGCTCTCCAATAATCTTTAATCGGATGATAGTCTTCCTGGTACTTAATGTCCTTCACAAACTTTGTCTTGGCAGCACTTCCCTTCATCGTGAAATCAGTGAATTGTGTTAAACCAATGGATGGCTTTGTGATAATCGTCACCTTACATCACCCTTCTTTTATCAAAATTCAATTGTTATAGATTAGTATTATATTGGTAAGGGCAAATTTATATGAGAAATCCAAAGGAATGGGGTTGCTATTCATACAACCGGTTGTCGATTTTGTACCAGCAACTGGTTGTTTTAATTTCTTGGATTTGGATGTGGGTACGATATTTGGATATTTTTTATCGTTGCAGTTAATTTTCTATTAAAAATATTATAAAAATAGAATAGTATTTATTTTTTTGTTTTGAAATTTCTGACAAAAAAACGTTTAAAATTGGGAAATAGTGTATCGTTATGCATTGAAATAATGTTTATGCATTTTTTTATACAAGAAAGAATCTATGTTTTTAATAATCCAAACTGTATAAAAATTTAAAAAAATGTTGGGTTGAGTCAATTTTTCATTTTCTTTATACTGTGAAAGTAATTATTCGAGAGGAGAAAACATCATGAACAAAGAAGTTACAATTATTGGGGTGCCTATGGATTTTGGTCAAACTAGAAGAGGGGTTGATATGGGGCCAAGTGCTATTAGATATGCTGGGTTAACAGATCGACTTGAAGGCCTTGGCTATTCGATTGATGACGAAGGGGATTTAAATATTAAAATAGTAAATGAAAGCAAAGAAACTGAAATAACGACTAACTTAAAAAATTTAAAAACTGTAGCAGAGGCTAATGACAAGCTTGGTCAAAAAGTAGATCAAGTCATTTCCTCAAATCGCTTTCCGTTAGTTTTGGGAGGAGATCATAGTATCGCCATTGGAACATTAGCAGGGGTCTCAAAGCATTATGAGAATTTAGGTGTCATTTGGTATGATGCCCATGGTGATCTAAACACAGGTGAAACCTCTCCCTCAGGCAATATACATGGAATGTCCTTGGCTGTAAGCTTAGGTCTTGGTCATCCTGCACTCACTAATATTGGAGGCTATGGTCCAAAAGTAAAGCCTGAAAATGTCGTGATTATTGGTGCCCGTGACTTAGATCCAGGAGAAAAGCAGCTTATTAAAGAACAAGGTATAAAAGTATATACCATGCATGAAATCGATCGATTAGGTATGACAACAGTTATGTCAGAAACGATTAATTATTTGAAGGAACGTACAGATGGCGTCCATTTATCCCTAGATTTAGATGGTCTTGATCCAAATGATGCACCAGGTGTAGGAACTCCAGTTGCAGGTGGCATCAGCTATCGTGAAAGCCATTTAGCTATGGAAATGCTATCAGAGGCGAATATCATTACCTCAGCAGAGTTTGTAGAGACAAACCCAGTATTAGATAAATATAATAAAACAGCTATCGCTGCAGTCGCTTTAATGAGCTCTTTATTCGGCGATACATTACTTTAAATTATGGATAAGGGCAATAAATTATCCCATAAAGGAAGAACTTTTCTTAGAATAGTAGGTCGCCACAACCAAATGTAAGAAAATAGCTCTCCCTAAATTAAGTTTACAATAGAAAGGGCGACAGCTCTAGGTAATCACTAGCATTAATTTTGTCAGAATATTGACAGTTCTTTAAATGTATTAAATTAATAACCTAATTATTATTAAAATTTCTAATAGTTATCTTCATGCACTTAAAAAAGAAAGTGCTTACAAGATAATTTGCGTAAGGAGTTTTTATATGGCAGCAGAACAATATGAATTAAAAAGAAGCATGAAAGCAAGACACTTATTTATGATCTCACTTGGAGGATGTATAGGAACTGGTTTCTTTCTTGGGTCAGGCTACACTATTCATCAAGCTGGACCAACTGGTGCCATTCTCTCGTATTTAGTTGGCGGATTAGTCATGTATTTAACAATGCTATGTTTAGGTGAATTGTCTGTTGCTATGCCAGTATCAGGTTCATTCCAAACATACACAACGAAATTTATAGGCCCTGCTACTGGTTTTGCTGTCGGCTGGCTGTACTGGCTAGGCTGGGCAGTAACTGTTGCACTCGAATTTTTAGGGGCTGGACAACTTATGCAAAGATGGTTCCCTGAATCACCCGTATGGATGTGGTGCCTACTATTTGCTGCACTGCTCTTTGTATTGAATGGTTTATCAGCAAAAGCGTTCGGTGAAGCAGAATTTGTTTTCTCAAGCATTAAAATATTGGCCATTATTATGTTCCTTGCAGTTGGTGGTGCGGCCATGTTTGGTTTAATTGATATAAAAGATGGAACAGAAGCACCATTTCTTTCTCATTTTTATGAGGGAGGGCTATTTCCAAATGGCGTATCAGCCTTGCTTATTACCATGATTACTGTGAATTTTTCATTCCAGGGTACTGAATTAATTGGTATTGCGGCAGGGGAGAGTGAAAATCCTGAAAAGACAATCCCTAAATCAATTAAACAAACAGTTTGGCGTACGCTTTTCTTCTTTGTGTTATCTGTCGTTGTACTAGCAGGTATGATACCTATGGAAAAAGCAGGAGTTGTTGAAAGTCCATTTGTTGTTGTGCTAGATAGTATAGGAATTCCGTATGCTGCAGATATCATGAATTTTGTTATTCTGACAGCGCTATTATCTGTCGCTAACTCTGGACTTTATGCAGCAACACGTATGCTATTCTCTCTTTCTGTTGAAAAGATGGCAAGCCCCGTTTTAGGGAAGGTGAATAAAAGAGGAATTCCTATGAATGCATTACTAATTACACTTGCTGTGGCTGGTTTGTCATTGCTATCAAGTGTATTCGCTGCAAAAACAGTGTTTGTTTGGCTTTTATCTCTAGCAGGCTTAGGCGCACAAATTGGTTGGATTGCAATTACGGCTTCCCAAATTGCGTTTAGAAGATCCTATATACGTCAAGGTGGAAAAGTAGAGGATTTAAAATTCAAAGCCCCACTCTACCCATTGGTTCCAATTTTAGGTTTAGTAGCAAACTGTATTGTCATGGGAAGCTTGGCATTTGATCCATCTCAACGACTAGCTCTATACTGTGGAGGAGCGTTCTTTATTGGCTGTTATATCGTTTATTATGTAAAGGTAAAGAAAGTTACAAATTTAAATATTAATCAACAAGAAGTACAGTTAAAATTAGAGCAAAAAATGTATCTATAAGCTAGATGGAGATACTGAATGCCTCAAGATAACACAGTCACCCGACAAGTAAAAAAGACATCATAAGCTCGTTTTCCTGCTTATGATGTCTTTTCTTTTATTGTATTGTATCTAAAACTTTTTTTGAAACATAAAATTCCGTACCGTTATAAACATTGATTGTATCAAATGTATATGTTTTAGACGTATTCATTGATGCGTCCTTATATACCATAGTATTTTTGTTTACTGGAATAATAATGGAAACATCCGCTTTTTGGGCTATAAAAGTAGGATTTTCTTTATCTGCTACATCTACTTTTGTTGTGAAGCCTTTTTCTGTAAATGCTTTTGTTGCAGGTATATATAATTCGTCCGTTAACTTATCTAATTCAAAGCCCATAAACTTTGCCATTGCATGTGCTAAATCAGTATTTTCAACAAGACCAGTTATTTTAGACGGACCGAATGAATATAAGAATACATCCTCGCCAGTATGGCCACCAGTTGTATAGCCAATATTGGCACGATTTGCAAGCATTTTAACCATTTCACTGCCAAGGTCTTTAGCAGATTTTAATGTAGTAAGCTCTTCCTCTGTTAAATTATCTAGACCATAAAGTGCAGCAACTTCTACTAAGTTTGATTGATCTTCTTTTAATTGCCCTAGCGCACCTTCAATCGTCATTGTAGCCTTCTTTAAAGGATCGATGTAAGCTGATACAGGAATGCTTGAATAAGTATTTGTTGTGTTAATATTTCCCATTGTAATACCACTATTGCCGTGGTCTGTTACGGCAACCACCAATGTATTTCCGTCTTCTTTCGCAAAATCAATGGCTTCCTTCACCGCATCATCAAACGATAAAATATCACTAATAATCCCAATAGTATCGTTAGCGTGTGCTGCCCAGTCTACCTTACTTCCTTCAACAAATAAGAAGAAGCCATCCTCATCCTTTTTCAGCGTATTAATCGCTTTTTCTGTCATTTCGGCAAGCGTTGGCTCGGATGCTCTTGTTTTGGCACGATCAAAATCGTAAGCGAGGGCACTTGGCGCAAAGCTACCCCAAATTTTTGATGCTTGACTGTTTAGTAGTTCATCCCGTGTTTTGACAAGAGCATAATTTTTTTCCTTAAGGACGTTCAATAAATCCTCGCCATCTTTACGCGCATTTTTTGTTGTTCCCGGTGATAAAGATTCTAAGCCACCTCCTAACACAACATCGATATTTTGATAGACTTGCTGTTCAGCGATATCACCATATTGGCTTCTATTATTAACGTGAGCTGAAAAGCCTGCTGGTGTAGCATGCTGAATTTCAGAGGTAGAAATTAATCCTGTGGCCTTGCCCTGCTGTTTAGCGCCTTCCAAAACATTTGCTACTGGTCTAAATGCGTCCTCTTTAGCAACTTGCTCTAATCCAGGTGAATTAACAACAGATGGCAATACACCAATAAATTTATCATTCGACTTATGTCCAGTTGCTAAAGCTGTAGCTGCAGGAGCGGAATCTGTAATGGCAGACTCAGCAGAGTACGTACGCATGGCACCTGTTAAAATTTCATCCATTGCCAGGCTTTCTCCCTTATACCAACGCGAAAGTGTAATGGCATTATTACTGCTACCATCCATCACAAGCATAATAACATTTGTTGGTTTTTTTACTTCCTCTGCTTGTACCTGTGGGGTAGCGATACTAACTGTTGATAAAGTAAGAGCACTTGCTAAAAACAATGAAGTCCATTTTTTTGAATATTTCATGATTTTCCTCCTTTAGATAAGTTCAATGGTAAGTTTAAAGGAAGGTTGTAAAGTCTTAATTAAATAGATGTAAATAAATTATGGTAATATTGTTAACGGATAACCTTGAAAGGATGGATTTTAAATTCAAGAAAATAGCTGATTACCAGTTATAAAATAACAGTCATCTATTTTAATTAGAGAAGATCAGATGCCTTGAACTAAAAAATCTAAATACTATGGTTTTATATCAAGTCAATCAAATTAATATGAAGAATACAGATTATCCGACACTCGTTTTTGAATTTTTTATAAAGTAAGAAGCTTATAAGAAGATTCTTACTTTATAAAAAGGATGAATTTAAAACATTTGTAGGTATTTTTTTCTTTAATTTTGTTAAAAAAAACAGATTCTATATTAACATAAAATAACATGAAGAGGCCTATCCAAAATTAGACTTTACTAACCTTACATTTTTCTTACATTACACACATCCTAGGGAGATTAAGTTACTAAATAGAATACACTATAGTTAGAAGAAGGGAAGGGGGATTTACTATGTCCAAAACAATATTAATAGTGGATGATGATCTCGATATTGTGAACTTGCTGAAATTATACTTGCATGTAGAAGGATATCGTACAGTGGAAGCATTTGATGGAAAATCGGCTTTTAATCAATTAAAAAACCACATTATTGACCTTGTTATTTTAGATATTATGATACCAATTATTGATGGCTATCAGTTGTTACAAATGATACGTCAAGAATACAAAATTCCAGTTATTTTACTGTCTGCTAAAAACCAGGACTATGATAAAATTACCGGACTAAAGTTAGGTGCGGATGATTATATCTCTAAACCATTTAGCCCTTTGGAGGTAATTGCTAGAATTCAAGCCCATTTGCGGAGATCGTATGAATTTAATAATGTAGTATCCTCTCAGTTGAACGCTCAAATAAGGGTAGGGGATTTATTTTTGTCCCAGCAGGAATGTGTGCTTTATATCAAAGAGAAAGCAATCTCTCTCAGTGCACGCGAATATCAATTATTAAAGCTCTTGATGAGTGAGCCTGGACGAGTTTTTACAAAAAAACAAATTTTCGAACGTGCCTGGAATGAGCATTATATTGCTGATGACAATGCAATAATGGTTCAAATTAGTAGACTTCGAGAAAAAATTGAGAAATGTCCACGGAATCCTATATTTATTAAAACGATTCGTGGGCTTGGATATCGATTTGCCAAGAAAGATGAGTTGATTCCATGAAATCACAGAATCGGCTACAGCGCGTATTGATTACTACATATATATACTTTTTCATAATTGTTGCACTAATTGCAGCCTTTTCATTGTTTGTATTAAACGAACAAATTGTAAATTATTTTTTGGAGGCAGGTCAATCTTCCAAGAGTACTATTGAAGGACAAGAAAAAAATGAACAAATCTTTTATAAAATACTCATGCAAACGCTACTTCTTTTTCTCTCTTTATTAATAATAGCAGTTTATATTTTTGGGAAGTGGACAGCGTCTAGACTTACCACTCCACTTCATTTAATCGCTGACGGCATACAAGATATAGCGCGGGGACAATACAATAAACGACTTAACTTTAACGCAAGTTACGAGCTTGCTCAAATTCAAAATGATTTTAACAAAATGGCTGAGCAACTGGAGAAAGTAGAAAAAGAAAACCAACGCTTAGAAGAAAACAAGCAACGAATGTTAGTGGACCTCTCTCATGATTTAAAGACTCCAATTACCACAGTTAGAGGCTATGTTGAAGCACTGGAATTAGGATTGATTAATGAAGAAGAGCGAAAACGGAGAATCTTAAGGTTAATCTCCAATAAAGTTGAACTGGTATCAGAACTTATCGACAATATTTTTGAATTATCCAAGTTAAATAGTTCTAATTATCCTGTTATGGTACAAAAAAATGATATAGCAGAATTTATGAGAGAAATTGCAATAGAATATTATGAACAATTTTCAGAAAAAAACATTATGTTTCAATGCACTATTCCTCAAGATGAAATTGATTATCCTTTTAACGCTACATTGTTATATCGAGCGATATCTAATATTCTCTCAAATGCATTAAAATATAATCCCGCAGGTACAACTGTACAATTGGAGCTATTATCAAAGGAAAATGGCATAGAAATTGTTATTCAGGATAATGGGATAGGTATTCCTCCAGCAATAGAAGAAAAAATATTTGAAGCTTTTGTCCGTGGTGATCAAACACGTAAAAGTGATGGAGGTACTGGATTAGGACTTGCGATTGCTAAACAAGTGATTGAAAAGCATGGGGGAGAGATTACGCTGACAACAAATGGTTGGACAAGCTTCAAACTTTTTTTGCCCCAAAAATGACCACAAAAAGAACAGGTTTATCTCCATTCAGCAGAAGACTCCTACCTCACAGGTGGTGAGATGAATGTAGTTTTGGTTCCTTCTCAGTCACGGATTTTCAAAGGAATGAATGGTGCCGGCACAATTCAAAATCCGGACGTAATTTCACCTTGGCGAAATTGATTGTAAGATAATTGAAAGAAAGGAGAAAGTCTCAAGAAAGAATCATCCTGTAATCTAAAATGGAATAGATTGTATGCAGGAGGAATCAAAAATTGAAGGTATTAAAAAAAGTGTGGGCTTATTTTGTCCAAAAATTTTTCAGAAAAATAAAGAATTACGAACCAATGTCATTAGGATGGAAGGGGGCTTCCATCGTTTTAGGTAGTGTCTCTTTTTTAATGATTTTGATTCAAGGAAAGTTCTTATTAGACCAGCGTAGTGTTTTTGATTTCGTGATTGGAATTTTGGTATTTATTTTTTCTGTGATCATTATCAGTGGGGTCCTTACCCTTTTGTTTCAGTTGCTAAAAAAGATACCTGGTCGTTATATTTGGGTACTTGTCACCTCGTTTGTTTTTCTTTTATTCAGCGTGATTATTCCTTTAGAAGTTGCTATTCCTTTAATTTTATGTATAGTAGCTTTTGTCTCTTTGTGGGGAGCATTACTATTTAAATGGATAAAGGGTAGCTATAGACATGCTAAAACTTCTAAAAAAGTAGGCGCTTCTTTGTTGCTAAGTATAATGACGATTGGTATGGTGGTTGGGGGCTATTGGCTGCTTCAATCAGGTGAAGTAAATTCCCCTGATTTCACTTTATCACAGCTTAAAGCTTCGAAGCATTATGATAATACTATGCTGAATAATCCGTCAAATCCAGGTAGCTATCGAGTAAATAAACTTACTTACGGTAGTCCACATACTTATCGGAAAGAATTTAATCAAAAGAACTCTTTGCAGACTGAAACTGTGGATGGCACGAATTATTTAGAAAATTGGTCCTCTGTTCGTACAAAAACACTAGGTTTTGGGCCGGATAAATTGCCATTAAATGGTCAGGTGTGGTATCCAGACGGACAGGGTGTTTTTCCACTAGTATTAATCGTGCACGGTAACCATCTAATGACGGATTATTCCGATCCAGGTTATGAGTATTTAGGAAAGCTTCTTGCGAGTAGAGGGTATATAGCTGTATCAGTAGATGAAAATTTTCTGAATTTCTCTCCATATGATGATTTATTTTTAATCAGTCCTCTTAAGAATGAAAATTCAGCGAGAGGTCTTATACTGCTGGAGCATTTACAGTTGTGGGAAGAATGGAATAAAAATAACAATAATCCATTTTATCAAAAGGTGGATATGGAGCAAATAGCGCTCATTGGTCATTCCAGAGGTGGAGAAGCTATTGCAATTGCAGCTGCCTTTAATGAAATGAATCACCCACCAAATAACGGTAATATTAAGTTTGATTATCATTTTTCTATCCGCTCCCTAGTTTCTATTGCAGGAACAGATGGACAATATTTACCTTCAGGAAAATCACTTCCATTAAAAAATATAAACTATTTGGCGCTTCAAGGAGCCCATGATATGGATGTCAATAGCTTTACTAGCTCCAATCAATATAACCGTATTTCTTATTCAGATAAAGAAGATTATATGAATGCTTCAGTCTACATTTATGGAGCTAATCATGGACAGTTTAATGAAAAATGGGGACGTGGAGATGGTGCGGGTACAGCGAATCAATTCTTTAATTTACAACAAATTATGCCACGTGAACAGCAGGAAACAGTTGCTAAAGTATTAATCTCCGCATTTTTGGATAGTACGTTAAAGGAAAAGAAAAACTATCAAAAGATATTTCAAGATTTAGGATATGCAAAAAAGTGGCTTCCTGACACACAGTACATTTCTAATTATTATGATTCGCAGACCTCTTATATTGCTACGTTTAATGAGGATATTGATCTTAATACAACCACTGTTCCAGGAGGAAAGTTGAATGGTGAAAATTTAAAGGAATGGAAAGAGGAAAAAGTCAAACTGAAGTTTACCGAGGCACAGTATAGTGCTGTGCAATTAGGGTGGGAATCTAATGATTTAACTTTCCCAGCCTCGTATACTTTAACACTACCTGATAGAGGGCTGGTGCTAGAGCAAAATAACTCCCTTGTATTTTCACTTGCTGCCATTGGGAAGGAAGGCAAGGAAAAAGAAGAAGAAGCACTGATTGATTTTACCATTACTGTAGAAGATAGTGAGGGGGAAAAAGCAAGTCTTCCTCTTAGCCATGTTGCCAAATTGCCACCTACTATAAAGGGGAATTTGCTGAAGAAACCTTTTTCGGATATAGGCCCAATTACTGAACCAGTATTTCAGTATTATAAATTCTTTTTAAATGATTTCCAAGAAATAAACTCTCAGTTTAATTCATCTAGGCTAGAAAAAATACATTTTCAGTTTAATTTAACAAAGCAGGGAAAGATTTTATTAAATAATATAGGTATAAGACATGAAACAAAATAATATCTATTTTTGCGTTTTCTATCTTACTTAGTTAAAACTCTGAACTTCTCTAATTTTAGAGAAGGAAACGATTAGCATGAAAAGAATACTAGCTATTCAATAAGGGGATTAATCCAATTTGTATGGATTGATACCCTTTTTAATTTTGTAACAATAACGATAACTTAATTATTTTAGAATAAAGGTGCTTTTTATTTAAACGTAAAAGAGTTTAAAAATTTAATCATATGGATAAACTATTAAAAATTTAATTTGGGGTGGAAAGTTTGGCTATATCTAATATGTACGAAGAAAAAAAACATAAACATGAAAACCGTTATCAATATGGACAACAAAATCTGTGGACAGGCTTATTATTTGGTTTGGGTGTAGTAGCATTTATAGATGAGGTAATCTTTCATCAATTATTGCATTGGCACCATTTCTATGATAAATCTACAGCTAATATTGGATTAGTTTCTGATGGTTTATTCCATGCCTTTAGCTTTTTTGCAACAATAGGATCTGCTTTTTTACTCGCGGATCTTCATCGAAATCATGGTTTTTGGGTGAAAAGATGGCTTGGAGGTATTTTTCTGGGTGCAGGGGTGTTTCAACTATATGATGGCATTATTCAACACAAGTTCATGAGACTGCATCAAATCCGTTATAATGTTGAAATTCTACCCTATGATTTAGTTTGGAATGTACTAGCAGCAATTCTAATCATTATTGGCATAGTTTTACTCATACAAACTAACCACCAAAAGTACTAGGAGGTTTATAATTTGCATTCTCATGAATCTCATATCCAAAATTTCTCGATTCTCATGCAACTGATATTAGTTTTACCATTTCTCATTTCTCTTATCTCCTACATTGTTGCTGTTTATTATTCTAATCAGCATAAAAAAAGTTGGTCTCATTTACGCACAGTGAGTTGGATACTTGGGCATTTATGTGCCATCATCACATTAATCGGTCCATTTGCAGAGCTAACACACATAAATTTTTCAGCACATATGGTTGGTCACTTATTGCTTGGGATGCTAGCTCCACTATTAATTGCTCTAGCGGCTCCAGTGACTTTACTTTTAAGAACAATTCCAGTAAAAAAGGCTCGTATCATTTCCCATATATTGCGAAATTCTTACTTTAGCTTTGTCCGAAATCCAATCATAGCATCTATTTTAAATATAGGTGGTCTATGGTTACTCTATACTACACCGCTCTTTAACATGATGCATGAAAGCTCACTTTTATTTATTTTAATCCATGTTCATATTTTTCTAGCTGGCTATTTATTTACCATTGCTTTTATCTATATCGATCCAACTCCTCATCAGCAATCTTATATCTTTCGTTCAATCGTTTTATTAGTAGCATTAACAGCTCATTCAATATTATCCAAATATATTTATGCTCATCCCCCTAGTCATGTACCTACCGAACAGGCAGAACTTGGGGCAATGATAATGTATTATGGTGGAGATGCGATTGAAATTGGTCTCGTTTATTTACTATTTTACCAATGGTTTAAAAAAACAAGAGGTTCTTTATCAGCAAAGTACCTACCATCTAGCTTAAATTAGATAATAAAAAGATCCCTAGTGAGATTGTTAGGTTCTTATAAAAGATAACTCTCGCTTGGAATTGTTTGTTTCATAACATCTGTAATCATTCTTTGTTTATGATAAGTTTCTAGGCATTTATATCTAACTGAACATTGAAGTATCATTTTTAAGATTGTTTAGTTGTACCCATTAGTTTTCATAAGACTGTCCCTTTTTATAAAAATAGCCCTATTGTAGACTGTTTTTAACCGATTAGACACTTTAAAGGAGATAAAATACTAATGGAACCAGCAGCAATTCGAATGTCAAAAAGAGCCTGTACAGATGAAAGACAAATCAATGATTTTTTAGAAAATGCTCATACTGCTTTTCTTGGACTAGTTGATGATAACATGCCATATGTTATACCATTAAATTTTGTATATAAGGATGGAATTTTTTATTTTCATGGGGCAAATAAAGGAAAGAAAATAGACATCATGAATAGTAATGTGAATGCATGTATGACAATTAGTGATAATTATGGCACAATGGTAGATCCAACTCCTGCCAAAACGGATACAGCTTACATGAGTGTCATTGCAAATGGTAAAGTAGAAATTGTCACTGATTTAGATGAAGCAACTGTTGCCATGCAAAGTATGCTGGATAAATATGTACCAAACTATTATAAAGCCCCTTTATCGAAAACTCATATTGATAAATACCAATCATCCTTAGGAAGTAAAACGGTTATTTTTAAAATAAAGCCACTAAATTTGACCGCAAAGGAACACCGATTAAATGAACAACTAAAATTTTATCCGGGAAGATTCGTTACACAGGATTTGAGGTAATTATTTAAAGTCTATAACAAATTGTTTAGATAATGCCCTGATAGAAAGCTTATTTGGCATAATGAAATCAGAATTTCTGTATACCACTACGTTTAAAAACTATGAAGAATTCAAAAAAGCGTTAGCAGACTATATCTACTATTACAATCATGAACGGATAAAAATAAAACTCAACGGAAAAAGTCCAGTTGAGTTTCGAAAGGTTTCTTAAAAAGTTCAAACTTTTGGGGTCAGATTATAGAGAGACAGACGAGAAACTGAGACCAACACGAGGGTGGTCACGAAGGCGTTGTCACAGGACGTGACGCACTTAGCCTTCGTTCCTCCAGCGAAGGAAGCGGCTCGTCGCTCGCCCACTGAAGCTTTGCTCTGTGCGAAAGCGAAGCGACAGCAACAAATGTTTTAACTGTGCGAAAGCGAAGCGACAGCAACAAATGTTTTAACTGTACGAAAGCGAAGCGACAGCAACAAATGTTTTAACTGTGCGAAAGCGAAGCGACAGCAACAAATGTTTTAACTGTGCGAAAGCGAAGCGACAGCAACAAATGTTTTAACTGTGCGAAAGCGAAGCGACAGCAACAAATGTTTTAACTGTGCGAAAGCGAAGCGACAACAACAAATGTTTTAACTGTGCGAAAGCGAAGCGACAGCAACAAATGTTTTAACTGTGCGAAAGCGAAGCGACAGCAACAAATGTTTTAACTGTGCGAAAGCGAAGCGACAGCAACAAAGCGAGTAGCCTGGAACGGAAATCAGCTTTATTTTGACTAAATATTCACAATGAGTCCCTTGACCATTTAGTTTTTCAACACTATGGCACATCCTATCTTTTTAATAAAGAAAAGGATGTGCTTTTCTATTCTTACATAGTAAGCCCGTATTCAAATAACGCATATAAATAACCAGGCACCTCCGGTACGATAGACGTATCAATTAAAGGGGGTGCTTCTTTATGTCAACTACTAAACTAACAATCGTCCCTGTGACACTGGATCCCATCACGGACAAGTATTCTTTTATCAATTCAACGCAAGTTTCCTCTGAACCAAGCTGTATCATTAAAACAATTGATATTGAAATCTCCTTCTTCAATGGCGTAGATGAGCGCATCATCCAAATGATCATGAAGGAGCTGAATAAACAATGAAGCATGATTTTACGAGTGTGCAAAACATCTATATCATCTGTGGCAAGACGGATATGCGAAAAGGCATTGATGGTCTCGCTACACTTATTCAGGATTCTTTTGAACTGGACCCCTATAGCGATTCCATTTTCTTATTTTCTGGAACGAGCAAAGACCGTTATAAATGTTTGTACTTTGATGGAGATGGCTTCGCTATGCTTTATAAACGATTAGATAATGGGAAACTGCAATGGCCAAAAGATGAAAAGGAAGTGCGTAACCTTTCTCAACAGGAGCTTCGCTGGCTCTTAGAAGGATTATCGCTTCAGCAGCCAAAGGCAATTTCGAAATCTGCAACAGGTGTCTTTTAAATCGATTCACCTAAGTGGTATAATCATCCATAACTTATACTAAACGAAATGTGGTGAATGATTTGACTAATGCTTCTCCTAAGCAAGAAAACCAAAATGAACGATTAATTCGAATGCTTGAGCAACAATTAGCTCAGTCAAATCGACAAATCGAAGCATTGACTGAACAAGTTCGCCAATTAACCAAGGCTTTATATGGTTCAAAATCGGAAAAATCAAAGTATCAAGCACCAGACGGACAAGGCTCTTTATTCGATGACGATCCGTCTTTTAGCGAATCTGAGCAGACAGAAGAACAAAGCACGCCAACTGTTACGTATATCGTTGAGCGTAAACTACATAAGAAAAAACGGAATGATTCTTTTCATGATGGGATTGAAATAGAAAAAATTCACCATCATCCCACCAATACACAATGCGACTGTTGCCTTGGCCAAATGACTGAAGCCGGTACAACTATAGCGCGTGAAGAAGCAAAATTCATTCCAGCAATAATGATGCGCATCCAGCATATTGAACATGCCTACGAGTGCAAGCACTGTAAAATGGATGCCACACAAAAAGCACAAATGAAACGTGGAAAAGCCCCACAAGCTGCCATTCAGCGAAGCATTGCGGGACCTACCGTTCTAGCAAAACTCATCTATGATAAGTTCATCCAATACTTGCCTCTTTACCGTCAGGTAAAGGAGTGGGAACGATACGGCCTGCTTACGAATGATAAGAACTTATCAAACTGGGTGATCCGTTCAGCTGAAGATTGGCTTCTACCGGTTTATGAACAGATGAAGCAGACATTAACAGCAAAATCTGTTCTACATGTGGATGAAACCTATGCGCAAATAATCAAACGTTCAGACGGAAAATCCGGTCAATCGAATGCCTACAATTGGGTGTTCCGCAGCGTGCCAAGCCAAGGACCGATTATCGTTCTTTTTCATAGTGCATTATCGAGAAGTCGTTCTATACTAATAGAATTTACAAAAGGCTTTAAAGGAACGGTGATTTGTGATGGCTACTCGGCATACGGCAATCTTCCTGATGTCACGTTCGCTAACTGTTGGGCGCATGTGCGACGATATTGGCTAAAAGCCGATAGCAAAAACGGGCAAATTGGCGTGGATTTCTGTGACCAACTGTATCGCCTAGAACGTCAATTTAAGCATCTTCCACCAGGTAAACGCCGAAAATCACGGCAAAAATATTCAAAGCCGATTGTAGAGAAATTCTTAAAATGGTGGATGAATCGCCTTTCTTCGGAAAAAATGCCTTAGCTAAAGCTGCCGAATACACATTAAATCGAATACATGGATTAAAAGCTTTTCTGTTCGATGGCCGAATTGAGATGGATAATAATCCAGCTGAAAATGCGATTCGCCCAAATGTGATTGGTCGCAAGAACTGGCTATTTTCTGTTAGTGAAGCTGGTGCTAAAGCAAATGCCATCTGTTTGAGTTTAGCAGAAACAGCCAAAACAAACGGCATTGATTTTTATCAGTACCTTGTGAAGCTATTAACGGAGCTACCAAATTTACCGATTCAACAACAGCCAGAGATCTTACAAGATTACATGCCTTGGTCAAAAAATATCCAAGCCACATGTTCAAAATAGCCAGCTATCTGAAAAAAACTCAGATAGCTGGCCATTCGTCGTGCGTACCGAGAAGGTGCGCTTATTTTTGTATTTCGGGCTTACCTTACATATCTCAATATATTACTTTCCAATTAAGATCTCCTTCTCAAACCTGTGATGCTAAAACAGTCGCGGTTTAGCAATATTAAATCTGCAATATCAGAAACCTCCTCGCCTTACTTTCTGGCAAGATTCTCTTAGTAAAATCTGATTTATGGATTGCATCATTGCTGTATTTTTGGACATTTATCTTCAATCCAAAGGCTGATAGACTTACAGAATACTTGATTAGGAGTGATAACAATGATGGATGTACGCTACAAAATTAGAGAAGTATTAGATATGAACAAGATCGATGCATTTTTAAAGCATGCTCGTATTGGGCATCTTGGAATGGTTGATGGCCAGCAACCGTATGTAGTTCCGCTGAATTTTGTTTGGTCGAATGGAAATATTTATTTTCATGGTGCTGGTGGTGGGCGAAGAAATAAAGTGATTCATGAGAATTCGGAAGTTTGTTTTACTGTATGTGAGGAATATGGAACAATCACTAATCCTGTACCTGCCAAAACAGATACGGCATATATGAGTGTCATGATTTTTGGCGAGGCAAAGCCTGTTGTCAATTTAGATGAAGCTACATATATGCTGCAAGAGATGATTGATAAATATGTACCTGGGTACTATAAACGCCCATTGTCCAAACAACATGTAGAGAAATACCAATCTGCAGTATTTGGTGGTTCTGTACAAGTCTACAGAATTGATCCAAAACATATAAGCGCAAAAGAAAATCCGATTGAGGAAGGGAAAATGTTCCAAACTGAATAAATAAGAATGGAAAATTAAAAGTTCAAAAAGAAAGGAATTTGCAAATGAGATATTTAGAGCAGCAAGACAGGGCGATAAGTAATGCCATCCAGCAAGAGCTTTCACGACAACGGGATAACATCGAGTTAATTGCCTCAGAGAATTTTGTCAGTCAGGCGGTTATGGAGGCATCTGGGACAATACTTACCAATAAGTACGCAGAGGGGTATCCAGGGCGTAGATTTTACGCAGGCTGTGAGCATGTAGATATTGTTGAAGAGCTTGCCATTCAGCGTGTGAAAGAGCTGTTTGGTGCTGAACATGCGAATGTACAGCCACATTCTGGGGCACAGGCCAATATGGCGGTTTATTATGCTTCTGTCAAATCAGGAGATACAATCTTGGGCATGGATTTATCGCATGGGGGACATCTCACACATGGTAGTCCCGTGAATTTTTCAGGAAAATTCTATAATTTTGTTCCTTATGGTGTAGATAAAGAAACAGGGCGAATTGATTTTGATCATGTCCGAAAGCTAGCTCATCAGCATAGACCGCGTATGATTGTTGCTGGTGCCAGTGCCTATCCAAGAATGATTGATTTTGAGTTATTCGCTCAAATTGCGAACGAGGTTGGTGCCCTTTTCTTTGTGGATATGGCACATATTGCAGGGATTGTCGCTGCTGGGCTACATCCTAATCCTTTACCACATGCTCATTTTGTAACCACGACTACCCATAAAACGTTACGTGGACCAAGAGGGGGTATTGTTATGTGCCGTAAATCTTGGGCACAAGCAATTGATAAAGCTATTTTCCCGGGATTACAGGGGGGGCCTCTTATGCATATCGTCGCCGCAAAAGCCATTGCGTTTGGAGAGGCACTAAATCCAGATTTTAAGAGATATATCAAGAACGTACTGGAAAATGCCAAAGTATTAGCGGATACATTTATAAGTGAAGGATTAACCGTTGTCTCAGGAGGAACAGATAATCATATTATCTTACTTGATTTGCGTACGGTTGGGCTTACTGGTAAAGAAGCTGAAGCAATACTCGATGAAGTGGGCATTACAGCAAATAAAAATACTATCCCTCATGATACAGCCAATCCATTAGTTACTAGTGGGATTCGATTTGGTACGCCTGCAATTACAACTAGGGGATTGGGGCCAAAGGAAATGAAGGAAATTGCTCAATTTATTGCACTGGCCCTAAAAAATCCTAAGAATACAACGGTTAAAAATCAAATATTGGATAGTGTGAGAGAAATCACATCTCAATTTCCTTTATATGAAGGACTTAATTAAAAAATAGGCTGAGGAATAATATATGAATATTTCAAATATGCAAAGATATGTTAGACAATTTAGTGAGGAAAAAGGATTTACTGTCAATACAATTCAAACTAGAATGCTATATTTAGTTACTGAGATTGGAGAGTTAGCTCAAGAAATTTTAAGTATTTCCTTTCAACCAACAGAGGAGAAGGTCCGACTAACAAAAGAAAATATTGGCTTGGAGATGTATGACGTAATTTTTAATGTAGTAGATCTAGCCAATCAATTAGATATTGATCTAGAGGAAGCATTTCAAAAAAAGATGGAGATCAATAAGTACAGAACTTGGTTTGAATAAAGCTATATAATCTAAAAGCCACTACCCCTAATCGCACTAGAGGTGGTGGCTATTTTGTTTAGGAGTCGTTTATAAAGGATTTATGGATTGTCAAAAAATATATTTATGGATGTTTTTGTGCAATCCATAATAAGGTATGCTTAGTGCATTCATTACAAAATAAAAGCAAAGGGAGGAAACAATATGGTTCATTTAGTTGAGGACAATCTTACAACTGTGAGGAAGCAGATGGCATTAGCTTGCCAAGCCGTGGGTCGTAAGAATGAAGAGGTCAAATTGTTACTGGCAACAAAAACGGTTCCCCTTGAAAAATTAAAGATTGCTATGGAGGCAGGTGAAATGTTGTTTGGTGAAAATAAAGCACAAGAACTTCGAGACAAATTTCCACTTATGGAACAACATAACCAAGTAGAATGGCACTTTATCGGGCATTTGCAAACGAATAAAGTTAAATATGTTGTGAAGTATGTAACCTTGATTCATTCTGTTGATCGTTTGAAATTAGGACAGGCATTACATAATCAGCTTGTGAAAGAGAATAAAACGATGGATATTTTGGTACAGGTGAATACATCTCGTGAAACAAGTAAATTTGGTGTTTCACCAGAATTAGCATTGGAGCTAGTGGAACAATTATCCCAATTTGAAACATTGAATATAAAGGGGCTAATGACGATTGGAAAATTGAATGCCACAAATAATGAAACTAGGCATTGCTTCCAATTACTAAAGCAACTTCAAACCCAAATACGTGCAAAAGAAATTCCTCGTGTTGAGATGGATATTTTATCAATGGGCATGTCTGGTGATTTCACTGTTGCCATTGAGGAGGGTGCTACGATCATAAGAGTAGGGACCAAAGTGTTTGGGCAACGCTATTTGCCAGATGAATACTATTGGAATGAAAATAAGTTACATGATGATTAAAAGAGGGGGAAAAGTCTTGAACGAAACACAAAATTCATGGCGTGTTCATGATTTACTATCACCTACCATAGCTGCTTTTATATCTGTCATTGTCAACTACGGGGGTACTTTTATTCTTGTCTTTCAGGCTGCTAAGGTTGCTGGTCTTAGTCCAGAAATGACTGCATCTTGGATATGGTCAATTTCTATCGGGGTTGGAATAACTGGCATATGGTTAAGTTACCGCTACCGCGAACCAATTATTACAGCTTGGTCAACACCTGGTGTAGCATTTCTTGTTTCAGCATTGGCAGTTACCCCCTATGCGGAAGCGATAGGGGCTTATATGATTTCTGCTATGGGATTTATTATTTTAGGATTAACAGGAATGTTCGAGCGTTTTGTCCGGCTTATTCCACCAGGCATTGCTTCTGGACTTCTTGCCGGTATATTATTACAGTTTGGTATTTCAGCATTTGGCGGAGCAAAAGTTGATCCTTTGCTTGTCATTATTCTATTTATTACGTATGTCATTTTAAGAAGATTTACATCTAGATATGCAATCGTAGGCATTTTGCTTACAGGATTAATTTATTTGATAAGTATGGGTCAGGCAGACTTTGGCAATATCAAATTAGCCCTTGCATCACCAGTATTTGTTGCACCAGAGTTTTCGCTTCATGCCTTATTAGGGGTTGCGCTGCCACTTTTTATTATTACTTTGACTGGTCAATATATGCCAGGGATGTTAGTACTGCGAAATGACGGATTTAAAACGAGCGCAAATCCAATTTTGATCATTACAGGATTAGGCTCACTCCTAACAGCTCCATTTGGCTCTCACGCCTTTAATATAGCAGCTATTACCGCCGCAATTTGTACTGGAAAAGACGCTCACGAAGATTCAAGGAAACGTTATATTGCTGGTATCATCTGTGGTATTTTTTATATAATTGTTGGTATTTTTGGCGTCACTTTGGCTGCTTTGTTTTTAATTCTCCCTGCAACATTTATTGCTACACTAGCGGGCTTAGCATTGCTCGGTACAATAGGGAGTAGCCTTGCAAATGCCTTGATAAATCCCGAAGGACGTGAAACAGCACTAATTACATTTTTGGCTACAGCCGCAAATGTTACATTACTTGGAGTAGGAGGTGCGTTCTGGGGACTTGTAGCAGGGTTAGGCGCTCATTTATTGACAAATGGTCAGTTGCTAAAGAAACAACAAAATACGAATAGTGTGCAACAAACTAAATAATAAGAGACTTAATATAGGCCACCATCTAAAATAAAGTAAGATGGTGGCCTTCAATTATAATAAGATCTTTGCCAATCGACTAATCCCTTCTTCAATCGCTGCCTCGTCTATTTTAGCAAATCCTAGTACCCATCCTTTACGATTGCTTTCCAAACAATATTTGCTAAGTGGATAAACACGGACTCCTTGTGTCAACGCTAGATTTGTCAGTTCCTCTTCTTCAAATGATTCTTTGGCTTCGAGAAGCATATGAAGACCGGTTTCAATACCGCTTAATTTAAAATGTTTACCGAGACCTGTTGCCATAATGGCCTTTGTCATAGCCTCATGTCTTCTGCGATAGACATTTCTAGCTCTCCTCATATGACGCATAAAATGACCATGTTCAATAAAATGGGAAAGCGTTAGTTGCTCCATAATTGGAAGATGGCGATAGGTTAAAGCTTGTACCTGTGCAAGCTGGCGAATAGCGTTTTTGGGGCCAACAACTGCAGAAATTCGTATACCAGGAGCCACCATTTTTGAAAAACTCATCATATACAATGTATGTTGGGGCTGCTGACTAAATAAAGTAGGAAGTGGGCCACCGCGATACCTAAATTCACCATCATAATCATCTTCTACAATCCAAAATTGCTTTTGGGCAGCCAGTTGTAGCAATTGCTGTCTGCGAGGTTCTGACAAAATAACGCCGACTGCACACTGATGGGAAGGTGTAACAAAAGTAAGTTTTGATTGTGGATGAATGTGCTCAACTTGTAAGCCGTACTCGTCAACAGGAACAGGGACAACGTTCATACGCCGATATTTCATTGTCATCCATGCAGCGGGAAATCCAGGGTCTTCAACAGAAACTGTTTCGCCTTCATGTAAAAGCGCCTGAGCAATTAAATCGATACTATGCTGTGCTCCTGAAGTTAAGATAATTTGATCAATATCAACATGAACTCCTCTTTCAAATGTCAAATATCGTTGAATCTGTTCACGTAGTGGTGTATAGCCATACGGATTGCCATATCCCCATGTATCTAATTCTGCAACCGCTGATGCCTGTAAAAAAGACTGCCTCCAAATTTTCCGAAAATGCTCGTCCAAGTATGGCTCATGGGGACAAAAATCAATTTCAATATGTTGCTGTTCTGAACCTCTAAACCAATTGTTCAATTGATTAACAGCTGTGCTTATGTAAGGTATTTCTGGTGTGGATGGTCCTTGATGCATAGATTCTTCCTGTGTGCCAGCTTGATAGCCCCATTCACTTACCCTTGTTCCACCACGCCAATTTGTAACCGTGTATCCGCGGCTGAATAACTCCTCATATACAATTTGGATGGTTGAGCGTGAAACACCAACTAATAAGGCAAGCTCTCTAGTTGGGGGTAGTAGCTCTCCAGGCGGCCATTTTCCTGTTGTAATATTATGAATGGCTTGGTCAAGCAATTGCTGCCATATAGGACTCTTATCCTCTCGATTAACTTTTAACATTTCATCCACTTCCAATCTATAAATCAATTTTGCCTTGGCGTAATTGTTGCTGTCGCTTTGCTTTCGCTACAGAAAACATTTGTAGTTGCCGCTTTGCTTTCGCTACAGTAAAGAATTGTTGCTGTCGCTGCGCTTTCGCACAATAAAGATCTGCTGAATGAAGATAAATATTATTAATATGGACTGTTGAATTGTATGATAAAGTTATATAAAATACATGCCATAATTTGAATGCTATCATAAAAAGCTGTTTTTTTGCAATGAACCAAAAATAAACTTTTTCCTATTTATATGTTTTATTATTAGATAAACAAATCTTGGGCCTAATCATACATCCATAACTAGAGTCCTTTGAAATTGTGTGTTACTATAAAATACAACAATTTAATCATTATTTTAGGAATATATGGTAATCTAATCACGATAATTGCTGATCAAAGGCTAAAAAATAAAATGTTGCTTAGATTGATATTACAATTTACAGGCAGAAAATGAGTGAAATATATGTCATACGAAAACAAAATCCTACAAATGAAAAAAATGCTTGGTAAAAAAACTACGACACCAGTCAAACAAGAGAAGCCTGCCACATATCAAAAGCCTGAGACCCCTAGCTATACAGAGCGATGGAAAAGGGCTGGGTTGACAGTTGTAGAAAATGATTTTGGTATTGTTTTTAAACGGCAGGTGTATTATCCGTTTCATTATCAACATGGGAATTATAAGTTGCAGTCATTTTTCGAGGCACTAGCCAAATGGCAAGAGGCAAAATTTGAACATCCCTATGCACTTGATAGCAATGAACAGGTATTATTTTTCGATACGGAAACGACAGGCTTAAAGGGAGTAGGTACACAAATTTTTCTTCTCGGTTTTTTAGAGGTGTCAGATGAAAGCTTTATTTTAACGCAATACCTACTTGCAGATCCAGCACACGAAGCAGCATTACTTTTTGAATCAAAACTTTGGAAAAAAACAGCAACGGTCATTACCTACAATGGTAAAAGCTTTGACTGGCCACAGCTTGAAACGCGTTGGACGCTCCACCAAAAAGAACTACCTAAATTACGTTCACAACGACAAATCGATTTGTTGCATAGTTCGAAGCGTTTATGGAAAAATGATATGGAACGGATGAAGTTAAAATCGGTGGAAGAGGAGAAGCTTGGCTTTTCACGGATTGCGGATATTCCAGGCTATCTCGCACCTATTATTTATTTAGATGCTATTAAAAGTGGTATGCCTGATGCACTGATGAAAGTACTGCTTCATAATGAGTGGGATTTACTTTCACTAATTACACTCTATTCTCACTCCACAAACTTGTTGTTTGAGGAGTCGAATGATGAATCTGCCAATACCTTCACCAATATTGGGAAATGGTATGCAGATTTAAAGGAGAGCACTCAAAGTGTGAGGATACTGGAAAAGGTAACTTCGCAATTTGATGCACTTGAAGCAGGACATGCTCAATATTATTTGGCCTTACAACACAAAAGAAATAAAAAGTTTAATGAAGCTATTGATGCCTTTGTTGCTTCTCTTCATTTCATTGATTCACGAAAAAAGTTGCATGCCTTAGAACAGCTAGCCATAATCTATGAGCATCAGATAAAAGATTACGCACAGGCCCTTTATTATACGCAGGAAGGTATACAATTAATAAAAAGGGATGAGAAATGGAGAGTAGAACAAAAACAGAAATGGGAAATTTCTTGGGAAAAGAGATTATATCGATTAGGAAATAAGAAATAATTTCCCGGGTAAGCGCAAGAAACGACAAGTTTAGCCTTACAATTGGTGTTTTCAGGCGATATAATGTGGTGAAGTATGCTATAATGATTTCGTGTATGTAGTGTGAGGAAGGGCGATGTGAATGGACATTAAATTAACGTCAAAAATGATCCTTGAAAAGGAATTTAAGAAAAATTTTAAAGGCTACAATGTAGAAGAAGTCGATTCATTTCTTGATGAAATTATTCAAGATTATGAAACTTTTGAAAAAGTGGTGGCCCAACTACGTGAAGAGAACAGACAGCTTAGAGAAGAAATTGATAGTACTCCTAAAAGACAACCAGTTGCATCGACAGCTGGTACGACAAACTTTGATATTTTAAAACGTCTTTCGAATTTGGAAAAACATGTATTTGGCAGTAAGTTATACGAATAATTTTTGTCATTTACATTGTATTTATTATAAAACTCTAGTATAATGTTTCGTATCATCATGAAATTCGAGTAATCGCTGCGGCGCTAGACGTCGTAGAGGAAAGTCCATGCTCACACGGCTCTGAGACGACCGTAGTGTTCGTGCTTACTGAAAAAATAAGGTAAGGCAGCTGTTATAGGCTGACGGCGGAAGGAAAACCTAAGTCTTCTGATATGGTTGAAACTTCCTGAAAGTGCCACAGTGACGAAGCTTGCTTGGAAACTTGCAAGGTGGAACGAGGTAAACCCCACGAGTGAGAAACCCAAATTATGGTAGGGGCACTCTCTAGAAGGAATTGAACGGATAGAGGGACAGAGTTATCTCTGTAGATAGATGATTACTACCCGGTCGTACGAGGTGCAAACTGTTTGAGTACTCGGGAACAAAACATGGCTTATGGAATTTATGATGCTTAACTACGAAATAACAAGCGCTCTCCAATTTGGTGGAGAGCTTTTCTTTTGAGTTTATCTTGATTCAGCAGATCTTTATTGTGCGAAAGCGCAGCGACAGCAACAATTCTTTACTGTGCGAAAGCAAAGCGGCAGCAACACGGTTTTATCTGTGCTAAAGCGCAGCGACAGCAACAGATTTTTCCTGTGCGAAAGCGCAGCGACAGCAACACGGGTTTATCTGTGCGAAAGCGCAGCGTCAGCAGCAACAACAACAACACACGACGGAGTGACCAACATCACGTTGGCCCAAAGTCCCTGACGGATGTCACGGATTTTGAAGAGGAGCTTTTGAGGGAGCTTGAAAAAATCCAGACGCAATTAGGCTGGGGCGTAATGGATTAAGAACATGGTACTTGTTAATCATGGCTAGACATGCGCGATAAACGTTTAAGAATAAGGCAACATACTGTTTGTTATGCCTCTGTCTCTACGCATCTAAGCAAAACATCTGAAACTGTTATCGCAACGATGTACATATTTGTCTACAAACTAGTAGGCTGCGCATAGGCGCTATTCTATAAATGAGGGTAGTTTAGAGAGAGAGAATGGAGCGGAAACATGAACGGAGCGAACGATTGGAATAGTCAGGGGAAACTTAATTCGATTTCCAAATACCCCACTGCCTTAATTACAAAAATCTTCGAAAATGTCTCTGAAGGCATAATGATTACGGATAAAGATAAAAAAATTGAAATGGTGAATCCTGCATTTGAATTTGTAACAGGCTATAAGCGTGAAGAAGTTATTGGAAAAACGCCTGCTGTGCTACAGTCAGGTGTACACGAATTAAATTTTTATCTAGAGATGTGGCAAAAAATACGACAAGATGGCATTTGGCAGGGAGAAATATGGAATCGTCGGAAAACGGGAGACGTTTATCCAGAATGGTTAACAATTATTGGTGTAACCAATGATAAGGGTGAAGTTACAAATTACTGTGGTATTTTCACGGATTTATCTGAAAGAAAAATAGTTGAGAATGAGCTAGAGAAACGTTTGTTAACGGACTCATTAACTGAAGTATCCAATCGATTTGCTTATATTGAAAGAATGGATGGTCTTCTAGAATCTACTTCTACTATCTCCCATTCAGTTCAACATGCTGTCTATTTTTTAGACTTAGACAGATTTAAGCAAATAAATGATACATTAGGCCATGCGGTTGGCGATACGATTTTAGTAGAAGTGGCAAAGCGTATCAAAACATTGTTGAAAAATAAAGATATCATTGCAAGGTACGGTGGCGATGAGTTTATTATTACGTTAACCAATGTAAAAAATGTTAAAGAAGCAGCAAAATTTGCTGAGCAAATTATTGGTATAATTGAAAAGCCTTTGGATATAAATGGGCAGAATGTTTTTATCTCTACAAGTGTCGGTGTAAGTATGTATCCAGTAGATGGCGAAACTACAGAGCAATTAATTCATTGTGCAGATAAAGCAATGACCTATTCAAAAAAGAATGGTCTTAACGGCTATTCGTTTTATTTTAAAGAATTACAAACTGATTCACAGCGCGTGTTATTATTGGATTCAGAACTACGAAAAGCTATTAAAAATCGTGAATTTGACCTTCATTTTCAACCGAAAATATCTGTTAAAAATGAACAGATTCAGGGCATAGAGGCTCTAGTAAGATGGAATAATGAACAGCTAGGGTTTGTATCGCCAGCAGAATTTATTCCATATGCCGAGGAAACGGGATTAATCATTCCATTAAGCGAAGTCATTATAGAAAAAGCTTGTGAGGCAGTAATTGAGATGCAACAGCATGGACGCAAGTTACCTATTGCCATCAATATATCAAGCATTCACTTTAAACAACAAAACTTTTTGGAGTCGATTCAAGCGATATTAGAGCGTTACAATATGTCTGCAAACAATTTTGAGATAGAAGTAACAGAACGCACGGTTATGAATAGTGCGAACGAAACAATTAGCAAGCTAGTGCGACTTAAAAAAATGGGCTTTAAAATTTCAATTGACGATTTTGGAACGGGCTATTCATCTCTGAGCTATTTAGTGCGATTCCCGCTTGATTGTTTAAAAATTGATCGCAGCTTTATTCAACATATTGCCTCGCTCGATGAAAAACAGGCTGTAGTGGATGCGATTATCCAAATGTCCCACCGCCTAAAAATGAAAGTGGTTGCTGAGGGTGTAGAACAGGCACAACAAGTGGATATACTACGTAAAATGAACTGTGATATTATTCAAGGCTATTATTACAGCAAACCATTACCATTAAATGAGCTAATTGAATTTATGGAGTATTGGGAAATTGAGCATCAAGGAAGGAATTAGCATATGGCAAATTATAAATTAGTAGCAACAGCTGCGATGGGCTTAGAGGCGATTGTTGCACAAGAGGTCAAGGCACTTGGCTATGAAACAACAGTAGATAATGGAAAAGTCTATTTTGAAGGTGATGAAACAGCCATTGCACGAACAAACTTATGGCTACGTGTGGCAGATCGTGTAAAAATTGTTGTGGGTCAATTTCCTGCAACATCTTTTGAGCAATTGTTTGAAAGTGTCAAGGCTTTACCGTGGGAAAAATACCTGCCAGTAGATGCAGCTTTTCCAGTATCGGGCAAGTCTGTCAAATCAAAATTATTCAGTGTACCGGATTGCCAGGCAATTACAAAAAAAGCAATTGTAGAGCGTATGAAGCAGCACTATAAGCGTTTAGGGTTTTTGGACGAATCCGGTGCTACCTATAAAATTGAAGTTTCAATCTTAAAAGATATGGCTACACTTACTATTGACACATCCGGTGCTGGGCTACATAAGCGTGGCTATCGTCAAGCACAAGGTGAGGCGCCATTAAAAGAAACATTAGCGGCTGCTCTTGTGCAAATTTCAAAATGGAATCCGAATCGACCGTTCGTAGACCCATTTTGTGGTTCGGGCACGATTGCTCTTGAGGCTGCTATGCTTGGGCAAAATATTGCACCCGGCTATAACCGTGAATTTATTTCAGAGGCTTGGCCATGGATGAAGGCGAAAATCTGGGACGAAGTACGGGACGAGGCAGACAGCTTAGCGAATTATGAGCAACCTTTGGAAATTTTTGGGTCCGATATTGACCATCGTATGGTGAGTATTGCGCAAGAAAATGCACTTGAGGCTGGCTTTGGTGAAATAATTACGTTTAAGCAAATGCAAGCACGTGATTTTACGACACAGCTTACAGACGGCGTTATGATTGGCAATCCGCCATATGGTGAACGTATTGGTGATGTTGAAGTTGTAGAGCAGGTGATTCGTGACTTGGGAACAATCATGAAGAGCTATCCAACCTGGTCTGTGTATATGTTGTCCTCCATGAAAAACTTTGAGGAATTGTATGGTCGTCAAGCGACGAAGAAACGTAAATTATTCAATGGTTTCATTGAAACGAATTATTATCAATTCTGGGGACAAAAGTCTAAAAGAGATTAAACAATGATAACGGAAGATAAGATTTTTTTCTTATCTTCCGTTTCGTCGCGTATAATAGGACCAGATAGTTAGAGGGGGAACGTCAATTGCGTAAATCTTTACCTTTTGCATTAACAAAGGATCGTTCGTTTTTTGAGTCATTAGGTGACTGGATGGGCGACGTCCTTTATGATGAATTACCTGAAAAAGGCTTTGAATGCCGTGATGAGCAAATTTTTATGGCCTATCAAATAGAGCAGGCTTTAAAAGAAAAAAATGTGCTTTTTGCTGAGGCGGGTGTAGGAACTGGGAAAACGATTGCTTATCTTCTACCAGCTGTATCCTATGCACGTTATACTGGTAAACCAGCCCTTATTGCCTGTGCGGATGAAACTTTAATCGACCAGCTAGTAAAAGAGGGCGGAGATATTTATAAATTACAGAAAACGTTAGGGCTTGACATTGATGTGCGCTTAGCAAAATCAAGAGATCAATATTTATGCCTAAAGCGCTTTGAAGAGGCAGAAAAAGTAGAGACTGATGAATGGATTGATGATATTGCATTTTCTATACCTGATGGTGTATATGCTCAAGGATCGATGATTGCCATTCAGCCCTATGGAGAGCGTAGTGATTATCCAACAGTCAGTGATGAGGATTGGCAAAAGGTGAACTATAATGCCATTATGCAGTGCTCTGTATGTGATCAACGAAATCGATGTGGTCAAACACTACATCGTGCACATTATCGTAAATCCACGGATCTTATTATATGTTCACAAGATTTCTTGATGGAGCATTTGGCTACAAAGGAATCCCGTGAGCGTGAAGGGCAATTGGCGCTATTACCAGAAGTATCTATGATTGTGCTAGACGAGGGGCATCTATTAGAATATGCTGCTCAAAAAGCAATGACGTATAAAGTGCAGGCGACAACAATAGTTAAACTTCTAGAACGTTTAATGGTAGATGGTGTGCGAGAGCGGACACTGTATGCGATGGAAAAACTACAAGATGATCATGAGTTATTTTTCGATCAGCTTCGTGATGATTTAGTTGCTTCTAAAGAGGAGCGTAAACGTATCAATAAATCGCCAACACTATTAAAGTATGGAAAACAATTAGTTGACGATGTAGAAACATTACTCGAAGAATTTGTTTTTGAATCAGAGATGTATATGATTCCAGAATACGAATTGAATATGGCTGAGGAATATTTAGAACAATACCAAGCATCCTTACGTATTTTTATTGCGCAGGGTGATGCTGTTGATTGGTTAGAGGAAACAGACGGGGAAGAAACACTCGTTATCATGCCACGACTTATTACAGAAGTTTTAGCAGAAAAATTATTCTCTAAAAAACTTCCAATTGTCTTTTCATCAGCGACATTGTCTGTTAATAAGGATTTTTCATATATTTCCTATAGCTTAGGAATTCGGGACTATCAATCATTTTCTGTTCCATCGCCTTTTGACTATGAAGAAGTCATGCGAATTTATTTACATGAGCTTTCTCAAAAGGAGAAGACATCGCGTGTTCAACAGCTTTTACGTGATGGAGAAAAAACGTTAATATTATTTAAATCCAAACAAGCTATGGTAGATTTTAAAGCTGAATTACCACTTATGGAACGGATGTATATGGCTTTTGAAGGAGATCGTGAGCTTTCCGCCATTGTTCGTGATTTCCAGGATGGTACCGTCAAAATATTATGCTCCTATCATTTATGGGAGGGTCTTGACTTACCAGAGGAGGCATTAACACGTGTCATTATTTATGACTTGCCTTTCCCACCACATGATCCATTATTTGACGCAAAACGTACGTTTGCAGAAAATCCGTATGAAGAGGTAGAATTACCATTTATGCAATTGCGTTTACAGCAAGGAATGGGGCGCTTAATTCGTACTTCAAACGATCATGGGGATATTCATATTTTATTAAATGAACAAGAGGTTTCACAGCGTAAAACGTTTGAAAATATTTTAGCTGTTACACCAGAAATAAAGTAAGAAAAAAGCAGGTTTGCTTAAGTTTGCAAGCCTGCTTTTTGTTATATTAAAATAGTAAAAATGACATGGTATGTAGATGGAAATGAAAAAAGTGTTGAATATTTCTCTTTTAAGCTATATAGTTCTTTGTAATGCAACGAAAATTATTAAAATAAATTATTTTTTTTGTTGAAAATAATTTTGCAAAAGGTTTATAATGATGACAAGAAATTTTATGAATAGTCATTTTCAAGTTTGATTATTCTATGATAGGGGTGTTGAACCTGTCGAACATTCGAACATTGTGTAGTCAATATACAAACTTATCTTCAACAGATATAGACAAGCTATTAGAAATAGAAACTACACTATCCTATTATGCAGAATTGACAGATTGCTATATGTTTATAGATTGTATGTTGGAAAACCTACCACATGCAATTGTCGTGGCAGAAGCATTCCCCAAAAAAGAAAGACATTTATACGAAAAGTCTGTTATTGGAAAATTTGTTTTTGAGAGTTTTGAGCCAGCAGTATTTGCTGCTTTTAAAAATAAAGAAAAATCATCCATTTCTAGAGCCATCACACAAGAAGGTATAACTGTTGAACAAAATGTTGTCCCTCTCTTTAATAACGAGCAACAGGTTATTGCCGTGTTAATTCAGGAAAAAAAGGTGGAAATGAAAACAACACCGAAAGATGATTTTCAAAATATGCCCTTTGCTTTAATTGAGCATATTGTAGAACCAAATACTCAACCAATACCAGTCGTTTCTGATTTGTTAGTAGAATCTATTATTCTTACTAATCATGAGAACAAAGTAATTTATAGTAATCCTGCAGGCTATCGATTTATTTCAGAGCTTTCGGGGTTGGAACGTTTTGACAATGTTGCATTGAATAAGATTTTGCCATTTTTACAAGAGGTTTATGATAAAGGCGATGATGTTTTTTTCTTAGAAATTACGATTGATCGTAAATCCTTCATTGTGAAAAAAATTCCTATTCGCAGTCAAAATGATAAAGTAACACTTCTCATTATTCATGATCTAACAGAGCTAAAGCTGAAAGAAAATGAACTGATGATGAAAACATTTGCTATCCGAGAAATTCATCATCGTGTAAAGAATAATTTACAAACAGTTACAAGCCTATTGCGTTTGCAAATGCGAAATGACTTGTCAGCTTCCAATGCAAGTGCTTTTCAAGAGGCATTAAATCGAATATATAGTATTTCATCGGTCTATGAACTAATTTTAGAGAATGAGGATAATGCGGAAGAGAAAGTAGACGTTATCGCGTTATCTAAGAAAATTGGACATAAGATGGTGGGAACATCCAATACACCATCCATTCAATTAGTCTTTCATCACGAAGACATTCAGTTATTCTGTCATTCGAAGAAGGCTGTATCTCTCGCGTTAATCATTTGTGAGCTACTACAAAATGCATTGAAATATGCTTTTGTTGGTCGTGAGGAAGGTACAATCGACATTCAATTTTTACAGGATGCTTCCGTCATTTCACTTCATATTTCTGACAACGGCGTTGGGATGCAAGAGGTGAAGGCATCGTTTGGTATGGAGATAATAACAAGACTTGTTGAATATGATTTAGCTGGCACATTTACAATTATCCCTAGTGAAGAAGGTACACATACTCAAATTCAGTTTCCTGTAAGTGAGGAGGTATTTATCCTAAATGACTAGGAAAGTAATGATTGTTGAAGATGAGTCACTAATTGCTATTGATTTAAAATTTATGCTTGAAGATAATGGCTACGAGGTAGTGGCACAAGCAAACAATGGAGAATCGGCAATTGAGCTGGCTTTTGCACATAAGCCTCAGTTAATCCTAATGGATATTAAAATGCCCAAGCTAGACGGATTAAAGGCTAGCAAAATTATTGAACAGCAATTGGGAATTCCAGTGCTATTTATATCAGCGTATAGTGAAAAAGAATTGCTTCTATACATGAAGCAAGATAATATTTTAGGATATGTTATGAAACCGTTTTCTGAGAAAAATGTCCTTCCAGCGTTGGAAGTAGCATTTCATCAAATTGATAAATTCAACCGTTTAAACGGAGAATTACTGCATAAACAAACAGAATTAGAAAAACGCAAAATTATCGAACGTGCAAAAGGTTTACTGATGCAGTCAGAAAATCTTAGCGAGGACGAGGCGTATAAAAAAATTCGAAATGAAAGCATGCAGACTCAACAGGAAATGGTGACGATCGCGAAACGAATTATTAATACCTTACAAGTAAATAGTTGAAGCAAAGACGCTTTAAAGAGATTTCTTCTTTAATGCGTCTTTTTTTATATAGATTTATCAAAAACAAAGGGGTGATGAGTAGGATGGCAATGATAGGAACGATCATCGTTTATATTATTATGATTTGTGCTGTTTTAGGGGCAATCGGAGCGATTCGAGATGCTGAGTATGGGATTGGTAAGGAATTTATGAATGGTATCCATACAGTTGGTCATATTTTCGTCCCAGCAGCAGGGATCATGGCTGCTATACCTTACTTAACATGGTTTATTAGTCATTTTATTAGTCCAATTTTTGAGTTAATTGGTGCAGATCCTGCCATTGCAGCGACAACTATTTTAGCTTCGGACATGGGAGGCTATCAATTAGCAAATGCTTTAAAAGAGTCATATGAGGGATGGGTAATGGCTCTAGTTGTTGGGTTTATGTCAGGGGCAACCATTGTATTCTCAATTCCGATGGGTCTTGCGATGTTAGATAAACGTGATCATAAATATATGGCATTAGGTATTATGGCCGGCGTTTTAACAATTCCAATTGGAGCATTTATTTCATCTATCATGATTGTGCTATTCAATACAGAGGTTCGTGAAGTAATTAGTACAACTGAGGCACCAACATATGTATTTGCTATTTCTGTGTTACAAATTTTAATCAACTTATTGCCTTTATTTATTTTCGTTATCTTAATTGCGTTAGGACTAAAGTTAATTCCAAATGGCATGATTAAGGGCTTCATGATTTTTGGGCGCGTTATGGATGCTGGTATCAAGCTTGTACTGGTGTTCTCTATTGTAGAAATTTTCACAGGAATCTTTACGAAGGTTTTTGGAGCATGGGGCTTTGATCCGATTATGGCAGATGAGATCGATCAATTCCGAGCGTTAGAAACAGCTGGGTACATCGGTATTATGCTAGCGGGTGCATTCCCGATGGTGTACTTAATAAGAAAATATGCCTCTAAACCTTTAGAAGCAGCAGGGAAAAAATTAGGCTTATCATCAGTAGGAAGTGCCGGTATTTTGGCAACAATTGCTAATATCTTAGCAATGTTTACACTGATTCGTCATATGCCACCAAAAGATAAAGTCATTAATATTGCCTTTGGGGTGTGTTCGGCATTTTTACTTGGAGATCATTTATCGTTTACGGCTAACTTTCAGCCAACCATTATTTTACCTGTTATCGCTGGGAAGTTTTTAGCTGGTGTGATTGCGATTATTCTAGCCTATAAATTGTCTGTACCAACAGCTTTAAGATTGGAACAGGAAGATCGCAAGGCAGGCATTATCAAAGAAGGAGAATACCTAACAGACAATAAGTCTTAATAATTTGAAGAAAGAGGTGATGACGTGTGAGTGAAGAAAAAAAGCGGTTTATACAGGAGTTTGTGCCCGGTAAGCAACTAACATTAAGTCATCTAATCGCAAATCCAGATCCTGATATGTTTCAAAAGCTTGGTATTCAAGAAGCAGGTGCGCTTGGCATTATGACATGTACACCTAGTGAAACAGTGATTATTGCTGGTGATTTAGCCACAAAGTCAGCCAATGTAAAACTAGGATTTTTAGATCGCTTTACAGGCAGTCTAGTGATTGTTGGTAGTGTCTCTGAGGTGGAAATGGCGATGTTAGAAATTAACCGTTTTTTATCAGAAAAGCTAGGCTATACACCATCAAAAATAACGAAGTCATAGGATGTGCTCCGTATGAAAAATCGAGTAATGATAATAGGCGGTGTGCAAGCAGGTAAGTCAACGCTAATGAATGCATTATTAGGGAAAGATAGACAAGCCGAAAAAACGCAAGCTCTCGTTTTTAATGACTGGATTGTAGATACGCCCGGAGAATATATTGAAAATCCAATGTATTACAGAAATATTATGGCGACATCACTTGAAGTAACACATGTGATTTATTTGCAGGATGCCACGTCATCGAGAAGTGTTTTTCCCCCACAATTTAGTTTAGGCATTCCAAAGATTCAAATTGGCGTGATTACAAAAATCGATGCGCCTCTTGCAGATGTTGATAGAGCAACAGCATTATTACAAAATGTCATGACACATGGTCCTATTGTCAAAACTTCTTCATGGCAAAATCTTGGTATTGAGTTGATTGCACCATTAATTCAGCTCAATACTAACGAAGAAATTCGCCAATTTGTCAAGGATCGTGATAGTCCTTATCTCATATATAGCTCTTAGCGGCGAGAGGGAGGAGTAAGTTGAAGACAGAAAAAATTTATAGTGCAGGTATTGATATTGGAACTAGTACAACAAAAATGGTTGTTAGTAGTTTTCTGTTGAAAAATGTTGCAGGGATAACGCATGTGCCACGGATCGAAATAATTGAAAAAAAGGTGTTACATCAAAGTCCTATTATTAAAACGCCATTTATCAATCACGAAATTATTGATATGGCAAAGATCGAACAATTTATATTTCAGCAATATCAACTTGCTCAAATCTCACCAGCAGAAATCTCTACAGGAGCCATTATTATTACAGGTGAATCTGCTACGAAGGAAAATGCCAGTGAGGTTATTCACGCAATTTCGGACTCAGCTGGTCATTTTTTAGTGGCAACTGCCGGTCCTGATTTGGAAGGAATTATTGCTGCTAAAGGTGCAGGTACAGTGCAACAATCAAAAAATACTGCGAAAGTTATTGCGAATATTGATATCGGTGGCGGTACCGCGAATATTGCAGTTATGCAGTTTGGTGAGGTTATTGGTACATGCACACTTCATGTTGGTGGTAGACTCATAGAATTTCATAATGGGAGAATTCAATCGATTTCACCACCGATTAAGAAGCTAATGGGAAAGTGGTCACACCCTTTACAGCTTGGTGATTCAGCTAGCGATGCTCGTGTGGCACAGCTTATTCAAGAATTGGTAAGCACATTAGTAAAAACGCTAAATGGTCAATTAACAGATGAGCACCATCCATTACTGTTAGGCCATTTACCTAACTGGGTTAAGCCAGTTGACGCTATTGTCTTTTCTGGTGGTGTAGCTTCCTGTATCTATGAAAATGATTGTACACAGCGTCAGTATGATGATATCGGCGAAAGTTTAGCGAAAATGTTAGTACAGCACGAGCAGCTACAATCATTTTTATGGCTACAGCCTGAAGAAACTGCTCGAGCTACGGTAACGGGTGCAGGTATGCAAACAACAGAAATAAGCGGGGCAACCATTCAGGTGGATGAAGATGTACTACCACTGAAAAATGTGCCAGTGTTCAATTGCCATATGAATACAGCTACAAAAGCATTTGATGAGACGGTGAAGATGGCAGTGGAGAGAGCAGATGCCTTATTTTCCACACAGGGCAATCGTTCACCATTTGCCCTCTATTTTAGCGAATTACCGTATTTAAGCTTTCATGATGTACATGCATTAGGCGAGGCCATTTTACAGCACTTGGCAACAAGATGCTCCAAGGAAATACCAATTATCATAGTCATTCAATCAGATTATGCAAAGATTATTGGACAAACCATTCAGGCAATTAATTCAACGGTTCCAATTATTTGCATCGATCAAATCAAAGTGGAGACAGGTGATTACATCGACATAGGAGAGGTTCTGCCATCTGGCGTTGTTCCTGTTGTTGTGAAAACTCTTGCCTTCCACTCAAAGTAAGGAGGATGAATGTGAATCTATCAGTGATATTTGGTGGAGAAAAATATAATTTTAAATCATTAAAAGATGTCATGGCTAAGGCCAATGAAGAAAAATCAGGCGATCAGCTGGCTGGTATTGCAGCTGAAACCGTTCAACAACGTATCGCAGCAAAGGCGGTGCTAAGTGAGCTTTTAGTAAAGGATATCCGAGAAAATCCATTAGTGCCGCAAGAAAATGATGAGGTTTCACGCATTATTGAGGGCGACATAAATGAGCAAATATACGGAGAAATCAAAAACTGGAGTATCGAGCAGCTTCGCGAATATATTTTATCGAATGATACAGGTGATCGTGAATTAAAGCGTTTAAGCAAAGGCATGAATTCTGAAATTATTGCTGCTGTTACTAAGCTTATGTCCAATCTAGACCTGGTCCATGCAGCCAATAAAGTAGAAATACTGTCAACTTGTAATATTACCATCGGACAAAAGGGCACCCTTTCATCTCGATTACAGCCCAACCATCCAACAGACAATATAGACGGTATTATTGCCTCCCTAAAAGAAGGTTTGTCCTATGGTATTGGGGATGCTGTTATTGGCATAAATCCAGTGGATGATTCTGTTGAAAGTGTCAAAAAAGTATTAACTGCTACAAAAGAATTTATCAATGATTGGTCGATTCCTACGCAAAACTGTGTGTTGGCACATATCACAACACAAATGAAGGCCATTAAGCAGGGCGCTCCAGCAGATATGATTTTCCAAAGTATTGCTGGAACAGAAATAGCTAACCGTTCCTTCGGTATTTCTGCTGACTTAATTAGGGAAGCAGAGGAGCTTGTGAAGAAGCAGGGCACTGGTACTGGTCCGAATTTATTTTACTTTGAAACAGGACAAGGATCTGAGCTTTCAGCAGAGGCACATATGGGAATTGACCAAGTAACCCTTGAATCACGTAACTATGGATTTGCAAGACATTTTAATCCTTATATCGTTAATACGGTTGTAGGCTTTATTGGACCTGAGTATTTATACAATAACAAACAGGTTATACGTGCTGGTTTAGAAGACCACTTTATGGGTAAGATGCATGGCATTCCAATGGGTGTTGACATTTGTTACACAAACCATATTAAGGCAGATCAAAATGATATTGAGGATTTAAGTGTTTTACTCACAGCGGCTGGTGTCAACTTCATTATTGCTGCACCTATGGGCGATGATGTCATGCTGAACTATCAGTCAATGAGCTTCCATGATGTTGCTACATTACTTCAAACATTTGGTAAAAAACCAGCGCCTGAATTTTTAGCATGGCTTGAGAAAATGGGCATTTATGAAAATGGTCGTCTTTCAGCAAGAGCTGGCGATTTATCTTTATTTGAAAGGTAGGTGAGTCCATTGAATGAACAATTAGTATCAATGATTACACAGCTTGTGGTAGAGAAGCTGGGGAATAATGTGTCAGATAAATCTACAAATCAAACAACTGTAGATGCTGAGGAACCAAAGGATACACTTATAAAATTTTATGATACGGCAACAAACCTACAAGAGGAAGTTCCAAGTCTAATCCAAACAAATGAACCATTAATTAAGCTTTATCATCATGAATCGTTCCAGTCAGGGGGTTCGCACGTCCAGGCAAATTACTTTGATCCTCCTTATAACGGAGCAGCTATTCAACCCTTTAGCTTTGAAGCTGATGAAGTGTCTGAAAGTGTACAAGCAGCTAAACAGCATACCCCTGCAAGAATTGGTGTTGGCAGAGCTGGAACAAGACCTAAAACAAAAACTTGGTTAAAATTCCGACTCGATCATGCAGCAGCAGTTGATGCAGTATATGGTGAGGTAACAGAAGGGCTGTTACAAAACCTGAATGTCTTTCAAGTGACAACGAAGGTAACAGATAAGGAAGAGTACATTACAAGGCCAGATTTAGGTCGCCGTTTATCAGATGAAGGAAAAGCATTGATTCAATCCAAATGCAAACAAAATCCAAAGGTTCAAATTATTATTTCAAATGGGTTAAGTGCTAGTGCGATTGAAGAAAATGTGCAAGATGTTTATTTAGCGCTACAGCAAAGTCTTAGCAATTTAAATATTGAAATTGGTACGACATTCTATATTGATAAAGGGCGCGTAGCACTAATGGATGAGATTGGTGAGATTTTACAGCCAGAGGTCATTGTTTATTTAATTGGTGAGCGTCCAGGACTTGTATCAGCTGAATCGATGAGTGCTTACTTATGCTATAAGCCGAGAATTGGCACAGTGGAGGCTGAGCGAATGGTGATTTCAAACATTCACAAAGGTGGTATTCCACCATTAGAGGCTGGAGCGTATCTAGGTACAGTCGTACAAAAAATCCTGCAATACCAGGCAAGCGGCGTAGATCTTGTCGCTAAAGAAGGTTAGGGGGCCAAAAGATGATACCTCAAAAAATAATGGCACAAATTTTGGCGATGCAAACCATTCCAAGAGTGAATAGTGAATTAGCAGAACAGCTAGATTTAAAGCCTTATCACCATAGCATTGGGCTTGTCACATTGACAATTGATGATGTTGGGTATGTTGCCATTGATGAAGCAACGAAAAAGGCAGATGTTGATGTTGTCTATGCGAAAAGTTTCTATGCGGGAGCAGCTCATGCATCTGGCCCATTGTCAGGTGAAATGATTGGCATCATTGCTGGAAGCTCTCCGGATGAGATTCGTAGCGGTCTTGATGCTATTCAACAAAAAATTGAGTTTGATACGTACTTCGAGGCGATTAATAACAATGAAAATCATGCCCTATTTGCCCATACAGTGGCAAGCTGTGGGACATATCTTGCCGAGTTGGCGGATGTAAATGTTGGCACACCACTTGCCTATTTAATCGCACCGCCACTAGAGGCAGTAATTGGATTAGATGCAGCATTAAAGGCGGCAGATGTAGAGTTAAAGGTTTTCTTTGGCCCTCCGTCTGAAACCAATTTTGGTGGCGGCCTATTAAGTGGTAGTCAATCATCTTGCGAGGCTGCGGCAAATGCTTTCAGAGAAGCTATTGAAAATATAGCTAGAAATCCAGTGATTTAGAAAGGAGGCGGCTTTATGGCCACGTTAGACAAAGATTTATTAGCAATTCAAGAAATGCGAGATGCCGTTAAACATGCTAATACTGCACAGGCTGCCTACATGCAATTTTCACAGCAGCAAGTAGACAACATTGTGAAGGCTGTTGCAGATGCTGCCTTTAAGGAAGCAGACCGTTTAGCAAAAATGGCTGTGCAGGAAACAGGGATGGGTATCCCTAATCATAAAAAAATGAAAAATGAAGTAGCTTCACGAGATGTCTATGAAGATATTAAAGAATTAAAAACGGTTGGTATTGTAGGCTATGATCGGATAAAAAAAGTGGCAGAGATTGCGAGTCCTTTTGGGGTCATCGCAGGTATTGTGCCAACGACGAATCCAACATCTACAGCCATCTTTAAAACGCTAATCTCATTGAAAACAAGAAATGGTTTAGTGCTTAGTCCACATCCATATGCCGTGAAATGTACAAAAGAGGCGTTAGATGTTTGTCGAGTAGCTGCTGAGAAGGCAGGTGCACCAGAAGGATTATTGCAATGCTTAACAATGTCTTCAATGGAGGCTACGCAGCAACTAATGAAGCATCCAGATATTCACTTAATTCTAGCGACTGGTGGCGGAGCATTAGTGAAAGCTGCCTATAGTTCAGGAAAACCAGCCTATGGCGTAGGACCAGGAAATGTTCCAGCGTATATCGAAAAATCCGCAAACATTCAAAAATCCGTGCGTCAACTTGTGCAAAGTAAATCATTTGATAATGGCACGATTTGTGCAACAGAGCAGGCCCTTATTGTGGATAGGGTGATTGCTGAACAAGTACAGTCGGAATTAAAGAAAAACGGTGCCTATCTATTAAATGCTGAAGAAAAAGCTAAAATGGAAAAATTGATTTCCCCTGTTCCTGGAAAGGTAAATCCACAAATCGTCGGTAAATCAGCTACTTGCTTAGCAGATTCAGTTGGCATCACTGTACCAGAAGATACAAAAGTACTTGTTGGGTTGGAAACGATGATTGGTAAAAATATTCCGTTTTCGCTTGAAAAACTATCACCAATCTTTGCTCTCTATATTGTAGAAAACAGTACAGAAGCGAAGCAAGTCATGATTGACCTATTAAATATTGGTGGACGTGGACATTCATGCTCGATTCACACTGAAAATGCAGCATTAGCTGAACAATTCTCTGTTGAATTACCTGTCTCACGTATTGTAGTCAATACATTATCATCTATCGGTGCAGTAGGTGGCACAACAGGGTTAGCACCATCATTTACATTAGGCTGTGGTACATTTGGCGGAAATATCACGTCGGATAACATTACAGCAAGACATCTTTTAAATATCAAACGCATGGCCTATGGCATTAAAGATGTAGAAGTGCCAAAACCAGAGTTTGAAGTACAGTCCGTTGTCGAGTCGGTTGTATCACAAGAGCCTGCTCTCGATACAACAATGGTTCAACAAATCGTTGATCAGGTATTAAAACAAATCACATTACAAAATAAATAATTTGGAGGAATGACAAATGAGTACAGCATTAGGAATGGTAGAAACAAAAGGTTTAGTAGGAGCAATTGAAGCAGCAGACGCAATGGTAAAGGCGGCAAGCGTTAACTTAGTAGGAAAAGTACATGTTGGTGGCGGTATCGTAACAGTTCTAGTACGAGGAGATGTAGGTGCGGTAAAAGCAGCAACAGATGCAGGTGCAGCAGCAGCACAACGTGTAGGAGAGCTATTATCAGTACATGTAATCCCACGTCCACATCACGAATTAGAAATGATTTTACCAAAAGCTGAAGCTTAATTTTATCTTCATCAGCAATTTTTTACTGTGCGAAAGCGAAGCGACAGCAACAAATATTTTTTGTAACGAAAGCATAGAGGCAGCTACAATTACGCCAAGGCGAAATTGATCAGGATGAGAGCTGATCTAAACAAAGGACAGCTCTCGTCCTGTAATGTTACGAAACAATAACTAGATATAGAGGTGGCTAATGTGACAACAGCGACAAAAACATTTCCAGTGGCCGTTTCGGCTCGTCATATCCATCTAAGTGAAGCGGATTTACAAGTGCTTTTTGGTCCAAATGCAACACTGACAAAGGAATTTGACCTATCACAGCCAGGGCAATTTGCTGCGAAAGAGCGTGTCTCGATTGAGGGACCTAAAGGCATTATTCATAATGTCCGTGTACTGGGTCCAGTAAGACCAGCAACACAATTGGAAGTAAGCCGAACAGATGCAATGAAGCTAGGTGTAACACCTCCTTTAAGACAATCAGGTAATATTGACAACTCTGCAGGCATTAAAATAATTCACCAAGATAAAGAGTTAGTTATTCAACAAGGTGTTATCATTGCTCAAGCACATATTCATATGACCGAAGAAGATGCTAAAGCATTGGAAGTACAAAATAATGAATTAGTTTCTGTGGAAGTAGTCAGTGATCGACCTGTTACATTCCGTGGTGTTGTCGTACGCGTTTCAAATGATTTTAGTCTTGAAATGCATATTGATACAGACGAAGCAAATGCTGGTTTTATTGAACAGCAGGCACAGGGAAAATTAGTAAAAGTATTATCGTAAGGAGGAGGCAGGATGCAAGATAATTTAGTGCAAAAAATTGTGGAAGAAGTTCTGCAACAAGTTTTAAAAAATCAATCTTCCCCTCCACATGACGGTAAAATTCCGATTGGTGTATCCGCACGTCATGTTCATCTTGCGCAAGCAGAGGTGGAACAGCTATTTGGTGAAAATTATCAGCTAACACCTAAATTTGAACTCTCACAGCCAGGGCAATTCGCTGCGGAGGAAACAGTCGTGGTTGCAGGTCCAAAAGGATCGATTGAGCGTGTACGTATTCTCGGTCCTGCTCGTTCATTATCTCAAGTGGAAGTGAGCTGGACAGATGCCATGAAATTAGGGCTCAAACCTCCATTAAGAATTTCAGGAGATACACAAGGCTCTAGTCCTGTTACATTGATTGGTCCAAAGGGAAGTGTTGTGTTACATGAAGGTCTTATTATTGCACAGGCACATATCCATATGTCCCCTGCGGATAGTGCGAGATTCAATGTAATAGATGGACAGTCTGTACAAATTAAGGTAGAAGGTATTCGCCCAATTATTTTATCGAATGTGGTCATCCGTGTGTCAGAGCGTTATCGATTAGAGATGCATATTGATACAGATGAAGCCAATGCAGGTTTAATTCAACAAGGAACACATGCTGAAATCGTTCATCATCAAGTAAATGAGCAGCCAAAACCTATGAAAGAGCAGTCTTCAGCCGTACAGAAAGTAGAGCAACCATCTGTCTATCATTATGACAAAAAGCTACTTTCACAAATAGAAGTGTTAGAAATAGATGCGCAAGAAATTGTCGTACCAAAGAAAACCATTGTGACTGCATTGGCTTATGATAAGTTGCGAGAATTAAATAAAACATTAACAATCCGTTCAGAGTAAGAAGACAATCTGTGTAGCATAAAGAGGGTGAAGTTCATGCAAATGGGAAGAGTGATAGGCAGTGTATGGGCAACGCGTAAGGAGGAGGGGCTGAATGGTTTAAAACTTCTAATCATTCAACCGATAGACTCCAATCAACAGCCGATTCGCACAGAAATTGTTGCAGCTGATCGAATAGGAGCGGGTATCGGTGATGATGTGCTCATTACAAGTGGCGGATCATCACGCTATATTATGAAAGAAAATCCGTTACCAATCGATGCAGTTGTCATAGGTATTATTGATTCTACTGAAGTGATGCGAGGTGAGGAAAATGAGTAGCGCAATTGGAATGATCGAAACTAAAGGATTAGTTGGATCTTATGAAGCAGCCGATGCGATGATAAAGGCTTCTGATGTCACTATTGTTAAGCAAGAATTTGTTGATGGTGGGATTGTTACAGTTGTCGTGAAGGGCGATGTTGGCTCTGTACAGGCAGCAGTTGAGGCTGGAAAAGAGGCAGCAAGACGTGTTGGAGAATTATTAGGTGCTCATGTTATTCCGAGACCTGATGAAGATGTTTTTCAGATGATTAAAGGACCAGAGGCACCGAAGAAAAAGCTAGCTTCTACACCTACAACACGTGCTAAAAAAACAACCGAAGCAATTCAGGCGACAGATAATCGGGGTGAAGCATAATGGCATTTCGTAAAAGTAAAATAGCTGTTATCGGAGCTGGTCATACTGGCGCAACATTAAGTCTATTTTTAGCACAAAAAGAGCTAGGTGATGTTGTCCTGCTAGATATTCCAGATGCAGAAAATCCAACAAAGGGAAAGGCGTTGGATTTATTACAAACAGGTCCCATTGAAAAATTTAATGTGTCCATTAAAGGGACAAGCAATTACGAGGATATTGCCGGTGCTGATATTGTCATAATTACAGCAGGTATCCCTCGTAAACCAGGCATGAGTCGAGATGATTTAGTTACAACGAATGCAAAAATTATTCAACAAGTATCAAGACAAATTAAGCACTTTGCACCTAACAGTATCGTCCTTGTATTGAGTAACCCCGTTGATGCAATGACATATGTCTGTTATAAAGAAACAGGCTTCCCCAAAAATAGAATCATTGGTCAGTCAGGTGTATTAGATACAGCGCGTTTTAACACTTTTATCGCGCAAGAGCTTCAAATTGCCCCAGAGGATGTTTCAGGCTTCGTATTAGGTGGGCATGGAGATGAAATGGTGCCATTAATTCGCTATTCCTATGCTGGTGGTATTCCATTAGAAAAGCTAATTCCACAAGCCAGACTCCAGCAAATCGTGGAACGCACACGAAAAGGCGGCGGAGAAATCGTTGGGTTGCTAGGGAATGGTAGTGCTTATTACGCACCAGCTGCTGCATGTGCACAGATGGTCGAAATTATTATGAAGGATCAACGAAAAATCATTCCGTCAATTGCTCTATTAGAAGGAGAGTACGGGTACCACGATTTATTTTTAGGGGTACCGACAATATTAGGTGGCAATGGCATTGAATCTGTCATTGAATTACACCTGACAAATGAAGAAAAAATGGCACTCCATCAATCAGCAGAGGCCGTACAACAGGTATTAACCATCTGTCAAAACATTTAATAAGGGAGGTCAGAGACCCTTTTAAATGCTACCTTATGGATATATAGATCCCCAATATATATCGATATAAATTTTTATCTTGATTCAGCAGAATACTCTCACCTCTATAGGTGACAAGATGGATGCAATTTTTTTCCTATTCAATGGGCGCGTACAAACGCCCATTGAATCAAGATAATGCCCCTGGCGGATGTCACGGATTTTGAAGAGGAGCTTTTCAAGCGAGCTCGAAAAATCCGGACGCAATTACGCTGGGGCGTAATTGATGCTAAAATGTTTGATTGGAAACCGAACATTGCACTTGAAAGCTAGTAAAAATTCCCCGAATTTATATAGAATAGGAAGCTCTCTTTTGAATGAGGAGAGCTTCTTTTGTTTTGGATAGAATAGTTAAAGTGGTGGATAGAAAAAGAAAACTGACGGATAGAATCATAAAAGTGGTGGATAGAAAAAGAAAACTGACGGATAGAATCATAAAATGGATAGAACGATTGCTATACACATAAATCCTGATTGACTTTGCCCTAAGGGGAAGGTGTATAAATGAATGGAGTGAGGTGATTTTGTGTTATCAATTGGGGAATTTTCGAAAATATGTGGTGTTTCTACAAAAACTCTTCGATATTACGATGAGATTGGGTTGATTAAACCTGATGGGATCAACGCTGAAAATGGGTATCGATATTATTCGATTAAGCAATTAAAAAGAATGCTTTTTATCAACCGATTAAAATCCTATCATTTTTCGCTAGAAGAAATTAAAACAATTTTGGAGTTAGAGGAGGATCAGTCCGAAGAAAAGCTTTGTATTATTCTTCATCACAAAAGGAATGAAATACAGGAAAAACTAAAGTCGTTTGAGTATCTTTTACAACAACTAAATCATGATATTTCAGACTTAGAAAAGGGTATACCGATCATGTCATATCTTGATGATATTAAAGTACAGCTTGTAGAAACAAAGCCGATGAATATTTTATTTAAGCGACTAATGATGAGAAGTGATGATTATGTAGTTGGATATGGCAGGTATTTTAATGAGCTATATGAAAAGATTGCAACGGAGAAGCTTACATTACTTGGTAAGCCAATGACGATTTATCATAGTCCTGACTATAATCCTGCTGGCAATGATACAGAGTTTGCTATTCCAATTAAAGAGGTTGTAAATGGGTCGAGAGATTTACCGGGTAGACTTTGTGCTAAATCAATTATAAAGGGAGCTTACCCAGAATTAACTTCTGTATATGCTAATTTGATGAAGTGGATCGATTATGAAGGCTATGAATTGATATTGCCACCATATGAAGTATATATAACAGATCCAAACCAAACAAAGAATCCTGAGAATTATGTAACAGAGGTTTATTTTCCTATAAAGAAAAAAATACCAGGAGGTTCCTATGCAAACAACTATTAATTGGCAAGAAATTGAGCCAGAAATCAGAATGAACAGGAAAAAGCTTTCGAAGCTTGAATCAACAATAAAAAGTGACTATAGCAATATAAATGGTCTTGTCATTGTTAGAGAAGGTCATTTAGCTTATGAAAAGTATTTTAATGATAAAGGTTCAGATGATGTCCAGCATGTTGCATCTGTTACAAAAAGCGTTATATCTGGACTTATCGGTATTGCGATTGATGCAGGATATATTCAAAGCGTTGAACAGAAGGTGCTAGATTTTTTCCCTGAATATATTACTACAGATCAATACAAACAGCAGATTACAATCCACCATCTTCTTACGATGACAGTACCCTATCCGTTTGAGGATTGGCATGAACCACTTGATGTTCTATGTCAACAACAGGATTGGGTAACGTATATCCTTGATTGTATGGGGAATGAGGGAGATTTAGGTACTTTTAAATACTCTACTGCTGGAGCCCATTTACTTTCTGCTATTATAACGCGAAGCACAGGCAAAAGTGCTCGAGCTTTTGCAAATGAGCATTTGTTTAAACCACTTGGTATGAAAGAAATACCTGATTTTCAAATGGGGGCCTATGAGTTTGATGATTTATTCGGAAAAAACGTGCAAGGTTGGGTGCATGATCCAAACGGTATTTCTACAGGAGGGTGGGGGTTAACCCTTACAACACGTGATATGGCACGTTTCGGTTATCTTTATATAAACAATGGCAAATGGGGGAATAACAGGATTCTTTCGAAGAATTGGATAACAGAATCAATGAAGAGGAACCCAAACAATTATGGATTTTTATGGTGGCTAAGAGAAGATGCTGACCTCTTTACTTATTCTGCGATAGGGGATGGAGGTAATATAATTTGTTGTATACCTAAGCTGAATATGGTGGTTGCTATTGCATCAGAATTTATGTTGCAGCCAAAGGATAGATGGAACTTTATTAAAGAACATATACTTTCTATGATGCATGACTAAATGGTTCACATTCCATTAAGGTCCTTTCCGAAAAACGGATTGGGCTTTGTTTCTTATACTTCCACAAAGTCCACAATATACAAAATTTTCGAAAATATGATAAACTAATAGCGTGAAAAAGGAGGATGATAGCATGACTGTACAACAATTTACAGACTATGTGAAGAAAATGAAGCATTATGAGGAAGCACTGAATGTGATTTATTGGGATATGCGTACAGGAGCGCCAAAAAAGGGATTAGCACAACGCTCAGAGGTAGTTGGAACATTATCAGCCTCCTTATTTGATATGGAAACTAGTGAAGAATTAGGAGACTTATTGAATACACTAGAGTCAAAAAAGGCTGATCTTGATTACGTAACCCTTCGTTTAGTAGAGGAAGTGCGTAAAAATTACGATCAAAATAAGAAAATACCACCAAATGAATATAAAGAATACGTTATTCTTCAATCTAAAGCAGAAACAGCTTGGGAGGAAGCAAAGGCAACTGATAATTTCGCATTATTTCTACCTTATTTAGAACAAATCATAAGCTGGCAGAAGAAATTTATTGGCTATTGGGGTATAAAAAATGGCTCTCCATATAATACTCTGCTAGATTTATATGAACCAGATATGACGACAGATGTGTTAGATCATGTCTTTGGTGAATTACGTAAAACAATTGTGTCACTTGTACAAAAAATCGCAGCTTCACCCAATAAACCAGAGACAAGCGTATTGTTTAAGCACTTTCCTCGTGAGTCACAACGTGCACTATCACTAGAAATGCTAGCACAGCTTGGCTATGATTTTGATGCAGGACGTTTAGATGAAAGTGTACATCCATTTATGATTGGCTTAAATCATGGTGATAATCGAATTACCACAAAATATGATGAAAACGATTTCCGCTCAGCGATTTTTGGTACGATTCATGAGTGTGGTCATGCGATGTATGAGCAAAATATTGATGAAAAGCTGGATGGTTTGCCGTTAGCAACCGGTACATCAATGGGAATTCATGAATCCCAATCATTATTTTATGAAAACTTTGTCGGTAGAAATGAAAAGTTCTGGGAGCATAACTACGAGCGATTACAGCACTTTTCAGCAGCACAGTTTGGGGATGTAGCATTGGCTGATTTCCTACGTGCCATTAATATGGTGGAGCCATCCTTTATTCGTATTGAAGCGGATGAACTGACATATCCATTACATATTATGATTCGCTATGAAATCGAACGTGATTTATTTAATGGCAATTTGCAGGCAAAGGATCTCCCGCAAGTATGGAATGATAAGTACGAGGAGTATTTAGGTATCCGACCTGAGACAGATGCACAAGGGGTATTACAAGATATGCATTGGTCTGGAGGCATGTTTGGCTATTTCCCTTCCTATGCCTTAGGAATGATTTATGCTGCACAATGGAAGCATGCCATGGATAAAGATATTCCAAACTTTGATGAGCTGCTGGAAAAGGGGGAGCTCCTTCCAATTCGAGAATGGCTAACAGATAAGGTCCATCAATATGGTGCTTTGAAAAAGCCGTTTGAATTACTGCAAGAGGCGACAGGGGAGGCCTTAAATGCGAACTATTTAGCAAACTATCTACAAGACAAATACACAAAATTATATAAACTATAAAGAAAAAGCGATTTCTCGAATACAGAGAAATCGCTTGTTTCTTACCATAATTGATAGCCTTTTGAGCCTGGTGGTGAATTTGAAATAATATCGATAATTGGAACTGTGTAAGCAAATAAAATTAATGCGACTAAAATAACAACCCATACTTTAAAATTTTCTAAAATAGCTGGTGTTGGGCCACTATGTTCATGTACGTCACCGACTGGGAATTCTTCCTCACCCTTAGGTGCAAACCAAGCTAATTTAACAACGATATAAATAATCACTAGTATCGCGATAAAGAGAATAGTTCCACCTACAGCTTGCGCAATTTGATATGGAATCCAATCATAAGCTTGCTGAGCACCACCATATTCTGAGTAATCTGAGCGACGGGGTGCCCCAATTAAACCTGCAATATGCATTGCTCCAGACATAATTGTCATACCAACAGCCCATAAAATTCCTGCAAAATTACTGAGGTTATTTAATGATTTTGTGAGTGTACGACCTGTTAAATGCGGTATTAACCAAAAGGCAGCACTAAAATAAGTTAAAACAACGGCTGTTGCAATCGTTAAATGGAAATGTCCTGTCACCCAAATTGTATTATGAATTAATTGGTTCATTTGGTAGGAAGCATTTACTATACCACCTGCGCCACCAGGAATAAATGACACCATACCGATAAATGGTACAAAGAAGCGAGCATCCTTCCATGGTAATTTTTTAAACCAACCAAAAAGCCCTTTACCACCTAATTCACGGCCACGTAATTCGAACATGGCAAACATAGAGAAGGCTGTCATTAAGGATGGTACGATTACCGCAAATGTTAAAACAACCTGAATAAACTTCCATGTTCCATCAATCCCTGGTTCTGTTAATTGGTGATGAATCCCAACTGGAACAGAGAAGATTAAAAATAACATAAATGAAAGTCGTGCTAATGAATCTGAGAAAATTTTCCCACCAATAACTTTTGGGAGGATGACATACCAAATCATATAAGCTGGTAATAACCAGAAGTATACAAGTGCATGACCAAAGTACCAGAATAATGTACGTGATAATGCTACATCAACACGTTCGATAAAACCTAAGGACCATGGAAGTAGCTGGAATAGAACAGAAACAGCAACGCCTAATGTTGCCACGAACCACATTAAATTATTTACAACAACCATAAATGATAATAATGGGCTACGTTGTCCGCTTCCTTTGTTCTCTTTCCGCCATTGTACATATCGTAAAATTTGACCTGCGCCGCCAACCCAAGAACCAACCACGACTAATGTCAGGCCTAAATAGAAAATCCAATGAGCTTTTAGTGGAGCATAAAATGTATATAAAACAGTTGCTTTGTTCAGTAAAACCATTGCAGCGGCAGCGGCTGTGCCAATGGTCATTAACCAGAATCCAATCCAGCCTAGGCGTCGTTGACTAGCTGAAAATGTCCCTGAAGTACGGCTAACACTAGCAATCTGGAAACCATAAATAAAGAATGTTGTTAAAATAAGACCGAGTAATACTCCATGTACAGTTAAAATTTGATAATAGCCTATGCCCGCTGGCAATGTAAATTGACCAGAGCGTACGAAAACCTGTAATAATCCTGCAAGACCACCTAATAATAATGCGATAAAAGCCACGTAAATATGTGCCATTGCTAGCTTCGCATCACGACGATCCACTTTTGTCAAATTACTGTTGAGACTCGTTTGGGTATGGAGATCAAGTTGTTTATCGCTTAACTGCCGATCCATTGTCAAATTACTGTTGAGACTCATTTGGATCCACCACCTTTAGCATAGAGTGCATCATTGTATGTCCAGTCCCACAATACTCATTACATACAATTAAAAACTCGCCTACTTCATTTACTTTTGTTACATATTCAGAAATATAACCAGGCTCAAGCATCATATTAATATTTGTACCTGCAACCTCAAAGCCATGCATTACATCTTCACTTGTTGCAATAAATTTAACTTTTGCTCCAAGTGGAACTTCAATGACAGGAGGATTGTAATAAAATGCAGAAGCTAAAACAACAACCTCATAATCCCAATCTTTACCTTCCACTTTATGAACACCTGGATTATCAAAAGGCGCAAATTCCTTAACCTTCTCATAATCTAGTGTTTTTTTACCATTGTTCGGATGTGAGCCTTGATGGAATGCGCCGATGCCGAGAATAATTAGGAATGCTACTAAAGTAGTGACTCCGAACACAAGCCAATACTTCTCATACTTATGTATGTGCATATGTCTCTGTCCTTTCCTAGTAGATTAAAAACGTCCGATGAACAAATCGAAGCAGTACACCCAAAGCAAGATAATAATGATGCCTACTCCAAATACTGCATAGAGTGAACCTTTCAAATTCTCGTCGGATTTCTTTTTATTTGCCATTTCTGCTCCTCCTCCGCTTTATAGTGATCTTTCTTATTGCCATCATATAAAAATAAATCTTTTTTAGATGTGAAAAAAATCACACAATGGAGGGGATTGTGTGAAAAAAGTGTGAAATATAAGCTTAAATAAAAAAGAAGCTATCTCAAAAGTCATTGAGATAGCTTCTAGTGTATAGAGTTTGGCGTTATTTTTATCAAAACTACTTATTTTTCAAGAAACTTTACTAATTAAAATTTTGTGTAAGCCTTTAGATGCAACGAATGCAAATCGCAGAACGTATTCATAAATGCTCGACACAGTAGCATAGGATATATCATTTGGACCAGTTGAAGATTCTTGAATTCTATGCTTCTTCCTCAATTGTTAATAGAACTGTTAATGCACCAATGCTAGGAATTGTAACAGGGAGTACAAACGCTTTTTCAAACCCGTACAATTTTGTATTGCCAACCATCACAGTTGGAGGTGTAATATCAATTTCTAAGCTTTCTTTTCCTACAGTAGTACATAAATTACCTGCAATCATATTACCAAATTCTCCTGTGAAGGATTCTAACATTTCTCCCTCAAGCGGCATTCCAAACATCGTATTACCGATGCCACTAAATATTTCAGGAGAGGAATCAATGATGACACGGCCCTTTAAATCTCCAATTAAGCCAATTAATACACCCATTTGCTGCTGTTGGAAAGGTTCTGAAATAATACTTGGCGTTTTCACTTCAATATCCATGGGTAGAATCGATTTTAAAGCATGAATTGTCCCGTTTAAAATAGTTTGAAAGTACTTCGAATTACTCATCTTTACCGCATCCTTTTTCCGACTTTTCTACATCTTACCATGTTAAAAGGGTAAGATGAAAGTATGTCTTGACGAATTAAAGGGAAATTTATATTATATTAATGAGAATGATTTTCAAATTCAATCAATTAGTGCTTTTTTCATTTCAAAACGTTGTTTTTAATTCAAAATTTTTATTTAAAAGGAGCGGTCAGCAATGACTTTCGTATTTATTGGAGCGGCAGTGGTAATCTATGTTGGAGTAGGAAAATACGTCATGAAACAGGCGACTGCACATTTAAAATAATAAAAACGCTATATGTTTAGCTCATTTTTAAAAGGAGTATGATCTCAATGTAGTTTGTTGAGTCATACTCTTTTTTTTATGCAAAAAAATTATAAATACGCTCTTTTAAACAGTTATTAATTTATCTGTACCAAAAATAAAAATCAGTTAAAATATGCCCGCCTCAACATTCAACTAAAAAAGAAATTAGGTAGAAAATGAACTAATCATTAGCCGGAAAGAAACCTAACCCCCTGATTAAGCTTTTCACAAAAAAATTACAAATGAGAGAAGATTATTTTGTTTTGATAGAATAATTTAACTAGAACAAATATTTATTTTTTTCTGAAATCTATTGAAATTGTGAAAATTTTTCTGTAACATTTTAAAAAATGAAATCGCTTTTCATATTTTGGAACGGGGGTCGAAAATGGGCGTGAATATTTTGGAAGTAAAAGATTTGAAAATTGGTTTTAAACAAGATAAAAAGGAAATTACCATTGTTAACGGCATATCATTACAACTTGAAAAAGGTAAAACTTTAGGAATTGTTGGTGAATCAGGATGTGGCAAAAGCATGACATCACTATCACTAATGGGATTGTTACCTCCTGGTGTCGATTGGCAAAATGGAGATATATACATAGATCAAGCTCAAATAAATAAAAAATCAAAAAAAGATTGGCGAAAAATACGTGGAAAAAAAATTTCAATGATTTTTCAGGAGCCGATGAGTTCATTGAATCCAGTTTACAAAGTTGGTTCACAAATAGTTGAAATGATTCTCAGTCATGAAAATATTTCTAAAAAAGAAGCACATGAACGTGCCGTTGACATGCTTCGACTTGTTGGAATTCCTCGTCCAGAGAGAGTAGTTAATGAATATCCTCATCAATTGTCAGGAGGGATGCGTCAGCGAGTTATGATTGCCATGGCATTGGCTTGTGGACCAGAAATATTAATTGCTGATGAACCTACTACCGCATTGGATGTGACTATACAGGCTCAGATTCTGGAGTTGATGAAAGATCTTCAAGAGAAACTCCAAATGTCTATTATTTTAATTACCCATGATCTTGGGGTCGTAGCTGAGGTTTGCGAACGAGTGATTGTTATGTATGCTGGAGAAGTTGTTGAAGAGGCAACTGTTCTGAATTTGTTTAATCATCCACTTCATCCTTACACGAAGGGTCTCTTAAACTCATTACCAGATATTGAGGTAGAACAAGAATACCTACCATCAATCGATGGAGTAGTACCAGCACCAGCGGATATGCCCTCGGGTTGTAGATTTTTCGATCGATGCGAGTTTGCAACGGATAAATGCAGAAATAAACCGAGTTTATTTACAACTAATATCGGCACAAAAGTACAATGCTGGTTATATGAGAAAGAGAATGTTGATTTAGAAGGGGGAATGTAAATGGCCAGTCCATTATTAGAAGTAAAGCACCTAAAGAAATATTTCCCATTAAAAGGATCTAAGGTGGATTATTTAAAAGCGGTAGATGATGTTTCATTCACTGTAAATGAAGGTGAGGTTCTTGGGATAGTTGGTGAATCAGGTTGCGGTAAGTCCACTATGGGAAAAACACTCATTCAGCTATTAACACCAACAGACGGTGAAATCTTGCTGAATGGAGAAAATATTGCAACCCTTAGTCACAAAAAGGTGCGCCAAAAGCGACGTGATATGCAAATTATTTTCCAAGACCCATTTGCTTCACTTAATCCTCGAATGAAAGTTTTTAAAATTATTGAAGAGCCTTTGGTTAATTTTAAGATTGGTACAAAGGAAGAAAGAAAACAACGTGTTTATGAAGTAGCTGCGCAAGTGGGTTTGACACAAAAGCAACTAGAGCGTTATCCTCATGAGTTTTCAGGTGGTCAAAGACAGCGTATTGGGATTGCGAGGGCACTAGTGACAAATCCTAAACTCATTGTAGCAGATGAGCCTGTTTCTGCTCTTGATGTGTCTATTCAATCACAGGTATTGAACATTATGAAAGATTTGAAAAAGGAAATGAATCTTACATATATTTTCATTTCACATGATTTAAGTGTAGTCCATCACTTTTGTGATCGCATTGGGGTGATGTATCTAGGAAAGATAGTGGAAGTAGCGGACAAGCATGAATTATTTAATAATCCAAAACATCCTTATACAAAAGCATTACTATCGGCATTACCAAAATCTCATCCTTCAAAAGAAAAAGAACGAATCGTGCTTAGAGGAGATGTTCCGAATCCAGCAAATCCACCTTCTGGTTGTACCTTCCATACAAGGTGCCCAAATTGCATGGAGATATGTAAAGTGACGCCTCCTACTTTAAAAAGTATTAGTGAAAAGCATGACCATGACGTATCCTGTTTACTTTATGAAGAGAAAATGGAGCGAAAATTATGAGTAAAACACTAGAAAAAGGAATTAATATTTTGACATTATTTACTGAAGAAAAACCTTCATGGCGTTTAGATGAACTGGCCAATGTAACAGATATTCCTAAACCTACTTTACATAGATTTCTGAAGACATTTACAGATTTAGGTGTGTTAAAGCGTCCTTATGTTCAAAGTGGTAGTCAATTAGTACTGAGTGATCATTATTTGCTGGGAAATAAATTAATAGAATTGGGAGCCATTGCATCCAACTCTATTGAAATTCGATCGCTTGCTATGCCGTATATGAAAATGTTACAGCAAAAATTTGATTTGGCAGTTCAACTAATAATGATAGATGAAACTGATGGTCTTTACATTGAAAAAATTGAAAGCTTAAAACCCGTTCTTTTATATACACGAGTGGGAAGAAGAGCGCCACTATATGCAGGTGCTTGTTCACGTATCATTTTATCTTTCCAATCAGAGGAAAAAATAAATAATGTGCTACAGAAACCTCGTAAAAAATATGCAAGTGGAACACCAGTAACAGACAAGGATATCTATGAACATATTGAATTTGGGAAAACTAATGGGTATGCCTACAGTGTTTCAGAATTAGAGGAAGGGACAGTATCAATAGCAGTACCGATTTTTGGTAGTAATCGAGAAGTAGAATATTCTATCAGTATCGCAGGCATAGAATCACTATTACCTAAAGAGAAAATAGATATTTTTTTAGAGGGATTATGGAGTACAGCGGCTTCAATCTCAGCTGAATTAGGTTATTCAATGCCATATCCTTATGGCTTATAAAAATAACAATACAACAAAGGGGATGTACAGAATGAAGAAACACAAATGGATAACAATGCTACTTGTATGTCTGATGCTATTATTATCAGCATGTAGTGGCGGAACATCGACAGAAGGTGATAATAAAAAAAGTGGAAAGGCTTCTGGAGAAAATTCAGCAACGGCACGTGGCAATGAATTAGTCGTACGTGTCCCAGGCGACCCACAAAACTGGGATCCAATCGATACATATTTAATTGCTTGGAGTACGGTTGCAACATCAGTATTTGAAGGTTTAGTAAGCCGTTCACTCGATTTAGAAATTCAACCAGGGTTAGCAGAATCTTGGGAATATGTAGATGATAAAACAATTAAATTTAAATTACGTCAAGGTGTTACTTTCCATGATGGGGAACCTTTTAATGCAGAAGCGGTTAAATTTACATTTGATCGTTTACTAGGTGAAGAGGGACAAAAAGGACCACAATATTCAAACTATACATCGATTGATCGTGTTGAAATAGATGGTGAATATGAAATAACAATGTATCTTAACACAATTGACCCAGTATTATTAACAAAATTATCTGGCTATGGTGCCGTAATTGTTCCACCAAAATATATTGAAGAGCATGGAGCTGAGAATTTTGATATGAATCCTGTAGGTACAGGCCCATTCAAAATGACAGATTATCAGCGTGATAAACAAGTTGTTGTTGAACGTTATGAGGATTACTGGAATAAAGACGAAATTAAACTGGATAAAGTAACATTCAAGGTTATCCCAGAAACAGCGACAGCCTTAGCAGAATTACAAACAGGAAATATTGATATTATGACACGCTTAGAAGTTTCTCAAGCTGCGACAGCAGAAAGCACAGATTTCGTTACTTTAATGGATGTATCAACGCCTACCGCATACTCTATTCGCTTTGATACAGCTAAAGCACCTGTAGACGATGTTCGTGTTCGTCAAGCAATCAACTATGCCATTGATAAGGAAACAATTGTGAAAGAAATTTTAAGTGGTTATGGTAACTTAATTAGCTCATTCCAAAGTGAACTTTCTTTTGGCTATAACAAAGATTTACAACCATATCCATATGATCCTGAAAAGGCGAAAAAACTTCTTGCTGAAGCCAATATTGCAGAGGGAACAACTTTAGATTTTTATATCCCCGGTACAGACGGAACATTTAAAGAGATTGCGCAAGCTGTAGCCTTCTATTTAGAAGAAGTAGGCTTAAAAGTATCCATTAATAGTGTGGAGAATACAACTTTCCAATCTGAATTAATACCAAAAGGTGAAGCAGGACAGATGTATAAAAATGGCTGGGGTGGCTGGACTTTAGATTTCGATAATACAGCCTATTTAATGTATCACGAGGGAGAATTCTGGAACCCGTCTTATAAAAACGACAAAGTTGAGAAATTATTATCTGCAGAAAGAGCTACTAATGATAGCACAGAACGTTTAAAAATCTTTAAAGAGTTAACAGAAGTATTACATGAAGATGCAACTGAAGTGAACTTATATTCAGATGTGGAAATTTACGGAGTAAATAAGAGAGTGAAAAATTTCCAACCTCCGCATGATGGTCGTTTTAGATTTGAAGGCGTTACTGTCGAGTAAGTATTAACTATGAGATAGTATGCTTGCATACTATCTCTTTTATCTTCATTTAGCCAATGTTTTTTGTATCCAAAGCATAGCGGCAGCTACAATTACGCCAAGGCGAAATTGATTTTAAGTAAGGAGGATGGAATTATGCTTTCCTATATATTGAGACGTTTATCGCATACAGTATTGGTGATAATTGCTGTTTCATTAATAATATTTTTCTCGATTCGTTTAACAGGTGATCCCGTAAGTATCATGTTCGGTGCAGGTGAACCATCACAGCAGGCAATTGATGAGTTAACGGCTAAATTAGGCTTGGATAAACCAATTTGGGAGCAATATTTTATTTTTTTGAAAGACTTAATAACGCTTAATTTCGGTACATCTTATCGTTCAAATAGCCCAGTCCTAGATTTGCTGCTGGAACGGGCTTGGCCAACGATTGTACTTGCTTTCGGTGGTATGGCTGTTGCCTTGCTAATTGCTGTTCCAATTGGAATTCTATCGGCTGTATATAAAGGCAAACCCGTTGATATTTTTGGCCGTATTTTTTCATTGCTAGGTATTTCATTCCCCAACTTCTGGTTAGCGTTTATGTTGATTTTAATTTTTGCTGTACAGCTAAAATGGCTTCCTGTATCAGGATTTGATGGGTTTAGTTCGTTAATTTTACCATCTATTGCATTAGGTCTTATTTTATCCGGTATATTAGTACGTTTAATTCGTACATCAATGCTGGAGGTACTTAAAATGCAATATGTGACAACTGCAAGAGCTAAGGGAATTAGAGAATGGCTAGTAATCGTAAGACATGCATTTAGAAATGCCTTATTACCTACAGTGACATTTGTTGGTTTGCAGTTTGGAGGTCTATTGGGAGGTGCAGTTATTGTAGAGCAAGTATTTTCATGGCCAGGCATTGGCCGTTTAATTGTTGATTCCATTAATCAGCGGGACTATCCGGTTGTACAAGGTGGAGTTATTGTTTTAGCGCTATTAATGATCTTGGTCAATTTAATTGTTGATTTATGTTATTCGTTAATTAATCCAAAAATAAGAACGGGAAGAGGTGACTAATTAAATGACACAGGCTATCGATACAGTGGCAGTGACTACAAAAAAGAAAAGCAAAATAATAAAGGTTTTGAACTTTATCAAAAAAAACCCAACAGGAATAATTGGATTATTACTAGTACTAGCTTCTGTACTATGTGCCATTTTTGCACCGTATATTGCTCCATATGATCCTGGTGCAGCAAGTTTAGGGCATCGTCTAGATATGCCTAAGTGGTTAGATGACACAGGTAAATCGCAATATCTACTTGGGGGAGATCAAGTAGGTCGAGATTTATTAAGTAGAATTATTTATGGTGCACGCATTTCACTTTTAGTCGGTATTTGTGGGGTTGCAATCTCTTTGGTTCTTGGCACGTTTTTAGGAATTATATCGGGTTATTTCGGCAAATGGATGGATGATTTAATTATGAGATTAGCTGAAGTTCAAATGGGATTACCATTTATCCTATTAGCTATCGTGATTATGAGTGTTTTTGGTACAGGTATTGAGAAAATTATCATTATTCTTGGACTTACATATTGGGTTAGCTTTGCAAGATTAATTCGTGGAGAAATTTTAGCATTAAAAGAGCAAGAATACATTCAAGCTGCCAAAGCTATTGGAGGGACTCATTTTAAAATAATTCTTAAGCATATTTTACCGAATGTTGCATCTTCTATTTTAGTATTAGCGACAATGTGTATCGCAGAGTTCATTTTATTAGAGGCATCTTTAACATTTTTAGGTTTAGGTGTTGAACCTACTGTGCCTTCCTGGGGTGGAATGTTAGCGGATAGTCGAAATTATATGACATCTGCGTGGTGGATTTCGGTATTTCCTGGTATTGCGATTATGTTAACAGTATTAGGGTTTAACTTATTAGGAGATTGGCTACGAGACCGCTTAGATCCGAATATGAAAGTTTAGGTGATCATGTGAATACTACTATATATTCTAGTTTATTTAATAAGGACCAACTCTTAAAAAAACCATCTTTATATATAGATTTACCTACACATCTTGCACCATTAGGGTTAATTGATTTTTGTGTACGATTAGGCTTAGAATCCAATGAAATTGATTTTGATTTATTTGAATCAGCCAATCAAAACTATTCAATGATATTTTATCCGCATCATACAACATACATGATGAAAAAGAATGCTACTTTCATTGTTTATTATGAAACAGAGGAAACATTATCAGACTTGCTAAGGGATTTAGCCAGTGAAGGTATTACGAATAGTAATGAAACAGCATCATCTACCTATTATAACAGCTTATGTCACCTTTGGTCAGCCTATGGTACAGGTGAAAAGGATGAGGCACACCCCTTACAGCATTTAAGTGTACAAATTAATGTACAGCAAGACATTAAGAGCCATGCTATGTTAAAAGAAATTTGTTATCTTGGACTTCGCTTAGGTTTGTATGCAACATCGGTTTCATTTCCTGTAGTGACTCAGGATGAACGTCATTTAGCGATTGCCATTAAGCCTGGAACGAAAAATAGGATGGAGCTTGTTGATCGAAATACAATTCATATTTCGGGAACGAAAGAAAGTCTACCAACTACTCTTCATTCGATTGCTAAAGAAAAACATTTTTCTGAAGGTGGTTTACTTGGTATTTGGGAATTCAATGAAAAACAAGTTAATGAAGCACAACTTTTATATGAAGAATCATGGCAAGACCAATCCGAAGCATCGTATATAATTAGTGCACTTCAAGAAGAGAAAGAACTAATAGTAGATGCAGAAATTTATATGACTGCATCAAAGGACAATCGAGATCGATATGGTTTAGGTTTGTCTAAAAAATTTCCTAAATTAAAGTCGATTAAAGTGCGCTCTGCCTTTAAAACAGGATTATATTGGGTTTTAGAGGAAGTTCTCCCTTCTGTTCATAGTCCCTTTACACAGGTGAAAATTATTTGCCAGGATGGCAGTAAGAAAAAAGGATTAGAGCAACGGAATAGATGGATCATGGAACTGTATCCAATTGATGAATTAATCGAATTACAGTATGGAGTACCAAAAGAAAATGTGCAATTTGAAATTTCATGTACACAACAGCATGTTTATAGCGTTTATGTAGATGATTTATTAGTGGCTGTACTAAATCCCCTTATTAGCAAATTAGATTACGTCGATAACAATAAAAAAACATACCCAACAACAGCGGGCTATCGATTATTTAAAGATGCGGATATTATTCAAGAAAAAGCCGTGTTGTCTGATCGGGAGCGTTTTTATAAATATTATATGAATGATTATTTACCACGTATGGAGAAAAAATTGTCAATTGATAAAAGTAATGTCAACCAAGGACAACTCTTTCCATTATTTGATAGAATTGAAATTGACTTTACTTCTTCTGGAATTGAAGAAGAGCTACCTGTTAAACAAGAAGCTAACTCATCATTCGAGGCATTGTATGAAGATTTATATTTTAATACCCTAGATTACTTTGTTACATTAGGTAATCAAATGGTTAATCGACCATTTAAAGCACCTGGAGGAGTTATTCCATATATTCATAGGCAGGAAGATATTTATGAACCTATTTATAGTTTTGTAAAGGTGTATCAATGGCATGAAAAAGAGTGCACAGACTGCATAACTAAGCAAATAGTCTTTGATGAAAATGGTCAATTTGATAGTGCAGATATTTATGTAGGAACTACGCACAAAGTAGTCACTGTGAAGCAGCAATTAAAAAATAAAATAATAGATGCTTATCAATTAACGAGCAAATACAAAAATTTTCCTGAAGTTAAGATAAATTATGCCGATTTATCCTATAAGGGGAATTTGATTCCTTTTTTTGAAGTTACAGAACCTATTACAAGTGAATATTTCTCTGGATTAAAGAAATCGAATGAAAAGCATACTATTATTTTTGAAGCTGGACATCATCCTAATGAGGTATCTAGTACACCGGCTATATTAGAGTTAATGGAGGATATTATACTTCAGCAACCTGAGCTATTAAAGAAAATTAATTTTATCGTCATTCCTCTAGCAAACCCAGATGGCTATGAGATTATGAAAATGTTGACAAAAGAGCATCCAAAATGGAAGCATCATGCTGCGAGATATAATGCAGTAGGGTTAGAATTTGCTCATGTGAAATTTCAAAAAAGTGTATTTGGAGAGGCGAATATTTTACCAATTGTATTAAAGAAATGGGCACCGGATGTTGTGATTGACGATCATGGAATTCCTGCACGAGAATGGGTACAGCCTTTTGCAGGATATGCTTGCCCACCGATATTTCCTGTCTCCTACACGTTACCAAGCGCAAAGATATATGGAATTGGTCGCTTTGCAGATAGTGAGACAAAGGAGATTCAGGCTAAAAATTTAGAGCAGATAGCAGAAAAAGTGAATGCTATTTTTGAAGGGACAACCTTCGCTCAAGATAATGCCTACTGGCGCGATCGATATTATAAATATGGTACGAAATGGGAACCTCAAAAGTATCCGATTGAAGAAATGGCTAATATAAATTTTTACAGAAGCATGGAAGTGACACCAACATATTCATCTGTTAGTATTTTGCGTTACCCCCAATGGGTGGCACTAGATATAATTTCTGAAGTGGCAGATGAAATTGTATATGATGAGGAATTAAATTCATGTATTCAGGCTCATAAGCTTTTCAATCAAGCTATTATTCAAGCTACAGTATCTGCACCAGTGAATAAAAAAAATAAAAATGGATGGCCGATAAAGCAACGTCCTATAGAAATCTAGGTGAATAACATGACAAAAATACTATTAACAGGATTTGTACCATTTCTTGATTATAAAATTAATCCAACTATGCAAATTGTAGAAGCACTAAGTAACAAAGAGATGCATGGTTACGAAATAGTTGGACGTATATTGTCGGTAGATTTTCAGCAATCTGCTGATCAATTGAAACAGTATATTGATGAAGTAAAACCACAGATGATCATTTCGTTAGGATTAGCTGGTGGACGTTATAAAATTACACCTGAACGAATTGCCATTAATGTAAAAGATGGTGAACCAGATAATAACGGATATACACCAGTTGATGAAAGTATCTATGAGAATGGCGCAGATGCTTATCTAACAAATTTACCTATCCGCAATATGGTGAATCGTTTACAAAAAGAGGGCTTTCCAGCAGAAATCTCAAATACAGCAGGTACCTATCTGTGCAATAATATTATGTATGAGGGACTGGCTTATGCAAAACAGAATGAAGGGGTTAAAGCGGGATTCATCCATATTCCTGCATCTTTTGAATTGGCAATCCAGCATGGTAAAATACCAGGTTGGAATATCCAGGATTTAATAACATGCATTAAACTCTGTATTGAGGAGACAATTCGTGCAGCGAAAAATTGATTTTCCTCATACTATGTGGATTAGCCAACACACAATTCGTTTTGCTTTTAGGGAGGAAATATCACAAGAAAATTTTCAGGCAGTCCAACAATTCAATCGTTTTTTGAAAAAACATCTACAACAAAATCTTATTGAAAGTGTCGCTAGCTATCATACGGTTACAGCCTATCTTAAGCAAACGAAAGATTCGATAGATATTAATTTTTTACAAAAGCAATGGCTTATCATGCAAGTTGCTACTAAAGATAATGAAGTGATAAGTCGCAAGTTGCAAATCCCGATTTGCTATGATGAGGAATTTGCTTTGGATATGGATCGTGTGATGAATTATACAGGTTTATCGTTTGAGAACATAAAAAAAATACACATGTCTAAATCATATAGTGTCTATTTAATTGGATTTTTACCCGGATTTCCTTATTTGGGCGATTTAGACAAAGAATTGTTTGTGCCACGTTTAAGAAAGCCACGTAGCTCTGTATCCGCAAGCTCTGTTGGAATAGGCGGTTTTCAGACGGGGATTTATCCACTTGATTCTCCAGGGGGATGGAATATTATAGGTAAGACACCTCTCAATTTATTTGATGTACATGGGAAAGAAATTTTTATTTTTTCTCTAGGAGATCAAGTCCAATTTTATGAAATAACAAAGCAGGAGTTTTATGAAATAAAAAGTAAAGGAGTGTAGCAATTGAAGCCACTTCTTATAGTAAAAAAGCAAGGTGTATATGGTAGTCTGCAAGACCAGGGAAGATACGGCTATCGTGAGTATGGTATTCCTCTTTCTGGACCTATGGATAAAGTGTCCTTCCAAGCAGCGCATTATATTTTAAATAACGAAAAAAACCAAACCACATTTGAAATGTTTATTGGCGGTTTTGAATTTGAAGCGATCGATGATGGGATCTATGTCTTGACTGGGGCCAAATGTAGGTGTTTATTAAATGGTGTCCCAATCGAAATGTGGAAAACCTTTCACTTAACTAAGGGAGATGTCTTGTCCATAAAAAGTGTAAGTCACGGTTCTGTTGTCTACCTTACACCTAAAGGGGGATTTCAAACAGAGTCAATACTTGGCAGTAGTTCATGCTTTCCACTTGTAGGTGAAGCTATTAATGAAGGTAGTATTCTATATGGAAAGAACACAGGAACCTTACATTATACTAGGGGACTATATGCTCCTTTCCGTCCCATTTTTAAATCCGACATTACTGTAAGAATCTTTAAAGGTCCTCATTTTGAGCTATTTACGGAAGAGAGTCAACAACAATTCTTGCAGGTTGCCTTTCAGTTTTCGGGTGGGAATCGAATGGGCTATTATTTAAAAGGTTCGATACTTAAGCTAAAAAAAATGAAAGATATCTTTTCAGAAGCCACACAGTTTGGAACAATTCAGGTGCCACAAAATGGTGAGCCTATTATTTTAATGGCAGATGCCCAGACAGTAGGTGGGTATCCAATTATTGCCACAATCCATGAGGAGGATTTACATAAAGTTGCCCAGATGCGCATGTTTAATACGATAAAATTTGTACTAATGGAGGAAGATGTATGTCCATAGATATAAATTGTGATATGGGAGAAAGTAATGATGTTTTAAAAGATCAAGCAATTTTAGACTATGTTACGTCCATTAATATCGCTTGCGGCTACCATGCTGGTAATCATACAATCATGCATCAGACAGTACGAAACGCGATCCGTAAAAATGTTCACATTGGTGCACATCCTGGATATCCTGATCTCAAGGGCTTTGGTCGACGAGATATGGATTTTAGTGCAGAGGAAATCTACAATATGGTTGTCTATCAAGTAGGAGCTTTACAAGCATTTGTTTCAGTTGAAAAGGGTTCACTCCATCATGTGAAGCCACATGGAGCGCTCTATAATCAGAGTGCAAATAATATCGAAAAGGCGACCGCAATTGTTAATGCTATCTATGATGTAAATCCAACCTCTATTTTATATTGCTTATCTGGAAGTAAAATGGTAGGAATTGCGAGGAATAAGGGCTTACAAGTTTATGAGGAAGTTTTTTCTGACCGTAATTACAATGATGATGGTACATTAGTAAGTAGACAAGATTCGAATGCATTGATTCAAACAGAAGCTGAAATGCTTGAACATGTCAAAGGAATTTTGATGTCGAATGAAGTGATATCAGTACAGCAAAAGAAAATCAACATTTCTGCACAAACTTTATGTATACACGGAGACGGCCCACATGCTCTGGATTATGCGAAAAAAATCTATGAGTTAAAATGTCAGATCAAATAACTATAAAAGGTGGATGCCCTAAAAACCAATATTTTTAGAGCATCCATTTTTAGTTAGAGGAATTAAATAATCGTTACTAATTCAACAGCTTCGATAATAATTGGCGTACCAGCAGAAATAGCGCCTGTAACAGTATTAAACGTTAATTCTGTTGCAGAAACTGTATAAGAATCACCTTCCTGAAGTACACCATTAATATATAAATTATAGTATCCATTTGTTACGATTGGAAAAGTAGTTGCCGCACTACCGCTATCATTTAAAAATGAAGTAGCAGCAATAGTTGTTCCATCTGTAATTGCTAATGGTGTAGCTAAAATATTAAAAAATCGTGTTGAAGTGCCTGAAACATTCACATTGATATTAATAATGGAAAGCGCCACGTCTATTCACCTCCTTTCAAATGATATTAGGTCGTTTGGTTTATAAAACCGAGCGATTCAATGATAATAGGCGTTCCTCTATAGATGATTGCATTATCAGCATCTAGGACTAAGGAGGCTGGGGTTACAGTATAAATCCCGCCCTCTTGCATGACTCCATTAATAAAAAGATTGACGTATCCATTTGGTTGAAAAATTGTAAATGCAGCTACTTGGTTTCCATTATCGTCCCAAAATAGATTAGCGTTTAATGTAGCTCCATTTGTCAGATGAATATCAGCTGTAACAATATAAAAATATCTATTCACTATTGGAATAATCGTTCCACTAGGAATAATGACTGGAGGTGTAATGGAAGACGCTGTACTAGCTTTTATTCGGGGCCATACAAATCGATCTTCGCAGCCACATTCACATGTTTGTTCAATTCTTTGGTAATTCCCATTATTGACCATATTCTAATCCCTCCATTTAGTTATTAATGCCCCTATATCTACTATTCTGGTTTAGTTCATACAGAAAAAATAGAAGTGCTTGAAATCATTGCATTCCCTTTAAAATATGAAATAAATTCTAAGTGTTTCAGTTAAGCATCCTAATATCGTGTTGGTTAAACATGCCTGTGTTGACGAATATTACGTCTGAAACCTTGATATATATGCTTTTTAAAGTAAATTAGTGTTATACTTTGCTTGTCGAATAAGGTAGAATACTAAATATGAATAATTTATCTTTATGACGAACACCATTGAATGAAGATAAAGCCTCTGGCGGATGTCGTAGACTTTAAAAGAAGTGTTTTGTGCTCTACAATTCAAATCCAGACGGCATTGTTGAAAGCGCCAAGGCGAAATTGATTAAAAATAAAGGGGATATTGGTTTTATGAATGATTTTGATCAGCAATTGGAGGGGCTGTTAAAACAAGCAGCGTTACAATACATAATATATCAGCATAATGGCGATACAGAGCGTATGGATAAAACCTCACTTTTTGCACGGAAATTACAGCAAAAAGAGTATGTTATTGGATTTGCAGGCCATTTCTCAGCAGGAAAGTCGAGTATGATTAATGCACTTTCTGGTGAAAATTTACTTGCATCTAGCCCAATTCCAACGAGCGCTAATATAGTAAAGGTCCATAAATCAGAGGAAGATTTTGCGATTGTCTATATGCACAATGAAAAGCCTGTCAAGTTTGAAGCAGGCTATGATTTTAAAACTGTGAAAGAACTAAGTAAAAATGGAGATCTAGTATCTCAAATTGAAATCGGGCACAGTACATCGACATTACCATTCGGTGTCACAGTGATGGATACACCAGGGGTGGACTCCACAGATGATGCACACCGTATGTCTACAGAGTCAGCTCTTCATATTGCTGATATCGTATTTTATACAATGGACTACAATCACGTGCAATCTGAATTAAATTTCCAATTTACAAAGCAGTTGATGAAGTACAATCCAAATGTTTATTTAATCGTTAATATGATTGATAAGCATAAGGAAAATGAATTAAGCTTTGAGGAATTTAAAGCTACTGTCCATCAATCATTTGCCGCTTGGGGAGTTATTCCTAAAGGTGTGTTTTTCACTTCTTTAAGAGAGCCTGAGCACCCTCATAATGATTTTGAGGCTGTGAAGAAAATTGTGATGGATAGTATGAATGATTGGCAGGATCAGCTTGTACTAACTGCAACAAATACACTGCGTTTATTACAAAGCGAGCATGACACTTATTTAATGGAAGAAAGACAGGATCGTTTAGAAATAGATGAAGATGTATTAAGTGCGGATGACTGGGCAAACCATAAGGACATTTTAGAGCAATATAATAAGCTTAACCGTCAAGTGGAGTTGTTTTCCGTAGAGGCATGGAACGAGACATTTGAAGAGGAGCGTAAGGAGTTACTTGCAAATGCTGCCATTATGCCTGCCGATTTACGAGATAAATTACGTTTGTATTTAGAGAGTCAGCAGGAAGGTTTTAAGGTAGGTGGCTTATTTACGGCTAAGAAAAAAACGGAAGAAGAACGAAATCGCCGTAAAGAAGATGCCTATAATGCCTATCAAAATGTAGCACATGCACAAATTACAGGCCATTTAAGGGGCTTAATGAAAAAGGTTTTAAAGGATGTTGGTGCACTAAATGAAGAGCGAGCTTCAGCAATTGATGCCTATCCATTTGCTCTACCATTTTCACTGATTGAACAGCAGGTGCAAGTAGGTGCTTTATTAACAGGAGATGCCGTATTAAACTTTGCTAATCGTGTAGCGGAGGCAACAAAGCGCTACTTTATTCAAGAATCAGATCAATGGAAGGATGCACAAGCAACATTATTAGAGTCCGTAGCAACAGAAACAGCGGCACCATCTAAATTAAAAATGGCAGGAATGCAGGCAAAGGTAAATGCTATTCAGGCTGTGCTTGAAATTGAAGGCTACCAGCAATATAGTGCAAGTGTTATGCACCAGGCGAGCAATGAAATTCGTAAACAAGCGAATCAGCAACTGACAAACTGGGACAACGCATTCAAGCAGGATTTAGCAGAAATTCGATTATTCGATGAAACGATGCTGAAGCCAAAAGAGCAAGCTGTTCAACAAGAAGAGGTGCAGCAAGCTGTGAGTGCAACAAGTCTTCCTATTGAAGGTGTTATTAAACGAGCTTTGCATACAGCGAAAGCCGTTAAAGAGGTTCAAGGCTTTGCCGAAGTAGCAAGTTACTTAGAGAATAAGGTAGAGCGATTGCAAAAGAAAGATTTTACCATCGCATTGTTTGGTGCATTTAGTGCAGGGAAATCTTCATTCTCGAATGCCCTAATGGGTGCTAAGGTTTTACCAGTTTCACCAAACCCTACAACAGCGGCCATTAATAAAATACGTCCTGTAACTCCAGACCATCCACATGAAACAGCTGATGTACAGCTAAAAAATGCTGAGCAAATGCTAGAGGATATAAAAGGCTCCTATGCAGCAATCGGACTTTCTGTTTCCTCATTGGAAGAAGCATTTAACCGTGCGGATGAAGGACTTGCTGTGCAGCTTTCTGATGAGCGTTTAAATGTCCATAAATCATTTATTCGTGCATATAAAGAAGGGTTCCCAACATTTAAATCTGAACTTGGCAAAGTGTTACGTGTTAACCGAGAAGAGTTTGAAAAATTTGTTGCGCAAGAAAACAAATCATGTTTTGTTGATAATATTGATTTTTATTATGATAGTCCACTAACACGCATGGGGGTTACACTAGTTGATACGCCTGGAGCTGACTCTATTAATGCACGTCATACAGGTGTTGCATTTGAGTATATCCGAAATGCTGATGCAATCTTGTTTATTACTTATTACAATCATGCCTTTGCAAAAGCAGACCGTGAATTTTTAATTCAGCTTGGTCGTGTAAAAGATGCGTTCGAGCTAGATAAGATGTTCTTTATTGTTAATGCCATTGATTTGGCAACTACAGAGGAAGAACAAGAGGATGTAAAGGGCTATGTACGTTCAGAATTGCAGCGCTTTGGCATACGCTTCCCTCGACTTTACGGTGTTTCCAGTTTGTTGGCGTTAAAGGAAAAAGTTGAAGAAGCTGAATTATCTTCTGGTATGCCACCATTTGAGGACGCTTTCTATACCTTTTTAAATGATGAGTTAAGTGCATTAGCGGTGCAGGCACTTGCAGAGGAAGTTGATAAAACGGAGCAACGTTTGGGCGATTTAATTGCGCAAACAGAGGAAAACTTAAAGCGCAAGGATGAACGTTTAGAGGAATTAACAAACCTTGAACAGCATATCAAATCCAAGTTCAATACACTTAATACAAGTATGGTAGAAAGTGAAACGAAGCAAGAGCTGGATGAATTATTATACTATGTTCTACAACGCGTATACTATCGTTATCCAGAGTTCTTTAAAGAAGGCTATAATCCTTCAACATTTGCAGCAATGCCAGCACAGCAAGCATTGGAGCATGCTTTAAAGGAAGTTTTACAAAGCTTACGATTTGATTTCACACAAGAAATGCGTGTTACGAACTTCCGTTTATCACAATTTATCAGTAAGAAGATGCAATTGCGCTTTAAGGACGAAGTACGTGAGTTAAAAGAATTAAACCGTAGCTTCTCGTTTTTAGGCTTTGAAGCAGCTGAGCCAGATTTACTTGATTTTGAGGGGCCGTTCACTGATAATGCAAAATATTCAAGCGTAAAAACGCACTTCCGTAATGCTAAAGCATTCTTTGAGAAAAATGAAAAGGTGAAATTAAGTGAGGCGTTAGAGGCCTTAACAAAGCCAGATGCACAAAATTATCTGGATGCCCAGAAAGTATTGTTAATGAAATGGGCCATTTCCTACATTGCTGAGGAAGCGGAGAGATTGCGTCTGCATATTTACCATCAGGCACTTGAGCAAATTGCTACAGAAAGACTTGTACTGCAAGAAGAAAGTCGATTGGCTTCTTGGAAAACGATTTACGCGCAATTACAATACGCATGAGGTGATTCGTATGGGGAAAGTATTTAAATCAGTAGAGGAAATTCAATTTGAGGGTGTTCGTTTTGTAGATGCTCGCTTTGATTTACAAGACAATGAAGCAGGAAGAAAAGCATTCGATGAAGGGCATGCGCCAGGTGCTATTTATATTCACCTTGAGCAGGATTTATCGGATATGGAGTCTGACAATGGCCGTCATCCAATGCCAAACAAAGAAAAGCTATCAGCCGTTTTTCAAGGATTAGGATTAAGCTATGATGATCAGATTATCGTATATGATCAAGGGGCCGCACCATTTGCAGCAAGAGCATGGTGGATGCTAACATACGCTGGTTTTCCAAATGTAGTCATTGCCAATGGAGGTGCACCAGCCCTTGAGAAAAAGATAGCCTTCACCAAGGATATTATTAAATACCCGCCAACTACAATTGAATTTGACTGGCAGGAAGAACGCTATGCGCCACGTGAAGCGGTAAAAGCGATTGTAGATGGAGAGGTAGAGGCAACATTATTGGATGCTCGGGCAGCAGCTCGTTATCGGGGAGAGGTGGAGCCGTTAGATAAAGTAGCAGGACATATACCAACGGCCAAAAACTTTGACTGGGAGCAATTGAAATCAGAAGGTCAATTGCAGGCTAATGATACCCTGCGAAGTAAAGTATCACCTGACGAGCATGTTGTGATCTATTGTGGAAGTGGTGTGACGGCATCGCCTTTATATGCTATCCTAGCTGATGAAGGCTACGAAAATATTCAATTATATGTTGGAAGCTATAGTGATTGGATTACCCAATATGATATCGAGAAGGGTACAAATGAATAAATGATGGAAAAAGCGCTCACGATGGTGGGCGTTTTTTTATATAATTTGTTTATGCCTATAATTGATAGACACGTTGTTTCAAATAAATTTCTTTACATTAAGCACAAGCGAATTATTAAGAATTTGGTGCATCTGAAAAGATATTTATAGAATATTAAGGCTCCAAAATAAGATGGGCTTCCAGCAAATAAAACGACTTATTTAGGTAGGTGTTTTGTTATTTATCAGATCAATGTAGGTGTATTCAAATTGGAAAATTATAATGCGCATTATTAGACATATTTTATAATTTTCCCTATAATCAGTAAAATTGGTTTTATAGATTATTAATTTAATATACGGGGTGATAGAGTTTATTAATAAGGGGAAAAAGGGCAGTATTCCTAAAATAATATATGGAAAATGTCCAAAGTGTGATTCCGAGAATAGCTCTTGGAAAGAATGAGGAAATATAAGTGTTGATTCTTACTTGTTTACGAAGGTTGCCAATTTATAATTCAAAAATACTGTGTTGGATCAACATCTCAACTCAACAAAAATCTTTGGACTGATAGTATGTCTTTTTGATTCCATTATTGGATGTAAAACAAAGGAAGGAGGAAAGAATCTTAAATGGGAAACCGGACATTCCTTAGCGTTACAAATGCCGATACAGATTTGGTCGACTATGAGAATACAGCTTTCGAGACGAATAATTTTCTTGCTCCAGTATGGTTTTGTCTGGTCAGCCAAGAGCAGTTCCAGCGCTATAGCGGGCAGCTTATGCAAGCATGGAGCAAGATTCAACCCTATTTGGAGCAACCGGATATAGAGGATCTGCCTGAGTGGGAGTGCTTTTCCGAGGCATTCCAATGGCAGATTCCATGGGTGGATGCTGCAGAGCAGTTGCGCCTGAGCTTACCCGGCACGCTAGCCCATTTCCCATCGCTTGCCGCTCCTGTGTATGAGTGGCTAGAAACCTTATCGACCCATATCCAGCGGTATTCTGCGGCAGTTATTCATCTGGAGCTTTCGCAATATTTCTCGTTCACGGGCGATCCCGTCCTCTATCTGAAAGACATTGAAGAATACGTTAATCTCTGGCAGTCGCCGCATCCCTCACAGGAGAAAGTTTGGCAGGGAGCGGCAGATAACTTCTATATGCTAAATGGGGAGCATTTTCCATGGAGAGAACGTGTGGTAGCTCAACCAGAGCAAGCACCAGAAATTCAGCCAGTACAGTCAATTCCTCCAGCATCTGAGAAGCGCCAGCCCAAATGGCAGCAGGAGCTCTATATATGGCTGCTTGCGATTCTGTCTGCCGCTCTCTTTCTTATTGTCTATGTTAATACCTCGAGTGGTTGGTTGGCGGTGCTCGGTTTCCTCATACCGTCTATGTTTATTGTTTTATGGAATATGATTATCGGTCCTAAAAAAACCGCCCGCCATTTGCTGGAGACGGCCACGACTGTGAGGAGGAGCAGTACCCCCTCTTATGCTGTCCTCAGGATTGAGTATTTCGGTGGGCATTCACATATTGGGGTGGGTGGCATGGATACGGGGGCTTTGGAGGATAAATCATTACCGAATCTTATCCCGTGGCTGCAAATCATGCAAGCGAAGGTGCTTTCTTCTCACGAGGTTGAGCTCATGATTTCAGCTAAAAATCTACCAGTCTCTACATTACAACTTCATTTAGATGAACAGCTAGTAGCCACGGACATAGTATCAGCAGTTAATGCCATTGTGTTAGCTCATAAAATGTCCGTTTAACTGCAATGAGTTTGCCCTCAACTAGAAAGCCGTTCTTACGGTAATTGCAGTGGCGATTATTGACAGCATTATTTAAGAATCGCATTTGAGGGGTTTGCAAAATGGTACAATGACCACTGAACGATTAATTTGCCTGTACATTACAATTCAACAAAGGCGAGGTAAATAATATTAGTGCCCAGGTACTCAATTAATTAATTTTGAGCCTGGGCTTTTTGTGTTTCTATTAAATTTTGGCTTAAATCGATCTTTTATAAGCATTCATTGTCGAAGTATATTGGAATATTTTGGGGTTGAATAGTCCCTCACGTAAATCCATCATCCCTAATTGTCCCATTCTACTCAGTAAAGGAATCAACCAACTACCACTTGGAGCACCTTGTAACACTTTAATTTGATCAGATGATAACTTTGAAACTTTACTAGCATCAATCGGTTCTTTTGCATTTTCTATTGTTTCTTGAAAAGCTTTCAAATCAGTTTTATACATATTCTCACCAACTTGTTCAGTAAAACCTTTATATCCGTATGCTCCTTGAAGGATAGTTAACCTTATACTCATATCTTCCATAGAAACCATTTTTAAATGCACCTCCCTTCAAAGGAATTTTACGGGTAATTTTTTGAAGTAGATCTAAACTTAAATAATGCAGAAGTTCCACTTGAGATTTTTTTGATAAAACTCATCTAATTCTGTCATTATTAAAATCTAAGGAAGTAACATTAATTTTATAGTCACTATTTTAATAAGCAATACGCTCATCATCCAACCATTGATTGTTACTTCAATAATTAACGTCCATCCTTTTTCTTTATATGAACATCTCCTTTTTGTTTTTTGTGTAACAAGGATATTATCGAATTAAATGTAAAAAAGTTAATATATCCCTCAATTTCCTTTTTAGTTAATAATTTAACATTGTGATAATAGGAAATATAGAATTGGACTATGAGCCGCAAGCAGATTAAAACTTTGGTTATTTTTATTGTCTTTTTAAGAAGGAAATCATTCCCTTTTGTCGAATTAAAATCGATGGAAAAAGGAGAGGTTTTATGCAAAGAGAACAGCTTAAACAAAGAATATTTAGTGAATCACCTAAATTTATTTCATATTTGAAAGAACTAATTAGCGAGAATAGATTTGACGATGGTGAAGCGTTAGAAATATCATTGCTTGTCATAAAAAATGGACCTGAAAGTTTATCGGATAAACAATGGTGTGTCTTTTTAGAGAGTGGTATTTTACGTGATAAGTATGTAGATAAATGTGAAAGATGTTCTGAACATATTCCTTGGTCAAATATGTATAGTGCTATTTTTATAAATAAAGATTATCTTTGTGCTAATTGTAATTATTTTGAAAATAAAGTTACCTTCCACAATTAACTATGAGAAGGGTTATCTAATGTTGTCAAGAAATGCACTGCGTCAAACAGTGCTATTTTTTATGCTATTACGTTATTCTTATAATTGTCGAGTAAAAATTGAAGTATTTAGCCTAAATTTTTCGTATTCATGCATTTCTATACAGACGTTCACCGTATTCTACAGCCCCAATCTTGCCTCACTTAGCCCCAAAACCATACTTTTATATGCTTGTATTTACGTAGTTGAAATTTATTATGATAATAACAGATTTATTGATATCAATGTTTTCATGCATTTTTTTGCATATTAAATATATTAGAAAAAACATAGTGTTAGAAAAATATTATTTTTGAAAGCTAAATTTAATCTCTGCAGGTCTAATAGATAGAGGGGGTGAGCAAGTGCAGGAAATTCTCATACAACGAGCGAAAAAGGGCGATGCTGAGGCGTTCGCACAGCTATTTTCACAGTTTGAAATTGATTTATATAAAATGGCCTATGTATACGTGGGCAATGAGGTAGATGCACTGGATGTCGTGCAGGAGGTAGCTTACCGAAGTTTTAAATACATACATTCTTTGCAAAGTTCGTTTCATATAAAAACTTGGTTGATAAGGATTGCTATTAATTGTGCAACAGATTTACTAAAAAAACGGGGACAATTCCTGCCATATGAAATGGAGGAACTAGAGCAAGGTGAAGAGCCGCATGAGGAGCTTCTTCAAAAATGGGTGATGGAGGATATCATAACAAGGCTTTCAAAAGAGGAAAAAGACGTGATATTACTTCGATTTTACAATGATTATACATTACTTCAAGTGTCGCAGGCTTTGCAGCTAAAATTAGGAACTACAAAAACAATCTTGTATCGTGCATTAAAAAAACTAAAACAAGCGCTGGAACAGGAGGGGCAAGAATGAGCGATTTTAAAAAGCAGATGGATCAAATTGATATTCCCAAATCGTTGCATAAGCGTAGTCTACAAGGAATCGAACAGGCAAGGAAAGAGCAGCAAAAGTCTCAGCGTTGGCTACCAAAAATAATAACGATTGCAGTGACACTTGCCGCAGGGGGCTTTATTGCATTGAGCATAGAGCAGGGAGGGACAAACAATCATCAGGCAAGTACAACTTTGGTTCAAGAGCAATTTTCTTCCTATATATATTGGGGAATTGCTATTTTATGTATATCGATAATATTGTTAATAACTAAAAGAAAAATAGGATCAGGATCTGATAAAGTAAAAACGCTTGGCGTTGCAGCAGTATTGATTTTATTACTCGGAAACAGTGCATTATTTTTACAACAACAGTTAGTTAACCCTTTAGTTATTCCAACATCAATAGAGGTAAATAAAGATGAACAAAATGGTTTTGAGATACGTTATATAACTAATCATAATGACCATCGCTATGTAAAATTTCTACAGGCTGATGATGTAATCCTACCAATAGCTTATTTTACATCAAAGCAAGACAATCTTATTAATGGATTTTATTATCCATATGATGCCTATCAAACGTTACGTTATCAGCATATTCGGGATGCATATTTTCAAGCCGATTTATCAGTGATTGAAAAAATTATTGCAAGTAAGGATGTATATCTTATTCTAAGTGATGATGTAAAAATAAAGGCGCCTCTCTCTATAAATATTTATCAAAATGACAATCAGGTACCTCATCAAAGCTTTAGTGCTTCTAGAGGTCAAGATGAGCATGTGATTTCCTTTATACTTGATCAGGATGCTGTATTTGATGATTTTTATGTTCCGTCCTTATTAGAAAACCAAGTCATCTTAAAAGAATTTAAAGTTAATAATCAACCGTTTACTTCGAAAGATTTTCCAATTTCATTGAAAAAAGGTCAGCGTATTGAACTGTTTATTCAGTTTAAGGACTCTCCTTTTGATATGAATGCTTCAGTAGGTTTAAGTGGTCCAGATGGTTACTTAATAAAAAAGGTATTTTCCCAAGTCTACTTTACAGAAAGTATGGTGAAAAAGGTGCGTGAAATGAATGAATGAGACGAAGGATCATGTAAAACTTTTACAATGGTTTGCTATAGCTTTATTTTTACAATTGCTTTATTTCAATATTTTTAAGTATGTCAATATTCTTCAAGATATATTGGTTTATGGAGCCTATTTAAAGAGTCTTTCATATAGTAAAAAGGTTACACCAGTAAAAAAATACATTGGTATAGCTATAGTTTTGGCATTAGTAAGTAATATTTTTTCTCAGCAGCTATTGTTCTACTGGAGTACTGTTTTCATTGCAGGAATGGATTTACTAATTATTATGGAGTTTGGCAAAATATTAGTTTCATTAGAACAGCGCTATAATGCTCATGGTCCTACTGCCCGTGTGCTAAAAAAATATGTCATAATTGTATTTGCTGTTATTGTAAGTTGGACAATTTTAAGCAATTTACCAAGAGATTGGCAGATAGGGTTGTTGGTGCTGGGGGCATTTCTTTTATTTGTGGTGAATATCCGTTTATTCTTCCATGTTTTATCTCTACGAAAGCATGTAAAGAAAAAATCCTTTGTTGTTACATATTTGTAAAAATGACTGACCATTCATTTTGTGTTACACTCTTTTTACAGAAAGCAAAGGGGGAAAATGGATGTTTAAACGAGAGAAAAGTATAGAAATTCAACAGAATCAGGATGTTCAATGTGCGCAAGGAAAAGTTGCAGTACAGGGCATTGGTATGAGTGTTTATAGTTTTTTCGTGGATGGTTTACTTATTGATGCAGGCTCGTACTCACTATCACAGGAGTTTCAATCCTTCTTTTCAGAGATACCGATTGAGCAATTAGCATTAACACATTCCCATGAGGATCATGCTGGAAATGCAGCATGGATTCAGCAGTATAAGAAGGCCCCTATTTTTGTTCATCGTGATTCCGTACAAATTTGTGCCGAAGATGGAGAGTATCCACTTTATCGTCATGCACTATGGGGAGAACGACCTGCGTTTGTTGCTCAACCACTAGGTGACTCCTTACAATCAAGATCAGCAATATGGGATGTCATTGAAACTCCTGGGCATACAACCGATCATGTTTCGTTTTACAATCGAGAAACCGGCGCCATGTTCACAGGTGATTTATTTATACAGACAAAAACCAAGGTTGTTCTGGATGAAGAAAACATTGTACATACCTTGGCATCTTTAAAGAAGCTATTAAACTATGATTTCGAGGCAATATATTGCTGCCATGCAGGCTATATTGCGGATGGTCGATCGAAAATTCTAAATAAAATCGCTTATTTAGAGGACATGGAAGGGCGAGTTAAGCAACTATTTAATCAAGGTTATACAGTGGAAGAAATCACTAAATCTATCTTCCCTCGCGAATATCCAATTACAAAAGTATCAGGGGAGCAGTGGTCTTCCAAGCATATCATTACCGCTTTTATTCAGCAGTTTAAGCAAGAGTCCTTTACATAGGGCTCTTTTTTGTTTGATGGAGAAAAGCGCTGAACCCTGAAAAGCGCTCGGGTCCAAGAGAAAGTCGCTCAGGTACCACCGAAAAGCGCTCGGGTTCAAGAGAAAATCGCTCAAGTGCCACTGAAAAGCGCTCGGGTCCAAGAGAAAGTCGCTCAGGTGCCACGGAAAAGTGCTCGGGTTCAAGAGAGAACCGCCATTATTCCCATAAAAGCCACTCAAATCCATGCCACTCTCCTGTATTTAAAACAGAATACTTAAAAAAGAATAATAAAAAAGTTTGTGAAAAAATGTGGAGAAAATGTGACAACGCTAGATTTTGCAATGGATGCGCTTACATAAGTTTGTGAAAAATTTCTCATTTACATAAGAAAAATACTATGTGAATAGTTGAACAGGTTTAATCGCGGTATAAATACATTTATTAAAAAGGTACCTCACGCATTAATTATATAAAAATAATTAATTGTGAAATTAGTAACAAGACTAAATAGTGTGATAAATGATAGAAAATATTGTTCTTTCAAAGAAATTTTGGAATTGACAGAAAATTTCGTTGACTATATTTTCACAAAGTATTATGATTCTGAAATATAATAAAAATTCACAGGGAAAAGGTTGGGATAGAATGGATGTTATGAAAAAGGCGTTAGAAATGCATGCACACTATAATGGAAAATTAGAGGTTATTTCAAAGGTGCCGGTACAGGATTCCTATGATCTAAGTTTGGCGTATTCTCCAGGAGTTGCTGCACCATGTGTAGAGATTGAGAGAAATCCTTCACTTGTTTACGACTATACAATGAAGGGGAATATGGTAGCAATTGTGTCAGATGGGACGGCGGTTTTAGGGTTAGGAGACATTGGTCCAAAGGCGGCATTACCAGTAATGGAAGGGAAGGCGATTTTATTAAAGCGTTTTGCCAATGTTGATGCTTTTCCTATATGTTTAGATACGAAAAATACGGATGAAATCGTCAGCATTGTGAAGGCGCTTGCTCCAACCTTTGGTGCCATTAACTTAGAAGATATTTCGGCACCAAGATGTTTTGAGATTGAGGATCGTCTACGTCAAGAATGTGAAATTCCTGTGTTCCACGATGATCAGCATGGAACGGCCATTGTTGTAGGAGCGGGGATGATTAATGCCAACCGAATTGTAAAGAAAGATGTGGCCACAATGAAGGTTGTTATTAACGGTGCAGGGGCAGCGGGCATTGCTATTTTGCGTATTCTTGTGCAAATGGGCTATAAAAATATTTATATGTGTGATACAAAAGGAATTATTTATGAAGGACGCGTTGAAGGCATGAATCCAATTAAGGAAACGGTTGCTCATTTAACGAATCCTCAAAAAATACATGGTACTTTGGATGATGCGCTGGTTGATGCAGATGTCTTTATAGGTGTATCTGTTGCTAACTTGTTAACAGAAGCCCATATTAATTCAATGAATGATGATCCAGTGGTATTTGCACTAGCGAATCCAAATCCAGAAATTACGTATGAGAATGCGAAGGCTTGGGGTGTACGTGTTATGGGAACAGGACGCTCTGATTATCCAAATCAAATTAACAATGTACTTGCTTTCCCTGGGATTTTCAGAGGAGCCTTAGATGTACGTGCAACAGATATTAATGAGGCAATGAAGCTAGCTGCAGTAGAGGCAATTGCATCTCTTGTAAGTGATGAGGACTTACATGAAGAATATATCGTCCCAAAATCCTTAGACGATCGTGTTGTTGAAACTGTATCACGTGCAGTAAGTGGTGCTGCTGTAGAATCTGGCGTATCTGAGCTATTCCAACAAAATACAGTGCTTACCGTGTAACAACTTTAAAGCAGATGTAGGAAAACAATATGTTTTTCACATCTGTTTTTTTGCATTTGTGGAATATGCGTAGAATTTGCTCGAAAAATGTTGTTATTTGTCTTTTGATGTAATAAAATATGAGTATATTGTAATGATTTTCAGTTATGCTTTGAAAGTATAAAATATTTATTTGTTTTAAAATTTAACAAAAAATAGGTCTTTAGTCTTTTGATAAGGAGAGTGGTTTATTAATATGAAATTAAAATCTATTAAAACAAAACTAATTGCTTTTTCTTTACTTCTTTTAATGATCCCTTTAGTTGTTTTAGGGTTTTTCAGCTATCAACAAAGTAAGACCAATCTGGAAATGGTTGGGAAAGAAAACTTGAAAAATAGTGTGGAAATGACAATAGTGATGATTGAGCAATTAAATAAAGAGGTGCAGGCAGGGAAAATACCGTTAACAGAAGCTCAAGAAAAAGTGAAAGTAGCAATTTTGGGTGAGAAAGATACCGAAGGAAAGCGGCCAATAAATAAAAATATCAAATTAGGTGAAAACGGTTATATTTTTATTGTTGACCAAGAGGGAAAATCAATTGCCCATCCCAGTATAGAAGGCTCAAATGTGTGGGAAGAGCAGGATAGTAATGGCGTAAAATATATTCAAGATGCAATTAAAGTTGGGAATAATGGTGGAGGCTTTGTTACATATGACTGGAAAATGCCCAATTCAGAGAAACTAGAGCAGAAAGAAATATATGCCGAAACAGAACCGAATTGGGGTTGGACGATTAGTGCTAGTACATATTTAATCGAATTTAATAAACCAGCAGATAGTATTTTAACAATAACATTAGTGGTTATCGGTATTGCAATTGTTGTTGGTATTTTCGTAATTTGGATGTACGCAAGTAGCATGACTAGGCCTATTAATCGAGTAGCTGAAGCGATGGAACTTTTTGCAGAAGGAGATTTATCTCAAGAGCTGATGACAATTAAATCCAAAGATGAGATTGGAAAATTAGCGAGTGCCATGAATCAAATGCAACTAAAGCTAAAGGATATGATTCATCATATTTATCAAGCTTCAGATATGATTAACCATTCCAGTCAAGAATTAACGCAATCTGCAACAGAAGTAAAGGTGGGAACCGAGCAGGTAGCAATAACGATGCATGAATTGGCATCTGGTGCAGAGGGACAAGCTCACCATGCCAATGAACTAACATCATTGATGGAACGTTTCACCTCAGATTTATTGGAAACGAATCGACATGGTGGACATATACACCAATCTTCTGTTGATGTGTTGGCACTAACCGAAGAGGGAAATCATTTGATGGCGACTTCTAATAATCAGATGGTTAAAATAGATAGCATTGTGCAAAACGCTGTGGTGAGAGTAAAAAAACTTGATGCTCAAGCGCAAGAAATTTCAAAATTAGTCGTTGTCATTAAAGATATTGCGGATCAAACTAATTTATTAGCATTGAATGCTGCAATTGAAGCAGCAAGAGCTGGTGAGCATGGAAAAGGATTTGCAGTGGTTGCAGATGAGGTTAGAAAATTAGCAGAGCAAGTGGCGTTTTCCGTGAACGATATTACAGGTATTGTCACAAATATTCAGCAAGATTTTGATGTTGTAACATCTTCTTTAGAGGGTGGCTACCAAGAGGTGCAAGCTGGAACAAATCAAATAAAAGCTACAAGTGAAACGTTTAACACAATCAGTGAATCCATCAATGAAGTAGTAGAAAGTGTTAAATTAATCTCAATAAATTTATCAGCTGTGTCTGAAGATGGTCAAAAAATGAATAGCGCTATACAGGAAATTGCTGCAGTAGCAGAGGAATCAGCGGCTGGTGTTGAGCAAACAACTGCGACAACGGAGCAGACAAGTAGTTCGATGGAAGAAATGACAGGAAAATCTGAGCAATTATCAGAATTAGCCTTAAAATTGAAGGGCTTAGTTTCACAATTTAAACTTTAAAGCAAAAATCCCCACCTCTCAATAGAGAGATGGGATTTTTTTACATCATGCCAATACCAATGATGCCAATCAGGATGATAAAGAAAAGTACAAAGAAAATGACAAATAAAATAATTGATGGAATTAAGATTGTAAAGAAGGCCATCCAATTTGAGATTTGATGTGCCTCTGCCACAGCGCCTACACTAATCACGAATGACCAAATGAAAACCACAAACGACACTAACGTTGTTGGCCAGAAAATCCAAGGAAGGGTGCCTATGAAATTTGGATCCATTAAGGACTCAGGTGAAGTGAATAGCCAAACAATATAAAATGGAATAAGAACAATAAAAGGTATGGCTGTTAGGCTCAAGCTTCTGAATAAATCTGAGAATGTACCAGTTCCTTTGAAAAGCTTACCAAATAACCATGTTAAAAGGGCAGAGAACCCTGTTCCAATAATACCTGCAATGGGCGCGAAAATCACACATAATAACAACAGTATCCAAGGAGAAAAATCTGGAATGAATTCTTGATCGATCAGCCCTGATAGTAACGAACCAATATAACCAATGGAAAGAATCAGAATGGCATAGCCAGTTGTTTTTTCGTCAATCATATAACGGGCTGTTTGCTTTGGATGGAGCCAAACAGATAGAAATGGATTAAGTTTCGGCCTTTCCTGTTGTGTGTCATTATAATGTTCCATTAAACTACCTCCAAATAAAATAATAATATACTTCATACAAATGAGAGCGATAAAACTTGAAATATATGATTCTATACAATATACGGATGGATTGGTGAAAAGTTTCGTCTAATAAAAAAATTGTTCAGAAGTACGGAAATACTTACTGAACAAATTAAAATGCGATATGAACATCCCTTCCAATTTGAAGGAAATAAATGATTAGTCAGCTAGCATAATTTTTTCAAGCTCTAACGGCTCGATGTATTGTTCGCCTTTGTAAGCGCGCATATTGCCACCAGAAATTTCATCAATTAATAAAATTTCATTGGTTTTTGCATCACGGCCAAATTCTAATTTAATATCATAAAGTGTTAATTCCTTTTTTGCAAGCTCAGCAGCAACAAATTTAGCAATTTCAATTGTACGTTGCTTTAAAATAGCATATTCTTCGTGTGTTAACAGGTTTAACATAGCTAAAGCATCTTCAGAAATAGGAGGATCAAGTCGATCGTCATCTTTTATTGTTACTTCTACAAAGGAATCTAAATCTTGTCCTTCCTGTGCGTAAGCGCCATAGCGACGTAAGAAAGAACCAACAGCTTTAAAGCGGCAAATAACCTCTAAGCCTTTCCCAAAAACCGTTGCAGGCTTTACAGTCATTGTGGCATCGTCAAAATTTGCATCTACGTAGTGAGTTGGAACACCTTGTTCATTTAGCTTTGAGTAGAAATAGGAAGTTAGGCGAAGACCAGCAAGACCAGCACCATCAATTGTTAATCCTACAGTATTGGCACCTGGATCAAATACGCCATTTTCTCCAGTTACATCATCTTTGAATTTCAATAAGTAATGACCATTTTCTAATTTGAACACATTTTTCGTTTTACCTGTATACAATAATTCCACAAAAAACCCTCCAATATTTCATAGTACTCCATTAGTATAACACGAATATTTTAATAAATTAACATTAAAATCGTTCGTTTAAGTACTTTATTTTTGTAATTATTTCACTTTTATCTACTAAAAAATAAGATGATAACGAATGTTCGTCATCATCTTGAATAAAATAAGAAAATTCCAAATTTAAAGCATGGTTAACTCTTCTATTATCAGAGCTATTTTAATTTAGTTAAAAAAATATTATTAATAAACGCCTTCAGAAAGCATACCATTTGCTACTTTGATAAAGCCAGCAATGTTTGCCCCAATTACAAGGTTTCCTGGATAGCCGTATTTTTCAGCTGCTGCTTTACTATCTGCATAAATATCTTTCATAATTTGATGTAATTTCGCATCTACTTTTTCAAATGACCAGAATACACGACTTGAATCCTGTGCCATTTCAAGAGCAGATACAGCAACACCACCTGCATTTGCAGCCTTTGCAGGTCCGAATAAAACACCAGCATTTAAGAATTCGTTAATTGCTTCAAGATCAGATGGCATGTTTGCGCCTTCACCAATTGCTTTGACACCATTAGAAATTAATGTACGCGCTGAATCACCGTTAATTTCGTTTTGAGTAGCACATGGAAGCGCAATATCACATGGAATTGACCAAATACCTGTGCAACCTTCAGTAAATGTAGCATTTGGACGGTAGTTTACGTAAGTTGAAATACGGTCACCTTTTACTTCTTTAATTTCCTTAATCGCATCAAGATCTAAACCTTCTGGATCATACACATAGCCTGAAGAATCTGAGCAAGCAACCACTTTCGCACCATATTGTTGGGCTTTTTCAATCGCATAAGTTGATACATTTCCTGAACCAGAAACAATGACTGTTTTACCCTCAAAAGAATCATTTGCATCTTTTAGCATTTCCTTAACAAAGTACACAGTGCCGTATCCAGTTGCCTCTTTACGAGCTAGAGAACCACCGTAGCCTGGCGTTTTACCAGTTAACACACCAGATTCATTTGCTTTTGTTAAACGCTTATATTGACCCCATAAATACCCAACTTCACGAGCACCTACACCGATATCACCAGCAGGAACATCGACATCTGGACCAATATGACGGTATAATTCAGTCATGAATGCTTGACAGAAACGCATGATTTCTGAATCTGATTTACCTTTTGGATCGAAGTTTGAGCCACCTTTACCACCGCCGATTGGCTGGCCTGTTAAAGCATTTTTAAAGATTTGTTCAAAACCTAAAAACTTAATGATTGATTCGTTAACAGAAGGATGAAAACGAAGTCCGCCTTTGTATGGTCCCATTACGTTGCTGTATTGAACACGATAACCACGATTTACTTGTACTTGATTATTATCATCTTGCCAAGCAACACGGAAGGAAATGATACGATCTGGCTCAACGATACGTGATAAAATATTGGCTTTTATATATTCAGGGTGTTGTGCAAATACAGGCACTAATGAAATGAAAATTTCTTCAGCTGCTTGTAAGAACTCCGCTTGATGACTATTTTGCTGTTTTAGTTGCTCGAATACACCATCTACGTATTCTTTTGCTAATTGTTCGTTGCTAACAGTTGTAGTTGTCATAATGAAAACCTCCAATTATTTGATAGGTGTATCGTATATCTATTTTTCGCACTATTCAATAAAATACTTTTTCCAACAGTCTAAAGTTTGTGAAAAATTGAGCAAGAGGGGTCGTGAAATTGTTATATTGAAATAATTATAGGGTGAGTGATTCATCTAATTAAGAGAAGGGATTGATGCCTTATTGTGAAGGTTCTAATTGACGCTGATGCCTGTCCAGTAGTGGATTTAGCGTTATCTATATCATCTGAGTTTGAGATTGAAACTATCTTATTTTGCGATACATCCCATCGTATTGAACGTGATAATGTAATAACAATAATTGTTCCTAAAGGTCCAGATTCGGTTGATTTCACGCTAGTGAATGCGCTTTCAAAACACGATATTGTCATTACACAGGATTATGGTTTAGCAGCAATGGTTTTGGCAAGAGGAGGGTATCCAATTGATCAAAATGGACGAGAAATGTCCAATGAAAATATCGAACGTTTGCTCGAAATGAGACATGTTGGACAGAAAATTAGACGTGCAGGTGGACGCACAAAGGGACCTAAAAAAAGAACACAAGAAAACAATATTTCGTTCAAAATGAAATTTCGACAAATTTGTGAACGAGCAATTTCAGCGAAAAAAATGGAGGAATCTGAAGGTGAAAAATGAACTTAAACACGAACTATTTCATCAATTTCCAATACTAAAAGAGTTAACAAATAAGCATACTGTGCTTTGGGAAAATACAAATTGGCAAAAAGAGGCGACAACCAATCTTTTTTCGATGCAGGAAGTAGATGAAGCGGAAGAAACACTTACACGCTTTTCTTCTTATTTAAAAGTAGCATTTCCAGAGCTTTTGGAAAGTCAAGGATTTATTGAATCGACTATTCAGGATATACCATTGATAAAGAAAGCTCTCGAAAGGAAATTTGATGTTTCAATACCTGGTCAATTTATCTTAAAATGCGATCATGCCTTGCCAATCTCAGGTTCAATTAAGGCTCGTGGAGGTATTTTTGAAGTATTAAGGCATGCAGAGCGCCTAGCTATTGCCGGTGGAAAGCTAAAAAAAGAGGATAACTATGAGGTGTTGGGAACGAAGGACTTCCAAGCATTTTTCCAGCAGTACACAATTGCAGTTGGCTCTACTGGTAATCTAGGATTAAGCATCGGCATTATGGGCAAGAAACTCGGCTTTAATGTCGTAGTACATATGTCGAGTGACGCAAAGGAATGGAAGAAAGCATTGCTGCGTGAAAAGGGTGCAACTGTCATCGAATATGAGGCTGACTACAGTGTGGCTGTGGAGCAAGGTCGTCGAGAGGCTGAGCAAGACCCATTCTGTCATTTTATTGATGATGAAAATTCAAAGGATCTTTTTGCTGGCTATGCGGTGGCAGCGAAAAGACTAAAGCACCAATTTGAAAAGACGAACATTAAAGTGGATGAAACACATCCATTGTTCGTGTATTTACCGTGTGGGGTTGGTGGTGGACCCGGTGGCGTTGCATATGGACTTCGAGAGCTTTTTGGAGAGCATGTGCATATTTTCTTTGCAGAGCCAGTTGCGTCTCCTTGCATGACAATCGGTTTAATGACAGGACTACATGATGCAATCAGTGTAGAGGATATTGGACTTGACAATAAAACAGAAGCAGATGGTTTAGCTGTTGGTCGTGCGTCAAAGTTTGTGGGCAAGGTGATGGAAACGTATATCAGTGGTTGTTACACGGTGACAGATGAACAGTTGTTTACATCATTAGGTTTGACAATGGACAGCGAAGGGATATTTTTGGAGCCATCTGCACATGCAGGGATGTTTGGACCGATACAGTTAATGAAATACGGGCAAAATTATTTGGAAAAGCATCATTTAACAAACAAAATGGAGCAAGCTACGCATATTGTTTGGGCGACAGGTGGGAGTATGGTGCCAAAAGAGATGCGTGAAGAGTATTTAAAAAAGGGTTGAAAGTTATTTTAATTGCTTCATTTATAATAAACCACCAGAAAAAATATGGCGTGTTAAGCCATTATATTAGGAAGATTGTTATTAGTAGGAACAGTGTTAATTTACAAAATGAGTAGACATCTGAAGCTTTGGTAAAAGGTTGTTTGATTATAATAAAGTTTGATAAAAATCACCTCTTTTTCCTGGAGGTGATTTTTTGTTGGATATTTATCTTCATTCATAGATACAGAAGACTCCCGTCTCTACAAGGGTGAGATAAAAATGCGGTTTTGGTTCCTTTTCAGTGGGGTTCAACAAGGGGATGTTTAAATTAGTTGAAAGTGACCTTACGTCATCTTTTATACTGATAAAGAGCAGCATTTACTTTAACACTAATTTAAAAGGGGAATCCTAAGATGAAGAAAGACGATATTATTATTTATGCTTTTGTTATTATTGGAGCTGGAGTAGGTTTATTTTTTGATAATGCTTTTCCAGGGGTGCTAATTGGTTTGGGGATTGGTTATGTGTTTAAAATGATTATTTTTAATAATACAAATGAATAAGAAAGTAGGGTATTAGCTTGTTTCATATCAATGAATTTAAAAAGCTGAGCAGTGTATCAGTTAGAACCTTGAGATATTACGATAAAATTGGACTTTTGAAACCTGTATCAAAAACTGAAGGGGGTCATCGATTATATTCAAATACTGAGTTGAAGAAACTTCAGCAAATACAATTCCTAAAAACTATAGGATTTCAATTAAGCGAGATCAAAATAATGTTAGAGTCCGAAGAATGGGACTGGTCTAATAGTCTAATGACACAACTATCTTATGTGATAAAAGAAAAGGACCGTCTTTCAAAGATAGAAATTAGTTTAAGGGAGCTAATAAACGGTATAGCGATTGATGGAGAAGAATTTAAAATTAAAAAAATCATTGATTTATATAATAATAAGGATGCTAAAGAAGCATTAAATTATAATCTAGTTGAATTAAATATTAAAAACACGGAAGTATTAGAAAAACTTCCTAACATGGCTAGTAGTGATCCAGACTCTTTAGAGTGGATTGCTTTAGTGGGGCAATTAAAAAAATATATGCACCTTGGTTATAGTCATTCACGAATACAAAATATTATTGAAAGAATGGATGTAAAAAAAGGTGAAGACTTTACTGACGAAGATGTTTTTTTAGATAAACTATGGGACATTAGGATGTCGCCTGAGGAATCAAAAAAGTTTAGCCTATATCCAATTGATCAAGAGGTCCTTACTTTCTTGGAGAAGGCATATAGTCATTATCTCGATAATAAATCATAGTTATTTGAACTCAAATGGAGGGAAAGATGGGAACTGATATATTAATTTATTTGGGCGGCTTAGCTCTTTTAGATATGTTAAGCCCTACAATTATTGGTGTTACTTTATTTCTGGTTTTAACAGATAATAAAAATTTAACATCAAGATTATTGACATATCTATTTACGGTTGTGCTATTGTATTTTTCATTAGGTATCATTATGATGTTAGGTCTAAATTTTATTATAGAAGCATTCTCAACTATTTTTCAAAATAAAATACTTAGCTGGGTAATTTTCATCATAGGGGTGATATTATTTACTGCTAGCTTTTTTATCCCCACAAATAAAAAAAGTAATATTCCAAAGCCTAAAACACAAAGCTTATTCTCAATTATTATTATTGGTGTGACGACGTTTATCATTGAGGCAGGCATGGCCTTACCATATTTTGCTGCTATTGGTTTATTAACTACAATAGATATACCTTTTTATCAAAGGATTTCAACTATAGCAGTATACAATATTATAATGGTTCTACCAGCTCTTCTTATATTTTTAGGATATAAAGTGTTTGGAAAATTGATAAACCCTACCTTAGTTAAACTTCGGAATAAAATAGCAAGCAGTTCAAGTTCTGCTTTATCCTGGATTATTTGTATAGTTGGCGTGATATTAATATTTTACACTATTGATTATCTATAATTTGTGAATGAAGTATTGTTGTTGAGTATTGAATAACACGTTTAACAGAATACAATTTTGAACTTTATGTAGGATAAATATCCAAATAAAAAGCCTGGAAATAGAATTCCAGGCTTGATTCTCACTTACTTTAAATGCTCCATGACACACTGCCTCGCTTCCGCAAATGGGTCTTAAAATTTTTAAGACTGTGCTTTAGCTATATTCAGTTCTGAATGGTCCTTCTGAGTTTTCAATCCATCCCACTCATCGGGTTAACCCTCCTAGTCATTGGATTTGAAGTGAAATCTTAAATAGTTTGGGTTAATTATTATTTTCTATACACATTATTTTAAAATTAATTTTTTATAATTTATCGTTGAAGCTGTTTTTGCTGAGCTGCTAAAAAAACTTCGTGAGCAGCGCGTACTCCGGCACCTGGCTCAAAGTCATAGGAGAAGTCTTGTAGTGCCGCCTCCATTAATGAAACAGCTTGTAAAATATCGCTTGGGAAACAATAGCCCATATGACCAAATCTGAAAATCTTCCCTTGCAAGTGGCCAAGTCCACCAGCGAAATCTAAATGATAGTGTTGTTTTAAATGTGTTAGGAATTCACCAAGGTCTATTCCTTTTGGTGCCAAGATTGCTGTAATTGTTGGTGAGGCATATTCATCTTCGGTTAACAGTTCAATATTTAGTGCCTTCATCGCATTTCGCACCATATTTTTCATTAATTCATGACGTGCTACGGTTTTATGAAAGCCGCCTTCTTGCTCTATCAGTTTGCATACCTCATGAAGTCCATAGATAAGTGTGATGGTAGGCGTGTTTGGTGTCATCCCTTTTTCTGCCCAGCCACGATAGCTCAATAAATTTAAGTAATAGGATGGTGCTTTATTTTCCGCAATAACTTTCCATGCTCTGTCACTGACGCTGACAAGTGAAAGGCCTGGCGGTAGCATCATAGCCTTTTGAGAGCCTGTAACAAGAATATCGACACCCCACGCATCCATTTCAGCAGGTGCTCCACCAACGCAGCTTACTCCATCTACAATGACTAAAGCATCTGTTTCTTCTCGAACAACTTGTGCCAGTTCAGCGACAGGGTTCAAGATACCTGTAGAAGTTTCATTAAAGGTTACAAAAACAGCTTTAATCGCTTGCAAGGGCTGTAAAAATGCTCGTAGCTCATCCGCAGTACAAGCTTGTCCCCATTCTTTTTCAAGCTTATGTACGTTAAAGCCATATTTTTCACAAATTGAAACAAAATAATCACCAAATGCTCCAACTGTCACAACAACAACGTCTTCACCAGCTGAAACAGTATTCACTGCAGCTGCTTCCAAAGCGGCTGTACCACCTGAAGGAAGTAATAAAATATCTTGTTTTGTACCAAATACTGGCTTTACTAATTCAGTCGTTTCACGGTAAAGCTCCACAAATTCTGTGCTTCGATGGCTAAAAATATCCTTATTCATTGCAAGCTGAACCTTTTTTGGAATAGGTGTAGGTCCAGGATGTCTTAAAATATTTTCATACACATTCATCAATCCCCTTTTTTGTAAAATAAGAAATTCGAAATTTTCTAACTATAATATAGCATATTATTCTGCTAGCTAACTCCTTTTTCGAAAAAATAATGGTAGAGAATAGAAAAAGAAATTATTTAAGGAAATATGGTAATATTTAAATAAAAAGGGGATGAGCTTATGAAGGTAAAAGTTCACTTTCCATCTGTATATTTTTTAATTGAACCCAATATAGTTGCTGTTTATAAAATCAAATCACTTGAATATGTCAATTTAACAGATGTAATCAATATAGGTGAATGGGAGGCTTATGAACTACAGCATTCTCATCAATTTGAAGTGTTTAATCATGATAAGAGTAGACCCTCAGAGAATCCTTGGAGTTTCTATCTTGAGCAGGAGGAACTTTATACTATCGTAGAAATTATAAACGGTGCCATTCAACAGCAACGTTCTGGATCACATTATGAATCCATAACGCCTTCTTCTCAGATGGTTCATATTGCTTGCTCAGAATCAGCAGCAGGGTCACTAAGGGTGGCACTTGCTCCCCAAAGACATATTATTGCATTTCCTGATGACCTCTCTATCGGTCCAGTGTGCCAGTTAGAAGCCAAGTTAGGGCAAGTTTTCCGTAAAGAATGGCTATTTGAAAATATTAATAATGAGCAGGATGATCATGTGGAATTTAATAAGTTTGTAAATACTTTGCGTGAAATAGACGATATTCCTATTCATATTCCTATTTACATTTGGGTTGGAAACAATGCGAATGAACAGTGTCTTTTACGATTCTTTCTTTATTTATTAAACGATAAAGCAAACGAAATCTATCTAATGCAAACCTCTGAGCACAATAAATATGGATATACAGGGCATCTTTCATCGCTGCAATTAAGCCAGCTCTTTATGAATAGTGAAAACAAGCCTTTAACTGTTCAGGAGAGACTATCTCTTCAAAAAGAATGGAAACATTTATCACAAACGAGGAATGTATTGCGACGATGGGTGAATGGGGAAATAATAAGTGTATCAGAAGATTATTTTGATGCATTGATTATAAATACGATCACGAAACTACATAAGGAACAAACAATGAAGGATTTTATTAAGACAGGAATTGTAATTGCAGAATTGATATCTCAGATGGACGAGTGTCCGAATCTCTTCTATTTAGAGTATAGAATTCGATTTTTAGTTTATAATGGAGTCCTTGCATTAAAAGGCATTCCCAAATCTATGAGACATTATAGTGTGAAACTGCGTGATTAATAAAAACCTCTTTTGTCAGGTGACAAAAAGAGGTTTCTCTTGTGCTAGGCAACGAAAGGTCTGTTCATACGCATTAAACCATAAATCATAAAGAATATTCCACCTGTTAAAAGTGTGAGAATAATGTATAGGACAGCCTTCCCAGCTTCGCCAGTCCATCTATAGAATAGACGGTAACTGAAGTATAAAATGAAGCCAGCAGCACCTAGTGATGCAATGATGCCGAGAAATGGAATAAACGAAACGATAATTAAACCCGCATAAATAAGCGTGTTTTTTAAAGCTGCAGCACGGACAGTCTCATTATCAACACCATCTGCAGTTAACAGGAAAAGGCTATAAACATTGATAAGTGGAATCCAAGCAATGTAAGCCATATCACCGAAGCCGTTTGTTTTAGAAGCCATAAAATAAATTAGTGCACTAATAACATATGCAATTAAACCTAATACAAGAGAGGCAATAATAATCAACAAAAGAAATCCGCCAAACGCCGCCGCATCATAATCATTGTAATAATAAGAATCATAGCTCATCGATAAAACCTCCCTTCAAAAAAATACTCCCTAATCATAACAATCCTAAAATGTTAAATCCATAATAATTTATAAGAAATATTTATGGAAATCGTATATTTGTACTAGAATAATTCCTTTTAGAAAGGCTATTATGATGATTTTTTGAGCGGAAACTGAATAAATTGCAAAAAAAATCCTTGGAAATATTGGTATACTAGTTTTGAAGATTCATTTTTTAAAATTGCAAGGTTAAGGAGGGATTTGCCTGTTACTAGTTGTTATTCTATGTGTATTGCTGTGCATTTATTTCATAGAAAAAAATTATCGTAAGAGTACCTATTATCAGCTGACTAAACATCATAGGTTATTAGTCAATGCGTATATTCCGAAAAGAAATTTGGATGAGTTAACAGAAATTGACCTACTTTATATTGATCGAACAGGCTTATACGTGTTGGAATCAAAAAATTATAGTGGTTGGATTTTTGGAAATGAAGCACGCCAGCAATGGACGCAAACAATGCCGAATAGGAAAAAAAATATCAATTTCGCCTTGGCGTAATTGCGTCCAGATTTTGAATTGTCCCCGCACAATTCGTTCCTTTAAAAATCCGTGACATCCCCGCCGGAGGCATTATCTTCATTTGCTGAATGAAGATAAATTTTTTAATCCAATCCGCCAAAATGCTATACATACCCGAGCTATTCAAGACTTTTTAAAGCTACCAAACAAAGCCATTCATTCGGTTATTGTTTTTGGTGAAAGCTGTACATTGAAAAAGGTGGAGATGACTTCCTCTAATGTACATGTTATAAAACGAGAAGAGTTAAAACGCTTTATCCAAGATCAACAAAAATCTGCTAGTCTAATTTTTTCTCAAGTAGATATTCAAGCCATTTACAATCAGTTATTACCACAAATGCAAATTTCCAAGGCAATGAAGAAAAAACATATTCGCACGATTCAGCAAAGATATGGAAAGCATTAGACGAAAAGGATTTCAAAAAGGAGCGATTATATGCCAATGTATAATAAATTAGTCCGTGATTTAATACCAGAAATAATAGAAGCGAGTGGCAAAAAATGTGTAACAAGAATAGTAGAGCAGGAAGAATATTGGGAAGAAATCAAAAAGAAAATGCAAGAGGAGGCTCTAGAATTTAAGGAGTCCGCTTCAGAAAAAGAGGCTATAGAAGAGCTATCAGATATATTAGAGCTAGTTTACGCGGCCATACATAAGCTTGGTGTTTCCTATGAACAATTGGAGCAAATTCGTGCTCAGAAGAAAGAACAACGCGGAGGGTTTTTTAAAGGGATTTATTTGATGGAAGTAGAGGAGTAGGTGAAAGTAACGTGTCACATGATTTAAGGGTCGGTGAAATACAGGAGAAATATATTACGGAGCATGAAATTTGGCAACATCTTAACAATTTCTATTATCGTTCATCGGTCGCAACTTCCTATAAATATGTATTTTTTAAAGCATTACTTGAAAACTTATATAATGTAGAGGATGAATTAACACTTAGCTATGATCAAATTTTTTACTCCTTCACCAATATTTATTGGAATTTAATCATTCATCATCAATTAGCGCAGTCACCTAATAAAAATAAACCAGCTCGTGCTCAAACCATTTTGCAAAAGTATGTAAATGACTATAGCGTTCCTTCAGAATGGCAATTTGATCAACTTGAAGATTCGTTACAGTTGAAAATTGTCCATGATGTCAAACGTGACTGCAAGCAAAATGTGATTGGTGCATTTTACGGCGATACAGCAGGTGTATTCTATGCATTTGATATTAAACGGGCACAATTTCGTTTTAATCGTCCTGTTTATGAGTTTATGAAAAAATATCAGCGTGTCCTTATGAAATTAACAAACTATCATTTGGTAAAATATTTAGAGAAAGTGAATGAGGCAACAAGCACAATGGCTTTGCTTTCCAAGATTGAGGTGATTTCAAAGCGTAGTTCATTAGAAACCTTTTACAAGGTACTTACACAATTTGAACAAAATCGTTGTTTCTACTGTCATTGTGATTTATCATCCAGTCGCCGAAAAACACATGTGGACCATTTTATCCCATGGAGCTTCGTTCAAAATGATAATCTATGGAATCTAGTGTTAGCCTGCAATGATTGTAATTTACAGAAGAGTGATAAAATTGCCACTCGCTTCTATTTTAGAAACAGTGCTTATAAGAAATGATTATTTATCCTCAAACATAAACGAGCCTTTTTACTTTCGTACATATCAAAATACGAAACTGATCGATTTATATGATTACTCCATCATGAATGGATACACAACTTTATGGGAACCAAAGGAGGTTATAAAGAAAAAGGTATAGAATACATGTATCTAGCTCAAGCAAAGGGAATTCATATTTTAAATGTTTGCTGCTCCACATTTTGAGATATAATTTTAATGACAAATTAATAAATGGAGGGATGTATATGGCAGATATTAAATATGAAATCATTGAAACACTCGCTGTTTTATCAGAGGGGAATAAGGGCTGGAAGAAGGAGTTAAATCTAATTAGTTGGAATAGTAGAGAAGCCAAATTTGATATTCGAGATTGGTCAGAGGATCATACAAAAATGGGGAAGGGTGTTACACTTTCACCCGCTGAAATGAAGATCTTAGCAGAGACACTAACGAAATTAGACATATAAGCGAAGGAGCCGTGCCATGCGGCTACTTCGTTATTTTTTTTTGACGAATGTTATGGAGTACATTTTAGATGAATGTGGCAATGTCTTTTAATGCAAGACAAGAGGAGCCATAAGCGGGTGCAGCTGCTAATAGCGATTAACAAATCATTTGCGTATTATTTATCTAAAGAAATCATAGGAGAATTTGATTACTTACCCATCATGTAAAAAGTTACAAAAAAAACATATTTATCGTAGTGTACTACCTTTATACTAGAGATAACTATAGAACTAAAATGATATGAATGGGTGAAGGTAAATGAAAAAACTACTGGGTAATCTAAGACTTTTTGCGAAAATTGGTATACTTATTCCCATCATCACTATATTTCTAGGTGGCATGTCCTTCATAAGTTATTTAAAAGCCTCCAATGAACTTGGAAACTCGATTGAACATGAGATGTCATTATTAGCTGATGATGTGTCTAATTCTGTTGAAAATAAATTACATGCACATAATCAACTTATCTATAGTGCTAAATCTGCGATAGAAACTGCAGATAATAGCATGTCAAGAGAACAATTTACTCGTTTTGCTGAGCAATTATTGCCATTAAATAAAGAAACCTATGGAATGGGTCTTTGGCTAGAAAAGGATGCTGCTAATGGAGAATTGTTTGGACCATATGCCTATAAAGATGGAGGAAATATTGTCTATACAGATGTTTATCAAGATCCAGCCTATGCTTTCCATCAGCAGGAATGGTATAAAAATAGCTTGCAATCCAATGATATTATACATACAGAGCCTTTTTATGATGAAGCATTAGGAGAAATGTTTATTACTTTTGGGATTCAAGTTAAAAATGGTTCAACTCCAATTGGTGTTATCACTGGTGATTATGTACTTGAGTCTATCCAATCCATTGTTTCGGAGGTGAAAATACGAGAAAGTGGTTATGCATTTGTTATCGATGATAAGGGAACATTTTTAACACATCCAGATGTGAAAAAGGTAAATCAAGAAACGGTTCAGGACTATTTAAAAATTCCTTTCGAACAATTTGCTGGAGATAAAAAATTGATTCAAACAATGGTTGATGGTAAAGAATACACATTGCAATATAAACAAGTACAAGGAATGCCTTGGAAGCTTATTTTAATTGTTCCGACAACTGAGCTATATAGTGAAGTACAAGCAATGCTATATCAACAAATTATTATTAGTATTATTCTTATCTGTGTAATATCCGTAATTATTTATTTAATTGCACGCTATATTCGTCAGGAAGTGCGTACAATAAATGGCCATTTAGGCAATCTTGCTACAGGTGATTTAACCCAAAGAATGTCGATTAGTACAAGAGATGAATTTGGTGAGATGGCACAGTATTATAATGATTCAGTAGATGCATTAGGAACAATGATGAAGCAAATCGTAGCTGAAACAGATACAGTTGCTTCCACCGCTGAAGAACTGACAGCTAGTGTCCAAGAGGTTAATAAATCCGTCACAGAGGTAGCCGTCTCTATGCAGCATGTAGCAGAGAATACGAGTAAGCAACAGACAGTTAGCGACCAACTAACTTCAGTCACATCGGTTTTAGGTGAGGATATGCATTTTGCTGTCAAAGCTTTAGATAGTGCCGTTCAGCAATCTGCAACAACCTCTCAGATGGCAAGTGGAGGCTCCAAGCAAATTCGTGCCTTCGTAAATGAAATCGCTGAGTTGCATACACAGGTGGAAAATAGTGCAAATCTGATAAGTAGCTTAAAAAATCAATCCATCCAAATCGAAAAGATGAGCGAACTGATTTCAACCATAACAGATCAAACAAATTTATTGTCCTTAAATGCAGCGATTGAAGCAGCACGTGCAGGAGAAGCGGGGAAAGGCTTTGCAGTGGTTGCAGGGGAAGTAAAGGCATTGGCAACTCAAACAAGCCTTGCATCACAAGACATTGCCACTGTTGTTCGGACAATTCAAGAGCAAATCAATGAGGCTGTTTCGATGATGGAACAAAGTCGTAAAATTGCTCACCATGGCATTGATTCTGTACAACAGGCTGGAAGCACCTTTGATACAATCAGCAGTGCGATTGAAGGCTTAAAACAAACGATTGAAATGACGAGTACCAATACATCAAATGCCTATGAAAAGCTTCATGACATGACTTCGAAGGTTCAAGAGATTTGTCAGCAAGCAATGGCGACAAATGATCATACATTAAATGTGTCAGCAATTACAGAGGAGCAAGCTTCTACGATGAATGAAATGGCCATAGCTTCTGAGCAATTAGCACATCTGGCACAGGATCTTCAAGAGGAAACAGGTAAATTTACTATATAGTAATTGAAAAGGCCATCGTCCAGTTATTAGGACGATAGCCTTTTCGCCTATAGAATTAGTTTTTTATTTGGAATTATAGTGATTTCCTTTTCAAGTAATAGGAGAAGACAATTCTAATAAACAAAGAACTTACTATAGATCGTGTTCTAGGCCTAGTAACAACCGTGTTGGATCACAGTGGCTTGTATAAATAAAGGCATGTTAAATGGTATTATAATGATAGATAGGTAAATTTGTAAAAAAGCTAAATATGAAATTGAGAAGGGATGTATTATAATTGGAAATTAGAAAGCCGAACAACTTAGAATTAGAAGAAATTATAGCTCTTTCACCACAAGCTTTATTTGATGGTACACTGGGTGGAGTAAGAGCAAATAAAGAAAAAGTTTTAAACCTTATAGAACCTCTTCTAAAAAAAAGGGTGCTATTATTTGATAGCAACAGACAATAATGAGTTAATGGGATGGATTTTGATTGGGGAAAATAAAGACCAATTTACGGAACAATTAAACGGGTTTATTTATGAGCTATTTGTAAAAGAAACATTTAGAGGAAGAGGTATTTCCAAAGAATTAATGAATGTTGCCATTGAACAATTGAGACAAGAAGGATATTCTGAAGCCAGACTTAGTGCTTACGTAGGGAATAATGCAATCAAGCTATATGAAAAAATGGGATTTAGTTTAAGAACAGTAAGTATGAAATTACAGTTATAGAAGACCTTATTTAAACAAAAAATGACAAATGACCAGGACTCACCCCTGTCAAGTAGACAGTTTTAAAAAAGACTAGGTAGCCATCTGGTGTCGATATTCTATTGGTGCCAGACGGTTGAGCGGTTTTTTGAAGTGTGAGAAAAACGATTCAATGCAGGTATTATCATCGCAGTTTCCTTTGCGGGAATGGCTACCGCCGATACCGAACTAATTCTCGCAATTCACATTAGGTGCGATCTGGAATGAAGCTAGCTTTGAGTAATCCGTGATGAAGTAACTTGGCGCTCCATTCCGCATCTTTAACATCCGTCTTACGACAAGGAGCCGCTTTGATTGCCTTCCAGTGTTTATAATGCATGCAGGAATCGAATCTTTATGAGTATCTATATTATTTTGGGCAAAAGAAAAACAGCTCTCACAGTTCATAGTGAGTAGCTGTTTTTTGCTATGTTTAATCTTTATTATGCTTTATCCTGCGCAATGCTTTATAATTTAAATGTCAACTAAGCCTTGATATATAAGGCTATATAGCTTGTTTTGTATATCTCTTTGTACCCTTAAATTAATGAGTATTATCTAAATTTAAATGCTTCAAAGTCTATTGTGATATCGTTATTATGGGATTTCAATTGCTTAGTAAAATGCTTGACCATTTTTTCAGGACCACATAGATAAACTTTGGTATTTGCTGGTACATGATAATTTTCAAATGACAGCCTGTCCATTTGGGTAGTATCAATAAAATATACTTTAAAATGCTGGTTAGTCCATGCATACCCTTGTAAAAAGTCTTTATAGATAGCATTGTCCTCACCCCGGTATGTGTAAAATAATTCGATAGGACGATTAATGGGCTGTGCTTGCAAATAAGATAAAAAAGGAGTAATACCGATGCCGCCTGCAATCCAAATTTGTGATTGTGGCCCTTTTTCAAAATTTAATTGCCCGTACGGCCCATTAAGTGCAACAGCCGTATTTATTTTTATTGAGTGATAAACTTGGTGTGTAAAATCTCCAAGTACCTTTATGGTAACGAAAATTTTTTCACCATTTCCGCTAGAAATTGAAAAAGGATGTGGTGCCTTTTCTAGCCCATCTTGAAAAAATTTTATAAAAACAAATTGACCGTATTGATAGGGAATTTTTTTATCAAGCGTTATCTCGAGCTCAATTGCATTCTTGCCCATTTGTTGAATGCTTGTAATTTTACCTTTGTATTTAAAAAACATATCCTGATACATCGTTAGCATATATAATGCCGACATAAATCCTATAGTTGTCGTAATGGCAGTGAAAATGCCTAAAGGTGTAGGTTGTAGTAAGTCATATTTGCTAGAAAAATATGCATGATATATTCCGAAAGTATAGGGAATAAGCATGAATCGATGAATAACGCGCCAGTGTTCATATTTTAGAAATTTTGCAAGCAAGGCTATTAAAATAAGGGCGATAAAGCCATATTGTCCAAGCTCCCCAAGCTCTTTTGAAAATTCACTAAGAGAAGTTTCAAACCCTTTATCCATTTCTGGAACCCTTTCCTGCAGCTGTCCATGTAAAATCACCAATGCCAGTGAAATAATAGCCATATATTTATGGTAGCGATAGACATTTTCTAGACCATGAAACCACCGATCTAACATTTTCATTCTAGTTGATAATAAAAAAACAACAAAGAAACCTGTAATTGCCAAGCCACCAATCATGTGACTAAGTTTATCCAAGGAATGGAGTGGCTCTACTGGTATCGCAAAAAACCAAAGTAAAGAGCTGGTTCCCATAATAAGTATAATAAATATAATCCCTCTAATTGATTTCATAAATAACCTCCAGTCCTTATTTTTATCGAAAATCATCCTATATATACAATAAATTCCTAAAATGGTTGTGAAAATGAAGTTCTACACAATTTGGAGCCAGTCCTTATGTTTTTACTTTTCTTTCTAACTGGAAAAAGGGAGTGTATGTTCGGAATATATGTTCCTTTTTGAGGGAAGGTATGTTAAATTAAGAAGGATCAATCATAAAAGACATGAGAGGGGAAGTTCTTATGCAAGGGAATACTCATATTGTTGGGGGCATTACTGCTAGCCTAGCCTTTGCGCAAATTTCGAATGATAATCCGCTACTTTTGGTAGGAGCAGGTATTATTGGTGCGTTACTTCCAGATATATGCCATAGCGGCAGCAAAATCGGAAGAAAGTTTCCCATCATTTCAAAAATGGTTAATAAGTTGTTTGGACATCGTTCCTTTACACATAGTTTACTTTTTTTAATTTTAATGGTGATGGTGCTACATACTTTAGTTCCTTTTAAAGCGATTTCAATAGGAATTTTATTAGGAATGGCAAGTCATATTTTTCTGGATATGTGGACAAAAAAGGGTGTTAAATTGTTTTTTCCAGTATCTATTTCTGTCCGTTTCCCACTAACAACCAGAACAGGCAGTAAAGTTGAAAAAGTAGTATTTATGTTGTTAACTTTGCTTTCTGTGTATTTTAGTTATGAATTAATAGTTAATCTACTGGGTACCTTATAAGCAATAAAACCCGTGTAAGAGAATATTCTCATACTCGGGTTCTTTGAATCAGCTACATTATTCAGCCTGTACCTCTTCTACCGTTTTTTCGACTTCTGCTCGTGTCATTTTTTCGCGGCCATCCTTCATCGCCTTCAAAGTTTTATGAGCAAGTGCTAGTGGTAAACGGCAGAATAAAAGTACTGTCCGTTTATTGATATCCTTCATATAAAGATCAGCTTTCGCAAGGTTTTCCTCTGCGTATGCAAATAAATCCTCTCGTGTCCAGTCATCTGGAACAAAGCTTACGCCACGCTCATCCATATCCTCGTGCTGATTACGTAAAATATTCACAGCCTGGAGACCTCGTCCGTAGCCAATAGCTAAATCGCGATCTGTTTGAATATCTGCACCCCACGCCCAAAGCTCAGACAACATTGTACCAACAAGCCCTGCCACATAGTATGTATAATCATCTAAATCCTCACGAGTGTGTACTTGCCAGTTTGCTTTTGCCCATTTGGCCATCCCAAAAGACATCTCGCTCGTAGATGCTTGGACAATTTTTCGTGAGCCTTCAGGGCAGAAAGTTAGCCAGTCTGCTAAGCGAAGAGATACTTCAGGTAGCTGATCAGCATATGGTGCTAATAATGTTTCATATGCTTCAGCATCAAATGATTCCTTTAATAATTCACTTGTTGCAGTTAGTAAATCAAATTTTACATCATTTGAAAGCCTTTCATGGTCTTCAATTTCATCAATAGCACGCATAGCTAAATAGGCAGCAGCCACTGACATTTTCAAATCGTTTTTTAAAAAAGTAATCGGTATATAAAAAGTGCGGCTAGTTTCCTTTAAAACCTGCATCGCTTCTTTATAAAGTGTTTTTTGATCTTTCACTACTATTCCTCCGTTCACATGGTCACACATCTATAGTATATCGTATCGCAAATGTGAGGAAAGATAAAACACATTGTTTAATTTTCTAGTCATATTCTTTGAAAACGCTTAAAAAAGATGATAAGGTTTAATAGTAAACTATTTAGCCCTATACATTATTTTATCAAAATAATGGCTGGACTTATGCGATACAAAATATGACATAGAGGGAGTTTTATTTATGGGACGTTTAGATAACAAAATTGCAATTATTACAGGTGGCGCATCAGGTATGGGTGCTGCAATGGCAAAATTGTTTGCTGAAGAAGGAGCTACAGTTATTGCTGCTGATATTAACGAAGAAAACCTAGCAAAAATTTCTGAGCTAGAGCATGTAGAGGGAATGAAATTAGACGTTTCGTCAGATGAAAACTGGGCAGAGGTAACGAAAGCAGTCATCGATAAATACGGACGTATTGATATTTTAATTAATAATGCTGGTATTTCATCTGAAAAGGGTCCTGACCAAATTTCGCAAGCAGACTGGACAATTATGCATAATATCAATGCTTTTGGTCCATTCTTAGGCATTAAACATGCTTCAAACTATATGAAAATAGCAGAAAAAGGTTCTATTGTTAATACATCTTCCTACACAGCAATTATTGGTGCAGGCATGAATGCTTATACAGCATCTAAAGGATCACTCCGCGCAATTGCTCGTGCAGCAGCTGCTGAATTAGGAGCTTTTAACATCCGCGTAAACACTGTTTTCCCAGGTGTAATCGAAACGCCAATGACAGCTAAATTATCTGAAGCAAAAGAAGCGATGGATATGCTTGTACAAGCTACACCAATGGGTAGACTTGGGCAACCGGAAGAAGTTGCTAACGCTATTTTATTCCTTGCATCAGATGAGGCATCTTATATTACTGGTGCTGAACTAGTGATTGATGGTGGGTATTCAGCTCGTTAATAATATTTGAAAAAAAGAAAGTGGAAATGTGTGTGTTTATTCATACATTTTCACTTTTTTTGTTCTTTTAATAGAAAAATGATAAAGTAATAAAAATGCTTTCGCAATAAAGATGAAAAATAGAAGTATTTTGATATTTTTCGTGTTTTTTTCATGAAAGTTTGCTAAGTTATTGCACAATCATTTCAACAGCGTTAAAGTTTAGAAAGGGCAAATAAACAATTACGTGGAACAAAAATGGTAACTGTATTTTTGCTGGTGATATTAATAGAAGATACGTCAGGATTTTGACACTATAACTCCTTGCAAAATCCAATGACAACGTGGGGGCATGAACTTTATTCAGCAGGCATTTAAACGCATCCTGAATAAAAGCAAAATCTAGTATATATCTCACCGTTTAAATAGAGATTGTACTGAATAAAGTTAAAGGAGAATGGTATGCCAAAGGCTATAGGTATTGATGCAGGCGGCACATTGACAAAAGTTGCATATTTAGATAAGCACAATGAGCTTGTTTTAACAACTTTTCCGTCAAATGATTTGTTGGCTGTAAAGGATTGGATTATTAAACATCCAGATATTGAGGATATTGGTGTTACGGGAGGGCGTACGGAGCAATTACTGGAAGTCATAAAGGCAATGAAATCGATTCATTATATAGTAGAATTTGAAGCTACATTGAAAGGTGTTCGATTTTTGCTACATAAAGAAGGCTATTTTTTCGAGCGTAGTATGATCACGAATATTGGTACTGGGACTTCAATTCATTATATGGAAGGCAATACGCATATTCGTGTTGGTGGAACAGGTATTGGCGGCGGAACTTTAATTGGATTGTCAGCGCTTACAACGGGTATTACAGATTACAATGAAATAAGAGAAATGAGTTCACATGGTAATCGGGAGTCTATTGATTTACTAGTTAAAGACATCTATCAAGGGATGGATACACCAATTGATGGACATTTAACAGCTAGTAATTTTGGGAAGGTCGGTATTACTGAGTTTGTCAATCATCCAGCAGAAGATATTATTGCTACTGTACAAGGCCTTGTAGGAGAGGTGATTACAACACTTAGTATACAATATGCTGAAGAGAAAAATGCACAACATATTGTTTATATTGGCTCTACCTTAAGCAATAACGATCATCTGGCTCGCGTAATTGCCAATTATACACGTACAAAAAAACATATACCCGTTTTTATAAATGACCACGGTTTTTCTGGGGCAGTTGGAGCCTTACTAAATATATCTGAATATACAATTGTCTAAAGGGCAAAAAGAATGTACATTACTAAAGAAGATTGGTAATGTACATTTTTTTATACATAAATCCTCTACCATTGAAGTTTTCACCAAAGCATAAATCCTTTATTCCTGAGCACATTACAGGTAGGAGGTGAATATCTGTGGGCAATAGAAATAATAAAAACAGTAAAAAGACGATGAATGTTAGAACACATAATCCTTTCGGTACCTACAAAAGCAAAGACCTCGATAGAAGTAATAGTAATAACAATAATCCGAACGACAACCTGAATGAAGAATTTTCGGCTGAGTTTGATGCAAAGGCTAAAAATAAAGATAATAAAACAAACCACGATAAAAATCAGCAATCCAATAAAAAGAAATAACTAAACTTGGAGGGGTTAAAAATGGCAAAGAAAAATAAAACAAGCTTTAAAAAGAAAAAGAAAGAAGATGTCCATAAAAAAAATGATCGGGAAGAATATTCAGCAGAGTTTAATCAGGTAATTCATAATAACCCGCAGCAACCAAAACAATAATCAAAAAATGCTCCTAAAGTATGCTTTGCTTTTGGAGCACTTATTTTTTGCTTTGTACAACAGTTTATACATCAAAAGGGGATATTAAATTGAAAAAATTTGGTTTAACAGTGGGTACTATTCTTGTATTACTTACTTCACCATTACATATTCCAACGGCTGTTTTTGCCCAACAGGAGGCTCCGGCCTATGCCAAGTGGAGTATAGTGGCGATTAAAGAGGTAAGGATTAAATATCCGCAAGCTAAGATAGTTGATTATTCACATGAAGGAAGCGAAATAAAAGAGGACTCAACAATAGAAAAATTTAAGCTATGGCTCAAACAAAATGACAAGGAATTTGGGGTCAATGTAAAAATCCAATATGTCACAAAGACGAATAGGATAGAAAACATTGAATTACAGGAAACAACCTCATAATGCTTAAAGTTAAAGGGTGCCTGGCAAAAGGCATCCTTTTTATGTGCGCTAACATGCCTATGAACTATAGGGTGTAAGTTACGAACTCTGAAGACAGAAGTAGAGGTAGCCAAGAGCAAGGGTGTCCGTGGCTACGCGGAGTCTAAAGGAAGCTGGCGGCAAAAACTGTTGGAGGAACACGAATCGCATAGAAGACTAGGTATGATTGGATGTGTGTGCTTAAAATACCAAGTACGCTTTCTGTCTAAATGAGGAGGATAGTGGGAGAAATGATGAATCCAACAGGAATCACTAAAGAAGGCTGAGAATACAAATGGCAAGAAGAGACAGAAAAAGTAGTTCAACCAATGAGTTATTGTTAGAAAATAATGAATTGACAAATATATTACTTTGGTTTAAAGTTACCAATAAATTGATAGGAGGAGATTATATGTCGATTTTAAATCGTCTAATATCAGCAACAAAACATCATCATATTCATTAGTCTTGCTATCTTTATTAATTTTTTAATATTGAATAGGAAGACTATTTCTCATGAAATCGTATTATAACTAAGCCGAAGTTGGAGCTTATGTATGTACGGTTTTTTTATTTTCTTAAAAACAAAGGAGTGTAGATGATGAAGAAAATGGATTATAAAAATGTTAGAGGAACACAAGATTATTTACCAGAGCAAGAGTGTATACGTCGTAATATACGTCGCACGTTAGAAGACACATTTATTGCATACGGGTGTAAACCACTCGAAACACCAATTTTAAACTATACAAGTTTAATGGCCTCTAAATACGCAGGAGGTGCTGAAATCTTACAAGAGATGTATCTGTTATCAGATAGAGGAGAACGTGACCTGTCGCTACGTTATGATTTAACAATTCCTTTTGCAAAGGTAATTGCAATGAACCCTACATTATCAATGCCGTTTAAACGTTATGAAATTGGCAAAGTGTTTCGAGATGGTCCGATTAAAGCTGGAAGATTTCGTGAGTTTACACAATGCGATGTAGATATCGTAGGGGTTGATTCACAAGCAGCAGAAGCAGAATTGATGATGATGGCATTAGATGCATTTGAAAAGTTAGAGCAAGATGTTGTTATTCAATATAACAATCGTAAGTTATTAGTTGGCTTACTTGGAATTTTCGAAGTGGATGCTGATTTCCAAAGTCGAGTTATTCTGATACTTGATAAAATTGCAAAGGTGGGGAATAACGCTGTTTTAGCGGAATTAGAAGAAATAGGTCTGGAAAAATCAGCAATAAAAAGTATCGAACATTTTTTACAAGACAATAGAAAAAATACACTTGCTTATTTCGTACAATATGAGGAGCCTTTAATTCAAGAGGGATTAGCTGAAGTGTTAGAACTAGAACGTTACTTAGATATGCTTGGCATTACGGAAAGTTGTCAATTTAATCCATTACTTGCACGTGGGCTAGAAATTTATACAGGCACCATTTACGAAATTTTCGTACGTGATGGTCGAATAAAATCAAGTATTGGTAGTGGAGGGCGCTATGACAATGCAATTGGTGGTTTATTAGGGGGAACAGAAAGGTTTGCGACAGTAGGTATTTCATTTGGATTAGATGTTATATTTACAGCCATGATGTTAGGCAAACAAAAGAATCCGCAAGCCCCAATTGATATTTATATTATTCCCATAAATACAATAGCTGAGTCTCTTGTATTAGCGAAGGCTTTGCGTAAGGAGCATCGTGTAGAAGTCGAGCTTAGTGGGAAAAAAATAAGAAAAGCGATGGATAAAGCTAATCGTGAGAATATCCCATTTGTCATTGTTTTAGGAGAAGAAGAAGTTACGCAAGGTCAATATATTTTAAAGAATATGCACACAGGAGATTCTTCTATTAAAAAATTTGTTTTTTGATTCCTTATTTTAAATTACTTCAATAACGAACGTAAGTATCATTTAAGTAATTAATCCTTATTAGAAAATTCACTATATGGGTATTATAAATAGCTCTTCTTTTGATAAATCTTTGTTCAAAATGGGGGGAAGATGTCCTAAATATTAAGCACATTTTAATCCCCATATTTTAAATCAATAGAGCAATTCCTGTTGTATTGCTCTTTAGAAAAAACAAGTTATTTGATTCAAAAAACTATATATAATCCAGCAATAGTAAACCCCAAAATAGTGCAAAGGATAAAACTTTGTATATTACATGAATTAAAGGAGCTGGTTGTATGTCAGTTAATGACACACTAAAAGTATTGGAAGCAGCACGTAAACAATTGGAGAAGGAGGCTGCAACAAGACATATTATGTTAGGAAATTTGCCTCCAATGAAATTTAATTTGGGTGAAAAAGTTCGATTCACATTCAATGGCCATGATTTGGTTGGAATAGTTAAAATAGCGGACTTTGGCGGTTCGATTGAGCACGACTATCATTCGTATGATATTTTCGCTGAAGATGGTTGTTTTTATAAGTATATTCCTGAAGCAGCTTGTAGAATTGCTGAATAGGCTGAACATCAGCACACCATTGAAGTATTTCGCAACAGGTTTGGCAAACAAGGGGGAATAGACCGCAGCGAGCGATCTTATGTAACTAAAAGGAATGTAGGATATTATGTACATTTAATACAGAGAAACAATGATGTATGTAGCAACGAGATTGTGGCCTATAAGCTATATGATCATCAACAAACGCCACCTGTTATGGGATATATTAAAGGTGGCATAAAAGCGAGAAAAATCATTAGTATTTATCGTTGTAAATGGAAACCTTTAGTATACAGAAACAAGGAGGAGGTAACAAAATATGAAGTATTACGATGATAGATTTTTAATTTACGATTCAGAAACAAAATTTAAGGCTAGTGAATTAACACTAGAATCTCTAGAGTTAATAGGCGGTACTGAGGAGGTAAGGTTAAGATATCATGAGGCAACAGGTTTAGTTTTACCTTATGTATTAACTAAATCTAGAACAGACACGAAGAATAGCCACAACCTTCTTAGGTGGTTTGAAAATATGATTAACAACTCAGATAAAAAGGATCTTGCGAGTAAAGGTTTAGCTGAGCGTTTAACTAAATTAAATATTTCATTTACTCAGGAAGACATTGATATCCTTGTTAATGTGCCTTTAGAATTAGTCGGGCAAAGAACTTCACCAGTGTCTGAAGGGTTGTTAGCTTACGTATATGGAGATTGGCAGGCAGCGGTCACTTTAAGACGACGTATAATGGTGGATGATGTTTCTTACAAACATCCGAATAAAACTTTGAATCAGAATACGAATACTGATGAATTAGGTGTTAGGTTGCCAGATGCAGAAATAATTGTTTCCCATATTATAGGAGAACCTTATGCTGATACTCCGTTCCAAGGTACATACAGTCCATACCCAAATCGCTTATATCGCATGAAACAAATTGTAGCTATCTTAACTTCAAGCACGTCAGCTATTCGTTTGGATCATATTAATCGAACAATTTCCATGTTGACGGATACATACAACATAAAGATACCACCTATTGAACTCCGTCAACTACGTAGTGCTTTTAAAATATTACATTTAGACCATGTTATCGGTAATCCAGATAATGATACTGTTGAGATTTATGTTAATGAGCGTGCTTATTATGAAAACCTTGTTGACTTTATTAAATATCATATAACTAAGTTTAATAAAGAAATTATGGTTAATTCGTCAGCAGCAGAGATCGCTGTTAAGTCTGAGCAGGATTATAATACTGGTGTGCTACCTCTTCGATTGAGCGAATATCTTGAACAGTTGTTATATGATGTACTATATAGTAACTTCTATCACACAGGAAACTTTAACTACATTGTTAAATATCCTGAAGTTAGCCCCTATAAAGATAGTATGGGATTAATTATAGATAAAGATGATATTCATCAATCCGATTTGCATATCATAGCTTCAAATTATTTAGGGCTAAGTGCGAAAACATTTAGTGCTAGCGTATGGGCAGAAGGTATTATTAAACTGATGCGTTGGGGTGATCGTAAAGTTAAAAACCTAAATGTTGGTTTAAATAATACACAATACTTAGATTTACAAACTATGAATCTAATTACACAACAGCTAAAAACTGTAGAAGACCAAGAGGAGAGAAAAGAATTTATATATCCAATTTATGAAGGCCCAGAATTAACATTTAATAAAATCACACGACGTCCAAATGATGATACGATTATTGGAGGTTACGCTGATTCGGTATGTACGGTGGTGTGAGAGGTCGGGAGTTAATCACTCCCTCCTACTCGATTGCCCTTATTGTTCTAATTTTTGAATAAACTCACGCATTAATCCAGGTAGATCTGGCCATGCATGACCACTAACTAAATTGCCATCAGTATGAAGATTCGCATCAATGTAAGTGCCCCCTGCTACTTGAACTTCTGGCTTGCAGGCAATGTAAGCTGTGAGCTCACGACCTTTTAGCACCTCTGGAATAGTTGCAAATATTTGCGCTGCGTGACAGACAGCAGCAATTGGTTTATTCTCTTCAAAGAAATGGCTCACTAGTGCTGGAACGTACTCATTTAAACGAATGTATTCTGGTGCTCGACCACCAGGAATAATGAGTCCGTCAAATTGTGCTGGGTCAATATCAGCGAACGATGAATGTGCCTCTAAGCCATATGCTGTACGCTCGATATATGTATCGACCCCATCCACAAAATCGTGCAATACAGTTTGTAATTTTTTTGCTGATGGTGCTGCAATCGTTACATTATAGCCAGCCTCTAAGCAGCGGTAATAAGGATAAAAAATTTCCAACGCTTCTACAGCGTCCCCGGCGATTATTAATACTTTTTTCCCCATGATTCCATCTCCTTTATTGTGATTTACTAGCTAAATTCGACACTTTCAAAAAATTCCCTGCTGATATGTTAGAAATACTGAAAGAAGTAGACGTACATAATGGCAAATCGCTAATGAAGTTCAAACAACCTACTTTACAATGAAAAAAATGAAGCGTATAGTATTTATTTAGCTAGGTAAATAAATTGGAATTGAAGCATGATTATCAGTCTTCATCAATCGGACATTCACCTAACTTCATTGCGAGGAAACTTGTATAAATACAAATTTATTGCCCGATAATGCGGGATAACCTAGGAGGTAAAAATTGATTCCGTTATTCCATGCCTTATTCCAAAAAAGTCGCTATTTAACGAATTCTTTAAATGAAGTTCTAAAACAGCATAATTTGTATAGCTCACAATGGACCATTTTATACTGCTTACATACGCACGGTCCAATGACATTAACTCAAATTTGGAAGTATTTAAATGTTGAAGCACCAAGTGTTACTAGAGCAATTACTAGACTCGAAACGTTAGGGTGGGTACAAAGAATAGATGGTGCAGATAAACGAGAAAAGATTGTTACTCTATCACCCGAAGCCGAAAAACGATTACCTGCTATTACAAAAACAATTTTAGTATTTGAGGAAGAAATGGTAGGGTCACTTACTGTTGAAGAACAACAGCAATTTATAAGTCTACTGGAAAAAATGAAAGGTTGATTGATATGCAGCATGAGGAAAATTCAAAAATATGGACGAAGCGGTTTGTTAGTCTGTTTTTAACAAATATTTCAGTGTTTTTTGTTTTTTATGGGCTCGTAACGACCTTACCGCTTTATGCGATTGGTGAGCTTCACCAAACTGATAAGGAGGCAGGTTTATTACTATCAGGCTTTTTATTATCAGCTATTATTGTACGTCCCTTTTCAGGTAAATTATTAGATGTTTTTGGAAAAAAGATGCTTTTAGTTATATCAATTGCCGGCTATTTTTTATGTACAGTTTTATATATATTTATTCATCCATTCGGACTTTTACTTGGACTACGCTTTATTCAAGGAATCTTCTTTAGTATTATCACAACTGCAGCAGGTTCTTTAGCTGCGGATATTGTACCAACGAAGCGTAAAGGCGCAGGTCTTGGCTATTTCACTATGTCCACTAATTTGGCTGTCGTGATTGGACCATTCGTCGGCTTACTACTTATTCAATATAGTAGCTTCAATGTATTATTTATTGTGATGAGTATTTGTATAGTAGCTGGTGGCATTTTAGCTGCTACTGTGAATACAGATGATTTACCTAAACCTGTACATCAGGGGAAATTAACCTTTAAATTGAATGATTTATTTGAACGCAAAGCACTTCCTATAGCGGCTATAGCTAGCTTAGTTGCTTTTTCCTATGCGAGTGTTTTATCCTTTTTATCCGTGTACGCTCAGCAAAAAGGACTTATGGCCATCGCCAGTTTATTTTATGCAGTTTTTGCAGCAGCCATGCTAATTACAAGACCTTATACTGGTAAGCTTTATGATACAAGAGGACCGCAGTTTGTCATTATTCCTGGTATTATATCTTTTGCTATAGGGCTAGTTATGCTTGCCTTTGTGGCAGGACCAGTATTATTTTTAAGCTCAGCTATTTTTATTGGATTTGGCTATGGGGCAGTAACAACAAGCTTGCAAGCATTGGCCGTGCAATCAACGGCACTTCAACGTAGTGGTTATGCAACCGCAACATACTTTACAATGTTTGACCTTGGAATTGCTATAGGTTCTTATATTTTAGGTATAATAGCGGTACAAGCGGGCTATGGTGCTGTTTATCTAACCGGTGCAGGTTTACTAGTCGTTGTTTTTATTATCTATTTAGTGCGTTTAGCTAAAATAAAAACAAAACATGTAGCAGGGGATATACGATTTTAAAGAAAATTGAAAGCTGAACCACTAGCAATAGTAGTTCAGCTCATAGTGTTGAAAAACTAAATGGTCAAGGGACTCTTTATGAATATTTAGCCAAAATGAAGGTGATTTCCGTTCCAGGCTACTCGCTTTGTTGCTGACGCTTCGCTTTCGCACAGAGCAAAGCTTCCTGTGGGCGAGCGACGAGCCGCTTCCTGCGCTGGAGGAACGAAGGCTAAGTGCGTCACGTCCTGTGACAACGCCTTCGTGACCAACCTCGTGTTGGCCTCAGTTTCTCATCTGTCTCGCTATCCCACGGGAGTCGAGTAGCCTTGCACTCCAATCAACAATAGTGTAGAACTTTAAATATTCTCTTCCCTCAAAAGTAAAATAAAAACATGTTACTCACCATCATTAAATAGATAGAATAGTGGTACAATTCTATAGCTTTTAACCTACTTTCTATGATAAAACTACTTTTTCATTTTTGTCGCTCTGCATACACATAGAAAAATGTTATCAAAGCTCCATTTTTGCACAATATAGTGATGGCTAAGACTTCAAATTTATCACTATTAATTTGTGTGAAATGGCAGAAGAAAATACTATGAGCAGTGGTTGATTGGAGTGTAGACTGAGTGACCATATGCGTCAAGTTAAGGATAATAAGATTACATGACTTCGTTTGGTGGTAAAGAAAAGTACAACCACTAACATGAGGAGGAATGTAGGATGAAACCGACACATGCACCCTATTCTTTAAAGCAGCTGTTCTCGGTATTGTCGCCCAAAAGAACTTCATCAGATTGCTAAAACAACTAACTTTATACAAAGAACAAGAAAATTAACTCTTTCTGCCTTCATGAAGCTTCTCTTTGAACAAACAAAAGGCTTATCACAACCTTCTCTCACGACCCTTTGCACGCATTTGACTAAGCAACAGGTCTACATGACGAAAGAAGGGCTAAATCAACGATTCAATGAAAAGACTGTGTACTTTCTTCGAACCATTTTTCAATGCTTGTTTGCTCAACAATCGACGCTGTCATTGGCCAAGATGCCAATTAAGACCCACTATCCTTTGACACGGATACGCATTCTTGATGGCACGTCGATTAAATTACCAGCTACTTGTATCTCTACCTATCCTAGTACAGTTGGAGCAGGCATAAAATTTCAAATGGAGTTTGATTACCTCACAGGAAGTTTCACATATATCGAACTACAAGCTGGTAAGGCAGGCGATTGCCCCTCTGGTATGAAGCGTTTAGAGACCGTTGAGAAAGGCGATTTACTGTTACAAGATCTTGGTTACTTTCAATATAAACTGTTTCAAAAAATCGATGAAAAAGAAGCATTTTATATTTCGCGTGCACGTGTGGATACTACTTATTTTGTAGATCATCCCCATCCTCCTCGACATCCCGATGGACGTATTCGAAAGATGTATGCTTATGAACGGCTAGATTTAGAAAATGAGTGGCCAACATTGAAACGGGGGAAATGCGCGAATTTCCACGTGTATATTTGGGGAAAGAGGAAAAATTACCAACGCGCTTGATTCTCTATCGCTTCACTAAAAAAGAACAACAACGACAAGAATATCGAATTAAACGACGTGCTCAAACTAAGCCTGGTCAAATTAAGCAAAAATCCAAAGCATTATCAGGCATTTCTACCTTAATTACGAATCTACCTCAAGAAATTACGGCTAAAGAAGTTGTACAACTGTATCGGTATCGTTGGCAAATTGAATTATTATTCAAAACATGGAAAAGTGATTTCAAGGCGTCCTACTTTCGAAAAATGAAACAGGCAAGATGGGAATGCCACCTCTATGCAGAACTAATTATTCTCTTAATTAGTACTTTATTTTCCTATCAATTTCGTTTTTACTTTTGGCAGGAGAAACAAATTATTCTGAGTGAACGACTAACCATGCGAGCAATCCAACCAAAAATAGGGATACTTTGGCGTGCTCGTGATCAACCGAGCTGGCAAAGTACCCTACAAGAAATTGAACGCATCCTGTTTGCGATTGGACGAAAGCGCACCACCCACAAACCCTAAGCGGTTGGAAAGATGAGATTTCAACAAATACGCATTTTTCCGAAAGGGGAAATGTGTATTTCGTGATGCTCTTTCGTTCAGGATACTTTTTATTTTCCCTGTTTCTCAAAAATGAAACCCTTTTAAGAAAAGAGGTACCACTAATGGCGGTTGATAGATGGAGAGTAGAAAAGTAATCTTGCTTAACTTGACGCATATGGACTGAGTGACTCCTTGGGGATCACAGCGTCACAGATGAGACCCTGGAGCGCGAGTGAAGCGGCTCATCGGACGCCCCCAGGAAAGCACTCAGTCGGAACGGAGATCAACCCCTCGTTTTGAAAAAGGACTATACTTTTAATTTGTCACCTTGATTTCATTGTCAGAATAGTATTTCAACAACATGAGCTGAGCCACTAGCAATGGTAGTTCAGCTTTTTTGTGAAAAAAGCGACAAAAAATAATTCTAGATAGTAGTTTGATCTTTAAATTTGAAAATTTCATCAACTGCACGATGATAGCCACCTGAATTTTGAAATGTTTTACTGCTATTTGCAGCAGCCTCTTGGAAGGAGGACTCCTTTATAACATGCTCTGCTGCTTTGAATAGCTGTTGTGCAGTTAATGTTTGCATCTGTAGTGGAATACCAGCACCTATTTTGGCAACCTGCTCTGCAATAATGGGCTGGTCTGCGCCTTGAGGAATTACAATTAGTGGAACACCATAGTAGAGACTTTCATTCGTGCTGTTCATTCCACCATGCGTAATAAATAGTTTAGCGTTTTTTAATACTTCAGTTTGTGGAACATAATCCTGGACAATAAAGTTTAGAGGAATCTCTCCTAATTCATCTAGTTGGGTTCTTTGTCCAATAGACATAACGATAGTGTATGGAGTGTTTGCGAAAGCTTTCAAACAAAGCTTGTAAAATTCTAGGGCTTGATTAATGACGGTACCCCTTGAAATGTAAATAAGGTTTTTGTTCCTGATAGCAGTAAAATCAAAATTCCTTTGTGCATTTCGAGGATAAATGGATGGGCCTACAAATTTATAGGTTTGGTCAAAATTATCTCCAAAGGGCTGAAATTCTCTAGTTGTATAAACGATTGTAAGTGGGGCAGGGTTACAAAATACTTCATAGGGAGAATAAATATCAATATTATAAGAAGCTTTGATTTTAGCTATCAGCGCTTGATAATTTTCATTTATTTTTTCTAGTATTGCATTTGGAATATGCTGTGACAATTGCTCTATTGTGTGATCAAATGATAATTTAGTTTCAGCAAAAGTTGTGCATGAATTGATTGCTGGAAGCTGAAGAATTTGTGCAAGGAGACGTCCGCATCCAATCATGAATGATATAATCAAATTTCTCACCTTTAATCTGTTCAAGTACGGCAGGGATAACAATATCTGCTGTCAGTAAAAGTCCATTGACTCTTTCAAGCAAATAGGTTCTTCCTCCTGAGATAAATGCTTTTATAAATTTTTGACCATCAAATGTGCGAACAGTGGCACCTGTTTTCTCCACATGCTCTCTAAAATCTCCTATTGTAAAGTACACAACCTCTTCTCCGCGTGATATAAGCTCTTGTACGACGCCAATAGTTGGATTGATATGGCCCTCAGATCCGCCATTTATAAATAAAACTCGCGACAATTCTATCACTCCTTAGGTTAAAAATTTCTAGATACACAAGGGAAACTTGCCCATATTATTGTTTACTATGGTAAAGCACCGCATATTCTTTTAGCAAGTGCAAGCAGGTTTTTGAAATGGATTTCATTTCAAAAAAAACCGAACTAATGGTTATATTAGTTCAGCTAGTTTCTATAAACGGCCATATCCTACAAAGTACTTCTTCCAATAAGAACTATTAATATTAGCAATCGTCACACCACTATTGCTTGCATTGATCATTTGATTATTACCAACATAAATACCTACATGTGAAATGCCTGCTTTATATGTATTTGCGAAAAATACTAAATCACCTACTTTAGGTGTACTTACTTTTTCGGCCGTATTGTAAAAGCCAGCAGCCGTTTTACGTGGCGTTGAAATACCCGCATTATTATAAACATAGGTGATGTATCCTGAGCAATCGAAACCTGTGCTTGGTTTCGTTCCTCCAAATGTATATTTAACACCAAGTTGTTGTTTGGCAATTTGTACTAGATTGGCAGGTGATTTAGGTACAGTAGAGTGCGTCGTATTAAGGTTTAACTTTTGGCCAATATAAATCGTGGAAGAAGATAAATGATTCCAGCTCATTAATGTTTGTAAAGAAACTCCCTGTTGACTAGCAATTTTCCATAAAGAATCACCAGATTTTACTGTGTACGTTGCAGCAGATGCTGTCTCAAGCGATGAAAAAAGTACAGATGAACTTAATGCTAGTGCCGCTAATTTTATTCCCCATCCCCATCTATACTTTTTATTCTTTTTCATATTATGTATCCTCCTATAACTTGAAAGCGTGTTTCTTAATATATAAATGATATTAACATTAGAACATTACAAATGTATGTCAATAAAATAACATTAAGGATACAATTAAACATAATAAAACGGAGAATAGCATAAAGCTACTCTCCGTCTTTCTATTTTAAATTCTTCTTTAAAAAAGCCTTTGTTCGTTCATGCTGAGGATTGTTGAAAAACTCTTCAGGATGATTAGCTTCTATAATTTGGCCACCATCCATAAATAACACCTTGTTCGCTACTTCACGTGCAAAGCCCATCTCATGCGTGACCACAATCATTGTCATATGCTCCTCAGCTAAATCCTTCATAACTGTTAATACTTCACCTGTAAGTTCTGGATCAAGAGCAGAGGTTGGTTCATCGAATAATAAAATTTGTGGGTTCATCATAAGGGCACGAGCAATGGCTACACGTTGTTTTTGACCACCAGAAAGATTGGCCGGAAAAGCCTTCGCTTTATCAGCAAGTCCAATTTTTTTTAATAAATCTTGACAGCGACGAGCAATGTCATCTGCAGATTCATTTTTTACTAAGCTTGGTGCCATTTCAAGGTTTTGTTGAACCGTTAAATGTGGGAATAGGTTAAAGTGCTGAAAAACCATTCCCATTTTTGCTGTAATTGCTTTAATTTCCTGCTGCTTTGGATATTGACCATCTTGCACCAAGTAATCACCGTCTACACAAATACTACCGCCATTTATTTCTTCTAAATGAATCAAGCTTCGGAGCATAGTGCTTTTACCTGATCCAGAAGGGCCGATTACAGCAATTACATCATTTTTATCTATAGAAAAAGTTATTCGCTTGAGCACCTCAAGCTCGTCAAAGGATTTTTTTAAGTTGGTTACTTCAATCAGCGCCATACTGTCACCTCTATTCAAATTTAAAGCGTTTTTCTAACCATTTAAACAGCACAGTTAAAACGAGTGTCATTGCTAAATAAATAGCACCAGCAATAAAGAACGGCACAATTGTAAAGTCACGATTAACAGCTGTTTGTGCAAAGTGCAGTAGCTCTGGTACAGCGACTGCATATAAGAGAGCTGTATCTTTTATTAATGTAACCGATTCATTTGATAAGGCTGGTAAAGCTACTCGAAACATTTGAGGCAATATAACGCGTGTCGTAGTTTGCCATTTTGATAAACCTAGTACTTGAGCTGCTTCATATTGTCCTTTATCAATGGCCAGTAATCCACCTCGGAAAATCTCAGCAAAATAAGCAGCATAATTTAGAATAAAGCCAAGACATGCTGCGACAAATCGATCAAGTACTAAGTACTCGCCGATGACTGGCAGCATAGGTAAACCGAAGCAAATCAATAAAAGCTGTAGTAATAGTGGTGTACCACGCATGACATAAATATACGTATGTGCAAGCCAAGAGAGGGGTTTAAAACGGCTCTTTGCTGCTAATGTTAATATGAAACCAAGTGGAATCGATACAAGAATGGCGATGAAAAACAGTAATACTGTCATTTTAGCCCCTTCAAGCATCGGCAAAACCATTGTTTGCCAGTAATCCGCCATTTCTTCTTCCCTCCAAATAGATTAAGAGCTTCGCAAGGAAACTCTTAACGATTTATAGCATTCAATTATTTTAAAACCTTATCTTCCCCAAACCATTTTGTAGAGATTTCAGCGGAAGTGCCATCCTCATTCATTTTATCTAATGCAGCTTGAAGTTTTTCTAATAATGCTTCATTGCCAGGCTTGACACCAACCCCATACTGCTCAGGTGCTAATGACTCATCTAACAATTTGAATGTGTCAGGCTCTTTCGTCATATAATATTCAGCTACAACTGAATCGATAATAACTGCATCTACTCGACCTGTTTTTAAATCTGTTAATGCTAAAACATTATCTCCGAATTCAGTAACTGTTTTAATTTCTTTGTGAATTGGATTTGCATTTAGTGCATTTGCTGCAGAAGACTGTGATTGAAGACCAATTTCTTTTCCAGCTAAATCCTTTAATTCTTTTATAGAAGATTCTTTAAGTGTCATTACAGCCTGTGCGTTTTCTAAGTAGGGTTTGGTAAATAATACCTGTTTTTTGCGAGTATCGTTTATCGTATAGCCATTCCAAATTAAATCGATACGACCACTAATTAATTCTACTTCTTTTGTTTTCCAATCAATTGGTTGGAACTCTGCTTCTACGCCCATATGTTCTGCTGCTGCACGAGCTAAGTCGATATCGAAGCCAACGATTTCATTTTTATCGTCTCGGAAGCCCATTGGTGCAAATTTATCGTCAATACCAATAATTAATTTTTCTTTATCAGTGGATTTGTTGTCAGCAGTTGTTTTATCTGTTCCTGTTCCGCTTGTTTTCTCCTCTGATGAACTACATGCTGCTAATGCAAACATCACGGCTGTCAGCATGAAAAGTAATACGAATATTCGCTTCATTTTTGCATTCTCCTAACATTCTAAATAGATTTCTATCATTCACTTTCGTTAACTAAATCACTAATGTGATAAAGAATATCATCGTACTTTAAAATTGTCAATATCCGTATTGAATTATTAGAAAATGCCTACATTTAGAGCAACATTTGATGACTAAGAAAGCTAATAAAAATAAAAAATGAGGGGATATTAAATGGGAAGATAGAAAAAAGGAACTGCACGCTAAGGCAAAAACAGTTCCTAGTCCTTGGATTAGTTTTTTTCTTTTTGAATGGCCTTACGGGCTAAAGCATCGGCCGCTTTATTTTGAGTATCAGGGACCCATTTGATAAAAAATAAATCGAAGGTATCTGCAAGTGCTAATGCCTTCTCGAGAAATGGTTTAAATTCCTCATTTTTCACATATTCTTTTTCCATAGAGGCTACAACAATTTTTGAATCAGAACGAATTGAGACAAGGCTTGAACCAAGTTTTTGAGCCTCCTCTAAGCCACGAACTAAAGCTGTAAACTCAGCAATATGGTTATTGGCAGAACCTATAAACTCGCTAATTTGAATATGATGGCCCTCACCTTTAATAAATATACCTATGCCACTGGGACCAGGATTTCCTGCACTAGCAGCATCTATATATACCTCTAACATAAAATCCCTACTTCTTTGTTTTATTTTAATTGTACAACAAAGGTATTATTCGTTCATGCCATTTTTTTATCGTATAGACGGGCAGTAAGTCTCCATTGAAGAAGGAAGTAAAGCAGCCTGATTGTAGTTACACTTTATTCAGGTATTAATAAACAAAATAGTTGCTTGTTCAAAATGTTCACTTCATAATAGGAAGAAGCAAATTTTGGACAGGGGAGGAGCGAGAGTTCAACATGGATAAAGTGACAGTTATGAAAGATATTGATGAACTGCATGATACGTATTGCGCGGATTGCTTAGTGATTAAGCAGCTGCGTAAAGATCGCGGAAAGCCAGGGGCTCATCGTTTCTGCATCGAGGCATGCACAGTGGGGGAGCGACTACAGTTTCTAGGAGACGAGCTTTTAAAAGTATATAGTAAAAAGCTGTAAGTAATCGAAATTTTACTTTTTAATAAAACTTAATCATATTTACTAAAACTAATGCATAAATAACAATATGATCGGAAATACTACTATTGGTTGGTTACCATAGAAAAAGTTACCTTGTTGTTGGCTCTGCTGATAACAAAGTAGCTTTTTTCTATTTTATCTTCATTCAGCAAATGTTTTTTCTGTAGCGAAAGTGAAGCGGCAGCAACAATTGTTTTTTCTATAGCGACAGCTACAATTACACCTAGGAAAAATTGAATACATAAATGCGCCGTACGCTTGAGGAGTATTCTCCAGCGTACGGCGCATTTTTAAGTAAATTTTGCAAATAAAATCTAAAAGTTGAATTTTTGAAACGATTTTAGTGGCCTTCCACTATGCCTTTAGAATAGTGCAAGCGAAGTTACTCTCTATTTAGTAGCCGCATAATTACTTAAATCTTGATAATACTTTGTAAGAGAGGAAGCAGAAATATCGAACGTCGCGGCGATTTCTTTTACTGTCAAGGATAGGGACTCGAATAACGCCTTTTCTTGTCCATAGCGAATCGCACCCGCAGCAATCGCAGCTTCTTTACGTGCAGATGGTTGTCCTTCAATTAAATAATCCTCTAAAAGCTCTAACATCGGAGATGTCTCGCGATCATTTTGCTCAAGGAAATCCTTTACTTGGGTTAAGACATTGCTCTCAAAGTTTGTGAATTCCTCTCCTTTATAGCCATTAGACACAAGTAATTCCCAGAAGGATAGATGCTTTTCTTTTAGGAATGTGCCAACCTTTTTCTCTGAGCCCTCAAAGGATTCCTTAAATTTCTCAAATACTTTTGCATGATCTTGAGGGAAGAAAATCAGTGTTGAAACAGCTAAATAATGCTCTGATTTTTTTGTTCCATCTGGTAAGAGGAAGGCAAAAACATGCATGCCTTCAGGAATTGGCTTGTCGTTTTCTCGACGAATATAAATTTCTTCATTTGTGAGCACATGGATAGCCTTGAAATATTTCTCTTCTACAGTGGAGACAGATCCAATAAATAAATGAGGCTGTGACCAGTTTTCTAAAACCTTTAAAGTAGAAGGTCTGACCGTTTTTTTCTTTGTTTTCTTTAAATAGCCTTTCCAAATAGATGGCTCTTGATGGAAGAAGAAGTCATCTAACGCAACTGCCTCAATCAGTTCTCTTTGTAACACGCTCTCTAATTTAGGCTGCCATGTTCCTACATGCTCTATATAGGCACGAACATCTTTACGCTCTGGATATTCCATGTAAAATGTTTGCAGCACACGCTCTAATTCTTCAATTGCTACAGTTTCAACTGTTACCTGCTGTTTACCTTCGCAACATTTTTTGTATTTTTTGCCGCTACCACATGGGCATGGATCATTACGTTTTACCATAATTGGATACACTTCCTTTGAAAATTGTTAGTCGGTTTTTGCTAAATAAATTGCATACATTTAATAATAACGGTACTTTTGTATGAAGAAAAATGATTGTCTATTTAGAAATATCAAAAAACATAGAGGGACGCCCTAGTTCTAGTATATGTACGAATTTTTCTGAATAGAACCAAAAAAGAAAACCATCTACGCTTATAGTATAGATGGTCCTTAAATAGTTATGTTTAGCCTTTTATTGCTTCCATTTCCACTGTTAATCGTTCCAGCTCATCAATAAGATGGCCAATATAAGCAATGGTTTCACGCAGTGGTTGATCTGTTGTAACATCAACGCCTGCCATTTGAGCAAGTTCTACGGGTGACTTTGTACCGCCAGCCTGAAGAACAGCCAACCATTCTTCAACAGCCTTATCGCCTTCTTTTAATATACGCTGAGATACTTGAGTAGAAATCGTTAAACCAGCACTATATGTGTATGGATATAAGCCCATATAATAATGAGGCTGACGCATCCAAGTAAGCTCTGCACCCTCGATAATATCGACCGTATCACCCCAGAAATCTTCCAGAACAGTGCGTTTTAATTGATTTAAAATTGTAGCATTAACAGCTTCACCAGCATCAATTAATTCATATACCTTTCGTTGATAGGCTGCTTCCAGTAAATGTGTGACAAAGTTATGATAATAGGTTTTAGACACGATATTAGAAATAACCCATCGTTTAAAGCGAAGATCCTCATTATGCGTTAATAAATAATTAGCTAGTAGCATTTCATTCATTGTTGATGGTGCTTCGATAAAGTATAGGGATGGACGACTATTAAAATAAGATTGATGGGCATGCGTATTGGCAAAGTGACCAGCGTGTCCAAGCTCATGAATAAGTGTGAAGACCTCATTCATACGCTCATTCCACGACATTAAAATATATGGATGACTTCCATATGGACTTGAACAGAAGGCACCAGTGGATTTTCCTTTGTTTGGCGCAAAATCAATCCAACGTTCATTAAACGCTTTTTCAATCATATTTGTATAATCCTGACCGAGTACCGCTAACGCATTTTCAACATAATTTTTCGCTTCAGCCATCGTTAGCCTTGGATCATAATCTGGATCAAGGGCAATTTTTAAATCAGCAAATGTCATATTATCGATACCATTTGCTTTTTGAATTAGCTTAGCATAGCGACGCATATGTGGGGCAAGCTCTTTTGTAATAAGGTCTATTTGACGATTGTAGAGTGAGCGATCGACATCCTGATCAAATAATAGGTAATCAATAACTGAGTCAAAGCCTCGTAAATCAGCCATTGTTTTTTCCTGTTGAATGTGTGTGTTATAAATTTTGGCAGTAGTATGCTGATATTCTCGAAGTTTATTCGAGAATGCTTTAAATGCTGAACGGCGCACATTTGTATTTGCCTCGAATTCCCAGCCGTTTTCATATAAAACGAAGCTTAAAGGATGTTTTTCACCATTTGCCTCAAATTCTCCAAAATGCATATCCACTAATTTTGCTGTATTGTATGTTTCGTAAGGTGCCTCAAAAGTAGCGTTTAATGCAGCTAATACTTTTTCCACCTCTGGTTGTAGCTGATGGGGCTTTCTTTTTAACAAATCCTCTAAATAGATCTTGTAAACAGGGCTAAGAAGACTTGCTTCCTTTAAAATTTCCTCGTCTAATGATAGTAATTCACTACGGACAAAAGATAGTGAGCTAGTTATTTTTCCGACTGCTGTACTAAACTTTGCAGCACGCATTTGGGCTACATCATCTGTATGATCTGCTTGTATTGTTAAGCTAGCGTAAGTACCAATTGGAACAATGCTTTTTTCTAATGCCTCAAAAGCTGTGAGAACCTCAATGACCTTTTGAGCATCTGTAATTGTACCTTGATAGTTGCGCTCAAAATACAATGCATCCTCAACAAGCTGCGCTAAAACAGGTTCAAAATCTGCATCATTTTCAAGTAAAACCTTCAAATCCCACGTTTGCTCTACTGGCACATCTTTTCGTAATGGTAAAACCTCCATCAAAAACACCCCTTTAAAAGTAAGTGATTTAATTATAACGAAACTATTTCGGAAAGTGAAATAATTTTATAGAATAGTTTAAATATTCATAATGTAGAAAGAATAAAACCCTTATCTGAAAATAGCTGTGTTTGAAAATGTGTCAATTGGGAAAAATGTGTGTATAGCCAATCATGAATGTAACGCATACTAATGGCTAGAACAATTGACACGATGGAGGAGAAATTATGACACAGAATTTAAACAAACAATTGAATAAGCTTGTAGCAACATGGTCTGTACTTTATACGAAATTGCATAATTATCATTGGTATGTGACAGGGAACGCCTTCTTTACACTGCATGCAAAATTTGAAGAATTATATAATGAAACAACCTTAAATCTCGATGACACTGCGGAGCGCATTCTTTCCAAAGAGGGTAAACCTGTTGCGACGTTAAAAGAGCATCTTGAGCTATCATATGTAGAAGAGGCAACAGGAAATGAAACATCCGAAGAAATGGTGGCAACAACGATTTCGGATTTCCAAAAATTGATGAAAGCATTAAACTCAACAATGGAGCTAGCTGCGGAGGAAGGGGACGACCGTACAGAGGATATGCTAAATGCCATGTACCAATCTCTAGAAAAGCATACGTGGATGTTAAAAGCCTTCCTTGGTAAATAAAAATAGAGACAAGCAATTGGATTTTAAAAATAGGCAATTGGAGCAGTATTAGCTTCAATTAGCCTATTTTTTATTTTGATACGAAAATGACAAAAATTAAACAGATATCAAATCTGTATAACAATTATGACAGTTTGATAAAGGATTTATGAAAAAGGTTTTTACAGTGGAGAGTAGGGTAATATCCTAGTAAGCCATACAAAATAGGAGGAATTGAACATGATGAATGAACAAAACCCAAGAATTGAAGTGGCACATACAAAGGAAGAAATGTTTCATATTTTAGAAAGTATGCGATTAGAAGGCTATCGCACAGAGGACATTCTTATTATTGCAAAGGATGCCAATCAATTCGAGGATGTTAAATGGGATGCTGATGTGAAAACTCATGAGGCAGGTAATTGGCTGGATCAATTTAAATCGTGGTTCACAGGTGATACAGCAGTAACAGAAGGCTTAAAGCGTTTCGATCTGACCGAAGGACAAACAGCATATTATGCGCAGCTAGTGGAGCAAGGAGCCATTGTTTTATTTGCAGAGCATGAAGATTTAGTTGATCCCAAGACAACTACAGACTATTCAGAAGAAAATCGTTACCGACATGATCCGCTAGATCCACGTTTAACAGCACCTGAATCATTAGCTGGTGAAACAGCTTCACAACGAGAAGAACGATTAAAGGCTGAAGAGCGAATGAATGAGGCAGAGCAATTAAGAAGATATTTATAGAATTAAAAGACAGAGTGTAGAACGCTCTGTCTTTTCATAGTGTTGAAAAACTAAATGGTCAAGGGACTCTTTATGAATATTTAGCCAAAATGAAGGTGATTTCCGTTCCAGGCTACTCGCTTTGTTGCTGACGCTTCGCTTTCGCACAGAGCAAAGCTTCCTGTGGGCGAGCGACGAGCCGCTTCCTGCGCTGGAGGAACGAAGGCTAAGTGCGTCACGTCCTGTGACAACGCCTTCGTGACCAACCTCGTGTTGGCCTCAGTTTCTCGTCTGTCTCGCTATCCCACGGGAGTCGAGTAGCCTTGCACTCCAATCAACAATAGTGTAGAACTTTAAATATTCTCTTCCCTCAAAAGTAAAATAAAAACATGTTACTCACCATCATTAAATGGATAGAATAGTGGTACAATTCTATAGCTGTCAACCTACATTCTATGCATAAAACTACTTTTTCACTTTACATAAAAAGCCACTTATTACTGTCGCTCTGCATTCACATAGAAAAATGTTATCAAAGCTCCATTTTTGCACAATATAGTGATGGCTAAGACTTCAAATTTATCACTATTAATTTGTGTGAAATGCCAGAAGAAAATACTATGAGCAGTGGTTGATTGGAGTGTAGACTGAGTGACCATATGCGTCAAGTTAAGCATGGTTGCTTGTCTACTATCCCATCTATCGGTTATTTTTGGTGCCGCTATTTCTTGAAATAGGTTTTATTTTTTGATAAACAGGGAAAATAAAAAGTATCCTGAACGAAAGAGCATCACGAAATACACATTTCCCCTTTCGGAAAAATGCGTATTTGTTGAAATCTCATCTTTCCAACCGCTTAGGGTTTGTGGGTGGTGCGCTTTCGTCCAATCACAAACAGGATGCGTTCTATTTCTTGTAGGGTACTTTGCCAGCTCGGTTGATCACGAGCGCGCCAAAGTATCCCTATTTTTGGTTGGATTGCTCGCATGGTTAGTCGTTCACTCAGAATAATTTGTTTCTCCTGCCAAAAGTAAAAACGAAATTGATAGGAAAATAAAGTACTAATTAAGAGAATAATTAGTTCTGCATAGAGGTGGCATTCCCATCTTGCCTGTTTCATTTTTCGAAAGTAGGACGCCTTGAAATCACTTTTCCATGTTTTGAATAATAATTCAATTTGCCAACGATACCGATACAGTTGTACAACTTCTTTAGCCGTAATTTCTTGAGGTAGATTCGTAATTAAGGTAGAAATGCCTGATAATGCTTTGGATTTTTGCTTAATTTGACCAGGCTTAGTTTGCGCACGTCGTTTAATTCGATATTCTTGTCGTTGTTGTTCTTTTTTAGTGAAGCGATAGAGAATCAAGCGCGTTGGTAATTTTTCCTCTTTCCCCAAATATACACGTGGAAATTCGCGCATTTCCCCACGTTTCAATGTTGGCCACTCATTTTCTAAATCTAGCCGTTCATAAGCATACATCTTTCGAATACGTCCATCGGGATGTCGAGGAGGATGGGGATTATCTACAAAATAAGTAGTATCCACACGTGCACGCGAAATATAAAATGCTTCTTTTTCATCGATTTTTTGAAACAGTTTATATTGAAAGTAACCAAGATCTTGTAACAGTAAATCGCCTTTCTCAACGGTCTCTAAACGCTTCATACCAGAGGGGCAATCGCCTGCCTTACCAGCTTGTAGTTCGATATATGTGAAACTTCCTGTGAGGTAATCAAACTCCATTTGAAATTTTATGCCTGCTCCAACTGTACTAGGATAGGTAGAGATACAAGTAGCTGGTAATTTAATCGACGTGCCATCAAGAATGCGTATCCGTGTCAAAGGATAGTGGGTCTTAATTGGCATCTTGGCCAATGACAGCGTCGATTGTTGAGCAAACAAGCATTGAAAAATGGTTCGAAGAAAGTACACAGTCTTTTCATTGAATCGTTGATTTAGCCCTTCTTTCGTCATGTAGACCTGTTGCTTAGTCAAATGCGTGCAAAGGGTCGTGAGAGAAGGTTGTGATAAGCCTTTTGTTTGTTCAAAGAGAAGCTTCATGAAGGCAGAAAGAGTTAATTTTCTTGTTCTTTGTATAAAGTTAGTTGTTTTAGCAATCTGATGAAGTTCTTTTGGGCGACAATACCGAGAACAGCTGCTTTAAAGAATAGGGTGCATGTGTCGGTTTCATCCTACATTCCTCCTCATATTAGTGGTTGTGCTTTTCTTTACCACCAAACGAAGGCATGTAATCTGATTATCCTTAACTTGACGCATATGGACTGAGTGACTCCTCGGGGATTCAGCGTCACAGATGAGACCCTGGAGCGAGCAGTGAAGCGGCTCATCGGACGCCCCCAGGAAAGCACTCAGTCGGAACGGAGATCAACCCCTCGTTTTGAAAAAGGACTATCTTTTAATTTGTCACCTTGATTTCATTGACATAATAGTATTTCAACGACATGAAAAGACAGAGTGTAGAACGCTCTGTCTTTTCATAGTGTTGAAATAAGATTATGTCAATGAAAATGCCACAAATTTTTTATGGCATTTTTATGATTCTATTTGTTTTTTTAAACAGATTCTTCTATAATTTCATGTGTTAGGTGTAGACCAATTTGCTTGAGTGAGCGGAGTTTGGTCCACTTTTTCAAGTTTTGTATGATGGCTGTCATCAAAACTTGTCTTTTTACTTTTTGGACTCCACGGTAACGCGCATAGCGTAAACCGTGGAGTTCTTTACTATGTGCGAAGCTAAGTTCGACAGTGGCTGGACGTACAGAACGAAGGATTTTCCCCCGATACGACAAGCGTTGCCCTCGTAATTGATTATAAATTTCTTGGTGAATCGAAATTCGTAACACACGGTCTTCGTTTTCCCTTTTTACAAAAGGGCAGAATTGACAACTTCCTTTTGGTGGTTTGAATTCGTGATAGCCCTGTCGATTCGTTGTTTTATAATAAAATGGTACACCACATGGACAGGCATAGAGATCCTCATTCACCTGTTTAAACTGATAACGGCGACAATTCGGGTGGTCCTTCGTTGCGAATCGTCGATAAGACATATAAACGAAGAATTTCCTTTCAAACAATCTTCGGGCAAGAGGGGCATTGTAGTAACCTGAGTCGAGCGCTATTTCCTTCGCGTATTGCCCAAATAATTGCTTTAATTGATCCACTTGTCCTACTAATTTACGATGCCCTGGTACATTCGCAGCTGTGACATCTGTCGCAATGATAAAGTTATGTAACGAATCCACAATACGGTGCTCAAAATACGCAAAGCGCCCACGTTCATCATGTTTAACAGACAAACGTGCTTCCGGATCCACAGGGCTACTATTTGTTCGCTTTTCTTCTACCTTTGGCTCTTTTGTCATAAGAAGTTTCTTCCCATGACGCGCACGGTGTTCATTAATAAGCGTTAAATCATCCTCTTTTTCTTCTATGATTTTCTCTTCAATCTGTACGTTACGCACCCGTTTATTGGCATTCGCTTTTAATTCCGTTTCATCTGCCACCCATGTTTCGTTCGCAATAAATCCTTCATCGTGAATGGAAAGAAGACAATGTTGAAAAAGTTCCTCCCAAAACGCCACACCCTGCAGACGTTGCGAAAGAAACTTAGAGATGGTTGAGTGATCTGGAATTTTTTCTGTAGGAGAAATGCCTAAAAACCAGCGATACGTTGCGTGTTGCTTCACTTGCTTACACGTAAAACGAACTGAACGAAAGCCTTCTAAATACTGAATCAATAAGATTTTCACCAACATGATCGGATCTTTTGTTGGGCGACCAATACTGTATGGATAAAAAACTTCCAATTGTTTCGATACAAAATTCCAGTCCATCACTTGATCCATCTTCACTAACTGATGCGAGGGGTCGTACATCATCTCGTAGAACTTTCGATTCTCTTCAATCTCTCTTCTGGAGTATGTAACGTACATAAAAAATCCCCTCACTTCACTTATTTCATTAATGAGAGGATTTTATTGGAATGTTCACATTTTGTCTATAGACGATTTTGTTTTTCAACAGAATGAAAAGACAGAGTGTAGAACGCTCTGTCTTTTTAAATAGAAATCTCTTATCCAGGTGGGATTTTGTTGAATACATAAGGAAATCTTTGTTTTGAGGGTGGGATTGCTGAATTGATCTGAATATATGCATGATTGAAGGGTATTTACGCTTGATAGAAGGCAACTAGTGCTTAATTGAATGACCATCATTACTAGCTTTTCTGTGGGCGAGTAACGGACCACCTTCAGTGCAGAAAAATAGGTTCATTTTTACTGCAAAGCAATACTTTGACATGAAAAAGACAGCGTGTAGAGCACACTGTCTTTTATTCGTGTATCGCTTTTTCATGTTGATGCTTTCTAAGAAAACGTAGCACATGAAGATGCTCTAACTGTGCAAAAAGGTTTCCAATTAGAATAAAGCTACCACCGATTATTAATTTTAACGTCAAACCTTCCCCGATAAACATCATTGCGAACATCGCTGCAAAAATCGGTTCTAAGGAAAATATTAGACCTGTATGTGTAGCAGATGTATACTGTTGTGCAACAGTTTGCCCTACAAAGCAAAATGCACTACAGATGACGCCAAGTCCTATAATAGCAATCCATGAGCTTGACGTATTTGGAAGCGTAGGTGTTTCAAATAAGAAGGTTAAAACAAGTGCATATAATCCAGCAAAACCAAGTTGGTAAATTCCATAAGAAATGGATTCAACATTTCTTGTAAAAGAGCTATTTAACAGTAGATAAATTGAATAGCATAGTGCAGCGATAGCCACTAGAATATCACCTTTTTGAAAAGTAAAGGAGCCATGTGCGGTTAAAACAGTAATACCAATCATTGTACATACAATAGCAAAACTTACAGCTCTAGAAGGTAATTTCTTCTCGATAAAACTACTAAAGATAGGCACTAAGACAACCGTTAAACTTAAAATAAAGCCAGCATTTGAGGCAGAAGTTGATTCAAGACCGAATAAGCTAAGAGCGAACACAATGAATAATAGTAACCCTTGAATAGCTGCATATTTAAATGTTTTTACATCGACCTTTATCATACGTTTATAAAAGATGATGCCTGCTACGACAAAAGCAATGATACAACGTAATGCCACTACATTATAAACAGCCAATGTCTCTAGACCCATCACCATAAAGGTATAGGACAATCCCCAAAACATTGTCACAATTACCATTAATAAATTTGCTTTTCCTTGGATACTCATTATGTTCACCTGCAATCTGTGTACTAAAACAGTTTTTATACTAAAAATTACTATATATCTTGTATTGTGATTAGTAAAACGAATGTTTATAATGATTAGGATTAAAATAATTCATGTATAAAGAGGTTTGCGATGAGTTTAGTTAAATATGAGATTTTAACAAAGGTTGCAGAGGTGGCAAGCTTTACAAAAGCTGCAGATGCATTAGGATTAACGCAATCCGCAGTAAGTCACGCCGTCTCTAGTTTAGAAAAAGAATTCGGTTTTGCACTCATTCATAGAAGTCGTGCTGGTGTTACATTAACAAGTGAAGGAGATACTATGCTAAGGGCTATGAGACATGTTCTCGATGCACAAGAGTTGCTACAGCAGGAAGCGGCACATATACTTGGCGTTACTCGTGGTAAAGTACGAATAGGTGTTATTTCAAGTATCTCCTCCAATTGGATGCCAGAAATTATTCGAATTATGGACAATCAATTTCCGGGGATACAAGTTGAATTGCGTGAGGGAGACTATTATGAAATTGAACAATGGCTGCTAAGTGGAGAGGTGGAGGTAGGATTTTTAAATGGGCAAAAATCAGAGCAATTTCTATTTACAGAACTTCAGCAGGATCCACTGTTATGTATTGTCTCTGATAAAAGCCCATTATTCAATAAGTCAGTAATTGATATTATTGAACTAGAGGATATGCCCTTTATCATGACTTCTTACAAAGGAACAAATGATGTGAAAGTCATTTTGGAGCAATATCATGTGAAGCCAAATATTCGCTTTGAGCTATCAGAGGAAGTAGGAATTATTTCGATGATTTCCCACCATCTCGGTATTAGTATTTTACCAAAGCTAGTGATAAATACATTACCGCCTACTTTAAAGGCAATTCCTTTAAAGCAAGGCGGATATCGTACGATTGGTATCGCGATGAAGCACCACGCATCTCCTGTTACAAAGAAATTTGCAGAAATTTTAAGTACTTGGCTTCAAGAGCAAAATAATTATGCATAATTGTTGAGTAGGAGAACAAGAAAAACAGCATTGAAGCATCTCCTAGCATTACGTTAAAATAGTATTTGTAGATTTTTAAGAAAATGGGTGAGTGTATGGGGACATTACAAGGGAAAACCGTACTCATTACAAGTGGGGGAACACTTGAAAAATGGGATCATGTACGGGGGCATACAAATTTATCTAGAGGAACAATGGGCTGTTATTTAGCAGAGGCAGCACTAGCTGCTGGCGCACGGGTTCTATATATGCATGGTTATTTTGCACAGCTCCCAGCAAATAAAGATAAAATGCGTACAATCAGATTTGAGGGCATTGAGGATTTAGGCGAGAAGATTCGTCATGCAGTACAAGAAGAACAGATAGATATTGTAATTATGGCTGCAGCTGGTTCCGACTGGGTCATTGACAAGGTGTATGATCAATCAGGTAATTTAATGAAGGAAGCAGGTAAAATGCCATCTGATGAGCCACCTATTATTCACTTTAAAAAAGCGCCAAAGATACTAGGTCAAATAAAAGGTTGGCAGCCCAATGTGACTTTAGTGGGCTTTAAGCTTGAAGCAACAGATGATGAGGAGTTTTTATTATCACGGGCCCGACTACGAATGCAAACAGCCAATGCTCAATTTATGGTAGCAAATAGCTCTCAATCATTATATGGTGGACAAGAACCGCATTGGATTGTTCCAGCAGAAGGTCAACCAATCAAGGTGATAGGTAAGGCGGAAGCGGCCAAGGCATTAATGGAATGCTTACAACAAGACTAATCGTTAAGCTGTGTAGATATTCAAAACTCTACATAGCTTTTTCTTGTTTTACAAAGTGATATAATTTATTATTCACTTAACGGTCGGTAAAAACGGAGGGATATCATGGGGAATCGAGAACAAACCTTTAATAAAATTCTAGAAGTTGCATATGTTATGTTTGCGGAAAAGGGATTTGAAAAATCAAGCTTAGCAATGATTGCAGCAGAAGTCGGAATATCAAAACCAGCAATTTACTATTATTTTCAATCCAAAGATCAATTAATAACTTATTTATTTGAGGAAATCTGTAAAGAAATTAAACTTGAAATTACCTTTGACTTCAATGATATTTCAAAAAGTAATCTAAAGGCAAAGCTCTTGGAAATTGGATATAGTTCAATTGAAGAACAAAAGAAGGATCCATATTTTAATAAAATATTTAATCAATATATGCTGTTAGCTTCTCGTGATGAAAGCTATATGAAAAGATTATATGATTTACAGACTACCTTTTTAGCGAGTTTTTATGAATTATTGAAATATGCTGTACAAATTAAAGCTATCCATGATGTAAATATTGAAGCAAAAGCACATGTACTCGCAATGGTTTACGATAATATTGGAAATTTCATGCTTACTGGTAGCACATTAAATTACAAAGACGTTTGGAAGGAAGCAATTGAAAATGTCATTGGGGAGATTAATGATGACGAATGAGCCGAATTAAAGGCTTAGATTTCGCAAGAGCATTCCCGAAATATATTTTGATTATGCCCTTAATTATTGTGTGCTCCATCTTCAAACTAAACGATATATAAATTAGCGTCAAATACACTGTTGGATAGAGAAATAATGCAGATAGATGACCAATAGAATATATATTGTGGTAAAAAGAAATAACAGAAAATCCATGAATAGAAGCCCACTTTTTACAAAAGATACACCCTTTTTCTTAATAACAAAGTATTCTTCTAGGTTTTGTAATATTTATATTGACATTAGGTTTTCAGAATTATAGAATTATTTCCAAGAAACGTAATACTTTTAACTAGAGAGATAGAGGGACTTGGCCCCATGAAGCCTTGATTGCCAATATTGTAGGTGCCAAATCCAATAGAAGGAAATAAGGGGGCTTTCAATCAATTTGATGCGTTGGCTTCTTTTGTACAAAAGAATGAAAAGAAGGGGTGTATCGTATGGCTCAGCAAGCAAAGGTAGATGACAAAAAAATAGAAGCAATTGCCAAAGCAATTCAAAATTTAGAATTTGGTGAAGTGCAAATTACGATTCAGGACGGTGTCATCGTTCAAATTAACAGACTTGAAAAGCAAAGATTTCCACAGAAAAAATAACGTATTATGGGGAGATTATAAATCGGAATGCTTTTCATCAAAACGCCCTGATTAACTCGAACTTGTGTAGATGGTTAATCGATCCCTACATCTGGCGTCAATAAGTGTTGAGCTTATGTAGGAGTTGCCTTAATGAATTGTTGAGGAAAAGGTGGACTTAAAAGTGATACAAAAAAACAGGATGATGTTGAATCATCCTGTTTTTTTGCATTATTTCAAAATCATCTATTCATAAAAGCTTTTTGGAATTTGACCGATATGTCTTCGATGATAGAGTAGAGGCTCTATTTGAGTAGCATCAATTTCAAGGACTTGCCCAATAAATACGGTATGATCACCTGCGTCAATTTGCTGAAATGTTTTACATTGTAATATGGCCGCTGTATCATGTAAAATCGGTAGATCGTGAATGGAAGTTGACCACTTCACCTGTGCGAAACGATCTGGAATTTTACTTGAAAATAGTGTACATAAATGTTCCTGATTACTTGCAAGAATATTGACCGCAAATTTTTGGGTAGCTGTAAAATATGGATGGAGCTGCGATTTTTTATCAAGTGACCATAAAATTAGGAGTGGATCTATAGAAACAGATGCAAAGGAATTTACAGTTAGACCAATTGGTTCATTTTTATCATTACAAGCAGTGACAACTGTAACACCTGTAGGATAATTCCCTAATGCTAGTTTAAAATCGGCTATTTTGTCTGACATTTTAATCACCTCTTGATATTTTATCTCTTTTAAGAATTAACGCCTCATTATTAAGTGAATATACCATTAATTATTAGAAATGAAAAACCTTTTCGATGCGCATTAAAAAATAGTAATCATAAAATAGAATGAATTCGTAACTATTTGAATTTTTTTAATATTAATTTAAACCAACAAAACTAACAGGTAAAGTATATAATGAAAGAGAAAAAGGGGGTTTAGATATGACTTTGTATTTTGATCATTTGGTTCATCAAGTTCAATCACCAGAGAATTCAAGGGTTTTTTTAAACAAACGTAATATCCATACAGTAAACGGGGGCCAACACACAATGTGGGGGACATATAATACGTTAAGCTATTTTGGATTAAACTATATTGAGCAAATTGCTATCTATGATCGTGATTTATTTGAACAGGCAGCAAAATTGCCATATTCCTTACATTATACGTTTAAGAATGACAAAGAGCGCTATGGTTTTTCAAGAATTGCATTACGAACTAACAATATTGAAGAACAAGGGGCAAGGTTACATGCAATGGGGCTAGAAGTTTACGGACCTGATGCCTGTAGCAGAACGCGTCCAGACGGCTCTGTTGTAGAATGGAAGCTATTACACTTTGGGAAACCAGGGCTGCCGATTGATTTTCCATTTTTGATAGAGTGGGCTGAAGAGGATGAAAAGCGATATTTGCAGCTAAAGGAAAGTGGAGCGATTGATACGAATCATACTATAACGATGGAGTCTGTTCAATTTTTTGTGAAGGATGTACAGACTACGGTTGCATTATGGCAGGAAGTGTTAGAATTACCCGAGCCTCAGCAACATGCGCAATTTACATCCTTACAATTGCCCAATATTCGTTTGGATTTTTATGAGAAAGCCGCTGCAAGTACAATGACACTAGGTCATTTAAAAGAGGGTCCATTTGGGGTAACACTTAAAGATCCAAATAGAACAAAGGAAACGCTTATTTTTCCAGCTGCATTTTATTGGGTAAATCGTTGACTTGGAATATAAAAAGGAGCTGTTCAATGGAAGAACAGCTCCTTATGCTTATAATTTCACAACATTTGATGCCTGTGGTCCTCGATTGCCTTCTACTACATCAAATGAAACTTTTTGACCTTCTTCAAGTGTACGGAAGCCTTCCTCTTGGATCCCCGTAAAATGTACAAATACATCTTCTCCATCATCACATTCAATAAAGCCATAACCCTTTTCATTATTGAACCACTTTACGATTCCCTGTTGCATAAGCATTCGCCTCCAATGCGCTTGAATGTAAAACTCATCAATTAAGTCTGACACGAGAAAATGTGAAAAAATGCATTTTCATTAAGAACATACATGAATTGAACAAAGTTGTCAATTGATTGTCGAATTGCTAGCATAACTAATTATGTTTTCTTTCACAATAAAGTCTATAATGAAATTGAACAACATAGAAAGTAGGATGCCAAATGACAACGAAAAATCAACCATTAACAGATTTAGAAATCGCGAGTCAAGCGGTTATGAAGCCTATTACGGATATTGCAAAAACAGCAGGTATTCCAGAGGATGCCCTTGAGCAGTATGGACGCTACAAGGCAAAAATTGATCCATTAAAAATTACAGCACACGGTGAGGATGCAAAGGTAGTTTTAGTAACAGCGATTAGTCCTACCCCAGCAGGTGAAGGAAAGTCAACTGTAACCGTTGGACTAGCGGATGCCCTCCATCAGTTAAATAAAAATGTAGTCGTGGCTTTACGTGAGCCATCCCTAGGTCCAGTAATGGGGGTAAAGGGTGGCGCAACTGGTGGTGGATATGCACAGGTTGTACCGATGGAAGATATTAATTTACATTTTACTGGTGACCTTCATGCGATTACAACTGCCAACAATGCATTATCAGCCTTTATAGATAATCATATCCATCAAGGCAATGTGTTAAACATTGATCCACGTCGTATCATTTGGAAGCGTGTGATGGATTTAAATGATCGAACACTGCGAAAAGTAGTCGTTGGTCTAGGTGGTCCTGTTCAAGGGATGCCGCGTGAGGATGGCTTTGACATTACAGTTGCTTCAGAAATTATGGCTGTCTTTTGTTTAGCGACAAGCATAGAAGATTTACGTGAGCGTTTAGCAAGTATTGTGATTGGCTACACATTTGAGCGTGAGCCTGTATTTGTACGTGATTTGCAAGTAGAGGGTGCCTTAACACTATTATTAAAAGATGCCTTTAAACCAAACTTAGTACAAACGCTTGAGGGCACACCTGCAATTATACATGGTGGACCATTTGCTAATATTGCACACGGCTGTAACTCGATTGTGGCGACACAAACTGCTCGTAAGTTAGCGGATATAGTGATTACAGAAGCTGGATTCGGCTCTGATTTAGGTGCTGAGAAATTCATGAACATTAAAGCTCGTAAAGCTGGTTTTAAACCAAGTGCTGTTGTTATTGTAGCAACGATTCGAGCTTTAAAAATGCATGGCGGTGTTGCGAAAACAGCGCTTGTAGGGGAAAATGTTGCTGCCCTACTACAAGGAATCGAAAATTTAGCGAAACATGTTGAGACAATTCGTACATTTGGCGTTGAACCGATTATTGCATTAAATCGATTTATAACAGACACAGAAGCGGAGTTAGAGGCAGTACTAAATTGGTGTGAAATGAATCATGTGCGCATTGCTCGTACAAATGTCTGGGAAGAGGGCGGAAAAGGCGGTCTTGCCCTAGCTGAACAAGTACTAGCTGTTTTAGATGAAGAAAACAACTTCTCCCCTTTATACGATGTAACAGAATCCATCGAAGAAAAAGTTCGTACCATTGTACAAAAGGTATATGGTGGGAAAGATGTACAATTTACCGACCAAGCGAAAAAACAAATCGCCCAGATTGAAAAATTTGGCTGGGATGTGCTCCCGATTTGTATGGCAAAAACGCAATATTCTTTATCCGATCAACCGAATTTACTAGGCCGTCCAGAAGGCTTCACGGTAACAATTCGTGAGGTTATTCCAAAGCTAGGTGCAGGCTTTTTAGTTTGCTTAACGGGTGACATTATGACAATGCCAGGCTTACCAAAAGCACCAGCTGCATTGCGTATGGATGTGGATAATGAGGGCCATGCAATAGGGTTGTTCTAAATAATATAAAATGTTAAAGCTGCTCCTTTTAAAGGGCAGCTTTTACTATTTCTCAAAAGTTCAAAGGTAAATAGGTACCATATCGAATAAGTAAGAAACTAGTTAGCCATAAAAAAATGGCTATTCGAATGAGCATATACATTGTAAATTCAAAGACAGAAAGCTTTCTTTCTCGCTTTAATTTTTTAAAAAGTCTTACAGAAAACAGGGAACATAGAAGAAGTACGGCCATAGATAATTCATAAACGTTCTCTAACAAGCTTATATTTTCTAAAAGGCTTTTCATATATAATCATCCTCTCCTAAAAAGGATATGAGCAGTTTAAACTTATTATGAAGTTAAGGACTTTGGTGTATGACCAGGGTCTTTTTTCTTTTATTACCGATTAAGGCAATTTTATGTAATGTAATATTTGGTGCTTTTTATAAATAACTACCCAACATTGGTAAGAAAAAGTGGAATTTTACTATAAATTTAATTGTCAGATGAATTTTTATTTAAAAAATACATTGAATTTTCTTTCTCTTTTACATATAATTTATTTAATTCTTAATTGGAACATCGTTCCGATAATAGGAACACGGAGGGATGAAGACTTGAAAATCGCAACAGATATTGGTGGTACTTTTACCGACCTAGTTTATACAGATGAGAAGGGAAATCTTCATTTTGACAAGGGACATACAACTCCAGGTCATTTTGAGGATGGTATTTTAAATGTATTAGGGCGACATGTGACGGAAGATTCACTGATTGAGTCATTTATTCATGGTTCAACAGTCATTATTAATACATTAACGGAAAGAAAAGGGGGCGTAGTTGGGTTAATTACAACGAAAGGCTTCCGTGATGTATTGGAGATTGCTCGTGGTAATCGTCCAGACTTATATAATTTTAAGTATAAAAAACCTGAACCTTTTGTAGAGCGGTACTTGCGACAAGAAATTGATGAGCGTATCGATTTTAAAGGAAATGTTATGAAAGCGCTTAATACCAAGGAAGTTAGTGATATTGTTCGCAAATTTAAGGAATTGGGTGTAGAGGCTATTGCCATTTCATTGATTCATGGCTATAAAAACCCAATTCATGAATTACAGTTAAAGGAAGAAATTGAAAAGCTTTGGCCAGAGGTGTATATCACACTTTCAAGCGAAACGATTAAAGAATATCGGGAATACGAAAGAACAAATACAACTGTTTTAAATTCATATGTAAAGCCAATTGCGCATGCTTATTTAAAAAACTTAAAAGAAAAATTAAGCACAATGGGTATAACAGATCATTTGAAAATTATGCAATCAAATGGAGGCACGACAAGCTTTGATAAAGCGATGGAATTGCCAATTAATCTCGTTGAATCTGGTCCAGTAGCGGGTATGTTTGGTGCTGCCAAGCTAGGAGAGCTTTTAAATGAGTCAAATATTATTGCCTTTGATGTTGGCGGGACAACAGCGAAATGTTCACTCATTACAGAAGGAAAGGTAAATGTTACAACAGATTACTATATTGAAAGAAATGAAAAATTTGCTGGTTATCCGATTAAAACACCTGTTGTTGATATTGTTGAAATTGGTAATGGTGGTGGTTCTATCGCACGTGTCGATCAATTTGGTTCCTTAAAGGTTGGTCCAGATTCTGCGGGTGCAAATCCAGGACCAGTTGCGTATGGCTTAGGTAATACGCAGCCAACGATTACAGATGCAAATGTCTATTTAGGCAGATTATCATTAGAAAACTTCGATAATCCACTGTCTATAGAAAAAGTAGAGGAGGCACTAACTGAAGCAATCGCAAAACCGTTTAATGTGACAGCAGAAGAAGCAGCGCAAGGGATTTTAGATATTGCCAACTCTAATATGCTAAATGCGCTCAAGCTAATTTCTATTCGTAAAGGCTATGATCCTGAAGATTTTACAATGGTTGCCTTTGGTGGCGGAGGTCCACTACATGCGATTAATTTAGCGCAGGAATTGGGCATGAAGAAAGTCATTATACCATATGGCTCATCGGTCTTTTCAGCACTAGGGATGATGATGACAGAATACCGACAAGATTATATTCAAACATGTTTAATGAATTTTGATCATCATCATCTAGCTGCTATTCAAAAAAATATTGATGAAGCTATTGAAAATGCTTATGCGGAAGCACCTTTATCAAAGGAACACTATTATTTCGAGATAAATTACGATTTACGCTATAAGGGTCAGGAGCATGCGGTTAAATTGAATGCATCAAGTATTGCGCTTCATGAAGTAGAGCTAGCACAATTAGCAGAAGCATTCCATGTCAAACATAAACAGGAGTTTTCTTTTGATTTACCAGAGACGCCAATAGAGCTAGTGAATTTACATCTCACAATTTATGGGAAAGATGAAGCGGTCCAGTTTAAGGAGTTAGATTTCTCACATATCGACACTTCTACTTGTATAAAAGCAACAAGAAAGTTATACGTCAAGGAAGCAGGCTGGGTAGAGGTAAATGTCTACAATCAACAAAAATTAGTACCTGGTTATGTGATTGCTGGTCCTGCTATTGTAGAAAGTCCTACATCTACAGTTGTGATAAATGAAAAACAATCTATTGAAATAGATAAATACGGCAATCTAGTTGTAGAGATGGAGGAGAAATAAAACATGAAAAAAGATGTTTTTGCTATAGAAATTATTCAGGATTCATTGCTGGCTATTGGCGATGAGATGTTTGTTGCATTAGCTCGCTCTTCCATGAGTCCCGTTATCTATGAAGTGTTAGATTATGCCTGTGGTCTAACGGATGCCAAGGGTAATTTGATTAGCCAAGGCAATGGGGTGACAAGTTTTATTGGGATGCTAAGTCCAATGGTTCAACGTGTCATTGATAAATATGATAATGGAAAGAAATTAAACGAAGGAGATGTCATCATTATTAATGATCCTTATGTTGGTGGAGGGTCGCATTTATCGGATGTAGGATTGGTTTTACCGATTTTCTACAATGGAGAAATTATTGCTTATTCTGCAAATAAAGCACATTGGACTGAAGTAGGGGGGATGGACCCTGGCTCATTTACAAGTAATTCGAACGAAATCTATCAGGAAGGTCTCCAATTACCAGGGGTGAAGCTTTATCAAAAGGGCGAGCTCAATGAAGGCATATATGAAATTATTTCTACGAATGTTCGTCTACCAGAGCTATCCATTGGAGATATGTTTGCACAGGTAGCAGCCTTAAAAACAGGTGAAAAACGAATTGCAGAGCTTTGTCAGAAATTTGGTGCTGAATCTGTGAAGCTGTCCATTCAGAAATTATTGGACAAGGGTGAAAAAATTGTAGAGCTTGAGCTTCAACATTTACCAAAGGGTGAATTTTATGCGGAGGATTTTATTGAAGGTGATCCATTAAAAGGTGGACCTTATCCAATAAAAGTGAAAGTAACGATTAGTGATGAAGAATTTATTTGTGACTTTAGAGGCTCACATCCTGCTGTGAATGTGCCAGTAAACTGCTCACAATTTGGCTTAATGGCTAGTGTTCGTGTCATGTTCTTAGCATTACTCGGCGATATTGATGTGATTAACGAGGGAGTCTTCAAACGTTTAACTATTTTAACGGATGAAAATTCCATTGTCTCGGCTAAACGCCCACATCCAGTATCCATGAACTTTGAGGCACGTATTGGAGCGGCAGATTTAATTTGGAAGGCTCTTGCGCCATATTTACCAGAGAGATTATCAGCAGGACATTTACAGTCGGTTTGTACATTTATCTTAACAGGTAAAAATCCTGAAAATAATGAGTCCTTCTTAATCGTTGAACCTTCAGTAGGTGGTTGGGGAGCGTCAAATGATGAGGATGGTCAAAGCGGGCAATATTGTATGGGAGATGGAGAAACGTATAATCTTCCTGTTGAAATTGCGGAGACAAAATATGGTATTCAAATTGATGAATATAGCTTAAATTGCGATGGTGCTGGTGCTGGGAAATTTAGAGGCGGCTTAGGTGTACGCCGAGTTTATAGCGTTAATCATGATGGTCAAAAGGTTTCTGTCAACTTAGGTAGACATCAATTTGCACCATTTGGCTTAAATGATGGCGAGGAAGGCTCACATAACTATCTCATTATTCATAAAAAAGATGGTACAAAGGTGGGGCCAGTAGGAGTACTCGCCAATTATGAATTACAGAAAGGAGATCGTATTGAGCTTGTCACAGCAACAGGGGGTGGCTATGGCAATCCAAAAGAGAGAAGTACGAAAGCGATTGAAAAAGATTTGGTAAATGGATATATTTCTTTAGAGGTAGCTAAAAAACGTTACGGTTACCAAAACGCATAAAAGGAGAAATATATAAATGACTGTCAAGACATTAAAAAACTCATTGGATATACTAGAATGCTTCGCAACTACAGAAAGCTCATTAGGTGTACGTGAAATTTCACGCATGACAAAATTGCATACTAGTGTTGTGCAAAGAACAATCAATACATTTACAGAAGCAGGGTATTTATTACAGGATGAAGCAACGAAAAAATATAAATTAGGTTATAAAATGTTTATATTTCATAATGCGCTCTCCAATACAAGTGATCCGCATTTTACAATTTATGAATTGATGCAAAGTCTTGCGAGTGAAATCAATGAATCCGTATTTCTAACTTATATGGATAATGAGTATGGTGTTACAACAAAAATTGCTGAAAGTAATAAAAATATAAAGTATGCGGTGTCATTAGGTACAAAAACACCACTTTATATTGGTGCTTCCTGTAAAGTTATGTTTGCCTATTTAGACAAAGAAAGACAGCTTGAATTGTTAGCCTATTTTCATGAAAAGCAGTCTGATGAGGAACATAAAAAACTTCTTGCTAATTTACAAGAGGAACTGCAAACCATACGTCAAAACAATTGGTGTGTTACTGTAGGGGAGTATAATGAACATGCTTTTGGTATAAGTGTACCATTGTTCAATCATAAGAAAGAAATCATAGCATCTTTGACGATTTCTGGATTAGTATATGACATTGACGAACAAAGGGAGAAATACATGCTTGAACAGTTAGTGAAAATTGCTCATCAAATTCAATCTCACATATCTAAATTATAACAACAATAGGGGAGCTGACACTATGAATAATAAAGTATTACATCCGCGGGCTTTAGAGCCTGTAACTCTACTAATGATCGTCTTAACATCTGTAGTAGGGGCAATTATTGGGATACAGCTGATTACGACTTTAGGGATTTCTGCTAATACATCCATCATTGGGGCTATATTTGCGATGATTCTAGGAAGAATTCCAATTGGTAAGCTAATTGCTTTCAAATCCGTGCATAGACAAAATATTATACAAACGGCGATATCATCGGCTACTTTTAGTGCAGCGAGTAGCCTAATGTTACCAATCGGTATTCCGTATGTTTTAGGCTATGAAAATTTAGTATTGCCTTTGTTTATTGGTGTTATTTTAGCGATGTTTGTGGATGCTTTATTATTATATAAATTTTTTGATACAAAGATTTTCCCAGCAACAGGTACTTGGCCACCAGGGATTGCAACAGCTGAAGCCATTAAAGCTGGCGATAAAGGCGGTAAAAATGCAAAGGTATTAATTGGTGGGGTGTTGATCGGTATTGTGGGGTCTGTTCTTAAAATTCCAATGTCAGCTTTTGGGGTAGCGTTTATCGGAAATATTTGGGCGCTTACAATGTTTGGAATTGGTCTTTTATTAAGAGGATATTCTGTCCAATTATTTAATGTCGATTTAAATGAATATTATATTCCACATGGCATTATGATTGGAGCGGGCATTGTAGCCCTTTTCCAGGTTGCTTTTACTTTACTAAGTAAAAGATCGACCGAAAAGTCAGAAGAATTAATCTATTCGAAAGATCAAAAAGAAATTCGACAAGGTTTTGGTGTAGGCTTTATTGCTTATTTAGCGATTTCGTTATTAATCGCTTTATTTGGTGGTATTATTTCACATATGTCCTTTGGGATGTTAATAGTCTTTATTATTTTTGCAACAATTGCAGCATTTGTACACGAGCTTATCGTTGGGATTGCTGCGATGCATGCAGGCTGGTTCCCCGCATTCGCAGTAGCGTTTATTACGCTAATTGTCGGCATATTAATAGGTTTCCCGGCACCCGCTCTTGCTTTGTTAGCTGGCTATAGTGCAGCAACAGGGGTAGCTTTTGCTGATATGGGCTATGACTTGAAAACAGGTTTTATTTTACGCGGAAACGGTAGTGATCCTGCATTAGAAAAAGAAGGGCGTAAACAGCAAATGATTGCAGGTATGCTAGCCTTTTCAATTTCTGCAGTTGTTGTTTTACTATCGTATCAATCTTATTTTGCGCAGGATTTAGTAGCACCTGTCAATCATGTATATGCAGCTACTATCCAATCAGGAGTGACCGGAGACGTAGCGAAGCAGCTATTGCTATGGGCGATTCCCGGGGCATTGATTCAATTAATTGGTGGCTCAAAGAGACAAATGGGTATTCTGTTTGCAACTGGTTTATTACTTATTAATCCTATAGCTGGTTGGGCTGTATTAGTCGGTATTTTACTTCGTGTTATTTTCACTTCTGTAACGAAAGGTAAGAGAGAGTCTGAAATGACCGTCTTTGCAGCAGGTGTTATAGCTGGAGACGCTTTATATAGCTTCTTCTCTTCAATTCTTAAGATAGGAAAATAGAAAGGAGTCAGAGCAAATGGTAAAGGTGTTAACGTATGAAGATGGCTTAGCCGCTGTTTATGGAGGTGCAATCCTCGGAGGCGGCGGTGGTGGCCTTCTGGACGAAGGGTTAAAGTTAGTGGAGGAAATTTTCGCTGCTGGAAAACCTCAGCTTATCGATATAACGGCATTAAATCATGAAGATTTAGTAGCCTGCGTAGCAATGGTTGGAGCACCTTCAGCGGAAGAACAATATGTATCCAATAAACAGCTATGCTGGAGTTATCAACAAATGAATGCGTATATGGATCATCGATTAAAAGGAATTATTACGAATGAAAATGGTGCCATAACGACAATTAATGGCTGGCTACAATCGGTATTACTAAACGTACCAGTCGTTGATGCTCCCTGTAATGGACGAGCCCACCCGACTGGGATTATGGGTTCCTTAAGTCTACATGAGCAGCTAGATTATCAATCGGTTCAATTTTATGCCGGTGGGAAAAAGAATTACGCTATTCAAGGATTTGCTGAAGGAAACTTACAAAACACAGCAAAAACAGTTCGTCATGCTTCTATTTTAGCAGGAGGATTGGTAGCGGTGACTCGTAATCCAGTAACAATAGGCTATTTGAAGGAGCACGGTGCACCAAAAGCAATATCTGCTGCTATTGAGCTGGGATATAGCTTCCTAAAAGGGCGAACAATAGAGGAAAAGTTAAAAAATATTATTCATTTATTAAAAGGCAAGCATATCGTATCTGGAAAAGTGAAGGATTTTTCTCTCTTAAAGGAAAATGGCTTTGACGTTGGTAGTTTAACTGTTGAGGATGTTAAATTAACTTTCTGGAATGAATATATGACATTATCAAAGGCAGGAATGATTCAATCGAGATTTCCAGATTTAATGATGACATTTGATATTGAAAGGATGGTGCCAGTACCAAGTGCTAGCATTAAAGAAGGCATGCATATAGCTGTTATTCAAGTTGATCAAAGCCATTTATATTTAAGCTCAACAATGAAAAATGCCGAGCTGCTACAGGAAATTGACATGATTATTAGTAAGGTTCTATAAAAATGTAGGAAATATCGAACGAAAACCTAATAAATAAAAGCTGCCATCATCTACATGTAAGTGAGATGGGCAGCTTTTATTGTCCCTTCAGCGGGTGGGTATAACTGTACATAAAAATTGTTCCTACTTCCTTCATAGCATAATACTTCTTCTATGGCTTAAATGAAACTCGAAAAAATTTGCCTACATAAATTATCTATTATTGTTCACACAACTCTAATAAGCCAGCTATTTACATAATGTCAGCAAACGATTGTACACCTTTTTCATTAAAGAGAGAAGCTACGTTCATACTTATTCTGTTATTGAATAAAAGAAGGAAACATCAATTAATGACAAAAATAATGTACACTTGCAACATATGAATTAAGCTTCATGGTTGTGGAAACAAGCCTAACGGATTGCTCACCTATTTCAATTTGTACAAACACTATGCGGGTTAAAACAAAGAATTTCTAAGGGAAAGTGTTCACTTTTATTTTTTCTTAGATGATTGGTTAATGTTTACATACATCATCTTGTAACACATTATTCAATTGTAAGCCCGCTGAAGTTGTCATTAATCTGTGAAGAACATAGTTACCGTACATTGAAATAGTGAGATACAGAACAAGAAAGTTGTTCTGTAAATGTATCATATAATATTCTGAAAAATTAGTCAATTGAAATGATTTGTTTATCTAAATTTTATTGCTGCAGAATATCACTTATCAGTATAATAGCAAAAGAAGGGACTGAATGAAGAACATGAACGATTTAATGGATAAAGTACGAAGCATTTATGAGCAGTTTGATGCCAGCCATGATTTTCAGCATATTGAACGCGTTTACCAAAATGCAATGGACATTTTACATAGTGAGCCAGCAGCAGATGCGGAAGTCGTAAAAATTGCAGTGCTGCTGCATGATGTAAGTGATAAAAAGTATACCAATAATAAAGAGCAAGAAAATCAGCTAATTGCTGAGTTAGCATTAAGTGAAGATAAAAAGCGGCATATTCAAGATTGTATTGCTCAAGTATCATTTAATGGAGGGAATGAGCTTGAAGCAACATCTATTGAGGCAAAAATAGTACGAGATGCTGATCGCTTAGATGCCATTGGAGCTATTGGAATTGCACGTACATTTGCTTATGGTGGTGCAAAGGGGCGAAAATTGTATGATACAGCAGAGCAAGCGCGAACAAATATGACGGAGGAGGAATATCGCACTAAAAATACATCCTCAGTCACGCATTTCTACGAGAAGCTTTTATTCTTAAAGGATTTAATGACAACTGAAAAAGGCAAGCAAATGGCTAATGAACGCCATCAGTTTATGGAAGGCTTTTTACAGCAGTTACAAAAGGAGATTGGCCAATAAGGTGAAGAGCATTTAATCAGCAATTCTATTGCTTGAAACTAATCTGGACATTACGGGAAATGGAACGCCCATATTCTTTTTGCTTCGCCTCCCAAAGTTCAAACAGGATTAGAATGGTGGATCATGATAAAAGGCATAGGTGTCGCATTAAAATTGCACACCTATGCCTTATTTTTTATATAGTTTTGATTAAGTTGTATATCAAAATTTTGTATAGTCTCATGATGATAGAAGATGATTCGAAAAGAATTCCGCCACCAGTGTCCCGAAATTTTATAAAGAAAAATAGACAACGATCAATCAGCACACTCATGATAGACCTACACTCTTCAGTTTGTTGTTCTTTGTTTACCAGTCGTTTGGTGTTATGATTAATAATGGATATCAATAAAACGTCTACATATTAAGCGTGAAAGAGATGGAATAGTGGAATGAGTCATTTAATTATACAAAATTTAACAAAAACAGTGGGCGATAAAACGCTCTTTCAAAATATTGAATTTACAATTTATGAGGGAGAGCGAGCTGGCTTAATTGGTATTAATGGAACGGGAAAATCCACTTTATTGTCCATAATAGCTGGGCAGATTGAGGCAGATTCAATGAATATTGATAGACCTAATAAATATCGGGTTGCTTATTTGCCACAAGACCCTACATTTGCTAGTGGAGAAACGGTTTTGCAGGCTGTGTTTGCAGGAGATTCCCCCATTTTAAAGTTAAATCGTGAATATGAGGAAACAGTAGCGGCTCTTGCTTCAAACCCTACCTCAGAAAATCTACAAAAAACGTTGTTTAGCTTGCAGCAGCGTATGGATGAGGAGCAAGCATGGGATGTCAATGCACTAGCAAAAACAGCACTAACGAAGCTTGGCATTGAGACATTCGATAAAGAAGTATTAACACTGTCAGGTGGTCAGCAAAAGCGGGTTGCTTTAGCGAAGGTGTTAATTGAGCCTGCAGATCTGTATTTATTGGATGAGCCTACTAACCATTTAGATGTACAATCGACGGAATGGTTGCAAGAAATGGTATTACGATTAAAAGGGGCCGTTATTTTTATTACCCATGATCGTTATTTTTTAGATGAATTATCTACGCATATTTACGAGCTAGCTGATCAAACGTTGTATCGTCATATAGGGAATTATGGGGACTATTTAGAGGCCCGTGCTATTCGTGAAGAAATGAGAGAAGCCTCTGCCCAAAAAGACCGCAATCGCTATCGCTCAGAATTGAAATGGATTCGTCGCGGCGCTAAAGCACGTTCAACAAAACAAAAGGCACGAATTCAACGATTTGAACAACTTGAAGAAAACCTAGAGCATAAAACTGAGGATGTTTCGTTAGAGATGGGGCTAGCTACTACACGACTTGGTCGAAAAGTATTAGAGGCTGAAAACATTTCAAAGGCATTTGGACAGCAAAAAATTCTTGAAAATTTTTCATTTATACTCCAACAAGGTGATCGTATCGGTATTATTGGTGCCAATGGGGTAGGAAAATCAACATTATTGAACATGCTAGCAGGTGAGCTGATACCGGATATAGGTGAGATTCTTGTTGGCTCAACAGTAAAGCTAGCACATTTCAAACAGACGTTACCGAAAATGAATGAAAATGAGCGCATGATTGAATATATTCGTGAAGCCTCCAATGATATTACAGATGCAGAGGGGGTGCGTTACTCTGCAGCTCAAATGCTGGAGCGATTCTTATTCCCGCTCCATGCACATGGGACGCCAATCGGTAAATTATCTGGTGGGGAACGTAAACGCCTTCATTTATTACATTTATTAATGGAGCAGCCGAATGTTCTATTACTAGACGAGCCTACCAATGATTTGGATATAGAAACATTGGGCGTGCTGGAAGACTTTATTGAGCATTTCCCTGGTGTTGTAATCACTATATCTCATGACCGTTTCTTCCTTGACCGAATTGCTAAAAAGCTTTGGATTTTAGATGGACAGGGTCAGGTAGAGGAGACACTGGATCTTTATAGTGAGTATTTGGCAAAACGTGAGCAGGAGGCTGCTGTAAAAGTAGAGTTGCCGAAGACAGAGAAACCTAAAACGGAAAAGCCAAAATCGGACAAGAAAAAGCTATCCTTTAAAGAGCAAAAAGAGTGGGAAACGATTGCAGACGATATTGAAAAAACAGAGGCTGCCATTATGGAAACTGAAGAAGGAATTGCGAATGCTGGCTCTGATTTCACGAAGCTACAGGAATTAACGGCAAAGCTAGATGAGCTTAATGCTCAGTATGAAAATTTGATTGAAAGATGGTCTTATTTAGAAGAAATTGTGAATGGATAAGGAGCGATTAGACATGAAGATTATAACAATTGAACCGACACCAAGCCCTAATTCAATGAAGATTGTCGTGGATACAGAATTACCATTTGGAAAAAGCTATAATTTTACAAAAGATAATAAAAATGAAGCAACTGGTGAAGCTGCAGCAATTTTGGCAATCGAAGGGGTCAAGGGCGTTTACCATGTGGCTGATTTTTTTGCAGTTGAACGAAATGCGAAATATGCATGGGAAGGTATTTTAGCAAGTATTCGTCAAGTTTTAGGGGAAGATAATGTACAAGAAGAAAACGAAATACATGCTACAAATGAATTTTATGGGGAAGTTTATGTCCATGTACAATTTTATAAGCAGGTGCCACTACAAGTAAAGGTATTTGATAATCAACGAGAGTATCGTGTAAGCTGTGGTGAACGCTTTGTGGAAGCTTTCAATAAAATTATTGAAACAGCAGACGATGAGAATTATATCTTCCAACGCAAGTGGATTGACTATGGTGTGCGTTATGGTGAGCTTGAGGAAATTGCAGAAGCGGTCAAACAGGAGATCGATGTCACTTATTCTTCAGAACGTATAGCAGAAATAGTTGTAGCCGTTAATGATGATGAAAAAACAGCTATAAAAACAGATAAGCGAAAAGTAACAGTTGAGCAGTTTATGCAACCAGAATGGGAGAAGCGTTTCCAGTTGCTCGACCAAATGGCTGACCCTGAGTTGGATGACTTACCTCTGCTTGATTTAGCTTTAGAGGATGAGCAGATGTCGATTCGACGATTGGCTACTGTATATTTAGGTATGGTTGAGGATGTAGCAGTTGTGCCGTATTTGGAAAAGGCATTACAGGATAAAAGTGCAGCCGTACGCCGAACAGCTGGGGATTGTATGAGTGACCTTGGATTTGTGGAGTTTGAAAACGCTATGCAGCATGCTTTACAAGATAAAAACAAGCTTGTTCGCTGGCGAGCAGCCATGTATTTATATGAGGTAGGTACTGAGCAATCATTACCTGCATTAAAGGCTGCAGAAGACGATAAAGAGTTTGAGGTAAAGCTACAAGTGAAAATGGCGCTTGCTCGAATCGAACAGGGCGAGGAAGCAAAAGGCTCTGTGTGGAAGCAAATGACTGAATCACGTCAACAATAACTATATGAACCAGCATCTATTTGAACAATTATTTGTTTAAATATGGTGTTGGTTTTTACTTTTGAAAATTAGAAGAGAGAGGAACGGTCGAAAAGAAGGTGAAAACCAGTGAAAAAAGAGAGGAATTTGGTTAATAATTGCTTGTAAGATCATGTGCTACAAATCGAAGCAATGTTTTTCCGGAGCACTGATTATATCTTCAGCAAAGTTGTATGATATCATTGAATGAACTGGAAATATGAAAAGGATTTCATGTATTAATAGCAAATTTGTGGAAATTAATATATAAAATAATTAGAAAATTTAGTATTTTTGAAGTTGAGGTGACTATACATGTTTGGAAATATTACAGATGTACCCGGTGTAAAGGTCGGACATGTGGAAAATAAGGAAGGAATAACAGGCTGTACAGCTATTTTAGTAGAGAATGGTGCAGTTTGTGGTGTCGATGTAAGAGGCTCTGCACCTGGCACCCGTGATACAGATGCATTAGATCCAATCAATGTAATTGACCGTGTGCACGCTATTAGCTTATCTGGTGGTAGTGCATTTGGGCTGGATGCAGCAACGGGAATCATGCAATTTTTAGAGGAGCAGGATATTGGAGTGGATACAGGAGTTGCAAAAATACCTATTGTTCCAAGTGCGGTGCTATTTGATTTGTTTATTGGTAATCCGAAAACAAGACCGACTGCTGCAATGGGCTATGAAGCCGCTAAAAATGCTCGGATTGGCTTTTTTTTAAATGGCAATACAGGTGCTGGGTATGGTGCTACTGTTGGGAAATTAGCAGGGTCTCAATTTTGCATGAAGGGAGGACTAGGTAGTGCTTCAATAGCTGGCAAAAATAATCTAGTTGTCGGTGCCATTGTTGCGGTAAATGCTGTTGGAGATGTAAAAGATCCTTCTACAAGAAAAACGCTAGCTGGCGCATGGAATAAGGAAACGGCGGAGTGGATTGATTGTTGTGCATATTTAGAGGAGCATGTTCAATCAGAAGCATTGTCTGGTACAAATACGACTATTGGTGTAGTTGCGGTAAATGCCAGGCTTACGAAAGGAGAGGCAAAGAAAATCGCACAGCTCACTCAAAATGCTCTTGCCCGGACAATATACCCTGTTCATACCATGCTGGATGGTGATACGATTTTTGTACTAGGTACAGGAAATACAATCTATCCAGTTGACTATATAGGCTACTTAGCAACAAAAGTGATGGAAGATGCAATACTTACTGCTGTTAAGTCCGCTGAAAAATTGGCAGACGTCGAAAGCTATTCGAGCATACACACATTAGGAACTAAAAAATGACAGGAAGAAGGATTTGGTGAATCTTGTTGATAATAATAGATGGTTGCTGCAAATCAAATAGTGTTGTAAATTAAAAGGAAGTACGAGTAAGATCAAACAACATCTATATTTTACGGTCAGGAAGCCTTTATACCTATATTTATAAGGGGTGATGGTGATAAAAAAATGGTTAATGCTTAGTTTCCTCTTAATCTATTTAACAGGATGTCAACCTTTTATAGGCGGTCAATCAGTAATTGACTGGGTAGATTTTATCCAATGGAACGATCATAATTATACTGGTGTTCTGAATAGTGAATTAGCCGATGCATCATTCATAGATAAAGAAATAGGGGAAGTTCGCTTTAAAGTGGCTGATAATGTTACAAATTCATCCTATCAATTAAAAGATGGAGATGCTGCGTTTCATGAAAAGGGGACAAAGCTTTATTCCATTAAAGGGGAAGACAATATCATCGCTGTCAAGGATAAAGCCGCTATAAATGGGTATCGTATATATTTTGCAATTGATAATTCAGAATACAAATGGCATTTTGAGGATGTATCTTTAGACCAAGTAAAAAAGATAGAGATATATAAATCAGCCCCACCAACAGGAAATCAGCAGATAGCTACAATTTCGGATAAAGCTAAAATGGAGAATCTTCTGGAAATCCTATCGAATAGTAAAGACGCTCCGGCATTTCAACCGAATACAAGCGCTGGAGATCCAATAAGCTATCAGATCATTTTATATACGGATGAACCCACAGCCTATAAATACGGTGTTCACTATGACGGTAATACATATTTTTGGCATCCGTCAGAAACGGCCATTTTATCAGGTGACATTCAACATTTTATAAGTGAAAAGTAGATGTTAGTCAAAACCTCAAAAAGCGCGAGAAATCAAAGTTTCTAAATTGATTTCTTGCGCTTTTATATCCAATAAATTGTATTAATGTAAGGGGTTGAATAATCTTGAAACCACACTATTTACATTTAATAGCTTGAGCATCCCCTTACAAACTAAAAGAAGGTATTATAGTCAAATGCTAGTTCATGCTTTGTTAGATAAGAAGCGATAGCACCATGTTTTTCAGTGGAGGCTCCAGCATAATGATTAGCGAATTTCAAGAGAGGCACTGCGTATTGCTCACAAAAATCGATTAGCTTTCCAACTGTTATCTGCTGATTAAGGAAAATGCTTATTACAGCGCCAATGAAGGCATCACCCGCTCCGGTTGTGTCAATTGTATGGACCATGTCAGCTGGTACTTTGACATGTAGCTTTCTAGCATAAAGACTTGCACCCTCTGCTCCACGAGTAATTATCAGGATTTGTACCTTTCCTTGAAATAATGTTTGGACTGCTTGTTCTTCATCTTCGATTGCTGTTAAAAACAAAAGCTCCTCCTCAGACAGCTTTACAATATGGGCTTTTGGGATAAATTCTAAAATGGTTTGACGGCATGCCTTATCATCTTGCCATAATGGCAAACGGACATTAGGATCAAATGACACAAGACTTTCTGCTTGATGTGCCTGCTCGATCAAGGCTATGTGTGCCTCTTTCATTGGGCTTTCCACTAGATTTACAGAACAAAAATGAAGAATATCCTTCGCTGTTAATAGATTAGCAGGAAGCTGCTCTTTGCTGTAAAGTAAATCCGCTGCATGACGTCGATAAAATAAAAATTCGCGGTTTCCATCTTTCATCAGTGACACAAAGGCTAGACTTGTTTCGCCCTCATTAGTTTGCATAATATAGTTTGTATCGACACCAGCCTGTTTTACTGTGTTCACAAGAAAATCTCCAAAGGCATCTTGACCTACTTGTGTAAGGAGGGCTGCCTCTTGCCCAAGTTTTGCACAAGCTGCTGCAACATTGGCAGGAGCCCCACCTGCATTTTTAGCAAAAAGCTCTACTTCAGTAGGGAGACTATCGTGTTCTGTAGGTGTAAAATCAATTAACAATTCACCAATGGTATAAAGCTTCCCCATAAGAAACCTCCTCTAGGTTTAAGTTGACGTATGGGACACACGTTTTTTCTTTGGAACATAGATGGTATAAAAAATCCCCCCGAAAATTAATAATATGCCCATTGTTTGCATAAGGCTTGGCATAAAATTGAGCAATAACATATCGAGCAAGATGGCCACTACTGGGTCTACAAAAACTAATACAGAAACTAGAATTGTAGAAAGACTACGAATGCTATCAAAGAATAAATAGTAAACAAAGCCCGTGTGAATAAAGCCAGTCCCTAAAATATATAGCCAATTTGTTGTCGTTAAGCCATCGAACAGTGAAAAATCTATAAATGGTAGGAGGATAATAATTCCAACTGCTGTTTGAATATAGGTTAATGCATAGGAACTAAGCTTTGTAATCGTTTTACTTGTTAGCATTGTAAACGCATAAAATATGGCAGACAGTAATGCCCAAATAAAGCCTGATTTCATAAATTCAGATAGTGATAGAAAATTATTTAAGCCGATAATGAACATACTTCCTATAAAACAAGTAATTGTTGCAAGAAGTGCCTGGATGGTCATTTTTTCTTTTAAAAATAACGCACCAAAAATTAAGACAAAAATCGGTGCTAAATTATAGATAGAAATCGCAATAGAAATCGACATTTCTTCAAAAGCCTTAAACAAAAATACCCAATTTAAGACGATAAAGACGCCACAAATCAGTGTTCGTACTATTTCCTTTTTATCCCATATCTCTGTTTTATGTCCACCAGTGATGAGCCATAGTCCTCCTAGAAAGAGGGTAGCGCAAATACATCTGATAAATACTAGCTCGGTCGCAGGCACGCCAGTATGAACAGTAAAAAATCCGATAGAGCCAAAAAGTGCCATTGAAACAGTTAATTTTATAATCGCAGAAATGTTCATACAAAACCTTCTTTCTAAATTTTTTTATAATGATGTTTTAACTTTTGATGAAGGTGGGCAAGGTTAGTTTCTCTTCATTTTAAAGTTCAGTCTGAGCGAATCATTTGGTCAAGGGAAGAACCTGCTCAGGAAACAGTGAATACTGCTCGACCAAGGGAAGAAATTGCTCAGGTATAAGAATGAATCGCTCGGCCAAGAGAAGCCCCCGCTCAGGTAAGCATAAGAATCGCTCGACCAAGAGAAGCCCCGCTCAGGTAAGCGTGAGAATCGCTCGGCCAAGGAAAGCCCCTGCTCAGGTAATCGTAAAAGTCGCTCGGCCAAGAAAAGCCTCCGCTCAGGTACCAGCTAAAGTCGCTCGGCCAAGAGAAGACTTCGCTCAGGTAGGCGAGAAAGTCGCTCGGCCAAGAAAAGCCTCCGCTCAGGTAATCGTAAAAGTCGCTCGGCCAAGGAAAGCCTCCGCTCAGGTAGGCGAGAAAGTCGCTCGGCCAAGAGAAGCCTCCGCTCAGGTAAGCGAGAAAGTCGCTCGGCCAAGGGAAGAACTCGCTCAGGTAAGCGTGAGAATCGCTCGGCCAAGAGAAGCCTCCGCTCAGGTAAGCATAAGAATCGCTCGACCAAGAGAAGCCCCGCTCAGGTAAGCGTGAGAGTCGCTCGGCCAAGGAAAGCCTCTGCTCAGGTAAGCGTAAAGTCGCTCGACCAAGAGGAAAGGTTCTACAAAATTAGCGGTACCAATCGTGAAAAGTAAAGAAAACCAACAGCGTATATCAACTGCTGGCTTACTTTTTATCTCTACAGTTACTCGCGGATTTGCCCATTGCCGTGAATGAAATATTTTGTAGAGGTAAGGGCTGGTAAACCCATAGGGCCTCGTGCGTGTAATTTTTGCGTACTAATGCCGATTTCAGCGCCGTAGCCGAACTCAAAACCGTCTGTGAAACGAGTAGAAGCATTATGATAGACTGCTGCCGCGTCTACGCTGTTTAAGAACGTTTCTGCCACTAGTTGATCCTCTGTAATGATTGCTTCAGAGTGATTCGTACCATATTTATTAATGTGCTCAATTGCCTCATACACATTTTCTACCAGTTTTATGCTTACCTTTAAATCTAAATATTCAGTTGCATAATCCTCTTCCGTAGCTAGAAGCGCGAAATCGAGCGCTTGACAAACGAATTCATCGCCAATAATTGTGACACCTGCCTGGTGCAAAGCGCTGAGAAGCTGTGGTCCATACCCCTTAAACCAATCTGGATGAATAAGTAAGCTTTCTGCTGCATTACACACAGAAGGTCGCTGTGTTTTTGCATTTAAACAAATTTTTTCTGCTTTTATGTAATCGGCTGTTTGATCCACATAAATATGACAATTACCAGCACCTGTTTCAAGGACAGGTACAGTGGCTTCTCTTACTACTAAATCAATAAGTGCCTTTCCACCGCGAGGAATCAAAACATCTAAGTATTCTTTTAGATGGAACAATTCTTTTGCTGTTTCTCGATTTGTATCCTCAATTAATTGTACTGCATCAACAGGAATTGAGGTTTTTTCAAGTGCACGATGAATACTTGCCACTATTGCTACATTGGAAAATTTAGCTGAAGAGCTTCCACGTAAAATCACTGCATTGCCAGTTTTCAGAGATAATGTTGCCGCATCAACAGTTACATTAGGACGGGCTTCGTAAATCATTCCGATAACGCCAATTGGCACCAACCGTTTTTCGATTAGTAGCCCATTATCTTTTTGTATTTTTTCTAGTAAATTACCTACTGGATCCTCTAATTTTACAAGTAGATGGATGGCGTTTGCCATTGCTTCTATACGTTCCTTGTTAAGCATAATACGATCCAGTGTGGAAACAGGCATTCCTTGCTCCTCACCATAAGCTAAGTCCTTCGCATTTTCAGCGATAATAGTATCTTGATCCACAATTAATTGATCCGCAATTTTTGTAAGAGCATCGTTTTTTTCACAAGTAGTTTTAATATTTAACACATAGCTCGCGGCTTTTGCCAGTTTTCCTTTTAGTTGAACTTCGCTTGTCATCTAAATTCCTCCTTGATTTGTTTGAATTTTTAGCCATTTATCTCGATGAATAACCTCAATTGGGTAATTTGCCAACTCAGCTGTGCGTTTTCCCATCGCATGTGCTAACTCAAGGGAAGAGTATAAAACCTCACCACGACCAAGCAATCCCTTTTCACTATAAACCTCTACAACATCGCCTTTCTCGAAATCACCTTCTATATAAAAGACACCAGCAGGCAGTAAGCTTTTACCATTTGCTAATAACGCATGCTCTGCACCACTATCAATAAAAATTTTACCAGATACCTCTGTGAGTGCAATCCACTGTTTATTATTTGTTAGAACTGCGAGTGCATCATGCTCAACATATGTACCATCTCCACGACCTTCCATAATGTCGACAAGTTTATTCGCGCCGTGCCCAGTTCCTATAAATACTTTGACACCAGCATTTAAGGCTGCTCTAGCTGCAAGCAATTTGGATTCCATGCCACCTGTACCAACCTTAGAGCTTGATCCGTCTGCAAAGCCTAACATTTCATCAGACACCTCTGTTAAGCGATCAATGCGTTTGGCTTGAGGGTTTTTAATGGGATTTGCATTATATAGCCCATTGATATCTGTTAATATGATGAGTTGATCAGCATGAACCAGACCACTAACAAGTGCCGATAGCATGTCGTTATCACCAAAGGTTAATTCACTGACAGAGACTGTATCATTTTCATTAATAATAGGCAGTATTGAGCGCTCAAGTAATTCCTCAAAAGTGGCACAAGCATTTTTATAACGTTCTTTTTTTGAAAAATCAGTACGTGTCAATAAAATTTGAGCAGGTACAATATCATAAATCCCAAATAAAGCATTGTAGGTTTGAATGAGTAAACTTTGCCCAACTGCTGCAGCGGCCTGCTTTCCTTTTACTGTTACTGGACGTGAAGGGTAGCCAAGCTGTTTAAAGCCTGCTGCGACTGCTCCTGAAGATACTAGTAATACCTCATGACCGTATTTTTTTAGCTCAGCAATTGCTTGAACATGATCCATTAAACGTATTTTATCAATTTCACCTTTTGCGTTGGTTAAGGAGCTACTTCCAATTTTAACGACAATCCTTTTTCTTTCCACGGCTTTTTCCTCCTTCTTCATTTCTCTAAATTATTCTTTTACTAGTTTCTGTCACCTCAGCGAATGTTCACACCTTCACAATAAAAAAGCCTTCCATCCTAGAAACTAGGACGAAAAGGCTTGCTTTCCGTGGTACCACCTACATTGAACATCATTGACATTCCACTTTACTCATAACGCTTGAGACTGCGCCTAGTTTTGCTAGGACGATTCACGAAGGAGGTTCATTAGTCTTCTTGTACATGCCTTACAGCCTATGGACATTGCTCTCTTATCAAGTAGTTGCTAAGTACTGGTCTTCGTGCGTTAGTATATTAATATGTTTGATAAAGAAGTTCAGTTTTTTGGTAATTGACTAAAGAATGCACTACTTCCGTGTTGCTGTCAAGCTGAATAGGAAAATTAATAGAAAATTTTGAATAAACGAGAGAGGAATAGTGTGTAAACGAGGATTTAACATAGCTATATTACTTGAACCACCAAACGGCGATTAGTAGCGGAAGCATAGCTATAACAATTACAAAGAAGCTCCATAATATCTGTTTCCCCGAAGACATATTTCTGGGTTTGATACTCATTTGTTCATAAAGTTGGTTGATGGCACGCTGCTCCTTCGTGTAGAGTAATGCTTGAAATTCCTCATAATCTTGTATATAGCTTGAGGGGGCTCGAGGACTGAAGCGTAAATTGCGAATATCGTCCGTAATTTCTTTAGCACCCATCCAATAGGTAATTACAGGTGCTAAGCCTGTAGTTTGTGTAGCACGCACTTCAATGTCATGTGTTTTCATTTTATAATAGATATTTCCATGCTCATCTTCATATTGCTCCACAATATCACTTACTGCCATCGACAAACACCTCTTCCTTTAAAACAATACACCTTGTTTCAATATATTTATGTTCATTATAAGATATTGAAGGAGAAAAGTATTGCAATAACGAGCATTATTAAGTATATAATTTTTTTCTTCCAAAATTCATGATAAAGTCATAAACTAACATCAGGTGACAGTAATGTCCTGTAGTATAATGACAATAAAACCATTTTGGGAATGGTTGAAAAGTGATGGAGAGAAGGGGAAGTTTTATTGGAGCTATCAATAGTATTAGCTTTTTTAGGAGCATCAATTATATTAACCTTAATGCCTGGACCAGATAATTTATTTGTTTTAGCACAAAGCATTACACAAGACAAAAAGGCAGGCATTGCTACTTCGTTTGGTTTATGTACAGGTTTGCTTGTGCATATTGGCGCTGCTGTACTTGGTATATCAGCCATTATTTATCAATCGACTGTTATTTTCTCTATTGTGAAATTTGCAGGTGCGGCATATTTACTATATTTAGCGTGGCAATCTTTTCGAGCGAAAGGCGATCCATTCACATTGGACCAACAAAATGCCCAGGCCTACGTAGCGTTATATAGAAAAGGAATTTTAATGAATATTTTGAATCCAAAGGTTTCCTTATTTTTCTTAGCACTATTGCCACAGTTTGTAAATCCATCTAATGGTCATGTGGCTTTACAGATGCTTATTTTGGGTATTATCTTTTTAATTCAAGCTCTTTTCCTATTTTCATTGTTTAGTATTTTTGCTGGTAATGTAAGAAAAGTGATAATTGGGAAGCCTGCAATTGCGAAAAGATTAAATATGGTGCAAGGTGTTATCTTTACCTTTATTGGCATAAAAATTGCACTGAGTAAACAGTAGAAGGGGGAATTGTTCATGGCAATTTTACATATCACCTTTAGCTTATCTACACAAGGTTCAATAAAACATGCAATCCGACAAAACCATTTACAACGAGAAGAGTCGGTTATTTGTATTAATGATGTGTTCTCGATTGGTCCTCTGAATAATCTAGAAGAACGAAAAAATTGGCTTAAAGACTTTGTTTTTAGGGATCATGAAGAGTTTGAATTGTATGAGGATTTTCATCAAGATTGGATGAAAAAAATTGATAGATTACCATGCGATGTGGATGTCTGGGTTTGGTATAGTCAAAATACACACGAAGAGATTGGGTTACGCTATGTTATGAGTGAGTTTATCAACAAATGTAGTATGGTCTATGGAATTGACGCCACAGAAGGCTTGAAACGTATCCAGCCCAACATGATGATACGACATACAGGAGAGCTTTCAGCAGAAATGTTAATGAAGCTTCGTCCAGAGGCAAAACGTTTTTCTATAAATGAATGTCAGCGGCTTGCAAAGGAATGGGAGAACCTGAAACACCATCCAAGTACACTACGTATATGGAAAGATGGTATTGTGCATGTAGAGGAAGATGCATTAGATGCGATTATAATCGAGTGCGCAAAAAGAGTACATGTTCACCAGAATGAAGAATGGTTGCTGCCAGTCCGCATCATTGGTGAGACATATGGTGCAATAGATGATTATTTAAATGAAGAATTTATCGAAAATCGCTTGAAAGCTCTAGCAAAGCAAGGTCTTTTTGAGGTTGACGGTGATTTTTCAGATATTTATTCATATCGAGTAAAATATATAGGAAAGTAATAAAAAGCGGTGGGTTGACTTAGCAACCTGCCGCTTATTTTTATCTTTTCTTATAAAAATCAAAGACAAACTGTTGGAATTGTCTTGCTGAAGGAGGGAGATAACGATTTTCAATCCATGCCATCCCGATGATACGTTCACAGACCATATCTTCCACACGAATTTTAGCTAATTTTTTTGGATTTAAATCTTCGTCATCTGGTAGTAGTGAGACACCAAGTCCGGCACCCACAAAACCAGCAATTGTTGATACTTCATCGCCTTCGTACGTAATTTTAGGTTTAATCCCAGCAGCATTTAGCAAGCGATCTGCTGTTCTACGTAATGCATATCCCTTTTTCATAAGAACAAAATTTTCCTGTTCCAGTTCTTTCATTTTGATGCTTGTACGTTGAGCAAACGGATGATCAATGGGCACCATGATAAAAAGCTCGTCACGCCATAACTCCCTCCAGCAAACAGGAGGTTCTGTGTCAATTGCTGCAAGTAAGCATAGGTCTAGTTCACCAGCCAGTAATTGCTTAAGTTGTGAATGTGAGTAATTTTGAGTAAAGTGAAAGCGGATTTGGGGGTGCAGTTGACGAAAAGCACGAATTAAATCTGGTACAATGCTAGTTCCAAGAGTATGTAGAAAACCGAGTGAGACATCACCAAGCTCAGGGTTATTAAGCTCCTGTAATTCTAAAACTGCTTTTTCATATTCCTTTCGCATTCGTTGAACACGATATAAAAACAATTCCCCATATCGGTTGAGCATAATGGAACGTCCTTGACGGTCAAATAAAGGAACACCCAATTCTTCTTCAAGCTTTGAAATTGAACGACTTAATGCTGGTTGGGAAATCGCTAATGCTTCCGCAGCACGTGTCATATGCTCAAGCTTTGCAACTGTTACAAAATATTCTAATTGTTGCCACTCCATTTACTCAACACCTCTATTCCCGTATTTTTTGAGCTAACTGCATTATAACGAGAAAAGGGTAGGAAGTATAGGTAACATAAAAATTTTTAAAAAGAATTCGTACTGAAAATAAACGAATCCAAATTTTGCACTTTCAAAGTATGAAGAAAAGGCTATTTAATACGTTTTAACCTCACATCGTTAATGCGTAAAATGCATTGATATGATAAAAACTATAAATTGTACATTATGAATAAAGGGTGTTAAGATAGACACATAAAATACACAATTACAAATTTCCGTGAAGGGGATATTATAAAATGAAGTTTATAAAGCCACAACCTCTAACAATTGAGGGAGGCAAAAAAGCCGTACTATTACTGCATGGATTTACAGGTAGCACAAAAGATGTAAAAAAGCTAGGAGAATTTTTATCCAAACGTGGATATACCGTTCATGCACCAATATATAGTGGGCATGGTGTAGAGCCAGAAGCATTATTAGAAACAAAACCAGAGGACTGGTGGAACGATGTTGTGGAAGGTTATAACTTCCTACAAAATAAAGGCTATGAAGAAATTGCAGTAGTAGGAATTTCACTTGGCGGCGTATTCTCGTTAAAAGTAGCCGAGAAGTTTCCTGTAAAAGCATGTGTTGCCATGTGTGCACCAATTACACGCGATAACTCAAAAGGCTTATTTACTCGTTTATACCATTATGCTCGTTTATATAAACACTTTGAAAATAAATCAAAGGATCAAATTATTTCAGAATTACATGAACTGCGTATTACACCTAAAGATTCATTAGATGGTGTGACACGTTTAACTACTGAAACGCGAGAAGAATTATCGACAATTCAGGCACCAACATTAGTCATGCAAGGTTCTTTAGATGATGATTTGTATCAAGAGAGTGCACCTTTTATTCTAAATACAGTAAAAACAGATGATAAAGAGATTATCTGGTATGAAAATTCCGGTCATATTATTACGTTAGATAAAGAGCGTGATAAAGTGTATGAGGATGTTTATAAATTTTTAGATCATGTAGAGTGGTCTGTAGCAAACTAAGAGCTGTCTGATGACAGCTCTTTTCTTTTGGACTAAGAAACAAGGAGCTTTTCGAATGTAATTTTCACTATGGTTCTTTTTCCTTGGCGTAAGCCCTTTATGCCCATTTATGTGGGATAATAAGGATAAACGAAAAAACTATTGTTTTTATAATAAATGCCTGATACTATGATTGAATTGTAGTGAAAAATCATTTGATTAAAATAATTTGCTATCGTCAATTACATCGAAGGAGTACATCAAAAATGCAACAGAAAATACCTTTCTCAACCTATGCAGTCATCGGTACAATGCTTTTCGGACTGTATTTTGGAGCGGGGAATCTTATTTTTCCAATCCAGCTTGGGCAATTAGCGGGCACTAACTTTTGGTTTGGATTAATAGGCTTTTTAGTAACAGCAATTGGTTTACCGTTTTTAGGTATACTAGCGATTGGTTTATCAGGTAGCAACGGATTACGTGATTTAGCGAGTCGTGTTCATCCTTTATTTGGGGTGACTTTTTCATTAGCGCTGTATTTAACAATTGGTCCATTTTTTGCAATACCACGAACAGCCACAGTACCGTTTGTCGTTGGCTTTGAACCATATATTCAAGCACAGCATACAACACTGCTACTTGTATTATTTAGCTTTGTATTTTTTGCCATCGTGTATTACTTCTCATTAAATCCAGCGAAAATTATGGATTATATCGGTAAATATTTAACACCAGCTTTTTTAATAGTGTTATTTATTTTAATTATTACAAGTATTGTAAGGCCGATGGGGCATTTTCAGCAGCCAATGGGTGACTATATAGATGCTGCATTTATGACAGGCTTTAAAGAAGGCTACAACACAATGGATGCCTTAGCATCATTAGCCTTTGGGATTGTTGTTATTAATGCCATTAAAAGTGCAGGAATTACGGATCGAAAGGAGATTGCGAAGGCCACATGGACATCAGGAATCTTTGCAATGGCATTAATGATGCTCATATACGGACTAATCACGTATATGGGGGCATCTAGTATGGAAGCGGTTGGTCCATACGAGAATGGCGGTTTAATTTTTGCAGCAGTTGCCGATCACTATTTCGGCTCATTTGGGGCTATTTTATTGGCAATCATTATTGTCCTTGCTTGCTTAAAGACAAGTATTGGCTTAATTACATCCTGTAGTGAGTTTTTCCACGAAGTATTCCCTAAAATCAGTTATAAATGGTTTGTGTTCATACTGTGTCTAGTATCATTTACAATCGCTAATTTTGGTTTAACGAATATTATTCAATATGCAGTCCCAGTGCTTATGTTCTTATATCCACTTGCAATTGTGCTAATTTTACTAGCACTAGGCTCTTCATTATTTAAAAATAAACAGGCTGTATACTTAACAGCTATATTCTTCACTTTTTTCATAAGTCTAATCGATGGCTATCGAGCATTAGCTACAAGTATACCAGCAGTAAAATTTGGTCTATTTGAAGCAGTTGAACAGCTATATTCAGATTTTCTACCTTTTTATGATATTGGCTTAGGATGGATATTGCCTGCTCTACTAGGTGCCTTCATGGGCTCTATATTCCCTTCAAGAAAGGTTAAAAGTATGTATTAACTAATATGGAGTAAGCCACATGCAGGATTTTTGATCCTAGCGTGTGGCTTTTTCTTATATTACAAATGTTCATTCAAATCTTCTATAGTTGAGTGCTTCTTTAAAAATTGAGTATCCTTTTAGCTGAATAGTTTCAAATAAAAGACTAGCTACTATTTCTCAATAATTAAAAGGTTGTTGTCGATAGGTTGATCACAGCCTTCAAGTGAGTATTTTTCATCAATGTTCGTTTGAACTTTTTTAAGTGAGTCACAATTTGTTTGAATATAACTTTTTTGCTCATTAATATCGCTTCGAGTATCAATTGTTAAATAAATTATTTCTTTCTGTTATTCAAGGTAATAAAACACCAGATTACCTTCATGTGTATATCAAACTATTCTTATACGATCTGTTTTATTTTGCTGAACATTATTATAAAACTTTTCAAATCGCTCTTTATTCTCTATTTCACCTTGCTTGTCATTTATATCTTCTAGCAACTGAGGGTAAGGAAATATATCGGGGTCCATATTGATATCCTGTGATTGATTAGGAACATCACATCCATAAATTATTATAATAAAGAATAAAACAACATATAATTTTTTCATGACCATACTCCTTTTTTCATTTAGTCGATTTTGTAATAAGTAATGTTACAGGTCAGTAGTATTAAATATTGTTTTTACTTTAAGTTTAATGTCACATATAATGCAGTCAGTTATACTACAAGAGCATTTGACTGTAAAAATTCGTAGCTTTAAGACAGACGGATGAACACAATCTTCTCTTCCTCATACAAAAAAGACACAACTCAACCTAATTCAGATCGAGTTGTGTCTTATATTTTTTAATAAGCAGTCCAGCCACCGTCAACAGCAATAACTTGTCCGTTAACAAAGCTTGCTTCATCTGAACCAAGGAAAATAGCAAGCTGTGCAATCTCCTCAGGTTGTCCAGCACGGGGATTAATGGCCAAACCAAGCCCTTGACGTGCTGCACCTGTTTGGCTCACGTTTGTCATGGTAGAAGCAATGTTTGTTATAACTGCACCTGGTGCGATACCATTACAGCGAATATTTTTATCTGCATACATAAAGGCTGTGTTTTTTGTCAGCCCAACAACAGCATGCTTAGAAGCAGTGTAAGCAGCCCCAGCACGAGCGCCGTAGAGACCACCAGCAGAAATATTATTCACAAATACACCATGTCCTTGAGCAAGGAAAATCTCTGTTGCCATACGCATTGAACGCATCACAGCAGTTGTATTTACCGCGAATACTTTGTCCCAACGCTCATCAGAAACTTCACCAACTGGCTCCATTCCATCCATAATACCAGCATTATTTACTAAAATATCTAATTGTCCATAAGCTTTTTTTGTTTCATCAAACAAGCGTTGTAAATCTTCTGTTGAAGCGACATTTGTTTGAACAGCAATCGCTGAGCCACCAGCTGCCTCTATACCTTCAACAACAGCTTTTGCACCTTCTAAATTTAAGTCAGAAACTACGACCTGTGCTCCTTCTTTTGCATAACCTTCTGCAATTGCTTTTCCCATACCTGATGCTGCACCTGTTACGATAGCTACTTTACCTTCCAATCTCATCTTAAGGACCTCCTATATATGGTGTTTTTTATCCCTGTATATATGAACAATTCTCCAATATATGAAGTTGGATATTGAACATGTGTTCATTAAAATAATATAATATTTTTGTAAGCGATTTCAATAAGCAATATATAAAGAACTGTTTAGTAATGAACACATATAAAAAATCTGTTGAATATGAGGGAGAAAATTTGAAAGCAAATGATTTAAGAGTTGTCAAAACAAAGCAAGCGTTGCACAATGCATTAATGACTTTATTAAGTCAAAAGCCACTCGAAACCATTTCAATTGCTGAAATTTGCCGAGTTGCAAACATAAATAGAGGAACCTTCTATTTGCACTATGAGCAGAAGGAAGGGTTATTTGAGGAGTACTTTCAGGAAATTATGGAGGATTTATATAATTCCTATGAGGAGCCATACCGTGCAGTAACGACATTAGATAAGAATCAATTAGACCCAAATACCATACGAATTTTTCATCATATTGAGCGCTTTAAAATGTTTTACCGCATCGTTTTTTCAAAAAATGTTCCGCTAACCTATTATTACATGCTGTTTGATGGAATTTATTCACTTCTCAAAAGAGACATTACAGCTCAGCATAAGTTACATGATGAAATAGCTATTGATTATTACAGTGCATACCAGGCGAATGCAATTATTGGTCTAATTATTCAATGGTATCGTAACGATTTTGCAGATAGTGTAAGCACATTAAATAAACAATTAGCAGCAATTTTACGATTTGGCCATTAACTGTTGTTCTCGTTAGATGAGAGGCGAGATATTACCCTTCTATAATACGGCCATTTATTATAGAAGGGAGTAGAAATTTATAAGCTGTGAATGAATGTTAAACCATCTATTTTTAAAGATGCCTCATTCCAATATTGATTGAGAGCAAAATCAAAGATATGGCCCTCTATGAAATTTAAGAAGCAGCACTGGAAGAGATTATTGACAACTAATTAGAATTGACATAATGGTAAAAATCCAAGAAGGCTTTAAAGCAGATTTACTAATTTTTTATTGAACAGTAGTAGGTGTTATTTCTTTATTTTTTGTTTTCTGTAGAGCAACGGCTATAGAGGAAATAATCAATGTGACAGCAATAATGATTCCTAATGCACTACTGTTCTGCTGAAGGTTTTCAGCACTTCCGCCAAAAATAATCGTGTAATAGCCATCTGCTCCATAAGTGGCTGGAAGAATGGAAGCCAGCTTGTTATAAAAATCAGAAAGCATGGTTTTTGGTACAAGTACACCTGATGTTACAAGCTGTAGGGAAAGGGCACAAATATTAAAAACCATACCTAAATTGCCGAAAATCATGACAAAAACTTGTGCGAGACATAGGAATGCCCAGAACATAAATGCTTGAAAGAGATAGATAGTTAGGAAGCTTACCTCACTTGAAATATTAAAGAGGTGCATTAACGCAATCGTTAATAGAGGTAAGACAAAAGCTACTCCAATATTTATAATTTGCCTTGCTAGGAACAATTGCCATTTTGAAACGAAAGTTTGCACTAGTTGTGCTGCCTGTTGATGCTGCATAATCATTACCATCGCACCAACAAATGATGAGATGATGACCATTAGTGGTACAAAGTTTGCCGCAAATCCTTCTGCATTATTTGTTTTAATAATTGTGGAATCAATTGAACGATCTTTTATCTGCAAAATTGTAGCTTCAACCGAATCTGTAATTTGTAGTGCCATATTTTGTTCTAATGGAAGCTGGGCGAACTTTTGGGAAAACATTTCAATCGACTTTTCTTGCTTTAGTGGAAAAATATTGTGATTGATTTCCTCTGTTAGTTGTTTGGCGGTACTCTCCATCATACTTTTAACCATACTTGCACTAGCTTGATTAATAGTATAAGTAATTTTTCCTTCATTTCCCGCTTGGATTTGTGCAGTAAAGTTTTTTGGTATATGCAACAACATTTGAATATGACGTTTATTCAACTCTTCTTCAGCCCGCTTTATTGAAGTGAATTCTTCGATGACAAATGGTAATGATGTTCTCAGTCCATTTGCTACCTCTTGGCCCATCTCACGATCCTCACTAATAACGCCAATTTTTAAATTTTCAGCTCTCTCATTTACACCGTCATAGGCAGTCATCCAAACTGAAAAAAAGATAAGTTGAAAAGCGATGGTAGCAACTATACCAATATATGTTTCTTTTATACGAAATAAAGCTTGTAAACCCTTCATCTATAGGCCTCCTTTATAAGTAAGTACTTACTTGCATTAGTAGGAAAAATTTTTTCTAGGAAACGAGTCCCCTAGAAAAAATCGCAATACTTGTCTGAAGTAATTCCTCCGTTGGCATCTCTGAAACAATAGTCCCCAAGCGTGCACGTGACATAAAGTGTCCAAAATTCATAGCGATTAGAGATAATGCAGCTGCCTCATAGTTAATTTCTTTTATTTTCCCTCTTTGATACATCTCCTTCAAATAATGAACAAGTTCATTTTTAATAAGAAGCGGGATACTTGCAATTTCTTCGTTAATTTCTGGAAATTGTAGACCCTCTTTAAACCCAATCATGACAAAGTCTTTGATGGACATTAAAAAATTAAAGTGCTTTAGGGAGAAATTCAATAAATCACTTTCCAAATCCCATGTCACATTTGTATTGAGCTCCTGCTGCATTAGAGGATAGTAAGAAAACTTTTCAATAATGGCTTTTAAAATGCCCTGCTTGCTACCAAAATGGCGAAAAATGGTTACTTCATTAACCCCAGCTAATTCAGCTATAGCCTTCGTTGTTGCTGCGGTATAACCTTTTTCACTGACAAGATGTAATGCAGCTTCAATAATTCGATCAGCGGTCCCTTTCGTTGACAAAAAATTACTTCCTTTCATGCAAGTGATTACTTACATGATAGCATAGAGTGCTTTCGTATGCAATAAAATTAGAATTAAAAAGTGCTCGGGTGCCGAAGCGAATCGCTCGGGTAGCGAAGAGAACTGCTCAGGTAGGACAAGAAAGTTCTCGGGCGATCAGAAAAACCGCTCGGGTGGCAGTAATGCTCAGGTAGAATCGAAATCTACTCAAGCAAGAAGAATTCCTTTTATAAACATAAAAATAACCTTGAAATTATTATGAAGATGAACCTAGTCGGCGCGCTGACCCAAGTCATTAATTTGTAAATCAATGAATAACATTGACAACTATATCGTCTGCTGATATATTCTTTATTATATCGTATGTCGATATATTGTTGTGCGATATAGAGGGGGATTTGTATGACACAAGAGCATCCGCCGTTAACGGAAGGCGTTTATTATATTTTATTAGCTTTATTTGATGCGAGGCATGGTTATGGGATTATGCAATTGGTAGAGGAAATGAGTAATGGTCGTGTTCGGCTTGGGGCTGGAACAATTTATGGTGCGATAAAAACCTTGCTGGAACGGGGCTGGATAGAAGCGCTAGAAGATGATGGGCGAAAAAAGGAATATGTAATCACTGAGAGTGGAAAAGAAGTTGTGCACTATGAAATTTTAAGATTAAGGGAACTTTTTGATAATGGTATCCGTATAACGAAAGAGGATGGGAACTTTGCATAAATATTGGTTAGTGATGAATCCGTATGATATTGAGAAAAGAGTTAATGAGATGGCTAGTCAAGGCTGGCATTTAAAAAAATTTACTTGGATTCGTTTTACATTTGAGCAAGATGAACCAGGTAGCTATATTTATCGCCATGATGAATTGGAGCGATTTGGTTCTACCTATGAGGATGAGTACCTAGATTTTCTCAAATCCTCTGGGATAGAACAAGTAGACCGTTCTGGAAACTTTGTTTTCTTTAGAAAGCCTGCTCATGAAGGGCCCTTTGAACTTTACTCTGATAAAAAAACTAAAATCAGTAATTTGTCCAAAAAAATTACGTTGCTATCATTAATTCTCCTACTGAATTTGTTTTTTGGAATAATAGGACTTATTAGTATTTCCGGAGGGCAGCATACAGATATGCTGAAGTTGCTATTGAATAGTACTAATATTCTTATCGTTATGTTATTAGTCGGACCAATCCTTAAGCTTATGCGAGTGCGTAAAATTTTGAAGAAGGAACTGGATGTATTTTCAGATTAGGAAGGGGGTAACTTTATGAAAAAGTTTAAATTTCGTTTTTTTATTGATTATGAACGAGAAGAACAATGGATTAATAATATGGCAGAACAAGGCTGGCATTTAAAAAAGTTTTGGCCATTCGTTTTTCTATTTGAAAATGGCATATCTGACCAATATATTTATCGCAATGAAATGGTATTAAAACGAAAAAAAGATTATTTCGATTTTTTAGATACGATGAATATTGAACATGTAAATTCATTTGGGGTATGGGCGTACTTCAGAAAAAGGAAAGAGGAGGGGCCTTTCGAAATATTTTCCGGGAAATCAGAAAAAATAAAATATTTATCCCGTATTAATACATTGTTTATCTTGGCTTGTCTGATAAATGCATTTGCAGTGTTATTGAACATTGCACCAATTATGCTTACACATCAAGTTAACCAAGCATTCCCATGGATTTGTTTATTGAATGTCTTCTTAATTTCCTTATTAACGATCGAGATTTATAGAAATCATAAACATAAAAAGAAATTAAAATTGCTTACTCATATTTATGAGGATTAGAGGTAGACAGATTGCTTATAAGTATTACATAGACTAATAGGGAGGAAAAAGAATGACATTACAATTACAGCATGTCACAAAGAAGTATAAGGATTTTACAGCAGTAGATAATCTTAATTTCAACATAGAAAAAGGGGAGATTTTTGGGTTAATTGGGCAAAATGGTGCTGGTAAAACAACGACCTTCCGTATGATTTTGGATTTGCAAGAAACAACAGAGGGGACGATTACATGGGATGGTAAACCAGTGAATGCTATTAACCGTGATGTTCTCGGTTATTTACCTGAGGAACGGGGTATATTCCCAACGATGAAGGTTGAGGATCAATTATACTTTTTTGGTGAGCTTCGTGGAATGAAAAAGGCGGAGTTAAAGAGAGATATTGATTTTTGGATAAGCCGATTTGAGCTTGAGGAAAAGCGGAAAGATAAAGCAGAAACACTATCGAAGGGGAATCAGCAAAAAGTACAGCTAATTGCGAGCTTTATTCATAAGCCACAGTTCTTAATATTAGATGAACCATTCAGTGGACTTGACCCTGTCAATAAAGATTTACTGAAGGATGCCATATTACTTTTAAAAGAACAGGGCACAACGATTTTGTTCTCTAGTCACCAAATGGATAATGTTGAGGAGTTGTGTGATCACCTTTGTTTATTGAAACGTGGTGTCTCTCTGTTTTCAGGTAGTTTGCTGGATTTGAAGAAACAATACGGGAAAACCAAATTGGCTGTACGTACAGATTGGTCAACCACTCAATTGCTGACACTTGAGGGTGTGAAAGATGTACGCGTTGAGAAAGAGCAAACAGTGCTAACTTTGAAGGACGAGAGCTTTGCACAGAGCATTTTCCAACAGCTTTCCAATGGCGAATATATTGAGAAATTTAGTTTAGATTACTTATCGTTAGATGAGATCTTTAAGGATAAGGTTGGTGGCAACATTGTCGAAGTTTAATTTATTAATGAAACAGTTATATAGATCAAAATTAAAATCAAAGTCTTTTGTATTAATGACATGTCTTTATATACTCGCGATGTCCGTTGCAATTTTTTGGTCGGATATAAAGGAATTATTTACAGGTAATGATCAGGCAAAGCAAATAGCCATTGTAAATGAAACAACTGCCGACTTAAGTGGGCTGTTTGTTTCCAATGATGATATGGAATTTTTACAGAATGAAAACAATTTATCGAAGCTAGAGAAAAAGGTCAAGGACGAGAAGCTTGATGCAATCGTTAAAATAACAGATCAGAATGGTCAATTACATGCTGAAATAGCTACGTACACACCGTTAAAACTAAATGATCAAACTACTATCTCTTCGTTATTGCAATATGCGGGTCAGCATTATGCTGTTCAAAAATTATCATTAACATCTGAGCAAGCAGCGCAAATTATGAGTGCTAAAACAATTATCTCCAATAAAAATTTAAATGAAGAATCTTCTGGGGGTAAAAGCGAAGAGGAAAAGCAATCAGGACTATGGGTGTCCTATGCAGTTGGTATATTAATCTACTTCTTTATTTCCACATTCTTATCTATGATCACAACAGAGATTGCCTCCGAAAAAGGCTCACGTGCAATGGAAATGCTTTTAGTGAGTGTCAAACCAGCTACCCATTTTAAGGCGAAAATTGCTGGTGTATTGTTATTAGCTTTAACACAAATGGGAATTATTGCAGTGGTTTTCCTTGTGTATGCTAAATTTGTGAAGAGTGGAGTTATTTGGGATGCTGCTACAAGCATTGTAAAGGAATTGTCGCTGGGATACGTTATTTATGCAATACTTTTCCTACTCTTGACAATCGTCCTCTATTTAATTGTAGGGGCTCTATTCGGTTCATTAGTTTCCAAAGTTGAGGAAGCGGGCCAGGTATTAATGCCTGCAATGATGATTACATTAATCGGCTTCTATGTAATGCTATCTGGTATCGGCAATCCAGATACGCTTATTATTAAGATATTCTCCTATATTCCATTTACATCTGGCATGGTTATGCCGATGCGCATTGGGGCTACTGATATAGGGGTGATGGTACCACTTTTATCATTAGGTATTTTAGTAGCAACGATTATTGTCGCTTATTTATTTAGCCTATCCTTCTATAAGCGTAGTGTTTTAACTTATAGCACAGGCGGCGTGATCCAAAAAATTAAAACGGTCTTAAAAGTGACAACATAAATGATAGAAGCAGCTATTAAAAGTCAAGTGTTCAACAAATTGAAATAGTTAAGTTGCGATAAGATGCTAAACATTTTATTGTAATTCAAAAGGGGCTGTCCGAAAAGTCGATGTTAATCGATTTTTCGGTACAGCCTTATTTATTTTCTTATTGAACGAACCTGCTGTAAAATGACAATAAAGTTTTTTAATTTTAAAAGCTCAAACAAGCATAACCTCGCTCTAAATTTAGGACGAGGTTAAAAATATAGTTGTTTAATTTTAGATGTAAGATTCTTCACTACACTAAAAAATATAACTAAAAAGTCGTTTGATTATCTAAGTTTTCCTCAAAAATAGCGCCCGATTGTAGAATAAGTCTATAAACTAAGCTGTGCCGTTAGTTCAATAACTTTAACAAAAAACCTTCTATCTTTTTAAACAACTAGAAAAAACGAATTCTAAAATCAAAATCCGTTCTTCGTAAATTCTTATACTAACTCTAACACAATGTTTGAAGTATATGTGGCAACACATTGGCGCTGATGTGTAGTTCCTATTTAGGTGAAGCAGAAGGTGTTATGACGTAATCAAAAGCGTTCCATCGTTAGATCAGTATTAACTGAAACCGCAGCTTTATTACCTTTAGCAGCTGAAATCATTAAAGAGGATGGTTTAGATCTTTCTGTTTCCCCAGCAATATATACGTTTTTTTGGGTTGTTCTACCGACACCATCTGTTATAACTTTTCCATTTTCATGAATTTCACAGCCAAGCTTCTCAGCAAATTGATTTGGGCGATAATAAGATGGGGCAACAAATCCACCCGATCTTGTAATGGTTGCTCCTGTTTCAAACTCTATTTTTTGTAAGTAACCGTCATTACCTATGAAGTCTTTTATCTTTTCCGAAATAATTTTGATATTGTGTTTTTGTAACTCTATTTTACCTTCTTTAGATAATTGAACTCCATTCGTTAAGACAACCAAATCCTGCGACCAATTATAAATTAACTTAGTCAAATGCAGTACATGCTCTTCTTTTTCTGCAATAACCACCAATGGCTTATCTTTTTGCTCCCAGCCATCACAATACGGACAACTAAATAAACTTTTCCCATAAAACTTGCTTATACTTGGTATAGTAAATATTTCTTGAATACCTGTGGCGAGTATTATTTTTTCTGAAACAAATTCCTGACTAGTAGATGTTTTGACAGTAAATCGCTCATTACCTATATCCTTTATGATTTCAGTAACTGTTGCAGTAAAATATGATACGGATGGGTAATTCTCCAACTCTTTTAACGCTATTTCTTTAAACGATTGTGGTTTTATCCCATCTCGAGTAATAAATCCATGTGACGCTTGTGTCACTCTATTCCTATTCGTTCCATCGTCAAATATTGCAATGTTTCTCCTAGCCCTTCCTAATGTTAAGCTAGCACTTAACCCAGAAGGACCTCCACCTATAATGATACAATCAAGGACATTCATTTTTTTACCTCCGTATTGATTTGGTTTTATTTTGACTTGTTATTTGCAAAAGAGAACTACAGTATTTCCTACATCATGAATTTCCATTCTTTACACACTAATATTAAATATAAAAAGAAGTGACGGTGTGTATAGCGACAACAGGAGACATTGCTTTTATTTTTATTCCTAAATCTGAATATCAATAGTATAGTGAGACTACAAAGAATAATTAGTTGTCAAATCAAAAAGGATCAATTTATCGTTATTGATAAAATGACCCTATTTCATATCGAATTATTCAGTTTAATTCCAACTAAGCAACCTCTTCACAATGTGCGGAGTGTATATGGCAACACATAAATTAGTCATGTGCATTTTATATTAAATGTGAAACATTATAAAACAAATACGATCTTATAAGACCTAATGTACAATTACTTGTAGTTAATCTTACAGAGTATAGCTGCTTTTTTAGTGTGTGCATGTCAAACATAGAAAACAATGTCAAATAATTAGTGGATTCTGTCGAATTTCCTCGTAAAACAAGCTATAATTTATAAAAGGGGTTGAAACTATGTTATCGCAAGCACAAATTGATGCTATTTTAAAACAAAAATCAAATTATCGTCCAGCATCAAAGGAAGAGAAGGAACTGTTTTTTGACAAGCTTAAGCAACAGGTACCTAAGAGTGATGAATTAGTCTCAATCTTGAATAATCGTGAGCAATTGCAGGTTTTTGTCGATAGTTCTAATCCAACAAGTTTTAGACTTCAACTTGAGCATTTGGAGGGTTCCTATAGATTGACAAACTCATTTTTTGCAATGCTTGAATAAATGAAACTTTTTTGTACTGGAATCGTAAATAGTAGAAGATAAATCGCAGGGGGTAAATCAATATGTCTGAATTCAACAATGACCTATTAAAATCGAAAGATCCATTCGCATCAGAAAATCCATTATTACAGCCTAATCCATTGGCAAAAGTGGAGCAAGAGCAAAAACCAGTACTTGTTTCTGAGCAAGAGCTATCTCAAATTGCTCAAAATCAGTTGGCATTAAAGCAAGATCCTGAGGTTCATGCATTAGCACAAAAAATTGATGTAAAAGATCAAATTGCAATGCTAGAGCTTGGAAAAGAAACAGCGAATGGCATTTCTACTTTTTCAGATAAAATGCTTGCATCAATGAAAACGAGTAAGCTTGAGGAATCAAGTGTATTATTAAATAACTTAAATCGGATTATGGATAAATTCGATCCTCAAGATTTTGCGGAGGACAAAAAGGGAGGCTTCCTATCAAGGCTATTTACAAAAGGAAAGGAACAATTAGAAAAGTTTCTATCCAAATATGACAGCATGAATAAGGAAGTTGATGTGATCTATCGTGAGATTCAAAAATATGAAGTTGAGATGAAAAGGAATACGGTTGATCTTGAAAATCTTTATGATCAAAATTTAGACTACTTCCAAACGTTGAGTAAGTTTGTTGCCGCGATTGAAGTAAGAACTGACGAAGTACGTGCGTCATTACCAGCGCTTGAACAAAAAGCTCAAACTGGTGATCAATTAGCAGCAATGGAATATGAAACATTGCTCCGTGCTGTGGAGTTACTTGAGCAACGTCGTTATGATCTAGAAATGGCACAGCAAGTTTCATTCCAGTCTGCTCCACAAATTCGATTGATGCAGCAAGGGAATAACCATTTAATTGCTAAAATTAACTCTGCGTTCGTTACAACAATACCGATCTTTAAGCAAGGACTTATTCATGCTGTAACGTTAAAACGCCAAAAGCTTATTTCAGATTCAATGAGTGAACTGGACCGTCGTACAAATGAAATGCTTGTGAGAAATGCAGAGAATATTAGTAAAAATAGTGTTAATATCGCACGTTCTGCAGGTAGCCCAAGCATAAAAATTGAAACTATTGAAACAACATGGCAAACAATTATGGCTGGTATTCAAGAAACAAAACAAATTCAAGCGGAGACAGCGAGAAATCGTGAGGAAGGCCGAAAACGTATTGAACGCCTACAGCTTGAATATGAAAAACTGAAAAAAATGTAACCTTAAAGCTTCTTGCATACTGCAAGAAGCTTTTTCTTGCGCAAGATATTTAACTTTTTTCAGCAAATGTTTTTTTGTATCGAAAGCATAGCGGTAGATGTTTTATGCGCGTAAGCGTAGCGGCAGCAGATACAGAAGTCTCCCATCTCAATAGGTGGTGAGCTGAATACGAATTTAAGCTACTTTTCAGATTTCTCCTGGATTTGTCTTTGACAAAAAAGAAAATAGTGATTATGATTAAATGAATGAGAATGATTATCAATAGAGAAAGTGTGTGGATAGATGGTTATTACAGCAATACCATTACACGAAGATTTTAGTAGTGGAGTGAAGAAACGATAATGGGCAAAGTAAATGCAATTGGATTGTCTTGTGAAACATTAAAAGATGGGGCACTTGCCATTAATATGACGGAAACGCTTATACTCGTATCACAAAATCGCTATCAGGGATTAATGCATTTAGAAGAGCTGTATAATGCCATGCATGTTGATATAGATGAGAAACATCATATTTTAGAGCAGGAGCGAAAACTATTAAAAAAACAAAATTTACAGCTGGCGGAAGATGTGCAAAAATTAAAGCAGCAAAATGTGGTATTACAAAAGAAGTTGACTGAATATAATTGTGCAGTTGATGAGCTGAAGGAGCTTCGCAGACAAAATACTGAGCTACTTTTTGAGTTAAGTAAATACACTGCATTGTCGAGAGAGTCACTTTCAGGTCCTCTCAAATCAATGATTCGTGATATGCGGGAGCAGGGTGTAGGTATTAAGGAAATCCATATTCGTATTAAACGGCAAATTAATCCAGATATTAGCTATAGAATGGTGCGTAACTATATTTCTGAGCTTGAATCTGAGAATGATGCATAGCATCCATATAGAAAGGCTGTAAATTAAGCATTTACAGTTCCAGAGCTAAGTCCTATAATTAGTCTATTCTTTAAAAATTGCGCAAAGTCGTAATCAATTTCAACAAGAGTAGGAGAATTAGAGGCAATGTCAAATGAAAAAAAAGGGGTTTTGGCAGCGTTCTTGGCTTATGTTTTCTGGGGTGCCTTTCCTCTATATTGGAAATTACTCGAGCATGTACCGAGTATGGAAATATTATTATCTCGAGTCATCTGGTCCTTTGTCTTTACGGTATTAGCAGTAGTCCTATTTGGCATGCGTAAGGATCTTCTAGCAGATATAAAGTATTTATGGTCACACCAAAAGCATTTCTGGCAGTTGGCAGGAGCATCCTTTGTCATTTCTATGAACTGGTATTTATATATTTGGGCAGTTACACATAACCATTTAATTGAGACCAGCTTAGGCTATTATATTAATCCTCTTCTTTCAGTTATTTTTGGGGTTATCTTCTTTAAAGAGACGCTTAATCGTGCACAATGGGTAGCTACAGGAATTGCCTTTATTGCAGTCATTATTTTAACGATTAACTATGGTTCCGTTCCATGGGTAGCACTGCTTATTGCATTATCCTTCGCCATTTACGGTGTATTGAAAAAGAAAATTTCACTTGATGCCACGAGAGGACTAGCTATAGAAACATTATTTATTTTACCAATTGCATTAGGCTATTACGTCTATCTGTTCACAACGCAGCAAGCTTCATTCTTACATGTCGGTGTAAAAACAGACATCCTGATGATTGTTAGTGGCTTGGTGACAGCTATACCTTTAATTTTATTTGCAAAAGGTGCACAAAATATTCCGCTTTATTTACTAGGCTTTATACAATATGTCTCACCGACTATTGTATTAATTTTAGGAATTGTGTTATATAAAGAGCCGTTTAGTCAGGTAGAGTTAATTGCATTTAGTATTATTTGGGGAGCTTTACTACTGTTTTCTGGCTCGAAAATCATTGAAACGAGAAAGGCTCATCATAAATCTGCTTTTAAGAACTTGTAGAAATTTTCTACAGGTTTTTTCTTTGTTACATTTATGTCAGTTAGCCAAGAGCATAACTCAGTCTTATAAGAAGATGAAAGCACCTTTACTTTTTTTATTGCATATAGTAAGATAATGACAAATTAGATAACAATGAAAAATATTGAGAGGTGCTTTTTGTGAGTGTAGTAGGTTCTAAATAGGAATAATTACATCGAAATAAAATGATTGACGACAGGGGATTTATGGAAAAGTAACCCCCTATTTGGTCATGCGTTTATTTCAATACCTATGAAGATACCTACAATACTTTATAAAGCGTGTAATGCACTGACTAACTTCATGTTGATGAGGTTTTTTCAGGATGCTTATTACATACCCTTTGTAATGTGAAAGCTGTGGTATCCCCGCAGCTTTTTTTTTTAATAAAATCATTGCTATCTAATAATAGGTATCTTCATGAATGATTCTAAAAAATCATAGTGAGGAGCAATTAACAATGAATTATACTACTCTTGAGAAGTTACAATATAATGAATTGAAGGAAAATGTAAAATGCTACTGTGTGAGTGGATTAGGTAAACAGTTATTGGATAAATTAGAGCCAAGTTCTAGCATATCTGTTGTGAGAAATCGATTGAACGAAACGACAGAGGCACGGGCCATTTTAGATGCAGAGGGGCATATTCCTTTTTTAGGCGTAACAAATATTGACAGTACCATCAAAAAGCTTGAAAAAGGGGTTATTTTAGATCCAAGTGAGTTAATAAGCATTTCAGATTTTTTACGTGGATGTCGCAAAATAAAAAAATTTATGTTGGAGAAGGAGTTTTTTGCGCCAGTTCTTGCTTCCTATGCTCTTTCAATGGCTGAATTTAAAAGTGTAGAAGAGGAAATAAATTTTGCGATTAAAGCTAATCGCGTAGATTCAGCAGCTAGTCGAGAACTAAAGCGCATTCGAAACCATATTGATACGACAGAGGAGAAAATTAAAGAACGCTTAACAAAATTTTTAAACAGTAGTGCAAATAAAACCTATATACAGGAATTTTTTATTAGTAAAAAGGATGATCGTTACACAATTCCTATTAAGGCGTCCTATAAAAATCATGTGCAGGGAACAGTGGTGGAAATTTCAGCGAAGGGTGCTACAGTTTTTATAGAACCTAGTGCAGTCGCAAAATTAAATGTAGAGTTGGCGACCCTGAAAGCGGAGGAAGCTATCGAGGAATATCAGATTTTAGCTTCATTATCAGGACTTCTGATGGAAAATATTCGCGAAATCACGATTAATATGGAGTTGATTAGTCAGTATGATATGGTTTTTGCTAAAGCTAAGTATAGCAAGCAAGTAGGAGGCATTGAGCCAAGCTTGAACGAATATGGCACTATCAAATTAATCAATGGGAAGCACCCTTTATTACCAGGAAATGCGGTGCCATTAACGTTTGAAATCGGTCAAGATTACCGAAGCTTGATTATAACAGGGCCTAATGCTGGTGGAAAAACGGTAGTCCTCAAGACGATCGGCCTTTTAACATTGGCAACCATGTCAGGCTTTCATATCGTAGCCGAAAAAGGAACCGAAATAGCTGTATTTGATAATATCTTCGTAGATATTGGTGATAATCAAAGTATTGAAAATGCCCTTAGTACATTTTCATCTCATATGAAAAATCTTTCGGATATTATGATGGCATCGAATAATCATACATTATTACTTTTTGATGAAATTGGCAGTGGGACGGAACCAAACGAAGGAGCGGCATTAGCTATATCTATTTTAGAGGAATTCTATCATATGGGCTGTATAACAGTTGCTACAACCCATTACGGTGAAATAAAACGTTTTTCTGAAATGCATAGTGATTTTATGAATGCGGCTATGCGTTTTAATAGCGAAACATTGGAGCCATTGTATCAATTAATGATTGGTGCCTCTGGCGAAAGTAATGCGCTTTGGATTTCACAGAAAATGAATATTCGCAAAACAGTATTACAGCGTGCGAAGGACTATTTGGACAATAAGGATTACCAGCTAGAAAGGGTTCATGACAGTAAAATTAGAAGGCCCAAGATAGGAAAAGAGGGCACAAAGATGAACCATGAATTTTCCAAAGGGGATCGAGTGAAATTATTAGATTATGATGATGTTGGGCTTGTCTACAAAGAAGTAGATAATTACTGTAATGTTGTCGTGTATTATAAGGAACAGTTTATGGAGGTAAATATTAAGCGTTTGGTATTAGAGCTTTCTGCAACTGAACTATATCCTGAAGATTATGATGTGGAAACATTATTTGTAGACTATAAAGAACGCAAGCTTCAGCATGATATCGATCGTGGCTCAAAAAAAGCTCTACGCAGGATTCAGAAGGAAATGAGAAGGGATAAAAGGTAAGGGGTAGATGGGGTAGAGGAAAATTTCTTTTTTCTCTACCCTTTTTTTAGTAATAAAGTTTCGAATTTATTAAATTTAAATGAGCACTATATAATTCACAATAGGTCATTTTTATTACACAGTGTCAATCTGTCCCTTAATGGAATAATAGGTTTCTTCAATTTTTTGCTTATACGGAAGATCGATTAAATCCTGTGAATCCATATAGGCCATTTTTGCAATTTCATAGGCTGTTGTTAACTCACCAAAATGTGCATAACAGAGTGCCTTATAGGAGAAGCATTCATTAAAGCCTAAAATGTCAAATGGATGTAGGAAGAATGATGGGATGTTTGTAAAATGTGCAAAAGCTTCCTTAGCTTCTTCGTATCGACCTAGCAAATATAAGGATTTACCTTTTTCACAATAATATAGGTTTTTATCAAATTTGATGGCTCCCATATCCATAAGTGGACGAAAACGCTCTATTTCCTCTAGTGCCTTTTCATAATCATGGGTGTAATTGTTATAATAGTGAGCTCGTAATGTGAAAATAAAGGCATCCACATCCGCTTGTTCCACAAAAACACGATATTGCTCTAGCTTTGTTATCAAATGCTCTGTTTGTTCGAAATCATTGTCAACCATGGCACAAAACGCTGCTATACGATACATATCATCAATATAATAATAAAATTGGTTTTTATGTGCATTGGCAATTGACTCTTTAACAAGTTGCTTACCTGCTTCATATTCTCCGATAGCTAATTGAAAAATGCTAATATAATAAGCCATTTTCCCAGCATCTCGTGAATCAAGTTGATAATTTTCCTGCTCAGCCTCTTCCTTAGCCTGTAAGATACAGGAATAAGCCATATTATAGTTTCGACCTTCCATGAATACAGCTGATTGTATAACGTAGGTTTCAAACCAATGACTCAGTAAATTAATTTCTTTAAATATAAAGCGTGCACGATTGAGTGGCGATTCCCATGTCGTTATGCCTGCTTGATATTGTGCTACCGCGTAAATATACAGTAAACGACCTGCTTCATAGCTAAGTGGGAGCTCTTCTACATAAGGCTTAATCATCTCTATAGTTTGTTCCAGATTTTTTGTATCACCAAGCTGTATTTGTGCATAAAAAATTTCCACCCGCTCTAAAAGATGTCGTATTGTAGATGGTGCTATTTCTTCAAGTAATTCACTTGCTTTTACCCCTAAACGCTCCGCGATATAGTCAAGGCTTTCCATCGAGGGCTTAGCCTTATCATTTTCAATTTGACTTAGCATTCCTTTTGTAAGACGATCGCCAGCAAGAGCCTCTAATGTAAATTTTCGTTCCTTTCTTAAATTGCGAATTCGTGTACCTAAAGAGTTCACTGCCTCGCCTCCTTTATTTATAACATAACCTTTGTTTAATTATATTAAACTTTCTCTTGCGTGAAAAGTAGAAGTTATGCTATATTTTGTTTAATAAAATTAAACTTTTAATTTTTATTAAAAATTTGGAGGGTTTTAGAATGGATGAAGCAGCAAAATATAAAAAAGCAACCTATCATTTATGGACATTTACAGCCAGCAAATTGATAGCGATGCTAGGGACAAATGTGCTATCCTTTGGGATTAGTTTGTATATCTTAGCCATGACGGGGTCTGCAACAAGCTTTGCGACCAACATGATATGTTCAGTATTACCGCGAGCACTTGTTGCACCTATAGCTGGCCATGTTGCTGATAATTACCCGAAAAAACGTACAATTCTACTTGCACAAGCAGGAACGATTTTAACAGTAGGGGGCTTACTGCTCTACACAGAAACAGTAGGGATGTCGGTTTATGCTATTTATGTAGCAACAGTTGTTAATACGATTTGCTCCGCTTTTTCAGGTGTAACATTTTCATCAGCTATCGCAACATTGGTCAATCCAGAGCGATTACAGCGTGCCATATCATTTAACCAATTATCAGTGTCAGTTGCTGCAATAGGGGGGCCTATAATCGGGGGAATGATGTATGGTTTTTTCTCAATGAAAGTATTTTTAATAATCAATATGATTGCCTATTCAATTGCTTTTCTCTTGGAGGCAACGATGAACTTCACCCTTTATAGTACAAGAGATGGAGATGTGAAAAAGGAAAAGATTTGGGAAGGGCTTACTAGTGGCTTTCGTTACATTAAGCAGCAAAAGGTTATTAAAACCGTAATGTGGATGTCATTATGGATTAATTTATTCTTCTCTGCCATTGTTGTTGGTGGGACTTATATTATTATTGAATTACTAAAAGTAAAATCTACACATTTTGGCTTTATCGAGGCTTCTGGTGCTTTTGGTATGCTCATTGCCTCCGTTTATTTTGCGACAAGGGCAGAGGTTAAAGTACCGTTACGTTTTTCTAAAATCAGTTTATTGCTGCTAGCAAGTAGTTTGAGCTTAGCCGTATTACCATTATTGATGAAATTATCGTATTTAACGATTGTGATTTTTTATATTGTGATTTACTTTATTTTTGCAATCTTTGAAATGGGTATTAATATGCCTATTGGTGTTTATATGCAAAAGCTAATATCAGAGGAATATCGAGGACGTGTATTTGGGTTAATGGAAACGATGGCTATGTCGATGATGCCAATTGGTATGTTGGTGTATGGCATCCTGTACGATACATTACCAGCAACGGCGATTTTACTCTCTACTAGTGCGATTATTGTGACGATTACATTGGTTTTGCTCCGAACTTCTGTCTTAAAAGAAGCACACCCAGAATTTTATAATAAAGAAATTGTAACGGAGAGTGTAACAAATTAATTCGCCTTTTTATTAAGTAATACAAAAAATAACCAGACATTCTGAAATTAATAGAATGTCTGGTTTATCTTTTCAACTAATCTAAATGATAGTACCAACTTCTAAGTATCTGCATCCTGAATAAAAATTAGTAGCGATAGTGCCAAAAATTACTGATCTTCAATGACGATGTATGTAGCTTTAATAGGTCCGTGTACACCTACAATCAGAATCATTTCGATATCAGCAGAGTTACTTGGTCCTGTAATAAAGTTGATACAGGAGGCGATTTGCTCTCCATCTCTTATTTTTTCACGAATGAAGCGGGCGGCTTGTGTCATACGTGGAACAATTGTACTTTTAGGAATTAAAATAATGGATTTCTCCGGTAAGAAGCTAACAGATCTACCTTTATTCTTGCTACTAAAAAGTACAGCAGTTCCTGATTCAGCTAATGTTATTTCACTTATGGTAATGCCGATATTTGCTTTTTCAGCCTGCCGAATATTTTCCTCATGCTGTGCCGAGTTCCATTCATAAAGTTGAATGCCCATTTGTGACCAGTGCTCTGTCATAAATAATGTTAGGCCATAACGTTCAAAACGCTCATCTCTCCATGTAACTACTGAACGACGTCCATAATTATCTACGACTTTTTGTAAATCCTTCGAAAGATTAGCTGTATTTGTTAAAATAATGTCTGTATGAATATTTTTACATTGCTCCACCAAAACCTCTACTAATTCATCTTTTGTTGCATCCTTTAGCACTCTCCCTTGTGGCTGATATTGCCATATAGGTTGTGTAAGCTCAGTTTTGGGTGCACGTCCAAGCTGCTGAGCGATTTTTGATAAAAAGGCATCTCTATTTTCTATGGTACCTATCATCACTGCTCTCCTCCTTTAGAACGTTGCTTCAGCCAGTTTCTAAATTTATTTTTATTTGGTGCTGGAAAATCTCTTGTCTCGGTCCATGCTTTTAATGGACCAGGGCCATTTGAGATTTTATTGTCTTTAGTAAATGGCGACATTGTAGGTGAGGCCATTTTTGCTGCCATTTTATAAAGGGTAGGGGAGGAGGCACCTAGACCAAAAGCCTTCATGAGTAATTTTTCAGAAACAGGTGCTCTTCCTTCGTTTTCCACAATTACTTGACGATGCCGATGAATAAGCTGATGTAATGGAATTTTCACAGGACAAGCCTCTGTACATGCCCCACACAGTGTGGAGGCATATGGTAACTCCTTAAAATCATCGTAGCCACCTAATAATGGAGAAAGTACAACACCCACAGGTCCTGAATAGATGGAGCCGTACGTATGACCACCAACATGACGATAAACAGGACATGCATTGACACATGCTGCACAGCGAATACATTGTAGAATTGACTGGAATTCGCCTCCTAAAATATCGGAGCGCCCATTATCAACAATAACTAAATGGAATTCCTCAGGACCATCTGTATCTCCTTCTTCTTTTATCCCCGTTAAAGTTGTAATATAGCTAGTAAGCTTTTGTCCAACAGCGCTTCTTGTTAATAAACTGACAAGTACCTCCATCTCTTCAAAAGTGGGAACAATTCGTTCCATGCCCATAACTGTAATTTGAGTTTTTGGCAGGGCAGTCACTAAATCTGCGTTACCTTCATTTGTAACAAGTGTGATAGAGCCGCTCTCTGCAATGGCAAAATTACAGCCTGTGATGCCAATATCAGCAGTCAAATACTCTTTACGAAGTTTTTCACGGACATAGAGGGCAAGCTCCTCTGGTTTTTCAGTTTTATCATAGCCTTGCTTTTCTTTAAAGACGTCTCTAATCTGCTCCTTATTTTTATGCAAGGCTGGAACAACGATGTGGGATGGCGGCTCATGATCATCCACCTGCAAAATGTATTCACCTAAATCTGTCTCAATAACTTCACAACTAAGCTCTTCTAACACAGTATTTAAGTTGATTTCTTCTGTAACCATTGATTTAGATTTTACGATTTTCTTAGCATTTTTCTTTTTTGCAATGCCTCGAATATAGTCTGTAGCTTCTTTTGCAGTTTGCGCAAAGTAAACATGACCACCTCTTTGTGCAACATTTTCACTCAACTGATACAAGTAAAAATCTAAGTTTGCTAGTACATGCTTGCGAATTTCTTCACCATGAGAGCGCCATTCCTCCCAATGACCAAGCTCTTCAGCCTGTGTAAGTCGACGTGTTTGAAAGCGTTCCTGTGCACTTGACACAGCTCCACGCATAAATGTATTGTCTAACTCCTTTGTTACTCGATCATTAAATAGATCGTCACTAGTTTTCATGGCCATTGCTATTACCCCCTTTGATCTATTGGCAATTTAATACTTCTGCAATATGCATCACTTTAATTGGCTTTCCCTGTCGATTAATTCGACCGCCAATATTGATTAAACAACCAGCATCAGCGCCAATTAGGATATCTGCTTCTGTCTGTTCCACATCGTGTACTTTTTCAGTAACCATTTCTCCTGAGATGTTGCCCATTTTTACTGAAAAGGTCCCACCAAATCCGCAACAGCGATCTTTTCCTGGCAATTCCACATACTGTAAACCTTTCACTTGACGTAATAATTTAAGTGGTGCTTCTTTTACTCCAAGTAGACGGGTCATATGGCAGGAGGTATGATAAGTAGCTGTGCTTTCTAAATGGGCTCCTACATTCTCAATCTTTAATACATTGACAATAAATTCAGTAAATTCATAGGTTTTATCTGCTAATGCTTGTGCTTTTTGTTCCCAAATAGGGTCCCCCTGAAAAACTTCTGGATATTCCTTAAACATATACGCACAGGATCCTGAAGGGGAGACCACATATTCAGCATGTTCAAAGGCTGAAATCATTTTTTTCATGGCATTTTTAGATTCCTTTACGTAGCCGCTATTATAGGCTGGCTGTCCGCAGCAAATTTGATTTTCTGGAAAGTCAATATCACAGCCAAGTCTTTCAAGTACTTCAACAACAGCTTTTCCTACATCCCCTTGAAACATATCAACTAAACAAGTGGCAAATAGTGAAACTTTCATGTTTATCGCTCCTTTTAATGTATCTCCAAGATATAAACATTTACTAAGTGAGAGAATCACTATCGATCTAATGACGATTGAGCTCTTCTCTAAATGAAACAATTCCCTTTAATCATAATTCAACTGGTCATCTGATGATTTTAATGAGGGAAATAGATTGTTTTTATAATACTACAACTTTTTACATGAGTAAAAGTGTTTATCAAAAATTTCCAAAAAAATTTTAAAGCTGCCTATAATTAGGCAGCTACTGTTATTTCATTGATTCAGTTGTTTCAAAATATTGCATTAAAATCTTTTCCACATTTCTTAAATGGGAAGCCATAGCATGCTTTGCTAGCTCTTCATTTTGCTGTTTAATGGCAAGGAAGATTTGCATATGCTCATCGTATAGCTGTTCACTTGTTGTTTTTTTAGAATATAGCCAAATCCGACGTGTCTCTTTCATCGTTTCAATCATTAATCCTGAGACTTGATCTAATATAGTTGCAAGTAGGGGATTTTGAGAAGCTTTTGAAATGGCCGCGTGAAATTGGAAATCCACTTTTTCACCTAGCTCGCCATCTCCTTGTACACGTTTCATTTCATCCAATATTTGAATCATTGCTTGAATGTCTTCGTCCGTTCGATGGATAGCTGCACTTGCAGCAGCACCTACTTCAATGATTTTACGTACTTCTAGCAAATGGGAGACATCTTGTTTATTTGTTAAAATCGCTGTCGATAGTGGAAAATCGAGTTGGCTAGGCTGAATGCTTTTAACAAATGTTCCTGAGCCCTGTTTAATTTCAATTAATCCCATAGCCTTTAAAGCAGAAAGTGCCTCTCTTATAGCAGATCTACTTACCTGTAATTGCTCTGCAAGCTGTTCAACAGAGTCAAGACGATCACCAGGTTTCAGTGCCCCTGCTCTGATTTTTTCGTAAAGGATTTCAGATACTTCCTCATATATTTTTTTCGGTTTAATTTTTCTTAATTCCAAGGAGCTACACCTCATTTATGCTCAATCATACCTTTATTATACATGAAGAAAAGTAATTTACTTACCCTTTAACGTGAATACTTTGTGTAATAGCAATATGGCGAATTTTAAGATTTTGGGAAAATATTGAATTAAGAAAATACAGATAATATCATTCGGTCATCGGATGACCTAATTTTCTGTTGTTTAACAAAAGGTGGGATAATTTGAAGGTTTATTACAATAATATGTGAGCGTTAGTGTATTTCTTATGCAAGAAGCTATTTCTACAATAATGGAACGAAATCGACAGAAAAATCAATAGTAGAAAACAGCTTGCAATGTAAAGCCTTTTGGGTATCCTGACCTGAGAGGGGGAAAAATACTCGATTAATAGCGTGCGTAAAAGTGAATTTGGGATTTAACATTTACACAAAATTCACAGCTGTTGGAGATAGTCATGGGGGATCAGCATCTGTAGCGGTAAAAAATGAAGAGGTGTATGGCGGGTTAACGACGCTATTTGTGTCTTAACTGTTGCTGTTTTTGCCTTAAAGTATCTTTATCAACAGCTAATATGGCTATTTTTCAAGGAGCGATTTTATGGGCTAGTACCAATTGGTTAGATTATTTTATCCCCTGTTTTCATATAGGGGGGCTACAAATGTGAAGGCATGGCCCCCGTTTATTATACTAACGCTATTTATTTTGTTTCCGTGGATTCTAACGATTAAAAGTGCACTTACAGGACATTAAGAAGGCGTAAATATGATACTCAAAGATGTAAATGTCTTTGGACAAGCTCTAATATTTATGTCTGAAGACCTTCCTTACATAATCAAGTATTGAATGGTACAATTTACAATAGCTACTACGGTTTTAAAAAATGGAAAATTCTGTTTGTAGAAATAACGCGAATTTTGTTGACAGATAATGCAAGTGAAGGGCATAATGCATAGGTACACGAGCAATTATCTTTATAATTACTGAGGCTGATTGTGAAATTGTGCATAAGATTATAAGGATAATTCACTTTTTTAACACTTTATTGCCATGAAACGTTCACAATCAGGAAGGGCGCATTTTACAGTGTTTTTTGGTACGATGGATGCAGTAACTGTAAGGAGCGATTAAAAAATATGGGAACAGATATTAACGTATTTTTAGCTTTTGGTGCAGGGTTTTTGAGTTTTATTTCTCCATGTACCCTTCCATTGTATCCAGCATTTTTATCATACATAACGGGTATGACTTTAGATGAGCTAAAATCTGAACGAGGTATGATGCAAAAGCGTGCAGTTTTTCACACCTTGTTCTTTTTACTAGGATTTTCAATTATCTTTATTATGATAGGACTAGGAGCATCATTAGCAGCAGAGTTCTTCCTTAATTATCAAACCTTATTACGTCAGGTTGGGGCTATTTTAATCGTCGTATTTGGTTTAATGATTGTAGGTTTACTACAAATTGACTTTTTAATGAGGGATCGTAAATTCCAATTTAAAAATAGACCATCAGGTTATTTGGGGTCCGTTCTAATCGGAATAGCCTTTGCAGCTGGTTGGACACCATGTACAGGTCCAATTTTAGCGTCGATTATAATGTTAGCTAGTACAAACCCTGGTGCAGGCTTTAGCTATATGCTTGCTTATTATTTAGGCTTTGCGATTCCATTCTTCGTGTTATCATTCTTTATTTCACGTATGACTTGGATTCGAACACACAGCCAAAAAATAGTGAAAATCGGTGGTTATATAATGATTGCCGTTGGGATATTGTTATTCTTTGATGGGTTAACATATATTACACGCTTGTTACAGCCTATTTTCGGTGGATTTACGGGCTTCTAATCTGCTAAACTAAAGAGGCATACCGTACTTTAACGTGGAGGGAGATGAACAGATGCCTACAGTTTTGGTAGTGGATGATACGCTATTTATGCGTGTTGCCATAAGTAATATGTTTACGGAATGGGGTTATGAGGTAGTCGGCAAGGCTGCCAATGGGAAGGAAGCTGTGGCGATGTATCGAGAGTTACAACCAGATCTTGTCACGATGGATGTAACGATGCCCGTTATGACAGGTATTGCGGCAGTAAAAACAATCATCCCTGAATTCCCAAATGCAAAAATAATTATGATTACAGCTTTAGGCCAACAAAAATTAATTGTGGAAGCAATTGAAAGTGGTGCGAAAGATTTTATCACAAAACCATTTGAGCCAGAAAGATTGAAATCTGTAGTTGATCAATTGCTTGGACAAAATTGTTAATTTGACATTAGAGGAGGATTTTTTTATGTTAAGCAATATCCCTTCTCACTATTATGTTATAGGTTCGACCATAATGGCCATTTTAATGGGTAGCTTTGTCATGGTAATACGGATGAGAGCATCCAAAAAACCAACAAATGAGAAGAAAATTATCATTCCACCTATCGCAATGTCTTCAGGTGCGTTAATGTTTTTATTTGAACAATTCCGTGTACCGCCTATGCAAATTTTAGAGGCGTCAGCAGTCGGAATGGTGTTCTCAACAATACTAATTGCTACTTCAAAATTTGAAGTAAAGGGACAAGATATTTATTTAAAACGTTCAAAAGCCTTCGTTTTTATTTTAATTGGGCTATTAGTGTTCCGAGTTGTGGCGAAAATGATATTAAGTAGCTCCATTGATGTTGGTGAGTTAGCAGGAATGTTTTGGATTTTAGCCTTTGCCATGTTAGTTCCTTGGCGAATTGCCATGCTTGTTCAATTTATCAAAGTCAAAAAAACCATTCCGCTTAAAAATTTGTAAAGAAAAGCCTACACTAGTGTTTAGTGCAGGCTTTTTATCGTTTTGGGGGACAGATAGACATCATTGGACTGATATCACTAACGAAACGACGGATAGAACTTCAAAAGTGACGGTTTGCTAGCACTAAAATTACTTTTAATGGATGGCAGGGAATTTAAGTTTTAAAGTAAATATCTCATCTTTATAGGTGAAGTCTAAGAAACCTTTATATTTTTGGACCACATCTTTTATAATTGTTGTTCCAAGTCCATCATGCCCCTGTTTTGTTGTGATCTCAGAGCGGCCAAATAAAGAATCTACAATATCTCTAGGAAGTGGGACTGTATTGTTCTTACAGGTGATAATATATAAGCCGCTTCGTTTATATAGCTGAAGACTAATATTTCCCTGTGCATTATTAAGCTTTTGCCATTCCTGACAGGCTTCAATACTATTGCTAAGTATGTTACCTAATAATGCAACGAGCGATATACTCTTCCATAAATTTGATAGTAGCGGATTTTTAGTTTGCCATAGTTTCAAGTGCCAATTTCAGTGATACTTGCTCAGAATCAAATGTTTGCATCGTCCAGCCTAAATTTTCTATATATGCAAGATGTACTTTGTCGATATTTTGAGAAGGTTCAGAAGTTCCACCTCTAATTTCTTGGCTTATACTGCATTTTTATTGATTAAAAATTAGATTATTGCGCTAAGAAATGTTGTGATGCATACGGTATTTATAATTCAGTAACTAAAACTGTATGTAATGTTATTGCTCCATAATTTATCCAAAAATATAACAAAGAGCTATTATGACATCTTTAATTGTCAAATAGCTTTTTTATGAATTATTAAGCTCTATGTATAGCATAGCATACCTTGAAAATCCATAATGTAAAACATGTTTGACTAAAAAGTGTAAAACCTGTTATACTCTAAATGTAAAACATGTTTTACTTATAAGGAGTTGCATTTTGAGTGGATTGGCTGTTATTCGTCTTTTTGGGTGTAATAGTAATTACAGTTGTTTTAATTTTCCTAACACTTGGTTCATTAGTGTCATTAGGAGATGAAAGAAAAAAGTTTATTAAAATGCGTGCACAATCTTATGCTTTTAGTGTGGTCATCGCCTTGCTGTTGATTGAAATCGGTCAGAATTTATATCTTTCATTTTTTTCGAGCGGCTACTCTGGAGGAATAAATCCTTATATTTTCTTAGTAGTGGTGTCTATCGTTTATTTAATTACATTATTAGTGTATAAAAAGAAATATGGTGATTAGATGCAAAATAAAATACAAGAAATTAGGAAGGCTTTAAAATTGTCGCAGGAAGAATTAGCGAAATTATGTGATGTATCAAGGCAAACTATCAATGCAGTTGAAAATAATAAATACGACCCTTCGCTTTCACTAGCTTTTGATTTAGCGAAAAATTTGAAAACTACTGTTGACGAACTATTTGATTCAGAAAAAACATGAATTAAAAGTAGGGTAACATTCAATAAAGCTAAACAAAAGTAATTAGTCGAAGCAAATCCTCTTAATGTGACCATAGGGGTACAAATGCAACTAAAAAAAGCTCCTTATAACATCGCAAGTAAATATGAAAGTATTGAATGCAGATGCTCACTAACCAACCTACATTCAAGGAAATCAAAGATTAATATAAAGGAGCTAATTGAAAAAAGCTAATCCAAATAGAAGATTCCACTCAATTCGGAAATTTAGTAGGTCATTCTAAAAAGGTTAAACCGTATTTTTTTCATTTGAAAGTGCACATAAAGAGTAGTAAATGGGTAATCATTCATAGTATATTTTGAAGATAATGCCTTTGCTACTCTATTTTTATAAAATCCAAAGTTCAATCTATTAAAGAGAAGCGTTGTCCCTTTTCAATAAATTTTACAATAGCTATTTAAGGAAAGTTTAAAACAAGTGGAATTTGTACCATTTTAACAAGAGCTACGTCAAATTTTATAATTGATTTAGAAATAACATAAATACAGCATTTTATGAAAAGAATTTCATTTGCAATTTTATTTCTTTCTTTTTTCCCTATTTCTAATCAGTTATAGTGAAGGGGAACAGGCAAAAGATAACAATATATCATATCTCTCCATTTTCTGTCGTAAAGCAGTGATTCCACTTTTAAAAAAGCAGAAGACCAATTTCCAAGGCATATCGTTATATTGGATGTAGGTTATAATTTGCTCAAAGTGCTTTGCCTGCTTCTACAGGTAAAATGACCTCAATATCATTCTCCTTGTTAAATATCTGGGTCAAATTATAGCAGCGGGGTAAAGTGGTCATGCATCCATTGTTCTGCAAGGGTTTATTTTTCTATAGATAAAAACGCCACACAACGAATTTGTGCAGCGTAGCCATCAATCAAATAGATGTTCATAGGGGGTAATGTCAATTTTCATTTCCGCTAATTTTTTACGTAAAAATTTATGATCTCGCTTCGGGGTAGCTTGAATATAACCACGAATAATTAAGTCATGGTTAATGGCAGCCGCTTTTTCTTCTAATGCAAGCTCGCCAATTTTGCCAGCTATTTTTTCCTTTGCTACTTGTCTAAACAGCTCAGGGACGGGACTAACAAGTTCATATAAAAGCTCCTTCTCAGGTTGTCCCCATAAATGAATGGTTTTATCTAAATAAAACTCTTGCCAATCTAAATCCGATTTACCATCCTGCTTAGGTAGTGCCTTTAAAAACTTGCGGAACATAAAAAATCCACCTATCCCCATAAAGGTAATCAATACGACTACCCAAAACAAGATAAACCATAAAAACCAGCCTGTTAACAAATCGTTCACCTCTTTGCCTTCTCTCACTCTATTATAAAAGCTAATATAAAAAAATTCATCCTTAATGTCCCTCTTTTAGCAATAAGTCCGTATATATTGTGTAAGAAAGGGGGTGACACCTATGACAAGCGTAAATTTTGTCAATGCAACACTTCGTTTAAAGTATGTTACTGGCTACAATGAACAAAACGAGCCAAAGTTCACAACAAAGACATACCGAAATGTGAATGGTTCGCATTCAACAGTGGATTTAGTAGCCGTGGCGAATGCCATTGCAAGTCTATCTTCACATACGTTAGACAGCATTTCCAAAGTAGAAACAACAGATTTATCCTAAGGGGGGCAAGAAGATGACACAAGTTTTAGAGCTGCAATTTGAAACAGCCATAGGAAAAACAACTGTGCTTACGATTGATGCACCGAAGCCAACAATTACAACTGCAGAAATCCAACAGGTTATGCAGACGATTATGGCTAAAAATGTTTTTGAAGGACAAGCAGGTACTCTAGTTGCCATAAAAGGGGCACGGATCATTGATCGCCAAGTGACGGAACTTGAATTAGCGATAGCATAATGAAGAAAAGGTCTTTGTGGGATGATACTACAAAGACCTTTTTTAACAGGAGAATACTCAATTTTAATTTGTGAAGGAGGAATTTAAAGATGGAGCAGTGGTTAAACATGATTTCAGAAATTGGCTTTCCGATTCTAGTGTCGTTTTATTTATTGAACCGAGTAGAGGTAAAGCTGGATGCGATTCATGATGCACTTATTTCCTTAAAGTGAAATCTATTTCACAAAGATGTCCGAAAGCTGTCACTTGGGAGTCCTTGTCAACGTTATGATCATACGATAGGATGAGGGTAATGTAGGTAGGGAGCGTGTTAAGATGAAAAATAAAATAATTGGATTCATTCTACTTTTGATGCTGACAACTGTACTTAGCGCATGTGGAAATGCAAAATTTAAGGCAGATTATGACTTAGCACTGCCAGATTTTGAGCATATTAATCAACGTGAAGAAGCTGTTTCTTTGAAGAGTTTAAAAGGGAAACCATGGATTGGAATGTATATTTTCACGAATTGTACTTCTATTTGTCCGCCAATGTCCTTTAATATGGCGCAGGTTCAAGAAAAGCTGAAGAAAAAAGGTGTGGAAGATTATCAGATTGTTGCGTTTTCAGTGGATCCTGATGTTGATAAGCCAGAGGTACTTGCGGATTATCTAAGCAAATATAATGTACCTGATGAATCAAAATGGAATCTCCTTACTGGTTATTCACAAAAATATATTGAACAATTCGCAGTAAAATCAACTAAAATTATGGTAAAGGATGATCCTAATACTGACCAAGTGATTCATGGAAATCAATTTTTCTTAGTGGATAAAGACGGGGTTTTAGTAAAAATGTATACTGGATATGCCAAAAATATTGAGGATATACCCATTGATACAATGGCGTCTGATATCGAAACATATATTGATGAAAATTTATAAAAACAAGAAGAAAACCGTCTCGACATAAAGAGACGGTTTTTTATGGTAGAAAATAATCTTTTATAGATTGAGCTTCGTTATAGTATAGAAGGAGGAGAAAATAATAGTCCACTATTCCATCAAATTGTTCCAACTGAAGGGGGTGCATTGACGTATCGCTATTATCATTTTGATGTAAAAAATAATAAAGTTAGTCTTGCTTCGACAACAGCCAATGAGTTTTACACTTATCATAATGGTTATGTTTTTCATATCGCCTATCTAGTCAATTCAAATGAAGAGGCTATGCAAAAGAAAATGATGGGGTTGATAAAGGAATTTATACTCAGTCATAATGATAACTCTACTTTCCCTGTGTTAAATAATATAAAATAAAAATAACATCAATTAATAGGGAGCTTCCTTGATTGCTGGATGCCTCACAAAATTTGACTTTTCATTTGAAGAAGGGGGAATATTTATGAACTTCCAACAAATCTATTTAGATGTAATTAGTAAAAGATTTAAAAATCTCAAAGAGCAAGGTGACAAAACATTATCACAGTTAAATCATGAACAATTCCATTGGACTATTAATGAAGAGTCCAATAGCATTGCCGTTATAGTCAAGCATATTAGCGGCAACATGATATCCCGATGGACGGATTTTTTAACAACGGATGGTGAGAAATTAACGAGAAATCGGGATGATGAGTTTATAGACAGTTTTACTACTACAGAAGAAATTTTAACAACTTGGGAAAAGGGATGGCAAGTTTTTTTGGATGCCATCGAGCAATTAACAGAAGCTGACTTAAAGAAAGTTATTACAATCAGGGGAGAACAGCATTCGGTGATTGATGCGATTGAAAGACAAATGTCACATTACGCCCAGCATGTCGGACAAATTATTTACATTGCGAAACAAGTAACTGGCTCACAATGGCAAACATTAAGTATTCCAAGAGGGCAATCTCAGAATTTTACAGATGCGATGGTAAAAAAACATCAATAAAGAAAATCGTAGCTGTTTTTCGCTACGATTTTTTGATTTTTATGAAAAATATAGCTGATACATGGAGGTTTCTGTATCTATAGCTTTGGCGATTTCATATGCCTCCTGCTGTGTTTTTCCATGCGCTATAATTTCATACATAAAACTAATTAAAAACATTAAATTTGCATTGCCATCTATGTAATCATCTGGTCCTAAATAGGAGTGGCAGCCGCTTTCTAAAAAGGCAGAAGCTAATTGCTTTTCACCTAGTGAACAGCCAGAGGCAATCACCTTTACATCATGAAGTTGACAATATTGTAGTACCTCTTGTGAACTAAAAAATGCCCCTCTTGGTTCATTTAATTCATAAACTTCCTCCCCTAGCTCTGGCATATGAAAGCGCCCCTCATCACCATGAAAATTAAGAATTAAATAATCCAGCTTTTGATCAAGATCCTGACCTGATAGTACATCTATCAAATCATTGGGTCTTCCAATCAAATGAAACGTCACTCTTGCACCAAATGACTCCAGGACAGATCTTAAAGCAATGGATTCGATATCACAATTTGGACCAACTACTATGCTAACATATAATTCTGGTTTACTCATATTAATGATCTCCTTTATTTTACATAAATGGGGCAGTAACTGTACTATAAAGCGAAGTTCAGGTACAAGACCCCCACTTCAAGTGGAAGATCCCCACTGATTGTAGTTTTATCTTATCTAGTTACCGATAGTATAAAACATTTTAACCAGTAAAGGGAAATAAAAACATAATAGGGGAGAATTGAATGGAAAAAGGCAATATCTATTTAACATTTTTACTAGGAATTATTTGTGCATTCATACATAATTTTATAAGCAGAACAGTTGATTGAAACATAGAAAAGTCAAGAAATTTTAAAATGTGTTTATTTATTGTAAAAAATTAGTTTTATATGAAGATTTTCGTTTTACTTCATCTAGGATAATAGTTATAGATAGGCTATACTCAAGAGAGTTTATGACAATTGTAGAATAGAGGGAGCTTTATGAAGATAACAGTAGAAAGAAAATTGCAGTTTGCTTTTGGGCTAGTGTTGATTTTTTTATTATTAATTACGGGTATTTCCATGTACTATTTAAATGATAACCGACACACTCTTAAAGAGATTCAAGAAAAAACAGAACTTATCGATTTATATCAGGATATTTCCTTTCAAACTGTTCGAGCAAATGCAGCCATAAGAGGTTATATGCTGTATGGAAAGGAAGAAATGCTTAACAATCATCTTGAAATTCGAGATACTTTACATAAGTCCATTCGTCGTATTGAAGAACTTGGCTATAAAAATGCAGATTTTGATCAGTTTTTAACGCAATTAGATGAGTGGGAAAAGCCAATTGATGAAAAAATAGTGCCACTGTTTCAAAATGGTGAGTCTCAACAAGCACAGCAGCTTGCATTACCAATATTAGGAGAGGGCTCGTTAAAATTAGTTGTCTTTGGTAAAACAATGGCAACAGCACAGCAAAAGGAAATGCAATCCCTTATCGAGGTAACCAGGCAAAGTGGAGATAGAAGTGGTAAAGAAATTGCAGTATTGGCAATCATCTCACTGCTTATCAGTATTATTATTGCCACTGTATTTGGCAGAAGAGTTGCAAAAAATATTCAACAAACTGTTGTGGAAATGGATAAGTTTTCAAATGGTGATTTACAAACGCACCTTCAATTTAAAACAAAGGATGAGTTTGCTCAACTGGCGAATTCCTTTAATATGATGTCTGAAAAGCTAAGATATACGATGAAACAAGTTGGACAATCCTCTGAACAAGTAGCAGCAACCTCTGAGCAGTTGACAGCAAGCAGTATGGAGGTAACGCAGGCAACTGAAGTGGTGACAGAATCGATTCAAGATATTGCACAAGGGATTGAACAGCAGGACACTCTTACGGGTGATGTTCGAAATTTATCCTCACATATCTTGAAAAAAATGAACGAGATTTCGACAAGTATCGATAATATGAATAATGCCACAGTGGAAACGAAAAACATGGCAAGTTCAGGGCGTTCCTCAGTTCGGGATGTTAGTGAACAAATGAATGAGATTTCAGATAATACGGCAGAACTAAGCACTCGTGTTAATGATTTAGATGAAAATACAGCAGCGATTGTTTCAGCAGTGAATGTTATCAAAAATATTGCCACGCAAACGAATTTATTAGCAATCAATGCCTCGATAGAAGCCGCGCGAAGCGGTGAGCATGGTAAGGGCTTTGCAGTAGTTGCCGAAGAGGTTCGAAAATTAGCAGATGAATCGAATTTAGCTGCTATAGATATTGAAAAGGTTGTTGCACAAATTACGGAAAGCACTCGAATTATTGAGGAAGACATGGTCAATAGTAATGAGTCTGTAACAGTTGGTCGGGACAAAGTGAATGTGGCAAGAGATAATTTCCTAGCAATTGATGAGGCTATAAATGATGTACAGGCACAAACACAGGCTGTTACGGCAGCTATACGAGCGATTTATCTAGATATTGAAAAACTAGTGAAAGAAATCGACTATATTAGCGAGGTATCCATAAAATCAAGTGGCAATGTGCAAAGTGTGGCTGCTTCATCTGAGGAGCAAAACGCAGCGATGGAAGAAGTTGCAGCCGCCTCCTCCCATTTGGCTAAAATGGCGATTGACCTACAAGAATCCATTCAGGCATTTAAATATTAATATTTCATTATTGACGTAAGCGTATTCGATTGCTATATCGAATACGCTTAAATTTGTTATATCGAGAAGAATTCTAAATTTATCGATTAATTTTGAGCATTTATCGAAAGTTTTATATGATTTATCGAGAAGCCTTAAATGTTAGAAATATTTAAAAAAAGAAAATGAGGTTAGAAAATAGTTATTTCGTCCGATAAAAGCTTGGGGTGAATTGAAAAGGAAGGGAAGGTTGAACAGGGGAGGGAAGCGGCATTCTTTTTGTGTCTAAAGTGCCAATAAGCATATAGCGTCAAACACATCTCTAGAACAAACTTTTATAGCTAACGAAGACAAAAGGAGAACTGTTGCATGAAACAATTTTTTGGAAGCTTTAAGGGCAAGCTTTATACTTTATTTGCTCTTATATTACTTATCCCAGTCATTTCTGTTGGGAGTCTGTCCTACCTTTCGGCTAAAAATTCTATAGAACAAGAAATTTTGTTTAGTGCAAATGAAAGCGTAGAAATTTTAAATAAACTTATTGATAAAACGATTAGTGAAAAAATAAATGATGTAAGTATATTCAGTAAAGAAATAGATGCCACGCAGTATGAGGAGTCAAAAAAGACCGTACTCACAAAATTTCAACAATATACAAAGCTTCATCCAGATGTTTTAAGTATTTATGTTGGAACAGATAAAGGTGAATTTTTACAAGAGCCTAGATTAAATGCGGATGATTATAACCCATTGGAAAGAGATTGGTACAAGAAAGCAAAATCACTAAAGAGCGACACATTAATTACAAATCCTTATATTGATGCAGGAACTGGTGATATGGTTGTAACAATTGCCAGACAGGTAGAGGACCAGTCTGCAGTAGTCGCAGTTGATATAAAATTAACGGACCTTCAAAAAATCTCAGACTCCATTAGCATCGGTAAAAATGGCTATCCATCTATTTTCGGTGACAATAATATGGTAATTGCTCATCCTACCTTGGAAGCGGGCGGAGAATTAAAAGAGAGCTTTCTTGATAAATTATACGACAGCACATCTGGGACATATGAATATGTCTTTAATGGCGATGATCGTATTATGTTTTTTACAACAAATGGGCTGACGAATTGGAAAATTACTGGAACAATTTTTGCGAAGGAAATAGATGACTCTGCATCAACGATTTTATCACATACACTTCTAGTATTAGGTGTAGCTATTGTAATCAGCTCAATCGTTTTCTACTTTGTTATGAAGGCTGTGATTAAACCGATTAGAGCATTAAAGGATAGTGCTGTAACGATTAGCAAGGGGGATTTAACAGAAAAAGTTGTGATAACCTCAAAGGATGAAATTGGGCAGCTAGGTCAAGCCTTTAATGATATGCAGGGTAGTTTACGTGCACTTATCCAAAAAATTGAGCAAAATGCTGAGGAAGTGGCATCTTCAGCCGAAGAGCTAACTGCCAATGCGAATCAAACAAGTATCGCAACGGAAAAGGTTGCCATATCCATTCAGGATGTTGCATCAAGTGCTGATACACAAACAACGAGTGCCAATAAGAACGCACAATCGCTTCATGAGCTTTCAAAGGCAATACTTCATATTGCAGAAATCTCTTCTAGTGTGACAGATCTCTCTCAGCACGCTACTCATCAAGCAGATGAGGGGGGGAAGGCCGTTCAAAATACAAAGGATCAAATGCAATCAATCCATGTATCGGTGACAGAATCCAACCAAAAAATCCAAACTTTACATGAACGCTCACAGCAAATAACATCTATTTTAGATGTCATTACAGGCATTGCGGATCAAACTAACTTATTGGCTTTAAATGCTGCCATTGAAGCAGCAAGAGCAGGGGAGCATGGGAAAGGGTTTGCCGTTGTTGCTGATGAAGTAAGGAAGCTAGCTGAGCAGTCTCAGACATCAGCCAAGCAAATTTTTGAGCTTATTCATAGTATCCAGCTAGAGACTGAACAATCTGTTAATATTATGGCGAAAGTTTCAGAGGATGTTCAAAATGGTCTAAAGGTATCTGATGATGCTATTACTAAATTCCAAGTGATCCTCACAAGCATGAATGATATTATGCCAAAAATGAATGAGGTTTCTTCTGCCTCAGAGCAAATGTCAGCAAGTGTGCAAGAAGTAGCAGCTATTACAGAGGACTTGGCCTTCTCTGCACAGAGTAATGCAAGTGCATCTGAGGATGTAGCTGCCTCTACTGAGGAGCAATTGGCTTCAATGGAGGAGATCAATGCCTCTGCACAGGCTTTAGCACATATGGCAGATGAATTAAAACAGTTAATTAGTCAATTTAACTATTAACTTCAAAAACGCCATTTCGTTATAGTAGGACACTGAAAAAGTCGATTTGCCACAAAAAATGTGCTGCAAATCGACTTTTTTAGTTTTTATGTCTATCAATGCCCTCCATTTAAGGAGTGGCGTTTTGAGGTATTAACGATCTTCGTCCCAACAATCTGTATTTTTCAATGCTGGAATTGATTTTGCATAAAATACTGGATTTTTGCCTGTATTACGTTGATTTGTAAAATCGTCTAAAACAAGAAAGGCAATTTTTCCAAGAATCATAATAATCGTTATATTAATGAATGCCATTAATCCCATAAATAAATCTGCTAAATTCCAGACTAGCTGAACTTGTGCAACGGAGCCAAACATGACCATCGCCAGTACTAACGTACGGTAGCCAAACATCCATCCCTTATGGGCATTCATAAATTCAATATTGGATTCTCCATAATAGTAGTTACCAACAATCGAGCTAAAGGCAAAGAAGATAATGGCAATAGCGATAAAGTAAGGTGCCCACTCACCTACATGGACAGCAAGTGAGTTTTGCGTAAGGATAATGCCATTGCTTTCTCCTTTATCATATAAGCCCGCTAAAATAATGATAAATGCGGTTGCTGTACAAATCATAATCGTATCAAAAAAGACACCTAAGCTCTGAACAAGCCCTTGTTTAGCTGGATGTGAGGTATTAGCGGTAGCCGCTGCGTTAGGTACACTCCCCATTCCAGCTTCATTAGAAAACAATCCACGACGTACTCCTTGCATAATAGCGATGCCAATTGCTCCTCCAGCAGCTTCCTGAAGACCAAAAGCTTGCGTGAAAATTAGCTTGAACACTGAAGGAATTTCAGATAAGTTTGTGACAACCACATATAGTGCGACAAATAAATAGAAGATAGCCATGACGGGTACCAGGACCTGTGTCACTTTTACAATTCTTTGAACCCCACCAAAAATTATCAAGGCTGTTAATACGACTAATATAACTCCAATAATCCAAGGTCTTATACCAAACGCTTCACCTACAGAGGTTGCAATTGTATTAGACTGTACAGCATTAAAAATAAAGCCAAAGCTTAATGTTAGCAGAATACTAAAAATAATCCCAAGCTTCCGTTGTCCTAGCGCCTTCTCCATATAATAAGCTGGCCCACCACGAAATGTTTCGCCATCCTTCACCTTGTATACCTGAGCTAAAGTACTTTCAATAAAGGCAGTTGCCATCCCTAATATAGCAATGATCCACATCCAAAATACTGCACCTGGTCCACCTACACCAATTGCTAAAGCAACACCAGTAATATTACCTGTCCCTACACGCGAGGCTGCGCTTATCGTAAAGGCTTGGAATGGGGAAACTCCTGATTCCCCTTCTCTTTTTTCAACAATTAAGCGGAACATTTCTGGGAAAAGTCTAATTTGTACAAATTTTGTGCCGAATGAAAAATATAATCCTGCTACTAATAATAGTATGATAAGAATATATGTCCATAATATTGAGTTCGTGTTATTGACAATAGTAGATATCCATTCCATCAGCTTTCCTCCTTTCACAATACGTTTTAGTCTACACTTATTTTTTATTAAAAATCAACTTTTTGAAAATAATGAATTATGGTAATATTATGGTGTTAAAATCGATATTTATAGCCTAACTTAACAGATAAGGATTGTGGAAGCGTTTACTTTCTGAAGTCAAAATAACATCAAAATATTTCGGGAATGTCGATACAAGAGTAAAGAAAAAGATATTATGTTAAAAGGAGGAGAGAGGATGGCATTCTATTTTCAACTTTATTGGCATTTTTTACTGATGATTATGGTTATGATTATTTTGGCAGGATTAATCACTTTTCTCATTCCACGAATTCCATCTGTATATGTTCTAGCTTTTAGCGGCCTAATTGGTTTGATTTACTCACGTTTAATTGAAATGGAACAGACTTATTTATTTTTTATTAGTATCAATCTATTGACCACAATTCTTCCAATTTTATTGATTAGGTATTTGCAATATTTGAAAAGAACGGCTGAAGAAATGGAGAAACGCAATAGACGAAGCGAATCCTCATAAGTGGAAAATACCTTTTTGTGATTAAATTAATATATAATGGTAGAAAAGGAGAGAAGTAAATGAAGACAATTGGACTGATTGGTGGCATGAGCTGGGAATCTTCTTCGGAGTATTATCGACTACTTAATGAAGAGGTAAAAAGGCTGTTAGGAGGTTTACATTCGGCAAAGTGTATATTGTATAGTGTAGATTTTCAGGAAATTGAACATTTTCAAGCAAGGGGGGAATGGGACAAGGCTGGTGAGGTGCTTGCTGAAGCTGCCTATTCTTTGGAGAATGCAGGCGCAAGTTTTATTGTTATATGCACCAATACTATGCATAAGGTGATTGATAACATTCAGCAGAGGATTAAGATTCCCATTTTACATATAGCTGATGCAACAGCCCATAAAATAGTAGAGACGGGTTTACAAAAAATAGCTCTTCTCGGGACAAAGTATACGATGGAGCAGGATTTCTATAAGAATAGAGTGGAAACCTTCGGAATTACTGTACTTGTTCCACAGGCGGAGGAGAGAGTAGAGGTCAATCGAATCATTTATGATGAATTGTGTTTAGGGGAAATTAAGCCCTCTTCTAAACATTATTATTTACAAGTAATTGATAGCCTTGTAAAGTCTGGTGCGCAAGGAGTTATTCTTGGTTGTACAGAGATAGGGTTGCTAATCAAGCAGGATGATATAAATATTCCTGTTTTTGATACAACGATGATACATGCTCAAGCTGCTGTAATGAAAGCTATTTAAAAGGGGGAATAAAATTGCCAGGTAAGATTCGGGATAGAGGCATTTCAATTGGGACGCTGCCCGTTGGCGAAAAAAATTGCATTACAGATGTAGCAGACGTATGTGTGGGGCATATGACAATTGATGAAGCATTAACGCAAGATGGCGCATATGCATGTACAGGTGTAACCGCCATTTTACCGCATAAGGGTAATTTATTTCAGCAAAAGGTTACAGGAGCAAGCTATGTCTTAAATGGTTTTGGAAAAACAACGGGACTAATACAGGTAAATGAGCTGGGGGTTATTGAAGCACCTATTATGCTCACCAATACTTTCGGTGTTCCGGCTGTTACACAGGGAGCATTGCAATATATGCTTGATATGAATCATGATATTGGGCAAACAACAGGAACGATTAATATTATCGTGGGTGAATGTAATGATAGTTATTTAAATTCAATACGCGCCTGTTCAGTAACACCGGAGCATGCTATAGAAGCGATTCGCATTGCAACAAATGATGCTGCACAGGAAGGAGCAATTGGGGCAGGTAAAGGAATGATGTGTTTTGGCTATAAAGGAGGAATTGGCTCCTCTTCTCGCATTGTCAACTATGAGACAATCACCTATACCATAGGCTGTATGGTGCTTAGTAATTTTGGGCAAAGCACAGAATTTTTAGCGCAACGATATGTTGAGACAGTTGTATCTTCTCAATCGACTATACCTCCAACAGATGGCTCCATTATCATTGTACTGGCAACGGATGCCCCACTTAGCAGTCGTCAATTAACACGTGTTATTAAACGCTGTGGTATTGGACTTGGTCGAACAGGAAGCCATTTTTCCCATGGAAGTGGTGATATTGTTATTGGCTTTACCACTGCACATTGTATTCCTCATATATCAAATCAACTTGTGGAGACACGCACACAGCTTCGCGAGGATCATCCTATTATGAATCAGCTATTTACGGCAGCGGCAGAGGCAACAGAGGAAGCCATTTTGAATTCCTTATCACAGGCAATAACTACAGTAGGCAGAGATGGGCATAAAGTAGAAGCCTACCCATTTTTCGAAAAGTGGTAGCTCATAAAAGTTATTGAGTCATGAAAATGGTTCAATAGCTTTTTTGTTTCAACAATTTTATTTTTTCAGTTATTATCAACCCTCACTACGAATAAACTCCATAAAAAAGTGAAAAAGAATAAATTTCGACTATTAGCAGTCATTTATGTCGTCCATTGTTTTATGATAAGAAAATAGCCATTATTATGTATTTGTTCACTATTTATCTAGTCAACGGCATATAGGTAAATAAACTGAATTATCTGAAATAAATATTGTTTTTTTGCATGATTGGAGTGATGCATATTAAGAAAAGCGTTTTTCATCCGATTACAGCTAATAACGCTTCATTTCTTTCATCGAAAATTGCTGTGGGTGAAAGCTTTGAGCCGCTAATTAAAATCGAAGGACAGCATCCTAGAATTTTTGCCAAGCCCATTTACCATCAACAAAAGATACCTAATAGCTTACAGGTGATCTATGTACGTGAAGGTGTCTATGAGCGATTACAAGAAGCGCTTTCGGTATTGCCAAAAATATATAGTTTAGTGTTATATGATGGCTATCGTCCCTTTCAAGTACAGCAGTATTTGTTTACACATTTTACACAGGAGGTTGCACAACGATTTCCGCATTTGTCTGAACAAGAAATTGACAGTGAAACGCGAAGATATGTTGCATTTCCAAGCCTTGATTGCGCTCATCTTGTTCCCCATTTAACAGGAGGTGCAGTCGATATCACATTGGGGGATATAAATGGTCATGCATTGAATCTTGGCACAGCTTTTGATGAAATCAGTGCAAAATCCACGACACGTTATTTTGAACAATTTCCAAATGAGAATCACAAGGCCTGCACCTATAGAAGGCTTCTCTATAATTGCATGACTATGGCGGGCTTTACCAACTACTCTGAGGAATGGTGGTATTATGATTACAACAATATTGCTTGGGCTAGGAGAGTTCAAGCACAGTCAGCGAGTTACGGAGCAGTACAGGCAGTTATTCATAATCATTATGTAAAGGAGTTTAATTTTATATGAAGGTTTATATAAGCGCAGATATTGAAGGAATTACGGGGACTACAGTATGGAGTGAAACGGAGCTAAATGCCCCAGATTATCAGTTTTTCCAAAAACAGATGACACTGGAGGCAGAAGCTGCGATTGAAGGGGCAATTGCTGGCGGAGCTACTGAAATATTATTAAAGGATGCACATGATTCAGCTCGAAATTTAGACATTTCAAATCTACCCATTAATTGCAAGATTATTCGTGGATGGACCTATGACCCAATGTGTATGGTCGCAGGATTAGATAAAACGTTTGATCGAGCCATTTTTATTGGCTATCACAGTAAAGGGGGAAGCGAGCGCAATCCTTTGGCCCATACACTCTGTGTGTTTGCAGATGTCAAAATTAACGGGGAGTATGCCAGCGAATTTCTCATTAATACGTATGCAGCAGCATTACATGGGGTTCCAGTTTCGTTTGTTAGTGGGGATGTTGGGCTAACAGAAGAAATTCAGACCATAAATGAAAACATTGTCACTTTTGCCACGAAAGAAGGAATCGGCAATGCAACGATTAGTGTCAGTCCTAAATTGGCCATTCAGGAAACAAAAAGACTAGTGGAGGAGGCTATGAAAGTTCCACGAAATTCCTTACAAGTTTCCGTACCTGAACACTTTAAAATAGAAATTATTTATCGTGACCATACACGCGCATATCGCAATTCCTTTTACCCTAATGCTACATTTAAACCACATAATACAGTGGAATTTATCACAGATGATTTTTATGAAGTGCTTCGAATTTTACAGTTCCTAACATAAGCAAATTAATAGAGAGGAGAATAATTTCTGACAATTTGTCGAGCAATTGGACACGCTCTTCTTGTCAATTAGGCACGCAACCGTTTTAAAATAGGGGCAAATATCAAATTATCCAAGATTAACAACAATAAAATAATGTGATTAGGATGTAAATTCAGGTGCTATTATGAGCAGTTTTATCGCTCCATTTTAACGGCTTGCCTATAACGTGAAGGTGGAGTGAATCTAACTGCTTATTTATGCGAGACGAAAAAGAAACTAAGGGGGATGCCTATGATGAAAAGGTATTGGTGGCTTTTGGTATGTCTTGTCGCATTGCTTTGTGCAGCCTGTAGTGATGATTCTTCAAGTGAAAAAAAATCAGAGTATCGCGTTGTCTATTCAGGGGAAATAAAAACGTTAAATTACTTAAAAACCTCTGAAACCAATGAGTTTGCTGTGGCAGCGAACTTAGTCGATGGATTAATTGAGTATGATAAATATGGTGTCGTACAGCCTGGCCTAGCGAAGGAATGGTCTTCCAATGATGATGCCACGGTATGGACATTTAAGCTTCGTGAAGATGCAAAGTGGATTACCCATGATGGGAAGGAATATTCGAATGTTGTTGCCCAAGATTTTGTAGATGGCTTACATTATGTACTGGACGCAAAGAATGAATCATCAACAGCGTGGATTGCTACGGTTGTTAAAAATGGGGAAGCCTTCTATAACGGTGAGTTAACGGATTTTAAGCAGGTTGGCATAAAGGCAACAGATGAACATACAGTAGAATATACTTTAGAAACACCTACTCCTTATTTTCTTTCTATGTTGAATTATGTTTGTTTCTTCCCAGTAAACGGAAAGTTTATTGAGGAAAAAGGGGATAGCTTTGGAACAACACGTGAAAATTTACTGTATAACGGATCCTATATTTTAGACAAATTTGAACCGCAAAATGAGCGTGTACTTGTAAAAAATGAATTGTATTGGGATAAGGACAATGTGCTTATTGATCGTATACGCTATAAATACAATAAAGAAGCGGCTACGGTTGCACCTGAATTATTCTTACGAGGGGAAATCGACTCAGCAAGTATTCCAACATCCATTATTGATGAATGGTTCAAAGATGATAAGAAAAAATCACAAGTTCGTCAAACGCAAAATAACTTCTATACGTACTTCTATGCACTAAACTTCAATCCTCAATTTGATGCAGAGTATGAGCCTAACAACTGGAAGGTCGCAGTCAACAACAAGGATTTCCGTAAGTCCTTATTCCATGCTCTTGATCGGGTTTCTGCCATGTTAACTTTAGAACCATATAATCCAAAAGATTTGCTTAGCAATACAATTACACCTAAAAATTTTGTTGATGTAGATGGCCTTGATTATACACAACTAGCACCGTTAGCGGATATTGCCAATCAGGATTCCTTTAAAAAAGATCAGGCATTGGCATACAAGGAAAAAGCAATGACTGCACTTGAAGGAAAGGCAACATTCCCTGTAAAAGTGTTAATGCCATATAATGCTGGTAGTCCAGATTGGGCTAACCGTTCTCAAGTGGTGGAACAGCAAATTGAGAAATTATTAGGAACAGACTATATCGATATTATTGTAGAGGCAGGACCATCCACAGGCTTTTTATCGGAAGTTCGTCGCCCTGGTAAATTTGCATTGCTAGAAGCCAACTGGGGACCTGACTATGCTGATCCATCAACGTATACGGACCCATTTACTGTAGATGGAACTTACAATAAACCAGAACTAGCGGAAGGCTATATAGAAGCTAATGGCAAATCAAAATATCAAAACTTAGTGGACGAAGCAAAATCGGCAATCGATACAGCAAAACGATATGAATTGTTTGCGAAGGCTGAGGCTTTCCTAATTGATGAAGCATTTGTCATTCCTTATTCAGTAGGAGGAAGCGGCTATGTTGCCTCTAAATTAAATCCTTTCGAGGCTCAATATTCCCCATTTGGAGTGACAGCAGAGAAATTTAAGGGACAACAGCTTTTAGATAAACCAATGAGCAATGATGAATTTAAAGAAGCGCTAGCAAAGTGGGAGCAGGAACGTGCGAATGCCTTAGCAAAAGCAGCACAGTAGGATCAACGTTGGGTAGTAATGTTAACAAGGAGATTCCGAATAAAAAATATCGGCATCTCCTTTCATCTTTCTGAAAAAGGAGGATAATTCCATGCTGTGGTATATAGGGAAGCGACTCTTACAATCTGTGGTTACTCTTTTTATCATCTTAACAATTGTTTTTTCATTATTACGATTAATGCCAGAGGAAGGCTATTTAGGAGCAGCAGCTGATAAAATGTCGCCTGCGCAACAAGAAATCTATTTAACAAATTTAGGATTACGTGATCCTTTATTGGTGCAACTAGGTAACTTTTACAGCAAATTGTTCCAAGGAGATTTGGGGAAATCTGTTACCTACAGGACAGATGTACCAGTCGTTACAATTATTGCAGATAAAATTATGTATTCCTTGGCTTTCGGTTTAGGGGCTGTTGTGTTATCTCTAATGCTTGGTGTTCCACTTGGTATTTTAATGGCTCAAATGAAAGGGCGTTGGCTGGATCGATTGGGGACTGGCTATATAGTAATTGTCGTCGCAGTGCCAGCTGCTGTTTACTATTTAGTTATTCAAATGTATATCACGGAAATTTTTCATTTGCCAATGCTTTTTGATATGTATAAGCCCATTACCTGGATATTACCACTAGCTTCCATGGCATTAGCACCAACTGCCTCCTATGCCATGTGGATGCGACGTTATATGGTGGATGAATTAAACAAGGATTATATTAAGCTAGCACGAGCAAAAGGCATGAAAGAGCGGACATTAATGTTTAAACATGTTTTACGAAATGCCTTTATACCTATGGCACAATATTTACCTGCAACGATTCTTTTTACAATTACCGGCTCCATTTATATTGAATCTCTGTACTCTATTCCTGGAATGGGTGGCTTACTCGTTGATGCGATACAGCGCCAAGATAACACCATTGTACAGGGCTTAGTCCTTGTTTTTTCTTCACTTGGGATTATTGGATTGATTTTAGGGGATATTGCCATGGCACTTGTTGATCCACGGATTAAATTGGGGAAAGGGGAGAGTGTACGCTAATGGGTATGTATTCAGAAGAAATTAATAATATTTCTCATAGATCACGTGAAGCATTATTTGAATTTGCAGTAACGGATGAGCGTCAGGCAGAAGAAACAGCCTACTCAAACTATTCCTATTGGCGTTCAACCTGGAAATCCTTTTTAAAAAATCGAATTGCCATCTTTTTGTTAGTCGCCGTGCTAATGATCGTAACCTTCACAATTCTTCAACCGTATCTACCAGCGCAAAAGTCTCCTACTGAAATTTATTTAGATGAACAAACAGGTCTACAGGCACGGAATATTGCTCCAAATACTGAATTTTGGTTTGGGACAAACTCCATTGGACAGGATTTATGGTCTCGTATTTGGGCAGGGACAAGGACCTCTTTATTGATTGGCTGCGCTGTAGCTATAGTAGAAGCTATTATAGGAATAACAATTGGTACACTTTGGGGCTTTTCGCGTAAATTGGAGATGCCAATTACACAACTATACAACATCGTTGATAATATTCCGACAACCATTGTATTGATTTTAATGTCATATATTTTACGACCTAGTGTTTCCACCATTATTATTGCGATGTGTATTACGGGCTGGGTTGAAATGGCAAGGTTTATTCGCAATCAAATTGTCATTTTGCGTGATCGTGAATATAACTTAGCATCAAAATGTTTAGGGACACCAGATTATCGCATTATTTTAAAAAACCTATTACCTTATCTGATTTCAGTCATAATGCTACGCATGAGTCTGGCAATTCCATTTGCTATTGGTGCTGAGGTTTTTTTAACCTACATTGGATTAGGCCTACCAATTAGTGAGCCGTCTTTAGGGAATTTAATTAATGAAGGACGGGTGCTAATGATGTCTCCAGAATTACGATATCAGCTTATATTTCCGAGTATCGTTTTAAGTGTGATTACAATTGCATTTTATATTATAGGAAATTCATTTGCAGATGCAGCAGACCCAAAAAATCACGTATAAAGGATGAGGATATTGACACAAGCACTATCTCATATTTTAACTATTCAAAACCTAGTGATTAAATTTTCGCTTCGTGGCAGGGTGCTAACAGCCATTCGTAATATCTCCCTTGATTTGTATAAGGGTGAAAGTATGGCAATAGTGGGTGAATCGGGCTCGGGAAAATCGGTGCTAATGAAATCAATCATGGGCTTACTTGATAAAAATGGTTACATTGATCGGGGTCAGATTATGTACAACAACTGGGATTTGACACAATTTAACACTGAGCGGGATTGGCTAGCTATTCGAGGAAAAGAAGTGGCGATGGTGACTCAGGACCCAATGACATCATTAAATCCGCTGAAAACGATTGGCAAGCAAATCGAGGAATGTGTTATTTTACATCAATCCCTAAGGGGGAAAGCGGCATATGTAGAAACCTTGAAATTATTAAAGGATGTTGGCATTCACGATGTGGAAAAACGTTTCAGGCAATATCCACATGAATTTTCAGGTGGAATGCGTCAACGTATAGTCATCGCTATTGCATTAGCTTGTAAACCCAAAATATTAATTTGCGATGAACCGACAACAGCCCTAGACGTTACAATACAAGCGCAAATTTTACAGCTTTTAAAGCATCTCCAACAAAAATATGAGCTAACAACCGTCTACATCACACATGATTTAGGTGTTGTTGCTAAGGTAGCCGATCGTATTGCCGTTATGTATGCAGGAGATATTATCGAAATTGGTGAGACACATGAAATTTTCTTTAATGCTAAGCATCCCTATACATGGGCACTCATTTCCTCGTTACCACAGCTAGGCTCAAAGGGCGAGCAGCTTTATTCCATTAAGGGCACACCGCCAAATCTGTTCCAGGACATTAAAGGAGATGCCTTTGCGCCTCGCAATCCATACGCGTTAAAGATTGATTTTGTGGAACGTCCTCCATTTTTTCAAGTAAGTGATACACATTATGCCCGTACATGGCTGTTAGATCCTCTTGCTCCTAAAGTACAACCTCCTGAAGCACTGCAATCATTTTTTGAAGAAGGGAGACGATACGCACATGAGTCATAAGGAGATTCTAGTTGAGGTTAAAAATTTAAAGATAGCTTTTGGTAAGGGTAAACATAAATTTATGGCAATTAATGATGTTAGCTTTACTATTTTTAAAGGTGAAATATTTGGCTTAGTGGGAGAATCAGGCTCAGGGAAAACTACCATAGGTCGAGCCATTATGCGTATCAATGATGTGACTGAGGGTCAGATCATTTATCGTGGTCGGAACATTCATGGGAAAATTGCAAAAAGCTGGGATCGGGAAATTACCCAGAAAATCCAAATGATTTTTCAAGACCCTATGGCATCTCTTAATGAACGGGCTAAGGTTGATTATATTATCTCTGAGGGATTACTCAATACAAAAAACTATAACAATGATGCGGATCGCCAGCAAAAGGTGCGGACTGCACTTTTAAATGTAGGATTATTACCAGAGTTTTCAAGTCGCTTTCCACATGAATTTTCAGGAGGTCAACGTCAGCGTATAGGCATTGCACGAGCTTTAGTAATGGAGCCGGAATTTATTATTGCAGATGAACCCATTTCGGCCTTAGATGTCTCTATTCGTGCACAAGTTTTAAATTTATTAGCAAACCTACAGCAGCAAAAAAATTTAACCTACTTATTTATTGCACATGATTTGTCAGTAGTCCGCTTTATTACGGATAGAACAGCAGTTATTTATAAGGGAAGAATCGTTGAGCTAGCAGAAACTGAGCGGCTGTTTTCTAATCCTATTCATCCCTATACGCGAGCATTGTTATCAGCCGTACCAGAGCCTAATCCCTATAAGGAGCGTAATAAAATCGTAGAAATCTATGATCCAGCACAGCATTGTTATGATAGAAATCCTCCGTCGTTTAAGGAGGTAGAAGAAGGGCATTTTGTCTTGGCAAATGAGCAGGAAATGGCAAAATACCAAGCATCTCTACAAATGGAGGTATACAAATGATCTTTCCAAAAGCTTTAAAAATAGGGGATACAGTAGGTCTTATTAGTGCTTCAGGGGCCACTCCACCTGACAAATTAAAGCCAGCTATAGAAAGTGTTGAAAAGCTTGGATTAAAGGTAGTTGTTGGAGAAACATGTCAGGCGAGGCACGGTTATTTAGCGGGAACTGATCAACTTCGTGCGTCTGACATCAATCAAATGTTTAATGATTCAACGATTGATGGTATCTTCTGTATTCGTGGAGGTTATGGGGCTACAAAAATTCTACCACTTTTAGATTTCGATGTAATAAGAGCCAATCCAAAAGTCTTTGCTGGTTATAGCGATGTTACAGCTTTACACATCGCCATTAATCAGAAATGTGGCTTTGTGACCTATCATACGCCGATGCCATCAACGGAATTTATTCAGCAGGATATGGATGAATATACATGGGACTCTTTTAAACAACTGGTGATGGCAACAACTTGTCATGATTACCTGCTTAAAAATCCACTTGGTCGCAGTATGACAACGCTTGCTGCTGGTCAAGCAACAGGACAGCTAATTGGAGGAAATCTAACACTAGTAACAGCCTCACTTGGCACCCCCTATGAAATAGATACTAAGAATAAAATATTATTTTTAGAGGATATTGATGAAACTGAACATCGGGTAGATCGAATGCTCACACAGCTTAAATTAGCGGGCAAGCTTGATGAGGCTGCGGGCATTTTATTAGGAGCTTGGACTAATTGCGGGCCAGATAACCCGAAGCATCCAGAGCATAGTTTAACGTTACAGACTATTTTTCAAGAGATTTTAGTGCCACTAAAAAAGCCCATTCTAATGGATTTAACGTGTGGTCACTGTTTACCAACAATGTCTTTACCTCTTGGTAGCACCATCTCTTTGAATACAGAAAACCAACAAATAAGAGTTATTGAGTAGGTATATTATATGGAATGTGCTATTCAAAGAATGCTTGAAGAAGCTCCATATAACGTACATTTATTTATCAAAGACCCAAATACAAATCACTATTTCATACAGGAAAAGCTACATGCGGTTTTTTCCAGCGCCAGTTTAATTAAAGTGCCTATTTTACTTGGTGTGTTGAGATATTTAGAACGCTACCATCAAGATGTCCATCAAGAGATTAGAATAGCACCAGAAGAATGGGTTGACTATAGTGTTATCAGTGAACAGCGTATTGAAAGAAGTACTATCTATGAGCTACTGGTGTGGATGATTATTACAAGTGATAATGCAGCTACCAATGTCCTGATTGACTTTATCGGAAAGGAATTCCTCAACCATTATTTTCGACAAATTGGTCTTAGGCAAACAAAATTGCAAAGGAAGATGATGGACTTCGAAAAGCTGGAAAGAGGAATTGACAATCTCACTTCAGCAAATGATATGGCTCATCTTTTTTCACGAATCTATCAACAAGATCTGCTACCTAAACAATTTAGTAAGTTGACAATCGATATCTTAAGTCGCCAACGTGTCCATGAATCACTAAAACGTTATTTAGTAGATGATGTGAAAATGGCTCATAAAACAGGTGGTCTTGAAACAGTCGAGCATGATGTTGGCATTGTTTACAATGGCTCAAATGATTATCTGATAGGCGTTTTTATAACTGAGGTAACCAACAATGAGTATGCAAAACAGCTTATCGGTCGGATATCAAAAAGTGCTTATGAGCATTTGGTGAAGCGAAAGGGGTGACCAAATGAATGCTATTGTGACGGCAATGATTGCAAATTTACATGCCATACCACAGGAAGAATCCGAACTGGTCGACGAGGTACTTAATGGCATGCCTGTAAAGATCATTGCTAACATAGATGCAAATTGGGTACGTGTACAGACAACCTATCGATATGAAGGATTTTGCCAAAAAAAATATTTAATTATGGATGAGGAAAAAACAAACACTTGGCTACAAGAAGCCAATCATTTCATTATTCAAAGCTTTGCAGATATTTTACAATATCCGCAAATTCAAAGTAGCAAAATAATGACGCTAGTAAAAGGCTCAATTGTACGATTTTTAGCAAGTAAAGGGGACGATTCGGAGTGGGTGTCTGTACAAATAGCTTCTGGTGAAATAGGATATGCACGAAGAAAATGGCTTCAACCAAAAGTTGCTAAAAATAGATTACCAGATTCGCAATTCCAAGAAAATGTTGTGCAAACAGCACTAAGCTATTTAAATGCTCCCTACCGTTGGGGAGGTAAATCTCCTTTAGGCATTGATTGTTCTGGGCTTTGTTCAATGGTCTATATGCTACATGGCGTACTGATTTACCGAGATGCTAAAATTGTTGATGGTTTTCCGATTAAACAAATACCCTTCGAGCAGCTGCAAAAGGGTGATCTATTATATTTCCCAGGACATATTGCCTTATATATGGGTGATAGCCTTTATATTCATTCTTCACTTGGAGGGGGTGAGGTAAGTATAAATAGTTTGGATAGCAAACATCCACTTTATCGCAAAGACCTAGCTGTTTCTACACTTACGGCTGTGGGAAGCATATTTATTTAATTTATTTTAATGAATGTGAAGAAGTGAATTGGTGCAATTGTTTATTTCCAATCATTTCGAGAATACCTTTGTTGAGGAAGATGCTTCTGTATAAAAACAGAGTGCATCTTTTTTGTTTTCATCAAACTATGGGGGTAAAATATGCAATCGTCATAGATGAAAAGGGGATGAAAGATCATGAAATTTCTTACGGGTAAATAGCAGATAAAATCGATGTATATCCTCAATGATTTGTTAATAATAGATAGTTAGAATGGGATTATTTTATGCTATAATAAATCAAAAGTAAAAGGAAAGGAGGGGATGTATTGGACACTGATTTAAAAGAATTATTGCGTTCTGTTTTAAGGGAAGAGTTAGCACCGATTAATCAACGATTAGATGGCATGGATATACGATTTGACGGTATTGAGCAGCGCTTAGATAAAATTGAAAGTGATGTACAGGAACTAAAAGCTGGACAAGCTGAGCTTCAGAAAAACATTGTTGAAAATTTAGGGAATTTCACTGAAAAAATTGCTCATCAAGTAGAGGATAGGACGGGTGCATTAAATAAACGTGTTTTTGAAGTTGAAACAGTGATTCAAAGATTGACGCATCAGTAATTAAATGAATGTTAGTAGTTTAGCTTATTGCTATAGATGTTTGTATAAGAAGAGTTTAAAAAATCTCCATGCCACAAAGGGGTGTCCCAAAGTAGCATGGAGATTTTAATATTGATAGATATTTAATTCTTGGCCAGCTTCGATTTTATCAGATCGGAGCTGATTCCATTGTTTAAGGGATGTTACTTTCACCTTATGTGCCTCCGCAATATGCGTAAGAGAATCACCGTCAGCCACGGTAATTGTTTTTTTATTTTTTACAGGACTATCGTATTGCCCTAGGTCATATTTTGCAATGACTGTATTGAGTTTTTCATTGTATTTGGAATCTGTTGCATAAGAACCTGTTAAGAATTTAGTGGCATCTGTATAGGATTTCGTGTTGCTTTTAAATACTCCTGCATAGAAATCTTTATTCCAGGAAACACCGTTACGCAGTAATCTTACATAGTCTTTCATGGATTCTTCATAGGAAGGATATTTACGAAATTCAGCCATCACAGTTGTCATGTTACCTGAACCATCGTCCTCAGATGTTTCAAGTGTTACTGAGTTATTTTGGTAACGACCTTTCATTCCAAATAAATTATTATTTGGTGCAGCGCTAAGTCCACTTTGACCATGCTCACTTTCTAAAATGGCTTGTGCAATCATAACGGATGCGTATAAATCATTTTCAGCTCCAAGTTTTCGTGCAGTTTCCGCAATGGAGCCAATAAATTCTTCCACGCTTGGACGATCATCCACAACTTCAGGAATTGTGGTTTCACGCGTATTAAACAGCTGCGTTACCATAAAAAATGAAATACAGATAACAATAGTAGCAATTATTAGACCTTTGAAGAAATTTATGATGTATTTCATAGTTTCATTGATGTTGGTAGATTACAACATCTCCCTCCTTTCTATCAAAGTTTAGCTATCTCTAATTATTGCAAAGAGTGCAAAAGAAATAAAGAGATGTTTAGTTAAATAGATTCCGTCATTAATAGAACGTCACTAACTTCAATTAGTTCCTAGCTATATCTACCGTTGAATTTCCATCAATAAAAAATTCAAGCTGGAAAAGAAATATCCTTTATTATCTAGCTTTTAATAATTAATTAACGATAAACATTAAATAATTATTGTAAAAGATAAAGTGGAATGTATAATAAAAGATAAGAAGGGGGATGCTTGTTATGGAGCAGACAATCCAAAGTAAGGAATTTCGATTATTAACTAAAGGATTACGCACAATTTTCACCATTTTAATGGTTCTGATGATTTTTGCGCTAACAATGATAGGTGTTCTTTTGGTAGCCGTATTTATAGTGACGGAAAAGGAAGTCCATAATATACTTGTTCATGGGCAGATCGCCGCCTCTATTCACTTTGGAGGCTTGAAAATCGAATTAGCCAATCAAGTAGCCAATGATTTTCATTTCTCTAAATGGAATGTCATGAAATTATTATTTACTGCTACAATATACATAGCACTATTATTATTTATCGTTGTGCAAGTTAGAAATGTGTTAAGTAACTTAAGCAAAGGAATTATTTTTTCAGGAACGAATAGTAGAAAAATGGAATGGATTGCTTATGCTATCGTTTTTTTAAGCTTAACAGTTGGAGCATTCCGTACGTATGTAACCTACACCATTTTTGAACAATTTAAATTAGCAGAATTGCTGGTCGATACAGGATTAATCAAAGGGGTAGCCTACCAATTTACTGGGGTTAATTGGACTCTTTTACTATGTGGATTAGTCATTTGGACGATTGCCCGTGTATTCCGATATGGAGCGTTTTTACAAGATGAATATGATGCAACAGCTTAGGAAGTGAAAAAATGACAATAATTATTCGATTAGATCGAATGCTTGCTGATCGAAAAATGCAGCTAAGTGAGCTAGCAGAAAAAGTAGATGTGTCAATTGTCAATCTATCCAATTTAAAAACAGGAAAGGTTCGTGCCGTGCGTTTCTCTACATTAAATGCAATCTGTAAGGCATTGGGGTGTCAGCCAGGAGATATTCTAGAATATGTAGAGGATGAAGAATCATAGAGACCCTAAGAGTAGAATGCTCCCAGGGTCTCTTTATTTATGAATAAATAAGATATAATGGAGGCTATCTTTGAAACAGTGGGTTAGGAGGGACAATCAAACATGAAGGCTTTTGCTTTTCTATTTATTTCAATCATCTCAGAGGTTTTTGCCAGCTCAATGTTAAAACAAACAGATGGCTTTAAACGTATACTACCGTCTATAGGTGTCGTAGTTGGATATGGTACAGCTTTTTATTTTCTTTCCCTAACATTGCAATCCTTAGCCATTGGTACTGCATATGCGATATGGGCTGGAGTGGGAACGGCATTAACAGCCATTATTGGTGTGATTTTTTATAAGGAATTAATGAATCGAAAAAAACTTTATGGGATTTTATTTATTATTATTGGTGTAATTGTTCTTAACCTAGCAGGTGGTGGACATTAAGGAGGAATAACAATTGAGAGGTTATCTGTTTTTAACGTTATCGATTATTAGTGAGGTATTTGCGACAACAATGCTTAAGCTTTCAGAGGCATTTACCATTTTAGGTCCATCAATAGCAGTTGCATTCGGATATGGGCTTTCGTTTTTCTCATTATCCTTGTGCTTGAAAACATTACCACTGAGTCTGGCATATGCGATATGGTCTGGAGTAGGAACTGCACTTACCGTAATTGTGGGTATCGTTATATGGGGAGATTTATTTAATCTATACTCAGCTATTGGAATTGTCTTGATTATTGGCGGTGTCATTCTACTAAATCATGGAGATCAACAACATACAACATCATAGTGTCTCAACAAGAAAACGCCCACATGAATGGACGTTTTTTTTATTTGGAAGTATCTTTAAACTTATATAAATTAATAGCAAATATAACTGTTAATAATAAGATGACATAGCTAGTTGGAATAACACTATAAAATCTGTGAATATTTTCAATAGATTGATCAAATATCACCTGACTACAATAGAAGATGGGCGCGAATAATACAATTGAAAAAACGGTATGGTAAAGGCATATTGTTTTACGAGAGTTAGGAAGCACAGCATGTACAATAAGCAGTGCTAATAGATGCATGATTACAAAGACAGCAGCCATTTGTATGAATCGAATTGGTAGCTGATGCTGAATAATAAAATAGGGAGAGACTATTGAAACGAAAAGTATAAATAGATAACTAAACATTCTCATTACCTGTACCTCCTTAGTATGGTAGAATTACGCCTACACTTATATGGTGTACAACATTGTTTTCTAAATAGGGCAGGATGCTTTCAATTGTTCCTGTTAAGACAGCACCACTAACCTTTAAGGAATGTTCATCTGCGTCACCAATAGTATTTTTTATAATCTCTGCTTGGTATAATTTTTCATGGTATGGAAAACTTAATCCTGTTGCATCTTCACCTCTCTCCTCTATTCTCTCTTTTAAAATAGCAAGTGCTTCTTGTTCATCATTACCATATGTAGCTACTTCATCTAAAAAATTTTGCGCGGACTGAAACGGTTGATCTTTTAAGATGTGAAAGCCATACGCTGAATCACCATCTACTAAACCATAATTTCGGGGTATAAAAGTAGGCATTTCTTTTTTCATTTCCTCTGCATGCTCTTTTTCTTCCTCTATAGATTCAAGCAGCCCATTTTGAATAATCCATGCCCATTGTGCAGTAGGAAATTGTTTAATCATCTCTTCAAACGTTACTTCTTGTGTGAAGGAAACAGCAACCTCTACATTGTAGAAGGGTGGTAAAGTTTTTAAATAAGACAGATCGTTTTCAATTTTTGGTTCTGTGTAGGGATAAAATTGGAATACTCGATAACTATTATTGTATCCATTTAGATTACTATTATTTTCAACATATGCTTTTGTTCCTAAGATTGTATAAAAATGCTCAATGGTACCCCATTTAATTTGATGTCCATTAATATCCTTAAATTGATTGGATTTTGTCGTACCTGCTAAGAAAAAATAATCGTAGTTAGTATTAATTGTTTGAATATTAGCGCCTGTAAATAGGCTATCTGTATAATTCTGCAAAGTTTGCTTATCCATTTCCTTATACATAAAATATTGTCCCATGGCAATTAGTCCCGATAATAAGAGTACAATACTTATAAAAACACTTATTGAAACGATAATGATTCTTTTTACGGACTTTTGTTTAGCACTTTTCACTAAATGTTGAAATGATTCATCGTTATTAATAATTGATATTTTTTCCATAATCACCAGTCCTTTCGAAAACCTCACTAAATTTTTTTCGTGCTCGGGCAAGCTGAGTTTTAATGCTTTTGTCTGTGGTTTGAAAAAGAATAGCGATTTCATTTAATGTTAATTCAGCGCTATATTTTAATATTAATAACTCCATTTCTTTAGGCTGAAGCATGCTTAATGTTTGTTGAATGGTAGTCTGAGCTTCTTTTTGTAGTACGTATGATTCAGGTGTTTGTTCATCTAATAAATCCTGCAAGTTAAACGTGAGTACATAGTTGTTCGCATGCTTTTTCTTTCGTAAGGCATCGTAAAATTTGTTAATTGCTACACGGTATAGCCAAGCTTCCGCATAATTTGCATCAATCCCGTCTATGTATTTGATGAATTGATAAGCTGTCTCCTGCAATATATCCTCAGCATCCTGCTTATTAGCGCCCATTTTGAGCAGCGTAAAGTATACTGCTTTTAATTTTTCTTGTAATTGAGTACCAAATTCCTCATTCATATCAACCCTCCTAATTAAATAACGATTCACCTGGAAAAAGGTAAACAACAATGTAAAAAATTATTTATACATTGAACAATAAGAAGATAGATGAAAAGCCATAACAACAGTGTAGTTGCTATGGCACGATATTATTTGTTTAGTTTTCTATTTTTTATTAGAGCATTTTTTAAAATATTCTAAAATAGGAAGTTCGAGTTTTACATGACGAAAAAAGTCGTCATATTCCTTCATTCTACATATGATATCGTGAGGGGTTGAATCTTTTGTTATAGCTTCAACAGATGGCACAAAAAGTCGTGGGAGGGGCTGGAGAAAATTGAATCATGAAAAAAGAAGAAATCATTTTCTATGTGAAGCACTAAACGATATTAAGGTTCTACAGGATATCATGAAGGATTTTCATTCTAAATATTTTGGTCAGTTGCTTGTGAAAATTGTTGGAAGTGATACGATTCCCTTCTTTCTCATAACACATAATGGCTCACATTTACGATTAATGGATACTGTTAATCAGTTTGAAACAGAGTATTTCCGTATAGAGGGTGTTGACATCGAGCGTTGTCGGGGGACGGTTTCACTGCTACGAGCCTATGATTATGAAGGAAAAGATACAAATTTAATAGCTGATGTTGTGAGGTTAGAAAGAACATCCACTGAAAAATCCATTGAATTAAGTGGTATATCTGCAATCCAATTATTAAAACCTGACATGCTAAAAGGGAAATTCATCATTGAACCAAAATGGTAATAAAAACTACTAAATCATTTGCATTGGCAGAATTGATTAGAGAGAGAATCATATGAAAGGGAGAGATAAATGACAATTATCGGAATGTTGCATCATCGACTTGACCCAACAACCGTTATTAAGTCATATGCATATGCAGCCGTTGCAAAAGCGGAAGGGGCTCAATTTTTTTATTTTACACCAAAAAGCGTAGATTTTAACAAACGGTCCATAAGAGGAAAGGTATATGAAAATGGTGAATGGCTCGAAAAAATAATGCCTTTCCCAGATGTAGTTTATAATGCAGGTAGTCCAGAAAAATTATCAGTTTCAAAGGAAATTATTGATAAATTAAAAGATGAAATCCCATTTACAACGCATTCTATAGGGAATAAATGGAACGTAATGAAGCGTCTAAAGGAAGCAAAGGAATTTGATAAATATTTAATTCCGACAGAAATTGTAAAAAATGCTGAGTTATTTCATAAATTTTTTACTTACTATAAAAAAGTCGTATTTAAGCCGATAGACGGTCGCAAGGGAAAAGGCATTTATTTTATAACGAAAGCAGGTAGTACGAATTTTGAGGTAAGAAAGGATAGTGAAAAACGAGTATATTCCAAGCACCAGCTAGATGAATTAATTAAAGGGCAACTTGCTACAGGAACCTTTATCATGCAGCCGTATATCCAATCTAAAACGAAGGCAGGTCAGGTTTATGATTTCCGTCTTCACGTGCAAAAAAATGGCGAGGGTAAATGGGTTATCACTACTATTTATCCGAGAATTGCCCCTGCTGGTTCGATTATTCCGAATATCAATAATGGAGGATTTACGAATTATTTAGATCCTTTCTTGGAGCAGGAATTCAAGGAAGAGGCCTTTGATATTCGACGTATGCTAGAGCATTTCTCCTTAACATTAGCTCAACACCTAGATGAAATTCAGATGGTGCAATTTGGAGAGGTGATTGATGAAATTGGGATTGATGTGGGCTTAGATGAGCAACAAAAAATTTGGATGTATGAAGTAAACTGGCGACCAGGTTGTCCTCCTGCTTTTTATTTAGAACTAGATGTTGTGATTAATTCTATTCGCTATGCAATGTATCTTGCGAAAAATCAAAAACAAGTGAAAAAAGGAATTAGTCAACAAAAACAAAAACCACAACCAAAAGAGCAGCAGAAACCGATTATTGCTATTACGGGAAGTGCTGGGAAAACAACATCTAAAGCTTTTCTAGGCTCAATATTATCGAGAAAATGGAAAATTTTTGAGTCAAAAGATTATTGGAATACGACTGAGCATACAAAAAAACATGCTGAGGAAATTAACGCTTCTCATGAGGCGGTAGTGCTTGAGTATGGAATGGCTTACCCAGGTATCATTACTAATCACTGTAGTATTATTCAACCGAATATTAGTATTATTACAAATATTGGTTTAGCGCATGTTGGTAATTTTGATGGAGATATTAAGGGTGTGGCAAAGGCAAAATCTGAATTAATTCATGGAATGGATCAAAGTGGTTTATTAATATTGAATAAAGATGATGATAACTCTAAGTTTTTAGAAACACAGCAATTTAAAGGGAAAATTATAACGGTTGGTATTCATCGTCCCGCAGATTATAAAGCCTATGATATTCAATATAAGGATGTTGGTATGACCTTTAAAATAAAGCTTCAGGGACAGGAAATAACAATGTATATTCCTATTTTAGGAGAACATCACGTTTATAATGCCCTGAATGCCATCGCAGTTGCGGATACCTTAGGGTTTAGTCCAGTAGATATTCAAGCAGGGCTGAATTTCAAAAAACCGCCTAGACGGCTTACGATTTATAATTGTCGTGATAATATTACTGTTATTGATGATACAGTTCATTCTCATCCTCAGGGTGTGCGTGCGGCGATTGACGTACTGACAAATATAGCGAAGAAACGTAAAATTGCCATCATTGGTCAAATGCGGGAATTAGGGGATTTGCGAGAAGAAGAGTATCGTAAGTTGGGTGAATATGTTTATGAGCAGGACATAGATCTTTTTATCACATATGGCTTTAGAACGGAGGAAATGGGCGCAGCTGCAAAGGCAATAGGGATGGACCCAGCGAAAGTTTATCATTTTCTAAATAAAGATGAGCTCCATGCACTGTTAGAGAAAATAATCGAACCACATGACACCATTTTAGTTAAGGGTGCTAGTAAAACGAATATGTTTGAGACAGTTAAATTTTTAGATGACACTTATAAGGTGTAAAAAAACCCGAGTAATTGTCTAAATATAAAAGGACAATTACTCGGGATATTTTTAAAGCAGTGGGGGATACATGTACCCCCACCTTTTTTACGCGACCTTTAAGATGAATTTTATTTCCTTGGCTGCATTGACAGCGTTTTGTTTAGCCTCTGACAATGTGGTACCCTCTGCAATGACATATGCGTAGCGATGGCCCATGGATAGAGGAGGGGTTAGCAATGTTCCTCTTCTAGGTTTCACATAGACATCTACCACACCTGGTGATTTAGATGCCCTGGTTCTACCAATAACTCTCTCTAAAATGCCTTTACTTTCGACAATGACATATTTTGTGTAGACAAATTTTTTATGTCTTGGCTGAATATTTGGAGGCTCCCCTAATAATAGCTTTAATGTTTCTTCCACTAAATTAAAGCCAAATGCTGCAAAAATCATATTATTCATAGCGCCACCGGAAATTCTCGGATTAATCTCAATAAGCTTCCAGCCGTTTTTTGTTAAACGAAGCTCTAAATGCAGCGCACCATTTTCAATGTTAAATATTGTAACAATGGATTGAAGTACTTCTTCAAGACCAGCTTGTATATCTGATGGAGCTTTTACAAGAACCCCATAGCCTGTAATGATAAAACGTTTACCTTGTGTAATTTCTTGCTCTACAATACCGATTACATGAGGCTGTCGCTTATAGACAATTGCCTCTACTAAATATTGAGGGCCATCAATATATTCTTCAATCATAATAGTTTCTCCTAAATTCTTATTTCGAAGATAACGGAGATGATTGTTTAGTTGACTTGAATCCTTGGCTAATAAAACATCCTTTGAGCCAGTTGACTTTGGAGATTTGACAATCAGTGGGAATTCTAGGTTTGTCGGAACGGATTCATGTGGTTTGATAAGAAAAAACTTTGGCGAATAGGATTGATTTTTTAAATAATTTCTAGTTTTTTCTTTATCCTCCATCATTTCAATGGCAGTTGATGATGTATAGTTATCACAAAATTCATCACATAAGATGGAAGCAATATGGACATAGGGATCTACAAAGCTAACAATCGTTTTTATTTCTAATCCTGATTTTGTTAATTTATAAATTTCATCCTTCATGTCTTCTATTTTTGACGTATCAATAAGAATCATTTTATGGATATCTGGATAGGCTCTTCTCTGCTGTAATTGCTTTTCATTGTTTGTAAAAAGTACTGTAAAAAAGCCCATTTTTTCTGCTGCTCTCGTTGCTTCACGACTGGACCCAGATTTGTTTGTACCGATAAATATAATCGTTTTCAGGTATATCACTCCTTTTAGTGGTACTTAGATACTTAATCACAATTATATATATGCGAAGAAATAGTTTTCCTCTAGTTATGTATCTTGTCTACATCCAAGCAACTTTTATGACCAGACATATACTAGTTAGGAAGGGAGGGAAATTGATATGAAGCCTCTTACGGTGAAGAACTTAACAGTGATAACTGCAGGCAATTTAGTGCAAGGATCCGAGGAAACATTGATTCAGCACGGGGCTTATCGACTAAAGCAAGTGAAAAAAACAAATACGGCTCTTTTTACGAGTAAACGTATTGTTAATTGGAAAAGTCTTGAACCACTTTATCCGCTAGTGTTAGTTACAGATTGGTCATACAGTCATAATGAAATTCCTAGGCAAATCATTACTATAAAAGTAACAAATGCAGATGAAGCTTACTGGAAATTTGTAAACTTTTATCGAGATCAATTTAATATTCCGGTAGTAGCCATTACAGGTACTTCTGGTAAAACCACAACAAAAGAGATGATTAAACATATACTTTCAGCAGAAAAAAAAGTATCTGCTACTACTCTAAGCAGTAATTCTAGGACAGCATCTTTACAATATTTACTAAGCATTGATGAGGAAACAGAGGCGGCTGTTTTTGAGACTGCTGTTGGCTCACCTGGAGATGTAACAAAGGCAGGAAAATATTTCAAACCGACAATCGGCATTATTACGAATATTGGGGCACACCATTTAAATTATTGTAAAACATTGGAGGGCTATATCCAGGCAAAGGGAGAAATGCTAGATATTATTCATCCAAAGGGCACATTAATTATTAATGCTGAGGATAAGAACACCAAAAAAATAGATTTTTCAAGATTTCACGGCAACATTATTAAAATAGGAAAGCATGAATCTTGTGATTTTAGAGCTGTCAATATTCGCTATCATAGTCATGGAATGCTATTTACAATTATCTATAATAACGAGAGCTTTGAGGTATTTGTACCAGGGTTTGGTGAACATCAAGTATATAATGCATTAGAAGCTATTGCAGCTGTTTATGAAATAGGTATAACCATTCCAATGGCAGCAAAACAACTACAATCCTTTCGGCATCTGAATAAGCAGCTTCAGTTATTTGAAGGTATTAATCATTCCGTGCTTATAGATGATACCTGGAGTATAACAACTACTTCGTTGGAGGCAGCTTTAAAAGTTTTACAGGCGCTTGGAAAGGACAAGAAGAAAATTGCAGTCATTGGAACAATTACCGATTTAGGCTCATGGGGATATATCATTCATGAGCAGGCAGGAGAATTGATTCATCAAATTGGTGTAGATGTTCTAGTTACTATCGGAGAGCATGCACGAATTATGGCAGATCATGCTGTTGACTTAGGGCTTAGTTCACCAGTTTATACATTTAAAAATAGTTTGCTCGCCTATAAACTATTACAAGATATAGTGGACGAAAATACGATTCTTCTTGTTAAAGGAGATATGTATAGTAAGCAGGTTTCTAATTTAGCAACAGATCTAAAAAGAAAGAAAGGATTACCACCTGAATAGTTTGGTTATCAATTCATTACAATATTTTAATAAAATTTGTTTTCACTTCTCGCTAGCTTAGCGATGTATTTCAAAGAAAGGGGGAAGAGTAAATTTGCAACAAATAAATGTAAAAGACCTAAGGAAGGTATTGCAAGGGGATTTATTGTGCGGTTCTGAACAATGGTCTGTCAAGCAGGCAATTTATTATAACCGGCATGATTTGACTCAAAGTCATACGCTCATGTTTGTAAGTAGGGGAGATACTATCAATTGGCAGGAGATAGATCGCAAAGGTCCAGCGCTAGTTATTTCAGATAAATCGTCAGCAGAATTAAAAAATGCATTAGCCAATACAACTGTTATCCAAGTGAAAAGCATTGGGCAGGCATATTGGACATTTATTGACTATTATCGAAATCTATTTCAAATACCAGTGGTTGCTTTGACAGGGACCTGTGGAAAAACAACAACAAAAGAAATGATTAAGCATATTGCTAGTCGAGAATGGAATGTTCAAGCATCTGTTAGCAGTAAAAATGAACCTCGCCAATCCTTACCGTATTTAACGGGAATCGATAAGTCAACAGAAGCAGCCATATTTGAATTAGGTTTAGGAAATACAGGAAATATTAAACATCAGTGTATGATCTATCAGCCTACCATTGGTATTATTACAAATATTGGTGTGCATCATCTTGATGGATGTGGAAATCTTGAAGGCTATATAAAAGCAAAGGCGGAAATTTTAGAAGGTATTTCAGAAGGTGGCACATTAATTATTAATGCAGATGATGAAAATACCAAAAAAATACCCTTGCATACTTTCAAAGGGAAAATTATTACCGTTGGTGTACATGAACAGGCAAACTATAAAGCCACTACCATACAATTTATGAAAAATGGCATGAAGTTTGTACTGCAGGTGTCAGGTGCAAAGTATAATGTATTTGTCCCTGGCTATGGAGAACACCAAGTATACAATGCCTTATCAGCTATCGCTGCGGCAAAGGAAATGGGATTATCGTTCAATACAGCCATCGCTGGTTTGAGAACATTTAAACCAATGGCCAGACATCTAGAATTTTCAACGGGCATGGGAGAAAGTACAATAGTAGATGATACATGGACCAATAATCCAACTTCTGTTGAAGCAGCCTTAAAAGTATTAGATACAATAGGGAAAGGAAAGAAAGTCATTCTTATTTTAGGAGATATTAAACGATTAGGTAGGTTTGAGGAAAAGTATCATCGAGAAATTGGCTCGTTGGTTGCCAAAAGAGATATTCATACGCTTATTACCATTGGCAATCGAGCAGAGCATATCGCAAAGCAAGCGATAAAGGAAGGCTCGAAGGCAGAAATTCATATATTTAAGGATGTCGCAGGTGTTTTGGATCTACTAAAATCCCAGCTTGATTCTGAAACGATTGTATTAATAAAAGGACCAATGTCGAGTCGATCCATGATACAGTTTGCCAATCAATTGAAAGAAAAATAACAAGCTAGATGAAATTTTGTATCAAAATGAAGCCTAAGCAATAAATAGGATTGTAGCCTCAAATATCTTCTGTGCGAAAGAAAATCGACAGTGAGGCCGACTCGTTGTTGCTGTTGCTATCTTTCGCACAGATAACTTGCCATTGGACGTGAAATTTGTCTCTTCGTTCCACTGGCGTTGGAAGCGGGTCATACCTCGCTCAAATAAATTATTCATAGACAAAAACTTTGCCATTAAATATTACCTCTGTCATGTTTTTTAACGCTTAAAAAAAGAAGTACCCTCGTGGAGGAATACTTCTTTATATAGTTATTCTATAGTATCAACTAAAGAAGATTATAACCTTTTGTCATAGTCTTTCACTCAAATTGAATTGTTGTTAATTTGAAAAAACACGTTTAGCAGTAATATAATGCTTATCATAATAATCGACGAACATTACTCTAGTAATAATTCCATTTGAATTAGGAATCATAATACGATAATCTCCTGCATATATGCCTACCATTGAAGGTGTTTGAGATCCTGGGGTACTATTAAAGAATACTAAATCGCCTTTCTTTAAATTTGAACGTGAAACCGTAGTTCCTAATTTCATTTGCTCTTTTAAATTGGTTGTACCAAGTTGTACACCACTTTTACGGTAAACATACTCGACAAATCCAGGGCCTGTAAAACGGAGATTTTTTTCATTAATCGTTGAACTCATCGTCACTTTATCTTTATAGCTATAAGCGTTTTCGACAACTTTATCACCCTTTGTTGCAGGGTTAGCAGAAAGTAGGGTAGGTAAGACTCTGCGGGCTGTTACATAATTTTCTGTATAATAGGGTTTGCTGTTTAAATCAGAAATTACAATGTTCTGTTTAGAATCAGCCATGTGAATGATTTTATTATTCCCAATATACATGCCTACATGATCAGGATCAGTACCAGTTTTTTTACTTTTAAAGAATAATAAATCACCCTTTTGTAGTTGATTTTTAGCTACATATGTTCCTTGTTTCATCATATAATCTTCATTGTACGTTGCAAGATCGACACCATTTTTCTCAAAAATGTACATCAAAAATGAAGCACATGAAAATTTATATGGATATGTAGGCTTGTATACCGTATTGCTGTATGTTGCCTTTCCAATTAAACTTTTACCAGTTTGAATTAGTTGCTCTGCCTTTGCAGCAACAGCCTGTTGATTGTTGAGATTATTAATAGTAGCAGCTTCGACCTCTATTGGCTGAACAGCTGGCTGTACCATTCCTAATGTAGTAAAACCTATTGATAATGCTAGTGTAGTGCTTAAAAATCGTTTATTCATGTTGTTAGTTACCTCCTAAAGCTAATGCTAGGATTAATCCTATTTTGGCTCGCCATTGGAATTAATCGTAGCATGAAAAAGCAAGGCTTCTTCGAGGTAAATGTTACCACGCATTGCTGGTAATTGCCCTAATAGCTTGATATAAAAGGCTTCATCGCTGGAATTTACAGTTTCATTACAAATGTTTCAATAGGATGTATTGATCTTCATTCAGCCATTGTTTTTTGTATCGAAAGCATAGCGGCAGCTACATTTACGCCAAGGCGAAATTGATTTTAATTTAGCATCAATTGAAATGTAGCATATAGAAAGCAGCCAATTGTAAACTGGCTGCTCGAAAGGTTATAATTGTTGAATCATTTCCACACGATTTCCGAAGGGATCTCTAAATTCAAAGCGCTCAAAATTTGGGATTGGAATGGATTCAATTATTTCTATGGAGTGCGCTGCTAATCTAGCTTTCCAGAATGTTATATCTTCAACTTGGTAGGCAATATGAGATTTAGTTGTGAAGCGATTAAAGCCTTCCTCTGTTCCAACATGCACCTCCATATTTCCTACTTGCAGCCAAAATCCACCTCTTCCTTTTAAGGAATTAGGTTTTTCAATCTCTTTCAATTCTAAAACCTGACAATAAAAATCCCTGCCCTGTGCTTCAGCCCCTTGTGGTATGGTAATCTGAACATGATGCAAGCCAATAATCATTTTTTTCCCACCTTCACATATATAATTTTATCTTCATTCAGCAGAAGACTCCCACCTCTACAGGTGATGAGATGGTTTCAGTGGGTGTCGAAACACCAACTGAAATAGCGGAACTCAGTCTATGAATGCCACGTCCTGTGGCAACAACTGAGTGCCAACATCGTGTTGCTGCCGCTACGTTAGCACTACGCTTTCGCACAAAAAACATCATGTTGCTGCCGCTACGTTAGCACTACGCTTTCGCACAAAAAACATCATGTTGCTGCCGCTGCGTTAGCACTACGCTTTCGCACAAAAAACATCATGTTGCTGCCGCTGCGTTAGCACTACGCTTTCGCACAAAAAACATCATGTTGCTGCCGCTGCGTTAGCACTACGCTTTCGCACAAAAAACATCATGTTGCTGCCGCTACGTTAGCCTACGCTTTCGCACAAAAAACATCGTGTTGCTGCCGCTGCGTTAGCACTACGCTTTCGCACAAAAAACATCATGTTGCTGCCGCTGCGTTAGCACTACGCTTTCGCACAAAAAACATCGTGTTGCTGCCGCTACGTTAGCACTACGCTTTCGCACAAAAAACATCATGTTGCTGCCGCTGCGTTAGCACTACGCTTTCGCACAAAAAAACATCTGTTGGCCCAAAGCCCCCGGCGGATGTCACGAATTTTCAAAGGAATGAATTGTGCAGGCACAATTTAAAATCCGGACGCATTGGTTATCTGTGCGAAAGCGAAGCGACAGCAACAAATGTTTTCTGTAGCGAAAGCAAAGCGACAGCAACAATTACGCCAAGGCGAAATTGATCTATAATGACTAATTCTAGAATGATTTAATAAACCCTTTTAAATTGTAGTCGAAAGGGATTTTTTGCACATCCAGTAAGTATAATCAAAGCGTATGCCCATAACAGCCACGAGGCAAAAAAGCGATCCATGTCTGCTGATAAATTGGTGAAGATTTTATCAAAATATAGTAGGACAATAGCATCTATTAGCATACCAGGCAGTGCAATATAAATGGCTGCTTGTAAACGTCTTATGCCTGTGCAATTTTTTATTGAATAAATAGGGATTGTCACCATCCAAATTACCGGAACGACAAAAAGATATGTACACATAATAATTAAAGGGTGCTCAAGCGTAAAAAAGAATGGACCAGCGAGTCTAAAAAACGCGCTTGCTGCTAGCCAAATAAAAAATCCCCAGAGCAAAAAGAATGGCATTGTTTTACCTCCTAAAAAATTATTTTCCTAGCTGATAAAGTGTAATGACTATTTTTTCGAGTTCTTCATAAAACTGATCGATTGGAAAGTCCTCTAGCACCATGACCTGCAAAGCCAAACCATCCATTAGCGCATTAAAGAAAATGCTCCAACTCTCCAACGAGACACCTTTTATTGGTGACTTTTCCCATAGCTTTGTAAGAGCTTTGAATAGACTTTCATTTTCAGATTTTAAGATATCAGCAATTTGCTGTTTAATGGAGGGATTATTAAAGCCGATAACAATCAAGGTGAAAAATAGTTTATGATAAAAGACATTATTTTCGTAACGGCTCTTTGCTGATTGAAGTGCAATTTGAATAAATTCTTTGCTTGCTACTGAAAGCTCGCTCCAGGAATCTTGACAAATGCTTTGGATAATTTCAAGTAAAATTTGCTCTTTCGTTTTAAAATGATAATAAATGGTGCCTTGTGTCACGCCAGCTTGCTCTGCAACAGCCTTCAATGTGAATTTCTCAATACCATTGTGGACTAAACATTGCTTGGCTGCTGTTAATAGCTCTGCTTTTGCTATACCTGTTGGTTTTGCCATTAAAATTCCTCCTAGTTTAATTAGTTAGTTGAATAACTAACTTTAAAATATCAAAAAACTTATTGATTGACAAGTGGAAAGAACATTAAAAGTGACGGATAGACTAGCCAAAAAGATGGATAGAACTACAATATTGAAGGATAGTAGTATTGCAGCGGCAAAAACCCTTCACTAGCAGGTACAACAATCTGCATTGTAATTAAAAACATGACTTCCTTGAGAGGTCATGTTTTTCCTATCACTTAGTCATTTATTTGCCTTCATTAAGCGTAACTGCATGAATGCCCTCAATAAAGGTATTTAATAAGATTGAAAAGCTTTTATTGAAATCAAGGGGCATACCGAATCCTCCCATCTGTTCAATAGAAGTGAATCCATGTAGAATACTTCGTAATCCTCTGACCATATGAATCGCCATTTCTTCTTGCAAATTATAGGCATCTAGCACTTGAAGGACTAGTTGTACAACAGATCTTTGGGCCTGCTGTAATTCTTGATCGTTAGAATCAGGAAAGCGAGTGCTAGCATCATATAATCCGGGATGCTCTCGAACAAATTGAATATATGCTTTACTAATTGCACGAATGGCATCATCACCTGAACGTCCAACTGCAGCTTGAAGCATATATTCATTAAGTTTTTTTACACCTTGAATGGCTAACTTCTGCCTCAATTCATGTAATCCATCAAGATGGTTATACAAAGAAGGCGGTCGCACGTCCAATTTTTCTGCTAATAGTCCGATTGAAAGTTGGTCCAATCCTTGTTTATCAATTATATCCGTTGCTTTTTTTAAAATAATAGATAATTCTAATTTCATACGACGGGACATTATTTTCATCTCCTATTTTATTTGTAAAAAATTTTTTCTGCTTCGGCTATCGCTATTTTTAAAAGCTCCTGTGGTTGCATCAACATCTTTCCGTGTCCCACAGCAAGTAAACTTGGGTTTAATTCGCTTAATTTTTTTGCGCTTTCAAGAGCCGTATTTTTATCCCATGTAGCTAGGGCAGGAAATGGGAATAACGGATTCATCATACCTGATACAACTAGCTTTCCTCTTGTTATGAGAGCATCTCCAGCAATTAAACTTTGATTACGTGTATCGAAAAGAGTGATGGAACCAGGGGTATGACCTGGTGTTGAAATCACTTCTAATGAACCAACACGATCACCTTCTTCCAGTAATAAATCCGGTTTGGTTTTAATATTTTTGGGAAGGCCTCCTCGGATGGGTGTGTTTTTTTCATTTGGTAGTAAGGTACTAATCCCTTCCAACAATAAAGCATCTCTTGAAGAAATGCATACCTGACTAGCGGGTAATAATTCTTTTAACATATCTAGTGCTCCTATATGATCACTATGTGCATGGGTAATGATAATTCTTGTAATCGGTTTTCCGATTTTTTTTGCTGCATTGATTATACTTTTTGTACTATAAGGCAGTGCTGTATCTATAAGGGTAAGCTCGCTTTCTTCTTCTACAAAATAACAATTAACAGGAAATATTCTTGGCATAAATGACAATTGAAACACCGTACCAATATTCGTAACTTTCATTTTAGACAATACCTCCTTCGAAAACTAATTACATTTCAATTTTAACTAATAGTATTAGTTTTTGCAATATTTCACCTTTAAAGAAGAGAAAACGAATCAACCTTTACTTTTATTTGCAATTAAAAAATGGAACTTTCGGATTTAAATATGTAATTTAAATTTCCATATTAAAATTAAAAGGAATAGTGTGCAAGTAACGCCACTATTAGACACTATTAGTAGAATATTAAAATCTTTTGGAGGTGTTTTTTGTTTTTTTGTGGGAAATGAGATCCTATTAGAAGTTTTTAATATGGGGCGCTATTTTTGCTTGCTGAGTGAGATAGTAGTATGACTGCATATTATGACATATTTTTAATCCACATAAAGGTAGCTGGAGAATAACCATTCGTTTTCTCCAGCTACTTTTTTTGTTAGGCTGCTTTCTTACTGCTTTTCTTTTTATCTTTTTTGTTAGCAGCTTTCTTTGCAATTTTTTTCTCAGCTTTTTTCTTCGCTAACTTTTTCTCAAGTTTCTTTTTGTCAGCTTTTTTCTTTGTTTTTTTCTCAGCTACAGCTTCTTCATTTTTGTTTTTCTTAATTTTTTTTGTCATGTTTAATGCACTCCTCTGATTTGTATTGACGCCTTGTAAAAAGATGTCTATATACATAGGGTATATTAAACATAAATGGAATGCAAATATATTTAATGTAAAATATTTACAATCAACTGTTTTTATGTATAGTTTATGAGATTTTTAATGGAAAACGTCCAAAATAATAAAATTTCGGACGCACTTTTCTTGTATGCAATTACATGCAAGCTAGTCAGCAAGACGTGATTGATAAAAGTATAAATTTGAAATAGATGACGAGTAAGGTAATGAATTTGCCCTATACATTAGGTAACACGAGGCTTCTTTGATTAATTTATAAAAAATTGTTCATTCTTCATTTCCAAAAATATTCAAATTATACTTTTCTGAAAGAGATTTAATAAGATCCCATGATTTATCTAGTTCACGTAAGGAATTTTCATACTCTTCTTTAGCATTTTGTATAGGAACTTGATTAATTGTATCGACTAAATTGGTAGTTGAAGAGTAATGATAGAGTTTTTTGGTTTTAAAATCGTCTATCGCATCATAGACTTCTTTTTCCTCTGGCGAGCTTGTTTTAGGATTGAAATCAATTTTAATATCTGAATAATTTGTTGCATCTTCATAGAATACTAGCTGTTGTGCAAGAGTTTCTTTTATTTCATCACTAGAATTTAGAAATGAGTGAGTTTGTGATTCATGTAAATTAATCAAACTAATAATATTATTCTCTTCTATGTTTTTATATTCCCATTCTACTTGAATATAGTCTTTTAAATCAGCAATAAATTGATCATCGAAACCTGTATCATTTTCTTTACTACAAGCAGATAAAACTAAGATAATGAGTAAACATATTAATAGTAGTATTCTGATTTTATTACATTTCATATGTATTCCTCCCGAAACATATATTTCCTCATATGGTAACATAGTCTTGAAATCAAAAAAAGTTTGTTTTTAACTTCTTTCAGTGAAGTCTCACACCTCAATAGGCATTTGTAAATTACCTTATTGAGCTAAAGGGTAGCTTTAGTTTTTAATTTGGAATAATAATAGAAATGGGAACAGGGAAATATAAATAAGATTCCGAGATTATGAGATTATATTACTTTTGTTGGATTTTTAACATTCGTTGGTAGAACATGAGATTACTAGTATATAATACTAAGATTATGTTTTTTTAAAATACGAGGGGGAGAATAATGAGAAAATTTTTTATTGTGTTACTAGCAGCATTTGTATTTGCAGTAGTAAATCCAACAAAATCAGAAGCAAAAGTAATGTATGATGGAGCAGAGGTTGTAAAAGACCAAACAGGAAAAATGACCTTTAAAAAAGACATCAAGGTATACAAAAAAAATTCGGATGGTACGTTTGATTCGTTAGTGGTAAAGCGAAATAACTTCTTTAAAACGTATGATATTGAAAAATATGATGGCAAAACATTCTACCAGATGGGGCAATATCGGGTACAAGCAACAGATTTGGTAGTTTTCAAAGAAGTACCAATAAAAATTCGTTCATCTTTCTATAACAATCCAACTTATATCATTATTAATCGTGATGGTATTTATGGTGCCGGATCTTATGGAACGTGGTTCAAAGGAAGCGATGGGAATATTTCTATTACAAATAATGGACAACTACTTTCATATTGCTCTGGCGGTAAGTGTTATCAGTATCCTGGTACAGACATTAAAATCGCTGAGACAATGTCGAGAAAAAGAGATGTACTTTTTGAGCTATCAAAAGATGCAGGTGGGAAAAGTACTCCATTAAATGGAGCTAAATCTGAAACAATGCATAAAAAGGGGAGTATTGTAATTTCATGGGGTGAGGAAATTAATGGCTATCTATTTGTAGGTGTGGATGTAAATAACGCTCACGGTGCGAATGTTTGGATTCCGGTGAATTCATTAAAGCCAGTTGGAGATAAATGATAGATTATGAATTATATACAGCTCTCTTATTGATTTGATAAGGGGGCTATTTTTTATGGTTGGTTAACATGAATAGGATGTTTGTCGATGTGTAGGGCTTGAGGTAGAGAGTAGAATAACTGCTAGGAGTAATGTGAGATACCAGTTTAGTCAATAAGCAATTTTTAGCATTTAAGTCTACACATAAAGTATGTGGTACCAAAATTATTTTATGCATAAGGAGTAAATATTTTGAATACATGAAGCAACAATTTTTAATGTGGGGATGATGTTGCCTTTAGAGTATCAACAATAATAACCCAAAAAATGTGCAGTATAGTATTAGCCTGATTCCCAATACTAAACCTGATTCAAAATATTTAGCATAAGGAGGCTTTTTTAATGAGATTTCTTACATGGGGTGTAATTGGAGCTGTTATTTTGGGTGTGGCTAGAGGATTTCAAAATGGTAATCTTCAACAGTTCACAAATAATATTTCGAATAAATTAAATCTGCAGAATGCTCAACAAATGACTCAGCCATTACAAGCTGTAGCTAATAATTTAACTGGTAATTCATCAAAACAATAAGTTAAAATAAACAATTGCTATGAATGAGGGGACTGATATTATTCATCAGAATGTATTCATAGGAATTGACTTTACATATTTTAGTATTTACTCGTTAGGAATAATTTAGACAATAAATTATTTTAACTTCGGTTCAAGGAATCGAACCATGATTTAATTGTAGACCGTATGCTTCCATAAAAAATATGTAATTGTTATTTATTATCTATGAAGGACATATGATGTTACAATACTAAATCGAGTAGGGGTTTGCAGGCAAGCTGGTATTACTTTGGGTGGCGATTGGTTAGGTAACATTGACCGTCCACACTTTGAAGTTAAACTATCATGGAAGATGCTAACAGGTTATAAAGCAATTGTTGCACTTAATTTAACAAATCATCATACTATTAAATTAGAAAGAAGGAGATTTACTTATGGCAGTATTAAAAGACTACTCTAGTAAACCAAATTGCGAAGTTGAAATAAATTTAAAATTAGTCAATGATTCAAGTGTGAAATTCTGTATTTATTTCAGAGCGGGTCGAGATTTTCCCGAGGTACATAAGGAAATTGCCTGTTTAAAGGAAGATTTTTTCAAATTGTTAGAAGATTTGAAACTTCTTGATAGTATTCATTTGAGTATTTTAGAGCCTAAAGATCCAGGATTGAGTATTTACCATATCCCTCATTATGGAAATTATTTTTATCCCCAGCACGGTTTTCTTCAAATTCCTGAACATGAAAGAATTGAATCGGAGACTCGTTATAAATTAATTTTTGTATTAGATGCAAATGAAAAGTATCATTTTGGCCCAAGAGAATGTGGTCCGGCATTTTGTCTAATAGTAAAAATGGAACAAATAATTGAATTTGTAGAAAGTTTAAAGTCAGAGGTAAATAATATTTATAGTGCTTAAGCAAGAAAATTTATTTAGTTACATACAAAAGACCAGCAAATCTTATTTAGGCGAGCTGGCCTTTTTTAGTTGTAATGAAAAAAGCCACTAATTTTGAGTGACCTAGATTCCTAACAATTGCTTTTTCTTCGCGTCAAATTCGTCTTGTGTTAAAATTCCTGCATCTAATAAATCCTTTAATTCGCGGATTTCGTCAGCAACATCGTACATATCCTTTTCTTTTGGAGCTACAGCTGGTGCAGAGGAAGTTTCCTTTTGTATTGCCTTAAAATTTTCAATAGCTTTCTTAATTTCAACAGCAACATGCATTGGTACATTATCGATTACAGCTTTGTTTCCAGTAGATATGATATCTATAGATATTAGTAATCTATCTGGATTGTGTCAGTGCACACAAACCTTTATGGTATAATAATAAAAACGGAATAATAAGATAGAGGTACAAATTGGATTTTTCGATTTGTTTAAAAGGGAAGTTCGGTGGGAATCCGACGCTGTCCCGCAACTGTAAATGGGAGCACGTTTCAATGGACCACTGTTACGTATTGTAATGGGAAGGTGAAAGGTGTGATGAACATAAGCCAGGAGACCTGCCTTTATCTAGTACAACCAAAAAACCTACGAGGATAGGGGGTGTTGAGTGTGACTAGAGAAATTCTCCTGCATGCTCATAGTACGATGATTGCAAAACAGGTAGCTTCTATGTTTAATAGAAAGCTTTTTTCACCATGGCAATCACTGTATTATGTCGTGTATTTGTCATAGTAGACATCTTTCTGATGAGGGAAAGATGTTTTTTTATGTAAAAAATTAAAGGAGTGGTCCACATGAATCCACAAGTCGTTGAATACTATGAAAGCTTATTAAAATTTGAAATTATGCAAGAGCCTTATGCTGCAAAACCACTAAAGGAGCTTGTTGAACAATATCTTGGACATGATGGCGCACATGAGCAGTCTATTTTAGCTGCATATGCCAATGTTATGAAAGAATTAGTAGGATAGAATATTTTTTGGGCTACCTTGCAGCTGTTTGAGGTAGCTTTTTTAATGGTGTAAATAATAATAATACCAATTGGAATACATTTGTTTGTCATAAAACCGCCTTTAGTACTTCATTCATATTTCACTTTTTATTTATATAATTAATCTGCTATAAATAGAGAAATAGGAGATTAATTATGAAAAATTTACTTTATAAAAGATTTTGGCGACTGCATTTTTTCGCAGCACTTTTTATTACGCCATTGCTTCTATCACTAACATTGAGTGGAATTGGTTATCTTTTTTTCACAGATATTGAGAATCAGTTATATGATGATTACTTCTTTGGCAAAAGTCATAAAGAAGAGGTCTTAACAATTGATGAAGCCGTAGAAAAAGCAGAAGCTGCATTTGCAGGATATTCTACTACTAAAGTGATTATGTTAGAAGAACCATATAATACTCGTTTAACATTATCAAATGGGAAAGAAGAGAAATACGTATTTTTAGATGACAATAATCAAATGGTAGGCAGTCAGGATGCCAATTACACATTTTCTAATATTATGAGAAATACGCATAGCTCCCTATTTATTGGTGGTACATTTGTCAATTATTTAGTAGAACTAGCGGCATGCTGGACGATCTTTTTATTACTGTCAGGACTTTATATGACCTTTAAAGGGAATTTATTGAAAAAGCCCAAGTCTGAAAATAAACGACAAAAAAGTAAAAGATACCATGCGCTTGTTGGGACGATCATTACGATTCCAATGGTGATGTTCATTTCTACAGGGCTTTTATGGTCTGCCTTTCAAGGTTCGATACTTGCTGATATAGCGTCAGAAAGCCCAACTTTCGGTTACCCATTATTACAGCAAAAGCCACCAACTTCTGATGTGTCTGAAATTCCATGGGCAACCCGTCAATTAGAAGCACCAACATCTGAGGGTGAACATGCTCAGCATCATGGTGGAGGCGCTGTCCGTTATACAAACGACAACCAAATTTCGATCGCTAATCTTGAAAAAGAAATTACTGCCATGAATATCGCCAAGCCTTATTCGATTATTTATCCTTCAAATGCTGAGGGCATCTATACAGTAGCAAAGGCTAGTAACTCTGGTGTAACAGGTCTCGATGTCAAGCCCACAGAAGAAGCAACTATGTATTTTGATCAATATAGCGGCAAGTTTATTGATCAAGTTAACTACGAGGATTATGGTATGTTGGCTAAGTTCTTTACATGGGGAATTCCTTTACATGAAGGTCACTTGTTCGGATGGCCAAATAAGTTATTAAACCTTGTTGTCTGTCTAGCCTTTTTAGCAGTGATTGCATGGGGAATTCGCACATGGATTTTACGGAAGAAAAAAGGGGAGCTATCTGCGCCACCACAAATTTCTCATAAAATTTCAATACCTTTCGTTAGTTTCCTCATACTTTTAGGAATTTTAATGCCATTGTTTGGTGCCTCATTGATTGCTGTGGTGTTGATTGAATTCATAATCTTAGGCTGGCAAACAAAGAAGAAATTAAGAGCAGAAGAGGTTAAATAAAAATAATATTTGATACGGCATTGCAGAGAATGTGCCGTATCTTTTTTTCGTTAGAGAGCGGAATACTATATTATTGATGAATTGTTTATAGATTTTTCAGCATGATTTTATAAAGTTTTAAGATTTGTATGATACATTGCTAATAGTTTCAGTATATTGGGGGAATGCCTATGTCCATTAAAACAAGGTTTTTGCTATCTTATGTAGGGGTAATTATTATTGCTATCACGCTTTTATTAGCATCAGTTTTTCTTTTTTCCTTTGCGATAACAGGTGATGTCAAAGCAATTGAGCATTTTTACAAAAAATCCTATGTACAAAAGCCTTTAACAACAGTAGAAGAAAATGCTTTTCTCGATTTAAAATTACTGGCAAAAAATAATCCCCTGCAGCTATTAGACATCGAACAGCTACAGAAAATAAATGCACCATCCATTGAAACCGTTGTGCGAAAAGATCATCAAATTGTTTATGCATCACAGAAAGATCATGAAAAATTATTGCTAAAAAGTTTACCAGGTTTTGAAGCAACCAATATTAATTCACGCGACACAATTATGATTAATCAAGCATTTTATACGTATGTTAAGTTCGATTTTTATTTTCCTGACAAATCAGAGGGGAGTATTTTTGTTTTGAGAGAGGTTAGTTCCCATGCGGAATTAACACGAGAGCTTTTACCTATTCTTCTAGGTATTTTATTTCTATTATTTATGATGATTATTGGCTTATTAAATTATCTAGTATCTAGAAGTATCATTAATCCAATTACAGCTTTAAGGGAGGGTGCTGAGCGAATTAAATCAGGAGACTTAGATTTTGAAATTACTTCTGGCTCGAATGATGAAATTGGTCAGCTCAATCGATCATTTGAGGAAATGAGAGTAAAGCTAAAGGAATCCGTCAAACTTCAGCTTCAATATGAAGAAAATCGCAAAGAATTATTATCAAACATCTCGCATGATTTAAAAACGCCCATGACCTCAATTATTGGTTATGTAGAAGGGATTAAAGATGGCGTGGCAAATACAGAGGAGAAAATGGATAAATATTTAACAACCATCTATACGAAGGCAAAGGATATGGATTTATTAATCGATGAGCTCTTCTTATTTTCTAAATTAGACTTAAAGAAGATTCCTTTTCAAATGGAAAGTGTGAATCTTCATCAATATATGCACGATTATGTGGAGGATGCTAGCTTTGACTTTATTGCAAGAGACATTCATATACAATATATATCAGCGGGTTCAGCTCTTTTTGCCATGGCTGATCGTGATAAATTAAGACGAGTACTGTCAAATTTATTAAGCAATAGTGAAAAATATATGGATAAACCATACAAGCAAGTTATTATTTCTCTGCATGAGCAAGTAGAAGATGCAATTATACAAGTAACAGACAATGGTATGGGCATAGACCCGACAGCTTTACCGTATATTTTTGATCGTTTTTATCGTGCGGAGCCCTCTCGAAATTCACAAACAGGAGGCAGTGGTTTAGGGTTGGCTATTGCAAAACAAATCGTGCTTGAAATGGGTGGCGATATTTGGGCGAAGAGCGAATTAACAAAGGGGACTAGCATATTCATTTCATTGAAAAAGGCTGAGGAGAGGTGAGAGAAAATGAAAAAAATACTGCTAATTGAAGATGAAGTGAGCATTGCGGAGCTCCAACGTGATTATTTAGAGATCAATGATTTTACTGTAGACATACAGCATAATGGAGATGATGGTCTGAAACATGCATTACAGGGTGATTATGATTTAATTATTTTGGATATTATGCTTCCTGGGATGAATGGCTTTGAAATTTGTAAACAGATTCGTGCAGTGAACAACATCCCAATATTATTTGTTTCAGCCAAAAAAGAGGATATTGATAAAATTCGTGGTCTTGGTCTAGGGGCAGATGATTATATTACAAAGCCATTTAGTCCAAGTGAACTTGTCGCTAGGGTCAAGGCACATTTATCAAGATATGAGCGTCTAGCCACAAACCAGCAAACGAACCATATGATGTCCATACATGGCATTACAATCGATACATCTGCCAGAAAGGTCTTCGTGAATGGCGAAGAAATTGCCTTTACCACAAAGGAATTTGATTTACTCGTGTTTTTTGTCAAACATCCAAATCAAGTATTAAGTAAAGAGCAGCTATATGAAAGGAACTGGGGCTATGAATCGGCTGCGGATGTTTCCACAGTTACGGTGCATATCCGAAAGCTTCGTGAAAAAATTGAACATGATCCAGCTCAGCCAAAGTTTTTGGAAACTGTGTGGGGGGCAGGATACCGCTTAAATGTTTAAAAGAGATTATCTGGTCGTAATAGAAGGGGTTTTTATCCTCTCATTATGACATGGGATTTTTTTTGATGAATTTTTAGACTTATTTAAGAAAGGGTTAATGGATTATTTAACATTACCACTTACGCTAAAGAAAGTATGGCGACATCCTAACAGGGTGGTGTATGACAATTGAAGAAAATGCAGACAGTCGTCATAGCTTTAACATTTGTACTTCAAGGATGTGCCTCAAATGATACTGAGGCTATAAAGCTTGATAAAGGAGGATACGAGGAGATGGCTACAGATTTGACAAGTCAATTGTTTCAAGCAGTAGAAAAAGGGGAGTTGGACACGCTCCAAAATGCTTTGGATCAAAAGGTGGATATCAATGCCCAGGATTCAAAAAAACGAACAGCATTAATGATTGCCACGTACAATCAGGATGTTGAAGCAGTAAAATTATTAATTGATGCAGGTGCCAATGTCAATATTCAGGATGATTTACTAAACACGCCTTTTCTATATGCAGGTGCAGAAGGCTATCTGGATATATTAAAACTCACGATTCAAGCAGGCGCAGATCCTACCATTGTAAATCGCTATGGAGGAACGGCATTAATTCCAGCAGCAGAGCATGGTCATGTCGAGGTCATAGAGGAATTATTGAACAATACGACTATTGACGTCAACCATGTGAATCGTTTGGGATGGACTGCATTGATGGAGGCGATTATTCTAAATAATGGAAACCTGATACAGCAAACGGTAGTTCAATTATTAATTGACCATGGTGCCGATGTGAATATACCAGATAATGATAATGTGACACCATTACAGCATGCGAAAAAGCAAGGATTCAAAGAGATTGAAAATATCCTTTTCACAGCAGGTGCTGAATAAGTCCGTTGCTTAAAGGGGATATAGGCTTCTTTGATATTGCCGGTGACAAAGGCAAATGTATCAATGCGGTCTTGCAAGGAAAGTAATCACAAATAGGTAAAATCTCGTCTCAACGTGACGAGATTTTTTGTTATAGCCAGCCTTTCTCACTAGCAACTTGAGCAGCTTGCTGTCTAGATTCAACTTGAAGCTTTTGAATAGAGGTCGATAAGTAATTGCGAATAGTACCTTTTGTTAAGAATAATTGTTTACTGATTTCATGAGTGGTCAAGCCTTCCTTCACCAGCTGTAAAACGGCAATTTCTCGCTCATTCAAAGGATTTTGCTCCTTCATAAATAAGGTAGCTGCTAAATCCTTACTAACAACCTTTTCACCCTGCATAATTTTTCGAATAGTAGCAATTAAATAATCTATCGGCTCATCCTTCAGTAGATAGCCATGCACCTCACAATCCATTGCTTTTTGTAAATAGCCAGGACGTGCAAACGTTGTGACAATCATCACTTTACAGGGTAAATGAGCCTCTTTAATTTTTTCAGCAAGCTCTAATCCTGATAGATTAGGCATTTCAATATCTACTAAGCAAACATCAGGTAGCTCCTGTTGGATGTAGTCCCATGCTTTTTGCCCATCTGAAACTTCAGCTATTACCTCAATATCTGGTTCAAATGACAAAAGGGATGTTAAGGCACCACGTAACATTTGTTGGTCCTCTGCTAGCAAAACACGTATCATGTTGGAGGCTCCTTTCCATCTTGAATTGGTATGCTGAATAACACCCTCGTACCTGTCGGTGTATTCCCATCAAACATGGCATCACCTTGAAGAGCATACATTCTTTCTTTCATCGAGTTGATGCCATTACCAAGTCCTTTTTGTTGTATTCCAATCCCGTCGTCTTTGATAGTAAGCCTATATTGGCTATTTTGACATTGTATCGTAATGTGGCAGTTTTTTGCCTTGCTATGCTTGAGCATATTGGTGGTAGCTTCTCGTACACATAAAGCTAGCATCGTTTCCTCTACACTTGAAAGAACGATTTTAGGGCATTGATTGTTTATGGTTGTAGTAATATTAGCACTTTGTAGAAGCTGCTGGCAGTGAAGTAGCTCCGTATGTAACGAAACAAAATTCATATCAGATACTAGTTCACGTACTTGTTTTAAGGCTGTACGTGTTGTAGCTAATATATCATTTAGTTCTTGTTTAACGCTTGTAGAATCTCGATCAATAAGTTTTGTTGTAAGTTCTGTTTTAACTTTAATCATCGTTAAGGTATGACCAATCGTGTCGTGAAGATCCCTAGCAATACGCTGTCTTTCCTCTTGTTGAACGAGCTTGGTATTGACATCAGCTAATTCGGATTGTAGATTCTTCGACTTTTCTACATAATAAATGAGAACAGGGAATACCAATTGAATGATCATCATGGGTGCTAGTACCTGCGATTCAATGGGGAATAGGGAATCTTTGGTCATCCTTATGACGATTAAAAACATGACTGCAATGCCAAGCATACCACTAGCGATATGCCATTTAGATTTGGCTCTTCCTAATAAATCTGCAAAGGTAAATCCGAAGATAAGCATGAAGATGTCCTCGTAAATACCCAAGATGCTAATAACAACGAATCCTACAAGTGAAGCAAGAAGCAGCTTCCAATCCTGGTGCCATAAAGCGAAATAGAAAGCACCTAAGTACAAGCCTAAGACAGCTATTTTAGCCAGGAAGGGGAGCTCTGAATTTGACCATAACACCATTGTTATCAGGACAATCAAGGATACGGTATCGATGATTAAATAATGCTTTACTTGCTCTCTGGGATAAATTTTTATTGCTTACACCATCCTTTGTTGCTTAATGCTTTGTCATGGCTTGAATAGTTTTTTTCCGAATCCATTCCAATGGGCCTATATGAAACTGCTGCTGCCAAAATGATGCTAGAACTAGTTGAAGGCAAGATAAAGCTAGCCAAATGCTAATAATAAGAATGCTATTTAATTGTCCACCAAGCCCAAGCCCCCAGCCATAAAAAATAATAGACGCAAGCACGTTTTGTAGGACATAACAGCTCAAAGACATTTTGCCGACATCTGCAAAGCGGTGCCAAAGCCAATCTAGCCTTTTATATTCTACCAGTTTACCTAAAATTCCAATATAGCCAATCGATAAAATCGGCGCACATAAATAACGAACAGGAAAATCAAAAAGTCCCCCAGGAATAAAAATAAGTAGATTTAAAGGGATACCAATGAATACACCGATTTTGAAAAGCTTGTGTCGAGCCTGACGTCCTTTGTCTGTCGATGAAAAAACCTCGTTACGCATAAACTTTACACCTAGTATAAATAAAAAGACATTCATAGGGATAATAAAAATAGCTTCCGTGCGATAAAACAAAAAGTTTGTCAGGCGATGCTGTACTTGAGCTAGCCATGTGCCATTTTCATACAATGCAGCAACTGACTCCATGCCATTGAAGGAAACCATTGCCCCTTGTAATGAGCTAATAAAAATAAGCATAATCAGGAGGATGTGAAAGCTACCAAAAAGATAGAAAGACCATGTCATTGCTTTGTCGCCTAATCTTATAATAAAGGCAACGATGAAAGCTGTTATAGCATAGCTCATTAGAATATCATATTCCATGACAAGTGTGTAATGAAGTAGCCCTTCCAAACCTAAAAAAATAATTGTCCAAAGGTACATGCCAGGCCAAGCATTTCCTTTTCGTAACGCTTGCTGATATTTTAATTGTAAGCCTACGCCAAACATAATTGTTAACAGCCCAAGCAGTTTACCATTGACTAAAAATAATACTAACATTCGTAAAAAATCATTCAAGGACCACCAACCACTATAGTTACTCGTTGTGATATACGATAGATCGCCAAGATAGGCAAAAATCCAGATGTTTGTGCCAAGAGTCCCTAAAACGGCGAAGCCTCTTAACATATCAATAAAGGGGAGTCTTTGTTGTGTTTGCATATGTTCTATCACTCTTTCTTTATTTTCTTACATTAATGATAAGAAAGGGCAAAGAGAAAACCTATTCACAGCAGTCAAAGGATTTTTATGACACCTGTCATAAAGTGATGAAACAATAAAACCAGCAACGCTTTGGGTGCTGGCGAAATGCAATTATTTTGTACAGGAGTAAATACGATAGTCCAAAATTTTTTCGTATTTAACGCTCATAGCGATATGTTGATCCATTTTATCATATAGCTCTGATTCAATATCTTTGGAGAAATTAAATTCAGGCTTTGATGAGATAGATTTATTTTTTTGTATGCGAATATTATGAAAACCAGCCTGCTGCAATAAGACTACCCAATCCTTCTTCATCAGGAGAGCATTAAATCCATAAAATTGTTGGATGTCTTCTACTAGTTGAGAGGGCAGTAATTCTGGCATGGTGAATTCAATGGCAATGAAGCGTCCACCTCGCTTCAATAAACGATAAATTTCCTGTAATGCACGTTGTTGATCTACAAAAGCAAGAACTGATTCAGCGAGTATCATGTCATATGACTCATTTGGTAATGAAGTTTGCACAATAGAGCCTTGAATGATGTTAACAGGCAAACGTGTTTTTTTCATTCTGTGACGAGCTTTCTCTATCATGATGGGATTGATTTCTATTCCCGTTACATTGGCTTGAAAGTGAGTAGCCAAATAGGCAGCCGTTTGCCCTGTACCACACCCGACATCTAAAATATGTGAAGTTTGTTGAATGCTCTCTGCTTTAAATAGTTCCTTCGATAGATTAATGCCACCAGGGTGTGCGCCCCCAACACCAAATTTAGCTAAAAATTCGAGATAAGTAGAACCTTGAATAAAAACCACCTTCTTTTTTCATATAGTATGAGAAAGAAACTAGTATGGTTCCTTCAAAATATCATGATGTAGGGCCAAACACTAGAGTTCCATATTTTTTGGTTTAGACAAAAATATATTATTATTAGCTACTTCTTCAAAAGTCTAATTTAGAAATGGCTTAAGCGCATATACTAGTTAGAAGCTTTCTGATAGGGGGTGAATCAATGCCATATTTTCAGCCGAATTTTAGAAGAGGACCATATCAGCCAAGCAATAGACAATATTTTGAACCTCCTTTTCGAGGTAGAATGATGCAATCTTCCTACTATCCAAACCAACAATATCAACCTTCTAGATTAGGAAATTTGCCAAATCATTTAAATACGATTATGGGGCATGCTGGCACGATTACAAATGGAGTATATATGTTAAGGCAGATGGGAGCATTTTTAAGTTTATTTAGATAAAAGGAAGAAACCCTCTTAAGAAAGTTTCCTACTTGAGAGGGTTTCTATTATGGATGAAAGGACTGGGATAAGTTGTTTTTCGATAATGGAGCGGTTTTTTATGAGAGACACTAAACCATGGCGATAGGCAGTCCGCTCTAAATATGTTTTAATCGAATTAACCGCATTGGCTGATTTTCCTTCAAACGATAAAATATCACCTGCTACAAAAATACCAGGCTGTACTGTTTCGCCCGTTGCTTTGCCTTTTGTTAGGAATGGGGATCGCTTCATCAAAAGTGAGGGATGCTACGCAGTTACGGCCTCCTTATCTAACTATCACCTCATCTAGCTCAACAGGCAACTCAATGGCTGATTTGGCCCCACCTCAATAATGTCCTTATTATTGGACAGTATAATGTAAATTCGACATTTCATATTTTTCGGCTCTTTCAATTGTTAACTTTTGAGGGCTAATGATGCCGCCTCCTAAAAGCACTGTTTTAGAATAATATCAGTTACCGTATGTATGATAAAAATATCTTCCTGACGTGTAATAAAATCTACTATCTCTGTCAAAATGGTGGGGTTAAATGTCTTGCTCGATACAGGGGGTTCCCACTAGCTTTTCGAGATAAAATAATTCACCGAGCTGTGATTGACTTTCAATTACTATCCACGTATTCCACTATAAAATACAAGCCAGCAGGACCTCCACCTATAATCGTTACATCATCTATATGTTGCATTTTTATTGCCACCTCCTTAATCAATAGTAAAAAAGTAATTGACAAAATCTTATCAGAAAACTAGACTAATTCTAGTGATAATGATTATCATTTTTAACTGTGCCTATCATAGCATGGAATGAAGTAAAAAGAAAGAGAGGGTCCAAATTGCGCTTAGAAATTGAATCGATTCGTGTTGGCTATGAAAATAAAACGATTGTACATGGCTTATCGCTACAAATTCCAGATGGCAAAATCACAACGATCATTGGCTCCAATGGTTGTGGGAAATCCACCTTATTAAAGGCCATTACACGTATTTTAAAGCATGAGAGTGGACAGGTCATACTTGATGGTCAAAATATTTCCAAGATGAAAACGAAAGAATTGGCAAAAGAACTGGCCATCTTACCACAAAGTCCAGAAAGTGCACATGGTTTAACAGTGGAAGAGCTTGTATCCTACGGTCGATTTCCCTATCAAAAGGGCTTTGGCAATTTATCACAAAAGGATAAAGATGTTATTGACTGGGCTTTACAGGTGACAAAAACCGAAGACTTCCGCGTGCAATCTGTAGATGCTTTATCAGGTGGACAGCGTCAACGGGTATGGATTGCGATGGCATTAGCTCAAGAAACTGACATCATCTTTTTAGATGAGCCAACAACATATTTAGATATGGCACATCAATTAGAGGTTTTAGAGCTGCTTTACAGGCTGAATGAAGAACAAGGGCGCACGATTGTCATGGTACTCCATGACCTAAATCAAGCGGCACGTTTCTCTGATTATATTGTGGCACTGTCACAAGGGGAGCTTGTAAAGTTTGGAACAGCCGAGGAAGTTATGGTACCAGAAGTATTAAAAAAAGTGTTTAATATTGATCCAGTTATTGGCCAAGATCCACGAACAAACAAACCAATGTGCATTACATATAACTTATTACAAACCGTATAAAAGGAGAATGACAATGAAAAAGTGGTTTTTACCAATGTTTATGATGCTCGTACTAGTCCTTGCGGCGTGCGGCAATAAAGAAGAGAAAACTGAAAAAGATGATGAAGGCTCAAAAGAAGCAACTTCAGCAGAAACAATCACATATCAATCTGAGGCAGGTCCTATTGAAGTCCCAGCAAACCCAAAACGTGTAGTCGTATTATCTTCTTTTGTTGGGGATTTGTTACAGCTTGACGTGAATGTTGTCGGTGTTGATGCATGGGCAGCCAAAAATCCAAACTTCGAAGATGCCATTAAAGATGCAGTCGTTGTTGAAAACACAGATATTGAAAAAATTCTTGAGTTAGAGCCAGATTTAATCATTGGCTTAAATGGTATTGAAAATGCTGATAAATTAGCAGAAATTGCACCGACTGTATTATTTACGTATGGAAAAGTGGATTATTTACAGCAATTTATTGAAATCGGAAAAGTAGTGAACAAAGAAAAAGAAGCAACAGCATGGGTAGAAGATTTTAAAGCGCGTGCAGCAGAAGCTGGTAAAAAAATCAAAGAAAAAATTGGTGAAGATGCGACTGTAACAGTGGCAGAAAACTTTAATAAACAATTTTATATTTATGGCGATAACTGGGGTCGTGGAACAGAGATTTTATATCAAGAAATGGGCTTGAAAATGCCTGAGAAAGTAAAAGAAACAGCTTTAGAGCCGGGCTACTATGCCATTTCTCAAGAAGTTTTAGGGGACTATGCAGGTGACTATGTGATTTTCAGTATGTTCCAAGACCAGGATAATTCTTTTACAGATGCAGCATGGTTTAAAGATTTAAAAGCGGTGAAAAATGGTCATTTATTTGAAGTAAATGCGAATGCCTTTTACTTCAATGATCCGATTACACTAGAACATCAACTGAAGTTCTTTGAAGAGAAATTTTTACAATAATTAGTAGAGAGTAGCGAAGGCAAATGACAAAGTTTCGACAGTTTCCATTTTGGCTTCAGGTATTGCTTGCATTAATCATATTAATCGGCACGGCTGCTATCTCGCTGTGCTTAGGTGCAGCAAATACGAGCATTCAGGATGTTTATCAAGCAATTGTCGGACAAAGTGGTGGCAAGCATTACACGATTTTACGTGACATTCGGTTTCCTCGTATCCTTGCTGCTATTTTTGTTGGCAGTGCACTGGCTGTGGCGGGGGCGATTATGCAAGGGGTCACACGAAATCCATTAGCTGATCCAGGGCTACTTGGTTTAACGGCAGGGGCAAATGCTGCCCTTGCGCTAACGATGGCATTTATCCCGAAATTCTCCTATTATACATTAATTGTAGCCTGCTTTATTGGAGCTGGAATTGGCATGATGATCGTTTATGGGATTGGGGCCTCTACCAAGAAAGGCTTCTCTCCATTGAGGCTTGTTTTAGCAGGTGCGGCAGTGACTGCTTTATTACAAGCGATCGCTGAAGGCACAGGCATCTTATTTCAAATTTCCAAGGATGTATCAATGTGGACAAGTGGTGGCTTTATTGGCACAACATGGCAGGCTTTATTGATAGTCCCTGTGATTGTCCTCGGGCTACTACTGTCATTTGCTTTTAGTCGTCAATTAACGATTTTAAGCTTAAATGAAGAAGTAGCGGTTGGTGTTGGGCAAAATACAACATTGATTAAAGGAATCATGATGTTTGTTGTGGTCATCCTGGCAGGCTCTGCTGTGGCACTCGTTGGAAATCTAGCATTTGTTGGCTTAATGGTGCCGCACATTGTTCGTGTGTTTGTAGGGACAGACTACCGTTTTGTATTACCGATGAGCGCCATTGTTGGCGGTTGGTTTATGGTGACCGCTGATTTTGCAGGGCGCATGATTAATGCACCATTTGAGACGCCAGTTGTAGCGATTATCTCAATTCTTGGTCTTCCATTCTTCCTATTATTAGTGCAGAAGGGAGGACGACAATTTGTTTAAAGAAGGTCGCAAAAAACAACGAAAATGGTTTTTAACTTGGTTTGTAGTAACGCTATTGATTTTTGCTATGGGAATTTCATTAGGACCAGCATCTATTTCTATAGATCGCATTATCCCAACCTTGCTGGGGGATGGTAGTTTTAAAGAGTCCTTTGTATTATTATCCGTTCGATTACCAAGAATGTTTGTACTGACAGCGGCAGGAATGGCATTAGCATTAGCGGGAGCCGTCTTGCAGGGGGTTACACGCAATGATTTAGCAGACCCCGGCATGATTGGGATCAGTTCAGGAGCAGGTGTTGGGATTACTGTCTTTTATCTATTAGTAAACGGTGATCTTCCTCACTTTGCTTACGTTTTACCAGTTGTGGGCTTTTGTAGTGCTTTATTGACAGCGCTTTGCATATATTTCTTCTCTTATCAACGTAATAAAGGTGTGCATCCTATTCAATTTATTTTAATAGGGGTAGGTGTAGCCTCTGCCCTATCTGGGGTTATGATGGTATTAATTTCCTCAGCAGAGCGGAGTGATGTGCAATTTATTGCGCAATGGCTAGCAGGCAATGTTTGGGGAACTGATTGGCCATTTTTCTGGGCTTTAGTGCCTTGGCTTGTGCTTGGTATTCCTTATATTTTCTATAAATCCAATGTCTTAAATGTCTTAGCAATGACAGAGCAAACAGCTGTTGGTCTAGGTATGAATATTGGCCGCGAACGATTACGCTTATTAATTGTAGCCGTGGCACTAGCAGCAGCCGCAGTTTCTGTAACAGGTGGTATAGCTTTTATTGGTTTAATGGCCCCGCATATTGCAAAGCAACTAGTCGGTCCACGCTATCAGTTCTTTTTACCATTGACATTGTTTATTGGAGCGAGCTTGCTGATGCTAGCTGATACAATTGGACGTGTTGCGATTGCGACAGCAAGTGTTCCTGCTGGAATTGTTGTTGCTTTTATCGGCGCACCATACTTTTTGTATTTATTAAGGAAGAATGTATGACCCGGTAGATAGAGAGCAGAAAGGTAATAGCAAACAATATTCTATGCGTAAATGACTGTACTTTTTATCTAGAAAAAATAGTGAAATATTTATTTTCTGATCTTTGTATTTCAAATTTTTAGGAACCTCATTTGTGGAGGTTCTTTTTTTGTATAATCATGGTAGGAGGTGGAAAAATGATTTTATTAGCACGTCAAACTTCGGAGTTACAGAAAATACTAGAGGTAATTGTAAGGAGACTGCCTAGAACCTACAATGAGTACTTCAATTATAATGAGCATTTACGACGCATCAAGGCAGGCTTCGCTGGCGAACAGCGCGTTGATGCAGAATGGCAGGAATTAGATTTACCATCCCCTCATTATATTCTCCATGATTTTCAAGTGATAAATCACGCCGGTTCTACTCACCAAATGGACACCATTTTTCTCTGTCCACACTTTTTACTCATCCTAGAGATTAAAAATATCACAGGAATCCTCTCCTATGATGCATCTTTCGCTCAATTTATAAGGACAACAGCAGATGGCACTGTGGAAGCAATGTCTGACCCATTTCAGCAACTAGAGCGGCATGTGGCATGGATGAAAAGGCTGATCCAACAAGAACGCCTTAGCTTACCCATTCTACATGCCGTAGTGTTGGCAACGAAGAATGGTATCTTGACAGAAGATTTTAAGCGTCAACCTATATTTCATGTGACGGGATTACGCTCCCGAATGCAAAAATGGTTAGAGCTGCATCAACCCAGCGTAAAGAAAGGAGAAGATCTGTTTCGTTTTGCCAACCTTCTCTTGACTATGCACACAAGGGTTAAAAGAGAGATAAATGTACCTCTCAGGGATATTGTGAAAGGAGTGTTATGTACAAATTGTGTGGATGGTCAGCCATTAAGATATCACTACAAAAAATGGCTTTGCCCAAGGTGTGGATTAGTGGATCGTGATGCTTTGATTAGGACGCTTGAGGACTATCGATTATTAATTGGCACAAAGCTAACAAATAAAAGCTTTTGCGAGTTCTTTGCCATCGATTCTCCAAACCTGGCATACAAGTTGTTGCAGCAACTACCTCTGAAAGCGGAGGGGATAAAAAGGCATAGAAAGTATTGGATTTTGGATTAGGTGTTTGCAGTTTAGGAGGATAGAGATGGATAGCGTGTGAGAAGTGGGGGATAGAATTTAAAAAGTAGCGGATAGAGCACGCAAAGTGAAGGATAGAAGTTTAAAAGTGGGGGAAACGCATAAGTAGTTGGATAGCGCGTGAGAAGTGAAGGATAGAATTTAAAAAGTAGTGGATAGAGCGCGCAAAGTGAAGGATAGAACGTTAAAAGTGATGGAAACGCACAAGTAGTTGCTTATTTACCTGATACTCCATCAGGCGCTACTAGACAAATAAATATTTTAGGTATATAGTTAGCTAGGCTAACTAATATAAAGGAAGTGATTTTATGACGGTGGAACAGGAATTCTTCAATCAATACCGTTTAATGTATAGGCCGTTTATCAATCAGTTGAATGTTCAACTTGAAACATATCAATTATATAGCTCGCAATGGGCTGTACTTCGTTTCTTAAAGGATAAAGGCCCTCATTCATTTGTAGATATTGCTAATTTCATGTCTATAGAGAAGCCGAGTGTAACGAAGCTTGTCCATAAGCTTGTGGAGCTGGGCTATGTGGAAACGGTAGTGGGTAAGGATAAGCGTGAAAAGCTTGTTCACTTATCGACGTATGGAGAAGAGCTTGTGCAGGAGATAAAGTCGCAGCTGAGCCCTTTCTTTGAGCAGGCACTTGCAGGTGTACCCCAGCAAGATATTGAAATTGCGACACAGGTTTTAGCAAGAATTTGTATGAATATTAATCAATAGGAGAGAGCAATGTGGAAGCAACAAGACAGAAACTTTGGACAAAGGACTTTTTAATCGTCTCCCTTATCAATTTTACGATTACCTTAATTTTCTATTTATTAATTGTGACGATTGCAGCCTATGCGGTGGAGCAATTCCAAGCCTCAACAAGTACAGCAGGGCTAGTATCAAGTATTTTTATTATCGGGACATTATTTGGGCGCCTCGGTACAGGTCGTATAATTGGTGACTGGGGTAGTAAAAAAACATTGTTTTGCGGATTATTATTATTTATGCTGTCAACAATATCCTATTTTATAGCAGGAAATCTTCCTTTACTAATGCTGAATCGTTTAGTACAAGGAATTGCACTTGGTGTAGCAAGTACAGCAACTGGAACAATTATTGCACAAATATTACCGACTGAACGACGTGGAGAAGGAATTGGCTATTACAGTTTAAGTGCTATTTTAGCCACTGCCATTGGTCCATTTATTGGGATTCTTTTAACACAGTTGTTTGAGGATTATCGTATGATTTTTGCTGTTGACTCAGTTTTAGCGATTATTTGTTTTTTTATGTATTTCATGGTAACAGTGCCATTCATACCTAAGAAAGCAACAGAAGCAACAGTGAAAGCTGGCTTTAAGGTTTCAAACTTTATTGAGATGCGCGCATTACCAATTGCGTTTGTTGCGCTTGTTATTGGTTTTGCCTACTCTGGTGTAATGTCCTTTATGACGTTTTACGCAAAAGAGCTTGATTTGGTGACAGCAGGAAGCTATTTCTTTATTATCTATGCCGTTGTGATTTTGGCAACTCGTCCATTTACAGGTAAATTATTAGATGCTAGAGGAGCAAATATTATTATTTATCCCTGTCTAGTGATTTTTGCGATAGGAATGTATACCTTTAGCTCAGCCACAACTACAATAGCCTTTTTAATCGCTGCTGCTTGTATTGGTGTTGGCTATGGGAACTTCAATTCTGTAGCACAAGCAATAGCCATTAAGGTGACACCCAATGAACGTTTAGGACTTGCGACATCTACATACTTTATTTTGTATGATTTAGGCTTAGGTGTTGGTCCATATTTCTTAGGGTTCTTTGTTCCTTCAAAGGGCTACAGTACCATTTTCTTCTCAATGATATTTGTTATATTATTGTCAATTGTGCTTTATTATTTCTTATATGGAAAATATGAAAACTTGAAACAAGCAAGAATTTCATAGATTAGAATCATTATATTGTAGAAAAAACGTCTTTTTTCTAGTTGTGTATAAAATCCAACTACAAAATGACGTTTTTTTCTTTAAATAAAAATACTTCTTGCAATCAAATATGATAATCATTATCATTCTCAATATAAACTAATTCGGAAGTGGGTATTTTTGCATGAAGAAAACATCGTTATTGTCAGTATTAGTTGCAGGCGGTATTATTATGACCGGCTGTGGCAGTACAGATGAAGCAAAAAAAGATGAAAAGCCAAAAACAGAACAAGCAGAGACGGCAAAAGAAGAAGTGGATTTATCTGCAGAACTATCAGCCTATCAAAAGTTTGCTTTAGAGCAGATGGATCAATTCCTACTGGAAACTGAAAAATTTGTGAATTTATTTAAAGCGGGCGACATTGAAGGGGCGAAAGCAGCTTATGCACCAGCACGTATGTATTTCGAGCGTTCTGAGCCAATCGCAGAAAGCTTTGGTGACCTTGACCCACGAATCGACGGTCGTTTAGCCGATATTCAAGAAGAAGGTAAAGGTGAAGAAGAATGGACGGGCTATCATAAGCTTGAACATGCACTATGGGTAGAAAATAAAACAGCAGGCTTTGAAGCAATTGCAGATCAATTATTAGCAGATGCAAAGGAATTACATGCATTAGTTCAAACAGTTGAAGTGACACCAGATTTAATGATCACTGGTGCTGTTGATTTATTAAATGAGGTTTCAACATCAAAAATCTCTGGTGAAGAAGAAATCTACTCTCATACTGACCTTTATGACTTTAAGGCTAATATCGAAGGCGCAGAAAAAATCTTTGAAATCCTACGTCCTAAATTAGAGGCGAAAGACAAAGAGCTAGTAGCAACATTAGATGAAAAATTCAAAGCGGTGGATGACTTATTAGCACAGCATGCAACAGCTGATGGTAGCTTTGTTTCCTATGAGGAGTTAACGGAGGAAAATACAAAGGCACTTGCGGCAGCTGTTAATCAACTTGGTGAACCATTAAGTCAAATGGGCATTATTTTGGAGTGATATATAATGACAGCGTCAAACGATGAAAAATGGATCGATAAAAAAATATCTAGACGTGAAATGTTAAAACTTACAGGTATTGGTGTTGCAGGTGCGGCAATCGGTGCCTCTGGCTTAGGTGGTGTTATGAAAGTAATGGGCTATGATGTCTTTGAGCCTGTTGCAGACAGCACTACTGTTAGCAATAAAGTTAAATTCTACGGAAAGCATCAATCGGGTATCACTACGCCTGTTCAAACTAATATTTATTTTGCTTCTTTGGATGTTTTATTTACATCTAAGAAAGACCTTCAAGAGTTGTTCAAACTATGGACACCTCTTGTTGTACGTTTAATGAATGGTGAATTAATGGTTGATTTAACAACGAATACTAGAGTTCCAACAGGCGATACTGGGGAAGCGGATGGCTTAGATGCTTCCAATTTATCCATTACAATCGGTGCAGGGCCGTCTTTGTTTGAGAAGCTTGGTATCCAGCATCTGAAGCCCGCGGAGTTAAAGGATTTACCACATTTCCCGAAAGATCAGCTACAAAAAGAATTTACGGGTGGTGATCTTTGTATTCAAGCCTGTGCAGATGATCCGCAGGTAGCATTCCATGCAGTGCGTAATTTAGTACGTGCAGCCTCTGGTAAAGTAGAGATTAAATGGTCGCAGGCAGGCTTTAACTCGTTTCCTGCTGGTGGAGGAACACCACGAAATCTCTTTGCATTTAAGGATGGCACTGTGAATCCGGCGATTACAGATGAGAAAGATTTAAATGAGGTTGTTTGGGTTGATAAAGGCTGGCTACAAGGTGGCTCTTATTTAATTGCACGTAAAGTACAAATGCACCTTGAAACATGGGATCGTACATCTTTAAAGGATCAGGAAGCAACATTTGGGCGCTATCGTGATAGTGGTGCTCCGTTTGGAAAAACGAAGGAATTTGATGATTTCGATGTCGAGGCAAAGGATAGTAAGGGTGAATATATTATGCCAGATACATCGCATGTACATTTGGCACGGAAATCTGGTGCCCGTATTTTACGTCGCTCTTATTCTTATGCATCAGGTGTTATGTCAAATACTGGTGCACATGATGCAGGGCTAATATTCATTTCTTTTCAAAAAGACCCAGCACAATTTACAGCCATTCAAAATAGTTTAGGACGAATGGATAAAATGAATGAATACATTACCCATCGAGGCAGTGCTGTGTTTGCATGCTTCCCTGGTGTACAAAAGGGGAGTTATTTAGGTGAAGCACTTTTTAACGCGCTGTAGTTTGATTATTTGTATAATCCTGTCTTTAGCTGTACCTGTGCAAGCTGCGCAATCCTATAGTCATTTATATATTGCGATTAGTGATGCACTGATGAATACGAAGCAGGATAATGAAGCTGAGGCAAAGCAGGCACTTGAACAATTTGCCACAGACTGGGCTAAGGTCACTTCAGAGCAAAAAGAGGCAAAGGCAAAGGTTGATGAGATTCTTTTGCAAGCAACGGAAGCAACTTCAAAAAATGAACGTTTGGAGGCACTTTCTGCACTGTCCAATGCACTACGAAACTTAGAAAAACTTGAAAATCCTGTAGACGAAGCGGCACAGCGTGTAGAGTTTGGACAAAAGATGAAGCCAATCATAGCAGACTTTGAAAAAGCTTTAGCCAGTGGGGACATTCAGGCTATAGATGAAGCCTACAAGGATTTTAATATAAAATGGAATAAAAGTGAGCGACCAGTACGTGAGCAAAGTATTGCGATGTATGGGCAAATTGAAACACAAATGGCATTTCTGCGTATCTCTATTTCTGCTGAAGAGCCTGATATTAATCTAATGCAATCTCAATTTGCAGATTTAAAGCAAACGATTAATGATTTTGTGGCAGGCAAAGAAACAGCGGAAGTAGTAGAAGGAGAATTTTCTTTGGCTACATTAATTGCTTATATTGATGAAGCTAATGATTTCATTGAAGCCGGGGATTTTAAGGCAGCTTCTGAGAAAATTCGTGAATTTATTACAGTATGGCCAAGTATTGAAATAGAAATCTCAACAAGAAATGGTAGTCTTTATACGAAAATTGAAAGTGATATGCCCATTATTGCGAGTGATTTATTAAAATCCTCTGTTGATAAAGAAGCCATTACAAAAAAGTTAGAAAATTTCCGTACCGAAATCGAGCTTATTCAAGGTGATTCGGATTATACAATATGGGATGCAGCACTAATATTGCTTCGCGAAGGACTTGAGGCGCTACTGATTATCTTGGCCTTGGTATCATTCCTAGATAAATCAGGACAAAAGAAGATGCGCAAATGGATTTATGTTGGAACATTTGTTGGTATCCTGCTGTCTGCTGTTGCGGCAATCCTAATGTCAACTATCCTGAACTCAGCAACTATTGATACAAATCGGGAATTAATGGAAGGCTATGTAGGCTTACTTGCTGCGGCTATGATGATTGGTGTCGGAATCTGGTTGCATAGTAAATCAAGTGTTGCAAGCTGGAATCGCTATATTTCTAAACAAATAGGTAGTGCTATTTCCAGTGGCTCTGTCTTTGCCATGGCAACCATTAGCTTCTTATCCGTTTTCCGTGAAGGCGCAGAAACTCTTGTATTTTATGCAGGGATTGCTCCAAAAATGGAAACCTCACAATTTGTGCTAGGAATTGTGGTCGCTCTTCTTATTTTGGCAATCTTTGCTCTTGTATTATTTAAAGCAAGTGGAAAAATTCCGATTCATAAATTCTTCGCCGTGGCAACTGTGTTAATTTATGTATTGGCCTTTAAAATTATTGGTGTCAGTCTGCATACGCTCCAATTAAGAGATACTGTATCAACTACAATTGTAGATGGCTTGCCTGTGGTCAGCATCATAGGATTCTATCCTACGATTGAAACCATGCTTGGACAAGCAATTTTACTGTTACTAGTTGTAGCAACAATTATTTATAAAAAGAAACAAAAATAAATAGTAGGGTAGATGAAGGAATACTCGTTCATCTACCTTTTTCTTATTAATTAAGCCAATGAGTAGGATGTTTTAAGTGAGAAGGCAATTTTGTCTGCTTATCTCCCTTGGCAGAATTAATCTGCATTTGAGTTAAAAACATAGCTGTAGAAAGGTCAGCTCCTCGTAAATTAGCATCACGTAAATCAGCACCGATAAAATCGACTACTCGTAGATCAGCCTGCTGAAGATTAGCTGCAATTAGGTAAGCTCCTCTTAGATCCATAGCACGTAAATCCTTGCCCTTTAAATTTTTGCCCATCCAATCAACCCCTTGATAGCTATACTTTCGAGACGTTTTTCCACCGACTGTTTTAATAAAGCGTTGACGAATTTCCGTGCTTGTTTCTAGTAATAACATATTAACAGGCATTCTAAAATTAGGAATATCAATTGTTAATAAGGTTGCTGCATCTAATTCCGTAGCTAATTGAAGTTTTTCTAATTGTTCAAGTAACCTATTATATAACTGAGGGTCAACCGTATAGGATAGTGACTCTGCAGTATAAGCAATCAATTCAAATAATTGCTCCATAATTGGAAACACTTGAAACATTGTGTCAGCATGTGTAGGATACTGGCGCCAATCCTGTCCATGAAAGGTTGTTTGCGAAACCTTTTGCCCTGCCCCTAAGCAATCAAAAACGGTACATCCCTTAAACCCCTTGTCCCTAAGATTACCATGAATTTGGCAGCTAAAGTCAGTTTTTAAGTTTTGACAGGGGATACCAGCAGGTTTATTCATCGCAAAATCGCTGGAAGCAACAATATTTAAAGCTGTGCAGCATAGTGCAAAACAATTTTGACAATCGGCCTGAAGATTTTCACGTATCTTTTTTCCAAATGAGTCATCTATTTTTTTTACCTTGGACATCGTTATTTTCCTCACTTATTCATAAACTTATAGATTATTCTACCACTATCTTTCTGTCAGCTCTATCAACCATACCCACTTAAACACAGTTTTTTGAAACACATTAGAGATTGTGGTTTTAGGAAGAATGTCTGTTTTGTTTTACAAGAGAATTTATAGAAAAGATAGTGGTGACTTAAATTGGGTTAACGGAAAAGGATGTCTTGCAATTGCCTTCATTTAGAGGAGCTTGTGATTAGCTCTTTTTATTCTGTTCGGGATGGTGTTGATAAACAATGTGAAATGATTCAGTACTTACATGATCTTGGGGAATTAGGTCTAATTTTATATTATGTTGGGATTGTTTTACCTGAAATCCCAGAGTGCTGCAATTAGCAGATGCCCAGGATTTTATCATTATTTGCATGCCAAAAAATGATTATTCTCTTCGTTATAACGAGGTAATCTATGAAGTCATGGAAGCGATCGTTCATAATCAGAAAGTGAATGATCATTTTGTAAAGGAAACATTAGAAAAGGTTCCTTACTACCAGAGCATTTACAGAGTGTAGAAATTACCCTCAAAAATGTTATCCTATATGTTTTGTTTCACCGCACAGTGTTGCAGCGTTTACTTCCATGAGCGCTTTCAATGCTGCTTTTTCTATTTTAAAGCCGCTTTTTTTCTTCTCCCAACGCTTTCCGGTAGAATCATAATACTTATGCCGAAACATCCATAACTTTTCTTTAATTAGTTGCCCCCGTACGTTCTACTTCATCGTAATACATCTCTTGAGGAAGGCATCCAGATTCGCCTCGAAAGCATAACTTTTTTAAGTACGCAATCTCTAATCGGAGCAGCTCATTTTCACGTTCTAGCTGTTCTTCACGAGACATTGTATTTAGTTGTTTAACAGATTTATTTTTAGTCATAGGTGGCCATTTCTTTGCTTTTTCTTGCAGGCCTTCTATCCCTTCCTACAAAAATTTACTGTTCCAATTCGCTATTAACGCTATATTATTCATGTTAAATTCAATCGCTGTATCTTGATAAGAAGCACCTGTTTGTTTCATAAAGTGTAATACATTAAGCTTGAAATAAATAGAGTATGTCTGTTTTGTTACTTTTCTACGTAATCCAACTTCTCCAATTTCTTTATAGGCACGTACCCAACGCTTTATTTCCGAATGATTTGGTATGTCATGTTTTTTCGCTAACCTAAAGGACCTTTCATATGTTCACACCACATTTATTTTGAATTCTTCACTGTATTGCGCCATATAAAAAACACCCCTAAAGTTAGATTTTTGACTTAGGGGTGCAGGACCGGATGTTTTTTTTTTAGTTTTCTTCTTTATTTTTTAAATTTTAAATGAACGTTTTCATATGGTAAATGGGTCTAATTAGTGTAAAACAAATACTTTTCGATAGGAGAATTGAGTTAACAATGAAAAAAACTATTAAAAAAACTTGGATGATTGCTTCAGCACTTACTATAGGAATGGCTGTTCTAACGCCACTTCAAGCAGGAGCTGCATCAGCAGAAAAAACAATTGAAGCATCAGTTCAAAAGGAACAACAAATTAAAGGGACTATTAAAGATATCTTTCCCTATTATGGAATGAACCTTAAAGGACAAGATGGTAAAAATTATTTTATTAGTTTCAGTAATTTTTCTACTGAACAACTAGAAAAAATGAGATTGGTAGAGGGACAAGAAATCTCTGTAGAAGGCAATGTTGTAGAAAATCATAATGACTTCAATACATTTGAAGCTTATAAAAAAGACCTACCTAAAGAGGTAACAAAAGAAGATTTAACAACATTAGAAAAGTTGTTTAATGAAATGAAGAAGATAGAAAAAGAAACAAATGAAGGTGATTATTCAGTTGAAGAGATAGAAAAGAAACTCGAGAAATGGGATAAAATTTATGACGAAATGTATAAAATTAAAAAGCCATATATATTGGCTAATTGGCAGCCAAAATCATTTGATGAATTTATAGAAGAAGAATATGGATTTAATGAAAGTAACATAGTAATTAAAGAAAACGATAAAAAACAGCTTAAAGCTATTTATGAAGAATGGGTAAAGCTTGAAAAAAGCGGTAATGAAGAAAAAGCTAAAGAAAAATATGAAGAGTTTGATAAAATCCTTAAACCATATTTGGATGAGCTCTATCCACCACAAACTTTTGAAGAAACTTTAGATGGCCTAGAATCAGAAATTCCTGCTGAAACTTTAGCAAAACTAAAAACAATCTTTGAGAATGCTCGAGAAGCAGATAAAGATGGAAATAAAGAATTGTCTGATAAGCTATGGAATGAATTCGATGAAATCCTTGGTCAATTCTATAATCCCCCAACATTTGAAGAATATATGGCTGACTTTAATTTCGAGGTTAGTGAAACAGATAGCAAGCAATTAAAACAGCTTTATGAAGAAGCCAGAGCACTTAATAAAAAAGAGGAGCTTGATAAAGAAGAAGGCAAATGGGAAGAATTTCACAAAATTTTAGAACCATATTTTACAGCAAATAAAAAAATTCTAATCTCAGCTTCTAAAGTAACGATAAACGGCCAAGAATATCTACCTCAATAGGTAATGGAATTTGGGGTTGTTCCAAAAGTCATTGAAAATGATTTAGAGATATTCCTTTCTTATCTCCGCACAATATACCCTCTTTTACTTGGCCATTTGTACTTCTTTTTAACAACAGTTTTATTAACATCTGGGAAGGTTTATCTTAGATAAACCTTCCCTTTAAGGAAAATCAGCTATAACTAATTCCAATTGTATGGTTAATATATACAGGGATCCATAATTTTGTTCTTGTTAAACGTATGTCGTGTTTTAGCTTGATTGTAGGGGCTGGACGACTATTTCGGGTGCAGTTCAAAGCGTTAAAGATGAGACCCCTGAAGCGCTAGCGAACTCCCTTAGGTAAGTGCCTCGGAATTAACCATAAATTGTGGTGAGGAGTCTTAAATTTTGAATATAAAGGAATGGCTATTAGGGAAGTGGTGCAATGCTTTTTAATTCCTTTGAATTTATTTTCTTGTTTTTACCTATAACATTTATTGTCTATTTTTTATTAAACCGTTGCAGGAACCAGCAAATTGCAATTTATTGGTTAGTACTGAGCTCTTTGCTTTTTTACGGCTATTTTAAGTTAACTTATTTAATAATCATCACGATCTCAATAGTTGTAAACTTTGCTTTAAGTCGGGTGATTAATAATACCAATAGTCGTTCGAGAAAAACGTATATGATTATTGGCGTCATCTTCAATATTTTAATTCTTTGTTACTATAAATATACCGATTTCTTTATTGGTAATATAAATAGTTTATTTGGTACAAATTTTGCACTGCTGCACTTATTGCTACCGTTAGGACTTAGTTTTATTACATTCCAACAGATTGCTTTTATTGTTGATAGTTATCGTGATGGAACAGCTCATTATAAATTTAGTCATTATGCCCTGTTCATTTTGTTTTTCCCGCAGTTAATTGCAGGGCCAATTGTTCAACATGATGAAATGCTTCCACAGTATGATACTAAGGGAAATCGTAAAATTATTCATGAACATGTTGCACGAGGTTTATTTATTTTTGCAATTGGTTTAGTCAAGAAGGTTGTTATTGCTGATACGGTTGGCGTATGGGCGAATGAAGGCTTTGCCAATTATAGTAACTTAAGTTTTATAGAAGCTTGGATTACCTCATTATCATATACAGTGCAACTTTATTATGATTTTAGTGGGTATTCTGATATGGCGATCGGTTTAGCATTATTATTTAATATTAAACTGCCAGTAAATTTCTACTCTCCTTATAAAGCACGTAATATTCAGGAGTTTTGGAAAAAGTGGCATATGACGTTGAACCGGTTTTTAACTACATATGTATATTTTCCATTAGGTGGTAGTCATAAAGGGGCTTTTAGAACCTATATAAATATATTAATTATTTTCTTCATCAGTGGATTTTGGCATGGTGCAGGATGGAATTTTATTTTATGGGGACTTCTTCATGGCTTTGCGTCTGTTGTTGTGAGACTTTTTAGTAGAACAGGTATTAAGCTTCCGTATTTACTTTCGTGGTTTATGACTTTCCAATTTGTTAATATCACTTGGGTATATTTCCGTGCAACAAGTATTGAGCAAGCGAATACTATTATAGCCAAAATGTTAACGCCAAACATGGTAGCTATATCTAATTTCTTTACGGAGCCGCACACTAATTTTGTTCAAATGGAAGCCTTTAATATTTTGGGACTATCATTCAGTAATCCAATAGTGATTGTTGTAGGACTCTTAATTACACTTGTTATTGCATTTACGGCATTAAATTCTATTCAATTAATGGATAAGATGAAATTTAATTGGGGAGCAATCATTTATACGCAATTTATGATTGCACTAGTACTAGTATCGATTTACTATATGCAAAAAAATAGTATATTTTTATATTTTAATTTCTAAATATAGGTGTGAATGAACTTGGATCCTAAAAAATGGTTAATAAAATTATTTGCCGCATCTTTCATAGTAACAGGATTACCTGTTTACGGAATTATGGGTTTTAATTATTATATTGACCCTCTTTGGAATTACACACATGCGAATGACTTTAACGACTATCAGCTTGGCTTTGATGAAAGACAATTAAAAACTAATTATATGAATAGCCATGATTTTAACTATGATAGTTTGTTAATTGGAACGAGCAGGATTACGTATCTTGATGAGAGGGCTTTTACAAAAGAAAAAGTTTATAATTATTCAATGAGCGGTCTGCATATTAAAGAATATTTACCTTACATGAAATATGCTGAAAAGAAAAATAGAAAGCCGTTTAAGAGAATTTTTATTGAGTTATATTTTGATTCAGCGAATGCTGGAAAACCTAATAAATCGAATCCGCCGCAAACTTATATCGAGACGTCGGAGGCACCTTTTTATGCAATAAAGTCCTTATTTTCAGCAAGCACGATGCATTATGCTCTTTTTAATTATGATATTTCAAAAGCAAATCATTACAATGGTGCTCGCAGTTACACACGTAATAATATTGCACAAACTACGTATTCAAATGATGATATGGAGCAGGGGTGGCAAAAATTCCAGAAGAATTTTAAAGCAGAGACAGCCAAGCCTTTTATGTACGATATCGACTATCGAAAAAGGCTTCAAGCTATAAAAGATGCATTCCCAAATACAGAACTAGTGGTCTTTACAGAAGTAATGCCTGCGAAACGGCTTCAGACAATTTTGCATAATGAAAATCGTTACGAGGCTTATAGTAGATGGATGAATGATATGGTAGATGTGTTTGGTACCGTGTACAGCTTCCATGGTGTGAATGAAGTAACGACGAATGTGAACAACTTTTTCGACTGGTTGCATTACTATTCAAACGTTGGGGATTTAATCATTAAAGCTTTAGAGAACAGGGAAGAACGTTCAACTATTATGCAGATTGTAGATAAAGGGAATCTTGATGAGTACCTTAAAAATGTCGTGGTAGATATAAAATGAAACTTAAATCAGTGGAGATTTTCTTCATCCCCACTGATTATTAGCTTTCACCAATCGGACGTTTACGGGCAGTAAATCTCCCAACTAAGAGGGAAGTAACTAACTGGAAAAAGGGCTTTTAAAAAAGCCTAGTAAGAAAATGCTCATTATAAAATAATAATGGTTTACATAACAACTGAAAAAGGCAGTAACAACAAAGGGCTAAAGGTCAAGCTCTAGTAGATTTTTCTGTTGCTAGTAAGTTATCTGCCGGATCAAAATTATTAATTCCACTTTTTTACTTAAGAAAAATAGGAGTTTAACAAAATGCGTAGTTGGGGCGAAGGCAATAAAACTATTATGTATGGAATTGCGGTTATTAGTATTGTTAGCTTAATAAATATAAAATCAACAGAAAAGAATAAAAAATAAAGATTTCAAACATACAGATTTTAGTAAAAATAATAGAAATATCTACTATTCTTGAGCAGGCTATCGATTAAATGAAAACTTCATCTCAAGGTGCAACTTGTCTTAGTTGGAGGAGACAGTGTCATTGTGCCGAATACTATTCGTGGAGTTTCCAATATTGTTCAATCAGAGTATAGTGGGGTAGCCAATGCAATTGGTGCATTCATCGCTCAAATCAGTGGTCAATATGAACAGATTTATATTTATTCAAGAGAGCCTTGTGAGGATTCATTAAAGGATCCACAAGATAAGGCAATGAAACAGGCGATTTTAGCAGGTGCACTTTCAGAAACAATTCAATTAGTGGAAGTGGAAGAAACAGCACTTGCCTATCATCCTGAAAATGCGACTAGATTAAAGGTTGAGGTAGTGGGAAAAATGAAATAAAGCAAAGGGAAGGGTCTTTGATAAACAGATTCTTCCCTTTGCTTTTTGGTGCTTGCAATTCAAAAAGTCATAGTGTAATATTTGACTAGTACACTATGACGCGAGGTGTTTACGTTGAAAAGTTTCATTGGGCAATTCAAAAAAGAATGGGTGCTCTTTCGGGCATGGTTATATGTGGGAATCTTTTTAGGAATCTTAATATCCATAGTTATTCCTTATTTAATAGAACGATACGGTAATGGATTTACAGAGGAAAATCAACTTCAATTTGCTTTTACATTTTTAGTCCTTGCTTTAGGAGGTTTTTATTCTGTATTGCAATTTGTGGCTAGCTTACGATTGGATTTAAGAAGTAAAGAAATATGGCTACACTCAACAAGCTCCATTCGGCAGCTTATAGGTGTAAAAATTGTTTTTTCTTTAACAGGATATACAATTTTTAATATTCTTTTTACAGGTATTGCAATCTATTCATTAAGAGCTGCCTTTATAGCCAGCTTTGGACAGGTATTGCTATTGCTAGTATTCGTGGTAGCCATTATTGCATTGTTTCAATTAATGATATTTGTAAGTATTCTTTTATTTTTAGCATTTTATCTGCAAATGAAGTACTTCATCGGTCGTTTTGCTATCGTCCTTATGATGGGAGCCTATTTTGGATGCATCTATCTATGGTTTAGATTTACTGAAAGTATAATATACGTTAAAATTTTCCAACATATAGGTATCTCGTTAAGCTGGCTTGAACAGTATTTGCCAAAATCCAAACTGCCTTCAATGGATATTAGACTTGGCACATTGTATGTAGTGGAGGAACTAGCCCTTACCATTTTGTTCGCATTGCTATTTATCATTGCTACAAAGTGGCTGGAAAAGGTGGTTTTACGATGACACTTGATTTTTCACGTGATAAACCAATCTATAGCCAGCTTGTTGATCGCATTTGTGGAGATGTTTTAAAAGGGAAGTTAGCGCTTGGGGACCGACTTCCTTCTGTTCGAGAGTATGCAGTAGAGACTGGGGTTAATGTCAATACAGTGCAACGTGTATATAAGGAGTTAGAGGCAATGAATATAACGGAAACTAAAAGAGGGCAGGGTACATTTATCACAACGAATGAAGAGCGAATTGTTCTGTTGAGAGAAGCTATGAAAAATCAATTAGCAGATAATTTTTTATTCTCTATTGAAGCACTTGGGTTTTCAAAGGAAGAGATGCTAATTGTTTTGCAAAATAAATCGTGAGGTGAGATAAATGCTACAACTTTCAAATGTTTCTTTTCGTTATATGAAAAAAACAATACTGCAAGACTTGTCTTATTCTTTACCAATTGGACAGATTATTGGCCTAGTTGGAGAAAATGGTAGTGGAAAGTCAACACTTTTAAAGGTATTAGCTGGCTTGTTACTTCCATCAAGCGGTGAGGTTTTACTGAATGGTAACCCAGTTACACGTAGAAGTGCCAATCAGATTGCCTACTTACCAGATACGGATTTATTTTACGATTTTTATACTGGAGAGCAACTATTTCAGTACTATGCCTCTCAATTCGAGGATTTCTCATATGATAAGGCCTGTATCGTTGCAGAGTTTTTGCAGGTCGATAAAAAAATGAGATTAAGGCAGCTATCAAAAGGAAACCGTGGTCGTATGAAGATGGCTGCAACACTTGGGCGAGAGGTCCCGTTTTATTTAATGGATGAGCCGTTCGCTGGGCTTGATCCAATTGTTCGTGAGCAACTCATTAAAGGGCTCATTCAATTTACCGATATGGAACATCAAACAATTCTTTTATCCACCCATGAGCTATATGAGGTAGAGCCGATTTTAGATCAAATCATTTTATTACAAAATGGCTCGATTATTGCACATGAGGAACTTGAAAGGATTCGAGATCTGACGAATACGGATGCTGTGCAATGGATGAAGACCTACTATAAGAAAGGATGAAATCAATGACAACACAACCAATTGTTCAATTGCAAAATTTATCAAAAATCATTCGTGGTAAACAATTAATTTCGCAATTGAATATCGATTTATATCCAGGACAAATTACTGGATTTTTAGGACCAAATGGTGCAGGAAAAACGACGACTATACGTATGATGACAGGGCTTATGCATCCGTCGGAGGGGAAAGTTATCATTGATGGTCTTTCGCTTCAGGAGAATTATGAGGAGGCAATTAGTAAGGTTGGCGTAATTGTAGAGAACCCTGAAATGTATAAATTTATGACAGGCTATAAAAACTTATTGCATTTTGCAAGAATGCATAAAAATGTAACAAAGGATCGTATTCAAGAGGTAGTGAACCAAGTGGGTCTTGAGAAACGTATTCATGAGAAAGTTTCTACATATTCCCTTGGGATGCGTCAACGTTTAGGATTAGCACAGGCATTGCTTCATCGGCCTAAGTTTTTAATTTTAGATGAGCCAACAAATGGTCTTGATCCAGCAGGTATTCGTGAATTTCGTATGTATCTACGGAAAATAGCGACTGAGGATGGTGTCTCTGTTTTTGTTTCTAGTCACCTATTATCTGAAATTGAATTAATGTGTGATCGGGTGGCTGTCATTCAAAATGGTAAATTAATTGATATTCGTGATATTCATAGTAATAATTCTTCATTTTATTATATTGAGGCTACTCCTAACGAACAAGCTGAATCGCTTCTTCAAAAGCTTGATATAAATTTTGTTTCAGAAAATAGCGGCTACGTGGTTGAAATACAAAAAGAAGATATTCCATCCTTCATTACAAATTTTGTTAATCAAGGAATCCAATTATTCGCTGTTCAACCACATCAAAAAACGTTAGAGGACCAATTCTTAGAAATGACAGGAGGTGGCCAAATTGCTGAAGCTAATTCAAAATGAATGGATGAAATTGTGGTATAAAAAAGGAACTTGGGCAATGGTCGCATTAGTAATCCTCTTTATTATTGGACCTGGTATTATGTTGAAATACTATGATACAAAAAATTCAGAGGATATTTCATGGAAAGAAACTGAACAACAAGCCATTAACAACTATAAAGAAATGTTGGCAGGAGATGATCTTACTCCGGCAGATAAAACATATTTCGAAGAGCAAATTGCGATATCTGAGTATCGTTTAGCGCATGATGTACCATCTCAAAATGAGGGAAGTCTTGCGAGCTTTATGTCATTTACAAGTAATATGCTCAAGTTAGTAACATTATTTACAGTAATTACAGCAGCGAGTATTGTTTCGAGTGAATTCTCAACAGGTACTATTAAAATGCTGTTAACACGCCCAATGTCGCGGGCAAAAATATTAACCTCCAAATTAATTACAACTTTTATATTTGGTTTGTTTTTATTTGTGGTTAATGTCGTAGTAAGTGTCATAGTAGGATTCCTACTATTCGGCAATGGTACAGGAGTCGAGTTAGAGATGGTCAATGGCCAAATAGCCGAAAAAGCGGTATGGAGTGACTTGGGGTATCATTACTTATTATCTGGCGGTGACTTTGTGATGTCAACGTTATTTGCCTTTTTAGTAGGTTCAGTTTTCCGCTCAAGTTCTTTAGCTATTGGTTTAACGATGTTCTTGTCGTTTACAGGTGGAATGATTGTAATGTTCTTAAGTCGGTATGAAATTGTCAAATATATTTGGCTGACTCATTCTAATTTAACGCAATATGAATCAGGAAATCCAGTGACAGAAGGTATCACAATGCCATTCTCACTTACTGTTCTGGCGATTTATGCTGTTATTTTCCTTGTAATTAGCTATACGTCCTTTATGAAACGTGATGTGACAGCATAAATAAAACACGGTATGATGTTCATTTTCATACCGTGTTTTTCTATTTTATCCTTTTAAGTGCTTGACAATAATTTGCTGTAGTTTCGTTTCAATCATTGGTAAATCATGCTTGGTAATTGTGGTTCTGACATAGCTTTCGTCCATATCAAGAGCTTCTGCGAAAAAGCTGCCAATGCCTCTAACTTTACGGTCTATTTGCAACAATATTTCCGCCGAATGATTAGATTGTGATAGAAAAACAATTTCTAGCTCATCTAAATGATTTCTATATTGTCCTGTCGGCACAAATTCAAATTCCTGAATAAATGGATAGTAGCCACGGAATCGAGCTGGTGCCTGTTCACATTCTGCTTCACGCAAACGAAAACCAAGTGCACTTATAGCGTCTAGGATATGTGTAGCAAGCTCTGTTGGTTGGACACGAATATAATCCTTGTCACTTGGATCCACTGCGTTTTTAATATCAAGGCCTGTTTGTATCCATACTTGGGTTTTGCCTGCTGTTATTGGTGTTTCGAATGGTAATGTAAGTGAAATAGGGAAGGTCTTCCTTTCGCCTGCTGCAATAATAAATGGCTCTAATACTTTAATTTTTTGTAGAGTGGCTACTTCCGTATATTTATTGTCATTTGCTTCTCGAATATAGGTCGTATTGATCGATAAATAAATTGTATCGACTTGCTGTTCAACCTGCCCACCACGGACTATAATCTCGCCACGCATTATTTCACCAGCTCTGTATGTAGTTTTCTCTAATCGTGTATCAACCGTTGCAGAGCCTACCCCAATACTTGCAAGTACATTGTTAAAAAACGACATCTGTATTCCTCCAATTGACATTAATAATTATACATACGCACATTTTTTGAAAAGGTTTCAACATATAAAAAGTTTTCGTTATAATGTATGAAAAACAAATGGAGTGTCAGGATGGAAACAGAATGGATAAGAACATTTCTAATTGCTGCAAGAACAGAAAATTTCCGAGAAACAGCTGAACTACGATTTATTACACAATCTACAGTATCAAAGCATATACAGCATCTTGAAAAGGAATTGCAAACAACGTTATTTGATAGACAGGGAAAGCAAGTGAGACTAAATCGTTTTGGGGCTTACTTTTTTCAACAGGCAGAAAAAATGATCATGACTGTTGATGAAGGAATACACAATATGGAATCCTTTTTGCATGGTTATACATCCCATTTAACGATCGGGGTTGCACCTCAAATTGCGAATTCTACTTTACCAGCCATCATCCAAACATTTCAACAGCAGAAACCTTCCATCCAAATTTCGATTGAGCTATTAAAGTCAAATGAAATAGGAGAGGCGGTTTATACAGGGGAGGTAGATATTGGTTTATCAAAACTAACATCAACTCGAGAACTTCATACTGTCCTCCTCGCACAAGAATCACTTCAATTAATTGCTCCAATAGCAAAAAAAGAGGCAGATGCACTTACACTTTTGCAGCAGGAAATGATTTTAACACATGAATATGCACCTTATTGGCAAGACATCCAGCAAGTATTGCAACAATTTAAACGCTATAAAAGCATGCATATAAATCAAACCGAAGTTATTAAAAATTTTGTAAAGCATGGACTTGGCATTGCCTTTTTGCCAAGAAGTATTATTGAGGCTGATTATCAACAGAATTTATTACATAGCTATTCCATACAAGAATTTTCTCATATTATGTCCAATAGCTACTTTCTAGCAAAATATTTATCAGCAGATATTGAGAGCTTTTTAGCAGTTTGTCATCTAATTTACGCTGATTTAGTTTGTGACTAGAAGTACAAGTTATGAAACTTTGGATAAAAGTATCTCTGTTAAAAACGGGAATCTGCATCAATTATTCATATTTACTCTATATACTGGTGGTATGTAATCCGCATAAAACAGATAGGAAGACAATCACTTTCATAGCCGTATAAGTTCAGGAAGGGTCCAATCAGGTATCATCAAGCTTTGTACAGTTCCTGGAGATAGGTGATCCTAAAAAGTGCATGGGCCCAGGGGAGAACCGCAGTCAGGTATAGTGGAAAAACTTCAGGTCCAAGGTAGAATCGCTCGGATACAGCGGAAAATCGCTCGACCCCAAGAGAGAATCGCTCAGGTGTTCCCGAAAATCGCTCGGCCCCAAGAAAGAGCCGCTCAGGTAAAGCCGAAAAACGCTCAGGTCCAACGGAAAATCGCTCGGTCCCAAGAAAGAACCGCTCAGGTAAAGCCGAAAAATGCTCAGGTCCAAAGTATATTTGGGCAAATGAATATTCTTATCAATAAAATAGTAGGTGTTTTATAAATGTATAATTTGATGTCAAAAATAAGCCAAATCATGAGCAATCCTATAACCGAATTTTTAAATGCCTTTGAACATGCCCCATTAATGATTGCGATTTTACTTGGCTTAATAGGTGCTTTAGCTCCTTGTCAATTAACTGGTAATATGAGCGCTATCACCTTTTATGGGAATCGTACTATTCAAATGAAAAGTAATTGGCAGGAAATTGTGTTTTTTATAATGGGAAAGGTTGTTGTCTTTAGTTTTTTTGGCCTTTTTGCTTGGATCTTTGGTCAATCCTTTGAAACGAAAATGACTGTGTATTTTCCAATTTTTCGCCGGGCAATTGGTCCGATTATGCTAATAACGGGCCTTGTGCTTATCGGCATTTTTAAATTAAAATTTCTGAATCGAATTTCTTTACTTCTTCCAACAGTGGTGAAAGAAGGGAAAATTGGCTCGCTGCTGATGGGCGCTAGTATTTCCTTAGCCTTTTGCCCAACAATGTTCGTACTTTTCTTTGTATGGCTAATGCCAACGGTTGCCTCAACTTCGTATGGCTTAGTGCTACCAGCTATTTTTGGTGTCGCAACTTCTGTGCCGCTTTTGATCATGATGGCACTGATTCATTTCTTTTTTGAAAAACGCGTCATTATGCAATATAGCATGAAAATGGGGAAAGTAATTCAAAATGTGGCGGGTGTTATTTTAATCATAATAGGCGCAACAGATACCATTACATACTGGGCGCTATACTGAAGAAAGGATGCTGCCAAACTGTTATTTTATTAGCATTTGATGCAGGATTTTTTGAATTTTATCTTGTACCTTAATTTCCTATTTTGTTATTTTCAGATTAATTATCGGTTTTTTGTCACCGAAGTATCTGAAGTAAGAGAAGAGACTAAGTATTAAAAATCGACCAACAGACTATTTCGACTCATCACAATTTGGTCTTGCATTTGCTGCTGGATGGACACCGTGTTCTGGCCCTACTACTGGTGCGGTTTATACTGTTTTTACCCTTATTTTTTTGAAGTGATCAAACGTAGCACATTAATTTCTATATCAAAGGTAGATTCTTCATTAATGTATTTTAAATAGATAAAAGAACGTATTGGATTATATACGTTCTTTTATAATTTTTTATTAATTTTTGGTCGCAACAAAGCGTAGTCGACAATAATCAGCAACCCATTGTTGGTTCTGATAATAGTTAGGTTTTAATAGCTGCTCACATTTTACATAGATTTGCTCTTTCTCTTTTTCCGTTAAATGCTGAAGGATGTTATGACTAAACATCACTAACCAATTACGAAGCCCGTCCTCTCCCTGTAGAGGTGTTGGTCGCTCATATAATGTAATCATGGCAACAGTAAAGCCGGCTTTCTCTAATTTAGATTGATATTCTTCTAAAGTCGGGAAATACCATGGGAAATATTCTTCCTTATATGGTAGTTGCATTTCCTCCATACTTTTTTTGAGTGCCCATACTATAGAGGCTATATTACCATCTCCACCCATTTCAGCAACAAAGCGGCCTCCTAGCTTTAGGGAATGATAAATATTTTCAATAACTAAATCTGCCTGCTTCATCCAATGAAGGGCTGCGTTTGAGAAGACAGCATCAAATTGATTCTTAATGGAGAATGTTGTAGCATCCACAGCTTGAAACTGGATGTTAGGATATTTTTGCTGTGCTGCAATTATCATTTCTTGAGAGGCATCAATTCCTTGAACGATGGCACCATGAGTTGCAATTTCGTGTGCTAAATCTCCTGTCCCACAACCAATATCTACTATCATTTCATTTTTCTGTGGTCTAAGCAGGTCCACTAAGCTTTCTCCAAATTTTGAAACAAAGTCATGCTTTTGATCGTATAAATTGGCATTCCATTTTGTTGTCATTTCACTTCATCTCCTTTATTTGAGCATAACAAAGAGCTTAATTGAATAGAAATTCTAGAAAATAACAATTTTGATTCCACAATGGAATAAAGAGGAGACATGGGGAATACAAAAAAATTGTAAAAATTATGGCTTTTACATCAATTGATTGACTGAATCAAAGTTTGGCTAGTGACCAGTATATCTAAATTGAACCCCCCTTTTGGAGCATTATTTATCTTAATTCAGCAGAAGATTCCCACCTCTATAAGTGTTGAAATGAATGCGATTTTGATTTCTTTTCAGTTGATGACCAACCATCTACTGAAATAGCGGAACTCAGTCTAATAACGCCTCGTCCTAAGGCAATTTATCTATACGAAAGCGAAGCGATAGCAACAAATGTTTTCTGTAGCGAAAGCAAAGCGGCAGCAACAAATGTTTTCTGTAGCGAAAGCAAAGCGGCAGCTACAATTACAGCAAGGCGAAATTGATTATTCCATTGAATGAATGTTGATTTTTTGTCAACATTTAAGCAACATTTGTCAACGTGAATAATATGATATAAAAAAATAAGGGATGTGGTTTAGTGAACTGGTTAATCATTTTGGCTTTTACTTTTTCATCCAGTATCGATAATTTAGGTGTGGGCCTTTCCTATGGGTTTCGAAAAATAAATGTTGCATTTGGTAAAAATTTATTAATTGCGATTATTTGTTTTCTTATGAGTATGGGAGGCATTACGTTTGGCGTTTGGCTCTCAACCATTCTTCCAGGTATGCTTCCTGTTATCATAGGAGCGTTGCTTTTATTTATTATTGGAATTCGAATTATTCTTTTGGCAAAACCACAGAATGAAATGGATAGTAACAATGAAATGCAGCCAAAAAATGTTCAAGATATTTTAAGAAACCCTGAGGAAGCCCATTTCAAAAAGTCTGGTGAGATTGGATGGGGAGAATCTGTACTGCTCGGTGTTGCCTTATCGGCGAATGCATTAACAAATGGTGTAGGTGCCGGTTTACTGGGTCTTTCTCCTCTTATCATTTCGATAACCGCTGCTATTGGAAGTTTTATTACGGTTTGGATGGGGGTCAAATTAGGAAGTAAAGTAGCTGATGTTCGAGTCGGTACATTTACTGTAGGGCAATTTGGAACAATAATTAGCGGTGTCATTTTATTAATAATTGCATTTCTAGCTTTCTTTTAACTAATGTGTTGACAAAATGTCAACGTAATAATACACTTCTTGAGAATGGTATATTGTAAAATCACAGTAGAAAAGGCAAGGAGGTAAATTGGAAATGACTGAGAAGAGAAACAATAATAATCTTGGCTTATTGCTTAAAGAATTCTTGAAAGAACGTTCATTATCTATGCGAAAGTTTAGTGAGCTCACTGGAATCGATACTGCTACAATTTCACGGATAATAAATAATAAGAGAAACGCAACCCCACAGCATTTAGAAAAATTTGCTGACTGCCTTGGAGTTCCTTTAATTAATCTTTTTGAAGCTGCTGGATACCCCATTGAACAAAGACAGGAGAAATCTGAATCGGATATTCATACATCTGTTGACGCAATACAGGCTCTTCTTAAGTCTTCTAATGTTTATGATGATGAATTTTCGGTGGCACAGGTTGAACAGAAACTAGAGAGCTATGGACTTTTTGCGCAAACAGAGGAAGGGAAAAATACGATTGTTAAAGATTTTGATGAGAAAATTAAGAATGTTGGAAGCGTAGGTCCTTTTATAAGCAAATTAAAAGAATTATATGAAAGGTTCTTATCAGGGAAAGGTACACTTTTTGAACTTACCATAATTGGAAGTACATTATTATATTTTATTATTCCTGTAGATGTTTTACCAGATTATCTATTTCCTATTGGTTATTTAGATGATGCAATAGCTGTTCAACTAACTACAAAGACATTACTAAAAAATAATTAGAGATAAATGATAGGTGGATTTGTTATGAGAAGAAGTAAAAAGAGACGTAAATGGCCAAGAAATTTATTCTTAGCATTCACATTAGTAATCGCAGCAGGGATTGTATATTGGGTTTACCAATACAATAGTGGATTAGCAATGGCAGACAATGGTCCTTATAAATATGACGGAAAGACATTTGACCCATTCGAAGGTGCAGATGTGCAAGTTGGTCAGATAAATGTGCTACTAATTGGAAGCGATGCAAGAGATGAGGATGGTAGATCGGATACATTAATGATTGCACACTATGATCAAACAACCAATAATGTTAAGCTTATTTCTATTATGCGGGATACGTATGTCGAAATTCCAGATTACGGAATGAATAAAATAAATGCTGCCTTTGCTTTTGGAGGTCCTGAACTTGTAAGAAAAACAATTAAGCAAAATTTTGATCTTGATGTTAATTACTACGCTGTAGTGGATTTTAAGGGGTTCCCTAAGATTATTGATCTTTTAGCACCTGATGGGATTGAGGTTGATATTCCCTATGAAATGTCTCATGGAATTGGCATGACATTAAAGCCTGGAGAACAAATTTTACATGGTAATGAGCTTTTAGGCTATGTACGATTCCGCCACGATCGTCTAAGTGATTTTGGACGGGTGGAACGTCAGCAAGAAGTCTTGACTAAGGTAAAAGAACAAATCGGTGTTTCAAGCTTAATGAATTTACCAAAAATACTTGGCGTTGTAGATTCCTACATCGATACAAATGTTGATAATAAAACAATTCTTACAATTGGAAAAGGGATCGTAAATGGAGAATCTAAAGGTTTGGACACTTTACGCATTCCTATTGCAGGCTCTTTTGAAGATAAGCGTGTAAATGTAGGTGAAGTTTTAGATATTGATGTAGATAAAAACAAAGGTGCATTAAAAGAATTTTTATCATCAGCGGACAATGATACGACTTATGTGGTTTCATCTTAAGAGAATCGCTTGAACACAGAATTTCAACTTTTAAACTGTTTATAGAACAATACCTATAAACAGATTCTAGATGATTCAAATTAACATTATAACAAGGAATGAATTTAAAGGTAGCTGATATTTGCATCAGCTACCTATCTTATTTTTCAAGCTTTGTTAATGTTTTTCCACTCCAACCAAATATGATGGTTAAAATAGGACCTAGTAAACAGAAGAAGGTGAAGGGGAGATAAGTTACTGTAGATATATCAAGGACACTAGCAATAAATATACCACAAACACTCCAAGGGACGAGTGGATTGACAACTGTACCTGCATCCTCCATTACACGGGAAAGGTTTTTGGGTGCTAGCCCGACCTTTGCAAACTGTGCTTTAAATGCCTCACCTGTCAATAAGATGGAAAGGTACTGTTCACCGATTAGTGTATTGATACCTACTCCTGTAATGGCAGCACCTGTGATCACGGAACCAGCGCTTCTAAAGATGCTCTCAACCTTTGCTAGAATACTTTGAATAATACCTAACGTGAATAATAGCCCGCCCATTGTTAATGCTAGTAACACTAAGGCAATAGTTGATAGCATACTGCTCATACCACCTCGTGTCAGCAATGCGTCTACTTCTTTATTACCAGTTTGAGAGACATAGCCTTCAAATAGCATTTTGAATATAGTAGAAAGAGCAATTGGTTCTTGTATGTAGGAAAGACCTACACCAAGAATCGAAACGACTGCAAGCGTAATTAGTGCAGGCGCCTTATAAAAAGTCATTATTATAAGTACAGCAATTGGCAATAATGTATACCAATGAATAAGTCCTGTTCCAAGTAATCCTTGCTTAAATTGCTCTACTGTATCAAATGATGCATCTGTACCTGATGGGGATAAAATAGCATATAAAATTATGGATATAATGAAAGCAGGAATCGTTGTCCAGCCCATATTTTTAATATGCTCGAAAAGGTCCACGCCAACTGTACCAGAGGCAAGATTAGTTGTATCTGATAGGGGAGACATTTTATCACCAAAGAAAGCCCCTGAAACAATTGCACCAGCTGTTATGGCTAAGGAGATGTCCATTGCACCAGCAATACCCATAAAAGCAACGCCGACTGTGGCAACGGTTGTTAATGAGCTTCCGACAGATATGCCGACAATGCTACAAATTAAAAAGACTATAGCAAAGAAAAAGCTAGGTGAAACGGTTAAAAAGCCATAATAGATAAGTGTAGGAATAGTGCCGCCCATCATCCAGCTTGAAATTAAAATACCGATAAAGAAGAAGATAAAAACAGCTCCTAGCCCTGCACTTGCACCCGCAATCATCCCACCTTCAAGCTCGCGAAAAGGAACTTTTTTAAGTAATCCATAGGCAATTAAAAGTGAAATAACCAAAAATATAGGGATATGAGGAGTTGCTTTTAAATACCCAATACTAAATGCCATCATAGCGATAATGAAAAGTATGATGAAGCCTGCCTCAATAAATCGAGGGTTACTCTTCGCTTCAATTCGAAACATGCTAATCCTCCTAGTAATTACTTCTTCGCTTCAATGCGGTGAAGCCCAAAAGAATTATAGCACGCTAATTATTTTTGTCAATTGACGGAAAATTGCTATATAAAATAGAATGATAATTTTTACCTCTAATACAACTTTAATGGTATCACTTTATTGAATAAAATAATCCCAAGCATTTTTAAGAATTAATGTACATGTCATGATAATGAAAATGATACGCATCATTTTTGTCCCGCGTTTCAGTGCAAATTTTGAACCTAAGATGGCCCCAAAAATCATGACAAACCCAACAGGTAGTCCGTATAAAAAATTAACTTCTCCTAACAGTAAAAACATAATAAGTGCTGCTAAATTTGACGTGAAATTAAACGCTTTTGCATTGCCCGCAGCCTGTAAGAAATCATTTCCCATCATTAATAAAATAAAAATAAAAAACGAACCAGTTCCAGGTCCAAAGAAACCATCATAAAAGCCAATGACAGCAAAAGCACCGATGAAAGTGATTTTTTTAGTGGCTGTTAATATTCTTTCCTCAGGCTGCTGTCCCCAATCTTTTTTGAAAACTGTATAAGTGGTCACAAGGACGAGCATAACAATCATTAAGGGCTTTAAAATGGTAGGAGATACAAGATGGACCGTATAGGCTCCAATTAAAGAGCCGATGAAGATGAAAGGGATGATCTGTCCGATTTTTTTGAAGTCTACCTTGCCAGCTCGTAGAAAAGTTAACATGCTTGTGCCATTGCTGATTGTATTGGCAAGTTTGTTTGTGGCGATAGCAGTACTGGGTGGCAGTCCAACAGCCATAAACGCAGGCAAGGAAATTAATCCTCCCCCACCAACAATCGCATTTAAAAAGGATGCGATAAAGCCAAGAACTAATAATATGGCAAGTGACAGTAAATCGATGTCCATATGTATGATTCACATCCTTTTTATATTGTATTTATAAGAGTACTGTGAATTATTTGAAATAACAATGAAATTTCAAAATTCTATGTAAATAATGTTTACAATTCCTTAACAATTGACTGCTCAGAAAAATAGAAAGAAAAAAAGTTTTTTCAAGTATTTTTCTAAAAATAAAAGAAAAAACGGTAATATTTAAAGAAAAAACGGGTATTTTTATTATTCAATTTCCAACGTTTTCAACTTGGAAAAGAGCTTGAAATGAATTGTGGCAATTTTAATATTACATTTTTGTAAATTCAACTCGTTTATGTTTAAAAATCTGTAGAATTGTGTAAAAGTTTTGTTATGATGATTGCAGAAATCGACAATTTATTCAACAGGAGGAACATCATGTTCAACTCAAACAAGCAAGATCCATTTTTTAAGGCATTATTGAATATCTCGAAAAATGTCAATGAAGGTATTTACTTTGCACATAATGCACGTATTCAAGATATAGATGCACTAAAAGAAATAGCAGATACAATGAAGCGATATGAAACAAGTGGCGATAAATTAATTCACGAGCTAATTGTGATGCTAAATAAATCATTTATGACACCCATTGAACGTGAAGACATTTTAGCACTGGCTAATAAATTAGATGATGTAATAGATGGCATGGAAGGCTGTATTGCTCATTTTAATATGTATAATTTAACAGAAGTGACAGAGCCGATGCGTCAATTCCTCACTTATATTGCAAAAAGTACAGATGAAATGGTACAAGCGATGGAGCTATTAAATAGTAAGAAGCTTGTTGAAATGCGTAAACATGCTATTCAAATTAAGGACTATGAGCGTGAATGTGATGAAATCTTCCGTTCTTCCATGAAGCAATTATTTATTCAAGAAAAAGACCCAATGCGTATAATCGTGTTTAAAGATATTTATGAGCAATTTGAAGATATAGCAGATAGCTGTCAAACAGTAGCAAACACAATTGAGACAATAATTATGCGTAACGCGTAAGATGGAGTGTACGAAATGGATACGATATTACTAATAACAATATTAGTCGTTATATTCGCACTTGTGTTCGATTTTATTAACGGCTTCCATGATACAGCCAACGCGATTGCAACTTCTGTATCAACAAGGGCTTTAAAGCCGCGGACAGCAGTATATATGGCTGCGGTGATGAACTTCGTTGGAGCAATTACTTTTGTTGGGGTTGCCAAAGCACTCACAAAAGATATTGTGGACCCGTTTAGCTTAAATGCCTATGATGGTGATATTACTGGCTCTGTTGTGATTTTAGCAGCCTTATTATCTGCCATTACATGGAATTTGCTAACATGGTATTTTGGCATTCCATCGAGTTCGTCTCATACATTAATTGGATCTGTTGCAGGAGCAGCGATTGCCGCAGCGGGATTTGATGTTTTGAACTATGCAGGCTTTATTAAAATTATTCAAGCACTTATTTTTTCACCATTGCTAGCGTTTGCAGCAGGTTTCCTGATGATGTCATTGTTAAAAGTACTCTTTAAGGATATGAATCTATATCGTACGAATAAAGGTTTTCGAACAATGCAAATTGGTACTGCCGCTCTACAATCTTTTACACATGGTACAAATGATGCACAAAAGGCGATGGGTATTATTACGCTCGCTTTAATAGCTGGTGGCTTGCATCAGGGCGATGATATTCCTTTTTGGGTACGTTTCGCGGCGGCATGTGCAATGGGTCTTGGTACTTCTGTAGGTGGTTATAAAATCATCAAAACAGTTGGTGGAAAGATTATGAAAATTCGTCCAGTGAATGGTGTAGCAGCAGATTTAGCTTCTGCATCGATTATCTTTGGGGCGACATTAATTCATTTACCAGTATCAACAACACATGTGATTTCTTCATCTATCATGGGAGTTGGAACAGCACATCGTGTAAAGGGTGTAAAATGGGGCATGGCACGTAAAATCGTGACAACATGGGTCATCACAATGCCAATTTCTGCGGTGATGGCTGGAGCTATTTACTTTATCTTAAGTTTATTTTTCTAATAAGGATGAGAGAATGCACAATTTGGGTGCATTCTTTTTTTGTTTGGATTGGATGGATAGAACCATTAAAGTGACGGATAGAATCTTCAAACTGATGGATAGAGAGATGAAACTGACGGATTGAAAGCTAAAGTATTGTACCCTTGTGGAAACCTGATAATCGATTTATGGTAATTATAAAGAAAGTATAAAGTTTAAAAAGTTAAGCCATTTACATAGTAAGGTTATTACAGGAGGAAAACAGATGAGAGAAAAGCTATTACTAATTGAGGATGATACGGCGATTGGTCGTATTGTAAAGGATACGCTTGAGCAGGAGGGCTATCAAATTACTTGGGCAACTACAGGGCTTGAGGGAATTGCTGATTTTCAAAGTGATTCATTCGATTTAGTGCTCGTTGACTGGATGTTACCTGAAATGGATGGGCTTACGGTGTGCCAAAATATTCGCTGGGAAAGCGAAGTACCTATTTTAATGATGAGTGCGCGTAACGAAGAGGCAGATAAGGTGGAAGGCTTGCAGGGAGCTGATGATTATATTGCAAAGCCCTTTAGCTTAGAAGAATTAAAAGCACGGGTTGCCTCACATCTACGTCGCTGGAAACGTTATAACAAACAAGAAGCGATGGGGGATATAAATACCTTTTCCCATGGTTTAAAAATTGATTGGCAAACAGAAACAGCGTGTCTCCATAATGAGGAACTGACATTGACACAAAAGGAGTTTGCCCTGCTCAAACTGCTTGCCAAAAATCCAGGTCAAACCTTTTCAAAGGAGGAACTTTATCAGCATATTTGGCAACAAGCGAGTGTGGATGAGACGCATACTGTGACGGTCCATGTTAAGGCATTGCGTGAAAAGCTTAAAGATTCAGTAAAAACGCCTCATTATATTCAAACAGTATGGGGTAAGGGGTATCGCTTTATTGGTGAACCATTATGAAAATTAAAACTTGGCTACTCATTACTTTCTTCCTCGTAATGATTTTACCAGTAACAGGTGCATATAGCCTTTATGTGTGGATTAACGGCTATTATCATGATAAAAACTTTACTGAGTATATTGAAAAGTGGACAGAGTTGAATCATATTAAATCTGTGCTCAATAACACGAAGTACTATAAAAAAGATGCTGATATGAAAGATGTAGAAGCATTAACAAATGATCAGCTTGCGATAACACTTTACTCAAAAACAGGCATTGTTTTGTATTCCTCAAATCCAATAACTTCGGGATTTGCTGCAAAAGAACAAATATTTAAAAATTTATACGAATTAAACCAAAAGTATAACGCCTTTACGTATAAAGAACCTGTTTATCAAAAAGGAGAACTGCTCGGTATTTATGAAATTCATTTAGTAAGAACGGACTGGGTACAAGGCGTACAGAATCGCTCTTGGTTTGTCCTAGCTGGCTCAATTCTACTGTTTCTTCTAATATATGTGGTAGCTATGTTGCTACTGCATCAAAAATTAAATCGCCCGCTAAAAGAACTAATGAGACAAATGCGTGCCTTTGCTAAGGGAGAGCAGGTGACATCAGACCTAGGAATTAGAAAAGATGAAATCGGTGAACTTGCGCTAGCCTTTCTTGCGATGCAGAACGAAATTGAACGGGCACGCACGCACTTAAAAACTGAACAACAACAGAAGGAGCTTATGATAGCTAGCATTTCACATGATTTAAAAACACCACTTACCTCCATTCAGGCATATGCAGAGTCTTTGCAAAATAAAACCCTATCAGAAAAGCAGCAGTTTGAATATCGAGAGGTTATTTTAACAAAGGCTGACATGATGAAGCATATGTTGGAGGATTTGATGATGTACACATTACTTCAATCTTCAAGCTATGATTTAGAACTAGTGACGGTTGATGGTGCAGAGTTTTTTGAGATGGTCTTGTCAGATTACGAACCACTTTGTGAGGATCAAGGCTTTACGCTTGATGTTCATTGTCAAGTAGATGGTCAATATGCTGTGCATCCTAAGCAGCTTCAGCGGGTAATCGATAATTTAATGAGTAATGCGTGGCGCTATGGGAAAGTAGGTACCACAATAGGTTTAGCAGCCGTAAATGCTGGGAAATGCCCTACATGGTGTTTTGATTTTGTAAAAACTGCCCTAACAAAGCTGGAAGGGTGCTATGTGATAGTACAAAATAGCGGACAAGGGATTAATAAAGAGGAGATTGAGAAATTATTCGAGCCAATGTACCAGGCAGATACAGCACGAACAAAGGCAGGAGAACGTGGTACAGGGCTTGGCTTAAATATTGCGAAACAAATCATAGAAAAGCACGGTGGAACAATTAAGCTTGTATCGAAAGAAGGCTTTGGAACAGCTGTACTGTGCTGGATTCCACCATTTAAAGGAGAGAATTGATGATGAATTGGAAAAAAACTTTACGTGCAGCAGGTTTAGTTGCCGCACTAACATTTAGCTTAGTAGGTTGTAATACGGAGGCATCGTATTCACCACAGGAAATTATTGATCAAGCGTTACAGGAAACGAAAGAACCACTTACTTATTACGGCGAATTCACAATGGACATGGGCGAAGCTGGTGGAACAGCTCATGTCAAGGAATGGTCTAAGGATGGTAAACGACGTATTGATATGACAACTGAAAATGGAGAACATGTCATTTCTGTCAATAACGGTTCTGAAATTATGATGTATGATGTTGTTGAAAAAACAGCACAGAAGATGAAATATAAAGAGGGTGACTTGGATGGTCTACAATCACCGAGAGATCAGGCGGAATTGTTATTTAATATGGTGAAGGATACACATGATGTGAAGATTGACGGCGAAGAGAAAATTGCAGGTAGAGATACGTACAAAGTGGTAGCAAAAGTAAAAAAGGAAGATACACTTACTGGTGACATGGAAGTATGGATTGATAAAAAAACATGGCTAACATTAAAAACCGTAACGAATAGTGCAGGAAGTAAATTGACTGTGGAGTATACCAAAATTGATGTTAATGCGAAAATCGATGACACGCAATTTACAGTGGATGTTCCAGACGATGTTGAAATAGAAGAAATAACGACACAGGAACCTGAGGCAGTAACACTAGATGTGGTGAAAGAGCAGCTTGGTGAATTTCTAATGATCCCAGAAGAAAATGGTATTGCATTAACGACAATTCAGGATATGAAGGTGGAGGAACGTCCAGAGTTTTCATTTGATTATCAGAAAGATGAACAGCCTGCTTTCTCAGTTTCAGTGTTTAAAATGACCGAAAGTTATACGGAGTTTGGTGGCCCTCAAGATGAAAAACCGATTGAGGTGCGTGAGCAGCAAGGTACCTACATGGAGTTAGGCGAATTTTTAACGATTAGCTGGCAGGAAAATGGCTACCAATACAATATCATTAGAGAAAATCCAGAGCTGTCAAAAGAAGACTTAGTCGCATATGCCAATCAAATGACCATCAATAAATGAGGTGAAAGGTATGAAGCGGAATGAGTGTATAAAATGTCTCGCATTGTTTTTATTTAGCACAGTTTTTTTATATGGTGTAGGTGAAACATATGATGTGGCATGGCTGCAATTTCATTTCTTTGGTGACTTCAATGAGGAGGGGTTTTATTTCAGCTTTAGCTCTCTCCTGCCTGTATTGGGCGGCATATTAATTGTAGCCTTATATGAAACGCTGTTTAAGCGATTTATTTAATAGATTTTGAAAATCCATTCTGTTATAGAGTGGATTTTTATTTTAATGTAATAGGTAAAAATCGCTTGGGAGGATTGTGAATGACGCTGGAAATCGACTATTTATCGATCTACAATCCTGTCAACTTTTTATCAATTTTAATGCAAGTGCAACATATGGTTATCCATACAATAGTATCACTAAAGGAATTTTATCATGCTAATCTTAAAAAGGTTTACATGTACTATCAAAAAGACAAAAAATCCACGTTTTTAAAAGTGGATTTTTTATTATGCTCGTTGATTAAAAAAAGTTAATAAAATCTGATTAATGATAATTAGTATAGCAAAAATCGAAGCTAATTGCTTTCGTCCCGCTGCATACAAAGCAATTACAGCTAAAGAGAACATTACAAATTCCAGCATAAAATGGAAGGTCCCATTTAAAGGCATCGTTGCTTTTGGTGAGCCGAAAAGTGCCCAGATAAAAGCGAATATCATAGGTACACCGATGCCAAGGCATATTTTTAAAAACCAGCCTTTACCTGTTTGCATACCCCAATACCCAAGCGCGATTAACAGACAAATTTCTAATAAAAAGCGAAGAGCTAAATTTAACAGCAGCATGTGCGGACCTCCACGGGTTTATTTTAAGCTATTTGCTGTAAATGTGTTTTCTTAAAGGGCTTCATCATATTTTAAGCCGTAGCCAAGCGCACGATCTAAAAAGATATGGGCTAGCCAAATAATCGATGCCATTAGAGGGAGTGTAGACATCGTGCCAAAGCCAATCATCATTAGAATAGCTGGCAATATTAAGCTATGACCTATATTGTAAAATAAAGCCCCAACTTTAGTGTTGACAGTATAGCCGAGCATACTAAGATCAGGCAGCAATAAAAATAAGAAAAAATAGAATAATGAAAAGTCAAACTGCCAATAGAAAAATAGACTGATTAAAAATGCTAGTAAATATTCAAGAGAAATGATTTTACGTAGTTTCATAATGACCATGACCTTCCTGTAATTTTTTATACATATCTTCGATGAGCGAGGCGATTACTACTTGATTTTCTGCATACTTCCCATCAGCCATCAAGGTCTTCGTTAGCTGTAAGGATTGGAGTGCCTGCTGATAAAACAATAATTGCTGTTCAATATGAGCGATTTTTGTAGAGAATAACTGTACGGTTTCTTGATTGCAGGATTCAGAAACAGGCTTTTGATCAAGCATGAGTAATTGCTTGATTTCTTGTAATGTAAAGCCAAGCTGTCTTAATACTAAGATTAATTTAATCGTATTTTCACAAGTGTCATCATACACACGATAGCCATTGTCTAGTTTATGTGGATACAGTAGCCCTTCCTTCTCGTAGTAGCGCACTGTATCGGTTGTTAATTGATATTTCTCAGCAAATTGTTTAATTTTCATCTAACTACCTCCTGAATTTATCCTAACATTGGAGTGCACTCCAAGGTCAAGAAAAATATTGATAAGAAAGTGAAACGGTCATTTATTGGCAGTCGTTTATAGTGTAAGGGGGAGGTGAACGGCATACTTGAAAAAATAATCGATGAACATGCAGAGCATTTACTTCGTCTCGCCTATTTCTACGTGAAAAATAGGCACGTTGCAGAGGACATTGTACAGGAGACCTTTATCAAATTTTCACAGCACGACTATGAGGAGCGTGGGCAGCTTAGAGCATATTTATCCACATTAACCATCAATAAAAGTAAGGATTATTTAAAAAGCTGGCATTATAAAAAACTAATTTTTCAAGAAAAGATTCTTCCAGTGCAGGCAAAAAAACAGCGCGATGAGCTGATTGAAGCGGAGGAAAGATCACATATAGGGGCAGCTATCTTAAAACTACCGTTATCCTATAGAGAGCCCATCATCCTGTACTATTATGAAGAAATGAAAATTGCTGAAATAGCACAGGTTCTAGGGATTGTAGAAAATACTGTGAAAACAAGGCTGAAAAGGGCAAGGGAAGCCCTGAAGCCTCATTTAAAGCAGGAAGAATGGGAGGTGCTTGGACATGAATGAATGGCAAAAGGAATTAGTAAAGGTAGCCGGTGAAATGTCAACGAGTAAGGAGCGTATCAAAAAACGTATCCTGCGACAGCAGCCTACCAAACAAAAAAAGCCCATTCGTTTCGCACTATTAACTATAGTTGTGACTTTATGCTTAGCAGGATTTGTGTCGGTGCAGTTATTAAATAAGGATACGAAGCAAGCAACTCAGATGTTTAACGAGAAGCAGTTTGAGCACTTTGAACATGTTGTGTATTTGATGTGGCCAGAACAAGGTGAGGAATTTTCTAAGAGGGAGGCCTATCAAAAATATGAGCAGCTAGTTGCCTATTATTATTTTGCGAAATCATTAGGCATAACATCTACTAAAGAAGAGTTAGAGACAGAAAAAAAGGCACGCTATGACGAGCTTGTCATGCTACAAGACTCACCTCAATATATGGAGCTTTTTCAGGGGCTGGGGCTAAAACAATATTTTAGGACTTATATCGAGCCCATGATACCGTTTTATGCAGCGAGAAAAGAGCTGAACGCATTTTATGAAAAAAAATATCCAACCTTAGCTAGAACAGCAGATCAAATCGCTGCAAGGGACGCCCTTCGTTATTTTCAAACCCATTTTGCTGAACAATCAATAGCGTTTCAGAAAAAAATGGGCATCGTCAATCGTACACACTCACAAGGCTCCATTTACGTAGGAACAGTCATTAAAATAGAGGATAATGCTTTTTTATTTGTGGAGGGTGCCATTCCTGAGGATCTGACAAAGCTGTCTGAGGAACAAATTATGAAAAAATATAATAATGCAACATGGTATCCAAACTTGGATGATTCCCCTGTCAAGGTAGGAGATTACATTTCATTAGAATCATCAGGAAGTATGTCATATGAAGAAAATGGTGTAGAGGTTACAAATGGCTTTTTAAACAGTATTGAATGGATTGAGCCTACTGTAACGAAGAAGCTTACTATTCAAAATGAACAGGAAATTATTCAATTTTTCCAGCAAACAGATTGGCAGACACCAGATAATTATAAAAAGATGAACCAACCTCCAGCGTATTCTTTTATGCTAGAGGGAGTAAGAGTTGATGTTTGGTTCAGCTATGGCCAAACACTTTATCTCCAAAAAGTGGAATCTGGTACTATCCATCTTAATCAAAAAAGATCGGAGCAATTAAAGGCAATTTTAGGCTTACAGGAATCGTAGCAAGTCTCTAAAAAAAGAGGCTTGTTTTTTCATTGGCAGAAAATTAAAGTTTTGTGTACGGATATCATTATTAGGCTCAAAGGATTTTATTTAGGTTAAAAAATTTTTAGGAGGATATATTCAGTTTGATTTTTATTTGGGTTAAATTACTCATTAATTTGAAAATAAATGAGTCCAAAGAATTGTAATATTTTATTTGTCGGGGTAGTATTAAAGGTATAAGGGGTTTAAATGAGGAGGGGCGGTATGAATACACAGGAGTTTGAAGAACTATGGATTACGCTAAATGAATTATATAATGCGAATCGCTTTTTAGAATATATCGAATTAAGTAGTGCCGCAATCGAAAGTGCTATTATGCTAGAGATGTATGATAAAGCAATCCTTTTATTACGGTATCGCTGTGCCAGTTATTTTCAAACAGGTGATTTGCAGGTTTCCATCAGTGTGCTTGAGCAATATCGTGAATTAACCTTTCAATACGGCAATGACATTGATGTAATTCACTATTATATTTTAGCGGCCATCTATTGGGGGACATTTGGTCATTTAAAAAAATCTGAGGAGCTTATGCTAAAGGGACTTAAAATTGCTGAACGCATTCAACATGTAGAAAGTATGGGAAAAATTTATAATAATCTAAGTGATTTAGAAATTGCATTAGGAAGCTATCAAACAGCAAAAGAATTCGCATTAAAGAGCTTATATTATGCAAATGCTTTTGAGACAAAGCATGACAATCCGTATACAGGAATTATCCACCCTAAAATAAACTTAGCCGTCGCGCAAATTTGGCTAGAAGAATTTGAAAAAGCACATGAAGTCTTACAAGAGCTACTCACGACTATTCAGAAACCTCCATATTCCAAAGTACAGTTGGAGATTATGAATGCCAATGCTTTACTTTATGAAAGACAGGGTCGTATTGGAGAGGCCATCGATTTATATCAAAAATCAAAGCACTATGCCCTCCAAAATAATGATCTTGCTTTACTACAAACCATTTACGATTCTTTAGTGAAGCTAATTGAGGAACAGGGGAATAAAGTAGTATTGTGTGCGATTCAGAAGGAATATATTAATATTTTGCTAGAAATCCAACGGGAAAATTATACACATGTGTTATTTGAAATGGAGTATAATGACGAGAAAAAGCAACTAGAAAAATCCTCTTATATTGACCCATTAACGAATATCTATAATCGACGTTATTTTGATGAGAACGCAGAAAAGATGGTGCAGAAAGCTGCAGCTAAAAAACAGCAGTTAGCATTAATGATGGTTGATTTAGATCATTTTAAAGCCATTAATGATAGGAATGGTCATTTGTTTGGTGATGATGCATTAACCATTACAGCTACAACATTAAAGGAATTTTTCCAACCCTTTGAATCAATCGTTGCGCGTTTTGGAGGAGATGAATTTATTGTTCTTAGTCAAATAAAGGTGGGGGAATCTGCCCAAACATTGGCAGAAAATCTCTATAAAAAATTAGCATCTTTATCTTTAGTCATAAAAGATAAAGCGATTCATTTAGCGTTTAGTATTGGCGTGAGCACCAATAACAAGGGGCAGGTAACAAAAGTCGATGAGCTTATTCATCAGGCTGATACCGCCCTCTATGCCTCAAAACGCAATGGTCGCAATCAAATTACTGTTTTTAAACAACATATTGATATTGGAAATGATTGATAAAAATAAGGTATTTTTTTGAAATGTAAGCGCTATCTATAAATTTAAAATCTGTTTGTTTTCACGGGATACACGCTGAGGGCTTACAGATTTTTTTTGTTGTCTGCTGCAATGGAAAGCCTCTTTAAAAATTGTTTTTAATTTTTCTGTAGAAGATATTGCCAATGAAATCAGTTGTATGCTACTATGAAATTAAATAGACAGACAGTCGGTCTATTGAAAGGGGTTATTTCATGAGAACGATAAAAAAAGCACAAGAACGTAGAAATGAAATTCTTGATGCAGCAGAGGAGCTATTTAACCAGAAGGGCTTTGATGGTACTAGTACAAACGATATTCTTGAGAAGGTCGGAATTGCACGAGGAACACTGTATTATCACTTTAAGTCAAAAGAGGATATTATGGACGCATTAATTGATCGAATGACAGACACGATTTTAGAGGCGGCAAAAGAAATTGGCGCAAATAAAAGTATTCCAGTTAATGAGCGAATGATTCGAGTTGTAATGGCTTTGAATATTAGCGGGGGAAACGGCAAGGAAATCATGGAGCATATTCACAAACCTCAGAATGCGTTGATGCACCAAAAAATTCAAAAAATCATTTTCAACAATGTGCCATCTATTCTGGCGGATATCATTCGTGAAGGCATTGAGCAGGGATTATTTAACACACTATATCCGTACGAATGCATGGAAATGATAGTGGCCTATACGAATACCGTTTTTGATGATGATATGGTTCATTTAACAGATGAAGAACGCACTTCACGAATAGTGGCGTTAGTATTCAATGTAGAGAGACTGCTAGGTGTAGAAAATGGAAGTCTTATGTATATGATGAAGATGTTTGCCAATGGAAATGAGAACAGTGAATAATAATTCTTTTGCGCAGGGCATTCTTCTGTAAATCAAATAAAAGAGGTGACATATGTATTACAGAATTATCCGTAATGATATGGCAAAAAGCAAGTTAATATCATTGACTACAATCATATTTGTGACTGCTGCGGCATTGCTTGTTTCCCTTTCGGCCATATTAATGGTGAATCTTTCAGGTGCGATAGATACGCTTATGAAGCAATCGAAAACACCGCATTTCCTGCAGATGCATTCAGGCGAAATTAATTGGGATAGATTGGAGAACTTCGCAAACAATAATAGCAATGTCGAAGAATTTCAGGTGCTTGAATTTCTCAATGTGGATGGAGCACATATCGTTATTGATGGGACATCGCTTGCAGGTAATGTTCAGGACAATGGCTTCTCGACCCAAAGTGAAAAATTTGATTATCTCCTGGATCTTGAAGGACAGGTGATAGAAGTTGCAGATGGAGAGATATATGTACCAGTAGGCTATATGAAGGATGGAACGGCAAACATTGGGGATACGATTGTTCTAGACAATAAGAAGAAATTCATCGTTGCAGGTTTTCTTCGTGATTCACAGATGAATTCGTTACTGGCCTCATCAAAGAGGTTTTTGGTGAGTGAGCATGATTATGCAGCAATAAAGAGTTTCGGAAGTACAGAATATTTAATTGAGTTTAGATTAAAGGATATGTCTGAGATAAGCACATTCGAAACGGCATACACTTCCGCAGGACTTGAAGCAAATGGTCCGACAATTACATATCCACTTTTCAAAATGTTGAATGCCATTTCCGATGGGTTAATGATAGCAGTCATACTTCTAATAAGTGTTCTTGTCGTAACAATCACATTTATGTGTATACGATTTACGCTGCTTGCAAAAATTGAGGATGATTACCGAGAAATAGGTGTTATGAAAGCCATAGGGCTACGTGCTTCAGATATTAAAAAGATTTATCTCGCAAAATACGCAGTGATTGCAGCAGTTGGTTGTTTACTAGGCTTTGCTCTGACCTTTATTTTCAAGGGTATGCTTCTTGAAAATATAAGGCTTTATATGGGAGTGAATGAAAATAGATTTTTGGCTTTATTAGTTGGAGTAATTGGCGTGTTTCTTGTGTTTTTTGTAATGATAGCCTATGTGAGTTATGTACTGAGACGTTTTCGAAAAATCTCTGCAGTGGAGGCTCTACGTTTTGGTTTTTCACACGGAAAATCCTCTGGCGCAAAGGGCTTTTATCTGAGCAAAAATAGACTACTAAATACGAATCTATTTTTAGGGATAAAGGATGTTCTTTCAAGAAAAAGTCTTTACATGACCATGCTTATGGTACTTGTAATGTCAACATTTATCATCATCGTTCCACAAAATCTATACAACACGATTTCCTCTAAAAGCTTCATCACCTATATGGGAGTAGGGAGCAGTGATTTGCGTATAGATATTCAGCAGACAGACAATATTCCAAAAAAAGCTGCTGAAATTGTAACAGCATTGGCCAGGGACAGCGCAATTTCTAAATATGCTGTGCTTTCGACCAAGTCTTTCAATGTGAAGACAACCAATGGCTCTGAGGAAAGTATAAAAATTGAGCTTGGTGACCACTCGATTTTCCCGCTTAGGTATGCAGAAGGGAAGGCACCTGTTTCACAAGATGAAATTGCGCTGTCAGTCATGAACGCTGAGGAATTAGGAAAAAAAGTCGGGGATCACATGACACTGTTAGTCGATGGGAAGGAGAGAAACCTCATCGTATCTGGAACCTATTCTGATATTACGAACGGTGGTAAAACCGCAAAGGCGGCTTTCACTAACAGACAGGCAGATACAATGTGGAGTGTAATTTATATTGAGCTTAATGATAAAACATTGATTGATGCGAAAATTTCTGAGTATACAGAAAGCTTTCAATTTGCAAAGATTTCGGGCATTGACGATTATATTAAACAGACGTTTGGTTCAACAATAGGCTCTATTGGAAAGGCGTCCTCTTTGTCAGTTATCATAGCCTTAATTTTATCGATCTTAGTGACATTATTATTTATGAAAATGCTGATTGCAAAAGACAGATACTCAATCGCTATTATGAAGTCTTTGGGCTTTACAAATAAGGATATAACCATCCAATATATGGCTCGCTCATTATTTGTCCTCATTGTAGGTATTGTTCTAGGAACACTTTTAGCTAATACGCTTGGCGAGCTACTTGCAAGTGCAGTCATTGCTTCATTTGGAGCATCATCATTTACATTCGTTGTCAATCCACTTTCTGCCTATTTATTATGTCCATTGGTGATGGGGTGTACTGTCCTAGTAGCAACGGTTATCAGTACAGTTAGTGCAGGTCAGATAAAAATAACTGATAATATAAAGGAGTAGATTATGCAGAAGATTATTATTGCTGAAAAGATCATGAAATCTTTTAGCGTAGGGAATGAAAGACATCCTGTTCTTAAGGATGTGTCTGTTGACATAAATGAGGGTGAATTCGTTTCAATTATGGGTCCATCAGGGTCAGGAAAATCAACATTGTTGTACGCACTAAGCGGTATGGATCATATTGATAGCGGGAAGGTTACTTTTAATGGCAGTGATTTGTCAGTCTTTAATGATAAGGAGCTTGCTGACATACGTAGAACAAAAATGGGTTTTATTTTTCAACAGCCAACTTTGCTCAAAAATTTAAATATTCTAGATAATATTATTCTACCTGCCATGCGAGATAATCGAAAAAACAATGAGAATATTATCAAACAGGCTAAAGCTATAATGACAAGAGTTGGGATTGCAGAATTGGAAAAACGTGATATTACACAGGTTTCAGGCGGGCAGCTTCAAAGAGCAGGCATATGCCGTGCGCTAATGAGTAATCCAACCATCATCTTCGGTGATGAACCAACAGGAGCTCTTAACTCCAAATCTGCACAGGAAATCATGAACATTATTTCTGAAATAAATGCAGAAGGAACTGCTGTTATGCTTGTGACGCATGACCCAAAGGTTGCTGCTAGAACAGAGCGAATCCTGTTTATGTGTGATGGAATGATTGTGAGTGAGATGCATCTAGAAAAGTTCACTAACACAAATATGGATGATAGAACGAATAAAGTGACAGCAAAAATGCGAGAAATAGGAATCTAATTATTTTATTAGACCCTCAAATGTAACTAACCCGTAATGAATCATTACGGGTTGTTTTTATGGAGAAAAAAATTTTAAAAATATGAATCGGAATTGAATTGACATCCGTCAGTAGTTTAGAAAGAAGGTGAGGGCAACAATGGATATAGAAAAGATTATCGAGGTGCACGGTGACTATTTACTAAAGGTTGCTTATCTATATGTGAAAAATACAGCAACAGCTGAGGACATTGTGCAGGATGTATTGATTGCCTTTTATCAAAAGCAGGAGCAGTTTCGCCAGGAATCATCATTACGTACATATTTAGTGAAAATGACGGTCAATCGGAGCCACGATTATTTAAGAAGCTGGAAAAGTAAACGATTAACACTGCTAGAAAAAATAACTGGACGAACAACAGCAGTCACACCTGAAAAGGAATTTCTTGCTAAGTCAACAAAGCGAGAGCTAGTGGAAGCGTTGTTTACCTTATCAGTTGCCTATAGAGAGGTTCTGATTCTTTATTATTTTGAAGAAATGACGACTGTGGAAATTGCACAGCTCGTATGTTGTCCTGAGGCAACAATCCGAACACGCTTGCAACGTGCTAGAAAACAGCTAGCAGCAGCAATGGGAGATTATGATTGGGAGGTGTTACGCCATGAATCGATTTAAAGAAGATATGCTAAAAGAACTTCAAGAGGTAAAGCTTACAGCTGAAAAAAAACAGGCGATTGCCCAAAAAGCACGTCATAAAAGTATACGAAGAAGCAGTCCTTGGCAATATCGTGTTGTACTTACAACGTTTACGGTTTTTGTGATTTCCTTTGTGTTTTTATTATCAAATAAAAAGGATCAACAACTAGGAAGTCAACAAGCCACAAATATACAGCAGGAAACATGGAGTATTTTGGGTTTGCTAGATAATGACTTTGTAAAAGGTATCTTGATATTTAGTATTTTTCAATTATTAGCTCTTTTTTTAAGGAGATATTTAAAAAAGAAAAAATATGGTTTACCGGTGTGTATTCAATGTGGTGAATCATGGTCAAAAAAACAAGCTCACATGCTTTTTTGGAAAAATAATGCTAAACCAATTACATGTAAACATTGTGGAAAAAAACAGTATCGTACCAACAAATCGATGCAATTAAATGGATTAGTACAGCTACCATTAATTCAGCTTTTATTTTTAGTAAATTTTAATTTTAACAATATTTTAGTTGGCATAGCCTTTTATGTATTAAGCATCCCTGTATATCACTTTATACTATCCCCATATATATTTGCTTTACAAGAAAATGATCCGATGAAAGAGCCTCAAAAACCACTTTGGTAAAAAATTTTTAAAAAGAATTTATGAAAGGGGAATTGATATGGAAACGGTTATACAGATAGAAAATTTAAAAAAATCTTTTGGTGCCTTTGAAGCTATTCAAGATTTAACATTTAGCATTCGAAAAGGAGAGATTTTTGGCATAATTGGTCCAAATGGGGCTGGAAAAACGACAACAATTGAAATTATAGAGGGTTTGCAGGAATGTTCATCTGGCAAAGTAACAGTTCTTGGCTATGATCCTTGGAAAGATGCGAAAAAATTGAAGGAAAACATTGGTGTAATGTTTCAACATACAAATTTACAGTCAAAAATTAAAGTAGGTGAGGCTATTGAACTATTTGCCTCATTTTATCCTCGTCAGATTGATACAACACTTGCACTGGAAAATTTAAATTTGGAACCTTTTCGTCATACGTATTTTAAAAATTTATCTGGAGGATGGAAACAAAAATTACTTTTAACTTTAGCAACTTTGCATTCACCATCAATAGTTTTTCTAGATGAACCAAGTACAGGGCTAGATCCAAAATCCAGAAGAGAACTATGGAAAATGATTGTTTCACTAAGAGATGCTGGAACAACAATTGTCTTGACGACACATTATATGGAAGAGGCGGAACAGCTTTGTGATCGGATAGCAATAATGAATCATGGCTCTGTAGTTGGGTTAGATACCCCTCAAAAACTTATTCAAAGCCTGAACAAAGATAAATCAATATTGATAGCATGTAAACAATTGGATATAGCATTGGTTCAAAAGATAGCAGGTGTCTCAAGAGTCGTATCAAAAAATAATCTACTTCAAATTTTCACAGATAATATAGAATGGACGACATTTGAGCTTTTCAAATTAATTAGTACTGAAGGCTTGATAGTAGATGATTTTCGATTTAGTACGGGTTCATTAGATGATTTATTTGTCAAATTACCTCAGCTGCAAGAGGAGATGATGTCGTGAAGGCAATTCACATATTAACTTTAATTGAATTGAAATTATTTTTTAGAGATTTACAATCGTTAATTTGGACTTTTATTTTTCCCTTTGTCATGATTTATTTTTTAGGACTTTTATTTGGTAATTCTGCTGTGGGTGAAATAGACTATAAAACTTTATTAATTCCAAATATGATAGCACTATGTCTGTTAAGTACAGCTTTATTTACATTAGGTACTCGAATTGTTAGCTATAAAGAATCTCAGTTACTGAAGACTTATCAAATAACACCATTACATTCTATTCGAATCATTCTTTCTTTTTGTTTATTAGGAGTAATTATTTCCCTTTTTAGCGTTATTATTGCTTGTGTTAGTGGTCATTTCATTTACAATTTACAACCACCCATTTATCTAATAGCAGTAATTTTTTCTTTAATGTTAAGTATGGTAACGTTATTCTCGTTTGGAATTTTAGTAACAGGCATTAGCTCCACAATGCAAGGAGCGGCTGGCATAAGTGTTTTAGCTTTAAACTTACAAACTTTTTTATCTGGTGGAGTAATACCTTATCAAATTTTGCCTCTACCTCTAAAAATTGTGGCAAAAGCTTTACCATTACACTATGTAAATGACATATTAATATTTGCTTGGACAGGTCAATCAGTCAATTCTATATGGTTAAATATAATAATTCTAATAGGAATGGCTTTCGTATTTTTTATTCTATCAATACGTTGTTTTAGATGGACTTAAAAAATTTTATAAGGGTGAGTGTTTATGAATTCTAAAAAAATAAGTAAAAAGAAAATGTGGATAATTATAGGTTTTGTACAAGGAACTATTCTCTTGATGCTATTACTATATTTAAGTGGGTATTTATAAATTTATTGTAAAGAAATTGCTAGCTCAACATTGTAATCTCATTTTTTATAGCTATTTTTCAAAATGGATTGACAACGGTTTTCATTTGCTTTAATCTTTGTGTTAACTTATTTTATGTTGTAGTTAACGCACAAGGGGAGGCAATTTAGTGTGAAAAAGAGTAGTACATATCAATACGTATTAACAGCATTTGGAGCTGCTATTGTTTCAGTTTTGGCACAAATCAGTATTCCAATCCCATTATCACCTGTACCTATTACTGGGCAGACACTTGCTATTGGCTTAGTTGTAACAATCCTCGGGACAAGACTGGGCACATTATCAGTGCTATTATATATTTTAATTGGAGCGACAGGTTTACCGGTTTATAGTAATTTTTCTGGCGGCCCTAGCATTCTCTTTGGTCCTACTGGTGGCTATATTGTCGGCTTTTTACCAACAGCTATCATCATGGGGCTTTATTTAAAGAAATTTGGTCTTACAATTCCACATGCGATTGCGTCAAATGTAATAGGGATGGTTATAACTTTAGCATTTGGTACGGTATGGTTGAAATTCGCAATGAATCTTTCTTGGATGGGAGCATTTATGTCAGGTGCAGCGCCATTTATTATTCTAGGTCTAGCAAAAGCAGTACTTGCTGCATGGGTTGGCGTTATTGTTCGACGCCGCTTAGAATCTGCTCGTTTAATTGAAGCAACCGCATAGGAGGCGAATTGTTTTGGCAACGTTATGGACAGGCGGGAAAATTTACACGATGGCGAAAGTTGGCGAAACAGTTGAAGCTGTCCTTGTCAAGGATGGAAAAATAGTGGCGACAGGCTCAGTCGATAGTCTGTCGCCACATGCTACTTCTATTCAGGATTTACAAGGAAATGTCATGTATCCAGGGTTTATGGACAGTCATTTACATATAATTGGATATGGGGAAAAATTAAAGCATATTGATGTATCGAACGTCACCAATAAGGATGAGCTACTTTCTATTATTGGTGAGAGAATGAAAAGTGCCTCAAGGGATGAATGGGTTATTGCCATCGGGTTGAATGAAACTCAGTTTGATAAACCTATTTTTCCAACCCTGATGGAAATCGATGCACTAGGTGAAGCACATCTTATTATAAAGCGTAGCTGTCATCATTTAATTTTAGCCAATTCTAAGGCACTTGCTTTTGCGGGTATTACCAATGAAACGCCTTCACCCAAGGGCGGCATTATAGAGAAAGTAGAAGGACAGCTAACTGGTGTATTAAAGGATACAGCTTTATATATGATTGTAAACAACATGCCTCATATCACACCCAGCTATATTGAGGATGCACTGAAAAAGGCTGTAGCATCACTACTATCATTCGGTTTAGTAGGCGGTCATTCAGAGGATTTAAGCTATTATGGACCACCAATGCAACCCATTCAAGCGTTTCGAAAGGTTGTAGACGCTCAACAATCGTTTAAGGTGCATTTATTGCAGCATCATACAGTATTTGAGGAAGTCGCTAAAATGCGAGAGACATCATCACCTTATATGGAATTTGGTGCTATGAAAATTTTTATTGATGGTGCCTTTGGTGGACGCACAGCTGCACTTCGCAAGCCTTACTGTGATGAACCCAATAATAGTGGTATGCTTGTTCATTCCATGGAGCAGTTAAAGTACTATGTTCAACTTGCACGTCAGCATGGACAAACTGTGGCCGTTCATGCGATTGGAGATTTAGCCATTGAAACGATTTTAGCGGTATTCAAGGACTATCCGCCACCACAAGGGCAGGTAGACCGTGTTATTCATTGTAGCTTAGTAGATGACGATATTTTAGTAAAACTAGCCTCCTTACCTGTTGCAGTGGATATGCAGCCGCAATTTGTGCAGGGAGAGTTTCAAGCAGAGCTAGCTAGACTGGGTGAACAGCGAGTACTAGGATTGCATCCGTTAAAATCGCTTTTAGAGCGGGGATTAATTGTCGCAGGGGGCAGTGATGCTCCGATTGAAGTGCCAAATCCATTGCATGGTATTTATGCAGCGGTGACAAGACGAAATTTCGGTGAGACACATAACGGCTATAATGCTCATGAGAAGATTACACGCCATGAGGCAGTGCACCTTTACACTATTGGAGCTGCGCAAATAATAGGCCAGGACCATTTTCGTGGTAAGATTGAAGAAGGCTATACTGCAGATTTTACCATTTTTGAGGAGGATTTATTGAGTATTGACATTGAAAAATTACCGCATGTAAAAGTGGTCTACACGGTTGTTGATGGCCGTATTGTTTACGCAAATCGCTGTGAGGGTTAATCCTGACAGCGATTTTTTATTGTTTTAGAAATGATTTTCGTTATAGTTTTCTGTAATTTATTGGGCGATGATATCTCACCTCTTTTTCTAGCTTCAAGAGGTGGGCGCCTTATTGCCTGTTTGTGCGGGATAGCTTGTCAAGTTGTTGTTCGAGGTTTTGTACACGCTTTGTTAGTGCTTCTACTTGTTGCTGTAATGTCTGCTGTGGGGGCAGAGGGGTAGTAGCTTTCATTTTCTTAATCATATGAATCATGACAAAAAATATAGCTAGGAACATAACAAGAACTATACTCGTACTAACAATATCCCCAAGATTAAAACTCTTCTGTGTCATTATTACCAAACCCCCTTAGATTCTTCTCCATTATAGTATTTACTGGATGACCTATCTAAAAGTTTCAAGAAAATTGCCCAATACTATAAATACACAAATCTTAAGCATCTTTCTGGCATATGATATGAGACAAATTCAAATTCATTTCTATTGATTAACGTAATTTTGCAAATTGAGCATATTATATAGGAACATGTGTAGTAAGCAAAAATGGGGAATACGGTAGTATGGACTGGGGTGATTTAAATGCAAAGAGCTGGACAAGTAATGCGACATGCTATCTACAATATATATCATTATCGCTTTGATTATATACAGGTTTTCGCGCTTATTCGGTTATGTCAGTTTTTATTCTTTTTACCTGTGTCAACGATTGTCTTCAAACTAATGCTGCGGGTAACAGGTTATACGCATATTACTGAGCAAAATATTCAAAGCTTTATTTCACATCCCTTTGTTATTTTGATGTTATGTTTGGTAATAATGGTATTTTTGCTTTTTATTTATTATGAAATGGGCTTTCTTTTTTTAATGGCCTTTTACCAACAAAGAGGCATTCGATACCGATTTCTAACCATGTGGCAGCGATTAAATCGAAAGGTTTTTTCTTTTTTTAGTGTGCAAATACTTTTTTTTATTGTTTATCTTGTTCTGTTATTACCATTGGCTTCGTTTATGTTACCTTTAACATTAACTCAAGCAATTACTATACCACGTTTTTTGATGGAAGAGATTATGAGTACTCATGAGGGCAGACTAATCTATGCAGCCGTTGCTAGTTTTTTAGTTATCGTAGGCATCCGTAGTATATTAACATTACCGATTTTTACAATCCAACCCAAAATTTCTATTTTCCAATCATTGATCCAGAGCTGGCGTTTCTCAAAACGCGGTCTGTTTGAAATCCTCGTTTTATTAGCTATGCTTTTAACTGGTCATTTACTAGCCCTAGTAGGAATTACGATTATCGGTACGTTGCCATTGTATATTTTGGAGCGTTTTATGCCGAGTATGGCGCTTATTACAGCAGGGATGACATTGGCATTTTTAGAAATGGTTTTTGTCGTGTTATTCACTTTACTGCAAGCAACCTATTCACAGGTAATGGTGGCTATTACCTTTAATACATCTGTTTTAGGCAAGTTTTCGCATGTGCCGAAGTTTAAGAAAAGGCGTTTAAAACCACTGTCATTTATTGTATTTTCTGTTTTTATTGCTTTAAGTGTGATGAACACCATCTCTTTAGAGAAAAGCGTCTATGCACCCGATACTAAAATCATTGCTCATCGAGGCTACACAGCAGGCAATGTGGAAAATACAATCAGTGGTCTTGTTAGTGCAGCTAGTGCTGGAGCAGACTTAATCGAAATTGATATTCAACAAACTGTTGATGGGGAGTTTGTGGTCTTTCATGATCGAACTTTAAGAAGATTAGCAGGGAAAAATGGTGTGATTGCCAATATGACACTCGGCGAATTAAAAACGCTGAAGATTCATGCAAATGGTTTTAGCGATAAAATTTCCTCTCTGGATGATTTTATTGAGATTGCAAAGGCTTTAAACGTTTCATTGTTAATTGAGTTCAAGATACATGGAAAGGAAACAGAAGATGCTCTGCCCAAATTAGTAGAAAAGCTTCGGGCTTATAAGGTACTTGATTCATATTATGTGCAATCCTCTGATCCACAAATGATGACTCAATTAAAAAAATTGGCCCCAAATTTACGTGTAGGTATAGTCTATGCTTTAAATATTGGACCAATGGTTGAAACAGTAGACTTTATAGCTCTTGAGGAATCTTGGGTGACAGCTGAGCTAATTGCTGATTTGAAGCAACAGAAAATTGATTTATTTGTATGGACGTTAAACAAGGATCGTTCTTTGCATGAATTTATTGAGAAAAATGTCAACGGTGTGATTACTGATCATCCCGATGTCGCCTTGGATATCCGAACAAAGCAGAGCGAGCATCAATACTTTTTACAGCGTGTTCTAAATAGACTTCAATTTATATTTTAAATAGCATCCTAAATGAATATGGAGGAAGCATTTTAGGATAACTGTCAAATAAAATATAGAGCTGTAACCTTTTTCATTTGAATACGACTACTTTTATGAATTCGAAATGATGAAGGAGATGCTTTTTATGAAAATGAAGAAAGTCGTACCATTTGCGATGACAGCTTTATTAATCGGGAGCGCATTCGGTGTTCCATCCGCATTCGCAAACGAAGAAGAAGCAGCTGTGACAAAAGCAGCTAATAATAAGGAGCAAAATCCACAAGTTCAGCCTATTTTTATTAAAGTAGCTGGCACTGTAGAAAATGTTGAAACTCATAATAAAGCGACATATTATACGGTGAAAGATGGCGAAAATATAAATGTTTTTGTGGTCACAGACGATACATTAGTATTTGATAATACGGGTAAAGAGGTAAAGCTTCAAAAGGGTGATAAAGTAACGGCTTATACGTATGCCAATAAGCCGATGATTATGATTTATCCGCCTCAATATAACCCAGAGGCAATCATTGTGGAAACAAAAGAAATGGGAAGTGTTGAGCTTGATTTTTTCAATAAAGATTTAGTCAATACAAATAACACATTAAAGCTTAATATTGGTGAACAGACAAAATTACTTAGCCTATCTGGTAAAGAAGTAGAAGTAGCTGATTTAGCTGAGCAACATTTACTAGTGTTTTATACCATCGCAACAATGAGCATTCCAGCTCAAACACCACCTTCAAAAGTGGTTGTAATAGATACAATTACTGAAAAGCCAGGTGAGGTTGATCCTGAAGAAGGGAAGCCATCTGAATCTGCTGTACAAGAAATTATTAATAAAGATTTTTATGAAGTAGATGGTACAAAAATGGTACCATTACGCTTAATTGCTGAAGAGTTAGGCTTTATTGTAGAATCAACAGGAAAAGGCGCAATTGTTTCTAAAGGTGCACGATCTTATACAATTACGCGAGGTCAAAAAGAATATGGTTATAATAAGGCAATTCGTCACTTTGAAGCGGCACCAGCTTTATTAGAGCCAACAAAAACCTATGTTCCACTTGAATTTGTGGAAGAATTAATGAAATAACAACTATGTTCCCTCCATAGCAGCTAGCTATGGAGGGTTTTTATCTTCTCTTAAAATTAATTTTCAATAAATTATTTTGGACAATAAACAAAAGAAATAGCATGTTTTTGGTTATATTCAAAATAGTAATAATAATCTGATAATTTATTGACTTTTTACTGACCTAAAAATAATATGTACAATAACCGGTTTAACAAATAAATGCTTTAAAGCAGCAATTAAATGTTTGAATAATGATATAAAGACACAAGGGGTGATTGATTTGAAATCAGTTGTAACAAGAAATATCATTTTCTCTGCTTGCTTTATCGGGTTAATTTTACTAGCAAGTTTTCCAGGCTTATTTGATTTTAGTAATAAAATTGAGCCAAGAATTTTCAGTTTATCCTTTGCTTATTTTTGGCAAATTTCTATGAATATCTTGATTTTTGCGCTATTAATAATTTGGTATTTTGTAGATTCCAAGTATGGGGATTTAGATATTGATATAGAGCCTTTAACGAAAGCCGAATTGCTAGAAAGAGAGGTGACTCGTTAATGCTATCTATTACCTTTATTGTCATCTTCTTTGTCATCGTTTTTGCAATCAATGCTAAAAATTTTGGTGTTAAGTCATTCGAGGAATATGCAACTGCACGAGGAAGCTTTGGGGTTGTGGCGATTTCATTAGCCGTATTTTCAACCTGGTATGTTGGTGCCACATTTACTGCTTTTGCAGGCTATTCAGTAGGCTATGGATTTATTGGTCTTTACGTACTGACATATGCAACCTTAACAATGCTTTCCATGTATTTGGTTGCCGAAAAAACATATATTTGGGGTAAAAAATATCATATTGGTACGCAGGCTGAGTTAATGGATTTACGCTACAAAAGCAGCATGGTGCGGTTAGTAGTCGGTATTGCAGGAATTGTCTTTACTGCCCCATGGCTATTAATGGAATGGATTACCCAGGGCGTTATTTTCAACTATGCCACGAACGGTTTAATTAGCCCTGTTGTTGGGATGATTATTGGCATTATTGTTGTGCTTGCTTATGTTTCATTAGGTGGAATGAAATCAGTCATTACAGCGAATATTTTCCAAGGTGCTTTTATGTTTTTCGTTGGAACTGGTGTAATGATTTATATGATTTTTAAATTTGCTGGAGGAATATCTTCAGGTATGGATTCTTTAGTGGCTAATTATCCTGAAACATTAACATTCCCTGGACCTGGTTGGGAATTACCTACTCCGTTTTGGACGTCGATTATTATAACTAGTGGATTAGGAGGATTCATGTGGCCGTGGGTATATAATAAATTATTTGCCTCAGATAGTATTCGCTCCATCAAACAATCTGCATTAATTGCGCCTATTATCGGAGGGATCTTCTATGTAGCGTTCCAGCTACTCGGAAATGTACTGTATATGAATGATACAGCAAGAAGTAATCCTGAAGAAGCGTATATGTGGGCAGCTGGACAAATTGGGCCATTCGTACTTGCTCTCATGTCTACAGTTATTATGGCGACAAGTATTGCAACAGTAAGTGGAATTATTCAAGCTATGTCAACATCGATTTCTCGTGATGTTGCGACCGTTATTAAAAAAGATATTTCTGAAAAAACGGCAATGAAAATAGCAAGAATATCAGTATTTATAATAGGAGCCATTTGTGCAGTATTAGCAACGGTAGATGTAGGGGCATTAATTAATGTAGCATTATTGTCCTATCAAGGGATTATTATGATTTTCCCTGTGGTGATTCTTGGTCTATATTGGAAGCGTGCGAATAAAGAGGGTGCAATTGCAGGAATGCTTGTTGGCACAATTGTATCCATGACACTAACTGTAACAGAGCCAGCATTTATTGCAGATTTAGGATGGTCTGCTGGTGTATACGGTCTGATAATAACAACTATTATTATGATTATTGCTGGGTATATGAAACCAATAGAGGGACATGTTGAGGAACTGTGGCAAGATGTAGAAATGGCAAGACAACATAAAAAGGCAGTTTCGCTGAATGCAACAGAAACGGAACCAGTCGTGGCGAATATCGGCTTGAAAAATGAGTAAAACAGGAGGAATAATATGAAAAATACATTATCAGTTGAAAACATTCAGCGAGACGTGTTAGCTACCATAGATGAGATGCGTGAAGAAATCATTCAATTAGCAAGTAATATGGTGAAAATTCCAAGTGTAAACCCAAATTACGATGGGGTCAACAAGGCTGAAGTGATTGGTGGAGAAAAGAATGTACAGCTATTTTTGAAGCCAATCTTTGAAGGAATTTGCGATGAAGTAGATATGTGGGAGGTTGAGGAGCATCGGCCAAATTTAGTAGGAAGAATGAAAGGTTCAGGTAATGGTGGTAAATCTCTTATTTTTAATGGACATATTGATGTAGTGCCTCCTGGTCCAAACTCAGACTGGAAATTTAATGATCCATTTTCGGGTAGAGTGGAAGATGGCAGATTGTATGGACGTGGCGCATGTGATATGAAAGGTGGAATTGCTGCTCAAATTATGGCAGCAAAAGCCTTGAAGAAATTAGGTGTGCAGTTGAAAGGGGATCTATTGCTAGAAACGGTTGTTGGTGAAGAAACGATGGATCATGAACTGGGGGTTACTGCTACTGTGGAAAGAGGCTATACGGCTGATGCGGCAATTGTATCAGAACCCTCTGGGCCACCACAAAGTTTAGCTGTAGTGCCAGTTAGTCCAGGTGTCATTAGAATGCATATAACAGTTAAAGGGAAAACAACACATGCTTCTGTCCGTAGAGAGTTTATTCGGGCAGGTGGGAAGCATGGTGAGGTTGGCATCAATGCCGTCGAAAAAGGGATGTATATTGTACAAGCACTACAACAATTAGAAGACGAATGGGGATTTACCAAAAAACATGAGCTGTTTGAACCAGGACATTTTTCAATTCATCCCGGCATCATACATGGAAAATCCTATGATGTAGATTTACCGTTTGTCGTTTCGGATTATTGTACGATTCAATATGCAGTATGGCACCATCCTAAGGAAACCTTTGAGGAAGTAAAGGCAGAAATTTTAGGACATGTAGAAAGAGCTGTGCAGAATGATTTATGGTTACGAATTAATCCTCCAGAAGTTGAATTTTTATTGCATTGGCCTGCATTTGATGTAGCGGTAGATCATCCGATTGTGCAAGCAACAAGTCGTGCACACAAAGAAGCAACCGGTGAAGAAGCGACTATTCATGGCTTTGTAGCCGTGGCGGATGCAGCATTTTTAAATGCCAAGGGAATTCCTTCTATTATATATGGTCCAGGAAGTATTTTAGTAGCCCACGCTGCAAATGAGTACGTACTAGTTGAGGATTTAATAAAAGCTGCTAAAACATATGCCTTAACAGCCATAGATTGGTGCGGTATTGAGGGTTTATAAAAGGAGGTGTAGATGATGGGGAAATTAGCTGGGAAAACTGCCTTTATTACAGGTGGTGCTCGAGGAATGGGCAGGGAGTATGCTCTACGGTTTGCAGAGGAAGGCGCAGCAATCGTGATTACTGATATTGCGAAGGATGTCCCGACTGTTGCCTATGAAATGGCAAAACAATCGGAATTAGCACAGACCGTGGATGAAATAAAAAAGCACGGTGTAGATGCCTTAGGTTTAGTAGCGGATGTTCGTAATGCACAGGAGCTTGAATTAGCTGTACAAAAGACCATTGAACATTTTGGAAAAATCGATATTCTAGTAACAAATGCGGGCATATTATCGTATAACAAGCTATGGGAGATGTCAGAACAGCAATGGGATGAAATGCTCGATATTTGCTTAAAGGGTACCTGGTTAACCTGTAAATATGTACTTCCACATATGATTGATCGTCAAGCAGGGAAAATTTTATGTGTATCATCAGTGAATGGACTTCGAGGCGGTCAAAATGTAGGACATTATGTGGCTGCAAAACATGGAGTATTAGGATTAGTCAAAACTTTAGCAATGGAGGTAGGGCCCTATAATATTCATGTCAACGCTATTTGTCCAACCGCTGTTGATACAACAATGGCTAATAATCAAGCTACCTATGATCGTTTGGCTAACAAAAAAGGAGCTACAAGAGAAGAAGCGACACCTGCATTTGGCAATCATCATGTATTCCCACATCAAGATTTTATCGCGCCGAAGGATGTTATTAATGCAGCACTTTTCTTAGTGTCAGATGATTCCAACAATATTTCAGGATCACATATTGCAGTGGATGCTGGCTATTTGACAATGTAGGAGGGAACTATATGGTAGGTAGATTACAGGATAAAGTTGTAGTGATTACAGGTGCTGCACAGGGAATCGGCTTTGCAACAGCGAGGAAATGTGGCCAAGAGGGAGCGAAAGTCGTTATTTCGGATTTTAATGTAGAAAAATTACAGGAGGCTTCTAGACAATTACAGCTAGATGGCTTTGATGTTCATGCAGTAGTATGTAATATCACAGATGAAGAGCATATTGCTAAGCTTTATGAGGAAGCAATAAAAAAATATGGCTATATTACAACAATTGTTAATAATGCAGGCATTTTTGTCAATAATACAGCCGAAACCTTTGATGTGATCACCTTTGAAAAAATTGCTAATATCAATATTAAAGGTGTGATGCTCAGCACTAAACATGCCATTCCATATTTAAAGGGACAAGAGGGTAGTTCTATCATCAATTTGGCATCTATTTCAGGTATGATCGGTACCAAAAACCATAATTTGTATATTATGACAAAGCATGCAGTGGTAGGTATTACACGAAGTACTGCTGTAGAGCTTGGGCAGTATGGGATTCGTGTTAATGCAGTATGCCCAGGATTAACAGACACGAATATGGCAGAGCAGCTAATCGAGGGAGATGGGGGCGGTCAATCTATACGGCAGGCTTATGAAAATGCCTATTTATTAGGAAGATTAGGTAGACCAGAAGAAATCGCCAATACAATTTCATTCTTAGCTTCAAATGAAGCATCCTTTATCACGGGGGCCTTAATACCTGTGGATGGTGGCTATACGGCAACTTAAATTATCTAAAAACAGTCTATTTTTATCGATTACATAAAAATAGACTGTTTTTGGTACAGCAATTATTGATAAGTAGGGAGTTGAAGCTCTTCTAGTAAGAAGCCAATATAAAATAAAATTTGATCCTGTAGTTTTTCAGGATTGAGCTTTGTGATTTCTTTAATTAAGCTAAGACGATAACGGACTGTATTTTTATGAACGAAAAGCTGCTCAGCGGTTTTATTAAAATCGGCGTTATTAAATAAAAATACTTTCAACGTATTATAGAGCTCCGCTGTCTTTTTTTCATCGAATTCTTTCAATGGCATTAAGTATTCCTGCTGAAGATATGAAGCCTCTTTAATAGGTTGACTGGAAAAAAGGATTCGTTCAAAGTTTAATTGTTCAAAATTTACGACCTTCGATAATTGATTTTTTTTCGCTTGTGCAAAATGTAATGACACTAATGCTTCGTTGTAGCTTTTTACAATAGATTGTAAATCATATAATCTCCCAATACCGCCAAAATAAGCATTGTTGACATTATATTTGGCTAATAGATAATCGATTTTTTCACAAATAAATGCAACATCAATTTCTGCTGTCGCATCTAACAGCATAACTAAATAATTATTGGAATCAAACCCTATCTTGGTTAAAGTATACTTTTCCAATAAGAAGATAAAATTTGATGTTAAGATAAGTGTATCTTGTTTGTTATAATCCGGGAATTTTAATTCAATTAAAAGTAATTGATACGGGTGATCCTTCAAATCCCAATTGACCTCTCTTGATACTCGAATTATCTCCTCAGTACTACTAAATTTTCCATGTAATAAATCCACTAGAAAGCCGCTTCTATTTTGCTGAGATAATGAAATAATACTTTTTATCTTTTGTAGCTCAGTTAATAGAATAGCAGTCGCTTGTGAAATGGCAACCTTTTCCCATGGAGCGTGAATATCTTGACAATCCCAAAGAATAATACATCCTTCAAGATATCGGTTTTCATAAATCGGCTTCACATATACTTGGATGGGCAGCTCCTGAAAACTTTCTTTCGTTAGGTTTTTTGTTTTAATAATATGGATTATCTCTGATGTCATTTCTTCATAAACGGATGTCAATTCAAATGAGCTATACAACTTATCAATGGAATGTAAATAAATAGTAGTCTTTTGGGAAGTCAATTTTTCAATTAATAGTGGTAATTGTTGGAAATCGGTTTTAGATAATAAGAAATATTGAAATTCTTCATAGATATTCTTTACTTTTTCTAATTCAAGTCTTTGTTCATTATTAATATGATTGACAATTGGAATAATCATATCTGCCCAAGCAATTTGGTTGTCCAGCTCAACTATAACAATCTCATATCGTTCTGCAAAATTCTGTACGTCTATGGAAATAGATGGAACATGCCGACCGATTTTAATGCCTAAGCCACTAACGCCTTTTTCAGAGAGTGTCAGAATTAATTTTTTTAATGTTTCATCTAAGCTACTTTCATTTTTTAAGAATGGAAAACCCGTTGTAAGAATGAAATTACCTCGTTCAATCCAAGCAAATCCATCTGGTGCGTCCACGATTGTAGCTCCTGTTACTTCCTTTTCCAATAAATCTTTTCCAGCGATAATCTTGGCATGTGTAAATTCTTGTAAAAGCATAACATCTTTTATCCGCAAGTTAATCACCTCATAATGTATGAATGAAAAGATGATTTTGTATGCTTTGAGCAACGTAATAGTAATTTTATTTTATAAAAAAATGGAAGCATTCTTTTGGCACTTAGCCAAAAAATACAATGCTATAGTAAGTGAAAGGTGAGATTACTAGTATAATACACTAAATTTTTGTAATTTTCACTCATTTTTTATTTGTAGCTTGAGGGTCCTTGACAATTTTGACTAGGAACATTCGCTACATGTCTATTGTGATACCAGTCTAGGAAGGGAGGTGTTTTTTTGATTAATAAGGAAAGAGCAACGCAATTTTTACAAACTTTAGTTCAAATCAATAGCGTTAATCCACCTGCTAATGAGCTGGTAGTTGCTCATAAAATAGCTGAGCATTGTACGAGCTACGGCTTAGAAGTAGATATTCAAATGATAGATGATGCTAGAGCAAACATCATTGTAAGACTATTAAGTAATGCAAAAGAAAAGAATGCTTCTTTGGTGTTCAGTGGTCACCTGGATACAGTTCCTGTTGGAGATATACCTTGGGATTACGAGCCTTTTTCGGCAGAAATCATTGATGGCAAAATGTATGGCAGAGGAACGACAGATATGAAAGGGGGAGTAGCTGCCTTACTAGAGGCAATGATTATTTTAAAGGAAAAAAAGATTCCTTTAAAAGGAGATTTATTGTTTTTAGGGACAGCAGGTGAAGAGGTGGATTGCATAGGCGCAAAACATGCCATTGAAACAGATATTGTAAAAAATGCTGGTGCCATTATTATTGCGGAACCGAGCAACGGGGAGATTTTTTGCGCGCATAAGGGTGTTTTATGGTTAGAGATTGAAACTTTCGGTAAAACAGCACATGGTTCAATGCCTCAAAATGGCATAAATGCTATTACGCATATGCACAAAGTTATAAGCGCCTTGCAAACTTATTCGTTTAGAGCAGTGGAAGAGCATCCCTTATTAGGTCGACCAACACTTGTCATCAGCACGATAAAAGGAGGGGTTACTACAAATGTAATACCAGATTATTGTGCAATACGTATAGATATTAGATACACACCGTTGCTATCTCATCAAGAAATAATAGAGGATATAAAGGGAATTATTGGAGAAATTCAAAAGACAGAACATGACTTCAATGCAAAGATCCATGTGCTACATGATTTAAATTCAATTGATTATTCAGGTAGCCAAGCATTATTAGCACAATTGAAAGCGGTGAAAAATGAATTATCCAATGTGACATTACTAGAAAAGGGTGTTAATTACTATACTGATGGCTCTGTTTTTTCAGTTGCTACAAATGCACCTATAATCATCTATGGTCCCGGCAATGAAAATTTAGCACACCAGCCAAATGAACATATTGAAATGAATGCCTTTTTTGATGCGATTGAATTTTATAGTGTTTTTGCAGAGAGATATTTAACTTGATAGGGAGGATTAAAAATGAATGCATATTCGGAAACTGTTTTTAATGCCAAAACGAAGATTTATACAGGCGTATCTTCTATAAAAAATTTGGGGCCTGTTCTACAAGAAATTGGTGCTCATCGTATTTTAATGGTCACAGATCAAGGAATTAAGCACTCGGGTATTTTAAAGAATGTGCTTGGTGAAATCCCTGAAAATATGGAGGTTTTGATTTATGACGAGGTAAAACCTAATCCAGATGTTGCAAGTATTGATGAAACTGCCAATAACTATAGGAAAAAAGAGATTTCAGCTTTAGTAGCTGTAGGAGGAGGTAGTGTAATTGATAGTGCCAAGGCTTTAGCAATTGTACTAACAAATGAGAGCTCTATTTCAGCCTATTATGGCTTCGATCAATATACTGAAAAGGCACTTCCGCTAATTGCTATTCCAACAACGGTTGGAACAGGGAGTGAAAGTGGAAATGCAGCAGTTATTACGGACGAGACAGATGGATTGAAAACGAAAAAATTAGTTTTTGGAGAAGATTTATTCCCTAGAGTAGCAATATTAGATGCAAGCTTATTACGTGCTATGCCAAGTGGTCTAATAGCCTCAACAGGGATGGATGCTTTAACACATGCTATTGAGGGATACGTATCTATTTGGAGCTCACATTTTACCGATGCACTTAATCTACATGCAGTACGAGTAATTGGAAAATCATTATTACCTGCCATTGCCCATAGTGAAAATACAGAGGCAATGCATGGCATGTTATTGGCTAGTTCTATTACAGGCTTAGGAATGGCTAATTCAGGGTTAGGAATGGTACATGGGATATCACACGCTATTGGTGCGCAATATGATGCTCCACATGGTATTGTCAATGCTATTCTATTGCCTTATTTACTAGAATACAATTGGATTGCAAATCCTGAGAAATTTAAAGATATTGCTGAAGCCTTACGTGTCAATATTGAAGGACTTTCGGTAGAGGAGGCAGCCAAAGCAGCTGTAGCCTATGTGAAGAATTTAACGAAAGAAGCTGGTATCCCTGAGAAGTTGAGTGCTATTGGTGTAAGCAAAGAGCATATCGATGTTTTAGTTGATATTGCCTTCCATGATGCTCAGTACATGGTGCCGAATCCACGCAAAATGTCTAGGCAGGACATCTATAATATTTTAGATCAATCAATTTAATAAGGAGGTCTATAGATGCTAGAGATGAAATTACCACAAGCAATTGAATTATTACCTAAGGTGCAAGCTTTTTTAGAGGAAACAAAGGGCTTATATATTAATGGAGAATTCATTCAATCAAAAGCCGGGAAAACCTTCGACACAATAAATCCTTCTACCGGAGATAAAATAACGGATGTATATGAAGCACAAGCGGAGGATATAGATGTAGCAGTGGAAGCAGCCAGAGATGCTTTTGATCATGGACCATGGTCAAAGATGGATGCTGCTCAAAGAGCCTTATTGATGCTAAAACTAGCGGATTTAATGGAAGAGCATAAAATGGAAATCGCTCAGATTGATGCCTTGGATAATGGTAAGCCGATTAATGAGGTTTTGGGAAATGATATTCCAAATGCTGTTGAGCAATTTAGATACTTTGCGGGCTGGGCAACCAAAAATATGGGACAAGTTCTGCCTGTAGCGGGTAATTTCCTAAATTATACAAGGCATGAGCCAGTAGGTGTAGTAGGGCAGATTATCCCTTGGAATTTTCCGTTTATGATGGTTTCTTGGAAAGTTGCCCCAGCATTAGCAACTGGATGTACTGTTGTCCTTAAGCCTGCGGAACAAACACCACTGTCTGCACTTTATTTTGCTCAATTAGTGTCTGAGGCAGGCTTTCCGCCAGGTGTTATTAATATCGTACCTGGCTTTGGTCCAATTGCTGGAGAGGCGCTAGTGATACATGAGAAAGTCGATAAAGTTGCATTTACTGGCTCTACAGATGTAGGAAAGGGCATAATGAAAAAAGCAGCTGACACAATGAAACGCGTGACATTAGAGCTTGGAGGAAAGTCTCCTAATATTATTTTGCAGGATGCTGATTTAAGTACTGCAATTCCAGGTGTTCTTTCGGGTATAATGGCCAATCAAGGTGAAGTTTGTAGTGCGGGTTCAAGAGTATTTGTTCATCGTAGCCAGTCCGAGGAGATCATTAAACAAATGGTGAGCTATGCTTCAAAAATTCAACAGGGTCATGCTTTAAATTTTGCTACACAAATGGGAGCACTTGTTTCGGAAAAACAGCTAAATCGTGTTAAAAACTATATTGAAATAGGTGTCGAAGAGGGAGCAACATTAGCATGTGGTGGTAAATCAACTGATAATGGCTATTTTATGGAGCCTACTATTTTTACAAATGTTTCTGATACGATGACAATTGCACAAGAAGAAATCTTTGGACCTGTTGTTGTTGTGCTAGAATATGATAGTTTGGATGAATTAGTAGAAAGAGCAAATAAGTCGAATTTTGGGCTAGCAGCAGGCATTTGGACACAGAATTTAAAAAACGCACATTCATTAGCTGCAAAATTAAATGCGGGTTCAGTATGGGTGAATTGCTATAATATGACAGACCCTGCTTCTCCATTTGGAGGATATAAGCAATCAGGCATCGGCAGGGAAATGGGCTCGTATGCTTTACAAAATTACACGGAAGTGAAGAGTGTTTGGATTAATTTGGATTGATGTTGTATTTTAATGAAACTAAACAAGTTCCCTAGTTATCATAAAAACTACTAGGGAACTATATTTTTGTAGAAAAATATAGTATTAGGGAGAAAAATTACACGAAATTTAGATAATTTTAATATTTATAGTATTGACAATTATCTAACTATTCTATAAAATTCAAAACAAATCCACATAAATACAGAATATGAATGTCGGTTTTGTGGATTTCGTTGGATTCTACTATGTGTTTGGAGTGATTGTGTATGTCCCTTTCGTTTGAGGAACGCAAAAAAGTAATTTTAGATATATTAGATTTAGAAGGCAAAGTGAAGGTAAGTGATGCCGAACAACTATTAAACGTATCAGGTGAGACTATACGTAGAGATATGGACCGATTGGAGAAGGAAGGGCTCCTGCACAAAGTTTATGGAGGTGCCGTGAAAGCTAAAGAAAAGTATGAACGGACATTTGAACAGAAAACTTCACTCAACAACTTAGAGAAAAGAATGATATGTAAGGCTGCAGCGAGTATTGTGGAGGATGGAGACGTTATTTTTATTGGTCATGGTACAACAGCCTATGAAATCGTTCGTTATTTAAGTGATAAACCAAATGTAATAGTGGTAACAAACTCTCTCCCGGTTCTTTCATTAGCAGCAGAATGCTTTCAAGGCAAAGTGCTTTTTGCAGGAGGTGAGTATGAGCATCGACAAAAATTTATGGGTGGTCCATTAGCTGATTTGTTTTTTAATCAATTAAAGGCAAATAAAGCCTTCGTAGCTGCAGGCGGAATTTCTTTAAATGAGGGCATTACAGATTATGATATTACTGGAGCTGCTATTTCAAAGAAATTAATAGAACGAGCTGAAAATACGATTATTTTAGCGGATCACACGAAATTTGGAGTCTCCACATTCGCACATATTTGTCATTTGGAAGATGTTGCTATGGTGATTACAGATCAAAAAAGCTCTACGCAATGGCAAGAACGCTTGGCCCAAAAAAAGGTTGAACTATTAATAGCAGGTGAAATTTTGGAGGATGTCAACGTATAGGAAGGTGGAAAACATGGATTATTTTGCGAATAAACAAGCAACCTTACAAAAATCAATTGACTGGTGGAATCCAGGGAAAACAAAACAATGGCAAGTAGATGGCGTTGATGTTGTCATCGGAAAAAGAGAAGGCTATTACTTTTATGATGTAGATGGTAAAAAATTAATGAATGCCCATTTAAATGGCGGAACCTATAATTTAGGCCATCGTAATCCAGAAGTTATCGCAGCATTAATTGAAGGAACAAATTATTTTGATATTGGTAATCATCATTTTCCTTCAACAGCTCGTGCCCAATTAGCTGAAAAATTAGCTGCCTGCACACCAGATGGTTTAAAATATACGATTTTCTCAAGTGGTGGAAGTGAAGCGATTGATGTTGCCTTAAAATGCGCTCGCTATGCCACAAAACGTAAAAAAACCATTTCGATTAAAAATGGCTATCATGGACATAGTGGTTTAGCCGTGTCATTAGGGAATGAACGTTATTCAAAGCCATTTTTAAGTGAAGGCGATCCAAGTGAATTTGTACATGTGCCGTTTAATGATTTACCAGCGATGGAACGAGAGCTGTCCAAAGGGGATGTAGCGAGTGTTATTATCGAAACAATTCCGGCAACATATGGCTTCCCTTTACCGAATGCCAATTATTTATCAGGGGTGAAGGCATTGTGTGAGCGCTACGGAGCACTATATATTGCAGACGAAGTGCAAACTGGGTTAATGAGAACTGGGAAGCTATGGGGTATTGATCATTATGGTGTGAAGCCGGATATACTAGTGACTGCCAAAGGTTTAAGTGGAGGTATTTACCCAATTGCGGCTACCGTTGTGAATGAACGAGCTGGTGGTTGGATGGAGGAAGATGGACTAGCTCATATTTCTACTTTCGGTGGTGCTGAGCTTGGATGTGTTGTTGCCATGAAGGTATTAGAAATTTCCCAACGACCAGAAGTAGTTAAAAATGTGGAATATGTCGCACGTTATCTACGTTCAGGCTTAGAGCGTATCCAACAGCAATACCCGGATTTCTTTGTTGGAATTCGTCAATTAGGAGTTGTCATGGGGCTAGAGTTTAACCATCCTGAAGGGGCAAAGCATGTAATGAGCTCCCTGTACAAGCATGGGGTGTGGGCAATTTATTCAATGCTCGATACACGAGTTCTTCAATTTAAACCGGGCTTATTATGTGATAAAGCTTACTGTGATGAGTTACTTGAAAAATGTGAAGCAGGTATTAAAGAGGCTGCACAGCTTGTAAAATTTGCACGTTATTGAAGGTGTAGAAAGATTGGCGATTTGTAAACAAGGGGGTTTTCAAATGGGACAAATGGATTTCTTAGATTTAGAAGCTGTACTATCTAATTTTCATCAAGCAGCGCATGATGCCTTGAAGGAATTCAGCTGTTTAGCAGGCGCATCTTGTAAAATGATTGACTATTCCGAAAACTCTACGTATTTAGTAGAGGATGGACAAGGTAAAAAGTATATTTTGAGAATTAGTCGACCAAATTACCATAAAAAAGAAGAGATAGAAGCGGAGATTGCTTGGCTAAACTCATTACACGAGCAATCTCCCATCGATGTATCATTACCAATTCGAGCAGATGACGGTGACTACGTACATGCTCATAAATTAAATGACATCATCTATTATAGCACGTTATTTACATTTTTGGAGGGAAATGCACCGGATGAAAATAACGAAGAAGATCTAATTCAACAATTTGAAACATTAGGAACAATTACTGCGATGTTCCATAAACATACAATTGAGCAGCATGATTATTATAAAGACTTTAAACGAATGACGTGGGATTATGACACGATTGTAGGAAACTCACCGAAATGGGCTAGGTGGCAGGATGGCCTTGGTATGACACCGTCACGTTTAGCTTTATATGAAGAAGCATCTCTTATTATTAAAAAGAAGTTAGAAGCGTTTGGTAAAAGTAAGACAAGATTTGGACTAATACACTCAGATCTACGTCTAGCCAATTTATTAACTTGTGGAGATGAAATAAAGGTTATCGATTTTGATGATTGTGGCTTTGGTTGGTTTTTATATGATTTAGCCACGTCAGTAAGCTTTATAGAGCATATGCCCTACCTAGATGATTTAATTGCTTCTTGGTTAAAAGGCTATAGCAAAATAAGGATCTTAACGGATGAAGAAATTGAAATGATTCCAACTTTTATTTTAATGAGAAGACTACAGCTTATTTCTTGGATAGGTAGCCGCGATAATGAAACAACAAGATTACTAGGTGAAAACTATACAGTACAGAGTGATGCTTTAGTGAATGCATATTTGGAAAAAAGTAGAGTGCTGTAACATCTAAATATGAGTAAAGGTGGCGAATGATATGTCTTCTAAAAAGGGTGAAATAATTGTATTAAAGAAAGCCCTTACACCAATTCATTTATGGACAATTGGTGTTGGGATTGTTATTTCAGGAAATTATTTTGGTTGGAATTTTGGATTAAGTCAATCTGGCTACTTAGGGATGCTAATCGCTACACTCTTCATGGCTATTATGTATTTAACGATGACCTTAGGAATTTCAGAATTATCGACGATGTTACCGTATGCAGGTGGGCCTTACTCTTTTGCTAGACGTGCAATGGGAAGATATATTGGCTTTATTACAGGGATTGGAGTTGTTCTTCAATATGTGATTGCTGCACCGATTATTGCCATTGGTATAGGTGGCTATATAAGCTTTTTATTCCCATCCGTTCCGACAGTAGTAGCAGCAGCTTTCATGTATGCCCTCTTTATGGGTGTCCATATTATCGGTATAAAGGAATATGCAACAATTGAAATGGTGCTTGTCTTTATAGCACTTGGATTATTAGTATTAATGTATTTTGTTGGATTACCACAAATTAATGTGGCTCATTTATTCCCTGAAAATGGTGATTTAATACCTGGTGGATTTAAAGGGGTTTGGTCTGCCTTGCCATATGCTATGTGGTTATTTTTAGCCATTGAAATGCTACCAATGCTATCTGAGGAGACGAGAGATGTACAAAAGGACATGCCAAAGGGCTTAATCTCCGGAATGATTACGTTATTAGTATTGTCCGTTTTAACGACAACTGTGGCAATAGGTCTTGCTGGTATTGATGTTATGACTGTTGCGGAAGATCCGCTTCCAGCAGCAATTGCAGCAGCGTTTGGTAATACGTACTGGCTAGCTCAAATTTTAGCTTCTGTAGGATTAGTAGGATTAATTGCTAGTTTCTCAGGTGTTATCTTAGCTTATTCACGTCAAGTTTACGCATTATCTCGAGCAGGTTATTTACCAAGCATTTTAGCAAAGATGCATAAAAAGCGTCAGACACCTTATATGGCAATTATTTTACCAGGCTTTATCGGCTTAGCGCTTGTTATCTTATTCAATCCTGATGACCTCATTTTAATTTCTACATTCGGGGCATTAGTGTCTTATATTACGATGAATTTATCAGTGTTGATTTTACGGAAAAAAGAGCCAAATCTTGTTAGAACATTTAAAACACCATTATATCCATTTACACCAATTGTTTCTCTTGTGCTAGCAGTTATTGCTATCTTTGCAAGTTTCTTTGCCAATTTTACATTTTTCATCGTGTCGTTAGCTGTTTTTGCTGTTGCAAGTATTTATTATTGGATTTGGGCTCGTCATCAAATTAATGAGGATGCTCCAGAAGAACGCTTTGCTAAAGAAGCGACTACTTCGCATGAAAGTCAGATTACTACAGCACCCATTGAAGCGATTAGAGAATAGAGCAAAAGGATGTGTCCTCCAATGAATCAAGTAGAATGGATTATTTTTGATAAGGATGGAACCATTATTGAAATGGATTCCTTATGGATAGCATGGGCCACAAATTTTTACCTCAATTTAACTGAAAATTCGGATTTCGAAGTCGGTTTTACATTACAGGAGTTTTTAAAAAATATAGGTGTAAAAGACAATGGTCGCTCCATTGATCCAACAAGTCCATTAGCCATTGGAAGTATACAAGAAGCAGAAACGATTGTTGCCTATTTACTTTATCAAGAAGGAATAGCATGGAGTAAGGGTGTGACAATAGCGAGATCTGCAGCAAGTTTAGCTACTACTCAGCAAGAGCATGTAACTGTAAAAGAACTACCAGGTATTCGACGGCTATTAATGGCTTTAAATAATAGTGGGATAAAATTAGGCGTTATCACGGCTGATTTAACTGCTCGAGCGGAGAACCATCTTAAACAGCTAGGTATTCTAGAGCAATTTGAATTTGTTTTAGGAAGTGATCAAGCAGTTTATAGTAAGCCATTTCCAGATTTAGCTTATGTAGCAAGGGAACGCTATCATGTGCCACTTGAACGGACAGTGATGATTGGTGATTCAAATGCTGACATGCTTTTTGCTAAAAATGCTGGTATGCAATTTTCCATCGGCATTATCCCAAAAGAAGTTTACCCAAAAGACTATTTACCAGATGCTACAAAAATCATTGAATCCTATGATGAATCATTAGTAGCTATGTTTGTAAAAAAGGAGTGATTATATGGACCATCAATTGATTGCAAAAATTACTGAGTTAGTATTGGAGAAAATTTCACAAACGTCTCAATCGGATGGTGGCTATCAAGGTCTAACACAAGGCGAGCTGCAGGAATGGCAGTCATTTCATCCGATGAATCCAAGCATGAGCATGTCTCAACAGCCTGTCGTTGCTGCCGGTGTTTACGAGGCTTTAACTGCGCAGGAGTTGCAAAATTGGGATAGCTTACATCAGCAGCAAGCATTTGTTGTCTCTAAATCAGCACCATCCCAGACAGACGACTTAATCGCCATTAAAAAGTTTTCATGATGGGAGGATGGTCGAATGATAAAGGATCAAGATTTACTATCGATTCAAGAAGCAAGAGATGCTGTTATAACAGCATCTAGTGCCCAAAAAAAGTTTTCTAGCTTTTCGCAAGAACAGGTGAATCGAATTATAGAAGCAATCGCTCTGGCAGCCTTTGAGCAAGCAGAGAATTTGGCAATATTAGCTGTTACAGAAACGCAGATGGGTGTCATTGAGCATAAGAAAATAAAAAATGAGCTCGCTTCAAAAGGAGTTTATGAATCGATACGCAATGAAAAAACAATCGGTATTATACAGGAGGATTCAGTAGCAAAGCAGGTAGAAATTGCTTACCCATATGGGGTTATTGCAGCGGTATCGCCTGTTACAAATCCAACTGCTACGGCGATTTATAAAACACTAATTGCCCTGAAGGCTCAAAATGCAATTGTCTTTAGTCCCCATCCAACAGCTGTCAACTGTACGATTGAGGCATTAAAAATTTGTCAACAGGCAGCTGTTCGTGCAGGTGCTCCGGAGGGCTTGATACAATGGATTGCCCATCCCACATTAAAGGGAACAGAGGCATTAATGCAACATAAAGACGTACAGTTAATTTTGGCGACTGGAGGATCAGGGCTAGTGAAGGCTGCCTATAGCTCAGGCAAACCTGCATATGGTGTTGGACCTGGAAATGTCCCTGCGTATATAGATCGTACGGCAAATATAGCTCGCGCTGTTCAGCAAATTATGGATAGTAAGTCATTTGATAATTCTACCATCTGCGCAACGGAGCAGGCGATTGTGGTCCATCAGGATGTAAAGGATCAAGTAATGATAGCCTTAGCCAACAATGGAGCTGTGCTACTAAAAGGAGCAGATAAGGAAAAATTAGCAAAGGTTATTTCTCCTATCCCGCGTACACTTAATAGCAAAATTGTTGGTAAACCAGCTACAGTCATCGCCAAAATGGCAAATATTAATGTCCCTTCATCTACAAGAGTATTAGTGGCTGAGGAGCATCTAATTGGCAAGGAGTATCCATTTTCCATGGAAAAGCTATCACCGATATTAGGAATTTATACTGCCAATTCTCATGAGGATGCAGTATCCATTTGTCAACAATTATTAGATGTTGGTGGTAGGGGGCATAGTTTAGCTATTCATGCTCAAGACGAGCGCTTTGTTAAAGAGTTTGCTGCACAAATGCCAGTGTCTAGAATTTTAGTCAACACATTGGCATCTGTTGGTGCTGCTGGTGGCACTACAAGCTTAATGCCATCCTTTACATTAGGCTGTGGGGCATACGGTGGAAATATTACAAGTGATAATATTTCAGCCCGTCATTTAATCAATAAAAAACGAGTTGCTTATGGCATCAAGGAACTCTCGATTCCGAAGCCACAACACCCAAAAAATATACAAGATACATCTCCTTCATTTCAGGTAAATGAAGAAGCACAATTGAATGCAGCTATGATTCAAAAAATAGTTGAAGAAATCGTCACGAAATTAAGTGTCTAGAGGAGGAACTTTAAATGAGTGTGGAAATTAATGGAGCATTAGGAATGATTGAAACTAGAGGGTTAATTGGATCTATTGAAGCAGCAGATGCCATGGTGAAAGCTGCTAATGTTAATATTGTTGGTAAAGTGCATGTGGGTGGAGGCATTGTAACGGTTTTAGTAACGGGAGATGTAGGAGCTGTTAAAGCTGCTACAGATGCAGGTTCTGAGGCTGCACGTCGTGTGGGCGAATTATTATCCGTGCATGTGATTCCACGTCCTCATTCAGAGCTATTAGCCATTTTACCGAAATAAGAATTGGAGGTGTTTGAATGACAAACCATCAAACGCTTGTGTCTAATTCTATAGCTGGAGCAATCCCCATTGCAGTATCAGCTCGTCATTGCCATGTCAGTGAAGAGGATTTCTTTCATTTATTTGGTGCAAATGCTCAACTAAAGGTGTGGAAGGAGCTTTCCCAGCCAGGTCAATTTGCTGCAGAGCAAGTTATTTCTATTAAAGGTCCTAGAGGCCAAATTGACAAGGTTCGGGTATTAGGACCGTTCCGTCAGGATACACAGATCGAAATCAGCCAAACAGATGCAATTAAGCTAGGTGTTTCCCCACCTATTCGAATGTCAGGTGATTTAGAAAATTCTTCACCAATTACATTGATAGGGACACATGGAATATTGCATAAAGAGAACGGGCTAATTATTGCACAGGCTCACATTCATATGTCCGAAACAGAGGCAGCTTCATTTAATGTAGCGGATCAAGACATTGTGAAGGTAGAAATTACGAATGAGGTTCGCCAAATCCAAATTATGAATGTAGTTGTACGTGTGTCACCAAATTTCAGGCTAGAGATGCATATTGATACAGATGAGGCCAATGCAGCATCTATCACTACTAATCAAACCGGAAAGCTCATGAAAATGGGGTGATACAAATGGATATGCAAGCGTTACAACGACTTATTCAAGAAGTAGTCTCCATTGTGAACACAAATAAAAGAGTATTGATTGTTCATCCCCAGACAACAATCTCAAATAGGCAGGTTGAAACATTAAAAAGCTATTTTCAAGTAGAGGAGTGGCAAGCGGATACCCCATCCCAAATGTTTCATGACGCAACAGTTTTTCTTGAAGTTGATCAGTCTTTCATTGTCAGCAGTGCACAAGGATTGCCCCATTCCCCGGCATCCTTGTTCCTGACTGAATTACTCCTGAAAGATGAGCCAGCTATTTTAGTCCCCAATGAAAAAATGTCTGTCGTTTTTACTACGAAAGAACCAAATGCTTACATGAAAATGCTTCTACAGCATATGAAAAGCTTACAGGAATTCGGCTGTGAGTTTCAATTATTCTCACAGCTAATTCCTTCTATCAAGGATAAGGAAAATCTCAATCATTACGATATCCAAGCAGATTTTATTACAGAGGAAATGATTAGGTCGTACAAAGGGCAGCAGCTGAAACTTCCATTTCATACAAAGATCACACCACTTGCCCTTGATCTGATTCATGAGAAAGGCATTCGTATTCTAAGAAACTAGCAGGAGTGTTGTTACATGACAAAATCGATTGGTATTGTGGAAACGAGAGGTCTTGCCATTTCTATTCAAATCGCAGACGCCATGTTAAAAGGAGCAGCTATTAGATTGCTTCGACAAGAAACAATTGATTTAGCACTTGTAACAATTGCTATTGAAGGTGATACGGAGGCAATTCGGGAAGCAATTGAAATTGGTACGAAAATGGCCAAAGCTGCTAACCAGTGGATTGCCTCTACTACTATTTTACGCCCTGAAGATGCTGTTAACGGTTTAGTGATGGAAATTGCTAAAAAACCAACGTAATCACACAATCATTTGAAAAGGTGGGAGATGGAATTTGAAAGTAGATTTATCTGGTAAGGTTGTTATTGTTACTGGCGGAAGTAAAGGAATTGGTAAAGGCATTGCGACCGTATTTGCTAAGCAGGGTGCTCATGTCGTTATCGCTGCAAGAGGCTTAGAGCATACAACAAAATTAGCAACTGAGTTACAAATGCAGGGCTACTCTGCTTCTGGGGCAGCGGTTGATGTAGAAAGCTATGAATCTGTGAAAAACATGGCACAAGAGGTTGCTAGTAAATATGGGGCCATCGATATTTTATGCTCAAATGCTGGTATTTTTCCATCTGTCAAGCTAGAGGATATGAGCACAGACCAATGGGACCATGTGTTGAATGTTAACGCGAGAGGAACAATGTTTGCTGTGAAAGCATGTGTTCCTTATTTAAAGAATGCGGATTATGGAAGAGTCATTATTACTTCCTCCATTACAGGACCAGTGACAGGATATGCAGGGTGGACACACTATGCAGCAAGTAAAGCAGCACAGCTTGGTTTTATGCGGACTGCAGCACTTGAATTAGCACACTATAATATTACCGTTAATGCAGTTCTTCCAGGCAATATTGCAACAGAAGGATTAGATGGTCTTGGAGAGGAATATTTGCAGAAGATGGCAAAGGCAATTCCATTCGGTGGATTGGGCAGTGTTGAGGATATTGCCTATGCAGCACTATTCCTCAGCAGCAAGGAAGCAGGTTTTATTACAGGACAATCCATTATTATTGATGGTGGACAAACATTACCAGAAGATGCTGAAGCATTTTAAAAACGTAGGGGGAATTGAAGGATGAATAATTTTGGTGCATTAGGAATGATTGAAACAAAAGGGCTAGTCGGCTCCATTGAGGCGGCCGATGCAATGGTAAAGGCTGCAAATGTCAATATCATTGGTAAGGTACATGTGGGTGGGGGAATTGTCACAGTCCTTGTACGTGGAGATGTAGGAGCAGTAAAAGCAGCAACTGATGCAGGAGCAGCAGCTGCACAGCGAGTAGGAGAACTGCTGTCTGTTCATGTGATTCCACGCCCACATGCAGAGTTAGAAGCGATTTTACCGTTGACTTAGAAATGAGGTGGAATGATGAATCAACAAGCAATAGAGCAAATTGTGAATGAGGTCATTGCTGAATTACTGCATACAAAGCAGGAAGCGCCTATTACACAATACGACATTCCCATCGGTATTTCAGCGAGACATATTCATTTGAAACAGGAGCATGTAGAGCATCTCTTTGGTAAGGGAGAGCAATTAACAGCAAAAAAGATGCTGTCCCAACCAGGGCAGTTCGCAGCTAATGAAACATTAATGGTTGTTGGTCCAAAGGGCAGTATTTCAAATGTCCGTGTTTTAGGCCCTGCTCGTTCCTTAACACAGGTTGAAGTTAGCCATACAGATGCTATTGCATTAGGCATTCAGCCACCAATAAGAGAATCTGGCAATATTGCAGGATCAGCAAGCTGCACGTTAGTTGGCCCGAAAGGTAGTTTATATTTACATGAGGGAGTTATTATTGCCCAGGCACACATCCATATGTCACCAGAGGAAGCAAGTGGGTTAAACGTTTTCGATGGAGAGTATGTGTCAATAAAAACGCAAGGTATCCGACCTGTGACATTTCATCATGTGAAAGTACGAGTTTCAGAGCGCTATCGTTTAGAGATGCATATTGATACTGATGAAGCAAATGCTGGCTTCCTAAAATCTGGAGCAACAGGCACTTTAGTAAAAGAAAATAAGGAAGAGCTTACGTATAATTCCTCCCAAAAAACTACTATTGTGCAGGCAAATGAAATTAATGAAAGAATAATAACTGAAAAGGATTTATTAGCCTTTCAGGGACAAACAATTATCGTTCCTCGATTTACTAGATTCACTGCACTCGCAATGGATGCGGTGGTAACTTTAGGGATTACTATAGAGTATAAAGATGAAGGATGATGATACATGCGTATAGGTACAGTCGTAGGAAATATTTGGGCAACACGTAAAGAAGAAGGGCTTCAGGGATTGAAATTGCTCATTATTCAACCTAAAAAAACAGATGGACAACTTGGTGATGAGCAAATCGTTGCGGCAGATCGAATTGGCGCGGGTGTTGGTGATGATGTGATTTTAACGATGGGCAGTGCTGCTGTTCGAAGCTTTTCAAAAGAAACAATTTGTCCAATTGATGCCATTATTGTAGGCATAATTGATGCAACAGAGGGATCGTGAGGTGAAAGCAATGAAAGAAGCGATTGGTATGATTGAAACATATGGTATGGTCGGCTCTATTGAGGCAGCAGACGCTATGCTAAAGGCCTCGAATGTCCAATTAGTCAAACATGAATTAATAGATGGTGGGATTGTAACTGTTATTGTTGAGGGGGATGTTGGAGCTGTGCAGGCAGCTGTTGAAGCAGGAAAAGCAGCGGTTCCTCGCGTTGGCACATTGTTAAGTGCACATGTAATTCCAAGGGCAGCAGACGATGTTTTTACAACAATCATTAATCATCCCCAAGCAAAACCAAAAGTAGAAAAAAACGTGGAAAGAGTACCGAAAACATCCTCCCGTAGTAAAGCTCAAGTAAAAGAAACTGCCCAAAATTCTTCTACAGATGCTCAAAGTGAATAATCAATTTCGCCTTGGCGTAATTGTAGTTGCCGCTTCGCTTTCACTACAGAGAACATTTGTAGCTGCCGCTTCGCTTTCACTACAGAGAACATTTGTAGCTGCCGCTTCGCTTTCACTACAGAGAACATTTGTAGCTGCCGCTTCGCTTTCACTACAGAGAACATTTGTAGCTGCCGCTTCGCTTTCGCACAGTAAAGAATTGCTGAATGAAGATAAAATGATCTCTGTATCTATATGACAATGTATCACTATGAGGAGTGAAGATAATGGGATTTAAAAGGCCAAAGATCGCCATTATTGGTGCTGGTCATACAGGTGCCACTGTAGCTTTAATGGTTGCTCAAAAAGAAATCGGAGATATCGTTCTAGTCGATATTCCAGATTTAGAAAAACCAGCTAAGGGGAAGGCGCTAGATATTTTACAAACAGGCCCAATAGAAAAATTTAATGTGCATATTGCAGGTACAGCACAATATGAGGAAATTGCCCATGCAGATATTGTTGTCATAACAGCAGGTATTGCTAGAAAACCTGGAATGACTCGAGAGGATTTGATTACAACAAATGCCTCGATTATTCGTTCTGTTAGCGAAAATGTAAAGCGCTTTGCCCCAAACAGCTATGTCATTGTGCTGAGTAACCCTGTCGATGCTATGACCTATGTTTGTCTAGAAACTACAGGCTTCTCCAAAAATCGTGTTATGGGGCAATCAGGCATTTTAGATACAGCTCGCTTTAATACATTTATTGCAGAGGCACTGCAGCTAGCAGTAGAGGACGTGTCGAGCTTTGTTTTGGGAGGGCATGGAGATGAGATGGTGCCACTTGTGCGCTATACGTATGTCGGTGGAATCCCGCTCGAGAAAATGCTTCCAAAAGCACAAATCCAACAATTAGTGGAACGGACACGGAAAGGTGGCGGCGAAATTGTGGAGCTTCTTGGCAATGGTAGTGCCTATTACGCGCCAGCAGCATCAATTGTCCAAATGATAGAAGCCATCATCAAGGATAAACGAAAAGTTATGCCCGTTATCGCTTATTTACAGGGTGAATACCATGTAACCGATGCTTGTATTGGTGTACCAGTTATTCTTGGTGGGAATGGAATAGAAAGTGTTATTGAATTACACTTGAACGAAGAAGAACATCAGGCATTTAGCAAGTCTGTTCAGGCTGTCAATTGTACGTTAAACTATATTAAATAAATCATTACACCATCTAATAAGGAAGGCGTATTAGATGGTTTATTACATACTTAGCGAAAGCAACTTAACATTAACACAATGTTAGGTTGCTTTCGTTTTTCTTAATATTCTTTCAATAAATGAAAGATTTCTGTACAAATAGAACGTTAAAGTCGTAAGCTTAATAGAAGAACATATGAAGCAGACATTTATCATTGTTGATAGTCAAAACTCTTATTTGAGTCAAAAAAATACTTGAGCACACTCAAACCAAGTGAAGGTTAATTATCCAGTTTACCGTTTGGAGGATTGTGCATTTGGCAAGCTAGGTTGGGAGCTTTACCAAAGGGTTCTACGGCAATCGGAGGATAAGGTAATTCAATAAAAACATGGGATTCATTTATCGAACAGAATTAGCGCAATTTTTCTGTAAAATAAACTAAGATATAAAATTAAAAAAGGGGAACTTCATATGAATAAAAGACAGTGGAGAGTAGGAATTTTTTTATTTGATGATGTAGAGGTTTTAGATTTTGCTGGGCCATTTGAAGTCTTTTCTGTCACTGAAATAGAAAATGGTCAGCAGCCATTTGTCGTAGAAACAGTATCAGAGAAAGGGAACTTAGTAATTGCTACTAATGGGTTAAAGGTACAGCCTGATTACAGTTTTGATAATGTCCCTAGATTTGATATTTTAATTATACCTGGAGGTCTAGGTGCAAGAGAACGAGAAATGTATAATGATAATGTAATAAACTGGATTACAAATCAAATGAAAACGGTGCAACTCATGACATCTGTATGTACGGGTGCTTTACTATTAGCAAAGGCTGGTTTACTTAATGGTAAAATGGCGACGACTCATTGGGCAAGTCTTGAAAGGTTAAAAATAGAATTTCCACAAGTCGAAGTACAACGGGAAGTTAAATTTGTAGATGAAGGCAATGTAATTACATCTGGTGGAATTTCAGCAGGTATCAATATGTCATTTCATATTGTGAAAAGATTACTAGGTTCTGAAGTTGCTCAGAATACTGCTAAAATTATGGAATACGAAATTATTATTTAAATGATAAATGCCTAGCAAATTATAAGGCATCACGAATCGATTTGGCAACAATGGTTTGTCACTACCCAGCTATGAACTTCTTTAAAAACTGATAAAAGAGAGGATCCAATGATGCTTATCAAACAACAGGAATTTTATATAAATGGTCTTCGTTACACGATTAGATCCGCTACTATCCCAGATGCACAAGCATTATCAGACCTAAGATTACAATTAGATGGAGAAACGGAAAATTTTGATCGCGAGCATGGAGAAGCATTTATCGATACAGCTGGGTTTGAACAGATTATTCGTATAGATACAGAAAGCCCAAGCAATATATGTTTAGTAGCTGTCGTCGATAACCAGATTATCGGATTTTCAAGATGCGAGGGATCAGCATTAAAACGATTAGCGCATAAAGTGGAATTTGGTGTAGGTGTAATGAAGGAATTTTGGGGCTATGGCATCGGTAAAAACCTCTTACAAGTATCGATCGATTGGGCAGATGCCAACAATATAAAAAAAATAGTCTTACAAGTTTTAGAGACAAATGACAAAGCAAGTAGACTCTATAAAAAACTTGGCTTTACTGTAGAAGGTATTTTAAAAAATGATAAACGCCTTTCTGATGGCAAATACTATCATACCATTATTATGGGTAGATGGAAGGCATAAAACCAGCAATATAAGTGGTTCGAAACCACGCCTCCTACGCAAAAGAGATACTTGGAAATAGAAAAAAATCCTTAATATAAATAATATGAGCTATTATGAAAATAAAAAAGAAGGAAGTGTGCTAATTTGAAAAGAGAGGGAATTGTAGAATGGTATAAAGAAGAGGAGGGCTATGGACGGATCCTTCTTGAAGGTGAAGAAGTACATGTTTTCGTTCATTTTAGCTCAATTCTTTTGGATAAAGATCGATTTCCTGATCATTTTAGATACCTTCGTCAGAAGCAAAAAGTCACCTTCGATTTAATTGAAACATCCACGACAGGTGAACAGAAGTATGTAGCTGAAAATGTGATGATAATTTCTGACTAAAGCATACTCATCCTATGCAGAGGCACTAAAAAAGTCGATTTGCCACAAAAATGTGATACAAATTGACTATTTTAAGTTTTCAAATCTAATAAAAAGACTGATTTCTAATATAAAAAAAGAATTTTTTTAGTTTTCAGTGCCCTCTCTTGTGCAATGGCGGTTTTTTATGTAATGTCAGCATATTAGCAAAATCCTTTTGAATATGAACTAAACCATCATACATAACATAGTATAAATAAAATGTTATAAAAGGATGATGCTTAACATGTCAGCTAGGATTTCCAAAGCACAAAATGGTTCCCTTTCTAGGGGAGGAGGTACATCTGAAGGTTGGGATGATATTGATCGTTGGGAAAATGACGGGGGCAGGAGTCTTGATACATGGTGAATATTTTTTAATCGAATGAGACTGGGATAAAAACAAAAAAATGTTAGACCAATTGTATCTTGGTCTAACATTTTTTTTGATTCATGAAGAAACTCTCAACTTAATGAAGTAAAAATTTATTATCCATTTTCGATATTTTTCATAAAAATCGAAGTTATGTCCAGCCGCTTAAAAATGTAATGAGGATTACTTAAATTGAATTGTATCCATATAAGTCGCTGTTCCTTGTTCGAACTGAACTTTTACATGCATATAATACGTGCCTATTGGATATGTACCATCTTCATTTATAATCTTTTCAACCTTGTTCATTTGCTCATCCAAAAACACCATTTCACTGTGAAGTATATCCAAGTCATTAGTCATCAGTTTGACTTTTTCTGGTTTCTGAAGGGGAATAGCTTCATTAAAGGATGCTTGTATATTCGACAGCGGTGTTTCGTGTTCTTTTTGCTTTTTTTCTCCTGTTTTAATGTCAGTGTATGTCCAACTATATTGTTGGAGGTATAAGGAGAGTTGTTCTTCTTCGTTTATTGCAAATGCTAGTTGAGGTGGTTGTTCATAGATGGGTTGTCCAAGCGAGATAGGCTTTTGATCCTGAATAACCATACCGACAAGTGTATCATTACCTGCAATATCTATTTTATAATGCAGGGTCCATATGTCCTTTTTAGCATCAAACTTTATATTGGTGATGATTGGGTTGTACTCAAGATTTTCTGCTACTTTAGAGAGGACCTCATTTGTAGATAGTGTACTATTTAATTTTGATGGTACAATTTCAATTTTATCTGTACTTGTTTGACCTGGATAAGATTCATTAATTGCCCCAGCCCATACTTTCACATAGTCACCCACAGCTAATTTCATGGTTGTGGAAACCCATAATGCATTCACAAACTGTGGATTCGAATTATTTAAATAGACCGGATCATTACTGACAACTAAGTATCTACCATCTTCTGCTGCTGTTATATATCCTTCCATAGTAGCAGAGCTTCGTTTGTTTTTGGTACCATTTGCTGTGCCGCAACTAGCTAGAATAAGGATTATCATACATGCTAATATTATTTTTTTAAAGTGATACCTCCTATTTACGAATTAGACGCTTTCATTTCTGATAGGTTACTCTAGTTATCATCAGGTTAGCATTCAAGGCAAATTCTTTGGCACCAAGTAAAAAGATGTGTAGAAAGGATGTAGAAAAGTATACAAATGAACAAATAAGAGAACATATACATCTCATCAAACAATGAACGAACAGCATGATAGGATTTTTCACCAAAAAATTCAGTTCTCTATAAAGTACGACATTGTAAGTTTTATTTAATAATTTCCATAATTTTGGTTGACATAAAATGTGTATTAAGCCTATAATACATTCGAAGTGTATTATAGGCTTAATACGTTTTTTGAGATGGTGTATTAGGTGATTAATACAGATAGTTCGGTGCTAAAGCTATATGATTTAGTGCATAGTTGAACCAATGCATTGCCTATCATTTTGCGTATTGTGTATTAAGTGATTAATACACGGAATATTATTGCAAGGAGTTGAATTAATTGACTGTAAAGTTTAATAATCGAGATCCGGTTTATGTACAGGTTATCCGGCATTTTAAAGAGCAAATTGCCAAGGGATTCTTTGAACCTGGTCAGGAAGTTCCTTCAAGAAGGGAACTAGCCAATCAGCTGAAGATTAACCCAAATACTGCACAAAGGGCTTATAAGGAAATGGAGGAACAAGGATTGATTTTTACTGAGGGAAATATGCCAAGCTGTATTACGAAAGATGAAGCGGTCCTTAAAAGTGTCCGTGAAGAATTAATTATCGAAGCCGTTGACTTATTTTTAGGTTCTATAAAAGCCATCAATGTGCCGTTATCTGAAGTGTTGAAACTAGTTGAGAAAAAGTATGAGGCTGAAAGTGGGGAAACGGAGGAATCAATATGATCGAAGTGAAAAATGTCCATAAAAAATACGGCAGGAAACAAGTGTTAAAAGATCTTTCCTTTACTGCTAAAAAGGGTGAAATTACTTGCTTAATTGGGATAAATGGAGTAGGAAAGACGACAATCATGAAGGCTATTATGGCACTCACACCGATTAATAGCGGTGAAATTTTAATAGATGGGGAAAAAATTCGGAGGGATAGTTTTGAAAAAATAACTTTTATTCCGGATACAATCGCGACGCTGCCACAAATGAGAATTGCTGAGGCTTTTACGTTCATGGCGGATTTTTATAAAAGTTGGAACCCACAAAGGGCAGAGGAGCTGTTGCAATTTTTTAAGCTAGACCCAACTGAAAAAATTGCTAATTTATCAAAGGGGAGTACGGCTAAAGTCAATATGCTGTTAGGCTTAGCGCTAGATGTGGATTACTTACTGATGGATGAACCATTCTCTGGTATTGATATGTTCTCACGGGAACAGATTGCCGAAGTGTTTACAAGCCATTTAATTGAAGAACGTGGTGTAATTCTCACAACCCATGAAATCAGTGATATTGAACACTTAATTGATAAAGCCGTACTTATTGATAATGGTGAAGTAATAAAGGAATTTAGCGTGGAGGAAGTGCGTGAGAATGAAGGAAAATCAGTTGTTGATGTAATGCGGGAGGTGTATCGAGGATGAAAAATTATTTAAAGCTTGTAAACTTTGAAATAAGCCGATTTTTCAAATTGTATTTAATTCTAATAGGGTTGACAATAGTCTGTCAGTTAATTGGAGTAATTAGAGTCTCAAAAGGATATATGGATCTAGCTGAAAAGGTGATGGATAAAAATCAACTATCAGTGAGCCAATTTATTGAGCAATATGGAACTTTTTCTTTCCAACGTTTTGTTTATTCTGAATGGTTTTTGATGTCAATTTATATTTGTATCGCTATGTTAATAATTTATGTTTTTTTAATTTGGTATCGAGATTGGCTCGGAAAAAATTCTTTCATTTACAGATTATTGATGTTGCCGACTGAAAGAATTACTATTTATTTCGCTAAACTGACGGCAATTATGCTTTTGCTTCTTGGTCTAATTACCTTACAACTATTATTAGTACTAATCGAAATACAAATTGTAAATAGTATTGTACCAGCAGATTTCCGAACATATAGTTATGGGATTAGTAATATAGATATATTTGTCTTAATGTATCCTAACACATTTACTGAATTTGTCCTGATTTATGGAATTGGGCTAATCTTCGTAGCAGTACTATTCACGGCTATATTATTTGAGCGGAGTTACCGTTTAAAGGGTATTTTCTTTGCAATCGTTTATGGAGTGCTTTCATTAGGTGTCTTTTTTGCACCGTTATTATTAAATGGTTTTTACCCACGCTATTTTTATCCACTTGAAATCATACTAATGGGGATGGTAACAAGCTTCATTGTTTTAGGTAGCACCATTTGGATCGCGAATCACTTGCTTAAACATAAAATAATGGTCTAATGGGAGGGAATGACAATGAAAAAATATTGGAGAACGATAGTAATTAGCTTAGTAATCGTGGCAACAATTAGTACTTACTATATCCAAGGAGCAATGTCTTCTAAAAACGATGTAACCTTTAAATTTAAAACGACTAGTGGAAATAAGGAAGAAATTGAAAATCTTGTGCTTCAGGCAAGCTATAAGCATGGTGATATTTATCATCCGTTATACATATCAAAGGATGGTTCAACTAATCCGAGAAGCCGGTTTATTATTGAAGATTTAATAGCTGATCCTGTACCTTTGGAGTTTGAAAAATATATTCAAGATTACCGCAAGTTTATGCGCGGAAAAGTATTTGACCCGAGTAACTACTTTGAAGATGAGGCTCGTTTGATTTACACAGATTTTTCGGTTAAAAATAGACAAGTGTTAACACTTCAAATCGATATTCTTGACAAGCAGACAAATGATAGTACATCATTTGAAGTTACTACCTCAGGCCAAGCAAATAATAGCTGGATGCAGGTGAATGATGTCTATGTGAAAAATGGGGAAATAAAGATACTAGGAACGAGCTATCTCTATAATGATGAAGAGGAATTACACGTATATACGGTAAATGAAAACAAAAAGGAATTAGAAGATGATTCAATTATTGCAAAATCAGAGCCAGACATGTCCAGCATCCGCATATATAATGATTCCAGTAAAATTAAAAATGAAAACTATTACTTATACAAGGTAGATAAATATAAAAATAAAAGTGAAGATGCTGAGTCTGTCATTATTTCTAGCCAAGCGTACCTTCATAACAACCTCAATAATGAAGTTGAAGAAATAGATATTGCTAACAAATTAAAATCGGAGATGAACTCGATGATTCTTCATGGAGGAGAGGTATTCATTCCTGTTCATTCAGCCAACGGTTTAGAGTTGAATCGTTATAATATTAAAAAGAAACAATGGGGAGAGCCTTTACACTTTAACTTTCCAACTAAGGCTAATAATGAAGAAGAACTTTTTTTACAGCTTACAGGTGGTAAACTTTATTCAGTGAATCGTGTTTCTGACGGTTATTCGCTATTTATCGGAGATTTACATACAGGGAAATCATTGTATGAAGGTAAAATCATCGATGAAAACAGAGAAAATCTTAATAAAGATTTCTCGCTTACTATCGATCAAATATATAGCATCTATTAAAGCTATTCGAGGTTGTTCAATTAAGTGAATCACGTAGGTAGCTAATTGGCTGAAATGAATTCAATATAGGTTCATTCCAGCCAATTTTTAGTTCTTTGGTTATTGAGTTAATAGCTGCGAAGTGTGAATTTAAGTGAAACCTTATCTAACACAGCAGCGATTAGTATCCCTACTGTATATCGAATTAAATCCTCTGTAAGAAAACCTTTACCAAGTATTAAAGCCCCAAGCGTTGTTGCACGAATCTGATTGATCCAATTTTCCTGATATAACTGACTAAATTCAATGCTGAAACTAAACAAAAAACTGAGCAAAATAGCTGTGAGGGTGCTCTTCCGTACTAGCAAAAATCGAAATCCAAAATAGACCATTATAGCCCATAGTACGTCCCCAGCGTTTTGAGCCACAAAGGGTGAAAGGGAAAGACTCCATTTTCTTGAGGCAAGTCCTAAAAAAATAGTGATTATAATCGTTATTAAATAAACTATTCGCATGTTTTGGCATTGTGAGTTTATAGGTTTCAATAGGATCACTCTTTCAGCATCTCGATCGTATTCTTTTGCTTTCATTATCTCATACATGGTGGCAATAAAACTATTACATTTAGTTTCATAGCAGGGCATCAAGGACCATTTCTTTTAACGGGGGCTCATATGCATATTTATTTCTCATCTGCTTTTTCAAAATAAACGATTTCACACAATCTGATGTGATGAAATTTTCCATTAACTACAAGAGCTACATGATCAATGAAAACATTATCTAGAGTACCTATCAATTTGCCGACAGTTGTTGTGATGACAATCATTAGCCCTTTATGTTGAATCAAGTTCCCGATAAATTTGGGCTCAATTGTATAATTTACATTTTTTGGCAATACAGTAGCTTCCCAGTGCTGTACATCTTCATTCCGATGATGTGTAGGGGTTGGGAATGAAAAGTGGGAGGGCGGGTAGGTTTTGCCAACTGATGACGAACTGCTATTGATGAGTTGAAAGCATTGACTGATAAAATGCTACCGTTTTTGCTTTGTAGATGAAAATCAACTTTGTAAAAAAGAACAATTTTGGTTTAAATACCACATAATGGTAAAATGGCGTGGAGGCTATGAGGATTAGTCGAAAGAAATTTCGAAGCGAAGGAGGGAAAAAACGAACACCGTGAGATATTCGTTTAGGAGTTATTATTTTTCAGTTACTGTATTCCCCATTGCAATAGAAATTCTATTCCAATTGTTGATCTGATTAATGATTAGAACAAGGTCAACATACTGTTTCTCGTCATAGTATTCACATACACGCTTATATAGTTCATCTGGAACTCTTTTAGTAGGAATTAAAGTTATATGCTCAGATAATTCTAGAGCAACTTTCTCTTCAGGTGTATAAAAAATACATTCATTCCAAGCATTTAAACAATAAATACGTTGTTCTGTTTCACCCATCTTACGAGCATCGGATGTATGCAAGTCTATGCAGAACGCGCATCCATTAATTTGGGAGACCCTTATTTTGATAAGTTCCCTAGTTACTCGATTAATTGTAGACTTCTTTGTGTATTTTTCCATATCCATCATAATTTTCATACCATCAGGTGCAACATCATAGTAAGCAACTCTTTGGCTCATACGGCAAGACTCCTTTTGTGTATAAGATAAGTTTATTATAACACTACTCGCGAACGTTTGTACTGATTTTTAGCTTTGTGAAATTCGATTTAAATGGAATTTAAGAAAGAACGGATGAGTTTATTTGGAAAAAGGTCAAACGGTCTATTTTATAGAGCGTATTTTTTACAGAAATAAAGGTCTAATTTATCTTCATTCAGCAGAAGACTCCCACCTCTACAGATGGTGAGATGAATGCGGTTTTGGTTTCTTTTCAGTGGGTGTCCAAACTGAATGAAGATAAAGCCTTCAGACGCAATTACGCCAAGGCGAAATTAATTCTATCTAATTTAATTTGAAGTTTCATCTATTTTTGATTGTAGATCAATCATTAAAAATAGTTACTTTGCATATTGCATCTCACCTTAATTAATATTTGATAAAGCTTCATTAATGATATTTAGGCCATGTGTAATTATTTCTTATATGTTAGTTAAGGTGTTACTAATACTAGAGATATTTATGTACATTAGTTGATAATTTTTTTACTTGTTTTAATTCGTAAATAAGATAATTGATTTTTTTTGCATATTATCTTTCTTCAATGATTGTTCCATATCATTTTGAGAATTTGAGGTATTGGATTTTTTTAACGGTTCTAATGCTAGATCAGCAGCTATTGTTTGAATTCCATTTCTTAGTGTAGTAATAACTATGCCAACATAGGCCAACTTGGCAGCATAAATCTCAAGAGAATCATTTGGTTGACTTGAATTACTTTTACTGTTATTTATTTTCCATCCCTCCTTTTGTACAAGTCCATTATTACATATGCTTCACATTAAAAAAATGAAATGAAAAAACTTATTAAAACGGGGCAAGAGGTGATCTCCTTAAACTACTGAAGTATAAATTAATTAAAGCTATAACAACATTTAGGTATATTGGGAATTTTTTGTTAAAATGATGAGTATTCCATTTTAGTGTTTGTAAAAGAAAATCTATAACTAACGTATTAGTCGGAATACTGAACAATATGTGGATCATGTTAGAACAAAATTGTTCAGTAAACAAATCCTTAGTCAATTTGTAAATTCAGATAGCTTTTTGAATTCTTCTGGAGTAATGTTTTGGGCCACATATGAAATCACTTTATTCTTATTTTTAAAGTCTCCAGCAGGGATACGAAAAGTAATGCGTATTTGTGTATAAGGTGGGTTTAAGGGACCTTCGTAACCAAGTACTCTTAATGTTACATCAAAATAGTCTTCCTGAATATTTCTATTAATTTTTTCGATTCGTTCAGATGTGAATAATTGCTTGTTTCCGTGTGTAGTCATTGCCTCAAGGATAGATGGACCTAATTCACGTAAAAATGCTAACTCTAATACACTTGGGGGTTGATCTTGAGGTAAATATTCTATAACTGTTTTTGCAAAAGCAGAATTTATAAACAAGAGACTCATTAAAAGTAATGAAACGATTATTATTTTTTTCATACATTTAATCCTTTCTGCATTTGTTCTTGTTATTTGCAGATACAAGAAATTTTATGTATATGAATTTGAATAAATATCAAATTAACCTTACTGCACAATATGAGGAAAAAAGCTGTAGTGTTTGACGACACTACAGCTCTAAATTGGTTCCTGCCCTTTTTTAAGTTCAGTCAGATAATTGATTATATCATAGGGGGCAAAACTATGACACAACAAACAACAGTATTAACTACAGAGCAAATTGAGGTTATTGCATAGGCAGCTGCAATTGTAGCAATTGAGCAGTAGAAGCAAGAATCTCAAACACAAGAAAAACAAAGGCATGACCGCCGATTACGTTATATGAGGACAAGAAACTAAAAGGGAGGGTCACTCGTCTAGAAGTGACCCTAAGCACCCAAAAAAAAAATAGAAAAAAACTTTGAAACTATTAAATTAATCATTAAGTTTGTGTAACTAATTCTACAGCTTCCACTACTAAAGGAGTTCCAGCTGTGATTGTACCAGTAACTCCGTTAAATGTTAACTCTGTTGCAGAAATTGTATAAGAATCACCTTCCTGCAATACTCCATTAACATAGAAATTATAGTAGCCGTTCGCTACTATTGGGAAAGCAGTAGCGGCATTTCCACTATCGTCTAGAAAGGCAGTTGCAGCAATAGTAGTACCGTCTGTGACAGCTAAATTCGCTGCTAAAACATCAAAGAATCTAGTCGAAGTGCCTGTAACATTTACATGAATATTGATAATTGAAAGTGCCATTTTTTTCACCTCCTTTTTAGGAAAAAAGGTTTAGTACAAAGGAATTTTATTATTACATTTGTTGGAAGCCTAAAGATTCTATAATTATTGGAGTTCCGGCAAAAATAGTTGCATTAAATGGGTTAAGAGTTAATGAATCTGGGGTTACTTTGTATGCACCGCCCTCTTGCATTACGGCATTGATATAAAGATTAACGTAGCCGTTAGGCTTAAAAAGCGTAAATTCAGTTACTGGATTGCCATTATCATCTGTAAATAAATTAGCTGGAATGGTTGCTCCGTTTGTTAAATCAATATCTTCTGTAACGATATAGAAATATCTATTTATTATTGGAATAATAGCTCCTTCAGGGATAATGACTGGAGGAGGTTGAATAAAACCTATGTCAATAGCTTTTATACGGGGCCAAAAAACTCGATTATTTTCACAACAACTGTCACAAATCAATTTTTGTGGGTCCATTTTTTTGTCACCTCCATTCCGTAATATGTTAGTAACCCCGTAAGTTATAGGCGTTTGTTACTTATTAATTATGAAAACTGTTCATTCACTAATAATCTATGAATTAATATTGGAAAGTGATTGGTAATATGTCTATTAAAGAGAAATAAATAATATTTTTAATGAAAAGTTGGGATTTTTAAATACTTAAATCAAAGGAAAGCTGTGAAAATAGAGTCTGAAGAGGTCAAGGGAGATAGTAATGAACACTATGAGGATAATGTTTGAAACTAAAAGAATTAAAGGGTGGTGTAGTGAGCAAAATAGATAAACAAAACAGATTGAGAGCGAAGAACCGTTTGATTATGAAATAACAAAAAAAGAGACTGTTGTCATACATTACAAGGGAAACGAATTAAAATTGTAAAGGATAGGGAGGCCGAGCGTCTTATCACAAGGATCAAAGAAGTTGAAGATAATATAACAGCAGTACAGTTATTATTAGCTAAAATTACGGGTAATTTTAAACGTGGTAACGAGAAATTTAGAAAAAATAAAAGAAAGTAAATCAAAGGCTTTACTCCCAAAATTTCTGAAGGCGGATAAGCGAATATTTGAAAGAAAATGTGCAGTTTAAAATGCAAAAACAACCGTTTTTTTATACGGTTGTTAAGAGTTACTATTTACTTACTTTAACAATAGTACCTTGATTGATTTTTAATAAATCTTGAACATTTATTTTAACTAATGAGTTTTCGGAACCACCACCAGTATATATGTAATCCATATTTGTCACTTTTGGATCAACTAAAAAATTTGCTTGAAAACCAAAAGAAGGAACTCCACCTGGTGGGAAACCTGTACGTTCAATAATTTCATTTTCATTAGCAAGTCTAGGCTTTTCTATATTTAATGATTTTGCAACACGGGTTGTACTAGCTCTATTGTTTCCTTTTACAATAGCCACTATTAATTCATTATTTGAGTCAATCATACAAATGTTTTTTACAAAATCGTCTTCCGAGCCATTAACTGCTTCAGCGGCTTCTTTTACGGAGTGGCAAGATTGATTAAATATGAAGTGTTCAGCTTTTACATTATTAGAGTTTAAAAATTCCTTTACTTTAGTTTCATGCGAATTCATAAAGGTCGCCTCCTAATATTTTTATTTATGTAAATATTAGCACAATAAAGTAAATATTAAAAACACTACTGAACAATATGAAGATCAGAATTATTAATAGGGTCATTTGGGTGGAAATAACCATAAGTAACAAAGGAGGTACTAAGTTAAACTTGTTTGCTTAACACTACTATCTATATATACTTAGTTAACTTGGGGTGTATAGTTCATTGCCATTAAAATAAAAAAGCTGCGACAGTCAACCAACGTCACAGCCTATATAAAGTGCCTGCGATACACTAAAAATTATTGAGTGTCTCTATACATTGAAAAACCCCAGCTTTAAACTGGGGAGACGGTTTGTCGGGTAAATTATTTTTACTTTTCTGGATAATCTACATGTAATGGTGGTGGAACTAACCAACCTTTATTTTTATTAAGACGTAGTAGTTTACCACCCAATAGAGCTTTTGCTGTATGGAATTGACCATACATTAATGCGATATCTTCACGAGTGGAAATACCCATTGCTTGACTACATGCAACTAATCCAGCGGCAACGTCAGCAGTAATTGCAGCGCTGATTTCTGGGTCATTAAACTTCGCTCCTGGAGGGATATCTTCCAATCTTGCTACAGGTCTTTCAGGTGAAGCAGGTGGTAAAGCAATACCATTCGTTTTTAGAATTTTTTCTAATTGTTTTACTTCTTCTCTGCAAGTTTCGATGATATCTTCAATAATTTTTTTAAGATCTTCATCACCAGCATGATTGTAAAATGTTTGATAGCCAGAAATCATTCCATAGTCTGCAATTAAACTTGACCAAACACTAAATACTTCACCGTAATGCAATGGTTCGTCTTTTGGATTTCCACCTAGAATACCCATACTTACACTTCCTTTTCTTGTTTTTCGCTATGAAAGCAAGGTTAGTATGGATTAAAAAAAAAATAACATTCACTTTAATACATTTTTTATACTAAAAAATTAAAAAATGACCACTCCAAATTTAGACACTAAGCATTATATTTTGGTTGTTTATAGTCGATTTATACTTCTCATGTAACATGTATAGATCTCTACAATAAGGACACTTTAATCCATATTGGAGGTGAGTGTTTTGACAAAAGAAAAACAAAAGTATGAATTTGAGCAAGAGGAAATAGCAATGGAATTTAATCTAGAAGAATTAGAAGAAGTAAAAGAAGAAAAAGAGCAGAAGAAAGAACAACAATTCAATAAAAAAGAAAAGAAGTAAATGAAATAACCACAATCATTGGGATTGTGGTACATAAAAAAAGCCATAACGCGTCCGTTACAGTTTTTTAAAATTGCGAGTATTTACAACAATATTTATTATGTACCAAATATAAATTTTATAAATATAAAAAAGCGGCTAACTACTGCACATTATGAGGAAAATGTTCAGCAAGGAAGGAGAAATCTTGCTAAACATTATTTTAAATATGATGATAATAATTTTACTGAAGGTTGGATTTTTTATTAATTAATGAAATCTTGAGGAACACATTCACGAACACCAGAATTTCTCAATGAGTTAAATAAAGCTGCACTGATTCTTAAAATAACAAAGTTATCAGTGCCATTTTCTAATTCATAGATAACAAAGTATGAATTATCGACTGTAAAAATACATTTTCGTTCTAATTCAAATCCAGGTGGTACAGGAGGAAGATTAAAACGAGGTACAACTACAGGTGTATCTCCTTCATCTCTGATAAAATTGAAAGTTTGTTGGTCAATTTCATAGATATTCACTGGATCAATCTCCACACCTTTTTCTGGAATTGTAATTTCATCTTCAACTAATAGGAAAAAGCGTTCGTTTCGAAAATTGAAAAGACCTCTCGCCCCAATTTCAAATGATGCCATTTTATATTCACCTCCTATTCTATTTAATATTTTATTCATATCGAACACAGATGTTTGGTCAATTAGGAAGGTGGAGTGAAGATATATAAATATTATTTTTTCAATACTTAGCCATGTTGTTTCTAGACCGAAGTCAATCCTATAGGGTACTTTTGAGTGAAGAAACTAAAAAAGGGTCACTTGGGATAGAAGTGACCCTAATCACCAAAATAGAAGAAAGACAATTAGTCATTAAGTTTGTGTAACTAATTCTACAGCTTCCACTACCAATGGAGTTCCAACTGTGATTGTACCAGTAACGCCATTAAATGTTAACTCTGTTGCAGAAATTGTATATGAATCACCTTCTTGTAATACACCATTAATATAGAAATTATAGTAGCCATTAGTTACCACAGGGAAAGCAGTAGCAGCATTTCCACTATCGTCTAGAAAGGCAGTTGCAGCAATAGTAGTACCGTCTGTGACAGCTAAATTTGCTGCTAAAACATTAAAGAATCTAGTCGAAGTGCCAGTAACATTTACATGAATATTGATAATTGAAAGTGCCATTTTTTCACCCCCTTTCAAGGGATAAAGGAATTTTGTATTACATTTTTTGGAAACCTAATGATTCTATAATTATTGGAGTTCCAGCAAAAATAGTTGCATTAAATGGGTTAAGGGTTAATGAATCTGGAGTTACCTTATATGCGCCTCCTTCTTGCATTACAGCATTAATGTAAAGATTGACGTAGCCATTAGGATTAAAAAGCGTAAATTCGGTTACTGGATCGCCATTATCATCTGTAAATAAATTAGCTGGAAGGGTTACTCCATTTGTTAAATCAATATCTTCTGTAACAATATAAAAATATCTATTTATAGTTGGAATAATGGTCCCTACAGGGGTAACCTCTGAAGGAGAATGAATAGAACCTATGTCAACAGCTTTTATACGGGGCCAAAAAACTCGGTTATTTTCACAGCAAGTGTCACACATCAATTTTTGTAGGTCCATTTTTTTGTCACCTCCATTCCGTAATATGTTAGTAACCCCGTAAGTTATAGGTGTTTGTTACTTATTAATTCCAGAAAACTGTTCATTCTCAAATATTCTATGAATTAATGTTGGAAGGTGACTGGTAATGTGTCTATTAAAAAGAAATAAATAATATTTTTAATAAAAACTTGGGATTTTTTTAATACCTAAAATCAGAGGAAAGCTGTGAAATAGAATCTTGAAGTAGTACAGGGGGAGATAGTACTGAACAATTTGAGGATATTGTTCAGTTGAAGAAGCAATACAAACTTGTATTGATGTTGCCGATGAAAACATTACAAAAGAGAATGGGTTTTGGAACGTTTTAGTACTAAGTTTAATAGTGCAAAGAAAGGGATAATCGAAGAATTTTTTGATAGGCGATTCAATATTTAACTCAACATAACGTCAAAGATACTGAACAATACGAGAATTTTATTAGAAAGAGAATGTTGAGTAAACAAGGAGGAAATTTAATGAACTTTACAACAGCAAACACTTACGATATTGCGCCTGAAATTTTAAAGGAAAACGGCTATAAACCATATTCAATTTGCTTATAGAACCGTAAAATCCCATGCCCAATCTAAGAAAGCAAAAATAATAACGGCTCTCAAAGAAAAGAAGAAGTTACTAAACAAATCCCAATTACCATATTTGAAATAATCCCGAATCAATAAAATTAAAAACAGAGATAAAAAGTGGAAGATATAGATATATTTTCTGACAAAATCCATTGTTTCACCCCATTATGTATTTTTAATATTGAAAGCGTTTCAAACGCTTCAACAAACTAATGAACAAAACGAAAATAGAGCGATTATAATATCGCTCCAAAAAACTCATAAAATCCCATGTCCATCGGAATAGCCCAAATATAAAATCCAAGTAGGGCAATCGGGCCAAGTAATAATTTATAAAGCTTAGTTGGTAAAACCTTTCTAAGTGAGACTCTATAAATTTCCAGACAAACCACTATTACAAAAGGTAGTAATAATATAGGTGGAATGAAACAAAGTAGCCTTCCAATAAGGTATAAACCCGGAAATATGTCCAAAAACATATTCGTTGAATCACCTCTTTATGTATTTTTTAAATGATAACATAAAAAAAGCTGCAGCGTCGTCACACGTTACAGCTCGAATTGGTTTAAGCTCCTTTGAGGTTCTCAAAAGTATTATATCACACTGTAGGAATGGCAAACCTATGACAAACTATCAATCTATAGCAGGCCAGGCAACTAACTGAACATAATGATATGTTCTACATCATCATTCAAACGATAAAAGACTTCAAATGGATGCATAACGAGTTCTCAAAAGGGCACAGCTTACCTATCCAAAATAGAGTATAGCACAATATGGAGTAGAGACAGAATTGCAAAAGGATTCCAAGGACAAAAGTATATAACGGTTACTGAACCTACACTATAAGAGAAAATCCCAAATAGCTTAGTAAGTTTTCTTGATCGCCAGTAAAACTTTCTTCTTGTTAATCTGCAATGAAAATTTTGTAAAGAAAAAGGTGTCTCATATAAATGAAGACACCCAATGATAAATTAATCCCAAATGTTAGGGAGTGTAACTTTTGCAGTTCGTAAATAATCGAGTAATTGACCTGTATGAACTGATTCATGATAGGCAATTCTCAGCAACATATCACCTAGGTCTCTTATATACCCAACATCTGAACGGTCAATTTTAATAGTTTTTAGATCTTCATCTGAAAATGATTTTATAGTTTCTATAAATTGATCTCTAAACGGTCCTGCAAAAATTAATTCATCCTCAACAGTGTTGAATGGTAGTTTTTCAAATGGAGATTCAAATACAGGAATACTGCCTTTATTTTTAATAGCCTGATGATAATAATATTCACTTTCTAGAACATGTCTAACCATTTCAATACAAGACATAGCTTTATCATCTGGTCGCCAATTTAATTTATCTTGTGGGATTGACATCCAAAGCTTAATACTACGTCTTCGCACTTCGTTGAAATTTAAATGGATTAAATCGATTGCGTTCATTATTTGCCCTCCACTAGTTAGTATATTTAAAATTATATACGAATGTATGTTTGTTAGAAAGTCGTTTTTTTATAATCTACTAAATAATATGTGGAGGATTACAGCGATAGCGGGTGCGATAAGTAATGCTATTCCGAAGTAAGTAATGTATTTCCAATTAAAATCATTACTAAAAGGGCCTAATCAGAGTAATCAAATGTAGTGATAAAAAAATTTCTTCTTTTTTGGGGATTGTATTTTTATATGGCATTACACTTTAAATCAGTTGAATAGGCGTTTGACATTTATAACTGCGATAAAAAGCTGCAATGATCGCCAACACCACACTTTTTAAGTAAATAAAATTGGAGAGATATCAAGTCTTTGTTTAGTAACTAGAGAGACCCACTTCCTTAATGGTTTAATTGAAAATTTGAACCGAAATCAGATAAATTTAGATGTCCAGTTATGCAATCTTCTTTAAAGCTTCTATTGTAAAACTTATTTTGCATTAAGGATAGCCTTAGAAAATTTTATTAATAGATATTAAAAAAGCCGTGGCGGTCAACTAACGCCACAGCCTATATAAAGTGCGTGCGATACACTTAATAATAATGTGTGCAAATTAAGGTTACTTATACATTAAATAAAGTCTTCAAGTTATAGCTAAGATTAGAATGTGTGGGTAGCTTAATTTAAAAAACAATTTCGGGGGATAAATTCAAATTGAAAAATAGTATTGAAAAATCTCTAGTTAAGACTTGGGAAACGGTTTGCCAATTAAATATGAATTATTTTTCTGGATATTCTACATGTAATGATGCTGGTACAAGCCGACTTTTACTTTTTTTAGATTACGGTTTCAAGTTTGAATTCAAGCTTTCAATAATAAAATGTGAATGAAAACATTGGGGAAGTAACTAAGTACAAGTTAGAGGTAGGTAATGCCTAACTAAGGATGGGTTTTTAATATGTAAAGCTAGGATAGCATAGTAGCAATTATTTAGAGGATGTATACGTCCGCTATCCCAAAATCATTATATTGCAAGTAAAACAGGTATCCTTTGAAATAAATCGTTTGTATAAAAGGTTAATTTTTTATAAGCAGATTGTTCCGGTTTTTATACCAGTAGGACCGTTAAATCCAGGAATTGTATCGATAACTGTATTTGTAGCTATATCTATAACAGACCCAGTATTATCTGCCTAATTTGTGACATATGCAAGTGTTCCATCCTGTAAAATGGTTACTTGGTCAGGGGATGAGCCTACAGGGATTGTAGTATTCACCGTATTAGTAGCTGTATTAATGACAGATACAGTATTACGGAATTATTCAGGAATCGCACTTGGAGGATTTTCAGAATGGTACAATGACCACTGACCGTTTAATGGGCTTGTATATTACGATTCAACAAAGACGTGGTAAATAAAATGGTAACAGTAGTCTCTTTGTTTGCATAAAATAGGAGCATGTATGCAGAACAAGGAGGATATGTTTATGGTAATGCCTTCATATAATCAAAGAATTTCTCCGCAACAAGCAATGCAGATTGCCGTGCAAAGAGTACCTGGACAAATCATACATTATGGAATGGATATGGAAAACGGTACTTTAGTATATGAAATATTTATTCTGACATCTCAAAATAAGATTTACGAAGTAGAAGTAAACGCAAAGACAGGTGTAATTCGTAAAATTGAAGAGGAGAATGATTCCGATTAAAATATCTTTATTAACAAAAATCCCAGGTACTCAAAATTTTTGAGCCTGGGATTTTTTTACTCTACAATTGTTTCTTCAAATGTTTTTCTACCAGGATTTATTTTATTTACGTAAACATTTATTTTGCTTATTGACTCTTTAGTTAAGGGTATTTTCCCGTCGTTCTCTATTTTCTTCCATACTTTTACTTTGTCTCTATACAGGTATTCGGATAAACGGTAAATATCAACGTTTAATTTCAATCCCTCTTCATATGTTGTCTTTATTTCTTCTTTAACTTTCTTAATAATACCTTTTCTTATCTCATCTGAAGTTACTTTAGTTTTAAAACCATTGAGTGTAGCGTTGAATTTAATATCTATTTCAAATGTCACCTGATTGTTTTTAACAATTGGTTTAACATCAAGATCTATTTTTTCTAAATCTAACGTTAAGTAATCTCTTTCGCTATCGTCCACTTGAATGGTTATGTCCCCTCTATTCTTTTTGGTCAGCATCCATTGGGTTCCTCTTGCAGTGTTACCTTTCATCGTTCCTTTAAATCCATCTTTTGAAAGGATGCAGTTACCATTTACGGAAGTTTCCTTTGCGGGCTTCTCATTTTTCGACTCCCAACTTTCGTTGATTGAGACTAATGACAAAGCCACTTCATGACTGGGTTCATTTAATCCAATAATTAAACTTCTTAAATCGACAGGCTCAATAAATGTTTCTAAAGCTTTTGTATTTAATGGACTACTTAGTTTTGAACTTGTAAGTGGCTTATTTACTAACGGTGTTATCAGAAGAATCTCTTCTAATGAATCCTTTGTACAATGGGCAAAAATCTGATATCTTGTTTCTCTAAAACGCAAAAAACTATCTATAACAGAGATAGCATGTTCACTTTTTAAAACTTCTTCAGTGAATATAGCATAGGTCATATGCCCCCAAAATATTTCTTGGTCAACTGAGCGATATATATTATAAATAGCTTCTTCCATGGTATCCCCTTTAGCATGTCCAATCTCTGATGGTGTTGTTTCAGGACTGGGCGTTTCAGATTTTGCAACATCGGCAAAGTTAATCAGTTGTATATAAACTTCATACTTATTATCTTTAAAATCTACACCGACTCCATGGACATAATACATTCTTTGGGGTTCAGAGACATCCCAACATCCAGAGAGAAACAGTATCATGGTAAAGCATATGGTTAAGATAATTTTTCTTTTCAATTTGTCATCCCTACTTTTAGAAGTTTGTATTTTGGAAGTTGGTACTTTCAGTTTAGACAAAAATATAGACAGTTATAATTTTAAAAAGAAGGGTTTTCTAAAAGTATTCTAATTTATACAGGAAAGAAGTGATTTTATACATGAAAAAAGCCACTCATTTGAGTGACTATTTAGTGACTAAGATTATTGGTTTTGGATTATCAAAATTAGGACCTATTGTAGCTCCAAATTTTAAAACAGCAGCATTACTAATAAAAGAGTTAGCATCTAAACATCGAGGGAATTTAAGAATTGACGTGCCCTCCGGTAATAATGAGTTAATGTCATTCTTGGAGAAGTGGGATTTGCAAAAACTAGTGAACCACCAATAATGATAAAGAATTCAATGAATATGCCATTTAGGAACCATGAATTATTTGCGATTGCTGCCCAAGTTTTTGGATAAAGAGTAATAATCCAACACTCGGTTAAAAACAGATTTCTTTGATTTTAGGAGTAGCCCATTGGAAAGCCAGTGGGAATGGACTACAACACACACTTTTGGATGAGTCAAAACATAATTACACTTGTGGTTTGAAAGCTTGATGTTTTTGAATTAGTTGATGATTTAAGTAAGTCTTTAAATCTAAAAGAGGTATACAGTCAATATATAGAATTTGAAAGTCTTTCTTCTACAGCAGAAGAAGCAATTGAAAAATATTCTTTAGACAATGAAACACCCATAAGGAGTATGCATGAATCATCCAAACCTGAAACTTAGACATTAAAGGGAAACAGCTCTCGAATGAGTAGCTGTTTTTGTTATTTCACAATTAATTCCAAAATCCCATAGTTGGTTAGCATCATTGTCTCCCACTACCATCGAGAATTGGTTGGAATTATAGTGGGGGAATTTATCATTTGTGTATATTATTTGAACAATCATTGAGAAATAATAAAAGAGATAAAATTTCTGAAACTATATGTAAACTTAAAACGTAAAAATAATGGTTTATATAACCAATTATAATTACTATTTTTTGATGCATTGGAGGATTAGGAAAATGACAGTTAGTTATTGGACAGGACAAAATCTTACATTACGAGCGATACAACCAGAAGATATCATTATATTTGAATTTTTAGATGATGAAATTCTTAGAAATATGGATTCGATTCATTTTCCTCGCTCAGCTAATAAAATGTCAGAATGGGTAGAAGAACAATCTGAAGAAGATGATGAATTCCGTTTTGTTGCAGTAGATAGAGATAATAATATTGTTGGGTTGATTGAAACATTTGATTGTGATTTGAAAAACGGTATCTTTGATTATTATTTAGCTGTATTCGAACCTTACAGGGGTAAAGGATATGCAAAAGAAATGATTCTCATGGTTCTTCGATTCTTCTTTTCAGAGCGTGCTTATCAAAAAGTAAATACAACAGTGTACTCCTTTAATGAATCATCCATACGCCTTCATGAAAAATTAGGTTTTATGAAAGAGGGTCAACTAAGAAAAATTATTTTCACTAAAGGTGCTTATTATGATGGTATTTGCTACGGAATGACAAGAGAAGAATTTGAACAAAATCATGGATCTCTATAAAAAATAATTATAGTACAGAGAGAAGTAAAATAGTGATCCAAACAAATAAAAATGGGGGGATTTTATGAAAAAAGAAAAGAAACCACTAGTTATTGCTATTGCTGCGGTTTCTGGCGGTGGGAAAACGACTATATCGACTCACCTAAACAAAAGATTAAAAAATTCTAAAATACTTTTATTTGATGAATATGATTTTGATGGTCCTGATGACATTATAGATTGGATTGACAACGGCGCTAATTATGATGAGTGGAACTTGGCTCCTCTAATTAGAGATATAGAAGCGTTACTAACTGAACCTTTAGATTACATAGTGCTGGACTTTCCGTTTGCCTATAAACACTTTGAAACGAGTAAATTCATAGATTTTGCTGTGTTTATTGATACTCCTTTGGATATTGCAATGGCACGTCGAGTATCTAGAGATTTTAAGAATAATTCGGTAGAAAATATTTTAAGGGATATGGAGATTTATATTTCACAAGGAAGGCGCGGCTATTTAGAGATGTTAGAAACAGTAAAACCGAATTCTGACATCATTGTTGATGGGACTTTACCCGTATCCGAAATTGTAAATATTCTTTCTCAATACTTAGACCAGATTTCTTAACAGTTCTATTTTCTCCATAATTCCTAAATTAAGGTGTCTCAGTAAATAATCCGTAAAATGACCTCCGTGAGGGATGGTAAAATTAAAATACTTTTTAATGTCCGATCATTTACTCTTTTAATCTTTTAAAACAAGCCCTTTTAATAATGCAGCTGCAGAGATGTGGTTGCTTTTTATGGTGGCCAAAAGAATTCAATTAGAGCAACTGCTTCTTGTGCTAACGGAGCAGGTTACTTTAAGGTGGAAAAAGTAATAAAGTATTGAATTTATATAATAGTTTTTTAGTTGTGTAAGGAGGGAAAACAATGCTTAAACAAATAATTCAAAGTTGGGATCAGTATTGTAGAGATGAAAATTTTGTTGGCATAGGTTCTACAAGAAAAGTATATAGAGTTTTAGATTATGTAATAAAAGTGCATTTACATCCAATCGGTTATAAACAATCAAAAAATGAATTAGAAATTTACACTTCAATGGTTGATAAAGGTCTCGCCCAGTTATTCGCTCAGACATACTATGTTGATGATTTCATATCTGTACAAAAATATTACAAACCTTTAGAACTAAAGAATAATCAAACGTATGAGGTAAAGGATGAAGAAAACCAATGTTTAATCCCTAATTTGTTTGATGAGGTTTTAGAAATATTAGATAAAAACTTCGATTGCTTTGATTTAGAAGACAGTAGTAATTACGGTTTAAATAATGATGGTAAACTTGTTTTTACCGATTATGGTATGACAAAGAGTTTATATGAAAAAGAGTGGGTTCCGTTAGCCGAAGAGGGCATACTTCCGCAAATACATTTTGACTTTTGCAGTGTTTGTGGATTAGAAAAGGAACTTCGTATGTACGGAGACAATGACAGAGACAAACGTTGTTATAATTGTGGTAAGGAATAAGGAGAATCAGTATGTCGTAAAGTTTGTGAATACTTAAAGTAACGGGGACGATTGTTCAATAGAGCAGTCGCTTTTTTACTAAGGAACATTTAATTAAATCGACATCAACCTAATGTAAGAGAACTTTTATCTTTCGCAACCTCTGAAAAGAATGTCGTGAAAGAATATGAATTATATTATAAATGCATTCTCCAGTAAGAGAATTATATGGATATGACCTTGAAGATGAGATTGTTAGCTGTATTGGAATAGAATTTTTAAGTTCAAACCGGTGTGAAATAAAACATATTGGAGTATCTCAAAATCATAGGGGGAGTTAGTAATGCTTGTAAGCTTCGAAGAAGTGGACAAAAGAAAGGTTTAAAATATAAAATAGACTATGCTATACAGATATAGAGAGATATTATAATTAGTTTGTGGTAAGTTATGAACAGTTTGGAAGAATATAAAATGTATGTGATTTTTTCCAATCCCATACGTCTTACTCTATGGAGGAAATATGCTTAAAGACAATTTTAAAATTAGTAATATTCCCGCAGTTTTATGGGGAGCAAAGAGTGAAAAAATTTTTATTGCAGTACATGGAAATATGTCAAATAAAGAAGATGCAGTGATTCAAATATTAGCTGAAGAAGCCAATCAAAAAGGTTATCAAGTATTAAGCTTTGATTTACCTGAGCATGGAGAAAGAAAAAATGATAATACTCCTTGCAAAGTACAGTTTTGTGTTAGTGAATTATCTATAATTATGGATTACGCAAAAGAACATTGGAAAGAAGTAAGCGTGTTTGCATGTAGTATGGGAGCTTATTTTAGCCTTTTAGCCTATCAAAATGTTGTGTTAGAAAAGGCATTATTTTTATCACCAGTAGTTAATATGGAACGAATTATCGAAAATATGATGAAATGGTTTAATGTAACACCAGAGCTTTTGCAAAAAGAAATGACTATAGAGACACCTATTGGTCAAAAGTTGTATTGGGATTATTTATGCTATGTAAAAGAACATCCTATTAATACATGGAATACAGATACATATATTATGTATGGAGCCAAAGATGAACTGTGCGAATTTGAAACTATTAACTATTTTACAAAAAAACATCGTTGTGAATTAGAAGTCATAGAAACAGGTGAACATTACTTTCATACTGAAGAACAGTTAAAGATATTTGAACAGTGGTTACACAAACATATCAATTAACAAATTACAATCTATCTAAGAACCTGTTAGAACATATAAACTGATATTATAGAGGAATTATTCACATAAACAAACGAGGTGTTTTACCTAAATAAACCACAGAAAGACCACTCCGTGATGGTGGCAATAACAATATGCAATAAATGTTCTACCGTTGAAATGCTGAAAATCATTGTGGGAGTAGGCATGGACCTATAAAATTCGAATCTTAATCATTAATTTTTTAATCTTTCAAAACATGCTCTTATATAATCAAGCAGCTGCAGATATGTGGGTGCTTTTTAGTTTGGTTGTTCATATTATATTGAATGCATTATTAATATAGTTTTATGGTAATATTATTGAGCATACATATGGGAGGTAATCTATTGTTTGAAAATGTTTCAAAACTCCAATTAACACTATCTTTTGTAATGGTTTTTATCGGTTTTTCACAAGCGTTTAGCAACTGGGGAGAAAAGAGAACGTTATCTTTATTCTTTTTGACATCTAGTATTTTAGTTTTAATTCTTGCGATTATTGCTTTAATTGACTATAGAAAACGACAAATATCTAAAGACTGAAAAGCCTCAAAATGTTCTTTACAATGTATTTAACGAAAAAAAAGATTGAAGCAAATTAGCCTCAATCTTTCTTACTCACACATTCCTTCACACGCTCGACGTATTTTATTAGCCCCAATTTAGCCCCAAGACCTAAAGATCTTATGCATTATCTTGCATTAAACAAAATGATTCGAGATGCTAAAAATAATTGGTATATCAATGGTGTGGCGACTTCAAGGAATCACCTTGCACTTACATCATTTTACGTTTGGATAAATCATTGTTGCAGGATCTACATATTCATCAAACTGTTCTTCTGTTAGTAATCCCGTGGCAATCGCTGCCTCTTTTAAAGTTGTCCCTTCTTTATGGGCTTTCTTCGCAATTTTTGCTGCATTTTCATAGCCGATATAAGGATTTAATGCTGTTACAAGCATTAATGAATTTTGTAAGTTATGATCAAGTACTTCTTTATTTGGCTCAATGCCTATTGCGCAGTGGTCGTTAAATGATTTCATTGTATCTGCTAATAGACGAGTGGATTGTAAGAAATTATAAATAATGACTGGTTTAAAGACGTTTAGTTCGAAATTACCTTGTGAAGCGGCAAAGGCAATTGTTGCATCGTTTCCAACAACCTGTGTTACTACCATTGTCATGGCTTCACTTTGAGTCGGATTGACCTTACCTGGCATAATTGAGGAGCCTGGTTCATTTTCGGGAATGGTAATTTCACCAATTCCTGAGCGAGGACCACTTGCTAACCAGCGTACATCATTGGCAATTTTCATTAAGTCTGCTGCAAGTGCTTTTAAGGCACCATGAGCAACGACAGCCTCATCATGACTTGTAAGAGCATGGAATTTATTTGCTGCAGAAGTAAAATGCTTATTTGTCAGTGCACTAATTTCGGATGCTACTCGTTCGCCAAATTCAGGGTGTGCGTTAATGCCCGTGCCAACTGCTGTACCACCAATCGCAAGTTCCTTCATGTATTCTATATTTTGGATAATCATTTGCTCGGATTTTGATAGCATTGCTGCCCAGCCACTGATCTCTTGGCCTAATGTAAGGGGAGTAGCATCCTGTAAATGTGTACGGCCAATTTTAATAATGTCTTTAAATTGCTCAGCTTTTTCTTCTAAAGTTGCTTTTAATAAACGAAGACGTGGTAATAAATAATCCTCAACCTTTAACACGGCTGCAATATGCAAAGCAGTGGGGAACGTATCATTTGAGCTTTGGGATTTATTAACATCATCATTAGGATGTATACGGTCAGCCTCTTCAGCATCTTGTAAAATCTGGTTCGCTCGATGTGCAATAACCTCATTAACGTTCATATTCGACTGTGTACCACTACCTGTTTGCCATACAACAAGTGGGAATTGATCGTCCCATTGACCATTTAAAATTTCATCAGCTGCTTGGACGATAGCGTTTGTTTTAACGGCTGAAAGTTTTCCAAGTTTATGGTTCGCGGTAGCAGCACTTTTCTTTAAAATAGCCATCGCTTGTACGAGCTCGATTGGCATATGCTCTGTACCGATTTGGAAGTTTTCCTTACTACGCTGTGTTTGAGCACCCCAAATTTTATCAGAAGGTACTTTAATTTCACCCATAGTGTCTTTTTCAATACGATAATCCATGTAATACAGCTCCTTTGTTTATGTAAATATTCCGTAAATACAGTTAAAAAACGGATATTCTTAGTCTGATGTAAGAATATCCGTTTGATACATGCTTATTTCAAAAAAGAGGGGGATTCTGAATTAAGCAATTTGGAGAAAAGAAATAATCTATTGATAATGATAATTGTTATCAATTAAAATGTCAACTATTATGTTTTCTTGAAGAGTTTTAAAATTGAGAACAGTTTGCAACCTATATTTCAATACCCATTAAAAAAATTTTAAAACGCTATCATTGCATTTATCAACGATAGCGTTATTCCTTAAACTATAAAAGGCTATCTTTTTTTCTTCCCAAGTTCTTTAATAGGCTGTTTCTTAGGTATAATTTCAAAAACGATACGTACTTGGTAATTATTGTTGTTGATTTGATTAACTTCAATAATTTTTGCTTTTCGTCCTTTAATTTTAATATTTTCTTCAACAGCAGGTAGATTGACGAGTAGCTGACTTAATACAGATGTCTTGCCTTCATAAAAATGAGTCACAAACATATCACTTTTCTCCCTTGTTCTTTTTTCAGGTAAAATAAGTTCAAAAGGTTTTACTCAATGTATGACAATCATTTGGAAAGTAGAACATTTTCTATAAGTCACAATATTGCAATATTACAAAAAGGATATACATCAGGGAGTCTTGACGAAAAGGGTGGAATGAATTATGATGTATCGAAAATGATATAACAATGATTGGAAGTAGTAGTGAATGTAGTTTGCTTTTAGAGAGATGATGGTTGGTGAAAATCATCGCAAATCATTTATGAACTCATCCAGGAGTTTTTTATGCTGAAGATAGTAGGTATAAACGGCTGCTACCGTTATAGTCAAGTGAGCTTTCTAGCTAATCAGAGTGGTACCACGGATAACTTCGTCTCTATATTTATTGGAGACGAAGTTTTTTATTTGGGAAATGAGGAGAGGAACTGGCACTTAAATGATCCAGGGGGGGAAATATGGTGGAGATAATAAAAAAGCATACAACAACAGTAGGTTTAACTGCACTTGTTCTGTCAGCACTTCTAACATCGATGAGCCAAGTGTTCTATGCCAAGCAAGTACAGGAGGTACCCACCTTTTTATTTACGGGTATTAGTTTTTTCATTACAGCGATTTATTTCTCATTCTTTGCCCGAAAACGAAAGCAATTGAATGTGTGGAAGGGAAATATAAAGAATGTAGTGAAGTTGAACGCTGCTACAGTGATAACATTTATGGGCTTTTATTTTGCCTTAAAATATGTTGAGTCCGCGATTGTAAGTGCACTTGAAATGGGCATTGGACCGCTTTTTGTTTTAATAATAGCTGTTTTTGCTAAGGAGTCCATTCCTCGGGTTCAATGGGCAATTGCTTTAGGAACATTTATTGCTTGTACTATACTAATAGTAGCTGTTATTAGTGGGAAATCAGCTGTTCAAATGGACCTAACCTTGCCTGTAATTGTGGCATTAATAGCGAGTGTTGGCTGTGGGATTGGTGCAGTTCTCTGTACAATCTACTCAAAGCGATTAAGTGAGGCTGGTTGGACTACTTCTATGATTTTAGCTAACCGCTATTATGGCATAATTTTATTATCTTTTTCTGCAACTTTCGACATATTTTTTAATTATTTCTCGGGAAATATTTCATGGATACTTGCAGTCACAGTAATAGGTGTCATGCTACCGATGTATTTATTACAGATAGGCATTCAGTATTGTTCATCATTGATTGTAATGATGAGTTTATGCTTTGTTCCAATATTCACATTTTTCTTTCAGCTGTTTGATCCAAGGCTCTCATGGTCACCTATTTCCTTTATAGGCATTAGTTTATTATTTATTTTAGGTGTTTGTAGCTTGTATTTGGAAAAAAAGTCGGTTTCAGAGTAGCATGGGCGCGTTATAATAATAGTAAGGGAGGAAGCGAAATGTATTTAAAATCATGTAAGGTGTTACAGAACAACATCGAAGATAAGCATGTGTATCCCTTTAACATACCAAGCTTGCAGGATTTACAGGAGCTAGAGTTTCCTACAAATGTCACTTTCTTTGTTGGTGAAAATGGCTCTGGTAAATCCACATTGCTGGAGGCAATTGCTGATTGCTGTGATTTTAATACAGCAGGTGGTGGGCGACAAAATTTATATGAGGTACATAAAGCGGAATCTGCACTTGGGGAATATATTCGATTATCTTGGTGGCCGAAAGTTTCAAATGGCTTTTTCCTACGTTCTGAAACGTTTTATCAATTTGCGAGTCATATTGATTTGTTAGAGCATCCATACAAATATGCAGCTTACGGTGGCAAGTCATTACATCATCAATCACATGGAGAATCATTTTTATCATTGTTTATACATCGCTTTAAAGGAAAAGCCATTTATTTATTGGATGAGCCTGAAGCAGCACTATCGCCAACAAGGCAACTCAGTCTCCTTAAGATTATGAAGGATTTAGAGCATGAGGCACAGTTTATTATTGCTACACATTCACCAATTTTACTTGGCTATCCAAATGCAACAATTTACAGTTTTGATGGTGAGGAAATAAAGTCTATTCGTTATGAGGAGACCATTCATTACATTGTTACAAAGCGCTTTTTAAATGCACCAGAAACCATTTTTTCAGAGTTATTTGATGAGGAGAGGGAAACATGAATCAACGAAAAGGCTTAATCATGCGAGAAATTAGATTAGATGAAATGGCACAATCCATAGATTTACTCAATTATGTGTTTCAAATGTCCATGTCCATTCATAAGGATCGTCGCTTTGTCAATGCAAAGAGTAAGCAATTCGATGAAGGACATGCAATTGGGTGGTTTGATGGAACACAGCTTGTCTCACAAATTTTAAGCCTACCTTTTGAGGTAAACGTACATGGTCGGATTTACGAAATGGGCGGTATAACGGCTGTCGGAACATATCCTGAATATTCAAGACATGGATTAATGGAAAGTCTAATTATGGAATGTCTACAGCGGATGCGAAATGAAGGGCAATATATATCCTATTTATTTCCATATTCAATTCCGTACTACCGAAAAAAGGGCTGGGAAATCATGAGTGATATTGTGGAATTTCAGGTCAAGGATACACAGCTACCACACTATGCAGGATTAAATGGAAAGATACGTCGAGTTGATCCAAAGCATGAGGATGTTGTTACGATTTATGCGAGTTATGCCCAAAAAACGCATGGTGTGATGGTACGCAATAGCATTGCCTGGAATGAAAAGTTTCAGGAAGACTTTTGGGAAGAAAAGTTTATTGATAGCGATGTTAACCTTCAGGCAGCTGTTTATTATGATGAGGATGATGTGCCACAGGGCTATATGTTTTATCGTATTATGGAGGAAAATTATTACATTGATGAAATCGTCTATTTACAGGAAGAGGCACGTAAAGGCTTATGGAATTTTGTCTCTGCTCATAGCTCAATGATTTATAATGCTTATGGCAAAACGACTGGCAATGAAGCAGTTGCCTTTTTACTGGAGGATAGTGAGATTATACAAAAGGTTTCCCCTTATTTTATGGCGCGTATCGTGGATGTCAAAGAATTTTTATTACGTTATCCATTTGTGGGAAATGATTTTCAGTTACGACTGGCTGTTAGTGACCGTATTGTGGCATGGAATAACGGCACATTTGTGATTACGGTGCAGGAAGGAAAGGTTAGTGTTGATAAGATCAGTGAAACACTATCTGAAAATGCTATTCATCTAACAGTACAAACGTTAGCCACAATGCTATTAGGCTATAAACGACCAAGCTATTTGGAAAAAATCGAACGCTTACAGGGCAATACCATTGAAATTGCACTACTTGAGACAGTGCTCCCTGTCGGTATTCCAACATTTATCGATTATTTTTAACCTTCTTAGGGAATTTGTACAGGGTTTAACTTGTGCAAATTCCTATTTATATGTTTCTAGAATGGTAATTATGGCATAATTAGTGAATGGAGGGGATAGATAATATGCCAAAATGTATTGCATGTAAGGAAAAATGGTCATGGAAGCAGTCTATGCGGTCAATTGTATCGTTTTCTCGCTTTATTGACTGTCCACACTGTGGGAAAAAACAAATGCTAACTTCAATGACACGTATTTCCATTTTATTACTAGTCTTTGTACCATATGTAACAATGCCTTATGTGATTGACGAAGAGGTAAAAAGCTCTGCAGTAGCGATTGGTATCGCGATTTACTTATTTGCCTTAGTCCTAATGATGCCATTTTTAATGGACGTACGTGAAATCCCAAAGCATCTGCAAAAGTATGTCCAAAAATAATACATAGTAAGAGAATGACCTTCACCTTTTTTGAGTGTGAAGGTTTTTTTAGAAAAGTACTAGGCTTTAAGCCATAATTGCTCGGTTTGAGAAGAAAAGCGCTCGGTTCAACTGCAAAATCGCTCGGGTTGAAAAGGAAAGTGCTCGGTTTAACCCCAAAGTAGCTCGGTTTGAAAAGAAAAGCGCTCGGTTCAACAGCAAAATCGCTCGGGTTGAAAAGGAAAGTGCTCGGATTAACCCCAAAGTCGCTCGGGTTGAAAAGGAAAGTGCTCGGTTCAACCCCGAAGTCGCTTGGTTTGAAAAGAAAAGAGCTCGGTTCAACCCCGAAGTCGCTCGGGTTGAAAAGAAAAGAGCTCGGTTCAACAGCAAAATCGCTCGGGTTGAAAAGGAAAGTGCTCGGTTTAACCGCAAAGTAGCTCGGTTTGAAAAAGAAAGTGCTCGGTTCAACCTCAAAGTAGCTCGGGTTGAAAAGAAAAGTGCTCTGTTCAACCCCGAAGTAGCTCGGGTTGAAAAGGAAAGTGCTCGGTTTAACCCCAAAGTAGCTCGGGTTGAAAAGAAAAGCGCTCTGTTCAACCCCGAAGTAGCTGGGGTTGAAAAGGAAAGTGCTCGGTTCAACCTCAAAGTAGCTCGGGTTGAAAAGAAAAGCGCTCCGGTCAACTTCAAAAATGCTCGGTTTTATTAGTAAATCGCTCCGGCCTAAAAAACACCATACTTTTTTTGAATAAACGCCACCTCCTTTGGATAATTAATCAAAACAAGGAAACAAACCCACCTTTATTTTCGTTATTGTATTTTAAAATGGGGGGATATTGTTGGATACGACAGAGAGGGTAGGACGGAAAAAAGTTTACAGAAAAGTGCTTATTGTACTTGGTGTCTGGTTTTTATTTATTGCAAGCATTATAGGATATGGGGTTTATTGGTTATTTTTTGATTGGAGTAGGTTTAAACAGGAATTGATTGCTGAATCCACTTCCCCTGATGGCACCTATACAGTGAATGCTTATGTTTCAGATGGAGGGGCCACTACATCTTATACGGTTTTGGGTGAATTAATGTTTAATAAAGAAAATAAGAAATCAAAGAAGATTTATTGGCAATATCGGGAGAATGCAGCCGATATTTCATGGGTTGATGATGATACTGTCAAAATAAACGGCGTGATATTGGATGTACCTAATGAAACCTATGATTATCGAGATCATGAGGAAAATACAAATAAGCCATAACATGGTTGCTATGGCTTATCTATTAAGTTAACCAAGCTTTTTTTAATAGTTGTACTCCTAAAACAATTTCATCTAGTTGCAATTTGCTAAAGCCTAGTTGAATGATAGGCTCAGTGCTTGTTTGCCTAAGGAAAAAGGGGCTGGTTGGATATACCTTAACGCCATACTGTGCGGCATTTTCTATGAGTTGCTGTTCAGAAAGCTGCATATGTACTTTCACTAAAATATAGAGACCTGATTGTGCTCCTAATACTGTAATCTTGTCTCCAAATTGTTGTTGTAGCTCCTGTACTAGACGATTGATCTTTAGTTTATAGGTAATCCGCATTCGTTTAATATGCCTTGTCCATTCACCCTTTTCCATAAATGCTGCCATTGTTAATTGATGGAGAGAGGAAGCATTATGCTCAAAATATTGAAAGCGTTCTTTATATTTAGAGACAAATGTTTTGGGCAGTACTATATAGCTTAAGCGAACTGCTGGTAAAAAGGATTTAGAAAATGTGCCAATATAGATAACACGTGATTTATCAATAGAGGCAAGGGCAGGGAATGGCTGCTGTGTATAGCGAAATTCGCTATCATAGTCATCCTCTAGAATATAGCCATCCACTTGTTTAGCCCACTGAATCAAGGCTTGTCGCTGCTGGATGCTCATTGAAACGCCATAGGGAAAATGATGGGAAGGCGTAATATAAATTAGACGTGCATGTAAATGTGTTAAGTGCTGAAGCTGTGCGCCGTTTTCCAAAACAGGTAATGACTGTATCTTGAAGTTATGTAATTTAAAGGCTTCACGCGCTCCATTATAACCGGGATCCTCCAAAATAATATTGTCAAAATCCTCTTTTAATAAAAAGCCTAAATAAATTAACAGTTGCTGTGTGCTGCTACCAATAAAAATGTCCTCTGCATCAACATGAACACCCCGAGCTTGTAATAAATAACCCACAAGCTGTTCCTTTAAACGAGGTTCACCAAATGGGTCCCCATATGTATAGCATTCTTCCCCATGTAATATTTGATTGGCCATTTGTCGCCAAATCTTTAACGGAAAATACTGTTGATCGACAGCACCTGCTCGAAAATCAATGGTGATATTTCCTGTGATTTTCTTTTTATCGGGAATGCTTGGTCCTGGCTCCTCATGTAAAAATACCTGCTCAAATTCATTGACAAAATATCCTTTTCGTCCTTCTCCACGTATATATCCCTCTGCGACAAGCTGCTCATAGGCAGTTAAGGTCGTATTGCGGCTCACCTGTAGTGTATCTGCTAGCCTACGAATAGAGGGAAGCGTATCATTTGTTTTTAAGCTACCTTGCTCAATTAAAGTTTTGATTTGCTGATAGATTTGCTTATATTTTGCCTCTTTATCTGTAAAGAAAAAAATAAAATCATTCATAAGACTCCTTCCTGACATGTTGAAATATTTATTTTTGTCACTTTTTATATGTCAGAATGTTTTTTATTATCATACAAGAAAGACCGAAAAAAAGAAATGGAGAGATTTGCAATGGAAATGAAAACAGTAACACTTGCAACAGTAAAAGAGGTAGTCCCATTATTTAATGCCTATCGAGAATTTTATAATCAACCTTCAGATTTAGAGCAAGCTGAGCAATTTTTAAAGGAGCGTTTGCAGAAGGAGGAATCAATTATTTTCCTTGCGTATTTAGATGCTCAGCCAGTAGGTTTTGTCCAGCTTTTCCCTATTTTTTCATCAGTTGCGATGAAAAAAGCCTTTCTATTAAATGATCTATTTGTGGCAGAACATGCGAGAAAGCAAGGAGTGGCAATGCGTTTAATTGAAGAATGTTATGCATACTGTAAAAATGAGGATGCACGATATATAACCTTAGAAACAGCGACTGATAATAAACAAGCTCAAAAGCTATATGAAAAGCTTGGAATGAAAATAGATCATGAGGTTTTTCATTATATTAAATATTGGTAGTAGTCAGCTTAAAAATCTTAATAAGGAATATGATTGTTAACACCTCACACACTAAATTGTGAAGGAGGTCTAGCATGAAAATAGTAGTAAAAAATTTAATGCTAATCAGCATACTTTTAATGAGCTTTGCACCAGTCGGCTATGCTAATAATGTCATTCAACAACATGCGAATGGAGAGGAAGGTCAGGTCATTTATCATGTAAAGTACGATTATAATGCTATTTGTAAGGTGCTCGGTATTTCGCAAGAGGTATATGATCAATACTGGAAAGAGGGTCTATCCATCGTTGATATGGCTGATAAAGTGGGTTTAGAGCGTCGTGAGATCATCAGCTATTTTGTGACTTTTCATTATCAAGAAATGCAAAAATGGCGAGAGAAGGGTGCCATGAACGAGCATCAATATTTTACATTGGTTTATGATCTAAAGGATGAAATTACTGATTTTATTGAACGAAATCCGAATAAGCAATGACAGCGACTAGTAGTTTCTAGTCGCTTTTTTTATGATTAACATTTATTATTTAACTATTAAAATTAATTATTTAATGATTATCATTAAATTTATATTGATTTCCTCTCAATTGTTTTATATGCTTAACATGAAGAAATGACCAAGAAAACGAAGCAGGGGGAAAAATTATGATTATCAACATTGCTATCAGTGCCATTATTCAAGTTATTTTATTTTCAGCAATACCATTTTGTTGGTGGTTTTTCACAGCAAGAAAGAAACAATCATTTTTATCATGGCTCGGTATTAAAAAGCCTGTCATCAAAAATAAAGGAAATTATACTGTATGGTTTTTACTCACGATTTTTTTATTATTCGTACCGTCTAACCTAATTGTCTTTTTTTATATAGACAGCTCACTTTTAGCATCAAATCGTTTTGCAGGACTTGGCTTTGCGGCGATTATCCCCGTGCTTCTTTACGCAATTATCCAAACGGGCTTGTCAGAGGAACTGTTTTTTAGGGGCTTTTTATTAAAAAGATTTGCACATACATTTGGCTTTCAGATAGGAAATATTCTGCAAAGCTTACTTTTTGGTAGTATTCATGGATTGATGCTATTTTCTGCCATTCCTTTTGGAGTTGTAGTGTTAGTTGTGATTGTAACGGGATTAGCAGGTTATTTAATGGGGTGGATGAACGAAAAAAAATCCAATGGCTCCATAATCACGAGCTGGTGTATACACAGCTTTTGCAATCTGATTGTTTCCTTCTTCGCTATGTTTAATGTGTTTTAATGCAACAATGAATAATAGTGTAGAACGTCATCTTGCAACTAGTTCATACAAGATAGGTTTAAAAACATTCTAGTAAGAAATCCAGAAAGGTTATGAAGCAAAGATGTCGAACTAGAATTAATGAAGGGGCAATCGAAAAGTTTTGAAAACGATTTTAGGGTGGAAAAGTGTAACGTTTATTCTATGTTTAGCAAATTTAAAAAAATACATACAGGTGTAGAAAAATAGGGAGGGATATGTTTGTTTTTAAAATCTGACATTTTATCATTAAGAAAAACTGAATTAAGAGATTTAGGTTTTGTTTGTAGCTTAGAATCAAATGAAGAAAATGCAAAATTTATTATCCCGTGGTCTAAAGAAAAGCATGAAAAGGCAATTGAAAACACTGATATATTGCATTTGATTGTAGAAGATAGCCAATGGAATCATCCAGTAGGATATATAATTATTGCTGGATTAGAGAATCCCAATTTAAGCCTTGAGTTGGTAAGGATTACAATTGGTGAAAAAGGAAAGGGCTATGGGAAGGAATCATTTAGGCTTATCAAAAATTGGGTATTTACGAACCATAATGCTAATCGTCTATGGTTAGATGTAAAAGTAAATAACATGCGTGCTTTTCATCTTTATAAAAAACAGGGATTTGTGGTTGAGGGAACATTAAGGGAATGCCTAAAAAATGAAAAAGGCTTCGAATCTTTACATATTATGTCTATATTAAAGAGTGAATTTGAAAATCAAGATCATTAAATACAATCAAACTTTTTTATAGATATATTCAATGTAGTTACAAGGTCCGAAAATGGCTGCATAGCAATAGCGCCCCCTAAAACATGGGTAGGCGCTTTTAACTTTTTAAATTACATTTTAGGAAATGAAAAATCGCCTTTCTGTTCTTTGGAAATTTGGATATGATAGGAAAATAAAACATATACTCCTTTCATCTTTTTTAGCATTTACTGATAGTTACATCTCAATTGATTGATCTACTTTATAAAGCAAGCAAGACTAATTTGCATTTCATTCTTTTCAATTGCATAATAGCTTAGAGGTGTTAGGAATGAAATTTATCGAACAAATAGTAAAGGCTTGCTTAATTATTGGTTTAGTTTTAATGGGAGGACGTATTCTTACGGTAATACTCCATTACTTTCAAATAGCGTTTACTTCTTTTTTTGTTGATTATCATGTTGCATCCATCGTTATACTGTTGATAGGCATTATAGGTACAGAGATATTTAACAGTCGAAAAAGGAAGGGGCGAGCATAAATGACAGAATGGCCTAAGGGTGTAGCCAAGCCTGCTATACGAGCATTAAATGCAGCAGGATATACTCAATTAGAGCAATTGCAAAAGGTGGATTTATCAACGTTAAAGCATTTACATGGTATGGGACCGAAAGCACTTTTGGCTATAGAAGCGGCATTGAAAGAGAGTAGGATGCAAGATGAATAAGTTGACTTTATTTTTGCTGGCGATGGTCGTTTATTATATTTTGGTGGTTTTTATCATTAGCAAATTATTTATCATTCCGATCATGAAGTTTATGGCACTTGTATTCTTTATTGGAGCGGGCTATATCTTTTCTCGAAAAATGCGAAGGAAACTACAGTAGGAGGAATATATGAGGCTTGTAAAACTTACCCTTTTTTATTTGGTTATTATTATACTAGCAATGACGCTATCACTAGCAGGCGTTCGTCTATCAATCTCACTTGCTATATTTGCGCTTATTGTACTAGCAATAATATATAGACATATACATATTTTATTTCGAACAAATAATATACAGTCGGTAGATAAGCTTGTGAAAGATCGCAAAAAAGAGCCATTTTTTGCTTATCTTTATGCGGTAGCTTATGAAACAAAGGAAGATCAGTTACAGTCATTAGATGTGGTTATTAAGAAGTATAAGCAGCCAGCAGTGAAGTACAATTATATATTTATAAAGGCTATCATGGAAGAGAATTTAGAGGAAGCAAAGGATGCAGCAGATAAAATAAATAAAGAGCCATTAGCAAGCTATGCAAAATGTTATATCGCTGCTCTTGAAGGACGAACAGCAGATATGCGAAGTGCTAAGCTTACGCAGCCATGGATGCAGCCAGTGATTGAAGCGATTTATGCTTATACCATAAAAAATGAAGACGCATTTCAGCAGTATCAGAAAGAAAGCATTAATCTGGCACGCGGTGTACAAAAATATGTATTAACCCATTCATTTAAAGAGATGCAAAAGAAGATGTAAAAAAGAATCTAAGCTACTTGACGCTAATTGGCATCAGGTAGCTTATTTTTCTTGCAATAAAAAAATAAAGGTAATATACAAATTATGCTGTCTGCTTCGTCTATTATAGTGAAGCTTAAAAAATGTAGTAGAAATCGCCAGTTGAACGGTGTAAGAGAGGTGAAAAGATGGAATTTGATGAATTATATGAACGATATTTTCAACGCATTTATCAATTTATTTATTATATGGTTTCAGATCCTAGTTTAGCAGAAGATTTAACACAGGAAACATTTCTAAGGGTTTATAAAGGACAATTTCGAAATGATGCAGCTTTAGGTACTTATATCAGAAAAATCGCACGAAATATTGTCTATGATTCGTATAGAAAAAAAGCGTTAATTAAATGGCTGCCATTTCAAAAAAGTCATGAGGATCGAGAGACACATTATGTGCCACATGAATGGATTATCCAGTCTGAGGATCGTCGACTGCTCTATGAAGCCATCCAATTATTAAAGCCAGCGTATCGTGAAGTAGTGATATACAGAAAAATTGAAGAACTGACATTAGCTGAAACCTGTGAAATTTTAGGGTGGTCTACAGTAAAAGTAGCAAATACACAGCGAAATGCACTAAAAGCATTAGAGAAAATATTGGGAGGTGACGAATTTGGATTTGCACAATCGACTAAAGAAACTCAATAATTTACCAGAGGATCAGGCTGTAAAGTCGCGTGTTTATGAACGTATTCAGCACAAGAAGAAAAAGGGGTTAACGATCTGGAAGGAAGGTGTTTTACTATTAACAATGGCTGTGATTGCTCTATTTTTAATCCTATTACCACAAAATTCTTCATTACCACAGAGCGCCAATCAATCTATTCAAACGATTTATAAGTATTTTGGAGGAGAAGAAGGGAAATTCTTTGCACGAGGTTCAGACTTGTATACATCTGTTGAAAGGGTTAACGATAGAAAAATCTATAACTTTTTTCAAGACTTTACACATTATGTTGAAGAGGGAGATGGTAGGCTAGGTGATTATATTACAGATGTAGTCGTTGTAAGGGATCATCGGGAGGAGCACTACCAGATTTCTGATACAGGCATGCTAAATATTGATAGTGGGCAGTTTTTTGTGGGAACATCAGATATGTATGACGAAGTATTTCAATTATTATATAGTGTAAATACAAAACCCTGGTTTTTAATCCTGCCTCTTGTCGTCATCATAGTCAATTTATTCTCAGCCTCCTACTATAAATGGCGTAAATTAGATAATTATAAACCACCTAAACCAAAATGGTGGCTGCTACTATTATTCCTCTCAGTAACTTTCGGTATTTTTGCTTGGGCAACTTGGGTGGGGCCTTTATACAAGCCGTTGATGCTTATGCTCGCCGTTTTATATGGTGTCATCATTTGGTATAATCTCAAACGAGACATCCAGCATTATGCTATCTATAAAGTAGAAACCATAAAAATCAGTATTGTTACTGTTGCACTTGTTTTTGTGATTATGAACTATTAATCCTAGTAATATCAAAAACACCTTTTGTTGAAATATATCAACAGTAAAGGTGTTTTTTCAATGGAAGGCTGTTAAATTTTTTTTCCTAGTAAAACACCACGTATGATGCCTACGATGAAAATCACGCTTAATACAACTAGAAAAAGATAGGCATGCCATTGCTGTAAAATACGATTATGGCCTAATGCAACTGTTAAGTCGTTGAAAAGTGAGTACGTAAAGTATAGTAAGATACTATTTTTAATGAGACAAAACGTTAAAATTCCATTTTGTCTTTGACCATGGGAAAGAGTCGGTTTATTTTTACGTAAAACTGGGTAGGCAGCCCTGACCTCTAAGTAATGTAGTAGCAAAAACAGCATAAGTGCAACAAAAGGTAAATAAAAAATAGCGATTTTTGGACCAAACTGTGCATGTTCACTTGTAAAACTTTGTAAAACGGGTATTGAATCTGGCAGCTTATGATATTGAATAAGCGTTGCAGTAACACCCGCAAGAAATATAGTGCCGACAATCCATGTTAGTTGCATACAAAAACGTGGCGTAGGTGTTTTTTGTTGCCCGTGCATTGATTCACCTCGCTTTTCGTCATTCAAAATAGCATTCTGTTATACTGTATCATAGAATGACAACATGTGTGGTACAGAAAGAAGGATTACATGGAATACTTATTATTTTTAAGCATTGGAATTGCTGGTAACGTTATTGGCACATTGGTCGGAGGTGGAGGATTGATAACCCTACCAACCATGATGCTAATGGGAGTGCCCGTCCATTCAGCGATTGGCGCTAATAAGGTATCGAATATGGTAAGTGCTTTTTCCAGCTTTTATACAATTTATAGAAGAAAAGAATTGGCTTGGTCAGAAATGCGATCCGTTTTACTGGTGTCGCTGATTGGAGGGACACTTGGTGGCTTATTTGCATCATTAATGGACAGTCAGACATTGACGCTTATCGCCATTATTTTATTAGGTTTTGCATTGATTATGTCATTTATCGGCGGGGCTGACTTTGGCGAAAGGGAGCAGTTTATTATGAATCGTAAAAATGGCCCTATTCTACTGGGTGTTGGTTTTTATGATGGAATGTTTGGTCCAGGGAGTAGTACACTGGCACTTTATACATATGCACATGAGAAATTATCTTATATAAAAGCGGTAGGGCTATCACGTGTTGGCGTTTTTGCCATGTGCTCCGGCGCAGCGATTACGTATATTGCCACAGGAAAAATCGAATGGCCACTAACACTTATTTTAATGATCGGTTCAACGATTGGCGCCCAGATTGGTATTGTCCTTGCTCGGAAGGTCAATGCCAAACAAGTAAAGCTTTTGCTGCGTATTGTAACCATTGTATTAATATTACAGCTTGTCTATGATTTTATGAAACAGCTCTAAGGAGGCGATTCATATGTTTGACATCACACCGTACCCAACCTTTTCGTGGTCACTTTCTCGTCATAAAACGTTAACTAGCTGTGCACGAAAATATGGCTATGAATATTATTTTTCACATAATGGCTGGCTAAGCTACAATGTGGAGCCTTTTCACCAACATGTTTATCGCTTAAAAAAGCTACAATCTATGCCGATTTTATTTGGACAAATTGTCCACCGATTTATCGAGCAGGCGATTAATGATTATTTACAAACTGGAAAGCCGCCAAGTCTAGAAGAACTGATACATTGGGCACGGGGCCAGCTTAATACTGCTTTTGTAGACTCTACACGCCATTTTGAATTATGGAGACAAAAGCCCACAAAGTATTATATGATGCAGGAAATCTACTATAATGGGATGCTTAATCCTGAACTTATTCAGGACTATAAAGAACGTTTACGGCTTGTCTTTAACCATTTTCTGATGAGTGAAACATTCCGGCAAATTACGGCACAAAAAGGCTCTCTACGTATTGGTGAGCCTGAACAATTTCGCTCCATGAAAATAGACGATATCCAAGTATTTGTCGTAATGGATTTCCATTACTACGATGAGCTTACGGATAAGTGGGTGATTGTCGATTGGAAGACGGGGAGTGAGTCTGACGATGACCGTCAGCAATTAGCGCTCTATGCCTATTATGTACAGCAAAAATACCGTGTATCACTTGAGCAAATCGAGGTATATAACGAATATTTATTAACAGGAAATCGCAAGAAATATGTATTTACTGACATCGATATGGATAATATTTTGTATACATTTCAGCGTAGTGTCTTGGAAATGAAAAAGTACCAAGCTGATATTTTTTTAAATGAGCCTCTAGACATTGAAGACTTTGAACAAACGCTTGAAAAATGGCATTGTCGTGGGTGTAATTTTAGGGAATTATGTGAGCAGATATATGATGAAAAATTGAGCAAGTGACCAATTAATTTAAATCATCGAAATGGTCGCTTTCATCATTTTTATCCTTTTGGTTAAATGACTATATGGTTGATTGTATTTTTATATCAGAGTGACCTAGTTGCTCCTGGATGATCTTAAAATTTACATTCCGACTGACCATAAATTTGTAAAGATAAAATTTAAGGGAGTTCCATCATCATCTTTTATCGGATTTCAAGGTCAAGCTGATAGTAAAGCTGTAAGGCGTACTAAATTGAAGCCTAGTAAAACATCACATTATAGAAGAAACACCATATAAAAACGTCAGTATCTTTCTATAACCGGTTAAAAGAAGGCATACACAATCAACAGTGTATGGTGAATCATCGTAACATAATTGGCTGAATGGTTAATGAAATTTAATAAAGGTTAGCCATTAAAAAATAGAGAGAAATTTTTATATTTAAATAGCATATTTTTGTAAATCTACTCTATATTAGGGTTAACACATAAAAATATCTAAAAGCTACTATTTCATTCATAATGGTACATATTGTTATAATAGATAATTAAAAGGAGGAGTTTAGACATGAAAAATCATTTAAGATTATCTGGAACAAATTCTCACACTCATGCAAAGCTAATTATTAGAAGAGCGATACTTTGCATGGGGTTAAATATTTAGTTTTATCGCCATACAAACTAAACTGAACTAATATTTTGGCTTTGCACCTTATTTATTCTAATTTAAAATAGGGAGCGAGCAAGATTGAAATATGTAAATGCCTCAAAAGTTTTACCTGAGAAGTTATTACTAGAAATACAACAGTATGTCCAAGGAGAAAATCTGTACATACCTAAACAAGAAACAAACTATCAAAAATGGGGAACTGTAAGTGGTGGAAAGCAGCTCATTGACCACCGAAACAGTAATATCAAAGCGTCTTTTAACAATGGAATAAGTATTCAACAATTAGCTGTTGAATATTGTCTCTCAATTGAAACCATAAAAAAAATTGTTTACTCAAAAAAGATTGATCGAGGAAATGATGAAAATCTTGATTAAACTTACCCATCAAAATAAAAAATAATTCTTAATGGTCGTCAAGAATTGTCTTCCCTTCTGGAGCATTGTTACATCAATGTTCTAGTTTTTTTTTCAGTTCAAGTTAAATGGCAACTAAATAGCGAATTTTTTTTAGTAGGTATAAAACATTTATTAATTGTTTTAGGCATATCGAAGCATTACAAGATTAATGTAATATGGAAGTAGGAATCAATACTAAATAATAATTTGAGGAGAATTTAATATGAACTTAGAAAGTAAAAGAATTTATTTGCGCACCCTTCAAGAATTAGATGCACCTGTTATACTTGGAATTACTACAGAAGAAGAAATTCGATATATGACAGGAACGAAACCTAACTTTACATTAGATCAGATTAAAGCCCATATTAAAAAGATAAATAATGATTCATCACGTTATGATTTTGCAATCTGTTTAAAAGAAAATGACCAGATGATTGGTGAACTATCTATTTTAGATATTGAAGAAGACAATAAAAAAGCAGGATTTAGAATTTCTATGAGCTCGATTGAGCTAACTGGCAAAGGATATGGATCAGAGGCTATTAAGATTGTATTACAATTTGTTTTTGAGGAACTACATTTAAATCGTCTTCAGTTAGAAGTATTTGACCATAATTTGCGAGGAATAAGAGCCTATGAGAAGGTTGGCTTTGTAAAAGAAGGCGTCTTGCGTGAATCGTTATATTACAATGGCAATTATTCGGATGAAATTATTATGGCAATACTTAAAACTAACTATAAAAATACATTATTGCAATAATATTGTTCTTTGAAATTCTGTGAAATGATTTCTAATAAAGATTGAACATTAAATAAACCCAACTAATAATTCCAGTGTACACTAATCGTGTACACCTTTGTTAATAACTCTTCAAACGTTGCTTAAATAATGTGTACTAATAAACTAAACCAGCTAATAGTTTGTCAATAATTTTCTGTTAAAAGTTTAATAGGAGAGTGCTATACTAAAAAGTGCATGACAAATAACCGTCCTAAAGTTTGTATTTGGAAGGTTTTGTTTGATTTAGTTGTACCTACTTATCAAGCTAAATCTTGGTACGTAGTTCTGTTTTTTAACAAGGCAAAAATCCAATGTATAAGTTTATTAACACAAGCTATAATCGCTACTTTAAAAGGTTTTCCTTCGTCACGTTTTTTATCATAGAATTCACGTAATTTCTTGTTTCGAGGAATGATTGTATCGTCTGTTTTAGTTTTTCTGCAATCTCGTATTGCACAACGAACAGCCATAAACAAGGCATGACGAAGTCTACTTGAACCTCGTTTTGTAATTCGATTCTTGGTCGCTGAAAATTTACCTGATTCGAAAACACTTGGGTCAACTCCAGCGAAAGCCACAAGCTTTTTAGGGTTGTTAAATCGATCTATTTCACCAATCTCAGAAATAATCGTTGCAGCGATTTTTTCACCGATGCCTGGGATAGATTTGATAATACTATATTCTTCAATTTCTTTAGCGAGGGCATCTATTTCTGACTCTAACTTTGATAGGTGCTCTTTGTACTGAAGAAGGATCTTTATATACATATCCAGACTTAAAATATGACTTTGATAAACTGTTTTTTCAAAAGGATTACGAGCTGCAGCGGCTTTAAGCTGTAAAGCTTTTTCATTTGCCCATCTAATGGACCTACTCTTACATAGTTCATATATTTTGTCTGTAATGGATTCCTCACTTGCTTTCAAAATATCTTCTGAAGAAGGGAACTCGGAAAGAGTTAATAGTGAAACCATAGAATATAAGTCTCCGAAAACCCCTTTATATTCAGGAAATATCTGTTCAAGGACTGCCTGAAATTGCAACTTAGTTTGAATCATTACGCCAGTTATATTTTCATGTTGTCTAGTAAGATTACGAAGGTTTAATAATTGCACACCACGTTTTTTATATGGCTCCAGTTCCTCTTTATAGAACAATTCACAAAGAAGATAGGCATCAATGGCATCCGTTTTTACTTTTCTCAAACTGGAACCTCTTGCCTTATATGAAATTAACGGATTAATGATAATCAATAAATATCCTCGTTCTTCTAAATAATGTATGACAGGGGCACCATAATGTCCTGTAGCTTCTAAAATGATCGTAGGCTTCATACCAGCCTCGTTTTTTACATCCTCTAAAAATATAACTAAGTCATTCAGACCTTCTAAAGTATGCGTTACCTTAAAACTTTTACGATATGGTTTGCCTTTATCTAAAAATGCTTGTACCTGGCTTTCTCCTTTTGAAATATCCAGACCAACGACTGGATTCATTATTAATCTCCTCCTAGAATCATAATTTGCCAGTTACCCCTAATCCTCCATGCAGTGTCATAGCTTCGCTTGTTATACGAGATCTAAGTCCCAACCAGCTTCAATCATGTTTCTGCAAGTAGGGGGCGAACGGTTTAGTTGACGGGGTCAAGCCCCACGTGCAGATACGTTCTACCCTGGCTACTGCTATAATAAAACTATATAAAAAATGGTCAACCAGAAATATCTGGCTGACCTTATAATACGAAGTTGCAGTTTATTTGAGCAAAAAGCCTAAAAATGGAGGAATTAATTAAATGTATATTGTGCCTATCGGTTTTTTTATAATTTTCCTTATTTCAACGACCACGGGACTACTTTTCATGTTTAAGCTGAGAAAGAAAAATAAATATAACGTTGCTAATGGAACTATTGCTTTAGGGACTGGAATCTTTTCTTTAATAGCCTGCATATTCTTCTTGTTTTTTAGCGAAATCTGATTTCCTTCTTTAACTAGTTCAATAATAATTTAGAAGGGAAAAAATGAAACTTCATCGAATTATCTTTTAAAAAAACAAACATTAAGGGTGAAAAGGATGATGAAAAACAAAAAACGTTTCAAAAAGACAAATAATAGAGTAGTACACGGTAAGACACCAGAAGAACGTTTTAAGGAAATACGAGGAATGACAATTGAGGAATGGAACGAACAACAATTCAAAGCTAAAACTGGAATGACACCCGATGAATGGTATATTAATGAGGCGAAATCAACAACACCTTTTGATTTTATAAAAGAACGTTACGGTACTGTTACCGAGGACGATATAAAGCTTGTTAAGGATTTGCAACTATTGGGATTAAAAGATGACGTTATATATGTGTTACTTGATCATGTAGCAATTGTAAGTAGGATCGGAATGGTTCACCTGTTGGTAAAAGAAATAGGGGAAAATTGGTTTAATGAAAAAATATTTACAATTGAAAAAGCAATTTCTTACGTTAGGGAACAACAGAAGAAATATATGTGATTACAATTAAAATGGAAAGTTTGTGAAACATTGTTCATAAACACACGGGTGCTTAGTTCAATAATCCATAAAAAACCACTCCATGATGGGTGATCTGTCGCTATAAAATAAGTGACTGAAAAGGGACCAACAAGTGACCTAAAATGATTTTTAGTAACAGTTAGTGATTAATAATGAAAATACTATGATTGAAAATCGTTATAGAGCTTTTGATTTACACTGAAACTTTCTGAAAGTTATAGTTAAGTACAAAGCTGATATTTTTTCAAATGAGCCTCTAGACATCGAGGATTTTGAACAAACGCTTGAAAAATGGCATTGTCGAGGGTGTAATTTTAGGGAATTATGTGAGCAGATATGAAAAATAAAAAGCACTTTTATTTGAGTTTTCTAACCTTACAGAAAATAATTAGTGATGATTAATGGTAGAAGTTTTCTCAAAAAGAGGTTTTATTTACGGTGCATTGAATCTTCAAAATACAAATAAAGGTAAAGGAAGGATTTTTGTTGAATGATAAAAAATTTGGGATAGTGTTCACCCTTATATTCGGTAGTTTAACCCTTTTAATTGTGTTTATATTATTGTTTTTTTCGTTTTTTGGTGAAGAAATACTAGAATTCTTTAAAGATGGTTTTTCAGAGGATTATTAGACTATATTTTAATTTTAGAATGCAAAAAGAATAGCTTATAAGACCGCTTAATCATAAGTGGTTTTTTTGTTTAGTCCATTAATCTGTAGTGAATACCATAAATAAACCGATTCTAGCTAACTGTTTATTGGATTGAACTATAATGGTTAAAAAATTTTGATTTCAATTTTAAAAAAATAGGTTGATAGATGGGGTTTATGTTATATTTTAATAGAATTGGAGGGTGATATTATGAATATTAGAGAAGCAAGTGAATTAGATTATCCTGATTTAAGGCGCATTTATCTGGAATCACGCCGCAAAAACTTCCATTGGGAAAATGCAGAGGAATTGACATTAGAAGATTTTGATAATGATACAATTGAAGATTATATAATTTTAGTTGAGGAAGACGGGAAAATTCTGGGGTTTGCGGCACTATACTTAGCAGATAACTTTATACATTGTCTTTTTGTTGACCCTACTTGCTCTGGGAAAGGTGTTGGTGGTTTATTATTGAATGCCTCCATCAATAAAATGAATATACCATTAAGTTTGAAGTGTGTGTCTGAAAATCTTAAGGCACTCAAATTCTATGAAAACAAGGGTTGGAAGAAAGTTGTTGAAGAAGGAGAACCTGGAGAGAAGTATTGGGTTTTGGAATACAAATAATTAATGAATACTTGATTTATTAATAGATTCAAAGCTAATAGATACTATTGTTTTAGCTTAGTGAGGTACAAGATGAAGAAAAATTATATTAAAAGTGAAATACTCTTTACATCGCTATATTTCCATTAAAATCAGTAGTATATTCAGAAATTAATTTTTCTAAAATTAAATTGAGTAGGAGGAGAATAATGAAAAAATCATTTATTGTGTTACTAGCAGCATTTTTATTTGCAGTAGTAAGTCCAACAAATTCAGAAGCAAAAGTGATGTATGATGGAGCAGAAGTTGTAAAAGGGCAGACTGGAAAAATGACCTTTAAAAAAGACATCAAGGTATACAAGAAAAATTCAGATGGTACGTTTGATTCGCTGATGGTTAAGCGTAATAATTTCTTTAAAACGTATGATATTGAGAAATATGATGGAAAAACATTCTATCAAATGGGGCAATTTCGGGTACAAGCAACGGATTTGATTGTTTTCAAAGAAGTACCAATCGATATTCGTACATCTTTCTATAACTATCCGGCATTTGTCATGATTAATCATCTTGGTGTTGAAAATCCTGGATATCCATATTCCTTCATCAAATATGGTGAGAATTTAAAAGTTGGAAAACGTGAAGAGGTTTGCAATCCATCATCATTATTAGTTTCTATTGAGAAGGGAAAATTATATCGCCATTATTGTGCAGGAGATATTGAAGGAGGACCTGTAATTAATACCGGTATTCTTGATAGCACTGATATTCGAATTTTTGAAAAGATAACAAGAAATGAAGGTTCCTATATATTAACAGAAGATACAGAGCTATACAATGGTCCGATGATTACAAGATACTCTAGAAAAGAGTTGAAGGGAACTGTCTTTTATTCACCAGGAATTGAGATCAATGGTTATTTGATGGTGGGAGATAAGAATTTTGATTTTATTCCAGCAAATCTATTAAAGCCAGTTGTAGATAAGTGATAGATTATGAAATATATATAGCTCTCTTATTATTTGATAAGGGAGCTATTTTTATGTTTGGTTGACATAAAGATAGGATAAATGCTTATTGGAGTACCCTGGTTAAATAAATCGTAATAATGGCTCTTCTTCTTGATTTAACTTGAAACAATGTGAAAGTATTTTTTAGTATTAATTCATTCCCATGAGTCAACAAACTTGGAGTACTTTAAAATCTCGAGAAATGACATGTAGAGGCAATAAATAGAAAGAAGAATTTGCTTTTTTCATCAATTTGTATTAAATTATACTAAGCTATTAATTGATAATGAGAGAGGAGGCAAAAAGCCATGGAAACTGTTTTCAGAAGAATTGCAACAGAAGTAAAAACATATTTACAACTAGGTGATTTACTTTCCAAGGGACCAGTCTGTACTTTTTTAAGTAAACTTCACATAGAAAATAGCCGGAAGCTTTTTGCCTTTGTAGTATAAAAATTAGAACTTTTATTGTTTGTGCATGATACAAAGCAATTATTAGACGCCGGATTTAATGGCGTCTTTTTGTGTTTTACAGAAAAAATTGGAATGGATGCAATGATGAGTCGCTTGTCAAAATAGACAAAGATTATTGTAATCCCTCAATATACGATTTAGAAAGGGTGAGACTTGTTGTTTAAAAAACTTAGACAATTTAGGAATGTTTCAGTGTGCTATTCGCTTCTAATTTAAAAAATAATTAGAAGCGAGGATATAAACTATGAAAATGCAAAAAATTTTTACACCATCATTTCTTATTTTATTTATAAGTAATTTTTTAATCTTTATAGGCTTTGAAATGTTATTACCAATTTTACCAGCCTATTTATTAAGCATAAATGCCTCTTCTATTCAAGTAGGCTTAGTAACAACTATATTTACGATAGGTGCAATTATAATAAGACCTTTCGTAGGCTACTATTTGATTGATAATAAAGGAAAAAGTCTTGCAATCGGAGCAGGTATGACTTTATTAATTATTACGATGCTGTATCCTTTTCTTAACATTATTTGGCTTTTCCTATTGTTACGGTTTTTCCATGGAGCGGCATGGGGGGTATCAACCACAGCCAATAGTACAATGGCTGTCGATTTAATTCCTAAAGCTAGATTAGGAGAAGGAATGGGGTATTTCTCTATTTCAACAACAGTTGGCGCTATTATTGCACCGAGTATAGGTATTCTTATCTACAATACCTTTTCCTTCCAAATATTAATATATTCATCAGTAATACTTAGTCTGTTAGCGATAGTAGCACTTCAATTTGTCTCTTCATCAACTCCTGTTAAATATGAGAAGCAGTCATTTCGATTTGTAGAAGCGATTTTTGAAAAGGATGTAAGGTTCCAAGCTTTATTGACCGTTATTACGACACTTGGCTTTGGAGCAATTATAACCTTCTTAGTACTTTATGGGGAACAAAAGGATATAAAACATATTTTCTTGTTCTTTCTTATCAATGCGACTGTTTCCACTTTATTAAGACCATTTACAGGAAAATGGTTTGATAAAAATGGACCATGGTCTATTATCATTGTGTCAGCCACATTAGGATTTTTATCACTTGTCGTGTTATCCTATACCACAAATAATTTAATGCTGATCATTGCAGCGATTTTATTCGGAGCAGGTTACGGAACAATGATGCCATGCCTACAAACATGGACTGTTCAAAAAGTAGATGAAGCAAAAAGTGGGGCAGCCAATGCAACTTTCCTTTCTAGTTTTGATGTAGGTGTTGGCATTAGCGCATTTGTATTGGGAATTTTAGCACAATGGATGAGCTTAGAAGTGATTTTCCGTCTTGTTAGCCTAAGCTTTATAATAGTTAGTATTCTAGTTTACACAGATTTTATAAGTAATAAGAAAAACAAACTTGAATAAGTTTATAGTAACTAATCCAATCAAAAGGACCAGGTACTCCATTAGATGGAGTCTGGTCCTTTAACCGTTTTATAGAAAAAAAGAGTAATTAGCTTTTAACATTAACTTTGTTGAGTTGCTTTATATCCTGTGCACGTTCCCATTCAAAGGTAATTAATGTAGAGCTATCTAAATTCTCATCCATTAAGGAAACAGAAGAGATTCTACTATTATCATAGAGCTTAAAATAATAGTTTTTACTTTGTGAGCACATTGCTGACGTATAAATTGTATAATCCGTATTTCCTTCCTTTGTGAGCACAACACCCTTTGGAATATTAACAGAAGAAAGGATATGGAATAGGTTTGTTACGCCCTCCACTTCATTTTTAGCTTCTTCCGTATACTTCTTCCAGTAAGCAACACGTAGGAAACGAGCTGATGGAGTGAAATCGCCTGGAAGACCCAATGCCCCTGCACCTTGTCCAAATGGTGTTAGCTCTAAATCACTCATCGTAATATCATTTGGTGGATAAGGATTAACACCAATATAAGCCCGCAGATTCGTCTGATGCCATTCATAGCCAGGGCTATTCGTCATTACACCAATTGTCTTACGGTGGACGGTAATTCCTGTTTTATCTGGCTCAATTACAATTGTTTCACCTGAAGCATCTGTGAAAGTAAAGTGCAGAGGAGGAGCGAATCCAAGAATGGCATTGGCTTCATTAATAAGTGTAAATGCCTCTAATCTTGTCAGCACATCATCAATGGTTACACAGTTACCTAAAATTTGTGATACTACATAAACCGGATTTATGCCTCTTTTACCTTCCTCAAGCTCCTCTGCATACGTCGCAAATGTTGCATAGTATAGCATTGCTCCCATTAAGCCCTTTTCATTAACACCATCGTATAGAACAGGGGATGAAATATCAGTGCTACCCATCCCAATGAATGCATATTGATTATTTATAACAACATCTTCCTTTTCAAGCAGTCGTATTCCATAATTACGTGGCACAATGATAACTTTACTATCTGGTTCCATTGTGAAATCCATTGTTCGAGCAAATAGATTTTTCTGATCTGTTGTGTGAATCGCTAAACTACTACAACCTAACATGAAAACCACTCCTTTGAAATTATCCCTCAAGGCTTCCATTAACGAAAATCCTTTTATAGGAATTTTTGTAGGTTTTACCCTATTTATAGAGTAGCATAATTTATTGGTAATTAAAACATAAATGTTAAAAGTTAACAATATTTACAAACTCGTTAATAGAATATTTGCTAGAAAATAAGGGGAGGGCCAATATTAGATTTTAAAAAAGTAGTACAACCATTTTTTCATAGTCTGACTACTTTTGTTTTTGGGTATTTTTTCAAGTGGTAAGATTCCAGTTTTCTGCTTCCTGTCGAATATCAATAAAGCGACGATATACACCTTTTTCTTTCATTAATGAGTGATGTGTTCCCTGTTGAATGATTTGACCATCCTCTAAAACAATAATTTGATTGGCATTCTGTATTGTTGCTAATCGATGGGCAATGATGATGGTTGTTTTTCCTTGAATTAATTTTTCTAATGCAGCTTGAATAAGTGTTTCGTTTTCTGGGTCGAGACTTGCAGTTGCTTCATCTAATATAATAATGGGTGCATTTTTCAAAATAGCACGCGCAATCGAGATACGCTGCTTTTCCCCGCCAGATAAAGAGGAACCACCATCACTAAGAACCGTATCATAGCCATATTCCAGCGACATAATAAAGTCATGGCATTGTGCCTTTTTCGCTGCTTCAATAACATCATCTCTAGAAGCGTTCGGATTCCCAAAAAGAATATTATTATAAATGGTTTCATTAAATAAATAGACTTTTTGAAATACCATACTAATCGATGATAATAAGTTGTTTAACTGCATAGAGCGAATGTTAGTGCCACCAATAGAGATTGCTCCAGAATCAACATCATAGAATCGGGCAATCAAATTGCAAAGAGTTGTTTTTCCAGAGCCAGATGGTCCAACAATCGCTGTAGTTGTACCTTCCTTAACTGTAAAGGATACATTCTGAATGATAGGTCTTTTATCATAGGCAAAGGAAACCTGGTCAAAGTGGATCGCATATTGCGTAAGCTTGGTATCTTGACCCTCTTCGTCAATAAATGTTGTATTTTCAATGGCTTCAAGTTTATTGAGCGTATGATTAATCGTTTCCAACACATGTGTTGCATCGCTAATGGGCTCAATACTATCAAACATGACAAATGAAAATAACGTAATAAGGAACATATCCGCAAGTGTCATTTCTCCATTCATCACTAAATAGCAGGCAACACATACAAGTAATATAGAAGCCAACTTTAAGGCTAATCGATGTCCGACATTGAAAACACCGAATCCTTTCTGAATAGTTATATTAACTTGCTTGCTATTGCGAAAGGCATCCTGTATATTACGGGAAGCAATACCTTCCTGATTAAAGTTTTTAATAACAGACATGCCACGTAAATACTCTAAAGTAGCACTAACAAGCTCATGCTGACTTTGCTGATGGAAGGTAGCATTTCTACGACTATGTCTTTGTAATAGTCGTAGGAACATAGACGACACAACAATACCACTAATTGCTACGAGAGCCATAATTGGCTGATAGAATGATAAAAATAGAATCATTGTAAATGTTAGAATATAGCCATTGACAACGACATCAATCATTTTTATCCCCATCATTTCAAAGAAGGACAAATCTGTGGTAACAGTACTATTAATATCTCCTATCCGATGCTGCTGAAAAAATCCAAGTGAGACCCTTTTCAAGGTATGTCCCATTTTGATCCGATGATCTGCTGTTATTTCATAGCCAATGCTCTCCTGATAACGTGCCTTTAAATAGGCAAAGATAAATCGGCCGAAAATAGTGAGCATTAATAACAGTAACAGCAACCAGATTGCATCTATCTCTAATGCGTTATTTCCATAATAGTCATCAAGCATCATTTGCAAACCATGTGCAGCTATAACAATCGGAAGGGCAATACAAATAGATTGCAAAAACGACAGTATAAATCCAAGGTATAAACGTTTTTTGTATGGGCCAATCCACTGGATAATTCTCGTCATTATTTTAATCATTTAAAGATACCTCCTGAGATGGATTCGTATCAGAGAGGAGTCCATGTTCTTTTGAACCAATATGAGCCTTCCATAATGTTTGATAAAGTTCATTCGTTGCGAGCAATTCATTATGGGTGCCCATTTTATGGATACTGCCATCCTTTAACACGACAATTTGATCAGCATGTTTAATCGTGGATAATCTATGAGCAATGACAATAAGCGTTTTATCTTTCGCTAGCTCGTTAAAAGCTTTTTGTATTTCTGCTTCATTCTCTGGATCAGTAAAGGCCGTTGCTTCATCCAGTATTATGATTGGAGCGTTTTTTAAGATAGCACGTGCTATGGCGATACGTTGCTTTTCCCCACCAGATAGCTTGTTGCCTGCTTCACCAGAATCAGTATCATAGCCGTTCTCTAGTCGTGCAATAAACGTATCACATCTTGCTAAACTTGCGGCATGATAGACTTCCTCATCACTAGCCTGTGGATTTCCCATTCGAATGTTTTCAAAAAGACTAGTTTTAAATAAAAAATTATCCTGTGCAACATAGCTAATCTTTTTTGCCAGCTCATTAGGGTGAATATCTTGAATATTGGTATGTCCAATCGTAATGGAACCTTCAGTAACATCCCAAAAACGTGCTAAAAGCTTGGCAATTGTTGATTTTCCACTTCCAGAAGGGCCTACAAGTGCTGTATAGCTTTTTTCAGGAATGGTTAAAGAAAGTTGGTGAAGCACATTCTGCTCATCACTGTAGCTAAACGAAATATCATTCAAGTCAATATCATAATGCTCCAAAGCTATTATTTCTTCTGTAATAGGAAGTGACTCTAAATTTAAGTATGCTTTTGTATCAGCAATAGCATATTCAATCGCCTTGAAATCATTGACAAAAACAGTGAATTTCATAAGTGGATAAATAAGCCCCATGGATAAAATAAGGCAAATGATTAATTGTGCAGGATTAATAGCGCCCTGATAATATAGCCATAAACCGATGGGCAAAGTACCTACAAGGGTAGATGGTAAAATAGCATTGCCTAATGTCATCCACGGCCATGTGCCACGAAACCATTGCATTGTATAATTTTTAAAATCTGTAATAGCATTCGTGAATTTTTCATAGGAAGCATTTGTTTGATTAAAGGTTTTAATGACCTCAATACCCTCCACATATTCTACGATAACACTATTTACATGATTACTTGCCTCCATATAGTGTTGATACTGGGTGTTGAAATTTCTCATCATAAAGGCATACACAATCAGTGCAAATGGAACTGTAATAAGAGAGGCAAGAGCTAGTCGATAGTCAATCGTCAGCATATAGATAAAAACACCTATAGGCAGAAAGAGATTTGAGATACCTTCTGGAATAATATGTGCTAATGGCAATTCTAAAGTTTCCACACGATCAATCAGGACATTTTTAATCTTACCAACTGGTTGATTTATAATATGACCTAGAGGTGCTCTTATTAATCGTTCAGCTAGTTGCAGACGAATTTCCTCCAAAATATGATAGGCAGCACGGTGAGAGAAATAACTAGAAATTGCATGAAATACTGTTAAAGCGATGTACCCAGCAGCTGCAATAGCAATCCAAAAAAGAAGACGCTGTATTGTTTGGGTTCCTTCAATTAAAAGCAGTAGTATTTGATAAACAGCCACATATGGAACTAGCCCGCCTATGACACTCATAATGGCCAAGATAACGGATAAAGCAAGTGGTACTTTAGAGCTCCCTGTATATTGGAGAATAGACTTTATCCAATGTTCTTTTTTTTCAATCTGTTCCACCATTTCACACCCTTTGCTTGTTAAATAATGTAATGTCCTTAATCATTCCCTGCGATAATTCGATGGTTCCGTCACAGCAAAGTGCAATCATCTCAGGATCATGTGTGATGATGAAAACAAGCTTATTTTGGTTACGCAAAATATTCATGCAATTTGCAAATTGTCTCATATGATGATAATCAAGTCCGCTCGTTGGTTCATCCATAATCATCACTTGTTTATCTGCGGCAATTGCAGAAAGAATGGCTACACGCTGTTTCTCCCCACCTGATAATGTTAGTGGATGAGCGTCTTTTAATTCGGAGGCACCCAGTAAAGCCAGTAGATCTAATGCTAGCTCTTCATTTGGCTCTGGCATAGAGAGTAAGATTTCTGCTAGCACGCTTTCTGTAAAAAGCTGGTGATGTACGTCCTGCATAACCATGCTGCTAGCCCGAAGGCATTGCTTTTTTCTAAATTTCACATTATTGATGTGAAAGGTAGGGGAGGCTTTTCGGTTGAGACCTGTCAGGGATTTAGCGAATGTCGATTTCCCAGCACCATTGTGACCAGTAATAGCCATGATAGCAGGGAATGGAAGGTCAAACCCTTCGATTTTTAGCTGAAAATCATGATTGAAATAAGAGAGTGTCTCCAATTTAAAACGTGATCCTTGATCCAACAAACGATCTTGCTGAGGCATCAATTCCTCAAGATGAATCGCTCGAAGCCCTAATTGATAAAGTGCTTCATTTGACATAGTGAGCATCTCCTTTTGGGCAAAAATATGCTTGATTTGCCCGTCCTCCAAATAAACAAATCGATCAGCAAGATTCTGTAAGTAATGAAGTCGATGTTCAGAAATAACGATTGTTTTCCCCTGACTTTTCCAAAAAGCAATCATTTCCCCAAGCTGAGCTGTTGCATCATCATCTAAATTTGCGGATGGTTCATCTAGGATAATGATGGGAGGATTATGTATGGCAACAGATGCACAGGCTATTCGTTGTTTTTCTCCACCTGAAAGATGGAATACATTTCTTTGTAAAAGTGTCTGTAGTTCAAACTGTTCTACCATCATAGCTTTTCTATTTAGTATTTCCTCAGAGGGCAAGCCAAAGTTTTCAACTGTAAAAACTAGCTCGCTGTCAGTATCGATATTGTAAAATTGGGTTTTAGGATTTTGAAAAACCGAGCCTGTAAGCTTTGAAATTTCGTGAATTTCCATTGCTTGAATATCTTGATTAGCTAACCGAATAGTCCCTTGTAATTCGCCATTAATGTAATAGGGGATAAGGCCATTTAATAATCGAGTAATCGTAGTTTTTCCACAGCCCGACTTTCCACAGAGCACAATAACCTCTCCAGTTGAAATCTCTAGATCAATAGCGTTTAGCGCTTTTTTCGATTGATATTGATACTGAAAGGAAACATTTTGAAGCTGAATCATAAAAACACCTCCGAAATAAAAATAAGCCAAACGACAATACAAGTGGTGATTAATAGAAAATCTTGCAGATAAAACTGAAGCTGACTGACATTTGTTCTTTTGTTAGGAGCAGATAAACCTCGAGTTAAGGATGCCATTGTTAATTCATTACCAATCTTTGAGGCTGATACCATAAGTGGAATAAGACGATACTCCATTGCTTTTACTGGGTGCAGCAGCATTGAAAATCCTGTTAAGCCTCTGAATGCCATAGCTTGTTGTATATAAATATATTCATATCTTAGTGTTGGGAAAAAACGGAACATAACAGAGAGTGAAATAATGAATCCCCTTGGCATATGTAGTTTTTCCAAAGCTGCAACAAGTTCACTGATAGATGTTGTAGATAGAAGAAAATAGCCCATCATAATACCTGGAAGCAGTCTTAGGGAAATGGAGATAATCCCTAATGATAGAAAGAACAATACACCGTGTATATAAGGGGCTACCGTGTACTGAAAAGTTGTAACGGATAATAGTAAAATCAAATAATAGGAGGCTATTTTGTATTTCTGATACAGCAATAGCAAAATAGCCGGAATTCCCCATAGAATCGGTAATATGTATAGAAACCAGCCACTTTGTGGAGCACTTACAGTAATGATATTAATTGTAACTGTCAACAGCAGCTTAGTACGTGGATCTATTTGTATCCGTTGTTTCATTAAACAATCCCCGATTTCTTGAAGTGCTTTGTTAATAATTTAGTACCAATCAAGCCTCCTATTAGACTTGTAGCAAATGTCATGACAATAAATAGCAATAGTGTCCAATCAGGAATATAGCTGTTTAATTTATTTGCGTACTCAGCACCATATTGAACAGTAATATTAGAAAAGTAAGTAGTTCGATGAAGATAAATAGGGAGATATAGACCAATTGTCCATAAACTAAACACAGCAAAGGATAATGTCATGGAAAATGTACTTGATTTTAGCTTTATAAAAAGTATGTCTGCAATGAAGCCGCAAATTAGACCTGTTAGAAGGGGATAGAAGCCATTACCGCCCATTAACATCATGATTAATCCACAAATAGTACCACTCATCGTAATCATGCCGAATTTCTCAGTTTTTGCTAAAAATAAAATAAAGGGAACACCTCCAAAAATACCAATTAGAGCTGGTAAGATAGCATTGAAAATGGGGATATACCCTAATAGCGAGATGGTAAATAATAAGGCAAAATAAATGCTTGTATAAATGCCTACTGTCATAAAGTCTTCCGTCCGTAATGCGAGATTTTTTATCATGTGAATAGCTCCTTTCGAAATGAAGAAATAATCATCACAGGTTATTTCCTTTTTTTTTGGAATATTTAGGGTTATACTCATGTCGAGTATATTTGAAAATGAGAATCATTGTCAATTATTATTTTAGGTAAAATATTTTTTCAAAAATAACCAATAAAGACTATTGTATTTATTTTTACAATATTTTAGAATCTATGTTAGTGGTCGATAATGATAATCATTATCAATTAAATAGACTAAACTTTCATGAATTTGAAATAACTTATAAGGTGTTGAATTTATGTGTTAAAAATTAGTCATATTCAGTGCAGGGTACATGATATTAAAAAGGCAGTCCATGATTATAAAAAAGCCGGATTTCAGGTTGAATGGGGAAGAGACCCTAAAAATTCGCTAAATGCATTTATCTGGTTCAATCAGGGTCCATTTATTGAACTATTTGAAATGAAGCGGTTTATGTCTCCAATACAATTCCCATTAGGGATTCTCTATGGTAGATCGATGAGAGAGCGCTGGGTGAAGTGGATGATTCAGCGTGAAGGGCTTATAGATTTTGCGTTAGAAGGCTATGAAGAGGATATTGCAAAGCAAGAGAATTTACATTTAGTGAGAAATGAAATCAAGAATTTAGGTATTTGTACATCAAAGGTGTTAAATGGACGACGAAAGAAACCGACAGGGGAAATTGTTACCTATGGCTTCTTTTCGCTGTCCCCTTGCGATTTACCCTTTGTTGTATCAGCCTATAATACACCCCAGAGGCCAAAGCAGATTGAGCATTCAAATGGCTCTCAATACATTCATTCCCTGACGATTAGCTGTCCAGATGAAACGGCAGAAATATTAAATACTCTGCTCATCGATAAGGCAATGCTAACAATCAAGGAATCTAATAAATTTAACATAGATGGTATTACCATTGAAGGACTGACAAACAAAATAGATACTAAATTACTACATGGAGCAAATTTAATACACAGAGAGTACATAGTTAGCGAAAAAGGTGAGGAGTGAAAATAGGATGCAAGTAAAAAAAGAAATAATCCAGTTAAAGGCACAGGGAATTGAGTTATGGACGAATCAGGGGAAGCTTCATTTTAAAGCAGGAAAGGAACAATTGACTGAAGAAGTGATGGCATTTCTAAAAACGAATAAAGAGGCGTTAATTACTGTTTTGGAGCAAGAAGCGCAAGCTAACACATTCCCATTAACCCCTATTCAATCTGCTTATCTACTAGGCAGCATGAACAGCTTTGAATATGGTGGTGTTTCCAGCCATATTTACATGGAGCTTGAATATGACCATCTAGATTGTGAGAGGGTTAAACAAGTATGGACGACGTTAATAGAGCGGCATGAAATGCTACGAACGACGATTCATCGGAATGGTTATCAAAGTGTCATGGATGACATCCCTAACATTGAAATTGCATTTGAAGATTTAATGAGGAATGGTGCCGAGGATAAGGAGCGACTACAGGAAATTAGGCAACATTTGGGGCATAAAATCTATACACCTGAAAGCTGGCCGCTTTTTGATATTTCATTGAGTCAACGATTACATGGCACGACTATGCATATTTCCTTTGATTTTTTAATTGTGGATTGGGCAAGTATTTGGATTTTATTAAAAGAATTTGAAGAGCTTTATTTTCATAAGGATGTTACATTACCAGCAAATGATTTCACCTTTAAAGAGTATGTAAAGATAGAGGAGGAGATGAGGTACCAGAAGAACTATCAAGAGGATAAAGACTATTGGTATAACCGAATTCAAACGCTTCCGCCCTCACCGACATTACCTAAATTGTCATTAGTACAGGATGAAAAATCCTTTGAACGCTTTTTTATTCAATTAGATAAAGCAATTTGGGATAAATTTAAATCTTCCATTTCCAATAAAGGTAAAACGGTTACTAGTGTTTTGCTCGCCTTATATAGCCAATGTCTGGCGAAATGGAGCATAAACAAGCATTTTACCATTAATTTAATTCTTTTAAATAGATTACCTGTCCACCCAAATGTTCACCGAATTGTTGGTGATTTCACATCTATTAATTTAACAGAGGTCGATTGTAGAAGAGCTGAAACGCCATTTATAGATCATGTCAGTCAGATTCAACAGCAAATGTTTCGTGATTTAGACCATAGCAGCTTCTCGGGCGTAGAGGTACTGAGAGAAATGACAAGGCAAAAAGGACAAGCATATGCTTTAATGCCTTTTGTCTTCACAAGTGCTATTAATCTCATCGATTCCAATGGATTAATCGGAAAAATGAATGAGTATGGTATTAGTCAAACACCACAAGTATTTATTGATTGTCAGGTCATGGATGATGACAATGGCTTGCGTGTGAATTGGGACGTGAGAAAGGGTGTATTTCCAGCCAATGTAATAGCTGATATGTTTTCTGCATTCGAAATTGCCTTATTAAAATTAGTCCATGAAGATCAAGCCTGGGAATCAGCAGCTTTGGTAAACTTGCCAAATGAACAAACAAGACAAAGAGCAAGTGTCAATAATACCTATTTGAACCAAGCAAAACATTTGTTACACCAAGGCTTTTTCGAACAAGCAAGTCAGCAGCCTACACAAATCGCGGTCATCGAAGGGGAGCAGGAATACTCTTATGCTGAACTAAGAGATAAGGTGTTTACTGTAGGAAATCTACTTCAAAAACATCAGCTACAACAAGGGGATAAGGTGGCCATCATTTCTGATAAAACCATTTATCAAGTGACAAGTGTGCTGGCTATTCTATCGCTAGGAGCAGTCTATGTGCCGATTGATAAGGCCCAGCCGATTAGTCGAATCAAGAAAATAATCGATCAAAGTCAAGTAAAGGCTATCCTTGTGGATGAACATCAGCCAATCTATGAAAGCTTAGAGGCACAATGCATTGCAGCTAATTTACTAGAACAAAGAGAAAGTATTTCCTATGATGTTTATAAGGGGGATCCCGATGAATTAGCTTACATTATTTTTACATCTGGTTCAACAGGAGAGCCAAAGGGTGTTGCCATGTCTCATGCTGCAGCCATGAATACGATTACAGATATTAATAGGCGATTTAGTATTACTAGCCATGATCGTGTTCTTGCCCTATCTAAGCTTAACTTTGACCTATCAGTTTATGATATCTTTGGTTTGCTAACTGCTGGTGGTACGATTGTCTATCCTGAACAAGGTCATTTGTATGATGCAAACTATTGGTTATCGTGTCTGCAAACTAAAAAGATAACATTATGGAATACAGTGCCAGCTTTAATGAAAATGCTACTAGCTGTTGATGAAACGGAGCAATTCTCAGTAGATTCCATGAAAACGATACTGTTATCAGGAGATTGGGTACCACCAAAAATGGTTAAGCAATGTGCAACTGCATTTCCAAAGAGTACCATAATTGCCCTAGGCGGTGCTACAGAAGCGGGTATTTGGTCCAATTATCATATTTGCAGTGAAGAAGACTTTGAGAGAGAGACTATACCTTATGGCTACCCGTTAGCGAATCAATGCTTTTATATTTTAGATGAACATAATGAGGATTGCCCGAATTGGGTTCGTGGAGAGCTATATATTGCGGGAGATAGTCTTGCACAAGGCTACTATCAGAATACTGAAATGACAAATGAAAGATTTATTACAACGATTAAACAGCAGCGGCTCTATAGAACTGGTGACTATGGAAGATATATGGACAATGGAGAAATTGAATTTATCGGACGTCTTGATAATCAAGTGAAGTTATGTGGAAATCTTATTAACCTAGGGGAAATTGAATCATTATTAAATAAACATGAGCAAGTAGACGCTTCCTGTGCAGTCGTACTAGATAATAAGCATCTTTATGCTGTCGTTCAACTAGCAGAGTATGCTCCAAACAATGTACTATGTAATGATTTCATTGATTATCTTGAACAGCTATTACCGTCCTATATGGTTCCTGTCAAATTATTTATTTTATCGAAGCTTACACTAAATGCAAATGATAAATTAGATCGGCAAGAGATCAAGAAACAGGTGCAGCTGCTAGTACAGGAGGTTCAGGCTGAAGGGAACCTACAACAGGCAGAAGTAATTACTCAATTAGAGGGAACACTACTACATTTTGCACAAGATGTTCTTCAGGTAGAACTTATTCAGGCGGATAAAAATTTATATGACTATGGAGCAGATTCCTTATCCTTATCACAATTAGCAGGGAAGATAAAAAAATCAATTGAGAATGAAAATCAATATCATAAAATTACTTTTGACTTTATTCTTCGTCAATTGTTAAATGAGCCAGTTATTAAATTACTCGCACAAAAAATAATGCAACATACAGTGACAGAGACGCAGGAAAATCAACATATAAATAAACGAAATCATGCCCAGGCAATTGGTTTATTAAAGAAGGAATCCTCCTCTCATGGTGAACCATACCGAATTGTCGTTCATGCAGGATTAGGCACAATGAACGCCTTTAAATATTTAAACAAGCATTTAGCACAACAAGATTTAGGAACAGTTATCAGTATTTCTATTCAAGATATAGACCAGTATTTAGCCATAGATAGTGCCATGTTAATTGATCATTTAGCAGATGATTATGTACAACAAATTATGGTAAAACAAGTGAAGCAAGTTCAATTAATTGGCTATTGCATGGGTGGGCTGATTGCTCTTGAAATGGCTAGAAGGCTGGTGGAAAGAGGTGTGGAAATAATTGATTTTACGTTAATTGATAGTGCACCGGTTTTATATGATATCGAGGATTCTATAGCGCTAGAATTAATCTTTATTACGAATTTCTATATTACTGTTGAGGATGTTTATAAAGGAGCATCCAATCAACAACTAATGGAAGCTATTATGCATATTTTCTATCAACATAATGAGAGTTTAAGCGCATCAAGTCTTGAAGAGCTTAAACATGTAGAAGAGTTTAAAGAAATTTACCGCTTTATCAAGAATTTATCACAACGAAGCAGAAAACAGCGCTTTCAGGATTATCGAGCTGCCATAGAGAAAAAAACTGGTGAAATCATTCCAGATGAGATGCTAGAAGGATACTATAACATCTATTTACACAGCTTTAAAGGGTCAAACGTGCGACCAATGGCATACTTCGGCGATATTCGCTATTTAGTGGCAGAAGAGGATATGGACTTTATTTTTACCGATAGACAGGACACGTTAAAGTTTTGGAAAGACCTGTGCATTGGGCATTTTGAGGAAATAGAAATTGCTGGGAATCACATTACATGTATTGAAGAAGATGACAATGCATATCGTGTGGCTGACATCCTGCTAGCACCAATTCAAGTGGGGAGTATCAGTCAATATGAATAAAAAATACGTAGGAATCATTGGCGCAACAGGTCAGGTTGGTGTGGGAGCTGTTAAAACTTTATTGAACAATTATTCAGCTTCATTATTACTAGGAGGTCGGAAGATAGCAAAGCTTATTGAACAGTTTGGGGAAGAGTCCGAGACCATGAAATACCAAGCAGTAGATGTCTTTAATGAAGCTAGTATTCAAGCCTTCTGTGAGAATTGCTACTTGGTTATAAATACGGCTGGACCCTCTTCCCACATACTTGCACGAGTTGCTGAAGCTTGTCTAGTAACGAATACTACCTATATTGATGTATCTGGTGATAAAACAATGAAATTGGCAATAGAGGATGCTCTTGCAAAACACAATAATCCTATAACATGTGCCATATCTGCCGGTGTCTATCCTGGCTTGACAGAAATGTTTGTAGCATTTTTATTACGAAACCAAAAATGGGTCGAGCGTATTAGCTGCTATTTTGCTGGTAAAGGTAGCTTTTCTGAAACAGGGGCTTATGATATTATCTCCAGCTTAGAAAAAGATGAGGGCTATGGAATGTCCTATTACAGTAATGGTGACATAAAGAAATTAACTTCAGGAATAGGGAGCCAAAAGGTTTTACCTGCTCCATTTCATCAAGTATACACACTCCCCTTGATGAACGAGGAGTTTATAGCCAGTGTAAAAGAATATAGAGCTGTCAATGCCTATTTTTATAATACCTTCGCTACATCTAAAATACTGAGTGATTTTATTATGATAAAGGCTATGCAGCTATATAAAACTGAGGAGGAAAAGCGCGCCTCTGCTCATCGTTTAATTGAGACCTACCATACTCAAGATGAACATGAGGGTTTTATTATATATGTAGAAACAGAAGAAAATGGTAAAACACAAACAAGTTACTTACAAAGTAATATGAATTGGAACTATGGCTCTGGAGTTGTAGCTGCTTGTGTGGCGATGCAAATGCAAGAAAGGAATGGTACAAATAAAAAAGGGTGTTACTTTGCGCAATCAATAGTTGATGTGGAAGAGTTGATGCAACAACTCATAAAAACGGAATGTATTTCAATTATAGGGGAGAAGTAATGTGGATGTAGAAAAAATGAAAATCATTAATATGATACAGGGCTATTCTCACTCATATATCGTATATAGCGCGGTTGAGCTAGGCATTTTTAATGCATTGTTTTCCAAAAGCATGAGAAATCAACAAGTGGCCACAGAGCTTCATCTTTCTCCTTTATTATTAGAGCGATTTATGAAGGTTCTGATAGCAATGGATTTCGTCTATCAAGAAAATGATCAATACTCGTTAACATCTCTAGGTGAAAAATTATCAAATGATAGTGAAGATTCTATGGCTGCAATGATTTTATTTAATGGACGTATATGCATGAAAGCATGGGGCTATTTTTATGAAGGATTAAAAAATAATATTTCTCCTATTGAATTGATGGAGGGAGAGGCGTTTTTTGAAATCAATGAAATGAGCCAAAATCGCTTAGATACATTTAATGACATGATGCGTCAATCAAGTTCACAGTCAAATTTAGAGCTATTATTTCAGACAAGAAAAGTGGCTGATATTAAGAGAATTGTTGATATAGGAGGTGGTGCTGGTGATGTAATAACACAGCTTTTACAGGGATTTCCATTAGCGGAGGGGATCATCCTTGATAAAGACTATATCAAAGCAGAAGCAGAGGAAACGATTCGTATATCCTGCTTACAGAAGAGATGTCAATTCATCGAAGGAGATTTCTTTTTACCTCTTGAGCATAAGGCAGATATGTATGTCTTATCAAGAATTCTCCATGATTGGGACGATCGTCAGGCTACAGCCATACTCAGCAATATTGCAGCGGTAATGGCTGACGATAATGTATTGTTGATTATTGAAAAATTACTTCCTGAAAAAGTGTCAAGACAAGCACTTCCAGCTTTTTTAGGGGATATGCATATTTGGTCATTGTGTAATGGCCAGGAAAGAACTGAAAGTGAATTCGAGCAACTGCTCCAACAGGTCAACTTATATATTGCTAGGAAACATTTTACGGATTCAGATATTGTCATACTGGAGGTTAAAAAGGATGAACAGCATACAGATAGAGGAAAAGATTACGAAATTTTTGGAGCATTATGAGAAAGAGGGCTATTTGGAACCATTGTCACTTGCAGATGCCTTAAAAAATTGGGCAACTATGTACAAGAATAAGGTAGCCCTTGTTGATCAAACAGGATCATTAACTTATGAGGAGCTGTATCGATCAGCTAACTTCTTAGGACAGGGATTAATAGCGAAAGGTATTAAGAGGGGAGACAATGTACTTCTACAATTACCAAATAATATATTCTTTGTAAAGGCTTGTTTTGCACTATTTATAATAGGTGCAAGACCTATATTATTATTGCCAACACATCGAGAAAAAGATATTACAAATATCGCTAAACTAACAGAGCCTGTGGCAATCATTATACCATCCACATTCCATGGCTATGACTATCAATCTATGGCTAAAAAGGTCGTAATGAAACAACCAAGTATTTCCTTAATCATTACAGATGAACCGAATGATACATGTATTTCATTGGGAGATTTAGAAAACCAATTCTGTCCAAAGAAGGATGATCTCATGGAGCATCAATCCTCTTATCAAGATATTGCTTTATTTTTACTATCAGGAGGCACTACAGGAATCCCAAAGGTCATTCCCAAATTACATACTGCTTACTTATGTAATGCAAAAGCAGCAGCAGACCGTTGTCAGGTGACAGAAAATAGTACTTATCTTGCGGTACTATCCATTGCACATGATTATCCGCTTTGTTCACCGGGTGTTCTAGGGACTTTAAGTAAAGGCGGTAAGGTTATATTAAGCTCAACGAGTACATTTGATGAAGCACTAGAATGGATTGAAAAAGAGCGAGTTACCTTTACCTCTATCGTACCTGTTATAGCAAATTTATGGGTAGAGTCTCTCGCTTTGGAGGAGCATGCAGATGTATCTTCCCTTGACTATATTTTATTAGGAGCAGCTAAGCTAGAGAAGCAATTGGCTCTCCAATTGATGACACAATTTCAATGTCAGCTAATTCAGGGCTATGGTCTTGGAGAAGGCATTACTTGCTTCACTTCACCTCATGATGATATTGACACAATTATTTCATGCCAAGGTACGCCAATTTCTACAGGTGATGAAATTAAAATTGTTGATGAGAACGGTGATGAGGTTGCGCTGGGAGAAGCAGGTGAGCTGATTCAAAAAGGCCCCTACACCTTCCTAGGTTACTATAAATCACCAGAAATGAATCAGCTTAGCTTTACAACAGATGGCTTTTTTAAAACAGGAGATAAGGCACGCATAACCGAGGAAGGCAATATTCAAATTCTTGGAAGAGTAAAGGAACAGATTAATCGAGCAGGCGAAAACGTAACCCCGAGTGAAATTGAAAGCTATCTTCTTGAGCATGATGAGATTGTGGATGCTTCCGTTGTAGGTGTTGCTGATCAGGAATTAGGGGAACGAATCTGTGCATTTGTTGTAAAAAAAGATAGGGAGCTTTCGTTAACGGAGCTTTGTCAATTTATGATAGAGAACGGTGTAGCAAATACTAAACTTCCTGATCAATTAGTGTATGTAGAATCTATTCCCTATATTAATGTAGGGAAATCCGACAAGAAAAAATTAGTCGCACAATATCTAGCTTAGGAGGAACTTCAATGGAGACAGAGGTTTTATTAAAATGGCAAGCATTTAGAGATGAAGTATGCAATATGTTGAATCCTGGTGGGCAAATAGCGGACGATGCAAACCTACTACATATGGGCCTTTCATCTATTGAAATGATGAAGCTTATTAACGTAAGTAAAAAACTTGGTTATCGATTGACTTTTGAGCAGTTGGTAAAAAAACCTTATTTAAAGGACTGGCGACAATTATTGTTAGAGGAGTCTATTTCTGAGGAACAGTTCCCTCATATGCAGAACCAAAAGTATGTGGATATGTATGAGCCCTTCCCTTTAACCGAAGTTCAACATGCCTATTGGGTTGGTAGATACGATGGACAGTATCTAGGCAATGTAGGCTGTCATGGCTATTTAGAAATTAATGTGGAACAGATTGATACAGACAGATTAGCAGCTTCATGGAAGAGGCTACAGGAGCATCATCCAATGCTGAGATCCTGTTTTACAGCAGATGGGCAACAATTTATTTTAAAACAATCACAGGTGAAGCCCTTAATCGTTCATGATTATCGAATGGCGGATGAGCAGCAAATCAAACACCATTTAGAGGAAATACGAACGCAAACTTCTCATAGACTACTAAAGATTGACGAGGGTCAAGTGGCAGAATTACAAATCACTTTATTACCAGAAAATAAAGGTCGTATGTTTTTCGATATAGACCTATTAGTAGCAGATGTCCAAAGCTATCAAATACTATTAAGGGATTTAGCTGCATTGTATAATCGCAAAGCGGAGCCCCAAGCGCCTCTCGAATGGAATTTTGCTACATATTTGGCGGAAAAAAACGAAGAAAATCAACAGGAGAGACAAGAGGCAATGGCCTATTGGACAAACAGGCTAGAAACACTACCCACAAAGCCTCAATTACCAGTCTCGAATAAGTCTGAAATAAATGCAACATTTTCTCGACGCTCTTATTTTTTACGAGCGGAGCTATGGGAAAAATTAAAATATACATCAGCAAGATCAGGCGTCACTCCTGCTATGACGCTACTAACCATCTATAGTCTAATTCTTAATAAATGGAGCGAAAATAATCACTTTCTTATCAATCTCCCATTATTTAATCGGCAATCAACAACAAAGCATACGATTGAAGAAGTGGTGGCTGATTTTACAACAATCCTTTTAGTCGAGGTTGATTTACAGGAACAACGAACATTTTTACAGGATGTACAAACCATTCAAAACCAATTTCATACAGATATGAAATATACAGCCTACTCTGGTGTGGATGTGCAAAGGGATTATGTGCGTCTGCATAACAGTGAACAACAAATTGCCCCGGTTGTTTTTTCCTGTAATATCGGATCGCCTTTGTTGAATGAAGAGTTTAAATCAGTATTTGGCGATATCCATTATATGATTTCCCAAACACCACAGGTTTGGCTGGATTTCCAAGTGTTTGAGCAGGATGGTGGCTTGCTATTAATTTGGGATAGTATTGATGATGTATTTAAGCCACAGGTTCTTGATGAGATGTTTACAAGCTTTAAACAAACAGTGGCTAGTGTCGCTAATAGGGATGATTGGTCGATGCCACTCCATATTCCAATAACAGAGCAATTAGCGATTAGAAAAAATGTTCAGTCGGAAATGACAGTAGAGCCAACTTGCTTACATGCGCCATTTTTTACACAAGCTCAACAAATCCCTAATGAACAAGCATTGATATTTCCTGCGCTACAGACGTCAATCACTTATGGTGCTTTACAGGAAAAGGCACGACGCATTGCTCAATATTTGCACCTAAACGGTATCCGAAAGGGGGAGGCAGTTGGACTATTAATGGAACGAGGCATTTCTCAGATTGCTACAATTCTAGGGATTTTAGCCGCAGGAGGAGTGTATGTACCAATTGGTCTAAAGCAGCCATTGTCTCGAAGAAGTAAAATCTATGAAGCAGCGGATATCCAGTTTATTGTAACAGACCAACCTCAGCTAGATGATGACAGTGGCGTTTCGTACTTATCTGTTGAAGATGCAGAACGATGCGAGCAATGTTCTGAAATCATCTATGATGCAGCCTCTCCTGCTTACATTATTTTCACCTCTGGCTCAACGGGTGTGCCAAAGGGTGTAGAGATGACGCATGAAGCTGCATGGAATACCATTTATGCCGTCAATCAGCTTAATCAAATCAATATTGAAGATTGTGTATTAGCTGTATCTGCCACAGAATTTGATTTATCAGTTTATGATATGTTTGGCTTGTTGGCTGTTGGTGGCAAACTGCTATTACTGAGTGAAGAGGAAGTGAGACGTGCAGATAAATGGGTACACTACATTAAAGAATTTGGTGTTACATTATGGAATTCTGTACCTATTTTATTTGAGATGTTATGTGCGGAGCTAGAGCATGAGGAGAAAAGCCTTCCATCAATTAGGCATATTTATTTATCTGGAGATTGGATTAAACAAGATTTAGTACAGCAGATACCATTAAAAACGCCTCATGGTACCTTGATTGCCATGGGTGGAGCTACTGAAGGTGGGATATGGTCTAATTATTTTAAAGTAACGGATGATACTGTTCATAAATATCCAAGTATTCCATATGGGTTCCCGTTACCAAATCAGCAGTATCGTGTCGTCAATGAAAGAGGCGAGGATTGTCCAAACCAAGTTGCAGGTGAACTATGGATTGGCGGTAACAGTATTGCTAAGGGCTATAAGGGAAATAGCCAGCAAACGAATAACCAGTTTATCTCTATTGATGGACAAAGATGGTATCGAACAGGGGATTATGGCAAGTATGTAGATGATGGCGTTTTATTATTTTTAGGTCGAAAAGATGAACAGGTCAAGGTTAACGGACATCGGATTGAATTAGGTGAGATTGAAAGAAGCCTGAAAAATAAATCGTGTATTAAAGATGCGGTAGTTCTCGCCACTAAACAAAAAAGCGGAAATCAGCTTCATGCTTTTATCACAGCTGAGGATTTTGGTGATCTTTTTGATTTTCAGACGACATCTTCCAACATTCCTAAACTTGTTAGAAGCGTGATAGAATCAGTTTCTCAAAATTCAGACGCTAGTGACTTCGATTATTCAGAAGCAATGCAGGAATTTATCCAAGAAACCGATCAATTAACTTGCTATGGAATAACATCGATTTTACAGCAAATGGACTTTCCTATGAATAAAGGAGAAAGCTACAATATTAAACAACTAATAGAAGAAAAGCAGATAGATACGAGGTATTATGAGCTTATTTTCCAATGGTTTAGTTTACTACATCAGCTACATGTAGTAGCGACTATAGATCATATCACCTATACAAATAAGATGGATTTATCAGCTTGTCAGCTACCTCCTCTCGCACATTACCCGAATATTTTGAAATTCAGTACTTCCTTTATTGAGAATGGGCAAGCACTTCTGACAGGAAAAATATCACCAGCTTCTTTATTATTTTCTAAAAATGCATTATCACCGATGGAGGTGATATGTGAAGAACCAGGGGCTATAGAAAGTCATCGTCTAGTAGCAACCATTATTAATAGGATTAGCACAGCTAAGAAAAAGCCAATACACATTTTAGAGCTTGGAGCGAGAAGTAGCTCATTTACAGAAGCTATCATTCAGCAATTGGCAGGTGTTGATTTTCATTATACAATCACGGATGCTTCTATGTATTTTAAAGGTAAATTCGATTCCATTCTTTCAGACCAGATAGAATTTGCTATATTAGATATGGAAATTGACCCTATTTTACAAGGCTATACATGCCATAAATATGACCTAATAATTGCCAATAATGCGCTACACAGAATAAAAAATTTACTAGAAACGATGCCTTTTATTGAGCAGCTTTTAGATGTGGATGGCTTGATGATCACTACTGAAAACACGATGAATAGTAGTCTGCAGCTCATTACAACAGGCTTTGAAGAACAAGGGTTTACGCAATTAGAAGATGAAAGAAAAGAAATTTGCCAGCCATTATTAGCGGATACTCAATGGCTAGAGGTCTTTAAAAAAGCTGGTTTTTCAAATGTGAATGTGGTGAATCATCCACACCTATATGCACACCATATTTTTATTGCTCAGTCATCTCCTGTGAAAAAACAAATTAATCAGAGAAAGCTAGAGGACTATGCTAGAGAGCAATTGCCAGATTATATGATTCCTAGACATATAACCTTACTTCGCAAAATGCCTTTAACGAATAATGGGAAACTAAATCGTAAGCTATTACATGCCAGCATTGATATAGAGGCTCAGGAGCAGACAGAACCAACACGTTCAATGACGACTATGGAGCAAAAAATTGCAAATGTTTGGAAATATGTATTAGAGAAATCGCATATTTCACTAGATGACAATTTCTATCAACTTGGTGGGGATTCGTTAATTGCCACGCAACTTAATAGTCAATTACAGAAAAAATTGAATGTACCCACTTCCTTAGAGGCAATTTTCAAATATCCAAAGTTTAGTGATTTTACTCATTATATAGCTGAGCAAACAATGGCTGAAACAGAGGAAAAAATACCTACATCTTTTGCAAATATAGAAAGTGATACAACCCATCTATATGAGCCATTCCCATTAACGGATATTCAACAATCCTATTGGCTCGGAAGAAATAGTGTATATGACTTAAGTGATGTGTCAGCTCATTGTTATTTTGAGCTTGAATGTGGCGAACTGGATATGGAGGCAGTAAATGCGGCTTGGAATCAATTAATTCAGCGTCATGATGTCATGCGAGTGGTTGTATTGAATAATGGATTGTCACAGCAAATTTTGAAGGATGTACCAGCTTATCAAATTCCCATTAATGATTACAGGAATGAGGATCATTTAGCCTTTACTAATGGAGTTCAAGCAACTAGAAATCAAATGTCCCAGCGTAGGTTTGATGTTAGCAAATGGCCATTATTTGATATTGAGGCAAGCTTAAGTCCAAATCAGACAACACGATTACATGTTAGCTTTGACAATACCGTATTTGATGGCTATAGCATTTTTCTGCTATTTGATGAGTGGTATAAATTATCTTATATACCGACTCAAAATTTACCTACCATCAATATCAGCTTTAGAGATTATGCTATTGCACTGGCGGATTTAAAAAATTCCACTCAGTATAAAAATGATATGAATTACTGGGAAGACCGTGTTCAAAAGCTACCGTCTGCCCCAGAGCTACCACTAGCGAAGCAGCCAAATGAAATCAAAGAACAAAGATTTACACGCTATCAGGCAGTTTTAACGAAGGATAAATGGGGTGCTATGAAACAAATGGCTCACCAACTTCATTTGACGCCTTCTACAATTATTATGGCAGCCTATGCAGAAGTTTTAGGCAGATATAGCCGTCATCAGCATTTTACATTAAATTTAACGCATTTTAACCGTCTACCTTTACATGAAGATGTTAATAAGTTAGTAGGAGATTTTACTTCTTTAGTATTGATTGAAATAGATCATCGTCACAATAGTAATTTCATTATGCGCTGTCAGGATGTGCAAAAGCAATTATTGCGGGATCTTGAACATACGCTCGTGAGTGGTGTGGAAGTCGAGCGAATGCTGCGAAAAGACAGGAACCATTTTAACGAAATTGTGATGCCGATCGTCTTTACTAGTGGCATTGGCGTGAATAAAGATCATTTGGAGGATATTTCTTATTTAGGGAAAATCATTTATGGAGCATCGCAAACACCTCAAGTTTGGTTGGATCATCAAGTATTCGAGCAAGATGGTGAGCTCATCCTATCCTGGGACGGTGTAGAGGAATTATTCCCTTCAGGTTTATTGGCTGAAATGTTTGATGTGTATCTGCAGCTTTTAGATCAACTAAGTCAGGGTATGACAGCGTGGCAACAGATATCTACTGTTATTAGCCTACCAGATGCAAAACAACGGGAGATCATTCATGAGGCTGCCATAATACCAACATCAGAAGAAACGCTTGTCAGTCTAATAGAAAAACAATGGCTTACATTTGCTGCAAATCCAGCAATTATTGATGCAACAAAGACAGTTACCTATAAAGAATTAGGTGAAATGTCAAAAAATATAGCATCAGCTATTAGTACAGAGCTACCTCAGACTATCATCATATTAATGGAAAAGGGATGGCAGCAAATTGTTACAGCACTTGGGATTATGAGAGCTGGTGCAGCATATTTGCCCGTAGATGTGGATACACCGTTAGAACGACTACAGCAGATTATACAGCAAGCACATATCCAAACAATTATTACTACACAGTCTTTATATAGTCGATTCAGCCATTTAAGTTTAAACATATATACAGTTGAGTCACTTATAGAAGATCGGTCAGAGAAAATGACAACACTTCGCACAGTATTACCTGATGATTTAGCTTATATTATTTTCACATCAGGCTCTACAGGCAAGCCAAAGGGGGTTGAAATTACTCATCGTAGTGTGGTGAATACCATTATAGATATAAACAAACGTTTTGAAGTAACATCTTCTGACCGTAGTATAGCTTTATCGAATTTTACTTTTGATTTATCTGTGTACGATGCATTTGGCTTACTCGTTGCAGGTGGGGCAGTGGTCATACCTGAAGTGCAAAGGCTGAAGGACCCTGAGCATTGGTTAGAGGTATTATATAAACATCACATTACAATCTGGAACACAGTACCGACCTTTATGGAAATGTTTGTGAGCTACCACAAAACAGCTACTACAATTGCAGAGCAGGGTCGTTCTTTAAGATGGGTGCTATTAAGTGGAGATTGGATACCATTAACCCTTCCAGAAAAAATAAAAAGTATTTTCAAAGATACGCAAGTTGTCAGTCTAGGCGGAGCAACAGAATGCTCTATTTGGTCCAACTATTTTATGGTAGAAATGATAGAAGATTCATGGAAGAGCATTCCATATGGGAAATCGCTTTCACATCAGCAATTGTATGTATTGAATGCCAATTATGAGGATAGTCCTGTTTGGGTAAAAGGTGATTTGTATATTGGTGGTATCGGTTTATCGACAGGATATTGTAATGATCAGGAGAGAACGAATGCCCACTTTATATACCATCCAATAACAGGAGCTAGGATTTACAAAACGGGAGATCTAGCCAGATATCTTCCTGATGGTAATATTGAATTTTTAGGTCGTGAAGATCAGCAAATTAAAATGAATGGTCATAGAGTAGAATTAGGGGATATTGAAGCCAATTTATGCAAGCTTCCGATTGTACAGCAGGCTGCTGTCATCATGCAGGATAATAAGTTAATAGGCCATTTAAAGCTTCATAAGGACATTCAGCATGATCTAGTTGAAACAATGACAACAGATACGAAACTTTCTATCAGTCTTGAAACAATAAAAAATGAATTAGAGCACATGAAGCCAACCCTTCCTATGGCTGAACTTTCCGATTATACAGCAGCAATTGAGTGGCTTAGTGTCGGTATGATGTTTTTAGATTTATCTGTATTGAACATTTTTAAAAATCAGGGTCAAGTATTGATGAAAGCAGAAATAATAGGAGCTGTTGCGAATACGTATGAATCTTTAATCGGGCATTGGCTAGATTATCTAGTCAAATATGGTTTTATAGAGAGGAAACAGGCTAGTTATATCGTTAATTTCAGTAAAGAAGACGCTTTACAATATATGAATAATAAATTAAATGATTTTCATCTTGGTGAAACACAACCGATATTCCAGCAATTAAAGGAGCAGCTAATCGCTTCTCAAGAGGCCAGACTTGCCATTCTAAAAGGCGAGCAGCTAGCAAAGATTTATTTAGTAGATTCTCAGGGATTCTTAACACCTGAACAATTAGGTCACTATAATTTATGGAGTCAATATACACAGGATTTAGTGAACAATATGATAAGCATATTATCAAAATCCAATGAAGAGCAAGGACTAAATGTCTTGGAGCTGGGCACCAGAACAGGTCAGGGGAGTCATCAATTTGCTCAGCATTTTAGTAGCTCTGGCCAATATACCTATGCTGATGAATCATCTGATTTTCTACATCGTAAAAAGGCGGCGGTAACTCACGAGCATGTTAAATTTAAGCAATATGATGTTAATCTCCCACCTGATAATCAGGATACTGATCTTCATACCTATGATTTAATCATTGCTGAAAATACACTGCATAGAAGTCGTCATTTAAATAATACGTTGACCTATTTAAAGCGACTCTTAAAGCCAGATGGTCTTATTATACTAACTGAGAATGTAAAGAATAATGCACTATTACTAATTACCGTGGCATTTTATGAAGAAGGCTATCAACAACTAGCTGATGCTAGAAAGGTAGAGAAATTACCGTTACTTGATTGCGAGACTTGGCAACAATTATGGAAAGATGAAGGCTTTAACTATTTATTGGAGTGGCCGCGAGATGACGTTAAATGGTTTGGTGAACACATCATGATGGTAGAAGGACCTTCAAAGATTCAAAGATTAAACCTTGTTCAATTTAAAGAAGAGGTAAAGCATACTCTTCCTAAATATATGTGTCCAGATGATTATTTCGTTCATGAATCCTTCCCAATAACAGCAAACGGAAAAATTAACCGCAAGCAGCTAGCACACTATAAAATTTCTGACCAACCTGAGCTTGTAGAACAGGGGAGACAAGCAGTAACTTCAGAAGAGCAAACTATTGTTCAAGCTTGGAAAGAAATTTTGGAAACGGCATGTAGCAGTGTGAATGATAACTTCTTTGAGCATGGTGGTGACTCGCTTAAAGCAATTAGATTTATTAATCGACTTAGTGAACTGGGGTATTCCTTAACGTTAGAGAAATTATTTTTACATCCTACCATTGAAGGAATGGCTGCAAATCTCGTTGCACAGAAGAATGATCAGAATAAGGAAGAAGCACATGTTATAGGTACATTGTAAAACGTTGCATAGAAAAGAAGGTATTTTTTATTTGAATATTTACTAGCTCTAAACAAAATGTGCAGTGGTGCCATTTTTGCAGTGGCACCACCGTGTCATCTATTCGATTAATAAAAACTAGATAAATGAGAGAGTGATATAGTAGTGACCCAAAAGTTACGTGTACTTGTATGCGGCACAAGATTTGGCCAATTTTATTTAGAGGCTATCCAACATTCGGCGCTTTTTGAACTAGCAGGCATTCTTGCACAAGGCAGTCAAAGGTCAAAGCAGTGTGCCAGTGTATATAAGACAAATTTATATACGGATATAGAGGACATACCTCATGACATAGATATTGCTTGCATTGTTGTTCCTACAAGCGTCATGGGAGGTTCGGGCACAGAGCTTGCAATAGCATTCTTAAAAAGAGGCATACATGTCTTATTAGAACAGCCTGTACATTATCAAAATTTAATAGACTGTTACCGGATGGCCAAACAACAGCGTGTTAAGTTCATGGTTGGAGATTTATATGGTCATTTACCCTTCGTCAACAAATTTGTAGAAGTGGCTCAAACGATAATACAGCAAGAAAAGCCTTTATATTTGAATATCGATATGGCAACCCAGGTTTCATTTCCACTAGCTCATATTTTAACAAAATTGCTTGGTAATATTCAGCCCTGGGAGGTAAAGGATACGATTACTGGCAATATGCCGTTTCAATTGCTTTCCGCCATGCTAAAAGATATTCCAACAACGATACGAGCACAAAATCAAGTAGATGTTGCTGTCTCAGATAGTTATATGCACTTAATGCACCATATTACATTAGGGTTCGATAGTGGAAAATTGACTCTTTTTGATACGAATGGACCAGTAATATGGACACCTAGAATGCAAATCCCTGCTATTTCGCTAGTTCCAAGAGGTTTGAAAAAGGATGCTTCTCTTCCGCTCACTAGCCCTGTGATAGAGGATTTTGCGTCAAACAATAACGCTACCTATCAAGACATTCTGACAAAAACTTGGCCTTCCGCTATTTTACAGGATATTGAAAGATTAGCTAATTGGATTACCCATGATATACATTCGATCGAGATGGCAAAAGAGGGGCAGCAGATGATTCAAGCTGCACAGCTATGGAGCGGACTAACGAGTGCCTTAGGTTATCCAAATGATTGTGAGCGAATCCCTCAGCCATTTTTAAATATTGAAGACATAAAATTACAGCTTCGGAAAGAAGAATCAATGGAAGCACGCTATAAGCTGCTAACAATGGATGGTGTTCAACAGGCTGTAACAAAATTTAATGAGGTTTGTTTAAAAACGATTCTACTTGAGCTTCAAAAAAACAATATCTTCACTTCAAAGGACAAGATATATCATGTTGAAGAAATTTCTCAGGCTCTCCAAATCGATGATAGATTTCAATTTATAGTTAAAAGATGGTTAACGGCACTTACTACTCATGGTTATATTATTTGTCTAAATACAGGCTTTGTATTAAATTATCCAGTGTTGACTTCAGAAGAGCTAGAGATGGCGTGGCAAGAGCTTATATCAGTATGGGCAGATCAATTGATGCCTGCCAAAGTCATGAATTACTTTTATAAACACGCTGAACTACTAGGAGATTTAATAAAGGGTAAACAATCTGCTGTCCAGCTGCTTTTTCAAGAGGGTGAGATGGATGTAGCTACATCCTTATATAAGGATACAATGATTGCTTATTTTCTGAATAAAGAAGTCGCCAGCATTGTCACAGCACAGATTGCAATAAAAGATAAGGTAAATATCTTAGAAATTGGGGCAGGAACTGGTGCAACCACGACAGTGGTCATTGATAGCATTGTTAAAAATCAGCTACAAAATAACATGAACTGCTATTTATTTAGTGATATTTCAAATTATTTTATTCATGAAGCAAAGAAATCATTGCAGCATATTCATTGGCTAGATTTTATGAAAATAGATATTGAAGATAGGGAGGAACTATCTTTTATTGAGAATGATTCTCAGGATGTAATTCTAGCAGCTGGTGTGTTAAACAATGTGAAAAATACAAAGGAAATATTATTGATGCTTCAATCGCTATTAAAAAAAGATGGTTTAGTCATTTTAACAGAAGCAGATGGTGAGTCTTTACAAATGTTAATTTCACAAGTATTTATGATGGAGCCTGCGAATGATAAAAGAATGGAAACATCCTCTACCTTTTTAACGACCGCACAATGGCTGGAAATATTTAATGAGGTGGGCTTCAGGTGTATTTCGATACAACCTGATAAGGGACATAAACTATACCCGCTAGGACAGCGATTATTTGTTTTAGAAAATACGGAAGGAGAAAGCTGAAATGGATTCGAAAATATGGTTTCCATTCTCATGTGATAATCATAGTGATATCAATGTTTTTTGTTTTCATCATGCGGGTGGTTCAGCCTCAAATTATAAAGAGTGGGTAAGGAAATGTACGCAAGTAAATATGTATAGTGTAGAACTGCCGGGGAAGGCAACAAGAAGAAGTGAAGAGCCGATTTTAAACATAGAAGAGGTAAGTGTCAAAATAGCCCAAGAAATTTCACAGATTTCAAAAAATAAAAAGGTAGTATTATTTGGTCATAGTATGGGCGCTGCCATTGCATTTGAAGTGGCGTACTATCTTGAAACAAATACTCATATACAACTACAACTTTTAGTCGCTGCGAGTCGTCAAGCACCTCACTGTCAGGGCAAAGATAAATATCATTCTTCCATGCCTGATCAGAATTTAATAGAGGAATTATATCGACTTGGTGGTACACCACCGTTGCTTTTAGAAAATCAGGAGTTTCTAAATTTTGTCATACCCGCCATTAAAAATGACTATACCTTGCATGAATCTCATTGCTACAAGGGACAAATATTGACTACGCCTATTATTGCTCATTTTGGAGAAGAGGATCCAGACCTTTCTACCGCAGACTTAGGAAGATGGCAAGAGGTGACGCATCATGACTTTATCCTTCAAAAATTTCAGGGAGGGCACTTTTTCCTTTATGAAATAGAGGATTCTTATTTGCAAAGCTTAGAGGATACTATTATACAAGGCAGTGGAAGCGTAAAATGACCAAGTGCAATCAAATAAATATTTATTTATATAGAGCAAAACATGTTCATAAACATAATTCTGACCTTTTTAAACGCTTTCTTCTATTAAAAGAAGCAGGATTAACTGACGTCCAATTTCAATTTGGTCCATATGGCAAGCCATTTGTCCATGTGCCAGATGTTCATTTTAATATATCTCACTCTGGACAATATCTAGCTGGGGCCGTATCAACTTGTAGCTTTATTGGCATCGATATTGAACGGATCAAACAAATAGATTTTGATTGTATTGATTTTTTTATGAGTGAAAAAGAAATTGCTCATTTTAAGGAAATTCAATTACTGGAAGAAAAGCTAGATTATTTTTATAAAATATGGACCCTAAAGGAAGCGTATTCCAAAATGTTGGGTATGGGATTACATATGAAATTAACAGATATCAGTCTGGATAATCAACAAATAAAGTCAACATTCAAGGATGTATTTTGTCATTCCAAAATGATTGATAGCCTTTATCGGCTATCCCTTATTTGTAGTCAAGAGAATATAAATATTGTACGCATCACAGAAGATATAATCATACAGGAATTAAAGCATAATCAAATTATCTAAGTAAGGTGAAGACTATGGAAAATATTAAGCTATCTGACATCCTTAATCATTTTAGCAACAAGGATACCTTTTTGAAGACGCCTGAAAAATTATTGGTATTCAATGGGGAGCAAAAAAGGTTTCAATTGGCTATTAATGCTTCAATAACGCTTACAGAAGAAATTAGGGCACTTCAAAAGGAATATAAAGCACCGATGATTATTGGAGCAATCCCATTTGATCAACGTAGTAAAGCAACGATTATTATTCCAGATACCTTTGTAAATTATCATCACGCCAATTTGATCGATGATTTACAAACTGCAAACCAGCCCTTGTCAATAGAGAACCGCATTGATTTACCTAGCAGACTTCAATTTAACGAAATGGTTCAAGAAGCAATACATTCCATTCGTAATCAACAATTTAGCAAAGTGGTGCTTGCAAAATCATTAAAATTTCATTTACAAGAGGAGCCACCCATCACAGCATGGTTAACGAATTTACTACACAAAAATAAACAAGGCTATATTTTTTCTATTGCCTTGGATAACGCTCAAAATCTGATTGGTGCTAGCCCAGAGCTACTTGTGAAAAAGGAAGGAAATATTGTAACGATTAATCCTTTGGCTGGTTCACGTAAAAAAACCTATGATTTGGTAAAAGATAAGGCTATAGAGAACGAGCTACTACATGCAGAAAAAGATTTACATGAGCATAAAATTGTTGTGGATTATATTTGTGAGAAATTGGAACCCTATTTAGAAGAAATAGAGTACAATGAAAAACCAGCTATTCTTTATACAGATACAATGATGCATTTATCGACTGTCATAAAGGGAAAAATAAAAAATGATACGACGACTGTATTGGATGTAGCACAGCTATTACATCCTACACCGGCCATCTGTGGGGCACCACAAAAGCCTTCATTAGAGTTTATACAGAAAACGGAGCCCTTTAATAGAGGCTATTATACTGGAATTGTTGGCTATATGGATCAGAATGGCGATGGGGAATGGGTAATTACGATTCGTTGTGCTGAAATTGATCATAGGGATATTACATTATTTGCAGGGGCAGGCATTGTCAGTAGCTCTCAGCAGGATAGTGAATATAATGAAATCTCTGCGAAATTTACAACGATGCTACAGGCTATGGGACTAGCACAGGAATAGTCTGCTTTTAATAAAAAGAGGCTGGGACAAACGTGTTTCAGCAAACAAAAATACCGAACTATCCAATGAAACGCTCATGAAGTGTTTCGGACTAGTTCGGTTTCTCGATTTATCGTGTTTTGTTGATTTAGAGATTATTCGTCTTTATGAAGGAACCATTTAGTTATGTCCCCGCCACTTCATTTATTGCGGAAGATATGTTTGACCTTTAAAAGTAAGCTTAGAAGCGGAGATTAAAATTTCTTTATTTTCTAGGAAGTAGGGATCTACTATTTTGTATAAAGCATCCCATTTAGCTTCAGACTGCTCCTGTTTTCCATCTTTATCAAGAGTTATAGCCTCTTCATATAATAATTGTAGTTGTTTTTTATCTGCTGCACGAATTTCAAAATCAAAGTCAGCGATAAACACCTCAAACGGAATTGGTTTAAAATACGGGTTGATTACTTCATAGAATTCTCCCCATAGCTGATCGGAAAGCTCAATACTGTTGTCTTTATCTGCCTTTTGAGCTTTTTCATAAATTGTTTTTAGTTTTACGACAACTTCAGCAGGAATGTCTAATTCCATACTCGCCATGTACTCATCAAAGGGAGTAGGTGGATATAGCTCATCTAAATATGGTTGCAAGATTTTATAAAATTCATCAAACTTTTCTTGAGCTTTGACTTCTTTACCTGCTTTCTCAAACTTTACCCACTCTTCATAGATGCTTTTTAGTTGCTTTTTCTCACTATCCTTAATCACAATATTTTTCTCACCGAATCCATATTCATCTATATATTGCTCAAAGGATATTGGCTGCCAACTGGCTAATACATAAGGCTTTGTGATTTTATCCATTGCAGCATACATCTTTTCTACTTCATCATACTTCTCTTCTTTTTCTAATTTTTTGATTTCAGTAAACATGCTTTCCAATTTCTTTAGATCTTCAGTTGGTATCTCTTTAGGTAATTCTTTTTTATACACTTCAAATGTGTAGAATTCAGCATAATCCTTTAATACACTTCCTTCTACAGTAATTTCCTGTCCCTCAACTAAGTTCATTTTTTCAATTTGCTCATCAGAAAATTTGTGAAAACCAATAAAGTAGTTTTTACCGTCTTTGCCTTTTACATCGATCCCGTCTCCTACAATATTTTTAATAGTTCCCTTAATTTGTTGTTCGATTTGGATCGTCACATCTTTTGTTGTTTCCTGTGAGGTTGCTCCAGCTTGAAGCGGTGTAAAAACAGCCATTCCTAATGTTAGTGCAGAAGCAATCATCCAAGTTTTTCTAAGTGGTTTTCTCATCAACATGTCTCCTTTTATTCAACTTGTTACCAATTATTAGACGTATTTCCATTACAAAAAGTTTTATCTTGTGAAAAAAATTAGGAAATACTTTCTCGAAAGCTTTTTAATTGAAATGAATCAAACTGGAGTGAAGAAAATTGAAAGAGGAAAAGAAAAAATCCCTAGCTATTTATGAAAACAAATAGCTAGGGATTTTTTTAAATACCTGTATTTTAAATATAATGAGTTGGTTTTTTATTTCCTCTTTCATAATTATCTCTTAGCATTTCTGTAAAGTCCTGAGCTAATTTGGCCAATGATTTAGCATCGACTGAAGGGAAGGAGGGGAGTATTTCAAACAATTCAGGATCAAAGGATATTTTTTTTCCTTTATAAGACCCCATTATAATTATTTTTATTAACCCTATTTCGCCTAATCTTTTATAATGCTTACTCGTTACGATTATATCATTTTCAGCATGTAAGTTTAGCCATCTTCTTACTCGAAATTTATTAATGCAACTCACTCCCTTTCCCACAGGAACATAACACTACCTGGTTAAGAAAAACCCACAATTAGTAAAGAAACATTAAGGTGATTTTCAATTATTGAGAAATGTAAACCTGACCGTTAAGTGTTAGCTTAGAAGCAGAAATTAGAATTTCTTTGTTTGCTTTAAAATACGGATCTAAAATAGTATAAAAAGCGTCCCATTTTGCATCAATTTTTTCTTGCTCTACTTTTTTATCAAAAGCTAAGATTTCTTCATAAAGCGCTTTTAATTGCTTTTTATCAGCCTCACTCACTTCGAAAGCAAAGTCAGCCATGTACTCTTCAAATGTTTGTGGTGTATAGAATTCATCCATAATATGATAAAATTCAGTCCATAGCTTTTCAGAAAGTTCATCATTTTTATCTTTTTCTGCCCTTTGAGCATCGTCATAGATTGTTTTTAGCTTGGCTAACGTTTCGGCAGGAATAGCTAATTCCGTGTCTGCCATATATTCTTCAAATGTTTGTGGAGGATAAAGTTTATCTAAATAAGGTTGAAGAATTGTATAAAAAGCTTCAAATTTTTCATCTGCCTTGTCTTCTTCAATACCAGCTTTTGCAAGTTTCACCCATTCATCATAAATTACCTTAAGCTGTTTTTTGTCCTCGGCATCAATGACGATATTATTTTCACTAAATCCAAAATCTTGTAAATACTCATCAAAGGATTGAGGCTCCCAGCTAGCTAAGATGTAAGGCTTTGTGATTTTATACATATCCTCATAGATTTTAGCAATCTCATCGTATTTCTTTTCTGCCGCTTCTGAAGAAGTATCTTCAAGCACACTAGCTTCTTTTTCAAGTCTTTTAATCTCATTAAACAACTTTTCTAATTTTGCTAGTTCCTCTGCTGTTATTTCTTTTGGCAGATCACTTTTATAAACTTCAAATGTGTAGAAATCAGAATAACTGTCAACAATGGAACCTTCTACTGTGATTTCTTGTCCCTCTGCTAAATTTATTTTTTCTAATTGTTCCTTAGAAAATTTATAGAAGCTAATAAAGTAATTTTTTCCATCTTTTCCTTTAAGATTGATCCCATCTCCGTAATTATCTGTAATTGTCCCAGTAATTTGCTGTTCCATTTGAACTGTAGCATTGTTGGGTGTTTGCACAGAAGTAGCTCCTGCCTGAAGTGGTGTCAAAACAGCTAATCCTAATGTTAATGCTGAAGCCATCATCCAAGTTTTTTTAACCGGTTTTTTCATCTTTGGTTGTCTCCTTTATGACTGAAATTGTGTTTCCAATATCTATACGATTTACCAGCAGAAAGGTTCCGTGTTTTTCAAAAAGTTAACATAGTAAGGTATGTTTTAATCGTTGTATTATAGTAATACTAATGGTAGCTTTCTTTTGTAGAGAAAAATTTAAAGTCGATTGGTGGGGACGTTGTGGGAATTGCAGAAGTCTTAACAGTTGTTTTTATAGTATTAAAGCTTACAGATGTTATTTCTTGGTCTTGGTGGCTAGTATTATTGCCAGCCATTATATCGTTTAGCATTTACATAATTATATTGGTGGTGAAGCTAATCATGGTTATTATTGCAGTAGTAGCTGTGAAAAATCGTAAAGAAGTATAGGATAAAGGATTATGTAGTAAATGAGTGATACGGGGAAATACTTATGCTGACTTTTTAATGGGTGAACTGCATGGTAAAAAATAATACCATGCAGTAATAGTTTTATTTTGAAAGCTGGTATGTTTTAACTGCAGGTGGCACATAGGTAGCGCATTTATCTAAGAGTGCCGCAATATTGTCGTCAACTAGCAATGTATCACGATTATGTGCTTGTAAAAATTGCTCATTCTGCATATGGTCAAAGAATGAAATTAGTAAATCATAATAATGATTGATATTCAAAATGCCACATGGCTTTTGATGAAGACCAATTTGATTCCATGTAAATACTTCGAATAACTCTTCCAATGTACCAGGGCCACCAGGTAATGCGATAAAGCCATCAGCTAGCTCCATCATTTTACTTTTTCGTTCATGCATCGTATTGACCACAATCAGCTCTGTTAAATGCTGATGTGAGATTTCTCGTTCCTCCAGTAATGTAGGAATAACGCCAATGACCTTACCACCTTCCTGCAGAACTGTATCTGCAACTGTACCCATGATTCCAACACTAGCTCCTCCATAAATTAAGGTAATTTGTCGCTTGGCTAATTCCTTGCCAAGTTGAATAGCCCCTTCACGATAGGCCTCTGAAGCTCCAATGCTTGATCCACAAAATACTGCAATACTATTCATATATAGCTCCTCCAAATCAAATTGATTGTTTCCTCCGATTAACAGGGAATATCTTTAAAATCTACCTGTATCTCTCGATTTCACACACCAATCAGTGATAAAAATGTCCACTGATAGAAGTTTCGTATTATAGTATAATTTAATTTTGAGAGGAATGAAATGGAGGACTGAAAAATGGAAATAAATGAATTCCAGCAATGGATAAAGGAATACTATGATACGCGTGGATGGTCTGAATTGAATATTTTTACTCGCATTGGTTTTCTTGCTGAAGAAACCGGAGAAGTGGCAAGAGCTATTCGAGCTTTAGAAATTGGCAGAGACAGACCAGACGAAAAGGTTCAATCGTATGAAGAAAATAAGCAAGAGTTAATAGAGGAGCTTGGAGATGTTTTAGGAAATATTATTGTAATCGCTAATAAGTATGATATTTCCTTAGAAGAAATTTTCAACGCTCATCAAGATAAGCTAATGAAGCGTTACCAGGACTGAAAGGAGAAATTAGATGGACTATCAGGTTGAAATTTTACAAGAGAAGCACAATGATTTCACTAATTTTTTAAATGCTAAAATTCGTGACTATAATGATGAACATTCACTATACCATCAGGAAAGCAGACAAAAGGGTTCGATACGTCCCTTAAATCTCATCGTCACTGATAATGAGCAACAATGGATTGGTGGCATCACGGCGGAGGTTTATTGGGGATGGGTTGAAATTAATAAGTTTTGGTTTAGTAAAGATTACCGTGGAAAAGGCATCGGTGGACAGTTATTAGACACAGCAGAAAAAACAGCCAAGGAAATGGGTGCAACAAGGGCATTGTTAACTACATATGAGTTTCAAGCACGTACATTTTATGAGCAGAGAGGCTATCAGGTCGTTGGAGAAATTAAAGATTATCCGCCTGGTAGTAGTTATTATACAATGGTGAAATTACTTGATTAACACAAATTGTAACTGATTCATAAGGTATATTGACAGAAAGCAATTCTGATTCAGCAACTTTTCTGGACTAAGTGCTTCTACCAAATTCTATGTTAAGTTCCCAGTTGCTACAAAACTTATTCATTTGATGGATCTATTTCTTAAAATTTTAAAAAAAGAACATTATTCAATGTTCTTTTTTTAACTTGATGGAGGTCTTTAAGAGTGTTGTTTAATAAAACTATTTGGAAAAGTATATTTGTTATATACATATTATTGTTGCTTAATTTTGTGGTGATTAAGTTCGATGGAAATATTAACCATCTTATCGATACAATACGGACTAATTATACCCGCGGACCAGGTATAAATGTTGTTCCTTTTAGAACAATTGAAACTTATATAAGTGATATGGATTATAGCGTAGCTTTTATAAATATCCTTGGAAATATCATTCCTTTTATACCTTTGGGATTTTTAATACCCATAGTCTTTCCTTCTCAAAGTAATATAATTAAAACCATGACTAACTGTTTATTAATGATATGTAGTATAGAGATTCTCCAATTAATTTTCTTTTTAGGTAGTTGTGATATAGACGACGTAATACTAAACCAAATAAGTTGTGTTATAGGCTTTATACTATTTATAATTTACAGAAATGTCTTTAAAGAAGTCTAATCCACTCTACTTTTGAATTTCTCCCTTTTTTCTAATACGCTCTAATACATAAGAGCTATAAAAATATATAGCTGAAAGATGACTAAAAAACTCTCCCAAATGTCAAACTTATAAAAAAGGGGAGATTTCGTGTGTATTCGATGTCGAATTTTAAATTACTTGTTGAAAAGCAAGCAGAGATTGATACTATTTATCAGAATTGTGATGATTTAATACAATCAACGGTAACGCCTAAAATGGACGAGGAAGTTAATAAATTGTTAGATGCTATGGATAAAAAATTAACAGAACAAGGCTTTACCATTACTAAGACATCCACAGGATTTATTGCCAATTATCAAGAGGCTGTTATCAATATTGATAAGCATTCGAAGAATTTGGAGGAGTGCTTTTTCATTAATTTAAATAATTATGCAGAAGATCAAGTTTCCATAGTTTTAGATATGACAGATTCGATGATACCGAAGATATCCAATAATCTTGATGGCTACTCAGAAATTATCGAGCAGATGACGGATAAATTAAAGAAAGCCAAAAGTCTTGAAAAAGCCTGTATGTCACCGAAATTTATTTATAAGACACAGAGCAATATTGTTTTTCATTCTGCTGAGGAGGTTGTTGATCACTATTTTCAATAACAGGAAAGCCACCCCGAAAAAAATAGGGTGGCTTATAGTGGAAGTTCTAATGCTTAAATATGCCCGCTACTATATTTAAACTATAAATTTTCTTCCGAAGATTAACATAATCATTGTTAAAATCATGAAATATAGAGGCATTGTGAGTAAGGAGCCATTATGCAAGAGGCTCATGCCAGAAGTTATAAGACTCACCAGCAGGTAATAGCCTAAGCTGAAAATAGCACCTGCTGTACCAATCACATCTTGAAAGCTGACAAGAGCTAAGCTTAAGCAATTGGGCAAAGCAATACCTGCCCCTAATAACATAATAAATATAGTACCTATTATGCTACAAAATAGTACATGGCTAGATAATGGTAATATACTAACGATTAATTGTAAAAAAGCGCCAGCAATCATCACATAGCAGCCCAAATGGATTACTTTTTCAGGCTTAAAATTGATGACGAGTCTTTTAGAAATCATTGCTCCAATAATAGAGGCAAGTGCCACAAAGATGCCAAGAAATCCATAGAGACCTGGAGATATATGAAAGTGCTCAATAAAAATAAAAGGTGCCTCAGCATAGTAACTGAATAACAAACCATTTATGCCACCAATCAACAAGCCAAAAACAAGAACTTTAGGAGATGAAAGAATGCGCTTTACAACTGGAAAAATAGCGATTCTTTTTCTCGTTGAAATATCTGTTGTTTCAGGTAGCCTCAAATAGGTGTAGATAAAAAGCAACATACTCATTGCGATGAGAACAAAGAATACGGCTCTAAAGCCAAGTGCTTGATCGACCCAGCCACCAATGAGTGGTCCCACTGCAGGGGTAAAGGCAATGACGGCAGAAATTTGTGCAAACATTGCATGTCTTCTACTACCAGAAACACTTTCCCGTAAAATTGTTTGCGTAATAATGGAGCCTGTTGCTGCTCCAAAAGCTTGAATAAATCGACTAACCAATAGAAAAGATATCGTTTCAGCATAAAAACACATGAAACAGCCAATTCCATAAAAAATTAAACCGCCTAACATTGCCGGTCTACGTCCAATAAAATCAGAAAGCCATCCCCAACAAAATACACCTATGGCAAACCCTATAAAATAAATACTTAAAGTGAGCTGTACGGCACTATTTGAAGTATTCAATGCGTGCGAAATATCAGGAAGAGATGGAGAATAGATTGTCTCACTAATTTGTGGAAATGCCACAAGTACAATCATTAATAGTAAAGATGGTGCTACATGTTTTTTCAACTTATTGCCCTCCTACAAGCAAAATCTACTTTTTAATGAAAGAGTAGATTAGAGTAGCTAGGGAAAAGGCGGGACCATTATTAGTATACGTTCATAGGATGTCATGTTATCACCTTAATATGCTTGAAGTAGGAGTGCATAGTCTTATATAGTATAATTTAACTTTAGATATATAGCAATAATTACTATGAATAGAATAGATTGAAGGAGGAGTTATATGTTTCCCATTTTAGAGACAGAAAGACTTATTTTACGTGAGCTGACACTGGAGGATACAAGAAGCATTTTTCATTGTTTTTCTCATAAGGAAGTGACACGATATTATGGGCAAGAACCATTTACAGAATTTAAGCAAGCAGAAAAATTAATAACGCTTTTTTCAAAAAACTTCACTGAAAAAAGGGGGATACGTTGGGGCATCGAACGAAAAGGAACAAAGGGAATTATCGGTACTGTTGGTTTCAATGTTTGGTCTTCAACACATAAACGAGCCGAAATTGGCTATGAAATTCATCCAGATTATTGGCGAAAGGGCTATACATTGGAAGCGGTAACTAAAGTAATTTCTTATGGCTTTAATGACATGGGGCTAACGCGAATAGGAGCTGTTGTATTTAAAGAAAATGAGGCTTCTAATCAATTGCTTATGAAAATAGGGTTTCAACAGGAAGGAATTCTCAGAGACTATATGTACCAAAACGGTGAGGCATACGATACATTTATTTATTCCATTTTAAAGGATGAAGCTCATCATCTTATTTAACGCCATTTATTGGTTATTAAATAGTGGTATTGTAGTAGTTTTGTAGATTCATTTTTCGGTTATAGTGCTAATAAGAAGCTAGGTGTTAGGAAAGAAAAAATAGGAATAGGTAAGGGGCTTTATACCGATGGAATTACAATACAGTACAGCTTATTTTCAAAAGTTAGATTTGCTAGAAGAATTATACTTAGGTCAGGCGTCATTAAGGGAAATGATGCAGACCAAAAATGGAAGCGCTCGTTATGGGGAACGCTTTGAACAAATAGAAGAGGCTATTGTTAAACTAAATAAAGAAATTAGAATATTAGAACGTCACATCATTCAGTCTGTAGATTCGGTTATAGTTTGATCATTATAAAAACAACTCATGCTAATATTTGAATAGCATGAGTTGTTTATTGTGCTTTTGATAAGTTTAACTTATTGAAAATGATAATTAACATTAATTTTTTTAATGTTCAGAAGGGGTTTATAATAAGAATACAAGATTATCCATATAAATTTCGAAAAGAGTGATGAAGATGGGCATTGATTTTCGCAATATGAACAATCAATCAACGTATACAACTCGGTATGCTGATTTCTCATGGATGGAAACGATTAAAAAGCTTGTTCCGCTAGTAAATATTTCTAGAGCTGCTGATATTGGATGTGGTGGAGGAATTTACTCTAAGGCATTAGTAGAATTGGGCGTAGCTTCTGTCATCGGTGTAGATTTTTCTAAGGCTATGTTGGTGGGAGCGAGGGAAAATTGTAAGGATTATCATCATATTACATTTAAGCAGGGAAATGCATTGGATACAGGCTTAGACAACAGTAGCTTTCAGGTAATTCTCGAACGAGCATTAATTCATCATATTCAAGATTTAAAGGCATGTTTTCAAGAGGCGTATCGAATATTGGAGGATGATGGAATCTATATTATCCAGGACCGTACACCAGAAGACTGTCTTTTAAAAGGCGATGCCAGTCATATACGAGGATATTTCTTCGAGTATTTCCCTAAATTAAAGGAGCATGAAATAACGCGTAGACATAGTAGTGAAAAAGTAATGGAAACACTAAAGGAAATTGGATTTAAGGAGATACAGGAAGTCAAGCTGTGGGAAACAAGAAAAGTCTATGAGGAAAAAGCACAATTACTCCAAGATATTAGGAATAGAACAGGTAGAAGTATTTTACATGAATTAGAAGAGGAAGAGCTGCATCAATTAGTAAAGTATATAGATGATTCACTGGACGTAGCCAGTGCGATAGTTGAAAAGGATAGATGGACGATTTGGAAAGCAGTGAAATAAAGATAGTTTTTACGTTTTTTTATCATCGAGGGATGATCCAATCCGCATTTACGATTGATTAATCCTATCATTTTAAATTAGCTCTCGTTTTGCTTTTAAACGAGAGCTTTCACCATTAGTCACCAGCTAGAGTGAGGAGGTAATTGTCTCGAACCTCTTCATCCTGCATTTTATTATCAACTAGCATAGCACCGTACCATACCTTTGTTCTATCATTATCTACTAAAAATTGAATATTCACTTTCTTTTCTTTATGACTGATTGGACAATCTCCTTTAAACTCTACAACCTTTTGCCCTTTTTGCGTTTCAAAATATACCCAGTATGGATTTTTACAAGCACTTGCCAATCCAGATTCTAACGATTTTTGATTGTTTTCAATGGAATAATTTTTAACGTATGTAATATATTCATTATCTGTAATGTCCTTTTGTGGACCGTAAAAGTACCAAAATACCCCTAGGATCCCAATTGGCACAATCCATAATATATTCCTCTTGCTTAATTTCCCCATGTTTGCATCCCCCTTTATTAAGCTATTTTATCACCTTTATACCGATTTTTGCTAGCTTACAATAATATTTTCTATTTTTTTGTTTTATTGTCATAGCTAAGTGGATTGAGTCTAAGGGATGATGTGTTTCAGTTATATAATACGAGGGTGATTGTTCTGCTTTAAGAAGGTATTTATGTAATCATTATAATTGCATTGTTTTCATTCCGCTGTCGCTTGTTTAGAAATTGTTCAGAACGATATGTTATTTTATTAATGTAACATGACAAATGTTATTCATTGCGCAAAAAGATTGGACTCAAATGATGTGAGATTTGAGTCTAATTTTTTTGTTTTTTGGAATTTTAACAAGTGCTTTCCATTCAATTTTGAGCAAAATTTATAAAGCTGTTTGGGGTAATTTAGCTATTTACCAACGTAATTCCAAGCATTCAATTGAGACTAAGCTGGTGGAGGGAAATAAAATGGCTATAATCTATCAATTTTCAAAAAGAATATTTCGGGATATAACAAATGAAGGAGTCGTTGACGTAGATAAAGTTACAGCTGATTTTATTGGAAGCGTTATAAAAGTCTACGAACGCAAAGGGACAATAATTGTACATATTAAAGATAAAAGGGTGAATCATGCGAGCATTTCTAATACTAATGGCCAGGTTAAGGAATGGGAAATTAAATATGCAATAGAACAGGTTTTAGAAAGTGAAATTAAAGATGTGCTTGTACATGTCAGTAGAACTGGAGTAATTCATGTATGTACAAAAGAGGACAATACTTTTATCAAATAGGTGCACTAATTTTGCCGTAAACAAATCTATACATACATATTTGGCTATTGTCTCGATGTTTTTTGGAGATAGTCTAAAACAATATAGAAGTTCTTTTTTTTCTTAATATTTTTTTGCTAACAGTAAATAATACATAAGAAATCTGATTATGAAGGGAATATTCTAGATGTTAAAAAAACCGAAGTCCATTACATCACCTAAAAAATTCATAGTGGGTCAAAATTTATTAGAAGCATTACCTAATTACACAAAGATTTATGGTGACCATGCTTATGTAATATGTGATGAGTTTATACTTGAACGAGCAAAGGAAGAAGCTGGTAGGTCTTTTGGAAATGAGGGATTTAAAAGTGAATTTGTGAAATTCAATTATGAAATTACACAAGAAGAAATTGATAAACACCGAGAGGCAGTAAGACAATCAGGGGCAAATATCATTGTGGGTATTGGAGGTGGAAAAACATTAGATACAGCTAAAGCTACTGCTTATTATGAGCAATTACCTGTTGTGATTTTTCCAACTATAGCCTCAACTGATGCACCATGTACAGCACTAGCTGTTATTTATCATTCTGATGGTTCATTTGATCGTTATTTGTTCTTACCCTCAAACCCTGATATTGTGTTAGCAGATACAAAGATCTTAGCAGCTGCACCAACACGTTTTTTTGTAGCTGGTATTGGTGATGCTCTTGCTACTTATTTTGAAGCACGAGCATGCTACCGTAAAAATGGTGATAATTTGGTGAATTTAAAGCCTACACTATCGGGACTTGGAATTGCTAAAATGTGTTATGACACTATTTTAGAATATGGTCTACAAGCTAAAATTGCCGTGAATCAAGGAATTACTACGCTTGCAGTTGAAAATACAATTGAAGCGACCATTTATTTAAGTGGTGTTGGTGCTGAAGCTGGTGGCTTAGCTGCTGCACATGCAATTCACAATGGAATGACTGCCGTTCCATCACTTCATCGTGCACAACATGGTGAAAAAGTAGTATTTGGTTTATTAACACAGCTTGTTTTAGAAAGTGCACCGAAAGAGGAAATTGCAACTGTTATTCAATTTATTAAAGAAATTGGTTTACCATTAACTTTAAATGATCTTGGTATGGATGAATTCCGAGAAGAAGAATGGAGAAAAGTAGCAGAAGCTGCATGTGCTGAAGAGGATACCATGAAGAATATGCCACATCCAGTTACTCCCGATGATGTGTATCAAGCAATTATTGCTGCAAATGCTTTAGCAGAACATTATAAAAACGAAGTGAACCCCAAAGGGATATAGGATTTACCTTGTTAAAGGGAAAAATACAAAAATAAACAAAAAGCATATTTTAGGATTTCTAAAATATGCTTTTTTTTGCTCTAAAATTGATTAAAAATAAAATTCAAAGGAAAAAGTCCCGTTGAGTATGTAGAGATTTTGAAAAATTCCAACGACATAGTAAATATATGCTTATACTTATCGATGAATACAAGAGAAGCTTTTTTGGAAAAGCAGACAATCTAAAAGGGAAAAAAGGAGGCGCTTACTTTGCTTGAATGGACTAGCGATACATGGGGGAAGCTGATGGGACCTTATGGATCTGGAGAGAACGTACCAATGCTGCTACAGCAGTTGATGCAGGAGTATAACCAAGAAACGGCTGATGAACTCTTTCAGGAATACTTGTTTCATCAGAACACGATTTATACGGTCACCTATGCGGCTGTTCCTTATTTAGCAAAGATGGCTCGTTTGACGAAAGATCCTGAAGTGCAGCGCGATCTTTTTATTACATGCGGCATCATTGAAGCAAGCCGTGACAAGAGCGACTCAACACCGTATCCTACAGCTTGGGCGGAACTCGCTGAGGATGTAGGAGCATCAATCTGTGAGGACATCTACAGTGGATATATGGAGGCCATACGTGATGTAGCTTCATTAAGTGAAGAGGTGGTTACCCACACTGCTCTTGCTCCAATTGATGATGTGGAGAAGCGTTATATTCTTATCGCCGATTCAGCCTTTCGGGGATCGTACAAGGTGGCGAATATGCTGTTAACATTTACGGCAGGAGATGAGTACATTGCAGTGTGTCAAGAGTGCAACCAGGAAGTATATCTGTGGCCGAATGAAGAGAATGGGCACATACAGGCATTTGCGCAAGACCCTGTGTTTGAAGAAGAACAACAGGCTCAAATAGTTATACCTGCATCTCAGTATTTGGATGAAGATCAAGCAATGTTGGCGGATCAAGTGATGGCGATTGGCGAACACGGTCTCGCTCGCCATTTGCCATATCTGGCTGGTGAGACAAACTGTCCTTCATGTGGAGTGGACATACCAATTTGGCAAGCATTGCTCTCGATATTTGACTAATTAGTTAGTTTGCTAGTGTAATGGAATACTTAAACCTATCCAGCGCTGAATTTCTTGACTAAGTAGCCGAGGTGATAACCATAGGTAATCCAAGGAAATTTGTAATTTACCGTTTATAAAGCGTTACTGAAGCGGTAACTTTAGTGGTAGTATCATAGTTTCTAAACCTCAAATTTAAAAAGAGAAAGATGGAATAAATAGTTAATCTTTCTCTTTTAAAAACTCTAGTAGAATAAACCCACTATGTGAATTATTTTGATTCATCTTTTTCAACAGGATCTATATACTTTGTCTGTTCCTGTAAATCTTTATCACTGTTTGTATTGTTAGTTCCTCTAGTTAAATCGTCAAATGGTGTATACATATTGATGATTTTCTTTTTCTTTATAACAATATTGAATACCCCGAAAATGATTAATCCCATGGACATAACTCCAATTACAACAACAATAGCAGTAATTATTTTCAAAACCTCCTTTGTTTTGAATTTATTATAACAACATATAAAAAATACGGGCGTTTTATTTTTTGAAATGACAAGAAATGTCTATCTGAATTTAAAATTGAAAACGACAGTAAAAAAAGGGTTGAGCTTTATTGAGAAGAAAAGGCTATTTCATAGACAAATACAAAAATCAGATTTATAACGATCAAGCATTAGTTTCAAGTAAACTTTACCCTGATACTCCTACGTTACAGCAACTTGAAGAAATGATTTTTAATAGCATAGTGGAACAGGTATTTATCTGTAACTATCAAACAGGACAGAAAGGCAAGTTAGAGAAATTATTAATAAATGATGTTAGGTCTGAATGGTATTCGAAGTTTAAAAATAATATCTGCCTTGATGATGAAGCGTATTTAGATAATTTCCCTAATGGATACTGCTTTTTTGTTGAGCTTTGGGAAAGCGAAAAAGGTGCTCCCATTTTGGTGTTATTCAAATGTCATTAGGAGTCCAAAAAAGATGAATGAAATAGGTAGTTAGTATTTGAAAAGATTTCAGTATGATTTTGAAATTAATATTCAAATCATTTAATTCCTTATAAGGGCAAAAAAATTAGAATTTGAGCTAGTTTATATCGACACCTAAAATTAAATTGTCAAAAAATGAAGGAGATAAAGCTTGTTTTTAGCAAAATCAACTCCTAATATATTAAATTTTAGCATTTTTTAGAAAATATCGTTGAAAAATTGGATAATAAAAGTATAATATAGGTGTAGTTACATTTATGGATTATTAATCCATAATATTAGAAAATGTAACTATAAAAACTAATGAAATGAGGAGATTTTATGATTAACATGATTCAGTATTTGGAAAAAAACCCGTCACTACTTACATTGTTAAAAGAAAATAAGGCTTCTCTAGTTGGTGTTACAGAGCTTGAGCAGAAGGCAATCATAACATCCTTTGATGAGGATGAGACATGTTTAGAAACGGGCTTCTGGCATTAAACTATTTGAAAAATAATTGGCTTTGGCTTGCTATAAGTACTTATCTTATATTAGGAAGCTATTTGCTTTCTGTTACTTATAGCACGCCTTATTTAGGAATTAAACTGAAAGAAGAGAATGGACAATGGTTAATTATTGAACCATATTATAAGGAATGGGCAAATAAGCAAAAGATTTCAGCAGGGGATATTATTTTAGAAATTGATGGTAACAATATTAATGAATTAAATATTATTAAATACGATCCTGTAATTAGAGTAGCTAAAGAGTTAAAGTTTCTGAACCATGAAGATGGACAGTTAATTCATTTACAAATAGCACCATTAGATATTCCTGAACAATTTTTGTATATATTTTTTTTACCAGCATGTTATTTTTTATTAAGTTTAATTGTTTCTCTCTACTTATATAAGAAACAAAAGAATTCGAGTTTAATAAATTTACTTACTCTGTTTATTCTTACAGTATCGTTGGCATATGTTAGTATTGGTGCATCAGGAATGTTAGATAGTGTTGGAACAGTTGTGAATCGAAGTAGTATGATACTTTGTCTTGTTCTTTTGATTCACTTTTTAAGAAATTATTTTTTATTTTTGAATTTAAAATGGTTATTTATCAACAACATTAAAATAATATATATACTCCCTTTATCAATAGTTTCTTCTTTTAGTATTTTTAGCATCATCCACCCATTTACAAATACTTTATTCTCTATTTTTACCTTGTGGTTATTTTTTATTTTGTTATTAATAATTTTTGGTATTTTAGGGATAGGCTATTCAAAATATAAAACCCCTCAATTGAAAATTTTTTTATTAAGTATTATTAGCCCTTTCTTACCATTCCTTTTTTTGTTTGCCATACCGCAAATTATTTTTCATAAATATATACTTTCTGCTGATATATGCTCCTTATTTTTGTTGCTTATACCATACAGTTTCATATTTACACAGCTCACTGAACGGATATTTGATATGGAGTACTATATAACTCGTTTTCGTCATTATTTTAATTTTTCATTTGCTTTTACAGTTTGGCTATTAATAGGTCTCTACTGGATAACTGATCTAGCTATTTCAAGAATGACGGAAATTTTCTTTTTTTCCTTCCTCTCTTTAATAGCCCTGTTCTATTTTAAAGAAAAAATAGATTATCATAAGCGAAAAATCCTTTTTTCAACAAAAGGAGATTATATCCATAGAATGTATACGACCATTGATAGTATAGGTAGAGTGGTGAAAATTGAAGATTTACTAGAAAGATTTGTTCAGGAAGTCTCCCTGCACCTTGAGATTCATCATGTTTATGTCCTCACCTATGATTTTCACACACATGCCGTTACTTCAACGAGCAAATCAAAAGAATATACACAAAATCAAATGGATGAAGTATTACTAGAAAAACTACGCTTGGGGGATATCAAGAAAACAGAGCATTTTTATATTGCTTTTATACACCAAGATGTAAATTATAAAAGAATATTAGTCGTAGATCATAATAAATCTATTTATCTAAAGGATGAGGAATTATTATGGCTTGAATTATTGCTTCTATATTTAAATAATTTTATAGAAAATACGAAAATGGTTGAAGATCTTTTAGAACAATTAAAGCATATGAAGGAAGCCGATAATAATCAGTTACCGTGGCTTAATAAGCTACTTTGGCTACGATTTGAAGAAGAAAAGTATCAATTGGCACAAGAGTTACACGATACGATTTTACAAGAACAGCTACATATTGCAAGGGAAATGGATGTAGTTATTCATGCAAAGAAAAAAACAAATATACAAATGAAACTTTCAAAAGTTCATGATCATATGATTGCATCGTTAAATGATTTAAGAGGATATTGTGAAAATTTAAAACCGCCACTATTAGATACATTAGGTTTAAATGCAGCGCTCGAGAAACTTATTCAAAAAGTTCATAAACGTGCTGAATTTGTTTTAATTTACACCATTGATCGTCTTTATTTAGAGGATGAACGTTTAAACTTAATGATTTATCGTCTTTTCCAAGAGCTATTGAATAATGCCTTGAAACATTCGCATGCTAACATTGTTGAAATTCATCTCTTAGAAGCCAAAGAAGGTTTTGAAGTCAATTATTTTGACGATGGTATAGGATGTAAAATGGATGAAATCATTCTTGCCGATTCAATGGGGATTAGGGGGATGCAAGAGAGGGTACGGGCCTTTAATGGCAAGTTTTCTATCAAGACCAATATAGGAGATGGGATGTCCATTCGAATTAAAGTAAATGAAAGAGAACAAACCAATTCCGATGGTTACAATACTTATCATAGATGGCCAACCCCTAGCAAACAACTCAATTGAGAGCGCGTTTATTGAAGTTCTACAGAAGAAAATTGTCAAACTTAATAATACTCCACAAAGAAAGAATCGAATTTGATTAATTATTTCAAACAGATTCTTTTTTTGTTGTCAAAAATGAGCTTGGAAGATCCTTTAAATAAAAACTATTAATCTGTTCATCATGGAGCAGACTATTTAATTTTTTTTCATTTAACATCATCCTTTTACAGTTTTATTAAAACCCACCTGCTATTAAAACTCCTTCTAACGACCTGAAAAGTACAATATTTTTTAAAATGTTCTTTTCCACTTTCTGTTTTCACTATAATTTCTGATAGCCTACTTTATTGGTTGATTATAAACCAATATATCCATCCTTTATTTCTACCCACTCGTTTATAGACAGCATTCCCAGTGCTCCCAATTACGGTTTATTTAATTAAAATCAACGAATCTCTTATGGTATTGTCGCTATAAAGTAAAGGTATTTTGAAAAAATATTATATTATGAATATAGAGAATATTTTAAATATTAATTTACATTTTAAAAAATTATGATAAGATTGTAATAAATTACGGTTATACAGTAATTATTCTTCTTTTAAGAGAAAGGAGTTAAGTTATGGAAGAAATTTTTCAAAAAATAAAGCAATTAAGATTTGAACAAGGTATGACTTTAAAGGAATTGAGTGAAAAGACGGAATTATCAGTTAGTTTCTTATCCCAGATTGAGAGAGGAACATCATCATTAGCTATCACCTCTTTAAAAAAAATTGCTGATGCATTTGGCGTGAAGATGATTCATTTCTTCGAGGAGACGGAAGATCTAAATTACGCAGTGAAAAAGCAAAATCAAAAACCTTTTAAAATAGAAAGCTCTGATTCTACTTATGTTAGATTAAGTAATAACTTTCCAGATAGAAAAATAGAGCCATTTCTCGTCACAATAAAGCCTTTCCAAAAAGAAAATGAACCATTTAAGCATCCAGGTGAAGAATTTTATTACGTTCTAAAGGGGGCTGTATTATTCACTGTTGATCAGACGGAATATTATTTGCGTGAAGGAGAAGCCATCCATTTTCCTTCAAATCTAACTCATATATGGGAAAATCCTTTAAACCAAGAAACTGTATTACTTTCCGTAATCACGCCAGTAATTTTTAATTAAACGAGTAAGGTTTCCCTGAACAAAAAAGGGAATTTTAGAACGGATTTATTTTTTAGATTTTAAGTACCTTTTCGACAAGACTGCGGGCAATAGTTAATGGAATGTTCCTTAAGCAAACTCCTGTTTAATTTTCTGAATTATCAGTCTTCTAATTCGTAGTTATTTTAAACAATATATTTTTGAAAGAGGTGAAATTGATGACATTACTAAAAGTGGAGGATTTGACGATTAAATTTAAGTCACGCCAAGGTGTTGTCAAAGCAGTAGATAATTTAAACTTTGAATTAGCCCAAGGGAGTTCATTAGGAATCGTTGGTGAAAGTGGTAGTGGCAAAAGTGTTACATCCCTTACGATAATGGGACTTTTACAAAATGCTAATACTGAAATCACAGGAAGTATTGATTTTGATGGTTTAGATTTGTTAAAACTCTCACCTCGTGAAATGAGGAAGATTAGAGGAAATTCTATATCAATGATATTTCAAGAGCCGATGACCTCACTTAATCCTTTACATACTTGTGGTAAGCAAATTATGGAGCCAATCTTGATTCACCAAAAAGATGTAAGTAAACAAGAGGCAAAAAAACAAGCAATTGAATTACTAAGAATGGTAGGAATCCCTTCTCCTGAGCAGCGATTTCATGAATATCCACATCAAATGTCTGGTGGTATGCGACAAAGAATTATGATAGCTATCGCTTTAGCCTGTAATACCAAACTATTAATTGCTGATGAGCCTACTACTGCATTAGATGTTACTATACAAGCGCAAATTCTAGATTTAATGAGCAGTCTGAAGAAAAAGAGGAATATGAGTATTATTATGATCACTCATGATTTGGGTGTTGTGAAAGAAATGTGTGAGAAAGTAGTTGTTATGTACACTGGACAAATTGTTGAAAAAAGTCCAACTGAGTTAGTATTTGCTGATCCTCTTCATCCGTATACAAAAGGATTACTTAATGCCATACCTAGAATTTCCAGTAAAGTGGAAAGACTTGAGGCGATTGAGGGTAGTGTCCCTGATGCACTGAATATGCCAAGAGGTTGCAGTTTTCATCCTCGCTGTAAGTTTGCAACAGAGAAATGCAAATTGGAATCCCCACCATTATTTCAACTAGAGGATGGTCGTGAAGTAAAATGCTTCATTTATGACGGATCTGAAAGGGGCGGTGATGTGAATGGTACAAAATAATTCCAATAATATAGCAGCGGTATCGAACAGCAATGGGACAGAAAACATTTTAGAGGTTTCACACTTGAAAAAGACCTTTCATATCAAAAGCCCAGATGGAAAAAAAGGCCTACTTAGAGCAGTAGACGATGTTTCTTTTACGATAAAAAAGGGTGAAACTTTTAGTCTTGTCGGTGAAAGTGGATGCGGTAAAAGTACACTGGGCAGAACATTGCTAGGTCTATATACACCTGACCAGGGATCTGAAATTTTATTTAATGGCGAAGATATTACAAAGTTTTCAAAATCAAAACGGAAAAATTTTGCTAAAAAGGCACAGCTGATTTTTCAAGATCCATCTGCTTGCTTAAATCCACGTAGAACCATTAAGCAAATTTTATTAGAACCATTCAAAATTCATAAAATACCAAATGGTGAAGCAAAAATTAAAGAGCTAATGGAAATGGTTGGTCTAGCAAATCGTTTCTTTGATAGATTTCCTCATGAAATGTCTGGAGGGCAGAAACAAAGGGTGGGAATTGCTCGAGCATTGGCACTAGATCCAGAACTTATAGTGTGTGACGAGCCTGTCTCAGCTTTAGATGTGTCGATTCAAGCTCAGGTCATTAACTTGCTAGAGGATTTACAGAAACAATTGAACCTTACTTATCTATTTATCTCGCATGATCTAAGTGTTGTTCACCATATTAGTGACCGAGTCGCTGTAATGTATTTAGGTAAAATAGTTGAATTGTCTACTCGCGATCAACTATATGAAAAAACGCAACATCCTTACACAAAATCGCTCCTGTCCTCAGTTCCAGATATCACGGATGAACATCGAGAAAAGATTATTCTTACAGGGGATGTTCCAAGTCCATCTAATCCGCCTGCCGGATGTCGGTTTCATACAAGATGTCCTGTAGCAATGGATATTTGCAAAACACAGGAGCCTATCTTTATCCAAACAGATAGTAAGCACTTTGCAGCATGTCATTTGCAGACAAAGTAAAACTATAAATTTTTTATAAAAGGAGAACTTAGATGATGAAAAAAATTTCTTTACTTTCAATCCTATTGGTAGTAGTTCTATCACTTTTCGCCTGTAGTAAAGATGAAGAAAAAACAAATGAATCTGGAGGCACATCTAACACGGATACAATTGTTATTGGGGTTGCTTCCGACTGGAAAACATTAGATCCAGCTCGTGCTTATGAAGTGTTTGGGAATTTCTATTTCTATGCAACATATGAGAATTTATACACGTTGGAAGGGTCAGACCTTACACCAAAGCCAGCACTTGCTAAAGAATATACAGTAGATGAATCTGGACTTGTGTATACATTTAAGCTAGATGAGGGTCGTAAATTTTCCAGCGGGAATGCTGTAACTTCAGAGGATGTTGTATTTAGTTTTAATCGTACAATAAATTTAAAAGACAATGCTTCTGCTCTTGCAGAGGGAGTTGCCAGCGTGGAAGCGCCAGATGACAAGACTGTAGTTGTTAATCTTAAGGAAAAGGATGCATCCTTCCTTTCAAAACTTACAAGTAATGCCTTTGCAGTTGTAGATAGCAAAGTTGTAAAGGAACAAGGTGGTTCAGATGCTGCAGATGCAAGTACAACGGATGCAGCAACTGCTTACCTTGATGGGGCATCAGCAGGCAGTGGTCCTTATGTATTGAAGAAGTGGACTCCGAATACAGAGATGGTTCTTGAAAAGAATCCGAATTATACGGGTACTGTGAATGCGAGTAAGGTTATCATCAAAGAAATTCCAGATCCAAATACACAAATTAAAGCACTTGAAAAAGGTGAAATTGACGTAGCATTAAGTGTTGGACCTGACCAAGTGAAAAACATTAAAGAGGGTGGAAATGCGAAGGTTGTATCTTCACCAACTTCAACAATTTCATTCTTATTAATGAATAATAGTACTGAAATAGGAAAAGAAATGGCGGATCCACTTGTTCAGCAAGCTGTTCGTTACGCACTTGACTATAAAGGCTTCCAGCTATTAGCGGGTGATGGCGCACTATTACCAATGTCATTTGTGCAAGATGGTTTTATTGGTGCAAAATCTAGACCAGATAATTATCAAGACCTAGAGAAAGCAAAGGATTTGATGAAGCAGGCTGGGTATGAAAAGGGCTTTACTGTCCCTTTAACAGCTGCTAATTACGATTCAGAAGGACTTTCATGGGTAACGATTGCTGAAAAAGTAAAAGAAGATCTTGCAAAAATTAATATTAATGTGGAAATTCAAACTGGAGATGTTGGGGTAGTTATTGAAGACTATCGAAATGGAAAAACGCCATTCCTAGTAATGCATTGGTCACCTGACTACTATGATTTAAGCAACCAATTAGCATTTATTCCAGGAGATATTGTAGGAAAACGTGCGAACTGGGAAGCTTCAGCTAATGCTGAATTAGTAAGCTTAGCTGAACCAGCGAAGGTGGAAATTGATGTGACAAAACGTGCAGAAATTTCTGAGAAAATGCAGGAAATAATTGCTGAAAATAGTCCATATGCATTCCTAGTACAGCACCCTAAATCATTTGCTGTAGGTGCCAACCTTGAGGGCGTTACTTATAATGACCTTTATAAATTACGATTAAATGAATTAAAGCTTTCAAAATAATTTTTTACAATTAAGCAGCTACTCGTAGGTAGGAAACTATATACGGTAGCTACTTACCTGAGATTACCTTCATTCAGCGGAAGACTCCCACCTCTATAGGTGGTGAGATGAATGTGATTTTGATTACTTTTTCAGAGGGTGTCCAAAAACCTACTGAAATAGCGGAACTCAGTCTAAGAACGCCACGTCCTGTGGCAACGACTGAGTGACCAATATCATGTTGGCCCAAAGCCTCCGGCGGATGTCACGGATTTTCAAAGGAATGAATTGTGCGGGCACAATTCAAAATCCGGACGCATTGTTTATCTGTAGCGAAAGCAAAGCGGCAGCTACAATTACGCCGAGGCGAAATTGATTAGGAAGTTGTATTCTAGTTGGGAGTGTGATCCGAATTGCTTAGATTTATTGCTAGGCGTCTATTGTTTCTGCTTTTCTTATTATTTGGTGTGGCACTTTTCGTTTTTATTCTTTCGCATTTAGTGCCAAGTGATCCGGTAGCTGCGAATTTGAGCCAAAGTGCATTGAATAATCCTGAAATTGTTGCTGCTTTTAAAGAGAAGTGGGGACTAGATCAGTCACTTTTTAGTCAATTACTTCTGTACTTCCAACACTTATTGACTGGTGATTTGGGTACATCAATACGTACAGGTAGACCTGTATTTGAAGATTTAATGCAGTTCTTCCCAGCAACATTGGAATTATCGATAGTGGCGATGGTGATTGCCTTAGTATTAGGTATTTTATTTGGCACAATTTCTGCCATTTTCAGAAATAAGGCTATTGACCATATCATTCGTACTGTTTCTATTAGTGGGGTATCTGTCCCAAGCTTTTGGTTTGCTTTAATTATGCTCAATATTTTTTCTTCCGTTTTAGGCATTACGCCTGGACCTGGTCGAATTGATGCACGGGCAACAACTCCTGAGGGGGGAACAGGATTACTTCTATTAGATTCGATGATGAGTGGGAATTTTCAATTATTCGGTGATGTGGCTATGCATTTGATTTTGCCAGGGACGGTGTTAGGATTCTTTACTATGGGATTAATTGCTCGTCAAACAAGATCTAATTTACTTGAAGTGTTGTCAATGGATTACATACGTACAGCTCGTTCTAAGGGTCTGAAGGAATCTGGGATTATCGTTAAACATGCGATTTCCAATGCAATGATACCGGTCATTACAGTAGCTGGAATAGGATTTTGTAATTTACTAGGTGGAATGGTGCTTGTTGAGAATATTTTTGCATGGCCAGGAATTGGACAATATGCCTACCTATCTGCCGTTTCACTCGATTTCCCAGCTATATGCGGTGTTTCATTATTAATTGCTTTTATTTATGTTGTTATTAATCTACTAATTGATATCCTTTATGGGATTATTGATCCGAGGGTGAGGTATAAATAATGAGAAAATTTAGCTCTTTTATCACTCAAAAAGGATTTCTTTTTAAACTGGGATTATTCATTTGTGCATTTTGGATAATCGTTGTCATTTGTGCGCCATTAATCGCTACACATAGTACAACTGTACAAGATTTAACCATTCGATACCAGCCACCAAGCTTTTCACATTTCTTTGGTACTGATGAGCTAGGGCGTGATGTATTCTCACGTGTTATGTACGGTTCTAGAATTTCTTTATCAGCTGGTGTTATTACCGTGATCATTGCCTTTTCTTTTGGTATTTTCTATGGGGGAATTGCAGGATATAAAGGCGGGAAAGTGGACGAGGTGATGATGCGTTTCTCAGAGCTAATTATGGCATTTCCACCACTAATTTTAGCGATGGTCATTGCAGCAGCACTTGGTCCAAGTATCATAAACTCTGTAATTGCAATGGCCATTATATGGTGGCCAAATTATGCAAGATTAATGCGTTCAATGGTTATCTCCTTAAAAGAAAGCGAGTATGTTACCGCTTCTCGTGTGATGGGTGCCTCACATGTTCGAGTTCTATTTTTAGAAATTTTACCGAATAGCTTTGGTCCATTACTGGTTATGGCAACACTTGATCTAGGGAATGCAATCTTGATGTTTTCAGGATTAAGCTTCCTCGGACTAGGAACACAGCCGCCTACACCTGAGTGGGGGTCAATGGTATCAGATGGGGCAAAGGTTATTCAAAATTGGTGGGTATCAACCTTCCCAGGGTTAGCTATATTCTCAATTTCGATTGGTGCTAACTTCGTAGGGGATGGTCTACGAGACTTTCTAGATCCAAAACTTCAAAAAGAATAGGTGGTAAATGAAATGGAAAAAATTAATATTAATCAAGTTGAGCCCATTGGCATGCCAATGTATGAAATGAAAAAATTTTTTACAAAGCAGGGGAATTTTCAAGAAGTGAGCATGAGTGTTATTTCTCTGCTACCAGGCGAACGTGTTCCTACTGTGGGCATGAGCCGTCATGATGAAGATGAATATTCTTATATTTTCAGTGGAGAAATAGAAACATACAGTAATGGTGAATACAGTGTGGAAAAGGCAGGAGATGCAACACTAATCCCTGCTGGCGAGGAGCATTGGTGCGTTAATAATAGCAATGAACCATGTATGCTTGTGTGCTTTATGGTGAAAAAAGCTGAATAATATTGGCACTTACTTATAGTGGTCCAAAAAGATTTGTAGCAAGTTTAATAAAATTAAAACGCTACTAAAATGGAATGTTTTACAGTGAAAATGATAACTTTATTTCTGAAATAATTATTGGAGTAATTTTAAGTTCGAATACTCGTGTTTAAAAACTAAAAAATATGTGTTAGAACTCATTTTGAATAATTTTTTCAAAATGAGTTCTTTTTGAGATTAATATTAAAAGAAATACAGATAATTGTTTATAAAAAAATTCAAACAATGTAGTTACTAAGGAAATTTAAAATTAATCTTATGCATTTTTATATCCCAAGTTAGGTGAGCATTAAAAGTCTTTTCACCTTTTTTAAACCCTTTTATTAAGTCCGTTTCACCAGTAGCCAATAACTTTTTCAAGTTAGCTTGTGAAATGGTTTTACTGAGTATTTTTTTCGAAATCGAGAATTTACAGTTTACAGTTTTATAATTTGAGCAACCGTAAAAGGTACCATGATCTATTATTGACCCACCACAGAGCATACATTTTCCAACAACTTTTTTTACTTTTTTATATTTTTTATTATAAGGATTATTTTCAGTAATTTTATCCACTTCATTTTGATCGAATGCCCATTCCTTTTCACGTTCATTGGCATCTGTAATCAATTTGTATGCTAGCTTTTTTACTTGTTCCATAAATACTTTAGGGGAAGCATTACCTTCACCTATTTCAGAAAGACGTTGCTCCCATTTGGCTGTCATTAAAGGAGAAGTTAGTATGCTTTCACCTAATGCCTCTATTAATAACATACCTTTAGTTGTTACAAAGACTTGGTTTTTCTTAATTTCGATATAGTTTCGATCCTTAAGGGTACCAATTATTCCTGCGCGTGTGGCCTCAGTACCTAAACCTTCAGTTTTAGATAAAATCTTTTCTAATTCGTTATCTTCTAAATGTTTGCCAGCCGTTTTCATCAATGTAATTAAATTACCCTCTGAATATCTAGTAGGTGGCTGTGTTTCACCTTTTTTTACTTTAGTTTTAGCAACTATACCAAGTTCATTTTCTGAAAGAAGGGGAAGCAATTCATCTTCGTCTGTAGATGAGTTGTCTTTAGAATGATAAATGACTTTACGCCAACCTTCTTCAATTTGCACTTTACCCTTAGAAATAAACTCCGCTCGCTTATCTACAAGTGAATGAATCGTTGTATAAGAGAAAACTGCATTGTTATAATGAGCTGCAATGACTTGTCTAACAACTAAATCATAAATTTTTTCTTCTTCGGCTTTAAGTTTAGAAAAATTAGGGTACTGCTCTGTAATAATAATCGCATGGTGATCAGTAACTTTTTTTTCATTCACGTATCTTTTATTATTCATAATTGAATTTGTTGGGGGTGGAAGAAGGTTTTTATATTTATCAATTTTACTCAAGTTTTCTAATATATTTGGTAGTGTTTTTGCTTCTTCATTCGTCAAATATTGTGAATCAGATCTTGGGTATGAAACTAAGCCCTTTAAATACAGTTTTTGCAGAATATCAAGTGTGTATTGTGGTGAAAATTTGTAGGCCTTATTTGCTGTTGCTTGTAATGCAGATAGGTTGAACAATAAAGGTGGAGCATATTCCTTTGTTTCTTTTTTTATACTTGAAATTTCTACACTTTTATTGATACAGAAATTAGCAATTGCAATAGCCTGTTTTTCCTCTTGAACTCTTGAAATATTATTTTTATGCCATTTTGCCTTTAAAATTTTGCCTTCAAAATTAAAGTCTGCCTCAACTTCCAAAAAAGGTTCAGGTTTAAAATTTGCAATTTCCTGTTCTCTTTTAACGATTAGAGCAAGTGTAGGTGTTTGCACTCGACCTATTGAAAAAACATCTTTTATACCATTTTTTTTGAGTAAGACGGTATATAATCTCGATGTATTTATTCCAATTAACCAATCGGCACATGAACGGCTTAATGCTTCGAAATAAATATCTCTAGTTTTCTCTTCGGGTAGAAGGTTTGAAAAGCCTTTTTTTACAGCATTTTCAGTTAAGGACGATATCCATAAGCGTTTCATCGGCTTTTTTACACCACATACTCTTAAAATTGTCCGAATAATTAATTCACCTTCACGACCCGCATCCCCACCAATAATGATTTCTTGTATATCAGGTCTTTTTACTAGATTTTTTATTACATTGAATTGCTTATATTTTGATTTTGTAACTTTATATTCGAATCGATCTGGAATAATTGGTAATGTTTCTAATGTCCATTTTTTCCATGTTGAATTATATTCTTCAGGGGCTTTCAATTCACATAAATGTCCTATTGCCCAAGTTATTAATGCACCGTTTGGAAAGTAAACGTTTGGCTTAACTTCAAGATAACCTGATTTTTTAGTATAAGAAAATGGAGCAGCTAATTTTACTGCTTGGTCAGGTTTTTCTGCAATTACTATCTTCATATATCATTCTCCTATTACAACTACATATAAAATAATTATAAATTAATATTGAGTATAACTGCTAGAACAATAATTTTATGTCTAACTTTGGATATATGAATGGAAAATAAAGTAAATAATATAGCGGCAGATTAAAAGATAAGCAAGATCACTTTCAACTAACTTAAAATTTTTACAGCATAAAGTTTGAAAGTGACCTTACGTCATTTTATATAATTGGCGTAAGGAGGTTTATTTGTAAATTTGTTGTTAGTATTTAATCGTTCTTGCAGGGTGTTTATCAGGAGAAAGGGAGGTAAGCGTTAATAAAGAGTCAATAAAAGATGTTGAGGAAATTGTCTAAATTTTGCCGATGTTAATGTTCTGCCAAGCAGGAAAAGTGAATTAGAAACCTATAACAGCTAATGATAACGGACCAGGTTAATATTAGATGGGTGTAATGGTACTAGACGCTTATTCAATTTTAGATAACCTTTGAAGAAGAGTAATCCTTTTTATTGCGAAATCCAAAAATTAACTATATAGGGATAATAAAACTATTAGAAATGAATATTTTTATTATTTGAGCTTGAAGGAGAGATACAATTATGATTTCAATAAATCAATTATTTAAATCTTTTGAACAAGGTAATTTAAAGATAGAGGTGCTAAAAGGCATTGATCTTACTATAAAGGAAGGTGAGTTTATAGCAATCATGGGACCTAGTGGTTCCGGTAAAAGTACTCTATTACAACTATTAGGTGGTTTAGATACACCATCATCTGGACAGGTAAAAATACAAGGAAAAGATTTTTCTGGATTAACTGAAAAGCAAAGAACTATCGTAAGGAGAAAAAGTATCGGATTCATTTTTCAAAATTATCAATTATTACCTACATTAACTGTAGAAGAAAATATCGGTTTTCCACTTTATGCAGATGGCAGAAAAGACAAAAACATGAAAGAGAAAATAAGGAACATGATAAAAGAAGTTGGTTTAGAAGGTTTTGAAAAGAAAGCCCCTAATCTTTTAAGCGGAGGACAGCAGCAAAGGGTATCTATAGCAAGAGCTTTGATCCACGAGCCGAAAATACTATTAGCTGATGAACCAACGGGAAACCTAGATAGGCAACGAGCCAAAGAAATACTGGATTTATTAGCTAAATTCAACAAACAAAGAAAACAGTCTATTATTATGGTAACTCATGATATCTTCGCAGCTAGTTATGCGGATAAAATTATTTTGTTCAAAGATGGATTAATTGAAACGGAAGTAACTAGGGAGGATCATGGCTATGCTGAATATTTGGCTAGTTTCTTGGCGTAACTTAACAAAAAATAAAAAAAGGTTTTTCTTTACACTCATTGCAGTAATACTTGGTATCCTCTTAACAACTAGTATGTTGGTTGCTAATAACACGATTAAAGATACATTTAGGTATTATCAAGAAATCTATGCAGGGGATGCTGATTATTGGATATTAAGCAAAAATTATTCTTTCTCAGAAGATGAGGTAAAAGCAATAAAGCAGCAGGATATTGTATCAGATAGCTTAAGTGTCCTAGATAAACAAGTATTGGTGGAAATAGATCAACCGAAAGCTCCGGCTGAAACTTCAGTTAGAATAACTGGTGTCAGTGATTTAGAAAGTAACCTTTTAAAGCTTCCATTAATAAAAGGGAGCTTGAACGGAAATGGTATTATTATACCTGAGAATGCAGCTAAGCTATGGGGTAAAGATATAGGAGATACTTTAACATTTAAAGGGTTAGGTGAAATAGAAGTAACGGGGATTGTTGGCTTTACATCATGGCTTGCTAGTCCTACTAATTGGAATGACGCTAAAGGTAGATCCTTTAGAGTTATGATGGATTTAGGTACTCTTCAAGACTGGACTAACCAAGATAATCAAATAAGTTATATACGATTACAGCATAAAGATCGTGATAATGAAAAGTGGTTATCGAATTATCAGGAATTATTACGAGGGACATCATTATATGTTCAGCCTGTTGTTATTGATGATTTAAGAAATAATGACGTAGAAGGTCTATATTCTGTCTTTTATCTAGTATGTATTCTCTCCCTTTTTATAAGCGGCTTCATCATATTTAATATGATTTATTCAAGTGTAATTGAACGAAAAAAAGAATTTTCAGTTATGAAGAGTCTTGGATACACAAATTTTGACGTGTTTAAACTTGTTTTGATGGAAGTCTTTTTACTTGCTCTTTTAGGTACTGCTATTGCATTACCAATTGGTGTATCATTCGCAGATTTGTTTGTAGGGATGCTTTTAGGAATCTTTCAAGATACTATGGTTTACACTTTAAATTGGAAAAGTGCAACAATTTTATCAGGATTAATCGGGATTTTATTTCCAATAATAATTTCTGGAATACCTATGTATATTGCTTTTAAAACGCCTATCGTATACGCAATGCGAAATACAAATAAAACGCCTAGCTTTAGAGTAGAAATTCTTAGGTATTTATTAGGTATTATTCTCATATTACTTAGCTTTGTTGACAGTTATTTGGGGTATATTTCCTTATTATTTGGGGTGGTATTCATATATCCATTGGTGATGAGGGTCCTTGCAAAAATTCTTGCACCAATGATAGAAAAAATACTTAGTTATCCAGGGAAATTATCTGTCAGTAACATAAAAATTAATACGAATCGAAACGCTAATACATCAGCTATGTTAGCAATAAGTATTGCTGTAGTCATTTTTTTAGGTTCAGCTTTAGAATCAATCCCTTCTGGCTTTGAAAAGGAGATTCGCCAAACTTTTGGGGGAGATATTCAAGTTCAATTTGAAGAACCAGTGAATGAAGAAATTATTAATAAGATAAGTAGTTACGCTGACGTAGAGGGCGTTGAATGGTTTAGAGAAACAATGGTAACCTGGAAAACAGTTGGAGATGAATATAGAGAATTCTATGTGATGAGTTTACCATCTGAAAATACGGAAGGATTTCAACTTTTCGAAGACCCAGGCGGCATTAATCTTCCATCCAACTCTATCCTATTAGGTGAAAGAGCGTTTGATGAATGGGGTGGGAAAATGAATGATACCATTACTATTAATTCTCCTTCAGGTACAAGAGAATATCAGGTAATAGGGAAAGTTAATACTTCTCAAGATGGAGGATATGTTGGATTTATATCAGAAAATGAGTTTAAAGAAGGTTTTAACTGGGATGTTATTTATACAATTATGATAAATATCAGTGACTTAGGGAATCCTTATACATTGCGTGAAAAATTAAACGCTGATTTTACAACCTCTATTTCTACCATTACATTAGTAGAAGATCAAATTAAATCTTCTCAAAGTTCTTTTGATGGAATGAATGAAGTTATGCAATTTTTATTGATCATTGTGATTGCCCTTTCCAGTATAGGTATAGGTAATACATTATTGATGAATACAATGGAAAGAGTCGGGGAAATTGGTACAATTCGTGCGATTGGATTTACCACTAAACAAGTCAGAACAATGATTATAGGAGAAGGTTTAGTTGTAGGTGTTGCAGGAATAATTATTGGGGTTTTACTGGGCATATTTGTAGTATTTTTAAACTCTATATCAAACACATCTGCAATGCATATGCCATTTATTATTCCGTGGGGCAATGTAGTTTTGGCAATTACTGCAGGAATTTTCCTATCTCTAATTGCTTCAATTATACCATCTTATTTTGCAGCAAAGGTTAATCTTCTAAGTGCATTAAAAGAAATTTAAAAAAGAAACCTACACTTCTGAATAATCACGAACAGACATAGCTGAAAAAAAGGAAGGAGTGTTTGAAAATGGGTGCCAAAGCGTTGATTTAACAGCGTTTTGGCATTTAAATTAGAAAGCTCCAATCGATATGGAACGATTCTATAATTGTTGATAATAATGGAGGAGTTTCTCTACCTTAGCCTGAATAATTTGCTTTAATGATTCTGGCTGCACAGATAAAACAAAATGACCGTATTTCATAAAATAGCTAGCAATAAATTCCTCTTCTCCGGGATTGTAGAAGCCTTTTATGAAAGTTTGATCTCCCACTTCTATTGTCATAGACGGATAATGTTCTTTATAAAAAATATCCACTCCTTGTACAGCAATTTCCACTTCAAAGTCAATATGATGTTCAGATTGATAAAGTTCTAATGAAAGGTTAATAAGCTCATCAATTGAAAAATGAGAAGTCAATTCTTCTTCAATCGAAGTAATGCGATCACATCTGAACACCCTATATTGATTTGAATGGACCTCTATACCAGTAGCATACCATTGACCATATCTCGCAGAAATTTTGAAAAATTGTACTTGAAAACTTTTTTGTTGATTATTTTTCAAATAGTGAATTTTGCAGCTACACTCATGTAGAATACTTTTTAAAATTTTATCTAAATAACGACTGACATTCTTATGTTGAGTTACTTCAAATTGCAGAACCTTCTTCATTTTATGAATTTGCATTATTTGATGTTGAGATAGACAGTTTTCAAATTTCTCATTGAGTTTATGAACACTTAAATGAAATGGTGTAGATTGATAAGATTCTAATGTTAGCATCGCAAAGTACAATGCGTACACCTCATCAATAGAAAAAATAATGGGGGATAATAATCTGTTTTTTAAAAGACCATAGCGCCCATTTCTGCCATGCTCCGAAAAAATGGGCATACCTAATTGTTCTAATGAACTAATATCACGTAAAGCAGTACTCTTGGAAATATTATATTTAGTCATAAGATCCTGTAAGTTAAAGTATTCTAGATTATTTAAGTATCTGATCATATCATTTAATCGTTCTGATTTCTTCATGGAGTTCTCCTTATAAAGGTTTCATGTTTTGATACCTTTTAATAGTAGAATAAATTCAAGGTAAATATCAATTAATAAGATATCCACCTAAAATGATTGTAAAAAAGGAGATTGGTACCATGAGTACAACACTAGAAGTAGCTATTTTTTTATCAATGAACGGAAAAACAAGAGATGCAATTGATTTTTACAAAAAACATTTTAATGCAGAGCAATTGCTAGTCGTTACCTATGAAGATATGGCAAAGCGAGATAGCTCCTTGAAGCTCACTGAAGAAAATAGGAATAAAATTACACACTCTGTGTTAGCAATCGGAAAAACAAAGATAATGCTTGCGGAAGAAACAATGGATGTCTCACAAAAATATGTGGTGGGAAATAATTCTTCTCTGTGTATTCAAAGTGCAGACTTAGAAGAAATTAGACGTTTTTATAAAAGTTTGTCGACAGAAGAAAAAGTACGAATCATCGTACCTTTAACTAATAATGTGTTTAGTAAAGCATATGGAATTATTGAGGACCCGTTCGGCATTCAGATACAGTTAATGTTTGATGATAGATTACGATAAAACTAGTGAGTACAGTTTCAACTAAAAAATAGGGACATCTATTTAATTGAAGATGTACTATTCAGCAATTTCAGGAGGTTATTGAATGAAAGTACTAGCAGATGTTTTAAATAGAAAGGGCGCTAGAAAAGCTAGCGATATCCCTAATGAAGTTTTAATACTGCTGAACCAAGGAAAAATAGAGAGTGTTAATTTAACAGAATGGCAAACGGTTCACCATATGACCTTATTAAAGAATGTTCTACCATCCATAGGACTAGAAGAAAAATTGGAATTTATTCTAAGTGAAATGGAAAAACAAAAAGTAGAAACAGGAATGAAGGCAATACGGTTAATTGGAAGTTTATTAGATACAATCCTGAAAGATGAAAGTGCTACTAACAAAGAGAATATCATCAAGAAATGTTCTCATCATGTATCGGATAGTGTACGATGTTGGGCAGCTTTTATGAATAAAAGTAATGATTATTCTTTAGAAGAAAAATTGTTGTATATCAAGCCTTTTGCTGCTGATCGCCATTTTGGTGTTCGGGAAATTGCCTGGATGTCAATTAGAGAGGACCTTTCAGTCAATATAGAGAATAGTGTAGATTTGCTAATAGAGTGGGCGAAAAGCGAAGATGAAAACATTCGAAGATTCAGCTTGGAATCAATTCGTCCTCGTGGGGTATGGACGAAGCATATTGAAATTTTAAAAGAAAAGCCACACATTGCACTCCCTATTTTAAATTTATTAAAATCAGATTCGTCCAAGTATGTGCAAGATTCAGTTGGTAATTGGTTAAATGATGCTAGTAAAACGCAACCAGATTGGGTTAAAAACCTTTGTGACGAGTGGCAAAAAGATTCTCCATCAAAGGCAACAGAGAGAATTATTAAAAAGGCTCAAAGAACGATTGTGAAGAGCTAGTGAACTGCACCCAATTGTTTGGCTCGTCATCAATTGGGGTATTTTTTTTATTTGAATGTAAGGATGTACTAGTTAACAATGCAAATGGTTCTTTACCAAAAATGATTGCCAACATAGAAATGGCTAAGTGATATAAAATTAAGGACTTTAACCAAAATGGCTGTATCATAGGTATGAAATATGTTATTCCCGAAATGCAAAAAGCAGGAGGCGGCTCACTTCAATTGATAGCATCGTTGGGATGGCAGGTACAAGCCCATCACAGCAGTAAAAGGCGCACTTCGTTTTACTAACCTGTACACCCAGGGTTTAACGTTACACCAATGACGGCTCCATCAAGATCTCGCTTTATGACAGAAATTAGTCATCGATAGTGGTTGAACTGCTATTTAAAAATAATAGAATTAGAATACTAGGTTTCACAAATTGTGAGCCTAGTTTTTTATATGTGGGGATAGATTGGAGCGAAAAATACCTTGGTCTCTGAGAAAAATCGCTCGGGAAGGTCAAAGAATCGCTCAGGTTCCCGGGAAAGTCGCTCGGGAAGGTCAAAGAATAGCTCAGGTCCCCAAGAAAATCGCTCGGGAAGGTCAAAGAATCGCTCAGGTCCCAGAGAAAATCGCTCGGGAAGGTCAAAGAATCGCTCAGATCCCAGAGAAAGTCGCTCGGGTAGGCCAAAGAATAGCTCAGGTCCCCAAGAAAATCGCTCGGGAAGGTCAAAGAATCGCTCAGATCCCAGAGAAAGTCGCTCGGGAAGGTCAAAGAATCGCTCGGTTCCCAGCGAAAGTCACTCGGGAAGGCCAAAGAATAGCTCAGGTCCCCGAGAAAGCCGCTCGGGAAGGCCAAAGAATAGCTCAGGTCCCCAAGAAAATCGCTCGGGAAGGTCAAAGAATCGCTCAGATCCCAGAGAAAGTCGCTCGGGTAGGCCAAAGAATCGCTCAGGTCCCCAAGAAAATCGCTCGGGAAGGTCAAAGAATCGCTCAGGTTCCCGGGAAAGTCGCTCGGGTAGGTCAAAGAATAGCTCAGGTCCCCAAGAAAATCGCTCGGTTCCCCGAGAAAGCCGCTCAGGTCATCCAAAGAATCGCTCGGCTCCAATTGCTAATGTTTAAAATAGCACAAACATCACTATTTTCTCTGCATATCATAATGAGGTAAGCGTTTTCTTTTATTTATATAGAAGAAAGCCATAACATTTCTGTCAAAAAGGGAGCAAAATCAAGGGAAGAATCTTGCAACTTATTTTGTAAAGCCAACACATGTCCTAATGACGATAATTTCCGGAAATTCGATGATTTAAGCTGATTCAGACGAAGAATTGTACGATTATATGAATTTCACAAAAAATATTTGTAAAAACCTTAACTATTTCGTATGAAATCCGTATAATAAATCAAACAGTGCGAAAATTGTCCATTTTCTCTCGGTAAATTGCGTGAATTTTTTAAATTGTATTGACGTGGAGAACGATAATTTGTACACTGTGTACATTCAATTGTTTTTTGGAGGAATACAATTATTTCAAAAAGTTAGGATTTGATAGATATGATCGTATGTAAATTTGGTGGAACATCTGTAGCAAGTGCAGAACAAATTCAAAAAGTAGCAAACATTGTAAAATCTAATCCGGCACGTAAAATCGTTGCCGTTTCAGCGCCAGGGAAACGCTCTGGGGATGATATAAAAGTAACTGATTTATTAATCCATTTAGCAATGGCAGCCGTAAAAAATGAAGATACTGAAGAGAAAATCCAAACTGTTGTCAACCGTTTTAAGGCAATTGCAGATGGCTTGGCATTAGATTATGCCATTTGTGACGTGATTGCGGAGGATCTACGTGAGCGTGTACAGGGTGATAAATCCAATGAGGAATTATTTATTGATAGCATTAAAGCGGCAGGTGAAGACAATAATGCTAAGCTTATCGCAGCATATTTCAATTCGATTGGTATGCCAGCGCGATATGTAAGTCCAAAAGAGGGTTTGGTGGTCAATGATTTACCAGAACGCACTTTTGCATTACCCGAGGCTTATATCAATTTAGCACCACTCAAAAACACAAAAGAAATTATTGTGTTCCCAGGTTTCTTCGGTTACACTAAAGCGGGCGTATTGCGTACATTTGACCGTGGTGGCTCCGATATTACAGGCTCTATTCTCGCAGCAGCTGTAGAGGCAGAGCTTTATGAAAACTTTACGGATGTGGATTGTGTGTTCTCTGCGAATCCGAAAGTCGTGAATGATCCAGTGGAAATTAAAGAAATTACGTATCGCGAAATGCGCGAATTATCCTATGCAGGCTTTTCCGTGTTCCATGATGAAGCGCTGATGCCTGTCTATAAGATTGGGGTGCCAGTTAACATAAAAAATACAAATAATCCATCAGCCCCAGGTACTCGTATCGTACCAAGCCGTCCTGCAACAGGTCGTCCAGTTACAGGTATTTCGGCAGACAGTGGCTTTTCAACTTTATATGTCTCTAAATATTTAATGAATCGTGAAGTAGGCTTTGGCCGTAAGCTGTTACAGATTTTAGAGGATGAAAATATTTCATATGAACACACACCGTCTGGCTTAGACGATATTTCTGTTATTATGCGTTCCAATCAATTGACACCAGAAAATGAAGCACGCATTTTGACACGCGTGAAAAATGAATTGCAGGCAGATGATGTGCAAATGCGTCATGGTTTTTCAATGATTGTAATCGTTGGCGAAGGTATGCGGAACAATACAGGTTTAGCGGCACGTGCTGCTACTGCGATTTCCAAAACTGGTGCAAACATAGAGATGATTAATCAGGGTTCATCAGAAGTAAGTCTAGTATTTGGTGTGCTCCAAGAATTTGAAAACAAAATTTTACAAGCACTTTATGGAGAATTTTTTGCACATGTGCAAGCATAAGGAAATAAACACTAATCCTTACCTGGATTAGTGTTTTCTTTTTAGCTAGAATACGGTAAAATCGAGGACGTACATAGATAGGAGGGCTTTCTATTGAAAAATTTATCAATTGGTATGCTGTTATCAGTGGTTGGGATACTATTTGTTTGTCTAACAATCATGGATGTTTTACCATCCTCGACAAAAACTATGAAATTTGTCTATATCGGAATTGGCTGGGTATTTATCATTGCCGGGTCCGTTATTCGTTTTAAAAATTTAAAACAAAGACAATAAGTGTATCAAGAAATTAAATTGTTTTAAAACATAAATTTATGATACAATTTCAAAGAAAATAAATAATTTGAGTAGTATGAAGTTGTAATGCTGTACAAAAATTCAGAAGTTTCAAATTTGAAGTTTATTATTAATTTAAAAATTGGACAGTACAAATTCTTCTTTGTAAGAATTTGTTTTTTTATGGCTGTAATCGTCATAAAGAATGGTTCTAATTTTAGTAGGAGGCTTTAGGTAATGCCCGTACTTCGTAAGGAAGATATTCATATTTTCGAACATTACGTTGCTCTACAAACAGCTTCACCGATGAAAGTGGTATCCTCAGCTATGCACAATCCAGGCTTTGGCTATTTTACACATTTCATGAATCGATCAGTGCCGAAGACGTATGATGAACGGAAGCCACATCTGGAATTACAACAATTTATACATAAAGAGGGTTTTCCAATTGATAACACAGTGGCAATGATGACTGCTGTCTATGCTAAATTTGCAACAATTCGGGAATTTACCGTTGAAGGAATCCACCTAGTTGTTATGATAACGGCTGGTCTCGGCAATGCCGTAGATATTACGCGTGCCTATCATCGGCAGGAGCAATATTATGCGGGCACAATTAATACTTGGGTCATGATTAATGGAAAGCTATCAGATGAAGCTTTATTTCAGGCGATGATTTCTACAACCGAGGCAAAGGTTAAGGCCATTATTGATGAAGGTATTATTGACCCTACAACTGGTACACAGGCTACTGGAACCTCAACAGATAGTTTGCTTATTGCCTCGACAGAAGAAGGGGAGTACCATCAATATGCGGGCCCGATTACAATGCTAGGAAAAGTTATAGGTCATGGTGTATACGTGACAATGCGAGAGGCGATTCAAAAATATAAAAAAGATAAAGAGGAGAATTTGTGATGTTGGCATTGGTCATTGCCTGTATCCTTGGGCTTGTTTTTGATTTACTAGTAGGTGATCCTCCTAAACTGCCTCATCCAGTTCGTTGGATTGGAAAGCTTATTCAAGCTCAAACGGAATTATGGAATAAAGGGAAAATGAGAAAATTCCGCGGCATGGTCATGGCACTCGCTGTTGTGGGCACAACCATGTTTGTTGTCACAGCTATACTGCTAGTTAGCTACCAAATTAGCTTGCTATTGGGTATTGTGGTGGAAGGGCTTCTTATTGGAATTGGACTGGCTCAGCGAAGCTTAAAGGAGGCTGCGATGGCAGTATATGAACCGCTTGTTAAGGGGGATTTTGCCGAAGCTCGTATGAAGCTGTCTTGGATTGTTGGACGAGACACCGATAATCTAGGTGAGGATGAGATTGTGCGTGGTGTCGTGGAAACCGTGTCAGAAAATACAAGTGATGGTGTAACAGCCCCATTATTCTATGCTTTTTTATTTGGTGCCATTGGTTTGTGGGGCTATAAGGCTGTAAATACATTAGATTCAATGGTTGGCTATAAAAATGATAAATATAAAGACTTTGGCATGTTCTCAGCGAAGCTCGATGATGTTCTTAATTTTATTCCGAGTCGTATCACAGGTCTACTCATTGTATTGGGTACAAAAAATGAAACAGATGTATCCCTTAGAAAACGTTTAAAACGCTGGGCACAGGATGCCAAGAAGCACCCTAGTCCTAACAGTGGCTATTTAGAGGCAGCAACAGCTGTGCAGCTAGGGGTAGAGCTAGGTGGTAGAAACTCCTACCAAGGGGTTGTCTCACACCGAGCAATTATGGGGGAAAAATTAGTACCCTTAACCAAGGAGCATATCGCTACATCCGTTATACATATGAGAATAGCGACATTGCTCTTTACACTTGTTATGTTAGCAGTGGAGGTGTTAATATTTGCAATTACCTAATCATGGAGCGAATCCACAAAATGTCTATCGGCAGTTAGGGCTTGTTATGCCAGAAGATGTCTATGATTTTAGCGAAAATGTTAATTCTGCAGGGCCGCCTCCGTTTGTGGAGGCACGCTGGCGAACATTTTATCCGCTTATTCAACGATATCCTGATCCAGATGGTGAGCCATTCCTTACAAAGGTTGCAGCTTTTCATCATGTGATAAAAGATTCTATTTTACTTGGTAATGGGGCATCTGAGCTTTTTACTGTATTGGCTAGACGCTATGCTTGTAAGCGTGTTATCATCGTTCATCCAACTTTCTCTGAATATGAACGAACATTGCAAGCAGTTGGCGCAAATATTGTGCCGATTATCGTAGAGGATATTGTTCAATATGCATTACCGATGGAGAAACTAAAGCGAGAAATGGTAAATGCAGATGCTCTTTATATTTGTACGCCCAATAATCCGACAGGTGTGCTACCTCAAAAAGTAGAGCTAGAACAGTTAATTATTCATGGGGCAAGCGTAAATTGTGAGCTTGTTATTGATGAAGCCTTTATAGACTGGGTGGATGAGGGGTACTCTTTAATCGGACATGTAGCGAAAAACCCTCATGTGCTTGTTGTACGTTCGATGACAAAAATGTATGCTATTCCAGGATTGCGATTGGGCTATTTAGTTGCGGACCCAGCTGTTGTAGGAGAGCTAAAGGGCATGCTTGCTCATTGGAATTTAAATGCCTTTGCTCTTGTTATAGGCGCAGGCTGCTTAGATGAACAACACTATTGTCAGCGAGCTATTACCTATGCGAGAAACCAGCGAGAAGCATTACAAGGTTATTTACAAGAAAACGGTTGTCAGGTGACGAATAGTGTAACCAATTATATATGTTTTGCATTACCTAAAAATCAGTCAGCAGATGCCTTTTTTACGTATTGTTTATCGAAGGGTGTTGTGCTGCGCCATACTAATAACTTTTTAGGATTAAATGGCGAATGGTTCCGAATTGGTATAAAAGATATTACGGCTATGACTTATTTACATAACTGTTTGCAGACTTGGTTTAAAGCAAATTAGGAGTGAGAAGAGTGACAACATTTTATCTAGTAAGACATGGTGAAACGATGTGGAATAAGGAGCATCGTTTACAGGGGTGGTTAGATTCACCATTAACCGAAGTGGGTGTTTTACATGCAGAAAAGCTACAAAAATATTTAAAAAATATATCTTTTGCTGCAGCATTTAGTAGTTCAAGTGGTCGAGCAATGGAGACGCTGCATATACTTGTTGTTGATCGCCAGCTCCCAATTTTTTATGAAAATGATTTACGAGAAATTTATTTAGGAGACTGGCAAGGTAAAACGATGGAGGATATTATAAAAACACACTGCTCAGAGTATGAATTATACACGAATTATCCAGCTCAGTTTGTTGCTACTCATACCGAAAGCTTTGGCGCGGTGACAGAACGGGCAATGTTTACGCTGAAGAAAATTGCAGAAAAATACCCACAAGACAATGTTTTAATTGTCTCTCATGCAGTCACAATTAAATGCATGATTAATGCCATTTTAGATCGTAGTATAGATCAGCTATGGGCAGAGCCATTTATCAACGGGACAAGCGTTACCATAATGGAACACCTTGAACAGCAATGGCATGTGAAAGAGATAGGCACGATTTATCATCTGCAATAGGAGGTGTTTACATTGCCATTGATTTTCATAACTGGTGGAGTACGCAGTGGTAAATCCCATTTTGCAGAAAAAATGGCGATTGCGCATTATTATACGGAATCGATGCAAGCACAGCGTCTTGTTTATATTGCGTCAGGAATTGCGCTGGATCATGAAATGGAGAAACGAATACAGCGTCATCAGGCTGATAGGCAATCTCAAGGAATCCAATGGCTAACGATTGAAGCCCCATATAAGATGGCAGATTCGCTCCAAGGTCTAAGAGATGGCGATGTCGTTTTATGGGATTGCGTCACAACATGGCTGACAAATGCTTTTTATGAGGGCTTTGATAAAGGAAAGTCATGTGTAGAGCAACCTGGCTGCTTAGAGAAGAAGCTAAGTGATTTAAAAATAGCTGTACAATCATTACTTAACAAAAAGATCACGCTTATAGTTGTATCCAATGAATTATTTGATGAGCCTCCGTATCTTAATGAGGAGGTAGAATTATACCGACAAATGCTAGGGAATTTCCATCAATGGTTTGTTTCGATGGCAGCGGAAGCCTATGAAGTAAATTATAGTATCGTGAAAAAATGGAAATGATATCCTTGAAATTAAAATGAAGGAAGGCAAGACGATGAAAAATTTCTGGCATAGCCTATTACTTGCATTTCAATTTTTTACAGTTTTGCCGGTACATAAGGAACTAACTTTAACAAAAGGAACTGTTACAGGGATGTTCGCCTTTTTGCCATGGGTAGGTGCATTAATAGGTACGGCAACGGCGGCAGTGATCTATAGCTTAACGGAATGGACGGCAAGCAGTGAAATATTCCTGTCCTTTGTGATTATTGGGCTATTCGCTTTCTTCACTGGAGGTTTACATTTAGACGGATTTATTGATATGGGAGATGCTTATTTTTCGTATCGGGATCGTGAGAAGCGATTGGAAATTTTGGATGATCCGCGTGTCGGCGCATTTGGTGTGCTTTCCGTGTTATTTTTAGTGCTTGGAAAATTTGTCATACTGCATGAATTACTCGTACAGCATAAGTTCGCACTTTGGATGCTTATTTTTATCCCTTTATTAACGAGAGTAGGCATGAGCTTTTATTTTATGTCACTAAAATGTTCAAAAGAAAAAGGGCTGGCCTACTTTTTTAAATCCCATATTAAGCAATATGTACTAATTAGTTTCATGCTTATCACATTAATGGTCGCATATACAATCGTCTTCCTTATTACAGGTTTAGCATTTGTCCCAATTGTGCTTCTAGTGGTTTTAGCTATTGCTCTTGTGGTTTTCCGACAATTTACAATGCGCAACTTTGGTGGCGTTTCTGGTGATTTATTAGGCGCTTCCATTGAGGGAATGGAGGTAGTATTGTGGATAACACTGTTATTGTGCGCTTAATGAGGCATGCACCAACAAAAGAGAATTTGGAAAAACGTTATCTTGGCTGGACGGACGCAGCATTAGCTGATATATCTAAACTATCGATTGTAGATAAAAATGTTATGAAAGTATATGGCAGTGATTTGCGACGTTGTAGGGAAACAGCTGCTCATTATTTTCCGAATGCTACTTACATAACTGATTGGCGACTTCGAGAGTCCAACTTTGGGGAGTTCGAAGGAAAAACATATGAGGAGTTAAAATCTGATCACAGGTATTGTGCATGGTTAGACAATCCTGTTTTGTCTCCACCACCAAATGGGGAAGGCTTTGCTGCATTTTGTCAGCGTGTGAAAGAAGGTTTTTCTGCGCTACCAAGGGATGAAGATGACTATTATGTGGTTGCACATGGTGGCGTTATTCGAGCATTACTTGTAGAATTTGCCCCAGTGGAGCAGCCCTTTTGGACGTACAATGTGCCACATGATAAAATGTTTACTTTAACATTTTCAAGAAAAGCTTGGGAGGAGGGAAATAGATGCATGTCTTTATTGGAGGAGCCTATAATGGAAAAACCGACTATGTTATGACATTGCTTGAAGATCAAGAGGCTGTATTAGTTGATGGTTATTTACCTGAATCTATTCCTGAATGTGATGTATTAGTTATCAAAGGTCTTGAAAAGTGGCTTGTCACACAAAATCTTGAGGAGGATGAGGCTCTTGTCAACGCCATGTTAACAAGACTACAGGCTCTAGAGGAAAATAGGACATTGTATATTATAGTTACTGATATGGGGCGCGGGGTTGTGCCGATGGAAAAGCAGGCACGATTATTACGTGATACTTGTGGGCGATTGTATCAAGCTTTATTTGCTGAAGCAGAACGTGTCATACGTATATGGTACGGTATCGCAGAGCAAATTAAATAAGACAGAAAAGAGGGAATGGAATGAATCGACAAAGATTGACGAAATTGACGTTCACTGCTATGGTAGCCGCTATCTGTGCTGTTGGAGCGGTGATTAAAATTCCAGCAATTATATCGACTGCTGCATTGGACTCTGCACCTGCATTTTTAAGTGTCGTATTTTTATCGCCGGTATTAGCAGGAGTTGCAGGAGGCATTGGGCATTTTATTACAGCTTTAACGACTGGATTCCCATTTGGACCATTACATATTATCATCGCAGTAGAAATGTTTATTGTCGTTTGGATATTTGGAATAATGCATAAAAAAGGCCTGCATTTCTGGAAATGGCCTGTAGCACTTTTTTTAAACGGTGTGGTAGCACCATTACCATTTTATTTTATCATAAGTCCAGCATTCTACTGGGCATCGCTGACTAGTCTTCCGTTAGCAACGCTTATTAATTTGGTTATTGTTGCCGTCGTCATGCCGATACTTTCTAAGGTGTTTGTTCGTAAGGGTGGGCGAGTACATTGAGAAATGCAGTTAAAATAGGCGGGCTTATTGCGACTACAGATAATGCTGCAGCAATTGGTGAAAAGCCACAAGATATTGTGTCAGCTTCAGATAAGCTCACGGCTTACTTTACAGCGCGTGTGACATTTTTAGAGCAGCTTGCAGCAAATGCTTTACCTACGCATATTATACTAGCAAATTTTTCAGGGGATGCTGCTTGGTCTCATTATGTAGTAGGTATACAGCAGGTTTTTGAGGAGGCTGGTCTAATATGCCCTCAGATAGATGGTAGTACAGAATCCAATATGCCGACATTACAATCTGCCTTAGCGGTTACAATGCTTGGTGAGCCGCAAAAACGTACATCCTATGAGTATGAGCACCTTCGTTGGTATACGTATGGACTGCCACTTGTAGGCAATGAAGTCCTTGCGCAGCCCGAGGATGTTGCACAGCTTCAAGCTATTTATCATGCATGGAAAGAGGAAATTGTTCAGCAAGTTTGGCCTGTCGGTTCAAAGGGGCTACAAGCAGAGTTTAACCGACTTTTTGGTGAATTACAGGTTGAAAGTGTCTTAAATATTGAGAAAAGTGCTGGGCCTTGTACTGTGATATTACTTGGGATTCATCCAGCAAAAGAGCAACTAGCACAAAAAATTTTTTCTAAAAATTTTAAAAAGCTTTGTAAAACAACCTAGTAATAGGTCTTGCTTCAGGAAGAAATTGTAAGAGGCAAAATACTTATTGCAACTCTAAACACAAAAATGTACAACGGTAATTAGCTTGGTATTGATTGTTTGTATAAGGACTATCACAAAAATCCACTAAAATGGATTAAAGCTTATGAAGATATGGGATTAACCAAAATGGATGTCTATGAAAGCAATAGATAACAGCTTTGATAATGTAAAAGGAGAACCCACGTGAGCAAAAGCTTTCGTGGTTTTTTTAGCTGATAATCAGGTTGATATTGACGTTTTGTATACCTTTGTATACAATTGTATGCTATGGAGAGGTTTTCGATAGTTTAGTCTGCAAATTGAATGTAGAGTGGTGGTTACTGATAGAGCATAGTAGTGGCTGTCAAATGGGGGAGAAGGCAAATGATTCCATAGTATTCAAGAGTCTACAAAGACATAATCTAGCAAAATATTACGAGACTCGAAAAACTTCTTCGCAATTGGGAATGATTTTCAGTTATAATGAGAAACGAATGATTTAACAGGAACGGAGTCGAAGGAATGCAGGCAATTAAACAATTAGGGCGCTATTTAGGACCCTATAAATTTTTTACATTGATTGCACCGCTGCTGATGGTGCTAGAGGTAACGATGGATTTACTTCAACCCACAATTATGCAGCATATGATTGATACAGGCATTGTTAATGGTGATAATCCATATGTGCTGAAAATGTTCATATGGATGTTAGTAAGTGCGGTGCTTGGACTTTTTGGTGGAATTGGTTGTTCATATTATAGTTCCAAGGCAGCGATTCATTTTGCTTCTGATGTTCGCCAATCATTGTATGAGAAAATGATGACGTATTCAGCAAAGGAACGTGATAATTTCACAACAGGAAAGCTTATTACAATATTAACAAGTGATGTGGAAAGTATTCAACGCGCGTTTATGATGACGTTGCGTATTTTTGTGCGTGGGCCACTGCTCTTTATTGGTGCAGTTATAATTGTCTTTGTCACTGCTCGCGAGCTATTTTCCATACTACTGATTATTGTACCAATGTTAATCATAGCTATGTACTTTTTTACAAAGTATTCAGGTATGCTATATCGCAGAGTACAAGAGGCCATTGATGGTGTGAATACAAAGCTACAGGAAAATTTAGCAGGAATTCGTGTGATCAAAGCCTTTCGTCGTGAAACACAGCAAATTGAACAATTTAGTAAACATAATGATGCACTGACAAAGCGTTTTATTACAGCCGAGCAAATTGTTGGTGTGCTTGTACCCTTTACTATGTTTGTGGTCAACTTGGGCATTGTTGCAGCACTTTGGCTTGGGGCAATTAAAGTGGAGGCAGGAACATTACAGGTAGGCGTTATACTCGCTTTTATCAATTATTTAACAATCATCTTGAATGGCTTGATGTCTTCAAGCATGGTGCTAATGCAAATTGCCCGTGCAATCCCTTCTGGTGAACGCATCATAGATGTTTTAAATAAAGAGGTGACAGTGAAAGAAGCAGAAAATGCACTTGCTACTCCAATCCATGGTGCAATTGATTTTCAAAATGTCAGCTATCGTTATTATGAAACGGCTGAGGATGTCCTCAAAAACATTACCTTTTCCGTGAAGGCAGGACAAACAATTGGTCTCATTGGCAAAACGGGGAGTGGAAAATCCACGCTGGTAAAACTTTTACCTCGCTTATTCGACCCTACTAGTGGTGAAATACACTTGGATGGAAAGCCAATAAAGTCGTATGCATTGTCAACTTTACGTGAGCATATTGGCTTTACCTCTCAGAAAGCACTTCTGTTCTCAGGCAAGATTGAGAAAAATATCCGTGTAGGAAAGGAAAATGCAACAACGAAAGAAATACAAAAAGCATTGGATGCTGCGTGTGCTACTGAATTTGTAGAACGACTTGATAAAGGCATGGCCCATGAATTATCACAGGGAGCAACGAATCTTTCTGGTGGACAAAAGCAACGACTGGCCTTAAGCCGTGCGCTGATCAGGCAGCCAGCTATATTAGTGCTGGATGATACAACATCAGCATTGGATAGTGCCTCCGAAAAACATGTGCAACAAGCCATTCATGAACAATATCAAAATACCACAACATTTATCGTCGCCTCAAAAATCACTTCGATTCAGCAGACAGATGTCATTCTTGTATTAGAGGATGGCGAAATTGTTGGTCAGGGCACACATCAGGAATTATTACAGAATAATAAATCCTATCAAGCAATCTATGCTTCACAGCAAAAGGCTGGTGAACAATCATGAATCAAAGTCAACCAAAGCAAATGAATTTTGGACGTGGACCTCGTATGAGTGGTCCAGCTGAGAAGGCTAAAAATCAAAAGGTCACAATATACCGTGTATGGCAGTATGTGAAGCTGCAAAAAATAGGGCTTTATTTCTCTATATTTTTTGTCATCGCCTCAACATTTTTAAGCTTAGCAGGCCCATATATGATTGGACATATCGTTGATGACTATATTATGAAAAAGGACATTGCTGGAACGATTCGTCTTGGGATTGTCTTAGCTGTCATTTTTACAATCGCCTCTATTTTTACCTGGCTGCAAACATATGTCATGATTCATGTAGCGATGAAAACCATTCGCACACTGCGACTGGAATTATTTAAAAAACTTCAAACTCTCACACTAAGATTTTTTGATCAGCGTGCACTTGGTGATTTAATGAGCCGTGTCACAAATGATATTGATAATTTAAATACAGCCCTTGCACAAAGTGTGACCCAAATTGTTTCATCCATTTTAACAGTGATTGGTGTTAGCATTGCGATGTTTTCCCTTAGCTGGCAGTTAGCCATTGTCACATTAATTATTATTCCGCTTATTGTTTTCACGACAAAGCAAATTGTGAAACGTAGCAGTAAAAACTATGCAGCACGACAACGTGATTTAGGCAAACTTAATGGCTATATTGAGGAAATGATTACAGGAGCAGAAGTTGTCACACTTTTTGGAAAGGAACAGCAAACAATTGCCACATTCTATCAACAAAATGAAAATTTACGCAACTCGGCACAGCGAGCAGAAATTACATCAGGCCTACTTGGTCCAATTAATAACTTTATGAACAACCTAGGTCTAGCCGTTGTCATTGGAACAGGGGCATTTTTATCAGTGCAAGGGTTTGTTTCTGTCGGTGTCATTGCGGCATTTGTCACGTATACACGTCAATTTTTCCGTCCGTTAAATCAGCTATCCAATCTATTAAATACCTTTCAGTCAGCAATTGCAGGAGCAGAGCGTGTTTTTGAAATTTTAGATGAATCATCAGAGGTGGCAGATAAACCACAGGCTATTGATATCCAATCTTTAAAAGGAGATGTGATATTTCAACATGTGTCCTTTAGCTATTTACCAGGGAAGCCAGTCCTGAAAAATATAAGCTTTCATGCTAAAGCTGGTGACACTATAGCACTTGTTGGACCAACAGGATCAGGAAAAACGACTATTATCAATTTGCTTACACGTTTTTATGATGTGGATACGGGTGAAATTTTGATTGATGGCCAAAACATTGAGAGCTACAAAATGGCTACAATCCGTCAAAGAGTAGGAGTCGTATTGCAGGATACGTATTTATTTTCTGGGACTATTCGGGAAAATATTCGTTTTGGTAAGCTAGATGCGACAGACGCAGAGGTAGAGGAAGCGGCGAAAATAGCCAATGCTCATAATTTTATTAAATACTTACCGGCCCAATATGATACGCCAGTACATGCAGGAGGCGCAAATTTAAGTCAGGGACAACGTCAATTACTTGCTATTGCCCGGGCAATTTTGGAAAATGCAGATATTTTAATTTTGGATGAAGCGACATCAAGCGTCGATACGCAAACAGAGGTCGATATTCAAAAGGGCTTACAGCATTTGATGCAGGGGCGCACTAGCTTTGTCATTGCACACCGTTTAAAAACGATTGAGAGTGCCGATCAAATTCTCGTTATTCAACAGGGCGAAATTGTCGAGCAGGGCAATCATCAGCAGTTAATGCGACGTCAAGGTATCTATCATAACCTCCAACAAAAGCTTTTACTTGAGCAAGAAGAGTAAATCAATTCCGCCTACACACTGTACCCTATATTCAATCCATCTATCCAGAACAATAGTAAGAGAGGCTGGGACATAACTAGTTTCAATTCGTGAGAAATCCGACTTTGAATTCATTCAAAGTCGGATTTCTCTATCTTTTATGTTGTCTCCAAATAGCTTTTAGCTAATGGCTGTGAATTTTCTTAAATTCACGGCCATTAATGCGAGGCCCATCTCGTTTTCCACCTTCGATTTTCCTCGTACAGAAAATCGAGTGAAACGCAAATTAGCCTTCAAGAATCCAAAAACTGGTTCCACGTCAATTTTGCGTTGACGATAAAGGGTACTCGTTTTTTCTTCTGAAAGCTTTGCTCTCACATATTCTTTTTGTTGTTCCCACTTCTCATTCACCATTAACTTACGATTATTTCCTTCTTTTGCTTTTGTACATAATGAACGGAGGGGGCATCCGGAACAGTCTTCACATTCATATACCTTAAACTCACGCACGAAATCATACTTATCCGTTTTCGTGGTACGATATTTAAATTCAAGATGTTGTTGGTTTGGGCATGTGTATCGATCATTTTCTTTATCATAATCCCAGTTCGCTGTATTGAATTCGTTTTGCTTATACGTTTTCTTCTGTTCTTTTACATACATGGTGTACGTGATTAAAGCTTCTCGCTTACGATTCGAAAGGATATCATCATAATTTTGTTCACTGCCATATCCGGCATCTGCGACGATGTGTTTTGGTAGCTTAAAATAATGTTGTTCGATTTCATCTAAAAATGGGATTAATGTACGTGTATCCGCTGGGTTTGGAAAAATGCTGTAGGCAAGCGCATACTGACCTTCTGTTGTCACTTGTATGTTATAACCTGCCTTCAATTGACCATTTTTCATATAGTCATCTTTCATACGCATAAATGTCGCATCTGGGTCTGTTTTAGAATAACTATTTCGTTCGTCAAAGATTTCGAAGTCTCTTTGGTATTTTAGTTTGCGTTCAATATAGTCGATTAATTTTGCGGGCTTTCTTTGGGAATTTCCGTTCCGTTCTTAAAGCCTTTCGCTCTGCTACATCTGATGAGTCCTCAATTTTTCGATCATATTCAGCGATCACTTCATCTACTTTTTCGACCATTTGAGCGAGGTCTTCCAATGCTAATTCCTTTTCATTTTCCCGTTTAATTTCTGGGATGATTTCTTTTTCAAGTAGTTCATCGTATAACTGGTTAGACTTCTCAATTAGTCCGTTATGATATTTCTCAATCGACTTTTTCCACACGAATGTAAATTTGTTCGCATTTGCTTCAATCTTAGTTCCGTCGATAAAAATGGCTTCCTGATCAATTAATTCTTCCTGTACCAGCTGACAGCGGAATTGAACGAAGCATTGACGAATCAACTCCTTCACCTCTGATTGGACACGGAATCGGTTGATTGTTCGGTAGGTTGGTTCATTTCCTTGAGCTAACCACATCATCCGAAGACTATCTTTTAAAAGTCCTTCAATTTTGCGCCCTGAGAAGACAGATTGCGTGTAGGCACATAAGATAATTTTAAGCATCATGCGTGGATGGTAGGCAGGACAGCCCTCATTTCGAAGGAATGGTTCAAACGCTTCGGGCGGGATACTTTCGACTAAATGGTGGATATGGAAGGCAATATCATTCTTTTGTAACTTCACTTCTAAATCTAAAGGCAAAACTAGTTGATTCATGTTATAATCTTTAAACATAAGGATCCTTCTTTCTGTATAATTTTGTTGTGGTGACTTAATTTTATCAGAAGTGATCCTTATTTTTTTATGAAAAAAATTTAAAACCGGTGAAATTTTACTGATCGTAAAATTTCACCGGCTTTTTAGTTTAGAGGAGGGTTTTGTCCCAGCCTCTTTTTTCTACAAAAATTAATCAGAAATTTATTTTTACTGTGTATCCTTTCAAGTAACAATTGAAAGGAGAATTGTATGAAAAAAGTTAAGAAAATTCTATTCTATGTAGGAGTGATTCTTTTACTTGGTATAGTCGCTATTTGTGTGTATCATCAAATTCAGCTACATAGAGAAGCAGTTATTTTAAAGAATAAGGGCAAAATGGTTGAGGTTGATCACCATAGAATCAATGTTTATAATGAGGGGCGTGGTAATGATACCTATGTCTTTATGGCAGGCTCTGGCATTGCTGCTCCTATGTATGAGATGAAAGGGCTTTATAGCAAATTCTCACAGGAGCATAAAATTGCTGTTATCGAAAGAGCAGGCTATGGACTTAGTGATATTACAGATGATAACCGAGATATTGATACTATATTAGAGCAAACGAGAGCAGCTCTTCTACAAAGTGGCAATAAGCCTCCTTATGTTTTAGTTCCACATTCAATCTCGGGTGTTGAAGCTATCTATTGGGCACAAAAACACCCTGAAGAAATTAAGGGCATTATTGCACTTGATATTGGTTTGCCAGGTCAATATGTGAAGCATAAAATGGGACAAATGGATACATGGATGATAAAGGGTATCAATCTATTAACGAAAATAGGCCTGCATCGTCTAACACCCTCGAAAGTTTATAACCCACAGGTAATAAGGCAATCCTTTTTAACAGAGGAAGAAAAAGCTATTTATCAAGCGTTGTCCTATAAACAATTTTTTAATAATAATATGAAGAATGAGCTATTACAAGTCTACGAAAATAGTTTACAATCAGAAAAGTTGCCAAAGCCTCAGAATACACCGATATTATTTATTGATGCCATTGCAGAGGAAAATAAATATACAGAACAAAATCGCAAGGATTACAGAAATTTTGCTGAGCAAATAAACTTGGCAGATGTGAAAGAAGTAAGAGGTACCCATAGCATTTATTTATATAAACCAGATGAGATTTATCAACTTGCTATGACATTTATGGAAGAGAAAGTAGACAGCAAAGAAAGGTCGATAAAATGAAGGGTTTTACCATTTTAATAGTAGAGGATGATCAAATGATTGGTCATTTACTGCAAAAAATTATCCAACGTGAAGGCTATGAGGTAGTATGGAAAACAAGCGGTAAGGATATAGGGCGTATTATCCATCAAATTGATTTAGTGATCATGGATATTATGCTACCTGGAGAGGATGGCTATCAGCTGACAACGTTTATTAAAGGCTTAGGCTTACCTATTCCTATTATCTTTCTGTCAGCTCGAAATGACATTGAGAGTAAGCTAGAGGGATTAACAGTTGGAGAAGATTATATGACAAAGCCCTTTGAACCGAGAGAGCTTCTTTTACGAATGCAAAAAATGCTCAAGCAGCATTATGGTTCTTTGACACAAATTCAGCACCTCTTGATTAATACAGAGCAGCGTAAGGTATTTAAGCATAATATTCATGAGGAGATTGTTTTAACTGCCATTGAGCGTAAAATCTTCTTTTATTTATTTGACAACCGAGATAGAGTGTTATCGAAGGATCATTTTTTTGACTACCTATGGCCACTGGAGGATCGAAATCATAATATCATCAATGTCCATATTAAAAAAATTAGAGCAAAAATGGATGATCCTACAGGTACTATACTTCAAAATATTTATGGGGAAGGGTATCGTTTAAATACCTATATACGACAATGACATTAAAAACAAAATATCGCTTTCTATTATTTTCTGCTATTATCAGTGTTCCAATTGTATTATTAGGAATAAGTGTATTGATGTCCATACTCTATGAGTTTGCCTTTAAAGCGAAAAATCAGGACACTCCATTTCATGAATCCTTTGCCTACCCAATAATGCTAGTTGTGTTCTTTTTATCACTATGTGTGTTAGCCTTTTTATTTTCGAAATCAATTAATTCATTGCTTACGAAAATTAACATGCTCCATCAAGTAATTCGTGACTTAGCAAGTGATGAAAGAACACCCCATACATTAGAAGTTAACAGTGAGGATGAAATAGGACAGCTTATCCAATCGGTCAATATTTTAATTGAACGAACTACCTATCGGGAACTAGAATTGGAGCAACAACAACGATTGCAAAAGGAGCTTCTTCAAAAGCTAAGACACGATATCAATACACCACTCACAGCGATTCGATTACAATTATTTTATGTAGAAGATTCCCTAAAGGACCAGCCAGATTTGGTAGAGTCATTAAATGAGCAGATTCACTATATTGCGAACTTAACAAATGAATTATCGTTTCAATCCATTGATACAGTGGAAAGCTCTTATATTATAAAAGAGGAAGTAAGTCTGCCGAAATTATTGGAGACAATGATAGACAAATGGCGCTATTTATTTACCATTCATTCAATCGAATTAAGCTTTCAACTAAATGTATCAGAATTATTGTGGATGAGTAATGAATTATGGTTACAGCGTTTATTTGATAATGTGTTTCAAAATACCTTAAAACATTCCAAAGCCACAAAGCTTATGGTTGTCATTGATAATGGAATGATTAAGATGATAGATAATGGGATTGGCTTTGAAAAAAACCACAAACATTGCGGATTAGGGTTACAGATTATCGAGGATATCGCTATGGTTCTTCAGCTACACTACACACTGGAATCAAGCAAAGCAGGTACATCATTTTGCTTTACCTCAAAGATGGAGTAATAAAATGTTTAGAAAAAAACAATAAAAACAAACTCTAAATCGATAATGATTTATTGTAAATCGATAAAAGTGGTGCTACAATCAAACTTACAATAAATCCGTGATGAGGTGTATTTGTTGAAACGTGAAACACTCTTTTTAAAGATCGCTGTTTTTCTAATGGGATTGCCAGTTCTTTCCTTATGTATTTTAGTGGTGCCTCGAGTGGCAATAAAAGCAGCACAGCATTTTCCAAAAACAACTTTATTCGCTGTCATTGTTGTCTATGCAACGGCAATCGCTTATTTTGTCGCCCTGTATACGACTATAAAACTTTTAAGCTATATTGATCAAAATATTGCTTTTTCAGAACGATCAGTCAAAGCTTTAATTACTATCAAATACTGTGCAATCATTATTAGTAGTCTATACGTGGTAGGCATGCCAATGATATACTATGTTGCGGAAGTAGATGATGCTCCTGGACTTATTATCATTGGTATGGTCATTATTTTTGCTTCCTTTATCGTGGCAGTCTTTGCTGCTGTGCTTCAAAAGCTCTTAAAAAATGCCATCGATATCAAATCAGAAAATGATTTAACGGTTTGAGGTGAATATTATGGCGATGATAATTAATATTGATGTAATGCTAGCTAAACGGAAAATGAGCGTAACAGAACTTTCAGAAAAGGTTGGCATCACGATGGCGAATCTATCTATTTTGAAAAATGGTAAAGCAAAGGCGATTCGATTTTCAACTTTAGAGGCGATTTGTGAGGCTTTGCAATGTCAGCCGGGGGATATTTTAGAATACAGGCGGAACGAAGATAATCAGGACTAAAGAAGAGCTTGGTCAAAAACCAAGCTCTTTTTGGTATTTGGTTCAAGTTGCTATGCATGTGATTTTCGCCGCTGCATTAAAAAGATGGCTAGTTCCATGAGGTAAAACAATTGCAAGAGCATAGCCACGTTAAGGTATGCGGTATGCCCTTGCAATTGTCAACTGGCTTCAAGTAAAGACTCAATAATCTTTTTTAATTGATGAATGGGTGAGTGCTGCTGATTATTCTTTTTATAAATAAAGACCGTTTCAATAACTTTATTGAGCCCTTTTAAATCGTAAAAGTGAATGTTTGAATAATTATAAAGGTGAATTAATTTTGTATTTAAAACAGCAATTGTATTGTCTATTTGTAGAAAATCGAGAATACTGCTGACGGATTTAATTTCTTTGATAGTAAAAGGAATGTTCTCATTTTTTAGCCATTCCGACATTGCATGTGAATACATGCAACCTTTACTTAGCACAAGCAATGTTACAGGTGTACGCCGCTGAAAATCAATTAGCTGCTTATTATTCGAAATCACTTCAAATGTTTCTGTAGCAATCAGGTCATAGTTTAAGTCAGGATAATGTTTAATCGGATTACTTGTTAGTGCACAATCCATCTCGGAATTGTGTACTTTTTGATTTAATGATGTACTGGATTCAACTGTGAAATCTACATCGATCTGGCTATTATTGGTCTGGAGTGCGTTCATAATGGATGCACCATAAATTTTGATTGTCGTATGAGAAGTGCCGAAGTGGATGGTGGTTTGGGCTGGTCCAATAGCTTGTAAAAACTCCTCATACTCTTGTGCAACTAGCTTTAAGAAATGTAAATATCGCATACCTACATCTGTAATTTTTAAGCCTTGAGTTGTTCGTTTAAAAACCTCTTGTCCAATTTCTGCCTCCATTTTCTTCACTTTTGATGTTAATGCTGATTGTGTGTAATTCGTCATTTCAGCGGATTTACTTAAATTCTGCCTCTCCAATAGCTCAATTTTTAAGGCAATTTCTTCTCTATTCATATCTGTTGTCACACACCTATTAAATATTTTGATAGACCCTATCATTTTCCTCCATTTTACGCATATGAGTAACGGGCGTAAACTTTAGGTAAATAAAATTATACTGCACAAATAAAGAAGTGTAATGCTTTTGGAGGGTTTTATGCATACATATTTTAAATGGGTTATCTTACTAGTGGCTACGCTTTCACAAACAGCAGCAACGTTTGTCACATATGGAATGGGGCCAATTGCCACGTTTTATCAAATTGAATGGCATTTATCATCTTTCGAAACAGGGCTGATTGTTTCAGCCGTCAATATAGGTCCAATTTTCTCGATGCTCATTTTTGGCTACTTGATGGATAAAAAAGGAGAAAAGCAAATTATCGGTTGGGGCTCCATATTATTAGGGCTGTCAGCATTACTACTTGTCTCTGTTAACAATTATACGACATTACTTCTTGTATTAGTAGTTGTCGGAATCTGGTATGGTAGTGCACAAACTGGGGGTAGTACGGCCATTGTGAAATGGTTTCCAGACAAACATAGAGGGCTGGCGATTGGCATTCGTCAAACAGGAATCCCAATTGGTGGTGCCTTAGCATCGACTGTTCTAACGTATATGTACAATCATTTTTATCTATCCTCAGTTCACCTTATGCAAGGTATTGTAGCAATAGCTGGTGGTCTACTATTTTTATTGATATATCAAGAACCTAAAAATCATATAGAGGTAGCAGGCTCATCTTTTACATTTAGTGATAAAATCAAGGCCATAAAAAATAATAAAGACCTATATCCTATTTATATAGTAGGAATTGTAATGATGACCTTACAAATGATTCTTATCGCCCACTTCATGGGATACTTACATGAGGAAGGGGATTATTCATTAACAGAGGCAGGTTTTTATTTAAGCCTTGTTTTGCTTGGTGGGATGATAGGGAGAGTAGGTCTTGCGTGGATTAGTGACCAATTTGCACAAAAGCGTGAACAATTATTAATCTTAGTGATGTTAAGTACGGTAATATTTGCTATAAGTTTACCACTCATTCTACATTTCAAAAACTTGATGATTATTTATTGCTTTTTATTCGGGTTTATAGCACTTGGTTGGTATTCTTTGTTCATCACATGTGTAACAGAAAAATCCAATCCACATTATGTTGGCTTAACTGTGAGTGCAGCTTTAACCATCAATCAACTATTTATTGTGATTGCACCATCCTTATACGGCTTTATGGTCACTATTTTGTCAAGTCATCAGCTAGCAATGGACAGTATAGCAGGAATCGTTGTACTCGGTGCATTGAATTTATATAGGTCTACCAATAAAACTTGTGATTAATTGGGAATTGATATAAACAGAGATAACGTCTTTGTTGTTATCCATTCCATTAATGGGATAAAATGGTGTAAAGAAGAATGAGTTGTAAATGGAGGCGTCATGAATGAAAGAAAATAGTTCGATTTGGATTGATGCAAGTATTGATAAAATTTGGCAAGCTATAACGGATGAACAACAGTTGTCACAATGGTATGCTCCAGGCTCTACATGGAAGATTCCATCATTGGTGGCCGGTGAAAAAATAATCTTTACATTAATGCCAAATGCTCATAATGGACTAACTGAAAAATTACCGATAATATTGACGATCAAAAATATCATACAGAATCAGGAATTTTCGTTTTTCTTAGATGTAGAAGAAACCTTGATTGCCATTTTATTAGAGGAAGCACAAAAAGGCACTACTGTTGCGATAAATATGAGTGGCTATGAGCCATCACTCGCCAATTTAAAAGCCTTAGTGGAAGGAAATTAAATAGAAGACTAATCAAGTTTCATGAAATTTTATTTTTCATGAAACTTTTTCGTTAGTCGAGGGTCTAACTATAAATGCTTCTCAAGAAAGTGGAGCGAGGGGGATGGTAAAGGTGATAAAAGAGCAAAAAGATGCTCATCTATCTCGTGCTATGACAACTTATGGCGATTATTTATTGCGCATATGTTATACATATGTGAAAAATTGGACCGTGGCGGAGGACTTAGTTCAAGATACATTCGTTAAATATTACGAAAGAATGGAGCAATTTCGAGAGGAAGCTTCTGTTAAAACCTATTTATATCGTATAGCCATTAATAATTGTCATAGTTATCTTTCAAGCTGGCGCTATAAAAAAATTCAAGTCATTGATTTCTGGGGCAAATTCATAAGCCTTTCTGACATCCCGGAGAGGGAAGTACTTGAAAATGAAGCGGAGGCAATGCTTGTTGCATCCATCGAGCAACTGCCAATTAAATATAAAGATGTCCTACTATTATTTCATTTTGCTGAGTTTTCATTAAAGGAAATTGCGAATCTGTTAAAGCTACCTGAAAATACCGTTAAGTCAAGACTAAGGCGAGCGCGTCAAATGGTTGGACTAATACTTATGGAGGAGGGATTTGAATATGGATCAGATTCGTAGTGCCATGAACAATTTGTATAAGGATGCTACATTTTCTCAGGAGCAACAGCTAAAAACCTTCCAAAAAATCAATGAAAAAACAACTAGAAAGTCGTTTATGCCCCTTATTCTTACCATCTTCATTACAGGGTGTCTTTTGTTTGGTTTGAAGACAATGCTTGAACAGCATGACAATGTTATACAATCCGCCTCAGCGGTAATTTATCCAGAAAGGTCTGGTGTGGTGAAAGATTATACTGCATTACAACGACCTTGGATGGTAGTCGGGTTAATTTCGAGCATGTTATTATTTATCCTTGCCTTATTGGCTATCAAGAAAAAATGGTATTGGCGATTACTACTATGTATCATTATCATTATTGCCATTTTGGGGAATATGTCTGAACGAATTGGAGATCGTGTTTACGTACAAAATGAAGCGGAAATTCAACAGGCAATACAGTGGGGTCCTTTCCAACCCAATACCATGACAATGCATGATACATTAACGATACCCCCTTATAGAATAGGCTATTTTTCAAGGGGAAAAATAAAGGGTATTTCAATTTTCAAGCATGATGGAAAAGGGTATGCATTAGAGTATAATATACAAAGTGAATTAGATTATATGAATATCATTTATTTTCGAGAAAGCCACTTTATTGTTATACCTTTATTGGCAAATCATCATATCGAAAAATTAGTAATAAACACTGGATCAAAGCGTATGGAGATAGCCATTGATTCGAATGGTGCGCAATTAGTGCCAGTGGAATTAGAGGCGACCGTAACTCCTTCACAGCTAATAATCGATGCTTTTGATCATGATGGAAATCAATTTTCTCCTTACAAATCTTTAGATATTTTCTCGTATTGAATGAGTCTTTACTACGTCTCAGGTCTTAGACGAATTTAAAGCGGAGGGTCGTTTTTATTATTTTGTATTCCTATATAATGAATTTATTGGTAAATTATATAGTGGGAGGAAATAAAATTGAAAAAAATTATTGGAATTGGTGTCATGATGGGTGCTTCGTTATTACTTTTATCGGGATGCTCCTCAGTTTTCCCAGAAAAAACCAGAGATGAAACGCTCCTTGTGGAAAAGGATAAAGCAGAAAAGTTAGAGGTTGATATCAATCTTGGTGTAGGAGAATTAATTGTTAAAAAGGGCGCCAAGGATTGGGTTGAAGGTACCGCTCAATATAATATTAAAAAATTGGCGCCACAGGTACATTATAATTTAAATGGTAAGACAGGTAATGTAGAAATTGAGCATAAAGGCTCAAAGAACATTCGTCTTGGAAAAATGAAAAATACATGGGATATCGAACTAAATGAGGATATTCCAATGGATCTCTCTATTGAAACAGGTGCCTCAACAGCAGAGCTTGATTTGCGAGGCCTGCAGCTTGAAAATTTAGATATTGAAACGGGTGTTAGTGATTTACTTGTGGATTTAAGTGGTGATTGGAAAAAAAGCTTCGAAACGAACATTGAAACAGGCGTTGGTGCAACTACTGTCATTTTACCATCAACGGTTGGGGTAAAACTAACAACAGAAGAGGGAATAGGTTCTTCGAGCATAGAAGGCTTAATTTCAAAAGGTAAGGGTGTCTATGTCAATGAAGCCTATGAAAAAGCTGATGTTGTATTAGAGGTCAACTCTGAAATTGGTGTTGGTGATGTAACCTTTAAATTAGATAAATAAAGATTAGTAGACTACTTTAGGTGCGGTAGTCTACTTTTTTGATTCTCGAGAAAAGAGAAGGATAGATGAGCCGAACTGATGGATAAAAGCATCAAAGTGAAGGATAGAAGAACCAAACTGCCAGATAGAAAAAAGAAATTAATGAAAGTGAAACCTTTTACGTTAGTGAATGACTCTAAGTATTGAAAGGAGGGAAGCAGCATGGAACATGATATTTCTATCGTCCAACAGGCTATTGCAGGGGATAAGGAAGCATTTGAGCAGCTACTTATTTTAGAGGAAGAAAAGCTATTTTATACCGCGCTTTCTTATGTTGGCCAAAAGGAAGATGCTTTGGATGCAATTCAAGAGGCAGCATGTAAAGCCTATTTAAGTGTTAGCCAATTAAAGCAACCGGAATTTTTCTCCACATGGCTTTTTCGCATTTTAATCCATGAATGCTACCGCTTACTAAAAAAGGGCCAAAAAATGATTCCTTATGAAGAAAGTGAATTATTAAATCGTTTACAGCATAAAGAAAATGTCGTGGTGAATCCAATCGACCTATCAGAAGCCATAAAGCAATTAAACCATTCTCAGCAAATGGCCATTATTTTATTCTATTATTACGATTTGCCGATGAAAGATATTTCAGAGGTAATGGAAAAGCCTGTTAGCACCATTAAAACGTATCTACATCGTGGAAAAAAACAATTGAAGCGAGAATTAGAAAGGAGTGTAACGTTCAATGAAAAAGTCATTTGATGCGACTGAATTCTCTAGGGAAGAGGTACGAGCAGCGATTGCAAAGGGCATACAACAAGCAGAGGAGCAAGCAAATATGAAACAAACACCTTTACAAATGAAAAGAAAAAGTAAACGTAAACCATTATTATATGTAGCAAGTGCAGCAGCTGCATTTAGTATTATGGTTGGTTCCGCCGCATATGTATCACCAACTTTCGCAAGTACATTATCACAGCTACCAATCGTTGGATCGGTATTCAGTAACTATGACTTTCTCGGGCTAAAACAAGTTAGTGAACAAGGTTTAACAAGCCTTATTGGAGAAAAGCATACAATCAATGGTATATCTGTAACGATAGACGAAGTCCTTTATGACGAATCTAATATTACGGTTGGATATACAATTGATTCTGAAAAGGAATTAAGTATTGAATACTTCGGGGCAGGACTGGAATTTACTATTAATGGTGCAAACCCTGTAGCGAGTTCTGCAAGCTTTGGTAAAAAAGTTGTAGGTCCAACAGTTCAAACAGTTATTGCAAGATTTGATGTAAAGGACCAAATGCCGGATTCCTTTAAAATGGGCTTAATGTTAGAAGGTAAAGAAGGAGAGAAATGGGAATTTACCGTTCCTGTTAAAAAGATTACGAATACTATTTATGTTCCAGTTAATTATCAGCAACAAGCAGAAGGCATTCAACTCGATGTGTCTAAAATTTCATTAAGCCCGTCAGGTATAGCACTTGACTATAAAGCTACTGAAAAGGGTACAATTGATAATCCACAAGTAGGTGCATCGTTTATAGAGTTCCGTATTACCGATCAGAATGGCAAGGAGATTACATCACATTCAGGTGGGGGAGAAGGTCATTTCGATAATGATGTATGGAATTTTAGCAGCATTAAATCCTTTGACCCGATTTCAGACGATGTTCAACAATTAACGATTACCCCTTATTTAGCACTTCCGTCAGGCGGAGGTGGTGTACAAGGTGTGGAAACAAAAATACCATTTGATAGGTCAGCACTAAAAGAAGTGAACTTCCAATCATTCACAGTAGATGTACCTAAGCAAACTAAATAAACATTCAAGCGTCAAATACAACCTTTTGTATTTGGCGCTTATTTTGTGATAGCTTAAAGAGAGCAATAGTAATGAAGGAGCGAATATTATTGAAGATTTATACATACAAACAACCAGCGGCGATTGAATCAACTGAGTCAGTAGCAATATTAAATGAAGCGGGTGAAGTATCGTCTACTGTTCAACGTGTTTATTCCAATGGATTGAAAAAAGCATTTGATCGTACAATGGATTACCGCTATTTTGTGCGGTTTGATGTCAATGATGTGGCTGGTAAGCCTCTTTTTACATGTAAAAAGGTGTCCCGTCGTGGGCGCGTGCATTTTCAAGGGAAGGATTGCGTCACAGGCAAAGAATATATGATTGCCTATGAAGGCTGGCAAATCATGATTCCTGATTTAATCATTACAGATGGCTCCCAAAAGATTAAGCTCAACAAAGAAATGGAAGACTGGTCTGTATTTTCTCTTGAAGATCAACCGATTGCACGCTGGCAGGCAATTCTTCATGAAACACATTTTGATATTACACTTCATATTGAAGGCAGCAGCCCGATCCAGCATGAAGCCTTTTTTATAGCAATTGGACAGGCTGTGTTGTTTGTTGGCGCTTAGGATGTCGATAAAACGAAAAAGTTAGGCGATAAATCTAAATAATAGGGCGATAAACTGAAAAATAAGTGTGATAAATAAAAAAGCAGGCCCTCCAAACAGTTTTATTAAAAGTCAAGTTTTAATTTTTTATACGTGTTTTAACAACAACAGAATATAATGTTACACATTATGATTGTTCAAGACGGAATCCAACAGGGTTTCGTCTTTTTATTCCGCAATCGGGCCAGATTGTGGAGTAAGGGAGGTAATCAGATGGTTCATCTCGAAATTATTAGTTATGCCAAAACAACACGCCCCAAATGAATATTGAACAAAGGGATTATATATGATTGGAGGGAATAGAAAATGGATGTAAGGACACTTTTGTTACAACAATGGGCAAGCTGCTTAGATAAAGAAGACTGGTTTCCACCACTTGACAAAGTACTAGAGAATATTACTTTGGAACAGGCAATTTGGAAACCAGTTGAGGGGGCACATTCCATTTGGGAATTAGTTTGTCATTTACTTTTCTATGAAAAGAGAATTCTGTTACGCTTTCTTGGTGAAACAGCAAATGAACCAAAGGCAGAAAATAATGACGCTACATATCGATTACCAACTGAGACCTTTCCAAATTGGAAGGAAACAAAACAAGAATACTTTTCTGTTCATCGTGAACTTGAAAAAATACTAGCAAAATCAGAACTAGAAGATTTGTATAGACCTATTCCCGATGACAATCCATTAGTGCTTGAACTGAAGAGTTTAGCAATGCACAACGCATATCATATTGGGCAAATTGTATTCCTCAGTAAAATGCAAGGAGCCTGGGCAGGGAAACGCAGCTTTTAAAAAAGCTTCATTAGCTTTACAGTTATTCCATTAACGGGCGCATTTCTTTAATAAGGAATGTGTCTTTTCCGTTTAAGGGCCAGATTGTTGATTAACATTTTCATTGGATATTATTGTTGAAATATAGAGCAAGATAAAGATTAACTCCATTTTGATCAATCTTTTTTCAAAATGGAGTCTTTGCATTTGCTGATAAATAAAGTCTGAAGGTTATTTTTTTATGGATCGAAGAATTAAAAATGACAACATGAATAGAGTGTTACTGCTCTCATACATTTTGTCATCAATCTGAAGTGATCCAAACAAATTGATTAATTATTGATCACTAGTTTAAACTTTGAGCATTGTTATTTTCTTTAATCATTTCTTCTTTTTTTATGTTTGCAATAAATACACCTATTAAAGTAATTAAGCCCCCAGTTACTGCAGAAAATTGTGGAACTTCACCAAGCCAGATCCATGCGATAAGAAATGCAAAAACAGAGGTTAAATAAAGTGTACTTGTTGCTTCAGCTGCTCCAGTTCGTGAGGTAACATAAGCTAGAGTAAAATAAGGAATGATTGTTGGAAAGATTCCAAGATACAAAATGACTAATGTTGTATTTAACGGGGCAGCCATAATTGCTTCACTTAGGCCAGGTGAGAAAAGTAGCATAAAAAATGTACCTGACCAAATTGCGTACATCGTAAAGGGAATAGCCCCATACTTTTTTAGATATCGATGTTGAAAAACAAAATAAATACTTTCTGAAAGGGATGCTATTAAAACGATAATAACCCCAGAATTAAGTGAAAAACTTTCATTTGAATCTCCAACAGAAATAAATGCTACACCACAAAGACCAATAAGTGAACCAAGCCATCCCCATAATCCAAGCTTCTCACGATAAAAGAATACAGCTAACAAAGCAGTGAATATCGGAGTTGTTGAAACAAGTAAACTCGCAATCCCAGCACTAATCGTTTGCTCTCCATAATTTAGTGCTACTTGATACACGGTGAAACCTGAAAAGCCAAGTAATAAAATAATAGGGATATCTTTTAACTCAGGCAAAGGGGTTTTTGTAATAACTGCTATGATGATTAAGACAAATGAGCCGACTAATAATCGAAAAAGTGATATATGTTCAGGCGAATAGGCTGACAATGCAACTCGTATTCCTGGAAAAGCTGATGCCCATAAAATGATTGTTACCAAATGAGCAGAAATAATCTTAAAATCAAATTTTTTAAACATGAATACACCTCTTATCCAACCAATTAAATTTATGTTTTCAATATTAATAGGTTTTTGCTAAAACTTCTCCAACCGGTTAAAATAAAAAAAACCAACCAGTTAGAAGAGGGATTACAAATGAAAAAACCAAAATATCAATTGATTATTGATTTTATAAAAGAAAAAATTGCTAAAGGGGAGTGGGCGATCGGAAGTCCCATACCAAGTCAACGTAATTTGGCAAAACAGTTTGAGGTTAATCGTAGTACAGTCATAACGGCGTTAGAGGAGCTGATGGCAGAAGGGCTACTAGAAGGTAAAGCTGGGAAGGAAACAGTCGTCACCAATAATACTTGGACTTTGATGGGGGCAAAATCATCGACTAACTGGAATGAAAACGTCACTTTAGGCATTCATAAACCCAGTGTATCTATGGTGCAGGAGATTAACGAGGCTGAATCGAATACGAATCTTATTCAATTGAGTAAGGGGGAGCTATCACCAGAAATGTTCCCCTTAGAAGAGATGAAATTCATCGTTCAAAAGATATCGAATCAATTGACCTCGTTTGGCTATGAAGAGCCAAAAGGAAATATAAATTTACGACAAGCCATTAGTGACTATTTAAAGGTAAGGGGTATCGAAGCATCACCTTCGTCCATTCTCGTAGTTTCAGGTGCGATCCAAGCTTTACATTTAATTTCAATTGGATTACTAAAAAGAGGTTCTACGGTATTGCTAGAGATGCCGTCCTATCTTTACTCGTTGACTGTTTTTGAGTCTGCGGGGATGGAGTTGCAAGGATTAGCGATGGACAAGGAGGGGCTAATCATTGATTCAATTTATTTGACAAAGGAAAAAGGAAAAAATATTTTATATACGATTCCAACCTTTCATAATCCTACAGGCGCCTTAATGCAAGAAAAGAGACGAGAGAAATTAATTGCCTATTGTGAAAGAGAGCAGCTGCCAGTTATAGAAGATGATGTGTACCACGATTTATGGATTGATAACCCACCACCTAAACCACTAAAAGCAAGGGACCTTTATGGAAATGTATTATATGTTGGGAGTTTATCAAAAACCCTTAGTCCAGGATTACGAATTGGCTGGATAGTTGGCTCGGAGTCAGTTATTAATCGATTAGCGGATTTAAAAATGCAATCCGATTATGGATCAAGTACTCTTTCCCAGCTCGTTGCCGCAGAGTGGTTATCTAGTAATTTCTATGATAGTCATCTTGATAAAGTAAGAGAACAACTTAGGATTCGTAGAAAAGTTGCTTTAGATGCACTGGATAAATATTTGAGTCCTTATGCTACGTGGGACATCCCAAAAGGTGGATTGTTCATATGGGTAAAAATAAAACCCGAATTCAAAGTAAAAAGGCTATTTGAAAAAGCATTTTCCAACAATATTCTTCTAAATCCCGGTAGTATTTATGCTGAAAAGTCAGGACAGTTTATACGAATCTCTTATGGGTATGCTTCACTCGATGAAATAAAAGTAGGCATCTTCAAATTAAGTGAAATAATAAAAATGAAATAGATATAATACTTTAATTATCTAGTGAATTAAATCGTTCTCTGAATTTGAAATAAAAACAAATTATTAAATATTAGACAAATAAAATATATTTGGTTGAAAAACAAGGTAATGCATTTTATTAATTCAACGTCGAGGTGTTTTTTCTACGATATCAAACTAAGTTAGTTTCATTGTAGAAATTTGGAGAGTTGAATGTTTTAGTAACAATAAAGTTGTTAAGTTTACAATAAAGTCATTAAAAAATATTAAAACTGTTTATTCAACAATCGGGCGCAATTTTAGAGTAGGGATTGCGCTTCTTCTTTAAGAATCGGGCCAGATAATTGAATAAGCATCAAATATGGATATGCTTGTATGAATATTTGCCACAATATTTAACAAGAAATGTTATGAACTGTTGATAGATTTCTCCTTAAATCCTCTATATTATTAAAATACAAGGAGATGAAAAACATGATTGGTATGAATATTCGTGTTTTGCGTAAAAGGCATAAACTAAGTCAAGAACAATTGGCTGAAAAGGTAAACGTATCACGGCAGACCATAGCGAAATGGGAAAACGAGGAAGCTCTACCAGATATTTATAAATGTAAGATACTCGGTGATATTTTTCAAGTAACCGTAGATCAATTATCTCGCAATATGAATGAAGAAGAAGCAAACCAGATCAGTCCTAAAGGGAAGCAGTTCTTTGGTGTTGTGAAGGTAGGAGAACGCGGACAGATTGTAATTCCAAAACAGGCACGTGAAATGTATCAGATACATGCAGGTGATAAACTGGTTGTTTTGGGAGAGGATGAAACAAAAGGAATTGCTGTCTTAAAAAGTGACGACTTCCTAGAATTTGCAGAGATGATTCGAAATGCGGAATCGAAGGATGAGGTCGAATGAGTAAAATCGTCTTTTTTTCGTTACCCGCACATGGTCATACTAACCCAACTATTCCGGTAGTAACCGAATTAATAAAGAAAGGTCATCAAGTTTGGTATTATTCCTTTTTAGAATTTCAGGAAAAAATAGAAGACACTGGTGCTTTATTTATGGCTTGTGATGAATTCTTACCTAAAGTTTCACATAAAGAATTGGACCATAAGGTTGGCAAAGATTTTGCAACATTGATTGAAGTGGCAGCGGATACAACGATTGCTTTGGATAAAAAGGTGTGTAAAGAATTAAGGGAAATTCAGCCAGACTGCATTGTATCTGACTCTTTATGTATTTGGGGAAAATTATTTGCTGAGAAACTAGGAATTCCATATATTTGTTCGACTACTTCGTTTGCCTTTAATCAGTATACAGCAAAATTAATGAAGCGGGGTTTCATGGAAGTCTGGAGAATGATTGTAGGTATGCGGAGGATTAACAGAAAAATTAAACTATTAAACGATTATGGTTATCGAGTAGAGAATTTTGTATCGTTAGTTCAAAATGATAATGAAACGGACACCATTGTTTACACGTCGAAAGAATTTCAGCCGATGGCGGATACCTTTTCTGAGCGCTATGCCTTTGTTGGACCATCCATAAGGCAGTCTGTACCGATACAGAATGATAAAAGAGTTAGAAAAGTAATCTACATCTCTCTTGGAACTATACTAAATCAGAATCAGGATTTTTACCAAAACTGTCTCAAAGCATTTGGAAAGACAGACTATGATGTTGTGATGTCAGTTGGCGAAAAAACTGAGATTTCGTCTCTTGATAGCGTACCAGAAAATTTCATAGTGAAAAACGCTGTGGATCAGATCTCGGTATTACAGAAAGCAGATGTATTTATTACCCACTGCGGGATGAATAGTACGAATGAAAGTCTATATTTTGGAGTTCCAATGGTTTTATTTCCGCAACATAGCGAACAAAGAATGGTAGCTGACCGAGTTGCCCAGCTCGGTGCAGGATTAAAACTTAATAGAAAAAATCCAAAGTATTTAGCAACAGCGGTAGCTGAAGTGCTTACAAATCGAGCATATCAGGAAGAAGCGCAGAAACTGTCAGAAAGCTTTAGGAAAGCTGGTGGTGCGTTAGAAGCTGCCAATGTGATCCTGAGCAAAATTGGAGAGAAATCTTAACGGCTTTGTATTCTGCAAAAGATTATATATCTTAACAAAACTTTAACGATCGGGCGCGATTGTGAAGCAACACAGGTAGAAATTAATCAAACTTTTTTATAGAAACCAAACTCAAGTCTATTGAAAAAGAATCCATTTTGAACAATCTTTTTTCGAAAATGGATTCTTTTCATTTATCGTCAAATGTAGCTTACGGGGTATTTTTAAACAAACCTTATTCGAATGGAACTATATATAGCATCACTTCTTAATGCTTTACCTGCATATTGGAAATAATAAGGCATAGGTGTAGGGAATAAGTGCTTTCTTTTATCTCCGTATGGGACACTTGGAATTTTATCATTGTCATAATGTGTTTTTAACATCCTTGATACCGTTTGAATATGTTCCATCGTTTGTTTACTTAAATAAAATTCTTCTAATGAATCTCTTCCTTTAGGAATAGCTTTATAGGAGTAATGTAGCTTGTTGTTAATTTTCTTTACCTCAATACATTCTTTTGTATTACTAATTTGAAGTAAATCGTTCAGTCTTGCACCTGTTGTTATTAACCTCCTCTAAAAAGAACCTATGTTCCTATTTTAGTATTTTACTTAGTCATTGTAAATCATTGTAAAGTGTTCAACCTTTTAACAAATGTTGATGAGAAAGATAGTCAAAATAAAAAGCACATTACTAAAATTTACATTTAGTAATGTGCATTTTTATTTAATGTGTAACATTATAAAAGAAACACTATTGAATTAAACATAATGTACAATTACTTGTACTTAATCTTACAGAGTATTGGTCCTGCTTTTATTTTATATTTCAATTATTTCATTCGCTAATTTTCTTCTACTAATCCAGTAGCCTTGTAAAGTAAAGACAATGAGTGTTGCTCCTAAAAAGACGAGACTTGTCATACCTAAGGTAAAGAAATCATAATACACCGTTGATCCCTCATCAATAAAGCCCAGCAATCTGGTCAACACTAGGCCAAGAATGGTACCAACTGCCAGTCCATAGAATACAAATGACAGCACTTGTGTCAAAATCAGCTTTATCAAACCATTTGGAGAAATACCAATAAGTCGTTGAATGGCATAGTCACTACGTTTGGCATAAATGGAATGCAGCAATGTCTGTAATACACCAAGACAAGTAGCAGCAATTAAAATCATAAAGACACCCACAAACAGACTCCAACGTTGGTAAGTCATTTCATCATTCTGCTGAATAATAGATTCTTTATCCGTTAATTTCAAGGCAGGCCAACGTTCTTGTAAATAGGTAAGATCAGCTAGAGCTTGTTCTGTATTATCGGCTTCTACCATAATAGTGGTCACTACAGGTTTTTCAATCTCTATCAAAGTAGAAGACCAATCCATTACTAAATTGGCATGCTGAATCGGTGAATCAATAATACCGATAATTTGCAATTGACCTGAAGTGATATATTGCTGCAGTGTATAATCAAATTTACCTATTGTTACACTATCACCAACAGATAGATGGTGTTGTTTAGCAAATTTCTCTGCTATTAATACTCCATTTTTATAATGACCGCTAATCTTATTAAGCTTCCCCAATTGAATATATTTTTCGAAATCAACGGTTGTATAGTTTTCTGGTATCCATTCATTTTCAAGCTGTAGTGCAATAAAAGAATTATCGCTCTTTGCAAAGGCATAGGACACGCTCGGCAATGATTCAATTTCTTTAACCAAATCAGATTTAAATGTTGGATCATATAATTCATTATCAATTTTAATGGAAGCTTCATATTGAGAATTAATATATTGATAGGAAGTTTGTTGTACAGATTTAAATAATGAGCTGCCAAATACCAATATAACCATTAATCCAATAATACTCAGGACAATTGGCATATTTTTACGTACTTGTGGCATAAGTTGCTGACAGGCTAAGTAAGCTTCTTTGCCAAAGACTACCCGTATTGGCTTTAATGAAATGTTTAACAAAGCTGTAAACAGGTATGGCATGATAAACAGCAATATCCCACAAAGAAGTAGTGTCGCTATTAAAAATAATAAGGCACTTTTACCGCTCCCTTTATCTGTGAATTTCGCATTTAAAAATAAAAATAGGGATATGACTGTAAAGCTGCTCACGATAATTGTTTTCCATTTTGTCCAGCGCAAACTTAAGGTTTCATTCTCTGTCGCAATTTGTAAAGGCAATAAACTCGCACTTTTTCTAACTTGCCACTGCGTAATGAATTGTAGAATTAAAAAACTAGACACGCCAATGATAAGCACAAAAACAATTGGTAAATCTGTTCGTGCGCTTGGTAATTTCATTAAGTCAATCAATTGTGGTAACCAACTTTTAATAACGAGCAAGCTGACGGTAATGCCAAGCAATACACCAAAAATGACAATGGAAGATAGCTGCAATTGTACAATAGTTCGTATTTGTTTTGTGGAGGCACCGAGTGCTCTTAAAACCATTAATTGTTCTTTAATTTTATAAAATAACAGCTGGAACGTTGACAGCAATAGGACACTTGAAATGAGTAGTATAAAAAATGACAGCACAATCATAAAAATCATTAAAGCCTGGAAATTTTTCTTAAATTCATCATAGTCACTCATAATATCAACGCGTAAAGTTTCATCAAGCAGTTTTAATTCCATACCAACAGAGGTTGCCATGTTATTTTCTGTACTAAATAAGGCAAACATGCCAGCAGTTTGATCGTCACTAAAATCCATCCATGTTTTTAGGACATCATTTTGCAGAAGAATCATATTAGGACTATCTGTGCCTTTCAAAGCAGGAAGAATTTCTTGTATCGTAAAGTTGTCTATTTCTGCTTCAATTTCATCTCCAATTGTTTTATTAAAAGTAATGTTTAGTTTATCGCCAACCTCTTTCTTAAAGAGACGTGCCACATTTTCAGTAATGACAATATCTTTCGGGCCAAGATTAACAGTAAAATGATAGCGGCTTTTCACTAGATCATCATTTTCAACGCCAACCGTATAAAAATTTGTGCTTTTTTCATTTTCAACGATTGTATGAGCTAGTGACACACTTGACACTTTTGTCACACCATAGATTTCTTCGAAACTTTCAATTTGGCTCTTTGTTAATAGCTTATTTTGCTCAGGATTATAGCCGACCATCAAATCCATCTCACCAATAAGCGCTTGAATTTCTTCCTTCATTTGTGTGTTAGCATTATATATATAAACGCTCATTGTCATTACAAGACAAATAGAAATCGTGATGATACTAATACTTGTTAATACATTTGACCAAGCTGCTCGAAATAGCTTCACGGCAATGCTACGCATCGTAAACATTATAGATCACCCCTAGTAATTAGCTTGAACTTCGCTAAAATACAATCCAAATCATCTGCCGTTTGCTGATTCTGATAGGAATCCACAATAGCCCCATCATGGAAGAATAATACACGATTCGCATAGGTAGCAACATAAGGATCATGTGTGACAAGTAATATCGTCTGATTCATATTTTTTTGCAAGTCTACTAAAAGTTCCAAAATTTCATCCGTTGTATTTACATCCAGTGCACCAGTCGGCTCATCTGCCAGCAGGATAGGGGGATTTGCTATAACGGCACGAGCTATAGCGACTCGTTGCTTTTGCCCCCCTGACAGCTCACTTGGGCGATGCTTTGCCCATGCGGCAATATTAAGCTTTTCCATCATGTGCTGGACACGCACTTTTATGTCTTTACTTGGCAAGTCATTGAGGATAAGTGGAAGTGCGATATTATCTTCAACTGATAAATCTTTTAACAGATGAAAGGATTGAAAAATAAAACCGATATTTTCTTTACGGAATTTGGATGCATTTGGCTCCTGATAAATATCATGGGCTTCCTCGCCAAATAAAAAGAGTGCACCTTCAGTTGGCTCATCAATGGCACTAATCATATTTAACAATGTACTTTTACCAGACCCGCTTGTTCCCATAATAGCAACCATTTCGCCTTGGTAAATGGTACAATGGATATTTTTCAATGCTTGTACTGTATGATGCTTTTGCTGGAAGACTTTAGACATCCCTTCAACACGTAACACCTCTGTTAATCTGCCCTTAGGTATTGGAATTGCATCAATGACCTCTTTCAATGGATTGAACCCATTCATCTATATATGCCCCCTTTAATTGTTGTCGTAAAGCCTGTAAACCTCGTCGTATATTTGTTTTTACAGTGCCCTCAGGATATTGTAAAATTGCGGCAATATCTTTTACTGAGTAATCCTGGTAAAAACGGAGTAGGAGAACAGTTTTATATTTTTCCTCAAGCTTACAGAGAGAATGCCAAAGATCCAGCTCCTCTTCGATATATGTAGGTGTTGTACTAGTAAAATCCTCTAAAGTATGTGGCTCCACAAGCTGTACTGTATTTTTCTTTGCTATATAGGTTTTACAAACATTAATAATAATGCGCGTTAGCCAGGTTGAAAAATAGTGTGGCTCCTTTAACTGAGGAAGTCCCTCATAGGCACGAATAATTGTTTGCTGAAAAACCTCTACGGCGTCATTTTCATTTTGTACATAGACATAAGCCATGCGATAAAGTTTATGCTGCTCCTGTTCAATCAGCTGATAAAATGCCTGTTCATCCCCGTGTTGAGCTAACTGTACTAGTGAAACATACTGTGTAGAAATGAAAATCGCCTCCTTCCACCCATTAGACTTCGCGAACGCCCATTTCGATTCAAGTTTTTTTAAAAATAGTAAAATTGAAATTTATGGTGGTAAATCAATTTACTGCTATAATATTATTAGTAGTATAAATCGATTTTTAAATGGAGGATAGTCTTGACGATAATGAAAAATTATTATTAGCGTCTACATAAAGAACAAATTTATTTGTGAACAAAAAAAATGACGAGAATAATAACTATCTTAAAAAGAAGAAATAGAATACAAGGTAACATCGATTCAAAACGATCATTTACCGATAGATGTGTGGAAGCCCCCAAAGTGAAAATAGCATAGGAACTTATGGGGTAATAGAAATGCACAGGCAACTGTCAATATATTTGAAAGGGCTAATCATTAAGGAGGAGTGAGGCATGAAGAAAAAGCCTATTTATGTGGAGGTGGATATATTTGCACCTATTGAGGAGGCATGGACCTACACACAAAATCCGAAGCTTCATGAGCAGTGGGATTTACGTTTTACCTCCATTACATACATTGAAAAAAAATCTGTTGAAGAGCCTCAGCGATTTACCTATGAAACAAAGGTAATGCCTGGAGTAGTAGTTCGCGGCTGGGGTGAAAGTAAGGGAGAGCACCAAAAAAAGGATGGGACTAAAACATCCTCATTGCATTTTGGAACACCACAAAAAATATCTCCGATTGCGGGGGGAAGGGGCTATTGGCAGTATCTCCCTCATGATAGGGGGCTGACATTTTTAACACAGTATGACTATGATGTTCGCTATGGAAAATTTGGTAAGCTAATGGACGCTATGTTTCGTCCAATGATGGGCTGGGCAACAGCACTAAGCTTTGACGTTTTAAAGAGATGGCTTGAAAAGGGAGAAAACCCTGCTTCCCAGTATCGACGTTTCTTTTTAACGATTTTCATAAGCATTCTTTTTTGCATTGTATGGGTATATCACGGGCTAGTTCCCAAAATTATTGTGCAACATCCCACAGAGGTTGTGCTCGTGGAGAACATACTAGAGAAAGACTTACAATCTGAGCTGGGGCCGAGCGGATATATAGTGGAGCTGAGCGGAGTTGGGGTGGGGCCGAGCGGAATTGATGTGAGGCCGAGCGAAACAGAGTTGGGGCAGAGCGGAATTGAGAAGGAGTCGAGCGAAACAGAGTTGGGGCAGAGCGGAATTGGGAAGGCGCCGAGCGAATTCAGGAGCAGGTCGAGCGAAACAGAGGGGGAGTCGAGCAAAATCAAGTTGAATCTGAGCAAAACAATGGCAAAGCCAAACGAAGACGTCCTTTCTTGGAGTAATGCTAACCAAATAGTCATCTGGATTGGTATAGCAGAGATTTTGTTTGGGCTTTGCTGGCTGTTCCTACGAGGAAAGCGCTTATTGTTTGGAGCGCAAATTATTCTGTTTCCACTTTTAACAATAGGGGCCTTGCTAGCAGATATAACGATAGCTACTGCACCCTTTAATCCAGTGACTTTTAATCTAGCATTATGGGTATTGTCTATAATCGGATTTATAATTAGTAAAGATATGCCAAGTGCCAGACGCTGCATACGGAAGCGAGAGGAGACAACATGACCATTTATCAAACCATATTAGGTGAGGAATTTACAAAACTGCATCCAAAACTTCAAGAGCGCTATACATTGCCAGTAAATCAACCATTTTATGCGATAGGAGTTATGCATAAAATTGAATCGGGAGCAAAGTGGCTGCGTCCTTTTTATACCGTGGCGACTAAAACGAAATTCCTGTTCCCTGAGTCAGGTGAGAATATACCGTTTTCGATTTGTAACACTTGTCGAACGTTGCCAAGTGGTGAGTTGGAAGTCTTATGGGAACGTGCCTTCCACTTTCCAAAAAGAACTAGATATTTTCATGCAAGAATGACAGTGGATTTAGTTCATAAAATAGTAAAGGATTATTTAGGTGAACCAGCTCTTTTTTATTCTGATTTGCACTTTGCTGTGACGCGTGAAGGGAGATTAGTCATTCGTTCAGGTTTTCAACGCTTGGTTTTGTCCAAAATTGAATGTGCGCTTCCAAAATTTTTGCAGGGGCATGTTGTGGTGGAGGAGGGCTTTGATGATACCAGAAATGTGTTTACGATTCATGTGTCCATCCATAATCCGTTGATAGGGAGGCTGATGATGTATGCTGGTGAATTTACGCAACAATCTAGGTAAGCCTGTTATATTATTCGGATTTATACTGGCAGCTATTTGTTTTGGCTTTAGCGAGCAGCCTACCTTTATATTGTTACTTACTATTGCACAGCTAATTTTTATACCTGCATTGATCAAAATGGTGGTGGACCTTCCTAGAGGCGGAGATGCCATTATTGCTGTAATGATGATTGCAGTTACAATGCTTCACTGGTGGACGGAAGGGTGGCTAGCCATTGTTCTAGCACTTATTTATGTTATCTATACAGTATTTATAGCAAGCCTGGGGGTAAATCGTTTTTTGCAACGTGGCTTTACAAATATAGCGGAAATTTCGATTGATATTGGACTTATGTACTTATTTATTGGGGGACTATGGTTTTTTGCTTTTATTGCAAAAATCGATACAGGTTTCCCACCATTAATTACATGGTTAACAGCTATCCATTTTCATTACTCAGCCTGCCTCTTGGTCATATCACTTGGTCTCTTTGGACGTATTCATCAAAGCAGATTGTTTAATGGGATTATTGTTGTTATATGGAGCGGACCGTTTCTTGTTGCCCTAGGAATAACATTCTCTAAAATACTAGAAGTTTTTTCTGTGGGATTATACATCATAGCTATTTACGGTTTATTTATACTTGCACTAAAAACTAAACTTCCTGCAATTCAGGGTTTACTATTACGTATATCCTATGGTTCTTTATGTATCACAATCCTATGGTCCATCATGTATGCATTGAGTAATTTGCTTGGACATTCTTTTGTTGGGATACCAGAAATGCTAAAGTTTCATGGTGTTATCAATGGCGTTTTCTTTGGGGCAGTTGGTGTATTAGCATGGGCTATTGCTGTTCCTAAAAGAACTCATGAACCAGTACAATTTCCAGTTAGTCAAATTCGCGGGAAATTACGTGAGCAAAATGATCCTCATCCGGGATTAGTTGATGCACTTCATGATTTTGTTGATACAACTAGGTTATCTCCTGCAATCCCGCATTTTTATGAGCAAACAGAACAGTATCGTTTAAAGGCATCCGTCAAATGGAAGGCCTGGTTTAAACCGTTTGCTTTGATTTATCAAGGCTTTAGTCGTTACATACAACAGCTAAATTTACCCCTGTCCAGCCAGCAAATAGAGATGACAGGGAGGATTATAAAAGTAGACGAACAGCAAGATGGACGTCCTGCTCCACGCGCCTGGATTCGCGCAATCGACAAACAAACAACCTTTGTAGCCATTTATTCACAGCATACTACAGACCAAATCACCTATATGAATATTGCACTGCCATTACCATTTTCAACGATGATAGGGGTATTATATTTATATGAGGAAAATGGATGTTTACACTTGACTAGTGCTCATGATGGGGATGCAGGCATTTATTTAGCCATCCATCGATTTTTATTTCAATTGCCTTTACAGGAGCATTTTGTGATAACCGCAAAAAATGAATTACTAACAGCTGTACATAAAATGCGCATTTTTGGTTTACCCTTTTTACAAATTGATTATCAAATCGAGAAAAAATAACAGGAGCAGCCAATTTTTAAGGCTGTTCTTTTTAGTTCAAAAATCCCTGTTATAAATATTCATTAGTGCATTTGGATTTGTAAAATAAAATCGAAAAATGCTGAAAATTACTTAAAAATTGACTAGTTATTTCTTTAAATATAGAAAGAATTATTAAATCAACCATGTTTATTTTAATAATGATAGATTACTAATAGTAATAACAAAGGTCCTCATTCAACAAATAAGGAGAATTTAAACATGAAATTTAAGTCAATTAGTAAAAGAATTGTTTTTTCCTTTAGCATTGTAGTAACAATAGTGATTTTGTACATAGGATACAATTTTTATTCAGTTAAACTGAGCAATAGTGCAACAGAGCAAATTATTGAAGAGGACTTACACCTTTTAATTACCGACTACGAACTCGCATCAACGATTAGCCTAAGAATTGCGGCAGCGAGAGGTTATGTGCTTTCGGGTGATGAAAAATATAAGCATATTTTCAATGATAATGTTGAACGTGCATTAAAAAATGAAAAAATTCGTTTAGCCCTATCAGAATCAGCAGAGTTTAACAACTTTGCGACAATGGCCAAGGAATGGAGTAGCTATGTTGAAAAAAATGTCTTTGATGTCTATGATCAGGGCAATATCGAAATGGCGACTAAAAACTTAGCTACTATGGATACAAAGGCTACTGAAATAAGAGAAGGCTATGAAGGCTTAGCAGAAAATCGTAAGCAATCCATAACAACAGTAGGCACAGACATTATTACTGCAGGTGATAATAAGCAGATTACCGGTATTATCGTTGGAATCATCCTTGTTGTAGTTTCAATTGGAATTGCCATAATTAGTGCGCGCGTTATTTCAAGACCTATTATTACAGTAACGAATCGTATGCAACGTATTACAGACGGGGATCTAAGTGAGCCAGCACTAGTGGTGAAATCAAGTGATGAAATAGGGCAGCTAACAGAAGCGACCAATACAATGTCAGATATTTTGAATCGTTTTTTAGGACATATCCAGCGAGTATCGAATGATGTAGCTGCGCATAGTGAGGAGCTTATGCAATCAGCAACAGAGGTCAAGACAGGTACACAGCAAATTGTCTCTACCGTCACTGAAATTGCAGGCGGTACAGAATTGCAGGCTAGCAATGCATCAGATGTAGCCACGAATATGATGGAATTTAATACGAAGATGACCGATGTCAATAATAGCAGTAAGTATGTTTATCAGTATTCACAGGATGTCATGGCGTTAACAAAAGAGGGCAAGAGCTTAATGAACGCATCTACAGAGCAGATGACTTCTATCCATGTTATTGTGAAAGATGCAGTTCAAAAGGTAGATGGATTAAGTAAACAAACGCAGAATATATCTAAACTTGTTGCTGTCATACAGGATATCGCTGCACAAACGAACTTATTGGCGCTGAATGCTGCTATTGAAGCGGCACGAGCAGGTGAGCATGGAAAAGGCTTCGCAGTCGTTGCTGATGAGGTACGTAAGCTTGCGGAACAAGTAGCCGTTTCGGTTGACGATATTACAGAAATTGTTCAAAAGGTTCAATTAGACGCTCAGACAGTAACTGCTTCACTCGAGAATGGCTATGGTGAGGTTGAAAAAGGTACAACACAAATTGCATCAACGAATGAAACATTTAATCAAATAACGGAGGCGGTTTCCTCCATGTCTATCAACATAGACAATATGTCCACGAAGCTAGAAGAGGTAGTCCAAAATACGGCTAGCATTCATAAATCAGTGGATGAAATTGCCGCTGTTTCTGAACAATCTGCAGCAGGAATACAAGAAGCATCCGCCACTATTGAACAGGCAGCTACCTCCATGGATGAAATTCAATATAGTTCAGCTAATTTAGCGGAGATGGCAGAGAATTTAAATGATATCATTCAAAAATTTAAATTATCAAATTAGTATTAAATCTATCGGAATTTCATACTTTCAACACAATTAGCTTGTATACTATTGCATTGGAAGGTGGAATCATTTTGAGAAAATATTTACTATTAATACTAATGAGCACATTGTTTATGGCTCCAGTAGCCTACGCCCATACTATGGATAAAAGTACGCTCTATGCAGATGTTCCAGAAACTGCACCAACGATAAAGGAAATCATGATCCTCCACAGCATTGGCTTACTGGGCTATAATGGCAAAGATGTGAATTTAAATCTGACAGAAAATTTATCACGTCAAGATTTTGCGGGCTGGGTAGGCGGTTTCTTTGGTCTTAAAGGCGCTACTGTTGATGAGCTAGCACAAGCAGCCAAAAATGAGGACTATGTAATTTCCTTGGAGGGTGACATTACGTACAAAGAAATAAATACAGCCTTATTTCATCATAAACTAGAGCTTGAAAAACCAGATGCTACTTTAACGAAAGAAGAGTATATTTCTTTTTTAACAGATCATCTCGATGTTGATATGGGTGGACACTCCTTAATTCAAATGGGGGGCTTCTCTGAAGGGCCAACTGGAACAATAGAGGATGTTGTGACAGGTGACGAGACAGGAGTGATCATCAACGGCACAACCTACATGCTTTCAGGACATCCACGTATTTTCGCAGATTCAACTGACGCAAAAAGCTGGGTAGGCCAAACTGTAGAAAAATCGATTTTCACTACAGGGGGCAGTCATCAACATGGTCATGACCAAAGCGGTGATCATCATGAAGGACAGTCTGCTGACACACCTACCCTTCAATACATTCAAATTAGTTCGCCAGCACAAGCAACCAATAAGACACAGATACAATCAGAAAACGCTACACCTATTGACCAACAGCAGTCTACAAAAGAGACAAATGAAACTTCATCAAACACGGTTTGGATTGTAGCCTTACTTGTACTAGCAGCTGTTATTCTAAGTTTTGTGTTTGTGAAACGGAAAAAATAAAGATTTTTGATTATAACCAGCAATGGACGAGTTTGATCGTTAATTGCTGGTTTTGTTTTTTCATCAGATGTACAGTGGCATAGTGAGTGAATATTATTGTTTTAATACCACTATATAGCTTTATTGCGCTTAATCCTCTGCCTCAGAAAAATTACTTCTAAATTTATTTGCACAAAATTGAATAATAGGAAGTTCAATGGGTATATAAATATAATAAAACATGAGAACGATTTTGGTCTGGCAAATATAATCGTGGTTTGATTTGAGGCAGAGGAGTGTGGAGATGGCGACACTTGTTGTAAAGAGGAGTATTATGCATCGTTACCAGCGTATTGAAGATGCGATTCGAGATGCTGCACCAGGGGATTTAATTGAAATTCGGGATGGTATCTATGAGGAAAGCTTTGAAATTTCCAAAAGGCTGACCCTTTATGGAGTTGGAAATGTGACGATTAAAGGTGGTGTATTTATCCGCTATAATACACATGCCAATATGCGTAATTTACGCTTTACACAAGGGCAAGGTATTTATGTCAAAGGGGATTTACAGCTGGAAAACTGTGTGATTGAACAGCAATTGGTACAAACACAGGTGACTGTTAGCTTTGGAAGTCTAATGATGAAAAATGTTGATATCCTAGCTAGTCCTGTTAATCATTATGGTTTGCAAATTGATAATGGCTCAAGTGTTATTCTTGTGGACACGACAATCCAGCACCATACCAAGGCTCAAATTATGGTGCAAAATAGTGAAATTGCTTTAACCAATTGTATGCTATTGGAGGGTCAAACAAATGGTATTTTTGCGATTTGCAATGTAAAAATTGATATTGTGGATTGTGAAATTCATGGTCATCAGCAAACACAAATTGTTGCAGCTGCTAGTTCCATGACTATGACTAATACACTTATTCATCAGGGGCAAGGTTTAGGGATTCAGCTCCTTGATCAATCGACATTAACAATGGATGGTTGTGAAATTAAGCGGCATCCGGATACAAATTTAGTTGTTCATGGCAGTGAGGTTTGGCTTACAGATTCTGTCTTTTCTGATGGACAGGGTCATGGTATTTATATTGCCGAACACGCTACCGCAAAATTGTATGATTGTAAGGTCCATGGACATTATAAATCCCAGCTAATCATTGAAAATAGTAAGGTAGAGATTTGTAAATGTAGTGTGATGAAGGGACACTCGACTGGTATCACGATTGTAAATGAAGCAAATGTCTCTCTGTCAGAATGCATGATTCAAGACCATCAGCAATTTCATTTTATCGTCGATGCTAGTTTTCTAAAGCTGAATCGGTCTGTCCTTCAAAATGGGCAGGCAGGTGGTATTTTTGGTAATGATCATGCGAAAATAATGCTTCATCATACGACCATTCGAGAGCTAGAAGGACATCATCTTTATATAAATAATGCTCGTTTATTTGCAGATAAATGTACATTTGACGCTATTATTGGTCACGCTATTACTTGTATGAAGGCTATTTTTGAGGTTACTAATAGTGCATTTAAAAACAACGGAAAGCAAAGTCCCTATGCACTTGTTTGGTCAGATAACTCGATGGGGCGTATTAAGCATTGTTCGATTGATGAAATGGATCGTGCTTTTTTAGCGTTGTCCAATCAATCAATGCTGGAGATGGAGAATATGGATCTGACAGCAACAAAGATACCTGCAATAGTGCAGGAGAAGAGTCAATTATTTATTCAAGGGACGACTAATGGAACTATGTGGAAGAGTGATGCCACATCCAAAATTATTGCTATATCCCCAAATGTTAACGATCAAATGAAGCAAATGGTGAACCAAATCAATCAAGCTGAATCAATAAATTTGCATATTCTTAATGAAAAGCTACAAATACCAATTGATGTATTGCAACAAGTAACTGCAATTCTTCAGAAAAGTAATATTAAAAAAACAATGTAATAACCGAATAAATGAGTAGGATAAGTAGTTTCACTTTTGTTGAAATTACTTTTTTTATGAAACGAAACAAAATGGTAAAAATACAGAGTGAACTTGAAAATCACTTTTTGGTTTTGACTAGTAATAAAGAGGGGAAAATTAAGTACCTTTCCTGTCATTTAAAAAATTGTCGGCAGCCCGTTTAAATATAAACGAATAATAGGGATAAAAAAGGTAGGATGTAAACGGTTTCTTAGGTATTCAATTGACGTAAATTCACAAAATTCGACAAAAAGGTTTATTGTTTTTATAATTAGTAGTGTAAGAGAATTAATCGAGGCAAAGAATCATTACAATTCCTGAAGGGAAAGCTTTTTTAAAAAATAATAATATTTTTTGAAGAAAGTAATAATATTATTAAGAAAATGTAGATTTTGGATTGATTAATTTCCATGTTTTAGCCTATAATTAGTAAAAACGGTTCATTAAACATTGTATTTAAAAAGATAAAAATGATTTTGGAATAATAAATTTATGTGTAAATTAGGGGTGAAAGAGCATGTTTGGGCTTTCGAAAGAAGAAATTATGTTAATGCTAGAGAAGGCAGAATTAGAAGAGAATCAAAAAAGTGCAATTGCTGAAATTCTACAGCTTAACAATATGCGTATTGAGCAACAACTAGCATTTATTATCCATCTAGTCATAGATGAGCGTGAACGAAATATTTCAAACAATACATATCTAAATTAAAAAATGTCGAAGGAACGAGAAATTTGACTTCGGCTTGATTTATTGATTGGAATTAACATATTGAATTTAAATAGTCTTTCAACTTAAACAATCACAGGTGTTTTTGACAAGCACTTGTGATTTTTTTCTTTTGTTTCCAATTAGCTGTATACATTTTAGGGGTTGAATGGTTATATAGATGAGTTAACTACGAAATGGATATCCAAAAAGTTGGTGAAGTATGAATAAAGAGTGGGAGCGTCTATTGCTTGCGCATGCAGAAGTCGTTTTCAAATATTTGATAAAAATAGGGGCTACAAAAGAAGATGCAGAGGACGTTGTACAAGAGGCAATCATTAAAACAATTGAGTGTTTGTCTACAATTCGACATGATAATTTACGAGCTTGGCTATTCAAGGTCGCCCTTAATCGCTACTATACGTTGTATAACAAGCAAAAGCGCGCAACATTAATCGGTGACAATGAAATCGAAAAATTAAAAATTGCATTGGATGATGCAGAACAACATTATTTACAAAAAGAGCAACATGCAAAGATTAATGAAGCCTTGCAGGGGCTACAGCCAGCATTTCAGCAATTACTTTTAATGAAATACGATATGGAATTGTCCTATAAAGAAATCGCTGCGATTCTAGCGGTGAGTGAATCGCATGTAAAAACTTATTTACAGCGAGCACGTAAAGCATATAAAAAACAGTGGGAGATGTTAGAAGATGGACAACCTTTTTGATACAGAACAGATGAAAAAAACAATGAAAAAAGCCCAGCGCTGCGCAACATGGAAAACGATTATCATCACGTTTGTCGTAATGGTTGTGACATTGTTTGGTGGAAAAATAGCTAATGACGCAATTACTAGATTTTTACAAAGTCACGCTCAAAATACCTTTTATACCTTACATCAAGTAAAAGGTGCAAATGAATTTATTGGATCAATCAGAAATTACGCTGGGATTTTAGGCGGTGAAATGCATTATAAAACAATTAAATACATTGAAGGAAAGGTTGTTCTCACTGGAGACGATGCATTGGGCTATGGTTTTTTACGAAACGAGGAGTTATATGAAGGCGCTATTTCTCATCTAACATTTGGAATGAGTAACAGTGAACAAGATTTAAATTCTCAACGTTATAATGAATTTGGACAGCGTGAAATGTTGTTTTTCTATCCATTTATAAATTATCAAAAGACGAAAAATGATTTAGCGTTGTTGCCCGAAATTGATGATCATAAAGTAATGGAAATCGCTTTATCTTTTGATAAAGGTTATTCAATGCAGGAAGCACTTACGAAACTGCCGAAAGAGGTGAATACTACTTGGCTATGGGTTAAAGATGTGAATGAAGCAGACGACCATACTGGCAAAATTAAACATAATGGAAAGGGTATATATAGCTACAATGTGTTTCGTTCAGAACAAGATGTATATGGTTTCTCTCTTTTAAACGCGAACGGTGATGTAACAGAGAACCCAGCAAAGCTATTTGTCCAAGCTATATCAAGCGGGGCAAGACAATCATCAAGTTTAAAAGATGAATATAAACGATTGGAAAAAGAAATTGGTGGTGCTGATGGGCTGTCTGTGAACGACCTTGTTATCTATGGGGCAGTTGTCACTGGTAATACGAAGACATTAGCGAGTCTGAAGAATCTTGATTTTATAAAAGCATCCTCAATTGGAGTAATTACAGATAAATATTAACCTCAAAATTAAGGTCATTTCATTAGTAGGTGACCTTTTTTTTGTAAAGCAAAATAATGCAAATTACCCTTTGTAAGACCTGATACCGCTCATTTGCCGTGATATTGAAATGGTAAATAATGAAACTAATTATTTTTATAAAACGTAAAGATAGTAAGCGTTTTAAAACGATAGGGGGATAGAATTTGAGAAAAGCCTTACTTATATTAGATATTCAAAACGATTACATGAGTGATCAAGCTAGACTGCCTATAGCAAAGCAGCAAATGGAATCTACCATAAAAAGTATCAATAATCTCATCCAAAAAGCAAAAGAGCAAGAGGCTCCAATTGTCTATATTAGAAATGAATTTAAACGAACACAAATCTCGAACCTTTTCCGAAAATTCACTGCTATAAAAGGAACGAAAGGGGCTGAATTTGATAAACGATTAGTCATGGTGGAAGGAAAATATTTTTCAAAAAATAAAGCGGATGCATTTAGTAATCCAGATTTAGCAACTTTTCTCTCCCAGCAAAATATTAATGAATTAATCGTCACGGGTGTGTTTGTTGAAGGCTGTGTGAGTGCAACGGTTTATGGAGCTTTAACAAGGAATTTTAAAGTGATAGTTGTTAATGATGCAGTTGGGGGAGCAAGCGATAAAAGCAAAGCAGCAGCCTTAATGAAGTTAGCAAAAAAAGAGGTCTTAATCTGCACATCACATCAAATTTTAGAAGGAGAGGAGATTGAAAATGGCACTTTTACAGCGTTTAATTGAACAAGCTAAGAAGCCAAACGGATTTGTAGGGTCAGTAATGTTACGCATTATGAATGTTGCACATAGTGGTATGAATACATGGCTTATTAAGCATGGTGATGTATATGATGGTGATATTGTATTAGATATTGGCTGTGGTGGTGGAAAAACACTTCAAACTTTATCGAAGATGAATCCAGCTGGTAAAATCTACGGTATAGATTTTTCTGAGCAGGCTGTCAAGGATTCCATAAAAACAAATAAAATGGATGTGGCAAATGGTAAGGTCATTGTCAAGCAAGCGAGTGTTTCAAACATTCCGTACACAGATCAGTTTTTCGATACAATTACAGCCTTCCAAACACATTATTTTTGGCCAGATCTAGCAAATGACGTGAAAGAAGTATTTAGAGTATTGAAGCATGGTGGAAAATTTATTATTATGTCAGAGCTCTATAAAATTCATTATCATATGAAAGCCTATAAAACAACATCAGAAATTGAGCAGCTATTCGAAAGTGTAGGGTTTCAAAAGATTCAAATTATCCAAAATGCGCGCAAAGGATGTCTTTGTATAATAGGCATGAAATGATACATAGGAAAATGGGGGTACTATAAATGAAAAGATGTGAATGGGTAAAGTTAGAGGAGCCTCTATACGTAGACTATCATGATAAGGAATGGGGTGTTCCCGTCTATGATGACCAGCATTTATTCGAGATGCTATGCCTAGAGGGGGCACAGGCAGGGCTTAGCTGGTGGACTATTCTGCAAAAAAGGGAGGGGTATCGAGCTGCTTTTGATCAGTTCGATGCTTCAAAAATTATTCTCTATACCGAGGAAAAGCTAGAGGAGCTTCGACAGGATACTCGTATTGTTCGTAATAAGCTAAAAATTGCAAGTGTCGTTTCAAATGCACAAGCCTTTTTAAAAATACAGGAAAAATACGGCTCATTTTCTCATTATATTTGGGGCTTTGTAAACCACCAACAGATTGTAAATAAGTGGTCGTCCATCGCTGAAGTACCTGTCACGACAACGATTAGCGATCGAATGAGTAAGCAATTGAAAAAAGATGGCTTTAAGTTTGTTGGTAGTACAATTTGTTACTCCTATATGCAGGCAATAGGGATGGTCAATGATCATGTAACAGATTGTTTTTGTCGAACTGAGGTGTCTGATGATGAACATTAATGATATTAAGGCACAGCTAGTAAGACAGGCTACAATCTTTACAACAGGAGGTATTCGCCCTACTCATGGTCTTCTTGAAAGCTGGATAGGCTTTGTAGGCTGGTCATTACCTGAGGAACAGAGACCCAAAGAGTTTCAGCCACTTGCCACACTGTTTATAAAGGAGCAACCCTTTGTTCCAGAATCACTTCAATCAATAGAGCTATTGACTGTATTTATCCACGAGGAAATTTTCCAACATTTAATAGAGGATGATCTTAGTCGATTTTTTGATATTAGAGCCTATACATCATTAGAGGGTTTGGTTCAGCGAAATTGGCAGCATGACCATATTCGCGCATTTCCTCTAACGCCTAAGCTAATAGTTAATGATTATCCAGCATGGGATGGGGGAGGTATCCCTTGTGATGTGGAGGATGAAATTTTAAGGCTCGAAAACGATGAAGAGCTAGATTACTTTGATGATATTGTGGAGGAAATTTACGCTGTTCATAAGATAGGTGGCTACCCAGCATTTTGCCAAAGTGGTCATGATTTTGGTGAGGACTATCCATTTGTCCTTCAAATTGCCTCAGACGAAAAGGCATATTTCAATATTGTGGATAATGGGAATTTCTATTTCTTTTTTAACCCCATCTTAAAAGAATGGCGCGTTCATTGTGATTTTTATTAAAAATAATATCTTCTCTCGTTTACAGCAATGAAAGAAATAATCATAAATCAAATACTCTCTACAATAATTTGAAAGTATGTACTCATTGTAGCTAAGCATTAACGACAAGGCTTCGCGATTGTTGATAAAATGGTTGGGAGGGCTTGCATGTTATATTTAGCAGGGTGGAAAACCAAATTGCTAAAGGAGGAAAAATGATGAGACGCCATATGCCTGAAAATAAAAAGACAAGGAAGGTGCTAAAGTTGGAAAATAAAACAGTTGTGAAAAATGGTATTGGATTTGGCTCTGTTCTAGCTATTACAATTTCTTGGAGTGTCAATCATTCAATATTATGGGCGATTATACATGGCTGTTTAAGTTGGTTGTATGTTGTCTACTATGCGTTGGTAAGATAGAAAGCTAGTAACAGGGTATGCATTAGTAAGTGGTAAGTGTTTAAAGGAAAATGGTGAAGGGTACAGTTAAATAGAAAAGATACATCGTTCATATCTTTTGAGCAGTTAGCATACATATTTAAGTGCTCTTTTTTCAGAATAATAGTATGCATCGCAGAAGAAAGGTTGATAGAATGACACATCAAGTAACCGCTGCAAGTAACATTGATTTCAGTGCTACAGGCGTTGATAAAATTTTACAGAATGTAGCTTTAATCTTATCTACTTTCGTAATTTCTTGCCCATTTACCAGAGAATTTGATTTTGGATCGAGTTCTCTTACACCTTTCCAGCTTGTTAAAAGACGTAATACAGCACGTCTTATTGAGAGCATCCAACGCTTTGAACCACGAGCTATCATTATTGATGTGGATTATTTAGGAGATACTTATATTGGAAAACTAGAACCTGTTGTCAAAGTAATTGTAAAAAACCGTTCAAAAAAGCTTTTCCGATAAAGAATTAGCCAGGCAGCTTTACTTATGGCCTGGCAATTTGTAAGTGACCATTAATTCCTTTTGTAAAGTAGGTCTAAAGAAAATTTTTTTACCTAGGTATTATAAAATGGAATGGAGAGAATTGATGAAAGGATTCATAAAAGGTATTTCAAGTTTATTTTTGATCATTTTCATTAGTTTGGTACTTCTTACAACTAAACAATACGTAAATGTTCCTACTATTCAAACACCTCCTACTACAAATTATGCTGAAGAAATTGGTGACAAGTTACAAGCCTCCGATTTTACCAAAAAAACGATCATTGCCCTTAGAGCAGCAGGTTATTCTCCAGATAGTACAATTGGTTATTTAGTTGAATCTCCTACGAATCAAATAATGACTATCCACTTACATAACATCGATAAAGTTGATAAGAGTACAGAAAGTGAAATCCAATATATTGTCAATAGGATTGCAAAAAATAATAATCTCCATAACTTTATTGTTAATGTTCAACTTGTAGATGTGTCTTTACAATAATAAGGATGGAAAAGCTTTAAAACTAGTGTGTTATAATCGAAGCAAAGAGGTGAGTATGTTGAGAATTTTAGTGTTAGGGGCAACAGGACGCGTAGGAAGTCATGTAGTTTCACTTGCTTTGCGGGATAATCATCATGTGACTGCTGTAGTTCGAACACCTCATAAGCTAAACATTTGTCATGACAATTTACATATTATTAAAGGGGATGTCACTGACAAACATAATATCGAAGCGGCTATGAAAAATATAGATATTGTCATCAGCGCATTAAGCACAGATGGAACAACTACTTTAACGAAAAGTATACCTGCAATTCTTGACGCCATGACAAAGAAAAATGTTAAACGAATTATAACAGTTGGAACTGCTGGCATTTTACAAAGTCGTTTAGATCCAGGTCTATTGCGCTACCAGTCAAGTGAATCAAGAAGAACAACTACTTTCTCCGCTCAGGAGCATCATCAGGTCTTTGAGTTATTGAAACAATCAAAGATGGACTGGACCATTGTTTGCCCTACTTATTTACCAGATGGAGTGTATACTGGTCATTACCGTATCGAACGAGGCTTTTTACCTAAGGGTGGCACCGAGATATCGGTAGCAGATACGGCAGAATTTACATACCAACAAGTCCAAAATACCGATTATTTGAAAGCTCGAGTTGGAATTGCGTATTAATATTTAAGTGTTTGTAAAAGGGGTAAAATTAATGTTTCCGTATCTTGCCAACTACTTTATAGAGCCGACTTCAAGGAAGTGTTTTTCTAAAGATATGGTTCACAATTAATTACCTTCTAACTGTTTTTTTATGGTTACATAAGAGTAAAATGTAGCGTATATTTTCCTTTTTATAGAAGGTGAATTATACTTTGTGTCGAATATATCTTTTAGAGGTGATTGTTATGGAGAAAGGTAGTTCGATTGCAATCAAATATCCTAAGCATAAAAAACTATATGAAACCGGAGAAACGACACAATTATATGTAATAAACATAACAAAGGAGCATGTTGATCGGTTGATTGAGGAAATTGATAAGACATTAAAGGCGTCTAAATGACGTCTTTTTATTTTGGAAAATGGTCACCTTCGAGGATAGAAAGTGACCATATAAAAGGAGTGCTTTTGTAAGGTTAAAGCGCTGGTATACTACTATAAATATGATGTAAAAAAACTCTTAGCTCAGCCATTTGCCTTAGCTATAAAAATTATTAATATATATTTCATAAATAATCATAATTGACAATGTGTATACGTATGTATACAATTTATTTGCATAGTGATGTATACATAAGAAAGGGGATTCGCATATGAAAAGTGAAATCAATCAGGAAATTAGAAAAGAAAGGCATCATCGCAGGGAGCATCATAGAGGAAGGGACGGCTCTTCACACCGAGGTCCTAAAACATTCCGCCGTGGAAGAGCTATTGCATTTTTAGAAATGATGAATTTAAAGCGTGCAACGATCAAGCAACAATTAAAACAACCAGAGTTTCAATCCATTGAGCCTATTTTAATAGGAGAGTTAAAGGCTATTGATATGGTTATTAATGAATTTATCCAATTATTTGATATTCATGAAAGTGAAACAGAGGAAAATTCATCATTAGATCCAGCTATGGATAATAATGAAGAAGGAAATAGCTTAAATGAAAAAAATTAATCAATACATTGATACTGTCTTTTACAAGCAAGACGCTATTTTAGAGTAGGTCATCTCGTCCATTACAGAACAAGGAATGCCAGCTATTTCTGTTTCACCATCATCTGGAAAGCTTTTAACAATGCTTGTTTCCATGAAATTGGGGCGCTTGGCGGGTATAGTGGGATTCGTTTAGCTAGAGGTCTAGATTGTGATGGTACTTTATTGTCTTTAGAGTTAGAGGAAAAATATGCACAATTAGCTTACAATAATGTATCCAAAGCAGGATTTGGAAAACAAGTTAGCTATATGACAGGTCAGGCTTTACAAAGCTTAGAAAAGTTAGTTCAAGATGGACGAAGATTTGATTTTTTCTTCATTGATGCTGATAAGAAAATTATCAAAATTACTTACAATATTGTGTGCGGCTTGCAAATGCTGATGCGATTATCGTTACTGATAATGTCCTTGCTGCTGGCAGTGTGGCTGATTCTAATGTGACACCTAAGCGCTATACAGCATTGATGAAAGAATTCAATGTCACAGTAGCTGACCATCCTCAACTAGAGTCGGTTATTATGCCAATCGGTGACGGCATGACAATTTCAAAAGTGAAGCACTGACAGACATTATAAATAGTTTGTTGTTTTTTTTCTTCATAGTCTAAAAGTAAAAATAATTGAGAATCCAACCAGCAATGCCAGTTATGATTCCTACAATCATTAAGACTAGACCGTGAGTTTCTGCATGATAATCCTTTCTCAAAATAAAGCCCATACAGACGGCAATTATGCCACAAAATAATTGAAAAAAAAACAAAAGCAAATAATGCATTGATCCAACCAATTGAAATAAGAATTGATTTACAATTTTTCTCCATACAAACTCCTTCTTTTCATTTCTACTTTATTTTAGTTTACATATAAAAAGACTGTTAGCAAACCCTTCCAGTTTAGCTGCAGTCTTCTATCATTTTAAATATTCCTATTTAATTTATCTGAAATGCTTTTAAGGATTTCCGTCTGCTCCTGCTGGATTTTAATTAATTTAAATAAAAACCAAATGATAAAAATAGCAGGAATAAGATAAAAAATAAATATGCCTACAAGAGGTAAAAGCGCAAAAATTAGTTCCATCATAAAATACTTTTTTACTATAAAAATGTAATTACTATCCATATATAGCAAATAACGATTTGTTTTTAGCTTATTTTAGTTCCATTTGGCACAGGCTGATCTGGTGCCAGGAGAATAACATCTCCTTCTACAGGCACGCCACCGATTACTAAAACTTCAGATTTAAAGCCTGCCACACGCCGAGGAGGGAAATTGACAATAGCTACGACTTGCTTCCCTATAATCCCTTCTGGTGTATAGCGTTTAGTAATTTGTGCAGATGATTGCTTGATTCCTAAAGCATCACCAAAATCAATGCTCATTTTAATTGCAGGAACCCTAGCTTTTGGAAGTTCTTCTGCTTGGATAACAGTACCAATCCGAATATCAAGATTAACAAAATCCTCTATAGTTGCCATTACAGTACTCCTTTAATATGAAAGTTAATATCATCTAATTGAAGATTTATCTTTCTACACCTTTATTTACAAAAAATGTTCCTGACTACTACTATACCATTTGAATGCACATTATGCAGAAATTGTTTTTAATAATTGTCATTTTAGGTATTTAATAAAACAAAAATCAAAGCATTTTTTAGTTTGAATCTGAAATAATAAAGGATAGAAAGTATTTGCAGGAGGTGAAAACTTGAGGAAAAATTATCTTTTACTATCATTATGTATTTTTGCACTATTCGTATTCGTAATAAATGATAAATCTTTTGCAGACAAAGGAAGAAGATATTACGAAGAAGCAGGACAAATTTTGTGGGATATAAAAACGGATGAAAAAGTAATTGCCCTAACCTTTGACGATGGTCCTCATAAAAAGTATACACCTGAAATATTAAATGTATTATCAAAATACGATGCTAAAGCCACATTTTTCATTGTGGGAGAAAATGCAGAAAAAAATCCAGAGCTAGCTTTACGTATACACGATGAAAATCATGAACTTGCCATTCATACCTATACACATCCTTTTAAAACAAATGTTTCTAATTTAATAAAAGAAATAAAGCAAACTCATGCAACTATCTATGGGATTACAGGGTACTCTCCTGTTTTATTTAGGCCAGTTGAGGGACAATACACAGATGCTATGATTGACGCTATCCACAAAGAAGGCTATAAAGTGGTGATGTGGTCATGGCATTTAGATACATTTGATTGGAAAAGCCCTGGAGAAAAAAAGATTATCAATACTGTTTTAAAAGGAGCAAAGCCGGGAAGTGTTGTGTTATTTCATGATGGTGGGGGAAATCGAGAACAAACCGTAAGAGCGTTAAAAAAGGTTTTACCTGAGCTTGAAAAACAAGGCTATAAATTTGTCACGATTACAGAGCTTCTTGAGATACAAATGTTAAATAAAAAGAAGGAAAATAAACAAAGCTAAACTATTAAAAGGGTCACTTTGAGGTGACCCTGTTTACTGTAGTAGGTAAGGTTGACTAATTAGTATGGAGTATTTTTATTGTAAGGTATTAAAACTTTCCAATGTAGCGTTAATAAATAAAAAGTAGCACCGACAATAATTAAAAGAATAAATAGAACAACAATAATGGCAAATGTTGAACCGTAGCCATTGTTATTGCCCCCAAGTTATTGTTCCAGCTGCCTACATTTCCACATTGCCAGTAACTCATAATTTCCCTCTCCTTTCTACAATCTATAATATGTAAAGCAATTAATAGGAGGGGAGTTATTCATCTATTAAAAACTTTTAAATAAAAAAGGGTCACTCGAACCAAAGTGACCCTAAACCACAAACTAGGAGGTGCAAAGCTAAATTAGCTTTACACTACTATTACTATGATTTGATAACTATATTTGTATAGTGAATTGTCTATAAAATAGATTTAAAAATTAAAATAAGGAAGAAAGGTCTAATTGGGCAAACCCTGTAACAACCTTGGTTAGCAGAAAACGGTTTGGGTCAACTTAAAAGTCGCTCAGCTGATAGAAAAGCTGCTCAGGTAAACCAAAAAGTTGCTCGGCACGATAGACTCGCTCAGGTTGTCAGAAAAACCGCTCAGGTGGACCCAAAAGTCGCTCGGCACGAAAGAAAAGCCGCTCAGACCAACCCAAAAGTTGCTCGGCTCGACAGAAAAACTGCTCAGGCGAACCCAGAAATCGCTCGGCTCAACAGAAAAGTCGCTCAGATAAGAAAATTAAACAGGGGGGTCACATCTAACTAGGTGTGGCTTTTTATAATGCATTAAATAAGATTAGGAGAATGACAAAAGGTTTATGGGACATGACAGTGATTAGAGAGGTGGTACTATGCAATTTACAGATGGTACATGGACATTCGATACTGAGATAATCGATGCAGTTGCTAAGAATCAGCAACGAGATGAGCAGGAGCGCGAAATGATGAATGCACTTGCTCGCTACGCTTACACTCGATACAAGCAAATTAGGGATCAAGTGAATCCACGGAAATGTAAATATATGAGAATCGATCAAGTGAAGGAACAATTAAAATCACCTGCAAAACGACAAAGAGTTTCTAATTTGTTAAATATTACTGAAGAAGAAGTGTATTACATCGTAGATTTTGTTAAAAAATATTTAAAATATGTTAAGTAAAAATTGAGTTAGGAATAGAAAAACTTCTAAAAAGCAGGATTCCCCTTTCAAAAGAGAATCCTGCTTTTTAGTTTACAGTGTTAAAGGGAGGGCAATGTGCCGTTTCTTTAACGAGAAGAAGATAACCTTTTAAATAAAAAAGCCTGATCTAATGTCGCCAATCCTTGAGGCCAAGGCACCCATATTTGTACTCAAACTAATAGGAGATTGCTGTTTATAGGATGCCATTGCTTTTGTCTTTGCCGCAGCATTGTTCCCAATTTTTGAGGTAGCACTTTCACTTGCTACGGTAGGATTGCTAAGGGCAGTCAATAAAGGATTAGAAGTGGATAGGGTGTTTGGATTCGAAAGCCCTAAACTGTTAAAAATTTGTTGTTGAATTGTCGATACATTGCTGCCATCCAATGTTGTAGGATTAAGGCCATAAAGATAATTATTGAGACCATTTGATTTTTTTAGTTCATTGATGATGGATTGTTTCTGTATGTCAGAAATAGTATTAATGCCATTGCCTAAAAGAGCTTCTGTTAATACTTCCTTAAAGGCAATTTTTTGTTCTGCAGATAAATTTAATTTCTTATTATCAGAAACATCTTGTAATAGTTTTTGTGTAATCAATAAATTCTCACTAGATAATGAGCTTATCGTCAAGGAAATTCACCTCACTTTATGTAGATATATATCTTCTTCATAGTCTATTATCGTCTTTTTGGCTGAAATTTTCCATAGTAGAAACAAAATATGGAAGGCCATCGTATTATAGGTAATGGAGGTGTTTAGATGAAATATTTATTCATTGGCACAATTTTATCCATCATAGGTGTCTCGATATCGATGCTTCTATGGGGTATGGAAAGAGCCTATTTCATTTCAGGAATCATTGGCTGTGTCTTAATTGTAATAGCAATGATTATGTCAGGCTCAATGGTGAGTGGCGATCGTATGCGTGCAAACTTAGCTACTGAAACAATGGAGCATAGGGATGAGAGAAATAAATTTACTGCTAATTCATTTCTAATGGCTATCCCCAATATACTGATTACTATTATATTATACTATTTTGTGAAATAAATTTATTTAATCCAAACAATCAACTATGGATTTGGTGCAGATAATCAAGTAAATTTTGCTATCCACCAAAGGCTATTATTTCTCTTCTCATCATTCTCTATAGTATTATTATCTTTAGGATAAAGGAGTGTGAGATATGAGATTCATTAAATTCCTATTAATATTTCTAATTTTCCTAGGCGTTATTGGTTACGGAGTGTATCACTACGGTACGAAGTTTGCCTCCGATAAAATAGTGGAGACGGTTTCAACAGAATTAAAGAATAGCGGTGAAATCGAAGAAATTAAGAATACGATTGAAAGTGATCCTGAACTAAAATCGTTTATGGAGGAGGCAAAAACGGCTGACAGCAGTAAATTACCGTTTACAACAAAAGAAGAGGCTACCAAAGTCTTAATTCAAAAAGTGGGAATCTCGGAGCTTAATTCTATTCGAGAAAAAGTGCAAAATGGTTCAATGACAAAGGATGAGGTTCTTCAGGAAGTTCAAGGAAAATTAACAGACGAAGAAATTATGGCTTTAAAGGTGATTGTTTATAAGGAATTGTATAAATAAATTGCTTAGATTGTAGACAAACTCATGTTTGTTTACAGTCTTTTTTTGTGCAAAGATGATGCTGAAAGCGGGTGTTGGCTCCAAAAGGTAATAGAATGCTATTTATTGTATAATTGTAACGTAAATCTAGAATGGAAAAGAGGAAACGAATGCCTACTATACTTGTTGCTGACGATGATGCGAACATTCGCGAACTCGTCTGCCTATTTTTGCGCAAGGAAGGATTCACAACAATCGAAGCAAAGGATGGTAAAGAGGCTTTGACCATTTATCACGCAACGCATATTGATCTTGTAGTGCTTGATATTATGATGCCAACAATGGATGGTTGGACTTTATGTAAGGAGCTACGCAGAGTAAATACTGAACTCCCGTTACTTATGCTGACTGCAAGAGGTGAAACATGGGAGAAGGTGAAAGGTTTCGAACTCGGAACGGATGATTATTTGACAAAGCCATTTGATCCGTTAGAGTTAACGGTACGTATAAAAGCATTACTAAAACGCTACAAAATTGGCTCCACACAGACTATTAGGCTTGGTACTATTACACTTAATCGTCAAACGTATAAGGTTATGAGAGGAGCCGAGTCTATTTCGCTGCCGCTCAAAGAGTTTGAATTGCTATACAAGCTTGCTGAAACACCAGGGCAGGTCTATACACGGGAGCAGCTGATAGATCAGGTTTGGGGGCTTGATTTTGCAGGAGATAATCGAACAATCGATGTACATATAAAGCGCCTACGGGAGAGATTCGCAACTTCAACAGAATTTCAAATAGAGACGGTACGTGGACTTGGCTATCGGCTCGAGGTTACTGGATGATTCGATCTTTATATACACGTGTCGTAGTAACATTCTTAGTTGCCGTAATAGGAGGTACAATTATTTCCTTTTTCGTGGCAACTTGGATATTTAAAGATAAATTGAACGAAAACTTGCAAATTCCCTTACTGAACTTTGGACAGGACATCGCACTGATTTTTGATACATTACCGTATCATGAAGCGGAGACATTCGTAAGCGAAATGAATCAGCTCAAATCCTATCATATACGCATTTATGAAAAAACGGGACAGTTTCAAAGTTTCGGAGAGTCGAACGGCGATAAATTTGCAGATGTGACAAATGAACAGGTCAGAAAAGTATTGTCTGGAGAGATTGTTCAAGTGGAGTCAAGTGGTGTTTCATCTATTCTCTTAGGAATGCCTTTAACAACTGAAATGGGTACTAAAGCAATGTTTGTAGAACCAATCTCCTTACCTTCTACCTCGTTTGCAATAAAATTGATATTGAATTTTTCAACATATGCCCTTGTATTAGGAAGCCTGGTGTTTTTAGTAGCGGCGATGTTTTTTGTAAAGCCAATCAAAAAATTAACAAAAGCTACTAGGCATATAGCAGAAGGAGATTTCAATGTCGAGCTGAATATTAAGCAAACGGGTGAGTTAGGTACCTTGGCTCGGAGCTTTGAAGAAATGGCCCACGATTTACAGCAGCTTGAGCAGATGCGAAGAGATTTCGTATCCAATGTCTCTCATGAAGTACAGTCGCCACTTACTTCAATCTCGGGCTATGCTTTAGCATTGAAGCAAGTCGACCTTTCTGAAGACGAGAAAAGTCGTTATCTCGATATTATCATTGCTGAAGCGAATCGAATGTCCAAGATGAGTGATAGCCTGCTAAAGCTGAGCTTGCTTGAATCGAAGGCCCAGCCATTACAGCTTTCTACATTTAGCCTTGATGAACAAATTAGACGAGTTATCATCGCCATTCAGCCGCAATGGTCTGCTCGCAACATCCTTTTTAATGTCAATTTACAGGCTGTTCGCCTAATGGCAGATTATGATCAATTAAATCAAGTATGGACAAATATTCTTACCAATAGCATCAAATTTTCAAGTGACGGTGACATGATTGATGTTAGCATAGAACAAGAGGCCAATCACGTAATAGTGCGAGTAGCTGATATGGGCATTGGAATTTCTTTAGAAGATCAAAAGCGTATATTCGAACGGTTTTTTAAGGCTGATCGCTCCCATAGCCGTAAGTATGAGGGTAGTGGTATGGGATTGGCTATTGTGAAACAGATTGTATCACTTCATCATGGAGACATCCAAGTGCAAAGCCAACTCGGGCAAGGCACGACTTTCATTGTCACATTACCTATCATAGCACCAACAGCTTAAAACCAATTCTAAATGTTACGACTTGTGCACATAAGTTGTAACATTTTTTTGCTGTTCATATTGCGTTCATATTATTGTCATAGAGAATACATCTTCATCATATATACTTTCGTTAACAGCCCATAAAGAAGCTGAAATAAGCCAACAGGAATCATCATGGTGTTATGAAAAGGAGGGAAAGCACGAGTACAGGTGAAAAACGACCTCAACGGTGTTCTAATCTCTCGTGTCTACAGATGAATAAAGTATTAAAAATTACACTTAAATCAATTGGCATAATTGCTGTAGTAATTGTCCTTGTACTAGCAATTGTTTTTATCGTAAACATTGTTTGCAACAAAATAGAACAAGGAAAAATAGAATCCTATGGTCAGCTTGTATCAGTAAATGGACAAAATATGAATGTCACAATTCAAGGAAATGGTGAGGAAACCGTGGTGCTACTACCAGGATTTGGAACAGCAGCTCCAGCACTGGATTTTAAGCCGCTTGTGGAAGAGCTAGCTCCATATTATAAGGTTGTCATAATTGAACCTTTTGGATATGGATTAAGTGATGTCACAGATACAGAACGAAGCACGGACAATATCGTAAGCGAAATTCATGAAGCCTTGCAACAATTGAATATTGACCAATATATTCTTATGGGTCATTCCATTGCAGGTATTTACGGATTAGATTATGTAAATAAATATCCAAACGAGGTCAGTGCATTTGTAGGTATTGACAGCAGTGTACCAACACAGGGTGGTATGGATACGAAGTTTCCTATAAAAACATTTCAATTTCTTAAAAAATCAGGTATAGGTAGATTGATGTTAAAACTAGAGAATGAAGATCCATATGCAGGATTACCCTATGATGCCGAGACAAAAGAGCAAATGAGGATGATTACCCTTAAAAACTTTTATAATACGAGCATTTCCAATGAAATGAAAAACTTTAATAGAAACTTTACTGCAGCAGAAAATCTAACATTCCCTAAAGAGCTACCGCTTCTTTTATTTGTAACAGAAGATGAAATTGTTGAAAATTGGTTAACTCTACATGAAGAGCAAGTCAAACATTCAGTACATGGAAAAGTGATGACACTTGAGGGAGAACACTATTTACACCATACAAGATCTAAAGAAATAGTTGAAAATCTTAGAACGTTTATGGAAGAAGAACAATAAGTGTAATGAGGGGAACCCTTTTATCGTATTTAAGAAAGCATTCAACAAAATTAATTAGTTGAATGCTTTATATTTTTAAATTGATAAATATTATAACCAAGATCACAAATAGCTACTAGATAAAGTATTGCACCTAGCCAAAGTATGGATGATTCGTAATTAAACCAAATGATTTCTCTAATAGTAATTAGCCATATTGTCGTTGCAATAAAAAGTGTCGTATCATAAAACATTGAAAGCTGTCGTTTATGTGTTTTGAAAGCAAAATGGAAGAAAACAATTCTCAAAATAATAAATAGTATTAAATATGAAAAAAAGACAATGGTAGAAGTAATTGGATTTATCATATATTTTCCCTCATTCATTAGTTTTTATGGAACACGATCCCCATACACAAATTTGAATAATATGAATAGTATTAGGATTAAAGTAATTCTTTATTTTACATCTCCTAATATTTTAAAGCTATTCCTTTATTTTATTGGAAAATAAAGGGGATGTATAGTTTTAAAATATAATAATCCATAATTTAAAGTAAAAATTAACATAAGAGACTGTAGGTAAATTGAATGGAATATAATCTGTTATTTCTATTGATAATCAAAAAGAGAGCTCAAAAATGAGCTCTCCTATTCTTAACGACGATGTTCAATAAGGTCTATTGCACCTAATACAATATGCGCTAAACCGAAACCGAATACAGTATTGGCAATCATTTTGTTAGAACCACTTTTTTGCTTTAATGCATAACCAGTAGCAGTAACAGCAGACCCTAAAATTGTTGGGATTAATCCTTCACGAATGTTATTCATAAAATATCCCTCCATCGTAGTTAATAGGTGTGTTTGCACCACTATTACTATTCGCTACAGACCAAAAAGTTATACTAATAAATATGAAAAGGTCCATAATATGATTGAGGCACATATTCAACGCTAAGATACGTCATGAGATTTCATCAAGAGGAATTAGTTTAAAAAAGGATAGTTTAATGTTAAACTATTTTAATAAATTATATTTAGACTAGTCATAAGAGATAATACTTGGTAAATTTGAGGGCAAAACTATCTATAAACAATTTGTAATGGATGAGAGAAAAATGTATATTACAATGACTTCTTATGTTCAGAATTTGTTCAGGCTGCTGTGTTATGCTAGCAATGTCTTTTCAATTCCTATTTCTACAACCAAGCAAGTAGGGCCAGGTACTCAATTCGATTGAGCCTGGTCTTATTTATTTATACATAGTCGTAAATAATTATCTATTGGAAAGGATGTAACAGAAGGGGTTATCCAGAATAACATTTGGAGGATTTATAGAGCATATGCCTCTGACGGGATTCGAACCCGCACTCCTTTCGTAAGCATAGGCTAGGGGGAACACGCTTCCCTACGGACTTTCACCGGCTAGGAATTTCACCTGCCTCAGCTCATTTGCTTTTCGGTGCTTCTGAAACCCTTGCCTTGCGACCCGGTATCTACAATGTTTTCCGGCGCTCTTCCCTTCTATAGCTACAGAGGCAACTAATTATAATTTTAAGTATACATATTTTCCAGTAAAAGGGGAATAGGAATAACGTACAGTAGGGAGATTGTGTATTAATACACAATAAGGGGAGGAGCATTTTTAAAAAGAGGAGCTAGCTTTTGAAAATACAGCAAAGACCTCTGGATATTTCCAAAGGCCTAACAGATAAATTTCTATTTCTCCATTTTACGAATATATGCTAGTTGTCCAATATGGTAAGCATTATGAGTTGCAGTATTAGAAATGATTGCCCACCATTCAGCCTTCACAGGATATCTATTTACAATCGATAAAAGTTGTTCTTCCTCAATGAGCCCTTGCCATTGAAGTAGTATTTTTAACAGCTTTTCCTTTAATTCAAAGAAAGTATCCTCATCTCTAACATGAAAAGTATCAGCATTGTTATTGATTTGTGAACTGGCTTTAACATGATTTTCTTTATACCGTAATTGCCAAGTTTCATTCCAATAAATTAGATGTTGGACAATTTCAGCAATACTATGACTTGAATCATCAGGTTTCCAAAAAGCTTCTTCTTCCGTTAAGCCATCAACTACTTCATCGAATGAGATATACCAACTACGATCATTAGCATTAGCTAGAAGTTGATCTAACAATATGGTCTTAGCACCAATCATTCACTTTTCATCCCCTTAATCATATTCTTTTTTAGAATAGTATCACATTCTGAAGAATAGTTTTAGGTTTGAAATAGAAGGAAAATAACATTTTGCGTTTTAGAGTTTAACAATCTATAGTTAGAAAGTTTTTAGTACTATGAATGGATTCATTTACTGTACACTTTGAGGATAGAAAAACAGTAGAAAGTAAAATTAGATCCTTACACACAAAGACCAGGTTCATAAATATGGTACTGGTCTAACGTAAAAAATATTAAATGTATTTATTTATTATTCTTTAATGTTTATAATTTCATATTCATCTATTTCTTTACTCGCTTCTCTATGCGATGACTCTATAGTGTCTTGCAAGTGTAAGGCGATTTTTATTAATACAAATGCTATAAAAAAAGCAGCAAATAATACAAAGTATGCAGTCGCTTGAGTACCGTTAATTATGTAATTATAAGCATCTCCACCAACCCAGGCATTGCGTGATTTAAGTACCCTGGATTCAGGGTTTGAATAGAAAAATAATCTATAAAATCCCATGAAGAAAAAAATAATACTAAGTATAAGTGATGTAATCGAGAGACCTTTCATAATAACATCTCCTTTCTATAATATGTAATTAATATATCAACAATACCTATTGTTGTCACTAAATAATAAATTTGTATGTAATTGATATTTAAAGTAAATTTATTGGATTTTAATAAAAATGCAAAATGATAAATAATAAAAATTCACATTTAAACACTCAGCATAACAGGTGGAGAGCTGAGTAAAAAAGTCTGTCCAAAATTAAGAAACAAGGTAAATTCTACAAATGAAAGTGGGCGAAATGGTTGGAGGTCGTAAGCCGATAAGCAAGCAAAGCGATATCTCTTCTTACCTGAGCGGTTCTTGCTGCCCTCGTAATTATTATTAAAGTATTAAATGTAGCAATGTTTTTTGATCAAACACTGGGGGATCAAGTGAAGATGTAAAGAAGATCTCATCAACAATATCTTCACTCGCAATTGGTATTTTTTCAATCTCTGAATTGCTATAAAAATCACGAAAAATTAACATTTAATCTTATTTTCTCCTAGAGCAATAGTGATTTGTTTCGAATATATCATTTAAAATTATTATAATATGTTAAATATTGTAATTTAATACTGTCGACTTTTCCCATTTAAGGGTATAATATCAGTAGAGATTTTTCTTAAAATAGTAAGTGATTTGGAGGAGAATATGTATGGCGATTTATGGTATTGGAGCTTCATATAGTGGGAAATTTGATAAAACGAATGCATTTATTGAAAATAATTGTGCTTGTATAGGCTGGAGTGTAAATGATGCTCCAGCACTTCATCAAATCTTAAAGAAAATTAAGATAGGTGATTTATTTATATTAAATCAATGTCAATAACTACGAAAGAGTTACATATTAAAGCAGTGGGTATTGTAATGGATGATAGTATAGAAGAAAAATCAGATTTAGGACTTGGTATTACAGTTAAATGGCTCTGGAAGAATGAAGAAAAAGTACGTGTTTCATTGACAGAAGAAATGTATAAATATAATGTATATAACAATACTTTGTATGAGGAATATTTCCATATAGTTCAACGTAAAGTACTTGAACTTGCATTAAAAAATAACTCATGAGCATTCCACAAAATATAACCCAAGAACATCTTTTACAAGCCATTGCATACATTCAAAAGCATGGCGTCCAGTACATGGATGATCAACGAAATATTGTATTTTTAAGTTGGTAAAGTATTATCGAAACATACAATTTGTCTCGCTAATAATTATGCCAATGGTGAGAAATGAGATCACACTAATTAAATGGGGTAACATCAGAAAAAAGCGGATTTACAACGTTAAGTGAAAAATCTTCCAAAACAACGCTATGGGAACTTTAAGTTTCAGCATTTTAATACGTTATTATGTAAAATTTTGGATAATTATTATTTTCACAAGGTATTTTATAAACTAAAACGCACTTGAATTAACACAAGGTTTATTGTTATCTTTGTAGAATCTAATTACTATAATAAATTGCGGTGAAATTCAATTATATAAAGGGAGTGTAAAGGTGGACCTATTACTTTGGATAACTATTGGTTTCATAATAATTGGATTTGTTGTTCTCACTTCTATGAAAAAAGGTATGGAAAGTAAGGTCGCTTTTATAAAAGCAAATATGGAAGACGAGGGAAATTCATCAAAAGCTAAATCCGTAATTTGGTGGTTATGGAGTACCACTGCTTGGGGGATAGTGAGTATGTTTCTTGTTGTTTGGTGTTTTCATAATCACTTTGAATAATTGTTGGCTTCAAATGTGCAAAAAAACAGATACTTTTGTATTAATCGTCTGAAGTATTACTGTAATGTCTATTCTTGAATAATAAATACTATATACATTATAAATTCAATAAACGTTCCCAAATGAAAGGTTGGAAATGACCTTTAAAACCACAAATGTTGTTAAATCACCGTTTCGTGGTTTTTTTATGAACATTATTTATTCGTTTTTATACAGGTGGCGTAAACGGTTGATATAGCAGTATGTCGTTTTTTAAATGAGCACCTAGTCTTTTTTATATTATTTTTTTACTTGGATCACAAAAAAGTCACATTTCCCCCGAAAACCTGTGAAATTAGATAAAAGCATGTTTTTGTACATTCTTGAGAAACCTTGCTATAATAACCTTTGCGAATACATATGAAAGAGGGTAAAAGCATGAACGCGTACGATGAATATAAGCGTTCATGTTTTTTTATTCCTTGATATATCAAGGTTTGTAGGGGATATTTGAGGTTGATTTTTGAAAAAAGTCACGGAAAGTAAACATTTATCCTGAGCCCATCCTTAGAGTTTATAAATATCGGACAAAAAGATCTTGAAAATTTTACGATTTTTAATAGCTAATGATTATTTCGTAGAATATAAGTAATAAGATAATAGACAATATTCCATTAAAAACAGTCCAATTAATTCATTGATTTAACTGTTTTATATTTATATGGAAATGTTATAATATTACTTAATATAAAAAAAGTAGGTGTATTTGTGAGAGGTACTATTGAGTATTTTAATCATGAAAAGGCATATGGATTTATTCTAGGGGAAAATATGGAGAATTATTTTTTTCATATCAGTAATTTTAATGAGTATATGAAGAAAGAAGATATAATAACAAGGACAGAAGTGGAATTTGAACAAATTGAAACTTCTAAGGGCTTAAATGCAAAATCAATAATACTACTCAGGGATTTTAAAAGTTTACATTTGGAGAAAAAATTAACAAAAGGAAAGAAATCAGATTTAAATTATAAAGGAAATGAAGAAGAAGTAAAAATTTCGAAAAAATTCGAAGAATTTTTAGGTATTACATTTTCTAGAGAAGAGAAATTTAAAAAAACTACATATTATTTTAATTTTATCCAGCCTTCTCAGATGTATAGAGAAAGCTTTAATATGTTCAATGAAGTATTAATGCTTTTCTCACCATTTAATATGTATGACGAACGAGCGATGGACTATGTAGATAAATTATTTATGGATTATAAAAATCGATTAGATCCAGTAGTAATTATTTTAATTAGCAAAGATCCGAATATTAAAGAAATTATAAAGACTAATAATGCTTCAAATAAGGATACTAGAATTGTTGTTCCATTTTCTTATAATGAAATTTTAAATTCAAATTTTGATGAAAAAATATATCAAGGTAGACTCAGAGAATTTTTTTATCAAAGAGACTTGTTTGCAATGGAATCACCATTAAAATCTGATAATTATTTTTATGGAAGAACAAACTTGGTACACAATTTTTTTGATAAATATAGTATTGGTGAACAAACTGGCTTATTTGGATTAAGAAAGACTGGAAAAACATCAGTACTTTATGCAATTGAGCGATTAGTCAATACTAGAAAAGGTATGAGTATTTTTATTGATTGCCAAGATACAGCAGTGTTTCAATTGAGGTGGTATGAGTTACTAGAATACATAGCTAAATTGATTGATGAAAAATATGCAATTAATTTACTTGGTTCAGATGAAGAATATTATAACGAAAAAAATGCCTCACGGAAATTTACTAGATATTTGAAAGATGTCTATAAAATATTTAATAAAAGGATTTTAATCATTTTTGACGAAATTGAACATATTACTTTTGATTTGTCAAGAAATAGTTATTGGAGTTCAGGGGAAGACTATTTATCATTTTGGCAAACATTAAGATCAATAATTCAATCTGAACCGGAACTTTGTTCATACATACTAGCCGGAGTTAATCCTAAAATTATAGAACAGGTATCAGTAAATGATTTTGATAATCCGATTTTTAACAATATTAGTGTGAGATATCTAAATTTATTTAGTTTAGAAGATACAAAAAGTATGGTTCATGAAATTGGAAGTTATATGGGCTTGTTATTTGAAGAAAAGGTATTTTACAAATTACATGAAAACTACGGGGGCCATCCTTTTCTGATAAGAAATGTCTGCAGTATGTTGAATACGCACTTTAAAGAAAGACCATATACTATTAGTAGTAGAGACTATGATGATTTAAAAGACGAAATAGATGCAAAACTAATCTCCTATATCCGTTCAATTTTATTTGTATTAGAAAAGTGGTATCAAATTGAGTTTGAAATCCTAAAAGATATTGCCTTAGATAATACTGAAAATTATCAGGAAAAAATTAAAGGAAATGAATTGAGTATTATTCATTTAATTGGATATGGTGTAATTACTCAGAGCGCTATGAAAAAATATTATATTGAAATCGATGCAATAAAAAACTATATGAAATCAAATTATTACAATGATTACATTCCAAGAGAACAAGAAGAATATCAAGAAATAATATCAAGTAGAAGAAATAGAGTTGAAAAAGAACTTAAAATGTTGGTGAAACAGATATTAACGTTTAAGTATGGTAGGAATAAAATAAATGACATTATAGAAAAACATAATAGGGGAACTAGTATTGAAACTATTCTTTCTAGAAGAACAAGTGGTGATATATTTGATGGTCTGTATTTTTCTGAACTTAAAAATGTTGTAATTGGTGAATTTAATTTATTTAAGAATAATTTGAGTATTGAGAAGGATTTATTTATCGCAGCAGCTAATAATATTAACAAATTTAGATTTGTTGATGCTCATGCTGGAACCATTTCTAAAGAAGAGTATAATAAATTACATTTATATTTTTCTGAGTTAGAGACAGCGCTAGAATTAAATGAATTAAACCGCATTTAGACTAAATGTTGCACCTTATCATATGTAAACAAAATTTTCCATTTAAGATATCTAGTAAATAAAATAAGGAGATACACATTGAAGTGCTATCTCCTCCTAGTCTTTTCTGACATTAACTCCTACAACAATTCCGTAAACTTAGAATGCATTTTCTCATTAGCAGTGACACGCATTCCAGAGGTAACATGCAAATAAATCTTTGTTGTTGTTTCAGAGTTTTTATGACCAACCCGTTTCATGATGAAGTTCAAATCGACACCAGCCTCTGCCAACAGACTTATATGGGTATGGCGGAGGATGTAGGTGCGGAATTGTTTTTGAATGTTGGTAAGAGCTCCAAGTCGTCGGACAGTTTGATTAAGCATCTTGACGGTAGGGGGGATGCCTTCCTTATCACCGAATACAAAATCAGAATTTATCCATTCACGGTCTTCACGCCATTGATAGAGCTGCTTCAATTTTTCTACTACAATATCATCAATATCCACAGAGCGGATGCTACCAAATGTTTTTGGGGGTGTAAGCTCAAAGTCACCACGTATACCATTTTTCGCATACACAGTTTTGTTGATGTGAATAACTTTCTTCTCCAAATCGACATCCTCGTACTTTAAAGCAACAGCTTCTCCTGGTCGCATACCTGTGAAGGCAATTGTGTAGATCAGTGTGCGATACATAATGTTACGGTGCTTGTCCACGTATCTTAAAAATTCCTTCAATTCATCTGATTCTAGATAAAGCTTTGATGTTTCCTCAATAGTAACTTCTTCTAATGTCATTTTCTTTTTCGGTACAAAAGTAGCTTCTACGGGGTTTATCTCAATCAATCCAGTTTCTTTTGCATAGGCAAAAATCATTTTTGCTGCATTATGAGTGCCACGTAGTGTATTAAATGCAGTACCGTTTTCAAATAAGTGATTTAGGACGCCTTGTAATTCAATAGTTGAGATGGCAGTCATTTTCTTTTTCGCTATGTACCGATTGAGTAGGGAAATGCAGTAGGCACGATGTTCATTTGTCGTTTCCTTATTGCCTTTCATCCGATAGAGCTTCAACCAATCTTGGCTAAACTCATCAAAGGTAATTTTTGCATCAAAGGTATATGCTTTCTTTAGCTCAGCGATGGCTTTTTCTACTCTTTCACGAGCTTCGCCTTTACTTTTACCACGACGTGTAATTTGTCGACGTTTACCAGTGGATGGGTTACGAGGACCTTCACCAGTACAACGCCAAGTTGTTTTATTTATTTGAACGAAATACACTAGTTGTCACCACCTTCATGAAATACGTCCCAAATTATTTTTAGTTTCTTAACATCTTGCTCATTGCAATAGGGAAGAGACTTATACCATTGCTGTAATGTGGGATTGTGAGCAAAAGGTTCTTTCAATGCTAGATTATATGAAGTATCATCGGAAAAACCTGCCACTTCAATCAACTTAAAATAATCATATTTATAGGCCTTAGCAATTTGTTGCAAGGTTTCTGGTGTTGGTTTAATAGGACTACCAGTACGACGATCCCTGCCTCTTTCAAGCATAGCTAAGTAAGAATACGTAATGTTCATTCGCTTTGCTGCATCTCGTAAAGCCTCATCACCACGTAATTCTTTCAATAACTCACCTAAGCTCAAATCATTCACCTCTTTTCATTAATTTTGAATTCCTATATCATTACCATTCCAACTATAAAAAAGAGTCATTTAATTGTCTATTCCAATTCAGAATGAGTTCTTCTTACTGAAGTATTGTTCCAATCGCTTGAAGGCAAAATCATATTCCACATTAAATTGCTGCTGCACATATTCGACAGTGAGATTAATCGGCTCTATCTCATCCAGCATGAAAGAGGGGACGCAGGCATGGTACATAAAGTTGTTTGCCTTGTTCTCTTGATACTCACGAAATAGAGGAGACATGCGTCCTTGATGTCCAGTATGTAAAAGGACATGAGCCAGTTCATGGCAAAAATCTTGCCATTGCTGTTGTGTGGAAAGAAAATCATTTAAAAATATGTATGAATTGTTCTTATAAAACAGCGCTTGGCTCTTATCTGACCAATAGAAAACTCGAATGCCTATCTGAGAAGCAATTGTAGAAAAATTCAACTGCTGTGGAGAAAAAATATTCATTCGATTGTATAAAGCTTTGAGAAAGTTCTCTGTATGTGTAGTGTAAACCATTCCAACATCTCCTAAAAATCATTATAGGAACAAATGTTCTATTTTATTTTACTATAAAACCCCACTATTTTGAAGTGGGGTTTCCTTTAAAGTTAAAGTACCTTAGCATTTTGTAAAAATAATCTTATTAGTAATCCAGTTATTTTTATAGCAAAAAACAAAGCATAAATGAATAACCATAATTCAAAAATTACTAGGTAGGGTAAAAAAGTGATTACTTTTGTATCAACTACATATAAATATGGTCCTATGGTAGAAATAAGAATGATACTCCCCCATAATACAATTAAATACCAAAATGGAAACAGAAATTTATGTAACAATTTGCTTTTTTCTAGAGGCTCTAATATTTTTTGATTAAAAACTGTCATTGATACTGCTAAAGCAGCTATCACTATACCAAAAATTGAAGCACTCATGCCTGATATCCGATTGTAAAAATCTTTTGCTAATTCAGGTGTATATACACTAAATTCAGTTAGCTCATAACCACTTAAGATAAAATGGATGAATAATGTAGCTAATAGGGAGTTGAAGAGAGTAAAATTAAAAACTAACTTTGGTCCACTAATTTTGAACATGCCAAAAAATGTAGTTTCTTTATATCTTTTCTTCATCCCTTTTCGCATTGTTTTCACCTCACAAAAATAACCTTTTAATTTCTTCGTTTACTTTTCCTAGAATACTAATTTTATCATTTTCTCTTGTTTTAAAGAACCGAGGAAATTTAGCAGATGTAGCTGACTTGTATTTTTTCTTTTTCTTTTTCCTGTTTTTTCGCTTACCTGGTATTTCAGTTTCAATATAACCTCTTACTTCAACCGTACCATAGGCGCTTTCGGTTAATGATATACCACTTTCTATAGAATCAGTAAACTCATCAGAGTTTTCCTTTTTATATTTTATTCCATTTGCATTTGACATATTAATATCCAATGCCCTTAAATTATTATCATTTATTATTCTTTCAAAATCATAGTATTCTTTTGAGCCAGGATTATTTGGTTTGATTAGATTAAAATTTATTTCAGTTACAACATCTAATTCTTTAAAAAAATCACGAATACTATTTACAGATGTATATGGAATTAATTTAATATCCCCAACTCTATGGTCTATTTCTATAATCTGTCTGAAGTTATCAATGAATTTTTCCGAATCTATTTCAGTACAAGTTCTATAAGCAACAACTTCATTTTTTATATTATAAAAAAAATCAACTGGGACTGCTTTAACATCTTCAAACGTTTTTTCTCTAGTTTGATTACCTTCTAAAATAGTAGCTGTCATTTTAGTTGACCTAGTTAGATTTCCAGCTATATATTTTTCTCCACTATATGTGTACACTTGGGTATCTGTTATTCGAAAGTTGTATTTATCGTATTCAATTACTGATTCTTTATTTAAAATTGCATTTGGAATATATTCATTAATAATGTTATATCTATTCTCCATAGAAGAAAAGATATTTTCACTGATACTAACTTTGGCTAAATAATATTTTTTTTGACGCAAACTCATTAACCTCCATCATTTAAATCAATAATATTAATTTATGTTGATATGATTGTGAATAATTAGTCTTGTGTAAATATAACTATTTGAAATGTAAAAAAATTTTTATGCTACTTTATTCTCTCATCCAAACATCTTTGTATACTTAGCTTTTATAATTTAGAATTATAATATTTTTGTATAATGGCTTCTAAGTTTCTCTTCACCAGTTTCATATGGTCTTACAAAGGTATAGTTTGATGGTAATTCGATACCAAATTCCTGTGCATGTGCAACAGCTTCTTTGCTAGGAGAATGGCCAGTGGGAAGCTTTCGGATATGTCCCGCGATAAAATATTTCTTTAATTCTTGTTCATACTCTATTTTGGTTTTTGTTTTTTCCTTAACTGACTGATAGACTTTTCGGGGTATAAAGCGCATTCCCATTTTGCTATTAATCTCAGTAATTTTGTCATCTTGCATCGCTATTGAACCTACATTTACTACATCACGTTTGAAATATTCATTAATAAGAGCAGTACCACAGATAATATCAGCGTAACATTCCATAACGAAATCATATATTGCCAGTTCAAAGTCTATATGTGTAATATGCTCAGAGAACGTACTTCGTGGAAAATACGAAGGAGAGAAGTACCCACAATATTCAGCTCCATTACCGTCTTGGACCAAATCCCCTTTTTGATTTAATCTAATTCCTTTTTGTTTAAATATTACCTTCCATAGCACATATCCATTTTGTTCAATTATGATTACCTGATCAATATCTTCGCAATTATAACAATCAATAACTACACCATTTGGATTCATTGTATATTGCCTATTATTTTCTATAAATTCAATCATCATATTAAATTCGGCTAACTGACGAGGCAATTTTATTGAATTCACAGTTTGATTGGTTAGACCATTTTGAGCCAATAAATCCATATGTGTATCTCTATAAAGTCCAAAAGAATGAACTAGGTAACTTGCAAATTCTACTGTTTGTGTTTGGATTGTAAAAAGTTCTCTCCCTTTTTTTCTTCCAATAGAACTTTCATATTCAATGTAATTTAATAACTTTTCTGTTATATAGAAAGGTGGGGTTTGGATTATTGGGTTGTAATCATTTTCTAGGCCCACAATAAATTTAGCGTAAGGCATGTGTAATCGTATCATATCTAAAATTTCAGATGAAACTTGATGATCAATAACACCATGCTTTTTTAATACATGTTCTTCAATGAATTTAGAAGTTTTCCATAAATCGGACCAAGCACTATTCTTTTCTGTATAATTATAAATATCCTTTAAAATATTTATTCTTTCATTTTGATAAAGTGCAGTATCAAATGCTGAACTATGTAATAATTTAAAAAGGTAGCTTCCAATAATAGTTTGATTTACATTTGAATAATTCAGTATATGATGCTTTAAAAAATCATTGAGTTCCTCATTTTTCTTCCTAAAATTGATATTATTTTTAGTATTAGTAGCTACTGAATTGTTTACATATTGTTTGAATCTTAAAGGAAAACCATTTGATTTTTTCACCATCCTAGACATAAACATACCTTCTTTCATTTAAAATAAAGTTAACTTATCAAATAATTTTAAAATTATATATTTAGACTATATAGGCAGATAAATAATAGGGGTTCCAATAATGTTTATTATTTACAATCTGTGTTATTTTTTAGGACATGCTACTTTAGCATGTCCTATTTTTTCTCATTTTTAATAATTTCCCAAATGTTACGAAGCTTTCGTACAGCTTCCTCATCTGATTCAGGAAGCTCCCTATAAAATACATTAAGTTCTGGATCATTTGCGAAGGCTTGGAAAGCAGCTTCGTCTTTTTCTTGTGGTGTGAGTGCAGGGATATCTGTACGACCAAGAAGGTAGTCAGTACTAACTTCTAATATGTTTGCCAAATTTAATAGCTCGCTATCTTTAACAGGTCTTTCATTAGATTCAATTCTGTTCATTACACTCACGTTTAAATTAACTCGATTAGCTAGTTCCCTCTGAGTCCAACCTCGTTTTTCTCGTAATGAAATTATTTTTTTTCCTAAGTCCATATTTTCACCACTTTCAGTGAGTTCGTATATTAAATATATCATGTTTCCATTTTAGAAATAAAATAATTTCTAAAATAGAAAATTTATGCTTGAATTTCTAAAACAGCAATGATATATTGTATTTAAGAAGTTGCTGAAATAGCAATGGAAGAGTGGGGTGATAAGAGTGAAAGTATTCAATTTAGATTTTGTTAAGCAACGCAGACAAGAGTTAAATATGACTCTTCAAGAAGCAGCAGATACAATGGAAATGAAGAATGCATCTACTTACTTAAAGTATGAAAATGGAACATATTTATTTAAAGCAGAACAACTTCCTTTATTAGCAAATATGTTGAAGTGTAGTGAAGAAAATTTTTTTGAACAAAAAATTGCTAAAACAGCAATTTAAAGAAAGGTTAATGGGTCTTTATAGCTGATGTGGTGGTAGCAACAAATTGTTAGTAGGGCTATTCGTAATAAGTGGTGGAAAGGGGGGAGGGGATGTATAGTGAGGAGTTTAAAGCGGAGATAAAAGAAGAATTTCGCCAGTTGTTTCGGGAAGAATTAGAAAAGGCATTTGCACCAAAGCCACTAATTCGTGAGTTGCCAGTCTTGTTGACTCGTCAGCAGTTGATGGAGCTGTTCAACATTAGAGATACAAAAGCATCAGCATTATTAGGAAGATCAGATTTTCCAAAGTTCTATGAAGCAGGAAGGGTACTAATACCATCAAAAGCATTATTGCAATGGATTGATGAACATACGGAATGGGTCAATACAAATACTAAGTATTTTCGATCCATTGGGTGAAGCTTCATATAAAAATTTTAACGCACAACAATTGAATAGAGTATTCCAGTTTGGAATGTGGAAGGTGGTGAGACTATGAAAATAGGAGCCATATTGCAAGCCTGTCGTGAACGTGCTGGGCTATCACAAGAAGAACTGGCACATCGTATGAATCGTACGCAGCCTTGTATCTCGAAATTCGAGAATAGCGTAAAAGTTCCAGATGCCCTTACCTTTATGGAATGGTTCAAGCAGACAAATACACAAGAAGTTGCTGTTGCATTTTTAATGGGAATGGATGGACTTACGATTTTACAAACATTGCTTCCAGTTATTGGTGGGTTTGTTTGTTGGTTTATTTAATTAAGTTTGCAGAGGAAGTGAAAAAATGACGAAGAGAAATGATTCAATTATTGAAAAAATCAAAGGATTGTTGGCTCTAGCAAATGATCAACAAAATGATGAAGAATGCCAGACTGCATTTATGATGGCTCAAAAATTGATGATTAAATATGATATTTCTTCATCTGAATTAGAAGAAGGAGAGAATGATAGAGCTGTATCAGAAGGACAGGCAACAGCTCATAAAACCCTATATTGGTGGGAGCGTCAATTAGCGAATATTATCACACGGAATTTTAGAGTTACTTGGTACTACAACAATAAAATCATCAAAGGTGAAACAAAAAAGAAAAGAGCGATTATGTTTATGGGATTTGAAAGTGATGTAGCCCTTGCTAAAGAAATGTACGTGCTAGCTTACGATGTTTTAAGTTTTTACGTTCAGAAATTCGTTAACGATTACTACGATAGCACCCAAATCTATAGAACAAAAAAGTTAACTACTGAATTAAAAAATTCATATACTACTGGTTTTTTGAATGGTTTGAAAGAGAAATTTGAAGAACAAGTAAAAGCAATGGAGCAAGAATACGGTCTAATGGTATTACTCCCAGCAGAAGTAAAGCAGGAATATGATAAGAGATTTGGACACAAAAAAGGACTATCTTACAAGATTCCACCTATTGAGGAAATAGCAGCCTATCAAAAGGGATTCCAAGATGGAAACAAAGTAGATTATACAAAATCTACATTGGATAAAGAAACATCATTATTTTGAAAGTGGTGACAGAGAGATGGAGAAAATTAAAGAATTTCTGGTTTATCTTGAAACATCTAAATTTAAGCTTCATAGGTTAGCAAATGCTAATCTTGATATGTGTTATTCAAATTATGAGATGGGGAATTTGTTATTAATGCTAAAGGAAAAGCAGGAAATGGGACAGAAGGCTGGGATATTATCTACAGATTTTCATGATGGAAACTTCAAAGTGCAAGTGACGTATGAATATTTTCAGCATTTAACGAAAGGTGTAAAGGAGATTCGTAGTGAGCCTTCAATGTCTCCACAGTTTGAATATGAGCATTTTTTTGCAGAAGTAGATGGTGTTCAATTGTTAGCTGTTCGGAAAGTTGACAAGAAAAAAATGCAAGCGCAATAGCACCTGCATCATGCTTGAACTGTAACTTTGGACGGTGATCAGTTCAAAAAATTAATAAAAATCTTGTCCCTTTATTATGGACAAGAACTGTATATAAGTCAATAAAGGAGGAATTTACATGGAACAAGTATTAGAGAAACTACGTACATTTTTGTCACAAGAGGAAGAGTTACTACGGGATTATGCGGTCGATGTAGCGGAAGCCTTCGATAGCTGTTTGTATATGAGCAATCAAAAGGATTATTTTGCACAAAAGGGTAGAGTAAATGCTATTAAAGATGCTATAGATCTAGTGGAAGATTTAGAGAATCCATTGAAAGCTGTTTGATTCGTTCTCGTCACAGGATTCATAAGCAACAAGCTTGTGAGTCCAATGATGTGAATGCATCGGAAAGGCAGGTGATTCAAGTGAAGATCAATGTAAAGGAATGGCTGGCGAAAGAGCCAGTGGATCGTTTTATGGCAATTTATAAAGCCGCACGACAAAATGACGCCACCCTTAAAAAAGGCATAAAAAAGGCTTACAAGCACTGGCATGCGAGTAAGCGACTGTCAAATATCAATTAATAAAATTATATCAATTATCTAGCTAAATATCAACTATGAGTATAGACAAGTGGGTAGCGACAATTTGTCGTTACCCTTGTGAAAGGGGAAGTAGCATGAATTTGATGGAGATTCAGCATGCAGATAAAAAGGTTTTAACAACAGCGCAAATTGCTGAGGTGTATCAAGCAGATAGTAAGTCATTAATGCGTAACTTCCAACGAAACAAGGAGCATTTTCAAGAAGGTGCTCATTATTTTGCACTTACTGGTGAAGCCCTTAAACAATTTAAAGGCGGGCGACAAAATGACGCCACCCTTAAATTCGTATCAGTGTTGTATTTATGGACCGAAGAAGGTGCATTTCTGTTAGCAAAATCGCTCAACAGTGAAAAAGCATGGCAAGCTTATAACTTGCTTGTTTCACAGTACTACCAAATCACTAAAGGCTTGCAGCAAGAGCAGCCTGTTTCATTGCCCTATGACGAAAAGCGTTTTTTAGCTTTGGAGCAACGTGTCCAAGAAATTGAGCTACGGCTACAAGGAGTTACGCTACATACGGGAGAACAGAAACGTCTACGACAGGCAGTGACTGAGCGTGTTGATCAATTGTGCTCTGTTCAAGCCCGTCGTCCCGCCTGTTTTGCGTCCATTTACCGGGAAATAAAAAGACGTTATCAAGTGGATTCGTATCGAGATGTACCACAGTGCAAGCTTCAAGATGCTTTGTACTTTGTGGCTACATGGAAAGGAGGGGCAGATGCATGAATTTACTCATCAATGAGCCGCCTTTGCAAGTTCTACCTAGTTTAGCTGCTAAGGTGGGATTGAATGAGGCGATTATACTACAGCAATTGCACTTTAAAACGCTTATTTCTGCGCATATTCATGATGGTCATAAGTGGGTTTTTAACAGCTATCAGCAATGGCAAAATGAGTTTCCATTTTGGTCTGAAAAAACGATAAAGCGTGCAATTAGGAAGCTAGAAGATGATGGCTATATTTTCTCCACAGATGAATTTAACAAATACAAGATCGACAAGACAAAATGGTATCGGCTGAATTATACAAAATTGGGTTATTTAACGATGGGACAACATGACCCTTCGAACGAGACAAAATGTCCTGACACATGGGGACAAAGTGACCCCACACATGAGGACAAGTTGACCCCATCTAGTAGGGACACTTTGACCCCACCAATAACCAAAGATATTAAGAGTATTAAAAATAATATTGTCGAGGAGCTCGACATTGTACATGAAATTATTGGTTACTTAAACCAAACTGCTCTTAAAAATTTCAAAGCAACAACGACAGCTACGAAGCGACTCATCAATGCTCGTCTTGCAGATGGTTATACGCTAGAGCATTTCAAATGTGTGATTGATACAAAGGTCAAGCAGTGGCTGCACAACCCTGAGATGAATAAATACTTACGCCCAGATACGTTGTTCAATGCTACGAAATTTGAAGGTTACTTGAACGAAACACAAAACGTACAACCCATTCAGCATAATTCGTCTGGTCCACTGGATTTAGATTTTAGCAAGGGAGAGGATCTGTAATGGAATTACAAAACATTAGCATTGAGCTAGCAGAAAAAAGTTTACTAGGCACGATGCTGCATGAAAATTATTTGATTGCAGATAGCAACTTAGAGGCTGCCCATTTTTCATCTCAGGTACACAAAAATATTTTCTCCAGCATGCTTCAGCTTGTCAGTGAGCGTAAAGCAGTTGACTATATCACATTGCTGACTACACGAGAGCCGATAGAACTTGGTGGGGCAAATTATCTAGCAGAGCTTGGCAATTTTGCTAGTGGAACGAATTACGAGCAATACCAAAACATTGTGCTTGAAAGTTGGCGAGAGCGTTCAAAACGTCAAATCATGGAGCAAGCACAGCAAGAGGATTGGGGCATTGCAGAGATTCAACAGGCATTGGATAAGCTAACAACTCAACACACCAGTACAAATACGAGCATCAAAGCAGATTTAATGCAAATGGCAAATCGGCCTTTCGAGCAAGAAAACGTTAAAACAGGTGTACCCACAGGATTACTTGAATTGGATAAAATGCTAAACGGCTTTCAAGATGCAGAGCTGACTATTATTGCCGCAAGACCCTCTATGGGGAAAACAGACACGATGAATCATCTTGCGCTTAATGCTGGATGGAATGGCTTTTTACCGATTATCTTCTCACTGGAAATGAGCCGGACAACTTTGATTGATCGACTGATTGCAACAGCAGGGAATTTTAATCGCTTAAAGATGCGTAATCCCTTTGAATATTTTACAGACGGACAAAAAGAAAAGTGGATGTCAACACTCGGCATGATTGACAATGCCAATATCGAAATTGATGATCGTGCAGGGCTGACAGTACCTCAGATTCGTGCAACAGCTCGTAAAATCATCAAATCCAATCCTGGTAAAAAGCCAATTATTTTGATTGATTACTTGCAAATCATTCGAGGAAGCAACCCACGAGACAATCAAACACAAGCAATTGGGCAAATCTCATGGGATTTAAAACAAATGGCAAAGGAGTTTAACTGCCCTGTTATTTGTTTATCCCAGCTCAATCGAAGTGTGGAACAACGCCAGGACAAACGACCTGTAATGAGTGACTTGCGAGACTCAGGCAATATTGAACAGGATGCAGATGTCGTAGCATTTTTATATCGTGATGATTACTATTCCAAGGAATCCGAAAGTAAAAATATTTTGGAGTTCATTATCGCCAAACACCGTAATGGACCAACTGGTACTGTATCCGCAGCCTATATAAAAGACACTGGCCGTCTATCAAATATTTCCTGGGGAACTATGAAATGAATGAAATAATCACGGTAAAGGAAATATTGGAATATGCCACAGAGTTTGAATTGTGCCGCCTTGCCCATCAAGTATTTTGGGCTGTATCTACACAACAAATTAATCTAGTGGAGGATTCAAATAAATTACTAGAGCTGATCTATGATGAGGCTGCTGTTCATGAAATGACAGAGCGTAACGTGCTTGGGATTGGCCACATTAAGCTATATGTCGTAGAAAGTTTTGCTCAATATGCATTTTACTTTGCTAGTAATCCACTGGAAGTCAGTGTATTGCACCGTGAGAAATTTGGTGAACGTATAGGAGCCATTACGGAGGCACATCGACTATTGACTAAAGTGATGTATTTCGCTGATTTGGATATTCAAATTTCATTAATTGATCACCGCAAAACCATCGTACAATTTCCTGCTTATCTTGGACATGCAGCTGCAGGGCAATATATTTTGCATCGTTTAGATCAGCATAAAGGGGTGAGAGGGATTGTCTAAGCAAGAACGTGAGGAGATCATTGCTATTATCATGCTGCGTAAAAATTATGCCGAGGAAATGCTACGCAATATGTCAGACAAGCAGCTATTAAAAACCTATGGTGAGTTGTAATTTTGAAGAGGAGGAACAGGTAAATGAAATTTAGAAAATGGTTATCGTTGTCTCTGGAACGTCGTCTAGTGATTATCAGTAATGCCATTAATACAAAAAATGTTTTTAAGAGAAAAATCTAACTTAGGGGAAATGAGGGATGATGAAGATGGATAATGTAAATATTTATGAAATTATTGGCACTTCTTTTGATCCTGTATACATGGCACTGTACCAACTTAGTGATAATGAAGAAATTGTTATCGATAAATACACCATTCGGAAAACAGATAAATTTTATGAAATTGAAAATGAAGACTTGCATGAATGCTTTAGCGAAAAAGAGGAGTGCTATCAATTTCTAAACAATATGATCATGAGCAATTAAAAAAGCTATGGCGGCAACCATAGCTCTTCAATAACAAAGGCTTCTCCCTTGCTACCAGTAAAACCATTATAGCATAAGGGGGAAGCATTTATGCGTTTAAAACAATTAGAAATTTCAAACGAAGGCCTGCTACAAGTTGACATCATGGAACTACCTGAAAACTGCGTCATCGTCTTGTCAGATGGTATTGCAAAATTTTCTGAGCTACCAGCACACGCTAAGACTAAGATAGTTACCTATCAAGGGAAAGTGAAGCGTGTTGAATTTGATGAAGGTGAGGAGTTTTAACTGTAAGGGAATTGGTTACAAATATGTAATTCTAAATGATATAATACTTTTGATATATCAAATTGAGGAGTATAAGAATGATTTCAACTATTAAAAATGTATTTATCACTATAGTGTGGTTATTTAGCAGCGTAATTACTTATAATTTTAATAAATCAATTGGCATGATTATTTTCCAAATAGGTATTTACTTGATAGCTATCACTATAATTGGAAAGTATATGGTTTTTCATAATAATAAGATAATTAAAGATGAATACAAGTTATATGAAAAAACTAATACAAGACGAATTGGTCTATTTAGTTGGGCTGGTGAAGAAGTTCAACCAGATGTCATTTTGTTTGATTTATTAAAAAATCATAATGAAACTGATGATTTAATATCAAATTTATTAATTATAAAAGATAAACTTAAGATGCGTTTAGGCCCTAATTTAAGTAATTATTATCTTATTTATAATTATATAAAGTTATATGAAAAAAATAATATGTCTACCTTTTTAAAAAGATTTTTTTCAATTTTTTTTCTTGGTGGTTTGACTTCAATTATCATACCATCTCTTATTAAGGGAATTAATGTTGAGAAATTTACTAGCAGCTTTTCCAATCAGCAAAATAACGATAGTGGTTTAGAAATAATTAATTTGTTAAATGATATTTTACCCTATTTATTTGGAATTTCAGTTTGTTTTTTAATGTTAGTGTTTTTATATCGGGCATTTTCAAAATCAAAGAAAAGAATTCAATTAATGATAATTGTTATGGAAAATCTAATTCAAGAAAAAGAGAAAGAACTTTTGAGTTAAAAAAATTAAAAGAAACTGAATATATCGAAATTTGTGCAAAGTGTGAAGAGTATTGAGTAGGCGTAAATGGTGAGCAAATGAAAAGGTAATTTAAAAATTAAATTATGAAATGAATACAAATTTCTCCACTTATAAAAAAATTATTGCGCGTCAAGTACAGTTAAGACAAGTTAAATGAGATGTGGGTGAGTGTTTTGAAAATCGCTATTTTTTTAGATACGAATATCGTTGAAAGTGACTTTAAAATGGCAGGAAGAAATTTCCTTGACTTGTTTAATGCAAAATCAACGGTATTTAATGATACATATTTTAAACTATATTTGACTCAAACAAATTTTTATGAAATAGAAAAGCATTACAGAAATAAAATAAGGTCATCGTTAAATGCATATCAAAATGCAATAAATGAGGTTAACAAGTATACTAATCATATTGATAAAATAGATATTGCACTATTGAAAAAACAATTAGTTGAAGAATATACAAAAAAAATAAAAAAAATATTTGAAATATATACTCCAAGTCCTAGGGCATATGAAAAGGCACTAGAAAGAATGTATTTAACAAAGATGCCATTTAGGGATAATAAAGAAGAACTTAAAGATGCAATAATCTGGGAATCGATTTACGATTTTGCATTAAAAAATCGAAATTGTAATATTTATTTTATTTCAAATAACAATAAAGATTTTGCAGTAGAGGACCTAAATGGAAAATCTTATTTATTCCATGAAGATTTCGATACATTAGATGGTGTAATTAAGTATAAAAAAAATATAAAAGACTTTTTAACTGAATTTAATTATTTATATCATTTTACGATCGATGGGATTACTGAAATTCAAGATATTATAACTAAGTATGTATATGAAAAGTTAGAAATGAATCATGGGTTTGAAAATTTTCTTGATGATTTTTTCTATAATGGAAGTTTTAGTTTTGAATCTCTAGAAGGTTGGGGTACTGAACCATATATAGAGAAAATAATTGATGTGAGTATGGATAATGATGTAGAAATTTTACAATCCGACGAATATTGTTATGTACCTATTAAAATAGACTGCAGAATATCTTATTCTGTTGAAATTTCAAATCCAGGATACGAACCTGGTGATGAAGACTTTCTTGTTCTAGGACCGATTAGTGAAGTATTTACAATTGGGGCTTTAGTTTACTTTAATATCGAAGAATACTGTGTAGAGTACCTTGATGATTTTAAAATTGAGTTCAAAGAATACTATAAAGAAAAGTATTAGTTCATTATTATACATATTACAATCAGCACGCCTGAAGAAGGAATAGGAACTATAGTGAACATCAAATAAAGTAGTTGGAATGAATCAATTGAAATGGAGGTAAGAATTGTGAATAATCTAAAACGGTATATTAAATTAGGATACAAATTTAAAGAAAAATTAAATGCAATAAAGAATGAAAATCAAGAAGAAAAACTTTTAGTTACTGATATGTTATATAGTGACATTCTTGAAAAATCTGAATCTATTTTATTGTTGACTTCGCAGCAACAGTATAGAGGTGCGCCAAGTATGCTTAGGTCTATCTATGAAAACTATATTTACATTAAATATATTTTTGAGAGAAGAAAATATGTTAATAACAGGGCAGAAGCATATTATTTATGGACTCAATTAGAAATCCAGAAAATAATGAATGTTATAAATTCTAAGGAAAAAAAGGGAGAAATAGTTAGAAAGGAACTTATTGTATCAGCAATTACACCATTTTTAAAAAATGGTTCAATTGAAGAAATGATAAATAGATATAACACTTTAACAGAAGGAAAGATGGTGGATTTATTTAGTAAAATTCCGAATTTTTATAGTAAGTCTATTGAAGGAAAAAAGTATTCTAGTTTTGAACTGTTGTGTGAGTATCTTGATGAGACTTTTTATTATGAAATAATTTATAGAATTTTATCATTAGAAGTACACGGGAAATCAAAAGAGTTAAATAGTTATGGTAATTGGGATGAATTTATTCAATATCAATGTAATTTTTTAATCATGGATTCTACAATGATACTTAGTAAGCATTTTGGGCTAAGAAAAGAGTTAGAAAAAATAGAAAATTATATTTTATAAGTTCTACCAGCTCACTGGAGGACAACAAAGGATAGCAGCAAAACGTTGCCATCCTTTGTTGTCCTCTTTTTATTTGAATGAAAATACCCCCACGATACTTCAGTAAAATAATTTTCTAAGGCGGTGAAGTAGTTTGAGAGCTTTAAGAAATGAATATAGGGCCACTAAACGTATGACTAAGACTATTCTAGATGAATTACAACGAAAAAGAGAAGCCATTGCTAAGTCTGATGAGGCTACTGATAATTTGTGCGGTTTGACACCAGATGAAATACAAGCTGTTCGACTAATTGAAGAAGATATTAAAACCATGAAGTATTGGCTTTCAAACGTCAGTTACGGTTTACAGTATATGAATCTAGGTCATATCCCTTGCGTAACAAGAGGAATTGAACGGCGAGCGGCTTATGAACGTGAAATACCTTTTGAACCGTACTGGATACAGCGTAGACAAGCAACAAATGATATGAGCATGTATGAGGTGGTCGCTGATGAAAATGCTGATTTAGTGAAAGTAACGCAGGAAGAAAAAGGACAGATTCTCCAGGCCATAACCGGAAATTTAACGACCCGTCAAAAGGACATCTTACAATTAATCAGCAATGGCTATACACATGAAGAGATAGCTTCAGTATTAGGCATACATAAAGGAACAGTTGCCCGTACGATTTCAAGAATAAAAGGGAAAATTGAAGATGAAGGGTGGTTTATTCCATGAAGTTTGTTGAACCTATACGCGATAAAGCATGGCTAGAGGAATTCACACGATACTTTGAAAACAGAAGTACACGTGACTATGTATTATTTATGACTGGTCTTCACACTGGTTTACGTATATCCGACATACTAGATCTTCGTGTTAGAGATGTGGAGGGCACACACTTAATGATTGAAGAACAAAAGACTGGTAAGTATAAACGTATTATTATAACGCCAGCTCTAAGAAAAATATTAAACGAATATTGTGAGGATAAAAGACGTACTGAATATTTGTTTCCATCTAGAATAAAGACACGAACAGGAAAAGCTAAACCTATTGATCGAACTACTGCATACAAAATTCTAAAGGATGCTGCAAAGGCAATAGGATATACCGAACCAATCGGTACCCACAGCTTACGAAAAACATTTGGGTATACCTTTTACCAAAAGTATAAAGACATTGGAGCATTACAAAAGCTATTTAACCATGATAAACCAACAACAACATTGTTCTATATAGGAGCAGGACAAGATGATCTAGACGATAAGATGACACACCTTTACTAAGAGGTGTGCTTTTTTATGGCTATCAATACTGAATACATGGCTTCAAATAATAACGAATGCTACATAACGGAGTCGCATTGTGAATTGAAATAAAAAATATTTACGGAATGTTGATGCAACAGGTGTTTGAGCGTGTTTTTTTAATTCAACAGTATTAAAGATATGTTGCGTTCAGAGGGTTAGTGTCAAGCAGTTGCCCGTTAAGAGTGAAGGGAGCAAGTTATACAACCTATGAAAAAGTGGCGCGAAACCATGAGGCTCTAAGCTTAAAGTGAATTGTTTTAATTGTGTGAACAATTACGAAAATTATCTTAGGTTCTTCCAAAGTTTTACCTTTTATGCGGGTGCATTCGAGCCCATGGATTGCTCAGTTAGTAAATCGAAAAGGTCGTTAACGGTTGCGGTCATTTTGAGGTTGGGAAATAAATGTGAAATGGGGGTTGAAGCCTTGACACAAAAGGATTTAGATGAATCTGTTGAAACCGTTAGTCAAGCTCAATTATCTGTAATTTTAGGTATCTCAACATCACGAATCAGACAGTTGGACAAAGAGAATGCATTAGTGAAGATAGGTAGAGGTAAATATGATTTGCCGAAGTCTATTCAAAAATACATTGAATTCCAAATTTCAAAGGCAACGGCTGAGACTGAAGATGAATTAAATAAATTAAAAGAAGATACATTATGGACACGAGCAAGACGTATGAAGTCAGAAATGGAATATAAAATAATGGCTGGTGAATTGCATCGATCTGAAGATATAAAAGAAGTCATGAATGATATGTTGGCGCGATTCCGTTCACAATTATTAGCCTTTCCAACAAAGGCAGCACCTAAAGTTATCGGAGTAACTGAAATCATGGTTGTAAGAGAGACGTTGAAGGAAGAAATTTATGAATTAATGCAGGAATTATCCAATTATGATCCTGATGTATTCTACGAAAAGAGTGATGATAAGATTTACGTTGAAAGTCCTGGTGATAGTAATGCAAACGATAGCTGATTCAAAAAAGTTATTTCAGCAATTAGCAAAGCAAGCATTAGCTCCACCACCTAATCTCACTGTTTCGGAATGGGCTGATGCACATCGTAAGTTATCTCGTGAATCTTCTGCAGAGGCTGGCCAATGGAGAACGTCAAGAGCTCCCTATCAAAGGGCTATTATGGACGCAATTAATGATCCATACACAGAAGATATTGTGATTATGGCATCAGCACAAGTAGGTAAATCTGAAATACTACTAAATGCACTTGGTTATTTTATAGATTTTGACCCTTCACCTATCCTTTTCATCCAACCAAGTGGTGAAAAGTCCAAGGAATTTTCAAAAGAACGTATTGCACCAATGATTCGCGATACACCAACACTATTTGAGAGGATTGGAGAAACAAAATCCAGAGATTCTTCAAATACCATCATGTTTAAATCGTTTCCTGGTGGATTTATCGCCATGGGTGGCGCAAATGTACCTTCATCGTTAGCAGCAAGACCAATTCGCGTATTATTAGCAGATGAAATTGATCGTTATCCTGTTAGTGCTGGAGATGAAGGAGATCCATTAGATTTAGCAGAAAAGCGAACGAATAACTTCTATAATCGAAAAAAAATTAAAGTTTCAACGCCAACGATTAAAGGGGCTTCACGAATCGAAACGGAATTTGAACTGAGTACAAAAGAATATTACAACTTGCCCTGTCCGAGATGTGAAGAATTACAGCCATTGAGATGGGAACAAATCGATTTTGAAACGGAGTCACATAGATGTTTATACTGTGGCCATCTAAGTAATGAGTTTGAATGGAAAAACCAACAAGGCGAATGGGTAGCAACTGCAGAATCAACTATCAGAGGTTTTCACTTAAATGAATTGCTTTCTCCTTGGCGTAGATGGCGTGAAATCATCACAGCTTTTAAAAGAGCCAAAAGAAAAGGCACTGAAGCACTTAAAGTTTGGACCAATACTTCACTTGGTGAAACATGGGAAGAAGAAGGGCAAAAGATTGATGATGAAATCATTTATAACAGGCGTGAAGAATACGAAGCAGATGTTCCAGATGGCGTAAAAGTTTTAACTGCAGCTGTCGATGTGCAGGATGATCGATTTGAAATCGAAGTTGTAGGATGGGGCATAGATCGTGAATCATGGGGGATAGAATATCATGTGATTCATGGGGATTTGAAAGAACCAAAAATATGGAACGAATTAGATTTATGGCTTCAAAAGACATGGACCAAAGAAAATGGAACAAGATTTGGTATCACTTGTACATGTATGGATAGTGGTGGTCACTTCACACAAGAAGTATATCGATTCTGTAAAGCACGTGAAGCACGTGCCATTTATGCTATTAAGGGGGCTAGTGCCAAAAAAGGTGAATATGTGCCATTGATTGCTTCAACATCAAGACCGAAACCTTTGAAAGCTTTATTAGTAACCCTTGGTGTAAATGATGGTAAATCGAGAGTCATGTCTAGTTTAGGTATTGAAGAGTTTGGTCCTAACTACTGTCATTTCCCGATTGGTAGAGGGTATGAAAGAGAATATTTCAAGAGTTTAACAGCTGAGAAACTTCAAACACGTTATGAAAGTGGTACACCATATCAAGTTTGGGTAAAAATTCGTGCAAGAAATGAAGGATTCGATTTACGTGTTTATAATACTGCAGCAATTGAAATCATAAACCCTAACTTTGAAAGAGAGTATTCGATTGCAACGGTTACAAGACCTGTCAGAAGGCGCAGAAGAAGAAGGGGTGTAGTGAAATGATTACGTTAGAAATAGCACAGCAACATTTAGACTCTTGGTTGGATGCTGAATTAAAAGTATCTAAAAAAGGTCAAAGTTACTCACTAGGTTCTCGAACATTGACATATGCAAATTTATCTGAGATCAGAAAACAAATTGACTATTGGAGCAGTAAAGTAGCTGTATGCAAAATTGAAGAATCAGGTAAAACAGTTAGACGTGCAAAACGTTTTGTACCACGTGATTTATAGAAGGGAGGCACCTAATCAATGAATATGCTGGACAAAGCTATAAGCCTAATCAGCCCTGCACGTGCCTTAAAACGTACACAAGCAAGGATACATCTTAACATCTTAAACCAAGGTTATGGTAACCATGGGGCAAGTGTTGAAAAGAAAAGTTTAAAAGGTTGGTCAATTGCTTCAGGTTCTGCATTAGAGGATATTGAACAAAATGTAGATGTCTTACGAAAAAGATCGAGAGATTTGTTCATGGGTGCTCCGATTGCGACAGGTGCATTACGAAGTACTGTAACAAACGTAGTAGGACAAGGTCTTAAATTAAATTCGCGTATTGATTATGAATATTTGAATATGACACCTGAAGAAGCAGACGCATGGGAAACAATTACTGAACGTGAATTTGCATTTTGGGCAGAAAGTGTAAATTGTGATATTACACGAATGAACAATTTCAACGAGCTACAGCAGCTCGTTTTTTTGTCGCAATTAATGAGTGGTGATGTGTTTGTAACCCTGCCCATGGTTGAAAGAATAAATACACCGTATGAACTTTGTTTACAAATCATTGAAGCTGATAGAATCTGCAATCCACAAAATTTATTTTCTTTGGATCAAAAGATAGTCAATGGTGTTGAGATTGACTTTAAAGGCGAAGTTGTTGCATACCATGTTGCACACTATCACTCATCTTCTTCAATGTCTGGACAGAACAAATGGGAACGTATTGAAAAATCGGGCAAGAAAACTGGCAGACCGAATATTTTACACTTGATGGAAATGGAAAGACCTGAACAAAGACGTGGAGTACCAATTTTAGCGCCAGTATTTGAATCATTGAAGCAGTTGGCACGTTACAGTGAAGCTGAACTCATGGCAGCTGTTATTTCGGGTATGTATACCATTTTTGTCACATCGAAAGCACCTGAAAATAGTGGTGATTTTGATGGTATTAATCCTGCTGAATTATTAGATCCAGAAGATGAAGGTGCAGTGGAAATTGGCAATGGTTTAGTGAACTATCTGAACGAAGGAGAATCTATACAAGATTCTAATCCTGGTCGTCCTAACGCTGCCTTTGACGGGTTTGTTACATCTGTCTGTCGTCAAATAGGTGCAGCTCTTGAAATTCCGTATGAAGTATTGATGAAACATTTCACATCTTCTTATTCAGCATCACGAGGGGCTTTATTAGAGGCTTGGAAAATGTACAAACGTAGACGTGATTGGTTGGCCAATGATTTTTGCCAGCCAGTGTATGAAGCATTTTTAACTGAAGCAGTTGCAAGAGGTCGTATATATGCGCCAGGATTCTTTGATGATCCATTAATTCGTAAAGCCTATTGTGGTGCTGAATGGAATGGACCTACACAAGGGCAATTAGATCCTAAAAAAGAAGTAGAGGCTGCAATTTTACGAGTGGAAGCAGGCTTCAGTACACGTACACGAGAAACAACTGAATTAACAGGTGGTGATTTCTTCGCAAATCATACCTTACGTGTGATGGAAGAAGAAGCAAGACGAACAGCAGGGTTTGCAGCACCTGTAAACATTAATATCAATAGTGATAATACAAAAAGTAACGATGATGAATCTACAGATTAGAAAGGAGGTGGAATAGAATGAAAATCAGTGTTAAAGGACCAATCATTAACGATGGTGATCAATGGATTTATGATTGGTTTGGTATTCCAGCAACTAGCCCCACTAAGGTGTCTAACGCCATTAATAAAGCTATGTTAAATCAAACGACTGACATTACAGTGTTGATTAATAGTGGTGGAGGATCTGTTTTTAGTGCTTCAGAAATTTATACAGCTTTAAAGTCTTTTTCAGGTAATGTCAAAGTTGAAATTGTGGGTATAGCAGCAAGTGCAGCATCTGTTATTGCAATGGCTGGAACAGTCGTTGAGATGTCACCAACAGCACAATTGATGATTCATAATGCATCAACATCAGCAGCTGGCGACTATCAAGTAATGGATCAGACAAGTGACTTTTTACAAAACGTCAACAAATCAATTATGAATGCATACACAGCCAAGACTGGCAAAGACGAAACCTATTTAAAAACCATGATGGATAACGAAACATGGATGACAGCTCAACAAGCTCTTGAACATGGTTTTATCGATAAGATTATGTTTGAACAGGAAAAAAGTGCAGCTGCTAATACTAATCATTCTGATTTGGTGAATGGTGAATTACCTCAAGAGGTTCTGGATAAAGTTAGGAATCAACTGTTAAAAGATAAATCGTTAAATACAATGAATAGCGTTACACCACCAACACCAAACAAGCTTGAAAATAACAAGGAGGACAATCCAATGGATTTAGATAAATTAAAGAATGAACATCCAGACTTATATGAAAAAGTGAAAAATATCGGCTTTGAAGAAGGTCAACAAGCTGAGAATACTAGAATTAAGGAAATTGAAGAATTAGCAACACCAGGAAATGAAAATCTTGTTCAGGCTGCTAAATTTGAAAACAATTCAACAGCTGCAGAGTTGGCAGTTGCTATTGTAAAAGCTGAAAAGGCTAAAGGTGCAAACTTCTTACAAAATGTACAAAAAGATGCTGAGCCTTTGAATGAAGTACCAGGCAATCAAACTGTAGCAGGCCAAGAAAAAGATGCTGATGTTGTGGCAAGCTTTGTTGGTATTTGGAAAGGAGGTCAATAAGATGGGTAACTTACGTTCAAAAGTTGGCGAGTATGTGCCAGATAATTTAATTGCTGATGTGTCATTCCCTGTGCAAGTAGGAAGCGTAAAATTAGCAGGAGGACAAGGGAATTTATTACGTGGCACCGTAGTTGGTAAAAATCCAACAGGGCTATTTGTAATTACTGATTCGGCTCAAAACATTACAGCTGATGCTATTTTAACAGATGATATAGACACAGGTGTTGAAGGTACAGAAGATGTTGTAACAACAGTCTATATTTCAGGACCATTTAACCGAAAAGCTTTAATTTTTGGGGGAACAGATACATCTGAAAAACACGAAGAATTATTACGTACGAAAGGCATTTACTTAAAGGCAGTCCTTTAAGAAACGGAGGTTATTCGAGATGAATTATTTATATAAAACTCAAACATTATTACAAGCTATTATTAGCATGCCAAAGGTGCATACATTCTTGCGTGATACATTCTTTCCTAAAACAGAGACATTTGTAACTGAGGAAGTATTAATTGATTACAAAAAGGGAAAACGCAGGATGGCTCCATTTGTAGCACCAAGAGTTGGCGGAATCACTATTAAACGTGATGGATTTAAAACCGAAAAAATCAAAGCTCCACGTCTTGCTCCACAACGTGCTATGACGATTGATGATATTAGTAATCGTTCAATTGGTGAAAATGTATTTAGTACAAAAACGCCAGCACAACGACAAAAAGAGTTATTGGCTACTGATTTACAAGAACTTGGTGAATCTATTGATAGACGCGAAGAATGGATGTCTGGACAAGTTTTATTTAAGGGATCCGTTGATCTAAGTGGTTATGCTAATGATAAATTAACTGAAAAAGTGGAGCAACACATTGATTATGAGTTTGACCAAATAGAAATATTATCAGGTACAGATTTATGGACACATGCTGAAGCTAATCCTTATGACGATCTTTCTTCTTGGAGAAAAGCAATTATCAAAAATTCAGGGATCTCACCTGATATTGTCATCTTAGGTGAAAAAGCAGCTGAAGCATTTATCAATAATCCAAAAATTAAGGAACTTTTTGATAAATTAAACATCAATTTAGGGCTTATTCAACCATCCATTCAAACAGATGCAGTAACGTTTATTGGGAAATTACCAGGCTTAGGTCTTGAAATTTATTCATATGACGATTACTACGAGGACGAAAACGAAGAATTGCAACCATATGTCCCAATAGATAAGGTGCTTATGGGTAAAAAAGCTTCAGGCGGATTCGCATATGGTGCAATTACACAAATGGAAGAGGGAGACAAGTTTGCAACATATGAAGGCCGTTTGGTTCCAAAAACATGGTCTGATCGTGAAAATGAAACGTTCATGGTTCGTATTTCGGCTCGCCCTGTACCAAAGCCTGCAGATGTAAACAGTTGGCTTGTAGCCACAGTTGTATAGGAGGGATTTTTAATGAAATTACGAGCCCTACAACGAATTAAACACGATGGTGTACGTTATGAAAAAAATGATTTGTTACATGTTGAAGATACAAAACTTGCTCAAAGATTAATTAATTTGCGTGCTGCAGTTGCTGAAGGTGTTTCTGAATCATCGCATACACATTTTCCATCCATGAATGATCAAATAGAATCTGGAAACATTGAATCTGATGATGAGTTAACAGACCAAGAAGTTGCAGACTTATTGGACAAACATTTTAAACCTGATGTTTTAAAAGATGATGCTAAAGAATTAGGGTTAGAGTTTGCTGGAAATATTGGTAAGAAAAAATTAATTGAATTAATCATCCAAAATGAGTTAGAGAATCATTTCTTAGATCAGATTCCTGAATAAGGTGGTGATTACATGGATTTCAAGGCGAGCCTCTTAGAAGATATTAACGAAGTATTTCTTGATGAAGATGAATTTGCTGAAAAGGCGATAATTGAAGGTATAGAAATGAATGTAGTGCTAGACACTGATATGATTTCTCCAGCTGACAAGAAATATCAAGTTGCTGTTTATGATGTAGTATTCTATGTAGCAAGCTTATATTTTGACGAAATTCCACAAGCTGAAAGTATGATGGATTTTAATGGCCATGAATACATGGTTGTAAACGTAAGTGATAATATGGGTATGTTAAAAATTGCATTGTCGAGGAATAACTCATGAGTATGCGAATCACAATAGATGATGCTGAATTACAAAGGATTCGGCAACGGCTAGGTGAATTACAACATAAGGCACCAAATGTTATTGCCAATGCTTTAAATCGATCTGTATCTAACATAAAGGCCAATGTTCCGAAAGAAGTTAGAAAGGATTATCATGCTAAATCAGCGGATATAAAAGCAACTCTTAAGGATTTTAAAGCTAGTGCTTCTAAATTACAAGCTGAAGTGAAATCGAGTGGTAAATTAATAGGTTTAGATAAGTTCAAAGTGTCGCCTAAGACAGCCAATCCTAAACGTAAAAGCCAACTTAAAATTGCTGTTAAAAAAAATGGAACCAAGCAAATACTAGGTGCATTCATTGCTAATATTAACGGAACAAAGGTTTTCCAACGTGATGGCAAGGCCCGATTACCAATTAGCCGTTTAATGGGTCCATCTGTGCCCCAAATGATTGGTAACGAAAAAATAGTCAATAAGATTAACCAAGATGCATATAGCACCTATGAAACTCGTAGAACTCATGAAATTAATCGCTTGTTAAGTAGAATGGGGGCTAATTAGTTGTCAACCGCATTAGATTTATTAGATGGATTAATTGATCGTTTGGGAGAAACTTTACAAGATTTCCCTTTGCAAGTAGCTGGTACTGTACCCACAAAATTTAATATTTTTCGGCATAAGGTGCCTGAAAGATCAAATAATCGTGTCAAGGTTAAGGGAACAAAGGAAACGCAAGATGATGTGTTTCCTTTTTGTGTGGTCAAAATTGATACTTTTAGCAAAGAGGAAAATGTTTCCGACCAAGATACAGCAGTAAATATATATATTGGTGTTAAAAATGAAGGATACGAAGGACAAGGCTATGATGATGTACTTTCTTGTATACAACATATTTGGAATGACCTGAATGAAAATCCAATCATAGCAAAGTTTTTCAAGATGAAATATCAAATCGATTGTGCCTTGAACGATGATGACGGTGAAACGCATCCATTTTACTATGGGGTAATGCGTCTAAGCTTTGAAAGCCAGTCGATGCAATATATAGGAGGGTATTAACGTGGCAAATGAACAAATTAAAAAAGAGGCAAAAACAACAGTTGAGCAGGTCGCTGGCGCAATAGAATCAGTTGTACCAAGTGCACCTGAAGAAAAGATTGCTGTTCATCAAGAAACAGTTCCACAAAAAATTTATGTAGGTCCAAATTTGCTTGGATTACCTCGATATACTGTGGTTGAATCTATCGAGGTACCACATATTCAAACTTTTATTAAAGATTGCTCTGAGATTGAAAAACTTTTTGTAGCGATTGATAAAATAGCTGAAACTGAAGCACGTATACAGCAAAAGGGTACTTTGGAACATCGCTATTACAATAAAGTGTTTAATTTTTTTAGACCTGGAAAGGGTGATCAATAATGGCTGGATATAAACACGGAGTATATAGCTATGAATTGCCAACATCTATCATCCCTCCTGTGGTATCTACAGCAGGCCTGACGGTGGTTTTTGGAACAGCTCCTATTCATCTATTAGATGAGCCAGAAAAAGCTGTGAATCGAGCAGAATTGGCTTATACGTACAGCGAAGCAGTTCAAAAAATGGGTTACAATGCAGATTTTAATAAATATACAATTTGTGAGGCTATTAGCTCACATTTTGCATTATTTGCCGTTTCACCATTAGTTATGATTAATGTACTTGATACAAACAAACATGCCGTTAGTGGTTCTGAAACTGTAGGAATTGCAAAAGGGGAAGGTGTATTACAAGCCGATGGTGTATTAAAATCAAAGGTTATTGTGAAAAATGGAACAAATACGGTTGATAAAACAGATTACGAATTGGAGTTCGATGACGAAGGAAAGCTACACATTTATACAAGTGTTGCAAATGAAGTAACTGTGGAATTTGAACGATTAGATGCATCGTTAGTGACTGCAGCTGATATTGTAGGTGGGGTTTCACTAGACGGATCATACAAAGGCATTGAATTAATAAATACAGTATTTCCACGTTTCCGTGAAATACCTGGTATTTTAATTTCGCCAAAATTTTCTACAAATCCACTTGTTGCGGCTGTACTAAAAGCGAAGGCCAAAAATATTAATGGTCTGTTTCAAGCAAAAACATTTGTGGATATTCCGACTTCAGAAGTACGTGACTATACAGCAGTACCTGAATATAAAAATATGAATAATTTAGATGATCCCAATATGGAGGTCTTTTGGCCAAAATGTTCTATTGGTGGAATTCAATATCATAAATCCACACAAGCAGCGAGTTTGTTTAACTTAGTTGATGCTCAAAATGAAGGTTATCCATATCACGAAGCATCAAATAATAATTTACAGATGGATGCAGCTGTATTGGAGGATGGTACAGAGATTTTACTTGGCTTAGAACAAGCCAATTACCTGAATGGTCAAGGTATCGTTACTTCACTTAATTTCATAGGTGGCTGGAAACTCTGGGGACATCGTACAAGTTGCTATCCAGGTAATACAGATCCGAAAGACGCGTTTATCTCTGTGAGACGTGTCTTTATTTATGAGCAAAATCAGTTCATTTTATCGTATTGGCAAAAAACGGATAAGCCAGGCAATAAAAAACTTATTGATAATATTGTGGATAGCAAAAATATTGACTTAAATGGCAAAGCAGCACGTCAGTTCATCTTGGGTGGACGTGTGGAATTCTTACAAGAGGAAAATCCATTAACAGATTTAATTGATGGTATTTATAAGTTCCACTTGTTTATCACGCCAGCAACACCAGCGCGCGAGATTCGCGGTTTATTTGAATTTGATCCATCATATTTCGGAACGTTATTTGCATAGGAGGCTTAATCGATGAAAAAAATTGATCAAATCTTAACTAACTTCACAGCATGGGAAGATGCGACAAATTATTTAGGTGTTGTTGATGTCGAACTACCAAATTTCGAAGCATTATCTGAAACCATTAAAGGTGCAGGTATATACGGCGAATCAACAGCTCCTGTGATTGGACATTTCGGTTCACAAACAACCAAATTAAACTGGCGTACATTATCAGCAGATGCTATGAAATTAGCAGAACCAAAAGTACATGCATTGGACTTTCGAGGTAATCAACAACTTTTTGATCCATTGAAAGGGTATGTTCAACAGGAAGTTGTTGTAAAGACACGTTGTGTACCACTCAACTTTACACCAGGTAAATTTGCCGTAGCAGCTGCTACAGAAACAGCTAATGAATTTGAAGTGCATTACATCAAAATTATGATCGATGGTAAAACAACCATTGAATTTGATAAATTTAATGGCGTTTATAGAGTAAACGGTAAAGACATGATGGATGAAGTACGAAAAAATTTAGGATTATCTTAGGGAGGCATTTTAGATGACTAAAAATGAAGTAGTTTTAAATAAAAATCAAAGCGAAGTGCAAGAGGAAGGGTTAGAAAAGTTAATTACTTTATCTCGCCCTGTTACTGTAGAAGATGTAACTTATACAGAACTAGTATTAGATTTTGAAAATTTGACGGGTGCTGATATTGAAAAAGCAGAAATGCAGTTCAATGCAGAGAGTCCCCAAAATTCCATAGTGATGGTCAAAGAAATGGCGAAAGGTTTTGTTGCAATTGTAGCAGCGAAAGCAGCAGGTGTACATGTAGGTGTTATTCGTAAATTGTCAGCTTCTGATTACTCAAAGGTGACAATGCGAACAACACTTTTTTTAATGGGTGGAAAATAAATAGTCAACCAGCAATGACAATTCAGTTGATTTGTTTGTACTGTGCTAATCACAGTCGTTCATCAGCTGATTTTTTTTCAAACATGACATTGCGGCGTTTGTTTTCCTGGAAGGAAACCATTGAGTTTGCACAAAAAGCAGCTAAAAAAGGGGGCGAAAGTTAGTGTCTAAAGTATTTGATATTGCTTTCAAATTAGGTGCTGAACTAACGAGTAGCTTTAAAGGAGCATTTAGCGAAGCAAGTAGTTCCATGAAGTTCTTAACTGGAGCAGCTGCTGCAGTAGGAGGTATAGGTGCTTTTACAGCGGTAGTTGGCCAAATGTCTGAGATGTCTGATTCATTATCAAAATTATCGGCGCAAACAGGCACATTTGGGGCTGATATGGAAGCCTTAGAGGGCGTAGCTAAAAATGTTTTTCGTAGTGGATATGGCGAATCATTTGATGAAGTAACAGAAGCCCTTGCAAATGTAAAACAAAATATGCACAACTTGGACAATGGCGAATTAGAACGCATGACAGGTGATGCATTGATGTTTGCAGATACATTTGATGCAGACATCAACGAGGTAACCCGAGCAGCTAATAATATGATGAGTAGCTTTGGTGTTACCTCTACAACAGCAATGGACCTTTTTGCAGCAGGCGCGCAAAGAGGTCTTAATTTTTCTGATGAAATGCTCGATAATGTGGCCGAATATGCACCGTTGTTCGGAGAAATGGGTTATTCAGCAGAAGAATATTTCGGCATTCTTGAACGTGGAGCAAAAGCAGGCGTATACAACTTAGATTACGTGAATGATGTCATGAAAGAGTTCCAAATACGCTCAAAAGATGGCTCTAAAGCAACAAAAGATGCAATGGGTGATCTCTCAAAGGAAACACAAAATGTATGGAAAGAATTTTTAAAAGGAAATGGCACTGTTGCGGATGTAGCAAGTACTGTAGTGGCTGAATTACAAGGTATGGATGACCAAGTAGCTGCCAATCAAATTGGTGTAGGGTTATTCGGTAGATGATAAATTGTGCCGAATTAAAATCGTTCAAAATCGGTGAAGGCTAAGTTTAATGAAATATGCTAATACCGAGGTAAAGCATGACTTAAAAATCATGGCTCACCGTAGAGCATAGAGGTTGAAACTCATCATTTGAGAATAAAATACCTCCACGAGTGAACGACACTATTATTAGTGAAAATGTATGCCGAACTCACTGGAAACGGTGAGAGGTAGGGGATAAAAAGCCTTTACGATAACAAAATTGACAAAATGGGAAGATTTAGAAGCCACCGCCATGTATGCCATGCTCGGATCAACAGAAGCCATGGAAGGCTTTGAGGGAGCTATGGCAAAAGTAAATGAAGTTCGTTTTGATACATTCGGAAAAGCTATTCAAGGAATTGGCCGAATTCTATTTATGGATCTTGTTTATCCCATTGGAGATGCTGTTTTACCAGTATTAAATTTATTTGCTAACTATTTATCCAACAATTTACCTGGTGCAATTAAAAAAGCAAAATCAATCCTAAGTACGATAGCTCCTATATTGATAGGGATGGTATCGGCTTTTTTAATTTACAAAGGCACATTAGTGGCCGTTGCAGTGGCACAAAGTATTTTTAATACTGTTCAAAAAACTAGTATTGCTCTCTATAATGCTCATCGAGCAGCCATGATAGCCTATTCCCTATACGGTGGTGGGGTTAAAGGCATTACTCAAGGTATGGCAGCAGCTATGCGTGTTTTAAATATTACAATGTTGGCCAATCCATTTGTAGCTGTGGTAGCTGCAGTTATTGGCATAGGTGTGGCTTTTTATGCAGCTTATAAAATGTCTGATAAGTTCCGTGGAGCTGTAAACAATCTGTTTAGTGCATTAAAGGATTTTATGAGCAATTCAATTAGCTATGTAGCATTAAATGCGCCTCTCATCTGGAACAATTTATTACTTAGTTTAAAAATAATGAAGATACGATTGATTATAAATATGCAAAATATGGCAAGACAAGCCATGGAAGCCTTTGGAAATAGTCTTTCAGGAAAAGTAGGAACTGTGATAAGTGGCTTTATTGCTAGTTTTAAAACAGGACTTTCTAGTTTACCAGGTATCATTTCACTTATTGCGCCAATGATGACCACAATGGCACTTGGATTCTTAGGTGTAAGTGGACCTATTGGTTGGTTAATTGGAGCAATAGTAAGTATAGGAGGATTTTTATTCAGATTATCCCAAACGAATGATAAAGTAGCTGGAGCTTTAAAAGGAGCATGGGAAAGTCTTTCATCTGCATTTGCACCAATTATCCAAGTATTTAGTGATGGTTTTAGTCAATTTGCTACTGAAGTAGGGCCACAATTAAGTGACACTATATCAATGATCGCTACAAGTATTACAGAAATGGGACCAATGTTTGCAGAGGTTGGGAGCTCCTTGGCTCAATTAGCTGTAACAATGCTTTCCTTATGGTCAGGTTCTATTTCAACCTTAGCAACAACATTGTTACCAATACTACTCCAGGTATTCAAAATGGTTTTTCCGATGATCTTACAAGTGATTCAAATGGTTTTACCATTGGTAATAAATTTATTGGCTAGTATCATTCCAGTCATTTTGCAGTTAGCACAGTTGATTATTCCGATGATTTTACAAGTAATACAGTCGGTATTTCCAATTATTTTAAGTATCATTCAAATGGTTTTACCGATATTTGCTACGCTTTTAACAACAGTTATTGGGGTTATTCTACAGTTAGCGCAAACGGTTCTTCCAATGGTGCTTAGTGTAATACAGATGGTATTTCCAATTGCGCTTGCAATTATTCAAGCCATCATCCCGATTATTGTTTCTGTTTTGGAAATTTTAATAAATATTGTTAATACCGTTCTTATTCCAGCGATAAATGGCATTTTGGCAGTCATTGAGTTTGTATTCCCATATGTACAGTCAATTATAGAAACAGCCCTAACAATAATTAATGGCATCATCCAAACGGCAATGTCTCTTTTACAAGGTGATTGGGATGGAGCCTGGAATACAATACTTTCAACTGCTGAAACAATCATGAACAATATCATTAGTTTTTTCCAAGGAATTAACTTATTTGACGTAGGAAAGGCCATTATTACAGGATTAATAGATGGTATTAAATCAATGGGCGGAGCTGTTTTAGGAGCAATTGGTAACTTAGTACCCGAGCCCTTAAAAGGAGCTGCTAGTAAGCTCTTAAAGAATCTACCTGGCTTTGCTGAAGGTGGTATTGTAGGCAATCCAACATTAGCATGGATTGGTGAGGGTGGCGATACAGAGGCTGTTATCCCTTGGAATAATTCACAGCGTTCTAAAGACTTATGGTTACAAACAGGACAAGCATTAGGCATGCTACGCGATAATGGTGTATTTGATAATATGCAAGATCAAATATCTATGCAGATGCAAGCGAATGACAGCCCTGCTATCAGCCCTAATCAAGTGGCACAATCTGTACCAAACCAAAATAATTCGCAGGTGATTCAGCTAACTTATAACCCACAATACAACGTACAAAGACCAGAGGACTTAGACCAGGTAAAACAACATGCTGATCAAGATAAAGATGACTTAGAAGCACGGCTAGCTGAAATTGCACATAACGAAAGGAGGAAGTCGTTTGGCGACTAACACATACACAACCATTTCAGGTGATGAGTGGGACGGTATTTGTTTTAAACATTACGGTGAAAATGGTGAGATGTTATTAGATAAAGTCATGTATGCGAATCCTTCACACATGAAAACAGTAGTTTTTTCAGCAGGTATTGTACTAAACATGCCTGCTTTTAATTTAGAAGAAAAGCAAAGTTTAGACGATTTACCACCTTGGATGAGGTGATTCTAATGACAAATACAAGGCGTGCCATCGCTAATATTACGTACATGGGTGTGAATATTACACAGGATATTGCACCATATTTAAAGTCTTTCAAATTCAACGACAATGAGGGTGAAAGTGACGATATTCAAATCGATTTGGAAGATCGTAACCGGAAATGGCAAGGACCATGGTTGCCGAAAAAAGGCGACAAAATTAATGCCTCAATTGAGTTACGAAATTGGTACAAGGAAGGTGCAACGGCCAAATTAAACTGTGGTACATTTTTTGTCGATGATGTCAGTTTTAAAGGACCACCAGACAGCATTTCGATTAAGGCTTTATCTGTTCCCTTTACCAAAGGCGGTAAGGATACAAAGAAAACAAAAGCCTGGGAGAATACTACACTTCAAAACATATTGACAGACATTGCAAAAGAAGCTGGCTTGAAATTGGTGTATGATGCACCCACATTTTTGTACGATCGTGTGGAACAGGATAAAAAAACACCTCTTGCATTTGCAAAATCTTTAGCAAAGCGCGAAGGGTTAGCAACAAAAGTTACAAAAGAACAGCTTGTTGTTTATGATGAACTGAAATACGAAAAGAAAGCTGAAGTGCGGACCATTACACGTGGAGAAGATGATGTAAAAAGCTACGATTTTAAAGTATCAGCAGCTGAAGAGCAATACTCAAAAGTAGAATTGTCGTACTTTGATAGTAAGACAAAGAAAAATATCAAGTATACGTATAAGGTTCCAGGTGTAAAAGATGGTCCAACTTTAAAGATAAACAAGCGTGCTAAAAATTTAGAGGAAGCAAAACGTTGGGCACAAGCTGAAGCACGTAATAAAAATAAAGGTTCCAAGAGTGGGAAAATTACACTGATGGGGAATGAAAAGATGGTTCAAGGTGTAACTGTGAACATCAAAAATTTCGGAGCTTTTGACGGAAAATATTTCATTGAATCATCAAGTCATAACGTAACAGGAGGCTATACAACAGATATTAATTTGCGGGAGGTGCTAAGCTATTGAGTAAAGGCGGAATGGAAAATACACCATTTGAAGCTATTCGAAAAGGGCTTGTATCTTCTGTAAATAGAGAAAATTGTACAGTGAAAGTTTATTTTCCAGATTGGGATGAAAAAGTATCGTTCGATTTACCTGTAATGCAAAAAAATACACTAAATTCCAAGTATTATTGGATGCCTGAACCAGAAGAACAGGTGATTTGTGCATTTTTTGCAAATGGTACACAAGAAGGTGTTGTACTAGGTGCAATTTATTCTGAGGCAGATAAAGTTCCACAAGAGTTTCTGGAATCTGATGATTGTGATGGTGTACTTTTTTCGGACGGTACATTGATACGTTATGATGTGAAAAATCATAAATTAACAATTGATGTTAAAGGAGAGATTGAAATCCTCGCTGAAAAAGAGATCCGTGTGAAATCAGGTAAAGAAAACGGTCATAAAATCTATTTAAACTAGGAGGGAGTAGTATGCCAGAAGCAATCCGTTTTGGTGATATATGTAAAGGACATGATTGTCATGTACCTCGGCCAAACGATGAAGCATCATCCGATGTCATTATAAACGACTTAGGGGCTCATCGATTGGGTGATCATTGGGAAACGCATTGCTGTGGATCATCATGTCATGATTCAGTTGCAGCAGAGGGTAGCCCTGATGTTATTGTAAACGGAAAACCTCTATGTCGTGTAGATGACTTAACAGTATGTGGCTCACCTATGGGTTTAACCCATAGCCCCGATGTCATTGTAAATGGTTAGGAAGTGATGCAATATGATTGGTGTATGGGGTGACGTAGTATTTACAGTGTCAGATAAAAAAATAAATACGTTTGATGCTTTTAAACGTACTGAAACGGCTCGTTGGTCGAAACATGACATCCATGGTCAGAAATCCAAAGCTGAATATATTGGATTGGAAGCAGGAAAAGTTTCGTTTACAATGCATTTTTCAGCCTTTCATGGGGTTAATCCAATTGTGGAATTGGATAAATTCATTAAATACGCAAGAAGTGGCGTAGCGCATACTTTAATAATTGGTACAAAACGTGTGGGCGTTTGCAAATGGTACATGCCTGGAACAGATCAATCATGGAATCATATTGATAATCGAGGAAACATTTTAACTGCAGGTTTAAATATTACAATGGAGGAATACGTATGAACGAACAGTATACACTTACTTACAATCCTTCAAAAATCAATTTTAGACCAGCAGATGAACTTGAGGAAATTTTTCAAAACATCAATACAATTTTAGGTACCTATAAATTTAGTGTGCCATTGTTCAGGGACTTTGGTTTTCAAGCTGAATTTATTGATCGGCCAATGAGCATTTTACATCCACTATATGTACGCGAAGTCGTGGAAACTGTAGAAAAATACGAACCGCGTGTCATGGTAGAAGAAGTAAAAATGACAGCTGAAATTGACGGTACAGCTTATCCAATTATTATTTTTAGTTTGAAAAGTGGGGTGAAGGTATGACACAAGTTGTTTTGCCTGAAATAAATTTTTTAACCACTGATGCACAAGAATTAGTCAATGAATTTATTACAATATATGAGCAAACGGAAGGGAGAAAACTCAGTCAAGCTGACCCACTAAGGCTCATTTTTTTATCAGCTGCTTCTGTCATAACCAAGCAAAATGTTGCAATTAATGACGCTGCCAAACAGAATTTATTGTATTATGCACGTGATAAAGTGTTGGATCATAAAGGTGCTGAAATGACGACTTCGCGTTTGGAAGCAACAGCAGCTACGACAACATTACGTTTACATTTATCGGTACCTCTTACTTCATCACGAATAATCGAAAAAGGTTCATTGGCTACTTCTAACGAAGGGGCTATTTTTTTTGCCACAGTTGAAGAAACGGCTATTAGTCCAGGTGTAGATTATGTAGATGTGGAGCTAGAATGCACAACAAAAGGTGAAATCGGAAATGGCTTTGCGGTTGGTCAAATTAACACCTTGGTTAAGCCGTTGCCTTATATCGGTCATATTGAAAATATAACTGTGTCTGATGGTGGGGCAGAGCGTGAGGAAGATGCTCCATATAAAGAACGTATTTATATGGCACCTGAAAAGCTTACGAATGCAGGGAGCGATGGTGCCTATAAATACTTTGCCAAAAGTGCTTCTGCATTAATCAGTGATGTTTATGTATATATGCCAACACCAGGTTGTGTTGATATTAAAATTCTAATGAAGGATGGAAAGCTTCCTTCTCCAGAAATTATAGATAAGGTTCTTAACGCTGTTAGTGGGAAAAGAGTACGCCCATTAACAGATCGTGTAACTGCAGGGGCTCCTACAATTACTGCATTTGATTTAGATATGTCCTATTTTATTGAAACAGATGCAGTTGATAAAACAATTTTACACAAAAAAATTCAGGCTGCTGTTGATGAATGGTTAGTATGGCAACAATCTAAAATTGGGCGTGATATTAACCCTTCAAAATTAATTTCTTTGTGTATCAAAGCAGGGGCTAAACGGGTGGATGTTAGAAGTCCTGTATTTATGGTAGTTGAACAGGGAGAAGTAGCACAATTGGATATGTTAAATGTGCATTTTGGTGGTGTAGAAGATGATTGATTTAAAAAAGAATACTCTTATACGCGAAATTCCCGATAATTTATTGGTTGACGAGAAAGTGAAGAACTTAGCAACAGCCTTGCAAGCATCCCTGGATAAAATGCTAGAGTGGACAGACAAAATCAACTATACAATGAACCTCGAAAACTTAGATGATGCGGTACTAGATCATTTATTGTGGGAAAAACATATTACCTGGGCCGAGGGGCTAGCCCTAGCCACAACACGGCAACAAAAAATTAATTTAATTCGATCTGCTATAGATTTACATCGCACAAAAGGCACACCATATGCGATTGAAAAAGTACTAGAAGCAGTTGGATTAAAAGGCGAAGTTTTAGAATGGTGGCAATATGATGTTGATCCTTATCATTTTAGTGTTGAGTTGCAATCGAGAGGTAAGTTTACACCTTTAAAAGATGTGCGAGGACTGATTCTACATTATAAAAATACACGTTCCTGGTTTGATGGATTTGTTCTCTTAGCCATCAACAACGAGATTTTATTTCTTAATGACAGTTATCAGTATCCTGTTTTTTATGAAACATGTGGCGAATTTGGTCCAGAAGCATTATTTTGGGGTACCATTGAACAATTATTAAATTTAAATAATGACAGCTATCAATATCCAGTCGAATACGATGTTTTTGAGGCACATCATACACAGTTAATTGATGATGAGATTAGGCCACAGAATGACAGTTATCAATACAAGGTTGTATATCCAACTATTGGTGAAATGGAACCACTAGAGATGACTTCTCATGTAAATACATGTGGATTAAGGATTTTACCTAACGACTATCATTATCCATATATGTACCCAATATGTGGCGAATTTTATTGTGAAGAATAAAGGAGGGAAAAATAGTGACTGAAAATGAACGTTTAACCGTTATTGTAGAAGCCAACGAAGCATTTAGAGAGCTGATTTTAATCGATGCAGCTAAACATATTAAACAAGCATTAGTAACCGTTAATGGAGTAGAAACTGTTTTCCCAATCACGAAAACAGTTATCCGTGACGGTTTTTTTAAACACTATATTGAGCTAGAGGACGAACCTGTCGGGACAGTTGAAAAAGTCGTTGTAACAAATGAAAACGGCATACATCTGGGTGTGGCATTCCCTGAATATGAAAAAGATGATGACGGCTGGCAAATGGCTTTTAAATGGTTAGTGGATATAAAACAAAAGATGGAGGGATAACAATGGCATTTAATTTTCAATCATTAAAAGATGCAATTTACGATTATATTCCTACTTTTTGGCGTGCGAAAGTAGATGATCCAGAAGGAGATAATTCAAGTAAAGGCACAAAATTCACACCATCACGTGCAAATAATATTGAAACAGGTATAGATAAAGCACATGAGCGTATTACGCAAATAGTTGAATACCTTGAAGGCGAAGAACAGACCATAAAAAAGTTATTCTTTGAATTTTTACTATTGAAAGCATCTGTTACAAGTGGATTAACAACCAATATTTTATCAGAAGATTTTTCAAATGCTAACAGCTTCAACTTAAAAGAGGGCGTGTTTGATGCCCAAAATAAACGAATCTATTTACCTTAAAAGGAGGGTGGTATAGATGGCACTCTATTATTGGAATAAGTATAATAATTCTTCTCGTATAGTAAAGCGAGAAAAAATAGATTATTACGTGGATAAAGTAGGACAAGTTCAAGTTAACGGATATTCTGGTTACAAGCAAGTTCTAGACGCTAAAGGTGAAATTGTTGGTTTTACATCTACGGGTACTTATATTGATGGAAATTGGAATCAACTTGTATATACATTTATATCAGACAGTAGTGGTAGATTTATTATTGTGAATGAGCACCAACCTTTGGGTTCAGGATATTTCGATGTGCATAAACATTATATAGCAGAAGAAACAGTAAATGAAAGAGGATCATTAATCGGCACTATCCAAGCTGACTACTCAGCTTATACCGATAATACTCGAAATGCTGATGGATTTTGGTATGTACGAGGGGGAATTGTTAATACAGCACCAAATTATACTCAAATACCAACACAAAATGTAAAAAAGAATACTACAGCAACCGTTGCACTAGGAAACTATTTTAGTGATGCTGAAGGCAATCCTTTAACATATACAACATCATCTAACAATAACAATATTGCTACAGTTTCCATTTCAGGTAGTACATTAACGGTAACAGGAAAAGCGATTGGTACAGCAACAATTACCGTCACAGCTAACGATGGGAGTTTATCTACATCCCAAACATTTAATGTGGTAGTGGCCAATACTGCTCCAAATTACACGCAGATTCCAACGCAATCAACTAAAAAAGATGTTTCTATTACTGTTAATCTAGCAAATTATTTTAGTGATCCTGATGGAGATACTTTATCTTATACTGCATCCTCAAATAATACTAGTATTGCTACAGTTTCTATCTCAGGTAGCAATTTAGTATTAACAGGTAAATCGATGGGTAGTGTAATAATTACAGTAACGGCTAATGATGGCAAGCAATCAACATCTCAAACATTTACATTAAATATAACTAATACAGCTCCAACCGTATCAGTTATTGAACCAAAAGGTAATTTATCAGATTTGGCCATTATTGATACATTATCGCCTGTATTTGTCTGGACATTCCAAGATACAGATGTCGGAGATGTACAATCTGCATATCAAGTATTGATTTATGATACAAATAATCAATTGGTCCATGATTCTAGTAAAAAGACAGGAACAGCATCTTATTACACCGTACCAGAAAACATATTGCAATGGGGTGTACGTTACAAATGGCAAGTCCGTGTATTTGATCGTTACGATGTGGCGAGTGAATATAGCTTCCAAGAATTCTTTTTACCAAATAGAGCACCGATGGCGACAGATTTATCGCCAGGTTCTAACGATGCTGAAAATCCAGCAGGAACAGGTGTGTCACCAGAATTTACTTGGACATTTACAGATTTGGACTTGGAAGCTCAAGCATCTTATCAATTAAAAATTTATAAGACAACTGATAATTCTTTGGTGTATAACTCTAATCGAATTTATCAAAATGTACAACGGCACCAAATCCCTGCAGGAGCATTGGAAAGTGGAAAGGCTTATTATGCTATTTTGGATGTATGGGACCCAAATGGCTTAACAGCTCAAACGCCAAAGGCTTATTTTCAAACCAATGCAACACCGTCAACGCCTGTTTTGACTTTGCCTGTAGATAATTATCGTGTATCTGCAAAACCAACACTACAAGCGATTGTAGGGAAAGACCCTGAAGGAGATAAACAGCACTTCGTTATTCAAATTGCAAAAGATGCACTATTTACACAAGACTTATTAGAATTTGCATCTAACGTCAATCGTACTGGTTGGAAGGTCGGTGGGGTAGATATACCTCAAACAGGTGTTTCGAACAGTGCTGAAGGACAGACAGTAGCTTATACATTACAAGTGAACTTGAATAAATGGACAACTATGTATTGGCGTATTGCTGCAATCGATGCGACAACGAATGCACGTGGAGTATGGTCCAATTCTCGGCGTATTCGTGTGGGTAATGTGTTGGATTATGATACATTGGCCAAACCAATTTACACAGGGGCAGTAGCAGCACGCCGTATATTAATTGCTTTAAATTATGCTATGGCTCAAGATGGTGCGATCCCTGCAGATATAAAAGTATTTGTTACTAATAATGGTGGAGATGCTTCACCGACATGGGAAGATGCAACAAATAAATTTATAAGCCAGGACTATTATGAATTTACTAATACGAATAAAACATCTCCAAATTTTGCAGTTGCATTTAGAGTAGTGATTAATTCAAATGACTCGATGGGTGAAATTTGGATTGATGGTGCAGGTATGACATTTGATTGATTGGAGCTGAAAAGAATGATACCTTTTGTACAAAAATCACTTGAAGAAATTAGACAGGAAGAAGAAGCATTACGACAAAAAGAGCTACAGTTAGAACAAGTTGTAGCACTCAATAAAAGTTTGATGCTGACAGTCACAGAGTTATATGAGGAAAATCTTGCATTTCGTGAATTGAATCGGAATGTGATGCTTGTAGTGACTGAATTATACGAAACAATTTATGCTGCAGAGGAAGTAGGTGAAACGAAATGAGTCCAATCGTAATCATTTATGCACAACTTGTAAAAGATGGGGATAAAACAATTGAACAAGTACCTGCCCATATAAAAAAAGAAGTGAAAAAACTTTTAAACGCTGGTGAGCCAAATGCGTAAGCTCATTCAAGCGTTTTTATTATGGCTTTTGTCCATTTTGAAAGGGGGTGAGATTATGCCAATCGCAGTAATTTATGTTGCTTTAATCATGGACGGTGATAAAACATATGCACAAGTGCCGAAGAATGTTAAGCCAGAAGTAAAGCGTCAGCTAGAAATTTTAGGGTATGAAGATTTAGCTGAATAATCAATATTCCCAAGCGTTTGGGAATTTACCTCAAACGTAAAAAAGAGGCTTGCAAATGCGAGCCTCTTAAATACTGAATAAGAACATGTGTTCCTACTCGATATTCATTATAGTATATCGGGAGGGAAAAAGATATGCGTTTTTTAGATTTTTTTGCGGGAATTGGTGGTTTCAGGCTAGGCATGCAACAAGCAGGGCACACCTGTATAGGTTTTGTCGAATGGGATAAGTTTGCTCGCAAGTCTTATGAAGCTATACACAACACAGAAGGAGAGTGGACTGCACATGACATTACAACAGTCTCAGATGAAGAATTCAGCAAATTTAGAGGAACAGTCGACATTATCTGTGGAGGATTTCCATGCCAAGCATTCAGTGTTGCTGGAAAGCGACAAGGATTTGAAGATACTAGAGGAACATTGTTCTTTGAAGTTGCAAGGGCAGCTCAACAAATCCAACCACAGTATTTATTCCTTGAAAACGTTAAAGGGCTATTATCTCACGACAAAGGGGAAACGTTCGGAATTATCCTCCATACGTTGGATGAACTTGGGTATGACGTTGAATGGCAAGTGCTTAACACTAAAGATTTCTCAACAAAAGAACGCCCAACACCACAAAATCGAGAACGAATTTTCATTGTCGCACATCTTAGAGGATCAGGTGGACGAAAAGTATTTCCTATCGGACGAGAAAGTGAAGGCCTTAATAGCAAATCAAAAATAAAAATTTATGGTAGTACACAGAAAGATTTTCATAAATCGCAGAGCCAGAGAGAACTAGTATATGATTCTGAAGGGATTGTAGGCTCCTTATTGGCATCAGATGCGAAAAATCCTAAACAAATTGTTATTCGTACTGTAGGAAGATTACCTGGTAATCACAATCAAAGTAATCAAGTTTATCATGTTAAAGGATTAAGTCCAACATTGACTACAATGCAAGGTGGGGGAACACAACCAAAAATTTATTTACCAGTTCTTACACCAGACCGATTAGAAAAAAGGCAAAATGGTAGACGTGTCAAAGGACCAGATGAACCTATGTTTACAATCACAGCACAGGATCGTCATGGTGTGGCTATTAAAGAGGCTACTACAAAGGGCTTTGATATGGCTTATCCAGGCGACAGTGTGAATTTTAGCGTGCCAACATCAAAGACACGTAGAGGCAGAGTGGGGAAAGGTATTGCAAACACGTTAGATACTGGATGCCAGCAAGGTGTATTAACGGATGAATTTCGTATCAGACGACTTACACCGTTAGAATGCTGGAGACTTCAAGGGTTTCCAGATGAAGCATATGAGAAGGCAGCAGCTGTTAACACAGACTCACAACTGTACAAGCAAGCAGGAAACTCGGTGAGTGTGCCAGTGATATATGAAATAGCAAAAAGAATTTATGCATCTTCTTAATAGGGTGCTTTTTATTATGCAAAAAGGAAGTGTTGTATGAGTATAGAAATGTCGTTGCTGTTTGGCGCAATAGGTACAGTATTAGGTGTGCTTGGAGCAATTATAACAATGAAAAAAGATAGTAAAAATCAAGGAGCATCAGAAGCCAGTATCACGACAAAGGTTGATTATATCGCTCGTGGGGTGGATGATATTAGGCTAGATCAACGTGCTCAGGCTTCGAAAATCGAATCGATGAATGAAAAGTTGATTCGAGTTGATGAATCAAGTAAACAAGCTCATAAACGTATCGATAAATTGGAGGGAATATCACATGAAAGTTAACTGGAAAGTTCGTTTACAACACAAACAATTTTGGGTGTCATTAATTGCATTATTACTAGTGCTCGCTAATCAAATAGCGGGCATTTTTAATGTCGATATTACGATTTACAATGCTCAAATTACAGCCATTTCAGAGACTTTATTAAGCATTTTAGGCTTACTGGGCATTATTATCGACCCAACCACAAAAGGTGCTTCAGACAGTGAACAAGCCATGAATTATGACAAACCAAAAGGTGATGTAAAATGACAAGCATTACTACAACATGCCGAGATATTTCTGAACTTTTACCAGCTGCACAAACAGCCTGTAGATTACTATTCCAAGAGTGTTTTAAAGCAGGAATAAAAAATATCTTCATAACTGAAACGTACCGTAGCCAAGAACGACAAATTTACTTATACGCTCAGGGTCGTACTAGACCTGGGCAGATTGTTACTTGGACATTAGATAGCAATCATAAGTCACGGTTAGCTTGGGATATTGCTGTAGGACCTCCACAGTCTTTATATGATGTAACTACTCTAAATCGAGTGGGGACTATTGCACATAAGCTTGGCATTACATGGGGTGGCGATTGGGTAGGCAGTATTGATCGACCCCACTTTGAAGTTAAAGTAAACTGGAAAATACCTGCAGGTTATAAGCTAGAGGGCAAATTAAATGTGCCTACTAATAGTAAAGGACAAGTACAACTAATTGTAGAAGGCAAACCGAAGGAGGAAATCAAAGTGACTCAAACATGGAATCCAGAATCACCAACTATGAAAACTGAAGCAGAGAACTTTATTACCCAAGCTGTTAAAGATGGCATTATTCAGGAATCGCACTTGAAGGATTTACAGAATGGAGTAATGACCACTGATCGTTTAATTGGATTGTATATTACGATTCAACAAAGACGAAATTAATAAAAAATAATGACCAAGACAGTTTAATTGCCGTCTTGGTCATTGGTCATTCGTCTTAGTCGTTATGGGATAATGCTTTAACAAAATTCAAAAAATTTATTTAATAATTTCCTGTAGAGTGTCTAATCCTCTCTTCAGATAAACATAAGTTTCAAACGTCACGATATTTGCATCAGCTTTACTTGCTGTAGTTAAATATCTTTGTAGTTCTTTTATATATGCTGTTAAAAATTCTGTGAAGTTGAAAGAATGTAGATAATCACTATTTTCCCCAATTTTTTTAGAATGTGAAATTATAAGTTTAGATCCATTTTTTTCTAAAGTTAGAATATCTGCATTACCAAAAGGGTCTAATAATTGACTTTTTCCTGTTTGATAAAGTGTTTTCAATATACTAGTGAATTCACCTAAAATAGTACTGTGTCCAGTGGTCGTAAAGAAAAGTAGCGCGTCTTCATTGTTATCATTTGCAATCACTTTTATATAGCCGTCAAAATATAGATTATCCAAAATAGAAGTGTCATCCTCTAGTTCAAATCTAATTTGCATACAGTATCCCTCCTAATATTATTTCAATTTTTTCTTTTCTAATTCAGATTCTCTCTTTGTTAGGACAGACGTACCCTTAGTTGGATAAGACGTTTTGATAATATTATCTTTTGTTACGACAGTAGTCATTTCGGATATTCCGTACTTATTCGGATTATATGTATATACTTTTGTGCCATCGGCGTGGGTACTTTGAAGTGTTCCTTTTTCTAAAGACTCCATAATTAAATTTTTAATTTTTGCTTCCCCTAGATGTTTAGGAAAAAGGGTTGTGTTTTTATCTGCGGAAGTCCCGGAAATATGCCTTTTATTAATATGTTTCCATCCAGTTGAACTATTTCCATCCATCAAAATACCCTTTTTATTAAACTTTTGGATGCTACCCAAACCAGCGAAAGCATCAACCACATCATTCTTTCCAGATTTCTTTAATAAGCCGTAGATTTTCCCGGACTTTACAACCTTTCCTGCAGGGAATAAGGAAATCGCAGCTAAACTTTTATCCAATGCTCCTGCGTTCGGATCAAAGATTGTTTTCACGTCATCTAAAACTAAGAAATCTATTCCTGCTTTTACAGCATCCTTCACAAAATTCCCAGCATCTTTCAACCACTGAACACTGGAATTTGACCAATCTTTTACCTTATCTAGTAAATTGGAAGAAGACTGTTTAGCTGTTTGTTGTTTTTGTCTAGAACTATCTGAAATGGTTACAGAGTCATTAGTGTTTGGGTTTTCCCTTTTATATCGATCTGCGTCGACAACAATTCTATCATAATCGGAATAAGAAGTTGTAATATAAGTGTTAGTAGAATATCTGTTAATATTAGAAACCATTTAAAAATCTACCTTTATTTGTTAGTTTATAAAATAATTATATTTATTAGCAAAAAAATATTCAATAGTTATTTTATGTAAAATATTATTATGAAATAAATATGGTATAAATTAATTACAGATGTTATTTAGATTCTAAGAACGATTGGAGAGTCGTTTTGAATAATAAAAATGTTTTATTATCCTCATGCAACGAGGTATTTGAAATACAACAATTCATTGGCTTTTTATTTCTGATTGTTGGAATTAACCATTTGTTAGATTTTGGTAAAATACTTGTTGGTATAATAATTCAGATGCAACTTTTCCCTTCTGCACAAAGGGTTAATGCGCCATTCTTCAACTACACACCAAAGGCCTAGAATCTCGATTTTTAAAATGAGTACCTGGACTTTTTACTATTATTTTTGTACTTAGTAATTCCATTTTTTAGGTGTGTAACGACCCGAACTTTAACACCACTTCGTTACACAAAAAAGTCACCAAAATCACGAAAAAGTCACATTTCCCCCGAAAACCTGCGAAATTAGATAAAAGCATGTTTTTGTACATTCTTGAGAAACCTTGCTATAATAAGCTTTGCGAATACATATGAAAGAGGGTAAAAGCATGAACGCTTACGATGAATATATGAAGCAGGTTGTAAAACCGATGCGTGAGGAGCTGGTTGGGGCTGGCTTTACGGAGCTGACGACGGCTGATGCGGTGAATGAATTTATGGCGGAGACGAAGGGGACTTCGTTGGTGGTGATTAACTCGGTTTGTGGTTGTGCGGCGGGGCTGGCACGTCCAGCAGCTCGTGAGGCTGTGGCGGCGGTGAAGCCTGATCATCTGGTAACGGTTTTTGCAGGTCAGGATCCAGAGGCGACTGCAGCGATGCGTAGTTATTTTGAGGATGTCCCACCAAGCTCACCTTCAATGGCGATTTTAAAGGATGGGGAATTAGCATACTTTATTCCACGTGAACAAATTGAAGGGTTTCCAGTGGAACAAATCGTTACTCATTTAACAGGTGTTTTAGAGCAAACATGCGAGAAATAAAGACTATTGTTACGACAGCGGGCAGACCAGACGATGTATCGATGGCGCTCGCTGCTTTTGCTTGTAATGAATTAGGGGCTTTCTTTGAGCCACGAAAAAAACGTTCTATTCGTAAAATCTCGGAGGAACATCAGGCACATGTAATAGTTGCTGGAAAAAATCGATTTAAATACTATGCTTTGGGCACAAATGTACCGTTTTTCTTTCATCCCAATTCAGCAGCATTTCGCTTAAAGCGTATAGCTCGTGGAGAAGAGGAGCCATTTTTAGAAGCGGTGCAGCTGGAAATAGGCGATTCATTGCTTGATTGTACACTTGGACTTGCTGCGGATGCTATGCTTGCCGCATATACAGTTGGTGGAAAAGGGCGTGTCGTGGGGCTTGAGGCAAATCCAAATGTGGCGTTTATTGTCAAACAGGGGATGCAAACCTATGATACAACAGAGCTACCATTAACGGCGTGTATGCGTCATATTGAGGTAGTTCAAGATGAAGCCACTCGTTACTTGAAAAAATTGCCGGACAAATCTTTTGATGTTGTCTATATGGACCCAATGTTTGAGGAGATTATTGATGAAGCTACTAATTTTGAGGCGCTCCGAATAGCTGGAGAGCATGCTTCATTAACAGATGAATGGGTATGTGAAGCAAAACGTGTGGCGAAAAAACGGGTTGTGTTAAAAGCTCATTTTCGTTCAGAATGGTTTGCCAAGTATCAGTTTCAACGATATGAGCGATTGACGGCAAAATTTCATTATGGTGTGGTGAATACCTCTAACTAATAAAGAAGGAGCATTTAGTAATATTTTTGCTAAAGCTCCTTCTTTTTATTTTATAATTCAAAATATGGTAATATAAAGAATAAGAGAATCCCATTCTTTATAAAGAAATTGCTTGAAAATAAATACGGAGGTGATTTCTATAGATTCAAAAGATACACCACAAGAAAAAAGAGAACAATTAAGACAAAAAGAGTTAAAAAATAATCCTTTAGGCTCTTTAAATGAAGGATTAAATCGTGCAGAAAATGGAAATCTAGTGGATGCATCTGGCGGTATGGGTTGGAAAGGTATGGTTTTTTTAATTGTAATGCTGTTTATTGGCTATATTATTTATAGTTACTTCTATACGTAAAAAAACTTCCTATTATAAAGATGAAAGGAGAAATTAACTATGACACCAGAGAAAATTCCTCGTTAAGCTCGTGGACCACCTTGGGCAATTATCATCGCCATCCTATCCTAAATTTAAAAGGAGAGACTTGATAATGGGTCCAAGTAAAATGACTAGAGAAGATAAAATGAATATTGTAATGATGATTGTTGATCAGCTTTTAATGAAATATGGTACAAAGGTAAAAGCAATTGGATTGTATGGTTCTTTGGCTAGAAAAACAGATGGGCCATATTCTGATATTGAAATGAAATGTGTACTCCATTCTTTAAAGGAGAGTTTTTCCTATGAGTGGACGGCAGGGGATTGGAAAGCAGAAATAAACTTTGATGATGGGGAATCGATTTTAGCAGAAGCAGCGAGTGTAGATGAAGAATGGCCACTAACACATGGTCAATTTTTTGATATTCTTCCTCTCTATGACCCGGATTCATTTTTCCATAGCCTTAAAGAAAACATAAATACCATAGATTCATCTGTTTTTAAAGAAGTGATTTGCCAGACATTAGTGGAAGAAATGTATGAGTACATGGGAAAAATCCGAAATATACAAGTTCAGGGCCCTGACTCATTTTTACCAATTTTAGCGATGAATCTAGCAATGGGTGGTGCCATGATTATTGGCCTACACCATCAACGATGCTATACTACCTCTGCCCAGGTTCTTCCAGAAGCCCTAACATTTACAGATCAGCCAAAAGAATTTACTAGTTTATGCGAAATGGTGATGACCGGCAATCTTTCGAATCCGCAGCATATTATTATAGTCTGCGAAAGATTTTGGGAGTCACTCGTATCATGGTCTACACAGCACGGATATAAGATGAACGTTTCACAGGGTATACCCTGGTAATTTTAATTCTTTACTCTTTGGAAATAATATGTTATAATTAATACCGTGCTATTTTAGGTAGCATATTTCCGTAATCTGGCATTCTGCTTTTTGTTTTTGAGGATACTTATTCACACTGGCGCATGCTTTGGGGCTGCAAGGACGCAAAAGAAGGTTGGGTTTGCGTTGCTTAAGTTAGAAGGCACACAGTGGAATTTTACCGCGGTGATGAAACAATCATGTTTCAAGATAATATTCCCCAGATGATTGGGTTGAGACTTTTTACAATTTACGAAAATGTTACCTATTAAATACTAAAGGGGTGGCTTCGCAATCGCGAGGCTACCCCTTGTCCAATTTAGAAGCCTTTCGCTCAGATGAACGAAAGGTTTTTTGATGTTTGTTGGTATATATTACCGTTTACTCCAATTCTACTTTACGTCATAATGTAGTTAGAATTTTAATAAAATTTTGATAAGGGTGAGGATGACAATGAGAGTTGTAAACACAATATCAATGAATATTATTGAGCAATTAACAAAGAAGGCACAGGATCTAGAGGAAAGCATTGACACACTTATAGCACTATATTGTCAAGAAAGGATGATTTATCGATTATCGATTTCTTCCTATCAAGATCAATTTTGGCTTACAGGAGATTCTTTATTGTTCGCTGAAACAGAAGGTTTTATAAAACCACCAAAAAATACTAAACTTGCAGCTAAACCAGTTGCTTATCAAATAGATATTATAAAGCAAGCATTCAAGGAGATTTGTTCAATGGAGGGGCAAGAAGATGGAATTGAATTTTTATGGGATGAAGTGATGATCTCTTCAGAAAATGAAGGTCTGTTTATTAAAATACCAGCGATCCTGGCTCATCTGAAAACATACATAACATTACAGATTAACTCTAGGGAAAATACTCCTGTGGCATTAAAAACAATGGCTTATCCAACATTGCTCCAAACGGCTTCCCCTGTACTAATAATAGAAGCTCCTGAGCATGTGATTGCATCTAAATTTGTAGAAATATATAAAACCCCTACTTTAGATACGACAATAAATGCCATTCAGACAATTTTTGCATTGATTAATACACAGACAATAGAGGGGCGTGTCCTACAGGAATGTATTGATACTTTATTTGATCAACAGCGACTCACTATAGAAAAGGACCATGCATTTTTTATGAGACAATTCCTGCAACAAGCCACATCTGAAATAGTTACAAGGCAAGTACAGAAATTCCTAAATCCCGTCTATGATGTGATTTTACAGGAAGAAGAATTTTTCAAGCATTGGGATTGTAAACAACTAAAATGGCATTAAAAAAGGAAAAGTCCGTGATTTTGCGGACTTTTTTGTATAGGAGATAATGAATTATTTTGTGTAACGTTAAATAAAACATAAAAGTTTAATAGCCCCACCTTTAACCGTTTCCAATATCTATGATGCTACCAAAAGCCCCAGTACTTATAACCAAGCAATATGAGCAACGAAATTTTTTTTATTGGAATAATGAGGAAGTCCGATTTCTTGATTTTAATGTTGAGAGATTGGGCTTTTTTATTTTTAAAAAATAAATCCTAAAGTGACAACATTAATTCAAGCACATTAAGAAAATGTTTATCTTCAGAGTTTTTGCTACTATGTTTTGTTAGAATAGATTTACCAAACTTTTGAATTTTTGGAGGGGATACAATTGAAAATTAACAAAGGAAATGTCTAAAAGTTTTTAGATTGGACATATGATAAGGTCTTAATGGAAATATTAGGTCAGATCCTTCTATAGACAAAGCAATTGATCGTTTATTTCGTTATTTTTTCGATTTGCCTGTCCAAAACTATATGAATCTGACGTCAGAAGAGCCCACCTATTAAAGATAAATAATAAGGAGCCTATATAATGAATGAGAAAATACTAATTATTGAAGATGAAAAAGAAATTACTGATTTAATAGAAATGTTCTTACAAAATGAAAATTTTCAAGTATTTAAGTGCTATTCTTCACGGGACGCTCTTATGCTTATTAAAAACGAAAGCTTTGATTTGGCAATTTTAGATGTGATGTTACCAGATGGAAATGGATTTGAATTGTGTAAATTAATCCGTGAAAAACATACCTATCCTATCATTATGCTTACTTCTAAAACAGAGGGAATAGATCGTGTTACAGGACTATCATTGGGAGCAGATGATTACGTTACAAAACCTTTCTTGCCACTTGAATTAGTAGCAAGGGTAAAGGCTCAATTAAGGAGAGTGCATCATTATGACGGGAAAGAAAACAATACATCGGAAACCATTATGGTAATGGGCCTTTTTCTAAATAAAACTTCCCATGTATGTAATTTAAACGACAAAACAATTAAGTTGACACCGACAGAGTTTTCTATATTATGGCTTTTGTGCAAGAACAGAGGAAAAGTTTTTAGCGCAGACGAAATTTTTCGCCAGGTATGGGGTGAGAAATATTTTAAAAACAGTAGAAATACAGTAATGGTTCAAATTAGGCATATAAGAGAGAAGCTAAATGATACTGGAAATAAGCCGAAATTTATAAAAACTATATGGGGAGTAGGATATATCATTGAATAAGAGGTTTTCAAAAAAATATAAACAAACATTATTGCTTCGGCATTTAATATGGGCAATTACTGTATTAGTTATTTTTGCAATTGGTTATTTCATCATAATGATTGCATGTTCAGACAATTTCTATATTCTTCTTGAAAAAGTGGTAGGCTACAATTTAGCGTATTTAATTCATAGCTATGAACCGGCAGTTATTCTTTTTATTATTGTAACATCACAATTATTGGTATGGATTGGAGTTGAATGGCATTCCTCACGGAAGATTATGAAAATCATGGACAGTCTGGACTCTATATTAGATAATTCTGCAGACGATATCGTATTACCTACAGAATTTTTGGATTTGCAAAATTGGCTCAATCTTTTAAAAACTCGAAATAGAGAACAACAGCATTTAATGGAAATTGAGGTGCAGAAAAAATCTGATACTCTTACCTATCTTGCTCATGATATAAGAACCCCGCTTGCTTCTGTTGTCGGATATCTAAGCCTTTTATGTGAAGCACCAGATATGCCACCGGAAAACCGGAAAAAGTTCATAAGAACAGCTTTTGAAAAAGCACTGAAATTTGAAAATTTGATAGATGAATTTTTTGATATTACACGTTACAGCTTATCAGACAAAGCATTAGTAAAAAAAGAAACTGATTTGTGCTTTTTAATTGAACAAATAGCTGATGAGTTCTATCCGTTTCTACAACAAAAAGGGCTATGCTTAAATTTAGATCTTGCTGCCGATTTATTTATTGCTGTTGAGGCGGAAAAAATTGCAAGAGTCTTTAACAATGTGATAAAAAATGCAATCGCATATAGTTACCCACAAACTGTTATCGAAGTAAAGGCAAAGAAATCAAGCGAATTTATAATCGCGAAAATTAAAAATCATGGTGAAACTATTCCGAATGATAAATTAGAACGTATATTTGATAAATTTTATCGTACAGACGAATTTGAGAAATCTGATATAGGCGGTGCAGGACTTGGATTAGCAATTGCAAAGGAGATTATGAGAATACATAATGGAACAATCATCGCAGAAAGCTTTGAAGAAAATACTGTTTTTACGATTACTTTGCCTATCAATAATAATAGGCCAGAGGGATAAGAAAAAAATAAGATTTTCAAAAGAAATATAAAATCAACGGTTTATTTTTATGGAGTATGATTGTACCAAATAAAAGTAAACCGTTTCTAAATGGTACTTTCATGTGGAGGAATTATGGGTCATAAGATGAGTAAAAAAGAAAGAATATTGAGGTATTGTATTTTTGGGCTTTTTATACTTTATATCATTATTTTGCTTCGCATTACGCTTTTTAAACAAGCAAGCATGTATAACTTATTCGCCGCCATTGGTGCAAGTGAGCGGACAATAAGTATCATTCCTTTCAAGTCAATTTTTGATATGATTAGATCTGACATTTCATTAATACGAATTTTGGAAAATGTCCTTGGGAATATTATTATTTTCATTCCTTTTGGATTACTACTACCAATTATTTTGAAAAAGGAATATAAGAATATTGTTTTGTGCGGTGTTATTTTTAGTGCCTTTATCGAAATAATACAGTTTATTTTTGGATTAGGAAGCACAGATATTGATGATTTACTATTAAACACAATAGGTGTTATCATCGGATATCTGTTGTTTATAAAGATAAAGAACAAAGCAAAATCAAATTTATTATTTCTTGTTTCCGTAACAGTGTTAGTATTTATATCAGGAAGTATTACCTTGGGCATTTTGTTTGTAAACAATACGGATTTGTTTTTAATATCTCCTAAGGAAACTACTGTTGAAAACAGAGAACTCGTTCAAGATTTTATCGATACTCCAAATTATCTTAGCGGAAAGTTTGTTGAAGTAAAGGATTCTATACTTACGGTTGAAAAAAGTATTCAAAATGCTACTGAACAGAGGGAATTTTTGGACATTGAAATAACGTCAGAAAGTCGGATATATGTTTGCTATGATAAAATAGATTATTTTTTCAATACAATTTCTGGAGAACATCAACGTTATGAGCAAATATCGTATTCTGATTTTATTTCAAATGAAAGCGAAGCATTTAGCAAAGATAACAATGTTGTTATTTGGAGTTTAGATGGAAAAAAAGTTGACAGCTTAATTGTAATTGAATGGGTTGAATAACCAAATGGCTGCCGAATGCTGTAAAAATTCATGAATAATTTATTATACAATGAAAGAATTATATATTAGTTTAAAAAAAAACGGACTTGAAGGATATAAAGTTTCCAAATCCGTTTCTTTTTATTTGATAAAAAATCGCTCCTGTTTGGAGTTACAAGATAGAATCCTACTGGAACTGACAATGATACTTCATCATTCATTTCTGCTATAGAAAAAGCAGGTAGTTTTCATCCCTTTCCTTCCCAAACTATTTTTTAGCTTCAGCAATAATATCTTTTATTAATAATTCCACGGTTTGACATTGGGCTAATCGTGGACTTTGACCAGACCAAAGTGACATGTAATCTTGATTGTTTTCTGCACTAGAAGTCTTTCTAATATCCTGTGTTAAAGTATTTTGAATAGGGAAGTCTGGTAATAATTGTTCGTGTTTTTGCATTTCTAAAATAAATTTATTTTCTAGTCCTCTTGCCCATTTTCCTGAAAATGAACGAGTTAAAACGGTTTGATCTTCGGAAGCATTTAGGATGGCTTCTTTATGCACCTTATGTGCGCCACTTTCAAAGCAAGTCAAGAAAGCTGTACCCATTTGCACGCCCTGTGCTCCTAAGCAAAGAGAAGCATTTAACCCTCTTCCGTCCATAATTCCTCCAGCAGCAACAACAGGAATGCGTACATTATCAACTACCTGAGGAATCAATGACATTAAACCGATCAAACTTTCTGTAGGTTTATTGATAAAGTTTCCACGATGCCCACCAGCTTCACTACCTTGAACAACAACAATATCCATTCCTGCTTTTTCATTTTCGATTGCTTCTCTAACAGTTGTAGCAGTTCCTATTAGAATAATGTTAGATTGTTTTAATTCAACAATCATTTCTTTAGAAGGAATACCAAAAGTAAAAGAGCAAATAGGAACCTTTTCTTCAATAACAACTTTAATTTGTTCAATAAATGTTTCAAAAATATCATTTAAACTAGGAATTTCAAAACTATCTTTTGGTTGTAGATTCAATTGCTGACGGATAGGGTTTAAGCTACGGTTAGCGGTTTTAACTTCATTCTCTGTCACATTAAATTCGTTTGGAACAAATAAATTAACCCCAAAAGGATTTGACGTTAACTCCTTTATTTCCTTTATTTGTGCTCTCATTTGAATTGGTGTCATATAACCAGCACCAATCATTCCTAAACACCCAGCATTTGAAACCTCAGCAACTAAGTTTGAAGTGGTTACTCCGCCAGCCATTGGAGCTTGTATAATCGGATACTCAACTTTCAAAAGTTCTGTTAAGTTATTATTTAACATGATTTCACACCTCTTTGTTATTTTCATCTAGTATTCTCTTAGATTTCTAAATTTCCTTATGTGTCTTTGTTAAAAATATTAACCTACACAAAAGGGTAGGATATTTAAATCATATTACTTTTTTGTCAGAGGGTATAATCCTTAATAATGATATTTGATATCACAATTATTGATGGCTAAAGTTTTAAGGAATTTTTTCAACTACGATTCAGTAGCGTAGACGTAAATAATAGGTAAGCTCAGGTGCTCATGAAATGTGGGTACCTGTTTTATTGTTTATTTAAATGAACGGAAAATGTTTTTGTTTACAAATTAATAAACATATTATATATTGTTTATTAAATAATGGGTATGGAGGAATTTTGCTTGTGAATATAAATGATTTGACAATAGAGGAATTATCTAATGGTTTTGTAAACAAGGGGGAAGCATATGAATGTTTATTTTGTAAAAAAACATTTGATGCTGAAGAAGTATTCAAAATAAATGATCGTTTTTTTACAGCTAAAAAAGCTTTACAGCTCCATATTGAGAAAGAACATGGCTCTGTGTTTGAAGCTTTAATTCAATTGGATAAGAAATACACGGGGTTATCAGATATTCAAACGGAATTACTTAAGCTATTTGCAACAGGGGCACCAGATAAAGAAATTATAAAAAACACTTCTGCAAATAGCATTTCAACGATTCGGCAACATCGATTTAAATTAAAAGAAAAAGAAAGGCAAGCAAAAGTTTTTCTAGCGATTATACAGGCTTTAGAAACAACAAAAGTATACGAGCCTATTCATAAGGGGGCAACTCAGGTGGATGAGCGTTATGCAATTACAGTAGAAGAGAAAGAAAAAGTATTAGCAACGTATTTTAAAAATGGCTTAGATGGTTCTATTGAGAGCTTTCCAAGTAAGGAAAAAAGGAAAATAATTTTACTGAAACACATTGTAATGAAGTTTGAGGTAGGTCATAAATATAGCGAACAAGAAGTAAATGAAATTTTAAAGCCTATTTATAGTGATTATGTTTCCATTAGAAGATATTTAATCGAATATGGTTTTTTAGAGCGAAGCGAAGATTGTACAATGTATTGGGTGAAAGAAGATTAAAGAGATTCTAAGGTAAAGTTGATAGACCTTGGGGTTTTCAAATAACCATACAGGGTGACAAGATGGATAAATAAAAACTTTATGAAGTTAGAACTTTAATATTTTTGGTGATTATAGGGCAGGTTAATGAAACAAATATGTGTTTGAAAATATTCTGATTAATAGGAATGATGGAGGTATAAACAAATGATTAAAGTACCAAAAGAACATTTTAATATTATAAAGAAGAAAATGAAAGAAGGGCCAACATTTGTATTTAGTGTGTTAGATTCTACTGTTAAAGGTACTGTACATGCAGATTCGACTAATTATAAATCTCTTTTTATTCAAACGGATTCAGGATTGTCTTATGTTGCAGGGCAATTAACTGATGAGCTATTTCTTAAGAATTTAGTTAGAGTTTTTGAGGCATCAGTAAATCAAGGGAAAAGATTTACATTATTTTCTACTACTCCGGCTTGGAGTTGTGCAATTGAAAATCTCCTCAACATGAAAGTAAGAAAAATACAACGTTATGCTTTTTCTTTCGATTTAATGACCTATAAAAATAGAAAAAGAAATGTCATTAGCGAGTATGATATAACAATAATTAATCAAAATCTGATTGAACATTGTTTGGAATTTGATAAAAAATATTATGACGAATATTGGGATTCTATCGATAACTTCCTTGAAAATGGTATTGGTTTTTGCGTGAAGGATAAAGAGAAGGTTATTAGCGAAGGCGTTTCAATTTTTAAATCTAAAAATTATGCCGAAATAGATATAATCACCGACTCGAATTACAGAGGGAAAGGGTTAGCAAGTATTGTTGCTGAGCAATTTATAGATTATTGCCTATCCGAAAATATTCAACCACGCTGGGATTGTGATGTTGATAATAGTGCTTCAATTAATTTAGCTAGTAAATTAGGTTTTATAAATCCCGAAAAATATGATGTCTATACTATTAAAATATAGTTCATTATCCTTCTTCATCTTCCAAAAGAACTTAATCATCTTTCATTTTCTGTGGTGAAGTGCCGGTTTTTACGTTTTATTCATGGCTAATGGGGTCCTTCAGTTAATTAATCCGTAAAACCACTTCATGATGGATGTTTTTTTTGCTTGTTATTAATGCATAAAGGACAATGAGTACAGAGAAAGTAATGGGCGGGGATGTGAATAGGTGATTTAATTATACTAATAACATAGGAGAGATAAGTATGTTTACCTTGATTAAAAACGATATAATATTTATGGATATAGAAAAGGAAATTATGAACTCGAATATCGAATATAATTTAATTGCATATGATAAACAGGTTTTTGAGAATGAGGATATTATAGAAACATTTAAAGAAGCTGATAAATTACAAATTAAGAGATATTTAGTAAAAAAAGATGAAGAATATATAGCCATTTTGGATTACGGTATGTCAAGTCCTCGTCATCAAAAACCTTGGTTAAGTTTACTGGCCCTACATAAAAAATATCAAGGTTTAGGATATGCTAAAAACATATATATAACTTATGAAGAATTAATGAAAGACCAACAAGTTGACTGTATTCAAATAGCGGTTCATTCCACGAATGAGAAAGCCTTAAACTTCTGGACTTCACTTGGCTTTATTAAATTTAATGAGAGAACTTATGAGAGTAAAGTAATCTTTAGTTTTGAGAAGAAATTAAGTTAGTAATGTAACCAACACAATTTGAAAGAAATGGTTGAGGAATAAATTAGAAGGGGGAATTAGTTTTTTCTTAATACTTATAGACCTTTTTATTCTATGGAAAAAGGGAATTCTATATTTTTCTATTTTTATAATAATATTACTTATATTTATGGAAAAACACACTATTTTTGTTTGGTTTTTGACATCATTGATTTCAATTGCTAAAATAATACCTTATTAAGCTGAGTAGGGAGAGAATAATGAAAAAATTATTGATTGTGTTACTAGCAGCATTTGTATTTGCGGTAGTAAATCCAACAAAATCAGAAGCGAAAGTGATGTATGATGGAGCAGAGGTTGTAAAAGGGCAAACAGGAAAAATGACCTTTAAAAAAGACATCAAGGTATACAAGAAAAATTCAGATGGTACGTTTGATTCTTTAATGGTTAAGCGAAATAATTTTTTTAAAACGTATGAAATTGAGAAATATGATGGCAAAACATTCTATCAAATGGGGCAATATCGGGTACAAGCAACTGATTTGGTAGTTTTTAAAGAAGTGCCAATAAAAATTCGTTCATCTTTCTATAACGAACCAACTTATATTATTATTAATCGTGATGGTATTTATAGTCACGGATCATACGGATTTAACTTCAGAAGTAGATGGGGTATTTCTTTCTTGGATACAAACAGTGGACAACTGCTGGAGTATTGCGAGAGTGATGATGGTAGTTGGATGAAGTGTTATCAGTATCCTGGTACAGATCTTAAAATCGCTGAGACTATACATAGTAAATCCGGAGAACGTTTTGAGTTAACAAACGATGCAGGTGGGAAAAGGACTCCATTAGATGGAGCTAAATCTGAAACAATGTATGAAAAGGGAAGCGTTTTTTCATCGTTAGGTACTGAAATTAATGGTTATCTAGAAGTATTAAATGAATCCGACTCAAAAATTTCTTGGCTTCCGGTGAATTTATTAAAGCCAAGTGGAGATAAGTGATAGATTATGAATTTTATTTAGCTCTCTTATTTATTTAATAGGGGGGGCTATTTTAAGGTAGACATGGGGATAGGATGTTTGTCGATGGCTTTGGTTGAATAAACAATAGCAGACTATGTTGTGGAAGGGTAAATGGAAATAATTGTTCAAATGAAAGTGGTAAGAGGGTATTATTGAATTACAAAGCAGATTAATGGAAGTGAAGTATGACCTAATAGGTGGCTTAAGTATGAAGCGTATAGTTATAGTTGGTATAGCAGTAATTTGATTGATTTTATTAGCTATGTTGTTTTTAACAACAGGATCACCAACTTAAGTTATATTGTGCAGGTTAGTTCAATAAGGACATTGAATAAATCAATAAAAATAATATTAAAGAGGGATAATATGGAGCACTTTAAAATTGTAAAAGAAGTAATTGATAATTGGGATCCGAAGCAATTTTTACATCATACACCTGACGATGAATATAACCCAGAAATAAGACTTATTGTAGAACTATTACCAACAGCAACTTCTGTTGAAAAATTAGCTGTTGTGATACATGAGGTCTTTGTAAAAATGTTTTCGGTTGATGAAGTATATTCGGTTAATAATTGTTATCCAAGTGCGGTGAAAATTTGGAACAAAATCAATAAAAGTTAATTTACAAAAAATGATTTCGCGCCAACTATGCAGGAGGAGTGATGAATGCGGTTTTGGTTCCACTTCGTGTCCAAACACCTACCGAATGAAGATAAAGCCTCCGACAGATGTTACGGATTTTTGAATTGGGCAGGCACAATTCAAAAATCCATTTTTCCCAAGGTTTAACAACTCTTTTATAGGAAACGGCAAATACCTAAAGACTGAAGAGGGTTCTTTACAATGTGTGAATAATAACAAAAAAAGATTGAAGCAATTTGCCCCAATCTCATTCACACATTCCTATGCACAACTTCGCCGTATTTTATTAGCCCCTTTGCAGCCCCATAAGCCCCAATTGGAAGCATTATTTTACATCATATTGCATTAAAAGAAATTCGGAAATAATAGCAAAAACCTTGATAACACGGTGTTTTGCATAAGAACGGTTATCATTATGCATTTTAACTAAATTAGTTCGTGAAGCATAAAGATGATAAGTAACCTAACATTAATAAAAGACCAATACCCATTGCGATTTCCATGCTTGTACCTCCTTTTAAAAAACGACACTTTTATCTGAAATACTTCATCTTCCAGTAAGTGCAACATTGCTTTAACTTACATTCATAGGCGACTGATAATTCTACCAGTGCATGAAGTTTCACTTTATACATAAATATTGTACAATGAATTTTAGAAATATGAAACCTTTTATTAGCTTGTACGTATATATTAGTAGCAGAATTACCAATTTGTACATAAAGAGAGAAGGTGTTAATTAATGAAGAAGTGGGTTAAAAAGAGTATTGTCATCATGGTGGCGTTTTTAACATTTGGATTAATTACGCCAACACATGAGATATGGGAAGCATTTGATTATAATCCTTCCAATCGAGCTTCAATAGGCCCAGATCAAGGGACAGGCACTGCCCTTGCAGCAGCACCAGATGACACCCAGATAGTGCAAACAGAAATACAGCAAGACCCAGTTAACTATAATGCGTTGCTTTTAGATGCTGCAAAAGAACAATCCTACATAAAGTTCGGCACAAAAATTGGACCAAAAATTAGCAATGAATTTGATGCTATTATTTTTCCGAAAATGGAGGAAGCCATTGAGATGACAGTGGCTGGCTTAGATGATTCATCTTTAGCATCTTTAACAATCTCAGAAAGACCAAGTGGGAATTATGGAGAAAAAATCTTTAATATCATTAATAATGAAACGGGTAATGATTTAATTCGCTTCCATGTGCGAACTGAAAAAAGACCACAGGAAGGCTATTATTATAACTTCCATTACCACAGTGCCGAGGATAACTTTATGGCACACTACAATTTAGGGGATATCTATTGGGAAAAAAATACTCCTCCAAAATGGTTGTCATAAAAATTTTGAAACACTCGTAAAAAATACGAGTGTTTTTTTCTTTGTAAACGTTGATATATCAAGCTTTGAGGAAGGTAACTAAGTTATTGAATTATGACACCATTCCAACGGAGTAGGGGAGAGAAATACATGTACCCCAAAATGTACCCCAATTTCATCATTTTTTGATTTCTTTGGTTTTTTCAAATGAACTCAGGTTAATAATTTCATCCATAAGATTAGATGCATGTACCTCATCTTTTGCAAATGAATGAGCATACACTTTATAAATTGTTTCCGGAGTATCACCAACTAAAGCTGCAACTGTTGAAACAGGAATATTATTTGATAATTGTATCGTTACAAATGTGTGCCGCAAGAAGTGAGGGGTAAAGTAAGTTATATTTTCTCTTTCACATATTAAATCAATGATGCGTTTCAAATAACGTTCACCAATTGGTTCACCAGCATACGTAATAATCACATGACCTTCAGGATTCCTAAACTTACAGGTTTCCATTATTTCCTCATACCACTTTCGATAATCAAGTAAAATACTTTTGATACTTTCATTCATTGGGAATTTTCTGTAACTATTTTTCGTTTTAGGAGACCTTGAACCAAAGCGATCCTTAGTTTTGTTAATATGAATTAAATTATTTTCAAAATCAATATCAGTTCCCCATTGCAAAGCTCTTAATTCACCAACACGCATTCCTGTTAAAAATAATAGGCTCAAACAAGTATAATGAGTTATTTTGTATTTAGTACGTGCGATTTCTAGTATTTCTGTTACCTCACTAATAGTAAGTGCGTTTCGTTTAATACTTTCACTAGCTTTTTTCAAATTAGGAGAGGTGAATCTTTTCCTATCTAAAAATTCATTTTTAATAGCGAATGAAAAAATAGCATTTACTCGTCTATATATATTTAAAAGAGTACCTTCTTTAAATCCTTCATTTATCAAAGGATCGATTAATTCTCTTTGTATTATCAAGTTATTCACACTTTTTATTTTGAAGCGTCCAATATAATCTAAAACATATTTATTCATCACATAAATATGATTTCTTTCAGAAGTTGGCTTCCAATTCGTTTTATTAGCTTCAATATATATTTCGTTCAGTTGTTCAACCGTTAAATTATCATTTTCAACAAAACTTGCATTTCCATCTAATATAGCAGCCTTAACTTCAATCAATGCTCGTTCGGCTTTTTCGATCGTATCAAAGTTTCGTTTGAACCCATGGAACAAATCGAACTGAATTTAGGTGTTCCAATCGATGAAAGTAAACTAGATCCTAACCCAATGGTGAATTTAAATGGCTATGGTCCAGAAGGTAAGCGTTGTAAACATTGTAAGCATCTATTTGCTTGGAAATATGCAGGGACCTATTACAAATGTGGTCAACGACAAAATACAAATGGCGCTGCTACAGACCAAAGAGTGAATTGGAAAGCTTGTAGTAAATTTATAGAACGATAATATACACGCTGCTGGTAGAACGACATTAGGTTGTTTTATCAGCAAACTTCTAAGAGTGCTAACAGGAGGGCAAACATGAACATACTCACATTTGAAATACCAGGGGATGTGCAGGCGCAACAAAGACCGCGAGTGACTAAGTTTGGCACATTCGATCCGAAAGAATCCAAAGACTATAAATCATTCGTGAGACTGGTAGCTTCACAAATAGCACCTGATGAACTAATTACTGAGGAAATAAAACTTAGCATCATTGTTTATCGAAAGATACCTAAATCATTCAGCAAGAAGAAGCATCAGCAAGCTGTAGATGGCGTTTTGAGACCAACAACCAAACCAGACATCGACAATTTAGTAAAGGGCATTAAAGACGGTCTAAGTAAGTTTTTATGGTATGACGATAGCCAAGTAACAGAGTTGGTTGCTCGAAAGTTGTATTCAGATAATCCGAGGGCAGAGGTGACGATTGAATGGTAAATTGGGGGGATTAAAATCAAAAACCGGCAGATTTAATCTGCCGGAAAAAATTAATTTAAGTTATTTCCAAAACCATAATTTGCTTTAGGGCCAGAAGCTCCTTGGAGGTACTCTGTTTCCGGATTTTGAATTTGTTGTCTTACTTGGTTCGCATCAGTCTCAGTTCCGAATTCTACGTTGTTCGTTGAATTCATTAAATTTTGATTTGAAAAACGACCAGAAGCTTGAATTTTGTTAGCTTCAGCTTGCTGGATTTTTTGCCTAATTTGGTCAGCAGTTCGGTTCTTGTTTCGATTTTTTGACATGGATTTCACCTCCTCAAATTAGTCTGTTCAGAAGAGGTTTTATTATCACTAGGAATTATTATGTAATACGCATGAAGTTACTGATCTTTACCAACAACACTAGTAAATGATCAAAAAAGAATCTAAACCTTACAAGGAGCCATGGGAAGTGCCGTATTAAAGGATTAGCTAAAGTATTTATCTCAAGCAATTTAAGGTACGGTTTATTCTATGTATTAAATAGCAATGGGATTATGTTTTTATACAAATAATAGAAAGATATTGTGAAGGTGGTTGTTATAAGTGAATGCTATTAAATTTCGAGCAAAAATTACGAATCCTAACCATTTAAGTTATGGGGAAATTGTAGAAGTTGAATGGCTTGATTTAAAAAACAAACGTATTACTTTCAATGGAGTTGCAACAGCATTAGGTTTTGGAATTGTTGAGCAAGCCAATGATGGAGAATTTAAATTACTACAATACAGTGGACACAACGATTTAGATGATAACGAAATATATGCTGGGCATATTGTCCGTATTTATGATGATGAAGAAAATGATGACGGATGGAACGAAGAAGTTATCTTTCATCAGGGAGCATTTTGTGCAGGGGATGAAAATTTTATTGGTAACGTGCACTTTAGATCACGAATCATAGGTGATGTTTTTAAAGATAAAAAGCTATTATCCAATTGAAAGAAATTGTTCAGTAGGATGAAAAATGAAAAAACAAAATTCTATAAATTGAAGGAATCGACTATAAAATTAAAAATTTTAATGAATTATTCTGGTGGATATTTATACGTCTTTAGATGAGTGTGATTTATCAATTTAACCTCAGGTCCAAAAGATATTTCATAAGTCATTCGATCCTTTCCTAATGAAATATTGTGACCGCCATCAGTTGGTTCAATTTCAAAAGTAATTTGCAAATCAAAGCCTCGAAAATGATTTCTTTTAGTTTCAATCAATTCAATTTTCCACGGAGTTACACGAGGTGAAACATCCTTAAAAATCTTCGGGTAATAATAGTTAGTCAAATCTTTTTCGATATAAGGGGTAAGTATTAAGATTAGCATATCCTGTAATCTAAGTTCGTTAGAATCCTGAGTGGGTCCAAACCCTAATACTGTCCTTGGTAGGAAAAATAAAACAAGAGTAATTGATATTATTAAAGCAGATAGGCCCTTTTTCATTTATAAAATACACCTCTTTTATAATATTTTATAAATTTATTATTAACCATCCATTTAAAAGTATGTAGTTTTAAAAAGAGAAGATGGAAAAATACTCGAAATAATTCAACAGTAGTTTACTGCACAATATGTAAAAATAAACCGTTAAAGGGTCACTTTGGATAGGGTGACCCTTAGTAACTAAATTCGAAGGTTCTTAGTTTATAGCCTCAGAAATAGGTTTTATGTATTTTGTGGTCTCTCGAAAATTAGTTCATAATAAGTACCCATCCCAGGTGCAGTAGTAAAGTCAGGAGTTAAGATTTGAATAAATCTCCAACCTTCTTTTGCGTGATTTTTAATTACTTCTCGGTAATCTTCGGTAGGTCTACCTGATATTTTTTTAAACTCAATTTTAACAAACTTATATTCGTACATTAGAAACAGCTCCTTTTTAACCAGATTATAACATAAAAAAGCTGCAGCGTTTGCAGACGCTACAGCTCGAATTGGTTTATGCCCTTTGACGGTGCTTAACAACTCCATTATATCACACCGTAGGAGGGCAAACCTATGAAATTACTAACACAAGACAAGCTAGACGCAATGATTACAGACTACCACTGGATGGTTAACGCCATCAAAGAAATGCGTGCAGAAATGGTCGTTGGGGCAAAGACGGCACAGTATGGTATCGAGGCTACATTACCGAAAGCAATTGGTGGAGTAGGCGATCCGATTATGCAGGAGGCTATTCGACGTTCGAAGAACATCAAACGTGTTGCTGAGTATGAGAAGAAGCTTTTAGAGGTTCAGAGACTTTTAGACAGAGTTTCAGGCGATAGAGAGGTGCAAGTCCTTAATTGGATGCTAGACGGTAAATCACAGCGTTGGATAGGCCAACACATGGCTTTATCCGCAACGAGCATTAAGCGGATTAAAGATAATATTGTGAAACAGATGATGAGGGACCTTTGCTCTTAGGAAATATAGAGAGTGGGAAAGAGTTGTTTGAGGTACAAAAAATTTTAAAATATTTAAAATATATAATTAGGAAAGACAAAATTTACTTTAAACTTAGATTGTTTAGTTTTTATTGTATATGAAAAACAAAAATAAAGAGTTTGGATCAATTTCCAAACTCTTTATAAATAATTACTCTAAAAATCGTGATATATTACCAGCATATGTAACTTTATAGAACTTGCTGGAATAATCTTCGGTTTTTACTAGAGGTATATTCCCACCATATTTATATCCATTTCTTTCTTCAGTTGTAAAATAAGTACTAGGAATCGGTTTCCCTTTTTCGACGAAATCTATCCTTGTGACATAAATTGAGGCAGCATAAGGAGTAATAATATTAGAAGATTTCACCTGAATGGGCTCTTGAATTGGTGAAGAAGGTTGAGTAAGTTCTGCTGCATTAGCAGTACTAATAATCCCAACTGATAATGCTAATGTTGCTACACCTGCAGTAATTTTTTTAAACATGTTATAACATCCCTTCTTTGTCAATTGGTAGTACAATTAACAATATAATACATTTTTGGGTAAAAGTAAATACAATTTTCTGTTAATTGGAATACTTAGTTTGAATGTGGCGATTTTGTGTCTGAAAATAAGAGCTTTTGTCTACTATTCTTTGGTTAAAAAGGTTATTTTCTTTAGGTTCGTGAAAACTACAATTATTATTTTATATGATATAAGGAAACTGTAATTAAATCTCATTATTTTGTCGTATATTTCGTTATGGAATAAGTAACAAATGTTACAAATGTGATAGAAGTTACAAACGTTACATTCGTTACACATTAGGTATTTAAAAATTTATCTTGTAAAATTGGAGGTAGGACGGTGCGGCAATGTTTTCCTCTCTTGGCGTTTATAAATTACTAAATATTAGGGACAGACAGACCGACGACCGACCCGCGCTTGACAGACTAGTTCGGAGCGTGACACACGGCCGGCTCATATTTTTTAAGAGATTAGGTATCTTAATTAATATAAAAGGCTAAAAAACGGAAAAAGGAGTGGTTATTATGTGAACTTCGTCCACTTTCCATAATTCAGTCAAACTAACTACAGCAATAAAGTGCACGGAAATGCACTATAAAACTAAAACACTTTTCTGCCTACACAATAAACACGTCCGGCTCAACGTGTGTGAGAAATGAGCTAACTCGACAATTAAATATTTTACCGCAGTAGACGAGCCTTATCCTTAGCACGGTAAGGCTTTTTATTATGAAAATGCCAAAAAGGTTTCGTGTTTTTCGATTTACACAACAATATTGATTTGTTAAAATAGGAACGTAAGTTCGTATTTTAATTATATTAAGATTGGAGAATGATACATATGACAAACCCTACCTACAGCAACAAAAGAAGAAAAGTATTTAGCGTTTTATGGTTTTTTATCACAATTATCTACTGAGGATAGGTTAGATCATTTGTATAAGAATACATTTAATAAAATGTATAATGTTATAACTGAGAACACCAAGCCTAATGATCCTCAAACTCTTAATGATGTATTTACAACTATGGAGCCATACATTAAAAATGACACTTTTTATTATGTAGGAAAGATTAAACAACTTATAGAATCTGATTTATGGCAATACATGCTAACAGAAAAGGCAGATTTTGATGCAAGTGGATGGGAACCATATTAATAGATGCCTTAACGACTTAACGAACTTACAAAGTCTATCCTTTTTAGGTAGATGCCATTATGGTGTTTTTTTGTTCTTAAAATTAAGGAGGAATAAAAAATGGAGAAACAATTTATTGAAGAAAAATTAGAGTCATTGTTGAGTGGAAAAGAAGTTCAATTCGGATTAAGTTCAGTAAACCTTACTGGAACAACAAGATTGGTGACAGATGGTGATATCAATACTGGAATGGTAATGAAACCGGCTTCTCATAGTACGGACCCATCTGCAATAGATACACTACTATATGAGTTTTCATCTCCTCAGAATATTGATGCTATTAAAGTACATATTGAAAATAATAATAATGCAACTTATGACTATTTCTGTAAAGACAGTAATAACAGAGACTGCGGAAGTGGTCGAATTGAGCTTATAGATAATGTAACCAATATTTATTTTTTGCCTAATAGAATTGCAGATGTAAAGAAAATTTTATTCAACACTCAAACAAAGATAGTGTAAAAGTTCTAGAGTGGGATGTTTACACTGATCGTTCACTTGATCCAAAACCAACGGCTAATAGAGCAATATTGACTATCACATTGTTAAATGAAGTGCAAAAAGAATATGACTTATCTACTGAAGAAGTACAAGCGTTCCTTACATGGTTTGATGAACGTACTAAGGGAAATGGACTAGAAGAATATGCATTTGAAAAAACATGGAATAAAGGACCATTCTCTAATCGAACTGAGTGCATTATCTACAGTAAAATAATTATGTTTGAAGTTGATGAATATGTTATTGAAATGTAATTAGTTATAATAGTAATTAAGAAGTCACACTCTAAATGAGTTGTGACTTTTTATTATGAAAATAACCTAATAAATATTTCCATAAACACGATTGCAGATACATATAGAGTAAGTTTATTTTACTAAAATTATAAATTTATGGTAATATCTATAACATAACTTTATTAAGTTTATAATTTCATAGAAAGAGACTAAATTATGACAGAAAACATTATTGTTCAAAAAGTTAAAGAAACTATATCTGGAATTGAAATAGGTTACTTTGACACTGCGAAATCCTATATTTATGATGAGTACTTTAAATATTTTGATGATGATGATCGAGAGACTAAAAAATATGCGTTATTTCTTTTTGCTTGCATGTTAGGAAACTGGTATAGTAAATCAACTTTTGTCTTCAAACCGGAGAAGGAACGTTTAAAATACAATATTGGTAAAAATGAAAACTTTTATAATTTTGAGGACTATTTAACTTCATTGTTAGATCACCATCAAAAAGTTAAACAAGAATTTCCTTATATATTTGAAACTATTATATTGTACTTAATTTTGATTGAGGAAGAAAAAGGTCTGACTTATGAAGATTGGTTTCCTGAAATTAATTCGCAAATATTTAAAGAACTTAGGGAGAAAATTTTAATTCCCAACAGTAATTATGTCCATGATTGTCATCCAATTAAATACTTATTTAGAGAAGTTGGAATCGAACCTTTTTTCAAAGATGATTTTTTTGATTAATAATATCTGTAATGAGTGATTCATTTCACAATGAGTTATAACTTTTTATATGGAAGAAACAAGCAATTGAGACTACTAAATTGGTAGTCTCTTTTTATATTGATAATACATTCCATCTAATCTATCATTATAGGTAGATGGGGGATGATTAAAGTGGCAAAAGTAAGAACCAAAATTCTTGAAGCCAATGATATACATGATATAGAAAATATAGAAGACAAAATAAATGCATACTTGGATTCTTTACAAGAAGGAACATTCATTGATATAAAGTTTTCTACTGTTTTGCATCCTAACTACAGTAAAACATACACAGCACTTATTGTTTATAAAACTAATTAAGGGGGCTGTCCGAAAAGTCGATGTTAATCGATTTTTCGGTACAGCCTTATTTTTATATACCAAAAAATCGTCCTTTTTTGTAAAATGAAGTTACCACACCACATTAACAGAAAGGACGATTTTTAATGAATAACCAAATGATTACTCAAACAAATTATAACATGCAAATGGAGATGATTCTAGAAGGAATTTTAGAGGAGAACATCTCTCAGAAACCTCGTAAACCACTTGTGTTCAAACCTTATACGAATCGTCAAAGTATGATGATTCCCGATATCGAATCCTTTATTCCTGAGCATCATGTAGCACGTTTAGTCGATGAAATGGTAGAATCCATTCCAGATAAACTGCTATTTTCCCATTATGTAGGTGGTGGTCGTGCCCCTTATCATCCTAAACTGTTACTAAAAGTCATTTTATATGCCTACACACAAAAAATATATTCTAGCCGAAGTATGAAGCGAATGGTTGAAGAAAATTTGCCTGCCATGTGGTTAGCAGGCATGCAATCATTAGAAAGTCGATATGAACAGGCTTCGAACAAAGAGGAAAGAAAACAGCTTCGAATGGAGAAATCTAAACGTCAAAAACACATCAAAACGATTGAAAAGGATTATCTGCCAAGACTAGCTCGTTATGAGGCACAAAGAGAAATTTTAGGTGAACGTAATAGCTATTCGAAAACAGACCACGATGCCACATTTATGCGAATGAAAGATGATCATATGAAAAACGGTCAGTTAAAAGCTGGATATAATGTACAAATTGCCACACAAAATCAATTTATTATCGGGTACAAATTATTTCAGCGACCAGGAGATACCCGTTGTTTCCAGCCATTTATGAATCAACTAATTGAAGCATTACCCAAAGTGCCAACACAGGTAATAGCGGATGCAGGTTATGCAAGTGAAGAAAATTATTTATTTGCGATGGGCGAAGAGCAGGAACCACTATTTGAATTACTAGCCCCTTATAACACGTATGTAAAGGAACAAACAAAAAGTTTTAAACAGGATATTTCGAAGGTACAAAACTGGCCCTATCGCGAGGAAGAGGATGTCTTTATTTGTCCGAACAATCGAAAGGTGCTATTTAAACGCTATAGTCAACGAAAAAATACGGGAGGATACGAACAAGACTACAAAATTTATGAATGCGAGGATTGTACAGATTGTCCGTTGAAAGCACTTTGTACGAAAGCTAAAGGCAATCGTCAAGTTCACTGGAATCCCGTCTATGAAGAAATGAAAGCAAAGGCAAGAGCAGCCCTTGATGACGAACAAAAGGCAGCCCTTTATGCGAAGGCGTAAAGTGGATGTCGAAACTGTGTTCGGAGACATCAAGGGCAATCGGTCGTTCACACGATTTTTATTGCGTGGACTTGCCAAGACCCAAACAGAATTGGGCTTGTGGCAATTGCCCATAACCTATTGAAAGTAGCAGGCATCCGCCTCGCTACTTTCAGCAAAAAGGAAAAAGTGCGATTTGGAAAACGGCCCGTTCTCCAAATCGCACTTTTTATTTAGGGACTTTCTGGACAGCCCCTTTTTATTATGAGAGCAAATTTTCGTAGTATATTTTTAGTTCATCTGTAATATTTGGTATAATTTTGTTTAAAATTGTAGATAATTTCCTTTTGTGATAGTAAGTTTTTTCCTGTATAATTTTTATTGTAAGTAATTGTAAAATTAAAAACTAATGATGAAGAGAGGGAGACTCATGACTTGTACAAAAGGTGAACAAGGACGCAACATGGGACAAACAAACAAAGAATTAAGAAAAGAAATACAAGACGACATCATAGAAAAAATCAATAATATAAATGATATTAGAAGAACTGCAGATAGTATTTATACATCAGCTAATTTTCATTTAGATTCTAAACAATTACCTAATACGAAAAACTTCAAAGTGGAGATACAGTATAGAACAGGAAAGAAACAAACGGTCTCTGTAATCGAGGTAAAAGATACGGCTACTATTACTGCAGAAGTTCATCAGGCATTGACTAACAGTTTGAAGGATGGGTATAAGTGGATTGTTTCATAAAAAATCAATGTAGTGATCTAGTGAATGTAGAATGGAGTCATGGACACATCCTGGTTAAGTAAGTATTATTATAACCAAGAGAGGACGTGTCTTTTTTATGAGTCAAAAAAGATTTAATAAAGAATTTAAACAAACTGTTGTGGAGCTTTATCACTCTGGTACACCAGTCAGTCAACTGTCTAGCGAATATGGCGTTTCTGAAGTAACTATTTATAAATGGATTAAGTTACATTCTCCAATCGAAGGTGCAGAAGAATTAACTGCAGCGGAAGTTTCTTCGATCCAAAAAGAAAATCTTCGGTTAAAGCAGGAGATTGAAATCTTAAAAAAGGCTATGACCATATTCGCGAAAAAGTAACAGAACAAGAACTCATTGACCATATTGAAAACGAAAGCGAACATTATCCTATTCAATTAATGTGTCGCGTTTTAAAGGTACCCAAAAGTACGTATTATCAGTCTTTCCACAAGAAACCAAGCGTGTACGAAGTTGAAAACAAAAAAATTACAGGACGTATTTGTGCCATTCACAAAGAAAGTGATGGACGATACGGTGCGCCGAAAATACATGCACAGTTACTCAAAGAAGGCGTGAAAGTTAGTATTAAACGCGTACAACGACTCATGAAAAAAGCTGGTATTCGCTCGAACATCACAAAAAAGTACCGTCCGACGCCAACACAAAAGCCCGTGGAAGAACGTGAAAATATACTTGAACAAGATTTCCATACAACGACGATTAGACGATTAATGAAAAATGGGTAGCTGATATTACGTATATCCATACAATCCGCGATGGATGGTGCTACTTGGCGTCGGTTCTTGATTTACATTCGAAGAAAATTGTAGGGTATAAATTCGGACGAAAAATGACCGTAGATTTGGTCGTTGAGGCATTGGATCACGCTGTACAAGCTCAAAATCCATCCTCAGGATTAATCATCCATACCGATTTAGGTACGCAATATACGAGTGAAACATTTCAAGAAAAACTAAAAAAACACGAAATGATTCCGTCGTTCAGCCGTAAAGGATGCCCGTATGATAACGCATGTATCGAGTCTTTTCATGCAACATTGAAAAAAGAAGAAGTCTATCGAACACGCTATGAAAATGATGAAACAGCTAGAGTTGCACTATTTCTATACATTGAAGGTTGGTACAATCGCAAACGAATTCACGGTGCTATAGGCTTTCTAACGCCTGATGAATGTGAAGATATGTGCCAAGCTATGGCGTAACATTTTGGGATACAAGAAATGTTCCTCTTCACATTTTTGATGCGCAACCTCCATGGATTTCTCGCTCTACATCCCGAGTAGTCTGTCAAAGGCTCTTTTCACTTTGACTGGCTACTCGGGATGTGGAACACTCCATAAATGGTGGTTGCCACAAAACAAAAACTTAACTTTAATGTGTCCAGAATCTTGACTTAGATCCAATAAACCTTAATGGTGCTGTGATAGTCAATGGCAGTATTAGTGGGGCTACAGACATAAATGTGAATAGAAACATAAGTATAGGTAATCAAATAAGATTTTCAGATATGACAACTATTACAACCGGTGACGGCGGAATAGAAATACAAGCATGGAATGGCATTGACATAGTTTCTAACTTTACAAGATTCCAAGGCGGAACAGTAGATTTCAGTGGTGTATCTGTAACAGGGCTTAACATTAGTGATGGAATTAGTTTTTTTCAAAGTTCTAACAATCCTAAAGTTTTAGTTGTTAGAAAAAACGGTTCAGATATTGGGTATCTATCTATGAATTAAAATAATATAAGGAACGGAGAATGATAACTATGAATTATCAAGTACAATTAAACAATGGGCAGGTAATTAATTTAAAAAATGCGGAGTTTGATGCGGGTGTATTCACGACAACATTAAACGATCAAAAAATAAATTTTGTTAATATTGGCGGGGCAATCATTAATAAGCATATCATCATTAGTGTATTACCGGTAGATGATACAAAAACGCAAGCGTAGGCTTAGCGTTATTTTTATAATTTAATTTAGCAGGGATTCCTTTTCTTTTGTCGAATTTAGTAAATAGAGGAGTGATTTATTGCTAACCAAAATTAGAAAAGTTAAGTTTGAGCCAGAAAGAAAAAATCCAATGTATAATGTTATTATGGAATGTCCAGATGGAAAGGAACTATATGTGAAATTTGATTATACTTATGCAACCAAAAATTTTTGGCCATTAAGAGTTAATTATAATAAAAAAAATTATGGTGCAAAACTTGCATGGTATACAAGAGAAGTCGAAAACATGACTGTTGAATTGTTTTTAGAAACAATTGCAAATAAAATAAATAAAAAATATAACTTTGATTTACTACAAAATTAGTAATAATACATTTTGTTTTATGCCTTCCACAACCATCTGTGGAGGGCTTTTATTATACGCTATGAGAGCAATCGAGATGGGCAACTGTACATGTTACTGGTTCTCGATGCTTCTCATAGCTTTCAATTTTCCAATAGTGCATGAAGGCGAGGGAATAGGGCATGAGTCAAGAAACAACCTTTCAACAAGCTGTCACGATGGCTGACCATGAAAGGCGATTGCAGGAACTTGAAAAGGACGTATCAACGATTAAACCGATTGTATATAACACAGCTTCGAGCGTTAAACAAATCGAAAAATCTGTTGAAAAAATGGAAAAGAACAGTGACAAAATCAAAGGTTATTTTCTAGCTGCAGCAATCAGTGGCGTCATAGGTATTGTATTTATAGCATTACAAAATTCAATTCTCGGAGGATAACATTATGAAAATTAACTGGAAAGTACGTTTAAAGCATAAGCCTTTTTTGGTGGCCGCCTTTGCATTATTGCTTTTACTGGTGCAACAGATTGGGTCATTAATTGGCTACGATACAACAATTTATAACGAGCGAGTTACAGAGTTATTTAACACTGTGCTCGCTTTTTTAGTTCTCATTGGTGTAGTTGTTGATCCAACGACAGAAGGCACTAATGACAGCTCTCAGGCATTAAAATACGACAAACCAAAGGATGATGTTAAATGAGCTCAAGCGTAACAACTACATGTCGAGATCTTTCCGAACTATTACCAGCTGCACAAACTGCCTGTCGATTGCTATTTCAGGAGTGCTACAAGGCTGGCATTCGCAACATCTTCATTACAGAGACATATCGCTCTCAGGAACGGCAGAAATACCTCTATGCGCAAGGTAGAACTAGACCAGGACAAATTGTTACATGGACACTAAATAGTAACCACAAATCACGCCTATCATGGGATATCGCGGTAGGTCCTCCACAATCTTTATATGATGTTACCACTTTAAATAGAGTCGGTGCCATCGCTAAAAAGTTAGGCATTGAGTGGGGCGGAACATGGACAAATGCTATTGACCGACCGCATTTTGAAATTAAAGCAAATTGGAAAATACCTAAAGGTTATGTATTAGGAAAAGTAGTTGTACCAAGTAACAGTAAGATGCAGGTTCAATTAATTGTGGAAGACAAACCAAAGGAGGAAGTTAAAGTGCCAGAAATTAAAAATTGGAATCCAGGTTCACCAGCTATGCAAACGGCAACAGAAAACATTATTAAATGGGGCGTACAGAAGAAACACATTCAATCTCAACACTTAACAGCTCTACAAAATAAAGAACTTACTACAGATCGAGTGCTGGGCTTAGTTGCAACTGTCATTGACCGCGGTGGAATGCTTAAATAAAGGTAAGTCTAAAGCCGGATGAATTATCAGTCTATCACTGTATTTACGTGCAAAATAAACTTTTGATATGCTGTTTATAGCAAATATTTCTTGTTGAAGGGAGCAATCAAAGTGATAAAGGGAGCGAAGAAAGTATTTTTTGCAGGAGCATTAATTATTATTATAGGAAGTGCAGTTCTGCATTATGGGGTATCCGATGAACTAGAGTATAAAATGTGTTTAGGAGCACAGGGCATTTCTAACACACTAGCAGATGTATTTGGTGATGAACCAACTAATGCTTGTAATGAATAAAAAGAGAATTCTACATTTGTGACAGAAGAAGACACCCAGGTACTCAATTAATTTTGAGCCTGGGCTTTTTTTATTTTTATTATTGGTATATTTAGTAATTCAAAGTATACTTAATATTAGTAAATAGTAGGTTGTGGTAAAATATTGGCCTGGCTAGTAAAAGACCGTACTTAAAATATTTTGACAGTTTTAGGAGGGGGAAAAGACATTGAGGAAAATGATTAGCTTTTTCTTTATTATGTGTTTAATCTTGTCAGGGTGTTCAGAAGATATAAAAACTGACTGGGAAAAAAGTCCGACTTTTACTAAAGATAATATGATTTTACATGGATTAGAAGAAAAATTCGGTATTATAAAAGTTAATGGGGAAAGCGATGAGCCAGAGTTTCCAGTTGGTGACGAAGGAAGACTATATCAAGTCTATTTTTTAGAAAAAGATTTTATCGGAAAAAATTTCAAAATGACAGCAACACATAAGGATACAGGAGAAACTGTAAAACTTTATGAATGGGCAATTGAAAACAAACAGAGTGAGGCGAAGTTTGGATTTGATAAAAAAGGGCTTTGGAAAATTTCTGTTTTAGTTGATGAAAAACCATATACAGATTTTATTATTGAAGCAGAGAAGAAAGAATAACTTTTAAGTCATATAAACAAATGACCAGGCGCTCATAAAAATGTGAGTACCTGGTCTTTTTATGGCTAATATTCTCTTACTTCAAAAGAAGCAATTTTATCATGTACTACATACTCAGTTACCTTTTTATAAGGTGAAATTGTTTTTGAGAATTTGAATGTTGCAGTACCTTGTGCACTATCAAACCAATTTAAGTAGTTGTTTAATACGGCATTCGTTACATCATATTCTTTTGTTATACCATTCACCAAAGTGATACTTAGAATAGCACTTGATGATTCACTAATCGGTTTCTTAACAATAACTGTAGCAGTCGCAACTAGTTCTGTATTTTCGACTTTAGCAGTAATAATTGCTTGACCTTCACGAATAGCAGTTACATTCCCGTTCTGATCTACAGTAGCGATTGATTCATCACTACTTGTCCAAATTACTTTAGCTGTATCTGGAGTAACTGTAGCTGTTAATTTATCTTGGCTGCCTTCCAAAAGTTCTAATGTATTTCTATCTAAAGTAAGGGATTGATCATTAGGAATTTCAGTTTCAGATAATAAAACACCATCAATATCAAGTGCATTGATTTCAAAACTTTGAGTCATATCAAGATTTTTAATTACAACAATATGTGTCCCTGATGATAAATTACTTTTTTCATAAGTCAATTTCTGTGTCCCATTACTACTATTGAAACCCGGGATATTTTGGGAAAAATTTTCAATCACATTTCCATCAATGCTAACTTCTATGTTAGCACTCCTAGCAATATAAAAGGCTCCAATAATTCTAAATTTAGTTCCATTAAAAATGAAAGTAGCAGAATTATTTTTTCCGAAAGATGCTGTTGATCCATTATAATACAATGAATTATTTGTAACAGTATAACTTGAAGGGTTTCCAATGATAATTTTGGGATTAGTGCCGTGATATCTATTCCATCCGACTTCTGGTTTTTTTAGAACATTACCAACTACAGCACTATTTTCTGGAGTATTATTTAAATTAGTAACACCCTCTTCATAATCCACAGCTTCTGCAGCTGAAGCACTTTCAACACTAAGGCTACCCAGTATAAACAGCATTAACGCTAAATAAATAAAACCTTTTTTAAACAAATTAACCACTTATGTATCCTCCTTAAAATTGTCTAAGGTTATTTCTTTTAATAACCTATAATAACAACTTTAACCATACATATGCTTATTTACCATAATAAAAAACAGACAACTTTATTAGTTATCTGTTTCACGTTCCGTATTGGGCTGTTTAGCTTGTTCAATTACTACCTCAAAGGCTGTATTAATCTCCTCTATCATATAACCAGCTTCCAGTAATTCTTGGGTTGTTTGTTCATTTAATTATCGCCATTTAAATTTTATCTAACTCCAACATTTATAATATTGAAATTTGCTAGAAATATCAAAAAGGCATATTTGTAGAGGCATAGGTAAGGCTATATAGCGTTTGAGTAGTAAGTCGACTTAATCATCATCTGTGAAGGGTAAAGTACACAGAGAGTGTCCAGTACCTTTATATTTAATAGATCAGGTGAATTTGAAAATTGAATGGATGGTAGAGAGGGAGATTTAAGATGTTGAAAGTATGAATTAACAAAAGAAAAAGTCGATTTTTAATTACGATTGCTTTATTACATTTCATTGATTGAAAATAAAAGCACCTATTAAGGTGCTAATTAGTAATCGAATGATTTAAATTCATCTAAATATTTTCTCCAACCAAAATCAGTAATTTTGAAATCATTATACTTTAATAGAGCATATTCTCGACGATATTTATTTCTTTCTAATTCATTATAAGCAGGATCCATGTTAACACCAATATTTTTAGAATAATCTTCGGGCTTGTCAAACCAAACGTGTTTAGTACTAATTGGTTCATAATTCGTCCAACTCATTTTTGTTTCTATTCTCAGATCCATTTTTAGATTTGGATAACGATACCAGCTATTATAGTCTTGCCCCAATATCTTTTTATTTGGTAGTTTTCCTATTACATCTTTAGCCATAGTTTCAATATAATCATTAAGTTGCTTTTTAGCTTTAGTAACATCCTCTTTGGCTGTATCTTGATGCTTAATAGAATTTAAATGTTCAGTCATCGCAGCTTCGAAAGACATGTTATAAGGTGTAAGAGACATATTGAAATCAATAAAAAAATCATATGGTCTATTTAAATCATCGTTTTCAGTCACAATATAATTAAAATTTACTGTAACAATGTCAGTTTTTAATTCTGAATAATTTTTTTCTAAATAGTTTTTTAACTGACTAGCTGAACTAATTTCAGTTTAACTTCTTTAGCTCTGCCATTTGTATGTGGCTTCTTTAAACCAACCATGTATGTGCTCGAATTCACTTTGTTTTCGACTTCTTTAGCGTGTACAGTTTCAGTATGTACAGGTGTTAATAACATTGATAAAAGAATACTACTAGTAACCAATGATAATGATAGTTTTTTCATTAATAAATCCTCCTTTTGTTCTAAATTCTACCACTTTATGAATTATATAAAAAGTGGATAATTATTTTCTATTTGACTACTACAGAGAAAAGACATTCCATGATGGGTGGTTAATCTTTTGTATTTTCAAGTTAGTAAATAATAGTAATGGGAACAGGTTAGTGTAATTAAAGATTTTTAATTAATTGGATAATATTAGTTAAAAATGTATATTATCCAATGCTATGTGATTATATTTCTTTTTAAACCATTTGTTGGATATTTACTGAATGTTTAAATTGATATAATAATTCAGGTGCAACTTTTCCCTTCTGCACAAAGGGTTAAGGTGCACCAATCCTCAACTATACACAAAAGCCCAAGCACTCAATAATATTGAGACTGGGCTATTTATTTGTTATAGAATAGTTTTTTTAGTTTACTTCTTGAGTTTTCTCCATTATTTTCTCTATAAAAATACCTTTTTTATTTTGAGAAAATTGATACATTTATACCAATTTAATGCTAATTATGTATAATGATTTTGAAGAAGGTAAAATATTACTAACACATTTGACCCTTATTCTAGTAATTGCATTTGCTTTAACAAAAAACTAAGGGAAACAATGTGTTACAAAATTAAGAGGTGTACCAATGATCCCTAATGACAAGAATGGATCGTGACGGAGATGGTTGGGCTTGTGAAAGATAGTTAAATGTTGTTGTATAGTTCGGTACCCCAGAAGTACCCCAAAATGGCATACGTGAATATACAAAAATACTAAAATTAGAAAATATGATATAATATGAATGCTTGATAATATCGTAGTCTATTTATAGAAAAGCAACCATTACGAAGTGGTTTGAACTCTGGGAAAAAAATACTCCTCCAAAATGGTTGTCATAACAATATGAAAAGCCATTCACGCTAGGCCGTGAATGGCTTTTTCTCAGACTATACTGTGTGAATTTTAAAATAATGGTTTTAATATACAAAAATAGTAGGGTAGCTTTACTATTTTTGTTTTACATAAATAGTATTAATTAGTTTGATTTTAGGAGGGAATGCATCCTCGGATGTGAAAAGCATGAAACAATTTTTTAGAAAATTAAATAAAATCGATACATTTTCACCGTATTTCTTTTTACCCTTTATTTTAGTACTCTATTTTTTCACAAGTATGTTTGATTGGCATAAGTTTGAACAATTTAATATATCTGTATCGATTTGGCCACCAGTTATTTTAGCGGTGATTTGCTATTACATAGGTGTTTACGTTATTGACAAACTCCAATGGACTATTCCTTCATTTGGTCTGTCATTTTTAAGCAAATATGTGATTCATTTTATTGTGTTTCTTACTATTCTTGGTTTAGGTGCTTATATATTAATGACTTTTGAAGGCGGATTTGGGATTTCAGATGAGTCTAATCGACGGAATTTAAATCCAAAGCTGAACTTCTTTAGTCAATTACTATGGTTTGGCGTTTTATTGCTATTGTCGTACAAAATGATATTAGAAAAGCATATGAACTGGAAAAAGGCATGTATATATGGTGCTATTTTTGCGGCTGCTATGTTCTTGTTTTTATTAATGGCTTACCGAACACCATTGATTATTATGTTGTTTACTGGCATCATTATTTTCCACTACGTAGTGAAACGAGTGAAGCTAACATGGTTTTTAACAACGTTGTTCGTTGTTGGTTTTGCATTCTCCATGTTTAGTTTTTTACGGGTAATAATGGAGGATCAATCATTAGCATTCAATAATCGAGATCAGCCAGATATAGCGTTGTTGGAGGAAGAAGCAAGGGAAAAGCTATTAACGGCTGAACAAAAGGTGAACTTAACCCCACAATGGATACGTGCCATTAATGCAGAAAGTGTAACAAGTCATATTGTGCTAAGTACAATTATTGAATATACACAACAGGAAGGCTATTTACACGGTCAAATCCATAAAGGAATTTTTAGTACAGTATTACCCGGTGAGCAAATTTCACCTCGAATGAAGGTATCAGAGGTTGTCAATTCGATTAGTGTAGAGAAGGGAATAATTATCACACGTGAAAACCGCACGACTACGCCGACCTTTATTGGTCAATTGTTTTTAGATGGTGGTTATTTATTAGTAGCGATTGGTTTCTTCCTTTACGGTGCCTTAATCTCACTTATTTATAATAAGGTGAAGCAAGAGGGTATTCGTAGCTTCCATTCAGTTGCTTATGCGTTTATCATTACGCTCTTCACAGTTTCGATGCATACAGGATTACTTGATTTAATCTTAGTTTTGATGCTAGGCTTTGTTATCATCGCATCGTCCGTTATCAAAGTGGATAAACAGACTGTCCGTTATTAAAAGCAAAAAGACTATCCCAACTGGAGATAGTCTTTTTACATTTCATTTTATTGCGTGATGCGCTCAAAAAATGCCTGTGTCTTTTCTATATCTGTTACATGCTGATTACAGGCTTGGCTATCTGCGCAAATATAATTACTATGATTGGTGAATGTCCCGACGATATTCCCTTTGACAGTTGTTGTCAATAGACCCACATCAGAATGCCGATTGCAAAGGGCACATATACCTCGAATGGTTGTGTTGGAGAATGTCCCTTTAATTGCTTTTAGTTGTTCCCCTTGCTCGATTACGATGTATTTTCGATGTGTGCCAGGGTCATCCCAAGCTAAATAACTAATGTGCTGAAAATCCATCTCTTCAAGCTTTGGTAGCTTTAATTTTTTCTCTTTTTTAAATAGGTTTTTCAGTGTGCTTGCTGTAACAGCTTTAAAGGGAATAACATAGGGTATTAATTGTGATAAATACTCTTCGCCCTGTGCACGGTCCGTCACAGAAAAGACCTTTTCTATTAGCTGTGTTTGTGCCTCAGTTAGCGATAATTTTGCCGTAATTTCGCTATCGACAATACCACGTACGGCAAGGATGACATTTTTATCTTTTGTTGTAGCTAGTGCTTGCAATAATTTATTTATTTGTTGTACAAGTAAATGGTAGTTAGCGACCGTTAAAAACGGCTGTATCGTTTGATTTTTCATATGAAATCACTCCTGTGTATTAGGCTTTTGAAAAAATGATGGCCTAAAGAGATCATTCAAATCATTTATTTTATTTAGACCTCTTTGACCTGTAATAGGGATGGTCTAGAGCATGCATTACAATAGAATGCTTTCATTTTGATACCTCCTTTAATAGAAACGTTGGTATATATGAGGTTTTGAGGTAGGTTAAATTAAACGAGCGACAAAGAAGCGACCATTCTACATTAATTTGTTAAATATCTTCAAATCCTTAATTTTATCTTCTTCATCAGTTAAGTGACCATAAGTACCTATAGATATATTAACATGAGCATGACCTAATTGCTCTTGTATTGTTTTAAAATTTACTCCATTAACAATTGCATAAGAAGCGAAGGTATGTCTAAGGCCGTGTAAATTTGTATATTTCAATTTATTCATTTTAACAAATTTTGACCATGCTCTTGTTAATGAATTGGGTAATATGGGATAACTGAAATTGTTAGTATATAACAATTCCGTTTCAGAACCATCAGGACTATAAGCTGGGCCATTCATTTCTTCTTTGTTTAGCAAGTTTTTGTAATCTATGATAAATGGCGTACTCGGTCGATGAAATGACGTTTGCGGGAAAACACCGAGGTCCAATTACAATACATGCTGGTAAGACGATTGATAAAGATGCATTCAATTCGCTAGCTATATACAGTGCTTTAATGAAAATAGGCATCAAATCGCCTATTGATTTACCGAAAGGCGCAGTTATCGCTACAGCTAACTTAACGGAATGCCACAAGATCACATCCGATTATTACGGTATGTATGAGCAGGAAAACACCAGTACTGATAAAGGTCACTTAATCCAAGGTGATGAATGGTGGTTCGGTAATTATGAAGAAGGTCGCTACGCATGGCAGTTAAACGATGTACCCGGTACCAGCTAAAGGACAATTGAGCTTGTGGAATTGGGATGAAGAGAGCAAGTGAAAGAGAATGTGTAGGAAGGAAATTGATAAAATACGAAAAGCCTTATAACTGAGTATAAGGCTTCCAAGATGAACAGTTAAAATCTGTATATAAAATTAAAGAATCGGAGTTAATTCTGAGTTCACAAATCTTTGGGCATCGATGATTACACCTGAAGCTGTTCGCCCGTAAACGCTGTATAATCCGCCTGTTTGATTAGGAACAATTTCAACTTCATACTGAGCTGCACTTACACTTGGAGTTACAAAAGTAGAAGCATTGGCATTAGCAGCAAAAGGAGTTGTTGATAATAATTGTCTTGAGCCGTTGAGTCTGAAAACCCTTACTACTCCTGTTAATAAATGAATTGGCTGATTACATTTGACCGTAATTTAGAAAATCAAGTGGATACGTTAGGTGAGTTTGAATCATGGGAAACTGCAGAGAAGTTTTTGGACGAGCTTAGTTATGAAGAACTTGACGAGCTTTACAACGAGTGGTGCAATGAAAATGGTTATCTGGAAGATGAAAGAATGTCATCAGATGAATGTGAAATTGTTATTTACGAAAAAATCGAATTTGTTCCAGATGTTGATGTCGATACGATATTAGATCATATACGAGATCAAGCTAGTGATTTTGGTGGGGAATATTCAGAAGGTTATTTAGAAAGAGTATCTGAAGCGCAGTTACAAGAATTGAATTATTTATTGAGTGATGCGTTTACGAGGTGGCAAACAAACATAAGCATGAACCTTGCTTTTATCAATATGGAAAAGAAAAAATTATGATTGTTAGAAAAAAATGTGGTGTTAAAGAAGGGAGAATACACATGGAGAAATGGTAATTAGATGCTCTTAACTTTGAAGTAAAAGCGATTGAAACGTTTTTGGGTATCACGTTTGAAGGTGAAACAGTTGAACAAAAACAAGAGTTTTTAGCAGCCCATAAAGATAAGCGCACAGAGGTTACAAGCGAGTTTACGTACAGCGTATGAAGAAAAAAATCTAAATCAGGTGGCGAAAAATATGACAAAAGCACTTAAAAATCATTTCGAAGAACAATGGAATAGCAACCGATTCCAATTTTTATATGGAAGCTAATGCAGGAGTCAATCGTGATTATGAAAGTTTAAAAGCTTTCTGTGACCAATTAAAAGAAAAGCAAGTTGGAGAATTCATTCAATTCAAGGAAAGGAAAACGAAAAACTTCGAGATTGTAGTAAAAAATGAACGTTTTATTATTGCTGCATCAAAAAGACGTAATGATTATACAATCGTTGACACTGATTACGGAGTGTGTGGTCCATCAAACAGAACTTTTGGGATAAGTGTTAAAAGTGAAGAATCGTTAAAAGAAACACTGGAAGATTTAACTAATGGTGAAATGTATTTATCCTATCGCAATAGTGCACCAATTGACGCAGTGTTGGTCTAAGAATTATTCGAAACAAAATGTGCAGTAAATGAAAGTTTCAGCAGTTTGTAACTTTTTACTAGATTCTAAGTCTAATCTATAAAGCAAATAGGGAGAGGCCTGGGATTTAATGAAAAAAATGTTTATAATATTCGTTTTGTTGTTTCTTGTCGGTTGTAATAATGAAGAGATGAAAACTTTTGAGTTTGCAGGTGAAATTCAAAAAATAATTGTGATTGGACAAGGAACAAATGCTAAGTTAGATAAACAAGAAGTTGAAAATGCCACTCAAATAAAACTTTTTGAAGATGCAATGCAAGATGCCAATATATTATCACAACCTCATACAGATGAAGGTCCTTTATATAAGCTTGAAGTGATGTACAGTGATAACTCGAAAGAAATCATTGATATATGGTATTACGCAAGTGCAAATACAGGAAGATTTTATATGAATGATATGTATTCTTTGAATGAAGAAGCCATTCCAGCATTAATTGAATTTTTTGAGTCTTATAAAGAAGTAAAATGATTTACTGCACAATATGAAGAAAATGTTCAGCAAACAAATACTTTATTAGTTATAACAAAAGGTAGAATTTGTAGATGTAATTTTCAGTGAAATCACTAGTGCTATGTCTATTTCATTATTTTTAATAACAATATTATGAAAAAAAGGGGGAGATAATCTAATGAGATTTAGTTTTCAAAGAGGGTTAAACGGAGAAACAGATGTCACTAGAGAGATAGACTATCAAGGAATAACTGGAGTAACTGGTTCGACAAATCACCAAGGGCTAGCAGAAGAGATAGATTCACCTGGCTTACAAATAATAGCGGGGAAAATTAGGGCAACAGGAGCGACAGGAGCAACTGGTCTCCAAGGAGTAACGGGAACAACGGGAGCAATTGGACTACGAGGAGTAACTGGACCAAGTGGTTCAGGGTTAATGGAGGTTTTTCTTTCTACAGATCAATCAGTAGGAAACAATGACTTTCTTGGAACAGGTACTTCTTCAGCTTCTTTTGTAAGATGTTCTATAGTTATTCCTGAGAACGCTACGATAAAAAGTATAACTTTAAATATACGTGACCACAGTCTAAGTGCTGGACAAACAGCTTCTGCCCAAATATTTACAAGTACAAACTGTGGATTTACTGCTCCGATAGCTACTGGAATTAAGAAAGATCACTCAACTCAGTGAAACGGAACATTTTCTCTATTTTTCAAAATAATTGAGTTCTGTCCTTGCCTCTTTTCTTTGCGAATTTGTAAATTATCTGTTGAGGACAAGGTGCATAGAGAGTGTCCAGTGTGTTTCTACAATAGTCTTCCACAATAGATTGGTAGTAGACCTAATTTAGAAAATTGGCTGGAATGGTAGAGAGGGGAATAGTAGATATGGGACAACAAAAACAAATGACTATGGATGAATTTGATGTGTCACCCGACTATCTAATGTTCGAAAGAAGTGTTTAATTTAATAAACTATAAGACCACTCCGTATGGGTGGTCTTATAGTTTGTTTCAATAGAAAAAATAGGCGACTTTGGGCGACCAAAAAGCGACCGAACGATTAAATAAATACAGATTTCTTTGGATTTAAGTGTAGCGCATTGGAAAGTCAATGGACAAGAATGGGCTACAGCACACACTTTTGGATATAGAAAGACTTGTTTAGATTCAGAATTAAAATTTAACTACATTTCAAACTTAGCCTTCATTTTGCATTTTCCTAATCTCAACAATTTTCTTCCAGATCGCCTTATCAATTTTGGCAAAACTACTTATGCTTGGCGTTGTATTTACTTCAAATAATAGAGGTTTTCCTTTATGATCTATTCCAAAATCAATGCCATATTCTCTACAAGGAAAGTGGGATGCTATTACTTCCGATGCTAAAATTGAATCTTTTTTTAGAGAATCTATTGTTTTATCCTTCTTTGTATTATCCATCATCATATAAACTGATAATAATTCATCAATCGATATTATTTGAGAACCCCGATTTGAATTGACAATCCCATGATCCTCAGTTGCAATCCTTCCGTAAATTCCACCAATTATCCATTTTCCCTTTAGATTTTGAACATGAACACGAATGGATATTGAATCGCCATTAGGGGTTAGACTCATGACCCCTTCCTGTATAATATAATTTCCACTTAATCTACCGTGTTTCTCATATGGATGTAAAACTTGATGGAAATCCTCAATTGCTGCCACACACTTATTTATTTCTTTACCCTGCATGGTAAATCCGTTAAAACAATAGCGTCCATCTTTTCTTTTGTAGACTTTATAAATTGCTCTTCCTTGTCCAGTGCTATCATGTTTCACATAAACATACTCATACCTATTTAATAAATAGATTAGGTTTTCTAGACTGTAAAGTGTTGATTCTGGAATGCAGTTAGTTGTTAAAGGATTTTGTTTTAAAAGTAAGAATTGTTCCCATTTTCCAAGTCCATTTTTCAATAATCGCACCTCATTTAGTAATTTTTATTCCTTTGTAATAATAGTGTAGTCCTCTCCATTTATGGAGGTTACTGTATTGTATGTAAATAGATTTACCTTGCATGGGTGGGACTTGGTAACGCGATTAATCTCTCCCATTTTTTAAATTTTAAAATCATTAGTTTCTAATGTATCTGCCCTACCAATCTTTACTTTTAGTCATATAATGTGACATGTCAAGTAAGGAGAGGGAAGATATTGAAAAAAACGACGAAATTAAAAAAAATACTATATTCAGACAAACTTGAATTTTTAATGGAAGCCCATAACGGTCTTTCCGCAAAAATTGTAGAAGAAGTCGGTTTTAAAGGGATTTGGGGGAGTGGTCTATCGATATCAGGATCATTGGGTGTAAGAGATAATAATGAAGCATCATGGACGCAGGTATTAGATATACTTGAATTTATGAGTGATACGACAACAATTCCCATCCTCTTAGATGGGGATACGGGATATGGAAATTTTAATAATGCTCGGAGGTTAGTTAGAAAACTAGAACAATTGGATATTGCTGGAGTCTGTATCGAGGATAAAATTTTTCCTAAAACGAACTCATTTATTAATGGAGAAAAACAGCCTCTCGCATCAATTGAAGAATTTTGCGGGAAAATAAAAGCAATGAAAGATACTCAAGGGGATGAAGACTTTATGGTTGTAGCTAGAGTCGAGGCTTTTATTGCAGGCTTGGGATTAGATGAAGCCCTTAAACGTGCGGAAGCCTACAGAAAGGCTGGTGCAGATGCCATTCTAGTGCATAGTAAAAAGTCGGATTTTAAAGAAATTGAAGCATTTATGAAGGAATGGAGTGGAAGGCATCCAGTGGTTATTGTGCCTACAAAATATTATACAACCCCAACCGATGAATTCAGAAAAGTCGGAATAAGTACGGCGATCTGGGCTAACCATAACCTAAGAGCTTCAATCACTGCTATGCAGAACATCTCAAAACAAATCCTTAAAGATGAAAGTCTTATTCAAGTAGAGAAATCGATCGTAAGTGTGCAAGAGATTTTTAGACTTCAAAATGCTGAGGAACTTCAAAAAGCAGAGAAGAAATATTTGCCATCAACTAATAACCAATCACAACCCGAAACGGAGTGATGATATGTTAAATACAATAGAATTTGGAAATGAGCTTAAAAGACTTGGTTTTGACTTTTACAGTGGGGTCCCATGTTCATTTTTAAAGAATCTTATTAACTATTCCATAAATGAGTGTGAATATATTGCTGCAGCTAACGAAGGTGATGCTGTAGCCATTGCTTCAGGAGCATACCTTGGGGGAAGGAAATCAGTTGTTTTAATGCAAAACTCTGGTCTAACCAATTGTATTTCTCCTTTGACTTCCTTAAACCACCCCTTTCAAATACCTATACTTGGGTTTGTTAGTCTACGTGGAGAACCCGGGTTGAATGATGAACCCCAGCATGAATTAATGGGACAAATTACGACACAAATATTAGATCTCATGCAAATAAAATGGCAATTCTTATCTCCTGATGATAGTGAGGCAAAGAGACAGCTTGAAGAAGCTAACAAGTGGATTGAAGCAAATCAACCATTCTTTTTTGTAGTGAGAAAAGAAACATTTAAAAGTGAGAAATTAAAGATAGAGCAACGTCTTAATCATAAAAATATGAAAAAAATTGAAAAAACTGACTTAGATGAACAGCCAAGTCGTTTTGACACGTTAAAAGTAATAAACGGACTCAAAGATATGAAAACAGTATTAATGGCCACAACTGGTAAAACAGGAAGGGAACTATATGAGGTCGAGGATTCTGATAATAATCTATATATGGTTGGCTCCATGGGTTGTGTCGGTTCTTTAGGCTTAGGCTTGGCCTATACGCGAAAAGATATAGATGTAGTTGTTATTGATGGAGATGGTTCCCTCCTTATGCGAATGGGGAGCTTATCTACAAATGGTTACTATCAACCTGAAAATATGCTCCACATTCTTCTAGATAATCAAGTTCACGATTCAACTGGAGGGCAAAATACCGTTTCTCACAATGTTAATATTGTGAATATTGCTGCAGCTTGCGGTTATGAAAAGTCATACTATATCCATAATTTACATGAACTTGAAATGTGTATTCAAGAATGGAAAATGGCAAAAGGGCTGACTTTTATTTATTTGAAAATCTCAAAGGGATCAAAACAAAATCTAGGACGCCCAAAAGTTACTCCAAATGAAGTTAAAACTCGTCTACAGAGATTTATTAAATAATTGTTCTGAAAAGGAATATTAGCAGGTTGATCTTGCCTATAGGTACCCTCTTTACTTAGGTGGAGGGAGATAATTCGAACCGCGTATAAAAGTGTAATAAAATTAAAGGGAGGAGTACCATGAAGAAAATTAAAAGAAATATATTACTGAATCCCGGACCTGCTACTACAACAGATACGGTTAAATACGCACAAGTGGTACCAGATATTTGCCCTCGTGAAGATGACTTCAGCCAAATATTGCAATTTGTTACCTCTGAAATTACTTGTTTAGTTTCAGAAGATAATCAATATACTACCGTTTTATTTGGTGGTTCAGGTACTGCTGCTGTGGAGGCAATCTTGAGTTCTGTAATGACTGATGGGGTTTTAGTAATCATTAATAACGGAGCCTATGGAAAAAGAATGTGTGAAATTGCAGAAGCTTATCAGCTGGATTGGATTGAGTTTGTAAGTCCACCCGATCGACCGATTAAATTAGATCAGTTACAATCATTTATTCAAAGAATTCCACGAAAAGTTTCTTTTCTAGCTGTCGTGCATAATGAGACAACAACGGGGTTATTAAACGATATAGAATCGATTGGCTCCATTTGTGAAGAAAATGAGATTAATATGATGGTAGATGCAATGAGTTCGTTTGCGGCTATTCCAATTAATATGAGTAAAATGAATATAAGTTATTTGGCAGCAAGTTCCAATAAAAACCTTCAAGGAATGGCAGGAGTCTCTTTTGTTATAGCTAAAAAAAGCGAACTAGAAAAAGGAAAAACAAAAAAGCAGACAAATTATTACTTGAATCTTTATTCTCAATATTACCATTTCATCGAGACAGGTCAGATGCGTTTTACTCCGCCTGTTCAAACTATCTATGCGCTAAAACAGGCAATTGTAGAATTAAAAGCAGAAGGTATGAAAGAAAGATATGAACGATATTCTAAATGTTGGGAAACCTTAATAGAAGGCCTCTCTAGACTTGGTTTAAGATATCTCGTCCCTGTCGAGCACCATTCAAAAATTATTACAGCAATAGTAGAGCCCGAAAGTGAAAAGTATAATTTTAAAGAAATGCATGATTATTTATATGCTAACGGAATAACGATATATCCCGGAAAACTTAATCAATTAAATTCTTTTAGGGTATCCAACATTGGTGATCTTAGCAAAGATGATATCGAGCTCTTTTTAACTTTATTAGAAAAATATCTTCAAACCTGAATTATTCACGGAACAGTGTAAAACCTGCAACTTATGTAGGTGATATTAATTACTTTTAATGCTTTTCCTTGTTCAACTCCCTTGAAAGGACTTAATCATCTTTCATTTTCTGTAGTGAAGTGCTGTTTATTGCTCTTAATGGGGCTAAAGGGTGCGTTAGTTCTATAAGAAGTAAACAACTTCATTATTCATTTTTTAAGGAATTAATAATTAGATGGTTGTAATTTGAAACAACTTTAAAGAGTCTTGCTACGTATAGAATGTAGTAAGGCTTTTGAGGTTTTGAGGTAGTAGCAGATTTTTTAGAATCAAATGGTTTACTCGTTGAATTGGGGGGTGAATGAGATTGAGTATAAATGAGCTAATTAAATTACTGTAAGATGTAGAACTATCAAAAAAGGATTTTTATATAAACATTCAACATGATAAAGAAATAGAGCTTGTGATGATAGATTAATTTTCTGTTTGTATTCAATCTTAGAAACATATTGTTCAGTAAGTACAGAGTATAAATAAAAAAACCGACCAAATAGTCGGTAATATTACTTTATCAATATTGGTTAATAAAGAATAAAAACCAAACTGTGTGATTTTGTTCATCAGAAGTATTTGAACTAAATTGATTACTAATATAAGGAATATTATATTCTCTAGCAACACAATGATAAAATTCAACGGCTTCTTGTTCATCTTTAAATGCAGGTAGGATACCACTCTTAAAATTCTGTGGTAAGTTTCGTTTATTTGTGGAGATGGTTGTTAACCAGTAAGGTAAGTATAAATAAAACCTTGGTAATGTCTCATTTCATCTTTTTGTATTTCTAGTATATGATTTTAAACCTCTTCATTTGGAGCAAGTTGTGCCAAATGTTCAAAATTGAATAGCATTATATTCTCCGTTAATGGCTTTATTAAGGTCGAGTTAATCTATTGTTTAAAGTTGGTTGTACATTGTATTGCAAAGGTTGCCCTCCTTTTTGCTTATGTTTCAATATCATTTTTAAAAGTAGCTTAGAGGAGAATTTAGTTATCTCATCAATTTTTTTACTTGTTTTAATTCGTTTATTAAATAATCTATCTGCTTTTGAAGATCATCTACTTCTTTAGATTGGTCATTATTTTGGACTTGAGGATTCTGGTTATTTGATTTTTCTAAAGCATTTAATGCTAAACCAGCTGCAACAGCAGATAGACCGTCGCCCAATGTTGAGATTGAAGCCCCAATATAGGCAAGTTTTGCTATCTGAATGTCTGTTGCTTCAGAAGGTTGTTGTGGATTATTTTTAGTCATTTAAATCAATATCCCCTTTACTTTCATAGTGATGAATTACCTCAAACGTATTTTATGTATTGAAGGAGAGAAAGGTGACGAAATAAATTTATTGCAAAATATTACTGCACAATATGAGTAAAATGTTCAGCAAGGAATGAGGAATCTTGCTGAACATTACTTTAAATATGATGATAATAATTTTACTGAAGGTTGGATTTTTTATTAATTAATGAAATCTTGAGGAACACATTCACGAACACCAGAATTTCTCAATGAGTTAAATAAAGCTGCACTGATTCTTAAAATAACAAAGTTATCAGTGCCATTTTCTAATTCATAGATGACAAAGTATGAATTATCGACTGTAAAAATACATTTTCGTTCTAATTCAAATCCAGGTGGTACAGGAGGAAGATTAAAACGTGGTACAACTATAGGTGTATCTCCTTCATCTCTGATAAAATTGAAAGTTTGTTGGTCAATCTCATAGATATTCACTGGATCAATCTCCACACCTTTTTCTGGAATTGTAATTTCATCTTCAACTAATAGGAAAAAGCGTTCGTTTCGAAAATTGAAAAGACCTCTCGCCCCAATTTCAAATGATGCCATTTTATATTCACCTCCTATTCTATATAATATTTTATTCATATCAAATACAGTTGTTTGGACAATAAGGAAGGTGTATGAAGATATAGTAAATATTATTTTTTCACTACTTATAATTAGCCATGTTGTTTCTAGACCGAAGTCAATCCTATAGGGTACTTTTGAGTAAAGAAACTATAAAAGGGTCACTTGTGATGGAGTGACCCTCAGTAACGAAATTCGGGAGGTGTAAGGCTAAATCAACTTACATTACTATTAATATGACGTGATATTATTTGGGGCGGAAGCAGGATATACATTTAATGAGGGGCCAGGAGTCGTGAAAATAACTTTCTGCCCTAAAGTAGGTGGTGTAACTGGAGTTACACTGACAAACCTTATGGAACTGTTAAAAGATCCATATGCCAAAGACTCCTCTGATGGATCAGAAAGTTGTAAACAGGTTGTGTCAATAGCCCTGAACGGTCTAACTTCAGTACAATTGAATTTTCCATTACTACACTGTTGACAACCACAACCTAATCGATGACATCCATTATTATTAAAATTCATATTAACACCTCCTTTATTTAATATTTTATTCAAACTTGTAATCAAATGGATGTGTCACCCAACTATCTAAAGCTTGATAGAAGTGTTTAATTCAATAAGCAATAAATAGACCACTCCGTGATGGGTGGTCTTATGTGTGTTTGTAATTATTGGCGTTGCAAAGTACACAAGAAAGGGATAGCCTTCCACATAGTTAATAGACCTGGAAGTTTAGATAATTGGCTTGAATGATAGACAGAAGAATAGAAATGAATAAAAAAATTCTTTAATTAAAGGCGGTAATCCTTAAAGTTCCCAGCTATCTTAATAACTTGAGAATATATTATTACTAGAAAATTAAAAGGAGCATTCCTGTTAGAAGGATTTTCAGGGGCTTGAAATCAGAAAAGCCCTCTTGTATGATGCATGAGTGTCAACAGCCATTGACCCACTATCACACAGGAGGACTCCTTTTATGAATTCTAATAGGAACCAAAAGATTAATCAAGTCTCTGAAAAAACACTCGTCATCGGTATCGATATTGCCAAGCATACACATTATGCATGCGCGGTTGATGAAAGAGGACGCGTGCTCCATAAATCGTTCCCTTTCTCGCAAACAAGAGAAGGTTTCGATGCTTTTTATGAAAGATTACTGGCTTTACGTGCTACCCATGAAAAAAGTGAAATTCTTGTCGGTTTCGAGCCCACAGGTCACTACTGGATGAATCTCGCTGCCTATCTGCAAGCACACGGAATTCCATTTATCATGGTGAATCCTCATCATGTCAATCGTTCCAAAGAGCTAGATGACAATCTTCAAACAAGAATGACCAAAAGGATGCGCTCGTCATTGCACGTTTAATGCGAGATGGACGGTTTAGTTACCCACGTATTCTAGAAGGCGTGGAAGCTGAATTGCGTAATGGTACAACCTTGCGTGCCAAAATCCAAGAAGATGTAAATGCCTTACAAAATCGAATGATCCGTTGGTTAGATCGCTTTTTTCCTGAGTTTACACAGGTATTTAAAAACTTCGGGAAAATGGCGTATGCGGCGCTTGAAAAGACACCACTGCCGATGGACATTCAAGGGAAAACGCCAGAAGAATTATTACTTTTATACCGCCAAGTAGATGGGATGAAAAGTCCACAGCTACCAAAGGCAAAACAATTAGTCGAGGTGGCACAAAGCTCGATTGGACTGACAGAAGGCTTAGTGATGGCACGCATTGAAATCGCTACACTACTTTCCCAGTATCAATTGATGCAAGCTCAGCTTGATGAATTAACAGCCCAGCTGATAGAACTGGCAAAACAAATGACGGATTATGCGTATTTAGCATCAGTACCTGGAATCGGAGACGTAACAATTGTCGAGCTGCTTTCCGAAGTTGGTTCTCTTACACAATATGAGCATCCACGCCAATTAATCAAACTAGCGGGACTCACATTACGTGAAAACTCTTCTGGACAGCATAAAGGAAAAAAACGGATTTCTAAGCGTGGTAGAAGATCGATTGTCGTGCTCTGTGGAAAGTTACTGAAGATTTTACACACCTTGTGCAAGAAGAAAGTACATTTTGATGTGAGCCAAATGATGAAAGACCTTTATTGTCTCGGAGAGGCAGCCTAAGCAATCAGAACTCGACCTCTAACAGAAGGATGACACGGAGAAGCCGGCATTATTTTCACCATAAGACTACGAGTCCCTTAAGGAGCATCGCCAGCCTCTGCCTTATGAATAGACCGAACGAAGGAATGTATGCGCTAGACGCCAAGAGACATGGGAGGGTACGTCGTCATCCTGACATTCAAGTAGTTTCTGAAGGTAAAGTTATACAAGATAGTAATCTCATTACTTCTGGTGGTGTCTCTTCAGGCATTAATATGGGGTTATATCTTGTGGAGAAAACAATTGGAAAAACAGCATCTGAAAGAACAGCTACAACTATTGAATTCGAATACAAATCACATTAATTGTTGAAATAACGGGTGCTTCGTATTATAAGGGACTGTCCCAAAAGAGGGTTTTTAACCAAAAATAAATAAAAAGCGAAAGGAAGAAACGTTGTTAAATCAACGTTTCTTCCTTTTCAATTTCATGTGATTTTACTACAAAAGAGACTTATGGGACAGCCCCTTATTTGTATAGGAATTAAGGGTAGTTCGGGTGCATGGGACAATGATCCTGTCACTGGAAATTCATTCCGTTACTTGTGCTTTGTCTTGTTTGGTGATTGTTCCTTGTTTTGAACTAAGGCATTCAACTTTCTAAATACGCATTTTCCATTTCAAATTTTTAAATTCGTGCTTCCAATGCCTCGACAAATCTGGTGCTTACTTTTATTGTTCCTCTGACTCTTTTTTCATGGATGGACGCCTCTTTTTACGATGATAGCGATAATGAATTGGGTATTACAGGATATACTAAAATCTTTAGTATATAAAGAACTTTCAGAACTATATGCCCGACTCCATTCATTTTTTTGCTAGTTTTTGTTGTTACGAAAGCATAGCGAAAATTTTGTTGATTTTGAAATTAATTGACCTGCTTCATTGTAGAAGAGGCATTAATAAAAATAAGTAGTGATTTTTTGAAAGAATATGTTCATGAATTAAAAGGGGAAAAATGGGATGGAAAAAATATAAGGTTCAAAGTGCCAGATTTAAATTAATGGCGGAACTTACGAAAAAGGAGATGGATTTATTCAAAGAATATTAATTGTAATGGATGTACCTAATACTTTTAGATTTTCTTTAAAAAACGAAGTCTATAGCTATGAAGGTGGTGCTTGTAATTATGTTGCAGTTTTTTAAGAGGTCCAGAATTGCGGGAAATGGGAGATGACTTTATCGTAACAACTAGGAAACACAGAGCAAGAATTACGATGTTTAGGTGATTGACATTTATAAATGCAAATAAAAAACTGCACAATTGCCAACGCAACAGCTCGAATTGTTAGCAAAACTTTGTCAAAAGGAAAGTATATTGAGAAAACAAAAAACCGACAAAGGTTGCCGGTTTTGGGTGATGCTTTATTTAAATTTATTTTGTATTGTTTTCGTTTGAAAATCGACCAGAAGCCAATTTTTTGTTAGCTTCTGCTTGTTGGATTTGTTGTCTAATTTGATTAACATCAGTCTCGTTTCCGAATTCTTCGTTCAACGTGTTCCTTGAACCAGAAGCCAATTTTTTGTTAGCTTCTGCTTGTTGGATTTGTTGTCTAATTTGATTGACATCTGTCTCGTTTCCGAATTCTTCGTTCAACGTGTTCCTTGAACCAGAAGCTTGTTTTTTGTTAGCTTCTGCTTGTTGGATTTGTTGTTTAATTTGATTAACATCAGTCTCATTTCCAAATTCTACATTCATTGCATTTGGAATTTTTGAGTTAAAGTTTTGATTGTTGTTTGCCATTGAAAATCACCTCCTGAAATTAGTTTGTACAGAAGGTGCTTTAGTATCCGTAAATTTTTTAACCAAATTTTATTTAGTATCATTTGTTTAGAAAAAATAAGAATCACTCGTAAAAGTAGTGACCCTAAGCAAATAATATGCTTATTTAACTTTTTTTTATAGTTTCTATTCCTTTTAAAATAAAAAAGCTCCAAAAAAAACTAATATCAAATTCCAATCGGGTACAATTCATTGGAGGTATAACAGTTAAAGGACTTCAAGAAAGGTCTTTCATTCTAAAGTTAACATAATAATATTGGGTGAATCCCTCGCACAACCACTTTAATTTCAAGTTTTCCACGTAAAGGGCGTTCTCCTAATAAATAATCGCCTGTAGATTTAACATGTAGGATTCCAGTTAAACAAAGCCAATGTAAACGAAAAAGCAAAAGTAAGGTAACTTTTAAAACATTCCTCTAAAAAATCCATAAAACCCCATGTTCATTGGGATAGCCCAGATAAAGAAACCTAATAGGACAATGGGGAATACAAGACTTTTATAGATTTTATAAGGCAGAATTTTACTGAAAATAGCTGCTTAAATCCCGACACAAACAAATGGTACAACAATTAGTAACATCATTGATGGGATGAAATATAGTAGACGTACTCCGATAGGAAACCAAGAAAATATATCCATATTGATACCTACATTCTAAGTAAATAAAAGATTTGATGAACCTGCAAATAAAAAATTTGATGAAAAAAAATCCCCAGTTTATCTGGGGAGACGGTTTGTCAGGTTTTAATTAATATTATTTTTCAGGATAAACTACATGCATTGGTGGTGGAACTAACCAACCTTTCGTTTTATTAAGACGTAACAATTTTGCACCAAGTTGTGCTTTACCAGTGTGGAATTGTGCGTACATGAGTGCAATATCCTCTCTAGTTGACATACCCATAACTTGGCTACATGTTACTAATCCAGCAGCAAGGTCACCAGTTAGGGCAGCGCTAATTTCAGGATCATTAAATCTTGCACCGGGGGGTATATCTTCAATTCGTGCTACCGGTCTCTCTGGTGGTGCAGGCGGTAAAGCAACACCGTTAGTTTTTAAAATCTTTTCTAACTGTTTTGTTTCTTCTCTGCAAGTGTCGATGATATCTTCGATTACTTTTCTTAAATCTTCATCACCTGCATGATTATAAAACGTTTGATAGCCAGCGATAAAGCCATAATTTACTGTAAGATGTGTCCAAATACTAAATACTTCTCCGTAATGTAATGGCTCATCTTTAGGATTTCCACTAAGTATGCCCATGCTTGTACATCCTCTCTTTTTTTAAATTCTTACATGGATAGTATGAGTGAAATAAGAAAAACAATTCATTTGATATTGAAATTGATATGCAAGAAGAGTGAAACAGGTATATTTGTGAAAATTTTTCGGTAAATCATTGATAATTCTCGATAATTTTGGATAATTGGGCGATAAATTATCCTAATTAAAGTGGAAGGAGCTGTCAACAGATAAAAAATACTAACTAGAAAATCTGAAAATATAAACTTTATATCTTTTGAATTGAATCACTTTATATATATCGTTCCATACGATATAATCGTTCTAAACGATATATTAAAAAGGGGTTATTTGATGATTCAGGATATGAATAATTATTTTACAACCATATATTATCATCTACATACAACACATGAAGATGTCATTTCCCATCAAAGCGTGCGAATTTTACAGATGATTCAAAAGGAAGATGAAGTTACTGTTCGGGATATCGCAGGATTACTGAATATTTCTCAGAATACAGCCTCCGAGCATATTAAAAAACTTGAACGGAATGGCTGGGTGAAGAAGGAAAGGGCTGTTGATGATCAACGCAAAGTCATGCTTCATTTAACAGCAGAGGGGCTTGTGATTGTCAAAAAAAATACCGAATTAGATGCTCATAAACTTCAACATGCGTTACATCAATTATCAGAAGAAGAACGACAAACCATTTTGCAGGCATTTTGTTTATTAAGCGAGGTGTCGAAATAATGTACACGTTTGTTAAAATTCTTAGCTCTGCAGCAATTATTGGAATCGTTACAGAGGTAGCCAGAAGATTTCCTACGTATGGTGGTATTATTGCCGCACTACCTCTTGTTAGTATTTTAAGTATTATATGGCTCACAGTACAAAGTGAATCGAGCGAACATATTCAGCGTTTTATGGTCGGTGTTCTCGTTGGACTACCAGCTACGATGGTGATGCTCTTTGTGATATACATGGCGATGAAATCATCCATTCATATCGTGTTTGCCATAGGATTAGGCGTTGTTTCATGGGTCCTATTTTTGGGCATCCAAAAAGCATTAGCTGGTGTATTTCATATTTCGATTTAGTGAGGAGTTAAAAAATGACAATTGTCTCGATTCAACAATTACCCCAAAAAGAAGTATTGCAGTTTTTTAAGGAACATTGGGGAACGACAGAAATGGTTATATCTAGTGGTATTTATGACTGTAGCAAACTAGATGGCTTTGCATACGTAGAGGCCCAACAGAAGATAACTGGTCTTGTGACATATATTTTACGTGGAGAAGAGTGTGAAATTATTTCCCTAGATAGTACTGTGGAAGGTAAAGGTATTGGTTCTTCACTTGTCCAAGCTGTAGAACAACAGGCTTTTGCGAATAACTGTACAAAGATCACTATTATCACAACGAATGATAATTTACATGCATTAAAATTTTATCAAAAACGTGGCTATTTTTTAGTAGAAATCCTACAAAATGCTGTCGCACAAGCAAGACTTTATAAGCCTGAAATTCCCCTTGTCGGTGATGACGGTATTCCAATACGGGATGAATTAAGACTGCAAAAACAATCTGTCTCTTACTAAGGCAGATTGTTTTTATCTTCATTCACACCAAGCTGAAATTGATATTGGAGGTTTTCCAGTAGAGAATTTATCGTTATACTTGATTGGGAAACAGGAAAGTGAGGAAAGAAATGAAAAAAATTCTATTTGTTTTTTTATTTAGCGTACTTGTGGTGGGAGCGGCATTCATCATTTATGTAAAAAGTAATCCGCCACTTACAATTAGTGCCTATACAAGCCTTAAAGATAATCCAACGGTCAAAATAATTGAACTAGAGAATAAAGGATTACAGGAAATACAGCTTCAACAGGTCCTAATTAACGATAAAATACCTGAAAAAATAGAGCTTGTTGTCAGTAAGTCTGCACCGTTTGAAGCAGAGATGGAAATGGAGAATGATCCGAACATTACATTTTATAAATTAGGGCAGATTACTATTTTCCCTAGTCAATTTATAGATCGACAGGGATTAGGAAAGCAGCCTCAGCATTATGCTGTGAGAATGGAGGCAGCTGATATGAAAACGATAACGGTAAAGTATACATATTTAAAAATTCCATTTACGCTTAAAGCTGCATTGCAAACGAATAAAAAATAATATTATCCAAGTGATTTTATCAATTTGCTCTTTACTCCTGACTAGTAAAGGGTAAATCAATGAGCATCTTCATTCTTCTGGTTGATGATAAAGGAACATATTACAGTGGATTTCGTAAAATATGAATAGAGGGGCAACACAAATTACAAACATGTGAATCGTTTAATCATTGAAAAGAAGGGTAAGAAACTTGGACATTTTAACTGAAAAATTGATTGTTATCGCATTATTTATACTTATTATTCATTCGATTGAAACATTAGCCTATGCAGTTAGATTGTCAGGTGCCAGAGTAAAATTATTAGCCTCAGCCTTATCCTTATTTAATGTTATGGTTATGGTATCTAGACTGGCTAATATGATGCAGCAGCCCTTTACAGGTAGCTTAATTGATACCGCACCAGGGGCAGATACGCTAGCCTTCGTTGAGCAGCAATTTCGAGTGATAATTGGCTTTGCTTCACTAGGTACATTAGTAGGCATACTGCTTTTACCTACATTTGTGGCTCTATTTTCAAGGGCCATTATCCATTTATCAGAGGAAAGGGGTTCCATTCCAGCATTATTCAAGAAAAGCTTGAAAATGGAGTATATCAAAAGAGGCTTCAAACATATTCATATGCCAAGTTTTGCATACTTGAAAGGGATTAGTTGGCGTGATATTCCCTTTAAATTATTCATTATCAATGTACTAATTACTGCGATCTATACAATTGGGGTTTTGTCTGCTTTATACGCAGCACTTCTTGCTCCTGAAAGACATGCAACGGCTATGATGTCATCTGGACTAATTAATGGTGTGGCAACAATCTTATTAATTATTTTTATTGACCCTAAGATTTCCATTCTTGCAGATGATGTTATCAATCAAAGAGGCAGTTATTTAAGCCTTAAACGAGCTTCTGTGATGATGATGGGTTCAAGATTATTAGGAACAATTTTGGCACAGCTCCTATTTATCCCAGGGGCAAAATATATCGCATGGTTTACCCAATTTATGACATAGTTGATTTAGTATACTAACATAATTATTAAGTGAACTCAGAAGGCAATTGATGCTCATGAGCCTTATAGAAAAAACGGGAAATAAAGAATGGCAAAATTATATTGTATATAATGATTCCTTTGATGCCTCGCAGTGATCCACATTGCTATTTCTGTGTACAAAGACAGCACTATTCTTTACCAATTGCTACAAGGATTTAAAAAAGCTTGGCAAAAATTTTTTTTCAAATATTGACAAGTTATACAATGTTCGATTATAGTAGTTAACAATTTCATCAAACTATGAAATTGGCGATGATAAGGACACGAGAGTTGATAGCGATTCACAGAGAGGGAGGCATGTGCTGAAAGCTTCCTAATGCAGCAATTAAATCTTACTACCTTTGAGCCGTGCTTGGAAACTTGCACCGTTATTGCAACGTTACTGCAAATCAATGAGCCACTAGCAAAGTTAGTGGGAATTTGGGTGGAACCACGGGTAATGAACACATACTCGTCCCTTTTATGGGGCGGATATGTGTTTTTTTATTTTTTAATCAGTGTCTTTTAGAACCTGATTATTCAAAAAAGGAGCAGAGAATATGTCAAATCAAGTTATTAACATTCAATTTCCAGATGGTCAACAGCAAGTATTTACAAAGGGTGTAACACTAACCGAAATTGCACAAACAATAAGCCCAGCTTTACGTAAAAAAGCAATTGCAGGGAGTGCTAACGGAACCATCATTGATTTGACGCGCCCAATTGTGGAAGATACACAAATTGCCCTCTATGATGCAAGCTCAAAGGAAGGGATTAACGTAATTCGTCATTCAACAGCCCATTTATTAGCTCAAGCAGTGAAGCGTCTGTACCCTGATGCTCGCTTTGGCATCGGCCCTGTTATTGACAATGGGTTTTATTATGATATCGATCTAGCCCATCCTCTTGTGCCAGCTGATTTAATACAAATCGAAAAAATGATGAAGAAAATTGTACAAGAAAATAGTTCGATACTGCGAAGAGAGGTTACACGCAAAGAGGCACAGCAGCTCTTTGCCCATGATGCGTTAAAGCTAGAGCTATTAGCGGATATACCAGAGCATGAAAAAGTGACAGTTTATGAGCAGGGAGAATTTTATGATTTATGTCGTGGGCCACATGTACCTTCTACAGGTAAATTACAGCACTTTAAATTAATGCATGTTTCTGGCGCATATTGGCGTGGTGATAGTAAAAATCAGATGCTTCAGCGTATTTATGGTGTAGCGTTTGCCTCAAAAGAAGAATTAGCACAATACTTTGTTTTTTTAGAAGAAGCAGAGAAGCGAAACCATCGTAAGTTAGGAAAAGAACTAGAATTATTTATGTTTTCAGAGGAAGCACCAGGTATGCCGTTTTATTTAGCAAATGGTCAAATCATTCGCAATGAACTAGAATCTTATTTACGACAGTTGCAAGCGAAATATGATTATCATGAGGTACGGACACCATTGATGATGAATCAACGCCTTTGGGAGCAGTCGGGACACTGGGATCACTATAAAGACAATATGTATTTTACACATGTAGATGACCAAAGCTTCGCACTAAAGCCCATGAATTGTCCCGGTCACATGCTGATTTTTAAAAATGACTTACATTCATATAGAGACTTACCAATTCGTATGGCTGAATTTGGTCAAGTACACCGGCATGAATTTAGTGGTGCATTAAATGGACTTTTACGAGTGCGTACTTTTTGCCAGGACGATGCTCATATTTTTGCCACACCTCAACAAATCGAGAAAGAAATTGCACTGGCTCTAAAAATTATTGATGAGGTATATCAGGTTTTTGGCTTCCAGTACGATATTGAATTATCTACACGTCCTGCTGATTTTATGGGTGATTTGGAGCTATGGGATCAAGCGGAAGAAGCACTAGAAAACGTTCTTAATCATTTAGGCTTGCCATTTACAATCAATGAAGGCGATGGTGCGTTCTATGGACCGAAAATTGATATTCATATTAAAGATGCTATTCATCGCAGTCATCAATGTGCAACAGTTCAGCTTGATTTCCAACTACCTGAGAAATTTGATTTAACGTATATCAATGAGCAAAATGAAAAAGTAAGACCAGTTGTTATTCATCGGGCTGTATTTGGCTCTATTGATCGCTTTTTGGGGATATTAATTGAACATTTTGGAGGGGTGTTCCCTACATGGCTTGCACCCAAGCAGGTACAGATAATTGGTGTAGCAGATCAACACCAAGAATACGTCCAGGAAGTAGTGGAGGCTTTACAAAAGGAACAAATTCGTGTCGGTATCGATAATCGTTCAGAAAAGCTTGGTAAGAAAATTCGTGAGGCTCAAATGAAAAAAATACCGTATATTTTAGTACTTGGTGACCGCGAAAAGGATCAACAGTATGTTACTATTCGTAAACACGGTGAACAATCCTTACATGAAATGCCATTGTTACAATTTATGGACAATATCAAAAAAGAGATAAAGCAAAAAGCAATTTTGTAAAGTCTATACCTTAAAGGTGTAGCTCGACTTCTAGGCACTTTATTATGAATCAAATCGATTACTGTGCTTAGAGTCGAGCTAACTTATGACCGAGGGTAATTTTAAGCGAGAAAATTTGAATTTTTTGTTAAAACATTTACAGAATTTACTTGAAAAATCCATTATTTCATCATATTTGCTACTATTTCTTAATTTTTAAGCATACAATAAAATATGACGAGTATTTAAATTATGGAACAATACGATTGTGTGGATTGTAAAGGCTGTTTCCTAATAAGATGGTTTGTGTCTCAGCGTCAATGATAAAATATTTATGATAGGTTTCCTGTTCTGTTTGTCTAAAGGATGCTAAAAAATATACTTGTCGATTGGGATGAATAAAAGTATGTTGAGTGAGGTCTATTTTTTTACCTATTAAATTTGTTTTTAAATGAAATGTTTCTATAGCCTTCGGTATGTCTTTAAAGGCTATCTTTTGACGAATGTTCAAGCTAGCATCAGAATATTCCTCATAAAGTGCTGAATTAATTTGTTGATAAAAATCGTCCTCATTTTGCAATGACTGATACTGATTATTTGGATACTTATAGGAAGTAGCTACAATAGGTGTACAAAGTGTAGTTGCTGTGTTTTCTACTGAATGCCGAGGCTGCTGTAGTAAAAAGCTTGAAACAAACATCAAGGACATAAACAATACCTGCATCATTTGGCCTCCTTTTATAAATTAGATTTCCCAATTACTTGTTATGTATACGTATCATGACAATAACATCAGTATTTGGATTGAACTTTATAAAAGGAACCTAATACAGGTTTAGAACAACATGTTTAATATTGCTGGTTAGGAAACTTGCGCTTGTTTTGAATATCTATTTAGTAATATATCCAATTCTTGACTACAATCTACAACAATAGGATGGGTGAAACCTAAATCCTTTGCCTTTCTATACATTCTTCTTCTCTTCATTTCGATTTTCACCCTCAAGAATTGTTTAAGCGATAATTGTACCAAGATACTTTCCTCCTAAATTTTTTCTCCATTTTCCTGTCATAAAATCTATATGACCTCGATTCAACTTTCTCATTGTATACCACATAAAATAAAAAATATGTCATATTGTGTTTAGTAAGCTAAATTCGTAATTTAGTCATAGAAGGGCTTCTTAATTCGGAGAGGGGGTTGGAATACTAAATTTTCCGGTTGAATCTTTTCGCCTATTTTAATTTACTTTAATTGTAATATGCATAAAGTTAAATACCTTGAATCCAAAGAAGTCAAGGCTGGATACGTATAGCTTTTAAAAAAAAATTTAGATTTCAATTAACTAAATTTGTATCTTTTTTACTATTGCGATTACCAATCGCTATAGTAATACTTTCCATTCATTTTTCTCGAATTTCGTATCTTGTCGCAATTTATCAAATAAACCTTTTTGCTGTTTTTTGCTGAGGAAATTATCAATTATTCGGATAATTGTTGGGGATTTTCGAAAATTAGAGTAATATGAAGAAAGATATTTGAAGAGAATTCGTGTGATAAACTATTTTATTACTAGAAAAGGCTAAAGGTGAACGGATTATAGTGACTATAGTCTTCAAGGAAGAAAATCAATAATGATGTAGATATTAAAGGAAAGAACGCATCAAAATATGTAAACGCCCACACTGTTTGATGTGGGCGTTTATTACTTATCTTAATGAGTCCATTCTCCTCGTAATAGACCATATAATACTAAATCATAAAACTTACCGAATCGGAAAAATCTCATTTCTTAAAATACCTTCTTTTGAAAAGCCACATTTTTCATAGGATCGAATAGCTGCTGTATTAAAGCTGAAAACCTGTAGTTTAATTTTATTGATAGCAATATAGTTAAAAATAAAATCGATAAGGGTTTTCATAGCATCGGTTCCCAATCCTTTACCCTGCCATTGCTCGCCAATCGAAATCCCTACAAAGCATGTACTGTTTTGCCAATTAATTGAAAATACAGCGCATGTACCAATAAGCTCATTTGTAGATTTTTCAAATATGCCGAAAAAAAAAATCTTCCTTCTTTGCACTAATACTTTGGAAGAATGAAGAATGATCCTCGAAGGTTTTTGGAAAGGGGATTTCGTCATTAGCAAATAATAACGACTTTTTTTCACCTTCAATTTTGACAAATGCTTCTAAGTCAGACGAAGTCATGTGCTGTAAAGTAATTGATTGACCTGTAAGAAAGTTTTTCATGTAATGATCCATTTGTGTTCTCCCTTGCTCAAGGGCTGCAGTTAGAATGACATCCCTTGATTGATTAGTTGAATAACCAAAACGTCTACTGCACTTTCCGCACTCATTGGCACAACTCCTTCTAATAGAATACTTTTATAGTAGCATTTTTAGAGATTGGGAGAAATAAATATTTAAATAAGAAGGATTTTAATCTTGAATTTCATCAATAGCCCATCTATCAATAGTTCAAATTTCTGATGGTGTTTGCAAATAGAGTATTTTACAATGGATTAAAAGAAAATTCCAAATTATTACGAACATAACGAAAAGAGGGGAATTTAATGCGTTTCCATACACCTTATTTTAATGGCTTGATGACCTTTTTACCTGAAGAGGAGCAAAACCAACTACAACAAGCAAAAGGAGCAACAGATTCTCAAATTCAAGCCTTATTAGGTCTATTTCCTAGTTGTCCAGAATCATTGATTAAACTACTACAGGATATTAATGGAACCTATTTTTGTAAGCATGGAGAAGCAACGATTTGTGTCCTAGTATTAGGCTCAGATCTAGGTGAATATCCATATTATTTAAAGTCTATTGAGCAAATGATAAAAGATAACCAAGTAGTGAATAGTGAAAGTATTTATGAACGTTATCAGGACTTTTTAGAGTATGTTGAAGTGGATGATAGAATTCAGATGCATATACCATTAAATAAACATTTATGCTTTGCGGATTGTATGAATAATGGTGGCACTTCTAGCTTATATATAGATTTTTATCCAAATGATGGCGGACAGGTTGGACAGGTCGTTCGATATGTTCATGATCCAGATAGCTATGAGGTTATTGCACCGTCCTTTGACGACTATTTACAACAGCTAATAGATGGAGGGTTTGAATTTACAGCAATCTATGAGGAGGAATAGGAGGGAGGGTATCTTGATGAGATTAAAATTTTATGAGACGTGTGATGATCACTTAATTGAGCGATATACGATTACACCAGAGCAGCTACGGTTTACGAAGTCTCCAAAAGAAAGTATTGAACTGGCAAAACAGGACAAAAATCGTCATGCCATATTGGTGCTTGCTGAAGATAAGCTAGTTACTTTCTTTATACTCCATGAAAAAGATGGGGTAAAGCCATATTCAACAAATAAAGCTGCCTTGTTAATTCGCTCCTTTTCTACTGATTATCATGAGCAAGGGAAAGGCTATGCAAAAGCAGCATTACAGCTCTTACCAGACTTTGTTCAGGAGCATTTTCCTCATATTAATGAGTTGGTGCTAGGCGTTAATGTCCCAAACATATCTGCACAGGCACTTTATACTAAATGTGGCTTTGTTGATGAGGGAAGGCAAGTACTAGGATTTAATGATGAGCTTATCGTAATGAGTTATGATATCGAAAGGTGAAACGAATGTCATTAGTAATGAACGCAAGGATAGAGCAATTGGATGAAATATGTGCGATAGATCAAGAAATCATAGGTGATTTTTCAAGAAGTGAACAGATTAGGATAGCTATTCAGGAAAACCGCTGTATCATCAAGCAAAATGAACATGGGATTGCAGGTTTTCTAATATTTACAAATGATTTTTTTGAACATAGCTTTATCAGCTTAGTAATAGTAAAGCCATCTGAACGGAGAAGGGGAGTTGCAGCCTCTTTGATAGAAGCTTATGTAGAAATAGCTATCACGCCGAAGATTTTTTCTTCCACTAATCAATCAAATACGGCTATGCATCAAGTATTTGAGAAGACGGGCTTTATAAAAAGTGGAATTATTGAGAATTTGGACGAGGGAGATCCGGAAATTATTTATGTAAAATTAAGTACATAAAGTATGAAAGGTCTCGAAGAAGAATTACTGCGAGACCTCCAAATTTTTATGATTATTTTTTTGCTCGAATAACTAAAAAGGAAGGGCGACGAAGTTCTTTTTCTAGAGAGGGAAGTTTCTCTACTGCTTCTAAATCAGGAAGCGGCTCTAACAGTTTTTCAATAGTGAAGCCATGTGCAATTAATGAATTGATGATCGTAGAGATACATCGATGATATTTAACTACACCATCCACAAACCAGGTTTGCTCACGTAAGCCCTCATCCTGATAATTGTCAATCGCATAATGATTTCTATTGCCGTTAGCATCATAAATCCAATTATCCACCATTGTTTTCCTAGCTGTTGCGATGGGATGTTCTATGGAAAAAATAAAGATACCATTTGAACGAAGTATGCTTGCAATTTTACTGATCACTGCATCAAAATTTTCAATGTAATGCAAGGAAAGGGAGCTTGTAATACAATCGAAGCTTTCTGGAGCTACATGATAATCCTCAATTGCATACAATCTGTAGTCGATCTTTGGGTGAGCATATTCACGTCGTGCGATAGCCAGCATATTTCTAGAGACATCAATGGCAGTAACATGTTTTGCTTGGTTTTCAATACAATAATACGCGAATTCGCCCATTCCACAGCCAATATCAAGCATCTGTAAATTCTGAAGATTCGGCAGTAAGGATTTTATCGCGGGTTGCTCGAGCAAATTATTATAATTATAAGGTGTTTGACGTAACGCTTGATAGTGATGGAAAAATTCAGGATTGTCATAAATATTTTGCTTCATGTAAAGCCTCCACTTGTTTTACATAACGTTATGTAGTATTTGCGCATATTCATTGTCTCATAGCTATGAAATTAGAAATAGACTTTTTATTCTATTTTTAGTAAGATATAGATAGAGGCATGTCAACTTTAATAATTTCAACTATCATCTATTTACATATGAATAGATGGTTTATTTTTTTTTATTTTGCGACATAAATTCGTAACAATTTGCAAAAATTAAAATATTTGATGGCATATGTTGGCACTTCTTTTTATGAATGACGTTCTTTTTATTGGGAGCAGTATTACCGTTTCCTAAAAAAGACGTTGGGGGATTTTTAAAGTGAGTACAGAAACATTATTAAACCTAAGCAGTAATTCATTGTTCATTGCCTTTATTTTATTGCTAATTGCTATTTTACCGATTGGACTAGCGGTAAAATCGAAAAGAAAAATGTTTGGCAAAGTCGGATTACTACTAACCTATAGTGCCTTTACTTTACAATTAGTTTATTTTATTTTAAGGTGGATTGCTGTAGATCATGCACCAGTAAGTAATATGTATGAGTTTATGACGTTTTTTGGCATCATGCTTACAGGAAGCTATTTAATTATTCATTTGCTGTATAAACAAATCGTAGTGGGCTTGTTTACTATTCCAGTTTCCTTAATTATTCTTGGATATGGAAGCGTTTTCACAAAGGAAGTTTCACCGCTTGTACCATCTTTACAAAGTCATTGGCTAACAATTCATGTGATGACCGTGGCCTTTTCAAGTGCCATCTTATCGATTTCGTTTGCAACAGGAATTATCTATTTATTAAGAACATTAGACGTTACAAAGAAATCAATTAGTACCTTTGCTTTAGAATTTGTTATGTATTGTCTTATTGTTGTAATAGGCTTTATTGGTGTGTCTACATACTTCAATCTCACATCAGATACTGTGAAGGTTCATTTTGAAAATTCACAAGGAAAAGAAGAAACAGCCGATTATACAATGATGCCACTTATTGTCAATGATGCTGCTTTAACCACTGATGGAGAACAAATAGGTGTTTTACAGATTACAAACAAGGTTGATGCGAAGAAATTAAACTCTATTGTATGGGCATTTCTAGTGGGAACGATACTATATGTGGTACTTACACTAATTGCAAGAAGGCCATTAATCGTTTTATTAAAGCCATTAACAAATCGCGTACAACCAGCTTTAATGGACGAAATTACATATCGGGCTGTGGTCATAGGCTTTCCATTGTTTGCTCTAGGAGGACTATTATTTGCTATGATTTGGGCACAAATTGCTTGGAGCAGATACTGGGGCTGGGACCCTAAAGAAGTATGGGCGCTCATCACATTTTTATTTTATGCTGCCTTCCTTCATTTTCGACTATCAAAGGGGTGGGAGGGTGAAAAAACAGCTTGGTTAGCAATTATTGGCTTTGGCATTATCGTCTTTAATCAAGTATTTGTAAATCTAGTGATCGCTGGTCTACATTCGTATGCATAAGGAGCTGAGAAATGAGTTATTTTCTTAAGCTAAATCTAGTGAGTATCTATTATGGACTAATGTTCGTTATTTCGATTGAATTACAGGTGAATTATTATCGAATGTTAAGACTAACTGGATGGAAAGGGCAGCAGATTGATATTTTTTTATTTCTGGTTCACGCAATCGGTTGGATAGCAGGGAGTATTATTCTGTATAAACTAACAGCTAAATGGCTTGCTCGTCGCCGATTAGTGTATGTAACAACTATTCTTTGGCTACCATATTCAATCATCTTTACCTTTCTATTTGCAAGTATTTTTCCAATCACCAATCAAGGCGATTCACCAGCACCTGTGCAAGGATTAATCCTTTTTGCAATGATCTTTTCATTTCCGTTTTATATTGCTATTTTAAATTTCCTGTGTCGTTTTTTAAGTGCTGATAATGCACAGAGGTTATAACATTAAAAAAGAGACATCCAAACCAAGGATGTCTCTTGAATATTTGCATTTAAATGCTAAAGCTTACATTAAATCTTTACAACATTAGTTGCTTGTGGTCCACGGTTTCCTTCTTCTACGCCGAATTCCACTTTTTGACCTTCTTCTAAAGTTTTAAAGCCATCCGATTGAATAGCAGAAAAATGTACAAATACATCATTTCCGCCTTCAACTGCGATAAAGCCAAACCCTTTTTCTGCGTTAAACCATTTTACTGTACCTTGTGTCATGTGAACACCCTCCCAAAAAAATTCAACAATCATATTCCTTCCATCGCTTGCAAAGAATCACGTATTAAAAAGTTCGTATTATCCTTTTGAATACGTGATTTTAATGGCATTAAAGAAGTAATGTAATTATTATTTTCATTATATAACAGTTTTATACATTTATCCAGTATATTCCGTTTTTAGTAAGAAAAAATTTACATTTGTAGAAAATAGATAAAATTTTATATTTACTCTCGCTAGTCAATCCACGCTTTCTCTTTTGCTACAATTACTGCCTCCGCTCTTGATTCTACATTCAGCTTAACAAATAATTTAGATAAATAGTTTTCAACTGTTCTCTGTGTTACGCCAATGGCAGAAGCAATGGCTTTATTCGTACAGCCCTGTGCGACAAGCTGTAAAATTTCTTGTTCTTTGTCACTCAGTAAAACTTCCTGATGTCTATTTGGCATATTCATGCGCTGCTGAACGAAATCCAAAAAATCTGCTGATAGTAGAATTTCACCTCTTAACGCAGCTAGAATAGTTTGTATCACTTGCTCTTTAGTGGCTAACTTTGAGAGTAGACCGTCAATTTTTTTCTCTACCAGTAATTCGTAATAATCGGAAAGCTCGTATCCTGTATACAGTAAGATGATGGCTTCGGGGTGTTTTTTCTTAATCATCTCAGAAAGCTGAATACCATTAATCGGTTTCATATTAATATCGATTAAAAATAATTGAAAAGCTTGAGCATCCATTCTTGCTAATACCGCTTCACAATTCTGCTCTGTGTCTATATTAACATCCGTTAAATCCTGTAATAACGTTTTCGTACCATCTAAAACGACAGGATGGTCATCTACAATAAGAATATTAATCATACGAATCCCCGTCCTCTTGAATTTGAATATATATATGCATTCCTTCATTATGATTGGAGGCAATGTTGATCTCACCATTAAATGCGCGAACACGCTCACGAATACCGTTTATACCCATGGAAGCTGATGATTGCATTAAATCTTCGATATTACAGCCAATTCCATTATCATCGTAATATAGGATAAAACCATGTTGAATGGCTTGTAACTTTAATGATACCTCAGTGGCCTCAGCATGCTTTATCGCATTATTTAACAGTTCCTGTACTAGGCGATAAACAACTAAATGTAAGGTGACGTCCTGAAATTGGACACGTTCTATATGTGCATTTAATAAAAAATCTGCCCGAATTTTGACTTTTTGTATTAATTTTTTTAAAGCCATCTGTAATCCAAATGTGTCAAGTAAAGGAGGGCTTAGATTTTCGCAATATTCCCGTAAATCTTTTGTGGCATTCAGCAATTGCTCTCGAATATCTAATACCTTTTCTTTTTTTATAATCGATGTTCCAGCAAGCACATCTAGCTCTCTCGCTAAATGAAGCTGTTCCTGTAAAATGGTGTCATGTAATTCTTGCGCTAAAATACTTTTTTCTTTTTCGATAATATTCCACAATAATTTATCGAGCCAAGGTAGCTGTGTATCATTGGCATCCTGTATTTGTTGGATTTCTTGCACTAAATCTTCAATAAGCTTCAGATTATCAATAAACATGGAGACATAAAGTGAAAGTAACTCAAGCCAAAGTAGCTCTTCTTTTTGCAGGGAGTGTCTTATTTTTAAAACGACCTTTTCTTCACCAGCATCGTGTAGCAACAGTTGAATTGTGCCCATTTTTTCAATAATCTCACCGCGAACGAATGGTACAACTTCTGTCTCGGTAGTAATCAAAAAGGCTGTTGTACCAAGTTTTTCGGTAATTTCATATTTGAATAGATTTAATAATTCTTGTTGATTTTTTGCTTTTCCCATTCTGTTAACTGCAGCATATAAATTATGTACATAATTACCAGTGGAAGAAAAAATAATTTTTCGGTATTTAAAATCAAGCTGCTCTTTTATATAGAAGCTTGCTATGATAACAAGAAAAATAAGAATAAAGATACTTGTCATTGTAACAAGTGAAATATCCTTTGAAAATATTAAGGCTATGCTTGAAGTCAGTATTACGGCACTAAAAAAAGCAAGGGTAGAATAATACCGAAATCGAGATAATTGATATTCAATATCGAATAGTCGCTCATTCACTTGAATGAAAATAAAGGAGAATGGAATAAATAATAAAAATAGTGCAGCAAACTCCGCATGTAAAATGGGTTCATGACCCAATATTTCTGGTATTACAAAAAAAAGTAAAAAAGGTAAGAATGGTGTAATAAAGGCAATAGCAATTAGCCGGATTTTTGCTAGTTTTGTTCGTAAATAACTTGTAAGTAATATATAGATAGCATAAAGGACAAGTCCAACAAATAGACCTAAAATAATAAAGGCAGTTAATTCTCTCAAACCTCGATTAAATAGTACATAGACATAACAACAAAGAACCGCAAGTGGAAGGACATAAAGCCATTTCGTATCAAGATATCGCCATTCTATATGTAAGTAGCGGAAATACAATTGTAAAAAGTGAATTAAAAGTACTAAACATAAAATGATGCCTATCCCTATTACTAGCATACCAATAAGATCTCCTCTTCCGGAAGCACCTGTACTAATATAAGCTAAAGAGCAGGTTAATAAAAATAGTGTTAATAGTTTCGTTTTTTTGTCTTTTTTATTATTTTTCCATAAATAGAAAGAAACCCCTAAGGAGAGTAAGAAATAAAATATTGGAAAAATAATTTGCAAAAATAATTCCTCAGGTATATCTTGATGCTGAATTGTTATGGTATGAACAACGCCACTAGGCTTAATAAATGTTAACTCTTTGGCACTTCTTGCGACTGAGTGAAATTGAATGGAACTATTTTCTTGTGCAGGTTCTTTGTCGATTGTCAGTAAAATATCACCCGTTTCAACATTTTGTTGCTGTGCCCAATCAGGATAATAGAGATCAGCAATAACTAGTTGCCCACTAGATGCGTCCACCAAAATACCAATAAAAGGTGCCTTTATTGTTACTGCAAGTACATAAATTCCTAGTACTAAATATGCAATGAAAATACTATATGTCCATTTAATCATCTAACTCTCTCATTTATTTTCATCGAATAATCTCCGTTTCATCAAATAGTATGCTATATATTATCCATAATAAATGATCATTATGGAATACCGAAATCAGCTCTTTCGGAAAACCACTATTGCTTTTTCGGAATAACGAAATAGTCTTTTCGGTAAAAGCTATGATAGTGTAAATCTAGCATATGTGACGGAAAGGGGGAGCATTGCGTGAAAAAGTGCGGATTGTCACTAATCCTGTTTTTCCTAGTCGCCATAATGTTGTATCCAATGACAGCTATTGCTAATGCCTTTGAAAAAGATAAGGTTGAAGTTGATATTTGCATTATCGGAAGTGATAATCATTTTGTTTATAAAATACCTAAGCGATTACATAAAGATAAGCCTTATGTTGAGATGAGAAATAAGATTGAATCCACATTAGCAAGTCATTGGAAGGTAGAAGATGCTCATTATGAAGCGAACCAGTCAGAAGTTGCGTATACTTTCTTCATTCAAGATTTATTTCAAGAAAAGCAAAGTGGGCAAATGAAAGTAGCAATTCCATATAGTATCCTAGTAGGAATGTTTGGTGAAGATGAAGCCATTGAATTACGTATTTTAGCTAGTAAATTAACGAATTGGAAAGTCAATGCAAATGATTGGGCAGCATTCGGGTTCGTAGCACCTCTCACGCTTTTAAGTGATCAGGAATATGTCTATGAGGGAGCTGTCTACGAGCTTTTACAGCAGCGGGTAGGCCATTTTGATGGAACCGTCATGAAAGGTCAATTGGTGCTCAATAGCGTTATCTATTTTAGTTTTATTTTAGTGCAATTATTGACTTGTATAATAATGTCAAGACGCTTGAAAAAGAGAATCATTAAAGATCCAGAAAATATGCATCAGTTCCGAAAGTTAAATTATCTGTATCAAATCATCCCATTAATGGTAATCATTGCGCAAATTGTATTTTTAGTGATGTCTGGGCTGTTGACTGCATTTGGTCTTTATTTTAATCCAGGCATTGATTTATTATTTATTGTTGGACCGATTTTATTGAATATTATTTTGCTGCCTACATTTTTCGTTACAACTGAAAGTGAAATCTCTAAAGAGTTAAATAATTTCTTAGATTCAGGTATGTAAATATTGAAGTTGTTTTTTCTTTTTGCCCGACCAAATAGGGTTATTAGATGTTATAATGGTCAACAGCAAACGTGAAGGAGCTGTTGAGAAACGATGACGCATCCAGAAACTGCGTATTTACATTTACTACAACATATATTAGAGAATGGCATTAAAAAGGAAGATCGTACAGGGACAGGGACATATAGTGTATTTGGCCATCAAATGCGTTTTGATCTCAGTAAGGGCTTTCCGCTGTTAACGACAAAACGTATTCCGTTTAAACTTGTGGCTAGTGAGTTACTTTGGTTTATTAAAGGTGATACTAATATTCGATATCTATTACAGAATAATAATCATATTTGGGATGAGTGGGCCTTTAAAAAATGGATTGAATCTGATGACTATTCTGGTCCTGATATGACCGATTTTGGTAGACGGTGTTTAATAGATGAATCATTTAACGTGATTTATCAAAAAGAACTGGCATCATTTTGTGAGCGTGTATTATCAGACGATGAATTTGCACGCAAATATGGGGAACTGGGGAATGTCTACGGCAAGCAATGGCGCAATTGGACAACATCTACAGGGGAGAGCCTTGATCAATTGCAGGATGTAATCCATCAAATTAAACATAATCCTGATTCAAGACGTATCATTGTCAATGCTTGGAATCCAGAAGATGTGATTGATGCAGGAGCAAAGGGCAGTAAAGCGGCATTACCTCCATGTCATGTGATGTTCCAATTTTATGTAGCTGATGGTAAGTTGAGCTGTCAATTGATGCAAAGAAGTCTGGATACACTATTAGGTTGTCCATTTAATATTGCTTCCTACGCATTATTGACACATTTAATTGCGCATGAGTGTGGATTAGAAGTTGGCGAGTTTATTCATAGCATTGGGGATGCTCATATATATATAAATCACGTGGAGCAAGTAAAAGAGCAGCTTTCTCGTGATCCAAAGGACCTACCAACCTTGAAAATTAATCCGAATAAAACGTCAATTTTTGATATAGAGCTTGAAGATTTAACAATTGAGGGCTATAACCCGCATCCAGCAATTAAAGCACCCATAGCCGTATAACTATAACAGCAGCCGATTTGGTTGCTGTTTTTTTTAGAATTTAATTTTCCTGAAAAAGGTAAAATATTAGAATAATTCACCAAATGTTTCAAAAGAGAGTTTTCCAATATATTGAATATGGCAATTATAGGATATATACTAAAATTAGTTTAAGTACTAAGAAATCTTTAGGGTTCAAATAAAAATGTAGAGGTGAATAGTATGAGGAAATCAATGGTGTTTCAAATAGATGAAAGAGGAGAAAAACAACGTAGAAGGAAGTTGACTATCCATTCACCTCAACCAGAAAAAAATGCTATTGAACAACATGAGCAATCCTACATCTCTACAAAATTAACACAGGAGCAAATTAAGAAAATGATGCAGGTAATTGATGAAATTCGTCTTAGACGATTATGATATATTATAAATAAAGCGCTTTCTAAGCTATAATAGCCTAGGAGGTGTTTTAGATGAACGTAATATTTGTAGAAACATTTACAGGTACAGAGCTTTTACAAATGGTGTCACAGGATGTAGCAGGCATATTAGCAGCAGCACAAGGAGAGAGTGTAACATTCCCATTAGGTCACTTTAAGTATGAATTTCATAACCTAGATTTTTATGAGGAAGACGGAGAAATCCGACAAGAGCTAGTTATTTACGTAAAGAAAATTTAATGCTGAACTTCAATCTGTTTTTTTATTCGAGAGAAAAGAATAAGATGCATTTTAAACGGAAAAAATAAAAACAGGTGTTAAATAAAGCAATTTTCTTGCCTTTTTTGATACCTGTAACTATAATAGTTACAACAGGTGGTGATACATATGGTGAACAGTCGATTTTCGGTAGCGATCCATATACTTTCGCTCATTGCAACAACATCTGATAAAAGTCAGCTAACCTCTGATTTTATGGCAGGAAGTGTCAATACCAATCCAGTTGTAGTAAGACGCATGATTGGTACCCTCAAAAAAGCAGGATTGCTGTCATCACAAACAGGCATAGCTGGTTATGAGCTATTAGTAGAGCCAAGAGATTTAACATTATTGGCTATCTATCAGGCAATTGATGGGCCCGAGCAACTTTTTGCGATTCATGATGAGCCAAATCCAGCCTGTATGGTAGGGCGAAAAATCCAACATACGTTGGAGGGGGTTTATACATCTATTTGGAATGCAATGGAAGAACAGTTACAAGCACAAACTTTACAGGATGTGCTAGATCAACTTCGTCTTTAAACGAAGTCGATCTTTTGTACTCTACCTGTAACTTAAATAGTTACAACTATAAACTAGGAGGAACACATAATGAAAATTGGTGTAATTGGAGCAACAGGGAAGGCAGGACAAAGAATAGTAGAGGAAGCATTACAACGTGGTCATGAAGTAACAGCCATCGTACGCTCTGCATCGAAAGTAGCAGCTAATATCCCTGTTATGGAGAAAGACGTATTTGCCTTAACGCAAGAGGATGTAAAAGGCTTTGATGTTGTTATTAATGCATTTGGCGCTCCGTTTGGTCAGGAAGAATTACATGTAAAAGTAGGTCGTCATTTAATTGATATTCTAACTGGCATAGATACAAAATTATTTGTTGTTGGTGGAGCGGGCAGTTTGTTTGTAGACCCAGAAAAAACTACGCGCGTAATGGATACACCAGACTTTCCTGAAATGTTTTATGCAACAGCTAAAAACCAAGGTGAAAATCTACTTGATTTACAACAATCTGCAATTACTTGGACATTTTTAAGTCCATCTGCATTCTTTGATCCAGAAGGTCCAAGAACAGGAAGCTACAAAGCAGGTGCTGACCATTTATTAGTGAATGCTGCTGGTGAAAGCTATGTAAGCTATGCGGATTATGCAATAGCTGTAATAGATGAAATTGAAAATCCAACTCATAAAAATAGTCGTTTTACTGTAACTTCAGATAAATAAAAAAGAAAGTGCGGGATTTATTGGAGAGGTTTTTACTTGCTTCTTTTTTATGACATTCACCACTTAAAGCGGAAAAATGGACCGAGCGTATAGAATGCGCTCGGTTTTTAGCGAATAATTTACTTTTTTAAAGGATTTTTTTATTTTACAGAAAAATGACTGTTTACAATCCGCCATTAATTAGCTACTATCAAGTGTGAGTATTGCATAAAAGGAGACGACAATGATGTCAACACAACGTATAGAAAAAGATTTTTTAGGTGAACGAGTATTACCAGCAAATGCTTATTATGGGATTCAAACGCTACGTGCGACTGAAAACTTTCCTATTACAGGCTACACAATTCACTCTGCTTTAATTAAAGCAATGGGGATTGTTAAAAAAGCAGCAGCATTGGGCAATATGGAAGTACACCTATTATCAAAAGAAATTGGTGAGGCAATTGTCGAAGCAGCACAAGAAGTGATAGATGGAAAATGGGATGCAGAATTTATTGTAGACCCAATCCAGGGCGGTGCAGGTACATCGATCAACATGAATGCCAATGAAGTAATTGCAAACCGTGCCCTAGAAATTTTAGGGAAAGAAAAAGGGGACTATCAATCAATCAGTCCAAATAGCCATGTGAATATGTCCCAATCAACAAATGATGCTTTCCCAACAGCTATTCATATTGCTGTTTTAAATTTAATAGATGAATTACTGCTAACGATGGATAATATGCAAGCGGTATTCCACCAAAAAGCAGAGCAATTTGCGCATGTAATTAAGATGGGACGAACACATTTACAAGACGCAGTGCCAATTCGATTAGGACAAGAGTTCGAAGCTTACTGCCGTGTGATCAACCGTGATATTGTACGTATCCGTCAAACTCGCCCAAATTTATATGATGTGAATATGGGCGCGACAGCAGTTGGTACAGGTTTAAATGCATTCCCGGATTACATTAAGTCTGTCGATGAGCATCTTGCTGAAATTTCAGGATTACCGTTAAAAGGTGCAACTCATTTAGTAGACGCTACACAAAATACGGATGCTTATACAGAAGTGTCTGGTGCATTAAAAATCTGTATGATTAACATGTCTAAAATTGCGAATGACCTTCGCTTAATGGCTTCAGGGCCACGTGCCGGCTTAGGAGAGATTATCTTACCCGCTCGCCAACCGGGATCTTCCATTATGCCAGGTAAGGTAAATCCAGTAATGCCAGAAGTTTTAAATCAAGTTGCCTTCCAGGTAATCGGCAATGATCAAACAATTTCTCTAGCATCTGAAGCAGGTCAATTAGAATTAAACGTGATGGAGCCTGTTTTAGTATTTAACCTAATTCAATCCATTAGCATTATGAATAATGTATTCCGTGCGTTTACTGAAAACTGTTTAAAAGATATTGAAGCAAATGAAGAGCGTATGAAGGAGTATGTAGAGAAAAGTGTTGGTGTCCTAACGGCTGTTAATCCACATATCGGCTATGAAGTGGCTGCTCGTCTAGCACGTGAAGCAATCCTATCAGGTCGTTCAATTCGTGATTTATGTTTGGAAGCTGGCGTACTAACAACTGAACAATTAGATTTAATTTTAGACCCTTATGAAATGACACACCCTGGTATTGCAGGATCAAGCATTATGAAATTGAAATAATAGATTTTAGAGAGCACTTTGCCAAGCGTAAAGTGCTTTTTTATCTTGATTCAGCACATTTTAACTGTACAAAAAGCGAAGAGTCATACACAGAATACTCCCACCTCTATAGGTGGCGAGTTGAATGAGATTTTTTTCTTTTCAGTGCGGTACAAATACCCGCTGTAATAGAAAAACTAGGGCTAAGAACTTCATATTTTGTTAGAACTCCTTAGTGACCAACATCACGTTGGCCTAAACCCCTGATAGATGTCAAAGTTATTGAAGAGGTGCTTTTCGAGTGAGCTCGAAAAATCCAGACACAATTGCACTGTGATGTAATTGTTATGACTTAATTCTTACAATAGAGGGGCCTTTTTCTGTGAATCGAAGGAAAATTCAACTATAATAACTACATTGGAATATTATTATAGTAGGGGGAAATTAGTATGAGTTTAGGAAAAAGAAGTATAATTGGTTTTTCTGCTTTAAATGTTCTTATGATTATTATTTTAGTCATAGACCTAGCAAATGTTACATCATTGGATTGGTTATCCACATTATTAACAATACTAGGGATTGCAATGACACTTTCCTATATTGTCTATGTACAGTATAAAATTATTAAACCCATCAACCAATTAGCAGCATCTGCTCAGGCAATTGCAGAGGGAAATTTGCATACTGCTCCTATTGAAGTGAATTCCAATGATGAAATTTCATCGTTAACAAAAGCATTCTTAGAGATGAAAGAACAATTACAAATTATCACACAAAAAATTGCCAATAGCTCTTCAGACTTATCTACCAGTATAGAGGAGCTATCTGCCAGTACAAATGAAATTACGATGGCTGTTGATGAAGTCGATTCTCAAATGGAAAAAACATCAGATAGACTTAAGCATGTAGCGCAATCGGCCAATGAAAGTGCGGTGGCAATGCAAGAAACAGCTGATGGCATTGAACGAATAACTGTGGCAACACAAGATGTTTTTGACCATGCAAAGGAAGCGAATGATGTTGCCGGTAACGGTGCAGAAATTTTACATGTGGCTAAAAATCAGATGCAATTTATCTCGAACTCAACTGAAAAAACAAGTCAATTAATGCAACAGTTAACAAATAAAATGATGGATATTAAATCCATGATTGATATGATAACAACCATTACAGATCAAACGAATTTACTAGCATTAAATGCAGCGATTGAAGCAGCACGGGCTGGGGAGCATGGTCAGGGTTTTGCGGTGGTAGCAGAGGAAGTTCGTAAATTGGCAGAGCAATCCAAACATTCAGCACATCAAATTGTTGAGCTAGTAGTTGGAATTGAAAATGATACAACACAGGTTGCATCATCAGTTGAAGAGGATTTAAAAAATGTTCAGCAAGGTGTCTATGTCATTGATGAAGCTACAAAATCATTTGGTACGATATCTCAACATGTAAGTAAAATGACGAGTCAACTGGAGGATATATCTGCTACGGCTGAGGAGCTTTCAGGTAGTGCTATTGAAGTAACGAAATCAGTTATGACAATTGCTTCTGGAATGGATAATTTATCACATTATACAGAAGTTGTTCTACAATCAGTAGATGAGCAAAGTGCCTCCATGCAAGCAGTCAATACAGTATCACAAGATTTATGTGTGCAAGCAGAAAATTTACAAAAGCTTACACAGCGATTCAAGGCATAATCATGTAATCTTAGAAAAAAATCAAATAACCCACATGTTTAAGAAGCATGAATTGTTGATACTTTGTACATGACAATTTAGCAAAGACGTTATAAATAATATGGAACAAAGCCTAGGCTCAAAATTAATGTTGAGCCTAGGCTTTTTGTGTTTCCGTTAAAATTTGGCTTAAATCGATCTTTTATAAGCATGCATTGCCGAAGTATATTGGAATATTTTAGGGTTGACTAGTCCCTTACGTAAATCCATCATCCCTAATTGTCCCATTCTTTTTTCAATAAAGGAATCAACCAACTACCACTTGGAGCACCTTGTAAGACTTATATTTGATCGGATGATAACACTGAAACTTTATTAGCTTCAATAGGTTCTTTTGCATGTTCTATTGTTTCTTGAAAAGCTTTCGTATCAACTCTATACATATTTTCGCCAACTTTTTCAGTAAAACCTTTGTATCCGTATGCTCCTCGAAGGATTGCTAACCTTTTACTCATATCTTCCATAGAAACCATTTTTAAATACATCTCCCTTCAAAGGATTCCTAAATTATAATTGTGGATAATATTTAAAGTTCTTTCAGAGGTATACTTGTGATGCTATTTGATCAATATAGAAAGCTGTTAATCGTGGTGCTGGATCTCTTAAGATTGGATAAATTCCTCTTTAACTTTTAGCAGCCTCATCTAAAGTTACTTGTTTAATAGTCCAATCAGGATGTTTTGTTTTTAAATTTTCAATTAATGAATCTACCTCAATCATATCTTTTTCTACTTCTGAAGCTTCAGCTGTATTTAGCCCCAACAAACCACTTGTTAAAATTCCAACAGCTAGTAAATATTCTTCATATGTACATTTCATTTTTGATTTTTGTTTTATAAGGATATTATCGGGTAAATGTAAAAACATAAATATATTACCTTAATTTGATAAATTTATATTCTTTTCGATATAATTAAAAAAATTGGTAAAAATAGACGTGATAAAACAATGAATAAGTATTTTAGTAACTATCCCTTCTTAATTAAGGTAGTTTTTTTCATTTTGACAATTAATAGAATACATATTACAATTTAGTTTGATAGTCGGTAAGGAATATTTACGCTGCTATTTCCGACATCTTTAAAATGGCTTAATTAACAACTGAATAGCGTGTAATAATAGGTGTAAATTGCGTGCAATTTACTGAAAAGGGAAGTCGGTGCAAATCCGACACTGTCCCGCAACTGTAAATGTGAGCGACTTTTCAAATACCACTGTTTTCAACGGGAAGGGGAAAAGAAGCAATGACCATAAGTCAGGATACCTGCCTATTATGAGTACACACCATAACCCTACGAGGAAAGCATTTTTATTAGGAATGGTGATGTGCTACAAACGCTGGCATGTCAATGTTTTAGAGTATATACATATTGAAATTTAGGATAGTGGGGTCATATAGCCACCATTCTAATTAACGAGGACACTTTCTTTAGATTAATGAATCTAAACGGGGGGTGTCTTTTTTGTGATATTAAAATTTGCTATACAAGATTTTTTAGACGAAAAGGAACTGCAAAATCTAAGTAAATATACATTGCAAAGTTACAAGGCTTTTTTTAGAGAATTTAAAAGATGGTTATATGAAAAAGAGATAGTTGACGTAGATGATATTACACCTTCTGTTATCAAAAGTTATCTACTTTATTGTAAAAATGAACGTGGAAACTCAGCGCCTACCATAAATACAAAGTTGAAACACTTGAGAGCTTTTTTTAATCATTTACAAGATAATGAGTTTTTATTGAAAAATCCAATAATCAAAATAAGCAGGATGAAAGAAGATACTCAAATTGAAGTATTTACTGATGCCCATATTAGAAAAATGCTGGCATATTACAGGAGAACAAAAGGAAAGGATAAGCAATTTATAGCGTTTAGAAATAGCTGCATTATCACAACGTTACTCGGCACGGGAATACGCATCGGAGAGTTATTAAATTTACAGTGGTCGGATATTGATTCAGTAAACTACTTAATGACTATCTATGGTAAAAATCGTAGACAAGAAACTGTCCCGCTTACATCAAAGGTGTTACAAGAGTTACTGGAATATAAGCTTTTTTGTGAAAGGCACTTTGGTACATTATCAAATTTTGTGTTTGTAAAGTATATCAATACACAAATGACTTACGATTCTATTAAAAATATGTTTAAAAAGTTACAAGAAGTAATGAACTTTAGTGATGTTCGACTTTCTGCACATACGTTTAGACATACTTTTAGTCACCGATTTTTGATGTCGGGTGGAGACGTTTTCACGCTTCAAAAAATTTTAAGACACAAAAATCTCAGTATGACAGAAAAGTACCTTGCGCTATGGGGAACGGCACTACACGAACAGAATGAGAAATACAATCCGTTGAATGATTTTGACTTATAGATAAAAGAAAAAGCCTAGCGCTCACAACGCTAGACCTTTCTTATTCCGATTTAACACAAATATGCCCGCCAGCATAAGTGTTTCACTCACAACTAAAAATGAGCGATTAAATATGCCTTCATTCTACTTCAAAAAAATTAGAATGTCAAAGGCCTGTTTTCCTATTGTCTTTTTTAGGAACGCTCACTGACGAGAAGCCGTTAAGCGTCATTAAAAAACACGTCAGGTTACGCCGAGCCAACGCAGTAAATTCGGCTAGGACACATTATGCGAGTTCCTTGTTTTTCGCAGTGTCTGAATGTGGTTGACGCACATAATCGGTCAGGAGTGGAAGATCTGAGTGGCTACGGTCACACAGGGTACATCACATAACGCAATTTTATGACAAATCATAATCCAGTGTAACTATCGGGGGCAGAAGTAGATTAGTAGATGTATCGATTCGAAAGGATCACGATTAAACAAGGGCATACAATACGGATACCTTAATTGAGGATTCATGGAATCGGCTGTCTATGTTAGTTGATTCTTTTTTTGAGTCTCTAACGTAGGCAACCGAAATTAGCACCAAGCCGTTTTCCTTATCTCGGCTTCATGATGTTTGAAGTAGCTAATAAAAGTCAAGAAATTTGTATTATTTAAACGCTATTTCTATAAAAATAATATAGGCATCGGTCAGTATAAAGAATATACCAAATATTAAAAGTAATAAGCCTATATATAATAAAACTGTCCAATAAGAAGAATCAGTCTTTACATAGTGTTTAAAAGCCCAAATAGCAAGACCAAAAATATAACCATTTAAAGTTATAAAGAAGGAGGTTAAGATGAATAAGACCCCAATTTGAAAAACAGTAACGTTAGTTAAAAAATTTTGCGTTACATTTAACACAGTCAACAAAGATATGCCTGAAAGGGTAGTCAAACTAGCGAAAAAATTGATCTTATCAATCCTTTTTAAATCTTTAAATTCATTAAAAAAATTCATAATCTACCGCCTAATTGTGAAAATGATATAAGAATTATTTATATTTTACCATTTTAATAACAAGAAAATAAGTGCTTTTATGTTGTAATTTGAACAGGGCGGCGCACTCAACGCGACGGTGACATCAGCCGAACCGGATTATCTTTCTTGTTCCTTAACATCGCTCTTTCAGCCTTGTTTTGCGAACAAGGTAGATAATTTTGCGGTCAGCCTTCCGCTCTAGTTCAATCAGCCAAAATTATAATAAAAAGTAAATAGATTTATACCAAAAATGTAAGAAATATAGAATCTATTATTAACAAAAGAATGTACTATTTGATAATGGGGGGGGTGATTTCGTGGAGAAATGGAACGAAAAAGTTGTTGAGCTACTTGTAGATTTAAATAGTCTAAAAAGGGCGGAAAGAGTCATAAGTAAATAGTCAAGAAATAAATACTATCGAAGAATTTTCGATAGGGACATTTATAAGTGAAAAAACCACCTATTAAGCAGAAAATTTATATTTAATATTTTAGATGATTTTATAAAATTAGCAGTTGAAGATTATTTTAAGGAAAGAATCTATTTATAATTAATAAGCAAAGCTAGGGAAAAATAATAGATTGCTCTTTATTACTTTATAAGATTTTAGTTAGGGATTAATTTGAAAGTAAGTTATAATTTGTATGTTAAAATAATTTTAGAAAGGAGGTAATATAATGACAGAAAAAAAACCTTATCAAAATAATAGAGAACAAAAGCGAGATTATAGGGAAGATTATAGAGAACATTATAATGAAAAAATAGAAAAAGGCAGTAATTATGAAGCGTTAAGAGAACATGATAATAGTAGTCTTGTAAGCTTATTGAGCCAAATTGAATCTGAAAAAGATAAGAAAAAATGAGCGACATTATCGCAGTAATTGGAGGATTAAGTAGTTTTGTATCTTTAATTTTGGCTGGAGTAATAGCTTGGATTGGTGTTAGTCAATCAAAAAAGAAAGACACTGATAGATTTTATGAATATTTAGAAATAATGATTAATTTAAAAATGGAGCTTGAAATTGCGTTAGCATCATATGTCTCTCAAGATGACTTAGAAGCTTTTAACAATTTAAATACAAGATACACAGCTTTTGTAAACTACTTAGATTATTTTTCGGCGAAAATAATAAATCAGAATTTATTTAACAACAAAGCATTTAAACAATTCCAAGGTGAAACCCATCAAGGTTTAAAAGAATGGGCGATAATACAGTTAAGAATTTATGGGATAATAGAAGAATTGAAATTTAATAAATTTGGAATAACTTCATCTTCAACTACAAGAAAATCTAATCTAAGGAACACTTATAAACTATTAAAGCTTACTCTTCCTAGTAAGGATTATGAAGAGATACAAGATTCATGTAGGAAGTATGGATTATTTTAAATTAATTACTTGAGGCTTTTTTAGAATTATTTTTATATTCTATATAAAAATAAAAAGCATTTCTAAGTAGTTGGCCCCCGTTTCAACGAATTTAATTACGGTTTTTCATTTTATGTAATGCCGTTAATATTTCCTTATGCGAGAAGAAATCCCCTAATGAAATATATTTGACAACAATATTATTGAAAAAAATAGCAGGATCATAAATAGAATATCTATAAAGGAGTTAATATATATGGTAAAGGATAATTGGGTTGAAAAGCTTAGCGAAAAAGTAATAGATGCAAACAGAGTTGATGAATTTTCGGATGTTCAAAACGTTGTGAGTTATGTAGACGAAATAATCCAGTCTACATTTAATATTGATAAATTAGAAGGAAAAAACTTTAGATATAGTAAAACCAATAAATCTATCCAGTTGTCGATCTTTGATAAACAGTTGAGTATATTTGCTCAAGAATATGAAGAATTGGTAGCAATAAAGGTCGGGAGTGTAAGTAATCCTAATGATATTAAAGTTGTTGGTGTAATCACTATGTATGATGGTAGCTTCAATTATCCAGAGGGTATTAAAAAGGAAAAATTTAATAAATGGCATATAGAGAGTATATTAAAGGAAAACTTTCAAATAAGAGAAGAAGTATTTAGTTTTGAATAAAATTATTTAAACGCCTAGTAAATTTAAACTAGGCGTCTTTTTTGTCGTTATCGAAAACAATATCATAAGGGTTACCGCCGGACATAATTTCACTCTCCGGTAAAAATGATAATAGTTGAGTTATATCAGTTATATTCATCGCTGCAGCAATTTTTTCTAGCGTTGGTATGTGTAGTCGCTCAATATTACCTCGACATAACTGACTGATTGTTGCTTGTCGAACTCCACTCATATCAGCAAGCTGCTGTTGAGTTAATCCACGTTCTTTCATTCGAGCCTTTAAATGAAAAATAATATGAACCGGATCATATTCTGGCTCATCATTATCATCTTGTGCATATAAGGCTTTTAATGCTTCTTCACCTGTTAAATAATCACTCACTTTATTCACCTCAATTAAAGCTTACCATACTTTTATACGTTTATGCGAATAAAATGTTGACATGTGATATTTTTAAAGTTATTATACTCTTAAGCGTATGAAATGACGCATATTTTTTTCTAAAAGTTATACTCTTAAACGTATAAAAGGATATCAGGAGGTTGGTAAAATGGTCAAAATTGTAAAAGAAGGACACTGGTTATCTGAAAATGGTTTATGGGGCATTGAATATCGTGTAGTGCTGATTAAAAAAACTGGTACGTATTCACAAGAAATATGGGTAACTCGACGTAATATAAAAGGGAAACACGTTCGTACAAAGAAAGTGGTTCCGCGCTATGTTAAAGAAATGATAGATAAATATAGTAGAAAGTGTAAAGAGTGTGTTGCTCGATTAGTTGAGGTTAGAGAGGTACAGGTACTTACTGCAAAGGCCGAAAATAATTCTTGGCAAACTGTGCTTACTCTAGGTGAAAGTGAGAATAAGATATTTTATTTAAACGAGTCTACTTATGTTATAAGAAACGACTTCTACAATGCATTAATTGTCAATGAAAGGGAGCATTGTTTGTTGGAGGTGGTTTTATGAAGGAAAAGTTAATGAGACAAGCTCCTGTGACTGCAAAATCGTACACAAAAGCATACCTACGATTATTAACGCAAGCTGTTTTCAATAGTTGGTAGTTCCTCAAAAAAAGTTTGATGCGTTCTTCTTTGGACCGAATGGAGAAGAAGGAGAACTTAGAAAGTGGTATTACGGAACGATAGCATTCTCGATTGCAGTAGTTTTGTTTATATATGGGATGAAAAATTAATTTTCGTAAAAGTGTACGGATCAGGAAATGTTTCTATATTAGATAAGTAGAAAGGATAAATATTAAGTTGTCACAAAATCGATATAAAAAGGCTTTCTGAAAGTGCGCCAAACGGAAATTTTTTGTATATAAGTCAGTAGGAATAATTTTATAAAAAGTGATATCAAATTAAGATTTTACCGGGCAGTAGGTAGTAGGAGGCAATTCCGTCGAGCGGTCGGCGTTTATATACCAAATAAAAACTAATTAACTAAGGGAGAGATTATTATGTTATTCGAAAAAGCATTTTTAGTAAAAGAAGTTAAAGGCGGTAATTTTGCAATTGTGACTGCAGTAAGCAAGTCAAAAGCAATTATCCAGGGCGTAGAGGCTTTCCGATGTGAAAAAAGTGACGTAGAGATATTTGATTTTAATAAGTTAGGGAGAATGGGAAAAGATTTCATGCAAGTTTTGAAGTTATATACTCACATGAAGGTATTGGGTGAGCATAGTGGGGAAATTGGAGATGTATTTCTAAATCAAAATGACATCCTCCATAGAATGATTAACGGTAACGAGCCATCGTGGGTGTTAAAATTAGAGGTTAAATCTTTAGATGAGAAGCTACAACAGCTTCGTGATATTCCGATTCTTAATAAAAAAATACGTATTGATCGAAATGATATCATCAAGGGTTTCACTGTAATTAATGATAGATTACTTAGTCTGGACTATGAAGAAGCTGCATATTATCTAGCTTTAACTCAAAGACTAATTGGTTTATTTTTCAGCAAAGTAACACCGGAAATAGATGGGTTCTTGGAGAAGATGTCAGGACTTATCTCAAAACTTAGCGCATCCCAAATCGAATTATTAGAGCAAATGGAAATACTTGCATGAAAACGAAAGCTATCCGATCACTACGGCTTGCCAACGAGCTTGCCGCTAGTGGTCATCGCATATTACGTACAGAACCTTGCCGTAATTTACCTGGCTATCAAGTGTTTATCTTTGAAGATTCGCCCGCATTACAAGCGATATTGACACACTCAAGCAGACGATAATGATGATCCGCAGCCAATCTATTAAACTGCTAAAGGAGAAGATAATGTGACGGAAACTATAAAAGATGTACAAAAGGCTTTGCCTTACGACTATGATGGCGGTTGGGTAGCTGTTCAAAATGCTGTTTTAACCGTTTACACGTTACACCCGGATTTTAAAGCAACGACTTTGTTAGTTTACGCGTATTTGTTAAAGAACTATAACATCGGGCGGCGATACAGTTGGCCTTCGTTTGACGCGATGGAAATAGATTTAAATATAAGTCGTGGTACTATATCCGCAGCCACTCAAACGTTATGTGATTTAGGTATGATTAATATTTTTAAGCGTGGTTCGCGTGGTAGCCATGCTTATACATTCAATGTGTTGATTGATGACGAGGTAGAGTTTATCACACGATTCCCGGATGCGATTCCGAATTACGAGAAGAAGTTGGCTAAGGTCGAGCGTATCGATGCGAAAAAAGCTGCATTTGATAAGTTGATTCCGGTACGTGGTCAAGATATTGAATTGTCACAGTCTGATTTTTAGACCTCGACTATCTCGTTTATTAGTATATATAAAGACTTAACGATAAAGACCTAATGTATAAAGATTTAAAGATATTCCGCTATTTGCAAAAAGACGCAAATAGACGGGCTAGTAATATCGCTAAATATATTATTGATTGTAGATATAAGAGAGATAGAGCAAAAGAAGCCTCGCAGTCTAAATTTTAGACTATGAGAATAACCGAGGAGGACAGCCAATGACGAAATCAGTCGCAGCTAAAATGAGAGCCAGTAAAACAACGTTCGCACTAATCGAATATGCAAAAGCTGACGGAATCACTATAACGTATGAAAATGTTTATCCAGGCTCTATTTACACACATAAAATTATCCAGGCGTACCACTACGTCAAGACTAGCGAAGATATGCCTAAATCTAAAAATCCGTCAATACTTGAGCGGTTTGCAAATGTAGATGACGTACCACTAAAAACTGCGAAGGTTACAACGTTGGAAGGGATGGCTAGAGAGTTCGGCAAATTATCGGAGCACCTAGATCGTAAGAGTATTCAAGCAAATCCGCCTGTTAACGATAAGGCTTACGTTGAGCGATCCGAATTTACAATTACGGATTTATACAACGATTTAATGTCGAAGATTGAATGGTCGCTATTTCGGTATATGGCGTTGATTTACACGTTTGGATTCGATGCGTTGCCGTATTATTCTACCGTACTAGATTACTCGTATTACGTCCACGAGCGTAAGAAGTTTCGTAGATGTAAGTACATGTTTTGCCTGAACATGTTTGCTATTGAAGGCGATAACTTACGCGATACGAAATCAAAGCGAGTAGATAGCCGATTCTGCTGTGATGCATGTCGCAAAGCCTCACATGATGCGAAAAAACGATTTAAACGCACAGGCTCGTATTTGCCGGTTGAATATTATGTGCCTATTTATGGTGAGTCGGTGGATGATCGATATAGACTTCATGAGGAAACGCAGCCATCCTATAAGGTTGAAACGGAGATAATGAAGAAGAAGCCTATGTTCAAAGCAAAACTGAAAAATGAAAGTTACGAGCATGGAGAAATGGTCAAATATAAAACGTTGGCCGAAGCTAAACAAGCCCAAATAATTGCAGAAAAAGTTGATAATATAGCCGTTTATCGTCAGATTATCCGTCGTACGAACCCCTATATTAGTGAAGGGCAATAGCCCATTTTATTTTAAGCACCTAGTGTCAAAATTAAACAACTAAATACAAAGGAGGACAAGTGATGAAACCGCACATGATTAAGGCATTGCGATCGTATTACGGTTTGACGCAAGGAGAGTTCGCTTCACAGGTCGGCTTCGCTCGAACAACAATTAGTGAAGTGGAGAACATGCGGAAATATCCGTCTGCAGCGTTGTTAGCCGCTATCACTCGACAGTTTGAAATTACAGATGAGTTTGTAGCTTTTTTGCGTGATTTCGAAAAAATAAATGGAATTATCCATAATTACACATTAACAAATTAAAAGTCAAAAGTAAAGCATTTTAACTCATAAAATATACAGCGAAGGGGATGACTGCTATCACAGCAGAACTTTGGAGACAAACAGATTCATCGTTCGCACTCTATGTAGACACGGTGCATGAACGTGAAATCCGCAACATTAAACGATCACGCGATTGGGATATTACAGCGACATATCAAAAGAACGGAAAACTCATTGGTTTACAGTGGCGTGTGCCTGAATCGAACTATCGAGCAGCGAAACGTATTGAAAAGCGTATCAACGAGGGTGTACATGATTCTGCGATAGAGCCTTCATTTTGGCGTGAAGAAAGTGGCTAGGATAAATACTATTAACTTTTAAATTTAACGTCTAATTTAAAGGCGTTATAACGAGTTTATGTCAATATACGTATCAAATTTTAAGGGGTGTTGGTTAAGGAATGCAGATATATTACAGCAATGATAGCGGTGAGCATTGCGTTTACATCGACGAAGGTGAGCGACAACGCCGCATATTTTTACCACCGGAAGTAGCTACGCTTGATGCTCGATATTTTGTGCAATCAGAGGCAGCTAATTACGTAATTCAACAGCTTTTAAAAGGCGACGATTAGATGCGCTTTGCCTTGCTATCAATCGTTGCCTTGCGAGAGGTTCCGTTCCTGTCACTATTAATTTACGAAACTGACGAACGGGGCATATCTACTCTAATTGGCGAAATTTCAAAGCCTTATGACGATTTGATCGACTTGCTAGACGATTTATATGCGTATGAAATAAACGAGCTGCAGACGGATAGTCAAGAGTTGTATCACGACTTAATGAGCGCTCAGTATCCAGTGATTTATCGGCGTGAAGTCGAAGGGACGCGTGAGCAGATTACCCGTTACGAGGAAATGTTAGTCGAATTATTCGAGTTGGACAAGCAAGACGAACAGCCAACGCCTGTTATTCCGATGTGGCGATTGTGGTGTATCGACAAGTTAGAAAATATTATTCAAATACTGAAAACAAAGGGGATAAAACTAGATGACAATTAAGACACACGAATTTAAATTATTGCAAGATTACAGAGAAGAAGGCGCTGTACGAGCAGAGAAACACCAGCAGTATCAAACAGACTTAGCAAATGCTCGCGCACGTCTAAGTGAGTTGCAGACGCAGTATGAGGTTACGTTTACAGAAAGCGTTAAACAAGGTACAGATGCAACTGAGCAACTCACTAAAATTGACGATGACATCGCACTACAAAAAGAGGTTGTCATACGTCGGGAGCGCGATGCCCGTTTAGCACATGCAGCTATGCCCGAAGGTAAGATTTCGTCTGTAGACGTAGTCAATGAATACGTAGATGTGTTTGTACCAAAAGTTAGAGCGGAGTATGAACCGATTGTCGATGCAAAATTAAAAATGGCGAGGGATTTGCTAATTAGCTGTATTATTGATCACCGCGATGGTGAAGATGCTTACGGATATTTACGTGAAGAAATAGCTGAAATAACTAGAGCAAATCGTAGTCAAGGTAAAACGAGTGAGAGTCCGACAATAGCGCATCCAACAAGTACCGCGAAAGTTATGGGGAGACAAGGGGCTATAGGTGGAGTGCGTGAAGTAATCAATCAGATTAGTTTGTTTACAAACGGCCATAAGCCCAACGATTTTGAATATATCGCAGAAGTACCAAAAAAGACTAAGGGAGCGAAATAATTATGAGCAAATATAACGAACAAGTAGAAGCATTACAGGCGCAGCAAGCGAAGGGTAAAGGTACTAATTTCCGCGCTTTAGAATATGGCTTAAAGCAGAAATTGCAAGACGGTACAATTCAGCAACAGGACGTAGCGATCGCATTACAAGTCGCAAGTGCAATTGGTTCGTTGAGTTCGCGTGTTTTATACGCAAACGTTAAACGAGCCGCACAACAGTCAGTGGAACAAACGGAAAAGGTAGGTAGATAATTATGACAAATTACAATATCGTGCGTACAGAACTAACAAAACTTTTAGAGGCTGAAACAGTTACTCGTGAAGACATTTCTGCAGCAATGCAAATGGCTCGCGTATCAGGTTTAGATAGTGATCGAGTTCTATATGCACAAATTAAACGACAAGTTGAAGCAAATGAAGAAAAAGAATCAACGACAAACTGAATACCGCAATATTAACGCAAAAGGCATGACGTTTTAATCGACGTTGTGTCTTTTTCTATTCATAAAACCACTAGGGGGATATAAGGGATGGAATTAACTGCCGAACAACAACTAGCAATCATAAAAGATGCGGGCTTACTCGCAATTAACTCGTTGCCACCTAACTTTTTCAGAGCAAACGGTGGTCACAAAGATAGGATGAGAGAACTTGAATCATTAAAATTCCAACTTAATGGAGTTGTTGATCCTGAACTAACTAAGCTATCGAGCGATGTTAAAGAATCAATTGAATTAGTAGTTAAATTTTTAAGGACAAATAAAGAGAAATTTAGAAAACAGGCTCTTAGACAAAGTGACGATGTTTTTGCGGAGATCATAAAAGTCTCCGAGCGTACTGGGGGCTTCTGATATGGCCGTAAATTTGACAGCCGTGTTTCGTGTACGTGATCAAGGCACATCGCGTCTTAGACGAATCACTCAGATGATGGAGCAAATGAACCGTGCAAGCAGAACAACTGGCGATAGTATGTCGAGAGCGCAATCGGCAACCAACCGTTTTGGTGGTGCAGTTTCTTCGGCATCAAATCGTATGGGTGGATTTGCAACTCGAGTTACTTCATTGCGCGTAGGTGCAAACGGACTTAGTGCGTCGTTACGTGGGATGCAATCCGCATTAATAGGGCTAGCTGGCGCATACGTAGGAGCGAACGGTGCTGCTAAATTGCTAAATTTGACAATTGGGGCTGCAGCAAACTACGAGCAAAATGCGATGGCCATTAGCGGTATGTTTGGCGATGATAAGCAAGCAAAAAAGTACCTTCAAATGGTTGAGAAGGCTGCAATTGATAGTCCGGTATTGAACAGTACGGATATGATGACAAACTCAAAAGCATTCATAGGAATCAGTAAGAACCTTGATGAATTAAAACAAGTTTGGGGACTAGTTGAACGTATACAGGCGCTTTCAGGCGTAGACACTCAACAGGCGGCTTTCTCAACAAAAGAGCTTATGCAAGGTGACTACGTTTCAATGTACGAGGCAGTCGGACTAGATAAAAAGGAATTGCAAAAAATCACTAAAATGGACGGCATGTCTGCTAAGATGGCCGGTTTGGATAAATTATTAACCAAAATGGGCGTTACAGATGAAATGGTTAATAAGATGGGAAATACGACAAAAGGATTGTGGTCTCAACTCGAAGAGAAGTCACAAACGTTCTTCAGAAACATGGGAATGGAAAGTAATACAAAGCTAGGAGAATTTTTAAGGCGACTAAATAAAATGTTTGACGGTCTTGATACGACATCTATCAGTAATAAATTGGGAGGGATGCTTGCTAAAGCCACAGACAAAGCGATTGCTTTATACGATATTTTCGTGAAATGGCGAACACAAATAGCTTACGTAGCAGGAGCGATTGGTACGTTTGTAGCTGCGTTAGCTGTAGTAGGAACAATTTCTGCGTTGGCAAATCCAGTCTCGTTAATTGCTGCAGGAATAGCCGCAGCAGCAATCGGATTCAAAGCGCTTTATGACAATAGCGAAACCTTCCGTGGAGCTATCGACGGTATCGTCAGCAAAGTAAAAGAGCTATGGTCCGCATTTAAGGGCGGAGGTACAAGTGGGTTGATAAATGCGCTATTCCCACCGGATATTGCCAAACAAGTTAATTCTGTAGTAGACGGAATCAAGTCGAAAATGGCGGAACTGACAGAGGCCTTTAAGACAGGTGGCGTTGGCGGAGTTTTTGATAAAATTTTCGGAGAAGGTTCGTTCGAAACAATTAAAACGAAGTTCGAAGAATTTAGAACGTATGCTACCGAAAAATTTAGTCAACTCAAAGGCGTTTTTGGGCGACTGAAAGAAACGTTCTCCCAAGCGTTTTCCACTATCGCCGACATCATTTCGAATGTATGGACGATTATCGAGCCATACCTAAGTGGATTCTGGAATATCCTACAGGTCATCGGAGATATTGCGATGATTGTTTTCAACAACGTAATCGCTCCGGCAATCTCGTTCCTAGTACAGTTATTCTCGACGTTATGGGCAATCGCAAAACCAATTCTTACGGCTTTAGGAATTGCTTGGGAGGCTTTATCTACGATAATTAAATGGGCTTGGGATAACGTTTTATCTCCGTTAGTAGACTTCATCCTAACTGGCGTTAAGAATGCGTTCGATGCTTTCTCAGACGCTCTATCAGTCGTACAAGGGTGGTTCGAATCATTAAGCGGATGGGTTTCGACTGCATACGGACATGTAAAAGACTTTATCGGATTTATCTCTAGCGCTAAGCTGCCGAGCTGGATTAGTAACGGAATCAGCGCGGGCGTAAACTTCGTCGGAAATATAATCGGTGCTGGCGACGATAAAAAAGGCGGTAAGAAATCTCATTATAGTGGACTAGATTCCGTACCCTATGACGGATATTCAGCGCGTCTCCACAAAGGTGAACGCGTTTTAACTGCGCGAGAGAATCGAGAATATTCGGAAGGAAACGGTTCGGGCAGCATTTCAATAGCAAAACTTGCGGATCAGATAACAGTGCGTGAAGATGCCGATATAAATCGTATTGCTGACGCACTTGTAGCGAAAATACTAGAGAAACGAGGGGTGAGCGGATGAGCATAGAGTTTTGGCTTTCATATAATAATAATGCAGAAAGTATGCGATTACCTGTCAATCCTAACGGCATTAGTGTTTCGTAAATAATTTAAACAAACGGGCAGGCATCGGCTATTAAAGCGTTGCTTGTCTTTTCTATTACAGCGAAAGAAGGCGAGTAAATGGGACGTTTTCTAACGATTGAGGAATTAAGAGAGCGGATTAAACAGCTAGACGAGGAAAAGGAAGCGAGAGACATTGAACAAGGTTATTGTATCTTACAGCAACCTTCATATAAGCCAGTCGTAAGTGATGTTTGGGCAGAAGAAGCGTATTACAAGTATTTGCCCGAAATTAATATATTTCTTGAAGAATACGCATCACTATTACTTGAAGTAAAAGAAGTTTTCACAGGCGATTCACCGAAGCTACTGGAATGGCAAGCGTTATTAGATATTGCGTCAGAATGTAAAGACAGCTCACTACGATTTAAATGCTTATTTATATCGAAAGTTTTTCTAAAGGCAGCGATTGAAGGCAAGTCACAATTAGATTATGCGAAGTTGGCAGAGATGATTGCTAATAGTATCAACGATTATCCTTACCACGTTTATTATAAAGAACGCTATGACGATGGTTATGGTGAAGATAAACAAGGGACATTTTATGAATATTACGCAATGAAAAGGGAGGAATTAGCGGAATGGCTACGCGAACACTAAACGAAATCTTAAAGAAATTAACAGCGGAACAGGTGAGAGCTGCAAACTTACTATTTGAGAATGATATTTTACCACCGAAGCAACGCCGTACTTTTGAGCAGATTGCTGACGAACTAGGAATCGAAGTACGTACGCTATATAACTGGCGGAAACTAGACGCTATGTTAGATTACAAAGTCGCTATGACCGATACTTATACTAAGGAACATCGAGCGCGTATCATGAATGCAGTCATCCGTGAATCCGAGTTAGGTAACGCTTCAATGACGAAGTTATTCATGCAGAATCAGGGGATGCTAATCGACCGAGTGGAATATGAGGATAAATCGGAAAAAGTTGACGAATCCGCAGTGGCGGCTAAGTTAGCAAGTTTCAGAGCAAAGCATAAATAGCGATATATCAACGCTTTAGAGCGGAAAAGTATTATATTGGCGGTGGTTGGCTTCGGCTGACTGCCGTCTTTTTTTTTGCGTTAAAGTGGCGTTGATGCTTCCGTTTAATTCCGAAATACGGAGAAACATCGGGCAGAAGGCGCTGGTGGACGCGCTACCTTGAAAACAAATCGTTATCTGACAATTTAACCGTTATTTTATACAGCATTTTATGCAGTATTGTAACAGATGTTCAAACAAAGGTAGTCGCAAGAAATGCAGTATATCAATGATGTATAAAATTGTGTATAGCTTGTTGTTGCACGGAAGTAGCGAAACGTTGTCGTATCAACAGTTTGACATTGCTTTTAGTTTACATAATCTTATATTATCGGAAGTTGAAAACGAATATTTATTCATTCTATATTCAATGCGTTGATTCAACGTTAACAATTTCGAAAATCCCCCAAGCCGCCTACTTCCTACAGGCGCTTTCTACTGTCCGATAATTACAGATACCTTTTTTAAAACAAGCCTTTTTTTTGCGATGTCATAGGCATCGAGAATCGTTGAATTGGATAGTTGTACGTGTGGAATCGTCTGAAAGCTTCTTATTGTGAGGTTATATATGTTATTTATTCCTATTTTAGGAATAGTATTATCTAGATTTAACTTGCGTCAATTTTGCGTTAAAAAAAAGAGCGTAGGAATCCCCATGCCCGTAACTCGTTTTTTAAATTCTACATAAATAATAGCCCAAAATAAAAGTGCCGTAAATACCTTTTTAAATAGTTTGTTAATAAGTCTCCAAAGCCTATTTTCATGCGATTTCTTTCCGTATATACTCCGAATTATAAATGGAGGTGATACGGATGTTAAAAAAAAGACATTCGGTTAAGGACGTATTAAAGAAGCTAAATATTACGGACAAAACATTAACTAGTTACGCAGATTTAATGTGTGAAGTAGACGATAATTTTGCTGATTCATTGAATAAGGTTAGAAAGTATAGTGGTAAAGAAATCGAGGTTATTCAATATATGCTGCGTAGAAAATCCGAGGGGGTTTTGAAAGAGATGGCGCGAGATGAAGCTGCAGAAGTATATTACGATCAAACTAAACTCGATGAAGTGTTGAACGAATTTCAGAAGTTGATAGATAAAATAAAGCAACGATGATTAGTATTAGTTGTTTGTAAAATGTTGTGATAATTGACTTTTGATTCACACACATTTACAATTGATTTTAATAATCTATAAGGAATGTGGAGTACACTCGATTCCTTGACAACTGAATAGCGTGTAATAATAGGTGTAAATTGCGTGCAATTTACTGAAAAGGGAAGTCGGTGCAAATCCGACACTGTCCCGCAACTGTAAATGTGAGCGACTTTTCAAATACCACTGTTTTCAACGGGAAGGGGAAAAGAAGCAATGACCATAAGTCAGGATACCTGCCTATTATGAGTACACACCATAACCCTACGAGGAATAGGAGGTGGCATGTTGACAAAACAGAATGCTCTGTTTGTCACAGTACGTCAAACGCCCAAATTAAATAAAGGTATGTGGATGAGTTCCCATACATTTAGATTTGGGTATTGTTTGACCTTTTGTGATGAACGAAAACAATAAATTGAAGGGTTTCCTCTAATATGAAGGAAATCCTTTTTTTACTGATGACTTCCGTTTTGAAAATATGTACGAAAAGAGGATGCACATATGACGAATATTCATGTATGGTCAGCACAGGAAACACACTTTGAGGATATGAAAATTTGTAAGCAGCCACGCACTGAAGTTGCCAAGCAAGCAAAAACAAGAATGGTTGTGGAATCACTTGTTGATCAATTACTTGCAACCCGTCTTATTAGTAATCAGCGACTATTTGAACAAATTTTATATAACAAGGATATTATTTGGATTCAAAATGAGGAATTTAATGGACATCTTTTCGCAAGGGCAGAGATAACAGAGAACCTGAAAACGAAAACAAATAGCTTTATGATGTATATGCCAACAAATCCAATTGTGTATGAGGTGGATGGCGAACTTTATCATTTAATTACACGCATCGATTCAACCCGTTCCAAACCAAATCTAGAACGATTTTCTGTAGAGCCTAAGCCTGTATTAAGTGCTGCTCGTGTCAATGATTTATTGTGCTCGATTGTGATGCGCTTTTATGAAACTTATTTGGAAGATTTATCATGGATTGCTCAGGATAACAAACTTATTAGTCTAGTGGAACGTGAGTATAAGCATTTTTTACAAGCCGTGAAGGAACTAAATGATTATCATTTAAACTGGCATCCGCGTGGTAATGGTCATGAGCTATTGCTGCAATTAATTGATAATTTGCAACTTTTGAAAAGTAGACCAGGCAAAATGTTAACAGACTTTTCGAATTCCCATAGCTATGCTGTTGTAGAACCTTCTTATCGCCTTTTCAAAGACACAAGGCAAAATGTACGGGCATTATAGAAAAAACAGCAGCTCAGGTCAGTGAAAATTGCTCTAGTTAATCCAAGAACAACTCGGGTTCAAGATAAAACTGCTCATGTCAGCTCAAGAATAGCTCAGTTACATGGGAAACCCGCTCCGGTCATCCCAAAAATTGCTCGGGTACAGGTGAAACCCGCTCCGGTCATCTCAAAGATTGCTCGGGTAAAAGAGAAACCCGCTCTGGTCATCCAAAAAATTGCTCGGGTACGGGAGAAACCCGCTCCGGTCATCCAAAAAATTGCTCGGATACAAGGGAAACCCGCTCAGGCAAGTCAAAAAACTGCTCAGGTCAAGAAGAAATCCGCTCAGATTAATCAATATCCTCTCAATACCAGAATTAATAGAATCTACAGTAAACAGGACATGGTATCAATTTCCCATGTCCTGTTTCTACTTTTCTAAATTATTTGATACAATGCATTGCTGCTTGTGCCTCATACCATGGAACGGAATAGCCTTTTCCTTTTGCGCAAAAAATACTTGCGGATGTATATTCAGGATCGGCATTTTTATTGTAGCCGATTTGAGTAATAATTTCTTCCGTATTATGACACGCATCGTAGCCATCAAATTGTAGAGAAAGCACACCCTTACCATTGGTGTAGGCCGCAAAGGTCGTACTATAACTCATAAATGTCGCGACAGGAGCACGACCAGTAATCATGACATCCTCTTCTGAAACAATTGGAGGGTCAAATGTACCGGATGCTTGTTGAATATCTGTCATTATGCGGCCGATAAAATCGGTAGATGCTTTTAACTTAAAGCGGTAGTAGGGTTCCAGTAGGATGTTCTCCGCTTGCTCAAGCCCTTGCCGTAATGCTCGGAATGTGGCCTCGCGAAAATCGCCGCCGTCGGTATGCTTAATATGTGCACGCCCCGTTAAAAGCGTAAAACGAATATCAGTTACGGGAAAGCCTGTTAGTAATCCATGATGTTCGCGCTCGAATAAGTGCTTTTCAATCAGTCGTTGATGCCCAACGGATAAATCGTCCGTATGACATGCATTGACAAATGTAATACCAGTACCGCGTGCACTTGGCTCCATTAATAAATGTACTTCTGCATAGTGCTTTAAAGGTTCGAAATGACCATATCCTGTAACAGTTGATGCAATTGTTTCCATATATAATATCTGTGGCTCCCCGAATGAAATGGCTAGTGAAAAACGCTTGTTTAGCACTTCAATAAGGACCTCAAGCTGGATAACCCCCATAATATGTACTTGAATTTCTTGAAATTTTTCATGCCAAATCACACGTAATGAAGGCTCTTCCGCTTCAAGGATACGAAAGATTTTTAAGACTTCCTTTATATGCTGGTCTCCCTTGTATTGTACTTTGGCCTGAAGAGTTGGCACTAACTCATAGGGCTGTGGGTTACTAGAGCTTCCGAGGATTGCACCAATATTTGCTAAACTAAGCCCTTTTACAGCAAAAATTTCGCCAGCTGTCACTTCCTGTACGGCTTCATAACGATGTCCGTTATATAACCTTATTTCCGTCACTTTTTCGGTTACGTCTCCAAAAGAAAACTCATCTCGAATATGCAAGGTTCCCTGTAATGCTTTAATAAAAGTTAAACGTTGATGGCCATCATGTCGAATTTTAAAGACTTCACCTTTAAATGGTGCAGCAGCATTGAAATGTGTTTCAGTAAGCAGCGGGAGTTGTGCAAGGAATTCCTTTATGCCGATATCTTTTAATGCTGAGCCAGTAAAGCACAAAAATGCCTTTTCCTGTTTAATCATCGCTTTGAGTTGGGCAAAACAGCTACCACTATCTAATGTTTCATTAAGAAAAGCATCCAAAAGATTGTCATCACGTTCAGCTAGCCATTCCATTATGTTAGAAGGAATATAATCCGAATGGAACATTTCATTTACTAGTAGTACATCCTTAGAGCAATCTTTTTGAAGCTGTGCCATAACATTATCCACTGCTGCACCTTCACGATCAATTTTATTGATAAAAAAGAAGGTTGGAATATGATACTGACGTAATAGGTGCCAGACTGTTTCCGTATGCCCCTGTAAGCCCTCAACTGCACTAATCACAATGATGGCATAATCCATAACACGAATCGCACGCTCCATCTCAGGGGAGAAGTCGATGTGTCCAGGTGTATCGATTAATGTATAGGTATCGTTGCCAATTGTCATCCGACCTTGCTCAGCAAAAATTGTGATGCCACGTTGACGCTCCAACTCATGATTATCCAGAAATGTATCCTGATGATCCACCCGCCCACGAGCCTGAATACTTTTTGTATGAAATAATAATTGCTCTGAGAATGTTGTTTTTCCTGCATCCACATGAGCAAGGACTCCAATAGTTTTATGCATAAAATAATCCTCGTTTCTCTAAATCCGTCCATTTCATTGTAACAGAATTTTGTTGAATTCAAGAAATATGAATATGTCATAATTGTGCTCCAAATCAAATGATTATGAAAAATTATTAATGTAAAATAGTTCTCGATTATGTAAGAATAGTGCTATAATTATAAAAATAATTAGTAAATGGATTTTTTTGTGAGATTGCGAATGGAAATTTCTTTTGCTAGTCTATCAATAATATTTATAACAAACAATAATACCTTTATATTGGTGCAAATGGCCTTAGTCATTTGCTTAAAAGGGAAATCGGTGCAAATCCGATGCTGTCCCGCAACTGTAAATGGGGAGTCTATACAAAATGCCACTGTAATGACAATATGGGAAGGCGTATAGATGATGAACCTAAGCCAGGATACCTGCCAATATTATTCTTTACTTTAACCACGAGGATGGGGATAGTGAATCAGGTCAAAAGCCATTATTTCACTATGCGAACCTCTTGGAAACAAGGGGATTTTTTTATGCCCTTTTTCAATTTGTTACACAGTACATAACAAAAACATGGTAGCAAAGAAGTCAACGGATTTCTTACTATATATTTAACATCAAAGGAGAAAAGGACATGAAGAAATGGAACAGCATGTGGCTTGTCTTTGCACTTGCATTGATGGCTATTTTAGGAGCATGTAGTGCGAAGGAAGATAAAGAATCAGCGGCACAAGGGGAGAAGGTTGAACCATCACAAGCGGCAACGGCAGAAGTAACGATTGACAATAATGGGACAACACAGGTTTATAAAGAAGCACCCAAAAAAGCAATTAGCTTAAACCAACATGTGACAGAAATTATGCTAGCTTTAGGCTTAGAGGATTCAATGGTTGGTACAGCCTATTTAGATGATAAAATTTATGAGCCTTTCCAAGCTGCTTACGATAAAGTGCCTGTATTAGCTGACCAATATCCTACAAAGGAACAGGTTATTGATGCAGAGGCAGACTTTTTATATGGAGGATGGAAAAGCGCCTTTAGTGAAAAAGGTGTTGGTACTCCTGAAGAGCTTGAGGCATTAGGAATTCACACATATCTACATACAGCCTCCAATATGACAAAGCCAACTTTAGAGAATATATTCATAGATATTCGTAATATCGCAAAAATATTCCGTGTCGAAGATCGTGGAGAAGCTTTGATTGATCAAATGACAAAAGATGTAGATAATATTCGTGCCAAATTGCCACAGGATGGCAAAGAGCTACCTGTTTTAGTTTTTGATAGCGGTGATAAGGAAGTCTTTACAGCAGCGCAAAACTTTATGAATGAGTTGGTAACGATTGCAGGGGGCAAAAACATTTTTAGTGACGTGGAGTCAGGTTGGACAACTGTTTCAAAGGAAGATGCAGTTGCGCGTAATCCAGAGGTGATAGTTGTCATTGATTATGGAGAGACATCTGCTGAGGAAAAAATTAATTTCTTAAAGAATGACCCAGCATTAAAAGAAACAGAAGCTGTGAAAAACGAACGTTTTGTTATTTTACCACTATCTGCAGCATCTGAAGGAGTCCGTGCCGCAGATGCAATTCAAATTTTGGCAAAAGGCTTTTACCCAGATAACTTTTAAAATTTGAGCTAGCTTTTTGCTGGCTCCTTTTTCATAAGGAGATATCATACATGAATGCATTTAATATGAACATACCAGAGAAAACCTTTGAAAAGCTAAATCATCAGGGAGAATTTACTCGCCTTGCGGTAAGTCCTGGAATTATTAATAAGCATTATACTCCAACACAATTTCAAATAATCGCAAAGGTCGTTGGAGACACAGGTGCTATTAAATACTCTGCATCCTACAGTATATTATTATCCATTCCCACTGTTGGTCTAGGAGAAGCTATTAACGAGCTACAAAAAGCAGGACTATACGTAGCAAAGCAAGGTCCGATCGTTGCCATGAAGGCATGTGATTTCTGTGATGGCGATAAAATGGAGGCGGCTCCTATAACAGAGCAATTATATGATTCATTAGAAGGGATGACAGTTCCTGCAAGATTACGCTTAAATGTCAATGGCTGTGCTTCGGCTTGCTATAATGCTGTCTATGATGATATCGCCCTCATTTATCAAAAGGATAGCTTTGATGTTTATTTGGGAGCGGTGCCAATGGGGGCAAATGCTCAAGCGGGAACATTGTTTGCTAAACGAATTCCCGTTAACCAAATTGAAAGCTATCTCCATGCAATTATTTTACTCTACAAGGAACATGCTCGACCAAATGAACCTTTTTATAAATTTTATCGTAGAACAAAAACGGCTGACTATTGGGACATAGGCCTTGAATTCTAAAAACTAGTCTTATCAGTATGGTGTCACTTGTAAGAAGCCTCGTCATTGTAAAATACTTCTTCACATATAAAAGATTACATAGGCTTAAAAAACTTTTTCTTTTAAGCAGGGAAAATACTTAGTGTATCGAAATAAAATACTATGTAAGAATTTCAACAAGAAGGAGCGAATAGTTATGAAACATGGGATTCAACCAGAAGATTTATATCGATTAAAATCAGTATCAAATCCACAAGTTTCACCTGATGGAACAGAAGTTGTTTATGTAGAAACTTATATTGATGAAAAAAAGAATGACTATGTATCTAATTTATTTTATATAAATTTGACTGAAAAAAATCCTCTACAATGGACATTTGGTGATGATAAAACGAATTCACCTGTATGGTCATCTGATGGCAGCAAAATTGCGTTTGTATCAACGAGAACTGGTAAGCCACAAATTTTTGTGCTTGCTAAAACAGGTGGAGAGGCCAAACAAGTTACGCATTGTAAAAACGGTGCGACATCACCTGTATGGTCTCCATGTGGTAAGAAAATTGCCTTCTCCGTAAAGCTTGGTAAAAATGAAGACATCTTTGATAAAGCAGAAGATGATAAGAAAGAGGAAAAAGAACTTAAACCACTTGAAGTAGACAACATGAAGTATAAATCAGATGCTGCTGGTTTTATCGATATGGATCAATATACTCACATTGCCATTGTCCATCTTGAATCAGGGGAGCTGGAACAAGTGACGACAGGAAGCCATCATTTCCATTTGGATACATGGTCACCAAATGGAAAATATCTGGCTTATCTGGCTGATTTAACAGAGGATGCAGATTTTTCTTTCTATAATGATATTTATTTATTGGATGTAGAAACGAAACAAACGCGCCAACTAACAGAAGGAACGGGGATGTTCTATCAAACTTCATGGTCGCCGAACAGTGGATACATCGCTTTTCTTGGAAGTGAGAGAGAATTTGAAAACGCAACACAAGCAAAGCTATGGATGTATGATTTGGAGCAGAGCAATTTAACAAATGTAACAAGTGATTTTGACGCTCCTGTCGGAGATTTTGTAGTCGGAGATTTTCTACAAGATGTAGTGGCTCCACGTGTCCAATGGATGAATGACAGTCATAGCTTTTACTTCCAAGTGACAGATCACGGAAATGCAGCCATTTATTTTGGAAATGTTGCTGGAGAAATATATCCAGCGATTCATGATAATCAGTATGTCTATGGTTTTTCACTTGATTCACAAAATGATAAAGCAGTTGTTGCCATAAGTACTACAACAAATCCTGGTGATCTATTTTACGTCAATTTAAAAACTGGTGAAAAGGAACAGCTCACTAAAGTTAACGAAGAGTTTTTAAGGTCAAGAATACTATCTGTTCCAGAAGCTATTGAATTTGAAGGGGCAGATGGCTGGAAAGTAAGCGGCTGGATAATGAAGCCCATCGGATATGAGGAGGGGGAAAAATATCCACTTATTCTTGAAATCCATGGTGGTCCGCACGCAATGTATGCCCATACCTATTTTAACGAATTTCAAATACTCGCTGCGCAAGGTTTTGCGGTACTATATACGAATCCTCGCGGTAGCCATGGCTACGGTCAAAAATTTGTTGATGCAGTCCGAGGTGATTATGGTGGCAATGATTATCAAGACCTTATGGCTGCTGTTGACTATGCATTGGAACAGTATGAATTTATTGATCAAGACCGACTTGGCGTGACAGGAGGAAGCTATGGTGGATTTATGACTAACTGGATTGTTAGCCATACAAACCGTTTTAAAGCGGCTGTTACGCAACGCTCCATCTCTAACTGGATTAGCTTTTACGGTGTAAGTGATATTGGCTATTACTTTACAGACTGGCAAATCCAAGCGGAACTAGACGATATTGAAAAGCTTTGGCATCATTCTCCGCTGAAATATGTGGACAATGTACAGACTCCACTGTTAATTTTACACAGCGAAAAAGACTATCGCTGCCCGATTGAACAGGCAGAGCAATTGTTTATCGCCTTAAAGCATCGTAAAAAAGAAACAAAATTTATTCGCTTCCCCGAATCCAATCACGAACTTTCAAGAAGCGGGAAACCAACGTTAAGAATGAATAGATTGGAATATATTCGAGATTGGTTTGTCAAATACCTATAAGAAATAGAGGGTGGTGGCTTAAGGGCTAAAATAGCTTCTTAGGCCTCCTTTTTAAAGAAAAAAATTACTAAACTATTGATTAATAATTCCATAAAATACTAAATCCTCGTATTTACCGTCTTTTATAATATGATCCTTTAATATTCCTTCTTGTGTCATACCAATTTTCTTCATTACTTTTCCAGAAGCAGGGTTTGTTGAAAAAAATCGTGCAAACACTTTGTGCAGTTTCTTTTCTTCAAAAGCGAATTGTACGATTGACTGCGCTGCCTCTGTTGCATAGCCTTTTCCCCAATATTGCTCACCAATCCAATAGGCAATTTCTCCTTGATTAAAACGTTTGTTATTCGATAATGCAATTGCTCCATATAATTTGCCAGTTTCTTTATCAGTTACTGCAAATTCGTACGAAATATCCTCCATAAAATGATCGTAATGGCGTTCAATCCATGACAACGCATCATTCAAACTATATGGATAGGGCAGGTACAATGTACTTTTATAAATATTATAGTTATTGCAAAGCTTTGCCACCGTTTCTGCGTCAGATGCTTGAAATAATCGCAGGACTAGCCTTTCAGTTGTAATCATTAATTTTTCACGAATATACGCCATTTAATCATCTCCAATTACCTATAATTTGTAAGTACATTATATAATAAACAAGAAATTTATCCGAACAAAAAGACAGAATCATAGGGAGGTGATTCTGTCTCGATAGCATTTAGTCCATTTTTTTTATAAAAACAACCTTTAAGTAATTAAATTCGGGATATTCACGTGGTACACGGAAATCCTTCGGCAGGCTGTATTCCTCAACAATTTTATAGCGGGTATGCGTTTCCTTAAAGGCCTGATCAATAAAGCTTTTAAACTTTTTCATACCAAAGCTTGCGTTATTGGTTGAAGCAACGATAATACCATTTTTCTCTGTGATGGCAATTGTGTCAATTAACAATTTCGGATAGTCTTTCGCTGTTGAGAACGTTCTTTCCTTTGTCCGTGCAAAGCTGGGTGGATCTAAAACAACAAGATCATATTTCAAATGATGACGCTGTGCATATTTAAAATAATTAAAAACATCCATTACTTTAATATCCTGTGATTCGTAGTCTATGTTATTGACACTAAATTGTTCAATTGTTTTGGCTAGACTGCGTTTTGCTACATCGACACTTGTCGTTTTAATTGCTCCACCAAGTATCGCCGCAACAGAAAATGCTCCAGTATAGGAGAACGTATTAAGCATATTCCTATGGTCTGCGTAGTGGTCACGAATCGCAAGCCTTACTTCTCGTTGATCGAGAAAAATACCTGTCATTGCGCCATCATTTAAATGAACAGCATAGCTCATGCCATTTTCCAAAATAATGATTGGGAATTCACCAGGAGTCCCCATAACAAAATCGTCTTGTTCCATATATTGCCCTTTAAGATCAAATCGCTTTTTCTCATAAATGGCTGTAAAGTTTACTGTCTCAGCAAGTGCTTCGTATATCATATCCTTCCATAAATAGATACCGGCACTATACCAGCTCACTAGATAGTAAGAATCGAAATAGTCAATGGTGATACCACCTATACCATCACCTTCACCATTAAAAATTCGAAAGGCTGTTGTATTAGGATCATCAAAGAAGTTCTGACGATTTGCAAGTGCCTTTGTAAATTTTCTAATAAAAAAAGCTTTGTCTATTTTTTCGTTGACATCTGTTGTTAATACCCAACCAATGCCTTTATTTTGTATACCATAGTAGCCTAAGCCAAGAAAACGTTGATGGCTATCCAGCAGTCTTAATAGGGAACCTTCTTCTTTAGGCAGTTGACCAACGTCAACAGCATCCTTTGAAATAAGAGGATAGCCTTTTTTTAATTGATCGGCAAAGGGGTTTTTAATTTGTAAAGCAATCGTTTGTGTCATGTTGTCATCCTTTAAAAAGCATTTTGCTCTATTATCGCACTCTTTTATGCTAATAGACAAACTTATTTCATGAAACTAGCAATTTTTTCAGCTGTTTGTATTGTCGCTTCTTCAAAGAAGTTCATTTTGCTAAAATAGCTATGGATTAATCCAGTCATGTTGATATGCTCAACTGTTACGCCTGCATCGGCAAGTTTTTGTGCATATGCAAGACCCTCATCATAGAGAACATCCGCTTCTGCGGCAATAATAATTGTTTTTGGTAAAACACTTACATCCTCAATCTGAAGCGGGGAGACAAGTGGATCTTTATAGTTTTGTCCATCTGTGTAATGCCCTGCAAACCATTGCATCCCTTGTTTGTCTAAACCATAATGTTCTCCATAAGCACTGTAGGATGCTGTTGTAAAATCTACATTTACGACTGGGTAAATAAGTGCCTGTGCTTGAATTGCTGGGCCATTTAATGTAGCTGCTAGATAGGCTACAACCGTTGCTAAGTTTCCACCTGCGCTATCACCAGCTACGCTTAAAGTTGTTGCATCTCCACCAAATTGCACAATGTTTTCGTAAACCCATACTAAACTGTCATAGGCATCGTGAAGCGGAATAGGGAATGGATATTCTGGCGCTAGACGATAATCAACAGATACAACAATTGCCTCAGCTTTTTCTGCCAATAGCTGGCACCCTGCATCAGAAGATTCTAAATTACCGAATACCCAACCACCCCCATGATAATAAACAATGACTGGGAGTATTTTGTCAAAAGTAGGTTTATAAATACGAACCTCTATTTTTGCACCATCTCGGACAGTTATTTTTCTATCTGTAATCGAAGCAAGCTGTGGAGCCTGTGTTGACTCCCATTTTGGTACTGCTCGAATAGCACGAGCCTCAGCAGGTGTTAAATCATAATACGGAATAGAAATGTTATTTGCTTCAATGTAGTGAATCGCCTCATTTGTTAGTTTTGTCATCATCATCCATCCTTTTTATATTCGATAACTCTATTATAAACTATTCATATAATATTACTAGGATTTAATATCGAAAAATTTATGAATGAGCAGAAATATGCTAATTGTCACAGTAAAAATTGTTTATAATAAGATGAATGAAAGTATTTGGAGGGACAAGATGATTTCTTTAATTGTGGCACATGATACTAATTATGTGATTGGTTATGAAAATGGTATGCCATGGCATTTACCTGGAGATTTACAATATTTTAAAAATAAAACAATGGGCAAGCCGATGATTATGGGTCGTAAAACATTTGAATCGATTGGCAGACCACTACCTGGTCGTCGAAATATCGTAATTTCTCGTGACGAAAGCTATCATGCAGAAGGGATTGAAACAGTCACAAGTTTAGAGGAAGCCCTTGTCCTTGCTGGTGATGTTCCGGAAATTATGATTATAGGAGGGGAGCAAATTTTCCGCCTATCGATGGCTATCGCAGATCGTTTGTATATTACAAAAATTAATCATTCTTTTAATGGGGATACCTATTTCCCGAAATATGAACAGGATTTTGTACAAGTATCCTCAGAAAAGCCAGAAACTACACCAGAGGGTTATACATTCGAATATCAGATTTTTGAACGTAAATAGAGATTGGCTGAATAGGTAAATCACTGTTAAAGTATTCCTAATGAATAGCATTAGAGATTTGGGTAATAACGAGTAAACGCATTGAACAAGATTGAGCTACAAAAAACCACCATCAGAAAGGCTCGAGAATCTTGAAAATAAACCTAAGCTTTGAGAAAAAAGAAATATTTAAATAAAAATTATTATGACGATAGAAAGTATATAAATATTGGTTGTAAAGATAGGGGGATGGGTGCTCTGAATGTTCAATTAGGGAGCAGTAATTATTTTAGTGTATTAAAAAAAGATGGTTTTAATCGTTTATCGGATGATTTATTTCTTAGAAACAATAAAAAGAAAGCAACGTATGAAATAAAAAAAGAAAATGGGTATATACGTCATATAGTAACGAAAGAAAATGGAGAAAAAGTAATTATTAGAGAAGTGAAATTATCCAAGAAGGAAGAAAAAGAAGAGGCTTCTGGCGACATAAAAGATATGATTACGCAAAAATTAGCAAATCAATTGTTAAAATCATTAGAAGATACACAGAACCAACAGAAACTTCTTAAAACTGGTATAGCTGGTCAAAAGGAAAGAGAAAAACAAATCTTACAATACAGTATGAATATATAATATTGTAAAAACCTAAATATTGATATTGAAGTATCATACTGCTGGTGCCCCAATATCAATGGATAAATGAATTTGGACAAACTATACATCAAGGTGAAAAATCGCTCCTTTATCAAAAAAGAGCGATTTTCATTTTGAATATTTATAAGTAAAAATAAACACAAGCATACATTGATCCACAGCCAGCTAATACAAAAAGATGCCAGATTGTATGATTGTAGGGAAGTGACCGCCAAGCGTAAAAAATGGCACCAATTGTATAAAAAAGCCCACCTGCTAACAGTAAAGCAAAGCCATTAAATCCTAAGTAAAGGTAGATAGGCTTTATTGCAAAAATAATTAACCAACCCATACCGATATAAAAAATTAAAGAAAGTATTTCAAATCGATTAATAAAGAAGCATTTAAACAGAACACCTAATAGAGCAAGGGACCAAATAATACATAATAAGGTAATGCCTAAAGTGCCGCCAATCGCAATTAACAGAAAAGGTGTATAGGTTCCTGCAATTAAAATATAAATAGAAGAATGATCAAGTATAGAGAAAAAGTATTTATATTTTTCAGGCATGCTATGTAGCAGTGTTGACATTAAAAATAAAATGATGACAGAGGCACCGAAAATACTAAAAGTTGTTATTTGAAGCGCTCCACCTGTTTGTACAGCCGCTAAAATAAGAACAATTAATGCTGGAATACTAGCGATAAACCCAATACCATGCGTAATGGCATTCCACAATTCTTCTCTCCATGTTTTATAGTCAAATGAATCCATCATTTTAAACACTCCTTTCGTTTGTATTTTTACTATACCCCAATAATTTTCATCCTACTATTTACATTTGTCATATCTTCAGTATCAAAAGTGTCATATAAATGTCTAAATCCATGAAGGACATTGTTAGACAAGTACTCGACTAAGCGCTATAGTAGCAAAGGTAGCGTTTTCAAAATAAATATCATTGTATGATACCTAATGACAAATGTCATGTTTACATAATGTTTCATTAGTCTATATAATAAATTTTAATGAAGTAAAAGGATGTGTCGAAGTGGGACGAATTCATATTGTAACGGACTCAACTTGTGATTTAACAAAGGAAGAAGTAGCGCAGCATGGCATACATATCGTGCCTTTAACGATTCAAATTGATGGGCAAACATATATAGATGGTGTTGATTTAGAACCACAGCCTTTTTTAGGTTTAATGAAAAATGCTAAAGATTTACCAAAAAGTTCCCAGCCTGCACCAGGGAAGTTTAAAGAATTGTACGATAAGCTAGGTCAAAATGGGGATAAAATCATATCTATTCACATGACTGGCGGTATGAGCGGAACAGTTGAATCCGCTCGTCAGGCAGCACAATTGACAGACGCAGATGTCACAGTAATTGATTCACGCTTTATTGCGATTGGACTAGCCATTCAATTACGTGAGGCGATTAAAATGCGAGATACAGGTGCTACTGTCGAGGAAATCGTGACACGTCTAGAAAAAGTGCGCGATAATACTTATTTATATGTTATTGTAGACACGTTGGAAAACTTAATTAAGGGCGGACGAATTGGTAAAGGAACAGGCTTTATCGGATCTTTACTCAATATCAAAGTAATTGCAAATTTAGAGGGTGGGGTATACAACCCTGTTTCTAAAGTTAGAAGCCATAAACAGGTTGTAAATTACTTATTTAAACAATTTCAAGCTGATACTGCTGGTAAAACCGTAAAAGCAGTAGGAATCTCTCATGCTGATGGACTAATTACGATGGGTGAACCATTAAAAGGGTTGATTGAAGAAACAGGCTTTAATGACGTAGAAATTGCCTTTACATCACCTATTATCTCTACACATACTGGCCCTGGCGCGATTGGATTTATTTATTTTGCAGAATAATAGACGGGAGCTACTACATAAGTATTGTAGTGGCTTTTTATTTTTATAATGCAGGGAAAAGTAGGCATTACAGTAAAAAACACTTTTTTTATGGAATAGCTAGGTATCGTCACTTTTCATTGCAGTATGAACTATTCTATAATAGAAGAAACAGCAAATGATGGAAGGTGGTCAAATGAGCATTTGGCGAATATTAATTTTGTCAATTTTGACCGTCTTAGTACTAAGTGGTTGTGCTATATCAATAGATGAACCGAATCCGCAAGCAGAGCCTGAAGGTGAGCAAGCAGGGACGGAACAAGATATGAAACAGGATGAGCAACAAACAGAAGACGAGGAAAAAACCTCTAAGAATATGTTGACGCAAATTTTTGAGCATTTTTTTGAGCCATCACCAGAGGATTTACGGAAAATTGATGATGAAAACGCAAAACAACTACATTATTTGGCACTTGGAGATTCATTAACAGATGGTGTCGGTGATGAGTATAGTCAAGACGGTTTTGTAGGTAGATTAACAGATTCTTTGCAAGCTTGGCCCTCTATCTCTGATGTAGAGGTCGACAATAGGGGAAAAAGAGGAAGACGCAGTGATCAGCTATTAAAATTAGTGAAAAAAGGGCATTATGATGAAGAGTTGCAAAATGCACAGCTTATTTCATTAACCATGGGCGGAAATGATGTTATGAAGGTAGTTAGACAGGATTTGTTTAATTTGAAACGAGATGCTTTTGATAAAGAATTGCTGGCATATAAGGAACGCTATAGTAAAATCGTTGCTGGCATTCGTGCTAAAAATCCTACGGTGCCCTTATTGCTGATTGGTTTTTATAATCCATTCTCTATCGTGACAAATGAGGCCAATGAATTTGATACAATTATAACGGAGTGGAATAATGTCATAAAAGACATAGCAAGTGAAGATACGAATGCCTGCTATATCTCGGTAGAGGATTTATTTGATTCAAACAAAGAGCTCGTATATCATACGGATTTCTTTCATCCAAACGCAAAAGGCTATGAAAAAATGACGGAACGAATACTTGCAGCAATGGAGCAGTGTGGAATGGAACAAAAAATTAACAATGAAATAGGCTTCGAGGAGTGACAAAATGAATAAATGGAAAATCGCATTTTTCGCCTTAGCAGGCACAGTGCTGTTTGCAATCCTCCTCGTCGTGTATTTAACAACAAAACCAGTTGATGGAGTAATTGTAGCAAAGAGTTCAGAAGGTGAAAGTGAAGTAAAAGGGAATGTCCTCGTTGTTCAAACAACAACGAAGGAATTAGAATCAATATCGAAGAAATATTTAAAGGACGCTGCAAAAGGATCGCCTCTGCCATTGGATTTTACGATTGGTAATGATATTCAGCTAAGAAGTAAGCTAACCGTTTTTTATACAGAAATCCCAATCACTATGAATTTTGATCCCATCGTTGATGACAAAGGGAATATTATCCTAAAGCAAACAGGTATGAATGTAGGGCTGTTGAATATTCCACCTGAGACGACTATGAAAATTATGCGCGACTCGGTGGAATTTCCTTCTTGGATTACAGTAGATCCAAATAAGGCAGAAATTTATATTGATTTATCACGTATTAATATAGCTTCTGGGTCTCGTATTCGAGCAAAAGAGTTAAATTTACCAAAAGATAAAATTTTATTGGAAATTATTGTTCCTGGTGAATAAGGAGTGACATGAATGGTAAAGCAATATGCAACATTTGCAGGTGGTTGTTTTTGGTGTATGGTCAAGCCCTTTGACGAAACACCTGGAATTGAATCGGTGATTTCTGGTTATACGGGTGGACATGTTGTGAATCCGACATATGAACAAGTATGCTCTGAAACAACAGGACATGTGGAAGTAGTACAAATTACCTTTGACGATGAGCTCTATTCCTATGAGCAATTACTTGCAACATTTTGGACATTAATAGATCCTACAGATGTCGGTGGGCAATTTTATGATCGTGGGGAATCCTACACAACTGCCATTTTTTATCATAATGAGGAGCAACGTGAATTAGCAGAACGTTCTAAAGCGGATTTAGAGGCATCTGGTAAATTTGATAAGCCGATTGCGGTGAAAATCTTACCAGCAAGTACGTTTTATCCAGCTGAGGACTATCATCAATATTATTATAAGAAAAATCCAATGCACTACGAGCGCTATTCGATTGGTTCTGGTCGCAAAGCGTTTCAGGAGCAACACTGGGGGCGGGAAAAATGAAAAAAGAACAACGCTTAAAAGAACTAACTGACATGCAATACTATGTAACACAAGAAAGTGGAACAGAGCCACCGTTCCGTAATGAATATGATCAACACTTTGAAGATGGCATTTATGTCGATATCGTTTCAGGGAAACCGTTATTTAGCTCCCTCGATAAATTCGATTCAGGATGTGGTTGGCCAGCATTTGCAAAGCCAATTGAAAAAGAGGAAGTAACCGAGCATTTTGATACATCTCATGGAATGCGCCGAGTGGAGGTTCGCAGTAAGGATGCTGATTCACATTTAGGGCATGTTTTCCCTGATGGACCTACCGAGCTTGGAGGTTTACGCTATTGCATTAATTCAGCAGCTTTACGCTTTATACCAAAAGAGGATTTAGAAAAGGAAGGCTATACTGAATATCTTTCCTTGTTTAAATAAAGAAAACTCCTAGCATGAAGTTTTGCTGGGAGTTTTTTTGTCCTTATTATGTTATTGTTCCATTCCTTCAGGGCAATTAAACCTTAAACTCACTCACTAAATTACGAAGGTAGTCTGCTTGTTGGGCGAGCTCTGCGGCGGCTGCATTAATTTCTTGCATGGAAGCGGAGCCTTGTGTTGCTGCTGCTGCGGAAGTAACTGTATTAGCAGCGGATTGTTCAGCATAGGCGTTAACGTGGACAAACTCACTTGCTACAGCATTGCTATACTCAAGGGTTAATGAAATTTTTTCAGCCATTGCCGTAATAATGGAGGTAGTTTCCTGTGTATGCGATAAAATATTGGCTAATGATTGATTTGTTTCATTTGTCACTTCTACTCCACGAATAACCGAAGTTACCCCCTCATAGTTTTGTGTAATAATAGAGGATACTTCATCCTGAATGGACGTTACAATTGTTGTGACTTCCTTCGCAGCACTTTGGGATTGCTCCGCTAACTTGCGAACTTCATCAGCTACAACTGCAAAGCCTCGTCCGTGCTCTCCAGCCCGTGCAGCTTCAATCGCAGCATTTAATGCCAGTAAATTCGTCTGTTCGGAAATAGCGGTGATTGTGCCAATGATTGATGTGATGTCTGCTGATTTTCGTCCCAGTGCCTCCACCGTTGTTGTAGTCGTGGCCATTGTTTCTTCAATTGCCTGCATCACTAGTGAAGATTGTTCAACTGAGCGACTGCCATCATCAGCTGCTTGCTGCATTGCTAAGGATGCACGTTGGACAGCATTGGCTTGTTCATTTAAATGGTGCATGGAATGCTCAAGGTCACTCATTTTTTGCTGGGCACTATTCATGCTGGAAATGGTATTGTCACTATCGCTTGCAATGTCAGCTGTAGCATCAGCAATATCCTGAATAGTACGAGCATTTTCATCCGCTAATGACATTAATTCCTGACTGCTACTAGAAACATGATCTGCAAGCTCACTCACACGTTTTATGAGATTAGATATAGATTCTATTAAAGTGTTGGTGGAAGAGGCAATCGTTGAAAATTCATCATGATTACGTACTTTAACGCGCCTTGTCAAATCGCCACCAGCCTGGGCAATATCCAGAATCGACTCGTTAATTGCATGTGTATTATTTTTTAATGATTTAAATAACATATAGCCAAATATGATGATAGCAATAAATCCGATTACTGAAATGATAAAGAAAGAAATAATAGAGACATTGACTTGCTGGTTCAACGTATTTAATTTGGCTTTATTTGCTTCATCCATCACTGTATTGATGGATTCGATATTTTTATCAATATGCGTTTTCATCGTTTCGCCAACAGCGCCCATCATCAGCTTTCTTGCCTGCTCGAGTCCAAGCTCATCACGCATCGTCATGACTTTTTCAGAGTAATCGAGGTAATTTTTATAATATTGACCAATTGCCTGCATATGTCCAAGCTCAAGCTCTCGATCTGAGAACTGATCTTCTAATTCCTTAATTTTTTTATTTATCGAGTCAATTTTCATATGGTATGAAGTAGAATAAGTGCCGTTACCAGTTATTAAATAGGTTTGCTCTAAATTTGTGAGCCTAGCAATTTCATAAGCAAGCTGATTAACTGTTAATTGCTCTTGGACATTTTTCTCAGTAAAATCATCCATTTGTCGCTGAAGATTACGTATATCGACATAAGACAATATACCCATTATTCCGTTAATGATAATTAGAAGTGTAAATATAATAAGCACTTTACCCCGTATTAAATGATAAAAACGTTGTCGTTTTTCCTTAATAGGAGGGAGATTATGCCTACTTTCTTCTAAATCAATTGCTTTCTCTTTAGCAGAAAAGCTAGTTTTAAAGAGAGACGGGCGTTTTTTCGCAGAGTTACTGGTTTTTTGTAAGTTTTTCATCGCCATCACCTTCCTATTTTCAAATAGTCGATTTCAATTTTATCTTATTTTACTAGATTTTTCTATATATTATTTCGCAAAATTTTCATTTTTCAGATAAAAACACCTATTAAATTTCTACGTTGCATGTCGAAAGGTGTGAAAAAAATAGTGAATAAACTTAAGTAGGAAAAAATACTTAGTAGTTATTTTTATGACGAGATTGCGATTTTTTGATAAACTAGCGGAAAGCATATTAGTATAAAAAGGGGAATTTCTAGCATGAAAAAGAGCTTTTATTTATATGTCCTAACTTTCCGCGGTGGAGATTGGTCTGATCAGAAGGTACGATTTGCAGAGGAGATGTTTCATGAGCATAATTTTCCAAAGCAAAGCACAAATTTTGAAGAGCTTTCAACGTATATTGAATCGTTTGCAACAGACAACCTTACTACTGAAGCATTTGATGAATTGTGGGCATTATATGTCGAGCAATGGTGAGACAAGGAAAGAAATGAATTTATTTTAAGTTGCTAGACGTCTAGCATTGATTAAATAGCAGAAACACAGTATTATTTAAAGTGATAACTGACAGAAAAGAGGGATTGCAGTATGAGTGTTCATATTAATGCAAAAAAAGGCGAAATCGCTGACACAATTTTACTTCCAGGAGATCCACTTCGTGCAAAATACATCGCAGAGACGTTTTTAGAGGATGTAACTTGCTATAATGAAGTACGTAATATGTTTGGTTATACGGGAACATATAAAGGTAAACGTATTTCTGTACAAGGAACTGGTATGGGTGTGCCATCAATTTCCATCTATGCAACCGAATTAATGCAAGAATATGATGTTCAAAAATTAATCCGCGTAGGTACTTGTGGTGCAATTCAAAAAGATGTTAAAGTACGTGACGTCATTTTAGCCCAAGCTGCAACATCTGACACACGTATGAACCAAATTATTTGGGGCGGTGCTATCGACTTCGCACCAATCGCAGACTTCGACTTGCTATTAAAAGCCTATAATGCAGGTAAAGCAGCTGGGCTAAACCTACAAGTAGGAAATATCTTCACAGCAGATTTGTTCTATTCTGATGAGCATCAAAACGAAAAATTAGCACAATACGGCGTACTAGCAGTTGAAATGGAATCTGCAGCACTTTACACATTAGCCGCAAAATTCGGCCGTAAAGCACTTTCTGTTCTAACAGTAAGCGACCATATCCTAACAGGTGAGGTAACGACTTCAGAAGAGCGCCAAACAACTTTCAATGATATGATGATTGTTGCGTTAGAGGCTGCTATTCAAGAGTAGTTGATATAACAGGGTTTTCAGCAAATATAAAATACTGCAAATAAGAGCAACTGACCAAAAACCGACCATTTTTTATAAAATGGAATTGAAGTAGTCGGTTGCTTTTTCTTTATCTTTCTTAGTTAAGTGACTATAGGTATTAATCGTTTCTTGAATGTTAACATGTCCAAGTTGTTCTTGAATAATTTTAAAATTTACATTTTTACTAATCATAAAAGTTGCGTAGGTATGCCTTAGACCATGAAATGTTAGTTTAGGTAAATTGTGACGTTCTACAATCTCGCGCCATCTTCCAGACATACTATCTGGATGTAAAGGGAAGCCATTTGTTTTTGTAAATAGTAGATTTATTGAGTTGCCCTCATTATCCTTCATCGGTGTCCAAGCTTCACCTGATGCAAGTTGTAACTTCTTATGATCTTTTGCATATTGTTTTATTTCTCTCATTAACTCAATAGGGAGTATACCATAATTGCCGTCTTGGTCTTATAACAAGCTTTTTATATTTTAATTATAAATTCTATAATAAAAAGAAGTATCATAAGTCCTATCCCAACTGCAAAAGCCTTACCTGAAGACTTTTCTTTTTGCTCATCATTTTGGACTTCGTTTTCTTCTCTCACCGTTGGCTCTCTCTCTGTCGTCTCTTCTACAATAGTATTACAATACTCACATGCCTTAAATACTGAACCATCTCTATATACTTTCTTAATCGAATTATTGGCTAAACAATTAGGGCAAACACTCAATTACATTCTCCTCCATCTATTCATAGTTACTATTTACCATTTTAAGAAATTTAATTATGTATGTACATTACAAAAAAGGTACTCAATATTTTTTGAGCCAGGGCATTTTTTATTTATATTGCTTTTTTTCTGTTTCGCTAATTATTTCCATAAAAAAAGCCTCTCAAATGAGTGACTTATTTATGTTTACCAAGAACCGATTGTTTTGCCGAAAATCTTCACCTCATCCGTCATAAATTCAATCTCAGAAGCCGCAATCACAGCATCAGACATCGGCTCATTGTCATTTGGTGCAAATTTATCTGTATAAACAGTGAACTGTGCAATTTTTTTAGCGCCTTGTTTAACGTTTATTCCGATAGTTTTGGCGCCCTTTACATCTACTTGTTGTACGAAATCATACATTAACGGCTTGCGCGTATTCAAAAACAGATGTATCAATTATGTGTTTCGATTTTTCAGCGGTAGTAGGCTCTTTCTTTTCAACTTCTTCCTCTTTCGATTTTTGCTCAGCAATAGCCCATTCTTCAACTTCTTTAGCTTTTCGTTCTTCCTCTTCTTTTGCCTTTAACTCAGCCTCTTTTTCTTTAGCTTTATCTAATTCTTCCTGAGCCGTCTCTGTTTCTTCAGCTTTTTCCTCACCACAAGCAGCAAGTAGGAATGCTGACATAGCTCCTATGTATAAAAATTTTTTCATTAGCTTATTCCTTCCTTTATATTTCCATTTTAGGAAATTGAGAGTTAAAAGTACATACAAAAAAACAGACAACCTTTTTTAGTTATCTGTCTCACGATCTATAATGGAATGTTTAGCTTGTTCAATGACTTCCTCAAAAGCTTCTTTAATTTCCTCGATTGTATAACCAGCTTCCAGTAATTCTTGGGTTGTTTGTTCTAGTCTGTTCATTTAATTATCCTCTTTTATATTTTCTCTATCTCCAACATTTATAATATTGAAATTTGCTAGGAATATCAAAAGAGCCGTATTTGTAGAGGTTATGTAGTAAGGCTGTAGAGCGTTTAAGTAATAAGCCGATTATATAGAAGAAACTCTTTATAAAACGTCCAGTGTCATTCTATAACAGGTTAGAGGAAAGAGATAGCCTTCCACAATCAATAGGTAGTAGACCATATAATTTAGAGAACTGGGTAGAATGGTAGATGGGTGAAATAATGTTATGGAAAAACACTCTACTTTTGTTGGATTTTTAACATTCGTTGGTAGAATATTAGATTACTAGTATATAATACTAAGATATTATGTTTGTTAAAATAAAACTGTGTAGGAGGAGAATAATGAAAAAATTATTTTTTGTGTTACTAGCAGCATTTGTATTTGCAGTAGTAAATCCAACAAAATCAGAAGCAAAAGTGATGTATGATGGAGCAGAGGTTGTAAAAGGGCAAACAGGGAAAATGACCTTTAAAAAAGACATTAAGGTATACAAGAAAAATTCAGATGGTACGTTTGAATCTTTAGTGGTTAAGCGAAATAACTTCTTTAGAACGTATGATATTGAAAAATATGATAAAAAAATATTCTATCAAATGGGGCAATACCGCGTACAAGCAACGGATTTAGTAGTTTTCAAAGAAGTACCAATAAAAATTCGTTCATCTTTTTATAACAAACCAACTTATATTGTTATTACTCGCGATGGTATTAATGACGGCTTATATTACGGATCTCACTTCAAACTAGAAGGACCATGGGGTTTTAATTTCAAGGATACAAATAATGGACAACTACTACAGTATTGCGAAAGTGGTGATGGTAGTGAGGAATTTTGTTACGAGTATCCTGGTACAGACCTTAAAATCGCTGAGACAATATCGAGAGAAAGAGGTGTACGTTATGAACTAACAAGAGATGAAGAGGGGAAGGGCGTTCCATTAAAAGAATCTAAAACTGAAAGAATTATGAAAAAGGGAAGTACTGTTTTTTCAAGGTATGATCATGAAATTAATGGTTATATATATGTAACCGATGACTTAGAAGGAAGACTCGATAATGCTGTTTATCTTCCAATGAATTCACTAAAACCAGTTGGAGATAAGTGATAGATTAAGAATTATATAAAGCCCTCTTATTTATTTGATAAGAGGGCTATTTTTTTATGGTTTGTTGACATGCGAATAGGATGTTTATCGATGTCTTGTGCTTATCTGATTAAAATCAAATAGACCACTCCAATGATGATAGGGTGTTTTTTTTGTAATTATCTGTGAAGAGCAAAGTACACAAGAAAGTGATAGCCTTCCACAATCAATGGTGCATATGAACCATCGTTAGATAATTGGCTGGAGTGGTAAATGGAAATAGTTATCCTAGTGATATTGAGATGAGGTATTATTAAACTAACGGAGCGTTTAGTTGAACAACGATATGGGTTTTTGTGGTAAAATAGTAGACGGTAGGTGCATCTTCATCTTTCCAGGAAGGTGGGATGGGCTATCGTTTAGTTAGGAGGTAGAGGTTTTGGGTGCTTTGGGTGTTTTGGGTGTTTGGGGTGTTTGGGGTGTTTTGATTTTGTTAGTTGCAATAATTTTATTTTGGTCGGCTGGATTACCGAAGATTAAAAGTAAAAAATTATCATTTGTTATGATTATTTTGGGATTGAATGTAATCGCAACTCCAATGGCTTTATTTATAGGTGTAATGGCAACAGACTCCCCGACCAGCACTATAAATGATTTTTGGTTAGGATTTTTCTTCATCCAGGGAACACCACTTTTAATACTAATAATTGGAATTCTAAAATGGTTTATCATTGACAAAAGAAAAAATAAATAAGCATATAAATAGTAATAATTAATTAGGTTTAAAAAAGACAAGTTTGTGAAGAAATCTCTACTTAAACTATATGGGTGCTTTTCTTGAAGATTATTGAGTTGCATATGCAGCTCTTTTTTTCTTCTTCTACTAACGGAATGCTTTAATTAAATACACCATAAAAGACCACTCCGTGATGGGTGGTCTAAGGTATTAAAACAGGTGACTTTTGGTGACCAAAAAGTGACCAACATCTAAAATTTAGTTAATTTTATAAAATGGTAAACACTTTAAGATGCATTTTATAAAGTGTAGAATGCTGTTATATCAACATCCTTGAAGTATCTTGTTCTTATAAAAAGTACAAGTAATTCAATGATATGATGGTTGTTGCGTTAAAGGCTGCTATTCAAGAGTAGTTGATATAACAGGGTTTAGATTGTTTTTTAATAGATGAAATTTAAGCAAGTGATAAAAAGCTACGAAAAGGGAACCATTTTACAAGATTTCGTCAAATAGGTCTCTTGCCTTTATTTTCTCATGCTCAATGTGAGTAAAATGTTCAGCAAGGAATGAGGAATCTTGCTGAACATTACTTTAAATATGATGATAATAATTTTACTAAAGGTTGGATTTTTTATTAATTAATGAAATCTTGAGGAACACATTCACGTACACTAGAATTTCTTAATGAGTTAAATAAAGCTGCACTGATTCTTAAAAATTCATCATTCTCGCCTAATTCAATAAGGTAAGCGAAATAAGGGTTTTTAATTTCGATATTCGTCATAATTTAAAATCTCCTTCCAATTATTATTCAATTACCTTCATGTTAATGGAAATGACAGGTAAATAACCATAATAAAAAACAGACAACTTTGTTAGTTATCTGTCTCACGATCTGTATTGGACTGTTTAGCTTGTTCAATTACTTCCTCAAAGGCTGCTTTAATTTCCTCAATCGTATAACCAGCTTCCAGTAATTCTTGAGTTGTTTGTTCTAGTTTGTTCATTTTGAAATCCTCATTTATATTTTATCTATCTCTAACATTAATAATATTGAAATTTGCTAGAAATATCAAAAGAGCCGTATTTGTAGGGGCGTATAGCAAGGCAGTAGAGCGTTTAAATAAGAAGCCTAGTAAATCATCATCTGTGGATGGCGAAGCACACATTGAACGTCCAGTGCCTTTCTCCAACTGGTTAGAGGAAAGGGATAGTCTTCCACAACCAATAGTGCATAATGAACCATCGTTAGATAATTGGCTGGAATGGTAAATGTACTTAGAGAATGGAGAAATGACTTATTTTGAGTATAAGATTATCGAATAAGAAGGATTCTCGGAATATTTCTGGAATAAATAGACTGAGATGTGGAGTTAAATTTATGGTTCTAAAGTTATGGAAATAACCGAAAATTAAAGTTAGGGAGTGAATAAATTATTTTTAATCGTAAAAAAAATTTACCTTATTTCGTGACTATCTTTTTAATATTTCTCTATTATGGTGTAGTTTTATTTTTGTATCTACAAGATGTAATTGGTGGAATTTCTTTTGTTGCTATACTATTGATTAGTTTTATCATCTTATTAATTGTTCGCATCTTACTTAGAAAAAAAATAAATTATAAAAGAAAAATCACGCTCGCTACTTGCATTATGTTCTTGCTGTTTTGTTTCGAAATACCTCTTATATTTTATGAAGGAACTTCGCATGTTGCATACATATATACAGAACCATTACATGCCAAAGGTACTGAAATCTATTTAATAGGGGTAAATAGAGTAGATTTTCAATTTATGGAGAGTATTCAATCCGTTGAAGATCTTTTAAATAAACAGCAAGTTCCTTTTTTAAATGTGGCTGAAAATACGAATTTAGTTCTTTATGAGAGCAAAAATCGGCAAATATTAAAGTGGCTTCATCTTCAGAAAAGTGAAGTAGATCAAATGAAAGAAAACGTAAATCATTATCTAGGTAAAGAAGATGTAAGGATTAATGAATTTTTTAATCAGGATAATATTGGTGGAAATAGTGCAGGGTTAGGACTAGCATTAACAGGACTCATTCTACAAGGCGATTTGCAAAACAACGTATCAGTTGCAGTGACTGGGGCAATAAGCGAAACTGGTGACGTATTACCAATAGGGGTACTAAAAGAAAAAATTCTAATCGCAGAAAAATACGGTTTACCCTTCATGATTATTCCCTCTAAAAATGCAGAAGAAGCAGCACAAATTCAAAAGGAGCAAAAAATCCACATGAAAATTTTGGATGTGGCTCATATCGATGAAGCTGTTCAACTAATTAGTGAGATGAACGATAAAACTAAATGAAAGAAATTTTCGAAAAGATTATAATTTATGTGCGAGAAAGGATAGTTCCTAAATTGCAATTTTAATCAATTTTTTCGTAGTCGTAATTAAATAGTTCCTATTCTGTATATAAAGAGAAAGACCACTCCGTGATGGGTGGTCTTAAATGATAAAAAATCAACCGACTTAACCGACTAAAAACCGACCAAATCATGATTTTTAAAGATTATATATGATTATTCGTGAGGATTAACGAAAGTTTGCAGACAATAAAATACTGTTATATCAAGCTTTTGTCCAGTCATGATTTATCATGATAGCACGGATACTTCAAATAGGTCACTTGCTTTTATTTTCTCATGCTCAATGTGACATTAACAATTGAATTTGTTTAACCATCATCTTTTTCTTTCCAAAGCCTGCTAACCTATAGTTTCTGCTATTCTGTGGAAAATATTGGTAATATAGATACAAAAAAAGCCACTTATTTAAGTGGCATACACAAAAACAAAAAAACGTTGAGTCATGATAATATTTTTGTTAAATTTTTCTTTGTACTTTTTCTAACAAAATAAAGAAAAATCAATTGAAATAGTAAAACAACTAAAACAGCAATACCCAAAATAACGAATGTTATCATTTTAATTTCAGGTGTTTGAACTACACCTGCTCCATCAATATTTCTTGCACCAACAAATACTGCAAGAGCACTGAAAATTAATATCCATACAATATTTGTGGCCCACCATATTCTCATTCCCAAAATGAACATCTCCTTCCTTCTTGCTTGCAGCTTCCTTTAATGGTTTAATTATATCAATTTAACCTATTATTAGGAACATGCTATAGGCTGTGTTATTTCTCAGCCTTGAGACTGATTGACTAATTAAATGAACAAAAAAACAGACAACTTTGTTAGTTATTTGTTTTATATTTCAGACCATCTTCTCATACAAAATTCGCCTCAAATTTAGCTCTCAATATCATCATCTGTGGAGGACGAACTGCGTTAGAGAATGTCCAGTGCCATTCTATAATTGGTTAAATGAAAGTGATAGTCTTCCACAATCAAATAGTGCATGGTGAACCATCGTTAGATAATTGTTTGGAATGGTGAATGGAAATAATTGTTCAAGATGAGGTATTATTAAACTAACTAATATAAAATTGTTTTAATGTTAATATTAGTTTAAATAAATTTTTACATAAATGGGAGGATTAAAATGGAAATTCGTTCAGTTAAAGGTTCAGACTACTATGTAATTTCACCTCTGATTAACGAGTGGTGGGGTGGCAGGAATATGTCTGATAAGCTACCAAAATTATTCTTCGACCATTTTGCACAAACAAGTTTCATTGCAGAAAAGGATGGTAAACTTGTGGGTTTTCTAATAGGATTCCTTTCTCAAACTCATTCAAATGAGGCGTATATTCATTTCGTTGGAGTTCATCCTGAATACAGAAAGCATAATATTGGAAAACATTTATACAATAAATTTTTTAATGTAGTAAAGCATAATAATCGAAGTATTGTTCGTTGTGTAACGTCACCTGTCAATAAAGTTTCGATTGCCTATCATACCAAACTGGGTTTTGAAATTGAAGATGGAGATAGAATTATTGAAGGCCTATCATTAAATACAGACTATGACGGACCGAATCAAGACAGAGTTTTATTTGTAAAGAAATTAGATTAAAACTAACAGTGGCTTAACTGAAACAACAAAAAGACCAGTGTTATGGGGACTAGGGTATTAAAACAGGTGACTTTTGGTGACCAAAAAGTGACCAACAGATGATTGAATGTGATTTTTAATGAAAAATTATGATTGATGGTGACACATTTCAAGATAATAAATACCGTTAAATCAACACTTTAATAACTCTTGATTTTCAATAATAGCGGTGACAATTCAATGATATGATGGTTGTTGCGTTAGAGGTCTGCTATTCAAGAGTAGTTGATATAACAACGGTTTCAGCAAATATAAAACACCGTAAATAAGAGCAACCGACCAAAACCTGACATTTTTTATAAAATGGGGTTGAAATAGTCGGTTGCTTTTTATTTTAATTTCCTAGGTTCTATCAATACGAACTATTCTTTTCTATCAAATTTTCCTTTAACATTTTCAATTACACAATCAAAGCTTTTATTAGAATCGATACTCTCTGTTATTGTGAAAATATATCCATCTGGATCTTTTATAGTTAATTCTTTTGCATTCCATGGTGTAACGGTTGGTTCTTGAATAATACTTGTTTTGTTTTCCAGCGCAGATTGATAAATATTATGAATATTATGAGAGAATAAATTAATAATTACTGAACTAGAAGCGTTGACCTTTTCATCCTTGATTAACATCAAATCTTGGTACTTTTCCCCTCTTAAATGTGTCATTGATACTGTTCCTTTATCGTCAGGAAAATCAAACACTGAATGAAAATCTAATACGTTTTTATACCAGACTTTCGATTTTTCAATATTTTTCACTTTTAACTTTACAAATAAAGGCATTTGATAAAATTCATGCATTTTCGTTTCCTCCTTTAGGTTTATACAAATAACCATAAGGGTTTACGAGACGTTAAAGTCAACAACAAAAAACAGACAACTTTGTTTGTTATCTGTTTCACAATCTGTATTGGAATGTTTCCCTTGTTTGATTAGTTCCTCAAATGCTTCTTAATTTCCTCAATGTATAACCAGCTTCCTTAAATTTTGGGTTGTTTGTTCGAATCTGTTCATTTAGTTATTTGTGAAAAATCAAAAGAGCCGTATTTGTAGGAGCGAATATGATGTGATTAACCCGTGAAAATGGTCATAGTTAGTAAATTAGCAGGGAATCCTTTCCTTTTGTCGAATTAATGCAGAGAAAGGAGTGAATTTTATGGCAAAGCCAAAATGTCCTGAATGTAAAATTGAGGGATTAGAACACATAGTATCTGAAGATAGTAATGAAGAGTCTGAAGATGGACAACCGTGGTTTAATGTTGCTTTTTGTAATAACTGTGGGCATGTATATGGTATTTTTAACAAATATTCGCTTAATCCTTTTGATTTTGACTAATTTGAAGTTCTAGAAACCTCAACTTTTGGTTTTTAAAAATTATAAACGTTATAAAATCAGCACCTTCCACATAAATCAACTAACGAACAAAGGAGTTCTATGGCTGGCCATATTAAATGATTGCTTTCGTTTACCTAGTAATTTTGAAGTTGAAATAAATTAAAAAAATGGAAGAATACCGCTAAGACATTTAATCTAAAAAATAGGACTTAAATCAGTAAACAGGGCGTGGGGATAAAAAGCATATTTTCTATTCTGTTGGAGAAAATATTCCTAAAAGATTTAGGAGCGATAAAATTGAACAAAAACATTTTCTTACTATTATTGTTATTAATTTATATACCCATTAATGACACTGTAGATGCAAAATCAAAAGATTCTCCACAACCACTTGAAGAATTTCTTCCTGAAATAGGATATAAAACTGTAGAATCTGCGTTAAAAGATTTTGAACAACATTATAAAAAAGAATTTAAGCTTCCACTTAGAGTACCACCAATAAGTTTTACTCATTATTTTGGAAGATTTAATGATTTTGATGGTTCATTTGAAGTAACAATGTTAAATGACCGACTTCCTCAAAATCATTTTAAAATTGATGTTCGTCCAATTCAGTATAAAATCCCCTTTGAAAAGTATATTTCAAATGCGTTTAAGTTGAAAGATGGAAGTGATGCAGCATATATAGACAATCCGAAATTTGGATTTAATATGTTGGTCTTTGAAAGAGATAATTGGCAGTATGTGTTTAGTATTGATCAAGATGTTTCTGATAAAGTAACATCTGACGAACTTATCGAAATAGCAAATTCTATAGATTATCCAAATAAAAAATATTAATTAAATTAAAGATAAAGGAATAACTATCTAAATGGAACGTTAACAGTGCATTTTGGTTAAAAGGGAATAAATTCGAGAAGAGGTAGAAAATGAGGTACATTATCATATTGTCCATTATAATGGTACCGTTATTTATTTTAATCAGTTGTAAGGAGAAAGATGGCGATTTGGTAGGAGCTAGTGTGACATCAGATGAAGCTAACGCAATAGCTATGAATAATTATAATCTTTCTACAATCAATAATGTTGAATTAAGACATTTAAGCGATGAGGAATTTGACAATATCCCCTTTGAAGAAGCAAAAGATAAAACACCTGTTTATTTTGTAATTAAAGGAATTGATAAAAATAAAAAAGAGGTAATTGTATTCGTAAATTCAAATGAAAAAAGATTTAATTATATCAAATATTGATTAGGTTGGTTCACTACAGAAATTTCTGTGCTAACGGTGCGTAAGAAGATTTTCACTTTGGATTCTGACAATAATTCTGTAATTTTATGAAGGGGTAATTTTGATTAATGCCAAAAAGGTTTTTTAGGCTGGATAATTCCCCATAAATTTATATAAAGTGTTAGTATTTATAAACATGATTTTATAGAGGTAGTAGGTGTTACAGATGTCAAATAACCCGCTAGAACAAGAAGTAGGAAGTAAGCAATTAAAGTATGCTCAGCAACATTTAGCCAATGAAAGAACATATTTAGCGTGGATTAGAACAGCAATTTCAATATTAGGTGTTGCTTTCTTAGCAACAAGTTTACACTTTGCTATTGGGACTGTTTGGAATTTTTGGGTGGATTTTTTATCAGCAATCATTGGTTTGTTGGCATGTCTATTTGGATTATTAATTATATTCACAGCTACAATGAATTATTCTGCAAAAAGAAAACAAATATTAAATGAAGCGTTTATACCTTCTAATAGACATATTGTTTGGATATCTTATTTTTTAATTGTATTGATTTTGATGGTAATAATCTACTTTATTATGATTAGTTTATCTTAGGTAAAAGTTTTTGAGTAATTCATTATATGATAGCTATTTTTCATAAATCTTATTTCAAGGGTTAAAGGGATTTTTTGGAAATAAAGCAAGCGACAAGGCGTTTTCGTTAGAATAGGTCACTTTATTAACTCCTAAGTATTTATGAAAGTTTTTTGATGGGATCCCAATAGGTGGGTTAATGAAATGAGCGCAGACAGTTAACATCAAAAGTGGCGGTAAATTACCATTGAATTGTAAGATGTGGTAATGGTAGGATATAATTTAGATTGGCAATATGCTAATAGCTATTTGAACAATAGAGACGGTTATGAATAATGCTATAATCTTGTTTATTAGTAAATGAACTTTCGCAAAGTATTTAAATGGTCTACCTAAGGAGGGGGGTTACTTAATGAAGCTTTTAGATAATAATTTTTTTATTTTTATTTTGGCTTTTGTAGTTGCTATTGCGTTTGTCAACCAGCCTGTGGTTATTGATTTTAAAGGTATAATTTATTTTTCCACTTATATGGTTATTTTAATCTTAGCTGGATTCGTTACAATTAAGTTTTTATTTAAAATCTATGATATCGCTATTTTAAAATTAAGTAAGAACTGAAGTTTATTCTTTGCTGTCAAAATCAACTTGTAATGAAGTGATTCTAAAAAGATAGACTCTGTTTCACTAGGCAGTTGATTTAGTTCAAGTATAGTGTGCTGAACCCTAAAAGATCTAACTCTTTTATGTGGAATATAGCAATTAAATTAAAGAATAATTTAAAGGAGTCCGCCATAAGAAAGACTAAAGTGACGTCTTAGGATTTAGTTAGTAGGAAGAAAAAACGTCTATTTTAACAATGGAACAGCTCGATGAACAATATTATCTTCGAACTGTTCCTGAAATTCCAACGTTGTTCCAAATACAGTTACACCATTAGAAGCTGCTAAAATAATCAATATGAGACCCTTCACTATTTCGTTTGTTGGCTCCGGTTAAATGATTTGATTCGAGTATTATTGGTGTCGGTTCTTGGGGCTGACGCAAAGTGCGAATACAACAAAAACATTAGATGGAGATAGGAAACTGGTGATTTATGTAAGTGGGACTTAAGCAATTCTATCATATTTGTTGAAATGTTGAAATATACACATTACTGATAAGGTCTAGTTTTGTTCTTGGCTTTTATATAAATAATGTAAATTTCTTTTGCACACTATTTACGTATTCTTCAATTTTCCTCTCATTAACTCCTAGTTCGGCGAGGATCTTTTTTAGCCCCTGGGGACCTTCACCTTGATAACCAGAAGAGAATCCACCTTTTACAACTATTCGACCATCTACTCCATTAAAGGCTGTTTCATAACCATATATTTCATTTATATATCTATGATCAATAGATTTAATTTTCCCGATTAATTCAATTGTTTTTCTAACAGCAGTTATCGCTTCTTTTGTATGGACATCTTCAATCGTGATATTCATAGTATTATTCCTTTCAGACAAATCTTGTTTAATCTTGTTAAAGGCATTTTCATAAGCATTTCTAATCTCTTCGATGTTATACTTTTGATTGAATAATGCAGTGCTTTTTTCTAAAGTAACCAACGACTATCTACCTCTTCTTAAGATAAAATTTCCTTTTCATGGATATAAATGTATCACATTATTTTATAATAAAAAATAGACAATTAGCTTATATTTTTAATTCGCAATAAAGACTATATTCTTATTTTATTCTAATACAAAGGATGCAGAAGAGTGTATTTACATTGATTAAAAGCGATAAGAAAACAATTTTTTTAGAAAGGCATTTATGAAGTACTGTAATAATTGTAAAAATTATTTTGATAGCATAGTCAAATAACTTTAGTGCTATAGTATTTTTTGTTGCGCATTTTATTCATGTTGAGGTTCATTTTTTAAGGAGATGGAAATAAGATACTAGGAAGGAAATACTATTATAATTATTTTAAAAACGGAAAGATTGTACCTAGGTCAATATAGAAAAGAGGACATAAACCCAATTCATTCTATTTTTCCTGGAGCCATAACAATGGACTATTCCAGCGCAATTTTGGTTTCGTGAAAAAAAAGAAATCCTTTAGATTCAGTAAAAATCATTATTTATGCAGGGGTGGTTAAGAATGAAAAAATTTAGAGGTATGATTTTAGTAGGGCTTTTAGGAATAATCCTTTCAGCATGTTCTGATAAAGAAGACCAACTAACAAGAATAGATGTTCAAAAAGTAAATGAAGAAGGAAACTATGAAGACATTCAGATAATAGCTGATAAAGAAAAGATAAATTTTGTAGAAAAATCTTTAGATAATGTGAGGTGGGAACCGCAAACAGAAGTAAATTTGCTAAAAAAAGAAGATGCTTTAGTTACTGCCTTTTATACGTATGATGAAAATATGCCTGAACGCCTTAATGAATATAAAATTTGGTTTGAAGAAAATGATACCGTAACAATTATTAGTAATAAAGAAGATGAAGGCTATGGAAGGTTAGATAAAGAAAATGCTCAAAATCTTCAAAACATCTTATTCAATTAACCTTAAATACTATGACCTCCTATAAATTTTGGACAGGAGGTCATTGTTTTCCTTTGATTAAAAAGTATTTAGTTTTAATTTAAAATCTTGTGTATCGATACTGATAGTGCCCCCGATAGGTAATGTCATAATAGGCTGTGTATGACCGAAATCCAAATCATAGATTACAGGAATATTTTGTAATTGCGGATGTTTATCTAAAATGAAATGAAGTTGTTCTTCTGTCATGTTGGACACTTTTTGAAAACGTCCAATTAATAAACCTTTTATACCTTCGCTAACTTGCAATAAAGAGGTTAAATCTCTTGCGAACAACTCAGGTATTATTAATTCATCATCTTCCACATATAAAATGCAATCTTTTAAATGGGGTATGTACTCTGTTCCATGCAATAAATTAAGTGTACATAGATTTCCGCCAAATAGCGTTCCTGTAGTACTTCCTTTTGAATAAATTTTCCATTTTGTTTCTTCGTAAACACGATTTTCTTGGTCTAAAAACCATAAATCATCACTCCATTTTGCTGATGGCTGTAATAAGTATGACTCTTCGTTCATCAAACAATTTTTAAAGAAGGTCGTTTGATAATCTTGTAGCCCTGTCATTTGAAAACTTGAAAAGTGTGGGCCTGAATATGTGATAAAATTACATTTCGCTGTAATGGCATTTGCAAGTGCCGTAATATCACTAAAACCGCATAGTATTTTTGGATTTGCTTTTAGTAATTCATAATCTATATAAGGAAGTAATTCATTACTATTAAAACCACCAATTACCGTCAAAATTCCCTTTACATTTTTATCTGAAAAAGCATCATGCAGATCCTCAATGCGTTGTTCAATTGAGGAAGAACTTTGTAGATCACAGACTTCAACATGCTTTCCAAAGGTCACTTTTAATCCTAATTGTTCAAGACGCTTCTTTGCTAACTGGATACCATCCTCAGATAATATTTTTATACTGCGGCTAGGTGCAATAACTCGAATTTCATCACCTTGTTTTAATTTCATTGGTATTCTCATCATTTTATTCCTCCAAAATTTTTAATGATTTTCCTAATTGTAGCAGGAATTTCTGCTCTATTAATCGTTTCAGTAGCATAGCGGTGGACATCATGATTTCCAATGCAAACACTATGAATGGCATGTTCAAATAAACATTGATCATTACTGTCATTTCCAAACGCAATAAATTCATCAATCTTTAATTTATGAAGCCCCTTCACTTTATTCACACCAAGTGGACTAATATCAATTGCATGTTCATTTTTATATGCTACAACTGAAACAGGTAATTTTAATACCTCTTGTAGCACCTCTTCTGATGGGTGAAACAGGATCAGCTTACATATTTGTTGCAATTCAGCAATATCGCGATTCTTAGCTCTTGTTTTATCAATATGTATGTAAACTGGGTGGTTGGTATCTCCTGTAAACGCATAATCCCAATCACTATCAGCTAAATAAGTTAATTGATTTGAGCGAATACAAGCGAAAAGCTGTTGTAAAATATCACTTTTGAAATATTCTACTTGAATTTTCCCACATTCAAACGTGAAAGCTCCGTTTCCGCCAATCATGGGCAATTGTCGAAACTGCTCAGGTAAGACTGGTAGTAGATCACGAATAGGTCTGGCAGAAGCAAAGACAATTTCATGCTTAGCTTTTAATAATTCATCGAAAACTTCACAAATAGACACATCAATTGTTTTTCCATCGAAACAAATAGTTCCATCAATATCAAATACAAATTTCATATCATCAGCTCCTGGTTCGAGTATAATGTATAGTAAGAATATTTAGAAGGACAGATGTCCCGGAGGTAACAATGCAGTTCGAAACATTTACTCAAATTTATGGTTATACCTTTCAAAGGGAGTTCAAAAAGAATGTAGAAATCCGTAGGTATGACTCAAATGACTATATTTTAAAAGTGGGAGAAGCTATCGCTGGTCTCTATTTTTTATTAGAAGGGAAATATTATGTTTCTAGTCCTGAAATCACAGGAAAGGAATTGTTATTAAGATACTGCCAAAAGCCTGCCATTATGGGGGATGTTGAAATCTTTCAAAACTGCTTGGTTCAGTCAAATTGTATAGCTGCTGAGACATGTCTTTTGCTATTTGTACCGTATGCTCTCTATGAACAACATTTAAAACATGACAGTGCATTTACACAAATGCTTTTACAAGAGCTGGCATATAAACTTCGGACATGCACGATATCCTCTAGAGTGAACGCTCTTTCCTCTGTTTCTACACGTTTAGCTGCGTATTTATGTACAATTGAATCGACTTCACTTTTTAAGCAATATATTATGACAAACACACTGGATGAGGTGGCTTCACTTATAGGTACAACAAAAAGACATTTAAATCGGGTATTAAAGCAGTGGTCAGATGAAGGAATTATTCAGCGGAAAGAAGAAATGATTCAAATTATCAACTGGAGTAAAATTGAGGAGATTTCAGAAAATGTACGATTTGAATAAGTTGTAGAATTATATTTACAGAAAATGTTCACTAACAAAGAAGACCATTGTTTAAGCCCTGCACCCAAAAAGTTTGATTTTTGACTCTAACTTTTTGGGTGCAGCAGCTTATTATGAGAAACAAGGGCTTTTTATTTTTGGCATGAAATTTGGTTTGATTACAAATATCGAATTAACCGTTATTCTAATAAATGCTCTTTAATAGAAGCACAACTTTTATGACTATATCAATTGACTTTTTGATAAGGTACTTCAACTCCTTCATCGATAAATAATTGATTCTCAACATCTACATAACTCATCGTATTGCGTACCCAATAATACGATTCATCTATTTTATAAAGTGGCACAGACAACTGATGTTCAAATGAAATCATAAATTGCCTATCCTTTATGATTGTAAATCTTGTGTTAAGTTCATCTGCTAATTCATATTGACCTGTAATATCATCCTCATTAGAGAGCGCTAAAATTTCTATATGTTTTGGTGCGTCTACAGAATATTGTATTCCCATTATGTAATTCATAATTTCTTGTTCATATTGGGGAAACACTTCTTGATTCGTTGCTAAAACAACAATATCCTTAGTGGATGTATTAATAAAAGCTTGCGCTGAACAACCGAACCATCCACCTGTATGACCAACCCAGTCATCTTGAATGATAAAACCATAACTATAATGCTCAGCGACTTCTGTTGATGTTAACATGGATTTCATACTCTCTTTGCTAATGTACCGACCTTGCAAAAATGCTTTTAAAAACATTGCTACCTCTGCCACTGTCGCATAAATACCACCGTCACCATATACATTATTATATTTTTCACTTTTGTTTAAGTATGGGTCATTATTTGCCTTTTTATATCGTTGCTCCTCATAATCATACATATGACCTTGTGCTTCGTATTGTCTTTTAGGCTGTGTTGTTGTACTAGTCAGATTTAATGGTCTTGCAATATATTGTTGTAAACATATTTCATACGATGAGCCGCTGACTTTTTCAATAATTTTAGCAAGTAAAACATAATTCGTATTGCTATAAGACCAATGCTCATTCTGTGTATGTTGTGGTAGTGCCATTTCAACAAATGTTTCAACACTTATTATAAAATCTTCTGTAATATATTCTGGAATACCAGATGTGTGTGTAAGTAAGTGTGCAACTGTTACATTTGTAAAATGAGGTACGTTAAACCATTTTGAAATTTTATCTTCTAATTGTAGCTGTCCTTTCTCAATTAGCTGAAATGTCATTACTGCTGTATACATTTTACTTAACGATGCTAGATTAAATTGTGAATTTCTAGAAATAGGATGTTGTTCTGAGATATCTTGATAACCAAGATAATACTGCTGGATTTGTCCATGTTTCTCATAATAAACTGCACCATTAAACGAGATGTTTTTAAGTAAATCTTCCACTTGTTAACCTCCTAAATAAATTAGATATCTAACATATTAGATATGAAGAAATTTTATAATTCCTTCATCGCTATCCTCCTTAATTTTCCAACAATGCGTTCTAATTCGTCTAACTCTTTTGATGAAAGTTTGCTGTAAATTTTATCTGCGATCTGCTGTTCAACATAATCTTGCTTCGAAAAATACTCTAATCCATTTTCAGCTAACGTTATAAATACTTCACGGCGATTTTGTAGATTAATTTCTCGTTTGATATATTTATTCTTTTCCAACTTCGCTATTAATTGGCTAACTGCGCTAGAGCTAATATTCATTTCAATCGCAATTTCACCCACCGTAATACGTTTTGCTAAATATACAATATCTAATACAACGGCTTGTTGTGTTGTAATGCCGCTATTTAGATATTGCTTATAATGTTTATATATCAAACGGTTTATCATATATTCTGCTTCATTAATACGCTTAACCTGTTCATATAAGGACAAAAAATCACCTACTAATATGTTAGATATCTAATATATTAACAAGTGATTTGTCATACGTCAATCTTATATAAAAAATGTCATAAAATCAGGTATGTTTACTAATTATACAAGAGGTAAAAAGTCTGTCATTCAGTGGTAATATCTTGTCACTCAATGGTACAAAATATGTTGTTGTGGTAAAAATCTCCAGACGTAATCACCTGTTTTTTGTTGAAGTAATTGTGTAAGTCATTGGAGTTTGCTACAGGCTATTTTAAGAAATTTTCTTAAAAAGTTAATTATAATAATCTTATTGCAATGTATATATTGCATAATGACAAATATAGTGTATAATAGAATTATAAAATAGGGGGGATGAAAATGATCTGGAACTCGAAACATTTGGATGAACGTGTGAAAAACCTGCAAAACAAAATCTATAAAGAAATCTATGTGATTGTTATTATTGCCTGCATAATATCCATCATATATAAATTTACGACAATGGAAATGTCCTTACAAAATGTAACAACAGAATGGCTCATAATTTTAATCACATCTATTTATTATTTTATAAGATCGGCTTTTCTTGGCATTTTTACTGATGAAGTGGAGCTACACGATAGTAAGCATAAAGTTAAATTAAGTACTAAATATATTATACTTGGTGTTGCGATGGGAATGTTTTTTGCCATTATTTTAGGTATTAACAGTGCATTTAACTACGCAGATAGTACTCAAGAAGCCATCTATTTTTTCTTTCTTGTATTCTTTGTTTCATTGTTTATGTATGCACTATTCTTTGCAGGATTTTTAATGTTGATGTATGCAGCTGCTAAAAAGAAGAGTGATAAAGTCGTGCAACATATTTTAGAAGAGAAAGATAGCAAGTGGTGAAAAGTGTGAAAAACATACGTTTGAAAATGGCTCGAACAGAGCATGATCTTTCACAGGGAGAGTTGGCGGAAATAGTAGGTGTTACTCGCCAAACAATTGGTTTAATTGAATTAGGTAAATATAATCCGACTTTAAATTTATGTATTGCCATATGTAAAACATTAAATAAAACCCTAGATGAATTGTTCTGGGAAGAGTAAGCGTTGTCGTGTACATTATCAAACAAACCAGGGACTCATAAGGAGCCCTGGTTTTTCATTTGTGTGCCCGGCATGCGCAACAACTAGGTGGTGAAAGTCCACTACAGACTTGGCAGTAGGAACTGTTAGCAAAAGACAAGGGTGTCCATGGTGACATGGAATCTGAAGGAAGTCGGACGCAAAATCTCGAACTGACGAACAGAAATCAGATACAAGGCTGACTTGGGATGGATGAGCTTGCAAATCAAAGTAAAGTCCAATACTGCCCGAATCCCATACAGTAAATCTGGCAGTTACATGAGAGGAAAGTGGTTGTGCTTACCCGGGGAGATCTCTTGAGGGTTATTGAATTAACAATCAGATTAGTGATAATCGGATGAATCAAGAGAAGTCAGCAGAGGTCATAGTAGCTTTCTAACGAAAGTAAAGGACTGAACAATCTTAAATCTTGAATGAACAAGGAGGTGAAGACATCCCGACAAAACACAGAAAACATCGAGGTAAAGACCAAAAGATGGCTACTTATAGAGGGTTAAGCTGGAAGTGAAAGAGTATATAAGAGTGTGTAGGGATGTAGACATGGAAATGAAGAAACAAGATGGTATCCATTTAATCGATAGAATCGTTACCAACGGCAATTTATGGAGAGCTTATAAAAAGGTAAAAGAAAATGGAGGGGCTCCGGGCGTAGATGGAATAACAGTTCACGAACTAAAATCTCACCTGCGGAAACATTTTGAGCCACTCAAAATCAAGCTAAGAGATGGCACTTACCAACCGCAACCAGTGAAAAGGGTGGCTATTCCAAAATCGGATGGCACGAAGAGATATTTAGGGATTCCTTGCGTACTCGACCGGGTAGTCCAACAAGCGATTCTACAAGTAATTGATCCAATCATTGATCCGCATTTTTCAAAGAAAAGTTTCGGCTTCCGGAAAGGAAGAAACGCACATCAAGCAATCGAACTCGCCGAACAATACTATCAAGAAGGATATCGAACGGTGGTGGACTGTGATTTAAAAAGCTATTTTGATACAATCCATCACCAACGACTAAGAGCGTATCTAGAAGAATTCATTACAGATAAGATTGTCCTCAAACTCATTTGGAAATTCTTACGTTCAGGTATTCTTGATAAAGATACTTACGTTGAAACAACGGAGGGAGCTCCGCAAGGTGGTCCGCTGTCTCCTATTCTAGCAAATGTTTACTTAAATAAACTAGATAGAGAACTGGAAAAACGAGGACATCGTTTTATCCGATACGCGGATGACTTTGTGATATACGTGAAAACGCCTAGAGCGGGAGAACGTGTCATGGCAAGTGTGAAGAAATATATCGAAGAAAATTTAGGTCTAACGATTAATGAAAAGAAAAGTAAAGTATGCGGTGCAACAAGCGCTACATTCCTAGGTTTTAACATACAAAACTTAAAGGGAAAGTTGGATGCCGACCGAGTAAATCTGCTAAACAACGATTCAAAGATAAATTAAGAAAATTAACGAATCGAAAAATAGCAGGAACGTTTGAAGAGATTGCGAAAAGAATCAATCAAACAACGGTTGGATGGATTAATTACTATGGAATTGCCAATATGAAAGCCTTCATAAAAGAAACACAAGGTTGGTTAAACCATCGATTGCGTCAACTCATCTTGAAGAGATGGAAGAAACCAAAAACGAAATATGCGAAACTACGTCAATATGGAATTGACCATGATGATGCGATGAAAATAGCCTATTCGAGAAAAGGGTATTGGCGACTATCGAGAAACGAGATTATCCATCGAGCGATAACAAATGAAAAGCTCACAAAGTGGGGATTGAAAGATATAACCCAGCTTTATGAGCTCAGATACTTAAGGGATTGAACCGCCGTATACGGAACCGTACGTACGGTGGTGTGAGAGGTCGACTAGTCAATTAATGGCTAGTCTCCTACTCGATTTTCTTGATAGGGTAATGGTGAATATTGGATTAATCGCTTAGCATTGCTTTTAAAGTTCGTTTTTGCCAGCCTAGCTTGAAATATGCATACTGTAACACAAAATGTACGCAGAAGGTAACAGGGTAGGCTAACCAGACACCATTTAACTCGAGTGAAGTGTGATGTGATAGTATAAACGCTAATGGCACCTCAACAACCCAAATGGCAATAACTAAGAAGATGGTTGGCCATAAAACTACTCCTGTAGCTCTCATCGTAGCTGAAACTGTTTGTGTATGTCCAAAAATTAAATAGCTCCAAAATGTAATATATAAATAATCCTTAGCGATTAGCACAGTATTATGTGAATCTATAAATAAAGATAGGATAGGCTCCGCAAATAAATACATGATTAAAATAATGAGGCCGCCTAAAATATAGTTAATACGCACACCTAAGAGACGGATTTTTTTGATCATTTCCGTAGAGTTTGCACCTAGAGCTTGGGCAACAAATACTGAGGTTGCAATCGCTATACTCATCGCTGGTACTTGTGCATAGCTCGCTACCTGATTAACCACACCATAGGCAGCAGTAGCATCTGAGCCATAGACATTTACAAAGCCAATAACTGCAATTTCCGCTACAGAAATTGCCACCATACTAATACTTGATGGAATCGCTAGTTTTAATAAGGAAACTAAGATGTCTTTCTTTAATTTGAAATGCTTTAAAATTGATTTGTCTAAACGCAGTAAATGCTTTGTTTTGTGCAGGTATCCTAGTAATAATAGCATCGTTACAAGATTGGATAAAACAGAAGCATAGGCAGCGCCATTTAAGCCAAACTTAGGCAGTCCTAACCAACCAAATACTAACGGAGGAAGAAATGCGATATTTAAAACTACACTGATTACTAAAAATAAAAAGGGTGTTTTTGAATCGCCAACACCGCGCATAAAGGTTGTATACACAAAATACCAAAACATAATTGGAAGTGTGAAAAATAATATTTGGGCATAGCTAATACTCGGCTCTAATATGTTGGCGGGTGTTTGCATAAAGCGTAAAATCCATTCTATGAAAAACCCTCCGAAAATGGCAACAGCAATTGATAATATTGTCGTAAAGGCGAGGGTTACCCCGACAACCTCCTTCATTTTCTCATGATTGCCAGCTCCGTAAGTTTGCCCAACCAAAATTGAGCTCCCTGAGCCAATGCCAATCGCAAATGCCATTAAAAAGAAGAAAAATGGAAAAAATGCAGAAATTGCTGCTAGTGCATCGACACCTAAATTGCGTCCAACAATAAACATCCCAAATACCTGTCCTAATGATTGCAAGACATTCGCTAGCATAACAGGAATTAAAAAGTTGAAGAAAGATTTTTGTAGTTTTTTATCATCTTGTAGTAGCTGTTCGTTCATTATGTTATCTCCTTAAGTCATGACATTAATAGCCCATATCCTTTAAAATACGTGATAGTGTGCGTAAACGTTCTCCAATAAGTTCACCATTATCACTCAATGCTTGTTGAAAGAGCTGAATATCCTCATTAATTTGTTCATTTTCTGTGCATACTTCCACTGTCATGGCATCACCTTGTAAGCCAACACGTTTAAGTACTGGGTTGTTTTCGTCATATAAATTTTCATAGCGATAAGCATCCTTAAAATAAAGCTGGGCTTCACACACTAAAATAGCGAGGTCAAGTACACGATGAAGAGGAAGTTCCTCCGATTGGCGAGACCATTTACCACCAGTATGACGCCACACCTTGGCAGAAATATCAACCTTCCCTCGATCGTTCCATTGAGCTAAGCCAAGTGATAGGCCCTGTGCATCAGTATGATAGGCAGTACGTCCATCAATATTGGCGTAATTTTCAGCCACAATAACTGGTTTATGTTTTAAATGCGTAGGTATTTTCATTTGTTAAAACTCCTTATTCATTTATATTTAGTAATTTAGTAAATTACTGCGTTAGTAAATATAGCATTGGATAAATGATAAGTCAATTATTTATAGGTCTGAAATCATCTAAATTCAGTTCGAAATAAAAGGTAATAAATGGAAAATATTTTAAATTTCTTAGAGGGGTTCTAGTAAAAATGGGAAGGTATCACAGCATTAAAAAAGACAACGACCTAGTGTTGCTTTTATAAAGAGTTTAAAAGTTCTGATACGGTAGCTACTCATAGTTGTTTAAAAGATCATAATCACTAATGGAAATATCTTGAACCTTAACTATTCATTTGATGGAGACTCTATAAAAAGGGTTTTCTTAATGAAATTTTTAATGGATAATAATGTTCCTATATGATTAGATTTTTTTCTTCTATTAACAATGGATAGCAATAAGCTTAAGATTCGGGAAGAAGTTATTAGTATCTGAAGTATCTTTAAAGCTAAACACATTGGATTGGTTATGTATGGAGGATGCGGGAAGTTCTCTAATTTATTGATGAGATTTCAAGAAAATGTAACTGAAATTAAGTAAAATCAACACTAGTTTAGTTCATACAAATCCTATACAGCAAACTACTCGTCAATTTTTATGGCGAGCAGTTTCTTTTGGTAAGCTGTATATGAAATATCGTTTCCTCATAGGGAGTACTGGTCAATCGTATATTACCTTGATGTAATGCCACAATTTCTTGGACAATTGACAGTCCAATCCCAAGACCCTCACCTTGTCTTCCTTGATCGCTACGATAAAACCGTTCGAAGACTCGCTGCTGTTCTTCTAGTGCAATTCCTTGTCCTTTATCTTTTATGGTAATCCATACTTCATTCTGATGTTCTATAAGTGCCACACCAAGATAGTAACCCTCTTTGCCGTAGCGAATGGCATTGTCAACTAAGTTACGAATAGCTCGCTCAATCAATGCAGCATCTATCTGCATCAAAATATCAGCATCCTCAATATCAATATCCACATGGTAATCTTGACCATCTAACAATAATAAATAATCGGCTATAATCTTCCGTAATATTTCAGATAAATTATGTGGTGCCAGTTGCAATGTCAATACATTGGTATTTTGTTTAGTGATATCTAGTAATTGGTCGAGCAGGCGATCCATATAGCGGGAGCGCTGCAAAATTATTTTAGCACTGGCTTTAAGCTCTCGTTCATCCTTATATAATCCGCTACGAATCGTTTCAGCATAGCCTAAAATCATTGTTAAGGGTGTGCGTAAATCATGAGAAAGATTAGACAATAATTGCTTTCGTCTATTTTCGAATTGTTCAATTTCAACAACCTGACTATGAATACGTTGTACCATCGAATTATAATGCTGAGAAAGTTGCCCTATTTCATCCTTTGTCTCATCCTCTAGTACAATACTATTACTTTGAAGATTGACTTGGGAGAGAGCGTTATTTAGCTTACTAATGCGTCGATTCATCCAAGAAAAAAACCAAATGGCAAGTAAATAGGGCACTATAAAAGCTGTGAGTATAGGAAGGAGTAATGAAACAAGTACCTTTGATGTGCGTATAAAGAAATAAAATTGCCCCTGTTTCATTGCCTGGCTTGGAAGGCTTATTAATAGATAGTAGCTTTGCTGGTCTAGCATGATGCTATAAATAAAACTGATATTTTCATCTTCTGCCCAAAGATTGCTTGGCATATTTAGAAAACGGTCTGCTAATTTCGAGAAATCATAATCATCTAAATCACCAGAAGTATCATAAATCTTTGTACCATCAGGTTGAATCCATGCAAAGTGAATTGCTGTATGTTCCTTATGAAGGGAATCCAATATCGGTTTTATTTCCTGCGACCCTCCTGTCCCTTTTTGGCGAATTGTTGCAATGATATCTTCAGATAAGGCATTTAATTTGTTTAAATTGTAGCCCTTATCCAAAATACTTCCTACTACTAAGCTCAATGCAATAAAAATAATAATGCTGCCAAAGATACTGATAATCATAAGAAGCCAAAGTTTTGTTCGATTTTTCAAAATTCATCACCTGAAAACTGATAACCAACACCACGAATGCTACGAATGGAATGGTGACCTGTCATTTGTTCAAGTATTTTACGAAGACGACTGATAAAAACACTTAAATTGTTATCATCATAATGTTCATGCTGCCAAATATGTTGATAGATTTCCCTTTTTGTTAGTACACGATCAACATTTCGCATTAATAATTGGAGTAGCTGACATTCTACTGTCGTCAACCTTTGTTTTTGTCCATCATAATGTAGCATCGACTTGTCCATTTCAAGCACTAACTTGTTTAAACGTATACGATCAGAGTGATATTTGATGGAATGTCGTCTCAATTGGGCCTGTACGCGTGCAACAAGCTCAATAGGACTAAATGGCTTTGTCACATAATCGTCCGCACCTAATCCAAGTACCGTAATTTTATCTTCAACTTCTCTTCTAGCACTTAACACAATAACAAGCGGCTGTAAATGTTCTTCTTTTAAATAGTGTAGTACCTCAAATCCATCACCATTCGCCATCATCAAATCCAGGATAATCATGTCAAATGACTTTTGCTGCAATTGTCCAATGGCATCTTGTCCTGATGCAGCCTCTATCACTTTTATATGTGCATTTTCTAAATGTAGTCGGATTAATTGGCGAATACTGCTCTCATCATCAATAATTAGAATTTGATTCATCGTTGTTCATCCTCCTCCCAAATCGTATTAAATCTACTTACTATTATAGAAGAAAAAAATCTAATCATATAGGAACTTTATTATCCATTAAGATTTCATTAAGAAAACCCTTTTTATAGATTGTTAGAATTAAAGGAAAGGAGGAGTAATGACATGAAAAATAAGTTATTTATTGCAGGTATGGTGACAACCTTTGCTACGATAGGGGCAGTGTCAGTATTTGAGGCAGCTTCCTTAAAGTTTTCAGATGTGAAAGAGGGGAATAGTCATTATGGGGCGATAATGGAGCTTTCACAGCGAGGGATTATTCACGGTTATCCTGATAGGACATTTAAGCCAAATGAGGTAGTCACACAAAGCCAAGCAGCAAAAATGGTGGCAGGGGTAATTGGTTTAAAGGGTAGTGAACAGGAAATAATAGCTACTTTAAAGCAAAAGGGGATTTTGGAGAAGTCGTTCAAGATGAATACACCTGTGACGCGCTATCAAATGGCAACGATGATTACGAAGGCTTTACAGTTACCTACTTCTGATACAATCACAAACACATTTACTGATGTAGCGACAGAAAATCAACAAGCAGTAGAAACATTATTTGCAAACCATATTACAACTGGTACAACAGCAACTACATTTAGTGGAGAAAAATTTGTGACGAGAGGGCAGTTGGCATCATTTATTATTCGGGCAGAGCAACGGAATATGGTTGAAATTATGGAGGCGAAATTAACAATTGAAGCCATTCAACAAGGGAAATTAACAGCAGCAGGACGAGAATGGACAGTGGCGAAAAACGTACAAATATTGCTAAACGAGCAAAATGCGCAAGCCTTAACTGGGGGACGTATACAGGTAGTAATCATCGATGGTCAAATTGTTGATATTTTGGCTATTGCATTAAATACATCAGGTGCTAAGGGAAAGAATGTCGTATTTGATGGTGCGAACAGTACGTTTGCAGGAAATTTATTCGTTAATGCAGATTTTGTGGAGCTGAAAAATATAACAGTCACTCAAAATATCTTCGTTACACCAAAAGCATCGACAAACTTGGCAATGAGCAAGCTAAAGGCTGAAAATTTCACCATTATATATGATCAACAGTCAACTGTGACGGCTTCCTTAACAAAGGTTAAACTTGCTAATACGATAGATACTGTGTTCGAAATATCTACTGCAGGTTCTTCTGCATTGAACATGTATGTATTACCATATAATCCACAAGATGATGTAACAGGAAAACTAGCACAACTATCAGGCTTAGGTGTTTTGGATGGAACGAGCGATAATCATTTTGCACCTACAGCTTCAATAACAAGACAGGATTTCGCAACGGTATTTGGATGGGCGATAGGTGAAAGCGACACGACATTCTTTGGAACGACAACAGCTTTTTCAGATGTCATCATAGGTGATTGGACAGCTAGTTTTGTTAAGATAGCAAATGAGAAGGGTTTCGTTATGGCAGATGATGATTTACCAAGCAGTCAAATAACAAAAGAGCAATTAGCTGATATTGTGGTTAGTGTAGCCCCACGTCAAAATGAAAGTTTTACGGGTTTTAAGAAGAATCAAAAATCGAAACTAATTACTTTTACAGGCGATTTTACAGTAGATCAATTTGTGTTTGTTGACCCAAGAGAACATGGCATATTATCGCGTTCCAATGTACGTTTAAGTGGAAATATGGATGATATCGTGAATCGACTGACCGCACAAACAAGGGAGGTAGTAGAGTACGGTAACAGCAGTTCCCAAGCACCTACATATATAGAAGAACTGCATACAAGTATTCGTCTAGCAAAAGAGAAATTGCAATGGATTGAGCAACTTAAACAAAATGGAGTACTTATACTTTCATCAGATGGTAAAGATGTTCCAGATATTTTAAAAGAAAAGCAATGGATGCCTGAAATGATTGTGGTAGCGTTACAGGCACAAGTGATGGAAGCTGAGAAGCTAGCCAATAGCCAATCGCTAATACATCAACAAGTTGAACCAATGATCGCTAAACTTAATGGTTTAACAGGAAACATTAAACCGCTAAATGGCTTAAAGGAAATAATTGAAGCACAACGAAAATTAGAAAATCAGCAAATTGTTTTAGTGAACGAAGGAGAAATATTCGAGAAAGTAGCTGGCATTCTTGAAGGTACACAGGTGGAATTACGGCAAGAGCAAATTAAACTTGAGGGGAATCAAGTAAGAATCACATTACACGAGGCCATTGAATGTTTAGATCCAAGTACAATGACAATGGTTCAGTTTATTCCAGTAATCACAGCACAGCTAACAATTGTCCGAAATATTACGATTACAGACATGCAATGGACGAATGATAGTCTACTACTGACAACTACTGCAGATAGTGCCCAGCTAACTATTGGTACAGAACTAACATTTATATTACAAGGTGGGCAAACCCTTAGTGGTACTATAGCAACAGGAGATGATGGAAGTGGCATCATTATTCGTTTTGAAAATATCCCTCCAAACGTTGTTATTACAGCAATTGAAGCAGAGGGTTATCGATTTATTATTTTACCTACAATATAAGCAAAGTGGATATTGAATGTCCTACCAATTTTTTATGCAACTTAAGGAATATCAAATTATCTGTTTCTAACACAAAATCCCACAGAAAAGCTGATAGATTAACTTTTCTGTGGGATTTTGTGCTGAGAGATAAATGAATATATTTTTATGTTTAAATGACAAAATTTTCACGTATTTTTCTTCAGTTACTTGAACTAACTTTTTAAACAAGTACTCCTAAGGCAATCTTATTCTCAAATAAATGCTTATCCCTAAGCTCATAAAAAAGAATGCATCGTAAACGTCAATTTTTCCACTTAATGTTTATAGAATATTTTATTAAAGATGAATAATGTCAATGATTCTTTGTTTTAAGGCCAGGTATTGCAAACTAAACTTTTCACCAAAATAATGAATATTTTCGAGTTTTTATTAAATTGTTAAATATTAATCCTATCAAGTCGATGATGAGTGCTCCGATTAATACTGGCATCAACAAATAACTCCAGCTATAGCCCCCAACATAATAATGACTGGTTTTGATGCAGCTGGTGGATGTATAAATCTGTAATGGCCATTAAAAATATTCCTACACCAACGCCAAGACTTATCCCATATGGATTTGAGCCACATAATGAAAAAAGACAAGCCCGTGACTTGGTTGTGAAAATGGTGTATACCATACACCGAAAACTAGGACTATATTGGCGCCAAAAGAAGCCATAAGCCAAGGTATATTCATATAGTTGGTTAATAATAGTAAGATGAAAATACATAGCATACGACCAATACAACTAATAAAAGAATCTATAAAAGTAAATTTTGAGGAAGTGTAATTGCTTCCTCTCATTTTAGAGATATATGTCCAAAAATGGAGGCCCTTACATGCTTTTTTGAACGAACAAAAACTATTTTCCATCTTTCTCACCCTTGTAAAATTTTTCACTTTATGCAGCGGTCGTTAGTACACTCTCTGAATAATGATAGAGCCCCTGGCGAATGTCACGGATTTTGAAGAGGAGTTTTGCGAGCTCGAGAAAAATTTGGACACAATTAAACTAGGGCGTAAATTACTATTATTTTAATTTTACAGGTGATGAAAGAAGTAGTACATGCAACCTTTTAAACCTAAATATGGTAATATCAAAGTAAAAGTATTGTAAAATAAGCATATAATCAAATTACTTAAGGAGAAGTACAATGAAACGGAAAAAACTTATTGGCTTAGTAGTATCACTAACAATAGTAGTTTTATTAATAGGTGTTACCTTAAAAGATGAAGTTTTCAAAGAAGAGCTAAAACCTGCGATGATAGAATTAGCGAATGGCTCAAAAAAAATTGTCTATGATACAAAACTAATGAATTTTGATAAAACGTCAACAACATTTGAAAAATACAAGGGGAAAGTTTTGGTTGTTAATTTTTGGGCATCGTGGTGTGGTCCTTGTCAGGATGAAGTACCAGATTTAAAAGCATTTTATAATCAAAAAGGAGATAATGTGGAGTTGTTAGCCATTAATGCAACTGCTAATGATAGTTATAATAGTGTATTGAAATTTTTAGAGAATTACAAACTGAATTTTCCCATCTTTCTTGATGGAGATGGCACACTCCAAAAATCATTTGAAGTCATCAATTATCCGACAACTTTTATCTTTGATGCGGAAGGCGCTTTAAAATACACTATCAAAGGTCAAACCAATCAACAGGAATTGAAAAAAGTTATTTCAGAAATTTAACTTAAACATACATAAGAGTTTAAAGAGTAATCTATCCATGTAATTAAACAAATACCAAAAAGAGCCTGGAACTTTATCTATAATTGATTTATTAACAGAAAAATTCAAAAAATGAAACTTTATTTACATTCACTCGTAGAATAAACAAGCGTACTCAAGAACAGGGGGAGATATATGAAGACTAAAAATTTAATGATTATGATGATAACACTTATAGTAGAGGTAATCATTACATATTATATTGCCTCATTTTTCTCCGTTCGTTTAATTGAGGTTATGTTTTTTACAGGTATCTTTTTTGCTGGTACCATCTACTACTTTTCAAGCGGTGGAGGAGCTATATCTAGGCTTTTTAACGCTCAGGTAAGTGGTCAAACAGGTTTAATTCAGCAAAACGAGCGCTTTACTGTTAAAGTTGGTCCAGTGTTCTGGGCTTCAGTTGTATTTTTTTTAGTAGGCTTAGTATTTTTTATCTTATTAATTATGGGGGTTATACCACCTCAAAATATGTAAAAACCACTTTATGGAGGATATGAATGATTAATAAAAAATATTTAAATGGAGTCATTTGGCTTTTGCTCATTATTTTGTTAGGAATTTCCTTTATGATAAATGTAACTCATTATTTTAATACAAAGGAAATAGATACAGCTAGTTCCCTATGTTATGAAAAGGGTGGCAATGTCATATTGAAAATTTATAATAATTTAACAAGTGAATATTATTTCTCTTGTGAAAAAAAATAATCTAACAGAAACAATGTAAATAACTATACAATGGGCTAATACCTGTTTAGAATTTGTTCAGAACAATTTGATACACTAGCCATGTAATCATAAACAAACACACAACACACAACACAACACAAAAAAAAACCTGGCTTTCGCAAAAAAAGCTAGGTTTTTTTGTGTTTAAGCTTTTACAATGCTAAAAGATTAGTCGGAGGGACATAGTATGAGACAAGAGGAAATGATAAAGACTGTAAAAATGTACAGTTTTGTTTTATTTACTGTAATTTTAATCTGCATTGGCTCTATGCTATTATTCAATAGTGTTGACATGGGGGCCAATTCTGCAAATGGCTATTTAAATACAGCAATGGGTGGTTTTATGGATACAGAGAGTTTCCTTGTTATACAAAAGGGCTATATTTTTTCTTATCTCATAGTTGGAGGAATTTTCTTATTGGTGGGTCTTTTATTTTTTTGTATATTCCTTTATAAATTCTTATTAAAAGACATCGACTTAGATAAATTGTAAAAGGTGCAGGTCAATAGATCATAAAGTCTAAAGACAGCACCTTCCATTCGTTGTTAATGGAAATATTTTTCTACACGCTGAAGAATTTCGTCAGCAGAAAGGCCATTCGCATCAATGACTGGTCCTGCAAGTACTGGATCACTAATGCCCATAACATCCTTGTCTTGACCTGTGATGACGCAAGCATCACATCGTTTAGCGTCCTCTTCATTTCGCAGTTGAATAACTTCATATCCTTTTGCCTTTAAAGCTTGCTCCACGTTCGATAATGATTGTTCTACACCAATTATTCTAGACATTATTCTTCCACCTCCTATATGTAATGTGCCATATAGGATTGCTAATTATTCACTGATTTAATGAAAAATCTTAAAATTTCATGAATAAAGGCTCAAGTTTTATCTATAATGATAAAACTAAAGCCTATTTTTTATTTAATAGTTGGAAATGTTGATGTGATTAATAAAGGAAGCTAGCGCCAACGATTATTAAAAGAATGAATAGTACAACAATTAGAACGAATGTAGAGCCATAACCATAGCCAGTATTGCCCCCACAGCAGGCATTATTCCAACTACCTACATTTCCTGAATATCCCATAGGAAATACCTCCTTTCTATCATCTATAATATGCCTTGTTGTAGAAAGGAGGCGTGTTATTTATCCAATTAAAAAATCTGAAAGCGTAAGTATTTTATGGAATAACTAATAGCTGATGAATAGTCAGACAATGTTTAAAATTTTGCATTACACTACTATTATGTTGAAATTATAGTTGTAGGTAGTGAAGTACCTTATAATAAATAAAAAAACAGCTTTTTCTACATATTAAATATTCAATAATTGTTTTTTCTTTGCTTCAAATTCCTCTTTAGTCAAAATACCTGCATCCATTAGTTTTTTCATCTTTAAAATTTCATCTGCTGCACTTTGTGAAGTGATAGAAGGAAATGAACTCTCATGTCGTTTCATTTCAATTAACTTTATTAATTCTTTTGCCTTTTTTAGCTCTCTTTTAAAAAAGGTTATAGAGTTTTCATCTTTGATAGCTGCCGATGTACCGCCTTTGGTTTCATTCGAACCCGAATAGGCAAATTGGATATATCCTGTAGTTAAACCAGGTTCTTTAAATTGAATAGCAGAGATGGATTTAATGGGTATGGATTTTTCTCCCTTCGAGCCCCCTTTATTGATAAAATTTGAGAACCCTTTTGGTTGAATTTTAACTGTATAATCATCTACTTTTACAATAAACTTCCCATTTGATTTAAATTCAAAAGCTTGAGTCATTTTTCCCCTCCCTTTTAGAAAAAACAGCTTTATAAAAAGTTTTAAATGCCTTTCATTATTATAAATATGCTTAAATTTATGTGGAAATTTCCAATTATAAATGGATTTTTAATGATTAGCTACTTGATGATCTTACTCTAAACTTATTTTTTCCTGCATCGTTAGTGAATTAGAAATTTAAAAACAACAGTAAGAGGAAATAAAAATCTGAGAACCTTTATTCAATTCCCTAAACCAACGAAAAAATCCATGATATTCAGTGCCTTTTCTAGTGGTATTATCAGTAGTGTTATTGTGATATATGGATTTTTTTTCAGCAGTATATGGATGCTGTTTGTCGGTGGGATTGGAATAATAAGCAGTGTCTTCATATATCTACATAGTGTGAAAATGATTAAATAGGAACCTTATCTTAGACCTTAGACTATAGAAATATAGTCTATTTTTATAGAGTTATATAATATTTCGATTTAAAAGTATCTCTATGCATGATAGGATAATATTGCTAAGGAGGTGCAATTGGCCTAAGGAAATTGTGCTATAAATAGAAAGTGCAAGGACTTTTTGACATTTATGTAAATGAATAAAAAGAAAATTTTCCTCATAGTTAGTTTATTTGTGTTAATACTTACAGGCTCACGTATTTTATGGCTGGATTTATTAAATAATACAAATCAACCCTATGCTGTAAAAGGACAAATCGACTTACGAGAATGGAATTTTAACGACAATCATTCCATTACATTGGATGGGGAATGGGAGTTCTACCCTTATACGTGGTTAATTAACGAAAAACAGCCAATTAAAGGAGCTCGATATAATCTATCATACATACATGTTCCGAGTGGGTGGGATTCGTCCTTACAGGAGGGGGAAGTAACGCCATATGGTTATGGTTCTTATCGCTTAAAAATTCTTGTAAATCCATCTGATAATAATACCTACAGTATAAGGGTGCCAAGTATTCGGAGCTCTTCTGAAATATATGTGAATGGCAGACAACTATCGAAATCGGGTGAAATTGGAGAAAATGCTGATACAACTATTGCTAAAAACATACCCTATTCCGCTTCTTTTGAAGTAAATGGCCATAGTGAAATTGAAATTATTGTGCAAGTTGCGAATTTTAAGGATTCTCGTAATGGAGGGATTATCCGCTCCATTAAATTGGGCAAAGAAGAAGTAATTAATCGTGAGACGCAATTGTCTGTAACGATGCAGCAAATGGTGGCTTTAGTTTTCCTTATACATGCTATTTATTCGATTATTTTATATTTTGTAGGAAACAGAGATAAAAGATTACTTTACTTTTCTATGTTAACGTTTGCCACTACATTTTTTTATCTTTTAGGAAGTGATGATAAATTATTGTCTTATTGGTTTCCAATTAATTACGATTGGGGCTTTAAATTAGTTCATCTTTCTATGCTTGGCATTGGCTATTCACTACTTCACTCTATAAGACAGTGGTTGCCAAAGACATTACTAAAACTAATTCCTTGGTTTAATACTTTATGTGGTATTGCTGCATTGCTTGCAATACTATTGTCTGCTCATTATGTTACAATCATACAGCCTATTTATGCTACGCTTTTAGGAATCCCAATGATTTTAACGATAGTAACAATGATTGTAAAATCAATCAAAGAGATAAGAAGTAATATTTTATTATTGTTGGCCATAATAGCTTTTGTGAATAATATTGCTTGGTACGGTATCTTTCTTTTAACGGGGGTAAAAACAATATTTTATCCGTTTGACCTTATTATCACGATGGCTTGTTTGGCAATACTATGGTTTAAAGATTATGCTAAAGTGTATGCAGAGACAAAGGCACTCGCTATTAAGCTTCAAGAAGCCGACAGATTGAAGGATGAATTTCTTGCTAATACGTCCCATGAACTACGAAATCCTCTACATGGGATTTTAAACATGTCGAAGGCTGTTTTAGAGAGAGAAGAAACCGTTATAAGTGATAAAAGCGTTAAGGATTTAGAAATTGTTCTTTCGGTAGGACGACGAATGTCTCTTATGTTAAATGATTTACTCGATGTAATGAGCTTAAAAGAAAATACGACAAAGCTGCAACTGCGATCATTTTCCATTCATACGATTGTTTCTGGCGTATTAGATATGCTCTATTTTATGAGGGAAGGTAAGCAAGTAGAGTTAATAAATCAAATACCTGAAGATTTTCCAAAGGTAATGGCTGATGAAAATAGAGTCATTCAAATTGTTTTTAACCTACTGCATAATGCAGTGAAATATACAAATGAAGGTCATGTTACAATAGCTGGTCATGTGAAAAATAATATGGTGGAAATTATGATTTCAGATACAGGGATTGGTATTGATAATGACACAATTCAGCGAATATTTGAGCCTTATGAGCAGGGAACTCTTAGTAAGGCCATGATGGAGGGTGGATTTGGATTAGGGCTTAGTATAAGTAAACGCTTAGTTGAGCTACATGGAGGCACATTACAAGCACGTTCAATATTAGGAAAGGGTTCAGAATTTACGTTTACTTTACCTATTGCTAACTTATCTGAACAAAATGATACAGAAGATGAGAATTCACCATTGCGAATGAATGAGGATTTTGACGTTATGTCGTCTTCCAATCATTTTGATCGATCTTCAACAACCCAATCCATCATCATGCAAACAAATCGACCAAAGGTGTTAGTTGTGGATGATGATCCAGTAAATTTAAGAGTGATTGAAACAATTCTGACTACAGAAAAATATGATTTAAAAACAGTCACTAGTGGCCATAAAGCGCTAGAGGCATTGCTGTCTCAAAAATTTGATTTAGTTATCTCAGATGTAATGATGCCAAATATGTCTGGCTATGAATTAGTTCGCACTATACGTAAACAGCAGTCAATTACAGAACTTCCAGTGTTACTTCTTACAGCTAGAGGTCAAGCACAGGATATTGAGAATGGCTTTTTATCTGGTGCAAATGATTATGTTATGAAACCAGTCGATCCTTTAGAATTAAAATCAAGGGTAAAAGCACTCACTGATGTTAAACAATCTGTCCAAGAGCGTCTTCGAATGGAAGCAGCTTGGCTACAGGCACAAATACATCCTCATTTTTTATTTAATACATTAAATGCAATTATGACCTTACATGAAATTGATACAGACCGTACTAACAAGCTACTTGAGGCACTTAGTGATTTTTTACGAGAATCTTTTAAATTTCAAAATATCGATGAACTCGTCCCAATAGAAAATGAATTAAAGCTGGTTCAATCCTATCTCTATATTCAGCAGGAGCGATATGGAAGTCGAATCAGTGCTACATGGGAGCTAGAAGTTTCATCTGATGTAATGATGCCATCTTTAACCATCCAGCCATTAATTGAAAATGCCATTGAACATGGCATTTTGAAGCAAGTAAATGGTGGAACTATTCATATTCAAATTTTGGATTATGATACTTTTATAGAGATAACAGTATCTGATAATGGTATTGGAATGGATGAAGAAACAAAAAAACAATTGCTAGTCAGAAGGCTAAAAACCTCTACTGGGGTGGGTCTTCTGAATACGGATTTACGCTTAAAGCAGCATTACGGAGCAGGGCTTCAAATCAAAAGTCAACCAAATCAGGGGACATCCATATCATTTAAAGTTCTCAAAAAGCAAGTTGATGGATAGCTAAGCTGAAGTGGAGGATAGAACCAGAAAAACGATGGATAGAACCATGAAAGTAGCGGATAGAACCTACCTGTTCATTAATTTGATTCAATCAGTTTGATTGAGAGCCTTTCTTTCAAGTGTCTCTTTTGTTTCAGCATTGACAGTTTTTTCTTTCGCTTCAGCCTGTTCACTAGCTGGAGCTTCATCATGAGAAGAACATGCTGATAGAAGAAGTGCTGACATTGCTCCGATATACAGTAATTTCTTCATTTACATTACCTCCGTTTGTTCATTGGTTACGTTTTAGAGTGCACCAATATTAGTTAGAATATAACGGAGTTACAATAAAATTTGGTTTTTTAAATGAGGGAGTAGCAACAGCTATATAAAAAATTATTCTGCTTATAGGAAAGTTGAAAATACCAGGCTCTAGCACCTGGTATTTTTTTATTTACTTATTACAATAGATAATTTGTAGTTGGCATGTTTATTTAAATCTACTAAAAATTGATCTAAAACTTCGTTTGATGGAAATCTGCATTCTAGAAGATAGCAACCATCTCCACTAATTTTAAAATTATTAACAATGAACTGTTGTTGTGTATCTAGAAATGCCAGAAATGGTTCATGGTATGGACTTTTGGTATAAATATTCATAAATGCATGTACAGGACGTCCTAATTTCACTTGATTTACTTGGATTGTATATCCTTCAATGACACCACTATCTTCTAATTTTGCAACCCTCGATGATGTAGCTTGGCCAGTCAAATGAACCTTCTCTCCTAATTCTTTCATTGTCATACGGCTGTTCTTGTAAAGCTCATCAATGATCCTTAAATCGGTACTATCCAACATGAAATAACTCCTTTCATTAATCAAGTAAAATCATGAAAAGACTTGATTTAATCTATGTGATTGTTATTGGGACATAGTATAAACTAATTGTAATTTAAAGAAAAGGAGTTATGAATATGAACATTCAACAAATTCGCAATGCTACTGTTGTCATTGAATATGCGGGAAAAAAATTTTTAATCGACCCTATTTTGGCAAAAAAAGGGGCTTATCCACCGTACCCAAATTCTCTAAGACAGGACCAAAATAATCAATTAGTTTCTCTACCAACATCCATTGACCAACTTATAAACGTGGATGCGGTGATTGTTACACATTTACATGTGGATCATTTCGATGAGGTTGCAAAAGATGTATTACCAAAAGCTATCAAAATGTTTGTCCAAAATGAAGAAGATGCTAAAGAGATTAAAAGTGCTGGATTTACCAATGTAGAAATTTTACAAGAAGATACTGTTTTTGAAGGTATTCTATTAATAAAAACAGTAGGTCAGCATGGACGCGGTAAAATTTTAGAAATTACTGGTCAAGTATGCGGTGTTATTTTTCACCATCCAAGTGAAAAGAAACTATACATTGCAGGAGATACTGTTTGGTATGGCGGAGTCGAAAATGTACTAGAAAAAAATAAACCAGATATTATTATTGTGAATGGAGGAGACAATCAATTTTTACAGGGAGGCTCTCTAATCATGGGGAAGGATGATATTTACGAAGTTTATCTCGCAGCACCAAATGCTAAGATTATCGTAAGCCATATGGAAGCTATAAACCATTGGGCATTATCTAGAAAAGAATTACGAAGTTTTTTAAATGAAAAAGAAATCACTGATTATGTACTTGTTCCAGAAGATGGTGAAAATTACAAGTTTTAAAGAAATTAGAGGCAAAAACTTTTCAATCATATAATCTTTTTTAAATAAATAATTGTATTCAATATTATACTGATGCAAAATCCTGTAAAATTGAAACAGGAGGTGGTGTCTAAGTGAAACATACAATTTATACAAGTGATAAAGGTAGATTGGTCATTTTGAAGCATTATGAGCAATATTTAAAGTCTTTTGATTTTGCAATAGAACGTGTTATGGTGGAAACAACCTTTGGCAAAACACATGTACTAATGGCGGGACCAAAAGAAGGGAAGCCCTTGTTGATATTTCAAGGTGGTAATTGTATAAATCCTATGACATTATCTTGGTTTAAGCCACTCGTCAAAAAATACAGAATATATGCACCTGATACAATTGGACACCCTGGCTATAGTGCACAAACTAGAATTTCTGCAAAGGATCAAAGCTTCGCCCAATGGATTGCCCAATTAATGGATTCTTTTCATATTCAGAAATGTGCTGTTTTAGGTCCGTCCTATGGAGCTGGTATCATTTTAAGGTTAGCGACCTATTTGCCAGAGAGGATTGACTGTGCTGTACTTGTTTCACCAGCAGGAATTAAGCTAGGATCAAAAATCGAAATGCTACATAAAATTTTTATGCCATTGCTGCAATTTAAAAAAACGTCTTCCATCAAATATCTTAAACAAATAACGGATTGCATGTCTGCTGGTAATATGAAAGAGAGCGATCATGAGATTATTGGAGATATTTTTCGGTTTGTAAAATTAGAACAAGGGATGCCTAAATTAACAACTAGAGACGAATTAGCGCATTTCTCTGTACCTACCTTAATCATTGCTGGTGAAGAGGACATCTTTTTTCCAGAAAATAAGGTGAAAAAAAGTGCTGAACAAATTGTCCCAAATTTAACAGCTTTCTATTCATTTAATATGGGGCACTTTCCATCTGAGAATCAATTACAAACAATTAATCATACCATACAGAATTTTTTTGAAAAATATTATTAAAGGGTACTTCAAGAGGTATCCTTTTTGGCTATTCAATAGGAAAGGTAGAAAGTAACTGCTTACTTACTTCTGGAATTTACCTGTATCTGGAAATGAAATATAAGCAATTTTCTAGGGGGGATCATGTTGCAACAGCTCTTTAATGAGATGATAAAGCAGGGTATTAGGCCGTATCTTTCCAAACATGGCTTTTCAAAGAAGGGTTCGAATTTTTATAAGATGACGGGCAGCCTGATCTATTTGTTCAATTTTCAAAAATCCTCTGGCAATTCAGCGGATAATGTAATGTTTTACGTGAACTGTGGGATTTATGCAGAAGAGTTAGCTCAAATACAATCAAGAGAGATTTTGACTGCACCCAAAGAGGTGGACTGTCACTTTAGAGCAAGAATATGGGAAATTGCCGAGTCTGTTCCAGATCGATTTTCAATCACTCCTACTACAGATATGGATGATATGAGAAAAACGCTGCAAAATGGATTAGAAAAGGTTATTCAGTTCTATAATACTATGAATAGTGCCAGATCCCTTGTTGATTATTACATATCAGGTCCATTTTTACATCTTAGCGAAGAGTGTTTACATTTATTGTTACAATCTAATGATGTAGAGGCAGCTAAACATTTTTGTAAGGCTTTACAGAAAAAGTACGGAACTGAAAAAAGATGGTCCATTTTCGAAAACAAATACAAGGTAATCTTTAATAAATATGGGGTGGAATTTGATAACCTATAAGTAATGTTAGGAATGATACTGTGGCGTAAAAGCTTGATATTACTGAGAAGAGGGACCTACGCATTCACTTCACGAATACAAGGATATTCTGAACATGGAGCGTTTTTGGTGATATATGGTTGGGATCAAACCGTGAGTTGCTTGAAGATTTTAATAATCTAGTATCTTCAATTAAATTGAGAAAAAACAAGCATGATGAAGAATCGTTCATATTTAGCTCAGCGCACAAATTCCTGACAGACAGCATAAGCCGTAAGTCACAACCAATCACGCGCAGCGATTGTTGCAAACTTACGGCTTTGCCTGTATTTCAATGCAAAAGATAAAGAGGGACTTAACTTATTAAATAATCCCTTTAGATAAACTAAACAGTATCTTCTATTGCCAGGTTAAACTAAGCATGTGAGAGTGGATAGACGATTGTCAGCTTTTGTATCAATGCCATTGAGCCAATCATCCATTAAAGCTAGATGTTTTGCTAACACAGCATCTGAGTATAAACTCCACAATTCTTTTGTAAATCTTAATTGTGTTTCTTGTATTTCAAATTCAACTTGCTTTACATTATGCTTACCATTGTGCTCCTCCATTGTAACAGAGCTAGAGTAAATATAAATATCAATATTTTCCTCACAGTTAATCGTACTTTGAGTGAATAGTTTTTCAGTTTGTTTTTCAGAGCTAGAAGAAGAGGCGGAATTTGCTAATGCTTTTAAGCTTTCTACGATTTTTCCTTTATCAACTGCCGAAATGCCATTATATAAATTGGCGATTTGGTCAATTACTTCATTCCAATCGGAAGTCCTACGTTTAAAGGATTTTAGACTGCTATTTAATAAATGGATAAGTGGGTTTTGTAATATTTTTGAAACATATTTTTCATAAGCAGGAACATTATTTTTATCGTTTGGTAATGCTGGATTAAAATTAGAAACAATTCTAGCAATGTCAAGAATAGTTGTTAATCCAGTTGTTGGAGCTACTTTAGCAGCTTCTTTTACGGCAGAACTATAGCGTCCAAAGTTTTGAAGTGCTTGCTGAACTTGATTGTCAGCGATTCTAGCCTCCGACAGCTGACTCCCAACAAAGATTCCTTGACTGACAACTGTTTGATCTGATGGCGCAAGTTTAATAGCAACAGGCTCTAAATTTTGATGCAGAGAAATATCATTTAGTGCTAACCAGCTTTCCATTTTTAAGTCAAGATTTGTCATAGAAAAAACCACCTCTAGTTAAATTTGTATTGGTTTGTAAACCAATAGTAGATATATACTTCAAATTTATAGCAATTAAAACCATTAATTTCAAAAATTTTGTGAACAAGTGAACAGGCTGGAAGAAATAAAGGAGTAAATAAAAACAAAAGGAGAATTGTCCATGTTGCATATTAAAAGAATATATAAAGAGGATTATCCCAATGGTAAGAAAATTATTTATCAATATCATTCTGATAAATTCTATGATGTTTCCTATCAGGTGCATGAGAATGGTTGGACAATGGATTTTACATTAAAGCATTTTGACACTCCATTTCATAAGTATTTAGAAGGAGAAATTTTTGAAGATTATTTAGAAGAAATTGAATGTTATATTGCAGAAATAGATGAGGAAGAGGTGGGGATTGTTAGCTGTAGCCATGAGAAGTGGAATAATGTTCTAAGGATCAATGATATTCATGTAAATTCGCAATATCAACATAATGGAATAGGGAGTCAACTTATGGCATTGATAAAAACAAGAGCTGGAGAACTAGGTGCCAGGGCAATTGTATTGGAAACACAAACCTCCAATTATCCTGCAATCCAATTTTATAAACACCACGGATTTCAGCTGATTGGCTGTGATCTATTAAGCTATTCCAATACAGATATGGAAAATAGAGAAGTCAGAATTGAATTGGGTCTTGTACTAGAGGCTTGAAAATAGGGTAAATGGTATTCAATCCTAAATGAAGAAGTTGATGGACTAGCTGGGCATTCATACAGATAATAAAATACAAAGAAATTAAATGGAAGGAACAAATCCTTTCGCAACCGTGAAAAATCAGTAGAGGATAAGATAGCCCCTACTGATTGAGAAGTTTAGAAGTTTTAATTACAGACATTTTTTTATATCTAGTATTGCTTGTAAATGCATGCCTTCATGGAAAATTGTTCGAATTAGAACTTGTTCAATTGTATTCATCCCCATATCGATAGCGGGAAACTCTATCTCTAATTTGTCTCCATACTTTGCTTTTATTTTACTTGGCTGAGATTTTAAAAGCTCTTTTAAATCTTCAAACGATGGTGTCTCCTCCGTAAAATTAGCTGGAGAGGTGCCAAAGCCAAACCAGGTTTGAAAAGGTATAAGATCCTTACTTTTTTCGTTTGTTATTGCCTCAAGCCATAAATATTGGTCTAGATAAAGATGGCCCATGTTCCAACGAATATTATTATGAAATCCTTTTGGTACAACCTCTGCATGTTCCTTTGTGACAAAATCTAATACTTGTAAAACTTCATTGCGATAACGCTCTAACTGCTGAAATAGAATTTGATGACGATGATTCATACGTTTTCTCCTTTTCTTTTTATAATTTGCTAAAAAAGTTAAAATTCCTTCAAAGTTAATGGTAAAATCTATAAAAAATGAGGGAGAACACCTTAAAAGTATGTTCTCCCTCATAGAAATTGATCTATCTACTTTGAGTCTGCAGAGCTAATTTAACACCTAAACCTATATAGACGAAACCGACTGCCTTTTCAATCCAACGTGACCCATTGTTAGTGGTTTTGGTAAAGATTTTTTCACCTATGAAGCTTGTCACAATAGCTAATAAAATAGTATACAAGGCGCTCATTACTACAAACGTAATCCCTAAAATTAGAAGCTGAACAGTAATGGATTGTCCATTGTGCTGTACAAATTGAGGTAAAAAGGCTAAGAAAAATAGTGCCGTTTTAGGGTTTAATATTTCTGCTAAAAAACCTTGGCGGAACGAAGTACTTGCTGGACTCTGTTCAACAGTTGGTTGTTCTATTTTTTGAGGTTTTGTTAGGAGCATTTGAATTCCTAAATAAACAAGATAAGCTACACCAATATACTTCACTACTTCAAAAGCAGTAGCAGATTTCATTAAAATAGCTGAAAGACCTAATACAGCGGCTAATGTATGGACTAAATCGCCCAAGCCAATACCTAATGCTGTGAAAACACCGTTCTTTTTACCACTTTTCAATGTTTGTGTAATGGTTATTATCACAGCAGGGCCAGGAATTAAAAATAACAGAAGTACTATTGCGATAAACGATAACATGTTTGACCATCCTATTCTAATAAAGTGAATCGTTTATGAGGGTTTTCTTAATTCCTCGATGATTATGTGTAATTAACTTAATATTCAACCATAAGATTGGGCTAATAAGTGCAAAAATTATTATATTCTATCTAATCTATTATTGTCGATAATGAAATACTAAAAAAATAGTTATAGAATAGTTTGAAAAATACGAAATCATGACTTGGCGTTAAAAAGATAGCAATTCTTATTGTTGTGTACAAAACACTTAAAATAAATAAGGGAGGCTTGTTATGCCTATTATTACAATTAAACTAGCAAAAGGAAGAACAAGAGAACAAAAACAACAGTTTGTTGAAATGGTGACGCAAGAGGCAGTAAAAACGTTAAATGTTAAAGAAGAATGGGTAACCGTTATATTTGAGGAATATGAACGTGACAATTGGGCAACTAGTGGACAGCTACATTCCATTAAATTAGGAGATGGTTTTGGTCAATAATCGGGAGCAAAAATAGAATTTAAAAAATAGTACCAACTATTAATAATTAGTGATAGAATTAGATGATAATTTAGTTGGAGGTGTTAATATGCTGGACATTCAGCAAATACAAGCAGCTATTAGACATCGTTATCCATTTCTTTTAGTGGATCGTGTATTGGAGTTAGAAGAAGGTAAAAAAGCAGTAGCAATTAAGAATGTTACGATAAATGAAGAATTTTTTAATGGGCATTTTCCTAATTATCCTGTAATGCCAGGAGTGCTAATTGTGGAAGCATTAGCACAAGTTAGTGCCATTATCATGCTTACAAAGGAAGGAAATGAAGGGAGACTCGGATTACTTGCTGGTATTGATCAATGTCGTTTCAAGAAACAAGTAAAACCGGGTGACCAGCTTCATCTTGAGGTAGAAATTACACGCTTAAAAGGAGCTATTGGAAAAGGCCGTGGAATAGCTACTGTTGATGGAGAGTTAGTGTGTGAAACAGAGCTTATTTTTGCCTTTGGCAGCTAATGAAAAAAACAAAATCCATTTGAAACCGCTTCGTCTATTTAGAGAAGTGGTTTTTTGTTGTGTAAATTCTTTAGAATTTCTTAAATCTCAGGCTTTACATAGCAGGTTGACTACCAGAATGGTATTATGATTGTTACATTAGAAGCAATGTTCGCAACTTTAAGGGGGAGATAAAAATAACAATTAATATTCTTGTCGTAGATGACGAAAAGGAAATTGCCGACTTAATAGAGCTTTATTTAAAAAATGAAGGCTTTAATGTCTTTACATTTTATGATGCCAAGGAGGCACTAACTTGTATTCAGACAAAAAAATTAGATTTCGCTATTCTAGATGTGATGATGCCTGACATAGACGGCTTTGAAATTTGCAGAAGAATTAGAGAATATTATCATTTTCCAGTGATTATGCTAACAGCCAAGGATGAGGAAATTGATAAAATAACAGGTCTAACTTTAGGGGCTGATGATTATATCACGAAGCCATTTCGACCATTGGAGCTTATAGCTCGAGTGAAGGCTCAAATCAGGAGATTTACAAGGTACAATCAGCAGGAAGCTTCGCAGAATGATATGATTATTGATTTTTCTGGACTTATATTAGATCAAAACACTCGGAAATGTATGCTGCATGAAAAACAATTGTCACTTACACCTACAGAATTTTCAATCCTGTGGTTTTTATGTATCAATAGGGGACGTATCGTTTCTTCCGAGGAACTATTTCAAAAAGTCTGGGGAGAAAAATATTTTAGCAGTAATAATACAGTAATGGTCCATATCAGACATTTACGAGAAAAAATGAATGATTCTGCAGAAAACCCAAAATTTATAAAAACTGTTTGGGGAGTGGGGTACACCATTGAAAAATGATTTTGGAAAACTAAAAAGGAAAATAATGCTTCAAATACTTCTAATCCTTGTCCTCGCATTAATTAGTGGGTATTGGATTAGCTCTCTATTGATTGATGGTGTTTTACAGGCTCCATTCGCCGATGCGTTTATTCATTTTTGTGAAAATGTACTTCAACTTGATTTTTATGCTGCTCAGAAAGCCTATTCGATTATATTTCAGCAGAATAAGCAACTTTGGTTAGCAACTGGATTAATACTTCTATTATTAGTGATCTTTTATTTTGCTCTTTCACGCTTTACAAAGTATTTTCATCATATTGCTTTAGGTGTCAACAGCCTTTTAGAGGAATCTGATAAAGATATTCAACTGCCAGTTGAGCTTGAATTTATGGAAAAGAAATTAAATGTTGTGAAAAATACATTAGAAAAACGTGCAAAGGATGCACAAGAGGCTGAACAACGAAAAAACGACCTTGTTGTATATTTGGCACATGATATTAAGACACCACTAACATCCATTATGGGATACCTAAGCTTGCTGGATGAGGCAAAGGATATGCCATTAGAGCAAAAAGAAAAATATGTAAAGGTTACATTAGATAAATCCTACAGGCTAGAACAATTGATTAATGAGTTTTTTGAAATTACGAGATTTAATTTACAATCCATTATATTAGATAAAGAAGCCATTAATTTAAATTACATGTTAATGCAATTGGCAGATGAATTTTATCCATTATTGGCACCTAAAGGGCAGCAAGCAATTGTAAATGTGGAGGAAGATATAAAGGTTTTTGCTGACGCCAATAAATTAGCTAGGGTGTTTAATAATATTTTTAAAAATGCGATAGCATATAGCGATGAGAACAGCATTATTAACATTCATGCAGAAAAACAAAATGACCAGATTCATATTTCATTTACAAATAAGGGAAAGGTCATTCCCCCTCAAAAATTAACCATGATTTTCGAAAAGTTTTATCGTTTAGACTCGTCAAGGTCTACACAAACGGGTGGAGCGGGTTTGGGACTTGCTATTGCCAATGAGATTGTACAAGCACACGGAGGAACGATATCTGCAATTAGCACAGATGAAAAAACAGTGTTTACTGTTAGCTTACCATCACTTTCTTAAGAAACCTTAAGAATTCTATAATAGATTATTAAAAAAGAGCTCCTTCTTTTATGTTTCAATAAAACTATAGTCAGTGAGGTAATTTCCTCAACCTCACTAGATTGAGGAACATACACAAAAAAATCCTCACTTCCTGTGAAAGTACTTGTGTGAGCGAGATAACCTGTTAATCTTCCAGCTATAATTTGACAACTTGCAATAGGAATTTAATTGGGAAACAGGTATAAAAAGAAGGAGTTGTTTTTGTTGAAAAGAAAGGGATTCTTTAGCGTATTTCTTATACTATTACTAGTGTTTATTTATTTTGTGGTTGTCAAAGATAATCCACTTCAGCCAAACCTTGATCCATTTAAATCACCTCAGCTAGAGATGCCACAGAAAAGTGATGATATGTTTAATTTAGATTTATATAGCTCCAATGCCATATTAGTGAGCTTAGAGGATCATACTATTTTATTGGATAAAAATAGTGAGGAAATCATATATCCAGCTTCTTTAACGAAGTTGATGACTGTCCTTGTCGCACTTGAAAATATACCCGATTTAAAGGAAAAGATTATTCTTAAAAACCGTATTTTCACAAAATTATATGAAGAAAATGCTTCTATGGCAGGTTTTCTCCCTAATGAGGAAGTAACTGCAGAGGATTTGCTTTATGGTGCGATGCTGCCATCAGGAGCAGAAGCATCTATTGGCTTAGCTGAATCTATTGCTGGTTCAGAAAGTGGGTTTGTCCAGCTAATGAATGAAAAGGCTCAACAGCTTGGAATGACAAATAGTCACTTTATGAATGCTACTGGGCTACATCACCCAGACCATTATACAACGGTGAAAGATCTTTCAATTCTCTTACAGTCTGCTCTCACAAATCCAATATTTAGGGAAATTTATACAGCTGAAAGATATTCGATAAAATCAACGAATCGCCATCCAGAGGGGATTACGTTAACAAGCAGGCTGTTTAATTTTTTAAACACCAATGAGGTAACGAAAGGTGCGATTATTGGGGGAAAAACAGGTTATACAGAGCAAGCTGGCCTGTGCCTTGCAAGTCTAGCATCCATCAATGGGGAAGAATACTTACTCGTAACGGTTGGTGCAGAAGGTGATCCACGTTCAGAGCAGTTCAATATTACAGACGCATTAGCTGTTTATCAGAAATTATATTAAACATAAATCGAACCAGGTACTTAGGTAGTCCTGGTTTTAATTGAATTTATGCAAAATATAAGCGGTATTTTGTCGAAAATAGCATACAATGCACAATCCCTCATATAATTTAAGTGTCTGAACATTTGAGAGAACTATTGATCTGACTATAAATAATCTCTATTCGATTATTAAAACAGGTAGAACACGATGAGAGGATGAGGGGGTTTTGAAGCATCCCAGCACGAATATATTAGAAAATAAAGAAGAATTATTTGTACCTGAGAAAGCTTTAAATAAAGATTTTTGCGATCAATTAGTGACTAAAATTCATAAAAATATACTGAATGAGAATATTTCGAATGATGTCTATATGTCTTATTTTGTGATTTTCGACCAGAAATATGAGCTTAAAGAAATTCGATATTTATTAGATCTGTTAAAAGTACAAGCAGATGAAATTATTCGATCTAAGCCCATCTATATTACATTAAGTGGTGTGATGTTATCGTTATTCGCCATTATTGCCTGTGCTATTAATGTAAAGCTAATGGTTGGTATTTCTTTATTTCAAATAGTTGCCCTAACAATTTTAAGCTTTAATGTAGCTATATTATTTATTTCATTTAAAATTGAAAAAGAATACAAAAAAATTTATGCGGTCATAAAATTAATTGAATATTACTTAAGCTTTTATAAAAAATAAATTATACAGCCGACACCAACCATTCCAGAAAATGAAGCAAAGGATAGATAATATTTACCGCTTTATGAACTCTCCAAAAAAAACATAGTTCCCCGCTTTCTTCAAAAATAATCATGTAAAGCCGCTTGATTTATACGGAACAAAATGATAAAAATTAAGCATTTATTTTAAAAAACCTCAAATAATAAGGTACGAAAAATTTTATTTGAGGAAGTGAAAATTTGAAAAAATTTTTCCAAATGGTATTACCGATTTGTCTGTTAATGATGTCCTTTGATGTCAAAGCTAGTACCTATGAAAATAAAGGAAGAAAGTATTACGAAGAAGCAGGTCAAATTGTATGGGAAATTAAAACGGATGAAAAAATTGTAGCCCTTACTTTTGATGACGGACCACACCGGAAGTACACCACTCAGATTTTGGATATTTTAGAAAAATATAATGCAAAAGCCACTTTTTTTATAGTTGGTCAAAATGCAGAAAAAAATCCTGAAGTTATTTCAAGAATGTATAATGAAGGTCATGAGCTTGCCAATCATACTTTCACACATCCGTTAAGGACTAATGTTCCAAACCTGCTAAAGGAAATTAAGCAAACAGATGAAACTATACAAAAAATTACAGGTTTTACTCCTACTTTATTTAGGCCTGTAGAGGGTCAATATTCAGATGCCATGATAGAAGCGATATCCAAAGAAGGCTATAAGGTTGTAATGTGGTCTTGGCATTTAGATACATTAGACTGGAAAAGTCCAGGTACGAACCGAATTGTTAATACTGTTTTAAAAGGAGTAAAGGAAGGTAATATTGTCCTGTTTCATGATGGAGGCGGTAATCGTAAGCAAACTGTAGAGGCGATGGAAAGTATTTTGGCAGAGCTAGAAAAACAGGGCTATCGATTCGTCACGGTTTCCGAATTACTTGATGTGCAGCAGACAAAGTAATTCAGAGGGGATCCTTCCTTTCATCTTAAAGATCTTTTAATATGCTTTAATTCAGAAATTAAATAATCAATTTGCTTTTGCATTTTCAGCTTGCTTTGCCTGATTATTATTGTTTTGGGAGCTATCATTGTTGCTTTTTTGTAACGCCTGTAATGCAAGACCAGCGGCAATTGTTTGAATACCATCCTAATGTCGATATGGCTGTGCTAATATAGGCAAGCTTTGTAGCATAAATTTTCAAATAGTCAGTCGATTGTGATTCGAATTATTTGTATGCCTCTTTTAAGCAAATCTTGTTAGATGGTCACTACTTTCATCATATACGTACCACATCAAAAAAGGGAATCGAACCAAATTAAAATCTGTACCTCACCTCCAACTATTTCATAGTGGAGGTGTTTTTATGTGGAATTTCTTTACTTCCAAGTGTTTAGAAAAGGTATAATTACCATTAATAAAATAAGGGGGATTAGATGAGTGACTAAGCTTGAATTCATTGAATTAAATCATGAGCTTTTAGAAGGTATGGGAAGCTATTGTCTTAGAAGTAAAAAGAATTCGAAGGGCTATAGACAAAAGAACAAATGGCTTCAAAACAGCTTTGACGAAGGCTTGAAGTATGTTCAGATTTTTAAAAATAATAAGCAAGTTGGCTTTATTGAATATACAGCAGCAGAATATTCTTCAAGAGTTGTCTATGCGAAGGGTTTTTTAGTTATTCATTGCTTGTGGGTTAGTGAAATTGGACAAGGCTATGGCACCCAACTTATTCAAAAGTGTTTGACAGATGCAAAGAGGCTAGCTAAAAAAGGTGTAGTGGTTGTGACAAATTCGACGACATCGTGGACGCCAAGTAAAGAGATTTTTTTAAAAAATAACTTTCAATGTATTGATAAAGCTCCATATGGTTTCGAATTACTTGTCTATTCATTTAATGAAGAATTTGAACAACCTTATTTTCCAACTGATTGGGACGAGAGAATAAATAGATATAATCAGTTGACGATTTTGCGTTCCTTCCAATGTCCATATGTTGAAGTTGCCACAGAAAATATCGTTTCGGGGGCAATGCAATTGGATTTACCTGTGGAAGTGATTGATTTAAGCGGTAGAGAGCAGATAATGACATTATCGCCAACGCCTTATGGTATTTTTTCTGTCATTTATAAGGGGCAGCTAGTTACATTTCACAGACTAACTGTTCATTCTGTAGTCAAAAAATTAAAAGAGCTTAGATAATATATTTGGGAGTATTTGCTATAGTTATTAATGCTTATAAAAACACAATACAAGTAACTAAAGGTGCATACTATAGCTTTAAATCGTCATTTATTAAGTATCTATCTCTATAAGCAACTGTAATTATGATAGATGACGATAATGATAGGATGCTGTAACGACACCTAATAAAATGAAGGGAGGGTAAATCTTTGGTAACCATACGCCGAAAATTAGTGCCAATTTCACTAGCGTTGACAATGACAAATGGCAAAAATAATTTTAAAAAATATATTGTTGTTCATGAAACCGATAATACGAACATTGGAGCTGATGCTGATGCACATGCACGCCTACAAATAAACGATAATAGTAGGCAAGCTAGTTGGCATTGGCAAGTTGATGATCAAGAGGCTGTTCAATCATTTGAACATTTTTGGGAATGTTGGGGTGCAGGAACGTATATTGGTAATCATCAAGGAATCCAAGTAGAAATATGTGTAAATAGTGATGGCGATTATGTAAAAGCTGTGCAAAATGCTGCTACCCTTATCGCAAAAATTATAAAAGATGAAAATATAGCTATTGAAAATATTGTGCAGCATCATTATTTTAGCGGGAAAAATTGTCCACGGAATATGCGGGCTGGAAAAGTACCTTGGTCTCAATTTATAGAGATGATTAAAAAAGCTAGTAATACACAAAATCCACCTGTTGAAACCTTAAAATACCGCATTTTAACAGGAACCTATAATACGTTTCAGGCAGCAGAAAGTGCAGCAAAGGTCATGAAATTCACTTTTGGCTGGCTTGTCTACATTGAGCAGGATGGTCCAAAGTATCGTATTAAAACGGGAACTTTTACAGGAATGATTGCAGTAAAAAATGCAGAAAATAAAATAAAAAAGGCAAAATTGGCGCAAGTTACGTATATAAAAGATGCCTAAGTAAGCAAATGAATTCTAATATTCTATGTGTATATAGTTGACTGCTTCTAAGAATCGAGTAAAATAGAAAAGCAGTACCATTATATACCTTAACTTAGCAGAGGAGAGAGGTGTCTAGGTAAAGCCTCTACGACATCTTTCTCTATATCGTAATCAGAAGAAACGTTTATACATAATTGGCAGTAGCTGAAGATATAGGGGAATAGTTAAGAACTGGTCACGAATTTTGACTGTCTTTTTCTTTTCGTCTTCTCTATAACCTGTTAAGATGGTAATAGTGTGACAACAAGTTAGTGTATATGAGAGTGGTGACAATCAAGATGGATGAACAGAAAAAAGATAGTATAGAACAGCAGCAAGAGCAAACTAAGGACGAGGTAAAACCAGCAGGACGATTTATACAATTAAAACCGTTTAGATTTATCATGCTGATGTTCTTTACAATCCTTATTACTGCGGGCTTAACTATTTTTGCGTTAACGTTCGGCGAGAAGAAAGTAGTGGAAGTAAAAGTACCGATTGAACGTGCGGAATTTTCGAAGTTATATGAGGCCTTTGATTTACTTAAAAAAAATTATTATAAAGATATTGATGATGAAAAAGTAGTCAATGGTGCTATTAACGGCATGTTTGATGCGCTGGATGATCCGTATTCTGATTTTATGGTAAAAGAAGAAGCAGACCAATTTAATTCTGGATTATCTTCTAGCTTCCAAGGAATTGGTGCGGAAATTCAAGAGCGTAATGGCTTTATTACAGTTGTGTCACCTATCAAAAATTCTCCAGCTGAAAAGGCAGGATTATTACCAAAAGATATAATTTTAACGGTAGATGGGAAAAGCATTCAAGGATTTAGTGCTTCAGAGGCTGTAGCCCTTATTCGTGGTGAAAAAGGTACACCTGTGAAAATAACCGTAAAACGTGGCAACAATACAGAGCCTATTAAAATGACAATTATTCGTGATGATATTCCAGTTGAAACTGTATATGGTGAGATGCTTGATGGTAATATTGCACATATCCAAATAACTTCATTTAGTCAAAACACGGCTAAAGAGCTTGAAAAAATGCTTGTAGAGTATAAAGGAAAAGGCATGAAGGGGATTGTCTTAGATTTACGTCAAAACCCTGGTGGTTATCTAGAGGCCGCAATAGAAATTTCTAATTTATTTGTGCAGGAGGGTAAACCAATCGTTCAAGTACAACAAAAGGATGAGGAGCCAAAAATCACAAATGCTATTGCAGGGGAGAAATACAATCTACCTGTAACTGTTCTTGTCGATAGTGGCAGTGCATCAGCATCTGAAATATTAGCAGGTGCTTTAAAGGAATCTGTTGGTGCTAAAGTTGTTGGTGAGACATCGTTTGGTAAGGGAACTGTACAAAATGTTACACCACTAAAAGATGGTTCAAATCTTAAATTTACAACAGGCAAATGGTTAACACCAAACGGTAACTGGATTAATGAAAAAGGGATTGAGCCAGATGTAAAAGTACCATATCCGTCCTATGCATCATTACCATATCTCGATCCAGCTCTTGAAATGAAAGAGGGCTTACAGTCTGACTCTGTAAAAGCGGCAGAAGAGATGCTAGAGGTTCTCGGATATGATCCTGGTAAAGTAGATGGTAGCTTCGATCAGTATACAGAACGTGCAGTGAAAAAACTGCAAGAAACAAGCGGACTGGAAGAAACGGGCATTTTAACTGGTGATACGACATATGCTTTAATGGATGCATTACGTGCAAAAATAAAAGCAGATGATCCTCAATTATTAAAAGCAAAAGAACTGCTTACTGGAACACCAGCAAAAAATGAGGAAACTACAAACTAAAGAAGTAGCTGTCGCAGCAATCGTTATAAACGATCTGTGCGACAGCTTTTTTTATGGGAGGTAAAAATAGTGAAGGATGTTTATTTATTTAGTGGTTTTTTAGGTAGTGGAAAAACTTCCATGCTAACAGATGTAATACGACAATTGAAGGAAAAAAACTTAAAGCCAGCAGTGATAATGAATGAGCTCGGGAAGCTGCCATTTGATTCACATGCTGTTGAGAAGGATATTCCGTTGAAAGAGATGCTAGAGGGCTGTATCTGCTGTTCTGGTGCAGAAAAAACAGAGGCACAAATTCAATCACTATTAATGGATAATGAGTTTGACGTACTAATTATTGAAACAACAGGTGCTGCACATCCTGTAGAAGCATTAGATGCCGTCTATTCGCCATTATTTGCTGAAAAATTGAATGTGAAGGGAATTGTCACTGTAGCTGATTCTAAGCTTTGGTTGAATCGCGAGACGTTAACACCACAAGTTCGCTCTTTATTTATGGAGCAAATCCGTCATGCCCATCTTTTATTGGCCAACAAAACGGATTTATTAACAGAGGCGGAGCAGGCTCGTGTAGTTTATGAGCTACAGGGCTATAATCCTCATGCTTTTATTTTACAAACAACAAATGGCCGTGTACCGTTACGTCTTTTAGAAGATTTAAAGGCAACTGCACAAGTGGACAAAAGTGATATCTTGAAATCACCGATTGCAGCTATGCATCTGGGATCACGATTAGTTGAATTTAAGGGCATAGACTTCACGCAACAGCAATTTGAGGATTGGGTTCGTTCATTACCTGATACGATCTATCGTATGAAAGGGTATGTACCAATTGAAGGTGTAAGAAATCCTATGTTATTTCAATATGCATATGGGATGGTCCAATGGCTCCCTGAATACGTAAAAATGCCAGCGAAATTAGTTATCATTGGTGAAAATGTAGGGGATGTAAACATTATTGGTATTCATTAAACAAGATTAATGACGTGACGCCCCAGCATCTTTGCATCTTGATTAAAGTTCCTCTTCAAAATCTTAGTTGGAGTACGAGCGCCCACTGAATCTAAATAATAAATCATATCTGCGCTTCCTACTAAAATAGATGTTGGTATTGTCTTTTTTAGTAAGAATGGCAGATTTTTTTTGCATCAGATAACTGTAGCGCCTCTATCTACATCTCGATAAAAGGGAATATTTTAAAAAAAATAGTAGTAGGTTTTCTAGTTATGTTATTAAAATATTGAAAATATTCACTAGCTTTTGGGAGGTGTCAACCCTATTTAAAACGTAAGTATTTCATAGACTGGTGGAACTTGCTAAAAATTATAGCAAAAAAACCCCTATTTTATACGGATTCGTATCTCTGTTGGTGATGTTAACAGATGCTGGTAAAATTTTTTTTGAAATCCTCCCTTACGATTAGTGACAGAGAAGGAGGAATTGCAAAATGAAAAAATCACTAACTGCAATTTTTGCAACATTTTTAGTAGCAGCTCCAATTCAAATCGCTTCGGCTGCAGCAAATACTACAGAGGAGAACGCAGTACAACAAAATTCTAATTGTCAAAATGTTTATCACTATAATTGGTCAAATCAAAATCAATGGTCTAATCATAAATGGCAAATAAAATTACCACAACAATCAGCTCCATCAAAAGAAAAACCAACGAATAACGAAACATCAAAGAATAACAATACACAAGCAACAAACAACGATACACCAACAACAACTAACAATTCGCAAACAACTCAAAAAGATAATACAACAACTGCACCAACTCAATCTACACCAACAACAACTACTTCAGATGTTAGTGCTTTTGAGCAAGAGGTTGTAAAATTAACAAATGCTGAGCGTACGAAAGCTGGATTAGCTCCACTACAAACGGATGATAAATTAATGGCAGCTGCACGTGAAAAATCACAAGATATGCAAACTAAAAACTATTTTTCACATACAAGCCCAACATTTGGTTCACCATTTGATCGTATGAAAGCATTAGGTATTAGCTATAAGAGTGCAGGGGAAAATATTGCACAAGGTCAACGTTCACCTCAAGAAGTCGTACAAGCTTGGATGGATTCACCAGGTCACCGTGCGAATATCTTAAACGGTAGCTTTACACATATTGGTGTTGGCTACGTGAAAACAGGTAACTACTGGACACAACAATTTATTCAAAAATAATATTTACAATAAATAGCTCATAGAAAGATGTCCTATAAGTAAAAAATGACTTATAGGACATCTTTATTTATTTTATCTATCTAATTAAACATAAAAAATCAATTGCATCAGTCAAATCGACTTTTTAGTGCCCTCTCTGAATGATTGAGTATCTTTAATAAAAGAATCCGTTTCCTATTTTTGAGGCAAGTTCTTTTTTTAATCCAGCAGTATTTTTATCACTCGATAACTAATCATTCAATATGGCAACCGCTCGTACAGGGGCACCATCAGCATTTTTAAACTTAATGGGCAGGGCACAGAATGTGAATAGTCCATCACCAATTTCACCAAGTCTCGTTAAATTCTCAACAATAATAAAATCGTTGTCAGCTAAAACCTTTTTATGAATTGTTAAATAAGCATCTGACATCGAGTCAATGCTTATTACATCAAGTCCAACACCTTTTTTCTTACTTTGTATTAAGTAATCCGCGACTTCTTCTGTCAAATATGGATAGTTTCCGAAATAAGTAGGTGTGCCCCAGTATTGGTCCCATCCCGTAAAAAATAATAAAAAATCCGCTTGATCAGCCTTCTCTTTTACTGCATTAATTAGATCCATCGAAATTTCTTTTCCTTGCTGTAAGTCGCTACAATCAATGACTAACGCAGAACCTATAAATAGTTCGACTGGTAGGTTATCGAGTGTAGTTCTATCAGCAAATATATGATTAGGTGCGTCCATGTGTGTGCCTGTATGAGAAGCCATAGTCAGGGAGGTTTCTTTAAATCCGTCACTTTCGTGATTGCAAATAATTTTTAATGAAGGCTGATCTGTACCGGGATAGACTGGCATATTTTCAGTTATCGTATGCGTTAAATCAATTATTTTCATATAAAAACCTTTCCTACCTTTTTTAAAGCTATTGTACCATTAAAATCTGACATAACTAAATGTCTGTCCGAGTATATTTCATCTTTTGATCAAATTCATTAATTTCTTTTATCAATCACAGCATTTGCTTAGTTTTTAGAGATAATTTTATGCCGTGTTTATATGGGGAAAAGCTGAAAAATTAAAAGCTTCATCTATATCTTTTCATCTGCATATAGTAAAATAAAAGACTGTAAACAATAAGTAGTGATGCTACTATGGCTTTTAAGGAATAGGAGAATTTAAGTGAAACAACAAACAATCATTTTAACCGGTGGAGGGACGGCTGGTCATGTATCACTCAATCAGGCGATACTCCCTTCTTTACAAGAACTAGGTTATGATGTCCATTATATTGGCTCAGAGCAGGGCATTGAAAAGGAATTAATAGGCGAAGCATTTCCTAGCGTTCCGTTTTACGGAATTTCAAGTGGAAAATTGCGTCGTTATTTTTCAATGAAGAATTTTACAGATCCGTTTAAAGTGCTTGCAGGGATAATGCAGGCTTTTCGTATTATCAAAAAAGTGAAACCGCAAGTTATCTTTTCAAAGGGTGGATTTGTTTCTGTCCCTGTAGTGATGGCGGCGAAACTGGCTGGCGTTCCAGTAGTTATTCATGAGTCGGATGTGACACCAGGGTTGGCCAATAAAATTGCCTTGCCATTTGCCTCTCATATCTTTACTATTTTTGAAGAAACTTTACAGCATCTGCCAAAGGAAAAGGCGACTTGTACAGGATCTATCATTCGCCAAGAGCTATTTATGGGAGAGCGGGCAAAAGGATTATCACTTTGCGGCTTTACTACATTAAAACCTGTTTTACTTGTGATGGGGGGAAGCTTAGGTTCGGTTGTCTTAAATGATGCATTGCGTCAAAATTTACCAGAGCTTGTCAAACAATTTCAAATTATTCATTTGTGCGGTAAAGGCAATTTTGACGAGACATTAGCGTCTATGCCAGGCTATAAGCAATTTGAATATGTAACAACAGAGTTACCGGATTTATTACATGCAGCAGACTTTATCGTCTCACGTGCAGGTTCTAATTCTATTTTCGAATTTTTAGCACTTCATAAGCCGATGTTATTGGTGCCGTTATCTGCGCAAAAGAGCCGTGGTGATCAAATTTTAAATGCAAATTTATTTAAAAGGCAAGGCTATGCAGAGGTTTTAGAAGAGGAAGAAATGACAAAGGAATCCTTTAAAAAATCAGTGCATGTTTTGACTGAACGTAAAGAGGACATGGTAGCAACTATGAAAAAAACACAAAGACCAAAAACGCCAAAAGAAATGGCAAAATTAATTTTGCACTATAAAAAGTAGCCGTTAGGTTATGGATTGATAGACCGGATATAACCTATTCAATAACCACTAAAAAAGCTATGTGCTAGTCAATATGACAGAACACATAGCTTATTTTGAAGAAAATTGTTTTTTAGTTACATTGCTTGTTCTTCGCCCTCTAGCATTTCGTTAGCTGTTGTCAGATAGAACAAGTCTTTCGGGATTTTATATAAATTAAATTGCGCTTCACCACTGTTAACCTGCGATAATAATGTAGGATGGCATTCGTTTGCACTTACGACATAAGGTAACTTTAAAGCTGCACGTTGTGATTTTTGATTTTCAACACGTATACGGAGAAACACCGTATGGAAATTATAGTCAAAAAATAACTCGTTTAAAAATAGCATCTTTGCTTTTTGATTATAACCTTTGCCTTGATAGGGAAGTCCAATCCACGTTCCTAAAAAGCCTGCACCTTCCTCAACATCATGAATGCTGATGGTGCCGATTGGTTGACCCCAATCATCAGTAATGGTCCTAGAAATAGCGAGTCCCTTCGCTTCTTCTTCAATCAGTTGTTTTGTCATAAACCAATATTCATCAGCAGATGTGGCTTTTTGACGAACAAATGGGAAAACAGAAGGGTGTGATAATAGCTCATAAAGCTCTGTACATTCATGTAGGTCTCGATGTTTAAGCATACGAAACGCCTCCTTTACTAGGGTAGTTAAAACAATTCCGTTGAAACATAAAGAAGAAAACTAAAATTCGTACTGGAATTAAAACCCAAAGAACTAGACGTTATAACTATGATAACCATAATTTCCCGCTGTCTTACTGATTTTCGACCATACCGAAAAAAGGCTAGTTTTTTTAATATAATATAACAATCTTACTGTTTAATGCAATCATTTTACTCGCTAAAACAAAAATTAAGTTTAATAGTCAGTTAATTCTGAAAAGTAAATTATGTTATAAATACTTAATTTTGTATGAGAATTATTTAGGATATTAAGTCTATCATCTCAATTTTTACTAGGGTACAATAGTTATTCTATTTCTTTTGTATTATTTAATTTCTTGGAAAGAGGTAAACTATCAAAAAATACCCTAAAAAGGATATAATATCTGTAATTCAAAAGAAGTATTTCTTTTAAAATATGTTATAATAGTATTATTGATTTTTTTGTATAAATAAACATTAAAATAATAATTCTTTTCAACTTCAACGACTTATGGGGGTGACAGCATGGAGTATCTTTTAAGCGAAGAATTATTTAATGAATTATTTATTGGCAAGGATTTTGTCTTTCTAATGAAAAAGGTAGGAGACGATTATCAATATATTCGCTTAAATCAAGCAGCTCAAGCTTTGTTATCAGATAAGGCACTTGGGAAAATGCTTTCTACCGTTACCTCAAGTCACAATTTTTCAATTATTCAGCAATTTTATCATCAAGCCATTATGAAGCATGCTCAAATCGATTATGTGGATTATGCTTATTATAAATCGGAGATTCGAAAATATGAGACATCTGTTCGTCCGCTTACATACAAGGGCGACGACTATATTTTAGCCATTACAAAAGAGATTCTCTATGACCGTAATATTGAGGATAAGTTTTTATTTATGCGCTCTATGTTTGACCATGCATTTTTCTCAACTGTCATTCTATCTGCAGAAGGGGCAGTTTATGAAGTAAATCCTAGCTTCATGGAAGACTTTGGATTAGATAACGATGCCGTAAAAAGGAAATTGTTTGTTGATTTACCAATTGTTCCTAATGATGAGAGAGAAAACATTCAAACTTTTCTACAAAGAGCTGCAATGGGCGAAAATATTGGGGAGAAACTTATCAAGCTCCATACATTGGATAAAAAAGAGCGCTTCTATTTAATGTCACTTTCTCCTGTTATGCAAGGAGATAATTCATTTGCGATTTTTCTTATTATGCAGGATTTCACCCAGTTTACTGAGCAAAAAGCAGAATTACGTTTAAAATCGCATGGCTTAGAAGTTTTTAAGGCTGCGTTAAACTCTGCGACGGCCATTGCTATATGGGATGTTGATGGCATAATAATTGAAGTAAATGATCTATTTTTAAATGCGTCAGGCTATACGGCGGAGGAGCTTATAGGTAAACCTTATACGTTAATCGAACCTAGTTATCATACAGAGGATTTAATGCACTTAATTAATGAAACGCTTGAAGCGGGGGACATTTGGCGAGGCGAGCTGTGCTACCGTACAAAATATCATGCAGATTATTGGGTAGAAGCAGCAATTGTTCCGTTAAAAAATGAAGTAGGCAGGACAGAACAATATTTATCCATTAACTATGATATTACGGACAAGAAAAGAATGTTAACGGAATTAAAAAATATTGAACGCACATTTCGTCTAATAACTGAAAATACAAATGACTTGATTGTTATAACTAACGAGGATGGCATTATTATTTATGCTTCACCGTCCTATAGGATTTTCTTAGGCTATGAAAATGTAGATTTACAGGGTCAGTTTTACAGTGATATTGTCGATGAGGAAAGTAAAATGGCTTGGCAAACATTCTTAAATAATTATTCTGGACTAACGGATACACAATTTGAGCTATTACTCAAGGCCAAGGATGGTACACCTGTTTGGACAGAAGGAAACGTAACTGTTGTACATGATCCTGAACGAGAAAAAGTTTCCCAAATTATGATGGTATCTCGTGAAATTACGCATCGAAAAGAACGAGAGAATGATTTATTATATTTAGCCTATCATGATACGTTAACACAGCTACCCAATCGACGTTATTTATTAAAGGAGTTTCCAAAATTACTGGCAGAAGCACAAGAGACGGCTAATTGTTTGGCGATGCTTTATATAGATGGAGATGACTTTAAGGATGTAAATGATCATTATGGTCATGATACTGGCGATGACTTTATCCGAAAGTTTGGGCAAGTTTTAGTCAACTCTGTCAGAAGCCATGATTTAGTGATTCGTATTGGTGGCGATGAATTTATTGTCATTCTAACAGGGTTAACTAGAGATAGTGAAAAGCGAAAGGCTCAAATGATGCATATTATTCAGCGCATCCGAGAAGAACTAAAAAAAGGTTGGATTATTGAAAATAATTATTTTGCCCCGACTGCTTCGATCGGTGTTGCGTATTATCCTGATCATGGAAAAAATTTAGACGAATTACTGGATTTAGCGGATCAGGCGCTCTATAAAGCGAAAGAATTTGGCAAAAATAAACTTTATATTACGGAAGCGCATTAAAAAAAGTCTGTACAAACAAGTATTTGCTTGTGGTACAGACTTTTTATTTGATGTTATGCTATAACATGATAAGGAGGAATTCCTTATCACCATATTAGAATAGAAGGTGGAAAAATGCCTAAAAAGATACTTTTAGTGGAAGATGAAAAACATATCGCTCGCTTTGTAGAGCTAGAGTTAAAGCATGAGGGCTATGATGTGTTGGTCACTTTTGATGGACGTGAAGGATTAGCTCTTGCTTCATCTGAGGATGTTGATGTTCTTTTATTAGATGTCATGCTTCCAGGCATAAATGGTATTGAAATTTGTCGGCGCATACGAACGCAGTCAAATGTACCAATTATTTTGCTAACGGCACGTGACGCTGTGATGGATCGTGTAGCAGGTTTAGATGCAGGAGCAGATGACTACATTGTTAAACCATTTGCTATTGAAGAATTACTAGCTAGGATTCGAACAATTTTGCGCCGTGTAACACCAGACGAGCAAAACGGTGAGGCACTACAATTTCGCGATATTGTCATTGATGTAGCAGCCTACGAAGTACTTGTACAAGGAAAAAGGCTTGATTTAACGAAAACAGAATATGATTTACTGAAATTATTAATGGAACATAAAAATAGAGTTTGTACGCGAGAGCTAATTTTAACTTCTGTTTGGGGTTATGAAACTGATATTGAAACAAATGTTGTAGATGTATACATACGGCATTTACGAACAAAACTACCAGGTGATATGAATGCCTATATTGAAACCGTTCGTGGAGTAGGGTATGTGATGCGAGAATGAAAAAATTGAGAGAGATTTTTGTCAATCAATCATTGCAAAGAAAATGGATGTTTACGTCTAGTGCTGTTATCTTTTTTAGTTTTACAATCATTTGTATAGTCGTTTATATTTCATTGCATACATGGCTATTAAATGATGAGCAACTTAAAATTCAACGGACAAGCTATGATGTGGTGTCTTTTTTTGAATCACAAGGACCCAATCTGACCATTCAGCAAATTCAACAAAACATAGGGCTTTTAAATTCCAGTGATCAAACAGTAATATTGTTTAATTTAGATAAAATAGAGGTTTTACGTATTGTTAATACTTCAGGGGTTAATAATCCTTCACAGACTGCTCCTCTTACGCAAATGGGGGAAATTGTTGAAATGACAATTGATAAAAAGGATGTTTATGTTATTAATAAACCGATTCAGCTCGGTTTCTTTCGTGGATACATTCAGGTGATTCATCCATTATCAGGATTCCAGTCGTTGATGCATTATTTATTGACTGCCATGCTAATAGCAGGCTTAGGAGCTTTAGTATTATCCGCTTCAATTAGTTATTATCTAGCCAGTTATTTGATGAAGCCCCTACATGCTTTGCGTTCATCCATGAAAAACGTAATGGATAAAGGATTTAATGAACAAATTCAATTAACATACACGTCTCATGATGAAATAGGTGATCTCTTAAAAATGTATAATGCGATGATGAATGAACTGCAAATTTCGTTTACCCAGCAACAACAATTTGTTGCAGATGCATCTCATGAGCTACGAACACCTATTCAAGCTATTGAAGGACATCTATCTTTATTGAAAAGATGGGGAAAGGATGATCCAGAAATTCTTGAGGAATCTATTAATACATCATTAACTGAAGTTGCACGGATGCGCAAAATGATTGAGGAATTATTAGAGCTTGCACGTCGGGAGGAAAAAGATAGTAGCAGTGAGGCTAATGCAGTGGAAGTAATTGAAAGTGTTATCGAGGAAATGGAGCATCTTTATCCAGAAGCTCGAATCACGCTGTCTAAAAATGGAGAAATAGGTCTATTATTTATAACGGATAATGCGCTAAGTCAAATAGTACGTAATTTAGTTGAGAACGCCATTCGCTATTGTGAAAAAATTCCGGAGATTCAAATTACTTTATCAGTTGCTGGAAATGAGGCGCTTTTAAAAATAGAAGATAATGGAATTGGTATAGCGCAAGAAAATATATCTTTCATTTTCGATCGATTTTATCGGATTGATGAGGCTAGAAATCGTCAAAAAGGCGGTACAGGCTTAGGACTTAGTATCACAAAAATGTTGCTTGAAAAATATAATGGTTCTGTGGAAGTCAAGAGTGAGATAAATATTGGAACCGTTTTCTTCATTAAATTCCCGCTAAAATATTAAGAAAAATTCACGCTTTATTAAGTTATTTTAGCCTTTGCGAAAAAAATTGCTTAATTTCCTAAAAAGAGTTGTATTTTTTGTGAAGAGTAGTAAGATTGAGATGGAAAAAACGTTCTTTAAAATATGGATAAGTTGTGTCAAACATCCTTTAAAAGAACGGAAAAATATTATATAATTAATTGTAATTTAATTAATGGAACTGCCGAAAGGCAAAATTTGGAGGTCATTTTTCATGTCGAACAACGTTACAACTGTAAGTTCTCCATGGTCAGCTTTCTCTGGTCCTAACCTAGGATATGTGATGGAGCAATACGACTTATTCTTACAGTCTCCTGAAGAAGTAGAACCGGAGTTAGTATTATTATTCCAACAATTTGGTGCACCAGTAGTAGTAGAAGGTGAAGTAGCGGTAGCTAATAGCACAGCGGCTCCTGCTGGCGATTACAAAAAAGTATTAGCAGCTGTGAGATTAGCAGATGCAATCCGTACGCATGGTCATTTAGCGGCAGATATTTATCCTTTGAAAAACCGTGAACTACAAACAGCTCAAATTGAAGAAAGCGCGTTCAATCTAAGCGTTGCAGATTTAGCTGAAATTCCTGCAGCTATCTTCTTCAAAGATGTGCCAGCAAACGTGAAAAATGGTAAGGATGCAATTGATTACTTAAAATCTGTTTATACAGATAAAGTGGCATTTGAATATAATCACATCGCAGCAACAGAAGAACGTGATTGGATTCAAGCACAAATTGAAACAGGTTCATTTAAACAAGCATTATCTTCTGATGAGAAAAAAGCATTATTAGATCGCTTAACACGTGTTGAGAATTTTGAGAAGTTTATTCATAAAACTTTCGTTGGTCAAAAGCGTTTCTCAGGTGAAGGTTTAGATACACAAATCGTTTTATTTGATGAAATTTTAAAAACAGCAGAAGCAAATAACGTAGAAAAAGTGCGTATTGGTATGGCACACCGTGGCCGTTTAAATGTATTAACTCATATTTTAAATAAACCATATGACATGATGTTCTCTGATTTTGCACATGTTTCCAACGAATTATTTTTACCAGAGGATGGTCGACTTGAAATCACTAAAGGTTGGACAGGTGATGTAAAATACCACATGGGTGCTTCTTACAATCGCGAATCTGGTATGAACGTTAAACTTGCTTATAACCCTTCACACTTAGAAGTAGGAAACCCAGTTGTTTTAGGTACTACTCGTGCAGCTCAAGATGATACGTCTACGCCAGGTCAAGCAATTTTTAATCGAACAAAAGGATTAGGTATTCTTGTACATGGTGACGCGGCATTCCCAGGTCAAGGGATTGTAACAGAGGTTCTTAACTTTGCGAAAACAGAAGGATTCACAACTGGTGGTACAATTCACATCATTGCAAACAATATGATTGGATTTACAACTGAACAACAAGATTCTCGTTCATCTGTTTATTCTTCTGACCCAGCAAAAGGTTATGAAGTACCAGTTATCCATGTGAATGCAGATAGTCCTGAGGCTGTATCATTAGTTGGTCGTTTTGCAGCTAGCTACCGTCAAAAATTCGGTAAAGATATTATCGTTGACTTAATTGGTTACCGTCGTCACGGTCACAATGAAACAGATGATCCAACTGTAACAAACCCAGAAACATATAAATTAGTAGCTCAACATGAAACTGTTCGTGCTTTATATGGCGCACAATTAGTAGCAGAGGGTGTTGTTTCGGCAGATGATGTTGCGGCATTAGATGCAGCAATTTATGCAGAAATGCAAGCTTCTTATGATCATGTTAAAGAAATGGCTGCTAAAGATGAGCACAAACATTTAGAAATGCCAGAAGAATTAAAGGTAGAGTTCCCACAAATTGATACAGCAGTTGGTGCGGAGCGTCTAGAAACAATAAATGAAGAGCTTTTAGTGTTTGAAGAAAAGTTCGAGCCACAGAAAAAACTTGGTAAGATTTTAGAAAAACGTCGTGAAGCATTTGCTTCTGCAAAAATTGATTGGGGCCATGCTGAAACTTTAGCCTATGCTACGATTATTCAAGACGGCACTCCAGTTCGTTTTACAGGGCAGGATGCACAACGTGGTACGTTCTCGCAACGTCACTTAGTATTACATGATAAAAACAATGGTAATGTATTTACACCACTTCACCATATTTCTGGTGCAAATGCATCATTTACAGTACACAACTCTCCACTGACAGAAGCAGGGGTAGTAGGCTTTGAATATGGGTATAATTTAGAAAATGGCCATGTACTATCAGTTTGGGAAGCTCAATTTGGTGACTTTGCTAATATGGCACAAGTGATGTTCGATAACTTTATTTCAGGTGCACGTGCTAAATGGGGTCAAAAATCCGGTTTAGTCATTCTTTTACCTCATGGTTATGAAGGCCAAGGTCCAGAGCACTCTTCAAGCCGTATGGAACGTTATTTACAAATGTCAGCAGAAAATAACTGGTTCGTAGCAAACTGCTCAAATGCAGGTAACTACTACCACTTATTACGTCGTCAAGCAGCGTTACTAGGAACTGAAGGTGTTCGTCCACTTGTGGTTGTATCACCTAAATACCTACTTCGTCACCCATTAGCTGCAGCGAATGCTGAGCAATTAGCAAATGGTTCATTCCAAGAGGTAATTGAACAACCAGGTCTAGGTTCAAAACCAGAAGCTGTAGAGCGCATTGTACTTGGTACTGGTAAAGTGATGATCGACATTGCAGACCGTATTAAAGACGGTGAAGGTTTCGATCACTTACACATTATTCGTGTAGAACAACTTTACCCATTCCCAAAAGAGCAAGTTGCTGGTATTATTGCTAAGTATCCGAATGTTAAAGAAGTAGTATGGGTACAGGAAGAACCGAAAAACCAAGGTACTTGGAATTATGCATTAGAAACACTTTATGAACTTTCAGAAGGTAAAAAGCTTCGTTATGTAGGTCGCCCTGCAATGAGCTCTACTTCAGAAGGTGATGCAGATTCTCATAAAGCTGCTCAAGCCGCAGTTGTAGAAGAAGCGGTTGCTGAGCCTGTAAAGGTTAAATAATCATATATTAATTTTTGAAGCCGGGCTGCTTGCTTAGGCGGGTGGCCCTTCTATGTGCATTATGCACGTTAATTAAAGGAGGAAATGAAAGTGGCTGAAATTAAAGTCCCTGAATTAGCAGAATCGATTACAGAAGGAAGTATCGCACAATGGGTAAAAAAAGTGGGCGATCGCGTTGAGAAAGGTGAATTCATCGTTGAACTTGAAACAGATAAAGTAAACGCTGAAATTATTTCCGAAGAAGCAGGTGTCTTAACTCAAATTTTAGCTGAGGAAGGCGATACTGTACTTGTTGGTCAAGTTATCGCAGTTGTAGAAGCAGGCGAAGGTGCAGCACCAGCTCCAGCTGCTCCAGCAGAAGCAACACCAGCGCAAGCAGTACCACAAGCAGCACCTGCCCCAGTTGCGGCAGCTCCAGTTGTGGAAGAAACTTCTGGTGAGCGTGTAATCGCATCTCCAGCAGCACGTAAACTTGCTCGTGAAAAAGGTATTGATCTTGCTGCTGTATCTCCAGTAGACCCACAAGGTCGTGTACGTGTCCAAGACGTGGCAGCTCATGGGACAGCTCCAGTAGCAACAGCGCAAGCTCCAGCAGCGCCAAAAGCGGTAGCGGCTGTAGATGAATCACGTGTAACAGTAGAAAAAATGAGTCGTCGTCGCCAAACAATTGCGAAACGTTTACTTGAAGTAAAACAATCTACTGCAATGTTAACTACATTTAACGAAGTTGATATGACAAATGTTATGGCTTTACGTTCTCGTAAAAAAGACCAATTCTTCGAGTCGACAGGCTCTAAACTTGGTTTCATGTCATTCTTCACAAAAGCAGTAGTAGCAGCACTTAAAAAATACCCATATGTGAACGCACAAATAGTTGGTGACGAAATTCACTTAAACAACTTTTTTGATATTGGTGTAGCTGTATCGACAGAAGAAGGTTTAGTGGTACCAGTTGTACGTGATGCTGACCGTAAAAACTTTGCTGAAATTGAAGATGCAATTGCGGACCTAGCGAAAAAAGCTCGCGACAAAAAATTAGGTTTAGCAGATCTTCAAGGTGGCTCATTCACAATTACAAATGGTGGTGTATTTGGTTCATTAATGTCTACACCTATCATGAATGGTACACAAGCTGGTATCTTAGGTATGCACTCCATCAAAAAACGTCCGGTTGAAGTGAATGGTGAAGTAGAAATTCGCCCAATGATGTACCTAGCGCTTTCTTATGACCACCGTATTATCGATGGTAAAGATTCTGTAGGCTTCCTTAAAACAGTAAAAGAATTACTTGAAAACCCAGAAGATTTATTATTAAATTCTTAATTTCCAAAGCCCTGCGATTTGTGCAGGGCTTTTTCTTTTATATGCAAGATAGAATTAGCTGATAGAAATGCCAAAATGGTGGATAGAATCCCCAAAGTAGTGGATAGAACCTTCAACGTGATGGATAGAAACATTGTACGGTGAACACCATTGTTCTTAAAGGTACTTTTGGAATGCTAGTATTACTATCAATGGTAATAATTTGCGATTTTTTTCACTAAAACTTCAATATATTTGCTTACATTGCAAAAGTAAATAATGGATTTATAATAGATAAAACCCTAATATTGTCATTAATCAGAAAAATGATAAAATTATCTTGACGAATAAGTTCGTTTTATAGTAGTATCTAGATATCAATTAAATAAACAAACCTCACATTAATTTTGTTGTGAGGTAGAGGCGCGGTATTTATTAGTCCATTGTTGAGTACAAGCAAGCGAAGACGCAATGGAGAAGGAAATATCGCCGAAGTATAAAAGGAGCTCGTACTTTTATACTGGGTCTGCAGTGAATAAGTGCAGGACTGTCCTAGTAAGTTGCTTTCCACATTTACTAGGTTGTGCTATCTCGGAAACATGGAAATTATAGTGAGGATTTGGGCAACTGTCAATTAAAGGTAAGACCTAAGTTCAAAGCTTAGGTCTTTTTTAGTACAGTTGTCTTATTTTTTTACAGAAAAGGGGAGTTTTTCATGAAAAGAAAATGGTTGTTAGTAATGATCTCTATTATGACAGCAATTGTGCTAGCTGCTTGTGGTGCTGGCGACAAAAAGGATTCAGGTAAATCTGGAGATGCTGGTACTGATGTAGGTGGATCAGAAGATGGTGGACAATTCCGTATTGGGATGGAAGCTGGTTATCCTCCATTCAATTGGACACAGCAAAATGATGCAAATGGCGCAGTAAAAATTGCAGATAATGCAGAGTATGCAGGCGGCTATGATGTTCAAATGGCCAAAAAAATCGCTGAAGGTTTAGGAAAAGAATTAGTGATTGTCAAAATGGAATGGGATGGTTTAGTGCCAGCACTTCAATCCAATAAAATTGATGCTATTATTGCTGGGATGTCTCCTACTGAGGAACGTAAGCAAACGATTGATTTCACTGAAAACTACTATACTTCTGATTTTGTAATGGTTATTAAAAAAGGGAGTAAATATGAAAAAGCAAAATCAATTCAGGATTTCTCCGGTGCTAAAATTACTTCACAATTAAACACTTCAAACTACAATGTGATTGACCAAATCAAAGATGTACAAAAGCAAACTGCTATGGATAACTTCCCAGCAATGCGTGTAGCTCTAGAGGCTGGCAAAATTGATGGCTATGTAGCAGAACGTCCTGAAGGTATTTCAGCTGCAGCAGCTAATGGTAAATTCGCATATGTAGCGTTTGAAGAAGGCTTTGATACAGATCCTTCTAACACATCCATCGCAGTTGGTTTACGTAAAGGTGATGCAAATCTTGACAAAATCAATGAAATTTTAAAAGGAATTTCAGAAGATGATCGCCAAACAATTATGGAAGAAGCAATTCAGCAACAACCAGCAGCGCAATAACATGAATGCACGGACTCTTTGCTAGTCCGTGCAATGTCATTTCATCATTATTCAATGAGAACCTCTCTAAATAATGATAATGTCTTAGCTAAACATTTCATAAAATAGTAGAACAATCGTGTTTATCATGGCAGATAGCTAGGATTATAAAGAAGAAACAAGCAACACTATGTTGTTAGGAGGAACATCATGAGTCTTGAATGGATTATCTCTATTGTAGAGAACAACTGGCAAATGTTTTTACGAGGTGCGTATTATACCTTATTGATTTCGAGTATTAGTACAATTATTGGTGCATTTATCGGATTTTTCATCGGGATTATGCATACCATTCCGGTTCGTAAAAAAGGTGTAAAGTTTTACAGTTTAAAGCTGATTAATTTTATACTAACATGCTATGTTGAATTCTTCCGTGGTACACCAATGATTGTACAAGCGATGGTTGTCTTCTACGGATTGGATATAGCATTTGGTATCGACATGCATTTTATTACAGCAGGTATTTTAGTAGTTTCTTTGAATACCGGTGCCTATATGGCTGAAATAGTGCGTGGTGGTATTGTTTCAATTGATAAAGGTCAATATGAGGCAGCTTCAGCTATCGGTATGAATCATTTCCAAATTATGCTGCATGTTGTACTGCCACAGGTTGCGAGAAATGTATTACCTGCAACAGGGAACCAATTAATTATGAATATTAAGGATACTGCTGTTTTAAACGTTATCGGGGTAACGGAATTATTCTTCCAAACTAAATCAATTGCAGGGAATAACTTCCGCTATTTTGAATCATTCTTTGTAGCTTGTGTCCTTTACTTTATTATGACATTTACAGCATCACGAATTTTATTATATGTTGAAAAACGACTTGATGGACCAGATGCCTATCAAAAAGAACAGAAAGAAGCGATATAGGGGGACGCACAAATGACAGTTATTAAAATCAAGCATTTAAGTAAATCATTTGGTCGTAACCAAGTGTTAAAGGATGTCAATTTTCAAGTAGAGAAGGGGGAGGTAGTGTGCTTAATCGGCTCCTCTGGATCTGGTAAATCAACATTACTTCGTTGCATCAATTTATTGGAAACGCCAAGCGGTGGACAGATTATCTACAAAGGTGAAAATATTCTGGATGACAAGCATAACATTCAAAAATATCGTACACATTTAGGTATGGTTTTCCAGCAGTTTAATTTATTTAACAACCATAATGTATTGAACAATTGTACAGTTGGTCAAATAAAAGTATTAAAGCGTTCAAAATCAGAAGCTGAAAAAACAGCTTTAGAATATTTAAAAATTGTTGGTATGGATCAATATGTTAATGCCAAGCCAAGACAGCTATCTGGTGGGCAAAAACAGCGTGTGGCTATTGCGCGTGCACTATCGATGAGTCCAGATGTGATGCTGTTTGATGAGCCGACATCTGCTCTTGATCCAGAAATGGTAGGGGAAGTATTAAAGGTTATGCGTCAACTCGCAGATGCAGGAAATACGATGTTAATCGTGACACATGAAATGGAATTTGCAAAAGAAGTAGCAGATCGTGTCGTATTTATGGACAAAGGGGTAATTGTAGAGGAGGGACCACCTTCTCAGGTTTTAGTTACGCCTCAGCATGAGCGAACGAAGGAATTTTTAAAGCGTACATTAAAATAAATTCCAGATAGGTATAAAAAAAGTGAGTCCAATAAATGGGCTCACTTTATTTTCTAGAATTCCATTCTGCATAAAGAATAAAGCAAATTGCAAATGCTGCGGCAATGATAAAAAACCATTGCGGTACACCACCAAAGCTCATAATAACACCTCAAAGTAAAAATTTATAATAATAATGGTTGTTTATCAAGAAAATATGGTCTTCTATGGTTTTTTTCTCCACAAAAGATCTAAAATATTATAAAATAAGCAGTAGACATTAGCTTCAAGCTAGTAAAGAGAGGTAGAGAGATTATGTTACATTTAAAATGGAAAGATGCGCCAACACTTCGCACAGTCAAGTGCAAGCATACAAATGCATCTAAATACTTAGTGTCCAATGTATTAACGGTTGGAAAAGATTATGAAGTTAAAAATGAAACAGAAGAGTTCATCTTTATTATCGATAATACAGGTAATATCGGTGGCTATTATAAAGACTATTTTGAATAAGCTTCACAAAAGTAGGGTGGTTCAGACGATTTCTGAGCCACCCTTCGTTCATAAGAAAAATAGCATTAGTCCTTCTTAAAGCCCTTTAATTCAGCGACATCTTGTAAATGCTGTTTTTCCTGTTCTGTTGCAGTATGGAGGGCAAAGACATCCTGAATAGCCGTCTTGAGCTCCTGCTGAGTTTCTCTGAATTTTGATACTTGCTGTTCGAAAGAGGGGCTCGTAAAGCGATCGTGTGTGCGAGACAAACGTTCCTCAAGTTGTGCATAGTGTTGATCCATATTCATGGATAGCATCATGGCCAGCTGATTTTTCCAAAGCGGTATAAGGGTAACGATTGAAAATTCGATTTTTTCTGCAAGTGTTTGGTTTGCTTGCTGAATCATACGTATTTGAGGTGCAGTCTGTAGGGCAACTTGCTGTGAAACTTGTAAGTCATAAATGCGTTGATCTAGACGTTCAATTTGAGCAGCTAAGTCATTAAGCTGTTGGACTGCAAGAGGTTGTTTTGCTGCCTGTACACTTTGCACCTTTGTCGGTAGTTCTGTCTCAATGGCTTGCTGCTTTTTCATTTGTCCTGCAGCAATCGCAGTGGCAAGCTCCTCAAAAAACCCTCTATTATGTGAGTAAAGATCCTCAAGCATCTCTACATCCTTTATGAGCTGAATCTGTGCACGTTCTAGCTGTACACCAATTCGTTCGACTTGGATACTGATTCGTTCAAACTCTGTTAATGTTTGCTTAATTGGGCGTTCCGTTTTACCAAACATTTTTTTGAAGAAAGATTGCTTTTTTGGCTCTAAAGCATTAGGATCTACACGATCTAATGTTTGCATTAATGAATCTAACATTTGTCCAATTTTGGTAACATCCTTCTGTTTCACCTGTGCAAGCATGCGATCAGCGAAGTGAGAAAGTGATCGTTGTGAATCTTGCCCTAAAGATAGTACGGATTCAAAATTTTCCAAATCGATTTGACTAGCATATAGAAGTGCACGACTTTGCGCAAGAGGCGATAGCGTTTCATAGGTCGCCATCGCCTCGTTATTCGTTGTTTCTAAATAAGTTTGTACAAGGGGGGAGAGCCCTTGTATTGTATTAAGTTGAAATGCATGATCATTTGCTGTCACTTATCATCGCCTCGCCACTCCAATTGTTCTCTTCTTCTATTATTGGAACGATTCGCGAATTCGATTTCCATTTGAAGATGATCGATATCATTGGAAAGCGCATCCTTTAAATCAATCTGAATCGTATCATTTAAATCCGTCAGTGTTTCCCTTGTTTTAGATAAAGTTATTTGAATTTCTGAATCCTTTACAGGCTGCTTCGATAGCATTGTATATTTATCCGTTAATTCTACAGCAGAAGGTAGATGTGCATAAAAAAATTGCTCTACATTATAAAATTTACGAGGATCTGTCTTGACAATTTTTACAATGTTTTTTGAAATACGCGTCATTTCAAGCAATTGCTTAAATGCTGCAACAGAGCGTACACGTAAGTAGTTTTGGCTCAATGTTTGGATATGTTTATTGGCAGTTATAATTTGGGTTTCAATATGTTTATATTCTTCTTTTGTTATACCAGTTAATTGCATAACTTTCTTCTTCTGTCTATGTTTCAGCAACGCTGTACTCGTCGCGTAAGTTCCAGCAAAAAATAAACCACCAAGGAAGTATCCTGGATTTGCCACAATTGCTGCAAAGGAAACAGTTGTTAGAGAAATAAAGAAGCTAGCGGTATGTCTAGTGAAAAACTGTTTGACACTAAGCATTGTTTCTTCCTCCTTGCTTTTCAATATGTCTATCTTCTTATACGAAATAATCGACATAAAGTTTCATTGAAAAATTAAACCTTACATAAATTTTACTGCTAATTGTTAAGTTTCTCAATGATAATACTTTAAATACTGGCAATCTTTGGAGCCATATTAATAACTATCATAGATTAACATTTCCAATCGGTTTGTGCTTATGCTTATTTTGATGAATATGTATTTAATTTAGGTTAGCCTTTTCTATGTTCCTATAACATCCGTTTTAGTTATAGGTAGGGAGGAGGTCGCGTTTTTCTGGAAACCTCCTGAAGATAACAAAATGCCATAAGTAATGATGGCACCGTTATTAATGATACCTGTAAATGTTATGCCTGAAAAATTTAATCATTTAATCCCTTACCATTAAAAATTTGCTGCGTATATTTTTCAATCCTTGACACTCTTGTTTTAGATTGTTTAGCTTGCGAAAAATATAGAATGTATGCTCTTTGCCTTCCCGGCGTTAGTGCTTCAAAGGCAGTTTTCAAGGCTGGCTCTTCTTCAAATTTTTGTTGAAGTTCATCAGGGATAGTCTCCGTATCCTTTTTTAACTCTACCTCCAAGCCTGCTTTCTCGACTGCAATTGCTTCTGAGACATAGTCCTTTATGATTGCTTCCTTTTCAACTATTTCTTGAACATTGGTAAAGCGAATTTGGCGTGCTGCCTGAACATTTTCGGTTTGCTGAATGAGAATCCCGTGCGTATCCTGTAATAGTGCTCCCTTGTGAAATAGAAGCGCACAATATTCTTTAAATCCATGAATTAAAACTATATTTTTATTATTAAGCGTGTAACAAGGATGCATCCACTTAAATTCTTCAGTCAGCTCACAATCAAGAACAATTTTTCTTAACGTTCTATATTCTTCTTGCCATTTTTTTGCCTTACTTATAAATTCATCAACCTTAGGATTCATACTATTCATTACGGAACACCTCACATCAATTTGTTAATCTGAAATCAAGAAAGACAAAATCAATTTCATCAATTGATTTATAATAAAACATGAGATGGTGTCATGTCTAGCATAGCCAAATGTACTGGGGAGCTACAAATCGGAACCTAAAAAAAGATTGAAGCAATAAACCTCAATCTTTAGAAAAATTTGCCTAAGCAGCATTTCATTTTGAGAGTATCATCAATCTTATATTCACTAGCTTTTGTCCTAATTAAACAATATCTGACTCCATTCGCACATATCCTTTTAAATCATCATGAAGCTCTAAAGTAAAGGAATTAGAATCTGCTTGTGGACTTACACCTTTTTGAACAAATATCAGGAATTCTTCTATTGCCTTTTTAGATCCCTCTACTTCAACTTCAATCTGTTCTTGGACATTGAGCTTACAATATCCCTTTAATCCTAGTTCAATCGCTTTTTGTTTAATGAAAAAACGGTAGCCTGTACCATATACATCACCAAAAAATTTAATCAGCGCTCGCTTGTTCACGCTAAAACCTCCTACTAGTTAAGGAGGGGAAGAGTCCCCTCTACTTAGTGCATTACACGTTCTTTTTCTAAATGAGCAATTAAGTTATTAATAAAATAGAGAACTTTCTCAGATGCCTGGTCAACTTCTTTTAAATGAATTTCGGCTTGTTGTATATGACCAGCCTTATGAGCCTCTGCTGCTAATTTTGCTGACTCATGGACACGTATATGATAGGCGTCTAGATCACGATAATCTTGTAAGTGTCCAAAACGTTCTACAGAGCGTGGAGAAGTATACCATTTACCTAGACGGCAATCTTTATGAGAAGATACATCACTCGGTTGTACATTTTCAAGTCCGAGGAACATATTATAAATTCGCCATTTCCATAAAATATGATCTGCCTTTGATAATTGTAAAAGTGCTATGGATGATAGCTGAACATTATTATTGGCAACAATATCATTACGGAAACGGTTTATTTCTTTTCCTAATAAGTGTATATCACTAGATGTATTATGACTATATTCTCGAATATCATCCTGTAAATTAGATATTTCAATCATTCTTGTAGATACCTCGTCTATTGCTGCTGCCTGTTCCTGTGAGATAGCAGCCGTATTTGTGACATCCAGGTTAATTCCTTCAATGGCACTAACAATAGCGTTCAATAATGGCAACGATTCTTTTGCCTCAACGGTTGCATCTCTAATGATGTCTGTTGTTTCCGTAATGGAGTTAGCTACATCATTCGAATAGCTTTTTAAATGATGGACGTTCGTAGAAACCTCACTTAGTGCTGAGACAGTGCCCTCAGCAAGCTTTCGAACTTCCTGTGCCACTACAGCAAAGCCTTTACCGTGTTCACCTGCGCGTGCCGCCTCAATAGAAGCGTTTAGTGCAAGTAAATTTGTTTGATCAGCAATTTGGTTAATCAAGGTTACTACATGCTCAATATCATTTACTCGCTTTTGTAATTCCGAAAAAGATTCAACGATTGCTGTAAATGTTTCTTCTGTTTTGAAGATTTCAGATAATGCATGCTCAATAGCGTCTTTCCCTTTAATGGCATGATCTACAGATTCAGTTGTTTTTTCAGAAATATGGGAAGACATGCGGGCAACCTCATTAATAGAAGCGGCAATTTCTTCTGTTGCAGCGGTAGAGGATTGGATTTCTTCATTTTGTTTATCTAAACTGAATACTAAATCCTTCATGTACATAATTTTAGCGTTAACATCCATTAAAGAAGATATTTCTGCGACTACATTTTCAATAATTCGTTCTGTTAGTACTTCAACAAGGAGCTCTTGATCGACATTGACAGCAGATTGGAATGATTTCATGTATTCAAAGGCCTTATACGGTTTTATACCGAAATTATGCAAAATATATGTAGTAATATAAAAGGCAAATTGATTGAAAACAACAATTAGCTTACCAGGCTCATACTGATTTTTTCGAAACAAATTGAAAAATTTAACTGTTTCATCTACATACTCATCATCACGCGTAGCTAAGAAAAATTGTGTCAAATATCGATTAATATTTTCTTCACTAATTGTTTGCTGAGAGGTAGGGGAGATTTCACTTAAATAATTGTTGAAAATAGCATTCATAGATGGCGTGATATCTTTTAATTTATTGTAAAGAGCTTTTAAATTTTCCTCATCACGAGAATTGAAGTGGTTAAATGCTAAAGTTTGATGGAAACGGCCAGTTGCATTCAAATTGGTACCACGCTTTAATAATTCTTCGAGTTCTGCCTTCGGTCGAATACTTGAAAACATAAAAAAAATACCTCCCAAAAAGTATGAATAATAAGGTAATAATAGCATATTTCAGGGTGTTTTAATAGACATTTCAGGTGTGTTTGCTAAAATGAGAATATCTTATGACAGCAGGGAATGGGCAAATATGTATACAATACTTTACATGAAAGCTGATTATGAGCCTTGGTGGAAATTTGAAGGCTGGGAAGCTTTTATTCAAACGAATGAAACATTTGCAACGGAAGAGCAATTTAAATTGGCATTAGAGCAAAAATTAGAGCACTTTCGATTAACATACGACAATGAGGCAACTAAAGAAGGGAAATATTGGGCTTTTTGGTCGGAGGATGAAAGCTTTTATTGCGACGCTTGTGATGATGATACCCAAGTTTATCATGGTATTATAGCTATAAAATCAGAAGAATTGAAATAAAATTTTGAAATTAAATAAAAAAACAATTTTCTTTATTTGACAAAATTATGAATGGTGGTTATACTTAAGTTAACAATTTAATTGCTTCACCGGAAACATGAATTCACATATTACAAAAAGTGATCGCGTTAGTTCGGTACTCTTTGTAATATGTGAATTTTTTTCATTCGCTGAAGAAATTACATATTGTTCACTTTTATTTTTTGGAGGTTTTCTTAAATGAAACAAGGTACAGTAAAATGGTTTAACTCAGAAAAAGGTTTTGGATTCATCGAAGTTGAAGGTGAAAACGACGTATTCGTACACTTCTCAGCTATCCAAGGCGAAGGTTTCAAAACTCTTGACGAAGGTCAAAAAGTTGAGTTCGAAGTTGTAGATGGCAACCGCGGACCACAAGCTGCTAACGTAACTAAACTTTAATTCTCAGTAATTAAAATTACTTTCGTTAAACTTAAGGCATCCTATTTCCATAGGATGCTTTTTTTTGCATACTTTCAGGGTTAAAGGTATATTTCTATTTTAACAATAAAATTATTATGTAAACTAAATAAAACTGCTTATCTCCTAAAAAGAGAGAATAAGCAGGAGCAGTATGCTTTAATTATTGAGAATACGATGTAATTCTTGAACAGGTACAAATAAACCTACTTGACCATATGGCTCTTTTTTCATCGTGGCAAAGACAATTCCGATTACCTCACCATCATTATTTAACACAGGACTTCCACTGTTTCCTCGATACACAGGTGCTTTCATCATCATAACAGGCCCTTGCCAATCCTCAAGATATGTTGATTCAAGTAGTGTACCTTCATTAGCAATGCCCGTAAAGGCTAATGGATTGCCAATAAAATAGACATGTTCATTTTGACTATAGCTGGGATCTTCAGCAAGTGGAAGGGATGGTAGTTCATCACCAGTTACTTGCAATATTGCTAAATCAACATTAGGGTAGCTTTGCACTAACTTTGCTTGCATAATGCCCTCCTCAGGAAAAATAACCGAAAGAGTATGGGCGTCTTCTATAACGTGTGCATTGGTGACGATAAGTCCATCTGCTGAAATGGAGAAACCTGTACCTTTACTACTGCCAGTAGATACTTCTACCACCGATTTTTTATAGGTTTTTATATCCTCCTGTGTGGATAGCCTTGTTGATACCTTCAAAAATTCTATAGCTGGGATGGAGTAAATTTGAAAGATCACCGCAAATGTGTTAATAAATAACACAAGTGCCATACTCCAGACAACCCATTTGATTATCGGTTTTTGTTTTTTAGGTTTTTTACCTTGCTGGCGTTCCTCTCTTTCTAGAGCTAACGCCTTTTGCTGTTCAGCAAGGACAAGCTCAATCAATTCTTCTTCTGTTAGTTCTTCCTCAGTTGACCTATGTATATCATGCATTCATATTACCCCCATACCCAAAATAAAAGGCGCCGCAGAAAGTAAATCTGACTCGATTTTCTGTAAGGTCGACGTAATAATAAATCGTCACCATCATGTCCTCTATACGGATTAGTCCAATGTTTTTGGCAAAATATTTTGTAGTCGTTAGCGTATCAACAGTACATGTTAGCTGAATAACATCATGATAATCGGTAATGCCAACTGTAAGTGAAGCAGTCGATGATTGGATTGTCCAGCCATTGAAACGATGACCCCTGTTAAGGGCTTTTGTAAAATAGTTTCCATCACTGGCCATGAAGCTACTTCATGTGAGGAAGGTAGTTTGGAATTATCATCTAACACTTCCTTATAGACAAGCTCAATAGCCATATCTGTCATTCGATAAATCTTTAAAACTACAGGTGTTTTATCACCAACTTAACATTGCTTACGTCGCTACAGCCAATGATTAATAGTGCAAGAGAAATATAAGTAGCTTGTTGTCTCATAGGCAAACTCTTTCAGCTTTTTTCCTTCATTATACGTGAAGTTTAACGGAATACGAATGTTATGAATACCAGCTTTCTAAAAAGCTAATTTGTTTTTTTGATGCATCAACACGTATACGTAAACCAATTGGTATCGCATGGAGAGGGTGGGTGTGGCAGCAATCGACTTCCGCAATAATAGGAATATTGTTACCATCAAGAACCTCTAGCAGGACTTCAAAAGGTTTTCTCCCAGTTCCTAAATCGTCATATTGTTCATGTTTGCCTAAAATGATTGCAGCAGCTTTGTCAAAAACGCCATGTAATTTAAGCATAGTAAAGTTTTTCTCGACAACTGCAATGGTTTTGGATGTATCCTCAAGCAATAAAATATCTCCTTCTTTTATTTGTGGAAAAAAGGGGGTTCCAATAAAACCGTACATTGTATTGATATTTCCACCTATTAGACGTCCTTCAGCAACACCAGACTGGGCCGTAATCCAAGAATTCGGATGTTGTGTTTTTTCAGAAGTTTTTTCTAACCGATTTAGTCGGTCATCTGTCCAAATTGGTGGCACTGGCATATCGTAGGGAATGGGTAGAGAATGCATAAATAAATTTTTAAAATATTGTTGCGTATATTGCACAAATGGCGGAAATTCACCGAATGTTGAAGCAACAGAAGGACCGTAAAAAACAGGGATTTCCGTCTTTGCATACATTCCAAGTAATATAGCGGTCACATCAGATAAACCTACAAGCATTTTTGGATTTTGCCGAAATGCTTGATAATCCAAATAAGGCAACATACTATTAGCGTTTGTACCGCCCATTGTCGGTAAAATCATTTTTACTTGAGGATCACGTAGAAGGGCATTGAATTCTTGAGCACGTTCCTTCGGGGTACCAGAGCGATAAAAATCATCTTTGCCTGTTAAAGAACCCTCACGAATGATTAAGCCAAGTGCTTCCAGACGCTTCTTTCCACGTTCATAGCGAGCTTTTGCTGTTACAGTAGCTGGTTTGGAAGGCGAGTATATGCCGATCATATCGCCTTTTTTTAAAGGGGAAAACATAAAATACCTCTTTCTATTTTTTATCAGACAAGGCTATTATACATGATTTTACAATTTAATGGGCTAGAATGATTTACATAATAATATTATTATGTAAACTATATATCAGAAACTTGTAAGAGAGTTTAGAATTTACTATGATAGAAATGAAATTACCAAAAATGGGGGGCATCATAATGTATCGACTAGTAGATGATTTTTTAAATGATTGGACAGCAGCATCTCCAGGGACAATTCAAGTATTAAAGGCGGTAACGGATGACAAGCTAGGACAAAGCATCGTGGAAGGCCATAGTACACTTGGTTGGTTAGGTTGGCATTTAGTTGGCGCGGCAGGTTACTTTAGTTATTTAGCAGGTTTAAAGGTGCCGATGATTCGACAAGAAGATCCTATTCCAGCTACAGCTGCTGAGATTGTAGCGGCTTACGAAAAAATAGCAAATAGTATTAAAGAGGAAGCAGTAAAGCTATCAGATGAAGATTTAGTCGAGGAAGTAAAGGGCTTTGCAGGTCCAACCCAAAGAGGCGCATTATTACGTGTATTAATCGATCATCAAACACATCATCGTGGACAGATGACTGTGCTGCTACGACAAGCAGGTCTCCCAGTGCCAGGTGTGATGGGACCGACAAAGGAAATGCAATAAAATATAAGGCAGCAGACAAACATATTTTGGTCTGCTGCTTTTTTTGTTTGACACTTACCTACTAGTAAGTTAGTATATAGCCATGACAAATCGTAAATTACAAATTATCGAATTAGCCTTGAAAAAAATTCAAGAAAAGGGATTTTCAGCTTTTAGTTATGATGATTTAGCTAAAGAATTAGGCGTCACAAAAGCAAGCATTCATTACCATTTTGAAAAGAAAGGAGACTTGGGGATTGCTGTTTGCGAAAGGATTCAAAATGGACTTGAGGGGGCCTATACAACTATTAAAGAAGCAGCTATTAATGCTGAAGAAAAGCCTTTCGCCTTTATTTTACAACGAGTCAAATTTCTAGAACAGGACGGTGTTTGCCCGATTTCTGCATTACAGGCAGATTATAATGATTTACCATTGCAAATGCAGGAAAAAATTCAACAACTCAGTCAAATGGAAATCGATTGCTTTGTAGATTTACTGAAAGATGCAAAGCAAAAGGGCTCGTTACAAACGACTGAGGATTTGGAGGCACTGGCAATTATGCTTATTGCAAGTACGAAAGGAGCACTGCAATATAAGCGCGTATTAGGGGAAAGCTTCTTTACTAAAATGCTTGACCAATTAAAGGGACATTTACAATAATTCATGGAAAAAGTGAAGGAGAGTCATTCATGGTACGAAGAGTAGTAATAACAGGATATGGTGTAGTCTCACCATTAGGTAATTCAGTGCAAGCTTTATGGACAAATATTACAGAAGGAAAGTCAGGAATAAAAAAACTACAATCAGAGGAATTTTCTACTATTTCTACCCAAATTGCAGGATACATCACTTATTTTGATGCCGCTCAGTATATGGATAAAAAAGAAATTAGTAAATATGATGTCTTTATTCAATATGCACTTGCTGCTGCACAGCAAGCTTTGGAGCAAGCAAACTTAGATATGGGGAGTATTGATCAAACTCGTTTAGGCGTTTATATAGGCTCAGGTATTGGAGGCATTGATACTATTTTAGCAAATCATCAAAACATGCTGGATAATGGTCCACGTAAGGTTTCTCCCTTTATGGTACCCATGATGATTAGCAATATGGCCGCAGGTATTATAGCGATAAAAACGGGCTTTAAAGGCCCAAGCTTTTCACCAGTTTCAGCCTGTGCAACGGGGAATCAAGCAATTGGAGAGGCTTTCTTAAATATTAGACATGGTTATGCAGATGGGATTTTGGCAGGAGGAGCAGAGGCGCCAATTAATCCCCTTAGCTTTGCTGGTTTCTCTCGTATGAAAGCCATGTCTACAAGGAACGATGAGCCAACAAAGGCAAGTCGTCCATTTGACAGCCATCGCGATGGATTTGTGATGTCAGAAGGATCAGGTGTAGTATTTCTGGAGGAATATGAACATGCGAAAAAAAGAGGTGCAACAATTCTCGGTGAAATTGTAGGCTATGGCGTAACAACAGATGCTTATCATATTACATCCCCTGATTTTACAGGGGCGGCAAATGCGATGAATCTAGCCTTAAAAATGGCTGATATAGATTTGTCAGCTGTTGATTATATTAATGCACACGGTACTAGTACACCAGAGGGAGATAGATCTGAAACAAGGGCAATAAAAAGCGTTTTTGGTGAACATGCCTATCACTTAAAGGTAAGTTCTACAAAATCTATGACAGGTCACCTCTTTGGGGCAGCTGGAGGGATAGAAGCTGTTATTACCTTAAAAAGTATAATGGACAGTATTGTACCTCCAACAATCAATTATGAAACACCAGATCCAGAATGTGATTTAAATTATGTGCCAAACGAGGCGATACATCAACCAGTCAATCTAGCCTTGTCTAATGGCTTCGGTTTTGGTGGCCATAATGCAGTATTGGCTTTTAAAAAGTTTGAGGAATAGGTAGTAAAAAAAATAGATGATTCATTAAAGGATGGTATGAAATTGGATGTTCATGCCATCTTTTTATGTGTCATTCGTCAATAAGTTTTTCTTATGATTTTGTAGTGAAAATTCATATTTATGCTTATGTTCATTATGGGTTAAATTTAGGTATAGAAGGGGAGATGGAAGATGAGAATTTTTGATGCACATTTTCATATTATTGATTTTCCGATAAAAGAAAACCAGGGATACACACCTCCAAACTTTATTGTCGAAGATTATCAAAATGAAACTACTGAATTCAACGTCTTGGGTGGGGCGATTGTATCAGGATCGTTTCAAGGATTTGACCAGGAATACTTGTTGAAAGTATTCAACAGCTTTTTGATGAACAGGCTGCTGATAAGATCCTTTATAAAAATGCTCTTCAATGGTATTTTAAATAAACAAATCCTCTACCAAGGCTTACGGTAGAGGATTTTATGTGGAATTAGCTTAAACCTTGGCTATCTTTCCACTCTAAGAATTCATCATATGTTAATTGCTTATCTAAAATCGAGCCGTCTTCACGGATTTCGATGACACGGTTCGCAATTGTTTGGATAAATTGATGGTCATGTGATGTAAAGAGCATTGCACCTTTAAAGCGCATAAGTCCTTCATTTAGTGCCTGAATCGATTCAAGGTCAAGATGGTTCGTTGGTTCATCTAATAAAATAACGTTTGCTGTTGCAAGCATCATTTTAGATAGCATACAACGTACTTTTTCTCCCCCTGATAGTACGGAAGGGGATTTTTTCACTTCTTCACCAGAGAATAGCATACGACCTAGGAAGCCACGTAGGAAGCTTTCTGTTTCATCATCTGGAGAATATTGACGAAGCCAATCTACTAATGTTTTTTCCGAGCCTTCAAAATATTTATCGTGATCATTTTCAAAATAGCTTTGAGAAGTAGTCACGCCCCATTTGAATGTACCTGCGTCCGCTTCCTTTTCTTCCATTAAGATGTCAAGAAGCGCTGTTTTTGCCATTGGACTACCAAGTAAAACAATTTTATCTTCTTTATTCATAGAGAAGCGAATGTCTTTAAATAACGTTTCGCCTTCTTGACTTGCTGTTAGTCCATCAACAGTTAATACATCATTCCCAATTTCACGGCCGATTTGGAAGTTGATGAATGGGTATTTACGGCTTGAAGGTTTAATATCATCTAGCTCAATTTTATCCAGCATTTTTTTACGAGATGTTGCCTGTTTTGATTTAGAAGCGTTTGCAGAGAAACGAGCGATAAACGCTTGTAATTCTTTAATTTTCTCTTCCTTTTTGGCATTTTGGTCTTGCGCCATTTTTTGCGCTAATTGAGAAGATTCATACCAGAAGTCATAGTTCCCAACATACAATTGGATTTTAGAGAAGTCTAAATCCGCAATATGTGTACACACTTTATTTAAGAAGTGACGGTCATGGGATACAACAATAACAGTATTTTCAAAGTTAATTAAAAACTCTTCTAACCATTGGATAGCTTTTAAGTCAAGGTGGTTGGTAGGCTCATCGAGTAATAGAACATCCGGCTGACCAAATAGTGCTTGTGCAAGTAATACTTTGACTTTATCAGAGCCTTCAAGATCGCCCATTAGCATATAGTGAAGATCATCTGAGATACCTAAACCGTTTAATAATGTTGCTGCCTCTGAGTCAGCTTCCCAACCGTTTAGCTCTGCAAATTCACCTTCCAGCTCAGCTGCACGCATGCCATCCTCATCACTAAAATCTTCCTTTGCATAAATTGCATCTTTTTCAGTTTTCACATCATATAGGCGTTTGTTACCCATAATGACCGTATCAAGAACTGTATGCTCATCGTATTCAAAGTGATTTTGTTTAAGGACAGATAAACGTTCGTCCTTACCCATTGATACATGACCTTCCTGTGCTTCAATTTCACCAGAAAGAATTTTTAAGAATGTCGATTTACCGGCACCATTTGCCCCGATTAAACCGTAGCAATTCCCCGGTGTGAATTTTATATTTACGTCTTCAAATAGTTTACGATCGCCATAGCGAAGACCTACATTACTTACTTGAATCATGCAAGTTCCTCCTTTTTTCACAATGGCTCTAGTATAGCATGAAATATGTACCATAGTCTATAAACATTATTAAATCAAGGTTTAGCATCATTTAAATTATCAAGAGCACAAAAAGAAATTTAGAAACTTTGAATAACAATATAGAAGACCATCTGACAGAAAAGGATTTCTGGGGTACTCTTCGAGATTTATAAGGAAATCCTGTACCTAAACCAGGTGGTGGATACTGGAATCATTTAAAAGAAATAAAGGATTTATATAAAGGTTTTAAATAAAATTGAAAAACGAATAGAAGGGTCGTTAAAGAATCAGAATATGAATGAATCTGAGCGTAAATTACTACAAGAGGCATTAGATAAAGTAAACACATATATTAAAAAAATTGAAGATTTATTTTTTTTATATGGAGGTATTAAAAAAATGTCTATAGGCATGACAATTGGTGAAGTTATAATTTGCCAGCCCCATACAGTAATGACGATTATAGCTTGGAACAATGGTACATGGAATTTTATAAAAAACAGGTAAAAGAGTTATCAACGTTAGATGTTATTAGAATGTCAGAACAGAACATTTTGGAAGAGTTAGCAATTAAGAAGGTTGTTGAAATTTTACATGAAGATCCGTTAACATTCACCATGTTATGTAGAAATATCTGTAAAAGGTGGTGGATGTCATAAGTTACAGAACAATAGTGGCAGTACGTTTTATTCAAACGTAAACCAGATGATTTAGCGATTATAGGTTTATCTAGCTTATTTTGACTCACGAAGAACATGAGAAATTAACAGATGAAATTGCCCTAAATCTATTGCAAGAACAAGGTTACAATGTAATCAGGATGATTCATAATGAAGAAAATATAATATGTGTTAATTTTGGTGATCAATTTTAGACGTTTGACACATATAAACAATTGTTCAGGACTCACTTCAAAAATGAGTGCCTGGTCTTTTTGTGTTGTGGTGAATATTAAATTTTATAAAATTGCTATGGACCACAAATCGAGAAACAAGTGTGCTCTTCGAAATTTTTTTGTACCCAATCATCTATTTTGTTAAAAAAACGGATGAAATCGATGTCCATTGAATTATTTAAAGTACATGCAATGAAAGCGATTTGATTCCATTGTTTAAGGTTAACTGAATTTGGACCAAAATAATTAAAATTCGGTAAAACTTTATATATATGTAGATGTAAAAAAGCAAATGCCTCTTCTGTTAAAAAAATTGAAGATTCATGCCAATGTTCATTTTTAAAATCACCGCGCATGAATTCAAAAACATCACGTTGTTGTAAGTTTTTTAATGTATGTATTTTAATCATTTAATCCTCCTTATCTAAAAAGCCACTCATTTTGAGTGACTTATATCCCTAACAATTGCTTTTTCTTTGCTTCAAATTCGTCTTGTGTTAAAATCCCTGCATCTAGTAGTTCTTTCATTTTAATAATTTCATCTGCGGCACTTACAGCTGTAGATTGAGCAGTAGTCGAATCAGCATGACGTTTTGATTCAATCAAATCTACCATTTCTCGTGCTTGCTTTAATTCTTTTTTTACAAATGTGATTGAATTCTCGTCTTTTACAGCTGCCATTGTTCCACCTTTTGTTTCACTAGATCCGGAATAAGCAAACTGAATATATCCAGTAGTGAGTCCGGGCTCTTTGAATTGGATGGCAGTAATCGATTTAATAGGAATTGATTTTTCTCCTTTTGAACCGCCTTTGTTAATGAAGTTTGAAAAACCTTTAGATTGAATTTTTACGTTGTAGTCATCCACAGTTACAGTGAATTTTCCATTAGATTTAAACTCATATACTTTTGACATAACTAGATTTCCTCCTTTGAAGTTTGTTTCTATGAAATAAACTATACCAAATAGCCCAAATTGTGTCAGTATTAAATATGAAAATAAAAACAGACAACTGTAATTAATATCTGTCTCACAATCTGTTTTGGACCGTTTACCTTGTTCAATTACTTCCTCAAAGGCTGCTTTAATTTCCTCAATCGTATAGCCAGCGCCAGTAATTTTTGGGTTGTTTGTTCTAGTTTATTCATTTTGATATCCTCATTTATATTTTATCTATCTCTAACATTAATAATATTGAAATTGGCTAGAAATATCAAAAGAGTCGTACTTGTAGGGGCGTATAGGTTTTTTACTTGGTTCCCAAACATTGAGGGTCTTTGTTTTATTTTGTAGAATGAATGTAAGGGAGGCGAGCTAACTTGGAAATTACAACAGAAAGATTAATAATTAGACCTTTTAAGAGTACGGATTTACAGGATGTATTTGCTATTTATAATAATGATGATACATGTAAGTTCCTATTACATAATAAGTGGACTCATGAGGATATGCAGGAAAGATTTAATAAGAAGCTAGCAAACGGTGTACTCACTAATGAATCAATGTTAAGTTTGGCAGTTATATACAAGACTAAAGTAGTTGGTGATTTATCCGTATGGTATACAGATATGAAAGACACTGTTGAGATTGGTTATAGTTTTTCAAATGAAGTAGCTGGGAGAGGTTTGGCAACAGAAGCAGTAAGTAGTTTGGTCTATAAATTATTTGATGAATTTAATGTACATCGTATACAGGCTAATCTTGATGCACGGAATACAGCTTCACAAAAATTGTGTGAACGATTAGGCATGAGAAAGGAAGCCCATTTCATACAAGATTTTTGGAATAAAAATGAATGGACAGATAGTATTGTATATGGAATGTTACCCTCTGATTTGCAGAAATAAATTTAGTTATTTTATTGCACTTTAGGGGTGCTTTAGTTAAATATTCCGTAAAAGATCACCCGTGATGGATGTAGTTAATTTGCTATTATTTTCTCACCGCAATGTCCTACTATTGAAATACTGCGGACCATGAACAGAATATAAGCTGTCTCACTAAGTATTCTTTAAACCAAAAGTTGACTTTCATTTATAGCTACTGTAAAATATTTTGAAATTACAGTTAAATTCAATGAAAAAGAGAGTAGTTTATGGATAACTGGAAAGCGAATTAGGGATAGTGGAAGCCTAATGCAGGAGCCGTAAATGAAACGCACTTTGGAGAAGGTTCTCGAAAAAGAAGTAGAGAATATCGGGGAGTCACCTCGTTAACAATGGAAAGTGGTCATTTGGAATGGCAACTAGAGTGGTACCGCGGGATAAATATGCTCTCGTCTCTATTATTAGAGACGGGAGCTTTTTTAATTTATTTAGAGGAGGAAGATGAAATGAATATGAAGGAACAAATAGCCAAAAGCATTGCTGTTGCATTAAAGGATCAGCTCACAGAGAAAGAAATTCAACATTTATTTGAAAAACCAAAAAAATCGGAGCTAGGAGATGTAGCTTTTCCGTGCTTTACTCTTGCTAAAAAATGTAAAAAATCACCTAACAGTATCGCTGAAGAGATAAAAAACAATTTGACATGTGAAATCATAAAGGATGTTCAAGTAATAGGAGGATACGTCAATATATTTTTTAATCAGTCAATCGTTACAAAACAGGTGCTTACTAAAATATTAATAGAACAACATTTATATGGAAGTCAGCAGGAATCAAAAGGGAATATTGTCATTGATTTTTCTTCTCCTAACATCGCGAAGCCATTTTCTATGGGGCATTTACGTTCTACTGTAATTGGCAATGCTTTAGCTAATATTGCCGAAAAAAATGGCTATCAAGCAATCCGTATCAACCATTTAGGGGACTGGGGAACACAATTTGGTAAATTAATTGTTGCCTATAAACGATGGGGCAATCAACAATCGATTGCGAATGCGCCGATTGAAGAATTATTAAAAATTTATGTGAAATTCCATGAAGAAGCTGATCAGGATGAATCCCTTAATGAGGAGGCACGTGCTGCATTTAAAGCGTTGGAGGATGGGAATGAAGAAGCATTAGCTCTATGGCAATGGTTTAGAGATGTATCATTAGAGGAATTCAATACTATCTATCAACTTCTTGGAATTCACTTTGATTCATACAACGGTGAAGCCTTCTACAACGACAAAATGGCAACGGTTGTCAAGGAACTAGAAGAAAAAGAGCTACTTATAAAATCTGATGGGGCATTTGTTGTGGAAGTTGAACATATGCCACCTTGTTTAATTACTAAAACAGATGGTGCGACACTTTATGCGACTCGTGATTTGGCAGCTGCTTTCTATCGTAAACAGCACTATGACCCTAAAAAAATATTTTATGTGGTTGGCAATGAACAGTCCCTACATTTTAAAAAATTATTTAGGGTAATAGAAAAAATGGGATATGGATGGGCAAAAGATTTAACGCATGTACCTTTTGGGATGATTCTAAAAGACGGTAAAAAAATGTCAACTCGTAAAGGCAAAATTGTTTTATTAGGTGAGGTGCTGAAAGAAGCGATTACTACAGCAAAACGCAATATTGAGGAAAAAAATCCAAAGCTAGAGCAGAAAGATAGTGTTGCCTATCAAGTTGGTGTTGGAGCGGTTATATTTAATGATTTAAAAAATGATCGTCTACATGATATAGAGTTTTCTCTTGAGCAAATGATGAATTTCGAAGGGGAAACAGGTCCATATGTTCAATACACTTATGCACGTATATCATCCCTCTTGGAAAAAATTAATGAACAAAGAAATGAAGTATCTTTTGAAAAGTTGGGTGACCAAGCATGGCCAGTTGTTTTACTACTAGAACAGTTTCCAAAAGTAATTTCCAATGCTTTTGAGCAGGCGGATCCGTCACAAATTGCTAGATATGCCTTACACTTAGCTCGTTTATTTAATAAATACTATGCTCAAAATAAAATATTAGCTGAAGCTCATATTAGAGGCTCACGATTAGCTTTCTGTCAATGTGTCGCTATCATTTTAAAAGAATCATTAGCATTATTGGGTATTGCAGCACCAAAGAAAATGTAAACGAAGCACATCTACTACACTGTGGTAGATGTTATTTAAATTGACCAGTACTGGAAAAAATGATAAAAGAGAATAGAAAGAAATCGGAGGTCTGACAATAATGGTAAAATTTATAGATTAGAGAGAAGGTTAAACAAATATGATAAATAAGCAATGGAAGGCTTCCTCGGTGCTAATGGTTGTATGTATTTTTTTCATTGCCCTCAATATGCGTCCAGCAGTAACTGCAATTGGACCACTCTATAATGTTTTATTAGAGTCATTACATATATCGAATACAAAAATGAGTTTTTTAACATCTATACCAGTATTTTGTATGGGGCTCTTTGCACCCATTGCTGTACCATTACAAAAAAAAATGGGCACGAAAACAGCTATTACACTCTTAATTCTTCTTCTTGCCTTAGCAAATGGATTACGTTTTTTAAAAGAAAGTTATGGTTTACTTGTAGTTACAAGCTTTCTTGCAGGATTTGCGATTGCGCTTATTGGTCCAATGCTAAATGCCTACATCAAGAAGAAATTTCCGACTCGATTCACTACAGTTGTCGGAATTTATTCATTTGGAATAGGAACAGGCGCAACACTAAGTGCAGCACTAACCGTAACTTTTTATCGTCATTTTGATGGTAGCTGGACGATAGCTCTAGGTAGCTGGTCAATTCTAGCACTCAGCGCCCTGATAATGTGGTATCTGTTAGTACAAAAAGAGGAGCAGAAGCTATCAGGGAAAGATGAAAACTCTGAACATTTAATACGAAATCCATGGAAAAGCTTCAGAGCTTGGACAATTCTAATTTATTTTGGCTTACAAACATCACTATTTTTTTCAGTGATGTCCTGGTTGGTACCAATTTTGCAGGATAAGGGCTATTCACTCGGTGAAGCAAGCTCCATTTTAACATTTATGTCTTTTATACAAATGATTGGCAACATAGTAGTTCCGATACTAATGGAAAAATGGACAAGTCGTTTAACTTGGCTTTTTGCTTTAGGTATTTTAGGTATATTAGGATTTGCATTATTATGGGTAGGCTCAGGTAAGTTGCTATTAATGGCGGTGTTTATTATCGGTATCACATTAAGTGGTTTATTTCCAATTGGACTTTTATTGCCATTGGATGAGGCAGAAACCAATGAGGAGGCCAATAGTTGGTCGTCTATGGTGTTGTCTGGCGGATTTATAATAAGCGCCATCATTCCAATTGTAATCGGCTATTGCTATGATATTACTGGTAATCATACAGTGACTTTTGCTATTTTCATGATCATTATGATTGCCATTATGGCAACAACTTATCGTTTAAAGAAAAGTTCTCTCTAAGGCATGTGAAATTGTTTAAGCATGTCTTTTTTTAAAAATTATTTTTGCTACGATTTATAAGTCAATTTTCATAACAAAGTTTTAAAAGAAACAATTTTTATAGGTACAAGGAATTGATTAAAAGAAGCAGCCAATATGTTTATAATATAATGTACATAATAATATTATTATGTAAACTTGAAACGTAAATAAACCTTGTTTATGATAGATAATGAAAGAAGCAGAAAGAAAGTATTGGTGAAGCTATGCGGAAGAAGATGCTCATTTTGGGTGCGACAGCTATTTTATTAACAGGCTGTAGTAATCAAACAGTGGCAGAACTGTTTGAGGCAAAAAAAGCAGAGACAAAATCAGAAAAAGCGGTAACAAAACAGGAAGAGAAAATAGTGCCAGAGGTAAAAGTTGTTGGTGAAAACGGTATTGGTGCAGGACTTATTATTAGGCAGGATCAAGATAAGCTTTATATAGTTACAAATGGGGCACTCGTAGCCTCTAAGCCAATTGCCCTCGTTGAGTTTGCGAATAATAAGCTTATGGAAGCGACTATACATTATATGTCTACAGCACATAATATCGCCATCTTACAAGTATCCTATAAAACCTCTGTAAAGGTACCAACAGTATATAAGGGAGATTTAAATAAGCTCTCAGTTTATGTCGATGGATTGCCACACATTATCCATAAATATAGTGATAAAATCGCTGCTTATTATATAGATGTAGAACAACCATTACCCCTAGGGAGTCCTGTATTGGAGGCAGAGAATGGTGAATTTGTAGGGATCTACTTTAATCGTCAACAAAACGAAGTTTCACAGCCATACATATTGCCATTTAAAGACATAACTCAACTAGTAGATGAATGGATTGAAGAAGGAATGAGAGTTAGTGATCGACTATCTCAATCCAAAAATTTGTACCCCTATATAGAAAAAGGGGATCAAGCTGCTGTAACGCAGGTGATTGAAAAGTATGGAAAAAATATTTTTGCTTATAATGAAGATGAAATTAAGCAATTTTTAGATGTATTTCATAAGCATTTAAAGGCAGCTGTCGATATTCAAGACGCTAGTGTAATGAAATCTATTGTTGGAGCAGACGATTTACAGGATACTTTGAAAAATATGGTCTCTTACTATGCCTCTAAACAGGCGAAAATTAATTTTTCCAAGACTACTATAAAAAACATTGAAGTGATAGATCAGCGTTTGGTTGTGCGTGCAAAAACAGAATATTTACTGACGAATTCTGCAGGTCAGGAGGCACTTGCAAATTCGAAGATGCTTTATGAAATGATAAAAAATGAACAGGGCGAGTATAAGCTTATTCGTTTAACTACTGAGGAGTGAAAAGTTGGATGGAGCAAGCAAGACAAATGCTACAACATCATTTTGGCTATGATTCATTCCGTGATGGACAGGCACAAATTATTCAGCAAACATTACAAGGACAATCAAGTCTTTGTGTAATGCCAACAGGCGGTGGCAAATCAATTTGCTATCAAATTCCAGCTCTTATGCTGGAGGGCTTAACGCTTGTGATATCCCCTCTTATCTCTCTTATGCAAGATCAGGTGGAAGCATTACGTGCGGCAAATATACCAGCAGCTTATATTAACAGTACCTTATCTATACAAGAAGTGGATGAAACAATGCAGCTTGCAAGTGCGGGTTATTTAAAGCTTCTTTATATTGCACCAGAGAGATTGGAAAGTGCTGCATTTTTACAGGCACTATCCTATTTGTCAGTACCGCTATTAGCTGTAGACGAAGCCCACTGTATTTCTCAATGGGGACATGATTTTAGACCAAGTTATCGAGCGATCCAAAAATTATTTACATTGTGGCCACAAAAGCCAACAGTCTTAGCCCTTACAGCTACAGCAACGCCAGCTGTATGTGAGGATATAAGACAGTTATTAGAGATTGACGAGCAATCAGCGGTTATTACAGGATTTGCGCGAGATAACCTAGCTTTTTCAGTATTGATCGGTGAAAACAAAGAACGTTATATTAAAAATTACCTCACAAAGAACAAGCTGGAAGCGGGCATTATTTATGCTGCCACTCGAAAGGCTGTGGATGCAATATATGATGTCTTAAGTCGTTCTGGAGAATCTGTTGCAAAGTACCATGCTGGACTAGCAGAGGAGATGCGCATGTCAGAGCAGGAACGTTTTTTAAAAGATGAGGCGCGTATAATGGTGGCGACTAACGCATTTGGCATGGGGATAGACAAGAGTAATGTACGTTTCGTTGTTCACTATCAAATGCCACGCAATATGGAAAGCTATTATCAGGAAGCTGGGCGAGCAGGACGCGATGGTTTACCAAGTGCCTGCATTTTACTGTATGCATCAGGGGATGTTCAAACTCAGCGTTTCTTAATTGAACAGACACAGGATGAATCCCGAATTACCCAGGAACTAGTAAAGCTACAAACGATGGTGGATTACTGTCATACAGAGGGGTGTTTACAAAATGCAATTCTCCTCTATTTTGGTGAAAAGGCAGGAGAGCCATGTGGTCGTTGCGGTAATTGTAATGATGGGCGAGAGGTCAAGGATGTAACGGTGGATGCGCAAAAGGTGCTAGCCTGTGTCGTACGGATGGGGCAAAAATTTGGCAAGACAATGGTGGCTCAGGTGCTAATTGGCTCCAAAAATCAAAAGATGACGGAATTTGGCTTTGCACGGTTGTCTACTTATGGCATTTTAAAAGGGCAATACTCTTCAAAAGATGTCTCTAGTTTTATTGAATTTTTAATTGCGGAAGGATTACTAGCCGTTAAGCACGGTACGTATCCAACTATCTATGTATCAGAGGAAGGCAAGGCGGTTTTACTTGGCAATCGCAAGGTTATGCGAAAAGAAGCTGTTATTGTACGTAAGTTGGCAGACAATGATCCGCTATTTGAGCATTTAAGAGCATTGCGAAAACAGATTGCAGATGAGGAACAAGTACCACCATTTGTGGTATTCTCTGATAAAACATTACGAGAATTATGCGAGCAAAAGCCAATGGAGCTTGAAGGCTTACGACGTGTGAGTGGAATTGGTGAAGTAAAGTTTGAAAAATACGGCAAACGATTCTTCGAGGCACTCCAATCGTTCTTGAAGGAAGCATCCAATATTTAGTTTGAATCGCGTGGCTAGGGCTTGTTGCTCAAAACAAAAAAGCGTGAGAAATCAGAACGTTGATTTCTCACGCTTTTCTGATATTAAATTTTGTAATAGTCTCTTTTTGACTCCATACCCGGCAAAGATACTAGTCTACATTTATTTTTTCCAATGCTCTGAAATAAATTGATCTCTACCCGAAATTGCTCGGTCCTTTTGATAATGCTCAGGCTCTTTTTCATAATAATCCTGATGATAATCTTCTGCAGGATAAAAGTGTTGAGCATCGCGAATTGTGGTTACAATAGGCTTATCAAAGCGTCCACTTTTTGCTAATTTCTCTTTGGATGCTTCGGCGATGTGTTTTTGTTCTTCGGAATAGGTAAAAATTGCGGTTGTATAGGATTCACCACGGTCATGAAATTGGCCATAAGCATCTGTAGGATCAATTTGCATCCAGTAGATATCTAGAAGCTGCTCATAGCTAAAGATGCTAGGGTCAAATTCAATTTCTACTACCTCTAAATGGCCAGAATTGCCTTTTTTAACATCCTCATAAGTAGGATTTTCTAAATGGCCACCCATATAACCTGAAGTAACCTTATGTATGCCATCCCATTCAACAAATGGCTTGACCATACACCAAAAACAACCGCCAGCAAATGTAGCTTTTTCTATCATAGTTATCATCCTTTCTAACGTGAAAATATTATAGCATTATTTTGCTCTCTACCGACACTTTCGGTGTAAAATAACGAGTAGATGGATAATTGTAGGAGACACAATATTTTAATGAAACTTTCCTTATGGTGAATCGTTACAATAACTATATTACAATAGAGGAGTTATGCAATATGGAAGAGCAAGAGTATACAAGACGCTCACAACGTCCCAAAAAACGTCGATTGCGTAAAGGAAGGGCATTATTTTCATTGCTATTGCTATGTATCATAGTTCTAGTTGGTTATTCAGTGATGCAATATCGAAGCGGACTTGAGCTAGCAAATGACACAAAAGTCGCGCAAGAGGATTTTAGCGGTGATACAGTTAAAGGAGATATTGAAAATTATTTATTATTAGGCATTGATAGTCGTGGGGAGGAAAAATCACGTACGGATACAATGATGGTTTTGTCCTGGGATAAAAAAACAAATAATGTCAAGCTAGTATCATTAATGAGGGATATATATGCAGATATTCCCGGCTACCAATCATATAAGCTCAATACAGCTTATTATTTAGGTGGTGTGCAATTATTAAAGGAAACAATTAGCAATATGTTTGGTCTTCCCATTCATCATTATGCCATTATAGATTTTAAAAATTTTGAATCACTTGTAGATATTTTAGCGCCAAATGGAGTTGAAATAGATGTTGAAAAAGATATGTCTGAAAAGATAGGTGTTGCCTTAAAGCAGGGTGTGCATAACCTAAACGGGAAAGAATTACTTGGCTATGCTCGCTTCCGACACGATGCAGAGGGTGATTTTGGTCGTGTGGCGCGTCAGCAAAAGGTCATTGAAGCCTTAAAGAATGAAGTGTTAGCACCTCAAAATATTTTGAACTTACCAAAGTTTGTTGGAGCAGCACAAGGGTATGTCACAACGGATTATTCCTCCTCTGGGGAAATTCAGCAGGTACTAAAAATGGTGTCAAAAGGGAAGGTCAAAATTGAAAAGGCCACTATCCCAATTGAAGGAAGCTATCAATTCAAGAGCTTTAGTCATGCAGGGGATTCAATCGTTATTGATGTTGAGAAAAATAAAGCCTTTTTAAGTGAATTTTTGGGTATGAAGCTGGAGTGATGGTTCGCATAAGTCAACATTATCCTGTAATATAAAGGTAAAGCATTTGGATTGGGGTGGGTATATGGAAAAAGAAAGACCAAAAGAGCGGTCTAATTTGTTTTCGACTAAGTTCATCCGCTTTTTAGGTGGGAAAAACTTATTTTTTACACTCATTACTTTGTTATTGTTGGCATGTGTTATTTTCATGTTCCAAAAGGTTTCTTTTATATTTACCCCGCTGAAAGTATTATTTGAGGTAGTAATTTTACCTGGGGTACTTGCCATCATCGCCTATTATTTATTGCGTCCATTATTAGGCATTCTAGAAAATTGGCGTATCCCAAGAGTCTGGGGTATTTTGATTTTATACATCGCTGTCATCGGTTTCATTACATTACTAGTAGTTCTTGTTTATCCGTTTCTTCGGGATCAGTTTACAAATTTAGCGCAGGAGTTTCCAGGGTATTTTATGGCACTGACGCAAAATATTGTTGAGTACTTAACACATTCTCGCTTCAATGAGTATTTAGATAAAATAAACTTTAACTATGACGAGGTTGTTAAGAATGTCACAACCGATTTAATTGAAACGGTGAAAGATACAGCAACGAACTTAGCACAGGGTGTTGCATCTGGTATTACAGGCTTCCTTTCTACTTTAACGGGCATTATCCTGTCCTTAGTAACGGTGCCATTTATTTTATTTTATTTACTTAAAGATGGTGAAAAGTTACCGAAATTTATGTTAAACATCTGTCCACCTCGTATGCGTAAAGAGGTGCATGAAATTTTTCACGATATGGACAAGCAAATTAGCTCTTACATACAGGGTCAAATTTTAGTGTCGATGTGCATTGGTGCCATGGTAACAATTGGTTTTCTAATTATTGGCATGAAATATGCCTTATTACTAGGGTTCCTTGCAATGATTACAAGTGTGGTTCCATATTTAGGGCCTGTCATTGCGATTACACCTGCTGTAATTATCGCCTTAGTAACATCACCGTTTATGCTGATTAAGCTCGCAATTGTTTGGACAGTGGTACAGCTTATTGAAGGGAAATTTATTTCACCACAAATTATGGGGAAATCGCTTAGCATTCATCCAATCACCATTATTTTTGTCTTATTAACGGCTGGTTCTTTATTTGGTGTACCAGGTGTTATTTTAGGAATTCCGGGATACGCTATCTTTAAAGTGCTTGTAAGCCATTTATTTAAACTATTTAAACAGCGTTATAATCGTTATGAGGACGAGGAACATCAGCAATATGAAGTATGAGAAAAAACAGTTACTGCGAAAAAGCAGTAACTGTTTTTTATGGAGTTTATTTTGGTAGGTATAAACCTAATCCAAGACTTAAGATTGTGCTGTTAATTGTATTTGCGCTAATTGATTGACCGCTTCCTGTAGCACTTCTTTTGGCTGTACTAATGCTAAACGTAAATAGCCTTGTCCAGCTGAGCCAAATACCGTACCCGGAACTGTCACAACGCCAACTTGCTCAATTAGCTTAAAGGCTAATTCTGTACAATCAATATCATATGGATATTTCGCCCATACAAACATCCCTCCATCTGAAGGAGCCGCATCCCATCCGATCGTTCGTAGGCCATTCATTAATGTTTTATGACGCTCTGAAAATGTTGCTCGAAGGCTTGCTGTAATTTCCTCTGCGTTATCAAGCGCAACAACGGCTGCATCTTGAATTGGCTCAAATATGCCAAAATCTAAATTTGATTTTAATTGCTTTAAAATGGCAATCATCTCAGCGTTTCCTGCGATATAAGCGATACGTGTACCTGCAAGGCTAAAGCTTTTGGATAATGAGTTAATTTCCATCCCAACTTCTTTGGCACCAGGAGCGGCAAGGAAGCTAATCGGGCCATCACCTGTAAAGTAAAACTCGGAGTAGGCCGCATCATGTAGGACGATAATGTTATATTTTTTAGCAAAAGCAATGACTTTTTCGAAATAGGCTAAAGATGGCATTGCAGGGACAGGATTGCCTGGTAAATTTAAAATCAATAGCTTTGCTTTTTGGGCAATTTCTTCTGGAACCGCATCTAAATCTGGTAAATAGTCGTTGTCAGCTGTTTGAGGCATATAATAGGGTGTCGCACCTGCAAGATGAATTCCTGCATCGTAGGCAACGTACGCAGGGTTCGTCGATAACACGATGTCACCTGGATCACAAAAGGCGATTGGTAAATGCACTAACCCTTCTTGGGAGCCGATTGTTTGAATAATTTCAGAAGCGGGATTTAACTCTATATTGCTACGACGTTTATAATAGCGGCTTACTGCATCGTAAAAGCGTTGCGTACCCGTTAATGTATAGCCATAGGACTCTGCTAAACCCGCTCTATAGGACAAATGCTCACGAATTTTTGCATGTGGGGGAAGGTCAGGACTTCCTAAGCTTAAGTCAATCATCTTCATGCCTTTTTCTTGCTGAAGCTTGGCATGGTTTTTTAAATCTCCAAAGATTGCTGGTGTGAATAATGACATTTTTTTAGACGGTACAATTTTCAAACTAGTACACTCCTTATAGTTGTATAACAGAATAGTAGTTCACATTTTATCATACTAAAGCACATAAAGGGAAAGTTATTCTGAAAAAAGAATATTTTTCTGAAAAGGAGAAGATGTTTGCGTAGATTAGCGTAACTATTTTAGGGAATGCTGGAAATATAAAAAATGACGGAAAATTGGAAACATTTCTGCTATCATAAAAACAGGAAAGGGAGATGAACAATATGGAAGTGCATTCTTTAAGTGGACCAAGTGGGACAGGGAAAAGTACAAGTGCCCTTGTCTTCGCGCATAAAATTGGTGTAGAGGCTATTATTGATGATGGTCTACTGATTGTTAACGGTGTGAAAGTAGCAGGTCTCTCCGCAAAATTTGAAAAAAACACAATAACAGCCGTTCGCCGTGCTATTTTTACAGATGATGCTCATCGTGAGGAAGTAAAAAAAGCACTTGATACATATAAGGTACAGTCTATTTTATTGATAGGTACGTCTGTTAAAATGACAAAAACAATTGCTCGTCAGCTAGAGCTTGGGTCAATCGAAAACTATTACTATGTGGAAGATGTGCGATCTCAAAAGGAAATTGACAAAGCACGCTTTATCCGTCAAACCCAAGGTAAACATGTCATGCCTATACCATATCGCCAAGTAGAGCAAAACTTTTTTAAACGCTTAGTTCAAAGAGGAATGGAAATTTTTTCGTCAAAGCGTGAAAAAATAGGGGAGACAACGATTGTTCGTCCTGATTTCCAACAGGAATATATAGAAATTGGCAAGCATGTCTATGTGCAGCTATTGACATATTGCTGTGTACAGCATGACATTGTTCACAAGGTTGAGCAAGTACAATTAACAATAGGGGAGCAAGCGTTTACCACAATCACATTACAGCTTAAGGTACCAATCGATTATTCATTACCTGATCAATTGTATGCAATACAAAAGAATGTGCAATCGGAATTTTTTCAGCATTTTGGTTATGAGCTAGATGCCATTCATCTTCACATAAAATTAGCCATATTAAAGAGAAAAACATAAAAAAACAGATCCTCTACACGCTTAAATGCGAGTAGAGGATCTGTTTTTTATGTTGATTGGCGTGTAAATTGAGGTTGACGTTTTTCGACGAATGCACGACAGCCCTCTGAAAAATCATTTCCGACAAAAGGTGTAGAGCCTTTCCATAGCGCTGGCACACTGTCTACGCATTCTTGAACAGATTGTTTAACTGCTAATAGCGATTCGGGTGACATTCCTGCCACAAGCTTACCCATACGAATCATGTATTTATTAATATCTTTTGCAGCAACTAAATAATTTAGCATACCAAGCTTAAACGCTTCCTCTGCTTTAAACATACGACCTGTAAAAACTAGATCCTTCGTTGTAGAAGGCCCAACAAGTTGTACTAAGCGCTGTGCAAATTTGTTATTTAAAGTAATCCCTAACTTGCCAACAGGAATTCCAAGTTTTGCTTTTTCTGAGCCGATACGAATATCGCAGGCTAAGGCTAGTTCTAAGCCTGCCCCCATTGCAGGTCCATTAATAACGCCAATTGTTGGAATGGGTAAACGCTCAATCGTAGAGATTGTTTTTTCCATATGTACAAAGGCTTCCTCGGCTTTTTCGAGAGAAATGGCATTAAATTCTTTAATATCGGAGCCAGCCGTAAAATTTTCACCAGACCCCCGTAAAATTAATACTTTGTTTTTAGGATTGTCTAAAACTTGTAATGCAATCTTAGCTAATTGATCCCACATATTTGCGGTTAGTGCATTCTTCGCCTGTGGACGATGAATTGTAATGATTGCTAGCCCTGCTGTTTCTTGATAAATAATTTTTGCATCTTCTGCCTCTAATCGAGTTGTTTTCACTTGCATACTCGAAACGCCCCCTACATAAGTTCATACGTTTATTATATAACACAAACGGTAATAAACACTAAATTATACGAATTTTCATGTAAATTTGCTTTGTGTTACAAGAATAAAGGTATTTTAAAGAAATTGTACTACAACAGAAGAAAGGAAAGTTGCTATTGTAGGAAAATAAAAAAACAAAAGATACTACTATACTAGTTTGAGAAGCGGTATTTTGTATGATTATTACAGATTATCCGACATTATCATTTATTAAAATAAATATAACCTACGCACCCATAATATAGTAAAATAAAATAAAAACACGCACAGTTTATAGGGAGGGAGATTCTTGGTCACATTAGAGCAGGCATGGAATAGCTATTTATTACTCTTACATTCCTTAAAGAAAAGTGCTGCTACCAAAAAACAGTACAATTTAGATGGGAAGCAATTTTTAGCGTTTGCCCATGAGAAAAACTACTTGGATGTGAATCATCAGTTCAAAGAATTGTTATTTATATATAGTAATTACTTAAAGGAAACGTACGTAAATATCAACACATTTAATCATAAAATGGCTACATTACGAGGCTTTGTTGATTTCGTTTTTTTACGAGAGTGGGTGGAGCCATTTGATTATGAGATCATTTTACAGCCAAAAAAGAGACAAAAAGAGGCATTAAAATTACTGACAACGAAGCAATTGATGAACATTACGAATGTATGGCCAACTTATTTTCAATATGCAAAGACTCAAGAGCATGCTTGGCTGGCAAGACGTAATGGCTGTATCGTGCAAATGCTACTGGAAACAGGTTGTAAGCCAGCAGAGCTTGTACGTATGAAATGGGCGCATATGCACACGGATTCAACGTTCATCTATATCGCTAACCACAATGGGCGCCGAGAAATTAAACTTTCTCCAATTTTAGTGGACATGTTGAAACACTATAAAGGTGCGACAGAGGAACTGCATCAGCAAGAAGTAGGGGAATGGATGTGGGTCAGTGAGGCTAGCCATTCAAAATCAATTTCAACAAAGACAGTAGAGCGAATTTTTCAGGCTATTTCAAAGGATCTTGGCATGAATGTCAGAGCAACAGATTTACGTTATACCGTTATGCAGAAGGCGTTTCAAAGTGAAAAAACAATTGAACATATTCAGCAAACAATGGGTTATGTCCGAAAATGGGTGCTAACAGAAAGACAAGGGCGTTTTAAATAACTTTCTAACAAGAGAATTGGAAAAAAAGGTGACAGTCCCCCTTTATGAGTAGGTGTAAAAAGTTTAGAAGGAATGATCTATTTTGAATATCCTTATTAGTGCCCTAATAATTGTTGTTTATATCCAGCTTATGTATTTTATTTTTGGGAAGTTAATGAAATTCATGAAGTGTAAAAGTTCGGACTTCATTGTCCAAATTTTTCCTGGGTGGATTTTAATATTGTTATCAAGTTGTTGTATAGTATTATTTTCCCCACCATATTTCACCTATCAATTTGTTTTTAAATTTATTATGTTTACCTCCATAGGAGTTTGTTCTGTTTCATTTTTCCTATTATTTGTTATAAAAAATATAAGCTTAGCTAAATATAATACTATAATTTTAAAATTGAAAAATAATAGGAATATAAAATAAATTTTATAAAAGCCCTAATCAAAAAAGTCGGTTTCCTACAGTACAGGAATCCGACTTTTTTTGATTACTGCATGTTTTCTTATAAATGATTTAACGCTTTGACGTTCACTTTAACGGTTAAATGATGCTTTCCGCCTGTATAAACCCCCTCGACAGGACTTATATCGGAGTAATCACGACCAATACATAAAATAATATGGTTTTCTAATACTTCCACATTGTTTGTTGGATCTAAACCAATCCAACCAATCCCAGGAATCATTACTTCCACCCAGGCATGTGTCGCAATATCACCGACTAAAGCTGAGTGTTCATCAACGTATAGATAGCCACTTACATAACGAGCTGGAATTCCTTTCGCTCTTAGCACTGCAAGCATGACATGGGTGAAGTCCTGACATACACCACGTTTAAGCACAAAGGCTTCATTGGCGGTTGTTGTCACATCCGTTGCACAAGGGTCATACTCAAATGTTGAATATAAATACTGCATTAAATTAAGAGAAAAAAGGACTGGATTTTCAGCGTGACCAATGGCATGATACACTTCCTCTAATTGATTTTCTGTCATATACGTAAAATGGGTAAATTTTAAATAAGGCAGATAGTGTTCATAAAATAGCTGAGAATGAAATATCGTTTGCATCTCTGGTGAATATTGAATACGATGAATAAACGGCGCACGCTGAATACTCACGATAGAAGTGGTTTGAATTTCCAATTCCTGATGCTGCTCAGGAATATAAAAAGTTCCAACTGTATTCCCCCAAATATCGGTATGCTCACGTGTTAAGGATGAGGGGGTAATAGCAATTCGATAGGATAATAAGCGCTGACGCTCATCGCTTCTTGGCTTTAAGCGGATTGTATTTAAGCTTTGGTCAACTTCAGACTCATATTGAAACTTATTAATATGTTGAATTTCAAATTTCATTGTGTCCGCTTCCTTCTGTTTACTGACTTGCTTGTTGAAAGGGAGCTGTATTTGATTCCCTTCAAGGTTGTATGCTGGGTTCATTTAAATAATAAACTGTCGCGAATGTTTGACTAAATTCAATACATTGGCGCAATCTTTCCTCCATTAATAAAATAATATCTTCTATAGTAAAATTCCATAAATCCATATTCATCATAGCAAAGATTGAGCTTTTCAAAGGGGAATGAAGCACTAAAAACCTTTCTGAAAGAGAGTCCTTTTCTATATGGATAAACGCTTCCTCTAATTTTTGTAGACAAAACATGAAAGATCGCGGGAAATGTTTATCCTGCAATAAATATTGAATAACACAGAGCAAATTTGCTTGATGATGCTTGCGTAAATAAGATTCAGTTGCCTCTGATAATTCAAGTAGAAAGGCACCATCAATTTCACTCATTGGTATCGTAACGTGTTTATGTTGCTCCAAAACGATTAATATCATGCGAATCGTTTTTTCTGCCCGTTCCATCCATTTTCCAACTTGCATAAAGTAAAAAGGTAAATCGCGATCCATGGAACCCTCAATTAATCCAGTAACCGTTAAAGAAGTCTTACGAACATTTTGCAAAAAAGAATTCAGCACAATAATTGGAATAGGCTTTTGCCTTCCCATTATTTCCTCTTTAAGAGACAAATAAAATGCATTTTGCAATTCCCACAGTTCCGTAGGGATACTATCACGGGTCACACGTGCATTTTCTCGAATAGCACTCACAGTTGTCAAAAGGGCATTACAATTCTTTTTCGAAAAAAGTAAATATTCAATAAGGGGATTCACTCGAATTTTTTCAAAGCAGGACAAATACTCTTCCTTTGAGGCACAAATATTTAATATAGCTTCCCAATGATCAATATACTCATGCTCTTTCCCAGATTGCTCCAACATATTTAACAGCTGTCCCTGTAATATATGTGCGTTTGTTTGCGTCCGTTCACTATATCTTGCCATCCAGTAAAGTGCGTCGGCTACTCGGCTTAGCATGCTGCCATTCCTCCTTTAATATCCATGTATCTTTTGCTCCACCACCCTGTGACGAATTCACCACTAATGAGCCTTCCTTTAGTGCTACACGAGATAAACCACCAGGTAACACATTAATATCCTCACCCTTCATCGCATATACACGCAAATCTACATGGCAAGGATAGAACCGGCTATTTTGAAAGGCTGGAGCCCTAGATAATTTAATGGTTGGCTGTGCAATATATTGAGATGGTTTTTCATTAATTTTTTGTTTAAATCTTGCAATTTCGTCCTCACTTGCATGTGGCCCAATTAGCATATCATAGCCACCAGAAGCGCTCACATTTTTGATTACTAGCTCTTTCATATGCGCTAGAACCCAAGTTCGCTGGCTGTCATCACTTAAATGATAGGTCGTGACATTTTGTAAAATTGGCTCTTCTTTTAAATAGTAGCGAATCATATCAGGTACATAGGCATACATCGCCTTATCATCAGCAACACCATTCCCAATAGCATTTAAAATAGCAATATTCCCGGCTTTATAGGCTGCTATTATATGTGGAACACCAAGTAGTGAATCCTCCCGAAAAACAATGGGATCTAAAAAATCATCATCAATTCGACGATAAATTATATCAATCTGCTCTAGACCATAGATTGTTTTTTTATACACTTTATCATTTTGAACAACTAAATCACGTCCCTCTACAAGCTGAATATTGAGTTGCTGTGCTAAAAAAACATGATCGTAATAAGCTGAATTGTACATCCCTGCTGTCAATAAAACTGCCCTAGGCTCAGCATCAGGTGGCAAGCAACGTGGTCGATGAGCGAGAAGAGCCTTTTTCATGTAGGCCATTTGTTTATCGAGAGACTGAATGGCATGCTTTGAGAAAAATTCAGGATAGACTTCCTTCATCACATAACGGTTTTGAAAAACATAGGATATGCCTGATGGATTACGTAAATTATCTTCAAGCACAAAATAAGTGCCATGCTCATCTCGAATTAAATCGATTCCAGCTATGAAAATATGATTATCGAACGGAACCTTTACTCCAAGCATTTGGTAATAATAATAAGGATTATTCTCTATGAGCTGCCTTGGAATTAATCCATCATTAATAATGGTCTGTTTATCATAGATGTCTTGTAAAAAGCAATTTAGAGCCTGCACACGTTGCTTAACACCTGCTTCAATCATTTCCCATTGCTTATAAGGAATGATAATGGGTACAAAATCAAAGGGCATTGTACGCTCCGTTCCACCTTGAGCTCCATAAACGGTAAAGGTAATTCCTTGTCTTAAAAAACTAGATTGGGCTTGCTGATATTTCTCGTCTAACTGCGCCTTCGAAAAAGCATTCAGCTTCTGATAAAAGGACCGATAATGAGGCTTCGGCTGTTTGCCATCTAACATTTCATCAAAAAATAAACCAGATTCATATAAATTCATCATATGGATCGCCTCCGAATTTAAGTAGTAAAGAAAAAATGTTAAACTAATAGCGAATACATAAAAGGAGTAGGTAAAATGACAATTATTAATTTAATGCAAGCATATGAGCTAGATAAGCTTTCAAAATTAGATATTACAGATGAGGAAATTGTACAAACATTGCACACAGGGGATGTGTCGATTTGGAAAGAAAGGGTACCTAACTACGAATTTTTAGAAACATTAGCACTTTTTCAAGAAGGGGAACAATTGTTCTTAGATGCCTTTCATGGTAACTATCGTATAAAATATGTAACATTGCCAGGCATTCAACGTTTACTTCATCTTCGTTTTCAATTAGAAGAAGGGAAGGACTACCAATTATTAGAAGCAGGCATTCAGAATCTAACTTGTCATGAAGAAACCATCACTAATCTTCAGCGAATGCTTTCAACAAACTGGACATTGTCTAAGCATGTAGATGGAACATACAGCATATTTATGAAGTAGATGATATCCAAATAATTCCATGTGCGTTATGAGACGAATCGACATGTATTATACCCCATCTTGTCTTTTTTTAAATCGTCTCATAGCAATTAAGTATACTAGATTTAAATATTCATTTTTCTAACGCTTTATGCATAAAACGGGGAATTTTCAAAAAATAAAGATGATTTTCTTTCTAGAGAGAATCGTCTTTTTTTAACGCTTTAAAACAGAACAAATGTTCCGTGTAATGAAAAAGGGCATTTTTTTCATCATAAAGTTCCCAAATTTATATTTGGGAACGTTTTTTCATGGTAAAATAGAACATATTGGAGGGATTTGATGCAAAAGACCAAGCTGCCGAAATTTATGAAGGACTTCCTTGTTTATTTAACAACTATTAGAGGAAAGTCTCAGCGTACAAGAAAAGAATATGAATATGATCTGACACTCTTTTTCCGATTTCATTTAGCTGTCCAACAGGATTTAGATATAGGCAATATCACCTCTATCGATATTTCTACTATTACAATAGAAGAAATACGTGACATCACACTGGAAGATCTCTACTTATTTATGGAATATTGTGAGGTGCAGCGAGGTAATTCTGCATCTGCAAGAGCAAGAAAGGTTGCTACTTTAAAATCATTCTTTAAATATTTAAAAGGAAAGCGACGTCTTATTGAAGAAAATCCAGCCGATGAATTAGAAACACCAAAGATTGGGCGAAAACGACCGATTTATATGAATATAGAGGAAGCTAGACAATTTATCGACGGCATTCAGTCTAATCATGCCTCACCCAGAAATTATTGCATGATGATGTTTTTCTTGAATTTAGGAATTCGAGTATCAGAGCTTTGTCAGTTAAATAAATCATCCATACAAGGTCGATATTTAACTGTTGTAGGTAAAGGAAATAAGGAACGGACCGTTTATTTAAATGATAGCTGTATGCAGGCACTCACAAACTATGAAGCTTGTGGAAAGACAGCCTATAAAGGAGAGGGAGAAGAGCCCCTATTTGTTTCTCAAAAGGGAACACGCTTTACTAGGCAAACCGTAGCCAAAATAGTGAAACAGATTAATCATCAATCAGGACTTCAAAAAGAAAGATTGACACCGCATAAACTGCGACATACTTCTGCTACCATGATGTATAAAGCAGGGGCAGATATCCGTAGCCTTCAGCACATACTGGGGCACTCAAGTGTGGCGACAACGCAAATTTATACGCATATTGAAGATGAACAACTTCAACAGGTGCTCGAAAATAATCCATTTAATATCGTCCGCAATAAATAACCTGCTATATCTTACAAATTTAAAGGAATTCTACGATGTTAAAGAGAATATGTCATAATAGAACATATGCTGAATAGAGTTCAATAAACACAAAGTAAGGGGAGAATCCTTTGAATCCATTTATTACAAATCAGCTAATGGAAACTAGGAATAGTTTATTGGCTGAAATCGAGCTGTTAAATAATACTCAGTTCAATGGGAAGCACGAAGCAAACAGTTGGAGTATAGCGCAAGTTTGCCATCATTTAGTTTTAGTCGAGGAATCCTCTATTAAAGCGATTGCATGGGGATTAAAGCAAGTAGATGCCCAAAAAACAAAACGAAAAAATGTTCAACACATTGCCGACAGATCCAATAAAATTATAGCGCCGAAAATTGTTGAACCGGCTGAAGATCTATTTACTGTTCAGCAAATAATGGATTTATTGAATGTATCAAGAAAAAAATTAATTACCTTTCTTGATACAATCGAGGATAAATCCATATTAGCAGAGAAATCCGTGAAGCATCCAGCACTTGGTGAATTGCCTCTTGATCAATGGATTGAACAAATATATTTACATGAACAGCGACATATTGAACAAATAAAAGAGATCAAAGGTGCATTAGAGTCAACCTCTAACACTTTATAGAACATCCAATATCTCCACTTGAAGGTGGGGATATTGTTTTTTTTATTGTCGTCAATTATAAATATATTTATTTTATGTGCAAATACTTGACGAGCAAAGCAAACTGTTATATATTAAATAAAAATAAAAACAACTGTTATAAAACAGTTTGATTAGAGGAGGAATTCTTTATGTCAAAGTATCGTGATGGCTATGAATTTTATTGTGAAATGTGTGAACGCTATGGATTAGAACCAATTTCTTTCCGTTATTATGTACTACAGTTATCTCAACAGCAACTTTCTGCTTATAACATGCAAGCCAAACAATTAGGCGTTTAAGGATGTGATTATTACGGAAGCCGACGTGAATATTTTATGAAAAGCCCAGCCATACTAATTGATATGGACTGGGCTTTTAAATAAATCAATTATGCCTCGGTATAATAGTGTCCAGCATCGGCTTGACTTCTACTAAAAGAAGTTGAAAGAAATATCAGACAACTTATTGACTTGAGAATTCAACTGTTATATATTATTTAACAAATAACATTTCTGTTATAGAACAATAGTTATTATTCAAGCTACACATGTGAAAGGAAGTTATTAGGATGACAGATTATCGAGAAGGCTATGAATTTTATCGACAAGTATGTGAGAAACACGGACTTGAACCAATCAATTTTCATTATTACATTTTAAATTTATCGCAGGAGCAATTAGATGCATACAATGAACAAGCAAAAGCATTGGGAGGCCGAATAGAATATGAAATCTCTTAGCGCATGAAATGCCTTACTGCCTGTATGTGACAGTAAGGCATTTTTGAATGTAACCTAAAAGAAGAATTTATTTAAGTATCGTAAAATTTACATCAAAATCATATATTCTAAAGAAAAAAAGCCTAAAGATAACATTTTAGATAGTACTATAGAATTACATATCTTTAAAATAAGAGAAATTATGTATGTTTAATGCACCTGAATTTTGTCGATTTCCTTGAAATTTATCAAATCCAGATTTGAATGTTTTTGATATTTGGGTTGAATTAACTGCTTTTCTAGGACTATAATATAATTACATAAAAAAGGGCACTATACCACAACTTTATACCTTGAAGTAAGATAAAGCAAAAGTACCAAACCCTTCTTATTTTAATGAACGGAGAATGAAAATGATGAATATCACGCCTAGTAGTATCAATCAAGTTAACTACAGTTTGAAAGAATTACAAGATATTTTTTCAGCCATGAATAGTTCAATCATTGTAGCCATTACAGACAGAACTGGAAAAATCACTTTTGTTAATGATCATTTTTGCAAAATATCAAAATATACGCGTGAAGAATTATTAGGTCAGGATCACCGTTTGCTTAATTCGGGCTTCCATCCAAAATCTTTCTTCAGAGAAATGTGGAAAACAATCGGTAAGGGGAATATGTGGAATGGTGAGGTATGTAATCGCGCAAAGGATGGCAGCCTGTATTGGGTAAAAACGACGATTATTCCGTTCCTGGATGATAACGGAAAGCCATATCAATATATTGCTATACGAGTTGATATTACTGCTCAAAAGGATATAAAAAAAATTACTCATATTGCTTATCACGATGAATTAACAGGACTACCAAACCGTCGTAAATTAGAACAACGTTTAGAAAATGAATTCCATCAATCTCGACGTACAGAAGAAAAGTTTGCGTTGTTTTTCATTGATGTGAATCGTTTTAAAAACATTAACGATGAACTTGGTCATATTATCGGGGATATGTTTTTAGTAGAGATGGCAAATCGCCTACGCAATATTGATCATACATCTAATTCTTTCTACCGACACAATAGTGATGAATTTGTGATGATTCTTAACGATGTAAACCGTATTGAGGAGATGGCCAAGGAAATCATTGGTGTATTTAATGATAGCTTTATTGTCGATACGTATGAGTTCTATGCAAGTATTAGTATTGGCATTAGTATTTTCCCAGATCACGCAAGTTCCATTGAAGAGCTATTAAAAAATGCTGATATTGCTATGTATGCAGCAAAATCTACACGCGGCAATCAATATCGCTTATACCGTCCAAATATGGAAGAGGCAAATGATAAATGGCTATTACTCGAAACAAAATTACATCAAGCATTAAAAAAAGATATTTTAGAGCTACATTATCAACCAAAAATTGATTTAAAAACAGATAAAGTGATTGGAATGGAGGCGTTACTTCGCTGGTATGATCCTGAATTAGGTCAAATGCCACCTGACCGTTTTATTCCTTTTGCAGAAGAGTGTGGACTTATTAATGATATCGGTGTTTGGGTGTTACGGAAAGCATCTGCGCAAGCACGTGCTTGGAACGAAAACTACCATTTAAACTTACGAGTGGCTGTTAATATCTCTCCTATCCATATTAGTACAACAGGCTTTGTTGAGATGGTTCGAGACGTTATTGCGGAAACAGGAATAAATCCTCATTTATTAGAAATTGAAATTACAGAGATGAGTATGTTGGATTACACAGAGGACTTAATTGATACAATCAAACAATTAAGAGCTCTTGGAATAACGATTTCTTTAGATGATTTCGGAACGGGCTATTCATCGTTAAATTACTTAAAGAAATTCCCTGTAGATGTTTTAAAAATAGATCGTGCATTTGTCCGTGATATTGTACCAGAAAAATCAGGAATTGCCATGATTTCCGCGATGATTTCTTTAGCACATGCATTAAACCTTGAGGTAGTAGCAGAGGGTGTAGAGGAAGAAGCCGAGTTAAAAGTGCTTCGTGAGCAGGGCTGTGAGTACGTACAGGGCTATTATTTTAGTAAACCACTATCGGTAGAAGACTTTACAAAACTGATTGATGATAGTGTATCAGTGAATAAATCCGACTTTTAAGTATGGAAAGTTAACTCAAAATGATTGATATTTTTTAACTGTTTTGCTAAAGTTATTGAAAATATAAAAATTGATGATGTGGCTAAGTAAGAAAGAATTGTGAACCAGAAAATATAGCAGCTGCTGAGAGCTATATCACCGCTTCTTATCTGAAAACCTACCACGGAGATGTTATGCAAACATAACCGGATCGTTTTCGTTACCAAACGTTAGAGGGTTTTAAGTTTACCGCTTAAAACTAAATTAAAGGTGGTACCACGTCTATCTAGCACAAAGACGTCCTTATTCAGAGGATGTTTTTGTGCTTTTTATTTTATAAAAATGGAGGAAAACACACATGTCAAAACAGCTAGAAGATTTTTCGAAATGGTATATTGAGACCATCCAAAAGGCAGATTTAATGGATTATACTCCGGTTCGTGGCTGTATTGCCTTTAAACCAGATGGCTATGAAATTTGGGAGCATATTCAAGAGGAAATGGACCGTCGTTTTAAAGAAACAGGACATCGTAACGCCTATTTCCCAATGCTAATTCCTGAATCCTTCTTCCAAAAGGAAAAGGATCATATTGAAGGGTTCTCACCAGAGCTTCCTTGGGTGACAGAGGCAGCAGGTGAGCAATTAGAGGAACGCTTGGCGCTTCGTCCAACATCGGAAACGATGATTGGCCATCTTTACTCAAATTGGATCAAAAGCTACCGTGACCTACCAGTTCTTATTAATCAATGGGCTAATGTCTTCCGCTGGGAAAAGAAAACACTTCCTTTCATTCGTACATCCGAATTTCTATGGCAGGAGGGGCATACAGCTCACATAGATGACGAAGATGCCCGTAAGGAAACAATGCAAATGCTAGAGATCTATAAGGAGGTTGTGGAGCAAGTATTGGCGATTCCTGTCTATGATGGACAAAAAACGCCTTCTGAACGTTTCGCAGGTGCTGTCGATACGTATTCCATTGAGGCGATGATGAAAAACGGCAAGGCAGTTCAAGCCGGTACATCCCATTATTTAGGTACAAAATTTGCTGAAGCCTTTAATATTAAATATTTAAATAAAGCGAACCAGCACGAATATGTACACACAACATCCTGGGGTACTTCTACTCGTTTAATTGGTTCTGTTATCATGGTGCATGGTGATGAGCAAGGGCTTATTTTACCGCCAAAAATTGCACCAACTCAAGTAGTATTGATTCCTGTGGGTCCATGGAAAAAGAACCCTCAAATTATGGAGCATTTAGATGAAATTTTTGCAGCCCTAAAAGCAAAAGGTATTCGAGTACGTCTTGATGATTCAGACCAATCGCCAGGCTTTAAGTTTAATGAATGGGAGCTAAAAGGTGTGCCAGTTCGTATTGAATTAGGACCTCGTGACCTTGAAAACAATCAAGTTTTACTGAAAGCGCGTGATGAAAATGAAAAACAAACCATTGATTTGTCTAATGTTGTGACAGCCATTGAGGAAGAACTAACGACGATGCAAAAGCGTTTACTTGAAAAAGCTCGTCAATTCCGTGAGGCAAACACTCATACAACGATTGACACCCTACTACAATTACAGCAGCACATTAAAACAGCCAAAGATAACAGCACTATTCCAGGCTGGGTTCTTGCTGGATGGTGTGGGGATGACGCATGCGAGGAAAAAGTGAAAGAAGAGACAAAATATACGACTCGTAACATTCCATTTAATCCACCAACAGTTAAAACGACATGTATTTGCTGCGGAAACGAAGCAAAGCATACGGTTTGGTTTGCCCAAGCATATTAAAAAGCTGTACCCCCAACACCCTCTTTTGAAAAACGAATTAGAGGGTGTTTTATTACATAATTTTGGTTAACCAACACTAAAACACTTCATCTTAATTAACTCGAATAATGCTAATTTTTGGTTATGGAAATTCACAAAATAAAGTATGATAAATTATCTTAGCAAAAAAGTGTACCATCTAAAAAAGGAGATTAAAAATGGTTCATCTTTATTTATCTGATTTATTAACCCGCTGTCATTATAATGTCAATAGAACTTTACTTATCCGCCACTCCTTAAAGCATGAACGATTTATCAAAGCGTATCGTGACGGCTTTTTACGAGAATATACACAAAAACAATTGCCCCATTTTTATGATGCCTATGATCATGTTATTGTTTTTTCTGCAGATGAAGGAACAACGGCGAAATATTTAACCTCGTATGAAGTAAGACATGGGGCGTCACCGCTCGTAGCTCCTGATTGCTCACCGTTTTTGCTAGAACCTTATAAGGGTGAAATTATGCATCCTTTGTTTAAAATCCAAAGGGACCCATTACAGCCCTATGAAAATAAATTATATATTGAATGGGGCAAGGCAGCTGTACGATGGTATCAAAAAGGCACTAATGAAAAGATCATTACTCAGCTCGTCAATACGGGTCAATTTGTCTTTCCAGGATACGAAAGCGTCCTGTTAACGTTTCAAGAGCTGAAACAAATTATTGATAATCCTCAACTTTATGCAGATTGGCATATCGCATTAAGCGCAATCAATGCAATTTACGCTATCACAGATTGTTCTAATGGAAAAATTTATATTGGCTCCTCCTACAATAAAAATGGCTTACTTGGTCGTTGGTCAGAGTATGCCTTGACAATCAATGGCGGCAATCTAGCATTTGAGCAGTTAGGTCAACAAAACCCTAATGCACATTTTCAATTCCAGTATACGATTTTAAAAGTACTACCAAAAGATATCACTGCATTAGAAGCCATCGAGGTCGAAAACAACTTTAAACGAAAGCTACAAACAATCCAGTTTGGTTATAACCATAATTAAAAGGATACTAGTAGAACCGAGGCTACATCTATGAATCTTCAATACCTATACAATGAATATCTCAATATAAAATTTAACAGAGATTTACCAGCTTCTCATTTCGATTACTTTGAATACGATGTGCTTGAGGATGGGAGTGCACAGTTATTTTTTGTCGATCAAAAAAATGAAGCGTTTTTAGAGTGGGCAGAGGAACTTCAACCTAGAGATCCTTATTACATTAATAATCCTAGCTGGAAACCTGTGCTCTCATCATTCTATAAGCAACTAAATATCTATGATGAACAGACTTTTTATTATCTGCTGTTTACGATTAATTCAACGACAGCCATTCACAGCATTAATCCATACAATGCCATGAATGATTTTATGAAAAATTATTGCTTTTTCCAATTAGCTCAGTTATCTGCTATTACAAGATTAAACGATGAGCAGAAACGGCAATTAAAAGACTTTTTCTTCTTTTTTTATCTATACGCACACCCTGTTAATGAAGAGACCCTTTATGCCTTTTCATTCAATGGGCAAGACTTGGTTCATACAAAAAGCAATATCCAAATAGAACATTATTTCAATAATTATCATGATTACTATAGCGAGAATTCGGAGAAGTTTCATCATCAATTATTGATTACTCCACATGAAGTAATAGCTTGCAAAAATCTGACACTGGAGCTTTTAAGGGCAATAGAAGGGAAATCAAGCAAGCTGATTATGCCACCCGAGGAAGGCATGGAAACCGTATTACGGCTAATAAACGATGTTGATTATTTTTTACAGACGTATACTGATAACAAAGCAACGGTATATGATGTGATGAAAAATGTTCTCGCAGACCATTGTTCAAACCCTTACCAGAATTATTGTTTTCACACACTGCTACAGAATTATGTTACCTATGTTCTGTACTTTCAGTTTGATGAAATTAATAACTTGGTAGATTATTTTCGCGACTCACCATTATGGTGCAAACTAATTATTAATAAAATATTCGCCGATACAATCTTTCTTCAAAAAATCATGAGACAAGGCCATATAGATATAAATGAATATCCACATATCATTAAATTATTCGAAAAAGAGACTCGAAGAATTTATTTGTAATAGCTAACTATGAAAAGGGAGAATAATATAAATGGTAGAATTAATCGATTGGAGAAATGGTGCGAAAGGACACAAATTTATGGCTTCCTTTAGTGGAGGAAAGGATAGTGTCCTAGCCATATATAAAGCATCACAAGTTGGCCAAGCGATTGGTCTTATCGTCATGTTGGAGGAAGAAGGGCAGCGTTCTAGATCACATGGAATGCCACCTGAGCTAATACAGGCACAAGCTGACTCGATAGGTTTACCCGTCTATACAGCTGCTGCAAGTTGGGCAGATTATGAAAGTGTTTTTTTAGGTCTTTTAGAACAGGCTAAAAATCAAGGGGCAGAGGTATTGGTTACTGGTGATTTAGATATGCCTGCACATGGCTGCTGGCATGAAAAGATCACAAAAAAGGTAGGATTAAAGCTAGGCATGCCTTTATGGGAGATGGATCATCGAGAAGCTGTCGATGAATTTATTCACCTAGGATTTGTTACCATGGTCGTCACGGTCAATTTATCTTTAGGCATGATGGAGGATGATTTAGGACGAGTTCTTACACCAGATTATATTAAGGAACTTGAAGCCCGAAACATTGACCCTTGTGGGGAAGGTGGAGAATTCCACACAACGGTTATTGATGGTCCTCTTTTCCAATATCCAATTACTGTTCGAAAATGTCCGATTATTAGAAATGGAGGATACGCATTTTTACCTTTGGAACTTGCAAAAAAATGATCTAAAAAGAAGGGAAACAAATGAGCTCAATGTTAGATACAAACATTGATAATCATGGTTGTCAGCTTTGGGCTCTAAGTTGATGCGTACAAGGAATACTAATTGTAAATCACCAATCTGTGGATCGGCTTTTAAATTATCGAAAGTAAATTTTGCCTTCGCCTTTAAAAGAAATGTTAATAAAGCATTGTGACGTTCCTGCTTGTTGCTATGGGGTACCGTCAGGAAAATGCGGATTTACAAGTCCATTTTCCTGACGGTACCTCTTTTCATTGGATTTTTAAAATCTTATTCTATCCTTATTTGTTGGAATACCATTATTTACTTTTTCCCATGTACCATTTTTAAATAATTCGTATTGTTCAAAAGCACAAGGCAATCCTTTTGCAGTCGCTATGTCACTACTATCCATAAGTTGAAAATGCAAATGCGGAGCAAAGGAGTTACCTGAATGACCCACTTTACCAATAACTTCACCTTTTTTTACTCTCTGCCCAACTGAAACCTGAATGGAGTCTGTTTGAAGATGGACTAATGCAGCGTATACATTGTCGCCACATTCTATAATGATATAGTTACCAGCAACTGATTGTATGTCGTCTTTCTTCGGATTGAAATAATGAGCATTTTTATAAGCGTTAGTCATATCTGAAAGCACTTTTGTTCGTGTTCGTTCTTTATAACCATCCTCTGCTTTGACAATGATCCCATCGCAAGGAGCGTATACGTCTTGCCCCCAACAATAATATCCATCTAAGGGAACCCCCAAAAGTAGATATTGCGCCAAACTAACGCGATAAGCGGGCCAACCTTTTCTTTCCCAATCCACTTGTATAAAATCATAAGCATATCTTGAACCTAATTTGTTTGTGCCGTGACTCGGAATTTTTGTCCCTGGAGTGTTAGGAGAGTGCCATTCCCCTCTCAAAGGAAACCCTATAATTATCGGCTCACGTGCATCGATCATCTCATAGCCCTCCTCTGTCATTCTTTACCTACATTTTTGAAAATGACTAGTGCCACAAGGGGAAGTGCCAATACAATACTGAAAAGTACTTACGTTTTCGTGTTGAAGGCACATTTCCCAATCCCTTATTCTTTACTTATAGTATATTTTTCTCAGTTCATCAAAATATCCATCAAGTTTTTCAACAAAGAGTTCATAGTTTATAGCCTGAGATTCTGAATATCTAATATCCTCTAATATTTCATTGGTAAATCCAACATTAACCCAGAGTATAAATTGTTTGCACTTTTCAATATCCAACCCTACTTTAAATTTAGCTTCTTCTATTCCATCAAATAATTTAGGAGAACAGCTTGAATGTTCTTCGTGAACTCTGTTTTCGAGTTCCTTACTAACCTCTTTGGATTTAGTGGGCTGTAAAAGTTTATGAAAATCGAAAATCCAGGGGTACCTTTCCCATAATTTAATTTGCAAATGATACGATTGACGTAATCTGTCAAATATATCTTTTTCATCATAATTCATCAATTCAAGATATTCATTTTTAATTAGGTCAAAGAAGTAATCATACACAACAAGAAAAAGCTCCTGCTTGTTACTTACATAGTGGAACATAAGAGCTTTAGAAATTCCGGCTTCTTTTGCGATTACATTTGTTGAAGCATTGTCATACCCCTTTGATGAAAATTCTTTTAATGCTGCATTTAGAATAGCGTCCCTCCTTTGGGGGTTTAAATCTAATAACTTTGTCAACATCGGTCACTCCTTTATAAGAAATGAGGTTTTACCTATTAGGTTAATTTTATTGTATAAATGTTTACCTATAAGGTCAATGTAAAGACCGTATGATGTAGTTTTATTTGCTATCATAAGCGTCAAAAGAGTTGCGAGAAATCAATTTGATCCTATCAATGTACTTAGGAAAAATGCGTTTTAATTCTGAAAAAATGGTGCCGGTAGATTCTCTAAGACAACTAAAACTGTCTTAACGTTGTTCAAATAGGAAGAATCGTCAGAAAAATCAGCTTAGCGTTTTAAATCCGCATTTTCCTGAAGGTACCCCTTGATGTCAATTTTAAATGATACTGAATAAAAAGTTCGAAGGGTTTAACTTCTGTAACTTTTATTGCATTTTGAACATATGTTTTTCAAAGGTATAAAACTAATATCATTTTGACTAAAATAAAAATTGACTGGACACTAAATGGTGTCATATAATTAAGACACCATTTAGTGTCCTATTGGAAAGGGTGGTGGTTTTGAGTAACAAGCATCAAGAGCGTGACGTTTATGTAGCCATTGCTGATCCAACAAGGCGTCAATTGCTCAATTTGTTAGCAAAGGCAGATGAATTACCTCTTCATGAATTAACGGCTCAATTTGAAATGGGGCGTACAGCTGTATCTAAACATTTAACCATCCTAAAAGATGCTGGTCTTGTTATTGCTCGAAAAGAGGGTAGAGAAACAAGATATAGGCTGAATGCGGCTCCATTGAAAGAAATACAGGATTGGGTATCAATTTATGAAGGTTTCTGGAAAGAAAGAATATCAAAATTACATTTACTATTGGAGGAGAAAAAATGAAACCAGATGTATCGTTAGATTTTAAATTTACAAGTTCAATTGAGCAGGTATGGCATGCCCTTACAGATTCGGATACACTTGCAAAATGGATTTGGAACAATGATTTTCAGCCGATTGTAGGCCATAAATTTCAGTTCCGAGCTGAGCCAAACGAATGGTGGGATGGCATTGTCGATTGTGAGGTGCTTGAAATAGAAGAGCCACATAAATTATCATATACTTGGACAAGTGCTGGAGAAACTACGACCGTTACTTGGACGTTAACACAAACAGCAGAGGGTACAACACAGCTACATCTTGATCAAGGTGGATTTAGTGAAGAAACAAAAGCTCGTCAAGGAGCTATCGAAGGGGCAAAATACGCTTGGATGAATATGAGTTCGCAGCTTGAAAAAGTATTAGCTTAGTTCAAACAAAATTGAGACAAATGAGAGCGCAATTCCTTAGCAAGAATTGTGTTCTTTCATTTTCTGAAGGAAGCTCTTCTAAGAAAGCAAGGGGCTCTTTGAAAAACCTGAAGCACCTACTTAATTTAGTAAATGGAAGGATAATATAATGAAGATCAATCAACTAATTGCTAACAATATTAATCGTTTAGATGTTGTCTTACCAGAGGATCAATCACTAGGAATTGCAGGTTTGTCAGGATCAGGAAAAACTACATTTTGTCAAACAATTGGGGAAGAATCAAAAAAACGCCTTGTTTCTTTATTGCCAAAGGCTGAATATCAATATTTATTTCCAAATATTATGGAAACAAATTTCAGTGCCATCAAAATGGAGGACATGCCCTTAGTTCTTTTTTTAGGGAAATCATCCATTTCTACAAATCCACGTTCAACAATTGGCACGCATACGGGTGTTTTTAAAGAGATTCGTGATCGACTGGCAGATGAATTTCATCTGTCTCCTGAGGTTTTTTCCTTTAACAATGCATTGGGCTGGTGCCCTGCTTGTAAAGGACGTGGTACAACAAAAAATATTGAATGTAAAAAATGTGGGGGCAAGCGCTATAGTCAGGAAGTAGAACAACATAAAATAACTTTATGGAATGAACAATTTAGTATTTCTGACATTCACAATTTAAGTATCGAAACAATCTTTTCCCTGTCAAAGGAATTAAAAATTAGTGAAGAGAAACAACATATTCTTCAAAATATTATCCAAATGAATATTGGCTATTTAACATTAAATCGCATTATGGGCACCTTGTCAGGAGGGGAATTAACTAGACTTTACTTAGCAGAATTTATGGCAACAAGCGAAAATACGGTCATTATTATTGATGAAATCTCTGTTGGTCTTGATCATAACACCCTAGTAAAAATTTTAGAACAAATACAGCAATTAGGCTCTAAAAATCAAATTTGGCTTATCGATCATTCTGATACAGTGCTAGACACGGCTAATCAGCCTATATTCTTTGGGCCAGGTAGTGGCAAATATGGTGGACAAATCGTCGATGCATCTCCTCGACCACAGCCAATCTTTTGGGAACGAAATCAGAAAAAACCAACTACCTTCTATCAATTCCGTGAATTACATTGCCGAAATATTCAAATGGACGAAATAGAAATTCCTCAAAACCGACTGGTAACCTTTACAGGAGAGTCTGGCTGTGGAAAGTCAACACTTGTCAATGAGTGTATTGCAAAGGATTTTGTAAAGCGCTATCCAAAAGATAAACTAGTGATGGTAGGACAAGATCGCAACCAATCGATTACTAGCCGATCCACTGTCGCAACATTCCTCGATATTAAAAAGAAATTAACCAAATATAGTCAGGATATTGATGATATTTTTCTACGCTCGATTGAGGATATTATTGACGAACTTCCGAATGAAGATATTGCCCATAAGCGTTTAAGCTTGCTTATTAAGCTTGGACTTGGTTATTTGACGCTGGAAAGGAAAACACAATCCCTATCAACTGGTGAATTCCAATGTGTGCATTTAGTGTCAGAGTTGTTTGCAAATTCTCGAAATCCACATACACTCTTTATCTTTGATGAGCCTTCTAAAGGGCTATCTCAAAACATTTTAAATCAATTTATTGATAGTATCAGAGACATTTTACAAGATGAATCCATCTCCATCATGATGATTGAGCACAATGCCTATATGTTAGAAAGCTCAGATTTTATTGTTGATTTTGGTAAAAGACAGCAGGAGCCTGTGACACATCTCGAGGTGGTTAGCCATGAACACTATTTTAATCAGGATAACCATCCAAAAGATACAGCTCCATTACAAATCGCATCAATGCTGGAATCAAGAAATGGTATTCAATACTTAGAAGACCATCCTATAAGTTATTTTAAAAATGCAGAAAATGTTTATAAAGGTGGCATCTTAAAAAGCCTATCCTCAATGGCCCGCCTCATTTACGGTGAATATGAATCAAACAAGATAGCCCCCGTCATAGCAATTGATCTTGAAAGACATCTGTATAGTCAATATAGTTTTTTATATGAAATAGCTGGACTCATTAATCATATTGTCGCTGCACATCCAACCAATAAGGATACAAGAAGCTTCGATTTCTTTAGTCAAGAAAACCATTGTCCAAGCTGTTCAGGAAGATTAGAAATCGAAAAATTTGATTTTGAGCTTGTCATTCAAGACAAAAACGTTCCATTTTGGGATGGATTACTTCATCTAGATGTGATGGAGGTCTTAAAATACTATCAACATTCCAAACTGGAGTTCCTCTTTGAAGAGATAAAAAATGAACTTGGGCAAGATATTAGCAAAAGCTATAATGACATGACCGAAGATGAAAAGCATACATTTTTATATGGTTATTGGGAAAAGTCATTTTATGATAAAGCAACGAAATCCTCGAAAAAATGGGAAGGCTTTAATTTTATTATTGGTCGCTATATTGTCATTTCCAAATCAATCATTAAAGAGCAAATGAAAGAAACTAGAGTGATGATACCTTGCCCAATATGTCATGGTTCGGTCCTCAATCACCAAAAGAAATTACAATTCGGTGATTTCGATATACGTGAAATTATTCATCAACCGATTGATGAGGTCATAAAAACAGTTGGGGAATTACCGGAGCTAGAAAAAATCAAAGCCATCGTTGGGGGAGATATGTCGCTTACAACCGATGTTTCCTTACTATCTAGGGAAACAAAGGTATCGTTGAAAATGCTTGAATTAGAGCTTGCAAGCTTTGTCGGTTATGAAATCGTTTTACAAAACACGCTGCCATTCTGGGATCGTATTAAAGATAGCATTAAAGAAATAAGCAATAAAAATCTAATTACCATCTGTGATTTTGCTACTATTAACGAAACAAGAGAAGCCATTATCGATAAATATTTCACCAATGGAAAATTCAAAAAACTAACGTATGTCTATGAGGCATTTGGCTACAAAAAAATCGTTACGCAAATTAACAAGGTGAAAGCAAGTCATCCATGCCCATTCTGTAAAGGGAAGAAAGTCATTTCAGAGGATAATCTTCATGATGGTGTATTTAAATTATCTGTTCCTTGTGTGAGTTGTAGAGCAAGTGGGATCAATGAAGAAGGACGAAAGGAAATCATCGATGGCATTGATGTACAAACTTGGTTAACTGGCACAGTAAGTGATGTTGTTACAGAAGGAACACATATTGAAGCTGTTGCCGAAATTCCTATTTTCAATCGCATCAGAGAGCTGAATAAACAAGAGATGATGGCGATTTATCAATACCTTGAGCAGAATAATTAATAAGAACAAGAAACTCATTTGCAGCAATCCATTGCAAATGGGTTTTTTGTTAAACATTTTCCAAAAAAATTCAAATAGTGTCGTCTTTGACACCTCGACCGTATTATAAGTTAATGGATATTGGTATTAAAAGGGGAGATGTTCTTTGGTAATATTGGAATTGATGATACCGTTGCTTTAATCTATGCAAGGCTAAACCAAGAAATAGAAATCGTAGGGCTAGTTGCCGATTACGGAAATGTATCGAGAGAGGATGCCGTATCCAATATCTATTATGTTATGAAATTATTTGACTTTAAGGAAATACCAGTTATTTTGGGGGCAGAGGTTCCATTAACGGGAGAACAGCCGACATATTATCCAGAAATTCATGGGGAACGAGGGCTTGGTCCCATTGTACCGAATGAAGATTCCGAAATAAAAATCGAAAACTTTTGGGAAATCATCAAAATTATTGAAAAATATAAAGATGAGCTAATAATCGTCAATATCGGTCGTCTTACCTCACTTGCGACGATGTTTTTTCTCTATCATAAACTAATGAAGAATGTGAAGGAAATTTATATGATGGGTGGGGCATTTTGGGTGCCTGGCAATGTCACGACAGTGGCGGAAGCAAATTTTCATGGAGATCCATTTGCAGTCAATATTGTACTCACTTACGCAACGAATGTAACGATCATTCTATTGAATGCTACACAAAAGGCCATTGTCACACCGGGGATGGTTGATTATATAGATTCTTTTGGAAAAACGAAAATCTTCAAACCATTAATGCAATATTATACCCGATTTTATCAAGAACGGGACCCTTCACTTCTTGGGAGCCCCGTCCATGATGCGTTAACACTTATGGCTACGATTTATCCTAATATGTTTTCTCTATTGAAGGAAGTAAGTATTTGAATCATTTTTTGCTCTAACTTTAAACGTCATCAGCATTAATACAACTAAAATAAATAATAATGCGAAAAATGCAAAATCAAAAGTGTTTGTTACATCCTTTATAACACCAACAAGCATCGGAATAATGCCGCTAATAATATAGCCACCAAATTGAATCATGGCTGTCCATTCACTTGCTTCCTTTGGCGTAGCAGTTGCATCTAAGGGTAGAATCATGGCCAATGGGAATAAGCCTCCAGCACCAATGCCCATTAATGTGGCACAGAAAATGGGTGAAATCCCGCCAGTTATTAATAACAGAATGCCGATAAAGGAGCTTAATGCACAAAGTAGCATCCAAGGTTTTCTCTTCACACTATTATTAATTAAAATCGGAATAATAAAGCTACAAATCATTTGCATAACGGAAAAAATAGTTACCGTTGTTGCGGCGTAGGCATCACTATAACCAACGTCCTGCACTTTTGGAGCGAGCCAGGTCGCCAGGGCGTAATAAACACCTGATTGTAAACCAAACATTATCATAAGGAGCCAAACATATCGATTTCCCCAAGGTAATCGGCTTTTTTGACTGACAGATTTCTCTATTTTCATTTCAGCTTGCCTTGATTTTTTTATAATAGGCACCCAAACAATGATTCCCATAAGTGCGAATACTGACCATATTGCTAAAGCTGCATTCCACGACTGATGAAAAGCATGCATAACAGGCACGACTAAACCAGCACTTAAAGAGGCTCCAATTCCCATCCCCGCTGAATATACACCAATCATAGTAGAAGAATATTTAGGAAATTCCTTTTTAATATAGCCAGAGATCAGTGGGCCTGTAATGGCGATACCAATTCCACTAAAAATAGCTGTTAGTAATAAAAACAATGGAAAAGTCGCTACTAAACGTAATGCCGTAGAAACACCAATTAATAAAACGGATAAAGCAATCGTCAACTCAATACCCCATCTTTCGCTTAACTTCCCAGCCAATGGAGCAAAAATCCCCATGCAAAAAACAGGTAGGGCAGTTAGTAAACTTACTACTACACTAGACATCTGTAAATCCATTTGAATATTTTTCAATACTGGTGAGATGGATGTAATGGAAGCTCGTAGATTCATAGAGAGTATAAACAATGAAAAAACACTCCAAATAATAGTAAGATTTTTTGATTTAGTCATAACTGAAAACACCTCTTTTTGTAAATATGAATGATTGTTTGATATACTATAGTTAACTTTCTAAACAAATAAATAAACTATAATTAACCGACTTGTATACTATAATATACTTAATATACGAAGTCAACAAAAGGGGGGCGACACGTTGAATGAGGAAAATATTGACTTATCTAGTCAAGTTGGGCTTAATCTAAGAGAAATTCGAAAAAGTAAAAGGATGAGTCTTGATGATTTAGCAAATGTAAGTAATGTTAGTAAATTAACGTTAGGAAAAATTGAAAGAGGGGAAACGAATCCAACCGTCAATATCCTTTGGAAAATATGTAGAGGGCTTAATATTCCACTCGTCTCTTTATTATCATTTAAGGAAAATATAGAAGTGCATAGGTTTGGATCGGATTACCAATTTTCAGGAAATAATAATGATTGGTTTGTCGAGCCATTATTTAACACAAATGGAACGGAATGGTATAGAGGTTGCATCGAACCAAATAGTGAGTACAGTGAATGTCACTTAGCGGGATCAGAAGAAATTGTCCTTGTGTTAAACGGGCAATTGGAGATGAAGGTAGGAGAAAAAATTCATCAATTAAATCAATGGGATGTCATTAAATTTAATGGCGAAGAGCATCACACATACATCAATCGTTCCAACGAAAAAGTACATTTGATGCTCTCGTTAAGCTATACAACTCGATAGTTTGTCATAAAAAAATCGTCCTTACTCATCAAGTAAAGGACGATTTTTTTCATACTCTCGTCTAGAGATATCCCCAAATCATACATAATAACGTCCCAAAAATGGTAACGAGCGCAATGATCAACGCATAATAAATGTTGGTAAAGATCGCAGGTTTATCCTCTGTTTCACCAGCATGCATAAAGACGACTAACTGCAAGCCAGCCTGAATAAATGCTGTGACTAAAAGTATTGTCATGGTAATGGGCGATGATATATCAAAAAAATACACACATGCGGCAATGATGGTAAGGATAATCGACAGGGCAAATCCCATAACTTGTTTTAGTGGGAATAAATCACTCATTTCAAACCATTCCTTTCAAGTAAATGAAACTGAAGATAAAGATCCAGACCACATCTAAAAAGTGCCAGTATAAGGAGAAGATGAAAGATTTATTGGCTGTTTCAGGCGTCAACCCACGCTGAATTAGTTGGTAGACAATAAACATACCCCAGAACACCCCAAATGTAACGTGCGCACCATGCGTCCCTAATGTTGTCAAAAGGGTTGCTGTAAAGGCACTTGTTTGTAATCCTGCACCAACATGCACATAGTGAATGAACTCATAAACTTCAAAACCAATAAATGCTACACCAAGTAGTAGCGTCAAAACATAGAACGTTATCATCGCTTTCGTATAACCTTTGCGCATGGCATGTATGCCTAAGCCAATGGTAAAGCTACTTGTTAAGAGAATAAAAGTCTCAAATAAAACAGGTGTAATTTCAAAAATATCAGCTCCTGTAGGACCATTTCCAGTGCGATCTACCAAAACAAAGTAAGCTGCGAACAGTGTCCCGAATAGCATTATTTCAGCACCGATAAAAACCCAAAAGCCTAAAATATTCAATTGATTTTGCTGTGTACTATATTCTAAAGGAAGTGATTGATCGATTTTCATGATTGACTACCTCGCAATTTCGATTCCGTTGCTTTCACTTTTTCAACAGAAACATAATGTCCTGGATCTTTTTCTAACGATCGGTGCGCCATACAAATAAAAATACCGACGGTTGTAACAATGGTTGGAATCCACATACCAAATACAAATGAGAAGCCCCATGCAAAGAAGATACAGCCTAAAATGAAAGGTACACCACTGTTATTAGGCATATGAATGTTCTCATATTGCTTTGGGAACAAATCATGCTGACGATATTTTGCATCCCATAAAGCTTCAGTTGAAATGACATGCGGTACTCTTGCAAAATTATAGTACGGCACAGGACTTGGTGTAGCCCATTCTAATGTACGTGCGTCCCATGGGTCTGAGCCAACGTTTCTTGGTGCATAACGAATGCTGTAATAAACGTTGTATACAATTAACATAAAGCCAATTGTAAGACCAATAGCGCCAATAAAGGAAATCATATTCCACATACCAAAACCTGTGGAGGCTGAGTAAGTATACATACGGCGTGCTTGTCCATCTAAGCCAGAGAAGAACATTGGCATAAAGGCTAGTAAGGTGCTGATCGCAATAATCCAGGCCGTCACTTTGCCTATTTTTTCATTTAACATAAAGCCAAACATTTTTGGCCAATAGTAATGTAAGCCTGCTAACATCGCAAATACAACACCTGGAATAATCACCATATGGAAGTGTGCTACTAAAAACATTGTATTATGGTATTGGTAGTCAGCCGCAGACATGCCAAGCATCACGCCTGTTACGCCACCTATTGTAAACGTAGGGATAAACAACATGGAATAAAGCATCGGCGTGGTAAAGACAATTTTTCCTTTCCACAGGGTGAATAACCAGTTAAAAATTTTAACACCAGTTGGCACAGCAATGGCCATCGTTGTTATTGAAAAAATACTATTTGTTAAAGCACCTTGTCCCATCGTAAAGAAATGATGGGTCCATACTAAAAACGATAGGAAGGAGATAATGACCATTGAACCGACCATCGATTTATAGCCATAGAGATTGCGGCCAGAGAATGTAGAAATAATCTCACTGTAAAGTCCAAAGGCCGGTAAAATTAGGATATAAACCTCGGGATGTCCCCATACCCAGAAGAAATTCGCCCACAGCATATCCATACCGCCGTTGGATGTTGTGAAGAAATTCGTAGCAAATAGGCGGTCAAAAGTTCCCATGACAAGTGCTACCGTTAATACAGGAAAGGCAAAAACGATAATTACATTTGCAACGAAAGAAGACCATGTAAACATTGGCATTTTCATTAATGTCATACCTGGTGCTCGCATTTTAAGAATTGTTACAATCATGTTAATACCAGTAATTAATGTACCAAGACCTGAAATTTGTAGAGCAAACAAGTAATAGTTCGTTCCTACAGATTGACTAAATTCATTACTAGCAAGAGGGAAATAATTCGTCCAGCCAGCATCAGGAGAGCCGCCAATTACAAAGGAAATGTTTAATAGCATGGCCCCCATGAAAAATAGCCAAAAACTTAAAGCATTCAAACGTGGGAAGGCCACGTCTCTTGCGCCAATTTGAAGTGGCACAATGTAGTTCATAAAGGCCATAATAAACGGCATGGCCATAAATATAATCATCACAGTTCCGTGTGTCGTAAATATTTCATTATAATGCTGTGCATCTAGTAACTTATTGTCAGGTACTGCCATTTGCGCTCGCATCATAATAGCATCCGCTCCACCACGGAAAAGCATAAGAATGGCTGAAATTAAATACATAATACCGATTCGTTTATGATCAACTGTTGTTAACCATTCACGCCAAAGGTAGCCCCATTTTTTAAAATAGGTTAATCCTACAATAATCGCTATCACCGTAAGACAAATAGCGACCATTGAGGCATAAATAGCTGGGCTTGGATGGGGTATCGCAAATCGTTCAAAGTAATCCATCTGACTATGTCTCCTTTCGACATAAACCTTATCGTAAACTTGTTCATTTCGAGAATTTCAAGATTGTTTTATTGAGATACATGATCTTTTACGTGAGAAGAACCATGCTGATGTCCACCATTTTCACCCTCAGGTGCTGGCAGAAAAGTTAAATGTGTTCCATTGTAAGTGGACTGTCCCACATGTCCTGGTTCTAATAACGTATTAAATTTTTCCTCCGTTAATAGATCTGCTGTTTCTTTTACTTCCTTTACCCAATCATCAAATTCATCATGAGTCACCGCTGTAACGTTAAACGTATTTTCGGCGAACCCTTTGCCATTAAAGTTTGCATTTCTTCCCATAAACTCTCCGGGCATATCCGCAGCCAAATGCAATGTATTCACCATATCGGCCATTGCATATTTTTGACCACCAAGCTGGGGAATCCAGAAGCTAGTAATCGGTCCATACGAATAAAGTTTGAATTCAATTGGTCGCTCTGCAGGGATATACAAATAATTTACGGTTTCAATATCTTCTTTTGGATAACTAAAATGCCATTTCCAGTTAGATGTTGAAGCATAAATGACCAATGGCTTCTCATCTTTGTATTTTTCTGGGGTCGATTCCACCTTATAATTACTTTGAACGGAAATAATAGACATGTACGCAACAATTAAAACAGGTATGCCTACACAAATGATTTCAACCATTGTACTTCCCTTAATGTGGGGAGGCTTATAGTCGGGACTTTGCTTAGAAGCACGATACTTCATTAACATATAAGCTAAAATCACAAAAACAATTAGTACGATAAAGGACATAATCCCTATCGATAGCATAATATCTTTGGCTTGTACTTGAGCTTGAGGACCTTTTGGATCTAATACTAATAACGGGTCACAACCGGTTAACATAGTGACAATAGTGAAAAGACTGACTGATTTAAGCCAATTTTTTTTCATATACAAACCCCTTTAACTGATTCTTTGAAGTGCTATCGGTTACTATAGGTTTTGTATGGATTTTGATTCACAATTGATTTTTATCATAGTGGCACATACTTTGAAAGACAAGGCATTTTGCAAGATAACACAGAATGTTCTAAAACGAAAAAATAATTTCAGTATAACTTTATCGAGATAAATACGCGTCTAATTAGGGTTTTCATAGGATGATAGGGATTGAATTTTAAAGTGGATGGTGAAAGTAATAATAAAGTGGATGGTTAGCGACAGAAGATGTTATATTATGATTGATTTTTTAGCTTATCTGATACTGCTAAAAAATTATCATGCTCTATAGAGGTGAGTATATATGGATTGGAAACCCGATCGAAATGCTAAAAAGGCTATCTATAAACAACTTGCAGAATATATTGAAAAAGGTATTGCAGATGGGACATTTCCTCCCGATAAACCTTTACCATCAGAGAGAAACTTAGCAAATGTTTTGAACGTAAATAGAAGTACAGTTGTTAGTGCATATGACGAATTGGAAGCATTGGGGCTTATTGAACGGAATAGAGGAAGTGGCACAACCATTAGTAAGGATATATGGGGGATCACAAGGAAAAGAATTCCTAGCTGGAATCGATATATTGAGGCGGGCTCCTTTTTACCAAATTTACCTGTCACACAAAAAATAAGAAAGGAAGCAGTAGAACACAAACTAATAAATTTAGCGACAGGAGAATTATCAGAAGATCTTTTCCCAAAAACTTCATTAAGAGAAATTACAGCAACACGCTCTTTTATTGGTAGCCTTGGATATGACCATCCACAGGGGAGTGAAATACTTCGAACTACCCTCATGAAACATATTAAAAATAGCCGAGGGATTGACACAAAACCTTCTTCCATACTAATTACATCAGGGGCGCAGCAAGCATTACATTTGATTGTCCAATGCTTATTAAAGCCTGGAGATGCAATTGCAATCGAAGATCCTTCGTACAATTATAATCTGCCTATCTTTAAATCTGCAGGCTTACAAATACACTATTTATCTGTTGATAAGGATGGTATCAACCCAGACGACTTGCAAACATTATATAAAAAACATCGTATTAAAATGATTTTTTTAAATCCTGATTTTCACAATCCAACAGGCACTTCTTTAGATATTAAGCGAAGAGAGGCTATTTTAGACATATCCTCAAAGCTTGGTATTCCAGTTGTAGAAGATGATCCCTATAGCTTGACAGCATTTTCTGGGGATAAAATTCCTACCCTAAAATCATTAGATAAAAATGGCAATGTTTTATACATTAGTTCTTTGTCTAAGGTTGTTGCCTCAGGATTACGGATTGGATGGATTGTTGGTCCCACATCCGTTATTGAAAGGTTATCTGATGCAAAGCAACAAATTGACTTTGGTCATTCTAGCTTTACACAGTGGATAGCTAATGATTTTTTAGAATCAATAAACTTTAATTTGCATATCAAAAGTTTAATTAGAGAATTAGAAAAAAGACGAAATACAATTGTTCAAAGTCTCGATACTTATTTAAAAAATCAGGTGGAGTTTTCTATTCCCCAAGGCGGTATCCACATATGGTGTAAAGTGTTGAAAAATTATAGTGAAACAAAATTACTGGAAGAATCGATTAAACAAGGGGTCATTTATGTTCCTGGTTCAACCATGGGATCCCAGAATGGCTTTGTCCGCTTTACGTATGCTAGAGAAGATATAGATTCAATCGATGAAGGAATTAAAAGATTTGCACAAGCTCTTAATAGCTTATAAGTAAGAAGATGAATTTTTGTAAATTATAGACAAGTGGATGACTAAAATAGTGGCAAAGTGGATGGTTAAAAATATTCGTAAACTATTTATGATATAGACATGGATCAGAAAAAAATCCATAAAGGCTATCTACTATCATTGAAGTGTGGATTGATTCACAATTATACACACAGGTAATGAAATCTGTAAGTTGTTGGGAAGGTGATAGGATAAACCCTTTTTTGCATGTAAATTCGTTAGGTAAGAGGTAGTTATCTAATCAGTGTAATTTAATTGTTAATGGGTTATTAAAAAGCTACAAGTAAAAAACCCACTTTTTTAAAAAGAGGTTATAACATTCACAACAAGTATCGTTAATTTTGTCTCTGTGTTTTACCTGTTCTAACAGTCTCAATTTTTTTAGCTTTAACTGCTGATGAAAAAAATCAAGGCAGTCACTACTTATTATATTTTAAATTTCCCACAACTGTATATAAGGGAAATAGGCACTCCTTATATACACTATTAAACCTTAGTCAAAAACACCATCAAGCCACCTAGTTTCGATTTTCAATCGGCACAAGGTGGCTGGTTTTTTACACAATTTAATAGCTGTGTATTAAGTTGATAAGCAGTGATTATACTAGTGTTTGCAAGGGAATGGAATTACAAATAGGTAAAAAATTTAGTTTACAGTGGAGGATGTTGAATTATTTACGAAGGTATCAAAAGGTGGACGGATTCATCATTATCACGCCAGACGAACAAGCTTGATTTGTTGTTCAAGGGCTGTTGACATCAACAACTACCTACAAAGATTTGGATGGTGACAATAACGTTAGTTTCTATGTCCTGTTTTTGGCAATAATACAATACGTTACAATGTAGTTATCAAACAATATGAACCGGATGAAAGCATTTACATGCAAAAACCAACTAGACATAGAAGTACTAAAAGGTATTTTTTCGAATCCTTATTTTGAAGTTACGAAATAAAATTGACAATAAATAGAATTCTATGTTAAATTGAAAATACTAAATTTGAACGAACGGAGGGTGAAGAATTTGAGCAATTGTTTATTTATTAAAAGAGCTAATCTCATAATAAATAAACAAGAAGCTAATTTTTCACCTATCATAATTTTAAATCTACCGCCCTATGATTTTTTACACATAAGGTCAAAACTTTTTCGTTGCGCAAGATGCTTCTGTTTATAAACAGAGGCATCTTTTTTTGTTTTTATCAAATTTGGGGTGATGCATATGAACAACTAACATTAAACAGTTACATCATGAAAAAGGAAGGGGAATTTACATGATAGAAATACACAACCTTACCATCAAAACGATTAAAGATAATCGAACGTTAATAGATCATCTTCAACTGAGTATCCAAAAAGGTGATAAGATTGTCATAATAGGAGAAGAGGGCAATGGCAAAAGTACACTATTAAAATGTATTTACAATGACCAATTAATTGCTGATTATTGCACTTATGAAGGAAAAGTTCTTAAAAATGATTATTCACTGGGTTATCTATCACAGGAACTATCAGCTCAAGAAAAAAAGTTAACCATCACTGAGTTATTTTCAGAAAATAATTGGACTTAAGAATTGTTGAAGACGATGGATGATTTTAGGATTGACTCATTTGTTTCAGATAAAAGGATAGGTGATTTATCGGGAGGGGAGCGATTTAAGTATCGTTTTTTAAAGTTACTCGCCTTAAATCCTGATGTTCTTTTATTAGATGAACCGACGAGAAATTTTAGTCCTTTGACAACGCCTGTTTTGTGTCAGGCATTAGCGCAATATGGTGGAGCCATTATTAGTGTTTCACATGATCGGCGTTATTTAAAAGAAGTAGCATCAACCATTTATGAATTAACTAGTGAAGGTTTAACGAAAAAATAGGATGAGCAAAGAAAAAGTCGAATTCCTGTAGTAAAGGAATCGACTTTTTTTGCAAAAAATTTATGTAGAAAACATTGAAATAAATGATGTCTTATGATAAATTTATATGGCTAGACATTGTATAATTTATAGAACGCGCATTTTCCCTATTTTAATTATACAATACATTCTATTCTTTCGTCAACAATTTTATGATTGATTTTTAAAGGGGTGGTAGCTATGAAATCAGAAGGGGCACTACAATGGATTGGAGGAAAAAACTACTAAGCTCATTGACGAAGAAATAAGACTCTTAAGAAGCTTCATTAAGATGAGAGTTTGTAAATGAAAAAGAGAAAGAAAGTAGGACTGATACTACATGTCAGAGAAAACAATATCTGTTCAGACAAAACCGCCATACGGCATGATTGCCATTTTATTTATTGGGGCATTTGTTGCCATTTTGAATGAAACATTACTAAATATTGCTCTTCCAGCTATTATGGAAGAATTTGAGGTCAATGCCACTGCGGTACAATGGCTTTCAACAGGCTATATGCTAATTAACGGGATTTTAATACCCGCAAGTGCGTTCTTCATTCAACGCTTCACGGATAAAAGGTTATTTATAATTGCAATGGCCTTGTTTACTTTGGGAACATTTTTAGCTAGTATTGCACCCGCATTTGGCGTATTATTAGGGGCTCGTATGATTCAAGCTGCTGGATCTGCAATTATGATGCCATTATTAATGAATGTTATGTTAACTGCATTTCCAGTCGAAAAACGAGGGGCAGCAATGGGGATGTTTGGGCTGGTAATGATTACAGCTCCTGCAATTGGACCGACACTTTCTGGATGGTTAATCGAGCATTATAGCTGGAGAATGTTATTTGATTTGGTATTGCCAATTGCCATTTTAACCTTAATTTTTGCAGCCTTTAAATTAAAGAATGTTACACCACAACGTGCTATTAAGCTGGATGTACTATCTCTTATTTTATCCAGTATCGGGTTTGGTGGCTTGCTTTATGGCTTTAGCTCTGCAGGGGAAAAAGGATGGGATAATGTACTTGTCTACGGTACGATTATTATTGGTACACTTGCTTTAATTACCTTTATCCTTCGTCAGCTACGAATGGATGAGCCCATGCTTGAGTTTCGTATTTTCAAATATCCAATGTTCGCCTTATCCACAACCATTTCAATCGTAATTTCGGTTGCAATGTTCTCAGCCATGATCCTAATGCCGATTTATGTGCAAACTATTCGTGGGATTTCACCAATGGATTCTGGCCTGTTAATGCTTCCTGGCGCTATTGTCATGGGTATTATGTCGCCAATTACAGGTAAACTCTTTGATAAATACGGTGCAAGAACTTTGGCTGTCATTGGATTGATCATTACCATTGTCACAACTTATTACTTTAGCAAAATCGGTTTGCATACTGCTTATTCTACTCTTGTAGTGCTCTACACTTTGCGTATGTTTGGGATGTCAATGGTTATGATGCCAGTAATGACAAACGGTTTAAATCAGTTACCAGCCCATAATAATCCACATGGAACAGCGATGAACAATACATTGCAGCAGGTATCTGGTGCTATAGGTTCTGCAGTATTAATTACTGTTATGAACAATATAACAACTGTAAAAGCAGAGGAATTAGCTGCTAAAGCGATGAACAATATGAGTGCCAATGCTGCTCAATCATCCGCACAGGCTACAGCTGAAGTACAACAACAAATTATGAATGAAGCCATGCTACATGGTATTAATTTCACCTTCTTTATCTCAACATTGATTACGGTGATTGCTCTTATTCTCGCCTTCTTTATTAAAAGAGTCAAACCTAATCAAGTGACAGATATGGAGATTCAGAGGGATGTTCCAGGAGAATAGATAAATTGTCAGTCCACAAAGGGGGAGATTGTAGTGAACCAATACAAAATCAGCATTACTCCGTATAAACCTAAATACGCTGAACAAACGGTAGCTATGTGGCGAAATAGTAAGGAACAGGCTATTGGACAAAAAGAAATTCACAGTTTTGAAAATCACGTTTACTTTTTAAATCATCTATTACCTGAACAGTTTCAAATAGATTTAGCGTTAATGGATGAAAAGGTAGTCGGCGTAATTGTTTATAATAGAAGGGAAATAAACCAACTGTATATTCATATAGATTATCAAGGAATCGGTATAGGTCAAATATTATTAGATAAAGTAAAGACACAATCATGCGGTAGATTAACCTTATATACATTTGAGGTAAATGAAAATGCACAACGATTTTATGAAAAACATGGCTTTAAAGTCATAGGTAAAGGACATGAAAATGAAGAGAATTTACCTGATATTCAATATGAATGGATTTCCCCAAAATAATGTATTCGAGTTCTTTAATACATTAACGTAAGACATAAGTAAAAAACGTTCATCTAAAAATGATGAACGTTTTTTTGAGTAGATGAATGATTATGCATATAACTCAATAATTTGATCGGCAATATACTCTGAACTAAAATGAATCCCATCTTTGAGCCACCACATAAATTCATGCGAAAACATTACTAGTAGAAACACCAAATGCTACGGTTGAAGCTATTCGAACAATCGCCTCCATTTTGGGTTCAAGTGATGCCTATTATGTCATGACCATCTTAGCGATTGTCGCATTTGTTTTAACACTATTCGTTCCATCTAAAAAAGGATGAAACAGTAAATATCAATTTCATCTTGGTGTAATTGATTAATCTACTGAGATCAAGATGCCAAATAGGTAATTGTATTAAATCTAGCGATTATGCAGCAAATTTATAGGAGTTTGATAAGAAAACGAATTTAGTATTTTACAAATCCATTGAAATCAGAATACATGTTCGCTAAAATAGACGAAGACAAACGTGAAGGATGATAAGTAATATTATGCTTCGAAATATGATTTTGGATGATATGGCTGAATTTACGAGTAAAGAGCCTAATTATTGTCAAAAATAAGGTAGTTGGTATATTCCTTGTTTTGAGCAGTTTGTTCATCCAGAAGTTAGCTATTGGATTGGCAAGGAATATTGGGGATAAGGAATGAATTTATCCTCACCCTCATTTAAATAAGAATAAGGCGCTAAGGATAATCATTAAAAAGGAAGTGCTAAAAGATGAATGTAGCAATGATTATGCAGGAGCTTGAAGCCCTAGGTAAGGAACGAACTAAAAAAATATACATGTCCAATGGTGCACATGAACCACTTTTTGGCGTAGCAACAGGCGCTATGAAGCCGATTGCAAAGAAAATAAAAATTGATCAAGCATTAGCAGAAGAACTTTATGCCACAGGCAACTACGATGCCATGTACCTCGCGGGTATTATTGCAGATTCAAATGCTATGACTCTGACAGATTATAATCGTTGGATAGATGCTGCATATTTTTATATGCTATCGGATTACGTGGTAGCCGTTACTTTAGCGGAAGCAGATATTGCACAAGAAGTTGCAGATCAATGGATTACTAGTGAGGAAGAGTTAAAAATGTCAGCTGGTTGGAGCTGCTACTGTTGGCTTTTAGGAAATCGAGCTGATGTTGAATTTACAGAGAGTAAAATTGCCAGCATGCTTGAAATAGTAAAAAATACGATTCACCATGCTCCGGAGCGAACGAAATCAGCTATGAATAATTTTCTATACACTGTTGGGATTTCATATGTGCCACTACATGGTATGGCACTCGAAATTGCGAAAGAAGTAGGGCCAGTCGAGCTCAAACGAGACAAGAAAAAGAGCACTATTTTACACGCTTACGAAAGTATCCAGAAAGAAGTAGAAAAAGGGAGGTTAGGTTTCAAACGTAAATATGTAAGATGTTGAATAATGAAATCTCCATTTTTTCACTCATAGTGGGATTTGTTGAATATTAAATAACCTAAATTTCCCATTTAATAGATCAACTTATATATCATAAAGAGATAAAACCTCTAAAAGAAATTTTCCTGAATCGAGTACTAAAGAAAATGGCGACTCCATCATACAGGAGTCGCCATTTTAAAAAGTTATTTAGTTAGTCGCTGGATAAAGGTATCTAATTGAACCAATGTTACATTATCGTTTACTCCAAATGTCCCGTCTCCCTTACCTACCGTAATTTTATTAGAAGAGAGAACAGCTACATAATTAGATGCCCAATGTGTACTGAGAACATCTGCGAATTCCTGCGCATTTCCTTGTTGTTTTAGTTTAAATGCCTCCACTAAAACTTTTGACAATTGACCTCGTGTAATAGAGGAGCTTGGATTAAATTTTCCATTTTCATCACCAGTAAAGACACCAATTTTCTTTAATGCCCCAGCAGCACCTGCATATTTAGATGATGGTTTAACATCAGGGAAACTTGAATTTGTATCACTTGTATCTAAATGTAACATCTCAGCAAGTCGAAGAGCAACCTCTCCACGTGACGCATAAATGCTAAAATCTATTTCAGCGTTTTTTACTTCGCCAATTTCATTTTCAGAGAAGTTTGCAATGCGTTTTGCCCCTATGTAACGAGATCCCCAGTAGTATGGGTCATTAATTTTATCTATTTTAACCCCAGAGCTAGTAGTAGCAGAAATAAAATTGCTATCACCTATGTATATTCCAACATGTGAAACACCGTCTCCTGATGTATTAAAAAATACAAGATCACCCGTCTGTAAATTGTCTTTAGATATAGAAGAACCTTGTTGATACTGAGCTTTTGAAGTACGCTCTAAGGAAATTCCTAACTTAGCAAAAACTAATTGTGTATAGGCCGAGCAGTCAACGCCTGTCTTAATATCTGTACCTCCATATTTATACGGAATGCCAATATATGATTTTGCTGTATTTGATAAATCTGTTATTGTCGCTGCTTTAACATCATTTATACCCATTCCTGTGAAGAGTGCAAAGGATGCAAAAATTGGTAGTAACCATTTTTTCTTCAATTAAACTTACTCCTTTCAAATAGCTTTCGCCTTTGACTAGAGTAAGAATAGCATGAAAAATATAAGCGTGATTTTTCATTAATATTACTAATTATTCCTTCCCAGTAAAATTGAAACCTTAATTTTATCTGTGTAAAATATCTGCAATAAACATGGGTAAATTTACTAATAATATATGAAATAATTATATTTACAGGTATATATGTCCTGTTTTTATGTTTTCTCCAACTTTGAATCTATAAGTTTCGTATGTATCTTTAATCTTTACAATTATTTTTGAGAAGTGGTCATGGGGGAGAGCATTCTTAAAAAGAGATGTAGAAGAAATTTTTAATCTGTATATAGGGAAGTCTCATTCTTGGGGAGAAAATCCATTCCAAAGTTCTATTTCCGCCTCTATTGTATATACATATAAAAGATTAGTAGAATGGAGGGCTATTCATGCAGTTTTATTATGGAAATCAGATGCCATTACGTGTTCTTGATGAAGCCGAATTTTGGAAACACCAAGAAGAAGAACATACTGTTGTTATCAGAGAACTTGTAAAAGATCTAGAGCAAGAATATGTCGAGGCATTAAAGGAGTGGGAAAAAGCATTTGCCCAGACACATCAGCAAGTAGTTAGATATATTGAGACCGTTAATCGTTCTCAGGGGCAGGTTTCTCAAACTCTTTTCCAGAATATTTTGCAGCTTACTTCTTTTTGCCTTCAACAGAGTGAACAATTTATTAATTTCTGTCGTTCTCTTATAGATGAAAGTAAGCCGATTAGCACCAATTCAACAGCCAAAGTCGTTTTAAATCATATAATTGTTGAATCAGAGTATTTTATTGGGATTGCTCAAACAATTTTATATCAACAAATGTAAAAATAATCCGATTAATATGGCTTTGTCATTCAAGAAGATACACTATTATATGATTAAATCAAGGGATACCAGCGAAATTAACACTATACGCAATATCGATAAATACCTCCAAAACGAATACCCCCATCCTGTTGTGGATGGGGGTAAAATAAATTCCCTTTTGTTATAGCTGTGTCATTTGACAGTAGATTCAAGATTTCCTAAATGTTCATTAAATGTGAAAAGATAAGAGCAACTGGATTGCCCAATCGAAAAAAAGAGGTTGATCTGAAGGATACGACAATGCTGAAAGATAACTTTTTATGGATTTATCCACCATTAGAACACGATAATTTGATTAAAGTTTATGAAAATCTAGCAGGTTAATTTTTGACATCCTGAAGAACAGTACCCTTCCTCCAATGCAGCTTCCGTAATGTTTCGTAATTGACTAAAACCGTTCCTACAATAATCGTCAAAGTTCCTATACCAGTTAGCCAAGAAATATATTCATGATAGAATGCAACCCCTAGCATAACGGCAATTAAAGGTGAAATATACAGCCATGTAGAAGGAAAAACAGGATTTGTCCGTGAGACAAGCCAATAATAAATACTATGGCCGATCATTGAACCAACAATCGTTAAATAAAGAAAAGAACCAATGGAAGCTGGACTTAAAAGATAATCAAGCTGAATGTTCTCAGTAAAAAATGACAAAATGATTAATAGAATCCCACCATGCATCATTTGCGCTGCATTTAAAGCTATCGGTGATGTCGCTTCAAATTTCCGGATTACATGCTTCGTATAAATCGTTCCAGATGCATAAAAAGCTTCACCCAGTATAATAGCGAAACAACCAATCATCCAGAAGGGGCTAATCTCAATTGAAAAGCTAGGTAAGATCAAGAGCGTGACACCAATGACTCCCACGACACAACCAATGAATGAATTCCGATTTCCTTTTTGCTTCAAGATGAATGTCTGAATAATGATGATCATCATTGGACCTGTAGCAGATAAGACCGCTGCAATCCCTGATGTTACATACTGTTCTGCCCAGTATAATGCGGCAAACGTCCCGAAGGTTAAACCTACTCCTGTAAAAAACATCTCTTTCCGAAATAATAACCTTATTGTTGTTTTCTTTCTCCACACCATAAAACTAAATAGCAGCAAACCAGCAATGAAAAAACGAAGTCCAGCTGATAAAAATGGAGGCACGCCTGCATCAACACCAATTTTTATCGCTAAAAATGTCGTTCCAAAAATCAAACACATAAAGAAATAATTAATAATAACCATATAAAACTCCTCCTCTTTTTCTATCATAAAAGACAGAGGATAGAACAGATTGAAAAAGATAGAACAGATTAGATTGGGGCGTGGTACAATCGTTTTGAAAAGGAGGAATCGATGTGAGAAAAGCAATTAGAAATGATGACTATCTTTTTAAGAAAGTATACGATTATGTACTTCACAGAATAGAACGGAAAGAATGGAAAGAGCATGAAAAGATTCCCTCCGTACGGCAATTAGCATGTGAAATGAATGTTCATCGATTAACGGTCTTAAAGGCTTATCAATTATTAAAACAGCATGACAAAGTTTATGTAAAAGATAAAGCAGGCTACTTTGTACAATCAAATGTGATGAAAAATCTTGAATATCTTGATCTGGACAATCCAATTGTTTCTGCATACGTACAAAAAAATCACTTATCTGAAATCCATCAATCACCTGTTTCTTATCATTTTTCTCAGGCATTAATTGATCCAAATCTATTGCCTAATCATTATTTTTCAGATTATGTAAAAAAAGTGTTTGACCTTTATCCAAAGATACTTGCAACCTACTCCACAGTGCAAGGTGATTTAGAGCTACGTGAAACACTCACTCAATATTTTATTAGCCAGTATAAAACTCATCTGAATACAGATGATCTGTTAATCACCTCAGGCTCACAGCAAGCGATACACTTAATCGCGCAAACTTTTATTAAGCCAGGAGACGTCGTTTTATTTGAACGTCCAAGCTATAGTGCTGCAATTGATATTTTTAGAGCGCAGGGAGCACAGATTGTAACGGTTGATATCCATCCAGACGGGTACGATTTAGAGCAAGTTGAATACTATATTAAACAATATAAACCACTGCTATTTTATCTTAACCCAACATTCCATAACCCGACTGGTTATACTGTTTCCATCGAGCAGCGCAAAAAATTAGTAGAATTAGCTGAACAATATCGTTTTTTAATCATTGAGGACGATGCCTATCACGACATCTATTTTGATCATGCCCCGCCACCACCAATTTACACTTATGATACAGCTGGGACCGTCATTTATATCCGAAGCTTTTGTAAATATATCTCACCTGGTTTGAGAATCGCGGCTGTTATCTGTCCATCATCCTTAATGAATGCACTACTAACAGTAAAATCATTAGCTGATAATGGCTCACCGCTTCTCAATCAAAAAATTTTTCTCCATTACTTTTCATCACTAAGATTGCAGCAGCACCTAGAGAAAATACGGATTGCCCTTCAGATCCGAAAGGAAATCATGGAGGAAGAGCTAGCAGTAACAGATTGGAAATGGATCAGTCCAAAAGGTGGTCTTAATTTATGGGTGCAGCTTCCAGATACACTTCCAACTGAATTATTATTAACCAAAAGTATTGAGCAATCTATATCCTTTGTACCAGGTCAAGTTTGTGATCCATTAAAACAACTATCATCCTGGATACGTTTAAGCTATTCATACGTAAATGAAATACAGCTACGTGAAGGGATAAAAAAGTTTGTGGCAGTGGCACAATCTCTTTCTATGTGAGGGGAGGGGCTTTGATAAAGGTTTGCATAACTATATCAAGGCCTGTCTTCCTATTTTGCGAAGTTGGGTTAATAAAATTAATCTCTTTTTAAACTTAATATAAAAAAACAAAGAAACTCCCTTTAAATCAGAAAAGTGAGTTGGAATATTACTATCATATAGTTGGTTGGAGTTTCTTTGTAATTATCAGAAGAGGATAACTCATACCTCAAACCTTTTGAGAGATAGGTTTGAATAGCTGTCAATAATGTATTTAATAGGATCTGCTGACTGGTAGGGAGTCTGACATAATGTAGATATTATGTATGTATCATTAAAATAAATAATTTCCTATTGTAATTTTGATTTCCAACCCATAATATAAGTATATAGTTATATACAAATTTAACAAACAATACTTGGTGATGGTTTTCTATTTTTCTAAGTTATATATAAGTAAATGGTTATGTAAAAGGAGGCAAAAACATGGACAATACACACATTGAAAAACAATTAAAGGCAGCAGCTGACTTGAATCGCATTAAATTACTTGCATGTATGAAAAACGGGGAGGTATGTGTTTGTGATTTTGTGGATGTTCTAGGGATTTCACAACCAGCAGTTAGTCAGCATTTACGAAAATTAAAGGAGGCAGGCATTATTACTGAACGAAAAGTAGGGACTTGGAAGCATTATCGTTTGGTGGAAGATCAAACGCCTCTTATGCAGGGTATTTTAGAACAAATTCAGCCTTTAAATGGGTGTAATTGTGTTTCAGACTGCTGTCATGAAGGAGAGGAATAAATGAATAATGAATCCTTAACTAAACAGCTATCCTTTCTAGATCGTTATCTTACCCTTTGGATATTTGTAGCAATGGGGGTAGGTGTTTTATTTAGTGTCACAATGCCCAATATTGGGGAAGTGCTAGAGTCCATGTCTATTGGCACAACGTCCATACCGATTGCTTTAGGGCTAATTGTCATGATGTATCCACCCTTAGCGAAAGTGAAATATGAGGAAATGTGGCGGGTGTTTAAGGATTGGAAGGTGCTTTTACTATCACTATTTCAAAACTGGTTGCTTGGACCATTCTTAATGTTCTTTTTAGCAATCATCTTCTTACGTGATTATCCTGAGTACATGGCTGGACTCATTATGATTGGCTTAGCTCGATGTATTGCAATGGTGATAGTATGGAATGATCTGGCACGTGGAGACCGTGAATATGTTGCTGGTTTAGTTGCTTTTAACTCCATTTTTCAAATCATGACATATTCAGTTTTTGCTTTCTTTTTCTTAAATATATTACCTGGTTGGTTTGGTTTAGACAATTTCAATGTATCTATTTCAATGTTGGAGATTACTAAAAGCGTCCTTATCTATTTAGGCATACCATTTGCTGCTGGTTTCCTAACACGATGGATCAGTTTAAAGAGTAAAGGGAAACAGTGGTATGAGGAAAAGTTTCTACCCAAACTTTCACCACTTACTTTAATAGCACTTCTTTTCACAATTGTCATGATGTTTACTTTAAAGGGTGAGAAATTAGTGGAACTACCACTCGATGTAGTGCGAATTGCGATTCCATTATTTATTTACTTTGTAGTCATGTTTGTTGTTTCATTCTTCTCTTCACATAAAGCAGGGGCATCTTATCCGGTCACCGCAGCCCTTTCATTTACAGCAGCTAGTAACAATTTTGAATTAGCCATTGCTGTAGCCGTAGGTATTTTTGGACTTCATAGTGGAGTGGCCTTTGCTGCTGTTATCGGACCACTCGTTGAAGTACCAGTACTAATAGGACTTGTATGGGTTGCGTTACGCTGGCAGAAAAAATATTTTAACCATTAAGGGAGGATTTTAAATGAGAAGAGAAGATGATATTCGTACAAATGTACGTGAAAGCTATGCGAAAGTTGCTTTGAAATTAGAAAATACACAGGGATGCAGTACGTTAGCTCCTAGCTGCTGTAATCCAAAAGATAATCAAAATGTTTCCATTGAAGAGATCTCTCAGAAAATGGGCTATACAAAAGAGGAACTAGCTTCTATCCCCAATGGAGCTAATATGGGGCTTAGCTGTGGCAACCCACAAGCTATTGCGAACTTGAAGCCTGGAGAAATTGTTGTCGATTTAGGCTCAGGTGGTGGCTTCGATTGCTTCTTGGCTGCACCAAAGGTAGGGAAAAAAGGACGGGTAATTGGCATTGATATGACACCTGAAATGATAACTAAGGCACGTCGTTATGCAGAAAAATCTGGATATGAACAAGTAGAATTTCGTTTAGGTGAAATAGAACATATGCCGGTTGCGGATGATACTGCTGATATTATCATTTCAAATTGTGTGATTAATCTATCGCCAAACAAACGACAGGTATTTAAAGAAGCCTATCGTATTTTAAAAAAAGCTGGTCGTTTAGCAATTTCAGATGTTGTGTTAACGACAGCCTTACCAGAGAGTTATTTATTAGATATGCATCTATATTCTGGTTGCGTTTCTGGTGCCATTTCGATTGAAGAATACAAAGCACTTTTAAAAGATGCAGGCTTTATAAATATCTCAATCATACCAAAAGATGAGTCGAAAGAATTTATCCGTGAATGGGAACCCCATCATGATTTAGAAAATTACATTGTCTCAGCTATTATTCAAGCTGTTAAAAAGGGGAACTATTGATAATGAATATTTAAAAAATGAATTAATTATAATCCAAGTAAATTTTATAGGAGTCAAGGGCGAAGCTAAGATTCCTAAGTCCATAACGATTTTTAGTTTCTCATATTCCATTATAGAAATTTATTGTTTTTAGAGAAAACAATAAAACTCAAAAAAATAATGTAAAATTAAGGAGAAGTAATTATAAGAAGTGGTGGGCAAGATAGCCTTGAGCCGGTTAGAAGCCCTTGGTATAGCTAGATTCTAGGCTATCGAATCATGAGAGGAAAGACTCCGTGTCAAGGTGTAATTATTCACGAACTTGTATAGAAGGTAAGTTAATCAGCGAAAGTGTACATACTTAGACTAGCAAAATGTACACTGATATTTTGACATTTAGAGTTTTAGCCACTGGTATTAATGATTAATTAAGAACTTATTAAAAACAATAAAGGGGAAATGATATGACTAAGAGGAATATGGAATTATCACTAGAACAACGGGAGGAACTACTTAGAACTTTGAAAGCACGTTTTGAAAAAAATATGAATCGCCATAAAGATCTTGAATGGGCTAAAGTACAAGCTAGGCTCGAAGCAAATACTGAAAAACTGTGGTCACTCAATGAAATGGAAGTAACTGGTGGTGAACCAGATGTAGTTGGCTATGATAATAAGACGGACGAATACATTTTTTATGATTGTTCAGCAGAAAGTCCTAAAGGTCGCAGAAGTATTTGTTATGATCGTGAAGCGTTGGAGTCAAGAAAAAAACACAAACCAGAAAATAACGCTATTGATATGGCAACTGCAATGGGCATTGAACTTTTAACGGAAGAGCAATACCGCGAGTTGCAGAAACTTGAAAATTTCGATTTGAAAACATCAAGCTGGGTCCAAACACCTGTAAATATTAGAAAACTCGGTGGGGCCCTCTTTTGTGACTATCGTTACGACACTGTTTTTGTGTACCATAATGGAGCAGATTCCTACTATGCGGCTAGGGGCTTCCGTGGCTCGCTAAGGGTCTAACATAAGGTACTCCAATATTGGAGAGGATATGCTGGTTATGGTTCCTGGAGATCAGTACTATGGATAAATATGTACTTAAGCATTTCTAGACGGGATATTGAATGCGCTACTAATTCTAGTCAATCCCAACTTTTTCAATATTCCATTGTAAGATTTTTTACCTAAGGTTTCCGAAAAAACAAGTTATCTGTATTTCCATATCTGTACATGTCATCTCATTTTAATAAGGGAGGGGGTGTTGGTATACCTCCTCCTTCTTTAATTGTTTTTTTGTTTAAAAGAAGGCAAGAAACCCATACTTTACCCAAAAAGCAATCTTATAAAGGTGATTGGGAGGAGTTTAAAATCATATTTCCAAGTGCTTAGCCTGCTCCTATTAAATCCAAACAGACATTTGTATACTCTATTGTTTGTTTGGATACCATATTTTTTGAACACTAAATATGCACCTGGATCATAATACCCTAAGAGGTAAAAACAGGGGAGATTACCAAAAGGATTAAAGAATAGCAGTGCTAATTATGGCCTTGACTTACAGGTGTAGGCGAGGTTTTAAAAAATAAAACAGCCATTTGAAGATTCTAAAAAGATTTGGTAAGTAAAAGTCCCTAAGTGACAGATGCAATGTGTGTAAAAAGAAATTCAGTAAATTAGGAGGAAGAAAATTATGACAAAAGATTTCTACACTACACTTAAAGAAAGACGTACTTACTACGGAATTAATAAAGAGGTAAAAATATCGGATGAAAGAATTAAAGAAATTATAGAATTCGCTGTGAAATATACTCCATCAGCATTCAACTCTCAAACTGCACGTATTGTTGTATTATCAGGTGAGGCACATAATAAATTATGGGACATCACAACTGAAACATTAAGAAAAGTAGTTGGAGATAGTGATTTTTCAGGTACTCAACAAAAAATGGATTCCTTTAAAGCAGGTTATGGGACAGTTTTATTCTTAGAAGATGAAGCTGTAGTTAAATCGCTTCAAGAGCAATTTGCTGCATATGCTGAGAACTTTCCAATTTGGTCAAATCAAGCATCAGGTATGCACCAACTAGTTGTATGGGCAGCATTGGAAGCAGAGGGATTAGGAGCTTCATTACAACATTATAATCCATTAATTGACGATGAAGTGAAAAAACAATGGAATATCCCTGATAATTGGAAGCTAATTGCTCAAATGCCCTTTGGCAATCCGACGGTAACACCAGGCGAGAAAGAATTCAAACCACTTGAAGATCGAATAAAATTTTTCAAGTAATTAATGTATACGGAGCCTGTATCTTAACGGAGCTGGTTTTAAACTCTTCAAAAAACCGCGAGAAATCAACGCTTTTAAAATTGATTTCTCACGGTTTTTGTTATCCCAACCCTTGTTTAATTCATTTTAAACTTGTTCTTTTTGCTTTAAACGACTACTTAATGACCAATTTGTCCACATACGTAAAATTTGTTCGAATGGACCACGCTTCCATTTTTTCAAGTATAAAAAGCTCACGACACATTGGAAACTATAGACAATAAGCCCAAACAATATGCCATTAAAGACGCCTATTTTTCCAAACAGCCCTAAACCATAGCCATAAAAGACAGTCGTACAAATAATCGATTGCATTAAATAATTAGTTAATGATAACTTACCGACACATTCAAAGGCCTGAGAAATAATAGAGGTATGCCAAAATTTATACAGTAAGGCAGCTAAACATACATAACCTAACGATAATAATTGAGCACCGCCCATCGAAAGCATTACAGAAAAATTGTTTTCCATTAAACTTAAAGATTTGCATAACAGCCCAATTGGTACAAGAAGTGCCCCCAACATATACCATTTTTTCTCCTGCTCTATATTCTCAAATGCACGTACCTTGGCAAGCCCCATGCCTACTAAAAATAATGGTAAAAGAAGAATTGGTGCCATCAATATCATAAGAGCGATTTCTGCAGGCTTTTCCGTTTCTGATGGCTCTGGATTGAGACGGAAATCAAATATTTCTGCATAAGTACCATTCGCATACATATGACTTTCTTTTGCAGCATACGTATCCTTCTCTTGCTGTTCTTTCTTTGAAACCTCACTTTGACCATATGACAGTGCGATAGTAATAACAAACAATATCCCTGCCCAAATAAATGCAGTTTTTGCTTTTCGATTGATAAAAAGAACTAAGATAGGAATCATTAAACCATAAAATAGTAAAATATCACCCTCCCAAATGAATAAGTGATGTAACCATCCTAATACAATAAGCCCGATGCTTCGACGAAGAATGACCCATCTACTTTTTCTCCCTTTTCGGCGTACAGATTCCACTAGCTTCATCAGTGAAAAGCCGAAAAGTAATGTAAAGATTGGCATAAATGAGCTTTCAACAACAACCTTCAAGAAATAATATGCACCTTGATCGAGCAGCGATAAGCCCTTTAGATTTTCCTTTCCTTGCATTCCAAATTGAAAAATCAGTAAATTCGCGAGCAATATCCCAAATAAACTAAATCCCCGCATACAATCAATAAAAGAAACTCGTTTTATTTCCATTAGAAAACCTCACTATTCTTTAACTATATTGTAAGTATATTGGGATAACCTTATAGCAAAATAATCGACACCTTAAAAAAAGCTTAAACGAATAAAAGGATTAAAAAATGATGATTAAAAGCTTTACTTTTTCTCCTCTTATTTTTTGAGACAATGACCGAATGCCAGTTTTTCATTAAGGTTGGACTCTTTTTAGGCTCACCGAATAACCCTCATCTTGAAGGGTATAATGGATTTTAGGTGCACTATAGTGGTGTTTACTTTCTGTATGAAATTTTGTTTCATACTTTTTTGAAAGGGTGTGTTTTTAATGGAAAAAAAAACGTCTACTATTCCTCAACCGAAAACATATGGACCGCTGGGGAATATCCCATTAATCGATAAAGATAAACCGACCCTATCGTTTATCAAACTAGCGGGAGAGTATGGCCCCATTTTTCGGCTTCAAACTCTAAGGGACAGCATCATTGTCGTTTCTGGACATGAACTGGTAGAAGAGGTTTGTGACCAGTCACGCTTCGATAAAAGTGCAGAGGGTGCTTTAGCAAAGGTTCGTTCCTTCGCTGGAGACGGTTTATTTACAAGCTGGACTTACGAGCCTAACTGGAAAAAAGCTCATAATATACTGATGCCTACCTTTAGTCAACGTGCCATGAAGGATTACCATCACATGATGGTTGATATTGCTGTACAGCTTGTTCAAAAATGGACACGACTTAATCCGAATGAAGTGGTGAATGTCCCAGAGGATATGACCCGTCTTACATTAGACACGATTGGTTTATGCGGCTTTAATTACCGATTTAATAGTTATTATCGTGAGACCCCTCATCCTTTTATCACTAGTATGACCCGTGCTCTAGATGAAGCGATGCATCAATTACAGCGACTAGATATAGAGGACAAACTCATGTTGAGAACGAAACGTCAATTTCAGTATGACATCCAAACTATGTTTTCTTTAGTGGATAATATTATTGCTGAGCGCAAAGCACAAGAAAGCCAGGAAGAAAATGATTTACTTTCTCGTATGTTAAATGTGAAGGATCCAGAAACAGGCGAAAAACTGGATGATGAAAATATTCGTTTCCAAATCATTACCTTTTTAATAGCTGGGCATGAGACAACAAGTGGTTTATTATCCTTTGCGATTTATTTCTTATTGAAAAATCCGGACAAATTGAGAAAAGCCTATGAAGAAGTAGATCAGGTATTAACAGGTCACACTCCGACATATCAACAGGTTCTGCAACTTAAATATATACGGATGATTTTAAATGAGTCGCTACGTCTATGGCCTACCGCTCCAGCATTTAGCCTTTATCCAAAGGAAGATACGGTGATTGGCGGGAAATACCTAATTAAGAAAGAAGATCGTATTTCCGTTCTTATTCCACAGTTGCATCGGGATAAAGACGCATGGGGAGAAAATACGGAAGAGTTCCAGCCTGAACGATTCGAGGATCTGGATAAAGTACCACATCATGCTTATAAGCCATTTGGAAATGGTCAGCGGGCATGTATCGGTATGCAGTTTGCCCTCCACGAGGCAACTCTTGTACTAGGCATGCTTCTCCAACATTTTGAATTGATTGATTATCAAAACTATCAGCTGGATGTTAAGCAAACTTTAACGCTAAAGCCAAATGATTTTAAGATCAAGATTCAATCCCGAAATCAAGATGCCATCCATCCTGCCGTTCTTACATCCAAAGAGGAGACACGAAAGGATGACAAGATTGAACAAAACGTTCAGAATACACCATCTCTTATTGGGATCAATAATCTTCCTCTGCTTGTTCTTTACGGCTCTGATACAGGAGTAGCAGAAGGTATTGCAAGAGAACTCGCGGACACAGCTAGTTTACATGGTGTTCAAACGGAAGTAGCTGCTCTTAATGATCGAATTGGAAACCTGCCAAAAGAAGGAGCCATTCTGATTGTGACTTCCTCTTATAACGGAAAACCGCCAAGTAATGCAGGTCAGTTTGTGCAGTGGTTGGAGGAACTAAAATCGGATGAATTAAAAGGCGTTCAATATGCCGTTTTCGGTTGTGGAGACCATAATTGGGCTAGTACCTATCAGCAGGTACCAAGATTTATTGATGAGCAAATGGCCCAAAAAGGAGCGATGAGATTCTCTAAACGCGGAGAAGGAGATGTAAGCGGTGACTTTGAGGAACAGCTCGATCAATGGAAACGAAGCATGTGGTCTGATGCGATGAAAGCCTTTGGATTGGAGCTCAATAAAAATGTGGAGACAGAGCGTAGTACTTTAAGTTTGCAGTTTGTCAGTAGCCTGGGAGGGTCTCCACTAGCACGGACATATGAAGCAGTTCACGCATCTGTAGTAGAAAATCGTGAGCTCCAAGCAACCGGCAGTGATCGAAGTACTCGGCATATCGAGATAGCCTTACCGGAAGGGGTTACTTATCAAGAAGGAGACCACCTTGGAGTACTGCCAAGAAACAGCAAGGCGAATGTCAGCCGAATTTTAAATCGCTTTGGCTTAAACGGGAAAGAACAAGTCGTGCTAAGTGCAAGTGGACGCAGTGTAACTCACCTTCCTTTGGACCGTCCTGTTAGTTTATTTGACCTTCTTAGCTATAGTGTAGAAGTTCAGGAAGCCGCAACTCGAGCACAAATACGCGAATTGGCGACATCTACAGCTTGCCCTCCCCATAAATATGAATTGAAAGCATTATTGGAAGAGGGAGTTTATCATGACCAAATACTAAAGAAACGCATTTCAATGTTGGATCTTCTCGAAAAATATGAAGCGTGTGAAATCCGTTTTGAACGTTTTTTAGAACTTCTTCCAGCACTCAAACCGCGTTACTATTCTATTTCAAGCTCTCCTCTTGTTACACCAGATCGTCTAAGTATTACAGTCGGTGTTGTTAGTGGACCTGCATGGAGTGATCAAGGGGAATATAAAGGAGTCGCTTCTAATTATTTAGCTCAGCGTCACAATGATGATGAAATTACCTGCTTTATTCGAACGCCACAAGTAAATTTTCAGTTACCTGAGAATCCACAAACACCCATTATCATGGTTGGACCAGGCACTGGCATTGCACCATTCCGTGGATTTTTACAAGCACGACGTGTCCAACAGCAAAAAGGTGTTCACTTAGGGGAAGCTCATCTATATTTCGGTTGTCGTCATCCAGAAATGGATTATCTCTATCGTACAGAATTAGAAAAAGAAGAAAAAGACGGTTTACTATCTTTGCATACAGCTTTTTCCCGCTTGGAAGGACACCCCAAAACATATGTACAGCATTTAATGCAACAAGATGGAGCTCAGTTAATTTCGTTATTAGATAACGGCGCCCACCTTTATATATGTGGTGATGGTAGTCGAATGACTCCAGATGTTGAAAATACTCTTTGTCACGTATATCAAGATATTCACGGGGTCAGTGACCAAGAGGCGAGAAATTGGTTGGATTTTTTACAGCTTGAGGGAAGATACGGAAAAGATGTTTGGGCTGGTATCTAAATGTTTCTACAAGTGAATTTTTTGACTAGGTGTTACTTTAATAAACGAATTATCAAAATCCCGTATTTTCTAATGAATACGGGATTTTGATTATGATGGCAAGGATTAGTTGCAAACCGCATGAAAAATTACTTATCAATTATGCCTCGACATCATTGATAAAGATTCGGCTTTGTCATTAGACCTTCGTGAAGCAGGTCAGTTAGCCGTTATCGCATGAATGCGAAATATCCTTTATTTACTCCTTTTCGATTCCGTGACATCCACCGTCGCTTTGGGCCAATAGATGTTTTTTGTGCGATGGCTGTTGCTTTTAAATGAGGTTTGATCATAAACATCCCACAAACCAGCATTTTACAATACGAAATGGCTAGAACAAAATATAACCAAATTAAAAACCACAAATGGGATTAACACCACTTGTGGTATATCATGTTAATTAATTGGGTAATTTCTAGAAAATACTCCGTGAAAGCTCTATATACAAAGCAAGAGTGTTAAGAAAATTATTTTATTTTCTCTGATAAAATATGCACACCTATACAAACAGCTGTAAAAATGACTGCACGCATTATCGCTTCAGACAAAGGGTATTTTTGATAAAATAATAGAATAAGCAGCATTACGATAAAAAACAAACTATAAAAAACCAATTTTTTTTTCATGTTCCACCTCTTGATATTCAATTTCAATCTACACGATTTCTAGTAGGTACAACATGAATAAAATTGACTATTCCAAATTTATTGTACATACCATTTGGAAATTGTATAACTACCATCTCTAGCAACCACTATACGATAACGATAATGCCAAGTATTGTCTTTTCCTGTTTCACTGATATAAACAATAATTTCTTTCGTGCCTACAAGTGGAACAGCTGTATAAAGGATAGGTCCAATGATTGGAGTATTATACGTCACCATAGCAGTCATTGCAGAAACAAAATTCTTTTTCTCCTTAACAAGCTCACCTGTTTTTGTGTTGTAAATATTTTTAATAAATGGTAGTCGTTCTGAAATTCCGTAAGTTATTCTCGCTTTTAAAGCTGCACTTCCGGCTTGGACTAAAGTTCCTGTTGCTGCATTAAACCAAATCTGTGTCGCATTTTGTACGTAATAATGATATCCCTGACGCTCATACATTATAAACTTTCCGTCAAGAATTGTAAATTCTAATGGAACACCGTTGTTCCAAGTAATTTCTGTATCAATTCTTTTAGGATTAGTAATAGTACCTAGCCCAGTAGGTGGGATAAAGTATAAAGCTTCGCTATGCTTTCGATACAAAAAACATTTGCTGAAAGAAGAAAAATGTGTTCTTGTTTGGTTAATATATGGAAATATCTAAAAGGAAATATTGCACTTACACAACGAAAGGCTTGTAAATGTACAAAGTATATTTCTTGTAACATCATTTGCTAGCTTCTATATTTTCAGCTATAGGTGAATGCGTTGTAAATTAATAAAATAGTAAGGTAATTAACAGGGGATTTTAAGGTTAAAGTGCTAGACTACTAACAATACTTAATCAATGTCATAGGGAAAAGGGGAAACATTATGAATTTTTTCGATTTACTTGTAATCAGCATAAACTCCATTCTCCTGGGGAGGTTCCTGTTTTTTAGTAAATCTAGGAATAGAATGAATATTTTCTTATTAATTTGTGCTGGGATGATAACAGGACTTCACATGCTTATTGAGGGCTATAGATGGCAAATACTACCTGCATATTTACTGCTCTTACTGCCATGCATTCAATTTCTCTTTTTTTGGAAAAATAACATCTCCACATCTTGGCTAACACGAATAGTAAAGGGGTTCTTATATATCCTTTGGTTATATGTAGTATTTGAATTACCTATCATTGCCCCAATGTTTTCGTTTCCAGAGCCGACAGGACCATATAAAATCGGAACAACCAGCCTCCATCTTGTTGATGAAAAAAGACTTGAAGAATACACAAAGGAACCGGATGATCATAGGGAATTAATGATTCAAATTTGGTATCCTGCAGAAGTTAACAAGAATGAGTTAACAGCTCCTTATACTGCTCATTCGAAAGAGCTAGCGGCTGGTCTACAAACAGCTTTACCTTTACCACAGTTTGCCCTACAGCATTTGAATAAAATTCAAACACATTCCTATCAAGATGCGCAATTAGTCAAGAATGAATCTGGTTGGCCAGTATTACTGTTTTCACATGGGATGAATTTATATCGATATCAAAATACCTTTCAAGTAGAAGAATTAGTGAGCCATGGCTATATCGTTGTCGGGATAGATCATACATATGATGCTGCAGCTACTGTATTTCCTGATGGACGCACAGTTCTAAATTCACCTCAATTAGATGATGGTATCCCTGCTCTCGATAAACATATAGCAGTATGGACAGATGATGTAACCTTCGTACTAGACCAGCTTGAAAAGTTTAACCAAACAAAGAACGAAGAATTATATCATTCTATGGATTTGAGGAAAGTCGGCATGTTTGGTCACTCTTATGGTGGAGCTACTGCTATGCAAATGTTGCTGCGTGATGATCGAGTAAAAGCTAGTATTAATATGGATGGAGGTTTATTTGGAGACGATGCACCAAAGCAAGGGGTAGGCAAACCTTTTTTAATGATGAATGCCGATGAAATGGAGAAATATATGACTGAGGCAAAGAATTCAGAGAAAAATGATCTAGCAACAACCCTCTTTAAAGAGTTTGATAGACGTCAAACGCTTGCTTTAAAGGGTGGAGGCTATTCATTGACCATTCCAAACACAAACCATGCCAGCTTTACGGATACTTCTTTATTCTCAAAACTTTTACAATCAAAAGGAGAAGATCCACAATATGTTCATCAAATCATTAATGAGGTTAGTCTTGAATTCTTCAATCAATACGTGAAAGATGATGCAGCAGCTTCGATGAAAAAAATAGCTGATCGTTATCCAAAAATTCAATTGACTAAAAATAAATAATCAATCGGATTTCTTAACATGTTAAGTAGTCCAGAAGTTCTTGTTCAAAATGAAGGATAATGATTTTATAGATTTTGTAAGACAAAACTATTTTAATAAAATAAACCTGAACTATTCCGTGAAACTCTAATTTAGTGTTTTGTAATAGTTCGGGTTTTTGTTTATTTTTCATTATTTATTAAAAACATGCGACAATAGGCAGTTATACCCCAGCCTCTATGATTGAACTAATATTTTGGAGATAATTTATACTGTTGTTTTCATCAATCTAACAACGACTTTCCACATTTATATCTTCAAAACTATAAATGGTTAAGCTCTTGTTGGATACAACTTGGCTTTCTAATTGGAGAACGTGTCACAAAGTATAGCATCCATTCGTTATATAGAGTGAGAGGAGGGAATATATGAAAACTAAAAATAAGGATTATGAAAAAATGGTAGAACTATACGAGTTGTATGAACAAAAAATTTATTATGTAGCTTATTCCATTTTAAATAATATTCAGCAAGCTGAAGATATAGTTCAAGAGACGTTTATTATTCTCTATCAGAATATGGAAAAAATCTACAGCTTGAATACTGAAGAGCTTAAACGTTACATATTGAGAATTGCGAAAAACAAATCAATTGATGGCTACCGGAAAAATAAACGACATGAAATGTTTTTAGATGAATATCAAAAAGAGTCGCCAGAAGTAGCAGATGAAAATATTGAAGAGTGGGAGCAGCGTTCAATATGTGAGGTACAAATTGATACATTGCTTACAGAGTTAAATGACTCTTACAGACAGATTTTTAAGTACAAAGTCTTCTATAACTTAACGTATCAGGAAATTTCAAAAATAATGGGGATCACTGAAGTCAATGCCCGCAAGCAATTTGAACGAGCTCGAAAACGAGTACAGAATATTATAGGAGGTATAGAAAATGACGAATTCAAAGAACTCCAAAAATATGTATGACATTGCTGAGAAAATCGCTTTAGACGATTTTGATCATCAAAATGAACAACATAAATTTTCAGATACCTACATGCACAAAAAGAAATTGTTTATGGAGGAAATTAAGTTGAAAAATAAACAGTCACTGCAAAAACGTAAAAAGAATCGCATTTTAATCGCCGCTGCCTGCTTAATGTTTGGTATACCAACAACTGCTTTTGGTGCAGTAAAAGTCTACGATATGATTGTTCAAAAACAAAATTATGAAGTAAATGTCTCAGTGTCAGATAATACCTCAAAAAAGAAGGACAATTGGTATAAACTAAAAGTAAATTATTTACCGGAAAATATGGTAGAAGACAAAAATGCTCCTATGAAATATTCATTTAAAGATAACTACGCAATGGGCGGGTTTTCATTCTATCTTTGGAGAGTTGGTAAAAATACCAATTTCCACACTCTGTACTCAAAAAGCTATGAAGAAAAAGAGTTAAATGGTAAGAAAGCAGTGATTGTCAAAAAAGATACTGGAAACAAAAGCTTAGTATTTGATAGAAAGGTCTATCTTTTATTTGAAGAAGAGGGGATTATGGTAGACGCTGAAATTGGCAATGATGTAAGTGAAGAACTTATGATAAAGGTCATGGAGAACATTTCACTTGAGCCCACGTCAAAAGAAATGGCATCATTTATAGCAGATTTAGATAATCCTCTTTATAGTGAAGAGGATGAACCAATCGAATTTAGCGTTATTCCTTTGAAAAAAGACAGCACACAACTATTTAGTGTAGGAGAAAAGGTTCCAGTAACCATAGATCAAATAAGCAGATTAGACAATCTTGAATTTGTTATCGAAAAAGTTGAAATCTTTGATTCAATCACAGATTTTAAACAAAATAACTTTAATGGAGTTGGCCTAAGAAGCTTAAGTTGGTATAAAGCTTTAGATCAGAAAAAGATATTGTTACCGTATAGACGGGATATATATAAAGTTGGTAATGGTAAAGATTCAAATTATGAATTAGTAGAGTCAAAATTAGTGGCTCCTAAATTTGTCTACCTAACTACAACAATGAAAAATATTGGTAAAGAGGCAACAGAAGAAATCTATATGCGTCCAACTATAAAAGTGCTTAAAAATAAAAATAATGCATGGCACTATGCTGGAGAAGATGGAATTGACGAAAAAAGTATTATGACGGGTGAGGTTGATTATCTTGCACCTCACGGAAAGGGAAAAGCTTTTTACAATATAGGAAATATCCAACCCGGACAAACGATTAACATGAACTTAGGTTATTTTGTAGACGAGGATAAGCTAGATTCTATCTTCCTTGATGTTTTCGGCGATTACAGTAGTTTTAATGGATCTGAAAACATGAATGCAAAAGATCGTTGGTGGATTGATATTCGTAAATATGAAAAATAGAAATAAGCAGTAGTATGTTTTCTTTACCACTTGCTATTAGCCGAAAAGGAAAATTAGGTAAATTACATGAAAGTGTTTTTTATGCAAGTCATAAAGGTAGATGATTTATAAGCCATTATGGTGGGAGTTTTTAGAAATACATTGTCTATTTATGATCCACAAAACATATTTTAAGAAATTAGAAAAAAATCAAATGTCAACGGATTTTAAAACAAAAGGCAAATGTTTCCCTATTGTTAGATACTATATTGCAATTTGAGGTGCAGATTTTAGGAAATTTTCAAAATATAATCTATAAAATGTAAGAGGAATTCATTTTGAACAAATGTTCAAATGGATTCTTTTTTTAGCAGTTTTTATATCACTGGTATAAAAGTTTTGTTTCGTTCCATATTACTTTTATGTTGCTCTCCTTTTAAATGAAAGAAGAAAAAACAAATGTAATAAACATGTTCTAATATTTCTTCAACTATTTGATGAGGAATAAGATTATTATCTAAATTATTTTTAGAATTTCATCAAATTAAGGGGACGATATTATTGGAAAGTGTAAAATTAGCAGACATTTATTAAAAGTGTGAGTGGGATCATGTGTTGATGCTATTATTTTCAGTGTTTTCACTCGGTTACAGATAAAAATTTACTATAGATAGGGGAGCAAAAGATGGATATCTTCCTAGCGATTTTACCAGCTCTTTTTTGGGGAAGTATTGTGCTCTTTAATGTCAAGCTTGGTGGTGGTCCCTATAGTCAAGTGCTTGGAACAACAATTGGAGCACTTCTCTTCTCTATAGGCGTTTATTTTGTTGTTAAACCTGTGTTGACACCTGTAGTTTTGGGAGTCGGAATTGTATCAGGCCTTTTTTGGGCATTAGGGCAGGCAAATCAATTAAAAAGCATTGATTTAATGGGCGTTTCTAAAACAATGCCCATTTCAACAGGTCTACAATTGGTTGCAACAACATTATTTGGAGTCATTGTCTTCCATGAATGGTCGACTACAATATCCGTTATCTTAGGTATCCTTGCATTGATCAGTATTTTGATTGGTATCGTTCTTACATCGCTGCCAAATCCAGAGGAGAAAAAAGAAGAGCAAGGGAAAAATTTAAGAAAAGGAATTTTAATTTTACTCGTTTCTACTTTTGGTTATTTAGTCTATGTGGTGGTTATCCGCTTATTTGATGTAAATGGATGGTCGGCTCTATTACCGCAAGCAATCGGAATGGTCATAGGTGGAATTCTATTAACATTTAAACACAAACCATTCAATAAATATGCGATTCGTAATATTATTCCAGGTTTAGTTTGGGCTGCAGGGAATATGTTTTTATTTATCTCTCAGCCACGTGTAGGAGTTGCCACAAGTTTTTCTCTTTCCCAAATGGGGATCGTGATTTCTACTTTAGGCGGAATTTTTATTATAGGTGAGAAAAAAACCAAACGACAACTTATAGCAATTTTCATTGGGATTATCTTTATAGTCGCTGCTGGAATTATGCTAGGGATGGCGAAAGCATAAGGAGGAGAATTTTATATGTATCCAGATTTAGAAGGCAAAGTTATTGTTATTACAGGTGCTTCAACAGGATTAGGAAAAGCAATGGCATTACGCTTTGGCGAGGAAAAGGCAAAAGTTATCGTTAATTTTCGTTCAAATGAAAAAGAGGCAAATGTGGTTGTTGAAGAAGTGAAAAAAGCAGGTGGGGAAGCCATTGCCGTAGAAGGAGATGTGTCAGTTGAAGGGGATGTCATCAACCTCGTCCAGACTGCTGTAAATAAGTTTGGAACCCTCGATGTGATGATTAATAACGCTGGTATAGAAAATCCTGTACCCTCACATGAAATGCCGCTCGATGATTGGAATAAAGTAATCAATACGAATTTAACAGGGGCATTTTTAGGAAGTAGAGAAGCGATTAAATACTTCGTGGAGAATGATATTAAAGGTTCTGTTATCAATATGTCCAGTGTTCATGAGCAAATTCCTTGGCCTTTGTTCGTGCATTATGCGGCTAGTAAAGGGGGCATAAAATTAATGACTGAAACTTTAGCGTTAGAATATGCTCCAAAAGGAATTCGTGTCAATAACATCGGACCTGGAGCGATCAATACGCCTATAAATGCTGAAAAATTTGCAGATCCAGCAAAACGGGCAGATGTAGAAAGCATGGTTCCGATGGGGTATATAGGAAAACCAGAAGAAATTGCTGCTGTAGCAGTATGGCTTGCTTCCTCACAAGCTAGTTATGTAACAGGGATTACCCTATTTGCCGATGGTGGAATGACATTATACCCTTCTTTCCAAGCAGGTCGTGGGTAAGTAAATATCTACAACGACAAGATAATTAGTTTCCTTATCAGAGCAGTATATCATTAATAAAACACAAATAAAAATTGGCATTGGAATTTAATCTCTCCAATGCCTTTCTTTAATCTATAAGAAAAAACCGCCCATTACGAGGCTTGTTGAGTTATTTCCAGATGCACCTAAGTTTGCTCGTCTAGGTCAAATAAATGCATGGGATAATGAGAATTTTGTCAAAAAAGTTAAATTGACTGGTAAAAAGCAACTAATTATAGCCGGAGTTGTCACAGATGTTTGTGTTGCTTTTCCTGCATTATCGGCTCTGAACGCAGGCTACGAAGTATTTGTCGCTACGGATGCGTCGGGAACTTTCAGTAAACAAGTTGCAAATGCGGCGATAATGCGTATGGCTCATAGTGGCGTACAGTTGATGAACTGGTTAGTATTGCTAGTGAATTACAACGTGATTAGCGAAACGACATCGTAGGCTTCGGCGCATTACTTGCAAGCCAACTTCCTGGCTATCAAAACGTTATGGAAAGCTATGAAGGTGCTCAAAAAGATTTTAATAAGCAGTAAAAATAAAATAAAGGAATTAAAAAAACGCGGATTTCATTTTAACTCCGCGTCTTAGTAAGGTTAATCTGCTGGTCTTGGGCCTCTATCGCCCTGTGTATTTTCAGAAGTTAAAATGGGCCGAACGGTAATGTCTCCTATGACACGGATTTGACAAGATAGCCGTAAGCAGTCCTCAAATAAATTCTCATCAATATTTTTAATAGCAAAGGCGGTTTTTTCTATTTTCGAAATATCCTTATATTCTCCAGCTAAGACCTCTACTCTACAAGTAGTACATTTTGCTTTTCCACCACATAGATGAAATATTTCTATACCATTATCTTCAAGTGCTAAAACTAATTTTTTTCCTTCCTCTACTTCAAATGTTTTTCCTCCAAATACGTTGATAAGTGGCATCTAATAATACTCCCTTCATAAATTTCCTAATGGATGGGGTTAACGAAGTAAGTGTTATTATCAGTTTGTATTGTTCCGGCTATTCTCATACAAAAAAATCATTCATTGTCTAAAAGCTTAAAGATTTTACCTAGCGTGGATATCTGTTTGGTGGGTATCCGATTGGGTGGATAGCCATAGGAAGGGTACCCAAATGGTGGATATCCATCAAAACCATACCCTGGGAAAAACATTCTTTCTATTGGATTGCGACCAAATTCGCCGTATTGGGGTCCTCTGAATTCGCCATATCGAGGTTCTCTGAATTCACCAACCTGGGTTCATTTCACGTGGCATATTGGGATAATTTCTTGTCACTTTCATACCTCCTAATAATAGTCATAGGCCTACTATATGTTCGGAAAGTCTTTTGGAATGGGGTATTTGCCTATTTCACAAATGGGATTATGGTAGGTGTCACGTTTCAAAAGATCATTTATTTGAGGTTAATCAAATCAGCCAACACATATATTTTAGTTAATGATAATGGAGAAATGAGGTTTTCAATGTTTATTTATGTGGTTAAAATGGGTGATTCGTTATTTTCCATTGGGGCAAGATTTCAAGTAAATATGGATTGGTACAAATAATGTTGATTATCGTTTAAAATACATATCTTCAAAATACTTTAACAATTTTCATAAACTAACCCTAAAATTCATCAAATTAAAATAACGTAAATTACCAAGATAGAATTATTGGCATATTTATTTGACTTTATCTCTGCAAGCAGTATCAGCTGCAGGAGGGCTATAAATCATCTGTTTGCGGACGGTATGAAAATATATCCTGAACAAATTCATATTCGAACGGTTGAACAATTTATTGGTTATATCAGGTTGTTTGCAATATTGACAAAAAAGATGCCAGCGTGGTTTAATTTAATTATTAAATAATTATTTAAATATTTAAACAGAAAAGGTAGGTGATAATATGACGTTAAATCTTACATTCAAAGCGCTCTCTGACCCGACCAGACGTAAAATTCTTGATCTTCTCATGGATAAGGATTTAACGGCTGGGGAAATAGCCAATCATTTTCAGATGACAAAGCCTGCGATCTCTCATCATCTTGGCTTGCTTAAGCAAGGGGGATTGGTATGGGACGAAAGGAAAGGGCAGCATGTTGTTTACTCAATCAATACTACTGTATTACAGGAAGTAATGAAGTGGTTTATGCAATTCAATAATAACAAGGGAAAGGGAGAGGAATAATTATGAAAAAGTACTGGTTTTCGGTATTGCTTTTCATTATAGCTGTGTTAGCAAGTGTATGGAGCTACCCACAGCTTCCTGAAAACATTATTTCCGCTTCAAAGTATCAAAGTGATTCTACCGCTACTACCAGAGAGTTTATTGTGAGCATGATTCCCGTAATGATGATTCTTGTGTTTGTCTGCATGGCATTGATACAGAAGCTTGGATTGGATAAAAAAAGCCCGCGCTCCGTTGAGCCGGTTAATGCAATTCTGAACGGAGTTATTTTTATCCTTCTGCCAGTTCACGGTCTGGTATTGGCCTATGGCATGGGTAATCCGTTTAACGTGGATATCATTGCTCCTTTAGTTACAGGTGCTGTGTTCATTGTGATAGGTAATTTTATTCCGAGAGTGAGAGAGAATTTAGGTTCTAGCCTGGCTACTTCCGTATACGATACCAATAATGGGATCGAAATTCGCAAGTCTCACCTTTTCATGGGTCGGGTATATGTAGCAGGCGGCTTCATCATGCTAGTTAGCACACTCGTGCCTGGCGGTGCATCTTTACCGGTCTTTATTACTCTTCTGCTGCTTACTGTAATTATCTCTATCATTGGGTATTATAAAAAATTGCTACGGTGATAAAGAAACCAGCTCTGAGATTATTAAAAAGATCATGCCTTCAGTTATTATAAAGTGTACTCTGTAGAGTAGACACCTAAAAAAGTCTACCTGCAGGGTATATTTTTGTATAGTTAAGAAATACACAAGGGATTGTATTCAAGCCCTTCTTCACGCCAATTTATTTTTAATATAAATACCTTAGTCTAAATTTTTAATTTTTCGTTCAAAAAGGGATTAAGTTACCTTTCCAATTGTGGATTTAAACAAAGTTGCAATGTTTAAAATAAAGTCGAGCTTTGCCCCTTTGGAATAATTATCTAAAGGGTGTTTTTGTATCGAAAAGAAAAAGAACATCTAAAATCGATAAGTGGTTTAATGAGCGTCAAGGAACTGGCAGTGGGGCAGATTATCAGCCTTTTGCTTAAAATTCAAGATGTTTCCTCATTAGGTCGGTCAACAAGATTGGTTTAAAGTTCATTCTTTTTATTGAATACAATTCGGTTTAAGATGTAATTATTCAGTAAAGGACACGCCATAAATAAAAGGTAGCGTATGATTCCCAGTTTTTCCATGGAAACGATATTTCTAAGATTTCATCTTTCGTAGGCTTTCGGTTCATATTACGTAATATTTTTATCGAATTAATAAGACCCACATCATCGATTGGAAAAGCCGTCTGGAATCTGAGGCAGCGCATTAGAACATAATTGGCTGTCCAAGGACCGATTCCCCGTATTTTAATTAAGTTTTTTTCAGCATCTTTAAAGTTCATTTTCATTAATTTTTCCCTCGATAATTCTCCACTTGCCATTAATTTGGCAATTCCAATGATATATTCACTTTTTTTTACCGTCATTTTAATATCTGCTAGGTCGGTAGGTGTTAACTGTGCAATTCGTTCGTATGGTGGGAACACCCAATACTTTTTACCATTCCATTCGATAGAATCGCCAAATTCTTCTACAAATTGCTTCTTTAAGGAGTACGCGAAGGCTAAGTTAATTTGTTGCCCTAAAACTCCCCAACATAAAGCTTCAAATAAATCGAGAATGCCGACAACTCGCAATCCGTAGAATTTTCGGGCAGGCATTTTAAGTAATGGGTCTGCTTTTGCCATTTCATAAAATGGCGTTAAATCGTTATCTAGATCAAACCATTCATGAATATATTTTACAATCTCTTCCCGTTTCCATTTTTCAATAGGTCTAGAATCATTTAGGAATTGAACAACCATTTGTTTATTATTTATTACGCTTACCTGTACTAAGGACCGAATTTCCCCAATGGCTATAACTTTTGTAATTATATCGTTCTCTATTTCATACATGCATTCATTTTTTTCCCTTGTTAGATAGCCTAGGTTAACTTTCATGTCGAAATTTTCAGGTAATGTAATTACAATAACATCATTAATTTCATGCCATGTCACTTTTTCATTCTCCTCATCTTATTACGATTTTCTATTGTAATTTTACTTTATCACATAATAATCTTTACTAATTTTGTTATCTTGCTATTACATTCTAAACACCTTATTTTTTTCTATTTATGCGGTTATAGTGTTAGTTATCTAGAATGCTAGGGAGTGAATAAAAATGGGCCAAGATATTAAAACACGTATCGTAAACTTAAATTGGGAGTCAATTCAAAATGATTTAGATGAGCAAGGATTTGCAAAGCTTCCAGTGATTTTAACAAAAGAGGAATGTGAATACTTCATAGAATTGTATTGTGAGGAAGAGTCATACCGAACAACAATTAATATGATGAGATACCGCTTCGGGAATGGGGAGTACAAATATTTTTCCTATCCATTACCTGAAATCATCCAAAGTTTAAGAGAGTCCTTTTATTTAGAATTGGTCAAAACAGCCAATCGATGGTTAGGCTATTTAAAGAAAACAGAACAGTTTCCAGATCATCTTCAAGATTTTTTGAACACCTGTGAAAAATATGAACAAACTAGACCGACACCCTTACTATTAAAGTATGAAACAGGAGGGTTTAATTGTTTACATCAAGATCTATATGGCGACCTATTTTTCCCGTTTCAAGTCGTATTTGTTTTAAATCAACGAGATCAAGACTTCTGCGGTGGAGAATCTCTATTAGTGGAACAAATTCCTCGTGCTCAGAGTAGAGGACATGTCATTACTTTAGAACAAGGTAGTGCGCTGATCTTTCCTACTAACTATAGACCTGTTCTAGGTAAAAAAGGATATTACAAAAATACAATTCGGCACGGAGTAAGCACGGTTACTTCTGGAGCACGATACGGTCTTGGAATTATTTTTCACGATTCTAAGTAAAATTGAAATTCAATATTTTGCTATTTAAATCCAGAGAATATATTGAAAGGAGAGGTGAGATAAATGGTGGATAGTATCAATAACGGACATAAAGAGAGCCATGACTATAGAAATTTGAATGATGGAGAAATGATAACAGATGAAAAGTGGCAAGCAATTATAAATAATGATACAGCGTACAATAATCAATTTTTCTATGCAGTAAAGTCGACAGGGATATTCTGTAAACCCTCCTGTAAATCTCGTGTTCCGAAAAAAGAAAATGTATGTATTTTTCATAACGCAGAACAAGCACTCCGCGCAAATTTTCGCCCTTGTAAACGTTGCAAGCCTACTAATGAAAATCTGCCTGATAGGGAGTGGGTTAATTTAATTACTGGATACATTGATAAAAATTTCACAGAAAAATTAACCCTCGAATCGTTAGCAAATATATGTCATGGGAGTCCGTATCATATGCATCGGACATTTAAAAAGATTAAAGGCATTACGCCTGTTGAATATATACAACAAGTTAGAGTTCACGCGGCTAAAAAGTATTTAATTGAGACAAAAAAAGCGATTGGAGATATCGCCATTTGTGTGGGTATGGCTAATACGCCTTATTTTATTACTTTATTTAAAAAGAAAACTGGTCTGACACCAGCACAGTATCGTCAAAATCAGAAAACGGAGGAAAAGTACAATGGAAACAACGAGTAAACCAACTCTTTATTGGTCTTTACTAGATTTTCAGGATTGGAATTTTTATATTGCTGCAACCTCGAAGTGGCTTGTCTTTGTAGGTTCACAGAACAAATCAATCGAGGAATTGTTCGAATGGGCTAAGAAACGTTTTCCAGGAAGCCCTTTTATTGAAGATGATGAAATGCTTCAACCCTTTGCCGCTGAAATCACGCAGTATCTAGAAGGAAAGCGGAAAACCTTTACTGTTCCATTTCATAATGTAGGTACGCCATTTCAGCTAGCAGTCTGGCATGCACTTTGTGAAATCCCTTATGGACAGATGAAATCCTATTCCGACATTGCAAATGCTATAAATAAACCTGCAGCTGTTCGTGCTGTAGGCGCGGCTATTGGGGCTAATCCGATATTAATTACTGTACCGTGCCATCGTGTAATAGGGAAGAATGGCTCATTAACTGGCTATCGGGGTGGACTAGAAATGAAAACACTGCTCCTGGATTTGGAAAAGCGAGCTTTATCTAGCAATGAGTCATTATTGTCCACACAATGAATGGAGGTTCTGTCATGAAAATGAAAAAACAATTCTGAATAAAGGGAAGGGCTTTCTTTCTGGGTATAATCATTCACTAAATCCTTAAACTGGGTGTTTTATGGTGTTCCTATTGTAATGTACGTGAAATGCCTGTATTGCTTTTTCGAAAGGAGAATGGGGGAGTTGGATCGATGTTAAAAACGGAGCTGCAAGTTTATTAAAAAAACTCCATCGAGCCAAAACCAAAGGGAAAGTAACCATTTTTATGTTATCCAGTACATGTCCCCTATCAACCAATAGAGCAAAAGGAAAAAGTGACGCCTCTATGGTAGAAGATCCTCCTAACTTCCTAATAGTTCAGACTAGAAGCCCACTTGTCAGTCGAGATATCGATTTGCTGCAACAATTTAAAGATAAAGCTCGAGTAAGTATGATTATTGAGACAAATTAAGAAACCACCCTCAATCCAGGCACGCTTTAAGACATTGGAAAAATTAAGTGCAGAAAATAGAAAGAAAAAATGGTGGATTATTAAGATATTTAATCAATTCTTTATAAATATGAATTAATAGAGGTGTCATATGAAAAATAACAAACATTTTAATTTTTACAAGCTTTGGCTAGGACAGTCAATCAGTTTGTTAGGTACCCAGTTTACAGTAGTAGCTTTGCCTCTTTTTGCATTAGAGGTGCTAGAAACAAGTGAGGCGAATGCTGCCTTGCTTCGTGGGATTATATTCATTCCTTAAAAGGGTCACTTGGGATAGGAGTGACCCTTAGTAACAAAATTCGGAGGTGTAAGGCTAAAATAGCTTTACATTACTATTAATATGCCGTGATAGCGTAGTTTGTATAGTTCATAGCCTGAAAAATAGATTTATAAATTTAATCCAAATCTCTTTAATTCAATGAAAATACCTTCCAATTGTTTTCCTTTTTCCGTTAGCGTATATTCCACACGAGGAGGAACCTCCGGGAATACCTTTTTATTCAATATCCCATGATCTTCTAGTGTCTTAAGACGGAGTGAAAGTGTTTTCGGGCTAATTCCATTCATTGATTTCAATAGGTCACTAAATCGCATTGTTCCTTCTATAAGCAAATCACGAACAATTAAAAAAGTCCATTTAGTCCCAATCACGTCGAGCGTTTTAGCAATGGGGCAAGTCTCACCTGGTGCTCCTTTGGTCAACACTACTGGTTCAATAACACTCATCTGAAACATCCTCCCTAAAATTTTTTTGACTAATTTACCTTATCATATCACAATAGTATACTTTCAGAAACTTTATGAAATAAAGATCACTACTTCCGTAAATGAAGTTACTATATATATAATATCGTTGAACCTTTATTGAGGAGGCGATCAAAAATATTGCAAGAAATCAACGAAACAAACTACCGTTTTTATTCATTGCTTTCTTATTCAACGCATTTGCTATTGGTACGTCATCATGATTTTTCTTCCAGGTGTAGCAAACGATTTGAATTTTACCTTAAGTGTTGTAGGTTTATTGGTTACCGGCTATACGCTAGGCGAGTTATTTTAGAGATTATGGAAATGAAGGAGCTAGATTAAGATGAAAAATATACTTATTATTAACGGTCATCAGAAGTATAGTTCAGCAGAGGGGAATTTGAACCAAACATTGATGAACAAGTTGGTCAGTTTTTTAAGTGAAAAGAACAATGTAAAAACAACAATTATTCAAAACGGATATAAAATCGAAGAAGAACAACAAAAATTTATATGGGCTGATATTGTCATTTACCAGACACCTATCTATTGGTTTAGTGTCCCTGGCTTATTGAAGACGTATATGGATGAAGTATATGCTTATGGTTTATTTTTTAAGGGTGCTGATCAGTATGGAAAAGGCGGGTTATTGACTGAAAAGAAATATATGTTTTCGACAACCTGGAATGCTCCTGAAAACGCATTTAAAGATCCTACTCAATTTTTTGAAGGGAGCACCCTAGAAGATGCATTAAGTCATTTACATCGTATACAGAAATTTCTCGGAATGAAACCTTTAAAGAGTTTCTCTTGTTATGATGTAGTCAAAAATCCGAAGGTTGAAAAATTTGTATCCGAACTTGATATACATTTGCAAGAGGTATTTAATTTTTAATCTATTAGGGGGAGAAAAACATGTTAAAAGATAAAAAAGTTGTAATTATCGGTGGAAGCTCTGGGATTGGTTTGGAATCAGCTAAACAGTTAATAGCTCAAGGGGCAGAAGTAATCATTGGCAGTCGTTCCGAAGATAAATTACGGAATGCAAAAGAGCAACTAGGAGTTAGAGCAATCGCTTATACTCTAGATACATCGCAAGAACAGCAAGTCCAGTCTTTCTTTGAAAAAATCGGCCAGTTCGATCATCTTGTGGTAAGCGCAGCAGAAACATCCGGCGGTTCATTCCTACAAACGGATACAGCGCAAGCCCGACAACTGTTTGAAAACAAATTCTGGGGACAATATTATGCAGCGAAATACGGTGCTCCGAAAATTTTACCAAACGGTTCAATCACTTTATTCTCTGGAGTTGTAGCCTACAAATCTATGGTTGGCTCAGCAATTCTAGGGGCAGTCAATGCGGCTATTTCGAATCTAGGCCAGACTTTGGCATTAGAACTTGCTCCGATCCGAGTAAACATCGTTTCACCAGGAATCATTGATACACCTTCCCGTAGCAAAATGCCAGAAGAAGCACGTAATAACTTCTATAATACAGTTGAAAATAAACTCCCTGTGAAACGAATAGGAAAAGCTGAAGATGTTGCACAAAGCGTACTATACTTGCTACAAAATAGTTTCGTGACTGGAACTGTTCTTCATGTAGAAGGTGGTCACATTTTAACTTAAGCCAGCAGCTGAGGAATATATATCCCCGAAACAAGAAAAAACGCTTTTTTTGTAGAACTATGCACTGCACTGACCTAAAAAAATGAGACAAATAAAAACACCTTTCGTTGAAAAACGGGTATTGTACCTTACCCAAATCAACGCGGAGGTGTTTTTCTATGGGGAATGAGACTAGAAGGGACCCGATGTAAAGGATTGTATCGAAGAAGTCAAATTTAATGGTAATCCATTTTTTTTCTTATCGGAAATAATTGAAGGGGATATTTAAACAAAACATTCTTTTTGAAGAATTTTATTATTTTTTAGGAATTCTTTTTTATTACTTAACATGTGAGCTAATAATAATAAGTGTAATTCCCGTAAATAGGCAAATGATTCTCGTCACAGGAATTTTATCAGCTAGTCCAAATAATGCAATGGCAGTCGTTACGATTAAAACTGTTGGACCAACCAAAGCAAGCATTGTATTAATATAGAATGCTTTTTCTAAACTATTAAACTTTAGCATCAACAATCCAGCACATACTTCAATACTTCCAGACAATACGCGTAAAATAGCCATAGCAAGAAGCGATTTTTCAATAATTGTCATCATCCTATCTTTATAGAAAGTTTTCGCTTATATTATAATTCCATCATTAGGATAATTATAGACTTCTGTTTTAATGAAATACTTAAATCAATATATGTATGAATCGTATCAAATATACTTGTTATATTATGCTTTATAGTGTTAATTTAATAAGTGATTTTGTAGTTAAAAGTTCAAAGTATTTATTAATATCATTGAACCGAGAGATGATTCAAAAGAATATATCCGTGAATGGGAACCTAATTATAATTTAGAAAATTATATTGTCTCAGCTATTATTCAAGCCGTTAAATTGAAGGTTTAATTAACTGAAGTTGAACAAAACTATAACCCCGTTCTAAATTAGAACGGGGTTATTTGAAGAGACATTAGTGCATTGTTGATAAGAAAGTAGATTAATCATAAGCAACATCATTTTTAATTTATATATGGGGAGTTGACGTATCCAAGCCCTCCTTCATACCAAACGATTTTAGTTTACATAATATAAATACCTTGGTCACAACTTTCTTATTATCGGAGGCTTCTCATAATTTATCGTTCGAAAGGTGGTGTTGTTAATTGGAAAACAAGAAATAATACTTAATATCTTAAATGAAATCAAAAATGGAAATATACCTGTTCATACAGATTACAATTTAAACTTAGACATGTGGACAGATCTTATTGAGTATATGCATGATAGAACATATATTGCCGATGTTACAATTTATTGGTTTGGTGATGATGATACATATAACGATGAAAGAGTTCACTCTGTTGATCTAACTAAAGTCAGAATGACAACTTTTGGAGAGAGGTTTTAAACTGAAGAAATGAATTAATTATACAAATCAAATCGAAATAACGTTCCCAAATGAAAGTTAGGAAACGCACTTAAAAGCCACAAAATGAAGTTTAGTTATTCCATTAAAGGCGGCTTTTCCGTAATAAGGAAAGCGTCTTTATTCATGAAAAGGGCCATATTGTTGAGTAATAAGCGTGAACTTGAACTGTATTGAATACTATAATCACAAACGTATAAAAGAGAAATTAAAAGAATTGAGCTCGGTACAATACCGAATTCAATCCTTCATAGCTGCTTAACTTAATATAGTGTCTAAATTTTTGGTGTCATTTCAAAATAGAATAGGCGCACATTTTTCATTTAAGGGTCATAATTCAGTAGGGAAAGTAGTTATACTTGCATAATAAACACCTACATTTTTTCTAGAATATTTTTTATAGGCTTTTGAAGTACGTCTATAATGGCAGCGATGATAACTGTTACTAAAATCCCTAATAAACCAAGTGCTATCGGACCCGCTGCGTCTTCACCCGTGAACATAGCAAAAACCCTTAAGTAAACTATTAAAAACAAAATGAAGAAAATAATTGTAAAAGCACATTTTTTTATAACCTTCAAGGATTTAAGGGATAACTCTGAAAAAGCATTGTTTATATTGATATAATTTAATAGTTTATATGCTTGATACAACGCAACAGAAAACGTAATGCATACTCCATATGCACATATTAACAATGGATATATCGAGTAATCTCCTGGACGCACTTTCGCATCTCGTATAGCTGCTTGAGGTAACCAATATATACACACTGCAAGTACCGCAATTCCTATAAGAAAAGCAACGATCTTTAAGAAAAAAGTTGAACTTAGTTTAACATTCATTTGAAGCACCTCACTGATTTAATGAAAATATGATTTAATACGATATTAGTCTATTTATTATCGTTTATCAATATATTTATTTCGTTTTTTATTATATTATTATTGTTATTCGATGGTGGCTTGCACAGGCAGGATTACTTATAGAATGGAATGTTTAGCTAACATTAAAATTAATAGCCTTGATTTGGGATAAGGAATCCTTGAAGAACGGTGCATTATTAAATTTCTTTAAGAGTGGCTTTAAAAATTTAACAGTATTAGGTAAAGGAGGTTCGACCAATACAGCTTATACGGATACTTTCGATCTCTTGAGGAAAGGGAGCCAGAAGCTGTTTTGGAATGCAGTGAACGTATTCTTAAAATAATTATTAACTAATGCTTTGGTAATTTTGTGAAAAAAGAAGTAGTTTTATAAAAAAGATTGATCATTTAAAACAAAGTTCGATAGTTTAAATTAAACATTGATTATTTTAATAAAGTTTTATTAAAAATCCTGTATCAGCAGGATTTTTTCTTATTCCACAAACGGACCAGATTGTGGAATAACACTTTTAAATAAAAAAGGTTCGCTGACCACTTCACAAATTCTTTGAAAACAATTTTTATACCTATTTCAGTCTAATTACCGATAGCATATTAAATGAATATCCTGTATGGTTAATAGGTCGTAAAAGACACTATCAGGTATATCCTGCAAATATATGAAATGATAGGTGGAAACAATGAATTATCAAGTTTTATTATATTACCATTACACGAAGATTGAAGATCCAGCTGCGTTTTCGGCAACGCACTTAGCCATGTGTAAAGAAATCGGTTTAAAAGGTCGTATTTTAGTAGCCAATGAGGGCATTAACGGTACTGTTTCAGGTACGATTGAGCAAACAGAGCAATACATGGCAAACATGCAAGCAGACTCATTATTTGAAGGCATTGTCTTCAAAATTGATGCGGCAGATGGGCATGCATTCAAAAAAATGCACGTACGCCCGCGTCCTGAGTTAGTAAACTTAGGCTTAGAAGAAGACGTAAACCCACATGAATTAACAGGTCGCTACCTGTCACCAGAACAATTCCTTGCTGAAATGCAAGATGAAAATACAGTAGTATTAGATGTGCGTAACACGTATGAATACGATGTCGGCCATTTTCGTGGCGCGATTCGACCAGATGTAAAAAACTTCCGTGATACACCGGAATGGGTACGTGCAAACCGCGAGCTATTCGAAGGGAAAAATGTTTTAACATATTGCACGGGTGGGATTCGTTGTGAGAAGTTTTCGGGCTGGATGAAGCGTGAAGGCTTTGGCGATGTCGGTCAATTACATGGCGGTATTGCAACATATGGAAAAGACCCTGTTACGAAAGGCCAATTATGGGACGGTCAAATGTACGTATTTGATGAGCGTTTAACGGTGCCAATCAATCAAGTAGAGCATGTGATTATCGGTCGAGATCACTATGACGGTGAACCTTGTGAACGTTATATTAACTGTGCAAACCCTGAATGTAACAAGCAAATCATCGCATCTGAAGAAAATGAAGCAAAGCATTTAGGTGGCTGTACTATCGAATGTACAAAGCATGCGCGCAACCGCTACATCGTGCGTCACAATTTAACAGAAGAGCAAGTAGCTCAAGCAATTGAGGCGTTACAAGCATAAGCATGAAAAGCTGTCTAAACAAAAAACGTCATTAATTATCTATCTTAACCTCAACCATCTATATAGAGGTACTTAATACACTCTATGTAAGTGTTCAAACTATCCATTTTTCCAAATTGGACTAGTCTGCTCGCTTACTCTGGGTGTTTTTTCTTTTGTAAGAGAAAAGTAAATGACTAAATGCATGCGTTGGAACGCAGGATGTGAAAAATATACAAGTGAAGTGATTTCTAAAGAGGATGTAGCCACAAATTTTGAAAAATTATAACTACACGAGACAGTGTATATAAAGGTAGAATAGGTGTTTTTTACTAGGACTAGTGAAGTGAGAACACTTATAAATTAGAGAGGAGCATGGTTAAAATCATGCACCTTTTTTTATGATAAGAGGAAATGAGATCAAGTACCTCATTAATATCTGTGTAGTGTTTTTAATTTGTTGTTCTAAAATATTTGAACTTAAATATTTTTCAAGTTTATAGCCCTTCTCACTTACGTTCTTCCACATGTTTTAGCGATAAAAGGAGGGAAATTTGTGTGCAAAAATAATTGTAATAGTTCATCAGCAAGAAATGACTGTAATAACTTAGGACCATTTATGGCCACAGATATCAATTGTATAAATTAAGAAATTGGGAATGGCGGTGAAAATCAAGGTGGTTCAATAATTCCCTTCTCCTCTGGAAGACAAACAGTCGTTGAAAATATACTTGGCAATAGACTTGCTAGTCTCATAGGGTTTGGTTCTACTGTAGACCTTGTACCTCTTGTAAATAATACGATTAATTTAACCGGTCTTTTAAGTGAAGCCTTCACCGTCCCACGTGACGGGAAGATAACTGCTATTTCAGCCTCATATAATGCACTCGCGGGGCAAGTAGAATCAGGATCTGTGACAATCCGTGCTCAAATTTTTCATGCACCTGTAGGTAGTAATACTTTTACTGGTACAAGTGCTAGCGTTGATTTAGTTCCATCTATTACAGAACCTATACCCGTAGGCCTTTTAGTATTTGCATCGGCTACTATTCCACCAGTACCAGTAACTGCAGGTGATCGTTTATTAATGGTATTTTATATTTCATCAGTACCAGGGGAAACTGCAGTTGATATTATTATTGGTAATGCGAGTGCAGGAATTAATATTGTTTAAAACACAATGCCGTTCTCATCCATTCTTGTAGAATTGCTTTCTTCAGTTCAATCTATATTTTTATGTAGCCGGTGAACCTTTATATAAGGGTTTATCGGTTGTTTTTTACTTAATTTTATTTAGGGATACAAGACCTATTTTAAGCGGGGAGGTGGGAGCCTCCACACATCTTTAAAGATGACATGTAAAACCCCGCGAATCTAATGTTTTACGATTTTTGATCTGTTGGATAAATTTGATTGATCTTAAAGAAGCATCCAAGCCCCTCCTCCACGCCAAAATAATTTTAGTTTACATAATATAAATACCGTGGTCACAACTTTCTAATTATCGGATGGTTCCTATAATTTATCGTTCAAAAGGGGATTATTCGTTTAAATAATGCTAATTATCGTTTAATGTAGATTTGTCCAATATTCATAAAAAATTCATAAGAGTGAACAAACTAAGCTAGTTGATACTATATCTTAACAAAGGATAAAAAGTTGATATGGTGTATTTCTCCTTATCAACTTTTTTATTATCATGAAATGATTTTGTGGATAGTTTAGCCAAATTAGTTGGTAGCAACATCAAAGAAATACGGAAATTGAAATTACTCAGGAAGAATTAGCTGAAAGATTCTGACTGCAAACCTCATATTTGATTGGGATTGAAAGAGGGAATAGGAAGATTATCATACAGACCTTTACAAGAAATATATCCTAGCATTTGAAAATACAAAATAATAATCGAGAAACTAACAGACATAAAAGTATAGTCGCTATATGGGATTAATGAGGTGGTATAGAGGAAAAAAACTGCTGAACACATTGCTCGATCGATGATGGTATCTTCTGGTGTTGGCTTCATTAATACGACCATCATATTAATGATGTGACGTACTGAACCAAACCCACCAACACTGTTGGTAAGGAATGACTACATGCCATTATTACATAATAGGCAACCATGACAAGATAGAAGAACTTTATGGTTCGAACATTTTGGGAAACCAATAGGTATAGTAGGTTCCTCATCTGACTCGTCTGTAACCCAGTAAGTGTAATAACTCTCATCTACAAATTCTTCATGAAAATTAGTTATTAATAAGCATAAATGATTTAAATTCCTTACTACCATGTACTCATTTGGGGTGTAATTTAAATCTTCCCATGTGCATTTATTAATTGCACCATCAATAACAGACAACAAAAATCTCTTTAGCTCGATAAAATCCCTTTTCGTCCAAGGCATCTCACTGATGCTAAAACCCACAGTTCCAATACCTACAACTGATTGATCTCTTTGATTCAACCAAACGATAAACTCTTTCTCTCTGGTTGTTACTGTTAAGTCTGACCCACTTAATGCTAGTACATCGAGAAGCACATTAGTGGCGCCATTGGACATAGAGAGTGACTCAACAATTTTTTCATCGCAATTGTCACATAAAGTTATTGTGTTTCCCATATAAACGATCACCTCGTCACTATTACGTACAAATTATTCCACGTTAAACTGCCCATTAGAGTAATATGAATCAATTCCTAATTTGGGTCACGGATACTGTCATAAGCGTAATTACTCTAATATTTCTCGCCGAGAGGAGGAAAAAACACGAATGTTTAAACGTCCTTTTACTTTTTCTTGGACTACCAAAAGCGTAATACCACCTTCTTTATAGTCATTTTCGCAAAACAGTTGCATAAGTATTACCTCTTTTCTTAATTAACTGTTAACTCTCATAGCAAAGAAATTATAACATGGTAAAATATAGATTGGTATATATATGGTGAATGACGTGATGAACTATATTCAAAAATCTAATGTAAGGAGCGAAAATACATATGTCGAGGAAGAGAAAAACGTTACCGAAAAATTTTAATGAACTAATTGAAGCAGGTGATATTGCGGCATTACAAGAGTTATTTACAAAGTGTGAGCTAGATGCATATGGTGGTTATAGTAAAACAACAGCCTTAAGCTTTTTCAATGTACCGGATGAATTGGTTCGCTGGCTCGTGGAACAGGGGGCAAATATAAATGCGAGAGACAAATACAAAAGATCGGCTTTACATAATCAGGCAATAAGTGGGCGAGGGAATATTGAATTACTTCTTGAGTTAGATGCAGATATAGAAGCCTTGGATTATCAAAACGAAACACCTTTATTTGCTGCGGCCGCTTTTTTTAAACCAAATGCTGTGCGCACATTGGTTTCTAAAGGCGCAAATATTAGCGCAGTAAATATGATGAATGAAACACCTTTAGACAAAGCTTTAGCAGTATGTAGAAATATAAATATTGTTGATCTAGTGGAAGTTTCTGAGATTTTTCTGAGCGCAAGTATAGCTGTGACACCGGAAATGAAAAATTCTATTAAGCGAATTGGAAAAGACTTTGAATTTCACAGAGAAGGTTTTAATAAAGAATATTTGATCGAAACGGATGAGGCACTTTCCCGTCTTTATGAGCTATTTGATGTTCCACCAGTAGAGAAGCGAAAAACGCATGATGGTACGTCTCCAATAACAGTAAGTACAAAGGGCTGGCAGGCTCAACATAATGAACTTTGGAATTTGCTAATTCCTTCGCAAGGACATGCGCAAACTGTACAAGGAGAGGTTATTCGTATTACTGGTAAAGTCTCATACGAAATTTTAGATAATGGCGGCATCAACTGGGATAATGATTTTCGTAAAATGCTCAAAAGTTTTAACCATTACATTAGCTTAGGGACACCATTACATCACGCTGCACTTCAGGAGTCTATCACTTTAGCGAAAGAACTTCACAAAGGCGATGGAGATGAGCAACCTGCGAGACTATGCGAGTTGGCAGTGCAATGGGTACTTAGCAATCCGAATCCGATTATTTTAGAACAGCCCGAATATAAGCGCTAACATATTTAACGAATCCAATAAGCATTTTTATAAACAATACTATCCTCTTTTCTAAGCACTTAACGGCTAAGAAAAGGGAATAGTATGCCGTAAGTGATGCATTGATGAACCAGATAAGTAATTTAAATTCACTAAAGGGGCTATACTTGAAGATCATTGATCTGTTTTAGACAGCTCTTTTTTCTTATTGAACTAACGGCGCAGTATTGTTCAATAAAATAATGGATTAATTTGGTATGATAAATCTAGAGGGGAGGATTTGTAATGAGAAAGTTTGTTCCTGTTTTAGTAATAGTTTTTGTAGTCGTCTTAGTAACTAATATATATGCCAACAATTATGATAGTTTTTCTAATGAAAATAATAATGATGAGAAGCGATGGAACCGTATTGCATCTGTCCTTGATAATGAGATGGATAAATTTGGTTTATTAAGTTTTCAAAAGACCCCAGATTCAACAATTTTTATTGTAATGGATGAAACTAAAAGTGAATTACAACTGAAAAAGTATTTGGAGAAAAATGTAAATAAAACAGATTTGAGCCAATTCAACATCGATATTACTAAATTAAGTTTACAAGAAGTTGAGACGGAAGAATTTATGTCGATAGTTTCAGGCATTGTATATGATTATATACAAGAAAAAAATTATAACGACGTGCAAGTGTATCTTCCTTTAATTGTACCTGAACCGATACTAAAAATATCGATTCCTAAGTCCAGTGAACGATCTAGCGAAAACATGAAAAAAGAGCTAGAAGATGTATTAGCTTCCAAGAGCGCTGAACTACCCAAAAAAGATATTTCCTATGAAATCCAGGTGATAGAGCATGTTGATGAAAGTACTATTGAATCAGATGCCTTAATCAGTGATGTTGTTGAAGATTTTCAAGGAACAGAAAACCATTTAATTTATATCTGATACAGATATTTTTAAAGGAAATGGTATCTATAAAACGTCTTGGACACAACCATCAGATTCGAAGGTCTTTAAATTTCATGTTACAAACAATACAGGGAGAAATGTAACCGTGCAAATTCAACAGAGTAGTCACACACAAACTTATAATTTAGTGGCTAATGGTTCTACTACATGGGTCCAATCAGCTGCTTCTTATGGTGACCATACAATAGTGGTCACAACATCTGATGGAAGGATTGTTAAAGGGGATGTTTTTGTTAGTGTATGTGATGCTCCATTGAACCAATTAGAAAAACTTTAACAAAGTTAAGTTCTTTAACAGGGGATTTAGTGCAAACGTATACATAACTAAACCGAATAACGTTCCCAAACGAAAGTTAGGTAACTATACACCCCCATTCATTTGAACGGGGGCTTTTTGGCTGCTTATGAACATTATGTTCCAAACCTTCATTTTGGTATCTTTCCTGAAATAATACCTTGCATTATTAAGTAATATGTTTTATAAATGAATTGGGAGGTGAAAAATTTGGAAGTAAATAAAGAAGTTCTAAAAGGTCATATTGATACGTTAATCCTATCGCTTTTACATACAAGAGATATGTATGGTTATGAGCTAGCCAAATTGGTTCGAGAAAAAAGCGATGAACAGTTTGAATTAAAAGAAGGTACGCTTTATTTGTCTTTAAAGCGATTAGAAAGCAATAAATGGATTGAATCTTACTGGGGGGATGAACAAGGACCAGGAGGAAGAAGAAAATATTATAGGCTTACGCCTTTAGGTGCAGAAGGTTTTGAGGTTAAACGCAAGGAATGGGAATTTGTAAAAAAATTAATTGATTCGTTTTTGGAAGGTGGAAAAAAAAATGAAACAAATTGAAGCATTTGTTGATTCCGTTTATCAAAATGTCGGTGGAAATAAAAAAGAAATAAATGAATTAAAAGCAGAAATGAAAAGTCATTTACTAGAAGCAGTTTACGAGTTGAAAACAGAAGGAAAGTCAGAGCAAAAAGCAATTGAAATAGCGATTGAACGATTTGGCGGTGAAAAAGAAATGCGTTCTGTTGTCGGTCAATTATTTAAAGCACAAAAAGCATTTGCCAAATGGGTGCTTTATACAGCGATTGCATTTCTTTTAATTTCTACTCTTATTTTTGGTATTGTAATGCCTATCGAAAAAAGTAAGGTTAATCAAAATAATCAGTTCGCTTCTCAAATTCTTAACAGTTTAGGCGATAATGAAGGAATACCAACACAACTTGAAACCGATATTCGGGAAATTGTACAAAATAGCGGAAGAATTACTGGAATTAGCATATATGATCATGAAAAATTATTTTCTTCTGCTGAAGGCACCGAACCAATATATAGTGTTCGAGAGGGAAACAAATTCAGTATTTGGAATAACATAGGATTTCTAAATTACATTGGATATGGCGAAAGTAACAATACTTGGCATGTTAGTATTGAATCAAAAAGTTATGAAGGAACAGCTATTATTCTACTTTTAGTAGGTATCGTTGTTTATTGGACATTATTTACTATATGGGCAACTATTAACGTTTATCATCATAGGCGTTTAAATATTGGATGGGTTATTGTGTTTGCTTTATTAAATATTGTAGGTTATTTTACTTACCGATTGGTTGGAAATAAACAGTTATCAAAGGTAAATAGTTAATTTCATTATTAAACTAACGGGTTTAGTGAAACAAGGATTTATAAGTTATGCAAAATAAATTTAATAAACGTTCCCAAACGCAAGCTTGGAAACACACCAAAAGCCCACGAAATGTTGTTAAATTAATATTTTCGTGGCTTTTCTTATGAACATTGTTTATACGTCTTTTTATACAGGTAGCGTAAACGGTTGAAGTAGCAGTATTTTTACTTGTTTGGTTTGTTCTTCACTTTGCATAAAATCGTGTATATTTCTTAACGTTGTAAATCCGCATAAATATGAATTTTCATCTGTCCGTAAAAATAAAGTGTCTAAAAGTTCTTGTCCAAAAATATAAAAAATCCCATAAATTCTTGATTACAAAGAATAAAATGTCTAAAAGTCCTTGTCCTCATTTAAAATAAAGTGTCTAAAAGTTTGTGTTCAAAGAATCAAAATGCTTTAAAAACCACGTGAAAAGAAGATGGGTTTGTCGCAGTGTCTAAAAGTTCTTGTCCAAAATTAAGGACAAGAACTTTTAGATTTTGTATAATAAAGACAAGAACTTCTATACATTTTTTCTGAAAATTCAAAAAATAAAAGACGAGGTGCTTATATTGTACAAACCTTTAATTACTGACGCTAGTAAAAAATATGGCAACAATAGATGGTTAGCATACAGTAATAAGTTAAAAAGAGTGGTCTATTTATTTAGCGATTTAGAATATGAGCATTGGCTTCAGGTAGAAACTGATCCGGATATAATCACTTTTTGTGAACAACCGATTAAAATGGAAATCATTGAAGACGACAGAACACATTCATCCATAATTGATATGTGGGTAAAATATAAAAATGGTGAGGAAGCATTTATTGAAATTAAATATACTAACGATTTATTAAAAAAATCTGTTGAAAAACAAATTTATGGTCAAAAAGTTTGGTGCAGGGCGAATCAAATAAAACATTTAATTAAAACAGAAAGGGAAATCAGACTTAATCCAATTAAATTATCAAATCTTAAACTATTAATAAAACAAGTTAATAATTCAGTAAATCAAAATTCTCAGACCAATGACTTTATAAAAAAACATATTATTGAAGAGCCAAAAACTATTCAACAAATAGAAAATGAAACAAATATCGAATTTCATACATTATTCAATATTTTATGCATTCTGTTTTATGAGGGAAGTATTAAATGTAATTTTGATGTAAAACATTTAGGTAAGTATACGGAGGTGTGGAGATAAAAATGCGAAGGTTTTTTCAGAAAAAGATGTTTCAATTCAAGACCTAAATATTTTTTCGTGGGATGCAATATAAGTACATAATTCAATCAAATTTATACTATATGTAACTGTAAGATAGTACAAACCTCACATAATCTAAATGTGAGGTGATTTTGTGGAAAGTTTAGTCAAATTAGTTGGTAGCAACATCAAAGAAATACGGAAAATGAAAAAACTCACTCAGGAAGAATTGGCTGAAAAATGCGGTCTGCAAACTTCGTATTTGGCCGGGGTTGAACGAGGGGATAGGAATATTACTATCCAAACCTTAGAAAAGATTACTGAAGGTTTGGAAGAAACACCTAGCAGTATCTTTAAATTTGATACTATCAATTTCGATAATAAGTATTTTGAAAAAAAAGAATTGATTATGATCTTGCAAAATCTAATAAAGGATAGAAGTGAAGTAGAGGTTCGTTTAATATTAAATATTGCCAATGAAATATTTAATACATTTGAAAAATGAAGTCCATTAATAAAAAAATCCATAAAGAATCATCAAGTTTACCACTCATCCGAGTGGTTTATTTTTTATCCTTCAAAAAAGTCAGTGTTTTTGAGTTCTCTAAACAAATCAAAGGATAGAAAAGAGTCGTAAAACTTCTCAAGTAACTATAATATATAGTTATTTCATTGGAATCTGTTATTCTATAATTATGTACAAGTAGGAAACAATGGTTAATTATTCATTTATATATTTTCTTTGTTCAGAAGTCATCGTTTAAACTAATGCAATTTATAATGTTTCGAAAAGTAAGGAGGAAAGTGTAAGTGGAACAAATCAATTCAATATTGGACTATCAAAAGGCGTTGGAATGGTATGAGCAATATTTTGAAAAATATTTTAGAGGACAGGCAGCTTTATATCCCTCAATTAAATCTAGCATTGCTCGAGATGATGAATATCTAATTAATGAATATAATATAAATCAAGAAGCTATAAAACTTGCTGAAATGGATTTTAGCAAATGCAATTCTCCTTTAGAAAAACTTGCTAAAATGCAGCATTATGGAATTCCTACTCGTCTAGTAGATGTAACGACTGATCCTTTAGTTGCTCTTTTTTTTGCTGTTACGGATACAAAAAACGGTGATGACGGATACGTGTATATGTTTGTGAAAAAAAGCAAAGAAAGCACCAGCAAAGAGGTTAAATTACTATCAATACTAGCGTTTTCACCAGATTATAATATTTCGACTTTACAGAGGGCATACGCAGAAAATTATGGTGAAACAATAGAAGAATATGAAATTTTTAAATACATTTCATCGACACCATTTATTAAACAAGAGGGTCATTGGGAAAACGAGCGATTAAAAAGACAGCAAGGTACTTTTGCGATTTGTGGAAATACCATTCAAAGCAGAAGGGTTAATCGCCATCTCTTAAATCTTGATTCATATAAGCCAACTATGACATTTAGAATTCCTTTTGAAAAGAAAGAGAGTATTAAAGCAGAACTAGATGAGATTGGATATAATTTGACGTGGATGTATCCAGATTTACCTTCAGTTGCTCAGTATCTGAAGGAAAAATATTCGGTATCTAATAGAGATTTAACAAAAGCTTTTATAATAAAAAAAACTGAAGAATCCAATGTATATGGTGGAAAAGTAAGAAGGATTTCTATTTACATAGCATTAACAGAAAAAGTATCAAGTAGGGAAATAAAAAAAATAGGGTCGATAATTAAAGAAAATAATGAGCATTTAGCTGATGTAATATTTTTATATGTTGCTAGAAATGAAAAGGATTTTTTATCCGATAATTATTTGATAAGAGGTCAATGGGTATCACCAGCACTTCCAGAAAAAATGTCACCTACGAAATGGGCTGAAGCAGATTTAACTGGATATCAATGGGTTGAAAATACAGGATACGCGGTCTATGGGGATTTTTTTGATAAACATCTCTTCAATTCAGATAAAGAAGTATATGTTAAAACCATTATTTTATTTAATAAAGTGCAATCATTGAGTGAAAAATTATTATCGGTTTGTGATGATATTGAAAAAATGCGAAAGTTTGCTATACAGAATCAGAGTAAAGTAAGAGAAATCTTTTTGCAGTCAGGAGATATTGGAATAACTGAAAAAGAGTTTATTAATGAGTTTATAACGAAACCAAAAGAAGTAATATCGACTTTAGACAATATTTTTATTTATTTGCTACGAGAAGATTATAAAGAACAACAGATACAATATAGAATTCAACGTAATTTATCGGAAATAAAGAGCATTACTGATAAAATTAATGAAGAGTATTTACATATTGAAAAACTGTTAAATATTTCTCAAGATGATTTTGAGAGGTACACGATGGAGAAAATAGAAGAAAAGTTTTGCTATACCGAAACATTGCCTATTTGTTCTGATGCGCTAGACGTAGAGATAAATGTCTCTATTCTTAAAAATGAACAGGGGTATGTAAAAGTTATGGGAAAAACAAATTTATTTGATGGTGCATCATTATTGATAGGATTTTCTAAAGGATCAGACCGTACAACTGTGTGCAAAGGAAAATTTGAAAGTAATTTTTTTAGTGATAAAGGACAGGGTTTCACACCCGGAAAGTATGAATGTAACATAACTTTATCTATTCCTCGAACACAAAGCAAAGAGTTTGTTTCGAAGACCGGTATCGAGTATGAGCGATTAAAAGGACCTTTGGTTAAAAGAGAGGGAATAGGTCCAACTATTAGTTATAGTAAAATTATTACGCTGAACTAATATGAGTTTAGTAAACAACAGTAAATAAAGAAATCTTAGACGCTGAATGTAAATTGCAATATGCCTGAGGATAGTTAGATTTATTGTAAATTAAAAAGGAAAATTGATTCTTTGAAAGTAAGTAGATTCAAGATTCAGGTTTCTATTTTTTAAATTACTTAGATATAAAAGTGCTCTGATAAATTAATTATAGAGCACTTTTAATCCATATTATTTTTGTAAATTAATATCTAATAACTTTTAGGGGTTGAATAAAAAGCAGAAAGCTCGATGTATTAACATAAAAATCACATAGAATTCTTTTCTAAAAATATATTGTGGCAGACTTTGCAAAAAATGTTGTATCGAAAAAAGCTATTGCATTTTTTTTTACTAAGCATAATATAAGTGTATAGTTATATATCAATTTAATCACCTGTAATTTTCGCAGGATTTTATTTTAAAATATATATAAGTAAATGATTATACAAGGAGAGCAGATATGGAAAACACACTAATTGAAAAACAACTAAAGGCAACAGCTGACTTGAATCGCATTAAACTACTTGCATGCATGAAAAATGGGGAGGTATGTGTATGTGATTTTGTGGATGTTCTAGGGATATCACAGCCAGCAGTTAGTCAGCATCTTCGAAAATTAAAGGAGGCAGGCATTATTACTGAGCGAAAAGTAGGAACTTGGAAACATTATCGTTTAGTTGAGGACCAAACGCCGTTGATGAAGGGCATTTTAGAACAAATCCAGCCTGTAACTGGATGCGATTGTGGCACAGATTGTTGCCATATAGGAGGAGATGTAAATGAGTAATGAATCCTTAACGAAACAACTATCTTTTCTTGATCGCTACCTTACACTATGGATTTTTGTAGCGATGGGGATAGGTGTTTTATTTAGTATTACAATGCCTAATATTGGCGAAGCATTAGAATCTATGTCTATCGGGACCACATCTACACCGATTGCTTTAGGGTTAATTGTCATGATGTATCCACCTTTAGCAAAAGTAAAATATGAGGAAATGTGGCGTGTGTTTAAGGACTGGAAAGTTCTTTTGCTTTCACTTTTCCAAAACTGGTTATTGGGTCCATTTTTAATGTTCTTTTTAGCCATTATCTTCTTGCGAGATTACCCAGAGTATATGGCTGGACTCATTATGATAGGTTTGGCTCGTTGTATTGCAATGGTTATCGTCTGGAATGATCTAGCTCGTGGGGATCGAGAATATGTTGCTGGTCTTGTTGCATTTAACTCCATTTTTCAGATCTTAACATATTCGATTTTTGCTTTCTTCTTCTTAAATGTCTTACCTGGTTGGTTTGGCTTAGATAATTTTAATGTATCGATTTCCATGTGGGAAATTACGAAAAGTGTTCTTATTTACTTAGGAATACCATTTGCAGCCGGAATTCTAACACGATGGATCGGCATCAAAACAAGAGGAAAACAGTGGTATGAAGAAAAATTCTTACCTAAGATTTCCCCACTTACTTTGATTGCACTGCTTTTCACTATTGTGATGATGTTTGCATTAAAGGGTGAAAAATTAGTCGAACTACCACTTGATGTAGTACGAATCGCTATTCCATTATTCATTTACTTTGTTGTGATGTTTGCTGTTTCATTCTTTTCTTCTCGTAAAGCTGGTGCATCTTATCCCGTTACAGCGGCTCTTTCGTTTACAGCTGCTAGTAACAACTTTGAGTTAGCCATTGCTGTAGCAGTAGGCGTTTTTGGACTTCATAGTGGAGTAGCTTTTGCCGCTGTTATTGGTCCACTTGTTGAAGTACCGGTACTCATTGGACTTGTATGGGTTGCTCTACGATGGCAAAAGAAATATTTTAAAACTATTAAATTATAAGAATTATAAGGAGCACTTAATATGACAAACACACTTTATTTCTTATGTACAGGGAATTCTTGCCGTAGTCAAATGGCGGAAGGGTGGGCAAGAAAACTATTGCCTACAGATTGGACAATTAAAAGTGCTGGTATTGAAGCACATGGTGTAAATCCGAAAGCTATCAAAGCTATGGCTGAGGTAGGAGTTAATATTTCGAATCATACATCTGATCTAATTGATTTTGAGACATTAAATAATGCAACACTAGTTGTTACTCTTTGTGGAGATGCAGCAGATAAGTGTCCGATGACGCCACAACATGTTCGTCGTGAGCATTGGGGATTTGAAGATCCAGCAAAGGCATCAGGTACAGAAGAAGAGAAATGGACAGTTTTCCAAAATGTCCGTGATGCTATTGGCAAACGTATTGAACAATTTGTAGCTGAGGAGTTGAAATAAAATGAAAAAAATTCATATTTATGAGCCAGCAATGTGCTGTTCTACGGGTTTATGTGGACCATCTATTGATCCAGAGTTATTACGCATGTCATTTGTCATGAATAATTTAAAGAAAACAGATATGGAAGCTGAACGATTTAATCTAACAAATGAACCAAATGCCTTTGTAGAAAACGAAGCCATCAATCAGCTTCTAATGTCAGAAGGAATGGATGCCTTGCCTGCAACATTTGTAGATGGAGAGTTACTCTGTAAAGGAAAATACCCTACTAATGCACAGTTTTCACAGTGGTCAGGGCTTACTGAAGAAGAATTATTACAAAAACCCAAAGTACGCTTATCTCTAAAAGGAGATGCGTAAAATGGAACGCTTTACAAGAAGTCATTTCCCTGATACCCCGTTCTTGTTTTTCACGGGGAAGGGGGGCGTTGGAAAAACATCAGTTGCTTGTAGTCTATCAATAGCCATTGCAAATGAAGGGAAAAAAGTACTTTTAATTAGTACAGATCCCGCATCCAATTTACAAGATATTTTCGGCCAAACGCTTTCTAATACCCCGACAAAAATTGAAGGTATAGACAATTTATTTGCATTAAATTTAGACCCTGAACAAGCAGCACAACAATACAAAGAGCAAATGGTTGGTCCGTACCGTGGGAAACTGCCTGATGTGGTGCTACAAAATATGGAGGAGCAACTTTCAGGCGCTTGTACAGTAGAAATTGCTGCCTTTAATGAATTTGCGACACTATTGACTGATACTTCAGTGATTGAAAAATTTGATACCGTTGTGTTCGATACGGCACCAACAGGACATACACTACGTTTATTACAACTTCCTTCTGCATGGTCTACGTTTTTAGATGATAACACTACCGGTACATCTTGCTTAGGTCCACTAAAAGGACTAGAGCCGCAACGTGATATCTATAAAAAGGCTGTTGAACGTTTAAAAAATGCCAATCAAACAACACTAATGCTCGTGACACGTCCAGACGTAAACCCATTAAAAGAGGCAGCACGTGCTTCTCATGAATTGTTTGAAATCGGCATTCAAAATCAGGTTTTACTAATTAACGGATATATGAAAAATGTTAGTTCTAATGATGAAATTGAGAAGGCATTCATTGCCCGCCAAACCGAGGCATTAGAGATAATTCCTAAAGAGTTAAAGCAATTTGACCAATACTACTTACCGTTTGTACCATACTCATTATCAAGTATTGAGCGTATGCAAGCATGGATGACAAATCAAGATATCACACATGAAAATGAAGCAGACAAAGGTATGACGATCCCTGAAGTAGAAGAAATGATTGCTGACTATTTAGAACGTAAACCGAAGCTTATTTTTACAATGGGTAAAGGTGGTGTTGGTAAAACAACAGTTGCTTCGTATATTGCCCTACGCTTAGCAGAAGAGGGTATCCGCATGCATTTAACTACGACTGATCCAGCAGCGCATTTAAATTGGACGTTCGGTGATGACAAAGTTAAAAATGTAACGGTAAGTCGTATTGATCCGAAGGTAGAAGTTGCAAATTATGAGGCAGAAGTGCTTGCAAAAGCAAGTGAAACAATGAATGAAGAAGGCTTAGCATTTGTGAAAGAAGACTTGGCATCTCCTTGTACCGAGGAAATTGCAGTATTCCGAGCATTTGCCAATGTTGTAGAAAATCATCAAGATGAAGTCATTATTATTGATACAGCACCGACTGGCCATACGTTGTTGTTACTAGATGCGACAGAAGCTTATCATCGTGAAATAAGCCGTTCACAAGGTGACATCCCTCCAGCTGTTTCAAACTTGTTACCACGGTTACGTGATGCAAGTTATACAAGTGTAGCAATCGTAACACTGCCTGAAGCAACACCTGTTTTTGAAGCAACACGTTTACAGGAAGATTTACAGCGAGCTGGTTTATCTGTTGGTTGGTGGGTTGTCAATCAGACATTTTCATCTATCAAAACAACAAGTCCAACATTAATACAAAAACAACAAGCCGAAACAAAATGGCTAGAAGAAATCAAATCCATCAGTAACAATCAATTCGTGGCAATTCCATGGGTAAAAACGCCACCAGTTGGAACAAAAGGTTTACATGAACTTAAAGGAGAGAACATTAAATGAAAATGAGTCCAGAAGGTAAAAATTATATAGAGCAGGTATTAGCTGATTCAGAGGTAAAAACACTTCGTTTCTTCGGTATTGCAGGATGCTGCGGAGTTAATTTAGGTGTAGGCATAGAAGCACCAACAGAAGATGATACTGTACAGACAATTGAAGGTATCGAAGTTGCTATTCATCCTGATATTGCACCACAATTAACAGATGTTACGATTCATGCAGAAGAAGAGAATGGTGAACTAGGTTTAGTGTTAGTAGGATATTCACCAAAATCTTGCTAAGAGGTGATTTTATTATGAAGAGAGAAGACGATATTCCACTCTTATCCCTATATCGGGAAAGAGCGTAATATTGCCAAAAAAGTACTATCCTTATTAGATTTTGACTTATAAATTGAGAAAGATTTTATTAAGAAGGATTAAACAACTTTAAAGAGCTTGGGATATAATTAATCAAAAACCTTCGCGAGAAATCAATGAAACTAAAGACACAAAAGTTTAAATTACTATAACTTTTTGTAGAATTGAAATAAAGTTGCGATGTTTATAAAAAGGATACGATGTTTAAAATAAAGTCGCGACGATTATAAAAAAGTTACGATTAATAACCCTGGGTATTGGCTCAGTGGGCCACGTCCGGACGATGCCAGGTACGTGCTTTCCTTGTAGGTCGCCGTTTACATGCTTCAGGATGAGTTTGGAACGGTTTCTGTAACCTTATTCCCGCAAGTTTTTCATCTTGTTCAAGAGCTTTTACTAGAAGATGAATTGCTTTACATTGAGAGAACGCTTGAAAAGCGCTTTGGTAGACCTCAAGTGAAAATAAAATATGCACAAACGACGAAAAGAATATGAAATTGAAGGGAATTTTAGAAACTGCATAAATTTTTATGCAGTTTTTTCTTTACTTTCAAATAATTATTTTGTAAGATAAAGCCAACTTCAAAAGTGGCCAGACCACTTTTGAATTCATTCAGTAAGAGACGCCATCATCTGAAGGTGGTGGATTTTGTTTCTTTTTAGTAGGTATCTAAACACCTACTGAATGAAGATACTGAATGAAGATAAAGCCTTTGGATGCATTGTTTATCTGCGCGAAAGGAAAGCGACAGCAATAATTATTCCAAGGCGAATAGATTGACCGAGGAGTTGATCGTATGGATAAAAAAACCGAACAAAAGAAAGTGTTTTTAGATATCGTCCAACAATTACGACAACTTATTAAAATAGAAAAAATACAGGCTGGTGAAAAGTTACCTTCCGAAAGAGTCCTTTCAGAACGTCTAGGTGTCGAGCGATCCTCTGTGAGAGAGGCATTGCGAAGTTTAGAGTTATTAGGTCTTATTGAAACGAGACATGGGGAAGGTACGTTTCTAGCTTCTACAAAAGCATCAGCTCGTAGAAATATTGTCGATGTTTATATTAGAAGATGAAAAATCAAAAAGGATGTCGAATTAACGCGACAAATTCATGAAAAGGAAGCCATTCGCGTTATAAGTTGTACAGAGACTCTGCGAACACTACCAGTGTGGGGCAGTTTTTTTGTAAAGCTAGAGATAGAAAGTACGATTAATTGTCGGGATGTTTTACGAGAAATAATCATCACGTCAGGAAATCGTCTTTCACTAAAAGTCTGGTTTCAGTTAGCAGTTTATGCCGGTGACCGTTTAAATCGAAACTCAACAGAAGAAGAAAAATTAATCATTCAAACTATGTTGAAATCGATGCAGCTTGGCTATGAAAAAGAAGCATTAAAAGCTTACGAACAGTGGATGAATGCTGAACAAGGCATTTAGACAACAAAGGGGGAGTAAAACATGGTAATACGTAGCTTATTTAGTAAAAAGAAAGAGGACGGACAGGAAAAGGGATTTCCAGAAGGACTTATGACAAAATGTCCAGAATGCCGTCACATTCAGTTAACAAAAGAATTAGAAAAAAATCATAAAGTGTGTACAAAATGCGACCATCATTTCAAAATGACTGCACAGGAGCGCGTAGCATATCTCTTAGATGAAGGTTCATTTGTTTCAATGGATGATCATTTACAAACAAGTAATCCACTTAATTTTCCTGATTATGTAGAAAAAATTTCAGTGGCTAAACAACAAACGGGATTAAGCGAAGCTGTACTGACTGGGTTAGGTACTCTTGATGGAGAAGAAATTGTTGTAGCCATTATGGATTCTCATTTCCGTATGGGCTCAATGGGCTCCGTTGTAGGAGAAAAAATCACACGTGCCGTTGAAAAAGCTATTGAATTACGTGTACCGGTTATTATTTTTACTGCTAGTGGTGGAGCGCGCATGCAAGAAGGTATTCTATCATTAATGCAAATGGTAAAAACGAGTGTGGCATTAAAACGTCATAGTGAAGAAGGACTATTATTTATTTCGATCATGACGCATCCTACATACGGTGGCGTTTCAGCAAGCTTTGCCTCTGTTGGAGATATTAATATTGCTGAACCACAAGCATTGATTGGCTTTGCTGGTCGCCGTGTCATTGAAGAAACATTAAGAGAAAAATTACCAAATGATTTCCAAAAGTCAGAGTTTTTACTAGAGCATGGTCAGCTTGATGCAGTTTTCCATCGAAAGGATTTACGAAATCAAGTAGTAATGCTTGTAAAAATGCATACAAAAGGCGGTGTGCAACATGTCTAAAAATTTAGCTTTTGAAGAACCAGTAGTACAATTACGAGAAAAAATTGATGAATTAAAAACGATTGCTACAGAGGCAGATGTAGATATGACAAGCGAAATCGAAAAGCTTGAAACACGTCTAACACAGCTAGAACAATCTATTTATGCCAATATGAAGCCATGGGATCGTGTACAGGTTGCTAGACATCCAGAACGACCAACTACTTTACAATATATAGAAGCTATGTGTGAAAACTTTATTGAGTTACATGGAGATCGTACATTTGGTGATGATGCAGCTATTCTTGGAGGAATTGCTCTCTTTGAAGAACAGCCCGTAACAATTGTTGGACATCAACGCGGAAAATCAACTAAAGAAAATATTCGACGAAATTTTGGTATGCCACACCCTGAAGGATATCGTAAGGCATTACGCTTAATGAAGCAAGCTGAGAAATTTAAGCGCCCAATTATTTGTTTTATTGATACAAAAGGAGCCTATCCGGGTAAGGCAGCCGAGGAACGCGGCCCAAGTGAAGCCATTGCTAGAACTCTCTCTGAAATGGCGATTCTAACAGTACCAGTTATTAGTATTGTTATTGGGGAAGGCGGAAGTGGGGGTGCCATTGCATTAGGGGTAGCTAATCGCGTCTTTATGTTAGAGAACTCAACGTATTCGGTTATCTCGCCTGAAGGGGCTGCATCGATCTTATGGCGAGATGGTAGCCTAGGGAAGCAAGCTGCAGAAGCAATGCGTATAACAGCACCTGACTTAAAAGAGCTCGACGTTATTGATGGAATAATCCCTGAAATAACTGGTGGAGCACACCGCAATGTTGCGAAGCAAGCATCTTATATAAAAGAATGTATAAGCGTCACACTAAAAGCATTGAATTCTCTAAATGGCGAACAATTAATTGAAGATCGCTATGAGAAATTCAGAAAGATTGGACAATATACAGAAGTTTAAATTCATTTTTAGGTTATTGGACATGTGAATTTGTTCGTAAAGAGATAAAAAATGTTTCTTAAATAAATTAATATCCTAATGATGGAAGAAAAAAGAGTTGTAGTTTGTAAAAAAGATTGATCATTTATAATAAAGTTCGATTATTTGTAATATAGTTTGATAAAAATAACTTCGCATTTAAATAAAACCCACGCATTTTGATCAAACTTTTTTCAAAATGCGTGGGTTTCTTCTATTATAAAATCAACGATTGCAACAAACTTTTAATCAAACTTTATTCCAAACCAACACTTTTGTGTCTTATTAATTTGCTTTAAGTGACCATTTACACAGAGTAATTTAAACTTTATGAGTTTTCATCTGTCCATAAAAATAAAATGTCTAAAAGTTCTTGTCTTCATAAAAAAATAAAGTGTCTAAAAGTTCTTGTCCTAAAAAATAAAAAAATCCTATATATTCTTGAATACAAAGAATAAAATGTCTAAAAGTTCTTGTCTTCATAAAAAATAAAGTGTCTAAAAGTTCTTGTCCAAAGAATCAAAATGCTTTAAAATCCTCGTGCAAAGAAGGTGGGTTTGTGGCAGTGTCTAAAAGTTCTTGTCCAATTTGTCTAAAAGTTCTTGTCCATATACAGAAAAGTTTATGGGTAGTTGACATATTCAAGCCCTCCTCCACGCCAAATAATTTTAGTTTACATAATATAAATTATAGGAAGTTATGTATCATTGAAAAGTATACTATTAATAATGAGACAAAATCACTTTGAACATGGACACCAAAGTCTAAACTCACTTCAAATTTTAGACTTTGGTGTCTTCTTTTTTTATTTTTCATAGGTTCACTCAAATGTTTTTACTGTAATAATAATAATAATCCATGAATACATGATTGATTAAAATTGAATACTTGATGTATTGTTGGCAAAGATAGATGATTGAAGTGTCCAAAACCCTGCCTAAACGCAATTTTGCATGGTGTCCTTCGTCCCATTCACGTTCACTTGGCACTTCTGTTTGAAAGGTAGCCATTCCTGTATCGATTCTCTCTTTATAAATCTTTAATACCTCATATAAATCCTTCTATTCCATTTTAAGCCTCTTCTTAAAAGAAAGATGTTAAGTCGGATAAAGAGCTAAATCTAGTCGCGAACCAATGGAAACACTATATGTATTTCTCTAGTTGAGTTTCTTAATAATACAAAAATATACCCTGAAGGTAGACTTTTTTAGGGGTTTACTCTACATGGTATATTTTAAAATAACTGAAGGCATGAACTTTTTTAATAATCTCAGGGCAGATTTCTTATACCCGTTGCAACCTTGTGTTATACCCAATAATTGAGATAATTACAGTAAGCAAAAGCAGTGTAATAAAGATTGGTAAAGATGCGCCACCAGGCACGAGTGTGCTAACTAGCATGATGAAGCCACCTGATACATAAACTCGCCCCATGAAAAGGTGAGATTTGCGAATTTCGATGCCGTTATTGGTATCGTATTGGGAAGTAGTCAGGCTGGATCCTAAATTCCCTCTCATTCTTGGAATAAAATTACCGATCACAATGAACACAGCACCTGTAACTAGAGGAGCAATGATATCCACGTTAAATGGATTACCAATGCCATAGGCCAATACCAGACCGTGAACTGGCAGGAGGATAAGAATGACGCCGTTCAGAATCGCATTAACCGGCCCAACGGAGCGCGGGTTTTTTTTATTCAATCCAAGCTTCTGGATCAATGCCATGCAGACAAGCATAAAAAACATCATTACTGGAATCATGCTCATAATAAACTCTTTGGGAGTAGCGGTAGAATCACTTCGATACTTTGAAGCGGAAATAATGTTTTCAGGAAGCTGTGGGTAGCTCCATACACTTGCTAACACAGCTATAATGAAAAGCAACACCGGAAACCAATACTTTTTCATAATTGTTCCTCTCCCTTTCCCTTGTTATTATTGAATTGCATAAACCACTTCATTACTTCCTGTAATACAGTAGTATTGATTGAGTAAACAACATGCTGCCCTTGCCTTTCGTCCCATACCAAATCCCCTTGCTTAAGCAAGCCCAAATGATGAGAAATCGCAGGCTTTGTCATCTGAAAATGATCGGCTATTTCCCCAGCCGTTAAATCCTTATCCATAAGCAGATCAAGAATTTTACGTCTAGTCGGGTCGGAGAGCGCTTTGAATGTAAGATTTAACGTCATATTATCATCTCCCTTTCCTATTACATTTAAACATTTAAATAATTGTTTAATAATTAAATTAAAACACGCTGGTGTATTTCTGTCAATATTGCAAATAACCAGAAGTGACAAAAGGTTGTTTGAATTTATTCAAGTGTATCTTTTTTCTCTTTAGCAGTAATGCTATCTTCTAGTAAACTTGGCTACTCTAAAATATCTGATTTACTTATGCTTGATATTTATTAGAGTATTTCCCATTGATCTGTGACACCTCCAATTTAGTTCCAAAAAAACATGTATCTAGGTTCGCGTTTATTTTTACATATTTGCGATTCCCACATGCTAAATCCAATATTGTACGTTTGATCATCGAGCCAGAAGTGATTACCAAAAACGTTAAATTTGAAAATTAATAAAATAATACTTAACTAATCTGGTAGAGCATTAATTTTTAGTGGATCTACACGTAATTCACTTGTTGTTCTTCCCCTAGCCTTATCATTACCGAATCATTTAAATACATTGGTAGCCGCCATTATTGTCACACAAACCATTGTTGAAATTATAGGGGAAATAATTTATATTCGTATAGTTCCGAATCTAATTTTACGAAAATAAAAATAATATTATCGAACGTGTTTGAAAAAACTTATTTCAAACACGTTCTTTTCGTTTATTTCACCTGACAAGTACACGAATCAGGCTTTCAAACCAATACTTTTAAGTTGATTCCTCCCTCTTTATTTTTAGTTCTTTATTTGAATCAGCAACTCAAAATCTAGGAATCGTATTCTGGGTAACAAAATTCAATATTATTAATTCAATTATTAACATTGTTTAATTTTTAGTTTAAAAAAATTAAATATTATTATTTATATTTTCAATTCCTTATTGTATAATCTAATAAACTAAAAGAAAGGAATCTTATTATGGCATATAAAGTAATTACAAATTGTCCTGTCTGCAGTCAAACATTGAAAATTACAAAGTTGCAGTGTTCCTATTGCCACACTACGATTGAAAATGAGTTTGAATTATCGAAGCTGGCAACCTTGTCAAAGGATCAGCTTCATTTTGTGGAGGTATTTTTAACATGCAGAGGGAATATTAAAGATGTTGAAAAGGAACTAGGGATTTCGTATCCAACGGTTCGAGGTAAGCTAACTGATATTATTTCTTCCCTTGGCTATGTACAAAAGAAGAAAAATGAAGTAGATAAGAAAAAGGTTGTAACCATGTTGGAAAATGGTGAAATCACACCTGAAGAAGCCATTAAGCTTTTAAAAGAAGAATAAGGAGGAATTTATCATGAAAGAGGAAATTACAAGAGTGTTAACAATGATTCAAGAAGGGAAAATTGATGCGGATAAAGGATTGGAACTCATTCAAGCATTACAAGAGAAAGAAGAAACAGGCAATAAGTCTTTTGAAAAAACTACTAGCTATTTAGATAAAACATTAAAAATCCGTGTTGTCTCAGCAGAAAATGATAACGTCACAGTCAATTTGCCTATTAAACTTGTTAAGGTAGTATTAATGGCTGGACATAGCATTGCAGCTAGTATTCCACAGTCGGAAAAATATGTGAAGGATATAGACATAAACCTTATTATAGAAGCAATCGAAAACGAATTAGATGGCCAAATTGTTGATATTAAATCGGCAAACGGGGATTCCGTTGCGGTCTTTATTGAGTAGTGTTGCTTATGATGCATGTAAAAGTAAAAGCAAAGGATATTCGGTTTACTATCCCAGTTCCATACGCTATTTTAAACATTGTTCTTTCTATTTTGTCTTCTAATTTTTTGCAGCAGCATGTCAACAAATGGACCAAAGAATACTCCGAAAGAAAAAAAATAAACCTTTTCTTACCACAAATAGACAAAAAAATGCTAATGCCTATTGTTAAGGAACTGAAAAATTATAAAGGTACCGTACTTGTAGATGTCAAAGCTAAGGACGGTACGGAGGTTAAGGTTAGACTTTAGAATACTGGCTACTGACATTTTCAAGAAAATACCTAATTTCACTAATAAAAAGCTGAAACAATATAGAATATACCCCGTTCTAGATTTAGGACGGGGTTAATGTTAGGTACCTCATTATATAAATTCCCCTTCCCCTTTCAATTAATTTTTTTAAATAGCAATTTCTCTGTCTTAAATTATACGGTGCTGTCTCACAGCCTTTTGGAGTAAAATCACAGGAAATTGAAAAGACAGAAACATTGATTTATCAACATTTCTGTCATTCACCTTTTTATTCATTTTTGGATATAAATTCTCTTTTGGGACAGCCCCATCAGAAGTTATCCATATCTTTAAATTGTAATATAAACCATTTATTTTGATAGAGCTTTTATGTCTGCCACAATTGTATCAACTGGTACATCTGTTGTGCCATCATAATCTTTAACAACTGTACCGTCTGCATTGACTAAGTAATATCTTCCCATATGTATAACTTGGTCAGAATTTGGATCATTTTTTACGTGTGAATTAAACGATTTCATTGCAAACTGTTCAATAAACTTTTGATCATAGCCAGTCAATAGCTGCCATTTGCTTTCATCCGGGATTGAGTATGTTTTTAAATAATTCGTTAAAACATCTGGTTTATCAACTTCTGGATCAACGCTAAAAGCTACAATTTGATAGTCTTCCAAGCCTTTATCCTTTAGCGCTTTTTGGACATCTGTCATATTAAACGTCATTGGTGGACATATGGTATTACAGTTTGTAAAAATGAACATCGCCAGCCATGGCTTGCCTTTAAAATTCTCTAGATTCACCTTTTCATTGTGTTGATTTGTTACTGAAAAATCCTGTACCTCTATATTCATTTCTGGTTCAAATTTATAGCTACCGCAAGCAGCCAAAATGCTACTTAATGCTAGTATCAATGCAAGCATTATACTTTTCTTTTTCATTAATTTGCCCACTTCCCTTCAATTTACCACTATTTTTATTGTATAAATTCTACCCACTAAATACAAGATTATGGTCTAAACCTTACAATTTAATATGTCCAATCTTTGTATTTTGTATGATTTTCCCATAACAAACCCCTGTATATTCCAGATAATTCTCATTTTTTTAAAATTTTTTTCAAGCTGTTTTTTACTATTTTGGTTATTTCCCAAGGGATCAGATAATTGTTATATAACAAAGTTTTTCTGCTTTTTTTAATCTTCCATTATTTGATAGCACAATAACAAATTCATTAAAATTCTCTTTCATGTTTAAATATTCTCCTACATTCAAAATTATTATCACTAAACTATTTCAATAATATTATTCCAGTAGGTAATTCGGTTCTCTTTCGTACGGAATATTTCTATTAAATCCTTATTATTTCTATGTTATTTCCATAAACATAAAGAGACTAAAAATTATAAAAACTCAAAATTTAGTATTGCATTATAAGAATATACCTCATAAAATAAGTGAATATAACGGCGATAAAGAAAGAAATATGCCGTTTAAAACAGAAATATAACACTTTAGGGGGAATAATAATGGCAAACATTTCTGGTAACAAAAATGTAGAATCAGTTGATTATAGTGCAATTGAAGCTATGGAATCGTTCAACAAGTTCGTGAAAAAGAAAAATACCTTTCTTTTCTCAATTACAGCAGCATTTTTAATTCTTTATATCTTGCTGCCAATCCTTGCTTTCCAGCCTGTACTACAACAAAAATTCATCGGAAATATTACAGGTGTTTGGATTTATTCAGCAGGGTTATTCATTATGACAATCGTACTTTGTACAGTATATGTAAAAAAAGCTTCTTCATTCGATAAAGCTGCAGCAGCCGTGCTAGCAGAATATCATGCGAAAGGTGGAAAATAAATGAACTTGGTATCTGTTGGTTTCTTTTTAGCAATTGTTGGATTAACACTTGTTGTTACCTATATCGCTGCAAAGCGCACGTCGTCTGCAGCGGATTTTTATACTGCTGGAGGAGGCCTTAAAGGCTGGCAAAATGGTTTTGCGATTGCTGGTGATTATTTATCTGCAGCCGCATTTTTAGGTGTATCTGGTGCAATTGCTTTAACAGGTTTTGATGGCTTTTTCTTCTCTGTTGGTTATGTAGTAGCAAACTTAGTTCTATTATATGTAATTGCAGAGCCAATGCGTAATTTAGGTCGTTATACATTAGCTGATATGCTAACTGCTCGTTTTAATGAAAAACGTATCCGTGGAGTTGCAGCTTCAGGAACAATTATTATCGTTATTCTTTATATGATTGCTCAACTAGTAGGTGCTGGTGCTCTTATTAAACTTTTATTCGGGATTGAATATTGGATTGCTGTGTTAATCGTCGGCGTGATGATGACAACTTATGTATTGTTTGGCGGTATGACTGCTACATCTTGGGTTCAAATCATTAAAGCAAGTCTTCTATTATTTGGGACAGGTTTATTAGCTACACTGGTATTAGTTAAATTTGATTTCTCTCTTATGAAGATGTTTGATACAATCGCTGTTGATCACGGTGAAAAATTCCTTGTACCAGGGATAAAATATACAAGTACGGTTGATTCTGTTTCGATGATGATGGCCCTTGTTTTAGGTACATCTGGTTTACCACATATTTTAATGCGCTTCTTTACTGTTAAAGACGCAAAAACTGCTCGGTCTTCTATTTCATGGACTACTTGGATTACAGCTATTTTCTTCTCATTAACTATTTTCTTAGGCTTTGGTGCATTAAATTTTGTAGGAATAGATAAAATACTTGCTGAAAGTAAAGCAGGTAACACTGCTGCCCCACTTCTTGCTCAGTTCTTAGGCGGAGATGTGTTAATGGCATTTATCGGTGCAGTAGCATTTGCCACTATTTTAGCTGTTGTTTCAGGCCTAGTTTTAACAGGTGCTTCTGCGATTTCTCATGATATTTATGGTGAAATTATTAAAGGTGGTAAATTAACTGAAAAGCAACAGGTTCTTGCAGCTCGTACTGGCTCTATTTCGATTGCCATTGTATCGATTATCCTTGCTTTATTTGCGCAAAACCTAAATGTATCGTTCTTAGTTTCCTTTGCATTTTGTATTGGTGCTTCAGCAAATCTACCTGTTATTCTTTACACAATTTATTGGAAAAAATTCAATTCCACAGGTGCTGTATCAGCAATGGTAACTGGTTTAGTATCGTGTTTAATTTTAGGTGCGATGGGACCAAATGTATGGAGTCCTGTTGAAGGAGCGGCAATCTTTGTTGGTAACCCTATTGTGCCTTTAGCCGTGCCAGCCATTATTACAATTCCACTTGGCTTTATCGCTGGTTACTTAGGTTCTGTTCTTTCCTCTAGCAAAGTTTCACAGGCAGAAGCAGATCGCATTTACAAGGAAATTCGTGTTAAAGCAAATACAGGTGTATCTGTTTCTGATATTTCACATTAATTTTTAGCACTTTACAAACTCAAATTTCATATATGCTTCTATCTGTTCTACAACACTAACAATTTAAGTAAAAAACTCGATTTTTTATCGAGTTTTTTACTTTTTTATTATAAAAATTTTACCAATTTACTTATTGAACAATACTATTCTATTTCCAAAAAACAGAAAAAACCCAATTTTCACTAGGTAAATAGTGTTTAATTTTTATGGAAAAAATAATTTTATTTTCAAATTTTAACCTTATTTTATGCCTTAAAATCTAGATTTGTCCTCGTTTCGTATATTTATCTGAATTTTCCAAAACCCCTATATTTCTAGGCTTTGTCATATATTTTCTCTTCTAAGACTATTTTTCTAAAAATTTTTTTTACATAATTTTTCTGAAATGTATTGCAATTTTGTGAACTGTCTCATAAAATGAAGATGTGAATTCACTTAACTAGCAAAATCAAGTCTTGAAGCAGTAAAAATAAACACAAAATGGGGAATGTTAATGGCGAACAATCAAGCAAACAAGGGCGTCGTGATTGACTATGATGCAATTGCAAATCAACAATCGTTTAAAGCACTTGTACGAAGAAAGAATTCATTTCTTTGGTCTATGACTGTAATCTTTTTAGCAGCATATATGTTGCTACCAATTCTTACTTCGTACACGACAATTCTACACCAAAAGGCATTTGGGGAAATCACTTGGGTGTGGGTTTATGCAGCAGGATTATTCATTATGACATGGGGGTTATGTCATTTATATGTAGCAAAAGCAAATAGCTACGATAAAGAAGCAAAGGCGATTATCGCTGAATATGAGAACGGAGGTGGCCGCCGATGAATGATGGAGGAATGAGTTTTACAGCCATATTCTTTTTCGTTGCCATTGTAGGTTTAACATTAGTTATTACATGGTGGGCATCTAAACGTACTTCTTCAGCAAGTGACTTCTATACTGCAGGCGGTGGATTAACAGGCTGGCAAAATGGACTAGCTATTGCTGGTGACTATTTATCAGCAGCCTCTTTCTTAGGAATCGCAGGTGCAGTTGCATTATTTGGATTTGATGGATTCTTCTTCTCTATCGGTTATTTAGTAGCCTACTTAGTGGTATTATACATTGTTGCAGAGCCATTACGTAACCTTGGTAAATTTACTTTAGCTGACATGATTACAGCGCGTTTTGATAGCTCAAAGGTTCGTGGTACAGCAGCTTTAAGCACTATTACAATTGTTTTATTCTACATGATTGCACAACTAGTTGGTGCAGGAGCACTTATTCAATTACTTTTAGGGATCGACTATTGGATTGCCGTGTTAATCGTAGGTGTTATGATGACAACTTATGTATTATTCGGTGGTATGACTGCTACATCTTGGGTACAAATTATTAAAGCATGTCTTTTAATGTTAGGTACTGTCATTATTTCATTCTTAGTATTAAAAGAGTTCGGCTTCAGCATTGCTACAATGTTCAAGGATATGTCAACTGCTACTGAAAGCGGTGCAGCTTATTTAAATCCTGGTCTTAAATATACAAATGGTATTGATACAATTTCAATGTTAATCGCTCTTGTATTAGGTACTGCTGGTCTTCCACACATCCTAATGCGCTTCTTTACAGTAAAAGATGCGAAGACAGCTCGTTCTTCAGTTATTTGGGCTACATGGATTGTAGGTATCTTCTATGTACTAACAATTTTCCTAGGCTTCGGTGCAGCAAAATTCGTTGGTAAAGAAGCTATTATTGAGGCAAACGCAGCTGGTAACATGGCTGCTCCACTTCTTGCAGAAGCACTTGGTGGCGACATTCTATTCTCATTCGTTTGTGCGGTAGCATTTGCAACAATTTTAGCGGTAGTAGCAGGTCTTGTACTTTCTGGAGCGTCTGCCCTTTCTCATGATATTTATGGTCAAATCATTAAAAAAGGAAAAATTACAGAAAAAGAGCAAGTACTTGCAGCTCGTATCGGTTCGATTACAATTTCAATTGTTTCTATCCTTTTAGCACTTGGTGCACAAACATTAAACGTAGCGTTCTTAGTATCACTTGCATTCTGTATTGCAGGTTCTGCTAACCTACCAGTAATCATTTATACAATTTATTGGAAACGCTTTAACACAGCTGGTGCTGTAACGGCAATGTTAACAGGCTTAATCTCTGCATTAGTACTTGTTGCAGTGTCACCAAACATCTGGAATCCAGTTGAAGGAAAAGCAATTTTCGTGGGTGAACCGTTAATTATGTTAACAAATCCAGCATTAATTTTGGTACCTCTTGGTTTCCTTGGTGGTTTCATTGGAACATTACTTTCTAAAGAAAGTGATGACAAGAAATATCGCGAAGTGGATGTTAAAGCAAACACAGGTATTTCTGTACAAGACGTATCTCACTAATAATATGACAACTACCTCGTAAGTAAGTTACTTACGAGGTTTTACATTTTCTGTTTTATTCAGTATTATATTGATAATAAGCAATTGGAGGTATTACTATGTCACAATCAAAAGCCAAAAAGAAACGTATGCATTTAAAGCGTACAAAAGGAAAAAATGTTGAAATCGATCGTCAATCCTCCCCTTTTAGTACACATGAACGTGTCACAAAGACAAGGCAAGAAACCTTAGAACGCAACTTCACAAAATACAAAAAGCAGCGTATAGATGAATAAACATTCTATATACTGCTTTTTTATTTATGATAGATTGTAAAATGATCTAGTGTTTTGTGTAATTATTTGAGCCGCTTCCTGTGTTAATATCCCCTTTATTGATGCAATAGCCGCTATAGAATGATTCATCATCCAGGGAGATGTACGTTTATTTTCAAAAAGACCTTCAAATGGCCAAGGCCCATCCGTTTCTACCATGATTAGCTCGATTGGATATCTCGTAATAAGCTGTTGAATCTCCTCCTCATATGTACAATCAGGTGTAACAGAAATAAAATAGCCATTCTGGATCATGCGTTCTATTACTTTCTCATCTCCCTTGAACCAATGGAAATGGGCTTTCGTTACTTGATGTTTTTCAAGCAAATCACAAACAAATGCTGCATCCTCATAAACGGCATGTAAAATAATTGGTTTATCTAATTCCTTTGCTAACAAAATAAACCTTTCCAATAATGCTGTATATGGACGATAATCAATAGATTTTTCTTGCTTTAAATAATAAGGCAAACCTACTTCCCCTATTGCTATCATTTCATGAGCATGTTGACGTATCCAATTAAATAAAGCATCCATTTCCATTTTACTAGGTAAGACTTGCTCCGGATGAAAGCCAAATGCAGCCTTTACATTTTTATAGGTTTTCGATAGCATCCATGTTTTTTCACATGATGCAAGATTCATACTGACAGCAATAACATATTCAGCCGCCTCTAGTAAAGAGGGTATCTCGTTGTCTTGATACTGATCTAAATGAATATGAGCATCAATCAACATAAGCATCATCCTTTTCTTCTTTTAAAAACATAAATAATTGCTCTTTTAATGCTGTAAATGTCTCAGAATGACGAATCTTCTCTTGTCGTGGTCGTGCAAAAGGAACAATTATTTCTTTTTTAATTGTTGCTGGCCGTTTTGATAGCACAATAATCCGATCTGCCAAAAATAGCGCTTCCTCAATACTATGGGTAACAAATAAAATGGATTTTCGATATTTTTCCCAAATGGATAATAGCCAAGCCTGCATTTCCAGTCTCGTAAACTCATCTAGTGCAGAAAATGGCTCATCTAAGCATAATATAGGCTTGTCACTAACTATTGCACGGATAAAGGACACTCGTTGTTGCATACCGCCAGATAGCTCATTCGGATAGGCATTAATAAATGAAGCAAGACCCACTTTTGCTAACCACTCCTTGGCAAGTTCCACATTCGGCTTTTGCTGAAGCTCCTCTACAATTGTGACATTTTCTAAAATGGTTCGCCATGGTAGTAAGCAGGGTTGCTGAGGCATATAGCCAATAGTTCCTCTTTTTTGCTGTATATCTGTACCATCTAATAAAATGGCTCCCTTATCAATAGAAGAAACACCACCAATTAGTTGAAATAGCGTGCTTTTCCCGCTACCAGATGGACCAATGATTGCCACAAATTCACCGTCCTTTACCTCAAAGGATAAATCTTGAATGACCTGAAGAGAATCAAAGGATTTATCAATATTTTGAACGCTTAGCATGGAATCCTCTCCCCTTCACAATGATTTTTTCTAGCAGTCGAATAGCGCTAAATAACACTAAACTTAAGCATATAATAGCCAAAATGGCCACAAACACACGATCTGTACGAAATGATGACTGTGCCAATGTCATATAGACTCCTATCCCCTTTTTAGCACCTAGCCATTCCGCAATAACAGCCCCCATAACGCTGTAGGTAGCGGCAATTTTAATGCCCGAAAAAATAGATGGGTATGCAAATGGCCATTCTAGCTTCCAAAAGGTTTGTGCCTTTGTTGCCCCAATCATCTCAAAATAATGCTTCAACTCTGGTGAGGTTTGACGAAAGCCATCCATTGCTGCAATAACAATCGGAAAAAAGCATACCAGGCAAATAATGATAAGCTTAGGTAATAAACCAAAGCCAAACCAAATAATTAACAAGGGCGCTAGGACAAGTATTGGAACGTTTTGTGACATAATAAGAATGGGATAAAATAGCTCTCGAATAAATGAAAAACGATGTAGGAGAACAGCAACTGCTAGTCCACAACATATGCCAATCGTAAGTCCTAGTAAAGCTAATTGTACTGTTGCAAAGGCATGAGGCATAAATGTTTCAAACGATCGTATCCCTTCTGTTAAAATAGCACTTGGTGACGGTAATAACCAATGTGGGATGTCTGCTAAACGCACGATTAGCTCCCATATGAATAAGAGGAAGGCGATAAAAATTATCGACCTTCCCTTTTGTATTGCCTGCTTCATCACTGGTATTTCTCCGTTAATGTATCCATTGTAATACCGGATGGTTGATATAAAATTTTCACTTGTGTAATAACATTGATGGCACCAAGCTCTATCATCTTAATATTCATTCGTTCAATAATTTGTAATAACGTTGTCAGCTCACCCTCCATTGTTGTTTCTAAAGGGTGCACCTCATATTTCACGCCTGAGGCATCAATAATAGCAATGGCCGCATCAACAAATGGAATAACATCTTCATATTTTTCTGTTTTCGGAATAATTTGCACACTGATTAATGAGTTTGCCATGTTACTTCGTCTCCTTTTTCGGTAAAAAGTCGTTTGTAAATGCTTGTTCTGCGTTAAATTCGCCCTCTAAAACGTTGTTGCTAGTCATCCACTTCGCATAGTTTTCCCAGACAGCTAGCTTTTGCTCGCCCCATTGAGCAGCGTCATCCTGATATTTATCTGCCAGCCACTCCTGACTTTTATGCACAAGATCTTTATCTAAATCAGGTACTGCCTCAAGTAAAACATCTGCCGCCTCACTTGGATTACTGATCGCGTATTCATAGCCCTTTGCCACGGCAGCGACAAATGCTTCAACGGTCTTTGGATCATCCTTAATCATTTTTTCATTTGTAGCAAGAACGGGTGTATAATAATCCAGTTGGTCACTATAATCTGTTAAATACAGCATGTTCAGTTTTTCACCACGAAGCTCAGCTTCAATCCCAGTCCAAGCATAATAAATCCATGCAAAATCAATATCTTTTTTCATCATTGTAAAGAAATCTATATCACCAGCATTAATAATATCTAATTTATTAATATCCGCATTTTCAGTTTGCATTAATGATTGTAGTACGGCCTGCTCTAATGGAGCTCCCCAGCCGCCATATGTTTTCCCTTCAAATTTCTTCGGTGATGTAATGCCTTTAGAAGCTATTGAGGCAAAGCCAGAAGTATTATGCTGAATAATCGCTGCAATCGATACTAGAGGTACACCCTGTACACGAGCCTGTGTAATTCCCTCCTGATAGCTTACGCCAAATTGTGCCTTGCCAGATGCTACAAGCTGATCCGCTCCTGCGTCACCAGGTTGTAATATATCAACATCTAAGCCCTGCTCTTCAAAATAACCTAATTTCTTAGCAACATATAACCCTGTATGATTTGTATTTGGTGCCCAATCGAGTACAACAGATATCTTTTTCAATGCATGCTCATCCTTGTTGGCATCCTTTTTTTCGCTACAGCCCGCTAATGTTAAAAGGGTAGCCATAAGAACCAATAACCATTTTTTCATGCTGATTCCTCCCAGTAAATAGTGTGAAAGTGTTCATGAATGAATGTTTTAACCAGAAGAAAGCGTATTTATGGATTGTCTGCACCCAAGACATGTACATTTAACAAAAAAACGCCCAGGATTTCTCCCAGACGTTGTCAATCAATATCAAAAATTTACTTTTTTTGAATAGATGTTCCCTACGCTGGTACGAGCCAAATCAGGTTCAAAGGGTCAGCGTCTAACGGACACAATCTCAGCTGGCAACTACCAGCCCCCCTACATTCTTTCCATATGAACTTTTCGATGATTATTATACCCATATCTCACTGCAAATGACAAGGCACTATTTAATAATAACGCTGTAAAAATATTTTAATTGCATCATCTTTCGCTTCATGAATTCCATCCTCCGTGAGATACTTTTCATTTAGCCCAAATACCTGTAATGTTCCTTCCTTTGTATAACGTGGTATTAAAAGAGCTAATGAAACATCTTTAAAGGCGTAAAGTGGTGTTAATGAACCATCTTCTTCGACTTGATATAATCTAAAGCGGTAATGTTCCTCTTTCGGTATCCATTCGTAAATAGCAAGATTATTTTGATAGGCTGTTAAAGTAAGGGCTTTTTTACCATCAAGTTTATGATAGGAGCCATCTACTAAATCAACATATCCTGTCTCTAAGCTATCTTCAGTTCTAAAGGAGGCATAGATTTTATGGTCAGTAAGTGCCACGTCATGTATGCCTTTCAAAGGTAAATCGTATTGTTTTTCTTTTTCCGTTCCAACATCATAGAGCGTAAAGCTGACCGTTTCTACTCCATCTTTTTTAAAGGCTCTTGGTAGGAGCAACTGATTGTCCTGATAAATTGGCTGACTTACTGCACTATTATCAAAGGCTTGTTTAAATTGTTTTACCTCGTTTGTACGCAAATTTGTTAAGCTATAAATGGTATGACCTGTCCTTGTGTCAGACATTTCTGTCAGTAGCGTATCATCTTCTAAACCCATAAAAGTTTCCGTAGAAAAGCCTTTGACCTCTAATGTTTCTCTATTTTTTACAAACACAGAATTCCTATCATCAGCCATCCAAGCAAGCCAATCTTCATTTACTAACATTTCTGAAATAGGGAATTCACTTGTTACTTCCGCTTTTTCAATATGTGTATCGAGTGCATAGGAATAAATGGTATTACCCTCGTAATAATAAAAGGAGTTCGTTGCATCATCAAAGACAGCTGTAGATAATGTATTAGCAGATCGACCAGGGATACTAACTTCTTCATAGGATTGTTCACTTATTTGCGAAATCATCAATTGTTCCTTTATTTCATCTATAAATGGATAACTTAGTAATGCTGTAAGTGCTAAAGCTGAAAATCCTACTGCTACGGGCTTCCACACATGTTTTTTTACAGGGGTTTGCTGTTGCTCAAATCTTACATGAGCAGCTTCTAAAATCTCTTCTTTTTTTTGGGGAGTTAATGCTAATTGATCTGGTATAGTAGCCTTTAATCGATTACGTAAATTCATTTCCATTATAAAATCCCTCCTTTTCTAATTGGATGCCTACTCGTTTTCTCCCTCTTGCTAGCCTTGTTTTCACTGTATTGACTGAACATTGTAAAATGGATGCGATATCGGTGATAGATAGTTCATCATAGTAATAAAGCCAAAGGACCTCTCGATATTTCGTTTCTAATGTTGTAATGCTATGAGCAATAACATCCATTTCCTCCTGCTTTAAAATTTGAGATTCCACTGAAGTAGAGGCTTCCTGCTTTTTAAAAAGATTAGTTAACTCTGTTTTCCGATATGTCCAGCTCTTAAAGTAATTGTGACACTCGTTGACGACCATACGGTATAAGTAAGTTTTGACACTAGAACGTCCTTCAAATTGCTCCATATGAATGTAATAGCGGATGAATACTTCCTGTACAATATCCTCTGCCCTTTCTTTACTTTTTACATATGTATAAGCTAGTCGAAGTAAGTAATGACCGTATAAATCCATAACCTCCCGTAAATGTATATCTCTTTGTTGTTTCTCCAAGCAATTCCCTCCCTTCATCAATTTGTATAAGTTAGACAAAGCACATTGCTCGTTGGTTTCATCTTTTCATTAATTTTATATTAATACCATTATTTATCTGGTACTGAACAACAATTAAAGAAGGGCACTAAATAACTAAAAAAGTCAATTTGCATCACATTTTTGTGGCAAATCGACTTTTTTTAGTGTCCTTCTCATTAAGAGATCAGCTTGGGTTTTGTTCTTTTTTTACTGTTAATACATGTGAAATCTGTCCATCAGTTGCAATATCTACCTTGAATGAGCCATTTGAATGACGATCTGCTCGCGTTAATGCTTGTACATCAATAACCTCTTGCACACCTTTTTCAGTTTCAATGATAACATGCTCCTCATCTGTAGCCTTGACTACTGCAACGATACGATGAGGGTTAGCTTTTAATTCAGTTAACACCTTTAAGCCCCGTTTTGCGCGACTTGCCATCTCAACTTCAGCTACATTCATTTTCTTAACAGCACCACGCTGCGTTACAATAACAACATATTCTGTGTCGTTTGGCTGTAAAACATTGATACCCACTAATGCTTCCCCATCTTTTAAGGTAATTCCTTTAACACCACCAGTTTTGACACCAGTTACTGGTAATTCCTCCGTTGGGAAACGAATCGCATAGGCTGTATCGGTTGTTAATAGTAATTCAGTGTCATCCGTTACAAAATCTGCAAAAATCATTTCATCGCCAGCTTTAACATTCATTGTCTTTATCGGCTTCGAATAACGGGTAACTGCATAATCTGCTAAAGGCGAGCGTTTAATTTGTCCATCTTTCGTAGCCGTTAAAATATAAGTATTCGCTTGCTCAAATGTCTCGAAACCATAGACCGCAATAATGGATTCATCCTCTCCAGTTGGCACAATACTAGAAATATGCTGACCGAGATCCTTCCAGCGAATGTCTGGTAGCTCATGAACAGGCTGATAAATATAATTGCCTCGATTTGTGAACAGCAGCAGATGATGCTGTGTATTTAAGTTTTCTTCATATAATAAATAATCTGAATCCTTCATCGCAATATCCTGACCATTTGAGGCTGCATGGGAACGTGTGGAAGTACGTTTAATATAACCATCCTTAGTCACAGTCACGACAACCTCTTCACTTGGTACAAGGACATCTAATGTAATTTTGATTTCTTCAATTTCTTGTTCAATTTTCGAACGGCGTGGCTCTGTAAAGCGTTTTTTAATATCAAGCAACTCCTGTTTTATGACGCGGATAAGCTTTGCCTCACTATTAAGAATGCCTTCTAGCTTGGCAATTAATTTATTTAATTCATCCTGTTCTTGGCGAAGCTCTGTAATGTCCGTGTTCGTTAAACGGTATAATTGCAAGCTAACGATCGCCTCTGATTGTACCTCTGTAAAGTCAAACTTAGTTTGTAAGTTTAATTTCGCATCTTTTTTATCATTTGAAGAACGAATTGTCGCAATTACTTCATCTAAAATAGACAATGCCTTAATTAAGCCGTCAACGATATGCGAACGATCCTTAGCCTTTTGTAAATCATAGATTGAACGGTTGGTAACGACTTCTTTTTGATGTGCAATATACGCATCAAGTAATAATGGCAATGTCATCATCGTTGGACGACGATTATGAATGGCAATCATATTAAAATTATAAGCTACTTGTAAATCTGTTGTTTTAAATAAATAATTTAAAATACCTTGTCCTGGTACATCTTTTTTCAGTTCAATGACCACACGTAAACCTGTACGATCCGATTCATCACGAATTTCCGCAATACCTTCTAGACGCTTATCAACACGTTGCTCATCTATTTTTTTAACAAGGTTCGCTTTATTAACATCATATGGCAATTCCGTAATGACAATCTGCTCTTTGCCACCCTTAATTGGCTCCACAGCGGCTTGTGCACGGACAATGATTTTACCGCGGCCCGTTTCATAAGCTTTTTTGATGCCATCAACACCTTGAATAATGCCACCTGTTGGGAAATCTGGACCTTTAATAACGGTCATCAACTCATCAACCGTTGAGTGAGGCTTTTCTAAGCGCATTAGAACCCCGTCAAGCACCTCATCAAGAGCATGTGGAGGAATATCAGTTGCATAGCCGGCTGAAATACCTGTTGAGCCATTCACTAGTAAATTCGGGAAGCGTGCTGGTAAAACGGTTGGCTCCATATCCTGATCATCAAAGTTTGGCACGAATTCAACGGTTTTCTTGCCGATATCACGTAGCATCTCTGCAGCAATAGCTGAAAGTCTTGCTTCCGTATAACGCATCGCTGCTGGCGGATCACCATCTACTGACCCGTTGTTCCCATGCATTTCAATAAGCATATGACGCGCTTTCCAATCTTGACTCATGCGCACCATAGCCTCATAAACTGAGCTATCACCATGAGGATGATAGTTCCCAATTACATTCCCGACTGTTTTAGCGGATTTTCGAAATGGTTTATCATGTGTATTCCCCTCAGAAAACATTGCATATAATATACGACGCTGCACAGGCTTAAGACCGTCACGTGCATCAGGCAACGCGCGGTCTTGAATAATATATTTACTATAGCGACCAAAACGGTCACCCATCACTTCTTCTAAAGGTAAATCTTGAAACTTTTCCGTACTACTCATGCTTGGTCCTCCTCTTGTTGGATGAATTCATTGTCTAAAATATTTGAATCATCCTCCATACCGAAGTTTACATTGGCTTCGATCCATTTACGACGTGGTTCAACTTTATCGCCCATTAATGTTGTAACACGTCGTTCAGCACGTGCACCATCCTCAATCGTTACACGAATTAATGTGCGTGTTTCTGGGTTCATCGTCGTATCCCACAGCTGGTCTGCATTCATCTCACCAAGACCTTTATAGCGCTGTAGTATGTAACCCTTTCCAACTTTTTTGATGGCATTCTGTAAATCATTTTCAGTCCAAGCATATTCAATCACTTCTTTTTTACCAGTGCCCTTAGAAATTTTATACAGTGGTGGTAAGGCAATAAAGACCTTGCCTGCTTCAATTAATGGACGCATGTAACGGTAGAAAAACGTTAATAGCAACACTTGAATATGTGCACCATCTGTATCGGCATCGGTCATAATAACGACTTTATCATAGGCTGAATCTTCAACAGAGAAATCTGTACCAACACCTGCACCAATAGCATGAATAATCGTTGAAATTTCCTCATTTTTCATGATGTCCTGTAGCTTGGCTTTTTCCGTATTAATGACTTTACCGCGCAAAGGTAATATTGCTTGGAATGTACGATCACGCCCTTGCTTTGCTGAGCCTCCAGCAGAATCTCCTTCGACTAAATATAGCTCGTTTTTCGCTGCATTGCGAGATTGTGCGGGCGTTAATTTTCCTGAAAGGATGGTACTGGCCTTTTTGTTCTTTTTGCCATTTCGTGCATCTTCACGTGCTTTACGAGCCGCTTCACGAACTTGCTGTGCACGAATAGCTTTACGCACAAGGGATGCAGATAGCTCAGCATTTTCCTCTAGTACATATAAAATTTGCTCAGAGACCACACTATCTACGGCAGAACGAGCCTCACTCGTTCCTAGCTTGCCTTTTGTTTGACCCTCAAATTGTAGTAAATGTTCAGGAATACGTACAGACACAATTGCTGCTAGACCCTCACGAATATCTGTCCCTTCAAGGTTTTTATCTTTATCTTTTAACAGACCTATCTTTCTTGCGTATTCATTAAATACACGTGTTAATGCTGCTTTTGCGCCTGTTTCATGTGTGCCGCCATCACGTGTACGAACATTGTTAACAAAAGACAGAATTGTTTCTGAATAGCCATCGTTATATTGGAATGCAAATTCTACTTCAATATCATCCTGAATCCCTTCCACATATTTGACAGGATGAAGAACGTCTTTCTCCTCATTCAAATACGCAACGAAAGCTTCAATGCCGTTCTCATAAAAGAACACATCACCTTTGCCTTCCTCGCGTTCATCAATTAACTCAATTTTTAAGCCCTTCAATAAAAATGCTGACTCACGTAAACGTTCTGCAAGTGTATCATAATTAAACTTTGTAACAGAGAAAATCTTGTCATCTGGTAGAAAATGGACTAGAGTACCTGTCTGTTTCGTACTGCCGATTTCTTCAAGTGTCGTAACTGGATGACCACCATTTTCAAAACGTTGGCAATATTTCTTACCGTCGCGATGTATGGTTACCTCTAAAAATGTTGATAACGCATTAACGACAGAAGAACCTACGCCATGTAAACCGCCACTTGTTTTATAGCCGCCTTGTCCAAATTTGCCACCAGCATGTAAAACCGTAAAAATAATTTCAGGTGTTGGCTTTCCCATCTTATGCATACCAGTAGGCATTCCACGACCGAAGTCTCGCACGCTAATACTTTGATCTTTATGAATCTTGACAATAATATGAGAACCAAAGCCAGCCAATGCTTCATCCACCGCATTATCCACGATTTCATACACGAGGTGATGAAGACCACGGCCATCTGTAGAACCGATATACATGCCGGGTCTCTTTCGTACCGCTTCTAATCCTTCTAATACTTGTATAGCGTCATCATTATAGACGCTTGGTGACTGTTTATTCGTCAAAAAATTCCCCTCCAAAAAACAAACGCATGTTCTATTTATCTTCTCTTCCTAATAATAATAGCATTTCCTGTCAATAGCTAGCGACAGGCCCAATAAAATTTTTTATTCCTCACAGCTTCTTCGTTTTTAAAAGTAATTATCCGCATTGTCATAAGCTGTTATATTCCCTTGACGCAAGGACCTAAGCTTTTGTTGCATAAATCGATTATGCCACAGCGTAATGACATCCAAATTTCTCCATAATCAAGCTCCTCTTAAAAAATCATCCGCTACATACGCCCCTTAAGGGTAAAAGTTGTCTGTATCTGAGGCTAAGCTTTCGATACAAGAACATTACCGCTTCAAGATAAGACATCGAATGACTAATAACCGATTATAAACTTTCAGCTAAAACAAAGATAGCTCGTGAAGGTTTTCAATTCTTCATGCAGAAGCATTTGATAGCCACTTGAATAAGAGTGGATATGTATGAACAACTAAGTGGGTATCTTCTGTCTGACTGATGATTTATACTAGCATTTCCATGAAATTTAAGATAGACTTCTATTCTACCAAAGGAAAGGATGATTGACAAAATTGCCATTTTACCTATATTTTTAGAAAAGGATTGTCTTGATGTTAGGATACTCGTGTCAAATAGCCTAACCTCAATCATTATACATATCGAAACCCTTGAAAAAATAGTTATCTTTTGTATTGAATTCAAGGAACGTCATGAAATCTCCTTCATGCCGTTGTAGATTATCAAGAAAAAGTGTAAAATACTTGTTACAAACTATTAGTACCAAGTGATGAATTACCAATGAAAGGAGTCCAACTATGGTAAATGGACTTATTATTTTATGTGCTTATCTAATTGGCTCTATACCTTCTGGATTATGGATAGGCAAAATTTTTTATAAAACTGACATTCGTGAACATGGTAGTGGTAATCTGGGTGCCACGAATACCTTCCGTATCTTAGGAAAAACAGCAGGAATTGTCGTAACCATTATGGATGTCTTAAAAGGGACAGCGGCTGTATTGTTAGTAGCACTACCGATATTTTCCGAAGTCTCCATACACTCGTTAATTCTTGGACTTATAGCGGTTATTGGTCATATGTTCCCTATTTTTGCAAGCTTCCGCGGAGGGAAGGCCGTAGCGACATCCGCTGGCGTTCTCTTAGGATATACATGGCCATTATTTGTCTTACTTTTTATTACGTTCATTGTAATGTTAAAAGTCACAAAGATTGTAAGTTTAACATCCATGATTGCCGCTTTAGTAGCACTTATTTATTCAATCGTTTATTATTTTGTTACAGGTGATTTTGCGTTAAGCATTTTAGTCGCATGTTTATTCACCTTTATTATTTATCGTCACCGCGCAAACATTGGCCGCATTAAAAATGGGACCGAGCCAAAGGTGAAATGGCTGTAGCAAAGAGAGGAGCATTCTAATGAATATTGCACTAACAGATGAAGCCCTACATTGGTTTAAACGAGAAATGGAAGTAGAAACAGGCGATACCATTCGTTTTTATGCAAGATACGGAGGTTCCAGTCCATTTCATGAAGGCTTTTCTCTTGGTATGACTCGTGAGGAACCAATCGAGATTGGTGTTAAAACAGTGATTGATGGAGTTACCTACTATATTGATGAAAAAGATGTATGGTTTTTTAATAACCATAACCTACATGTAGATATTGATGCTACAAACGATGAATTAAAATATGACTATCGTAAATAAAGCCGTGTTTCCTTTCGTTTCTACGAGGGGAACACGGCTTTTTCATTTCCCCAACAATTAAATAGAATAATTTCCTACCTTTGTTTATCTATCCTGAAATTTGTCCATTCTATTGGTAGTGAATGCACACTTGGAGGAGGAAAGTAAATGTCCGTTTCAAAAAGTACAGATGCCTCCCAACCAAATTCCAACAATGAACTCCTATATAGTTCACTTTCGAGCAATGTCAAACTGATTCGAAACACACTTGGAAATAGTAATGATTTGGTTATCCGAGAAATACTGATTGGAAAAGCTGACAAGCATACAATCGCAATTGTTTATATGGATGGCTTATCTGATAAAACAACCATTTCGGATACTGTTATTGATAAGCTCATGCACGATATGGTTGAAGCAAATGGCTCAGAAACAGATATAGAAGCTATTCATCAATATATAAGAGAATCTTGTTTGACAGTCGGTGACGCAAATAATATTTCTCATTTCTCTGCACTATATACCGAAATTTTAAATGGCAATACAGTCATTTTATTAAATGGATGTACTATTGGTATCGTGACAAGTACAAAAGGTGCAAAAGATCGAGAGGTTACAGAACCATCAACAGAATCTGTAATTAGAGGTCCCAGGGAATCCTTTACTGAAACGTTACGCACAAACACAGCCCTTATCCGCCGAAAAATAAAAAGTCCTAATCTTTGGATAAAATCTCGTGTGGTTGGAGAGGTAACGCAAACAGATGTAGCTGTTATGTATATAAATGGCATTGCAAATGACAAAATAGTGGCAGAGGTTCTAGCACGCATAGATCGTATTAACATTGACGGCATTCTAGAAAGTGGCTATATTGAGGATTTTATTCAAGATTCTAGATTCACATTGTTTCCAACAATCTATAATTCTGAACGACCTGATGTTATTGCTGGAGAATTGTTAGACGGGAAAATTGCTATTTTAGTGGATGGTACACCCTTTGTGTTGGTGGTACCCGCTTTATTTACTTCCTTTTTACAATCTGCGGAGGATTACTATCAAAATTGGATCATCAGCTCTCTTATTCGGTTATTAAGATTTTTAGGAATAAGCCTAGCATTGGTGGCACCGTCACTCTATGTAGCTATTACCACCTTTCATCAAGAAATGCTTCCAACCGCTATGCTTATTAGTATTGCCTCCCAACGAGAAGGCGTTCCCTTCCCTGCAGTGGTTGAAGCACTTATTATGGAGGTTGCCTTTGAGGTGTTACGAGAAGCAGGTCTTCGTATGCCAAGAACCATTGGACCTGCTGTATCCATTGTGGGAACCTTAGTCATTGGTCAGGCAGCCGTTGAAGCAGGAATTGTATCGGCTGTAATGGTAATTATAGTATCTTTAACCGCGATTTGTAGCTTCCTGTTCCCTGCCTATGGCTTATCAAACACCATTCGAGTTCTACGTTTTCCATTAATGATTGTAGCAGCAATGCTAGGTTTATTTGGTGTTATGTTTGGAATTATAATCATTATCCTACATTTATGCAGCATTCGCTCTTTTGGTGTGCCGTATTTAAGTCCATTCGGTCCACTAATTTTAAAGGATCAAAAAGATGCGTTAGTATTATTTCCTCGAAGAGCGCTATTGACTCGACCACGCTTAGTCAGTCAAAAAAATAATGTTAGAGGACATAAGTATTTGGATACGAAAAAAAGAAATAAATCTAATGTATAAACGAGGAATGGCACATGTCAAAATTCAGCTTAATTTGTTTCCTCCTCATCCTCCCTTTACTACTAAGTGGTTGCTGGAGTAAGCGTGAACTAAATGAATTAGCAATTGTCGTCGCATTAGGGGTGGATAAGGTTGATGATGAATATGAATTATCAATTCAAGTGGTAGATCCTAGTGAAATTTCTACTAGGCAGCCATCTACTGGACGAACTCCTGTCATTACCTATCATGCAACAGGAGAAACCATTTTTGAAGCTGTTCGAAAAATGACGGCTTTAGCAGCTAGGAAACCCTATTTTTCTCATCTTCGGATTGTTGTTATCGGTGAGGAATTAGCGAAAGAGGGAATAAACGAAGCGCTGGATTTAATTTCCAGAGACCATGAATTTCGAAATGATTTTGATGTCATCCTCTCTCATCAGGCAACTGCAAAAGATGTTTTAAATGTGTTAACACCGATTGAAAAAGTACCAGCCAACAAAATGCTAAATTCTTTGAGAGTGTCAGAAAAAGTTTGGGGCTCCACCATTTCCATCAATATCGATGATTTAGTTAATACTTTAAACAACAATGAAAAAAGCGCTATCCTTTCAGCTATTGAAATACATGGTGATCCAAAATTAGGTATGGATCAGACAAATGTAAAAAAAGTGAAAACCCCTGTACTTTTAAAATATGCTGGATTAGCCGTCTTTAAAAAAGATAGATATATCGGACTTTTAACAGAAGATGAAAGTAGAGGCCTTAGCTTTATCAATGACAAAATAGAGAGCACCATTGAGATTATCCCTTGCACAAAAGGAGGTACACTATCAACTGAAATTACCAAATCAACTACCAAAGTAAAAGGTAATTTTAAAAAGGGCTCTCCTCATATAAATGTGCATATTGACGTAGAACAAAATGTTGGAGAAGTTGAATGTGATATGAAGCTTTCTAACAATAAATCCATTAAATATATAAATAAAAAAACGGAGAAAATGATTAAACAACAAGTTGAACATACAATCAGAACCGTTCAGCAAAATTATCAAGTCGATGTTTTTGGTTTCAGCGAAGTACTCCATCGTTCAGATGCTAAACAGTGGAAAAAAATAAAAAATGACTGGGAGACAATTTTCCCTGAACTTCCTATTAACGTTGAGGTTCATGTTAATACACAGGGATTAGGAACTATACAAAACTCATTATTGCATAAATCCAAAAAGGAGGAGTAAGGTCATGGTAATGACGCTATTTATCCTTATTATTTCGTCTATAATTGCCTTTGCTTTTATTCCACAATTAAAGAAAAAAAAAGAAACCAAAACGATCATTACTTTTTCAGTTATTTTAATATTGGCTACTGCAATAAATATTGGCATCGCATTAAAGCTTAAGATTCCAAGTCCACTTGACTTTATCACGTTTATTTTTTCGCCAATCAGAGATCTAATTGTTTCACTTACAAAATAAAAAAGAAGGGGTTGCTCATAATGGAAAAGGAAATCATTAGTTCAAGACAATTTATGATCATCACCCTTCTCTTTTCTATTGGAACTGCCATATTAATTATTCCTGCCACTATAGCAAGTGCGGCAAAGCAAGATGCATGGATTGCGGCAATTATCGGAGTCGCAATAAGCTTTATCTTAGTAAAGCTATATATTTCTTTAGGAAAACGCACACCTTCCCTTACATTTATTGAGGCAAATGAAAAAATACTAGGTCGCTTTTTGGGGAAATTTACAGCGGTCGGCTTTATTTTTCTTACCTTTCTTTCCTCAGGGGAATTATTATATTTTATTGGCATTTTTATGAAAACAGAAGTAATGCCAGAAACCCCTACGATGGCATTTGCACTGCTGTTTAGTATTATCATTGTGTATGCTGCTTTTCTCGGTATAGAAGTATTTGCTCGTTCTACAGAGATTCTATTTCCCATTTTTATCTTGATTTTTATCATCTTTGCAGTTTGTATCACACCTCAGATTAGCTTCGATAATGTACAGCCAATCTTGGAAACACCTAAAAAATCCTTTTTATATAGTATTATTCGATTTATGAGTATTTTTTCTTTTCCACTTGTTGTACTGCTAATGCTTTTCCCATCTGCTGTGAATGTCCAAAAATCTGCACAAAAGGGATTTTACATTGGAGCAATTATCGGTGGTATTGTCTTAATTATAATAATTACCCTGTGTATCCTTGTGCTTGGTCCTTCAAATACCGCCTCTCGCACCTTTCCTAGCTATGCATTGGCGCAAAGAATTTCAATTGGTAATTTTTTGCAGCGCATTGAAATTATTATGGCAGGCATGTGGATTATATCTATTTATATTCGAACATTTATGTATTTTTACGCCTCAGTCATTGGTGTAGCGCAGTTATGTAAGATACAGGATCATCGTCCACTTATTTTTCCATTTGGTTTATTAATGATTGGTCTTTCTCAAATTATTCATCCTAATATTGTTCATTCCAATGTCTACAATAATGAAATTTGGCCTATATTTTCTGCGATATTTACTGTTATTTTACCGTTAACGTTGCTGATAATCGCGAAGATTCGCAAAATAGATGGGAATTCACAAGGTGAAAATAGCAATGAAAATCAAACAAATAACAATAATCATGCGCAGAAAGATAGTGAGAATAACAGCCATAATGCTTCAAAGGGTGATAATCATAAAGAGAGCGATTCTAAAAATGACGCACAAAATGAGAATAAACTTGAACTAGAAAGCCAAAAAGATAATAAGCCAAATGAAAATGATGTAAAAATTGATCAAGATACAAATGACCATTAAAAAATGATGACCTTATAAATTAGCCAGGTCATCATTTTAATCATTTATTTCGCCTTAATCCCGTTAAACACTGTTTCCATAATTAACAATGCAGCTGAGTTTTTGGCGATATTCCCCTCCTGTACTTGCTGCCACATCGTAAATAGGAGTGAGTATAAGACATTAAGCATCCATTCACTAGTCATATCCTGACGTAAATACCCTTGTTTTTGTAATTGGATAATTGTCTGTCTAATCGGCTCCTTAAGCTGATCCTCAGCAGCCAAAAGTTCGGAACTGTAATTCACAGAGCATTCATGTGCAAGAAAATAAATTTTATCTCCTAATGGAATTAAAGCCTCAACAAGTCTCGGGATATAGGATTCCAGCTTTTCCTCATCCACTGGTATTTCATTTATGGTTTCGCTGACAACCTGAACAGCTCTGAAACCTAATTGCAACATTAGTTGATCCCTGTTTTCAATATAGCGGTGTAATGTAGCGATACCAATACCAGCATAGTTAGCGATGTCGGTTAAGGATGCTGTCGGCTTTTCGACGAGGAGCTCTGTAGCTGCATCTAATATAGCATGAAGCCTAGCCTCTTTTGCGTTTTTCATCATGCTTCACTTCTTTCCAAAAATAAGGTGAATACTAGATAGTGTATACTACCAATTGATACAATTGTAGAATACAGGACACTGGAATTCAACCTACTTGCCCATCGTGAAGGCTGTTCTTACAAGGAAATAAAACATTTTGCACTGCTATGAATACCACTACCCATTCTGAACCCAGACATCCTTCGCATACTTTCTGTTATGCTGATGCTGCTCTAACCAGTCTATTGCCTCCTTCTCTCCTACCCCTTTTTTAGATTGATAAGTCTGCTGTAGCATAGCTTCTACAGCTGGTGCCATATGATTACCATCTCCACAAACATATAATCGTCCATTATTATTTAACATTTCGATGATATTTGAGGAATATGGCTCCATTACTTGCTGCACATAAGCTTTCGGAGTTCCTTCTTTACGGGAAAATGCCGTGTGTAGTGTCACAATTCCATCCTTTTCAAATTGCTCAAGCTCCTCACGGTAAATAAAATCAGCCTCATTTCTACAGCCGAAGAATAGATGTGCTTGCCCAAGGGGAATTCCTCGCTTTTTCATGGCAGCGCGAGCCTGTAAAAAACCTCTAAATGGTGCTACGCCAGTTCCATGTCCAACCATTATAATCGATGTAGTCGCATCCTCTGGCAGCTGGAATCCTGAATCAACTGAGCGTATAAACATTACTAGTGACTCCCCTGGTTGACACTGTGCCAAATAATTTGATGCTACGCCATGATAGTCTCCTCGACCACTCCAGGCTGGTTCCCTTACTACACCTACTGTAATGCTTAGGCGTTCAGGATCTTCCTTTGGTGAACTAGAAATAGAGTAATATCTAGGCTTTAAAGGAGGTAGTAAGGCTATAAATTTTTCAAATGGTAATTCACAGGCTTCGTACATTTCAAGAAGCTCTAGCATGGATAACCGTTTATTTAATACCTGCTCCTTATAAATATCTTCTTGTAATAAATGCTCTAATTCACGTTTATGTGGCGGACACTCTGTATAAACCGCTAGCTCTCGTATTTGTATACGACTAGCAGTCTCCTGCAATTCAACACTAGTGGCAAGCACCTCGTATAAGCTAACCGGAAAATCTGTAGGAAGATGCAACCCATTTCCATTAGACGAAATGATTAGCTGATCATTGGCATTCAATTTAAATCGACGAAGAACTCGATGGATGAGCTTGCTGCTATTTTTGGGTATCACGCCAAGGTGATCCCCCTCCTGATAGCTTAATTCCTTTGGCAATGCAATTTCAATATGACGTGTACTTCGGTCACTATTGGCTGTTTGAAGCTCTTCATTTTTTATAATCGATGCATAACGGGCACCGTGTTTTAAAGCAAGTGGTACCGTTGCTAAGCCTTTTACAACTTGAATGGACAATTTTGTTTGTTCTAGTAGCATATTGTCATCTAACGTTAAATCATATGTCACTTTCATGGTTCTCCACAGTTGTTCTAGCCAGTTCTCCAATTGCTTTTCAAAATCTGCACTTACGTCCGCTTCCCCATGTGGCAAAATTCTTGTAGCCCCTTTAATGGCAAGCTGTTCATCTATTGTTCGAGGGACCTTTTGATACGTATAATGCCAATTTCGATCTCCGCAGCCAAACACAGCATAATTTATTCCTTTTAGACTATTCTCATTACTATTCTCTAGCCATGCAAGAAACTTTCGAGCGTTTCTTGGGGGATGACCATTATAAGAAGAGCAAACAATTAGTACAGCGCCCTCTTTAGGTAATTTTCCAGCATACTCATCTAGCGTAGCGACTTCACTTCGAATACCATACAGAACAGCTTCATCTGCTAACTGTTTGGCAATTCTTTCAGTAGTTCCTAAATCAGAACCATAGAGGATTAGCAAAGACATTTTTGCATTCTCTACACTAGGTTTTGGTAGAGGATACATTTTTTCTTGTCGCTGAGGTGCTACTGTCTTTTCCGGATCAATTACTCGATTACGCTGCTTTACTCGAATTTTAAAATCACCTGGCTTTATCGTTAGAGTTTGCTGTATTTTTAATTGATAATTGTCATAATCGATTAATTCAAAACGCTGTAGAATCATTCCTAATACCAATGTTGCTTCATGAAGGGCAAATTGCATGCCGATACAGGCACGCTGACCATTTCCAAACGGTTTAAAGGCATGTGTAGGAACATTCTGAGAATCTTCAAAGCGCTCTGGATAAAATTGTTCCGCATTTTCACCCCACGCATTTTTATCACGATGAAGCTGTGGCAGTAGGACACTGATATTGTCACCTTTTTTAATCAGGTACTTGTCGCCAATGACAGTATCCTCTTTTGCATAAAGCTCAAAGCCAGGTGCTGTCGGCCATAATCGTAATGATTCATTTAAAATTAGGCGAATGTACTTTAGCTGTAAAATCTGTTCATATGTCGGTGTTTCTTCAGTCAAGATTTGATCAACTTCAGCATAAGCCTTCTCTAAAACTTCAGGATGCTTGATTAAAAAATAGAGTGCAAAGGACAGCAATCCGCTAGTCGTTTCATGTCCGGCTATCAAAAATGTGATGATTTGATAACGAATATTTTCATCGCTCAGTGTTTCTCCTGTGTCTGGATCTTTTATATTTAACATGCGGCCTAGTAAATCTATCTGCTCCTGCGTACCTCTTGCCTTTCGCTCCTCAATAATTTTATCTACTAATGTAAACATTGTTTCAATGTCTTCGTTAAATTGGCGCCTTGTGCCAACCATCATCAGATTTTGTATCTTTAATCGGGAACTTTTTAACATAGCTTCATTTAAAGCACGGACCATGCTCATAATAAAAGGGCTATGTGTTTCTCTATAAAAGCTATTAAAGCGATAATTGAAGCCACAAAGTCCAATTGTATCTAGCGTCAATCGTGTCATATCCTCAGGGACATCAATTTCCTCCATCGGATTTAAGCGTTCCCATTTTTGTATCAGCTGTGTACTAATATCTATCATCATCGAATGATAATCTTTCATAGCATGTTTACTAAACGTGGGAAGTAGGATGTTATGAGCCTTTTGCCAATTCGGTTCAGTTGTTCTGCTTGTAAATAGACCATCACCGCCAAAAGCACGAACATTTTCCAACTCACTATATATCTGTTTATCAAAACGAGAAACATCACAAACATCAGCTACCAATTCATGACCAGATATTACTAAGCTAGTATAACCTGGAATTTCTAATCGATATATCGGCCCATACTCTTCTGCAAGCTTACAAAGTGATAATGTTGGCTGCTCTTTATCGATTAAAGGCAAATGGCCAAGTGGACCAAATGTTTTTGGTTTTGGAACATCCTCTACACTAATCATCATGAATCCCTTCTTTCAGCAAATTTAAAATGATAGTTAAATCTATCATTTGATAAAATAATATACCATGCATTATGTAGATTCAACTTTATAGAAATTGTCAAAGGAAAAAATGGCAGTATTTGTGAACAAAGAGTGAAATAGCAAAAGCCCAACCTCTCACTCTAATCAGTTGAGACATTGGGCTTTTGAACCTTAAATTTAATTAAATATGATATTCAATTTCATCAACGAAATCCCATTCATATGGTGTTTCCTGATAAACATAGTAATTCAACCAGTTTGAGAATAATAAATGGGTGTGGGCACGCCATGTATTAATGGGCTCGTTTGCTGGGTCGTCATTCGGGAAATAGTTCACCGGGACAGCAATGTCTAACCCCTTCGCAACATCTCGTCCGTATTCATCTGCTAAGGTTGTCGCGTCATATTCAAGATGACCTGTAATCATAATGTTTTTATTATCCTTGGACTGCACAATAAATACACCAGCTTCCTCTGAATAGGACAGTAAACGTAAATCAGGATGATTGCGTACTTCATTGATTGAAACAGATGTATAACGAGAATGTGGTGCTGTAAATAAATCACTAAAGCCACGCACTAAGTCCACTGTTAAATCTGTAATGACATGCGAGTAAACCCCAGAGCATTTCGCTGGAAGTTCAACCTTCCCGATCCCATAATGATGATATAAAGCAGCCTGTGCCCCCCAACATATATGTAGAATGGATGTCACATTTTTCTTAGACCAATCCATAATTTGCGAGATTTCCTGCCAATAATTTACTTCTTCAAAAGCCATTTTCTCTACAGGCGCTCCCGTAATAATCATGCCATCAAAGCGGCGATGACGAATTTGTTGGAAAGTTGTGTAAAAAAGCTGTAAATGTGATTTACTAACATTTTTTGATTCATGTGTTGCTGTATTTAAAAATGTAATATTGACTTGCAGTGGCGTATTCCCGAGTAAGCGCAGTAATTGCAGCTCTGTCTTCTCTTTCTCAGGCATTAAGTTTAAAATTAATATATTTAATGGACGAATTTGTTGTGTTTTCGCACGATCCTCTTCCATCACGAAGATTTTTTCCTCTCGTAAATGTTCTCCAGCAGGTAAGTTCTTTGGAATATTAATTGGCATCTTGCATTCCCCTCTCTTTTATTTATAAATGTGTTAATCGTAATGATTACAATGACACTTTTATGAAATTAAAAAATCCCCCTCATTCCATGCGAGATAGAATGAGAAGGACTTTACCACGTTCACTCTTATCTCTCAAAGGAAAATACCTTTGCTGGAATTAGCACCTTTCTAACATTTGTTAGAGGTTGCTGAAGCGTCATCGGGCCAAATCCCTCAGCTTCTCTTGATAAGATTATTTAATTAAATTGAATTGTAACATGAACAATTAAGAATATCAATAAAACATAGAATATTTTGTCATTACAATGCATGTTCAGCTCAATTTTGATGAACACTAATTATCATAGCAACATATGAAATTTTATGGTAAACATGCTGTAATTATGTTAACATATACCTTTAGTAACAGAGAGGAACGTGAACTAGCTTGATTAAAATTGAATTTCCAAAACCAGATGTAGTGATTCGCCAGCGTGAGCAAGATGTAAAGCCTGGGGATGTACCTATTACACCATACCACGGGTTTATTGACTTCCATAAAATCACACGAGACAAAGGTGGCATTTTCTTATTTTACAATGAGAAAAATGAGCTTTTATTTGTCGGTAAAGCGCGTAAAATTCGTCAACGTATAAAAAAGCATTTTGAAGACAATGTATCGCCTATGAAAAATCATCGTCAAGAAATCTTCAAAATTGAGGTATATGAAATCGAAGATCCTATGGAACGTGAAATTTACGAAACATATGCCATTAATGTTTTCCGCTCTAAATATAATGTTGATAAAGTATTTTATTAAAAAGAATCTGCTTGCCTTTGTAAACCTTAAGAGGCAAGCAGATTCTTTATTTTTTACTCTACAAAAAATGCTTTTCGTTCTTTCGTAATCCATTCCTCAAGCTCATGATCATCTCGTCTTAGTAGACGATTAATCAGGACGTCATGCCAAATATAATCTTCTAATAAATAGATGTGAACCGGATCATTAGTAATAAAAGCGGTTTCAAGATTTGAAGGAGAATGTCCATAAATCATCTCTTGCCCATCGATAGACAAGATAAACCAATGGCGAGTGGAAGATTTTTTTGTATAATAGGTCATTCGATGCCTATCAATGGATGACACAGGTTCATCCACGTATAGCGTAATACCGTGTACAGCGACCTGTTCAGCCACCTCAAAAATATCCTCTCGTAATGCTTCATACATCTCTTCCCACATAGAAAGAAGTACCTTTTTCTCCGCTTTTTTTAATAATGACTGACAATAATTAATAATTGTCTGCCTGCCTTTTAGCATTAACACTTTAGGTTCCGCTTCCTGCTCCTTAGATTCTAATTTTTCTAATTGATCACTAATAGACGTAAAATTCGATTGCCAACGCTGCTGTATTTGCTGAAGAAACATCTCAACAGGAATAGAACAATAGGTTGTTTGATCAGCAGCTTCCTCTTTTAGCACTAATCCTTTTTCAACGAGTACATCCAGTATGTCATAAATTCTTGCTCGAGGAATACCAGAATTTTTGCTGACCTGATATGCACTAATATGGCTCTTTTGTACAAGTGCTGTATAGGCTTTAGCCTCATATTCTGTAAATCCTAGCTCTTTTAATTGGGCGATTAATTCATCCATCCAATCCCTCCATTTCCTTTATTATAGAATAATTTGACGAATAGAAGCCAATGAAAAAAAATCTTTACAGAGAAACAAAAATTAGTTACTATTTCAGTAGTAACTATCTAATGAGGTGTCAACATGTTTTTTGAAGTAGATGTAAATGTAGTAATTTTATTAATTGCGTTTGGATTTCTCGCTGCTTTTGTAGACTCAGTGGTTGGCGGTGGAGGCTTAATCTCATTGCCTGCTCTGTTGTTTGCGGGTTTAAATCCTGCAGCAGCGGTTGCAACCAATAAGCTAGCAGGTACCATGGGTTCGTTAACCTCTACAATTTCCTTTTATCGTTCAGGACAGCTAGATATTCGTTCTGTTTTAAAATACTTTCCACTCGCCTTTGTGGGGTCATTGTTTGGCGCATGGACTGTGCATTTAATCAATCCCTCTCTACTCAAGCCAATCATGCTTATAATGCTTGCAGGAGTAGCCGTTTATACGATTTTTAAAAAGGATTGGGGCTCTGTATCCGCTGTCAAAACATTATCGCCTTTACACTTGGTTTTATTTATGTTTTTGCTATTTAGTATTGGCTTCTATGATGGATTTCTCGGCCCAGGTACAGGTTCATTCTTAATCTTTAGTTTTTTACTTGTTGGCTTTGACTTTTTAAAGGCAGCAGGTAATGCAAAGTTTTTAAATTTAGCAAGTAACTGTGCTGGTCTTTTAATGTTCATCTACTTAGGACAAGTTCATTTTGCCTATGGATTCATAATGGGTATCGCTCAAATTGCTGGTGCAATGGTGGGTTCACGTGTAGCCATTAAAAAAGGTAGCGGTTTTGTACGGGTTTTATTTATCATTGTGACTATAACATTATTAACAAAAAATGCATATGATTACTTTGTACATTAATAGCCATGAAAAATGCCGTGAATAATAAAGTTATTAAATTTTGATTAATAAAAGCTAAGAGCCTTCCTACATTCTACGTAGTAAGGCTCTTTAAAGTTGTTTCGTTTAAGTGTAACTCTTCACAATTACTTGATATTATATAGGTGAATAGAAAGATAAATTAAAATTTAGTTTAGCAGTTGTAAAAGTAGGTTATTTATATTATTCTCTTATAATTTTTCAAAAAGGAGAGTTTATGAAAAAGATTATTGTTTTTGTATTAACGATATTTATATTATTCTCAGGATTCGCAACACAAAGTTATGCGTTGTCAGATTCGAAATCTGCGGCAATACAAACGTTGCTAGATGATGCCTGTCGTATATCAGGTGTGCCGGGAATGTCAATCTCAATACTTGCTGATGATGAAGTGTTCTACTTTTCTTCAGGGTATGCAGACCGTGAAAAGGGGCTGTCTGCAAGTGAAAATACACTCTATGAGTTGGCCTCGGTCAGTAAAGCTTTTACCGGTATGGGTATTATACTGTTGGAAGAGCAAGGGCTGCTCTCAATGACTGACCCTGTCCAAAAATATTTACCTTGGTTTACGTTAAAGTATCAAGGGAAACCTGTTGATATGCAAAGCCTTACACTAAATAACTTTCTTCACCATACCAGTGGTCTAACAAATATTAGGCATACTCAAAATATTCCTCAAGGCAATACACCGGATATGTTGCAAAAGACTGTGGAAATGCTCGTGGATGCTGAATTGGCGTTCCCTCCCGGTGAACAGTATAACTATGGAACTGTTAATTATGACGTATTGGGTTTGGTTATTGAGATTGTGTCGCGACAAAGCTATGAAGACTTTATGAGGGAACAGGTATTTCAGCCATTAGGTCTTCACCAGACGTATGTTTATAAAGAAGATGCTCAAGCCACTGGACAGTTGGCGCAGGGCTACCGTTCTTCCTTTTTTATGACAACTCCATTTAAAGCTCCGGATTATGCTGGGAATAAACCCGCAGGCTACATCATTTCTAATACAAAAGATATGGCGCGTTGGATGGGCATACAAATGGGTATCGTGCAGGACATACCCGAAATATTTCACACGGTTATCGAAAAATCACATAGGGGTGATATGTCTGTTTCGGCTGTCAACGATATGTATTATGCGGCAGGCTGGTCGGTAAACGCCGACCAAACGATTGTAGAACACACTGGGGGCAATCCAAATTTCAGAACCGAAGTAGCCATACTGCTAAATGAACGAACAGCCATCAGCTTGCTGAGCAACGGCGCAAATACCAATATAAACCTGGTACTAAAAGTTAAAGATATATTAGACGGCAATCTAACTCAGTCATATGAAATAAGTGGCACACAGCTTTTGGATATCATTTTGTCGTCTATTACAATTATTCTTTGCCTATTGGCCGTTTTGCTTTTTCTCTTAGGATTACGCAGAAGGAAAACGAATGAGCGGCAGCCAATGACAAAAAAGAGAATAATCGTAACAGTTATTTTCCTGATCGCTACGGTTGCCCTGGGGATACTATGCTTTGCTTTCGATTGGTCAACGATACTTATTTGGCAAACATATAGTGTTCTTACAGCTTTGATTTCGTCAGCATTATTAACAGCAAGCATTACATGGTTTGTATACACTCACCGATAAAATACGTCGCTCCCAAGATAAGCATAATGTTAAGTAATTAAATTTCAATTTATCGGTATGCTTAATTTGAAAAACATTAGACACTTCGGAGTCTTTTTTAATATCATCGACAATTTTCCCAGTCAAACCTAATTACTATTGCTTCCACTAACCTGCTCCGTTCGAGGAATAAGGATTTTTAAACAACTATATTATTTTTTAAACGACTTTATTGTAAATTAAACAACTTTATTATTTCTGCACAGTGAATTTTCGTCCACGGCATTTATCTAAATCCATTTTGCCTCGGCATAATTGCGTCCGGAATCGGCTTTGTGCTTAGGCCTCCTTGATACAGGTCAGTTAGCCGTTATCGCTATGGATGCGATGATTTTAGGCTAACATCTTTTATGAACTCCTTTTCGATTACGTGACATCCCACGGGGTGCTTGTTTTTTTGTGCGAAAGCGTAGTGCTAACGTAGCGGCAGCAACATGATGTTTTTTTTGTGCGAAAGCGTAGTGTTAACGTAGCGACAGCAACATGATGGTGGTCACTCAGTCATGTGTTGTTGTTGTTGTTGCTGTCGCTTCGCTTTCGCACAGATAAAACCATGTTGCTGTCGCTTCGCTTTCGCACAGATAAAACCGTGTTGCTGTCGCTCCGCTTTCGCACAGATAAAACCGTGTTGCTGTCGCTTCGCTTTCGCACAGATAAAACCGTGTTGCTGTCGCTCCGCTTTCGCACAGATAAAACCGTGTTGCTGTCGCTTCGCTTTCGCACAGATAAAACCATGTTGCTGTCGCTTCGCTTATTCTCATAAAAGTGCTTTCGATACAAAAAACATTTGCAGAAAGAAGTTATATAAATAACTTGTCTTCCTTAAATTTATGATTTGTTAATAAACTTACAATTACAAAGATGAATAAAGAAGCGACAATCGGGATAGTCACGGTATGCATTCCGAAGACGGATGGGTAAAAGCGATCAATAATAATATATAAAATCATGCCTGAAAACATTGACGCAATAGCACCGTACTTATTAGCCTTCTTCCAGTATAGTCCTAATACAACGGTCCAAATAAAGACAGCCTCAAGTCCACCAAAGGCAAATAAATTCAACCACACTAATAACTCTGGTGGATTCAACGCAAAAACGATAACTGCTAAACCGATAACAGTCGTGACAATAAAGCTGGCCCGCTTAATTTCTGTATCATTGGCTGTCGGTTTTATATAATTTAGGTAAATATCCTTCACAACAGTGGAGCTTACAAGCATCAATAAAGCGTTGACCGTTGACATTGTGGCTGCCATTGGTGCAGCTAAGACCACACCTGCTAAAAATGGCGGTAAAACCTTTAAGGTCAGTAGCGGCATTACCTTATCCCCAATCTCAATTCCTGGTAAAACCGGGCGTGCTAGAACACCAATTAAATGCATTCCAAACATGATTGTCCCAATGGCAATAGTGCCAATGATAATGGCTAAATGCATGCTTTTTGAATCCTTATAGCTCATGGCACGAACTGCGATTTGTGGAAGCCCCACAACGCCAACACCGATTAAAATCCAAAATGTAGAAACATATAATGGTGTTAGTTCTCCATCAGCACCAAATGGAGAGATGAAATTTGGATTTTCCGCAACAAGAGATGCCATAATTCGATCGATGCCTCCACCAGCAACAATTGTCCCAATTAATAATATAATCGTTCCAAAAACCATAATAGTGCCCTGTACAGTGTCTGTTAATGCAACAGCACGAAAACCTCCGATAATGACATACACTAAAACGGAAATGGCAAAAATAAAGAGTGCTGCTGTGTAGTTTAAGCCTGTTAATGATTCTATAAGACGTGCGCCACCTACCCATTGTGCCATCATGGCAGAAAATAAAAAGACAATAATACTAATTGCTGATAAGATGACAATCACATGACTTTTATAGCGCTCTCGTAAAAAATCAATTAATGTAATGGCATGATAACGTCTTGCAAGAATGGCGAATTCCTTCCCTAAAATCATTAGCACAAAATAGCCGGCAGGAAGTTGTGCCATTGCTAGCAATACCCAACCTAAACCTTTCGTGTAAGCAACGCCTGGACCACCAATAAAACTACTTGCACTACCATACGTTGCTATCATGGTCATCGCTAAGAGAAAACCGCCCATTTCACGACCACCCAGAAAGTACTCCTGCAAAAATGAATTGGAGGAACGTACATGCTTATTAGCCCAGACACCAATGCCAAAGATAATAACTAAAAACAATAGCAGTGGAAAAATAACTTGCCAATGCATTATTGCTCCACCTCCTCATCCTCAAATGGTACCTCTTTGAAGAAGAGTTTCATCACAAGCCAAATGAGAAGTATCATAAAGCCTGTCCCTGCGATACAGCTATAGAAAAACCATGCAGGAAAACCGAAAACATACGTATAGGTTGTCGGATCACCAGAACCTAGACCATAGGCAAAGCCAAACCAAATGGCAAAGTTGATAATGACAAGCACGACACCGATAAGCGCCTCGCGATGCGCAATTTTAAAGCGTTGATCTTTCAAAATAAAGTCCCCCTAACCTACTCTATTTTACTGATATATATCCATTATGGGAACCTTTGTGAAAAAATTATTGCTGGCAAGACGGAGATTATCGATTTTATTCCTTCCATTTGCTATTCAATAGAATTCATTAAATCAAAAAAGTATTTTGGTTCTTGTGTCTGATACAGCTTAATCCATGCTTGCAATGTTTCGGGCGCAAATACATCCAGCAATTTCAATACATGCATGGTAAATTCTAAAGGAGCTATTCCTGATGCAGTAACTAAATTACCATCAGTAACAGCTGGTTTTATTTCATAATTTTTTTCTCCACTATAATTAGGACAAACCATTTTCAAATACTCTAGATGATTGCTAGTGTGTCTTCTAGAGTCCAATAACCCCTCATTTGCCAGTCTCACTGTTGCACCACAAATTGCAGCAACAACAATTCCTTCCTTTAAAAATGTAGATACCTTTTTCAGGATGGGGTCATGTATCGATTCCATCCAAGTATTTCCTCCTGGAAGTACAAAAACATCTAAATTTTTTAAAATACACTCATCAATAGAAATGCTAGGTATTATTTTCAATCCTCCCATTGTCGTAACAGCATTTTTATCAATGCCTACTGTAATCACCCTTAAAGGTGCTAGTTCCTTTTTAAAATACCTTCCTGAATTTAGTTCAGCAATTAAATAGCCTACCTCCCAGTCTGACATTGTATCAAATACATATAAATATACGTTTGCATTCATCATAGACACTTCCTTTTGTAATTAATATCCCAATTATAAAAAAACATTACTGACATCCACTGTCAGTAATGTTTTCAGTTTGATAATTAAATAACAATAGATTCCTTATATTAGTATCCGTATGGACGGTTGTATGGTTGGCGATAGTATGGTGGATAGAATGGGTAAAATGGATAGAATGGGTAAAACGGGTAAAATGGATATTGATAACGTGGACGTCTTCTTCTACGACGTCTTCCATAACTGTCATAGTCATAGTCATCATCATATCTGTCATCTCTATCATATTGATCATAATAATTTTGCATAATTATTTCTCCTTTCCATCTCTGTATAGGTTATGCTATGTAAGGATTGACAGTATACGCATTTACCTATATTTAGCACTCGATCAGACAAATTGGGACCTCCTCAATTTAAAGAAAGCCTGCCTAAAGAATTCAATTTTGGACTCTCCACAAAAAAACATTCACCATTCCAACCAATTTTCTAACGTTGGTTCACTTGTACTGGAAACTGGCTATCGATTGAGTAAAATTAAAGCAGCTTTTGAGGAAGTCATTGAGAAGCTAAACAAATCTATTCGGAACGTGGAACAGATAACTAAAACAGTTGTCAGTTACAACTAAAAAAGCCTAGGCTCAAAATTAATTAAGTACCTGGGCTTTGTGTCAATTAAGATATTTTAATCGAAATCATTCTCTTCTTCAATTTTGCGAATTACACCTGTCTTTGCATTTACTTCTACTTCGTAAATTTTATTTTAAGATGTCAAAATAAAAATTTCATATACTAAAGTACCGTTTTCCATATCCATTCCATAATGTATGATTTGTCCTGGCACTCTTTGAACTGCAATTTGCATCGCTTGTTGCGGGGAAAATCTCTGATTATATGAAGGCATTACCATAAACATATCCTCCTTACTCTGCATACATGCTCTATTTTGTGCAAGCACAGAGTTTCTGTTACCAGTTTATTTACCCCGCCTTTGCTGAATTGTAATATACAGCCCGATTAAACGGTCAGTGGTCGTTTATCATTCTACAAATCCTTCAAATGTAATTCCTAAATAATGCTATTACAGTATAGTGAATGCAACTGCACAGCAAAACCTCTAAACTCTCAGCTAAATAAATGAAACACTAAAAAGTGCTATTAAGGGTGGATTGTTAGGCTCTAATTCCACTGGATTAGGAATGCACAATTCCCCCAAAATTTTCAATACAACTAATTTTTGAGGCGTTAGGTGGATTTTCTCAGTAAGCTGTTGTCACTTCTGTTGCTTCATCTTAATAATGAAATTTCTTTAATAAGCCCTGAAGCTCATCTGCCTGCTGAGCCATCTCCTTTGCCGAAGAAGCCATTTGTTCTATAGAGGCTAGTTGCTCCTTAGCAGTGACTGTTACATGCTCTGAACTATCCGTTGCTCTACTAGCAATACGAGCCATTTCCTCTGAGGAAGCTGTCACTTCTTCTATACTCGCTGACATTTGCTCAGTCACTGCTGAAATGTCATGAAGCTGTGTACTTACCCCTCCTATGGATTGCATAATTTTTTGGAATGCCTCTTTTGTTTCATCAACAACTTCCATTCCAGCAGCAGTTTCCTTCGTATTACTTGAAATAGCTGTAATCACATTGGTAGTATCGTGTTGAATCGAAAGTATAAGAGCCGCAATTTGATCTGCTGATTGCTTCGATTGCTCTGCTAATTTTCGTACCTCATCTGCTACTACAGCAAAGCCCTTTCCTTGTTCCCCTGCACGTGCTGCTTCAATTGCAGCGTTTAAGGCAAGTAAGTTCGTTTGATCAGCAATGCTTGTTATCACATCCACAATATTGCCTATTTGCTGGGATTGTTCACCTAATATCCGTACCTGTTTCTCTACATGATCAGATGAATCATTGATAATTGTCATTTGCGACATCACGCGATTCAAGGAATCATTTCCTTGTGCTGCCTCTTGTCCCATCACATCAGCAGCATCTGACACTGTTGAAGCAGTTTCAGCCACTTGCTGAATACCAATCGCCATTTCCTGCATGGCTGTTAAGCTTTCCGCTGTTGTATGTAATGTCGTTTTAGAGCTTTGAGCTAAATCTTGTAGAGTTGAGGCTAATGCTCTCGTCATTTCTGCTGATTGCTCTGACTGAGACGTTAGGGTATCAGAGGATACATCAACCTGTTGAGATGTATGGGCAATTTGTTGCATTAAGCTCTTTAAACTCGTCAGCATTTTATTGAAGGATTGTGCAAGCTCGCCTGCTTCATCCTTTGAATTAATTTGTAGCTGCTTTGTAAGGTCCCCTTCTCCTTCTGCTATACCTCGAAGTTGACGGTTCATTTCCTGAAGTGGTCTTACAAATGCTCTAGTGAAAAGGAAGCTACCTAAAGTTGCAATGGCGGCTCCAATAAACATGACAATAAACAGCTTGCCGATAAATGCGAAAATAATTTGTTGAACCTCATCTATTGTTTCACCCACAAACCACATCCCAATAATGTCGCCATTTGCATCTTTTATGGGCGCATAAAGTGTTAAGTATTTTGTTCCAACAACATCCGCTTCACCTATAAATGTATTGCCTTTCTTCATTACCTCTTCAATAACTTTGGGATCAGCATCCTTGCCCACTAAGCGCTCTCCATTAAGCTGTAAATTAGTAATCAGTCCTTTTGTTCCTTGAAAAATCGTTATACCACCTTCGATGCTTTCTCCTACCTCATCCACAAAATCCACTTGGTCAACTATTTTTGTATTACCTTTATAAAGCTCTCCATCTTTAATTGCCCAGTCACCTTTGAATCGTTCTTCAAGCAGCAGATAACCAACCTTTGAAAGATGCGTTATACTTTGCTCGAAATTATTGCGCATAATATCCTTTACTTGTACATAGGAAACAACACCAATGATAATGCTTAAACATATAATCACTACCACTAGAAGCAAATTAAATTTTGTATTAATTTTAAATGTGCGCAAAATCTCTCTCTCCTTTCTCAAATAGCTTTTAGGAATAATATGTATAAAATGTAAATCACGTTAATTAAACATGATTCTAATAATAGTTTCAATACATTATCAATAAATTAATATATTTTACATATATAAACTGTTTTTTATTGAAAGATAAAATATAATAAAGCACGTTTACTATGAAAAAATCTAGTGACACTAAAGATTTAATAGAATGATTTTTGGTTGTACTATTGGATACTATAGTAAGGAAAAAACTCATCATATAAAGATATGAGTAATAGAACTATATTAGAAGCATGATTTCTAAAAATGATTGCTATAAAAAAGTCTTGTAAATCTCCATTAGTTAACAATAAGCCCCAAATACTTTACCATTTAAAGTATTTAGGGCTGTCCGAATTATGCCAAATTGCAGTTTAAATTAAGCATTTTTATTTTGCACAACCTCAACTTAATAGAGCGACACAAAACTAATTAAATCCAAAGAAAAGTTTCCATTTTTGCGCGAGTGTTCCCCAAAATTTTCGTTATAGTATGTATAACGATTATAAGGAGTGAAAAAATGAATGATTTTATCCAGCGTCTTCAAAGGCATGATGAAAAAGCATTGAAATATGTCGTTGAACACTATTTGGGATTTGTAAAGGCAATTACACTAAAAATTTTAGAAAAACCATCTGATTATATGCTGGTTGAGGAATGTGTTAATGATGTATTCCTACTTATTTGGCAAAAAAGTAATTATTTTATTGGGGAGGAAGCGGATTTTAAAAGGTGGATAGGGATGATTACTAAATATAAAGCAATTGATCTTTACAGAAAACAGCAAAAGCAACTAGCGACACTACCAATGGAAAATATTCCTCCTCTTATCGCACCAGATAATATTGAACAACAGCTTGATAAATTGTATGCGAAAGAGCAATTACTTCTTGAAATCATGCATCTGCCTGATTTAGATAGAGAACTATTTTTAATGAGGTATTATCTTGAATATACAAATAACGAGATAGCAGAAATTCTACATATTTCAAAATCTGCTGTGGAAAATCGCTTATATAGAGGAAAGAAAAAGCTTGCTAAAAATCCTAAATTACAGGAGTGTTGGACATGAGTAAAGAAAAAAACTTTCTACAGTTGGATATAGATGATATAACACCGGTAGAGGTCTCGAAAAATGAAAAGCAAAAGGTTATAAAAACCATCTTACAGAAGCAATTCTTACGAAAAAAAATCCGTAAATGGACCATTGCTTCTATCCTTGCCATTGGAGTTGGTTCGGCTAGCTTAGTGAATTTTCCATCTATGGCCTCCATATTACCAATTAAGGATGTAACTTTATCTGAAAAGCTCTTTTCAAAACAGCATGAATTTATTTTTAATCGTATTTTAATTTCAGAAAATACAGCGACCATTTACTTTAGCTGTAATTTAGACTTTGCTACAGAATTCATAACTTTAGACATAGTTGATAATTTTGAAAATCATTATTATGACACATCTGAAACATCGACAAATAAAATAACTGATAATTACTCAAATGGTAAAGTAATATTAAATAATTTCCAGGCTAATGCATCTTCCATATTCATCACACCAATCGTTCATACGATGGATAAAGAAGGGAATGTTACGAAAGAAAGATTGGAGACAATAGAAATTAAAATAGACTCTAATGAGAAATGAAATATAGGAAAGAAACCTGTGAATTTATTGCGCACTTAAATTCGTCAATAAATTCACAGGTTTCCATTTTTTAATCGGTAAATTCCACTACTCTATCCAACCATTCATCAATAAGGCTATTGAACAAATTAGCTTGTTCAATTTGCAAATTATGACCTGCCTTATCTAAAATTGTGAAGCTTGCTCTTGGAAATTTTTCTATAATATCAAATGCATCCTTATATCCAACCATAGAATCTTGTTTGCCTAGCAAAAATAAGCAAGGTTTTTCAAATAACGTTTCATCAACAGGAAAGGAAAAGCTATAGTTTTGCTGAATTTTTTCCAAAAAGTTCACGTCAGCTTTTTCTTGTCCTGCTACTACCTCATTCATGTATCGGTTACAATGATGTTCATCTAAAACAACTAGATGTGAGCTATAATCTTCTAGCTCCTGCTTCGTCAATGTCGATATAAATTCTTTATCGGATAGAATAATCCTTTGCTTTGGTACTGTTCTTCTTTGTTTTTCTGGAATAATTAACGGACAAATAAATGCAGCCCCTAAAATTTCTTCTTCATTATCCCTCATAATGCCTCGAACTAAATAACCGCCATAGGATTCCCCTACTAAAAGATAGGGTTCATTTGGTATTAAGGAATGAATTACCTCTTTTACAGCCTCTAACATCTCATCTGAATTATTAATTACTTCATAGTCTGTCGTCTCTCCCATTCCTGGAAGGTCAATATAGATTCGTTTCCAGCCTTCCCTTTCGATAAAAATGGGCTCCATACACCCCTTCATTAATCTATGATCTGGCGAATATCCATGAAGCATAACGATTGGTATACCCTCTCCAATTATTTCATAGTAAATATTAGCCTTACTAACGTGGCAAAATGGCATAATAGTTCCTCCAAAAAATGTTGTTTCAACTAATATATCATCTATACCCAATTTTTCAAAAAATCGTTAGACTTAGGAGAGATTCTAACCATCAGTTTTGTAGTTCTATCCATCACTTTGGCTTTTCTCTCCATCAGTTCATTGATCCTATCCACCACTTTCATTTTACTGTAAAAAAAACCCCGATTATCAGTAGAGAGATAATCGAGGTTATTAACATACAAAAAATTATAATAGCTCTTTTCGTAATTCAGCAGCTGATTTAGGTGATAACAGCCCGAATGGAATGTCGAATACTGTTTTCGCACCTTTGTCCCCAGCTTGGCTTAAACGGTAGGCTGCACGCGCGTAGGCTACTAGAACACTTGATGTGAAGTTTGGATTACTTTCCAATTTTAATGAGAATTCAAGAATTTGTTTATCATTTGCGCCACTTTCACCACTGCGGATTACAAAACCACCGTGTGGCATACCAGTATGGTTTGCTTTAAATTCTTCTTCAGAAATGAAATTTACAGTTGTATTATATTCGTCGAAATAGTTTGGCATAGTCACAATTTCTTGTTCAATTTTTGCTGCATCTGCACCTTCCTCAAGGACAACCCAGCATTCACGGGCATGTTTTTCACGTGTTGTCAACTCAGGATTTTCACCGTTACGAACGCGCTCTACAGCATCTTTAATTGGTAATGTATATTGTACAGCATTTTTTACACCTTCGATACGACGTACAGCATCTGAATGCCCTTGGCTTAAGCCATCTCCCCAAAATGTATATGTTGTACCTACTGGAAGTACAGCCTCACCAAGTACACGATTTAATGAGAATAAACCTGGATCCCAACCAACTGAAATGACTGAAACTTTACCAGATTTTTGGGCTGCCGCATCCACCGCTTCAAAAAACTCAGGAATTTTCGCATGTGTATCAAAGCTATCAATTGTATTAAACCATTGTGCAAAGTGTGGACCTTGCTCTGGTAAATCTGTTGCAGAGCCTCCACATAAAATCATTACATCAATGTCATTTTGGAATTTTTCAGCATCATCCACTACATACACTTTGGCATTACTTGCAACGTTTACTGTTGAAGGGTCACGACGTGTGAATACTGCTACTAATTCCATATCTGGATTTTGTGAAATAGCGTATTCTACCCCGCGTCCTAAATTTCCATATCCTACAATACCTACTCGAATTGCACTCATCAAAATTCCTCCTTACGATTTCGTGACTATGTGAAAACCTTCACGTTAAATCTACTTACAATAATACTTTGTGTTAGAAAAATTCACAATAGTTTGAGTATCTGTTTTTTATCCGGAATTTATATCGGTTTTCTATGATTTTTATCGGTCAACGGCATGAATACGGTTACAAATTACTATTTCATATACTATCCTTTAAGTTTTCGTTAAAGCCTTGTAAATAAAGACTTTTTAAACCCGATATCTTGTACAATAAAATTAACGACAAAAGGGGGCATGATGAATGAAAAGTAATTTTTACTCACCAAGTACACCATGTGAACAAGGAGCATTACTTGCTTGTCCATTCCAAAATGCACAGAAATCTGGAAAAGCGTATGATACTACATTTTCAACTTCCACTGAGGTAAAGCACAAGTCCTTTTCACCCAACATGCATTTTTGTACAGGAATTATACCTTTTGACGTTATGGAAAAAAACCTCAATATTACTCCACAAATACAAAGAATCAATGAAATTGGCCTTTATTGTAGCGGCAAGGAAATTGCTCGCTGGTTAGTTAAAAAAAGTGAATATAATAAGCTTGAGTTTGACTTCTTTTTATGAAGTCTGTTAATCTCGTTTTCAGATCTGAGCTGATAAAATGTAATTAATTCCCATTGAAAAGTTTCCATCTCAATGGCATCATTATCGCCAAGGCGAAAATGTACATAGAAAAATTTTGCAGGGTGAAAGAATGTTGACTAAACTGGTCTATTAGCTCAGGTTACTGAATTTCTTGGGCTAATCGTTGAAGACGCTCTTCATCAATAATGTAATAACCATTCTTTTTCTTTTCCAAAATCTTTTCATCACAAAATTGTGCCAAGACATATAATAGGTGACGATAGGAAACCCCCAAATATTCACTGATTTCTGTATGCCTTTCTTTATAAATACCTTGATCTGCGGATAACTGAATAAAGGCAGCTAAACGATTTTCGAATGGATACGCCAAATTTTGTGTATATTTAGCTGTCATGTTTGTCGCCTTCTCTCCTAAAAACACGCAGAGTCTTCGTAAAAAGAGGGCATCAGCCAGGAGTTTTTCTTTACATGCCTGTGTAATAGAAAAGCAAATGGTTTCTGTTACAGTTTGAATTCCTTTCGTATATCTTGCTTCATTTAGCAGCTCGATTTCCCCCATAAAACGTGGAGCCTCTAAATATTCAATAAGAGAAACCTTACCATTTTTATGGGTCATATATAGCTTTGCTTTCCCCTCCACCATGTAATAAAGCGTATCTGGAAAGGATCCTTCTTTAAAAATCCATTCCCCTTTGTCAAATTGACATACTTCAAGATAAGGGTAAATATCAAATGAAAAGAAATCATGAATCGGGTATTCTTCTAGATAATGTAAGCGTTTTTTAGCTGTCAGTATATGCATTTTTTACTCTCCCCTAAAAAATATGAGATATCTCACATTATTGTACCGACGAACGTGCTATTATTCAACGTAGTTAATGGAGGTACGGTAAATTTATGAATAATCAACGATGGCTTTCTCAGAATTTCTTTGCATTTTTTATTACTTGGGGTATTTTCTTGCCTTATTGGACAGGCTGGCTCGTAGATGTCAAGCATCTAACTGTCTCACAGGCTAGTGTTGTGATGGGCTGTGGTCTTTTAGCTCGAGCTACTTCAAATCTGTTTTTCTTCCCAACCCTTGCTAAGTATGTACACAATAAACGACTTATTACAATTCTTGCGACTGGCGCACTTATAACAACTTTCCTTTACTTACCGAGCACAAGCTTTAGTATGCTTTTAATTGTTACTATTTTATTTAGCATTTTTTACCCAGCTCTTCTACCTGCCGTTGAAAGTAGTGCCGCTACATTAGTCCAGCATGGAAATGTTCACTATGGTAAAAGTCGTTCATATGGATCTTTTGGCTTTGTTATTGCGGTGTTAATTATTAGTATGCTGACAGGTGTATTTGGCAAGGATATTATTTTTTGGAGTATGGTTCTTGGTCTTATCGGTATGCTGTTGATGCAGCAGCTAGCGACACCAAAAGAATTGCTTATGGTACCAACAAAAGAACAACGAGCAAAATCGCTGTCGATGAAAACACTATGGACTATTAAAGGCTTCCCTATTGTTTTATTCATCGTCATCCTATTACAAGGCGCACATGCTTCGTATTATAGCTACGGTTATATATATTTAGGTGATTTACATGTCGATCCATTTTATATGGGGATGATTATAAACATAGCGGTTATTTGTGAAATCCTATACTTTATGAAGGCAGATACATTATTTACAAAATGGCGCTCATCCTCTTTATTGCTTTTAGCAGCAAGTGGCTCCTCCTTACGTTGGTTACTTATTTATCTTTTTCCTAATGTTTGGGTATTCATCGCGTCACAAACCTTGCATGCAATGTCATTTGCCCTGGCGCATTTTGCCTTTATTGGCTATTTGACTAAAACATTACCAAAGGAACAAATTCCAAATGCACAAGGACTTTATTCTGCCTTAGCAATGGGATTAAGTACAGCCATTCTTACATTTTTAGGCGGTTATTTATACGAAATTTCTCCTGGTCTATCCTTTGGCGCGATGCTGATTTGTACGGTTCCGGCTATTGCTATTGTGCTTGCGACTCGAAATAAATATCAATACTAAAAACAAGCAGGTGTGAAAGAAAATTTATCTTTCTTCACCTGCTTTTCGATAGATTTACCTTGGATAATAGGAAAATCCAGGATATTTTACAACTGGCCATTTTTCCTTTCGCAATACCTTGAGGAGCTCCGGACCAACTTGTAAATTGCTTTGCACTAGCTCAGATGGAGTTAACGCCATCCATTGATTTAACGACACATCCTGGAAACGATTGCTTTTAAACATTTCGAGGAACCATAATGTTTCTGTTCCAGTATTCTCAATATAATGACCGTTGGCAAACGGCACATAACCGACATCCCCCGCACGGTAATCAAATGTTCTGGCCGCACCATTAGCGGCAAACACTGTCATACGCCCCTTTCCTTGTAGGTAATATTGCCATTCATCATTATTCGGGTGCCAATGTAATTCTCGCATTCCACCAGGCTCAATTTCTACAAGTGCTGCCGCAATATTTTGGGAAATAGGAAAGTTAGAGGAATCTACAATTCTAACACTGCCTCCTGGTGTTTGAATGGGGGTTTGTGCAAGTAGACGATGTTTAAAACTTTGAGGAACTTCACCATATGGAGATTTTACCTTTTGAGTGTCGATAGGTCCTGGCACTTTATCTTGATAAATATAGACTTGTTCATTTGGAATATGTTTAAAAGCGCTAATCGGAACACCAAAATTGGCTGATAGCACCTCTTTAGGTGTATGCGCAAACCAATCAGATATTGAAAATGTATTGAGATCTGAAAAATTACCATCATCAAATACTAGAAGAAATTCACAGCCGTCCTCAAGCCCCTGTATGGAATGAGGAATTCCAGGTGGAAAATACCATAAATCTCCCGGCCCAACATCTGCAATGAAATTTCTGCCATCTTGATCGACTGCTGTAATCCGGGCATGGCCTAGAAGCATATAGGACCATTCTGCTTGTTGGTGCCAATGCAGCTCACGCACGCCACCAGGTGTCAAACTCATATTAACCCCTGCCAATGTCTTAGCAATTGGCAAATCACGCACAGTAATTTCTCGTGACCATCCGCCTTTATTTAAGGTCATATGTGTATCAGAAAAAGAGAATCTTAGATTTGGAATAAGTCCAGCATCTGTTTTTGGAGGGACTAGCATATCGGGATTTTCCAGGTCCCTCATAATGTCTCTTGGCCCTTTATCCACCCCTCCAGCTCCATCCTTTCGAATAGGCTGTGGAACATAAAAATAGCCCTCTGGCATATTCTCCAATTATTCACCTCTTCATAAAGAAATCGTTATTTAAAAATGTATGGGTTCTTTATCTAGATTATTCTTTTTTATATGCAAACGCTCAGAATTTCAATTCACAAGGTGACAATTTGACAATATTAACAAAGATAGTTATTTTAAGTATGCATCTATTTCTGTGTGAAATTGTACAAAGGAGAATTGAAGGATGAATAACGAAATTAAAAATCAGACTATTTTCAAGAATTTGTTAATCGAAACCGAAAGACTCATTATTAGACCTTATCAATTGGAAGACACTACTGATTTGTTTAATATAATATCGGAGCCAAATTTTTACGATTATATCCCTGAAACCCCTCCTTCCCTAAAAGAAGTCGGGGAAATAATACAATGGTCTATGGATTGCAATAATAAAAATACCCTAGAGAAAATTTATAAATTAAATCTTGGTATTATTTTAAAAGAATCAAATTGCTTTATTGGTTTTTGTGGTCTTGGTCCCTATGATTTAGATTCTACAAAAATTGAAATCTATTATGGTCTCAATAAAGATTTTAGAGGAAGAGGGCTTACTACTGAAGCGGCAAAAGCCTTATTAGATTATGGTTTTTCTACCTTAAGATTAGATGAAATAGTGACGACGGTATTTCCCCAAAATACCCCTTCGGTAAGGATTTTAGAGAAAATTGGAATGACTAAACAATATTCCATAACAAATCCGCCTAAAGAACATCTAGATTTTAAAGGAATGGATTATTATACAATCTCGAAATAGAGATTAGCAGCTACTGGTATTGGTCGTGCAACAGCGCTTGCTTTTGCACGTCGTGGTGCGAAAGTAGCAATAGGTGATGTTGATGAGCGTGCACAAGAAACAGTTGCGCTTATTCAACAGGATGGTGGAGAAAAGCTGCATTTTTTAAAACAGATGTAACTAGCTCTGAGCAATTGAAATCACTTGTCCAAAAAACCGTAGAAACATTTGGTGGGTTACATCATGCTTTCAACAATGCAGGGGTTTTAAATAAACCAGCAAAATTTGTTGATATTGAAGAAGATGCATTTGAAAAAGTGATGGCAGTTGACGTAAAAGGCGTATTCTTCGCTGTGAAACATGAACTTGAATACATGATTGCTAATGGTGGTGGTACAATTGTAAACACAGCATCAGTTGCTGGTTTAATTGCTGATCCAAATATGGCTCCATACGTTACAGCAAAACATGCAGTCACTGGTTTAACAAAAGCAGCCGCAATTGACCATGCTCAAAATGGTCTCCGAGTAAACGCTGTGGCACCTGGTTTAACAGAAACACCTATGACTCAAATGTGGAAAGACAATCCAGCAGTATGGGAAGAAGTTGTTTCTAACGTTCCTATGCATCGCTCTGCGAAACCAGAAGAAATCGCTGAAGTAGTAGTATTCCTTTCTTCAGACGCTGCAAGCTTCTGTAATGGTTATATTTATGCTGTAGATGGCGGTCAAGTTGCCCACTAGTATCGGGAATAATCAAAGTCAAAAAAATGATCAGGCTCAAAATTATTTGAGTACCTGATCATTTTTCCTTGGTTCATGACATGATTAGCTTATCATAGGGTTCTAAACAGAATCTGAACTAATATCTAATAGATTTATTTTTTCATTTTTTGAACCGCTTCCTCTACACATTCATACAACTTTTCCAAGCCACTCTGTAATTCTTCATAGGTTCCATAGGCATAGGATAATCGGATATGATGGGCATCCTGTGGATCATAAATATAGCCAGGATTGATAAGGACTTGTCGATGTAATAGCTTGGTAAATAACTCTTTATCAACAATGGGCTCATGAAACTTTAGCCAAATATAAAAGCCACCCTTTGGCTTGTTCCAGTTAGCCAAATGATTGAATTTTTCTTTTAAAATATTCTCTACATAATGTGCCCTTCGCTGTAATTTTTGGCGTAAGTCTTCAATATGCTTTTCATATTTACCGGATTGTAACCAATGTAAGACAATTTCCTGCGAGATGGCACTTGAACCGTAATCTGTTTGCATCTTTATATCTGCTAACCGTTCAATCACTGTCGTAGGACCAATTAGCCAGCCTATACGAAGTCCAGGGCTTAATGTTTTCGAGACGCTTCCAATATAAAGGACTTGGCCGCTATCATCCATTGATTTTAGTGGAGGTGTTGCCGCTTCAAAGAGCAATTCATGATAAACGTCATCTTCAATAATAGGAATGCGAGACGCTTTACATGCTTCATAAAGTTGCCTTTTTTCGTGCGTTGTCCATACCTCACCAGTTGGATTGTTTAGCGTAGGAACAGCATAATAGACTGCTTGTCTTTTTCTTTTTTGTTGAGCCAATGTTTGGGCAAGCTGTTCACCTCGATGGATAGCCATCATTTGCATACCCACTGACTGAAAGGGATGCACTGAATTTAAATAAGATGTTTGGTCCTGGAACACAATAGCACCCTGCTCAAGCAATCCAACAGCAATCAGCTGCAATGCCTGAAGTGCGCCTGAAACAATACAAATATTTTGAGGCTTCACATGGATGCCTCTTTTTTTCACATATTCACAAATTGCAGCTCGTAGCCTGTCATTACCTTGAGGTGATGAATAACCTAACGCTTTCGGGTGCAAAGAAAGCTCCTTCAGTGATGCTTCAATATCAGCTGTTGGCAGTAGACTCGGTGCAGGCTCTCCAGTTCCCAAGCGAATGACATCATTGCGCTGCTCATATTCATTGATTAATTGAATGGTGTGATAATTGGGCTTATGAAGACTGGTGTCTATATACTTTTGCCAATTTGGTTGTGTTTGTGTAATTAAAGAATGCCAGGAATTATCAGCTATATAAATACCTGAGCCAACCTTTGCCTCTAGTATGCCAGCTGACTTTAACTCCTCTAACGCCTGCTGAACGGTACTACGATTGACTCCAAACTGCATCGCAAGCTGTCTTTGTGTTGGTAGCTTTGTTCCAGCCACCCAATCTCCTCGCTCAATATGTCCTGTAATCCACTGGATAATTTGCTGCTGTAATGTCATTTCACCCTGTTTAGTAGGCCGCCAACTCATTCATATCACCTCAAGCCCTTAAAATTGGGTGGTAAAAAAACCATCCAATTGGTCGTTTTCTTTTAGTTATAACATAACTAGAATGGTTAATGAAAGGAGTGAATTTTGTTGGAAGCATTTTTTCATGGAATGATTTTAGCTTTTGGACTTATTTTGCCATTAGGCGTACAAAATGTCTTTGTCTTTTCACAGGGTGCAACACAACCACATCTAGTTCGAGCCTTACCTGCGAGCATCACAGCTGCCATATGTGATACGCTTCTGATTCTCCTTGCAGTATTCGGTTTGTCTATCATCGTATTGCAGTTTGCCTGGCTACGTCTTGCCTTAATGACGGTTGGTATCCTTTTCTTACTTTATATGGGCTACACCATATGGCGGTCCAGCCCAGCAACAGCTAATAATAACGAAGCACTTCCTGTAAAAAAACAAATTTTATTCGCGCTCTCTGTCTCGCTTTTAAATCCACATGCCATTTTAGACACAATCGGTGTGATTGGAACAAGTGCTTTAAAATATAGTGGCACGGATCAAATATTGTTCACCGCTGCATGTGTAGTAATCTCTTGGCTATGGTTTTTCGGTCTTACCATCGCCGGAGCCTCTTTCAAAAAACTAGATAGCTCTGGAAAACTAATGAACATTTTTAATAAATGTTCTGCTATCTTTATTTGGGCTACTGCTCTTTATCTTATTAATGGCTTATTGTAATTTTTTACAAAAAAACGCTCAGGATCCCTAATATATTGGTTACCTGAGCGTTTTCAAGGGTTGCTAGAGTGCTTTTTTTTTGGGGACCTGAGCAGTTTTCGGGTTAACCCGAGCGCTTTTCCTTGAGATCCGAGCAGTTTTTGGGTTAACCCGAGCGCTTTTCCCGGCAATCTGAGCGGATTCCGGGATTACCCGAGCTCTTTTCCTTGCGACCTGAGCGGATTCCGGGATTACCCGAGCACTTTTCCTTGCGACCTGAGCAGTTTTCGGGCCTACCCGAGCGCTTTTCCCGGCGACCTGAGCGGATTCCGGGATTACCCGAGCGCTTTTCCTTGAGACCCGAGCAGTTTTCAGGCTTACCCGAGCACTTTTACCAGCGACCTGAGCGGATTCCGGGATTACCTGAGCTCTTTCTCTGACGACCGAGTAATATCTGGACTAAAGATTATTAAAATAAACGGTAAACTTTTCATCAAACAAATCTGTTTCGATATAGCGTTCACTTTGACCATTACTCACATAATCAATATCATGCAACAACACATTTGCTTTTAATAATGCTTCGTGTTGCTGGATAATAGACGTTACTTTAGTATTCCCAGCAATTGATATCGAAACATACTGCTCAACAGGGAGTTTCCATTTTTTACGTGTGTCTTGGATTGTTCGGATTAATTCTCTTATTTGACCTTCTTCCAATAAGCTTGCTGTGAGATGAACATTCATAAGGATTCGACATGAGGCATCTTCAGCTATAATATATTGATCTTTTACGATGGATTCCATTAACACATGTGCCTTTAACAATGTTAGCTGTTCTCCGTCAATCGTAATAATTACCTCATCCGTTTGCTGTAATTCACATTTCTCCTGATCATTTAAATTCATGACGTAATCTTTTACTTTATTCACTTTTGCTCCAAACACAGCCCCTGCTGTTTTAAAGTTCAGTTTATAATGAACTGTTTCATATGCTGAAAAATCATTTGTCCATAAACATTCTTTCATATTTAGTTCGTCTTTCACAAGCTCGCAATACGGCTGAAAATCTGTTAATTCTCCATCAACTGAGACAATGATTTCGCTTAATGGCTGCTTGACCTTAATCCCCTGACTATTACGAACGCTCCGCCCTAATTCTACGATTGTTAAAATAGTTTGCATTTCTTTTTCGAGCTTCGCATTAACGAGTGCTTCATTATATTTTGGGTAGTCTTGTAAATGCACGCTCTCCCCACATAATTGTCGATACAAATCCTCTGTAATAAATGGTGTGAATGGTGCTAATAATTGACAAATTGTTGTTAGTAGCTCATACAGTGTACTAAATGCTCCCCGTTTGTCCTCTGACAGCCCATTTGCCCAAAATCTTGCCCGTGAACGTCGGATATACCAATTACTTAGCTCTTCCACAAGCTTTCCGATTTCACGTGTTGCCTGTGTAAATTGAAAATCGTCCATACATTTTGTCACAACTTGAATTGTATGATGTAAGCGAGACAATATCCAATGATCTAATTTTGTACGTGAGCCTGTATTGTTTGCATCGTACTCAAAGCCATCGATCTCTGCGTATAACTGATAAAATTTAAATGTATTATCCAATGTATCGACTAATTTTGATTTCGCATCCATAACAATTTTTTTTGAAAAGCGTTTTGGATTCCAGGGTGAACTGTCGACTAAAAATGACCATCGCAAAGCATCTGCTCCATATTGCTCAATTAATTCAACTGGCTCTAATGCATTTCCTTTACTTTTCGACATTTTCTGTCCGTGCTCATCTAAAACATGACCCAAGGAAAGAACTTTTTTATAAGGTGCCTTTCCTGTAAATAAAGTTGAAACCGCTAATAGACTATAGAAAAAGCCTCGAGTTTGATCGATACCTTCGATGACCACATCAGCAGGAAATTGATTGTTAAAAGTAGCAGGGTTTTCAAAAGGATAATGCTGCTGTGCAAATGGCATTGACCCACTATCAAACCAAACATCAATGACTTCAGGTGTGCGTTCCATCTCACCCTTACATTTTGGACAACTACAAATAACCTCGTCGATATATGGCTTATGAAGCTCGACATCCTGTAAAGTCCCCTTTGCTAACTTCTTCAAGGCAGGAATACTATTTGGTGCTTCTTCATGACCACAATCTTGACAAATCCATACATTAAGAGGTGTGCCCCAATAGCGATTACGGCTAATATTCCAGTCCACTAAGTTTTCTAAGAAATTTCCGAATCTGCCATGTTTAATATGCTCTGGATACCATGTGACTTGCTCATTATTTTCTAAAATCTTTTCTTTTAATGCTGACATTTTGATAAACCAGCTATCTGTTGCATAATAAAGCAAAGGTGAATCACAGCGCCAGCAATGAGGATAGCTATGTTCATATTTTTCCTTATCAAACAATAGCTCCTTTTTAGCTAGCATTTTAATAATGTCGACATCGCATTCTTTGACAAATTTACCGACTAGCTCTGGCACCTCTTCTGTATAACAACCTTTTCCATCCACAACATTGACAAATGACAGACCATTTTGCTGAACTGCTTTATAGTCGTCTTCTCCATAAGCAGGTGCTATATGCACGATACCTGTTCCACTATGCTCCGTCACATAATCGGCTAGTACAACAATATGCCCTTTCTCAACTGTAACGTATGAAAAAGGTGGAATGTAGGACACACCCTCAAATTCATGACCAAAATGCTCACTTAGCACTTCTACAGGCTCAGCAAAAACTTTGCTGACAAGCGATTTTGCTAGAATATACACCTTTTCTTCCTGCTTTACACGTACATACGTAAGTTTTGGGTTCATCGCCAATGCAACATTAGCAGGCAATGTCCACGGTGTTGTTGTCCAACCAAGAAAATATTCATCCTTCCCCTTAATTTTAAACATCGCAGTTACAGATAAATCCTTTACATCTTTATAGCCCTGTGCCACTTCATGAGAGCTTAACGATGTTTGACAACTAGGGCAATATGGCGACACGCGATGACCTTTATATAAAAGCTTTTCCTTGTGTACATGGCTTAAAATATGCCATATGGATTCGATATAGTCATTACTTAGTGTTAAATAGGGATCATCCATATCAATCCAATAACCTAGTTGCTCTGTAAAGGACCGCCATTTCTTTTCATAAGTAAAGACACTTCCCTTACATTCCTGAATAAATTGTTCAACACCATATTTCTCAATTTCTTGTTTCCCAGAGATACCTAGCTTTTTTTCTACCCCTAATTCTACAGGTAAACCATGTGTATCCCATCCCGCTTTACGTTCAACGAAATAGCCCTGCATGGTTTTATAGCGAGCAACGACATCTTTAATCGTTCTACCAAAGGCGTGACCTACATGGGGTAATCCATTAGCTGTTGGTGGCCCTTCGTAAAATACAAATGGCTTATTGCCAGAACGATTTGCAACAGTAGCCTGGAATGTCCCTTCTTGCTCCCATAATGCACGAACCCTTAATTCCCTTTCAACAGTTGTTTCTTTTTTCTCTTCCACCTGCATATGAATTCCTCCTATACAATCCATTTGTATAAAAGGCATACAAAAAACCCCGTCCCAAGCAAGGGACGGGGTTAACCGCGAATACCACCCTAATTCTATTGATACATCGTTCAATAGCACTCAGCAACGTACAATCATACGTGTTCTTTTTAACGGTAGACACCCGGATTAACCTACTATGTTCGGCCAATCTTCTCAGAGAGGATTTTCATGTAACACTTGCACACCGACTTTCACCATAAATGTCGGCTCTCTGTAGAACATAATGAAACATTACTCTTTCTCATCAACGAATTTGTATGCTTTTATTGTCATTCATCTTAACAAAGTAATTTTTGACTGTCAACAATTTCAAAATCCTTAGAATGCATTTAGACATACCCCAATGCTTGCTATAAAGTACTGTATGCTGGGGTTTGCTACTTGTTTGGATAAAAAAGCTTTTTAAAAATGTTTTACAATTAAATAATAATATTCTGTGATGCTGCTCATCAAGCTGTGCCTGCCTTTCTGATAAAGGGGTTGGAATTTGTTGTAAATTAAGATCATTCACGGCAAAAACGGGGCTACTAGCCTTTAAATTAGTTCCTCTCTCAGCATACTATCTAATCTGCTAATATGTATTATCATTGATTGTATAAGTTGGGCATGCTCCTCCGATTGCTTTATTTTCCAACCATTTTTTATAGCCTTAATTTCTCATTATTCTTGATTCAAATGCCATAAATTTTTTAATGGTATATCTGCTAATTTATAACCATATTTCTGTAACAACAATCGATCTACTGCAATTTCAGGTTGCTCCAAATAAAATTTAACGACTACGTTACAATGGGCAAGTGCTAAATGATCTGTGAAACGCTTAACATAATCATCTAAAACTTCTATATGTTCCTCTTTTACGCTGATTTCAGAAAAAATGCTCACTGATACATAGTTTGTCCGTTGAATATCTTCATCAATGATAGCATCTGGCAAATCTAATTCCTCAATTGACGCCTTCCTTCTTTCATCCACAATGACTAAGTAGTAATGTATTTGCTCAATACGGATTGACCAGATTTCCAAATCAGTCAAGCGCACAATCCGTTCAAAATAATCAATCATTCTCTGTACTCCTATCAGCATCCATTGTATAACTTTCTCCATAAATGCCATCTAGCTTCCACCCATCGTATAACCTTACATAAGTGAATTCCTTCTGTGCCCTATTGTCTATCGTCACAATTACCTTGCTTCTCCACGGTAAGGTTAATGCCCGTTCTTGTCCACCTCTCACTTTTTCTATTTGATCTGATAAACCTAGTAATGTAGCTGGGGTTATTGTATGTTCGATTAAATAAAGCTGACGGTCAGTGCTATCCTCAACATCCTGCATTACTTGCTGATGGAAGACAATGACTTTTTTATTGGTTTCAAACATACCTATAAACACTATAAAGATGCTAATGATTGTGAGTGTTCCTATCCAGTACAATCCAAAAGATATCACCGAAGGATATCACATAATAAATAGTTAAAAAATTTAATAAGCCTATTGAAGAAAATAGCTGCCGCTTACAATGCTCCAGGTAGTTACTCTTAAAATGTAAAAATAATAGAGGAATAGTTAACAGAAGTGCGGTTGCAAAATCCATAAGCATAAACAAAGCCTTCACTCCCCTCATTCTTTTTTTATATAAAAATGCTGTAATTACTTGCAATAATTGTACCTTAATTTGCCACAAAAAACAGCTTATTAATAATGATATGCCCCAATTGTGAATTGGGGCATATCACTATTAATAAGCTATTATTCTATTATTTTTCGATTTTAATTTCATCCAAATTAGCTACAAAGCCATATTTGCCAAGTCGCTCTTGCATACTGTAGGTAACGCTTACCATGTTTCCTACAGTAATTTTATCTTTTACTTCATGAAGGGGATACCAAATACCATTTTCTTTTTGATTAATCATTTCTTCATTTGATAAATGTCCAATTAAATCTTTTACTTCCCCAGAAACAACTAAGAAACGATCTCCTTCAATTGCTACAACATAGCCTGTTTTATATTTTGTGCCAGACACGTACGCATCTTTTGGATCGAGCGAAAATTGGTATTTTTGCTTTAAATAGGAAATTCTATCAACATATTTTGCAGTAAGATAGTCCATTGCCTCTTTTTTAATACCAAGATAAGCATGTAGGGGGAAGGAATTCTCATATCTCTTTTGATAATCTTTAAGTAATTCATTTCTCGCGCTTCCTTTGATATTAAAAGGTTCGATATATTTTTCAACATACTCATCCACTGACAGCTCTAAATTAGCAAGGTTTTTTTTGAAATGATCATCTTCTAAATTCTGTTTACTCCATAGTCTTTCTTTATCTTCCAACTTATGATTTATGTCAATGCCCTTACTTAAAGCATATGCATAATAAGCGTCTATCTCTATCATTGTTTGAAAAAATTCATTACGAGATTGTTCACTTTGAGGATTATATGCATTCAACATTGTGGACATTTCATCTTCATCTAGAATTGGCAGGTCATTTGAAGATAAAAGTAACTTATTATCTAATTGTAATTGTGAATAGAAAAACAACCCTATACATGCTGTAAAAAAGACGGAAATTACACTATATTGCCACCGCCAAACTCTTTTTTTATTGTCACGTTGTTCTATATGCTGCACAACATTTCCTATAACCCTCTTTTTACTTTCCGATAAATCCCTTATTACTGTCACATCCACTTTACTCATGCAGTAGCACCTCCCACTCAATATGCTGTAGCTTTGGCTTTAATAGCTCTCTTCCACGACGCAGCCTTGTTTTGACTGTGCTCTCTGGAATACTTAATAACTCGGCAATTTCCATAACAGGTAATTCCTCAAAATAAAAATAAATTAGAACCTCACGCTGTTTTAATGGTAGAGCTAAAATTGCATTTTCAATTAATGTTTGTTCATCTTGCTGAACAAGCATGTCCCTTCTTATCACAGCTTGCTTCGCAAAAATTTTCTGTTGCACCTGAATTTTACGGTATGTCCAGCTACGTAAATAATCTTTACTTTTATTGGTGACAAGTTTTGATAAATAAGCCCTCAATTCTCCACGTTCTTCGTAGTTTTGTTGATGATCATAAAACTTAATAAATACATCCTGAACGATATCTTCTGCACATTGTAAATCTCTTACATAATAAAAGGCTAGTCGAATTAGTCTTTCTGTATGCTGTTCCATAATTTTTTCGAGTTCATAAATCTCAAGCAACTTCACTCCCCCTCTCTGCCCTATAAACGGTGCTCACAAGCTAGAGGTTTGCATTTTTTGAAATTTTTTCTCTAAAAAGCTGGCAGTATGATTCCCACCCTCAACTGGTTTCTAGAAGTCTTCTCGGTTACCTGAGCAGGTTTTTCCCTTACCTCAGCACATTTCTCGGCTACCCGAGCGGTTTTCTCTTCGTCCGCCCCCGGAATTTTTCTTCTTGCCTGTGCAGTTCCCATAGCCACTTTCCCTGCTCTATTCTTATTTATCTAAATTTTCATTACAAAATGGAGCTATAACTTTCTTTTCTGTTGAAGATAGCACAATATTAGTTGAAGGCGTTCCATAAGGCATTGCCTCATCGATAAACCGCTCCAATGTTTCCACTGAATATGTAGCAAGCTTCACAATATAACTAATCTCCCCAGCAACCCGATAACACTCCAAAACATCTGGGTGGTTATTGCAGAAATCCGAAAGACTTTTACAATCAATCGATTTAAACAAAATAATGGCTTGAATCGTGCGTTTCATTTTTTTTAAATTAACTTTTGCTTTATACCCCTCAATCATTCCCTGCTCTTCCAACTTTTTAACACGTTCGATAACAGCTGGAGAGGATAGATGAACGGATGCCGCTAATTCCTTCATCGAAATTTTGGCATTTCGCTGTAATTGCAATAAAATATCTGTATCTATTTGATCCATTGTTATCCACCTTTTTTTATTAATTTGATTTAAGAAAATTCCTTATATTATAAACCAGATTCTCATAATTACATTATACAACTTCTGTTCTTGTGAAACCTCGTCCTCTAAAATTAAACGTATAAAGGAGGCATAATCAGCATGAAAAAAGTTTTATTATTATTAGCAAATGGGTTTGAGGCTGTTGAAGCGAGTGTTTTTACAGATGTACTAGGCTGGAATAAATGGGAGGGTGATGGATCAACAGAAGTAGTGACTGTCGGTTTACATCCACAACTGCAATGTACATGGAATTTTAACGTAGTCCCAGAAAAATTACTTCATGAAGTTTCATTAGAGGAATTTGATGCTCTTGCCATCCCCGGAGGCTTTGAGGAGGCGGGTTTTTATACAGATGCCTTCAGTCAAGAATTTCAAGAAGTTGTCCATCACTTTGATGAACATAAAAAACCAATTGCTACGGTTTGTGTGGCCTCACTTATTTTAGGCCATAGTGGCATTCTACAAAACCGAAGAGCTACGACCTATAATCATCCAACAAGTAAACGTTTAGCACAGCTCCAATCCTATGGTGCAGACATTGTCAACGAGCGAATTGTTCAAAATGAACATATTATTACTTCATCCAATCCAGGTACTGCATTCGAGGTAGCTTTCTCCTTACTTGAAAAGTTGACATCAATTGTTAACACAAGGAAAGTAAAAGATTTAATGGGTTTTAAATAATAGTAAGTCACCAAGAATCACCGTTGAAAAATTTACGGTGATTCTCTTTTTTGTTTAAAACATAATCATTACTACCATATCGTCATCATCACTACCTATATGGCATTCGAGAATAATTCATTGTAGCCCTCATAATAAGTTTTGCCTTTAATGGAACACAATTTAAACAAGGTATTCTTGTCTATGGAGAAAAATTACCATGTAACCAAAAATGCTCACATATCCTAACACATTCAATCAAATAGCCATTTTATTTACTTTCTCTGCAATAATTACATAACAAAATTAATAAATTTGAAATATGGATACGTTAAGTAAAATAGTAGCGCTTATTTTTATTCCTAGTACAATTAAAGAAAGGTTTAAACAACTGCTTGCCAAAAATCCAAAGGTTGAAATGCTGGATTATGTATATTCCATTTATTAAGAGGATAAATAATTATTAAACTTGAGGAAAAGAGATTCATTAAGTGGACTTGTATTGTTATGTACATTTACACATCAGGGCAACCCTTCTAAACAACATAGCCACCTAGCACCGATTAAGTCGATACTAAGTGGCTATATATTTTCTATCATTCATGATAGGGAATAATCCACTACCATCCGCTTTACAGTTTCACTGCATCCAATTTTATTTATTAATTGAAGAAACTAGTTCCATTTCTTTTGCTGATAATTCTGATAAATCCTTCGCATTTTTCAGCACATCTTGTGGGATAGTAATTGTAGTCAGTGTATTAAATGCATCATATTTGATGGCTGATTTTTGGTCAACTTTTATTTTTACATCTGCCATATTCATTGCTAAAGTCATATCAATTTCAATATTTTTCATATCAAATGTCTTTTTATCAATCGTTAATTGATATTTTATATTGTCAAATGACATATTATTCAATGAAGCTAAAATTTCATCTGTTCCTACCTGTACTTCCGCTGTATCTTTTGTTGCTGTTTCTCCTGCCTGTACTTCTGCTGTATCTTTTGTAGCTGTTGCCGCCCCTGTTTCCAACATTGGTAATAGAGATGAAATTTGGTCTTTAATTAGTTTTGTAAACTTTTCACCATCTGCATTTAATGTCAAAACATAGGCATTATCTGTTTCTTTTAATGTAAAGTCTTTTGCAAATTCTTTTAGCATTTCAAGCTGATCAGCTGCACTTGCTTGCACGCCCGCTTGTTCAAGCATTGCATCATACATATCAGTTGGGAACTTAAGCCAAGCGCTTTGTGTTGCCTCATACATATACATTCCATCTTTAGCTGTCATGTACATTTTTATTGGCATTTCCATTTTTTCGCCGCTTTCAAGCTCTGTCATAGCAACTGTTCCCTCTACGAAAAATTGCATTGGATCAACCACTACATCCATTGACATTTTGCTAGATGTGTTTGTTTTGATTGTTTCCTTTCCATCATTCACTTGTATTGCCTGTGTCATCGTCATGCTAGCTTTCATGCTCTTCACATCTTGTTGTTTAGCTAGTGCCTTATTAAATACTTCTTCTAATGTTAAAGCGCTTGGCTGTGGTGTTGATGGCGTTGATGGCGTTGATGTTGCTGCCAATGTATTGACAATTAAAGTAGCTAATTGACCACGTGTTACTTTTTCATTGACACCGTATTCTGTAGCAGAAACCCCTGTTGAAATTCCTGCCTCATATAGTGCTGTCACAGCATTAGCATAGGAGCTACCCTCTGGAACATCCACAAACGGACTTTTACCTTTTGCATCTAAGTCTAATGCTCGTGCAATCATCACAGCTATTTGTCCACGAGTCACAGTTTCAGAAGGACGGAATGTATGATCATCATACCCCTTCACCACACCAGTTGCTGTTAATTTCTTAATAGCATTGTAATATTCGTTTGATTTGTTAAGATCTTTAAAGTTTTGTTTTTCTACAGAAGCTGTATCCGCTGTCGCAAGTCCAAAAGCATTGACAAGTATTTTGGCAACTTGACCACGTGTTACAGCTTGTGAAGGTTTAAATGTACCATCACTATAACCATGTAAAACACCTGCTGTATAAAGTGAAGAAATTCCTTCAAAATGTGGGTGGTCTTCGCTTACATCTGAAAAAGGGCTTGCCGCTGATGCAGGTACCGCTGCTACCGCTGTTACTGCTAATGCAACTGCAGTTGTTGTATACAATTTTCTTTTCTTATTTTTCATCTTATGATCTCCTCTACTAATTCCGTTATGTATGTATAACATTATTAATTATAAACAAATTTATGATAGATTGCTATATGTTGGAGCAATTTGAATAATTAATATTTATAGTTGTAGATAATTTGTAAACTTTTAAGCTTTTGGAAATACAAAAAAACCGACCTCCAAGGAGATCGGTTTTTTTAAAATGATTACTCAGCAGCTTTTGCGCGTAGAACCATTTGTAGGATACCACCGTGACGGTAGTAATCTACTTCTACTTCTGAATCGAAACGAGCTAAAGCTTGGAAAGTTTTAACTGTGCCGTCTTCAGATTTAGCAGTTACTGTTAAGATTTCACGTGGTTTTACATTGTCAGTAATGTTTACAGAGATTTCTTCTTTACCAGTTAAGCCTAGTGTATCAGCAGATTCACCTGACATGAATTGAAGTGGAAGAACACCCATCATTACTAAGTTAGAACGGTGGATACGCTCGTAAGATTGTGCGATAACAGTTTTCACGCCAAGTAGGAATGTACCTTTCGCAGCCCAGTCACGAGAAGAACCCATACCGTAGTCGTTACCAGCAAGTACTACTAAGCCAGTACCTTGCTCTTGGTATTTCATACATGCGTCATAGATGTATTCTACTTCGCCTGTTGGCCAGTAAGTAGTGAATCCACCCTCTGTACCAGGAGCAACTTGGTTACGGATACGGATGTTTGCAAATGTACCACGCATCATTACTTCGTGGTTACCACGACGAGAACCATAAGAGTTGAAGTCACGGATTGCAACACCGTTTTCAATTAAATATTTACCTGCAGGTGTATCTTTACCGATTGCACCGGCTGGAGAAATATGGTCAGTTGTGATTGAGTCACCAAACTTCGCCATAATGCGTAAGCCGTCTAAGCCTTTAATAGCTTCTGGCTCTTTTGCAAGACCTTGGAAGAATGGTGGGTTTTGGATGTAAGTTGATTTTTCATCAAATGTGTATAGAGACTCAGTTGATGTTTCAATTGCATTCCATTTTTCGTTCGCTGTGAATACAGTTTCGTATTCTTTTTGGAATAATTCACGGTTAACAACAGTCCCTAATACTGCGTTAACTTCTTCAGTTGATGGCCAGATATCAGCGAAGAATACTTCGTTACCATCTTTGTCTTTACCGAATGAATCTTTTTGTAGATCGATATCCACTGTACCAGCAAGTGCATATGCAACAACAAGTGGTGGTGAAGCTAAGTAGTTAGCTTTTACAAGTGGGTGTACACGACCTTCGAAGTTACGGTTACCAGAAAGAACTGATGTTACAAATAAGTCATTTTCTTTAATTGCATCTTCGATTTCAGGTAATAATGGACCTGAGTTACCAATACATGTTGTACAACCGTAACCTACAGTGTTGAAACCGATTTGGTCAAGGTATGTTTGTAAACCTGAATCTTCAAGGTAACCAGTTACAACTTTAGAACCTGGTGCTAAAGAAGTTTTTACCCATTTAGGCACTGTTAGACCTTTTTCTACAGCTTTTTTCGCTACTAAGCCCGCAGCTATTAATACGTATGGGTTAGATGTATTTGTACAAGAAGTGATAGCAGCAATTGCAACAGCACCTGTTGGAATTTCTACATCGCCTTCAGCGAATTTAGCTACAGAAGTTTTTGCAAATTCATCTTCTGTTAAACCGAAACCTTGTGTACCTTGTGGTGCCACTACTGCTTCTTTGTAACGAGAACGCATTTGAGATAGTGGAATTAAGTCTTGTGGACGTTTTGGACCAGAAAGGTTTGGTTCGATTTCAGCTAAGTTTACTTCTAATACGTCAGTGTAAACTGGTTCTAATGTTGGATCGAAGAACATGTGGTTTGCTTTTAAGTAAGCTTCTACAACCGCGATGTGCTCTTCGTCACGACCAGTTAAACGCATGTAGTTTAATGATTCTTCGTCAATTGCGAAGTAACCACATGTAGCACCATATTCAGGAGCCATGTTAGAGATTGTCGCACGGTCAGCTAGTGGTAATTTAGATACGCCAGGTCCGAAGAACTCAACGAATTTACCAACTACGCCACGTTGACGTAATACTTGTGTTACTTTTAATGCTAAGTCAGTAGCAGTTGTTCCGTTTGGAAGATCGCCAACTAATTTAACACCGATAACTTCTGGAATTGGGAAGTATGAAGGTTGACCAAGCATACCTGCTTCAGCTTCGATACCACCTACACCCCATCCAAGAACGCCAATACCGTTGATCATAGTTGTATGAGAGTCAGTACCTACTACTGAATCTGGGAATGTTTCGAATGTGCCATCAGCATTTTCGTTAACGTGTACAACTGGAGCTAAGTACTCTAGGTTTACTTGGTGAACGATACCTGTTGCTGGTGGTACAGCACGGAAGTTATTGTAAGCAGTTTGAGCCCATTTTAAGAAGTTATAACGCTCAGCGTTACGTTCGAATTCAAGGTCCATGTTTGCTTGTAATGCAGTTGCATTACCATATTTGTCAACTTGTACAGAGTGGTCAATTACAAGGTCAACTGGAATAGCAGGGTTGATTTTGCTTGGGTCTCCACCCATTTCTTTCATTGCAGAACGAAGAGATGCAAGGTCAACAACTACTGGTACACCAGTAAAGTCTTGTAATACTACGCGAGAAGGTTTGAATGGTACTTCAGCTTCTGGATCAGCGCCGTTACCCCATTTTGCTAATTCGTTTACGTGCTCTTCTTTGATTACATACGCATCATATTGACGTAAAACAGATTCTAATAATACTTTAATTGAGTAAGGAAGGTTTGAAACTTTTGCAACGCCAGCTTTTTCAATCGCAGCTAAGTCATAGTAATTGTAAGTTTTACCATTTACTTCGAATGATGCGCGGCTGTTGTGTAAATTACCTTGTGCCATTTGCGGATCCCCCTAAATATCTTTTTGAAAAGGCCTGTGTAAAGCAACTTTTCTCCAATACCCATGATAACGTATTTATATTCATAAGTAAATTACATTAATATTATCTTTTTTGATAAGTAATCCTTATGACCTTGGTTTCTAACCTGATGTTTCTAATTTTATAGATATGCATAAGATGAAGGGTTTGCAGGAAGGACATTTTTTATACCTTTCTAACTAAATGAATCTAAATGTATTTAACTGGGGTACGAATTGAGGTACACGTTATGTTTTTAAAAGTGTACCTCAATAATAAATAGACATAAATCTTTTCATCTGGACAGGTTATTTAATAGTAAAAATATAACAAAAAAACTGATTTACAACAACTTATAATTTTTGTAAAACCAATATCATATTTTTTACGTTTTTATATGCGTATTTAATCATTGCTGCATCAATATTTATCATTCTTACTCTTAGACTGTGGATAGTGAAGCTGTTAAATCTAATGAAGAGCAAATGAATAAAGCTTTAGATAAAATGTAATCACACAAAAAAGCCTAGGCTCTAAATTAATTGAGTACCTGGGCTTTGGCTTTACTCTTATTTGTCTAAAGAATATTTTTCAATTGCCTCTTCTGTTGTAGTAGAAGGATTTTCAAATATTATATATCGACTGTAAACCTCTTTTAAATTTAAAGATTCACTTAAATCGTCAACTAATTCAAAAACATCTAATATCTTAACTAATTCTACTTTGTTGATTCCACCATCAGCATTTTCATATGTCTCTGGCTCAAAATGTTTTTTTACGATGCTACATACCTCTTCTGAGCTTCCTCCTTTAACTAAGAAAATTCTCTCTTCAAATATCTTAGCAGGATTTATTGTAGATGTCGCTGTCGATTCAAATAACAATTTAACCGAGAATAGATTATACAAAAAACCACCTCTTTTTATATAATATATAATCTTAATGAGAAATACAGAATTTATTTTTTAAAAAGGCCATCTGTCAGTAGTTTTTTTGCCTTCTTAGCAGCATTACCAGCTTTTTCACCTTTTTCAATTTCATTAAGAGTTTTATCTAGATATTCGGTAGGAAATCCTATTTCAGATTTTTTTAACTTTAAGATTTATGATATAAGTAAATTATGGAATTTAAATTATATTTACCAAGCAAAGTGGTAAAGAAAAAATGACTTACCGGGGGGAATTATCATGTTAATTAGAAGTGCAAAAGAAAAAGATTGTAACATATTAAGCGATTTAGCCTATAAGTCAAAAGCCTACTGGGGATATACAGAAGATTTTCTAAAACAATGTAAAGATGATTTGACTGTAACTAAAGAGTACATACGAGAAAATCCAGTTTATTTAATGGAGAGTGATAACAACATAGTAGCATTTTATAGCTTTACTATTAATGAACGGAAATTAGATGCATTATTCATTGATCCTACTCATATCGGTAAAGGATTAGGAAGAACGATATGGGATCATTTATTAAATAAAGCTAAGGAGTTAGGAATAAACGAATTTACGCTTGATAGTGAACCTAATGCAGAAGGTTTTTATTTAAAAATGGGAGCAAAGAACATTGGCTCTACTCCATCTTCAGTGTTCCCTGACCGCCATCTTCCTTTAATGAAAGTTAAAGTGTTTTAAAATGCATTAATAAGTAAGACCAAGAAGGCGATTTGAACTGCATACCGTCAACTAGACAGTGGGAATAATAATAACTGTATTAAACGGCTTAAGCCCAGAATTCTAAAGGGCTCAAGCCGTTTAATCATTTTTTATAGCCACATATCCAAATCTTTTTTTGCGAATGATTTGGTATGTCATGTTTTTTTGCTTAATAATATATAACCTAACATGAACCCCATTTATTTTAAATTCTTCACTGTATTTCCTATTAGTTTGGAGGGGTCCCCAACTAAATCAAAAACAAATTAATAATTTACTTGACTGGAGGTAAGAACGTGGCTGGGACAAAATGATGCGTTTTTGCCACTTTCAACGTGAACCTATTTTTCAATTTTTCCCCAAAAAATCTGTAATCATGTTTTGTTATGTATCAAATGCTTATCTTCTGTTTTTGAGTCACCTAATTTTGCAACATAATCTATAAGGAAATGAAAAACAATTAGGGGTAAAATTGAACCTAAACCAATATATAATCCCGAAAAAAGTATTCCAACGATTGTTGTTTTTAACACTCCTAGTAACCCTTGATAGGTATGGGCAAGTCCAAACAATAACGAAGAACAGAATATAATTAACCAAATTGAAAAATTAGGAAATATATAAGATAAAGCAAAGATTAAAAAACCTCTATATATAATCTCTTCTGTGACTCCTGCTGTTAATGAAACATAATTCCATAGTTTTTTCTCTTTACCAGTAACAGGGATTATATCAGAAAAACTTACTGTATTTAATTGTTCTTCTTTCGCTTGTATGAATTTGGTTCTAAATTTATCACTTAAATGATAGGAAATGAAATAATATAAAATACTTAATAAATATAGTATTGCAATAACAAATATCGAATAAGTTATTACGTTTCCTAATGTTTTTGTATTAAAATTTGGATAAGCAAGCCCAATATCTTTAAAATCTAAATCTGTAAAAAACACTAATAATATTATTGAAATAGTAGGAATCCAAAGACCTATAATAAGTTTTATATAATATTTAAATCTTGTATTCGGGTTTTCTTTCACAGCAAATTTAAACTTTTGATAACCGAAGTATCCTATAAACGGTTCGTATATTAAAGTAAAAATAATTATTAACCATAGACCAAAAACCACAAATCTTCGCCGCCTTTTTATATTATATGAAAATAAAATTATTTAAAATCTAAGTGGTTAAGCAATCGTGCCCTTTCGTGTAGGAACAAACAGTAGTTCATTAAGAAGATGAATTGAAGTACCGATTGGAATCAGTATATTAACCTAAATGATGTCTCATCCAAACATTCGGTTCAATGTAAACACCTTTATTCGCCGCCTTATCTACTTCCAATGGCACTAACCCCTCATTTAAAATATAGCTTCCTGAAGTGGGGAACTTCATACCACACCACTTTTCCCACATTTCAATTGATGCTGGAATTACCATTGATCTTTCTGCCACCTTTATAATCGAAGCACCCGTCTTATAATGTGTTCTAATCCAAGGATCAAAAGGGAAACCATCATCCCTTATCCAACTAATATATTCTTTCATAGGAATAAGTGGGAACTTGTATTTTAAGGAAGGCCGAACAGGAGCTACCATATTTTTAATTCTATTTTTAATAGCCAAGCCTTTCATTTCTTTTACCATTAACTCACTGAGACCTTTACCTCTAAATTTAGGATGAATGACAATGGCTAAGGCTGACAATGAATTAGGTGATATATTATCTTGGTAATCTAATATTCCTTTTTCAAAGACTCCATCCCATCCTGATGGTAAGTTATCTTCATTACCGTCCCAATCAAAAGGTATTGAATTACCACAAGCCATAGGTGTTGATTCTTCATTCAAGAGAATATATTGAAATTCAGGAAACCATGAATATAAATTACCCCAATATTTTGCTCCTATTGGATCCTCTTTCATAAACTTTGCCCATCCTATATGATGTAGCTTGTCAAATTCGTCTTCTAAATCCGGACATTCTTTTAATGTTACTATGGTGTTTTTCTTATCCATCATCTATAACCTTTCTTCATATTTACTTAATTCGGTTTAATATTTTCCTCACAATTATCCGAATATCTCAAAAAATTTCTTATTTAAATTAACGATTATTAATCTTTTCCAAAATCAAAATTAGTTTTGTTAGTTACTTATTGACGTTCTGCAGTCCGTAATTCGGCATCATCGACAATTCTTACTAATTCCTTACTGCCTTCTGTTGTAAAATCAACATCTATTGATAGTCCTCTTATGAAGAAACTATTCTCTGTTTTAGCGTACAGTTCGAGTTTCATTGAACCAGGAAACTTGATAAAGAGTCTGTTATTTTCTAAAAAAACATGAATGATTAAATCTGGATGCTCTGTTAGTGCATAATTACCGACAAGACGTTTTAAAATGTCTAACGAAATAGCTTGGGCACGTTCTAAAGGAGGTTTTTCCTCGGCAAGTTCATAAGGCTCATCGAAAGCAGCTTGCTCAATTGCAAGTAATATATGTTGGTCAAAATCGAAATCATGTTCTTTATTTCTTAGTACAATAACGACAATATCATGATTGATGAAGCGTCTAAGGCTTGTAACATAACCTGGCCAACCGCCACTATGCCAAATTATTTGACCTTTTTCCTTATCATCCTCCAAGATCCAACCAAAACCATATTTAAATGGTGTTTCAGTTTCTGTCACCGCTGGTTTATAAGCTTCTTGTAGTAATTTATCATTGATTAAATTCCCTGCGCTTAGAGCACGCTCATAAAGATAGAGATCTCTAACAGTTGATTGAATGCCACCATCACCAAGCATTCCATCTAAATAAGTAACCATTTTTGACTCCTCAAAATCATCTGCCAATATATACTTACCTGCGTACACATCGTAGACATAACCGTATGCATAATCATCAATCTCAATATTCTCTTTTCTAACTCCAATGGCTTGAGTGCAAGTCATATTAAGTGGTTTAAAAATGTTTTCTTGTAAAAAAACAGAAAAACCCATGTTAGTTACACGTTCCACGATAATTGCAAGTAAAATATAGCCAGTATTACTATATTCAACACGCTCATTCGGTACAAATAAACGCTCAGGTTTGTATTTGGTTAAATACATGAGTAAATCATCATTGTCAGCGATTTTCGTTTTGTCCCAATACTTTTCAAATAGATCTAAATAATCAGGGAGTCCACTCGTGTGATTAAGTAAATGTCGAATCGTAATGCCTTCATAAGGAAGATTAGGTATCCATTTCTGGACCGCATCATCAAGATTTAGCTTACCTTCCTGAACGAGTAATAAAATTGCGGTTGCTGTAATTGGCTTGGAAACAGATGCAAGATTGAAAACAGATCGTGATGTTAATGGACGATATGTTGACAACTCAGCATCACCGAAAGCTCCTTCGTATAAAATCTCGCCTTTTTTAGCGACAAGAACTGTACCATTTAACAATTCTCTTTCCTTAATATCATTGAATAATCTTTCTAAGTTAACCTTTGTGTTGGTCAAGATTAGTCTCCTCCCAATTTTGGTTTGTACATTTTTTTTCTACAATCTTACTTAGCTTTGTAAGAATTTTTTTAAGTTCTTCCATTTCACTCAATTCCATTTCTGAGTAAAAACGATTAACAATTTCACGGTTTATTTTTTCTTCCTTTTCAAAATATTGAAATCCTTTATCTGCTAGTTGCACAAGTATTTCCCTTCTATTTTTGGGGTTTATCATCCTCATTAAGTAATCCTCATTTTCCAGCTTCGTAACAATTTGGCCAACAGCACTTGATGTTATTTTCATTAGTTGAGCAATTTCTCCAATAGAAATTGCTTCAAATTTTTTAACAATATCCATTAGAATCGTTTGATTATTAGAAAAATCATCATCGAGTAGAGATTGATATTCTTTAATAATGATTTTATTCATTTCATAATGCATCTCGTTAATTTCGGTAACGAGTTTAAATAATTTATCTCCATCATCACTTTTCATGTGTTTACACCCTCTAACATTAAAATTAGCTTCACAATAAATTTAAATTAATTATAAACTTAACTTTAATATAAAGCAAGATTAATTAATGAAATAAGAAATTAATCTAATCGACTTACCAACTAAAACTATTTATAATCCTTTTTTATCTTCCTCCTTCACTCCCTTCTAAATTTAGGATAGGCATTCACACGTTCTACATTTTAGCTTTAGAATAAAGATTGATTAAAAAATTCCTTTCAACCTTTTATCAGTAAATGCAAAAACTCCATTTTTGAAAAGATTGTTCAAAATGGAGTTAATCATTCTAGATTTTTATAAAAGAATTGATCAATTAAATGAGCCTTATTAAACCAAAGCATCCGTTAGCCATCCATAGCGCAAAATCAACGCTACGCCACTGAAAATGAAAGATTTTTACGTTCTTTCATGGAAGTTTAAGTACAGATAAGCATCAATTTACATAAATTTCTGATAAAAATCCTCTCAAAGAATAAATAAAGAGCGATACTTATTATAAAGTCCCCTATAAGATAGACACTTAAAAAAATCTCTCTTACAGGGGACTTTTATTTATGATGAACATAACAACTGGATGGAGCAGAACTTATATCAAAGAAACTATTTACTGATCAAGGACAAAAATACTCAAGGCACATTCTTATTTAAAAGCTTTAGTGAAAAAGGGATAACATACACAGATGAATTTAAGGCAATAGCAATTGCGGAATATGAAAAAGGAAAATGTTCACATAAATTATTTGAAGATGTAGGCTGCCATATCGACCAAGTCGGAATTCATCGAGCAAAATCAGCTTTAACACGATGGCGTGCGGTGTGATAAGGTTTGAAGATACACGCAAATATCATTCGGGACGACCACTTGAACGAATTAACGTTGGATTATTCATGCGAAATTAAAAACTGATTTCTAATTATTTTATTCCCCATATTACACCATTCATTTTTTACTTTTTATATTTTATGAAGAAGAAAAATCCAGATAAAAATAATGCAACAGTAATTTTTATTAAAAGACTTAAATTGGTTTGCATATTAAGAATAAGTAACAACATTAGAAAGAAAAAAACGGATGCCCAAAATACTCTATCTTTTATTAATTTGTTTATACTATTCATTAAAAATCACCCCAATATTAGTATCCCATATATGTAATATACATATAAATTTATAAAAATTTTTAATTTTCAGTTTTCGTCTACACTGTTAGTACATATTTGAGGCTGTCCCAAAAGAGGATTTTCATCTCCCTTTACTTAAGATAGTTAAATTGTATGTAAAATTAACAATTTTTTCAATCTCACCATTTTCCTTTATTTCTGTTAGAAAGTTTTCTTCAGCATCCATGCTATATAACAGTCTTTTTTAACATGATATTCCGCACGCTTCTTCCTACACTCCATACTAAATCCCCTGTCCAAATTTTTTTCGGTTTATATTTATTCCTTCTATACTAAATTGATATAATATTTTAATGAACCTATTAAAGGAACATCTATCTATTGAAAAGAGGTATTTTTATGAAAAAAAGTTTTGTCCATCATTTATGCATCCAAACTAATACATACACCGAATCATTAAAATTCTATACTGACGTACTAGGTTTTAAAGTAGTACAAGAATCACCCGATTTTCATGGACGAAACTTTAATACATGGATACAGTTAGGCGATTTTTATATTGAATTGCAAACTGGAAAACAAAATGAAATACTTAGTGACGTAAACACAAATTCTCAGGGTCTAGTTCATTTTTGTTTATGGGTAGAAGATTTAAAATCAGAGGTATCTCGTCTACATGAATTAGGTACCAAATTCTTAATAAAGAACAATGAGCTCATTTACCATGTTGAGAATGGTAGCTTATGCAAAATAAAAGCACCTGAAGGAACAATTGTAGAGCTTCGTAGCAACAAAGATATTTAAATACCCTACAGTCCCTAACGATTCTAAATCCTTATTTAATTTCTATAAAAACCCATCTAATTTCTCAAAACCCGCAAAACTAGCACTCCCTTTAAGCACCCTATAGTTTGGACATTTATTCATGTATTGAAGGCCCAAGCATTTAATTTCAGCTTTATTCCCTCCTGCCTGTTTGGAACAGGCAGGAGGACATTTGGATACGGTCATCTAGATGCACCACCTAATCTTGTAGAAGGAAGAATTTTAGAATTCAAATGAGATGGAATCCAAAAAGGAGTTATCATGTTGAATTTAGTTTGGTATGTATGAACCATTTCTAAAAGAGTTTTTGAATAATATGCCCTAAAACATTTAAAGAACATGAAATAGGCGGAGCGTATGAAAATCCAAAAAAGTAGTCTGACACTATCCAAATAGAATATTGGATTTCAATATCAACTTAGCTAGAAAATAGAATGCTAAGTAAATCCTCTCATGTATTATCATTTCTTTTACAAATACCTCATGTTGAATTTACTCCTGATGGTTCACGATGAGCTACAAACATTTTCATGGAAATTCTTCCTGAATAAAACCTTTCTAACATACTTAAGTCTATTGCTTTATCTATATATCGCTAAACTTTTCTGTTTGATTTCCAAATCCAATTTTTAAGAAAAGGGTATTTAGTATTGATGCTCATAATTTTTATTTCAGAGGTGAAGTTCCATTAAAAACTTAAAGAAGTTGCATAAATTCTAAATTGCGGTTATTATTACGTTGTACGTTATATCGTCAGACGTAATAAATATTTTAAGGGAGCATTCCTGTTAGAAGGATTTTCAGGGGCTTGAAAAAGAAAAAGCCCTCTTGTATGATGCATGAGTGTCAACGGGAAATTGACTCATCATCACACAGGAGGACTCCAATTATGAATTCTAATACGAACCAAAAGATTAATCAAGTCTCTGAAAAAACACTCGTCATCGGTATCGACATTGCCAAGCGTACACATTATGCATGCGCGGTTGATGAAAGAGGACGCGTGCTCCAAAAATCGTTCCCTTTCTCGCAAACAAGAGAAGGTTTCGATGCTTTTTATGAAAGATTACTGGCTTTACGTGCTACCCATGAAAAAAGTGAAATTCTTGTCGGTTTCGAGCCCACAGGTCACTACTGGATGAATCTCGCTGCCTATCTGCAAGCACATGGAATTCCATTTATCATGGTGAATCCTCATCATGTCAATCGTTCCAAAGAGCTAGATGACAATCTTCAAACAAAGAATGACCAAAAGGATGCGCTCGTCATTGCACGTTTAATGCGAGATGGACGGTTTAGTTATCCACGTATTCTAGAAGGCGTGGAAGCTGAATTGCGTAATGGTACAACCTTGCGTGCCAAAATCCAAGAAGATGTAAATGCCTTACAAAATCGAATGATCCGTTGGTTAGATCGCTTTTTTCCTGAGTTTACACAGGTATTTAAAAACTTCGGGAAAATGGCGTATGCGGCGCTTGAAAAGACACCACTGCCGATGGACATTCAAGGGAAAACGCCAGAAGAATTATTATTTTTATACCGCCAAGTAGATGGGATGAAAAGTCCACAGCTACCAAAGGCAAAACAATTAGTCGAGGTGGCACAAAGCTCGATTGGACTGACAGAAGGCTTAGTGATGGCACGCATTGAAATCGCTACACTACTTTCCCAGTATCAATTGATGCAAGCTCAGCTTGATGAATTAACAGCCCAGCTTATAGAACTGGCAAAACAAATGACGGATTATGCGTATTTAGCATCAGTACCTGGAATCGGAGACGTAACAATTGTCGAGCTGCTTTCCGAAGTTGGTTCTCTTACACAATATGAGCATCCACGCCAATTAATCAAACTAGCGGGACTCACATTACGTGAAAACTCTTCTGGACAGCATAAAGGAAAAAAACGGATTTCTAAGCGTGGTAGAAGAAAACTTCGAGCTCTTTTATTCCGTGTCATGATACCGTTAATTCGTCATAATGAGGCCTTTAAGCAATTACATGATTATTACACTACACGCACCATCAATCCACTTCGAAAGAAACAATCGATTGTCGTGCTCTGTGGAAAGTTACTGAAGATTTTACACACCTTGTGCAAGAAGAAAGTACATTTTGATGTGAGCCAAATGATGAAAGACCTTTATTGTCTCGGAGAGGCAGCCTAAGCAATCAGAACTCGACCTCTAACAGAAGGATGACACGGAGAAGCCGGCATTATTTTCACCATAAGACTACGAGTCCCTTAAGGAGCATCGCCAGCCTCTGCCTTATGAATAGACCGAACGAAGGAATGTATGCGCTAGACGCCAAGAGACATGGGAGGGTGAGTCGTCATAAGCATCGCAGAGATCCATTAGTGCATCATATAGTGGAATTAAAAGTTAATTTTTTTCAATTAACTTTAGCGAAGCGTACTCACCAAATGACAATGAATTGAAGAACTAGAAAAGACTATATGTACTATGCGGTGAAAAAATATTTTCATCACTTTAAAAACGGGTCAGACCGTTGATATATCAACATTTATAGAGGGAGGTATTGTAATGAAAAAGGATAGATTCTCCGAGCCTTCATTGTTTATTTTGATTAGCCTGGCAGAAAAAGATTGTCATGGTTATGCGATTATGGAGGACATTGAAAAAAATTATAGTATTAAGTTAGGGGCTGGGACTTTATATGGGGCAATTACTCGTTTAGAGAAAGCAGGATATATTCAAGTCCTTGAATCAGATGATCGTAAAAAACCTTATAGGCTTACAGATGAAGGACGTGAATATTTAAGCAATCAAATCAAAGAAATCCAAGCAGTAACTGCACTCGGTGCAAAAAGGCTTGGCTTAATATGAAGTGGTTGATTTATTTATATCCAAAAAATTGGAGAAAACGATATGGCGATGAAATAATTGATTTATTAGAACAAGAAGATTGGTCATTCTTTATTATTATCGATTTACTGAGAGGAATTGTTGATGCATGGAAAATCGAAATAAATGAACGACAAGTTTTTGGCATTCGTATGAGTAATATGTTATTGCTTATCAGTTTGATTAATATATTTATTATTCTACAATACAGATCATCACAGGGGGTTATTTTCTTGGAACAAATTACTTTAATTATTGCAATGGCATCATTTTTCTTAGCTGTTTCTATTTTCATTGTGAATCTTTTTAAAGAAGGTTTTCAAAAAGCTTTTTCAATCAGAACTAGATTATCGAAAATGGGTCTCGGATTTATGGGCTTGTATGGATTGAGTTTTATAGCATTTTTAGTGTTAGCAAATTAATTCAAATAGGTTTAATAAAATGACCAAGGCAATTGATGTCTTGGTCTACTAGTATCTTAACAAGTACAAGAATCCAACTGTTTGCACTCTTCACATAATTTAGCTCTCATATTTTGAGTATCTTGGCTGTTTAAATTTGCTGTAACGTTGACGAATGTACGCCCTTTTTATGATACAATTTACATAATTACTCAACGAGGTGATTTCATGGAAAATGATAAACTAATTTGTAAATTATGTGGTAGTGATACCTTTACTCAAGGTGAATTAGGTGGGGCTTATGCAAATGTAAGACCAGTAGACTCAGTTTCAATTTTTTCGAGCTCCCCACTTATATTATCTATTTGTACTAATTGTGGAGAAGTAGCTTCAATGAAAGTAAAGAAACTAGACAAATTCAAATAGTCTCTTAATGTTTTTATAGGGTCGCTTCAAGCAGAGCGCCCCTTTAACAGTTTCTTTCCACAAAAGACCATTTAATATGTGATAGAAAATATTTTTGCTATAAATAGAGAAAAGTAGATAATGGAGAAAGTCATAAATATATTCAAATTATCATATCTCTATCAGTTATATTTCTATTATTATTGTTTTCATTCACATATTTTATTGATGCCTAGTCCTTACATCCTCTAACTATCTTTAATCATCGCTTTGATTACCCTTTTATTTTATGAATAGATGCCTAATATCATTTCAAGCCCTAGAATAATACCTCCTGTCAAATCCCCCTTTTTTGAAATAATTCCATCAAACACCAACTGTATAAAATTGACATCTCACGCCAATAGGTTTTTCTACTACGGTAATACATCTTGATATAAAAGCACACCTTTATTTATAGATTTTTTTAAATATTTCTACTAATCAAACCTCATATTTCTTTTATTTTTTGAAATATGATGAATAAGTCTAGAGAGTGTAACAGTTTACTACATATTATAAAAATGTAATCTGCAGATTATCAATCTTTAATTTGGAGGAGGTGAAAATTACATGCCTTTAACTACTGGTCCAATCGAAAATACTGGAAATCTACCGGCTAATGCCACTAGCGTTCGTGTCAAAGTTCTCAACCTTACTGGAGGTTTACTGACTGGAGTTGTACGCGTTTTTAGACTCAACGGTACAAGACAATTATTATCAACAACTCCTTTTGCCGCTAATGCCAACGCTTCTACTTTTGTAACTGCAGGTGTAGGTGGTGCGTTTCAATATGAAGTTGAAATTGTTCCGAATCAAACTGGCGGATTATATAGCGTTTACGGGCGAACAGCTTCAGGTAATATCATTGATGCCCAACGGTTAGTGAACTCAGAATTAACACAGATTCTTTAATTTTGAACAGATTGTAAAATCAGAAAAGCCTTATACTTCGGTATAGGGTTTTTCATGTTCATTCATTTACCCCAAACTTGTCCCCCTTTCTTAAAATATCTTTCGGACAACCTCTTACCCTTCCTTACATTGCATTTATTACAAGCTTCTTCACCAACCTTGAATCACACTAATATAAAACTTGTTAATTATGAAAATCCTTAAGAAAATCTTCATAAATATCCTCATTAATTATTAATAATTTCCATTTACAATAATCAATATCATTTCAAATAAAACCAAAAAAGGATTCTATATTGCGAAATCAAATAAAAACATTTAGTTAGTCTCTTATGATATGTAGCATTTGACAATTACCATTAGAAAAAAGGAGCAATTCATCTTGGGTATTACAGAAATTATTAGCAATATTCGTTTTTTAATGTTACCAGTAATTATTATTATTGGTGTAGAGTTCTTACTCATCACCCTTTATTACTTTTATCGAAAACGACAATTGGACAAAAAACAAATCCCTATAAAGAAGCTTATTCTTGGTGCAATCTTCGTTGGGTATATTGTTTTTGTGTTGGAGCTAACGATTATTGGCCGTGGCACTTCCCATTACATGCAAATGAATCTTCAACCATTCAGTGGTTATATTGACGCGTGGAAAAAATATTCTTTAAGAGATCTCCAAAATTGTCTATTTAATATATTAATGTTTGTTCCACTTGGAATCTTGTTGCCTTTACTTATCGCTAAATTTAAAGAATTTAAGTGGCTTCTTCTTGTAGTTGTAGGTGCTACAGTGTCAATTGAAACGTATCAGACACTAACGGGAGCAGGGATTTTTGAGCTTGATGATTTAATGAACAACTCACTTGGTGGTATTTTTGGATATCAGTTATACAGATTAGCTGCCTCCATTACACATAACAAAAAAATAAAAATGAAAAGTCTGATTGGAAACCTTGCTATACCTCTATTGATGGGTTTGATTTTTTTGTGTATGAATATTGTCTATGCCCAAAAGGAGTTTGGTCATTTAGCCATAAATGCCTATACAAAATCGAATATGTCAGATGTGAAAGTATCAACCTCATTGGAATTAAGCTCAGCATCAACTGTTGCTCCAGTATATAAGAAAATCATTAAAAATGAGGACGTAGAAGACCTATTACAACAGAAATTAGGATTATCTCAGGTGAATACACAGGATGATAAGGGCAGTGGTGAGATTTTAGTGGAAGATAAAGATGGGGTCCCCTATACATTGACTAAAAATGATGCAGAGGGACAATGGTGGTTAACAGATAACAATTATACACCAGAGCAAACTTCAGTTATTGTGCAAGAAGAAAAGGCAAAGTCACTAATGGACAAACTTTCTATACTACCGCAAGATGCAGAATTTACTGTACAGGAGAATGGCGAATTTGAATGGAAATTACCTGATCGTCCCGATTTAAAAAGAGATTATTGGACTGGGGATATTGAGCTCGGCCTAAAACAAGATGGCCGTGTTTATTCGTTAGCCTATAGTCTTCATGAAAATCGATTTATACGAGAAGTTGACATATTGTCTCCTGCAGAGGTGTATGAACGAATAAAGAATGGCGATTTCCCTCAAATAAAATATAACGCACTGGTACAGGAGGAAGATCTTGTTATAAAAAAAGGAGACCAAATTGAAATAGAATCGATTGAACTTTCGCATATGTATGACACAAAAGGCTTCTACCAGCCAATATACAATGTTTCTGGAAAGTTTAATGGAAATGATTGGTTCACATTAATTCAAGCTAGGAAGTAATAAATACGGGAGTACATATTCCTAAATTTAGTAAAGGCCCAGACTCAAATTATTGGAGTATCTGGGCCTTTCTAATTTTTAACTCAATTTTTAAATTTTCTTGAATAAATAAATTCTATTATTGGTGAAGTAACAAATGTAAGACCAACTACCAAGAGTAAAGGATAATTCTTCATGTCATTTAAATTAGATACACCCTCTGAAATAAATAATATAAGACATGCCATAATCATTAAAACATAATACCCAATCTTTGCGCTTTGAGTTTCAATATGCCTTTCTAATTCATCTTTGTCTTTTGCGCCATTATGGTCACCCCAATTTAACCAATTTAAAAGATAAGATAATGCAATAAAACTAAATATGATAGAACCCCCATTAATAGTACCAAAACGTAACCATTTGTATAAGGTGTAGCTTACGAATGTACAAAATACTATCAAAACAATTATACCGACTAATTTTTTTGATTTATTCATTTCATTTCTCCCCATTCCCATACGGTATAAATAATTCTTCCATAGTGACCCCTAATACTCTTGCAATATCAAAAGCTAACTTTAAACTCGGGTCATATTTGTTATTCTCTATTGCATTAATTGTTTGTCTAGTTACATCACAACGTTCTGCTAATTTTCCTTGAGAAATATTACATTGTTCTCTAAGTTCCTTTATATTATTTTTCATTCAACAACCACCTTCATATTTTGAGGTGTAAAACATTTTTTACACCCTAATAATACCTAAAATACTAATCATATGTCAAACATGTTTAACACATGATTTTGTTCACATTGGGTTGAAAAAGCAATAATCTTTAAAATGGCAAAAAAAGAAGTAGCCTCTCAGCCACTTCATCAGTTTATATTTCTCAATTTATATAACATCAAAATCACTCTAGAAGAGAATTCAAAAAGCTATCCGAATTTACAATTCAATATTGTCCTTCAGCTAATTATATCTTCATCATCTAATTCACCATCTTCAATTAGCACTATCTCAACCTTAGCGACTCTTTCCCCCCATGAGCCGCAGTCTTTGATAGTAGCAAAACTTCATATATGCCATCTCCAAAACCTGACCGAAATGCTACGCCTAGTCCTTCCTGTCCCCCGCTGTAATTTAATTGACCTCCTTGTTTATCATTATTGGAAGTTTATTTCACGGGCAATTCACTATACAAACATAGCTATCATAAGAATAGTAGGTAAAGCTAATTTTAGTCTTACACCTCCTAAACTCACTTCTACTTTTAATTTTCCATCTAACAAAAATATATAAATATGGATAGCTTTTAATGGTTTAACACCCCACTCATTCCCTACAACTAACATATTATAAATGTAGAAAGGAGGGATACTTTATGGGATACTATGGTGGAAATGTTGGTGGCATTAATAACTGCGGCAATAACGGCGGCGGTTATGGTTCATCATTTGCCTTAATTGTTGTTCTATTTATACTTTTAATTATTGTCGGCGCTACATTTATGAGTGGAGGATATTAACATTTCTGATTTAAGGGTCACTTCCTAGCTTGGTGGCCCTTTTTTAGTGTTTTTCTTCATATTGTACATACTTTTACTTAATATGAAAGTCTTTTCATTTTATTCTTTTTATCTAAAATTAACATATATAGTATTACTAGCTTTTTGAAAGGGGTACTAATATGTCACAGAGTTTCAAAATAGAATTACCAAAAATCTTTTCAGATCTAGAAAAAGCTAATTTTCAAGATATTTTTTATGATGAAGACCCATATTTATCAAATTGTATTATTGCTGATACAGTAATTGATAAAGAAGTTGTTGAAAAATTAGTTGTATCTAAAGTTATCTTTAAAAATGCAAAATTCATTGATGTTTCTTTTAGAAAAATTGATTTAACTGATGTAATTTTTGAAAACTGCGATCTATCTAATGCAAACTTAAGGGAAGGTATCATACATAGAGTTAATTTCAAAAACTGCAAATTATTAGGCACTGATTTTTCTGAAGCTAATCTTGGAAACGTTTCTTTTGAAAAATGTATTGCAAATCTATGCAATTTTGCTGTAACCCGTTTCAAGCAAGTGATATTTGACAATTCAATACTACAGAGTGCAAATTTTTATGATTGTTCACTTAATAAGGTGAAATTTTATGAAAGTGATATTAATGATGTTGATTTTTCTCAGACTTCTTTAAAGGGAATTGATATTAGTACATGTAATTTTGAAAAACTTAATGTAACCATAGAAAGTTTGAATGGGTGTGAGGTTTCCACTGAACAAGCTATTGGTTTTGCTTCTTTGTTGGGATTAAAGGTAAAGTCATTAAATTAAAAAAGCACAAGCTGATTGGAATTACGGCTTTCTCTTCTCCAAAAAATCAAGAAAATTTGTAGTAGTTGAAAGAGGTTTAATAGAAAAAGATGCACACCTGCTAAGTGAGTGTAGTTTAGTCGTACCTTTTATAAGAAAGATTGGATCTACTCAATTATTATAATAAAGTAAATATCTAGGAGGATATCAGAAATTGATTGATAATAATTTATTTAGAGGTGATTTTATCATTATTACCGGAGGTCCAGGTTCTGGTAAAACAACTTTGTTAGATGAACTACAGAAAAATAGCTATAAATACATCCATGAAGTTGCAAGAGAAATCATTCAAACACAAGTTTCTTCCAAGGGTGATGCGTTACCTTGGAAAAATGTAAAAAAATATCGTGATTTAATGTTAGATCGATCAATAGAAAGTTTTATTTCAGCATTGTCGAACCCTCAAAAAAAGCCTTTATTTTTTGATAGAGGCATTCCAGATACTCTTGCTTATACTCAATTGATTAATCTTCCTATTTCTAAGAAACTTGAGTCAGCAACTAGGAAGTACATGTATAACAAGAAAGTGTTTATTTTACCCCCTTGGAAAGACATATACAAAACTGATTCTGAAAGAAAACAGGATTTTGAGGAAGCTGTAGCAACCTATAAAATCATGTTTGAAACATATAAACATCTTGGATATGAACTTATTGAAGTACCTAAATTGAGCGTTGAAGAAAGAGCAAGCTTTATTACTGAAAATGTAGTATCTTGGGAGCTTTAAATGAAACGTTACCTGTACTTGATTACTTTCATTGTTTTCATTCCTCGTTTTTTTCCTTTGCGTCTTATGCGCTCGAACAAACAAAATTCACAAAAGCATTTGATGTAGACGTTAATCACTTTAAATAGCATATGCATTTACTATCTTGATTTTGGATATAAATTTTATCGTTTTTTAATTACGTATTTTATGCTAATAGATTTAACAAGTGCAAATCCAGTAAAGTAGTCTGACACTATCCACATGGAATATTGACTTTAACTGGAGAGCTTTTGACTGTTGCTTCTAAATATCATAAAAAGCTTATATATTTCATCTACTTTTACAATTCCCCCTCTTGTTTAAAATCACAACAGAAGCGTTTGTTTACTGGACTTATTTAAAGCAGTAGGACTTTTGATTTTGTTCTATGTATCTAATTATGTGCAATGACGAAGTTGAGGAATGCACTTTTAAATCTCTTTTTGCAACCCAAGATTGAATTGCTTTGGTTTTATTAGTTATTGAGATAATTTGTTTAGTTAAAAAATTCATCCTCCTCATTTTATAAAGCGAACAAAAAATAGTTCAGTTTTTCCATTACAATCTATTTCACCTATACTTACAAATAAATAAATTTTTTATTTTTGGAATTTTTTAACCTAATTTTAACCTTAATAGTTTATATTACCAATTATGGAATTTATAAATATGGATTTGTTAATTCCAAAAACAATTATTTTTAGGAGGCTTATATTATGTCAAATCAAGATTTACAGATGGAAAGCTGGTTAACAGTAAATGATGTTTCCCTTCATCAAAATATTCAAACACCACTTTCTTTCGACCTTACTTCCTCTTTACAAGATGCTGCGCCTGTCCAAGATACTATTAGTGGAGGTTTAATTATTGGTAACACACAAAACGAAGCTATCGATGCCAATAATAATGTAAAAAATGCACTGCAAACATACGGTCGTTTTAGTAATGAGGTCAAAGAATCTGCTCAAGTAAGTCCGATTGTTGGATTAACAACTATACTTGATATTGCAAGAATAGTTTCCAATTACAACCCGGCTTTGCCCACTGATCAAGAAAATGATGAAACTAAAAGAGCAAGAGTTGCTGCATACAACCAATATATTACGAAGGTGTTGCAAAATCCTTTAATGCACTTAAAAAGCAACTATGAAAAAAAATACACAAAACGAACTTCTAGCTGGAAGACAGCCATTGATGAAATCAGTAATTTATATGACGGCATCACAGAAAATGATAAAGAGAAAATTAAAAATAGTTTACAAGCTTTAGCAGAAGCTGCCTCATCAAGATCAAATAAAGCCAATACAGAAAATATATTTGCTCAAAATGTCATTGTGTGCAATGATAAAGAAATTGAATTTTGTATTTATTCAAGTTCAGTTACAATGCTTTATAGTGGTGGTAAAAATACCGTAAGACAGGTTGATTTCACTCTAAACGAAACCCACATTAGATTTACAAAAGAGTTATGGAGTAGATACTCTGATAAAGTTTTAGATAAACACTTAGCGTTGATAGATGATTGGCTACTTGGAATTAGTACTCCTAATAGTGATAAAACTACTCTCGCTTGCTTTGTTTAACATATCTATCAAAGGAAACCAGATAAATAGTGGTTTCCTTTTTTCTTTGATAATCATCAATTTTCTACTTTATTGTAAAAGCAGTAATAAGCTTTGTAATTTGTGTTTTAAAAGATAATACATAATAGAATTTGAATACCTTGATAAACCTGAGATGTTCTATAAAACATGCAAAAGGCGATGCTTTTATTCAAGCATCGCCCTCGTAAATTTATTTTTTCTATTACTGCATAGAGTTTTAAATTACCTACAAAATTAAATATTACAGCTTCTGCAAAAATTATAATTTATCGAAATCTTTTATGCAAAACATCAAAGCTTTCAGGCTGCATTTTATGATAATTTACTTCAGTGACTGAACAATCTCATCCAAACGATCCCAAGTTTCTGTAATTCCTTGTAACATGCCCATATCCATAACAGTCTTAAGTGCCTCGGCGGACACGTATTCTGCACGGTTTATCAGCTTAGTCTTGCCATTAAAATCGATGAAATCCAATGTCATCTCGGTCGATGGCATGGAATCATTCAAGTTTCCTTCAGCATCTGAAAAGTAATCAGTATAGCTAATTTTCTCTGGCTCAATAATCTCCTTATAAATCCCTTTGCCCCACGATTCCATACCAAAAAATTGGCCTTGGTTTGGATCGACACATTTCATGCAGTAGTGCCAAACGCCTCCTGGACGGAAATCAACGGTGCAAACTGGAATTTCCCATCCCTTCGGCCCCCACCAGCGTTTCAGATGCTCTGGCTCTTTAAACATTTTGAATAAGAAATCACGTGGAGCATCAAAAACGCGCTCTAGTATAAGTACACAATCATTTTCTACCCTTGATACCATTGAATTGCTTGACATTGCGCTTCCTCCTTTAATCATGGAATGGTTTTATGATCTTTCTTTTTTCTGCAATTCCTTCAAATATGCATCTAGGTTATCGTATCTTTCCTGCATCACACACTGGAAGGACTGTATCCATGAATCCAGCTCTTGGAATGGCTCAGGTCGGAGCTTGTAGATTCGGCGGTTAGCTTCAGCCTGCACCTCCACAATCCCATTATCACTAAGAACCTTTAGATGCTTTGAAGTTTGGGGCTGCCTCAATTCCAGCTGGTCGGTGATTTCACCCACGGTTAGAGGACCCTGGCGCAAGAGTTCGACAATATTTATACGGTTTGTTTCAGACAAAGCGCTTAATGTCGATATATTTACTCCTGGAATTTTCCCTGACATATAGCTCACCTCGTAATATGATGGTCGCCTGTTCTATATCGCACAGGCATTATCACCTGTTATCAATATAACCTATGAGGAATATTCCTGTCAAAGTATATTAAAAAGAAACCTCTTGATTAGGTTGTGCTCAATAATTTCAGATGCTTGCCAATTGACATTAAGAAGCATGTAAGATTCCCTGACCTTTATGTACTTCAAGAAACTTCTGTCTACTTTCTATTTCTTTCTCCTTTTTAAAGCTAAAAAAACCACACCAAGTAAGATGTGATTTTAAAAATAATATTAACTAACTATTAATTAAAAACAAGAAATGTACAACTGCAAGAATCCCCATTGGATAAATTATAGCTCTTGAAAATGTATTTTTAAATTCATTTCGAGGGTGTTTTTCAAAAAATAAATGTAAGATTGCATGGATGATAAAGAATAAATCTAGGAACCAAAACACAATTATCTGATACTCGCTGAATAGTAAAGAAAGTATTATTACATATAGAAAAAGATGAAGAAACGTGAATACTTTATATGCTTTAGAATCCTCCATATCCTTCAGTACAATAAACAATCGCCATTCTGAGCGCCTTATGGCATCCATTTCATGCAAAAGAAATAAAGATAGGTTAAATAAGAAAAGCACAAGCAAAAAATCAGGCATGTTATACCCCCTACAACTTTATATCATCATGTTACTACAAAACTATCGCCTCAAAATAAAATAAATATGTCAATATGAAGTCAAATTAACATAAGTTAGGCATAGCAAAAGACCGTACAAAAGAATACGGCCTAGCTATCACTGTTTAAGCCATTAAAATTAATTATGTTAGAAAGTGTTTTTACTTAATAGAAGTCATTTTATTACAATTAAAATCAATATTAAATTTCTCTATTTTTACTACATAATCCCCTATTCAACTCTTCATCATAAGTACCAGAGTTTGTTTTTTTACTACCTAAATCGAAGATGCAACCTTTCTGAACACCATTATGACTATCTTGATTAATTTTCTAACGAACCTAGAAATACATAGTTCGTATTTTGTTTAGTTTTTCAATTCCAATTAAGACTTTCTTTCCTTCAGTAAACATGTTCGCCTGTAACCCTTTAACTTCGTAATAAAAATTTCGCAATTTACTCTTCTCTTATAATAGATTTAGATGTAGTATATTATTACTAAATCAGATTTACTCAATATATTCAAAGTTATACTTTTTTTTCACAATAATTTTTGAAGATAGTTGGGCCAATAGGAGGATATATTTTTGAAAAACTTATCAATTGGAAAGAAAATGCTAACACTTATTACATCTGCTGTTATTTTTCTGCTAATTATTTCGGGAGTTGGTTTTTTCTACATAAAGGATATGGCGGACAAATCCAGCAAGATGTACAACGAGTCACTTTTGCCAATTCAATATATCGGTGAAATTCGCACTGACATTCGTGCGATGGGTTCTTTCGTTTTAGAGCTCATGATTACTACAGATGCAGATCGTAATGCCGACCTACAAACAAACATCTCACAAAGGTCTGAGAATATTAAAGACTCCATCGTGAAATTCGAGGCCTCTTACAATGGAAATGAAGATGAACAAAAACTGTTAGAATCTCTTAAATTCAATGTCGATGGTTATTTTAATGCCATGGAAAAAGTTATTGATTTGGCTGGTCAGAACCAAAACATCGAAGCCTATTCTATGTTCATCACAACATTAGCTGATTTTAGTGAGAATATGGCAAATGATGCACGTAATCTTATGACTCTATGTTCTGAGGATGCCGATAAGCTTAATAAAGAAAATGAACAAAGTCTATTCACTACTATGATTATGACTATCATTCTCTCTGTTTTGGCCGTTATTTTCTTTATTACATTGGCAACATGGATTGCCCGTTTAATTGTAAATCCAGTTAAAGAATTGCAGGCGAATATGTTAAAGGTTGGCGACGGCGATTTGACTGTGGAGGGTAAGTATTCATCAAAGGATGAAATCGGTCAATTAACCCAATCATTTAATACAATGATAAATAATATTAATAATACAGTAACGAAAGTCACTGAAACTGCTAATCATGTCGCTGCAGCATCTGAAGAACTGAATGTTAATGCAGCAGAAACTTCAAAAGCAACAGAATTGGTTGCAAATACAATGGAAACCATCGCTCAAGGATCAGTAGAACAACTCAATAATGTTTCTAACACATTCAATACCGTCAATGAACTGTCAACAGGTGTTCAACAAGTGGCTGGCAATGCTCAAGCTGTAAGCGAACTTTCAGGGGATTCATTATCTCTAGTGATAAATGGTATAGATGCCGCAAATCAAATGAATCAACAAATGATGGACATTACAGATCGTGTAAAAGGGTTATCTGAAATTGTGGACTTGTTAGGACAACGTTCAAATAAAATTGGTCAAATTATTGATTCAATTACAGCAATCGCTGAACAAACGAATCTTCTTGCCCTGAACGCCGCAATTGAAGCTGCACGTGCTGGCGAGCATGGGAAAGGTTTTGCTGTTGTTGCAGATGAGGTTAGAAAATTAGCAGAACAGTCTGCTGTTTCTTCAAATCAAATTGAAGTATTGATTTCTGAGACACAGAAAGATACGCTTAGGGCTGTTGAATCAATGAAGTTAGTAACATCGGAAGTGACAGAAGGGATTAAAACAACTGAAAATACACGTACAACTTTCGCTTCAATTCAAAATGCAATTCAAAGTGTTACAACACAGGTAGAAGAAGTGTCGGCAGCAGTCGAGGAAATGGCTGCGGGAACTCAGGAAATTGTTGGTAGTATGAATACAATTCACTCCATAACTAAATCTACTACTGTTGGAGCAGAGAGTATGTCTGCTACAACTGAAGAACAAATGGCATCAATGGAGGAAATTTCATCATCTGCTAATGCACTTGCAAACTTGGCAGAGGAGTTAAGAGACCTGGCTTCTCAATTCCGAGTTTAATACGATCATCATTTGCAGCACCACTTTTAACAATTTAATTTGATTTTACATTTTTTCCAAAATAACAATATCAGTTATATAAAAAGAAGCGGCTAGATTCTGTTTTTGATCTATACCGCTTCTTCTCCATTAGCTCTCACTGTTCCTTAAAACCTTTGTAGTTACTTTGTGAAGTGGTATAGTGCTAACCCCTCTGCAATCGCTTCATATCAACATTTATAAAGCTTATATTATATAAAATATTGTAAAATCCTCCCTTTTCCACTGCGCAATTCCACTTCTGCATATGCTCCGTTTATAAATGTTATTTGTGGGGGAACATGTCCACAGTCAATATCATAAATTATGGGTACTTGAAGCTCCATAGCTAGCTCCTTGTAAACATCTTCAACTGTATAATTTCCTACTGTGGTATTTGCCTGGCTTCTGCCAAACATAATACCCGAACAATTAGTAAACCATCCAGCCAATTTCATTTGTACAAGGTCTACGTAAATCGGTCGTTGACAATTCACAATTTTCTAGAAACCATAAAATAGGTTCATCTTTAATATAATTTTCTTTAAAGTTTTGAACCTCACCAAATCTTGTCCCAATTAAATGTCTAATAGTATCAATACATCCACCAAGTAAACGCCCCTGTATTTGAACAAGGTTATTTGAAATTGATTTCCATTCAGTTTTTTCTGTGAAATTAAAAACATATGGAGTGGGTTGATCAAACTGCCATTCCTTTTGATATTGTTCTGACGAAAGTTGTAGTATGGATTCTCCTTTTTTCAGAGAAAGAACTGACTCCCACATTGCTGTCGTATTATCAGAATACTCGTCTCTTAAATCTATAAAATTTGTTCCATGTGCAGTAGCCATACCTGTTTTTAATGTAATCGCCAACAATAAAAGACTAATATCTGAGTAACCTAAAATCCATTTCGTTTGAATATTATCAAAGTCAATAAATTCAAGAGTTTCAATAAGTAGCTCCCCTCCCCATGGTGGAATAATAATATGAATATCATCATTCATCATCATTTCATTAAACTCTTCAGCACGCTTTGATGCAGGTGCAGATTTTGCTTTATCTTGAGTCCAAGCAGTATCTCCACAAATCACAGAATAGCCTTTCCTCCTTAAACGATTGCATGCCGTTTTCAATAATTCATGCAGTTCAGTGGGCACTCCAGAAGATGGTGCTGTAACTCCAATTGTTATCTCCTTTTCTAAAAATGGATATTGAATCATATGTATCACCCCTATTTTTGTATTATTCTAACATAAAATATTGGTTTTTCGAAAAAAGGAATTCTCTAGCAATAATTTTTTCTGTATTAATATGTTCTTATTGAAAATAAAATAGTGTCCGCATCGTACCAAATTGCAAAAGATTTAAGCCTACTGGAGATTATGTAGTAGGCAAAACCTTGAGAGTAAAATATTTATATTACTTATCATATTGTATATCTATAAATCAACCTATAATCTAAAATATTACTTGAATTTATTAAAAACTTAATGGAGGTATATCATGAAGATAAAGATAGCAACAGTAGATGAAATTCAACAAATTGAAATTTTATACCAAGAACTTTTTTTAGAAATGTCTATCTTACAACCTAACTATCGGAAGCCTGCAAAACAAGATGTCGAGTTTATTAGAAATACAATTAATGAAAAAGAATCAGATATTCTCATAGCTGAAATAAATAAGCATGTAGCTGGCTTTCTGCTTGTTCAAGAAACAATAACCCCCTCATATTCATGTCTAGTTCAACATAAATATGCCTTTATTACTGATGTTATTGTTGGAAAACCCTATCAAAATCAAGGAATTGGTTCAGCTTTGCTATTAGAAGCGAAAAATTGGGCTCAAGATCGCAATTTAGATTACTTGGAGCTCAGCGTATTAACTGAAAATACTGGTGCTATTTCTTTATATGAAAAACATGGTTTTAAAGATATGAACCATACCATGCGTTTGGAATTTTGATGATTAGTAAGGGGCTGTCCCAAAAGAGGGTTTTTAACCAAAAATAAATAAAAAGCGAAAGGCATAAACGTTGTTAAATCAACGTTTATGCCTTTTCAATTTCATGTGATTTTACTACAAAAGAGACTTATGGGACAGCCCCAAATTTTGACTGACAATCAACTACTATTCAAACCACGCTTTATTTAAAAGCTCAATCCCTTTAAAAATAGAAGCTTCATCTAAATTTGCAAAACCAAGTAATACTTTAGTTGATTGATTTTTTGGAGGGTTGGCATAAAAAACTGAAGTAGGATAGATGATGACTCCTTGCTCTCGAGCCGTTTGAATAAGCTGTTTTTCTGTCATATGATTGTTCGATTCAAGAAGGATATGCAAACCAGAACCAGAACCATATACCTTGACATCATTGTTCATCACTTGATGAATTGCATTTAATAAGGCGAGATGTCTTCCCTTGTAAATATTTCTTGATTTATTTAGATGTCTTTCCCAATGACCACTTTCCATAAATAATCTTAAAGTATGCTGATGGAGCCTTGACACAGTTTGAACATAGAAATTGTTCTTTTTATAAAGATTAATTAACTCCATTGGTAAAACCATATAGCTTAATTTAATAGAAGGAATTAATGATTTCGAAAATGTACCCATGTACACTACATTTTCATAGCTATCTAATCCATGAAGAGCAGGTATAGGCTTTCCGCTATATCTAAACTCACCATCATAATCATCCTCGATTATATAAGCGTTCTCTTCTCTGGCCCATTCCAATAATTCCATCCTTCTGGTAATGGGCATAACAATTCCTGTTGGAAATTGATGAGAGGGTGTTACATAGACAGCCTTTACTTTAGTTTTTTTAAGATGATAAACACTAATGCCACTATTATCAAGTGGTATTGGCTGAATCTTTCTACCACTATCCTCAAATAAATACCGAACTCGATAATATCCCGGGTCTTCCATGCCATAGACAACATCTCTTCCAATCAAATTACACAGGAGTCCAGTGAGATATTGTAATCCAGCTCCCACAATAATTTGCTCTGCGGAACAACTTACACCTCTAGCTTGATAAAGATATTGAGAGATTGAATTTCTTAATTCAGACTCCCCTTGAGGATCTCCATACAAATATAAATAACCCTGTTCTTCATTTAAACTTTGTAAACTTAATTTCCGCCATATTTTATAGGGGAAATCCTTTAAATTAATATCACCATAATTAAAATCGTATTTTACTTTTACATCTTCCGACTCTTGATTAGAGCTAGCTGCCAAAATATCATTATCTATTTGATTATTCTTTACAAAGAAATCCTTCTCTAATTCCACAACATATATTCCATCTCTTTCTTTACTTATAACATAGCCCTCTGCGATAAGTTGCTGATAGGCTGCGTCAACAGTGTTTCGACTTATATTTAGATGTTTAGCTAAGCTTCGTTGAGATGGCAATTTACTATTTGCACGAATATTCCCTACTTGAATTTCATTTTTGATAAATTTGTATAACTGAAGATAAAGCGGACCATCTTTATCTAAAATTGGTGTTATTTCAATCATTATATTGGCTCCTTTAAAAATAACATTATTGGCACTTTGATAGGTGCCAATGAATGATTATAATTAAATCTATATTGTGGGATGTAAAATGTAAAGGTTTTAAGACATTTCACTAAAAAATCAGAGAGGGCGATTTCTATGTTTATTCCTAAATATTACAAAGTAACCGATGTAGAGGAAATTAAAAAATTTATTCGTTTAAACGCTTTTGCCACAATAGTTTCTATAAAAAAAGGTAGACCCATTGCTACGCATTTACCACTGCTTCTCAGCAAACAAGGTGATGATTATTACCTCACAGGGCATTTAGCATATGGAAATCCTCAATGGAGAACTTTTCAAGAGACAGATGAGGTACTAGTTATGTTCCAAGGGCCTCATGCCTATATCTCGTCTTCTTGGTATGAACAAGAGAATGTTCCAACATGGAACTACCAATCAGTACATGTATATGGAAAAGCCGAAACCTTTGAAGGAAAAGAGCTCGAAAAAGATTTGTCAAATTTACTTGAGAAATATGAAAAACATCGTGAGCATCCCGTATTATGGGATACACTTTCTCCCCAATTATTAGAACAAGAAATGAAAGGAATTGTTGGTGTAAAGGTTAAGGTACAGGAAATACAAGCTGCATATAAATTAAGCCAGAATCGAAATAAAGAGGATTATTCAAATATTATCCATCAACTATATGAAGAAAATGATTCGAACGCATGTGCAATAGCAGAAGAAATGAAAAGATTGGAACGTGGTCATAATTCGTAGATTCTAGTATAAGTACAACTTTTCATTAAACATTGATTATAAGCCATTCACGATAAAATTCACTACTCTTGCATAAAGCATTGTAGTTGACTTATGTTATAGTTTTATAAAAGAGGAATGATAATATGCGCCAAGTAATCCATTCTATCAGCTCAATACCAAGCTTGTAGGGAGTGCTATTATATCCCTTGACTCTCCCTGCAAGCTTGGGTTTCTCAAGGGAGCTGATAGTTTATGAAAAATCGATCAAAAGCCTATATTCGCCATCAGAAAGAGCGAATAATTCGAAAAAAATGGGCCATTTTAAAAAATGTATTTTTATTAGAGAGTAATTACATGCCAGCACGCGGCAAATTAAGCAAAGGCAAAATTCACTGTTCATGTAGAATGTGTCGATATGAGCAGTATCACTCGATTCCAAAAGCTAAACACAAGGCTAAATTAAAAGCAATGAAGGAGGAAATAGACGATTATGTCTATTTTCTCCTTTCATACTAATCCCATCAAATCACTTCAAATTGATTTGAGTCTCTATAAAAATTTTACATTTATTAAAAATATTAGAAAGACCAAGCTCTACTAAAAATTAAGAGCCTGGTCTATTTGTGCGTGTTGGTTTGCTTTCGCATTCCTCGACATGAATAGATTAGCAGATTGCTCTATACAAAATCTGAACAAATTTCGATTCTTTTCCAAAATTGTTGAGCTTGTACTATTTACGATAATCCCTCCTCCCTGCATACTCAACAGAGAAAAAATTATATGTATGTAAATCCGGCACCTAACGTTTACAAAAATAGCATGCAAATGTATGGGGTACTATTTTGAAAGCGTTCTATTGTAGTTAGTATTGACTTCGACTAGCTATCCTTTTTCATTTAACCGTTTAACATTAACAGCAGCTTTCCGTTTTAAATACTACCCTATAATAAATATTTAATTATTCGAATCCATCCAAAAATTGAAATCCACAAAATTGCACTTAAAATAAAGCCATTTATAATACCAATAAAAAATCTGTTTTCCACACGAACCACTCCTTTTCCTTTCAGGATTGGCTTATTCACAGATACTTAAACAAGTAGGGGCGCTTGAATCACAAACTTTAATCGTTAAAATTCTAATTTGACAATAGGAGATTTTAGTATTTTAAACAATCTTATATAAATACTACTTTCTTTATTTTGTATGTCATCATGTTTATTCGGTATTTAAATTAAATAAAAACACAGGAGGAAAAATATCTTTATCCCCTGTGTATATTTTCTTTCTATGAATATCTTTCTTCCTTATTTGTAACGAGCAACTTTAAGGTATTACTTAATGTTTGTATACGATTTGTAGTGTTCGTCATCATTTCTAGCATGCTGTTTTCATCCTCTACGGAATGTAGAATTTCACCAGTAGAATTCGCGTTTTGCTCAGTCATTTCATTAAGTTTTTCTATTTGTGACTGTATTTTATCAAACTGTGAAATGGCACTACTTAATTCAGACATCCCTCTAGTTAAATCCGTATTTGTAATCGCAAAAGAATCTTTTAAAACATTCAAGAAATTGCTGACATCCTGTAACAGCATCTCTCCGTGATGTAATGCCTTTTCACCTGCATCTGAGCGTTGGTGCGCCTCTGTAGATTTTTCAAACAATGTTTTTGTCACTTCCGTAATGCTAACTGTTATGGCTGCACTTTCCTCTGCTAATTTCCGTACTTCATCGGCAACGATAGCGAAGCCTTTACCATGCTCTCCTGCTCTTGCCGCTTCAATTGCTGCATTAAGAGCCAATAGATTTGTCTGTTCTGCAATATGCTGAATTCCCTGTAACAAGCTGTCTACAGTTTGCAGACTTAGCTGTAACTCATTGACAGTTTCTGCAGTAGAGCCTATAGCATGACTCATAACCTCCATTTGTGCCATTGCATCCTGCATTTTCTCCCATCCTGCTAAAACCTCCTCTTGAAGATCTGTAGATTTAGAGACGGTTTCCTTGGAAATAGAAAATGTTTCGTTGACAAAATGGACAGATTCCTTCATCGTTCCGTGAATCATTTGTAGGCTTGAGGACTCTTGCTGAATACTTGCAGAAATATCCTCGGTAGCTAAGAGGATCTGCTTACTCGAAGTCGATATTCTCTGCATTGTATGTTGGAATTGTGTGACATGCTCGTCCAATGCTTGGCTACTATTTTCTATCTCCTGAAATGTTTTTTGTAGCTGCTCTAAGGATGCTTTTACTTCATTTTGCTGAATTGCTGCGTGTTCAATCAATTCATTTCCCCACTTGGCAATTAAAAAAAAGGCAATGATAACTCCATTCATAATGGCTAATAGCGTAATAAAAACGATAATATCATCAAAGGGTCCTAGCAATGATTTAGAATTGGCAATATACAAGATGAAAAAGCTTATATTTGTTAGTACACCAAAGAATACAATTAATTCCTTTTTAAAATATAGAGCAATAATAGCTACTGTACAAAGTAAAATATAATGTTTATTTAATGAAAAGCTATCGACTAAAAATAATGTAAAAACTACGCTTGAAGGAATCATACCAAAAATAAAGCCTTTGACATATGTTTTAATTGGTAAAAAATAATTTCCTATCGCGAATGCAATAACAGTAAGTCCAATAAATAAGAACATAATACCCTTTGAAAAAATCATGGGACCACAAATTAGAATGGCCAAAATTGAAATAATAGCTAAATTAACCCGATGAACCTTTCGTGTGTCATAGCGAATCCTTCTCTCCATTAATTAATCCCCCTAAAAAATGAATGGACATTCAGTTTGGTTTTCTATTATTATATAGTATAACCACTACTTTTTGTAGCTAAAAAATTCCTACAAGAGAATATTTTGCACAAATTTGAATTCGAAGGGAGAAATTAGATTGTCTAGAGTCCAACAGATAGCGCCAAATTTTTTTTGTATCGATACACATGATTTAAATCGAGAACAACGTACAAGCTCTTATTTACTGATTGATGAAAAAATCGCTCTAATTGAAACGTCTGCCAGTCCGTCTGTGCCATATATAATAGATGGGTTAGATGAATTAAATATAGCATTAGAGGATATCGACTACGTGATTGTCACGCATATCCATTTAGATCATGCTGGTGGAGCGGGGCTATTTTTACAAAGCTGTCCAAATGCCACATTCGTTGTACATCCACGAGGTGTATCTCATATGGTTGATCCTAGTCGACTAATAGCAAGTGCAAAGAGTGTTTATGGAGAGGAGTTTGAGCGTCTTTTCGATCCAATTGTCCCAATCGATGCAAATCGAATAAAAGAAATTGAGCATGAGCAAGAATTAATATTGGGTCAGCACAAGCTAACTTTCTTTCATACAGAGGGCCATGCAAAACATCATGTTTCCATGCTTTATTCCGCAACAAATGGTCTGTTTGTAGGCGACACAACAGGAGTCCGTTATCCCGAAATGGATGGTGAGGCGATTGATTTAATCATCCCATCAACCTCTCCTAATCAGTACAACCCTGAGACAATGGAGCAATCCATCCAGCTATATGAAAGACTGAATGCCAGTGAATTGTATTTTGGACACTATGGTGCATATAAAAATCCAAAGGAAGCCTATCGCCAAGTACGCTACTGGACTCCACTGTTTCTAGCTGAGGGAGAAAAAGCAAGTAGGGTATCAAGCATTTTCCAAGAACAAGTCCATTATTTAGATGCACGTTTAAAAGAGCTTTTATATAACTATCTTCAGGAAAATGGCATATCAGCAAGCCACCCTGTATATGAAACTATTCCGTTTGATACAATTGTTTCCTCCATGGGGATTCTGGATTACCTTGCAAAAGTAAATGTACAACAGTCCTGATTTAAATGGCTAAAGCATCGGATCTCTCACCGATGCTTTAACTTTTTTAGTATAAATCCTATTAGGAATTTTTTAAATGATCTAAAACTGATTGAAAATCCTGATTCTCCCCTATCTGACGAAAATGCTTAAAAGGGTTCCCTACTTTTTTCATACGCTCCAACACAGTAGGAATTGTAAAAAGATCCGGTGTTAGCTGTGGCTGAACCTCTTCCCAATATAACGGTGTTGCTACTAGCCCTTTCTCATTTCCACGTGTGGAATAGGGAGCGATAATCGTCTTTCCTTCCGCATGCTGTATATAATCTAAATACAATTTTTGATGTCTATTTTTCTTTAATCGCTCTATTGTATATAAATCCGGTTTTTGCTCACATAGAAACTTACAGACAAATTCCGTAAATATTCTCACCTCATCATAGGAGAATACGTTTTCAGGTATTGGAATATAGAGCTGTAAGCCTTTACCTCCTGATGTTTTTACAAAAGATTGTAGCTTAAAAAAGTCAATGATTTCCTTTAAATCAAGTGCTCCCTTAATGGCCAGTGAGAAATACTCCACTGAAGGAGGATCTAAATCAAAAACAATCTCCGTTGGATGTATTGTTTGCAATGTTTGAAATGGAATGTGAAACTCTAACGCAAGCTGATTGCCGAGCCACAATAAAGTTTCAAGATTATTACATACTAGATAATTAATTTCATCCATCCACCCTGTTGACACAAATTCAGGTATTTTCTCAGGACTACTCTTCTGATAGAAGCTTTCACCAGGAGCCCCATGCGGAAAACGAATTAATGTTAGAGGGCGATTATGCAGAAATGGTAAAATATATGGTGAAATCATTTGTAAATAGTGCAAATAATTATCCTTGTTAATCCCAATCGCTGGCCATACAGGCTTATCTGGATGTGTTATGCTTACTGTCTCTGGTATTGGAAACAACTGTCGTAGCATATGCTGCCATTGACAATCCTCTGGTGCAAGCTCTAAGCGAAATTTAGAGAATCTTGGTTCTCGTAGCTTAGTACCATCAAAATCAATACAGGCGATATCTACACAAATAGAAGGCTCTAACTGCCAAATTTCATTATTTCGTTGACCATTTGCTTGAAAAAAAGCAACAAGGGTCTTATGTTCCTCCTCTGTCATGCCATGCCTAAAGTTGACGATCTCTACTAATTGTTGCTGCAGGTACACAGCCCCATGAAAATAACCATTACTATGATTGTAATGTGTAACGATAACGGTTACGAGATGCCAATTTTTAATTTTTAGCCAATGTGAAGATCGTGTGTCCTCCATCCATTTACTCGTTTTTTTCTTAGCCACTAAGCCCTCACCATTGTTCACTTTTATGGCATGCCAAAGAGACTGATACTGCTCAGTACTAGCGATTGCTTGCAATGAATGCTGATCCTCATAGTTTATCGTTAAGGGAAGCTTTAAAGTCATAAAAAGGTTAATAAGCTGTTGTTTTCGTGTTTTTAAATAACGATTTGTTAGTGACTCGCCTTGATAAATTAGTACATCAAACACAATAAAATGGATCGGAAACGAGTTAGCATGTTCAGCAATCACCCCTTCGTTTTGCATCCTCCCTCTTTTTTGGACAATCGAAAATTCACTTTTATAATTATTGATTAAATAAACTAGCTCTCCATCAAGTAATAATGGTAAAAAGGGCCTCACTTGGTCTGAAATGTGCTGACAAAAAGCAATAATCTCAGGAAATAAATGATTTAAATTATTGCCATTTCTACTTATAAGCATTGGCTGTTCGACCCATTCTAATAGACATCTAAAACCATCATATTTTGTTTCATAAAGCCATTCATCTCCTTCAGGAATGTCAAGTGCCTCTGTTAAAAGCATTGGTTTCAATAAAAACACCTCATTTGCTTTTTCCAACAGTTTTTGTTGATTTTCATTTAAGATACATAAAAATAATGAAAATATAGCATAGTAAGAAAAACGAGGTGACATCAATGCATACAGTGTGGAAAGGTAGCATTTCATTTGGTCTTGTCAATATACCAGTGAAGCTACATGCTGCAACGGAAAATAAAGATATTAAATTACGCCAGCTTCATAAAGAATGTCATACGCCGATTAGCTATAAAAAAGTTTGTGAAGGCTGTAATCAAGAAGTAAAAGAAGAAGATATCGTCAAGGCCTATGAATATGCCAAAAATAAGTTTGTCGTTTTAGATCAAGAAGAATTGGAAAACTTACGCAAGGAAAATGAAGATAAGGCTGTAGAAATTATTGATTTTGTCAAATTAACGGAGATTGATCCCATTTATTTTGAACGTACTTATTTTTTATCGCCGGATACTACTGGCAGTAAGGCCTATGCCCTATTACGTCAAACATTGGAGCAATCCGGCAAGATTGGTGTAGCCAAAATTATTATTCGCTCTAAGGAGCAGTTGGCCGTTGTCCGCGTTTATCAAAATGCCTTAGTAATGGAAACCATCCATTATCCTGATGAGGTTAGAAGTGTAAGCGATGTACCAAATATTCCAAGTGAACAAACAGTTGTACCAAAAGAGCTGGAGACCGCCCTAATGCTGGTAGAGCAATTAACTACAGAGTTTAATCCTGATAAATACACAGATGACTACCGAAATGCCCTAATGGAGCTAATAGAGGAGAAAAAAGCAACAAGTACAATTTCAACGAGCGATAAACGCCCAGTTCCTGATAATGTTACAGACCTCATGACAGCACTCCAGGCTTCATTAGATAAAACAAAGAAACCAGCACCAAGGAAACGTACTACAAGAACGAAGAAAAATGCTTAAAGGATAAAGAGCGTATTCTGATTTTCGGATACGCTTTTTATGTGAACTTTACTATGAAGTGCATCACTGACGAGACCCCGAAACGTAAGCGAAGAGGATAATCGAACGTCACTAGGAAAGCCGCAGCGGAAATCAATCCCACATTATGATAATCTTAAATTTCGAAAAGAATAGAAGAAAAAGACTGATAGAACCAATCTTTTTCCTCGATACCTTATTAACCTGGATACATCGGATCCTTAATGGAATATTCTTTAGGTGGTTCCACCTTTAGTAAATGCTGAACAAAATAGTCCCATCGTCGTCGAATATAATAAACATCTGCACCAATACCATGATGTCGATTAGGAAGGATCATTAAATCAAAATCTTTATTTGCCTTTGTTAATGCATGTACCATTCGGATTGTCAACGAGGGGTGCACATTATCATCCATATCTCCTGTTACTAAAAGTAATTTTCCTTTTAGATGACTTACTAGGAGTGTATTATCTTGTTCTTTATATAGTTCTGGATCATACATTCCCTGAAATCGTTCTCCCCAAAATGCTAAATAATAGCGTTGATCGTGATTGCCACAGCCAGCAACTGCTACCTTATAGGTTTCTGGATATGAAAGGATGGCTCTAGCAGCTCCGTAGCCACCACCAGATTCTCCGTATATGCCAACACTATTTTTATCTAAAAAGGGGAACCGTTGTGTTAATTGTTTAAGCGCTGCTACATGATCTTCTAAACCAGCAGCTCGTTCTAAGTTTCCATTAGAATAATCATGAAACGATTTTGACCGATAAGGTGTGCCTCTTCCATCCATTATAAGTACCGCAAATCCAAGCTGAGCAAATGCTTGTGCTCCACCTGTAAAATCTACAGGACCTTCTATAAATTCACCACCCCAAGTAAACTTTTTAGGGGTGTGAGTGAGTTGGGGACCACCATAAAAACTATCTAGAACTGGATATTTTTTATTTTTAGTTAAGTTTGCTGGTTGTATCAAAATCCCATATAAATCAGTTACTCCATCAGCAGCCTTCACCTTGAAACGTTTAGGAATGCTATATCCCTTTTCCATAAGTCGTTCCACGTTTGCTTTTTCCAAATTACAGACAAAGCTTCCATCAGTTTTACGTAAAATAGTTTGAGGTGGTAAATCCACACGGGAGTATGTGTCAACAAAATAGTTATTATTAGGAGAGATAAATACATCATGTTCTGCGTCTTCAGGGGTTAAAAGCATGAGTTCAGTTCCATCAAAGCGGACTCTATATAAATGTTGAAGATACGGATCACGGTCAGATTCTCTTCCTCCCGCTGTAAAGTATAGCCATTCCTTTTCTTCATCCACACTTATAATTTGGCGAACTCCCCATTCTCCTGACGTTATACGATTTTTTAATTGTCCAGTATTTCCATCATATAAATATAGGTGTGACCAACCATCTCGTTCTGAATGCCAAATAAAGTCATTGCTTTTATTTATCCATCTTATGTTCACACCTCCAAATCCAAGATTGTATAGATCTGTAAATATAAAACTATCGCTTTGTTCCTCTAATAAAATTCTAGCCTTACCTGTCTCAGAATCTACTAATATAAATTGAACCACTCGATAATCTCTAGAGAAATTTAAAAAATAGAAACTATTACTATCTTCCGTCCAAAATGCAGTTTGAGAATACTCTGTTAAAGGTGACACCATTCCAGAAATTATAGGATCAAAGTCAACCTGTATTGCAGATCCCTTTTCTATATCAAAAATATAAAATTCAATTAATGGAACGTATTTATCACCAACTAAAGGATATCGGTATGCGTGAGCTTCAGGTTCACCTGCTTGATTTTGTGGAACATACTGCAACAGATGTAGTGTTCTAACTTTTCTTTGATCCAACCTATGCGACACAATTTTTTTAGAATTTGGTGACCATAATGCTACAGGCGGTGGCTGTTGTTGATATAAACGTTCGAAGATTGCACTTGTGCTTGCCTCTGGCTGACTTCCATAATCGTAATATGGTTCGCCATCGATCGTAAGTGTTTTAACTTCTTTAGTATTTAAATTGCGCAAATACAAGTTATGATCCTTAGTAAAAACAGTCCAATCTCCATCAGGTGAACAGATTTCATGAGGAAAAATTTTCTTATTTGTTTCTAACATTTTGCATTCATATTGTTGTAAATTACAGAGCCAGGAGGTTTCCTCTATACTAAATTGAATTGAATGTTCGTTCTTGAGATAGCTGAACGAATCAAATGGAAGGTCATAAGAAGTAAAAGGTTTCCCAATTGAATGAGAAAGAGCCTTTGCCAGCTTTTCATGATCGAATGCTTCCTTTTTTAGTCTCCTTATTGGATCAACCACAATAAATTGCTTGCTATCCGTATTTATATCTCTTTGATACCAAAAACATTCTGATTCACCGATCCAGTTCGGAATCACTTTTCCGTTAAGCACATCTTTTAGCGTATTCCAAACAAGTAATTTCTCCGCACGTTCGTAATGTTTTCTATCAATTGATAATTTCATTGGAAACACCCCTTATAAGTTAATATCATTAAAAATGTTTTTAACGATATTAACGATAAAGTAAATGTAATATTTAGTCAATAAAAAAATCAAATATTACAAAATATAGGTAATGTTAGGTGATAACTCTTATTGACAATGACCTAACGATTACTTATCATTAACAACATTAATAATAATGTTAATTAGGAGAGCTAAAATGTCTAATCATCAAAATTTACAAGAACAATTTAGTCAAGAATTAGAGAAATTAAGTGATGGCGGAGGTAATTTATTAGCTGAACGCTTATTCTCTCTTTTACTGTTTTCGTCTAAACCATTAAGTTTACAAGAAATGGCAGATCAATTAGAAGTAACTAAAGCTGCCGTAAGTATTCGAATTCGTGAATTAGAGGCAGGTGGATTATCTGTTAAAAAGTCAAAAATAAGTGATCGACGAGATTATTATTACATAGCAGAAAATTTTAGCCTTGTAATGGCCGAGTCATTTTTAGCAAAAATGAAACGTTTTCTATCAAGTACCGACAGCATATTGGAAAAATGGCCGGAAGAGTCAGAAATATCGGAAGACCAAATGGAAAACTATCATGTAGCTAAAAAGAGAATAATGGACTTCCAATTGATATATCAGCTTATTTTTCAACGTTTAGAGGGCGTTGAGGATGAATGGAAATCCAAAAGAAACAATATTGAGATTTAAAATGGACTGAATGTTTTCCATCCATAAAGCGTGGTATTATTTTACCCACGCTTTTTCCTTCAATTTAATCAGACATTTTATACAGTGATTGCCACAATTTATACTTACTAATAGGATTAGCCTTTTATAACTTACTTCAAGTACCTTACCTTATATTGCAGGTAATTAATTCCGGAATTTTCAAACAATGTAGGTAAAAATAAGTATTTACTCCTAGGTAGAGAATTTTGTATTAGAATACGAGAAATGCTCTTCAAAGTTCGCTGTCTCTCGAGACCTATTACGAAAAATATATCTAATGGCGATAAAAAGGATATTATTTACAAATAAAAGTGACTTTACTAGGTTAGTCCATCTATGATTGTAGATGTCGGATTAAACAAAATACCCCCCCCATTATACAAACATTCGTTCGAACATCTGATATAATAAAGAAAAAACTAGGAGCATATAGATGATAAACATTAGTGAACGCATGAAGCATAATCGTATAACTGGTCTCAGTCTTATAGCTATTGAAAAGAGCAAAATCAGTATGTCAGATCATTTTGGCGTTCTAGAAGCAGGTAGTCATAGAAAAATTAATGAGCACACGATTTTCAATGCTTGTTCGATAAGTAAGTTTCTAACAAGTATATTAGTATTAAAATTGGTGGAACAAGGTTTTTTAAATTTAGATGAAGATATTAATAAGAAGATAATTTCGTGGAAGGTTCCTGACAATCAATTTACAAAGCGTAAAAAAGTTACATTACGCAACTTACTCTGTCATCAATCAGGTATTATGGATCTGGAAGGTAGTTTTACAGCAGCAGAATCTATCAATAAAATGCCATCCATGGTCGAAATATTGGATGGTAAAACACCCTTCTGCAAAACGCCCATTGAGGTAACGTATGAACCTGAAAGTGAATTTCACTATTCGGATGCAGGCTTTTGCGTCATTCAATTACTTATTGAAGATACAATGTATAAACCGTTCCCCGTTCTGATGGAAGAACTTATTTTTCAGCCATTAGGTATGACAAACAGCATATTTCCTAATAATTTAACATTGTCAACTATGGATAATCTCGCTTGTGGTCATCATCACATTGGTACTCTTATTTCAGGAAAATACTCACTTTATCCGTATCCTGCAGCTTGTGGTCTATGGACTTCCGCTTCTGATCTAGCCATTTTATTACAGGAAGTTCTAAATGCTGTAAAAGGACGAAGCAAAATAGGACTTTCTGTGACATACATAAACGAACTGTTTCAGCCGCAGGGATGTTTACAGTGGTCAGGGCTAGGAGCATTTCTAGATGGTCAGGAGGAGATGCTTGAATTTTCCTCACTTGGCTGGGGAGTTGGTTTTCAATGTATGCTAGTAGCTTATCCATATTTAGAAAAAGGATTAATTATTATGACGAATACAGATACAGGAAAACATCAAATGAAGGGAATCATAGGAGAAATCTATCAATCCTTTATGAAATAGCAAAAAAAGGGGTATAATGCCTCTTTTTCACCTTTAATGAATTGCATTGCACCATTTGGCCATAACGTTGTGAATGAATTATCTGTAACTCTTAATATGGATTATGTAGTTTTAACAAGGGTAACCTGAGCCTAACAGATGTGGTGATAATCAACTCATCAATGAACTTTTCCTTCATAAACGTATCCAAGATATCTGCCCCCCCTCACCATCCAAATTTTGAACCCTCCTGCTCCCACTTCTTTTTCATAAAGGCGACAGTATCTCCTTCCCCTTCCGCTTCCTCTAACCATTTTAAATCACCATTTTCTGTTGCGATAAATCCATCTAGACTAGTTCCAATAAATAAAGTAATCTCTTTTGACATACCATTAGCCTCTATTTCTTTTGCTAAAATCATTAACTATGACTATACTAATCGTAAAACATGACAACTAATGACATGATTAAGAAAAGGTGAAAATATGTCTAAGGCCCAACGATTATTAGATATTCTTATGTTTGTTAGTGCCAAAAAGAAATTTACAGCACAGGAAATTGCTGATGAATTTAAGATTTCCATTCGAACAGTTCACCGCTATATGCTGGATTTAAGTGATATGGGCTTACCTATTTATGCGGAACAAGGACGGAATGGCGGCTATACGGTACTGTCGAGCAGGATGATTCCCCCAATTTTATTTACTGAAGAAGAAGCGGTTTCGATTTTCTTTGCGTTTCAAGCCTACAATTATTATCGTGATTTACCCTTCGAGACAGAAATCCACTCCGTTTCGCGCAAATTATATAGCTCTCTACAAAAGGAGGCACAGCAAAAGGTAGATAAGCTTCAGTCCTATGTTGCCTTTTGGAGCCCTAAAAGATCAATTGAGACTCCTTTATTAAAAGATGTTTTAGAAGCAGCCATTGACAATAAACATATACGGTTTCAATATGCATCGAAAAAAGGCACCACCGTAAAATATGTTCACCCTTTTGGTGTCTATGCACAAGATGGACTATGGTATATGCCTGCCTTTGATTTAACAAAGGAAAAAATTCTGCTGTTTCGAGTAGACCGGATACACGCAATCATCGAATTTGAAAACAATAGCAAGAAATTTTTAAATTTGCAGCAATGGTTCAGCAACACTTATGAGATTAATCACCCCATTCGGCTACATGTACAGTTAACCAGTGAGGGGGTCCGACAATGTAAAAGTGTACCCAGCTTTGAAGGGTCGATTATTACTAAAGAAGATGGGTCAGGCTATATAGATTCCTTAATTGACGAAGGAGAGCTTCATTTTATTAGCTCCCTTTTCTATCGGCTTGGTGTACATGCGAAAATTTTAGAACCACAAGCATTAATCGAAAAGTTACGACAGCATGCAAATGATATTTTAACCATGTATCCACAAATGTAAAGCTGGAGATGACGAATTTGTAAGATTCACGTAACATTCATCATTACTACAGTTCATACAACTCCCCTATACTTGTATAAAGGAGGAGATCATATTGCAACCAATTGATTTGAACAAACGAATTGACACATTAGATTATTTAAGAGGCTTTGCATTATTGGGCATTATTCTAGTTAATATTCCAGGGCTTCTATGGATTGAAGCACCTAAAAGGCCGATAGATATTGCGTATCATCATATACTAATGCTTTTTGTGGAAGGGAAATTTTTTACTATCTTTTCATTTTTATTCGGTGTAGGCTTCTATATTTTTATAGCCAGAGCCTATGCGAAAAATGAAAAGGCATTTTTATTATTTATTAGAAGAATTATACTTTTATTTCTGATCGGGCTTGTACATGCTTTCTTCCATCCTGGAGAAGCCTTAACGGTATACGCGATATTTGGTTTACTAGCTTTACCATTCTATAAAGTGAGAAAAGAAATCAACCTTACAATAGGTCTTATACTGCTAGCTATAACAGCTTATTACGGTATAAAAATTGCGATGCCACTTCCACTAATATTACTTGGATTAGCTGCTGGACAATATCGTATTTTTGAAAATCTGAATGTCAAGCGAAAAAAGATCATTGTCTTTACGATAATGATGTTCTTCATCAGCATTGGTGGCTGGCTTTACCAATGGAATTATGTACCAAGTTCACTTATTGACTTCAATTCGTTAACAGAGGAAGAATTTGCTGAGCATATCACAAATATTGAACAGTTTTCATTAATAGGACTACAATTTAGCCCATTTGTTTCCGCATTTTACGTAGGCTTAATTATTCTGCTACTGCAGCTTCCCTTCTTTAAATTTGTGCTCTCTCCTTTAAAAGGGTACGGACGAATGGCTCTTACCAACTATTTAGGGCAAACAGCACTTATCTTATTTGTAGGTCATGCTTTTCAGCTAATTGGAAACATTAGCTACATCCAATCTCTATGGATTTGTCTAGGCATTTATATCATTCAATTATTATTTAGTAGGCTTTGGCTAAAATTCTTTCAATTTGGTCCATTTGAATGGCTTTGGCGAATGGGGACTTATTGGACTGTACCTTCCAAGTTTAAAAGCTCTAGGGAATTTTAAGAAAAATTGGCTACTACCTAACCATCTACTTTGCTCACTCATATACTGATACTATACCCAACTAACTTCCATCTTTGCTCATACCTTCAGTTAGAAACACATCCTCAATAATCTACTTTGGTCACTCCTCAAGAGTGACCCCTTTTTTATTTAGATCGCTACATTTTAAGGCACTGCACAAGTCTTTCATCATATGCATAAGTTGTATAGAAAACCATTTCTGTATGGAGGAAAAAATAAGGGAACAATAAAAAATCAACTTCCAAAATCAGAAAACCAAGCGACTAAACTTGACCTGATTGGTAGTGTCATTACAACCCTTGGCGATGCAATCACAACAATTGCAGCGGGACTTGCTTTAGATGAGGAATTAAACGATAGTAATAACACGAATAACGATATTGAAAGATTGCAAAAACAGATAAAGCAAATAAAAAAATGATACGCTAATACGTTTTCCTCATCTGGTTACCAAGAAAGGTATGCTATAAATTATCAAAAGAACATACACATTAATGAGAAAAACGCAAAAAGTCCATAGACAAAAAATTAAGTACATGGACTTTTTATCTTTTTGTCTATCCTTTTTCATAGAAACATAAAATACCCTAAACAAAAAAGACCAGATACTCATCAATATCGAGTAGCTGATCTCCTTTAGGTTGGTTACCTACTTACATATTACAAAATCGTGCTCAACAAAGTCTGAACAAATAAGATTTTTTATTAAATCACTAATTAGTGATAAATCTAAAAATTAAAAGGTGATATATGCCCCAAGTTAATTACTTTTATTACGTTTGAGTTGGTTCTCAATACCAGCCCGATCAATTTGAATCCAATATTCTGCTATTTTTTCTTTTTCAATTCTATATACTGCGCTTGCTATTTCAATAACTGGAAGACTTGTCGGCTGATATCCATCGACTTCTCCGACATGCGTACCAACTTGTTTCCAGCGCACATATACTTTATTACCTTGCACCATAAACTCTTGGATTTCTAATGAAAAATCGCCATATGCTTCTACCATTTCTTTTACATGGTCCGCATAATCTTTGGGTGTTCTAGTAACCGTTAATTCTTCTTCAGAAGTAACTTGATGTGCCAGTACTTGGTCTGCCATTAATTCAGTTGCGTAATCAGGATTATTTCCTGAACGTACTTCTTCAAAAAATTTTTTAACTATTTGCTCTGGTGTCATTTGAGACCTCCACTCAATTTATACATTTGGCGAGGATAGTAATATCTCCCTCATACTTAATAATAAATCGAGAGGCTATAAATTGAAACCTCTTCCATGCGACCTGCCTTCAATTTTACATTATTTTTATCTCAACTAATGTAGAAAGTCTGGCAAGTGTAGTATATATAACAATGGTGACAAAATTGAATTAGTTAAATATTTCATAGTTTAGGAGACGATTATCAATGATCTTAGAAGAAAAAATAGTGCAATTAACTAGAGAGACTCTCGTTGATTTAGTAAACCTTCGTTACGCCAAACTTAAAGAAGAGAATAAAATTAACGAAGAAACGGAGGAGTTTCTAAAAGAAGTTTTTCAAGTGGAAGGTACTCTAACTTTACCACCTAGTGATGAAGAAATGGACATAGATTTATACGAATATAATGATAATAGTGGATTTGGTACAGAAGTAAGGTATTTATGGTTTGACGATGAAGAAAGCCAAATAGTACTTTTTTGTGAAACAAAAACAAATGCTGAAAAAACTGAGATAACTGAGTTTTATATCGAAACCATCGATGTATAAAAGGGGCAATTAAGCAACTTATTAATTACCCGATCATTTGCTCCACAATACTGTCTTTAAAATTTTGGTGAATTACTAGAATGACCATCTAATCCAGTTAAGGATTTATACCTCTCTGTATCCAAGACTCTGTCTAGAAGCCTTTAAACTTCTAACATAATTGGAAACCTACAATTACTGCTTTTGGTAGTGTGGGCTTGATACCGTATTGTGCCGTTTTTGCCCCAGCGACCATTTCTGTTCGCATTTTTTTGATGGTGTCACATTCACTTGATGATGAAGAATTGATAGCTATAAAATTCTTTCAACTTTAATTGAATTTAAGTAGTTCTCTTTTTTTTACCCAAAATTGGGGTACAAACGTAATTTGTACCCCGCAACCCTTGCTATATAAGCTTTTTTAGACTACCTAAATATACTATGTTCATAAAGGTAATCATACGATAGATCGACAAACAAGTATTCATGCTCGTTAATGGCGATAGAAAACGTCCTCGTAATTTCCCCTGTTTCAATATCCCGATATAACTCAGAAATTTCTCCGCTTTGATCATTGCGCATCTTGATAATGGTTTGTAGGAAATATGGGCGCCAGCTCCAGTTTTTATTGATTGCTCTTGGCTGTAATTCCCATTTCCTATCTATACGCATGATGTTTGGGGATAGTTGGAAACCGTCCTCATTACAAATATAAAGACGGAACGAATAATGATCTAATAGCTGTGCTAAATGCTCCAAATGAGAGATGCTATCACTAGAAGGTTTTACTCGATGGATAATTGCCTCTAGCTCCTCCCTCAGCTTTTTTAGCTCAAAATATTGTGTCTCTAGCATTTTCTTCTCAGAGGTAATAAATTGCTGACATTCCTCTTTGAAGCGCTCCTTTAATATATCCTTCTCAACAAATGTTATTGCAGGGTTTGCTAAGTAAGGCCCTTGATAGTACCGTCCTCCATTTTTCCAGGCAAATTGTAACTGATAGACAGTTTCAATTCCTTCAAATAAGAGGTTTGCTCCAATTTTATAGGCTAGCCCTCCTATTGCTGAAATCATATCGGATTGAGCAGACCAAGAATCATAATTTAAATCTCGTGTATTAACCTTTAGAATTTGTGGGGATAACAGAGCAATATGCTCTAGGTGACTCTCCGCGCCGACTTCCTGAACAGCAATTTTCACACCATACGTCGTAAAGTAACGCAATGCATGGTGTAATTTATGGATATCCCCTAAAAAACGATGCTCCGAAACGACCAGTACAATCCGGTGGAAATCTTCTTCTCGAATATATTGCTGAATAATATTAAAATGACTCTCTCCAAAATCTTGCATTAAAACATTGGGATTACTTGGAATATAGATATCAAGCTCTGGTGCAATTTCGTCTATTTTAACTAAAGCAGCATGCAAAATTTTATGTTCCATGTCAATGCGATACTCCTCGGGAATATCTTCATTATTTACAAAATCCTTTAGATTAATTTGTTGACCCTCAATTTGTAACTGTCCGGAAATTTCGTAGGCAATCACCGTATGCGCATCTGCGCTAAATATCGGTTGAAAATACCCATGTATTTGATCTAAATTTGTTAACACTTCAATTGCGTCCATTGTCGAAACCTCCATACATGAATAACCAACTAACCGTTATTCAAGAATAGCATTACATTCACAGCTTATTTATAAAAAAGCTCTCTGAGTGTATCATAATTTGTTTATAGTAAATTCGCAACTTCACTTGCCATAAATTGTTCAAAATTAATTGTGGAAAATTTTTTGTAGCTCCTAACAATTACTTCTAACACAAATATTTTTTACAGAAATGAAATCCTGCTCTGAGTGATTTCACTTTATCACTATAACTTATGCAGTAGGTCTTGGTGTAAGTCGTGATAGCTAAGGATATTTCACCTATTTCCTTGTCATTATTCATTCGTTCACCCATTATTTTGGACGATTTTACGAAAATTTGGTTCGGTGATAATCCTTTCTCCCACCATTCCAAATAAAAAGCAGTATTCCTATGCATGGATTTAAACCCTACAGGAATACTGCTTATAACTATTCTGACATAAAAAAATACCAAATAATAGCAATCGTCACTAATGATAAAATGACAGCAATTGTGACCCGAAGCGGTGAAATCGGAGCATCTCCACCTACTTGACCGGTTTGTCCGTTCACCATAAAACGGAATATTTTCTCTTTGTAACGGAACGAGGACAGCCAAATCGGTAACATTAGATATTTATATGTAATATCATCATGTGTAGTAGAAAAACGTAAACTGGATACAACGTCTGCATTTTTCTCCCAACGAATTTTAGAAGTGATTTGTGCATGTAAATGATCATGAATTTCCTTCTTCGCTTGGCCCCAGCCATCCTGTAAACCAATACTGTATCGTTCTGATAGAAAGCCAGCTACATATTCTGGTTTATAAGCTTTATTATTAAGTAGATTGAAGGGTTCTATTTTCCGCATCATATTGCGATCATATCGAGTGGTTGCACTAATTAAATGATCATCGATAAATTCCTGATAAAAACCGCTCGTTGAATACCAGTCTGTTACAGTTTGAGTTTTTCCATCCTTATCAGTAACTGTACGATGTTTACCATAACTTGCCGAATACCTTGAGCTTGTTTTCGTATCAAAAGTCCAATAAGGTAAATATACACCTTTAAAGGAGTCAGGCTTCGCACTTATTTTTGCCGCTCTTGGAGTAAACCATCTTCCTCTAATCCATTTTTGAAAGTTCTCACCCGCTTGCTTATCGGTAATTTCAAAAGCGCAAACGCCATTTGGTGCTAATGTATTTTTTGCACTTGCCTCCATTACCTGATTAGAGCCACAATAAGGACAACGATCAGCTACCTGTAAAGCATCATAAATTGTTTCCGCTGCGCAAGCCTCACAGATAACTGTTTTTTTCTCAACACCCCAGTTAAAATTTCCACGTTCTTCAGCCATTGCAAAGTCCATTTCCTGGGCAACTTTTTCTTCTTCCTTTTCTGGAATTGCAATTTCAGACTCATAGCCACAATAAGGGCATGAAAGTTTTCCGCTTGCTGGATTAAATTCAATAGAGGCACTACATGATGGACACTCAGCGTCGAAATCAAGCTTTACTTGTTTAACATTTTCAGCTTCTTGTGTTGACATCACTAGTCATCCCCTTACTTAATGTCATTTTCATCGAAAACATCTCCACATTCAGGACAGAATTTTGGAGGATTCCCAGGATTCTCAGGCTCCCAGCCACATTTATCACAAGCATACTGCAAAGCCCCTGAAGGTTTTTTGGTTCCACATTCACCACAGAATTTACCTTTGTTGACAGCACCACATACACATGTCCAACCCTCTTCTTGTGGCTTTGCTCCCCCACAGTTTGAACAGAATTTCCCAGTATTCTCATGGCCACATGCACATGTCCATACCCCAGAAACTGAAGTTGTTTGACCCTGTGCAGCAGCTTGTGCCATTTGAGCTTGTTTATTTTGCTCATTCATTTGATAAAGCTGACCAGCGTTAACCCCACCAGCCTGTGCTGCCATATTCATACCCATAAAACCAGCCATTGCGCCACCCTCGTTATTTGCAGCTGCAATCATTGCTTCCGCCTGTGCACCTGTTAAATGTGCCGCTGCCATACCTGGATCACGCATCACTGCATTTCGTTGCAATTGCTTAATCATTGCTTCATCTTCTTCAGATGCTTTTAAAGAACTAATACCAAATGAGACAACAGCTAATCCACGAGTTGCCAGCCACTTTTCTGATAACACTTTATTAAGAGCATCTGCTAACGCTACTGTATGTGCAGGAATTTCACTATAGCGTACTCCACTTGCGGAAATATGTGCAAAAGCTGGTTGTAACGCAGTCATTAGCTCCGTTTTCAGTTGACTATCAATAGCATCCCTTGTGTACTCACGTTCAACATTTCCACAAACATTTGTATAGAATAATAATGGATCAACAATTTTATAAGAATATTCACCATGACAACGAATGGCAATATCAATATCCAAACCGATATTACGATCAATCACACGGAATGGAATCGGTGCTGGTGTCCCGTATTTATTACCTACGATTTCTTTTTTATTAAAGTAATACACACGTTGATCCTTTGCTGGTTCACCCCCAAATGTAAATCGCTTGCCAATCTGCTTAAATGTTTCCATAATTCCTTGAGATAAATCACTGCCGTACATAATGGAAGGTTCAGTGGATGTATCGTACACATACTCACCAGACTCTGCAGAAAATTCTACTACCTTCCCCTGTTCAACGATCATCATACATTGTCCTTCATTAATGGCAATAATAGAACCATTGCTAATAATATTGTCGTTGCCCTTATTAGAACCGCGTTTGGAGGTACGCTTTACACCCTTTTCAACCAGCACATCCGATGAAAGAGAATCACAGTAAAAATACTCACGCCATTGATCTTCCAAGACGCCTACTAATGCGCCTACTCCTGCTTTTAATAATCCCATAAAATTCCCACCTTCAACATCTATATTTAAGCTTATTTTATCATTAAAAATAATCTAATCTCTATGTAGTACGCAAGATTAGACAAATTGTTTCATATTTTTTAAAACTACTGTAAAAACAAAACGAGGTTACCCAATGAATAATCATTTAGCGTAACCTCGTTATTAATGATTATGAAAGCGCAGCGATAGCTACAAGAACCCAAGCAATGATAAATAGCAGTCCACCAATTGGCGTAATTGCACCTAGCTTTTTAATACCTGATAAAGCTAATACATATAAACTGCCAGAGAAAAACACAATACCAGCGAACATTAAGTAGCCTGCCCAAGAAAGTATAGTAGAAGCACCTAAAAGGGCATCACTCGACAAAATACCTAGACCTAGAATGCCTAATGAGTGATACATATGATATTGCACAGCAGTTTCCCAAATTGCTGCATAGTATGGAGACGAAAACTTATCCTTTAGAGCATGTGCTCCAAAGGCACCAAGAACAACACCAAATCCAGCCAAGATAGCTCCTAAAGCAAGTAGAATTTCCATATTTTGTTCTCCTATTTCGCCTCACGCGCAATTTCTTTATATTTCGCATCCCATGCTGGATCAATTTTACTTAAAGACACAGGACGTAATGTATCTTTATGTGCAAGTATATGTACGGACTGTGCTGTTGCTGCAATCGTGCCGTCTTCATGTAAAATTTCATAGCCATATGTCGTACGCAGACGGTCATGCTTTTCAACCCATGTACGCACAGTAGCTACTTGACCATAGTGCATCGCAGCCTTATAAGAAATGGATAAATCCATAACAGGAGACACATACCCGTCCTTTTCTAATGCTGCATACTCAAAGCCAGCATCACTAACAAGCTGTGTACGTCCAATTTCCATCCAAATGATGTAGTTTGCATGGTACACCACGCCCATTTGGTCTGTCTCAGCATAACGGATTTCAATTTGTTTTTCACTTACAAACATTTTCTTCACCTCGTCCTACATTATAGCGTAAAAATATTGATTTGGTGGGTTTTTGCTCTGGGGATGTTAGAAGGGTGAAAAATTGAGAAATGTTCTTTTGATATTTAATTTTAAAAATGAATTTTTGAAAATAAATAACTTAAATCCATATAAACTCGTATTAACTCTTTTAATTGGGGTACTTTCTGGGGTACCGTGGGTACCAATTAAGATCATTTATTAAACAAGTAATGAGCAGGTGCAATATATAAATATTATTAAAAAAAAGAAAAGTTACTCATATAAACTTAATGAGTAACTTTTCCTTTTTTATAAATTACTGTTAATAGTAAAATTTAAACTTTCTTTGGTAACATCCATTACCTTGAAGTGTTTATATTTTAACCAGTCATTCTAATTATCAAGACCTAATTTTAAAAAAGATAGAAAAATTAAAGGGTTCTACATATTAGTCATATCTAATATGTAGAACCTTTTCTTCTTTTACTAAAGCACCCCGTTAGTTGAATAAGAAAAGATGCCGTTGAGTGCCTTTATTTGTTGTAAGATTTCTTCCACTATTATTTACTGTCCAATTTAATAATTTCCGATTTCTCGTTCCACCCTAATTTCGCTTCGATCTTATCATTTTCAGTTGTGTAAACTTCACAGCCAGTACATTCGACATTAAATGAATGTATATTATTTTCATTGTTAAAAGTTTCTTCACCAATACCAACATCTAACGATGTTGATGCATTCTTTATTTTATATACGAATACTTCAGGTGCAGGTTCTTTTCCAATATATTTAATTGTAAATTCTCCAAATTCTCTTTCTTTAGTAACTTCAGTTTCGTACATTACAATCCAAGTGTTACTTTTTCCTTCAAAACTATATTCTTTTCCATCTTGTGAACAAGCACTTAAAGTCAAGGTTAAAAAAATAAATACAACGCCTATCTTATATAACTTCATAGTTGCACCCCTAAATAAAATTATTTACACTCAATGTTAACATTATTTACCATCACGATAAAGAAAAAAAGAGCTGCATTATGCAACTCAATGATCTTCAAGTAAAGCACCCGTTAGCGTAACAAAATACTGCCGATTGCGGAGCAATAACGATACCTATGGTTCCCAACGTTCTCGACTCAAGTAAAAAAATATTAGGTATCTCTCTTAATTCGGTTTCCTTCTCGATGGAAACATGGGTTGGAGCGATAGTTGAACATGAACGTTATCAGAAGCGTTCTACTAGTCATATTGTGAGTACAGCGCAAGCATATCATCAGCACAGCCAGCTGTGATCGTATTTGCTTGTTCAGCATGTTTTACGGCCTCAGCGTAAAGTTGTAGATTAAAACTAACAGAAGCCATTATTAAATGCCATTCAGCGTCCGTAATTCCCTTATCAGAAACAGTTTGCAGCAGCCTGTATGCTTGCTCAAATGGATTGGTCTGGTCAGAATAATCTTGCAGATAATTCAATGCCCTTGCAAATGCTAAAATCATTTCATATGACCACTGTTCCTGAGGGTACTGCTGCAGGATTGATTTTATTTCATTATAATTACCTACAAGCTTCATTACATCCATCTCTGCCTCAAGATCGTTTATATACTGCATGTCAATCATTCAGCTTGCTCCCTTCTATATTCATGTACCAATTTTACTAATTATTGATACATGATGTAAAAGAGGATTTCGTCTTATTTTTTGCAATCCTGCCCGTTAGCTTAATGCCGTTCCCAGTCTACCAATGATGCTTTTTGTATCTGATCAAAGTTTATACGTTTTATCGATAAATCAGCATCTAATAGTAGTTCTTTCTTATATAAATTTTTGTGTTCTACTAACAGCATGTGCAATTTGTTGAGATGTCCAACCTTTATACACTTCACTATAAATATCTTTAAAAAAATCTGTTGTAATACCAACAAGGCTTCCTTTGTTATATTTAGTAATCATTTCAAGGGTTATTTCGTTATCTGAAACAGCAATAAAGTTACTTAGAAAAAAATCGTCATAGTATTTTCCCCCATCAGCACGTACTAACCAATAGCCCGTATCATTAGGTATCTCTAAAATATTACTATAAACATCCATTAAATTTCCTCCATATGTCAAATTATCTATTCTATAAATATATCAGAAATAATGGAATTGTTTAAATAATAGACCACGAAAAATATCATAATTTCTCCGTGGCCCTTTGATTTAGATAGTTCGTTTCACAACAAAAATAAGCAATCCTAATGCTTCACCATCTGACATACAATCTACTCGATCACTGTGGTCAACTTTCAATATAATAAGACGTTTATTTGTATATATTACGGTCATCATAGTTTATATTGAGGAAATTAAAGCAGCATTAGTAAGTTATTGAATAAGCTAAACCGTCCAATGTAGAACTTGAAACAGATAACTAACAAAGTTGTCTGTTTTTTATTATGGTAAATAAGTATAGGTATGGTTAAAGTTGTTATTGTAGGTTATTAAAAGAAATAACCTTAGACAATTTTAAGGAGGATACATAAGTGATTAAGTTGAATGTAGAATGGAGTCATGGACACATCCTGGTTAAGTAAGTATTATTATAACCAAGAGAGGACGTGTCTTTTTTATGAGTCAAAAAAGATTTAATAAAGAATTTAAACAAACTGTTGTGGAGCTTTATCACTCTGGTACACCAGTCAGTCAACTGTCTAGCGAATATGGCGTTTCTGAAGTAACTATTTATAAATGGATTAAGTTACATTCTCCAATCGAAGGTGCAGAAGAATTAACTGCAGCGGAAGTTTCTTCGATCCAAAAAGAAAATCTTCGGTTAAAGCAGGAGATTGAAATCTTAAAAAAGGCTATGACCATATTCGCGAAAAAGTAACAGAACAAGAACTCATTGACCATATTGAAAACGAAAGCGAACATTATCCTATTCAATTAATGTGTCGCGTTTTAAAGGTACCCAAAAGTACGTATTATCAGTCTTTCCACAAGAAACCAAGCGTGTACGAAGTTGAAAACAAAAAAATTACAGGACGTATTTGTGCCATTCACAAAGAAAGTGATGGACGATACGGTGCGTCGAAAATACATGCACAGTTACTCAAAGAAGGCGTGAAAGTTAGTATTAAACGCGTCCAGAAACTCCAATACCTCAGCTTCTACGCGTGTAGTTTACCTATTTACGATTCACGTAACATTATGCTGACCTTAGAGCCACAAGCATTTGTGAGCTATCTACATTTCTATATTCAACAATTTTCTCCACTAGGAAGTATTACATATTTACGAACTTGGTTCACAGACCTTACTTATTTCATTGTATATCAATTAGTTATCAAATGGAATTATTTCATGAGCTATTTTCATTCGTGTGGCTGTTAGAAGTCACCTTATTAAAATATTTAATATCAACCTTTTCAAAAATAAATCCAGGAGATTATTTGACAATAAATTGCAAAAAGTTTAGTTTTATATTAATAAAAAATAAAGGAGCATTCCTGTTAGAAGGATTTTCAGGGGCTTGAAAAAGAAAAAGCCCTCTTGTATGATGCATGAGTGTCAACGGGAAATTGACTCATCATCACATAGGAGGACTCCAATTATGAATTCTAATACGAACCAAAAGATTAATCAAGTCTCTGAAAAAACACTCGTCATCGGTATCGATATTGCCAAGCGTACACATTATGCATGCGCGGTTGATGAAAGAGGACGCGTGCTCCAAAAATCGTTCCCTTTCTCGCAAACAAGAGAAGGTTTCGATACTTTTTATGAAAGAATAATGGCTTTACGTGCTACGCATGAAAAAAGCGATGTGTTAGTTGGTTTTGAACCTACCGGTCATTACTGGATGAATCTAGCTGCCTATCTTTGTGCCCATGGAATTCCGTTTATCATGGTGAATCCTCATCATGTCAATCGTTCCAAAGAGCTGGATGACAATCTTCAAACAAAGAATGACCAAAAGGATGCGCTCGTCATTGCACGTTTAATGCGAGATGGACGGTTTAGTTATCCACGTATTCTAGAAGGCGTGGAAGCTGAATTGCGTAATGGTACAACCTTGCGTGCCAAAATCCAAGAAGATGTAAATGCCCTTCAAAATCGAATGATTCGTTGGTTAGATCGCTTTTTTCCTGAGTTTACACAGGTATTTAAAAACTTCGGGAAAATGGCATATGCGGCGCTTGAAAAGACACCACTGCCGATGGACATTCAAGGGAAAACGCCAGAAGAATTATTATTTTTATACCGCCAAGTAGATGGAATGAAAAGTCCACAGCTACCAAAGGCAAAACAATTAGTCGAGGTGGCACAAAGCTCGATTGGACTGACAGAAGGCTTAGTGATGGCACGCATTGAAATCGCTACACTACTTTCCCAGTATCAATTGATGCAAGCTCAGCTTGATGAATTAACAGCCCAGCTGATAGAACTGGCAAAACAAATGACGGACTATGCGTATTTAGCATCAGTACCTGGTATCGGAGACGTAACGATTGTTGAGTTGCTTTCAGAAGTCGGTTCTCTCACACAATATGAGCATCCACGCCAATTAATGAAGCTAGCGGGACTCACATTACGTGAAAACTCTTCTGGACAGCATAAAGGACAAAAACGGATTTCTAAGCGTGGTAGAAGAAAACTTCGAGCTCTTTTATTCCGTGTCATGATACCGTTAATTCGTCATAATGAGGCCTTTAAGCAATTACATGATTATTACACTACACGCACCATCAATCCACTTCGAAAGAAACAATCGATTGTCGTGCTCTGTGGAAAGTTACTGAAGATTTTACACACCTTGTGCAAGAAGAAAGTACATTTTGATGTGAGCCAAATGATGAAGGACCTTTATTGTCTCGGAGAGGCAGCCTAAGCAATCGGAACTCGACCTCTAACAGAAGGATGACACAGAGAAGCCGGCATTATTTTCACCATAAGACTACGAGTCCCTTGAGGAGCATCGCCAGCCTCTGCCTTATGAATAGACCGAACGAAGGAATGTATGCGCTAGACGCCAAGAGACATGGGAGGGTAAGTCGTCATAAGCATCGCAGAGATCCATTAGTGCATCACATAGTGGAATTGAAAGTTAATTTTATCCAATTAGCTTTAGCGAAGCATACTCACCAAATTACAATGAATTGAAAAACTAGAAAAAACTATATGTACTATGCGGTGAAAAAATATTTTCACCACATTAAAAATGGGTCAAACCGTTGATATATCAACATTTATAGAGGGAGGAAATTTATGTCTAAAAATATTTTCTAACTGATTTGGATAGGATTAATGAAAAAGGAGTATTAGTCACTGGACATGGAAAAGGGTTGGTTGCTGGGAATTCTATTATTAACGGTGAATATATCGCAAATGACATGGTTAGGCTCTCTATTAAGGACAATGAACTTTTCGGTTATCAAGGTTACATAGAAAATGAAGATAATGAATTAACTAAAATTGAGTATCTTCTATACTTTTACGAACAATCTGAGCCCAACCAACCAACAACTACAGAAATAATTAATGTTGAAAAATACCTATCTTTAAGTAAACATAATATTGACACTGTGCACAAATTGCAATGATGTCAAGTATAATGTTCGGTCAATCACCTAAAGACACGGTTAACGCTTATAGTGAATACGAAACAATTTTAAAACAAGCGAATCATGTTATTTTTGCTGCTATTCCTTTTACTAAAAATGAAGATGATAGAGCAAAATTGGTAAATAGTTTAATTAAATAACCAATATATAACTTCCTTTTTATGATTGAGTATTGTTTAATGAAGAAAGCTTAGAATCCTTACTATAGGACTATAAGCTTTAATTATTCTTACTCAATCGTAGCTGATGGCTTAGATATAATATCATACAGTTGACTTGTTTTATTTCGTCTACAAGGCTTACAGATACTTTTCCAAGTACATTCCAAAGGATACATACCCAGTAAAAAGTCATACCATCGATTGATGTTACTGTGCGGATACCGATTGCGTAGTCATACGTTTATTTCAAAATATATGGTGACTCTAAATTAGCACACCATTTTGTTCATTCAAATATAGCAGGTGAAGGGGTGTGTTGCAATATTATATGAATAAGTAGACTTTTTTAACTTGTTAGTTGCTTTACACTTATTAGCTTTATTTTTTTGCAACTCATCGCCCCGTGATTTGGAAGAAATGGTATCTTGATGATTTCTCCCTCTTCAAATAAATCTAATTTGGATTTCAAACGAGAAACATTTTTAATTGCCAACATATCAAACGTCTCTTCAGAATTTAACTCCACCTTCTTAAATCAATTATCAATTATTATTCAAAATAATAATCAAACTATATCTTCTTTTAAAAAACTTATGCCATTTTTCTTCAAAATTTTCCAATCCGAATTATCCCCCTTGAAAAAACCTACTGTTAAAACTTCATAGACAAATAGCCAATTTTCTTCAAAATCGTCTTTATCTTTAATTAATTCTTTGGCTAATTCTTTAAATATCTTTACACTGTCCTTTTCTTTGGCTACTTTCTTATAATAAACAAACCCTAAAAGTAAACTAATGCAGTGTTTAGATTCTAATATAAAATCTAAACTTATTTTTGAAATTTTAAATTTATACTTTACTGCAAAAAATAAAGCATAACAAATCATTTCAAAATTATTAGTTTTTTCTCCTTCAACATATATTATATTGCTAAAATCCTCTATTTCCTCATCCGCTATATTTTGATTTTCATAAACATATGTATCAATTAATGGTATAAGATATGGAAATACAATTGCTAAATGTAATATATTTTTTTGATAATATACTCGTGCATTTTTAGACAATTGCTTACCATCAATCATCTTCATTACATAGTTTAAAATAGCTGCATTATTATTATTCGCATACAATAACTCAATAGCTGTATCAAGTAATAATTTCACATCTTTATAGTCTAAATATTTTTTGTTAGTAGTTAATATGACACTCAATTTTCTAATCCACTTTTCAGATGATGTTTGAGGTAATTGAGAAATTTTTGTTTTTTTATGATTAAGCATCAAATTTAACTTTCTAAGCTCAGCATTAATATCTACTAAAAATCTTTGTACGTCATCATTAGAAGTTACAAAACATGTATAATCATCTATATTTCTAATATATTTCCATCCTTTTTTAGTTAACTCATTATCTACACATGTTAAAATAATTTCAGATAAGATATTTGAAGAATGAGGTCCAATTAATAAACCATGCGTTTCACCATTCGTGGTACCTCTTACATAAAAATCAAGTTGATTAAACCAATGTGAAGGCTGTCTATTTTTCTTTGCATATTCCTTACCAGCTAAAGCCCAAGCCAATGAGTGTGTATACATACTAGGAAAGCAAGTAGAAATATCTACATTAACAACAAATTTTGCACCTATGAAACGACATAATTTATAATAATTTATTGGATTGGGTACTCCCAAAGCCCTTGGAATATTAGTATTACGTATACTTTCATATTTAATATAATTAGTTTCTTTACATGTAGTGTCAAATGTGGGTAAATTGTTTTTACAGTATTCATAAAAATTACTACTATCAAAAATAGGTGGAAGTTTCTCACAAAATAACCCATAGCCTAATAATCCTTCAAAAATATCATCACCATTAAATTCATTCATGAAATCTATATATTTTTTCAATTATCTCACCTAAAAAATCATCTTTCTAATCAATATTCTTTAAATCTATAAAATATATTTCCAGTTTGTGATGCGTGTCTTCTTTTTCTAATTATCAAGTTTTTTAAATCTACTTGATTCTCTAACACTGAAACTAAATCATATCCATCCATTAATATTAATGAGCTTCTTCCTCTTGAATGAATAGCAATTGCATCACTAGAAAATCCATTAATTGATAAAAATAATCCCAATGTATTATCTAGTTTCCTGTTTATTTTCCCCACAAATGCGTCTAAATCAGAAGCATCAATTGATTTTTTCTTCCATTTAGCCTCAAATAGATAGTCTGTACCTTCTAAAGTAAAAGCTCCATCTAATTGCTCACCAACATTTCTGAATGATGCTTTTGGGTCTAAATCAAATAAATCAAAAAGGTCATACATTATTTTTTCTAATTCAAATCCTCGTTGTTGAGCATCTGTTCTACTAGTTAATTGATAGTAGTTTGTTTTAATTTCATCTAATTTGACTAAAAAAGCATTACTTTTAACTAACTTTTCATATTCCATTCTTTTCTTTTCTGACTCTTGTCTTATCTTTTTTATACTTGCGTCATTTTTAGAAATTTCTTCTTTTAAAGCTAATACAGCATTTCTAGCCTTCAATACTTTTGATGCTCCATCTTCTAGGTGTTCCAAATGATTAAAAGTATTCATTTTTGATACTTCATTAAATAGTCTACGAATATCTCCTAAATTCTTTTCTCTATCTTCTAATAAACTATCGACAACATCAGAAGCAATCTTTCTCTTTGCATCAGTCCAATTCACCTTTAGAAATATCGATTTATTTGAAATACAATTCATTAAAAAACTTTTCAAGTCATTTTTATACCAATAAATATTGCATAAAGCCTCTTTTAAACATTGAATAGCTATAGCCGATATATTCATTAATTTTCATCCTTTCATTGTCCAAATACACAATCAACAAAAAATATATAAATTACAATATATTCATAATGTTAATAAAAAATTACATACTAAATAGATAGACAATTTTACAGTCTACAACACTATCTTTATTAAAGAATTAACCTATTATGTCATAACTTAACTTTAATTATACACGAATTATAAAGAATCTATAAAAATAAAAAAGCGAATGGAACTTTTTCTCATTCCATCCACTCGTCCTTATTCCCCTGTATCTTCAAAGATACTTCTTAAATATTTTTGACGCTCTTCACTTAAACTATTAAAAATTTCTTCATTAAAATATTCCTTCATTTCTTCCACTGTACAAATACCTTCTACCTCATCAGTAAAAATCCCCTCATCAATTTCACACTCTTTAAATACCAAGACAATAAACCCTTCTATCTCTACGGCTCTATCAAGTGCTATTTGTGCAAATAAAAACGTATCATTGATTTTCTCTTTAATGTTGTAAAAATCACTTACTTTTAGCAAGCCATTGGCATTATTAATATAATGCCAAACTACACCTGCTTCTCTTTCAATAATTTTTTCTAATGCACCTTTTTCTTCTGCTACATTTTGATAATATGCTGCTAAAGATACTTGAAAATCACGCTCTATAAATGCCTCATAGTCACATGAAAAACCTTCTAAATCAATCTCATTGCTGCTCATCCCAAGCCATCCATTCAATTCTTCAATAAAAATACTCTCATCCTGTTCTTGACCTTTATTCGCAAAATCCACTTGAATCACTTTATTTTTATCGCTTTTCATAAAATAGCTCCTTCATATTTAATTATGCTTATCCCATTAAATACTTTAAATTGACCACATTGCCATTCGTATGACCTTGCTCAACTTTATTTTCTATAAAATCTTCCAACTCACCTTTAATTACACCAAAGCATTGTTGCACACGCTTTGATTTACCATTCTTCTTAATGGGCTTCTTCACAACTCGCCCTTCAAATCCTTCTATATCCGCAAACAAATCTATTTCAAAATTCCCTCTATTTTTGGCTCGATAATTATTATTTTTACACCATTCAAAATATAATTCATACAGCTCGTCCAGCGTCATATAATCGCTTTCTAATAGCTTCAATACTTCCATTTCATTCTGCTGATTTTTATACGTCAATTCCGTCATCAATTCATGCTTCCCATGACGCATTTCATAATCTAGCAGCGTGACATTTTCCATCATAAATTTCTTTACAACTTTTAAAGAATTAAGATACTCCTCAATGAGCCTTTCCATTGTTGGTGTAACAGTTAATTGCTTTGTATGATTAATAACATTGCTATAAGCCTTAACACTCAAATGTATTAAACATTGAATAACCTTTTCATCTGCTACATACATGGCTATTTCCTCGCTATTATAAACAGCTTTTTCAGCCACTTTATATGGGCAATTGACAATTCTTAATCGCCTTTTAATTGCCTCACCACTCTCATTAAATGGTGGGATGAAGTTACATGAGAAAATCAACTTTGCGTAGCTGCTTTTAAATTCACTATCCTTAAATTTTTTTCCATCCTTACTTTATCTTCGCCTGTCAATAGCTTTAGATTTTTCATATCCACCATACCATTCTTGCCTAGCTCACCACCAATATTCGCTAACTTTCCTTCTAGCAAGCCAAGTGTAAAACTTTTATCATTGGATAAATCCTCTAAGCTCACATTGCTGACATTCGTTGCACCTAGTAAATTGGTGATAAGACTTAATAATGTACTCTTACCATTACCACCCTCACCATACAAAATAACAAATTGTTGATGCAATATCCCCACTGTCATACACATGCCAATATACTCTAATAAAACAGGAATGGATTCCTCTTCTACAATCGTATGGAGAATATTCATCAAAATCTCCATAGATTGCTCATCATAGCCTCGAACAAGTTTATGAGGCGCTGGTCGGTCTGTCTGTCCCTAATATTTAGTAATTTATAAATACCAAAGGAAGAAACATTTACCTGTCCGATCTCCCCTTAATTTTATACTGTATATTATTTAAAATGATACATTTGTAACGCTTGGAACATATGTAACTAGATTGCATGTAAGAAATAGTTTACAATTTGTAAAAAATAAATTACAATCAGTATAGAGGTGGTGCTATTGTTAAATAACAAATTAGTAATTTGTAGGGCGGAAAAAGGATGGACACAACAACAATTAGCTGATGTGGTTGGTGTCAGTCGACAAACTATAGCAGCTTTAGAGAAAAATAAATATAATCCGTCTTTGATTCTAGCTTTTAAAATTGCTAATTCATTTGAGAAAGAAATAACGGATGTATTTAATTATGTGGAGGATGAATAATGGTCAACGTAGCTACGATTAGTATTTGTGTTTTAGCAGTGTTAGTAATTATCGCAGAACTTTACAAATCTACATTTGAACGTAGGATGGAGTCGCAAGATGAGAGAGGTCAAATGCTCATCTTTAAAATCAAGTCATTTTCTTATTCTGTTCTAACTGTTGGTATATTAATTGGAGTAGCACTAGTAGCAATGTTTAAATTAATAGATAAAGAATATTTTATTTATTATGTAATGCTTGTGTTTTTCATTCAAAGTATATCATCATCTATTTATTTAGCCGTTGTTCGGAGAGTGTAAAATATTTTGTAAATAACCCTGTCTTAAAATGAGGACAGGGTTATTTTTGTTTACTTCATCATCATATGAATAACACGTTCACGCACTCGTTGTACGCTTGTATGACTCATATTTAGCTTTGCACCATTCCAACTGAAAGGCATGCCCTCTAGTAACCAATAAAGTACTTCTTGCTCTATGTCGCCAGTTACCTTATCGATTAGATTTTGTACCATCAACAATTCGTTTTTAGTTTTGTTAATACGTACCTCGCGTGCTGCTCTAATTTGAACATGTGCATGCACTGGATCACTTGTACTTCCAACAGCTTTAGGATCGTTGCCTCAATACCATAAGTTGCCCTCCTACGGTGTGGTATAATAATGTTATAAGCACCGTCAAAGGGCATAAACCAATTCGAGTTGTAGCGTGTGAAAGACGCTTCGGCTTTTTTAATGTATAGGTAACCTTTATTTGCACAAATTAATTATTGAGTGTATCGCACGCACTTACTGTGGCGCTGGTTGACCGTCACAGTTTTTTTATTTTTAAATCTATTTCTTAGGCTATAAACTATACAAACATTGCTATCATGTCATATTGAAAATAATGTAAGTTGATTTATCCTTACACCTCCGAATTTCGTTTCTAAGGGGCACTCCATATCAAGTGACCCTTTTATAGTTTCTTTATACTCAGAATGTGCAGCAATATAAAATTGATTAACATTAATTCTCAATGGCTTTATATACACTCTTTGTTTTCTTGTTTCCGTTATTACTTTTTACTAAAAATAGCTACATCATTATATTGTTTCAAAGGTTTATCCTCCAAAAAGTCAATAATCATCTCATTAAAGATGTCTCGACGCATCGTACTTAATGGATCGAATACATTTTTGAAAAGTGCTAGTTTTGCATTTTGAATATGGTTAAAAATAGTTCTTGACCCTTTCCCTTCATCAACGCCTGTTATTACTTTACCTTCTCCTCCCATTACAAGCGTAGGTGACTGTATTTGATGCAATTGATTGGTATGGGTTGGAAACGGCGCCTTCTTCATCGCAAGAATCATCTTTTTATCAATTGAAAAAGACTCTCTTAAAATCCGCTGAGTATAAGGGTCATCCTTATAAAATTTCATCATCAGATTTATAATTGTATCGTAAGGAAGTAAACTGAATATAAAATTTGAAATTGACAATACCAACTAGCGGCAATAGTAGGCATTTCACTATAACTATTAGAAATAACGAGCTTATTTACATATGTTGGGTATTTTATTGCAAGCAATGTAGCCAATTGCCCGCCTTGTGATACACCTAGAACATGAACTTTATTAATTCCCATCACATCGAGAAAGCATTTGATATCCTCCACAATGATATGATGATTATATTCATTATTAGGAAACTCCTTTGTCGTTTCACCATGTCCTCGATAATCGGGCATAAGCATCTGATAACGTGATGAGAATGCTTCAAATTGAGGTTCCCACATTTTCCAAGATGATCCACTACCATGCAAAAAAGTATTGGCGTTCCCTGACCTTTCATTTCGTAATGAATAGTGATACCGTTTGCATTAACTTTTGGCATATTACATCCTCCTACTTTGTACTACTCTTTCGTTCTTCCCATTGATCTAAAATTTTCTTCATTTGCTCGATCACAAATTCGAAAAACTCAATACTTTCATCGATTGATGATTCAGCTCGTTCTGTGAGAACTAACTTCTTCGCTCTACGTAAATATTGCGACATCATCTCTCCCTGTATAATGTTAGTATTCAAAGACAAAGCCCAGGCTTTTGTATGCAGTTGATAGAAGTCTCGCTTGCTACCGGATATCCCTATTTTACGAAACAAAGAAATTTGAACACCCTGTCTAACAGACAACGATGCCATCCCTTTACTAATTTGCAAATCGTTCACCATATCATCGAGTGATTTTGGAGTACCTGATATCAATAAATATCCCCATATCTTTCCTAGTGACCTTGCACCACCTGTCAATTCTATATAAGTACCAAAAATCCTCTATTAATGCTTTCTGATCTTCACTTAATATTATTTTTTCCACCTTTACACTCCTTACAAATTAAATGTAAATTCGTAAGAAGGCAATCACTACTGTTAACGACCTGAAATTTCTTCCGATTAATCATTGAATAATTTCATATTCATCTGAACTCAATCCATCACTCACATCATAGTAAGGGCTGTATCCAGAAACATCGCCACTTGAATGCTTAACTCCGCCATACATTAGACCTTTTACAAAATCTCATCTTCTAATTTCTTTTGAAGATTTTTAGTTTCATAGATTTTAATAGCATCCGTTACTCGAGTATTAGCAAGGTAAACACTTCTTACCTTCGTCATTGTAGTTTACAAATGATTAAACCAATTCAAGTGTTAATGAGCCCCTTGACCGTTTCCTCCTGGTACTGGCTCCGGTGTAGATTCATGCGTTGGCTTTGGATTAGGAGTTGCTTCTCCCGCAAGCGTCCAAATATCTAAAGGTTTTAAAGTTTTAAGATTGAATGGATTGTATTTCAGGTTTTCTGCCTTGCCAAATTTAGTTATTTCTGTGAATCCCTAAACTGTTCTAAATGGTAGGATTTCGAGGAACCATATCCACCGACAAGGAGTTGAGATTTACAACACCATTCGAAAAGGATAACTTCAAAATGTGGATTTACTACTTTCTCTACTTCTGTCGTCATTTACTTAACTCCCTTCATAGATACAGTAGCATTCATTACTGTCAAGTTATTAATTATTGGTAATATAAGCAAACATATAAGCAAAAAAATATATTTTAAATAAAATATAGAAAATCATAAAAGGGGAGATTTTTTTGAATCCGTGTGAAAAAAATTGTTCATGCGAACGTTGTAATAAATGTGGTGTTCCATCAAGAGTAATAAAAGGGATAGAGTCATGTGAAATAGGTCAATTACCTACCCCAGCATACGGTAATTTTTTTCAAACTGGTTTTATAGATCTTACCAACAATCAACCTATGCCGTGGAATGGTTTAGGTGAAACCGCTGGGATATCTTTAGACCCCGATACAGTGACTATCAAAGTTACTCAGGCTGGTGTATATTACGTCGATTACCATGTAAATGTTCAGTTTTTTCCTGGTTTAGGTACTACAGCACAAACGGCAATATTCATTAATGAAGTTCAAGTCAACCCCATTCAGACCAGATATGGTGCTACCAACCAAGAGACTGACAGGGCTGAATGTTCACCGTATTCAGGAGGAACAATTATATCCATCCCTGCCAGCGGAAGAGTTCAACTTAGAAATGTAGGTCCAACCTTTAGAACTTGCGATGGAGGGGTTTTTCTAGCTGCCTCTATCAATCTGATTAAAATAAATTAATCATATAAAAATTTTAAAAAATAGACCTTATACAATTTATGAATATGGTCTATTTGGATAGAAACTTTTAAAAGAAGCCATATGTAACAGCAGCAGAGTCCCGTTTTTTAAATAGGTTTGATAGATTAGGGTTTCCTTTGTTTCCAACAGCGGAGGTATTGCCTTTTTGGGCTCCTAGCTGCTTTTCATCGGTTGCATCCCTCGACCATTTCTCGCGGCTCTTATGGATTGAGCTATATTTTATGCTTTTCAGCAAGATCAACCAGTGCAATCTTCGTGGTTTCCCACTCCTGTTTAATTTCATTTCAATTGCCATATTTAATAAACACCACATCCAACATTTTTTAATAAAAAACACCCACATTAAGTGAATGCTTTAAAACTTTTAATTTTAATACGAAATCTTACTACTTGTGCCATGTTAAAGTAGCACTTCCAACGCCCTTCGTTTTGACAAAAAATCTCTTTATTTTTTATCATGTTTCCTACTTTTTAAATAACATCATTATCGTGAGCACCAGAAACAACTATCCTCTGATATTGGCCCTATAGTTAAAATTAGCCTTACTTTAAACTTCATAATCCTCACCTCCAACTATGACCCAATCATAAACCCAGGAGGATGAAATATATGTAATTACCTCTTGCTCTCAAAACCGCACCCAACTTGGCCATCTCATCGTTTCGTGTATACTCCAATTGATTGTTTGATGCAGTTTTAAAGCAAAAGTAAAACACCTTAGAGGTGCTTGAAATTTAGATAAGTTTAGCTACTACTATGTATTATTCAGTTTTCTTTAGATCCTCTTCCACTTTTTCCCTATCATTCTTTGTTAATAGCTCAATAATTTTTTTATTTTGTTCAACTTGAATATTACTATTTAAAGCAATAATTCTTAACCATCTAAATAATAATGTTATTAAAATTATTAGTAAAAGTAAAAACAACATTTATCTATCCCACTCCCTGCATTAATCATCATCTAAATTTTCAAATAAAGGGAAATTATACCGATTTATAAAAAAGCCTTATCCCAAACCCATAATGTAAAATTTATTGACCTCAATAAATAAAATATACAAAAAAAGATCAGGCACTCATTTTAGTGAGTCCTGATCTTTTATAGGTAAGTACCAAATCCCTCATCTCTTCTAATAAACTGACTATTGTGAGACAAACGTAATTAGAAGTCTTTTTCATACTTAATCAGAATTTATATACTCTATCACCATTTTTATGGTGTATACTCATACATCCATCCTGTATAATAGTACCCCCATTTATCTTTAGACTGATAATATAAAGTTCCTCGATAGTGTTTACCCATAGTAATCATAGTATATTCATACGTTTCACCCGCATAGTACGGTATAACTGTAAAATGCATTCTTGGGTTCGTACTAGTAGAAGTTAATAGTTTTGTTTCTTGTCCTGTTGAATAGTTAATAGTTTCTGTAGAAACAGTGGAATTAACTTCTTGTGCTGATGAGCTTAATGCTCCTGGAAAAATTAACGTACCACAAACAACTAAACCAGCAACTATTTTAGATATTTTCATAACTTGTACTCCTTTTATTTTTATAATTTCTATCTAACTGTATAAATGCCATAGCATTATCACTTATCTCGCGAGTTAACTAAAGTCTATCAATACCAATGCCGATGTTACAATGGTGAGTTTCCGAAATCTCATTTTCGGTCACCACCTTTTTCCACGCAATTTTACTTATTTTTTAACCTTATACCGCCAAATTACGCCACGTACAACGCCATTTTTTTGGCGTCCAAATATTTTTTAAATGCCATAAGATACATTTTTAGTGAACCTTTTTGTTAAAATACTTGATTATTTTACTTCATTCCGTCGTAATTCACAAAAACATCCAATTCGTTAAAAATATTAGTTTGATGAACTTTATATATGATTATTTACCACGTATTTGCTGAATCAAGTTACAAACCCTATTAAACAGCAGCCGTCATTGTACTATTCTGTAAATCCATCATATGCGATTACTGAATAATGCTTTTAAACGCCTGTGCAATAAAGTTTTCTGTTTCAGTTTTCATAACTGGTGAACCAATATTTTTCATATTTGAGTCAATTTAATTTCCTACTTTTTATTTCTATGATTAGTTATACTTTCATTTTGCTTTTACTTGGAATAATTAGTTGCCCTTCTAATTTATAACCTACAGGAGTCTCCTAGTTTGCTTTAACCTCAAAGTGTGACCAAACAATATTACCTTTCCTAGATCATCTCCATGTAATAATAGCTTTTTAGCTATAGCACCGACTCTATTTAAAGTATTAACATTATTAAAGATTAAGGTGAACCAACAGCAATATCCCAAGCTTATTGTAATTTGTGATTGCTGTTTAATGTCCAAGTAACAATTTGCCCTGATCTAGTACGACCCTGAGCGATATAAAAAATTTTGTCATATTCATGTAATTGGATTAGCTAAAAAGGCTGCATTAACTAACCTTTGGAGCTGCAGCCCATGCCATTGTAGCTACTCTACACTAATTAAACTTGGATGTAATCCAGTCTCCTGAAATTGACTGCATAAAAGAAAAACCAGAATGGAGAAATCCATTCTGGTTTTAAAACTTTTCATAATCTTATTGGAGGTTTTTATCGATTTTTCACTTTATTTAGCAGCCCATATATCGATTTCTATTTTAATATCAGGTAAACCAAGTGCCGACACGTAGGCAATGGTCATTGAGGGATAAGAATCACCAAACATAGTATCCCATTTGTGATCGAAATAATCCCAATCTATTTCCTCTGTTGCCCAAATGTTTGCCTTCACAACCTGTGTGGCATCCATTCCCTCTGACGCTAAAATAATTTCGATATTTTTTAGTGTATTTGTGATTTGTTCATGTAAAGTTTTTGGTAATTGTTCATCATGTCCTACACCGATTTGTCCAGAAAATGCATACATTGTTGCATCTTTAGGAATGATTGTTATATGGCTATATTTTCCTACAGGATTTGGCACCTGTATTGGATTTTTTCGAACTAATTTTGATTTCATTGATATAATCTCCTTTAGGTTGTTATTTTTCTAAAAAAGGGCAGACTTCCCCCTTGAATATCAATTTTAGAAAAAAACAGCAGTGGAGAACCCCATACCCATACTTAAAAAACGAATAGATCTTTTTTTCATGAGAATTCTCCTCCTTTACCTAAAGTTACTTTTATTTTACCATTGCTAGCCTAGGTAATCAAATTAACAATATATTTCATAATTATATTATTTCACTTACTATTATGTTAGATTGGTGATTTACTTTCATTTCTTTATAGAGGTTACTCATTAACTAAAACCACCCATAAAGTGGTCTTTAACATATTTTTATACTACTGATTCACTTTTTCCTAGAATACGCTATCTAAATACTTTAATCAAAGCTCCCAGTTCTTGATTTCCACCATGGTTGGTACATTTTTTCCTGGGCTTAGGCATGGAGGCTAATGTAAAACATCCTCAGGTTATACGTGAACAAATAAAGAGCAAGCTACAGAAACTAATCAAACAATACAAATGAAGATTAGAATAATTTGAAATCTAGTTAAGAGCTATAAAAACCAGGTATTTTGTTAAGTGCGTGGTGTCTTTTCATCCCTTCCTTCTGCCCCATTGCTTACATGAGTTTTTTATTATCAATTATAATAGGATTTTCCCAAATAATGTTGAACTTATGATCTTCATAAAGAATAGTCATGTCATTCTGTTTTTTCAACATTACTTTGTACTGTTTGATTTTCAGTGGCAACTTTTATCATATATTTCTTCATTCAAGTATGTTTTTACATCCCTTAAAAGATTTGAATTGTCCGTATATTATGCCTACACTAGCAACAGAAAAAGCACCCATTAGAGTGCTTTTTAATTTAATTACCCTTATTTAGATCATCTGGATAAACAATTGTGTTAATTACTTCTCCGTTTGATTCGTCTTTAAAAATAACTGTAACCTTAAATTTCTCAGAATCAACACCACTAAAAAGTTGATAATACATGCCTGTTAATGCTAGTCCCATTGAAGCCATTGCGTCAAAACTATTTTCAAACTGTTCTTTATTGACAGTTAGCGTAAACTCAGTAAAGGATTTATTATATGAAACATCCTTGATTGAGGCAAAATCCTTACTAGTTTTAATTTCTTCAATCGTTTCTAAAATATCCTTTTCCATCTCTTTCATCATTTCTTTATGAACGGATTTAGACATTTTATAAGTGACCGAACCGTCATCGTTTTTAATGACTTCCTTAATCCTTTCTTTTTTCACTTCAGTAATAACAGAATCGATTTCCTGACCCTCGAAAAGGGAAGCTGGAATTGTAACCTCCACATTTAAAAGTCCTTTATCAACTTTAAATGATTCATCTTTAGTTTCTTCTGCTGCTCTATCAGCATTATCGCTTTTCTTGCCACTTTCACTCTCTTTATCTTGGCCACATGCTACTAGTAAAATACTGAATAACAATGTCAGTGGTAATATAAGTATTTTTTTCATTGTTTGAGCCCCCTTCTCCATAAATATACATAGGTTATGGAGGAAGTTCTATTGTTATTTTTAAATTCATGCACATATACCAATTTTTTGATAAAAAATAACCTCTAATCATGTAATAGGTTACATTGGTGAAGAGAATTATTAAACATGTTCACAAACAAACATCCAAAAAGTTATACCTCTGCATGTAATTTTTTCATTCAGCTTCAAATCTTTGAATTCAAGCTAGTTAGTAACCAAATAATCTTTCTTAGAACTGTTTAAAAATTACTTCGTCTTTGCTGAATCGTAATGTACAAACCGATTAGACGATCAGTGGTCATTGCACCATTCTGTAAATCCTTCAAATGTAATTCCTGAACAATGCCATCTTTAACTGCCTGTGCAATAAAATTTTCTGTTTCAGTTTTCATAGTCGGAGAGCCTGGATTCCATGTTTGTGTCAATTTTATTTCCTCCTTTGGTTTGTTTTCAACAATTACTTCAACTTTCGTTTTACAGCTATTTGGCACAATTACTTGATTTTCCAATTTATAGCCCGCTGGCATCTTCCAATTTGCTCTAGTCTCAAAATGTGGTCGATCTACTCTACCAACCCAGTCACCCCCCCAGATGATGCCTAGCTTTCTAGCAATAGCCCCTACTTGAGTGAGTGTTGTTACATCATATAAAGAATGAGGAGGACCCACAGCAATATCCCAAGCTAGCCGTGACTTATGATTGCTAGCTAAAGTCCATGTAACAATTTGTCCTGGCCTTGTACGTCCTTGTGCATAAAGATAATTTTGTCGTTCCTGTGAGCGATAAGTCTCTGTAATAAAGATATTTTTAATTCCAGCTTTAAAACACTCCTGAAATAATAATCGGCAAGCAGTTTGCGCAGCAGGTAATAACTCAGTTAATTCTCTGCAAGTGGTCGTTACGCTTGAACTCATTTACTATGTCCTCCCTCTATAAATGTTGATATATCAACGGTCTGACCCGTTTTTAAAAATGATGAAAATATTTTTTCACCGCATAGTACATATAGTCTTTTCTAGTTCTTCAATTCATTGTCATTTGGTGAGTACGCTTCGCTAAAGTTAATTGAAAAAAATTAACTTTTAATTCCACTATATGATGCACTAATGGATCTCTGCGATGCTTATGACGACTCACCCTCCCATGTCTCTTGGCGTCTAGCGCATACATTCCTTCGTTCGGTCTATTCATAAGGCAGAGGCTGGCGATGCTCCTTAAGGGACTCGTAGTCTTATGGTGAAAATAATGCCGGCTTCTCCGTGTCATCCTTCTGTTAGAGGTCGAGTTCTGATTGCTTAGGCTGCCTCTCCGAGACAATAAAGGTCTTTCATCATTTGGCTCACATCAAAATGTACTTTCTTCTTGCACAAGGTGTGTAAAATCTTCAGTAACTTTCCACAGAGCACGACAATCGATTGTTTCTTTCGAAGTGGATTGATGGTGCGTGTAGTGTAATAATCATGTAATTGCTTAAAGGCCTCATTATGACGAATTAACGGGATCATGACACGGAATAAAAGAGCTCGAAGTTTTCTTCTACCACGCTTAGAAATCCGTTTTTTTCCTTTATGCTGTCCAGAAGAGTTTTCACGTAATGTGAGTCCCGCTAGTTTGATTAATTGGCGTGGATGCTCATATTGTGTAAGAGAACCAACTTCGGAAAGCAGCTCGACAATTGTTACGTCTCCGATTCCAGGTACTGATGCTAAATACGCATAATCCGTCATTTGTTTTGCCAGTTCTATAAGCTGGGCTGTTAATTCATCAAGCTGAGCTTGCATCAATTGATACTGGGAAAGTAGTGTAGCGATTTCAATGCGTGCCATCACTAAGCCTTCTGTCAGTCCAATCGAGCTTTGTGCCACCTCGACTAATTGTTTTGCCTTTGGTAGCTGTGGACTTTTCATCCCATCTACTTGGCGGTATAAAAGTAATAATTCTTCTGGCGTTTTCCCTTGAATGTCCATCGGCAGTGGTGTCTTTTCAAGCGCCGCATACGCCATTTTCCCGAAGTTTTTAAATACCTGTGTAAACTCAGGAAAAAAGCGATCTAACCAACGGATCATTCGATTTTGTAAGGCATTTACATCTTCTTGGATTTTGGCACGCAAGGTTGTACCATTACGCAATTCAGCTTCCACGCCTTCTAGAATACGTGGGTAACTAAACCGTCCATCTCGCATTAAACGTGCAATGACGAGCGCATCCTTTTGGTCATTCTTTGTTTGAAGATTGTCATCTAGCTCTTTGGAACGATTGACATGATGAGGATTCACCATGATAAATGGAATTCCGTGTGCTTGCAGATAGGCAGCGAGATTCATCCAGTAGTGACCTGTGGGCTCGAAACCGACAAGAATTTCACTTTTTTCATGGGTAGCACGTAAAGCCAGTAATCTTTCATAAAAAGCATCGAAACCTTCTCTTGTTTGCGAGAAAGGGAACGATTTATGGAGCACGCGTCCTCTTTCATCAACCGCGCATGCATAATGTGTATGCTTGGCAATATCGATACCGATGACGAGTGTTTTTTCAGAGACTTGATTAATCTTTTGGTTCCTATTAGAATTCATAAAAGGAGTCCTCCTGTGTGATAGTGGGTCAATGGCTGTTGACACTCATGCATCATACAAGAGGGCTTTTCTGATTTCAAGCCCCTGAAAATCCTTCTAACAGGAATGCTCCTTTTTGGTTTTAAATATTCTTTCAATTTCTTAATAGAAACAAATCCCTATCAATTATATCTTTTTCCCCATCACACTTAAACACTTTAAAGGAATTTTATGTTAAAATTACATCATAATGCCAAATAAAAAAGCACCCTCTTTAGAGAATACAACTTCAGAACAAAAACCTTTTCTCTATCATCCGAGCTATATTATTTAACAATTTGTCACTTCTAGATTTAGAAGTGATTTTTTGTTTATCTTATTATTAATAAGCCAATACTAAACAATATTAGGTTTATTACTATGAACAATGATTAGCCCCATCTATCCCCTGTGTTCATAGTAATGAACCATAATCCGATTCGACACATACCATTGGGAGGATACATATGAATAAACATCCTTTATCCCTTTTCATAATCATAGTTAGTACATTCTTATTATCAGGTTGCTGGGATATTAATGAACCTCAAAGGATGTATTATATTAATGCTGTTGGTGTTGATTTTAAGGATAATCTGTATGAAGTGTATGTTCAATTTATTAATTTTGATGACGTGGCGAAATCAGAACAGCCAAATCCTAATATTGTACCAGCAGAGATAGGCTATGCAAAAGGAAGAACAGTGGATGAGGCTATATACAAATTATATAATTCAAGTGATCAAAAGATTTTTTGGGGACATATGAGATATATGGTCTTCTCAGAAAGTGCTTTAGAGGATGAGCGAGGTATTCCAGCGATTGATACATTTATTCGTTATAGAGATACTCGGTATCAAATTTGGGTCTATTGTACAAAAGATCCTATGAATGAAATATTGCTCACAACGCCACTATTAGAAGGTTCGCATGCTGTTTCAAAATTAAGTAATCCTATAAATCCGACTAGAAATGAAACATTTATATTACCAAGAAACCTGAGAGACATAGTCATTGGATTAAATGAACCAAGCCATGAAATTAATCTCCCCTATGTAACAATGAAAAAAGATTGGGCAACATCAAAGGAAGCCACAGAAGAAACATTCTTTTCAGGTATTGGTATATTATCAAAAGATGGCTTTAAAGGAAGTATAGAGAATGTTTCTGCAAGAGGATTTCAGTGGACTCACAATGAGACAAAACAAGGAGAACTTACTATTAAATTAGATAATCATGAAGATTATTTATCTGTAAGTATTGAAAAGCTTAAAATTATAGTGGAACCCATCATAAAAAATGAAAAGCAGGTTTCATTTGAATTTCATATAAATATTAATGCTACAATCAATGGATATAAAACAAAAGTTACGACAGATGAATTAAGAAAAAAAATAAAAAAAGAAATGAGAAAAGAAATACGAGAAACGTATAGAGAGGGGCTAAAATTAGACGCAGATATATATCGTCTATCAGAAGTACTCTATAGAGATAACGTAAAAATGTGGAAAAGGTTAGAGAAAAATGGAAAGATCCCATTAACAGAGAATTCAATTCGTAAGATCAATATCCATATCAATAAAATAAACCCAGGAAGAAAAACATTTGCTGAAACAATAAAAGAATAAATGAAATATAATCAGAGAAAAATTACCAAAGTACTTATCAAGCCTTTACAACCACAAAAAGGACCAGGTTCAAAATTTAATTGAACGCTGGTCCTTAATAATTGTTTTTACATCATGAATCGATTCAATTGAGGCACTTAAGATATTTCATAGTATGTACTCCTTTTTATTTATTTATAGTCTATTTTTTAAACAAGTGCTCATTCTATAAATACTATTCATATTTTCTTACCTTTGGGTTATTTCTAGCCTATCAATAGTTATACCGAAATTTCAATTGTGGATTTCCGAAAGTAAACCTTTCGGACACCGATTATTTTCTTTCGGTTTATGTTGAACACTTCATGTTTTCACTATGCTTTATATCTAGGTTTCCTCAAAAAAATGACTAGGCTCAAAATTGAATGCCTAGTCACTTTTTCATTGATTCATGACATCATTAGATTATCATATAGCTCTATACAAAATCTGAACAATAAAAGGCAATTTAAGCCAAAAATTGTTTACAATAACTAAAGAGATGACAATTAATCACACGAAGAACCTCCGTCTGATGAGTCACTGTAATTTGAAGTGTTGTCTGAACAATGATTATTGTTGTTGTCTTGTAAAGAAAATACTGAACCCGTTGAAATAAAATCTGTTGTACCAGTGCCTGAATGTCCAGATCGGCTTTTTGCATTAACAATATGTTTTGACTTCTTTATGTTGAGTAAAAATCCCACTAAAAGAATCATGACCACACTTACAACAATAAATTCCATTCTTTCCCCTCCCTGCGAATTCATTAATTTTTTTGAAACATTATATTCAATTCATCTCTTCATCGTTATCGTTATCGTTAATTGGTTTGATATTGATATTAAGCTTAATGCCTCACTAAATGGTTTTAAAGGCAAAGTAGTCTCCAAGGAAATTAGGGAGAAGATCACAAAACAAATAAAAAAAGAAGTAATGGAAACTTATGAGGAAGGATTACAAATAGACACTGATATTTAACGTTTATCTGAATATCTTTATCGTTAAAACGTGAAAGTGTGGAAAAATTTAGAGAAGGATGGGAAAATTCCATTGACGAAAGATTCAATCAGTAAACTAGCTGTCCATGTCATCAAAATTAATCCTGGAAGAAAAACGTTTGCTGAAACAATAAAAGAGTAAGTAAAATTGCATTACCAAAGCCCCTCTAAGGAACTTTGGTGATGCATCGTTTTTTAGCCGTTGATTTTCAGTTGTTTTATATCCTCTATCAGCATGTCAACATTTTCTTTTTTTGTCGCCCAGCTCGTACAAAATCTTACAACACTAAAATTAGCATCGATCTGTTCCCACATTGAAAAGGCATATTTTCCACTTAATTTAGCAAGCATATCGTTTGATAAAATTGGAAATTGTTGATTTGTTTTAGAATCATATCGTAGAGAAAACCCATTTTCAACAAATGCTTCTCGAATCTTCATTGCCAATGCTACAGCATGACTAGAAATCTCATAGTATAAGCCATTCTCAAATAATGTCTCAAACTGAATTCCTAATAATCTTCCTTTAGCCAATAATCCACCTTTTTGTTTGATTAAGTATCGAAAATCCCTTTTTAAGTCCTCATTTATGATAACGACTGCTTCCCCAAATAATGCACCTATTTTGGTACCCCCAATATAAAACACGTCGCAAAGCCTCGCAATATCCACTAGCGATAAATCGTTATCCTTAGAAGCCAATCCATACCCTAATCTTGCACCATCCATAAATAAAGGTATACCACACTCACGGCAAATTTTACTTAATTCTCCCAATTCCTTTTTACTATATGTCGTTCCATTTTCTGTAGGATGAGAAATATAAACTAAGGCTGGCTGCACCATATGTTCATGAGTAGCATCGTTCCAATGGGTATCAAATAATTCTTTTACCTGTATTGCTTGAATTTTTCCATCTTCACTCGGAACGGTCAGCACTTTATGGCCCGTTGCTTCAATTGCCCCTGATTCATGAACAGCTATATGACCTGTTTTTGCTGCAACAACGCCTTGATGAGGACGCAAAATTGAAGCAATAACGGTAGTATTTGTCTGTGTTCCCCCTACTAAAAAGTGTATATCTGCATTGTCTATACCACACTCTTTTTTAATATAAGCTCTTGCTTTTTCACAATGCTCATCCATTCCATATCCAGGAGACTGTTCTTCATTCGTTTCCACGATTCTTTTTAGTATATGTAGATGGGCACCTTCTGCGTAATCATTTTCAAAACGTATCATTCAAATCCCCCAATTTATCTAATTTTTGCTGAATCAACATCATAGAAGAATGAACTTCTTTTATTTCCTTCTGTGAAAGACCATGAAACAATTTAACAATTTGCTCATCCGATTTTTTATTTAGCTGCTTAAATAAATCAATCCCCTTTGGTGTTAAACTAATAAGGCTTGTTCTGCTATCAGCTGTTGAAGCCTTTTTACGAATGACACCATCTCTACCTAGCTTGGCAATAATTCTACTCATATAACTTCGATCAATATCAAGCTTCTCAACTAAATTATTTGCTATACACTGTTCCATAAATCCAATTTCTAGAATAATCCTTGCCTCAGTAAATGAATAATCGGTATTTAGCACATGACTATCCAATAAATTTAACAGCTTTGTATAAAAGCGATTAAATTTCCGAATATCAGAGACAATATTGTTATCTTCTAAGCGCATTAAGAGGCTCCTTTTTAGTGGATTTTGTCAACTATATTTCATTTAGTGGACTTTGTCAACTTTTAAAAAGATTAGAAAAAATCAAAAGAGCATGCTTTGAAATAAAAATTAGTCAAAGCATACTCTTATTTTAATGTGGTAAATTTTATTATTTTTAAAATCTATAGATATATCAAATGAAATCTTCACTAAGCGTTAGCTCTTCCTACTATTTAGAGTAGAACTCTTCAACCATCTTTAGTAGCTTAGAAAGCGTTTTCCAATTACGGACAGTTGCTGGAATACCCAAGATATCTAATTTGCTGCCAATTTTTGAATTTCGAATACTGTCATAAAATAAAAGATAGACATCTCTTCCCTGGATCACAGCAAGTTCCTTTGTATTTGTAAAAGATAAATACTTCTCACTATCGGCCATTGCAGGTGAGGCTGGCAGGAAAGCAACATGTAAACACTCCCCCTTACATGAAGTGATTGCTTCGATAATTTTTTGCTTTGAAAAAGGGCATTGCCGCACGATTTGTCGTAATTCTTCAGCCGTTCGAATGACAACTGTAGCGAATATTCCAAAATCCTCATTAATTTTATTTTGAATTTTCTTTTGTAAATCTTCCTCATATTCATTTGATTCAAAAATGATATTTCCACTTTGAATATATGTCCTTATATTCTGTAATGCAAGTTGATTAAGAGAGTTTTTTAATTGTGCCATTATGATTTTATTATGGCCCCCTACATTAATTCCTTTAAGTAATGCAATATATATCGTCATATCATTCTCCCTTTCTCTTAGGAACATATCAATTGATAATCAAGTATAGCTTTAACCAAAAAGATACCTGCATTTTCACAAAATCTACGTCAGAATGCTCTTCATCTACAATTGCATTAACTACTTCATACTTACATCTAATCGATATAAAATTTTTAAAACTAGATAAGAATTGTTCATTAATATTACAGACAATGGCTGAAGCGACGCTAGTTACGTTTATTTTTCTATTTTTCAGCCCTTGATATCTCCTTCATACTCTAAATGCACATAAGAAAAAACAGGTGAATTCATTGTTAATTACCTACCTTTTGATTATTTTATCATTAAAAAAAATACGGTGATATCCCCAAGATTTTTGTGGTGAATGGTAAAAGACCAGGTGCACAATTTTCTGTGATCACCTGGCCTTTTTATGCGTGTTCGTTTGTTAAACCTTGACAATAATAGAGTAACACATCATCCTAAACAAATTCTGAACAAATAAAGTTAAATGATACTAAGATTAATTATTTTGATGATGTAAAACAAAGTGAAGCATGATGACATTCACACATATCTTCATTTCTACATTTGTATCAATTATTTGTTTCTTATTGAAATCTATAAGTTCTTTTTCTTTAACATTGATAATTTTTGATAAAGTTTCGGTAGTTAACCTATAATTTGATAACAAATCATTTAAAATTAAGGTTACCCTTTCTTTAGCATCAAAACCTTCAAATCCAAAATTTAACATAGTCAATTTGTTCTCAATATTTTCTTGTTGTTTATTCGTAATATTACCTTTACGATTTAATAAATTTTCCAACTCATTTATAGATAAATCTAATATTTTAGAAAGTTGTTGATGATTGAAGTTAAACTTTTCAGCTAGTTTTTGAATGTCTTCTATAAGATAATCGAATGGTGATGAGTTTGAAACGAAAGTTACTTCTATACTATCTCTGAATTCCCCCAAAAATTAACACCTCCGTATCCTAATTAAATATTTGTTCACTTACTATACTAATATACACTAAAATTTCAATAATTATATAATTCATAAGTTAAACACCATTTAAAATGCACATAGCATAAAACTTAGTTTAAATGGATTTTAATAAAACTTACCTTTTAATAGACTTCATACTAGAATTTCTGTAGCCTGCCAATGCCCCTTCAGCATTAGAACAAAAAATCCATGGATTACTGAAAGCTTATTAGACAATCAGGGAAATTAAATGAGCTTTCAGGAAGTTATAAATCCAGGAAATAATTTTTTTGAATTAGTTGGAGGGATAATAAATGCTGAAATTTATGGACGATTTAACTCGCACTATTCTTGCTATATTTAAATTAATTGGTTATTTATTAGCGGGTGTATTAATTGTAGGAGTTCCCCTTATTTTAATTGCTAAATTTTTCGAGTTGTTTCATTAAATAGATTGTTATTTCATAATAAAACCCTCCACAACTATCGTGGAAGGCAAAAATCTCAAGCACTTATGGACATTTAACCCTCATCTAACTGAACACATAAAATGCAGTTGCTGTTGATTCACTTACCTATAAGAATCATGGGTAGGATGAAATAAATCTTCATCCGCTTTTCTAACAACTGAAAAATGATCCACATTGTAATGGCCATGGAGCGTATTATTATGATGTTTAATAATTTGTTCTGCGCTTAAAACATCATTATCTGTTGTTGAATGTCCATCCCCAACTAAGGTAACGTCCATTCCATTAACAGTTGCGGTTCTTACTGCACTATCAATACAATGTTGCGTGGAGCAGCCCATCACAACAATATGTTCTGTTTCTAGAGATTGGAGGTATTCTAGAAGTTTCGTACCATAGAAGCAATTGGTAGCCATTTTATCAAAGAGTTTTGCATAGCTAGGAACATTTATGCCATTATGGATTTCGAATCCTTCGCCAGTGCCTCCTGCTACGTCAAGATCCCTGATAAATACTATAGGAATATTTGCTTTTGATGCTTTGTCAATGACAAGATTAATATTATGGATTAGCTGATCCTTCTGAAAAACAGCCTTTTCTTCATGATTCCCATCTAATAGGGCTTGTTGGACATCAATAATTACTAATACCTGATTCATCGATTTTCCCCTTTCAAATTGAGGAAAACGCTTTAGTTATCAGTTAAACGTCTTCCCCTTTTATATTCACTAGCATTATTTTTAATTACCATAATATCTCCCCCTAATTTAGATTCTCAAGCAAGTAGAGTTTAACATAATATTCTACTAAAGGGAACTTGCGCTATATCAATTATACCTCGGCATAATTGCGTCCGGAATCGACTTTGTGCTTAGGCCTGCGTGATGCAGGTCAGTTAGCCGTTATCGCATGAATGCGATGATTTTAGGCTAACATCCTTTATTAACTCCTTTTCGATTCGCATTCATCTCAGACCTATAGAAGTGGGAGCTTCTGTATCTGGCGCTACGCTTTCGATACAAAAAACATGTGCTGAAAGAAGTTAAAAGGTATGAAATTCTTGACAAAAAAATTTTTTTATGCAATAATTTACTTTTATAGATTAAATTTATATAATAAGATTCTCCTGGCCAGGGGAATCTTATTTTTTTTTGAAGGAGTGTATTTACTTGAAGAAAAGTGAATCCAGTTTAACATCATTAATCGCTGCATTTAGCAGAGCCTATCATAGTCAAAATGATGCCCCTAAAATTTTTGATGACTATCTTGCAAAAGATTTAATCACAAAGCATGAGTTTAATAATATCCAAGAAAATATGGTACAAGGCATACAATTCTTTAACAAAAATATAGCAGAAAAATTAAAGGGAGATTCAGAAGAGCTCCTAAAATGGATAGTCCAAGTACAACTCTCCCCTACTCCATTAGCCCGTGCCGCTTATTGTGAAAAAGTTCTTTTAAATGAAGTTAGATTGGGTGTACAGCAATATGTAATTCTCGGTGCAGGTTTAGATACTTTTAGCCTAAGACATCCAGAATTAGATAGCACTTTGGAAATCTTTGAAATAGATCATCCTGCAACCCAGGAATTTAAAAAGAATCGATTAGATTTCGCTAATTTCAAGCTACCTAATAACCTTCATTTTGTACCAATGGATTTTACAAAGGAATTTTCCTATCTGTATCTAATGGAGAGTGGCTTTAACAACAAAAAAACTTTCTTTAGCCTCTTAGGAGTTTCATATTATTTAACAAAAGAGGAAATTTCAAACTTGCTCAATCATTTGTTTGCAAATTTGCCATCAGGAAGCTCAATCGTAATGGATTATGCAGATGAAAACTTATTTAAAGAAAAAGGTATCTCTGATCGAGTGAGCAATATGGTAAAAATGGCGGCTGCGAGTGGTGAACCTATGAAGTCATGCTTTACTTATAGTGAAATGGAATTGCTCTTAGAAAAATCAAATCTACTTATTTATGAGCATATATCACCTAAAGCTATTCAAAATCTTTATTTCAAGAAACGCAAGGATTATCTAACTGCCTTTGAAACGATACATTATATCCATGCAGTGAAAAAATAACGTTAATTCAATTTGCAGAAAAATTGGTTTTGAAAAATCTTTTGTTAGAAGGTTTAAAGTAAGTAATTTCTAGTTAATTTTTATTTTATTTCTCAGGCAATTAACTATACAAAAATAGCGTTCTTCTCATATTACTAGTAATGTAAGCTGGTTTAGTCTTACACCTCCGAGCTTTGTTACTATGGGTCACTTATTATTATAAGTGACCCACTTTATTGAAATCTCCTCGAAAGTTAAATTCTTTATTCCCCACAATCTTATGACTACCCTCAATTGTATTACTATCATAATCGTGCCTCCAAAATACAAGCCATTTTCTACATCCGGATATTGATTATTTCTACATAATTTTGCTTATCCTTATAATGATATGAATTCATTATTATGGTTTAAACTGGAGGTGCCTAACATAAAGTACTCACTATCCCTACTTCTATTCGTTTTTCTCATTCTTTTGTTAGGTGGTTGTTGGAGTAAACGAGAGTTAAATGAATTAGCCATTGTAGCTGCCGTAGGTGTTGATCGCGTGAATGAGCAATATGAAATCTCCGTACAGATTGTAAATCCTGGACAAGTAGCATCAAAAAAGGCTACAAGTCAGTCTCCCGTCATTACTTATCATGCTACTGGAAAATCTTTATTTGAGGCTATAAGAAAGCTGACCACTTTAACACCAAGAAAGCCCTACTATTCACATGCGCAAATTATCATTATTGGAGAAGAATTGGCTGAGGAGGGCATGAATAATATATTGGATTTATTTCAAAGAGATCCTGAGGGTAGAAGTGAGTTCAATATTTTAATTGCCCGCGATACAACGGCCAAAGAGGTACTAAGTATTTTAACGCCCTTAGAAGATATTCCTGCTAAGAATATACTAAATGCCCTGAAAAGTTCAGAAAAGGCAATAGGGGCAACAGACTCTGTTATTTTAGACGATTTAATCAATTCTTTAAGTGGTAAAGGAAACAGTGCCGTTTTATCCACGATTGAATTACATGGAGACAGCGCAATCGGAAATAATCAAACAAATGTTGAGCGCATACAAAATCCTGCAATCCTAAAATTTGGTGATTTTGCTTTATTTAAGGACTATAAACTAGTAGGCTTTTTAACAATGGCGGAAAGCAAAAGTTATAACTATATGAATAATCATATTAAGAGTACATTTGAAATTTTATCCTGCCCTGAAAAAGGTAAGCTCACTACTGAAGTAACAAATTCAGAAGCTAAAATAACAGGAAGAGTACAGCATGGTCATCCTAAAATTAATATAAAGCTTAAGGTAGAGCAAAATGTAGCAGATGTTAATTGTACGATTGATTTAACAAAACCACAAAACATTACTGCCTTAAATAAAGCAACAAGTGAGGCAATTAAGAAAGGATTAGAGCAAACACTCGACACGATGCAAAAAACGTACAAAGTAGATGCCCTGCAATTTGCTGAAATCCTCTACCGTCAGGACTATAAGGGATGGAATAAAATCAAAGATAATTGGGCAACGTTATTTCCTGAAATAGATGTCAAAGTACAGGTCACTGTAAATACACAAGGAATTGGCACTAGTTTAAATAAGGACTTACAAAAGTCTCGCTAAAGGCACTTTTAAATATTACTTCTGTAAAAAATCCGCTTCGCTATTGATAAAAATTGGCGAAGCGGAATCAGGAACGAAAGTGTAAAAGCACCCAAGATTGAAAATTATTGATCACTATATTTAAATGTTTTTATAGAAATTAATAATGAGAAAGCAAGACATAGTAATAAAAGCAAAATTGACTCTCCCCAAAGATGATAATTATGATAAAATGCACCTTGAATTCCTCTCAAAAACCATTCGAATGGATTTATTCTACTAATAAACTGGACAATATTTGGCGCCTTTTCCATTGTAAGAAACGCATTACTGCATAGTAACATTGGCAACATTATGATATTTGCTGTCATACTTAAATGTCCTTCATTTTTTACAAGACTAGATACAAAAAAGCTTAAAAACACAAAAGCTAATGAAGCAGTTAAAATAACGGGTATCAAATAAAAAAGTGAACTAAGGGTAATTGTAAGTTGATGAACCACTATAGAAAATAAAAGAATGATATAGGATAGGATAATGGCAATTAATGCCCATGAGCTTGAGACGCTGACAATATATTTCCATAGGGGAAGCGGTGTTGCATGCAATAAATGAAACACGCCTCTTCTTCTTTGTGATAAAGCGATAAATGAAGTCGTCATAAATGTGTAAAAAAACACACTTACTGCAATCATCCCCTGTGTATAATTGCCTGCTAGGTTGGGTAAAAAAATTTTTAAAGCAATGATAGCAGTACATGGCATAAATATAGACCAAAACAGTAAATACATATCTTTTAGGCTGGACTTTAGATTCAAAAAGAAAATTGTTTTCATATTCTCGCTCCTACTTCGTTAATTCAAAAAAAAGATCTTCTAAATGATGTGTTTGGTATTTTTCCATTAAATAACTAGGAGAACCATTTGCAATGATGTTCCCCTGATGCATCATTAAAATCCTGTCAGCTATATTCATGACCTCCAACATATCATGAGACGAAAATAACACTGTAACACCTTGTTTTTTTAGCCTCCTTATGATTTGTTGAATCTCCTTTTGCCCTCTTGGGTCTAAACCTGCAGAGGGTTCATCTAAAATGATTAGCTTTGGATTGTGCAGGGTTGACACGATTATTGCTAGCCTTTTCTGCTGCCCTAATGATAGTTTAATAGCCGACACTTTTTTTACTTGCAATAAATCAAAGGCGGCCAGTTTTTCATCCATCTCATTACTGGAAAGTGAAATTCCGTAGAATGCGGCAAATAGTTTGATATTATCCTCCACTGTGTAACCTTCAAAGAAAGGTGTTGATTGAAGCTGGGTCCCTATTTCCTTTTTAAAATCAGATTTCCAATATTCTATTGTCCCACTATCTTGCGGCACAATACCAAGAAGCATGCTAATTGTAGTTGTTTTTCCGGCACCATTTGAGCCTATGAGTGCAACTATTTCATCTTCTTCAATATCAAAATTTATATGATTGACAACACATCTTGCTTTATAGCATTTTGTTAAATGATTTGCAGAAATTAACTTTGTCATAAATTCTCTCCTAATTAACATTGTATATTCAACTTTGAATATATGTGTAATTTTTAACTCCCTCATGCGAGAGAGTTTTCTTTTTTCATAATATCAATAGCCTGTGTGACAAATTTTAATTGAACATTTACAACTTCTAACATATGATCAAACGCCAGTTGAGTTAAAGCTGGTAGATTCCCTTGCATTGCAAGCCGTTTTGCCTCATATCCAGCTTGAATTGCCATATCTTCCTTTTCCAAGATTTTTTTCTGCTTTTCTAATGCCTCTACCGCTCTTGTTTTAGGAAGCTTAAATGCGAATGATATACCTGAATATAAAGTTGTTGGATACACTACAGAAGAATTTTCAAGTGCCTCAATAATCAATTCTTGTTCATATTCTTTTCCCTTGTCAGTAATTTGGTAGATTGCCTTTTGCCTATGACCTGTAGATTCAATGCTAGCTACCTCTATATAACCATCTTTTTCAAGCTTTTTTAAAGCATTATAGATAGAGCCAATTAGCACTCCACCCCAACGCTCCGCATCATTCAATTCCAGCATTGTTTTAATATCATAACCAGTCATAGGTTTTAGCCCTAGCATTGCAAGTACTAATAATTTTGTCATAATAATCACCTTTTTATATTCAACGTTGAATAAATTGAATATAACGATTTTTTATTTTTATGTCAATAGGCTTTTATTAAAAGATGCTGCTGAAAAAGCAAGAGTAAAGACACCGCCCCCAATTTAGGACATATCCAATGAAGACTGTGGCAATAATTTTCTTGCTACAGTCTTTATTTCGTAAAGATCTAAACTACATCATTAATTTAGAAACCTGCTATGGTCTGGTAAAGCGATTTGTTCGAATTCGGTAGCCAGTCTATGCAAATTTTTTGTAAGCTCTTCGCCCTTCATGGGTAACCCATGTCCTGTCACTGCAACTGTTGGCTTTAATGCCTCTAATTTTTTGATGGATTCCCAAGCAGCTAGCCAATCCGTCGTAAAATAGCGTGGAGGACCACTTATTTCTTTTTTCTGTAATAAAACCTTATAGAGTGATTCCTGCTTTACAGTAACAAAGGCATCTCCAGCAATCAATGTTCGATCGTCCTCACGAAACAAGGAGATATGTCCTGGCGTATGTCCTGGCGTATGAATCCAGCGGAAACCATGCATAAATGGTACGCTGCCATCCAATGGAAGCTGCCCAACATGATCTCCTAAATTAATGGCTTCATTTGGAAAAATGGATGATATTTTCGCAATTAAGCCACCATTCACATTAGGATCTGGTTCAGGGTAATTTTCTTTCCCTGTTAGAAAAGGTAATTCTAAAGCATGCGCATAGACTGGCATACCCCAATGATCGATTAAATCAATGATTGCACCAACATGATCAAAGTGACCATGAGTTAAAATTAATGCCTTCGGTTGACAATTTGCACCGAATCTCTTTTCTGCAACAGAAATAATCTCTTGAGCACTTTTTGGCATACCCGCATCAATAAGAACAAATTCCTGCTTATAGGGATCTCCATAAAGTATAATATTGACAATTTGAATTGTTTGTTGATAAAGATCAGATAGAACTTCAATACCATCTCCACTCCAAATTGAAGTTGCTGGTATATATTTAAAATCCCCACCATAATTCATATCATTCTGCATATTAAACCTACTTTCTTCATAAATTGCATACCCTTATTTTCCCTTCAGACAACAAAAATATTGCAAGTAAAAATTGGATAAAATAAAAAATCTGCAAGACCTTAGCGGCTATTCCCACTAAAAATCGAGCAGATTTCTGAAAAGTTTTTAACTATTAATTATTTCTTACGAATAGCTTTAAAAGTAACCTATCCACTTTCGAATATAATGAGCTGAATAAGAGTTAAGAAAAAGAGTGGATTGCCAATTTAAAACTTAATAACTGAGTGTTACTCTAAAGGTCAAAATGAATATTTTCGCTATTGAAACTACTATCAAAAAACAACTATAGTTAGATTTCATTAATTCCCAAAAATGAATTCATGTAGATTATTTTCCTTTTACACTACCAACCAATTATCTAACAATGATTCAATTGATTAATTGGTTAACTATTAAGTTAACTACACTACCAAATATCATTAAAAAATCGTTATAGGTTGACATAAAAAAATTTGAAATATACAATCAAAATTATTAACCGGTTAACAATAATCAAATTACAATAAGGATAGGTGTAACAAATGGATAAAAAAATTGATGCTATTGAAGCTTTGCAACGATTAATTACAGAAAGAGAATCAGCTGACAGAAGAAGAAAACGAATGAATGTAAGTCAGGAAGAAGCAATTGTTTCCGATTGGACACTGACACAATTACACATCGTTGCAGTAATCAAAGAGAAAGGAAAGGCGAATAATATTATGCTCTCTGAAATTTTAAATGTATCTAAACCAGCGATTACAAAAGCAGTAAAGAAGTTATCGGAACATAATATTCTTGAAAAAACACAACAAGAAGATAATAAAAAAGAAGTATATTATTTACTAACAAAATCAGGAGAGATACTTGCACTTATCCACAATCGATTACATGAGCAGGCAAAAAATCGTTATTTAAGTATCTTTAACAATTTTAATACAACGGAGTTAGAGACAATTATTCGGTTTTTAAACGCTATTACTGAAAACATTAAGTCACATTAAAGCTGTAAAAGGAGAAAGTGTATGTCTCGACTAACTCAAGCGAAAATACTAGCATTGTATTTGTTAAGTATAAGCAGTTTCTTCGCTTCTTTAAATCAAAATATTTATACACCAGTCATTCCACTAATTCGAGATTCTTTTAGCGTATCTATTAATTTGGTGAATTTCACTGTGAGTAGCTTTATTTTTATCATTGCGGTGGTTCAAATCTTTTTAGGAACGGTGATAGATACTAAGAATCAAAAACAGTTGTTAATCTTTAGTTTCATTTTAATTAGTATCTCGACCATTGTTTGCGCATTTACAACCAACTTTTTGCTCTTTATGATTTTTAGGATTGTTCAAGCGATTGGTGCTGGTATTATTCCCTTAGTTACGATAAATATGATTTCACACTTATTTGAAGGGGAAGCAAGAGGGAGCGCAATCGGTACATATCAAATACTGCTTACCCTTGCACCAGCAGTTTCACCAATATTAGGAGGAATATTAGGCGAACATTATGGCTACCAAGGAATTTTTCTATTTCTTTTTCTTATTGCTACCGTATTACTTATGTTTATTATGTATGTTTTTCCTAACAACGAAAAAAATGATCTTCAAGAAAATTCCAGTAACTTTACCCAAACCTATCGAGCTATTTTTTTGAATCGTGTTGGTTCTATTACGATGATTGTAGGCTTTTTTGTCTTTTTTATACACTTTGCCATTCTGGTCTTTTTACCGATATTACTCAACGATCATTATCATATATCATTACAAAACATTGGATTATTATACTTACCTTTAACTGTTAGTATGATTTTTGGGAGTGTTATCTTTAAAAAAATACAGAAGAAAGTTGCATTGAAGAAGCTGTTTATCACTGTTTTATTTTTCATTCCCTTGTTAATTATTGCCTTTGGTTGTCTGCATACCAAATCAATTATTGGATTAAGTATCATATTGTTTATGTATGGCTTAACAATTGGGTTTGCACCTCCACTATTTTCAACTATTATAAGTAATGAATATAGCGAGCATAGGGGAGCTGCCTTAGGATTGTTTAATTTTATCCGTTATTCAGGTATGGCAATTGGCGGGATGTTTACTGGATTAAGTGTTGTTCTGCCAAGTACTCTCGTCTTTATTATTTTTGGAGTTTTGCTTTTTCTTATTTCTCTCTACCAGTATCCTAGTATAAAGAATAGATCTATGTAACAAAAAATTTATATCACTGTTAATAGTTAAAAATAATTAGTGGAACGTTTCAGACTTGCTCCATCTTTCCAAATGAGCTCGTACCTCGATCACATAACAAAAAAGCCAAGGATTAAGGTTAATTGAGTACCTTGTCTTAGGTGTGTTGTTGAGGAATGATACATCTCACCCCTTTTTGCAGAAGTACTGGGGGTACCGTCAGGAAAATGTGGATTTACAACGCTAAGCCCTTTTTCCTGACAGTACTCCTTTATGTTACGTTAGCCATCAATTTAGCACAAAACCAGCGCTACACCACAGTGAATGAAAGATATTTCGTTCATTCATTGGAGTAGAAGAAAGAAATATTCACACACATTTTTAGAAATTATTAGAATTAAAGTTTCTGTCGTTTTTTGTTTTTATATAAGAGTAGATTATTTATATTAGTACCCGTATGGACGGTTGTATGGTTGGCGATAGTATGGTGGATAGAACGGTGGGTAGAATGGGTAGAATGGGTAGAACGGGTAGAACGGGTATTGATAACGTGGACGTCTTCTTCTACGACGTCTTCCATAACTGTCATAGTCATAGTCATAGTCATCCTCATATCTGTCACCTCTATCATATTGTTCATAATAATCTCGCATTATTTTTTCTCCTTTCCATCTCGGTATAGGTTATGCAATGTAAGGATTGACAGTCTAGGCATTTACCTATATTAACATTCATTACCTTCGATCGATCAAATTAGGACCTCCTCAATTTTAAGGAAGTCTGCCGAAAGGATCCTATTTTGGATTCTCCACAGGTATTTACTAAGCACAAAAGACCACCCATAATGGAGTGATCTTTTGAATAGCACTTCTTTTTAATGATCCCCAATTTTACATCATATAGGGAATCTCTATACTTTTGAGATCTTTTGTAAGATTTATTCATTGTAACGAATTTATAACAGAATGTTTCTGGATAAACTCATCAATCTTTTCATTTAATTTAATGGCTGCTTTCGTAGGAATTTGATGTTTTTCTTTTAAAAATACTAATTCATTATGAGGAAGCTTTCCATGTAGAATATAGGCATATTGATGAAATACTTTGTCTTTTGTACCAAAAACAAGTAAAACAGGCGAATTAATATCTTGTAGTCGACTTGTACAATTATAGTGTAGGCTAAAACGATAATACTGCTGAATATTTCGTGCATCTCCAAATGATGCATCTTCATACAATTTCCTAAATACTTGTCGTGTCTTGGAATTACCCAACGAAATCGCAAGTGTAAGAACAGAAATGGTTTTTTTATTTGAAAGTTTAACTCCTAAAGAAATTCTCTGCTTCAAAAAAAGATCTTTCACTTCTGACATTCCGCTAATTACGATGCCTCCTAATGCTCTGTTGGGATACATCAATAAAAATTCTAATAAAATCGAGCCACCAGTTGAATAACCGCAAATAAATGCTTTCTCTACACCTAAATAATCCAGTAAATTAACAATATCATTAACAATGAGTGGGTAGGTAATTGCTTGTTTGGAATACACACTTCTTCCATGACCTCTAATATCAAAGGTGATCACTTTATATGTTTTAGATAAATGTTCTAATTGATAAAGAAAATTTGTGCTTGTCAGTAATGGAGGGTGAATGAAGATGATTGGCGTCCCCTCACCCTTTACTTGATAATATAAGCTACCACCTTCTACATCTAGCATCGGCACTTCTAATCACCTCGAATTTAACAAGAGACCAAGATATCTAATTCTATCTTGATTCATAAAATATCTATTCAAACATGATGAAACTACACTCTCTTGTACTACTCTAATAAAAAATACGAAATAAAACTAAAGGTTACTATCTTGATGATCATTTTGGCTATCATTTTGATTTTGATCTTTCTGCTGTTCAGAAGGTTCTTCAGTTGGATCGGGCTCCTGTTCATCGTTCGCTGTTCCACATCCAAATAATAATCCTGTAGAAAGTACTGCTGTAAAAGTACCTAAAATTATTTTTTTCATGTATTCACCTCATTTAAGAATTTTATTTTTTCCTTATTATTATCCAAATTATTTTTCGAATACGATTTTTTAATTGGCAAAGTAATTAGAACTATCAAAAGTTTGTTTGACTAAACAAGTATAAACGAAACTACCAGTGTAAATACTTTATTACGTATTACCAATCGCTATGAGGTCCGAACTTTCCAGACTCCCTCATAGTCATAGCGATTGGTTAATAACTTTTTTGACCAAAAATAGGTCTATCGAAGAAGATTGTACATATAGCATTACTATTTTGATGAATTACCAGTTAAATTATTAGTTACAGCTTGTAAAGGTTGCTTCATCTGTTGTGATGATTGATTTGTTTGCTGTTGAGAAGCTTGGTTCATCTGTTGTAAAGGCTGAGTCATTTGCTGCATTGGTTGTGCCATTTGTTGTAGTGGTTGCATCATTTGTTGTGCATTCTGTAAATTTAACTTGTTCGAAAAATTTTTTGTGAACTGTTGAAGAGTACCATTTTGCAATCCTCTAGCTACACCCAAAATAGCAGCGCCAATTACACCCCATGTAAGAAATCTCACTAATAAAAGCCTCCTTCCATAAATAAAGTATTTTTGAAACAGGTTTAGTATTGGAAATCAGGCTGTTACTATACTAAACATTTTTTGGTTATTATTTTTGTATCTCAAGTCATTTACATATCACCCTTTTTTAAATATTGAATTGTTTAGAATAAACTTTTGAAGTAAATACTAAAATTTAGGGGGAATCGCTATGAACACAAATGTGACTAAATCCGTTTTTTCACTCATCCCCTATTGTTCATAGCGATTTACCATTCAAGCCAGTTTTCTATGTTTGGTCTACTACATATTTCTGAATGACTATCCCTTTCCCCTATCCAGTTATAGAAAGGCACTGGACGCTCTTTATAAGGAGTTTCTTCTATATGTGATGAATTTTCAACTTTCTATTGGAACGCTTTACAGCCTTACTATATGCCCCTACAAATACGGCTCTTATTAATGTGGGAGATAGATAAAATATAAATGAGGATAACAAAATGAACAATTAGAACAAACAACTCAAGAATTACTGGAAGCTGGTTATACAATTGAGGAAATTAAAGCAGCCTTTGAGGAAGTAATTGAACAAGCTAAACAATCCAATACGGAGCATGAAACAGATAACTAACACAGTTATCTGTTTTTTAATTTACTGACACATATTAGGTAATTATTTGAATCTAAAAAGAACGCTTGTAATTACTATGATTACCGGGCGACTACTAACAACTTTTAGTTTTATTATTTTTCCTTTTATTCATAAATACTTTCCCATCGAGTATTATATTCCGTAGTCTAATTTTAAGGAGGACTATATTTTATGAATAAAGAGTTAAACGAAAAAGAAAAGCTCATTAAAGAAGAACAGTCAAACAATAAAAAAGCTTCAGTAGAGTCATAACAAACACATGTTCATGAATTCTTGGCAAGTACCTGAAGAAGGAGATGACTGACATAATCATCGTTTTGCAGGAGTTACAAGTGAAGTAATTCCTAAGGGAAATAGTCATATACATGTACTTATGACTAATACTGATTTTTTAGATCATCATCATGAGGTTGCAATAGAAACAGGCCCTGCTATCCGCGTTAGCGATGATAAACATGTACACTTTGTCAAAGGTACTACTACACTTGATGATGGGCATGTACATCAACTAGAATTTGCTACATTAATTCAAAAGCCTCTCGTATAAAAGGTATAAAAAAGCTGATTTTCTGTATGTTCAGAAACCGGCTTTTTAATTTCTCTTGTTCAATTACAATTTCCCTCCACCAGATGGAAACCTAATCGAAGTTTCCAACTACTATGTTCTAGTAATAAAAAAGCCCATGCTCAAATTAATTGAGTACTTGGGCATTTTTAGAGAATCAACCTATACAACTTCTTAACAAACGGTAAATTTATGATTGAATTCAACAGGTACCATACTTATTTTAATTACTTTTTATCATTTTTTCGCTGCTGAATCGTAATAAACAACCCAATTAAACGGTCAGTCGTCATTGGGGATGCACAATTTCCAAAAGGCTTTATCAAAAACAAATTTAAATACAACGTTGAGAGCTTATCGAAATTCAATCTATTATTAAAATTAGGCTGTAAAGATTGTTTCTATTAAAACAAAAAGGCAGTTGAAATTCAGATATCAACCAAACTTTCAACTGCCAAATTAAATATTAGATTTTTATCAGTACCCATTAAATATTCCAGTGTTGTTTTTTCCATCACATTTTTTAGTGAACTGCCTCTTTATTTGTTCTGTTCCTCAAAAAACTAAAGACTATTAAGGACTAGTAGGAGGAGTAAGTCCGAAAAGAACAGGCGTTATTACAGTACTACCAGCGCCAAGGCGGACTTGTTGAACTTGCAGTACTTTTACTGTAAGATCCAGAACAATTTTTTCACGCAATGTGCTGAATGTGCCTTCGGGTGCTGCCATAATTGGTGAAAAATCAAGTTCAAAGAAGTTTGCAGCGACTAACTCGCCAAATGGTTGTTCATTGTATTTAACGAGATTTTGGAAGAAAGCCTTATCCAATCGAGCATCCAATTGAGTTCTTTCATTCAGGAAGTTCGCTTCGGCAAACTCGGAAATTCCTAAGATTGGAGTAGTGCCTCCAGGTGTTTGTGGGAAAAAAAGTTCTGTAAAACCAGAAAACGGAACGTCTGCAATTCTATCTTGTAGTGCTCCATTACAAGCCGCTGAAGCATATTCTATATTTTTGCGAATATGCCCTGCTACAAACAATTTAGCTCTTGTTACCCTAAAAAAGTCTGTGTTAGCAATACGTGCAAATCTAACAGGTACTAATTTAACTTGATTTAGGAAAACATTTTTTTTCACTCTTTTGATTTCAGTTGCAGCAGGATTCAGCGTAATATCTGATTCTACAACTATTTGAAGTGTAGGTTCTGCAAGTACAACTGGAATTTTAATAGTTGGAGCTGTAACTGGTGTAGCGACTAGTGGAGTAACCTCATTAGCTAATGGTACTAGTTCAGTTGATTCTACTGGACAAGGTAATATTTGATTTAGATTTTCTGATTGTTCACTCAAAAAAATTCCTCTTTTCATTTTTTAGTATTAGAGAGCGCTCTCTATATTGCTAGAATATGTAGCGAATAAATCTATGTATGGACGTGTATACTAGTTTTTTCTGATTTTAAAAATGAGATTTTTGAGTTAAGAGATAAGAATGAGCACAAAATGCTAGGTATTCACCATTTTTAGCCCATTATTTTTAACTTATTTCCAATTCTGACTCACTAAACAAAAAGAGTATCCCAATTTTACTCCTGATATTTTTTATTAGGATGAATATCTCCTTAAATTTCTACAACTATACATATTATAGAATATAGAAAGGAGGGAAAATATTATGTCTCAAGATTATGGTAGTAATTATGGCGGCTCTCGTTCAAACTTTGCGCTAATTGTTGTTCTATTCATTCTTCTAATTATTGTCGGCGTTAGTTTCATCAAATATTAATACCCAATACCGCCTCTAATGCTCATAACAAATAAAATAATACAAACTTACCCTTTCTTTCTAAATCTTATTTAGGGGTCACTATCCTCCGTGTGACCCTTTTAAATTTTTTCTTGCGTAATTTAATATAGTATTAGATTAAACATTTTTATTTTAATAAATGTAATTTCTTGAAATAAAAAGCCCAGGTACTCTCCATTTATTGAGTACCTGGGCTTCGTATTATTTACAACGTCTTTGCTGAATAGTGATATACAACCCAATTAAACGATCAGTCGTCATGGCACCATTCTGTAAATCCTTCAAGTGCGATTCCTGAATAACACCATCTTTAACCGCCTGTGCAATAAAATTCTCCGTTTCAGTTTTCATAGCTGGTGATTATAGTTTGGTCGCTTTTTGGTCGCTTCGTATTTTCAGGGTCCTCAATCTCAATTGTAACTAAACGTTTTGGGGACTTAAAAACAAAACTTTATTCACTCTTTCAAAAACCAAAATATGGCAAGAACGAAATCAACTAAAATAAAGAAAACTGCAGTAATTTAGCGATTTTATCACTAAATCAAGCAGATTTCTTAATTTTCATTACTTACGAATCGCTTCAAAAGTAACCAATCCACTTTCTATAGAAGGCTTCTTATTATAGATATACTCAGCTGAACAAGTTATATCAGAAAAACCTATATTTTTTAATATTTGCTGAAATTCTTCAATTCCATACCATCGCAATGGGAATCTCTGCAGTTCTGTATCCACTAATTTCCCACTTTTCCATTTTTCATATTTTAAAACGGTAAGAGTGGTTTGATTGATCCAATCCATCTCTACGGATTTACTTTCTAACGCTATTCCCTCAGTGTCTGATAGCTGATAATAGGAGGTAGAAATTTCTCCTGTACGCCAATGTAATGGCAGTAGCAAGTCCACTATTAGACGACCACCTGGAACCAAATGATGATATATACATGTTAATGCATCAATTGCTTCCTTCGATTGCTCAATTAAACAAAATGACCCAGTTGGCATGACCACAGCTTCATATTTGGAATGCAATGAAAAATTGCTTAGATTACCTTCATAAAGCCTTGCAGGTAATCCTCTTTCTGCACATCGTTTTCGACAAGAGGCTAGCATCTCTGGTGAGTAATCAATACCCTCCGCATCAAAACCCTTCTCTAATAAAGGAATAAGAAAACGACCGGAACCTACCCCTGCTTCTAAAATCTTACCATTCGTTCCTGTTAAACGATGAAGATAATACTCGATATCCCCACTTATGGAATGGCCTACTGGTTTCGTAAAATCATAAAGCTCTGTACTTATTGGACCATAATAACTATACATGTTAATTCCTCCGATTTTATGCGGAAGAATCTAATAAATTTTAGTTCTTCCACACCTCAAATTTGTTTGATAGAAAAATAGAGCTGACTGTCATCATAAATCCCTCGCTTTCAGTAAAATATAACAAAATTATACATTTAAATTCGACTGTAATCAACATTAGATTTTAAAGAGCTGCATTGTCTTGATTTTACTTCCCTTATATTTCTATCAACCATTCGCTCCCATTTTCATTTACAATATTAGCACAAATTATCAAAAGGTAATGTTCGATTGCCGTTATCATTATTGACAGGAAGGGGCTGTGATATGGATTATTTTGAAAGAATACAAAACGCTATTGAATATATTGAGGAGCATCTACAAGATGAATTAGTCATTACTGATATATCAGCAAAGGCTTATTTCTCTGCATTCCATTTTCAAAGACTTTTTCAAGCCATTACTGGTTTTTCAGTACAGCAATATAGTAGAAATAGGAGGTTATCTGAGGCAGCCATACTATTAGAAACTACCTCCAACAACATTTTAGACATTGCAATTGCCTTTCAATATAGCTCACAGGAGGCTTTTACACGTGCTTTTGTCAATTACATTGGAATGACACCTGCAAAATATCGAAAAGAAAAAAATGTCGTTCCCCTTCAAAGTAAACTGAACTTTTTGGATTATAAAATGAAGGGAGATTTCATCATGAATAAACCAGAAATGATTTATTTACAGAAAAAGTTTATTATTGGATATGAATACCAAACAACCTTACTAGATGAAAAATATTTTATAGATATTCCTAAATTTTACACTGATTTTGGAAAAAATCATTATTATGAGCGAATTCCTCATAAGCTTACTCCCAATTTCGCATATGGTATATCTACTAACTTTCATGACGATGGACAATTTTCGTTTATTATTGGTGAAGAAGTAACGGGCAATACGGAATCAGTGGACAATGGCCTTGTCAAATTTGAAATCCCTGAGGGCAAATATGCGGTGTTTTCCATGAAAGGAACTTCAGAGGCAATTCAAAATATACGACGCTATATTTATGGTGTTTGGCTACCAAATTCTAATTATGAAAGAAATGAAGGCCCTGATTTTGAAATAACAGATGTAGTCAATTCAGCTTATCCAAACGATATGAAAATGGAAATTTACATTCCAATTAAAGAGTAACAAAGGAGAGAACATTATGAATTTAACAAAGGTGTTTGAGGAATTTCCAATATTAAGCTCAACAAAGCTAGAGCTTAAAAAAATTGAGGATCGCCATTTACAGGAGCTATTTGATATTTATGATAATGAAAAAGTATTTGAGTTTTGCGGGATTATTCCAAAGCACAATCTTCAAACTGTTAGTAAAATGATTGGCCATTTTGATAGAGACTATCAGAAGAAAAGCAGAGTAAAATGGGGTATTTTCCAAAAATCTCAGAATGATACATTGGTTGGCATTATTGAAGCAATGGATTTTAATCAGAAAGTGGATATGGTAACAATCGGCTACTATTTAGCTGAGGCGTATTGGGGTAAAGGCATTGCCACTGAAGCTGTACATATGATTGTAAAATATTTATTTGAGGAGGTTGCCATTAATCGGATACAGGCTGAAGTGATGCCATTGAATGAACCGTCGAAAAAGGTACTCCTAAAAAATGGCTTCCTCAAAGATGGACTTTTAAGACAGGCTTCACTTTGGTCTGGTAAAGGTATAGTAGATTTAGAAATATATAGTTATCTTAAAGAGGACTATGGTGCCAGCAAATAAATTTCTTACAGCTAGAGTTCTAGTCATTTTTATTAAATACCTATTTCTAGTTCTTCCCCCAATTTTCAAATCCCAAATGGACATTGTACCAGTTCCACTGTGCCTTCATATCATAGACTAATTATAGAACTGGTAACAGCAAATATTCCAACAATAAGGGAGAACATAAGGTATGGAAGATAAACGTTATCTTGAGCGTATCAATTGGAATTTTGACAACTATCATAAATTTGATAAATGTTACTGTCAATCCAAAACATATTATTGTAATTATGACAAAGGCTCTACTGAAGATAATGAGTTTGATGAAGCTGATACTAATAAAATAAAATATTATAATTCTAAGGATGTTAAGCAAAAACAGAAAAATGACAACCGGAATAAACATCATGGTCAAGAAATAAATACCCACAATTGCAAGGACTGTGCTTGTCATCTTTTACAATGTCTTGACCCTGGAACATTAGTAGATGTGTTTCTTGCAAAAGGTGGTAATTTTTTAAATGTTTACTTCTTGTATTTTGATAAACCAACTAGCTGTGCGTACTTCATTCAAATAGGATCAGCAACTATGCCTATTATTATAGATTGTGAAAGAATTGAGGCTATTCGTAAAATTTAAGGTGGACTAAGTAGTAAAAATAGAGAAATTAATAGGGCTCTTCCAAATGAGCTTTATGCCAAAGTGATGTTGGTCTTGGTCTCCCAGGTGTTTTCATGGAGGAAAAAATCGATTTAATCTGATGAAAATATTCTATAAAAAATGAACCAGTTATTCTCATTCTTTAGAAAATAACTGGTCTTTAGTAATCAATTATTTATTATTAATCCAGCTGATTAACTCTCTATCAAAAGTTTCAGGTTCTTCATACATTGGATTATGACCACTCTTTTCAAAAATAACCTTTTTGACATTTTTGTCTAGTCCATCTAATGAATCCCAAAGCGAAACAGGTGCAACTAAGTAATCATATCTACCTAATCCTACAAGAACAGGTTTTTCAACATCTGCCAATAAGTGAATCAAATCGCGTTCAGCAAATGCTACTCCCCAAAGATAATCAATGATTTGCATATTCGTATAGACGCCTTCCCACATATCAGCAGCATCAAATGTATAATCATAGAAACTATGTGCTCCCATTCGAAGACACATATGGACAAAGCGTCTTTCAGGGTCATTCCGAATATCATTTTCTAAAAAAGCAATATCATGCTCAAATTGTCTTTTTCGCTCAGTATCTGCTGTTTCGTTAAAATAAGAAAAGCTTTGCTGTTGTCTTTCTTGACTATTTGTCGGTGCAGAATTCAAGAGTATAACCTTGTCTATATATTGAGGATATTTTTTAGCATAGGCTAAGGCCATAAATGCATGTCCAGAATGTCCTAATATAATAAAATTTTCTAGCTTGAGAAATTGTCTGGCAGCCTCAATATCTTCTACAATTTTATCTAATGTATAATCCTCTTGTTTTAGTTCTCGAGGTGATTTCACAAATCCTCGGTGATCTAAAAAATAAAATTGAAAATGTTTATAGAGATTTTCAGAAAATAAGCGAGGGTAATAAACACTACTGCCAATTACCACTATTTTCTTCTCCCCTTGTCCCTTTACACAATATGCTAAATCGAAGCCTTCACGATTGATGTTATTCATACTAATAGTCCTCTTTTCTAATTGTTTTAGAAGAGCTATTATAAAACTCTTCCTTCTATCACTCCCTTTCCATTTTACATTCCCGTGTCTTTTCCATTGAACGTTCAAGCATTCATGCTCACCTCAAGCATTTTTATATCTATTATACACATTTAATTTTGACAAGCTATAATAGAAATTAAGATTTTTACAAAAAATGAAGAGGATAGAAAATGGATAAACAATTAAAACACATAATATCTCTGAGAGAAAATGGGCATTTAGAAGAAGCTAATCGACTCATGATAGCTCTCCTTAAAGAAAAACCTGAAAATGGGTTGTATCATTATCATTGTGCATGGACTTATGATTTATTGGGAAAGGAAAAAGAAGCTGTGCCTCATTATGAAAAAGCCATACAATTAGGGATGGGCCATGAAGATTTAGAGGGTACTTATTTAGGACTAGGAAGTACTTATCGCACATTAGGTCAATATGAACAATCAAGGAAAATTTTAGAACAAGCTATAAATGATTTTCCAGATGCCGAGCATTTAAAGATTTTCTATGCTATGACGCTCTATAACTTAAAGGATCATTCAAAATCAATGGAAATATTATTAAATACTCTCTTAACCACTTCGAATCATGAAGGTGTAAATGCATACAGCAAAGCCATTAAGTTTTATAGTGATAAACTTGATCAAATTTGGGAGTGATCAATAATGCATAGAAGATCAGGTCCCAATATGTAAACCTGATCTTCTTCTAATTAGTTCGCAATATTTGTCTTTCTTGATAAAATAGCTACAAATAAAAATGAAATTATACCACTCAGGAAAAACAAATAACTTAATGGTATTAAAAAGAAATTTCTTTCCACAATTGTTCCATCTGCTATTAATTCATCTCCAATCAATCCCTTTGTAACTAAACATAAAATCCCTAAACAAATTGGCAAAGTAGCAAATATATATTTTTTCATCCTTTATCCTCCGTTGAGCTTTTGCTCCTCTATCAAATAGTAAACCAAAATTGAAATCAGTTTTTAACACTTGCTATTGATATAGTAGCTATATTTACATTCTAAGTCAATATTTTTTTATCGAAAAACAATAAATAAATATTGTATTCACCCTTTCGTTAAATCCATAAATTCGTATGAAAATAAGAACATGCATTCCCCCTTTTTTAAGTATTTTTACGTGAATTTATTTTTTGTATTTAATTTGTATGGTGCGAGTGTAAACGTAGAAATTAATAACTATAGTGTCGGATAATCTGTAATATTAATAAAAAATACGGCTACTAATTAAAGCAACCGTCGGTGTAATAAAATTAACTTTTTTCTCATTAAAGTTACAATTCATTCTATATTGCCTTAGAAGCTTGTTGAATTAGTGCGGCTACCATTTTATCCATCTGTGCAAATCGGTCATCCTTTGTTTGACCTTTTACATAGCGGTAGTAAATTTGCTGACAAATCACAGCTAATTTAAAGTAAGCAAATGTAATGTAATAATCTATAGCAGAGACATCACGTCCACTTTTCTCTGCATAACGCTGTATAAATTCCTGACGTGAATAAAAACCTGGCAAAATCGTTACTGGTGGCTCTCCTAATGCGTATAATAGCATTTTAGGATCATCTGCATGCATCCAGTAGCTCATTGCCACGCCTAAATCAGCTAATGGGTCCCCTACTGTCGTCATTTCCCAATCAAAAAGTCCAATCATTTCAGAAAAGTCACTGGAAAACATAGCATTATTTAGCTTGTAATCATAATGAATAATCGTTGCCTCACTGTTAGTAGGAATATGCTTCTTTAACCATGTTGTCAACGCTTCAACCTCAGCATACTGTGCTGTTTTTGCTTTGTCATAGCGTTCGATCCAGCCCTGTACCTGCCGCTCCATAAATCCATCTGGCTTGACCATTTCCTTAAGTTTTGTCTCTTGATATGGGATTGCATGCAGTGCTACAAGTGAATCAACCATCTTTTCAGATATCTGGCGTGCTAGTTGCTTGCTATGCTCAATGCCTTTAGGAAAATGTGTATCTAGCACGATGCCCTTCTTCCGTTCCATTAAGAAGAAATCACTGCCGATAATTTCTCGGTCTTCAACGTAAACAAACGGCTCCGGAACAGCAGCTAAAAATGGATGCAAGGCAGATAAAATCGTAAATTCACGTTTCATGTCATGTGCTTTTTTGGCGACTGGTCCATGAGGAGGTCGACGAAGAACGACTTCAAAATCACCTACTTTTAGGCAATAGGTCAAATTTGAATGGCCTGCACTAAATTGTGAAATTTCGATAATACCTTCTGGTAAATCTGGAAATTGCCTTTTTAAAAATGACTGTAATTTCACTTCATCAAGACGTTCACTTGCCCTTACTTGTATCGTATCCATCCAAACCCTCCTTTAAATAATTGAGCTCATGCCACCATCTACAACAATAACATCTCCTGTTACATAATCTGAGGCAGCTGCCGCTAAAAATAACGCAACACCTTTTAAATCATTCTCAGAGCCTAAACGCTTTAATGGTGTGGCACTCATTAAATACTCTTGTCCACGTTCAATTAAAACATTTGACATTTTTGTTGGGAAGAATCCTGGTGCAATCGCATTCACATTGACGCCATATGGCCCCCATTTTACGGCTAAATCCTTTGTTAAGGTAATAACCGCTCCCTTACTCGCGTTATAGCCAATAGTATCCATAAAATCTGGTAATGTACCGCCTAGCCCTGCAATTGAGGCGATATTAATAATTTTGCCACTTTTTTGCGCCAGCATTTTTTTGCCAACTGCTTGACTCATTAAAAATGTACCGTTTACGTTAACATCAAATACTTTTTGCCAAGCCTCATATGGCATTTCAACAGCAGGAGTTCCCCAAGAAGCTCCACTATTATTTACTAAAATATCAATATTGCCGAATGTATCGATAGTTTTTGATACCACGTTTGCTACATCGTCTGATTTTGTTACGTCGCAGGCAAGAGCCAAGGTTTGTACACCTAATTTCGCTAGCTCTGCTGCTACCTCTTCACATGCCTCTACCTTTCGTGAGCACAGCACTACATTGGCACCAGCCTCTGCAAAGCCTTGTGCAATTTGAGCACCCAATCCACGTCCTCCGCCTGTTACGATGGCTGTCTTTCCTTTCAGACTGAATAAGTCCAGTACCGTCATTTCACCAGCTCCTCTAATTTTTTACCATGTTTTTTCAGCTCCAACTTAGCAATGGTATTGCGATGCACCTCATCTGGTCCATCTGCTAAACGCAATGTACGAGAATTGGCCCACTGTGCAGCAAGCGTTGTATCAGGTCCAACTCCAGCAGCACCAAATGCCTGAATTGCTCGATCAATAACTCTTAAAGCCATATTAGGTGCAACCACCTTAATCATGGCAATTTCTGCTTTTGCTTCTTTATTACCCACTGTGTCCATCATATATGCTGCCTTTAGTGTTAACAATCTCGCCTGCTCGATATCAATACGAGACTCGGCAATTCGCTCACGCATCACACCTTGATCTGCGAGTGGTCGATGAAAGGCCCGTCGCTCTTGCACACGTATACACATTTCCTCTAATGCTCGTTCAGCAGCTCCAATAAGACGCATACAATGATGGATTCGACCAGGACCTAATCTTCCTTGTGCAATGGCAAACCCCTTACCTTCCCCCCATAATATATTGTCCACAGGGACGCGAACATTCGTGAACGTTACCTCCCCATGTCCTTCTGGTGCATGGTCATAGCCAAAAGCCGTTAGCATGCGCTCTATTTTTACTCCAGGTGTGTCCATAGGAACGAGAATCATTGATTGTTGCTCATGGATAGGTGCTTCAGTGTCTTTATGTTTTCCCATAAAGATCGCGACTTTACAACGCGGATCTCCAGCACCTGTTGTCCACCACTTATGCCCATTTAAGATATAAAAATCCCCATCACGTTCAATGCTTGCCTCAATATTAGTCGCATCGCTTGACGCAACTGCTGGTTCTGTCATGGCAAAGCAGGAACGTATTTCTCCACGTAATAACGGTTCTAGCCACTGTTTTTTCTGCTGTTCTGAGCCATAGCGCACAAGCACCTCCATATTGCCTGTATCAGGTGCATTACAGTTAAAAACCTCTGGTGCAAGTAAAGAGCGTCCCATAATTTCACATAAAGGCGCATACTCTAAATTTGTTAAGCCTGCCCCATATTCACTATCTGGCAAAAATAAATTCCATAATCCTGCATCCTTTGCTTTTTGCTTTAGCTCTTCCATTATTGGTGGAATTGCGCCCCAACGATCCTCCATTGCATCAACCTGTGCTGCATACACTGCCTCATTTGGATAAATGTACTGCTCCATAAAATTAGTCAGCTGTGCCTGTAAATCTACTACCTTTTCACTATAAGAAAAAATCATAGAAAAGCCCCCTTTGTTTGAACATCACAATCAATTTCGCCTTAGCGTAATTGCGTCCGGATTTTAAATTGTTCTGACACGATGTCGGTATTTCGGTAATGCCACAGAACGTGGTGTTTTTACCGATGCAGGTCAGTTTGCCGTTTTCGTAGGATGCGAAGATTTTAGGCAAACATCCTTTTATTCATTCCTTTGAAAATCCGTGACAACCTGAAGATAAAAATGAATGAATGTTCATTTTATTTCTTACATTAAATGTTACCGCTATATTTCTTGTAAATCAATCATCTATTTCAGAAAAATTTGAATGATAGAGAAAATTTGGTCATTAATCAGCATTTTAGATAGGTAGGGAAATTTTCAAAACAAAAGCATTACTTTTAGTGATTAGGGCTCAAAAAATTCCACTATATTTGCTAATAAGTGACGAATGGCAAGGGGTAAATGACGATTTTTTAGAGAAATTAAGTACACATTGCGCCGTAAATTTGGACCATCTATTTCTTTTTGTACAATAGTTTTTGCGGTAGGACCTTGTAAGTAATTTTCCGGTAGGATTGTAATCCCTAAATTTTCTCGAACAAGCGATACAGCCGTTTCAAAACGTTCAATTTCATATTGGATATTCATCTTTACGTTAGCCTGCTCAAACGCACTTAAAATATCAAGCCTAGTTTGAAATCCTTCTGTGCTAATGATAAATGGATCATTGCATAAATCAGCAAACGTCAGTCGATCCTTTTCTGCTAATGGATGATTTAATGGCAAAACAGCAACAAGACGCTCTTCATATAAGCTCTGAACTTCTAGCTCGTCATCATCCATCCGCTGATTAGTAATAATTACATGTGTTTTATAGCTTTTTAGTGATTTTTTAACCCGCTTACTGCCTAAAATATCTACTAAGTGAATCTTCATTTGTGGATAGTCTCTTTTATAGTTTGCAATAACTTTTGGTAGCCAATGCTTGATGGATTCCATTACACCTATCGTCACTTCACTTGTACCATGCACAATCACTTCATCCATTTCTATTTTTAAAACTTCCATATTTTTTAAGATAACTTTTGCTCGTTCATATAAAAGCTCACCTGCTTCTGTTAGTTGGAGATTTCTTGTATTTCTTTTCAATAAGGGTGAGCCAATCTCTTGCTCTAATTTCTTGATGGCATTGCTTAGGGAAGGCTGCGAAATATGCAATTTCTCTGCTGCCTTTGAAAAATTCATTTGCTCTGTAACAGCAATAAAATATTGTAACTGTTTTAAATCCAACATAAAATCACTCCTATTTATAGTTAAAAGCTATAGATTAATAATAATTATATATTAGTAATTATAATTATGTGAATATATAATAAATTTACAACATTATTTACACTACAATAATATTGGAAATGGGGTTAAAAGGGTTATGTATGCAATGACAGATCAAAAACAATGGGAAGGCCGTATAGATTCCACTACTAATACGAGTAGTTTTCGTTTACATCAAAAGGTAAAAAGAATTCCTATTAATGATGTAAGCGCTTCAGATAATCAGCGTGCTGCTATTGTTGGCTTTATTTGTGATGAGGGTGTACGCCGCAACCAAGGTCGAATAGGGGCGGCAAGTGGACCAAACGCTTTACGCGCCTCATTATCTAGCCTTCCTTGGACTTTCACTGAGGAACAGCAAGTAATTGATGTAGGCAATATTCTGTGCCTAAATCATGCATTAGAGGATGCACAAAGTGAGCTAGGCGGAATTGTTCAAACACTACTCACTAAAAAATGTCAATGTGTTGTGCTTGGTGGTGGGCATGAAACATTATATGGTCACTATTTAGGAGTTCGTGCAGCACTGCCAAAGGATGCCAAAATCGGCATCGTCAATATCGACGCACATTTTGACTTACGACCTTATGATGAACAGCCATCTTCTGGTACCATGTTCCGTCAAATTTTAGAGCAGGATCCATATACTGATTATTTTGTCCTTGGAATTCAGCGCTATGGCAATACTAATGAGCTATTTGAAAAAGCAGATGAATTGCATGTGAAGTATATATTAGAAGAAAATATGACAGCTGAAAATAAAGTGCAAATTCTCAATGATCTTCAGCACTACATGGATAATCATGATTATGTGCTGTTAACGCTATGTATGGATGTGCTAAATGCTGCCTTTGCACCAGGTGTTAGTGCGCCCTCTCCGTTTGGGCTTGACACAACGACTGTACGCACAATACTGCAAAAGGTAACATCACATCCAAAGACACATTCTTTTGATATTTGTGAGGTAAATCCTTCTCTTGATGAGAACGGACGCACTGTTAAATTAGGTGCTTATTTTGTCTATGAAGCACTAAATAACTTACTGAAGGGGCAAGGTTCATGATCGAATTTAATCAAATTACAACTATCTTTTTAGCAGCTGCCCTATTAGGTTTAGGTAGCTGGCTAATAAGCAGAATCAGCTTTTTAGAACGTTTTTGCATTCCAGCACCAGTTGTTGGGGGCTTATTATTTGCCGCATTAGCAACTATTTTAAAGACAACGGGTACCTTAGAAATTTCTCTTGATACATCTTTGCAAAGTCTATTTATGATTACCTTCTTCACAACAATCGGCTTAGGCGCAAGCTTTAAACTAGTGAAGCTAGGTGGTAAGTTACTGATTATCTACTGGTTAGCGTGTGGCTTCCTTGCACTGATGCAAAATGTGATTGGTGTATCTCTTGCATCGCTAATGGGCATCCATCCATTAATCGGTATGATGGCGGGTGCTGTCTCCATGGAAGGTGGGCATGGAGCAGCGGCAGCGTTTGGACAAACATTAGAAGACTTAGGTATTTCTTCTGCCATGACAATTGGTGCAGCAGCAGCTACATGTGGATTAGTTGCTGGCGGCTTAATTGGTGGCCCTATTGTGAAGTACTTAGTTGGTAAATATAATTTAACACCTGATGAACAAGAAACGGAAGATATAGATTATGAAAATAAACATGAGCAAATTACATCTAATTCATTCTTTTCACAGGTAATAATCATTACATTTTGTATGGCTGTAGGTACGTATGTTGGAACATTGTTCTCAGAGGCGACAGGCTTTGTATTACCGGGCTATGTAGGTGCCATGTTTGTTGCGGTAATCGTACGTAATATTATGGATAAAGTAAAGCCAGCAGCGATTAATATGAAAAGCATTTCTTTAATCGGTGATGTGACATTAGGTATTTTCCTTTCAATGGCACTTATGAGCATTAAATTATGGGAAATTGCTGATTTAGCACTTCCACTATTTATTATTGTGTTCGCACAAGTCTTCTTTATCGTTGTATTCAGTACTTTTGTATTATTTAAATTACTTGGGAAAAATTACGATGCGGCGGTTATGGTTGCAGGCTTTGCAGGCCATGGTTTAGGGGCAACACCAAATGCAATGGCTAATATGTCAGCTGTTGTCCAACGCTTCGGTCCATCGAAAAAAGCATTTCTTGTTGTACCAATCGTTGGGGCATTTTTAATCGATGTCTTTGGTATACCAATAATTATCACAACGATTAATTTATTTAAATAATGAAAGAGCCGTGCAATCGTCTATATTGACAGATTGCACGGCTCTTTTATTGGGCTTTCATTATTGTAATATTTCACTAACAGTAACAAATTCGTAGCCTTGCTTTTGCAAGTAAAGAATAACGTTTTCAAGACCGTTTGCTGTTGACTGATGAATATCATGCATTAAAATAATGCTTCCATCTTTCACTGATGCTTTAACATACGCTAAAATCTTATCAGCGTTGCGATGCTTCCAATCAAGTGTATCGATTGACCATAGAATGGAGGGCATTGTTATTACAGAACGAACTTGCTCATTCGTGGCACCATAGGGTGGACGGAAAACCGTTGGGTACTGACCAATTGCTGCATAAATAGCATTACTTGTTCGATCCACCTCTTGCTTGACACTTCCTGCTGATAAGTTTGTCAATTTTGAATGATTCCATGTATGATTCCCTACTTCATGTCCTGCATCATAAATTTTTTCCACTAATGCAGCATTTTTAGTGACATTTTTACCAACCATAAAAAAGGTTGCATGAGCATCGTATTTTTTTAGTATTGCTAAAATTTGTGGCGTAACCTTTGCATCTGGACCATCATCAAATGTTAATGCTACTCGTTTCTTTTCCCCTTTTGCTACTTGAACACCTTTATTATAGACTTTATTATCTAGCTTTTTAATGTCCACTAGCTCTGAAGCCTTGACATAACCTTTTAGTGTATCTGTTTCTACATAGGCCCAGCCAGCAAGTATTGTATATTGCTTGACTTCTGTTTTATTTGCAATTGTACCAAGCACTTCACCACTGGGGCTAGCTGTTAAACGAAGAGTAGCTCCATTTTTAGTATTTACTTGCTTTTTTATTACAGCTGGCTTCTTTAAAGAATTCGTTGCTACATAGCCCATTTCCTGACCATATTGGACAAAGGACCAACCTCCGGGTGCTGATCCGTATACATAAATTAGGCTATTTTCATAAAGCTGTCCTGTTTTTTGTGAACTAGGACTAGGATATGTAAATAAAGATGTTCCACCCTTATTAGCTACTATATACTTTTCAGATGTCAGGCTTGCTAATACTGTCTTTTCTACGTAGCCCTCCAGCTGTTGCCCTTTAATGGATGCCCATTCCCCACTTACAGATACAACTTTTACATAGCTCCCCTTTGCTATATGACCGATTACGGCACTATCTACAGAAGGTTCAACGTTTACTGCTGAGTCTTTGGTTATTTGCTGGATTGGTAATGTACCCTCCGCATTTGCATCTGCTACAAATAGAAAGCTAATTAAAAATGTCAAAAAAATAGCATAGGGTAAAAGCTTTTTCATTGTTCTCCACCGTCCTTTATTATCATAGATGTCATTTCACATGCGTGTTTGTTCTGAAAAATAGAGATTTCTACTTACATGATAGAATAATAGATTATACCAAAAAATAGTAAAAATCAACTAGTTTTTGTGATTGAAAATTTCTTCATCAATATGCTTCGGTAGCTTGGATCAGCTGCATATTGTTGAATAGTTTGTTCATGTTTTGTTAAAAATTCTTCAACGATTTTTTCCTCAAAAAAATCATTTCCATGTGGTAACGTCGGCAAAAGAGACTCCATTTCAGTTATCAGCTCATCTCTAGGAACCTCATATAATTCTCCATCGATTTCAAAGCCATAGCCCTGTGCATTTGGAACTAAAATTGCACCCATCATCGCATTATAAACCAATGCTTTCTCTTTTGATGTGGAAGAAGAAAACCAAATATTTAAAGCCTCATTGTCATTTCGATAAATGACACGTAATACCTCCCCTCTTAAATCAAAATGGTCAACTGTATCCCCATGCATGAATACAGTATTTGCTATTTTACTGACCTTCATATGATCCCCCACATATGTGCCGATAAAAGGCTCCCAAGTAGCCTTCTCTTTTTTGGGTGCCTCTGTGGTGCATCCTACTAATAAGACGATTGTTAGGACTAAAAAAGTTACTAATTTTTTCATGTTTTTTTCCTCCTATAGTGCTTCATATGCTGTAAGTGCATCTTCAATATGCTGTGGTGGCGTCCATGCTTGCCCTGCTGCATTCGTTGTAATGAAGAGATAACGCTTACCATTTTTTTCGATAATAGATGCTAAGCAAAGACCCGCTTCAGGCGTGTAGCCCGTTTTCCCTCCTACGATTGCCCCATCTGCTTCAGCTATTTTCATAAAAAGCGAACTCGATATTGTCAGTTCATTTGGGACATGTGTTATATAGCTTTTTGAGGTTAAAATTTGATAAAAGGTTGGATTTTCAATAGCATAACGAAATAGTTTACTAAGATCACGCACACTTGAAACATGCGCATCATCATGTAGTCCACTGGCATTAACAAAATGTGTATTATCCATCTTCAATTCCTGTGCCTTATTATTCATAAGTGTCACAAAAGCTTCTTCACTGCCTGCCATAGCATCTGCCAATGTTCCTGTAGCATCTGCTCCAGAGGCTAGCAGTGTACCATATAATAAATCCTCCATCGTTACAAAATCACCTGCCTTAAAACCTGCCATAGAAGCATTTTGTGCAGTAAATTTTGTAATGGTTTGTGGTTCAACAATGGTTTGCTTTTGAAGATTGACACTCCCCTCAATAGCCACAATTGCTGTCATAATTTTCGTTAATGAGGCTGGATATATAATGGCATCTGCATTTTTTTCATATAAGACATCCCCTTTTTCGTTCAGCAGCAACGCATTTTTACTATGTAATGTAGGTAGCTCTATTTGTGTATTTTCCGAAGTGTTATCAAGATAATAAAAAAGGAAAGCTGCCACACAGATACAACAAAATAAGACAAATTTTTTCATAAAAAAACGCCCCCCACACATTATAATAGGAGGCAATTCTGAATATTCCTGTAGGTAATTTATGAAGAATTTCTTAAGATACGACCTAATCAATTTCGCCTTGGCGTAATTACGTCCTGTTCCGCTATTTCAGTAGGTGTTTGGACACCCACTGAAAAGGAACCCAAACCGCATTCATCTTACCACCTGTAGAGGTGGGAGTCTTCTGCTTAATGAAGATAAAAATCATCAAAATCTGAATAAATCGTGGTAATGGTGTTATTTGATAATTTAAAGAACATATCCTGTGATACTGCTAGCTTTAAGGCATCTTCTCTTCCTAAGCCAGTATAAAGCCCACGTAAAATGCGTCCTGTTAAGCCATGTGAAATCGCAATTACTTTTGGTTCGCGCTGTATCTCCTCTAGCCAATCACTTATTCTACTTGTAACAGCTTCATAGGTTTCTCCATTTGGTGCATGAAAATACCAGCTATAAATGTCTTCTTTGTGAAAGCGTTTTGGCCAATTACTTTCAATTTCAGACGTTGTTAGTCCTGCCCATTTGACCGACAGCGAGTTCAGCTAATCGTTTGTCCTGCTGAACATTTTGAACATCATATCCTATTGTTTCACAGATAATCTCAGCACTTTGCATGGCTCTTCCCAATGGGCTCGATACAATTTTCCAATCTTGAGGATTGCCAATGATACTTTTTAGCATACGCGCATTTTGCTGTACTTGCTGAATGCCAGCTTCAGTTAAAGGGGAATCAAGCTCACCTTGGTAACGACCCTGTAAATTAAATTCTGTTTCACCATGGCGAAATAGGTAAATCGTTTGACTCATTCTGATTTCCTCCTATGTATTCTTAAAATAACAGAATAATATAGGTTAAGCCCAAGAACAAGCATAATGGACTGTATATCCAAGTATCATATCGAGCAAACTGAGAATGCTTTATTTTCTTAAAAAATCCTAGATAGTTAAAATCACCAATAGCTCGAATCATAAAAACGGTAGCGCATACTATACTTCCAATCTTAGTAAGAGTATTTGTCTGAAGGCTCTCTAAGTAACCCGCTTGAAAAATTAGCATGGAACTAGCCAGCAAAATTAGAACAGCAACAAGTATGGTCCCAAGCTTTCTTGGCTTAAAAATAGGCTGTTGCTCTCCCTTTTTTACCGGAATGACTGCTGCTGTTCCCCAACGACCTCCAAAAGCCCAATAAATATGAAGCACACTGATAAACCACAGAAGACCAATTGCTATAAATGTTATTACTGTTGTCATGGTTACCTTCTTCTCCTCCATCATAACTTAATAAAACATTCACTACCGTATGTTATAGTGTAAAAGTAGTCCCTAATAAGGGTTTACACCATATTAGGGACCTTAGTGAATATGCATTAATAGCCTTAGCATTTTTTCAATCTCAAAATGGGGATTTGCTTCAAACCTTGTCATCCACCCCACATACGTCAAATAGGCAAGTCTTGCGCGATCTAATGATTCAACATCATCCATGCCCATTTTTCGATATAATTTTGCCACACAGGCAATTCTCTGCTCTTCAATATCGACTAATCTTGCTGCAACAGCCAAATCATATTTAGCCCATGCATAAATGCCAATCTCTATTTTTTTATCTCTGCTAAAGCTAATACGTAGCAGCTGTTCCAACGTAGCCTGCTCCTGCTCCATACTTTGAACAATCTGCTTTGTTGCATGTATTTCCCAATAATCAAGCATTGCATCCAACAGCTCTTGATGATCACGAAAATAATGGTAAAAGCTACCTTTGCTAATCTTTAGTAAGCGGGCAAGTGCTTCGATTCGAACTTTATGTATTCCTGCATCAGCTAGTTGTTGTAAGCCAGCCTTAATCCAATCTTCCCTTGTTAGTTGCATAGTCATTTCTCCATAAAAATACGATAGCGTATGTTTTGTGTTAGATTACTACTTTTCTTATTACTTGTCAATTATTCGGTTGGTTTATTTTTGAGAATTTTCATGCTATTACTGACTGTAATATTGATAGTTAATACCCTTGGTAAAATACAAGCACCTACTAAAATAATTGTCACAAGCTTTTTCATTTGCCATCCCCTTTTTTATTTAAATGACCAAAGTACTTACTATAAGCTACTTTGGTCCTTATCATTATCAAAATGTATTATCAAATAGATTTTCTGTAATACCAAGTAAAATATCATCCTCTGCAAATGTCATAAGCTCTTGCTTGGTAATTTTGTTTTGCTGAATTAGACGATTTGATTGGATGGTTACTAGCTTTTCGAATAAATTTCGAATATATCGCCCATTTGAAAAATTAGGAATCGACTCAATCGGAATTTTGTGAAGTTGATCTCTCATATGGTTTGCAAATGCTTCTTCATATTGATAATCATTGTTTTTACATAGCATAGCAAAAATATCATAAAGTTCCTCTGTGCTAAAATTATCAAATTGTACAAAATGATTAAAGCGTGATTTAAAGCCTGGGTTAGCTAATAAAAATTCCTCCATCAGCTCTGTATATCCCGCAACAATAACAACTAAATCATCCCGTAGATCCTCCATTGCCTTTAATAGGCTATCAATTGCTTCCTTCCCAAATGCATCTTGTTTATCATTAACCAGCGAATAGGCCTCATCGATAAAAAGCACGCCGCCTTTTGCCTTATTGACTACTTCCTGTACCTTTAGAGCTGTCTGACCAACATAACCTGCAACTAAGCCCGCACGATCTGTTTCTACAAAATGGCCGCTTGAAAGAACGCCGAGATGCTTATAAATTTGACCAATAATTCGAGCAACTGTTGTTTTCCCTGTACCGGGATTACCAGAGAAGACAAGATGATAGGTTATTGGGAAGCTTGTTAATCCATGATCGACACGTAAGCTTTGAATTTTAATAAAGTTAATGAGGTTATGTAATTCCTTCTTAGCATTTGGAAGTCCAACAAGATTATCTAATTGCTGTTGTAATTTCTCAATTTCTCGCTCAATTTCCGGTGTTATTCGTAACCGTTCTCCATTAATAAACTCACCGCTATAAATAATCTTGCCATTTTCATTAAAATAATCTCCGCGGCCATGCTTTTCTCCATTTACAAGCTCGCCGATATAGCACGCCTGTCCACTAGCATAATAAAGAGTACCATGCCCTGTCATAGCATCCTCTTTAAATTGGCCCTCTGCCTCAAGCACGCCTAGTCTTGAGTAGATCTTTCCCTTGCCATGCTTTGTGTCCTCGAAGAAATACCCTTCGTATTGAAGTGTAGATACCCCACTCGCCAGCTCCTCTGCACTTGGTGTCTCAGGTGCATAGTAAAGCTTGCCTGCCCCCTGCATATGATTCCATATAAAATCACCTTCATATTGTAAAAAGCCGTTTGGATAATATTGTTTCCCTTTTCCTTTCTTCATGCCATGGACAAAATCGCCTTCATATTGTGGCTGATCTAAATGGGGATACTGTGCTCGTAACTCCAGAAATGGAGCAATCAAATCTTCCTCATAATATAAAATCCCATAACCATCCATTAAATCATTACGAAAATGACCCTCGTAATAAATATGTCCATCTTTATATAAAATGCCATTTCCTTGCTTTTTGTTTTGAATAAATTCACCTTGGTAAATCATTTGACCTTTTAAATACATAATGCCATTTCCCTGCTTCATGTGATTGGCAAATTCACCCTCGAATAATAGTTCCCCGTCTTGATCGAATAATGTCCCCTTACCATCATAAATGTCATGTCCAAAATCGTTTTTTTTCACACCACCACGATACATTACTGTGCCGTCAGAATAATATAGCTCTTTTTCTTCATAATTATGTGTCATTTTATTGCCATCCTTTATCAATTCAGTATATGCTCAATTATAGCGTGGAAAAGTATACATATGTGCGAATTTTTTGAATTTAAGGAGTTTTTACATGAAAAAAAGATACAAACTACTAATTGGTATCCTTCTACCTCTTATCATCCTTTTCGTTTCAACATTATTAATAACGCGAGATTCAACTTTTGATAAGGAGGTAATAGAACGTCTTGATATTAATCAAGTAAATGAAATTGAAATTATTCGTGGCTCAGATGAAAAAACCATTACGATAACCGATGCCTCTCTTATTCATCAAATTATGGAACAATTTAACGGCCAACCACTTCGTAAAATACGCTTCAATAAATCTGAAGATGACGAGGTTTATTGGTTAACGTTACACATAAATGATGAACGTGAAATAGGTTTACGCTTAGATAATTCGAAGAATTTACTTGTTTATTTATATGAAGAAAACTATATGAAAGATTACAAATTTTTAGGGGATTTACAGTTAAGCTTTATTGAAGAACTATTTCAATAATTATTATAAACATCTAAATCCGCTTCGTCTTTTAGAAGATTTAGCGGATTTTTTCCTATCGATGAGTGTTGAATTATATATAGCGATAATTTTGCTGCATTGAATGAATGGTTTCAATCATTTCCTCTCTTAGCTCAATTGGCTCTATTACTTCAATATTTGCGCCTTGACTAAGCAGCCACATTTTAATGCCGCGTCCAAAAACCTCTGCCTCAAATAAATAGTGTCCATCTTTATTGGATAATATTTTAGCTGTTGGTAGACGATCTAATACAGCCTGTGGAGATGAGCCATTAAAGATAAATTTAATATGCATGAGCTCACCAGCATGCATAAATTGAATACGCTTGCGGAATTCCCCCTCCTGAAAACGTTCAGCATAGGGTATTTTAAATTTTTTATCCAGCTCCAACAGATGCTGTATACGGTCGACTCGGTAGACAATGGGCAAATCCCTCTCATGCTTACTATCATAGGCAATTAAATAAAAATAGTACTCAGAGAAAATAACAGCAAGTGGTTTTACTATTTTTACCACAGGGATTGTTTCTCCTTCACACAAATAATCAATTTGAATTGTTTTCTTTTTTTGAATGGCCTCTGAGAGATTCCAAATTACCTGAAGTAAGGACTTCCGATGATTTAAATCTACATATAAATGCTTTTCGTTTAAGATAATATTATGGATAAGCTCTTGTTTATCAGCCGCAACAGTCGAAATAAGCTTATCTATAATCTCACTCATTTCAGATTTTAAAAACGCTCTTGATTCAATAAGAATTTTGACTATTGCTAAAACTTGCTCTTTCGATAAAATATTTTCTCCGATATTTGTTAGCTTATAGACCTTTTCTGCTCGCACATATTCTAAATGACAGTTCAATTTAGCCTTTTCAATATACGTTCGTATTTGATCCAGATCGCGTTGTATGGTTTTTTCACCAACTTGATGTGTAAATGCCTCTTGTTTTTTATTTATTCCTTGACCATCCATCAATCTATCAAACATAGAAATGACGCGATAGCCTTTATTTTGTTGTGAATCTACCATATATCCCACTCTTTCTTCATCATTACCTCTCTATTATACAAATTGAGTTGGACACTATTAGTCCTTTTCACTATAAAATTTCTATATTATTGCTATAATTGGTACTATACTAATTTAACAAAAATTCGTCATACAACAGACTAAACAAACTATATTTTTGTCATAATTAAGGATATTTTTACAATCAATTACGCCTTGGATTAGCATAAAACATCTGCGGCTATGCTTTCGATACAAAAAATTTTTGTTGCTTCGCTTTCGCACAGATAAAACCGTGTTGCTGTCGCTTCGCTTTCGCACAGTTAAAACCGTGTTGCTGTCGCTTCGCTTTCGCACAGTTAAAACCGTGTTGCTGTCGCTTTGCTTTCGCATAGATAAAACCGTGTTGCTGTCGCTTTGCTTTCGCACAGAAAGAATTGCTGAATGAAGATAAAAAGGACTCCAATCTCGTTGATTGAAGCCCTTCATTATTTATTTCTTTAATTTTACGGCTGTTCCATACGCTAATACCTCTGAGGTACCGTCCATTACAGATGATGTCGAAAATCTAACGCCTACAACGGCATCTGCGCCTAGTTTTTTGGCTTCTTCCTCCATTGCACTAGTTGCTATTTCTTGAGAACGGACAAGCATTTCTGCATACTCCTTCATTTCCCCACCAACAATATTACGAAGTCCTGCCATCATATCACGACCAATATTTCTTGATTGCACAGAATTACCTTTTACTAAGCCAATTGTTTCTACAATTTCCTTCCCTGCTACAGCATCTGTTGTTGAGAGTAGCATACAAATTGCCTCCTATTTGTTAAATTTTTGAATGGCTTTGACAGCTTCTTCAATGGAAGTTGTAATGATTCCATTGCGTTTTATCAAGCCTACTACAAATAAATTACGATATACAAACTGGTTTTCAATGCCGTCCCTTACAAGTGCCTCTATTTTTTGCATGTTATCCCTTCCCTGTTGGCGAACATCTGTAAAGACACCGATAATTGGTCGATTCAGCATTGCAAATGCACCAATTTCAGCCGCCACACCAGAATCAATCTCTACACCATCTAAAACAGCTACAAGTACATCACTTTTTTGCAGCATCTCTAAATCTGCTTGTGCAATGGCTAGACTATCCGCATAGGCTGTTTTATCATTAATGGCATCATTTTCCTGTGGCACATACAATTCAATACTTGATATTGCGTCTCTTATAGCCACAGCCAGTTGCTCATTTACTAAACGATCTCCTAATGAAAATAATCCATTTGCTAAGTATGCCTTCATGTTAAAACTCCTATTCCAATAATTTTTCAAATACTATTTTATGGCGACCTTTGTCATCAACAAATGTTGAAACAATATCAAATCCGTGTTTAAGATTTGTGATAAGCATTGCCTTTCGCTCATTTCTACCATATGTACGAACTTTTTTAAAGCCCATTGCCAAAATACATGCATGCTGCTGACGCATAAGCAAACTAGCAATTCCCTGACCACGCTTTGCTGCATGAACACCGCCTAGCCAGCTATAAAAAACACCATCTGGATGGATATAGCCCAGTTTAAAGCCAATAATACGTTGAGCCTCAATAGCCAATAAACAAAGTAGGCCCTCTTTTCTTTCTAGCTTTTCTACTGGCAAATTAGCACCATCAAAGACATGTGCATGTATTTCCTGTAATTGGTTGATCCACTCATAAGGTACACCTTCAATCGTCATAATATGCATTTTTCATTTCACCTCTATCGTTAAATTATAACAAAATTAACATGCGATAGTGTTTCCTATGTCAGGTCCCTTAGAATCAATCTTTGTATTTTATCTGCTTCTAAAGCAATTAGCCTTCCTGTACTAATATGACTATTTTAACCATTTTTCAATTCTGCTATTTTCGTAACAATTGGATTTCAGTATACTTGACATCATCACTCAAAGTAGGAGGAAATCCAATTGTCAGCATTTACTAGTTGGTTAACAAATTCATTACGCCCATATTTTGGACTACATATCATTGAAGATCATTGGGACACGCTTCAAATTCGAGAGGATTATTTTATTTGCCTTGAGGGTGATCTCATAAAAAAAAGAATATTCATCAATGAGCATAACTTTCAAGAAGCAGATGTAAATATTTTAACACGTAATCGTGAGGTTATAGTCCCTCAAACGGCTCGAGGAAAAGAAAAGAAATTAAATTACACAAATATTTCCGCAGTAAAAGCAACAGGTGTTGTCTTCTCTGCTAATCTAGGCAATCAAAACCATTTATCTTGTAATATCATGGTTCGAAATGCCAAAACCTATTACCAGCTCCCACTAACTGGCTTTGAACACCTAACAACTAAGGCTGACATCAAAGAATGGCTAGAGCGATTTCCTTCGCGGCTACCAACGGATTATTCAGACAAGCTTAAAAAACTAACAGGTATGAAAAGTTTACGTTATAAAGCTGTTCCAGGAGATATTTTTCGTGTAGAGATAGATTTGTTCGTAGATGGCTATGTCCTTGTGGTGGGGGATTTGCGTCAAATGCAAAAGGATAATCTATTTGCACAGGATAGTATTTGGCATGATGTTATGACAATGCCATTATTTATCCGTCCTTATTTGCTTACAACAACAGAGCGGTCCCCTCATCTCGATGAAATCATATCCGCTCCTTTAGCCGTACAAACGCGAATTGTGATGGATGATCATTTTATGCGAGGATGCTATGAAAAGATTGGACACAAAGCATTAACTGAATCTGATATTGTATTCCCCATTGGGTATGGTTTAACTCTTGATCATGGCAAGGAGCCTCGATACCGCCTTTCATGGGGCACAGGAACCATTAGTAAACCAGAGTCCATAACTTCACTTAAAACTGGTAGCCGTTTTACTAATCACGGTGTTTGTGTTGGAGTTTCTAGTGATTGGTTGAAGCCAGAAGAGGATGATGAATTTGGATCACTGGATCACCCACAATATCAAAAAGAACGCCAGCAAGTATTAGCTGAATTTGGCTTTCCAGCAAACATCACTTATGATGAATTTAATCGTCAAACTGGTGGACTTACTCGCAATGAATATATCAATTATGTTAACTCTCACAAAAAATAGAAACCAGCCACAAAAAGGAGTATATCCATGATACTCCTTTTCATTTTGTCAGTAGTTGATTTCATCCAATAAATACTTATAATATAAAGATACAATTAACCCATTACATCATTGAGGTGCATGTTTTTATGTATTTTGGAATTATTCCGCTTATCCTTTTCATCATTTTTCTCATTTCTTATTTGAAAGACCCAAGAAAAATCATCAACGGTCTGCTATTTAATATTTTTATCTGTTCTTTTCTGTTATTCTGCGTTTTCGCATCCTTAGCATCTGATCAATATTTATTAAGGATGATTGTCATCATTCCACTTATCGCCCTAATTGTCCTTATTCCCTTTGCAATTATTGCTTTAATGTTTGGTTTATTTTTAAATGCAAGAGTGTTAATGAAACGAGAGGGAAGACGTTTGGCTAATTCTTTAACATTACTTGTGGCGCTGGGCATTTTATTATTTATATTATTACCAATTATCTATCCAGCAAGCTTATTTTCAAGCCACCTCCAACCGATTTTTGGAGGGATCTCTCTTATTACATTTTATTTTTTTATACACTTGTCTAATTTTTTATCAGCCTATTTTCTATACCAATTCAATCGACCAAGGTTAAATCAAGATTATATTATTGTACTAGGTAGTGGCTTAATTAATGACAAGGTTCCACCACTTTTAGCTAGCAGAATTCAGAAGGCAATTGATTTCTATCATAAGCAGGCCGCAGTTACTTCACCACCAACAATTATCTTTTCTGGTGGACAAGGTCCTGATGAGGGTCTCCCAGAAGCCGAGGCAATGCAAAAATTCGCAATTGAAAAAGGTATCCCCATCGAGCATACATTACAAGAGAACCAATCTGTTAATACATATCAAAATATGTTATTTTCAAAACAGATTATGGATGATAGTAAACAAGGTGAGGCCTATAATAGTATCTTCGCAACAAATAATTTCCATTTATTTCGTGCAGGTATCTATGCAAGACTTGCTGGCTTAAACAGTCAGGGCATTGGTGCGAAAACGGCCTTTTATTATTGGCCAAACGCGATGATTCGCGAATATGTTGCCATTGTTGTGATGGGGCGGAAAAGACATATGAAAATTGTTGGGCCTATTCTCAGCATCTCCATCTTATTTTCCTTACTTAGCTTTTTTATATGATTTCTGTTATATGGATTCGTGGTCCTTTGGCACGAATCCATTATTTTTTAATTTTTACCAGTACATACTCTCTCATTTGCTGCTCCTATGTCTTCTTACTTCTTGTAGTACCTGTAAAACTCATCGGAGCGAACATAAACTTACAATTATCATATAGAAAAAAATAATATTTCTCTAATCAATCTTGAAATCATATAAATCTTTTAATTTTATCTCCTCAATATTATTTTTAAATTGAATATTTATCTTATCCTCATCAGTTAATTCTCTTTTTTCACCATTATTGAGTAATAAAGTATTTTTATCTAAGAATGTATAAGTGATGTTAACACCATCTCTAGAGGACATTACTAATTCAGAGAAAATATTCAATTTTTTATCACCAAAAATATTCCAGTTTTCATACATAATAATATCATCTGTATATTCATTATTTGTAGAATCTTTCACAGCTAAGAGATAGCGATTGTTACTTTTTGATTGAAATGTTAGGGTAACTGCCGTGCCATGTCGTTGAATATTTTTTTGTACATTATTTTCATCTGCTATCCACATATAGACAAAAAGAAAATAATAACTCACAGTTATAATAATAAAGGAAGCTAATAATGATCCTGCGACTATGAAAATTTTTCTCCTATTTTTGAAACGTACCTTTTTTAAATAATCTATACTTTCCTTTTCAAAATTATGTTCATTGTTATTTTCTACAAAAATACCTTCCTGCATTTCCATAACATATTTTTTACATTCTTCACATTCCTTCATATGTTTTTCCATTTGTCTATTAGTTTCTTCACTAGTCAATTTTTCTAAATAGCTAGGTACTAAATCTTTAAAAATACTATGGTTCATATCTTATAACACCCTTCCTTAATTCTTCTTTCGCACGATAAAATGTAACTCTTGCCCAATTTTCTGTTTCACCAACAATGGAGCCGATTTCCTTAAAAGAAAGATCACCTAATAACCGTAAGTAGAGTATTTCACGTTTTTTATCACTCAGTTGATGAGCTTGCTTGAAAAAATTAACTTTATCTTCTTTTCTTAAATAGTCTTCTTCTAAGTTGGTGGTTACTTTAAAATCACTTAAAGACTCTACTAATTGATTTCTTTTTTTGTTATGATTCAGTTCCTGTAGCCAAACATTTTTTGCAATAGAACATAGCCATGTAGAAAATTTCACTGTTCCATCATCATGAAATTTGTTAATAGACTTAATCGCTTGATAGAAAGTTTCCTGAGTTAACTCTTCAGCAATTTGATGTTTATTGGTTAGTGCTAATAAATATCTAAAAACGAAATCGCCGTATTCTTGATATATATTATCTTTATTCACAGTTTACCTCCCTTCATCAGGATGAAAAATTTATTACTTCAAATAGCTTGAAAAACTCCAAATAAAGTTTGTTTGATAAGAAAGCTTCATAATTTTTCCTACTATAATTCAAGCTAGTTAAAAAGTTTATCATTCATATATCCAAAATTTTATGGATTCGTTACAATTTTTATAAAAAAATTCTTATTTTCTCTGTCTTTACCATATCCACCTCATTATTTCTGATTAAAGTTGTTTAGTTGTTTTATTAGGCTAAAATAAAATACCCATCTATCAGCTTAATGGATAGATGGGTATTTTCCTATTTTTGTTTGGTTAGAGCGAGAAATCAATATAACAGGTAATATTTCTACGCACTTTCTTATAAAAAATGTGTATTAATTGTTTATTTAATCTATTTTTATTTATGCAAATTGCTGATTTCTTGTTCAATTCTATCAATAAGATTTTTTAGGTTTGATTGCCAGGCATGCCAGTTTTTAGACTCGCGCCATAATTCTACAATCTCTCTACTACCATGCTCATCTGGCACCTCATCTCTAATATCAGTCAAATATCTTATGATAAATATCAAAGCATCCTCATCAGCTGTCAAAGTCAAAGATTGCACGTTTCCACATTTACTTTCATCACTCAGAAAATACCCTGTATCGAGGTAGGTGATATAGATTTCTGCTAATGCCATGGCACTAACATCATAAAAAAAATCTATGTCGTTAAAGGTTTCTCCAAAAAAGCCTTCATTTTTCATCGCCTTTACAATGTCAGTTAACAATAAATGATTTGAATTTATTTGATTTTCAATATAGTTCTGTAAAAAACCAGCTACATCGAGTCCCTCATCACTTTCCAAAGCTTTGTAGCCCCATGCTCCCACTTTATTGCTCCTCCCTTATTTATGATATCTAATGAAACCGTAGATACGGCTTCAGTCCATCAGAATATTGCTCCTTTTTTATAAGCAGGAGCTAAAACAGAACTTCATCTTTTCTAGCGAATGACCGTCCTTCCCTCTCCAAAGCGAACACCTTCCATTCCAGTGTGACTAGCTATTCTATTGCTCTACATGCTGCTACAAATCACACAATCTCACTTCCAAACCTAGAGAAAAATCTCTCGCTAAAAACGATAGTTTAGCAAGAGATCAATCTTATCCGATTGTTTTCACAACCTCTCCTTCTTGATTTTTAATATGCGTTTTCAAAATTTGAAAGCTGACACCAGCTAAAGACGTTAATTCAAATTGACTTTCTTGCGGCACTAGCTTTCGACTTAGCTCGTCCACCGCTGCCCTGTTCAATGTAATCGTAATTTCCTGTTCGTCCTCGTGAAAGCCTACTTGATCAGCCGCTTTAAATATAATCGTTATATTTTGACCAACTAAGCTAAGACTTCTGTCTTTTAAAATTCGTCCACGTAGTAATTTACTTATGACATCTGCTTGCTTTGCCCCTAACTGAATGACATGAGATTGTTTGTTAAACCAACCCTTTTTCTCCACTTGCCATGCCAGTTGACTTACAAAAAGAAAGCCAGTATTGGAGCCCTCTTTTTCCATTCCCTGTTCAGCGGCCTCTGCAATTTGTGGATTTTGTAACAAAGAAGCTCGCGTTAAATCAGTGATATAGTTTGGTATTTGTTGGATGCCTGCCTCTAGCATTCCAAGTGTATTCCACGTCTGCATCGCTTCTAGCTCATCCTCTGTAATACCCACCATTTGGATAAACTCCATCTTACCATTTGGCGTATCAATTTCAGCAAGCTCTGGATCATGTGTGAAGGCCAGCGCGGTTAATTGCGTATCGGCATCAAGACAAATAGGACCATTTGCATCTAAATAATCTCCTGCTCTAAAAACATTGCCACTATTAAAAACATATCTGCCCATATTTTGTAGTAAATTTAAGGCCCAAGCAGGTGGCTCCTCCTCGTTCTCCTTACGCACCAATCGAAATGTCAATTCAAATCCATAACCGCTGTATTCCTTATTTTCAAATTCTTTTTCATATAATTCCGAAAAACCATATGTAACAAAATGCCAATGTGGAATCGGTGTTTCACTTTTATAGGCACTAATCCCATCCAAAGGATCTTCTCCACCTAGTGAATATGGAATCATTGTTCCATAATGGCTTGGCTCCTGCTCACCGTACACCTGTAATAGTGCTTGATCAATCGCATCCCAACCTACTGCTGTAACCTCTTCACTCATCTCCTCATCCTCCTCGGTGTTGTTTTAATATCAGTACATACTAATCTAGTATTTTATAATACCAATTTTATGATAGCTCTATAACAGGAATAGGACTCATTTTCAGCTTTCCAGTATCTAGGTTTATTTTCATTCTAGTGAGGTAAATATTACTAAAAAAAACTCAGGCAAATCAACATTGCCTGAGTGGATAAATTACGACCCAATTAATATCATCCCAATTTTTTTAGCTTATTCCAAAAGCTCCTTCATAATCTAAACCATCTGCCGCGGTATTCCCATGGTTCAATGAGCAGTTGTATGCCTGCTGAATCATAGGAAATAGCTAGGTAATTATTCCTCTTTAGCCATACAACATAGCTGGCGTTCGCACATTATGTAAATAGTCTGCAAGCTTTCCAGCATAAACTTCTTCTAAATACGGTAGCTGAGCGATACAATGTGGCGTCATTAAAGCAGGGTTTTGATATATTTTTAAACCTCCCACCTTTAATAGCATTGCTACAAACTGCGAGCAAAAATAAGCACGCTCTCTGCGAACCTCTTTTTGCATCATCACGCCAAAGAGTCCAATAAAATTATATTTATAGCGATCTCGATTCCAATACATATAACGGACGATTTTCATCATTTCTAAGTATTGATAATGCGAGACTCTGCAACGATAGACGACACAATCTGCTGTCTCAAATAGTCCTCTTTCTGCATTTTCCCGCAAAAAACCACCACTTAACGGATTATTTAGCTGCCTACGCCCAAAGCTATACATTTCAAAAAGTTCTTCATCAAAAGCTATGGATGCATGATTCATTTCTTTTCCAGTATACATCCCGATAGCCTTCGATAATAATGTACCTGTTTTTGTTAGTACTATGTAAATGGTGTATGACATTTCCTCACCTACTTCAATATTCTTTACTACTACCAATACGTTTTTAATCTTCAAATGGTTTCGTTAATTTCCTTATATTATAAGTATAAAAAGGTAATCTTAAATTTTTCCTTAGTAGAATCTGAAGAATTTCTTAATTTTTAGCATGATTTACTCGTCAAGCGAATAGGCTAGCTATAACTACTAAATTTTTTAGATTTTATTTTTATTTATATGAATTTTATTATGTGCTTATGTGGGAGAGAATCGGTTTTTAGAATTTTTTTTGCCGAGTACACTAAAAAATCACTCATTATTTTTTAATGAGTGATTTCATAGTGTTGAAAAACTAAATGGTCAAGGGACTCTTTGTGAATATTTAGTCAAAAAGAAGGTGATTTCCGTTCCAGGCTACTCGCTTTCCAGTGGGCGAGCGACGAGCCGCTTCCTGCGCTGTCGCTCCGTGCAGGGTCTCATCTGTCTCGCTATCCCACGGGAGTCGAGTAGCCTTGCACTCCAATCAGCAATAGTGTAGAACTTTAAATATTTTCTTTCCTCAAAAGTAATGTAAAAGCATGTTACTCACCATCATTAAATGGATAGAATAGTGGTACAATTCTATAGCTGTCAACCTACATTTTATGCATAAAACTACTTTGTAACTTTACAAAATTCACTTATTAAAATGTTACCAAAGCTCCATTTTGCGCAAAATAGTGATGGTTAAGACTTCAAAATTTATCACTATACTTTTATGTGAAATGCCAGAAGAAAATACTATGAGCAGTGGTTGATTGGAGTGTAGACTGAGTGACTTCTTGGGGATTCAGCGTCACAGATGAGACCTGGAGCTTCACAACGCGAGTGAAGCGGTTCATCGGAAGCCCCCAGGAAAGCATTCAGTCGGAACAGAGATCAACCCCTTGTTTTAAAAAAGGCTATGCTTTTTAATTTGTCACCTTGATTTCATTGACATAATAGTATTTCAACAACATGAAATCACTCATTATTTTTTAATGAGTGATTTTCTATTTCAGATTCCTTGATTCCGCTGATATCAACTCCTTCTTCGCTTTTCAAGACCTTATAAAAAGCCCTCGTCCCTAAATGAGACAAGAGCTATAGAAAAATAGTCTAAGTTTATATATCAAAGAAGCCATCAAGCGATCGTATTTTCAATAACAATGCCTGAAGAAACAAGATTAACAGTATTTGCGATCGTATCACCTACTGGGCAATGTGCTTCAATAATTTTTTTAAATTCTTCCACCTTCTCTTCTGGTGCACTCGTTTCCATATGAAAAGTGTAGCGAATCGTTAAAAAGCCAGGTCTTACATCAGATTTCCCTAAAAATCCATCTATATCAAGGTCTCCCTCTAATTCAACCCAAAAATTTCTTAGATCTATCTTCAATTTATTTGCGTAAATTCTTGCGACTATGGATTGACACGCACCTAATGCAGAAAGAACGAGTTCTACAGGATTTGCACCTTGGTCATCTCCACCTAATTCTTTTGGTTCATCTATTATAATTTTATGTCCCCTTACATTGGCCTCTACTAATACTTTATCTTTTAAATATGTACTTGCCTTAAATGTTGTGACCGCCATTTTACATCTCTCCTTTTTTAATTCTTATTAAATCAATAAGAATACATATATTTCATCCTACTTGTAATCTCCTTTTTAGTCAATACTTTTTTGAAAATTATTAATTTTCAATCCAAAAACCAAAAATGACGAAGCAACTCGATGGCCACTTCATCATGTACTACTTAAGAATATAAAGCAATCATTATTCTATTCTTTTTGTTTGGAATATTGTTCTTGATTAGAATTCTTACTTTGTTCTTTTGTAAGATTATTCTCCTCACGTACATCTAAATCATCAGGACTCAAATCCTCTGTAAATTCTTCTTGATTTAATGCTCTTTGTTCTTGCTTTTTGTCAGTCAAAATAATCACCTCCAATCTATACTTTTTCCCTTTTAGCGTAATTTATACTTGTTACACATGTTGGGGATTAACATAAAGATTTATGTAGTTTATAGCCTACAAAACATTTTCAATATTAAAATGACCAGAATTTAATTAACTAGTGAATCCTGGTCTAAAATTTCTGTATAAATAAACTTCCATCTGATTGTATTTCAGCAAAAAATACCTCTTCAATTTCTTTTATATTAGCCTTTTTTAATTCATTATTTAACCAATCTATACTTTTGCCAACCTCTAATAAATTTCTCAATAATAATTTTCCATCTGTTATGATTTCTATAGGTATAAAAGCTGGAGCTGTAGGATAAATTTTAAAATCTCTTTTTTGTACTCCTTGAAACTCTGGTTTTCTGAGAATACTAAGTGTCCCATTAGGTTCTAAAATAGCATAATCTATTTCGGCGATTGAAAAAATTTGATATTGTCTAGTCATCATAGTTAAGTCATCAATATTAATGCCTGTTCTTTTTAATGCCTTTCTGTCTATCTTTCCGTGTTTTATTACAATCGTAGGCTGACCATCTAGAATTACTCTAATTTTTCCTGATTTAAGACTGATAAAACCAATAAGTATATTGAGTAAACACCAAATTACAAGACTGAGTAAATCTTTCAAATAATCTTTTGTACTTAGAACAATCATGTTTGCAGCAATGGAGCCTATTGTTATCCCTGTAACATAATTAAAAAAGGTCAGCTGACTTAATTGTTTTTTACCTAAGAAACGAGTCAAGGCTAGAAGAACAAAAAAGGTTATCATGGTTTCAATAGCTATTTGTAAGTAGCCTACATCTTTCATTTTTTCACTCCTATCTATATCATAGGATGCTTAAAATATTTAATAAAATACGCAAAAAATCCAAGTACTCGAATCTAATTGTCATTTGCTAATTCTGTTCAAACTCGTTCATTTAATTTATAATTAACCAAAATATAAATAGATTGGAGTTGATTTACATGATGTTTTCTCCGTTATTTGAACAGGATGTACCAACAATTCTTCTTCCTTAACGGTAGAAGAGATTTTCTCCGTTAAGGACATAGATTTCTATGAAAAACGGAGGAAAAAACATGAATAATAAAATAATAGGTGCCTTTTTTTTATCGTTTGCAGCAAGTATTTGGGGGGCAATGTATGTTGTCGTAAAAGTAGTTGTAGAGGTTGTTCCACCTTTGGAACTTGTGTGGATTCGTTATGTGATTGCTGTCATTACACTTGCTACTATTGGTATCTGTATGAAGCAATCATGGGCTATAGCTAAAAAAGATTGGTTAATGATTTTCCTTGTTGGTTTGATTGGTAATACGATCTCGATTGTCACACAGGAAATGGGTACAATGCTTTCTACTGCTCAAATGGGTGCTATTATTACATCCACTACACCTGCTTTTATGGTCCTGTTTGCACGCTTTATTTTGAAAGAAAAAATAACCTTCCAAAAATGTCTTTCCATTGTACTAGCAACAATTGGCGTTGGCATTATTGTTGGAAATGGACAAATTGATGTTAGCCAGCAATTAGGTGGATATTACTTATTAGTTGCCGCGTTGACTTGGGCACTCATGTCCGTTTTAGTGAAGAAAATTCCACAGCAATATTCACAGATTGTTATTACTACTTATACATCTTTGGTGGCTGTGTGTTCACTAACTCCTGTTGTTGTTCCTAGATTAAAATTTTTAGATATATCTAGTATTTTACAGCCAACAATTTCAGGCGGATTAATATATTTAGGTATTGTTTCTACAGCTGGTGGTTTTTTATTGTGGAACAAAGGGCTTCAATTAATGAATGCTTCTAGTGGAGGATTATTCTTTTTCTTCCAGCCAATTGTCGGAACCTTTTTAGGTTGGCTACTGTTAAATGAAACCATTGGACTTTCGTTTTGGCTTGGTACAATGTTAATTTTTAGTGGTGTTTTTTTTGTGATTAGAGAGGAACAATAAATAAAATTTGTAAAAAATACAATTCCATTCCACTCAAGAGAGAGTATAATTAAAGATAACGCTTAACTTAAGGGAGGATTTTTATGTTCCAAACAGTAGATCATTTTTTGCAATCTTGGGAGTTCGAAGCCGGTGCCACACAAAAATTACTAAATAATCTAACGGATGAATCACTTCAGCAGGAAATTACTTCACAAAATTGGACATTAGGTCGAATTGCTTGGCATATTGTTACGGCTATTCGTGTCATAACTTCCAATACAAATTTAATATTTGAGGCGCCAGCTAAAGATTTTCCTGTTCCCTCCTCGGCTCAATTTATCGCGGACAGCTACCAACAGGCAAGCAATGCACTTGTACAGGCATTAAAATCACAATGGTCTGACCAAACAATGGAAGAATGTATTGAATTCATCGGTCAACAAATGCCGAATGGATCACTATTGTTGTTCTTACTTCAACATCAAAGTCACCATAGAGGACAATTAACTGTTCTTATGCGACAGGCAGGATTAACTGTTCCAGGTATTTATGGTCCAGCAAAAGAGGAATGGGCAAAGTTTGGTATGGAAGCCCCACAAATGTAGTTCAAAAAACAAACCAAAATGTTTGAATCTATTTTGACTGTCTTTTTTCAAAATAGATTCTTTTTTCTCTCTTTAATCTAACGAATCGGTATATATGTCGGAAATCAAATGCCCGAAAAAGATTTGAATCGGTATTTTCCCTCCATCTGTACAATACTTTTCTTGGTTTATAATCCTCACATTTTTTGTCTAAACTAAAAACGTATCATTTAAGTATGAGTACCTCAAAAAACGGGATGAATACATGAAGAATATTATTTTACTATCAAGTTTAGTTGCTGCATTACTGCTTTCTGGCTGCTGGGATGTTTCCGAGCCTCAAAGATAGAAGATTCTATTAGTAAGCTCACTATTTATGTCAATAAAGTAAATCACGGTCGAAAAAAGTTTGATGAAACAATTAAAGAATAGCTTAAAGGGCCAGGTACTTATTTTACATGTACTCGGCTTTATATTTATTTGATTCATTTTTCTAGTCTCTACTATTTTTATTTTATTCAATTTTCAGGCAATTCACTAGATACAAAAAGCTATAAAACATATTAATAGTAGTGTAAAGCAAGTTAGCTTTGCACCTCCTGGTTTGTTGGCTTGGGTCACTTTGGTCAAGTGACCCTTTTATCGGTTACACTTGTGTCTAAGGTAACTTTTGCCCTACATAGAAATGGACAGTCAATTACTGTTTTCAATTGTCTCTGAAAATATATTTACTTCTATTCAGCACTCAAAACCTCTAAAATATCCAAAAAGTGTACCTTATAAACGTCCCCAGCTTCATTTTGAATATGAATCAACTTGGTATTTTGCATCCATTTTCATCACCATACCTGTTAAAGGTTCTTGCTGTTGATGAACTATAAAAACTTTAATTTTACCTTCTTCCTTTGCCTCACTTAATGCATACGCTATTTCCTCAAGCTCCAATTCATCTCGTTCTAAATGCACTTTTTTTGATTGTAGCATTGCCATAGTCACGTTCATCTCTCCTTTGAATAAGAACATTCGTTTGTCAATATATTAGAACAAGCATTCCTATTTTGGCAAGAATATTATTAGATAATTTTACTACCTTTTGTAATTTATTATCGTAAATCTCCCTAGCTTTGTTATTGTTTGTTTTTCGAACTATATGATATAATACCTTTACTGACTAACCTAAATAGGTGACTTGAAGCTGTAGCGCTACCGTACGCTACAGCTTTTTTTGATGATTACGCATTTGTTCTTTATATTTCGAAACTTTTCCAATAGCACTATCGTATAACGATTGAAAAGATTATTATGAGGAGCGTTATTATATGGAACAAAAAATACAAGCATTAATCACTGCAACAAAAGAAAAATTCGGATTAACTAATTATTATTTACATACCTCTTCATTCCGTAGAAGCTTAGATATATTTGAAGATACAACCTATATACTTACTACAGAGTGGCTTCCTTCTCATGCTAAAAAAGTTGAGGAGGATGATTTAAATCCACCAGGAACTGCAATTATCGATATAAATGTGCATACCGGTCAGCTTAAAAGTATCTTGTTTGTTGATAACAAGTCTTTTGCTGAAAAAAACATAATTGTCAGCACTTCCACAAATGATATTATTCAATGGATTGAGGAGGAAACTGGACTTACCTATAACGAGCAGTTCCAATTAGTGGAAGAAGGAAATGGAAGATTATTTTTTAAAGAATGTTTTATGGGTATTCCTGTGTCACCATCTGGCTCTATTGAGATTAAATATAGTCAGGATGGTCAGCTGACCCTTTTTTCAGCTATAGGTCAATTTCCTCCAAAAGATAAATTTAAACAAGACGTTCCTGCACTATCCTTAGAAAAAGTTGCTGATTTGTCAAAAAAACAAATAAAGCTAATTGAGTTCCCCTTAGAGAAGCAGAAGCAAATTCTTCCCTTCTATGGCTTAGAGGAAATTTACATAACAAATGATTTGACAAGGACAATCCCCTATGAATTTTTTGTAAATGATAAGATACAACTGGCAATCGATAAAATTATTTATTGGGATTTACCGACCAATCAATCATTCGAAAAAACTTTCCTTACATTTGCCAATGATGTCACGATAGAACAAGTTATATCTAAGGAGCGTCATCCGAATTTACTACCATTTACAAATCCTGAAAAAGAACAGTGTATAAGCACCGTTTCCGATTTTTTACGTCAAGAATATCCGAATGATACAGGGAAGTGGATACTAAAAACACTTTATCGTCAGGATAACTATATTTATGCAACATTAAAATATAATGAGCATTCCGATTTTATTTTCAAACGAAAGCTACTTGTTATTATTGATGCGGAAAATTTACAAGCAATCAATAGTATGGATAGTCAATTTATGTTAAACACATTTGAAGCTTATACTACCGTCAAAAAAAGGACAATCACCGAAAATCAAGCTTTTGATCAATTGAAAAATCATCTTGAGCTTACACCTATTTATGTCTACGATAAACGATTAGCGCAATATATTTTGTGCGGGAAATTAGATTGTGCATTTTCAGTCAATGCTACGAATGGCGAACTTGTAAAATTAGATGATTTATAAAAATCCTTATATAGATGGGAGTGGTATGGGTTACTTTTGTCCAAGTGACCCCCCTCCCCTTATTGTTTTAAGTGATTTTTTTAATAAGGTACACTTCCTTTTGATTTCCCCACCCTATTGACGAACATTTGTTCTTGTATTAGAATACGAAAAAAGGAGGTCATTTTTATGCAAGCTATAAACACACTTGAATTAGTACATTTCTCAGAAGATTATGTAGATGTTTTACATGACTTTGATCTTCCAGATGAGCAATCTCAATTTACGGCCCTTCCAAAGGATATTTCTATAGAAATGGTTGGACAGTACCCAATTGTTATTTTAAGTGACAATGTACCAGTTGGATTTTTTGTTCTCCATTCAACAGAGAGAGTGAAAGAGTACTCTAGCAATCCAAATGCTATGTTGCTTACAGCATTTTCTATTGACCATAAGCAACAAGGAAAGGGATACGCCAAAAAGGGCATGCTGGCACTGTCTAACTTTATTAAAAGGGAATTTAAGGAATGCAATGAAGTCGTTTTAGTGGTGAACCATAAAAATATTCCTGCTCAAAACTTGTATTTAAAAGCGGGCTTTGTTGATCATGGGGAAAGAAGAATGGGGCCTATTGGTGAGCAAATTGTGATGAATTTACATATTTAGTCGTTTTCGAATTTTAATGAATTGATTATGGATTTCTTGGCATATATGTGATTCTTCTGAATTCATTTCTCAACACTAATTTTACAAAATCACTCATTATGTAAGCTTAAATGAGTGATTTTGTAATACTGCTGCAATAGTTCTTCAACTTGTGTTTTAACGCTTAGTTTGCATAACGCAGGACTTCATCGTTCCCTGCTGTGGCAATTAAATTCTTTAACAAGGCATCCATTAATGGCAAAAAAACAAGCCTCATTTTAAAGTACATTGCCCTATGATTTTACTGCTAAATCCAGCAAAGATATTGCTGCAGTAAACTTCTCCGTTAATCATTATAATCATCTTCTATACGTGCAGCATAAATATGAAGGAATAGGCTTTGTGTTTGTAATTGTTTCTATCATAGCTCTTGATGCTCCTCATCAATGTCTTGAATGACCGTAAATAGTTAGCGTTCTCCTATTAAGTTAACATAATATTTTTATTTTGTACTATAAGTGCTCTATGCTTTGCTGTAATTCTTCCAGCTCCCATTCAGCAAGTTCACGCGGCAACTCAAAAGAAAGAGGATATATTGTTGGCTTTATTAATAAGGCGATAGAGTATTTCTCTAATCTTCCTTATGAAACTTGTAGCAGATACTAATAGGATTGAATTAGAGTGTAAGTACGACATTGCCGTTTGCCATCCTTTTTTATTACACATCTGAACCAAAAACAATACTTCAAAGAATGATCCGCTATTTTTCACCAATCTTTTATATAAACGTAATAAGATGTAAAATCAAAAACCTAGACTGCATCCATTTAGATGCAGTCATGTTGTTGAAATACTATTATGTCAATGAAATCAAGGTGACAAATTAAAAGTATAGTCCTTTTTCAAAACGAGGGGTTGATCTCCGTTCCGACTGAGTGCTTTCCTGGGGGCGTCCGATGAGCCGCTTCACTCGCTCCAGGGTCTCATCTGTGACGCTGAATCCCCGAGGAGTCACTCAGTCTACACTCCAATCAACCACTGCTCATAGTATTTTCTTCTGGCATTTCACACAAATTAATAGTGATAAATTTGAAGTCTTAGCCATCACTATATTGTGCAAAAATGGAGCTTTGATAACATTTTTCTATGTGAATGCAGAGCGACAGTAATAAGTGGCTTTTTATGTAATGTGAAAAAGTAGTTTTATGCATAGAATGTAGGTTGACAGCTATAGAATTGTACCACTATTCTATCCATTTAATGATGGTGAGTAACATGTTTTTATTTTACTTTTGAGGGAAGAAAATATTTAAAGTTCTACACTATTGCTGATTGGAGTGCAAGGCTACTCGACTCCCGTGGGATAGCGAGACAGACGAGACCCTGCACGGAGCGTCAGCGCAGGAAGCGGCTCGTCGCTCGCCCACAGGAAAGCGAGTAGCCTGGAACGGAAATCATCTTCATTTTGACTAAATATTCACAAAGGTATCCTTGACCATTTAGTTTTTCAACACTATGACTGCATCCATTTAGATGCAGTCTTATTTTTTTCTAATCAGTGTATCCCCAAGAGGAATTCCAACCACAACAACCAAAACCGTTAGAATTAATAGAGCTCTAAAAATAAAATACGCAACTTCATCGAACATCTCGTATCTCTCCTTCTTTTCTTAATAATCAATTCCTTATATACCTAAATTACCTAATCGTTATTGAATTTGTGCTTTATTAGTTTACTCATTAAAAACGTATGTATGCAGTCGTCATTTTTAATTATTTTGTGACCTTCAAAAATAGAGCGGGATTGTTTAATAAGTTCATCTTAAACTCCCATGAAAGAACATAATATCTTTCATTTTCTGTGGTGAAGTGCTGATTTTTATGCTATATGGATGGCTAATGGGGTGCTAACTCCATTTTGATCAATCTTTTTCAAAATGGAGTGTTTTTTTGCATTTGTTGATAAATATGGAAAGAGAATTTTTTAATCAGTCTTTATTCTAAAGCTACTTCTTATATGATTAATCAACAATTTTTCCACCTGTGATTTAAGAGCCTGATTAGCATAACGGAGTACTACATCATTACCTGCAGTAGCAACTTGCACGTCACTAAAGTATTCATCTACTGGCTGCCAACCTACTACTCGTATACGTTTTTGTGCAAGTTCTCGTTTGAGGTTAAAATATTCTTGCCTTAGATCCTTTAGCAATGAGTCCATCATTGGAAGAAATACCGTTTTCATTTTAAACTGCTCTAATTTACAATAGTCAACCTGCAATGATTTAATTGCTAGCTCTAACAAAAGATACTTATGAAGTAATTGTCTTTCGTCGGCTTTAATCATAGTAATCAGCATCCAGTTGAGCTGATTGAATACTTTGGATTGGAATACTTTTTGTTTTAAGTAGTGTTTCAAGTATGAGTTCATTAGTATTCATCGATTTAATTATTCCAGTCCATTGTGTGATTTTGCAGTCCTTCCACACGTCTAATTTTATGTCCAGTTGCTGATTAAAAGCTTGATCAATTGTTTTTTGTAGTTCTTCCAGTTCCCACTCAGTCAATTCTCTTGGCTGCTCTGTACGCCCTTGTTGTTTATACTCTCTAAGAAGCTCTAAATGCTCCGGCAACATCATCGATGCCCATTTAATATTACCTCTGTCTTGTATCATTAATAAATCACTCCTATGCCAAATGACCACCAACTAAGCGATCTCGATTAATAGCTGTACCAGCCTTTGTGAAAGAAACGGCTCTTAATATTGAGGTAGCTCCAAACCTGTTGCGTATTGCATCCATTGTAGGGCCGATTATTTGACGCTGCGGCTTACGATCATCGAATAAATCTAATTGGATACTATGCTCTCTTTCCAGGTTAGATATTCGAACAGATAACTGCCGAGCTGGTTCACCTGCAAAATGTTTATCCAGTAATTCAAGACAGGTTTTATACATTACAAGTGTTTCGCTTGTTGGTACGGCAATTGTTTTAGACCGATGAAACCCTTTGGTCATGGCGTTTCGACTATAAGAAAGACCAATACTAATTGTACGACCCACATAACCTGCATCCCGCATTCGCTTCATTACGTCCTCACACATTTCAAGGAGCACTACCGAGATTTCTTTTCGTGTGTGATAATCCCTCATCAGCATTTGACCCTTCCCAAAACTTAAAGCTCCGTTTGTTATTAACGGCTCCCCTAATTTGGATAGATCTATTCCCCATGCATGGTGATAGAGTTGATTGCCCATTACACCAAAGTGCTTTTCTAATTCTTTTAGATTTGTATTAGCCAAACCACCGACTGTTTGTATACCCATAGCATTTAGATTGGCTTCCATTCGTTTTCCTATGCCCCACATTTCGGATAGAGGTCGTACAGGCCATAATTTCTTTGGAATATCCTCATAAGCCCATTTGGCAAAACCTGTTTTCTTTGCTTCAAGGTCTAAAGCTAGTTTGGCTATTAACATATTTGGTCCCATACCTACTGCACTAGGTATATTAAATTGGTCAAGAATAGCCCTTTGTATTTCCTTAGCCGTTTCTTCAGGTGAACCCCAAAGCTTTTCAGTGCCGGTTAAATCAACAAAGCTTTCGTCTACACTATACACATGTATAGCATCAACTGGGACGTAATTAGAGATTAATTTTGTAATCGTCATCGACATTTGAATAAAAAAACCCATTTTAGGCTCAAACAATCTAATGTCAGGATGTTTAGGTATTTCATAACGACGACTACCAGTTTTGATACTAAATTTTTCTTTCATTAAGGGGGATGCAGCAAGCACTACGCTACCTGGTTGATCAAAATTTGCTACTACTGCAACTGGAGTTTTTAAAATATCTAGCCCATGTAACATCGCTACGATACTAGCGTAAAAGCATTTCATATCGATACACATAATAGGTCTGTTGGGCATGCTCTCATAATTCATACAACTTCACGTCCCCTACTAACAAAAGGAATAACGGCTAGAACGTTACTGATCAAAAAAGTACGTTTGGCATGTCTGGTAAAACAAAATGCTTGAAATGAATCACCAACAATTTTAATGACTTTTACACGCCTTTTTGTAATGGAACCATCTTTCGCTACATACATCATGTTCACTAATTGATTACGTTGCATGGCTTTAATCAGTTGCTCTCTCATCGTAATTCCCTCCCATTACCTCTCGTAATTTCAATATTTCACCACTATATACCAATAAGATTAGATTGGGATATACACATCATACTGGCTATTTGTTGACGCTACATTACCTTTATTAACTATTCTTTCACCTTTTCTTTCCTCCTCAAAAACCAACACAGAACAGGTGTTTGTTTTTTCATTATACGCACGTACGTTCTTAATTAGAAGTGGTAATTTTAGCTAATTTGATCTTTTAACGCGGAAACCAAACATAGGCTTTTGTTTAAGCCTAAAATAACTTTGTACATATGCTTATGATGAGTATTTCATTTTGATTTAGAAGGGATGTCATTATTAGTTCAACAATTGATTATACGTCACCGTCTACACAGTTCACTTTTGATGTCAATAAAAGTACGCTATTTAAAAAAGATAATCGAAATTATATAAATGTTCTTGGAGTAGAACAATTAAATACATTGGAAAATGTGTCCTTGCTTGATATTTTTCTAAGTAAAGACAATGTGATTGAACCACATTATCATCAAAATGCAGGAGAGCTTATCTATTGTATTGCTGGTGCAGCTATCATATCTATACTGAATCCTTTTACCAAGAAACTTCAAAACTATCCTATAGAACCAGGTCAAGTGGCAAATGTACCACAGGGCTGGTGGCATTATGAGGTGGCTACTGAGGATGACACGCATTTACTAGCTATTTTTGATGCCCCAACCCCTGAGGTTATTTTAGGCTCAGATATATTAAGATTTACACCTTCTAATATTATGGCTCACACTTATTGCTTAGATGAAAATCGGTGGAAAAAAGCTATAGCACCGGTTGTACCATCAACATATATTGGACCAGCCAAAGATTGTAATCGTGTAAAATCAGCTTCTGATAAACCAAAAGATTCTCATCATCATAAACACAAGTATCAATATCCACAGTATACAAATCCGTATTCATGCCCACACCGTAGCCCATATATGTATCCATATGGCTCCTATTACTAAACAATAAAGTAGGAGCACTCAAGGATACCAACTTTACACATTCTGTCGCATAAAAATAAATAAAAAGGAAATCTTATATATAAAAGTCGCTTTGTTTTTACTAAATGAGGTGTAGAGAATGGAATTATTTCCACTGATCCATACAAATTTTTGGGATGCTGTGATAGCCGTTCCAGCCGTTTTACTTATTACACAGCTAATTAAGGTATTTATGCATGTTCAGCCTAAATATGTTCCAGCAATTGCCCTTACTATCGGCTTGATTATTTCTATCTTCATAAGCCATCGACATAGTCTTCTTGCAGGCGTATTTATGGGCTTTTTTTATGGGTATGCAGCAATTGGAAACTTTGCCGCATTGAAAACAACCATTAATAGCTATAAAAATAAGAAGAAAAATAACCCTTCAATGTAAATAAATGATTAAAATATCAATTTGAAACACATCCTAATTTTAAACAAATGCGATGAGGATTAGGAAGTGTAATTATGGAATTGGTAAATAATAATTTAGAGTCATTACGTTTTAAGGAAATTTTTCATATTTGGACACAGCTTGGTGTTAATAATAGCTATATAGCGTCCAATCATGCATTTTTTAAACATGTTGTCGATAAAAATCTGAAGGTGATTATCGTAGAATTTATTCAATGTTTAAAGGAGGAAAATAAGCAACTACAAGCTTTATTAAAGGACAATGGTGTGCTCGCTCCTTCTGCATCTATTGAATATAAAAAATTAAAAATGGGAGATATACGAGGGAAAACGGCCATCAATGATACTGAAATCAGTGCCATCCTATCGATGAATATTGCTTCCTCATTTATTTCAGTTAGCCAATCCTTTGAAAAAGCTGTAAAAAAGAAATACGTGTCAAAATATAGGGAGCTTCATATGAGATATGCTATATTAGGTGCTAAGCTCATACAGTTAAGCAAGGACAAAGGTTGGTTACTAGCTCCAGCAGCAAATAGATAAAACAAGCTCTCGTTTCAAAAAAACGAGAGCTTGTCATGCTGTTGAAAAACTATTATGTCCACAAAAGTCAAGGCATGACGAAATTGATCTCTGCTCTGACTAAGTGCTTTTCCGGGGGCGTCCGATGAGCTGCTTGGGCAACAGATGTTTTTGCACGAAAGCGAAGCGGTAGCAGCAAAGCGATTAGCCTCGAACAAAAATCACCCTCATTTTGAATTCCTTGATCATTTTCTTTTATCACCTATTATCTAGTTCTCACAAAAAATAGCTTATACCACTGATTAACAAGGAATGGTAGAACAGACAGACTATAAATAAAACCTAATTGTGCCAAACTTAATGTAGCAACCTCAAAAACGCCTGTAAGCATTGGCATAAATAATACGGCATGTAAGCTTAAAAAGCCAATAAAAAATGCCACCCAAGTATATTTATTAGAAAATACGCCAATGGTAAAAATAGATTCTTTTGATCTAGAGTTAAAACCATGAACTAATCGTGATAAACATAATGTAGTAAATGCCATCGTGCTCGCAGTTAAAGTATCACCCGTTGACAATCCAATTTCAAAGGCAATAATGGTCGAGATGGCAATTAATATCCCTTCAAGCACCACCTGCGTGGTAAATACTTTATTCAATAACGGTTGATGGATATCCCGAGGCTTGTCCTTCATTGTTTTTTTGTTATTTGGCTCTAGACCAATTGCAATAGCCGGTAAGCTATCCGTCAACAAGTTAATAAACAAGAGATGCACAGGTGCAAAGGGCACTGGTAAGCCTAAAATAGTGGCATATAACACAACAAAAATGGCACCTGCATTCCCCGATAATAAGAACAAAATAGCGTTTTTAATATTCGTATAAATACTTCTGCCATTTGCAATAGCCTTGACAATCGTTGAAAAATTATCATCGGTTAAAATCATTGAGGAGGCATCTTTAGCTACTTCTGTGCCTGTAATGCCCATCGCCACACCAATATCGGCTTGCTTTAGGGCAGGACCATCATTAACGCCATCTCCAGTCATGGCAACGACCTTCCCTGAATCTTGCCATGCTTTTACAATGCGAATTTTTTGCTCTGGTGTGACACGTGCATAAACTGAAAAATCTTTCACCTTTTCCTGCAGTTGTTGATCTGTTAAACTTGCAATTTCATGCCCCTCAATCGCCTCTGAAGGATCTTTTAAAATGCCAATTTGCGTGGCGATAGAAGTCGCCGTTATTTTATGATCCCCAGTAATCATTACTGGCTTTATACCAGCCTTTATACAATTTTCAACAGCATCTTTGGATTCTTTTCTTGGTGGATCCATCATAGCGACAAGCCCCACAAAGATTAAATCTCGTTCAGCTCTGACATTGATAGCTTGTCTATCCCTTACCTCCTTATAGGCAATGGCTAGTACCCTTAGCCCATTCATAGAGAAATCACGATTCGCTGCTTCAATTTTTTGACGATGGTGCGGTTTCATATCAAGAATTCCTGCAGATGTTTGAATTTTTACGACTTTAGGTAAAAGAACATCTACTGCTCCTTTGGTTATCATAATTGATTGCTGATCCATCCTATTTACAGTACTCATCAGCTTTCTATCTGAATCAAAAGGAATTTCCGCTATTCTTGGATAACGTTCCCTAATAATGGCTTCATCAAAGCCATATTGCTTCCCCAATTTCACAAGAGCAATTTCAGTAGGGTCACCTATTTCCTTTCGATTTCTTTCCACCGCATCATTACATAGTAATCCCTTGATAATTAAATCTTTCTCGACTGTATTCGTTGTGTGTAGCCAATCATGTGGAATCACTTTTTGGTCTACATAGACCTCTTGAACCACCATTTTATTTTCAGTTAATGTGCCGGTTTTATCCGAACAAATAACGGATACACTTCCCAAGCTTTCAACGGCATAGAGCTTTCGTATAATAGCATTTTCCTTAGCCATTTTTTGCGTACCAAAAGCCAATACGATGGTAACAATTGAACTTAAAGCCTCTGGAATTGCTGCAACTGCAAGCGATACAGCAAACATAAACGATTCTACTAGTGCTCGTCCACGAAACAGGTCAATTATAAAAATGGCTAAACAGATTAATGTAATACCTAAAGCTAATTTTTCTCCAAATTGATCTAAACTTATTTGTAGAGGTGTCTTCTTTTCTTTCGCCGTATCTAATAGATTGGCAATTTTACCGATTTCAGTTTGCATGCCAATCGCTGTAACCATGACAATACCACGCCCATTGGTCACAAAGCTTCCAGAGTACACCATATTTTTTTTATCAGCCACTGTGACATTGCTATCCCTGATTGGATCGATATGTTTGGCCACAGCAATGGATTCACCCGTTAAAGAGCTTTCATTGATATGCAAATTATGGCTTTCTAATAATCGCCCATCTGCATTGATATAATCACCAGCCTCCAAATACAGAAGATCACCAACGACTATATCTTCCGAAGAAATCTCTATTAGCTGATTATTGCGCATAACTTTGGCAATTGGAGAGGTTAATGCTTTTAAGTTATCCAAAGATTGTTCAGCCTTGACATGTTGTACAGTGCCTAGAATTGAATTTAAAATAACAACAACCATGATAACAATTGTACTTTCTACTTCCCCTAATAAAAAAGAAACGAATGCAGCAATGATTAAAATAATCACTAATAAATCTTTAAACTGACCAAGGAAAACGGCTATAGTACTTGTCTTTTTCCCTTCCTCCAATACATTATAGCCATAAACTTCCTGTCTCTTTTGAACGTCATAATCACTCAATCCTTGTTCTGTTACATTCAATGTTTTCATAACTTCAGCTGATGACTGTTGATGATACTCTGACATTCGATTCCCCCTCCATTTGAAATGATTAGACGAGCCGTACCCTTTTTAAAGCTTATTATGCTAAATCCCCTCTCACTGACTAGCAATTCAGGAGAATAGTTTATTAGTGGCTCTATCCCTTTTAATAGGTAAAATTTTTGTTTTTTGGCGTTTCCTCTTAAAGCTAATAAGATTTAGATTCTCATCAGTAGTTTTCTTTCAACTAATATCAAAAAATAGTATTACATTAGCCGGATCTCTATCTCCTTGAGCCCCTAAAATACTTTAACTACAACAATCTATTCCTTGTCCTATTCCAGTATGATAATAATCAATAGAGAAATTAATTATTTATTTGATAGCTGAACGATACGCCATAACAATTTGAGCAGTAGTCAACTAATATTCGCCATGAATATCGTATCCATACAAAAAAGGCATTTGGAATATGGCTACTCCAAATGCCTCAATCACATGCATAGATTCTCCCAAAGGACATTATTTTAACTGCTTCTCTTTATTCGCCACTAGTAAATAATCAAGTGCACTCATTCTAGTGAGTTTATGTGTAAACTTTATGGCATCAGCTTGAGAATCAAACATAAAGTTTTCGAGTTCGTCTGTTGGTATATATTGATTGGCGATTTTTCTTTTTAGTTTGCGGACAGATAAAGTATGTGAATCCTCTTCATACAAAACAATAGCACCCACATTTCGATAAAACGTCTGATCAATTGTTGCAACTACTTTGACATTTTTAAATTCTGTTAAATCTATCTGCATATATTTACCAACCTCCCTTACACTTACATTCTATCTCTAGCTATGATTGTCCTTCTTTTCAAATGACTTTTTTGGTCATTTTCCCCAAAACTAGATATATAAAAATTTCTATGAATGATGCTGAGCAGATGTTATGTCTAGCTCATGCTCTTGAGAAACTGGTGCTCTTTTTAAAGAGAAAATAGCACAGCCTAATGCACATAAAACTAAAATGGCACCAAAGCTAGATAAATGCATAACAGACCCCGTTACAGCAAACATTGCTCCTCCAACAGCAGAACCTAAAGATATTCCAATCTGTAAGGCGGCTGTATTTAAGCTTTGTTGAATATCAGATGTTTTCGGATCAATTTGTATTAAATAATTTTGTAGCGGAGGAGTAAGTGCCCAGCTAAGTGCCCCCCATAAAACCGTGACAATTAGAAACAGTGGTAAGGCAATAATTGTATAAGGAATACTAAATAATACAACCGCAAATGCTGAGACAACCATGATAATCGCTTTCCCAGTACCAATCTTATCACTCAACCAGCCACCAAGTGCATTCCCACTGACAGATGCGATTCCAAAGATTAGATAACAAATACTAATCCATGAAGCATTCATATGAAATGCTTCTACTAAAAACGGTGTGAGGTATGCATAGAGCATATAATGACCTGCCAGCATAAAAAGTGTAGTTAGTTGAGCACTAAAGATTTTTAAATTAGCCAATGATTTAATTTGAGCCTTTAATGGGACTACTTCGACCACTGGCATTTTTTCAAGCAGCAACGCAATAAGAATCATGGATAGCGTTGAAAGAAGAGCAATTCCTAAGAACACAGCTCGCCAGCCAAATGCCTCTGTCACAAAAATGCCCATTGGTACACCAATAACAAGTGCGGAACTAACACCAACAAAAACAAGCCCCAATGCTTTCGCACGATGTCTTGGTTCGACAATCTTTGTTGTAATCGTTAAGGATAAGACAATCACTAACGCTGTGCTCATCGCTGTGAAAATTCTAGCAACCATCACTGTCAGGAATGTTGTACTAAAAAATGTCATGATATTCCCAATAGTGAAGATTAATAAAGAAATAAGATATAAACGCTTCCTTTCCACTTTTGCTGTTAATGATAAAAGGACAGGCGCTGAAATTGCATAGACAAGCGCAAAAATGGTAATTAATTGACCTGCCGTTGCTAAGGACACATTTAAATCCTCCGCAATTTTTGGTAATATACCACCAACAATTAACTCCACTAATCCTACTGCAAAGGTAGTAGCAGCAAGAATGTAAACTCTCCAATTCATCGTAATCACCCTTCCATTAGATATCATTTCTGTAGAGGATTCTAGGCTAACAAAAACAAAAAAATCCTGACTACAAAAATGAAGCACAATTTTTGTAGTCAGGATTTTATGGTTCCTGGTAGAGACCCTCAATCCATATTATTGAGGTTATACAGATCAAATATTTACCCTAGCTATATTAGCATATTGAATTTTACATGACAACAGTTTTTTAGGATTCTAATTTACATTCACTATACAAAAATGGTTATAAATAGAATTTTATACCATTTATCTGTACATGTAGCTAGCAACTTACAATAAAAAATGCCATTTACAGAAGAAAGATTTTAGATTTAGCTTATATTTTTTCAAATTTGACCATACATAATACTAGAAAGAATATTGCGAGGTGATTGTTTGCGTATAGTAGGTTTAGTATGCTATTTCTTAGTGTTGTTTTATGGCGTTGAACTAGTAATAGAAGAGCTTGCAATCAATGAACCAGCAAACATTTCCTCTAAACTAGGAAAACAGCCAATTCCCCTCAAAGAAACTGTAGAAAATTCAACGGTTTGTGTCTATTATCCCACTTATAAAGAATGTACGGCTCTATCAAATAACTAAAAAGACAAAAAAATAAATTGCAAAAGGCAGAAATATTGATTGAAAACAATATTTCTGCCTTTTCAGTTTTACATATTTATTATTTAGGCATTCTTTATTTTTTTGAACCAATATGGAATTGATTAAACGGATAGAGTGTGACCTTAGCTTCACCGTAAATGGCATCTTTAGAAATTAAACCATAATGACGGCTATCGTAACTTTTTAGGCGATTGTCACCAAGAACAAAATACATTCCCTCAGGCACCTTTTTTTCATTGACCAGTTGCTCTAAGGAAAAATTTTCTGTAATGCGTAATTGATTCGGATCATCCGTTTGACGATTTACATAATCCTCTTTATAGGCCTTACCATTAACATAGAGAACATCATCCTTCATTTCAACCGTGTCACCAGGCAAACCAATTACCCGTTTGATATATAACTCGTCCTCTGTTGGTGATTGAAAAACAATTTGATCAAAGCGTTCAATTTTACTCGTTTTACTAACAATAATGATATCCTTATCATGATAAGTGGGATACATCGAAGCACCCTGCACTTTAATCGGTGCGAATAAAAATTGCTTACAGCCTAATACAACAATAGCTGTAATCACAATAATTTTAAGATAGGATAGTATTTCTTTTTTTAAATTTGTTTTTTCCTCTTGCATACTCATTCCCCGATACTGTTTTCTTATAGTATAACATTTTCTAAAGTGTATTGACGAATGATTCACATAAATTGTTTCATAGCCACAAAAAATAGACAAAGCCTTTTTTACTTTGCCTAGATTGATTCATATTTGTTTTAATTATCAATGGTTACTTTGCGTAGCAGAGTGGTGTTGTTCATTGAATAAGTCTACTGCTAAAAAAATACCAACAGGTAATGCAACTGCTAATAAAATTGTGCCTATGATCATCACAATCACTCCCTTAACCATTTCTAAATAAAAGTATACACTAAATTTTCTGACATTTCAATTCAATTTCGCCTTGGCGTAATTGTAGCTGCCACTTTGCTTCGCTACAGATAAACAATGCGTCCGGATTTTGAATTGTGCCCAGGCCTGCAGATGTTTTTTGCGCGAAAGCGTAGCGACAGCAGCACCGAGGCAGGTCAGTTAGCCGTTTTCGCAGGATGCGAAGGTTTTAGGCTAACATCCTTTTATTCATTCCTTTGAAAATCCGTGACATCCGCCGGGAGCTTTGGGCCAACAGATGTTTTTCGTGCGAAAGCGTAGTGCTAACGCAGCGGCAGCAACATGATGTTTTTCGTGCGAAAGCGTAGTGCTAACGTAGCGGCAGCAACATGATGTTTTTTGTGCGAAAGCGTAGTGCTAACGTAGCGGCAGCAACATGATGTTTTTTGTGCGAAAGCGTAGTGCTAACGTAGCGGCAGCAACATGATGTTTTTTGTGCGAAAGCGTAGTGCTAACGTAGCGGCAGCAACATGATGTTTTTTGTGCGAAAGCGTAGTGCTAACGTAGCGGCAGCAACATGATGTTTTTTGTGCGAAAGCGTAGTGCTAACGTAGCGGCAGCAACATGATGTTAGTCACTCAGGCGTTTTCACAGGAAGTGAAGTTCTTAGCCTGAGTTCCTCTATTTCAGTAGGTGTTTGGACACCCACCAAAAAGGAACCAAAACCGCATTCATTCCACCACTTGTAGAGATGGAGTCTTCTGCTGAACGAAGATAAAAAAGAAAAAAATCATTCAACTAGGCATGCACCCTACCTGAATGATTTTTTATGTTTACATAAAGATTTTTAAGCACAATAGTTGTAACTGCTGTATAGAAGATCTGATTGGATGTTTTTGAGCCTTACGTTTAGGTACATAGCTTTGCATGCAATTATTGAGAGCTGTATACCTAAGCACCTGGGTCCTCCCATTCATTCATCTCCCTCCCCTTCACGATCAAATTTTTACAGCTACATTACTCAAAAAATAACCTTTCAACCTCCTTCCCGTTTATTTTAAATGCTCTTTTAACTCTGCTTGAATTTTTTGAAGCTCTGCATCATTTGGAATATAGTACCATATATGATTGATTTTTGTGCCATCTCCCTCTTCAAATGACAGCTGATCAATATTGCGATCCATTTTTTTATAAATACTTTGTAATTGAATTAAATCTTTCATGGTGAAATTCATACGGACATTATCCCCGACAACTTCCAGCATATCTGTAGCCTTTAGTATAGATGATGTGGAAGAAGCCTTTTTCATAACTGCCTCAATAATTTGCCGTTGACGAATTTGTCGACCAAAATCACCACGCGGATCTTCATATCGAATGCGAGAAAAAATGAGTGCCTCATCACCTGTTAAAGTGACATCTCCCTTTGGAAAATGATAGGAATTATAGGTTAAATCCATGTCATTTTCGATGGTAACGCCACCAATCGTATCAATGATTTGAAGGAAGCCATCCATATTAATAAACACATAATAATCAATTGGAATATCTAAAAAATGCTCTACCGTATCGACTGCCATGGGAACTCCCCCAAATGCATAGGCATGATTAATTTTGTCAACAGAATCATGACCTATAATCTCCGTCCGTGTATCTCGTGGTATACTAAGCATTTTCATCGTTTGTTTTTCAGGATTAACCGTTACAACAATCATTGTATCTGAACGTCCACTATCATCTTTACGCTCATCCACTCCAAGCAGTAATACAGAGAATGGTTCCTTTTTTGTTACTGTTTTTTGCTCTATCCCCCCATTGTCCGCTGATTCAATTAAGGGTGTATTTATTTTATTCATCGTTTTCTGAATGGCATAATAAGCAGTACCTATAAAAATTAAAAAAATTGCTACTAGGCTGCCTAATATCCAAAGCCATATTTTCTTCTTGCTCTTTTTCTCTTTAGAGCGCTTCATATTTTTTTCCATACATAAGTCCTTTCTTGCTAAAAAAGTTTACCCCTCTTTTTGACGTTTTAAGTTGGAAAAAAGTTAATATAGTCTATTTATATGCATATTGGACGAAAAAAAGACGTACACTAGTATTTGCTAATTATACGCCAATCTATTCCTTAATTGGTAGTTATCTACCCAATCTTTTGAAAAGTTAAATACCTACTGCCTGATTTAAAAATCTTTGTAAACCATATCACCATGAAATAATTTTCTGATTAATTGAAAATTCATTATTGTTGATATATACTATTTTTAAAATTTATAGATACATTGTCTCTATAAACGAAACAATATTGAGTGATTTTACTAACATTTAGGAGGTATTTTCAATGTATACAAAAAGAAGAGAAAAATTAGTCTCCCTTATGAAGAAAAGCTCTATCGACATGGCTGTATTGGTTCCAGGACCCAATATGTACTATTTTACGGGCTTACATTTAAAACAAAGTGAACGCATAGCTTTAGCAATAATCACGAAAGACGAAAAACTATATTTTTTAATGCCGCAAGTAGAGTTAAATAAAATGGATACCCAAAACAGTAATGCTACTTTCTCTTATTCAGATGAAGAAGGACCTTTTCATGCGCTTCAGCAATTAAAGCAACAAATAGGCTTATTGGGTATTGTGGGAGTAGAATTCGATTCCATGCATGTGAAAGAGCAAAGAACAATTGAAGGACTTACATATGAGCATTTATATGATATAGGAGAAGTGATTCGAGAACTTCGTATAAATAAAGATAGCAACGAAATTCAATTAATGAGACAAGCTGTGAACATTGTAGAGGAAAGTCTCAAAGCAACATTACCAATGATTAAAGCTGGGATTTCAGAAATGGAGGTGGCTGCGCAATTAGAGTATGAAATGAGACGTCGTGGATCTGAAGGAACACCATTTGGGACAATTGTTGCCTCTGGCTATAGAGGTGCACTTCCACATGGTAGAGCCTCTACGAAAACAATTGAAGCTGGTGAATTAATTGTTTTAGATTTTGGCTCGATTTATAAAGGCTATGTGGCGGATATAACAAGAACAGTGGCAGTAGGAGAAATTTCACCAACGTTAGAAAAAATCTATAGTATCGTTAAGCAAGCAAATGAAGCTGCCATAGAGACTATTAAACCCGGAATAACGGCTCATGAAATTGATGATACTGCAAGAGCTATTATTCAAAATGCTGGCTATGGAAGGTTTTTTACTCATCGACTAGGTCATGGGGTCGGACTAAGTGCTCATGAGGAACCATATTTAATGCAGCAAAATAAGGTAGTTTTAAAAACTGGCATGGCTTTTACCATTGAGCCGGGGATATATGTAAAGGATGTGGGCGGTGTCCGTATTGAGGATAACTTAATCGTCACAGAAGATGGCTATGAAAATTTAATGACGTTTTCCAAAGAATTAATCAATTTATAAGGCTGGGATAGACATGACAATTGATATAAAAAAGATTCAAAAGGATATGCCGCTACTGGACAAATATATCTATCTTAATACAGCTGCTGCTTCTGCAATGCCGCAGCCAGTAGTAGATGCCATGACAAGCTATATACAGAAACAAGCTAGCATTGGCCCCTATTTGCCGTCATTTCGTCAGGAAACTTATGAAAATATTGATATCGTTCGTGAAAAATCAGCAATATTTATAGGCGCAAAAAAAGAAGAAATTGCCTTTGTCCCAAACGGTTCAATGGCTATTAATTTTGTTTCAGGTGGTCTGCCATGGGAAAAAGGCGATGAAGTCATTGTTTTGGATACAGAGATGCTAAGTAACTATGTGCCTTGGCTTGCACTTAAGCAACAAGGAGTTCATTTGAAGGTTTTTAAAACAAACTTAAACTATATGGTGGATCTAGAAAAATTAGAAAAATTCATAACACCTAAAACAAAAATGATTGCATTTGCACATATGTCTAATGCTTCAGGTGCTCTTCAGCCGGCAAAGGAAATATGTCAGCTAGCCAAGAAAAAGAATATTTTAACATTAATCAATGCTAACCAAACAGTGGGCTTGATTCCTATCGATGTCAAAGATCTTGACTGTGATTTTTTACTTACCAGTGGACGAAAGTGGCTCCGAGGTCCAGAAGGCTCAGGTATTCTTTATGTTCGTGAAGAGCTTATTCAAGCACTAACACCGATTATGATTGGGTGGGGAAGCACCAATTGGGACTATCGCAACGATGACTATTCTTTTGTAGCAACAGCCAAACGCTTTGAACCTGGATGCCCTGTCATTCCTAGTATTTTAGGATTAGGTGCGGCTATCGATTATGCAAATGATATTGGCATTCATGCCATTCATCAGCAAGTAAAGCGACTAACTACTTATTTGCTAGAGCAGCTTCAATCTATAGAAGGTATGATCATATATGGGCCCCAGCAAGTAGCAAACCGTTTATCAATTACCCCTTTTAATATTGAAGGTATTTCACCAGATGATGTGACCGATTATTTAGCACAGCATGGAGTTATTATTGAGGCAGGCACCTTTATGGCAAATACAATTATGGAACGTAACAACATCAATAAGATGGCTCGTTTCTCGCCACATTATTTTAATACGTTCAAGGAAATTGATGATGCCATTTCATTGATAAAAGAATTTCGATAACTAACAAAAGCAAGGGCTCAGCATAGAGAAAACATCTGAGCCTTTTGTGGATTACTCATGATATAATTTAAAGCTAAATTGATCGAAATATCGTTGGATACTCATCGCTGCATATTGGAGCACTTTGACCATATCAGGTAGCTTTTCCTCTACTGGTTTACGATAATTAGGGCCAGCAATGGTTAATGAAGCAATAATCTCACCTTTATTATTAAATAGTGGTACACCGAGACCAAATACTGAATGAGCATACTCTCCTGTAGTGAAGCACCAGCCCTGCGTTCGAATCTTGTCTAAATCAATTAACAGTTCCTCAGGGTCTGTAATTGTTTCAGTTGTTAACTTTTTCATGCCACTATTCATAATGTCCTTCTGCTTCTCTTCTGGAAGGTAAGCCATAATGGTCTTACAAGAAGCACCTATGTATAACGGTGTACGAGTCCCCATTGAAACAGAGAACTTAATTGTTTGCGAGCTTTCTGCAATTTCAACCGTTACACCATCTGCTCCGTCAAGCCATGTTAAAAAAACGGATTCTTTTATTTCCTCAGATAGTTTTTTCATGATTGGTAAAACAAAATCAGAAAGATTCAATTTTTCTTTTACCATTTGCCCATATTCTAAAAAACGCAGTCCTAATTCATATTTTTTGGTCTCAGGGTTCTGGTTTAAAAAGCCATGATTTTCAAAGGTAGCTAAAATCCTGTAAATGATAGAATGGCTTATATTCATTTCTTTTGCTAATTCACGCACGCCCCATGCTGGATTCTCTTTACTAAAATATTTTAACACTTCTAATGAATTATCTAATGTTTTTAATGCCATTTTTCACCTCGAATGTCTCTATATTAGAACCACAATTCAATTATAAAATGTATCTACATAATTTTCAATCCTGCGAGCTAAATTATGTATATATTTTACAATAAAGAAAGCCACCTCATAATGAAGCGACTCCTATATCTATATATTTTTGTCTTGTATTCCTTGCACTAATTTTTCTTGAATCAGTAAATAGTGTGCAATCTCTTCCTCATTCAATACTTCAAAAAGCTGTATAAAAACTTCTTGTCCAATGGATTGGGCTTTTGATAAGGCTTTTTCACCTTCTGTTGTAATTTGTAAGCGAATTGTACGGCGATCAGATGGATCATATAATCGTTCGGCCAAACCGAGCTTGACTAATTTTTCAGCAATATTCGTCATTGCTCCTTTTGTATAGCCAATCGTTTCTGCTAATTCAGCTTGTTTTTGAGGTCCTTTTGTCTGAAGCTCATTTAAAACTAGAATTGGTGAAATCCCTAATGGATAGGGAAATGATTTTGTAAAACGAATAATATTAGCATTGTTCATTTGCTCAATCATATGAATGAGTTTAAAAATATTTGTTTGTTTCAAAAAAATCCTCCTCGAAGCCCCAAGTAATTAGTGAAGCATCACTAAACCCCCACCCCATAATGGTTTGGCCAGTGATATATTGCGCATCAAAACAGCTACACGACCAATATCTTATTCAACATCACCGAAGCAACCTAGCGGGATTTTACTTCTAACAGCTCCATAATACTTGGGTTGTGCTTTTGCCTATGCTTGTAAACCTGGTGAATGCAAGTGGACTAATACTATTTACATTAATATCAAAACGTCCCCATTCATTTGCTGCAACGCAAGACAGACCCCGTATAAGCCGACTGTGTTTCATGCCCTTGTAAGCCAGCACCAGATGCATAGTTAATAACATTTTGTTTCTTTTAAATAGGGAATGCTGTTTTACATTGAATAAAAAATCCTATCCCAAATGATAAATCAAGATCTGCCTGTGTCGTATCTTCTATTGTAACTTGTATTGCGCATGGGCGTTATTAACTAGCACATCTAGTTTACCGTATTTTTCTATCACTGTATCGATAATTTTTGGCAATTGATCACCGTCCAATCAATTTTGCCATGGTATAATTGCGCCCAGAATCGGCTTTGTGATTACATAAAGACTCCTTATCGCGAAGCCTTTATAATTCATTTGCAATCTGCTTGACAATGGCATCTATGGTTGGGATAGCTGACGTTTTATTGGCCTGTGTTAAAATACTAAAAATATACCACTTACCACTTTTCCCTTTGACATAGCCACTTAAGGCATGAGCACCAGAAATATACCCAGTTTTAGCAGATACACTATATCCCTGCAAGCGATTTTCTAATGTCGCCCCAACAAGCTTGCCTTTTCTTCCTGCATGAGGCAATGCATCTAAGTAGGAGTAATACCAAGACTTACTTCGAATTTTATACAACAGTAGACTTTCTTGCATACTGCTTACACGATTTTGATGATTTAGACCTGAACCATCTTCAAAATACCACTGCTCCATATTTAGCCCATTATCATTACCATATGTACGAATTGCTTGAATGCCTGCTGACCAGCTTCCTTCTCCAAGTAGTTCCCGTCCAAGTTGCTTTGTGAGCATTTCTCCCATACCATTTATACTTAGTTTTAAAAATCGAAAATTAATATCCTTTAATGGCTTCGAATAGGAAATTCCTACTCTCATTGCATTGTCGGGTACCTCGCCAACCTCCAGAGGCATTGTTTGGATTCCCTTTGCTAGTAATTTTTCCCGAAATACATCAAGTGTATACAAAGTTGGATCATAAACAGTCACATATGTACTTTTCTCTGTACCAGCTGGTAAATTTCCTTTAGCAACAATACGGTCTGTACCATATTCTCGTGTAATTGCTACGGTATTTTTTTCACCCTTTTTAACGATTCTAGTCTTATTTACAATGGGAATTGTACTAGCAAACGGGGCAAGCTGAACATTTGCCACAGTCCCAATCTTTGAGCCAGTCACTTTTACTTGCACAGTAGCAATATCATATTGATCATTTGGTGAAATCGTTAATGCTGAAATACGTGATGCATAGGATAGTGCTTCATCCTGAGGAACAATGCCTTTTGCTAAACGATCTTTATCAAACCATGTATCATCGGCAATTAAGGAGCCTGTGATTTTTGAAATCCCTATTTTTTTTAGTCCATTAGCAAATGATTCTAAATGAGCTGGTAAAAGCGTTGGATCTCCTCCGCCCTGTAAATAAATATTGCCATGAAGAACACCCTCTTCTATTGGTCCATCGACATAGACCTTTGTCTCAAATCGATAATCTGATCCAAGCATATCCAATGCAGCAGCACTCACTAAAAGCTTATGTGTTGAAGCAGGACGTATCATTTTATCACCGTTTTTGTTGTAAAGGATATTTCCTGTCTCCATATCTCGTACGGTAATACTGTACTCATTATTCTTCCAGTTTTTTGAGATAATACTATTCACTTTTGTTGTCATTGTTTGTTCACTTGCTTCCACATTGTCCATAAAAGTGATTGGAAAGCAGCACAGCAGAAAGATCATTGTACAAATTATAAATTTCCTTTTCATAGTTCCTCCAATTGGTAAATTTCAACTTTTATCACTTTATTCTACGGAAAAAGTTTGCCTTTTACAATGAAACACCTTCATTATTTTACAAAGAATGCTATGTCACCTTTTTTCTTCGACAAGAATAAACTGAAATAGCTAGCTAAATCACTTTTAAAGAAAGGAGTTGGTGATAATGGGTGCCAAATGGATAAAGATTTCAGTCATGTATTTAGTGATTGTTTTGGCGTTTGGACTGTTTATGCATTATACAATTCAGCTTCAATGGACAGCAACACATGCTCATATTGGTGTAGTAGGTTGGCTAACAACTGGATTCATTGGTTTAATTTATTCTATTTATAAGGATGCAGCCGAAACAGGGCTTGCAAGAGCTCAATTTTGGCTTTATAATATCGGATTGCCATTTCTATTGGTCGGCATGATGATGGTATATATTGATGTACCTCACTGGTTATTTGAGCTCTTCGTATCAGGTGGTGGTATTGCTGTAGGTCTTTCTATGTTATTGTTCTTCGTTAATGTCTTTAAATATGTAAAAAGCACATCTTAAAAAAAGCCCCACTTTTTTTGTAAAGTGGGGCTTCCATCTATCAAACCTAATTATTGATGCAATGAATTTGCCTGCATCTGATACATTTTTTCGTAAATACCGCCCTGTGCTAATAATTCATCATGTGTACCTCGCTCTACAATCTTACCTCGATCTAATACAAGGATACGGTCTGCATTTTTAATAGTAGAAAGTCTATGCGCAATGATAAATGTTGTACGCCCTTTTTTCAGCACATCCATCGCATGCTGAATAATTTCCTCTGTTTCTGTATCAATATTTGAAGTAGCCTCATCTAATATTAAAATAGCAGGGTCAAAGGCTAGCGCTCTAGCAAAGGATATAAGCTGCCGCTGTCCAGATGACAACGTACTCCCCTTTTCAATCACTGGCTCATCATAGCCATTTGGTAGATTAGCTAAAACACGCTCCCCACCAACAGCCTTCAATGAAGCTTCTATTTTTTCACGTGAGATTTTAGGGTTATTTAAACTAACGTTCGCAGCAATCGTTCCCGTAAATAAATATGGGTCCTGTAAAACAATGCCCATATGCTCACGCATTGTTTGTCGTGGCACCGAAGTAATATCTATACCATCGATAGTAATTTTTCCTTTAGATGGATCATAGAAGCGGAATAATAGGTTCATAATAGAGCTTTTCCCAGATCCAGTATGACCTACTAAGGCAATTGTTTCGCCTTGATGAGCTTCAAAGGAAAGGTTTTTCAATACATATTCCTCGTTTTTATAGGCAAAGGAAACATCTTCGAAAACCACATTTCCTTCATATCTTGGTATGCTTTTTTCAGAGACAGGCTCACCACTAATATCCAGCACCTCGAATACACGTTTTCCTGCAACAAGTGAACGTTCCAGCTGAGAAAACTGATTGACAATATTTGTGATAGGATTGAATAATTTTGTTAAGTAATCCACAAAGGCATACAAGGTTCCCGCGGATATCACTTGCGTTGCCGTAAAGGACTGTGTACCAAAGTAGAAAATAAAGACTGTAAACATGATCAATCTTAATGTATTAACAAGGTTAAAGGAAGTCGCTGAATCAAGAACAAGCAGCTTGCGTTCATACGCATAATGCTCATTATTCATATCATCAAATTCCTTTGTCATTTGCTGCTCTCGACGAAATGCCTGAATAATTGTCATTCCTTGAATGGATTCATTGATCATAGCGTTGATATCTGCAATTTTGGTACGAATGACATCATTATACTTAGAAGCAAATTTACGATATAAAATCATCCATAAATAAATAACTGGAATCATGAGTAAGGCTAACATAGCCATTTTCCAGTTTAAAATGAAAAGTGCAATGTAAACACCAATAATTGAAATGAAACTCGTTGCAAAATTGGATAGTACCTGTACATATAAATTTCGAACTGCCTCCGTATCATTCGTAACACGGGCTACAATTTTTCCAGCTGGTAAATTATCGAAATATTGTATTGGTAGTGTTTGAATATGCTCAAATACATCCTTACGCAATTTTTGTACTACGCGGTTAGCACCAATTTGCAAATAAATATACATAAAATAGCGTAATACCGCAGTAGCAATTGCTAAAATTAAATATACTAGTAACAGCCATGTAATTGGTTTTATTTCCATGTGACCGATTGTCATATAATTATCAATGATATGTTTGGCAATAAATGGCCCAACAAGCTCGGTAAATACGGCAATTGTTAAGAAAAATAAGCCAAGGAAAATTGGTTTTTTAAAGTACATGGCGTAGCGTGTTAAACGTTGACTCGTACTCATGAGGCACCTCCTTCTAGCTGCTGACGGTCGAATTGCTCTTTATACCATCCCTGTAGTGCAAGAAGCTGCTCATGTGTGCCCTGTTCAATAATTTGACCTTCATCTAGCACGATGATTATATCTGCATGCTGTATGCCTGATAATCGATGTGTGGTAATAATTGTCGTTTTATCTTGACGTTCCCGTTGAATATTTTCAATAATTTTTGCCTCTGTTTTAGCATCTACAGCAGATAATGAATCATCCAGCATTAAAATTTCAGGATCCTTAATTAAGGCACGTGCAATGGACACACGTTGCTTTTGTCCTCCTGAAAGGGAGACGCCCTTTTCACCCACAAGTGTTTCAAGACCCATTGGTAAATTTTCTAAATCCTTTTCAAAGTATGCAGCGTGAATCGCCTGTTGCAATTCAGCCTGTGTTGCATCTTCTTTTCCAAATAAAATATTTTCCCGAATTGTACGTGAGAACAACACATGATCCTGTGGTACATAACCAATCCAATCGAGTAATTGCTCTTTCGTTTGTGCAGTAATATCTACTCCATCTATTGATAGCTGTCCCTCACTGATTGGATACTCACGTAATAATTGTCGTAGGAACGTTGTTTTACCAGCTCCCGTTTTCCCAACAATGCCAAGTGTCTGCCCTTTTTTCAGCGACAATGATATCCGTTGAAGGTTTTTCACCTGACTCATAGGATATTGGAATGTTAAATCATCAAAGCCAATTCCATTAGGTGTCGCAATCATTTGTGGATTCGCAATATTTTGAACATCAGCCTCGTAGTTAAGCGTTTCCTGTACACGATCAAGAGAAGCATTTCCTTGCTGCATCACATTAATAAGCTCTCCGATGGCAAATATTGGCCAAACTGCTAACCCCAAGTAAACATTAAATGTCACAAGTTGCCCTACTGTCATCGCCTCAGTGGCAACCAAATGGGCACCATAGCCAAGTGCTACAACATAACTAATGCCAGTACCTACTTTTGTAATCGGTCCAAATAAAGCGTTAATTTTTGCTGTATGCATATTTTTTTCATAGACAATTTCACTCATCTCAGCAAAATTTGCCTCATCCTTTTTTTCTTGCACATATGCACGTACAACTCGTACACCTGCAACCGACTCTAGCACACTATCATTCAGCTCTCCAAATGAATCTTGCGCCTTCATATAACGCTCATGCACAATTTTCCCTAGATATTGAATAAGAATAGCCATGATTGGAACAGGGAGCATGGCAAAAAATGTAAGCTTCCATGAAATCATATAGCCCATGGCAAAAATAATACATCCCATATAAATCGTCGAATCAATCAGGGTCATAATCCCAAACCCAGCAGTTAATGATACGGCGTTTAAATCATTAGTTGCACGAGCCATTAAATCCCCAGTGCGATTTTTTTCATAGAACGTTGGTGTCATACGTAAAAAATGCTGCATAAGATTCCGACGTAATATTTTTTCTAGATTAATAGCCCCTTCAAATAGTCGGAATTGCCACACAAAATTTAGGGCATAACCACCTATAATGATCCCCACAAATATCAAAATATACTTTGATAAAATAGCTGGTGACATTTCCCCAGCAGTCAATATATCAATAATGGACCCTAGTAAATACGGAGGTACTACCTCTAAAGCGCTGGCTATTATTAAGAACACGATTGCCACAGTATATTGCTTCCAGTATTGCTTAAAAAACCAGCTTAGCTTACTTAAAACATCAAACATACATTATAACCTTCTTTCCCTCGTGCTGTTAAAGCATTGCTACCCACTATCCAGAAATTCCTTGTTGAAAATCACGTTTTGACCTGTACTTCGCATACTATCTACACTCCTTTTTGTGTTATCACTACAACTTTTTACGCAACAAAAAAGACACATCCCCCAAAAAGAGCATGTGTCTCTTATAAAAGGCAAAGTGTAAACCATGCCTTTTTACTGCGATAGAAAAAAGTTAGGCACGGACAATGTATGCAAATGTGTTTTGAAATGATACTGTTAAATTAAACATTGTCATGCCCTCCTTTACTTGATTTGTTATAGTGTTCTTGAAGATTATCACACTTTAGAAATATTTGTCAACTATCTTCCTGTTATTTTTTACTTTTTTCAAGAAATAATTAGCGCTTTAAAGCAATGAATTACTATTCTGTGATTTCAAATGCTCATCGAATAGCGGGCATTGCATAACCACTCATGATAAAATCTTTATAGTATTTGAATTTTAAATCGCGTAGACCCCTGAGACAACTTGGTGACTTCTTATATAAATATTGACGATGAAATTACTACCTGCTTGTACAAGATAAAATTACTACCTGCTTGTACAAGATAAAATTAAGGAGCGACTAACTTTGAAATCATTTTTAGCAGTGGGAATTGGAGGATTTTTAGGGGCCATCAGTCGTTATAGTCTTAGCCTATTTTTTCCCAATACAGGTAGTTTTCCAGTTACAACACTTTGTATTAACATAATAGGTTGCTTCTTTTTAGCATGGCTTTTTACAGCTTTTCCAAAGCGTTCCCCCATAGTGTTAGGCATTGGGACAGGCTTTTTTGGTGCCTTTACAACCTTTTCGACATTTTCCTTGGAGACCCTATTACTTCTTCAAGATCATCAATGGATACAAGCCCTACTTTATTGTCTCATAAGTGTTGTTGGTGGATTAATTTGTGCATGGCTAGGACATAAGCTGGCAAAGGGGCGTTTCGAATGATTCTTATTGGTATCGGTGGATTTTTAGGTGCATTGACTAGATTTTATTTAGGGAAATGGATAGTTCATACATATCCATGGACAACATTTTTCATCAATATAACAGGTTCTTTCGCACTTGGAGTTTTGTTTGCGTTACATCTAAGCGATTGGCTGTGGCATTTTATTGGAATTGGTTTCTTAGGGGCCTATACAACCTTTTCAACATTTGGCTTTGAATCACTACAACTCGTTGAACAGAAGAAATGGAGCCATGCGATTATTTATATGAGTTCATCCATTTTGCTTGGAATACTTTGTGCGACACTTGGATTTTATATGGTATAAGAAAGGGGTGATTTTTTGATACCTTCAACATACGATTTACAAATACTTGAAACTGAAATTGAACAAACATTATATACCTTAATCGACTTAGAGTTAGAAGAAAATTTTCAGGAAATGAATAGCCTCTTTTCGAAGTTACTCGCCAAAGTTCAGGCCGCTCAGCTAATCGATTATAAGCTTGATGTTCTTGTTGATCCACAATTATTTGCAACAGAAACAAGTATTCTACTGCGAAGCTTAATAGAAGCAAAAGCTAGACCTCATAAAAGACAAAGACTGCTTACACATCGAATGGTTTTGAAAATATGGTTACGAAAAAATCAACGATTTATGAAGGAGTTTTTACCACAAATGTTTTAGGCGCCTGTCGATTTCTAGGCGCCCTCTTTTAAATTTGCACTTGTTGCAACACTTCCTTTGTTTTCCCTTCGATAATTAAATCAAACGGTACTGTGTGCTGTGTTATATCTAAATTGATATAGACAGTTTTCCCTTTTGCCATCGTGGGGAGCTGATTCACAGGATACACTTCAAGGCTGGTACCAATGACAAGTACAAGCTCCGCTGATTGAATAGCATCCATCGATCTGTGCCAGCTCTCTTGAGGTAAACTTTCACCAAAAAGTACAACATTTGGCCGTAATTTTCCATTACAATGTCTACAGCTCTCCTTATTCAAAAAACAATTCATTGAAGCGGCTTGCTGACAGCGGTGACAGCGAATCAAGCGAATCGAACCATGTAATTCTTCCACCCTCTGACTACCTGCCAATTGATGAAACCCATCTACATTTTGAGTCATCACTAAAGATACAATGCCACGCTTTTCCCAATCCGCAAGAATTTTATGCCCCTCATGTGGTGCTACATTTTCTAAATGTTCAATGCGCATTTTATAAAATTCATGAAATAATGTATAATTTTGTGCCAATGCCTCAGTAGTGGCTACTGTACGAGGATCAATATTTTGCCACCATCCTGATACTGAACGAAAATCTGGTATACCACTTTCTGTTGACATGCCAGCCCCTGTTAAAATTACTGTCCTTTTTGAGGATTGTAACCATTCACCTAATTGTTCAATTGACATTTTTCATTCCTCCATTCTCATACTAACATCGTACGATATGAGCTAAGAAGCGCTTATTATAGTAACTATGACATCTTTATTTCATGGACTCAATAGTTTTCAGCAAAATATCAATTTCGCCTTGGCGTAATTGTAGCAGCCGCTATACTTTCGACATAAAAACATTTGCTGAATAAAGAAAAAAGAACAGCTTTTCATTCAGCTGTTCTTTATAAATCTTTTAGAATTTACTCGTAAACTCTTCCACATATGATAGTAAACCCCACCAGAAGTCATCAACGCTGGAACTGTGATAATAAGAGAACAGGCAAATCCTTGCTGTGCAATGTGATGAAGTGTTCCTGACGACACTGTCATCCATATCCACAGAATCATTGAGATTGCCAGCATAATAGATGCCACGATATTAACAGGCTTTGCTAGACGGGCTAATTTATCGATTGCAGACTCAACATCACTATAGATAGGGGTAGTTCCCGGTGTTGCCTTAAAAATATGCATATCTGCGCTTGAACAAACATGTGTCCACCCACCAAATGCAAATAGCTCAAAATATTCATCTTTTTCATCTGCGGGTAATGTGCGGTAATCAATATTATAAATAACGTCTTCTGCATCACCCTTCTCGAGCTCATAGCCAGCAAATCGAAATCTTTTTAAATGCCAACCCTTTGCAGCCTTTTTACTTAATTTCTTCATATCGAGCTCCTCAAAAAAAGCTAAACCATTTGATACCATATATCTCTTCTTTAACACTAAATATGCCCCCTTTGTAATCCCTGCTCTGCCATATAAATCATGCCCTTTCTTCTTTCTATATCTTGAAGTAATATGTCACGGCCTTTACGAGTTAAGATATAGACCTTGCGACGAGAATCTGTGTCATCATGAATTTGAATTAGCTGCTCAGCTATTAGTTTTTTGATAATGGTATATAGGGATGCTGGTCCAACGATAAATGTTCCCCTTGTCTTTTCTTCTATTAAGCTCATAACAGCGTAGCCATGACGTGGCTCGGTTAATGCTGCCATAATATAAAAAACCGAGTCTGTTAAATGCTCTAAAGATTTCAATATCTACACCTCCAATATATCACAAAATGATATATCACAAAACAATATATCATTTTATGATATAAACCGCAATTAGATTGAAAACGCCCACTAAGTGATTAACTTAGTAGACGCCTTTTATCTTCATTCAGTAGGTGTTTGGACATCCAACTGAAAAAAACCAAAACTGCATTCATCTCACCATCTGTAGAGGTGGGAGTCTTCTGTTAAATCGAATCATTGTATCGTTGAAAAAAATCGGTCAAATATTTTTCTCCTTTGTTCAACAGTTTTTCCACTGCATTCATTTAACTAAAATCAGAATACAGAACATAATGACTACATTCTAAGCATTGAAATAAATACCCTTGATGATGACCATCATTCACCAATGATTCGGATAACTCTATTGTAGAAAAAGCAGTAAAATTTTCAAATTGCTCTGTAATGCCTCGCTCCAATAATTCACGCCAACCGACATAGCCAATAAAGGCACAATAATCCGAGCAATGAGCCACCCAATTATTGCCTTGCCAGCTAACATATCCAGGTGTTCTATACATGACTTCCTCAGTATAATTTGCATTTACAACATTCTCATCATTTATGAGATCCTCCTGGAAAGAACCATCGTATTTTCTAGCGGCTGCACCACTATGTATACATGTCGGACAAAGATACTCAGCCCTTTCAATGGCATAAATACCTCCAGAATAATAAACATCTACTTCCTCCTTACAGCAATCACAAGTAACAATTTTTTGCGCTTTAAAAATTTTTGATTGTAGTGGGTATGGTAGATATTTAAACTTCGGTATAACAGTTTTTGTTTCACCCTCTCGTATTTTACAAGGATACAAAGGCCTACTATAATTTGGATTATCCATATAATATTTCAGGGCTCCATATTTCTTTCGATCTTTCTTATTCTCCAAATCCATTACTGTGGTAAAAAGCTTATATGCCTCAGGGTACATTCTAAGCAAACAGTAGATTTCAACAAGTATTCTTACATTTCCCTCTGTTTGTTCATCAAGTTTCACTTGTTCTTTAAATCCATGCATTTGATTTATGCTAGCTGGGTCAGATGGATTGAAATTTTTCCGTTGTTCGTGCCATTCTTCTAAAATAAACGTAGTCATATAGGAACTCCCTCTATAAAAGGCTTCATTATTTGGTGAAAGAATATTCTTTCATGACCTGACAAATTTCCACATGATATAGCGTATACCAATTTTCTTTCCCAAATTGCTGTGCTACTAAGTGTTTGGCATTTTCCTTCCACGCTTGAATAGCCTCTAACGTTTTCCAATAGGATACCGTAATTCCCTTCCCTTCGGCATCTCTAACACTTTCTACACGAATAAAGCCTGGCTGCTTTTGTGCTAGGCTATCCATAACTTCTGCCATCTTAGCATAGCCCGCTCCATCCTTTTCGGTTCTTTGTGATGTAAAAATTACAGCATAATACGTTTCCATGTATTTACTCCCTCCTCTATATGTATTATTGTAAACGATAAATACTGTTACGAAAAATAAACATCGATTGAGAAAGGATTGTGACAAATGGGGATTAATCCAAATATTGCTGAAATTGCTTCCCTTCTAGGTGAAACCTCAAGAGCCACAATGCTTGCTAGTATGATGGATGGCCGCTTCCATACAGCTAGTGAATTAGCATATATGGCCGCCATTAAACCTCAGACAGCTAGCTTTCATCTCGCTAAGTTAGTGGATGGCAAGCTTGTCAAAGTAGAAAAGCAAGGTCGTCATCGATATTTTCGGCTAGCAGGTGAAGACATTGCACAATTACTGGAATCCTTCCTAGCAATGTCTCCGCCACCAGAAGTGCGTTCATTAAAGCAATCCAGTCAAATGAAAGTTCTACAGGATGCAAGAACCTGTTACGACCATTTAGCTGGTAAATTAGGTGTGCAATTAACAGAATCATTGCTTAATGCTAGTTATTTAGAGCTAGACCAAAAACAGTTTGTCATTACCACTGAAGGTGAAAAGTTTTTTGCGGATTTCGGTCTGGATTTAGATGAATTTAAAAAAATGCGTCGTTCATTTTCTCATGCCTGCTTAGATTGGAGCGAACGGCGATATCATCTTGGTGGAGCACTCGGTCACGGACTGCTGACACATTTTTTAAACCTGGAATGGATTACGCGTGTCCCATCCATCCGAGCTATTAAAGTCACTGAAAAAGGACGAACCGGCTTTAAAGAAGTTTTTAACATGGATATAACCTAGACTAGACTTTTATCGTCTACCATCTCATCGCGGAGATTTTTCTTATCTTTTGCAGTAAAATTACGATTTACTAAATAGATTCCAGCAATAATAAAGACACCTCCTACTACTAATGAAAGCTTAAGGGGATCATCCAACAGTGCCCAGCCTGTTAATACTCCAAAAAAAGGGGCCAAAAATAAATAAGCACTCGTTTTGCCAGGATCACTATTTTGTAGAAGATAGTACCAGCCAGCAAATTGAACGATCGATGAGAAAATACTTAACCATAACAAAATAAAGATAGAAGTCCGATTCACAATAAAAAATGGTTGCTCAAGCAAGAAACTGGCTAGTAATAGAATGAAACCACCAAAAAGCATTTGATAGGCTGATAAAACCCAGGTATCAAATAAAACACCCCATTTTTTAGCTAGCAATGTTGCCACTGCCCAAAAAACAGCAGAAAGAATACCAAAAATAAGACCGATTTGAATGGTAACCTGTGCCCCCATTGTAATCATTACGCCAATTAATCCTAGCACAACACCACACCATTGATATGTGCGGTAACGTGCCTTTGTAAAAAGAGTGGCAAATATCACAACGAGTAAGGGATTTGTAAACGTTAGAATGGAAGATTCGCTTGCTGTAATCGTGCGCAAACTTAAAAAAATACAGCCCATAACACCTGCTGTTTGACAAGCTCCGATTAGTAAAATCTTTATCCAACTACCATTTGAGGTTGGATGAGGTCTCCTGAAAGCTATTACAATAACAGCCATGATTGCTCCTGCTAGTAGAAATCGGAGTGCAGCTAATAATAATGGCGATGAATAAGGCAAGCCTAACTTAACAATGGCAAAGGAAGATCCCATTAAAAATGTAGTTAGGACTAATAATGCAATAAATTTATAAATATTCATTGATGTTCCTCCTTTTTTATATCTAAGAACATTATAGATAGGAAAAGCTTCAACTCTCATCGAAGTATGGAATACAAATTAGCGAATTTTTCAGTTTCATGTCATTTTTCATACGTATAGTTTTAACTAAAAAGCACAAATGGGAGGAAACAACCTTGAAAATATTAGTAGCAGAAGATGATGCAAGGCTTAGAAGAAATATTGGCTATATATTAAAAAAGGAATTTCATCATGTTGCAGAAGCAGAGAATGGGCAGGACGCGCTAGACCATACTCATACTGAGATATATGATCTTGTTATTTTAGACTGGATGATGCCAAAACTAAGTGGAATTGAAGTTTGTCAACAGCTGCGAAACACTGGGTTTAATGGCAGTATTTTAATGCTGACAGCAAGGGATGATACAGATGATATCATTCAAGGTCTTGATAGCGGTGCAGATGATTACATCGTAAAACCATTTAAAATGGAGGAACTATTAGCAAGAGTTCGAGCATTGCTCCGAAGAAAAGATAAAGTCATTGAACAGGTCATCCAAATTGATCATTTACAACTACATGTAGATTCCCGTGTGTTTTTGTACAATAATAAAGTGATTGACCTAACTAAAAATGAATTCTTACTTTTAGAATATTTATTTATGAATAAGGGTCGTATACTAACAAGAGAACAAATTTGTATTTATATTTGGGGCTATGATTATGATGTTTCGAATAATTCCTTGGACGCATTAGTCAAACTTGTTCGAAAAAAAATTGATGATGGTCAATCCCAATCACATATTCAGAATGTAAGAGGTATTGGCTATAAATTGAGGGATAATGAATGTTTCAGACAACGAGAAAAAAATTAGCTTATATAAATGCAACGCTTTATTTTCTATTATTTTCACTTTTTGTTATTGTTCTTTATTTTTCACTCGTTAAACTTATGGAAAATCAACAAATGAAAGAATTAGAGGACTTTTATGTAAAGCAGGAACATGATTTTTTTGAGCATGTTCATGCAAACAAAAAAATGTTAAGCTATGATCCAAATCGTAATTTTTTTTACTATATTTACACAAAGGATGGTCTGTTTGTCCATGGTGATGAATCCTATAAGGGCTTAAAGCAACAGATTGAAAAGGTCTTCAAGAATAGCAGTCCAAGCGCTAACCTTGTGAAACATTATGAGTGGCAGGAGGAGCATTTTTTACTTGAAAAAAAGCCAATTTTCAGCAACGATGAGGTAGTTGGCTATATTATCGTTGGTAAATCCGTGACGTCACAGCAGCACTTTTTCCAAAAGGTAAGATATTTACTAATAGTATTAACTTGTATTTCCACGGTCTTAATTGGGCTACTGAGCTATTATTTAGCTGGTAAAGCCATGATACCGATTCAATGGTCCTTCAATAAGCAAAAAAAGTTTGTATCTGATGCATCTCATGAATTACGAACACCACTCAGTATTTTTTATAGTTCACTGGAAATTTTAGAGGCAGAAGAAGCTAAGCATTTAAGCCCTCTAGGGAAGGAATTAATTGCGGATTTAAAAGATGAGACAGAAATAATGAAAGAGCTAATTGATAAATTACTTTTCTTAGCAAGACATGATCAACAGCAGGTTTCTTTTACCAAAGAATTTATACCATTATCTAGCTTACTTGAAAAGGTGAGTGTAAAATTTCAAAGGATTATGCCACCTACTATACAATTTTCAACTGACATTCAAGAAAACATACAGCTCCTTGGCGATGCTTCAAAAATACAAGAGTTGCTTTATATCTTATTAGACAACGCCATTAGATATACAAATAGCGGTGAAATAACACTTACACTGTTAAAGATTCGAGACATAATTGAAATTACAGTTACGGATAGTGGCATGGGGATAACGGAACAGGAACTACCTTTAGTGTTTGAACGATTTTACCGAAGTGATACTGCTCGTCAACGAAATGGCACTGGTTTAGGACTAGCCATTGCAAAGGCAATCGTTGAACAGCATAATGGAAAAATTTATGCAACAAGTCAATTTGGTAAAGGCACTACATTCCATATCGAATTCCCTTTGTGACATATTAGCATCAGCTTATCTCTTTTCTAGAAGATAAGCTGATGCTTTTTTATTTATGATGGGACGTTGAAACGTCTACCTTTTTCGTCAGTTGACCTACTGTTCTCGCTACCAAAATCGACAGTGTAAGCCCAGCAGAGATTAAATAAAACAAAAGAATTACAGGGTTTTCTGAATCAGTTCCAATAAGCACCCCATGGGCAAATGATAATGCCCATGCTGGCAACACAAGAAAGTGAATTTTTTTCCATATAGAGCGATTCATCGTTCGAATCCATAAATCAGATGTCAGAATGACAATTAAAAACAAATAAAATGCAATTGTCCCAAGAGCCGATGATAAAGATTGATAGTTAGCGGTGAAAGGAAATAAAATCTCTCCTAAACGATATGGCTCATAGTGATCTATCATCAGCACAAACATATGCCCTATTACGGTGATTAATCCTAACCACCCTGCATTTTGATGTATATGATAAATTAAATTTTTATGTGATTTTACAAACGGTGATTTTCTCAACAAGCCAAAGATAATAGAAACAGTAAAGTAAAAATACGCTAAAAACCCTAATAAACGAATCCAATCCCAAGTACTTGTAAGCATTTAGTTCACTCCTGTCATCCTCCAAGTAGCTGTTTGCCCCTCTTTCACAATAAAGCGTGCACTTTTCATACAATTTTTCTCAAACCATTGCTGCAACTCAGCTTCTTCCAATAGAAAGCAAAGTTTTGCCCCAACCTCCGCATCACATAATGAGGGGGTTGCAACAGAGGCTTGTAAAACATTTGTCTCTACAACTTCACCCGTTTGGCCATTCAACAAATGATGTTTCTTTGTTGTCCCTAGCATCCAGCTCCGGAATACCCGATTAGATGTAGCAATAGCACCTGTTTTCATTTTAATCGAACTAATTTCCTTATCGATATTCCAGACATCTGCAACACCGATTGTCCAAGTCTTTTCTCCAGCAGACCACATTTGCATATCCCCGCCCCCATCAATTAGACCAAAATCAGGAGCTATCTTTTCCTCCAGCCATTTAGCCAATTTTTCTATAGCATATCCTTTAGCAAATCCACCCAAATCAATTTCCTGTTCTGCTACTTTCATAACTTGCTGATTTCCCAGAAATTGGAATGATTTCTCCACAACCAGAGAATTGTTTTTATAGATATTGCTTTTAGTGGTTACAAATGGAAATGACAGATTGTATCCATGCTGTTCCATTTGCAGTTTAAGGTATGGAGAAAATAAACCATGAGTAAGCTCAAAATAGGTATCTGCTTGTACAAGACAATCATATAACATAGAGTTTATGCATAACGTTTCTCCAATTTTTAAATCATTTAATTGCGATAATTCATTGTTTGGTTGAAACCGTGACCATTCTTTTGCTACGTATTGCAGCCATTTATTTGCTTTTTCCTTCCACAAAAAGTGTACACCTTTGGGCATAGCAATATAAAATTCTGTATTCATTATTTGCAAAGCTAGTGTCTCCACACAACCAACTCCATTAAGTTCTTTTCGTTTTTCGCTCGCTCTTGACAGCTGCTTGACTTGTAATTTCAAAATTTGTCCAGTCAAGCTGTACGAGCTCTCGTTCTCTTTCTGTCATATTTTCCTGATCTAAATTTTGTATATTGTTTGAGCGTGATGTTTCAGCCTGTGTGGGGTTATTTATTTGAGTTAGTAATGCTGCGGATAATAGTATCCCCGATGTACCTAAAACCCATTTTGCCTTTTTCGGATCTTTCATAATCCTACCCTCCTATTTTGTAATTGAATGACCAATAAATGTTTGAGTGCTTTCTTGCCATTCAGCTATATAGCCTAAACCATTCGTGATTGTACTAATCGGTACATACAATTCTTTATTTACATAAAATGCTTGTGCAGGAATAGGTGTTTTAACGTTGTTATCATAGGCTACATTTGTTCCAGCACGGAAAATTAATTCATTAGTTTGATCTTGGATATCTAATATTTTACTTGCTTGATAAAAGGTTGCTTTTGCTCCTAAAACCTGTGCTATTGCTTTTCCAGGTACAAAAAATTCTCCATCTTTAGGTATAACAAAAACATTCAATACCTTATTTGTTCCGTCTAACATGAAAGTAACATTTTGAGAATTTGTGAAAGGTAATATTTCTTTATCTGCGGTAACAGTTCGAGTCCAAATATTCCAGGTCCCTTTTTCACTTACTGCATCTTGAAAATAATAAGTTTCACCTTCATTTTCATCATCATCGTACTTGTATTCGTACTCATAATCGTCATCATCATCGTCATAGTCTTTATACTTCTCATATTTTTTATCTTCATGCTTGTGATCATCTGCATGTACGACGATACCATTTGTAGTAAAGCTTGCAGCAATTAGTACGATTACTAAACTTAGTTTCTTCATTATCAATCCCTCCCTTTGTTTTCATTGTAGGCGTCAAAAATGAAAGGAAACTGAATTTTTTCAAGCAAAGTTAAAAAAGCCATCTCTATGAACAGATTTCACTGTACACAGAAATAGCTTAGGTGCATAAATCTACTACGATTAATTTAGCTACATTTACTACGGTTTATAAGCATATTTTCTTCCTAATAATTATCTCCGCTACTAGAAGATTAATCATCCAGCATAACCAGACTGCTATGATATAGGAAATTTCGTAGGGCATATTAATTAAGTTATATGTAATGGCAACAATGATATAAATCAACATGTTCGAAAAGGAAAGGAAAAAACTTCGAATCATCCATTGACTATGTAACATTACTTTTTGTTTCTTGATATTCCAATAGCCAAGGCATGTTGTTGCAAGCCATAAACTATTTAAAATAAGGAATCCTATTGTACTGAGCCATCCACCAGTGGCAAAAAATGAAACATAGAGACCAGGAATGAAATTTAAGATAATGGACAATACATAGAATCGACCATTCCAACGGTGGAATGTCATCGATTTAATTCGAATTTTTTTCATAACCCCTAATGGACCAGTAAGCAACGAAATAATAGCCAGCAAAATATGAAGTCGTATCATGAATATCCATAGTGATTCATCAGCAAGAAGTAAATCCTTTTTAGAAATAAATTTTTCAAAAGTAGGATCAACCATAAAATTTTTTGAAAATGTATGAAGTACCCACATAATCGAGACAATTATTAGCAAAATTCCAATGTTTCTTTTCATTCAACCTATTCCTCCATTAGGAAAATAAACTGCTGCAAAAATAATGCTTTTGATTTTTTATGAATCATTTCTATCAAACTACCAATAAGGATAAGTAGTAAAATTGCTAGTATCCTCCACATTATTGAAGGTTAGGATGAATACGTAACAATCAAATTACCTCCATTTTAACATATAGCAACGAATATTATCTGGGTGGTTGAAGCTAGTTATTTTGAAAGAAATTTTTCTCCTTTAGTTTTAGAAGTTTTATCCATCCCTCCCGTTCGGTAATTATTGGTTTGGTGGCAGTTTGAATAGTTGAATTTTTATATCGGGATGGTCTTAAACTATCTTCTCACAATTAAGTTTCTAATATAATACATAAGTCTTTTGATGCATTTAAAGGGATACATTTCAACCATTTTAATTTTGTGAATATTTTATCAATTTAAAGCTTTAAACCTCCAGCACTGTTCTTACTATTTTGAGATCATGGTTTATGGGTAATATTGTTATTCAAAAAAACTTTGTCTAGTCCAACATTTTTTCGTTTGCATTAATTAATAGATATTGGGAAAAAACGTTGCTATAGACCCACACGGAGTATGACTGTTATCATAATTTCATATTCATTAGGAGGTATTTCAATGTGAATTCTTCAAAAATCGCATTTTTATCAGTTATTAGTAATTCTGCTATTGTTATTTTAAAAATTATTGTAGGTTTATTCACAGGATCGGTAGCAATTTTATCAGAGGCAATCCATTCTTTTCTAGATTTGCTTGCTTCTTTAATTGCTTTTTTCTCTGTCAGAATATCCAATAAACCAGCTGATAAAGAACACCCATATGGACATGGTAAGGTTGAAAATATTTCTGGAACAATTGAAACCCTTTTAATTTTTGTTGCAGGAATTTGGATTATTTATGAATGTATTCATAAAATTATTACACCTACTCCAATAAAGCTTCCGCTATTAGGTATAATTGTCATGGTTTTAGGTGCTATAATTAATATTTTTATATCTAGAATTGTGTATAGAACTGCTAAAAATACTAATTCAGTAGCAATGAAATCAAATGCACTTCATTTACTTACAGATGTCTATACTTCATTAGGCGTGGCCTTGAGTTTATTAATTGTTCATTTAACTGGTTGGTATATTTTAGACCCTATTATTGGTATTGTATTAGCTTGTTTTATTATGATAGAGGCTTTTAAAATGATAAAAGAAGCATTTCCTCCACTATTGGATGCAAGATTGTCAAATGAAGAAGAAGAGAAAATTATACAAATCATTGAATCATTTAAAGATGAATATATTGAGTACCATGATTTCAGAACAAGACGGTCGGGTGCTGAGGAATATATCGATTTTCATTTAGTAGTAGAATCGCAAAATAGCATTGAAACAGTTCATGATCTCTGCGATCGTATAGAAGAAAGGATTAAAAATATCTTTCAGAATGCCAATATCCTTATTCATTTAGAGCCAGAAAATGAGAAAGTAAACTAAATGACCAAAAACTGACCTGAGGAACGTTGGTTTCATTGTTTAGTTACTTCTTTGACTGGTAAAAAATTTAGCGCATGCATTTAGTACCCCCTTTACAAATTACTGTGATTTCCACTTACATCTATCCATACATACAATGGGTCTGAGGTTATCTCTCGCCCATTGTCTTTTTTAATGTATTGCATTCCCATAATAAAAAGCCACCCCCAATATTCCCTTGAACACGACCCACTCAGCAAAAAACAATCCTTTTTTTATTGGATGAATACCTCTGTAATTTCTACAACTCAACATATTATAGATTTAAAAGGAGGGATACTTTATGGGATACTATGGTAATGTAGGAGGCATAAATAACAATTGCTATTATGGCGGCAACAGCGGTTATAACGGCTCATCATTCGTCCTAATCGTTGTTTTATTTATTCTTCTGATTATTGTCGGCGCATCTTTCATGTATTAATTTAAAAAGCCTTTCATGTATTTTATCTAAAAAGTCTCCGTTGCTTTAGAATTAAATAGTGAGTAAAAGTCATCTAGCTTTACTCTACCTCATGACAAGGTCACTTTTACAAGAGTGGCCTTTTTTCATTAGAGCTCTTGACTAAGCTATTAATTTAAATAAATTAATTTAGTAGATAATTATCGCAGTTCATGTTAACAACCGTTCATATTATAGAAATATAGAAAGGGGGGAAGTTATTATGTCTCAAGGATATGGCAATGGTTATGGTTCTGGTGCAGGATTTGCACTAATTGTTGTTCTTTTCATTCTTCTAATTATTGTTGGTACTAGTTTTGTAAGAGCTTATTAATAATAGCCAATAGCGTCTTAGAATGAATAGAATTAAAGAAATTAACCTTTCCTTTCTAATGTTTACAAAGGGTCCCTAGCCTCCGTGTGACCCTTTGTGTTATTTATCAGGTCTATGATGATTAAAGCCTTCTTTAATAGGATCCCTACTTTAGCTTTATAGCTGGTGAACCTTGCTTCCCAGTATCCTTGTAATCAATTTCCTATACTTTTTCTCTTATAGAAAGTTTCATTAATATTAATAATTATCTTTAAGTTAGATCATGGTAATTTAGCATATTCACGAGTTTGAATGGGCCACCATAGTAAATGGAAAAGCATATGGACTATTATAGCTGCTAATAAACTTCCATAAACAAAAGCTACTCCTGCAAAAATACCAACCCAAATATTCCCGATAATAGCATACACATACATGGATTTTTTGGGCTTGCTAGCAACAAGTTTTATAGATGGTAAATGGATGAGTGCAAATAAAATACTTGAAATAGCAATAGCTAACCATTCGCTAGTGACATTGTTTACATTCACTAATTGACACAACCAAAGAAACAAGCTAAGTAAACTCCATCGAAATATGACTTCCTCTATAATTCCCCCATAAAATAAACGACTTAATATACCTGCATTGACATAATAAGTTTCAATTTTATAATATTCTTCTCTGGTTAAATTTGGCACAAAGTACATATTGTAGAATAGTAAGTGACCAATAGAACAAATAATTCCTAAACCGAAACCATATTTAATAATCTTCATAGCTTCGATTTGCTGTACTACCTCAATCTTAGGCACAATAAAAGCACCTATCATTGAAAAAATAATGGCTGTTAGAACATGGATTATTAATCGTTGCCGATCAGTTATATCATCTTCTTTAAGATAAATTTTTTCTGATTGATACATAAAATAAATACCAGGTATGCAGATAATAAATACAATAATCATGTACACCCAATTCATAAAAGCTACTCCCCCTTAACTTTGTTTTGTTCTTCTACTATCACCTCATAAATCTTGTTCACTACATACTCAAATTGATCGATTACTTCATCATCTAACTTAGAATAGTATTTTGACACTACCTGTTTATCCACTTCTTCATATAGTTTATAAAGCTCTTCACCTTTAGAGCCAAGTGTTACATCAATTTTACGTCTGGATTCAGGATTAATTGTTCGCTCAATGAAATGCCCGTCCTCTAATTTAGATAATAATTGACTAATTGCACTAGCTGACATATTCATCTTTTCAGCCAATTCATTCACTGTTAAAATTCCATGAACATGAATATGCTCCATAATCAACGCTTGCTTTGGCGTTAACTTATATTCAAGTACTTCTTCATAATGATTCAGTAAGGCATAGTTTATCTGATCTAATGTTTGAAAAATATTCTTCATTCTTTCTACTAACATAAATACCCTCCGTCATTTTAATTAACTAAACATTTTATGTTTATAAATTATTTAACTATTTAAAATTTTAATTATACCTCTTCTATTCTGTCAACTATATTAAGTAACAGAAAGGGATCACCACGGCTTAATGGCAAAAAAAGATTCTTTTGATTACACTTTTGATGTAATAAGCGTAAACCAAAGAATCCTTTTTATAAAACACGCAGTATGTAGTTGTTAAAATTTGCAAATTTATATTAGAATGATAAAAATTGATTCTTCATTCGGCCAAATAAAATAGTAAGTCAGTAGCTAAAAAGAGTAATTTGTATTTCTTCTTGTTCATGACAAATTCGAGCTTCTTGAGATTGCATTCTTAATATTACCATAAATGCTTGCATCATTTTCTCTAGGATTTCCATATAAAAATGTCTGCCTTAACGAAAAGCAGACATTTTATCTAAATTTTAATATTACTGGTAATGATTTTATTTCGCTTCGAGGTAACCTTTATGCAGTGAAGCAATCGTTGATTCAAACTTGTCTCAATCAAATGACGGTAAGAATAAAGGATTTTCGTTCATAGGAAAAGAGGATAATTATTGTTTGCACCCTTGGTATCTCTATCACATCGAACCATCCTAAGTAAGGCTATAAAACTTAAAACTTTTCAATTGAAATATCTGAATTAATTGTTATTGCCACTAGAATTCCTGTTGCCTCCGAAAGGACGATTTCCGTTGGCGCAGGCTGTGCAGCGTCGCCGGCTGCATACACATTTTTTTCTGATGTTCTTCCGAAATGATCAACAACGATTAACCCTTGTTCATCTAAATCACAAGAAAATCCTTGACCAATGGTATTTGTTGCATAAGAGGATGGAGTAATAAAGCCTGCTTCCCGCTCTATTTCTAACCCATTTTGAAAGACGACACTATTCAGTACCCCATTATGCCCTTTCATTTCTTTAATCTTATCAGTAATCACATTTATTCCTTTATTTTCTAATTCTCTCTTTTCATTTTCTTTTATTTCATAACCGTTTGTTGCTACGACTAAATCATTTGAAAAATTAAAAATTATTTTAGCAGTTCGGGCAACATCACCAGCCTCATTTATATAAATTATTTTTTTATCCTTTAATTCCCAGCCATAGCCATATGTGAAGTGAAAATACTCTTATTATAATATTGCTTAATATTTGGGATATCTGTCTGTACTTCAGTACCATCTGTCAAAAGGAGTTTCTCAGCAAGAAAGCTCTGGCCATCTTCTGTATAAATTTTAAAAAGCTTATTGTCAGATTGTTTAATAGCCCTAACATTTTTACTGACGATTGAATGAATAGTTGGATATTGATTTAATTTTTCTTTTGCTGCTTGCATGAATTCAATGGCCTCATTTCCATTTCTTGAAATACTCTCTTGAAGCTCGAATGCAAGGTGTTCATTCTTTGTATCGAACAATGCGACTGATCGATTCACTCTACCTAACAATAATACTGCATTTAATCCTGCTGGTCCTCCACCAATAATTGCACATTCAAAAATTCCCATCTTTTTTCCTCCTGTTTTTACGACGAATCAAACTCCAATAATTTGCTTTAGGTTTTCTAAAGGAATATATCCAACAATTGGTTCATGTAATTTATTATGAATAATCAAACGTGAATGAGGGATCCCAAGAACCTGATATTCCGCTGCAATCTCCGGACTTTTGTCAACATTCACCCTTAAAATTTTCACCTTATCATCGTACTCTTCATCAAGTTGATTTAAAACCATTCCAAACATTTTACAAGGACTACACCACTCAGCCCAAAAATTTATAATCACAATTTTTTTAGTTTTTAGGTGTTCTCCTAATTCTTGCTTTGTTGTTATATGAGCAATTGCCATAATTTTTCCTCCTTCATGGAAATAAAAAATGTAAAGATATAATATGCTTTAAGTGTTATACTTGAACCTACAATCCCCCCTTTCAACAAACTTCAAAGATCTTTAATATCCATAATTAAAATAAAATTTTTACATTGTACTATCGAAAACAACTGCCATCGCGGTTTTATAACCTTCAGCAGCTGCAACTATTAATGAAGACTGACCTAATTTTGCTGTCTCCCCCGCTGCATAAACATTTTCTTCAGTTGTTCGTCCTGCCTCATCTATCACTATGCTACCATTTTCATTTAATTGACAACCAAGCTGCTCTGCAAATTGATTTGGTCGCACAAAATTAGATACGATAAATCCTCCCACTCTTTCGATTTCAAGTCCTGAACTAAACACTACTTTGTTTAAATAACCATCCTCACCATTTAAGTTTTGAATAGGTTCGGTAATAACAGATATATCTTTTCTTTGTAGTTCATCTAATGTCGAAGCAGAAACTTCATGACCATTTGTAGCTATTACTAAATCTTTTGACCAGTTATATAATAACTTTCCTTTAAAAAGGGTTTGTTCTTCATCCTCTGAAATGATAATTAGAGGTTTATCCCTTAGCTCCCATCCATCACAAGTTGGGCAGCTGAATAGACTTTTCCCATAATAATTTTTAATATCAGGAATCGCTGGAAATCTCTCTTGAACACCTGTGGCCAATATTATTCTCTCAGCAACATACTCTACTTCTTCTAACGTCTCAATTTTAAACAATCCGTTTGATTGCTTTGTTATATTCATCACTGTGTTTTGATAAAAATGAACTGAAGGGTATTTTTTTACATCTTTTAAAGCTATTTCTTTAAAGTCTGCTGGTTTAATGCCATCACGTGTTAGAAACCCATGTGATTCCTGCGTCACACGATTCCGATTTGTTCCATTATCAAATAAGGCGACATTTTTGCGGGACCTCCCTAAAATCAAACTTGCATTTAAACCGGCGCCACCTGCACCTATAACTGCACAATCAAATGTTTTCATCATGTAAATCTCCTCCATAAGTTGTTTAGAATACATGTTTGGTTAATAAACATGCACTAGCTCCAAATTAAAGTTTAAAAACAGAATGATTCTATGCTAAAACCACTTGAAAATTTATAGAAAATCCGCAGCCAAAAAGAAGCCAAGATAAAAACATTCAAAGATTTAAAAGACTCCTTATATCTATGATTTTTCAAAAAAATAATGGTGGACTATACATCCACGACTATTTTTTCACAAAATCCGATATTTTTCTATTTCTTAACTCATTCTCAAGTTTTTCTTCTGCAGATAGCATTACTTCTTTTATTACACATTTAGGATCATTATATAAACAACAATCAAACAACGAAGATTTGCCTTCAATCGCATGAATTATATCTAAAAATGAGATATCTTCCCAATTGCGACTAAGTGTATATCCACCATTAGCACCTGATACGGAGTTAATCATGCCCTCTTTGACTAACTTGGTAAGGATTTTAGATAAATATGTGGGAGAAACATTTTGCATCTCAGCTAATTGTTGAACACCCATTGGTTTATTTGGTATTTCCTTTGCAAGAAAAAGCATTGTGTGTAGTGCATAATTTGTAGCTTTAGAATATTTCATAACTGTTATTCACCTCAATTAGAGACTTTATACATCCATAATAGCATTGAATATTTGCAATTTCAATTTTTATGCTCTCTCTGTTTATATCCGTGGTTAAATTACACCTAACCACAATTGAAAAAACACCTGCAAGATTTACTCTATATCTACCAATATAGAAGCATTCTCTTGAAGGTGTTTTAATTTTTCTCATTGGACCTCTAGGTTGAAGCCAATCACCAGACATAATAATTGAAAGCAACAATCCGTCCCAAAATAGCTTTCCTGAAATTGAGTTCTCGCGTTAGGTTTTGGCCAGGTACTTTGTTTAAATCAACCACAATTCTCCAATCCTACTTGGATTCTCTGATAGTGCAATCAGGGGAAATTACATCCCACTTTCCAAACAGTGTTAAACCTGCAGCTTTAGCTAAGAATCTAGAAGCCTCGTTATCGAGCTGGCATCTGTACTGTGGTTCGTATCCCTGCTCATAGGCATATTTGCAGATTGAACGCACCACTTTACGAGCATGACCTTTTCCTCTATAAGCTGATAGGGTCAATACGCCGAGATCCGCTATTTGTACATCTTCTCCCCAGGGATACATGCTAGCAGCACAAACCAAGCGATTTTGTTCAAAAGAGCCAAATACTGCCCAATGATCCAACTCTACATAAGCGTCATCCAAATCTTGTTCAGAGGCAGAGGATTCAAACGCTGAGAAAATTGCATCATCCTGTTCGGTTAATTGGCGCAATGTCCCTTCCTGATTTTCTTGCAGCAAGGCGTTCTTTTCTGCTTCCGAAAAATAAAAAAGATAATCTGCGCCATGCAGTGTGACTCCCCCTTCATTCAATTTTTGGTGGAAGTTTAGCTCTGACAGCTCTTGTCCTCTAAAAAGATCTAACTTCTCAGCCATTTCAGATGTCAAGACTGCCATAACCCGGCCGTCAGCAGTTTCCAGTACCATGACCCGACTGTCTTCGCTCAGGTCATGGTTGATGGTGACAGTAAAAGTTTTATCGTTGTAGATAATGTCTCCATTTAAAAATTGTGACTCCCAAAAGTCAGTTATCGTTTGTGAAAATAAAGGCATACTTATTACCCCCTATAGTTGGAATTCAATTTATTTTCTCTATTAGTAACATCTGCATCTAATTGTATTCACCCCCATTTCTTTAAATTTTATCGGCCAAGCATTTTTCGGAAATTTTTGCTTAAAAAATACTTAGAATGAATTAGTAGTATTATAAAACTTTACATAGTGTGAATCTCAAGTTTTTTATTACGGGAAAAACAGAATATAAAAATTTCTAATAGGGTGTTCAACCACCTTTGTAAAATACCAAATGATATTATTAGCACATCTAGAACTATAGTGTATTCCAACCTTTTTAACCAATTATTTATTTAAGTTTAATAAAAATAGAAAAATCTCACTACTGATTTTTAATCAACTATAGCTCAGTTTTATTTACCCAATTCTCAGTAATCTCAGAGAATTTTTTTACTGCAGGTGAAATTGGCTTTCTAATCGCTAATCCAATCGTTTTGGAACAACGATGATTGATAAAGGTCTATTCAGAGTTTTCAATAACCCCTGAATTCGACCTTTTACTCTTCCCCTCAAAATGAACTATTTTTATGAAACTTTTAATTTTAGTACACTTCTTGCCAATTCGATAAACTCCTTCATTGATGGTGAAATCCATTTCTCTTGATGCCACAGCATTTGAGTAGCAAATTGTATTTCAGATAAATCCCACGGTAAAGTGATTAGTTCTCCCCGCTCTAACTCTCCCTTAAGTGACATTTCAGGAAGTAAGGCAATGCCGAGCCCAACCATTGCACATTGTTTAATGGCCTCTACACTATTAAACTCAAGTTCAGTCAAGCTGTCTGCCCCTTTTCTCAATAACGTGTGGTAGAAGAAAGTTCGGTATGAGCAACCCTTTTCACTAAGTAGAATCTGCTCTCTGTTAAAATCTTCTATACATAATGTAGAGCATGCAGCTAATGGATGGTTGGGGGAAACTACCATAAGAAAAGGTTCATCCATTAAAAGTTCGGTATGAAGATCCGTAGATACGCTAGGTTCATCCAGCATAAAGACCACATCCACATTCCCCTCCCTCAAACTCTGTTTCAAATTGTGACTAGACAAGGGTCTAAATAAAAGACGGACATGTGGATATCGTTCGCGAAAAACCCGGAGTAATGCGGGTAAACGGTATGTACAGAGCACTTCGTCTGCACCGATTGTAATCGTACCAGTTAATTCTCCGCTCTCACTAGAGACATATCGAGCCTCCTCTATATCATTTAAAATTTTATTGGCATAGGGCAATAAACGATGACCTGCATCTGTTAAAATGACACTCTTCCCTAGTCGATCTAATAGCTTAACTCCTAATTCTTCCTCTAAAGCCTTGATTTGCATTGTTATAGTAGACGGAACATAGTTCAATACTTCAGCAGTTCTACTAAAACTACATGTAGAAGCAAGCGTCCAAAATGTTTTAAGTTGGCGAATTTCCATTAAGACAGCACCTCTTCATTCAAAAAAATTGAACATTACGATCAAAAACGTTTCGTTGATTTGATGTTAGCAGTATCGTAGAGTGAAAATCAAGCTACAACATTAAATTTTGTATAACAAAGGAGAATTGTATAATGAAAGATTACGAAATTTATTCATTGGGAGATGTCGAGCTACAATCGGGTCAAAAGCTGCCCCAAGCCTTCCTTGCCTATAAAACTTATGGAGCCTTAAATTCTACTAAGTCAAACGTAATTGTCTATCCTACCTGGTTTGCTGGTCAGCATACTGATAATGAGTGGTTGATTGGACCTGGTAAAGCTCTCGATTCGGACAAATATTTTATTATTGTGCCTAATATGTTGGGAAATGGTCTATCTTCCTCACCAAGCAATACACCAGCCCCTTTTGACAGAGGGAATTTTCCGCTTGTAACGATTTATGATAATGTCCGGCTACAACATCGGCTCATAACCGAGAAATTTGGTATTACGAAGATTGCTTTAGTTGTTGGCTGGTCACTCGGAGCACTTCAAACCTTTCAATGGGGATCAAGCTATCCTGAGATGGTCGAGCGCATTGCACCGTTTGGTGGAACAGCAAAGACGAGGCCACATGCACAGCTTGTTTTTGAGGCACTTATCGTAGCCTTGCAAGCGGATTCTAACTGGAAGGAAGGTTTCTATAGCTATCAGCCTACAAGAGGACTTGCAGCGATGGGACGTGCCTATGCTCCTTGGGGGTTTTCTCAGTCTTATTATTTAGAACAGCTCTATCAGGAAGAAGGATACTCAACGTTAAAGGCATATCTAGAAGATTATTGGGATCAAGTGTTCCTTTCCTTCGATGCCAACGACTTAATTGCTGTGCTCCGTACTGGAATCAGCGGGGATATTAGCGCCAATCCTCTAGACAAGGGAAATTTTGAACAGGCATTAAACCGTATTGGCGCTCAAGCACTTGTTATGCCAGGCTCGACCGATCTGTTTTTCCCTCCGGAAGATAATGCATATGAAGTAAAACATATGCCTAATGCTATTTTTCAACCAATCGAATCCAAGTGGGGACATTGCTTTGGAATCGGTCAAAACGAACAGGATTCCCTCGTGATAGACAACCATTTGAAACAATTTTTGCTGTTAACAAATGGCTGATATTTGATTTCTTCAATTAAGTTTGCAATCACTTAAGTAAAGCGTTCTACATCAAGATTTCGTGGAGGTTTGATTTAGCTCTTGACTTTATACCTAACTAGAGGGTATATACTCATAACGAAATAAAAGAAGGAAGGTGAAAAATTGTTCAAAATCAGCGAATTTTCCAGACTTAGTAGAATTCCACTACAAACGTTGCGTTATTATGATCAGCTCGGAATCTTAAAGCCTACCAAAACGGATGAATCCACTGGGTATCGGTACTACTCAGCTGAACAGCTGCTAGAGATTAACCGAATCATCATTTTTAAAGAATTAGGGTTTACACTACAGCAAATCGCGCATCTTCTTCAAGAAGAAATATCTGCTGAACAGATTCGTGGCATGCTTAGGCTTAAAGAAAGTGAAATCGAGCTACTGCTTGAAATCGAAAGATCCAAGCTTTCCCAGATGGTAGGTTTTGGACACCTACTGAAAAGGAACCAATACCGCATTCTTCTCACCTGGGAGTCTTCTGCTGAATGAAGATAAAATAAAAGAGCGTGTTTTTATGATTTGATAAAAACATGCTCCATTTTCATTTTTTAAACTAAAATTTGTTATTTATCTCACCACTATTAAAGGTAGAGACTAAATTTATAATGGCTAATACATCTTCACCCTCTGGATCTATACCGACTTCCACGAAACCGAAGCTTCCGTAAAAATCTTTCGCTACAGGATTATTTGGATTGTAGCAGATTTCAATCTCTTCTAATCCATCTGTTTGTTTAATTTCGTTAAGCGCTAGTTGTAAAGCTTTACGTCCGATACCTTTGTTTTGATAGTTTTTATCTACCATAAATCTCCAAATCGATATTCTCTTAGTTGTTTCAGGCACCCACATGAAAAATCCGACAGGTTTCTCATCTATACAAATTGCGCGTGTTTGATAGGAGGGGTTGAATTTTGATTCAACGAGTGACCACATATTTTCTGCTACATAATCATACTGATTTTCTGCCACAGATAGGTCACAAACATCCTCATAATTATTTTTATCCACATTAGTAAGCGTTATGTTCATTTTTTAATCTCCTATTTTATTAGCAAAAGACAAAGGTTTATAAGTAACAGAGCTTCATACAATAAATCTTGTATTTATTTCTTTGCATGTTTCCCTAAAATAATTTCTGCCATTTTTATTGCATATTCTTCACTATCAAAATCCTCAACATTACTTAGCACCGCAATCGTTAAACGTTCCTCTATGAAGTAGATGAAGTGAGAAGGATAGCCAGCCCAGAGTCCAGAATGCTCCAAGTAGGAACTATTAAAATCTTTACCAATAGACAAGCCAAAAGCATAGTCTTCATTATCTATAATTAGCTCGCCAGTTGAAGAAGTTTTTGGTCCTACCTCCCCCATTCTTTTAACAAGCTCTTTCCCACCAACAATGCCAGTAGCGAAGTTTTGCCCCCATTTTACTAAATCCTCAACATTTGTATGAACCGCTCCATCACCAGTATGTTCCCAAGGACTTTCATAAATTTCAAATTCACCTTGCTCGTTCTTCGTGTACCCACGAGCAATCGGAATATTAGTTGGATAGCTATCCACGATAGTTGTATCAATCATATTTAAAGGACCAAAAATACGTTCCTTCGAAAATTCACGAAGAGATTTTCCACTAGCTATTTCAACTACTAAAGATAATAAAAAATATCCCGTGTTACTATATTCAAATTTTGTTCCAACAGGAAAATCTGCAATTGGATGGCTGGCAAGATGTTCTAGAGATTGTTCAGCAGTTAATTTCTCTTTATCCGAAACCCCTGCTTTTTCAGCTAATTCCATATAATCTACTAATCCACCAGTATGATGAATCAGATGTCTTAGCGTGACAGATTCAGCATATTCCCCAAGAGAAGGTATATACTTTAAAATTGAATCGTCTAAACTTAGTTTACCTTCCTGCTCCAATAACAAAATGGTGAATGCTGTAAACTGTTTAGAGACGGATGCAAGATTGAAAACAGTTTTTGTTGTAATGGGTAATTTCTTTTCTATAGAAGCTAAACCAACTGCCCCCTTATATGTTACACCAGCATCGAAACTCGCAATATAAGCACAGCCCGGTTCGTCTGGTGAAAGGTTGTTAAATAATTGTTGAATTGCTGTATCTATCGTTTGATTACATATACTATTCATATAAATTCACCTCTTAAAAATTTTTTCACCATTTCTCATCACGTTTATAAGAAGCAAAGGTTTCACTTCCATTAGCGTTTTTTTATAGCAATACTAACTTCTGTGACATATTCATCTCTATCTAGTGTGATTAATGCATCTGTATAATATTTTTCAATAAATGGTCCATCTAAACAATATCCATTTAAATGTGCCCAATCATATAAGGCACTATATGCATAACTGATACTGTCATAAATACCTATATGTATTGTATAGATATAATTTTCTTCCTCAAAAAATTTAATTCTAGTATCCTTTTCTTCCTCTTCTACTATTATTGGCTGGCATACTTCTACATCAAACTGCGAATAATTCTCCCCCTCCATTGAATAGAAAATTGCCAAATGTTTACCAACCAAAATTGGATTGGTTTTATTTATGGATATAAGAAGTTGATCAATTAACAACTCCAAGCCTTTTTCATCAACAATTTTTCTTATACAGATAGCATGAAATGATTTTCTGACTCCCCAAAAGACGTCATAGGTGTTAACCCTTTTTATCTTATTATTCGGTTCTATATAAGTTTTCATTTCCTCGATAAGCTGATAATATTCAATCGTTTTTTCATACAATTCAGCAATCTTTTGTTCATAACTTTCTGTAAGGGTTGTGGAATCCATTTCCAAGACATTTTTTATTTCATCAATGGAAAAATGATATTTTCGCAATAATTTTATTTTATTCCCTTTAGAAATATCCTCGTTCGTATAATATCGATAACCATTCGTTTCATCTTTTTTTGGAATTAATAAACCTTTCTCATCATAATATCTAAGCATTCTTTGAGATATTTTATTAATCCGTGAAAATTCCCCGATTTTATACAAGCAAAACACCTCCTTGGTAGCACAACGTTAATCTTCTATCTTATATACATTTCTATATAAGATTTCTCTATATAAAATAAACTCCTCGTTCATTAAAAGTTGAGGATAGCTCATAATTTTTAGCGGTAAATCATCCTGTTCCTTGTGAAGAGGAGGCTGTACATATTCGAAGGAATTAAGGCGAAAACCTAATCGCTCATAAAAGCCTATTCTCCGCTGAGCCAATTCCGTGTCAGGATACTCCACCTCTAAGAGAATGGGCTTTTTTGACTCTTTCATATAAGCGGCCAACATTTTTCCTCCTACTCCACTCCCACGCAAAGCTGGATCGACAGCAATATGTTCTACAAACTGAAACGAAGGAAATTCCCATGCTGCTAAAAAAGCTACAATTTGATTGTTGTTATCTGTTTCCGTAAGTAGACGGTAATGTTGATCGGCCAGCAGCTCCTTCTGTCCCGTATAAGTTCTTCGCTCACTTTCTGGAAACGATTCCTCCATTAGAGCGAAAATTTTATCAAATTCTCTTTCATTCATAATTGCATTTCTCCTTTAACTACTATGCTTAAAATATACAATTTTTAGGAATGGTTTCTATTTAAATAGCAAAAATAACCACTAGATAAAGGGTATTATAAAGCTTCTTTATTTTTTCATAAACCTTTAGATCCCACATAAGCTCCATTAACATTAGCCATAGTTAATTATGACTAACAGAACCCTAATTAAGAAAATTTTCTCTTAATCAAGTGAAGCTTTAACCAGAAGGATTTTACATCCTCTATTGATTAAAGTCTTCACCAGTCAGGAAATTATTAAAGAACATTATAAAGGTTCACACAGTGTGAAACTCAAGACTTTTCATAATAAAAAGGGACACTTCGAAACCTTACTTGGTAGTGGGCCTGATCACTTTTCTCTTGCACCCGAGCAGCTTATGGGCTAACCTGAGTAGTTTTCCAGCCAACCCGAGCAGTTCTTTGACTGACCTGATCATTTTTCGCGTGAACCCGAGCAGTTCCAGAGTAAACCCGATCACTTTTCTCTTAGGACTGAGATTTTTTAACCGACCCGGTTGCTCCTAATGTTATGCTTTCCCATCATTTGCCGTTAACCAATTCACAATTCCTACTATAGAAAATGTAATTAATGCAGTAACAACTGTTATTATAGGTGCTATAGTAATTGTTTTTGCTATAAAAATAAGATACATAATTGGCCCGAGCAATAGAATACTTGATACGGTCCATCCTGCTACTACTACATAATGATACACACCCTTTGCCCATTTTGCTTTTCCTATGATTGGTAAAATCAACAGTAAACTAATGATTGCAGGAATTGTAAATGCGTAGCTAATACCTTTGAAAGTAAGACTCGTAATTACAGCTAATACCATCCATAAAACTTGCGTACTTATCGCGAAATTCACGGTACCAGATTTTTTTGAAACCCACTTCGCCAAAAAGAACGTGAGCACAATAGCTAGTAACATCAGCAATGTAAGAATCAACGGATTATATGTACCAAACATAACGATACCATCTTCATCTAATTCAATGTTGAAAACAATTGTTAGTAGACGAATTAGAAGGAAATAGAAAATGAAAATAGAGACAAGACTACCAATCGACGCTATTAAACTAAAAATTAATCCTTTAATCTGTGTCACTTGCTTGTTAAAGCTGAAGAAGAATATTGCGACTGTTAAGATAAGTAAAACAACCATTAACGGAATTACAAGCTTTTCGGAGTACACAACTAATACTTTTTTCATTATTGGGAAGTAAATCGCATTACCTTTACTATCTTCTAAAGCCTGAAACTCTTTTACGTCCATCATCATAAACCTTTTCACTAAAGGAAGTGCATAGTCCCCAAAATGACGAATTGTTTCCTCGTCACTATTCTCTACACGATCTATCACTGCATGATATGCCTCTAAACCACCCATATTTGCAAAGTTATACCCTAATTTTTTTGTTATTTTTAATTCCGTAAAATCTGTATCATTCGGCATCTTTTTATACATTTCAGAAGCAAATGAGTATGCTACTGGGTATGGAACAGTCTCCTTATAAAATTGCGCCAGCCTTAGATCATTTGAACTCGTTTCAAACATAATCGGTACCCCTGTATTACCTCTTGCCTCGAAATTTAGCATAACACGTACTTCGTCTAAAATATCCGCTCGATCTTGTAAAGCTCTCGCTCCAAGTAAACCAGGCTCTTCACCGTCTGTTAGAACAAAATATATTGTATTTTTAGGTGCTGACATTTGTTTTAAAGCTCTTGCTGCCTCCATAATTGTAACAACGCCATAACCATCGTCTGATGCTCCAGGAGTTTCTATTTCAGAATCATAATGAGCTGTTAATAAAATCGCATTATCATCACTGGATGTTCCTTGGATTTTTGCAATAATATTTTCAACATTCTCTGCACCTATTTCTTTAGCATACTCCTCATCCCTAATATCCTTCACTGGCTTCGATTGAATTTCAACAGGAATATCTAAATCTTGAAAGTGCTTTACAATATAATCTCTTACTTTTTTATTCGCAGAAGAGCCTATAGGATGTGGTTCCTTTGCTACTTCTTTTAAAAAATTTAGAGCTCGGTCCGATGAAAAATCCTTTTCTGTTTCCCCTACTTCTTCTTGAGAAGGACTTAAAAATTGACTAAAACTTATAAAAGACGTTAACAATGCAAGTAATATCGCAAAAATAAGTAACTTTCTTTTTTCCATCTATTTGTCTCCTTATCTTTTACTAGAAATGAAGTTTCATACAAACACTTTTTAATAATTGGTTTATTAAAAACTAACCGAACGGTCAATAAAATTGTACATAAAACTAACCAACCGGTCAAGTATATTAATTTATGATATAATAATTAATAAATGTAACAACCATTCGTTAGGAGGTTCTATAATGATAGATGGTAGGGAAAAAAAGGGAAATAAAACAAAAGAGGCATTACTAAATGCTACTATTTCTTTAATTGCCGAAAATGGTATAGAGGCGCTAAGTGCTAGCAGCGTTGCAAAGAGAGCCAATGTTAGCAAAGCAAGTGTATTTCATCACTTCGGTTCTATGGAAACGATTCAACAAGAGGCTTTTATTTTATCTAATATACTCATGAATGAAGCTTTAGAACAAATTTATAATGAATCTAAAGAAACAGATTCTTTTTCTGATATTATGCTAAAATATTTTCTTTTTTTTATTGATGAAAAAAATAAAGAATACTTACATCTAATTAATGTTCAATTACAATTTGTAGTGAAATCTTCATACGATAAAGAGTTTGATGATCTTATCTTCAATCAGGACAGAGATAAGACACCATTTGATTTATTTGAGGTTTTATTAAATGATTTTTATGGGGATCAATTAACCCCTTCTGACATTGAGCTAATAAATGATTTAATAGTTACTTATTTAAATGGATTTGCGACTTTTTTAATCTCTTTGGAGGACAGAGAATGGATTATTTCATTATGGAAAGAACAAATTAAAATGACCGAAATCTATATTCAATCACTTATTGATAAAAAATAATTTAAAGACAGCTTTCAAAAGTAACGTGCTATAATAAGTTGACGAATCAATTGACAAATTCATTCTTTTATTTTAGCAATCGTCAAAAATGTTGAAAAATTGCTATTAATAATGAATGTTATAATAGGATATAACCATCAATAGTGGGGTGTAATGTATGAAAAAAACAGTGAAAATAGCCTCCTAAATAAAAATTTGAATATTTAGGAGGCAAAGAAAAATGATTTTCAATAAAATTGATCGCAAGAACTGGCAGCGACACGAGTATTTTGAGCATTATATGACCCAACAAACAACGTTTAGTATGACATCTGAAATAGATATTAGTATTTTCTATAAAAACATAAAAGATCATAATTTCAAGTTTTACCCAGCATTTATCTATCTAGTGACAAAAGCTATCAATTCTAATATTGCATTTAGAACGTGTTTTAATAGCCAAGGAGAGTTAGGCTATTGGGAAAAACTAAATCCAAGTTACACGATTTTTAATGAGGAGACAAAGACATTTTCGAGCATTTGGACAGAAACATCGGATAATTTTAGACAGTTCCATCAAGATTACGAAAGTGATGTAACGAATTATAACGGTAGGATACGTTTATTTCCGAAATCCCCAATTCCCGAAAATATTTTTCACATTTCAATGATTCCATGGTGTTCATTTACTGGTTTTAACCTTAACATTCATAATGAGAATAATTACCTTTTACCGATAATTACAGCAGGTAAATTTGTACACAAGCAAAATGCTATTTGTCTTCCTGTTTCTTTACAAATGCACCATGCTGTTTGTGATGGTTACCATGCAAGCTTATTCATGAATTACCTTCAGAGTTTTGCCGATGAATCCTATGGTTGGTTGAATATGACCCACTAAAACCTATTTCTTTTGTAGAAAAGCGTTCCTGTCTAACAAGAACGCTTTTCTGTTATCCCCTTTATGTAAAATTCACTCGACTACTAAACTATTAATTCGTTATTTTTCTCATAACCCATTCTATAGGCCCTCTTTTAAATTTTCTACTCCATAAAACAGAGAATAAAATACTTGCCACAAAAAACAATATCGTAAATACTAGTGAAAATGCTAACGTTTGGTTCTCTAATCTGTTCATTAAGGCTAATAGGCCAACACCAATAAATACATGGCTAACATAATGAGTTAATGTTAATTGTCCTGTTTTAATAAGTGATTTTGTCACCCATTGCTCAGCGAACTTTTCGGCGAAATAAATAGATGCAACGGTGACAATTATCGCCGAAGCGGAATTTGATAAGATATATAAAATATTGGGTGGAATTGGTCCAGTTTGAAACAAATATTCTGCACTGCTTACATCTAATACCGACCGCGATAATCCCATTAACACCTTTGAAAGTACCTCTATTGTTATAAGTAAAAATAAAGAAATAAGCATCATTTTATTTCTTACAGTTTTCTTTGATAAATCAAGTCTGCCAAGGATCATCCCAAGTAAAAAGAAACAAATCCAAGGAAATACTGGATGATACCCATTAAACAAAAGATTTCTTAAAAAACCTTCAATTGTCCAAAAATCAAGATATTCCATAAATGGTTGTTCAGGATGCCATCCTTTTAAATAATTCATCATCACTTGTAGGATTTGTGATGTTATTAAAAAAAGACTAGATATGATAATCATGAACTTTGTAGAGGCTGCGATAAGAAATGATGCAATCAGCATATAAACACCATAATAATGTAGAATATCTCCAGTCCAATCTGCCACATATAAAAGTAAACCTAGAATGAAGAGAAAAGCGGAACGTTTCCATAATTTCACTCTATTATTTTTCATATAAGAATGATTATCCCCAATTCTAGCTTTTCTTGTCATCAAAGCAACCCCAATACCGGCTAGCGTAACAAAAGTAGCCGACGCTCTTCCTTCAAAAAGTCCAGTAAACCATATAAGCCAACTCGGCCCATTTCCTACCGCTCCCATAATAATTTTAAAATTTACTATAAGCATTCCAAACATAGCCAAGGCTCTAGCAAAGTCTAACCCTTCAATTCGTTTTGATTGTAACTGTTTAGTCATAAACGTTCCTCCTTAACCATCCTCTAAATCTTCTAACTGCAAACAAAACCCCAGTCGTATATTTTTAAAGGCTCATTTTATGAATTTACCGACCGGTAAGTAAATACTAATTTATTCTTTTAACAAAATCAAGAAATTTATATTACTCTTTCGTTCTTCAGATGTGGACCTTGTGAAAAAAGAGATAAAACTGAAAAAATATCCGAGCAGGTTTATCTTGAACCGGAGCGATTCTTCTTCTGACCCGAGCAGGTTTAACTTAAACCGGAGCGATTCTTCCTCTGACCCGAGCAGGTTTAACTTAAACCGGAGCGATTCTTCCTCTGACCCGAGCAGGTTTAACTTGAACCGGAGCGATTCTTCCTCTGACCCGAGCAGATTTACCTTGATTCGGAGCGAATTTTTCTCTGACCCGGTCCGGAGCGATTCTACTCTCACCTTAGCAATTTCTTCTTTGTCTGGAGCGATTCTTCGGCTAACTCGATGTAGCTATTGATGGGGAAAATTATGATTGAGAGGCTTTGAAAACGAGCAAATGGAATGCAAAGCAAATATCAATGCTCCGTTACTATGTCCTTGAGACAATAGTTAATTCAGAGTAAATCAAGCAAAAAGATTTTATGTTAATTATATTAACACCAAGAAAAAACCTCATTTTGTGGATTAAAAATGAGGTTTTGCTTTTCCTATTAACAATGTGATGTTAACGGGAACATAAAGTTACCCTTTAGCAATCCTTTTTTCGCTAAAACAAATAACGCATCATCATCATTTGGCATAATGGTTGCTGTCATGCCCTTGATTGTAAAACTAGGTGTAAAATAAAATACCACTTTTTTTGTTGTTTCCTTTACAATACTTGCTAATACAGCTTCCGCATTGTGAGCATTTAACGAAATGATATCGAAAATATGCAGCGTATCTCCTTCTTCTTCCATTAGCACAATCGTTTCTAAATCCTCCACAAAGAAAATAGTCTCATGAAATACTATCGTAAAATAAAACATTAATAAACTTTCATTATGCTCAACATCTAAAATCATTGAGTTAACATGGCGGTTTTTCGCAAATTTTTCAAGTAATTCAAGATCATTGTCAATAGAAAGCTGCTTAACTTTTGCATCTATTTTCATTTGAATGGAACTTTTTGCTAAGTCTAAACTAAACTCACTTTCATCTAGACGTGTAAAGCCGAACTTTGGATAGTAATCCAATACCGTATCATTCGCAAAAAGATACATAAAATCATAGGTATTTTCGTGTTCTTTCATAATATGTAGTATTAATCGCTTCGCCAAGCCTTGATTGCGATAATTTTCATCTGTCATTACAGTACCAATCTGAATGCCTTTATATACTTTATCATTAATAATTACTGACATTTTATTAATTGAAGCATTTGAAATAATCTTACCTTGATCTACAAATGAATATGGTATATAAGTGTCATTCCAATACCCTTTGTTATACCAGCCTCGAAAATCTAATTTGAATGTTTTCATTGCTAAGGCATTAAAGCTTTCCTTCAAGCTTTCATTATTTCGATAATCACTTACTAATTCATATTTTTCCATTTTAATTCCCTCCAATTTTTGTTTCAATCGTTTTTTTGTATTGTATGTATTTTATGGGAATTATCACCTCCTAAAAACAGCAAAAGACTTTATGAGCAAAAACCCATAAAGTCTCTTTATATGCAAACTAAAGTATTGAAGATCAAACCTTATATCTCAGTCTGATTTAATACTTTATTATTTGCTTATATTTGGATTAGACAACATTTGCTTCTCTCATTTATCGCAAAAGGACATCACTAATAAACCTATAATTTTCAAAAATTACAGAATAGTCCTTATTATTAAATTCATTGGAATTTAATTTGCGATAATAAGTTTTAGCATAAAAGTCTAATTTCCCTTCTGTTTTCGGATTGTATTTATTTTACCTTGCATTCTCTTTTTTGTAAAATCTTCTAACTACTGAGTAAAGCTTCAGTGTGTCCTCTTTCATTCTAGTACCAAAAAATATCTTCTTAAAGAATCCATTTTGAAAAAAATTACTCAAAATGGATTCTATCTAACAGAAATAAAAACGTTTGTTTACTAGCTACATAGTGATCGTTTTTGTTGCAACAGTTTGTTGAAATGCCTGATCATGCTCAACAAATACCATTGTGGGATTAAATTTTTGAATTAGCTCTTCAATCTGCATGCGTGAATAAATATCAATAAAATTTAATGGTTCATCCCAAATATATAAATGAGCCTTTTCACATAAACTTTTGGCTATTAGAAGCTTTTTCTTTTGTCCACCAGAATAATGAGAGATATCTTTCTCAAACTGAATACGGTCAAAATCCATTTTACGAAGGATCGATTTAAATAACGTTTCATCAATGTTATGCTCCTCAATAAAGTCCGCTAACATTCCCTTCAAATGAGATGTATCCTGTTGGACATAGGAAATAATAAGCCCCGACCCAAGATTTATTGAGCCCGTATGCTGTATCGGATTTCCTAAAATAAGTTTTAGGATACTGCTTTTCCCGCTACCATTTTTTCCATCAAGTACAATTCGATCACCTTGTTCAACTTTAAAGCTAATTGGCTGATTCACTAGCTGACCATCATATTGTACAGACACATCTGTTAAAGCCAATAGTTGCTTTGACTGAAAGACCAATGGCTCTAATTTTAAGATCTCCGTTTTTTCCACATTTTTTAGCAGTTTTGACTTCTCCTCAATAGCTTTTTGCTGCCTTGATTCTATGTTCTTAGCTCTCTTCATCATCTTTGCTGCTTTATGTCCTACAAAGCCCTTATCTAACTTAGAGCCTGAATTCGTAGTGCCATTTTTGGAAGCTTCCACTTGACTTGACCAGCCTGCTGAACGCTTTGAAGAGTGCTTTAATCTCTCGATGTCCTTTTGTAGACGATGATTGGTTGCCTCTTCGTGTTCCTGCTGTCTATCAAAATTTAACTTCCAAGAAGAATAATTACCACTTTGAACTTCAATATTTGCCCTATTGATAGATAAGATATGGTCAACACAGCCATCTAAAAAGACTCTGTCATGTGAAATTAAAATAAATCCTTTTTTCTTCCTTAAATAATCAGAGACAACCTTTCGAGCATCCGTGTCTAGATGATTGGTAGGCTCATCAATTAATAAAAACTGACCCTCTGCCAAAAAAAGTGCAGCAAGCAACACCTTTGTTTGTTCTCCATTAGATAATGTTTTAAAAGGTCGGTACATAACTTCAGCATCAACATTTAAATAGGATATTTCACGAAGATATTCCCAATCTTCTGCCTGTGGGCAAATTTCTTCAAAAATTTCATAAGTAAACTTATTTTTATCTGAAACTGGATATGGGAAATAAGTAAATTCAACTGATGAAATGATTTTCCCACTATACTCATAATTTCCTAATAATAGGTTAAAGAATGTTGTTTTACCTCGACCATTTCTACCGATAAACCCAAGTTTCCAATCGGTATCTAATTGAAAGTTTACGCCTTCGAAAATATTATCAAAGCTACCTGGATAGGAAAAAGTTAAATCTTGAACTTGTATCATTGACATGAAAATTCCTCCTTTGTATATCAACACTTTTTTCTATTAATACAAAGTCGGTACATCCATCTAGTGTAATACTTCTCCGTATAAGTTTGATGGATATTAACGACTTATACGGAGGTTTACGTGTGTAACAATTGTGTCTGAATCGCTCATTTTTCTCACTCCCTTTATTAGATTTGACAGAATATTGACTATGAGAGAAGCTATTTTGCCTTGGCGTAATTGTTAGCTGCCACTTTGCTTTCGCTACAGATAAACAATACATCCAGAAAGCTGAATGAAGATAAAAAATCCTCCCAATTTGTCATTGGAAGGATTAGTCTTTCACTGGTATTGAATAAGGACTTTTTTGCCATAGGAATCATGACAAATAAAGTAAAAACTGATTGATTGATAAAAATGGACAGACTAATCCTATATTTTGTAGTTTGAAGTTATTGATTTCAACTTAAAATATAGATTAGTTAATCATTGTTCATCCATCAGTCCTCTCATAATTGTATATTTATATTAACAAATTTTTTATAAAAATTCAATTCAGCATCATCTTCATCTAAAAATGCTTAGTGTTTTACTACGCTTAGCCTTCACTTTATCAATGAAATATGTAGCTGAATGTCAAAAGGACAGCAATTTTAAAACATAAAAAGAACTGTAATTTTTCATGTAGTAAATCCAATTTTGAAATTGATTTCCCTTAGTAGTTCTCACTTGCCCTTTTTCCTCCTCTTACTTACAGAATTCTAACTACTATCCCAAACTTTAATCTGATAAAATGTAAAAAGGATTGTCTGAAGGTATAGTCAAAAGAAATAATTTGAATTTTCGTGGGTGATGATTTGAAAATTTCAATAGAAGAAATAAGCCAAGAAGAAGAAGAAGAGATTATTATTAGATGTCATGAGGTTGATCACGAAATAAATGAAATCATAAACAAGCTGAAAACTGAAAATCTTATTCTACTTGGACATCAAAATGATAGTATTCACCGCATTAAGCTTAGTGATATCTATTATTTTGAAGCAGTCGAGGGTAAAGTTTTTATTTACTGCAGAGACAACGTCTTTGAGGTGAAACAAAAACTATACGAACTAGAAGAATTATGCAGAGGAAACAACTGTTTTCGCGCATCAAAATCAACAATTTTGAACATCACTAAAATTTCATCTGTTTATCCGACGATAAGTGGTCGATTCGAAGCGGTGCTGGATAACGGAGAACGTACTGTTATTTCAAGGCAGTATGTGCCTGTTCTAAAAAAAATGCTTGGATTGTAAAAGGTGGATACATATATGAAACTTTCCGAATTTGTACGAGACATCATTAAGGATTTCTTAATTATTTTCGCATCGATAATTATTATTATTACTTTTTTAAGACAAATATATTATCCCAATATGGCCTTTGATTTAAAGTCAATTTATATCATTATGTCATTTTCACTTTTAAGTGCATTAACTGGATTTATTTTATATTCTCCTAATGATCTTAGTGAGAAGAAAATGCGTATAAGAATTATTATTCATTTCTTCACTTTGGAGATTTTATTGATCGTCCTAGGCAGCGCTATTAATATTGTAAATGATGCATTAGGTGTAATCTCTCTAGCACTGCAAATTGCGGTAATTTATATTATTGTTCGTCTACTGTCATGGCAAAATGATAAAAAAGATGTAAAAAAAATCAATGAAAAACTAAAATTAATGAAGAAAGAATTAGGTGAATAGTCAAGAAAATCAATAAGCACTAGTTATCAGATAACAAATTATTGACGGTAAGCATTAGAGCTTACCGTTTTTGCATCTTATTGGCTTGTGAATACAACTTATTGTTTTTCCATATACATCCTTCCATCCGTTTATTATGATGATTTCATAAAAATTATGAGATGGAGGAACAACAATGGGAATTTTACTACTATTAATGGCTTTGATTTTCGAGATTGCTTTTGCATTCTACTGCATAGCGACTAAGAAAAACCATAACAAAATAAAGAATTGGATTAGGATTGCTGTATTTATAGTATTTGTGTTACTTATTGTTTCATCAGTGATTGTCTGGAGTTTTAGCTGGGTAATGCTTGCTATACTACTTTTCTTATTAGCTTTAAATGGGACAGTAGCTCTTATCCTTAAGAAAACAAATAACAAACCATACAAAACTTCTAGCATTGTCTGGAAGTCGATAATGATGATAGTGACATTTGTATTTGTACTTTCACCTGTCATTATTTTTCCACAGTACCCATCACCAAAAGTGACAGGCGAATATGAAGTCGCAACCGCTACTGAGACATTTTACGATGAAGAGCGCATCGAGGAATTTGTAGACACGGAGCAAAACAGATTCGTGAATGTGGAATTTTGGTATCCAAAAAAGGCAGATGGAACATATCCGCTTTTGGTATTCTCACATGGAGCATATGGTATCAAGGAAAGTAACGCCTCTACATTTACTGAGCTGGCGAGCCATGGTTATATAGTCGTTTCCATCGATCATCCTTATCATTCTTTCTATACTCGATCAGAGGATGGAAAAGTCACTATGATCAATTCAGATTTTAAAAATGAAGTGGAAAATGCAAATAAAGGTGTTTACTCGAATGAAGAACGCTATAATATTATCCAAAAATGGATGAAACTACGAACAGACGATATGAATTTTGTCCTTGATACAATACTTGCAAAAGCCAAAAGTGACAATAACCCTATTTATCAACATATCAATACAGAGAAGATTGGTGTGTTTGGGCACTCAATGGGAGGTGCTGCAAGTGTGTGGCTAGGTAGAGCACGCAATGATGTAAGTGCAGTAGTAAATATCGATGCCTCTTTCTTTAGTGAACTTATTTATAAGAAAGAAATCGATGATTTTGTAGCAAATAACAAAGACTTTACGACCCCACTTCTTAACATTTATTCTGATGATGTTTGGAGACAGCTCGATAGTAGTCCCATTTATATCGCAAACAAACTCAATAATGAGCACTTCAAAGAAGCATATACGGTTCATTTCCAAGGGGCAAAACATTTAAGCTTGACCGATTTACCGCTTTTCTCTCCTATACTGGCAAATATTGTGCAACGCGGAAAAGCTGATATTGATAAATTATATTGTATTGAAACTGAAAATGAACTAATACTTGAATTTTTCGACTCCAAATTAAAGGGAATCGGCCAGTTCACTCCTAAAGAGACCTATTGAACAAAAAGTTTTTTGTCATCATAAATTAGGATACGGCTTTGTCTAATACTTGTATAATTATTTTAATAGAGGAAGCCCATTAACTTTAAAATAAAGTCTTGTTGAGCCTCCTCTATTAAACTACTGAAATTATGGAATGAAATATATTTACTGTATAGTCATTGATTACTAATCTAAGGTAGTTAATAATCATAATGAATATACTATTACTAAATGCAATAAATTTTTAAAAATTTAACGTCATGAATTCTTATTGTTATTCTTTACTGTAGCTAACAAATCCCTAATTACATCAATAACAACTTGTGGTCGATCAATATGTATTGCATGTCCAGCATCTTCAACAATAATATGTCGTTTATTCGTTGATAAGTTAGCAAGCTCCCTCTGAAATCTAATCCAAGCAGCCATAGATTCCACTGTATGAAAAGGCTGGAGACCGCCAGTAACGACTATCAATGGAATACTTCCAAAGGATTTAGAAGTACGAACTTGTTCTAAACTTTCTTCAACCTCATTAAGAGAGCCTTCTAAAGTAAATTGATTATAATATGCTTCCTGAACTTCTTTTGAAAATAAAGAAGGCAATATTTTATTTTGATCCTCATGAGTTGAGTCCAAAAGAACTACTCCAGCAACTTCCTCTGGATATGTACTAGCAAATAATCTTATATTTAATCCTCCGAATGAGTGTCCTACTAATACATATGGCGGTTGTATACCTGCTTTTACTAGTAAAATACGTAAATTCTCTACACTTTGCCTACTATGTCGAGGTCTGTTATCTATATCACTTTTTCCAATACCAGCTCTATCATAAATGAACATTTTTGAAAAACTTGATATTTCATCTTTAATCGGATTCCAGTTATCTAAAGTAACTCCATATCCTGAATCGAAAACTAATGTAGGACCTCCATGCTGCTTCCCTAATAATTCATAATATAATTCAATACCACCTATATCTAGTTTTTGTTCGACTTTGTCCTCAATAAATTCACTCATATTCAATCCCTCATCTTCTCCCCTGTTTAGTTCATCTCAAAAAGTTCAATTTGATTGAACTTATCTTAGCATGTAATAATTTTCTTTTCAACACAAAGTTTAATATAATTGAACTAAAATTATAGAATTACAAAGGATGTTGGAAATGAATGAGTTAGGGAAACGAATAAAAAAATTAAGAATAGAAAAAGGAATGACAATATTAGAGCTAGCTGATAATAAAATGTCAAAAGGAATGTTAAGTATGATTGAAAATGGACGTGCAAACCCTTCTATGGAGAGCTTAAAATTCATTGCACGTCAGTTAGGCTGCGATCCTCAGTATTTGTTAGGTAACCCTACTCCTGATGAACTAAAGTCTTTACTTAAGAAATTAGAGGAAGCCTTTGATAAAAACAACGATGAACAGATAATTAATCTAACTCAAAATATATTTGAACAACAGTTTCCTATTTCATTGGAATCTGCCAGAATATTAGATATTTCTGGAAGAGTAATAATAAAGACAGATCAAAATCGAGGAAAAAAGTTGATAGATTGGGCAATAACAATCTATGAACGATTATCTCTTTATAGCCATTGCTTGGCGGCTAAAGTATATGAAGTAGAATACCTTGCAAAAAACGGCAAGTATCATGCAGCTCTAATAATGTTACGAAGTGTTAAAAAAGAATATGAGGAAAAGGCTATAGTAATTGATTTGTTTGTTGATATAGAAGCAAATTTCGTTGAAATGGTCTTACTCTTTGGAATTGGTGAATATAAATCTGGAAAGGATAAACTAAATCAATTAATTGAAATATCAAAAAGAAAAATGGTCTTTTATAAAATGGATAATATCTTCCGAATAGCAGCGTTCCAAGCACTTCTTCATAACAATGAAAAGGACTTTTCCTATTTTATAAAAAAATCTGAACAATTTGCTATTTTTAGTGATAATAATAGGTCCTTAGCTTTTACACTATTACTGCAATCTCATTATTATAATCAAATACCAAAAGATTATGAGCAAGCTCTTTTTTATTTAAATAAGTACGCTATCTTAATGAATGGTAATCTTGGAAATGACTTTTATTATCTTGAAAGAGGTAAAGCGTTATTAGGGAAAAAACAGGTAGATGAAGCATTAAAAGAATTTGAGAAATTTGAGATGCCAAATACAAATAGTTACCCGCTTGAATTATGTATTCTCTACACAGCAGATGCATATAGGGCTTATTGTCTTTTACAGCTAGGAAAGGTAGAAGAAGCACTTATTTTTGCAAAGAGGGCAGCTGATAATATAGATTCGCTACCCGAAACACCTTATCACAATTACATTAAAAACACCTTAGAGTTAGTAAATAAAAATTTGCCAAAATAAAAACCCTAAAATGCGAGTTTAGGCTCTTGTTTTAAAACTACTTTATTTGTTATCAATTAAAAGGAAAAGGTTCTTTTGATACACATTTCGGAGTACCGAATGCCAACAAAAGAACCTTAAATTATATTGTTTTTTAATAAAGTTATATTTAAATTCACTCTAAATTCTTGATTTCACTACATGTTTCAAAAAAAAATTGCCTTGGTTGCTTTGAAACTAGTATCAGATTAAAAACTTTAGTGTCCTATAACTCATCTCATGCTCTTCTAGACCAAATAACCACTGGAATAAGTACTAAGGATAAAAGCCCTCCTGCTAAAGATAGTATTGCATAACTTGCATTTGCTACTACCATTCCTGAAAGAGCACCACCTGAAGCTCCTGCAAGTGCCACTAAAACATCCATTTTCCCCTGCGTTTTTGCACGAGTGGAAGGCTCTGTTGAATCTACTATTTGTGCAGTACCACTAATTAAGCCAAAGTTCCAGCCCAATCCTAGTAAAGAAAGTGCAATGATTAATAACGCCATCGAATCGCTTGGTGCGAATGCTGCTAATAAACCTGCCAATAACAAAGTAATGCCTGAAGCAATACTCATGGCTGTGCGCCCTATTTTATCAACAAGTATTCCTGTAACAAGAGAAGGAAGATACATGGAGCCTACATGAAATCCGATAACAATGCCTACTTCCGTCAGACCATGTCCATGATGCTTCATATGTACTGGTGTCATCGTCATAATTGCAACCATTACAATCTGAGTAAGTACCATAACTGTTGCACCGACTGCTAGACCTCTTTTATTGTTTGTGGGATGGATAGATTGCGTATTAGTTTCAGATGCAGACTTTTGTTTATATGCTTCAATCCTTTTCGCAATTTCTAACGGATCAGGACGCAACATAATAAATAGGACAAGACCCGCTATGATAAATGCTGTTGCTGATAAGATAAATGGACCTGCTAGCGATGGAACACCAATGGATACAGCAAATTTACCCATAATTTCTACTAAATTTGGACCAGCGACAGCCCCAAATGTAGTCATCACCATGGTTGTGCTAATAGCCTTTGCTCGTTGTTTATTAGTTGCTAAATCAGTTCCAGCATAGCGAGCTTGTAAATTGGTTGCGGTTCCTGCTCCATAGATTAAAAGGGAAGCAAATAATAAAATAACGCTATTCATCATGGCAGCCATCACTACACCTATAGCACCTAGACCTCCGACAATAAACCCTGCTGATAAGCCTGTACGACGCCCATAACGCTGTGATACTCTTCCTACAATGAAAGCAGCTCCTGCTGACCCTAACGTAAATAAAGCGGAAGGTACTCCTGCATAAGCATCCGTTCCAAGCATTTGTTGAGCTAAAAGAGCCCCTACCGTAATACCTGCAGCTAGTCCTGCTCCGCCAAATATTTGAGATAGACTAACAACCATCAACACACGCCTATATAGACTTTGTAGCTTTTCGGGTGATTCTATATACTGTTCAACGGAATCTTGTGATTGATTAAACACTTCTCAACACCTACTTTCTATTATTCTCAATTGTTAAAACGGAATCATTTTGTTAGCCCATTCGATAATAAGAGATTTAAACTAGTTATCTCGACTTTAAGCATGTTCCACAAGCCAATTCTACAAATTTATTCTTTAGCGTTTTCACATTAAAACTTGGATGTTCAATTTTTCACATTCTATAGCTTCTCCTATAAAAATATTTTTACTTTTTTATTCATGCAGCATTCGCACACCTTCTCTTGTTCTTTTGTCTCTATAATAAAACCTAATTTCATATGATTATTTTGCTAATTGCTGCCATTTTCTAAAGCCCTCTTCTAATCGAAAAGCATTAATTCCACTTGCCTTCAGAATTTTTACCGCTTCGGCAGACATTAAACAATAAGGTCCTCTACAATAAGCAACAACATCACAATTGGTTGGTAACGATGCTAGATGCGCTTCTAATTCCGCAATAGGAATCGAAACAGCTCCTGGAATATGGGCTTTTTCATATTCCTCCTTAGGTCTTACATCAAGTAACAATACCTCCCCTTTATCCATACGGCTAGCAAGATCTGTTAGGGTGATTCCATCTAATCCAAGTTGATTATTTAAAAACTCTTCCCTTATTTGTTGAACCTGGCTAAGTTGGTTTTCCGATAATGCATGGAATGTGGTTAAAAAATCGGCTATGATTTCATTGGCTAGTTCATAAAAAACAAAATTTCCTTCTTTTTCAAATATGACTAGTCTTGCATTAAATAGTACTTTCAAATGCTGTGATACATTGGCTACTGACATATCCGTATTTTTGGCTAATGCCTCCACAGATTTAGGGCCTTGAGATAAAATATCAAGAATTTCTAATCGTTTTGGACTTGATAAGCATTTCCCTATCCTTGCAAATTCTTGATATAATAAGTCCTTTAAATTTCGTTCGTCCACCATACAAACAAACCACCCTTCAACTATTCAATTAATTTATTGAATAGTTGAATTTTAAGCTTAACACAACCTTTTGTCAAACATGGAAGGGCTTCAGTTGACTTAAATTAATAAATGAAAGGAACAATTATTAAACATATTTTCAGAAAATTATGGGAGGATATAAAAACAGTGAACTCTGTATTTTTTATCTTTCATTGACTTTATAATAAAATATAGTGCGCACTACTAAAAAGTGGAAGGTTGAAAAATATGAAAACAAGTCAACAATTAGTGATAAGTAATTTAGAGGAAAAACTAAAGCTATTTACTCATGCAGTTTCTGGAGAATTGATAAAGGAAGCTAACTATGTAATAGCCAACACAGAGATTCCTACTGATACATTTAATATGTTATTGGCAAAATCCCCTACGGTTCGCAACGAAAACCATATGAAACAAGCAATCAATCATTTTCTTGTAAAAAAGTTTCCTTTTAGTACGTGGGTGGATGCTAATAATCTAAGCAATGACTGGCTACAATTGATAAAGGAACATAATTTAAAGGAAGCTGAACGAAATATTATGATGAAGCTTGACCATACACTTCATACTGGTCAACGAATTTCCAATCATCTTAACATTACACAAGTAAGCAATAAGGAAGGGCTTCTTCAATATAAAGAGGTTTTTCTAAGTTTATTTGAAGGCACACCAGAAAGAAATGCGCTGGAAATTTATTTTCATAAATTCTCACAGGAAAAATTAGCATCAAACGCTCGAATGTTTATTGGTTGTATAATGGAAATGCCTGTAGCTACGGGTTTATTAATCGAAGATAACGATAGCTACGGTATTTATGATGTGATGACAAAAGAAACGTTTAGAGGCAAGGGCTATGGCAGTGAGATGTTTCAATTTCTACTCAATCAAACAATCGATAAACAAAAGCCAGTAGTCTTACAGGCATCAGAGGATGGAAAAAATATTTATAAACGCTTCGGATTTAAAGAAGTTGGAGAAATGATTGTCTTTGAATAAGGGTTAGGTAGGCTCTCTTTGCCTATAAAAATAGAGTCCATTTTGACACAAACTCAAAATGGACTCTTACTATTCTTCACTATTGTACCTGCATCACAACATTTTTTTTCCTTGAATAGAGTAAAAAAGAAATCGTTAGGCTCAAGCTTATAACCCCAAAAACAAGCCCCATCCCACTTAGTCCAATTAAATCAAGCATCATACCTGTTGATAACAGGACAACCTGAAAGATTACAGAATCAATCATATTACGGAAGGAGAAAAATCGACCGTGGAAATCTTTAGGTACTTGCTTTTGAAAAATGACCATAGTAGTTGGGAAAAAGCATCCTACTGAAAATCCAAAAACGCCAAATGTCAGGAGTGCAAAGAATTTTATATCTGATAATAAAAGCATGAGCTCCATTGAACCAATAATAAATGCTAAAGTGAAGAGCAAGGTCCCTATTTTCACTCGTTCTGCTATCATTTTCAAGCCAGCTGCTCCCACCATGAAACCGATGCCTTCAACTGTATATAATAATCCTGAGATAGTCGTTGACTGATGAATTTCGGAAATCTTCATAATGACTAAATTAAAGGAGCCTAAAAATAACGTTGGAATAAGCATTAGGACAAGAGTCATCAAGACGATAGGATGCTCCTTTACCATTGGTAGAACCTCTTTGAAGTTGCCCTTTTCCTTATTCATTAAAGATGGATTTTCTGTTTCATCTAACTGTAGGAAACTCGTAATAATAAACATAATAATATAGACAATAAATGAAATAATATATAACCATTTCAGCTCAAAGAAGCTTAACATAAATCCTGCGGCAGCAGTACCAATAATTCTCGAAATTGTCCGAGCATTCATTTGCCATGCATTTAAGGCCATTAAATCTTTATCCTTAACAATCATCGGAATAATTGATTGAAGGGCAGGCATATAAAAGGCTGCCGCAATTTGCAAGGTAATTAAAAAAAGAATCATCCAAATTACCGAATTTGTGTAGAGTGCTATAAACATAAAAAGGACACTAATGATTCGTGCAACACTTGCCTGCTGTACAACGGTTTTCTTCCTCGATCGATCAATAATGCGTCCAGCCAATGGACCAACTACTAAACCTGCTAATATACCACAAGAAATAATTAAAGATTTGTGAAAATCCGAAGGTACAACCTCTTGCATAAAAGCGAGATTTCCAATGATGCCTGCCCACAGGCCAAGACCGACGACAAATTCACCTAGTAAAATAATCCATACATTCCGATTGCGCCACATGCTGTATCTCCCCTGTTGTTCTATATTCGATTCAATTAATATCACTCATCTTAACAAAATGAAAATAGTTCGTATATAGAAATATATAAATTTTTAAATATTTTAATTCTAAAAAACGGGGCTGGCTAACCTAAAGTCAATTTTCTACGTAATGGATCTAGCCTCATGTAAACTAAATGTAAGCTGAATAAAATGAGAATAAAAGAAAAATAGTAAAAGGAATCGAGAATGATTGCTCGATTCCTTTAATATGATTCTTTTATACTTCTAATTTACTTACAAGCGCTTTTCTACGTTGATCGATGATTTTTTGACTGATTAATGTTATCACAAATAGAACACCTACTATAGTCGCCATCATCCCTGCAATGGACGTATCCCAAAACTTTGCCAAATAATAGCCTATAACTGCTGCGGCAGCACCAAAAGCCATGCTATATAAAAACATTTGCTTAATTGATTTACTTATTAAATAGGAAGTAGCTGCAGGTCCAATTAGCATAGCAACAACTAAAATAGCACCAACACTATCAAAGGCTGCTACCGTTGTAAAGGAGATTGATGTCATAAACCCATAATGCAGAAACAGTACGGGAACACCAATGGAGGCAGCATATACAGGGTCAAAGGTAGTGAGCTTCATTTCCTTAAAGAATAATAGAAGGAACCCTATGTTAATGAGGAGCACAAGCAATAGCATCCATACAGCCTTTGGCAATGTGATGGAAAGAAATGTCCATCTATCCCAAGGAACAAAAGCTATTTCTCCCATTAATACGTGCTCCACATCTAAATGGACATTACCCGCAAATAAAGTAATGAGGAGCACACCGGCTGCAAACAAGGACGTAAAGACCACACCAATGGCTGCGTCCTCCTGTATACCTGAAGAATGTAGCAATTGCACTAGGTAGGCTGTTAAAATCCCTGCAACCGCTGCACCGACTAGCATCCAAAAACCATTTAATGTTTGGGTAATAATATACGCCATTACAATACCAAACAATACGGTATGGCTAATCGCATCAGCAATCATTGACATTCTACGCAAGATTAGAAAAACCCCTGCAATTCCACAGGTAATACCAACTAAAATGCCAGTTAAAACAACCCAAAATTCTATCATCCTAGCTCACCTTGCTTTCGAAACTGCATTTTTCTACGATATTTACTAATTTGACCAGATGGACTAATGAAATAAGAAAGAAAGAATATAGCAGCCGCTACTAATACAATAATTGGTCCAGTTGATAAGCCGGTGCGCATAGCACTAATAAAGGTTCCCGTAATGCCTGATACCCCACCAATAATGGCACTTAGCATAAGCATGGAACTCAATTTTTTCGTCCATAATTTTGCACTTGCAGCAGGAATAATTAATAATGCTGACATGAGTATAACACCTACTGCCTGTATACCTGTTACGATCGTCATAACAATTAAAACGGTAAGAGTTGCCTTTAATGCTTCAATAGGTAAACCAATACCTTTGGCATACACTGGATCAAAGATTAGTAGCTTCCACTCTTTATAGAGTAGGAGACTGACTAAAATAATAATTGTAGCACTAATAAAAAGCCACATTAAATCTGCCTTTGTCATTGTTGCTGCCTTACCAAAAATAAAATTGTTCAGCCCACTTTGATTACCTAAAGGGCTGCGATTAACTACCGTTAAAAAGACAACGCCAATACCAAAAAATACAGTTAATACTAAGCCTATTGCTGCATCTGCCTTCAATTTTGAAAAAGAAACAATCCACTGTATACAATACACGGATAAAGCAGATGTGATTCCTGCACCAAGCATTAAGATTGGTAATTCCTTTTGTCCAGTTAACAAAAATGCGAGTGCAATCCCTGGTAGAGCTGCATGTGCCGCAGCATCGCCAACTAAGCTTTGTTTTTGTAAGAAGGAAAAAGTGCCCGTTATACCAGCTGCTATCCCGAGTAGCATGGTTCCACTAAGTACCCACAATAAGTTACCACTTAACATATTGTCCCCTCCTTACACATTCTGCATCATGAAAAGTTTACCACCATATGTTTTTTGTAATTGCGCTGGTGTAAAAACTTCTTCCGTTGCACCGGATGCTAAAATCGTTTTATTTAAAAGAATTGTATAATCAAAATAGTCTTTAACTGTTTGTAAGTCATGATGGACGACAAAAATACTTTTACCCTGTGCCTTTAAATCTTTTAAAATATCAATTATCGTTTTTTCCGTTGCGGCATCGACTCCAGCAAATGGTTCATCTAAAAAATAGATATCTGCGTTTTGGGCAAGTGCTCGTGCTAAAAATACCCGCTGCTGCTGTCCACCAGAAAGTTGACCAATGGAACGATCAGCGAAGTCCTCCATCCCTACACTTGCAAGAGCTTGCTGCGCCAAAATTTTATCCTTTTTAGATGGTCTTCTAAATAATCCCGTATGACCATAACGTCCCATCAGCACAATATCCAGTGCATTTGTAGGGAAATCCCAATCTACTGCATTGCGCTGAGGAACATAGCCAACCACTAAGCTTTTCGGCTCAAAAACCTTACCGAGTATCTCAACTCTCCCTACCTTATTTGGTAGTTGATTTAAGATTGCCTTTAAAAAGGTTGACTTTCCCGCTCCATTCGGACCAATAATTGCAGACAAATGGCCAGTTGGAACTGAAACACTAGCATTTTCTAAAACTGTTTTTTTATCATAAGCTACTGAAAGATTTTCTACTGTTAATGCATACATATTCTTCACCTACTTTAATGCATCGACAATTGTGTCGATGTTATGTTGATACATACCGATATATGTACCTTCCTTTGTTCCTTCTGCCCCCATTGCATCTGAGAATAATTCTCCTCCAATAACAATGTCGTGCCCTTTTTCCTTTGCCCCTTCAATTACTGCTTTCATGGCTTTATCGGAGACACTTGATTCGATAAAAATGGCTTTAATTTTATTGGCTACTAAAAAATTCACCATTTCCTGTACATCCTTTACACCATATTCGGAATCAGTGCTTAGTCCCTGCAAACCTAGCACATCAAATCCCTGGCTTCTTCCAAAATAATTAAAAGCATCATGTGCTGTTACTAAAATACGTTGTTTTTCCGGAATTTCATTTACTCTATTCTTTGCATACACTTGTAATTCATCAAGTTGTTTTAAATACTCTTTCTCATTTGCTACAAAATCATCTTTAAATTCTGGATATTCCTCCTGAAGCTTAGTGCCAATCGCCTGAACGACTCCCTTCCAAAGCTCGATATCAAACCAAATATGAGGATCATGTAACATAGCATCATCATCACTTGCTAGTAAATCCGACTTATTTAATGTTTCTCCAACGGCAAGTACAGATTTGCTTTTTGACATCTGCTCAAAAATATCCAACATTTGTCCCTCTAAATGTAAGCCATTATAAAAAATAACTTCTGCCTTATCCAGTTTCGATAAATCACTTTGCGTTGCTTTGTATAAATGTGGATCAACACCCGGTCCCATTAATGCTGAAACCTGTAAGTGACCCCCACTGATTGCTTTAATGGCATCCGCAATTTGCCCGGTTGTTGCAACAACGACCCCTTCCCTATCCTCTTTAGTTGTATCAGTAGAACAACCAAAAAGTAGAAGTGAGAGTGAAAAAACAACTACACCCAAAAAACGTTTCATGTATAAATACCTCTTCTTTCTTTATATTCAGACATGATGATCCTTGCTATAGATTATTTGAAGCGGACATTAACTTGTTTCCACTACTTCGTTATGTCCGCTTAAGCAGCTGCTGTCATATAGTAGTATCATCGATGCCTTATTTATAATAATTTTCTTATAAGCCGACGCCAGCCTATCCAGAAAACAATTATCATTATTCCCGCTCCAACAGACTCTGTTAGTTCCCATAAAAGTGTAAGAATTAGTAAAATGCTCAACGGAAGGATCGTTAGCTTTAAATCATCTAACTCTTTCATTCAGTCACTCTTCTTTCTCGAACGATATTTTGTTTCCCTTAGGAAAAATATATGCTTAATATAAAAAAAATTCAACTCTTTTATGAAAATTTTTTTAAAAAATTTTTTTTCGCTAGGATAAATAACTTAGACTAGGTGAATGTCCAACACAAAAACACCACTATTTTTTTACCAAAATAGTGGTGTTTCATTCTGTTGAAAAACAAAATCGTCTATAGACAAAATGTGAACATTCCAATAAAATTCTCTCATTAATGAAATAAGTGAAGTGAGGGGATTTTTTATGTACGTTACATACTCCAGAAGAGAGATTGAAGAGAATCGAAAGTTCTACGAGATGATGTACGACCCCTCGCATCAGTTAGTGAAGATGGATCAAGTGATGGACTGGAATTTTGTATCGAAACAATTGGAAGTTTTTTATCCATACAGTATTGGTCGCCCAACAAAAGATCCGATCATGTTGGTGAAAATCTTATTGATTCAGTATTTAGAAGGCTTTCGTTCAGTTCGTTTTACGTGTAAGCAAGTGAAGCAACACGCAACGTATCGCTGGTTTTTAGGCATTTCTCCTACAGAAAAAATTCCAGATCACTCAACCATCTCTAAGTTTCTTTCGCAACGTCTGCAGGGTGTGGCGTTTTGGGAGGAACTTTTTCAACATTGTCTTCTTTCCATTCACGATGAAGGATTTATTGCGAACGAAACATGGGTGGCAGATGAAACGGAATTAAAAGCGAATGCCAATAAACGGGTGCGTAACGTACAGATTGAAGAGAAAATCATAGAAGAAAAAGAGGATGATTTAACGCTTATTAATGAACACCGTGCGCGTCATGGGAAGAAACTTCTTATGACAAAAGAGCCAAAGGTAGAAGAAAAGCGAACAAATATACTATGTATCGTTCTAACAGTTAAAAACAGTCATTTCACGACAAGCTGCATCGTATGTACGAGATACGATAAGGCGATTAATAAAGTGCTACCAACACTTTATTAGTCACTGTGGGATGGCTTTTTTACGTTCGGTTTAGTTATTCCTACCATACGCTAAAGTTAGTAACTTGTAAATATATTCTATGACTATTAGTTTCTATTAGTTTATTTAATAGAACCATGACGCTTAAAAAATTCTAGCAGCGCAACCTCTACTAGCTGCGACTTTTTGATGTTCAATTCATCTGCGACACGATCTACTTCTGCCACTAACTCCTCTGAAATATAATACGTTTTATTCTTCCTACTTCGCGTATTTAACTTTGCAATCTCATTGAAAATTGGTAACTGGTCATGTGGATCCTCTTGTTGAATTCGCTCTTGAATCATCTTTTTTAACACGTGAAACTCAGTGTCTGACAGGCCAATGGCATTCAAAACTTCTATATTTCGCTGACTATTAGTTTTTTATTCACTTTAGGAGTTTGCTTAGATGTTGCTGCTTTTAACTGTTCCAATGCTTCATTAAACGTCATGTCCTTATCAGGATAATTGATGTCACGCTGCCATTCATGTTGTGATTTATTATAAAAGTATCCTAATGAATTAAATACTTCTCGTATTGTCGTATCACGTGTACTTAGAATTTTCCTAAGTTCTTTTAATGGTATTTTACTGGCAATCAGATCTGTAACTTTGTTATCTTTTGTCAGCTTCACTATACTATTCACTCCCTTAATAGTTTCTAATATATTAGTTTATATTAGCTGACTAATAACTTTATTTGTAGAAAAAAATTAATCCATTGAAATAGCGCATCTTCTCTCTTTATGCAGAATGGGGAAAAATGCGCTTTGAGTATTGCCAACTTTCAGCTAATGTAACACCAGAAAATTTCAAATAATCAGTTAATTACATAAAAGTATAAAATCATGGTTAAATAGTATAATATTGGTATTAATACCTAATAAAGTGTTAGAAGGGAGTAAAGTTAGATGAAAAAATTTTTTTCATTATTTGTTGCAATGTTAATTTTAATTTCTTCAGTTTTTTTGGGGGGAGATACAAAAGCTTTTGCAACAACAGGGGAAGAGTCATCTTTGACAGATGAAGAACTTTTAAATGCTGATGAACAGTTAGGGGCTTATATTTATTATGAAGATGGAAAACCGTTTATTGATATTGAAAAAGTAGAAACAGATGGTTTAACAGAGGAATATATGGAAATTGGTCTTATGGTGAATCAGATTAGTAGTAGTTACTCTAATAATGATCAAACAAACACTATGGCAGCTAAAATAAGTATACCTATTTGGGGGAATTGGTGTGGTCCTGGATATGGTTCTGGTACTCCACAAGATGTACTAGATAGAGGTTGTCAGATACATGATAAGTGTTATGAGGATGAAGGTTATTTTACCTGTTCTTGTGATTGGGCACTTGTTGCTTATATAGAAAATAATTTTCATAGAATGGGACTTAAAGAAAAAATTGCTGCTACTGCACTAAAAACATATTTTAATAACACCTTATGTAACCCGTTCTAATAGCAAGGGAGGACATGTATGGTTAAATTTATTAAGGTTTCAGCTGTAAGTACGATAATTATTTCTTTATTACTTTGGGTACCTAATATTGTGTTTCAAAAAGCATCATTTTTATGGATTTTCACGTTTGTTTTTTCCGGGATTGGTATTCTCTTATCCGTGAGTGTTAAATCTAAAATTTTGATTATAGGGAACACCATAACATTCTTTAGTTTTTTTATAGTAATGTTTTTAGGTTATATTTTAGATTTTTTAATAAACCAGATGTAATGATAGTGATTATATCCTTGAAAATTATACAATTCCATACATTTTAGGTTTACATAACTACATTTACGACGCCAAATAACGTTTCAAAAAAATCGCCTGTTTTTTAGGCGGTTTTTTTGCTATCCTACTGTCAAAAATCATCTTAAACGCTATCAGAAGCTTAAAAGAGGCGTTTTATTTTTTATCCCTTAGTTAAGGCCCTTTTATAATTCTTTAAAACCGTTTAAAAGTATTAAAGCCCTTTATGGGGTCTCGTCAGATTTATGCAGATTTACAACGTTAAGAGATATACACGATTTTATGCAAAGTAAAGAACAAACCAAACAAGTAAAAACACTGCTACATCAACGTTTACGCCACATGTATAAAAAGGTGTATAAACAATGTTCATACAAAAAGCCACGAAACGTTGATGGTACAACATTTGTGGCTTTTTCGTGTGTTTCCAAACTTTCATTTGGGAACGTTTTTTATTTGAAATTTATATTATATTTACTAAAAAAACAGCGATATTCTATCAGCCTTCTACAGTTGGCTAGAAGAAAGGGAATAAATAAAAAAGAGTAAGAGTAGCAACTTCTAATCCATTTTAATTTTCTTATACTTTGTGAAATACATTATAGAAAAAAATATAATCCAAAAAATAATTATTAAATACACAAGAGCAGTGAGAGGTTCGGTAAACGGATTAACATTATTTTGATAATCTTTAATAATTAGAATAGCTAACACCAAAATTGAACTCCAAAACATAATCATCAAATATAATTTCATAAGATTCTAGCCTCCTTTCCATTTACATTTTTTCATTAATAATGTTAATTATGGATATATCGTAAAAAAGGACTGGGGGAAAAGTATATGACTGTTAAAACTAGTAACTATTTAAAATTTTTAACTTCTTTCGTTACCATCTTTTTATTAAGTGTAATTTATTTTTCGGAAAATTCCAACGCTGAAGAAAATTCCTATGTTGAAGAAAATATTACTCATACAGTAATTGAAGTTGATTTGGATAATAACTTAAGTTTAAATTCTTTGAATGATACCCTTATTGAACCATTTAATGGTTACACAGAAATTGAAGTAGATAAGCCTATTAAACATCAGGGCTATTTAAGTAATACAATTTTAAACCAAATGAAAGATAGACAAAGCCTACAGATGGCTATTCTTGATATAATTGAAGCTGCTGCAATACCTACAGGCGGGGGTGTCTCAATAGCAGTTGCCAAAGCATTTAACCATGGGCCTACAAAACTAGCAGAAGCAGCTCTTACAGGTGACCATGCTTATGTAGTAACTGTATATGCAAGTGGTGTTGCGCCAAGTTTATCAGTAATTACTTATATTTATTACACAAAACAAACATTAAGATTTGTATATAAACCATAAAAAGAGTAGGCACATAAATTTATGTGCCTACTCTTTTTCAAGCCCTCAGCTCTTGGTACGACCGAGATATGAAGAGCACTAACTCGACATATTCTACGTTGAAGTTAATATACAAACATCCCCAAAGCGTCGTTTGGGGACTTTTCTTTGCTCAACCTTATACATCCACATACATTTTGACTTTACATAACATCAGAATTAGGCAGTAATGACAACGGATAAACCCTTGTCGTTACTACCTTTTCCATTACAAAACAACTTATTGTATATACAAGATTTTATACATGGTTGATTTGACAGCCTTTTTCGATAGGAACAACAGTTACAGAGTGTATAAAACCTTGCATAAGAATCCCGATTTCACTTCGTAAAATCCAATAAGACAGAATATAGGGAATTTTCAATAATTCATCCAAATGCTTCCATATTCTTAAGTTTAATGATATCTTATATATATTGGTAAAATAGTTTTGTAATACCATTTTTACCAATATATAATTTGTAGAAAGAGGAGAAAAATATTGATTCATACTAGTTTATTCAAAAAATTATTCACAACATTTAGCTGTTCTGCATTATTAATTGGTGGAATAACTATGTCAGCTACTTCTGCTCAAGCAATTGAACTAACAAATGAAGAAGAAGTATATTTAAATGAATTAGGATTTAATAAAGATAGTGAGTTTTATAAATTAATGCATGCAATTGAGCAACTACCAGCTGAAAAGCAAAGTGCTGAAGAAGTCGCAGAATGGTTATCAAACCATTCTGGTTTAACAATCACAGCTGAAGGCGAATATTTAAACTTCGGTTCTACATTTGGTGGAAATGAAGTTCAAATTTCAGCTTACTCGTTTTCATTTACAGATATAGCTGGATGTATTGGAGCTCTTGGAGGTCTTATCCCTGTAACAAAAATCCTTAAAGTTCACAAATTATTGGACACTCTTGGTGGTGCCACGAAAGTAATGCAACAAGTTCTTACAAATTATAAATATTATCGTAAAGACAAAAACTATAGCCAAAAAGAAGCTCTAGGCCAAGCTCTAGAAGATTTTTCTGTTGCTAGTAAGTTATCTGCCGGATCAAAACAATTATTTATGGATTTCTTTAGTATAAGTGCTATCATAGGAGCTTGCGGATCTTTATTTTCATACGAAAATAATAAATATGACGATGAAAAATACTTCTTTAATGAAAATGCTTTGAAGAATTTAGCTTAACATGACGTGGTTAAAAGTGGAAATTTATTAATTCCACTTTTTTATTTAAGAAAAATAGGAGTTTAACAAATGCGTAGTTACTTATTTTACTTTTTATTACTACTAATAATTCTCATATCAATGGTGAATACTTGGGGCGAAGGCAAGAAAACTATTATGTATGGAATTGCAGTTATTAGTATTGTTAGCTTAATAATTATAAAATCAACAGAAAAGAATAAAAAATAAAAATTTCAAACATACAGATTTTAACAAAAATAAAAGAACCCACTAATAAGTGGGTTCATAGTGTTGAAATAAGATTATGTCAATGAAAATGCCACAAATTTTTTATGGTATTTTTATGATTCTATTTGTTTTTTTAAACAGATTCTTCTATAATTTCATGTGTTAGGTGTAGACCAATTTGCTTGAGTGAGCGGAGTTTGGTCCACTTTTTCAAGTTTTGTATGATGGCTGTCATCAAAACTTGTCTTTTTACTTTTTGGACTCCACGGTAACGCGCATAGCGTAAACCGTGGAGTTCTTTACTATGTGCGAAGCTAAGTTCGACAGTGGCTGGACGTACAGAACGAAGGATTTTCCCCCGATACGACAAGCGTTGCCCTCGTAATTGATTATAAATTTCTTGGTGAATCGAAATTCGTAACACACGGTCTTCGTTTTCCCTTTTTACAAAAGGGCAGAATTGACAACTTCCTTTTGGTGGTTTGAATTCGTGATAGCCCTGTCGATTCGTTGTTTTATAATAAAATGGTACACCACATGGACAGGCATAGAGATTCTCATTCACCTGTTTAAACTGATAACGGCGACAATTCGGGTGGTCCTTCGTTGCGAATCGTCGATAAGACATATAAACGAAGAATTTCCTTTCAAACAATCTTCGGGCAAGAGGGGCATTGTAGTAACCTGAGTCGAGCGCTATTTCCTTCGCGTATTGCCCAAATAATTGCTTTAATTGATCCACTTGTCCTACTAATTTACGATGCCCTGGTACATTCGCAGCTGTGACATCTGTCGCAATGATAAAGTTATGTAACGAATCCACAATACGGTGCTCAAAATACGCAAAGCGCCCACGTTCATCATGTTTAACAGACAAACGTGCTTCCGGATCCACAGGGCTACTATTTGTTCGCTTTTCTTCTACCTTTGGCTCTTTTGTCATAAGAAGTTTCTTCCCATGACGCGCACGGTGTTCATTAATAAGCGTTAAATCATCCTCTTTTTCTTCTATGATTTTCTCTTCAATCTGTACGTTACGCACCCGTTTATTGGCATTCGCTTTTAATTCCGTTTCATCTGCCACCCATGTTTCGTTCGCAATAAATCCTTCATCGTGAATGGAAAGAAGACAATGTTGAAAAAGTTCCTCCCAAAACGCCACACCCTGCAGACGTTGCGAAAGAAACTTAGAGATGGTTGAGTGATCTGGAATTTTTTCTGTAGGAGAAATGCCTAAAAACCAGCGATACGTTGCGTGTTGCTTCACTTGCTTACACGTAAAACGAACTGAACGAAAGCCTTCTAAATACTGAATCAATAAGATTTTCACCAACATGATCGGATCTTTTGTTGGGCGACCAATACTGTATGGATAAAAAACTTCCAATTGTTTCGATACAAAATTCCAGTCCATCACTTGATCCATCTTCACTAACTGATGCGAGGGGTCGTACATCATCTCGTAGAACTTTCGATTCTCTTCAATCTCTCTTCTGGAGTAAGTAACGTACATAAAAAATCCCCTCACTTCACTTATTTCATTAATGAGAGGATTTTATTGGAATGTTCACATTTTGTCTATAGTCGATTTTGTTTTTCAACAGAATGAAAAGAGTGTTGCAAATGCAACACTCTTACTTTTTACTTTCACGACGCTAAAAAGAATTCATTCATGTTACAGATGAGTCCTTGAAATATTACAAAACATAATCTTCATCATTTTCATCCCATTCACGATTGTTATTCTTAAGCCCCGTCCATAGATACTAACCATATTTTTAAATATCGTGGAATCTGCTCATAACTAACGATAGTTATTCTATTAAGTACAAATAGCCTCCTATCTAGCACAACTATTAGTCAATCCTGCACGTTTTCTCGTCAATTCAGTAACTCCCCATCAAAACAATGATATCCTTATATGTTCGACAAAGAAAGTAAGCGTCAGCATTAATATTCGCTACCCTTCTTGGGATAGCAAGTGTTTTTTGCATTTTGTTCCCCCGTATTTTAATTGATATCTTTCCATGACACGACTAAAGAATGATGCTAACACTTGTTGGAAGAGCATTCCAAATACAACGGGCATAACCGTTTTAGCTGGAAAATAGGTGGTAGCAATCACAACCCCAACAGCAATATTACGCATCCCACCTGTGAAAACAAACATCGTGATTATACTACTATCTTTCCAAAGATAATGTCCTAGTACTAAACATAGGACATATCCCGAAACTGCTAGTAAAAAGACGACCAAAATGATACTAAAAAGCTCCCAACTAATTGTTTTCATATAAGGTGCAATCACGCTACTATTAATCATAACAATGCTAAATAAGCACAATTTCGAAAAAGGGGCTAATTTTTTCCCTAGTGTCACAGCAATTTTCCCTTTCGTTAACTCATTACACACAACACCAGCAAGGGATGGTACAACAATCATCCAAAGTAAATCTAACATCAATCCAGCAGTATCTATTTCAATTGATTGCCCCACAACAATATGTAATAATGCAGGAATGACGATAGGTGATAGAACTGTATCAATTAAAATAATAGCAAGACATAACGCAAGATGCCCTCTACACATGCTCACCCAAATAAAGCTTGTAACCCCTGTTGGAATCGCAACCGCTAAGACAAAGCCAATTGTTAGGAAATGCTCATGAAAGATGATTGTGGATACAATGTAAGTCCAAATTGGCATGAGTATGTGTAGAAAGGCAATGGCTATAAAAATGACTGTTGGATACTTTTTTAAGCTTTTCATCCCTTCTATATTCATACTTAAGCTACCCGCAAATGTCATAAAGGCAAATATCCATGGCACTAAAAATAACAGCTGGTGCCCAATATTTTCAAATAGCACGCCTATGATTAAGCTAAGTGGCGTTAAAATAGGCATCCATTTTTGTAGGTATTGATTGAATCGATGTAGCATTTAAAAGCTCCCCCTCTCATACTGAAATCCCTTGACTCACTGCCTCTTTCAACTTTGAAATTAAGACTAGAAAAATTTGCAGTTTTTATCCATTTCCTGCAAACTATTAGTATATCTAGCTAGAAGGGATGAAAAAGACTAATGAAAAAATTAGTGTATACCTTACTATTTTCACTTCTTGTTATTGCAAGTGGGGACAAGGTACAGGCTGCAGGCTTTAAAGATGTGCCTGAGGATCATTTTGCCTATGATGCTATTTTATGGGCTGAGGAATACGATATTGTAAATGGCTATTCAGATGGCACTTTTAAGCCTAATGAAACGATTACTGAGCAACAATTCGCCAAATTATTGTCTAATTTTTATGAACTAGAAATACCCTATGATGAATTAAAAAAACAAACCCCTACTGCCAACTGGTCAGATGAATATTACAACCGTCTGGCAAGCTATGGTGTGCCATTAAACGGCTATTTAGATAATAATATTCGGGCAGCTTCCATCAAGCGGGGCGTGGTTGCTCAAGCGATTACACATTTGGCTAAAGGCAAAAGTGGATTAGATCAATCCATCCAGTTTTTACTTGATTATTACATTTCTACTGGTCAAAATCCACAGTATGAAAATCGTAATTTACAAAAGTTTTTCGGCGTAACAAATAAATTAACACGTGCTCAAGTCGTGATAATACTTCATCGAATGGATGAAAGAAATTTTTATGAAATTTCTCAGGATGCACAAGCTATTTATGAAAATACTAGTAATGCTTCGTTAAATGTACGTGCTAAAAACGGTCAAAATCAGCTTGATCCAACAATGCGTCTTACAACACCTACGAAAAGCGCCTGGGAAGGTACCTATTTCTATAGCTATAAATGGGGAAAAGGTGCGACTGATTTTAACCGCCGTGAAGCCATTATTTCCAATGCAACAAGCAACAGCTTTAATATTTTCATCACTGCGAATGATGGAACTGCTGCCGGAAGTGTCGATGGAACCGCGACAATTACTACAAGTAATAAAGCAGTAATGAACAAATCATCTGCTGGCAATCGCTGTGTTATTGAATTTGAGAGACTTACTAACGCCTTAAAAATAACCGAAGTGGATTGTCGGGCAGCACATGATGAAGACACTAATTTTTCTGGAACTTTAAAAAAGCAGTAACAATAAAAGCAACATTTTTGATCAAGGTGCCTATTTCATACAGGCACCTTTGCTTTTACAATGTTCGATACCAATTCCTTGCAATCTCTATGAAATCACTAAGGTACGGCTGAATATGCTTATCTTTATGCCAAGCAATATCCGTGTAAATAGGCTTGATATTGAACGAAGATTGTAATTCGATGAACTGTCCATCCTCTAGTTCTTTCTCCACTACCATTTTGGGTAAAAATGTAATACCTAATCCTGCCATCACACATTGTTTAATAGCTTCAATACTTGCAAATTCAATAATTTGTAATGGCAGCACCCCCTCTTGCTGTAGTTGTGCTTCTAATTGATTGCGATAAGAGCACCCATTTTCAGTTAGAAGCATTGTCTCTGCTGATAATTGATGCGCTGATAGTGTATGGCTTTTTATGCTAGTTGGGGCACTTACAAAGATTATTTGTTCCTGGATAAGTCGCTCACGATACAACATAGGTGTTTCCTTATAAGCATCAGAAATAAAGGCTACATCGAGATTTCCAGACTGCAATAGATCTTTGGCAATTTCAGTTGTATGGACCGGCTTAAAAATGATTTTTATTTGTGGATAGGCTTTCTGATATTGTTGCAAAATACTTGGAAGACGGTAAACACACTGACTTTCCTGTGCGCCAATTTTTAACACCACTTGTGCTTGTTCATTGGACACTGCCTTTTTCATTTCGCTATTTAACTCCAGCATTTTTTGGGCATACTGTTGTAATCGCTTGCCCTCATCCGTAAGAGTGACACGCTTGCCAAGCCTCTCAAAAAGAATTACCCCGAGCTCCTCTTCAAGTGATTTAATTTGTGCTGTAATACTAGACTGAGCATAATCAAGTAACTGTGCTGTCTGTGTAAAACTTAATGTTTCTGCAGCGGTTAAAAACGTTTGTAGCTGTTTTAAATCCATTATAAACACCCCTAAATCGTTTTTTTCGATATATTTTATCGAAACATTCAGCTTTATCGATAATTAAATTAAGTTTACACTAGTTATAACCTGAAAGATAGAGGAGGATTTTTATGAACATTACTGCTTTTATCGGGAGCTCCAGAATCGCTAGTAATAGTGAACAGCTAGCTGATTATGTATTAGCAGATATTCCACATCAAAAAATAGATTTAAAAAATATAACGATTAAGCCTATTCACGATTTACGTCATGACGACAACGGCTTTCAGTTTGTAGATGATGATTATGATCAAATTATTCAAGCATTTCTTACTAGTGATATTGTGATTTTCGCAACACCAATTTATTGGTACAGCATGTCAGGTATCATGAAAAATATGATAGATCGCTTAAGCCATGCCATTCGTGATGAACGTTTCCCACAGCTCAAGGAAAAGCTTCAGACGACAGAGGCAATCGTCCTTGCCGTTGGTGGCGATGCTCCCAATATTAAGGGACTTCCGATGATTCAGCAATTCCATTATATTTTCGATTTCCTGAAAATGCCTTTTTCCTCCTATATTATCGGAAATGGCAATAAGCCTGGAGAAATCGCAAACGATTCACAGGCTTTAGCCCAAGCAAAAATATTGAATCAGAAGTTAAAAAATCGTGCTTTATAATTTAACAACGACCCTAAAGCAACAGCTTTTAGGTCGTTTTTTCTTCACCCTGTTCACTATATCATCTAATGGAATAATTTAGTCCCATGTTCTATCAATGATGTTTCATATTAGTGTTAAAATAATAAAACTTATCTTCTTTTTCCTCTTTCATTAGTAATGGATCAGGAGCTTTATCTTTCACATAGTGATCAAAGAAAGCCAAAATATACCCATTCATTACTTGATGAAATTGATTAACGTCAATATTCCATGACAACAATGGAGAGAGATAAGGGAAATCCGTAAAGGTATAATGATCTCCTGCTATAAAAGTAAGCATAAAAGTATCTCCCTTTATTCCCTCTTTATAGTGAAAATCTGCAAGATCCTTGATTTTATCATGATATTTTCGAAATTCCTCCAGGGTGATATTCGTGTATTGAATTTCTTCGTCTGATAAGTAAAGATAATCTTCATCTAAAATAAACATAAATGGTTGTTCAAATCCTGAGCTAGCCACTGGTTCATGCAATGGTCCATCTATGTTGATTCCTGCCGAAATTCTGCTATCATCCAACAATGCTTGGGCAGCTGTTGAACCTCCATATGAATGACCAAATATTCCGATTTTGTCCATATCCATCTTTCCAGTAAGCAAGCTTTTAGGGTCATTACCGTTTAACATTGTTAATTGATTTAGTACATAGCTCATATCTTTTGATCTCGTTTTTACATCTTTCTCATCTTCAATATTATATGAATAAGAATATGCGTCTGCTTGATTCGTAACTTCCTGTCCATCTGGGAATTTTGTATAGGCTGCATCATTCGTATGGTCAACGCTGACAACAATATAGCCATGACTTGCCAATTCCTCCATTTGGGAAATACTTTGCATTCTAGTACTACCAAATCCGTGAGAAAATAAAAGAACGGGATATTTATCTTCTTTATTGGATACTGCTATATCTTTTATACTATTAGTTTGACCGTATTTTAAATACTCAAATAGATAACGTGGCACTGAAAAAATAAATTCCAGCGTGCCCGACCATTCTTCGTAAGGAAAGGATTCATATTGAATATCCTTTGAATTATCTTCCAACTCAGCTGGATACCATATTTGTATCATTAATTCCCGAGCTTTTTGTTTCGAGTCATGTCTGGAGTCATCTATTAAATGCCTTGAATTCATACCAACTTCAAAAGGACCTGTAGGCTTTGGAAGTTGAAATACAGGCATGATAGTGACTAAACCAAGGCTACTGAACATATAAATAAGAATAAAAAATATGTATAAAAGCTTTTTGACCTTCCGTTTATTATTCACGCTTACAAGTGTAACTTTTTCTTCGTAAAATGGCTTTATGGTGAAAGCAGTTAAAAGAATAAATAATATATAGGTTAATCCCATTTGCCATCTGTAACCTTCAAACCCCAAATGGACAACCAAAAAAATTAGTGTGATAACATTAATTATCCTTTTTATTTTTGCATCGAATCTAAATAAAAAAGAAAAAAGCCAAATAATATGAACTACAATTAAGATCCCTTCAAACAACCTCAATATTCTCAACTCCTATTCTCTTTTAGTTAAGTTAACTATACTTAACTGTTTTTCGCAAGTGTCTTTATGTAAAATTTTAAGGAATAGATAATTATTTCTTTTTGGATGTTATATATGTGTATTCCCTTTTTCCACTTATATCTTGATTTTCGTTCATTCAACGGTTGAATTCATAAATTTTATTGCTATTTTGATTTAAGGAAATGCTTGGCTTTTAGGCACATAAAAACGACCAATTATTCATGGTCGTTTGTAAATTCTAGCTCTTTTGGAGGCTGCCCTTTTTTATTCATTAAGCGCATGCGAATAGGTTCGATTTTAAGTGTTACCATTTCGTCTTGATTGCCAACAAAAATACTTGTAAAAAATTCTGCTATTTTATTTTTAATGCCTTCCTCGTGTACTTCTGTGAGTTTACCCTCTATTTCAACATACGTATCACCAAAGCCTCCATTTTCGTAGCCATATAATATATGGGTATATGGATTTTTGCGAAGCTCTTCCATTTTCTCAGAATGTTTATTTGTCACCGTATATAACACAAAATCTTCATGTTGAAACGTCATGTAGCGCGAGTAAGGTTTACCATTTTCCACCGTTGCCATTGTTCCTATTTTTTCACGATTCAAAACTTCTAAAATTTCTTCACGTACAGAAGTCATTTCATCCCATCCTTTCTTCTACTTCATCTATTTTGCCCTCTCACGATAAAGATAAACCGTTTTTTTTGAAAAATGTGAAATGACTATCTTCGGACATATTGAAAATCCATTGCTATAATAATTTGATAGACAACAGGAAATTCCGGATGAATGAGGGTTAAAAAATGAAACAAGCTTTTTTTATGCGCTGTTTGTTTTTCATAACAGGCATTATTGTGCTTTCTTTTGGTATTACACTAACTATTAAAGGTCAACTCTTTGGTGTTGGCTCTTGGGATGTACTACACATCGGCTTAACAAAATCAATTGGGTTATCGATTGGCACTTGGTCCATCTTACTAGGACTTGCAATCTTAGCCTTTGATATGGCTATTACGAAAAAATTCCCATTACCAGGGACCTTTATCGATATGTTTTTAGCAGGCATTTTTATCGATATTTTTAACTACTGGCTGCCTGACATCGATGGTTTTTGGATGCAGCTCATTTCCTATCTAACAGGACTAGTCTTATTGGGCTGGGGCTGTGGTATGTATATGGTAGCAAATTTAGGCATTGGCCCTCGGGATACGCTCATGTTACTTATGGTTCATAAACTAGGCTGGAGTGTCACACGCTCCCGAACAACTATGGAAGTAACGGTTGCTGTGATTGGCTTTTTACTAGGTGGTCCCATTGGTATTGGTACTCTACTGATGGCTTTTGGACTCGGACCAATCGTACAATTTGCTTTAACTTTTAATGAAAAATTATTTATGAGATGGACTGGCGTGAAAAGCGCCGTAGTATAAGCTTCAAGACAATGCAAAAAAGTGCATTGTCTTTTTTATTCAGTTGCAATATACAGTTCAACTATATATAATCAAACTATATAGTTAGACTGTATAAGAGGTGAACTTGTGAAAAAACATAAATTACTACCTTTATCTGAAACCATGCATTACATTCTACTCGCCTTACGTGAACCATTACATGGCTATGCAATGATGCAAAAAATCGAGGAAATGAGCGCTGGGAGTGTAAGAATTGCTGCTGGCACTATGTATGGAGCAATTGAAAATCTATTGAAATATCATTGGATTTCTCCTGTCGAGACACAGGACACGAGACGTAAGGTTTACCGAACAACGGCCGAGGGGCTAAAAATATTAGCAGCCGAGCAACAAAGATTACAGCGAATTTTATCTTTATATGAGGGGGCTGATGAAAATGAAAAAGTTTAAAATCTTTTTTGATATCGATAAAGAAGAACAATGGTTAAATGATATGCTGTCCAAAGGATGGGTTTGTACAAAAATAAATTCTACTGGTTTTTATACATTTAAAAATACGACTGATCTTGAGCAGGTTATCCGTATTGATTGTCAGCAAGATCTTCGGAAAGAAGACCGAACAAACTATAAACAGTTATATGAGGATTTTGGATGGCAAGCATTAAAAGAAAAATCATATGATGGTACTTTTTATTGGGTAAAAAGAAAAGATGGTAATGATCAATTATTTTCTGATAATGATTCCCAAATCGCAAAATATAAACGATTAATGAAGCATTCCAGCAATTGGGCGATACTCACTTTTATATGGTTTATGATTTTTTATAACAATGGCAACTTTTCTAAGTTTCTCCATATAAAAGATGCTTATTTTACGCCAGGTTTATGGGATAAAGAAGGTTTTGCTTTCCTTTTTGCTTTTTTATTTGAAACACCCTTTGCCCTTATGCGTTTTATCCCTCCATGGCTATTTTTAGTAGCCTTTGCTATTTACCTAGTCATGTATTTCCGTTATCGTAAATCTATACAGCAGTTTATTCAATAAACAGCAAGGAGCCACTTACCGTATGTAAGATGGCTCCTCTTTTGCGCTATTCTCTTGGTTCAGCAGTATTTTGTCCTGTCGCTTCTATCACTTCAGGTGTATCATCCACTGTATCATCTTCTTGTTCATTTTCAGCAGCAGGCGGTGTGATTGTCACTAATGTATAATCATCCTCCTGTAAGATATCAAAAGAAAACTGCTGACGGATATCTCCAACATAGAGAGAAGTCCCAATCGCTAAATTAGTGACATCTACCTCTATCGATTCAGGAATTTCTATTGGCTTCACCTTTATACGTACCTCACGATTAGGCTGTAAAAGAAATCCTCCATCAGCAACTCCTGCGGCATGTCCAACCACTGTCACTGGAATATCTACCTCAAGCTCCTCAGACATATTGATCGATTTAAAATCCACATGTTTTACATTGCCTTTAAGCGCACAGCGTTGCACTTCCGTTAATACCGCATTAATCTGCCTGCCATCCATATCTAAATGAAAGACACTTTTATTTCCGAACGTAGCTAGTATTTTGGCAAATGCTCTAGCATCCACAGTGATGGTTGTTGGCTCCATTTGATAGCCATAGACTACACCTGGAATAGCACCGTTCTGTCTCAGCTGCGTTAAAGATGAGCGACTTCCTTTTTCACGTTTATTTGCTGTTAAAACCGTAGTCATCGTCAATTTCCCCTTTCATGGAAACTAGTCTCATAAAAGGTTTGCCTGTTGTTATGTTTTTTATACCAATATACATATGAAATAGTAATCATCTATACATCTACATTCAGTCCCATTATCAAACTTCGAGGCGAAACAACTAAGTCTAACTAATTAAAAAGTCGAGAGACATCATGTCCTCGACTTACTGTTCATTATTACAACCTTCCAGCAGCTTCTAATGATACCGCTAGCATTTTAGCAAACTCACCTCGTGAAATCATCTGATTTGGTAATAAATTCATATTGTCATTTAAAGCTCCGATTGCATATAAGGTTTGCGTATGGTGCAAAGCTTCCTCCTGTAGATCGAAGCTATCTTGATAAGGTAAAGACACAAATTCTTCTTGAACAAAATCTACCGCATCCAAAGTTCGGCCAAGCATTAATATTGCCTGTTGTCGTGTAATTTTCCCATTAGGGTCAAATAAATTCTGAGATTTTCCTTTGATAATTCCTAAAGAATGTAATGCTCCAACATAGCCCCCATACCAGGATTTCTTGGCATTTATATCTTTAAATTGGGTTGCTTGAACTGGCTGAAAACTGAATGCACGAGCTAGTAATGCACTAAATTGTGCACGCGTTAAAGAATCATTAACGCCAAAATAATCTGCTGTTCTGCCTTGAACAATACCCCGTTCAGCTAATGTAGAAATATACGAACTATACACCGAATTATCTGTATCTCGAAAATAAATTGGCGGTGGATTTACAAATTTTAATTCCGCACTATTATGAATTGTGGCAATTACGCGATCTCCTAAGTCTCGATAAGCAACAGGCTCCATTACCCCTTTTTTAGCCACTTGTTTTAAAATTCCATCCTTTCCATTCTTGAAAATTTCAATTTCTAGAGGCTGGCGGTTATTGACAATAGTGGCTTTAATACTAAACGTATCGCCCTTTTCAGAGGCATTAATTTTGGCACCATAGGCAGAGTAAACGATCATATTAGATGTTTTCATATGTACATAATCAGTGGGCTCTTGATAGGCATGTGCTTGCAAAGGAGTTACCAATGAAATACTTAGTATTCCTACTAGTACTCCTGTTCTAATTTTTCCTTTCATGTTGCTGCTCCTTTCCTTTCATCTAAAACTATCATACTGGAATCCACTTTGTAAAAATATAGTATTTTTAGCACATACTCCATCAGATCTCTAGTCCTAGAAATTTTCCAATCAAAAAACTACACTTCCATTTGCAAATGGGTGAAGTGTAGTGAGCATTATCTATAAAAGAGTTATTTTGTTATCTAATAGAACATGTAGCTCGTGTAGCTGTTTTATTTCATAATGCGGTTGAATTGTACTTGTATTGTCAATATGACGTATATTAAACCAGCATGTATCAATGCCTGCTTGTAATCCTCCTTTAATATCAGATGTTAATGAATCCCCAATGATTAATGTTTTACTCTTTTGTAATCCATCAATGCGTTCAAAAACGTAGTCAAAAAAGGCTGGCATAGGTTTCTGAAAGCCAGTTTGCTCTGAAATAAAGATACCTTTAAAAAATTGAGCAAGTTGTGCATCCTGTAATCGTTTATTTTGAGTGTCTGTTTTACCATTAGAAACAACATATAAATCATAATGATTAGCTAGCTGCTCAATGACTTCATAGGCACCGTCAACATAATGATGTGCCTCCTTCAAATATTTTTGAAAGATTGCTTCAAAATAGCTTCCATCAACATCATAGCCGAATTCCTTTAATGCAATGGAAAATCGTGTATTGTGGAGTGTATCTTTAGCCACCTCACCGCGTTCAAAAGCACGCCACATAGATTCATTTATTTCTTTATACCGTGCAAACAATGTTGGAGTTGCTGCGATATTTTCCTGCTTAAATAGATGATCAAGTGCTACATTTTCAGCAATATCAAAATCTAATAAGGTGTCATCTACATCAAACAATAAAGTTTCATACTTTGTCATGTTATATCCTACTTTCTTTGGTGCTATGTTACCATTTCGCTCTTTCTATCATAACGTTTTTCTAAAAAAATAACAGCAAAATCGTTTTTCTTTATCCAACATTTGGTTTAAAGAACAATATCATTCACAAAATGAAGGCGGAAATTATCCTAAAAATATCCCTTTTGATAATTTCATGCTTGAAAATAGCGACGAATATGAGACAATAGATTGCTAGAAAGGAAGATGTACGAATTATGACGACCCTACAAAAAATTACGCCTGCCTTTGATCCTTGGGAAGCGTATTTAGATGTTCAGCAACATGGACATATGACCCTATCCAATATTGAATTTACTACAACAACTCTATGTAATATGCGCTGTGCACATTGCGCAGTTGGCTATACATTGCAAACAAAAGATCCTGAGGCATTACCAATTGAGTTAATCATAAAACGCCTAGAGGAAATTCCACATTTAAAAACACTCAGCATAACAGGTGGCGAACCGATGATGAGTAAAAAATCTGTCCAAAATTATGTATTGCCGCTTTTAAAATATGCACATGAACGAGGGGTACGTACTCAAATTAACTCCAACTTAACATTGGAGCCAGAACGTTACTTACTGATTGCACCTTATTTAGATGTGCTACATATTTCCCATAACTGGGGTACTATTGATGAATTTGTCGAAACTGGCTTTGCGATGATGGAGAGAAAACCAACTTATGAACAGCGTGCAGCATTATTCCAACGCATGATTGATAACTCTAAAATGCTTGCTGAGCATGGTGTCATGGTATCTGCTGAAACGATGTTAAACAAAAAAACACTACCCTATCTTGAACATATTCATCAACAAATTATCCATGAGATGAAATGTGCACGTCATGAGGTGCACCCTATGTACCCATCTGATTTTGCCAGCGCCCTCACCTCTTTATCACTAAAGGAAACTCGTGATGCGATTCATCATCTGCTGGATGTTCGGGATGAAAACACATGGATGCTCTTTGGTACCCTACCTTTTTATCCATGCAGTATGAATGAAGAAGATCAACTGCTTTTAAAACGACTAAGAGCAGCAAAAAATGTAACGATGCGTAATGATCCCGATGGTCGCTCTCGCTTAAATATCAATATTTTCACAGGTGATGTTATTGTCACAGACTTTGGCGATACACCAGCACTTGGCAATATTGTGAATGATGAACTACCAGCTATTTTTGAAAAATGGATGGCCACGGATTTAGCAAAATCTCTTAACTGTCATTGTCCTGCAGTAAAATGCTTAGGACCAAATGTGCTTGTTAAAAATATGTATTATAAAGAAACAGAGTTTGTTAGTGGCTCAGCTAAAATATAAAAAAATGTCCAATGCAGAAATCAACATCATGCATTGGACATTTTGATTCTATAATAACTCTTTTGCAAGTAGCTTATAACAATTCATGCGGCATTTTTGTGCATATTGATTGCAGTTCAGCATAACTTCGTCAAATCCATAATGCTCTTGCTCTGCTACTAAAAAGTCAGCGATATCCTTGGGCGTTCCTACAAGATTAGCTTTGCGATTATTCGCTATTGACATTTGATCCATTTCTGTCAGCGGGAAATCCTTCGCCTCCTCAGGTGACATACCTTGGATAATTTGCCCTTTCATCAAGTGCAACCGAGTAATATCTATAGGCTTAGCCAAATATTCTGCTTCCTCTAAGGTATCTGCAACAGTTGCAGCATAGGTAACGATAATTTGAGGTTTTTCCATGTAATAAGAAGGAGTAAAGTAAGCTCTATAAGAATCGAAAATATCCTTGGACATATTGCCCGTAAAAAATTGAGCATAGGAATAGCCCACACCAAGCTGTCCTGCCTGCATAGCACTTTGTCCGCTAGAGCCAAGCAACCATGCCTCAGGTAACTGAATATCGACGGGTGCTGCTATGACCTGATCATAAACATACTCTCCCGTTTTTTGGTTATTCATCAATTTTAATATAATTTCAAGCTTGTCATATTGCTCCGTAAAACGCTGTCTGCGCCCTTCTGCTAGTGCATAAATAGCTGCATGATCGCCACCAGGGGCTCTGCCAACGCCAAAGTCAATACGATTCGGCGCCAAGCCGCTTAATGTTTTAAAGACCTCTGCTAGCTTATAGGGTGAATAGTGCATCATCATTACTCCACCCGTACCAATACGAAGCCGTTTCGTTTTCGCAGCTAAAAAAGCGGCTGTCACTTCTGGAGCAGAGCTTGCCAACGAGTTACTATTATGGTGTTCTGCCAGCCACATACGATGATATCCGAGCGACTCACCTAAAAGTGCCAATTGTTCTGTACGTTGAAATGCCTCCTCAGCCGTGTGACCTTTAGGGATAGGCATTTGATCTAAAATACTTAACTTCATTGAAAACATCCTCTCTGTAGGTTCCCCCTTTCTACTGTAATATAGGACGTACTTTTTATAAAATAAAAAAGCTTATTGATATGCAAGCTGCTTCATCTGCCAAGTCTTATAAACCATGCCAATCAAATTGTTTTTTTGCTCAACACTTAACACATTATCATTAAATTTCATCGCATGAGCAGAAAACGCCATGTTTTGTTCGTCTACAACAAATTGTAAGATGGCATGTCCTTTTTTCCCTTGAAACGTAATATCACCAGATAATTCGACAACATGCTCCCCTGTTTTTGCCTCATAATATCGCCAATATGGTTCAAAAAACGCATAATTAAAAGCATTGCGAACCGTGACATCTGAAAAATTGGACAAATATCCTTCTTTTACTACTTCAATATATTCATTGTCTGTTATATCTTTTTTCGCATTAAAAACATATCCCACCAATACACCCATAAACACTACACAAATAAACACTCTGAGATGATTTGTTAAACTCAAATGTCATCACATCCCCTTTACGTAAAAAACATTATTATCTACATAATACACAAAAATCGATACTTAAAATAGAATATTTTTGTTTTTATAGAAATGCAATAGATACATAATGCTAACCAATTACGCTATCAAGCTGACTGATATTTACTGGCAACTTTCATTTCGTTACGGTAAATCAAGAATGATAGGTAATTATGCTAGGCAAGAGTATGCCCTCCTTATGTTTATATACGTTGGGTAACTAAATTATGACTATGCTATCCTCTTTACGTAATCGCTTATTTTATGGTAACTATTAGATTGATTGAAGACTACCTTATGAAGTATGTAGCTACGATGAAATGATAAAACTTATCTTATTATGAGGGTAAGTTTTATCATTTCATCAACTTTTTTTGTTTCCCCATACGTCTAGTAGTTGTATACAATTTGAAAATGTTAAAAAGGAGCTTCTTTGGACATGAAAACAAGAAATGCATTTCAACATGAAGAGGTGTTTGTCCAATTCATTCGTGAACAAAAAGAGCGATTTTATTTGCTCGCGTATAGCTATACAAAAAATGAACAGGACGCACTAGATGTCGTACAGGACAGTATCCAAAAAGCCATGCTTTCGCTCCACCGACTCGAAAATGTCGAGTATATGAAAAGCTGGTTTTATAAAATTGTCGTACGGACAGCCATAGATTTTTTACGTAAGCATAAACGCTTACAAGTGACAGATGATGATACATTGCAATATTTAACACCAGCTCAGGAGGACGTCTATGAAAATGTGGACTTAGAACATGCATTAGACGAGTTACCTCAAATGTATCGGGAAGTTGTCATTTTACACTATTTTGAAGATTTAAAGCTCGCTGATGTTGCCACTATCCTTAACATAAAGCTGAGTACAGCCAAATCGCGTCTTTATAAAGCGCTAAAACTTCTAAAAATACAATTGCAAGATGTGAAGGGAGAAACAGCACATGGATGAAAAATTAAAAGAACTAGAAAAGCAATATAATAAAGTACCCATTCCAAAGGAGCTTGATTTTGTAGTTGAACATGCACTACAACAAGGGAAAAAGAAGAGAAAAAAACGGGCACCGCAATGGTTACTTGGTTCAGCAGCGGCCGCTATGCTTTTTACTGCAGGTTTAAATGTTAGTCCTGCAATGGCACGTACACTTTCTGAAATCCCTGTAGTTGGCAGTGTTGTGAAGGTTTTAACATGGACGGAATATGAAGTAGCTGAGGACACTTACGATGCGAACATTAAGGTGCCTTCTATTGAAAATCTTGAAAATCAAAAGCTTGCTAATACTTTAAATGAAAAATACCGTGCAGAAGGAAAAGCCCTCTATGATAACTTTATCACCGAGGTTGGAGATTTGAAGGCAAATGGAGGTGGTCATTTAGGAGTAGATAGCGGCTACGACATTAAAACTGACAATGACCAAATCTTATCGATTGGTCGTTACACTGTCAATACAGTTGCATCATCTTCTACAACTATGCACTACGATACAATTGATAAACAAAATGAAATTTTAATTACACTTCCAATGCTCTTTAAAGACGATAGTTATATTAAAACTATCAGTGAAAACATTATTGAGCAGATGCGTAAACAAGCTGCTTCTGACTCAGATAAAGTGTTCTGGGTAAAAGGAGGAGGCATTCCTGACAAGGAGCTTTTTGAAGAATTTAAAACAATTAATGCTGAACAACAATTCTATATTTCAGATAAAGGGAAGCTTGTCATTTCCTTCGATAAATATGAAGTTGCTCCTGGTTATATGGGTGTTGTTGAATTCGAAATCCCAACAGATGTGTTAAAGAATGATCTTGTAAGTATGCAATATATTCACTAAACATAAAAAGTTCAAGATGCGAGGAAACTGATGTATATACGTCAGTTCCTCGCATTTTTTATGGCTTGAATCACTTTAAAACTCTCCTTTTGAGAGAATGTCAACATACTTATAAACCGCTCACTTTTTGTCAAAACTGAATGGTATCAATTAACGATAGAGGGTTTTCATATGAAGAATGTAGGATCAATTAGTATTTTACATGTTATTTTCTTATCCATGACTGTTATTGGTTTAAAAAACCATGTGACGATTATTCCACCGCTGCTTGACGTTGCAAAAAGAGATGGGTGGGCATCTGTGTTAATAGCCGCGGTCATTATAATCTTCTGGTTACTTTTGTTAGTTTATATTCAATCAAAGTCAAAACAAGAACCTATAAGAGATTGGTTAGATGGAACTATTGGAAAAACAGCCTCAACAATTGTTATTTATTGTATCGCTATATTTTTGATTATTTTAGCAGCTTTTACGATGGTTGAAACGCTACAATGGGTGAACACTACGTTTTTACCACAAACACCAGTTATCATTTTGCTATTTATTTATACAATTCTTTGTATTTTACTTGTCACAACTAGTCTACAGACGATCGTTATCTTAAATGTTTTTGTATTGTTTGGAGTAGTAGTTTTTGGATTCTTTGTAGCATTTACAAATATTCAGGTGAAGGAATATCATTTATTACTTCCCTTTTTTGAGCATGGTTTTTCACCTGTTCTAAAGGGAGCAATCTATCCTACATCAGGATTCATTGAGCTATTGATGTTGTTATTTCTTCAGCATCAGTATAAAGACCGTATCCGCTGGTATCATTTTGGCATCATGCTTTTCATTTTAATGGGGCTTACATTAGGACCTCTTATAGGTGCAATTACAGAATTTGGCCCAGTAGAAGCCGCTAAGCAAAGATACCCTGCCTATGAGGAATGGGGATTAGTTTCCATCGGTCGCTATATAGAGCATTTAGACTTTTTCTCAATCTATCAATGGCTTACTGGAACATTTATAAGAGTTAGCTTTATGTTATATATAGTGGCTGATTTATTAAAAATGACTAGTAAGCCAAAGCAAATTTGGAAAATGCTCGCTCCACCATTTTTCTTTATTTGTTTACCATTAATTATTTTGAATGAAAACATATTTTTAAAGGTGAAAGGGAACTATATATTAACAGCTACTGTTATTTTCTTTTTTGCAATCTCTGTTTTTCTCGTCCTAGTAGCATTCTTTTCAGATAAATCCGCAAAAAAGGGGAAATCCGACAAACAAGAAATGGAAAGTGGTGAATCATAATGCCTCAGCAGGAGAAGGCTATAGACCTGAGCACCTTAAAAAAATTGTTTCAAAAATCTGCTGATATTCAATTTCAGGAATATACATTTAATCAACACAAAGTACATTTCGTTACCTGTGATTCAATGATCGACCAGCAGTTACTCAATGAAGTCATTATAAAGCGCGTTCAATATCTCTTTGATCATTTAACAGATGCTCCGCTGGAAGAAAATATTGAAAAGGAACTCCATATCCCTACACTGCAAAAGGTTAAGGACAAAGAAGAGGCTATTACATTTGTCTATACGGGGTCTCTTCTGCTTTATTTTGAGGAAGAGGAATTGTTATATGCGAGTAATATTGCAAAAAAGCCTAATCGAAATCCTGAAGAAACGAGAATGGAGGTTCTTGTAAAGGGACCTCGTGATAATTTTATTGAGGATATACGGGTCAATATAGCACTTTTGAGAAAACGATTACCGACTAATTCTTTTTGTGTCGAAAAAGTAGAGCTAGGTAAACGATCAAAAACAACCGTGGCCATTCTTTATTTTGATGATATTGTCGATATGGATATTTTACACGGCATTAAAAAGCAATTGGCATCTGTTGATACAGATATAGTGTTCAGTGGGGATTTATTAATGGAACGTATTAATAAAAACTCTAAGCTTTTCCCAAAATTTGATTATACAGGACGTCCTGATTATGCCATTCAAGCTTTAATCAGGGGGCGTTTTCTTATATTCGTTGATGGTGTAGCATATGCTGTTATCACACCTGTGAATTTATTCCTATTATTAAAATCGGCTGAAGATAATGAATACCCTATTATCTTTAGTTCTGTTGAACGTTTATTAAGGATATCCGGGATTTTAATTGGCTTATTGTTACCAGCATTTTGGTTAGCCTTGACAACCTACCATCAAAATCAGCTACCATTGCAGCTTTTAGCAACAGTTGTCCAAGCGAAAACAGGGCTACCGCTCCCCTCTTCACTTGAAATGCTACTTATGCTACTCATGTTCGAATTATTCCGTGAAGCTGGTTTACGGCTCCCCTCTGTTATTGGAGGAACGATAAGTGTTGTAGGTGGATTAATTATTGGGGATGCAGCCATCCGTGCTGGTGTAACAAGTCCAGAAATGATTGTGATCATTGCCATCTCTACAATTGCTTCATTTACATTAGTGAACCAATCCCTAGTCACAACAATCAGCTTATTACGTGTCATTTTTATTCTTGCTAGTGGATTTTTGGGTTTATTTGGATTTTTTATCTCTCTATACTTGACACTTTTGTACTTATGTAACATTCGAATTTATGGTTATTCTTACATGAATCTTGCCACAGATTTAAATTGGTCTACCATTAAAAAATCCATCTTCCGACTATCACCAAAAGGCTATACAGAACGTAATAAAGCATTGGCTCCACAAGATTACACACGAACTTCTTCGAATAAGCAAAAGAAAACAAAGGAAAGCTCCCAATAGTCTTGGCATTTTTATTGCTTCATAATAAATCTCCCCCTTTAAGATAAGGGGAGATTTATTTATCTATGGGACTTCTACATATTGTTGTATAGATTCACCTTGACCTTTGCGAAACTGAATATGGTGTAGCTTAGCAAATAGACCATTTTGCTCAACTAGCTCATCATAAGTGCCATCCTCTTCGATGCCATTTGGTGTAACGACAAGAACACGATCAGCATTGCGAATAGTTGCTAATCGATGAGCAATCACAAGGGTTGTTCGATTTTCTGCAAGCTTAGTTAATGACTGCTGGATAATCATTTCTGTTTCCGTATCTAAAGCAGAGGTTGCTTCATCTAAAATTAAAATTGGTGGATTTTTAAGGAACATTCGTGCAATGGCAATTCGTTGCTTTTGACCACCAGAAAGCTTCAAGCCACGCTCCCCGATCTGTGTTTCATAGCCATCCGGCAACTCTGCTATAAAATCCTCTAAATGTGCTTTTCTAGCTGCCTCTTGAATTTCTTCCTCATTAGCTTCTAGTCTTCCATAAGCAATATTTTCACGAATCGTTCCAGTGAATAAGAAAACATCCTGCTGAACGATACCAATTTGTGAACGTAATGAAGACTGTGTCATATTTCGTATATCTATGCCATCAATTGTAATAGCTCCACTGCTTACATCGTAAAATCTCGGAATTAAGGAACAAATCGTTGTTTTGCCTGCACCTGATGGACCTACAAAGGCAATCGTCTGCCCAGCCTGTATATCAAATGTAATATCCGATAACACCGTTTTTGAAGAATCATAATTAAAATGAACACTGTTAAATGAAATATCCCCATAAAGGTGTGTAACGTTTTTTGCTCCATCCTGATCTTGAATTTCAGGGTCTTGCTCAATTAACTCACGGAAACGTTTAAAACCTGCCATTCCCTTTGGATATAGCTCTAATAATGCACTAATTTTATCAATAGGCTTAATGAGAACATTTGTATATAAAACAAAGCTTACCAGTTCTCCATAAGAAAGTTTTCCATTAAAGCTTAGCCATGCCCCAACAACAAGTACAACTAACGTTAATAAGCGTGTCATCATATAAATACTAGAGTGTGTCCCTGCCATAATTTTATAAGCATACAATTTCGCAGAGCGGAAAAAGCCATTTTGCTCTTGAAAACGTTCAATTTCAAACGCTTCATTTGTAAAGGATTTAACGACACGTACACCAGATACGCTATCCTCTACACGCCCATTGACATCAGCAATTTTTCCATACATAGTTTTCCATGCATTATTCATTTTTACATTACTAAACGTTACTAGCCATGTTAAAAATGGCACCATAATCGCTGCAATTAAAGCCAGCGTTGGATTAACATTAAACATAATAGCAAATGCACCAACAAACGTCATTATCGCAATAAATAAATCTTCTGGCCCATGATGTGCAAACTCCCCAATATCAAATAAATCATTTGTGATCCGACTCATGATATGACCTGTTTTTGTATTATCAAAGAATCGAAACGATTGTCGTTGAACATGCGTAAAGAGCTCTTTCCGCATATCTGTTTCAATGTTAATGCCCAGCTTATGCCCCAAATAATTGACGATAAAGTTAAGAACCGTGCTCAGTACATAGACAAGCAGTAATAATACACTAACTTTGACTATCATACCCCAATCACCCGTAGGTAAAAGCTCATCAATAAACCATTGTACTGCTAATGGAAATGCAAGTTCTAAAATGGCGACAATAATGGCACTTGAAAAATCGATAACAAACAGTCGCTTATGTGGTTTGTAATATGAAAAAAACTTTTTATACATATGTTCCCCTCTCAAGCTGCTAAATTTTTTCACTTATCTCCAATAGTACCACTTGTTTAAACCATTCCAAAAGTATTTTTTCGCCATATTTTCATATTTCTATTTGCATTTAATTTTAAAAGTGCTATAATTCAATTATAAAGAATTGAATTGCTTTTGACATTATTGTCAAAGGGGAGTAGCTAGCAGATGTGAGTAATCCATCTGATTTCACATTCGTCATTACATGGTTTTTGGCCATCGGGTGTGAAGGCATATCTTAAATGATAAGATATTTTTTCTGTATACATACAGTTAATCGCTTAGCAAGACCTTTGCCTATTTTTAGGCATAGGTCTTTTTCTTTTGCCTAAAATAGGGAAAGACTAAGTTAAAAGCAGTCATTCACTTCTATTAAAAGATTAAAGGAGGAAACAAATTTGGAGGCAATTTTATTTGAATACGCATGGGTACTCGTTGTATTAATTGTACTAGAGGGTTTATTAGCTGCTGATAACGCTGTCGTAATGGCTGTAATGGTCAAACATTTACCAAAGGCTCAGCAACAAAAAGCATTATTATATGGTTTAGTGGGTGCATTTATTTTCCGCTTTGCCGCGCTATTCCTTATCACAACACTCGTTAATTTCTGGCAAATTCAAGCTATAGGGGCTGCCTATTTATTATTTATGTCTATCAAGCATATTTATGATTCTCGGAAGGCCTCGCAAAATCCGGAAGAAATTGAAGAGCCTAAAAAGAAATCTGGCTTCTGGGTGACTGTAATGAAAGTAGAATTAGCTGATATCGCCTTTGCAGTTGATTCGATTTTAGCAGCAGTTGCTATTGCAGTAACGTTACCACATATTGGAGATTTTGATATTGGCGGCATTAATGCAGGGCAATTTGCAGTTATGTTCCTAGGAGGAATTATCGGTGTGATTATGATGCGATTTGCAGCACGTTGGTTTGTGCGTGTGCTCGATAAATTCCCATCCCTTGAAACAGCTGCCTTCCTAATTGTTGGCTGGGTTGGTGTAAAACTAGCCGTCCTAACATTAGCACATGAAAAACTAGGTGTAATTCCACATGAATTCCCTCACTCCACTTTATGGAAAGTAACTTTCTGGATTGTGTTAGTCGGTATTGCCCTTGGTGGTTATTTAGTGGGTGTCAAAAATCAAAAGAAAAACACAAAATAAAATATTTGAAAAAATCACCTAGAAATATTGAGGGCACTGAAAAACATATAATTTTTATTGTTGAAATAGCCTAACTTAAAAAAGACAACTTCTTGTTACGAACGAAAGTTGTCTTTTTTTATTCTCCTTTACTATTTTTTTCTTTTAAAAGCGTAATAATTCGTTTCAAATTCACAGTGAAAATGGCTGTTGCACTTTGTATTTCCATACCAAATAGACCCGAAGCTATCGCCGTGTCATATCCGTGTCTATTTTTTAATTCACTATTTTTCGCCTCTATTTTATAGCGAGTACGTGCGAGCTCCTTAAACTCTTCACTGTTTTGGAATGCTTCTTGTTCCTTATGCTCAGTAGATTTGATTGAAACTGAATATGTTTTACTTTTTGCCCCTTCTTTATAACAACCTTCGCGGAAAGCACATATTTTACATTTTTCGATATCAAAATAATACGTATGTTTTTGATTTTGTCCTTGATTTTTCTTTCCTGTCCGTGCTTTACGAATTGCCATGTGGCCAGCTTTACACACATACATACCAGCATCTTTATTAAACTCAAATTCATCTTCTTTTGTTCGTCCACCTTGCGTGATTTGTGGATTTAGTTTAGATATAAGTTGGAATTCTTCTTTTTTTGCATACTGGATATTGTCTTTTTCAGAATAGGCTGTATCACCAATGACTGTATCAATGGTCATACCTGTTTCTTTACTTTTTTCAACTAATTCTTGAAGGTATTTTCCATCACTCTTCTCCCCAGTAGTTACTACCGCAGCTGTTATTATTCGCTCATCACTCATTGCAATATGTGTTTTAAAACCAAAGAAAGAAGAATCCGCTGATTTATGTCCAATACGTGCATCTGGATCTATCGAATAACTTAACTTCTCCTCATAATCTTGTACCACTTCTTTTAGGACATTTAGTTTTTCTTTTACAGTTGGAATCATCTCAATTTGAGGTTGAGATTCAACTACCTCGATGACTTGACGACAGTAATCCACTTCATCATTTATTTCGTTAGAATTTGTCTTTGGTGGGAAATTCTCTTTCATCGATTCATCGATTTGATAAACAGCTTTTCTTACATTTTTTGATTTCTCTTGTAAAAATTCTATAGGTGATTTTTGATTATAACGTGCTTTTGTATGGGTGGCGTCCACGATTATTGTTTTATTTTTAATGACTTCTTTCTCTATTGCAATCTCTACAGTTTTGCCAATGAGCATACCTAATAAGCTCATATCTTGGAGACGGAGCTTACGGAATTTCGTTAGTGAACTTGGATTAATGACAGAGTCTTCTGGTGCCATATCTAAAAAATATTTAAACGACATATCATATTTAGAACGTTCTACCACATCTACATCGGATAAATCGAATATTGATTTTAATAGTAAATATTTAAACATGCGAATGGGAGGTACCGCATTACGACCATTATCAAGACAATATTTGTTTTTCAGTTCGTCTAAAATAAAAGAGAAATCAACAAGCTCATTTATTTGCCGAAGCATATTATCCTTCGGTACAACAATGTCATATATGGCCATAAACGGACTAAGATTAAGAGATTCTTGGTTTGAAATCATCGGGATATCACCTACATACTTACTTTTAATATCATTATTATAAAGTAAAAAGGCAGTTGAAAGTTCGATTTAATTGAACTTTTCAACTACCTAATTTCAATAATGGACTTTTTCAGTGCCCTCGAAATATTCTGGGTGATTTTTTAATTCCTCTATATAAAGTATTAGTATCTCAATATGAATTTGATAAAAAATGCTAATTGAGAACAAATATCAATTGAGTTTTGTAGGGATTACTGTGAAAAATTAAATTTTTGTATGTCTGCCTCTCTTCGCTGTATACTAGAAGCAAGCAGAAGGTATTTACTGCAAAGGGAGGAAAACTTTTATGTTATCTGAAAAACTACACACAGCATTAAATGATCAAATGAATTTTGAATTTTACTCCGCACATGCCTATATGGCGATGGCTGCGTACTGCACGGATCAAGATTATGATGGCTTTGCCAATTTCTTTTTAGTACAGGCGGAGGAGGAACGCTTCCATGCCATGAAATTTTATAATTTCCTAAGTGATATGGGCTACCGTGCAACCATCCAAGGCTTTGAAAGCCCAGGTAACCATTTCGAATCTATTTTAGATGCCTTCAAAACTGCACTTTCTCATGAAAAAGAAGTGACACGTCGTATTTACAATTTGTCAGACATCGCTTTAGATGAACGTGAGCATGCGACTATGGCATTCTTAAAATGGTTTATTGATGAGCAGGTAGAGGAAGAATCAACTTTCGACACACTAATTCGTAAAATTGAACGTATTGAGAACGACTCCAATGCTATCTTTATGCTAGATGCGGAATTAGCTACACGTACATTTACGCCTGATGCTGAGGCATAGAATTTCATTTAGCCTATTTTAAATGAAAAATTTAATTTGGAAAATGCAAAAAGCTACTAAGTTTTTGAAGAAATTTTTCTTAAAAACTTAGTAGCTTATTTTTTGCTAATTAAATTTCAGCTCAATTTTTTTCGTAATAATAATAAAAATTTCCATCCGCATATGAAAGAAACCCTATCTTTTCATTTGGTTTTAATAGTAATGTTTGTTCAGAACCCTTTAAATAGAAGATAGGGGCTTCTTCATTAACAAATGGTTTTCCTAAATTTTTATACCATTTTTCATTCAGATGTTTAGAATAAAAATCAAACGAAATAGATTCAATCGTATCGTCATCATAAAAGCAATATTCTGTCTCTATTTTTTTCCCCGTATTATCATTTAAGTAATAATAATTACAGGCTATAGTATTGTCAAAATATTTAAAACCTTTTTTATCTGGAGCACCTAATCGATTAACTACATCTTTTCTCGAAGAACCTAAGGTAATTCCATTTACTAAAAATACATTTTTTTGTTTATCGATCTTAATGATAAATTTATCCCGTTCAAATAATTCCACCAATGATTGGTTATGCTTTTCAGCAATCTCGACCGCTGACTCCCCGTTACTATTTACACTATTTAGATTTGGCTTATTTTTTATTAGTACCTCAACAGTATTTTTATCTCCATTCAATATAGCTAAATATAACGGTGTTTGACCTTGCTTATTAAGTCCATTTAGATCTGTTCCCTTTTTCATTAGCTCAGACAAGAAAGTCATATCACCTTTTTTATGATTAAGTAAAACATGGATAGCATTATTTCCATTTTCATCAACCTTATTGAGATTTAGTCCTTTATCTATAAATAGTTGAACAATATCTTTATTTTGAGTAAGAATAGCCGTTTCATATGTATTTTGGCCCGCTGCATTCTTTCTATTCAAATCAATGTCCAGGTTCACTAAGTCCTTTAATAATTCTGTATTGTTTAACTGATGTAATAGGGCTACTTGGACTATATTATTTCCCTCATTGTCCACTTCTTGAGGATTTACTTTAATTTCATTAACAAGATAGTCAATCATATCTCTGTTCCCTATTTTCATTGCATAGTATAGAACCGTGTGTCCTTGCTCATTTTTTACATTCATATCAACCCCAAATGGATGAAGCTCTTTTAGTATTTCATATTGGTTATTTATGACTGCAATATGTGCAAGTGTATTTTTTTCTTTACCAACCTTTATACTTCCTATTTCTTTATTCATTAATGACATAGCTATTTTTTTATTTGATAATTTTATAGCTTCACTTACAGAATTTTCACCGTCTTTATTAATAAAAGTAACTTTTGCACCGTTTTTAAGTAAAAATTCTATATTCTTTATATCTTCCATTTTAACGGCCTCAATTAAAGAGTTATTCTTATCTTTTAATAAAAGATAATTATCCCACGAAAATGTAAACTTGGTGATAAAGCCAAAAACCGCAATACCGATAAGCAATAAAAGACTTATAAACATCGAGCAATACATAATGACTTTCTTCATTTTTTTCTTATATATTTTATGCTGACGTTCTTTTTCTGCTAGTTCTTTCTTTTTATGATCTTCAATCTGTTTTTCATAGAATGTAATATTTTCATTTATTGTTTTATCATTTCTATAATTTGAAAGAACATGATCTTTTTCTCTTTTGCATCGTTTACAGGTTTTCATATCCTCCAAGTTAAGACGTCCACATATACATAACCATTTATCATTTATTATTTGTGAATAGTATTTTGCATCATTTCCTTCATGTGCTTTAACATAAGATAATTGCTTGGGGTTGTTAATTTCTTTTAGTTCTACTTCCTCTAGTTCAGTTTCCTTTTTAGACCATGTTGTTTCATCACTAAACAGTACTTTATGAATGACTATATCCATTTTCCTTGTATGACGAAAATTATCTAATGGAATTTTTTCCCCGTTATCAAAAGGCTGGTTGGGCTTTATTGATTCCGTTAACTGCTGTGTGTATTCAAAGCTATTTGATTCCATCCCTACTGGCTCGCCAAATTGATCATAACAATAGATAGTAGCTTTAAAGCCTTTTATACTTTTTTCTGAAATATTATTAAATCTAAATGAACAATAAACTTTTCCTGTTTTTTTACTTCTATATAACTGATACTCAAGCAATTCAACGGGACAATTTATATCAACTAACATTCTATTCCTCCTATTAATTCAGCAACTCAAATTCTTCTTCTTGAGGCTTATTAGTATCATTCGCCTTTTTTCCCCAGTACTTCATATCCTCTCTTTCTTCCTTTTGAGATAAACTAATTATACTTGTTAGTGGTAGTACCAGTTTCACCAGAATTCCCCCATATATTGAAAAATAATAAATATTATATACTAATCACCCATTATTTACTATATATTTCAGGAACCTTGATTGATTTTGATATAAAAAAGAAACGCTCAAAAATGAACGTTTCTCTCTTTTGAAAATATGGAAATATTACTCTTATTTCAAGGGTATATCTACTTTTTGTGTTCCCTCTAAATAGAGTTCATCTGTAATAAAAGAAAGACGAACTGGATTGGCAACTCCATTTAGATTCAATATTTCAATTTGCTCAGTCAGATAGTCATTATTACTATTTATATCTTCACTTTCTGCGTCTACATCATAATCATTTGCATCTGTTGCATTCCCATTAAATCCTTTTATATAACTTGAGGTTGGTATATTTAATGTCACCATTGGTTTTTCTACTTTAACTTGTAACCCTGGAATAGATGGCTTGGATACTACTTTGTTTTGATTAAAATCTACATCTATATAATCCTGTTCTTTTCGTACTATCAATACTTTGCCAATAGATAACGTTAACTTCTTGGGCTCTCTAAAGTAATTACTTTGCATATAGTACGTTGTTCCTTCATCCACTGATCCTGTAGCAACTGTACCTCTATCGATTGCAGACCATTCCTCCCCTTTTTCATCCAAAATACGTATATCATCGAAATCAACAATTTTTTCCTCATTATTGGGGTCAAGTGCGATTGTTACACCTGTACGAATTGGTGAAATAGAGACTGACTTTACCGTAATATTCTGTCCTTCGAAGCTCATTTTCTCATTCAATTCATAGATCTTTGCTTTCGCAATTCCTTTTTTAAGTGCAAATGGAAACGTAAATTCAGTTTGTTTTTCATCCGCAAATTGTATATATAATTCAAATTGGGCATTTTCATAATTTATTGGGTCAAAGAATGTGACAATCAGATTGTCTTCAATTTGAAAAACTTTTTCCTCACGATATCGGTGAAAATCTACTTGGGCATTTACTGCTTCACCGTTTAATCGAAGCTCTATTTTCTCAGTAACTGAATCACTAAGATCCATTGGTGAAGAAATTTTATAGGGTAAAATCATCCCTGTTTCATCGGCAATTACCCCCTGAAGTGTAAACGATAAGTCATTTTTGGTTTGGGTTTGCCCTAATTCCTCATAATAGTGATGATCAAGGATATCAGCAACACCTTTATCATACGTAATCATCTGAACAAGTGGTGCAAGACCTGGAATATTACTAACGACACTAGCAAAAGCGGGAGATAAACGGATAGTTCCCACAAAAATCATTAGAAGTGCACAGGTTAGAGCCATGCCTTTCCATATTTGCAGACGTTTGCGGTTTTCTTTTCGATAGCGACGGACACTTTCCATACGTGCCGCAGCTAGTTGATCATTTGGAACATGAATTTGTGCTAATTCCTGGACAAATGTATCATAGTCATACTTTTCTTCCTTCTTCATCTACAATTCCCCTTTCTCCTGAAAATAAAGTCTTAGCTTTTTTAATGCCGAATGCAATCTAGATTTTACAGTACCTTCTGGTATATTTTGAATGGCAGCAATATCTTGATTTCTATAGTCATGAAAATATTTTAGAAAAATAAGCTCCTGTTGCTCCTTTGGTAGTTTGGTAATGATATCCGTCATTTCAAAGCGGTCGTGGGTATGTACGTTTTCTTCAATCTCAATATCTTCCTGCAAATGAAATCGCATACTTTTATTACGCATATCATGACAAACATTTAGTAAAATTCGAACAAGCCATGTTCCAAAATAAGCTGATTCTTTTAATGTATGTTTCTTTTTTAAGCTTCGATAAGTAGCTTCTTGTACAGCCTCAATAGCATCATGCTCATTTTTTAAATAGGCAAAGGCCATACGATACATGGTCTGTTCATATTGTTTAAGTAAATATAAAAAAGCTTGTTCATCCATCTTTCTCACTCCTTACTACTAATTAGACTGTTGAAATGACTATATCGTTCATTTTAATTTTAGATTTCTTCATAAAAAAGAGAAACGTCAAAAATCAACGTTTCCCTTTTTTTCTTTATAATTGGTGAGGCTCTCGCATTTCTCCATCAAATGCAGCTAGATAAATCGTATAGATATCTTCTCGTTCTAGCAGCATCGGACTTCGTGCTAAGATTCTTGTTTGTTTTGTTGCATCGTCCGTTAATTGCTCTAAGGCATCTTCTGGTATATTAAACCCTTTTAAAGTAGAAGGAATATTTACATCTTGAACCAGTTGTTGTAATGCATCTACACATTTATAGGAAGCCTCTTCTTGCGATAAATAGGCAGATGAGATACCCATTGCATCTAAAATATCCTTCATACGTTTTTCACAGCTTTGACGAATATATCCCATGACATACGGTAAAAGCACTGCATTGGAGTCACCATGAGCTATATGGAATTGACCACCTAATGGATAGGCTAGAGCATGTACACCTGCTACTCCAGCATTGAAGAAGGCCAAGCCAGCTAAATAACTACCATAGCTCATATCTGAACGTGCCTGCCTATTTTGTCCTTCATGGACAGCCGTGCGAATGGAGCCACTAATTAAGCGAATTGCCTGTAGTGCAAGGGCATCGGTCACCTCATTGGCATTGATTGAAACATATGCCTCAATTGCATGTGTTAAGGCATCTACACCCGTTGCAGCCGTTACCTTAGGTGGTAATGAAATCGTAAGCTCTGGGTCTACGATGGCAATATCCGCCAATAAATAGTCATGTGTCACAACGTCTTTTGTTGTTTCAAGCGACAACACAGAAATATTTGTCACTTCTGAGCCTGTTCCAGATGTAGTTGGTATTAAAATTTTGGGTAATCCTTTTTGTTCAAGTGTTTTTGTACCTGTTAAATTTAAGTAATCTGCCACTTTTCCATCATGTACTGCTAAAACGGCAGCAAGCTTGGCTAAATCTAGAGCACTTCCGCCACCTAATCCGATGACTAGATCAAAGTGATGTTTCCTAGTAAAGGCAACTAGCTTTTCTCCAATAGCAAGCGGTGGCTCTGGGGCAATATCTGTATAAATCGTAGTCGCATATCCTTTTGCAAGCAAGGATTGTTCGATTTTATCTGTTAACCCTAGTTCTTTTAAAAATGGATCTGTGACAATTAAAATATTGGTAGCTTTAAATCTTTCTACTTCAGGTAGAAGCTGATGTAAACATCCCCAGCCTGTATAACTTACAGGAGTAAAGGTTAATTTATGCATAAATGATCTACTCCAATCTATTCATAGTGACCTTCCGTGGATTTTCTAAATGATTTAAACTGGACAGGATCATGGCCAAACCAAACCTGTGAATTCGTTTCATTAGCAAGTCGGCGAATTCGTTCAACGGTAGAATTATAGCCGACCGAATCATAAATAATTCCTGGTGGCTTTACCGGCGGACCAAAGCTTTCGGCTGTATAAATGGCATCTGAAGCTAAAATAATACCACCCGTTTCAGGCATATTAATATGAAGACCAAGCATGCCCCAAGCATGGCCACTGCCAAAATTCAATACTTGAATCCCTTCCGCAAGCTTCACGTTGTCCTCACTGCGTTTAATGAGGCGCCATTGTAGATTATTTTTAATCCACATATCAATGTCACCCCAAATATAGGCACCTTCTTTTACATTTCTTGCATAGGTTTGGAGTGTTCCATTGAATTCATCTTCCTGTACAATAATCGTCGCATTGGTAAATAGTTCTAAGCAACCTGCATGATCGAGATGCAAATGGGAAGCAACTACATATTTGATATCCTCAGGACGAACGTTTAATTCTTCTAAACGATGATGTAAATAGCATTCTTCTGGCATATTAATAGGGAATGCTTTTTGTGTAAATTCTCCCCAACGCCCTTCAGGTCCCATCGAGTTTGGATTACATGCAGTATCAAATAAAATTTTGCCCTCTGGATGATCAATTAACACTGTATATACTGGAAATTCTACAAATTCATTTGGCTGGTTTGGATGATCGATAGTTGCTGGATTATGCATAGCAATCATATAGTTTTTATCCATTCGCATCGTACCATTGTCCATTACATACAATTTTGGGTGTTGTTTGATGATGTTCATTTTTCCCATCTCCATTCATGATTAATTGTTATTCCAAATAATGAGCTTCATTTCTGTCATTTCCTCGCTTGCATACTTAATGCCCTCACGACCTGTGCCACTTTCTTTTACGCCACCATACGGCATATGATCTACACGATAGGTCGGCACGTCATTGATAAGGACACCCCCCACCTGTAATGCCTTAGAAGCCTTAAAAGCAGTCTCTATCGATGGTGTAAAAATACCTGCCTGTAAGCCATAATGAGAATCGTTAACAGCTTCTATTGCCTCTTCTATAGTAGACACTGAATTTACGATCACAACTGGTGCAAAAATTTCTTCACATGATACTCTGCTATGTGAGGATACGTTGGATAAAACAGTTGGCAGTAGAACATTATTTTCAATATGGCCACCAGTTATTATTTTTGCCCCTTCAGCAACCGCTTCTTTAATCCATTGAAGGGCCCGTTGTTGTTCAGTTTCTGAAATCATCATGGCTATATCCGTTGTTTGGTCAAGAGGATCACCTATAATAAGCTGTGCTACTTTTGCACTTAGCTTTTCTAAAAACGCTTGCAACATGCTTTCCATTACATATATCCGTTGTAATGAGATACATACCTGACCTTGATTTGAAAATGCCCCCATTACAATTCGGTCCATAATCTGATCAAGCTGAACCCCTTCGTCAACAATCACCCCTGCATTTGAGCCTAATTCTAATGTTACCTTTTTTAAACCAGCACGATTTCGTAATGAAATCCCTACAGCAGGACTTCCCGTAAACGTTATCATTTTTACATTTGGATGTGCTAAAAATACATCTCCTACTAATTTCCCTTGCCCAGTCACTAGATTAAAAGCGCCTGCTGGTAAATTAGTTTGTGCCAATAATTTTGCTAGAAAATGGGCAGATAAAGCTGTTTGAGTAGCTGGCTTTAACACAATCGTATTACCCGCAGCTAAAGCTGGACCCACCTTATGCGCTACGAGATTTTGTGGAAAGTTAAATGGTGTAATAGCTGCAATAACGCCTATTGGTTCTCGGATGGTATAAGCAAAGCGCCCTTCTCCATTTTTAGAAGCGTCCATCGGAATCATTTCGCCAGATAAACGTTTTGCTTCCTCTGCTGCAAATTTATAGGTTTCAATCGTACGATCAATTTCAGCATAGGCATACTTTAATGGCTTTGCTGATTCTAGTGAAATAATACTAGCTGCTTCCTCACGATTTTCCAAAAACAATCTAGATAGATGCTCTAAAATTTCTGCTCGTTGGAACGCAGTTAAGGCTGCCATTTCAGAGGCTGCTGCTTGTGCACTTTCAATGGCATACTGTACATCCTGTTCAGTTGCCATCGCAAACTGTGCAATTACCTCTTTCGAATAGGGGGCTTGAACCTCCATAAATTCGTCTGTCATTTGCCATTGTCCATTCATCCATAAGCCCCTTTTCAAGACTTCATCACTCCTTCCTTCATTATGGTTACGTATTCATTTCTGAATATAAAGAAATGAATACGTAACCATTTTTGGTGTAAAAAAAACAAACTGACATTTTATCAGTTTATTTTCTTACACGTTGTATTTCTTGGGAAAAGTTTAACAGATTCTGTTTGCTGTATGCAAGTACTTTTTTTCTCCATGACCTCAAATAATTTTTCAATTGCCATAAATCCAAGATTTTTTTCTGATTCTAAGCCTACCGTTGTTAAGGCAATAGAATGATGCTTACTAAGCTCGACATTATCTATACCTATTACGTTAAAATCCCCTGGTACCCTATAGCCTTGTGCTAAGCATAAATTTAATATTTCAATCGCTATAGCATCCGTCGCAGCACAAATAGCAGTTGGTCGCTTTGGAAGCTGCACAATCTCTTCAAAAACTCGTTCAATATCAATTTTATTGGTATTTGTAAAAAAAGACGGCATCGCTTTTGCATCAATCTGATGATCCTCTAAGGCCTTTTGAAAGCCCTTATACCTTCCATAAAAGGTACTCATTTCATGAGGGCCACCAATCCAACAAATATCTCGATGACCTAAAGATAAAATATGATTTGTCGCGATATATCCAGCTTCTACATTATTTATCTCTACAAAATGTCTATTTTCTTGATGCTTGCGATTAAACATAATAAAAGGTATGCCTAATTTTTCTAACTTAAAAAATAAAGGATCGGTATATAGCATAGATGATAAAATAATCGCATCTGCCTTCGTTTCTAAAACAGAATTATAAATCGTGTCTAAGTTATCCTCCGTTCCAAAATAAACATGAACTTTATAGCCCCGAGCATTGACATAGTTAACAATTGCTGTTGTTGTATCAACAAAAAAAGGATTGTGTAAAGGTCCTGAAATCAATGTAATTGTCCCTGTTTTTTGCTGAACAAGTGATCTCGCTATATCATTTGGAATATAGTTTAATTCTTCAATCGCCCTCATTACCTTTTCAATTGTTTTCGGCTTCACTAACTCAGGCGTATTTAATACTCTAGATACAGTTGTTTGAGAAACACCTGCATACTTTGCCACATCTTTTGAAGATACCAAAAAACCACCCATTTCATCTTTGTAAGCCTATTTTATACCATTACAGGGATAATGTTAATAGACAGTCATAGATGTATAATGAGTGATTTAACATTTTGAAAGGTATTTATTTTTTTCGATCATACGGCATTGCTGCTTCACTCGCTTTAAAATTATAAACAGGTTTAATAACTTTGATTATATCCACCGTTTCTTCAATAGCCGATGTAATCTCTATCATTGGCTTGTAGGCCATAGGAGCCTCATCTAATGTTTCCTCATTTACGGATGTTGTCCATATACCTTGCATTGTTTCTTTAAAATCAGCCATATTTAATGTCGCCTTAGCTGCTCGTCTAGAGTACATTCGCCCTGCTCCATGAGGTGCTGAGAAATTCCAATCCTCATTTCCTTTTCCCACACAAATCAGCGAGCCGTCTCTCATATTCATAGGAATGACTAATTTTTCTCCTTTATTGGCACGAACTGCTCCTTTTCGTAATGTCATGGTATCTGTATCAATATAGTTATGAATAGTATCAAAGGTTTCATTAAAATTCCAGCCCATATGCTGAGCTATTGTTTCAGCAATGATCCAACGATTCATTCGAGCATATTGCTGCGCGATTTTCATATCATGCATATAATCATGGAAATAATCGCCTTCTAAATAAGCTAAGTCTTTGGGAACTAAAGGGTTTTGTTCTTTGTAGGCCTTTATCATTGCTTGTATTTCTTTGTGTCGCCCCTGTGCTTTCAGCTCCTCAATCTTTACTGTTAAATCCTCTCGACGCAATGTTTCATAGGCTCTCTTTTGATGCCAGTTAGCTACTTTGGCGCCAACATATCGGGAGCCAGTATGAATTAATAAATAATGGACATCGTTTTCGTCTTTTGCCAATTCGATGAAATGATTTCCTCCACCAAGTGTACCTAATGATAGATTGGTATATTCATCCTTTATTCCGCTCGCCTTAAATTGATTTCCTTCAAATTCTATAAATTGGCGTGTAGGTGAAACTTCAGGATGAACGTCCTGCCCACTAGGTACATAATCTCTAATAGTTGCATCCAGCTTAGCAAAATCAATAGCTGATGCATCCAATTCCGCTACAAAAACACCGCAGCCAACATCAACACCGACAAGGTTAGGGACCACTCGATCTTGTAGCTGAATAGTTGTGCCAATCACACACCCCTTTCCTGCATGGTAATCTGGCATAATTCGTATTTTCGTGCCTGCCATAAAGGCCTGATCTGTTAATTCTTGAATTTGATCAATAGCTGATGGCAGTGCGGTTTTAGCATAAATTTTCGCTTCTGTAAAACGTCCGTTAACAGTAATCATAAAAATCCCTCCTCCCTAACTATACGGACAAATACCATCATTTGTTTCAAATGAAAAAATGTTCTAAAAGTTGACAATACTTTTAGAACATTTTTCTAGCATCTTACTCCTCATAATAAATATCTAATTTTTTCGGTATGTCTGGAATATCATTTGATTTTACATCTGTTTCTATTAAGCTTAATGCATAAATTGGATATTTATCTTGAACATCAAAAGGAATTGCAATGCTTTCCATCTTATTATTCATTTGGCTTCGTGCAAGAATACCATTATAAGATAAATCAATGTTCATAATACTATGGATTGTCTCTTTTAGCATTTCAAGGTCTTTTGCTTTAAGCGGCATTTGTCCATTTAATAAAAACGGCTGAATGTTTTCCTTAATATAGCCCTGTGCTTCGATTAAACAAGAAAATTCATTTAATTTATTGGCATATAATTTTAATTGGCGTTTTTCTTTTGAACGCTGTTGATTGAGCTCTTGTACCTTTTGCTCAATGCGTTGCAAACGTTTTTTCGTTAAATCCATTAGATAGCTTTGGATAGGATGAATAGCCTGAAGCATGATTGCCTCTGCTTCCTGTATTTTCTCAAACTGTTCAATACAAACAGCCTGCTGCTCATTTAGCTTATTCACACGTTCCTTGAAAAATTCATTTTGGGTATGCTGACCAAAAATTGCTTTCATTAATCCTTTTCCATGAATTTTTTTATGCTGTGCATCCAATCGATCATATTCACGATTATATTCGCTATACATATTGCGATATTCTCGTAACACTTGCTGATAATGTATGGCCTTTTCTGTAAAGCCTTCTACAATGTTGTCCTGCAAATAGTCATGCTGAGAAATAGTTTGTAATAGCTGATATAATGTCTGAACATTTTTAAATACATTGGCGACATCTTCATATTCTTGTTCATATTCTGTGACAATCGTTAAATCGCGTTGATAGCGAGAAAACTCATATTGAGTATCGCCTGCATATTTTTCAATGTTCTCAACGGCAGATTGGAATGGATCACGTTGAGGAATCACAGTTAATTCAAAGCGGAATCGTTCTAGCCATTGCAAAAAGCGAATTAAAATAGCATACGTTTTTTTATCACTATTTTCTGCAACTCGATGAATTTGTGTGATTAATTGCTCATATTGGCTCTTATGCCATAGCTCATCATTATTAGTTTGTTGAGCCTTCAGTGCATTTGTTGCTGAGATAGGAATAAAATCACTGACTAGATGACCAAGTCGTTCTCTCTCCGAAAGAATAAACCCCTCTGTTTCTTCATTCGAATCTATCCCATTTATCACACAATGTGGTTCAACACCTTTATTTTTTAAGGTCTCCATTAATAATATTTCCGCATCAATGGCCATAGAACCTGAGCGTAAAACCCAAAAAATTTCATCCACTCGATTAATTAATGACTCAGAGAAGTAAGCTCTTTCCCCACCGCCAGCTTCCAATGACACTGAATCAATAATTGTTACTGACTTTAATAAATCATTTTTTAGATAAACCTCCAAGTAATCTAAATGCTCCCGTAATATTTCCGATGCGAAAGTATCACCAGTTGTCAGTAATTCAAGCTTACTCATATCAAATATTGCCACAACACCATCCAAAAAATAGGCTCTTATTTCTTCATGTTCGCCATATCGCAAAAATGTATTTACGCCAGTTGGATGCTGTTCACTCACAGGTAAAACGTGACGTCCTAAAAGCCCGTTCACAAGTGTTGTTTTGCCAACACGCTCTTTTCCCACAATAAGAATCATCGTTTGATTATTGGCATCCTGTATAATTCGATTAAGATGCTTAGCTGTGTCTTTTACATATGTATTCTGTACGATGATGCCATGCAATTGTCTTAAACGATCAACAAGCTGTGGTAAAATATTATTTGCTGAGGCTGTATTTTCGATTGGCAGGTTGTCAATGTTTGTCATCCTCAAAACCTCTTTTCGTATGTATCTATAAGTCCATTATAAATGATACGAATCCTTTTCTAATACATAGTACTAAGAAATATTGACAAAAAAGGACAAAATACTTACATAGAGTCGTCAAAATTAGGAATTATATCATGCATATTTAATCATCTATTACGTATATTATTCCCTATTATTGAGAAAATAAATTTTATATCTATTATTCTTCTAATCCAGCCATACGTGCATATACCTCTCCAAGTGTTGGCATGCCAGCTTGAGCGCCAAATTTCTCTACGGATAAAGAGGCTGCAATGTTAGCAAAATATAGAGCCTGATCTAATGACTGACCTTCAACTAAAGCATAGGCAAGTGCTCCGTTAAACGTATCACCTGCACCTGTTGTATCTACCGCTTTTGTCATATAAGCTGGCACATGAATCTGATATTCCCCATCAAAATAACGAGCTCCGTCACTACCTAAGGTTATAATCGTTTTATTTGGATATTTTTTTAAAATAGTGTCAAAATCATCGCCAAAAATTTCTGCACATTCCGTTTCATTCGGTGTAATATACGAAATATCTTCCATCCATTGGACATCAAAATTAGCTGCTGGAGCAGGATTTAATAGCACAGGTATTTGGGCTTCTTTGCATAATTTTATGGCATAGGCAACAGTTTCCTTGGGAATTTCGAGCTGTATAATGACCATTTGACTTTGCTGAATAATTTCCCTTGCCGCTTCGACCTGAGCAGGCTTTAACTCATAATTTGCGCCAGGCACTACAATAATGCGGTTATCTTGATTATAGATTAATATATTTGCAATCCCAGTAGGCACTGCCGTACTTTTAATGGCCTTAGTTTGAATTGACTCTTGCGATAAAACCTTTCGTAGGGTATCACCAAAGCTATCATTGCCTACACAGCCAATCATTGAAACTTCGCTTCCAAGACGTGCAGCAGCAATTGCCTGATTGGCCCCCTTACCGCCTGGTGCCGTTTTAAACGCTGAACCAAAAATCGTTTCACCTTGCTTTGGAAAAGTATCCATTTGTACAACCAAATCCATATTAAGACTCCCAATAACTGTAATCATCTTTTTCACTACCTTTCATTGCTTATATTCTATCGAAAAAAACATGATAGGAACAAGAATAACGAGCGGTTTTTTCTCCCAGCTAAGCGATTTTTGATGGCACCTGAGCGCTTTTCTCTCCTGGCCGAGCGATTCTTGATGGTACCTGAGCGCTTTTGAGGTTAGTATAAAAAAGTGGACACTGGAAAACCGAGAGTAGCTATGATAGAAATAACTATTTTAAAGGACGTAAAAACCGAATGACTAAAAAATAAACTCCAAGAATATCGTGATTATGTTGTAGAATTAGTAGTAGAAGAAAATCGAAAAAGTAACAGAATTATCGTAGGAATTAGGGGCTTGGGGAATCTTCTCATTCACCGCTGGGTAAAAAGTATCGTGATGGAAAAAAGCAAGAAACGGAGACGTGAGATATATAACCCCTTCGAGCTGCTAAAGAAGTTGTAGCAACTTATGAAAAGCAACTTCGTGACTTAGAAGAGGAGAATGCAATTCTAAAAAGGCGATGCAACATCTTTTGCCAAAAAACCCGCAGCAGTGTTTGAATTTATTGAAGCGCATAAACAGTGAGTTTTCGATTGTAAAGATGTGCCGTGTTCTAAAAGTATCGACGAGTGGCTATTATAAATGGTTGGCAAAACAGGCAGCACTCGATAACAGAAAAAGAAGAATATAAAATGAAAGTCACACAAAAAACGTTCAAACAATCGTTTCATGAAAGCTATGGTACGTATGGCAGTCTGCGAGTACATAAAGATCTGTTGAATGGGGTTATCCTCTTTCACAAAAAAGCGGCAAACATCATGCGAGGACTGGAACTGTGCGCAACACAGCCGAGAAGCTATGGACGACAACAGATTCCAAATCATGACGCACTGGTGTATCCTCGGTTATACTGAAACGCATGTTTTATGTGGAAGAACCAGACGGTCGAGCATGGGTCGCTGGATATTACCTGCATCCGAACGCTGGAGGGATGGCATTTAGCGTAGTATTATGGATTTGTATTCTCGTAAAATTGTAGCGGGAAATGCACATCATATGAAAAAGTAGATTTAGTGTTAATAGCTTTGAAAAAGCGTTCCTTCATATACGCCGACCAAAAAGGACCTATTCATCATTCAGACCGTGGGCGCTATACTGTTCAACGGAATATATCGAACTTTTAAAAAGCATGGCTGCCAAACGGGTATGGAGTAAAAAGGCGATCCGTATGATACAATGCCTGCACTGAATCGTTTCATGCGACCATAAAAAGAAATGATTGACCGCCAAAAATCCCAAAAACAAAGAAAGCAGCAATTTCAAAGCGATAAATGGTTATATTTCAAATTTTTATAATGAACATAGAAGACATTCGGACCCTTGGCTATCGTTCACCGAACCAATTTGAACGCTTGACGTTTCAGAAACACGCAAGTTAATCCTCAAAACCGTTTTCAAGGATGGAAATCAATTGTTCAAGCTCTTTGAACAATTGACTTCCATTGCCCACCAAACGCAGTGCGGTAGCTTTGAAGCTCTCACTTTTTTATGTCCACTTCTCTTGACAGAAGACCACTTTTCTCTCCTGACCGAGCGATTCTGGACGGCACCTGAGCGATTTACTATCCTGGCCGAGCGATCCTTGATGGCACCTGAGCCCTTTTCTTTCCTGGCCGAGTGATTCTGGACGGCACCTGAGCCCTTTTCTCTCCTGGCCGAGCGATTCTGGACGGCACCTGAGCGCTTTTCTCTTCTGGCCGAGCGATTCTGGACGGCACCTGAGCGTTTTTCTCTTCTGGCCGAGCGGTTCTTGATGGTACCTGAGCGCTTTTCTCTTCTGGCCGAGCGATTCTTGATGGCACCTGAACGCTTTTCTCTCCTGGCCGAGCGGTTCTTGATGGTACCTGAGCCCTTTTCTTTCCTGGCCGAGCGATTTTTGATGCCACCTGAGCGCTTTTCTCTCCTAGCCGAGCGATTCTTGATGGTACCTGAGCGCTTTACTACCCTAGCCGAGCGATTCTTGATGGCACCTGAGCGTTTTTCTCTTCTGGCTGAGCGATTCTTGATACCACCTGAGCCCTTTTCTCTCCTAGCCGGGCGGAGATCTTACTGGTTCCTGAGCGGTTCTTCTTGGTTCCTGAGCAGTTTCCCATTACCTGAGCATTTAGCATCCTCCATTTAACCAGCAACATCTAACTGCAATAAAAAAACTGAAGACAATTGTACCTCGTCTTCAGTCTTAAGGAAAATCATCTATTAAAATGCAATACGTTTTGCTTCGTAAGCAGCAATTTGTTCCTCGTATTTAATCGTTAGAGCAATTTCATCCCAGCCATTTAGTAATGTTTCTTTATAATAAGAATCGATGTTAAACTTATAAATGTTTCCATCTTCACCAGTTACTGTTTGAGCTTCCAGATTGACTTCCATCATGTAAGGTTTAGCGAGACTCTTTGCTAAAATTTCATCACATTCTGCTTCAGTTAGCTTAATTGGTAAAATACCATTTTTAAAGCAGTTATTATGGAAAATATCTGCAAATGATGGTGCGATGACAACATTGAAGCCATAATCTAGGATAGCCCATGGAGCATGTTCGCGAGAAGAGCCACATCCAAAGTTATCCTGCGCTACTAAAATTTTGGAGTTTTTAAATTCAGGTTTATTCAATATAAAATCTGGAATTTCATTACCCTGTGCGTCAAAACGCCAATGGTAAAATAAAAATTGTCCAAAGCCTGTGCGCTCAATTCGTTTTAGAAACTCTTTCGAAATAATTTGATCTGTATCTACGTTTTTACGATCAAGTGGCGTTATGACACTATTCACGATATTAATTGGTTCCATGTTCAATCATCCCTTCCGTGTAAAAACAAACTTACACCGTTTCCTTTACAAATTCACGTACATCCACAAAATGTCCAGCAATTGCTGCGGCTGCTGCCATTGGTGGTGAAACAAGGTGTGTACGAGAACCTGCTCCTTGGCGCCCTTCAAAGTTACGGTTGGATGTAGATGCACAGCGTTCGCCAGCAGGTACAACATCATCATTCATAGCTAAGCACATGGAGCAACCCGATTCACGCCATTCGAAGCCTGCTTCTGTAAAGATTTTATCTAACCCTTCTGCCTCAGCTTGCTTTTTTGTAGAATGGGAACCTGGTACAACGATTGCTGTGACATTATCATGTACCTTTCTTCCTTGGATGACACTTGCAGCTGCACGTAAATCACTAATGCGTGAGTTTGTACATGAGCCGATAAATACATGTTGGATATCGATGGATGTTAATGGTTGCCCTTCTTTTAAGCCCATATAGGCAAGTGCTTTGCGAAGTGCCGCTTTATCTGATTCATCCTTGTAATCCGCTTGTGTTGGAACAGTTCCTGAGACACCAGTACCCATTGAAGGATTTGTTCCCCAAGTAATGATTGGCTCAATTTCTTCTGCTTTAATAATACGAACTGTATCATATGTTGCGTCCTCATCAGAAGCAAGGCTCACCCAATAGGCTGCCGCTTCATCAAATTTTTCGCCTTGAGGTGCATATTTACGACCACGAATATAGTCAACAGTTATTTGGTCAGGTGAAATAAGACCAGCTTTTGCACCTGCTTCAATTGACATGTTACAAATCGTCATACGTTCTTCCATTGAAAGCTTGTGGATAGCCTCTCCAGTGAATTCCACAATATGCCCTGTGCCAACGCCGATACCGAATTTAGCGATAATTGCTAGAATAATATCTTTTGCAGCTATACCAACAGGTAGTTCACCTTCAACACGAATTTCCATTGTTTTTGGCTTGTTTTGCCAAAGGGTTTGTGTTGAAAGTACATGCTCTACCTCAGACGTTCCAATACCAAAGGCAATAGCTCCAAAGGCACCGTGTGTGGATGTATGGGAATCACCACAAACAATTGTTTTACCAGGCTGTGTTAAGCCTAATTCTGGTCCAATAACATGAACAATTCCCTGATCAGGGTGCCCCATTCCAGCTAGCTCGACACCGAATTCTTCAGCATTTTTAGCCAAAGTTTCAATTTGATTACGTGCAATTGGGTCATTAATCGTTGGTAGATTTTTAGTAGGTACGTTATGATCCATTGTTGCAAAGCTTAAATCTGGACGACGCACCTTACGTCCGTTCATACGCAGACCTTCAAAAGCCTGCGGAGAAGTAACTTCATGAATTAAATGAAGATCAATATATAACAGGTCAGGTTTGCCCTCTTCCTGATAAACAACATGTTTATCCCAAATCTTTTCAATTATATTTTTGCCCATTGTCTTCACCTATTTCTTAAATGTATGTTGTCATAATGCTTTCCGAAACAAAGCTAGTATCAATTTCGTTAATTACTTTATCTGTCCATTCATTCGTAGATAGAATACGACCACCATCGCGAGCAAGATCTGCTGTGAAATAACCATCATCAAATACTGCACTAACAGCACGTTCAATTTCCGCTGCTTCTTCTTTTAAGCCAAATGAATATTGCAGCATCATCGCCACAGAAAGAATAGTTGCCGCTGGATTTGCTACACCTTGGCCAGCAATTTCTGGAGCTGAGCCATGTACTGGTTCATATAGACCGAAATTATCGCCACGAATGGAGGCCGATGGTAATACACCTAAAGAACCTGTAATAACAGAGGCTTCATCACTTAAAATATCACCAAACATATTTTCAGTAACAACCACATCATAGTGACCCGGATTTGTAATTAATTTCATCGCCACCGAATCGACTAAATTATGCTCAACCTGTACATCGGGATATTCTTTTTTCTTCGCTTCCACTACTTCACGCCATAGTCGACTAGTTTCCAGTACATTTGCTTTATCGACAGAACATAATTTACCTCCACGTAAGCGTGCTAATTCAAAGGCATTTTCAACAATCCGTTCAACCTCAGCCGTTGAATAAACAGTTGTATCAATCGCACCATTTTCAGTACGCATACGTGGTTCCCCGAAGTATACGCCGCCTGTTAATTCACGTACAATCATTAAATCGACGTTTTCGGCAACTTCACGCTTTAATGGTGAAGCATCAAGTAAACTCGGGAACGCCTTTACTGGACGTAGATTTGCAAATAAATCAAAATGCTTGCGAATACGCAATAAGCCTTTTTCTGGACGTAATTCAGGTGGATTATTATCCCATTTTGGACCACCTACTGCCCCAAGTAAAATTGCATCACTGCTTTCACACAATTCAATCGTCTCATCTGGTAATGGATTATTGTGTTGGTCGATGGCAGCGCCTCCGATTGTTGCATAACCTAAATGGAATGTATGGTTGAAACGTTTACCGATTACTTGCAATACACGTACAGCAGAAGCAACAACCTCTGGCCCAATTCCGTCACCAGGAAGTACTGTAATTTTTTTCTCCATCGTCAAAACACCTTTCTTTGTATAGTGTAGACATACACTATTTTAGTAAAGACTCTCATCTACAAAAATAGATGAGAGTCATCAATGTGAATGATACGAGGTCCATTCACTACCACTAATCTGTGACATTCACCAGAGGCTTAATGCTTAACTCACAGGTGCACGTAAACTAGTCTGAATTAAATGACGAATAATCGCATTTAGATAAGCTTTTGCAGAAGCTTCTAAGTCATCCTGTGAGGAATTTCTGCCAGTTGTTGACACACCATTAACGAATATTAATGATGGCTTCAACTAGTGCATCGCGCCCCTTGCCAACAGTTGCTTGGCGATTTCAATTTTTCTGCTGTATTTAAATTAATACCAGCGGATTTTTCGCCATCGCGAAGAATTGTATCGAAAATATCAATTTTTCGCACTAGTTGCTACTTCTCTCACAACTTTTTCTTTCCCTTCGTTGATGAATGGCATCATAGCACGTAATTTAGCACCAACTTCTTCGATTTGGTGGTTTGCACCTGCTTCTTTGAATTTTGTATATTCTGGACGACCGTTTTCGTTTTCTTGAATCCAACGGCGAGCAAACGTACCATCCTGGATATCTGTTAATACTTCTTTCATACGACCTTTTACGGATTCATCGATAATACGTGGTCCTGCAACATAGTCACCCCACTCAGCTGTATCTGATACTGAGTAACGCATTGTTGCCATACCACCTTCAAACATAAGGTCAACGATTAATTTTAATTCATGAAGTGTTTCAAAGTATGCTAGTTCTGGTTGGTAACCAGCTTCAACTAATGTTTCAAAACCAGCTCTTACTAATTGTGTAGCACCACCACAAAGTACTGCTTGTTCACCGAATAGGTCTGTTTCAGTTTCCTCTTTAAATGTAGTTTCAAGAAGACCACCACGAGCTGCGCCAATTCCTTTTCCATATGCTAGGGCTAAGTCTTTCGCTTGACCTGTTGCATCTTGATGGATTGCGAATAAGCCTGGTACGCCTGCACCCTCTTGGTATTGACGACGTACTAAGTGTCCTGGACCTTTTGGTGCCACTAAGAATACATCAACATCTGCTGGTGGTGTAATTTGACCGAAATGAATGTTGAAGCCGTGTGCAAACATAAGTGCTTTACCTGCTTCAAGATATGGAGCGATTTCAGCCTCATAGACAGCTTTTTGGCGCTCATCTGGAAGTAAGATTTGAATAACGTCTGCTTCTTGTGCTGCCTCAGCCACAGTTTTAACGTCTAATCCATCAGCTTTAGCTGCATCGAAAGATCCACCTGGTCGAACACCTACAACTACATCAAAGCCTGATTCTTTTAGATTAAGTGCATGTGCATGACCTTGTGAGCCATATCCGATAATTGCGATTTTTTTCCCTTTTAATACTTCCTCGTTGATGTTTTGTTCATAGTACATAGTAGCCATTGTTTGTTTCCTCCTAAATTTGGGTTTAATTTTTGACTTTAAATGCACAGTACAGAATTGCGCTATGCATCTAAAGCAATCAATTTTATATGCAAACTATTTTAAAATAGAGAGCTGTGGATTTGAGATTTTTTGTGTTTCTCGAACAGAAGCAGTTGCCCCTGTGCGAGTTAATTCTTTAATTCCATATGGTCGAATGAGTTCAATAAAGGCATCAATCTTATCTGGATGTCCTACAACTTGATATGTGACAACATTTTTTGCCGTATCAATAATTTGTGGACGGAATGGTTCAACAATTGAATTCATTTCCAATCGTAAGTTTGGTGGTGAAATAACTTTGACAAGCGCTAACTCACGTAACACGATTGATTTATCTGTTATATCATTGACCTTTAATACATCAATTTGTTTTGATAACTGCTTTACTAGCTGTTCAATTTTACTCTCATCTTCTACATTTACAACAAATGTCATTTTTGAGAAGTTCGGCTGCTCCGTATGACCAACTGTAATGGATTCAATATTGAATTGGCGTTTCATCAGCAAGCCCGTTACACGGTTTAATACGCCGCTTTGGTTAATCACTGTTACTGTAATTACTCGTTTCAATTCTTTTTCACCCCGATCATTTCATGTAAGCCTTTGCCAGGTGCTACCATAGGATAAACACATTCAAGCTGTTTAACACGACAATCAATTAATACTGGATCATCTGAAAGAAGTGCCTCACGGAAAATGCTCTCCGCTTCATCGATTGTATTAATACGATAACCCTTTATACCATATGCATCAGCTAATTTAACAAAGTCTGGTTGGATTGGCATTAATGAAGATGAATAGCGCTCCTCATAAAATGTTTGTTGCCACTGGCGTACCATTCCAAGACAGCTGTTATTTAAAATTACCACCTTTACTGGTAGGTTGAATTCTTTTAATAGGGAAAGCTCTTGTGCAGTCATTTGGAACCCTGCATCTCCTACAATAGAAACAACCTTTTTGTCTGGCTTCGCAAACTGGGCGCCAATTGCAGCTGGGAAGCCGAAGCCCATCGTACCAAGTCCACCAGACGTTACCCATCCATGATCATTATTTAAGCGATAATATTGTGCAGCCCACATTTGGTGCTGACCAACATCCGTTGTGACAATTGCATCACCTTCTGTAATTTTATGCACAAGCTCTAATGCTTCCTGTGGTAAAACTTCCTTTTCTTCAGGATCTTTGCAGTACCACAGAGGGTATTCATTGGCATGATTTCTCAAGTATGCAAGCCATTCTGCTGTATCAGGACCCTCAAAATCCTTTTTCAACAATGCTTTTAATGCTTCCTTTGCATCTGCCACAATCGGGATATCAGTCGGTACATTCTTACCAATTTCTGCTGGATCAATATCAATGTGTATAATTGTTGCATTTGGAGCAAATGTCGCTAAATTTCCTGTAAGGCGATCATCAAAACGAGCACCAATATTTAATAATAAATCAGATTTTGTAATAGCTGTATTCGCTGTAACAGTACCATGCATACCAGCCATTCCGATAAATAATTCATGTTCTCCATGGATGGATCCAAGCCCTAAAAGCGTGTTAGTTACTGGAATACGGTATTTTTCAGCAAATCTTGTTAATTCTTCACGTGCATCCGCAAAGAGTACACCAGCACCAGCTAAAATGAGAGGATTCTTTGCTAATGAAATTGCCTGAATCGCCTTTTGTATTTGTAAATAGTTTGGCTTATAGGTTGGTTGATAACCCGGTAAATAAATTTCATTTGGAGCTTGTGGCGGATTTTCCACATCAAACAGCATTTGAGACACATTTTTTGGGAAATCCACTACTACGGGACCTTTCCTGCCTGTATTGGCGATATGGAAAGCTTCTTGTACAATACGCGGAATGTCATTGACATCCTGTACTTGGTAGTTATGCTTTGTAATTGGTGTTGTAATTCCCATAATATCCGCTTCTTGGAATGCATCTGTACCAATGACAGATGTGGCCACTTGACCTGTAAAAATAACTAAAGGAATCGAGTCAATCATAGCATCCGCAATACCTGTTACTAGATTTGTTGCCCCTGGTCCACTAGTGGCAATAACAACACCTGGTTTATTGGAAACCCGTGCATAACCCTCTGCCGCATGGATCGCACCTTGTTCATGTCTAGTTAAAATATGACGAATTGGATTTTTATACATTGCATCATAAATTTGCAGAACAGCACCGCCTGGATAACCGAAAATAATTTCGACACCTTGATCATGCAATGCTTGCACTAAAACGTCAGCACCATCTTTCGCCTGATAGGTTTGTTCAGCCTTTGCTGTTGTTGCTAATTCTTCTTTTTCATTGATAGAAACATTCGCACTCATCAAATATGCCTCCTTCTTCTTTTTCCTTTAATTTCACATTAGTGATGCGCATCAGTGAAGTGTAACTGGCTGAAGGTCTCCTTAAGAAAATAAGAGACTCTTCTGAAACGTCGTCAAAAATAATAAAAAGCCCTTTTCTCCACACGCAAAGAACTACCTTACGTAGGGATGAAAAAGACTTTCCATGGTACCACCCTTTTTTATAGCAAAAACTTGCTACCTCGTGAATAAATGAAAGCATTTATGGACCAATGCGAGTTTATTCGCATCCAATACGGTGTCATAAAACATTTATTCATTAATAACGAGCACTTTCGATTATGCCCGGAGCTATCTAATGGCAACTGCGTTTAATAGCTCACTCCGAGGGGATGTCGGATCTAGTTGTATCGCCGGCTTCCAGCACGCCCGGCTCTCTGGTAGATACAAGGCTCTAGAACCTTTAACCTCATCAACGTTTTAACATATCAAATTGTTAAATTTTCATCACGCCACCTGTAGAAGCGTTGGTTACTAATTTTGAATATCTTGCAAGCCAACCACGTTTGATTTTCGGTTCAAATACTGGCAGTTTTGCACGACGTTCAGCTAAAACTTCATCTGAAACTTCTAAATTGATTGTACGATTTGGTAGATCAATAGTGATGACATCACCGTTTTCAACTAATGCGATTGGACCACCTTCTGCTGCTTCTGGTGAAATATGTCCAATTGAAATACCACGAGATGCACCTGAGAAACGTCCATCTGTAATTAATGCAACCTTTGTGCCGAGACCACGGCCTTGAATAGCAGACGTTGGTGCGAGCATTTCAGGCATCCCTGGGCCACCTTTAGGTCCTTCGTAGCGAATGACGACTACATGGCCCTCTTTCACTATTCCATTATCAATATTTTCTTGTGCCGCTTCTTGTGAATCAAAGACGATTGCCTCGCCTCTGAATACCTGAATAGAAGGGTCAACAGCTCCTACTTTTATTACAGAGCCTTCTGGTGCGATATTACCAAATAAAACTGATAAGCCACCGACTGGGCTATACGGATTGTCTTTCGTACGGATAACTTGATTATTTGTGATGTGATAGTCTTTTACAAGTTCACCCATTGTCACACCAGCAACTGTTTGGCGGTCTGGATGAATAGCACCCGGAATAGATGCTAATTCATTAATAATGGCACTAACGCCACCAGCTTTATTAATATCATCCATTGAAATATCTGAAGCTGGCATAATTTTTGCTAGATATGGAACACGTTCTGCCACTTGATTGATATCTTCAATGTTATAGTCAATTTCAGCCTCATTAGCGATCGCTAGCGTATGAAGAACTGTGTTTGTTGACCCACCCATTGCCATATCCAGTGCAAATGCATCATCAATTGCCTCTTTTGTAATAATGTCACGAGGCTTAATATCCTCTTTAATCATACGGACTAGTTGTTTAGCAGCCTCTTTTATAAGCTGATGGCGTTCTTCAGATGTAGCAACAATTGTACCATTTCCTGGTAAAGCTACACCTAACATTTCCATTAAACAGTTCATAGAGTTTGCTGTAAACATTCCTGAGCATGATCCACAAGTTGGACATGCGTTATTTTCAATATCTAATAGCTCTTCAGCTGACATTTTCCCTGATTTATGTGCCCCTACCCCTTCAAATACAGAAGTTAATGATAGTTGCTTACCTGTTGCAGAAGTACCGGCCTCCATTGGACCACCAGAAACGAAAATTGATGGTACATTAGTACGAACTGCTGCCATTAGCATTCCTGGTGTAATTTTGTCACAGTTTGGAATGTAGAATACACCATCAAACCAGTGTGCATTAATAACTGTTTCTGCAGAGTCTGCGATAATTTCGCGGCTTGGTAAGGAGTAACGCATACCAATATGCCCCATCGCAATGCCATCATCTACACCGATTGTATTAAACTCAAATGGAATTCCTCCTGCTTCAATAATGGCTTCTTTGACAACATCAGCAAATGTACGTAAATGAACGTGACCTGGTATAATGTCGATGTAAGAATTACAAACCCCAATAAATGGCTTGCCTAGATCTTTTGCTTTTACTTTGCCTGTAGCATATAAAAGACTTCGATGTGGCGCACGATCTACGCCTACTTTAATCATGTCACTTCTCATTTTAAACGCCCCTCATTTATTGCTATGTTCGTTGCTATATACGAAATGTTCTGTCTATTTTGTTTTCGTCTATATGTTAACTGCCTGAAAGACAACTAACTGCTATAACGAACGTGTTAAATTGTTGTTATCATAGTACGAAAAAAAGGTCTCGTCAACAGTATTTTTTGAATTGTTTAAACAATTTAAATTATTTGTTTAATTTGAAATCGTTTTCATGCTGATTAAGCATCACTTTTATCTCGTTTTGATAAATTTTTTGACATTTCGTTCAAATTTTAATTTTTCATAAATATCTTTATGTTGACTTTCTATTACCTTGGAAGATGGGTAGAAGTCTACAGAATAGGATAGCGCTTACAATGTGAATAATTTTCTTAAATAACCAGTAAAAAAAACATTATCTGGATCATACTGACGACGAATTGCTAAAAACTTTTCAATATCTGGATATAGTTCATACACATACCCAGCTGTTAAATGGTTTTGTTTTCCCCAATGTGGACGTCCCTTATATTTCTTCATCATCGTATGAATCCATTCAAAATAAGGTTCCTCAGGCATTCCTTTATACATATGAAAGGCAATAAAGGCTGATTCATGCCCCTGAGTAGGACTTAAAAAACCTGCTTCACCAGCTGTAGTTCTACATTCCAATGGAAAATGAACATTAAAAAGCCCCTTTTTGAAGGTTGCATGAATCTCCTCCATACATGCTTCAAAATACATTAAGGGAATTGCATATTCACTTTCTTGGAACTTTACGCTTCTAGGGGATGGGTAAATTTCATAACTAATGCCTGTTTTCTCCCCCTCTACAACATTTGCTGCAGCTATTTTACTCATCGCTCCACTTAATGAAGGCTTCCATTTACAAAGCTCAGACATTGCTAAAAATGCACCATTTTCTACTATTTGAAGTTTCATTATTTCAATTCTCCTGCTCCAATCACTCTGATAAACAGGGTCTACCGCATTCATACGTTTAACTTGAATGGTCTCACTACCGGGAAAATAAAACCATTCCACATGACGATGCTGTCGAATATCCTCGGCAAAAATAGACAATCCGTTTGTCAGCGTATCCCTTGTACCTATATAATGTAGGCCGTAAAGAGGTATTACTTTGATTGTCACCTTCACAAGCACACCAAGCATACCGAGTGATACATGTAAAGATTCAGATAAATCATCCAAGCCTCTAGTATGCTCTCGATATGTCCCAGTACCGTCAACAAATCCCCATTTTGTGACTGTTGAAGATAGCGAGCCTAGTGTTACTCCTGTTCCATGTGTACCTGTTGACACGGCTCCCGCAATGGATTGTTCTTGAATATCCCCCATATTACTTAGAGCAAAGCCATGTTTTGCAAGCGAAGGTCCAATCTCATATAAATAGGTTCCAGCCCAAAGTGTTGCCTCTTGCTTTTCCTCATTTACAGCTATAAGCCCACGCATATTATGTAAAGAAAGTGCGATATGCTCAGGCATTGCTACAGCACTAAAAGAGTGAGCGGCACCTGTGACACGAATTGTTTTTCCCGATTCACGCGCTTGCTTCACTATTTGGACTACATCCTCAATCGATTGGGGTAAATACATCTCACCTGGATAAGAGATTACATTGCCAGCCCAATTTGTCCATTTCTCACCATTTTTCCATTTCTCTATAGAAAACATTGCCCATCCCCCCTATAAGTATTATAAGACCCTATATACTTGTCCCCTCGAATAGCGTGCAGTTTTTGAAATCTTTCACAAAGCTCTCCTGCTTTTGCATGTCGAAAGTACAATGTGTCACCTACATTAATATTTTTATGCTTTACCTTAATTGGTGATTGAACTTCTCCTGCACCTTCTAAACTAAGATATGAAAAAAAGGTAGGCTCATAGAATACCGGTAAACGATCAGCACCGATTGCACCAGAGGCAGTATAGCCTCCTCCGTGGCAAACAACAATATTTTTTTCTGGCTTCCTCGTTACTCTTAAAGCAAATCCAGCTGCCTTTTCAAGGTATAAATGTGTAAACTGATCAAACAATCCTGGGGCATAAAATGCAGAGCCCACTGTTATTTCCGTTACTTCTCTCTGCTGTGCAGTATACGCCATACTTCCTGAACCACCACCATTGATAAAGTGTACTTTAGGAAAATACGCCTTTATATGAGCAATGGCTAATCGCCGGAACTGAGTAACCTGTTTTTTAGCTTGTTGCTGCATAATGTCTATAATTCGTCCCTTTATAGCATTTACAGGTCGATTGCCCACTCCAGCAATTTGTGCCTCATAGCCCATAGCTCCTACGACCTCAATATGCGGTTGTTGTGCTAAAAATTTCAAGAATGGTGTTAAGGTCTCTAATGAATAAAGGGAAGAACGTTTTGTACCGAAATAAAGTAATTTAAAATCATTGGACACATTAATATCTATACAAACCTGTACACGAACGCCAAGCTCTTGTGCTAGCCTAGCCAAAAACGTCACATGCTCCTCCTTATCCACCATAAAAGTGACGGTTTTTCCTTCTTTTACGAAGTGTAATAACTGTCGTACTGACTCTTCTTCCATAACTGGATAGCCAAGCAATACATCGTCAAAATGCTGCTGCAATAAGAAAAGAGTCTCAGCAGCCGTAAACGTCATATATCCAACAGCATTTGGAAGGTTGTCGGATAAATAACGTAGTATCTCTACAGAACGAATTGATTTTGTAGCAATTCGGATGTTTTTTTCTCTGCAATCATTGCGAACCGTTGCAATATTTTTATCTAAAGCATCAAAATCTATCCAAGCAAAAGGCCGCTCTATTTCTTGAAAAGCGTGGTTAAATCTTGTTGTCACCCAATCACTCCTTTACATGTACTATGTATTTGACAATTGACTAAAAAATTCCTTTTCATATCACGATTTCAAAAGTATTTCATATAATAGTTCAAGACAACAAAAAACAACCGTGGACATATCATCAAAATAGCCATCACGGTTGCTTTAGTTTTCGACAAGCATTAAACTCACCTTTCTATATTATTTTTATTAGCTTACGAGACAAAAATGAAATCTGCTGCTATATTTAGCATCACTAGCAGATGTAAACCTGCAATAAGTAACCCTTGTCGATTTAAACGCTTCATAGCTGTCATATTCATATAGAACACTCTCCTTTTTTCATATTATACTCACACGAAAAACAATTTTCAAACTATTCTTAATATTAAAATATAATCATTTTTCTGACAACCAGGCCCAAATATGGCATGATTAAAGTGAAATTATACCTATAGGGAGAGTGGAAAAATTGAAAAAAGCGTTATTAGTTATCGATTATACGTATGATTTTGTAGCCTCTGATGGAAAACTAACATGTGGTGAACCCGGTCAAGTATTGGATGAAAAAATAGCATCCTTAATTGAACAATTTATTGCTGATCAAGAATTCATTGTTTTTGCCAATGATTTACATGAAGAAAATGATAGCTTTCATCCTGAAACAAAGCTATTTCCTCCACATAATATTCGTGGCACAAAGGGGCGCCATTTATATGGGCGAGTAGGTGAAATGTATAATCTTTACAAAGATAAGGTATTATGGCTTGATAAAACACGTTATAGTGCATTTGCGGGAACCAATTTATTCATATTATTGAAGGAACGTGGCATTGAAGAAATTCATTTAGTTGGTGTATGTACGGATATTTGCGTATTACATACAGCTGTCGATGCTTATAATTTGGGTATTCCTACAGTTATTTATGCACATGGTGTTGCAAGTTTTGATGCTGCAGGCCATGAATGGGCATTACGTCATTTTGAACATACGCTAGGTGCAAAAATAGTTCAATAAAGCCATTTCATGGATTTGTAATAAAAACCATAGAAGCTAGGTGCGTTTAATATGCTCTATTCAGGGTATAACTAAGTAATCGCCATTATATCTTAATTTTAAGGAGATGAAGAGAAAATGATTAGCTTCATTTGGTATTTAATCATCGGCGGTATTTTAGGTTGGTTAGCTGGCGTCATTTTAGGAAAAGATGTACCTGGCGGCATCATTGGAAATATCGTTGCAGGGATTGTCGGTTCTTGGGTTGGTAGCATGGTTCTGGGCAACTGGGGTTGGAGAGTTAGTGATTTTTACGTATTCCCAGCATTAATTGGTGCGATTGTGCTTATCTTCATTGTAAGCATTATTTTAAAGAGTATGCGTAAAGCAACCTAAATATGTAGGAAAGAGCCATCAATTTTGGTGGCTCTTTACTTTTTGTCATTTAACAGCACTGCTTGTTTCAACTCATCATGATAATCATTATATAAATTGAAATAATGTAACACCTTTTCAACGTATTCATCACTATGATTGTACTGAAAAACGGCCTGTTTAACATCGCCATTTGCTGCCCCGTTTTTTGATAAATAATTTGCCGCACTATAAATAGCATCCTCAATATCATATGGATCTGCAATTCCATCTCCATTGGCATCCACACCATATCCACCGTATTTTTTTATGGCTTCTGGACTCATTAGCTCTGTTTTTGAAATATTTCCTTTCCCTAAACCTGAACAGGAAGGATGTTTCCAGCCCACAAATGTACATGGCATAAATTGCATCGGACCTTCAGCACCTGCTGGGGAAACAAGAGATTTCATGGAGGAAAAGCGAGTTTCTATTCGATGATGGGCTGCTAGTAAAGTCCATGGCACACCATATTTCTCCTCTGCTGCTACATAAATAGGAATAAATTGTTCAGGAATTTTCATATCAAAATTTTGTTGAATATCTTCTATTGCCCGTTGTTGAGCGATTTTCTCAAATATCGGTAGTGTTTGAAGCTCCCTCCAGGCAAAAAAAGCAAGGACATAAACTGTTATGGCTATTGGTATTAATAGTGCTATCACTCCCATTTGAACGGATGATGATAATGGTTTTTTCTTCATATTTTTCGTCATAATTCACACCTAATTAAATTTTCTCTTTCTATATTACCAAATTTGTCGTTTTTTGTAGTCGTTTTTTCAGTATATAATTTCCACTATTATAACAGTTGAAAAGAACGGGAAAAATATAGTAAAATATATTTTGATTCATTTATATGGATAAATATTGGAGGAATTTGTTTTGTGGAAAGACTTTAAAGAGTTTGCTATGAAGGGCAATATTGTCGATCTAGCAGTAGCAGTGGTGATTGGTGGTGCTTTCGGTAAAATTGTTACCTCCTTAGTTGCAAATATTATTATGCCATTAGTCGGTATTTTAACTGGTGGTATCGATTTAACAGAAAGCTTTGTCTATGGCTCTGGGGATGCCACAGTTAAATTGGGTGAATTTTTACAGTCGATTATTGACTTTTTAATAATTGCTTTTGCAATTTTTATGGCATTAAGAATTATGACCAAGTTTTCTCGTAAAAAAGAAGAGGCAGTTGTAGAAGAACCAGCACCTGAACTAGATGCGAAGGAAGAGCTGCTAAAGGAAATTCGAGATTTATTAAAAAAAGAACAAGCCTAATATTTATCAATTTCGCCTTAGCGTAATTGTGTCCGGATTTTGAATTGTGCCCGTACAATTCATTCCTTTGACCTTCTGCTGAATGATGATAAAAGAATCTGTCGCATTTTCCTATTAGGAAGCAGGCAGATTCTTTTACTTTTAAAACAACAATTAAAGGAAGCTTTATGGGTTAGATACCTTGATTGATTTGCTAATAATTCCTCCCTCAACGCTAGAGTAAACAATCCTAATTTGAAAATCCAATGTGCCCTCATTTATATCAATTTTTGCATATTATACTACTCATATCTAAAATCTCAGTCACTTTTCCTTAAAGACAAATATTTTTGCATTTCCATTTTATCTATTCCTCTTGGATATTCCCTTTTCTCCATCTCCTACTATTCCTAGGTGATTTACCTTAAATAATCTAGCTAATTTTCTGAAATCATCTTGTTCTTCTTTATCATACATGTTAAATTGATAACAATTATTGAGAATATGGATCAAGAGAAAATTTGACTCTTTCCATGACTATGATGCAGAAAAGAGTGACAATATGACAATCAACAGAAGTATTGAAACAAAACTTGTACAGCTTGGCAATTTAAGTGATCCAAGAACTGGTGCTGTCAGCCCGCCAATCCATCTATCAACAGCGTACAAGCATACTGGGATTGGTGAATCCACTGGTTTTGACTATACACGTACAAAAAATCCAACCCGTAGCTTATTAGAAGAAGGAATCGCTGATTTAGAGGGTGGGGACATGGGTTTTGCCTGTAGTTCAGGTATGGCAGCCATTCAGCTAATTCTATCATTATTTAAGCCTGGGGATGAATTGGTGGTGCCTGATGATTTATATGGAGGTACATATCGACTTTTTAATTTCTTCGAAGAGACATATAATATTAAACCTGTTTACTCAAAATTTGAATCGGTTGAACAGGTTGAGGCTTTAATCAATGACAAAACGCGTGCCCTTTTCATTGAAACTCCGACAAACCCACTTATGCAGGAATTTGATTTGCAAACTTACGCGGAATTAGCCCACAAGCATGGTGTATGGTTAATTGTTGATAACACATTCTATACGCCATATTTCCAACGTCCAATCGAATTAGGTGCAGATATTGTTATTCATTCAGCTACTAAGTATATTGGTGGTCATAATGATGTCTTAGCGGGTTTAGTTGTCGCAAAAGGCGCAGAACTAGCGGAACGTATTGCCTTTCTTCATAATGGCAGCGGAATGGTATTAGGGGCAATGGATGCTTGGTTACTGATTCGTGGCTTAAAAACAATGCATCTTCGTCTAAAGCAGCACGATGCAAATGCTAAAGCAATCGCTGCTTATCTAGAGCAGGAAGAACTTGTAACTGACGTATTATACACAGGAAAAGGTGGCATGCTGTCCTTCCGTTTACAGAAAGCTGGGTGGATTGACCCATTCCTTCGTAACTTAAAATTAATTACGTTTGCTGAGAGCCTTGGCGGTGTTGAAAGCTTTATTACGTATCCTGCTACTCAAACACATGCAGATATGCCATATGAGGAACGTATTGAACGTGGTGTATGTGACCGTTTACTGCGTTTCTCAGTCGGAATTGAAGAGGCTGAGGATTTAATTGCCGATTTAAAACAAGTATTCGATATCCTTAGAAAAGAGGCATAGACATGAAGCAACGTATTGAAACAAGCCTAATACACGCAGGTGTTCGTGACGGCTACGCTAATAAAAAAGGTGCAGTCAATGTGCCTATGTATTTATCATCGACGTTTCATCAGGAGAGTATTGATGAATTTGGAGAATATGATTATGCTCGATCAGGCAACCCTACAAGAGATGCATTGGAAAAAGCAGTTACAGAACTTGAAGGAGGAGTTCGTGCTCATGCCTTTTCCTCAGGGATTGCCGCTGTGTCCGCAGCATTGATGCTTTTATCACAGGGTGATCATATTGTGATGACAGAAGATGTTTATGGGGGAACATATCGTTTCGTCACTAAAGTATTACCACGTTTTGGTATAACGCATACTTTTGTTGATTTTACCGATTTAAAAGCTGTTAAAGCAGCTATCACACCTACAACTAAATTGCTTTATATGGAAACACCATCTAATCCAACGCTTGGCATTACAGATATTCGTGGGGTAGTTACCTTAGCCAAGAAGCATAATTGTTTAACATTTTTAGACAATACATTTATGACACCATTACACCAACGCCCACTTGAGCTAGGTGTAGATGTTGTCATCCATAGTGCAACAAAGTTTTTATCCGGACACTCGGATATTATTGCAGGATTGACGGTTACAGCTGATGAAAAGTTAGGACAGGACCTTTACTTTATCCAAAATTCATTTGGAAATATTCTAGGTGTACAGGATTCCTTTACACTATTGCAAAATATAAAGACGACTGATGTACGCTTTAGTCGCTCAGTGGAATCGGCACAAAAGATTGCAGAGTTTTTAGCTGCAAACCCTCTTGTCGAGCAGGTGTATTACCCTGGGCTTGAATCTCATCTAGGCTATGATATTCATCGTAGCCAGTGCACAAGTGCAGGTGCCGTCCTATCATTCCGTCTGCCAAGCTACAAAGCCGCAAAAGCACTTGTAGAAGCGATGAAAATTCCTGTTTTTGCTGTCTCTCTTGGTGGCGTTGAATCGATTTTATCCTATCCAGCCAAAATGAGTCATGCTGCAATGGAGCCTGAAGAACGTGCAAAACGTGGTATTACTGATGGACTATTGCGTTTCTCAGTAGGACTAGAGCATGTTGACGATCTAATCGCTGATTTCACCCAAGCATTGGAAATTGCTACGAAAGCTTAAAAATTAGTAACCAAAACAATCGCGTCTCTAACAACTAGAAACGTGGTTGTTTTAGCTTCATTCAATATGGCCTATCTTATTGTACCAAAAATTTTTTCATGTTAAGTTTAGGCTGAAATAGGCTATAGAATGTTCTATACATTAGTAGAAGCGCTATTAATAAAGCTGAAAATTTGTAAACTAGTCCCTCGCTAGTTTTCAGCTTTCCCCAAAGTATTCACTAACGGAAATATACTTAATGATTAACACGAGCCATTACTCGATACAAATAATCTCCATGCCCTTGTGCTAGTGTTACTTCCTGTTCATCCGTTATCCAATAAAAGGAAAATATAAAACCTGCTTCATTTAATCCTGTAGGGTGATGCTGCCATGTATCTCTTTTTTCATTCGTCGTTAGATGATAAAAATAGCGTTTTTGTAAAGCACCCGAATAATGATTAAAATAATCTTCAGCAATTAACCCCTTAACTGTTAAACGCGATAAGCCTGTCTCCTCAAACATCTCTCGGGTTACAGCTTCTAGCGGTGTTTCCCCTTCCTCTACTGTGCCTTTAGGAATTTGTATGCCTGCTCCTTCTGTATTTTGCTCAAAAACTAGCACCTGTAACTGCCCCTCATGCTCTCTCGTAATATAGCCAAATGCTTTTTCCACTACTTGCATGAAGTCATCTCCTTTCATATATTTAATGTTACAATAAATAGAAAAATTGGAATCTGCAGTAGAAAGTGTTGACATTAATTATACGACAGATGCAAGAGAATGACATCTTATTCGTGCAAGAAGTTGCCAAGAGAAGCTGGCATAAACATACGAAAGCATCATCCCCTATGACATCCAGAATGTTTTTTACAGGTTGCTTATAGTGCTGGGCGCTTAAAAGAACGTCTAGAGAGCAGTCCTTTTTAAGTTGCTATACTAGAGGAATTAATAGTAGATTTCCAATTTTTCAAATATAAAAAATGATGAAGCTGAGCTTTTGGCAATCTAATTCTTCCTGAAACACGGGCAAAGGTATTGGCTCAGCGCTACACAGCAAGGTATCCAAATGTTTTCTGAAATCAAGTTACTTATCGTTTGTGTAGAGAGGTAAAATATAAGAGGTATGAGCTTTTATCAAGCAAGAGGCTTTGTGAAAATAGCAGAGTGTGAAAATCTTTTCGATGGGCATATATGTTAAACTTAGTTTAAAACTGTAACGGAGCTAAAATTTACTCCGTTACAGTTTGTGACTAGGCAAGATTAATTTGCGTAGATTCGAGGATAAGTGCTGTTAATCCTGTGTCACTTCCAGATTCATGTGCTTGTCCTGTTTGCCAAAACACACCCTCTCCAGCCTTTAAAAATATCTTCTCCTTATCTGCTCCACAAATCCATCCATCACCTTGAATGACTATAAATAACTGGGGAACAGGAGCCTCATGCATTCCAACGATACCACCCTGCTCTATATACATAAAGCCAATACTCGTTGGTTCTATCGTTCTCATTATCCTCTTATAGAAAGCGTCTACTGAATCATAATTTATAATTGGATTGGCAAAATTTTGTGTAAAATTAAATATTTTCATATTATTAACATTCCCTTTCTATTATCTTACTTAAAAGCATTGTAAAATAGCCTATGACTTCTCAATGTTTATTTTTACAATGTTTCTCAAGAATCCAAAATACAATTTACCGCTATTCCCCACCGAGACCAATTGAAGCAATAATCGCCAATCAATCGCTTCCTGTGTGCGAGGGATTTGAGTCGCCATAATATAAGCCGTTTGTTACAAGTTGACATTCCAAATACATATCGCCCTGAATGGTGTTGGATAACCGGCTAAGCGTTGAGTAACCATATCAACTACTCATATGTAAGAAAAAAGTAGCTTAAATTCGCATTCATCTCACCATCTATAGAGATGGGAGACTTCCGTATGCCGCTACGCTTTCGATACAAAAAACATTTGCTGAAAGAAGTTAAATCGGTCGAGTAAGGAGATTGCTATGATGAAGTGTCAACTCGTTTTTAAATTGTAGGCTATGCTAATTCTTCCTGCGCAAATGCTAACAGCGTCCCATCTTCTTTCTTGAAATAAAAAGCAAGTGCATCATAGCCATTTCTTTTTATTGTGTCCCAGTCTGCTGTTTCTCCGCTAATCAGTTGTACATAACCTTGGTCATCTATCTCATAGTCATCCTCTTCTTCATCGAAATCAATATTATAAAAAAATGATAATACAATCTCTGTTGCGGGCATGTTATATTTTTGAAGCGAACGATTAACACGTTGCTCTTCTGTATACTCATCACAAAACAATGCATTATAGCCATGCATGGTCCCATCAAACAGTAAAATTTCCTCTGCTGTTAATGGGTCCTTTGCGATGATTTTAGCGGTTGTGCCTGTAATGAAAGGCATTACCTCTCCCTCAAGCGATAACATATCACCATAATACCAAATTTCAAATTGTTGATTGCCAGTGCAAGAACTAAGCTGTAATTGTGATTCAACCTCGTTTAGATGTTGTACGTTTTCTGCAAATGGCTGTAAATATGTTGGAATTGGAATATTCATTACTTTCTCTCCTTTTTAATTAACCTTATACACTATCATAATAAAAGGAAACATTTAACTTTATCTAATGAAGAAATATTATTCAACCAGAAGGCAGAGTTATTGTAAATGGTAATAATTATTTAATGATTCCAGGTGGGTATTAATAGAAACAAAAAAGACGTTGAAATTAATACTCTAAGCGCATAGTTTTTTTATAAAAGTTTCTACCTAGAATTTGATTAGCCAATTAATGAAATCAAACCATCTTATACATTAAAACATCATCAATATATTGCTTATCATTTAACTTAATTTCATTGATTTTTCTTCCTTCCTCTACAAATCCCATCTTTTTATAGAGAGCAATGGCACTTTCATTTGTTGAAAATACGCCAAGACTAATCTTTTCAATATACGGATTGCACTCAGCCCACTTTAGTAGCTGCTCAAGCAAGCATTTCCCAATGCCCAGACCACGATATTTTTTTAATATCATCATGCCAAAGGAGCCTGTATGAGCTAATCGTTTTCGATTTGGTGATTGAAACACAAGCCAACCAACTATTTTTTCTTGATATTGTGCGATTAAGATTAATTCTCGTTCATTTGCTAATTTTGCTTCTATCCATTTTTTTTTTGCTCACCAATCGTTTGCTGAAATTCCTCTAGCGTAGTGATTAAATAATCTTCTTCTGCTAAAACTTCACTCTGTATTGACAGTATATTTTCAGCATCCTCTTCAGTGGCAGCTCTAATTTTGATTTGTTCTGTCATTTAGTATCTCTCCCTTCAAAAATGGCAACACAAATAGTCTCCTTATATGATATCGACATCAAGGAGACTAAATGATTTTAATGATTTCTAGTCAGATATCTTTGGAAATTTTTTAAATCCTTTGCCAAAAACTCATTGGATAACCAAGCATTTGTTGTTTTGATATCCTCCATAAAATTGGAAAGGGAGGTTTTATCTAATTGACTAAATTGCTTTGAAACCTCTGTATTTTTAATGTTTTCTTGCCACTTACCATAATCTTTTATTTTTTCTTGCACGAGATGTGGTTGATTTGTATAAATCGATTTAACCAATTGATTATATTCCCTGAATGCTTCCACAAGCGCATCTTTATCCTGTTTTTCAGTAGCAGCTACTATTTTATCTTTAAAGCTCTGCCATTTTTCAGGGTAGGCATCCTTTACTAAATCATCTATATGAATATAATCATCCGGTGCATGTACTAATGGACCCTTTTCAATGGCATATGAAACAGTACCATTGTCATTTTTCACGCCATTGACTGCAAATTTTGCAATTGTTGTCATAGCCTCCATAAAATATTTTGCCTGTTTTCCCTCTAAGTAGTTATCTGCAATAAATTGCGCTTTTTCTAAACCAAGTGAAATCATGGCTTGACGCTGTTCTTCCGTCATATTGCCAACATTATGCACTAAGAGATTTTGAGATATTGTTGAATATGTAGCATCGAGTGCTTGCTGACTTGCACCTTTTAAGCTATTGACAAGTTTCTCGTTTGTTTGAATATGCGGGATGATGATGGCAAGAACATTATGTTCAATTTCCTCATCCAATCGAGCCTGCTGTTCCGCACGAATAGCAAGCTGCTCCTCACTTTCTACATAGTTTAATTTCCCTCCATCCTTAAACATAGAGGCTATCTTTTGAGCTATCTCCTCTGGTGCCTCTTGCAATTGAATGTGAGAATCGAATAAACTACGTGCTTCCTTTCCAATTGTGACAACATCCTGATCTTTTTTTAAAGCTTGAGGATTTCCATCTCCCTTAGACGGAGTATAGATGGTTTGAAGAAAATTTACTGTATTTGTATATGACGTTATTTTCATTATAATCCCCTCTCCCTTTTAATTTCGATAGATTTTATATCGGATTAATTACAAAATAATTGAAGATAAAAAAATAATTGGGTCTATTTTAGCTTACACAATAAAAAAACCCAGAATAAATTCTGGGCTTGATGACACTTACTTTTCTAGCATGATTAAAACTGTCGGGCCTTTGCTTCACTTCTCAAGATACGGTTGTGGAGAGTAATCTCCGTTTCACCATTTACTTGAGATTTAGAATGCTTAATCCTTGACCAGTTGCGGTGGATTTTTTGAGATTTGGGGTCTAATTGTTCAAACCTACTCATTTTCCATCCTCCTCATCATTATAGATTTCATAAGTGAAATCCGTTTTAGTATGACCTACGAATTAAAAATTATTCTTCCTACACTTTTAAAAGGCTCAAATTAATTCAATACCTGGTATGGTAAACAAATAATAGGAGGTTCCTCTAAATATATAATTAGCGTTTTATCCGGATATAAATGTGTAAAAAAAGATCATTCATTAAGATTTTTTCTCTTTGAATATTTACCATCTTTCGAGTTGAATATATACATATTTTCTTTTGAGTATTTATAATACATTCCTAATTGTCCCTTTATTTCATTTTCTTTAGACAAATCAATTACTTCAGGCGTTTCCTTCATTATTATTTTTTAGCCTCTAAATAAGTAAAATTAGGTAGATTATAAAAATAATAAAGCTTATTAAGACTAACCCTATAGGACAACTTAGTCGCATGATGAAACAGCTAAATCCTGTCTCGAACTATACAGTCACCTTTTTTACCCGCAGAAAAATCATAGTTATGAAGCACTAGTAGCCAATGTGCTAAGTCGTGAATTTCAACAAGAAAAAGGAACAAAGGGAATTATCAGTATTACTTAAAACAACAACCCTTAGCTAAGTTCATAGCTTTGGGTTGCTGTTTTAGTTAGTTGAATCTCGATGAATGACTATCGGCTTAAAGCGATAGAGTTTTTGTTCATCAGCTATCTGTTCTTTTTTGATTTTTGCAAAGAGTAGTGAAGCAGATTTTTGAGCCATCGGTAGGATAGGCTGTTTTAATGTGGTAATCGAAGGAGATAAAAAATTTGCATAGGGCACATCATCAATAGCTATCACTTGTAAATCATTCGGTACACGTAAGTTTCGCTTTTTTATATAAATCATTAATTCTTGAAAAATACGATCATTTGCAGCAATTATCCCTTTTGGTGGTTGTTCCAATGCAAATAATTGATCGAATATTTCTTCCATCTCTACTGGTTCACCATTTTTAATGTATCGCTCATCCACTAACATATTTTTATTTCGAAGTGCTTGGCGAAATCCTTCTAAACGTTCTACACGAGGAGTAATTGGTAAGGCTAAAGATGTTGTGATAATGGCTAACGGGTGCTTTCGAAACGTTTCCACTGCCGTATTCATTGCAGAAAAATTATCAAGCAATACAGCTGGAATATCCACTCCCTCTATAAAACGGTCGATAAAAACGATTGGAATCGCTTGTTGGTGGAGCCTTACATACAGATTTTTGTTTTCTCCTGTTGGAAAAACAATCAAGCCATCCACCTGTTTTTCTAGTAAAGTTTCGATATGCTTTTTTTCTTTTTTAGGATTATCCGCCGAATTACATACAATCATATGGAAGCCTTCTTTATCAAACTCTGCTTCCAGTGCATTTATAATTTTTGTTGAAAAGTCATGGATAATATTCGCTACTATAATACCTATTGTAAAGGTAGATTTCTGTTTTAAGCTACGTGCCATTAAATTTGGACGATATTGCAATGCTTCAATAGCTTCTTCAATTTTCTTACGAGTCTCTACACTCATATATTCATATCGCTTATTCAAATATTGCGAGACGGTACTATTCGAAACATTTGCATATTGCGCAACATCGGCAATTGTTGTTTTTTTCACTAAAATCAATCTCCTACCTATTCCTTGGTATTAAATAGCATAGCATATTTTGTTGGTTAATATAACTATTCAAATAGTTATATTAGTTTCGGTAAATAAATGCCCTGTTTCTGCATTTCGTTGTAAATTTTTAAACGACTAATTTTAAAGCTGGTACGGAAATTCATTGAATATCCCCCCATTATTTAAAATAGATTTGGGCTTTATTCGTATTGTACTGTTTTGCCTCAAAGTAGGAAATCGCATCATCGAAAGCAATTTTTTTTGTTACATAGCCTTGTTTTATAGCGCCTGATTGCATATAGTTTATGACTGTCTCAAAATCTTCCAAAGTAGCATTACGACTACTTTTCAGCGTTAATTCCTTGGAATGAAATTCAGGATCATTAAATGTAATGGTCTTCTTCATTAAGCCTATAAACACTAATGTGCCGCTATTTTCTACGTACTGGAATGAAGATTCCATTGATTGTTGATTACCTGTTACATCAAAGACAACTGTAGGAAGTTCGCCATTAAATTTTTCATGTAACTGCGCCATTACTTCATAACTACCAACAATTACGCCATCCGCTTCCGTCCATGCCTGTCCTTCTTTTAAACGTTCTTCGTTCAAGTCCATTAACACTGTTTTTGCGCCACGTAATTTAGCAAAACGAGCCGCTCCTAACCCAATTGGCCCTGCACCGATGACAAGTACTGTATCATTCTCTGTTAATTCTGATCGACGAACAGCATGAGCACCAATAGCTAATGGCTCAACAATGGCTAATTGATCGCCTGACACTGTATTATCTGTAATCACAATACTGTCATCGACTACGATATATTCGCCCATACCTCCATCCATATGTACACCTAATACTTTCAAGGATTTACAGCAGTTCGTTTGGCCTCGGCGACATGCAACACACTCTCCACAATGGATGTATGGAATAACTGTTGCACGATGCCCTACTTGAATGTCCTTAACCGCTTCACCGACTTCTTCGACGATAGCAGCTAGTTCATGGCCTAACACACGTGGATAACTAAAGAATGGCTGTTCACCTGCAAAAGCATGTGTATCTGTTCCACACACGCCAATATGTGTGATTTTTAATAGAACATCATGACTTCTTACAATACTTGGCTTGTCTACCTCACGTTCCACCATATGAAACGGTTCATTAATGATCAATTGTCGCATACTATTTCCTCCAATAAACTATGAATTGTGGATAATTGTTGAATAACCTCGGTTGCATCACATTGGAAATGCTGTTCGATAAATTGTTGCATTGGCTTTGTCTGCCCCTGTTCAAAATGGTTATGGATATCAATCAATTTTTCGATAACCTGATCGGATTCACGCATGGAAAAGCGTGTTGGATTCATTGCATATATCCCTAATGCTAAAGCTTGATAGTATATTTCTGTTTCAGCAAATGGAGCAATACGTGTTTGCCACTTTGATAATTCGTTTAATTGAATATCATAAAGCTGATGCTCAATAAATGGATTTAAAAAACGTTCAAAGACATCTTGCTGATAGCGTTCATTCACTTGGAATCGGTGTGTAAAATCGTTTGTTACTTTTTCAATAAAGGCACGAACGCCTACGTTAGAAAATGTCTCTCTTACGGTTGTGTAATGTAAAATTTTACCAAATACTGAAAGCAAAATATGACTACCATTTAAAATGGCGACTTTACGTTTCTGATACATGTATAAATCATCAAAAACAAAAGGCAAATCAAGGCTTGTTGGCCAATGTTTAAAAGGCTCTTTCTGATCAATCACAAATAAGAAATAGGGTTCACAAACTGTATATAAGTCATCCTTTCCCTGATACTCTTGTGGATATCCCGTTACAATACGGTCTACTAGTGTATTACAAAAAGTTAAAGTAGCGAGCCATTCATTAAATTCTATAGGCATGTTCCAGTCTTTGGCATGCTGTAGACAAATCTTTTGTAGTGTAGAGCCATTCTGTTCTATTAATTCCAGAGGCACAATTGCCAATTGTTTTTCACCTTGAAAATGATTGTAATATTGTTTTAGAAAGACTGTTAACTTTGCTGCATAGCTTGTTGGGCAGGTAGTAGGATAAGGGATATTTTCATAATAAATTCCTGCCTCTGTTGTATTAGACACAATCATCTCAAGTGTTTCTGACTGCGCATATTGTAAAAATGAATGCCAGTTCTCATATGGATGAATGGTATCTTGAATAACCTTAACAGTAGTTTCTTCTTCTATAACCTCACCATTTTTTAACCCTCGTTCCATCACAGTGAATTGCAACTGTTGTTTTTCTAGCTGTTTGACCGTTTTTCCTCTTGCTGTTGCTGCGACTGAAACGATACTGCAAGGGACTTGTAGTTTTTCAACTGCCAGGTTAAAAAAGCCTCTTATAAAATTTCCATCACCTATTTGCATAATTTTAATAGGATGCTTCATATCAATTCTCTCCTACATCGTCACGCCATCTTTAAAAATAGCGATTTCTTTGAATCCATATTTCTCATTATTTGTTTGTACTTCACCTGACGCTAACGCTAAAATATAATCCATAAATTCATCAACTAAAACATCCATCGGTTTTCCATCCACTAATTGACCTGCATTAAAATCAATCCAATTTCTTTTGCGCTCATAAAGTGGCGTATTTGTTGAAATTTTAACTGTTGGTGTCGGTCCTCCAAACGGTGTGCCCCTACCTGTTGAGAAAAGGACGATTTGGCAACCTGTTGAGGCAAGTGCGGTTGTTGATACAAGATCATTACCTGGGCCGTTTAATAAATGTAGCCCCTTTGTTGACATACGGTCACCGTAATCAAGCACTTCTTTTATCTCTTGGAATCCCCCCTTTTGAATACAGCCAAGTGACTTTTCTTCCAATGTTGTAATTCCACCCGCTTTGTTTCCTGGAGAAGGATTTTCATAGACAGGTTGATTATATTTAATAAAATACTGTTTAAAATCATTTACTAAATGCACAATCTCCTCAAAAACAGAGACATCTTTTGCACGTTCCAATAAAATCTGTTCAGCCCCAAACATTTCTGGAACTTCCGTTAACACCGTTGCACCACCTGCTGAGATTAATTGGTCAGAAAATACGCCAATCATCGGATTAGCTGTAATGCCAGAGAAACCATCACTACCGCCACATTTCAAACCAATTTTCAGTTCTGAAATAGGGTACGCTTGTCTTTCAAATGTCGTCACATAGTCAAAGGCTTTTTCAAGCAGTTGTTGACCCTCTTCCATTTCATCTGCTGATTCTTGAACATTTAAAAAGGCTACACGATCTTTATCATAATGGCCGATTGTTTTCTTAAATAGCTCAATATAATTGTTCTCACACCCTAGCCCTAATACAATGACTGCCCCTGCATTTGGGTGGTGAATTAAATTAGCTAATATTTTTTGTGTATACGTTAAATCATCACCGAGTTGTGAACAACCATATGGATGAGCGAAATGCTGTACACCATCAAAATTGTCAGCCTTTAATAATTGATTGCCTAACTTCACCAAATTTTCAGCTACTTTATTAATACATCCCACTGTATTAATAATCCAGATTTCATTCCGCACACCAACCTGACCATCTGTTCTAAGATAGCCCTTAAACGTGCGCTGTGCATGACGAGGCTCGGCTAAGGGATGTGTTTTTGGTTTAAATTCATAGCTTAATTCTCCTGTTAAATTGGTTTTCATATTATGTGAGTGAACCCAACTACCTGCTAGGATTTCTTCTGTCGCATGACCAATTGGAAAGCCATATTTTGTGATATGTGTATCTTTAGAAAGAGGTGTGATGGCAATTTTATGCCCACGTTGTACTTGTTGCTGTAACGTTATTTCTATTCCATCCAATGGAAATAAAAAGCCTTGAGGAAGATCACTCAAGGCTATGGCAACATTGTCCATCGGATGAATTTTAATAACTGTTTGATTGTTCATTTGAATCCATCCTTTCTATTTCTAAGCTATTTCTTTATGAACAATTGGTGTAACAAATTTAATAACTGCTAATGATGCGATGATCGCTAAGCCACCTGCAAGTAGGAAAGCCGCAGAAAACGTTCCTGTTTTATCTACTAGGAAGCCTGTTAACGTTGGTCCAATAATACCTGCTGTGTTTGCAAGGAAATGCATAAAACCACCAACAGATCCAACATATTTTGATTCCACCACGTCATTGATGATTGCCCAATAAATAGCACCTGTTAAATATAAGAAGAAAACAGAGGTAGCAACAAGCGCGACAGCACTAACTGTTGTTGTTACAATACCTGCACAGCCAATAGATACGGCTGCTAAGAATAAGCATGTAACTAGAACGACTTTACGAGAGAATAAAACACCCTTACGCATAAAGCGTTTATAGATGAAATCCGATACAATCCCACTCAATGCTAAACCTAAGAATCCTAAAATCCATGGAATAACGGTTACGATACTCATATCTTTAACAGCCATGCCACGAGCCTCTACTAAATAGCTTGGGAACCAAGTTAAGAAAAAGAATAGGATATAGTTATAGGCAAAGAATGAAAAAGCTGTAAATAATACTGTCGGTTGTTTTAAGTAGTAAGACAGCCCTCGACTATGATTGATATCTTCTGCTGCAATTTCTAGGTTTGCCATTGGTTCTACATTTTCTTCTTTGTTTGGCTTTTCTTTTACTACTTTAAACCATACAATTGCCCAAATAAATCCAAGAATCATAATCGCAATAAACGAATATTTCCAGCCATATGCTAATGCAATATAACCAACAATTGGACCTGCAATCGCACCACCAAGTGGCGTACCACTATTGGCTAGCCCTACTACAGAGGCACGTTTATCTGCAGGGAACCAGTTATTCACCATTTTATTTATGGTTGATGACAATGGCCCTTCCGCCATACCAAAGACAATACGAACAATAATCAATGAAGCGAACCCAACGACTAATACCATTGCTCCACTGAATAAAGACCATACAATCATCGCTACAAATAGCGTTAACTTGGCACCAAATTTATCGGAAGCCATTCCGCCTAAGAAGTTGAAAATGGCATACCCAACAGAGAAACTACTAAAGATAATCCCTAATTGTGTCGACGTTAGATGAATATCTTCTTGAATAAATGGTGCTGCAATCGATAATGCTGAACGGTCTAAATAGTTAATGACACCTGCTAAAAATAGCATGACAATAACAATCGTTTTGCCATCTCCAAAAATACCTTGTTGTTTCATATCATTCACCCCTAATATTTGAATTGGTCCCCTTTGTTAAACGCCGGAGTAAGCCATAAATCCACCATCAACAGGAATCGTTACGCCAGTGACAAATGCTGAGTATGTATCATCAGCTAAAAATAATAATGTCCCTAATAAATCTTGTGGTTTTCCAAAACGCTTTTGTGGTGTAGCTGTAATGATTTTTTCTGAACGTGCTGTTAGTGAGCCATCGTCTGCCAGCAAAAGATTACGGTTTTGTTCGGTAATAAAAAATCCAGGTGCAATGGCATTAACACGTAAACCTGCTTCTGCAAAATGCACAGCCATCCATTGTGTGAAGTTATTAATCGCTGCCTTTGCCGCGCTATATGCAGGCACTTTTGTCATAGGGGCATAGGAACTCATGGATGAAATATTAATAATCGTCCCCTTCGTTTTCAGCAATGCTTCGCCAAAAACTTGGGCAGCTAAAAATGTTCCTGTAAAATTATTCGAGAATACGCTTTCAAAACCGTTTGGCGTTAATTCAAAGAAATTTGGTGTAGTTGATTCTTCTTTATATACTTCATCAGCAGTAATGGCATCTGAATGATTGCCGCCCGCTCCATTAATAAGCACATCAATCTGACCATATTGCTGTAAAATTGCTTGTCTCGCTGCTATTAATGACTCTTTATTTAAAACATCCACAGAAAAATTAATCGCTTCCCCACCATTTTCTTTAATCGATTGGACGACTGCTTCTCCTTTTTGTGCTGTACGATTTAAAATAGCTACTCGCATTCCTTGCTTGGCCAATTCCTTTGCCATCTCAGAACAAAGAACACCACTACCACCTGTTACAACGGCTACTTTATTTTGTAATACCTCATGCACCTTACTCACCTACTTTTAAAATGACTTTACGTACTTCATTTGGGTTTTTTTCTATAAATTCAAAGGCTTCTTTTGCTTCATGTAATGAAAAAGTATGTGAAATTAAACCTTGTTGCTGTAGCTTTCCAGCATTGACAAGCTTCACTACGTTTTCAAATTGGAATGTTTGCAAACGCGACCCTTTTATTGACAATTCCTTTTTCGTAATTGGTAGAGGAGCAAGTTCAATAGCTTCCTCTCCAAAGCTAAGGACTACCACTCTTCCAGCAACTGAAACAGCATCAATAGAATTCTTAAAAGTTAGCGGAATACATACCGCATCAATAGATACATTGACGCCTACTCCATCTGTCCATTGATTAACAGCCTCTAATAAATTTTGTTCATTTACATTTACAACTTCATCCGCACCAAGTTCTTTTGCGTAAGAGAGCTTAGCTGGATCCAAATCAGAAATTATCACGCGTGCATCCATTAATTTAGCCATCTTTAAAATGCAAATGCCAATCGGCCCTGCCCCTTGAATCAATAGCGTCTCACCAGCTTGTAATTCACCACGATATACTGCTTGGGCGCCAATTGTATAAGGTTCGATTAAAACTGCCTCTTCTAAAGGAGTGTGGTCTGCTACTTTATGCAATTGCTTTTCAGCCACAACAAAACGCTCTCGCATACCTCCATCTTCATGAACACCAAAAACAGAAAGCTGTTCGCAGACATTTGGTTGTCCTTTACGGCAAGCATAGCACTCTCCACAATAACGAATCGGTTCGACAACAACTTTGTCACCAGCTTTTAATCCTTGCACCTCCTGACCAACCTCTAACACACGTCCAACAACTTCATGCCCAGGCACGCGAGGCAATGTCGCTAATGGATTCGAGCCATGATAAATATGCATATCTGATCCGCAAATACCAACATATTCGGTTTGAACGAGGACATCTGTTGGCTTTGTTACCACTGGTTCCGCTACATCAATTAAAGCCATTTCAAAAGGTTTGATTACTTGTAGTGCTTTCATACATGTCACCTATTTCTTTAGATTTTCATAAGCATCCCAAAGACCATTTAAATACATAATGCCAAGTGCTCGATCATATAAACCATAGCCTGGACGACATTGTTCTCCCCAAATATGACGACCATGATCTGGACGTACATAGCCTTCATAGTTTTGATCATTTAATGTGCGAACAATATTTTTAATATCAATTGAACCATCAGATGTAAAATGCGATGTTTCAAAGAAACTACCATTTTCCATAATTTTCACATTGCGAATATGGGCAAATGGAGCACGATATGCATATTTTTCAGCAATTGCAACCATATCATTTTGTGAATCTGCTCCCATTGAACCTGAGCAGAACGTAAAACCATTTGCCACTGAATCAGAGATTTTAATTAATTTTTCATAGCTTTCTGCTCCCGTAATAATGCGCGGTAAGCCAAAGATGGAATACGGTGGATCATCTGGATGAATTGCCATTTGAATACCTGCTTCTTCTGCAACTGGTAAAATGGCTTGTAAGAAATAAGCTAAGTTGTCCCAAAGTTTGGCTTCATCTACTTCCTTGTACTGCTCGAATAATTCTGAAAGTCGGGCTAATCGTTCTGGTTCCCATCCTGGAAGGGTTAAATCCGAAGAAGCCCTTACTTCATTCACTAGTTCTTGTGGATCTAAATTCATTACCTTTTCCTTATCAAAATAGAGAGCCGTTGAGCCATCTTCTAATGGATGGAATAGGTCTGTACGTGTCCAATCAAATACAGGCATGAAGTTATAGCAAATGACCTTGACACCAACCTCGCCTAGGTTGCGAATAGATTGTTTATAGTTTTCAATATATTGATCACGTGTTGGCAATCCTAGTTTAATATCCTCATGGACATTGACACTTTCTACGACATCTGTATGGAATCCAAAAGAATGTATATAGTCAACTTCATCTTGAATGGCCTCTTTTGTCCATACTTCCCCAGCTGGTAGATGATGTAATGCCCAAACAATTCCTTTTACATTTGGAATTTGTTTTACATCTTCTAATTTCACTGTATCATTGCCACGACCGTACCATCTAAACGTCATATTCATCCTTACTACCTCCTAGTTTGATAGATTTTTCATATACGCTTTTGCTTGAGCTACAACACCTTCATACCCATCTTTTGCAAATGCTTTATTTAAATCACTACCGATACCTACCGCGACCGCACCTGCATTTAACCATTCATGCATATTAGCTAAACCAACACCGCCTGTAGGCATAATTGTGATATTTGGAAGTGGCCCTTTAACCGTTTTAATAAAGCTAGGTTCAAATTGATTTCCTGGGAATAATTTAATAATGTCACTCCCACCTTCAAGTGCTGTCACCATTTCTGTAATGGTCATACACCCTGGTAGGTACGGTACGCTATAGCGATTGCAAAGCTTTGCAATCGCAGCATTATAGCTTGGACTAACAACAAACTTTGCACCGTTTAAAATCGCGTGGCGCGCAGTCTCTACATCCAATACTGTGCCTGCCCCAATTATTGCATCACTATGGCGTAATGCTTTAAAGGTTTCTTCAACAAATGGTGTTGTATACGTTATTTCAATTGCTCGAATGCCACCTGTAATGGCACCTTTTGAAATTTCTGTCGCTTCTTCAGGTGAACTTCCGCGAATAACAGCTACAACTTTTGCATCTGACAACGCTTTCAAAATTTCGATTTTTTGCATTCCTGACAACTCCTAACGCTCAATTAGTTTTTCATCGCCAATAAATTGCCTTAATTCTTGCAAGGATGGGAGCCCTTCATTGTCTCCCTTAATCATTGCTACCAATGCCCCTGCACCATTGGCTAAACGGAGGCGTTCTGGGATATCGTAACCATTTAAATAGCTATAGACATACGCTGCATCAAATGCATCTCCTGCTCCAACAGTATCAATGGCACGAATGGAAAAAGCTTCTCGATCATACCGTTCAGTAGCTGTATTAACAGTGGCGCCTTGTTCACCTTTTTTCACAATAATTTCGTCTATTTTATAACTCTCTTGAACGTCTTTAACTGTACGCCCTTCAAATAAAAGTTCAAATTCATCCTGTCCTGTTAAAAGAAGATTAATAGATGGATACACTTTTTCGTATACAGCTCGGGCATCTTCGATAGTCCATAGTTTTAAACGTAAATTTGGATCAAAGGATATAGGAATATTTTTTTCTTGTGCTAAAGCAATCAATTTCAATGCAACTTGAATGTTATGTTTACATACTGCTAAATACACGCCGCTAATATGTAATAAATCCACATCATCGAGCACTGACTCATCAATTCGATCTTCTGTCAGCTCAAGTAAAGGTGATGGGTTGCGGTAATAAAACGATTTACCTGCCCCATCTTCTCGAATTTCCTTGAAGTAGATAGACGTTGGAATATGTGGTGTTCGTAAGACATGTGATACATCAATCCCTTCACCACGCGCAAAGTTATAAATTAACTTGCCAAATTCATCGTCTCCAATACAACTAATCCATTTTGCTTCCATATCTAAACGTGTAACACCTATTGCAAAATTTAATTCTGCACCACCCACAGCTCGCTCAAAGGAAGGAACGAAACGTAGAGGACCTGTCTTAGATGGATTAAAAACGACCATTGCATCCCCAATCGTTGCTATTCGTTTATTTCTCAATTTTTTCATCCCCTTCACAAGTAAAACGTTTTAGTAAAACGTTTTACTAATACTAACATGATTTTTTTAGTGTTGCAACAATAATCCGATTATTTAGATAGTTGGAAACAAATATGTTTACTAAAAAATAGTCTCTAAAGATTATAGGAATGCATAAAAACCCCGTAAAAGATAAAACTTAATTTAGCTTTTACGAGGAATATTCACTAATTATTGATAGTCCAAGCATACTTCAGGAGTTGATCAAATTAGATGTTGCAGAGGTACCATGGATTGGTCATTAGAAATGCTATAACAATGTAACGAAATTTTATAAGAAACTTATCAATTTCGCCTTGGCGGTAATTAAACGTCCAGATTTTGAATTGTGCCCGCACAATTTTAGTAATACAAAATAGAACCATCTCTGTAAGCAAGAAAATTTATCTACCTTTCTTTCCAAATGAAAATGAAGGCTTTAGTCCGGCAAAGTCACCAGCCAAATTAGCAAGTGGCTTCCACTTATCGATAGCTATTTTATAGTTTCCTGCATAGATTGCCTCATCTATTTGGACACATTCAACTTTTCCAAGCACTAGATGATCTCCACCGATAGGAATAATTTGGTCCAACCTAAGTTCTATTGAGATTGGCGCTTCTAGCACTGCTGGGATATTCAAAAGTGTACCATTCTGGACAGTCACTCCTGCAAGCTCAAACTCATTTTTCTCTGGCTCTACACTAGCCGATGAACGATACATCGCTTCCCCAAGCTGCTCAGGTACCATATTAATGATATATTCCTTTACTTCACGAATGTTCGTTAACGTATCCTTAATGCTTCCCTTTCGTTCATTATCGCCTGGTCCTATTGAGATCAAAAGTGTTGGTGGATTTCGAGAGGCTACAGTAAAAAAGCTGAATGGCGCTAAATTTAAAATGCCATCCTTACTTTTTGATGAAACCCATGCAATTGGTCTTGGTACCACAGAGCCTCTTAACAATTTATACATCTCAACCTCGCTCAAATCCATTGTATTAAATATGAGTTTCTGTTCTTTAGACATTTTTTCATTCTCCTTCAACTCTATTTGATTAAGTAATATGTCGATTCTATAATAGAATTATTATCGACTTCTGAAATACTCATAATTCCATCCCAAATTATAAGCTTGGATACAAATAAAACTAGTATGCACTTTTTTGTTAGATACTTACTTAAAGGAGAGTGATGTAATTGCCAGATATAAGTAATAATCTTATGACACGTAACAAACAAAGACCATTTGACTTCACATTATCGTTAATCGGTGGCAAGTGGAAAATGAAAATAATGTATGAATTATCTTCCGAAACGATTTTACGTTATGGAGAGTTAAAGCGGAAAATTCCTGCTATCACTCACAAAATGTTAAGTTCTCAGCTAAGCGAACTAGAGAAATCTGGAATTATTCATAGAAAAGAATACCCTCAAATTCCACCAAAAGTGGAATACTCCTTAACGCAAAAAGGAGAGAGTTTAATGCCAATATTAGAGGAAATGTGCAAATGGGGTGTGACAAATCAAATATAATCTTAATTTTATAAGGGTAAAAGCTAGAACAGGTTGATTAAAAAAGAAATTGTTTCAAAAGCAAAACAATATCTCTTGTTAATACCCTTTTGCATTCACATCGCAATTTAGATCTGTAGTATTGTCATAAATAAATAATTCTTCGAAACTTTTTCAAAAGTTTTTTGACGTTCCCCCTTACTGAAGGGATTATACGGGATCCGATGTTTTTTTCTATTTATAAACAAAAACACCCTTATAGAATAGACTTTTTTAAGTGTATTCTATAGGGTACACTTAAAACTAAAACCTTTTAAAAGATAGTCAAAATTATTCCCCGTTTTTATTTAACTGAAAATCTTTTATACAGCCCTTAGTCTTTTCCTATTTTTTCTAATTCGTTAAACATTGAGAGTAAATGTTTGATATCAGTCTCATGAAGCCCGGTACTTGGTTCATCTAAATTGTGCTAATCCTGAAATGTAATAAACAGATATTAAGTTCAGTAGAGAATGAGGCAAAACACTTAGGTGGCTGTACGATTAAATGTACAAAACATATACACAATCGTTATATAAAAATTCATGATATTTCTAAAGAAGAGGTTACCAAACGTATTGCTATATTGGAGAAATCATTGAATTTAGCTTAAGGAAATAAAACAAGATCTAAATAACAATAAGTTCGTTTGACTGTTTGGAAATGGGGCTAAAAGTGGGGCTAGATTATATCTAATCCCCACTCAAACCGCTATATATAACAGTGCCTATTAGATTCTACTTAGCTAATTAAATGTTTGTACCTACTTTAGCGCTATCATACACTCTAAGTTGATTTCTACCACTTTCCTTGGCCATATAAAGTGCTTGATCAGCCTTATCAAGTAGCTCATAAAATGTAGCAACATCGCTGGCTCGACCATATTCTGCTATGCCAATACTCACTGTTACATTGATCTTTACATGATCATTTGTGTATGGATTCGCTTCTACATTTTCACGAACCCTTTCTGCTATTTTTATGGCACTTTCTATTGTTGTATCTGGAGATAAAATAACAAACTCCTCTCCCCCATACCTTGTGATTAAATCCACTCGTCGTACAGAATTAGAAATGATGTTCGCCACATGCTTTAACACCTCATCACCAATTAAATGTCCATAAGTATCATTAACCTTTTTGAAAAAATCAATATCAATGGCTATACATGAACATGCATTTTCATCTTCTAAACATTTCTCAAAAACAAGCTCTCCCTGCTCAATTAAATAACGACGGTTATAGAGCTTTGTGAGCTGACAGGTTATCGATAATTCCTTCAATAAAATTGTATCCTGTCTGACCTTGGTGCTCATATCATTAAAGGATGAACAAAGCTCCTGAAATTCCTGTGCATAAGGTGCTAGCTGGTGTTCATTTATTTGATAATCATAATTTCCTTGCTGTACCTTTCCAACACCTGTCAGAAGCTGTTGAATGGGTTCTTCAATTTTTTTTGAAAGCTGAAGCATAACTCTAATAGTAAAGAAAGACCCTATGACAATACAAATGGCTATAAGAAGAAATCGAATAATAAGTGGTTTTAATGCATCGAATAAAGCAATTTCTGAAATAATAAACCATTTTCCTTGATTGATTGGCTTACTTTTCGCAAACACCCATTTACCGTTCATATCTTTATAAACATGAAGGTCATTTGCCGTATTATTGACAACGAAATCAAGAATATGCTCATCCACTATAAATTGTTCAGATGAGCTATCATTGTTTCTCACATTTAACTCAGTGAGCATCATGCCATTCTGATTCATAATATAGGCATGTCCAAGAAAGCCGACTCTTGATTCATGTAGGTACTGGTTGATTACCTGGACATTCACGGTTCCAAAAACTACGCCATTAAACTCTTGCTGCTCATTTAAAATAGGTGAGGCAAATGCAACAATTGGCTGATTGGTAACCTTACTGATAAAAATATCTGTGATGTAGGGTTGTTGTGTTTTTTTTGCAACCTGAAAATACTCTCGATTTTGTACATTTATACCCGTCCCATTTGTTGTAAGTTCTGTAACGGTATCAAATTGCACAATGCCATCTTTATTGACGAAAATCAAGTCAGTAAAATCTGTTTTATCTTTGAAATCTTGAAAAAAAGCTTGTGCCTTTTCATAATGGTAACCTTTTACAAAGTCTAAATTAGCAATAGTATGTATATCACTGGAACGTTCTGTTAACCAGCTTTCAAAAAAATATGTTTGAGCATTTAAATAATTTACCATCTCTTCATTTTGGTGCTGAATAGTTTGTCGGAACTCAATGAAAAGCGTTGGAATAAATATACAAAGTCCAATGATAAAAGTAATGAGTATAAGTGCCCTATGAAGCTGACCTCTTATCTTGTTTGGCTGTGGAATGTTTCTAAAAACCCTCAAAGTATTCACCTCCACCTTTTACAATAAAAAGTACTCTATTCATTAAAAATACCACAATCTAATGACTGTGGCAGTGAAATATTTAAGAGTTATTCCTATTATTGAAGCATAATTTGAAGAATTGTAATAAATACAGCCGTGACGATAGGTAATAGTTTCAAAGAAGTGTAGCCGACTGAGGATGAATAAATAGGCTCTAATGGATCTTTCGTAGGAGAGGCTAAATACTGGATAAAACGTTGCCAGCGACTTTTCTTATATGTGATTAGCTGCTCGGGAATCTCTACTTTATCTTGATCTAAGCTGTCCTTTAGCCATTGCTCCTTGTGAAACTCATTTTTAAGCATCGAAATCCTCCTTTAGCTCTTCCTTTAAAGTCTTTATCGCATTATGTAATCTCGATTTAACGGTACCAAGTGGGATGGACAAGATTTGTGCAATTTCCTCCTGTGGCAAATCATGATAATATACAAGCAAAATAACTGCTCGTTGCTTTTCGGGTAATTGAAGTATAGCTTCTTGAACTGTTAACTTTTCATCAGCTGATAGACGACGGTTTTCCGTTGGTACTAAAAATGGAAAGAGTGTGCGCCACTTTTTGCGTCGATTTAATTTATTGATCATTAAACGATAAGCAATTTGAAATAAAAATGCCTTCACTGTTCCCTTTTGCTGATCAAAATCCTGCTTTATATATTGTAAACGCTCAAAGGTATCTTGTACAATATCAATGCTTAGCTGCTCCTCACGAGTATAGCGAAATAAAAAGCAGTATAGAGGCTCATACAAACGACTATAGAGCTGTTCAAAGCCCTCAATATCGCCATTTTTATAGACCTCCATCCACTCCTCATTGCTCATCATCTAGCTCATCCCCCCAATGAGCCTTAATGGACTTCATCGTATTTGAAACCCGAAATACTAAATAAAGGATGTCAACTGTAACCCATACCTGTGATTGATTTGTAAAAAATTGTACATAAGGATTTTCGACTGTTTGACCAGAAGACACGAGCATGTTTAGTGACTGCACACAAAGTATCGTATAAATAGATAAGACAATCGTTAATGTATCAAACACATTCCAGCGTAAAAAAATAGTTGTTTTTTTATAGTTAATTTTCCCATTCTCACGTACAATATATTTTCGTTCTAGTGAAATAGCAATCACTATGATTACTACCATCATGATGCCTCCAACAATAAGAGACACAATCCATCCAATTCCCATAAAATCACCTACTTACTGCTGTATACTTTCTTTGCAATGGTAGCTAACACCAAGCTTAGAACTGCTAAAATTATACAATATTGATATTGTGGAAGCCATGTTTCGCCCATTAAATTTAACGATACTTGCAAGCTATCATATAAATATAGCATCGGATTCCAAATTAGGAAAATAAAATAATCTTGAGGGTTTTTCCCCGCTAATGTTAAAAACATCGATGTCATTTGTATGGAAAACATAAATAACATCATAATTGGTACAAGCATACTTGTTGCTACTTTTTCATTTTTAAATAGACCTGCCAATATAAAGCTCAATGGATACATTGCCAGTAATACAAAATTACTCATTAAAATAACTAGCAGAAATGATGATAAAGAAATATCAATTATAAATGAATAACCAGTGAGTAGTAACACTAAAAATAGGTTTAATAATGTAAAGACACCAATTCCCATCCCTATATAGTAATTGTGTGGCTTAATGCCTGTACGCTGCACCCATTGAAGGGTTTTATTGGCTTTCATATCAGCTAAATAGATTGTAGCACTAGAAAAAGAAAAGAAGAAGATTAGCATAATTATAGAAATCGGTAAAAACTGACCTTTAATCAAAAATTCAAATGATTCTTCAGTCATCACGCTTTTAGCAAAAAATGATACAGTCATAAACATAAATCCCGGTAACAAATTTCCAATAGCCATTCCTGGGTTACGAATACTTTCCAACATATACATACGCGCAATTTGCTTAATCATCCTGCTTTTCCTCCTAAAATTTGACCTGTCGCTTCGTAATAAAGACCTTCAATTCCTGGTAATCTTGCGTCAGTATATTTATGATAGAGCTCATCTTGTGTAGCATTTTCAATAATTTTACCCTCTTTTAGGATAACAATATAATCAAATAATGGCTCTAATCCTGCCACCTCATGACTAATAATAATGAGCAATTTATTACGCTGACTAATTTCCTGCTGTAGGTAAAACATCAATTGCTTTTTCTTTGTTAAATCTAAATCTGCAAATGGCTCATCTAATATGATAATAGGTTTATTTAATAAGAAAGAAAGGTAGATCGATACTGCTTTTCGCTGACCGCCTGACGCATTTTTCATCAAAATATGATCATATGTTGATAACCCTAATATTTCATATAGCTCACCCAAATCAATCCTGTTGTTCGTCAATGTAGCAAAAAGAGCAATCACTTCGCGAATTTTAAGATGCTGATAGCTTGAAAAAAATTGATATTGCAACGCTACCTGCTCATGTACATTAACCGACGAACCATGGATTTGCATAGAACCCTCATCTGATTTTAGATCACCTGCTATACACTTTGATAATGTAGATTTTCCGGCACCATTTTGGCCTAGCAATAAATAGCAATTGCCCCATTTAAATGTAGTTGATACACCGTCCAGTACATTTACACCATTAAATTTTTTCACAATATCCTTAACAATTAGTTCCAAAATATAACCTCCCTTTTTGTATTTCACTCACTATACAAACAGGGATCATAAAAAGTTCATTTTATTTTTAAAAAAACAAAAAAAGTTTTTTTCTATCACCATAACGCACTCAAACCTTCACATTCAATAGAACAAGCATTAAAAAAGCCCACACGCTTGTGCAGACTTCATAGCTTCTAGCATACCGTAGAACGAGGAATTTTCTACTCTATTACACTTCAAAGGTTTTGGAAGAAAAATTGTTATAGTATCTTCCAGACAAGCAGGTAAATTTTAATACACAGTAATCAGGATCCGTTACACCAAGTGGATAATAAAGTGTATCGCCATCTTGCCAGATTAACTCCTTAGATGCCAGATCCTCTAACACTTCCATAGTTCCCTTGAACATTACCCCTTCAAAACGCTTTTGATCGCAAAAGTAAACGCTTGCCCTTTGTTCATTTCGGAATTGGGCTACCCGCATAGAGGACGTATTTGTTGTAAAATAAAAAGTATGAAAGCCCTCCCTTACGCGTGGTGCAAGCATGGCCTTCACTTGAGGAAAACCCTCATGATCGATGGAGCCTACGAATGCCGTATTTTGCTGTTCTAGCAGCCTGTTAACTGAATTCTGTACATTGTTCATAGTATATACTCCTTTCTAATTCAATGGTCTAGAAATAGTATACGGAGCTTTGAAACTATCGAACAGTACCCACTTTTTCGTAAGTATCTTTTTTATTCAATGAATCCCCTCATTCTTAAGAAATCTTCCATTCCATGCTCCTGCATTAATTGAATGCCCACATTTTGCATAATTTCTACTGCTTCGTATAGTTTTTTGCCTCTCTCGCTTAAACGATACTCTACTTTTAATGGATATCCTTCAAAAGAGGTTTTTTCTACAATGTTGAATTCCATTAAATCGTTTAGATGCTCTAATAACATTTTTTGAGTAATTCCTTGAATATCTTTAACAAGCTGTGAAAGAGATGCAGGTCCTTTGGCAAGTTGCCATAAAATCATAGGCTTCCATTTTCCTCGTGTTATATCGTGGGTTAATTCTAATGGACAAGTATATTGATCCCTCATTTTCATTTATATTCTCCTCCACCATTCATTGTATTTTAATATGAGCGTATCATAAAAAGAGGTTGGAATATGTATATTTTTGTTAAATTAAAAAATGTGAGAAATCAACGTTTCTAAAAAATTGATTTCTCACACAAATTAGCTTTTAAAATATTTTTTCACTAAAACTCTCATTCATCCATCTCTTCTTTTAAAGCTAACAGTGAGAGCAGCTCCTGGTTAAAGCTATGTTGTTTATCCTGAATAGGTTTAAAAAATTGAGCATCCGTATTTTCAACAATTGGTAACGCTATTTTAATTTTATTTGACCCCTCTTCAGTTGGAGAAAGTAGTATCTCGCGCTTATCTAAAGGGTTTTTGTTTCTACGAATAAATCCTTTAGCCTCAAGTGTTCTGACAACATCTGAAACCATCATACCGTTTAATTTGGTAAAATCTGAGAGTCTTTTTTGAGTAACCGTCTCACCATTTACATGTAGATAATCACACGCAGTTAATAGCACAAACTGGACATGCGTCAGATCTATCCTGCTCAGTTCCTTTGTAATCATCCTTTGCCAAGCTTGTGTAACTTGCCATAATAAAAAACCTGAGCTTTCTTTTGGATCATTAAACTTTGATTTCCATTCCACTAAAATCCACCCCCATTGCATTTGCAATTGTTATAAAATCTTGTTTAGTTACTTCAAAATGTCCTCTACGAAATAATAAACCTACATTTGCATTTTCAGATACGAATGTTAGCTTTGATTTGATATGTACAAAACTTACATTGTGGCAAGGCTGATACAATATGTCCAACCTGTAGGGAAAAAATTCAGGAGCCATTTGCACTTGATAAACATTTCCTGACTTAACCATTCCAATAGCAGTAAAAGCTTGAAGAGGATTTCCGTCTGGATATTTGGTTTTTGGCGAATAGTATATTAACCAATCTCCTGCATTCATTCTCTTTAAAGGTGCATGTTTTCCATGACAAAGCTGTGCAAACCCATCCTTTTCACCTATTTTAACATGTTCTTCGGATACAACCCCTATCCAAAATCTTTGTTTCATGAGATATCACCTCTAGCAAGTTGGTTTAAATTGGACATACTATTCGGAATGCCTTGTGTAATCATAGGGCCAATTTGATTCCCAATCATTTCAGCATTCGGTCCAGATAGGATTACACTATGAGTCACCTTTGTCTGTATGCCAAGAATTTCTATTTCATGACGAAAATCCATCTTAATGCTTAACTGTTCGAGAATTGTTGTATTGGTAAAAAGTTTATTTTCTTTTACTTCTGTAAGCGTAAATAGCAAAGGCTCCCGTCCCAAAAGTGTTAAATCCCCTGTTACCCCTTCTTCAAATGGCCCATTAATTTTTACTTCTAGTATACTACCATCCCATTTTTTCCATTTATCAACACTATTATATAGCTTCCAAATAGCTTCTGGTGTTGCTTCAGTAATAATTGAATTTTCATATTTCCACATCATTATTCACCCATTCTTAAATTAGTAAGTGCACTTATCAATAATAATAAGTGCGCTTATTATTATTGTCAATAAAATTTGTTGTAGAGGGAGTAGTCATCAACGTCTTCTCATAATTTTCCTTCTAAAGTACTAAATTAATTTAAACTAATTTTAACCTTGATACGCTAGACTACTTTTAGGGAATATGAAAATTTTGTTGGATACTTCCCTTATCATTTTTTAGGAGGATATTCGTATGAAAAAATTAGTTATTGGTAGCACATTAGCGGTTGGCTTATTATTTGCAGGAGCAAACCAATCATCTGCAGCTTCTATTCAGGGAGTAGGTTATCAGGGGATGGCTCCCATTGATTTATCTTCTGTTGATTTAGAAACAGCTTTAAAAATGGTTCAACAGCAAAGAACTAACCTATTAGAAAATCAATTACAAACACAATTGACAGAAGTTCAAACAAGAAATGAACAACTAGCTGGTTTAAATGAACAGCTTAACCAATTGAATGCAGAAAAAGGAGCTACAACTGATACAGCTAAGCAAGCAGAATTAGATGGGCAGCTTCAAACAGTACAGAATCAAATCAATACATTAAGCAACTCACAGCAAATGGATATGCTACGCATGCAAAGTATGAACAGTAAACGAAATGAAGCATTTGATGCAATGACAAATTTTGTAAAGAAAATGCAGGACAGCCGATCCTCCATTCTCGGCAATATACGCTAATACAGCTACGTGCATACAAAAATAGACTTGCCTTTAAGCTTAGCAAGTCTATTTTTACTTTGTTTCAAATAAAAAATAAAACTAGATGAAGTTTTGTACAACTTCATCTAGCTAAAATTTTCTATTTCTCATTTATAATAAATTGCTGAAGTGCTGGTAGCAATTCTTCATGTAGCGGTAATGTAGGGTCTGCATAGGTTGCTAAATTCCCAGCGCGATCTGTTGGGGCCTTTTTCAATACATGGTTCATATCCTTCATATAGAGCAGCTTTGCCTCTTGCTTCCCTTTCTTTAAAGCTTCTGCATCATCTTCCTTTACCTGTAGATCATTGGTACCCTGCACAATTAATACTCGACTTTGTACTTTCGTAAGCTCATCTGCTGGATTATATTTTAACATGGAAATCAAATAAGGCTGAATAGCAGGACGGAAAATTGCCTGTAATTTAGGAGAAATGTTCTTCACCTGCTTGCCTTGTTTGAGAGATTTTAGAATAGCCGTTGATTCTTTATAAAGTTTTGGTGTCAATTGACCATTTAATTGCTCTAATAGCACAACATCTAAGGGTCTTCCAACACCTGCAATTGAAACATAGGATGCTACATTTGTTTTTTGTGCAGCTAGTAATCCAATAAGTGCTCCTTCGCTATGCCCAATAATGTGCACACTTGAATAGGATTTATCAGCTAGTAGCGCATTAATTACTTGAACAGCGTCATCTACGTATTGATCAAACGTTCCATCCTCTTCCTTTGTTAAGAGAGATTGATTATCCCCTAATCCTCTTTTATCATAGCGGACAGTTGTGATTCCTTCATCTGCCAAACCTTCCGCAATCATTTTTAAGCTATTATTTTTACCTGCTAAAGTGGAATTGCCGTCTTTATCAGTTGGACCAGAGCCAGCAATGATGAGTGCTACTGGAGATGGTTTTTTGCTAGTCTTTTGAAGTGCTACAGTTAATTCACCATTTTGAACAGGTATCTTCATTGTTTCATACGTAATTGGTTGTTCTTTATAAGATTTTAATAAAAGTGGGAATGAACCCCCATTCTGTTGGAACGTTGCTTCTATTTGTTCATCTTTGAAGGTTCCATTAATAGCAATAGCAGAGCCATTTAAGTTAATGGAAACACTCACCTTATTACCCGAATACGTAACTTTATTTAATGGAAGATTCGATATACCTTGTATAGGTACTGATAATGTCCCACCATCCTGTTTTAACTCTACAATAATAGGGAGAGCGCCATTTGGTGTCTCAATATTCCCTTCCCATTTTCCGATAAACTGTTCATTCATTGAACGTTTCTCCTTTGTCAATTTACTTTCCGCAACCGCCTCTTTTTGTCCGCATGCAACTAACAGTAAAATGGTACAGCATAACAAAAATAACTTCTTCATCCAATCTCCCTCTCTATATAAAGATAAGCAATAAAATGGGGCTAAATATAATACAGATAATGATATAGCACCACTTATTTGCACAATTCACAGTCCAACCAATCCCGTATTTTTTCTGCACAACTAATGACGGGTCGTTTTTGTTGAAATAAAAAATACCCCATTTCCAATATCGATCATCTGTTGCAGCTGTTTCATTTGTATGTAAATCATCAAAACGTTCATTGCTTTTACTAAGCTTCCAAATTAAAACTAGTAAGCCTCCTAATGTGATCACATTAAAAGCAATAAAAAGTGGGAAAAAGTATTGTGCTGTTTGATCCTTTAAAATAACTGTGGTGTAGTGTAAAACTACAAAAAGAATGGTCATACTATAATTGATGGCTGCTAAGTACCAGCTACCGTACTTACGTTGTGTTAGCTCTCGATGTATGGAAGCTTCTTTGGCCTGTGCGCTCAATTGTAATTTAGCACTTTTCATGCCTATGCCCATAATGAAAAAGCTAAGTTGAATAGCCAGTAAAATAAGAGGCATAGTGATGACAGAGAGATGAGATTTTTCTGTCCAACCATCCGCCTCCCCTGCCGAATTCCAATGTGTTGCAAAACTATCTGGGATTGAATCATAATTCATGTACGTAAAAGTCATTAATGCAATTGTCATAATAATTGGTAGGCTAAAAAATATCGGTGGCAGTGTTTCATCTTTCTGTCGTATTGACAAATCAGTAATATACACCGTTTTTGTCTGTGCTTCCCACTGCTCTTGCCGTTTTAATTTTTTTGTTTTGATATGATAATTCAAGTAAAGACCCGATGATAGAAGAAGCATAACATAAAGAAGAAGAAAGGATAGTAAAGTCACCTTCTCCTCATGTATAGCAGTCAAAAGATGTAGCCCAATTTGTACTAGTAAACACAAACTAGCAATGCCACCTACCCATTGGCTATACCGCCTTTTCCACTTTATTAATTGCGAATGTTTGACAAAGGGTTCTGGTATAGAAACGCCAAAGACATTTGTTTTTCTTGCTAAATGTGGTGTCATGGCTTCCAAAATCCCAACAATGATAAAAATGCCTACTATTATCAGCATGCTTCCCCTACTTCCATTGTTTTAAAATTCGCTGGAACAAACTTGTCATTTGTTCTTTTTCTAACCCACGTGCAAAAGCTTCTGCCATTATGGGCTTTAAGGCATTTTCTACTTTTTCAACTTCTATTTCTTCTAGCTCCCGCTTTTGACCACCTATAATGACAGCTTTTGCTTTCGGCTTTAATGTGATTAAGCCTTTTTCTTCAAGTTCATGATAACTTTTACTCACTGTACTGACATTAATATCTAAATCCGTAGCCATAGAACGCACTGATGGTAAAGTATCACCGTTTTTGAGCTCTCCTTTAGCAATTAATTCAATTATTTGATTGGCTAATTGTTTATAGAGCTGTAACTCATCGCTTGGATCTAAACGTATTTGCATATCACACCTCCATCTGTACCACCCTAAACATAACAGAATCTGTTATGCATAGAGTAATACAGAATTACCTAAATGTCAAATGGAGATATATTTAATTTCAGACCGTTGTTTTTCTTTGATTGATCACATTCATCACCTTTTTAAGCAGGTTTCCTCTGAACCTAAAAAAGGACCCAGAATAACTCTGGATCCTTGGACACTTATAGCTCTATTTGATTTTTATCTGTATTGTTTTTTGCTTCATCTTAAGCTACAGCAAAACAGAATTTTCTGCCATGCCTACTTAAGTTTTAGAAGCTCACCTGATACAGTTGTGGCGGACTTTCCTGAGATTCCTGGTCTTTGGGTGTTTGACTACTCATTCTACATCCTCCTCATCAGATTAGATTAATAAGTGTTTCCGATTTTAATATGAGCTATATACTAACTATTTATTCACGAAATCTACATTTGGCGAAAAAGTTGCTTTAAGCCTCTTCAGTAAAAACCTGTTGTGCAATCGTTAATGCATTTTGAACACGCGGGAAGCCAATATAAGGCACTAGCTGCAATAAGGCCTCAACAATTTCTGTCTGTGTTAAGCCAGCATGTAAGCCCCTTTTTATGTGTGTTTTAGTTTGTGGTGTAGCGCCTTGTGTTACCACTGCGGTAATAACAACGAGTGCACGGCTTTTAGCATCTAATCCCGGACGTGAATAGACCTCACCATAGGCAAATTCTATAATCATTTTTCGTAAATCTGGTGCCACGTCAGCTAGTGCATCCGATTCAATCATTCGATCTGCCTCTTGCTCCGTAACATATTGTTTAATTGTTTCTAACCCCTTTGTAAAACGATCGTTCATGTCCAATCCCCCTAAAAGATAATCTTTACATTTCCTTATACAAAAACCCCAATTCCGCGTCTCCAGAATTGGGGATTGTCCTTCACATATGTAAGGGTCTCTTTTTCACTTCACCCTCTGGCTCCGTTGAAAAAGGAAATAGTTTTTTCATAGTGCCTCACAGGACAGCTTTAATGAATATCTATGCAAAAGTCACAGGGACATGCACGCAAAATTGGATAGCAATTATGCCTCGGCATAATTACGTCTGGAATCGGCTTTGTACAAGCTCAAAGAACTCCTTTCCGATTCCTTAACATTCGCCGGAGGCTTTGGGTCAACACGATGTTGGTCACTCAGGCGTTTTCACAGGATGTGAAGATCTTTGCCTGAGTTCCTCTATTTCAGCGGATGTTTGGACACTCGCTGAAAAGCGATCTAAAACTGCATTGATCTTACCACCTATAGAGGTGGGAGACTTCTGTACCTGCCGCTTCGCTTTCGCGCATAAAACATTTGCCGCTACGTTTTCGGTACAAAAGACATTTGCTGAAAGAGGTTAAACAAGGCAAGCCTTTGCTTTGTCAATTTGGATTTTTACCTGATCAAAGCCGGTACCACCTAAAGAATGACGACGTCGAACTGCCGCTTCTGGTGCTAGCACATCATAAATATCTGCTTCAATTAGTTCACTTTCTTGTTGCATATCTTCAAGTGGTAAATCTAATAAATAGATGCCCTTTTGAATACAAGTGAACACAAGCTTTCCAGTCACTTCATGTGCCTCACGGAAAGGCATACCCTTTGTTGCAAGATAATCTGCTAGCTCCGTCGCATTGGAGAAGTCAGCATGTACTGCCTGATGTAAACGTTCTGTCTTAACAGTCATCGTGCGAATCATACCTTCAAAGATTTTTAGAGAGCCAAGAATGGTATGGACAGTATCAAACATACCTTCTTTATCCTCCTGCATATCTTTGTTGTATGTTAATGGTGTGCCTTTTAGAACCGTTAACAAGCCCATTAGGTTTCCATAAACACGTCCTGTTTTACCACGGATTAACTCTGCCATATCAGGATTTTTCTTCTGTGGCATAATGGAAGAACCTGTTGAGAAGGCATCATCCAATTCGATAAACTTAAATTCATCTGTTGACCATAGAATAATTTCCTCTGCAAAGCGTGATAAATGCGCCATTAATAATGATGCATTGCTTAAAAATTCCACGATAAAATCGCGATCACTCACCGCATCCATGGAGTTGGCATAAACCTCACTAAAGCCTAAAAGCTCTGCTGATTTTAATCGATCGATTGGGAAAGTTGTCCCAGCCATGGCACCTGCCCCTAACGGTAGGATATCAATGCGCTTCATCGATTCTGTAAAGCGCTGTTTATCGCGCTCTAGCATCCAGAAATAAGCCATTAAATGATGTGCAAATGAGATTGGTTGTGCACGTTGTAGATGTGTATAGCCTGGAGCAATTGTTTCTACATGCACCTCAGCTTTTTCAAGCAATGTTTTTTGGAAAGTTTCAATTAATCCAATCGCTTCGTTTACACGTTTTTTTAAGAAAATATGCATATCTGTTGCTACTTGATCATTTCGGCTACGACCTGTGTGAAGCTTCCCGCCTACAGGACCGATTAAATCGATCAGCATCTTCTCAAGATTTAAATGGATATCTTCATTCGCAACAGTAAATTCAAGCTCACCTGCAATTGCTTTTTCCTGTAGCTTTGCAAGACCAACAAGAATAGCCTCTACGTCTGTTGCTGGTAAAATACCTGTTGCACCAAGCATCGTAACATGTGCAACACTACCTTCTAGGTCTTCTAGAACAAGCTGTTGGTCAAAGCCAATCGATGCGCCGAATTCGTCCACCCATGCTTCGGCTGATTTTTGGAAACGTCCGCCCCAAAGTTTTGTCATAACAGCTCACCCTTTCCTTTATTTCTTTATCAATTATGCTTCTATTTGCGTCTGAGGCTTAAGACCAACAAACTTTTTTTTGTGCATTAGCAAAACGTCAGCGGCATGATGTTGGTCACCTAGACTTATTTTATGAAGTTCTTAGTCTATCAGCAGGATTTAAATATATTGCTGATAGAAAACTAAAAGGTGCAGCACAGCGCATTGCCACACTACACCTTGCTTGTCAAAATTATTTTTTATTGACAGAAGAGTTCACTACTGTTGGTAGGCCCCATAACTCGATAAAGCCTACTGCTGAAGCGTGGTTGAATTGATCTTCTTTTGAGTATGTTGCTAGCTTTTCACTGTATAATGAATTTGGTGATTTACGTCCTTCTACAATCGCATGACCTTTGAATAGTTTCACACGTACTGTACCATTTACATATTGCTGTGATTGTGCAAGGAATGCTTCAAGTGCATCACGTAATGGTGAGAACCACAAACCATCATAAATTAATTCTGATAGCTTTTTCTCAATAACTGGCTTGAAGTGTGCTAATTCTTTTACAAGTGTTAAATCCTCAAGCTCTTTATGAGCCGTTAACAGCACTTTTGCTCCAGGAATTTCATATACTTCACGAGATTTAATACCTACTAAACGGTTTTCTACATGGTCAATACGGCCAACACCATGGGCACCAGCTACTGCATTTAGTTCTTGAATTAAATCAGCAAGCTTCATTTCTTTTCCGTTTAATGCAACCGGTTTACCAGCCACAAATTCGATTTCCACATATTCAGCTTCATCTGGTGCATTTTCAACAGAAACAGTTAAACCGTAAGCTTCTTCTGGTGGTGAAACCCATGGGTCTTCCATGATTCCCGCTTCGTTTGCGCGACCCCATAAGTTTTGATCAATCGAGAATGGTGAATCTAATGTTGCAGGAATAGGCACATTATGCTTCATTGCATATTCGATTTCCTCGTCACGGCTCCAGCCCCATTCACGTACAGGAGCTAATACCTCTAAATCTGGATTTAATGCTTTAATAGAAACCTCGAAACGAACTTGGTCATTCCCTTTTCCTGTACAACCATGAGCTACTGCGTCAGCGCCCACTTGGTTGGCAATCTCCACTAACTTTTTCGAGATTAGTGGACGAGAAAGCGCTGATACTAATGGATATTTTTGTTCATACCAAGTATGTGCTTGTAATGAAATCAGTGCATAGCCTTCAGCAAATTCATCCTTTGCATCTACCATATATGATTCAATTGCCCCTACTTGAAGAGCTTTATTTTTAATAAACTCAAGATCTTTCCCCTCACCAACGTCAAGACAAACTGCAATAACGTCCCAACCTTGTTCTTTTAACCATGGAATTGCTACAGAAGTATCAAGACCTCCTGAGTATGCTAATACTACTTTTTTATTTGCCATTAAAAATGCGCCTCCAATTAATCTATGAGATATGTATGTTTATACATTCATATAAAAGTTTATACACGAATAGTAACACGTTATAAAAATAAACACAAGTGTATTTTTATAAATTTGTAGACATTTATGTTTATTGTAAAAAGTAAGTCATTTCAATACTTATAGCCATTGTACAAACTATGAATATTTTTACTCTTAAAAATGATTTCTTACTTTCTACTTGGATGTATACAATATAAATTTCCGAAGATAACACCCTATTTAGAATTTGATTGTACAATAGGAGCACTAAAAAAGTCGATTTGCCACAAAAAATGTGATGCCAATCGACTTTTTCAAAAAAATATTTAACTTTTCAGCTTCTAATCTACATGACAGTAGGGTTTCCATAAAGAAGGCTTTTTTCTTTCTTGCCATACAACACCTTCTTTGGATTGATAATGATAATTAAAACTGCTGCTATTCCGTATAAAATCGCGTTATACATAATTAAATCGCTTAAATTTCCGTTTATGATACCAATAAAAAAATTAAAGTTATGATGGATGATAATCGGAATAATTAAATTTTGATTTAAATTATAAAATGCTGCCATAAGTATTGTAGTGGACATGATTGAAATCATAAAGAATAGAATATACTTCATTAAATCAATGCCCGTAAATCCTGTAGTAAACCAGATGGGTAGATGCCACAGCCCCCACCAGAATCCTATGATGATAGATGCTTTTAATGGTGAATGCTTTTTCTGAAGCTCCAATAATGCAAAGCCTCTCCAACCTAATTCTTCACCAAATGGTCCTGACAATAGTGTTTTGAAAAAGTAATAGAGCAGCATACCCCATGAGGATAAAGTGAAAATTGAGTCTACTTCACTCTTGCTCAAGATGATCAACATTATTGTCAAAAAGATAAGGGCTTGAATTGTACTTACAGAAAGCAACACAGAAACTTTAATTTTATGTTTGAATTTGCTTTTTACAAATTGTATAAAACTCTGACCAGGATAGATTTTCTTAAAAAGGATAGCAAACGCAAAGGTTGAAGCCCAGGATGAAATACAATGGACTACAACAAATAACCATGTAGACAAACCTAACATCTTGGTTACGCCTACAAGACAAAAAAGTGGCCAAAAGATGATATTGGTTAGTAGGATAAAACTTACTATTGGTTTTTTTAATTTTTTTTCTTTACTCAAACATCTTCCCCCTTTCAAATTACGGATATTTTTAGCTTAAACCTAGGAGTTACCCACAGGTCAATACAATATAAGGGTCTAAAAATAAATAGTTACTTAAAAAAGATGCTAAAGCCTGGATTTTTATGTATTAATAGTATTAAAGTTGCGTTATTTGATTTAGATGGAATTTTGTTAAATAGGGAGACATATTTAACCCAATAAGAAATCGAGGATATTTAGAAATAATTTCGAATGGTAATGGTAGGGTGGGAATGAAGGCATTTGGATAGGGGCATGTCAATACGGATTCCATTGTTCATGATTTGTCTAATACATAAAAAAACTACAAAAAACCATCTACCATTATATTTGGTGGATGGTTTATGTTTTGAATTTTGCTCTGCGGCATAAGCATAGCCTTTTGGGACATTCTATTAAGTATAAGTAGATTTCTATCAAGTACAAATACTCGTCAATCATGCATATTTTTCTGTCTATTCAGCAATCCCCCACTCAAAACAAAAATTTCATGATGTTTTCGACAAAATAAAAGCCTTCACCTAACAACGAATATCACTTAATAGGTACAAAAATTTCTAAAAAGGCTCGTTCTAAGCCATCTTCATAAGTAGTAAGTAATTGATTTATATATACTAGTCCCAAAAGTTCATAGCCGTTTTCTTTTGCCGCTTTTTTTATACTAGCCTCAACTTTATGGTCTGTATTTTTTCCACCCGTTGACCACCTTCCATCTTCAATAACTGTATACAGACATTTTGGATGGGATAGAATTTCACCTGCAATTTCTTTATCAAGATCCTCTACTTTTTTTACGATGATAAACTTATCTTCTAGTACACCTTCTTCATTGAATTGAATGACTCTTCTCAAAGAAGTAAGTGTCACTGCTTGTTTTAAATTATCTAAGTTATCCTTTATTATTTCATATTTATCATATGCAGTATGATGCTCAATTTCTCCCTTTACCTCTATCGGCTTCATTTCTTGGATGGTATATGTGCCTAGAAATTTTTTAACTTTTTCGCAATCTTCCTGAACGGTTTGAAGCTTTTTTACTAGCAACTTTTTATACTCGATTTCTTCCATAACCTCCTGCATTTTCTCCTCGAATAGTGATTGTATGCCCTCTATGCTCTTGCCTTTTCTTAATTCTTGAATTTTTTTAATTTCAATATCCATTTCGCGATAGAAATTAACTGTTGTTATATCATATATATCAAAACGATTATATTCTCTATACCCATTCTCACTATTTTGCTTTGGCTTTACTAATTCCTTTTCCTCATAAAACTTTAAAGTATCTCTTGAAACCCCTAAAAACTTCGCTACTTGTCCAATTGTGTACATTATGCTCTCCTTTCCTATTCTTTTAAATACTTTAAATCAATTTCGCCTTGACATAATTGTAGCTGTCGCTTTGCTTTCGCTACAGATAAAACCGTGTTGCTGCCACTATACTTTCGATACAAAAAACATCTGCTGAATGAAGATAAAAAACTGTAAACACTCTCTCCTGCTTTTTTGAGAATGGTTACAGTTTAGTCCCTGCTATTTTTTGTTGAAAAATGATTTACCTAAAAATTCAATGGCGGCAGGAGCCAGTGCATAAAGCTTACTGGATAATCCCATGATTTTTGGTAAGTTCACCTCTCGAACAGGGCGTTTAATTGTTTTAACCGTAGCCTGTGCTACTTCTTCTGCTGTTAATAAAAATCTACCTAAGGAAGCCCGATAGCCGCTATCATCACTCGCCTTATCTAAAAATGGCGTATCAATTGGGCCAGGATGTATCGCTGTCACTTTAATCTGATAAGGCGCTAGTTCCATACGAAGTCCATTAGTAAATCCGACTATAGCATGCTTTGTTGCAGCATAAACACTAGCTTTTGGCGTCGCTACCTTCCCTGCCTGTGAGCCAATGAAAATAAGGTGCCCCTGTTGACGCTGAATCATTGGCAATGTTAAGCGCTTGGCTAAATATATTGGCACACTTACATTTAAGTTAACCATTTGGGAAATTTCCTCATCAGATAATGTAGGTGCCATTCCAAATTTACCCACACCAGCTGAGAGTATCGCCACATCGAGTGGTGGTAGTTGGGCGCAAACTTCATCAATAGCCGTTAAATTTGTTAAATCAGCTTGAATCACAATCGCGCCTAAACGTTCTAATGCTTTTAATGCAACAGTATTACGTCCTGTTGCATATACGATATGACCTTGCGCTACTAATAATTCTGTCATTTTTAATCCTACTCCACTTGTTGCACCCGTAACGAAGATTGTCTTTTTATCAGCCATGCAAACACCTACTTTCTTTTAAATACATAAATGCCTTCCTCAGTTTTCGTAGATGTAATATAATGATTGGCTTCTAAATAATCTAAATGTCCAAGTGTTTTGGATAGTGTTAAACCTAGTTTACGCTGAAAAATAGCCGGATACAGGCGCATTGTAACTTGAACAACCGTTAGTTGATCTTCACCTAATAGCTCTAATACCTTCATCGATTGCTGATGCTGACGTTCTAGACGTTTATCGATTAATAAAGGAATATCCTCTAATTCTGCACCATGACCTGTATGCATCATTTTCACTGGCAATTGTCGTAAAATTTCAAGTGATTTATTATACTGTAGTAATGATTTAGTACGTCCTATTGTACGATCCAATGGTGGTTCAATTAAAGGGTTTGGCGTAATTTTTTCCAATAATAAATCCCCACCAATCACATGATGTGTTTTTTCATCCCAGAAGATGAAGTGACTTTGTGCGTGACCTAATGTTTCAATCGCCTTTAAGCCCGGATGACCAGGCACTTCATCTCCATCACCTAGAATTTGTGTTAATGGACGTTCACCGACAAGCTCTAATTCGCGACGTACATGTACACTCGGCTGAATATATTCCTGTGGAACGCCATGCTCAAATAAGCGTTCACTATAAAATCGTTCATGATATCGTAAAAACTCCTCGTCATGACGAAGCCACTTATCGTTATAGGCATGCCCCAAAATTTCTGCATGTGGAAAGGCATCTACCCAACCTGCATGATCTGGATGGTGGTGGGTGAGTACAACCTGTTCAATATCCCTTAATTCGTAGCCTGCTGCTCGAATCCCCCATTTCAATGCATCATAGGCTTCCATTGTTTTTGGTCCAACATCAAAAAGTGTTAGTGCATCACCTTTGACAACAAATGCATTGACATCTCCTACTTCATAGGGTGTTGGTATTTCTATTTTGTATATAGACAAAGCTGTTTCCCCCTTTTGTACTACTAGTGAATAACAATTCATTCTATTTTACAAGTTTTTCTTCTTTTCGTCATCCTACTGTTGACAGGTTGACGTATTATCAATATAATTTTGAATAATCTAATTATTTTTGTGCGTTGATGAAGCCAAGTACGTAATTTGGTGAAGGTGTCTCAGAGAGTGTTACATTTGCTGCGAGTAACATCACCCACTCCCATTACCGAACCTACTTCTGAGCAGTTATGAAAACATAACCGTTCCCCTTGCGATAAAAGGGCTAAGAGTTGTGCCAATTGGCAAACAAAGGTGGTACCGCGGAAACAACAGCGTTTTCGTCCTTCTTGATAAGGACGGGAGCGCTTTTTATTTTGAACTGGAGGTTTTGTTCATGAAGAAAATACTATTTATCGGTGCAGGCTCAATGGCAGAGGCATTGATTCAGGGCTGGGTTAACCAAAAGGTATTTACAGCACAAGAAATTTATGTCACCAATCGCTCAGATAAAGAACGCTTACAATTTTTGCATGAATCATATGGTGTCAATTGCTTAGTTGATGCAGAAATTTTTAAACAAGCAGACTTAATTATATTAGCAATGAAGCCAAAGGATGCTATTGCGGCAATGGATGAGTTGAAAGCGAAAATCACAGAGCACTCAGCCATCCTCTCTATTTTAGCAGGTATAGCTATTCAAACCATCACAGAGCATTTAGGCATACGTCCAGTTGCTCGAGTTATGCCTAATACTTCAGCCACAATCGGGATGTCGGCTAGTGGTATTGCCTTCAGTAACGAAGTGACTACTGAACAGCGTACGACTTTCTTACAATTGCTCGAGGCAGTTGGTTCGGTCATTGAAGTAGATGAGGATCAATTACATGCTGTAACGGCTCTTTCAGGTAGTGGTCCTGCTTATATCTATTATTTAATGGAGGCATTTGAAAAAGTCGGCACAAAGGTTGGTCTTTCAAAGGATACCGTACGACTATTAATGACACAAACACTGGCAGGGACTGCTGAAATGCTGAAGCAATCTGTTGATGAGCCGGATGTACTACGCAGAAAGGTGACTAGTCCAGGGGGCACGACAGAAGCCGGGATTAAAGCGCTTGAAAAATATCAATTTAATGAGGCAATTGAAGCATGTATTAAAGAAGCAGAGGCTCGGTCTCGTTCACTTGCAAATAGTAAGTAAAATGTGCAAAATAGAGTTTATCACTAGGAATTAGGGGGCTTTATTTTGACTAAATTATTCGAACCTTATCAACTACAGTCTATCACTTTAAAAAATCGTGTTGTGATGGCACCAATGTGTATGTATTCTGCTCAGGATGATGGACTTGTCACGCCTTTTCATCAAGTTCATTATGCAACACGAGCTGCGGGTCAAGTAGGTTTAATCATTCTTGAAGCAACAGGTATTGTCCCAGAAGGTCGTATCTCCAATAAAGATCTTGGCATTTGGGATGATGCCCATATCGAAGGCTTACGTCAATTAGTCAATGGAATGAAGGCATATGGAGCAAAAACTGGTATTCAGTTAGCACATGCCGGACGCAAAGCAACTGTGGAGGGAGAAATTTTTGCCCCTTCAGCTATTGCCTTTAGTGATGCCTATCAAACGCCAACTGAAATGACTATAGAAGACATTGAATATGTTATAGAAGCATTTAAGAAAGCCGCTGTTCGTGCTGCTAAAGCTGGCTTTGATGTCCTTGAAATTCATGGAGCACACGGCTACCTTATTAGTGAATTTTTATCACCAGCAACTAATAAGCGGACTGATTTGTATGGAGGGTCACAGGAAAATCGATACCGTATATTACGTCAAGTGATTGATGCCATTCGTAGTGTATGGGAGGGTCCTTTACTTGTACGTGTATCTGCAGAAGATTATGCAGCAGATGGAACGACAATGGAAGACTTTATCGTCTTTAGCCGCTGGATGAAATCACAGGGTGTTGATTTAGTGGATGTTTCTACAGGAGGCGTCGTGCAAGCACATATTAATATTTTTCCTGGCTACCAAGTACCTCATGCTGAAGCGATTAAACATGGTGCTGAAATACCAACAGGCGCAGTTGGTCTGATTACAACAGCTATTCAGGCAGAGGAAATCTTACAAAATAATCGTGCTGACTTAATTTTCTTAGCTCGTGTTCTTCTGCGTGAGCCATATTGGCCATTACACGCAGCCAAGGATTTAGGAGAAGACATTCAACCACCAGTGCAATACGTACGTGGTTGGTAAAAAATAGCGGTATATCGGCTATTTACCTAAATGTAAAAAACAGCTTGTTGATTTATGCTAACAAGCTGTTCTTATTTCAATAAAGAGGATTTTGTTTAATTTCTTCATCAACTGCCTGCACTAACGACTCTGCATCGTCTGCAGTTACAATTTCTCCATTGACGATGGCAAAGATCCCTTGCTCACAAATTTCACAATGAGATGTACAGCCAGATTCTTCAATTTCAATATCAGATCTTTCAACTAATACATCATAAGCATCTGCTGAACCCAATGATAAATTTGTGATGCAAAACTCTACTCTATTTTTCAATTGCTGTGGCTCTTTCTTTTTTTTAAAAATAGAAAATACCATTCTTTCTTTACTCCCCCTACTCTCTCAATCTAAACACTATGACCTACATTACTTTAATATTATGGCGTAGTCAGGACAAAGGTAATGCCCTTCTTCTAAACAAAATAATTTACTTAAAAGCAAGTACAATTTAGTAAAAAACCATCTAGGAGAGTATTTGATTTTTTCATACTCCCATTTTATAAAATTCAATATTAATTTCTCCATATCTATTACATCTTCTAATCTATCATAAAATTGCACATAAATACTTTTTTATGCCTGTTAAAATACATTTACATGAAGTGGAAACGAAAAAACATATGCAAAAGAAGGATTTTAAGCACCTCCTTGCATATGTTAAATATAGTATGATAAATCTTCTTAATCCTAACCTACTAAAAATTTTAAACCAGCTAGTTAAATTTTTCTTCTAGGTTTTTTTGAAGGTTCTCTTGGACCTATTATTCTTTTTTTAATTCAGTATTTTTCATTTCTCTATATTAAGAAAATTGCCAATAACTATGTATGGGATTCATAATTGAGTCTTCTAAAATCTGTGCATATAAATAGATAGCTCCAAACGAAAAGGGATAGTTTTTTCTTGGCTTTATTAGGGTATCCGGATACCCATCCTCATCGACCTGGAATATAAAATCAAAACCGGCATCATGCAACTTGTTATAGTAATACTCTTCTCCCTGAATATGCCTTGGAGTTCCTCCAAATTTGATCAGAAAACGTTCTTCAAATGAAGCTTTATCACTTACTATATTAGCTTCCGAAATAAAGTGCTTGACTAAATCAGGATCGGCAAAAGTATCAAGTTTACTTTCTTCTGTTTTAGGGTGTTTCATTGTTATTAATGAACAATTGGGATATCTATTTTTAGAAATACGCTCTTCAAAATGTTTAGGAGCAAAAATGGAGATCATCTCCGTTTCATTAAAAGGGTTAACGATAGACAAATAAAAATTCATCTCCGTTTCCTTATTTACCATGCCTTCCAATTCATCGAAATAAGCCGGTGCATTCCCTCCGATCCATCCATTATCACTATCCTTTTCATTTGCTTGAAAGAGCATACACTCTGTTCGTTCTTTAAGAATTTTTAAATCTCTCATTGCATTTCCCCTTCTATTCACAATCGCCGCTTATCCTGAGCTGAATATAATCAAAGATCATGGTCCAGCCTTCCTTAGGACTTCCATATCCCCAATGTGGCCCCGTTATTTTTTCCAATTGATCGAGCTTTTCCTGATATTGCTTCATCATGGCTTGACGCTCTTCTTGCGTATATGTGTTCAAACGTTCGTCACTTACCTTTAGTCGCATATTATGCAGGAAATTGATCATGTCACAATAAAGTAAATCATCCTCAAACGTAATGAAATCAGGGAAAATGGCAATGACTTCGTCAAAAGCATTCTGCAAATCCTGCAAGCCAAATTTCACCAACATCTCAGAAATATATGGCACAAGATGCGGCTGATACGCGATAATACCGTCCCAGCCATCACACTGCCAGTTGCCAATTGTATTGATGGCTATGTGAAGTTGAAATAACTCTGGCGACACCTTCTCACGAATGACGTCCAGTTCGCCGATCTCCCATATTTTATCGGATAATACCGCTAGATCCATTTCATCTACTGGGATTTTCCCATCCCATATCTCATTCATTTCAATACTCACAGCTACATCTCTCCTGGAATTAGAATTATGCTCGATTTCATTTTGATAGTTCTAAATAACTTCTTATCCGTGCATCTTCAATCGTCTTCGGTAGCAAATCAATTATCATCTGTTTGTAAGATTCGTAGATAACAGGACATCGATTGTAAAACTGAAATTTGACCTTATCATTAGGGTGCGGATGTTCCATCAAACGTTCCAACCACCTGGCATCCAGATTTTCTGCCAATTTACGCTTGAAATAAGTTCTATTATCGTAACTTCCGTAGCTATAACGTCCCCAAAATACCGCCATTGTGTGAGTTCCATTCTGATCGTCATAATAGATTCGTCCCAAGCCGTTATGTATATATCGATTTAATGCTTCATCCTGCAAAAAAGCAGAAAATTCATCATACACATTATCTGCACGATTGGTAAGAAGCTTTGCGGAAAAATAAGGAATCAACCACTCATTACCGTACCGTATATACAGTTCCTCAGCCAACAAAATCAACTGTTCATCCATGCTCCGTATAATCGAAGCAGCGAGCACAATCGGGAAAATACATATGGTTTCCTGTGGCTGCAGGTTCCATATTCTGAGTGTATCGTTAATGTGCACATAGTCCTTATCGGCCACTAGTTTCAAGAGGTTAAGCCTCTCAACCATTGGCTGATTCGCCGCAATGAGGCGGTAGACGCCGATCATGGACGGGCTGCCTTTACCAAGCATAACGGAAACAACGGCAGTGAATCGTTCAAACTCATCCTGATCGGTCAGAAAATCTGGCGGCTGTTGAAATAGCTCGTGGAAATATTTCTCGCAATGCTTGCCCACAACTTCCGAAACCGTATCCGAAAAAGCTGGCATCAGGATGTCCTCGCCCAAATTTTTGTATTTCATAAATTTTTCCCAAATTGCAGTCGCTTCCACACACTCTTGATGAGCAAGTGCTTTTAACGCCGCTTTTTTGCATTTCCCTTTCTCATGTTCTACAAGATATAGAAGCGCTTCCACTCGACCCAATCGCGCAATAGCGTCTTCTCTCTTCTTCCCTTTTTCCGGTAACGTCGCCAACACTTCTCCCAACGTCATATAAACGCCTCCCTACTGGATTTTTGTCCCTCTATTCACAATCGCATTTATTATATTCGACACCTTCCCCACACGACTTGAAAATCTCAGCTCTCCTAGCCCTTAAAAATCACTATTAAGTCCTCCCATATCGTATTATGGATGACTCTCGTGACGGTTGAGCTGTAACAGCAACCTCTGAATTCAAACCATTAAAGCTCGACTTCACCTGCTTGATCTTGCTCTAGATGAACAAGTGGAACAGGAGAGTAAATAAACGTATCCCCGTCGTCTTCAAGCTTATATATGATACAAAACAAAGCTGAACCTCGTTGATCACCACTCGGTATAGAGAAAATCATAGCTGGACAACGCAGCTCAGTAGAATGAACACTTGCACACAGATCTTTATAAGTAATATCAGCAAGGGTGTCAATATCTTCAAGATGCTGCTGACAATCTCCAATAACTTGCATGTAATACGCTATATTATGATTATACTTATTCGCAAAGATTTGCTTATACTCCTCAATGTTAAGAAAGCAACACTCCCAATCCAAAGGCGGGATACTTAACACATAGCGATAGAACTTCAATTTTCCTGATTCCTCCTCTTTTCGAAATCGGAGTTAGTGATTTCATTTTAATTAATCTTTATTAAAATGCTACATCCAATACTTTCGTTCCAATCATTCAACAATGATGAAATATTTCATTATACACTTTTATTTCTTAAAAACTAAAAATGCATCATTTTCAAAGTAATAAAGGAACGCTTGGAATAGCTGATCTAGTGATGGATTTTCAAACTGATTATTTACATTGTCAATTACATCTTCAATACCTGCACCATCCAATGTTTCTATCCAACCATTTTTTTTCGCTTGTTCTGGTAAAAAATCATCTGAATTGGGCGGAAAATCAAAGCTATCTAGTGAAAATATTCCTCTTGTATTTAAATTCCATTCTTTTAAATTTGGAGGTAGATAAAACCAAGTCTCTGGATTTCTCTTTGGATGTGATAACACATCACTAATACTCAATAAATTCATCTTTTCTTCCGTCATAATTTACACCTTCTTTTCTTTGGATGAAGACTGACTTGTACCGACAGAGCTGAAACTTTATGTTGTCCCTTGAAACGAATTGTAAATTGTAACCTTTCTGGGCGTGCTAGCCGATTCAGAAGTAGTATTTATTCAAATAATTTTCCAGCCAAATTAGATATTTCGTGAATTGCATCTTCAAGCTTTTCTTCCTCTTCTTCAGAATACTTCCCTTCATTAAAATAAAAGTAATTGCTGATATCTACAAAACATAAAGCTAGTTTCTTAGGAACTTCGGTTTTATTCGAATACTCCGTAATCAATATCTTCATTGCTTCAATTAATGTATTGTAGTTGTTTTCATTTAATCCTAATCCCACTCTTAATGAATATAGTATAGAGTTATCACCAATAGTATATTCATAAACTATCTTTAAAGCCTCATCTACTTTCATCAATTCTCTCCTCGTTAGTAGCTAGGGCTCTTTATGATAGAATTATTTCAGAGCCACACATCTTGAGCTTGCCTTAGCTTATGATTTGGCTACAAAGCTCGCTACTTTAACATTATAAATAGATTGTAGTACCAAATTTGAATGCGATTTTACGATGCATAAATGACCATGCTTGTTCATTTTGAATAGGAAAATCGTATTTCACCGCAAACGTTCGCTTGTTACATCACTATCTATACGATTATTACCAACGTTGGTTTCAAATCAGTTAAACAAATTTTCTGGAATTTGAACACTTGGAATATTGACTTCATTAAAATAGTCATGCATTGAAGTTTAAATGTAAAAAATGCTGCACAAGACTTACTCTTATGCAGCGTTTTAATGATTATTTAAACGACCTTAGTTGGAGGTCATATGCTGAACCAAGCTCACCGTAGCCAGGTGCATATAAAGATGCACTAAGCTTCTTGGCTGCTACTATTACAAATTCTTTTTTAAACACACTAAAAACTCAATCATTCCATTTTCTATTTTAGCCGCTACATTTCCACCTAGTTTTTCTGCAAGCAGCTTGACAATAGAAAGTCCTAGACCAGTGTTTTTACGTCTGGAATTGTCTGTTGTATAAAATCGATCAAAGAGCTGGTTAGGATTTAGTTGAATATTTTCGTCAATCGGATTTTGAAAACAGATATATGCATGTTCTTCTTCTAACCACATCTTGATCGTGACATCACCTTGCGCATGCATGATGCTATTTCGTACTAGGTTTTGCACAATGCGTAAAAGCATTTCTTCATCAGAGTTAATAATGAGCGGCTCATAATTAGGTAAGGTGACGGCTATTCCTTGTTGTTCAAATTGTGCAAAGGCACCAGCAATTTCTTCAAATACGATGTTTGATATATTAATACGATCCTTTTTGGGTTGATCTTCATTACTATGCAAATAGGAATATTCAAAAAAGGTTGCTAATAATTGCTCTAGTCTTCCAACATGTTTTTGTGCGACTCCAAGCTTTGCAAGCTGCTTTTCTGTTAATGGTTCTTTTAAAAGCATTTGTTGATAGCCCTTTATCGCAGTTAGTGGCGTACGAAAATCATGAGAAATGTTTGAAATCATTTCTTTATAGTATTTTTCCTCCCGTTTAATATACGACCTTGATTTCTGCGATTCTATCAATATGCGATTTATATTTGCCACTAGTTGATTTATTTCTTTGTTTACTAGCTCTACGCTAATTGGCTGCGTATATTGCTCATGTAGACGTTGTGACAATTGTATGTTCATCAATCGTATTTGCCTTTGTATATAAAAAATATAAAACAATAATCCTACAATGACTACAATTGCCACAATCCACATTCCCTACATCCCCTTACTTGATTTCTGCTTTTCTAAATGTCATGAATGTTAAGTATATAATTACTACTATAAAGATGATACAAATGGAAACGGCCGAAATTATATCACCTTTACTCATGCTTAAATTAATCGTAAGATACTCCGCTGAATATGGTGTGAAAGATAATACTTTATCTATCATCTCAAATGAATCCTGAAAACTAGCGACCTGCCCAAAGAACATGGACAACATGTAATACGCAGCTACTACAAGCACCGATTTTCTTAAGGCAAACGCAAGTAAAATACAAGTCGTTAACTGTGCAAGATAGACTATAGTCATTGTGCACATTATTGTTACGTATTCACCAAAGCTACCACTAGTAGTCGAAGTTAGAATGCTTAAAAAACCTGCTGCTTTCCCACCCATGCTAAACGTGCTGTCCATTGATAAACCAATTATTGTCACGATGATATACGGGCTTACAAGAACAATAAGTAATATCCAGAAAACAATCGCTTTACTTATGACAATTTGGTTTCTTGCAAAGCCGCTTATAATTGGATGATGAATATTTTTTGTATCAAAATCTGAACAAATTAGTGTAGTAGCAAGTACTGCGCCTACTATTGACATCGTATTCATATCAGATAGTAGAAAACCAACGTTGCTAATGCTTTCATTTATTGAGTTATTGCCAATCCCATAGGCAATACTAAACATTGCTGTTGCAGAACATGTTGTAAGAGCCAGTAAGACCCAAAATATTTTGGATTTAGTTGTTTTATAGAGGTAAGCACGTACTAAATTAAACATGGTGCACACCTCCAATTAACGTAAGGAAATAGTTCTCTAATGTGTCTCCTTGTAGACTAAATTCCGTAAGTGTTACCCCATTTTCAAATAAGGCGGTTGATACGTCCCCAAGATCCTCTAAGAAATCATACAATTTAATCGTTTTATTTGGCATGACTTGAAAATTTTGTGTTTTAAGATTTGTTTCTAATACATGTGCACATTGTTCGGGAGCTGTACAACCAATGCGAATATAATGTCTACATTCTTCGTCGAGCTGTTGTTGCGTCATTTGTTTCATAATTTTCCCTTTATGAATAATGATATAATCAGTTGTTGTTTGATAAAGTTCCGGTAAATTATGACTCGAAATTAAAATTGTCATCTGTCGCTCTTCACAAAGCCGTGTTAAAAGCTGACGAATTTCAACAACACCTATAGGATCTAACCCATTCACTGGCTCATCTAAAATCAATAACTCTGGGTTAGTTAATAACGCAATAGCAATGCCTAAACGTTGTTTCATGCCTAGTGAAAAATGCTTAGCTTTCTTATTGTTGGTACTCGCCAATCCAACCAATTGCAGTATTTCATCCTCTAGCTCCTCATTCGGAATCCCCCGCATTAAACGATGATATTTAAGGTTACCTTTTGCAGTCATATCAGGGCTAATCGCTGGTTGTTCAATCATGCTGGCAATACGTTTTCGTTGCAGCTGTATTTCCTTGTCAGATGATTTTCCAAATAACTCAAATGAACCTTCTGTTTGAAAACTAATTCCTGAAATAATCTTCATTAAGGTCGATTTACCCGCACCGTTTTCACCAATAAGCCCATAAATACGTCCTTCTTTTAATTCGATTGATACGTCGTGAAGTACTGTATGCTTTTTATATGTTTTCTTTAATTGATTTGTTTTTAATATGGTTTCTCCCATATTAAGCACCTCCCTTTCATATTCATAGATTACTCATGAAAGGTATAGATAAAGTAAAGATGGCGTATAGATTACGGATAATTTATGGATGTAAACGATAACCAAGCCCACGAAGCGTCTCGATATAATCCGCTTGTGGATTTTTTGTCTTTAATTTATGTCGAAGATTACTAATATGGATTTTAATAATATGTTCATCCCCTAAATATTCTTCCTGCCAAATGGATTCATATAAATTTGCTTTCGTGAATACTTTCTCTTGATTTGTCATAAATAATTCGAGCAATAAATATTCCTTTGCAGTAAGCAAGACCTCTTCACCACTCACTGTAACTCGCTTAGCGACATCATCCAGTACTATATCCTTGTATTGCAACTGCTTCATAGGTGTAGCTTGTTTTTTAACACGACGTAATATCGATTCAATACGGGCAAGAACCTCACCAAGGTCAAATGGTTTCGTAATATAATCATCCGCTCCTAAACGAAGCAAATCGATTTTAGTAGACACTAAATCTTTTGCTGAAATCATAACAACAGGTACATCTGAAATAGCGCGAATTTCTTTTAATAATTCATCCCCACTTTTATAGGGAAGCATAATATCAAGAAGCACAATATCAAACTCATTTTGTAGAAATGCCCGGTAACCTTCTACTCCATCCATCACACTTGTTACCTGATAATTTGCTTGCTCAAACAATTCGGTTAACATCGCATTTACATCTTCATGATCCTCAACCATTAAAATTCTCAATATAATCACGCCTTTGTTAAAATATCCCTATTGGTATTTATTATATAAAATTTTATGTCGTTCAACATTAAATTTTTAAGAGCTATCACCATAACGTGGGTTGATTTCCGTTCCGACTAGGCGCTTTGTGCTGTCGCTTCGCTTTCGCACAGAGCAAAGCTTCCTGGGGGCGTCCGATGAGCCGCTTTGCTTCGCTGCAGGGTCTCGGGCCAACACGATGTTGGTCACGAAGGCGTTATCACAGGATGTGATGGTTTTAGCCTTCGTTCCCCTATTGCTAATCCACAAGGAGTCGCCCAGTCTCCACTCCAATCAACTTACATGGCATAGGTTTTACTAACGACTTCCTTACTTTTGTAGTACCTCAATTTGAATGCGATTTTACGATGATTATCATGAAATGTCCATGCTTGTTCAATTTGAATAGGAAAATCTGTATTTCACCGCAAAATTCCGCTTGTTACAACACTTTCTGTACGATTATTACCAAAAATGGTTTCAAATCGGTTAAACAAATCTTTCGGAATTTGAACACTCGGAATATTAATTTCTTTAAAATAGTCATGCATTGAAGTTTTAAAGTAAAAAACGCTACACAAGAATTACTCTTATGCAGCATTTTAATGATTATTTAAACGACCTTAGTTGGAGGTCATATGCTGAACCAAGCTCACCGTAGCCAGGTGCATATAATATACTAGTGGATGTTTCGACAACATTGTTAAATGTGCCTGCTGGTGTTGTAAGTGTATAGTGAATAGCACGAACAAACTCATTACTATCCCTTATCGTAACTTTCGATCCCTCTGTAATTGGTTTTTCAAATATATATTGCGTGCCATCCTTCTCATAATAAAAGGCTTGATCTGTTTCATGATAAGTAATATATTGGAAGTCGTAATCCGTGTCAAAGCGTTGATTACCAGTTCTCGTATATACCGTATTATAGGTTAATTGCTGAAGCGTATCACTTGGTAAAAAACCAGATGTAATGACAGGCGATTCATTTGGTCGTATTGTAGCTAGAGCTTTTTTAGGTACAGTATATTTTTCTCCCTTGAATTCAATTAAAGCTGTCGTAGTATCTTCTGATAAAAATGAGACTTCATCAAAACGTTTTAATTCCTCGTGCTTCCCTCCAACATAAACACCATAACGAATAAATCGTTTACCTTGTTTTTGTACAGGCTGAAGTGCTTTAACGGGGATATAGCCATATCTCAAGGTTGTTGGCGATTTCACCATGAGATAGCCATTTATTTCGCTTCCTAGCAATTCAAAAGCTGCTCCTTTTGATGCTTGTTCTAGCACTCTTGCCCCCATCATTGGACCACTGAGCAGCTGTGCATCAGCATTTAACGTATAATAATCTTTAACATGGGGTATTGCTTCTACAATGCGAATATCTGAGCTATCAATATAAACCTCCAATGGATTACCTTCAAAGGGAGCAGCGTAGAAATAGTAATATAATTTTTCCCCAATTTTAAATTGTACAACATCATTGTAGGGTTTATAGTCGGCGCTGCCAGGTATATTTTTGCTTAACAGATAATCCCCATATCCTAGAGGCTTTCCGTTCTGACGATTGATATAAATTAAACCTGGATTATCATAAAAAGCAGCTCGAATATCGAGTGGTACCTCCTTAAAAACAACTAAATCGGTTGCCTGTACACGGTATCCTGAACTCATCCAGTAAAATGTTTTATTGTCGTATTTTTCAATATCGTAAACACGGAAGTAGTTGTTACGTTTCACTGTTAACGAACTAAAGCTACCATCCGTATTTTTTTTATATACTTTTACATCTTTAGTAAAGGTCATCTTACCTGCTTGTCCTTTAACAACCTGTGCCCCATCCCACTTTACCTCAGCAGCTTTAGAGGATGTGGGGCTTAATAAAGAAGCAAGAACGACTAGCAGTACGATAAAATATTTCTTCATGTTTTTCCCTCCCATTCTACTTCTGTATATAAACTATTTTAAATATTCTATCATACTATTTTTTTGATACAAAGGTAAAACAGGCCAAGAAGACATATCGGTCTTTTATATTGTCGAATACATAAAGGAATTTCCATATTATAGGTGGCTGAATTGATGGAAATATATGACGATTCACGAGCATCTGTGCTAGATAGAAGCTAGTTATACTTAATAGAATAATCATCTTATTTAATGAAAACTAATTGTTAAGGGAATGAAAATTCAAAATATCCTATGTTGTATTGCTTGGGCTTCATTTTATCAAAGAATCGGACATTACCAAAGATTCCTCATCAGGCAACGTCCACCTTTATAAAAAAATTAGAAATCATATTCTGCATCTTTTTTAGCGCGAATTTCAGTGAATGCATCTGTCACCATTACTGTATCCTCCACTAAACGTTCTAGTCGGAAAAGGATATCATCATTGACGATTTCCTTCCTTAAAAAATCCTTTTCCTCTATAAATACATAGGTTGGGACGATATGTGCCTTCATATAGGCTAGAATTGGCTTTACTTGCTGCTCAATCATGAGATAATGCTTAGCTGTACCTGCTGTAACAACCATACTCACCACCTTATCACGAAAGGCATTCACAGGGAGCAGATCAAAAATATTTTTTAATGTTGCTGGGATTGATGCTTGAAATGTAGGTGTACCAATAATCAAGGCATCCGCGGCCATAATGGTTTCTGTTACATATTTTGTATCCCCATCATATTCAAAATAATTACGTCCATCACTAAATACCATATTGTAATCAGCAAGATCAAGCAATGTTACCTCATGCGCTGGATACTTTTCTTGTAAAATGTCAACAACTTTACAAATGGCTGTTTTCGTTTTTGAGCCGACAATTGAACCAGCTAGTGCGACGATTTTCATATTGGACATCTCCTTATTTTGCTGTATGTTTTTTGATTGCAGGTATTATATCGTTGCCAATGATTTCTATATTTTTCATTAATTTTTCGAATGGTACGCCACCAAAGTCTATTTGTGCCATAAATCGCTGCATACCATATAGCTCATATTGATAGAGTAATTTTTCAATGATTTGTTCCTTACTACCAACCATAAGCGCATCACGTGTATCTGGAGCTTGTGCAAATTGTTGCTTTGGATAACCTCCGCCACGAATTGCCTGGAATCCCCCATTAAGATGTGGATACATTCCTTGTAAGGCTTCTTTCGTCGAGTCAGCAACATAAAATAGACTAGTTGTAGCAACTGGTAGCTTGGTAGGATCAAAGCCATTGCGCTCTGCTGCTTCTCTGTAGGCATCTACAGAGGGCTTAAAATTCACAGCAGGACCTCCTAATGTTGTTAACATCATGGGTATGCCCATATAGCCTGCCTTTATGGCACTTGCAGGAGGACCACCAACGGCTCGCCAAATTGGTAAAGAACCGTTTTTCGGTTGCGGTAAAATTTGAGCATTGTGCAGGGGTGCTCGATATTGACCTTCCCATGTTATAAGTTCCTCTTCGTTGATTTTTTTCAGCAGCTCTAATTTCTCCTCAAAGATTTCTTCATAGTCTTGTAGGTCAACCCCCAATAAATGATATACCCCTACACGAGAGCCGCGCCCAGCCACAATTTCTGCACGCCCATCTGAGATTAGATCGATTGTCGCAAAATCCTCATAAACACGTACTGGATCAGAGACACTCAATACTGTTGCAGAGCTTGCTAATTTGATTGTTGACGTAGCTTGTGCAATTGCACCTAAAACAACCGTATGTGCTTGTGTTGTAAAATAAGATTGATGACTTTCACCTACACCAAATACATCAATCCCTGCTTGCTCTGCTAACTGACTTGCTTCAATTAGCTCCTGTATACGCTGCTGTGCAGAAATACGAGTCCCCGTTAATGGATTTGGGATATGGTCTCCTAATGAATAGAGTCCAAATTCAATTCCCTTTGATTGATCAATACGATATTTTTCCATTATTTATTCTATCTCCTTATTTTAATGGTTCTAATGTGGATTGAATGCATGCTATACCTTAAAACACCTATAAACATTAGTATATCAATACTCTGTGATTTTAGTGTAAATTTAAACTACGCATAAAAAGCATAAAATTGAATTATGTTGGGGCTAATAAATGGCGAGCATGTGTACTGGGATGTGTGAGTAGATTGAGGCTAATACTTCAATCTTTACTTGCCCCACAAATTTCTAATCAATTAGTTCTTTATCATCAGATCGCAAACCAAGCTTGCATACATCGAACATTTTAGAAAATCAATTGAAATAGGAGCAAGCGAAAAATCCCCACAGTGTAAATAAAAAGAACGGTATCAGCGTATACAAAGAATTACTGTAAAAATATTCCTCTCTAATTATGAAAAACCGGAGTCTTTACTACCATCATTTCAATAAAAGTAATGAGTTTCACTGTTTTTTTATCTAAGATAAGCTTCTGGTGTAGCTCATGAATAAAGATGAAAAATAAGCTACAAACTTATTGAATAGAAGAAACCCACCATTTTGAAAAAAGATTAGTCAAAATGAGTGGGTTTAATATTGATAGTTTTTATAAAAATGCTTGATTATTATCTACCTGTGTTATTCAAGAATTGCACCCTATTGGGGAAGACTGTGGTCAAACTGTGCAACAAATCTTAGGGAATAGTTCTTCGTATAACTACCCCCTTAGATTATATAATTAATTGGTTGCTCCTGATCTCCCAGGAAAAATATTTTCAAACATTGGAATCAGAGAAACAGTAACACAGACAACAAGCAATCTAGTTTTTAACGATGATGTATGAATCCCGTAATGAGCGAATACTGATGTTAAGATATAATATAAGCTATTTATAAAAAAGTTTGATATTTTTTGTGTCCCTTGCTCTATTAAATTGCCCTTTAAGGGAACAATTCCCTTGCTTATTCTAACGATTTGATATGATTAATTGTTCAAACACTTGTACTCCTGCTTTTTCACCGAATAAAATCTTCTCTAACGTAAGAGTTAACAAATATGGTATCTTGTTTAATTCGTTATCCGTAAAGTCTAAGTTATTTAGCATTATTATAGCTTTGTTACGATCCTTGTAACTAATTAACCCTGAATAATAACCTGCCCAATATCCTTCGTGAAGAATAATCTTCTTATATTGAGGATGGTTCTCTATTTTCCACCCAAGTCCATATCCCCCGAAATCTTCGTGCAAACAAGGACAATACCCATTAGCAGCTTCTCCTTTAATGAAAACTGGATCTATAATACTTTCCTTTGTTTGTTCTGATACCAGTTCATTATTATAAATAGCACGCTCCCATTTTAGCAGATCATCTACAGTGGATTTTATACCGCCATCACCTTTAACACCATCAAGGAAGTAAACATACTTATGTTCTTCCATTTCACTTGGAAGTCTATACAAGTCCTGTTCCCAATCATAGATAAAACCTAACGAAAAATTTTCAATTTCGCTATCAAGAAATTGCGAATGCGTTGATGTATTGAACATATTTACAAGGTGTGAATATTCTTTTCTGTAAAAACTCTCCGTACCCCATTTTAGAAACCATTTCTATGATTTCTGCAAGTAATACATACCCAGTATTACAATACTCCCACTTTTCATTCGCGGGGAATAACACTTCTGGCTTTTCATCTTTCAAAAATTTAACTACATCTTTATTCGTTGCAATTCTATTAGGGTCCCAGTTACCTGGATCTTCAAACCATTCCGTGTAATCTAGAAGTTCAGAGGTATGATTTAACAGATTTTTAATAGTTATATTTTCATAAGAAAGAAAAGGGAAAAATTTTTTAAGATTATCATCTAGCTGAAGTTTTTTCTCCTCAATTAATATCATAATTGCCATTGCTGTGAAGCTCTTAGAAATTGAGGCAATATCAAAGACTGCATCAATTGAATGTTGACTTGAGTTAGTTCTCTTGCCAATAGCTCTCTTGTAAAATGTTTTACCTTCCTCAGCTAATAATACAACCCCGCTAAATAACCTATTTTGTTCTAAGAAGTCTAATACCTTATCTAGTTCTTTACGTTTCAAATTTTGTCCATTCATAATTCGAGGACCTCCATTTATGATTTTTGTATTTAATATGATATACATTATTATCAAGGGAGGAGGACCTCTTATTGTTGGTTATATAAAGTTGAAAATATAATACAAGTTAACTACTCCTTTTTTACAAAATTATTATTTCATTAAATTACCTGTAATGATAATTATCTCAAAATTAGGCGATTTAAGCAATTTCTTTATTCAAGAATAGACGTTTATTGAAAAAAATCCTGCACATCAACTCAAAATTTTTAGTCATACTTTTTTATAAACATCGCAATTTTATCTTAAACATCCCATCTTATATTGTGATTTTATTTCAAATCTACAGTTAATTAATAAAACAAAGTTTCAAAAACTTCATTTAGAAATGTCTTTCCTTCGTTCATCCCTATATACACTATTCCACAAAATGGACCTATAACCGAAATTCACCTAATTTCTACATGAGTGTCTTAATTGAAATTAACGTTTTATTTAAAAAGTATTAACTGTAAAAATCCTATCTTAGCTTTCCGCTTAGGTGAACGTAAATCTTTGTAGTCTCACTCTTTTCATGCCCCTGTAAACTTTGAATGACATCAATTGGCGCACCGTTATGAATCATATGCTTTGCATAGCTGTGCCGTAATTGATTCGGGTGTATATGTTGGTTTGGAATAAAGTTTGATCAGAAATATCCCCCAAACCCGTATTTTAAGTTAAATGATAAGAACTCGTTTTGAAAAAAAGTTTGATCATATTCTACCGACGATCTTCAACAATCGTGCCCTTTTCATGAATAAAGACGCTTTCCTTATTACGGAAAAGCGCCCGTTACTTTAAGTACATTTCTTCACAAACTTTTCGTTTTAACAATCAGATAATGCTTGGAATTTCTTAACCATACTATAACAGTAATTGCCATACTTAAAATTCCACTTATAAAAGTCATCCCGAAAAAAATTCTCCCTCCAATAGTTGGTGAATTAAAAATTAAACCACTAAGTAATATACATATACAACCTGTTAATCCCCAAAAGCCAATAGCCCATTTAGTATTGCGTTTTATTAGATAATAGCCAATTACACTCAGAATGTAGAGTACACAAACCATCATAATAGTAGGGAATAATGGCTGGAATTTAGCTGAATAAACAAAATAATCAAGTTGGCTAATATCACGCCCATTTGTAATATCAATGTTAAATAAATCTGTAAACGGTGTTGAATACTTCCATTCTAAAGAATTATCTATAATGGCACTTCCCTCATACCAAGCAATAAATGTTGATACAGCTAAAATAAAAATTCCAATTATAAGTTGCAATATATACTTAAACAATTTTTCCCTCCTGATAAATTTTATTCACGATACCAAAAACGTCCCCTTATATTAAAAATTTACTTTAAATCCGTTAATAATAATGGATTTAATTTGTTCGGGCATTAATGGACTCTCTGATAGTAACTTCAGTTTCACTTGATTTTCATCCGTGAAGGAAACTAAACTTGTTAATTCCTTATGACTTCCGTCTTTTTTAACAATTGTAGCCGTTAATTCTTCTGTTTCTGTCGCATTGCCTTCCCCTATAATCGTTAAACCCAGTGGAGAAATCTTCAGCTCTTTCGCTACCCAGTCACCAAAGTCCATAGCAAATGGCACCGACTGCCCTCTCATTTCTTCGAGTTTGAAGGATGCTTCCCAATCTCCCTCTACATATTGATCAGCTGTATAAATCTTTGCCTTCAACTCATACTCAGCTAGATTGATATCCTTCACATTAAAGACATTTTCCTCATAATTATACGCATAAATTGGTTTTCCTTGTTCATCTCTCCCGTAAGAATAACTCACTGTTGGTAGAATCTTCTGCCCAGCTGGATTCACTAAATAAAATTCTCCGTGTTCAATCGCATTATTGGCGGGCCACTCTGTTTGCACATATAGTTTGTCATTATGAAGTCCTATATTTGTAATTTGCATTCTGTCGTATAGTTGTGTTTGAATATTCAATATACCCGCTGGTAGTACATATGCATCTCCTTCAGGGGACTCTCCACCACTTCCTCGAATTGTATCATCTGGCAAAATCTCTGTTTGTTGTTTTTCCACATCTTGTAGATCCAATGGGAATGTTACACCCTCTAACACTGATTTATCACTTAAAAAAGAACGGATTTTTAGCTTAAACTTATCTGTACTACTCCCATTAAACGACGTAAATCGAACAAAGGCTGTTTTCGTTGTAGGATCAAAACCAATTCTTTCAACTGTAAAAGACCGTCCTTTTGACATGGAATAATCATAAATATCCAATGTTTCATCAATACGGTTTCCTTCAACATCCTGCATTGTCACATACACGACGGCCATATCTTCATCCTGCATCGCTGAAACAATTTCCATTTTTATCCCACCATATTCAACAGTACTTTCTATTGGTTCAAGTAATGCCGCTATTTCTGGGCTAATATGCCATAGCAAATTTTTTACATCGTCATTCATTGCAGCACCAACTGTAATAGAGCTAGCTAGAAATACGGTGGCCACTGATGGAATGAGCCATGTTTTCTTCCTTTTTTTCTTTACTTGGCTAACACCCATTTTCGCTCTTTTGTGTAAATTCTGCGGCAATGGAATCGACTTCACTGATTCTTTTAACTTATCCATAAAAATCTGCCTCCTCTACTTGAACACGTAACTTTTTCAATGCACGATATAGGATGGACTTTACTGTTCCTAATGGGATTTGGAGCATGTCTGCAATTTCTTGAAAAGTATAGCCCTCGTAATATTTCAGTAATACAATTCCTTTTTCATCGCTTGTTAATTCTTCTAATATCTGTTGTAGCAAGACTTTAACGGTATGGTCACCCTGTTCAAACTGTATATTGTCTATGTATTCATTTTGCATAGGCACAATCTTTTCTAGCTTTTTTAACCGATTCAGTGAATTACTAATGGTAATCTTAATAAGCCATGTTTTAATGTACGCAGGTTCTTTTAAGCTTTCAATTTTATCGAACGCTTTATAAGCAGTTTCTTGTACAATATCTAGAGCCTCCTCTTCGTTCTTTAAATAAACAAATGCCATTCGATATATATCTGCTTCATACATTTGAAAAAGTTTTAAAAAGGCTTTTTCATTTCCTTTTTGAGCTTTTTTAATTAAACGAATAATGTAACTCACTCCCTTCTATACATTAGACAATTTAGTTCATGATTTAGCTTAAATCATTTACATTTTCTTATAAAAAAAGTAGGAAGAATATTCTCCCTACGATTTCATTTATATTAATCCAATTAATTCTTGTTGTTTGTTACCACACAGCTCACTTAAGAATTGGTTCAATTTATATTTTGAATAATATTTCACACTTAGATATAATCAAGCCACGAATGACCAGTTGGAAATTGTCTTTTCAAAGTCATTTTTAACCAATCCCTTTGTTCAGGCAGTAAATATGGAAGCATAATTTGTAAATCTTGAAAGTCTTTTTCTCTAACCTTTGGACTACCACCTTTATAAAGGAGTTGAATCTCGGGTCTTAGGTAAGGTATCTCATCATCTGTTCTTAAAAATATATCCTCTAATCTTCTTCGAATAGATTTTTCTCTCCTGTATATCCAGGATTGTTGTTCAGTCTCTACTAACATAATTTGAAAAGCCCAGGGAGAACTACTGCTTTTTGTAACCCAGATGTCATTTGTGGTTTTTAAAAACTCGCCTTCTTGCCAAGGAACAAGTTTCCCATTCTCTGCTTTGTATAACATCCAATCACCTGACAAATGATTATAGGCAGTCAATTGTTCGTCTCGAAGTATTATTACATCTATATCATCATGTGCCCTTGACTGTTTGCCTAAATGTAGATCTAAAGCCCATCCCCCTGCAATACCCCATTTAATTGGAATAATAGAAAAGAGCTTATTAATTTCTGTTATGGTGATTGATTCCCAATTATCTATATCTGTCCGCAAATGAATGTCCTCCCGTAGCGTTGAAATAAAATTTGATTAAAAGTATCCTGTAAACGTTGATTTTCGTTATAAAAACCCACCCTTTTAAAATTAACGGTGGGATTCTATTGATTAAATAGTGTGTTTTCTTAAAAAGTTGAACAAAATTTTAAGAAATATCCTATATATTCCCTAAATGATTCGTATCATTTATAAAGTGAATTACCTTTTCCTTATCAGTAAGTTCAATTAAACTAATTCCTGTATCTCCAATTTTAAAATAATAATCCATGTTGATTGGCATTTGGTAAAAAGCACGTAATATATTATTAATTACCCCACCATGAGCAACAATCGCTATTCGCTCATATGTATTTCCTGTCACAATCTTAGAAAATATCGTTTCAATTCTCATTCGAAATTCTATGAATGTCTCTCCATTTTCAAAACTTTCATGAAAAAATTTTGGCTCAGGATACTTTTTCGCTTCTTCAAAGGATAATCCAGCTTGTACACCATTATTAAACTCCATTAATTCTTCTTCCAATTGTACTGGGCATCCAATAGTTTCCCCTAATATTTCAGCAGTTTCACGTGCTCTTTTTAACGTACTTGCCCATATAAAATCTGGCGGGAAATCATTTTTTACTTTTTGTGATAAACTTCCCACTTGCTTTCTACCTCTTTCCGTTAATCATGTACATTTAAAATAGCTGCTTCAGATTCTCTGTGGCGAATTAATAGTATTTGCATACCTTTTCCCCCTTATATCTTTTAAATCCAAAAAGTATAAAACTAAACTACACCGTTAATTTAATAGCTGTTTTCTCAAAGATTGTTGCTTCTGGTTTTGCTATCTTCTTCAATTAAAGGACCACGTTAGTTGAATAAGAGAAACGCTAATTCCACAATCGGGCCCTTTAATGGAATAACAATAAATAATTTTTATTCTAAAACCACTTATTTTTTTACAATTGAATATTCTATTTCTCTAACCATGTCAATTTTGTCGCCTCTTATTTCGTGTAATTCCGAGATAAACAAATACCAAACATACTATAAGACCTAATGTAGCTGGAATAATTATAGATTTGCCAGAGTCCCCTGCAAATAGGATACTCCATCCTACTTTCCCTACTGCAATAAAGGCCATAATTGACAAGCCGAACCAAATGTTACGTTGCCAGAAAGCAAGAGCTAGGAGGGTTAAAGATAGTGGTACAATCAATGTAAGCAAAATTTTACCCAATCCCCAATCCCCAGTTAAATAATCGACTTCATATTGAAGAAATTCTTGCACTATTGTATCTACGGTAGTCGGTTCCGGGAACCAAAACATGGATGTGAAAATACAGAACAGAGTGAAGGAGATTCCAGCAAGGCTCCTCTTGAAGGCAAAAAAACAAAAAGGAATAATAAATATAGGTCTGATATACCAAGAAAGCTGATTATGATGTCTTGCAAAAGCCCAATCTAGTAAATCGTGATTAAATATAAATGCAAACAGTAAACTTATGGAGCATAGAGCAAAGAAAATAGCCAATGGCGTATCATATTTACGCATCAAAAGTTTTTCTCCTTCCCTTGTATTGGGATTGATAGACCTTTTTCTAAGAACAACATCATTTCATCAATTAAAGAAAATAGCTTATCATCAAAATAATCGTTGCCAGATTTGTTGATGAAATTTTGAACAAGTGACAGGTTAAGAGTTTGAATAAGCAAAATGATTGTTTCATTATTTAATCTCTGATCAATTTCATGTTTCTTCTTACTCTCATTAATTAATGTATGAAAAAATTCATTACTCTTTTTATCTTCTTCCCCAAGTAGTGATTTTTTCAAATCTTGATCGGAATTTAAGATAAGGTCGTTTGCAATTTTGGCCATATCAGGATGCTTACGGTAAAAATGAATTCCCCCAATAAATAGGTTCCTTACAATATCAATAAATTTCATTTCACTAGTTATCTGGGTTAAATATTGGGAGTACTCGTGTTTTTTGATGCCTACTTGTTCAACTACATACTTATACAAATCAAGTTTGTCTTCGAAGTATTGATAAAAACTCCCCCTAGGAATTTCAGCTTTCTTAATAATGCTTGAGATACTGGACTCTTGATAACCATGCTCAGAGAATTCAGCCATACTAACTTCTAAAATCTTTAATTTCTTCTCTTTGGGTAGGTTAAAAAATGTTGAAGATGGCAATGGGTAATACCTCACTTTCATTATGACACCTGCGTCATATGACACTACTGTCATAATATAACATGGAATAGATTTAGTAAATATTTTCTTTTACATAAACATCCTATAATTTTTTCTTCATCAACTATTTTACAATAGATTTGTTCCACAATCTGGCCCTTTTTAAAAAAAGACACGTTCCTAAATAAACGTGCCCGATTGTTGAATATCAAGTAAATGATTAAAAACCAGCCGCCTTTAAGGTGCCATTTTTTATATCAAAAATTATCAGCTGAATAATTAACTAGTATGCTTTTTTCAGCTTTCCATACATTTCTAATTTTATTTTTTCTCAGATCATAGTAACAGAGCATGCTTTCTTTAGGTATTTCCAAAACACTATAATCTCTTTTTTCATCAATAAAACTAGATAAAAAATAAAATCCTTCTTTTTTCTCATCAAATTTAACGGAACGAATTTTTGAATAACTGCTATTACTAGATAGTAATGGCTTCATTTTATTTGATTTGATATCTATTTCTGCAACATGCGAAATCGGACTATTTATCTTTTCATCGTAACTAATTATTACCGAGCTATTATCTGGTGCCAATGATACTCCACTTATAAACTTCTCAACTGTATCAATGTGTTCTTTTTTTTCTCCTTTTGTATTATATATATCTAAACTGTATTTTGGTGGTTGTAATTTAGTATGATTGTTATTTGCTTCTTCTAGTTTTTAGTATCATCCTTTTCGGAGTAAGAAACGACAATTAATTTATTACTGTTCGGATTATAATTAAAATCTAAAATACTTCTATCTTTATCTTCTTTTGCCCATATTTCAACTTTATTTGTTTGAAGGTTATAAGTAGCTATATGAAAATTTTTATACTCATCTTTTAACAATACCCTCATAAAGAGAATATTTTGTTCTTTATCTATTTGGATAAAATCTATGTTACTAAATTCAGTAGTCAGCTGTTTAGATTGATTAGTATTTAGGTCATTTTCAAACAATTGAATTGTGTGATCCTTAGCTCCATCTGCAAAGTACAATTTATTACTCCCTTCAGAATAAGCAAATGAAGTATAATCTTCCATATTATCACTTAATAATATTTTATTTGTATTTTTAATCGGATCATACTGATAGAATGTATTCATTAAATTTTTAGGATTGAAAATATTTATATAAAACTTAGAGTCCGAAACATTATTATTAAAAAATAATTTACTACCAAGTAGAAAAAACATTACTACAACTATTGCAAAAAGTAATAAAACTTTTTTTTTCAAAGTACCCCTCCTGAAAGTTGGTAAATACATAATCCAGATAAAATTATTTATCCGGATTATTTATTTTTATTCTGTTACTTCATCTGTTACTTCTTATCTTCTATGATTTCGCTAATTCCAAGAGAATCATTCCATCAAATCATCCCTTTATTAATATACCCAACAGACTTTAAGGTATTGTTACTCAACAATTATCAAATCGATCATTTGATTCTGATTTACTTTTCCTTTCATTATAAGAACACCCCTTTAGATAACCTTATCCAAACGGGCAAAGCATCGTTGAGTTCATATCATTTAAATTCCTCTTTAACAAAGTCAATGAGTAGGGACTTTAATACGTCACCATCCTGCCCCATATGGTACATATCTGTTCCGTGATAACCGCTCTCGTCCACAATTAGCTCTTTATCAGTTGCTCTAGATTCTTGATATAATTGACGCACATGTTTTTCAATACTGCCTCCATAATCACCAGGTGAAAAAACAAACAAGGATGGCGCTTTAATCTCTTTGACACTTGGAATTGCATCAAGGTTTGAACATTGTGCAGGAGAAGAAAGAATAATTAGTCCCTCAATAGGAAGCTCTTGACGAACGCCTGCAACGATTGCTGTTGTACCACCACATGATGCTCCTGCCAAAAATACTTTTTTAGCACCCATTCGTTTGAGTTCGTTTAAGGCTGCATCTGCATCAAGCTCTATATGTTCATTAACTTGGATCTTCTGTGAGGCACCGTGATTACGATATTCAGGAATAATAACTAAATATCCGTTATCTGCCAGTTCAGTTCCTATGTCAAGAAAAGAGCAAATGGAATAACCTTGCTCGTGTGCAAGCAGGACTCCTTTATTTCCGCTACCAAGCACAAGTGCCGACAAATATACCCCATCACTGGTTGTCAATGTAGTTGCTTGATCGCGTAGCTCATCTGGAACACAACTATTCACAAGATGCCCTCTAGAAGACTTTATCGTTCGATCTGGCCAGGCAGGATCATACTCAACCGGTGGGTTTAATGGTATGTTCGTCATTTCTGCAAGTGACGTTTCATTTATGGTCTCGGTTTTAGAAGCAGTACTTTGGTTTTGATTAGATATAGATTGATCTTCATTAGAAGATACAGGATTTTTTGTGGTGCAGCCTGTAATTGTTACTAACAAAATGAGTAATGCAAGTAACATTTTTGTTTTGTTTAAAGATATGTTCATAGATTTTCTATTCCTCCAACTTTTACTGAACATAGAACTGAGAGTGTTTCATACTGTCCATCAAATAGTTTGACGTACTGTGTAAAACGACTTCCTGTTGATGAAACAACTCTTTAGAGACATTGGCTATATAGGAATCTATCTCTACAATCGTGACAGGCGTCTTTTATTCTTCAATTGTATAAACATAAGTGCTGCGTTCAACATAATGAACTGCTTTATTTAGCACAGTGATCCAATTAATTAATTATTTACCATTATAGTATCCAAGGTAGTAGGTGGAAGCAAGGCACAAGATCAAGAAGTCTTTAATTTTGTAAAAAATATTTGTTGGATTTTATCAAAAATGATAATCATGGTGGAATACCTATCAAACAAAATAAAGTAAAAAAACATCCTAACAGATTCAAAGTAAATAAATCGAACTGATCATACTCTTTATATTCCTCTAGAATACTTCCATATTCCCAGTAATATATGAAACGAATAAAAGGCTTGGAATGTTTTCTTATCTTTTTTATCTTCGAAGTTCCTCACACGCCTTTAAATTCAATGATATCCACTTGATTCGGAGGTGTGCTGGTTGTAATGGAAAATCAAAACAACTCGGGTTTATCTCTGTGTTGATTTGAAGAATACTCTATTCCATTCGAACACGCCGATCATGTAAGCAGACACCTATAAATAACACCCACCTCCTCCAAACCCCCTCACCCCCAATAGAAATATAGCTAAATCAATCCTCCGCAATCTAGCCCTTTAGACGAAGAAAGACACATTCCTTACAAAAGAAATGCGCCCGTTTGTGAAATATCGTTTATTAAACTATAGCAACTGTTACTTCAATAATGCTTTTTGTTAGACTTATTTTGATTCCCACATTTAATCCTCTAAATAGTCAAATTTTCTCGCGTGTTCTACTTCCTGAATGGAAACTTGGCGTGTTAATTCATCTGTTTCGGAGATATGGTAGGAATCCCATTCATCATTAACGGCAATTTCTTCAGGGTCTTCATATAATTCATCATAATTTTCAAAATCCCCTTCAAAATCGGACGGTGATTCAGAGGTTCCATATTTTGCCACAACTTGAAACACATCTTCATAATCATGAATATCATCCTTGTCATCTCGGCCAGAAAAAGAATTGTCAACTGGAGGAAGCATCACTTGCTCTTCAACCGGTCGATCTGTTGGAACGTCTTTTGCAGTATGTTCAATACAAAAAGCGGTATAAGGCAGTGCTACCAATCGATCGTAAGGGATATCTTGTTGACAAACTTCACATACACCATAGGTTCCATCCTCAATCTTTTGTAAGGCGGCATTTACTTTTGCTAACTCATCATCGTCATGGACTTTTAACGCCATATCTTTTTCACGTTCGTATAATTCAGTACCTAGATCTGCTGGATGATTATCGATGGTTGACAACTCATCAACAGAATCCCGTAAACTTCCTCGTTCTAAATATTCATCATCTGTATCCATTCTTCGTTGGAGCGAGTATTTTTGCTCAATTAACATATTTTTTAACTTTGATATCTTCTTCTCATTTAGAATAGTCATCACGTCCTTTTCATTATTATGAACGATTTTGATTGAATTATTTGTCTAAAGGATAAGTTTAAATACAAAAACGAAAAGAACAAAATCTAAAGCATTTGGACGGGAACATAAAGATGTAGCTTTGTAATAAAGTTTGATCAAAAATATCTCACAAACCGGCATTTTTCTATAAATAAAAAGACTCCATTTTGAAAAAAGATGATCAAAATGGAGTCTTATATTGTAATACTAAAATTGATTTTTATAAAAAAGATTGATTATTTTCTTCCTATGTTGTTCAACAATCGCTCCCGTTAGTGGAAGAAGAACAGAGATGCTTAATCAACTTAAGCCCTATTAGTTGAAGTTGAGGAGCCGGTTGAAAATGCAGATTTCATCGTTAAAAAATTATCTAGATACTGTTCATACAAAAAGCCACAAAACACTGATTTAACAGCATTCGTGGCCTTTTAATGGGTTTCCAAACTTTGATTTGGGAACGTTATTTGTATTTGGGTTGTATAAAACAAATAAATTTAATCACTAAATTCTTTAAAAAGGATTACTAATTCATATGGAAATTATTGTGTGTTTGTCGATGTATATAATAATTAATATATTATTGGTAGGTGTGAATGGATGAAGATGCAAGCGGTACAAGATGGGGTAATGAATATTTATCGGCAGGTGGCGAAGCAAGGATACGATGCGGATTTTGGTAATCTACTTGTTGCGACACAGCAGGCAGCAGAGCAGCGTGATAATGGTCAGAATGAGGAAGTGCGCGAGTTATCGTTTAAAGAAATGATTGAACTCGAGCATAAGGCGATTGTCGCTTTCAGGCAGGGCGATTTGATTGGTCATGAGCGTTATATGAAAGAGCTAAGTGGTCATCAAGGGTCGCTAGAGAGAGTGAATGCGGCGGCAGAAGCTCAGGCAGCAGAGGCGAATATGGATAATGGGATTTTCCCAGAGGATGCACCACAGTCGGTGAAAAGATATGTGAGTGGGCTGTCGATGAAGGAACACATAGTTATGTTTACGCAGGTGGCGGTACAGGAAATTATAGCGAATGCGTATCAGGATGGAAATGGGCATTGGCGTATTCGACACCGAGATGAGCCGGGTTATATTGATATTTTTGAGCAACCGGATTTTTCGTATACAAAGCTAGTGGAGAAAATGCTAGCACATATTGAATTGAATCGTAAATATACAACGCAAGATAAGTATGAGGAGCAATTAGACGTCATACTCGGCTTGAAGGAAGCTGCAAAGGGCTTTTAATTAGCGATATAGAAATTTGATAGAGGTTGGGAAAAAACCTATTTCTAAACATAGGTGCTAGCATTTTACGAAAGTAAGATGTCGGCGCCTATGTTTTTTGAACTGAAGCTAGTTTTGTTGTAGCTAAAATATCGAATAATAAATTAAGGAAGCCCTAACGAGTTTCCTTGATTTATGGTCCAGAAATTCCATTTGCCAACAGTAACAGAAATATAAATATTGATAACGGTATCATAAATGTAATATTTGAAAGAATACTGAACACCTTTACAGTTATATTTTTAGACTTGATCCCTAAAATTAACGACACAATAAACCCAATGTCTATCAAAACATATAAGAAAATTGGAATCCATAGATTTATATTCGGAGACCTAAATACAAAGAAAATAAATAATGCAACTAAGAACAAAACTAAAGTTAAAATGATTGGATAAAACTCTTTTTGTTGTTTCAATATATTACCTCCTTTCATTTTTTGTTTCAATTGTAATAGTAAATGTAATAACTTGACGAATTTTCGTAATTTTCTATTTTAAATAAGGACTACGCACTAAATTTATGCTGATTGATATTTTCGTTTCTGCGACTATCGACAAATAAGAACCAAAATAAAGGTAATTATCAAGATATTTCGTAGCTACACCTTTAAAACGACCTATCCATTGTTTTTTGGAGACCATTGACATTTTGGATGGGATACAAGCCCTTAATAATGTGCTTTCCATCGTTTGATTTAATCAGATAATACTCTAAGCCCTTTTCTTTTGCATTGGTTTTATAGGCTCTCCAAAAATCGGTTACAAGCACGTTTTCATTAGACAATTTAGAACTTTTAATACGCCCCATACAAGCAACTTTTGAGACAGTTGCATTGGTTCGGTCTCTGGCAAAGAGAACATAGACTTGTTCTTTGCTTATTCCCCTATGTTTAGATTTCCCACCTCTTTTACGAGGCTTCCGTTCAGTAATTCCACGTTGAATCCTGACATTTATCAAATATCAACAATTCCCTTTAACAGAGCCTTTATTTTTTAGTTCTAAAAGTATAGGTGCTATATTTAGCAAAATAGAAACAATTGACAGAAACCATAACGCCTTTTCCATAGTAGGTACAACATCCAATAAAGCCGCCCAATCTTCAACTTTTACCCAGTTAGATACAAGGCTATGTTCTGCACAGAGTGTCAATGCTGTAAATGATAACCCCATTGCCATCGCAAGTTTATAATCTTTACCTGTTGTATACATATAAAGATTTATAAAAGTTGCTACTATAGCAATAAGACCTAATATTAACCACATAATGATACCTCCCTTTTACAATATAGACATAAGTTGTAATCAAATTGTTCCCAAACGCTCGTTTGATAACGATTTGAAATGTTGTTATTCAATAATATGCCCTTTAATGAAAATAAGCGCTGATCCTTATTACAGTATCGCGCCCGATTGTTGAATAACTATTTTTTATTATTAATAGCATTTTCTCATATATTTCTATATCTATTTTAGGTAGTATATATACTAACAATTTTCTCGTTTAATAAAATCTCTTTTTCTTTTTTTAAACCATTTTTTATTGTGAACGGACTACATTCACGTTTAAAACATTGATAGTCATAGCAATGAAAGCACAAAAAAATGACAGAAACATATCGTAGTTTACGTCTGTCGAAGTTTATTATTTAGTAGTTCAATGACTATTTAAGATACTTTTAATAAAAATTAGAGCCACAGTTTAGTGACTCTAATTTTTATGTCTATTCTTTACAAAAATCTACAAATTTTTTTGCCTGTATTAAGGACATATCTGTTTGTTCTCTCACAAACTTCACCGCTTTAATTTCACCGACGGACTTTATTTTCTCTTTTACTAAGGCAATCAGTTCCTCATTATAAATTTTAGTATAATCCATTTTTCCGACCTCCTCTAATCTATAATACCTTATACGACTACTCTAACCATTTAGTTTCAAATATATATTAATACCACAAAAAGACCTTTGTAAAAATAAGGAAAAATTGATTGTGAGGGTTCATATTATTAGAATCCTCCTACCTTCGCTTTTTAATTGATTCAATTTTAACATGATTTATTTCGGTTAAATGGCCCTTTAATGGAAAAAGACGCATTCTTTATTAAAGAATTGCGCCCAATTGTGGAATGAGCTACTGCATATGCCCTCGAATTGTTCAGTAAATATTTGAATGACACAGTTAAAGATATCTAATTTTAGAAGGAGTATAATTTTAATAGCTCATGAATTGATAAACGAGTAGTAGCTTCCATTTTAACAAAATATGGTGATTGCCACTTTTTAGTTGCTATTGCTTGTTTGCTGGTGGGAGTATCCCAACTAGGATAAACTCTAATAGCCATTTTCCCCTTTGTATTAGCCGTTTTAAGGATGTTTTGTTTTAAAAGAACTTCTTTTGGAAAAACAAATTGGCCAAAATCACCAGTATTATTAAAAGTGTTTATTACCAGTAAATCAGTGGCATTATCATATGAAAATGCTTGATTTTTATTAGCTTCATCCTTTTCCCAAAAGGAAACAAACTGTCCCACCTTGTTAGGTGTTATTTTTGCGACTCTAAATCTAACAGATTTAGAATTTAACTGAAATACCCCAGCCCCGTAATCAGAATTTTGGGATTCCTCTCGGATGTTTTTTATAGTTAAATGATTCGGTTCATAAAGTAATTCATTTACAAATGTCAACGTTTTATTAAATTCATTCATAGTTTTACTCCTTATCTTATACTACGAATACCAATATATCATCTGCGGACTTGTTACCGTAATTGCTTTTTAAAAACTTTAGCTTTATTTCGTTAGACTCTTCATTTTGATTTACTGCCAATTTGTTTCAAGTAAGTAAGAAATACCACATAACAAAAGAGACACAATTCTATGGACAGTTTTCGAATTGTTCATTAGTACTCCATTAGTTGTTAATGCCACTCAAACATAATTAAAAACTAAAAAGAGCCATCACAATAATTAACAAAGATCCTATTATAAGAAACATTCCCCAACCATTTTTTCCTTTCATTTTATATTCTTCAATTCCCATAATTGCAAAGAGAATTCCAAGCAATAAAGATGATATTGGACCATATGAAAAATCCTTTGTCATTAATCCGTACATTGAAATCGCTACTACAATTAAAGCAAGCATTACTTTAATAATTTTCAGCTTAGTTCCCCCTCAATTGAAGACAGACTTTAGTTTTAGTTCATTATTTCATAACTTTTTATATTTTAACATTAATACCCAATTATGAAGTGTATTGTTATGTCACAATCTGGCCCTTTCCATGAATAAAGACGCTTTCCTTATTACAGAAAAGCGCCCTTTAATGGAATAACTAAATACATTTTGTGGCTTTTAAGTTTGTTTCCAAAAATTGGTTTATTTATGTATACGTTATAAATCTTTGTTGCACTCAATCCCCTGTTAAAGAACTTAACTTTGTTAAAGTCTTTCTAATTAGTTCAATGGAACATCAGATCTACTGACAAAAACATCCCCTTTAAAAATCCTTCCATCAGATGTTGTGACCACTATTGTATGGTCACCAGAAGAAGCAGCTGATTGGACCCATGTAGTAGAACCATTAGCCACTAAATTATAAGTTTGCGTGTGACTATTCTGTTGAATTTGCACGGTTACATTTGTCCCTGTATTGTTTGTAACATGAAATTTAAAGACTTCGAATCTGATGGTTGTGTCCAAGACGTTTTATAGATACCATTTCCTTTAAAAATATCTGTATCAGAAATAATTAAATAGTTTTCTGTTCTTTGAAAATCTGAACCGGACGTCCAGTCCAGATTATGGCCTGGATCCTAGCGATATTGGCTTTTGCGATATTTAGCTTGCCATCCGCACTTAAATTTCCTGTAATAGCGTTTTGACCTTTCGTTTTTTGAGGAGCAGTGGGCTGGGCTTCATTGGCTCCACAACAACATGTATTACTTCGCTCACAACCTAAACATGGTGCAGCTGCCGTCGCATTAAATAGTTCTGCTAATTATTTAGGGGGCGCAATCGGTTCTACGTTTGGGGGAATTGTCCTGTTTGCCGGTTTATCACCTTCTTATTTTCCTTTTGTTGCGGGCTGTCTTGTTTTAGTAGCATTTTTCGGACAATTGATACTAATGTTAACAAATAAAAAGGAAAGTAAAACTAGTTAAATTTCTGACAAAAGAGAAGTAGTTATTCCTAAAGTCTCTCACAATGAAAATAAAATAACATAAGTGATGATATTTAACACCGTCCAATCTTCGAACGATGTTAAATATGTGAATATCATCAAAAAATCATTACCAAAGCTAATATAGATTCTCTGAACCGTTTATACAAGACGATGAACCATGAAATGGACCTTGAATGCAAATAGACCCATTCCTTAATAGAAGCGCCCGATTGTTGAATTAACAAGAAATAAGTTTTATTGTTTAACGCTAATACTTACATCCCATAGTCTTTGAATGTTCAATAATTCGTGTTCATTAAATTCCATTCTATAAATATCGGGCTTTGATGTGCTATATAGAAAGTTCAAGTCATAGGAGCTATCGAAATATCCCATCATCAAGGTCATAACAGCTCCGTGGGTTCCTATCACTACTTTTTTATTTTTAAAAGTATCTAATAGTTCTTTTAAAATTTTTATAGCTCTTGTTTGACATTCAGCATTTGATTCTCCATCATCTATAGAAAAATTAAATTCAAAAAAAGACTTTTCCAAAATCTGCTCCAATATCTGATCATCTAATCTTTTGTTTTCAGAAGAAAATTTTCTTTCTTTTAAATCCTCATAAACTAATACTTCTTGTCCTATTTGTTGAGTAATTTTTTCAACAGTCAGTATTGAACGTATATATGGACTTGAAACAACTACATCAATTTTTTCATCTTTCAATATGTCAGCTACTCGCCCAGCATCTAAAGTACCTTTTTTGGTTAATCCTCTGGTTCTTTCATTTCCTTCTTTTGGCGACTCACCGTGTCTAACCATATAAATAAAAGTACTCAATATATATCCCCCTTATTTATTCAACCCTAATGTTATTAATGCATCTAAACTTTATTATCCAATTTTTTAAGGTTCATCACCAAAAGATGTGGTTGACATTTTTAATTGTAATAGTAATTGACTGGAGCGAAGCCAGTGTGACTCTTAGGGGATTAAGTGAACTGGATGAGACCCTGGAGCGCGAGTGAAGCGGCTCATCTGGACGCCCCCTGGAAAGCACACTGGCGGAGGGGAAGTCAACCACAAGTTATAGTGAAGAGCCTTTTTTAAATTTAACGATATAAATTAACAGAAGTTCCCAAAATCGAAATTGGAGTTATTTAAAAAAATAAGTTATTACAATTTGGCCCTTTATAAAACTTTCCTTATTCAAGGAAAGCGCCCGTTTGTAGAACAACGAGTACCTATTGGTAATTCATACTAGTTTCCATCTTGATTCTAATCAATTATGCTGTATTATTAACTTTTTCCCTTGTTTATCCTTACTTGGAGACTAAATATACCTGACAGGAAATTTAGCTCAACGACAGGCTCGATGGTGAAGGCCGACACAATATGCACCGTCATGCCCCGCAGGCAAGTATTGCCTTTTTTTCCAAAACGGGTTATTCTATAGACAGCTTAGTGATAAGCAAGTTCCTAAAACGAAGGGAGATGTTTTTAATGGCAACTACTAATATGGTGATTTGGTCTTAAAACTGAATAGTAGGCATACGCGAAAAAAACGGGAAAATGCCCGTATTATTTGGTATGCCATTTTTTAAAGTAACCTTTCGTGAATATTGCTGTTTGCGTGATACGATGAAGGTCGTATCTTTTTTGCGTCCTGATGCCGCGCGACAGCAGCTTCTTTAGAGGCTGCTTGTCCGTGGCATTTTTGCGTCCAAAAAAACAACATTAAAGGAGCTAACAAAAACATGATTGATTTAAAAACCTATGGCTACACAGAAATAGAAGCAATTCCCGACGAATTATTACCCGGCAGGGTAATTGAACTTCAGCGCGAGCGCCTCACTGTTGCGACTGAGCACGGGGAAATAACGGCAGTACTCAAAGGAACGTTCTATCACAGCGCGGAATCGCGTGTAGACTTTCCGTGTGTCGGTGACTTTGTCTTGTTGCACTATAACGAGAATGGAGATTCTCTCATCGTTAAGGTTCTGCCCCGCCGATCTAAATTCTCGCGTGCGGATTACTCAGGGCATGCTGTAGGCTATGTCAAAACCATAAGGGAGCAGATCGTTGCAACCAACTTTGACTATGTATTCATCCTCTCTTCTCTGAATTGGGACTTAAACGTCTCACGTATCGTACGGTACCTGACACAAGCTAGGAAAAGCAGCGGCCAGCCGGTCGTCATTCTGACCAAAACTGATCTCGTGGAAGACTACAACTCCGCGCTCAGAGAAGTTACACAAAGCATCCCTGATGTTCCTGTTCACGCAATCTGCAGTCATACAGGTGCGGGGCTAAATGAACTCAATCCCTACTTGATGCCTGGTAAAACAGTCGTCTTTCTCGGCATGTCCGGCGTCGGTAAATCGTCTCTGCTCAATGCGTTGATGGGACAGGACTTAATGAAAGTTCAGGCGATTCGGGAGGATGATAGCCGCGGACGACATACGACAACTCACCGTCAGCTGTTCATGCTCCCCTCCGGTGCGATGGTCATAGATACGCCGGGTATGCGTGAGCTTGGGCTATTTGAAGCCGATGAAGGTATACGCGCCAGCTTTACCGATGTGGAAGAATGGTTCCTGAAATGCCGATTTAAAGATTGCCGTCATCAGACCGAGCCGGGCTGTGCCGTCCTTGCTGCACTTGCTGATGGTTCGTTGCCGCTTGAACGGTGGAAGCAATATATTGCCCAGCAGCATGAGAACAAGTATGTCCAGGGTAAAACGAGCTACCCCATCCACAAGAGGGCTCGAAATAAAAGGATCACCACGCAGAGCAAACAAACGAAGAGAAACGGAGGGTGGAAGAAATGATTATTAAATTCGAAACGCTGATCTATGCCTTAAGCCGACAGTTCAAGAAGGATATCTTCTATGCCGACTGCCAAACCACGCAATTACAGGGCGGAACGGTGGGAAATGTGTACCTAATAACGGGGAACGCTGAAACCGCTGATGGTGAAAAATTGCCATACCGTATCGTGCTAAAAATTCAGAAGAAATGGGAGCGTTACGGAGATCCAGGTTCATGGCGACGGGAATATGATCTATATGCGTCCGACTTGGGTGCGACGTTCTCGGATACCTTCCGCTGGCCGACATGTTATCACGCTGAGATCAATGCCGATGAAAATGAATTCCAGCTGTGGCTGGAATATATCGATGGCGTAACCGGTTTAGACTTGACCGGTGACATGTATGAACTGGCTGCGCTAGAGTTAGGACGCTATCAAGGCAAACTGTATTTGGAGCAACCCGCTGTATTGCAGAGCCTGAACAACCTGAGCCATGCAGATCTCATGAAGAATACGTATCTGCATTACCGGTCATGGCCGGTCGTCTACAATTATATACGCTCGGAAGACTCCGAATTGCCGCAACACTTACGGCAAATGCTCATCGACATCGATAAGCACGCAGACGAGATACTAGCCCGCATAGAAAGACTGCCCCTCGTGTTTTGCCACCGGGACTTCTGGGTGACCAACCTGATCTATGCCGACGGGAAAATCGCGCTCATTGATTGGGACACATCCGGATGGGGTTACTTGGGAGAGGATCTCGCAAGCCTAATTGCGGATGAATCGGATATCAATCACATGATTGAATACTACCAGCGATGCGTCCCTGCGTATTATAAAGGATTTTCGCAGTATGTGGATGTATCCCATATCGCTGATAATTGCGTCTATGAGATGATCCTTCTCGTATTCGGGTACAGACTTGTGGAGTCGTATCTCTACGCAGAGGACGATGACGAGAAGACAAATCAAGTCCTTACGCTCCAAAAAATCTATGAAATGAAGGCCATCCCTATGCAGGGTTAACTCTAAAAAAAGAAACTCCAAAAACCCTAGAATGTAGTGGGTTTTTGGAGTTTCTTTCATTTACTCTCACTCAATCGTCGCCTGCGGCTTGCTCATGATGTCGGAGACGCCGCAGGGCATTCCAGTCGGTGAATCAACAGAGAAATTGATATACGTTTGCGGAGTCACATCGGACGATTCATGCGTTGAGTAACCCAACCGATACTGCTACAGCATTAAGAAATTACTTATGGGATATAGGAGGAAAAGGGAATATCAAAAACCTTTATTCTAGACTTTATCCCCGTCAATTGGAAAAAGATAAGTATCCGCCATTAGTTGAAAACAATATTTTATACACCTACACTACTGAGAAAAGTCTTTTAAGGGGTATATTGAATTTCCTACCAACAGATAGAGAGCACTTATTCATTGTCTACAAATACAATAACAAAATTCGCCTCTATTTAAATATATTTGGAATTATTCCTGCAGTAATTAAAACAATTGAAAATCCTTCTTATTTTTATCCAGGCCCACTACCTTACAAAGAAATTGCATATGTTGTTAACCCAAAGGAAAAGAAACATATAGAAATTATCATTGATGATATAAAAAAATGGTCTCCTCTTTAGTTAAAATGTACCCTATAATAGACACTTTCAAAAAGGTCATCTTATAGGGTATTTAGTTGAATAGCAACAATCTTTAAGAACACAGCCTAATTTTTTAACAACTTGAAAGAGCTTTTCTACACACGAACTGTAGTAAGGCTCTGATTATTTTACTTCAAAAGTAAACAACTTTATTATCTCTATACTCAGTTCAAAGAATCTGCCGAAATTGTCTCACACCCATTGAATAGTGCAAACTTTTGGAAACAACTGTTCAAAGCTGTTCGCAATTGTGTTGTTTGCTTCACACCGTTCTCGTACCAGATATTTTTAACAACGAGTGTTTCAGTTTTTCTCTCCGCGATAATCTCCGCTCGTCCAATGAAGCTCTCTCCATATAACAGAGGTAGCACATAATAGCCAAATTTTCGTTTAATTGCAGGCGTGTAAATCTCCCAGGTGTAATCAAAGTTAAACAATTCGTTGATAAGTTTTCTGTCCCAAATGAAATTATCTAGTGGAGCAATAAGCTCGCAACGCCATTTCGGCTCCTGATTTTGAAGAACGGCTTCAATAAGCGGTAAATCCTCCGCGAGGCAGTACAGCATATCCTTCATTTGCTCAACGGCAACAGCAAAAATGCGAGCTTCGTGTAATAGCTGGCGGAAAACCTCTTTGCGCTGTGCTGCTTTCAGCCCCCAAATATTCAACCATGCATCTGAAGCACGATTCCATAAGAGACCAACAGAGCCAATTCGACGTAGTACCCGCCACTTATGATGCTCAAGTTCATCAACCAGCGGCTCTGATGCATTCAGTAGATTTGGATGAATATACTTCTTGGCTATATCGTAATATTTACGCGTTCCTTTTTTATGATGGATAATCAACTCACCCGTCGAGTACATCTGTTCCAGCACTGAACGAGATGGATTGTTTCCACTGCTCCAGTGGATGGCCGATTGCCAAGAGAAATCTCCATCCAATTTTAAATCATCCGAACATAGTGCACCTTGGTTTTGGATATGAGCTCGTACTTGAGCTGTCAACGCCTTCATTTCGGGATAGCGTTCGGCATGTTGTCGGGCAGCCTGCCTGTATCGCTCAAAATACGGCCAGTCCTCAACAGGGATAATGGCCAGGTTCTTGTCGGGATAATCGGCAAGGCTTCTATCCTCATACAGCAAATCGGCGAGCATTCCCTTAGTAAATCCTTTGATTCGCGACTGTAACACCAATTCGGCGTTTTTTCCGCAAACATCGATGGGGTCGTATTGAATACAGCCAACCTGCCGAGCAAAATCCAGTACGCCCTGCTTCCCGCTAAATTTATATTCATCCAAAAGTCCGTGTTTCAACAACAGAAATTGCCGTGCCTGGCGGTTTGTTAATTGGATCATGTACACACCTACCTCTAGTTTAGTTTCTTTTTATATTACAGTGGGAATGGTGGGGAAAAGAAAAACGAAGACGTGAAGGGAAATTTGTTTACTTCCTCGCTGGGGCGTTTGTTAGACTTTTTATTGGTTGGCTCGAGTCCAGTGTAATATCTAACTCAATCCAACCAATTAGCTGCATATTAAAAACTCTAACTTTAAGTAATACTACCCAGGTGGGCATTTCCTTATTGCATTTCTTTTATTGGGTACATCACAGCGGGTACTGGTAAGCATGCATGACGTAATAGCACCATCATTTGGCCGCGGTGATGTGTTTGGTGGTCAATTAAGAAACGAATAATAATGCACCTTTTGTTGCAACACTCGCAATGCCTGTTTCTGATAGCAAGTCCACATCTGATAGCTTAGCTCCCTATTCCTTGACCGCCTCTGCTGCTTTTTCGTAAGCTGCTATAATTTCTCCTGCTGTCGCTGGAACTGGTTCTTGACCAATCATTGGTACAGTTAAACCTGCTAAATGGCTAAAATAACCTGTTGTTTCTACTAAAGCCAGCCTAACCAAGGGTACTTTGCCCTTCCAAAATACTTTGTCCTAATTTGTCATCTGTTACGACTTGTAATACTTGCAAATTCCCTTCCACAGCCACTGCCCAACCCTTTAATAAATCATCAACTTGTCGATACATCAAAACTCATCCATAATCTTTCCTTTATATTTTATTATACAAAATATAAAGGAAATATACAAACGTATGTTCTTGATAAAAGGTTCGTATAAAAAATCACCTTCGCTAAACTTGAATACCATCAAAAGTGAGATGAGCGATTTGAGTAACAATATTTGTTTAATACAATTTTAAAGCAAATTGGATATTGTGAAGATTTACACTTAAACTATTTGGCAGTTTAGTTAAAGCAGCAAGATTAATGAAATTGACTTTTGCAGAATCAATTCCATATTTATCTAGATAAAAAAGCTTGATTACAATACTCTCTTAAAGAATTTATAAAATGGATCGTTGCATTCTTTCGTTCCCAACGATTTTTATAATTGGACTTGGCTTGAACTCTCCCTCTAATTCTAAGTGCCTCATGAAGAATGTCAGAATACCTTAAATTAAAGTCCTTAATCACTTCTGCACAGGCCAGTTCCTTTGATGTAATCTTTTCTGTTTTCAAAGTATAGTACACTCGACATAAGGTTAGTACAATGAACTCAATCCAAAAATCGAATAAAAACAAATAGCTTCGGGAAGCTTTACTCGCTATATAGTGGTTAAGATTGTACTCCATCTCCTGCATAACATCCTTCCAATCTATATTTGAGTAATAAGTAGAAAAATTCGGACCGTAAACAGCATATGAATCATGAACAAGCTGATAAACGGCAATTTTCATAAGCTTCCTTTTCCCCTTACACTTTGTACCGTTAAAAAACGGGAAAGATCTATGTAAATGTAATTGATTTTGCTCATCCAAGAATAAGTACTCACATTCAAACTTTTTGATCAATGGATTTTCAGTTCTAAGCTTTTTATGAAGATACGATAGTTTTCTCACCTCTTTGTCTGTCACTTCTCGACTAAACACTGTAACAAAATCAATATCACTGCTTTCAGAATGAAAGGCACCTATAACGGTTGAACCATATAAATAGACACCAAGAATTTGATTTGGAAACATTTCGTTCAGCTTGCTACTATAGAGCATCATTACCTTCTTGACTTCGTTATGGATCATGTTTTTTTAACTCCTCTATGTTTCAATTAGCTTAACTCCTTGTTTAACAATTCCCTCCCATAATGGATATTTTTCAGGCTCAAGCATAATCATCGTAAATCCACTTAGGAAAGATAAATAAGCCCACGTTTTATCGCGAAGATCTTGTTCGGTTTCATTTAAACTAGAGCACTTCTTCAACAATCCAGTCATTCTCTCCACAAACTCATAAGTGATTGAAACTGCTTCTTGCTCTAGCTCTGGAAATCTACCAGATTGAGAAAATAAATATTGTAAAATTCGTAGGTTTGATGGATCTTCACGATATTTCCTCACGTGATGCCTCACCATCTGCTCTAATTGTTCTGACAGTTCTAAGCTTTCTGGTAAATAAAGTTGTCCTTTTCTAGTCTCTTGAAATGCTTCTTTAACGGTATTCTCAAACAAATCCTCTTTGCTAGGAAAATACAATAAAATCGTAGCAGGATTAATACCTATTGCCTGTCCTATACTAGAAAGGGTAGTCTTAGAAAACCCCTCACTTGGAAATTGCCTTTTTGCTTCTTTTAATATGATATTTCGCTTCTCTAGTCGCTGTTGATTGTTGACTGTTCTTGCCATTCATCATCCCTCACAATACATTAAATAAATAAACGTTTATTTATTTAATATAAATGAATAACATACGGAAGTAAATACTTTTTAACGCACAAAGCTGATTTTTATTTATTAAACATGCGAAACCGACCTTTTGTTTCGCTTTTTCAAAAGAATTAATGGTCCACAAAAAACCTGGATATAAATAATTAAGAAACCCAGCTAATCTTCTCATGTGAAGGTAGTTTGGTTTTAAAGTTATATGTGCAAAATAAATCCTAAAGTGACACCAATTATCATACACTCATGGCACCTCTATATGTATTTTTTATTTTCATTATTAAACAACTTAAATTGAACACTTTCAAAGTGCATGATTACTGACTTTGTTCATGTTCATTTTAAACCTACTTAAAATGAACATTTTCTGAAGTGATAATAAGTTTATTTAATAGACAATTATTTTTGTTAAATATTGTTAAGTATTCTATTTTTTATCCGATAATTATAATGTGTTACAAATAATGTGAAAGGAGAAGTTGTATATGAAGAAATATTTACTAGCTGTTGGAATTTTAACAAGTGGCTTTTTGGGGCTAAATACAGCTGAAGCTTCAGAAGTAGAAAAAGATAAGCTTGAAGTAGATCCATTAATTGAAAATCTAAAAACAGAACATCCTGATTGGACAATTACATTAGTAACTTCAGATGAGGCTACTAAAATTAAAGAAGAAGTAAAAAATAGTCCAGTTCTAAGAGGTCCAGCGCCACCATTAACAGCTCTCTATATTGATCAAATAGCATCACAAGTCGGAACAAGCAGTGAATATACTGAGGATCTTCGCACGCAAACTTCTCATGCAGTTTCAGGCAAAGTTTCCATAGGAGTGATGCAAGTTGGTTATGGAAGTGAAAATCAATGGTTAGATGATGAACGTATTACTTATCAAAATCGTGATTATAAAATTAATGTTGCTTCCATAGATTCTAATAATGACAGAATTGTAGATGGGTTTTATTATACAGTAACTTTTAATTCAGACTTAAAAATCTCAAGTGGAACTTCTGCATTATATAAGTTTAATTGTACTTCAAGTAGTTACCCTTGGAACACCATTGAAAGAACTTTAAATATTCCACATTTATAATTTAAGAATCCATTGAAGAGAGGTGTATTTAAAAATGGTTTCTATGGAAGATATGAGTATAAGGCTATTTATACTTCGAGGAGCTTACGGATACAAAGGTTTTACTGAACAAGTTGGCGAAAATATGTATAAAGTTGATACGAAAGCTTTTCAAGAAACGATAGAAAATGCCAAAGAACCGATTGATGCTAGTAAAGTTTCAAAGTTATCATCTGATCAAATTAAAGTGTTACAAGGTGCACCAAGTGGTAATTGGTTGATTCCTTTACTGAATAGAATGGGACAGTTAGGGATGATGGATTTACGTGAGGGACTAGTCAACCCTAAAGTATTCCAATATACTTCGACAATAAATGCTTATAAAAGATCTATTTAAGCTAAGTGAAAAAAAGGCATTAACGATAAGGGTTTATCCTTTCTTGTTAATGCTTTTTTCAGTTGTTATGTAAACCAATATTACTTAATAACGAACATTTTTTTATTAGGCTTCGAATTTAATATTAAACAGAAGCATATTTTAAAGGTGAATCTATATATAGAAGAAACTCATTAATTCTCCTAGTAAACTATCCATCGTAATGGATCAAAACTACAGCTATTAAATCTGCTTTCAGTACACAGTAGCTTTAAAATAAAGTTTGATAAAAAGCACCTTCTTAAACTAGTTTCATACAATAAAGAAAAAGAATCCATTTTGAAAAAATTTGTTCAAAGCGGCTTATCTATCAAATTTAAGTTTTAGTTTTATAAAAAAGTTTGTTTGTTTTCTACTTATGTTACTTCACAGTGTGTCACTAGGAGGTAATTTGCGCTAAAACTCAAATTTTTAAAATTCAGTCATCTATTACTTTCTAAAGAGTTGGTCTTAAAATAATGAAAATAAAATAACCTATTAATTCTCCAATTGTATTAGTAATCAAATTAGTCATATCAAAATTTCTAGAATATATACTACCCCACCACGCACTTAATAGTTGGGAACATTCAATAGTTAAACTAAATAGAAATAACAAAAAAAAAATGGGGCAAAAAAGTGGGGCTAGTTCATAACTAACTCCCACTCAACTCTCTTTATATAGACATTATCAAAGACATTATTATTCTAATGGTTCTAGAATAGCTTCAATTTCTGCGCGTTTTTCTTCTAAAAATGGTGGTAGATCTAGCTTTTTGCCAAGATCCTCGACTGCTGAATCAGCTGTGAACCCTGGGCCGTCTGTCGCCATTTCAAATAAAATCCCATTACGATCTCTAAAGTAAAGACTTTGGAAATAATAACGATCCACTACCCCAGTACTATCAAAGCCTTGCTCTTTAATTTTGGCGTCCCATTCCTGTAAGTCCTCGACTGACGCCACACGTAATGCAAGGTGATGAATGCTGCCTCGCCCTGGTTTTTCACTTGGTCCTTCTAATTCTTTGACAACAATTTCACCGAATACTTCTCCTGCAATGGATTGTAGCACTGCTTCTTTTTCACTTTCTGTAACAACTGTATAACCGAATAAATTCTTTAATAAATTTACTGTTCTCTGTAAGTAACGAACTGTTATTTCCACTGTACCCATTCCTAGAATACGATGCTCTTCAGGAATTTCATTGCCATCCCAAGACTGCCAATGAGCTGGTACTTCGTGACCGTGATGGTTTAAAAGGACCATCCTTAAACCTTCATGATCTTCAAAAAACAATGCATCCCTTCCTGCATAGGTTGTAATATCACTGTGTTTGACCTCTTCCTGTTGAAAACGTTCTTTCCAATATTGCAAACTCGCATAGCTTGGCACGAGTAAGCCAATGCGGGTAATAGCATTTGTGCCTCGAACTGTACGTCCTGCGACAGGCATCTCAAAAAACGTTAATTCAGTACCTGCTGCTCCTGTTAAGTCTCCATAAAATAAGTGATACATTGATGGCGAATCCTGATTCACCGTTTTTTTCACTCGACGTAATCCAAGAATCTTTGTATAAAAGTCATTATTGCGTTTGCCATTTTTCGTTAGCATGGATATATGGTGATGTCCACTTAATTTGTTCATGATTCATTTCCTCCTTATTTTCACTTGACTAAGCAAGTGATAATCTAAAAAAATTACATTGGCGGTATTTTTTTTTCACGACTATGCTTTTCAAGCTTTGACATTAGTGTATATAAAGATTTCATTTCTTCTTCTGTTAAAATCTCTTCAAAAAATGAGGATTGAAAGTGCAGCTGACTTGGAGTCGCAGCATCGATTATTTGCTCGCCCTTTGCCGTTAATGAAATTGTCTTCGTTTTCCAATTTTGCTTACGTTCAATAAGCCCTTCTTTTTCAAGCCGCGCAAGCATTCGAGACATCCCGCCTTGCGTAACGGTTACTTTCTCTGCCAATTGTGATTGTGTAATCGGTGCAAAAGTCTTAATTTGAATCAGTACATCGAACTGGGCAGTTGTTAAATCAAAACGCTTTAAAAATTCATTTGATAGCTGATTACTTTGTGTTGTAAAGCGCATCATTCGAATCCAAGTCAGTGACCCAAGTGTATGTTTTTGCAACGCTTCATCCTCCCTTCATTTATCACTTTACCACGCAAGTGATAAACAAGCAAGAAAAATATCTCGAATTCAAGATAAAATTCAGTGTGAAGCTCACACTATATTATGCCATGTGTAGTAATTGGATATAAACTACCTTTAAAGGCAAACGAAATCCTTCCTGTTTCTTCAGAAACCACCATAATTAAAGCATCACTTACTTCACTTAATCCTAATGCTGCTCTATGTCTTGTTCCTAATTTCTTCTCCCCCGTATAAAGTTCTGATAGAGGTAAGACATTTGCAGCCGAGTCAATTTGATTTCGATTTACTAAAACGGCACCATCATGAAGAGGGTTTCCAGGAAAGAAAATAGCTTCTAATAAGGAATGGGTTAACTCTGCCCCTATATGAACCCCTGGCTGTATAAGTGATTTTATAGGGTCTTCTCGTTCAATAACAATTAATCCTCCATGTCTTCTCATAGACATATTTTGTACACAATGCGATAGCTCTGGATATTTTTCGGTAAACGGGGAAAGATAGCAATTTAAATAAAACGTTGCAGCCTTCATTTCAATCGTAATAAATTTCTCTTTAATCTTTTCAAAATTCCCAAGCAAACAATTTGTATCTATATCCATGGCTTCAACACTTTGCTGTAATGTCATTATGACCTGCAACAGCTCATCTTTTAATGTTTGTTTCATTGGTGAAAAATCACAATTTATTGGATCCATAAAAGCATACCTCACTTTCAAATATCTTTTTTAGTTTCTCTAGTTACATTGTTTTTATTCGTTCCTAACAAAGAAAAGGCAGTTTCTTGTTAGTAACCAAGAAACTACCCTTCAGCTGTTAAAAAGATATTAGTCGATCACTAGTATTTGCTAGTAATCCATAGCCTGGTGCAAAAAACTGATCAAAGGATGTCTCAACTACATTTTCAAAGGTACCTGCTGGGGTCGTGAGTGAGTAGTGAATAGCACGTACATGCCCTTGATCTTGAGTCGTTCCGCTTAAGCGTGTAATGATTGCTCCCTCCTTTAAAGGCTTAGCAAAAGAGTATTTGACACCATTCATGTCAAAATTAAAGGCTTGGTCAGTTTCATGGTACGTAATGTAGTAAGAATCCTCGGCTGTAAAATGATTATTGGCTGTTCTTTTGTAGACTCTATTGCCTGCAATATTCTGATATTCTAGCTTTTGTAGCCTCTCATTTGGTAAAAAGGATATAATCACTGGCGATTCATTAGGCATTTTTATGGCTATCACATTTTTAGGAACGGTATACATTTTTCCGTTTACTGCGATTAATGCGATATATTCGTTTTCTGTATAGAACGATACCTCATCAAATCGTTTCAGCTCTAGCTGTTGAGAATCATCTATACCTTTAGCAACAACACCATAGCGGATATAACGTTTGCCTTGATTATTCACAGGTTCTAATAGATTTGCTGGCATATAGCCTCTTTCCCCTGTTATGGATTGTACCCGAAGGTAACCATTGACCTCCATCCCTAAAGATTGAAAAGCAGAACCCTTTGGATAAACAAATTTATTCAGGGAATTAACATCATTTAATGTAGACGGTGGATTCCATTCGATTGTTCTAGCTCCACTCATTGGACCCATTAGCAATTGAGTATCTGTTGTTACTGCATAATAGCCTTTATCTCTTGTCGTTGTTTCTACAATTCTAATATCAGTACCATCAACAACACCATTTACTTCATTTCCTTCTTCTAAACTATAAAAGTAATTTAATTTTCCCTTGTCAAAATAAACCTCTGCAGAATAATTTCTTGGTACATGCTCATTCAGTAAATGCTGTCCATATGCTAAATCTATCATTGGGTATTTTTCTTCAAAATAGGCTTTTGTTCCTTGACGATTGCTCACAATATATGCAGGATTATTATAAAAAGAAGAGCGAATTTCAGTGGGCACTTCCTTAAAAATGACTAAATCTGTTGCTTGTACACGGTAGCCTGAGCTCATCCAATAGAACGTTTTTTGGTCATATTTTTCAATATTATAGACACGAAAAAAATTATTTCGTTTAACTGTCATAGAGTTGTATGTACCATTAGAATTTTTCTTATACACTTTGACATCCTTGGAAAATGTCATTTTACCTGTTTGTCCTTTTACGACTTCTGCTCCATCCCAGCTAACTTGCGCATTGGATTTGGTTGGGGAAATAAAAAAGACAACAATAATTAGCAGTGCTAGACTATATTTTTTCATTTGTCCTCCTACAGTAGTACCTATTTTTTTATTTACTAGTATAGCAAATGAAAAATCACGTGTCTTCGCCAATTAAACAATGACACGTGATTTCATTTACATATGTCCAGCACGAATTTTCTTTACAATACTAAAGGTTGTGTAGGCTGCAGCAGGTGCAAGTACAACAATAAAAATAAGCCAAACTGTTAAATTATCTGTAGCTTTTAATGTTTCATAATTTGAAATAACAAAAATGATAAGACCAAAAAGTAATAAATAGCTCAGCACATTTGGAAAAATTACAATTAATCGTAAAAGTGCTGGTGGCATTTTTTGCTGATTCATATAAACCACTCCCCTTTCACTACATTATACGAAAATCATCTAGTAACTTCACTATATTTCTTGTTTATACCAAATGTTTGTCAACTATTTTAAACCTTATATCTTCCTGCTGAATGTTGTAAATTCTCTGCTGTTGTATTTAGCCTATCGATAATCGATGTCATTTTATTCATGCTCGTAGTTTGAACTTTAGCCTTTTGGGCAACTGCCTCAACACTTTCTGACGTCTGTTTTGCCAGTAATGAAACGTCTTCCATCGTAGCCGTCACTTCCTCTGTACTTGCTGCAATTTCCTCAGTAGAACTTGACACTAAATCTACCTGCTCCGCTAATACTTGCACATCGTTCGTAATGCCTTCAAAAGAATGCTGTGCTTCATGGACAATGACACGACCTGCTTGTAGAACATCTGCAGTTGAATGGATAACAGATACAATATTAGCTGTCTCTCTTTGAACGTTTATCACAACTTGAGATATTCGATCAGCCGCTCCTTTTGAATCCTCAGCCAATTTGCGGACCTCTTCTGCCACTACAGCAAATCCTTTCCCTGCCTCTCCAGCACGTGCTGCTTCAATAGACGCATTGAGCGCCAATAAATTTGTTTGATCTGAAATGCCAGTAATTACATTTGTAAATTCACCAATCATGCCAGATAATTTTTCTAATTCATGTGTACTCTCAACGGAAAGATTTGTTTTATCATGAATTTGTACTAATTGGTTTTGGAGATTATTCATTATTTGCAAACCATTACTTGCATTTTCTTCTGTATTACGAGAAATAGTAGATATTTCAGCGATTGATTCTGAAATATGCTGAATACTACGTGCCAACTCCTCCATAGAATGTGCACTATCTTCCGTATTTTTTTGCTGGTGAAACGAGGCCTGAGCAACCTGACTAGACTCTTCCTGTATCGTTTCAGATGAATGAAGTGTTTGATGTGCATTCTCTTGAATTATGTATGTTGCCTCTTTAATTTGGCTTGCCTCTTGTTTTAGGTCACGCATTATAAATTGGAAATTTTCCATCATACCGTTACAAGATGCGACTAACTGACCTATTTCATCTTTAGCGTTGACGTTGATACGTTTGGTTAAATCGGCTTCACCTTTGCTAATTTCTTCTAAGGAGTTGCGAACACTTAAAATACGAGTGACCTGCCTTGAAATGGAAATACCTGTTGTTAAGAAAATAACGCATACAACGATAAGTGAGGCAACAATTGTCCCCATTAAAATATGTGAAAGTACTACATTAGAAACAACAACAGCTAAGTAGGTGCCATTTGATAGAGGCTTGACATATTGTGTAACACGAGTACCATCATATTTACCTGAAAACTCAGTAGGATCAGATGATGAAAATTGTGCTGGTGAGAAGCCAATAGATTCCAGATTTTTATCTGCCGTGGCTGTGATGGTCTCACCTTTGTCATTCACAATAGCTGCAAATAGAACAGTCGAGGATAAATATTTATTTAGCTGGTTTAAATAATACTCACTTCCAATGCTTTCCTCTAAATCTAATAATTGCTGTCCATGCCGTGCTACTTGCACAATCTGTGGATTTACTGGATTCCAACTACTCACACCAACAAATTTAAAGAATTTATCATCCACATCACGAACTTGTGCCTTTTGTACAATTTCTTTGGCACGCCCATCTAAAAGCTGCATATATTCTGCTGCCTGTCCGTTTGGATCAGAGCCGAAGTTAAAGTCAACTGTTGGTGCCACAGAAGTGACAGTTGTATTTCCTTTATCATCCGTACTCCATATTTCATCCATCCCTCCACGCTCAGTAATAGCCTTTAAATCTTCATATGTTGCACCCTGATTAATAATATAAGAGGCCATGACTGACTCAGCAATCATTTCCTTTTCCATGATATCTTCTGCTTTTTCTCTTGATTGAATAGCACCCTCAATCCCCATAACAATAGAACTTGCAAGCGCCTCCCCATTATTTTTTACACTTTTGTATGTTGCCTGATAAATATAAATAGAAAAAGCACCAATTATTACTATAACAATAACCATAATTTCTAGTAGCATTTTCCATTTCATAGATTTCCCCATATTTCTCCCCCTAAAACATACTATTATTTCCATTTCATCATACAATATCAATTCAAACGGTTTCATTATTTTTTTATTAAATCTAGAATAATAATTTTCTAGGTAAAACAAATTGTCACAATTTTGTAATAAACATTCTAATTTTTTAGCTATAAAAAAATCTAAATAGTTTGAACTATTTTATATTTAAAGCTAAGTATTTTATTGAAGTGAATAAATTCAATTAAATTATGAGCTATTGGGAGTTATTTAATAAAGATATTCGTTATGAGTTTTTACCTAGATTTATCTTAATGAATAGTAAAAAGCACCTTTAAATGAAACTTCATTCGAAAGGTGCTTCCTCGTTTTTATATTATATTAAAATAATTTATTATTATGCCATGTATACACTTCTTGATCAGATGTAAGAGCAGTTTGAGGAAAAATCGCCTGTGCCTCTGCTAAAAGCATTGGTAAATCCTGCGGCATAAAACGTGCACTCAAATGATTCAATAGTAAAAATTTCACATCTGCTTGTTGTGCAATTTTAGCTGCCTCAACGTTTGTAGAATGTCCATAGCTTGCTGCTAAATCAGATGTAGTGCCATCAAACGTAGCTTCATGAATAATAATATCGGCTTTATTTGCTAATAACACTGACTCCTGACAGTATTTTGTATCGCCTAAAATAGTCAGTGTAAAGCCTTTTTTGGGCGGAGAGACAACATCTTTCGCATGAATAATTGTGCCGTTGTCAAGCTCTACATCTTTCCCACCTTTTAATTGGCCTAGTAAAGGACCTTTAGGAACGCCAAAAGCCTGCACTTTTTCCATTAACAATTCACCCGGCAAATCTTTTTGCTCAATCCGATAGCCAAAGCATGGAACAACATGTTGAAGCTCCCCTGCACTCACCTTAAAATGTGCATCCTCATAAATTACACCCTCATGAACCTCAATAAACTGTATGGCATATGTTAAATGAGTCTTTGATAAGGAAAACGTTTGCTCAATCCATTGCTGTAAACCCTTTGGACCGAATATTGTTAATGGCTCATCTCCACCCTGAAATGATCGAGAGCTTAGAAAGCCTGGTAAACCAAAAATATGATCACCATGTAAATGTGTAATAAAAATTTTCGTAACTTTACGTGGTTTTAGTGATGTATGCAAAATTTGATGCTGGGTCGCCTCCCCACAATCAAACAGCCACATTTCTCCTATTTCATCTAAAAGTTTTACCATCAGTGCACTTGTATTACGTTCCTTTGAAGGCATTCCTGCGCCTGTTCCTAAAAAATGTAGTTGCACATATGCCACCTCTCTTCTGTGTCTATCGCTTTATTGTACCTTATCGTTAACAATAAGAAAAACCTTTGGTAACAAGCTTTCTCCAAAGGTTTGAAAATTATTTCGGCTCCCATGATACAAGGGCCGCATGAAAATCATGGCGATAATAATAATGACCATTCTTTTCTTCAATAAAGGGCTTGAGCGACTCCTCAACATGCGCTCTATCAAATGTAGTATTTAGTATTTTTTTACTTTGAGTCGTGACAAGCTGCTCATAGCTTTCATATTCATAGACTCGTTCTAATGGTATAATTTCGCAATTTGCATAAATATCCATTTCATATAGCAAATTCAAAAATTCTATATAGTCTCTTCTTGGAAATTTAATATCATAGCCATACTTTTTGTACAAAATCTCATAATGGGGTTGAATTGGTCCTGTCGTCATACCAATAATCGCACGCTTTTTAGCAAGTCGATTCATCTGGTAAAGGGCCGATTTTATTTCATACATACGATAGAAACAATTGACGCCAATGACGATATCGTGAGCTGCCACCTCATTCTCAGCAAGGCTTTCCCATTTTGCATGAATATAAGAGACATGTTGCTGATCCTGCATGCAATTTTGTAGATAGCTTAGGATGCTATCTGAACTATCTACACATGTTAGCTGTCTCACATTTTCTGCTAGTGGAAAAGTATAATTGCCCCAGCCTGGACCAATTTCCAATACAGAGTCCTCTGGTTGAATATTCTTTTTTATTTCTTGAAAAATCTTTGCAGCATAGGGATCTGTCTGTCCCGTTTTTTTACGTTTAATGGACTGTGCCCAGAATTGCTCTTCCAGCTGATCATCGACCATTCTTTCAGGCATTTGTCCATGCCAATCCTTCATACCTTCCTGCCATAATGCCTCATAATCAATGGCTAATGGTCCTTTTCTTGTCATACGGATACCTCTATATTCATGATTTCGTATATTTTTTTTATATCGAGATTCGCACGAACATGCTTAGCGAGCATATTATAGGCATCTTCCCGACGCTCTGCATCACTTTTAACATCACTTGCTAAAGCAGGTAGCCCTTTTTTTATACGCAAATCATTGATAAGCTGCCGTGTAAAGTGACGGTTATGGAATAGTCCATGAAAATACGTACCTATTACTTGCTCATCAGCACTTACTGCACCATCTACTCGCCCATCGGCTAATTGTAAAAATGGTGACACTTCATCACGCAAAATCCTTGTTCGTCCAAGATGAATCTCATAGCCAGAAAATGTATCCTGACCTCTTGTTCCAGTCATTTGCACCGTTTTTTTATCTCCAACGAAAACTGTTTCCATTGGCAATAATGCTAGCCCCAACGCTGAATCTCCGCTTCCTTCTACAGCCTCTGGATCTAATAATGTTTCCCCAAGCATTTGAAAGCCACCACATATGCCAATAATTTTTGTTCCTTGCTGGCGTAAGTTAGCGATTGCTTGGTCGAAGCCCTGTTCCTTTAACCAAACTAAATCATCCATCGTATTTTTTGTCCCAGGTAGTATCAGTAAATCAGGCGTCCCTAGCTCTTGAACGTTACCAATTAAACGAACTCCGACCTCTGGCTCATCAAAAAATGGGTCTACATCTGTAAAATTTGAAATACGCGGCAAACGAATCATTGCTACATCAATGGCGAACTCTCCAGGTTTAGGCTTTTTAAAGCGCAGAGCAGATAATGCGAGGGAATCCTCCGCTTCAATATTGACATCGACATATGGCACAACACCCAATACAGGGATGCCCGTTTCACGTTCTACCCATTCAATACCATCATCGAGTAATTCTCGCAAGCCTCTAAATTTATTAATGATAAGTCCCTTCACACGTGCGCGCTCTGCCTCATCAAGCAATGCGAGTGTCCCTACTATCGATGCAAAGACGCCACCCCGATCAATATCTGCAACTAGCACAACTGCTGCATCTGCTAAATGGGCCATTCGCATATTTGCAATATCACGATCTTTTAAATTGATTTCTGCAGGACTGCCGGCTCCTTCAAGTACAATGACATCATATGTATTTTGCAAAGTTCTTACAGATTTTTCTACGATGGGCATTGCTTCCTGAACAAATTGATTGCGGTAGCTTTTGGCATCCATATTTAAAAAATGCTTACCATGCACAATGACTTCAGATACCATATCCTGCTTCGGTTTTAGCAAAATAGGATTCATATCTGTCGTAGCAACAACCCGTGCTGCCTCGGCCTGTACTCCCTGAGCACGACCTATTTCGCCACCATCTTGCGTCACAAATGAATTAAGTGCCATATTTTGTGATTTAAAGGGTACTACCTTTAGCCCATCATCTGAGAAAATACGGCATAACGCAGTACAAATCATACTTTTTCCTACATCAGAAGCTGTCCCTTGAATCATGATTGATTTTGCTGGCATCATCTTTTCCTCCATCTTAATAATTGAAGCTGGTTTTTACACCGATTTCTGCTGCTTTCTATATGCTTAAAATTCAAGACCTTTGACAGCAGGAATTCCTTCATCATAATAATGTTTTGTCGCCTCAATTGTTGAAACTAAATCTGCCATGGCAATAAGTGCTGGATTTGCACTGCGTCCTGTTACCACTAAATGCATGGTAGAAGGGCGCTGTTGTATGGCTTCAATAACTTCTGCTAAGGGTAGCACATCATCAATTGGAAATTTTGTGATAGCCAGTGCATTGTTCAGCTCATCTAATACAAGTAAATCAATCGTGTCGTCCTGCAGGGCAGCTTTTGTTTTCTTCCATGCCTTTGCTAAAGCAGTACGATGCTCTTCTGGCGTTTTTGTCCAAGTAAAGCCAATACCCATCTGCTCCATTTCCACGCCAAGCTTACTTAGGGCAATTTGCTCTCCATATGTACGCTCTGGTGATTTAATAAATTGCATATAACGTACATTCAGCCCTCTTCCAACTGCGCGTAGTGTGACGCCAAGAGAGGCAGTTGTTTTGCCCTTCCCTTCCCCTGTATAAACTAAAAACAAGCCTTTTCTCGCCATTTTTTAAGCCTCCCTTAAAGCCATGTTGTTTTTTCCTCAAATGGGGTACGCTTCTTGTCTTTAAGCTCCTGCTCCTCTGGATAGCCTATAAAAATAGTACCTACTACTTTTTGCGTTTGACCTGCTCCAATAAAGTTATGCATTCTTTCATCATGAACAAGCCCCACACCACGTGTACGCCAGACAAAGCCAAGTCCTAGCTCCTCTGCAGCAAGCCACATGGACATAATTGCACTACAAACAGCAAAGACGTTATCTTCAGTTGCATCAGCATCATCTTCCACAATATCTGCTGTCACCACAACGGCAACAGGTGTCGTTTGCACAACTTTCAATGAGCTTTCTACCAAATTTGGCTTAGTTGGAAAGCGTTCTAGTAAATAAGCATTTGCCATTTCCTCATAACGTTTCATTGCATCACCTTGAATGATATAAAAATGCCAGGGCTCACGCATACGGTCGTTTGGTGCATAAGTGGCTGCTTGTAAAATTTGTTCAATTTTCTCTTTCTCAACTGGCTGTGTTGTATAATTACGAATTGCTCGACGATTTTTTAATGCCTCTATTATAGTCATGCGGTTCCCTCCAATTGAATCTTCTACGAAAAAGCAAGTCCCTGCTCTTCAAACCATTGAATTTTTTCTCGGACATTAACGACATCACCAACAATAATCATAGAAGGGTTATGATAGCCCTCTCGTTCAATAATGCTAGCAATTTCATCAAGCTGTCCTGTAATGGTACGCTGTTGATCTGTTGTGCCCCATTCAATGACAGCAACTGGGGTAGATGCCTTTCGACCATGCTCAATTAATTTTCTAGAGATATAGGCAATATTGCCAACACTCATATAAAAGGCTACTGTATCAATGCCTGTTGCGAGTGCAGACCAGTTTAAAAAGTCTTGTCCCTTTTCTTCACGGCCATGACCTGTTACGAGTGCAAAGCTTGTTGCAAAGTCTCGATGTGTAACAGGAATACCTGCATATGCTGGGGCAGCAATTCCTGCTGTTATGCCAGGTACGATTTCATAGGCAATCCCATGATTTTTTAATACCTCGGCTTCCTCAGCACCACGACCAAAAACAAATGGGTCTCCCCCCTTTAATCGTGTGACAATTTTGCCCTCCTGCGCTTTTTCAACAAGTAATGTATGAATCTCGTCTTGAATAAGGTGATGCTTGCCAGGTAATTTACCACAGTACACAAGCTCCGCATCCTTTTTCGCAAATTCTAGCAATTTAGGATTCACAAGACGATCATAGGCAATAACATCTGCCTTCTGAATACATTCAAGCCCATATACTGTAATAAGCTTGGGGTCTCCTGGTCCAGCCCCTACTAAATACACCATTCCATCCTTCATTATGCTTCTCCCATCAGTAATTGTTGTAAGTAGGCTTCACGTCTATCAATCTCACCTCGACGTGTCCATTCTAGTAAGTTTGGTTCTAGTAATGCCTGTAACGCGGAACGTCTTTGCTGACCTTTTTCAAATTTTGCTGCAATCATTAATCGTGCCTGTTGTAAAAAGCATACGTAGTCATCATATATCTCATCAAATTGTTCTTCGAGATCGGCTTTAATTTTTCTTGCTAATGCTGGACTAGCACCTGATGTTGATACCGTGAGCACTAAAGGACCTCGACGAACAGTTGCTGGTGTAATAAAATCACTCTCAGCTTGTGCATCCGCACGATTGATAAGCTGCCAATGCTGAGCAGCTTCTTGAACAGCCTCATTTACTGATGTATCATTGGTCGCGGCAATAATCAGTGACGCATCATCTAAATCACGTGGTTCAAATTCTTTTTCACGCCATGTAATTTTCCCTGCTTCCACAAGTGGTAATAATGAGTCATCTAGTGTTGGACTCACGACAACAATAGTTGCTTTAGCTGGAATCAAAGATGTTACCTTCTGCGTTGCTACGTGTCCACCTCCAACAATTACTACGGTTTTGTATTCAATATTGATATGGATTGGAAAATAATTAGTCATGATTTTTCACCTTCTTACAAGCTGATAGCCAATTGTCAACAAGCTTTGGGTTTGATACGAAATGAAAATGTGTATAGCCAGCTACTAGATTTCCTTCTTGATAGCCCTCTTGCTTTTTCCCAAAACGACCTTTTGTTTGATAGGCAGGCGTATTATGAGAGCCACTATATGTTGAATAGTGGAATTCATGTCCTTTAGCTTCTTCGTCTGTACCTATTAAGAAATTATGTTGAGTGCCAAAAATTTCACGGTAGCCAAGAGCTGCTAGCTTTGTTTGCATGGTAACTTCACCAGGAATAACACCTACCATATCAAAACGATTACCATCATTATTTGAAATAGCCTCTGTCAAATACATAAAGCCCCCACACTCTGCTAATGTTGGTAAACCTTTGGCAATTGCTTCACGAATCGAACTTTTGGCTTCTACATTGTTCGCCAGTGTTTCCGCAAATTCCTCTGGGAAGCCCCCGCCAATATATAGCCCATCAGCCTCAGCAGGCACAGCTTCATTGGCAAGCGGTGAGAAAAATTGTAGTGTTGCACCTTTGGCACGTAGTAGCGCTAGGTTTTCTTCGTAATAAAAATTAAATGCCGCATCCTTTGCAACAGCAATGCAAATGTTTTGCGATGGCTCTTTTGCAAATAGCTGTCCTGCTTCTTGTAGAACAGGAGCCTTTGTTAGGTTCAATAATTGATCTACATCTATTGTCTCTGCCATTAACGAACCTAGCTTCTCAAAAAAAGAATCCAGTTCTCCACGTTCTATCGCAGGTACTAGTCCTAAATGGCGTCTAGGGATATCAATTCCTTCCTCACGCTTTAAGTAGCCAATAACAGGGATACCACATTCCTGCTCAATCGCAGCTTTCGCAATCTCATAATGACCAACACTGCCAACCTGATTTGCAATCACACCAACTATATTTGGCCTATCTGATAGTAATTGGAAGCCCTTTACAACTGCCGCAACACTTCGGGCCATACTTGCACAATTAACAATTAAAATGACAGGACTTTCTGTGATAACACTGATGTCTGCAGCAGAGCCTTCATTAGATAAAGGGCTTTTACCATCATAGAAGCCCATAACACCTTCAATAATGGCAACATCTGCACCCGTACTTGCGCGTGCAACAATATCTCGTACAGCTTGATGTGAAAACATCCAGCTATCAATATTCCGAGATACTCTTCCTGTTACGGCTGTGTGGTAGGTTGGATCTATATAATCAGGACCGCATTTAAAGCCCTGCACAACTTTCCCCTTATTTTGTAAAGCCTTCATCAGTCCAATAGTGAAAGTTGTTTTACCTACGCCACTGCCCGTACCAGCCAGTACAAAACGATTTGTTTGCATGGACTTCCTCCTTAAAATAGTAATCTAGCAACAGAGATCGTAGCATTGCCTGATTTCTTCTTTTCTAAAATGAGCTCATTTACCTTAGCATAACGCATAGCAGCTGGTTCACTGACTCCATAAGCTCCTGTATATTTAAAAACTGTTTCTGACGGGGAAGGGAAATCTATTTCGTTTAATTCATCCGGTGAATAGGTGACAAATTCCCAATCATAGTTTCTAGTAATGTCCAAGAAGCATTGCTCATCTTTCTTTAAATCTATTGTGCATAATGCCTTCACACTTTTTTTCGAAAGCTTTAGCTCAGCCAGCGTTTCATCAATAACTTGCTCAATTTCATCCAGAGTTGTCCCGCGATTACAGCCCATACCTAGTACTATTGATTTTGGTCGGTAAATCACACCATTTTCAAGCAGAACTTCTTCTTCAGGCTCTATCATGCGATCTGTAATTAGCAATGTCGCATGTGGCTTAGCCTTTATTGCTGCCTGTGTGGATGGATAAATTTTAATTTGTTCTGGCATTGGTGTATCGCGCATCCACCAATCACGTTCACCCGTCTCCTGAACGATAGCAACATGCTCCTCATTCACAACAGATGCGCTAACAGGTGTCAATTTATCTGCACTATCCCATACCCAACCAAAACGAGCACCAAATAAGTCAACAGGAATCGTTTTTTGTACATCGGAAGCTGTTGTAATTATTGGATTGGCGCCTAGTGCAGCAGCTACTTCATGTGTCAGCTCATTGGCACCGCCTAAATGTCCAGATAATACACTAATCACATTTTCTCCACGATCATCAATGACAACAACACCAGGGTCTGTTTTTTTATCTTTTAGTATTGGGGCAATCATCCGTACAACTGCGCCTAGTGAAATGATTAAAATTAAGCCTTTATATTGCTTAAAAAGAGTTGGTAATAGCAAGCGCACAGTACCTGTAAACAATTGTATATGCTTGTCTGCTTCATCGCCCTGCTCAAATTTACTCATATAATATAAATCACTAGCCGCGAAGGTATGCTGCAATCGACGTCCAATTTGTACACCATGCTTTGTAATAGCGACTACAGCATAAGGATTTCGTTGATCAACCTCCGGTAAAACGCCCTCTTGTAATTCAATCACTTGTCTTCACACCTTTTCTAAAGCCATGTGTAAAGGTTGCATCATATAATTTCGAGCGATATTGATCCTTATCATGAATAGTTGGATCTAAAGCCCAGCCAGCTAAAATCATCGCATGTTTCCGAATACCGTTTACACGCATAGCTTCATCTAATTCAACTAATGTTGTACGTACGATTTTCTGATCTGGCCAAGATGCACGTTGAATAACAGCTACTGGTGTATCATCTGCCCAGCCTGCACTTTGTAGCTCTTTGACGATTTTTTTCGTTAAAGTTGCACTAAGGAATAGCGCAATTGTACAATGATGACTTGCTAAATCACGTAGTTTTTCAAATTCCGGTACAGGTGTACGCCCTTCTGCACGTGTTAAAATAAGTGTTTGCGTTAAATCTGGAATTGTTAATTCTGCACCAATTGCTGCTGCAGAAGCGAAGACTGAGCTTACACCTGGAATTACCTCATAGCCAATGCCTTCCTTCTTTAAAAGAGCTACCTGCTCCATAATAGCTCCGTACATGGCAGGATCTCCTGTATGCATACGAGCTACTACCTTCCCTGCGTTAACACGATCCACCATAACTGCTACCATTTCCTCTAAATGCATACCTGCTGTACGGATTACCTCAGCATCTGGCTTTGCTTTTGCAATTAGGTCCTCATTGACTAAAGAATCTGTATACATGACCACGTCTGCCGTTTGTAGCATATGTAAGCCTTTCACTGTAATTAAATCTGGATCACCAGGACCAGCGCCGACAATATAGATTTTTTTCATTATTTACGCACCACCATTAATGTTAAATATTCTAGCTCGACACCGTCTAGCTCACGTACATCCCAAATAATTTCCTCGTCAGATGTTACCTTTGTGACAACTGAAGCCTTATCAAGTAAATCTAAATCACGTAGCACCTGTAGCATTAGGTCAATAACCTTTGCCACTTTAATAAACACAACTGCATCATGACTTTCAATGGCGTCACGCATTGCGTTATAGTCATCATGGGCAGGTATAATGGCAACTTTGTCATCCCCATCCGCAAGTGCAATTCCTAAGCGTGATGCAGAACCATTAAACGAAGAAATACCTGGAACTGTACGGATTTCAACTTCCGGGTGCATGTCCTGCATTAGCTTCATCATATGAATAAACGTACTATATAATAGAGGATCTCCCTCTGTAACAAACGCGACGTCTTTGCCTTCTTTCAATTTTTCATAAACAAGCTCAACAGATTTTGTCCATTCACGCTCTAATACAGCCTCATTCTTCGTCATTGGAAAAACTAGGCCTAGCATATCCTTTTCCTCTGGATTAATATAAACATCCACGATTCGATGTGCATAGCTTTTACTGCCTCTTAGCTTTTTTGGATAGGCAATAACTGGAGATTCCTGGATAACACGAAATGCCTTCACTGTAATTAATTCTGGGTCGCCAGGACCTACACCCAAGCCATATAAAATACCAAGATTACTCATGATTCTCTTCCTTTCGATAAGCCGTAATAATATAAATAGGATTTAATGGAACAAAGCGTGTCATATCTAGAATTGGTTTACTGCGAGCAAGCTGTGCCTGTAAAATGTCTACAGCAAGACCACATGCCTTAAATGCTTCCACTGCCTTATATAAATTTTCGATGGTTGCAGCATTTAGGACAATACGTCCATTTCGCTTTAAGCGTGCACAACACAATTGTAATAGCTCCACCATTTCTCCTCCTGTACCGCCGATAAAAATGGCATCCGGGTCAGGGAAGTTTTCAAGTCCTGCTGGCGCTTTACTATGAATTGCCGTAATATCGACACGGAACTTTTGCTGGTTTTGTAGGCAATTTTCTAAATCTGGAGCATTTTTCTCCACTGCAAACACTTGACCTTCTGGCGCAAGCTTGCCAGCCTCAATCGCCATTGAACCTGTACAAGTCCCAACATCCCAGATAATACTATCCTTTTGAAGCTGCATTGCCTGCAAACTTAATACACGAATTTCTTTTTTGGTGATTAGCCCTTTATCTGGCTTACGCTGTGAGAATTCTTCATCATCAATGCCAAGTGCATAATGTTTTGGCTCTGAAATTTGCTGAAGAATAACGACATTTAAAGGAGAAAAATCAGCTTCTTCTAATTCATCAAGCGAATACCAGCCGAATCTTTCATTGGTGCCTTGTAAGTTTTCCGCAACAAATGCTCGGTATTCCGTCATGTCAAATTGCTTTAAATAACGCGCTAGTGCATTCGGATTGTTTTCCGCATCTGTTAGAAGCGCCACTTTCTTTTTGCCATCAATACGCTGCGCTAAGCCCTTCATGGAGCGTCCATGAATACTCGTGACATAGGCATCCTGCCAGCTTTCCCCCATCTTTGCAAAGGCAAGCTGCACTGAGCTTATATATGGGTAAACCTCTATGTCTAGCTTTTTCGCTAAGTAACTGCCGATTCCATAAAATAATGGATCACCCGATGCTAGGATTACAGTATTTCTTGTTTCTTCAGATAATCTAGTAACAAGTGTAGAAAGGCCACCTTTAATCATTATTTTTTCGCCTTTAAAGGTCGGGAAAAATTCCAGAACACGCTCCCCGCCAACAAGTACCTCACAGTCTTCAATCCACTGTCTATATTGAGGGAGCAAGCTTTCTAGTCCGTTATCCCCGATCCCAATCAATTTCATTGATCGATGCAATGTCATCAGCCCTTCCTAATAATTGTCCCTGCATCGAATAAATCGATGTGGAAAGCGTTAAACCGCCTTTAATATGGTGTAAGGAGGAGTAACAGCAAGCTTCACATAAATGATGGAAAAATGCATCATAGCCCTTTTCTGCCATAATTTCGCCTACCTGTGAAGCGGTATTGGCCTCCTGTACAGCAGCTATTGTGTCTTTATCTGCACCAATATCTGTAGCCAGTTGTGCTAAAAAATTAAAATCTATCGGAGCACTTTTGGAATGCACCATCATCACACCTTGCGCCACTTTCGAGAATTTCCCCATCATGCCAACAAGAGAGACTCGCTTAATGCCGAGACGTTTACAGTGCTTTAACGTAAAGCCAACAAAATCGCCCATTTCAATAAAAGCTTCTTCTGGTAGATTAGGGTACTGCGCCATTCCGTACTTTTCACTGCGTCCCCCTGTTGTAATGACTAAATGCTCACAGCCAGCTGCCTTAGCAACGCTTATTGCTTGCACTATACTTGCCATATAAGCGGAACTCGAAAAAGGCACGACGGTTCCCCTTGTGCCTAAAATGGAAATACCACCTATGATCCCCAGACGACCATTTAAGGTCTTTTTCGCAATTTCTTCACCATCTGGGACAGAAATAATAACGTTGACGCCTCGCTTAATTTGAAAATCGTCAAGAACCCCCTGTACAGTACTATGAATCATTTTACGAGGTACGGGATTAATAGCCGCTTCTCCAACTGGTACTGGTAAGCCGGGCTTTGTTACCCGCCCGACACCAATCCCACCATCTAGATGAATGCCAGGTGTATCGGCCCAGCTCACTGTGCCAATAATAAGTGCCTTATGTGTAGCATCTGGATCATCCCCAGCATCCTTTATGGTTTCACACCTTACCGTATTGTTTTCAAACGTACAATTTTCGATTGTAAAGGTTGCATCTCTCCCAATTGGCAAATGAATTGTACTAGTTTCCTGCTCTTCATTTGTAATTAGTGCTAGCAATGCTGCCTTTGCCACCGCAGTTGCACAGGCTCCCGTTGTATAACCGTGACGCATGTCCTTGGGATCCTTTTTTGGCTTCCGCTCCATTACTTTTTCGCCTGTTCATCCGCTAAAAGTGAAATGGCATTCAAAGCGGCAACCGTCACTGTACTACCGCCTTTACGGCCAACATTTGTAATATACGGAATACCTTCTAATTTTAATAATTCCTCTTTTGACTCAGCTGCAGATACAAAGCCAACTGGCATACCGATAATTAGATCTGGTTTTGCTAAGCCTTCTTTAATTAAACGGATTAACTCTAGTAATGCAGTTGGTGCATTACCAATGGCATAAATTCCACCTTCATGTAATTTAGCAGCTTTTTGCATGGAGATAATAGCACGTGTTGTATTTTGTTTTTTCGCTTCTACTGAGACATCTTCATCTGCAATATAGCAATGTAGATCCCCACCATGCTTTTGGAAACGTTTTTTTCCTGAGCCACTTTCGATCATTTGCACATCAGCAATCACATGGCGACCTGCAAGAATAGACTTGATACCTGCCTCAATCGCCCCTGGAGTAATAATAACGCTACGACCAAGCTCAAAATCAGCAGATGCATGAATAATACGACGAACAACCTTCCACTCATCCTCTGAAAAATCATGATCGCCCATTTCTTCTGCTATAATTGAAAAACTGTAATCGTAAATTTTATCCGGGTCTACCGTTAAAGGTTTGAAATCTGTTTTAAAATCCATCTGAATTGCCTCCTAAAGTGTGTGTTGTACTGCCTGTAATACTTCCGTAAATGTAGAATATTGCTGGCCATACTTTATATTTGGTCTTGCAATTAATATTGTCTCAATGCCACATGCAAGTGCTGCCTCTAGCTTTTCATCCACTGAACCAACCTTGCCACTTTCCTTCGTAATCATCAATGTCACATCATATTGACGAAAAAGCGCTTCGTTTAATTCCTTTGAAAAGGGTCCCTGTATAGCGACTATGTCCCTTTGCGCCACACCAAGTGCCTCACATTTTTCCATGTTATCGAGTCTTGGTAGCATACGTGCAATCACTCTTGTATTCTCCAGACCATGTAAAACCTTCGTAAATGTCGCAAGCGTTTTACTGCCTGTTGTTAGCATAATGACACCACGTTTTTCTGCTGCAAAGTGAGCAGCCTCCTCATAATCTTTTACTATCGTTATAAGAGGATGAGAATAATGTTCATGCGCGCGTTCATAGCGAATATATGGTATATTTGCTTGCTCCGCTGCTGCCATGGCATTTTTTGAAGCTTCCTCAGCAAAAGGATGAGAGGCATCTACAACTAAACGATAGCCTTGTTCTGTCATAATTGCTGCCATTTCCTCAGCTGTTAACCGTCCAACTAAATGAGGTAGACCCACCTCAGCAAGGCTAGAGGCTGCTGACTCAGTAACAACTGTTGCTGTTACCTGATATCCTGCTGACTGTATTTCAAGAGCTAAGTTTCTGGCATCACTTGTCCCTGCTAACATGAAAATCATTTCACAGACTCCTCTTCATGGTGGTGGTCATGTTCGTGATGATGATCATGGTGGTCGTGATCATGGTCATGATGGTGATGATGATGCGCATGACCATGCACTGCTGCATAAGCTCGATAGTTTTCTAAATCCTGCATACCTGTTGATGTCCCATTTACAGCCTGCTCAATACGCTCAAGTAGCACATTTTGCAAGCGTTCATGATACCCAAAATAGTCAGCAATTTGAATATCACACTCTGGGTATTTGTCGTTAAATTGTTGACACATACCATTCATGCGTTCCATTAGGATGCCCGTGAATAAAAAGTATGGAAGCATAATGATCTTTTTAGCACCTAGCTTAACACAGCGCTCAATTCCCTCTTCGACACGAGGATCCGTTACCCCCATAAAGGCACTTTCTACATATTTCACAGGCAATTTTTCCCATAGCAGACGTGTAATTTTATAAAAGTCTCCATTTGCATATGGGTCACTGCCGCCTCGTGCAATTAATAATATAGCTGTATCCTGTTGCTCCTCTTCAGCATTGAAGCCGATTTCAACTAAACGATCCTCTAAAATTGCAAATATCTCTTCATGGACACCGATTGTTTGACCATATGTGAATGTAATATGTGGATAATGTTCACGCGCATGCTCAATTTCTGCTGGAATATGTAGCTTTGAATGTCCTGCATGAAGAAGAATGATTGGAATCACATGCACCTCTGTTGCACCCTTCTTGACACAGTTTGTTATACCCTCTTCAATGTTTGGAGAAGCAAACTCCAAGAAACACGTTTCTACTAAGAAGCTATCATCAATACGAGGTGCCATTTGCTCGATAAATGTACGCACCTCATCATTTCCTGCTGCTAAACGGCTCCCGTGGCCGACAAATAAAATTGCTTTCATCTCATTACTCCTCACTAGTCACCGCATGGAGCGGGCTCTACTTTTATTTTTGAAGACATGTCCTGATACGTAAAATGCAGAATCTTTTTCACACGCTTAAAATACTTAAACAGACGTTCATTTGGATGGGCATTTGCTTTATACTCTTCAATGATGTCCGTAATGAGCGGAATAAGTTGTTCAGGCTCTAGTCCCTCTACAACTGGCTGTGCAGCATGTGCTGTACGACCAACTGGCTTTGCCCCAATAAAAACATCGAACTTACTTTTACGATAAACAATACCAATATCATCAAATACTGCTCGATAGCATGCCATACCACAGCCATTAAAGCCAATATTCAACGTTTTCGGTAAAGACATTCCGCCAAGCTGCTTCTGAATCTCCTCGGCATATGGAATCGAATCAGCCTTTTCCCCATAACAGAAGTCACAAGCCTTTAATGATAGTACATCCCCAATCGGAGCCAGTAAGAATCCAACCTCAAGTAGCTTTGCTGTAATTTTTTCTGGCTCCGTTGTTGGAATTTTTAAATGGATTTGATGGTCTGGCGTGTATTCCATCGTTCCATCCTTCCCGACAACCTCTGCTAGCGTCATCATCTGTTTCGGGGTAAAAAATTTATTGGCTACTCCTGGGCTCACAGCTAACTCAAAGATAGATTCGATTTTTTGTTGCACAAGCTTGGGCGTTGCCTTTACCTCACTTGTTCCGTTGACCATCGCTAAGGCTGCTGTCGCCATCTCAAGTGAAGTTTTTTTTTGCTTTGGATTAGGAGAAATGGCTAAACTGGGCTCGATACGATTAGCGTTGGGATCTGCCGCAAAGTCATTGCGTGCCTCTCCTGTTTCTTGATTCATTGCCCATGGTTCATTTTCTTCCCTTAAACGTTGGTGTGGACGTAATGGCTGCTTCTCCTCACCAAGTGTGTATTTGCGCTGATAGCCACGTGGTGTAATCATTTTATTATCATAGAAAAATGTTGATGAATTCCCGATAATAACCGTTGTCAGCATCCCAATATCATGCTCTAGCATTTCTGCTAAAGTTGTCATGGTAACCTCCTGACGGTCACGATAAGCGCTTTTAACAAGTCCCACTGGTGTATCAGGTGAACGATATTCTAATAAAATGCGTTGGGCCTCCACAATTTGTCTTGTCCGTCGACCACTTTTTGGGTTATACAGTGCAATCACAAAATCCGCCATCGCTGCTGCTTCCACTCGCTTCGCAATTAAATTCCATGGTGTTAGGTGGTCACTTAAACTAATCGTACAAGCATCATGCATAATTGGTGCACCTAGTAAGCTTGCACATGAGTTGATAGCAGAAATACCTGGAACAATTTCTACCTCTACACCGGTTGCCTCCGTCCAACCAAGCTCGATTAATACCTCATACACTAACCCTGCCATTCCATATACACCAGAATCACCGCTGGAAATAACGGAAACAATATTCCCTGCCTCTGCTTGGCGTACCGCTTCCTGCGCACGAGATACTTCCTCCGTCATACCCGTACTAACAATGGATTTTGCACTAACTAAGTCCTGAATTAGCTCTACATATGTTTTATAGCCTATGATCATATCACTCTGTTGTAATGCCTCCACAGCCCGATGCGTAATATGATTAAAATCACCAGGCCCAAAGCCAACTACGAAAATCTTCCCTTTTTGCGCCATTTTGTTACCCCTCTTTCACCTTTTCGATGCCTTTAATGGCTGTTGTTTGTGCTGTCCGCTGTAATGTGCCCTCACGAAGCGTAAAAACATGTTCATGGTGCAGTGACTCATGATGTAAATCCTGCACAAGTGCCCTCGCATGTTCAGTTGTTGGCACACGGTACCAATTCCCTTGCGGATAAGCAATGACAACACATGCATCCTTACATCTGCCATTACAACGTGTCCGGGTTGTATGTATTTTTTTATCAAGTGCCTGCACCTGTATCTCATCACGAATGGCTTGCGTAATTTCCTCTGCTTCTTTTTTCATACAGCTACTGCCATTACAAATAAAAAGATGTGTCTGCATCCCCTCTAAATTCCAAGTAGTCATCGTTGTTCTCCCCTCAATACGTTTAGGAACAAGAAAAACCTTTACTCTAATCGAAGAGTAAAGGTTTTGTAGAAGCCAAATAAAGTCGAATAAATTACAGGTATTCGCCTTTGCTTCAACTTCTCCCTCCGAAAAGTTTGCATGCATCATTCCATAAGCAGGTTTCCTGACTTAAGCTTCCATTTACTTTCGCGCCTTCCCAAGTTTGCACTAGTGGCATTTGCGATTTCATCAGCTATTACAGTAGCGGGGGCTGTATTGGACTTTCACCAATTTCCCTATTATCTTGAAAATATTCAAGCACTTATGTATGTTTTTATATCAAATTTGTATGTTTAACATGAATTTAAAACTGTCTCTATCATATCTTAAAATTTTAAAATTACAATATTTCTCTCTAAAATTGTGACATTTTCATTAAAATTTCATCAAAAAATTCGTAGAAAAAAGAAAAATTTCTCTTTTATTTTATCAGAATTTTCTAGATTGTACCTCAATTTTAAAAATTTTTTCTAAAAAAAGATAGCACCATGATGGAAAATTATGTTACACTTTGTCGTGAAATCTCACAACTTCATCTTTTTTCGGTGCGAAGTGCTTATCATTTCGCTTAAAAGGGAAGCCGGTTCAAGTCCGGCGCGGTCCCGCCACTGTACTAGGGAGTTTTATAGAGAATGTCACTGTCCAACGGATGGGAAGGCCTATAAAATGAGGAACTAAAGCCAGGAGACCTGCCGAAAAGAATGTGAACGTTTCAACCTACGAGGATAGGTGTGCGGCTTAGTAGAATCGAATTCTATTTGTTTTAGCTATGCACTTTTCCCATGGAGAAGTGTTTTTTATTTTTCGCACGCTAATTCAAAAACTATATGTAAGGAGGAGAAGTTTTGAAATTCTCAGGCTGGAAGCTTAGTTATTTCTTATTGGCATTTTTATTTGTGCCAAATCGTGCATTCGCCATGCATATAATGGAGGGCTTTTTACCAATTGAGTGGGCCATTTTCTGGTGGGTTGTATCTATTCCATTTATTATTTTAGGATTACGTTCAATTCGTAAAACGATCGATGCAAACCCTGAAACAAAAATGATTTTAGGACTATCAGGTGCCTTTGCCTTCGTCTTATCAGCATTAAAAATTCCTTCAGTAACTGGAAGCTGCTCGCATCCAACAGGAGTTGGACTCGGTACAGTTCTTTTTGGTCCATTAGCAATGAGTGTAATCGGAACAATTGTATTATTATTCCAAGCTTTACTTTTAGCGCATGGAGGGCTTACAACTTTAGGAGCAAATGCCTTTTCTATGGCAGTAGTTGGTCCAATTATTGCTTATTATGTATTTAAAGGCTCGCAAAAAATGGGTCTTTCATTTTCTTTAGCTGTGTTTTTAGCTGCTATGCTTGGTGACTTAGGTACATATATTGTCACTTCTGTTCAATTAGCTCTTGCTTTCCCTTCTGAGGTTGGTGGCTTTATGGCGTCATTCACAAAATTTGCAGGTATTTTTGCATTAACACAAATCCCTCTTGCTGTTAGTGAAGGGATTTTAACCGTAGTCGTGATGAACTTCTTGAAAAAATACAATGTGAGCGAATTAAAAGCATTACATGTTTTTTCAACAAAGGAGGCACATTAGAATGAAAAAAAACTTATTACTGCTAGCTATCGTTGTGTTATTAGCAATTATCCCTCTATTCATTCAAAAGGGTGCAGAATTCGAAGGAGCAGATGGTGAAGCAGAGGCAGCAATCGGTGAAATAAATGCTGACTACGAACCATGGTTTGAAAGCTTATGGGAACCACCAAGTGGAGAAATTGAAAGCCTACTATTTGCACTACAAGCTGCTATAGGTGCTGGATTTATCGGATACTTTATTGGCTTAATGCGCGGCAAACATAAAGAAAGTTAAGTATGTTACTCATTGATAAGTATGCATATATGAATAAGCTAGCGTCTGTTCATCCGCTAGAAAAAATGTTGTTTTCTTTTGGACTATTATTATTGTCGCTTATCATGAGAGATGAACGAATTTCACTCATTACATTTATTGTAATGAGTGCTTTTATCATTATAGGCGCTAAAATCCCTGTGAAATATTATTTAAAACTATTATTGTTACCCGGATTTTTTTTACTATCTAGCTTACTATCTATTCTAATTTCAATAGCCCCAGCGGCTAACGAATTACCTGCACATATTTGGGCATTTTCTTTCAATGATTGGACAATTTTTGTGGGCAATGCAAGCTTAGTTACAGCAAAGCAACTTTTTTTCATCGTTCTAGGCAGTGTCAGTTGTTTATATTTTTTAATCCTAACAACATCTGTACAGTCTATTTGTCATGTGTTACGACAATGTAGAATTCCTGCCCTGTTTGTTGAACTAGTGGAATTAACATATCGATTTATTTTTATTTTTTTAGACAGTATGCAAAAAATTCATCTTGCTCAGCAGGCACGACTTGGTTATCACTCACCTGCCCAGTGGCTACGCTCTATATCTATGCTTATTGCCGCATTATTTGCTGAAATGTTCCAACGAAGCCGTGAACTTAATAATGCCATGCAAGCACGAGGTGGCGAAACGGTCTATTGGCAGGAGAATGCAACCTATAGCATGAAAAACTGGCTAGGTATTGCAGCTATCTTACTATTCCTCATCGTGTATGGAGGGTTTTTCTAATGACCACAGACTTTTACTTTGAACTAAATCAGCTTTCTTACGCCTATGCAGATGGGACACACGCCCTAACAGATATTACACTCCAAATTCCGAAGGGCAAAAAAATTGCCTTACTTGGTCATAATGGAGCGGGAAAATCTACATTATTTCAGCATCTCAATGGCATTCTTAAACCAACTACTGGAACGATAGCCTTTTGTGGCGAGGAGCTACATTATAGTAGAAAAGCATTAAAAGAGTTACGTCAACAGGTTGGCATTGTTTTTCAGGATGCAGACAATCAGCTGTTTTCTGGTACAGTAAAGCAGGATATTGCATTTGGACCTTTGAACCTCGGCTGGACAACTACAAAAATAGAGGAAAAAATGGCTTGGGCAGTTGCACAAACAGAGGTGGAAGCATTACTCGATAAACCAATACATTTTTTAAGTGTGGGTCAGAAAAAACGGGTAGCCGTGGCAGGCGTACTAGCAATGGAGCCATCTGTTTTACTATTGGACGAGCCAACCGCAGGACTCGATAATTATTATGCTGCACAAGTTTTGCAATATTTAGCGAAATTAGAAAACGGAAATCGCACCATTTTATTGGCCACCCATGACATCCCATTAGCCTATGAATGGGCAGATCAAATAATCGTTATGGAAGGTGGAAAAATCATCTATAATGGGGACCCTGTTGAGATGTTTTATCAGGAGGATTTACTGCAACGTGCTCATCTGGAACGTCCCTGGGTCTTTGAAATGGCGCTTGCTTTACAAAGTAAAAAATTATTGAAAGAAAACATTAAGTTACCTCGTTCAAAAGAAGATTTACAGAAACTAATTGAGCTAATTTGAGGGTTTGTATCTGAGTTGTTTTTTAGAAAATTGAAGTACTTTGCTTTGGTACCCTAGCTTTTTCTTGGGGGATGTTAGCTCTTTGGCGTCTACCTGAGCAAGTCTTAAGGGAAGACGAGCTCTTTGGTATCTCACCTGCGCGTGTTTTGAGGGAGCCGAGCTCTTTGGCTTTTCACCTAAGCGAGTATTAGGCGAAGACGAGCTCTTTGGCTTTTCATCTGAGCGAGGTTTGAGGGGAGCTAGGCTCTTTGCCTTCTCACCTGAGCGTATTTTGAAGGAAGCTGAGCTCTTTGACTTCTCACCCGAGCGAATTTTGAAGGAAGCCGAGCTCTTTGACTTCTCACCCGAGCGAATTTTGAAGGAAGACGAGCTCTTTAGCTTCTCACCTGAGCGTATTTTGAGAGAAGCCAAGCTCTTTAGCTTTCTACCTGAGCGTATTTTGAGAGAAGCCGAGCTCTTTGACTTCTCACCTGAGCGTATTTTGAGAGAAGCTGAGCTCTTTGGCTTTTCACCTGAGCGTATTTTGAGAGAAGCCGAGCTCTTTGGCTTTTCACCTGAGCGTATTTTGAAGGAAGACGAGCTCTTTGACTTTTCACCTGAGCGTATTTTGAGAGAAGCCGAGCTCTTTGGCTTTTCACCTGAGCGTATTTTGAAGGAAGCCGAGCTCTTTGGCTTTTCACCTGAGCGTATTTTGAGGGAAGCCGAGCTCTTTGGCTTTTCACCTGAGCGTATTTTGAGAGAAGCTGAGCTCTTTGACTTTTCACCTGAGCGTATTTTGAGGGAAGCCGAGCTCTTTAGCTTCTCACCTGAGCGAATTTTGAGAGAAGCCGAGCTCTTTGCCTTCTCACCTGAGCGAATTTTGAGAGAAGCCGAGCTCTTTGACTTCTCACCCGAGCGAATTTTGAAGGAAGCCGAGCTCTTTTCCTCCTCACCCAAGCGTGGCTTGAGAAAAGCTGAGCTTTCTTCTCTCCGATCTTAGCGTTTTTCTTATACTTAAATAAAAGCATCTTCGTCCGTAACATGACGAGATGCTTTTTTCTTAATCAAAATACTTTACGTAATTACAATATTGATCTTGTTTCATATGAAGATTTTCGTATAGCTTCCGTGCATTAATATTATCAGCGGCTGTTTGAAGTGTGACATAACGAGCGGATTGCTGCTCACAATATTGAAATACCTTTTGCATTAATGCTGTGCCCACCCCTTGGCCTCTTGCATCTTCCTTCACATATATATCATTTAAAATATATGCACGCTGTAAAGCAATGGAAGAAAAAGTAGGATATAATTGCGTAAATCCAACCGCCTTGTCATTCTCTACAGCCATAAAAATAACGGATTCCTTTAAGGCCATTCGTAATTGTAAAAATGCCTTTGCACTGCTTTGATCTGATTCAATCCCATAGAATTGGCGGTATTCATTAAAAAGCATTGCTACCTCTTCTAATTCATTCATAGTTGCTTGAAATATGTCCATGCTACTCTCCCCTTATGTCTACCCATGATTGTCAAAAAATATGAATCTAGCTCTCATTATAAAGGAAATAATGGGATAAAGAAAAGAATTCTCCACTAATTCGAGCAAGTCTCACATTAAAGGGGCTTTTCCTGTAAATATTCAGCAACCTTTTTCACTATATGCTTCCAATTTAATTCTGTTCTTGCAAACGCTTGGAGCTGCTCACATGTATCTGCTAGTAATTGCTCCTGCTTTGTTACTTGCTTTAATGTTTGTGCTACACTTTCCCAATCATGTGTTGGGTGAATCGTACCAAATCGTTGATGATGGGTAATATCAGCGGCACCATCAACATCGGTCGTCACGATGTAACAGCCGTTTTTGGCTGCCTCTGCAAACACATGTGCATAGCACTCCACGAGAGAGGTTAAACAAAATATTTTAGCGCGCCTGTACTCCACTTCTAATTGTTCTTTATTATAAATAGGTCCTACCATAATTACTTTACTTCCTATTGGGCTTCCATCCGTAAGATTTCGTATTTCCTGCTTAAAATCCTCTGACATCGGACCCACTAAGCGCAGCTCCCAATCTGAGAGTTGTGCGGCTAAAAATGCTTTAACGGCTAACAAAGTCTGTTTCTCAGGAGCATCCAATCGACCTACCATCAGTATCCTATTTCTCTTCTCGGTAAACAAAACAGGCTCTGTTTGGAACAACTCATAATAACCATTTGTTACATGCTTAATATCCAAATTCAAAAACTCAATGATAGATTTTTGAATGGCTTCACATTCCGAGGAAAGAACATCGCAAAGCTGTAGCAATTCTGGAAAATATGGATAGGTTTTTAATCGATTTAGCCAAAAACGATTCACATCTAATTTCATGTAAATCTTGCCATTTGGATGACAATTTTTATAGGTTTTTAAGATGGATAAATAAGAAGGATACGGACCTATAGCAAAAACAATATCAATTTCCTCGGCATGCTCCTTTAAATAGTTATTCATATTTGCCACATAATCATCTTCAAAAGGAATGTGCTGAAAGGTTACAGCTGGAAAGGTCTCTTTCAACAAGGCTTCATTTATTTCAGTCGTTAAAATTGTAACATCATAGCCTAAGTATTCCCCTAATAAAATTGGAACAAGACAAAGATCTTTGAAAATATGTGCATCGGAAAGCTTGTAGGATTCCACGCTACAAATAAAAGCAATTTTTTTCGACATACTATCCCCCTTAAATGGCGTGCTCTCCCTACTTTATGAACTAGTCATTATGAATGTGAACAGATTAGTAGGCTCAGGAAAAATGAATAACATCGCCTCTAGCAAATAGGCAACTCCTTTTTGTATTCTCTCTCTTATTAAAGTAAGCAATTGCCTATGAAGTAACTCTCTACAATGCATATTGTAATAAAGAATCCTTTACAATAGCATCCTTGCAAAAAGCCAGCAAAGTACAAATCCAAAAGAATTGAGGGTTTCCATGAAAATTAGCTTCTTATCCCCTGCCTATAATAGTGCGGAGTGGATTGTAACAATGCTTGACAGTATTCCAAAAGAATATGCCTATGAAATTATCGTTTGTGATGACGGCTCTACGGATCATACTTTAGCACTATTAAAAGACTATCAAAAAGGCTGTCCTGCCTTAAAAATTATTGCCCACCCACGTAATCTAGGAGCTAGTGTAGCTTACAACCGCTGTATTGAAGAGGCTACAGGCGATTATATTGCCATCATCGATAGTGATGATCATTATTTGCCCGCTATACGTAATGTGTTAGCACAGGTAGATGGTCAATATGATATTTATTATTACAACATGCTAACAAAGGCTGGTTATGCATTTATAAAAGATGACTCCAATCGTTATACATTACCTGGACAATTTAAAATTATTCGAAGAAGTTTAATAGGAGATGCGAAATTTACTATAAGAAAAGATATTGCTGGGGATTGGGATTTTAATTGTGCCTTAATGGATAAAAACCCCACTAGTAAATATACAAATGAATTAGCCTATTGGTATAACTTTCCGAGAGAAAATTCTGAATATGATTTACACCGAAGAGGCTTAAAATAACAGCATTTTCAAAATTGATTGAGGAGGTGTGACAGTCAAAACAATGTTTAAAGATAAAATTTTGCTAATCACCGGGGGCACTGGCTCTTTTGGCAATGCGGTATTAAAAAAGTTTTTAAATACCGACATTCAAGAAATTCGTATTTTCTCTAGAGATGAGAAAAAACAAGATGATATGCGTAAGCTCTATCAGCATCCTAATCTTAAATTTTTTATTGGGGATGTACGAGATATTCAAAGCATCCATAATGCAATGTATAATGTCGATTATGTTTTTCATGCCGCTGCTCTTAAGCAAGTTCCTTCCTGCGAATTCTTTCCTTTAGAGGCTGTGAAAACAAATATTCTAGGAACAGATAATGTATTAACCGCTGCTATTCAAGCTGGTGTACAAAAAATTATTTGCTTATCTACGGATAAAGCTGCCTATCCTGTTAATGCGATGGGCATTTCCAAGGCGATGATGGAAAAAACCTTAATTGCTAAATCAAGAATGGTTCATCAAGATCAAACATTGATCTGCGGTACACGATATGGCAATGTCATGGCTTCACGAGGCTCTGTCATTCCTTTATTTATCGAACAAATTAAATCTGGTAAGCCTTTAACCATTACAGACCCAAAAATGACGCGCTTTATGATGACCCTTGATGAAGCGGTAGAATTAGTTTTATACGCCTACCATCATGCTGAGAACGGAGATATTATGGTACAAAAATCTCCAGCAGCCTATATCGAGAATTTAGCTCAAGCGTTACTAGAAATTTTCCAAGCTCAGAATAGCATACAAACAATTGGAACACGACATGGAGAAAAGCTGTATGAGGTGTTATTAACAAAGGAAGAGGCCGCAAAAGCCATCGATATGGGCAATTTTTATAGAATCCCTGCCGATAATCGCGATTTAAATTATGGAAAGTATTTAGAAGAAGGCTCGCCGAAAATAACATTATCGAATGAGTACAACTCTAATAATACAAAAATACTGACAGTAGCTGAAATAAAAGAAAAGTTACTAAAGCTCACTCTTCTGCAAGAAGAACTACAACATTGGACGGGAGGAAAGCCTTGAAATATTTAGTGCTTGGTGCTACTGGAATGGCAGGTCACATCATTTCCATCTATTTGAGTGAGCAAGGGCATGATGTGACAACCTATTCTAGAACTGCCTTTTCATATGGAAGAAATAGAACCGGGGATATAACAGATCCTATTTTTTTATGTTCACTTTTACTAGATGATACCTATGATGTTGTCATCAATTGTATTGGTATGCTTAATAATGCCTGTGAGATGAATCAGAAGGAAAGTATCTATGTCAATAGCTATTTACCACATGCCATTGTTTCCTTATTGGAAAATCGTCAAACGAAGCTTATTCATCTAAGCACGGATTGCGTATTCTCAGGAAAGGCGCCTCCCTATCAGGAAAATAGCCTGCGTGATGGGGAAACCTTTTATGATCGTACAAAGGGATTAGGAGAAATCGAAAATCCAAAACACTTAACATTGCGTAATTCTATTATTGGACCCGATATGAAGGTGGATGGTATTGGCCTCTTCAACTGGTTTATGAAACAGCAAAACATGATGAACGGCTATACTGGCGCGATTTGGACGGGAGTTACTACTCTTGCTCTAGCAAAGGCGATAGAGCGTGCACCATCTGAAGGAATAACAGGCATCTATCACCTCGTTAACAATCAGAGTATTTCAAAGTACGATCTTTTGCAGCTATTCAATAAACACTTTAAGGACAATCAGGCAACCATCCATGCATGTCAACTTCTGAACGTCGATAAAACGCTTATTAATACTCGAAACGATTTTTCATTTGTTGTCCCTAGCTATGAGGAGATGGTCATTGAAATGAAGCACTGGGTAGAAGCGCATAAGGATTTATACCCTCACTATTTTAACTAATGAAAACTTTACTGAATCTACTAGCTTTAAGTTATGTAGGTTCTTTTTAATGAATAATTTTTCCTTCTGGCAGATGCCCCTCCTTCATCCAATTCTCAACAAAATGGTTAAAGAATGTAGGATTTGCGAAAGATATACCATGGCCAATATTAGATAGCACAACACCCTTACAATTGGGATTACGATTAACTAGCAGTCTAGCAGATTTTTTCATGATTCCCTTTTCCCTTTCACCAACGGTCACCAAAATCTGGCAGCTAGCTTGAGAAAAGTTGTCAGGGATTGCAAAGGACATATTTTCTTGCAGAATATTCGTAAGTGTTTCTATTTTTATTTTTAAACTATCTTGATAATACTGCTGAAAATATTCTTGATTTATATACAATGCTTTAGCTTGTAGCTTTGCGAATGATTTATTTTTTATGAGAGGAAAAGATAATGTAATGAATGGTCCTATCAGCTTTTTTGTAATTGGAGAAGGTATAACTAAAGCACTGTTAATAATCGCATTATCTATCAATTGAGCATTTAAACTTAGCATTTTTACAATAATTTGTGCACCTAAAGAAAAGCCGATCACTGTGACATGTTTACCATGTGCTTTTTCTTCTATTATTTTTAGAAGTTTCCTGGCACACTCTTCAATTGAAAAATGCATATCGTCATCTATTAATTCTGGCACAACACAGTGAAATTTGGAAAAATGTTGGATTTGTTTATCCCACATCCATCCCCCAACGCCACCACCATGAATAAACATCACAAAAGTGGTATGTTCACTACCATATTCTTGATAATCCATAACCCAATCCCCCAATACTACTCATGATCATCTAAAAAATCTTTACTAAAGCTCGTTTGTGATTGATAGTTTGAGCGTTTGCCGATATCAACCCCTCGCTTAATAATGCCCTTCCCAAAGCGTGCTTCGATTTCATCAACAATTTTTATTATAGGTTCGTCCTTGATATGCTCTTCAAAATTGAAAATAGAAAGCTGCTGTGAAAAATCTTTACGATCCACAACATTTGACACTGTCACGCCTAATAATCTAACAGGTGCCTCATCCCAATGCTTATCAAAGAGTTCACAGGCAACTTGGTAAATTTCTTCAAAGCGATAAATAGCATTGGATACCGTTTTTGAGCGTGTATGATTATGCCAATCTGCATCACGGATTTGTATGCTTACTGTTGAACCCGCCAGACGTTTGGCATCTAATCGTTCCGCAACCTTTTGACAAAGTCCATCAATTGTTTTATGTAGAATCCGAATGTCTACTACATCCTCTGGTAAGGTTGTGGAGTTCCCAACACTTTTTGTATCAAAAATGGCATCTGGATCTACCATTCTTGAATCCTCCCCATTCGCCCTAGCATGGAGACGTACACCATTCTTTCCTAAAATCTGCTTTATCGTATATTCCTCAGCTTTAGCTAAATCGCCAATTGTAAAAATACTGTGTGCATTTAATTTTTTGGCTGTACTAGTCCCAATGCCATGCATAGTAACAACATCAAAAGGCCAAAGAATTTGCTCAATATCTCGGATTCGTAATACAGTAATGCCCATTGGTTTTTTCATATCAGAGGCTGTTTTTGCCAAAAATTTATTTGGTGCAATACCAATAGAGCATGGTAAATCAAGCTCTGCATGTATTTGATCTTGTATTTCCTGGGCAATATTAAGTGCATGTCGCTCCTTACTTAATTCAGTAACATCCATATACCCCTCATCAATAGAAACAGGCTCCACTAAATCGGTATAGCTACGTAGTATGGTAAACATCTGCTTGGATGCTTCACGATACTTTTGAAAATCTGGTGGTAATAACAATAATTCGGGACATTTTCTCAATGCCTCATGAACTGTCATTGTTGTGTAAATCCCGAGAGCCCTTGCCTCATACGAGCAAGTGACAAGAATACCGCGGCGTTCTTTTGGGTTCCCAGCAATCGCTATAGGCTTACCCTTTAAGCTTGGGTTATGTGCCTGTTCAACTGAAGCATAAAAACTATTCATATCTACATGAAAAATAATACGCCCTTTATGCGTCATCCCTATCACCACTTTTCCTTACATAGCCCTATTATAAGCCTTCTTTTCTTTAATCAACAAATGTATAATCTCCATTGCTTTCAAGTAAATCCTTCAAAATAATGAGTGCCTGTTCAAGCTGATTCTCCGGTGCAGTAATGGCTAGTCGAACTGCGTTGATCGGTTTCGCATTTCCCACTGCAAAACGCTCTGCAGCATACACCTGTACACCAGCCTTTGCTGCAAGCAATTCAAACTGTACACCTGTAAATTTATCAGGAAGTATAAGCCATCTGAAAATACATGCTTCATCCCCTAAAATATTGTAATTACCTAGGTATTGATTAACCAATGCATTTTGTTGCTTTGCATACAACTTGTGTTTTTCTAAAATCGTTTCTGCTACACCATCATGAATCAATCTTGTGGCAAGCTCTAGCATCATTGGTGATATCGAAATATTGATATTATAAAGCGTCTCCATTATTCTTTTTCGCAGTGCTGAAGGTGTAATGATATACGATAATCGTAATCCAGGTGATATGGTTTTAGACAAGCTGGCAATATAAATAACTTTTTCTGGTGCATAGGAAGCTATCGGTGCAAGAGGCTGCTCCTTCAAAAAGCTATAGATGGCATCCTCAATAATAATTAAACCTGTATCCCTTGCTACTTCTGCAATCATTCTCCTTGTTTCTAAAGACATTGTGTGAGTAGTTGGGTTGTGAAAATCCGGAATTACATACAAACCTTTAATATGCTCATTTTTACAGGCATATAATAGCCCCTCTCTGGTCATTTCACCATCCTTTTGCTGTATTGCTACTAGTTGGATTCCTAACATATTGGCAGCTGTTTTTATCCCAGCATAGGTGATAGGGTCTGTGCCAATTCTATCTCCCGCTTGGAATAAAGCAGCTAATGTTCCGACAATCGCATTTTGTCCCCCAGCCCCAAGCAAAATAGGCTGATCCGTTTGAAAATTGACTTTTTCTAAAAGCTTTAATGCTGCCTCATTTTGCCACACATTTCCTTCAAGACGTCCATATTGAAAGAGTTTATTAAAATTAGAATCATTCATCATTTTTTTCATATAACGAGTAATATCTTCATTTACATAGTTATCTGGCAGAACAGAGCCCATTTCGATCATATGAGGGGAATGGTTAGTGGGTAATAAAATTTTATTGGTTGCGGCATCAGAGGACACAAATGTTCCGCTTCCTATCGAAGCATAGATGAGCCCCTTTTGCCCACAAAGTTTAAAAGCTCTTGTGATTGTACTTAAATTAACATCTAAAAAGTCAGCTAATTCCCGTTGCGGGGGCAGCTTTGTCCCAGGTAAGAGCTTCCCGTCCTTTATATCTTGTTCAAGCTGTTCAGCTATGGCTATATATAATGGAGCTGAAATATTGCTAATATTTGGTCTCCAGCTCATTGGATACTCTTCAAATGAATTTACTGGCATTCTCTATGCTCCTTTTCTCGTCATTTTTGCATACAATATTTTAATTGTCTTGCATACAATGATAATATTGTATGCATGTGATTTCAATGCTATAATTTTTAAAAAATCAGAAAAAAGGAACGATTAATTATGCAATATTCAGAAAGAATCTTAAAAACACCTTCTTCATTCATCCGCAATATCTTGAAAGTAACAGATGCAGAGGACGTTATTTCCTTTGCAGGGGGTCTTCCTAACCCCATCTCTTTCCCAATCGATGCGTTAAGAGCATCTGTCGATCATGCCATCACAGAAAATGGTAGCCGACTATTCCAATATTCTTCAACACAGGGATATGCACCATTACGTGAGTACATTGCTGCAAAATACCAACGTCTACATGGATTAGATGTTCACGCTGATGATGTCTTTATTACTACAGGTTCACAGCAAGCTCTTGAATTAATTGGAAAGGTACTAATTAACAAAGGAGACGGCATCGTTATTGAAGAGCCTGGTTATTTAGGTGCCATTCAAGCCTTTACATTAAGTGAGCCAACATTTTATGGTGTAACACTCGAAAATGATGGTCTAAATTTAGAAGAGCTAGAGAAAGCCCTACAACAGCCAAATGTAAAATTTATTTATACAGTTCCAAATTTCCAAAATCCAACAGGGCTAACGTATTCTAAAGAAAAACGTCAGCAGATTTGCGACATCATCGCAAAATATGATGTGGCGTTAATTGAGGATGATCCATATGGAGAATTGCGCTTTCAGGGCGAGCCACTGCCATACATCGGTGCAGGCAAATTAGAGAACAGCATTTTACTTGGTTCTTTCTCTAAAACGATTACGCCAGGAATGCGTCTAGGCTTTATCATTACAAAGAATAAAGAGCTCATGCAACATATTGAAACAGCAAAGCAAGCAACTGATCTACACACAAATATTTTTGCTCAATATGTAATTTATGACTATCTAGCAAACAATGATTATACTGAGCATGTTCAGAAAATTATAACATTATATAAAAATCAAGCTGAAGCAATGCTAGATGCGATGCAAGAGTTCTTCCCGGCACATGTGGAGTATACAAGACCTGAGGGTGGTATGTTTATTTGGGCTACGATGAACAATGGTGCATCAGCTCTTGATGTCTTCCACAAAGCAATGGAGCAAAAAGTAGCATTTGTCCCTGGCGACCCATTCTATACAGCAAAAACGGGAGTAAGTACAATGCGTCTTAATTATACAAATGCAACCCCTGAAATTATTCGTGAAGGCATTAAACGATTAGGTAGCATTTTATAATCTACATCAAAGAAACCGTATGAGCTTTTTAGATTCGCTCATACGGTTTGTTTATATAGGATAATAGATTGTCATACTTAACCGTGTTAAGGACTGGCCCGCATTAAAATAGATGTGCGGCCGATCTGCTTTAAATCGAATAGAGTCACCAGCTTTTATGGTGTATTGCTTGTCATTGATCGTCAATGCTAGTTCCCCATCAAAAACCGTGATAAATTCTTCTGTCCCATCTCGATGTGCCTCGGCAATTAACTTTCCTTGATGGTCAATCTCCACAGTATAAATTTCGAAGCGATTCTCCTCCTGAAAAGAAAAATAAGGATAAACCCTATACCTTCCATTATCCTCCGTTAATACTTGAACATCCTCTAATAAAATTACCTCTGTTTCAGGTTGTGGTTGATTAATGAGCGTCGTAAATGAAACCTTTAGACCATTTGCAATCTTCCAAATGGTTGTGAGCGTTGGGCTCGATTCCCCTCGTTCAATTTGCCCTATCATGGTCTTACTTACTCCACAAAGCTGTGAAACTTTCTCTAGGCTTAGCTTTTCCTTCTCTCGAATAGCTTTTAAATTTTTTGCAAACACAAGATGAATTTCTTCTATCTTTCAACACCCCTTTTGTATGTACAATATAACGTACATTTTGTATAATAAAAAGCACGAACGTTATATTGTTTATTTCGAACATTATAACATACTATCAAAAAGGAGGGACTACAGTGCCATTATTTTCTTTTTTAACTTTCGTTGTCATTACAAGTTTTACCCCAGGTCCTAATAACTTTATGGCCATGCTATTTGCCAATAAACAAGGTTTTACAAAAACGATTCCCTTTTCTCTCGGAGTCGGTGCAGGCTTTTTTATGCTGATTGGTTTATGTAGCTTTTTTAATATTGCCCTGACAAATATTATGCCCTTTATAAAGTTACCCTTGACCCTATTTGGGGTTGGCTATATGTTGTATTTAGCCTTTAAAATAGTAAAAAGCAAAGCCAGTGATCTTGAAAAAGAAGAAGGCAACAACAATCATTTATTTTTAGTAGGTATTTTATTACAATTTATAAATCCTAAAGGGATATTGTTTGGCATTACTGTAGTAGCAACCTATATCCTCCCTTATTATTCTTCATATTTTAGCTTTTTTCTTTTCGCTGTATTTTTAGGAATCGTTGGCATCCTCAGTACAAGTAGCTGGGCTCTGTTTGGTTCAGCTTTCCAAAAAATGCTTCATCAATATCGGCAACCTTTTAATATCATCATGGCTCTTTTATTGGTCTATAGTGCGATTTCAATTCTTGTTCAATCATAGCAAAAAACAACCCTTCTCGTACGCTATAGCGTCGAAAAGGGCTGCCGCCTCAAATTTATTTTGTATATGTTAAAACGGCATTTTTTTTGAATTTAGCCAATGCTTGTGTAGCCTCACTTTTGTTTGTGTATTCAAAAATTCGAACATCCTTTTTATCAAATACTGTAATGACCCACATAGAAAATTCTCCCTTCAAACTTGTTTTTTGTATTTAACAATCACCGAACAATGTGATACTTCCTGTAAACTATATTTTATCATTGCCTTACCTGATTCTTATTTTACGCTGATTTTTGTAAAAATAAAGCCTTATGTGAAGCCCTTCACAAACTGTTCAATTTCAAAACGCTTTCATTGAACATTTTGTGAAAAGCCATGTTTTTTAGGCATAAAGTGGAATCTCAATGTGCGACAACACCATACGTTTCATCCTCTACCCAACAGTTCCTACTGCTATTTCGTCTCATATAGAAAAACCGTATAAACGCCTTTTCCACGACAAGTTATAAAAACGGAAGAAAAAAGATCACCCATCACGGTGCTGCACCCCAAAAGTTAGACTTTTTGGCGTAATAACCAAGGTTTTAAATTAAAGATTGTTCAAGAGTATTTAAAAGGTCGCAACTTGGAACAGTAATTTTTTAAAAGAAGGAGTAGAAGGCCTGAAACATGCGAGAGAAAGGCCCTCTATGTCTAAAAAAACAAAAGCTACAGTGACAAAAGCAGAAAAAACAATGTCTCATGAGGGGCAGTTAGAACGTGAAAATGAACTACTTCGTCTAGAGGTTGCGTATTTAAAAAAGTTGAAGGCTTTTCGAGAGAACCCGGATGCCTTCCTCCAAAAGCACAAGCAGCAATCGCCTTTGAACTCAAAGAAGGGGGGTTCCGATTAAAAGACATCTTTAAACAGGTCGGTATTCTAGAAGCAACATATCACTATCACATCAAGCAATAGCAGCTAAAGAGCAGCCAAAAAAATTTAACAAGATAAAATTAGCGATTCGTTCATTAAAAGAAGGTGAGCAGCCATTAATTCATAGCGAGCGAGGCTTTCAATATACATCACACAGATTTAAGCGATTCATCGATAAAGCAAAACTGATACAAAGTATGTCACGTGTAGGTCGATGTATTGATAACGGACCGATTGAAGCATTTTGGGGCACATTGAAATGTGAGAAGTATTATCTACATAAGTACGATTCATATGAAGAGTTAAAAGTAGCGATAGATGACTATATTCATTTCTATAATCACTATCGCTACCAGAAAAGATTAAACGGCTTGAGCCCTTTAGAATTCAGGAATCAAGCCGCTTAATACATTTTTTATTATTTCCACTGTCTACTTGACGGGGTGCAGTTCACATTTTTATGAGCGCCTGGTCTATTTGATTCTTGAACTTTATTTTTTGTTTTATATATCTTATTATTGCTTTTCTAATATTCTTTTTGAATGCTCCATTTCCATATTATATATTTTGCAAAATTCCTCCCTCTTCATTTCTTCTAGAGGGGTTGGATAATACCTCCAAATGCCTCTTGAAGTGCCCATCACACGCTGACCGCCAATATTCAGTTCATATTCTTCTCCATAACCTGTCGTATAAGCAGTTGTAATATTTCCGTATTTGCTATTAAAACCTTTGACCTCATCCAAACCAGACAATATATCGACGAGTGTAAAGTTTATTGGATATGTCGGTTGTTCTTCTTTTGCTTTTTGCAGCTCTTTTTCTGCTTGTTTGTACAAGGCTTTTCGGTCTGGTGAAACATCAGAAATATATTGTGTAGATAAATAGTCTTTCATTCGCTCTATATGATCAGATTGTTCATAGTTGTTTGAATACCTCATCATGGCTTCACGCTGTGCTACGCTTTTGATTTGTTCGAGCATCTCTTCATTTGATAACGTTCGCCCGCCTTTTGTAGGAATCCTACTCCAATCTGGTGCGGAAATGGAACTAAATGCTGAATAGCTCCTTCCTAAAGGATTTTTTACTTCCTTCATCGAATAGCCCCACAAACCCCCTTTACCTGAAGAACGAATAAATTCGTCTGTTTTAGTAGTTGGCGATGTTGTATTTTTTGTCGTATTTCTCTGATGCGCATTTTCAAAAAAATTACTTTGTGTTTGTCCAACTTTCCCTATCATTTTCTAACCACCTTTTTTATCTTTGTGATTTTATCGACAAAAAAGGGAAATATTTGAATTTAAAATAATTACCAAAGCGTTGTTTTAGAAGATTTTTTACTTAGCGTTGTAAATCCAGCATCTTTATGATGCTACCCCATTTTGTGTAAAGCATGCTGGATTTCATCTATCCAACTTTTCCCGCCATATACGACAAAGGTTGTTTCATTATCTTTCACATCGAAGATTTTTACTCTTTGGGAAATAAGGAGATTTAAACCTAGTTCTGCTCGATTTACTTCTTTTAAACTTAGTTCCCAAAATAAATTTGGATTAATATTTAAGGCATGGGCACAAAAGATCAACCGTTGATTTGTTAACAACAAACGGCCACCGTCAGATTTAGTTGCACTGTAATACATGTTTGCTAAACCTGAGCGAATTGGAAATTCATTTGTATTCATTTCAATCTCATGGAAAAAGATTTTTCTATTTGTAAGTTTGAATTCGTTATAATCGTATGTAATCTGTTTTGCTTCTGACGTAATGATGTAACTACCACAGTATTCACAATTAATTTGTTTAGGGTCAAATACTGCAGCACAGTTTGGACAATTGAAAGCTTTAACCATGCTTTATCGCTCCTAATATTTGCTATTATTAAGTATAGTTCGAATTACCAAATATACCAACAATATTAATAAAAAATGCCTAGGCTCAAATTAATTGAGTACCTGGGTTTTGGCGTTACTTTATAAATTTGTCATAGTGACGTTTAAGCAAGTCGTTTTTATGTACTTAGTTTTTTACTCCATATAAACTATACATAATAATACAGAAGGAGAATATTGATGGAATTTCGATTAGAATTATTCGTTGAAGATTTACATTACATTTCATAATAAGACCGAAGTTAGTGCAATTATTAAAATGAAGAATTTTGCTTTATTATTAACATCTGATAACGTTCTTAATGAAAATCATTATTTTAAAAAAGGCGGTTTAAGACCAAAAGGAAAAGGTATTGAAGTAGTGATACTACTAGATAATATCGAACAAACATATCAACGTGTTCTAGATAAACATTATCCAGTTGAATCCAGTCTTGTTTTGTAATCATGAGGTATGAATTACAAAAATGTTTAATCACTTTTAGCAAATGAATTTTATAGAAAAGAGGACTTTGGTAGAATAGGTGCTAAAAACGATAATTGTAAGGCATCAAGAAATTCATTCTTTTTGAATGAAACTTTTAAGCCTTAGTTTTTAGCACCGTCCACGACGACCATACGGTTTATATCCATGCATGCCCATTAAATAATAAATTGTAGTAGTAGATTTTTATTTCATAAGCATGTATTTAGCAGAATACTTCTTCCTGCTTTTTTGTTAATTCAATTTCAAAGCCTAAATCCTCAAGCATACGATAATCGCTATTTGCCTCTTGGCCTGCTGTTGTTAAATAATCTCCTACAAAAATGCTATTTGCCGCATACATTCCCAGTGGCTGAAGGGACCCAAGATTGACTTCACGACCACCAGAAATACGAATTTCCTTTGTTGGATTTATATAACGGAACAATGCTAAAACCTTTAAACAATATCGTGGATTTAATTCCTTTGTCCCTTCCAGCTTTGTGCCGTCTATAGCATTTAAAAAATTGACTGGGATCGAATCAGCATCTAATTGATGTAGGGCACGCGCAATGTTGACGACATCCTCTTTTGTTTCCTTCATTCCAATGATTGCTCCTGAGCAAGGCGAAATTCCATGCTTTTTTGCAATTTCTACCGTATTCACACGATCCTCATAGGTATGCGATGTAGTAATGTATGAGTGATGACGCTCTGATGTATTTAAATTATGATTGTAGCGATCTACCCCCGCCTCTTTTAATTGCTGTGCCTGTTCTTCTTTTAATAAGCCAAGACAGGCACATACTTTTAAGCCATACTTCTCTTTAATTTCAGTGACTGCTTCACTGACAACATTGACATCCTTCCGCGTTGGCCCACGTCCACTTGCCACGATGCAATAGGTGCCAATTTTATTGTCAAATGCTCGTTTTGCACCCTCTAAAATTTCTTCCTTCGTAATAAATGGATATTTTTCAATCGGTGCAGATGATTTAGATGATTGGGAACAATAGCCACAATCCTCTGGACAATAGCCACTTTTCGCGTTCATAATCATATTCAATTTTACTTTTTTCCCATAATAATGCTTACGAATGGCAAATGCACCATCCATTACCTTTAATAGTTCATCATCATCACTATTTAAAATGGCAAGTGCTTCATCATTACTAATCACCTTACCTGCAATTACATCCTCTGCTAACTGTAACCAATTCACTAAACATTCTCCCTTTCTACTTGCATGATTTTCACTGTTCTTACTGACTGAAATACCTTATATAAGCGTTCGGCTAACAGTGCAGACGCTAAAGCTAAGCAAAAATCTGCAACAATACTATTTAAAAAACCAACTACAAATATATGAGACCAGCTCGTTTGCATATGGAGCCAGAAATTCATTGATAAATATAAGTAAGGTACCGCAATCGCATAAATAATAATAAGCCCCACAATATTTGCACCAATAAAATGTTTTTTCGTTGGTGAATCTATTCTTTCAATGATGAATCCTATGATGAATGCTGCTAGTGCAAAGCCGATGAGGTAGCCAAATGTTGGCTGCAATACATAGGTAATGCCTCCGCCCTGTGTAAAAACAGGTAATCCAACTAAACCGACCCCTATGTAAACGAGCTGACTTTGAAATCCATTACGACTACCAAGTAAGCTTCCAGCTAAAAAAACAAAGATAATTTGTAGTGTAAAGGGCACTACTGGTAACGGTATCTTAATAAATGCACCAATTGCCGTTAAAGCTGCAAACATCGCAATCATGACGAGGGACAGTGTTGATTGTCGTTTAAACAATTTATGCCCTCCCACTCCTCAAAAAATTGTACAATCGTTTCTTTTGTTGTATGAATCATAAATCTCATTTCTTCATCAGAAATAATGTAAGGCGGCATAAAATATAATATATTGCCAAGTGGGCGAATCAGTAAGCCCTTTGCTAAAGCACGCTGATAAATTTGATAGCCAATACGCGCCTCATTTGGGAATGGCTCCTTTGTCCGATAATTGGCGACTAGCTCAATGGCACCCACTAACCCTATCTGTCGATACTCTCCAACATAGGGTAATTGATCAAATGCCGCCTGTGCTAACGCTCGCATTCGTTCTCCCTTATTTTGAATCATATCGATAACCTGGTCCTCTTCAAACATTGTCAATACCTCTAGTGCTACACGACAAGCAAGCGGATTTCCAGAATAGCTATGAGAATGTAAAAATGCTTTCATTGTTCCGTAATCATCGTAAAAGGCATTGTAAATGTCATCAGTGGTTATTACCGTGGATAGCGGTAAATAGCCACCTGTTAAACCTTTTGACAAGCACATAAAATCCGGTGCAATCTGTGCTTGCTCACAGGCAAATAATGTACCAGTTCGTCCAAACCCAACTGCAATTTCATCTGCAATTAAGTGTACATCGTAGGCTGTACAAAGCTCTCGTAATTGCTTTAAATAGATTGGCGGATACATTTTCATGCCCGCAGCTGCTTGAATAAGTGGCTCAATAATCACAGCTGTCATTTCTTCATGATGCGCATGAAGCTCTTCTTCAACATACTGAATACATTGAGCATGACAGCTTTCTGGCTTATCTTGAAAAGGACATCTAAAGCAATCTGGCCCTTGTGCACGTAAGGTATCTAATAACAAGGGTTGGTATACTTCGTTATAAAGCCCTACTCCACCAACAGATAAAGCGCCAAGTGTCTCACCATGGTAGGCATCTGTTAAAGCCAAGAAGCGTTTTTTTGCAGTTTTTCCCGTTTGCATATGATATTGAAAGCTCATTTTTAATGCAACCTCTATAGCGGATGAGCCATTGTCTGCAAAAAATACTTTATTCAAACTAACTGGCGTTAAATCTACTAATTTTTCAGCTACTTTAACCGCTGGCTCATGTGTAAAATTCGCAAAAATTGTATGCTCTAATGTAAATGCCTGATCACTTAATACTTGACTTATTCGAGGATTCGCATGTCCAAATAAATTTACCCACCAGGAGGAGACAGCATCTAAATAGCGATGATTATTTTCATCATAGAGCCATACACCTTGTCCTTTTTTAATGACGATTGGTGGAAATTGCTCATAATCCTTCATTTGTGAACAAGGATGCCAAACATGCCTTAAATCTCTTGCCTGCAAATCAGTTAACACTTGTTTCATCATTGACCAACCTTTCAAACAATGAAGTGTGAGAAATGGAATAATCAACAAGCTGCGCAATCTCTTGGATTTGCGGGATAATTGCATATGGCAAATCATGAAACTGTAATATGGTTTTCATAGTATCTTGTTCTATCAAACTCCCTGAATTTCCATTAAATACAATGCCCAGAATATCAATATTACGCGAATGCAAAGCCTCAATCGTTAGTAATGTGTGGTTAATTGTTCCTAGTGTTGTTCGAGAAACAAGAACAACTGGAAGCTTACTTTGCACGATAACATCAAGAAGCGTTATTTTTCTTTGTAAATCTAAAGGCACAAAAAGTCCACCAGCTCCCTCACAAATTACCATATCGTTTGATTGCTGTAGCACCTGTATTTGCTGTAGTAAATAATGCACATTAATTTGCTGTACCTCCAGTTGTGCAGCAAAATGTGGTGAAGCTGCCTCTTTAAACGAATACCCATTCAAACTTTCTGTCCTTAGCACCTGTAATGAATACTTTTCATATACTGTTGTATCGTAGTAATAGGAATGATCATTTTCATGCACTTCACCAGTTTGTACAGGCTTAAAAGGCGTGACGCGAAGGTTCTGTCGCTGAAATTGTCGCATCAGCAATGTGGTGACCGCCGTTTTACCGACATCAGTATCTGTCCCAACAACCCAAAAATGTTGCATCGTTAACCTCCCCCTTTTTAGTTAACCATATATACTTTTTAAGTTAACACATATGTTTTTATTTTGTAAATGCTATTTCAATAATTTTTCCAAAAACAGAAGTTTCGCAATAACAATGAAACACTAAAACCTTACCTTTATATAGCAAAATCTAGCGATACCCGTACGGTTGCTAAAAAATTGTTTAATTGTTTTTGAATACTATTAAAAATTTAGAGGATTTCACTACTTTTGTGTTGTATTAAACTAAACGGGGGTGGCTGTATGTTTGGCCTTTTTAAAGAATCAGAAAAATTGATAGATACATATGAACAAGTAGCATGTATTTTAAAGTCCTTGCTTACCTACGAGCTCAGAGACTTACCTAGCCGTTACGAATTTTGGTACCGTGCGGCGTTACGTTTGGAAGAATATCGAACGTTAAATGCGGAGCATCGCTCAAAGCGATCTATGACCACAGCTGTTGGACGCTTTCATCAAACTCAATATGATGTTACGAAACAAAAACTAGCAAGGCTAGAGCGTCTAATAGATATATATAAATCCTTTTGTCTGGAAGAAGAGCGAGAAATATTAAATCATCGGCTCCATTTTCAGAAGGAAGTAATTGCCGAGCTCTATAATCATCTTCAAAATAAAGAGTTATATACGTATTGTAGTACTGTACAGCAGCAATTTTGGGAAGCTGTCAGTGAGGATATACTACTTGCAATTGCCCAACTGGATTAAAGTGGTTACATTTGCTGGATTCTTCTTCGTTGTTTGAGGATATGTTTTTTAGTTTAAAAGTTGGAGGTTTTTTATGATTGCATGGATTATTGCAGCAGAAATTGCTTTTTGGATAGTCATTTTATTTGGGTTGGTTGCCCGCTATATTTTAAAAAAACCAAAGCTAAGTTTCTTCTTGTTTTCCTTAACATTAGGTATCGATTCTTTACTGATATTGCTAACTGCGATAGATTTAAAAGCAGGTACCCCCGCATCTATCTCACATGGGATTGCTGCTATTTATATTGGTGTTTCAATCGCCTATGGTAAAACTATGATTAGTTGGGCAGATGAGCAATTTCAACGTTGGTTTTTAAAAACTGGGGATAAGAAAGTACGTCTTACAGGATCTGCAAAAGGGAAACATGAGATAAAGATGCTGATTCGCCATGTAGTAGCTTTTCTCATTGGCACTGGACTTTTGTCTATCATGGCACTTTATATTGGATCTCAGTCTGACACATCTTCCCTATTTCAGGTGATGAAAGTTTGGGGCATCGTATTAACTATTGATGCCATTATAAGTATTTCATATGTGATTTTTCCTAGTCAAAAATAACGAATGTCCTAGAAGTTTTCTTTCCATTTCTATCTAAAAATTGATATATTAGAAGATGGAGAAAGGAGATTCATGGGTGTGGTAAATGAGAAAATCTTAATCGTAGAAGATGATATTGACATTATGGAGGTTCTATCTCTTACAATTGCAAATGCAAACTACCTAGTTTTCAAGGCATCATCCATTTACGAAGGTTGGAAGGCAGTAATCAAAGAAGAGCCTGATTTAATTTTATTGGATGTTAATTTACCTGATGGCAATGGCTTTGAATTAGCGAGAAGGGTTCGTGAAGTGTCGGATGCTATTATTATTTTTGTAACTGTTAATCACTTAATTGACCATAAACTAGAAGGCTTTGAAGTAGGTGCAGATGATTATATAACAAAGCCGTTTATTCCAAAAGAATTACTCGCTCGTATACAAGCAAACTTAAAAAGAAAGACGACATCCATAAGAAATCCTATATTACATATTGATAACTTAGTCATTCATTTTGATGAAAAAAATGTTTATAAAAACGGAAAACGTTTAAATCTTTTTACGAAAGAAAAGCTACTACTATTTTTTCTGATCGAACATGCCAATAAGGTAATTAGTGTAGACCAACTGATAGATAATGTTTGGGGACAGGATGGTGTAACTGATTCAAAAACGGTTTCTGTCCATATTAGTACACTGCGACGAAAAATTGAGGACGTTCCAGCTAAGCCTAAGTGGATTCAAACTGTTCGGGGCTTCGGCTACCAATTTGTTTATAAAAAATAAAGTGCTGAGCTGCGAAAAATGCTCAACACTTTATTTTTTCTATTACCAAAGGCAATGTAAAGCTAAATATGGACCCTTCACCCTCTATGCTTTCCACATATATTTCCCCATTATGTTGTTCCACAATTTGCTTACAAATGGCTAAGCCAATTCCGTGTGAATCCACTTTATCAACATTAGATGCTCGATAATAACTATCGAATATAAAGGGAATATCGCTCTGTGGGATACCTATGCCACTATCTGAAATTGAACAGATTAAGTGTGTGTCCTCCACATACATTAAAAATTGAATACTGCCATTTGAAGTATATTTCATGGCATTTGTCATTAAATTTTCCATCACCTGATTGATTCGGGCACGATCGATTAGCAGCTGTGCCTCCTGATGACCATAAAAATCGGCATAATAGTCTAAGCCCAGTTGTTTTATCTCTCGTTCAAAACGGAAGCGAAATTGTTGAAATAGATTAATGGCCCTTACTTCTATAAAGGTATATTCTGCTCTCCCCGCTTCTAGATTAGCTAAATCAAATAAATCTTGAATTAAAACATTTAACGATAGCAATCTTTCCTTACTTCGAATTAAATATTTTTCTTGTTCTGATTCCTCTTTAATAACCCCGTCTAATATTAATTCGATATAACCTAGTGTTGAAGTGATGGGTGAGCGTAGTTCATGTGAAATACTATGCAATAATTTCTTCCGTTCTAATTCATTTTTCTCTAATCGTTCATTGACCTTTTTCAAATGATTATTTGTTTCATCCAATTCCTTTGTCCGTGAAAGAACACGTTTTTCTAATTCACCATATATTTTTGCATTTTCAATCGATACGGCTATTTGTCCAGAGATCATTTTTAACAAATTCACATGTGTTGGATGAAAGGCATTAGTAATTAATGTGTTTTCCAAATATAAAATGGCTATAATCTCATCTTTAAGATGAATCGGTACACATAAAATAGACTTAGCAGCCGAGAAAGCACTAAGATAAACACTCTGTGCTTGTGTATTTTGAATAATTAGTTGCTCTCCGCTTTGTAACACAAAATAGACAATGGATTGCATGGTTTCACTGAATTCTTCAATCTTATGGTCATGAAATATCGTAAATTTGGTTTCATTGGCCTCAGCCTGTGCTAACACTTGTAATTGCTCATGATGTCTATGAATAAAATACCCGACATCTGCACCAGCATGTTTTAATAAGGCAAATAAGATTTTACGAAGCAAATCCTCCATCCGTATTTCTGTTGCTAGGGACTGGGTCGTTTCGAAGACAGTCATCATATCAAATGATACTGTTCCGCTATGTTGGCCTTTTGGTACGTGATTGGCATGATACACTTTTTCCCAATGACTAGCAACCGTATTGGCCCCCCACTCCTTTATTACCTGTATACCACATAAAATATAATGTCTCGCCGTTTTTTTATGATTGATAGCATGATAGTAATTAGCAGCTCGTTCATAAGAAATGGCAGCATCTTGAAGAAAATTATTCATTTGTGCAAGCTGAATTGCTCGATCGTAATAAAGAATGGCATTCTCGCCCTGCTTTTTCATTCGATAATTTTCAGCCATTAATAAACAATAGAGATGCTCATAGTTTTCAGGTGCATATTGAGCCCATTTTTTAAATTGACGAATACTTTTACTAATCTCCATCCTATATGTTCTTAATTCTGTTTTCGAGGAATATCGCTTTTGATGAATAAAATGAAACTGCCAAAGAGCACGATAAAAATAATAAATTGGCGTGATGGGCAAAGTATATATTTCTTTCTCTATCACCTTTAATATCTCCATAAACTCTTTTCCATGCTGATCGTCCCCCAATAAAAATGACATTTTCAATCGAATAGAATAATGCATCATTTTAATAATAGGCTGGTCTAATATAGCAAAGGGATATGCCCAATCAATAGGGGAATTAGGGTTTTGTAGCACATTCATCCATAACCCCATTTCAGCTAAAAAATCTATTGATAATGCACTGGCATGAATGGAAAACTCCTGTTGTTGGCGCTCAATTTCCTGCTGTAAATCCTGAATAGGTGTTCCATTAATGAATTGGATGGCCACGATAAAACAAGAAGCAGCAGAGACCAAATGATGCAAGCCGATTTCCTGGCTATTGTGCTGAGCCTTTTGAATATATTGAAGACTGGATTCATATGGATTTGTCCAATGATTAATAAATATGCCATAGACAAAATAAATACGGCCCTTGATGTAAATATTATTTTCATTCTCAGCAAAGGTGATGGCTATTTTTCCAAAGCGTGCAGAGTCTTGAATATTATTGAAGCCAGCATTTAAAAGCATGGCATAGTTAATATAGACAACTCCACTTTTTGTTCCGTTCCCGTATTTAAGCTGTAATCGCAACCCTCTCATTAATAAAATTCCCGTTAAATTAGGATTAAGCATAAATGTGCTTGCCGTCATATTGATAATCAAATGGATTAACGTATCCATTTCTTTATCCTGAATAGGAGGATACTTTAAAAGATCTATATCAGATTTATTGTGCAAAGCTTTTCTTAATAATAAATACTCCTTTAAAAGTTGAATTTTTGAGGGGTTCTCAGCAATATTCATATTGGTAATTTGTAGACCTTTTATGCCAGCCTCAATTCCTACCGTATGATTGTCTGATTCAATGTATAGTAACGTTTTTAAATTATAAATTAATAATTTTTCTAAAACTGTTTTTGAATGCCGCAACGCTTCTGTTAAATGAAATTCTGATACATCATAACGTCCAACTAAATATGCGCACTCTCCTAAGTTAGCATATATTTTTACAGACATTTTACGAAAAGACTGCCAATGATTGTCTGGAAGGAGCTCTATACTCGTCGTTAAAAAGGAGATGGCACTGTCAAACAGTCCAATTCTTTTTGCCGCAATACCAAGTTTATAATTCCATATTGCTAAATTTTGTTTTTCGTCAGCATTCAACAGTTGCTGACCATAATTAAAATGTTTCACCACTTCACTTAAATGATAACTATCTACTATATTCGGGATATTTTTCGTTAATAATTTTCCAATTTGATAATGAAGCCTTGTCCGTTCTTCATCAGATAAATCATGATAGGCTACCTGCTGAATACGATCGTGTACAAACTGAAACTTCATATGAAATGTATGTAAAATACCCTCATGTTCAAACTTACTAGCCCATTTAAAATGGGCATCCATTGGTACAATAAAGCCATGCTCTACAAGTGTACCCAAAAGCTTCAGCAAATCTTGGGCTGAAATGGAGACTAGCTTTAATAAGGAACTAAACTCAAAGCTTTGGCCAAAACAAGAGACAATTCTTAAAATCCCCTGAGCGTCTTTATCGAGAGTTGCCATTCTATTTTCAATAAAAGTCAGTAATTCATTATTAAAAAAGGACTGATTGTATTTATGAATACTAAATTGCCACTCTTTTGTTTCGGTATTGAAATAGATGGTATTACTTTGCTGTAAGGAACGAAAAGCTTCCTTCACAAATAACGGATTTCCTTTTGTTAAACGAAATAATTGTGTAGAAATTAATTTAATGGTAGTTGATTTCGCATGTAATGATTCCTCTAGCCATAACCGTACATCATCTTCCTCAAGAGGATTTATCTCTATATGCTGATTGGATGGGAAGTTTTTCAAGGACTTATAATTCTTTTTTAAATCCCCCTCCTCATTTGATCGAAAAGTAGTTATCCACATTAAATAGCCTGCTCGATGTTGTTCATATAGTTGGGTCATCATCTCAAGTGTACTAGCATTTGCCCATTGTAAATCATCCATTAACCATACAATTGGCTTCTTTTGCATGGCAAAGGCTAATAGAATCTTTTGCAAAGAACTAAATATATACGTATGTAGCTGTTTGGCATTTTCACGTACATCTGTCCGAAAACCTGCTTCTTCTTTAAAAAACCATCGAAGCTCTGGTAGTAAATGAACAAGTCGATCTGTTACCATTAACTTTACATCATGAAATAGTTTGCGTAATGCTTGAACAGAATTCTCACCTTCTAAATAAACGATTTTCAATAAATTTCTTAAAGGCTGTACAACAGCTGTAAAGTCATTTTCTAGCTGTAATTGCTCATACTTCGTTTCTACAAAATACCCTTTAGCAGCAGCAATGTCTCCCTTTAATGTATAAACAAGCTTAGATTTCCCAGACCCAGCTTTGCCAGAAATCATTACTATTTTTTTTTCGCCATTTACCACCTGATGAAACATAGAAGAAAGGTCCATGATTTGTTGCTTTCTACCATAGTACTTTGTAGAAAGCACCGCATTTAAATGAATGTCAAATTCACCTAAGTGGAAGTCATGAAGCGGTTCATCTATTAACAGTTTATGTTGAATTTGTAATAAATCCTCTCTTAGCCCGACAGCACTTTGATAGCGAAATTCTGGATTTTTCGCTAATAACTTTTCTATTATATTCCAAATAATAGGATGCGGATAAGGCTGAAGATTTACCAATGAATTCGGCACTTTTGTTAGAATTTCATAGATAAGCTCAGAAGATTCCTCTTTTTGGAAAGGTAATTGACCACTGAGTATTTCGTAAAAAATAATACCGAGTGCATATAAATCAGAACGATGGTCAATTTCTAGATTAACTCTTCCGGTTTGTTCTGGTGCATAATATGGCAGCTGTTCAAGTCGCTCATAAAGATTTTCTATAATGACGGGAGATTCTGCATCATATTTTAAACTGTATTCAGAACTTAGTAATTTTACCTTTAATGAATTGGGATTAATTAATATTTGGCTGGGATTCAAATTAAGATAGAGTAAATCACTTTGTTGCATTTTAATACAGGCATTCACAAGTTCAAGTGCAATTTGTAAAAATTGATGCAAAGAAATATGCTTATTTCTAAACTCATGTAGGGGTACACCATTAAAATTTTCATAAATAATTGCGTATTGATTGTCAATATAATCAATGGCTAATGGCTTTAACAACCACGGATTTTGTTCGTTCGCAAACAATGAAAATTCATATTGCAGTCTAGCTCTCTTTTCGGCTGAATTATGATGAATACTTTTTACTAGTACTAAATTCTTGAATTTATTAATATACATTCTTTGCAAATTCCAATCTTCTTTTGTTTGTAAAAGTATGCAATCATTCACCGTATGTGCCTCCCTTATTCATTTATGTAGTGATTAATTTTGTAACCGCTTTATATTTTTGTAATTTATCTTTTAAATTCACTTCTTTATGTGAAGCTCCAGCAAAGCTGAAGACAAAGCTCTCTAACTTCTCTGGGGGGATATGGTACTGCTCTAATTTCCGAGTAGTTCCATGAAGGTCAAGACATTCATTACAAAATACACAAATTGCAGATGCCTCACAATAATCTGCAATGTTCAAAAGCTCCTCCTTACTAGTTGAGATATCTAGTAGAAACGGATTAATTTCTTTTGCATAAAATAGTCCTTCTAATAACTGAATAAAAAATTTGTTCGTAAATCTTGGTCAACTATAAAAAGTATAGCATCATTTTTTCTAGTTTCACTTCGTAATTGAAGCAGCATATTATTCAGGAGTTCCTTTAGAGTTAAACGCACAACCTTTAAGCGGACATCCTCCATCACTAGTTGTTGTTCAATTACCTCAAAAATTTGGTAGATAGGGATATAGATCTTAGTAAAGCACTCAGCGAACGTATACTGATCCATCAACTGCCGATAGTACTTTTCCATTAAATTTATTTCACCATTTATTAAATACTCAGAGAATTTTTGGAATAGCTTTTCGGGTGTTTCCACGTAATAGGAAATTAACTTGACTACTTTAAGCTGAAAATCAAATGGTAACCTAAAGACTTTATTTGTATCTAGCCTTCTTACAATTGGAAGGAGTGGATACATATTATTGACATTATCTACTAGAGCATGAGAACCATCTGATAATAACACAATTGAATTTTGGGGATAAATACCAATAAAATCGACAAATCTGGCCAAAAGCTTTTCATCAAGAAGATGCTTTTCTTTATAAATAATTGCCATTGCTTCGGCAGCTCCGACCTCGCGTTTATAGGGTCGATTTAATGTAAGAGCTGAGTAAATATCGATTAGCTGTAATATGAATACTTCTCTAGGTATATCAGACTCCTCTAGTCCATCTGGATACCCGGAGCCATCGATTCGCTCATGATGTGACTTAGCTAAATAAGCAATGGATACAAGTCCTAAATCGCACAATAAATCATAGCCAAACTGTGTATGCTTCTGCATGACTTCAAACTCACTAGGTGAAAGTCTTCCCTCTTTTTTTAAAATAGCCAGTGGTATTTTCAGCTTCCCAATATCATGAAATAAAAATCCAAGCGCACAATGTTCTAAATTTTGTATGCCTTCTTTTTTAGCAAATAGAGTACATAATGTAAATACATCGATAGCGTGCATATATGTGTATGTGTCATAATCTTTTAACGTATTGAGCAGTTTTCGATAATGGCTATTTTCCATATAGCGGTGAAATAAATTGCGTATAAATAGTATATCGTCCATATTTTTTAATACATGACCATACCGAATCTCCGTGCTCAATTCTCCTAATGCCTGTAGAAAAAGAGAATTTTCTGTCTCACTATTTACAACGGTCTTCTCGTGCAGTTTTACACCTAACAGCCCATCCTGTTCAGCTTGAAGGTCTGTTTCTACAATCCGTGTCTGAATATAAACATCGTGAACATGGCGATTTTTCAATAATGTTATAATTCTTGCTGTTATTACACTTCCCTTTTTCATCAACAAACGATTTTCAACATATAAATCCTGCCCAAGAACCAATCCTTCCTGTAAATCAACAATGTTTGTTTTAACTAACTTCAAAAATAACACTCCTCTACTTTTATACATAAATCACTATAAAAGATGAAGGTTAAAATCTGATTAAATAGTATGTAAATTTTAAAAATGGCATGAGAATATATCCATACAAGGAAAAATATGATGTATATCAATTGAACGGCATAAATGAAATGCATTAAGTATAAAGATATAGGAAAAAGGCTGAACGATTTATAATCGTACAGCCTAGAGATAAAATTAATTGTTGTAGAACTTATGAATTTACTCCCATCCCTTGGACAAGAATTGTTTTCAATTCTTGCTTTTGGTCTGCTTTAATAGCGACATTGTGATATTTCTTTTTTATGCCTAGCATAAACGTAACATCAATAGGCTCCTTCAGCTTTAAGATAAACTGAGGATACGCCTCATCGAAATCACGTGCCACAAAATCAATAGTATCTTTCGATAATTTTCCTTCTAATTCATGTTTATCCTCAATAAGCGCTTCAATATTATCAAAACGAATTTCTGCTCGTTTCATTAAACCTAATGATAAATATAACTTATCAGCTGTAACATGCACAGGATTTAAACGAACAGCCTGCATATCCGCTATAAAAAATATAACGGAGTAGACATTTAAAATAAGCAAAATAATAGAGAGAACCATCGACTTTTCATGTAGCCACCAATGGATGCCAATTGTTTCAATAACAATGCCATGAATAAGCATAATCTGGAAGGCGATATAACTAGAACTCTTATGCAAGGTTAAGCCTGAACGCTCTTTTCTTTTCCAGCTTGCGAAAGCATAGTAAAGCATCAAAAAGTCAGTGCACAACATTTGAATAATTAAATGCTTTGGTGCATGTTTTTCAACTGCTTTTGAAAAAGAGAACAAATCTGGTAGATTACTTAATCTTACATCCGCTAGTATTTTAGGCATATAGCGGACAAATGTCACAAGAAGCAAAATTTCTAATAGTATAATTGAACCTTCAATCACAAACCCAGCCCATGTAATGGCTACAAATGGCTGAAGATGATCGATTGGAATTATAAATCGAGCTACAATACAACCAGCAGCGGCTAAAAGAATGGCTTGTTTTACAGAGTACTTACCTTTATAAAGCATAAATAAAATCGGCATAACAATGACGAAATCAATTAATGAGCCAATGACTACTCCTTTTGTTTCTGCTGGTAAAATGGATAAACCTAAACCCGTGTTATAAAGTGTGTAATTACTGGCAAGAACGACTAATAAAAAAGCTAGCCATACATTTTGCTTTTTCTTGAAAACAATCATACATTATCACTCCTTATTTTACTTACCTGTTCTTCATTAATTAATCATTCCTCTAACACATTTTGACTTAATTTCTGAATAATCTCCCTTAGCAGCAACAATTTATTCAGTTCAAGCCTTGAATAATATTTAGAAATAATATACCGTTTGATTTCTTCTTCCCTTTCAAATACTCCATACCCTTTCTATCTAGTTGTACAATTATTTCTCGATTATTTTCAGGATTGATGCTTCGAAAAGCATAACATTTTCATTCAATTCAATCCTTAAAGTAATATTAATAGTAAAGTTATCTTCACTATTAATATCACCTTATTATTTATGGTTATAATTGTCAATGACTCCATCAAAAATAGGTGTTTTTATGCTACTGTTTTGTCAAAAATTTTTCATATATTATCTTCTACAAAATCTTTTGCGATAAACATATGGAGAAAATCCTGTATAATCCTTAAATTTTTCTATAAAATAACTAACTGTACTAAATCCTGTTGTTGATGCAATGCTAGTGATGGATTGCTCACTATCTCGTAATAACTGCAAACTTTTACGAAGACGATACAGTAATAAATAGCTGAATGGTGACATACCCACCATTTTTTTAAACAAACGACTGCATTCTTCCCTGCTTAAATAAACATGTGCGGCTAATTGCTCCAATATTATTTTCTCTGCATAATTCACATGTAAATAATCCAGCATTTCCTTCACACGTTCATGCTGGACAATTTTCGTAGGTTCTAGCATTTCAACGGTCAGCATGGATTGCGTTAGCATAGCTTCCCAAATGGCTACAAGCTCTCTCCAAACCTTTAACTCATAAAAATCATTCTGCATTTGTAATATGCCTGCGATCTCTTTTACCTTTTGTGCTAAATAACCTGAAAGCCTTACATAAGGTAAACGATTACTTGTAATGTATGGTTTTACATATTTCTCGGTAAATACACTTCCCTCATGTCCTCCTAGCAACATTGGGTCCACATTGAGACAGTAAATTCTTGCTAGATTTATTTCATACGGCTTTGCCTCGTGCAACCCTAAAGCATTAATAAATAGTCCATCTCCCTCCTTGAGTATAAAAACGTCCCCTCCTACTCGATATTCTATACGACCTTCTTTCACATAAACGAATTGAATCTCTTTATGCCAATGCAATGGCAAAAAATCTAAGCTTTCTAGTCGCATAGTCGTCTCGTACAAAGCAACTGGAAATGCCTTCGTTCCATGTGAGGTTAGTTCTTGTAAATCCTTTGCAATTTTTATATGAGTTAAGACCATTTCTCTATTCACCTCAATATATTGATACTTTTAACCATTAAATCGATATTTATTACACCTATAAGTCCTTATAATTTCTTTATATTGATAGTTTAGGAGATGTTTCAAAATGAATCAAACACAACTTAATAAACGTACTTTTGGTTTTATTCTCGTCATTCTAGGGGCAAGCTTTTGGGGTATTGGCGGGACTGTTGCGCAAAAGCTTTTTCAGCAGGAAAATATCGAAGTAGGATGGCTTGTTTCAAGTCGCCTTCTTATAGCAGGTCTATTATTAATCGGAGTCTATAAAATAACACATTGGAATAATTCAATTTTTGTTATGTTTCGTACAAAGCACAATGCCTTCAGACAAATATTATTTAGTTTACTAGGCATGCTTGCAGTTCAATATACGTATATGATGTCGATTTCAATCGGTAACTCAGCTGTCGCGACATTACTTCAATACCTAGCTCCACTTTTTATTATGGGCTATTATCTAATAACAAAGCATAGTCAATTAACAAGGCAGGATGGTATTGCTGTCACACTGACGTTGGTTGGTACTTTTTTATTACTTACAAACGGCTCCTTTTCAACCCTCTCTGTTCCAGGTTTGGCAGTATTTTGGGGCATTTTATCTGGTCTCTCTGCAGCTTTTTATACGCTATATGCTGTTCCGCTGTTACAGCAATTTCATTCATTGCTAGTGGTAGGGTGGTCGATGGTTATTGGTGGTATTGTGATGAGTCTATTTCATCAACCGTGGCAAATTAACATGTCTAATTGGGAATTGTCAACCATTGCTTATTTTTTGTTTATTGTTATTTTTGGAACAATGCTAGCCTTCTGGTTTTATATTGCTAGCCTACATTATTTAACGCCGAAAGAAACAAGCTTACTTGGCAGTTTAGAACCTTTAACAGCTGTTATGACAAGCGTGTTATGGCTCAAAATTAACTTTGGAGGTTTTCAGTTGCTTGGAACGATGCTAATCCTTTGTATGATTCTGTATCTCACGGTCTTTCCCAAAAAGCAACAATAATACTGACGAATAAAATCTAGCGAATGCAAATTCGAGGACACAAGCTGTTTAGTACTTCACTTAAGCATGATAGGCGATCTTTACTGATGTTTATGTGGGATAAAATTTAAATTAATACATAAAATTTACATATTTTATATATCTTTTATCCCTTTCAGTCTATTATACTGAAACTATCATCATACTAAGGAGGTATTTATATGGATAAAAAAGTTATATTTTTCGAGGTTCGTGGTGGGTCAGATAAGGGACCAGATGGCTATAGGAAAGATACAATGCCAATGGTGGATGCATTAAAGCAACGTGGTCAGAATGCGGAGGTTATTTTCTTTGATGTGACAAGAAAAGAAGAAATTTATAATTACGTGAAAGAAAATGGAGTCGCTTATGTATCACGTATTAATCCTGGAAATTTACAGCATGAGGAAGAATACTTTGCGATGTTACGAGACCTATGTAATGCAGGTGTCATTGGAATGCCGCACCCTGATGCCATGATTGGTTATGGCTCGAAAGATGTCTTATCAAAATTGTCCTCTACCAATTTAGTGCCTGATGATACATTTGCCTATTATACAATTGAAGCCTTTAAAGCCCAATTTCCTACCTCTCTGGCTATTACAGAACGCGTTTTAAAGCAAAATCGTGGTTCAACAGGAGAAGGAATTTGGCGAGTAAAATTGGTAGAACCTCTTGCAGAAGGAGTCACAGAGGTACCACTTGATGCTCAAATTAAATGTACGGAAGCCAAGGATAATCATGTGGAATATTGGAAGCTTAGTGATTTTATGATGTTTTGCGAGCAGTACATTACAGGTGCAAATGGCATGCTTATCGATATGCGCTTCCTGCCACGTATTACAGAGGGGGAAATTCGCTTATTTATGTTACGTGATAAACCCGTACACGTTGTACATAAAAAGCCAGCAGATTCTGAGGATGCCTTTAGCGCTACATTATTTTCTGGTGCCAAGTACCGCTACGATTCTCCAGACGACTGGGAAGAGCTGGTGCAAAACTTCTTAACACAGCTACCTCTTGTCACTAGCCTGCTTGGTGGTTATGATTTGCCATTAATATGGACGGCTGATTTCATGTTAGATACTGATGCAGCAGGAGAAGATTGCTATGTTTTAGGTGAGATGAATTGCTCTTGTGTAGGCTTTACTTCTGAGCTTACCTTAGCACACCAAGTAGCTGAGGAAATTATCGCTTGCATCAGGGAGCGTACAGAGGTTTCCGCTTAACTAATTAACATTTACAAACAAAAATAAAAAGTGCGATCATGTAAATCGCACTTTTTTCATATATAGACCTTAATAGCTTGAATAAATTCATAGATAAAATATCCAGCAAAGCCAATTAGTAAGACGCCTGCTGCCATTGTAAGAGTCTTAATGACCTTACGATTCATCGCTTTTCGAGTCACGGAAACAATGGCCATTAAGCCAATATCATGCAATAATATACCACTCAGAACACCTGCTGCAATGACTAAAAAGCTGGTTGATTCACCTTCACCATATGATTTGGCTAGAACCACACCGAAAACATTCACCCAAAATACGAGATTTCCAGGTGAAATGGCTACTAGCAGTCCATTACGATAAGAAGTAAAAAACGATTTTGTTACTTTCTCTCCTGCTAGCGTAATATCATGGTCCGCATTTTTAATTGAATCTAACCCTAAGAAGAATAAAAAGCCTGCCCCTATTATCCACATTGGAATTTGAATAATTGGCATTGCTAAAATCGAGGCTAATCCCATATACAATGCAAATACTAATACTACGTCAATCGTCATGCCACCAAGTCCTACTGCCCAACCATGGATAAAGCCATTCTTTAAACCCTGCTTCGTCATTTCGACGGTAATGGCCCCAACTGGCATGGCAATCGCAAGTCCTACCAATACATATGCTACATATAAACTCAAACAAACACTTCTTTCATGCTATAAAATAAGCTTCATACGTCCGTTTGTTTGATTATAGCATAAAAATACGACATCGGAAGCGATTATTAATAATTATTCAACTTTATAGAATAATATTGAAAATGAAAACTATATTTCATATTATCCCCAATAAAGTAATATTCCTACCATTAAAGGTTTCTCCTACCAAAATACATATTGAACTAGTACAGTTTTGAAGTGACTTATAATTGATGACCCTAATAGGCTTGAGTAGCTGTTGTCATCCTGAAAATTAAACAAAAGAAGATTATTCATCTGCATCCATTCCCGACTTTGTGACGGCTTTACAGGAAGAAAGATTTTAAGTAGTAAATAATGAATAATGCTGTTGACTGAGCGACTTTCTCCCTCACTTGATCGGATAATGCCGTTGACTGAGCGACTTTCTCTCTCATCTGAGCGGATAGTGCTGTTGACTGAGCGACTTTCTCTCTCATCTGAGCGGATAATGCTGTTGACTGAGCGACTTTCTCCCTCACCTGAGCGGATAGTGCTGTTGACTGAGCAGTTTTCTCCCTCACCTGAGCGGATAATCCGTTGACTGAGCGACTTTCTCCCTCACCTGAGCGGATAATGCCGTTGACTGAGCGACTTTCTCTCTCACCTGAGCGGATAATGCTGTTGACTGAGCGACTTTCTCTCTCACCTGAGCGGATAGTGCTGTTGACTGAGCAGTTTTCTCTCTCACCTGAACGGAAATCAGCTATGTGATCAAGATGCCGATGATGAATATGCAATCTGGTTTTCTTCATAGGAAAGTGAAAAGTGGTGAGATTGGGGATTATATGTATGTTTGATATGGAGTTTCTTTTTTATCGTACCCAGGACATGCCAGTGCTACTAAATTTTTTGTAGAAGAACAAGAAAAGCAAGGGACTGTATTAACGGAAAAAGAGGTTATACAGGAAGCTGTAAAGGAGCTTGACAAATCACGGAGAGCATTATAGCTGGGGTGTTTGCTTTGAAAATGAAAATTTAAACAAGTCCGATATAGCTATACATATAAAGGATAAGTCGTAATCTTTTTGGTGCGAAAAGGCATCTCCCAGGTGAAAGATGCCATTTTTTCCTTAAAGCATTTGCTTTTTCCATTGAGTAAGAATATCAGTGGATTTCGCAATGTCCATCTTTAACATTACCTGCTTAGCAGAGCAACGTTTTTTAGCCTTTTCCCATGCCTCCTCTAAGGCGGGTAAATAGCTTAAATTTTTTGTGGCTGCAACAAGCTGGAAAAAAATATTACCTTGAATATAATACCAGCGTGGGTTCATGCTATCTAACTGAATTGCTTCTTCAATAAGACGAAGGGCTAAATATGGACTGCCCTCACTGCGATTCAGAAATTGGGCAAAAGCCCCCCAGTAAAGTGCTTTATTTGGTTGTAGTTTGATGGCTTCCGCGTATTGAATATTTGCCTTATCATGCTCTTTCGCCAAAACAAAATATTCAGCCATTATATAGTAAGCATTCGCCTGTGCCTCAATGGACCCAGCTAGCAATTCATCCATCACTTTACCAAACTGCTCATCATCCTGGCTTCCCGTATAAGCCGAAAGGACATCACGCTCTGGATAGGAGCCATCTGCTCGTTCCATATTTTGTTTCAGTTTTTCACCAGTAGGAATAGGCATATTCGCATAGCCATTCGCCTCCAATAAAGCAACATGTTGCTGAATCATAGCAAATGCCGCATGCTCTGCGAATGCATTATCAGTTACAATATTTTTGGCTAACTGATAGCTTTCCTTCACGCTCCCATTTACAAATAGTTCATTAATCTGTTGGACAAGCTCATCAAACTGTTTGATCACTATTAAAACCCTCACCTTCACCAAAAGAAACGTTTTATTGGTAGTTTACCATCTTATCGAGAGAAAAGGAGCGCATATCATGTAATACAAGGGTAAATATTTAAAGTTTAACATTCTTTTAATTTGAACGACTTTACATGTTGTTCAAGTGTATGTGCCATTTGATTCGTTTCATTTGAGCTATACGCTACCTCATCAATACTTGCTGTTGTTTGCTGGGCTGCCGCTGTAATTGCATTCAATGTTTCCTTAATCTCTTGAATAGACTGCGTTAATTGTTGAATCATCTGAACAACATGATCTGATTTCTCTGCCTCCAAAGTCAAAGCATGTGATATCTCAATGATTTCTTCCACTGTATGTGAAACAGCTGCTGAAATATTTCCTAATGATTGAGCAGTTAAACGAACCGTCTTTGTCCCCTTTTCAATATATTTTGTATTATCCTGCGTTGAAGAAGTAACCTGCTGAATATGTCCCATAATTTCCTGTATTAGCTGGTCAACCTTTAATACTTCTTGATTCGATTGCTCAGCAAGTTTTCGAACTTCCTCTGCTACCACTGCAAAGCCCTTGCCATGTTCTCCTGCTCTTGCTGCTTCAATGGAGGCATTCAAAGCCAGTAAATTGGTTTGTTCAGCAATACCAGCAATGGATGTCGTAATAGCCTGAACTCGCGTTGCTGATGTGACTAAATTACTAACCGTGTTACTAACCATATCAGAGCCATTACGGATTAACGTCATGTCATTATTTATATCCTTAGCAAGTTGCTCTCCTTGTGCAGCAATTTTCATTGTTCCTCTTGAGGTTTCAACACTTGTATCTGCTTTCACTTTTATAGTTTGTAAATCCTCTGCTAAGGATGTAAGTACATCTGTTGCATTTTCTGCATGATGCAGACCATCTGTTACTGTCGCCGTAACTTCATAGATATTGTGCGCGACGCCTTGAATCGTATTTGACATATCATTTAATGTGTTAGCGGTTTCATCAGCATTCGTGGCTAATGTAATAGATGTAGTGCGCATCGTCATAATCATATTTTGTAAGTTGACGGTCATACGATCTAATGTGCTTGCTAAATCTCCTACTTCATCATTCCTTTTTACCTTCATTTCCTCCACCGCTAAATTTCCATTAGCTATTTGCTTGGCCTGATGAATTAGTAAGGTAATAGGCTTAACCTTACGTCGAATTAAAAAGCCTGTAATAATTGAAGCAATTAACATTGGAAAAATACTAATTAAAATACCACTCTGCACAACATCCCAAGTTCGCTCCTTCACAATAGTAGCGTCGAAATCAATGACACTAATGGCAATGATTTCTTTACTTGTGTCATGATCCTTAAAAATTGGTGCATAGCCTGATAATCGCTCCATTCCACCATATGTATAGGGTTCAGAGTATGTTGGATGCTTTTTCTCAAGTAATAATTGGATTGCCTCTTGGTCCATGTAAAATGTATCTCCAGGTGCAAAGCCCTTCTCTGCCAAATGATCATCCAAGGCTAGCAATGTACCATCTAGTGTTAAAATATATTGCGTTTGAAAGATGTCTTTGTGTCCTGTTGTCCAGTTTAAATCCTTCCCAATACTCTCTTTTGCTGCTTGCTCCCCACTCAATGCTCTTTCCATATCTTCTGGGCGAATCAAGCCTGTTGTTATATTAGCACATCCATATGCCTCGATTCCCGCTGCATCATATAATTTATTATAAGCCGTTATATATGTAGCGAACGATGTAATTCCTAGCATCACTACTAAGATACCAGCAATGATCGTTCCGAGTTGAAAAGTTAATGAATTTCGTAATTTCACGATTCATCATCTCCCCTTTCTAGTAAAAATCTATGAATATTCACTTTATTTCTATCATACTATAAAAAGATGTATTTAAAAAGCATCTTTTATTGAATAATAGAATGGAAAAAGTATTGGATAAAGTTCTGAATTATGAGATAATTGAAGTGCTATATCTTCATCTATTGGGCATAAAATCTTCATTTAGGAGGGCTTGCTATGAATAGACGTTTTCATGTTGTATCGCTTTTTATTGGAAATTTGTTAACACTAGGCGCTATTTTCATTTATGCTATGCAAAGTCAAGTGAATGTTGCCCTCAGTACTTATGCCCTTGTAATGGCTTATTTAAGTACATTGCTCATGATCTTTTTCTATGTGTGGGGAGATGAAAAGAAACAAATTTCAAATCGGTTTTCTAAATAATTTAGCAATAATTAAAATCTATTTGAATTTTTCCCTTCCTGCTCTAGTAGGAAAGGGAATTTTTCATGTGCTTCCTTTTCACTCAAAAAGTAAAACTTCAATCACTAGTAATTTCTATTCCCCTCTAGTTATTGATGAATCATTCAGCTTTATTGGAGTAAAATAAGTCCAATTGTTGTAGAAAAATAAATTTTTTTGTAGAAAATTTTAAAACAATGATTGAGTACTATATCAAATTTCTGTATAATCAGCTTGTTTGACAATACTTTTATGAACTTGGGGGTAGACAATTGGGTAAAGCATTGATTATCGGAGCTGGCGGAGTTGCCAGTGTTGTGGTACACAAGTGTGTTCAAAATTCGGACGTATTTGAGGAAATTTGTATCGCAAGTAGAACTGTTTCAAAATGTGACGCTCTAAAAGAAAAACTAGACGGCGGAAAAACAAAAATTCATACTGCACAGGTAGACGCAGACAATACAGAAGAGGTTATTGAGCTTATTAAAGCTTTTGGACCAGATGTAGTCATTAACGTTGCACTACCTTATCAGGACTTAACGATTATGGATGCTTGCTTAGCGACAGGTGTGCACTATGTGGATACTGCAAACTACGAGCCACCTGAAACGGCAAAATTTGAATATAAATGGCAATGGGCTTATAAAGAGAAGTTTGAAAAAGCTGGCTTAACTGCATTACTTGGTAGCGGTTTTGATCCAGGTGTAACAGGCGTTTTCACAGCTCATGCGCAAAAACATGAATTTGATGAAATTCACTATATTGATATCGTGGATGCAAATGCGGGAGATCATGGCTATCATTTCGCTACAAACTTCAACCCAGAAATTAACATTCGTGAAATAACAGCGAATGGTCGTTACTGGAAAGAAGGCAAGTGGGTTGAAACAGCACCACTTGAGAAAAAAGAGGTTTATAACTTACCAGAAATCGGACCAAAAGATATTTACCTTCTATACCATGAAGAGCTTGAATCACTTGCGAAAAATATTAAAGGTTTAAAACAAATCCGCTTCTGGATGACGTTCTCTGAAAAATACTTAACACACTTAAAAGTATTAGAAAACGTTGGCATGACATCAATCGAGCCGATCGAATTTGAAGGTCAAATGATTCAGCCAATCCACTTCCTTAAAGCGGTATTACCAGATCCAGCTTCTCTTGGACCACGTACAAAAGGTAAAACAAATATCGGTTGTATTATTCGCGGTCTTAAAGATGGCAAAGAAAAAACGTACTATGTATACAACGTATGTGACCATGAAGAGTGCTATAACGAAGTTGGTTCACAAGCGATTTCTTATACAACTGGTGTACCAGCTATGATTGGTGCAATGCTTGTGATGAACGGTGAATGGCGCAAACCAGGTGTTTGGAATGTAGAAGATTTCAATCCAGATCCATTCATGGATGCATTAAATAAATGGGGTCTACCATGGCAAGAAAGCCATAACCCAGAATTACTTGACCTTGATTTAGATGCAAAGGAATTAAGCCGATGAAACCAATTGATTTTTCAAAAGTTCCATCCCCTTCTTATGTAGTGGATGAGCGATTATTAACAAAAAATCTTGAGCTTTTAAAATCAATTCAAGATCGTACAGGCTGCCGCATTTTACTAGCCCTTAAAGGTTTTTCTATGCATTCAACATTCCCTTTAGTAGGGGAATATTTAGCAGGCATTACAGCTAGCTCACTGCATGAAGCACGTCTTGGCTATGAAAAAATGGGCAAAGAAGTTCACGTTTATGCTCCTGCTTATATTGAGCATGAAATGGACGAGCTTCTAGGCTATGTGGATCACATCGTGTTTAACTCATTTAACCAATGGGCTCAGTTCAAGGATAAAGTGAAATCTGCTGGTAAAACAATTGAATGTGGTATTCGTGTGAATCCTGAGTACTCTGAAATTGAAACAGCTCTTTACGATCCTTGCTATACGAATTCCCGTCTTGGCACAACTTTGGCTAACTTTGATAAAACACAGCTTGACGGCATCGATGGTTTACACTTCCATGCGATGTGTGAACAAAATTCAGATACGTTAGAGCGTATTATTGAAGTAGTGGAAGAAAAGTTTGGTGATGTTTTACACCAAATGAAATGGTTGAACTTTGGTGGTGGCCACCATATTACTCGTGAAGATTATGATGTAGAGAAGCTTGTGAATATCATTAATTATGTGCAAGAAAAGTATAACCTGCTTGTGTATTTAGAGCCAGGTGAAGCAGTAGCCCTTAATACTGGTTATTTAGTAGCTACTGTGCTTGATATCCAAGAAAATGGGATGGATCTTGCTATTTTAGATACGTCCGCAACATGTCATATGCCTGACGTCCTTGAAATGCCGTACCGTCCAATGATTATCGGTTCTGGTCAAGCGAATGAATTAGCCCACACATATCGCCTAGGTGGACTTACATGTCTTGCTGGTGATGTAATTGGCGATTATTCATTTGAGCAGCCATTAAAACCAGGTGACCGTCTTGTATTTACGGATATGGCCCATTATTCCATGGTGAAAAACCATATGTTTAACGGCGTCAACTTACCTTCAATCGTTTCTTACAATGATGAAGAGGGCATTAAAGTCATTCGTGAATTTAAATTTGAAGACTATAGTGGCCGACTTTCTTAATAAAATGTCAAACACCTCCAGCTAAAATTGGAGGTGTTTTATTATCTTTTTAGGTTTTAAAAGGACTACCTTTCTCCTGGCTCTTGAAAAATAGTCTTAGCGTTTTACATCATTCAACTTCGATTTCAGTTCTTAACAGTAATACTTCCTCTATAGTTAAGCTAGTTAATTGCATAATTAGTTCATTATCGTAACCTCATGCAATCATTTTTTGCCACCGCTTTAATTCCCCTCTATTCCTTCTTGTTGTGCATGATATTTAGCATCCTCTAGTTTAGCTACTTAATCAATGATGTACTTTAAACGAGACTGGTAGGCAATAATTGTTTCAGGTGTTTGGCTTAACTCTTCCCATGCACTAAGTCCTTGCTGCAAGTTTTCGTCTTTCATTGCTAATGCCTCCAATTCATCAAGTGTACTTTGCTCTACTATGGCTGCATATTCATCCAACTATCAACATGATGAATCGCAACTCCTTGATAGCTTGTTTTTTTCGCATAGTGACGTTGAACAAGAGCTAGTTGTTTATTCATAAAGGCTTCACCATTATCATAAAAAGTAATATTTTGGTTATCATCTAATGCACCAGTTTCAACACTAATCACAATGGATTTATTAACTTTTTTTGCATAGGCGACTTCATGTTGTACAATTTTAATAATATCTTTTGCAGTATTTCGATAAGCCATAATAGAAACGCTCTCTACTTGATTTATCACCCATTCAGCAAGTAAGCCTTTTCCAAATCGATTGTTGTATTTAATTTCGTCAAACCAGAACGGCATATCTGCTTCCAAAGGTAATTGTAATTGCTTGGTTTCCTTTTTGGCTCTTGTAAGAAGTGCTTGATAGGATTCAATTGTTTGCGTTTGATTATAGCTCCATCCACTATTTAAGTATGGTTCTATATCGAGATGAACGCCTGAAAATTGCTCTGTCACGTCAGCATTTTTATTATATGTATGTAACCAATCAAACAACTGATTCTGCATTTTATAGCCATCTTTAGATACCCAATCTGGCGCTCCGTCCAATGCATATATTTTGATACCCTTTGCAGTTGCATGACTAATAAAACGCTTATAGTCAACACTTCCTATATCCGTATTAATCTGTAAATAAAGTTTGTTTACCTGCTTGTTCTCTAAAAACGAAAGTACTCCTGCTTCATCCTCAATAATTCTAGAAGTATCCCATAACCAAGTAGCCTTATCTTCCACGGTCACTGCGTCTACCTTTCCAAATGATAGTCCAAACGTACTGGCAATTGTAACAAAAATAACAATAGTTACTGTTAATAAAGAGCAACTTTTCATGTCTTACAGCTCCATTCTATTTGCCATGGCTCCTAGAACAGAACCTGGTAACCTGACAATCATGCACTAGAATAGTGTTTAGACTCATGGCTTTGCGTCCTTCTCTTTCGACAAGTTTGCCTTTTACAGTTGTTTTCTTTTCTCTTATCATACATGGCAAAAATAAAAATGTCTGTAGGAAAAATGCATACTAATCATAAATAAGGGGGAATAAAATGATATTCATACGGGTTATTTTTACTATAAAAAATAAAAAAACGTAGAGCCTTCAAGCATCTACGTTTTCTTGTTCATTTTCCAGCATTTTATGCAAGTAATTAATAATTTCACGAATTCCTTCTAGTGAATTGACTAGTATTTTTGGGTCCACATAGGTAATCATACGATTTTCCAGGTTTGCCACTGCTGTAAAATAACGCGTTTTTGAATAGTTAACAAGTCCCATCTGCTGTAAAACAGACGTGTCAAAATCTAGAATTTCACGCGCTTCCGTTACAAGTAATCCATAATTCACAACATCTGTATTCAATACTATAATACGTGCTGTTACAGCATTTGAAGAACGATTATAAAGAATACGTTCAAAATCAAGCACTGGGATAAGCTCACCACGAATTCTCGTGAAGCCTAGAAGATAATTAGGTAAATGAGGAATCGGTGTTACCTGCTCTAATTTTTCAATTGAAATTGCTTGTTCCACAGGCACTGCATACTCTTCAGTTCCACAAGCAAAAACTACTGCCTTTACACTTTCCATGCGGTCACATCCTTCAATTTCTGCTGTTATTTTTTTGCAGATTCTTTGACAATTTCAACTAGTAAATCTGCTAATTTTTCTAATTCTTCTACTGGGATTTTTTCATTTGTTGTATGAATATCTTCGTAGCCAACAGAAAGGTTGACTGTAGGGATGCCAAATCCTGCAATTACATTTGCATCTGAACCTCCTCCAGAAATCCCTAGCGTCGGTGTGCGATCAATGTTACGTGCTGCTGCCATTGCGACTTGAACGACTTTATCTGTTTCAGTAACTCGGAATCCTGGATACATAAGCTTTACTTCTACTTCAGCACGTGCTCCAAGTGATGCAGAGATTTGTTCAAATGTCTCCTGCATATGCTTCGTTTGAGCATCGAGCTTCGTTTTATCAATTGAACGAGCCTCTGCAAGAATATTCACTTCATCACATACAATATTCGTAGCCTGACCACCCTCAAAACGACCAATATTTGCTGTAGTTTCTTCATCTAAACGTCCTAGCTTCATCTGTGCAATACATTTTGCAGCCACTGTAATCGCTGACACTCCTTTTTCTGGAGCTACACCAGCATGGGCAGTTTTGCCAATAATTTTAGCGAAGACTTTTGCTTGATATGGTGCTGCTGTAACAATTCCACCCACTTTGCCATCACTATCCACTGCAAAGCCGTATTTGGCTTTAATTTTGGATGAATCTAACTCTTTAGCCCCAACAAGTCCACTTTCTTCACCCGCAGTGATGATAAATTCAATATCTCCATGCTCAATATTTTGCTCTTTTAAACGTTTCACCATTTCTAGTAATGCTGCAAGCCCAGCTTTATCATCAGCGCCCAAAATTGTAGTACCATCGGACACGATATAACCATCCTCTCGTAAAGATGGCTTAATTCCTTTACCTGGTACAACTGTATCCATATGAGAAGTAAAATAAATTGGTTCAACATCTAAAGAACCTTTTAAAGTAGCCAATATATTGCCTGCTCCATGTCCATTTCGTGTATGGGCATCATCCTGTTCTACTGTAAAACCAAGCGCTGTTAATTTATCGATTAAAACTGGCGCAATCAAATGCTCATATTTTGTTTCTGAATCAATTTGTACGAGCTCGAAAAACTCTTCTACTAAACGACTTGTCATGTTGTAAGACTCCCTTAGTTTACGTGTATTACCACGTTATAGTATATGTATTATTTTAGCACAACGTTAGAGGAGTTGAAATAATTCACAAGCAGTTCGAGACTAATTTTTGGAAGGAGATCAATTATGCCTCGGCATATTGGCGTCCGGAATTGGCTTTGTGCTTGCACAAAGCACTCCTTTCCGATTCCGTGACATCCGCCGGAGGCTTTGGGCCAACATGATGTTGGTCACTAAGTCGTTGCCACAAGACGTGGCGTTCTTAGACTGAGTTCCGCTATTTCAGTAGGTATTTGGACACCCACTGAAAAGGAAACAAAACCGCATTCATCTCACCATTTGTAAATGTGGGAGTCTTCTGTATCTGCCGCTGTCGCGCATAAAACATCTGCCACTATGCTTTCGATAAAAAAAACATTTGCTGAATGAAGATAAAAAGCTCGTGAAAGAGGGAGTTTATCCCTTTCCACAAGCTTCTTATAGCTGGAAGATAGCCTCTTTCTCACGTTCAAGTAACTGAAGATGTTCAACCGCTTTATGATGCTTATCCTGTAAACGCCAAATTGTATTATGTACATCATCTTGCACACGAGATACTTGCTCCCTAGCAGTTGATATTTTGGAGTGGACAGACCAGGCTGAGAAAATATCGTCAAAGAAGTAGTCTGCAAATTTGACAAAGCCATCTGTTTCAACATGTAATGATTTCGTTGATAAATCATGGATGTCCAGAAGCTCATTATGAAATCGCTGTAAAGCAATTTGAGCATCGTGAAGATAATTTTCAGACTGATTTAGTGCATCATGCTTCAAATGCGTAGCAATAAGTCCCCCTCCCAAAAACGTATCCCATGTTGAAAAACCATTAGCGGAATGTAGAGAAGCAGCCGCTTGCCCAAGCTTTGTTAATGCATTTTCTCCAGCTTCTTCTGCCTCCTTCATTTCTATAATTAATTGCTTCGTTACTATTTCTTCGTGGGCTAATTGCTCTAATTTTTTTGCTTGCTCTGGCTCATGTATTTGTAAGTAGCCCTTCTTTTTAGCATTCAACTTGTTTAAAGCTACTTGTAAATGTTGTTCATTAATTTGTGTGAGCTTTGACTCAGCTTGTGCTAAATCGATAGTTAAATCTTCCTGCATTTTCTTTGCTTCATTTATTTTTAATTCAAGAACGGCTGCTTTATCAATTTTCTCTGCTCGTAGCTCATCTTGCTGCCCCGTCCACGTACGAATCATATTCATAAACGAAAAGCCTTCTAATTTATCAAGTTTCGTTCGAATGTGATTGAGTGCTATAGAATGTTTGTAAATGTCCTGTTGTGCACGCTCAAGTTGCTTTTCAATTAATCGTTTTTGCTCATTTAATCTACTAACATTTCTTAATTGTGCATGTATGATTTCCTGTTCATTTTGTAATTGTTTCCATTCCATTCATCTCAACTCCTCTTATCTATTTGTACGGATGAAAAGAGTTAATGTTTCAATTATCTGTCATCTTTTATCATTTTTCGTCAATTTCTTTGTGTAAAAAGGAAAGCCCAGCAAATGGCTGCTGGGCTTGTACAAATTTTATAGTGGAATATTTCCGTGTTTTTTCTCTGGGCGTGATTCATGTTTATTTGAAAGCATGTCTAAACCTTGAATTAGCTTAATACGTGTATCACGTGGATCAATGACATCATCTACCATACCGCGAGATGCTGCAACATATGGGTTTGCGAACTTTTCTTTGTATTCTTCAATTTTCGCTGCACGTGTTGCTTCTGGATCATCAGATTTTGCAATCTCGCGTGCAAAGATAATATTCGCGGCACCTGCTGCACCCATAACAGCGATTTCAGCGTTTGGCCAAGCAAATACAAGGTCAGCCCCAATTGATTTTGAGTTTAACGCAACATAAGCACCGCCATAAGCCTTACGTAAAATAACTGTAATTTTCGGTACAGTTGCTTCAGAGTATGCATAAAGGATTTTTGCTCCATGACGGATGATTCCACCATGCTCTTGCTTAACGCCTGGGAAGAAGCCAGAAACGTCTTCAAAAGTGATGATTGGAACATTGTATGCATCACAAGTACGGATGAAACGAGCCGCTTTGTCAGAAGAATCGATATCTAGTCCACCAGCAAGTACTTTTGGTTGGTTACATACTAGACCAACAGATTCACCTGCGATACGTGCAAAACCTACTACTACGTTTTTCGCAAATTCTGAGTGAACTTCCATAAATGAACCTTCGTCCACTACTTGCTCAACTACTCTACGTACATCATAAGGGCGAGTTGTTTCGATTGGCACAGTATCCACAATTTCAGGACGGTAGTCGTCACCTTCTGGACGTGCCTGACGTGGCGCTTTTTCCTTATTATTTTGTGGGAGATAGCTTAATAGTTTTTTAATTTGATCAATCGCTTCTTCTTCAGATGGTGCACGGAAGTGTGCATTACCACTTACAGCATTGTTCACTTTTGAACCACCTAAGTCTTCTGCAGAGATTTTTTCACCTGTTACTGTTTCAATAACTTTAGGACCTGTTATGAACATTTGAGATGTTTTGTCAACCATTAGGATGAAGTCTGTGATTGCGGGAGAATAAACTGCTCCACCAGCACATGGTCCCATAATTACTGAAATTTGTGGGATTACGCCAGAGTAGATGGCATTACGATAGAAAATATGACCATATCCATCAAGTGAAAGTACGCCTTCTTGAATACGTGCACCACCTGAATCATTAATACCAATGAATGGTGTGCCGTTTTTCGCAGCAAGATCCATTACTGTGGCCATTTTTTTCGCATGCATTTCACCCAGTGCTCCACCAAATACAGTAAAATCTTGAGAGAATAAGTAAACTGGACGTCCGTTAATTTTACCGAAACCAGTAACTACACCATCACCAGGTCCTTCCATCTTGTCCATACCGAAGTCAACTGTACGATGTGTAATGAATGGGTTGATTTCGAAAAATGTACCTTCGTCCAGCAATAATTCAATGCGCTCACGAGCAGTTAGTTTACCTTTCTCATGTTGTTTGTCGATGCGCTCATAGCCACCACCAAGTTCAATTACCGTCTTACGGTCATATAACTCATTAATTTTGTCGAACATATCCATACTAATCACTTATCCCCTTTTCCACTTTTATCGCATAATTCATATAACACACCGAAAGATGATTTAGGATGCATGAAGGCTACCTCTGCACCACCGGCACCAGGTCCTGGCTCTTCTGATAAAAGACGTACACCTTTTTCACGAAGCTCTGCCATACGCTCACGAATCCCTGTCACACCGAAAGCTACATGGTGAATACCTTCCCCACGTTTTTCGATATATCCATGAATGGTACTTTTTTCACTCATCGGTTCCAGCAATTCGATTTTTACATTGCCAGCGTCTATAAATGCAACGCGAACCTGTTGAGATTCAACCTCTTCCACTTTTAACAGCTTTAAGCCTAAAGTTTCTGTATAATATGTAATGCGTTCATCAAGATCACGCACCGCAATCCCAATATGATCTACTTTCTCCATGGTGACATCTCCTTCTGTTATGGTACATATTCTATTTTACAGACTTTTTTGTCAAAACTCTACTACTTGAGAAATTTTTCAGATTTGCTAAACTATTTATAAGAAAAGAAGGAGCGAACGAGCATATGAGTAATAAAAAATTTCAAAAAATCGTTGTTTATACGATGGTCGCAATCATGGTAATTTCATCTCTAGCATTCGGCTTATCTATGTTAGTGTAATGAAAAGTTAGGCGTCCGCATTACTGCGGGCGCTCTTTCTTTACCTTCAATCCCTTGAAAGATTGTTTAATTTCTAAATATCGATCCATTTCCTCAATAAATTGATAGAGTGCCGCTTGTGCTAAAAATTGCTCATGATTTTTCGGTAAAGGTAATTGGGCGAAATCTAGCTTTACCTGCTCTAGCTTCTCTCTAAAATGACTAGCCGTATTTCCTGAATGAACATGCTCAGCAAGATCTTGAACAAAGTCAGCCACTATTGTTGCCTCTTGTACTATAACAGGTAGGGCTGTTATTTTTGGGAGTACTCTTTCAATAATTTCGAGTTGCTGTTCACGCATATCAAAATAGACATAGTAATCATTTTTTCGTCTCATAAAATGATTTTCAACATCTTTAAAGGCTAGTGATTTCGCATTATTTAAAGCTGTAATAGCTTCAATTATTTCTTGCCCATCCCACATTGTATCGCCTTCTCTTAAATAATTAGCAATTTCTAAAAAAATTTTACTATATAGCTCCTCAATTTTAACTCGATAGTAATTTAATTCCTTTTGTATATCTGGCATATACATATTAATCGCTATTCCCGTTCCATAACCAATTGCCATTAAAGCAAATTCATTTGAAACCAATGTCCACGAGAATTTTTCAGCAGCATAAATATGCATAATAATTACTGCACTTGAGACAAAGCCGTCTGCTACCTTCAATGATACAATTGTGGGGATAAAAATAATGAGCATCCCTGCTAGTGTAAGTGGGTGATATGAAAATAACTCAAAGCTTAAAAAGGCATAAAGCATACCGATAATACTTGCGACAAATCGTGTATAAGCAGCATGAAGGGATTTTTTCTTCGTTGGCTGTACACAAAGTATTGTTAAAATACCTGCAGATGCATAAGAAGCTAATTCGAAATACTGGGCAATGGCTATTGCAATGGCTGCACCAGTTGCCGTTTTTAATGTACGATAGCCGATTGAAAACTTCTTCAAGTCGACTGCCTCCCATCCTCCATTACTCTTCACTTATTCTATTCATCAAATCAATTCAATTTTTTCAGATAAATCATTTAGCTAATATTTAAAAAATTCCAAATATATTTTTGCTATTATTACAGTAGAATGTACCAATTATCTACTATTTATTGATAAGAAACAGTCCCCGCAACTAGTGATGTTGCTGCGGGGCGTTCATCTTATCAAATTAATTAATGAATAATATTAAAGTTCATCGCAGTATTCTTCAAAGTTTGCTTGTAAATTTGTTACAACAGACATTGGATCATGACCTTCAATTTCATAGCGCCCAACTTCAGCTACCACTTGTCCATCCTTTAACAGAATAAATGATGGAGAGGATGGTAAGTGATCTTCTCCGAAGTGATAACGAGCAGCTGCCGTTGCTTCTTTATCTTGACCAGCAAAAACTGTAACAAGATGATCTGGACGTTTATCGTAATGAACGCTTTGTGCTGCAGCCGGACGAGCAATACCTCCTGCACAGCCACATACTGAATTGACCATGACTAATGTAGTACCTGGACGAGCAAACGCCTCTTCAACAGCTTCTGGTGTGCGTAGCTGTTCATAACCAGCAGCCTCAATTTCCGCACGTGCTGTTTTTGAAATTTCCTGCATAAATAAATCGTAATCCATATTCATAACGATAGCTCCTTTCAAGTTCGTGTCACCTTAGACTTTAGACTGACACTAATACATCTCCTATCATAGCAGTTAGTGGCGATTTTGTGCACCTACTTGCTCAGTAATTTCGCATTGGTTTCTACATCCACTACTAACACTTTTGCTAAATGAAGATACAACAGTTTATGGCTATGATTGATTATCGCTAAATAAACGATCTACACCTTGTGTTACTGTTAGCTGTCCATTTAAAATTTGGCTTTCTAACAGTTGCACTTGTGCCTTGCGTTCTGGATTACCATAAAACGCATCGATTAAATGGTCAGTAATCATTGATTGGAACCAATCCTTGGTTTGATTTTGACGTCTAATCGACCAGTAATTATTTGCTTCGACCGTTTGTCTAAATTCTCTGATTGTATCCCATACTTTGTCGAGACCGCGTTTTTCCCATGAACTAACCGGCATAGCAGTAGACATCCACCCTGGCGTAGCTGGCTGTAAGAAATGCAAAATTTGCTTATACTCAGATACAGTCTTTTTGGCTAAACGTACGTTATCTCCATCCGCCTTGTGCACTACGATGGCATCTGCTAATTCCATAATGCCCTTTTTCATGCCTTGTAGCTCGTCACCAGCTCCTGTTAATACTAGCAACAGGAAGAAGTCAACCATACCACGGACATATGTTTCACTTTGTCCAACACCAACAGTTTCAATTAAAATAACATCATAGCCAGCAGCTTCACAAACTAGCATTGTTTCACGTGTTTTTTTATGGACACCCCCTAGGGTACCAGCTGAAGGAGATGGTCGAACAAATGCATTCGACTTCTTAACAAGCTCCTCCATACGTGTTTTGTCACCTAAAATACTCCCTCCAGATAGTGAGGAACTTGGATCAATCGCTAGCACTGCAACCTTCATCCCCATCTCACAAAGCATCGTTCCGAAAGCCTCAATAAATGAGCTTTTTCCAGCACCAGGAACTCCTGTAATGCCTATACGAACACTATTTCCTGTATGCGGTAGAAGCTCCTGTAAAAGCTCTTGTGCCTGTGCTTTATGCACGATATTTGAGCTTTCAATGAGTGTTATCGCCTTTGATAATTGAGTACGGGAACCCTTCATTACCTCACGGGCAAGCGCCTGTATGTCAATTTTGTCAGCTTTTTTCTTTCGGAATTTTTTTGGTACACCATATTGCATACCATCGTGAGATGCTGCTACTCCATCCATGACAAATAGTGCACTTTCCTGCATCTCTTTGTTTTTGTCCATTACTTAGACACTTCCTCATAACCTAAGCGTTTGTAGATTTCTTCAATAATTTTAATGGCAGATACAGGGATAACTGTACCTGGTCCAAAGATTGCTACGGCACCAGCTTCATAAAGGAATTCATAATCCTGTGCTGGAATAACACCACCAACAATAATGATAATATCTTCACGACCTAGCTTTGTTAGCTCAGATACCAGTGCAGGAACTAATGTTTTGTGTCCTGCTGCTAAAGAGGAAACACCGATACAATGTACGTCATTTTCAACCGCCATTTGAGCTGTTTCCTCTGGTGTCATAAATAGTGGAGAAATATCTACGTCAAAACCTAAGTCAGCATAGCCTGTTGCGATAACTTTGGCACCGCGATCATGACCATCTTGCCCCATTTTTGCTACTAAAATACGTGGGCGGCGACCTTCATTTTCAAGGAATTCGTCTGTCATTCGTTTTACTTCAAGAATCTGCTCCTCATCAGAGAAGTTCGCAGAGTAAACACCAGAAATGGAACGGATAATTGCTTTATGACGGCCAGAGACAACTTCAATTGCATCTGAAATTTCCCCTAAAGACGCACGAGCACGCGCTGCATCTACTGCTACTGCTAATAAGTTTTCTCCGCCTTCTTTTGCAGCCTTTGTTAGTCGAGCAAGATGTTTTTGTACTTCTTCTTCATTACGAGCTGCGCGCATTGATTCTAATCGCTCAATTTGTTTTTGACGTACTAATGTATTATCGATGTCGAGAATATCAATAGGCTCTTCTTTTTCTAGACGATATTTATTGACACCAACAATTGTTTCGGATTTAGAGTCGATTTTTGCCTGACGTTTTGCCGCAGCTTCCTCAACTTTCATTTTTGGAAGACCTGTTTCAATCGCTTTCGCCATTCCACCTAGTTCTTCGATTTCTTCGATTAATGCCCATGCGGATTTTGTAATTTCCTCCGTTAATTTCTCCACATAGTATGAACCACCCCATGGATCAATCACTTTCGTCATAGCCGTTTCTTCCTGTAAGAATAACTGTGTATTACGTGCAATACGAGCAGAGAAGTCTGTTGGAAGAGCAATCGCCTCATCAAGTGCGTTTGTATGAAGAGATTGTGTATGACCCATTGAAGATGCATTAGCCTCAATTAATGTACGTGTTACGTTATTAAATGGATCTTGCTCTGTTAAAGACCAGCCAGATGTTTGTGAATGTGTACGAAGTGCTAATGTCTTTGGATTTTTCGGATTGAACGTAGACATCATTTGCGCCCAAATACGACGAGCAGCACGCATTTTTGCAACTTCCATATAATAATTCATACCGATTGCCCAGAAGAACGATAAACGCGGGGCAAAGGCATCAATATCGATGCCAGCTTTCAATCCCGTACGGACATACTCAAGACCATCTGCTAATGTATAAGCAAGCTCGATGTCATTAGTTGCTCCGGCTTCTTGAATATGGTAACCAGAGATTGAAATAGAGTTAAATTTTGGCATAAATTTCGCTGTATATTCGAAAATATCTGCAATAATTTTCATAGACATTGCTGGTGGATAAATATAAGTATTACGAACCATGTATTCTTTTAAAATATCGTTTTGAATTGTACCTGCCAGCTTGTCAGGTGTAACCCCCTGTTCTTCAGCTGCAACGATATAGAATGCCAATACTGGTAATACCGCACCATTCATTGTCATTGACACGGACATTTGATCTAAAGGAATTTGGTCGAATAGGATTTTCATATCTTCGACAGAATCAATGGCAACCCCAGCTTTACCAACATCCCCAGTTACGCGTGGATGATCGGAATCATAGCCACGGTGAGTAGCTAAGTCAAAAGCAACAGAAAGACCTTTTTGTCCCATCGCCAGATTACGTTTGTAGAATGCATTGGATTCCTCAGCTGTAGAGAAACCAGCGTATTGGCGAACAGTCCAAGGACGTGCTACATACATCGTAGGGTATGGACCACGTGTGTTTGGTGCAATACCTGCTACATCATTTAAATGCTTTGCCTCTTTAATATCTTCTTTTGTGTATATATCTTTAATTTCGATCCCTTCATTTGTCATGAATTTTTCTTCTGACGCTTGAGGTGCTTCTGCTGCTAAAACTTTTTCGATTTCAACTGCACTAAAATTTGGCTTGCTCATCGTTGGACCTCCTTCATGCTAGCGAACACTGAATTTAATTTTTCAATGATGTTCTGTCCTGCGAAAATAAAGCCGTTTAAGCCATCTGCTAACCAAGCTTCTTCTTCGTCTTTATATTTACCTGCAACATCAACAAGCACATTAGCAGGTTTACCCGCTAGAATCGCTGGTACTAATTCTTTTGTATCGTCATCATTGCCAGCAATCACCACATAGGTTGCTTCTGTAGTATTTAACCATGCCACTGCTTCTTCGGCCGTTGCGATTGGTTCACTTTTTTCTGGTACTACACCTACTGTATTTAAGAAACCAGATACAAAATCAGCACGTGGTTTCGAGCTTTTTAATGTACCTAATGCTAAGATTCCTGTTTTCACATTAGCAGCCGTCATGTCTGCTCGTAATTGCTCGAAAGGTATAGCAATTCGCTTAATATCTGCAAATAATGGATTCGTTTCACTCTCAAGCACATCTGCTGGATTTGCATAAATATTCGTACCAATTAGAGATTGCTTTCGTGTTTGTGTAGCTTTAATACGAGCTTGGTATGATTGCTCTAATTCTTCTGCTAGCTTTCCTGAGGCAATATAAGCATCAATGCCCCCAGCAGCTTCAATATCTAAGAATAATGCCCAAGCTTCTTTCACAAAATCAGCTGTCAATGACTCAATGAAATATGAACCTCCAGCTGGGTCAGTTACTTTTAACACATTTGTTTCTTCTTTTAAAACTAAAGATACATTACGTGCAATACGAATTGATTGATCAGTTGGCTTTGTTAATGCATCATGTGGATGAACAGTAAAGACATCTGCCCCACCAATTAAGCCAGAAAGCGCTTCATTTGCTGCACGTAGTAGGTTTACATAAACATCTAATTTTGAGAAGCTTCTTAATGAAGTTTCTGCAAGTGTTGGAATTTTAATATTTTTTTCTATACCATAAGCAGATGAGAACGCTTTCCAAAGTACTTTAAAAGCACGAAGTTTAGCAATCTCTGTAAAGAACTGTGTATCAATGGCAAAGGATACATAAAATCGCTTTGCAAAGGCTTCAAAGCTTTCTTCTTGCTCTACATATTTAGCCGCAAACGCAAGTGCATATGCTAATTCTTGTACAGCATTTGCTCCTTGATTGTGATAAACCGTAATATCTGCACCGATTGAGCGCACGTTCGGAAAATCAGTTAAAGTGATAGGGTTTTTTGAAACGATGAAACCTTTGGTAGCTTCTCGTTGTTCAATGGCAATGTTGTCGAATACTGCTAATAATGGGTCTTTTGAATTTTCAACCGTAATTTTAAACGAATATTCTGAGAAATAAGTCGCTAATTTTGCTACTATTTCTGCAGTCCATTCAAAATTAACACGGCTATCAATTGTTACTACTTCGTTTCCACGTGCTAAACTATCATCTAGCTGAGCAAAAAATGCTTCGCCTGTGTCAGCATAAACTTGCTGTGCCACTTTAAAGACTTGACTATTTTGTAGGGAACGGATTGTGGCAACTTGTTTATCAAGTTCTTCACCAAGTTTTGCTACTAAACTTTCTTGTGTGTAAAGAGGTTCTAATGTAATACCTTCACTTGTTTTCGTTAAAAGAGACTCGAATGGTTTCCCTTTTAAAGCCTTGATTGCTGCATCTTGCCATTCTGAATAGGACGGCTTTTCAAATTCAATATTTTTCATGTTGTTTGACATGCGGACGCTTAATCAGCTTCCCCCCTTAGTAGTTTCTATTTGTTATTCTACATGACAAATTGCGACTCGAAAAGCAAAAAAAAATTCGGAAACCGTTATACAACAGGTTTCCGAGTAGTCATCAGTAGACTGACGTCGAAGATTTATTTGTATTTTCGAGTATTTCTTTTACTCTATTTAGGAATTTACCACAAACAAGTCCGTCTAAAACGCGGTGATCTAATGATAAACATAAATTCACAATATCACGTGCAGCAAACATGCCACCCGGTAAAACAACTGGTTTTTTTACAATACTTTCCACCTGCAAAATTGCTGCTTGTGGATAATTGATGATGCCCATCGACTGCACAGAGCCGAATGCACCCGTATTATTGACCGTAAAAGTTCCACCTTTGATATCATCCATTGACAATTTTCCAGCACGTACTTTGACAGCGAGCTCATTAATTTCCCTCGCAATCCCTTTAATTGATTTTTCATCAGCGTGTTTTATAACAGGAACAAATAAGGCATCATCAGTTGCGACGGCAATGGAAATGTTAATGTCATGCTTCTGAATAATTTTATCCTCTGCCCACATAGAATTCATCATTGGGAACTCTTTTAATGCTTGTGCAACTGCCTTCACAAAGAAGGCAAAATACGTAATATTAAAGCCTTCTTTTTGTTTAAACTCTGTCTTTATACTGTCTCGATAAGTGACTAAATCCGTTACATCCACTTCCATCATCATCCATGCATGCGGCACTTCATGAACACTTCTTACCATATTATTGGCGATAGCACGACGCACTTTCGTTACAGGTATTTCAATATCCCCTGCTTGCAAAGGCTGTGTAGGTGTGACTGGCTTCATATCGTTCTGTGGATTTACATTTGCTACAGCAGGCGCTGACTGTTGTACAGGAGTATCAGCGATAGAAGGTGTTTCAGCCTGTGTAGTTGGCACAGCTCCCGCTTCAATTAAGGCAAGAAGGTCTTTTCTTGTAATACGTCCTCCTTCACCTGTTCCTGAAACTTGCTCAAGCGCAATATCATGCTCCTGTGCAAGTCGAAGAACTGCTGGTGAATAGCGAACTTTATCCTTCCTTACTGGTTTTGGTGGTGCTACCGTAGCTGTCGTAGCTTGTTGTGTTTCTTGTTTTCTTTGTACACCTGCATTTAAAATCGCTGTACTAACTGCTGATTTCTTCGTTGGAGGTGGAGGTGGTAGCTCGCTGTCACCGGCAATTTCAATAGAGCAAACGATTGCACCTACTGGTAACGTTTGGCCTTCCTCTGCAAGCAACTCTGTAATAACACCTTCAAAAGATGAAGGGATTTCTGCATTTACTTTATCTGTTGCAACTTCTGCTAGAGGATCATATTTTTTTACTGTATCACCAGGCTTAACAAGCCATTTTTCAATTGTTCCTTCTGTTACACTTTCACCGAGTTGTGGCATTGTGATATTTTGAATCGCCATCATCTATTCCTCCCATCCATTTAAGCCTAGCCGTATTTATATGTGACAAACCATTTTAGAATGAATAGCCGACAGGACACTGTAGAAAAACAGTTCTCAAAACGGACTATTCGACTGAGGCTTTCCTTTTACAATAAGTATTTGTAGCACTCATTAATCAAAGATTTTCACTAAATACTTTTTCAATTTGTGAGAAGTGCCTTCTATTTAGAAGGCAGCTAGTTCACGCATCGAGCGTTCTACTTTATCAGGATTTATCATAAAATACTTTTCCATTGTTGGAGCATAAGGCATTGCCGGAACATCTGGTCCTGCAAGGCGTTGAATGGGTGCATCAAGATCAAATAAACAATGCTCAGCGATGATGGCCGCCACCTCGCTCATGATACTACCTTCTTTATTATCCTCTGTTACCAGCAACACTTTTCCTGTTTTACTTGCAGCCTCAATAATTGCCTCCTTATCAAGTGGATATACAGTACGAAGATCTAGAATATGTGCAGAAATACCATCTGCTGCTAGTCGCTCCGCAGCTTGTAATGCAAAATGTACAGCTAAACCGTACGTAATGACCGTAATGTCATCTCCCTCACGTTTAACATCCGCTTTACCAATTGGTAATGTGTAATCATCCGCAGGCACTTCACCTTTAATCAAGCGATATGCACGTTTATGCTCAAAAAATAACACAGGGTCTTCATCACGAATAGCTGCTTTTAATAAGCCTTTAGCATCATATGGTGTTGATGGAATAACAATTTTCAATCCTGGCGTTCCTGCAAAAAGTGCCTCTACAGATTGGGAATGATAGAGTGCTCCATGTATACCCCCACCAAACGGGGCACGTATTACCATTGGACAAGTCCAGTCATTATTTGAACGGTAACGAATTTTTGCTGCCTCAGAGACGATTTGGTTCACAGCAGGCATAATAAAATCTGCAAACTGCATTTCGGCAATTGGGCGCATACCATACATCGCAGCTCCTATACCAACACCGGCTATAGCACTTTCTGCAAGAGGCGTATCAAGTACACGATATTCACCAAATTGATCGTACAAGCCAGAAGTTGCTTTAAATACTCCGCCCTTACGACCAACATCCTCTCCTAAAATGAAAACACGCTCATCACGTTCCATTTCTTCCTTCATCGCTAATGTAATCGCATCAATATAAGACATCACTGCCATTACACGTCACCTCCGTCCACTGGTGCATACACGTATTTCAAAGCATGTTCCGGTGTGGCATACGGTGCAGCCTCTGCATAATCCGTAGCCTCATTTACTTCAGCCATCACACGTTTCTCGATTTCTGAACGTAGTTTCTCTGACATTACACCCATATCCATAAGATACTTTTCAAATAGTAAAATAGGATCCTTAGCCTTTCCTTCTGCTATATCTTCAGCAGTACGGTATTGACGATCATCATCATCGGAAGAGTGAGCCGTTAGACGGTATGTCACAGTTTCTATTAAACTTGGACCTTCACCATTACGCGCACGGTCTGCAGCCTCTTTCACCACTTTATAGACTTGTAATGGACATTTGCCATCAACCGTAACACCCGGCATACCGTAGCCAATGCCACGATCCGATACTTTCGCACAGCCTAATTGACGTTCAACAGGCACAGAAATTGCATAGTGATTATTTTCTACCATTATAATGACTGGAAGCTTATGAACACCTGCAAAATTCGCGCCTTCATGGAAATCCCCTTGGTTAGAAGAACCTTCACCAAGCGTAACGAAAGAAACAAAATCTTCTTTCTGTAGCCGTCCTGCAAGTGCAACGCCCACTGCATGTGGAACTTGCGTTGTAACAGGAGATGATCCCGTTAAAATACGATTTTTCTTTTGACCAAAATGACCTGGCATTTGACGACCACCAGAGTTTGGATCTTCCGCTTTGGCAAATGCAGACAGCATCAATTCTCTTGGTGTCATACCAAAATGTAAAACAACGCCCATATCACGATAATATGGTGCAATATAATCCTTCTCTTTATCGAGTGCAAAGGCTGCTCCAACTTGTGCTGCCTCTTGTCCCTGACAAGAAATAACAAAGGGAATTTTACCTGAACGGTTTAATAACCACATACGCTCATCTAATCTTCTTGCCATTAACATCGTTTCGAACATTGCAAGGACATCTTCATTTGATAAACCTAAATCTTCATGCTTGATTTGAACATCTTGCATACGAACACCCCTTTCGCATTGTAAAGAAATAACTAAAGTATATAATCCTCTCACACGATAATACTTTAGTTATGAAATGATAAATTATCAATTATGCCTCGGCACAATTGCGTCCAGAATCGGCTTTGTGTTTACACAAAGAACTCCCTTTCGATTCCGTGACATCCGCCAGAGGCTTTGGGCCAACACGATGTTGGTCACTCAGGCGTTTTCACAGGATGTGAAGATCTTAGCCTGAGTTCCTCTATTTCAGCGTGTCTTTGGCCACCCCTTGAAACGTAGCTGAATTCACATTCATCTCACGACCTATAAAGGTGGGAGACTTCTGCTGAGAGAGGTTAAAAATGAATAGCACGATTATCCACAGCTAATGCTGATTCTACTAGCACCTCATTAAGAGACGGATGCGGATGAATAGCCTGACTAACTTCCCATGGCGTTGCATCAAGTAATTTAGCAAGTGATGCTTCACCAATTAAATCTGTTACATGTGGACCTACCATATGAATACCCAAAATATCATTTGTTTCTTCATCTGCTATAATTTTTACAAAGCCGTCTGTCTCCCCATTTACAAGTGCTTTACCAATCGCCTTGAATGGAAACTTTCCTATTTTTAAGGTATAGCCCTGCTCCTTAGCAGCACTTTCTGTTAAGCCAATGCTTGCAACCTCTGGAAAAGAGTAAACGCATTTTGGCACCTTTAGTACATCTAGTGCTTCTGTTTTTCCTGAGGCAATATGTTCAATGGCACATAATCCTTCGTGTGAAGCTACATGTGCTAATTGTAACCCACCAATCACATCCCCAATGGCATACATATGTGATTCCTTTGTCTGATACGAATTATTAACTTTAATAAACCCATTCTCAATTTCGATTTCTGTATTTTCTAAGCCTATACCTTGTGTATTTGCTTCACGCCCTACGCTAAGCAATAATTTATCAGCCTCGAATAATTCATCCTTATCGTTAACTTTCGCAGAAATGAAAACGTTATCATTTTCAATTTTGAACGTTTCTGTATCTAAGCGGGCGTTTGTCACAATACGAACGCCTCTTTTTTCAAGCTGCTTCGTGACTTCTTTGACAATGTCTGCATCTTCTGATGGTAAAATCGATGGCCCATATTCAATAACCGTTACATATACGCCAAAATCACAAAGCATGGATGCCCATTCGATTCCAATAACACCGCCACCAACAATTAGCAATGACTTCGGTAGCTCCTCCATCTGTAATGCATGATCTGAGTTCATGACATATTTCCCATCAATTGTTAATCCAGCCATTCCTCTAGGCTTTGAACCTGTTGCAATCACAACATTTGTTGGCACAAGCATTTCATTTTCCTCGCCATTACTCATTTCCACTGAAATAGTACCTGGCATTGGTGAAAAGATAGAAGGGCCTAAAATTCTGCCTGTTCCCTGATAAACATCTATTTTACCTTTTTTCATTAGTGTATTCACACCTTGGCTCAACTGCTCAACAATGGCTTGTTTCCTAGCCTGTACTTTGTCAAACTGCAATGTAACTCCTTCAATATCTACACCAAATTCTGCAGCCGTTTTATTGGCCATACGATACACTTCAGCACTTCGAAGTAAGGCCTTACTTGGTATACAGCCTTTATGTAAGCATGTGCCACCAAGTTGCTCACGTTCAACAATAGCTGTTTTTAAACCTAACTGTGCCGCACGAATTGCTGCAACATAGCCTCCTGTACCTCCACCTAAAATGACAACATCATAATTTTGAGCCATATTGTTTCCCCCTTATGAGAAAAGTGCTAAATCCGCCTATCCTTCAATCACATTGGATAATATAAGAAAAATCCCTTTCACTCCTTGGTAGGGCTTTAGCTTTATTTCAGTTAAGCTACTAATCTCTAATTAAAGTTAGAAGAAGTCGACAATGCGACTTCCCTAATGATTAAGTGATTTTTAACGACCATGTAAAATATTTTTTTCATTTTTTAAAAATTGGCTACGTGATTTAGACACTCGTGCAATTCGTTCTTCTGCTAAACGATTAGCCGCTACATACGTAGGAATACCATCTCGTTTGGAAATAGCAAAGATTTTTTCAATACTATCATAAATACCATCAACACGCTTCATCGCTCGCTCACGATTATAGCCATATAATTCATCTGCAACGTTTATAACCCCACCTGCATTGATAACATAATCAGGCGCATAAACAATTCCTAATTCATGTAAGATATCACCATGGCGAGAATCTTGTAGTTGGTTATTGGCAGAACCAGCAACAACCCTTGCCTTTAATTGTGGAATCGTTTCATCATTTAAAATTGCTCCTAATGCACAAGGTGAGAAGATATCCACTTCCTGTGAATAGATGTCATCTGGTGCGACAGCTGTTGCGCCAAAATCATGAACTACTCGATCAATTGCTGCTTGATTAATATCAGTCACAACAAGTTTTGCACCCTCATTATGTAAATACTCGCAAAGCTTGTAAGCAACATTTCCTAGCCCTTGTACAGAAATTGTACGTCCCTCTAATGAATCAGATCCAAAGGCTTCTTTTGCTGCTGCCTTCATCCCACGATAAACACCGTACGCAGTTACTGGAGATGGATTACCTGATGAACCAAATGCTGGAGAAATACCAGTTACATAATTTGTTTCTTCATGGATTAAATCCATATCTGTTACTGTTGTACCAACATCCTCCGCTGTAATGTAGCGTCCATTAAGCCCTTGGATAAAACGTCCCAGTGCTCTGAACATTTCCTCATTTTTATCTTTAAATGGGTCACCGATAATGACCGTTTTCCCACCGCCAAGGTTTAAACCAGCAGCTGCATTTTTATAAGTCATGCCACGTGCTAAACGTAATGCATCCTCAATCGCATTCTCTTCTGATGCATATGTCCACATACGTGCCCCGCCTAATGCTGGTCCAAGTGTTGTGTCATGGATTGCGATAATCGCTTTTAACCCTGATGCTTCATCTTGGCAAAATACCAATTGTTCATAATCATACTTTTCCATATACTTGAAGATTTCCATGAAAACTCGCCCCTTTGCTTTGGAAAGTGCATCCCCAAATGCCCATCCAATCAAGTTTTAAATGATAATAAAATTGTTTAGTAATGGATAATAATGCTCCATTTAATTTTACAATACTGACAATTTCACAATTTCGCAACTATTATTACACATTCTCGATTAAGTAAGAATTTTCTAAACATTCAGTTACGAATCCTAGTTTATACCCTTTGTGCTCATGGCTTCAGCAGTCACATAGTGAAATAACGTTTCTTGACATTCCAATAACCACAGGTACAATTAAACTTAGGAATAAGGAGGGACATGCATGGCTCGTTTAGCTGCATTTATTGTAATGCTTATTCCAGGTCTTATGGCTGCAGGTGGCATTAAATTCATGCGTGATACATTATTTGGTAAACTTATTGCACCTTTCCCGTTTTTATGGTTACAGTTCGTTGTGGGCGTCATTCTCTTTGTAATAGGATTTGGCTTTTTTGCAGGCTTTTTACTCCACCGCGATCGAAAAAATGGAAAAGTTGCTCCGCGCTTTCAAAAAAAATAAAAATAGCTATCCATCTAAGTCATTTGACTTACTGGATAGCTATTTTTATTGACGGTGCTGCTTCGCAATTACTTTATCAGGATAATCAGTAATCCAACCAATTACTGATGGATGTGGGTTTGTCAAAAAAGCCTCATTACCATCAATCGCATAAAAACGACATGCTTTATCACTTGCTACACATGCCTCTAAAAATCTTGGTTTATAATACCTTTTATGCATATGCACGCTGTCAATCGCTTTATAATCACTGAGCAAATCCCATTTTAATTTTTTAGTTGCAATAAGGGCTGTTTCAACATCAGATCTATATTGCTTCACGATTTCTAACAGCTCATAGTGAAACGATGAAAAATGACTGCCAACAGGCAAAATAAGTTTATGAAGCATTTGAATAAGTGCATTTTTATTATCAAGGATGGTTGATTTTAATTCAATATTAAGGGGTAGCTGATGGGAATTTGCCCATGCTAAAACGGCATCTAATGTTGGAATTTTGTACGAAGAAAAAAAACGTCTCCAGGGCTTTCCAAGCTTAAAGCTAAGAAGCTCCTCTACTGTACACTCATTCACAAGCTTATTGATGCCAACTAATCTTGATAGTTGTGGATCATGATAGACAACTGGAATTCCTTCCTTTGACAATTGGATATCCAATTCAATGCCATCTGCACCTAGCTCCAATGCCTTCTCAAAAGCCCTGAAGCTATTTTCAAGTGCATAAGCTGACGCTCCTCGATGTGCAAACACAGGAATGGACGATTGGCTAGACATTTAACTCACCAAATTCAAGGAGAAATTTACCATTGGTCATTTTACTTAATAGGGATGATTTTTTGCCAATCTGAATATATGTGCCTGGATGCGCTTCTTTTGTCACAGTAATTTCCTCTTTACCTGCATGGCGCATTTCATCCATCATTAGTTTCACCTCACGGTCAATTGTCACTGCTTCGGCCTTCAATTTCGTTAAGACCTGCTTCGTTTCCTCAAATGTAGCCACTTGCTCCTTCGTCATTTGATTAAGGATTGGTAATAAGCTTTTAATTTTTCCCTCTTGTATTGAAATATCTGATTGTAGTTGCTTTAAGTGCGTTGCCTTCTCTTGCATAAGCGAATAGCTTTCTCTTTTATTGACACTTTCAATGATTAAATCCGTTCGACGCTCTAAACGGTTTCCAGATATAGCCGTGACAATTGTATTTTTCGCTACTGCGCGACCCCCAATAATTTTACCTTTTCGTTCGTCCACAAAGATAGAATGTGCAGTGAGCTGTGATCCTAATGCATAAAAGCCTATATGAATACTATCAGCTGCGACTAAATTTGCTTCATTAACATGCTTGACGAAAATATTGCCGCCTGCCTCCACCAATGTTGAACCAAGCCCAAAAATGCCACCGCGAATATAGACATCACCCTCAATAGATTTTATAAGCTTGGCGCCACTTACACCTTCGGCACCCTCAATTGAAATGTCTCCAGTAGCAATAACCGTATAGCCAGAAGTGACCGTTCCTTTTATACTTAATGAGCCATTAAATTCAAGGTTTCCTGTTTCAACACCAACATCACCATGAATAGGCAAATGTCGATTTACACCAATCATGCCCTTGACATCATCTAATACGCCTGCAATTTTGGAGCGGATAACAATTTTCCCATTCTCCTCCACTTCATAGGCAGATTTTTTATCGTATTTAATGGGAAAATCACGACCTGGTGCAGCAGCAATCGTATCACCTAGCACATTTTTCCCTGCTTTCCCTAAAGTTGCAGGTATTTTTTCGCCAAGCCATGACCCTTCAGAAATTTCAGAGATAAAGTTCATATCATAATAATCAGCTTTTCCATCTTCGCGAATCACTGGCTTTCTCTCTGGTTTAGGTAAGTATGTAATTTGTGCATCTGTTCCTGCTACAGGTGGCGTTCCTTGAGCAATTAAAAATGCTTTTCCTGGTTCAATTTTCGAAATATCAAAATCCAAAATTCCATTTACAATTCCTTCATCTTCAAGCGTTTCTAAAATTTGTTGCGACAATTTTTCTTTATTTTTTTGAATATAATCATGTGTTTCATAGATAAATATAGAGGCAGACATTTTATCTCGTGCAATTTCCGCTTCCACATTCGGAAGCCAACGTCCGATTTCAACAGGATTTATACTTTCAGTCGCTAATACATTTTTTAATATTGAAAAATTAGACAACTTTAGGCGGGGATGACTGCGTAAAATACTATCAAATTCTTTTAATGGAAAACCAGCGCTGAAAGTTACCATATATACTTTGCCATTTTCTTCTGATATTTCGAAGTTATCATTCCGAACTAGAATCAAGCTACCTCCTCCTTCCCTCTATCTGTAAGTATATACAATCTATTTACATTTGTTTAGAGACAATTGTCACTACTCAGAAAGAAAATACCCATACTTTATCAGTAAGACATTCTACCATATTTTATATTTTTCCTATCATTTTTAGCTGTTATTTACTACTAAAAGGAAATATTTAACTTAATGTATGCTATTCAGTTATCATAATTGTATAAAATAACTGCAAGTAATCATGTTATTTACTAAATCATTCATTAATTTATCATATAGATACTGTTTTTGTCACAAATTATACAAAAATGCATTAGGCCTTCCTAACTAAATTAAAAAAATACGCCTCATAAACAGCTTGAAGACTGCTTACATAGGCGCTTTGAATTTATATATAGGTTATAAATAATGGCTACTGGTCATTCTCCTTTAACATATGATTGTTTTTTTAGCTCGCCATCATATCAATGCGAATCTTATCCGCAATCATGGCGATAAATTCACTATTTGTCGGCTTCGATTTTAAGTGATGAACGGTATAGCCAAACATTGACGAAATCGATTCATAATTTCCTCGATTCCACGCTACCTCAATGGCATGGCGTTTTAGATAACTTTTATATAGCGAAAGTTTACCGGTCATTCTACCGGAAGCCTTCTCAGTTTTACACGACTCATATTTACCGATTATTTTACGCTAACACTCTACGGTTGTAAACCAATTACTTACGATTTAAATACTCATATTTACCTAACGCCTTGAATAATGCAACTATACCCTTTTTTACTCTTCCTGTTGCCTCAATAGTTCGTAACATTATCATATAAGCTGCGGATTCATCGAAAGAAAATATAGTGACACCATCGTTCCCAAACGCAAACCCTTCATCAATAAGTCTAATTTCCTGTAAATGTTCGTAAATCCTAGAAATAGAATAACCCGAAAATGAGGACATTTCTTTTACATCCATCTTCAATTTAACTCCTTTGATCTATTACCGGTAAATATTATTTTTTGCGCTGAAAAAAACTATACATTTCCCGTGGATAAATTGCAACCCCTAATTTCCACTCAAACCCTTGATATGACTGCGTTAGAAGTGCGTCACTCATGTTTTGAATATAACCATAAATCCTATTGCGTCAGTTTTTCGTTAAAACTTATTTATATAGGAAGAAACACGATTTAAATTTTTACCCTGAGGAATAAAAAATATTACGGAGAAGTCGCAAGGAGCAGATGAGCAGATTCCAGCGAACGGGCTTTGGGGACAAAAAAAGAACGACCAACAAACGAATTGAATCGCTGTTGATCGCGTTTATTAAAAGAATGAAACGTTTTTAATGCTTTGTTTAATTCGTTCGTCAGTCATTCCGATGTAACGAAGCGTTGTCTTTTGCGAACTATGATTAAAGATTTCCATTAGCGTTGCTATGTCGTTAGTGGCGTTGTAATAAGTGTACCCGAATGTTTTGCGCATAGTGTGAGAACCAACCGAATGATTGCCGATTTGATCGCCAGCATCAGTTATAATGCGGTAAGCTTGCGTCGTGCTGATATGTCCGTCGCCCTTGCGTGATGGGAATATGTACGTTGTTCCTGGCTGCAATGTATCGATATAGTCTGCGATAGCTACCATTAGCTGATCGAGGTGGACAGTGCGTTCCTTCTTCGTCTTACCTTCCCGTATCTTAAACGATGACTTACCCTTTACTTGTTCGACTCTAAGCGCAACTAAGTCTCCGCAGCGTAAGCCGGTAGATATGCCGAGCTTGAATAGTAGCTGATTGCGAAGTCCGTATTCCTTCGACATGCCTAAAGCTTCTAACATCTCGCTTATTTCTTCTTTCGATTTTAACGGCTGCACATCGATTAACATGCCTTTTTTCTCGTTATGATTAGCCATAATTCCGCCCCTTTTGAATGTATCCTTTTATTCGTTATATCTAAAATAGCATACATTCGTTAGATACGCAATTATTAAACGGCTATTTAACAACGTTTTATATGTATCCTTTTCATTAAAAGCATACATTCGTAAGGTTGCCGACTGCCTACCTTTTGCATTAATGATATAGTGCGTCGAAACCGCGTCATATCGAACCGTGGAGATTTCAGACACCCATGCACGTCAGCCCTGTGTGCCCGATGATTTCGGTATAAAACGGCATTATTACGATTTAAGAACCGCGTCAACTTTACGTCATCTATCCGATAATAGACATAAAAAAAGACGGACACACCCGAAGGCATACCCGATATTTGTTGCGTTAGTTTTGCGTCATTACATTGATTGGCGTAGTCGTTCAATATCCGCCTTGACCTTGTCGACATCCAATGTATCAGCAAGCGACTGTTCATGCGTTACTACTTCTCGCTTATCAACTAATTTACCGTTGATCTTATAGAATAGTTCTAGCGCTTTAATCGCTGCCATTCCGTTGTTACTCGTTCCTTGAATCAGGCGGACTAACTGTGCGTCAGCCAGTGAACGGTAGCTATCCAATTTTGTATCGCTAATAGCAGCCATATACTGAACAAACGCCGGCTCTTTACGCCACTCATACAAAGTACGAATCCCGATTCCTAGTTCGCCAGCGATTGATTCATACGTTGCCTTCTCGCCTTTTGGCGCATATTCTCGTTCTAATAATAATTCCGCCGCTGTCATTTTAGCAGGCGTTAGCTTCGCCTTTAATCCGTCTAGTGTAAGTTTTGCCATTGTTTAATCTCCTCCATTTTCTGCGTTAAATATGCGTCATAATCTCCGGTGTAGTCTAAGCGCTCCATCTCATTCCAATAAGGTTCATACTTATCGGCTACGACACTTGTAATATGGTTTGCGGCAAATAGCGGTGATCCTTTTTGTCCTGTAGCTTGACCTGTTATTTGACGTAAATAGTATTCCATCATCAAGCAATCGACACTAAGACTAATATCGACACAATGTTTAGCCACATCTAACGCCTCAATCCATCCGTTTAACTTTTCAGTTGCCTCTAACACAAGCCATTCGTTTGTCTGTAATAAAATTTCCGCATACGACAACAAGAACGCTTTCACATCTTTTTCATATCGCTGATACACCTCGTATGCGAAGTAATCACTAACCTTTTTCAAATCTAATACACAATATCCACGCTCAATATCTGCAGCATTCTTTTCTTCTTCAAAGCGTTTCAAGTCTGCGCGGATACGCTCAATATCAATCGTTGTCATTTCATCACTCCTTGTTCGTTTTATTAGAAAAGGCAAGCACCGCTATAAAATCCGATACCTGCCTCGTTGTTTTATGACGTCACCCCTCGTTTCTCTAGTATTTTCGCTACAAGTGCGTCAGCAATACGATTTATATCGGCATCTTCACGCACTGTGATTTGATCCGCAAGTTTTGCTATTGAAATGCTGCCCGAACCGTTTCCTTCCGAATATTCTCGATTCTCTCGCGCAGTTAAAACGCGTTCACCTTTGTGGAGACGCGCTGAATATCCGTCATAGGGTACGGAATCTAGTCCACTATAATGAGATTTCTTACCGCCTTTTTTATCGTCGCCAGCACCGATTATATTTCCGACGAAGTTTACGCCCGCGCTGATTCCGTTACTAATCCAGCTCGGCAGCTTAGCGCTAGAGATAAATCCGATAAAGTCTTTTACATGTCCGTATGCAGTCGAAACCCATCCGCTTAATGATTCGAACCACCCTTGTACGACTGATAGAGCGTCTGAGAAAGCATCGAACGCATTCTTAACGCCAGTTAGGATGAAGTCTACTAACGGAGATAAAACGTTATCCCAAGCCCATTTAATTATCGTAGATAAAGCCTCCCAAGCAATTCCTAAAGCCGTAAGAATTGGTTTTGCGATTGCCCATAACGTCGAGAATAACTGTACTAGGAACGAGATTGCCGGAGCGATTACGTTGTTGAAAACAATCATCGCAATATCTCCGATGACCTGTAGGATATTCCAGAATCCACTTAGGTATGGCTCGATAATCGTCCATACATTCGAAATGATGTCGGCGATAGTGGAAAACGCTTGGGAGAACGTTTCTTTCAGTCGCCCAAAAACGCCTTTGAGTTGACTAAATTTTTCGGTAGCATACGTTCTAAATTCTTCGAACTTCGTTTTAATTGTTTCGAACGAACCTTCTCCGAAAATTTTATCAAAAACTCCGCCAACGCCACCTGTCTTAAAGGCCTCTGTCAGTTCCGCCATTTTCGACTTGATTCCGTCTACTACAGAATTAACTTGTTTGGCAATATCCGGTGGGAATAGCGCATTTATCAACCCACTTGTACCTCCGCCCTTAAATGCGGACCATAGCTCTTTTACTTTGCTGACGATACCGTCGATAGCTCCACGGAAGGTTTCGCTATTGTCATAAAGCGCTTTGAATCCGATTGCTGCTGCGGCTATTCCTGCAGCAATTAACGAGACTGGATTTGCCAACGCAGAAATTGTTCCTACTACAGCTAACGCAGCTACAAACGTACCAATCGCTCCTGCTACGTAAGCTATTTGTGTTCGCCATTTCACGAAAATATCGTATAAAGCAATCGCTTTGTCTGTAGCTTTAGCAAGCATCCCTCCCAATTTATTACTGATAGATGTCGTATCAAGACCGTCAAACATTTTATTTAGTCGCCTTAAAAATTCTCCTAGCTTTGTATTACTTTCCATTCCCATGTTTCTGAAGAACGTTTGTGACTTCTCTTCGAGTTGAGACCACAATCCTTTTGTCGTATTTCCCATCTTATTAACCATTTCATCTGTAACGCCCATTTTGGTTAATAATTTATCCAAACCGGCCATCTTAGCAGACATGCCGTCCATTTTAGTGATTTTTTGCAATTCCTTTTTATCTAGTCCGACTGCCTCGTACATTGAAACGTAGTCACCTTGCATAAGCTCTTTTGTTGAGAAAGCCGCCTGTTGAGTGTCTACGCCTGAAAGCGCCTGTATACGTTCAACTAGTCCCCAAACTTGTTTTAATTCATCAAGGTTCTTACTGATTCCTATGAATGCTTTTGAGTTTGTCATCATATCCGTACTGTTCAATACCGGACTATCAATTGCAGCCTTCTCAACCATTTGAAGGTACTTTTTTGCTTGCTTATCATCGCCAAACATACCGCTAATGGCCATCGCATTTTGCTCGTAGTTTGCTGCAGCCCCAATTGTCAAATTTAGCAATTTAGCAGCACCGTTCGCTCCTACGTATGCGCCAGCTAGCCCTATTAATGCGGATTGCATCCCACGTAACGACGCACTAAGTCCGTTTGCACCTACGCGCAATGAAGTAACTCGAGTTGCAAATCCACCCATACGATTTGATGCCGAAGAAACTGCACCACCAAAACGGTTGGTTGCCGATTGCGCTCTCGACATACTATCGCCAGTTGTTCTGCTTGCACGGTTCATTTGCTCCATCATCTGAGTGATTCGTCTAAGACGCGATGTGCCTTGATCACGTACACGAAACACGGCTGTCAAATTTACGGCCATATCAGAAGCCCCCAATACGCTCGGAGACTTTTATGATCTCCGCAAAAACATCGTCACTTTGTCTAAGAGCCTGTTTTCTAAATTTCTCTTTATTTGTCCTTAAAAATTTAACTACTAATTCAATTGATTCTTTAACATCGCTCGATAGCTTAGTTAGTTCAGGATCAACAACTCCATTAAGTTGGAATTTTAATGATTCAAGTTCTCTCATCCTATCTTTGTGACCACCGTTTGCTCTGAAAAAGTTAGGTGGCAACGAGTTAATTGCGAGTAAGCCCGCATCTTTTATGATTGCTAGTTGTTGTTCGGCAGTTAATTCCATCCCTTATATCCCCCTAGTGGTTTTATGAATAGAAAAAGACACAACGTCGATTAAAACGTCATGCCTTTTGCGTTAATATTGCGGTATTCAGTTTGTCGTTGATTCTTTTTCTTCATTTGCTTCAACTTGTCGTTTAATTTGTGCATATAGAACTCGATCACTATCTAAACCTGATACGCGAGCCATTTGCATTGCTGCAGAAATGTCTTCACGAGTAACTGTTTCAGCCTCTAAAAGTTTTGTTAGTTCTGTACGCACGATATTGTAATTTGTCATAATTATCTACCTACCTTTTCCGTTTGTTCCACTGACTGTTGTGCGGCTCGTTTAACGTTTGCGTATAAAACACGCGAACTCAACGAACCAATTGCACTTGCGACTTGTAATGCTATTGCTACGTCCTGTTGCTGAATTGCGCCGTCTTGCAATTTCTGCTTTAAGCCATATTCTAAAGCGCGGAAATTAGTGCCTTCATCCTTCGTTTGTTGTACCATCAATGCTTCTACTTGTTCGTTATATTTGCTCATAATTATTTACCCACCTTCTCCGTAGTTGTCGGTACTACGTCAATATACTTGTAATCTCTTGGCTTATTGCCAAATGTGTATTGTGACACTTGCTCTAGTAGTTTACGAACTCCGCTTATAGTTCCAGTTGCACCAAAAACTTGAGCGCTGTCTGTCGGATGAATTTGCGTCATGATATAGCGTGTTTTTCCTGCTTGATGATTAGCAGTTACTAAGTCAGTTATTTCACGATAAATATCGTTATATGCGCTACTGTACTCCTTATGATCATCGATACATGAAAGAATAAGGTCCCGAGCAAGTTGTAATTTCGGGTTAACTTTGTCCTCGAACTCCGCTCGAATTCCGTCAGCATATTCGGGCTTGTATTTTTCAACGACTTCAACAGACGAAATTATAGTTTCAGGCATCGCTTGATGCACTAACGTTAAATCACGCTCACGTCGTGTAACAACCTCTTTTTGTAGCGCAATATCATCGTCAATCTTAACAAGTTGAGCAGTTGCATCCGTCCCATGCTTAACGCTTTCCGTAAACGTTTGCTCATACTGTGTCTGTAATTCTCTTAAACGTGAGCGTGCACTTTCTGCATCTTTTTGGTACTGTAAGAGTTTAGCTGCTCGTTCAGCACCTTCTCTTTTGAATTCTCGTAATAGTTGATATTCCTGTACTTTAATTGGCATGTGTTTTGATCCCCTTTGTTTTTAGTATTTGAATAACTTTTTCTAACTTGTCTATGAACCATAATCGCCATTTTGGAATAATTGGCGCTGGCTGTTCGTCTTGCTTGTCCAACTAGAATAATTCGACTAACATTTCCTCGTTACGAGTAATCTGCTCGCGCGTTCCTTCGACTTCTCTGCGATAAATCACAGGGCAATTAGCGCTTATTAAGTCTCGATACAACTCTTGGCTATCCGTCTGCAGTTCGCTAATTTCAAACGCATATAAATCGTCTAGCAAGTCGACTACATCATCATAAGGCTTTGAGATTTCACCAATTAAATTGGATATGCCTCGTTCATCCGTTTGGTAAATTAACAGTGAAATGAACGGAACATCTCGCAAATTGACGATTGAAAGTAAGGCGAAACGCATTTAATCACCGCCTTTTAACAGTTGCTCAATTACATACGTTGCTGCCTCAGATTGCGCAAAATATCGAGCATCCAGCGTAGCCACATCTTTGGGCAAGAATATCCGATGCTGGCGTTCTCCCTCGTCGATGTAAACGCAATGTTCTCCGTTGTCATTACTGTAATAAATCTGCATTAGTAAAACACCACCCCGTTGATAATTTTTGGTCTTGGCTCGCGCTGACCGATGATTTCAATTCCGTTTTTGTTAAACTGTTTCTTCCGTCGTTTCGGCTTTGCTCGCTTACCTTCGCCATGATAATTAGATGAATACTTTTTATGCTCCATATCGTTTCATTTCCTCGCTTTCTTCTTTAAAACCTCGTTTCCAGGCTTCGATTTCATGTCCGTTTGGCTCCCGCCTCAATAATCGACTTGCGAATTGTTTAACGAATTCGTTCCACAACTCATCTGTGAAACTAGCTGACCGTTGGTAATAGTCATAGATGTGTAATTGTCCTTTTGAAGTATTACAGCTACGACAGCAAACAACCACGTTATCATCGATATTGTGGCCGAGATATACGTGGTCAAGCGTCGCTTGTTTCGCATGTTCCTTTTCCCGCGTTAGTTCGTCACCACAGTAACAGCATTTATCTGCAGTTAATACAGCGTTAATAGTCACATCTGTATAAAACACAGTGCTACTATGACGATACTGATGTTTACGAAATCGCTCCCGTAAGTAGGCTCCATTTTCATAGCGAGCTTTACTACGACATGCCTTGCATTGGTACTCTCGTCCTTGTGGCGCTTTTGGACGTCTGGTAAATTCGGTTAGATTCTTAACTTCTTTGCAAGTGCGACATTTGCGCATCATTTCACACCATCTCCATTTTCAATTCAATTAAAAAACGCTCAAACTCGATTGTTCGTGGGAACTCGCGAGTGAGCGCTACTTTTAGCCGTGTCGACGGATGTTTTCTTTTATTTTCTACTTCCGAAATTAATGCTTGTGTATAGCCAAGCCGAGCTGCAATTTCCTTTTGTGTCAGCCCGTGAAAAAGCCTAGTAAATCGTAGGTACTCTGAAAAGTCCATGATTATCAATCCTTTCATTTTTTATACGTTTTTATAACTAATGGGTAAATAAAATAGCCGACTTTTCCGTATCGGCTTCCTCATATATAGCCGAGTTGGTCGTACCTAAATTTTATACCTACCTAACGCTGCCATTTGAGCGCGGACACGTTCTTGTTGTAGCTTTTTAGCGCCATAACGTGCTAGCAATTCCGCCTCAATTTTCTCACGACTTTGTTTTATTACAGTTACTTTTCCACATCCTACATGACCGCCTAACTTGACGTGAATATTACGAGGTGCATTATATCCATCATAATCAATACGCTCCGGCGTTTTACGCTTACCTCCGATTTCCGCCTTACGTTTTTGTTGCGCTACATATTGCTCGAAGTCGTCTCCGAACGAATATACTTTTCGTTTGCGGTCGTATTCAAACATGTGCCAATCAGAGCTCCAAAACGGGTACTCAAATGATTCTCCCTTATATGACGATGCGTAGTGTAAATCTAACCACGTCAGACGGCGCACCTTACCGACCTTACGTACTTCTCGTCTCCATGCTTTTAACACAATATCCTTTCCACTGGCGCACTGTTTACAGCATGTTATCGAACTATTGTTTTTAGTTATATCTCGGTAGTAATATCCGCAGTGCGCGCAACGACGTACTTTTGGGTCGTCTACGCCTTCAAAATGGCCATCGATTAATGCTGATGCAATCTCTAAAGCGTCATGGTACTCGACGTTTGGCGGAAAGTATTTACGAGCTAACTCAATTGCTCCTGTTCCCGGTAGAACCTTTAAGAATGTATGTTTTAGTACATCGCCTTTTTTCAATGTGATACTCGTATTTACAGTTGTCATATTTTCATTTCCCCTTTGCAGAATAGTTTTTTGAAGAGTTTTATCATTAGATTTCGTATCGTGCCCATTTTTCGAGTAGTTCTCGCATACGCCTAGCAGGCATATATAGATTGATAGATTCGCCGTTGCGGATGCGTGAGCGCCAAACCCATTGAAGCAAGTCTGATACTGCTAGCTTATCCTCACTAACAGTTATGTCGTGATCTTGAAAGAATGATTTCTCGATAGGATGCATGTAACGGTTGTAGCAGTACATTAATGTTGAACGGTCTGCATATTCGTTAGACGCGCGGGCATTACACGCTAGAAAACCCTTTGTATAACCCTTACCTTTTAAATCCGTTTGGTAACTTTTAATAGTCGTCCATAAAACTTCGTCAGTCTTTGCTTTGATGATATTTCGGACATATGACTGCATACTAGAACGGATTGCAGCCATTTCTCCGTCGCTCCGACGGCTCAACCAACCTTTAGAAAACGCGGTCGGAACACTGCCATGATCGTTGTGCGGTCCGTCATAAAGACTAATTAATGAACGAAGATGCTCGCGTCCTTCCTGGCGCTTGTCATACTCGATTAATTGACCGTCTTTGACTGCTTTTAAATCGTAAGGAATCGAATACAATTCGAAATAATATTTCATTAATTGCGCCTCAAATAGATATGTCAAAACGTATACACTAGTAAAAGTTTCGAAGATTGAAGGCGGAAACGCATAAATTAAGTATTTGTCACGGTGATAAAAAAGCGTTCCTGCTTGTGCTAGTAGCTTGATACGGTCGAATACTCCGTACTCATATTCAACCTCGCTCGCAGTCCAAACGACTTTGTTGTTCTCCATTTTTACCAAGCCTTTTTCGAGTAGGAGTCGCATATCGGACGGTGAAACGCCTGCCTTATCTATCACGCTTATAACCTCGTCCAAAATCAACGTGTAGTTATTCTCACGCAACAAGTAACGCAATTCATCGTCTGCCATTTCAAAAAGGCTATGCGTTGCTACGATGTCTCTACCGTCCTCAATCAATCGCTTTAGGCTCGTTAATTTACTACCACCTTCTACGTTATTCGTTGGTTGAACAAATTCGCGACCTGTTACCGAACTAATCACACGATCGACCTCTGCTAAGAACGGCGTGACATAAATGAAACGCTCCAACGGACTTGCACCGTTAATGTAGTCAATAGCATAAGTCGTCTTTCCTGCTCCCATCACCGAATCAATTACCGTTACGTTTTTCATCTCCATTTGAAAACCTCCGATTTGTAGAATTATTGTTGTAGACGACGACCCCACCGCCTCAATGCTTAAGCACTTTTACACATCACTCCTTTAAGGGCAAAAATGAAATACATGAATAATTAACGATAAAACCGAAATTACAAGAATATAAAATACATAGAATTAGCGTTAAGCACTTTTATATTGATATAAGTGGTTATCAACAGATATCATTTTTGCGGTTAGCAAAAATAGAAGTATGAGCGTTAGCGAATGCTTCTTAAAGAACTAACCTCTACGGCTCATTTCATTCGCCTATCGTTGCCAGTAAACTGTCATCGATGATAAGCACTTTTTATATACCTCTCTTTAAGGACGACACCTCACAAACGTTGATATGACACGGTTTCTAACGGTCAATAAGCACTTCTTATTTCGGATAAGTGTTTCGGGTGAGGTCGTCGAGAACTTTTAGCGAGAATTTCATCGATAAGATGTGATCGCTCAAATATAAAGACAAGTTTTCCCCGTCTATGTCGACTCGGCTCCATTTTGATTAAGGCCTGTCCTGCATCGATGATTTCCTGTGCTACTTGGCGAGAATGGATTACGATAAATTTTTCGATTTTCACTTGCATTGCTGTTCATCCTCCTGTATAATGACATTATAAATAGATATCTGATAAAATAGGTTAAGTCTGCATATAAACAGACATACCAACTTTTATTATATCGTCAGCACTTGCGTAATGTAAAGTGCTTTTTTGCATTTTTTTAAAATTATTTCCTCGACTTCTTTTAGCTTGCCTGTGTTATTAAGAACGGTTGCTGTTGCGCTTAGTGCGGCTTTGCGTAAACTGACTGCCGTATTATGTGGCGATGTCATCGGCAAGGATTCGTCAAACTGTGCTTGTCCTAACTCGCCTTTAGATATATTTTTAACGATTTGGGACGAACGCTCGTCTAATTCCTCTTGTCGTTCTTCTTCTGTTGTTGGTGGAGCTTCGTCTAGTTTCATTTGCGCATGTGCTTTTCCGATTGAATATGAGCCGTCGAATACTTTGTCATATAAGTCGGGACGGTTGCGCTTTACTGAAATTAAATTCCCCATAGAACCTTTGCTAATTGAAGCTTGTTCGGCTAACATTTTATGTGTATCTAACTTTTCACATTTTTGGGAAAGGTCTGTTCGTTTACCTTGCCCACTACGAAACTCGTATTCATGCAAATTTAACACCAAGCAAGCGCGTTGCCCCTTCGTCAATGCATCTCGCAATAGTTTAGTGGCCGTTATATATGACGCTATTTCATTTTCGGGAATATCCACAAAAACGACGTTCACATTTTCGATTCCTAATTCTTTAGCAGCTTTTAGGCGATGCCTACCGTCGATAACCTTAAATCCTTTTGTTGCGAATAATGGTTGCAAAATTCCGTTCCTTTTAATTTCAGTTAGAAACTTCGCCCAATCTTTCGTTTTCATGTCCGGTGAAAATTGCGATTGCAGACTGTGCTCAGACAATTGCGATACTGATACCTCGACAACTTCGTTTACTTGCGTCATTCCGTTCATTCTCCCTTCGTTTTAGACGTTTTCTACATCAGATGATAAATACGTCGACTTGCGATTTAAAACCGTTTCTAGCCACGTTTATAAAGGCGAAATGAAGGCGCTATGCTTCGTGTGTCTCCTTAAGTAAAACCGTTCCAAAAAAAATTGTTATTATTTAACTGTTGCTGTTTGGTATAATAAATGAAAAATTTGTTAGAGGTGACAGAGCACGGATACTTTACTATTGTTTTATAAAATTCAAAATCATAATGTTAAGGCTGTCGATTATATTGATTGGGCCTTTAACATGTTGGAAAGTAATTGTTCATCCTTTTCTATAAATATCTTATCTTCACTTAGAGAACCACTTAATATTTTTGAGGTAGAGGATTACTTTAGTAGAGCACTAAATGAGATAGAGTTGCAAGAACCCTCTTATGAAGAGTGTGCTAAATATTACATTCTACATTTATCTAAAAAAATACTACAAGATGGAACTAATGTTTTTGATATAGTCTATGATATAAATACGGTTGCTCGAGAAATTAATTACCCAGATGACCTTGATGAATGGCTCTACATAAGTGACATGATAGATGAATTTCATTATGGTGGAAATGACTCTAATTTAACAAAGGAAGAAGTAATTGCGGTCATTATGAATGAAGCAAAGAATCAGTTGAAAAATAATAGGAAAACTAGGTGTTGGCGCACCTAGTTTTCTATGACCATTGTTGGCGCAATGATTCTTCATATTCATTTGCTAAAGCCAGTTGGCGCTGACCCTAGCGTATTTATTGCCCGTAATGTTGGCGCAATACGAACGGCTCAACTCGTTGGCGCGAGTATGATTTAGTTTAAGCCTATACTTTCGGTGCTTGAGCAAGAATCGTTAGCAATTCGATAGGTTCGCATGTGTCCAATTCAAAAAAGATAGATTGTGCTTCTTCGTTCCACTTAAATAAAATCTCATTATCGCCAATGTACAATATTGCGTCATCTTCATATCCTGGCTGTTTAAAAACTTCTAGATATACACCGTCAATAATCTGAGTTCTTTCAACTATATAAGAATATCCTGGCTCAACTTCGAAAATTTGCATTTGAGTAATCATGGTATAACCTCCCGTTGTTTTTACTTATTAGTGTAAATTTAAACGAATACGTTTAATATGTCAACGGTTTTAAACGAAAAAGTTTAAAAGTATTTACAAACGTGTTATTGTAGAGTAAAAAGGGGTGTTTTATATGAATATTAAAAACGAAATTAAGAGCTATTTAGCAGCTACTGGCATTACTATGACTGAACTTGTTGAGAGATTAAACAAAGATTTACCAGAGAACAAAAAGACGTCAGTACAAAACTTGTCTAATAAACTTAGTCGTGGATCCTTACGCTATGATGAGGCGCAACAAATAGCTATTGCAATTGGGAAGCATATAGAATGGGTAGACAACAAAAAAGACGACGGCCAATAACGGCTATCGTCTTTTCTTATTTTCACTATCGTATAAACTATGCACTTCTCGCTCTAATTTGCTTCAAGTTTTTTAATTATTTATTATCTTTCAGACAAATCTTTAGTATCTCAAAAATAATCATACAAACACAAGTTACAACACTGATAATTAATGTAGCTAGTTCCACTGTATTATCACCTACCAATTATGAAAGTTTAAGAATAAAACCTCCAATAAAATCAGCAAGCTAGACTTCGAGCACAAAGAAAAAACGAAAAAAAATAAACCTCGAAACTAGCTAAACACTAAAAGTCTTTATTAGAGAAAATTAGTGTTTAGGCAGGTCTCCTGGCTTAGCTTCTTCCGCTGATTACCTTCCCGTACTCAAAGTACAGTGGATATTAATCATTGTCAGCTTTACAGTTGCGGGGACAGCGTCGGAATAGTACCGAACTTCCCTTTTAAACTACATATAGTAGTACCAAAACATCAAATAAGTTATTTTATTCTATATATAGAATAACGTTTTATGAAAAATAAGTCAATTATTAATAGGATTTTTATTGATAAATTTAAAGCTTCCTAGAAAAAGCACATGCCGACTAATTGGCTGCGCTCTTTTTATTTTGTTCAGGGATAGAGAGAAATGTTATAGGGGTTGGGGGGTTTTGCTATCCAAGGCTGTGAAGCCGTGCCCCCAACTTGGCAATTAGCTGCTGCACATGTGCCCGCCATTCGTCCCAGCTTGACGATTCTCGCCACAGCTCAGCCAGATCTCCCTCACAGTCTCCCTCAATATCAGCCCAAATCACGTTCAAATGCTTCAGCAAAGACCCAAGCGCGGCTCGATCTGCTGTGAACGCCCGTACTTGTGTCAAGGAGTGCTCGTCCTCATGATCGTAGTCCAGGCTGCCATTCTCCTGGAACTCGATATACAGCTCTGCGAGGGCAATTACTGTTTCGTCATAAAGGAAATCGTCTTTTTGAAACTTCGCCATCAATTCGCCCAAATCCAACGTGTCACGAGGAAGCAAGTCCTCGATCGCTGTCAGTATATCCAACCCTTCATCGCTTTCCAATGCTTTGATTCCCCATGCTCCCATTCGGCTTCCTCCCTGTTTGCGTCTTTCTTTTTTCATTGTAAGGTGAGTATCCAATGCTTGTCAAACAGACTGATATCTAACCCAATGGGTATAAGGCTTTTAATAGTTTTACGCTTGACAACCGTACCCACTTGCTAGCAGAATGGCTGCTTGCTCCAGGAAATCGGCGCAGAAGTCGTTACCTACTATCGCAAGAAACGTTAGAAACGAATCAAGCGACAATAAGTAACGACCGCATTTGCTAGCGTCAGGTGACGTCCGAGGTTATCTCGTATGCTCCTGTTAAATCGGGATATCTCTATCCGCATATTCCCGACGTTTTACTGTCCATGTCGATCACAGAATATGCTTACCGGCACCGTAATGCCCCAGTAAACCTAACCACGCCTTTAATGGCCGCGCTCGCCAATTCGTCGCAACCGTAACAGGAAACGGCTTGTGTTGCGATATATTCCGTAGTTTGCGTTGTGACGGACAGCACTGACCAGGTTAGATTATCGACGAATTAGTGGGCTACCTCGTCGCTACTGCTAAAAAAGGGTGCATTTAACAGGAGTTGCATCATCGAATTTTTTTCGATATAATGAACCCTAAGTAAACGCAATTGCTGGCAGGCAATTTTTAGCGTAGATATTAAGTTGTAAAGTCGTTAGTGCGCGAACACTAGCGGCTTTTTTCTGTCTAAATATCTAAATTTTCAAGTGGACTATGCTGTCGATACTTCTTCATCACTTCCTTATCAGCGAAATCCAAATAAATTTGAGCAGTAATATCAACGTTGGCATGTCCCAGCAAACGAGATAACGTTGCTAAATCACCGCCATTAACTAAGTAACGTTTCGCAAAATTATTACGAAGCAGATGAGGCGTTACTTGTAAACCAACGTCTTTACTCCGCAGTCTAAATGAACGTTCTACTCCCTCAATTCGTAATTTGGATCCTCTATTCGTTGGAAAAACATAAGCACTATCTGAATAACGATCCTTGTACGATAACCATGATCTAAGGTGTTTGCGCGTCTTTTCCGAGTAATAAACGAATCGTTGCTTGCTGTTCTTAGTCTTACGTAGTAACAACGCATTCCCTCGCAAATCTATATCAGATACAACAACTTCCAACAATTCTCCTATCCTTGCTCCAGTATCAAAGATTAATCGAGCTATTACCCAATCACGGTATTGATCGAATTTCGTAACATCGAAAGAACGGAAAAACTGTTTTAATTCATTATCTTCTAGCATTACCTTGATTTTTCGCTCCGGTTTGACATTCTTTAAATCCTTCAAAGGATTGCTGCGGATAAGTTGTTCCGAATATAAGTGCGAATAAAATGCTTTTATGTTACGTACATAATTCGCAATTGTCGTTTTGCTTACTGGCTTGCCAAAATCGCCTCGTCGTTCTGGGTAGTTTACAGGCGTTTCTGCAGCACTTATTTCGAACTTTCCTCTTTCTTCGATAGAACGAATATAAGCGCGTATATGCTCTACCTTTACGCTTTTAACGTCATCTATTTCAAAGTTATCCAAAAGATACCTTGCGAATAGTTTAAGCGTTTGCTCATACGATTTTAGCGTTTTAGGCGAAAGGCCTTTTGCGGAACAATCCAACATATAACGGTCAATTTCGATTAAAAACGGACTTATAGACATAAAAAATACGCCCCCTCAAACAGTCGGCATAAACTGTCTAAAAAGGCGTTATAATTTTCGCTATATAAGCGTTATCTAATTTTGATTTACCGGTCATTCTCCGCTAAGCCAATCGCTACAAACCTTGATATATCAGGTTTAGCTCGCCATCATATCAATGCGAATCTTATCCGCAATCATGGCGATAAATTCACTATTTGTCGGCTTCGATTTTAAGTGATGAACGGTATAGCCAAACATTGACGAAATCGATTCATAATTTCCTCGATTCCACGCTACCTCAATGGCATGGCGAATAGCACGTTCTACACGTGAAGGAGTTGTATTGAATTTTTTAGCGATTTCTGGATATAGGATTTTCGTCACAGAGCCTAATAACTCGATATCCTCAAACACCATTTGAATAGCTTCTCGTAAATAGGAGTACCCTTTAATATGTGCAGGGACACCAATTTCTTTAATGATGGCTGTAATCGTGCTATCTAATTGATGTTGATTTAATTTTTGTGGCGCTGTAGGTTGTAAAACACTTGTCTTTTTAGGAAGTGTTGCTTTTTGTCCAGCGCAATGAAGAATCTTTTGCACCAATTGATCAAATTCAAATGGCTTTAGCATGAAATACGAAGCACCTAAATCAACCGCTTGTTTCATGACATCCTCTTGGCCAAATGCAGTCAGCATGATTACTTGAATCGATGACATTTGTTCATTTTGATACATGGATTCTAAAACTGCTAAACCATCAAGATGAGGCATAATTATATCTAGGAGTAAAATATCTGGTGTAAATTCCTCAAGCATTTGTAAGCAAACTTTTCCATTTGAAGCAGTTGCAATAATTTCTATTTCGGGATGCCCTTGAAAATACTGCTCCATTGTTTTTAATAACTCACGATTATCGTCTGCAATCGCTACCTTTACCTTTGTCATTTCAATTCCTCCTTCTGGACTGTGCTTTGAATCACTTCAAAGCGTAACTACCCCTTATGCCATTTTTGGCACACTGTGGAATTTTCGACATTTTTGTTTTAAAAACCTTTTCTATTTCCAAAAATGAGTATGTAGTCCGATACTTTCTTTTTTAATCGACAAGTTATGATAAATACCTGCAAAATGTCGAACGCTTATCTTCTTTATTTTAGTGAAAAAATCGAGATAAAACTACAGTTTTTTTTTAGTATCGCTAATCCCTTCATGAAAAAACGAAATCCTTGATGATTCCCATATAAAAACACAAATTTTCATGAAAAAATGGAGCTACCCAAAGGCAGCCCCACTATTAGGATGACTTTCTTAACATTTCCGCTACAGTAATAGCAGCTCCCTTTTTTGGCTCCTCCACAAACATATGTGTAACAGCACCTACAAAACGACCGTTTTGGATGATTGGGCTACCACTCATTCCCTGTAAAATACCACCTGTTTTTTCAATGAGCTTTTCATCGGAAATGATAAATTCAAGACGTTCATTTTCAATTTTTATTATTTCGATTGAAAAAGTTTCCACCTTACTGCCCTCTATCGCCGTGTAGATTTCAGCCTTTCCCGTTTTTATATCCTTTTCATGCATAATTTCAATTGCTTTTGGCAAACTTTGTGGATAGCCGTCTTCCCAACGACCAAAAATTCCATAAACGGTATTTTTATCGATGCTCCCTAATCGTTCCTGATGTTTTTCAATGGAGGAAATTTTATAGCCGGGTTGACCAGGTATACTTTTACGAATTTGTTGAATCGAAGCTAAGAAGATGGAGCCAGCTCGAAAAACAGGGGCTTCTTGTAAAGTTGAATCGACAATTTGATGGCCTAATGCACCGTAATTTTTTGTCTCTGGATCAATGTACGTCAATGTTCCTACTCCATCTGTTTCATCTTTTAAAAAGGAAATAACATGTGTTGCTTCTTGCTCCTGTAACTCAAGGGTTACTTCTTTTCCTTCACTTTTCATCGTCCATTTCTGCTGCCCTTGCGTTGCAACAGCCTGTTTGGCATCTGCCAGCGTTTTTACAGGTATTTCATTTATTTTTTCAATCACAGCGCCTCCTTTCATCCACTGATTGGAAGCTAATAGCACATCATGTGCTACAAATACATGAGATAGCTGAAGTTGAATTCCAATTGCTTCGCCCATCGGAATTAGCTTTTTTGCGGCAAATGCCTGAACTGGCATGAAAAATAAAACGATGAGCATAGGCAAAATGACAAATTGACGCCAACGACGATACATACGACACCTCCTTTTCATATTTGTCTTTTTACTATGTGTTGTTGTGGCATTCTTATAAGCGGTAAATATTTGTGCAAATTGAAAAAACCCAGAAACATTAAAAATGTCTCTGGATGAAAGGTTATTTCATTTGTTTTTTTCGGGCATTTGCCATTTTTAATAGCTCTGTTGCATGCTGTAAAGTTAAGTCAGTAATTTCTGCACCAGACATCATCCGACTTACTTCTTCAATGCGAGCTTTTGTATCAATTTCAAGCAATGAAGTAAATGTTCGATCATGGTTCACTTCTTTTTTGATAAAATAATGATGATCAGCCATCGCAGCGACTTGTGGTAAATGTGAAATACATAAAACCTGAGAGTTGATAGAGATTGCAGCAATTTTTTCAGCAATTGCCTGTGCAACTCGACCACTTACACCGGTATCTACCTCGTCAAAAATAATTGAGGTGATGCCGTTTGAAGATGAGAAAATGGTCTTTAACGCAAGCATCATACGTGACAATTCACCACCAGATGCAATTTTAGGTAATGATTTTGGCGGCTCGCCCACATTCGTGGAAATATAAAAAATAACCTGGTCTTTCCCGTTGGCATCAAAAAATGATAATTCATCAAAATTAACAATAAATTTTGCTTTTTCCATATGTAATTCACGTAGTTCAGCCATAATAGCCTCACTTAAATGATGTGCAGCATTTTTTCGAATAGCAGTTAATTGTACAGCCAGCTCTTGTAGTGCTGATTCCATTTCTAGTACTTTTCGCTCTTTAACCTGTAAAATTTCATCGCGATTTAAGAGTTCATTCAGCTCAGTTTTAATTTTATCGTAATACGCTAAAATCTCTTCAATTGTTGAGCCATATTTACGCTTTAAATTTTGGAATAGTGCTAAACGCTGCTCGACTTCATTTAATCGGGCTGGGTCAAACTCTAATTCATCTAATACATTTTTAACCTGGTGTGCAGCATCCTGTAATGCATAGAATGCTGTGGTTACAGCTTCCGAGGCTTCTTTAAACTGATCGTCAACTTTTGCAGCATCCTCTAATGCCCCCATTGCATTGCCTATCCAGTCAAGACCTTTCGATTCCCCTTGAATTGCTTCATAGGCTTCATTAGAACGCTCAAAAATCTTATTGAAATTCATCAAACGGCGACGTTCGTCAAGAAGCTCATCTTCCTCACCTAACCTTAATTTGGCATCCTCTAGCTCTCTCATTTGGAACTGATATAAATCAATACGTTGCGCCATTAACTGCTCATCAATTGAAATGGAAGCCAATTCTCTTTTTAGCGATCGATATTCTTCATACTGAGAACTGTATACTTCCTGTATCGGAGCAAGTTGTTCCTCTGCAAAGTGGTCCAGCAAATAAATGTGCTGTTTTTCGTCCATCAGTTCCTGATTTTCATGTTGACCATGAATATCGATTAAGCTAGCGCCAATATCACGGAGTACAGATAATGGCACCAGTTTTCCGTTTACTCGACAAATACTTTTGCCAGTATCATGTAAATCACGGCGTAAAATAATGGTATCTTCTTCAATCTCAATGCCTGCTTCTTCAAGCTTTTTATGCACAGGATGCAAAGAACTGGAGATTTGAAATAAACCTCCTAATTCAGCCTTTCTTGCTCCATGACGAATGAATTCGGAGTTTCCTCTACCGCCTGCAAGTAAATGGACGGCATCAATGATAATTGATTTTCCAGCACCTGTTTCTCCTGTTAATACAGTTAAACCATTTGAAAAGCTAACTGTCAAATCCTCTATAATGGCAAAGTTTCGAATACTAAGCTCTTTTAACACAAAAATGTCACCTCTGTATCAAATTCCAATACTAAATTATAGCATTTCTAATAAGCGATTTTTTGTATTTTCACGCTCATTTTCATCACGGCAAATAATTAAGATTGTATCATCACCAGAAATCGTACCTAAAATCTCAGGCCAATCTAAATGGTCAAGCAGTGAAGCAATAGCATTTGCATTACCAGGAAGAGCCTTCATGACTAAAAAATGCGATGCACCATCAATGCTAACAAACGCATCTGCCAATGCACGATGTAATTTTTGCATAGGATTGAAACGTTGATCAGCGGGCAAGCTATATTTATAGCGTCCATCCTGCAATGGAACTTTAACAAGATGAAGTTCCTTTATATCACGTGATACCGTTGCTTGGGTCACATTATAGCCAGCATCTTTTAAAAAATCGACTAAATCATCTTGTGTTTCTATTTCATGATTGGCAATAATATCCCGAATTCGTATATGTCTTTGTCCTTTATTCATTGTGGTCACCTCTTATAAATAATTATATATATGTATATTCACACTACCATTTTCAGCATAAAAGTACAAGAAAAAACACGGCTCAGGTAGCGAGCACGTGTTATTTAAGGGAGTTATGCGCTTCTTCAACGAGTGTATCAAAAGCTGTATAAGCAGGAATTTGTTCATCTCCTACAGGATTCACTAAATGGAATAAAAATTCAATATTTCCCTCGCCCCCTGTAATAGGAGAAAACGAAGCATCCTTGACAATAAAGCCGACCTCTGTCGCCATTGCTGCCGTCTTTTCTAATACCTCTAAATGAACTTTTTTATCTCTAACGATGCCTTTTTTACCAACCTTGTCTTTCCCAGCTTCAAACTGAGGCTTCACCAATGCCATCACATCGCCTCCAGGCATCAACAGGGTTTTTAAGACAGGTAGAATAAGTGCTAATGAAATAAAGCTAACATCAATGGTTGCAAAATCTGGCAAGCCCTCTGTTAAATTTGCTGCAGTCGTATAACGGAAATTTGTTTTTTCCATCACTGTGACACGTTCATCAGAGCGAATCTTCCAGGCTAGTTGGTTGGAACCCACATCTAATGCATAGCAATGTCTTGCACCATGCTGTAATGCACAATCTGTAAAGCCTCCTGTAGAGGAGCCAATATCAAGCATTAGCTTCCCCTCTACAGACATATCAAATATTTGTAGTGCCTTTTCAAGCTTCAAGCCACCACGACTAACATATTTTAAATCAGAGCCTTTTACTTGTAATGGGGCATCAATGGCTATTTTTTCTCCCGCCTTATCAATACGAATTTCATTTGAAAAAACGAGACCTGCCATAATGGAACGCTTTGCTTTTTCACGGGTTTCACTTAGCCCACGTTCTACAAGTAAAATATCTACACGTTCTTTCGGTTGTTTTGTCATTATTTATTCAACCCTACTTGCTGTTTTTGTTGAAGTAACACTTGCATACGTGCCACTGTATCCTCAGTTGTCATGTGAATTTCAGCGAGTAGCTGATCTACATTGCCATGCTCTATAAATTGGTCAGGGATTCCCATTCGATCGATTAGGGCATTTAAATAACCATGGTCATGTGCAAATTCAAGCACACCACTACCAAAGCCACCTTGTAATACTGCTTCTTCAATCGTCAAAATAGGTTTCTTGCTTGATAATATACGATGCAACATATCCTCATCCATCGGTTTAATGAAGCGGGCATTCACTACTTCGATATCAACGCCCTGCTGAGCAAGCAAGTGCGCTGCTTCCATTGCCATTGGAATGGTTGTACCAAACGTTAAAATTGTTGCATCTTTCCCCTCTCGCAACACTTCCCAGCTTCCTATTGGTAAAGTCATTAGCTCATCATCCAATGGAACGCCAATCCCATTTCCTCGAGGATAACGTAGGGCGATTGGACCACCATCATAGTCTAAAGCAGTCTTTACCATATGCTGGCCTTCATTTTCATCCTTTGGCATCATGATTGTCATATTTGGTATATGGCGAAGGAAGGCGATATCAAATACACCTTGATGTGTTTCACCATCTGCACCAACTAAACCTGCACGGTCAATTCCAATAAAGACATTTAGATTAGGGCGCGCAATATCATGCAGTACTTGATCGTAGGCACGTTGTAGGAATGTCGAATATATCGCTAAAAATGGTTTCATTTTCTGTGTTGCTAAACCTGCTGCCATTGTCGCTGCATGCTGTTCAGCAATTCCTACATCAAAGAAACGCTTTGGAAAATCCTTCTGAATACCTTGTAGTTTTGAGCCAACAGGCATAGCAGGCGTGATGGTAACTATTCGTTTATCCTCATGTGCAATTTTACGTACTGTCTCTGCAATTAAGCTGCTCCAAGCTGGACCTTTCGTTTCTGATTTTACAAAGGCACCGTTTTCAATTTTGTACGGACCCGTTCCATGCCAATTGCCAATTGTATCATCTTCAGCGGGTTTATAGCCTTTCCCTTTCTTTGTTATAACATGAACAAGTACAGGACCTTTTACTTTTTTAGCATAAGATAAAGTCATCTCAAGCGCATCAAAATCATGTCCATCAATTGGTCCTAAATATTTAAAACCTAGCTCCTCAAAGAATACACCTGACACCACTAAATACTTTAAGCTATCCTTTACGCGCTCAGCCGTTGAAGCAAGTTTACCGCCTAATACAGGGATTTTGTTGATAAGAGATTCAAGCTCTTCTTTCGCCTTTGAATATTCCTTCGCTGTACGTAGACGTCCAAGTACATTGTGTAAAGCGCCGACGTTTGGGGCAATGGACATTTCATTATCGTTTAAAATAACAATCATATTTGTTTTCGCATGACCAATATGATTTAATGCCTCAAGTGCCATACCGCCTGTTAAAGCACCATCACCAATAATAGGAACGACGAAATTCTTCTCATTTTTAATATCACGTGCTGCAGCCATACCCATAGCTGCTGACAAAGATGTCGAGCTATGCCCTGTTTCCCACTCATCATGTTCACTCTCCACAAGCTTCGGAAAACCACAAAGCCCTTTGAACTGACGCAGTGTGTCAAATTGACACGCACGACCTGTCAAAATTTTATGCACGTAAGCTTGGTGGCCAACATCCCATAAAAACTTATCCTTTGGACTGTCAAACATTTTATGAAGCATAATTGTTAGCTCCACAACACCTAGGTTCGGTCCAATATGACCACCTGTGACAGAACATTTTTCAATTAAGAAGGTACGAATTTCTTGCGCAAGATGCTCAAGGTCCCTCTTGTCTAAGTTTTTTAAAAAGGATGGACTAGTTATTTTATTTAAATCCACCTTTCTCACACACCTTTTCAATAAAATATTCACCGTATTTGTGTTTCCACCATTATAACAGTGTTATCAATATGCTAAAAGTACGAACACTTATTGTTTGCACATTCGACAAACATCCTCAACTATTCTAGCATATTCCTCGCTCTTACTGCTTTGTTTATCTTTACAAAAAACATCTGTTGGCCCAAAGCCCCTGGAGGATGTCCCGGATTTTGAAGAGGAGCTTTTTGAGCGAGCTCAAAAAAATCCGGACGCCAATTACGCTGGGGCGTAATTGATCTTTTAGTTTTTACGATGAACAATATAGGCTGCAAACTCACGTAGTAAACCAGCATCGACTTGTAATTGATCAAGTGCATGAATGGCAAGCTGGTAATGCTCAGCTAACTTATCCTTCGCTCCATTCAGTGATAATAGGGCGGGATATGTGCTTTTATCACTCGCTACATCCTTACCTGCTGTTTTACCTAGCTCCTCCGTTGTGCCCTCAATATCTAAAATATCGTCTTGAATTTGGAACGCAAGACCAATATGATGTGCATATTCCTTTAGGGTTGCTCGTTCCTCGGAAGACACATTAGCTAATACCGCTCCCGCTTCAATGCTAAATCGTAATAAAGCACCTGTTTTATTGATATGAACATGCTCAAGCTCTGCTAAATTTAACTGGCGTTGCTCTCCTTCCATATCTAGTACCTGACCACCAACCATACCTTCTGCACCGGCTGCTATACTTAAAAGGTTAACCAATTCAATGCGTTTTTCAGCGGATACATTCATGCGTGCTAATATTCCAAATGCAAGCGTATTTAATGCATCTCCAGCAAGTGTCGCTAGTGCTTCTCCATAAACTTTATGATTAGTAGGTTTCCCTCTACGGAAATCATCATTATCCATGCTTGGTAAATCATCGTGGATTAATGAATACGTATGGATAATTTCTATAACTGATCCTACAGTTAATCCATTGTTTAAATCCTTGTTAAATAGCTCAAGTACGGCTAACACGAAAAGTGGACGAATTCGTTTTCCTCCAGCCTTTAGCGAATATAGCATTGATTCTTTTAAATCATCTGGTGCATCAATCTTCTCAACAAGTGCAAACATTTCAGCTTCAACTTGTGGTATGTTGCTTTCAATAAAATGCTTTAATTGCTCATTCATTTCTTAATTCTCTCCCTTTAATGGATCAAATGCAGTCGTTTCACCTGTCTCTTGGACAATAGATATAAGCTGCTCCTCAGCATGTTGCAGCTTACTATGGCAAAATTGTGATAGCTCCATTCCTTGCTTATATAAATCAATAGCGTTTTCCAATGGCACATCACCTTGCTCTAGCTGACGGACAATTTCCTCAAGTGCTGTCATTGCTTCCGCAAAAGTCTGTTGTTTCTCTGCCACAACTATTCCCCCTCATTCTTTGGCAAGATTTTTGTCACTTCGGCGATAACCTCTCCATCATGGAAGGTTAGGGTTAATTGATCCTGCTGTTTGACTTCAGCGGACGATTTAATCATTTGTTCATCCTTATACGCCACTGTAAAGCCCCTTGTTAAAATCGCAAGTGGATTCAATGCTTCTAAAGTTCGAACGGTTGCCTCAAATTGATGTTTTTGCTTCGTCACAAATTGTGAGGAGGCACGTGTTAATTGTTGAATTCGTGTTTCTAGCTCACGTTGATAGAAAGTGAGTGCCTTTTTTGGTGAATGTTGCTCGATAGCACTATGTAGTTGCTGAAGCAGTGCACTCTTTTTCATCAAATCTACCTGCATGGCTTTTTGTAAGTCTGATTCGAGCTGAGCTAGTTTTTCAGTAAACGGACGATATAGTCTTTCTGGCATTGACAATGGATAAGACTGTTGGAGCTTATTTAGACGTTGTCGCTCAGCCATAAGTTGCGCCCTCACCATTTGATGAAGCTGTGATTTTTGAGTCAGTACTCGCTGAAATAAATCCTGTTGATCAGGTACAGCTATTTCAGCAGCAGCTGTTGGTGTAGGAGCACGCAAATCTGCCACAAAATCCGCAATTGTCGTATCTGTTTCATGACCAACAGCACTAATAATGGGTATGCGGCTACTAAAAATAGCACGAGCTACAATCTCCTCATTAAATGCCCATAAATCTTCTATTGATCCTCCACCTCGTCCAACGATGAGAACATCACATGAAGCATCGAAATTTGCTTGCTCAATATTTTGAACGATATTTGGTGCAGCTTGTCCCCCTTGAACAAGCGTCGGATAAATCAATATTTCAGCAAGTGGATAACGTCGTTTTAGCGTTGTACAAATATCGCGAATCGCTGCCCCCGTTGTAGATGTCAAGACACCGATTCTCTCAGGAAATCTTGGAATAGGCTGCTTCCATTCAGTTTTAAAAAGACCTTCTTTTTGTAATTGCTCTTTTAATTGGTTAAAGGCAACAAACAAGCTACCAACCCCATCAGGCTGCATCTCCTGTACATATAGCTGATAGGTTCCATAGCCCTCGTAAACGTTTACATCACCACGGATAAATACTTGCATTCCTTCCTTGGGTTCGAACGCTAATTTAGTGGCTGCTGTTTTAAACATTGTTGCGGCAATTCGTGCACCATCATCTTTTAAAGTAAAATAGATATGTCCAGATTGATGAATTTTAACGTTCGATAGCTCCCCCTTAACATATACCTCACGTAAATGTGGATCGGCATCAAATTTTCGTTTAATATATTTTGTTAATGCTTTTACCGTTAAATAAGAAGCAGATGACATGTTTTCGGCTCCTTTACTAAAATCAAGTTTTTCACAAAACTACAACTATCATAACATTTTTTAAAGTCGTTGACGTGCCAAAATGCAGTTTCGCTAGAAAAAATGACTGTCTTTCATCCTATGGAAGAAATTACTATAGTAAAACTGTTTATTAGCAAACTATCGATAGTATATTCAAAGGATAAATAGTATGCGTTTTAGGCTACTCGCCCCCAAGAAAGCGAGTAGCCTTATACTCCAATCAGCAATAGTGTAATACGTTAATTAAATGTAAAAGCTTGTCACTCACTATGATTTAAAATAGATATAAGGGAGCGCTACAATGTTGATTTAAATTTTTTGCATATAAATCACTTTATTGACTTACATAAAATTTTTTTCATCAGCATAAAAGCCTTCCAACAAATAACTGTTAGAAGGCTTTATATTAATAAAATATTAATACATAGTGTTGAAAAACTAAATGGTCAAAGGATTCTTTGTGAACACTACTTAGTCAAATGAAGGTGATTTCCGTTCCAGGCTACTCGCTTTCCTGTGGGCGAGCGACGAGCCGCTTCCTGCGCTGACGCTCCGTGCAGGGTCTCGTCTGTCTCGCTATCCCACGGGAGTCGAGTAGCCTTGCACTCCAATCAGCAATAGTGTAGAACTTTAAATATTTTCTTCCCTTAAAAGTAAAATAAAAACATGTTACTCACCATCATTAAATAGATAGAATAGTGGTACAATTCTATAGCTGTTAACCTACATTCTATGCATAAAACTACTTTTTCATTTTACATAAAAAGCCACTTATTACTGTCGCTCTGCATTCACATAGAAAAATGTTATCAAAGCTCCATTTTTGCACAATATAGTGATGGCTAAGACTTCAAATTTATCACTATTAATTTGTGTGAAATGCCAGAAGAAAATACTATGAGCAGTGGTTGATTGGAGTGTAGACTGAGTGACTCCTCTGGGATTCAGCGTCACAGATGAGACCCTGGAGCGAGCAGCGCGAGTGAAGCGGCTCATCGGACGCCCCCAGGAAAGCACTCAGTAGGAACGGAGATCAACCCCTCGTTTTGAAAAAGGACTATACTTTTAATTTGTCACCTTGATTTCATTGACATAATAGTATTTCAACAACATGATATTAATAAAATATTAATAAGAGCGTACCTACAAGAAAACAATAATAAGTAAAGTAACTAAGCTTACCACTTTTCATAATACCCATAAACCAGCGCATTGCAAAATATGTCATCAATAATGTAGCAATAAATGTTGCTGCATATGGGATGGCTAATGTACCTTTATTGGGTTCATTTAAAAAATCTGTTATTCCAAGCACAACACCACCAAGGCTTATTGGAATATAAAGCATAAAGGAAAAGCGTAGGGCTGTATCCTGCTTCATTCCCACAGCAATAGCTGAAATAATCGTTGCTCCTGAACGACTAATGCCCGGTGTGAGTGCGACAGCTTGACCTAAGCCAACAATGATAGCATCTTTTACAGTCAAATCTGCATCCTTTTTTGTACCTCGCATATTGCGAATAAGCCAAAGGGCGATACCTGTTACAAACAGCATAATTGCAATTGTTGTCATGCTAACATTATCTGCAATAAAATCACTAAGTAACACACCTAAAACGCCTGCCGGAATCGTGCCAATTACGATATAAACGGCAAAACGAAAATCTGCCTTATAGCGCTTATCACCCGTTTTAAGATAAAGGAAAAAGTGTGAAATGAGCCGGACAATATCCTCACGATAGATGTAAACAATGGCCAGCAATGAAGCTGTATTTGTTAAAATAGCAAAAGTAAAGCCTTGCTCACCTAAACCAAGTATTTCACTTGCAATCATGACATGACCGCTCGACGACACTGGTATTGGCTCCGTGAAGCCTTGTACAAGTCCAATAATAATATGCTTGATAATCAGTATAATATCTAGGTTTTCCATAAAAACCTCCTTTTTAGTATGTATGTCTCAAACAGTATATTAGACGGTAAAAGCATGGCAAAAGTTCTCAAAATAAGCATAAATATAAATTAGGCTTATCAGCATAAGTAAAAACCATCTCAAAAATTTCGAGATGGTTTTAAATAATTAAATTATGCTCATTATAGTTTAACTTTATTTGCAAGCTTATTTTCAGCTGCTTGTACTGTGTTGAATAGTAACATTGTAATCGTCATTGGTCCCACACCGCCTGGTACAGGTGTAATATGTGATGCAATGCCATCGATTTCATTAAAGTTTACATCCCCACAAAGCTTGTTATTTTCGTCGCGATTAATACCAACATCAATCACAACAGCGCCTTCCTTTACATGCTCCTTCGTAATAAAGTTGGCACGTCCAACGGCAGCAATTAAAATATCTGCTTGCTTTGTGAATGAAGGTAAATCCGGTGTTTTTGAATGCGTATAAGTAACTGTTGCATCCTTTTGTAGCAAAAGTTGTCCCATCGGTTTACCAACGATATGACTACGACCAACGATGACAGCGTGTTTTCCTGCAATTTCGATTCCTGAATACTCAAGAAGCTTCATCACCCCGAATGGTGTGCATGGTAAAAATGTTTCTTGGCCAAGCATCATTTTCCCAACACTTACTGGTGAGAATCCATCAACGTCTTTATCCACAGCTATTGTGGCAATAACAGTATCCTCATCAATATGCTTTGGAAGTGGTAATTGTACTAAAATACCGTGAATATCTTCACGAGTATTTAAGCGTTCAATTTGTGCTAATAATTCTTCCTGTGTCGTTTCTTCAGGGAGCTTTATTAGCTCTGAAAACATACCCATTTCTTCACATGATTTTTGCTTATTTCTCACATATGTGGCAGAAGCTTGATTGTCCCCTACTAAAACAACCGCTAAGCCTGGCGTCAAACCTTGCTCTTTTAAGCTTACCACACGTTCTGCTATTGATTGACGAATAGCTTGACCAATTTCTTTACCATTAATAATTGCACTTGACATAAAACTTCGTTACTCCTTCCAATTCAACACATTTTATTGTTCTGTAAATTTAGAAAGTACGCCATTGACAAATTTTGACGATCCTTCATCGCCAAATGTTTTGCATAGCTCAATTGCTTCATTCAGTACTACTCTTTTTGGTGTTTCAGGCATGTATAAAAGCTCATATACAGCTAAGCGTAAAACTGTTCTCTCAATTTTGGGCAGACGGGCAAGTGACCACTTTTCAAGATGCTTCTCTAAAGTAGCATCAATTTCCTCCAAATGTTCAGCTGTTCCAGTAACAATCTTTTCATAGAAGACATTCGTTGGCTGACCTTTAATATGCTCCATGGCTTCTTCAATTGTTACGTCAGTATTGTCCAGCTGAAACAAAACTTGCAACGCTTTTTCGCGTGCCTCATGTCGTTTCATGTAAAGCTCTCCTTCTTAAGTGGCATTAAGGTTTATAATAGCATAAATTTGAACGAGAAACACGAATTCCAGCAAGTTTTCAATAATCTGAAACCTTTTTCAAGCAACTTTCTGCTTGTTTTAATGCATCTCAATGAAAAGTAAGGTACATGTAGAAAATGACCATCCATATTTCTTGTTCATTTAATAAGAATGTTATAATAAAGATACTTCTATTTCATCTTTGGAGGTGTCTTATTATGCATTATGAAGTGAAGTGTACAAGCTGTAAAATATCATTCAAATTATACGAAGGTGAGGAACAATACAAACAATTGAAGGAACGTAAATCCCGCTTATTTTACTGTGAGGATTGCAAGCATAAAATACGCTTTGATGCCATTCGAAACTTCTTTAGCTCTTACTAGTGGAGGCAATTCATTTATGAAAGAACATTATTATACAATTGGTGAGGTTGCTAAGCTCTCTAACTTATCTGTACAGACCTTGCGCTACTATGACCAAATTGATTTATTTAAACCTGCTCATATCGATACCCATACCAATTATCGTTATTATAAAGATAATCAGATTTTTTACTTAGATATTATTAAGTCGCTTAAATATATTGGCATTTCCCTTGAGGATATAAAAAGGGCGCTTGGCTTAACTTCGGAAGAATTGCTCGTTTTTTTAGAACAGCAGGAGCAGCGTATTGAACAAAAAATCGCGCGCTTAAATGAAGTGAAGTACACTTTGCTTAAAACAAAAAAACAAATGCAAGAACAAATCGATATTCCAATTTTCGGAGATGTTTATGTTCAGGTAGAAGAGGAAATGCCTATTTTACAAGTTACTACTACTGAGTTAACACCTACATCTAGCACGAATACGTATTATGCAACACTTACGAAAATAATTGAACGTGAAGGAAGTGTCTTAAATAGTCGCTATGGTTGTATTTTTCCGCTAGCACGCTATACAGATGTTCATTCTATTATTTATGACGCTATCTTTACACCGCTTTTAACGGAACGAACATTTTCTAAGCTTTCTCCAAATATCAAGCAAACAATAAAGCCAGCCGGTAAATATGTATGTATTGCCTTTATCTATCATCCTGATACATACTTTTCATATTATGAAAAACTAAGAGCTTACGTAGAGGCACAACAAGAAGCCTATGAATCAATCGTCTATGAGCTTTATATGCCTGCTTCCTTCACCTTTGAGTATGAGAAGAAATTCATCGTTGAATTAAAGGTTAGACAAAAAATTAATTGTGTAAAAAATTTAGTGTGAGCACCTGCATAACAACTCCCTCCTACTACCACACTTACCCAAAGTGAAATTGAAAAAAAGTAAACAAATCTTTTGACCCTATAGTTACTATAGGGTTTATTGTATTACTCATGGAAATATTCTAGTAGACTTTGTTCTCATGTATTGTGAAAGATTAAAGGAGAAAAAATATGGATAAGAAACAAATTTTAACGTTAACAATTTTATTATCGAATCTATTCATTGCCTTTTTAGGCATTGGTTTAGTTATTCCAGTGCTACCTACTATTATGAATGAGTTACATATTTCAGGCTCAGTTGTAGGTTACATGGTGGCAGCCTTTGCCATTACGCAACTTATTGTCTCACCTATTGCCGGTAAGCTAGTGGATAATATAGGCCGTAAAGTAATGATTGTGGTAGGTCTTTTTATTTTTGGGCTTTCCGAGCTATTGTTTGGGATTGGTCGCACGATAGAAATTCTCTTTATCTCACGTATGCTAGGGGGCGTGAGTGCTGCCTTCATCATGCCAGCAGTAACAGCCTATATCGCTGACATTACTACATTATCACAGCGTTCAAAAGCACTAGGCTATATGAGTGCGGCTATAAGTACAGGCTTTATCATTGGTCCAGGAATTGGTGGATTTTTAGCTGAGTTCGGTACGCGTATACCGTTTTATGCTGCTGGTATACTTGGTTTTGTAGCGGCAATTCTGTCATTGATTTTGTTAAAAGAACCGACACGTTCTTTAGACGACCAAGAAGCTGCACCATCTATTTTAGGCAGTGTAAGACGAGTAATTAGTCCGCTGTATTTCATACCATTTGTGCTAATTTTCGTGCTTTCCTTTGGTCTAGCGGCATTTGAATCGCTCTTTAGTTTATTTGTAGATCATAAATTTTCATTTACACCTTCAGATATCGCAATTATCATTACTGGGAGCGGGATAGTTGGTGCCCTTGCACAACTATTATTATTCGATTGGCTGACGAAAAAAATGGGTGAAATTAATGTTATTCGTTATTCACTCATCCTCTCTGCTGCTCTTACTTTTGCGATGACCGTTGTAAGTCATTATTTTGCAATCTTATTTGTAACATTCTTCATTTTCGTAGGCTTTGATTTAATACGTCCTGCCGCTACCTCTTATTTATCCAAAATTGCCGGAAACGAGCAAGGTTTTGTGGGTGGTATGAACTCCATGTTCACAAGCCTTGGAAATATATTTGGACCCATTTTAGGTGGCATCTTGTTTGATATTAATTTAAACTACCCCTACTATTTTGCAACAATCGTATTAACCCTTGGCGTTATCCTTGCTTTATTTTGGAGAAAGCCAAAGCATATTGAGCTATAATGTATTGCTAAAACATTTCCTATTTAAAAGAAAAGGGCTGCCACTCTCGGCAACCCTTTTTTGCTATTCGTGTACAGCAACCTCTTCTTTTTCAAAGTGAATGCCAGTAATGTGTACATTCACCTCTGCTGTTTCAAGTGCAGTCATATTAAAAATTGCCTGACGAATTTGACTTTGTACTTCCTTTGCTACCTTTGGAATAGCATGGCCATATTTCACAGAACAAAATACATCAATGGCAATTTCACCTGTTTCCGTCACACCCGATTTAATGCCTTTATTGTGCACTTTTTTACCGAAGCGCTCAACAACACCCGTTGCAATATTACCACGAGTTGAAGCAATGCCTTCAACCTCATTTACTGCGATTCCAGCCACAACTTCGATTACTTCCGCTGCTACTTCAATTTTCCCAAGTTCTTCTTTTCCAGAAGGTGTTGGTTGTACGAAAGATTGTCCTACTTTCTCAGCCATACAAATATCATCCTTTCCCTAACACATCACAAACCAATGCTGTTCTTACGCTTATTATACTATAAAAAGGAAGGTTTGGCTGTCGAAAGCCGCTTTAGCCGATAAATTAAAAATGTTGGGCGATAAAACTTAATTTTTTTCGATAACTATAAAAATTCTATCGATAACATCAAATTACTTCTCTATAAAATAAAAAGAAAGACATCTTTGAGTATTTCTTCACTTTAAAAGTAGGAAGTCTATAAATGCAGACGGAAAAACCACCTAAATACCAATCCCTAATAATGAAGAATTTTAACTAATAAAGATTTTTTTAGGTAGGATGTTATATCGAAGAGGCTCACCTCATATAGTGGTTTGGTGAAAGCTTTGCTATCACAATTAAGTATAGGGGGAAGTACAGTGGAAAATGAACAAAATAGGTTATTGACAGCAACAGATTTACAAGATGGGGACAATACTCAAAGCTTTGCAGACAAGCTATATGAACAGATTACTTCCGTTATTGGTGGCAGTAATGCAAATCAATTTTTTTGTATGAGCCTTCCCGGGACGTTAATTAGTGCCTCGCAGTATGCCTATGACATTGACAATAACGAGCCGAAGCCTGCCTTTGTTAGAGCCAATGAATCAAAGCTTGTCAATAAATTATTTGATGCCTGTCAGATGACAGCCTCTGATAATGGGCGTCACTTATCAACCCAGTATAAAACCGCACTGGATATGCTTACGCCTAAATTAAATAGTAAGCTTTTTGAGGCAAAAAACAAACTGCGAGAAGTACTAATGACGCCATATCCTTATAATTTTGGTGATGGCAAGCAGGATGTACTTACGCTTGAACAAGTATTCTACCGATTGTATAGCGATTATGTAGAGGCAAAGCAAGCATGGGCTGAAAAGCAGGTGGCAAAGAAAAATGAGCTTGCGAAAAAGTACCCAGAGCAGACAGCCGAAGATTACAAGCAACGTAATAATGAATTTTTAGATTGGTATGAAATAACAGCAGAGGCAGAAGTACTTGGAGTAGAGGAAAAACTCGGTAAAGTATTGAGTGTCTTTTCCCCAGGTGATATGGAAATTATTAATGGTATTTTAGATAGTGGTGTAGGGCGTGAGATTGCTGAGGCTCGTTCTACAATTGCCAATGTAGGAAAGATGAATCCTGATGGTGGACATGTTTATCCTGTACAGCTTTATCCAGAGAATTGGTTTACATTATTGAATACCTCCTTTACATCTGTTGACTTACTTGAAAGTCCTGCAGCATTAGCACAGCAGTTGGCCCTATTAGTAGCTCAACGTAGCAATATTACAAGTAATATTAACTCATTTTTAGCAATTATCCCAGATGAAACAGAGGTACAAGCATTAAAAGAGGCTTATGAAAAAAGTGATACAGCGTTTAAAGCGTCTCTTGAAGCATTGCAGAAAACGTATGCTAATACAACACTTGATATGTTAAAAACATTGGTCGATATAATGGCTTCCCAAGGATTACAGGAAGTCACAACCGTCTTACCTTCAACAGTTATGCGCATTTTTGGCGTTGAAAATGACAAAGTAAAAGATCTGCTTGACAAACTTAGTGCTAACTTTAAGGACTGTTTAACTGCACAAAATGATTTAATTGACAAGGCACAAAAGGCAACAAGCGCTGCGATGCAATATTTCGAAAAGAACAATAAGCTTCAATTCAAATCCATGCTTTCTCCATTACAGCAGCAGCTTGACAATACAAATCAAGATATTGAGGCATTAAAAGAGAAAATAAGACTTGCCACTGTTTTACAATCTTCCAAGGAGGCCAATAAGCAAGAGGATGAAAATGAAGTTGCACCAAATCATGTACCAGAAAACTTTACACAAATTATTCTCACATCAAGCTTAAAAGAAGCGAATCAAGCTTCCTCTTCCTATGCTTCAGCCTCTTCCTCTAACTACGGTGTATCCTTTTTCTTTGGAGGCTATTCCAGTAGCTCTAGTCATAAGGAAGCAATCAGTAATGCATTCGCTAGTAGCTCAGAGATGTCGATCCAAATTGGCCTATCTGTGGCAAAGGTACAAATTGGACGAGAATGGTTTAATCCTGGAGTCTTTTTATTGACAGAGGATATGTATAATACATCAAGCAAATCCATTGCGCCATCGAAAGATTATCAAGATTTTTCAAAGGATCGCTTTAAGGAAATGAATCAATGTGTTTTCCCATGCTTCCCTACGGCATTTGTTATTGCGCGAGATGTCACTATTAAATTTACTTCTGCAACCGCAATATCAAATTCATTTGCACAAAGTGTTGAGGATCATTCAGCAAGTGGCGGAGGCTTCTTTATTTTCGGTGGAAGCAGGTCTTCTTCCTCATCCTCAGCCCAAAGTAATTCCAGTGTGCAATCCTCTGCTAATAGCGTAACGGTGCGCTTTACGAACCCACAAATTTTAGGCTATTATCTTGAAGCAACACCAGCAGATAAAAGTGTCAGCATTAACAATACAGAGGCAAGCAGTAATACTGATTTCATCTCTATTTTTGAGTTCGTCACGAAATTCCAAGAAATGTTAGATGATTACAATAAAAAATATAATAAACAGACTTTAAACTTATAGGAGGAATGAGAATGTTTGCTAATATGCCAACGACAGTAGATGGTGCTAAATTGCAATTAACACAGGAGCAGGAAGCGAAATTCCGAGTAGTTTATCGTAAAACACAGGATGAGCAAGGAGCTTATTTTGCTGATTTATGGAACCCAGAGATCGACTATACAGATGAATTTATCATTGTCCCTTTAAGATCGGTATATGATGGTGTAACAGATCCTCTTGCTATCGGCACAAAGTTTGCTAATGTGGAGGGTAGTACAGATGATCCGAAGCATGGAGAGAAATCTTGGATTCAATTGCTGCTAAAGTATTTGCCAGCAGGTGATGTGGATTCTTGCTGTGCGGAGCATAATAAAATTTATGTAGGAGATTCACAAGATGAAAGTGATGATAAAACAAAGAAATTTTCCTGTGGTGGCACATTAGTAGGCGGTCATGTGATTTTACAAGCAACCAACTCAAGTACAGTTGATGAAGGTAGTAATGTACACCTATTACCGATTTGTAATTCGCATAATACATTTCGCTATTCAGGTAGGACTGGTGCAGGCTACTATATGAAATTAGCGCGCCAAATGAAAGCAGTAAAATTAAAATCGTATTTTCAACTATCTGCATTAGTAGAGGAATAATCATAATGTTTGGATACGGCTGATACAAAGGCGTATCCAATAATAAAAAGTGAATTATAACATAAAAGACCTCCTAGCTACTAAAGGTTAGGAGGTTTGACAGTTAAGAATGCTAACTTACTTTTTTTCTGCTACAACCAATACTGTATTTTTTTCAAGGAACTTATATTACTTAATTTCCAATGCATTAACCTTACAAATAGAGCCATCTCAGAACGCTATTGGATACTCCCCTCTCCTCCCTTCCATAATTGACAGTCGCCAAAGGAATCGAAGAAATTCTCATAATAAAATGGAATGCGACATGTTCCCTTCCTACTATATTTTTTGTTTTGCACTTCTACTTTTAATCTACATTTTTATGAAATTAGCCATTACCCCTCTTTTCCTTTTTTCCAAAAACCAAAAGACTACTGTCAACATTAATAAAAATACAGGAATCAAACCAATATACTTCCAAGCATTGTTTGCTCCAAAAAAATAATAGGAGGCAACTGGCATCGATGAAATTGTACTTATAAGCATATAAACCCACGAAAGCTTAACTACTCCTAGAACGAAGGCAAAAATTACGATAACAAAGGAAACGCTCCAAAGTATTAGCATTCACATCCTCCTTTCACTATTTAACGTAAGCTAAATGGAAAAAACCCCTATAATTTTACACAAAATATTTCATTATTTGTTCCGAAATCTCATCCTGAGCACATTTTCTTGATCACCTGTTATGCTTGCCTAAAAAACACTAAATAATGGGGCATTTATTGGCTACTGTAATTGTGAATCTCAACGTTTATATATTACCACTTAGACTTTATAATGTTACAATTATTTGTAGATAAAATTTTCAGCTAGTAAGGAAAAAGGCAGTTCTTTAAATGGAGATAGGGAGAAAATTTATGAAGATTATATTATTTAAATTATTTATAGTAGTAACGTTTATCTATTGTTGTGGATATATTATATTCGATTTCCCTTCCGATACATTTGTTATGCGTGCGGTTAAAGGTGTAATGTCGATGGTTTTTTCTTGTAGTCTACTGTTCTTTTTAATTAAAATTCTTGATAAGAAACAGAAAAAAGAGCTGAAAGAATAATGATTTTGGCTAATTATTTCCTTTTCTAAATCAAAACCTTAGCCATCACATGCCATTTTAGAGTTTGTGCATGAAAACACAAAGTCCTTTTGTTTATGCTCTATAATTTTACAGGAACATTCCGAAAGCTTCATATAAAGCGCTATAGCAACTGTTAGTAACGGTGAATCTCATTCATTTCATTTTTACCCTTATTTTACCAATATATAATTTTCTATGTTACAATCTTATTGGTGACATTTTCAGTTAGATGAGGGGAGGCAGATGAAAATACATTGAAAAAAATTTTTTTAGTGTTTTTGTCAGTAATTTTATTAACATCATGTAATTCATCAACGTTAAGTATTAGTGAAATTGAGATTGTTCCAGATAAAGTGCAAAAGGTAATTGATGATAAATATACGCTTCAAAAAATCAATGTAGTAGATAAGAATATTTCCTATATCGTTTTTCGCTCAAAAGGAAAAGTTACAACAGATCTTGAAGCGTAAGGTGACACATTAATAGTAAAATTAGATGTTACGAATCAACAAGATAATGCAATAACACAGCATGTCTATAAATTAACGTTAGACCCTGATATTGATACCATTGATATTCACATCAATGGTAAATCTACAACTATTGATAATTTAATAGGGATATAAGATGGTAAAAAAGATATTAATTTACAAAGGCTTCATGATAGGACTTGTGCATATGATTTGACTCATTTACACAAGCCCTTCGTTTTGCTCTCTTCAGTAACAGTGATCACAGGTAATTCACTTGACTGAAAAGGGCTTCATATTTCATTTTATTAATTCGGTAATAATTATTAATATACAAATTCCCTCGGCGGATTGATGAGATAAGCTTTTCCAATCTTTCCATTTCTAATTATATAAATCACTGGTAATCATCTTTTTCACAGTTACGATTGTAAAACTTAATCCTACTAAGCCTAATAAAATAGCTACAATTGGAAGTGATATTAATCCTGCTGTTTGCCCTTGTGAGTTTGAGACAGTTGCTGTAATAATAATTGCTGTGACAATTGTAGCTATTATTGAATTTCTCCATATACCGACAGTCAAAGGAATCATTCCCCAAAAAATTGCGGAAAGAATTATCATCATTTGAATAGCCAAATTTTCGAAATGATAAGTTATATAGGACATTTGTTTACTTAATAAAAAATACTTATATGTTGAAAGATGCTAGATAATATGTAGAAAGCAAACATACTTCCAAAGATTACAGCAATTTTTGCATAGATAAGTTTTGCCCGATCAATTGGATATCTAAAAAGTAAAGCGATTGTCCTATTCTGGTATTCTTCAATTATAATTTTTGCGATTAGAACTCCCTGCCAAATGATAAAAACAGCCCTTAACAGCATACCGGCAACTGCAATTGTGCTAAGTTTTATTTCGGGAAAGCAACACTTTACTAGATTTTGTTGTACCAGCCAGAATAAGTCCAGTTGCTACAACAGTATTAGTCGTCACGCTAATTTTTCGTATAGATTCTGAGCGTGCACATTTCAAGGCTGTTTCCGCTACTCCTACGCTCCCTTCTAATAATTTTTCACATAAATGAATGGTTGTATTAAGCATTATTTTCCGGTGTGGTATTTTATTTCTCTGGAAATCGTAGAAGGTTGACGATTTAAGAGTTTCGCTATTTTACGAATCGGATAATCAAGTTCTAGGTATGTTTCTATTTTTACACGTTCTGATATGGTAAGATGGGTATAGCTCATAACGATTCCTCCGTTTGAATGTTTGTGTGGTAACTACATTCTACACGAGGTCGTTATGGGCTTCCTTTATATTGACTTCTGGGTGTTGCACTTAATATTACAATCCGTCAACATAAAAAAGAAAAGATGACTTTTATAGTCACCTTTTCACTTGTAAGTAGCAATTTAGTTATTGAATTTTTGTTCGTAACGGTGGAAGAATGCCACTGTGTGCGCTCTTGCTAGAGAATCATTTGGTTTAAACTCTTCATTTGTTTTAGTAGTTGTTAAACCATTATCACGAAGGAATTTAATAGCTTCTGACTGAGATACAGTCTTACCATAATGCATTGAAGCTAAGATACGAGCGAAGTTACCCCGTGTGATATCCTTACCTGCAATGGCTTGTTTGGATGCTGTGTTTGCACCTAGAACTGGTAGAGAGTATTTTGTAGCCAGTTGGTAGTTTTTGTCTCCATACCATGAAGTATTAGCTATCGTTGAAGCTAGTTCTGATGGTTTGAAGTAACGAAATAGGATAGATAACATTTGGTTTTCCGTTAAGTTATTGTACGGTTTAAGTAAGTTTTCGTACTTACCTGTTGATGGGTTTTTCACGTTTGGGTCTCCACTGATGATACCGATGTTGACTGCCCACTTAAAATCCTCAGCCCAGTATTGGTTTGCATTGTAATCAGCAAACTTTGATACATCAACGTTACCCGTTGTTGGCGGTGTTACCGGAGGTGTTGGCGTTGAAGCTGAGTAGTTTAAATAACTTGATGCTACATACCCCTCTGTCCCGTCACTTCTTTTCACAGGATACCAAACAAAATGGTTTTTCTTCGTTGATACTTTTTCATATTCAAAAGGACCCGTAATGGTAACAATTTCGCCTTCACGTAAAGTACTAAAAGGACTATCCATAGAAGGTCTTGTCCTAAATTTTACATTAGTAGTTGTTGCACTAACTTTTTGATTTGTTTCAAAAAAATACTTTGATTTTGTTAATGGTAAATCAAAAGGATAGTTCATCGCTGAAAATTTAATATTTTCCCTGCTGTTAGAGTCATATTGAAAATGTTCGCGTAAAAAAGGAAGTTCTGTTAAGTGTATTAATTCCATTTTATCAATAATTTGCAGAATTCTTTCTTGATAGGCATTTGCATTTCTTTCACCAGTTGCTTGGACAATTGGACTATTTACTGGCTTAGTACCGTTATAAGCCATGATAGCGAAGTACCAATGTTCCAGTACATCTCTTTCCCCACCGTTGATGCTAGGTAAATCCTTCCGCTTAAACATATCATCTAGAGTCTTTACACCAGCTTGAATATTATAGACAATATCGCTTTTTAGTCTATCTTGATTGTAGCCAGCTTGATTTGTAATTTGCATAATGCCAATTCCATTATCAGCTGTCACAATCGCTTCACCATTACTACCGAAATGACGCCAATTTCCACTTTCACCTTCTGCTATTGCCTTCACAATTTCAGGAGGAACATCATAACTCAGTGCTGTTTCGGTTAACAAACAGTTCATTGTGGAATAATCAGGGTTTTTTTTCGATGCCGAATCATACTCACATGTATTTTCAATATTATTAGCTAATACATTTTTATCTATATTTATAGATAGAGAGATGGCACCAATGGCAATAACACTAATCAATGGTTTCAATATCTTTTTCATATCTGATTATTACACTTCCTTTCATATTTTCTAAAGTTAAAAGATTCCATATATATGTTATCATAAACCCAATATTTGAGATAGGGGTAATAGTCAATGTTTCTATCATTTAACAGGATTGAGTGATAAATGATAGCTCTAACATATATTGTTTAATTTTAATTCGGTGAAAAGGTTGTAGATAGTTGTTGGATTTTTACTTTTTTGTGAAATAGGTAAGCTTCCTAAAGTCCATTGTAACAAGCCCCAGCCAAATCCACCACTGTTGTTTCTATCGACGTTCATTTGCTTCAAAATCTTGCACTATATATAATAGAGGTTAAATAGACCTACTACTCTATTATTCCCTAATGAGCGCTAATGCGATTGCCTTTTAATCGAACAGAATTAACATCTACCACAATGGATGGCGCTATAATAAGTGGCTCGTCATGCTCATTCTTAGCCAAATCAAATATCCCTGTTCTATGCATATTTTTGGACATAAAAAAACCTCCAACCTAAATAAATTTAGTTAGAGGTAAAAAATTTCGGATATTCCTATTTGTTTTATTCCAAGTTTTATTCCCTAAACGCTTACTTCGCTTTTTCAGCTACACCCAATACATCATTCTCTTCAAGGAACTTCGTATTGAATTGTGCTGATTTGAAGACGTCGTTGTTCATTAGTGCTTGGTGGAATGGAATTGTTGTATTGATCCCAGGACCAGATACTTCAAATTCGCTTAGCGCACGGTTCATTTTTGCAATTGCTTCTTCACGTGTGTTCGCATGAACAATTAATTTTGCCACCATTGAATCATAATAAGGTGGGATTGTGTAGCCTGCATATACTGCAGAGTCAATACGTACACCATAGCCACCTGGCGTTACATACGTATCGACAGTACCAGCTGAAGGCATGAAGTTTTTATAAGCATTTTCTGCATTAATACGGCATTCAATTGCCCAACCACTTAATTTTATATCATCTTGCGTGAAAGGAAGTTTTTCACCAGATGCGATTTTTAGTTGTTGTTGTACAAGATCTACACCAGAAATCATTTCTGTTACTGGGTGCTCAACTTGAATACGAGTATTCATTTCCATAAAGTAGAATTTATCTTCTTGGTAGTCATAAATAAACTCGATTGTTCCAGCGCCTTCATAGTTACAAGCTTGTGCTGCTTTAACAGCAGCTGCTCCCATTTCAGCACGACGTTCAGAAGATAGAGCTGGAGATGGAGCTTCCTCTACTAATTTCTGCATACGACGTTGAACTGTACAGTCACGTTCACCTAAGTGTACAACATTCCCATGGCCATCTGCTAATACTTGGATTTCACAGTGACGGAAGTACTCGATGAATTTTTCTAAATATACGCCAGGGTTACCGAATGCTGCAGCAGCCTCTTTTTGCGTAATTTCGATGCCTTTTACAAGATCTTCTTCTGTACGAGCTACACGGATTCCTTTACCGCCACCACCAGCAGTTGCTTTGATGATCACTGGGTAACCGATTTTTGCAGCCCATTCTTTACCTGTTTCGATATCCGGAACAATACCAGTACCTGGAACAAGTGGAACACCTGCTGCCTCCATCGTAGTTCGAGCAACGTCTTTAATACCCATAATTTTAATGGAATCAGATGAAGGACCAATAAATTTAATGCCAGCATTTTCACAGGCTTCAGCAAAGTCAGCGTTTTCAGATACAAAGCCGTATCCTGGGTGAATACCATCAGCACCCGTTTTTTCTGCTACGCTCAGTAAAGCTGGGAAGCTAAGATAAGAATCTTTGGATAGCTTTGGCCCGATGCAATATGCTTCGTCTGCTAATTTCACATGTAATGCGTCTGCGTCTGCTTCAGAGTATACGGCAACAGATTGAATGCCTAACTCTTTACAAGCACGAATGATACGCACAGCGATTTCGCCGCGGTTTGCAATTAAAACTTTTTTCATGGTTTGCACTCCTTACTCAGCTTTTACAAGGAATAATGGTTGTCCGTATTCTACTAATTCGCCATCTTTAACAAGTACTTCAACGATTTCCCCTTGAACTTCTGCTTCAATTTCGTTGAATAGCTTCATAGCTTCTACGATACAAACGATTGTTTCGTTACCTACTTTGTCACCCACTTTAACATAAGCTGGTGAGTCTGGGTTTGGAGCTTGATAGAAAGTACCAACCATTGGTGATACAACTTTATGTAACGATGGGTCGTTAGCTGTTGTTGCTGATGCAGCTGGTGCTTCTTCAGCTTTTGCTGGAGCTGCTGGTGCTACAGGTGCTGCTGGTGCAGATTGTTGTACAACAGGGGCTACTACTTCTTTTTTCGGTGCTACAGTTTCAGTAACAACAACACCATTCTTTTTTAACTTAACTTTTGCGCCATCTACTTCATACACGAACTCGTCGATTGAAGAAGAATCTACTAATTTAATGATTTCACGAATTTCTTGAATTTTGAACATTTCTAACTCTCCTTATGAAATAAAATCTACTACAAGCACTATTTTATATTTTTTTCGAACAATTTGAAATAGTTTAATGAAAATTAAGTAAATATGAACAAAATAAAAGGCTTTCCTTTACTAAACGAAAGCCTTTTCATTGCACTGATATATAACAAGGACCTATAAATAAACAGAATATTCCTTTTTTTCTTTATCTTTTAATAGTTATTAGCATTGAATTTCACTTGTACATCATTTGCGCCTTCCCACTCCGTTTTTACTAAATAAATGATTTCATTTGCTTGAGATTTTGACAGCTCCTCCGCCATAACTGTAACAGATACTTTGTCACCGTCCGCTTTGACAAACGCATCAGAGTAGCCTAAAGATTTAATTAACATTTCTAGCATTGCTTCTGCCGATTCTTGTTTAATAAGACTATCAATGTCATTAAAGGCTTTATTTTTTTCGTCTGCAGTGGCTTCTTGAGAAGCAATTTTCTGTGTTAATTGTTGACGAAGCTGACTTCTTTCATCACTCACTTGCATGCGCATTTCTTCAAACAAATGGCTCGGCGAGGAGACTTCCTGTGTCATGCCCTCTTTCGTAGCCTCTTGATCTGTTACACCTGAAACGGCAGTTTGCTGTAAAGTATCATCAGTAAAAATAGTTAGTCCATTAAATTGTTTTGCTGGATCAACCAAATAATACACTGAAATTACTGCTACTAGACTTAATAATGTCATAAACCAAACTGTTCTTCTACGTACGCGCATTTACTTTTCCTCCTTATTTTCCATTGGAACAATAATTATTCGATGTATCGGTAACTGCATCACTTGACTGACAACCGCACGAATCTCATTTTTCACAAAGATATCTTTGGCACCTTCTGAAACAATGAGCAGGCCTGTTACTTCTTTCGTGCTTTGCTCAGTCCCTCGAAAATATTGGCTAAATAGTTTATTTTCGTCCTTCTCATCAGTCATCTCTCCGTAATAAAGATATACTTTAACCTCCCCAACACCTTGCATTGCCTTCAGTGTCTGTTCCAGTTTTTCTTCATTGGTTGACGGTGTTACTTGATTATTTGTGGAACTCGTTTGATACATTGGTAAAACGATGAAAATTCCTACGGAGGCGGCAATAAGCATTAAAATCATAAATGACGTTGTTTTTTTTCGTGCCTTTTCCACATCACTTGTACATTGCCTCCTTTCATCTTCTCTTTTTCAAGTGTATGTACGCTTGTTTCTTCCTATGAATTGATAAATGGAATCTTTAATAGCAATTGCAAAAATACTAACGTAATCACCAGTTTTGTCAGTGAAATTATTTCTTTATCATCTGTCAAAAAGACAAATATCTGACATACAAAGAGCAATGCCAATAAAAGAATCAATCTATCTCCCCCCAGCCATAACTTGTACAAAAACGATGAGGAAAAAACAAGAAAACATAAATGAAAAAGCAATTAAAAATGATACTGCACATAATGTAAATAGAGATTTACTAACGTGATCTAGTAATCTGCATATATCATCAAAAGCAATCGGCTCTAAAATAGCTGCCAGTAGCTTTAACGAGTAAGCACTGATAACAAGCTGTACCGTTGGAATAAAGGACACAGTAATAACGGCTATAAAGGCACTAATACTACTAATTGAAGAGGAAAATTGTGTCATATGCTGGAACATTGAAAAACTATCAACGATAAAAGAACCTACCACTGGAATATTTTCTTCAATTAATTTTTTAACAGGCTCTGCAACTGCTGCATTCACACTAAATGCCGCTACGCCACTTGCCGACATTAAAATAATGTAGCAAATGACAGATGCAGAGACGATGCTCATAATGGTAAAACGGATTAATTCAGCAATTCTTGTAAAGGAAATTTCTTTCACTATGACACTACACACATCAAATACAATGGCAAATAACACACCTGGTATCAGCCACTTACTACTAACTATTGTTAGGACTTGTACAAAAAAGAGTAAGAACGGCTGCCAGGAAGCAATTGCCGTAATACTACTTGATAACAGAAAACTTGAAGTAAGGATAGGATAAAATGCTGTAAATATGTGGGCAAGTCCCTGTGCTATTTCATCAATTAGTTGAAATGATTTCACTACGACAGGTCCTATTGTTGCGAGCACAATCAGAAAGAATAGTATTCTTGTCCCTTTTTCAAATGTAGGTAATAGCATATTCACGATTAAAATTATGATGACATAGCCACATAGTGTGAGCGTCATCTTCAGCAAGAGAAAAAATGGATCAATTAAAAATGACAGTATCTGCTCCTGCATGACCTTCGCCCCTTAGTTTAGCCGTTGTAAAATAGCAGACACCTCCTGTAAAACAGCCAAAAATTCTTTAAACCAATACAATAAAATGACAATCTTAACCCCATCAATAACAATGTTTCCGAGTACTTTATAATTTTGCTCTACAAGTAACATCGACACCCATTGCCCCACATAAAAAAGACTGGCACTTATGACAATCGCTTTTGCATATGGCAAAATAGCTAACGTCTCTAGCAGCTGCTTGATGAACGGCAATAAGAGCGTCGAAAACAACATACCGAACAATAAAAATGAAAACATTACACTTATTAGCGCATGGAGTGGCTGTATGACTTCTTTTATAAGTAATAATAAAAGCAGCATGACAACAGCAACGATGACAATTTCCATCTACACTTACCCTGAAGAGGTCAGCCATTGAAAGAATGTAAGGATTTCGTTAAAAAATAGACGTAAAAATCTCAACAATTCCGCTGTCATGTATAGATAAGCAATGAAAAAGAGGAAAAACGAAAATTCCTTTTTCCCTGTTTGGTCAAAGAAAACATGAAGAAGCGCAACTACTAGTCCCACTCCAGCGACTCTTAATACGTCTTGCAATTCCATACATACGCCCCCTCGTGTACAGCAATATATGTTGCAATCAATAAAAAAAGACCTCTATACATTTGTATAGAGATCTACTATTTAAAGACGAGTCGTATGAAAAAATAACATACAATTATAGTAATTTTTCAATAATGCTTTTCACAGTGCCTGTTTGTTTTACTAAATAGCATTTTTCCCCCATCCACATGGATAGATATTCAGGATTCCCCTGTTCCGCACTTTCTTTACGAATCGTAGTCGTTAATTGATTTTGCAAAGGATAGGGAGCTACTGGTGCATCTTTCATTCGTTCCGTAAAATCATTCGCTAAGCCTCTTGCTGGTTTTCCTGTAAATGCACGAGTAATTGTCGTTTGCTGTGCTTTTGATTGGAGTACAGCATTTTTATAGAGCGGTGAAATTTCACACTCATCTGCCACTAATAAAGCCGTGCCAATTTGAACAGCCTGTGCACCACTGGCTAAAGCTATTTCTACATCTTCTTTCGAGACAATTCCCCCTGCAGCTATAATAGGAATAGAAATCTGTCCAACTACTTGCTGCAATAAGTCAGGTAATGTAATTAATTGCATAGGCTCAGTGAAGGAACCACGATGACCTCCAGCTTCACCACTTTGAAGAACTACAGCATGCATCCCCTCCTGTTCCACACGCTTTGCCTCTTCTAATGTAGTGGCTGTACCGATAACAAATACCTTATTATCCTTTAAGCGTTGAATAACATCTGCAGAAGGTATGCCAAATGTAAAGGAACAAACAGCGACATTTTCATCAAGAACGGCTTGTACTTGTCCTTCAAATACTTCCTTGGACATAACACTCTGTACAGGTGAAAGGCCTAATTCATCATAAAATGGTTGTAATGCCATCCGAGCTTTTTGAAGGACTTCGATATCAATACGTGGATCTTCCTGCACAAATAAATTGACAGCAAAGGGTTTCTTTGTAAGCTTTTTTACTTCCTGGATAAAGTTTTTTGTTTGCTCTCCATCTAAATAACCCGCTCCTATTGAGCCTAAAATACCTTCCTCCGCACAGGCAGCAACAAATTTGGGTGATGTTACACCTGCCATCGGTGCTTGAATTATTGGATAAGGTATCCCTAATGTTGTTTGTAGCATAGCACTCACTCCTTACGTTTATTGTAACATTTCTTCCATGTATAACCATCAATCGGATGATAGAAACAATTGCTAGGCTAGTAAAAAAACATACAATGCCTCTATCGAATGGCACAAAAAGCAGTTTTTTTTGCTTTATATGTATAAAAAACAAATAAAAACCTACTCTGACGTTTAGAAAAGAGTAGGTTTTTTAAAGGCATTACGCACGAGAAACGTATGAGCCCTCTTCTGTATTGATAATTAACTTATCACCTTGGTTAACAAAGAATGGCACTTGTACAATAAGCCCTGTTTCAAGTGTAGCAGGTTTTGTACCACCTGAAGCTGTATCACCTTTGATACCAGGCTCTGTTTCTGTTACTTCTAGCTCTACTGTGTTTGGTAACTCAACACCTAGCATTTCACCTTGGTATGATTGGATATAAACTTCCATATTTTCTCTAAGGAATTTTAATTCATATTCAATAGCAGCTGAAGCTAGTTCAGTTTGCTCGTATGATTCTAAGTCCATAAACACATGCTCGTCACCTTGTGCATAAAGATATTGCATTTTACGGTTGTCAATTTGTGCCTTTTCAACTTTCTCACCAGCACGGAATGTTTTTTCATTCACTGAACCGTTACGCAGATTACGTAATTTAGAACGAACAAACGCAGCACCTTTACCTGGTTTAACGTGTTGGAAATCTAACACGCGATATAATTGGCCATCTACAATAATTGTAAGACCTGTACGAAAATCGTTTACTGAAATCATTTGTGTTCCTCCAAATTTTATAAAATAATAAGCTCTTTTGACGAATGTGTTAGCAGCTCATTACCAGTCTCTGTGATTAAGATATCATCCTCAATACGAACACCACCGATACCTGGTAAATAAACTCCTGGTTCAATCGTGACGGCCATCCCTGGCTCTAACACCGTATCTGAACGCATTGATAAGCCAGGACCTTCATGTACTTCAAGACCAATTCCATGTCCTAATGAATGACCAAATGCCTCACCATAGCCTTTTTCTTTAAGGTAATCACGTGCAATCGCATCTGCTTGGATGCCTGTTAGACCAGGACCTACCTTTTTAAGTGCTAATAGCTGGGAAGCAAGGACTGCATTATACATATCCACTAATTTTTCAGAGGGCTCGCCAACTGCCACAGTACGTGTAATATCCGAAATATAGCCATTGTATAGTGCGCCATAGTCTAATGTGACAAAGTCGCCTTTCTCAATCACTTTATTCGTTGCAACGCCGTGTGGTAGTGCTGAACGAAGACCAGATGCAACAATAGTATCAAATGAGGACTGGGTTGCTCCTTGTTTACGCATGAAAAATTCTAATTCATTCGAAACCTCAAGCTCTGTTTTACCAGGCTTGATAAAGTCTAAAATATGTGTAAATGCGTGATCAGCAATTTCACACGCAACCTTAATAATATTAATCTCTTGTTCCGTCTTAATCAAGCGAATTTTTTCAATTAGCCCAGAAATCGGCACTAAATCAGCTTGAATCTTACTTTTATACAGTTCATATGTGCCAAAGCTGACAGTATCTTTCTCAAAGCCCAGTAATTTAATACCCATGTTTGTTACTTGCGTTGCAATTTCTTCAATAATCGTTGCCTCGTGCTGTACGATTCGAAAATCCTGTACTTGTGCAGCCGCTTGCTCTGTATAACGGAAATCTGTGATAAATACAGCATCATTTTGAGACACAATCGCTACGCCCGCTGTACCTGTAAAACCAGTCATATAACGACGGTTGTACCCGTTTGTAATTAAAATGCCATCGATGTTTTGTTCTTGAAGTGCCTTACGTAGCTTTTGCAATTTCAACATAATCAATTCTCCCTCTCAATAAATGTGCGTAGTGCCAGTTCATAGCCTTTCGTACCTAGTCCACAGATTTGGCCAAGGCATGCCGGAGCAAGATAGGAATGATGACGGAAAGCCTCACGTTTGTGGATATTTGAAATATGTACTTCGATAACTGGCACAGTGATTCCAGCAATGGCGTCATGTAACGCGATGCTTGTATGGGTATATGCACCGGGATTAAAGATAATACCATCATATTTTTCGTCCTCTGCTTCATGTACCCAATCGATTAGTACCCCTTCATGATTGGATTGACGAAATTCAACTGTAGCACCTAAAGAAGCCGCAAGATTTTGAACATTTTCTCTAACATCTTCTAATGTTTCATGTCCATAAATATGTGGCTCTCGTTTACCCAATCGATTTAAGTTTGGTCCATTCAAACATAATAACTTCACGCATCTTCGCCTCTTTCTATGTACTTGCCATTTATTTTATCATACACGACGTATACAGCAACTATTTCATTTTTGAGCTGTATGTTCTTTCTGATGAAAATTCGCTGTTTCAAGCAAGAAACGTAGGAGACAAATAACGACCACCATAAAGGGAATCGATAATTTTTTAAAGGAGGAAAGCTGCAAAGGCAAATCAAGAACAACCCACTCTAATGTAATCGTCACAAATAAACCAAGTAAAAATGAAGATAAAACAGCTGGAATAATATAGACATATCTCAACACAATAAATAATAAAAAGCCTATGATGAATAAACATAAAATAAGAAAACTCCAATGAAAGAGTTTTGAGCTTTCTTGAAAAAGCCCCAATTTCTTATAAAAACCTACTGGACTCCATTTAATAAGATGAAAGTAATGTAAGCCCTTTAAGCACAATGCTAAAACAAGGGCACTGACAAGGGAAGTTATACTAGCTATTTTCAAATAAAATCCTCCTAATTAGTATACTTGATTGATTTTTAAATTGTTCATTATTTCCTTAACTGTACGAATAGTGTAGCCATATAGAAATTTTACTATGCGTAACTCTAGAGGTTTTTCATTAAATTTAGTACAATGGTACAGTTGAAATATATATAGAGAGTGGTGTTAGCCTTGAGCAATTCACCTGTATACGGGGGACAAGCACAATTAGAAGGTGTAATGTTCGGAGGAAAGGAACATACGATTACAGCCATTCGCCGTAACGATGATTCCATTGATTATTATCATTATAAAAAAGTTCAAAATCCTATTTTACAAAAGTTAAAAAAGGTTCCATTTGTACGCGGTGTTGTGGCGTTGATTGAATCGGCCGGACTAGGCTCACGTCATATGCAATTTTCGGGGGATCGTTACGATGTTACACCTGGTGAAGAAGAGGAGCATAAAGAGGAAGGCTCTAAGCTGCAAATGATTTTAGGCGTTGCCGTTGTTGGTATACTTTCCTTTTTGTTTGGAAAATTCGCCTTCACATTAATTCCTGTATTTATAGCGGACTTTTTCTCAAAATGGATTGAGGGGAAAACTGGACAAATTCTACTTGAAAGTGGCATAAAGCTACTTTTACTATTAACCTATTTATATTTTATATCGTTAACTCCTATTATTAAACGAGTATTCCAATACCATGGTGCAGAACATAAGGTGATAAATTGCTATGAAGCTGGTATGGAGATAACAGTGAAAAATGTACAAGCTCAATCACGCTTACATTATCGTTGTGGTAGTAGTTTTATGCTATTCACTGTCTTTGTCGGCATGTTTTTATATTTCTTCGTGCCCACTGATCCACTATGGTTACGCATCGTGGACCGTATTTTATTAATTCCTGTTGTACTTGGTGTTTCTTTCGAAGTACTACAAGCTACAAATGCATGCCGTAACCTCCCAGTGTTACGCTTCCTTGGCTATCCTGGCTTATGGCTTCAATTACTAACAACTCGTGAACCAAAGGACGATCAAGTGGAAGTAGCGATTGCTTCCTTTAATATGCTGCTGCAAGTGGAAAAACAGCCAGAAATTGCAGCTACACTAAATCACGACTAAAAATAAAGGGCAGTTCAAACTAGAAATAGTTCTAGCTTGAATGCCCTTTTTATCGATTAGCCACGCATCTTACGTTTAAATAGGAGGATAGCGATTGCAAATATGACGATTGTGTAACCAATGACAATAACAAGTGGGATGAAAGCATCTGTATAGCTTGTGCTTTGAATTGCACGTGCTGCACTCACAGTATGAACAAATGGTAAAAATTGTGCAATTGCTTGAAAAGTACCACCAATCATATCAGGCTCGAACCAAGTTCCGCTAAACCATGTAGATACATTTACAAATATGGCAAAGATACCGCCAACCTGCTTATCCGTAAAAATTGTCCCAAACAATAAGCCTAAGCCAATATACAGTAAGGAGATAATCATAAGTCCCCCTACCATCCATAGAATAGAGCTATCCAGTGACAGCCCTAAAAACATGGCAGCAAGCAAACACAATATAATTTGTAAAAATGCAATGGATAACAAAGGCAGAACATAGCCTAGAATATAATCTCCTGCTGACATAGGAGAGGCAAAGATGCGCATTAAAAAGGAGGAGCTTCTATCCTTCCCAAGTAGCATTCCTGAAAAAAGAGTAAGAAAGGAAAAACTAAAAACAATAACACCTGGAGTTAGATTACTAATTTCATAGAAGGCAAATGGCATATTTTTTTGCATAACTGAAAATAAGCCCATAAGCAGAATCGGTAAGCCTAAGCCAATTAACAGTGTTACTGGATCACGAACAATTTCCTTATGATTTCTTGCCGCAAACACATTAGCCCTCAACATAAGCCCTCCTCTGTGTATGCTAAAAATATTTCTTCCAAGGATGATTGTTTTGTTTCATGCATCAATTGTTGAATTGTGCCAAGCGCACATAGCCTGCCATGATGCATAATCCCTACACGATCTGCAAGCACCTCGACCTCTTCTAAATAATGAGTTGTTAAAACAATCGTTACCTTTCCCTTTAATCCGCTTAGTATTTTCCATAAATCACGGCGCGCACGTACATCCAGCCCCAATGTAGGTTCATCGAGAAAAAGTATTTTAGGATTTGACATCATAGCCATTGCAATGCTTAATCGACGCTTAAATCCACCTGATAGGGTTTTGGCCTTGTCGTTCTGACGTTGTGAGAGGGCAAACAACTCCATATTTGCGTTCGCCCGTTCCCTTGCCTGTGTTTTGGAGCAACCATAAATTCGACCTAAAAATAGTAAATTTTCAATTACTGTTAAATTGGGTGCAACTGCTGATTCCTGTGGAGAAATATTCATAATCTTTTTTGCCGCAACCTGATGGTGAACGATGCTTTTTCCATCCAACAGAGCATCACCATCTGTTGGCAACAAAAGTCCGCAAAGCATTTTAATTGTGGACGTTTTGCCTGCTGCATTTTGACCAAGAAGTGCAAAAAACTCACCCTGCTTTATGCTGAATGATAGCTGATCCACTACTACTTTTTCGCGGTAACATTTGGTTAGTTCCTTTATTTCAATTGTCATGCAACTCACCTTCCTTTTTTAACATCGCATTGATCTGTCCAATATCACGCTTTGAAAATTTATATTGCAATAGCCATGTCATAACATATGTTCCTAAAAAACTTGCGAGTAAGGAGAACATATTTGCCATCGTTTTCGGCATCCATAACGTCATGACAATTGGTATCCAAACAATTGCCGTTACAGCAAAATGCACGATATATTGCTTTAACATCCCCCATCTGGCTATTTCAAAAAGTAATGCAGCTAAAGCAAATGTTATCCCAATCAAACCTGTTAGCAAAATCTGAGCGATAATAGCCATTGCTTCACTTGGGAAAAATGCTTGAAATTCTGGAACAACCCAAGCATAGCCCTCTTGTTCGATCCCCATTGCTACAAAAAATTGTACTAATAGTCCAAGGGTAACACCGATTACAAATCCTCCTACAATACGTATCAGTATGTCTTTATGCACATTTTCACCTCATAATCCTAACTGCTTTTTAATTTTTGTGACGTAGCGCCTTGATGCATATGTGTTGATATTTCCTACTAGTTCAACCCCAATTGTTCCTGTTCTGCTAATATCCATGCGTTTAATCATATGGCGATTGACAATTTCAGCATTTGAGATTCGTACAAATATCTGCATATTTAGCCTTTCCTCCAGCTCATACAAACGTAAGCGTACTGTATAGATTCCCTTTAATGTTTGAACGAAGACCTTTTTCTGTTCCGTATAAATGCGGACGATATCCTGACAATTGATAACCTCAACCCCTCTATCTGATAACACCGATAATGTATGGATTCCAGCTGAAGCAATACAATGCATAAGATGCTCAATTTCATCTGTCATCTCTGCTGTATGAATGGTAACCTTTGGCTCTATACATTTAGGGTCAACGGAAACTTCTACCTTCAATATCATCACAGTCCTTTCTACCGCCTTCACTATAAATTTTTCCTTTAACAATGTAAATAAATTTTCGACGATTGGTCATTTTCCGAGGATAACTGGCTCGAAAACAAAAAAAGTTCCTAATCTTTTTTGATATTTTCTTAAAAAATCTATCTAAAAAAGCGTGTTTTGAATTAATCAAAACACGCTTTTTCTATACTCAACTATTATCTAAAGCTCTTTTTAATTGAATAACGAACTTAAAATGATCCTATTTCAACATTTAATTCCCAATAATATTAATAATTTTCTGTTGAGCATCTACGGCTTCAGGGATAGGCATAGCTACAAACACATGATTCATTTTAGGATAAACAAAGGTAGTGATGTCAATGCCTTGTTCCGTTAGTTGTTCATCAAATTTTATGGCATCTGGATATAAGCTTTCGTGTGTTCCAATAAAATGAGTAATTTTCCCAAGCCCTTTAAAGTCACCGTAAATTGGACTAATTAACGGGTCCTTTAAATGTTTATCAGCTGCCCAAATCTTTGTAATAACTTCCATGCCCATACTCGCTAGCATCGGGTCCTTTTCCTCATATTCAGGTAAAAGAGGATTTTCTAAACCCATATCAACACATGCTGATAGTAAAATAATATCTTTTGGTTGTGGTAGATTATTTCTCTTCAAAAGTTGGACCAGTCCAAGTGCTATATTTCCGCCTGCCGAATCTCCTATGATGGTCAATTGATGGAAGCCTTCAATAGTTCCAAGAATTTCTTTATATAGGTTTAGGATCTTTGGGTAGGTATCTTTATAGCTAAAATGTGGTACTTTAGGATAAATGGGCGCAATAATTTTCGCATTTAACGATTGCGCTATTTTATCCATAAGCATCCAGTGCAAATTTAAAGGTTGATTCGTCCAAGCACCACCATGTATATAGAGAATAACTTTTTGATTCAAGAACTTTTGGTCGTTTAAAGTAAAAACCTGCATACCTTCAAATACCTGCTCCTTACTATCACTTAAAAATTTAACATCATCCCCAATCACATAGGGCTGAATATTTTCAATTCCCCTTTGCTTTATAAATTGCTCGGTATTTTCAATACTAGAAAAACTTATTTTATTACTCTGGGAAAATAACAATTTTTCAAATTGAACACTTTCCTCAGAACGCTCACCATTAAAAATTTCTACACTCATGTTCCTCACTCCTTTAAACATTTTGTTTCATAATACAAAATGTGTTTTGAAAAGTCTTAACAAGCTGGAGAGCAGATCTTAAATTTATGGAGAATTTTTAAATTTCCCTTTATTTCTTTATCAAATTTTATAGGATAATCTTCTGTACCATTCATTCAAGTTGCTGGTTCAACAATATGGCTCAATTGTTGAATAACAAGTCTAAAAAAATAAATTTTTTTAACTGCGATGATTGATAGTAAAGCAAAGTAGGCCATAACAAAAGGACTGTAGTGAATTTTACGCACAAGTCTTGTGGTTAATGAGTGAAGTATCTATTCTTTTCACGTTATTTAGGGAAGTAACTCTACCTTTACCTTTAGTTTTATATCCATAGGAAACCCTTCCTCTTGTACAAGATAAGATATGACATAAGCTCCTTCAGGTAATCTATCAAATACCTGTTCAAAATTTTCATTACTTCTTAAAACGCCATTTATTACATTTTTTCCTTTGTCTATATTTCGGATTTTATATAAAAAGCTTTCAGTACCAGTATTTGATAAGGATACTTTAACCGGAACACTCCAATTATTAATAAAATATGATTTACTTTCACCTATAGGAGACGCTATCTCTTCATCAATTACAAGTGGATGAAAAACTCCTATTGATTTTTCTTCTTTTTCATTTTGAGGGATATCTAATGCAACAGGTTCAGTATTTACAACTTCCGAAATTAATTTTAAAGATGATTCTTCCGTTTTAGATGTAAATGTATTGCACCCTGATAAGAGTATAATAAAAGTACTTACACAAGCTAATTTATAAATTTTCATAACTTCTCCTATCTAAATGGTTAATAGTTATTACTATAGAGAAACTTTCATTTCTAGATAATACGATATTTACGTGAAGATTGCATAATAACCAAAATAATAGTTAACCCAACAACGAAATACCACATTATATTAAAAGTAACTATAAACATTAATCCACCAAAGAATATAGCTGTTATAGTGCTAACTAAAATTGATGTTATACTCGTAAATTTATCTGAAATAAAATAATATAAAGTAAATGGTAATGCTAAAGTAAATAACGGGATATAAATTGTTACAATAGATGTTTTAATGAAAGATATTGAAAGTACTGCTATTATGAAACCTACTGACATAATAATCGTTCTTCCTACAAATACTTTACTTGAAAAATAACCATATAGCATAATAAACAAAATCACTAAACAAGTACAAAATCCTATTATTAGAACAAATGAATGGCCCATGACGTAAGCTGCAATTGAGAAATAAACTAAAGAAACAAATGGCAACAGCAATATTGAAGTATTTTGCGCTTTTTCTATATTCATTACATTTGTAAAACCTACAAGAACTAATAAAGTAAATGGAATCGTCAAATATCCTAATTCAAAGTGATTTCCTAGATTAATATAACTAACCTCGAGTTTGCCGACCACTATTAATACAAGCGACACATAAATTTGACCAATCAACCCCCAAATGCTTGATAATTTAAAAGCTTGAGTAAGCTTATCCATCATTACAATTAAAACGATGCAGATTAATAAGGTTAAATACAACAAATTATCCCCTCCAAAATAATTCTTTAGAAATACTTAAAGCAATAAATATATCCTAAATTATACAGTATAGGTAATGAACAACCAAATACAATTATTGAACTAAACAGCACCGTTTGCTCAATAAAAAAGCTACCTTTGATTTCGGTAGCCTAATCTTTAACTCTTGACACTCTTTAATTTCAATTACAGTAACCCAATTGTTTTTACCTTAAATATTAAAAAGTGCGTTAATCTACATTTCATTAACTTCCTAGGAAAATAAATAACACCCGAAACCTATATATATCAAGGGTTTCGGGTGTTTTAGTGAAGTCGATTATTTGCGTTAATTTACATTATCAGCTCTGCGTCTTTGCGTCTGGCTCTTTGATAATAGTCATTTTAAATCCTTTTACATCTACTAACGTTTCATTTTTACATTTAGGGCAGAATAGAGGAAAGTTTTTCAATTCAGTCTCTTCACGAACTTTTAATCTTGTTTTATTATCACAAACAGGACGATATGCCCATTGCATTTTTACTACAATTACATCTCCGAAATTTTCTAACAATTAAACCTTTGAACTATTCTTATTGAATCTCATGATAAATAATATTGATACTGTTCCACATAAAATTAAACTTATTAAACTTAGGATAATCTCTGATGAAGTTGCTTCATAATATCCTGATATATTAAACACTGCTGTAATTGGATAGATAGCACGTAATGTACTTTGCATACTAGCAAACAATCCTAAAAAGGCAAAAACTTCTGCAAAAATCAGTGCTAACCAATGGCTTCCTTTTAACTTGTACACCAGTGTTATAATTGGAGAAACTGCCAAGAAAAAACCAATTCCAGTCAAAAGATACATCTTGAAATTATTCAATATTGTGTTGAGGTTCAGTAGAGAAAAATGGAGAGATAACTCAACAGTTAATGCAATCAGGAAAACAAAACCATATAGGAGCAATGAGTAGAATGCAGTCATAAGCAGTTTTGCAATAAGCATTTTCGATATGCTCACTGGAATGAGAACAAGTGATTTCAATGTATCATCTTGAATTTCTCTACAAATGATATATGTTCCCATCAAAGCAATAATTGCAGGAAATACATAAAAACTTCCCAAAGATTGTATAGCTGTTAAATACCATTCAGGCTCATCAATGTATCTCTCACCATAATATATGAATTGTCCTTGCATAAATACAATCACAGCTACGATTATTGTTGAAAATATAGCAATCTTAAAGATATTAGACCTCTTTAATTTTAACCTTTCAGCCCATAAATATAGTGTCATTTCTACAGCACCTTTCCTTTTCTTAAAACATTTATTGCCAATGCGATTGAGGTGCCAGACCAAAGAGCAATAGACAATAGTGCTTTCCAAATCTGTACGGGGTCTTTCATAACAACGCCTTCAATATTTCTCATAAGAATACCAATAACACTTGATAATGGGTGGAGGTACATGTTTCCCATAAGTAAAATAAATCCAAAAAAGACATAAACTATTGTGGTAGACACAGGAAGAATGTATCCTTTTTGTGTTGTTGCTAGAGCAAGAATAGGAATCATCCCAAAGGGAAGTAAAGCTCCTATTTCTAAGCATTTCAGTATAAGATTAAGAACACTAGTGTTTGTAATTTCTATTAACCCCGAAACACTTCCTATGACTATAGAGCCACTGGCACATATCAGCATGAAACAAATGGAGTAAAGCCACATAACACAAAATTTGCTAATAATAAATCTAAGTTTTCCAACTGGAACAATCCACAGTTGTGTTAATAAATTGTTTTCTACTTCTTGATAAACTAACATTGTAATCAACATTCCCAATACAAACGGAAGAATAAGCCAAGTTGTATATGAAAATGCCGTCCATCTATAAAACTTAATAGGTGTCAGATCCACTTGACTGCCTGCCTTAAAATAAAGGACAGCAACGAGTGGCATGAGCAAAGCAGGGATAAACATAAACCAAATAAACTTTTTTCGTTTCAATTTTAGAAATTCAGTTTGAATTAAACTAAGCAATTCCCTCTCCTCCTGTTATTTTCTTAAAATAATCTTCAAGAGTGTCATTGCATAGTTGCGAACTAATAACGGATATATTCTCAAGCATTAAAGTCTTATTTACTAAAGCCATATCAATATGAGCTTTATAGATACGTAATATGTTATCTGCTTGAACAGAGTATTCTGATATGCCAAGTTTTTGTTCTAAAATAACCGCTGCTCTTGCAGTATCAGATACTTCTAATTGAACATATTTATCATTCATTTTTTGTAGATGAACTAAACTATTTTCTTCAAGTAAAACACCATTATGAATAATACCAATGTCATCTGCCAAAAGTGCAATTTCAGATAAGATATGGCTAGAAATAAGAATAGTAATTCCACGTTCATTACATAGATTACGAATGAACTTTCGAACTTCTGCAATCCCAATAGGATCAAGCCCGTTTGTTGGTTCATCAAGTATCAGTAACTCGGGCTCATGAAGTATCGCATTAGCAATACCTAAACGTTGCTTCATACCCAAGGAATACTTACTGAATACTTTTTTATCTTTGTAAGGTAAACCAACAATTTCTAATGCGTGCTTGACTGCATCTGGTTTTGCAGTCCCACGAAGCTTAGCAAATATTTCAAGATTTTCAGTCCCTGTTAAGTTTGGATAGAATCCAGGAGTTTCAATAATCGCTCCAATGCGTGGATAGATTAGTTTTTCATTTCCTGTAATTGATTTGCCGAAAACTGTAATTTTACCTGAATTGGTTGTCGTAAGACCTAAAATCATTTTCATAATTGTGGTTTTTCCTGCACCATTACGTCCAAGCAATCCATAAATACGTCCTTTTTGAACATGGAGATTGACATTATCAACCACTTTTTGCTCTCCGTATATCTTAGTAAGATTTTTTGTTTCAATAAGATTTTTCGTCATAATTAAATCCTTTCATTAAAGAGTTTGTTTTTTCAAGAGATAAAGAGAAAGTACTATAGACAAACCTGTAATTGCCAAAATACTTATAATGCTTACTGTATAACTTGGTATTGTAATCATTGTTTTACTTATTTGTGTCATTCTAACAACCATATCATTTGCTACAGACGAGGAGTAACTATAGATGGATAGTGAACTTGCTAACGGGTGCAATCCCATCAATGGTGCGGGTACAACAATCACAGGTAGGATATACATAAGTGTAATTCCTATTGGTAGCAAATAACTTTTCCCTGCTACTGCGAAAACAATAATTGGCAGCATTGATAAAGGAATTAAGATACTACCCTCTAAAAACAAAATGAACGCTTCTAGTATTGTCTGTGTATTAAAATCTGGAAAACCACCAGCAATATTTGCACCTACTATCGTTATAATGAAGGTATACATACAGATTAGAAATGATAACCCAAATACCAAAGTAATCTTTGAAAAATAAATCTGTGTCTTAGTAATTGGAATAATTAACAATTCTTTAAGTGTGTTACCTGAATATTCGTCAAAGAATAGCGAAGTACCGAACATTCCAAGAACAACAGGTAGAAATAGAACGCTCATATTCTTAAAAGCTAAAGTATATAGATCTCCAAAGCTATCCATAATCTCACTAGTTCTAGGTATATGAATAGCCCGCTCTACTACAAAGACAGCAAGTAAAGTCGTAAAAACAAAGATTCCAATTTTTATCTTTTTTCGCTTTAATTTAGAAATCTCTGCTTGAATGATAGTAAACATGTTGTTCCTCCTTTCAAATCCAGTTTATCAAAGAAATCTTGCCATAACCTTGCAGAAATCTTGTTTGTTTCTTGCAAATAAAAAAAGCTCTCAAAAATCAAAGAGCTTTTGGGAATATTATGGTAAATGTCATTCCGCCATTTAATGAATTATCAGCACTGATTGACCCATTATGTAGATGAACAAGTTCTTTAGCAATAGCAAGTCCTAAACCATTTCCGTTTACCGAACGTGATTCATCACTTTGATACAATCTATCGAAAATATGTGGTAAGTCCTTTGTTGGAATGCCTTTCCCATTATCACTTATTTGAACAATAACATCATGGTCTTTATCACCAATTTGCAGATCAATCTGTGTTCCCTCACTATGAATGAGAACATTTTGAAGCAAATTATTGATAATTCTTATAAATGCGTTAGGGTCTAACTGAATAAAACACTCTGTATCAGAAATATCAATGTTGTACTCAAAATTGTTCTCTTCAAAGGTTGGTATCCAATCTGTTAATATGTCACGAGTTAATTCGTTTATATCTTGTCGTTCAAGTTGGAAGCCCTGTTCTTTTGCGTCAAGTTTTACCCAGTCAAACAGAGATTCTACAAATCCTTTAAGATGGTGGGCTTTAGTCAAAGCCACCTCTAAATATTCTTCTTTTTCTTCTCCTGTTACAATACGCTCTTGAACTGCTTCTAAATATCCAACTAATGAAGTTAAAGGAGTTTTTACATCATGGGAAAGACTGGTCATAAGTCGTTTATAGGCTTGTTCAGATTGCTTTAACTTAATGAGCTGAACTTGATTATTAGTAACCATATCATTGATGGAATAACAAATTGTTTTCGTCATATCATTTTCTCTAACAAGAATACGACGATTTAAGTTTCCTTGCTTAATATCATCTAAAGAATCTTCAATAATAGAAAGCTTTTCAGAAACCTTATAGAGTTTTAAAATCAAGTAAACAATAACTACAAAGCAAAGAATTAAAATAATAAGTAGAATGTGAATCCAGTTCATGATTATGCCTCCTTATTGAAACGATAACCTACACCATGTACCGTCAAAATATAAAATGGCTGGTCTGAATTAGGTTCTATTTTCTTTCTTAGTTTACTTACAAAGGACATAATATTACTGTCATCAAAAGCATAGTCATCTTCCCAAACTTGTGTGTATATTTGTTTCTTTGTAAAGACACGACCTTTGTTTGTTGCTAAAAACACCAACAAATCAAACTCTTTTCCAGTTAAATCAATTGGTTTTTCTTGAACATGAACAGTCCTTGTTTCTTTGTCAATAACCATACCTTTAAAGGTAAGAATACTGACTGAATCTCCATAATTAAAAGTAGTATATCTTCTAATGAGAGATTGTACCCTAGCGATAAGTTCGTTAATGCTAAATGGCTTTGTCAAGTAATCATCTGCTCCAAGACTAAGACCTGTTACTTTATCTGGCTCACTTCCTTTAGCAGTTAGCATAAGGACAGGAACGTTACTATATTTTCGTATTTCAGATAAAACTTGAAATCCATCTTTATTTGGTAACATAACATCTAAAATGATAAGTAAGTATGTGTCCTTTTCATTCATCAATTGCAGTAACCCTGTTTGCCCGTTATAAGCAACATCTGCTTCTAGGTTAACCTGTGATACACATTTTTTAACTAGAGAGCATAATTCTATATCGTCATCTATTATGAGTATCTTATTTGTCATGATTTTTCCTCCTAAATCTTTTATCTTGAGGTTTTGTTGCTGTCTTTGGTATCAACCACGTATTTCCAATCTTTATCGCACCATCAATGCGTCCAGAATTGCAATGATAAAGAACCATTCTGTCAGAAATACCCCATATACTCGCTGCTTCTTTCGTTGTTATGTAGTCCATTGTAATCCCTCCGATAATATACAGTATATTTCGTTTATCCGAAATATACAAAAAAATCATAATAAAACTATTGAGCCCGCATTTTATATCAATGAAGGCTATTTTGTAGGCAGAAAAGTGTTTTAGTTTTATAGTGTAATTCCATGCACTTTTTTACAGTTAGTTTGACTAATAAAAAAAGATGTATAATGATAATAAAGTTATTGAATATTGATTAATAAAAGCTAAGAGCCTTACTACATTCTACGTAGCAAGGCTCTTTAAAATTTGTTTCAAATTACATCCATCTGTTCCTCCTTTTTCAATAGAGAATGAGAATTTCCGTGTCTTTTTAGGTAATCGACCAGAAGTGAGTGTAATTGGTAAATGGTCATAGGTGTTTTGATTGAAGCCAGCAATAAATAGATACGGCTTGTTGTCGTTTTTACCACCATCAAGTTTAGCATAACCAAATGTTTCAAAAAAAGCGTTAATCTACATTTCATTAACGCACCATAAGTATTACAAAAAAAATTTCCTATTTAGTTAAATGTGGTTAGTTCTTCTGAAATTGAATTTAAAAAATCTTTGTCAAACACCATGTAGTATTTACCATCTATCATATCATCTCTAATTCCATCAATTAAAGATAACGGTTTTATAGAATTTATTTCTATTTGATTCTCTAACCAATAATCCAGTGATGCATTAGCTTCTATTTGAGTAAGCAGTTCTTTTAATAGTGTTGGTGGAATTTCGTTTTCTGTTTTATTCATAACAGCATTCAGTATATTTAATAGGTTTTCTTCATCTAAGCCGCTTCCCTCTCCCACTGTAGCAGCCATCATTAATGCCACAATTTCTTCTCCATTCAAACGATGTAATCCTTTTTCAAAATCAAATGCTACTCTAGTTATCGCTCTTACTCGAATATCTTCTGGCAAATCGTAATCGATACCATTCACGGAATCAATTACCTTTGAAATGGTTTCTAAATCAATCACTGCATAATAATCAATTGGTAAATCTAATAGCTTTGAAACGGTTGTTCTTACATTTTCAGCACCTCCAAAACTATAGGCAAATAACAATTTATCGTATAAAGTAGTACCATCATTGTTATCTGCTAACGGTGCATACGTAGTTTGAGGGATTGATAAAAATTTCATCTTCTTTTTATCTTTACTATAAGTAAGTAAAAGGTTAAGATATATCCGATTATCCATTTCTTTTGACTTTACCGTAATTAAAGTGGTTATAAAACCTCCTTCCTCAACTACTGGCTTACTTGGAACACTTGTGTTAGATTTTTCATTAAAGCTTCCAGAAAGAATCGATGGCATAAACAAAAATATACACAAGCCAACCACTAATAAAGAAACTGTCAATGGCGCGAATTTTTTTGAAGAAGAAACAAGAGATTTTTTTTGCGTTTTATTTTTCATCTCCAGTTTATGAATTTGTTCAAATACTCCATTACGGTCTTCTTTCGTAAAATTTAGTTCTTGATCAGCCGTGTTATTAAATTTATCTCTTAATCTTTTATCATCCATTAAATTCTTCCTCCTTTATCATCGGCTCTAATCTTTGCTTTGCCCTTCTTAATCTAGTTTTCACTGTATTAACTGGAATATCCAAAACTATGGCAATTTCCTCTGTATTTAATGAGTCATAGTAATATAGATAAACTACTTCCCGATACACTTTTGGGAGAGAATAGATAGTATCTTTTATTCTTTCATTATTGTATTTATCGATAACTGTTTTTTCTGTTGATGGTAATATTGACTTTGCTGTTTCATTAATAAAACTTTTTACCTGTACCATTTTGTAATTCCAACTTTTTAAATAATCTTTACATTCGTTGATTGTTATACGATAGAGCCATGTTTTTATTTGTGCATCAAATCGAAACGAATCGAGGTTTTTGTAGCATTTGATAAACGTATTTTGAACCATATCCTTAGCAATCTCTGTATCTTTTACATAAGAAAATGCCAATCGCACCAACTCATTACCATATTCAATCATTATTTTTTCTAATATATAATCTTTTTCTTCTCTGTCCAATCCACTACCCTCCCCTTCAACCTACTTTAAATTCTGCTATTAGACGATTACCAAATCATAATAGGTTCAATTTTAAAAAAGTATTTATTTTTACCAAAGTTAGATTATTAAGTATTCAGCTACAGACTTATTATTTATAAAATTATTCCTAATTCTACCAAACTGCAAAAAGAGCTGTCTAAGCAGCCCAATGAACTTTAAGTAAGCATCAAATCCCTATACTTAATATAGGAAAATCGTATTAAATGTAATAATTACCTTAAATACTGATTATAAATAGATGATCTTTATATCTCAAAAAGGAAAAGAGAATGGTAACAATCGATTAAAGGGTGAATAAACAAACAATGGTAAATGAGAATGCTTTAAAGGGTGAAATTTTACCTCTCTCCTTGTTGTTATTTGGACAGTCTTCTCAGATTAATCAAATGGCCAGATTGTTGAACACAAGTTAACACTCTCCAACTATCCTACTCCATTCGTTTAAGATAGATGATGTTAACTTAAATATCCAACAAAAAAATCAATTCACCTCTAAAAAATCCATAGAGGTGAATTGAATAATTCCTCTTTATAATAAATCCTTTTGATTAAATGATGCTAAGAACATAATTATGAAATCCATGTAGTAAGATAACAGTCCATAATGAACCCGTCTTTTTAAAAACAAATCCAAATAGTAAGCCAATAAGAAAAACGTAAATATGAGAACCAAATTGAAAAATGATATCATTGTATATCCAAATTGGATAATGTATGACTAAAAATAATAAAGCCGTCATTATATTTGCTTTCCAAAAAGCTAATTTTTTATTGAACTCTTGTAAAATTAATCCTCTAAATACAATCTCTTCGGCAAGCCCCGCCATTAGAACAGTATTCAGATAGTCATCAAAAGATAATGAAAAATGAAAAGAAACACCATTAAAGATGAATGCTTCTAAAATTAAACCGGCTCCTAACAGTAGCGAAAGAAGAATTCCCCAAAACACACCTTCCTTCACATTAACATTCATTTTAAGATAGCTGAGTGGATCTGAATGTAAATGGATTTTTATATAAATCGACACTGGAACAATCCAAATGAGACTCTTAACCAATGCCTCTACTAGAGGGGATATTATTTCACCGAATGAATATATGTATTCCAATAACCATAATTCTTTAATGGTCCAAGCTAAATAAAAAAAGACTAGAAAGCCTATAATTATATTGATATCATTATTTTTTTCTTTGAATGCGGCACTCAAGTATGCCCACCTCTTTCACGTTTTATCTTTAATACAATTGAAGTTAAAGTAGGTTCTGAGGTTTTTCGTGTAAACTTATCCATGCGATTGAACTAAATATAGTTACAGAAAATTCAGTTTCATTTACTTCGTTAAACTATTCTAATGCACGCTAGTGATTTGTTTCTAAAATAAATCTATGTTATTTCCTCCTATTAGAAAACGATAAATAAGATTACTTTTAATTATTGGCTTTTCATCATCAATCAGGTATGACTTTTCCATTAGAAAACAAATTTGGAGCGGGATTGATTTATGTGAATTTTTTTATACCAAGCCTTATTGGCATAATATTGCAAACCACGATATATTGCATGTACATGTGTGTTGTTTAAGCTTAAAAAATCCCCTCATCTTTCCATACTCAGGGCTGTGGTCCACTACAATCTCAACTGTTCTATAACCATTTGAAAGCCCTCTAGTTAATTCATAAGGAATCTTTACATGAAACAAATTACGTAATTATACTGAAGAATTTGCAACAAAATCTTCAGTATAATTGCACTTTATTAATAGAATCAAGACTATATTAAATTAACGAACATTACGATATAAAAACAACCAAGCAGAAATGGTTAATAATAATACTACCCAAGAAAATTGAACCGCTAGCCCTGACCATTTATCCAATAATGTATTTACCTCAGGTATTGAAAAAAGATTCAATGTAGCAAGAGTAGGTAAAAATTTTGCCAACTGAGAAATTGCAAACAACATTTGGCTAAGTCCCAAAATAAGCGGTAACATGATAGCGATTGGTGCTATAAGTGATTTTGTTATAATTGATAAGGCAGAGGTAATCCAAGCTAATTGAATCCAACTAAGTATGGGGAGAGAAATACTTCCAAGTAACCGTATGATTAAAGTACCTGTCCATTCCATATCATGTTGAAAAAAAAGAACAAGTAAACTAAGTACACTTGAAACTATTCCTGTAAACACTACAATTATGGTAATATTCACAAATTTCACGCAAAATAATTTTAATCTAGATGGTTGTGTGAGAAGTGTTGTTCTTAAAGCAGAGTGCGAATATTCTTGTCCAAAACACCCCGCACTGGCAACAATAATTCCTGGGTGACCTAAATAGAGAGCTTGCAAGCACAGAGAAAGTATCTCCTTCTCACTCCCTGCCTTCGGGGTATCGGATGTTAATAAGAAAAGTAAGGGAACGATAATAGCTCCGATTACACCTAAAATACACCAACCAAAAGAAAAAAATTTAGTTTTCTCACTACGTAACGCGGTGTACATCAATATTTCCCTCCTACATCATTACGAATAAAAGCGTAATAAGATGTGATTAAAGTTAATATTAGCCATATGAGCAGTACCATGCCTCCGTTTAATGGATCATGTTTTAAAGGGTATGTTGGTGTTGCAAAGAGAAGATTACCTGCTGCCACAGGGAGATACTGCCCCCATTCCCATCTTTGCGCTAAATAATTTCCAAGATTATAAATCTGAGGAACCAAAAAAGCTAAAGGTATTATAGCATTTCTAAAGAGCATCCCGATCCCAAAAGAAAGTATGGTTAGTAAAATCCAATCCAGCACTGAAAAACCAATAAACTGCCAAGCTATTGTACTTAAATAAAATGGATGTAACCCTTGTTCCCCCAAACTAAAATGCGTGAAAAAAATTGTAGTAGTAATCGCTAAAAATGATATAAATGTACTGCATATTAAAAGTGCGAGTACTTTCGCACAAAAAACCTTTATACGACTACTTTGACTTAGTAAGGTTGTACGTAGTGTATGATGTTTATATTCACTTGCCCCTATAATTCCTCCAAAAACAACCATCAGTAATAACCCAAATGGCACTATATCAAATCCAAAATAATCCAAAGGCGGTAACGCTTCCACTAATTGCGGGTGAGTTTCTGGTGTCGCGTCTAAACCAATTTGAACATAGCTTTTTGCTGTGATAAATGCAAGTAATGGTTGAATAACGACAACTAAAGCACAAATTACCCACCACACTCTACTTGAACAAATCTTTATTAGTTCAAATCGTATGGTCCTAGAAAAAGTCGTCATCTTTTGCTTCACCTCCTTCTGTAAGAGAAAAGAACACATCCTCCAATGATTCTAGATTTTTCATAACATGCTGAAGTTCACCAGTTGCTATTACTTTTCCGTGATTAATAATAACTACATCGTCTGCCACAGCTTCCACTTCGGAAAGAAGATGTGATGACAACAAAATCGTCTTTCCCATGTCTGATTGCTGACGAATAAATTTTCTAAACCAGCGAATTCCTGTTGGATCAAGTCCATTGGTTGGTTCATCAAGAACAATATATTGAGGGTCTCCCAAAAGAGCTACTGCCAGTCCAAGACGTTGTCCTTCACCCAATGATAAAGTTCCCAGCCTAGCTTTGCTTTTTTCTGATAAACCGACTATTTTCAATACTTCGGACACACGACGGAAAGAAATGTTGTTACTTTGTGCTATGATTTTCAGATGGGTTTTTACCCTTCTAGAAGGCGTACCACCTATACCGTCAAATGCTGCTCCTACCACTTTCAATGGAGTATTAAATGTTACATAGTTACTTCCACCAAAAGTTGCCGTTCCTGTTGAACGATCAAGTCCTAACAAAATACGAAGTGTGGAGCTTTTTCCTGCACCATTTGGTCCAAGGAAGGCTGTGATTCTCCCTTCTTTCGCTTCAAATGACACATCTTTTAAAATATCTTTTTCTCCATGTCGCTTACATAATTGTGATATAACAATATTTTTTGTAGTATTCGTCAATATAAATATCTCCTTTGAAATTAGTATTGATTAACAGAATTTCAGTTTCTAAATTAAACAAATAGGAACTTAACATCGTTAATGGTTTCAGATAACTAAAAATATGTTTTAATAATAATCTATTTTTAAGCTATTTTTCTTATGTGTAACAAACTGCAAGTTATATGTAATTGTTGACATTATTGCTATTCTAGTCTAATGATAGAGAATAGGATCTTTTCTAATAATACTGTCTAATTAAACTGATTATGGAAGATGGTTGTAAAATGGTAGAAGTGGTAAACTATAAAAATAACAAGCATTTTCAGAATGTCTCAGGTTACTGTCTAGGACAAATATAGTAAGAATTTAGGAGTGAAACGATGGTAATAAAAGTTGCTATTTGTGATGATATTCCAGTTATTGCAAAGGCTATCGAAGATTTAATGTTAGAATATGACTCCTCGTTATTTGATATCGATATATTCTACAATCCTTTTCGTTTAATTGAATTACTTAAAGAAAATTCATATGATTTGTTTATTTTAGATTTTGAGTTTCCAAATCTATCGGGAATAGAGATTGCCGAGACCATTAGAAAAAATAATTATAATTGTCCAATTATCTTTATTACAAATTTCAAAGAATATATGGAAAAGGCTTTTAAGGTTAACACTTTTGATTACATTTTAAAACCAGTTACAAAAGACAAACTATATCCTACCTTGAATCGAGCTATTAAATATTTAGATTTAGATGATTCAAAATTTATGTTTACATTTAACAAAGTTTTTTACAGTCTTTCTTTTAGTGAAATTATTTACTTTGAAAAAAATAAAAGGAAAGTACTTATTCACACACCCTCTGATATATATGAAACGATTCTTCAAACAAAAGCCCTTTTATCCAAAATTAATGATAATTTTGTGCAGGTCCACAACTCGTTTATTGTTAATGTTAGATATGTAAAACAAATTAGCAATAATACAATTACTGCCAATTTAAATGATAAGCAAACTGTTGAAATACCAATAAGTCGTAAATTTATAGATAGTGCCAGAAAACAAATACTGATGAAGTTAAGAGACTTAATATAATGAAAGACACGATCGTTACATTTTTCAACTTTAATAATTTTCCTTATATACTTATCAATATGATCTTCACTGCTTTATTGTTTTTAGTTATCGTAAAGAGGACTCAGATAGATTTGAAAAAAGAGTTCCTTTTGGTAATTTATTTACTATTTATGTTTTTAATCTGTGATTTCGTTTCGTTTTTTATTACGAGAGTGGTATCCCGATTAGAAAGTTATAATTCAAATTTTCTCTTTATGGCTGTAGGGGGAGGTATGGCTATAATTTTAAAACTAATGGCTGTATCTGTTTTTAAAATTATCTTTCCTCGAAAGAGTAAATTAAAGAGACCTTTAAATGTTTTTCTCCTAATGACACTAATTTCTATACCAATCATATCGATTTGTATGTTAAGCACTGCTGTAATATCTGAAATTCATATTATTAATCAACCTAATTTTATTTTTATATTGATTGCTACTTTTATTATTTATATGAATTTATGCATACTATATCTTTATATAACCCTCGGAAATTTTTATGAAAAGCTTGAAAAAACTAAAACGCAAAAAAAAGTGTTTGAATCAGAATTGAAATTTTTCAAACAACTAAAGGATTCACAATCTAAACTATATTCAATGAAGCATGACTTAAAAAATCAATACGTAGTTCTATTGGGTATGTTAAGTCAGGGAGATACTGCTGGAGCTGAAAAATATCTTCAAAATTCGATACAGACAATCGAACACATTGATTATTATTTTACAAATAACTATGTGCTAAATTATCTTCTGAATGAAAAAAAATCTATTGCTGAAAGAAATGGAATAACTTTAAACGTTAAATCTTTCTTTTCTGAAATGATTAAATTAGATACTGATATTTTTGCAGTTGTGCTTGGAAATTTAATAGATAATTCTATAAACGCAGTCTTACGTTTATTTAATTCTAAAGAAAAAGAGATTTCACTTCTTATCAAACAACTTGATAATAACCTACTTATAGAAATTTCAAATGTATTTGATACTGCGGAGCTTCAAACTCGAAAGAATAGACGATTCGAGGGAATAGGAATTAAAAATGTGAAAAGAATTGTAGAAGAGTATGGTGGAATTTATAATCAATGGATTCAAGATAATCAGTATATCGTAAGTATACTTTTACTCAATGTAAATGAAAAAGAAGATGAATGAAATAGCTAAAATAGAAGAAACTCACTCATTTTGAAAAAAAGATTAGTCAAAATGAGTGAGTTTAATATTGATAAGAATTACCCCGATAATTGAAATAGGTAAATTCCAAATATACTACTTTTTTATTAGTTTCTTTCTCCATAAATGTTCCATATTTATTTTATTGTTTACGTAACTTAATACAAATACATCAGGATTACTAAGATTCTTCCAACAGTCAAAATCAAAGCTGTTATCATAATTCTTTAGCAGTAGAGACATTAAATTCCCGTGTGTAACAATTATTGTGTTTTCAACTTCACGGTTAAAAGCTTCATCTACAACGTTTACTATTCGATTCATAGCTTCTTTACTCGATTCTCCCCCTTCAAATTTCAACTCAGAATCATCGAATGTTGCTTTAAGTTTTTCAGGCCAGTCTGGTAAATCCAGTGTACTTAGTATGCGTTCCGACAAACGTTCATCAATCTCTATTCTTATGTTTGTTTCCTTACTTATTGGTTCTACTGACTGAATTGCTCGTAAAAAGGGACTTGATATGATTCGGTCAATTTTAATATTTGATAAAAAGTCAGATAAATATTTCGCTTGTGTAAATCCCATTTCCGTTAGTGGTGACTCCGGAGGCTGCCCCTGTGCTTCACAATGTCTCACAATATATATCTTTTTTTTCATACAAAGTATCCTCCAATTATATATAAGACTAATTTCTATGATAATTTAAAGCAGTTATGACGAATGAATTCGAATCAATGCCTTCGCATGATTAATGCTTTTCAAAAATTCTACAATAATTAATCTAACCTTTTTCTTCTATTTAAAATGAAAAACACAACAATGCCAATGGCTACTGCCACTGTAGCCCAAATATATTTTTGATTTCTACTATGTTTACCACTTAAATTAACTTCTTCAATGGGGGGCTGTCCTTCTCCAAGTATCTCCAAATCCTCCTGTGAATAACTCAAAACACGGGTACGATTACACATGGATGATACAAGAGATTTTGCCTCGTATATAATTGATTCGTTAGCATAAACCAAATATTCTTCTCCCTTTATAAAATTATATCCACAATCTCCTCCACCTTGACCAGTAGTAATGATAATTTGTGATTGTTCAACACCCTTCCAAGTGTTGGTTACCTCAAAAAGAACTGATTTAGTTGTATATCCTTTTAAACTTCGTTTCTCTTTTATATCAACAACTTTCCCACTAAATACGGCTTTTGAAAGTTCAAACTCTTCTTCTACACTTGGTAAATCTGCACACGAACAAGCACTTGTAATCGAAGGAAAAGAGCCTATCATAAAAATGAAAGCCAGAATTGTCATTGCTTTCCTCAAATAAATCATCCCAATTTCACCCACTATACCTAGGTTTAGTATTTTTTATAATATACTACTAATGTTAACATAAAAACCCGGTTTTGCTTGGTAATCTTATTCAATGTCCCTTTTCATAAATAAAGACGCTTTCCTTGTTACGGAAAAGCGCCCCAATTGAATACCAAAAATTAAAAAGCTTCAAATATTGATCTGTAGGTTTGAGTATAAAAATAACTAATTACAAAAACATCAATTAATAAAGTATTTGGTTTATATTTAGTTTGTTATTTTAATAAACGATTCTTCTTCATTCTTCAATAGGAATTGAACAGTATATTTGTCATCTTGAATTACCTCTTTCGTTTCCGGTAATGCTAAGTAATCTTGAACAGCCTTTTCAATTTCTTTTATTATTTCTTCAGAAGGTGGTTGATTAAAATCCGTTTTTATTGAAACATAGGAGTGTCCTTTCCTCACTTTATAGGATAGCCCAGTCAGTTGATAAGTCGATTTCCCAGCCATTGCATCATAAATATCAGATGAAATATATGCCCAACGATTATCTTGTCTTCGATGTTCGAAGTTAAAAGTCGTCACTTCAATATCTTTTACATTCAATTTTTGGGATTTTATTTCTTTATCGATATCCGCAATAATTTGTTCTGACTGTTGAATATGATCAGGCATATCAATTAAAACAATATTGGAAAACCATGTTCTTTTAACCCCTGCTAATTCATAATCTGCTTCCTGGGCATATCCATTGGCTGTGAATACTTGCTTCACAATTTCGCATACCTTTTCATATGTGTCATCTTCTTGATTATTTGTGTGATACGGTACTTCAATTTCTTCCGAAAACTTTAATTCATATTGGTCATAGCCGTTTTCATAAAGATAATTTGTTATCTTCGCTTCAAGGTCATTTATTGCCTGCTTTAATGTAGAATCTTTCAAAATGAGTGATATTTCAATTGTATATGGCGATGGTGTGATTCCCACAAAATTAACAGTGTACCCTTCCTTTTTGGCTAATTCTGCGAGTTGAGATGTTAAATCGGGATTATACTGTCCATCTGAAAAACTTGGCGTAATAGAAATTGGTAGTATCCTCTCCGCTATCTTTGCCATTGTCGGCGAATAGATTGGCGAAGTAAGCATAAGAAGCATACAAACTGCTACAGCAATCCAAACGTACTGTTTTATATTATGTTTTTTACTTTTATGTACATTCTGCATTATCTTACGTTTAAGTTGATCTTTGGATTTGTCCGTTAGCTTTAATTCTTCTCCCAGTTTATTAAATTGTTCATCTAAAGATTTCACTGGTAAACCCTCCTTTAATCAACTCATTTTTTAGTTCAATTAACGCTCTTTTTAACGTCATTTTCACTTTACTTTCTGACCAGTTTAAAATAAGAGCTGTTTCTGCCGTTGAAAATTCTTTTAACTTCCGCAATATGATGACATGCCTGTATGTAGGCTTTAATTGTTGAATCGTTCTGTATAATTGTTCCGTTTGAAAGTTCATCGCTACGATTTGCTCAGGTGTTGGCTTGTAATCTTTCTCTTCCATCGTTAAACCCAAAAAATGCTGCAAAGGATGTTTTTTTCGGAAATAGTCCTTGGTCACATTGTGTGCTATCGTAAATAGCCATGTTTTCTCAGAGGACTTTTGTTCAAATTGCTGTTTATGTCTATAAGCTTTTATAAAGGTTTCCTGTGTTAAATCCTCTGCTTGTTGATAGTCTCTCACCATTAATAGTATGTAGGTTAAAACCGATTCACCATATTGATCGATCCATTCGGTCAATTCCTCTTGTTCCAAAGCTGCTCCCTCCTTTTCTATATACTTAGACGTAAATTAAAATGAGCTCGTCACGTTTTAAACAATAAAACTAAAATAATTAAAATTAGACACTCCACCAAAATTAAAAAAGCATAATCCAAATTAATGCTTTTTGAAATCTTCTTCGTAACTCCATTGGAATAGTGTTTAACGTAATGAACTCATTATCTTTCACTCTCCTACTATTTAAATCTAATACTCTAAAGTCTATTTGTTCACGGAGATTCTTTTTCAGACGAGAATATTCAAGAATCTTGACAATAACGTATTGCTGAATCATTAGAGACCTTCAAATACAAGAAAAAAGACACTTTCCTTTTTACAGAAAAGCGCCAGATTGTTGAATAATGTCCAGCTTCTATTAGCTGATTTGTTGAATATTAGAAGAATTTTTATTTGCTTGTTTAATAAAAGACAGTTATAAATACTATTCTTTATAATTAGGCTGAATATAGCCAAATTTAATTCCTTTAGTTACAGCTTCTAATGAAGAAGATACATTCAACTTGTCAAATATATGCTGAATATGATTAGAAACTGTACGTTCGCTAGCAAAAACAATGGAAGCAATATCCTTACGCTTATATCCATTGGCTAGTAATTGTAAAATTTGTTTTTCACTATCAGTCAATTCTTCAACAAATTCCGAGGGCTTTGGAAAATAGTCAGTACCATTATTAATATCAATTAATATTTCCAATAATTTATCTGGCATAATATTTTTATTAGACGGATTGTAATATTAAGTGCAACACCCAGAAGTCAATATAAAGGAAGCCCATAACGACCTCGTGTAGAATGTAGTTACCACACAAACATTCAAACGGAGGAATCGTTATGAGCTATACCCATCTTACCATATCAGAACGTGTAAAAATAGAAACATACCTAGAACTTGATTATCCGATTCGTAAAATAGCGAAACTCTTAAATCGTCAACCTTCTACGATTTCCAGAGAAATAAAACGCCACGCCGGTAGTACGGCTGACGAAGCGCAGGTACGTTACCACCAAAATAAATCCAACTGTGGTGCCAAGTCAAAATGTACACCCGAAGTAAAAGAAGCTGTTCAAGAAAAGTTGTGGGATACTTGGTCGCCTGAACAAATTGTCGGCCGCTTGTATCAAGGACAGCTAAGTTTTAAAACCATCTATCGCTGGATTTACGAGGGTTTTTTAGAAGTGCCTATAACCGTTCTCCGTCAAAAAGGAAAGCGCCAAAAGCCCCGCGAAACAAGAGGAAGATTTAACATTGGTACACCAATTTCTAAACTGGAAAGAGCAGTACGTCTACTTCATTCTAAATTACCAAAAGGCGCTATAAAAACAGCCACAACAGACCGAGGTAAAGAATTTAGCTGTTATAAAGTGTTAGAAAAAGACTTGAAAATTGATGTTTATTTTGCGGATGCCTATTCTTCTTGGCAACGCGGAAGTAACGAAAATGGAAATAGATTACATCGCGAGTTCTTCCCTAAGCAAACAAATTTCGAAAAAGTATCACCAGAAGAACTAACAGAATCATTAAACTATATCAACAACCGACCAAGAAAATGTCTTGGTTGGAAAACTGCAAACGAGGCTTTTAATGAGCAATTGTTGCACTTAATTTGACAAATCATCATAAAGATAAAATTATGGATTATATTTGTTTTCATGGTAGACTCTCTTCGTTTATAGAGGAACCCCTAATATTTAAGTAAAATCAACTTCCTGTACGATAAGGAAACCCTATGTTTTTATTGGCTTCTTTGCTCCATTAACTGTAATTAACCATCATATTTTAGATTAAAAAACAAAAAGGCTATCTGGTGTATTATTTTAATAATTCCCTAGACTAGCCATATCAATTATTTTATTTCTTTTTATTGGCAAAACAATTTTTTAATTGTTTCAACAGATAATTCCATTCTCAAAGTTTTCTCAAATGTTTTGATTTCGATGATTTAGTTGCTTTTGTATATATATCACTAACAAAACCCCATTTTTTTCAAGTGGTTTGTTGTATTGGAATATATCAATTTTATAATGACGTAATTGCGTTCGTTGCAACAGGCTTGGCGTTCTTAAATTGAGTTCCGCTATTTCAGCAGGTTTTGGACACCCTTTAAAAAGTAGCTTAAATTCGTATTTATCTCACTATCTTTAGAGGTGGGAGACTTCTGCTGAAAGAAGTTAAAACACCCCTTTAGAAATCACTTCTAAAGGGGTGAAAATCGATACAACTTTATTAAAAACGGTACAACTTTTTTACAAATAGTATAACTTTATTTCAAACCATCAAGATTACCATTTTTATTATTTTACAGACCGCATTTTAACTGTGCACCACAGTTTGTACATGTATTACAGCCACCCATTTCTTCGACTGTTCCTTTACGGCATACTGGACATGTATTCCCTACGTCTGAGCCGATAACCGTTGTAGATTCTAACGCTTGGATTGTATCTACTAATACGACTGGACGTTTTGTATGTTCTTCTACCAATTCTTCCTCGAATGATAGCTGATCCATATCATTCTCTTCAGCTTTTAGTGTAAGCACTTGTGAATCACGGCTACCATCCACATAGACCGTACCACCTTTAGCGCCACCTTTATATAGACGCTCATATACTTTTTCTACTTGCTGTACTGTATAGCCTTTTGGTGCGTTTACTGTTTTAGAGATGGATGAATCAATCCATTTTTGAATAATACATTGTACATCAGCATGCGCTTCTGGTTTTAGCTCCATCGCTGTGACAAACCATTCAGGAAGCTCTTGCTCGTTTACTTCTGGGTGACAATCTAAATATTCCTGAACAATTTCAGCTTTTACTTCAATGAATTTACCTAGACGACCAGAACGGTAGTAAGTGAATGAGAAGTATGGCTCAAGACCTGTTGCTACCCCTACCATTGTTCCTGTTGAACCAGTTGGCGCAACTGTTAATAAATGTGAGTTACGAATACCAGTCGCTAAGATTTGCTCCTTTATATGAGCAGGCATTTTCTGCATAAAGCCTGTCTCTGTGAAGGCTTTACGTAAACGAGCTGTTTCTTCGTCTGAACCACCTACTAAGAATGGGAAGCTACCACGTTCTTTAGCAAGCTCTGTAGAAGCCTCATATGCCGTTTCAGCAATTGTTTTAAAGATTTCATCTACTAGCTCATTACCTGCTTCTGAACCGTATTCCTTCTCACAATAAATAAGTAAATCAGCTAAGCCCATAACTCCTAAACCTACACGTCGCTCACCAAGAGCTTGTACACGGTTTTCCTCTAAGAAGTAAGGTGTGGCATCAATAACATTATCCTGCATACGAACGCCTACACGAACTGTTTCACGTAGTGCTTCATAATCCACAGTTTGATTTTCTTTATTCGCAAACTGCGCTAAATTCACAGCCGCCAAGTTACACACAGAATATGGTGCAAGTGGTTGTTCCAATTATTGTTATCCTAAAGGCTTTTTATCCTCTAGCTCTTACAGTTCACTTCCTGTAAGTTCAGCATACATTTTCATTACACACTTTTTTCATAAACCTAAGTAGTTCTTTTTTTCCTCTATCTTCCCCAAAGATTGATTTCGAAATTACTCTAAAATCTTTAACTCCAAATTCTTGATAGATGCTTTCGATTAATGGTTGGAGAGTTGATTTTATTTGATTAAAGGGGGTTGCAGTTTTTTATAGTGTAATGTTGCGGTCTCGTGCCCGGATTATAGTCTACAAAGTAGGATCACCAGGTATGCGTTGCCCCTGACTAAAGTTTTACCAATAGCCTTCGGTTCGGATTAGCATCTCAGCCTTCCCGCTTTATCCCGCAATTTTTAACGTGAGGCGAAGTCCACCACACGGGTTTGTCGCTACAACACTTTGACCATATGCCTTCGCATTCGTCATATCATTTGCGTTGTCGATGAAGAAAATACCTGGCTCTGCAGAGTATGTTGCACATACATTAATTAAATTCCACAATTCTTTTGCTTTAATTGTGCGGTATGTGCGTACTTTATAGCCCATTTTCTCCCATTCACGAACATCACCAACTTTATGCCATTCCGTGTTATAAACGTTCATATCTTCTTTCGAATATTCTTCAACTGCTGGGAAACGAAGCTCGAAGTCAGCATCTTTTTCAACAGCTTCCATAAATTCTTTTGTTAATGTAACAGAAATATTTGCACCTGTTAAGAATTCTGGATTATGAACTGTATACGTACCACCATCACGCAATTTATTTTCCGCTTCACGGATAATTGCTGTGTCAAAACCGCCTAATCCCTCGATACTTTTATAGTTGACAATACCTTGGTACATAGCTTCTTCTTGGAAAGAAAGAGGCTTAAAGTTTAATTTTTCTTTTGCTAGTCGAATGATTGTTTCATCCGTTGTATTTTCGATTAGGTATCTCAAGATACGTGGATTTTGCATTTTTGAAATAATAAATTCCACGATATCAGGATGCCAATCTGCCAGCATAATCATTTGTGCCCCACGCTTTTTGTTACAAAAAAGTATTTTAAGATACTTTTACGATGTGGTCATTTCTGCCACATTCTTATGCTTTCACATAAGATCAGACTATATCATCAAAGAAGGATTTGATTTTTTCATATTTTCTATTGAGTTGTATGGAACCATGTTTGTATAACTTATGAATAATCTTTAACACGTCATCTTTTCGATTAATAAATAAGTCAACGCATCCTTGTTTTGGGTAAACTTTATGGACCGTTAAAGCCAGTTGTTGATTATGCAAAAATTGAAGTAATGATAAAAGCATTTCGCGATTACCCGTAAAACCTATTCTCCCACGCTTGGAAAAATGGCCATCTGCATCAAAAAAACCTCTTAAATAGGTCCATTGTAAATCCTCATTTTTAAAATCAATCCAACTTTCAAAGCCTGTTTTTCGAGGTTTAATTCCCAACCTCATTAAATCATTGCACATTTCTGTTGAATTAATTATTAAAGAGTATTTGTTTTGTTCATTTGGTGCATGTTGTTTACGAAATTTAATCGCTTCTTGCATAGACAATTCTTTTGCGATATCTTCAAGCAATTGCCGGTCTTGCTCAGCAAGTGATAAAATAAGACGTTTCGATTTACCACGGTCATATATAGTGCCATCACCTGTAATATAACCTACTAAATAAGCCTTATTTGCTGTATCAATATTTTTAAAGTAGTTTTCATCGTAATGATACTTCTTATTTTTCAGCTTTCCCGCTTGACCAGGCTTTCTCGCTTTAAAAAGCCCTAATTCTTTGTTCCATCTAAGGATTGTTCCTCTTCCTATGTTAAGTGTTTTTGCAATATCCACTTGGCTCATACCATTTTCATGCAACTCAATAATTCTTTTAATCAATCGTTCCTTGTCTCGCGCCTCATAAGGACGTCTCCGTACAATACGATTTACTTCTTCCATGCTTCCACCTCCGATGTGGTCCAAAAGTTTAGGAAGGTTCAATAGTCGTTGAACGTTCATCTACGTTTCCATAGATGCTTCGCTGCTGATTGCCCAATCTTTTCTTTTTTCAAGCATTCACGCTTAGCTTCGCAGCTTACGTTGTAGCAAGAAAAGCTCTAAGGGTGTTCCAGCAATTCACGAGATTTTAATCCCGCCGTTATCGGTTAACGGGATCCACCTTGTTCGACAAGATGAGTCAGCTTCGCAATATCATCTAACCATGAGACAGAACCAGATGATTTACCATTTACACCACGTGCTAACGTGTTACGTGGACGTAATGTCGAACCATTTGTCCCTACACCACCGCCGCGGCTCATAATTTCCATTACTTGCTTACGGTGATCACTTATTCCTTCACGTGAATCAGCTACAAATGGCATTACGTAACAGTTGAAGAAGGTTACATCTGTTTCAGACCCTGCTCCGTAAATAACTCGTCCAGCTGGAATGAATTTTAATGATACCAACTGATCATAAAACTTCTCAAACCATTCTTGGCGTTTCTCTGGTGTTTTTTCAACAGCAGCAAGCCCTGTGGCATTGCGTTTTGCGATTTGTTCATAAAAAATTTCAAGAGGCTTTTCTAACACGTCAATTGAACGCGTAATCACACCTGTTTCTTGCTCTTTTGGATTATCTAAAGCGCTACGGTAGTCTTCCTCAATCAAAATATCTGCTGTTTTTGCAGACATGTCCAACTTCTGAATTGTCCCTAAACCACGGGCAGGGAATTTTGGATCTGCCTTCACTGTTAAAACGACAAAATCTCCAGCTTTTAGCGTTTTCTTTTCCGTATCCTTAAACGAGTAGCGATCGATCATGACAAGCCTTGATACACCCTTATGCGTAATATGCATATCAGGTGTTACAGGGTGAACCTGTGGAAATAGCTCAATATCTTTGTTTAACTGTTCAATTTGTTTGTTTACTTCGGGTTGATGATTTGTGAGTACCATCGTTTTGCCTCCCTTATTTTCTGCCTTACACACAATAAATACACAATATCATGTGTTGTTAAACACTACATATTGTGTATATGTCTTAAAAAAAGATACTATATATAGTTTTTTAATTCAACTCTTGCAATTTGGAATAGAATCAGAACTGCTTGTCATCACAAGGTTTGAACGATAAAAAAATATTTTTCTTATACCATTTTTTACTTTTTGAAGTTCCAATCGTCACATGCATATTTTTTTTCTTCTAGTGCATGGACATATTCTAATTGCTCCTCAGAAAGTGTAAATGGTTTTAAATCAATTTGCAACGATTTTGCAAAGCCATCTCGAAAAGCTGTCACACATTGTTCAATTGTAACAGGTTCTTTGACAAGACTATTAATAGCAACGGCCTTCTCTGGTAGCTTTCTACGCATACGAGCCTTCGCTTCTTCACTTGAAAAATTAAAAACGGATAATAATTTTTCCTGATCTAAATCTAGTAAAATGGCTCCGTGCTGTAAAATAACACCCTTTTGACGTGTTTGTGCACTACCAGCAATTTTTTTCCCCTCTACGACAAGTTCATACCAGCTTGGGGCATCAAAACAAACTGCACTTTTCGGCTTTTTTAAATCTGCCTTTTTTTCCTCTGTATCCGGCACGCTAAAATATGCATCCATCCCGAGATTATGAAAGCCTTGTAGTATACCTTCACTTAACACTCGATAGGCCTCTGTCACTGACTCTGGCATATTTGGATAGCTTTCAGTTACAATGACGCTATATGTCAACTCATGCTCATGTAAAACGGCTCTACCCCCTGTTGGACGACGAACAAAACCAAGTCCTTGCTGCTGCACTGCCTCTATATTAATATCTCGCTTTGCTTGTTGAAAATAACCAATGGAAAGCGTAGCTGGCTCCCACTCATAAAAACGAATAACGGGTGGAATCAATCCTTCACTATGCCAATCAAGCAATGCCTCATCTAATGCCATATTAAAAGAAGGACTACATTTCCCTGAATTTAGAAAATACCAAGTTGTCATATTTTCATCTCCCACAACTATTTAATTTATCTTGAAAGGGCGTCAATATATGTCATAATATTCAATGTCGAATTATCATAAATAGTGACACTCATCTACTTCTGTAGCTTTGATGAACTACCATCCACGTAAACCATTGCATATAGTTATCTTAATTCTAGCCACAATCTAGTTAATTTTATCAAAGTCAATGGACTATCGCTAGCGCATCTTTTATAATAATAAAGAAGATAGAAAGGGGTAAGAAAATCTTGGACATACTTATCACAATCGGTGTTGTTTTAGTAGTCCTAATTGCATATATCGGAATAAATGCAATGCGACTAAAAAAAGCAGTGACAAACCTAACACAAGAACAATTTATTGAAGGCTATCGTAAAGCTCAGCTTATTGATGTACGAGAGCAGAAAGAATTTGATGCTGGTCATATCCTTGGTGCTCGCAATGTTCCTTCAACTACACTACGTCAACGTTATAAAGAAATTCGCCCAGATTTACCAGTGTATTTATACTGTCAAAATACAGGCCGTAGCTCACGTGCTGCATTGTTTCTTAAAAAGCGTGGCTACAACCAAATTTACCAGCTTCAAGGCGGCTTCCGTACTTGGACAGGTAAAATAAAATCAAAAAAATAAGCATGTAGTAGAATCGTTAAGGCGCGAGGACCGCGTTCTTTCTCAATCGAGAAGTCGATTTAAATATATTTAACTACGCTGCGTCGTTTCGACAAAAAGAAACCATCCCAAATGACTATGAGATGGTTTCCTTTTTGCAAAAAATTCAGAGTTTCTACTATATTATATCCATTACATACAATTACTCACCTATTTCTTGCTCACCACAACTTTGATCATGCATGGGGCAGAAAAAGGTAAAGCAACGAGATGCAATATACAGCTCATCATCATTCGAGATGCTAACCTGCAAATGAGCATTTCTCACACGCTCCATATCCGCTAGCAATCTCTGCTCCTCTTCCTTCATTTCCTCGCTTGTCATTTCATATTCCTCCGCATCCTCTGGTAATTCCATTAATTCTGTTGTTAATGTTTCCAGAAAAATAGCGCGAATATCTTTTACTTGCTTTTCATGTCCAAGCTGATGGAGGACCCATAAATAATTTGAAATCCAATAAGCTGTATGTGCGTAATGCTGATAACCTTTAGCATACCATTCCGCGGCCTCTTGATAGTTACCCAAGCTTGTATATAACTCCCCTAGCTCGACTTCTCCAATAAAGCGTTCCTGATCACGCTTAATAACATCAATCCATTTATAAGCACTATCAGTATCTCCAGCCAAAACAAAACATTCAACAGCCCTCATTAGCCCGTAATCCTCTGATTTGTAGGATTGGATAAAATATGTAGCCGCTTCGTTAAACTTGTGTTGCTGTTTATAAATACATGCTAAATTATGAGCGACAACAGGGGACTCAAATAAAGTGTAGGCCTGCTCTAGCCATGGCTGTGCACTTTCATAGTTCACAAGTCGCATCAACAATTCGCCAAGTAATGCATACGGATAATAAGTTTTAGGCTCCATAGCAACAGCCTGTTTGGCATAGTATAACGCTTCTTCATAATCTTCATTTTCCTTCAATAAATCGGCTAAATTATGGAGGATTATAACATTTTTTTCTTCAGCTAGCACATCTAACAGCATATGTTTAACCTGTTTGTACCCTCCTTCCCTCGCCAATATCTCTGCAGCCTTCTTTATTCGTTCCATTTACTCACCTCATGAATAGATTATTAATGCACCATATCATTGGACGTTTTTACCTTTTTGTTGAACATTTGAATTCTTCATTTGATCACTCTCCTCATTTTTTTGACCGCTCTTCCCCTCCAATCGTTCACTCTCCTCTCTATTTCGAGCATTCGAATTTCCAATGTACTTACTATTAATACACTCACATAGTATCCTTTCAAAGTTAAGAAAACAATTGTATGACCTAAAAATACTATTTTCTATAATTTATTTCTCTATCTAAATCGCATTCTTCTATTTTTCTGAAAATAGCTAAAATTTGTTCTTGAATAATGATGCAACCATTGATAGGATGTATAATATCTTAAAATAATGTCATCACGACAATATAAGCTATGAATGCTATGGATTAAACTATAGCAGGAGCAGTTCTGGAGAGAGCGCAGCTTGCGTCGCCGAAGGGTTCACTATCTCAGGCAAAAGGACAGAGGAGTAATATCAACTTTCATCATGAAAGATATACCAACCGAATGTTTACTTTATCGTCAACATCCATAAATGGTATTTGTTATTCTGACGTTTACGAGACTAGTGTCATGACTAGTCTTTTTTTATTTTCCAGTCATATTTTGTACATCATTGAGGGGGATTAACGTGGAACAACAGCAATTAAAACGAGATTTAAAGAATCGCCATGTGCAGCTTATTGCCATTGGAGGGACAATCGGTACAGGTTTATTTTTAGGATCTGGGAAAGCCATAGCACTCGCTGGGCCTGCCATTATCTTTGCCTATTTAATTGTCGGCATTGCTCTATTTTTTGTGATGCGCGCATTAGGTGAACTATTATTATCAAAAGCTGGTTATACATCATTTACTGACTTTGCAACAGAATATATAGGACCCTGGGCAGGCTTTGTCACAGGCTGGACGTATTGGTTTTGCTGGATTATGACAGCTATGGCAGACATTATTGCTGTCGGTGTATATACGAAATATTGGTTTGATATACCTCAATGGATACCAGCGATAGGTTGCTTAGTTCTACTATTAATCTTAAATTTATTAACAGTAAAATTATTCGGGGAATTAGAGTTTTGGTTTGCCCTCATCAAAGTCATCACGATTGTTGCACTCATAATTATTGGGCTCATCATGCTATTTACAGGCTTTCAAACAAGCTCAGGAACTGTGTCAGTGGAAAATCTTTGGGCACACGGTGGAATGTTCCCGAATGGTGTTAACGGTTTCTTGATGGCATTCCAAATGGTGGTTTTCGCTTTTGTTGGTGTTGAATTAGTCGGTGTGTCGGCAGCAGAAACAGCTGATCCTAAAAAAAATATTCCTTCAGCCATTAACAAAATACCATTACGTATTTTACTATTTTATGTAGGGGCATTATTTGTCATCCTATGTATTAACCCTTGGTATGAAATGTCTGCTACAAGCAGTCCATTTGTACAAGTATTCACTTTAGCAGGAATCCCAATCGCAGCTGGGATTATTAATTTTGTTGTTCTCACATCTGCCGCTTCTGCAGGAAATAGTGGTTTATTCTCTACAAGTCGCATGCTTTATAATCTAGGCAGCAATAAACAAGCTTCAGCATCCTTTGCCAAGCTTAATAAAAACAGTGTACCAAGTAACGCGCTTATCGTGTCGGCAATTGTGGTATCGATTGGCGCCTTATTAAGTAAATTAATGCCAGAAAACGCCTTTAGTGTTGTAACAACCATTAGTGCTATTTGTTTTATCTGGGTATGGAGTATTATATTAATCTCCCATATCATCTATAAACGAAAGAAACGGGCACTACATGAAGCATCTAGTTTCAAGGCACCTTTTACGCCATTCGTTAATTACTTAGTGCTTGCCTTCTTCGCATTTTTATTAGTAGTCATGTTTATCTCTGAGGCCACACGTACAGCCTTACTGCTAACACCTATTTGGTTTATACTACTCACATTTATTTATAAAATGAAAAGGACTAAACCAATAGGCTAAGATGAATTGCCCTGGATAGTTTACAAAAGTGAACCTATCCAGGGCTTCTTTAAAAAAGTGAAGCTTTTCACTATACTAAAATCACGTCAATTAATGGCTTTAAAATATATTCATATCCCATTCAGTTGCAAGATGCTTTAATAGCTTTACTCCTGCCACACTATTGCCGATTGAATCAATCGCTGGTCCATAGATTCCAATACCACAGCCATCAGGAAATGGCGAATTTAAGCTTGCGTGACTAGGCACAGCCGCCAGAATTGCACCAGAAACACCGCTTTTAGCAGGTAGCCCGATAAATGCAGCAAATTTTCCAGACGCATTATACATACCGCAAGTAACCATCAAGGCCTTCGCTAATTTCGCGACCTGTTTTGGGAAAAGCTGTGTTTTTAATTGGGGATGATAGCCATCATTGGCAATTACTAATCCAATCATCGCTAAATCAGATACATTGACTTCTATAGCACATTGTTTTAAATATACCTCCAATGCCTCCTCTACGGGGCAATCTAAAAAACCAGAATCCATTAAATAATACGCTAAAGATCGATTTCGATTAGCTGTTTGCCATTCAGATTGAAAAACCTCTTCATTCACCTTCAATTTTTTACCAACCATTTGCTCTAAAAAATAGAGAATTTTCTCTATCTTCTCCTGTGGTGAAATTCCAGAAAGCATAGAGGATACTGTTATAGCACCCGCATTAATCATGGGATTAAAAGGCTTCCCTGGGCGATGGCTTTCTAGGCGAATAATAGAGTTGAAGGTATCACCTGTTGGTTCAACATCTACTCGTTCTAAAACATAGGGTAATCCTCGATCCATACACGCTAAAATAAATGTAACTACCTTTGACACACTTTGGAGGGTAAATAGTTCAGTAGTATCCCCTGCCTTCATTTCATTATTAGATGGTCCAACAATTGAAATAGCTAATTGGAGAGGATTTTTTTCGGCAAGTGCTGGAATATAGTTTGCGCACTGTCCATTTTTTGAAAAGGGGCGAAACTCCTCGACCCAGCCAGAGACAAGATGTTGTTGTGAATTTGTATGTTCGGTTACCATAATCTAACTCCTCTCATATTTGAAAAAACAGAGCCTTCATAGTTCACCTATGAAGGCTCTATCCGATTATTCTAACGCTTTGGAGGCTTTGTTCCTTCAGGAATTAGGGATGCATAAGTCTTTCCATCCAAACGTTCCTCCCATTCCTTTTTAGCCTCCTCAATCAGTGCTGGATTATGAATACACTCTATAGCGGTGCAAGCCATAATTTTTGCAGCCTGCAACATCCCCTTATGTGCTATCGGCATAACGCCCTGTGATACAACCTGCCACGTATGAAGTGGCGTACCCAATGCCATACATACCGTTGTACATTGAACAGTTGGAACATTCCAGCTAACATCTCCAACATCTGTAGATCCGCCCAAAATAAATTCTGGTAGAATACCTGGAATATGTTGTGCAATCACTTGATCTTTTAACAACATCGTATCCTCTCTCGATAAGCCAATTAAAGCAGAGGCCTGAATGTCAGGTGAAAATGTCTTAAAAATAGCTTGTGCATGCTGTTCATCTTCTATTGTATAAGTTGGCATACCGATTTCAAGTAATTGCTTATACATTGCATCATAAAGTGTTTTATTTGGAATAAGATTTGACGCAGCGCCTTCAAATTCTATTTCTAATGATGTTCCAGTCATAAATGTGGCACCTTTAGCAATATTTTCAACACGCTGATAAATCTCCTGTACTTGCTGTTTTTTAGGTGCTCTTACTAAGTAAGTTACCTCGGCATATGGCTGTACAACATTTGGAGATGTTCCTCCAGAATTTGTAATGGCATAATGCACGCGTGCCTCTGGAATAATATGCTCACGTAAATAGTTTACCCCAACATTCATAAGTTCAACAGCATCCAATGCACTTCTTCCTAAATGTGGTGCCGCTGCTGCGTGTGCACTTTTTCCAGTAAACTTAAAAGTAGCTGCATAGTTTGCGAGAGAGCTACAAGTCATGACTGTTGAAAATGTTCCAGGGTGCCACGATATGGCAATATCAACATCATCAAAAAGACCTGCCTTCGCCATATATGCCTTACCTGAACCATTTTCCTCAGCGGGACAGCCATAAAAACGAATCGTCGCTGATTGATTATGTTGTTCTAAGTAATCTTTCACAGCCACAGCTGCAGTAAATGCACCTGTTCCCAATAGATTGTGGCCACATCCATGACCACTACCACCCTCTTCTAGTGGCTCGTAAGAAGTGACACCACCTTTTTGACTTAGTCCAGGAAGAGCGTCATATTCACCGAGAAAAGCAATAACAGGCTTCCCGGAACCAAATGTGCCCATTAGTGCTGTTTCAAGACCTGCTACCCCAACCTCAGTTGCAAAGCCCTCTCTCTCTAAGGCTTCTTTCATAAATTGTACCGATTTTTTTTCTTGAAAATGAAGCTCAGGTACTGCCCATATAGCATTACTTAATTCAATACTAGCCTCTCTTTTTGATTCGACTAGTATTGAAATTTTTTCTTGAAAATTCATCTTTTTTTACCTCCTAAATTGGATTCAACTATGAATTCAATAGCTTCCCCTTTTGATCATTTAACGTTAACAGTGAAATAATACAGATTGCCGCAAATCCAATTAACATCCAAAAGGCTGCATCAAAGGACCCATTAAAGGCATCTACCATAAAGCCAATTGCCATCGGAGTTACAAATCCTGCTAATTGCCCACCTGTATTGGCAACGCCCATTGCTGAACCTGTAATGGATGAAGGCAATTTCTTTAGCACAATGGCAGGGAGCAAGGTAATAACAAAGGCAATAAATATAGAAACTACCGTTTGATAGCTGATAAATAGTGATACAGATTTTGCTGTAAACATTAAATACAATAAAATGCCAATGACTGCACATGAAATGGAGCCTAAAACTTTGTCCATCCCTCGTGGTAACTTATCAATGATAAAACCGCTACCATAAACGCCTATAATTGTTGTGATGGCAGGGATTGTTTGCGCCCAGCCAATTGACATTAAATCAAGACCTCGATTTTTTTGTAAATAGGTAGGAATCCAAGAAACTAATCCCCAGTTCACAGCATAGATACAAAAATAAGCAATAATTAAATTCCACATTAGTGGTGTTTTAAATAATTCCTTCAAATTCACTTTCGGGGAAACATTCTCATCCCTCTCTACTTGAACGGCTTGCTCTTGTGGTAGCTTAATATATTTCCAATAGAGCAAGGCAATAATGGCCCCTATTGCTCCGATAATGATGAACATCATGCGCCAGCCAATTGTTCCTAATAAATAAGCAGCTAGTAATGGTACAATCAGTGATACAATTCCCCCAGAGGTAAGCATAATGGACATAGCTCTCCCTCTCTCCTCCTTCGGAAAAATTGTTGCAATAATTTTAGAGCTTGCCGGCTGGAAGCCCCCCTCTCCAATACCAAATAAAAAGCGAATAACAATCATTGCCGTTAATGACCATGCAACAGCGGTCAAACCTGTAAAAATTGACCACATAATAACAGCCATCAATAAAACTCGCTTAGCGCCAAATTTATCGGCAAGCCATCCACCAGGAATTTGCATAATGGCATAGCCTAAAAAGAAAGCGCTTAAAATGATTCCTGTAGAGGAGGCATCTAAGCTCAAATCACCTGTAATGGATACAACCGCATAGTTCATAATGTATCGATCTAAATTTCCTAACGACCATCCTAAAAATAAAAGTGCAAGTATTAAATTTCTGGATTTTTTTGTTACCGAATTCATTGTCATTACATTCCCTCCCATATCTTGTAGCTCTATTGCTGCAATAGTTGTGCAAAATGATGATCGTCTAAATTCACATTGTATCCTTTCGCTTTCCTTTGCAACCTACCAACTTTGACTGATCCATCTCTCCCTATCTAATAAAATCAAAACCCCTTAAATAACGACAATTTCGTTATATATTCGTATAATAATCAAATTTTTATGAAATGACAATATTTTTTTTGAAAATTCCTACTAGATAAAACATAAAGAAGGATATAAGATATCTAAAAAACCACGCTTGAATCCTTAAATATATGTAACAAAAAAAATATCCCAAAACCGTAAATGGTTTGGGATAATTCTTTATTTAATACGTAGGACGATGCATAACAAGCTGATACATTTTGATGGGTCTACCTCGAGTATGCTGTAGTTCCTCTCCGGCTATCTTTGCTAAACCTACACTACATAAATCAGCTACAATACGCTGAGCATTCCGTTCACTCATTTGAAGCTGTGTCGCTAAATCCTTTGTTGTAAAATGCTTCCAACGCATTTTTTGGACTAAAGCCTGTATCTTCGTATAGGTTTTGATGCTAATACTACCTCTTTTCAATTTTTCAAGTATATCTGGATCTTCCGCTCGATAGGAATAGGATAACTCTTCTATATTCCCAACGGATTCAATAATCGTACCATCGTCCTGTACCATAACAATATCAATAGATTCATTTGCTTTCGTTTGACGTAAACCCCTATGTGCATGTAATTCTGCGTTAAATACAGTCTGCGCAAAGCCAATCCCTGCTGTTACCTTCCCCTCCATTTCAATGGACAGCTGATACATTTTCTCTGTGATGAACTGAATTTGACCTTCAATCGCTCCCCTAGTGCTGAAAATTGTATATCTGCCATTTCCCTCCACTACTAAAGAGCCATCAATTCGTTCGCATAATTGCAATAAATTTTCCTTTATGCGTAATTCCAAATATTGAATACGGTAGCCCTGCTTCATTCGCTCCTTCAAAGAGTCGAAATCCTTTATTTCCAGCATAACAGCACCAATCTGTGTTTCTTTATAATAGGATGTTTTAATTTTTTCCGTAAACAACTGCACAGTATGGTAAATTTCTGTTTTTGTAGGAGAAACCCAATATGATGGAACCCCCATCCTTCTTAATTGCTCATCTACTGACGGATAACAGGTGATGGCAAAATCAATTTTTCCTTCTTGCCAAAGCCCGAAATGGAAATCAAATAATTCCTTCGGATCAATGGCGACATCAAATTCCTTAAGATACATGTTCCTCACATTTTGTTCAATGTCAGCTAATCCCTCTGTGGCCATTTGTGCAGGAGATGGAATAATATCAATACTAACATTCTCGATAAATTTTTTTCTTTTATAGGATTCCTCTAAAAAACCTTTATAGATAGCTGCCTCCGAAAAAATAATATGTGCTAGCTTATCCTGTGAAACACTTGTCTGACTAGCAATTTTATAAGGTATGTATCCGGAAAAAAGCCAAAAATCCACGTCTTGATTATGGCTCTCTACAATATCCTTCGTTTCAGTGGCGATACTATAAATATAGGGAATAAACGTCATATCTTGATCAATTTCATGTGCTAATTCGATAATTTTTTCCACGGATTTAATTGGCCCAACAACACCTATTTTATACATCATAAGCTCCTACCTTCTCTATCAATTACTCCGTGCATTTAGCACTCCTACTATTTACTGTAAATAGTATAGCGAATATGTTATAGCCTAGACAATTGAAAGCTTTAAAATCTACAGAAGATTATGCTTTTCCTCTACAAAAAACCCCGAATAATAAGCATATTCGAGGTTTGTTTAACACAATATTGAATTAAAGTATCTTAAACATCATTGCTATACAAATTCTTATACAGAATTTCTAGTTTCTTCGAGAGCTTCCCATAGGCTGTTTGCCAAGCTTTACGTGCTTCTTCTTTTCCTTCACCAGCAGGAACATAAAGTGCATGAATCTCTGCTACCTTTTTCAAGTCATTCTCTGCCTGCGTTAGCTTCGAATAATTTTTTACAACTTTTTTCTCAGAGGCACTAAGGGCATCATATTGAGTACGGATTTCTTTTACTTTCGTCTCCAAATTAGCTATATACTCACCATTTTCAAGCAATCCATTTATCGTTTCAATTAAATTTAAAGCTGTATCATTCGATTGCTGTTGCCCTTTTTCTTTATCAAGAATAGCTTGTCTTATCGCAGGGCTAACTAAACTCATTTGTTTAGCAGTAAGTTTCGCATAGGCTTTTATAACGGTTGTCGGGTTGCTATTAAATGATTTTTCATACTGCTTCATGAAGGAATCTATTTTCTTCACATCAGAAACTGCAGTGGTTAAAATCGAGGCATTCGTAATACGCTTTTTATCACTAGAACTTAGCTTATTATATTGGGCTGAAAGCTGATTAATTTTATCGATGGAAACGATATACATATCATTCGTAACAATTGTTGCAATCTCACTATTTAGCTTGGAGATATCAGGTGCGCTGCCATCTACTAAACGATTATTCAGTAAATCATCATATTGTTGCTTTGCTAAATGCTGCTGATTTGCAGGCAGCTTTGCATATGCTGTCTCAACTGTTTGAATTTTTTTAGCCTGCTTTGTAGCATCCGTTTCCTCTCTAGCCGTTTGTACCTTTTTATGGAAGGATTTCACACCAGACAAATCCTTACTAGCAGCTGTTAATAAATAATAGTTTGTCACAAATTTTCGTGCAGGAGAAGATAGATTTTTATAGGTTGCTGTTGCTGCATTGACAGCTGTTTCGAATTGTGTAAATGAATATTTTGAAACATCAGCAAGCTTCGCAATATCTCCCTTTAATGCTTCGGCAGCAGCCTTATCAGTAGGTTCCTTGCCATTTGTGTCAACTGTAACCTTAGGTGTATTCAATAAAAAATCGTCAGCATTATATACAAGTGATTGTTGTAGACTCGTTAATTTATTATAAGCTTTCAATATACTAGTATAGTTTGAATTTAGTTTACTTTCCGCTACACCAGTTGTTTGACTTAGCTTTTTATAAGCATCCATGTCCTTTATCACTTTTTCAGCTGCCTTAAAGTCCTTCTGGAGCGTCAGGATATCCTCATACCCAATAATTTTAGCTGCAGAATTTTTCGTTAAGCTCTTATACTCATTTATAATGCGATTTACATTATTAACATGACTCTGCCAAGAGTAAACGGACGGGTCTATCGGATAGCTATCGATAGCGCCACCTAGATAACCTGCTATGTCTATATTCAGCTTTTGGATTTGATTATCTTCTGCGTCTTCAGCTTGAAGTAACGCTGTCACATAATTGGATGGCACTAATTGTAATTGTTTAAATGTCAGCTTTTCATAGGCGGATCGAATGGATTTGGCTACAGTAACCTGTTTGTTAGGCGTATTATTTGGTGATAATTTCTCAAATGATTTGATAAATTGCTCAACCTTTTTTATATCCGCCTTTGCATCATTTAAAATAGCTTGATTTTGCACTGTTGAGCGGTAATTTTGCGCTAGTTTGGCTTTATCCTTTTCAATTGACTCTACAGCCGTTTGTAAAGCTTCTTTACTTGCAGGAACATACTTAACAAGAGCATTTTCGTATTTTAATAAGCCTACAATAGCTTGATTTAATCTTCTTACCTCATTAATTTGCTCAATATCGGATGGATCTTTTAGAAGGTTTTTAATGCTAGTATATAAACTATCATTCACATCCAAGCTTCGCTGTAATAAATCCAGCTTATCGTATGAGCCCTCAATATCTTTCAAATACTTCTGTAAATCCTTCTCACTAACTTCTTTTATCTTATCTACTTTTTCAGCAAGTTTACTAATTAATTCCACATCAGCAACAGCTCTTTTTAAAATATCATAATTTGTCACATTTGCCTTCGCAGGAGCTGTCAATGCCTGATACTTAGCATCCATCGCTGTTACTTCACCCTTAAATGCTTCTAGGCTTGAAACATTGTATTGATGGTCGTTTTTAAGCAATGTTTTAATTTCATTAATCATTGAATTTGTCGGTTCATTCGATACTGTGATGACATCAGAAAAATCTGATTCTACAATTGCTGAACCAACTTTTGCTTTTACCTTAACCATAATCTCTTGCATGCCTTTATCTAAAGCATCTTTTGGAATTGTATATGTGCCGCTAGTAGCCCCGTCAATGATCGTGAAGGACTCACCAACTTTATAAAACCATTGATAGCTATATGTAATTTGACTACTTTGTAATTTGGCTCCTGCAGCATCCGTCACTTCGGCTGTGGCCTTTAACGCTTCCCCAGGAACAACATATTTAGAAGAAACTGCAAATGACGGCTTTGCAATTGCCAGTTGAAGTGTATTGATTGTTAGTGGCGCACTTTTATATTTACTATCGTTCGTTGTAATGGCTTCTACAAATATTGTTTTTCCGGCTGCCTCTACTGGTACTGTAAAGGATGCAGCAGTTGCACCAGAGATTGGTTTATTTGTATTGTCACTTTCAATATAATACCATTGGTAGCCCTTCACGATTGAATTAGCTGGTAAATTCTCAATAGAAGCCTTTAACACGCCATTTACCATATTTTGTCCTAACACTGTCACTGTTGCTTCCTCTGCACCTGCCACTGTTGGTACAATAAGAGCTGCTGGAATAGCGGCTACTGTGAAAAATAATTTTTTATTCAATTTTTTTACCTCCTCTATCCATCTATTCAATTATATCGGTCATAATTTTGGAATTTCCTTCGTTTTATGAGATATTTCTAAAAAGTGTATTTTCTCCTATTTCTAAATAAAAAATAATATTTTTATGATTTTTTCTATACTTAGACCTTATGAGTGTTTAAATACTGATGCCAAACTTTCTGCTCCTCAGCTGTCATTCCACCAACAATAGTAGAAAAGTCAATCGCCTGATGAAATAGGTCTTTTAAGTAATTAAATTGTTCAAATGATCCAGTAAATATTTGAAGCGAGGAAGACTTTGCAATCACCTTAAGATTCTCAATTGTTGTCCCATCTAATTTTAAGCATTTGAGATTTTTTAGTGCACCAATTGCAGTTCCATCCTCAAGTATGGTATTTTTTAAAATAATTTCTCGCAGCTGACGACTGGATGATAAACAATCTAGATTTTTCAAATAGCAATTTTCAAATGTTATTACTTGCAAATTTTCAAGGTGACCTAACTGCAATAAATCCACCTCTTCAATATTTTTCAATTGATGGATATCTAATTGTTTTAAAGTGCTAATTTGAGTGATTTGTCTTAACTGTTCTTTATTTACGATTGAAATGGATAAGGATTCTAGTGCCTGACATTGTTGAAGGATTGAAAAATCTTTAACATCTGTTTGATCCATTTCTAGATTTTTTAATTGTGAGATACTAACTAACGGGGTTATATCGAAAACCTGTGTATCATTAATATTTAATTCTTGCAAATGCTCAAGGTTCTGTAATGGCGTTAAATCAATTAGCGGATTCTTAACTAAATAAAGTTTTTTTAAAGAAAGCATGTTCTTTAAAGGGGTTATATCAGTCAATTCATTGCTGGTTAAAATTAATTCTTTTACTTCTGTACAAAATTGTAATGGTTTAATATGCGTGAGTTTTTTCCCAATTAAGTAAAGCTGCTTTCTTTTGATAAAATTCTCTGGATTAGAATACTCTTCTTGTATTATCTCTTTCCATCCAGAATCTAAATCTTGCATCCATTTGGCAGTTTCCTCTTTGAAAGTTTGAGATTCAGGGTGCAGAACAGGCAATTCAAGGCTTTTAAGCGCATCTAAGAAATGGGTGCTGTTTTTATAATTCCAGTACAGATAGTCTTCTTCTTGTTCAATTTGATAATTTCCCTGAAAAATGGTTTCAGCAATAAATTCTAGAAAATCTGATAATTGAGTAGCTATTACATACTTTACTTCTTCATCACGACCAAAATTAATGACCTGGCCTATTCGCCCTTGATGATCTGGATCGACATCAATGCCAATATTATTGCCACCAAAATCCTTACTAATAGGTATCCAAAAACGATTAATATATCTTTCTTTTATGTATCCAGTTGGGACTGAATAGGAACTCCCTTCCATTGCAAACTCGTCTTCTAACTGCTTCCATACATGCCATTCCTGCAAAACATCATTTAATGGTAAAAATGGTAACCCGAAAAACAAACCTGGTCCGTCTTCCCTCTCTCCATTATGTATTAGATAGAGTTCTCTTACATCGTCAGGAAATTTTATAGCCATCTCATTTTCAACCCTCTGTATCTCTTCCTCTGAGGCTGGAGGATTTAAAAAAGGCGAAAATATTTGGTCTAACTGAATCTTTAATTTTTCCATTGTCAACTTAATCATAGTGTTTACCTCCCTATTCAAAATTCGAATCATTTTCCTCATTTAAACAGTTTTCTATAAATGCAAAAAGACTCTTTGCATCAATTGTTCGCTTTCCCCAATCATGCCAAAAATACAACACCTGTCCCACCACTCCTTGTTTGGTGGGATCAGTATCAAGACAAAGATAATCGCCTCCACCATTTTCAGCAATAGGAATCCATTTTTTATGCCAAAGCAATGGTTGGACCTCTACACCATACTCTATATCTGGAAGCTGATCATCTGGGTCAAATTCCTCCTGTAGGAATAACCAATTATCCATAATTTCCGCAAGAGGAGAAAGTGTTAGATTTCTAACAAAAGGCTCTACCCCTATATCCCAAGCTTGTCCATTAGAAATGCTATAAAAACTTTTCATCTCCTCTGGAAGAGTCACACCTAAGGTATTTTCAATTAGCTGAAATTCTTCAGCTGTCGCGCCAGGCTGAAGATTCAATGCATCCCTACCCTTTTTTTCAATGATACATTTCCATAAATTCTTCGCTTGAGTATTCAATTTCAAATCCCCTCACTCTAAAAAAGATTTATACACATATATCGACATGTTCACACATCATCTTGATGCAATTTCCTTGCCTGATGAGTAGCTAAATCTGCATATCTAACAGGGATTGGTAGACGGCTATCTTTGTCAATAAAGTGCATTGTTATATTTGTGGCTGTGTCTAAATCAATCCAGTTTCCACATGATACAAATATTGGCTTCACATTCTTTCTACTTCTAAGCGTACGCCCAAATACCTCTCCATCAATGACAATATCAGTAAATGCTCCAGCAATATTTTCAGGCATCGTGAAATCAATATTTTCAATTTTGTAGTAAGTTTTTGCTACTCCTATTGTTGGTTTCTTTAAGTAGAAGGAAGCATGTGTGGCAATTCCCATATGGCGCTTATGTAGATAACCATTCCCATCAAACATATATAGGCTTGGTTGAGTTTTCAGCTTTTTCACAGCTTCTAAAATAAGAGGCAATTCTCGAAAAGCTAAGAACCCAGAAATATAAGGAACAGTAATTTCATTTATATACGAAACTTGCTCTATCAAATTTTTTGATCTAAAATCAAAAACTTGTATACAGCAGGCTCCATACTCTTTTTTATTTTTATGCCAATAGGCAATATCTAAGCCGGCTACAAGGCTAATTTGATTCTCTAAAAAATTATTTTGAAGAGAAATATGCTCCTTTAAATCATTTTGTTGTGCGATAAAGTTTTGTACCATTTCATCTTTTTCCAAGACTAACATCCCCTCTCTTCTACTAACTAAGCATAAAATTTCATAATTTCAAAGCAAAAACCTTCTAATCTTTACTTGTGCTTGATTTTGCACATTAGAAAAGATTAGAAGGTATGAAAATGATTCATGTTTTGCTTACTATTCATAGATTATCCTATGGTACTATGAACATGCCTTTTATTACAGATATCGTAGTCATAAGTAGTGGAAGTATTTCCTTCATTCACTATAATTCGAATGGACATTCCTTCCCCTAAATTCGTATTGATTGAGAACTGACCATTAAAAGCTTGTACCCGTTCTTGCATTCCCCTAATCCCCATGGAATCAGCAAGAATAATATCATCCATCTTACAGCCAACACCATTATCAGAATAATTAATCTCAAATCCATCTTCTGTTTCAAATAGGTTAATTTCAACCGTATCAGCATATGAATGCTTCAAAGCATTATTCAATAGCTCTTGGAAAAGACGATAAATCATTAAGTTTAAACGCTCATCTTCTAAGTAAAGGCGATCAATGGTATAAACTAAAACAAATTCAGCACGTTTATGAATTTTTTGAATAAGCTTCTCAAGGGCAGCATTTAGGCCCAAAGTATCTAATAAAGGAGGCTTTAAATTTTCACAATAGCCTCTTAAATCATTTAAAGAAGCTAGCATATGTTCATGAATCTTCGAAAGCTTTGTTTGAAGATCATCCGTATTCTTCGTACGGACAAGCACATCCATTTCTCTAGCGATATGTAGCTGTTCTTGTAGGTTTGTATCGTGTAACTCTTGTGCCAATTGATATTTTTCTTCTTCAAACCGTAGCCAAAGTAATTTATTGAGCCATGGCAATTGGCTTTTATCCGCTGCTTTCATATGCTTTAGCTGTTCTAATAGACCCTCAACCATTTTCGTATTTTCAATAAAATTATTTAAATACAGAAGCACTAGCTCTAGCCATAATAATTCCTCTTCTTTTAGATAAATAGATTGATTATGATCCACAACTAGAATTCTTTTATAATTCGTATCTTGATGAATAAAGGCAACGTAAAAATGAGCCGTTTTCTTAATATCCCCTAACCGTAGCTGCTCAATGAATACTTCATCCACTTGATTTTGTGTATATTCTTTTAATTTGCTCGTTGAAGTAACGGCATGTGTGTGAAAATCATAGGTGAGGACATAAACATGATGGATTTCAAGATGCAGGGAGACTTCCTGAACAAATCTTTCTAGTAAATCTTCAATTTTTACCACTCTACCTATACTATCAACAGTTGTATACAAACGATGGATATAATCTCCCTTTGTAGAAAACAGGATTTTCCGCTTGCGATAATCAATCTTCTCTTTTATATAAAAAAGGCCGATTAATGACAAAAAAGTAAAAAAGAAGATTTCTGTCATTCTTGAAATCGATAAATCAGTAATCCAATAAAGACCAATCATTAGCCAAATCGTAAAGGCAAAAGAGAAATTAAAATAATGACGTAACCGTGTAATGAAGTATTCCATATCAAATAAACGTTCAGTGAGCTGTGTACAAATAAAACTATAAGGTATCAATACTAAAAAAAGAGAACAAATATCTGCCGAAAGAATTTGTTTATGAAAGATAACTTCTGGTAACGCGTATAGAAACAGAAAGGGCATAAAAGGAATAATAATACTGCTCAATAATATTTTTAATTGTGGTATTTTATATTTAAAATTCCCTGAAATCATAATCCCAAGAATTATGATAAGTAGTAAGAAAAATATCCCTAAGATTATATTTGAAAGCGCGACATGAGTAGAACTATTTGTAATACCAAAAATGCTTAAAAATACTACCGATAGAGGGAGTACATATAGAATCTTTATATTATTGATAAACAGCCATTTTATATTTAAAAAATCAAAGTAAAGCCTTAAAAAATGAATTAAAAGCACAGGACATAGCAACATACTACTACGATTTACAATAATCCCCACATTGTTTAATATTCCAGACGCACCTATACTTACATATGCTAATGAAACTGTTAGTATAAATAAGATTAATAGATTTAATAATGGTGTATTTTTCTGTTTAAGGTACAAATATAAGGAAAGTATTAATGATAGGAAGTAATAAATAGTAGGTACAACAAATACATAATAAAATTGTTGAGGAATATCGAATGGTTTTATCTTTACATGTACTATTTCACCATTAGGTTTCTCTAAAGTTAATTTATTTGCTGTACGTATTACGAATTCATACTTTACATTGGAAATATTTTTTATATCTTTCCCATCTACTTTTAATATAATATCTCCAGGCACTATTTCATACTTGTTAGCCCAATCCTTGTAGTATGGATTTGTTACTATCCAATTTTCGCCTTTTTCTTCTATTTCAATATTTATAAAGGGCTTACTATAAGATGTAAATAATAAATAAATCCCTATTATTACATATATACCTATAGTAAGCCAAAACCATCTAAATTTAGTTGACCTTAGTTCCACAAACGATTTTCTATACACAGCTCTTCATCAAACGAATCTAAGATTGCCTTTTGTTCAAGTTCTGTAATGCCAATAAGAGAAGCCTTTTTTTCTTTTAACAAAGATACTACTGACGGATTTTGCTCCAAAAATTGAATCATGTTAATCATAAAATCTCCTCATTTCATATGTTTTTTTATAGTTACACCTATTTATATGTTAATAATATCCTTAATAAGGTATTTTTAACCAACATTGTAACTACATCTTCATTATACTATCTTTTTACATTTGTACAACAATATTTTCTAAAAATTCCTAAAAAATAATAGATTATGTGCTCATTCTGCTTAATATGCCAATTTGTATGCTAAGACAAAATTGGTACACTCAATACGTATTGAAACTTTTGTTGAAAAAGATAGACTCTTACTGATAGAAAAAGTAACGGTAGATAAGCTTATACATAAATCTGCCGTTACTTTTTCAGTAAACTACTTTATTAAAAAGAGGATTACTCTGTAGCTATTTTCCAAACTCAACGTTAGTTATAGGCAAAACTGTAGAATGTTTGATTTCTCTTAATGATAAATTAGTTTGAATTCTTGATATACCAAGCTTATTTAACTTTCTTATAAAGCTATCCAGCTCCCTCCTGTCTCTTATTACTACCTTTAGCAGATAGTCGTATTCCCCTGTTAAACAATGACATTCTAATATTTCTGGCATTTCCTCTAAAGTATTTTCCAAAATATCTAATTGTTCAGCTTGATGGATATTTGTGCTGATAAAAACATAGCACAGTAAATCAAATCCAAGCTTTTCTGGATTTAAAATTGCTACCTGTCTATTAATAAACCCTTCACTCTCTAAGCGTTTTATTCTTGTATGTGTTGCTGGTGGGGACAAATTAACACGTCTTGCAAGTTCGGCATTACTTATTTGAGATTCCTTTTGTAAAATATCTAAAGTTTGTATATCGATGGCATCTAAAATTTTGCTGACAAATGATTCCACTTACATTCTCCTTTTATGTTTATTCTAAAAACAAGCTTAATAATAGCTTTCAAATTAATTTTATTTCCCTAAATACATATTTCATTTTCTTTTATTTCGTTTTTTTCGAATTATACAAAATAGTATTCCTTAAAATCAACAAAAACCATATAATAATTAACAAATTCATATAGGAAATGTCATTGTGCACAATGGCTTCTATTTTTCAGCTTAAGCATGAAAAATAAAAGGAGCTAAATGATATGTCAAAGTTTTATGTGTTATTGTTACTCTTAACAAGCTTGCTTTGGGGAGGAAATTTTGTAGTTGGCAAATCTCTTGTAGATCATGCTTCACCGCTGACATTAACGAGCTTAAGGTGGATCATTGCTATTGCTGTTCTACTGCCTATGGTTTGGTGGAAGGACAAAAAAATAATCCCTTCCTCACATGCAGTTTTACCATTAATTTTAATGGGCATCTCAGGTGTTGCGCTATTTAACCTTCTCCAATTTTCAGCATTAGAACAAACTACCTCAACCAATGTTGGGTTAATTTCAGCACTAAATACTATTTCTATTGCTATTTTTTCATATTTCTTTTTAAAAGAAAGAATCAATATACGACAAGTTTTATCTATGATGATTTCACTTTTAGGTGTCCTGATTGTTCTGTCCAAAGGAAAGATTAATTTACTATTTTCTACGGATTATAATATGGGGGATTTACAGATGGTACTAGCTGTAGGTGTTTGGGGGATATACTCCGTATGTAGCTTATGGGCGATGAAAACGACTTCTCCCCTAATGTGTACCTTATATTCAGGTTTATTTGGACTTCTTATTCTTCTACCCATGAATATCTTTCATTTTCATATTTATAATATCAATTATTCTTTTATTTTATCGATTTTATATACAGGTGTTATCTCTACTGTTGTTTGCCTTGTTCTTTGGAATATTGGCATACAAAAATTAGGCGGCACAGCATCTGGCATTTACTTGAATTTCAATCCAATTTTTACTGCCATCCTTGCGTTTTTGTTTTTAGGCGAACAATTGACATGGCTACAAGGTGTCGGAGGATTAATGGTCATTTTAGGGTGCTATTTATTCACATACTTTAAAAAATTAAAAGGAGTTTCTTTTAACATTTTTAGCGTAACGAATCCAAGAAAATAATAGTAAACCGAAATAAAAACCGTTATTTTGATGTTTCTTTTTCAAAATAACGGTTTTATAGATATGATTATTCGATTCTTGTAGGATACTCTTCTATATATAATTTCTCTAATTGATTAGAAAGTTTATTAAAGGCATTTTGCCAAGCCTTTCTTGCAGCCTGTTTGTCATCAGCGTTTAAAATTGCCTCCTCTAATGTACGAACCTCAGCAACCTTTGCTAAATCATTTTCCGCTTTTGTCAGCTTTGAATAATTTTTTACTAAGCTTTTTTGAACTGTTGAAAGTCCTTCATATTCACTGCGCAAATTACCAACTTCAATCTTTAGATTGGCTATATATATGCCAGAGCTCACTATTTTGTCAATTTTACTTACTAACCCCAATGCTACATCATTTGATTCACGCTGTTGTTTTTCTTGTTGAATAATTGTATCTCGCATTTGACTTGGAACAAGATTTGCTTGCTGTGCTGTTAGTGCATTAAAGGCTTTTATTACATTTGGACTATTTTTTGCAGGGTTTTCTTGCATTCTATTATATTGAGTAATGAAAGCCTCCACCTTTTTTACATCAGCCATTGCTTGTTTTAAGATTGAATAATTGATAACTTTCTTTTGCTCCGCTGCTGAAAGATTTTTATACTTACCTTCTAGTTGTTTAATATCCTCTATACTTGCATTACCGTCAGAAAGCTTAGCAATCGCTTGATCTAATTCGGTCAAATCTGTATATATGTCATTATTTGTTAAAGAAGCAATTAAATTTTTATAGGTTTCATCTGCACCAGCAAGCTTTTGCTGATTAGCAGATAAGCTTAAATAAGCCTTTTGGACACCTTGAATTTTTGCATAACGCTTTTTTAAATCAGCCTCCATTGCTGCCGTTTCAGCTTTCTTTATAAATGACTGCACCGCTTTCACATCTTTTTCCGCCGCTTTTAATTCATTATAATTTGTCACATATTTACGCGCAGCTGATGTAAGTCCGCTTTTATACTCATTCACTAATTTTTCTATATCTTGGGCATAGCTTGCAAAATTACTGTTTGGTACCGCAATAACAAGATTGATTTTAGCCACAAAGGCAGTTCCCAATTCCTTTGCCTTTACCTCAGCCTCAGGCAATGGTTTATCACCTGGTGGCTGCTCAGATGTTGAAGGTGAGAGAAATGTATTACTATTTTTCACTAAGGATTTTTGCAGCGTCGTTAATTTATTGAGTGCACTCAATGTACTGTTATACGTTGAATTTAGTTTGGAATAACTGATACCTTCTGTATTCAGCAGTTGCTTATATTTTTCAATTTGTGCCGTCACCTTGTCTGCAGCTTTTATATCCTTCTGCAATTGTAAAAGCTCTGTATAGCCTGTTATCTTTTTGGCATTTTCCTTCGTCAGCGTTTTATACATTGTAAGAGCTTTATTGATTTCCTTGGTGTCCTCTATCGTATTGATTCCTTTATACTCAGTAGTTGGCCCTAATGTAATATATTTATCTATCACACTTTGAACATTGGTAACATCTTGTTCCTCAGCCGTCTCTGCTTTGGCAAGATTACTACCCACATCGAAAAGGGTACTAGGAACTAGGCTTTGCTGTTTCACATTAAGCTTTTCGTAGGCTGTGTGGATGTTTTTTGCTGCAGCGACCTGTTTTTTGGCAGTAGTATTGACATCTATTTTATTAGCTTTATCTAAAAAGGCCTGCACTTTTTTAATATCGGCCTTTGCTGTATTTAAAATATCCAGATTTTGAACAGTCGATTTATATTCACTGGAAAGCTTGGCAATACGATCCTCTATCGCCTTAATGTTTTTCTGTAAATCAGAAAGTGAATTTTTATATTTTACTAATTCATAGGATGATCCATTTGCCAGTGAATCTAAAAGCCCTAAAATTAATTTATTAATCTCTATTACCTCTGCAATATCTGTATTCTGTGATGCATTTCCTAAGCCACTCTGAATGTCAGTATACATGCTCATATCAATACTTCTTTGCAATAAATCTAACTTTTCATATTCTGAATCTAACGCTTTGAACTTTTGGATTTTAGTCGTACCATCCACTAATTTTTGTGCCTCGAGTATTTGATTTTTTAAAGACTTCACTACTTTATAATCCTCTATAGCACGCTTTAAAATATCATAGTTGGTCACATTTGTCTTAGCTGCTGCTGTTAATGCTGTATATTTACTTGTTAGGCTTGTTAGCTCATTACCAAATTGCGTAAAGCCTAAAGATTTATAGACAATAGCCTTATTTGAATTCCCTTCTAATAACTCATCGATAGATTTCACTAATCCTTCAGCTGGATTATTTGCTACTTCTACCACCTCGGAGTAACTAGGACCTGCTTCCGTTGTGCCAACAGTTACTATCACACGGACTACAATTTTATTAATTTGATTTTCTAATGCGTCTGTAGGAATCTTATAGGTAGCACCTGTTGCTCCAGAAATAAAGGAATAGGAATCACCCATTTTATACATCCATTGGTAAGCATACGAAACCTGCTCTGCTTTTAAATCTCTCGTATCATCTTTAACAGTCGGCGTCACAACGGATAATGTATCTCCAGGCAATACAAATTTTTCTGGTGAATACCCATTAATTTGTAATGGCGTAATAGAGGGATCAGGATCTAACTTCAACTGTAGCGCATCGATTGAGATTGGTGTACTTGTAAAGTTTTTTCCATCCTCTGATTTTGCCTCTACAACTAACTGTTTCCCCGCCGCTTCAACTGGAACGGTAAGCTCTATATTTGTTGCACCTTTAATTAGTGTTTTCTTACCATTGTCAAAGAAATACCACTGGTAGCTCTTCATTACAGGTTTAGGATTGAGATTATTAATTTCCGGATAGATTTTACCGTTTACATAGGTATTTCCAGCTACTTGCAAGGTAGTATGGACAATCATTTTGTCACTTAAATACTCAGTTCCATCTTTAGTTGTCACTTTCACAATAATGGCTTTATCAGCAGCACCTGCTGGTATCGATATCTTATGACCCACACCTATTTGAGTTTGATTTTCTCCCTCAACTGAAAACCATTGATAGGAATCAATTTCTTTATCTTTTGGAACCAAAGAAGTATCGGCTGTTATTTCAGCCCCTTCAATATTATTTCCAGTAATTTTAACAATACTTGCTTCAGCCGCTTGTACTTCCATTGGCACAATTAGAGCCACTGGAGCTGCTGCCATTAAAAATAGTTTAGCTTTATCCATCTTCTCGCCTCTCTTACTACTATGTATGTATCAATCAATACCCATTATAGCAATATTTTTTGCATATTAGCAATAATTACCTAAGTCATCTAGTCATAGATGAATAGGTATTTTTATTGATATTGATAGTAAAAAGGTAGGTTTTTATAAGCTAATTTATTCTCATTAAAATTTGGAATTTAACAATTTATCAACTTTATTAATTCTAGAAACTGTAGGATTTTTTATCAAATGCCCTTTTATCAAGACCATCTTTACCTCTGATAAGGTTTGTATCGCTTCTAATGGATTTCGCTCTAGAACAATTAAGTCAGCCTGTTTCCCAATATCTACAGTTCCAGTAATATGATCAATTCCTAAAATTTCTGCATTGGATTTTGTTACACATTCAATAACTTGATTTGGACTAAGGCTTGTATACTTTAAGAAATGATTGAGCTCTCTCCATAAATCATAATGAGTAACATAGGGCATAGCAGCGTCAGTTCCGACACCTATTTTGATATGATTTGTGATGGCTTGTTTTAAACTAATGATCATTCCCTCATAAACTAGTTTGGAATTCTCTTTGACAACATGTTTGACCTTCGTGATTGCTGAATCAAGAGTTGCAACAGGATATCCAGCCTGACAAGTTGGAATTAAAGCAGAATAACCTCTTAAAGCTTTTGGATTATGTTGATATAAGGCAATAATCTCTTCATCCATTTCAGCTCCATGTTCAATTGTATCCACCCCACCTTTTAAGGCGATTCTTACACCTTCTGTACTTTCTGCATGGGCCGCTACGAGTAAACCCATTTTATGTGCCTCATCACAAATAGCAGTTACCTCTTCTTCCGTCATTTGTAACCTACCAGCCTCACCTATCGCTTTTGCATCGGTCACACCACCTGTCACACAAATTTTTATTAGATCTACACCATGTTTACTATTTATTCTTACATTTTTTCTTCCTTCCCATGGTGAATCACTTACTAGTGCTAAGTATGGTGCACCATGCCCACCAGTAACACTAAGAAAATAACCGGATACAAGCAAATTTGGACCAATAAATTTATTTGCCTTGATTTCATCCCGTAAATGAACATCCGTGTAAAAGAATTCACCCACACTACGCATCGTTGTTATCCCAGCATGTAAGGCGTTTAGGGCATTTCTCTTCATTCGTTTCTTTAATAATGCTCTACCCATTTTTGTATCTAACAGCTTATGCCCCGTTTTCAACATGCTTTCATTTGATGACATTGTAAATGGTTTTCCATCTGAGAAAAGATGTACATGTGCATTTATTAATCCTGGCATCACATATTTACCAGCTAAATTGATGGTTTTATAGTTTTTAGAAATCTTCAATTCCTTCGTTTTTCCGATATGTTCAATGATGCCATTTTCATTTATTAAAATGGTCATATTATCTGCAATAGACTTATTACTATCTCCATGAATGATATGACAATTTTTCAATGCTAATCTTTTGTTCATATTAATCCCCCGTTAAATCGTATTCAAAAGTGAATATATAATTCATTTTTGAGCAAAAATAGAATGTAGGTGGACGTTTTTCACCTACATTTTTTAAACTATTCATTTAAATTTTTCATGCCATATAATCGATAGATAGTCAATGCCTCAAAAATTCGTTTACGACTATCTTCACTTAGTTCCCGTTTTAATAAATCTAACAGCATATCTATTACATTATTCGAGATAATATCTAACAAAATTATATTTTCCTCACTACTGATTTCATAGCTCTTATAGCTATTTTTTAAATAGGGTCTTTTCGTTTCAAGCATTAAATCAATTAGCTCATTTTTAGAATTTTGATAGATTGTTCCTTTGTTTCGCTCAAAAATAATAACAATCTGCATACGATATTTGGTTAAGGCATTCATTTGTTCTTCTAACAATGCAGCGTTTTCAGCAATTTTAGTACCATCAAAATAAGCCTGATTATAGAGATGTATGCTTTCCACTAAAACATTCTTTAAATAATCCACTAGTGTTGGTGAGACAACAGCATAAAACAGTTCCTTTTTATTTTTAAAATAGGTATAAATATTCCCGACTGAGATATTAATCTCCTTTGCTATATCGCTCATTTTAGCATCTATATAGCCCTTTTTAAAAAACAGCTTGAGTGCAGCAGACTCAATTTCATTCTTCACTTCATCCTTTTTTGCTTGCAATATAAACGCCCTCTCAATAATGAATAACATATTCATTATTAGATTAATTATTTGTCATCTATTTGTCAATAAATCTGTTGACTTAAAAAAATTTTGAACCAAATCATGTCTTCCTTATAAAATCCTGATAAATAGGATTTAAAGTCACTAAATAGATAAAAAATCAAATTACAACAAAAGGATGGATGGAAATGAAACAAAAGCTTTCTCCTATATCTGCCAAAGAGCGGATAGAAGCACTTGATATTTTAAGAGGGTTCGCCTTACTAGGAATCATACTTGCGAATATTGTTTGGTTTCTTTACCCAGTTTACATGCAGGAAGATCCAAGCTTTAACAATGAATGGACCTCTTTTTGGAACCAGGCAGATTATTTAGTGAAGGATTTACTTGCTATGTTTATCGATGGTAAGTTTGTAATGCTTTTTTCCATGCTATTCGGCTTTGGAATGGTAATTATGCACGAAAGAACCGTTGCAAAACAATTAAATTTCTGGAGCATTTATAGTCGACGCCTTATTGCCTTATTTATCTTCGGCTGTATCCACGCCTATTTCATTTGGTTTGGGGACATTTTAACAGACTATGCGATTTTAGGATTGTTACTACTTCTAATGCATAAGTTAAAGCCAAATACTATGCTATTCATCAGTGTTGCTTTATATAGCTTGCTTTTTGGGCTTTTAACACTGGGTTCTCTTTCCACTGATCCAACGATGACCATGACGATGTCAGAGGAAAATCGTCAGCTTATGCAAGCTACGATAGATGCCCATCAAAACGGGACTATTCAAGAATTACTCGATGCAAATTTAATGGAAAGATTATTTTATACAATGCGTAATGGGCTCTACGTCCTTTATTTAGGTAACCCTCTATTGTATATATTCACCAATCTACCCTTCTTACTAATGTTCTTATTTGGGGCAGCAGTTGCAAAGAAAAAATGGATTCATCGTTTTCAAGAGTTACGAAAAGGCTTTTTCATTACGTGGCTCATCACTCTAATTTTGGGTGGAACACTGAGTTGGATACTTCCCTTCGTTTTAGATAATCCATCAGCCACACCATTGATTCAATATATGAGTTCACCACTTCTTACTATCTTTTATGCCATTAGCCTCCTTTTCATTTATCAAACGTTACAGGGAAAGAAAGTATTGCAATGGCTCGCATACCCAGGAAGAATGGCCTTTACAAACTATATCAGTCAATCCATTATTTGTACGTTTTTATTTGGACCATTTGCGTTTGGTGTTTACGGAAAGCTACACTTAACGACAGCTATCTTAATTGCCATTGTTATTTTTGTATTACAAATAATACTTAGTAAGCTATGGTTATCCAAATTCCGCTTCGGACCATTAGAGTATATTTGGAGGTCATTTACTTATTTAGGTATAAAAGACAAGAGCAAGTAATTCTTGCTCTCATAGTGTTGAAAAACTAAATGGTCAAGGGACTCTTTATGAATATTTAGCCAAAATGAAGGTGATTTCCGTTCCAGGCTACTCGCTTTGTTGCTGACGCTTCGCTTTCGCACAGAGCAAAGCTTCCTGTGGGCGAGCGACGAGCCGCTTCCTGCGCTGACGCTCCGTGCAGGGTCTCGTCTGTCTCGCTATCCCACGGGAGTCGAGTAGCCTTGCACTCCAATCAACAATAGTGTAGAACTTTAAATATTCTCTTCCTTCAAAAATCATTAAATTGATAGAATAGTGATAAATTCTATAGCTGTCAACCTACATTTTGTGCATAAAACTACTTTGTAATGATACATAAAGCCACTTATTGCTAACACTGCTTTTGTATAGGGAAATGTTACCTAAACTCCATTTTTAGCAATATAGTGATGGCTAAGATTTCAATTTATCACTTTACATTTGTGTAAAATACCAGAAGAAAATACGATCAACCCCCTCGTTTTGAAAAAGGGCTATTACTTTTTAATTTGTCACCTTGATTTCATTGACATAATAGTATTTCAACAACATGAGAGCAAGTAATTCTTGCTCTTTTTTCTGCTTCATTATCGGAATGTTCCCCAAATGTTGTGAGAAACCTTGCTCCATATATTGAGAAAACTTATCCAGTAAGATCTGCCACTTCTATCCGTCACTCTATTCATTTTATCCGCCACTTTCTCTCTCCTATCCAACACTTTGCTCATTCTATCCACCACTCTAACTGTTCTATCCGCTAGAAGCCAAAAAAAAAGCGTCCAATAAGTATGAACACTCATTGGACGCTTGTAGTTCTATGCTTTTTGATAACGAAGCACTGGTGTACGAGCAGCGCGTGTTTCGTCAAGACGAGATACGACTGTTGTATGTGGTGCTTCTTGAACGATGGATGGATTTTCTTCTGCTTCTTTTGCAATTTGAATCATCACATCGCAGAATGCATCTAACGTTTCTTTTGATTCTGTTTCTGTTGGTTCAATCATTAACGCCTCTTCCACATTTAATGGGAAGTATGTTGTTGGTGGATGGTAGCCAAAGTCTAACAGACGTTTTGCGATATCTAATGTACGTACGCCAAGTTTCTTTTGACGACGACCAGATAAAACAAATTCATGTTTACAATGGCGGTTATATGGTAGATCGTAGAATGGTTCTAATCGACGCATCATATAGTTTGCGTTTAGCACAGCGTATTCTGTTACAGCTTTTAAGCCATCTGGACCCATTGTACGGATATAAGTATATGCACGTACGTTAATACCAAAGTTACCATAGTAAGGTTTCACACGTCCGATTGATTGTGGACGCTCGTAATCAAAGTGGAATGTTCCATCTTCTGTTCTCACTAGTACCGGTTTTGGTAGGAATGGAATTAAATCTGCTTTTACACCTACTGGACCTGAACCTGGACCACCGCCACCATGTGGACCTGTGAATGTTTTGTGCAGATTTAAATGCACACAGTCGAAGCCCATATCACCTGGGCGTGCTTTACTCATAACGGCATTTAAGTTAGCACCATCATAGTACACTTTACCGCCTACAGAGTGGATAAGCTCTGCCATTTCGATAATATTCTCTTCAAATAGACCTAGTGTATTAGGGTTTGTTAGCATTAATGCAGCTGTGTCAGGACCTACTACTTTGCGAAGATCTTCAATATCTACTAGACCATTCTCATCAGATTTAACAGTGATTGTTTCAAAGCCTGCAACTGTTGCTGATGCTGGATTTGTACCATGAGCTGAGTCAGGAACAATCACTTTATTACGATGCTCCTCACCATTTGCTTCATGGAACGCACGAATCATCATTAATGCTGTCCATTCACCGTGAGCACCTGCTGCAGGTTGTAATGTTACTTCATCCATTCCTGTAATTTCTACTAAAGAAGTTTGTAAATCATAGAGCAGCTCCATTGCACCTTGTGCTGTTGACTCATCCTGTAATGGGTGAACATTGGCAAAGCCTGAAAGACGTGCAACTGCTTCGTTAATTTTCGGATTATATTTCATCGTACAAGAGCCAAGTGGGTAGAAGCCAGAATCTACCCCGTGGTTACGACGAGAAAGTGCTGTATAGTGACGCATAATATCAAGCTCAGATACTTCAGGTAATTCCGCAGCCTCAGCACGTACTAGGTTTGCTGGTAATAAATCGGCTAGGTCAACCTCAGGTACATCCAGTGCTTCTAAGCTATAGCCAACGCGACCTTCTTTTGAAATTTCAAAAATGAGTGATTGATTTTCGTTATGCATGAAGAGCCCCCATTTCTGCAACAAGTGCATCAATTTCTTCTTTTGTGCGTAATTCCGTAACGGCAATCAGCACATGATGTTTAAGAGAGTCATAATTTTGACCTAAAGGATATCCACCGATAATACCCTTTTCGATTAAGCCTTTGTTGATTTCTTTCACACACTTATTCGTTTTCACAACGATTTCGTTAAAGTGTGCACCTTGGAATGCTACTGTAAAGCCTGCTGCTTCAAAGGCATTTTTCGCATAACGTGTTTTCGCGATATTTTGCATAGCCATTTCACGAATACCTTGTTTACCTAGAGCTGTCATAGCTACAGAAGCTGCAAGTGCAAGAAGTGCTTGGTTTGAGCAAATATTAGATGTTGCTTTATCACGACGGATATGTTGTTCACGCGCTTGTAATGTTAATACATAGCCACGACGACCTTCGCCATCCACTGTTTCACCAATCAGACGACCTGGAACCTTACGCATTAATTTATTCGTTACCGCAAAGAAACCACAGTGTGGACCACCGAATGCTTCAGAAATTCCGAAAACTTGTGCATCACCTACACAAATATCAGCTCCAAGCTTACCAGGAGGTGTTAAAATACCTAATGCAAGTGGGTTAGAAGACACGACAAATAAGCTTTTTGCTTCATGTGCAATATCTCCAATTACTTGAATGTCCTCCACTTGACCAAAGAAGTTTGGATATTGTGCAATAACAGCTGCTGTGTTGTCATCAATTAACTCTTTTAATGCGTCAATATCTGTTACACCATTTTTGTGTGGAACAGTCACGATATCAATCGATTGACCGTAGGCATATGTAGCCACAACATCGCGGTATTCTGGATGCACTGTTTCAGACACTAAAATTTTCTTACGACGTGTATGACCAGCTGCCAGCATACCCGCCTCTGCTAATGCTGTACCACCGTCATACATAGAAGAGTTAGCGAGATCCATACCAGTTAGCTCAGCAATCATCGTTTGGAATTCAAAAATTGCTTGTAGTTCCCCTTGTGAAATCTCTGGTTGATATGGTGTATAAGCTGTATAGAACTCTGAACGAGAAATGACATGATCCACGATTACTGGTTTATAGTGATTGTAAACACCTGCACCTAAAAATGATACATTGGCATTTGTATCCTTATTTTTGGCAGCTAGAGCTGTTAATTCTTTTAATAAAGCCGATTCTGATTTTGCTTCCTTGATGTCATAAAGGCCTTTAAAACGGACTTTCTCAGGGATATCCTCAAATAACTCATCAACTGAGGATACACCGATTACGTCTAACATTTCTTTTTGATCTTGTTCCGTCATTGGTAAATAACGATGTTTCATAAATGTAGGTCCCTCTTTTCAACTATTATTTTGAACGTTTGTAAAACGGTGTTTCAACTGTTATTACTTTTAAGTGCTTTCCACGGATTTCAATTTCTAGCTCAGTTCCGATTGTTGCGAATTGACTGTCAATTAATGCGTGACCAACATTACGTTTAGAAGAAGGAAGCTGTGTACCAGTTGTCACTTCACCGATTTCCTGACCATCCTTAAATACCTTGTAACCATGACGCGGAATTCCTTTATCAATCATTTCAATTCCTACCAGTTTGCGTGGAAGACCATTTTCCTTCTGAGCTACTAATGCATCATGACCGATAAAGTCCTCTTTATTCAATTTCACAGCAAAGCCAATACCAGCCTCTAGTGGCGAAATCGTTGCTGATAGCTCTTGTCCGTATAGTGGGAGACCCGCTTCGAAACGAAGTGTATCACGACAGCCTAGACCTGCAGGAACAACACCTTTGTCTTGACCAGCCTCTAAAATTTTACCCCATAAAGCTTTAATATCTTCTGGAGCACCATACAATTCAAAGCCATCTTCTCCCGTATAACCGCTACGAGAAACTAATACTTTATGTCCTGCAACCTCTACATCCTCTTGGAAGCGGAAATATTTAATGGCACTAATATCAGTCGTTGTTAAAGATTGAAGAACCTCTTCTGCTAATGGCCCTTGTAAAGCAATTTGTGCATAGGCATCTGATTGATTGTCAATCGTCACATCATATTGATGTTGATTCTCCATCATCCAATCATAATCTTTTTCAATATTTGCGGCATTGACGCATAATAAATAGTGATTGTCTGCTAATTTATACGTTAATAAATCATCGACAACACCACCATCTTCATAGCACATTGCGTTGTATTGCGCTTGACCTACTGCAATTTTCGAAATATCATTGGACAGAAGATTTTGTAAAAAATCTAATGCTTCGGGTCCTGTTACTAAAATTTCCCCCATATGTGATACATCAAATAAGCCTGCACGATTACGCACTGCATCGTGTTCTTCTTTAATAGAAGAGAATTGAACTGGTAATTCCCATCCACCAAAGTCAACTGTTTTAGCACCGTATTTTGCGTATTCTTCAAATAGAGGTGTACGTTTTAATTCACTCGCCATTCATTTTTGCCCCCTTATTGTTAGTTACATTCTACTTAGTAGTAGTTCGTCTGCTTCTTGTATGAATACGGTCTATACTTGCCGTATAAAGACATAAAAAAAGACAGACGAACCCCTTTTTCGGGATTCTCTGTCCTTGCACCTGAAAGTTACACCAGACTGGCTCGCATTGTCTCTTTGCCAATCAGCCGGCTTTCCCCTTTGGTGGCTGTTATTGTTATACTACAGCTCTCTCCAGAGTTGCGTCTTGTACGAGTCCTTTTACCTGAGAGATTCATAGCCTTTTGCTACTTGCTCCTTCGGCGGCGTCTCTACGCGCTCTCCCCGCACAATCATCCGCCCAAGATTCATCTTGGTACTATTTAGTATTCAATGAACATTTAGTTACTTATTTGTCTATATCCTAACATTAAATATATTGAAAAGGCAAACATTTTTTAAATTATAATAAATAACGAATGTTATAGTTATTTTCACTAATCATCGTTCGCCTTTTAGCCTTTTAACTTGGAATACTAAATACTCAAGAATTTGACGGATGGTTCTGCCCTCTGTTAACACTTGAATATGTCCTGCATCACGGTAAAATTTCCTTCTGTAATGATACAGCTTCTCTAGCTCTTCTTTCGTTGAGCTTTGCACAATCGGTCGGTTTTGATCATGCTGTATTCGCTTATAAATATCTTCGAATGTCGCATCTAAAAAAAACACGAGTCCACTGCGTCTCATTATTTTCCTGTTTTCAGCATTGACGGCAACGCCACCACCAGTTGAAATAATACAAGCTTCATCACGGAAATTTTTCAAAAATTCTGTTTCTATTTCCCGAAACCGTGCCTCTCCGTATTTTTCAAAAATCTGAGGAATTGTCATACCCTGCTGTCTCACAATTTCATGATCCATATCATAATAGGGCATCTTTAACAAATAGCTTAAACGTCTTCCTAACGCACTTTTCCCGCAGCCCATAAAGCCAACTAAATATATTTTTCGCATTCGAATCACCTTCTTATAACTACGATTCTACACTGTCTGACAAAATTTGTCCTAATAAATTTATCGTAGCGCGAACATTCATTTTTTCAAGCGAATCATATGTTCGATACTGAATTTCATAAGACGTACAATACGTAAGAACAAAAGTAGTTACAAAAAATAATAATGCAATTGCGATTAAAAAAATAGCCCCTCTGTCATTTTTCAATAATTGGTACATAGAAGGTTCGCTCCTTTTGGATACCACTTGGAAATTCAACAGCTACAGTAACCCTATTATTTTCATATTGAAATTGGCATTTATTAATACCAATTAACATCGGTACATGCCCACCATTTACTTGGTCACGAATTAAATTATTATAACAATCAATATTATGAATCGTATTCCCCGATTCAAAGGTTATTCTCTTTTGGTTCTGTCGAATCGTAAAAAAAGTAATATTTTCAAAATAACTATTTAAATCGTATACAAATAGCTCCCACTTTGATTGTTCATCAGATATTACTGTCGTTTTCATCTCGGCATACCAAAGCATAATTAACACAACAAGCTGCATAACTAGTACAAACACGACTAATTGAAATAAAGCTTCAAGCAATGTATACCCTTTCTCATTCATTGACTTCACCTGTCAGCCGTATACATTTTTCACGTATTTCACGTGTATTTTGAAAGGTTACACATATTTCTTGTCCCTCAAATATCCAATGAAAATCCACATTTTCAATTGTTTTTGAACCTTCCTGTTGCCGTGAATGCCAGTATTGCTTTAAACCCTCATAGGCAGTCTCTGCTGCGATAACCTCTAGCTTTTTGTTAGATAAATTTGTTTTCATTGAATAGCTAATTGGTAATAATGCCACACATAGTAACATAAGGATGCCAATGGATAAAATCGTTTCTACAAATGAATAGCCTGTCTCATTCAACTCTAGCTCTCCCTCGTCCAAGTGTAATCACAACTCTTTTAATGCCTTGAGGTGTTTTAAATGTTACAGTTCCTGCAGTCATGACATTGCCACTATAGTTATACATAATGGTTTGCACGGAGCTCGAAGCCGGCATTAATTCAACCCCTTTCGGAAAAGGCCTGTCATATAAATGAGTATAAAAATCTTTTTTGATAATATAGCGTTTTGTCGAGCTTTCAAACTTCATCGAGATGTATTCTCTATGATGCATACTATAGGTTTGAATATATTGAATATCCAATTGCACTTGTGTAAAAAAACGCTCAAGTTCTTTTATTTCTGCTTGTTTCAATGAGTACTTCATGACAATCGCAGTTAAACACATCACAAAAAATAACACAATTAACATTTCAAGCAACGTATATCCTTGATCATTTTTTAAGCTACTCACGTTCATCCGCCGCTAGAGTCCGATCCTGAAGAGGCATTTGCCAATTTAACCTCCCCCTCATTTGTAATCATAATTTCTTCCTTATTCGGACAGCTCGTTTCATTTTCCTTCAAATACCCCTTTGTTACTAAATCCTCGATTGTTGGATAAGCCATAAAATCCACCCGATATGCTTCTACTTGTCCCTGTACCATAGAAATATAAGCTTTACAGCCCTTCTCATCGATTGTGGCAAAATGCTTCGTCACATTTGGGATTGTGATTAAAATTAGGATGGAAATAATTAGAAGTACAATTAACATTTCGATAAGCGTGAATCCAGCTTGGCGCTTTATTTTTTCCATAATAATCCTCCTATACTAGTTCAATCATGTGATAAATGGGTAATAGCAAACTAACATATGCAGCAACGATACAGATAGCAATGATGATAAAAAAAGTTGGCTGTACAAATGCAAGTATTCGGTGCAATAATTGCTCCTGCTTGTCTGTCAACAATTCGCTATAGAGTAAAAGCTCTTTTCCTAAATAGCCACTTTTCTCACCATGCTCAACAAATATGGAGAAGTCCCTCTGCCAAACAGCTGTTAATTGAACAGCCTGTGTCAAAGTATCTCCAAAAACAACGCGCTCTTTGAGACATCGAGCCAAATGCTGCAAAAGTGGCTGTAATCGCTGCTCCTCCAATATTTGCAGACTGGCCTGTAATGAAAAACCACTTTCTAGTAGACTCCCTAAATAGGCAGCAAATTGCCTCGTTAAAGATAATCGCACATAAATTTGGACAAACGGGATTTTTGAGATGATTGTAAGCTGACGGGCCATTGACTGACGTTTAAGATAGAGCTGGAAAAACAAAATACTACCAATCGAAGCTATACCTAATAAGACAAGAGCATCTGGGAAATGCAAGAACATTTTTGATAGCCCAATCATTGTTTGATCATTGCTAGGAGTTCGACTCGAAATCATTTTTTCTATATTTGGAAAAAATACCGTACGAAATACAAAAAACAATAGTAACAAAAATACAATGAGTACTACTGGATATAAGAGAAGTCTCAATAATTTTTTCTTAGTTGCCTCACTTACAGCCATTTGCTTTGCTACTCCTTTTAAAGCCTCAATCATATGACCATTATTTTCAGCAACTGCAATCGCCACTAAATGATGCCTTGCAAGCCTTAATGTTTCCAAAATCCCTGTAACACCTATCCCTTGCCTAAGTTTTTCGTCGATTCGTTGCTGAATTTCTTCATGTGCCTCAATATGGTGTGGTAGGAGGATTGAAATTGCTTGAGGAAATAAATAACCCTCTTGCATTAGCACACTTAATCGACTGAAGAAATGTGCTTGCTCCTTTACCCGCCATTTTGTAGCTTTTTTGTATTCAACTAACATCTTGTCAGTGTATTTTCGTAGTTGCATATTTTTGCCCCTCTATTAAATCTCTTTGACCTGCAAGTGTTAAATCATACGGCAGCTCATAGGTAGTATTTTGCATGATTGCTTTGATGGCCTCTTGAAGATGACCGTCGCTTAATATTTCAAACAATGCGCGACGTTCTTCCTGAATAATTGGTGACTGGAAAAGTATTTGTGCAACAATACCTATTACCGTTTGACGAAGTTCTTCTACAGAAACGCCTAAGTCGATTAGTCGATAAAGACAGCTGACCGAATCCTTAGCATGAATGGTGCTTACCACTAAATGACCTGTTAAGGCTGCCTCTATTGCGATTTTGGCAGTTTCTTTATCACGTATTTCACCAATCATAATGACATCAGGTGAGTGGCGTAAAATAGCCTTTAAGCCTGCAGCATATGTAACACCAGCTCGTTCATTTACTTGAATTTGAAGAAGATTCGCTTGATTATTTTCTACAGGATCTTCCAAGGAGATAACATGACGATGTAATTCTGTTGAGCAATAATGAATGAGTGAATATAACGAAGTTGATTTTCCAGACCCGGTTGCCCCTGTGAAGCATAGGAGCCCTTGTCGATGTTTCACAAGCTCCATTAAGATGTTCGCTTCGAATTTGGAGTAACATAAAGAAGTAAGTGGAAAAGCATGGTTTTGAAGAAGAAGTCGTATAATCAGACTTTCTTTTAAAAACACTGAGGGAAGTGTAGATACCCGGAAGGCATATGGATCTTTCTCCATCGATTTCTGAAAGGAGCCGCTTTGGGGTTTGCGACGCTCACTAATATCTAAGGCTGCTAAAAATTTATAAAAGGAAATCATTCGTTCTGCTAGATCGTTCGGTAGCTCACCAGCCTGAAGTAGCTTATCGTATTTCCGAAAATAAAGACGATACCGTTCCATTTCAGGTACTAGTAATAAATCTGATGCACCAAAATGATAAGCCCTTAGTAAAAGTTGCTCACATTTTTGTTCGACAACTGTTTCAAAATTCTGCACATTTGCACCTCTCTTCTAGTTCATTCGAATATGACCGCCCTATTCGATATTTCCTAGTATAGTTACGAATACGCCACGAGAAAAGCCCTTTTCTCAAAATAAAATTTTGCTGTTAAAACGCCTATCAAATTTGTTTTTTGGTATAAAAATGTGGATAACTTGCAAATTTCCACTAAAAAAGAACATCCCCACATGAAAAAGTTAATATTTATGCCGAAAGGAACTGTATCTTTTTCAATAATACAATATAATAGAATCAACATGATTATTTTACTAACACTTGGTAGACTAAATAATATTTGAAAAATTCAATTGAGGTGAAGCAAATGATCCATCCATTAAAGATTACTAGTACATTAGCCGATGAAACTAGATACTCGATTTATGAGTACATCTTGAAAGAGAGAAAAACAGTAACGGTCCAAAATATTGCTGATAAATTCGGCATTCATCCAAACGTTGCACGCCTGCACTTAACAAAACTTTCAGAAATTAATATAATTACTGCTGATTTTGCTAAGACAGGTAAGGGAGGGCGACCTGGCCGTGTATATAAGGCTTCCGAAAAAGGAGTATCATTAACATTCCCAAGGCGGGATGAGGATCGACTATTGAAGTGGACAATACAATTAATTCAGGAATTTGGCCCATCTGCTTTAACAAAATGTATGGACATCAGCTATCAAGATGGTTTCCAGCAGATGAAAAATTATGTAAGTGCTGAGTTAAAATTAAATAATACCCTTTCCTTCGACCAAAAGCTTCAACTATTAACAGATAATGCTGCATTAATTGGCTATATTCCACAAATTCAGCAAACAGAGCATGGCAAAAAGGTGATATTCTCCATATTTAATTGTCCGTTCCAGGAACAGCTTACTACCCATTCAGAAATTGTATGTTCTTTACATGAATCCTATTTAAAGGGTCAGTTAGATGCATTATTTTCTAGTAATGAATTTATTCAGATTGAAAGTATGATACATAATTGTGATTTATGTAAATATGAAATAAACGTGACAGAAATAGATCGCTAATTTAAAATTCCATTTGTTTGTCACAAAGAAGGAGAAGTTCCAGTTTACAGACACCTTTCATATCATTTATAATGAGTAAGAGATTATTGTGTCGTGGGCAAAAGGAGGGGAAATTTCATGGATAATATGTATAAAGTTATGGCATTCTGGACAGGTATTTTTGCAGTTATGTTCTACCTTGGTGGTATGAACGAAGTATCGCTATTATTCGTAGGTAATACAGGTTTATTCTTATTATTAGGCTTCTTAAACCTTTCAGAACGTATGTACATGTACATTTTCGGAGCATATTTAACTGTATTCTTCGCTGGCTTCACGTACTATACAACATTTATTCACGTACCTGGTGGCGGTCATTAATACAGAGAAAATCGCGTGCCTCATTTAAAATATGAGGCACGCTTTTTTTGTCTCTATCTTTTATGAGCATAATAAAATCCCCCTTTAGGGTAAGGGGGATTAATACTTTATGAAGTTAGTTTAGGTTTGTATTGATTAAACGCAATTGTTTGTACAATCATCCAAATAGAGGACACGGTCCAATAGAATGGGATGGCTGACGGCATGAATAGAGATGAGAATACTATCATAACAGGCATGATCCCTATCATCATTTTCATTTGTGGATTACTATTTTCTGCTAGCTTAAATGATAAATACATTTGAATCATCATCGCTAAACCTGCAACAGCCGCCATAAAAATATCTGCAGAACCAAGATTAAACCATAGTAAGCTCTCATGCATAATAGCATTGTTTTTAGAAATGGTTAAATACAAGCCAGTTAAAATCGGAAATTGTATAAGCGCTGTTAGACATCCCGTTTTCATTCCTGAAAAGTTTTCCATCATTAATCGAGACATTTGCAATTGATACTCTTTACGTTCTTCATCTGTTTTAGCTTGGCTTAACTTTGTTTGTAGCGCTAATAATTGCTCCTTATTCCCTTGGGTAGTTTGTGTAACCACCTGTTGAGATTTAAAAGACTTGAAATTTGGATACAGTAAAATTAAACGTGTTAGCACCGTCAGAAGTACGATTGCAAAAACATAGCTCCCTGTAAAATGAAAAAAAGCCTCTAACAAAATTGTCAATGGTTGTGTTAATAATTCAAGCATTAATGATTATCTCCCCTTTTATAATTTTTCTTATAAAAGGGATACTAATTCCTCATCATTATCTGATTTACTGTAAATTACTTTTCTCAGCCATTTATTAAGTGTAATATGAGATAAATATATCTTTGTTTCAAAATTTACATTGTCTGTTAAATCAATTGTTACTTCAAAATTCGTATCAAAAACAGAAATTTTATCAAATATAGTATATATATATACTTTAATAAACGGACTATGTTGAATTAAATAATTAAAATCAGTAAGCAGCGATAAGAGTAAAATTAATTCCATTTACATCACCTATTTTCATTTTAGCACAAGTAGATGAAATTGTATAATTTATCTATATTCAGCAGGATACTCCCAGCTCTATAGGTGGCGAGATGAATGTGGTTTTTTCCTATTCAGTGGGCGTACAAACGCCCGCTGAATCAAGATAAAGCCCCTGGCGGATGTCCCGGATTTTGAAGAGGAGCTTTTCGAGCGAGCTCGAACAAAATTCGGACGCATTGTTTATCTGTGCGAAAGCAAGGCGGCAGCTACAAATATTTTCTGTAGCGAAAGCAAAGCGGCAGCTACAAATGTTTTCTGTAGCGAAAGCAAAGCGGCAGCTACAAATGTTTTCTGTAGCGAAAGCAAAGCGGCAGCTACAAATGTTTTCTGTAGCGAAAGCAAAGCGGCAGCTACAAATGTTTTCTGTAGCGAAAGCAAAGCGGCAGCTACAAATGTTTTCTGTAGCGAAAGCAAAGCGGCAGCTACAAATGTTTTCTGTAGCGAAAGCAAAGCGGCAGCTACAAATGTTTTCTGTAGCGAAAGCAAAGCGGCAGCTACAATACGCTGGGGCTTAATTGATCCACCATTTTTAAAATCCATTTAAAAATGGGTTTGCTTCCATCTCTGCTCCAACCGTCGTGTAATTGCCATGGCCTGGATAAACAATCATATCCTCTGGTAACGTTAATAATTTATCATGGATGGATGCCAAAAGCACCTTAGTTGAACCACCAATTAGATCAGTTCTTCCCACACCTTGTTCAAATAGCGTATCTCCTACAATAGCAAAGCCATCATTTTCAAATATATACGAAATACTGCCAGGTGAATGTCCTGGTGTAAAAATTGCTTTGAAAGCGAAATTATTTATTTCAAATAGACGCTCTTCTTTAATTATATTTTCTTCATCTGGTGCCGCCACAATATAATCTGGTAAAGCAGCATATTTGCTAGAGCCATTCTTTGATGGATCCCCTAACCAGCTAACTTCCTTTTCATGAATCCAAACGGGAATATTAAAAGCTTCCCGGACAGCATCTACTGCACCAATATGATCAAAATGTGCATGTGTTAAAAAAATAGCCAATGGTGTTAAACCATTACTGCGTATGGCTTTAATTATTCGCTGTGCTTCCTCTCCAGGATCAAATATTAAGCATTCCTTCTCTTTATTCGATACGATATAACAATTCGTTTGGACGGGTCCAAGTGAATAACTTCGTACGTTCATCATTGTCATCACCTCAACTTCCTATTATACAGCCTTTGCCACAATTTGACGATAAATGTTCATAGTTTAGGCTATTTTAGTTCTCGACAAAAACAGGTAGAACGTTTACAATTAAGGAGGAATATTGTTTACGACATTCATTTTCTGATGTCGAAAGGAGTGTCAATTTTTAATGAACTTATTAATGGTTATTTTTGGTCTAGTAGCTATTTTTGCTGTAATTGGTACATTCCAAGCAATTAAAGAAAAGAACCTTTTAAGTGTTGTTTTCAACTTATTAAGTGCTGTAGTATTCGGTTGGTTCGTCATTATGACAATCGTTCATAGCGGTTACCCACCAAAATTACACTAAAATCTAGACGGAAACAAGGGCAGTCTCACTACGAGGCTGCTCTTTTTCTATGTATATCAGAATTGAGGGATACAATCTCTTTCAATCGAGCAGTTTTCGTAGCTACCTGAGCGTGCCCTCATACCGCCTGAGCGATTTTTCTCGCCACCTGAGCGTTTCTACCCTTCCCCCGAGCAGTTACTATCGCCACCCGTCTGGAGCAGTTTTTCCGCTATCTGAGAGAAATTTCTGCTCTACACGAACAACAATCTTTCCCACAAGTTAACTTAAACAAAAAAAGAGATCTCCATAAATAGAGATCTCTCTTTAAGTTATTTCACAGCTTCTTGTTTCAAATTACCAGTCTTTTCATCATAGAATCGAAGCAAATCCCCGTTAATGATAGCATCGGAATTTTCTAATTCCATTGTAGCACGATCAGCGTATGGCTGACATGGCTCGCTATCAATCTCTTCACCAGTAGCTTTGTCATAGCAAGCTTCTCCAGCATAAACATATTTATCTGTTATAAATCGACCATCGCGGAATATAACAAAGTCTTCATGCTCTGGTGAGAATAGATCTGCGCCCATTTGCATATCTTTTGATGTTTCAACGCCAAGAAGGTGTAAGATTGTTGGACGTAAATCCATTTGTCCAGCTACCTCAGTCATTTCTTTACCATCCCCAGCTCCAGGGATATGGATGAATAAAGGTACTTCTTGTAGTATTGCATTATCAAATGGTGTGATGCTTTCTTTTCCTAAATACTGGGCCATCGCCTTGTTATGGTTTTCTGAAATACCGTAATGGTCACCATACATCACGATAATAGAGTTATCATATACACCTTGATCTTTTAAACTTTGGAAGAAGTCTTTCAGTGCTTCATCCATATAACGAACTGTTTGGAAGTAGCGATTTAATGTACCTGAATTTGAAGTATATTCAGGTATCATGATATCATCTGGATCCAATGTGAACGGATAATGGTTCGTTAATGTAATTAGTCGAGAATAGAATGGCTGTGGCATATCTTTCATTAATGCTGCAGATTGCTCTACGAATGGGATATCTTTCATTCCCCAGTTAACAGCTTCCCCTTCGCCAATAGTATATGATTCTATATCATAGAATTTATCGATATTTAAAGATTGATACATGATATCACGGTTCCAGAATGATTTATTATTTGGATGCATGACATTTGTAAAGTAGCCGTTTTCTCCAAGACGATCTGCCATTGAGTTGTACGTATTTCCACCATGTGTGAAGAATACAGCACCACGACCTAGGCCGAACAATGAGTTTTCTAAGATAAACTCTGAGTCAGACGTTTTACCTAAGCCTGTTTGGTGATAGAAATTACTGAAATAAAAAGTATCTTTATCTTTTGTTAAAGAATTTAAGAACGGTGTAATTTCATGACCATCCATCTGATTATTAATGACGAAGTTTTGTAAAGATTCCATTGACACAACAATTAAGTTACGCCCTTTGTATTTACCAAACATTTCAGGGTTTATGGCTGCCTGGTTAGAGCGAATATAGTTATTCACTTCTACTAGTTCACTACCATCCGCTAATGCACGTTGAGCAGATGATTTTGATTGAATATAAATATCATATAAGTGATAGTTGTACGTACCAATGTTTTTCACAAGTAACTCGCGGTCAAAGCTACGTGTTAACAGTTGTGGGCGCTCTGTTTCTGCTAGTCCTAAGTTTAAGAAAGACATAGCAATCGCTAAAACGAAGAACGCACGACGGAATTCCACGTTAACTTTTACTGCTTCTTTCATTCTAGGTAGATATTTATTAGCTAAAATTAGAATAAGTACATCAACAAAATACAACAGATCCCATGGGTTTACAATTGCTGCTACAGAAGTTCCTAAATCACTGAAATTATTTGTCTGGAATAATACCGGTAATGTAATAAAGTCATTGTAGAAACGATAGAATGCCACATTTCCATATAAGACAATTGATAAAAGAACACTGACAGTAATAATATATCGGTTTTTAGCCTTTGTTGATTTAAAGAATAATGCTAATCCATAAGCAAAGAGTAAGAAACTTAATGGATTAATAAACAAGATAAATTGTTGCATCGCATTTTCAATTTTCATCTCAAAACTTGTGTGATAAACAATGACCGTTTTTATCCAAGTTGCTACAATTGCTAGTATCATAAATGAATGTTTAGGCCACTTAATTGATTTCATTCCTAACATCCTCCCTACTTTCTTACCCAAAAAAATAATAATTTTTAACATTTGTTACTGAAACAAAATATATCTTAATCTTTTTTTTACAGATAATCAACAGATATATTTTTTTAAAAACTTTTATCCTTACTCCTATGCGCTGGATACTTATATATACGTTTTGCATTGTAAAAAGTTTCATAAAATCATAAAAACAGTGGAAAGCCACTGTTTCTTTGAATATTACAAACATGTTACACTATTTTTACAATACCCATATTCGTAATCTTTCAATCAAGATTGATTATTTTCTTTCATACGAAGTTTTGTAGTTTCTTGTCGAATTAGTAACAATGCCATTTGGTAATCTTTACTATCTAGCACATTTGCTTTATACAACTCACGAATTTCATCCTCCATTAGCATCAAATCTCCAATAGGATCACGTGTGTAAATATAAGTGCCGTATGTTTTCAATAATTCATAAATATCTAACATTTTATCCATTTTAATTCGCTCCTCGTTGTGCAACACAATCTATACGTATTGTGGGCGTCACAATGATATCAACTGGGCAATCATGTGCTTCTGTAGGAACACGATCAACTAGCTGTTCATCAAATAGCAATGACATGAGCTTACCCTTTTTATAGTTTAATACATAGCGGTCATAATAACCACCGCCGTAGCCTATTCGATAGCCATATTGGTCAAAAGCAACACCTGGAACAAGTAGGACATTCATCTCATTTGCGTCAACAAACTCACATTTTTCTGGAATTGGCTCACGTAAATGCATATATACAGTTTCAAGCTGTTCAAAAGAATTAATAACGTAAAATGTCATTTCTCTTGTTTTTGGGTTACATTTTGGAACAGCAACTTTTTTACCAAGCTTCCATAATTCGTCTATCAGATCAATTGTGTCGACTTCTGGTTTATTGGAAATGGTAATACCAATCGTTTTTGCTTCTATTATATATGGTTCCTGTAGCACTTTTTTTACTATAGCTAAAGACTGCTCAAGATAAGCTTCCTCACTCATAGTTGCAAGCGCTTCCTTTACCCTGTTTCGCAATGTTGATTTATCCATGCCAAGCTACCTCCTAGTAAAATGTAGAAAGCCAAAACCACTTGTGGTTTTGGCTTAATGAGCGATTACTTAGTTTCACGGTGAAGAGTGTATTTCTTCTCGCGAGAGCAATATTTTTTAAGTTCAAGACGCTCTGGATTGTTACGCTTGTTCTTTTTAGAAATGTAGTTACGTTCGCCGCAATCTGTGCAAGCTAAAGTAATGTTTACGCGCATCATTAACCCTCCCACTCTATATCAAGAATTTAAATTTGAGCATGATTTATACGACTAACCCATTATAACACAAACTGAAAAAAAATCTACCTTCATTTCATATTAAGTTTGCATATGGTAAAATACCTTATAAAGTGAAACTTCAATCGGTGGGTTTTTCCTCATCCTACCTGATTGCTGTAGAGGAACACAAGCTAAGACTCCTCATCCTGCGGAAATGCTTGTGTGACCAACATCTTGTTGGCCTCAATCGGGATTTATGGTCAGTAATCTCTCACTTATATTTTTTGTTTCACTTAAATCTTGGAGTGGGAATCTTGTATCTGACACTTCGCTTTCAGTACAGATAACTGACTGCCTGTTTATGCAGGATAATTACATACTTTTAATGGGGTGAAACTAGTGGATTTATCCATCATACTTATGAGCGTAGGTATTGTTCTTATCATTGTATCGTTCTTTTTCAAAAATAGTGCAAAAAAAGTCGAACAGGATGTGGAAGAATTATCGATTTCAATTTTCCAGGAAACCAATAATTTGAAGCGACGACTTAAAATTGTCGAAGAGGAGCTACTGCTTGAGCCTGAGTTTCAGGTTAAAACACCGTCAGCAATAAATAACTCAGTATCCAATCAAAAGGTTCAACAGGTCATGCAAGCTGTGCAACAAGCAGCTCAAGTATCCAAAAACGGACAAGTAGCTGCCAAAACAAAACCCATTCATCAAATTATTGTAAGTCAGGTGCTTGAACTTAATAAGCAAGGAATGTCCGTAGCAGATATAAGTATTCGCTCTAATTTAACTGAGGAACAAGTCCGACAAGTGATTGCAAACGGAGGTCGTTAATTGATGAATAATTCTGCAATCCGTGCATTTGGCATTGCCTTATTTCTTGTGGGAGCTTTGATAGCTTTAGCTACTCGTTTCGATTTCAGCATCGGTCTTCCGACAAAGGCCTCCACAAATGGAGAGCAAGTAATGGAACTTCAAAAAAAGCTTGCACAGGCAAATCAAGAAATTGCTTCGTTAAAGGAGCAAATAAAACAGGTTCCTAAGGAAAATACTGAGAAGCCTAATCCATCTGAATCTATAAATAAATCTGTAGACAGCCCTAAAAATTCGGCTACCATGACGCTTCAAATTTATAGTGGCATGGCCCCATATACGGTGGCAAAAAAGCTAGAAGATGGCGGTATCATTGACAATAGTGTGGAGATGGAGCTCTTACTTGCCAATGCAAAATACGCACGAAGCTTACAAATAGGTTCCTATGAGGTCAATTCCTCGATGTCCTTAGAGGAAATTGCAAGGCTAATCACAGGAAAAAAACAATAAATAAGAAAAGGCTGTCAATTAGAGTGACAGCCTTTTCTATTTACTTTATGAAATATGATCTAAGAAGGCTTGCATCATAAGACCACCCTCTTCTGTCCCGATGGATTCTGGATGGAATTGCAGACCAAAAAGCGGATAATTTTTGTGCTGCATTGCCATAATTTCGCCATCATCACTTGCGGTAGCTAAAATTTTAAAGTCCTCATGTAGAGTACACCTCTCAATAATAAGCGAATGATAGCGCATGACCTCAACTTCATCTTCTAATTGTGCAAATAATCCCGCTTTTTCATATTGAAGTGTAGATAGCTTACCATGCATAATATTTTTAGCCTGCACAATATTGCTTCCGAAAGCCTGACCAATAGCTTGGTGTCCAAGACAAATACCTAAAATCGGAAACTTTTTATAAAGCTCTTCTACTACTTCCACTGTTATACCTGCATCTACTGGTGTTCCTGGACCAGGGGATAAAATAATCGCCTCTGGCCGCATGCTTTCAATATCAGCTACAGTCAGCTCGTCATTACGTACTACTGTTACTTGCTTTCCAAGTATTGATATTTGCTGATATAGATTATAAGTGAAAGAATCGTAGTTATCGATTAGTAGAATCATTTTTTTACCTCCAATAGTGCGCGTGCTTTATTCAATGTTTCCTCGTATTCAGACAATGGTACAGAGTCATACACAATACCTGCGCCAGCCTGAACATGAGCACTTTGATCCTTAATAATCATCGTACGAATGGCCAGTGCCAAATCCATATCCCCGGTTGTAGAAATATAACCAACTGCTCCAGCGTAGACACCACGCTTCACAGGCTCTAGCTCATTGACAAGCTGCATAGCACGAATTTTCGGTGCACCTGATACTGTACCTGCTGGCAGACAGGCACGGAGAACATCTAAAACATGCACATCCTCACGTAATTCTCCGATAACCTCTGACACGATATGCATAACATGCTTATAGCGTTCAATATTCATATACTTTACAAGCTTTACAGTTCCAATTTTCGAAATTCGACCTAAATCATTTCGACCTAAATCTACTAACATCCGATGTTCAGCAATTTCTTTTTCATCATTTAATAAGCCCTCTGCAATAGCATTATCCTGGTCCTCTGTTTGACCTCTAGGCTTTGTGCCCGCGATTGGGTTTGTCGTTACTTTACGATCTTTTACCTTCACTAAACTTTCTGGGGATGTTCCCAAAATAGTGTACGTTCCATAGTCCATATAGAACATATAAGGCGAGGGATTAGATGTGCGTAATTGACGATATAAGGCAAATGGATTTCCAGTAAAGGATGAGGTGAAGCGTTGGGATAAAACAATTTGGAATATATCACCCTTAAGAATATGCTTTTTCGCACGTTCAACTAATGCGATAAATTGTTCTTTTGCAATTATCGGCTTGAAATTTAGCTCTCCAAGCTGCATCTCTTTAAACGTCGCTCCAGCGTATAGCTGCTCTTCAATCCGGGTAATCTCCTCTTCCATTTCCTCAAGGGAACGCCCGTCAGCAAATAAATCAATAGCCGCCAATGTAATCTCCTGCTTTAAATGATCAAACACAATAAATGTATCATAGAAAAAGATATGGACGTCCGGCATTTCTAAATCATCCTGTAAGTATTCACCTATTCTCTCAGTATAAAAAGCAGTTTCATATCCAAAGAAACCAATGGCGCCCCCAAAAAAGGCAAAAGGATAGTGCTCTTGATGGAACGGCATTACCTGCTTTAATTTTGCAAGTACATTCTCGCTTCCCTTTTCGATATGAAGATCTTTAGTAAAAGTATAACCATCCCTATCGCCAAATAATTCTGCAATTGGGTTAACGGCAATAAATGAGTATCGACCACTCTCCTCATGCTTGGCAGATGATTCGAATAGCATTTTATGCTTTCCTTCAAGTGATTGATAAACGGAAATTGGCGTCATCATATCCCCTTGCAATACCTTCATGGTATACGTTCTAAGCTCAACTGTCATAATTCTCTCTCCTTCTCTAGGCTCTACTCTTCTACACCATAAAACATAGCTTAATTGTAACGGATTTTTTCGAGCTCACTCGAAAAGCCCCTCTTCAGCATTCAACTTCCCCACTTTAGAGATGGGGGTTTTTGCTGATTCAAGAAAAAAAGGCCTTTCCATCACAAAAGGACGGAAAAGCCGTGGTGCCACCTTCATTGGTCTCCTAAAAGACCCACTCTAAGCCTTATAACGTAGGCAGACGCTAATCCATACTTTTTTCAGGATTAGAGCTCCGAAGTCCATTCGCCATTCATTTGCACTAGTTTCCACCGACCACTAGCTCTCTATAACAAATAATAATAGCTACTACTCTTCATCAAAGCTGATTACTCACCTACATTGTAAACCAAAAAAACTAACAATTCAAATTATTTTTTAGTCCCAAACCATTCTTCATCTGTTGGATTTATTAATACAATTTGTAGTTCCTCAACGATTTGACGAATTGCAAATAAAATATCCTGACGTACATCTAGCATGACAGCCGTGTCATTGCTTGCCACATAAAAACGTACAAGGACACGGTAATAGCTAGGATAAAATTCATCGATAAAGACATGAATCATTTCCTTTTCAGTCTTATTATGCAAATAAATTTCTTTTTGAATGGCACTTAAGGCACCTCGTATGGATTCTTCCTCATTTTCAGTAGAAACATATAAAAAATGCTCACATTTTCGTTTTTCTCGTCTTGATAAATTATAGATTGGACGATTGACCAAATAAGAGTTCGGTACATATACAAGTCCTTTATCACCTGTTTGAATCAACGTACTGCGAAGATTAATATCCTCAATGGTTCCCTCAATTTTTTGGTCCTCTGTTGCAATCCAATCGCCAATTTTAAAGGGGTTATCCAAAGCCACTGACATTCCACCAAAAACATGTGCTAGCGTATCACGAATACCAAAGGCAATTGCTACACCAGTTAAACCAATACCTGTTAAAAAGCCATTTAAGTTAAAGTCCCAAAAGGAAGCAATGGTAAACATAGCAAAAATCATGATGAGCACTTTTCCTATACGAAGAAAAAACGGTAATAGGACATTCGCTTCCTCTTCACCATTTAATGGCAAAGGTTGTTTTGTATAAAAGTTCAAAACATCGTATACCCCTTTGAAAGCGAAGAAAACAATAATCGACAACACAAAGTTTTTGGACGCTTTATGTGTGAATAATGGCACATCTATCAAATAGGATAAGCTGATTACAATAACGGAAGCCATAAATGCGTAGCGAATCGCTTTATTAAATTGTGCCAGCACCGTTGCCTGAAAATTACGCTGTCGATTTTCTAAAAATACAACAATACGATTAATAATTTTCTTTATAACAAAATACTGAAAGAGCCATCCAATACCACAGAGAGCGATGGCTATAATTACATCCATCCACGTTAGAATTGTAACACTGGGTGGTATTAACCATTTCAATAAATCCATATTTTTCTCCTCTAATTACTATGTATATGCACACAATAAGAGCCAATCACCTTAAAGATCAGCTCTCATCGTTATTGAATAGCATCATCCGCAAAGATGGCCTTATTGGCAAACCAAAATTGCTGCTCATTAAAATTATGCTCATGCATAGCGATAACTGAAAATTCAGCGTAATATTTCTTTTTCATTTCCTCTAGCATTGTTTTAGTTTGCTTTCCAACTAGATGCTGTCCATCAATAGGCCTTCCTTCAGTGAAGATAATAATATCTGCTTCACTGCAATGTTGATTTTCCTGTAGCAAGCCTTTAACAAAGTGTAATACGGGCAGTATTGCAGCTTCTCCCTTTGCTTTGTATTCCATAAAATCCTTAAAATCAGATAAATTCAAATGACCATTTTCAAAGCGATAGTGTACATGAATTTGATAGTCGTAGGGGACAATATACAAATCTCTTTGCTCACGATGTGCACTCATAAATAATGGTAAAATCATACTTTTACAAAGCTCTGTATAGGCTTCCATACCCGTTGTTTGTTCAAGACAGATAATGATTGGACCAGGATCTTTTTTATACTCATTAAAAGGAACATATAGGATATTCCCTTTTTTTCTTGTTTGATGCTTTAGCTTATGGCGTCTTACTTCCTCCCACTTATGCTCATAATATAAGCGCTGTTCTTTCCCATTGGCTAATCGCTCTGCTTGCTCAATCGTTGGTATATTTTCTTGAATTTCTTGCATGATATCTGCCAATTCAAGTGCAAATGCTGCCATATTTCGTAATGCTTCACTTTTGTAAAAATAATCAATAAAATAATGCTGTTCCTTGTCACTTAATTCTTCTAGATGTAAGTTTTCATATAGAAAGCGTAAATAGTCACGCAGCTCTGACGTGATTTCAATAGCAAATTTTTCTATGAGTGAATCTACAGCGTCTTTCACGAAGCAGCACCTCCTTCGCACATTTATTTAAATAATGTCTATAGTATAACCAAAATAATTTTTTGACAATACAAATCCACCCAAATATTTGACGCAAATTTGGCAAACAATGTTGCTGCTATCACATTATTTGCATAAAAAAAGAAGAGCTTATTGCTAGCTCTTCGCTTCATTAATTATTTAATTCATAATGTTTGCCTTTTACTAAGTAAAATAAGTGTTCAGCAATATTTGTGGCATGATCCGCTGAGCGCTCTAAATGTCGGCACACAAAGGTTAGGTGTGTGATTTGGGAAATATGAGATGGATTTTCAGCTCCTGCACGAAGTAAAAGAGTGATTGTTGCGCCATATAAATCATCGATATAATCATCTAATTCTGCAATTTCTTTAGCATGAACCGTATCTTCCTCAGTAAAGGCTTTAATAACACTCTCTAGCATCTCTACTGTTTTATTACACATCGTTTGTAAATTCGTAGTAGAAAAGACTAACGGCTCTTTTCCAATGCGGATTGTCTCTTTGGCAATATTAACTGCATAATCGCCTACTCGTTCCATATCAGAGGCAGCCTTCACTAATACCATAAGACGACGTAAATCAGTAGCTACAGGCTGCTGCTTGGCAATCAACAATATCACATGATCATTAATGGCTTCCTCAAGTCGATTAATCACTAAATCATCTTCAAGAATTTTTAGGGATTTTTCTAAATCTTGCTCTATTAATGCTTGAAATGCTAGCTTTAAAGCATTGATGCTACTCGTAGCAATCTCAACAAATTGCGCCTGCACTTCTTTTAATTCCTGCTCAAAACGTTCACGTACGACCATTCTTGACTCCTCCTTAACCGAAACGACCGGATATATAATCTTCAGTACGTTGATCTGCAGGTGTCTGGAAGATAACGTCTGTTTTATCGTATTCAACAACCTCTCCACTTAAGAAAAATGCTGTACGATCAGAAATTCGTGCCGCTTGCTGCATATTATGTGTAACGATGACAATTGAGTAATCCTTTTTCAGCTCTTGAACAAGTTCCTCCACTTTTAATGTCGAAATAGGGTCAAGTGCGGATGTAGGCTCATCCATTAAAATAACATCTGGTTCAATCGCTAAACAACGAGCAATACAAATACGCTGTTGCTGACCTCCCGATAAGCCATATGCATTTTGATTTAAACGATCCTTTACCTCATCCCAAATCGCCGCACCTCGTAATGATTTTTCAACAATTTCGTCAAGAATCTTTTTATTTTTAATACCGTGGATGCGCGGACCGTAGGCAATATTATCATAAATAGATTTAGGGAATGGGTTTGGCTTCTGGAATACCATCCCTACACGAGTACGTAATTCCTCAACTGTATAGCTTTTGTCTAAAATATTTCGTTCACGATAGACAATTTCTCCAGATGTGCGTACGATTGGCACTAGTTCTACCATTCGATTTAACGTTTTTAAATACGTAGATTTACCACAACCTGAAGGACCAATAATAGCAGTTACTTCATTTTCATAGATGCTTAAATTGACATCTTTTAAGCCATGATGATCTCCATACCATAAGTTTAAATTACGTGTATCATATACTATATTTTTAGCCACATCAGCCGAAAGCTTAGAAGCCGTTTGAATCGATTTGACAACTGATTTTTCCTCTTGAAAATCTAGTACCATAAGGTCACCTCATTAATAACGTTTTTGGAATTTATTTCGAATAAAGATTGCAATAGAGTTCATCAATAAAAGCACTGACATCAAGACTAAAATACCGGCTGCCGCAACATATTGAAAAGCCTCTTGTGGACGTTTTGCCCAATCATAAATTTGCATTGGTAACGCAGTAAATTGACTCAATAAACCATTTGGTAAAAATTGCAAAATAACAGGAATTCCAATAACAACAAGTGGTGCTGTTTCACCTATGGCACGAGATAAGGCTAAAATACTCCCTGTTAAAATTCCTGGAATAGCTGCTGGAAGAACAACTCGTAAAATCGTTTGCCATTTTGTTGCACCCATTCCATATGAAGCTTCACGTTGCTCATTAGGCACTGCGCGGATTGCCTCCTGTGCTGCCACAATGATTACTGGCAATATTAATAAGCTCATTGTAAATCCTGCTGCTAAAATACTTTTTCCTAATTCCATCATACGAACGAAAATTGTTAACCCTAATAAACCAAAAACAATGGAAGGCACACCTGCTAAATTGGAGATATTCATTCGAATAAAGTCGTTTAGCCTATTTTTCTTTGCATATTCTTCTAAATAAATAGCTGTTCCTACTCCCAAAATAATGGATACTGGTGCAACAACTGCCATTAACCAAAGGGAACCTACAAGAGCCGCTTTAATACCCGCCTTATCAGCGAAACGAGATGCAAAGTTTGTTAAAAAATCAATATTTAAATAGTCTATGCCCTGTGTCACGATACGGTAAAGCAAAATGGCTAGCGTCACGAGTGCAAAGGTAGTTGCTAAGAAAAATAAGATCTTCCAGACTTTATTGGCTGAAATACGCTTTGTCATTCGTTTCATGACAACTGTGTCATTGATATAGCGCATGCTAGTAAACCTCCCTGAAGCGTTTCGAAATATAGTGAGCTAATAAATTCATCACTAATGTAAAAATGAATAATGTGAATCCAACAGAATAAATAGAGTAATAAATAGTTGTACCATAACCAGCATCACCAGTAGAAACTTGTACAATATAAGCAGTCATGGTTTGAATGGAGTCAGTCACATCTAAATCAAATTTTGGTGTTGAACCACCAGCAAGCGATACAATCATAGTCTCACCAATTGCCCGGGAAATAGCCAGAACAACTGAAGCGATAATTCCTGATAATGCTGCAGGTAATACAACTTTAATGGCAACCTCAAACTTAGTTGCCCCAAGAGCCAATGCACCTTCTCGCATGCTATTTGGAACAGAGGACATTGCATCTTCTGATAGAGATGTTATCATTGGTAAAATCATAATTCCTACAACTATCCCAGGACTTAGGGCATTAAAAAGTTTAAGGCCTGGTACAATTTCTTGTAATAAAGGTGTTACAAATGTTAGAGCAAAGAAGCCGTAAACAATTGTTGGTACTCCTGCTAATACCTCTAAAATAGGCTTCACTGTACGTCTAGTTTTTTCACTCGCATATTCACTTAAGTAAATAGCCGAAGCAATGCCAAATGGTACTGCTACAACTACTGCTATTAATGTAACTTTCATCGTTCCAGCAATTAATGGTAGTATCCCAAATAACGGTTCCTTCCCTGAAAATGGTAACCACTGTGTACCAAAAAGGAAATCCGTAATCGAAACACGTTTAAAGAATTCAAACGTTTCAAAAATAAGGGTGAAAACAATGCCAAACGTTGTCAATATAGAAATAAGGGCTGCAGAAAATAATAGAGCTGGCATCGCTTTTTCCACTATTTTCTTTGTTTTATGATTGCGCGAATTTGCAATTAATTGCTGCACAGATGATGTCTTATTTTCCTTTTGAGAAACCATGGGGTGCTCCTTTCAAATAAGAGAGGGAAAGAGCATACATCTCTTTCCCTCTATGCATGTCTACTTATTTTAAGCCTTCTAATGTTTTTAAGCCTTCAGCATATTTGTCTTCAGGTAGACGGACATAACCAACTGCCTCTGCCATATCGCCTGCATTTTCAAGTGTAAATTTGATGAAATCATATGCTGCTTCGTTATCTTTCATTGCACTATTTTTTACATATGTGAATAGTGGACGTGAAAGTGGTGAATACTCACCTGCTTCGATTGTTTCATTTGTTGGCTCAACGCCATTTACCTTCACAATGCTTAATTTATCTTTATTTTCTAAGTAGTAAGCATAGCCGAAGAAGCCAATTGCATTTTTGTCACCAGCAACACCTTGAACTAGCATGTTGTCATCCTCAGATAATGTAGCAGCACTTACTAAATCAGCACCATCTAAAATTACTTCATCAAAGTAATCATACGTACCTGAGTCAGTACCTGGTGAATAGAATACGATTTTTTCATTTGGCCAAGATGGATCGATATCAGACCATTTTTTCTCAGTACCGTCTTCAATCCAAATTTTCTTTAATTGCTCTACCGTTAAATCTTTTGCCCAATCATTTTCTGGGTTCACTACTACTGATAAGCCGTCATATGCTAAAGCTAACTCAGTAAAAGCAATTCCTGCTTCTTCAAGTTTTGCTTTCTCTTCATCTTTTATATTACGAGATGCGTTAGAAAAGTCTGTCTCACCTGCGATGAATTTTTCAAAGCCACCACCAGTACCAGAAACACCTACCGATACTTTGACATCTGGTTGAGTTCCTGCATACTCTTCAACAACTGCTTCAATAATAGGTGCTACTGTTGATGAGCCATCCCCAGCTACAGCCCCTTGCAGTTTTTTGTCAGCAGTGTCTTGTTCTGAGCTTGCTGGTGTTTTTGTTTCTGCATTGTTACCATTTTGCGCAGAGTCACTGCCACATGCACCAAGCATTAAAGCTGAACCCATTACCGCTGTCATCGTTAAGTACTTCCACTTTTTCATCTCATTTGCCTCCGTCACTAACTTTTTTATAGTTGTTTGTCTTACAATCTTTACTATAATGTTTGATTGTTGAAGTCGTATAAACAGTTCGTAAAAGAGACGTAAAGGAATGTAATGCTTTGTAAACGATTGTAAAGAAGAATTTACAATTGCAAATACTTGCTTCCTTATTGAAAGATGCTATAATAAGCAATTGTGTCAAGAATTAATAGAAGAGGAGTTTGACTTTGTGATTAAGCATGTAAAAGTACAAAATGCCGATTACTTTAAAACATATCTAACACTCGTAATGGAACATCGAGAATTCTCTTTACAGGAAGCTGTTGATTTTATGCTTGAGTCCTATTTCTGTAATAATATAGAGCTTTACGGAAAAAAACCAAAGCAACAATTTGAATTAGCAATACAACAACTATCTGCGTAGAATTTCATATGCATTATTATATAGAAGGAAACATGGTATGGAGATTTAACGCATACCGTGTTTTCTATTTCACGACAGAAAAAAACCGCTAGGCATTTAAATGCTCTAGCGGTTTCTCTTATTGTTGTTCATCTTCACCAATTTTATCTTTTGTCACAGCTGGTAAAATAGGCTGTGTTACATCACTATCTGTTACTTTTTCAGTTTTATATTTTTCTTTTAATTCATAATATTTATCCAGAGCCTTTCTAGCAATCTCACTATTAGCCGAAAATGGTTGTTGAGGGTTTGTTGATGCCCAAGGAATAACTACAGCGTAGGCAATTTCAGGATTTTCATAAGGGGCAAAACCAACATGTGTATACGTAAGTGTATATGTACCCCAATTTTCTCTCAAATCCCCGTAATATATTACCTCTGCTGTTCCTGTTTTCCCTGCCGCTGTATATGGTGCATTTGCAAAGTGTCTTTTAGCTGTACCATTTGTACCTGTATAGACACGACGAAGCCCTTGTTTTACATAGTTAATTTCATCTGATGAATTATCAATACGATTTAAAATTGTTGGTCCAACCTCTGTTACTAATTGACCAAGCTCCTGTCCATCTTTTGATGGCTGACGCACTTCTTTCACTATATGCGGCTGAATTCGATAGCCACCATTAGCAACGGTTGAAATATATTGTGCTAATTGTAAAGGTGTATACGTATCGTACTGTCCGATTGCTAAGTCAAGTAACTTCCCTCCATAGGTTGGACCAGAAGGACCTTGAACACCGCTAAATTCATTTGGTAAATCGACCCCTGTTTTTACCCCTAACCCGAACTGTGCATAGGAATTACGCATTTTTTGGAAAGTATCGTCCTTTAAACGTAGAGGCATTCCATAGCTATAAGGTGTTTTATTAATGAGTAGAGCAGTTTTAAACATAAATACGTTAGAAGATTGCTCTAAGGCTCTTAAACCATCCATCTGGATATAGCCATATGGGTTAAAAATAGATTTTTTTGGCCTAGTACCCAATAACGTGATGGGTTCATCACCTAATACAGTCCGTGTTGTAATTGCTCCTAAATTGTACCCCGTTAGTAATGTTGCTGCCTTAACTGCAGAACCTGCCTCATAAGCTGTTGTAAAGTTACCATATGAATAATCAACGACTACATTTTTTCCTGTCTCTGAATCTTTTTCAATCTTCTTACCAACCATTGATAATATGTCTCCAGTATTTGGATCCATCATAACTAAAAATGCACGATCTAATAATTTTGAACCGGAACGTGCTTTTAAATTAAGTAATTCTTCTTCGACAATTTTCTCTGTTGCAGCAGTTAATTCACTATCTAATGATAAGACCAAATCTTTACCAGGCTCACCTTCATAGGTTGTCACGGTATCGACTACCTGCCCTTTTCTATTCGTAATATTTTTAACAACTGCTTTTTGCCCTTGTAGTAAATCTTCATATTGTGCTTCAATATAACTTTCACCAACGCGGTCATTACGTGAATAATCACGAGCTAAATAGTAATTCAGCTTTTCCTTTGGAATCCCTTTCGCCGGGACAGTTGTTCGCCCTAAAATAGAAAGAGATGATAATTTCACACGCTTCCAATCTGTTGTTGTGTTGACGCCTGGCATCTCTGTTAAGCGTTCTGATACACGTGCAAATTCATCTGCCGATACATTTTCACTTTTAATAATTTGAGGTGATAAATTATAGCCAGAAGCCATCTCTCGATAGATTGCTAGTATTTCTAAATCTGCATCTGTCAATTGTAAAAGCTCTTCATTTGTAATACGTTCACGCACTAGTTTATCAATCTCTGCGTTGATTTGGCTTGTTGTAATATCTTTTTTTTGTCGAATTTTGTCTTCTTCAGCCTTTGTCACTTTTTTATAGGCAGCATCATGGTTTTTAAGTATCCAAAAATCCTGCTTATCGCGCAATGTCACACGATTTGTAGGCTGTTCAATTAATTGTGCTAGCTTTTCAGCGATTTTTAGCATTTCCTCTGTTTTCGTTGTTTGCATTTTCGTATAGGTAATAGCATTTTCAGGGTGATTATCGACTAAAATACGCCCGTAACGATCATACATGCGGCCCCTTGGTACACTTGTATTAACAGGGACTTCCTCTGTACTCTCTAAAAATTTTACATACTCTTCCCCTTTCACGATTTGCATATAACCGAGTCTAAAAATTAACATTGAAAATACGATAAATATAGCAAAGAAAAGGACATTCATACGAAATGTTAAATTAGAATGATGTTTTGCTTTAACACTCGCCGCGCGATTTTTCCTTGGTGCTTTGCGCAATATGTATTCCCCTCCTTATCTTAATACATTTTAAATACACGACATCTAGTATACCATTCGAAGGTACGACAGGAAAGCATGCACTTGATATTTCATGTTTGAAAACATCATTTATTTGACGGCATATTGAAGTGAAAGGTTGCTATTCCCAATCAATCATTTAAAGTTTTTCGATTCTATCCATTACTTGGGCTTTTCTATCCATATCATTGTCAGTTCAATCCGTCACTTTTGCATCTCTATCCACCAAAACCATCAAAAAAGGCTATGTCATGGTGAGAATCACCGTTGACATAGCCTTTTATTACTCAATCATTATTTTGCAGCTTGGAATTTTGCTTCCACTACATCCCAGTTCACTACGTTCCAGAATGCACTGATGTAATCTGGACGACGGTTTTGGTAGTTAAGGTAGTAAGCATGCTCCCAAACGTCTAAGCCTAGGATTGGTGTTTTACCTTCCATAACTGGAGAGTCTTGGTTTGGAGTTGATGTAACAGCAACTGAGTCACCATCAACGATTAACCATGCCCAACCTGAACCAAAGCGAGTTGTAGCAGCTTTTGCAAATTCTTCTTTGAATGCATCGAAAGAACCGAATTTAGCGTCAATCGCTTTTGCAACTTCACCAACTGGAGTGTTTGAACCGCCTGGAGCGATTACTTCCCAGAATAATGTATGGTTGGCATGTCCACCACCATTGTTACGTACAGCAGTTTGTTTGTCAGCTGGAAGCGCATCAAGGTTTGCGATTAGATCGTTAATATCTTTCTCTGCAAATTCAGTGCCTTCAACAGCAGCATTTAAATTTGTTACGTACGTATTGTGATGTTTAGAATGGTGAATCTCCATTGTTTTTGCATCGATATGTGGTTCTAATGCGTCATAAGCGTAAGTTAATTGTGGTAATTCATAAGCCATTGTTAAGTTCCTCCCTAAAATAAAGAAATAATTAGTACATTCATAGATTATCAAAATTGGTCAAACCATTCAATGAAAAATACTTCAAATTGAAGATTTCAGCCTTTTGACTGAAAACCAATACGTTTACTATCCTACCCTTTTTTTCATATAACTAAACACATAATATGAAAAAATCAGATAGCGATAAAGAACACAATAATCATAACAATTTGGATAACCGCTTTTGCTACTGTCGAAGTTAAAAAACCTACAAGCGAACCAACACCACTTTTAACGGCCTCACCGAATGGGCGACGCTCCACAAGTAGCTCAGCAATTACTGCTCCTAAAAACGGTCCTATTAGTATTCCTGCAACAGGGATAACGAACGGTCCTATTAATAAACCAATGGTACTACCCCACATCCCTGCATTTGTACCACCGAACTTTTTTATACCGAAGGCGTTTGCTACTGTATCTGCACCAAATAACAGCACAACAAATAAAATCTCAATTGCCCAGAACAACCAATTTAAATCGGCAAAAGAGAAAAATAATCCATAGACTATAAAGCCGCCAAGTAAAAAAATAACCCCTGGAATGATGGGGTACACCAAACCAATAAATGAAATGATAAAGCAGGCAATCACTAATATCCAGCCAACAATTTCCACCTAAATTCGCTCCTTTTGCTTTGTGCATTGCCTATCATACGTACAAGCAAAACCTAAAGTTTCAATTTCTTAATGTCGAATCCCTAAAATAGAATCGGCTATATTTACAGCATGGTCACCAATACGCTCTAAGTTGCTAACAATATCAGTATAAACAATCCCTGCAGCACCACTGCACTCATTTGCGTTTAAGCGTGCAATATGCTTTTGTCGTAGCTTATCCTCCATATCATCAATCAGACTTTCCAGCTCTGTTACTTCCTGTGCTAAGCTTAAACTTGCAGTATCCAGTGCCTCTATGCTCTTGCGTACCGCTTCAATTGCCAGGCTAAACATGCCAATCAAATCTTGGCGTGCTGACTTACTTAAGCTTACCTCATGGTGATCCTTATATTGTAAAAGCTCTAAAATATTTTCAAAATGATCCCCAATGCGTTCAATGTCGCGTACATTTGTTAGCAATGTGTGGTGTCTTACTGAGTCTGCACGAGAAAGGGGTTGCTTAGACACCATCACTAAATAATCTGTGATTTCCTTGTCTAAATGATTCAGTACTGCCTCTAGCTGCAAAACAGTTGGAATATGGACAGCTTCACCTGTTTTCATATATAAGAATGTTTCTTCCAAACCACGTAGTGCATGCTCCCCCATTCGCAGCACTTCCTCTTTTGCTTGCCCAAGTGCAATTGCTGGAGACGAGTCAATAAAGGACGGATCTAAATGCTTCGTTGTTACATCAATATTTTCGTCACGTCCAGGCAATAGCTTTGTCACAAGTGCTGCTAAGCCACCAATAAATGGTACCTGAATAATCATGTTAATTACATTAAAGGAGCCATGTGCAATGGCAATTTGCATCCTCGGCTCTAGATGGAAGAGCTCACTAATCCATTGAACAAATTGCATAAAGGGTGTAAAAAAGATCATGAAAATAACAGTGCCGATAACATTAAACAGCACATGCGCCACAGCTGCACGCTTCGCATAAATAGAAGCTCCTAGCGACGCTAAAACAGCTGTAATCGTTGTCCCAATATTTTCGCCAAATAAAATAGGTAATGCACTTTCCAAGCCAATAAGATGCTCAGCATATAAGCCCTGTAGCACACCGACAGTTGCTGTTGAGCTTTGCACAAGTAATGTAAACACTGTCCCTAAAAAGATGCCAATAACGGGCTGATCTCTTAGATGCAGCGTTAATGATGCAAAATCAGCCAATTGATGAATGGCCTGCATACTTGCGCTCATTAACTCCAAGCCTAAAAATAATCCCCCAAAACCAAATACGATTTGCCCTATATGCTGGTATGTTGCTTTCTTAAAGAAAAATAATAATCCAGCACCTATCGCCAACAGTGGATAAAAATAAAAACCAATATTAATGCCAATAATAAATGCCGTGATGGTCGTGCCAATATTAGCACCCATAATAACACCAATTGCTTGACGTAATGTTAAAAAGCCTGCACTGACAAGCCCGACCGTAATGACTGTTGTTGCAGAGCTTGATTGAATACAAATCGTCACAATTATGCCTACGAGCACACCCATTAATGGATTGGTTGTAAACCGATTCAACCATTCCCGCAGTCGATCATCTGCTGATTTTTGGAGTCCGTCCCCCATAAATTTAATTGAAAATAGGAATACTCCTAACCCACCTAAAAATTGAAACAGTATGTTTTGCCAATCTATCGTCAATTGTATTCGCTCCAATTCTTACATCTCTACTACTCTATTCCTAATCTTTAAATGATAGTGTAGAAAAAGTAAAGAAAACCTTTAACTTCTTTACACAATGTTAACATTTTATCATTCTATTCTCAGCTATTACTGCTTATCTCGTATCTTGTCAAAGTTGAACATGATAGAATAGCGATTGGAGGAGATATGCTATGAACCACTCACAACTATTTATTGACAGCTTAATTCATCCTAAAAAACTAGCTGCCTACCGTTTATTACCTATCGGAAAAGTCATTCAATATACCTTTCTGCTCATAACAATCGTGACGGTTTTCTCGTTTGGTCGCTTTACAGCTGGTATGTCTGTAAATACATTTGATATGACAAGTATAAACGGGTTAACTGAATATATAGAGGGCATTAAATGGCTTTTGTACCCTGTAACATTCATCATGCTTTTCGTTTTTACAACCATGCTTATTTTTGGGCAAATTGCACTCTATGCCTTAGCAGGTCTATTTATCTTAAAAGTGATGAAGCGTCGAGGGGAATACCGTCATATTTGGCGAACAACAACATTTGCCATGACCTGGGCTATTCTTATCAGCATGCTATCAGATTATCTACCGATTAACAGCACAATTATCTCTATTTTTTCCTTACTTTTAACTGTTACTCTATTAACTATTACCTTTACAAAATATCCAAAACAACCAATTGCAAAATAATGTGCATGATTCCCCCCTCTTCTAAATATAGTGTAGAAAAGGAGGGGGTTTTTTGCGTCCATTCGTGTTAACAGCCATTATTATTATTATTGCTTTTGTTGTAAAAGTAGATTTAACTGAGGGATCTTTACAATTCTCTGCATTTTCCTTAAAAAATTCTGATAATGCTCTTTGTGAGAAACAACGAGAACCAAATTATATTACTGTACAAACTATTCAAGGAGATACGATTCACAGCCTCTTTGCACTTCATCCTGCAAAAGTACCCATGACCTTTCCTGAACGCTTGGAGTTATTTTATCAATTGAATCCTCATTTACAATTACAGGCACTTATTCCTGGTGAAAATATAAAGCTTCCATTGTCATTTGAATTTGAAAACAACTGTGGAAAATGAAATGTTAACGTTTCTTCCTTGTCCTTATTTTCTTACACTGCTAAAATAAATGTCAGTGACGGCTGAAAGTATGGCCCGAAAAGGAGAGAAAGTTAATGAGTGAAATTTGTCACCGTTCAAATACACGTCCCGTACGTGTCGGTAACTTAACAATTGGTGGTAGTAATGAATTATTCATTCAAAGTATGTGTACAACAAAAACACATGATGTTGAAGCAACAGTAGCAGAAATACTTCGTCTAGAGGAAGCAGGCTGTCAAATTGTTCGTGTGGCAGTTCCAGACGAGCGTGCAGCGGATGCCATTGCAGAAATAAAAAAACGTATCCATATTCCTCTTGTAGCTGATATTCACTTTGATTATAAATTAGCATTAAAAGCAATTGAAAATGGCATTGATAAAGTACGTATTAATCCAGGTAATATTGGTCGTAAGGAAAAAGTAGAGGCAGTTGTCAATGCAGCTAAAGCAAAAGGAATTCCGATTCGTATCGGTGTTAACGCTGGTTCCTTAGAGCGTCATATTTTAGAAAAATACGGTTATCCAACTGCAGACGGTATGGTTGAATCTGCCCTACACCATATTAAAATATTGGAAGACTTGGATTTCCACGATATTATCGTATCCATGAAGGCATCAGATGTAAATCTTGCAATTGAGGCCTATGAAAAAGCGTCGAAAGCCTTTAATTACCCCCTTCACTTAGGGATTACAGAATCAGGCACACTATTTGCAGGAACTGTAAAATCAGCAGCAGGTTTAGGTGCTATTCTCTCAAAAGGAATCGGTAACACGCTACGTATCTCATTATCTGCTGATCCTGTAGAAGAGGTAAAAGTCGCACGTGAGCTATTAAAATCGTTCGGCTTGGCGTCAAATATGGCAACGCTTATTTCCTGCCCAACATGCGGCCGAATTGAAATAGATTTAATTTCCATTGCTAATGAAGTAGAAGAGTATATTTCTAAATTAAATGTCCCCCTAAAAGTAGCGGTGCTTGGCTGTGCAGTAAACGGTCCTGGTGAAGCACGTGAAGCAGACATTGGTATTGCAGGGGCACGTGGTGAAGGTTTACTATTTATGAAGGGCAAAACTGTTCGAAAAGTCCCTGAAGAAACGATGGTAGAAGAGCTGAAAAAAGAAATTGATAAATTAGCTGCAGAAATGGAAGAAAAGCGAGCAGCTGAAGAAGCAGCAAAAGCAAACGCCTAGGGAGGTGCTAGCATGAAAAAACCTCGCTTTGGTATTGATATTGACGGAACAGTGACATGTCCCAGTACACTCATTCCACATATTAATAAACAATACAATGTAAACATTACGCTTGATGATGTCTGTGAATATGATTTTTTATCCGCATTTCCACATCCTATTGATCGAGGTGTGTTTAATACATGGTTTAAGGAAAATGAGCCTTATATGTATGAGGTATCTGAAGCGGCGAAAGATGCAAAGAGTATTTTAAGTGCTTGGCAAAACGATTTTGAGCTCTACTATATCTCAGCTCGCGGTGAAAATCTTGTAGATATTACTGTTAATTGGTTTAAAACTCAAGCTATTCCGTATGATCATATCGAGCTTCTGGGCAGCCATGATAAACTAGCAGCAGCAAAAAAACATGCTGTAGATGCGTTCTTTGAGGATAAGCACGATAATGCTGTTATGCTAGCGGAGGAGCTAAAAATACCCGTAGTGTTATTTGACACACCTTATAACCGTCTTGCTGTTCCTGACAATGTTGTGCGGGTCTATAACTGGCAAGAAGCTAATCAATTTATTACGCAATTTTTTAAATAAACAAGAGAGCTGTTCGTAAGGTCAAATGAAAACTTAACCTTACCAACAGCTCTCCCTTTTTTTAATATTGAAATTTAGCCAATGCTATACGCAGAGTGTCAGCTATAGCTGCCAATTGCTGTGCCTTGCTATTTGATGTCATGTATTGTTCCATTGTTGCCAATAGCTCCTCTGTTCCTGCCGAGGATTGCTGGCTCACGGCTGTCATATATTCTACTTCCTGCACAACCTCCAGCGCCTCCTTTTAAATCACACTGGAAGCGGCTGTCACATTATCGATTTGTATGAATCCACAATATGCTGTAAAAATCGCATCCAGTACCTGTATATTGGCATCGATATATTGTAGGTTGGTTTGCACAGCTAGTACAACGCCTTGCATTGCACTAGCCGCTTCCCTAACAACTATTTCGATAATCGTGTCAATTTGGCTTGTTGATTTGGTGGATACTTATGCGAGCTTGCGTACTTCCTCTGCCACAATAGAAAAGCCCTTGCCATGCTCACCTGCATGTGCCGCTTCGATTGCTTCATTGAGCGCCAGTAAATCTGTTTAGCCCAAAATCATATAAATGACCTGCAAAATACGATTAATTTCTGTCGATTGATCATTGAGCTATTGCACAATCATAGCTGTTAATGTGCAAGCTCACCAATTTCAATTAAAAGAGGGGTAGCTCACTATACTTCAAGTATTCCACGTAACCAACGCTCAACAAAATTTTCAAAGGTAATCCCATAATTTTCATAGACAGCGTGATACACAAAATATGTTCCTAATCGATCCAGTAATTCATCATTAATCTTCATCCCAAATCGCTCCCTTTCATTTCTGAGTTTACTAAATTTTCAGATACCAAAAATTCCAATTGCTTGAACATTCAAGTGGAGGTCGTATCGTTGCAAAACCGTCACAATCTGCCGCCATCATGCCCTTTCTTCGTATTTTTCTTTTCGATAATATAGTAGTAACAACTTGCAAAACTGGGGGGACTACTTGTGAGATGGATAACAAAATTAGCATGTGTAGCATGTTTAGGTGCATTACTAGTCGGCTGTGGGGAACGACTGTCTGAAATTAAAGGTGCAGTTTCAGGCATTAATTCTGCAGCTGATTCCGCAGCGAGTGCCGTTGGTCGTGATGTACATGCTATACGTGCCATTACCATTAACTATAAAAACACAACTTTTACGGTTAATGACCTATTTAAATCTATTTTACGTGACATACGCTGGGATTATGACCCTGACAAAAAAGAGCTTCATGTGAGAGGGACATGGCAAGCACCACTATTTTCTGAACAAACATGGGATGAAGCTATGAAAAAACAGCTCGCAGAAACAGGCGTGGTAAACGTTACATGTGTGATAAAGGATGACCAAATCGATGGCTCACAAACAGTGATAACATTAGTTTTTAACGATGATACAATTTTAGAAATGACTGGTGAAGAGGCTTTAGATTATCTTTACGATACATATTTAAAAAAATAACATATAACTTTGATCAGTGGGCACACCTCCCACTGATTTTTTTGCCTACATCTTGTAGTATTTACATGCATTAAATACCTGACAAAAGAAGTCTTACAATTTTGAAATATTGAATTCTTTAATTTGAATGTATAAAACCATCACGTTATAATCAAAGTATCACGTGATGGTTTGGAGGTGTTTGCATTGGGACAGAGAAATTAAGAATTGGTGAGCTGGCAGAAAAAACAGGCATTACGAAAAGAACAATTGATTATTACACGAATATCGGTTTATTAGAAGCTGAACGCTCTGCCTCAAATTATCGCTATTATGCCCCTGCTATGATTGAAAGACTTCATTTAATTGAGCAGCGCAAACAGGAGGGTTTATCCCTTGTAGAAATTCAGCATGAGTTAAACACCACACCCTATGAAGAAATCGATGTACAAATACTTCGTTTAAAAATGCAAGACTTAGAGCACGATGTAACTTCTCTTCTTGCGCAAATAAACAATCAAGACACTAAACATATTGAAAAAGTTAAAAAAAATGTTTCACCCGAAAGTATTGCACTCATGCAATCTTTGCTTTTACTTATTCATAATTAGGAGGTGACGTTCTGTTTATACAGAACGACTATTTGGAGACCATACTTAACCTATCGATTTTTACCATTTTACTAGCTTTAACCGGCTTTTTCGTGGCAACTGAATTTGCCATCGTAAAAGTGCGTTCCTCTAGACTGGACCAATTAATTGGAGAGGGCAATAAAAAAGCTATTTCTGCTAAGCATGTTGTTAATCATTTGGATGAATACTTATCTGCCTGTCAGCTTGGTATTACTGTAACTGCACTTGGTATCGGGATGGTCGGTGAGAAAACCTTTGAATTTATGCTGCATCCACTTTTCGAGATGGTCGGTATTTCAGATAAATATATGACGGTTTTCACAATTGGTAGTGCTTTCGCGATTGCTACATTTTTACATGTAGTTGTTGGCGAACTAGCCCCTAAAACTGCTGCTATTCAAAAGGCTGAGACGATTACATTGTTGTTTGCAAAGCCTATTATGTTGTTCTATAAGATAATGTATCCATTTATTTGGTTCTTGAATGGTTCTGCTCGTATACTAGTTGGCCTTTTTGGCATGAAGCCTGCTTCTGAGCATGAATTATCACATACTGAGGAAGAATTACGATTACTGCTATCAGAGAGCTTTAAAAGTGGTGAAATCAATAAAACTGAGCTCAAATTTGTGAATAATGTGTTTGAGTTTGACGAACGTATTGCTCGTGAAATTATGGTACCTCGCACAGAAATTGCTGGTATAGAGAAGAATGAATCTTTTACAAATATTATCCATTTTATAGCTGCTGAAAAATATACGAGATATCCTGTTTATGATGGAGATCGCGATAATATTTTAGGCTTTATTAATGCTAAGGAATTATTTACCTATGGATTGCTTGAACAGCTAACGGATGAATCCCTCATACTAGAGCAATTTATCAATCCAGTAATTCGGGTGATTGAAACGATTCCAATTCAACAATTATTGGTACGCATGCAGAAGGAGCGTATTCATATGGCCATTTTAATGGATGAATATGGTGGTACATCAGGTCTTGTTACTGTAGAGGATATTTTAGAAGAAATTGTTGGTGAGATTCGTGATGAATTTGACGATGATGAAATTGCAGAGATTCGAAAATTAAATGACAATCATTACATTTTAAATGCAAAAATGCTCGTTGAAGATGTAGAAAATTTATTGAATATAATCCTCGAAGCAGAAGAAGTAGAAACGCTCGGTGGATGGTTCCTAACAGTTAATAATGGTATTAAAGCGACAAAAAACATTGAATTAGCTCCGTATGTATTTAGTATCTACGAGCAGCAAGGGCATCAAATCCATTACATTGAGGTGCGCCCTCTTCGAAAGGCCTTGCCCTCTATTGTTCAAGCTTAATCACTGAGTTATGGTTTTTAGATTATATCATTTTTAGCTTTACTAATATTTCACGAAAAGGGCTATTTTGATTTATCATATACTTTTGCCTTATTCCATTATTAGCCATTTCAATATATAATGAAATATGAATATGATTCTATTTTCAGGGGGCATCACATATGAAATTGTTTAAGCTATATCATTCGGACGGTATACACATTATTACGGACGTCAAAAAACACAAAACGAATATCGAACTAAAAACGATTACAGGTGAAACATTATATATTATCGTTGTCACAGATGAAAACTATACAGTTTACGACGACCGCTTTGCTGGAGCTTCAAAGCAATTAAATTCTGTTGAAGCCTTTGATATTGATGGGAACTTCCGTAGTCTAGATTTCGATAATATGCGCTCACTCTTCCAAGAAGCCTTTACGAAGCTATTACAGGAAATTGCAGAATGTGTGAATGATAATGATGAGCTTGTCGATATTGATACACTTCGTCATAAAGTAAGCGCTCAAATTAAAGGAATCCATTTCCGCGTTATTTCAGACACAAAAAAATACGAATTTTAACAATACGGTGAAACTTTATATCCTGGGTAACGAAGTTGCCTGAACCAATTGGGCTTTGGTGAGCAGTTGATCTGCGGGATAATACAGACTGTTCAAAATCATTTGGACAGTCTGTTTTACATTAATAAGCCATTTTGAATATATCAAAGCTGAAATCACGCTCTCCAATGCATTGATGTATAATGGTACTTAACGATCTGAAAGAAAGGGTGTTTGGATGAATCGTGAACAATTAATCACACTTATTTCAGAAAAACTGAAATTAATCCGTACCGAAAAAGATTTAACACAGGATCAGATGAGCGATTTACTAGGGCTCTCAAAAAAAACACTTGTTCAAATTGAAAAAGGTCGTATACAGGCTGGTTGGACAACAACAGTGGCAGTTTGTACCTTATGCCGAGAAAGCTCAATTTTACAGCATGAGCTTGGTGGTGACCCACTTGAGGTTGTGGATTTGATTGCAAATAACGGAACATTACAGCCAAAAGAAAAAACAATGGGTGGTTACATATGGTGGAAAAGCCTAAGTGAATACAATAGTTATCGCCTGCAGCAAAATGTTATTAGTCAACATTTTCGAATTCTAGATTCCAATAACTATCGGCTTCTCTCAACATTTGATGAAAATATTGCAAAGCAAGCATGGCAAAAACTCAAAGAATAACCAAATGCTACTGTCTATAAGACAATCGGTGGGGTTTTCCTTATCCCCACCGACAGTTAGTTTATTGCTACCTATTTATAATGCAAACATGATTATTAAATACATAATAATGGATAAAAGATAAGCAACCCGTAATAATCGAAGCTCTATATAACCACGGTGTGGCGTTAACTTTTGATTTATCCAAAATTCCCAACAGCATAATATGAATGCGATAGGTATTAACCAACCTACATACAACGGACTCTTTAAGTTAACTGCCACCAAAAGTATAACCATTGACACACCAATATCCACTAGCATCCACTTTTTTTCCGGATAGAGGTCTGGCTTTTTTGGAAGCCTGTATTTTTTTCGTATTAAAAAACTCAAAAGAGCTTCCACTATCATAACTCCTAGTATAACAAGTGGCCATAATGTCCAATTCTTAAAATTGCTTTTTAACGCTATAATTTCCTCATCCATTTTTACAGCCATTTCTTTAGAGATTATATAATATATTTTTTTATCCCAATCAAGCATTAATAATTCTCCATTTTCGTTAGCAAAACGATTCCATTTTAGGCGTTGCTGATGTCCATCTTTAAAGGTAATAACTAGATCATACGTATCATTATCAAATACCTGAATTTCACTTTCACTCGGGAAAATTTCTTGCTGTAAGGCTAATAATGTTTCTAGTTCCCTATAGGCCTTTGGAGATAGCTTTTTCACGCCTAAATAAAGCCTTGAATCTTTACCAATAAATTGGTTTTTTGTAGCGGATGCTATATAATGAACCGATGCTATTTCCTCCTTTAAAGGAAGCATTGCATTTTTGGAACTCTCATTGCCATTTACTAACAAGATGATGAATAAAAATAACATAACAACCACACCCGTAAATGCTGTACGATACTGCCATTGATGACGTTTTGTTTCCATCTGCATTTTTTTCTCTAGATTTTCCCATGTCAGCTCTTTAGCTTTTGTTGATCTTTTTAAATCCTGCATTTGTCGCAAAGCATTTTTTATTGAATCATTCATAACATATTCCCTCCTCCCCCAGTATTTTTCGTACTGCCCTAAGACCACGTGTCGTATTATTTTTCACCTTTGCTTCGCTCCAGCCAAGTAAATCACTGACTTCTTTAACAGATAGCTCCTCGATATAACGCAAAATAATAGCTTCTCGGTACTCAAGCTTTATCTTAAAAAGTGCTTGAAAAACAGCTAAAAAAGTTTCCCCTTTCAGTATAAACTCCTCTGGTAACAAGGCTTCATCTTGTAAACAATCCTTTTGAAAAAACGGGATAAATTGATAAATTCTCTTTCGTCTATAGTAATCGTATACTAAATTTCGGGCTATTTTTCTTAACCATGTAAGAATATTTGCTTCCTTCCTATATGTATGCATGTATTGATAGGCTTTAAAGAATGTTTCCTGTGTTAAATCTTCTGCTAGCTCCTTGTTTCCTACCAAATAATAAATATATTTGAAAATAGAATCACTGTGCTTTTCATAATCTTGCTGAAATTGCTGTAGCAACTATGCTCCCTCCTTTCCACTATCCCAACACTATAGACGAACGATGAAGGAATTGGAATCACTCTGACATATGATAAAGTAAACTTTTCATTAGTGAAAATTTTAAGATGTGATAATAGGACTTAGACCATCTACTAAATAAGAAGTCCATCGCTTGAAGCATTGATAAGATAGAGTCATTCATCAATACTATTTCGGAAAATAGAAAACTTTCGTAAACAGTAATTCGTCTAGGAGAGTAGAAAAGTCGAATTTTGCGAAACTATTCTCTATACTAAATAGTAACTGTACTTAACTGGAAAGGATGCACTTATATGAATAGAATACTAGCTATTAGTGATATACACGGGGAATTAGAACTTTTTGAGGAACTATTAATGGCAGCAAATTATGATGCTGCGCAGGATCAGCTATTTTTACTAGGTGATTATATCGATCGAGGACCTGCATCAAGCGGTGTTTTAAACCTAGTAAGCGAATTGCGAGCAATGGGTGCACGGGTTCTTTTAGGAAACCATGAGGCAATTATGCTAAAAGCCTGTCGCTCTGGTCATCTAAAGCCTTGGAATCATTGGGTAGGGCTCTGTGGCGGAGATGCTACGCTTGCAAGCTATGGTTATCAGGTAGCGGATTTTGAAGAAGCCATTCGTAATAACACCTTACCAGCTTTTATTCAGACATTACCGAAGCTTGAAGAACATTTACAGCTTATCGAAACCCTTGAAATTTATATTGAGTTAGAAGATGCTATCTTTGTACATGGTGGCGTCGTTCCTGGAGTAGCTTTGGCTGAAACTGACCCTATGCAATTGTTATGGATACGAGAGGAATTTCACACAGGCTATCAGGGAGATAAAACAGTCGTCTTTGGCCATACACCTACGTATAGACTTCATCAAAACCCTACTAATTACAATGTCTATTTTGGAGAAAATCATATAATTGGCATTGACGGTGGAGCTGTTTTTGGCGGACAATTACATGCGTTGGAATGGCCAAGTCGCCAAATCATATCAGTAGATAAGAAAAAGCCAACAAGTGATGAATAACTTGTTGGCTTTTGTTGTAATCGGATGATATTAATACAATTTAAAAATAACACCTACTAAAGAGTACACAATCACTGTTGAAAACAAAATAGTCATATGGAATAGTGAGAAGACAAACATTTTTGTCGCCCATTTAGTTTGATCCTTGTTACTATGATAGCCGTAAATACTCATTACAAGCCATGCGATACTAAGCAATAACGCCACAAGCATAATGCCAATACTTAAAGAGCCGAATAGAAAACTTGATAAAATTAGTAATAGTAAATAAAAGTTCGTTTGATAATACGTTCGGCGCATTCCTTTTACAACCGGAAGCATTGGAACTTTAGCCGCCTCATAGTCAGCATGCTTACGAATAGCTATTGCATAAAAATGAGGCATCTGCCATATAACCATAACAAAAAATAGACCGAGTATTGCTGGATGTGTAATGTCGGAAGAGACTGCTGCCCAACCAATGACAGGTGGAATCGCACCACCTAAACTTCCGATTTCTGTATTATAGATAGTGCGCCGCTTTGTCCACATTGTATACGGCACTACATACAAAAATACTCCAAGGAAACCAAATGCTGCAGCTAGTGGTGATGCAAGATATAGTACAGCCACACCCAAAATAAGCATAGTAAATGCCAAAGTCAGAGTAGATTTCGTGGACATCTCGCCTGTAACTGTAGGACGACTTTGCGTACGAGGCATAATAGCATCAATGTCCCGATCATAGACATTATTAAATGCTCCAGCGGCTCCTATAACAAGTGCGGAACCTATAGTGGCAAAAATAATTTCAGGAATATTCTCGATAAAAGTCATTTTATTTTTGTACATCCCCAGCGTTAAACCAGCCCACATAGGAATTAAATTGGATTTAATAATCCCTGTTTTAACTGTTTGCGCTAAAATAGTAGAGCGAGATTGTTGTTGATGCTCCGTTTTTAGATTTTGTTCCATTCATCTTAATTCCTTTTCTCTCTTAATTTCTACAAGCTATCCTCAATAGAAAACGACAAATTTTGCATACATATCAAATTATTATTTTACCTCTTGAAGCTAGAGTCTGTCTCTATGTTCACATAAAGTACATGATTTCTTTATCGTAAGTATAAGGAAGTAGTTCCATTCACAACATCTTCTATGATACCACCGACTGTTGTGAATTTGAACCTTATTGCCTTGATTCTTTGCATATTGCTATTCAAGAAAAACAATCTATTTTATACTAATGTGTATGTTTGGACTATATAAAGGAGTGTCTACCACGTGAAATATGGATTTATCGGCCTTGGTAATATGGCGACAGCTATTATTAAAGGTATGTGCAAAAGCGGGGATTTCGATTCTACCATGATCTACGGTTATAATCGGACGAAAGCCAAAACAACAAAATTAGCAACCTCTTACGGTATTCAAGCTACAAGCTCTATCGCAGCAATTATGTCAAATTGTGACATTATTATCCTTGGTGTTAAGCCTCAAATGCTGCCAGATGTTTTACCAGAGTTAAAAAAATATTTACATGACAATCACGTCATTGTTTCCATTGCTGCAGGCAAAAATATTACATATCTACAAGATTATTTATCTGAGGATACCCCTATTATTCGTGTAATGCCAAATATCAATGCCCTTATCGGCGCATCCACAAGCTGTTATACAGCAAGTGAGCAAGTATCAACTGCACAGCTTCAACTCGTTATTTCCTTGTTTGAAACAGTTGGCACAATTATTGAGGTGCCAGAACGTTTATTTTCTATTTTTACAACAATAGGTGGGGCTTCACCAGCATTTACTTATATGTATATCGACGCTTTAGCACGTGCAGCTGTACGTGAAGGAATGCCAAAAGATATGGCACTGAATATAGCTGCAAATGCAGTGCTCGGTAGTGCTAAAATGATTTTACAATCACAGGAACATCCATGGGCACTTGTCGATCAGGTCTGCTCACCAGGTGGAACTACTATTCAAGGTGTATCCTCCTTACAAAGCAATCATTTTGAAACAACGATTCATGATGCGGTAGCTGCTGTGACGGATAAAGATAGGAGCTTATCCAAATAAATTTTTAAACAATATGAAAGCCGAGACAACACATGTCTCGACTTTCATTATTGATAATTTTCTTGTAACTCCTGCGCTAAAAAGGCAGTAAGGTCTCGTAAGTTTTCTGGTGTAACACCATGTCCATCTGCATACTGTTTAAATGTTACAGTTGCTCCAAACTGCTCAAAAGTCTCTTTACTTTCTGTACCCCATTGTGGCGGAATAACATAATCATAATCACCATGAGAAATAAAAGCACGTAGATGATTAATTGGGCGAATTGCATATTCTTCTGTAACAAACTTTGGTGTATAGCCACTTAATGCTACTACCCCAGTAATTAAATTGCCCATTACAAAGGCAAGTGATTGTGCCAAAACTGCTCCTTGACTAAAGCCCAGCACGAATACTTTATGCGGATCAATTTGATATTCGTCAATAGCCTCTAACACAAATCGTTGTAAAGCTACTAAAACTTTATCAAAGATTTCACGGTCTGGTTTACCAACCTCTTGGATAGTGAAAAAAGCATAGCCAGGCTTTTGGGTAATAGGTCCACGTAAACTAAAAATATGGCATTGTTCTTTAAAATCCTGCACTAATTGTGGTAAATCATCTTCATGACTACCCATTCCATGCAGTAAAAAAATCGCTGGATATTTTTTATGAGGGTCCATAGTAGTAGGTTGTGTATGTTTAAAGGTAAATGGTGTATTCATGAACAAAATCCTTTCAAATGGAATCATTATTATCTTACCATATTCATTTCCTGCATAACTTATTTATTGCTCATATTTCAGTGGACCGTTTAAAATGTTGCCATTTGAGTACGCTTCAATTGTGCCTCTGGTTCTTTTATTAATTCCCCTGCTGAATTCTTTCTTCCGGCCATCATACAGCTCAGACATTATAAAAAACTACCTAACATATTAGGTAGCCTCTAAGAAAAACTTATTTCAATTTAGTTCGATTTATTAATTGATCTGTATGGTATGCAATATAACCATTCACAATGCGGATGGTTTCTTGTGGATCAGCATTAAATAGGAGTTTTGATTGCTCTGCGGTCGTCACCAATACCGTTATTAAATCCATACGCATAGAATGACCAGCAGAACTATAAGCATAATCGTAAATGATATCCTCCTCTACTAACCCGTCTGTCTCATATTGCTTATGAAACAATTTTTTCGCTTCATCGATTTGCTCAGCGACCTGTTGACGGATACGTAGCTGATGCATCAATAATTCTTCCTCAAGCTCCGCTGGCTTTAACCATTCTTTATTTACAAGCATTTTTAAGAGTTCTTTTTCCCAAACCTGCTCATTTTCAGTAAAATATAGCATATTCACCATCAGTCTATCCCAAAAATCAAATTGAGACTGTGCCGATTCACGCTGCATTGCAATTGTTTCTTTAAAGTGTTGCTCTACCTTTGAAATATCCATATTGCGCACTAAATGATTACACACATTTTCAATAAACTTATTTGCCTCTTCTTGTGCCATAAAAACCGTCCTTTATATCTACAAATCAAATCATCTCTATCATACCATGATTGTAGAATATAAAGAAACGGGCAATCCCTATGCCTGAAATGACGGTTGTTGGAATAACACTGAAACGACAAATTCAATGACAGGACGGCTAACAATCTCCACAATTACACGATATGTGTTACTGTGGAGTCCATAATCCTTCACAACTAGGCATTTTCTTTAACATCTATGATAAGCATTCGTTATTTGGAGGAAGACTTACTGAAAAGCTCCATTCATATTAATTTTCTAGAACTGAAATTGAATCTAATATACTCTTCACATGATTGTGAAGTGATTTGTAGGATTCCTGCAATATTTCCGGCTGTATAGGCTTACTGAATAAAAAGCCCTGTACAGCATCACACTTACTATTGACTAAATAGCTTAGCTGATCTATCTCCTCTATTCCCTCTGCAACTACCTTTAACTGTAGATGCTTGGCCATTGAAAGAATCATGTCTACTAATGCCTTATCTGTAGAATCTGCATGTATCTTTTGGACAAAAGAACGATCTATCTTTAAACAATCTATCGGAAAATCCTTCAGATAAGATAGGGATGAATAGCCTGTCCCAAAATCATCTACTGCAATGGTCACACCAAGTCCCTTTAGTTGAAGTAATATTGTCGTCATATGATTGCTGTTGATCGTCATGCTTTCTGTAATTTCTAGCTGTAAAAATTGTGCATCCAACTGTGTCTTGTCAAGCACTTGTTGTATCATTTCCACTAGATTTTGCTGAAAAAGTTGACCTAATGATAAATTAACAGCCACCTTCATTGGAGGTAGGCCGGCTGCTTCCCATTGTTTCACTTGTCTACAGGCTGTTTCTAACACCCATTGTCCGATAGGGATAATCAAACCAGATTCCTCAGCAATTGGAATGAAAACCCCTGGCGAAATCCACCCCTTTTTTGGATGCTGCCATCTGATTAAAGCTTCTACTGATTTTATTTCACCTGATTGTAGATTGATTTGAGGCTGATATTCCAAATAAAGCTCCTGGTTGTCTAGTGCATCATGTAAATCATTTTCTAATACAAGACGCTCTGTCATTTCACTAGACATGGAGGATTCATAAAATCGTATACGTGATGGAATCTTATGTGCTTCATGCATCGCATAGAGTGCAAATCTAAGAAGTTCTTCCTCCCTATTTGAATCTGTAGGAAATAAAGAAATTCCAATATTGAGCTGACTATTGAGGGAAAAATGTTGTACTTGAAATGACTCCTCCATGACCAATTGAAGCTGCTGACTTAGCTGGGTTAATTGATGGGTATGAACTACTTCATCGATAAAAATCACAAAATAATCCTCTCTCAGCATACAAAGATCATATTTCTCTGGTATCACGTTTTTCAGCCGTTGTGCAATCAGATTGATCATCTGGTCTGCATATGTATTACCTAAAGATGCTTTAATAGCTGAAATCCTTTCGATACCAATGGCAATAATTGCTTTATGCGATGCAGTTATGTATAAATTTCTTTTTAATGTCTCCATTAAAAAACGATCATTTGGCAGGTTCGTTACTTCATTGTGATAGGCCATATAATGCATTTGTTCACGAGATTTTTCTAGATGCTCTTGTGTATCCATTAGTTGTTGAAAAGGCTTTTCAATAGATGAAAAATAAATTGCTCTAAATAAAAGGTAGAAAGAGCTTAACTGAAAAATATGACCAATAAAGTTTTTAATGTCATAAACATCACGATATATTGTAAAAAGATAATCACTCATGATTAAATAAATCGCACTGCCCACCGAAAGAAAAATTATTTTTGGTGCTCTTTTAAATTTTTTTAGTAAAACTATAATAATGACGATGTGTAACAGGACCGCTAAATATTGCAAAGTATTTTTTAATGCTGTAGGCCCTTCTCCTTCAATGATTAGTGATGGCAAGATAGGTGTAGGAGCATAAAGAATAGCAAAACAAGCTATAATTATTAAAAACGGCAGCGGATAAATCTGCCAACGAAAGGTGATTTTAACTTCCTTGTCTTTCATAAAAAGAAGCACAAGACCACCAATCGATAAAAGCAATCTCCCTAGCATATAGAACCATGTGGCAGCATATGGTGTACTCTCTGTAATGAAGAAAGGCATTCCTTTATAGGATAGGGAATGGGCTATTTCTATTAAGCTAATGGTTAAAAATAAAGCGCCAGCATAGAGAACTCGTTTCGATAAAATATAGGGTGAAACTAACCAGGCCTGAATCGAAATCGCCATGGTTACCACAATAATGAGGATTTCCATCATTAAATGAATTGTGACATAGTTGTTCTTACCGAAGATGCCATATAATTGGTCCCCACCTAAAGCAATGACACTTAAGAAAATCACAGTTAATACAAGAAATTGACTCCCCCTTTTTACAAATGAAAAATCATCATTGAATTTCCCCATTGTAACTTCCCTCCTTTACTTAAGACTTTTTTCAATATTTCATTTAGAAATATTGGAATAATTATACTATAAAATACCCCTAATAACAGAGGTTTCGATTTTCCATTTGATTATCAATTATGCCTCAACATAATTGCGTCAGGAATCGGCTTTGTGCTTAGGCCTGCGTGATGCAGGTCAGTTAGCCGTTATCGCATGGATGCGATGATTTTAGGCTAACATCCTTTATTAACTCCTTTTCGATTCCTTGACATCCGCGGCTTTGGGCCAACAGATGTTTTTTGTGCGAAAGCGTAGTGCTAACGTAGCGGCAGCAACATGATGTTTTTTGTGCGAAAGCGTAGTGCTAACGTAGAGGCAGCAACATGATGTTGGTCACTCAGTCGTGTGTTGTTGTTGTTGCTGTCGCTTCGCTTTCGCACAGATAAATTGCCACAGGACGTGGGGTTCTTAGACTAAGTTCCTCTATTTCAGCGGGAGTTTGGACACCCTCTGAAAAGTAGCTTTAATTCACATTCATCTCACCACCTATTGAGGTGGGCTACTTCTGTATCTGCCGCTGCCGCTACGCTTTCGATACAAAAAACATTGCTGAAAGAAGTTAAAAAACATAGGTTATTGCCTGATTAGCTTGAATAATGGTCACAAAAAAGATGCCTCGATTTTCGAGACATCTTTCCCTTGCTATGAAAATACATAGCTATCCATATTATCCATCGTATTTTGTATAGCTTCCCGCAGTGATCGCTGATGCTCTCCACAAGCGGCAAGGGCCTCCTCTAAGGTAATTGCGGCATTTGCCATAAACGGTGCCAGCTGTAAATCCTTCGCTAATTGAATCAGGACAAGCGCTTTATTCCACTTCCAGCGTGCGTTATGGGGATCTAAATAAATTGCTTGCTCTAAATAGCCGAGTGCATCAAAGGGCATCCAGCCAAAACGGTGCATCGTTTGTCCTGCAATTCCCCAATATAGAGCCTTATTTGGATTTTCCTTAACAGCTTGTTTAAAACAATGCACACTCTCATTGTAATGGTGCGCAAACAAAAATAATTCACCTTGCGTAAAAAATGATTGTGCTTTTTCATAGGGCGTACCTATTTTCGCTATATTCTCTAGCTCTTGGATACGCCTAGAAAATTCAGCCTCATCCTTTATTCCACGAATTTCTACGACAGTATCTGATTCAGGATAGCTTTCATCTGAGCGCTCCACATGCTGAGTTTCAACTCCTAGCATAGACTTAGGGTAGCTAGCAAAATCATACTCTTCTAATAATTGTATATATTTTTCAGCTAACGCCTTTTCCGCTTCATCTGTCACTTGCTTAGCTGCCTCATAGCATTTCATTAGCTCTCCATTATAAAAATAATCATCCATCGTCATTCTAACTTCCTCCAATGTACAACTTTTCAGTATATTTAGTATACACTAACTACAATAAAAAAAAGACTGCTCAAAATTTAACTTTCGAAACAGTCTCATCATTCATGCTATTTTTTTAATACCTCTGTCTTTAAGAATGCTCGTAAATCTTCCTCAGGTAATGCACCTACAAAGCGATTAACCTCTTTACCACCCTCGAAACGGATAAACGTTGGAGTCGCTTCGATATTGTACTTACTCCCTAAATCGTCATACTCATAAAGATTCAGTTGAGCAATATCAACACCTAACTCATCAGCAATTGGCATTAATACAGGTGTAAATGCTTTACAATGCATACATATTGGACTGAAGAAATAGGCATTTACATCTTCTCCAGCCTTGATTTTTTTCTCTAATTCATCAGGCAGCATAATATTTTGGTAGTTTTTATCATCTAATTGATCGATTGTCTCTTGTTTCAGTTCTTTGTCGCCATACAAATCCTTAGCATTTGCTAGCTTACTTTTGTTCGACACATTTGTTAGCACAATAATTGCTGCAAATAGTACAACAATAATGGAGCCAATAATCAGTAATTTTTTCATGTGTTCCTCCTTTTAGACACTAAAAATACCCTAAATTTAGTGTATTCGCGACTTGATTATAAAGTATTTTGAAATCCTAGTAAACTAATTTGCCTTTAATAATAAGTTTTTCCACAATTCAAACATAATTTGGCCCAAATTTGGGAACATACATATTAAAGATCTAGCTCAAAATGAATGTGGAGGTGGTTACAATGAAGCACACTATCCAACATAGCCTGCAAATTTATAAAAGAGATATCCATAATATTTTAACAAACTGGGTAGTAGCTGTCATTATTGGTGGGCTCATCTTTTTACCCTCTCTATATGCATGGCTTAATATCTATGCCTCTATGGACCCATACGCCCACACAGCTAATATGAAAATCGCTGTAGTTAATGAAGACATTGGAACTACCGTTAGAGGAGAAAATATCAATGTTGGGAACGAGGTAGTCAACAATTTACAAACAAATAAAAATTTTTCTTGGATATTTTCATCCCATGAACAAGCCATTGATCAATTACAAAATGGCGATTATTTTGCGGTGATTATTGTTCCAAATGATTTTTCTCAAAAACTCACCTCTATCCTATCCAACCAACCGACTAAAGCACGAATTGATTATTATGTGAATGAAAAAATCAATCCTATTGCACCAAAAATCACTAGTAAGGGAGCTAGTGTGCTAACTCAACAAGTATCAAACGAATTTGTTTCAACCGTCAATGGAACGCTTTTCTCTATTTTTAATACGATTGGCGTAGAGATGGAACGAGAAATACCTGACTTTAGAAAATTTGAACATTATCTATTTACCATCGAGCAGCATCTACCTGATATTGAAACATTTTTAGCACAAACGGCTACAGGTGGTAAGGAAGCTGAATTACTATTAGATGGCACCATTAAAGAGGTGCCAAAGGTTGCGGCATTAACCAATGATGGTCTTACAACTATACAGCATGGTTTAACATTAATGAACGAAGCAGAGACGGTGTTTAATCAGCTATCTCCAGCCATTAAAAAGGATTTGGAAACTGTTCAACAAATTGCCCAACATTTTTCAGAGCTATTAGAGAAGCTACAAAATGCTGCTGTGGATACATCGAAGATTGCACAAACAAAGGCAACGATACAAAAGCAACTAGAGGATTCACGAAAAAAGGTCAATAATAGCATCCAGACACTCGAAGCACTCCAAAATTTAACACAGGCTGATGCATCTTCACGCAAGCAACTTGAAAGCTCACTTGAAACTATAATTACGGATTTACAGCAGAATGAAGACGTCAATAAGGAGCTCATCACAAAACTTGAGGCTATCAGAGGAAATTTACAAACAAATCCGAGTTTAACTGACTATTCATTAAACACATTAACATCATTACAACAGCTCAATACCTTGCTCTTAGATGTCCATACAAACGTACAAAAGCTCAATGTCTTAAATGAAGAAACCATAAAAAAGGATCTCGCTAATCTTCAATCAATTGCACAAACTGCTGCTAACAATCTACAACAATTTGTTACACATTATAATGAGAATCTTGAACCACAAATTCATACAACCTTATCATCTGCAAAAAATACGTTAACAAATGCAGCTACCATGTTAACAAATGTAAAAAATTCCATACCAGAAGCTACGAATCGCTTAAAAAGTGCTAGAAAAACATTAGAAACAGCCAATAATACCATTTCTAAAGTACAATCCAATTTTCCTACACTTAGTACCAAAATTAGAGATCTCGCTAAGAAGCTACGTACATTAGAAGATGAGGTAGACATATCCGAAATTGTTCAATTGCTAAAAAATGATGTTAATGCTGAACGGGAATTCTTTGAAGAGCCTATTAAACTTGAGGAACATAGAATGTTTCCAATCTCAAATTATGGAACTGCTATGACTCCTTTTTACACAGTATTGTCTATATGGGTCGGCTGTTTATTGTTAATTTCACTATTATCCGTGGATATTCATAATCATACACAATACAGTATTCGTGCCATCTATTTTGGTCGACTATTAACATTTGCTACGTTTTCTTTTATCCAAACATTGATTATAACAATTGGCGATATTGTTATTCTAGATGGATCCATTAGTTCTCCATATTATTTTATACCTTTTGGTCTTTTTATTAGCTTAGTGTTTGTGACAGTTGTCTATACACTCGTATCGGTGTTCGGAAATGTAGGAAAAGCATTAGCCATTGTCATGCTGGTATTGCAAATTGCTGGCTCTGGAGGCACATATCCAGTTGAACTATTACCGGGTTTTTTCCAATTAATTAACCCATTTCTTCCCTTTACCTATGCAATAGAAATGATGCGAGAGGCAGTTGGAGGTATAATTTGGACAAAGGTCTGGGTAGATTTAGCCTTTTTATCTTGCTTCTGGTTAGTCTTTATTTTATTTGGCTTTTACTTAAAAAAATTATTGAGTGAGAAAATGGAACTTTTCATGAACAAAACACGTGGCTTAGATATATTTCATTAAATCTCCCTACTCTTCCTATAAATGTTTCGGCTAGCGATGCTATAATGGCAGTAGTGTAAACATCTAGGAGGCGTTCTATTGAAAAAACTCATTTTTCTTTTTGCTATGTCGTTATTAGTGTTAAGTGCTTGCGGTGATGAAAAAAAGGCTGTTGAATCAAATCAGGACTCTGGGCAAAATGAAGCTTCACATGAAGGACATGCTCCTCATGACACTGGAGATATTCAGGAAGAAACAGCGTCTGCTGACGTTCTCCCTTCCTTTTTAGACAGTCAATCTGAAAATATTCGCTTAGTGTATCAAGTTGCTGGACAAGCCACAGAGGTTTTAGAGTGGATACCATGCTATTGTGGATGTGGTGAATCTGCAGGGCATAAAAGTAATTTAAATTGCTTTATCCAGGAGAAGCGTAAGGATGGAGCTATCGTTTGGGATGATCACGGTACTCGCTGCTTGGTATGTCTCGAAATTGCTGTACAATCTGCCAAAATGCATAAGGATGGCATGAGTCTAAAGGAAATTCGTCAAGCAATAGATGACACATATAAAGAAGGCTATGCTAAACCAACACCTACTGAAATGCCTGCATAAAAGAACAAAGTCGCATGAAGGTGCGGCTTTGCTATTATGTTATTTGAAAAACAAAAAAGATGTTTGATTAAGTCCTTTAGACCCTTCAAACATCCATTGAAAATCCGTATTTAATCGTTTACTTGACAAGCTGTAATATTGTTTTAAAATGCTCATGATCGGCTCTTTGCAGAAGCTCGTATAAAATCATCTCTGTACTCGTTGGTAAAATGCCTAGTGCCTTCATTTTCTCTAGCCCTAGCTCTTTATTTTCCTTTGTACGAGAGGATACCGCATCTGCAACAACTTCCACCTCAAAGCCTTGCTCTTTCAACTGCCGAGCTGTTTGATAGACACAAATATGCGTTTCGATTCCTGTCACAATAAATTGTGAACGACCAGTAGTTTTTAAGGCCGTCATAAATTCTTCCTCTTGACATGCACTAAATGCCATTTTGGCTATCGGCTGCCCCTGAATATGTTGGGCAATTTCTAATGCGGTACCACCTAAACGGCTTGGATTCTGCTCTAGCCATAATACAGGTACTCCCAGTACTTGCATAGCTTGAGCCAGTTTAGAGACATTTTGAATTGTGACTTCGCTTTCATCCACGATTGTTGCTAACTTCCCTTGTACATCGACAACCACTAAACATGCTTCTTCTACTGTAAACATTCGAACACCCCTTTGAATCATAGTCAACATTCATTATACCGAAAGTTGTGTTGTTTATCTGCATTCAGCCTTGTTTTTTGGAGCTGAATAAGGCAACATGTTTTTGATAGCTAAAATAAGATGTTCGCCACTACAAAATTTTATGTTCCAAATAGTAACTTAGAGTCCCTCTTTTTATGTTTCCGTTTAATAAGCCACTCCGCTATGATTAAATTAGGCACCCAACAGAGCCAAGCGATAACTGTATAACTTATTTCAAAATGATGAATCCCGAATAATCCCGTAAATATAGCTAGCCAGATTCTTAATGTGACGGCTGCAAAGGTCAAGGCATAATTTCTAATCATCCACTTTTCATGAGTATCGATTTTTTTATGTTTAATGTTAGCCAGTGCCTGCGAAGCTGTAATTAGCCAACAAATAGATAATAGGCCAAAACCCAACTGAGACATTACTCCTCCAGTTGCATGAAATGCCAAATAAAGACCCGAAGTACCCCCAAATAAAATACCCATCATATAAATTCTTCCCAATGTGCGATGAAGCTTACTATTCTTTTCTCTAAATTTTGAGTATAGCGTAAAGGGACCGATAACTAATGCTAAAACACTAAATATAATATGTATATAAAGCATTATGTACCATAGTGAACTTAATGTGGAATTTAACATTAGCTTTAGTTTTACAAACCCTGCTTGATGTGCATCCATGAAAAAATACTGAACAATGGAATAACTAGATATTAAAATTGCTGAACAACAACTAACAATTAGCCATGCTTTTTTATTCATCCTACAACCTCCTAAAATTTTGTATTTTCATAGCATGCATGAAAGCTTTTTCTATAAAAGTTAAGTATGCTTTTCTCCATACACCTCTGAAAATATATGAATAGCAGATTATTTTTATCCCCATTCATTTTTTGCCACATTCCCTTCTCTGATTTATACTATAGCATTGCAATTTATTGCATTTTCTCTTTGCTATACAAGTGGTACTAAAATGACTATAAGTGGTCTTATTTAGCCCCTGAAACTAAAAGGGAAGACAGGAGTTTAGGTACTTACAACTCCCCACCACACAAACACGAACGTTCAACATTAAAATGATTGTAATGATTAATAAATTACGAATATATTTTCAATAAGCGCCTATTCATCCATGTATTTGTTCGTATTTATCACTTAATAGTCATTTTTAATTTACTTAATTGTGTACATTTTGTAGCGAGAGTGACACTATTTTGCTTAAATATTGAGAATTTTATTTTTTCTATTGAAAATTGAGTTATAATCCAGTAAAGTTCTTTTATCCTGCTTTTACGGTTAGTTCATCACCAGTTGCTTTAGAATACATGTATGAACAAAATGTAAAAGCCTGATGGAAATTATCTACTATTCACGAGGAGAGAATCGACTCCTGTTGAATGAACAAAAACTCACTTTATAAACAATAAGGAGTGTACCACTTTGACACAACGCGCATACAATTTTAACGCAGGTCCATCTGCACTACCGCTAGAAGTACTAGAAAGAGCTCAACAGCAATTAGTAAACTTCCGTGATTCAGGTATGTCCATTATGGAGATGAGTCACCGCAGTGCTATTTTTGATGAAGTACATAATGAAGCAATTGCTTTATTAAAAAAGCTTTATGCTATCCCAGAAAACTATGAAGTTCTGTTTCTTCAAGGAGGTGCCAGCCTGCAGTTCACAATGGTACCCATGAACTTCCTTCAAGCAGATCAAACGGCAAGCTATGTTTTGTCAGGCTCATGGGCTGAAAAAGCCTTCAAGGAAGCCAAATTATTTGGTACACCTGTAGAAGCAGCAAGTACTAAAGAAAATCAATATCGTAGTATCCCAGCGTTAGCAGATATTCACTTCAACGAAGAGGATGCCTATGTGCATATTACTTCAAACAATACAATTTATGGTACTCAGTGGAAGGAATACCCGGAAACAGGCAATGTCCCATTAGTGGCAGATATGTCTAGTGATATTCTTTCAAAACCAATCGATATCAGCAAATTTGGACTTATTTATGCAGGAGCTCAAAAAAATCTTGGCCCATCTGGAGTAACGGTTGTCATCATTCGTAAGGATTTACTAGAAAAAGAAAATAAAAATATTCCAACGATGTTGAAATATACAACTCATGCTGATAGTAATTCTTTATATAATACACCACCAACTTTTGGTATTTTTATGTTAGGTGAGGTATTAAAATGGGTAGAATCCAAGGGTGGCGTTGCGGAAATTGCGAAGCACAATGAAATAAAGGCAAAAGTTATTTATGATGCAATTGACAATAGCAATGGCTTCTATAAAGGACATGCTACACCAGAAAGCCGTTCTTTAATGAACATTACTTTCCGTGTCGCTGATGAAGAACTTGAAAAACAATTCCTAGCTGAAGCAAAGGGAGCAGGATTTATCGGACTAAACGGACACCGCTCTGTAGGTGGTTGTCGTGCTTCAACTTACAACGCTGTACCATTAGAGGCTTGTGAAGCATTACGTGACTTCATGGTAGCTTTCCAACAAAAGCATCAATAAATCTACTTTCTGAGAAGTATTTTCTCTCATCTCCAACCTAATGTAAAAAGACGAAGGAATAGATTGCTTATTCTTTCGTCTTTTTGTCTCCCCAGAAATCAAGCTTTACTCCCTGCCACTTCAATCTTCAACTAATTGCGACACTTTCTAAAAATGTTTAGTAATAATTGGATGCCTTTAAATTTCTTATAATCTAGTGATTTACATTGGGGATATCTCATAATGCTAACTAACGTTAAGAAATTTAAAGTATTTTATATAGCCTATCGGACATATTGCCAATCTTCTTTCATTTTGATTTCATAGATTATTAATGTAAAGCACTACCTTTACAATAATAGATGAAGGGAGGTTTTTATAATGGAAGATAGAAGATATGGAACTTATATGAACTTTGACCACAATAAATGTTTTAAAAAATGTTGTAACGAGGCAGCAGCAAAACGTTGTCGTTGTGAAGAAGAAAAAGTTTGTCCCTGTAAAGAAGAAAAATGCACACCTAGAATGAGTGCTAACTGTAGAGGCTGTATCTGCCAACAATTAAGAAGATTAGAAGCTCCAGTTACACTAGACATCTTTTTAACTGGAGGTCTAAGCTTCTTAGGCGTGACTTTCATTTCCTTTGATCCTCAAAATTGCTGTGCTGTTTTCCTAGAGCCAAGTACTACAGGAACGTTAACTATAGATTGTAATAAAATTGATGCTATTCGTAGAGTAGCTTAATTACCAAATAAAAAGGATATTGCGAAGTATTGATGTACTTTCGCAATATCCTCTTTTCTATATCTTAAACTGTTTCATGTTTACAATCTGGACATTTACCATAAATCTCGAATTTATGATTTTCTATTTCATAGTCTGGCAGCTTTTCTCCAAGCATTTCCATAGGACATAAATTTAACTCTTTGACATTTCCACAATCCATACAGATAAAATGATGGTGATGATGCTCTGACTCACAATGCATACGGAAATTACGCTCTCCAGATAATTCTGTTTCCTCCAGTATGCCAAGTTTCACAAATGTAGCAAGGTTGCGATAAATGGTATCGAAACTCATACCTGGAAAATCTTTTTTTAAAACATCCAGTAAATCACGAGCTGTTAGATATTTATCAGTTGCTGCAAACATATCTAATATTAACTCCCGCTTATCCGTTTTTTTATAGCCGTTCTCTTTTAAAATTTCCCACGCTCTTGTACTATTCAAGACGCTACCTCCCCTTGTTTTGCAGCCACTTTAAATGCTATTTTCTTCCCTAGTATAACAAGTAACAAAATAAGAATGGAAGTGACCACAATCGTACCACCTGGCGCTAAATCCAAATAAAAAGCACTTACTAGCCCTATTAGTACAGCTGCTTCCCCAAATACTATGGCATAAATAATTGTTTGTTTAAAGCCCTTAGCCAGTCGCATGGCAGCAGCCACAGGAAGTGTCATAAGCGATGACACAAGTAATATTCCAACGATGCGCATACTTGCGGCAATCACAAGTGCTGTCACAATCATAAACAGCAGATGAATCCAACGTGCAGGTAAACCGCTCGCTTTCGCATATTCCTCATCAAAAGATAGGACAAAAAGCTCTTTAAAAAATAAAAATAAAAAAATGATAACAATCGCAGCAATGCCCACAACTACCCATAGATCCTGACGTGACACAGCCGATACAGAGCCAAATAAATAGCTCATTAAATCTGTACTAAAGCCACTTGCAAGTGAAATAAAGATAGCACTAATACCAATACCACCAGACATGATAATAGGAATCGCAAGCTCTTCGTAGTGCTTATATAGCCGTCTTAGTCGTTCTATTAATATGGAGCCACTCACAGAGGCCAGTATCCCTAAATAAATTGGATTAAGCATCGCTAGCGCTGTCACTGATTGACTAATGTATAGGCTTCCTGCTATACCAGCGAGTGTCACATGTGATAAGGCATCTGCAATTAGAGACAATCGACGTACAACAATAAAGACACCAAGTAACGGCGCCAATATACCTATTAGTAGCCCAGAGAAAAAGGCATTTTGTAAAAATTCATAATGTAAAATCGCTTCAATCATAGTGCCTTCCCCTTCTTAATGAATCTTTCTTACAGAATGACCATACCAAGCATCAAGTGCATCCTGAGAAATGCTATCAAACTCATTTTTATAACCATGGAAGTGAATCGTTTGATTTAAACATGCCACATGGCTGATGCGGTTTGACACCGTATCAACATCATGTGTGACAAGAATCATTGTAATTCCCTGTTCCCGATTTAATTTCGCCAGCATATCATAAAATGATTGCACATTCTCATGATCAATGCCGACAGTTGGTTCATCTAATATTAGTAGCCTTGGTTCACTCACTAAGGCCCGTGCAATAAAGACCCGCTGCTGCTGCCCACCGGATAAATCGCCAATATTACGATGCATAAAAGCATCCATTCCAACAGCTTTTAAGGCATTCAAAACTTTTTCTTTTGCATTACGTCCTGGTCTTTTAAATAGCCCTAATTGTTTCGTTAATCCACTTTTTACTACCTCTTGGACGGTTGCCGGAAAACCTGAGTTAAAGGCATTAGATTTTTGTGAAACATACCCTATCCATTCACGGTGCTTAAAAGTAGTGCTTCGTTCACCAAATAACTTTATTTCTCCAGACATAGGTCTTAATAGTCCTAAAATAATTTTTAATAATGTAGATTTCCCAGAGCCATTTGGACCGAGTAGTGCTAAAAAATCACCCTCCTCTACACGAAAAGAGATATTTTTTAGGACTTGTGTATAGTCATATTGAAATGACACGTTTTCAATACTAATTAATGATTTTTTCATTCATGATCGCTTCTTTCTAATTCAAAATCATTACGATTTACAAGTTGTAAGTATAAATGAAAGCCCGGTTTTTGTAAAGAAAAAAAGATTCCTATGCTTTATGATCTGGTGGAAATGTTGTTATAGTTCAAACAAGCGGCTTCCTGTACTCTGTGAACGATTGTCCTATTTGTCTTGTGCTCATATCATCATCTTCTGCTGAATGAAGATAAAGATTTTCATAAAATTATATTTTGAAGGAGGATTCGCTTTGAGTATTCAATTTTTACAGCAATTAGCACAAAGTAGTGATAAGGAAATTGTTGCCATTGCTCGTGCTGAAGGATTTGACATTACAACGTCTGAAGTAAAAAAACTTCGGCCCCATTTGGAGCAATTCTCATTTTCTTGGCTTTTTTTAGGCATACCTAAAGATATACTTGTTGAGGTTGAGGCTGTTTTAGGTAGAAAGCGTTCTCGTCAGCTTATTGCACTTTTTACGAAATAATTGAAAATGCCCGAAAAACAGTGTTCATTTCACTGATTTCGGGCATTTTGTGTTGTTATCCTTCTTTTAGCGCAGTGATTAACTCAGGTTTAAATTCACCACTTCGTAACATCTCTAGTTCAAACTTATAAGGTGACGATTTGGATTTAGCATCACTATTTAACGCAACATATGGAGTTTCTAGGATTTTAGGAATCTCCTTTAATTGCGGGTGGTGCACTACATAGTTTAATGCTTCAAAGCCAATATGACCAAAGCCAATATTTTCGTGGCGGTCTTTTCCTGCACCTCGAACATTTTTAGAGTCATTGATATGAAGAACTTTAATCCGATCCACACCGATAATTTTATCAAATTCATTCAATACACCATCAAAGTCCTCTACAATATTGTAGCCAGCATCATGTGTATGACATGTATCAAAACAGATAGAAAGGCGTTCATTATTCGTCACACCATCGATAATTTTGGCAAGCTCTTCAAAAGAACGACCACATTCTGTTCCTTTACCCGCCATCGTTTCTAATGCAATTTGGACAGGATAATCCTGTGATAGCACTTCATTTAAGCCTTCAATAATTTTGGCTATACCTGCGTCAGCACCAGCACCAACATGGGCACCTGGATGTAAAACAATTTGGTTGGCTTCCAATGCAGCTGTACGTTCAATTTCAGATTGTAAGAAATCTACGCCAAGTTGAAATGTTTCAGGTTTTTCTGTATTTGCAATATTAATGATATAAGGTGCATGGACAACGATGTTTGTTATGCCATGCTCCTTCATGTGTAATAGACCATTCATAATATTAAGGTCTGCAATAGCTTTACGACGCGTGTTCTGAGGTGCTCCCGTATAGATCATAAAGGTATTTGCCCCATATGAAAGGGCCTCTTTACTTGATCCTAGTAGCATTTCCTTCCCACTCATCGAAACATGTGATCCAAGTAGCATGAGAATGCCTCCTTATTTTTTTCCACGAGCTTTTAAGCGACGTTCACGTTTTTTTATTTTTTCCATTTCCCATTTCATATTACGCTTGTAGCCTGGTTTTACTTTTTTCGGCTTACGAACTAATGATTTTGCCTTTGCATCGATTTCATTTTCATGCTTTACTCGATTTTTTCGAGCATGGCGATCCTTTAATTCAGACCATTCTCCATCTTTTACGTCTTTTTGTACAAATGGGATGCCCATCTTCTCTACACGAATTAATGCATCCTCATCTGAAGGCTCAAACAAGGTGATGGCTGTTCCTTTATTTCCTGCACGTGCAGTACGTCCTACACGATGAATAAAGAATTCTAGGTCTTCTGGAATTTCATAATTAATGACATGTGAAATCCCTTGAATATCAATACCACGAGCTGCCAAATCAGTAGCAACAATATATTGATAATCCAAATCACGAATTTGTTTCATCATCTTCTTACGATCACGGGGACTTAAATCACCATGTATTTGACCACAGCGAATACCATTTTCATTTAAATAACCTGCAACTTGCTCTGCCGTTTTACGCGTATTTGTAAAAATCACAGCTAAAAATGGATTAATTCCTTCTATCACATCTAATAAACGCTTATTCCGTGATTTCGAGCGAACTGGTACAAGCACAAAATCAATGCCCTCTGCCACTGGTCGCTTATCGTTCATATGGATGTGGACAGGTGTCTCCATATATTTCTTTAAGAAAGGCTGAAGTTTTTCTGGAATAGTTGCTGAGAATACAAACATTTCAAGATTTTCTGGCATTTGAGAAGCAAAGCCATCAATCTCCTCGATAAAGCCCATATCGAAGGCTAAATCAGCCTCATCGACAACTAAAATTGGTGCCGTATGCACAAATAACGCTTGCGCAGAAACGAGGTCACGAATACGTCCAGGCGTCCCAACAACAATTTGTGGCTGCGTTTTTAATTTATCAATAGAGCGTTGTTTGTCCGTACCCCCAATAAATAGTTTTGCTTGAATTGCTGTTCCTTCTATTAATTGGTTTAACGCATCAAAGATTTGCTGCGCAAGCTCACGCGTAGGTGAAGTAATCACAGCTTGTACTTCTTGTTTATCCGGATTAATACGTTGCACAATTGGAATTAAAAAGCTATGTGTTTTTCCTGTTCCTGTATGTGCCTGTCCAATAGCACTTTTCCCTTTTAATAGTAGCGGAATTATTTCCTTTTGAATTGGCGTCGGTTCTGTAAAGCCCAGTTTTGCTATTGCGTCCTGCAAAAATGGCTGAAAATTATAATCAGTATATTTTGACATCCTTCGTTCCTCCTAACATCTTTTCCATTGTATCATGATTCAACTTCTAGGTATATTAACCGCCTAATAACTTCAGCATGAACATTATTTATTAGTTTTATTATCCTTACAACAAAACCCTTATCAAAGGTACTGTAAATACTCTTAAGATGCAATCAAAAAAGTGCTACTTTATAATTGAAAAAAGCAAAGTATTCGTATTTTTTATGTCAATTTATTGCAAACTTATCATTTGAATAATTACCACATTTTTATGATGAGGAAGTAAGACACTAGAGGAAGATGATTTTATCATGAAAGCAGCAAGATGGTAAAAAGCAAAAGACATCCTTATAGAAAACATTGCAGCTAATCCAATATTCATCCTAGTGGAACAACCTCATTTTGTAAGTAAAGATATTACACCAATGTAATGGGACATGAGTTCTAAGGTGAAGTTGTTACAAAAGTATCGGTGGGAGATCCTGTTGTTGTAGAGCCTAATCTTGCATGTTGCGAATGTGCAGCTTGTAAAAAGGGTAAATACAAGATTTGTAAATTTAGGCTTCCACGGTTTATCTGGCGGTGGCGGCGGCTTCTCTGAATATACAATGGTAGACGAAAAAATGGTACACAAAATGCCAGAGGGCCTTTTCTATGAAAAGGTGCACTTGTGGAGCCTGGAGCGGTAGCCTTACATGCAGTACGGCAATGTAAGCTAAAGGCTGGGGATAAAGCAGCTGTCTTTGGCACAGTACCAATGGGACTATTAGTAATTGAAACATTACGTGCAGCTGGAGCATCTGAAATTTATGCAGTAGAGCGCTTTCAGCAGAACAATGCCACAAAGGTGTTAGAATTAGAAGCAACAGTTGTTAATAATCCAAAGGATGAGGATGCAGATGCTCGACTACATGAATTAACAAATGGTGGCGTTGATGTTGCATTTGAAGTTACTGGTGTTCCTGTAGTAGTGATACAGCAAGCCATTGATTCAACATTATTTAAAGGTGAATCAATTGTTTCGATTTGGGAGACAGCAGCTTCAATTCTACCAAACAATATTGTTTTTTCAGAGTGTACTGTAAAAGGATTTTTTGCATACCGTGATATTTTCCCAGCAGTTAGGGAATTATTGACACAAGGTTACTTCCCTGAGAAGCTCGTAACACAACGTATTTCATTATCGAAGCTTTAATAAAAGAGAAAAACCTTATTAAAATTCTAGTAAATTCTTAAGCTTAACTATATATCAGGTAGAGAAGACCCAAGCGCTTCTCTACCTGTTTCTAATGCTTTACCCATTTATTTCCTCTACTCTCTTCATGATTGCTAGATTAGCCATAAGAACATTGATCTTATTTTCCCCAAAAATCCCCAGTGTTTGTTTTTCTGTATAAGTATCCATAATTTTTCTAATCTCCCGTTCTGAAAGTCCACTTGCTTGAACAATACGTTGGATTTGTATTTCTGCAGCCTTTACACTGATATGGGGATCTAGCCCTGAACCAGAGGCCGTCATTAAATCTGCAGGAATATCCTGTCGTTCAACAGCAGGATTGGCTAGCAAAAATTTCTCGATATCTGCTTCTATTCGTTTCTTTAATTCAGGATTCGTTGGTGCATAATTAAAGGAACCTGAGCTAACACCACTATAGTTCAACTGATCATTTTCATCAGGAATTGTATCCTTCATTGTGTACACATTATAATTTACAGATGACACTCGTCCCCAGAAATAGGCGGGCTTCAAAAATGCCTGACCGATTAATTCTGAACCTCTAGCTTGCCCATCAACTTCTATTAAGCTACCGTTTGCCTTGTGTGGAAACACTCCTTGTGCTAATGCAGTTACTGCTAATGGATAAATAAAGCCACAAAGAAGAAACATTGTGAATGTAATCAGTATTGCTTGCTTTGTATACTCAAAAAATTTACGCATCTCTCTTCCTCCTATAGTCCAAATATCTGAAACAGGGGTGCTATCATAACATCGATCAACTTTATGCCGATAAAAGGAGCTACGACACCTCCTACTCCATATACGAATAAGTTTTTATTTAGTAACTTCGAAGCACTCATAGGCTTGTATTTGACCCCTTTCATGGCGACAGGTATGAGCAAAGGTATAATAATCGCATTGAATAGTAATGCAGAAATAATAGCACTTGAGGGAGAATTCAATTGCATTACGTTTAATACATTCATCTCTGGAACAGCAACCATTAGCATTGCTGGAATGATGGCGAAATATTTTGCCATATCATTCGCAATACTAAATGTTGTGAGGGCACCACGAGTCATGAGTAACTGCTTCCCAATTTCAACTACTTCAATAATTTTAGTAGGATTTGAATCTAAATCCACCATGTTAGCAGCTTCTTTTGCTGCATTCGTTCCTGAATTCATAGCGAGTCCTACATTTGCTTGTGCCAATGCTGGTGCATCATTCGTCCCATCACCAGTCATCGCTACTACTTTTCCTTGTGCCTGTTCATCTTTTATGACTTGAATCTTGTCCTCAGGTTTACTTTCTGCAATAAAGCTATCCACACCCGCTTCCTTTGCAATAGCTGCTGCGGTCAGGGGGTTATCTCCTGTACACATAATTGTTTTAATTCCCATTGCTCGTAGCTGTTCAAAGCGTTCCTTTAATCCAGCCTTCACCACATCCTTTAAATAAATAACACCTATAATTTTCTGGTTTACTGCTACTACTAGTGGTGTCCCACCAACAGAGGATACTCGATGAATAAGCTGATCTAAATTCACTGGAACGTTATGCCCTGCATTGATACACTCTTGTTTAATCGTATCATAAGCACCTTTTCGAATTTTTGTCCCATCCTGCATATCTAATCCACTCATTCTTGTCTGTGCTGTAAATGGGATATGTTTACTATTTTTTATGATTTGTTCTTCATTATCAGTATTCATACCTAATTCGCATGCTAATGATAGAATAGATTTCCCTTCAGGTGTGTCATCTGTTAATGAACTAAAATAAGATGCTTGCACTAAATCTTTATTTTTCACACCTTTTACAGGTAGAAATTCAGAAGCCATGCGATTCCCGTAAGTGATTGTGCCTGTTTTATCTAAAATTAATGTATCCACATCCCCACATGCCTCTACAGCCCTTCCAGACATGGCAATAACATTGAACTGTGTCACCCTATCCATTCCCGCAATACCGATAGCTGATAATAATCCACCAATTGTTGTGGGAATTAAGCAGACTGTCAGAGCAATTAATGTTGCGATCGAAATAGGCACGTTTAGATAAGTTGTCATAGGATAAAGTGAGACAACCACTAGTAAAAAAATAATCGTTAAGCTTACTAAAAGCGTATTGAGAGCCACCTCATTCGGCGTTTTTTTGCGACTAGCACCTTCAATAAGCGTTATCATTTTATCTAAAAATGATTCACCAGGCATTGAAGTAATTTCAATCATTAGCCAATCGCTTGTAACAGTCGTACCACCTGTCACTGAAGAAAAATCACCCCCACGCTCTTTGACTACTGGTGCAGATTCACCTGTTATCGCCGATTCATCTACAGTAGCTATTCCATCGATGACCTCTCCATCGTTTGGTATAACCTCTCCTGCTTGAACTAACACAATATCGCCCTTTTTTAATTCATGTGCCTGTTTCATTATTTCAGAACCATCATTTAGCAAAACACGGGCCTGTGTAACGGTTTTTGTCTTTTTTAAGGTTTCAACCTGTGCTTTTCCTCTTCCCTCTGCAATCGACTCTGCAAAATTCGCAAATAAAATAGTAATAAAAAGAATGGTTGCCACAATTGCATTATACAATCTTTCATGTTCTGCTATTTCACCGCCAAAAATAGATGGAAATAGAGCTAAAAGCAGAACAAACAAAAATCCCACCTCTACTACAAACATTACAGGATTTTTCAGCATATATATCGGATGAAATTTTTTTAACGCATCTATCAAAGCGCTTTTTAGCATATTTCCAGTGATAAAGCTTTTTCTTTCAGTTTCCATACATGTCTCTCCTCATTAAGCATAAAGTTGTAGGTGCTCAGTGATTGGTCCGAGGGCAATCGCAGGCAAAAATGTCAGAGCACCAATCATTAATACGATTGCAACAAGTAGAATTGTAAACATGGTATTGTCCGTTTTCAACGTTCCTATAGAATCATGATGCCACATTTTTTTAGCCAGTAAGGATGCAATTGCTAGTTGAATAATGATCGTTACATAACGACCAAAGAACATAGCCAGACCTGTTGTAACATTCCAAAATACAGAGTTGTCGGAAAGTCCTTCAAAGCCCGAGCCATTGTTTGCTGAAGCGGAAGCAAATTCATAGAGTACCTGTGATAATCCATGTGCACCTGGATTCGTTATCCCTGCTACGCCCTGTGGTAAAGCAACAGCAAGAGCTGAAAATAGCAGGATAATGGCAGGATGTATTAGAATACAAAGAGCAATAAGCTTCATCTCCTTCTCTTCAATTTTCTTGCCTAAAAATTGAGGCGTTCGACCAATCATCAAACAAGCAATGAAGATTGTTAGCAACACATACATCATCATGTTCATAAGACCAACACCCTTACCACCAAAGACAACATTTAGCATCATATTAAACATCGGTACAAGCCCACCTAGTGGAGTTAACGTATCATGCATATTATTGACAGATCCAGTTGTAAAAGCTGTGGTCACTGTCGTAAATAACGCAGACTGCGCCACACCAAAGCGCATCTCCTTCCCCTCCATACTACCAAGTTGCTGGGTAATTCCCAGTTCATTTATAATGGGATTACCTGCTCGCTCCGATATATAGACAATCACTAATCCAGCAAGGAACAACATAGTCATTGCTACAAAAATAGCTAATCCCTGCTTGCCAACTATGGGCTTCTCTTTTCTAGAAGCTATCATTAAGCTAAATGCTACTACACAGGCTCCAGGCAGTAGCATCATTGACAGCATTTCAATCATATTTGAAATGACCGTTGGATTTTCAAATGGAGTAGTAGAATTTGCTCCATAAAAACCACCACCGTTTGTTCCTATATGCTTAATAGACTCAAGTGAAGCTACAGGTCCTAGTGCAATATCTTGTAATTTCCCTTCTATTGTTTGTACAGTTTGATTGGCTTTGAAGGTTTGTGGTGTACCCTGTGATACCAAAATAACGGAAACTACTATAGAAAGTGGTATTAATATCCTTGTAATGATACGAACAAAATCTACAAAGAAGTTACCAATTGTATCCGTTTTCGCCACAATACGACGACAGAATGCCATACACGCTGCATAACCAGTAGCTGCAGAGGTAAACATCATAAAAATAATGACAAGCATTTGTGATAAATAACTAAGCCCTGATTCACCACTATAATGCTGAAGATTTGTATTCGTCATAAATGAAATAATAGTATTAAAAGATAGTGATGCTTCCATATTGTCAATCTTATTTGGATTTAAAAACAAGATTGCTTGAATTCGTAATAGAATATAGCCAATAAACACCATACAGGCATTTGATAGGATTAAAGAGAGCACATATTGTTTTCCTGTCATATCCACTCTTTTAATACCACAAAGTTTAAAAATAAACCCATCCAATCTATCCATGATTGGATCAATCCATGTTACTTGTTGCATTGCCACCCGAAATAAATAATGACCTGTAACGATAACGAGTGGTACATACATAATTAAAATAATGGCTATTTGCCACATAGTGCTACCTCCTAAAAGCCTATTAATAATTTTCAGGATATAGTAATGCATGCCCTAGATAACAAAAAAGGAATACAAGTACAATTCCCATAAAAATCCACATCCAATTCACTCTCCTTACTTTTCTTCCACTAGCTTAAAGCACCAAGCGGTTAACCCAGAAAGACCTACAAAGCTGATTATTACTAAACCAATCATAAATAAGTCCAACAACCAAAACCCCCTTCCCTTATTAGGATGCTCTCATCATATTTACTTTCAGATTAATGTAGTGTTAGAAAATCGTTTTTTCTATTAAGAAACTATAAAGGGCGTAAATCTTAATACTTTCTTAATGGAAGATAGCGCTATAATACAAATGAGGTGAAGGATGATGGAACAAGAACGACCAGCTCCAGAGACATTTTTAGCGAGGCTTAAACAGGAGGAACACGTTAGTGGAAAGCTCAAAATTTTTCTTGGCTATGCTGCTGGCGTAGGGAAAACCTATGCAATGCTAGATGCAGCACAACAGGCCCAAACACTTGGTAAAGATGTGGTGGTTGGCTATGTAGAGCCTCATCCTCGTCCAGAAACATTAGCCTTACTCGAAGGGCTTGAGCAAATTCCTACAAAAAAAATAAGGTATAAAAAGAAAGACTTTCAGGAATTAGATATTGATGCAGTATTAAGTCGTAAACCAGAAATTGTTCTTATTGATGAATTAGCACATAGTAATGTACCAATAATGCGACACAAGAAGCGCTTTGGAGATATAGAGGAATTACTTGCAAAGGGAATTCATGTCTATACAACTATAAATATTCAACATATTGAAAGTCTTCATGATTTGGTAGAAGAAATAACTGGAATCAAGGTACGGGAACGTGTACCAGATTACTTAATTGATCAGGCCGCACAAATAAAAATTGTGGATATTGAACCCGATGAGTTAATTCAGCGTCTACAGGATGGCAAAATTTATAGCAAGCAACAAGCTGAGAAAGCTCTACAATCTTTCTTTTCTAAGCAAAATTTAATTGCTCTTCGAGAAATTGCACTACGTAGAGCTGCTGATACGATTACCTATAAACAAATTAACAGCAACGAATCGATGAAACATTCTGTACAGATTGATGAGCATATCCTTGTTGGTATTAGTAGCTCCCCTACAAATGCTAAGGTTATTCGAAATGCCGCAAGACTTTCGCAAGCATTGCATGGCAAATTCACTGCCCTGTATGTACAAAAGGTTCAGGAAAGCGATAGGACAACCGCAAACTCAGAGCGATTACAGCAACATATAAAGCTTGTTGAACAGCTTGGTGGTCATGTGGTCATTGTTCAAGAGGATGATATAGCAGCAGCTCTTGCTAATTATGCTCAAATTAGCGGTGTAACAAAATTGGTCATCGGTAGAACAAGCATGAGAAAAAGATGGTGGCAACCAAGCTCAAAAATTAGCGATCAACTGACTGAATTTGTACCAAATTTAGCTATTCATATAGTACCAGATCAGGAAAATGAACAATTCTATCTGCCAAAAATAAATACACAGTGGTCATTTGACTGGCTTGACTTGCTGAAAATGATTTTCATATTTGCCTTTATATCCTTTATCGGCTTGTATTTATATTCACTTGGTATTAGTGAATCAAATGTCATTACGATTTATATTCTAGGTGTTTTAATACTTGCTATCTGGTCATCGGGTTGGATAATGAGCATTATTAGCTCTATCACAGCTGTATTACTCTTTAATTATTTATTTACTGAACCACGATTCTCATTTGATGCCTATCATCGAGATTATCCAATGACCTTTATAATCATGTTCCTTTCAGGGTTCATCACAAGTAGCTTAACAAAAAAAATAAAAAAGCAAACGATGATAGCTATGCGTAAATCCTATAGAATGGAGGTGCTTCTAGATGTAAATCGGAGGCTCCAACATGCTAAAACGATAGATGATATTATTACGGAGGGTATGGTACAAATTGTTAAGCTAGTAGAAAAGCCCGTACAATTCTTTGAAATAGAAAATAACGCCATTGTTAAATCAATGTTTTTTCATACGGAGAGCATGTCAAATAGTGAAAATAAAAAAGCAGCCTCCCTTTTTGGAAATCCTAATGAGCATGGAGTGGTGAGTTGGGTTATTAATAATAAGCATGTAGCAGGTGTTTCCACTGATATATTTCCAGAAGTAAGTGCCTATTATTTACCCGTTATGTCAAATGGGTATGTAAAGGGTGTTATTGGAATTGCATTGTCAAAGCAATTACCATTACCTGCATTTGAGCGTAATATTTTGCATGCTATTATCAATGATTTTTCGTTTGCGCTTGATAAATGGTATTTACAGAAGCTCAATGAAGAAGTAGTCAGAGAGGCTGAAATGGAACAAATGCGTGCTAACCTTTTGCGTGCTATCTCACATGATTTAAGAACACCGCTAACAGCTATCTCTGGAAATGCAGATATTTTATTGACGAATGCAAGTAATATTCCAGATAATGAAAAAAACAAATTATATGAAGATATTTATAAAAATTCAAAATGGCTTGTACAAATGGTTGAAAACTTACTCGCTGTTTCAAGATTAGAAAATGGACAATTAGCTTTGGAGATGCATTTGGAACTTGTAGAAGAAATAATACAAGAGGCACTTTGTCATGTCGTTCGTCTAAATAATACTCATAAAATATCCTATCAAATTGAACCAGAATTCTTATTTGCTTTTATGGATGCACGATTAATCATTCAGGTTCTGATTAATATCATTGATAATGCATTGACCTACACACCTCCCGGTAGTGTGATTACGTTACAAGTAAAAGAATCTTCTGGTTTAGTAGATTTTACTATTTCTGATGACGGGCCAGGTATTGATGATGCTATAAAAGACACGCTTTTTGATCCATTTACAACCGGAAAAAAACAGCGCAGCGATAGTCGAAGAGGTCTAGGATTAGGCTTAGCACTTTGTCAAACCATTTTAAAATTACATGGCAGCGTAATACATGTATCAAATAATCAACCTCAGGGTACAGTCTTTCATTTTTCACTAAAAAAGGAGTCATGATGTTCCATGAATAAACGAATTCTTGTAGTCGAAGATGACCTAGCCATTGGCAATTTACTCAAGATGACATTAGCTACACAACACTATGAATTCGACATCGCATACAACGGGAACGGTGCATTACAAAAGGCTCTTACTATGAAGCCAGATGTAATCATTCTGGATTTAGGACTACCGGATATGGATGGTGTAGAGCTTATTACAAAGATTAGAAGCTGGACCCAAACCCCTATTATTGTTGTCAGTGCGCGTGGAGAAGAACAAGATAAAATAAATGCATTGGATGCTGGTGCAGATGATTATGTCACTAAGCCTTTTAGTGTAGAGGAGTTACTAGCACGCATACGAGTAGCACTGCGAAGAATGATGTATGAGCATCAGCTCGAAAATGAACCCTCTATCTTTGAGAACGGCCATTTACAAATAAACTATTTAGCAAATACAGTGTTTGTCAATGGGAAAGAGGTGCATTTAACACCTATAGAATATAAGCTGTTGGTCATTTTATCTAAGCATGTTGGCAAAGTATTAACACATAATTTTATTTTAAAGGAGATTTGGCATAATGTTCTCCAATCGGATGTCCCTAGCCTTAGGGTTTTCATGGCAACACTTCGAAAAAAAATAGAGAACGATCCAACTAACCCAACATTAATACAGACCCATGTTCGTGTCGGGTACAGAATGCTACGTTGTTATGATGAAGAATAATGTATACTGAAGATATTTTTAAAAAAATATAATAAAGAGGTTCCAAAATTTTTGGAACCTCCTCGCTTGTATAAAAAATAATTACAGACTATCGTAGTCTACAGTCCTCATTTAAATTTTAAATTTATTGATTTCTTCCCTCACTGTCAGAGCTTCTTCGCTTAATGATTTTGCAACGGCATTTATTTCTTCAATCGTTGCTGCTTGCTCTTCAATTGTTGAGGCAATTATTTCTGATTGCTGTGCAGCTTGAACGGCAGAGTTAGACATTTCATTGACCGATGCAGCCATTTCTTCAGTGCTTGCAGATATTTGCTGTGTGGAGGCTGAAACATCTTCAATTTGCCCTGTCATCTCACGAATGGCATGTAGAATTTCATCAAAGGACTTTTGCGCATTTTGAATAAATGTGACACCCTCATCTACATTTAATACCGTTACACCTACAGCTTTATCTACTTCCTTCATTTCCTGCTGAATATTTGCAATCAAATCAACAATTTGATTGGCAGATGCTTTCGATTCCTCCGCTAACTTTCGTACCTCATCTGCTACAATTGCAAAGCCTTTACCATGTTCACCAGCACGCGCTGCCTCAATAGCAGCATTTAATGCTAGAAGATTCGTTTGTTCAGTAATATCTGTTATGACTTTCGTAATTTGAACGATTTCCGCTGATTGTCTATTTAACTGCTTAATACGCTCATTTGTCTTATTAGAAGATTCCTGAATGATTGCTATTTGATTTTCTGCGATATGCAATGTTTTTTCGCCATCATTCGCAATAGTCTGTGTTTCTATAGCTTTTGAATGAAGCACTTGCGTAGCCTCCGCTATACGTTGCACCCCTTGGGCTGTTTCATCCATTGCAATTGAACTCTCACGACCAGTGGCAGCTGCTTGATGATCGGTTGTTGCCATTCCCTCTACTAAGTTTGCAACATCATTGGAGGAATGAGAAATGACATCTGTACTTGCAGCTAATTGTTCGGCTGCGGAAGTAGTATGCTCAACATTGGCAGTCATACTATGTATCAAAGAATGTAAATTAGTTTTCATTAAATTAAAGGAATCTGCTAAAATCCTAATTTCATCATTTGTTCTGACCTCTATATCCTTTTGACATAAATCACCTTTAGCAATTATTTCTGCAGCGGATGTTAATTTATGAACAGGAACAACAATGGAACGTACAAGAATAATGCCGACTACGATACAAATAAGGACAATAATGCCGAATATCCATAAAAACCACTGCTTATTATCATCTATAAGCTTTTCAACATCGGCTAAAGATTTTTGCATTTGTGTAATGCTTTCTTGTTGGAACATTTCTACTTTTTCATTGATTTCAATAGATGTCGTATCAAATTCTAGCATTATCTTATTGCCCTGCTCAGGTCCCCCTTGAATATAGCTCTTAGCCATTTCTTGACCAGTGCTATAATAATGATCAAATGCTATTTTAATTGCATCTAGTTTTTCCTGTTTTTGAGGATGCAAGCTTTTCAGCTGTTCTAAATTTTGATTAAAAATTTTACTATATTTTTCTGCTTGCTCAAATCCATCATCTAAATTATCTAGTGCCCTTGTAGCACTAATATCTGTCAAGTATTGCTGAACCTGAACCACTGCTAGCTTCATCTCATCTGCTAGTAGTGCTGATTGCAATGTCTTTTCCTTCATTAAGTATATTTGCTCTAATTGGGATTTGGCATTTTGTTGCTGAAAAAACCCCATGATTAGCACTAATAATACAATAATACCAAAGGACACCATACTCCTCACTTTAATTGACACAAAATACCCCCTATACAAGATTCCTCTATATTATTCTAACAAAAATACCTTTTCATAATATTTACATAATAAATTCAAAACACAGGTATTAATAATCCATTATACCCTGCATGCAGCAGAAAAAGTGTAAAAACTGTGACGTTTTAAGAAATCTTCCTATTTATTGGTACGTACTAGGTAAAACGAACAAAGCCAATTCCTGATCATATGTTTCTTTGTCTTTACCGAACGCCAGCATAACCATCTGCATATCATATCTATAATCAGGTATGTCATCAATGATAAACAAGTATTGAAAGGAGATCATTATGGTATTTCGACCACCCTATCAGTTTCCCATGTATCCCGGCGGCATGAGAATGCCCATGCAAATGCCCATGCAAATGCCAATGCCAATGCCACCACAACAAATGTCACCGCAGTCCTTTTTTCCTCCTGGAGGCTTCCCAGTTCAACCACGAATTCCGGGTGGCCTTCCAATGTCTAGTGGAATAGGAAGTTTTGGAGGGCAAATGCCGATGCCGCCAGTTCAGGGAGCCTCTAAAATCGGCTCATTTTTAGAACAAGCAAATAGCTTGTTTAATTCAGCCAAAACCTATACACCCTATATACAGCAAGCGATGCCTATGGTAAAAAATATTCCTTCCCTATTAAAATTGTATAAAGGGTTTCAAGGTCTTCCGTCTGCGAAAGAAGGGGCCTCTAAAGCAACAGCAAGTGAAGGAGCAGGTTCTACAAAAAGTGCAAGGTCTTCTCGACCAAATGCATCGTTCACTGCACCAGATCCAATTCCATCCAAACCACGTATTTTCCAGCCACCTATGTAGATGAACGTTTCTTTGTATTCATCGTCCCCGTCCGTTATAATGTAGGTAGGTAAGCTTGAAAGGAGTCACAACCATGCAAGTATTAAAAATTAATCCACGTGGCTATTGCTACGGTGTTGTTGATGCGATGGTTATCGCGCGTAACGCCGCACTCGATAAAACATTACCAAGACCTATCTACATTTTAGGGATGATTGTGCATAATAAACATGTCACAGATGCCTTTGCAGAGGATGGCATCATCACATTAGATGGTGATAATCGTTTAGAAATCATAAAACAGGTTGAAACTGGCACTGTTATTTTCACAGCGCATGGCGTTTCACCTGAAATTCGTGAAATTGCGAAGCAAAAAGGTTTAGTATCCATTGATGCTACATGTCCTGACGTAACCGTTACCCACGATTTAATTCGTGAAAAATCAGCACAAGGCTACGATATTATTTATATTGGTAAAAAAGGACATCCCGAACCTGAAGGAGCAATCGGCGTTGCACCGGAGCATGTACATTTAGTGCAATCTTCCAACGATATTGATGCATTGCATTTATCGAATGATAAATTACTAGTAACCAATCAAACTACTATGAGTCAATGGGATGTTGCTCATTTAATGGATAGTTTAAAAGAAAAATTCCCACATATTGAAGTGCATAAAGAAATTTGTTTAGCAACACAGGTACGTCAAGAAGCAGTCGCTAAACAAGCAGGGGAAGCCGAATTACTTATTGTTGTTGGTGATCCAAAATCCAATAACTCAAATCGTTTAACGCAGGTGTCTGTTGAAATCGCAGGGACACCATCCTATCGAATTGCAGATGTTTCTGAGCTAAAAGTTGAATGGTTATCAGGCATTAATACCGTTGCTGTCACAGCAGGTGCTTCGACGCCTACACCGATTGTCAAAGAGGTCATTTCATTCCTTGAGCAGTACGATGAACATGATGACACTACACACATCATTAAACGTACAGTTACATTAGATAAAATTTTACCAAAAATCAAGACACCAAAGCCTGTAGAAAAAATTATGCCCTACTAAAATACTTAAAACCTGATTGCCTAAACACAATCAGGTTTTTTTCTATTACTTACTAAAATAATAATTGATAGGTCGACCAATCCCTCCATAATGCACATCCATCGTAATCTCTTCTTGCTTCTCTAAATAATCTAAATATCTCCGAGCTGTAACCCGTGCAATGCCCACACCACTTGCAACTTCTTCAGCCGAGGCTCCCTCTACAGTATGCAAATAGTGCACAACTTTTTCGAGTGTTGCTCGATTAAAACCCTTTGGTAAGTTTTTTTCAACATGTATCATAGATGGTTGCTCAGCTTCTTTTTGCCCACCCTGATAATGGAATAACTGATCAAGTTCTCCCTGTGTTAGCTCACGCTCTTTTTGCATTTGTTTTTTAAAACGCAAATAATTTTCAAGGGTTCCTTGCACGCGTTCAAACGAAAAGGGTTTCATTATATAATCGAAAACTCCTAGATGCAGGATCTGTTTCACCGTTTTCATATCATTTGCAGCAGTTACAGTAATAACATCCACTGGCAATTTAAGTTCACGTATTTTTCGCAAACTTGTAATCCCATCCTGCTCTGGCATAAAAATATCCATGAATACTAAATCAGGTACAAGCTTACGTATTTGAGCTATTCCCTCGATACCGTTCGAGGCTTGACCTATCACCTCAAACCCCGCTACCTTTTCAATAAATTGACGATTCACCTCTCGCACCATCGGATCATCCTCTATTAAAAGCACCCTTATCTGTGTCACTGTCAACCCTCCATACACTAAAATTTCATTACTTTTTTAATAGGCGACTTTAAGAATAATAAAATGTTATCAAAAAGCTGGTTCCTTTATGAGGCTCACTAGTAACCTCAATATCCCCCTGCCCCTTGTGTACAATTTCTTGAATTAAATACAGGCCAATTCCTCGCCCTTTTTTCTCTTTTGTCGAAAAGCCATTATCAAAAATATGTGCCCTTACCTCTTCTGTCATGCCTATACCATTATCTGTGACTAAAATTGCCAATACATCTTCATCCTCATCAACAGATACATGCACAATTTTTTCATCAAGTTGTGTATCTTTTAATGCATCAAAGGCATTTTCGATTAAATTGCCAAATAAAATGACAAAATCATGATGGTCTAAATTTTTTGGAAATACCGTCAGATGACTTTCTCGATCTATCTCCAACCGGATTCCCTGCTCCTTTGCATAAGAAATTTTACTAAGTAGTAAGCCTGAGATATTTTCATTTTTTATTCGTTCATTTAAGAAATTTGTAATTTCATCATGTTCTTCCTTCACTTGTGTTAAATAAGAAAGTGCCTGTTCATGATGTCCGAGCTGTAAAAGTCCTGCAATGGTGTGTAATTTATTTTTATGCTCATGAGTTTGTACACGCAATGCTTGTACAAATGCCTTTACACCGGTTAATTCCTCCGCAAGCTTTTTCACTTCTGTACGATCCTTAAACATGGCCACAGCTCCAACTGTTTTTTCATTGACTTGTATTGGAATACGATTACTCATAATACTGTGTCCATTAATATAAAGCTCACGATTGAAAAGTGGCTGATCAAGCTCCAGAATTTCTGGTAAGCGTGTGTCAGGTAATACCTCATAAATTTTCTTTCCAATTAATGTTGACGGTTGTTCATAAACCCCTAATATATCACATGCTTTTTCATTAAATATGGTAATCGTTAAATCGTTATCTATTGCAATAATTCCTTCATGCATGGCATTAAAGGTTTCTGTTCGCTCCACATACATTTTAGCTATTTCATGCGGCTCTAACCCGAACATTTGCTTTTTCATATGAAGCCCTAAATTATGGGCACCCCATGCACTAAATAGAAGGGACAAGAAAATTGTAATAATTAACTCCTTTTGGATAGATTGTAGTAATTCTGCAATCGTTAAAACACTATACCCTACAATTACAACACCTACTTGCTTACCCTCACTACTCATAATAGGTACAAATGCTCGTACCATATCGCCATACTCTCCATGTGCAATTGATGTATAATAATGTTCAGAAAAGGCGGCATTTAAATCTCCGGATTGCGAAATTTGGCCAATTTCCTCTGAAATCGGATGTGAATATTTGCGTCTTTGCATATCTAGAACAACTATATATTGTGCACCATTTATATCCCGGATTTCCTCTACAATAGGATTAATATGCGTTGTTGCCTCATTAAAATCACGGCTAGTAATATACGTTTTTAATTCAGGAAGCTGTGATACAGTTTTTGCCACAAGCAATGCCTGATTTCCAAGCTTATCCTTCTGCTCATTCATCACGAATCCTAGCAAAAATGTACCACCAATACTAAAGGAAAGCATGAGAATAAAAAAAGTCAGAGACATGATTTTTCTTCTCATTGACAGCTTTTGAAATTTCAAGATGTAAACGCCTCCCTCTACCTATATTTTAGCTTACTTCATATGTTAGAATAACAAAAACATCAGAAAATACGAATTAATTGGGTGTAATCGATGAAAAAATTTATTATTGGAACAATAACAACCGTTTTACTATTAACAATCGCGATTGGTGTACAACAAGGTCTACTATTCGCCAACCCTCTTCCCTACGACGATGAACAAAAAGGCTTGGATACACAAATTACTATCCATTTAAGTCACGTAGTAGCAGAAAATACGCCGAAGGGACAAGCTGCAAGTAAATTTGCAGAACTTGTTGAGGAAAAAACAAATGGTGAGGTTAAGGTACACGTCTACCCAAACTCCTCCTTGTTTAATGATGAAAATGAATTTCAAGCATTACAAAATGGAGAAGTAGAAATGATTATCCCTACTTTCTCTAAAATGACAACCTATGTTCCAAACTGGCAGGTTCTAGATTTACCCTATCTTTTTAATACGGATGAAGAAGTCCATAAAGTTCTTACTGGCTCAATTGGTGAGCAGCTTTTAAATGAGCTCGAGCCCTTTCAAATAAAGGGGCTTAGCTTTTGGCATAATGGCTTTAAGCATTTAACCTCTGTTGATTATCCTATTCATACATTCGAGGATTTAAAAGGCTTACGTGTCCGAACAATGCCAAGTAAAACACTTGAGAGGCAATTTGAGGCAGTTGGAGCAACACCTATTCCAATTTCCTTTAGTGAGGTTTTTACGGATCTAGAATCACATGCCATTGATGCACAGGAAAATACAGCGTCTAATATTTATTCTAAAGGCTTTTATAAGGTACAAAAACATATGACATTAACAAAGCATGGGATTTTAGGGTATGCTGTTCTCATGAATGAAAATTTTTGGAAATCACTACCTGTGAAGTTTCAAAAGCAGATTATGGAGGCTATGAAGGAAACGACAGACTGGCAATTTGAACAAGCCGTTATGATGAATGACAAAGATTTACGAAAGCTAGAGCAGCAAGAAGGCTTTGAAATTTTCACGATGAGTAGTGAGGAACGTCAACGATTTAAAGAAAAGCTTGCACCTGTCTATGACTTTTATAAAACCAATATACAAAATGACGATGTCTTATCGAGAATTGAGAAAATTTCTCCTTAAATACTTTTGTTCATTAATGATAAACCCTTACAAATCGTGAGGGTTTTTTCTTTTGTATTATAATAGTTTCCTCAATTTCAAATCTACTATAAAACAGCTATTAATCCTTGCAAACACTGGTTTCATACACTCTTCAACTAAGAATGAACAAAATGAACAATAGAAACATTACGGACATAAAAGCTATTGTCGGAAAATTTCAGCTATGATAACCACATGAAAGCGTTCACACAATATTCACTAATGTTGTAGGGGGGAAACTTAATGCGTATAAATTTTAAAAACTTAACCATACAAGTATTAATAGCTATTGTACTAGGTATTATTGTCGGTGCAACGTTCCCAGAGTTTGGAGCGAAGTTGAAAATACTAGCCGATATTTTTATTAAATTAATTAAAATGCTAATAGCTCCTATTATTTTCTTAACAGTTGTTATTGGAATTGGTAGTATGGGTGATGTAAAAAAGGTTGGGAAAATCGGCGGGAAAGCCTTAATTTATTTTGAAATCGTCTCTACTTTTGCACTTGCGATTGGCTTACTCGTTGTCAATATTGTACAGCCTGGTAAGGGCTTTAATACAGCTGCTGCAAACGCCGCAGATGTGTCTCAATATACACAACAGGCAGCTGCCACGGAGCATGGCTTCAGTGCATTTATTATGCAAATTATTCCTGATAATGTTGTTGGTGCCCTTGCAAACGGTGAATTACTACCAGTCCTGTTCTCAGCAGTTTTATTTGGGCTAGCTGCTGCTGCGATTGGTGAGCCAGCAAAACCTGTTATTAAATTTTTTGAACAAGTCGCAGATATTTTCTTTAAAATTGTCAATATGGTCATGAAAATTTCCCCTATTGGTGCATTTGGTGCCATGAGCTATACTATCGGAAATTTCGGTATTAAATCACTTGGAAACTTAGGGTTTTTAATGCTGTCTGTTTATATCACGATGTTTATTTTTATCGTTGTCATTATCGGTCTAATTACACATTATTTTGGCTTTAGTATTTTTAAATTTATCAAATATCTTAAAGATGAAATTTTTATTGTTATTGGAACATCATCATCAGAGTCAGCATTACCTTCAATGATGCGTAAGCTAGAAAACTATGGCTGCTCCAAGCAAGTAGTTGGTCTTGTTGTACCAACAGGGTATTCCTTTAATTTAGATGGTACGTCTATTTACTTATCCATGGCAGCAATATTTATCGCTCAAGCTTATGGCGTGGAATTAGATATTTGGCATCAAATTACCCTATTAACCATTTTAATGCTGACATCTAAAGGAGCCGCTGGTGTAACAGGCTCTGGCTTTATTACGCTCGCAGCAACTCTAGCAGCATTCCCTATGATCCCAGTAGAAGGGATTGCATTGTTAATCGGTGTCGATCGTTTTATGTCAGAGGCTCGTGCCGTAACAAACTTAATTGGTAATGGTGTTGCAACAGTTGTTGTTTCAAAAATGGAAAAAGAATTCGATCCAGAGCAAGAAAAACGCGCTCTTGCAGGTGAAGTAACTATTCAATAAGATCAATTATGCCTCGGCATAATTGCGTCTGGAATCGTCTTTGTGCTTAGGCCTGCGTGATGCAGGTCAGTTAGCCGTTATCGCATGGATGCGATGATTTTAGGCTAACATCCTTTATTAACTCCTTTCCGATTCCTTGACATCCGCCGGAGGCTTTATCTTCATTCAGTAGGAGTTTGGATACCCACTAAAAAGGAACCAAAGCCACATTCATCTCACCATCTGTAGAGGTGGGAGGCTTCTGCTGAATGAAGATAAAAAGCTGACCATCGATGTAATTCTCACGTCAATGGTCAGCTATTTTTTATTTCCTTGTTCTTCTTACCTGTTATGTCAAAATAATTTTTATAAAATATTGAAACCTAGGATTCGACTTCCCCGTATAATACAGTAGATTGGAGGCTTTTTATGGCTACATTTACACTTACCTTTCCGAAAGCATTCGAAAGTTTTACATATATCCCTATTATTAATGAACAAAATGAAACAGTATGTGTATTGCAAAAGGTTGACCGTTCAACCGTTGGAAAAGTTATCAATGCTGTTATGCTAGTAGCTGCACAGCAATCTTTACCACATCATTATGAAACACGCACTACCTTAGGAGCACCTCTTTTTCAAGTGCAATCAACTCTCTTAACGAAGGGGGTTAGCCATCAACTGGTGATGCCAGATGGAACAACCCTACCAATTCAACGCAAGACCGTGCAGCTACTTGAATCCTCCTATTCATTTACAATGGACGGACTCGTTTTCCGCTTTGAAAAGGATTTTACATCAACTGCCTACCTATATTGCAATGATGAAAAAATAGCAAGCGCCAGTAATATAGAAACGGAACTCGTGCGTACTGGGATAGCTTTTAAACTTTTTGACTCAGATGATACGCTATTTGTCGCTTTACTAGCAACTCTTTATCAGACATTGTTCTTATTAAATAAATAAAATAGATAAGGAAGCTTCAAAAGCACTTTACACGCTAGAATTGTTCCTGATATTCCGGAACACGAAATAAATTCGCTTTGTTTTGACTATTTTATACAGCCCCTTGAAAATAGGAGTACACTTAAAGAGTAGTTTTACTTTACTTTTGGAGGGGTTTCATATGGATTCAAAAGCTGCAGACATTAAAAATTTAATGACTTTAAATCTTCTTGTTCAAATCTTAGAGGAACGTGGCATTATGACTGATCGCGAGTTAAAAGAACGTCTTACAAATAACGTTAAGCTTTCCTCTATGGATACCGATTTAAAAGAAAAAGTCATTGAAGAAATCAAACATTAATGGGTAATAAGTCAAAGGGAGTAGCTCTAAGCACTAAGAATACTTAAGCTACTCTCTATTTTAATCAATTTCAACCTATATTTTATGTTATATTAAGAGAATCTATTTAGCATGATTAAAACAGATTTTATTCATAAATTAGGAATGCTCAATTTCAGAAGTACGCTTATTCATATATTTTTGGCTAGTCACTCTTTTATTTAATATAAACAAGTATGTAATTAGAATTAGATTAACAATTAAGACGATAATACTGCCTTCAATTTTATAGATGCCTCCTGATATTAATGGATTTCCTTGAAAAGTACTGTTTAAGAGATTTGGATAATCGCTTGCCAAAGAAACACCGCCAAATATTATGGCTCCAATGGTATTCCAAATGAAATGGGCAATTATTGGTGCTACTATTGTGCCTGTGTATTCTAATAGTTATGTCACAAGTATACTCACTGAAACAACATTCAGCACAGGGATAATACCGGCTTCAAATGCTCCACCATGCATCGCAGAAAATAAAATAGTAGTACAGACGGTTGCCACAGTTACATTATATTTTTGCTTCCATAATTGATATAGATAACCCCTCATCAACAATTCCTGCATTACAGAATTCAATAATGATGCGAAAATCCAAATCCAAACGTAATCAATCATGTTTTGGCCCTGTATCTGCATTGTCTTTGTAAGTAAAAGGATAGCTATCACGCTACCGAACCATAAGACACCTATACCAACACCTATTAGAGAATTTTTAAAGAATCTTGAGGCTAGGGGGATCTTAATTTTACCCTTTTCTATTAAAGAAACAAAAATAATAGACAATAAACATACTAGAGCAAGTGGTGCGAATTCCTACCATAATCGTAATAATGCCTGATTATTTGTTTGAATATCGGGTGCAAAAGAAATTTAAATTGCCCATCCAACAAAAAAGATAATTGTTTTTAAAATTGTACTTACTAATTTTTTCAATATTGATTTCTCTCCGATAACTGTGTAAATTATTGAATTTATATATTAATGCTATTTTCAACTGTACATCCAACGGAGTTAAGTGGTACAACTTTATTTCAAGGGGATATCTATTTCCTTCACAAAGACAGCAGTACCTGTAATCGAAATAGTTAATTTCCCGTTATCATTTTTTACGTGCACCTGCACACGTCCATCCTTCTCAAGTTCCTGTCCCTGTTCGACGATAAGTGTTTTCTCACTTTGTTCTTGCTGCTCAATATAGGTTGCATGATAGGCACCCATAACACCAGATGCAGTACCTGTTGTAATATCTTCAATTGTTCCAGAATAAGGAGAAGAAAAATGTCTTGCATGCATATCGGCATTTTTATCAAATGCCTCTAAGCAAAATGGATGTAAGGATGCTTTTGGCATTTCCTTTAATATAGTCGGAAATGTAGCTGTTTGTGGTGCCATCGCTTTAAAAAATTCTAAGTTTTTGATTGGTATTAGCAATGTCCACAGGCCTGTACTGCCATAAACAATTGGTAAGTCTGGATGTATAGCTTCTTCTGGAAGTTCAATAGATTGTGCAAGCTCGGCTTTTGAACCGTTAAAGGCTACAAACTGAGGAGCTGCATGTTGCATGGTCATGAAAATTTCACCTGATTTTTGCTCTGTTATTGCAATTGGAAGGATGCCAGCCTTTGTTTCAATGGTAAAAACTTGCTTATTCTCTAATAAACCTTTTGTTTTTAGCGCATAAATCGTTGCCATGGTAGCATGACCACACAAATTTACTTCATGACCTGGCGTAAAGTAACGTATTCTTAAATCTGCTCGCTCAGATTTTAGGGCAAATGCTGTTTCATTAAAGCCTACTTGCTTTGCAATCGCCTGCATCTCATTATCGCTATATGAATCTCCCTCTACCACAACACCTGCTGGATTTCCCTTATTAGGGATTGTACTAAATGCATCAAAATGATAGACCGTCACCATCTTTATCTTTTCCTCTTTTCTACCAGCTAGTGTGTACTACCAATTCGATCAAATGGCCATAATACAAAACCTGCTGTCCCCAAAATTTCATGCTGTGCAACAAATCCGACTTTTTGATCTCGGCTATCTATACTTCTTCGACGATTATCCCCAAGAACGAAAAAATGCCCTTCTGGCACAATCATTTCACCTAATTGCTCCTCTAAAGTAAAATCATATGTAAAATCGCCTTTATCCAGCAATGCTTCTTTATACTTTATTAAATAAGGTTCTTCAAAGGCCTTTCCATTTATGTACAGAACATCATCTTTATAGGCTATATGATCTCCTGGTAACCCGATAATTCTCTTAATATAATTTTCTTCTTCATTCGCTTTAAAGACAATCACATCAAAGCGTTGATAACTTGAAATTTTCGGTCCTACTTTATTTACGATAACTTTATCACCATTTTCAAAGGTTGGCATCATGGAGGCTCCTTCTACAACTACAGGTGAAAAAATGAAATAACGGATCCCCATTGTAAAAATAATGGCAAATCCAATTGCTTTAATCCAAGCCCAAAGTTCATTTTGATTTTGTTTTTGCGCCACATCTCACACCCCATTTTCATCTAATTATCTTACACTAATAAATACGAATCCACTACGGGGAAAGTTCCATGAATTTCTAAAAAAACTAAAATTCAACGTTATTTGCGCTAAATTCTAGTTTCTCATTCTCTATACAGCCATATTTTTCAAATAACAGTTTATAACAACTAAGAAAAATCATTTTCTAAAGTTCATTGTATTTAAAAAACATTATATGCGCTTATCGAATTGTTTTGAATGCCGTTGCCCAAGGAATTAACTGATCTAACATTTGATTTACAGAGTCTACCTGTACCTCTTTTGGTTTAAATGTTGTACCATTTTCAAAATCTGTAAATAATGATAGTTCAGGATGAACTCGAACATCTGCTACTAATAATTCACCAAGAATGCCACGTAAATGTTCAGAGGCCCTTGCTCCACCTACAGAGCCATACGAAACGATTCCAGCAGCTTTGTTATTCCATTCCTCACGTAAAAAATCTAACGCATTTTTTAATGCCCCGTAATGGAGTGATTATATTCGGCAACAACAAATACAAAGCCATCACAAGCTGCAACTCTTTGAGACCATGCAGCCACTCCAGATGCATCTCCTCCTGGCTCACCTAGAAATGGTAGCTTAAAATCTGCAATATCAATAATTTCATATTCTGCGTCACTGCGTTTTTCAGCCACATTCTTAACCCATTCTCCTACCTGTGGACTTAAACGCCCCTCACGCGTACTACCTAAAATAATTCCTATTTTCAACACTATGCTCCTCCTCTTCCATCCCAAAATTAATAGCCTAAATTATTCATTTTGCATTCCATTATGAATAAAATAAGCGCTCTTAGTCATGCAATACAGGAATACATTGCTTTATTTAAAACGTGGCTGACGAAAAAGACAAACGACCTCTATTTATTTTATCTTGATGGGTCTTTCTAATGCTGCAAGCTCATCCTCCATCGATGCATATTGTCTTTCTATCGCATATTTTGCATCAGAGATAGCAGCATTATAAATATGCGGAGCGATGTATTCCTTTATAAAATCCAAAACTCTCTCCGCCTCAAATTCTGAAATATCCTCATCTCGATTGTTATAGAAGAATCGTTGTATATCTGCTATAACTAATTCTTGCTGCTCTTTAGTCAGTCGAATAAACATGCCAAACACTCCTCTACTGTTTTCTCACTCATCATATCACCATAGACTTTATCTATATATACACAAAAAGACTGAATTAAATAGTGTAATTCAGCCTTTTTATATTTTTAAAAAAAGATTGTATTTTAGACATCACCTAGTCATTTGCTTTGCTTAATATCTATTAACGATATTACTGTTCACATTTAAAAGAATAGCTTGTTGATAGAAAATTTTTTTCCTTTGAGACAATAGCTTCTCCACCATCTTTTTCACACTGCTCTGTCATGGCATCCATTTTTTTTGCATTTATCGTATTTGTCATAAATGTCATTCCAACACCAAATACAGCAATCAGTAAACCAATCATTATCCACAACTTTCCAGCCTTATTGCCTGCAGGTCTTTCACTTGCCACATTTATTCCCCTCTCTTATACGAATAGAAATGGTTCTGTATGAATAGTAGATTGTACAAATTCAACCGTATATTTTTTATCTTCACACATTTTCGCCATCTTTTTCGCTACGCCCGCAATCATCACTTTTTCAACATGATGACCAGGATCTACAATTTGCAAGCCCAATGCCTGTGCATCTTGTGCAGTATGAAAATACATATCTCCCGTTAAAAAAACATCTGCGCCAGCACGCTTAGCAGCATAAATATATTTATTGCCATCCCCGCCAACAAGCGCTACTTTTTTTACTTTCGATTGTAAATCACCGACAACACGAACAGCGGGTACATCTAGCTGCTGCTTCACAAATTGTGCAAAATCACGAAGGGATAGTTCCTGTCGCAAGTAGCCCACTCGCCCTAATCCCATGACATTTGTCTGCTGGTCTAAGCGGATAATATCATACGCTGGTTCCTCATATGGATGTACATGTAACATAGCTTTCAATACACGGTTTTTAATAGATTCTGGCAATACTACTTCTACCTTTACTTCTTCTTCCACATGGATTTCCCCAATTGAGCCTACATACGGATTGGCATGTGCTAGTGCACGAAAACGCCCTTCCCCAATAGTTGTGTAGCTACACGCTTCATAATCACCTATACGACCTGCTCCTGCCCTCACTAATGCTTCACGCAAATCTTCGGCATTGGCTGTTGGAATAAAAACCGCTAGCTTTAACAAATCTTCCGCATACGTTTCCTCTAAGATGGAACGGTTTTCAAGCTGCAGCGCATCTGCTAATAAATCGTTGACACCGCCTTCTGCTACATCTAGATTGGTATGGGCTGCGTATACGGCAATATCGTTTTTTAGGAGCTTCTCATATAAACGTCCAGCCGGGTGATCTGTACGAATATTCGCCAAACGTCTAAAAATAGGAGGATGATGGGCTATTATAAGCTGGCAACCTTGTGCAATGGCTTCGTCTGCTACATCTTCATTCACATCTAGTGTAACTAATACTTTATTTACAGGTTTGTTTAAAGTGCCGATTGCAAGCCCAATAGGATCATTGTCCATACAAGCAAGTTTTTTAGGTGACCATGATTCAAATAATTGAATAATCTCTTGACCATTTACCATTTTCATCTACAGAACTCCCTCCACTAAATGAATTAAAGTTTCTAGCTCTGCACGCTTTTCGTCGATTTCAGGCGTTTGATCTGCCCCTTCAATAGACTGTAATACACGCTGCCAATTTTCCTTTTCACGTGTCCATTTTTTTATAAAAGTTGCTGATTTTCGCTGCATTAATTTTGGTCCAACTAAAATTTCCAGCTCCGTTAGCTCCATGTGACTTCTTTGCAAAACAAGTATTTCATAAATTTTATCATCTTCCTCTAAAATCTCTTCATCAAGAATTGCCCAATTATGTGCTAAAGCCCATTCCCGAATGACCTTAGCATGAATATTTGGTTGTAAAATAAGGCGAGTAATTCCCTGTAGCTTTTCTGGATGTTTTTCCAAAATAGATACAATGAGAGGACCACCCATTCCTGCAATTGTGACAGTGTCAACATGATCTTCTTTTTCTACTGCTGCTAAGCCATTAGCAAGTCGTACTTTAACTTTTTCTGATAATCCTTCTTTTTGTACCTGTCCAACTGCTGATTCAAAGGGTCCTTTTACAACTTCTCCTGCTACGACATAAGAGGCAATTCCCTTATGAATTAAGTAGCATGGTAAATATGCATGATCACTGCCAATATCAGCAACAATCGCACCTGTTGGAACAAATTTCGCTACTGTTTCTAATCGTCTTGATAACTTTTGTGCATTCATGTTTTCCCGCCTACCTTAAATAGAGTCCTTTAATAGTATGTATGAAATCAAGCAAAAAAACAAATGGAGTTGTCTCTTTTATGAGCAACTCCATTGTTTATTAAAAGAAAATAAATATAGCTGTACCAATTACGTTAAACGCTTTCAGTACAGCTACTTTTCAAATTATTTTAGAGTAGAAATGTACTCAGCGATTGCTTTTGCTTCCGCTTCGTTTTTCATTCCAGGTGTCATCGGTGTACCTTCAATACCGTTCGTTAAAACGTCTACGATACGTGCCTCATCTAAGCCATGTAGGTTTGGACCCACAGCACCAGTTAAGTCAGCTGCGTGACAGCCAATACAAGATTGTACTAATGCAGAACCATCATCAGTAGCCTCTGTAGTTTCGCCACCGCCTTCTTTTTCAGCAGCAATTTCTTTTTTGTTCTCTGCGCCTGTTAAAGACATGAAGAAAATAAGACCAATACCAAATGCCAAAATTAAGATGTAAGGAACGACTGGATTGTTTTTCATATGTTTCCCCTCCTCATTGTAAATCTACTTCTATTATAATATAGAATCAGTCAACATCTAATATTGTACTGCATTAACTAAGAAACGAAAAGCCCTATTCGCTAAGTTTTCCTTTGTTTGTAACAAATTCGACATTTCTGTATCTATTGGATAAAATATGTCTTGCTATCACCAATTTTTGGTCTATCTAAAACCATTTAACAATTTAATTTTGCTCTCCATTCTTGTAGTTAGCTTTCCACTATGAACTCTTACCTATACTTAAAAATATTTTTTTCTTCAACGAAAATTTCCTTATTTGTCCTAAAATTCATCAAAATGAATAAGCCATACTATTATCTTAATATATTTTAAATTCTCCTATTTTTAAAAAAGTCATACTACTTTTTTAGAAAAATATTAGGTATCAATTACATCACTTATAAATCTACATAAAAAAGAATCTATCGCTAAAAGCGTATAGATTCTTCATGTTGTTGAAATACTATTATGTCAATGAAATCAATGTGACAAATTAAAAAGTATAGCCTTTTTCAAAACGAGGGGTTGATCTCCGTTCCGACTGAGTGCTTTCCTGGGGGCGTCCGATGAGCCGCTTGGGGCAACAGGAGGTTGGTCACGAAGGCGTTGTCACAGGACGTGACGATTTTAGCCTTCGTTCCCCTAATCTGCTCGCTCCAGGGCCTCATCTGTGACGCTGAATCCCCAAGGAGTCACTCAGTCTACACTCCAATCAACCATTGCTCATAGTATTTTCATTGGCATTTCACATAAATGTATAGTGATAAATTGAAGTCTTAACCATTACTATTTTGTGCAAAAATAAAGCTTTGATAACATTTTCTATACGACAGCAGTAAGTGGCATTATGTTTAGTGACAAAGTAGTTTTATATTTAAAATGTAGCACTATAGAATTGTACCACTATTCTATCCATTTAATGATGGTAAATAACATGCTTTTACTTTACTTTTGAGGGAAGAAAATATTTAAAATTCTACACTATTACAGATTGGAGTGCAAGGCTACTCGACTCCCGTGGGATAGCGAGACAGACGAGACCCTGCACGGAGCGTCAGCGCAGGAAGCGGCTCGTCGCTCGCCCACTGGAAAGCGAGTAGCCTGGAACGGAAATCACCTTCATTTTGACTAAATATTCACAAAGAGTCCCTTGACCATTTAGTTTTTCAACACTATGAAGAATCTATCGCTAAAAGCGTATAGATTCTTAAATAGTTCATAATAAATTTATGATATAATAGCCAATCAATGCTAATAGTCCTAAAACTCCAGAGACTGTATAATACAGTAGCTTCATTTTAATGCCAGACCAAAGCCAAACTCCACAATTTGCTGCAATTAAGCAAAATAAAGCTATATTATTCCCATTGAAATATGTAGTGTAAATTCGAATAGACATACTAAACAATAAAATAGCTGCTAACAAGTGAAAAATAGGTGTTAATAAATTATTTTTTTGTGCCATTCGAAATGCCGTAATGAATAAGATAAGAGCAGCTATTCCTACAATAACTGATAAAACTAACGTTAAAGAGGAAATTGTAAAATAGATCGATAGAAGAGCAATTATGGCAATACATATACCCACTATTAAAAGATACATTTTTCTCTTTTCTGAGGGTAACACTGCTTGCTTATGATGCACAGGATCTAACTCCTCTACATCCGCTCCCTCTGCATAAAGAGCTGCTAAAAAGTCACAGTAATGCTCTGGTAATAGCTTATTCTGCTTCCAAAACAAAATCTCATTTAAGATTATTTTTTTCCGTGGATTTGTCATAGTATTTGCTCCAAACATTGCTTAATAATGGTTGTTATTACAATTTTATCTCACAATTCTTGAAAACACATCTGTAGAAAGTAACAAAAATAGTTGATTTAACTCATGCTAATTATGTATTTTTAAACTCGCTCGATTTATCAATTTATTATTACTTTCATACAAGCTTAAAACGCCCCAGCGTAAAAACTCCCCTTCAAAATCCATAACCTCCACAGAAGATTTGGATGCCCGCTGAATAAGAAAAGACTCATAAGTATTGTGTACCTGACGCTTCGCAAGATAAAAAGGAGCTAGCCAAATAGTTGTCACTAATCAGCTAGCTCCTTTTTTCATGTTTATTCTAAGAAATCTTTTAAACGTTTACTGCGAGAAGGGTGGCGTAATTTTCTAAGCGCCTTTGCTTCGATTTGGCGAATACGTTCACGAGTTACACCAAATACTTTCCCTACTTCCTCTAATGTACGTGTGCGGCCATCATCTAAACCGAAACGTAAACGAAGAACATTTTCTTCACGATCAGTTAATGTATCCAACACATCCTCTAATTGCTCTTTTAATAATTCATATGCTGCATGGTCAGATGGAGATTGAGCTTCAGAATCCTCAATAAAGTCGCCTAAATGTGAATCATCTTCTTCTCCAATTGGTGTTTCAAGAGATACTGGTTCTTGTGCAATTTTTAAAATTTCGCGTACTTTTTCAGGTGTTAAATCCATTTCTTCTCCTATTTCTTCTGGAGATGGTTCGCGACCTAAATCCTGTAATAATTGGCGTTGTACACGAATTAATTTATTAATTGTTTCTACCATATGCACTGGTATACGAATTGTACGTGCTTGGTCAGCAATTGCACGTGTGATTGCTTGGCGAATCCACCATGTAGCATACGTGGAGAATTTAAAGCCTTTACGGTAGTCGAATTTCTCAACTGCCTTAATAAGACCCATATTTCCCTCCTGAATTAAGTCAAGAAATAGCATACCTCGGCCTACATAACGCTTTGCAATCGAAACAACAAGACGTAAGTTTGCCTCCGCTAGTCGTTTACGAGCTTCCTCGTCTCCTTGCTCAATACGCTCTGCTAATGCAATTTCTTGCTCTGCAGACAGTAAATCAACACGGCCAATTTCTTTTAAATACATTCGAACAGGGTCATTTATTTTCACACCTGGTGGTACGCTCAAATCATTTAAATCAAAAGTCTCTTCATTTGCTTCTTCTTTCATTAAGCTTTCTTCTTCAAATTCTTCTTTTCCAATAATTTGAATGTCTTTATGCTTTTCAAGATCTTCAGCAAAATGGAAAACCTCTTCATTTTCTAGTTCATACTGCGCTAACTTCTCTGAAATTTCTTTCATTGAAATTTCACCGTCTGTTTTCGCTTTTTCCTGTAGTAATTTTTTGGCTTCATCTAATGTGATTTCTACTTCTATCTCTTTTGAACGTTCTGACTTGTCCGCCATAAACCTTCCTCCTTCTAAACAACCGAATCGGGTTAAATCGCCGATAACGATTTTCTTAAATGAATAATCTGTTGGGCGATTTCAAGTGCACGTGCATACTCATGCATCTTCTCCGCTTCCTTTGACTCATGCATCTTTTGTTGAATTTCTTGCTCAATTCTATATTTTTGCAACTGGCGTATAGAGTCTGTAACCTCTGCTTCAGCTTGGTCTGGATCTCTCTCTACTAAAGCTGCTTCCATGACAATTTTGCGTAATTCAGCGTCATCTAGTATCTCAACAAACCGCTGATAATCGGGATGACCATATTCCTCATAAAAGCCTACTAAGCGAACAAAAACAGCCATATAGGCATCTCGGACAAATGGCTCCTTTTGCTCACTGCGTAATAACCTGTCCACTACATCTATATTATGAAGCATATGAGCGAGTAATAAACGTTCGGCACGTTCGGCTGCGTCCATAGGCTTTTGCTGCTGCGTGACTGGCATTGAAGGTAGAACGGGCATTTCTGCTTTTGCAGAACGTACCTGACTAGCCTCTAACTTTCGGAATTGTGCATATATCGCTTCTTCCGAGATATTTGTTTCAGTAGATAGCTGCCGTATATACAAATCTCGTTCAACTGGAGAGGATCTACCAATCAGTTGTTCAAGGACTTCTTGAATATATTGAAGCGTATCATTTTCAAATTGAAAGTTCTTATTTCGTCTAGCATGCATCATCATAAAAGCAATATACGCATGTGGGTTTTCCAAAATTTGTTCCTTAAATGCTTGTCCACCTAAACTACGAATGTATTCATCAGGATCTAGCTTATCTGGTAACACCGCAATATTTACTTTCATTCGTTCTGATTGTAGTAGCTGTGCCGCTCTTTTTGCTGCGTCAAAACCAGCATTATCACCGTCATAGCAAATCGTAATCTGCTCTACTAAGCGCTTTAGCTTTGTGATATGCTGATTCGTCAGCGAGGTACCCATTGTAGCTACGGCATTCGCTACACCAACAGAAGTTGCTGCTAAAACATCCATAAATCCTTCCATCAATACTACTTGACGATTTTTTCTGATAGAGGTTCGTGCTTTATCTAGGTTATATAGCACCTCGCTCTTTTGAAAAATTGGTGACTCTGGACTATTTAAATATTTTGCCTCTTCACCAGTTGATGAAAGTATTCGTCCTGAGAAGGCAATAATTTTACCGTTCTCATCTCGAATGGGAAACATAATACGTCCTCTAAATCGATCAAAATAGCGTTCCTCCCCTTCTCGCTTGATGACTAAACCACTTTCTGCGATTTCTTGTAAGTTATAACCTTTTCTTTCAAGCAATATCGTTAATGCATCAAAGCTTGGGAGAGACCATCCAATGCTATTAGATTCGATAAGTTCCCTTGTAAATCCTCTTTCTAGCAAATAATTTAAAGGTTCTTCACCATCTTCTGTGTTCAATAGTAAATGATGGAAAAAATCAGCTGCAAAAGCGTGTGCTTCTTTCATCCTTTCTTCCGCTTTAGATATCTTTTTTGTGACGTCAGGTAAGGTTGGTCCAACATCTAAATGTATGCCGGCACGTTCACCAAGTTTCACGACTGCCTCAGGGAACGGAATCCCTTCAATGTCCATGATAAAGGTAATAGCATTACCACCTGCACCACAACCAAAGCAATGAAAAATTTGTTTGTCTGATGACACAGAAAAAGACGGTGTTTGTTCTCCATGAAAAGGACAGAGACCAAACCAATTGCGCCCACGTTTTGTAAGCTGCATGTATTCGCTTATGACATCAACAATATCCGATTGTGTACGAATCTGTTCAATCACTTCTTCTGGAATCTTCCCTGCCAAATTCATCACCATCTTTAATTTACGTTCTAAAACACAATTCGCTATCCGTTTTAAAAATCCTTTAATTCTCGACAAAAAAATAGGATTTTTCTCTTTTTAAATATTTTTACCACAATTTTATTATTATAAAACAAAAATTAGTTTTTATCTATACTATTTTCTAAAAGCGACTCAAAAAAACCGCCCCATACTACCGAGGTGGTTTTATCTAAGATCCATGCTTATTTACAGGTCGAGATATGTTCAATAATAACATTTGCTGTTTCCTCTACAGCCTTGTTCGTCACATCAATAACCTTACAGCCAATTTTCCCGACAATTTTTTCAAAATGCTGGATTTCTTCTAATATACGATTATGCTGTGCATAGATAGCATCATCATTCAAGCCAAGAGTCATTAATCTTTCTTTTCTAATCGAGTTTAATTTTTCAGGAGAAATAATTAAACCGAAACATCTTTTGGCATCAATCTGGAATAGTTCTTCAGGTGGTTCCACTTCTGGAACTAATGGAACATTCGCCACCTTATAGCGTTTATGTGCTAAATATTGTGATAAAGGTGTTTTGGAGGTACGTGAAACACCTACAAGTACAATATCCGCCTGTAATAATCCACGTGGATCTCTGCCATCATCGTATTTTACTGCAAATTCAATAGCCTCGATTTTTTTAAAATAATCATCATCCAACTGGTGAACAATCCCTGGTGCCTCTAACGGGAATTCTTCCATAAAGGTAGCCATTGTTTTTAATGCAGGTCCTAAAATATCAACAGCATGTATTTTTTCCTGCTCACACAGCTCCTGCATCAGTAAACGCATTTCCTGTCGAACTAGTGTGTATACAATAAATGCCTGTTGCTTTGCTGCAAGACAAACAATTTTTTGGATAAGCTCCTCTGATTGAATATATGGAAAACGTCTAATAACTGTGTTCTCCAAACCAGGTCGAAACTGGCTAATAACTGCTTTCGCTACTTGATCACCAGTTTCACCAACTGAATCAGATACAACAAAAACGCGTAATCTTTTCATGCTGCACTCCTTCAAAATTTAGACATTCTGTGCGAGTGATAAGAAAGCACGTGTAATCGTCGTTTTTGTAAGACGGCCTACAATTGTTAAGCCACCTTCCTGTGGTTCTACTACAGGTAGCGAATCAACTTCTCGCTCAATTAACTTATTTGCCGCAACAACTAAAGAATCTGATCGCTGACAGTACGAAATATTAGGCATGCGCGTCATAATAATATGTACAGGAATTTTGTTTAGATCCTGCGTGCCAATACTTGTACGTAGTAAATCCTTCCGCGATAGTACACCTGTCAGAAACTCATTCTTATCCACGACAAAGAGTGTACCAACATCCTCCGAAAACATAAAGCAAATCGCATCATAAACAGTCATTGTTTCCGGTACAACTACGGGTCCTGAATGAAAATCTTTCACTTTTAAATTGTTAATACTATCCGTTAATGTAACGGACGCTTTTTTTCCTGAATAGAAATAACCAACTCTTGGTCGTGCATCTAAAAAGCCCGCCATTGTGAGAATAGCCAAATCTGGTCTTAAAGTCGCTCTTGTCAGATTGAGACGCTCTGCAATATGTTCGCCTGTAATTGGCCCATTTTCTTTCACAATTTGTAAAATGTCTTCCTGACGTTTATTGAGTTCGATTGGACTCACCGCCTCAAATCTAATAGTGTTATACTTATGCTCAATTATTATATACTATTTTAATAATTATTGCGAATTAAAGAACTACATGCTACAATATTGACACATACGCTTGCTCTATATGTATTTTCGAGCAATATTGCGTTATATACAGGCGATGATGGGAAAAAAGTATCTGTTCCATTTAATAGCGAGTAGAAGATGGTGAAAGTCTACACAGTGACAGAGAAAAGGCACTCCCTGAGCTAACCTTTTAAAAAGAGGTTTTAAACAGTTTGTTTAAAACAATCAGGGTGGAACCGCGGGTATTAGCACTCGTCCCTGGGCATCTATTGTGCCCGGAGACGGGTGCTATTTTCATTTAGGCTTAGTCTAAGTGAAAAGAGACTTTGGCGTTTTACCGCAAAAGACAAAGTGAAAAATTTGAAGGAGGCTATATTATGGCTAACAAATCAATGGAAACAATCGTATCATTAGCAAAGCATCGGGGTTTTGTGTTCCCAGGGTCTGAAATTTACGGAGGCTTAGCTAACACTTGGGATTATGGTCCATTAGGTGTAGAACTAAAAAATAATATTAAAAAAGCATGGTGGCAAAAATTTGTTCAAGAATCTGAGCACAATGTCGGACTAGACGCTGCCATCTTAATGAATCCTAAAGCTTGGGTGGCTTCTGGTCATGTTGGTAACTTTAATGATCCTATGATAGATTGTAAAGCGTGTAAGGCACGTCATAGAGCAGATAAAATCATTGAGGACGCTGCGTTAGCAAAGGGCGATGAAATCATTGTAGATGGTATGACATTTGATCAAATGAAAGAAACAATGATTAAGTATGATGTGGTATGTCCTGATTGTGGTAAGGCTGATTTCACAGATATTCGTCAATTCAATTTAATGTTTAAAACATTCCAGGGTGTTACAGAGTCTTCTACAAACGAAATTTATTTACGTCCTGAAACTGCACAAGGTATTTTCGTGAACTTTAAAAATGTTCAACGCTCTATGCGTAAGCGCACTCCTTTTGGTATTGCACAAATCGGTAAATCATTCCGAAACGAAATTACTCCAGGTAACTTTACTTTCCGTACTCGCGAATTTGAGCAAATGGAGCTTGAGTTTTTCTGTAAGCCTGGCGAAGACCTTGAATGGCATGCATACTGGAAAGAATTTTGTAAAAACTGGTTATTGAATTTAGGGATGAAAGAAGAGTCTATGCGCCTTCGCGATCATGAGGAAGATGAATTATCACACTATTCGAATGCTACTACAGATATCGAATTTAAATTCCCATTTGGTTGGGGTGAGCTTTGGGGTGTAGCTGATCGTACAGATTACGATTTAAAACAGCATATGGAGCACTCTGGTGAGGACTTTACTTACATTGACCCAGCCACAAACGAACGCTATGTTCCATACTGTATTGAACCTTCTTTAGGTGCTGACCGTGTGACATTAGCATTCCTGTGTGATGCATATGACGAGGAGGAGCTTGAAGGTGACGATAAGCGTACCGTTTTACGCTTCCACCCTGCTCTTGCACCATTTAAAGCAGCAGTCCTTCCACTTTCTAAAAAGTTATCTGATGAGGCTACAAATGTATGGGCAGAACTTCGTAAGGCATTCCCAGTTGACTTTGATGAATCCCAATCAATCGGTAAACGTTACCGCCGTCAGGATGAAATTGGTACACCATTCTGTATCACATATGACTTTGACTCACAGGAGGACGGTCAAGTAACGGTACGCCACCGCGATTCTATGTCTCAAGTGCGTATGCCAATTGCTGATGTGAAGGCATACATTGAGAAACATCTACAATTCTAAATATCAATTTTGCCTTGGCGTAATTGCGTCCAGATTTTGATAAAAGCATTGTAAAAGGGAGCTGAAATTTCAGCTCCCTTTTGGCTATGCCTTTAATTTAAAAAACAAGCGCTCCTGCATCTTCTCCTCAAAGGAGAACCGTTTCATGCTCATTCCCACCAAACTTACTAATAATTCCTCAATATCTGAAAGAGAATAATAAAGGAATGTACCCTCTCGCATAGGACGAACTCGTTTTTCTACCGTGAGCTCATCTTCAATAAAATAAGCTACATTTACATCACAATGTTCCATTAATTGCGTAATTCGCTGATCGTCCCCTGGATTTATGAAGAATGGAACGATTTTATCAATATACAAAATACTCTGTACAAGTTTTATGAAAAAGTTTTCACGAAGCGAGGTTTCTACAACTAAAATAGTTGTTTGCTCATGATGATAATCCATGTATAAAACATTTAATTGTTCTTCCAATAATTTTTTAAGAATACTAATAGAGTTTCTATATTTTGTCATATCCGTCTGAATTTCTCTAGTCAATAAACGTAGAATTCGAAAGGCAGGTAAGAAGATTTTTAAGACTATCTCTTTTGGATGTAAATGATCAATTAGTTTTTTAAAGTGTATTCTTAAGTTAGTCTCGTCACAGCGAATTAATTGCTCAACAAATAAATTAAATATTTCCTCAAAGCTATCTGCACGATAATCAATCATTTTCATAATTTTCACACTATAATTTAAAGGTAGATTCATAGATGTTTGTTCATCCAATAATTTAACTTTCGGCAACGTAGGGAATAAATCATAGACAAGCTCAACTTGCGCACTTCGATTATCCGATAATAAGACTACTGAGTTAACAGGATAGATTCCTAAACATTCCACGAATTTATGCATGAACATTTCGTTATATAATTGCCGATCGCGATATAAAACGGCTAATGCATCCGTTGCTGCATACCCTGTATGATAAACACGTTTTGATGTCATTGCTGAATATACATCTATGATTTGCAATAATTGAACCCCTTCACTCATTTCATCTGCGCATAGTTTATTTGGATAGCCTTTACCAGCAAAGCGCTCATGGTGATCTCTTGCCAGATAGGCAATCTCTTCTTCTCCATTTTCAACAAGTAATTCATACCCTTTAGTTGTGTGTGTTTTAACAACCTCAAATTCATCTTCTGATAACTTTCTTTTCAGATTTAGAATTTCTTGAGGAATAAAAACTTTGCCAATATCATGGAACAAATACCCTCGTGCTAATGTTTCGATATCAGCTAACCCTAGGTAACGTGCAAAGATAGTGCCTAAAACAAATACATCAAATGAATGGACAAAGGAATACTCATCCCATTCTCTTAAACGCATAAGTAAATCGTAGCGATGTTTCTCTTCTAAAATTTTTTCAAAAACACCCCTTACATAAGCAGTGTCCTGCATGCTTTTTAAAATTTGACCATAGCGTAATTCATGGACAACATTCTCCAATGTCGTCATAAATAGCGTACTTACTTTTTCTTTATACTCATCTACTTCATTTTCTTTAGCCATTAGTGGGGCAAAGACATCCTCATACTCCCTTGTTCGCTGAACACTTAAATCATGGACAATCCGAACTGAATCTGATGGTAAATAGACAGCTAATTCATCTACTTTTCTAAGTTTAAGTAAAGCAATAATCCGATCCGTTAAAACTAACTCTTTTTTAGCTAATAATTGATACTCGGAAAAAATATCCTCAGCCAAAATATCATTTGCTTCAACTTCATCAATACTTAATGTTACTTTTCTTAGCATATTTTTTGCCACATACGCAATGTTCTAGCATTATGTGACTCCCTCCTTCTTCCATAGGACTGCGTTGTTCTAAAAAACATCTTTGCTGATAGAGGCATGTTTTACATTTTATATGCATGTCAGATCTATATGAATTGGACTAGTTTTTTATGGATATTAAATGTATAAATTATACCGAAATAGTTTTAATGTCATAACCTATATTTATTACAATATCATAGGTTAAAATGCCTTTTCAACTAGTATATGGGTCTTGAATGATTAGTTAATACTATGACTATATTAAAAACTAATTAAAAAATAAATCTTTAAACCTAATACCTCCATATAATATCTGCTATTAATGACGCGATTATAATGCTAAAAGAACTATAAAAAACGAATTATAAATACATTTATATAAATTTTAAATAAAAATATTTCAAAAATTTTATTTCTTAAAAAAACTAAATTTTTGTTTTTTATGCTATTTAATGCTCAATTTATCCTACTATTTTCTGTCAAGAATTTCATATGACAAAATAATTAACAAATATCCCCGTTTATAAGTGATTGAGTACTCACTTAAAGGATAACATTTCCTCTATTCTCACTACATACATTTTGATATAAATAAAGTATTATAGTTAATCTTAAATGTTAATGAACAAGAATTTAACATTGCACGATCATTCCAGTCTAAAATTATTCACTCGTCCGGAAGTTTGAATTTATAAATGGAAGGATTTTCAAAAAACAAGATAATACTATAAAAATTTTATTTTCACTATTTTGGAGGAAATCACTTGAAGACCCATCGTTTCTATCAAATTGCAATGGCCTCAGCATTAGCCACAAGTGCAATTGTAATTACACCCTCAGTAAATGCTGCGACTATTTTCCCTGACATCAATGCTTCAACAGAAGAAGGTCAAGCCATCATCAATTTAGCACAGCGTGGCATTATTTCAGGCTACCCAGACGGCACTTTCAAACCTGCTAACCCAATCACACGTACCCAAGCCGCAAAAATTTTAGCTGGTATGCTAAAGCTAGACACCGTACATGTTAAAAATCCTCATTTTAAGGATATCAAACCTGGTGATGAGAATTATGGCGCCATTGCAGCTTTAGCTAATGCAGGCATCATTAGTGGCTCGAATGGTTATTTTCACCCAGCTAATAATATTACACGCGGGCAAATGTCAAAAATGATTGTAAAGGGCTTCGATTTAACCATCACTGATGACATCGACATTCCATTTTCTGATGTAAAGGCAGGAAGTGAATATGAACCGTTTATCAAAACGCTTTTTGCCAATAGCATCACAAAAGGTACAACCCCTACTACCTTTAGTCCACAAAGCAATGTGAAACGCTCCCAATTAGCATCGTTTGTAGTTCGTGCAGAACATGTACAAGAGAACACAACTGTTTTTGCTAGTCAATACAGTCAGGACTATATCTTTGCTTCTTACGGCGGTATTGAGCCTGCAGAGGATATTTTTACATGGGATGAAGAAGAGGATATGACGGAGTCCATCACTATTAAACCGTTAAAAGAGGGAACAGGAAAATTAGTCATAACAGGCTTTAATGAAAAAACAGAGGAATTTATAGATATCTTTTACATTGTGCATGTGAACAATGTAAATGGAAAACTACAAACAACTTTACAAGAAGTAGAGGAAGAAGATTATGTAGAGAGCTTACCACTTAACTTAATGGAAAGCGATTTGAATTTTATCCCTACTGAAGTAAGTATTCAAACTACAGATGGACAAACTTTATCACCAACAGCCTATGAATTTAAAACAAACAACCAATCGGCCTCCATTTCCATCTTTAAAAATGGGCAATATTTATTAACATTTTCCAACGGCACTCAACAACAAGTGATGGCAGCTGAAGTTACTACGTATGATTTTGTACGAAGTATCGATTTGTATCAAATGGCAGATGAATTAGTTTTTTCAAGCGATCAACTATCGTTTGAGCCAAAAAATGTTGCTTTAGAAAAGATAGATTTAGAGTCTGCAGCAGTAAAAGCGACCATAGAGGATAATCAAGTGAAGGTTACACCATTAGCAGAAGGCACCGCTATTTTGCATATTACAGGTAAAAACGGTGAAACGGTCTACCTCTATATAGAATTCACGAAAATTGCTGATAAATGGGCTACCTATTATGAGTTCAATCATGATGAAGAAGAAATTTAATATTTAAAAATGCCACAAGATCCAATTAAGGGTCTTCTGGCATTTTTTCTGCATCCACATTTGTTCTCAATTGCAATTCTGGCGTTCTTTCAAGCTGCTCGATAAATTTTTTAGTCTTAAAGCGAATACCTGTTTGTTCCTCATAAATGGTTGTAATAATTTTTTTGATAAAATATTTTGTTTCTTTTTTTAAGTCTAGCTTCCCAATCTGATCAATAGGTACAGTGTAGAACATTCGAATGAGCTTCAATTGCGTTGGTGTTAGACGGATAATGTAAGGATCATGCTGATAACATCGATGACATAAAAAGCCCCCCTGCGCAAAGGAAAAAGCAAATTCTCCATCTACTGCCCCACAAGTAGAGCAAGCATGTAAGATAGGCTGTACACCTGTATACGGTAACATTTTCCATTCAACAAACAATGTAATAGCTTCAGGATCATAGCCTTCCTCAATTGCTTGCAATGCTTGTAAAAGGACATCAAATGCATAAGGTTCAGCTTTTCCTTCTTCCACTACTCGCTCAACAAGCTCCATGATATAACTTGCATATGCTGTTGCCATGATATCTTCACGTATATGTCTCATTGAATTGAGATGCTCACCTTGTTGCAATGTTCCCATGCCTGTATGATGCTGAACCATAAACATACCGTATGTAAACGGTTGTGTCACAGATGCCAGTCTACTCGAAGGCTTTTTGGCACCTCTTGCCATTGTTGCCACCTTACCTGCTTCTCTTGTTAGTAAAGTTACAATTTTATTGGATTCTCCGTAAGCACGTACCTTTAAAACAATCCCTTCCCATTTATGTAGCACCAGCCTTCCTCCTTTCAACAAATTCCCCATGAATCGAGTAGGAGACTAGCCATTAATTGACTAGTCGACCTCTCACACCACCGTACGTACGGTTCCGTATACGGCGGTTCAATCCCTTAAGTATCTGAGCTCATAAAGCTGGGTTATATCTTTCAATCCCCACTTTGTGAGCTTTTCATTTGTTATCGCTCGATGGATAATCTCGTTTCTCGATAGTCGCCAATACCCTTTTCTCGAATAGGCTATTTTCATCGCATCATCATGGTCAATTCCATATTGACGTAGTTTCGCATATTTCGTTTTTGGTTTCTTCCATCTCTTCAAGATGAGTTGACGCAATCGATGGTTTAACCAACCTTGTGTTTCTTTTATGAAGGCTTTCATATTGGCAATTCCATAGTAATTAATCCATCCAACCGTTGTTTGATTGATTCTTTTCGCAATCTCTTCAAACGTTCCTGCTATTTTTCGATTCGTTAATTTTCTTAATTTATCTTTGAATCGTTGTTTAGCAGATTTACTCGGTCGGCATCCAACTTTCCCTTTAAGTTTTGTATGTTAAAACCTAGGAATGTAGCGCTTGTTGCACCGCATACTTTACTTTTCTTTTCATTAATCGTTAGACCTAAATTTTCTTCGATATATTTCTTCACACTTGCCATGACACGTTCTCCCGCTCTAGGCGTTTTCACGTATATCACAAAGTCATCCGCGTATCGGATAAAACGATGTCCTCGTTTTTCCAGTTCTCTATCTAGTTTATTTAAGTAAACATTTGCTAGAATAGGAGACAGCGGACCACCTTGCGGAGCTCCCTCCGTTGTTTCAACGTAAGTATCTTTATCAAGAATACCTGAACGTAAGAATTTCCAAATGAGTTTGAGGACAATCTTATCTGTAATGAATTCTTCTAGATACGCTCTTAGTCGTTGGTGATGGATTGTATCAAAATAGCTTTTTAAATCACAGTCCACCACCGTTCGATATCCTTCTTGATAGTATTGTTCGGCGAGTTCGATTGCTTGATGTGCGTTTCTTCCTTTCCGGAAGCCGAAACTTTTCTTTGAAAAATGCGGATCAATGATTGGATCAATTACTTGTAGAATCGCTTGTTGGACTACCCGGTCGAGTACGCAAGGAATCCCTAAATATCTCTTCGTGCCATCCGATTTTGGAATAGCCACCCTTTTCACTGGTTGCGGTTGGTAAGTGCCATCTCTTAGCTTGATTTTGAGTGGCTCAAAATGTTTCCGCAGGTGAGATTTTAGTTCGTGAACTGTTATTCCATCTACGCCCGGAGCCCCTCCATTTTCTTTTACCTTTTTATAAGCTCTCCATAAATTGCCGTTGGTAACGATTCTATCGATTAAATGGATACCATCTTGTTTCTTCATTTCCATGTCTACATCCCTACACACTCTTATATACTCTTTCACTTCCAGCTTAACCCTCTATAAGTAGCCATCTTTTGGTCTTTACCTCGATGTTTTCTGTGTTTTGTCGGGATGTCTTCACCTCCTTGTTCATTCAAGATTTAAGATTGTTCAGTCCTTTACTTTCGTTAGAAAGCTACTATGACCTCTGCTGACTTCTCTTGATTCATCCGATTATCACTAATCTGATTGTTAATTCAATAACCCTCAAGAGATCTCCCCGGGTAAGCACAACCACTTTCCTCTCATGTAACTGCCAGATTTACTGTATGGGATTCGGGCAGTATTGGACTTTACTTTGATTTGCAAGCTCATCCATCCCAAGTCAGCCTTGTATCTGATTTCTGTTCGTCAGTTCGAGATTTTGCGTCCGACTTCCTTCAGATTCCATGTCACCATGGACACCCTTGTCTTTTGCTAACAGTTCCTACTGCCAAGTCTGTAGTGGACTTTCACCACCTAGTTGTTGCGCATGCCGGGCACACAAATAGAGCTCTCCAAAACTTTTTGGACAGCTCCATTCAAACGATCAGTGGGTTATATTGTTAATTCACTAACAGCATAACCTTTAATATTCATCATCACGGAAACCAAAATCACGTAAATGCGTGGATTTGTTTCGCCAATCCTTTTGCACCTTTACCCAAAGCTCTAAATACACTTTCGAACCAAGAAGCATCTCAATATCTTTTCGTGCACGTATGCCAACTTCTTTTAATAGTGCTCCGCGTTTACCAATCACAATGCCTTTTTGAGAATCTCTTTCCACGATAATCGTAGCTGCAACATGAATTTTATCTTCATTTTCCTCATCTCGGCGAATTTTATCAATAACTACTGCAATAGAATGTGGCACTTCTTCGCGTGTTAAATGTAATACTTTTTCACGAATTAACTCTGAAATAATAAATCGTTCAGGATGGTCTGTCACTTGGTCTGCTGGATAGTACTGTGGACCTTCTGGTAAGTATTTTGTTAATGTTGTCAGCAGATTTTCCACATTATTTCCTTGTAATGCTGAAATCGGTACAATCTCTGCAAAGTTATAGCGTTCTTTGTAGCTCTCAATGATTCCTATTAATTCATCAGGATGGACTTGATCAATTTTATTGATGACTAGAAAGACAGGTGTTGGATTCCCTGCTAACATTTCAAGGATGAATTCATCACCCTTTCCTAGTTTCTGCTCTGCATTGACCATGAACATAATAACATCCACTTCTCGCAATGTATTTTTAGAAACTTTAAGCATGAAATCACCAAGCTTATGCTTAGGTTTGTGGATTCCCGGTGTATCAATAAAAATCATTTGGCTATCATTTGTTGTTAGTACACCTTGTACTTTATTTCGTGTTGTTTGTGGCTTATCACTCATAATCGCAATTTTTTGACCAATAACACGGTTTAAGAATGTTGATTTCCCAACATTTGGTCGACCGATAATGGAGATAAAGCCTGACTTATAGCCAGTATTAGTTTCCAGCATTTTCTAAATCCTCCGTTGTAAATGCAAATGGTAGTAATTCGCCAACTGACGTTACTGTTACATCACCTTTTAAGTTTGTTAAATAGACAGGCATGGAAGGCTCGCAAAACTCTATCATCACTTGACGACAAGCTCCACACGGCGCACATGGACCGTCTGTATCAGCGACAATAGCAATTGCCTGAAAATCATAAATTCCTTCTGATACGGCCTTGAAAAATGCTGTTCGTTCAGCACAATTAGTCATACTATAGCCAGCATTTTCAATATTACAACCATGGATAACCTCGCCGTTTTTTGTTAAAAGGGCTGCACCTACTTTAAATTTTGAATAAGGGACATATGCCTTTTCGCGCGCCTTTTTTGATTCTTCTAGTAATGCATGCATATCAATTGCCATCAAAGTTCTCCTTTTGCTAAATAAATCATAATACTTCAGCTTGCTAATCCTGTATGGTCGAAAAAATGAGTAAAGCTAAAACCATTTCGGCATAAAGATGAGTAATCCGATTATAGCACTGAATATCGCAAATACAAGTACTGCGCCCGCTGCAAGATCTTTCGCTTGCTTTGCTAGTGGATGAATATTCGGTGATGCCAAATCCACAACACGTTCAATTGCAGTGTTCACCATTTCAAGCGCAAACATGAGTGCTATTAGCAAAAGCACAATATACCATTCCATACGTGATAACCCTGTAAAATAGCCAGCAATTAATACAGCTCCTGCACTAAGCAAATGTGACTTAAAGTTTTGCTCTACACAAGCCGTCTTTATCCCTGTAAACGCATAGCCAAAAGAGCGTACATATTTGCGAACATTCATTTAATCTCGTCCTAAGCCAAAAGATTGTAAAATCTCATCCTGCTTACCAAACATAATCTTTTCATCTTCAGGCACCATGTGATCGTAGCCTAATAAATGTAAGAATCCATGGACTGCTAAAAATCCTAATTCCCTTTCAAATGAATGACCATATTCCTGTGCTTGTTCTTTTGTACGATCCGTTGAAATAATGATATCTCCTAAAATACGCGGCATTCCTTCAAAGGTAACTTCTATTTCACCTTCGCCTAATTCCTCTAGAGCAAATGAAATTACATCTGTTGGTTGATCCTTATCACGGTATTCTCGATTTATTTCTTGAATCGCTTCATTTGTAACAAAGGTCACCGACACCTCTGTTTCGGGCTCAATATTTTCTATCTTCGCAGCCTGCTGTAACAGCTGCTCAACAAGCTCCATATGCTCTTTTGCCACTTCATTTGTTTCATCTGTAAAATCAATTGTTAAAATCATAGATCCTCCTACTTATCTGCCTTTGGATATTCAATACGCGAGTGGAAAATTCCATTCAGCGTTTCACAAAGTACTCGCTCTATACATTTTAACTCTTTTATTGAAATATCGCATTCATCAAACTGATGATTCTGTACTCGATCATCAATAATAGCTCGTACAAGCTTATGAATTTTTTCTGCATTAGGTTCCTTCATTGAACGCACTGCCGCTTCAACACTATCCGCCACACTAATCACAGCAGCTTCCTTTGTTTGAGGTTTTGGACCAGGATAGCGGAACTTTGCCTCATCAAAATCTTTTCCTTCTTCCTTTGCTTTGTATAAGAAGAATTTTAACAAACTTGTTCCGTGGTGCTGCAAGGCAATATCAATGATTTCCTGAGGCATTTTATAGCGTTTTAACATTTCAGCACCATCAGTGGTATGTGCAATAATAATTTCTGCACTCGTCTCTGGTGGCAATGAATCGTGTGGATTATTCCCTGACATCTGATTTTCAATAAAAAATGCTGGACGCTTCGTTTTTCCAATATCATGATAATAACACCCAACTCGTGCTAATAAACCGTCTGCCCCAATTTCCTCACATGCAGCTTCTGCTAAATTTGCAACCATTACACTATGATGATATGTTCCGGGTGCTTCCATTAGTAACTTTTTCAGCAATGGATGGTTAGGATTAGAAAGCTCAATTAAACGCAACGATGATAATAGACCAAATGCTGATTCAAAGAATGGTAAAAGACCCATTGTCAGAGCTCCTGAAAGTAAGGCTGATAACATGGCTGCGATAAAATAAAATAGCAACTCAGACAAACCATAGGATGATTGTGTCATCAGTAAATAGAAAGCAATAAATGCTATATTGACTAAACCAATGACACCTACAGCATGTAAAATATGCGAACGTTTTTCCACACTACGCATAAAGAAGATGCTCGCAAAGCCTCCAAAAATAATATAGAGTGTAATTTCCATCTGCATAACAGATGAATACCCCTCTTGAAAAATCACTCCCGCTGATGCAGCCGTCATGACTGTAATCAAAACTGCGGCACGCTCATTCGCTAATAATCTGACCAGCATTGTCGCCAAGGCTGTTGGAAATAGAAATGCAACAGTAACGTCAAAGCCTCCTGAGACTAGGCTGATAAATTTCATCAGCACAACAGAGAGGGTATACACAATACCTGTTACCAATAAGGCATTCCGTTTTTTATGCTCGTCTGCCTCCCAGCGTTCAAACAGAATAAACATAAACATCATTTGCAGGAAGATTAAAATAATAAGACCAGCAATTGGTTTTAAGGATGCTTTATTACTTACCATACCTAAAAGCTCTAATTGACGAAACGCTTCGTTATCTATGATCTGACCTTCCTGTACAATGATTTGGCCTTGAAGAATTCGAGTTGGCTCAATCGATTCTTTTGCCTGCTCCTTACGAATTTTCGTTTGTTCCTCATTAATTGTTTCATTTTCGATAATACTTGTACGCCCAATTAAAACGACAGTATTATAAATTCTATCGGGATAGCCTCGCTGTCCCCGAATTTTCGTTTCAAAATCATTTTGTGCCGCGTATAGATTTTCGGCACGAATGGATTTCTGTAAGTATTCTTGGACTAGCTTAGAAAGTTGAGTACTTGTTCTTGTTAAATCTGCCTCACTTTGTATAAGCAACCCTTCTAGCTGTGAATCCGTAAAGATGATAGGCATTTGATCTGAATCAATGGATTCAAATTTTTTGCGAAGCTGTGCCACTTGGTCCACATTCGGAACCGGCTCTTTGCTTTTCTCAACATCTTTCTTCACTTCAAGTACATAGTCAAATAAAGATGTAACAATGGCAGCACGTTGCTTTGCGACATCCTCTGAAAATTGATAGACTGGCGCAACTGCATTCGCTGCTTTCTCTCGTTCTTGCTGTGTTTTATAAGTGTCTTCAATCGTTTTTGTTGATCGAACTGTTTCAGGCGCTAATTGTAATGGCTTGAAATCATATGTAACACCTTTAACATTGCCATACATAAAGGCAAATTGCAGGGACCCTGTTAAGATGAGAACGACAATTAAAAAATAGCGAAAACCGATTAGTTCAGTTAGTTTTCGAAGTTGTTTCTCCATTCGGCACCTCCTCTATCTATTTACTATCATACCAATTCAAAAAACATTTTTCTCGAAAAATGTATAAGAAAGCAAAAAACAGCTATACAATTTAGTATAGCTGTCACATTTTTTCCCATTTTACAACCAAATTCGCGCTAAAACCATAAATCCGTGTGTATTTTTTAAGCATAAGCATTTCTAATACTACAATCCAAACGTAGTCATTGCGGCATCAGCTGCCATTTCATTTTATAAACCCCGTTGCACCTGCTGTTACGTTTCTCTTCACTTTCGGTGCTTCTTTGGAATGGTTCGCCTATAAAGAGACCATTCTAAAGCTGCTGATCTTCGTAAGCTTGGATGATTTTTGCAACGACTGGATGACGTACTACATCACCTTGCTCTAGTATTTGGAAATGAATTGGTTTAACATATTTTAATGTACGTTCTGCTACAATCAATCCAGATTCTGTATTTTTAGGTAGGTCGATTTGCGTTTTATCGCCAGTAATGACCATTTTTGAGCCAAAGCCCAAACGCGTTAAAAACATTTTCATTTGCGGGTGTGTCGTATTTTGAGCTTCGTCTAAAATGACAAAGGCATCATCTAATGTTCGCCCTCGCATATATGCTAATGGTGCAATTTCAATTGTGCCTCGTTCAATTAGACGCTGTGTTTGCTCTGCTCCATAGATATCATTTAAAGCATCATAGAGTGGTCGTAAATATGGATCCACCTTTTCCTTCAAATCTCCTGGAAGAAAGCCTAAGGACTCTCCTGCTTCTACTGCAGGACGTGTTAAAATAATACGTTTTACGTGTCCATTTTTTAGTGCTTGTGTTGCCATGACTACCGCTAAATACGTTTTCCCAGTACCGGCAGGACCAATACCGAAAACAACGTCTTTATGACGGATTGCTTGTATGTATTCTCGTTGACCAATTGTTTTTGCGCGAATCGGTTTTCCCTTTGTTGTGCGTGCTATTTCTTCATCATAAAGTTCTGCAAAGTATTCGATTGTTCCTTTTTGTGTCATTTCAATAGCTGTTGCCACATCACGTTGATCAATATTAATTCCCTTGCGTATGACCTTTAAAAGTGCATGTAAAAGAAATGTCGCTTGTTCCTTTGCATCCTCTTCACCAGCTAGCTGAATTTGCTCTCCACGTGTAATAATATGAACTTGAAGAGCTTCTTCGATTAATTTCATATTGGCATCGGAAATTCCGAGTAGCATTACCGCTTCGTTAGGATTATCCACTTGTAAAACAGTTAAATGTTCTGACATAATCATTCTCCTTGTTGGCCTTGTATTGGATTTGCAATGTTTTCATTGACTAAAAATAGAACTTTCCCTTCAACTGTACCATTCCCCCACTTTACCTGTAAAAGGTTTTCTTTTTTAATGACCGTTTTCGCAGGTAATGAACGGATAACCTTTTCATGTAATAATGGTAAAAGCAATGAATCAACTTTGGATTTATCAAGCTCCACCTGCATTTTTTTAGTATTCTGTTCTTCCACAATTGAAACATATGGATCAAGCCAGTTCGGTAAATCCTTCTTTTGCACATAGTCAATTTTTTCTGGATGGATGCCCTTCACTAATACACGCCATTGCTTCTGTTGCAGTGTTTCTAACGTTATTTTTGTTGGAATTTTAAAAGAACACTCCAGCCAATAATCAGCATAGACTTCACCTTTTGCACCCACAAACACTTGATCAGTACCACTTTCAATTACACCACTTACAAGAACGTCACCTTCGTAGGCAGTATCATTCACTGAAATTTTCCGTTCACCATTTTGAATATTAAAATGTGTAATAACACCACTTTTCGTTGCAACTAAATGTGAGGCAAGCTTTTCATTCGTTATTTTTGTTTGTTTAGGTGATTCCTGAGGTCGCAAAATAACACGTCCTCCATGCTTTTCAATGTGCACCCATGATAGATCTCGATGCGCTTCTAGTAGCTTCTGACGAATAACAGCATCAGATGGTAAAATTTTTTTTGACATAGGTGTTTCTAATTGAAAGGTTTCTTGAAAGGTGTTGCCAATACGTTGCTCTAATTCTGGTGACGCTGCTTCAATGTCAACACGCCAAATAACTTGTGCACATATCAATGGAATGGCAATCATCATTGCCAAACCAAGTAAAGTCCAAAGCTGTGCTCGAAAAACCTGAAGCTCATCCGCATAATAGACAGCCATCTTTAGTCGGAAATGCCTACGTACACGACGAATCTTTGGCAAATAATGCATCGTCGTTTCAAAGGTAACCTCTTGCTCGCGAAAGACAACACGCTTTAATGGCACATGCTGTACGTGCAATGCTTGAATAAAAGGATGAACATTTTCATGGCGCTTTATACGTATGATAATTGGCCGATTATTCCACATTATCCCTCACACCCATATCCTTTGTCATTTTCACATGAAGTTCCTGTAAATCCTCTACAGAAAGATGAAGCATTTCTTCCTTAAGAGCATGAATGTCCAATGATTTTCCTCGCACCATTATATGAAAGTCAGCATAAATAAAGGAGCATGACGAAGCGTCTGCATGAAGAAAACGATATGGGCCTATAATTTTTAATGTTTCATATTGTGATAATTCAAGCAGCGGCGTCAACTGAAATAATTTTTTCATAAAAAATGCCTCCTTCTTCGGCAATATATGCTTTGAAAAAGGAGGACATGCTAGTTATTTTCTTTTTGCTTTTGGAGGACCTAAAACCTCTGCCATGACAATAGCCTGCATCAAAGATTTTTTTGAATTCGGTAATTGAAAAGCAGAATGTGATTGAGCTGCTTCTTTAATGTTTTTCCCAGCTTCTAAACGACCAACACTTTGTCGATTTGAGGCACGACTCACTGACTCAATTGGAACGATTGGTGGTGCCACGTAGCTAGGCACTTCCTCGTTGCCTTTTTCTTCGACAATGTTCTTTGTCTGTTCTACCTTAGGCTCATTGTTCTTCCACTCGCCTAAAAACTCGCGTGCAAAATCCTCAAAGCTTTGTGGTTTAACAACAGGTCGTTGGGAAGGAACCTCTTCAGCTTTTGCCAAAGTGGTTGGATCAACATGGGAATCTTTATTAAAAGGCGGCATTTGCTTGTGTTCTTTTTTTGTTTTTGATTTACCGAAAATAGAGCTGACTATGGCAATTATCGCAAATATAATTAATTGTTCCATATATTAGTACCGCTCCTTTCCGTTTTTTTAGACGTTAGGTTCATTTGTTTCTGGTTTATCTGAGCTCACTTTAGAAATTGAGTCTCGCATAGCTGTATCCGCTTGAATATTACGATAGTTCATGTAATCCATTATACCAAGATTTCCTGAACGAAGTGCCTCTGCCATCGCTTGTGGTACCTCAGCCTCTGCTTCTACTACTTTGGCTTTCATCTCTTGAACACGGGCAATCATTTCCTGCTCATTTGCGACCGCCATAGCACGACGTTCCTCAGCCTTCGCTTGAGCAATATTTTTATCTGCCTGAGCTTGTTCAATTTGTAATTCTGCACCGATATTTTTGCCGATATCAACATCCGCAATATCAATCGATAAGATTTCAAATGCTGTACCAGAATCTAGGCCCTTAGAAAGAACTGTTTGAGAAATCATATCTGGGTTTTCAAGAACTGTTGTATGACTAGAAGCACTACCGATTGTTGAAACAATCCCCTCACCTACACGGGCAATAACTGTTTCTTCACCAGCACCACCTACTAAACGTTCGATGTTTGCACGTACAGTAATACGTGCCTTCGCTTTTACTTCAATCCCGTTCATCGCAACACCAGCGATAAATGGTGTTTCAATTACTTTAGGGTTTACAGACATTTGCACAGCTTCTAAAACGTCACGTCCTGCTAAATCAATAGCTGCACAGCGTTCAAATGTTAACTCGATATTTGCACGATGGGCTGCGATTAACGCATTGACAACTCTGTCAACATTACCACCTGCTAAGTAGTGGCTTTCAAGTTGATTAATTGTTACAGGTAAACCTGCTTTATGCGCCTTAATTAAAGGATTTACAATTCGTGATGGAATTACTCGACGTAAACGCATTCCGATTAAAGTGAAAATACTAACACGGACACCTGCCGCAAGTGCAGAAATCCACAGTGCTACTGGTACAAATGTAAAGAATACCGCAACCACAATAAATAATAAGACTAGCCCGATAATTGGACTTATTAAGGCTAAATCAAATCCCATTTATTATTCCTCCATCTCTTTTTCTGATGGTCTCACAACAATACGTGAGCCCTCTACTTTAATAATTTCTACATGTTTCCCAGCATCAACATAGCCACCTTCTGATACCACATCAATGCGCTCATTTCCAAATAGTATCGTACCTGCAGGACGAAGGGGTGTAATCGTTTTCCCTACTTTTCCAAGCAACTCCGTGCGGTTTATATTAGACACATAGCCCTCTTCTGTCGTCGTTGCATCCATCAACACTAATTTGTTTAAGACATGCAATTTTTTACCGAAAAATTTCATCAGGATCACCATTCCTATTATAGCAACAACAAGCGCAATGAAAATCGCTATAATCATTTGCATTATGCTTGCACCTGCCAGTATGAGACTTAGTAATATTAGCACGCCACCTAAAATACCAACAATACCACCGGGGACAAAAAACTCTGCAATGACAAGCGCTAAGCCTAAAACGAATAACAGTAAAGATTCATAACCAGCTAAGCCTGCCACCATATGCCCAAAGAAAAATAATCCAAGTGCTGACAATCCCATTGTACCCGGAACACCGAAACCTGGCGAATATAGCTCCATCACAAGTCCTAAGCTAGCAATTGACAATAAAATTGGTACAATAATTGGATTTGTTATAAATCGAGCAAGCTTTTCAGAAAAAGTAGGTTCGATTGATACGATTTCACTACCCTTTAACTTTGTTTTATCTAGTAGCTCCTGGAAATTCGAAGCCGTTCCTTCAGAATACTTAACTTTTTCTGCTTCTGAAGCTGATAACGTTAATAAATTTCCCTTCCCTGCTCGAAATTCTGATAAATCCACAGATACATCTGCCATTGCTCGCGCATATAATGGGTTTCGTTTTTTCGCCTCTGCAGCTGCTTCCATTTGAGCAACCCATGCACTATGAGCCTTTAAATCTGCAGCTTTACCTGCTGAGTCAATCACTGCAGCCGCACCAATTGTTCCATTTGGGACCATATAGATTTCATCTGCATGTAAGGCAAGAAAAGCACCTGCTGAATGGGCATCTCTATTAATAAACGCAATTTTTCTTATAGGCGACGCATCCATTAAAATTGCGATATCCCCTGCTACATTCACGAAACCGCCAGGCGTATGAATGTCTAAAATAATGGCCTCAGCATGATTTTCTTCCGCCTCTTTAAAAGCTCGTTCTAAAAATGCGTGAAGTCCTCGTTCTACTTCATTCTGAATCGGTATGTGATAGACCTTACTACTTGCAAAAGCAGATGTTAGTGGAAACGCTAACAAAAAGGTCATCCAAATAACCAATAAATAGCTGAGGATTCTCCGTCTTCGCATCTTTTTCCCTCCCTTCTTACATGCTTCTCTCTTGTATATACGACTGACCTTGTAAAAAGTTTCACATATTTTTATTATTTTATTATACAGCGAATATATCCTTTGTATGGCATAACATTTGGTACTTCATCATCATTATATGTAAAAAGCCGAATAAATCTGAAAGATTCTTCGGCCTTTTATATGTACGCAAATGAGCTCAATGTAAAATACCTGAAATTAATCAAAAAAGATTAACTTCAGGTATATTTTTGTCTGCTCAGTGAATCATACAATTGCGTGTTATGAACGTAGGGATTTTTAATGGGAAATTAAATTACCACTTACGTTTACGTGCAGCTTCTGATTTCTTTTTACGTTTTACGCTAGGTTTTTCGTAGAACTCGCGCTTTCTAACTTCTTGAATTGTACCACTTTTTGATACAGTACGTTTGAAGCGGCGAAGAGCATCTTCAAGCGATTCGTTTTTGCGAACGACAGTTTTTGACATCTCTCTTTCCCTCCCTCCGAACACACGTCAATACACAAATAGGCAAATAACCAACAGTTGTGTACTAAAGAATTATACCGTATTGTCTAATAATGGTCAATAGAAAGTGTAAGAAATTATCAAGTGAATTTTTGGTTTTATTTTTGGTGGAATTATTAAAACACTTTTAGGTCACAATAAAAATAATTACACTTTCCAATCAATTTAGGGGTTTACAAAAAATAGAATATGGGCGTAGAATAATCACATTCAAAATCATATCGGCCAAATCTCACATGTTGAGAACGGAGGACCCAATCTTTTGGGGTTAATTCTGCAATTGCAGAAGGGATGAGAATCTCTTTCGCCATCCTACCCGCCAGCTAACTTCGTCGGCTAAAGCGAAGGAGGTCATAGTAGACCACCATTAACAGCATGTTTTTCTATGCCTTTACATGCTTTTTAAAAGTAGGTCTTTTTATTTTGCCGTTAAAAGAATTGACTTTTTTATTTACTGCATAGAGGAGAATAAGATGAACACATTTAAAAATACATTAAATCCTCCCAAAATTCTCGTACTTGGTTTTGCACTTATTATTGTAATTGGGACGTTTCTTTTAACACTACCTTTTGCCACTGAGGATGGCAAAGGACTTTCTTTTTTAGATTCATTATTCACTGCTACTTCTGCAACTTGTGTAACGGGGTTAATTGTTGTCGATACAGGTGATACATTTTCTGTCTTTGGTGAAGTAGTCATTTTATCATTAATCCAAATTGGTGGGTTAGGGTTTATGACGTTTGCGACATTATTATTTTTACTGCTTGGAAAAAAAATATCTTTAAAAGAGAGACTGTTACTAAAGGAAGCATTCAACAATATTACCATTGCTGGTCTTGTTAAATTAGTAAAAAGAATATTGCTCTTCACAGCGTTTATTGAAATTATTGGTGGTCTTATTTTATCGATTCGTTTTTCTTTTGACATGCCGATAGGCAAAGCGTTTTATTTTGGTTTTTTTCATGCTATTTCCAATTTCAACAACGCAGGCTTTGATTTAATGGGTGGCTTTAACGGAATGACAGCCTACGTGGATGACCCATTTGTTGTTTTCACAATTTGTGCTCTCATTACAATTGGGGGTTTAGGATTTATTGTGATGAATGAATTGTATGAATATCGGGTGACAAAAAGGCTATCCGTCCATACAAAAATTGTCTTAACAACTACAATACTTTTAACTGTTAGCGCAACGATTTTAATATTTTTGTTCGAATATGGAAATCAAAAAACAATCGGGCCATTATCAGAATGGGGAAAAATGTTAGGTTCTCTTTATCAAGCGGTTACACCAAGAACTGCTGGTTCTAATACACTCGCTATTGGTGACTTAACACATTCAACATTATTTTTAATTGTTCTCTTAATGTTTATTGGAGCTGGGTCTGGATCCACTGCTGGCGGTATTAAAATAACAACTTTCGCTGTTTTAGTAGCTACAATGTGGTCACAGATTAGAGGAAAAGAAGATGTTGTTCTATTTAAACGTAGAATCGTCAACGAAACCATTTTAAAGGCATTGACAGTTTCATTGTGCGGGATGGTGATTGTCGTTGTTGTCACCATTATACTTAGCATTACAGAACAAAAACATAGCTTTATGATGTATTTATTTGAGGCTACCTCTGCATTTGGTACAGTTGGTCTTTCAATGGGGCTGACCCCAGAGCTATCTCCTGTTGGCCGTCTGCTTATTATTCTTACAATGTTCGCGGGCAGACTTGGTCCACTTACTATTGCATTTGCCATTACAAAAAGACGGAAATCAGAAGCTTTTCGTCATCTAAAAGGAAATATTATGATTGGGTAACCAAATTAGAGGAGTGTGCTATATATAATGGCTATTAATCAATATGCCGTAATAGGTTTAGGAAGATTCGGAACAAGTGTCGCCCGTAGATTACATGAAGCAGGACAGGAAATATTGGGAATCGACATTAACGAGGAAAGAGTGGAGGATGCAGAACCCTATGTTACTCATGCCATTGTAGCTGATACAACAGAAGAAAAAGCTTTAATCTCAATTGGAATAGGTAATTTCGATTGCGTCATTGTGGCAATTGGCAACGATATGCAGTCTAGTATTTTAACTGTATCGCTATTAAAAGAATTAGGAATAAAAAAAGTAATTGCCAAGGCATTAGGTAAAAGACATGGGCAAGTGTTAGATAAAGTAGGCGCTGATTGGATTATTTACCCTGAACGAGATATGGGAGAGCGTGTGGCGAATCAGTTGCTGTCCCCAAATATGCTGAATTATATAGAATTATCGAAGGAATACAGTATAGAGGAGATTATGATCCCTTCCAAAATGGCTGGGCAAAATCTTCGAGATTTAGATTTGCGTGCGAAATATAACGTCAGTGTTATTGCCATTGTTCGAGAAGGTGAAATTATTATCTCTCCCTCTCCTGAGCAGAATATTGAAAAGGAAGATTTATTAGTGATGATTGGTCATCGAAAAGACCTTACTTTATTTTCAAATATTCAATAACTTCAAAAAGACTGTTTCAATTTAAACTTGAGACAGCCTTTTTTCTCTCTAGAAAATTTTCTTTCGATCCTTATCATCTTTTAAAATTTCTACAGCCTCTCTAAAACGCTGAGAATGAACGATTTCTCGCTCACGTAAAAACTTCAAGCTATCATTTAAGTCAGTATCATCAGATAAATCGATAATCCATTGATATGTGGCACGAGCCTTTTCTTCAGCTGCAATATCCTCATATAAATCAGCAATCGGGTCGCCTTTCGCCTGAATATAAGTTGCCGTAAATGGCACCCCAGAGGCATTTTGATAAAATAGGGCTTTGTCATGATTCACATAATGGTCACCTAGTCCAGCTTCCTTTAGCATTTCTGGTGTCGCATCTTTTGTTAGTTTGTAAATCATCGTTGCAATCATTTCTAAATGTGAAAATTCCTCTGTCGCTATATCAGTTAATAACCCTACCACTTTATCTGGAATTGTGTAGCGCTGGTTCATATAACGGAGTGCAGCTGCTAATTCACCATCTGCACCCCCATACTGCTCAATTAAAAATTTTGCCAGCATAGGGTTACATGTACTCACTCTGACAGGATATTGGAGTTTCTTTTCATAATACCACAAAAATAAATTCCTCCTAATCACTCATGTTAGACTTGCCATGGCCACGGTGTATCAATCCAATTAAATGGATAGTTAGAATAGCTTCTTCCAAAATTCATAAGGGGACCAAACTTCTTTTCAAAATCTCTCTTCAGCTTCATACTTATTTCAGTTTTTTCATTAAATTGCTGAATGGCATCATAATCATGAGGATGAGTATCTAAATAAAGATTTAACTCCACAATGACAAAATCAATGGCTTGAATTTCTTCAAGTAATGTATAAAATTCGGGCGGCATCTCTTTATTCATTTTTCACCCCTCCTTTTTCAGGATTTGGATAGGGACTGAATAATTGCGGCCATAATGTTCCAGCCATAAGAGCTTCTCTTGGCGATTGAAATTGAGGTAATCCAGGTGGTTGAAATCCCATATACAATTGTGGGGGTGTGGCAAAGCTTTTAACTCTAATAGGCGGACATGGATCAAATGGGCTAATATAAGGCTTCCAATACTTATATTGCGTAAACATCGCTTCCTCCCTTCTGTATTCAATTACATCAGTGGAGTATATGAGGTAGAAAAAATTTTTATTCTGAATAAAAGTCGAAGCGAAATTAGTGTGATGAATTTTAGAAGAAAGATTTGATTGCTCGTTCAATGCAAATAGGCAAGAAAACTCCTCATTGGGCAAACGGACTTTTTAATCCATCTAGCCAAAGTGGAGCTAAAGTACATTCTATTTTCTTTCGATTCTAATCATCATAGCAGAAATTAATCCAATGCTAAGTGTTGTAGCAAGGAGAATAAATGCAAATGTAAAGCTACCCGTTTTCATAAAATAAACAGATATCATAGGCGCAACACTTGTTCCAGCAAATAAAATGACAGTATACATAGATACTGCAATCCCTCCCATGTTCCAACCTAATTGACCCACAAGAGACACTAATGAAGGTACCGCAAGTGCAATTCCACTAACAAATAGAATACTAATTAAGGATAAACCAACGATGTTAGAGATAAAGCCCATCATTAATAAGGAGATAATAGAAAGAGTCAATGCTCCTTTTAGTACTGACAAGACATTCAAACGCTTCGATAATTTCCCCGCAATAGGAGACAGGATCATTCCAAATACACCAATAGATCGAATATAAATCAACTTTTGACTACTCATTCCAAAAGAATTACTTGTAAGGTACTCGCCCAAAATAATATACATACTCACAAAGGACAATAATAGAACGAAAGCAATCATATAACTAAATATCAAATTTCCATTGGTAAAAATAATACCTATCCTTTTCATTGGCTCCCATATATTCTTTGCTTTATTAACAGCTCCACCTTTTGGTAATAACCAAAACACTAGCAAGGCAGTAGCAAGATAAACTAATGACAGAACATAAAAAGTGACATGCCAAGAAGTATGTTCACTCACATAGCCACTAAATACCTGACCCACAATACCAGCTAAGAGAAAACCTGTGCTTATAAAACCTACTGCTCCCACTTTTTTATCGTTTGGAAATACTTCAAGCGTATAAGCAAGTGCCACTGGTGAAAATGTAGCCGCTGCAAGTCCCTGTAATCCTCTTAGTAATAAAATGAAAGAATAATCATTCGTCATACCTAATAGCAACGTTATACAGCTTAATGAAAAAAGACCCATAACAATTACATTTTTTCGTCCATATTTTTCTGATATTGCTCCATAGAAAAAGCATCCTATAGCAAATCCAAGTGAAAAAATACTTGAACTGAGGCCTGCCTTAGACAACGAAATATGAAAATATTCACTGAATAGACTGAGAAGCGGTATTGTCAAATACAAACTAGACATAACTACCATCCCTGTCCAAGATAAAATAATGGTCATCAGAGAATAATTTGCTTGGTTTTCTATAATTACTTTATTCATAAAATAAATCCCCTTTTTTGATTTGATTAACTTATAGTTAGATAATCTAATTATATGTTTAAAAATTAAACTGTATCAACCTAGCTACAGTTTAACGTTCCACCTTTAGTTTTCTCTGCATAGATTTTAATAGTTTATTCACCAACTTTTCAAATACCTTTCGTTCTTCAGGCTCCAAATCAATCATACTAGAAGCACACGAAGCCCAATAAGTTGGCAAAATGTTAGCCACGAAAGCACGCCCTTCATCTGTTAAACTCACATAAATTTTTCTGCGATCTTCTTTGCTATGATTGCGTATAACAAGATTTCTCTTTTCTAACCAATCAATCATTGAAGTTGCTGATGCCCTAGTAATCCCCAAACGTTCAGCTATTGCAGATGGAGTCGCTCTTCTCACATCATGCAGTGTCAACAATAATAGTAGATCTAATTTACTTTCCGTAATTCCAAAAGGAGCTAGCTCAATATCCATTGCATCTAAAACGTAGTCACTTAACCATAACAACATTAATCCTAATTTTGCTTCTTCTTGATCTAAATTACTTGAAGAAGATGCTTGAATAAGCTCAATATATGGATCTAAACCTAATACTGGCAAATCATCTTCATGAGTAAACATTTTTTTAGATTTTGTCATTTAATCACCTTTTTAATTAGATTATCTAACTATTTAATATTCTAACTATAGTCAAAGATAAATGCAAGCAGTTTTCTTGAACCTCTATGACAAATAAATTGAATGATTATTTAAAAAAGAAAGGGCTAGTTCATAACGAACAGCCCTGTAATCCTTGCTATAAAAGTTTTTTTCATTAGGCTTAATAAATAGTATTTATTCCCTTAACTAATGTTAACACTTTTTAACAATGCTACTATTTAAGGTGCTGATTTAAGCTAAACGGCCAACACAGCTATGAAGGAGCTGTCAGAAATGCACCTGTTTCATTTAAAGGAGGACTTATAGGACAGCCCGTCTATTTTTCTATTTGCCTCGATACTGGTAGTACTGCGTGACATTTCCAGCATTAAATTGCTCAGTAATATATTGAACAGCCTCTTGTAGAGATAATTTACTGTTACAAGTAAAAACATCTATTGCCGCATACCCGTATTCTGGCCAAGTATGAATCGTTAAATGTGATTCTTGAATAATAACTACACCGCTAACCCCATAAGGTGAAAAATGATGAAAATGTTCAGTCACAATCGTTGCTTTTGCTTTTTGGGCAGCTTGACACATAATCGTTTTAATTTGTTGCACGTCATTCAGTAATGCACCGTCACACTCATGCAATTCTAATAAAATATGATGGCCTAATGCATGTTGGGATTGTGTTTTCTTTACTGTTCTCTTAATTTGTGAAAACTTTTTATTTTTGCAACTTGGACAACCACTGGATTGAAGCTGATTAATTGTAACGTAATGATTGCCAGTACCAACTGTAAGTGCATATTGACAATGCATACACTGATAAACAACAGATTTTCGCTCAATCTCACCTGTATAAATTGGTCTTGTAAATTTACGGTAATTAGGGATATAGGGAGTCATTTGCTCTGTTGTTTGTAATACAAATAATTGACTTGTAGCCCCTAATATCTGCGCGCCTTCATAGGTATTAATATCATATTGAATACTGTTAATCACAAAGCCCATAGCATGTAAGCCTTGCTGTAATTGCCACTGCTTTTGGTAACTTCGTTTCGCGTAGGAAAAAAACACATGCCGCATTGCTTCTGGCTTCAGTGCATTAATTGTACGTGATAAAAAAAGCTGTGCGCCAATTAAAGTATATGGTGTATCTGTGTATACGCAATCAAACTGATGGGCATATCGATTTGGCAAGGGCTCCTGAACATTATAATAATCTGTTCTAATCGGAAGCTCATAATCTTTAGCTATTTTGCTAATTGTGCTCAAAACTCGCCTATCAATATCTAACACAACTATTTTAGTTGTAGAATGTGGAGCAATTTTCTTAAGTAAAAACGCTAGAGCAATACTGATGAAATCGTCATCGCCTAAACACAAAATATGCTTATTGAATAGCATCGAATAATCTAACGCAAGCAATGCCCGTTTTAATGCTGTCTCAACTGTACATTTGGCTTGATCAATTGCCACATCAGCTGTAGGTCTAGCATCATAAATATAGCTTAATTCGCTTGTATTTTGTGTAATCCATTCTATTCGAAATGCATCATCTGTCGTTAATTGAAGGTAGAGATCCGCATCGGCACCTGACAGTTGAAAATATTGCGAAATGGCTAGCTGCCCCTTTTTCGTTAAGCTGTGTTTCCCCCAGCCCTTTTTAGCAAATTCCTTTTTCATTGCTGAAACGATAGGTATCGGTAAGTCTGTCATATAAGCTAAAGATTTAGTTGTACAATTATTATGGAAATATAAAGCAAGCAAAGCTTTCTCTAATGTGTGATAGTGTTCTTCAAGCTGCATGTCAGCTGTAATTTGTTGTAATTGTTTTTGCATTGTAGATTCGTCCTCTCAATTTTAATAAGTAAAAAATTAAAATTGTCTAAATCAACGAATAGAAAAACGCGACTAAAATTAGTCGCGTTAAATGTTTATACAAAGCTAACTAATTCTAATCTTGCTTTATTTGCACAACAAATAGCACCCAAGACGGGCGATTTATTTGACAAAATTAAGCTATTATGTTGATTCAGATTAGAATTCTACAATTAACAAAAAGTTCACCCTTTAATGAAATAGTACTTCTATTATAGAATAAGTAAAAAAAATTCTCAAGCCTATTGGAATGGCCAAATAAATGCAAACGGGACTAGTTCATAGAGAACAGCCCCGTAGCTCTTACTATATAAGGATTTTCATTACTATTAATAATTAGAATCTGAAATTAAGCCATTCATAATTGCTACACCCGAGCTTGCTCCAATACGAGTAGCCCCTGCCTCAATCATCTTTTTCATATCCTCTAAGCTTCGTACACCACCAGAAGCTTTTACACCTAGCTCTGGACCCACCGTTTTACGCATTAAAGCAATATCCTCTGCTGTTGCGCCACCAGTAGAAAAACCTGTTGACGTTTTCACATAATCTGCTCCTGCTGCCACTGATAATTCACATGCCTTCACTTTCTCTTCCTCTGTTAGTAAGCATGCTTCAATAATAACCTTCACAAGTGCACTACCTTTTGCCGCTTTAACCACTGCTGCAATATCAGCTTGTACAACATCATATTTTTTATCCTTTAATGCACCGATATTAATGACCATATCCACTTCTTTTGCACCATTCGCAATTGCATCTTTTACCTCAAATGCTTTGACCGCTGATGTACTAGCACCAAGCGGGAAACCAATAACTGTACACACTAAAACGTCGGATCCTTGTAATAATTCACTGCTGTACTTAACCCATGTCGGATTTACACATACTGAAGCAAAGCTAAATTGTTTTGCCTCAGCACAAAGTTTTTCAATTTGTTCTTGCGTAGCCTCAGCCTTTAATAAAGTATGATCAATCATACGTGCAAAATTTTGTCCCATTTTAAAACTCTCCTTCGCATTCCAAGATGTACGTACCTCTTGGAATCATATCATTTTTTAACGATAACGTCTAATTTCTTTTATTTAATCAATGGTTAGACTTGCTTACATTCATTACTAAATAGAGATTCTTACTTTAACTCTGCTTCTTTTGATCAATTTGCTCTGATTTATTCTTTTTTGATCAGCTTTCTCCCATTTTCGCTCTGCTTCATACTTTTTTGATCAGCCTGCCCTCATTTTCGCTCTGCTTCATACTTTTTTTGATCAGCTTCCCCTCATTTCCGCTCTGCTTCATTCTCTTTTCGATCAGCTTACTATAATTCTCGCTCTGCGCTTTTACCCTTCACAAAACAAAAAGGATTGCCCTATCAAAAAAGGCAATCCTTTTATTTATTTAACTGCTTCCAACACACGCACAAATTGTCCTTTAGAATGAGGGTATCCTGCTTGTGTAATTTTCACCTTCACAAGCTGTCCAATTAGACTCTCAGGGCCTTCAAAGACTACTTTTAAGTAATTATCTGTATAGCCTGTTAGTAATCCTTCTTCCTCACTACCATCATGAACAAACTCTTCTGGAATAACCTCCAAAACTTGATCTTCAAAACGAGAGGCATATTCCTTCGCCAACTGGTCATTTAATGCAATTAAGCGGTGAACACGTTCGTTTTTAATTTCCTCATCAATTTGATCCTCCATACGTGCAGCTGGTGTTCCTGTACGTGGAGAGAATGGAAATACATGCAGCTCAGAGAATTTATGATCTCGAATAAAGTTATACGTTTCCATAAATTCTTCTTCCGTCTCACCTGGGAAACCTACAATGACGTCAGAAGTAACAGCTAAGTCTGGCAATGCCTCATGTAATTTTGTTAAGCGCTCACCAAAGAATTCCATTGTATATTTACGACGCATGCGTTTTAAAACAGTGTCTGAACCTGATTGGATTGGAATGTGTAAGTGATTAACAACAATATTTGATTCACGTAAAACTTCAATGACTTCGTCTGTTAATTGACTAGCCTCAATTGAAGAAATACGTAAGCGTTTTAAGCCTTTCACATTCGCTTCTAAATCACGTAGTAACTGCGCTAAGTTATAATCTTTTAAGTCTTGTCCATAGCCACCTGTATGAATGCCTGTTAGTACAATTTCAAGATAGCCTGCGTCCACTAATTGTTGTGCTTGGTGCAATACTTCCTTAGGATCTCGGGAACGCATTAACCCACGAGCCCATGGAATAATACAAAAAGTACAGAAGTTATTACAGCCCTCTTGAATTTTTAAAGATGCACGTGTACGGTCTGTAAATGCAGGTACATCTAATTCCTCATAGACACGATTTTTCATAATGTTGCGTACAGCATTAATTGGTTGTCGTTCAGTACGATATTGATCAATATAGCCAAGTAACTTTGTACGATCCTGTGTTCCTACAACAATATCTACACCAGGAATAGCCATTATTTCTGCTGGAGACGTTTGAGCGTAGCAACCTGTAACACAAATGACAGCATCAGGATTTTGACGAATAGCTCGACGAATTACCTGACGTGATTTTTTATCTCCAGTATTTGTTACAGTACATGTATTTATGACATAAACGTCTGCTTGGTGATCAAATTCAGTACGCTCATAGCCTTGTTCCTTAAACAGCTGCCAAATAGCTTCTGTTTCATAATGGTTTACTTTACAACCTAGAGTATATAGAGATACGGTTTTCGGAAGCTCGTAGCTCATAATATATATCATCCTTTCAACATCACATTACACTGTGTTTCTTAACTTTTTATTTTTTAATGTACTTAATTTAGATACGTGAACTATAATAACACAATCCTTTTAAAATCAATACTTTTAAGATTTAAAAGACCACTCATCATGAAGTGGTCATTTTTTTCTAATTTTTAGTTATCTCATTAGTATTTTAGAATTTTACAGAAGTAATAGTAGCAAACTACATTCTAAAATCATGTGAATTATCAAGACCTAAATTGAAAGAAGATAGATAAATCAAAGGGCATAACATAATAGTCATATAAAATATGTTATAATCCTTTCTTCTTCAACTAAAGCACTCCGTTAGCCATCCATGTAGCGCAAAATCAACACTACACCACAGAAAATGAAAGTTTTTTACGTTCTTTCATGGGAGTTTAAGAAGAACAGCGAGGCTTATTCAACAATCGCGACCAATTGTTTGAATATCAAAAAATTAAAAAGCTTCAAATATTGATCTGTAGGTTTGAGTATAAAAATAACTAAATACCAAAGACCTCCAATTAATAAAGTGTTTGGTTTATATTTAGTTTGTTATTTTAATAAACGATTCTTCTTCATTCTTCAATAGGAATTGAACGGTATATTTGTCATCTTGAATTACCTCTTTCGTTTCCGGTAATGCTAAGTAATCTTGAACAGCCTTTTCAATTACTTTTATTATTTCTTCAGAAGGTGGTTGATTAAAATCCGTTTTTATTGAAACCTAGGAGTGTCCTTTCCTCACTTTATAGGATAGCCCAGTCAGTTGATAAGTCGACTTCCCAGCCATTGCATCATAAATATCAGATGAAATATATGCCCAACGATTATCTTGTCTTCGATGTTCGAAGTTAAAAGTCGTCACTTCAATATCCTTTACATTCAATTTTTGGGATTTTATTTCTTTTTCGATATCCGCAATAATTTGTTCTGACTGTTGAATATGGTCAGGCATATCAATTAAAACAATATTGGAAAACCATGTTCTTTTAAACCCAGCTAATTCATAATCAGCTTCCTGGGCATATCCATAGGCTGTGAATACTCGCTTCACAATTTCGCATACCTAGTGCTTTTCTTCCGTTATTAGATTATTTCATTGTTACATTTCAGTCGTAAGTTATTTACTTTTTCTCTACACCACTACATTGCGTCTACCTATTCCGCCACTGTCTCATCATAATAAAAAGCCACTCCAAAATTGGATGTGACTTAATACATTGGATTAATCAAATTCTACTATATCTTGCACTACCGATACCTTATAAACATTTTTGGTATTAATTAATATCGTTTTATAATTTTCTGTTTCAGTAAATGAATACCATGACTTCTCATTGAAGCCATTAGAAATTTCTTCTGCAAATGTTTCTTGTCCAATATTAGACTTGATTTTATATTCTTCTTCGCGTCTTTCGTCAAAGTAAAACTTTACTTTATATTCATAATCCATTAACCAACACCCCCATCTACCTATATAATGGGACAAATGGGATTGAAGTAATCAATAGAAATATGAAGAACAATAAAAAGCCACACCTAGTTAGGCATGACCTTCATTTCTCTTAATGACCTGTTTAGTCTTCCAATGTACTACAAAGCTTATAATCGACACTACGATAGCTACTACATATAATGTTGATGTTAAATAATGTACTTGTTCAATTCCTTTACTTAGGACAAACTTTATAAAAAAGAAAGTTGATACTAACATAGATATTACTGTAACCATATTAGAATATTTTACTTTGTTTTTCACACTCATTTATTTCACCGCCTACAACATAAATCATAATACGTACGGAATGATATGTCACTACTAGAAAAATAAAACAGAAATAAGACTACCCAATTTAGTAGTCTCATTTACTTGTTCTTTCATAATAAAAAGCTAACCTTTTCAGGCGTGACTTTAGTTATCACCTAACGTTATGCCCTTGATAGCGTATCTCTATTTTTAAATCTTTTTCTAAGACCATCCTAAGATAAATATCGCAATTCCTTTCTACAACTATGCATATTATAGACATAGAAAGGAGGGAAATTATTATGTCGCAAAATTATGGTAATGGTTATGGCTCTGGTTCATCATTTGCTCTAATTGTAGTTCTTTTCATCCTTCTGATTATTGTCGGCGCTAGTTTCATCCGTTATTAATAACCAATACTACCGCATCTAATGCTCATAACTATTTGGAAACTTATCCGTTACACCTTCAAATCTTTAGTAAGGTCACTATCCTCCGTGTGGCCTTTTTAATTCATTAATGTTTATTATTATGGAACCGTATAAAGAATTGTCACAGCAACTCCTTCTTGTAACGCTCCTCCTCCCGTTGCTGTAATTCTTACAGATAATAAATCACATTTATTCACAGGTAAGTTTGCTGTTGTTGAAGCACAACAGTTTCGAATGTCGGTACTACTAGGGCCTGTTACGGTTGCGATTACCCCTGTTGATATTAGTGAATCAGAGAAAGCACAACTTCTACTTAATACAATCTCAGCTGACGCTGTAGCATTAGCAGGTAACGTATTATTTCTAATGCTAAAAACCATTCCTACTATAGTTGCATTTTGTGGTATAACTACTGAACTCCGTGGGAATGTTGCAGATGTAGTTCCTAAACCAATAAATTGACCATTAGGTGGCTGCGCTTCGTCTGACGCTAAATAAAGTTCATGTACTTGGCCTCCACCATTTGGAGGCGGCACCATCCCATTCATATCTACCTTTTGACATGGAACCTTAAATCTAAAGAGACACTTGCTTTTTTCACAACAAAAATCATCACATTTATTTCCATGGTGACCACCTTGATTACAACCTCTACAACTCATTTTTCTCCTCCTCCTTGTTTTTACTACATTATTCTAAGAAGGATAAAGGAAATAGACGATTGACTATATCCTTTTAAGGATAATTAATTGGTTAAAAAAAAAGACCACTATTTAGTGGTCTTTTGAACAAAGGGATATAAAAATGTGTATGAATAATTTTTTAGTGGCTGCGCATCCACTTCTAACATCCTATTCCTACATATGGCATTTAACATAGGCAAATACCTATTCTAATTACACAAAAGACACTACAATTTTGTGCAGCCTCTTGCTGAATTAATGGAAGTTATACATTACTTGTTTCCGACACAGGCACAAGCAACCTGTTTGTTATTGTAAGACGTTTACTTGGCGTATTTCTGTACGCTTTTTGATACTACTATCATATTTTGATTATACAATAGGTTCAATAATTTAATTACAACTTAACATTATATTAAGTTGGGAAATTATTCCTTGAGTAGGATTTACTTTTTTTGCATACTTAACCATTTTTATAATTTGAGCGTGTTTGTTGTAGATATAATTCGGACTTTTCCCTAACTCATCTACAATGGATATAAGCGTTTTACCTTCCACATGATGTTTGTACAATATAAGATTATCTAATCCTCTGAATGAATTAATTAACTCTTTCATATTTTCCAAATCATTCATTTTATGTGCTAATTCACGTTCAGTAGCTTCAATTATTTCTTCTAATTGAGCACCATGACTTTCAGAAGTTAATTTAATTTTTATTAAATCACTATGTACCCATCTTTTTAATTCATTTTTAGATCGAATCAAACTATGTTCAAGGTATGTGATTTCATCCTCTAATATTTGGTAATCCTGTAACCATTTCATATGCTGGCCTGCCTTTCTTGTTTTTCTTTGAATTGCATATTACATTTCTTGATTTTCAATCTTTTAATTTGGTTAGAATAATCTCTAACAGGAGGTGATAGTATGTCTAACTTCTTAGGAGAACTTACTCCAGATGATAAAGATGTTATCCAAGCTGCTATCGATGAGTTTTTAAAATTTGGTTACAAATTAATTGATGAAAATAAAACCGCTTCCCTTTATAAAAGATCAGCAACGACTTTTAAAGAGAAGTTCGAAAATAATTCAGTTTCATTTACAACTGACGAATTACGTATTTTACATCATTCCCTTGTATTACTTCGAGATAATATGAACGAGGCTGATTCTTTAGGTTACGTTGACCAAACCATGAAAGCTAAATTTACCACCACATTTGATAAATTGATGCCAAGCCTTGAAGTTTTCTTAAAGTAATATTGTTAACCTGTGATATAATGCTTTAGGACAAACCGTAAAGGGTAACCAATTCTGAGCTAACGTGTAAAGACGCTGCTGCTTTTTTAATGTATAGGTAACTTTAATTTGTACAAATTAATATTGAGTGTATCGCACACACTTACTGTGGCGCTGGTTGACCGTCACAGACTCCACTTTTGTTACTTGGGTCACTTTAAACGTAGTGACCCTTAAATATTTTCTTTCAGTTTAATTCCCCATAATAGTCGCCTTCCTCAAATACTTTGCCATGTGCCCACAAGGTTTTACCCACGTATGGACCGAATACCATTTGCCTTCTTCACAGAATTGTTGCAACTTAGGATTTCCCGTTTCTTCTCCACAAATATGGCATCTCCAATCAACATTCATTGTTCTCACACCATGTAGCCAACCTTGTCCATCCCTATTAGGAACGATAATTGTTTTATTTGGCATTTGTTGCATTAGTTAATCTTTCAATATTATTTGCGATTTATGCTTATTTTGAAATTGGCATTGTAATATTCTTTATTTTAAATTTAATTTTATTTGTTTATTGCTGTGTGCTTATTTTTACTAGAAAAAAATATACAAGATAGGTGATTAATTCATGCAATCTTTGTATGTTTATTTAAAATTCGAATGATTACATAAGTCCATTAAACATTTTTACAAAGCCGCTTGCTTCTTTTAGACTATTGAATTTCAATACTTTTTTATTTTGTAAACACTTATTGCAACGACCTTTTGAAAAAAACAAATCCAAGGAAACTACCCCTTACTTTGCTACACATAATCTTCAAATTGTTCAGTAGTGTTTTTAATATTTACTTTATTGTGCTAATATTTACATAAATAAAAATATTAGGAGGCGACCTTTATGAATTCGCATGAAACTAAAGTAAAGGAATTTTTAAGCTCTAATAATGTAAAAGCAAACACTTCGTATTTAATCAATCTTGTCACTCCGTAAAAGAAGCCGCTAAAGCAGTTAATGGCTCAGAAGACGATTTTGTAAAAAATATTTGCATGATTGACTCAAATAATGAATTAATAGTGGCTATTGTAAAAGGAAACAATAGAGCTAGTACAACTCGTGTTGCAAAATCATTAAATATAGAAAAGCCTAGACTTGCTAATGGAATTGAAATTATTGAACGTACAGGTTTCCCACCAGGTGGAGTTCCTTCTTTTGGTTTTCAAGCAAATTTTTTAGTTGATCCAAAAGTGACAAATATGGATTACGTATATACTGATGGGGGTTCCGAAAACTCTTTAGTTAAAATAAATGTTCAAGACTTATTAAAAATCAATCAAGGTACTATTATTAAAGTAAGCAAGTAAATAGTAACTCTTAACAACCGTTTAAAATGACGGTTGTTTTTGCCTTTTATGCTGCACAATATTGTTCTGACACGATCCTAATATTGTTTATTTGTTTTCTTCTAATTCACCATACTTAATTTTACATAACTACTAATCATTGATATGGTATAATAATCCATAAGAGGGATTAAACAGGCTCATCACCAAAAGATGTGGTTGACATTTTTAATTGTAATAGTAGTTGACTGGAGCGAGCAGCGCGAGTGAAGCGGCTCATCGGACGCCCCCTGGAAAGCACACTGGCGGAGCGGAAGTCAACCACAAGTTATGGTGAAGAGCCATTAAACATAATGAATTCATCAAATATGGATATTTTACTCAGTGGACTCAGTATATTGCCACTATTATTTTTCCTTTTACCTATAGTATTTATAATTTGGTTTTTGGTTAAATCCATTAACTTACAGAAGGAACGTAACGAGATTCTAAGAAATATATACAACAAGCTAGATAAGTAGTATACATAGATGGGAAATCCCATCTTTTTTACTGAACAAGATCTTTCGAGTGACCCTATATTAGTTTTTTTAATATGTTTAATAGTCAAATCGCCAATCCGTTCTCATTTTCAAATCATAAATTAGTAGTGTAAGGTTAGTATTACCTTAATACACTTGAGAGGAGGTCTTGAAAATGAGCATTAACAGAAATGTTAATAATAACCGGAAAAAGTGTTTTTCTTGTGATGAAAAGGAAAACCATCACGAGAAAGATCACCATCGCTGTAAAGGTTGTGTTTGTAATCAATTAAGACGCTTACAAACTCAGACTGAAGTTGATCTTTTCTTATTTGGCGGTCAGATTATAGAAGATGTTATTTTTATTTCCTTTGATCAAAAAAATTGTTGTGCATTCTTTAATGATCCAGAAACAGAACCTGGTTCAACAATTATCGTGGACTGTCAAGATATTCAAGCAATCCGTATAGAAGCAGACTAAGTTAGAAAAGGGCTCTCCTTACAGGGTCACTTTCGTCTAAGTGACCCTATTAATAGTTCTGATCTTCAAAGTGTTCAGTATTTTATTCTAGGTTGAGATAAACCTTATCTTTATAAACAATACATTCTATGTAAGATCCTTCAGTTAACTGTTCATAAATGTTCATCTGATCCACTGTACATTCTGAAATGAATTCAACTAGTTCCTGTCTTATTTTTATATTTTATGTCGTATTTACCTCAGAATATTTTTACGTAAAACGTATGGAATAATTCCGTACAAATTGAGTATACGTTTTGAACCTTTTCTATGTGCTCGGTTATTTTGTTAAAAGCACCTCTTGATTAGATGTAAATACTAAATATTATTTCTTTTCTGAACTTTTTTCGAAAATTAATAATATGATTCCAGATGCTATTAGACTTATGATTAGTGATGTTGTGTCTAGTTTGAAAATATTTTTTAGTCCATTAATAAAATAAGACCATAAAATATATATGATAATAGCGCTTAAAATGAACATCCTGAACCATCTGGGGATGGCTAGCCAAACTTTTAGAAATTGTGTTGAGAATTTTCCCATTTTATCCTCCTGTTAACAATATGACTTAATAATAATATATTAGGAATGTGATAATTTCTATTCTGATCCTTTGTTTGTGTCTACTCTTTTTTACGTCTTCTCTGGCAAAAGTAAAACTTGTAGCAGAAGAAATACGTGACAATTGTCAACGGTAAATGTCTCAAAACTTACAGCCCTCACCGGTTGGAAATGGCATAACGAGCTGTAGCGTCTGCAAACGCTGAGGCTTTTTTAATGTATAGGTATTCTTAATTTGCAGACACTATATATTGAGTGTATCGCACACACTTGCTGTGGCGCTGGTTGACCGTCACGGCCTCCACATTTGTTACTCAGGGTCACTCTCGTTTTGAGTGATCCTTTTTTGTTTATTCCTAAAATACGTAACCTGATTAAATAGAAAAAACGATTGATTAGACGAAATACCCCTTTCCTTTCAACGAAATACATAAAATAAACTTAAGAAAGGAGAGGTCTAAATGGGATACTTTGGTAATGTAGGTAATTATAATAGTTGTTGCAACGGCTATGGTAATGACTATGGCAAGGGTTATTGCATGGACTATGGTAAGGATAATAGTTCAACATTCGTGTTAATCGTTGTTCTATTTATACTTCTAATTATTGTTGGCGCTACTTTCATGCAAAAAGATTATTAATATTTATATTTTTTTAGTGTAAAAAATGAAAAGAAGGTTAGTGCCTTCATTATTGGCAACTATAAATAATTCCCATAACCCCTTCTACAAACTATCATAATAGTGGTGTATTGCTAATCTATCAGCCGTATACACTTCTGATATGACCAAAGGGTCGCCCCCAGCCTGGCGACCCTTTTATAATTTCTTCATATTGTTCATTAGTTTACTGTAGCGTGTTACGATGCTACGCCTTTTTTATTTCACAGGCAATTCACTATACATATATAGCTATCACGACATATTAATAGTAATGTAAAGCTAATTTAGCTTACACCTCCGAATCTTGTTACTAAGGGGCACTTCTATCCCAAGTGACCCTTTTGTAGTTACTTTACTCAAAAGTACCCTATAGGATTGACTTCGCTCTAGAAACAACATGGCTAATTATAAGTATTGAAAAAATAATATTTACTATATCTCCACTCCACCTTCCTTATTGTCTAAACAACTGTATTCGATATGAATAAAATATTATATAGAAAGGAGGTGAATATAAAATGGCATCATTTGAAATTGGCTCGAGAAGTCTTTTCAATTTTCGAAACGAACGCTTTTTCCTATTAGTTGAGGATGAAATTACAGTGCCAGATAAAGGTGTGGAGATTGATCCAGTTAATATCTATGAGATTGACCAACAAACTTTCAATTTTATCAGAGATGAAGGAGATACACCTATAGTTGTACCACGTTTTAACCTTCCTCCTGTACCACCTGGATTTGAATTAGAACGAAAATGTATTTTTACAGTTGATAATGCATACTTTGTAATCTATGATTTAGAAAATGGAACTGATACCAATGTTTTATTAAGAATCAGTGCAGCTTTATTTAACTCATTGAGAAATTCTGGTGTTCGTGAATGTATTCCTCAAAATTTCATTAACTAAATGTTATTGCCCTTTTAAATGTAAGGGTACAAAACAAGCGACCAATTTTATTGGCTGCTTGTTTTTTTGAAGGTATTTATGCATGTTTAACACTTCAAAATTAAACGATTTAATTATTACTAGACAACAAATCAATTATCTTTATTCATAAATTCCCCTCCGTTTTACTGCACAAAATCTTTCAACTAAAGATTAGACATATCATCTTTTAACCACTCTTCATTTTTTCCATCATCATAGCCAAAGTCTGTTACAGTGCCTTGTGTGCCTTGTGTGCCTTGTGGACACCACTTATCGCATGTGCCATCTACTTGAACTGTATTGTTGTATTCACCTGTTACAAAGCAACCAAAAGCAAAATGACCACAAGTCCAGCAAACTTTTTCACACATTTTTATCGCTGGCATATCTTTAACACAGCCACGATAAACAACCAACTGAATTTCATTAATTTTTATACCGCAATCACCATGTAGGTGAAATCGTGTATGTTGTTCATCTTGCTTTACTGTTACATATACGGCATCTGAGCTTTTCTCGATTACTTCCAAACAAGCAAAGCATTCATGCTCTTTATGTGTTTTTACCATTTTCCTTTTGATGACTTCTAACATGCTTTACCTCCTTCATTCCCTTGCCGCTTCTTGGTCATTTATTAGATTGCTATTTATAAATTTGTAGCAATAATGTATATTACGGAACAATTCTTCAAATTCCGTTGTTTTTTTGACAATGAAAAATTTCGCGTCACGTGTAATCTGCATATCTTGGACTTGCATTGTTTGTCCATCTTGCAAATTTTTAATTGTTCAAATATACAATCATTGCTTTCAATACCTATGTCGGAATCGAAGATACTCAGTTATACAATCGACATTACCTAATACCCCTTACGCTTCATTTTTACTTTGTAGCGTTTATGTGAAACTACTGTAGCCGTCATACGTGCCATCAATATCAACAATTACTGATTTACTCAAAACCTTACGCACAATGCCTCTGCCAATATTTCTTTAGTTTTTTAATCTTCCCATTCATTGGCATCTCCTATTTTTGCTTTTGCCATAACAATCATCCTTCCTTGACGTTGGCTTAAATTAAGTGCTGCTAAATAATCGACAGCAAAGCCATTACCCGATTTCACACGTTCGCAATTTTCTCTAAAGAACTCTAGTGAGATTTAGTACCTCGCCCACCTTAATTTTCATATGCCGCTTCTAATTTGGAGGCAACTAATCTGTAATACTTTGTCAATTATGCTTGAATGTTCATTCATTTTTATTTTTGTATTTTGTCATTATTATAAAATTTCCCTTAAAAAGAAAAAGCAAAGAGTATGAAAAAGCGTTAACATGTTTAAAGGAGGTTATAATCGTTTAGGGAGGGAAGTATCAGTCAAAAGGATTAAATCTTTCAAAAACGTGATCTTCAGGACAACTAGAGGAAATAGAAAGCGAAATTATTAGATTGCGTTTAGAAGAAAAACAATGCCAAAACAAGTGATGCCTTTGTTACAATACACAGCACCTTTTAAAGAGATGCATCAAGTACGCTATGTGGAACTCAAGCTTTTCAGAACTAGATAGCCAAGTAATTTTAACTGATTTTCGCATTTTAATGGCATCACACATACCTTTGCATACAAGCCTCTTTTACAAATAAAACTGCTCCAACACGGATACAGTACTGAAATTATGAATGTACCCTACTGGATCTTTTGAAAGAAAACGGTCCCACTACATGTGTTGATCTGCAAAAAGCTACTGAAACATTTCCTTGATGGAATCTATTAAGGGAATTAGAGGATTTGCCATTGTTGTTATTTCCGTTTCTACAAAAAATTCACTAGCGCACAATTAATTATTTTTTGATTTGGCTAGGCTTATCTTAATGATTAGTATTTATCCTCTATATTTATACGACCCAGCATACTAAACTTTTATATAAGCGTGTGAAGGTGGTCTTATTTTAAATCAAACATTTTTTAGTCCCATATCAATTTCGCCTTGGCGTAATTGCGTCCGGATTTTGAATTGTGCGCACAATTCATTCCTTTGAAAATCCGTGACATCCGCCGGAGGCTTTGGGCCAACAGATGTTTTTTGTGCGAAAGCGTAAGCGGCAGCAACATGATGTTGGTCACTCAGGCGTTTTCACAGGAAGTGAAGTTCTTAGCCTGAGTTCCTCTATTTCAGTAGGTGTTTGGACTCCCACTGAAAAGGAACCAAAATCGCATTCATCTCTCCACCTGTAGAGGTGGGAGTCTTCTGTATCTGCCGCTATGCTTTCGATACAAAAAACATTTGCTGAATGAAGATAAAAAAATAGTAGTACAAACCTTGGCCATGATTTGCACTACTAATATTTTTATTTGTTGTGTTTCTCAAAAATTTAAAACTATTAAGGGCTAGTAGGAGGAGTAAGTCCTAGAAGAACAGGAGTTATTACACTACTGCCAGCACCAAGGCGGACTTGTTGAACTTGTAGTACTTTTACAGTCAGATCCAGTACGATTTTTTCACGTAATGTGCTGAATGTACCTTCAGGTGACGTCATAATTGGCGAAAAATCAAGCTCAAAGAAGTTCGCTGCTACTAATTCTCCAAATGGTTGTTCATTATATTTAACAAGATTTTGGAAGAAAGCCTTATCCAATCGAGCGTCCATTTGCGTAGCTTCATTCAGGAAGTTCGCTTCAGCAAACTCGGAAATGCCTAAGATTGGAGTAGTGCCTCCAGGTGTTTGTGGGAAAATAAGCTCTGTAAAACCAGAAAACGCAACATCGGCAATTCTATCTCGAAGTGCCCCATTACATGCTGACGAAGCATATTCGATATTTTTACGAATATGTCCTGCTACAAATAATTTAGCTCTTGTTACTCTAAAAAAGTCAGTGCCCGCAATACGTGCAAAGCTCACTGGAACCAATTTAACTTGATTTAGGAATACATTTTTTTTCACTCTTTTGATTTCAGTTGCTGCAGGAGAAAGCGTAATATCTGACTCCACAACGATTTGAAGTGTTGGTTCTGCAAGTACAACTGGAACTTTAATTGTTGGAGTCGTAAGTGGTGTAGCAACTACTGGAGTAATTTCACTAGTTAATGGGATTTGTTCAGTTGATGCTACCGGACAAGGTTCGAATTGACTAACTTGATTATCTAATTGTTCACTCAAAAAAATTCCCTCTTTTCATTTTTTTAGTATTAAAGAGCGCTCTTTATATAACTAGAATATGTAGCGGTTATATCTATACATGGACGTATATACTAGTATTTTACTGATTTTTAAAAAGGGTTTTGAGCTAACATATAAGATTTCAATTATCCTCTAGACTCTTGTTTGCCATACTAACCTGTATTTTCTGTACTTGAAACATATGAATGATTAAATCTAATACTATATTTTGGCACAATTGATTTGAATGAATAAATTCTTTATTTTGTACAGGTATTTCATCCCCGGTATGAGAACTTATATACTCAATATTCTGATGAATATAACCTTCTATAAATAAATTCCCATTTAATGCTGTACATGTACCATTACCTAATGATTTGGAAAAACGATTAGGTACGAATCTACAATTGGTTAGTACTACCTCACTCGAGATATCTTTAACCTCCACAATTCCTTTTTCAAATATAATAAATTCTTCGAGACATATTTCGATTTTATATTCCCCAACTACAACTGGAACTCTAATATGCATAAAATCTTCGGTACTGTACGAATGATTATTTACTCCACCTTTTTGAATTGATTGTGAGTTATGTAAGGAGACTACAACTGATTTTGGCAGATTATTTTTCTGATTATTTTTAGGATGGATATCTGTTTTCATTAAACATACAATTTTATTAATTTTTGAGCGAGCCAATCGACAATCCGGCTGCTCAGGATAATCCGTTATAGTATGAAATAGCTTCGTTTCAAATTGGGGAATTAGTTTATTGTTTAAATCAAGAAATTCAAATGTATTTTGAACATTTTCACCACAGATAGGAGCATGGAGAAAATCATTAATTTCAACATATGTAGAAAATGAGCTTTTTTGGGTTAAAGAACATACTTCTCCTTGCACAGGCTCAGGAAAAGGTGGAGAAAGGTTTTCCCCTTCATCATTTTTATTCTCACCATTGGATTCAGATTGACTGAATATCTTATGATTAGGGTCTACTTGAGATGTTAAATTCGGTTCTTCTACAGAATTCATTTCCTCTGTCTCTTCGGGATCAGGGAGAGCATGGACATCTTCCCCATCATTAATTTCTAGAGGAATAAGTAGTCCATGATTTGAATCTAAATTGGTTACTAAATCTAGATCTTTCACTGGATTCATTTCATCATCTATTTCAGTATCGGAAAAATGATCGATTTCTTCCTCAATATCCGTTTCTAAAGGAATAAGTAATGCTAAATTCAGCTCTTCCACTGGATCCAATTCATCAACCTCCACGTTATCAGGAGGGGGATTGGTTTCTTCTTCAACATTATTTCTTGAAGAAATTAGTAATTCATGGCTAGATTCTTCCCCATTTCTGGTATCATCTAATTTTTTTGTATCATCATTTTCACCACATGCAGAATCTAAATGAGATGGTTTAGTTTGATACGTCCAATTCGTGTATTTATTTTGCTTGGAGGATACTTCCTTCATCCCTCTAAAGTTAATCCATGGAGTTTTCATTCGTTCACTCCCAAAAAATGTTTTGACAAATAAGGTGTATTGGTCGATAATTCCTCATTGTTCTATATATTAAGGATTTGAGTTCTACTTCATAATATAACGCGTATTCTTTTCACTGTACTTATTATTACAATTCATACTATGCTTAACTTTTACTTTTGTCACTGAGCACGTTGTTTCACACGGCAATTTAAAAATTGAAAAAGAAAAAAATTTTTAATAGCAAAAAAGGCAGTTGAAAATTCGACTAAATCGAACTATCGACTGCCAACTCAAATATTGGATTTTTATGCGTACCCTTAAATGACCCTTATCTATTTTGATTCTCTAATAATTAAAGATTAACAAGGATCAGTAGTTGGATTAATAGGAGGATTAATAATAGGACTAACTGGAGGAGTAAGCCCTGTAAGAACAGGAGTTATTACACTGCTACCAGTGCCAAGGCGAACTTGTTGAACTTGTAGTACTTTTACAGTCAGATCCAGTACGATTTTTTCACGTAATGTGCTGAATGTACCTTCAGGTGACGTTATAATTGGCGAAAAATCAAGCTCAAAGAAGTTCGCTGCTACTAATTCTCCAAATGGTTGTTCATTATATTTAACAAGATTTTGGAAGAAAGCCTTATCCAATCGAGCGTCCATTTGCGTAGCTTCATTCAGGAAGTTCGCTTCAGCAAACTCGGAAATGCCTAAGATTGGAGTAGTGCCTCCAGGTGTTTGTGGGAAAATAAGCTCTGTAAAACCAGAAAACGCAACATCGGCAATTCTATCTCGAAGTGCCCCATTACATGCTGACGAAGCATATTCGATATTTTTACGAATATGTCCTGCTACAAATAATTTAGCTCTTGTTACTCTAAAAAAGTCAGTGTTGCCAATACGTGCAAATCTAACCGGTACTAATTTAACTTGATTGAGGAATACATTTTTCTTCACTCTTTTGATTTCAGTTGCTGCAGGATTAAGCGTAATATCCGACTCCACAACGATTTGAAGTGTTGGTTCTGCAAGTACAACTGGAACTTTAATTGTTGGTGTCGTAAGCGGTGTAGCGACTACTGGAGTAGTTTCATTCGTTAATGGAATTTGTTCAGTTGATGTTACCGGACAAGGTAGCATTTGATTTTCTAATTGTTCACTCAAAAAAATTCCCTCTTTTCATTTTTTTAGTATTAGGGAGCTCTCCTATCGTTAGAATATGTATCAATAATATCTATGTATGGACGTTATACTTGTTTTTTTCTATATTTTAATAAAAGGGTTTTTTGTTAAATTTTATCTATATTCTAAATTTTCACTTATTTTCACATCATGTTTTGCGCAATATTACTGACTCAAATTCTAGTAGGACCCTATATTATATAAAAGTGAAAAAACCACTTAAAACAGTTTTTTAAGTGGTTTTGCCCATGCCTCATCTTTTTGCCAATACGGAATATAACATATTCTCACTTTTGATAAGGCGGCATTTCTTTTATTCAAATTCATAGGATATTGCAGACAGTGCATAAAGTGGCGCTGTTTCTGCTCGTAAAATTCGGGGTCCTAAAGACATCGTTTGGGCTCCAGCTTGCAACAGAGCATCCGCTTCTTTTCTAGCAATGCCGCCTTCTGGACCAAAGATAATAAGAATTGAATTCGATTTTTTATCGTAAGCGTTTTTTAGCTTTTCCGCAAATCTCGTACGTTTTATAGATTTGGCATCTTCTTCATCTGCGATAAAAACGGCGTCAAAATTGCTCACCTGATTTACTAGCTGCTTAAAAGAAATTGGTTCATAAATTTCTGGTATATGTGTACGATGAGATTGTTCAGCGGCTTCTTTTGCAATTTTTTGCAGACGCTCTTGCTTTTTTACCCCCTTCTTTTTATCCCATTTTACAATGGAACGCTCTGCTTCAAACGGCAATAAGGCAAACATGCCAAGCTCTGTAGCTTTTTGTGTAATAAGCTCTAATTTATCACCTTTTGGCAATCCACAGGCAACTGTAACTTGAACAGGTAGCTCAGGAGAAGGAATTATCTCCCCAGTAGGCTGTATAACTACCCCATCTCCTTCAAAGGCTACAATTGTACAGATGTGGGCATTATCTTGTGCCACTACTACAATTTTGTCACCTTCCTTCATTCGCATTACTCGTTCAATATGATGTGCATCTTCTCCACTAATTCGTGCTTTTTCAATAGAGGTTTCAATAAAATAACGCTGCATGGTACACATTCCTTTCTATAAAGAAGAGAAAACGCCAAATCACAAGCACTCGGCTCACGATTTGGCGCTTTCTCAGTCCATTTATTGTGGACGACGGGCGATGATTGCGACCCAGTCTTCCATTAGTAATACTTCTTCAATGACAAAGCCTGAAGCTTCTAGTGCCGCTTTGACATCATCACGTTTTGCGCCAATGATGCCTGAAGTGACATATAATCCACCTGGTTTGACAATTGAAAATGCATCGTCAGTAAAGGATATAATAATTTCTGCTAAGATATTGGCAACAACGACATCAGCCGGCTCCTTCACTGTATCCAATAGGTTTCCATGAAATACAGATACTGTATCCTCAACTTTGTTTAACACAACATTCTCTTGCGCAGAGCGTACTGCTACTTCATCTAAATCAAGCGCATGAACACTTTTAGCTCCAAGTAATGCGGCACCAATAGAAAGAACACCAGAACCCGTACCAATATCGATAACTGTGTCACCCTCTTTTACAACCCTTTCAAGCCCTTGCAGGCACATCACAGTTGTTGGGTGTGTTCCAGTACCAAATGCCATACCAGGATCTAATTCGATAATTAATTCATCTGTTGATACTGGAGTATAATCTTCCCAGGTTGGCACAATTGTAAAGCGTTCAGAAATTTTCACAGGATGATAGTATTGCTTCCAAGCTGTTGCCCAGTCTTCCTCATTTACTTCTACAATCGATACTACATTCTCCCCTATATCGATATTAAAGTTCGTTAGATTTGTGATAGCCGCTTTAATTTCTTCCACAGTTTCATTTAAAAAGCTAGACTCTGATAAATAAGCCTTGACAATAACACCATCTTTGGGAAAATCCGCTTCATTTAGTGCATAAATTTCACCAAATTGATCCTCTCGTGGCTTAGCAAGTTCAGCCGAATCTTCAATAACAACACCACTTGCTCCAGCCTCATGCAAAATATTCGAAATTGCCTCTACCGCTTCATTCTTGGTATGAATGGATAACTCTGACCACTTCACGTAGCTCTTCAGCTCCTCTAGTTATTCGCCTTGGAATTTTTTCTTGATTTTATCAAATAGTGAGCTTCCTTGTTCCTCAGGAATATCACCACTAATTTCAGCAAATTCGCGTAGCAGTTGTTTTTGTCTTTCTGTTAACTTTTCTGGTGTGACAACTTTGACAGTAACATATTGATTACCAGTACCATAGCCATGTACATTTTTTACACCTTTGTCTTTAAGGCGGAATTGAGCACCTGACTGTGTCCCTGCTGGAATTCGTAATTTTACTTTCCCATGGACAGTTGGTACTTCAATTTCATCACCAAGAGCTGCTTGAGGGAATGTTAGCTTCAGTTCATAATAAATATCGTCGCCATCACGTTCAAACTCATTATGCCCTTGCACACGGAACATTATATATAAATCTCCCGCTGGTCCTCCATTTATACCCGGCTCTCCCTGACCAGTTACACGAATTTGTTGGCCATCGTCAACCCCTGCTGGAATTGTTACTTTAATTTTCTTACGTTTTTGTACTTTTCCTTCTCCACGACATGTTGAACATTTTTCTTTAATGATTTTTCCAGTACCATGACATGTTGAACAAGTACGACGATTCATCATACGGCCAAATGGAGTATCCACAGCTTGATTTACTTGACCAGCACCATTACATGTTGAACATGTTTCTGACTTAGTTCCTGGTTTTGCACCCGAACCATGACAAGTATCGCAGGTTTCATCCTTCGGAATTTCGATTTCTGTTTCTTTCCCGAAAATCGCTTCTTCAAATTTAATATTCATACGATATTGTAGATCATCACCCTTGCGTGGTGCATTCGGGTCCTGACGACGACCTCCACCACCAAAGAATGAGCTGAAAATATCCTCGAAGCCGCCAAAGCCGCCTCCTCCGAAGCCACCACCACCAAAGCCAGCATTTGGATCCTCATGACCAAATTGATCGTAGCGCGCCTTCTTCTGATCATCACTTAGCACTTCATAAGCTTCAGCGATTTCTTTGAATTTTTCATCTGCACCTGGCTCTTTATTTAAATCAGGGTGATATTGTTTTGATAATTTACGATATGCTTTTTTAATATCATCTTTTGAAGCTGATTTGGTTAAACCAAGCACCTCGTAGTAATCGCGTTTTTCCATCATTCACACTCCGCTCTTTTTGCATAAAATCTATTGTACCATGCAGTTAAATAAACTGCCTCTATTTTTGTTGTAAATTATTTATTAATAAATGAGAAACATATTGTTCTCAGTTATTATGTAAAGCTTATCATACCGCTTTTAATAAAGAGAAAAGCCAAAGCCGCAAGCGGTCTTTGGCTTTTCACTTAACTGTGTTAACTCTTATTTATCGTCTTTTACTTCTTCGAATTCAGCGTCTACAACACCGTCATCTTTTTTACCAGCGCCAGTGTCTGCACCTGCTTCGCCACCTTGAGCTGCTTGAGCAGCTGCTGCAGCTTGTTCATATACTTTCATTACTAGTGGCTGTAAAACGCCTTCTAGTTTTTCTTTAGCAGATTTAATGCCCTCTAATTCACCAGCTTCAAGCGCCTTTTTCAATTCATCGCGAGCATCTTCAACAGATTTTTTCTCGTCTTCTGTAATTTGCTCACCTAGATCAGCAATTGTTTTGTCTACTTGGAACACTAGTTGATCTGCTTCGTTACGAAGATCTGCTTCTTCTTTACGTTTAGCATCTGCCTCTGCATTTGCTTCAGCATCTTTTACCATGCGTTCAATATCTTCCTCTGATAGACCAGAATCAGATTGGATCACAATTGTTTGCTCTTTGTTTGTACCAAGGTCTTTCGCTTTTACAGATACGATACCGTTTTTATCAATATCAAATGTTACTTCGATTTGAGGTACACCACGTGGTGCCGGTGGAATGTCTGCTAATTGGAAGCGACCTAATGTTTTATTGTCAGCTGCCATTGAACGCTCACCTTGTAGAACATGGATGTCTACTGCTGGTTGGTTGTCAGCTGCTGTAGAGAATACTTGTGATTTTGAAGTAGGGATTGTTGTGTTACGATCAATTAACTTCGTGAACACGCCACCCATTGTTTCAATACCAAGTGATAATGGTGTTACGTCAAGTAGAACAACGTCTTTCACATCACCAGTTAATACGCCACCTTGTACAGCAGCACCCATTGCAACAACTTCGTCAGGGTTTACTCCACGGTGAGGCTCTTTACCAGTTTCTTTACGTACTGCTTCTTGTACTGCTGGAATACGTGTTGAACCACCAACTAAAATAACTTGGTCGATTTCAGATGTTGAAAGGCCTGCATCAGATAAGGCTTGACGTACTGGACCTACTGTACGATTTACTAATGGTAAAGTAATTTCGTCGAATTTTGCACGTGTTAAAGAAATTTCTAGGTGTAGTGGACCTGCTTCACCTGCCGTAATGAAAGGTAAAGAAATTTGTGTTGAAGTTACACCAGATAAATCTTTTTTCGCTTTTTCAGCTGCATCTTTTAAGCGTTGCATCGCCATTTTATCTTTTGATAAATCAATGCCATTTTCTTTTTTGAATTCAGCTACTAGATAGTCGATAATCACGTCATCAAAATCGTCCCCACCTAGTTTATTATCACCAGCAGTTGCTAATACTTCGAAGACACCGTCACCTAATTCAAGAATAGAAACGTCAAATGTACCACCACCAAGGTCAAATACTAAAACTTTTTGATCTTGGTCTTGTTTGTCTAAGCCGTACGCAAGCGCAGCTGCAGTTGGCTCGTTGATAATACGCTCTACTTCAAGGCCAGCAATTTTACCAGCGTCTTTTGTCGCTTGGCGCTGTGCATCATTAAAGTAAGCAGGAACTGTAATAACTGCTTTTGTTACTTTCTCACCTAAGTAATCTTCTGCATAGCCTTTTAAGTATTGAAGAATCATTGCTGATACTTCTTGTGGCGTGTAGTCTTTATCTTCCACTGTTACTTTTTCAGCTGTACCCATTTTTGATTTAATGGAAATAATTGTGTTCGGGTTTGTTACTGATTGACGTTTTGCTACTTCACCAACTTGACGTTCGCCATTTTTAAATGCGACAACAGATGGTGTTGTACGATTGCCTTCTGGATTTGGAATTACTTTTGGTTCTCCACCTTCAAGTACAGAAACACAAGAGTTTGTTGTTCCTAAGTCAATACCGATAATTTTGCTCATTAAAATTTCCTCCTATTATTTAAACGCAAGGGATGCGTTTTCTAACTGATTTTAATTGACTAAATAGTGCTATGACTATTCGTTCACAGATACCATTGATGGGCGTAATACACGATCCTTTAAGATATATCCTTTTTGCAGTTCGCGTAAAACAACACCAGTCTCTTTTTCACTATCTTGTTCCTGCATGACAGCTTGGTGAATATTTGGATCAAATGGCTCACCTTCTGCTTTAATCACTTGCAGACCTTCCTTCTCTGTTGCTTCAATCAGAGAACGATAGACCATCTCAATGCCTTTTACAATAGAAGCAGCTTCTTCAGACGTTGCTTCCACTTGTAAGGCACGCTCAAAATTATCTAGTACTGGCAGTAAATCTGATAATAAGCTTTGAGCACGGTATTTCTCTGCTGCCTCCCGATCTAGCTGATTGCGACGACGCATATTATCAAAGTCAGCGCGTAGGCGTAGATGACGATTTTCCTCGTCGTCTAGCTTTGCTTGTAACTCTGCAAGCTTTGCCTCGTATTGCTCTTCAATCGTCAATTCTGCTTCTTGCTGTTCAATTACATCATTTTCTGTAGATACATTTTCAGCTTGTACATTGTCATCCTGTACTTTTTCTTGTACAAGATCCTTGTTTTCAGTTGTTTCAGTCACTTGAATCCTCCTCATTATCAATCACTACGATTCTTCGTAAAGGCCTGTGTTAAATCCATGCGCAATACGTCTAGTAAAGCAACAACACGTTTGTAATCCATCCGTGTTGGACCAATAATCGCAATAGCCCCTTGTTGATCTTCACCAATTGAATAAGTGGTCGTAATGACACTACAGTTTTCCATTTCTAGTTGTTTATTTTCAGAGCCTATACGAATTTGAATGCCCGATTCATTGGGATGGAAAAGCGATTGCACTTGGCTGTTCGTTTCCATTAAGTCCAAAATCATCCGGACTTTATTTAAATCGTGGAATTCGGGCTGGTTGAACATATTTGTTTTTCCACCATAGAAAATTTTACTTTCTGAATTATGCATCGTGGCTGTAACAAGTGAGCGAATAAAGTCATCCGCAGATCTCACATGTTGCTGTAAAACAGCTAACACTTCAGCCTCAAGCTTTGTATGAAGATCTTCTAATGACACACCGATTAAGCGTTCATTTAAAATATTAACCATCTTCTCTAATTCAGAAGCGGTAAAATCTGGAGGTAAACTAAACATTCGATTTTCCACATGCCCGTTATTCGTTACGATAATCGCTACTGCTGTATCACTAGAGAGCGGCACAATTGAGAATCGTTTAACACGATGTCTTTGTACATCAGGTCCTAAAAGAATCGATGTATAAGATGTCAGCTCTGATAAAATATTGGCTGATTTTCGGATAATATGCTCTACTTCTACTAGGCGATCATTAAAAATTGATTGGATTTGCTGAATATCCCTAGAATTAATCCCCTGTGGACTCAACAAATGATCTACATAAAATCTATAACCCTTTTCCGAAGGCACTCGACCAGAGGAAGTATGTGTTTTTTCTAAAAAACCTAATTCCTCCAAATCCGCCATTTCATTTCGAATTGTGGCTGGACTAAATGTAATCTCTTGCTTTTTGGAGATCTGGCGAGAACCTACCGGCTGTGCAAACATAATAAAGTCGTCTACAATGACTTGCAATATCTGTAGTTGCCGATTTGTTAGCATGATTATCACCTCTGTTAGCACTCAACTAAGAAGAGTGCTAATACTATTATTAAGTTATCAAATCCCACATTTTATGTCAACGAAATCGCTCAATCTTCTAGCAAAAATTGTTGAAATACTTCATTCCCTACAAATCGACCTTTTCGTGTCAGATGAATTCTATTCGTATCGTGTTCCAAAAGACCTTCTGATACTAACTTTTCGATAACATGACGATAACGTGTAAGCATCGTTTCATTAAATTTCTCTTCATATATATGGTGTAATACTCCCTCTGTTTTTCGCAGACCTAAAAACATTTGTTCTTCGCGTTTTTCATTCTCTGTCACAATATGCTCATAGACAATTGGTAAATCACCTTTGTTTACTGCATCAATATATTTTTTTAATGGTCCATGATTGGAATAACGGATACCAGCAACATATCCATGTGCACCAGCACCAAAGCCTGCATATTCATCGTTTTCCCAATAAATTTTGTTATGACTAGAGCTGAAACCAGATTGCGCGAAGTTACTTATTTCATATTGTTGCAGCCCATGAGCCTCCATCTGTTCCATCAATACATCATACATATCTGCCTCAAGATCTTCGGGTGGTAAATGCAGTTTCCCCTTTGTATATTGATTATAAAATATCGTTTTTGGCTCTACTATTAATGAGTATGCGGAAATATGCGGTAACTCCAAGGCAAAGGCCTTTGCTAAGGAGTCCTCCCATTGTGCCATTGTTTGCCCAGGCAGACCATACATTAAATCTATGCTTATATTGTGAAAGCCAACCTTTTTCGCCAAGGCAATTGTTTCATAAACATGTTCGTTACTATGAGTACGTCCAATTTTCTTTAATAATGTCTGGTCAAAGGACTGCACCCCCATACTTAAACGATTGACACCTCCAGCAAATAATGCCTGCAATTTCGCCTCTGAGAGCTCGTCCGGATTTGCCTCTGATGTAAATTCTGTCACACTGTCCATAGGAATATACGTACGAATCAGCCCAAGAAGTTTTTCTAATTGCTCAGGTGATAACGCAGTCGGTGTTCCACCACCGAGAAAGATCGTTTCGATTTGTTTAAAATGGTCAGGATACTTTTGTATGGCAAGCGCCATCTCCTTGCCCAGGGTTTCTATATATTCATCAACTGGTTGATTTTTGAAATAAAATTTATTGAAATCACAATAATTACAAATTTGATGACAAAAAGGAATATGAATGTAAACACCTCGTGCCATAGCTATCCCTTCTTTCTGATAAAGTCTTTTTCCATTTTTACATTATAAACAAACAAAGAATAGAACGCCATGAATCCATCTAAGAAAAGTATGTGTATCAATTGGCAGTTCATAGGATCCATTTTCCACAAAAAAATCAAAACCATAAAGATTCATGGTTTTGATTTAGAAAATGTATTTTTAATAACGTATAATTCCTATGCAAAGACCAATGATTACTAATAAATAAGGCGGTATTTTCCATCGCATTAAGCAGCATAAAAAGATGGCAGATATAACAATGTCTAACCAATTTTCAATTGTCTCTGTAGCAATTGGATGAAAAAAAGCTGCTGCTAATATTCCAACAACGGCAGCATTTGCACCTGCTATTGCCCCTCTTAATCTTGGGAATTGATTTAACGCTAGCCAAAACGGCATTGCCCCAACTATAAGTAAAAAGGCAGGAAGAAAAATTGCTATTGTAGCAATAACGGCCCCAGGTACTCCAGCAATCATCATACCTATGTAAGAGGCAAACGTGAATAATGGACCAGGAACTGCCTGTGTCATTCCATAACCTGTAATAAAATCAGAAGAACTCATTAGTCCACTTTGTACAAATTGAACTTCTAACAAAGGCAGTACTACATGACCGCCACCAAACACTAAGGCACCTGATAGATAAAACTTTTCAACCAATATAAACCATTCATATTGCATAAATGGACTAACAGCTGGTAAACCAATAAGGAGTAGGAAAAACAGTGATAATAAAATGAACCCTGCTTTTTTGGAAATAGGTACAACTGTTACATGTTGATTCATTTCCTTAGTGATTTTAATAAATCGAAAGCCTATGAGGGCAGCAAGACCTATCACCAATACCTGTGATAATGAATGTACCCATAAAAGCACTACTCCAAGTGCAAACAAGGCAATTATTAAATGCCATATGCTAGAAATCAATTTCCTGGACATATCCAAAATAGCCTGTGCAACAATCGCAACAGCCACTAATTTTAAGCCATGGACCCAGCTCATATCTACATGCGTCGAAAAATATCCGAATGCAATCAGCAGCAACACTGACGGTAATGTAAAGCCAAGAAAAGAAATTACACTCCCAAATATTCCGCCTCTTAATAAGCCAATGCCCATTCCTACTTGACTCGATGCGGGACCAGGTAGAAATTGACTAAGTGCTACAAGCTGACTGTAATCATTTGCTGATAACCACTTACGTTTTTCAACATACTCATTTTGAAAATAACCTAAATGAGCAGTTGGACCACCAAAGGAAGTACAGCCTAATTTAAAGGAAACTAAAAAGATCTCCCATAATCTTCGCAACAACCTCACTTCTTTCCATGTAATATATCATTATCTTACATGGTGTAACCGTGTTTTTAGATTAAAGTATTGTAAAGATTGAAATAAGCATTTTTCTTATTTTTTTGTCATTTTAATTTTAGAACCAAGCTCATTTCCATCTGTAGCAATTGGAATTAAATGATAAGTTTTTTCTGTCAAATATAGGGCGTCAAGGCGAACTCCCCATTTTGTATTGTCCTCATTTAATGGATACGCAGCGTTAAGGCGCCATAATTCACCTGATGTAGATTGAATATTAAATTGTATGGCATTATTCAATAGGGCTGTGTCAGAATGAAAATAAATTGTTGTTGATATTGGTGTAGAAACAACCCTGTCAATCGTTATTTGTTGGCCATCTATTAGCTTCAACTTTTTTTTAACTGAAAAAACGTTCCTATCATTTTGTAAGTGCTTCTGTGATGCTTCTACTTGAAAGTTCCATGGCTCGTCAATCTCCTTTTTTCCGTTCCAGTCGTTATAGCGAATATCTAAATTTAATGTTTCATCCTTTGGTAATTCGCTTAGTTTAACACTGCTATAAATGGTATAGGTTTTATCCGATTGCGCAATGGACTGCCCTCCATTTCTTACTGTAAACTCTTTTCCATTAATCAATACTTGTGGAAAAAAGAAAATTTGATAGTCGAAATGTGTATCGTTTTCTGGTTTAAAGGTGGCATTTAATAAAATCTGATTGTCATCCACTATTACTTCATTCAAGGTCAAACTTCCAAGGCTATTTTCAGTGGTTTTACCGACAACTGTTTTATAGGTTTCAAAATTTAAATCCTTATTAAATAAATAATAAAAAACAATTACACCAATCACCAATATTAAAAATAACACTACAACAAACCATATTTTGTGCAATCGACTCCCCTTCGACTGACCTTCAACTAGAAGCATATCATTAGACACATGTACACCTCATTTTTCAGAAAGTTATTTACACAATTATTGTAGTTATTAGGGGAACATTATATAACCTTTAAGACTTAATGTTTGTCATACCGTATCTTCTCATACAATGGGTATTGATCAATAACAAATTTGTGTAAGGCTTTTTTTGGAATTAAATAAATAGCAGGGAGGGACTAATGCTGAAAAAGAAAATTACTTATTTAGGAATTATTCTTTTTTTCATTGTTGTTTTAGCATTTGGTGCTTATAAGTTAATGAATGCTAGAGACTATCAACTTTTTGGCAAGATTATCTCTCATATTGACACTACAGAAAAGGTTGTAGCATTAACTTTTGATGACGGTCCAACTAAAAATGTCAGTACCATTTTAACATTACTGGATGACTACGATGCTAAAGCAACCTTTTTTTTAATTGGAAAAGATCTTGAAGAAAATTTAGAAGAGGGTAAAAAAATTGTGAATGCCGGTCATCAAATTGGCAATCATACCTATTCACATAAGCGAATGGTTTTTAAAAGCCCTACCTTTTACAAAAATGAAATAGAAAAAACAGATGAACTTATAAAAAGTATTGGCTATCCAGATATCCCGCCTGTTCGACCGCCGTATGGGAAAAAGCTAATTGGATTTCCACTTTATTTAAGTAAAACAAATCATGATACAATAACGTGGAATTTGGAGCCTGACTCCTTCTATTCAACACCTGATGAAAAAATTAATTATGTGAAAGAACATATTCAATCTGGCTCGATTATTTTAATGCATCCCATGTATGACAATACAGACAGTGAACTGCAAGCAATCGAAGGTATTTTGCAGTCACTTACTGAGGATGGATACCGCTTTGTCACCATTAAAGAACTTCAGGATAAATCTGAGAATCTGCACAAATGAGGCAGATTCTTTTTTCATGTATAGCAGATTACTATTTACAGAGTTTCGATCTATTTAACAACCTTTATTATAATTAGTCAAAAAGTATTATAATTTTCTTATTATTAATATTATTTTAAAATTATTATAAGAATAGTATTTTAAAAACATTCATTTTTCCTCATAAAATCCCACTATCCTCACTTTTGTAATTTTCTCCTTAACAACCGCACAAAAAACCTTTAAAATACAACCTTTCTAAAATTAATTAATCACTAATACATTTTCTATATTTCCCCTTAAATAAATTGGATTATTCAGAAATGTAAAATAATATTTTTTCAGGAAAATATAAATTCATTTTTTGTTATTATATGTTATTATAACTTTAGAAAAACGGCCTATTTTCAAGAAATGAAAAATAGAGGAAATATGAACTACAAAGGATGATGAATATGAAAAAAATCCAACAATTATTCCAAAGCGAAGATGGAAATATCCAGCAAAGGGAGAATTTTTTATCCCTATTAGAGAAAATTGTTTCCTCTCTAGATGCATTAAAGAATCCCAATAAAACGTCTCTTGGACCAATGAAAGAGCGTTCCTCTAATTTCTATCAAGAATTAATGCAAGACAATCAAATAGCAAATACAGGGGTTGGGCTCAATCAGGTTGTGGAAGAACTTACACAGTTGATGCAAGGACACCCTTATCATACGCGTAATTTTGTCACGAATGTATTACCAATGGCTAGTATCCCTGGTATATTGGGCCAGTTTACAAATGCCCTTTTGAACGGTAACAATCTATGGGATGTTTATGGACCTGCTGCTGCAGAGTGTGAAGTAAAAGTTGTAGCGATGATGTCGAAGTTAGTAGGCTATGACTACACTAAGAGCTTTGGCTATACAACTTGGGGAGGACAAGGGGCTGTATTTAGTGGTCTTCGTCTTGCCATTGCTAAGCAATTTCCACAGGCAAAGGAAGAGGGTATTCCAAATAATTTATATTGCTTTGCATCAGAAAATGCACATTATAGCCTATTAAAATCGATTGAAGCGGTAGGTATAGGAAGTAAGCATTTAGTACGTGTAAAAGCTGGAAAAGACCATTCCATGGATATTAATGACTTACAGGCACGTATGACAGAGGTTATTGAAAATGGTGGAATCCCAGTCTATGTAGTAGCTACAACAGGCGCTACGGATCAATTTGCCATTGATGATGTACAAGCCATTAAGGAAGTCACTATAGGTCTTGAGAAAAAATATGCCTTACAACCGATACATATCCATGCTGATTCCGCTTTGGGAGGCTTTTACGCATTTTTCAACGATTACGACTTTACTGCCAATCCCCTTCAGCTAGAGGCAGAGGTATTACAGGGATTGAGACATATTCGTACACGTATGCAGCATCTAGCAATTGCAGATAGCCTGTGCTTTGACTTCCAAAAGCTTGGTCAGACACCATATTTAACTAGCTTATTCCTTATAAAAGAGGGTAACAGTTTACAGTTACTTGATATTGAGGACTTTGATACACCATACGTCGGCAATCGTGGTTATGGCTCCTACCATACAGGCTATACATTAGAGTGCTCACGAATGGGAAGTTCAATAGCTATTTATGCAGCTTTACAGGCATTTGGTAAAGAAGGCTATCAACAAATATTAGCCAATTATGTGCGTGTTAATTTAGCATTCCGTACACAATTAGCGGAGCATGCACCTATGCTGCAAGTAGTAAATGGAACGAATATTGGACCCGTTACAGCCTTTCGTTTATATCCAGATGGCTATAACTGGCACACGGAGCAGGCAGGTTGCTATACACAAGACCAAATTGAATATATAAATGCGATTAATGCCTCTTTCTTTGAAATTATAGGTCAGGATCGAGACGAAGTATTTTTTGGTGATACAACACGTTTTTGTACTGTCCGCACAAGTGATACAAAGCAACAAATTCCAGTTGCAGCTGCAAAATTCTTTGCTATTTCTCCTTATACTGAAACAGAACATATCCATGCTATGGTTCATTTCCTGAAACAAAAACTGCAAGTATTGGAGGATGCCAAAGTTGAATATAATAAATAAATTAAAGGGTTCTTTACTTTATAAATATATTGCAAGCTTCACCATTCCCATTGCTATTATTTCAATCATATTTAGTGTGGTACTTTTTATAACGTCTTATCGAATTATCGATGATTTTGTCATTACACAGTTTGAGTCATCATTAGAAATTGTTTCTAATTCTATTTTCGAAGATTTAGAAAAAAATGATGTCATTGCTGCAGACAATGGGAATCATCAAAAATATGAACAACTACTAAAGCAATTAAATGGCACAGTGAATAAATACGATATTGAAAATGCATATATCCTTTCCCGCTCTAACGGAAAGGAGCATATCGTCGCTTTAAGCAACAAAGATAATTACAAAGAAGATTATGTTTTCGATGAAAAAATGAATGTTGCTTTAGACGCTGGTTCTTTGCAAATAAGCGATATTTATCAAGATGAATATGGTATTCATAAATCCATTTTTATACCATTTAAAAACACGGACATTTTATTCGGTTTAGATATGGATGCTTCCTTTATCTCTAAGCTACAAACAGAGACACTTTGGATATGTATCATTATGACGGTGATTTTCATCCTATTAGGGATTATTGTCGCTTATTTCATTAGCATTGGTATTACAAAACCAATAAAAAAAATAACTGGTTATGTTGGCAGGGTAGCCAAGGGAGATTTAGCTGTTGAACCTCTACAAATCAAAGGTTCCAATGAAATCGCACAGCTTTCTCTGGGCATCGAAAATATGACAGAAGATTTACGCTTACTAATTCAGCAAATCGCAGAAAATGCTGAACAAGTCGCTGCTATGTCAGAGGAATTAACAGCAAGTTCTGAGCAAACAAGCGCATCCATACAGCAAATTACATCTTCCATGCAGGAAGTTGCAGCTGGTTCAGAAAAGCAAACAACCTCCATAGAAGAGGTAGAAAATCATATCTCAGTAATCTCTACAAAAATGGCTGAGGTCGTTTCGAGCGTGAATGATGTGACAGCAAAGGCAATTAGTGCATCCACAATTTCTGAAAAAGGTAATACGACAATTCAAAATGCAACTGAGAAAATGACTGTCACTACTACTGCCATTCAAGAGACTTCAGCAGTTGTGGAACGTTTAAGCACATACACAAATGAAATTGGTGACATTGTGACCTTAATTAACCAAATAACGGACCAAACCAATTTACTCGCGTTAAATGCATCTATTGAAGCAGCAAGAGCTGGCGAACATGGTAAGGGCTTTGCCGTTGTTGCAGAGGAAGTACGTAAGCTTGCTGATCAATCATTAGCAGCAACTAACAGTATTCGAACACGGATTGAAACCATTAAAGAGGAATCTGCACAGGCTGTAAAATCTATGGGAATTAGCAGCAGTAATCTTGTGGAAAGCTCAACAACCTTCAATGCATCTGGTGAGGCCTTTGGAGAAATTAATACACAAATTATGGAGCTAACAAAGGAAATGAATCATGTCAATACGATCATTACCAACATGAACCAAGGTGTGAACAGTATTGCTATTTCTGTAGAAGAAGTTGGTATAGTAGCCGTTCAAGCATCAGGAAATATTCAAAATGTAGCAGCAGCGTCTGAGGAACAATCAGCAAGCATCGAAGAAATTACTGCATCTTCCAATAATTTAGCGGAGATGGCACAACAGCTTCGTCATATCATACAAAAATTTCAGCTATAAAAACTAAATACATTAAATCCGCTATACTTTCTTGAAATATAGCGGATTTTTTATTGCTGTAAGTATTATCTTCCCTTCTGTTGCATCCATAAAATGGTTTCCTCTAGACCAGCTCTATAAGAAGTACGTGGTAAAGGACCAATTTCCTTTTCATACTTTTCCCCACTTAAAATAACTGGTTCCTCTGTTAAATAAAACATTTCAACTACTTCTTTCATAGGTGGAGAGAATATTCCTATTAATTGTAACATTCCTTTAGATACAGTTCTGATTCCTTTCTTGTAGCCAGTTAATTCGCTTAGAATCTCCACTAATTGAACCCCGGAAATTGTATGTGTAGCTGGTACATTCCAATTTTGATTGTATGTATCATCCCTTAAGGCTAGTTCAACCATAGCCTTTGCACCATCAACTGTATAAAGGAATTCCCTCTTCACCTTCATATTTCCTACAAAATTAGCTTTTTTACCTTGGACAACACTTTTTAATGTTTCATAGAGAATGGTATTTTCTGCATTTGGTCCATATAAATCTGGAAAATGAACGATTACAGAAGGTACATGGCTATCTTTTAATTTATTTTCCATGGACAATCGAATTTTTCCCTTCTTTGTATGTGGTCTTTTCAATGTCTCCTCAGTTACATCTCTGACCGATTGTTTCCCATATGCATATATATTATCGACAAGTGCTATCCTCGCTCCTTGTTTTTCAGCTATTTTTATGACCATTTCTAGGCACGGTATATGTAGCTTTTCCCAATCCTGATACGGAAAACTTATTGCATGAAAAATTACATCTACCCCTTTCGAAGCCTGACTAATATCCTGTTCATTGAAGATATCACCTGCAATGATTTCAACATTTTTGGTATGGTGAAATAAAGTAACTAATTTTTCTTTGTGTCGTGCAAAGGCCCTCACCTTTATTTGTCGCCTTACTAATTCATTTACAAGAGCATAACCCATTCCACCTGATGCTCCGATAACTAAAGCTGTTTTCAAGAATAATCCCTCCTTTTATTAACCACTGGTCAAATAAAAGCTTAAAGATAGCTCCAGATAATTGATCTAGAGCTCAACTTTATTTAATGCTTTGATAAGAAATCTTGCATGTACATCTACTGCTTCCTTTGCTTCCTCATAATTTTTAACATAATGACGGTAATGTGCTACAAATCCATGCAACGCAATAAATGTAGAATGGATATCTGAAAGTAGCAGCTCAGTTTCTGATAAAGCTTGTACGGATTGTGCAAATTTTTCATAGCTAAGGTTGGCTGCCTCTTGGGAGAGTCCATCAATCTCATTGTCCCTCACCATAAACATTAATTCATATTGACTTTGATTATTTAAACCAAATGCCATATATCCTACTAAAATATTTTTTAGCTTTGTAGAACTATCTTCAGGGCCATTCACTGTATTCTCTAAAGTAGTGTTTAATTCAGAAAAGTATTCGCCTAAAATAGCATAAAATATTTCTGCTTTATTTTTAAAATGATAGTATATTGCCCCATGACTACAGCCTAACTCTTTCGCAATACTACGCATCGATACATGGTGAAAATCCTTCGCAATAAATTGTTTATGTGCCTCATGGATAATCATTTCTTTTGTTAATTCCTGTGTTGATGGTTTACGCGGTGACATATTGCCCTCCTAATTTGACCAGTGGTTAATTAATAGTGTACTATTAGTTATTTTAATTAGCAACAGTTAGAATCCTATTATCAATTTCGCCTTGACGTAATTGTAGCTGCCGCTTCGCTTTCGATACAAAAACATTTGCTGAATGAAGATAAAAGAAAACGAATTTCCCCTTTCGAAAGGAAATTCGTTTTTGTCAATTTAAATAATACTCTTCACAACTTTTGAAATAACAGCACCCTCAGCTTGACCTGTTAACAAAGGTTTGGCAATTTTCATTGCGTCTCCCATGCCCATTCCCTTTACTATTCCAGCCGCTGTAAGCTTCTCTGCAACTTCTTCTTCTGTTAATTGCTTTGGCAAGAATGATTTTAATAGTACTAATTTCGCTTCCTCTTTTTCAATTAAATCCGCTCTTCCTGCATTTTGGGCACCCTCTAAAGCTTGATTTGTTTGCTTTACCTCCCGATTGATAATTGCAATTTCTTCATCAGAAGATAAAGCCCCTCCCTTTTCCTTCTCCGCTAAATCTAATGCAGATTTCAACAGCGACAATACGCCTTTTGCCAATGCATCCTTCTCTCTCATCGCATTTTTTAATTGTTCAAATACCTCTGTTTTTAACAATGTTGTCACTCCTCTAGACCATTTATTCCAAAAAAATTATACCATAAAGTGCATTAGAGATGTTTTTCCCATCTCTTAGAGTAGGCTCCTCTTGATAAAAAAAACCGTAGCCTCGAAGGATACGGTAATTAAAATTTATTTTGCTCGCTTTAGCATACGTACATCTGCCTTTGTTTCAAGTAGTTCAAGAGATAATATTTCCATTTTCGTATCCATACTATCTATCTTCTGACTTAAATTTTGTTCTACTGAATCTAATCTGCTTTGCAGTAAATTTGTTTTTTCCTCCAATCTTGTTTCTACAGCATCAATTTTTTCTTCTAATCTTCTTTCAACCGCATCAATCTTTTCTTCTAATCTTCTTTCAACCGCATCAATCTTTTTTTCTAATCTAGCTTCCACCGCTTCAATTTGTTGCTGAAGATCAGTTTTCATAACCTGCATTTGAGTAGATAGCTCCAAAATCGCTTGAAGAATAGTATGTTGGTTCACTTCCTGCTCCATTTTGACTTCCTCCTCTCTATCATTCCTTGTTCTATCTATAATTTCTTAACATTATTATCAGTGTAGGAAAAGAAAAGTAGTATTCCATTTATGCCACTCTACTCTCCATTCTATCTAGGATTAATTTTAAAGTCAAAATATCAAAAGAACGAGTCTAGCAATCAATATCATAATAGACTTCTCTACTACTTTTATAAACGACATTCTAAATTTTCATCATTTTCAATTACACCTCGGCATAATTGCGTCAGGAATCGGCTTTGTGCTTAGGCCTGCGTGATGCAGGTCAGTTAGCCGTTATCGCATGGATGCGATGATTGATTTTAGGCTAACATTAACTCCTTTCCGATTACGCGACATCCGCCAGAGGCTTTAACTTCTTTCTCTACCATTTATCCAATAAATAATACCAATAATTGCTCCGCCAATTATATTTCCAATTGTAACAGGTACTAAATTGGCGATGGCTCCCGCCAGCGATACCATTTCACCATGAGGTATAAAGAGGGCAAGACAAAATAATGTCATATTGGCGATGCTATGCTCAAACCCCGAAGTAATAAATGGAAAAATACAACAAAAAATCATAGCTAATTTTGCAATTTCTGTTTTTAATTTATAGGCACACCATACTGCTAAACAGACAAGCAGATTACACAGGATTCCTCGGCATAAAAGGACGACAAATCCTCCATTCATCTTAACAGTAGCTATTTTTTCAACATAATTGGCTGTATCTCCCACCGCAAGCCCTGCATAAAAAAATAACCCAGCGCCTAATAGGGAGCCACAAAAATTTCCTATGTAGCTAAATGTCCAAATACCTATCATTTCTAGGGGTGTAGATTTTTTGGATAATGTACTAATTGATAAAACTAAATTATCCCCTGTGAATAAATTTGCTCCAGCCATCATCACCATACTAAGCGCCACGCCAAATGATAAACCTTGTACAACTTTCATACTTGGTACGCCAGCAGGATCAAACAAACCACCAATTGTGACGATAAGCAAAATGCCAAAGCCGATATAAAGGCCACCTAAAACTGCTTGTAAGAAATAATTGGCAGGTCTTTGCTTCATCATTGTTATTTTTGTTTCCGCAGTTATACAAACCTCAGCTATTGTCTCTTTCATTTCTTTCCCCCCATGAAAATATCAACTATATTTATCATAACTGATTATTAAGCCTTCCAAAAATAACAATGTAAGGATTTTATTTTCAAGAAGAAACAAACTTTTGTATGACTATAAAAGTTGAAATTACAAAAAATACATTAATTTTTCCTATCAGCCTTTTCAATCTTTCTATTAGGAATATCATTGCTTAAAATCCTTTCAGATGATATGATGCGTTTAATTCTTACAATGCAAGTAAGTTAAGTAGGGAAAAAGGAGTGGATTTGATGGGTCAAGTAATTGCAAATAAAATAAAGCAATCCATAACGGAGTTAATTGGGCATACTCCACTTTTGGCCTTAAACCAATATGTCAAAGAACAACAGCTTGAAACTGAAATTATTGTAAAGTTAGAATACTTTAATCCAGCAAATAGTGTGAAAGATCGTATAGCTAAAGCCATGATTGAGGATGCTGAAGCTCAAGGTGTTTTAACAAAGGACAAAACAATTATTGAAACAACTAGTGGAAATACTGGTATTGGTCTAGCGGCAATTGCAGCAGCAAAAGGTTATAAGCTTCGGATTTACATGCAGGATGGGGTAAGTGAGGAGCGCACAAAGGTTGTAAAGGCATATGGGACTGAGGTAGTACCATTTTCTGAAGTTCCAGAAATGGTGACTGCCTTTGAGGAGACAGACGGTGATTTTGTAGAAACAATTAAAGTTTTTAGAGAAACCGTCGTTGATCGTGAGGAAAATGTAGTATTTCTTAATCAACTTGACAATGAGGCCAATCCAAACATTCATAAGCTAACAACAGGTCCTGAGATTTGGGATGATACGGACGGTGATATTGATATTTTTGTAGCCTCAATAGGGACGGGCGGGACAATAAGTGGTGTAGGTGCCTTCTTAAAATCTAAAAACTCAAAGATTCAAATTATAGGAGTGGAGCCAGCTATTAACTCCATTGCAACCGTTGATAATCCAGATATAATTGAAATTACGGGTGTTCATCGCTTCTCTGACGCTGATGAGGCACGCGTTCCATCGAATGTTCATTTAGAGATTATTGATGAAGTGCTTGAAGTAGAAACTGTTCAAGCCTATGAAGCCGCTCGTGCAGTAGCGAAAACAGATGGACTATTAGTAGGTACCTCATCAGGTGCTGCCTTATTCGCTGCTACTGTTCTTGCAAAACGTCCTGAGAATAAAGGAAAAAGAATAGTGGTCATCCTTCCAGATACTGGCCTTCGTTATTTATCAACTGATTTATTTTAAGTGAAAGAAACGAAGGGTATAACAGACTGCCCTTCGTTTCTTTACAGGATTTTAATAGCTTGTTAGAAAAACCTTTCCTTTAGTTGTTTTTGATGATTCCACAATCTTTATTGCTTTTTGAATCTCTAATAAATCATAATGAGAATCAACTGCCATCATTTTTAACATACCACTACTCACCAAGTGTATTAATTGATGGAATGTATCTTGCCATCTTTCTACAGAAACCTGCTTATTCCAATGGCGTAAATGGAATATATTAGCCCTAACATTGGCCTCCTTCACAATACTTTGCCAGTTCACTTGTACGCCTGATAAAAGACCAATCGCTAAAAATTCTCCGCCCGATTTTACACAGAATGCAAGCTCATTACCAGCTGTTCCTCCGATAGAATCAATAGCTGCATCAGCTCCTTGGCCATTAGTAATTTCCATTACCGTTTCATAGAACGGTATTATAGAGGTATCAATTACGTAGGAAGCACCAAACTGAAGTAAATCATCTGTATGCTTATTATTTCTCGTTACTGCAATAAGCTGAAAACCAATCAACTTTGCTAGCTGAGCAAAAATATGACCAATAGCAGATCCACAGGCATTTACTAATAAAACATCATCTGGACGCAGTTTTAGTACTTCTGTACAAGTAACCCAAGCGGTCATGGGGTTAATATACATTTGGGCAGCGGTAAAATCATCTATTGAATCTGGAATTGGTACGGAAAATTCTGCTCTTGATTGAACAATCTCCTGCCAAGTTCCATCTCCTCGTAAAGGTAATACACGTGTACCGATAAGATTTTGAGAAACAGAAGGACCTACAGCCTCTACGATACCTATTCCCTCATAGCCAGGAATAGTTGGTAAAGAAATTCGATGAGCATACTTCCCCCAAATTGGTATTAAGTCAGATGGATTTATAGGTCGTGCTAGCATCCGAACAATTATTTCCTGTGCTTGTGGTGGCTTAATCGTTTTATTTTCAAACTTTAAAACCTCTAGGGGATTTCCAAATTCATAGTATTTAATGCTTTTTGCTTTCAATAAATAGGACTCCTTATTCATAAAATAACATTATACTTGGAGCATCGGAATCACACTTCAAATATAAAGGTTTTTTACCTAATCATAGGAAACGATGTTTTTATAGCCGCGTAATTGTAAACTCAGCCTTCTCATTCAAACACAGTAGTAGATGATTGTTAATTTCTATCACTATTGGACTGACAATCGCTTTTTTATTTGAAAAATACCATATACGTTCACTTGGTCCTAATAATAAATTTGCTCCATCCTCATAATTCCCCATAAACGTAAGACTATCTGCGCAAATTTCATTATTATTCATTGGTATAATCCCATATTTTTTTAATGTATTTGCTACTAAATAAATAGTATCTGTTGTGATATTCATTTCACCGATGTTTAGCACATGCTCTGATGAAAAAGACATGGCATCTATTTTAGGATTAACTTCCTGTCTTGCAATAAGCTCTATAATATTTTCCTCTGGGTCATAAAAATAACAGGAAAAGGCCTTTAATGTGTCAAAATATACTTCATCTTCTTCAGCTGAAGACAGTATTTCCGCACGCTCTTTTACCCAACTTTTAGCCTGTTGAAATAAATTACATGGAATATTTAAAGCAAAATGATATTGCTTTTGTACAGAAGCAGGAATTTTTTCAAACGTTATAGTACTTTCACCGAATGCAACAGTAAAATAATGATCGGTATTTTTTATTAATGAAAATCCTAATTGTGTACTATAAAATTCCTTCATTTTATGTAAATCATATGCATATAGCTTTACTTTGGTAATTTTCACTGTAAGCATCTCCCCTGCCCTTTGTTTCATTTACTATACTAGACTCAGTAAATGAATACCTCATGCAAAAGAATGAATCATCTTATAGTGGAATACGATCGCCTCTACTATTAGGCTGTGAAATAACTAAAAACTCTATATCTTTCTCTGTATTATTTTGCATTTGATGCGGTGTTAAAGGAGGAACTTCTATACCTTCACCTTCCTGTAATATAATGGGATTTCCGTTAATTTCGATTGTTGCGGTGCCAGACAGAACAAAGAAAAATTGTTGTGCATGATGATGATAATGGTTAATTTCTGTTGTTTTAGCTGGCATACGCTCATGAATAATACTAAGCTTTTTATTTTTAACTAGATGCCAGCCATCACATAGTTCTCCCCAACAATAATGCTCTGCATTTTGTTTGCTGATTTTCAAAATGAGTACCACCTTTCTATAACGTTAACACTAAGGCTATTCTCTACATACGGTTCTATCCCGTACCCTACCAATTACCAAAATTAAGGATATACTATATAATATAAATAACACTATAAACTTTAATTTATCATGTTAGGAGAGAGAGGAATGAATGTCAAAAAACAGTTGTCTGGTATCGCTCTCGGCTTTTTGTTTACAACAATTCTTATCTATATCTTATTTGATTTTTTCTCTTGGTCAATTAGCCTCGGGTATTTATTAGGTATTTGTGTTTTTGCTATGCTATTACTTTTCTTGAAAAGGAAATAAATGCTTATTCATAATGTGTTTAAAAACTTTTCAAATTTGTTGACACTCATAATTTCATGTGTCACGAACTGCCCATTATAAAATAATCCAAAGGTTGTCCAAATAATAGGTGCATTCTGTGCTTCTTCTTTTGTGGTTAGCTGATAGGCATGAAAAGGGATACCTTTTTTTACAGTAGCATCCCTTAAATCATTTATAACACCTACTGCAAAGGGACATTGAGCAGTATAGTATATGATAATACCATCTCCCTGAGATTTTAGATCGCTCGTATGAAATTTAAATGATGGCTCAACAGCTTCGTCGTTAAATTTATAGACAGCTAGCTCAAAATAAGGGGCTGCATGATCTATAATTTTAAATCCCAAATGCTCAAAAAAACGTTTATCACTTAAAAAAGGAAGCTTTTTCTTTCCTACTATATGGACAATCCCATCCATTCCCTGTGCTTGTGCATCCTCTATACACTTTTCAAGTAATCGTCTAGCATGATGCTGATTTTTATATTTCCCTGAAACCCATAGACAATTTATATACATATAATTGGGTGCCTCAATAGGAGCCCAGGCCTGATGAGCGGGTAAATATTCGATAAAAACCTTTGCCCGCTCATTCAATCGATAAAAAACCAGCCCATCGTTTATGCGATTCATTAACCATTTTTTCTTTTCTTTTACTGCTTGCTCGTATTGCTTAGCGCCAAGTGCACAACATATATGCTCCTGTTCAATTTGATTGCTAGTCATTTGAAGATACTCCACTTTATAATTCACCTCTGTCCTTTCTAAATTCCAAATCCCTGTTACCTATATTATACCAAATGGAAAATTCCCCATGTTATATTAACCAACTTCCGATGACATAGTTCAGGAAATTTGATACAGTTGTTATATTATTTTATTTAGAAAGGTTTATAACAATGAATTATATACAATTTATGAGAAATTTTATTGGTCATGAAACATTAATAACAATAGGCTGTGGTGTCATTATTGAAAAGGAACATCAAATTTTATTACAGCATCGACTAGACGTAGATAATTGGTGTATACCTGGTGGTTTAATGGAATTAGGTGAAACATTTCAACAAACGGCCATTAGGGAAGTATTTGAGGAAACTGGTTTAGAGGTTTATAATTTAGAGCTATTTGGAATTTATTCTGGTAAAGATTGCTTTGTAGAGTATCCAAATAAAGATAAAGCTTATAGTGTTCAAATTATTTTTAAAACATTGGATTTTAAGGGTGAATTATTACAAAAATCAGAGGAAAGCAGGGAACATAAATTTTTTGCTAGAAATAAGCTTCCTAATAAATTAAATCCTAGGCAAAAAAATTTTATAATGGATTGGGTAAAAAATGTGAAGTTACCTATTATCAATTAATTAAATTTTTTCATTGAAAACATAGAGGTGTATATAAAATGAGAAACATTATAACGGGTACCTTAAGTATTATTATTGGATTAGCGCTTGGCTATCTCTTTATTGGTAAAAATCAAGCTCCTTCCAATCAATCTACACTTATACTTATTTTTATAGTAGCTATTTTAGCCCTAATACCTATTTATTGTAAATTTTATATGGAGTGGAAGGACGAGAAGGAGAAATTTTGAACAAATGCTTTAAGATAAAAAACATGAAATTTGGTGGTAAAATGATAATATCTAGCAAAGAGAAATTATTGTGGATTAGTATTTGCTTGACGATCTTTTCTATATTTTTGGTATCGTATCCATCTAATGAATTTGGAGGACCAATGCGTTGGGTCAGTTATAAGGGCCATGAAGAAATACAATCTGCATGGTCATTCTTTACACCAACTTTTTTTACACAAACTCATTTTCATATGCTCCATTTTTTTATCAATGTCTTTCTATTCTATATGCTTTTAACCTATAGCAAAAAAATATTGCTTTATATCAAGTCAAAAAATTAGAAATACAGGTCCTTTTCAAATAAAAAAATGGTTAGGATGCAGCAACCTTATTAATACCAGTTTGCATACTCTAACCATTTTTTAAGCTTCAAATTCGTTGTTAGTTAAGGGTCACTATAGAGTGTTCCACCAGACACCATTGCTTCATTTACTAGCATATTTTTACTTTCTTCTGATTTTCGGCATCATAAAATCGCTTGTGCAGAAGTTAAGATATGCGTAATGGCCTTTTAGTAAATTCTTTGAAACGTTCTATCATTAGTAATACAAAGCTAGTTTATTGAATGAAAAGCCTTTTTTCCGTACCTCCAAAATTAAAAAATCAAATTACTTTTTGAATTTGTTCGTTAATATTTCCCTTACTTAGACCTCCATGGTAACAAATCACGGATTCTATATCGAAATCTAAGTATTTCTTTATAGAAAGCTGAGCTTCATGTAAATCCAGTACTGTCGGGATATGAATTCCTTCAATTACCCCATTGACACTGTACAATGAATCCCCGGCAATCAACGTTTTACTCTGTCGTAAATACAAGCTTATATGTCCAGACGTATGACCTGGTGTATGAATAACACGAATTCCACCACAATATGGTAACTCTTGACCATCTTTTAAGGTTTCATTCACCTTGCCCTTTGGAGGGTTCTCAAGATGTCCATCTTTTATCAGAGGGATTTCTCCTTGGATATAAGGTTTATCCAGCTGATGAGCATATACTTTAATATGACTTCCCCCTTCTAGTAATAGCTCAGGAAGACTACCGATATGATCAATGTCCTGATGGGTCAAAATGATAGCTTTCAATTTATCAAACGGTACACCTATTTCTTCAATTGCCAACCGTATATCCTCCATTTGCCCAGGAAATCCAGTGTCTATTAAAACAGCCATTTCTTGATCCCATAAAAGAGTCGGATGAATAATAAAATCTTGATACTCTAGATGAAGCATTTCTACACCCTTAGAAACTTCCATACATATGGTCTCCTTAATAATTTTATTTTGTAGTTTTTAAATGATTAATTACACTAGAATTCTCACAGCACTCTAAACTAACCTAAATATAATTTCTGTTTCACTTTGAAAAGTTCCTGCTTATCTTCATTTATTTCACTAATTTCAAGAGGCCGATTTCATCATTTTGAAAACTACCAAATTAAATATTTTTAGAAGTATAAAATATAAAAGTGCTGCAAAAGTTCCAATCAAAAGAAAGATAAGAAGTCTATTCATATATGTAACAGCAGAAGTTAAAAAGTATACTAATCCTCCTATGATTGCTCCACTCACGCAATAAAGTACTGCTTGATTTAATTGTTTTTGAATTTTAGTGTCAATAAACCAAGAAATAATAACTCCCAAAATCCCATAGATAACAAGTGAATATCCAATAAACATCAAGAATAATGTTTTAGTTGAATATCCGCTCGTTTCACTTATTTCCTCCTCCATAGAGCCATAGCCAAAATAAAAACTTAAGAACCAAGATAAAATTATTGCGGAAATAACAGAAATTGTTATTCTTTGAAATAATGAATGTGACATTGATATTCCTCCATAAAATTAGTGACTCTTTTTAGGAGTACCATTACTACTTCCTACATTTTAGCTAAATTGAATTAAATTATTTTCTAGCATAAAAGGTAAAAGAAGAAAAACCTCCTATCACTAATTGCTTTTTCCGTGTCCATACATTTATGTATATAAGTCCATTAATGTCATAAAACAAAAAGAACATCACCTAATCATTTAAGTGATGTTCCACATCCTACCCCTTTGTGCAGAAGGGATAAGATGCATCAAAAACAGTATACCAATTTAGAAATATTAATTGTATCCAACAAATGGATTAAAAAGAAATATAATTATATTGTATTGAATAATATACTTTTTCAACCAAAAGTAACCATTCGCTAATAATATCAAATCCAGGTAAACAACCTTTAAAAAATTTATTTAAAGGCATATTCAGTATTCAATTGTTATTGTTGTAACACTATTTGTCGGGTAAAGGTTTTTCTGGTCGTTTAGAGCAGTATTTGCATTCTGGGTCACTACACTTTGATTCTATCCAACTATTACACTTCGGACAGAAATAAGTATCAAAATCGTCGTAATAAACTAGATTGAACTTACAATTAGAGCAAAAGTTATCTTGTTCAACTTGGCCTTCAAATACAAAGTTATCAATTTCTACTTTGTAGCCATCTTCTTTTATTTTCATAAATGACCTCCACTATTTAAAATGAATAAAACATCTCCACAATTTCACAAAACAAACCACATAATTCTTCATGAGTATGTATATAGGTACATGAAATAATAAAGCTTTGAATCGCCTCTAAATTTTAATTTGATGTTTGAATAGATGTTAATATGCCATTTTCAAAGTATAAATAATTATAATTATCATATACCCATTGTTCACTTGTCCCATATGCATTAACAGTTTTGTTAATATTGCTTGGCGCACCCCAGCTACTTAACAAAACATCATCTTTCGTCATACCTATTGTTACGCCGCGTGAAGCTTTTTCTTGAAGTAATCTCTCTCTTTCATTACTTTCTCTTCTTTCAATTTTTTGATTTTCACGTTCATTTTCTAGTTGTTCCATGTCCTCTTTATGTTCTTCAATTTCTTTACCAAATTTACTTTCAATAAATGCTACAGTTTCCTTGTTAAGATTTTTAAAATGTAATTCATCGTAATCTCTACTCGGAAATTCGGAGGCATTATCAAAGATCTTTTTAACTGATTTATTATATAGTTCAATAATTTCCTTTGTAGGTTTTAAATTATTCATATTAGATAAAAAAACATTTCGATAGTGTAATACGACCGTATCATACTTTTTGTTATTATAATGAGTTATAAATTGCTGTTCTGTATTTTTAAGTTTCTCCAATTCTTCATCACTGTAATCTAATATCTCTTCTACTTCGGGACTTGTTTCAGAAACTTCATCTTTATTTAATTTTTTATTTTCTAAAATAAAATACAATGCCACTCCTATTAATATAATCAACAAAACACTTCCAATTAATGCTTTTTTCATACTTTACACTCCTACTATTTATGTTTTAATTCCCATTTATAATACATATTACTAAATATTGTAGAGGTGTGTATATTTTTTTATCTATTCCTCGATTGCCAAATTTTATTTCACTATAACTACTGATACATTTAGTGACAAAATAAGATTTCCATCGTGGCGTGAACTTTTTTGCCCATCACAGATAAAGATTAAAATGTATCCGCATTCATCTCACCACCTGTAGAGGTGGGAGTCTTCTGTATCTGCCGCTGTGCTTTCGATACAAAAATTTTCTGAACGAAGATAAAATAAAAAAGCCTAGGCTCAAAATTAATTGATTACCAGAGCTTTGCTGTAATGCTTATTCATTTACAAGTAACAGACCCAGAAAGTGACAAAAAACCTCTTTCTACTATAAGAAAGCCAGCACATTTTAGATCCATATACCTATTAATATAACTTATCTGGAAATTTCTGCTTTTTGATATTCTAGTCTCATTTTTTAATGACAATTCCTCTAATCGTTAAGGTATTTTTGTCCTATCATTACTATTACTTACTATTAATGCTAATTTAGTCCACTTATTCATCCATTATATATGTATTTGAGTAATTTTGTTTTCTGATTAATAAATACAAATAGATTTAGGGAACCATCAGAAGAATAAGTTTTGTAAAGAAACCAGCTCGGCTAACATAATAGCTTTGCTGGTCATTCATCTTTTATTTAGATATTGTAATTTCATTGCACAAAAATAATGGATTAGTAGCTTTAAATGTGATCTCTGCAAAAATATCTATGACTATTCAATTGATGTCTTTATAATGCAATCAATTTCACCTTGGCGTAATTGTAGTTGCCGCTATGCTTTCGATCCAAAAAACATTTGCTGAATGAAGAAAACTATTCCCGAACACAGAAATACTATTTAAATAAAATAAACACAAAATTTAACTATCTCATATAATACATTATACGTAAGTTTTATTTACATATTTTAATGAAAGTAAAACTAAGTGTTTTATCTTATCAAACTACTGTTTATGACATTCTACCCGGCATTGGCATTCCGCCCGGCATTGGCATTCCGCCCGGCATTGGCATTCCGCCTGGCATTGGCATTCCACCTGGCATTGGCATTCCGCCTGGCATTGGCATTCCACCTGGCATTGGCATTCCACCTGGCATTGGCATTCCACCTGGCATTGGCATTCCGCCTGGCATTGGCATTCCGCCTGGCATTGGCATTCCACCTGGCATTGGCATTCCACCTGGCATTGGCATTCTACCTGGCATCGGCATTCCACCTGGCATTGGCATTCCGCCTGGCATTGGCATTCCGCCTGGCATTGGCATTCCACCTGGCATTGGCATTCCACCTGGCATTGGCATTCCGCCTGGCATTGGCATTCCACCTGGCATTGGCATTCCACCTGGCATTGGCATTCCGCCCGGCATTGGCATTCCACCTGGCATTGGCATTCCGCCCGGCATTGGCATTCCACCTGGCATTGGCATTCCACCTGGCATTGGCATTCCACCTGGCATCATTGGAAATCACCTCCATCAGGTGCTAGAATAAAAGAATGTTGAGTGTAAAAAGCCCAATTCGAATAATAGTCAAAGCTCATTGTATCATTCTCCCTTTTTCTTTATTATGGAATAAAATCAAATTGTTTTTATTCTGCAATCAGTTTCATTATATTAGTCATACTATATAAAGCATGGGCTTTAATCTCGCATAAGTAAAACCCCCACAATTTATTCAGCTAAGATATATGACTATACCGTTATGCAAATCAATTTTTCTACTAACAATCGAGCTTCTCCATAATTATTACGATCGTGACCTACACATTTTAATTCTAGATTTTTTGATAAAATTCCCATTTTTAATTTCTTCTAATATCATAGTGATTATAAAATGAACGCCTTTATCAGTTTGATCACATTATTTACTGTAAATTTATTAATATTTTTTAACTCTATTGGTTTTAAGAAAGCTTCCCTAATTATTTGCTTTATCATTGAACGCTCATTGTCATAGGTATTTGTCATAATGAACTTATTTATGACACTATTGATTTCAATAATAAATGAATATAATAAATCAACTTACATAACTCAATGTAGTGTTGAAATAAAAAGGAGTATAAAAATCATGAAAAAATTTTTAAAAATATTCAAGTGGATGGTCATTATCATGACAGCAAGCATAGTATTGTTTATTACCGTTAACCATTTTAATCCGGCCCCACTTTTAAAAGTTACAGGAGGTTTTCTAGGAGCTGAATACAGTTACGATGAGCGTGTTGAACAAACAGAAGAGGTATTAAGTGACAATACAAAAATATATAGAAATGTTGCCTATGCAAGTAATTCCCCTAATAATTATTTGGATATTTTTGTACCAGAAGGAGATACAACAACTACAAGACCAGTGCTTTTTAATATACATGGTGGCGGATATGCTTGGGGGGATAAAGTAGATAATGAAGAATTTGTTCAACACTTTGTTGATGAGGGTTACATTGTAGTCTCAATGAATTATGCTTTATCTCCTGATTATTTATATCCTGTTCCTATTATTCAAGCAACAGAAGCACTAGGGTATGTTGCTGAAAATGCAAAAAAATATGGTATCGATAATAATAACTTTGTGATCTCTGGTGAATCAGCTGGTGGACAATTAGCAGGCCAATTAACAATTATTCAAACTAATAATGAATATGCAGAAAAATATGGATTTAAGGTAACAAAGGATATTACAATAAAAGGAGTTATTTTAAATTGTGCCTTAATAGATATAAAACGTGTCGATAATACAGGTTTTGCATTTACAAACTGGCTTTTCGACGGTATGATTAGAGCTTATTTTGATTCAAATGAATTTGAAAGTACATCCGAGGTAGCTGAAGCAAATGTTATTGAAAATGTAAATGTGGATTTTCCAAGTACTTATTTAACTGAGGGAACATTTGCAACCTTCACTGATCAAGCATTAGATTTCGAAGAAAAGTTATCATCTTTAGGAATAGATGTTACATTATATATCACTCCTGAAGAATCGAATCTAGCACATAGTTATAATGGTGATTTTTCAACAGAGGAAGCACGATACAATATAGCTCAAGAGTTAGATTTTATGAAGAAGGTTACTCAGTAATGAAAAAATTCCAACCATACAGATTTAGTGGAACATTTTGTAAGAAATAATATTGTTTATTCAAAGTAAAATAAAATTTCATCATGAATTACTAATGGAAGTAATTATACATAGATTATTACTCACATTATAAGATTCCCTTTTAGCCATCCCTCTGAAAAGTGATGGCTTTTTAATTAAAATCAATTGATTTACCAAGCTTTAAGAATCTAATACTTGGTCAAAGTACGCTATCAACTTATCTAATCAGAAATAATAGCCGATTAACACTAATAAAGAAGATTTTTGTTCTCTTCATTTTTTTTATTTATTTGTTTAACTTTCCAATAAGTGTTTGGTCCATTACATTTTAAAGTGGCGTTTTTTGGTACTTGGGTAATTAGAAAAAGATTAAGTAGATCGAGTGATGATCCTAATGAGTTGAGTATGATAAAAATTTTTAATGTGGTTGTTAATAGCCCAAATACGCTTAAAATTAGTGGTAAAATCATTGAAATAATAACAAAAGGAGCAATTGAAATGATGATAAATCTTGACTTTGAAATCTCTTCTTCTGTTAGCACAAATGCCCCAAACCAGGTAAACCCTATATATGTTTTATTGGATTTAACAAAATTCGGAATGAAAATTAAATGAATTAATTCGTGAATTACTAACAGTAATACTAACAAAAAAATACTACTTAAATTAATAGTAATCGATATTTTATCAGGTTTTATTCCAAAATCGCTCAAAGAAATAGTGTTAAAGATTTTTATTATCCCAATAGAAATGAATGTAGAAACTATCATTAAGGGAGTAGATAACAAAATTGCACTTAATACATTCCTAGGCTCTTTCATTAAATTCCAATTGTCTCCCAACAATTCTACATGTACATTTGGATTACTTTTAGGCAATTTGTTTATTATTTTCACCATATCAACCCCATTCATATTTCTTTATATTAAAGCTTTCAAAACTCCAAAATAATACCATTTTTTTAGTATGAATGTCCAATGCTCTTGCCATATGCTGCTTGGATAGTTTAATAATACCACGAATCAAATTCATTTGGATGTTTATTTCCATTTTTAATAGCAATCAGGGGCTGTCAAGTTATGTTAACCAGTTAAAAAGATACTGGATTTCTAAATAAGCTGTTAAGCTAAATTTATATTTAAAATTGACACAAAAATCTCCATATGTAAATGATATACTAAATTTGTAAGTACAATTATAACTTGAAAGAGGGATTTTATATGTCCGAAAACAAGGGATTTATTAGGGATGGTTCTGAAAAGGATGTAAAATTTTCTGTGATAATACCCGCTCATAACGAAGAAAAGTATATAGGGGAATGCCTAGAATCAATTGCTAAGGCTGCACAATCTTATAAAAATCAAGTTGAAGTAATTGTTGTATTAAATCGTTGTACAGATAGAACAGAGGAAATTGCTAAGTCATACAATTGTGTGACTTTGGAAAATAACGATAAAAATTTATCCAAAATTAGAAATGCAGGAGCTGCACTAGCAAAAGGTGAAATCCTGGTTACCATTGATGCTGATACTCGAATGACAGAACACTTGTTATCAGAAGTTGAAAAGCACCTGGCTTCAAATCAATATATTGGTGGAGGCGTGAACGGAAATTTTGAAAGAGTTTCCCTAGGGATAATTGTTTCGACCATGCTATTGATTGTTCCCATATTGTTTAAATATGGATTTATTTCTGTAGGAATTTTTTGGTGCTATAAAAAAGACTTTCAGGCAATCAAAGGTTTTAACGAGAAGATGCTTATGGCAGAAGATGCTGACTTTGCAAAGCGATTAAAACAATGGGGTAAAACAAATGGAAAAAAATACGGGACAATTAAGAATGGAATGATTACTTCTTGCAGGCGATTTGACCATTATGGGGACTGGGTTTTACTTAAACGACCTGGTATGATTTTAGCTTATCTAAAGGGCAATAATGATAAGGCTGCTAATGAAGCCTATTATGACGATCAAGCAAGATGATAATGAAGTAAACATCAGTGTTTATATTAAAGGTATTAAAACAGATAACTAATATTAGTAGTTGTCTGTCTTTTTGTATTAAGAGTCGATTAGTGGTAAATATAGCAAATTACCCAGTAGTTAAAATACTGGATATTCCTAGAACTAAAAAAACAGATTTACGTTGACTAATTTATTATATACAACACACGCCAATTTCCTTAAAGTGTTAAAATAGGTTAAAAAAGGAGTGTACAAATGAAGGATTGCCCGAAATGTTTAGCACCTAATGCTTATAAAAAAATACATAAGGATGGTTATATTTCATATATTTGTGAATACTGTGGGTCCGCTATGGAAGATACTATGATTTTCCAAGAAGGAGAAGGTACTTCAATCACAGAAGATAATTTTACGGAAAATAGGTCACCTTCAACAACAATAATTAAAATCGAAAATGAGTCAAAAAGTAATAAGCCATTTATCCTATTACTAGTTCTACTACTCATTTTTTGTTCCTTACCATTTATAAGTAGTCGTTCTTTCCTTGACGATCTCAAAGAAATATTTAAGATTGAAAATAATGAAACAGAGGATTTTGATACGGAATATAGCATGAAAACATTTAATCCTAACTAACACTCTCCAAAAAAGTGGAAAAGTAAAAATGAAACAGTTTTTGGTAATTTAATTTCCCAAGAATCAAAAAATGACTAGGTAGCCCTTATGAATCGCTCTTTTGTCAAGTAGAAGGGAAATAGTATAAACATGTTAAGCGGCTTGAATCCTGAATTCTAAAGAGTTCAAGCCGTTTAACCGTTTATAAAAATGAATAATGTCATCAATTACCGTTTCTATGTTCTGCTGTAATTCTTTCAATCCATTTGTATCCCATGAGGAAATTTCGGAGCTTAGGTACCATCATAGCTCCATCCGATTCACAATGCTAATCCAATTTCCGAGGATTTTTTAAATAAATGAACCACCTTAAAATTGTTTCTACTGGTCCGAGTGAAAAGCGCTTTAAATAGTGTTGACTTGCCTTGAGCTGAATGCCATAAATAATGACCGATAAAAGGATTCCAACAAATATACCCAATTTCCCAAACAACCCAAAACCATACCCATAAAAAATTATTGTACAAATGATTGATTGCATTAAATAGTTTGTGAGCGATAATTTTCCAATGGGAGCAAAATAATAATTCATTGTCTTTTGATAGCGACTAAAAAGCCATGCGAATAAGGCAATATAACCTATCGCTAACACATATGTCCCTGTAGAATAAATAAATAAGCTGTATGGTGTGTCAAAAATAATGAACCCCTTCAGCAATAGCCCGACTGGTACGAGCAGCGCCACTTTTTTATAGGTTCTACTATTATTTTCTAGATGTAAAAATGCGCCCATTTTCGCCATCCCCATTCCAAACAATACAAATGGGCCGACTGCAAGAAAGCTTACACCAACAAAGAAAAGCCAGCCAATTGGTAGGATGAATAATAGTGAAAGGCCACCCTCTACAATGAATTCACCTAATCGTTGTGTTAATATTTCTGCATATGTACCGTTTTGATAAATCATAATTTCCGTATCTGTTAAAGGCTTTATAAGCTGCATGAAGCTGTTACCAAGAAAAGCTCCTACACTAAGGATTGATGTTAAAATGAACCCCCATACAAAATATGTTTTCACATTGCGCTTTAAAAAGAATAATAATAAAATGAAAAGTGTCGAGCCATACATTAATAAAACATCGCCTTCCCACAAAAGCGCAATATGCATTGCCCCTAATACAGTTAGGCCGACTGCTCGTCGAAATACAATATTTTTGTACTTTACCCCTGAAGCCTCTCGTGATTCAATCATTTTTATCAAAACATAACCAAATACAAAACCAAAAATCGGATAAAATGAACCTTCTACAAAAATTTTCACAAAATAATAGCTTACTTTATTAAGTCCACTCGCCGATTCAATAATTTCTACTCCTGATGAACCAAATTGGAAAGAAAGCATATTAGCTATTAATATTCCGATTAGGGAAAAACCTCTTAATGCATCCATCAGTTCCACACGTTCTACTTTCAATCTCTCACCTTCTTTTTATCATTAATTACTATACGAATGTAGAGAAGAATAGTTTCGTAATTATTGTAAAAAACTGTTTTATATACCAGAAAAGTAACTCTCTAATCTTTTAATAAGACTAATTTTTCCCTAATAAGTTATTAACTCCAATTTTTTGATTTCTGCAAATAATAAAAAACCACACCTTTTTAAAGATGCAGCAGTGTAGTGTTACGTAAGAACCACAAACATTCCTTTTAGGAAAATCATAATTAAACAAGGGTTTGTCTCTGAAAAGATTTGGGAAATTGATGGTTTGTCTGGGGAGATTTTAACCTAAGAGTATGAACAAATAATTTTCAATGCACAATAAGGCCGTATACTCATTTTAAAGTGAGTCCTGGTCATTTATTTACTAACTCATACAGCCAGTGTTGATTTAAAGTGGACACCCTATAAAAAAGTCAAAAAAAAAATTAGGACATAGCAAATATAAAAATTGCTATGTCCATTCAACTCAAAATTTGGCAAGAGAGGCTGCCGTTATTTTTGATTTCATCCAAAAGATTTATAAATTGGTGGCAAGTCGGTGGCAATCTCCATCTAGCTGATATAACCTTATGAACGCTGTTATATCAACATTACTTCGAATCATCCATCTTCAGCACAGCCATAAACGCCTCTTGAGGAACTTCGACTGAGCCTACTTGTTTCATACGTTTTTTACCTTCTTTTTGTTTATCAAGAAGTTTACGTTTACGAGAAATATCGCCACCGTAACATTTTGCTAAAACGTTTTTACGAATGGCTTTAATCGTTGAACGCGCTACAATTTTTTGTCCAATTGCAGCTTGAATTGGTACTTCAAATTGTTGACGCGGGATTAATTCTTTTAATTTTTCAACGATGACTTTACCACGTTCGTATGCAAAGTCACGGTGTACGATAAAGCTTAGTGCATCGACTTGTTCCCCGTTTAATAAAATATCCATCTTCACAAGTTTGGAAGGTTGATAGCCGATAAGTTCATAGTCGAACGAAGCGTAGCCCTTCGTATTCGATTTTAAATAGTCGAAGAAATCATAAACAATTTCTGATAATGGCATTTCATATATGATACTCACACGTGATGTATCAATATAATCCATTGTCATGAAATTACCACGCTTTAATTGACATAGCTCCATAACAGCTCCTACATAATCGTTTGGTACCATAATAGTTGCTTTTACATAAGGCTCTTCCACGCGATCAATTTTTTGAGGATCTGGCATAAATGATGGATTATCAACGTTTATTGATGTACCGTCTGTCATATGCACATGATAAATAACGGAAGGTGCTGTTGTAATTAAGTCAATGTTAAATTCACGCTCAATACGCTCTTGAATGATTTCCATATGGAGAAGCCCTAAGAAGCCACAACGGAAACCGAAGCCAAGTGCTTGAGATGTTTCTGGTTCATATTGTAATGCAGAGTCATTCAGCTCTAGTTTTTCTAATGCTTCACGTAAATCATTATATTTAGCTGTATCAATCGGGTATAAACCACAATAAACCATTGGATTTAAACGACGATAACCGGCTAATGGTTCAGCTGCTGGACGACTGGCAAATGTAACAGTATCCCCCACTCGAGTATCGCCCACATTTTTAATAGATGCTGTTAAATAACCTACATCACCAACTGTTAATTCAGTCTGTGGTACAACCTTTGGTGTATGTACCCCAACTTCAACCACTTCAAACTCTGCTCCTGTCGCCATCATACGAATCTTATCGCCAGCTTTGACAGTGCCGTTGACAACTCGAATAGAAATAATAACACCCTTGTATGCATCATAAACTGAGTCAAATATAAGAGCTTGTAGCGGTGCGTCTGGATCACCTGTTGGTGCAGGTACCTTTTCTACAATTTGCTCTAAAATATCCTCAATACCGATTCCTGCTTTGGCAGAAGCTAATACCGCTTCAGATGCATCTAAACCGATTACATCTTCCACTTCTTGACGTACGCGTTCTGGATCTGCTGCTGGTAAATCGATTTTATTGATTACTGGTAATATTTCTAAATCGTTATCAAGCGCTAAATAAACATTTGCTAATGTTTGTGCTTCAATACCTTGCGCTGCGTCCACAACTAAAATGGCACCCTCGCAAGCAGCTAAACTTCGTGATACCTCATATGTGAAATCGACGTGTCCTGGTGTGTCGATTAAATGGAATGTATACACTTCGCCATCTTTCGCTTCGTACTTTAATTGAACTGCATTTAATTTAATCGTAATGCCTCGCTCACGCTCTAAATCCATTGAGTCGAGTAGCTGTGCTTTCATTTCACGAGATGTTAAAGATTTCGTTTGCTCTAAAATACGGTCAGCAAGCGTTGATTTCCCGTGGTCAATATGTGCAATAATAGAGAAATTTCGTATATTCTCTTGTCGTTTTAAACGTGCTTCTCGGTTCATCTTTTCCACTCCTAATTAAACTATAATGAATTATACTATGAAAGATACGCAAAGTACAACAGCAACAAGACTAGAAAGCCTATAATATCAATACTTTTAAGTGTTTTTGCGGTTTTTATATTTTGCAAGATAAGGCGTATAAAAGCATGGATTTGGGGCTAAAGGGGTCTAGATTGGGGCCAATAAAATACGGCGAGCTATGTGCAGGATTGAGTGAGTGAGATAGATTGATGCTAATATTTTTTTAGTTAGTTCATTTAATAGATGTTATATGCACTCCCTTAAATAGAAATAAAATAAATTTATCTATTATATACAGATTTATATGAATAAGGTTTCGGCCATTAAAATACATATCCAATGATACCCATATTTATAAAGAAAATAAGCAAATTTTCAAATAGACTTTTGCAAAAGATATGGATGCAGAAAATATTAACTGTCGTTTATCCCAATTTGCTAAAGAAAATAATTTAGGTAGTCAGATAGCAATTATACACTAGTATCTAGTATATCTCGTAATCCAAAATAAATAAAAAAGAGTAGCGAAAATAAAAAAGACCAGGCTCAAATTAATTGAATACCTGGTAAATAATAAGAAGTTCTTCTAAATATCTTATAAGCATTTTATTGGTATATAAATAATTCACCTTCATTAACTACGTGTCAGTGACATCAATAAAAAATTTAATAACCATAATATATTTTGGCCCTTATTTAAAATTGGTCATTCATTAAGATTTTTTCTCTTCGAATATTTACCATCTTCAGAGTTGAATATATACACATGTTCTCTTGTGTATATATAGTACATTCCTAATTGTCCCTTTATTTCATTTTCTTTAGACAAATCAATTTCTTCAGATGTTTCCTTAATTATTATTTCTTTAGCTTCTAAATAAGTAAAATTAGGTAGATTATAAAAAATAATAAAGCTTATTAAGACTAGCCCTATAGGATAAATCATTAATAAAAGATTTGATATTTTATTAATCACTTTATCCTTACTAATTATAAAAACTACTAGAAGTAATAGACTAACTAATAAATTAGGTAACCAAGTGTTTGTATATTTAACAGTAAATTCATATTTATTTCCTATAATAAAAATTGTTATTGATATACAAACATGGATTGCCGCTAGTGCTATCAGTATTGTTTTCTTCATTATAGCACCTCACACCATTTAAATGTTACATGGGAAAAACACTTTTACCAAGCCCATGTAAATTCTTGTCTTGATGGTTCATGTCCTCTTGGATAAACAATATATCTATATTGTTTGATAGCCTATTCTATTAATATACTATGAAATCCATGTTGAAAGATTGTAAGTGTTATTGTAAAATCCCATATTTATTTTTTATTCGATCTAGTTTTTCTCTAATCGGTTTGGCAAGTAAGAGTAGAAAAATCACATTAGAAATTGCATAAATTATCATAAAGGGGACGGCGGAGGTCAGTGCCAGTGCATAAGCCTCCCAGCTGAAAACACCATACATGGATATTGTTCCCCAAATATCCATACCAAACGAAAAGAAGATACCTGCAAAAATACCAAATACAATAAGGGGAATTTTTTTATGCATCATACCCGTTTTTCCTAATAAACCAGCAATAAAACCTATCATTCCCCACATAAACATTTGAAACGGTGTCCAAGGACCTTGTCCAAAAAACATATTTGAAACTAATGCAGACATTGCCCCTGTTAAAAATCCTGCTTCTGCACCAAGTGAAAACCCTGTAATAGCTGTAATAGCTGCCACAGGCTTAAAGCCAGGTGTCACAACAAATAGGGCACGACCTGCTACTGAAATAGCTGACATCACAGCTATTACTAAAATTTCGCGTGGCTGTGGATTCCTACGCTCAAATGAAAGAAGGAATGGAATACACGCTAAAATCATAATTACAATTGAAATAAAATAATATTTTCGATCAGCAAATATTGTCATACCCACATATAAAGTAAGTGGAATTAAGACTAGGATGACAATGAGTGACATAATTAATCGAATGATTCTTTGCATAAAGTTACTACATCCTCACATGTAATGGCATTGCTTAATAGATCTCTTGATATTCGATGTGCAGCAGTTGTATAAAAATTGTTTCCACTATAAAATGCTCGCGGCTCTCCCTCAGATACGATACTACCATCGAAAAACAGGGCACATCTATTACTGTATTGTGCAGAAAATTCAATATCATGTGTCACCATAATAATTGTCATACCTTTAGCTTGTAAATCTTTTAAAATTCCTGCGAGTTCTTCCTTTGCATGTGCATCAAGACCCTTTGTCGGTTCATCTAACAGCAAAATTTTAGGTTCTATTAATAAAAGCTTTGCGAGTGCTAGCTTTTGCTGCTCACCACCACTTAAATCATACGGATGACGATTTAATAAATGAGTTAAATTGAACAATTGAATAGTTTCTTGAATTTTTGCTTCTGACACTTTATGTAAATGAGCCAACTCATTTAGCTCCTGACGCACCGTTTTTTGTACAAATAATGTTTTCGGATTCTGTGGTAATAATGTTAAATATTGTTGATACAATTGTTTATTACTGTAGCTTTTTAATGCCTTACTGAATAAAAATACTTTGCCATGATAAGGTTTTTGTAGCCCAGATAAGATTGCAAGAACTGTGGATTTTCCAGTGCCATTCCCACCGATTATCGTTACAAATTCCTGTTTCTTCACCTGCAGATTAAAATGATGGACTATATCCAAGCCGTTTTTTTCATAACGAAAAGCAATATCCTTTGCCTCTAATATAATATCTGTATCAGTTTTGGATGTTCTAGGTAGTGTGTTTGATGAGGTAAAGTTATATTGCTGATTACTAAGCCAGCGTTGTCCCTCACGAATAGTAAGAGGAATAGGCCCATTACCGTTCAGTAGGTGGAAAATCTTCGTAGCTGTTGGTAGTGCTGTAATCATGGCATGATTTGCTGGTAAAGCCTTTAACATTTCCTTAGGCAGACCATCAAATAAAATACTACCCTCATCCATAATTAGTACACGATCTGCGAGGGTAAGCACTTCCTCAAGACGATGTTCAATTAAAATAATTGTAATACCTAATTCTTTATTTAAACGATGCAGTGTTTGAATAAACTCCAATGCTGCTATTGGATCTAATTGCGATGTTGGTTCATCAAGCAACAATAATTTTGGCTGCATCACCATAATAGATGCTAAGTTTAATAATTGCTTTTGTCCGCCAGACAGCTCAGTTGTTTTATTATGAAACCATTTTTGAATGCCAAAGAAATTGGCCATTTCGGCTACTCTGCGTCGAATTGTTGGTGCATCTATCCCTAAGCTTTCTAACCCAAAAGCAAGTTCATGCCATACTTTATCTGTAACAATTTGGTTATCTGGATTTTGAAATACATAACCAATATCTGCTGCAGCAACTTCAGCATTTAGTTGCTCCAAGTCACAGTCTTTGTAGAAAATAGTACCTGTCATCGTTCCATGTGGGCGCAATTCTCGTTTGAAATGGCGCAGCAATGTACTTTTCCCACAGCCCGATTGCCCTATTAGAGCAATAAATTCGCCTTGATGAATAGTAAGATTCATATTTTTTAATATTGGATTTGTTTCATTAGGATAAGTAAAGCTTACATTGTTGATTTTAATGATCGCCATTTTAATGCCCCCCTAATTTCGATTGCTAATGGAATAGAGAGTAGAATGAAATAGCTACTATAAAATAGAATGCTTACGATATCCCATTTAATCGCTCCGAAAGTTGGATAAAAATAAAATGTTGTTGTGCCAATAAAACTTGCAGCTAAATTGCTAAGAAAAAGCAATATAATGATTGCCAAAACGTAGCCGTCCCGACGCTCAAAAATAAAGAGTGAAAAGGCAGTTCGCTTTTTGACACCGTAGCCACGAGCTTTCATAGAATCAGCTGTATCAATGGCATTATCCAATGCCCAAGTAATCAAAATTGATAAAATACGCACTATACATTTGATACGATGCCATAATGAGCCAGCTGTATAATCCATGCCGATTCCCTTTTGTGCTTGAACGATTTGCGTTAGCTGATGCTTAAAGCGCGGAACTAAACGTAATGAAATCGACAATGTTAGCGATAAAGCTGGCGACACTTTTCCAAACAAATAAATAAATTTATCTGATGTCATCACGACATTATAGCAGCTAAACCATAGCATAATAGCTACAATCATTGTGGCTATTGCGATTCCATACATAATTGCCTCTACAGTAAGCGCATTACCATTTATATAAAGCAATACAAGCTGCCCATTATGACTAATCATTGGATTAATAATCGCCATTAAGAAAAACAGAGGTACATATAGCTTCCAGTCTTTTAAAAAAGGCTGTCTTCGTAAAGCTGTATTTAAGCTTATCGCTGAAAAAATGGTAATAGCTAAATAGATTGGATGCATAAAAAACATGGATAAGCCGATAGCAGCGACAAAAAAAGAAAAAAGTACAATAGGATGATACGTTTCAAATGCCTTCATTAGTTACCATCCCAATCATGTCCTAAGTCGCGACCTAAATCGACAGTATAGTTCCATTCAATGATATCGCCATCTTTTAATACATATTGGCTACAGCCATAGTTCGGATAAACCCCGTTTACTTTATACATCCAACCACTTAATTCACCAGCACTAAATTCATACAAATGATTAATACCCTCTACATAAACACTGTTATAAATATTTTCGTTGGCTCCTTGATATTCCATTTGAATTTTATGCTCCTTCGTTGCACGCTGTAGCACATCCCAAACTGTATCTTTCTCAGACAACAGCTCGTATTTTGTTGGCTTTAGAATAATCCCGTTCTTTGGTACATATTTCTCGCTTTGTAAGGAAGGGTCTAACTTATTCCAATGCTTTAGTAATGTATCAACACGTATCGCTATTGTTACAGTACGTTTTTGCGGTGCTGGCTGTTGCTGCTTTTCTGTTTTAGAAGTAACTGTATTCGTTTTTTGTTTATCATTAGCTGGTTTTGAACTTGGTGATTTTGTGACTTCTTGCTTCTTCTCATCTTCTTGTTTTGGTTTTTGCTTTACTTCATTTGTTTCTTGCTGTGCTTTTTGCTCTTCTATTGTTTGTTGGAGCTCTTTGTCATTTCCCTTGAATAGTGCGTTGTCATCTACCTCAGGCTCCTGTAATTTCTGCTTTTCCTCGGCAGATTCACTTTCTACTGAGGGATTTTGTTCTTGTTCAGAAGTAGGATGGGGGTTAACGCTTCGTTCCTGCTCCTGCATCTGCTCGAATTTTTCAACTGTTTGAATATTACATGCTATTAAAAATATTGCTAGCAGTGATATTAGTAAGAAGTGTAAACCTTTTCTCATATTATTCTTCAATTACCTTTAAGAAGTTGACATACATTTTAGCTGCATGTGCGCGTGTAATAAAATTAGTAGGATTAAACAAACCATTTGAGCCCTGGGCAATATCAAAATCATATAAAAAAGTGATTGCTTGCTGAGAATTCATTGTTAGCTTCGCAATATCATTCAGGGGTGCAATATTTTTTGGTATATAAGGCTTACCTGTTTTATGTGTAAAGGCATTAGCTAGCATAACAGCTAGTTCCTCACGTGAAATTGATGAGGAGGGTGAAAATTTATTGGACTTTTCTACTAATATATTGGCATCGTAAGCAGCAGCAATTTCTTGTTTTGTTTCCTCTTTATATGAGTCAATGTCCGTAAAAGGTGCATTTCCTGAACTTGTTAAATGAAGAGCGCGCACTAAAATCGATACAGCCTGTACACGAGTTAAATTGTTATTTGGCTTAAAAGTATTGTCCTCATAGCCCTTTAGTAATCCTTTAGCTACTGCAGCTTCGATATCAGCCTTTGCCCAATGAGATTGTGTATCCTTAAAGCTCACTTTAGCTGGAGAAACTGTAGGTTGATTTGGCTGAGCTGGTGTTGATGGATTATTATTTGGCTTTTTATCAGATGTATCATATAGCTTTGTTTTGCCTGCAAGCAGTCTGTTATACGCTACTAATGTATAAGAAGCCTGCTCTGTTGCCATGCCGTTAGCTACAGATTCAGTTAATACATGCTTGAAGCCACCATCTTTTGCATTATAGAAGGTGAAAAAGCTTTCAAATAACTTATTAAAACGCTGATCTTTTTTGGCATCAATATTCAAGCTAGCAAGTGCTGTAATAATTTGTGCAACACTTTCTAAGTTTGTTGTTCCCCAGCTCTGATAGCTACCATTAGCTCCTTGCAAGTTTTCTAATGTATCAAGTGCTTTATTAATAGATGCCTTAACATCCGCTCTATCTTTATAAGTTGAAAGAGCTTGAATAGCCATTGCTGTCATATCTGGATCGGCTTTCGCTCCCGTTAAATTCCATCCACCATCAGGCAATTGCTTTGCTAGTATGTGCTGAATAAGCTTTTCGCGTGTCGTTGTGGCAGTTTTAGGAAGCTCGAAGCCCCATGTATCTAAAGAAATTAATGCGAAATAAGCACCATTCGGCCCTTGCCATACTACATTGTCAAAGTCACTTAATTTTTCAACTATATTGTAGCCACCTACATTTGTAGGGTCTTTTCCGATAGCAGTAAGCGCAATAATTAAACGGGAATATTCAGTATATTTACGTTTGTGTAATTCACCTTTTACTGATTGTACATGCTTTACGACATTATCATAATATTTATCGTAATAGTCTTTCGAAACATTATATTCACCACGTGCAAGGGCAATAATAAACCACTCATCACCAAAAGAAGGGTTTGGTGCTTTATTTACGATAAACTGCCCTGTTGTCTGATACGCCTCTGCCGTTGATACCTGCTGTGCAGAAACTGGAACCACAATAAGCAACAGCGCAAGTAGCATGATCAGCAATGATAATCTTTGTTTCATTTGAACAACCTCCATTCTATAAAAAGGGACTAACCCAAAAGCGTAAGCGTTTAGGTTAGTACGGATGATTACATAATGTCTGCGATATTTAACGTACGTTTTAGAATTTTCGCTGTTTGCCCTCGTGTTAACGAAGCACCTGGATCAAATGAGCCATCCGGTTTTCCTGTCATAATATCCAGACTATTTAATAGCTTGATATAAGGTAAGTACTCAGCACTAATTTTACTAGAATCATTGTAATGAACCTCTCCCTTTGCTTTCACATCGGCATTTAGATATTCTAAGATTCGTGCCATAAATGCTGCGCCTTGCTGACGTGTAATTGGTGCCTCCGGATTAAATGTTGAAGCCGTTGTACCCTTCGTAATACCTGCTTCGTACAGAGCTTGGATATCCGTTGCATACCATTTGCCGTCAGTATCACTAAATGGATTTTCTCCTGTTGCTTGTAATCCAAGTGCACGGCTAATTAATACTGCAAATTGTGCACGAGTAATTGGTTTATTTGGCTCAAATGTTTCTGGAGTTGTGCCTTGAATGACAGAACGACTCGCTAAAAACTCGATTTCTTCTTTGTTTGCTAAATGTGCAATATCATTAAATGTGACTGTTCTTTCAGTTACTATAAATGTGCCACTTCCTTTTAAGAACAGAACTATTTTGCCGTTCACAATTTTATGTGGTACTGGCTTGTATTCACCACCAACAAGCTGTAGAACAACAGTGTTAGATTTTACTTCGAAAGCAGCTAAAGTAACCTTTAAGTAATCTTGCTTTATTGAAAGTGGTTTTAATCTACCGTTAGTAGCTTCTATGGCAAAGCTAACAGTAAATTGGTTGCCTTCTGCATGTGTTGTCATAGAGGCAATAATTTTTTCATTTTTTGCAAGTTCAATGTCTGAAAGAGCAGATATTGAAATGTCTATTTGGTTGCCTTTTTCATCTTGAACCACAATTGTTTTACTTTGATTTTTAAGATGTTTTTGAATATCATCAAGTGTCAATGCTATCTCGGCTTTATCATTTTTAGAATTTACTTCGTTTTCTTCGATCACTTTATTGTCTTTATTTTCTTCCTTGTCCGTTTTTTCTTTTTCTTCTTCCTTATTTTTTTCATCTAAGATGTCTTTGCCCTTTTCAGGTGTTTTCTCTACATCTTCAACATAACCGCCAATATCTTTTCCTAAGTCAAGCGTGTAAATCCATTCAACGGTGTCGTTTGGAGACAATGTGTAATTCGCCGCTGAAAATGAAGGGAATACGCCATTTACACGGTACATCCAACCGCTTAAAGGGCCACGATCAAATTCATAAACACCTGCAATTCCGTCAATATATGTTCCGTATTCTGTTTGACGATAGCTTAATGCTACACCATTTTCAGCAGCTACTCTTTGCAAAACGTCAAAAACGGTTTCACCAGTAAATAATTTTGTTGTTGTTGTTTTTAATGGTACTTCAGAAGATGAAATTTGAATGGAAAATGTTGTATAGCCAATTTCCTCTTTTTCAGCAGGAACGGATGGCTGATTACCATTGTTACCAGGAGAGGAAGGCTCGTCATCATCACTACCATCCTCGCCACCAGGCTTAGTCGGCTTGTTTTTCGTGTCTGACATATTATAGAGCGGTGTTTGTCCGCTTAAAAGACGGTTGTAAGCTGCTAGAGTATAGCCAACTTGAACTGTCGCCATACCATCTGCTTTTGATTGGCTTTGAACATGTTTAAAGCCACCGTCACCAGAGCTAAATGTCATAATATTAGCAATAACTTTATCGAATCGTTTATCTTTATTTGCATCAATGCCTAAGCTAGCAAGTGCTGTTATAACTTGGGCAGCGCTTTCAGCAGCTTCCGGGCTGCCCGCTGTCGAAATATAGCCACCTTTAGCGGTTTGGATAGCTACTAATTGAGCGATTGAGCGATCAGTTACAGCCTTAACTTGTGGATTACTTTGATATGGTGCTAATGCTTGAAGTACCATCCCTATCATATCAGGATCAGGATCAGTACCGCTCCATGCAAATCCGCCACCATTTTTTATTTCCTTTGATAAAATACTTTGAATTAGTTTATCACGTGTTGTTGTTGCGGTTTTAGGTAATTCAAATCCCCAAGTATCCAGTGCAATTAATGAAAAGATAGACGAGTTGACACCAGGGCTTGTAGCAAAACTCAAATCTGATAACTTTTCAACTAGATTGTAGCCAGCAACATCTCTCGGATCTTTCCCAATTGCTGTGAGAGCGATTATAACTCGAGCCCAGTCTGTTGCTTGAGTGCCTATTTCCCCATTTGTTGCTTTTACATGATTAACGAGATTGCGATAATATTTATCATAATAAGTTGCATATTTTGCAGTATGATCACCACGAGCTAATGTTAAAATAGTCCATTCAGACCCATAAATGGGCTCATATGAACCTGACGTCAAGTAGTTCGCAACAGCATTGTATATTTCAACTGTTGTCGGTTGTAGTTCAACTAAGCGCTTTTGTAAAGCTTCTAGTTGGGTATAATTTGTTACTCTGCTTTGATGTGCAGGTAATAGCTTATCATAAGCCTGCTGTGCTTCAAGAACTTTTAAATGATCAGCCCAAGTAAGTGCCTCTACAGTAGGAAGTGCATTAATTTTTTCGATAACTTGTTTAATATCATCCTCTGCATTAATCATTTTCTCCTTTTCAAGGAGGTCGTTATAGTTTGATACTCCTTTGGAGGCACCAGGTATATTGTTTGGATTAGCTAACTTTTTCAAAGCGTCTTTTGCAGTTTTTAATTGTTCTTCTGCTAATGGGCTATTTATATCAATAGCATCAATTAACAGTTCAACATATCGAACTTCTTTTGCAAAAAGGTCTTCCTTATTGGCTACTTTTTTTTGTTCTGCTGTTGGTATAGCAGCATATTTTTTTCTTGCATGATCGAGTTGCTCTTTTATTGCTGAATCAATTGTTAAATCTTCTATTTTAGGAAGCGCATCGATAACAAGAAATACATATTTAACTTGTTTTGCTGCAAGTTCTTGATTAAATACTAGTATATCTGCTGGATCTGTTATTTTTTTTAGATCTCGATAACCAGATGTTTTAATCAGGGAATTATATCTTTCACGAACTGCATCTAACTTCTTATCCAATTCATCACTTAAAAAGTTTATATCTTCAGGTGCAGGTAAAGCGTTGCTAGGGTCTTGCATATAATATCTAAAATAGGCAATTTCTTTTTCTAGTAACTGAAAAAAATAAGGTAGTTTATTATCGGAGATTAAAAGAGTACGAGCCGGAGCTTTTACTTTACTATCTAGTACTCGTGCTTGCTGTAATAGCTGATAGGTTGCTTCATCGGCTCTTTCGATTGTAGGTAGGGCGATAATAAAATCTATTGCCTCCCGTGCTTCGGGTGAAATAACATATACAATAACTGTTTTAGATCCACCATCTAATTGGGCGGTAATGACTGTCTCTCCGATTGCCTGAGCTATTACGCTCCCATTTGTGTCAACTGTTGCAATTCCAGAGTTGCTTGAAGACCATGTAACTGTGGCACTATCATCTGTTGTTGCGTTAGTGGCAGTAAGTTGAAATGTTTCTCCTACTAATAATAGTAAAGGTTCCTCAGTGTTTAGCTGAATATCGCTAATTGCAACGGGCGCATTCTCTACTAATGGAGCTAGTTCCGCTGCATCTTCTAATGGTATAAGATCATCTAATTCAGCTTCTTCATCTGTATGCGGTGCTTTTTCCTGTTCTGTTAAATCCTCTACATCTATTTCATTCTTAGACTCTGTAGCATTGTCCTGCTCTTCTGAATCATCGGGTTCAATATCATTGATGTTTGGAGTAGGATCGAGTAAATCCCCTTCAAAATGCTGTGCCTTAATTGCAGTGACTGGAGAAAATAGCGATACGATTAAAATAAAAATAACTGCTATATGTAGCTGCTTTTTCCATATAGTCATATAAACACTCACTTCCTTTATAAATAATTAAATACTGACAAGCTGAATTAATTCATCTTGTCAGTATCCATTTATCTAGCTATTGTACTTTTACTTCAAGTGGCTCACTTGCTGAACTACCGAATAAAGCATTGGCAGAGGCTGTAATGGTAATAGTACCTGCTTGTGCTTGACCTGCAAATGTAATAACAGCTTGTTGGTTTGCATTCATAGTAACTGACTGAGCTGTTAATGTTGTTGTCCCTGTGTTAATTGTCCAGTTTGCTAAATTAGAGCCGTTTGGTGTCGTAAATAAATCACCAGTTAAATTTACCGTAACGGATGGATTGTTATCATTTACTGCAATTACACTTGCTGTTTCTAATTTAGACCATGTAGTGTAATAAATATGAACGACATCATCAGCCTGTAATTGATACTCAGCTAATCCAAAATTGGGGCTATATCCATTTACAGTGTAGACCCAGCCATCCCAACCATTTAAACTGCCTGCCGCAAGTCCATCAATTGATTGAAGATATGGACCATATTGAGTAGAAACTACTACATAAGGAATACCCTCGGCATCTAATACTTGCTCTACAAGCTCTAGCGCAGTTGTCCCTTCTTGAACATTTACTGTTGTTCCTTCTAAAATTTCATGGCATGAACCAGTACCGCATAAACCTTTTACTGATAACTGAACATCAAAATCTGCTGATTGTGCTTCTTGACTTACAGGCTGTAATACTGCTGCACTGGCTGATGGTGTTACGAGCGAAAATGCTAAAAGTAGGACTAACGCTAAATGCCACCATTTTTTGAAACGAACCATTTGTAAAACCTCCTATTTTTATTATTTCGTGAATGTTTTTGCAATTAACTCGAAAATAAAAAGATGCTTCTCCAAAATGGGGAAGCATCTAATGGAAAACAGAAAAAAGGCGCAAAAACGTAGTTTGCCTGTCCGTCTATTTGCCGTAAGTTCTCCTAGCTTCCGAAGAGAGTTAATACGATGGAATAAAGGCAGGTCTCCTGGCTCGTGTATCCTATTCAGAACCTTCCCATCTACTGAAGGCATTTTTCCTTGTTCGACAGTGGTATTTTCTGTAGTCATCTACACTTACAGTTGCGGAAACAGCTTCGGCTTTAAACCGAATTCCCTATTAAGCTCTTAAAAGAGCACCTTTATACTGCAATTGTTATTCACTTAATGTTAAGTCTAGCATATATTTCTATTTTTCGAAATAGTTTAACAAAAAGAATTATGCTTTATAGAAGTAGTAAGCTTTAAAAGAGGAAGTAAACATCTAGTATCAATATTACTATTCCTATTAAAAAGCAATATGATAATATAAATAGATAGATAATATAAATCGTATAATAGAGAGTGAGCGGGCAAAAAGGGTTTACCCATTTAAATATTAAGCAAAACAAAAAGCTGCACAGTTAATGGCAGCTTTTTGTTTCATCTGTTTTCAGCAACGTATACGGTGATTGTGATAAATAATAAACGGTGAGTCCCGTATATAGCTGTGTCTTTCACTTAATCTATCCATCTTAGCTTTATAAATTTTTTCTTTTGTATTCTTAGTACTCTGCAGCAATTGCTTGATAGGCTGAAGTATAGAAGTCTTCAGGCTTTTTGCTGTTTGTTTCTTTTTATAAGGTTTGCTACCGTACTTGAATCGTTGTCATTGCAGACGCTTTAATCGTCTGATGCTGTGGGGGGGCTTTTGGTTCAATCAGTAATGTTGAGTAGTATGCATCAGCAATGGTGATTAAGTAAATGACAAAAAGTAATTGTTTTGTTCAATAGTTCAAAAATGTTTTTCTCCTTTTTAAGTGCAATTCATTAAAAATGTATAATAGTAATACGAGCAACCATTAGAAAGGTTTCAACCATACTTAAATATTTGAAAAAAAGTTATCTCACTTAAAATGTTTGCAGGCTATTTATGGTTTTTAAACGAATCAATTGGTCTCGTCTATAGCTTGTTGAATTAGATTTGTTAAAGAAGCAATCCCCTTTTGCTCTAAATGTACGCCGTCTGGAGCGAAAAACTCAGGATGGTTAATTGCAGTTGCATGCCAATCAATTAAAGTAATGTTTTCATATTCCTGTGCTTTCTGTTGTAATGCTTGATTTACTTTCCCCTCCCAAGAACGTGGTACACGCGTATTTACTAAATAAATATCAGCATTGGAAAAAGCCTTTAAAAGGGTATCTATTTGTGTATTGGTAAAATACCCGTTTGTTCCAAGCTGAATGATGACTGCTTTATCTGGTTGATTAAAGCTTGCATAATTAGGAGCTAATTTAACCGCTTGTGAAACTTGGCGACCAATCTTTGCATCTATGGTAATGCTAGGGTAGATATTATGTAAGCTCGAAGCAATATCTATCATTACAGAATCGCCAATGGCTAATATTCCATTATACGATTCATGAACAGGATGAACTTCTGTCTCATTTTCCCCCTGATGAGGCTCAACCGCATTTTGATCCGAATTTGAATCAACACCCTCTTCTTCATCACTTAATGAACCTGGCTGAGATGTTTCCTGCTCCTTTTCAGAATCACGATGGGTTGAATGCTGCTCTGTTCCACCATCTATTTTAATAGTCGTTGGCCGTGATTCAATAGATTCTATTTTTTCTTCGCCCACAACCCCTGTCATTCCTGTAAAAAATACTAGGAGGAAAAGTGGAATGAGCGTGGTTGAAATTTTCCTAGCAAGCGTGAAACTTCCCCATTTGTGTTTATTGAATACAAAGTACTGTCTAAAATAACAGCGGAACCCATCCTTACGAATCGGCATTTCGATAAAACGATAGGATAGTTCTGCAATTGTAAAGATAATCAGCAGTTGTAAAGTAACTCGCCAATAGGCTGGATTACCAATTTCTCGTACTGGAGTACCTAGCACAATAATCGGATAATGCCATAGATAAATCCCGTACGATCTTGACCCAATCCAACGCAAAGGCTTCCAAGAAAGTAATTTTCCCAAAATGCTAACTGGGTGACAGACGCAACCAATTAAGATAGCTGCATTTAAGCAAAATACGAACATCCCTCCTCTATATAGGAAAGATTGATATTCATTCACAAACAAAATACTGACAATGAAAACACTAAAAGCTACTAAGCTTACACTATTTAGTTGGTAGACATGATTCGTAGAGATTTTTTGTGATGAAAGTCTTTTCATCGGCCAGATAAGAGCTAACCAGCAACCTATTAGCAATTCAAAGGAACGCGTATCTGTTCCATAGTATACACGACTGGGATCAGCGCCTGGTTGATATAGTATAGCCATTAGCATTGCAGAACCGAGTGCTCCCAAAAAAACGAAAATGGCGAGCTTATTTTTCTTTTTGGCAATAAGAAGCCCTAGCATTAAAAGGATTGGCCATAATAAATAAAATTGTTCCTCAATGGCTAACGACCATAAATTCTTCAATGGTGAAGGGGAACCAAAACTATCAAAATAGGAGAGTTTGTGAAAAATAAACCACCAATTACTTGAATAAAAAATTGAGGAAATTGCATCACCACGTAGTGTATGAAGTAGCTCCTTATGAAATAGTGTCGCCCATGCAAATGTTACAATAATCATGACATAAGCAGCTGGAAGTAAGCGTCGAAATCGTCCTATCCAAAACTTTTTTAATCCAACAGTTAACTTATTTCCTTTTAAAGGTAAAATAGTTGAAGTAATTAAATACCCCGATAAAACAAAAAAGATATCGACTCCTAAAAATCCCCCACTGGCCCATTTGAAATTAAAATGGTAAGCAATAACAGCTAATACTGCTAATGCTCTAATCCCGTCGAGTCCAGGGATATAACGATGATTGAATGACTTGCCTGACATAATATTCCTTCTCCCAATATTTTATAAACCTTTTTCCATGTATTAAATAATATAGCCAAACATCGTCTCCTTTTGTATGTTCACTTATATAATGACGAAGAAGGCACTTTAAAAGTTGATCATAAGTGCTCTATTCGTAAAATTTTTATTCGTCTATTTTTATGCATACCGTAAATCTATATGTATGTGCATTCCAAAAAAGCATCTCCATTAATGGTAGATGCTTAAAAGCGTATTTGCCTAATGCATATGCCTTAATCGTAAGAGCTAACTCGAAAATTATAAGGCATGAAATAAACAATTTAAAGGCTTTTCACTATAAAAATTTTTGGTAATTTTTTATAATCAGGCACTTTGTCCAAGACACGATTTCGCCTTCTTTAACATTAGTAAAAAGAAGGCGAATCATTCTGCTAAATCTCTATTATAATTCCTGTTTTTCTGTAATAAAGGATTTCGCAATGGCTTTCCCAATTATAGCGATTGTACGATTCAATTCTTCTTCTGTATTATCTATTCCACCTAGTTCAATTAAAATCATTTCCTTTGTCAAATCCTGGTTATAGCGTCCATCCACATTATCACCGCTTTTAGAGATCACACCTCTAGAAATTTTCGGCACAATTTCATTCATAGCAGCTGATAAGCTTTCTGCATAAGCAGTATTCCATCTATAATTTTTATGCTCTGCTCCTACAACGATGGCAATACGAGCATAGGACTCATTGTTGTGTGTAATCGTTGTAGCATTTTTCTTGGCAGAATCTCGATGCAAATCAATAACTAAATCATAGGTTTGCTCTTGCAAACGTTTAGATAAATAAGGACGCACCGTATTATAAGCATCTGGAAAAGTTTTTCCCTCAAGTTTCATTACCTTCATAACGTCAACATCTAAAACATCTGTTTGAATACCATTCATACTAAAATGCTTAGAAATAGTACCTTGTAAATTAAAAATATTTGTTTTGTCATGATAAACTTCTGCTTTCCCGCTGACAGCTTTCACCATAGGTTGATAGGATTCCTGAGAATGCGTAAACAATAATAATACTTTAAAAGGATTCGTTTCTATTGTCTGCTCTAGTGCACTTTGTTCAGCTAGATTCGTAGCAGCAAACACGACTTGCTTATCCTCGGGTTGTTTAATCGGAGTCGATGCTTGCTTGTTGAACGGAAGTTGCCCAGCAATGACAGGTAATACGAAGAAGAACAATAATAAACCAAATGACCACTGTAGTTTTTTTAGCAAAGTCACACCCTCCTCCCCTTATCGTATGGAGGGGGTGGACCTTTTAGAACGAAAAAAATTAGAGTTTATTTGCCCATTTCATCAGCATAGATGAAACAAGTTTTGCATAGTTATCTATCCAATAATCTGCTTCCTTTGGCGTCACCATCAGCTGTGTATGTGATCCTGCGAACGTCTCTTCAAACAATTGTTGACGCTCCTCCTTTGACCAAGTAGCCCACTCACCAAAGATTGGTTTTACTAAAGACATATCTAATTCTTTATTGATATCTGGTTGCCAAGATGACAAAGACAATTTGGATGACGGCTTACTCCGTTCTGCAACCCGTGCGGCTATCGATCGCATCATAAGTTCTACAGCATCTGCTATTAATACAGGCGCATCCACAACTGTGGGTATACCAATTGCTGTTACGGGAATTCCCAGCATTTCATAGGAAATCTCCTTACGCTGATTACCTACGCCAGAACCTGGATGTATACCAGTATTTGTTAATTGAATAGTTTTACATAATCGATTGCTAGCTCTTGTCGCCAATGCATCCACAACAATAATTAATTTAGGCTTTAGTCGCTCAGCTATTGCAGCTACAAACTCTCCTGTTTCATAGCCTGTTTGTCCTGTTACACCTGGCGCATACATGACAAATTTTTCATCTATTACATCCAGGCTATGCAAATGATCAATAAGATATGGTCCTATTGCATCGGGCGTAATGGTACGATTACCCAGACCAATAATTAAAATTTTATCGTCTTTATTCCAAGAGATTGCTTCATGCATTTTCTTAAAATTTACAAGCAACTCATTCTCAAGCTGCTCAAATCCGTCGTGATCATCTAGCGTCAAGGTTGGTACTGAGAGAGTAATATATTGACCTTCCTTTTTACCTATTTTCTTTTCACCTTCTGAGTCCACTAATACATCTGTAATCTTTACTCGTCCAGCAGTCCGATCTTCAATTTGAATTCCGCTCGATTGTTCAAGAGTATCTTTTTGCTCTTTCGTTTGATGTAAAACAACCTCTTCAGATTCATCGATTAAATCCGTACGTTGCCAATTTAAATTTTGCATACAGTTCACCTCAATCTATAGTTTGTTCAAACTGTCAAGTAAATATTCTTTGCATAAATCTATTGCAATTTGGCCAAGCGTTTGTTAAAATGATTTTTGTTGTATTGACACAAGAAATCAATGAGAAGATATCATCTCGTACCTAATTTAGGAGGTGAAAGATATGCCAAACATTAAATCTGCAATTAAACGCGTAAAAGTTAACGCTAAAGCTAACGCTGCTAACTCTCAAGCTAAATCTGCAATGCGTACTACAGTGAAAAAAGCTGAAAACGCTGTTGCTGCTAATGCTGAAAACGCACAAGAACTTTTACAAGCAGCTTACAAATCTTTAGATAAAGCAGCTTCAAAAGGACTTATCCACAAAAACGCGGCGGCTCGTAAAAAGTCACGCCTTGCTAAAAAAGCGTAATTGTTTAAAGGATCAGTATACTCTATAAGGGTAGCTGGTCTTTTTATTTATAGGGATAAAGAAGAGCTGTCCATTTTAACATTGGACAGCTCTTCTATTACTGATTAAAGTTGACGCAATAAAAAAAGCTCTAAATAACGCTCACGATTTCCCCCAGTCGATTTTAACTGTAAATCGACTTCTGCTAATTGATACAATGCTTTCAGCAGACTCTCCTCCGATGGACGATTACGCTGCTCCACCATTAATTTCACACGATATGGATGTATCTTTAAATTTTTTGCAATTTGCTGTGGATGATAGCCTTTTTTCAATAAATAAAATACATTGGACATCGTTCGTACATTGGATGCAAGCAATCCAACAAGCATGATTGGCTCTTGCTTTTGACGCAATAAATCATGGTAAATCGTCAAAGCCCCGACAGAGTCATTTGCAAAATAAGCATTTAACATTTTAAAAGCATCCTGCTCTAATGTTTTAGCGACTAAATCCTCGACTAACGAAGTTGTAATCTCTCCTCCATCACCTAAATAAAGACTTAGCTTCTCAATTTCCATTTGTAGCTGCAGCATATTAGGTCCAACCATCGCTACAAGTTGCTCAATGGCATTTTGTGTAATACTATTGCCTTCTGCTTTTACGACACTTTGAATCCATACGGCTAGATCCTGTTCTTTTGGTGTTTCAGCCTGTACTAAAAGCGCATGTTCCTTCATTATTTTTGTTACTTTCTTACGTTCATCTAATTTTTCATAGGGTGCGATAAATATAGTTATCGAAAAATCAGAGGGATTCGCCAGCCATGCCTCCAATCGCTTAATGTCATGGTCGATTTTTTCCTTTCCCTTTTCAGTCGCTTTTAAAAAAGAGGCATTTTTGGCTATAATAAGCTTACGCTCAGAAAAAAAAGGAATGGTATCTGCTTCATCCATCACAGCATCCACTGGGACTTCCTCTAATTCAAATGTAGACAATTCTAGCTCTTCTTCTGGCCCCATTGCCTCTTTTATACGTTTCACCGTTTCATCTATAAAATAGTTTTCTTCACCAACGAGTAAATAAACTGGTGAGAGTTGTCCTTTTTTGATATTGTTCCAAACCGTTGAAATCATACTTTTCCCTCCATCTAGCAATACTATTAGTATACATCATTTATTTTCCCTATGTGACTTTGACTGAATTGTGTCGATTCCTTGCCACTGCGTGAATTCTCCTTTTCGATATAGCTTTTATGAAAATGATGTCTTATAATAAATAACAGAATTGGAGGGATAACAATGAATCCATTTGAAGGAAAAAACATACAATGTCGCCGTAATGATGCAATCGATTCTGGCGTTGGTTTCGGTGTATCATTTGGAGTGTTTACACTTATGTTTATCATCGCAACTGTAGTAGAATTCGTATCTAAATAATCGAACAAAATGTACGAAGGAAAAAGACCCTCCTTATTGGACAAGGTCTTTTTCCTTTTGTACTGACCATATATTTTCGTGAACGCGCACTTCAATCGTACCATCTAAACCCGTAATCAATGTAGGAAGATTGCGACTGAAGAAACGCTCCATTACTTCTTCATGTGGATGTCCATATCGATTCTTAAGCCCTGCGCTAAAAATAGTTAGTTCAGGTTGTAGTAGCTCCACAAACTGTTCTGTGCTGGAAGTTTTACTACCATGATGTCCAGCCTTCAGTAACGTTATATTCGCTAATTGACTTTTATATAGCTTGATTAGCTGATGTTCACCAGCCTCCTCTAAATCACCTGTTAATAATGCACGAAAGCTTCCCTGCTGCACAAACAGAACAATTGAATCATTATTTCCCTCATAGTGAGTATCTCGAGGCCATAAATAGTGGAAGCTAATATTTCCCATTTTCCAGGCTGTCCCTTGCATCTTTTCTTTCACTGGAATTCTTCGCTTTTTGGCCTCGATTAATAAATCATGCATCACGGGCTTATCAAGTGAACCAGGAGTAACATGAATTTCCTGCATATTAATTTCCTGTAAAACCTCCTCAGCTCCCTCTACATGATCTGCATCTGCATGGGTAACGATAAAAATATCTATATCACGAATTCCTTTACCCTTTAAAAAGGGTACAACTATCTGCCTCCCAACTTCATATGGACTTTCTGCTGTCTTCCATGATTCCTGCTCAAAGCGTAGTATACCTCCTGAATCAATGACATAGACAGCCCTTCTAAACGGTAATTCAATTACCGTACAGTCTCCTTGCCCTACGTTTAAAAATGTAAGCTTAGTTTCTTTAAACAGCATTGGAGACACATGAATAACAAATGCAGGTAATAGAATCACAGCTACAAATTTACCATAATGCTTCTTTTCTAAATAATATAAGCCCACTAATACACTACCCATTGCTACACAAATTAGCCAAAAGGATGGCTTTCCTGGTGTCCATAATTGAAATGGCCACTGTTGAATATAAAGGATAAACTCTGTTAGCCAAACTCGTAGTGGCTCATAGATAGCAAAGAAAATTTTTGCGACAGGTAAGGATATAAACGTTAGTACTAGCAGAACAATATTAATGGGTAAAATAACAAAGGAAAATAGTGGAACAAAAATAATATTTGCAATAAAGGAAGAAATAGAAATTTCATAAAAATGATGCAGTAATAATGGATAAACCAGCAGCTGACAAACAAGCGTAATGAAAAAGGAACGAATCAACGTAGTCGTCGTTTGCTTAAAGATTACACCTGAATAAATAAGACTGCTAGTAGCTAAATAGGATAATTGAAAGCCAATTTGAAAAATAACACCTGGCTCAAGGAGGACAAAGCCTATAAAACTAATAGCAAGCGCATCATTGATGGGAAGTTGCCACTTAACATGGCGCATTAGTAGAATTAATTCCACGACAGATACTGCACGCCAAACTGAGGGAGCGCCACCTGCTAATACCCCGTATATGGGTAAAATGATAACAAGCACTATAGTCGCTATTTCCCTCCGTATTCCTATCCGTAAGAGGCCTTCAAAAAATAACCAAGACACAAGAGCCACATGTAGTCCTGAAATCGCAAAAAGATGTGTAATACCAAGCTTTTGATAGGCTCGTTGAAGCTCGTTGTCTACTTGATCCTGTAAACCAATTAGAAGTGCCTGGGCCTCTGCAACGAGCGATTGTGGAAACGTTCTCTCAATATGTTTTTTTATTATGTGTCTCTGCTTTGCAAGAAAAGACTGTATAGATTTTTTCTCTTCTACAAACATCCAGTCTGAAATCTCAACTATTCCAACTGCACCTTTGCTTAGTAAGTATTTCTCCATCGAAAATGCATATTGATGGGCTGGTGGAATAGGTGCACTTAATTCGCCCTGTACAAGGTAGGTGAAGCCTGTTAATGAGTTATTTTCATAATAGTTTTTCTCCTGCTCAGAAGAAAAAGTATACACTATATATAGTTTGTCACCTGTCTTAGTTTTTGCAAAGCCTCGAAGGTTTTGACCATTTATTTTATATTCACTTGTCCAAGTAATTTGAAATGTCGACGGCAGCGGGGATGGTTCCGTCAGTTGAAATGTAACAAGGAAGAGATAGCTAAGCAATCCGGTGCCGATTACTAGACCTGAGATGAAATGGGGTTCATTCTTCAAGTATAGACAAACGACCATAAGGAGGAGAATAGACAGTAGCCAAGCTGACTTGTATGCCGCTATCGAGGCTACAAGTACAGCTAATGCTATGTAAATCCATTTATGCTTTAAAAATTTTTGCCAAATAATGCACTCACCTTCTGTTCATATGGGCGCAATTTTTCAGCAGACATACCACTCTCACGAAGCTCGTTTAGCATGTCTATGTACAAGGCTAATTTTTCATCGCTTAAAAAGTCGATTTTACGTTCATCAAATGGTACGTGAACAACCTCCACACCTGCTTTTTCAAATAATTCCTGTGCATACGGGTTATTCTTATAATCTGTCGCATAGTACACACGCTCAATACCCGCTTGAATTATGGACTTTGTGCATGGGAGACATGGAAAATGAGTCACATATAGATCTGCACCCTTTGTAGGTGTACCATATTTAGCACATTGCAGAAGTGCATTCATCTCAGCATGTACTGTACGTACACAATGATTGTCTACAACGTAGCATCCCTTTTCAATACAATGTTCATCACCTGTAATTGAGCCATTATAGCCACCAGCAATAATTCGTTTATCCCGTACAACAGTTGCGCCAACAGCTAGTCTTGTACATGTACTACGCAATGCAAGAAGATGGCTTTGTGCCATAAAAAATTGATCCCAAGTAATTCGCTCCATATGACTACCTCCATAATAATTTACTATCAATCACTTAAAAATCTAACATTTTATCATATCACTTTTCTACTATAGTGTAGCCCTTTTTAAAAAGAGTCGTCAATATGACAAAGTTTGTAGCTATTATTTTACTGTAATAGAATCCTTTAGCTTCTCAAACGTTTTTTCTCCAATTCCACTTACTTTTTTTAAATCCTCAATCGTTGTGAAGCGCCCATTCTCCTCACGATAGGAGATAATACTTTGTGCCTTAGACGGACCAATCCCAGATAAAGTTGACAGGGTTGCTTCATCTGCTTGATTTAAATTGACCTTTTGATCTTTTTGAGACCCTTCATTGGTTGATATCCCACTAGTAGACATCGCTAGAATGGAAGCCGTGATCTCGTCTAGCTTTTCACCCTTAACAGGGATATAAATTACCATTTCATCCTGAACTTTTTGGGCATGATTAATGAGTTGGGGATCAGCTTCCTGTGTATAGCCACCTGCTAGCTGCACTACATCCACAATACGTTGGTCGGCTTGAAGCTCATAAACACCTGGATACATAACAGCACCCTTAATATCCACTGATACCTGCTGAATGACCGCCTCTTTTGCAGGTTCATCTTGTTCAATTTGTTCAATTGGTTGGATGGTTTCGATGAGCTCTTCCTGGGGGGATGAAGAGTCGGAACTCGAAAAAAAGAAGTAACAAAGTCCACTGATTACAAGTATGGCGGGGAGCAACATACTCTTTTTATACTTTTGCCATAAAGATTGGAGCATTCTCTACATCCTTTCTTTTGCAAAAGGTAATCATATGGAGTCTATTTCATCTTACAATATTATCCTTGTATTGAAAAGATAGTTCGACAATCAATTTCACCTTGGCGTAATTGTAGCTGCTGCTGCCGCTACGCTTTCGCGCAAAAAACATCTGCCGTTTTGTTTTCGATATAAAAAACATTTGCTGAATAGAGATAAAATAATATAACTACTTTTTGATTCACAAAACATTAGACTCTGACAGTATTAGACAAAATTGTGTTATGCTTTGAAAGTGACACAGCAAACCTTTGCGTACTGAAATGGAGGATGACAATGCAGCTAACGATCCGAGCAAAGGGAGAAAATGTGAAAGCTATCTCCTATTTACTTTCAAAAAATCCTAATAATCTTTATGAGCGAAGAGTCAGGGAGCATTTAGTTCGACTTGTCTATCATGAGTTCACTGAAACAAATCTAGGGGTAACCATTTTTGTTACACCAGATCCACTTGCTCTTGTTCAAAATGACAATGCACTTGATATAACACACTATATTAATGATCGCGAATTCGCTGCCAGCAGTATTTTTTTATCTCTTATCCGCTCAGCTTTAGGTACAGCATTAAATGGTAAGCCAAAAGAGGAGTATACGGAATGGGTCTTACATTCATTTGGATTTGAATTTGAAGTGGGACCCATCGCATCCACAATGACAAATGAAGAGATAAGTGACCTATTTGAGCCTCTAGGGTATACTGTAAGCATTGAGGCTATACATCACCAGCAACGTGCACGTTTTCTAACATTATCAGCGGACATCACGCTTCAACAAGCATTGCAACATCTTTTTGTGCTCATCCCAGTGTTAGATGATTACAAGCACTATTTTATCGATCAATTAGAGGTGGATAAGCTTAATCGTTATGGAGAAGGCTGGTTAGCTACACATCCAATGAAAGAGGTTATTTATAAAAAAGCACTTCGCTTCTCCCATCTATATGATAAGAGTACAACAGCAAAACCTTCTACTAGTTCTCTAAATGCATTACGTTATGAAAAAATAGTAGAAACGATTAAACAGCTCCCCCGAAAATCGTCTATTGTGGATTTAGGCTCTGGTGAGGGCAAGCTTTCAAGTTTACTTGCCTATATAGAAGGCGTTGAAGAGCTGCTTGCTGTTGAGCCAAGTGAAATAGCTATGAAAAAAGCGCTTAAGCGTTTTGAAGCGCTAGAGGGAGTATCTGTATCCCCTACACCTACATGGGGTTCTTTATTCTATTATGATGCACGTTTACAGCATAAGGATGTCATTGTATTATGTGAGGTTATTGAACATATTGATGAGGAGCGTCTTCCCAAGATTATGTCATTATTGCTAACTCAATACAGTCCCCAAACATTAATCCTTACAACACCAAATGCTGAATATAATAAGGTTTATGAATTGAATACTATGCGTCATAATGATCACCGATTTGAATGGACTCGAGAACAATTTCAAGAATGGTGTTCTACGATGAATACTCATGAACAATATGAGCTTTCATTTACAGGCATTGGTGATCGGCACGAACTATATGGACAACCTACTCAAATGTGTATTTTCAGGAAAAAGGAGATGATTTTATGAACATTACCATACCAAGCATTGGGATTGTTCTGCTAATTGGTCCATCCAATAGTGGGAAATCGACACTTTTACAACACTGGGTAAATACAGGCATCCTTTCTCCTTCAGAAATCATTAGTTCAGATACATATCGGACACTTGTTTCAGATTCGAATTATATAAATTTTCAAGGCCATTCACAGGAAGAAGCAGAACTTTTATATGAACAATATTTCGCAATCTCAACGCAAGCATTTGCCGTTATGGAGCGGGTTTTAGAAGCAAGATGTACGTTGAATAAATGCACCTTTGTCGATGCAACTCACCTAAAATCAGAAGAACGTCAACAATACATTTTACTTGGTAAAAAGCTACATGTTCCTGTTTGTGCAATTGTATTAGATATTCCCCTAGAAGAATTACTACAACGTGATACGATGCGTAAGGACCCACGAGGAATTAAACGCATTAAACAACAGGCACGATTATTGAAATCGGAAAAACGATTGATAAAAAAAGAGTCGTTTTTGAAAACATATTTTGTAAAAGAAATAGAGGCGCTAACGCTAACTAGACAAGAGTCCCCTTTATATCTAAATGTAGATGCAGGGCTTGATATTATTGGCGATATTCACGGTTGTTATGACGAATTACTTGAATTACTTAAAAAGCTAGAATACGAAGTTAATAACGAGGGTTATTTTATTCACCCACAAGGCCGACGCTTTGTTTCAGTGGGCGATATTATGAGTAGAGGGCCAAAATCAATCAAAACCATGGAATTTTTTGAACGTCATATCGAGCGCGGACTTGCCTTTATGACCGATAGTAATCATGGCTGGAAAATTGCTCGTTGGTTAGACGGACGAAATGTATCGTTGCATCATGGGGATGAGCTGGTAGAAGCAGAATTTATGGACTATGAAAATACCTATGGAGGGGCGCAAACAGCAGCCTTAAAAGCACGACTAGCAAAATGTTTACTTGCTGCACCTTCCCATTACGTGTTAATGAATAAAGGCCTTGCATCCGCTGTTGTCACGCATGCAGGAATTCGTGACCGTTATATAGGCAAGCAATCATCTAGAATTTCTGATTTCTGTCGCTATGGAGATGTACAAGAGCTAAATATTTCTGGCAAGCCTATACGCAATGATTGGTTTACTGAGCATCAAACATCCCAGCTAATTATTTGGGGGCATGACCCAAAAATCAATCCTCTTAAACAGAATCATACTTTGAATATCGATCAGGGCGTTGTCTTTGGTGGTCAATTAACCGCATTTCGATATCCTGAACAAACAATTATTTCTGTAAATGCCTATAAAAACTATGCTGGTACGCAAAATAATCCCTTACTTGAAGCGAAAGCAAAACGGTTCGAGCCACCGAACATTGCGGCATTTCTAGCGGGATTTGCTGTTGAAACCTCGTACTTGGGCGCAATACAAATTCCTGGTGCGCAAGCAAAAGCGGCTATAGACAGCGTTTCTCACTATACAGTACCCTTAGAACAACTTATTTATATACCACCAACTATGAGTCCCACTCCGCAAACTTCTGCTCTAGACAATACTTTAGAGCATCCTGCTGAAGCATTTGCTTATTATAAAAAACACGGCGTGCAAACAATGATTGCCGAGAAGAAACACATGGGGAGTCGTGCAGTAGTTTTACTATTTAAGGATGAACAAGTTGCAAAAGAATATATGGATATGGAAATGTTCGGTATTTTGACTACTAGAACCGGCAGACGCTTTTTTGATAAAGAGATGGAATTTAAAATTGTTCAACAGCTTCATTCTGAACTGCTTGGGAAAAACTACTTTGAAAAATTTAATACGAATTTTGTTCTGCTTGATGCCGAAATTCTACCTTGGAACTTAAAAGCACAGCAGCTAATTGATCAGCAATATGCACATGTCGCTGAACAAGCACTGATGGACCGTTCAAAGCTTGTAGAGAAATTACAAAATACAACACAAATCAATGTATCAGAATGGCTTCAAGACTATCAATATTTACTTAACAATGCACAACAATTTTCAACGATTTATCAAAACTACTGCTGGGAGGTTCAAGACACGTCAGCTATTCAAATAGCTCCCTTCCATGTATTAGCACATAGCGCTGAAACGTATTTCCACAAACCACATACATGGCATATGGAAATGAATCGACTATTTGCCAAAAACTCCGACATCTTTATTGAAACAGACTATAAAATTATTCATGATGAAGCCTCTGAGCAGGAGGTCATTGCATGGTGGGAGGAAATGACTGCTGCTGGTCATGAAGGGATTGTGATTAAACCTGAACTATTTGTAACAACATATAAAGGCAAATTAATTCAGCCAGCAATTAAAGTACGTGGGCGCGAGTATTTGCGCATCATCTATGGCATGGATTATTTACAGACTTCAAATTTAATAAAACTTAAAGAACGCAACCCAAGTAAAAAAATGAGGAATGCATTACGTGAATTCGCACTCGGATTAGAAGGGATTGAGCGTTTTGTCAGAGGCGAATCAACCGCCCGCATACATGAATGTGTACTAGGCACATTAGCACTTGAAAGCGACCCTGTCGACCCAAGACTTTAAAAGGGACAACTGTTGCTGAATTCTATCTATCATTTTGACTATTCTATCCACCGATTTGTGGATTCTATCCGTCACTTTTCTTTTTTTGCCATAAAAAAACAGCTTGCTGGATATATACCAACAAGCTGTTTTTTTATTTCACCGCACGAATAAAAATGCGTTCACTTTCGTATTCAGGGGCATCATCTGTAAAATCCGAGGTTACCTCCACATGGTTGAAACCAATTGTACGAAGCCATGTCATATATTGCTCAATGGGGAATGTACGTTGAATATGCTCCTCGTCGAAGCGTTCATACAAATCACTTACAGCATCTCTGACAAAAAAAGTCATTTGATGAATAACAGAGTGTTCGAAATCACCTGGCTCCGTATGCCATACATAGCTAATATCACCATTGTCATACGTAAATGGACTATCTAAAAAAATATCATTCATTTTATATAGTGAATGCACATCAAAAAATAGTTGACCGCCATCTTTTAGAGCATTATATATTCGCTCTAATGTAACATAAACTGCTTTTTCCTGTAAGACATAATTTAATGAGTCAATAGCTATTGTTACAACGTCAAGCGCCTCAAAGCCCTCTAATTCATCCATTGACATACAAAATAGGGGGACATGTAATCCTACATCAGCAAATCGTTCTGCGGCAATTGAGAGCATATTTTCAGATAGATCAATTCCACTCACACTGTAACCAGCCCTTGCTAATAACAGACTAAGCACACCTGTACCACAGCCGATGTCTAAGAGTTTAGGGAATTGATTACATGGTGCATGCTGCAAAACCCATTCTACATATTTATCGTAGGGAATATCGACTTGCAGTTCATCATACACATGGGCAAAACGTTCGTAGCTACTCACTTAAGCCTCGGGGATGTCTAGTTGCGGTGCATCGCCCCATAGACGCTCTAAATTATAATAAGCGCGCTCATCCTTATGGAATACGTGTGCTACTACATCTCCTAAGTCTACTAAAACCCAGCGAGCTGCATCGAAACCTTCAACACGACGAATTTCATAGCCCTCTTTTTCAGCCACATCCTGTAACTCACGCGCAATAGCTTGCACTTGGCGATCTGAGTTACCATGAGCAATGATAAAATAATCTGCTAAAAGTGAAATACCTTGCATATTTAAAACGACAATGTCCTCCCCATGTTTGTCGTCTATTGCTTTGTAAGCTGCTTGTAATAAAGTTGAAGTCATCCTTCACTGTCCTCTCTTTTCATCATATCGTTATAACATTCTATTGATAATGGATAAATTGGCTGTTTTGTGTCAATTAGAAAAGCCAATGTATGGCGCACACAAGCACTCATCGCTTTATCCAAACCTTTTTCCGCCTTTTTACGCAGACGATCTACACCATCAAATTTACGATTAGGCTCAATCATATCCGCTACAAAAATTATTTTTTCTAAACGGCTCATACCAGCACGCCCTGTTGTATGAAAACGAATCGCATTAAGCATATCCTCATCTGTTAATGCAAATTCACTTTCAGCGATATATGCACCTACTGGACCGTGCAACAGTTCACTACCCCAGCCTAGCAAACGAGCATCTAATTTTTCAGCACGAACAATATTCTCCATCCATTCAATTTCAGCATATTTTGCAATATCATGAAGGATAGCTGCCGTTTCTGCTTTTTTCTCTTCCTCGCCATACTTTTTGGCTAGCTCTATAGCTGTTTCCATTACCCCAATGGTATGAATATAGCGCTTTTCAGGCATACGAGGCTTAATCGCCGCTAAATACTGTTCGCGTTCCATAAAGACCTTCCTCTCGTATATATGCCTCTACCGCTTCAGGCAATAAAAAGGTAACTGTTCCTCCCGTAGAAAGACGTTCACGAATTAGTGTGGACGATAAATCGATTTGAGGAACTTCCACCATTAAAATAGGGTACTCTGAATTAGCCTCAGTCCTTGGACGCTTTACCCCTACAAATTGCACAAGGTTCACCAGCTCATCAATACAGTACCATGAATGAAGGGAATCAATCATATCGCCTCCAATGATAAAGTAAAATTTTACATTTGGCTCTCTTATGCACAACGCAGAAAGTGTTTCATATGAATAGGATACGCCACCCTTCTCTACCTCATACGACTCCACAGAAAAATGTGGATAAGGACTTATAGCACGCTTGACCATTTCTAGCCTCTCCATATCACTGGCATCATGACGTGCAAACTTATGAGGTGGCAGCGCATTAGGCATAAAGCGTACTTCATCTAAATCCAATGCATGTAGTACCTCATTTGCCATCATTAAATGGCCATTATGTGGTGGATTGAATGTTCCTCCCAATAAACCGATTCGTTTCATCAGCTCACCTTATTTCGTTGCTTTCGGTAGTACAATCTTTTTTTGATTACGCGATTCTTTATATAAAACAACTGTTAATCCAATTAATTGCACAAGCTCTGCATGGGCACCCTTTGCTAGTGCTTCTGCAACTTCATGCTTGTCCTCCTCACAGTTATCTAAAATGCGTACTTTAATAAGTTCTCGTACTTCTAATGCCTCACGAATTTGCTTTGTCATTTCGTCATTAACGCCACCTTTTCCTACTTGAAAAATTGGTGTTAAGTGATGTGCCTCTGCACGTAAAAAACGTTTTTGTTTACCTGTTAACATAAAAATTAGTATCCTCCTAATTGCGCCTTTAATTGCGCAATCATTGAATTTGTATTTGGGGATTCACCTAGCCAATACTCGAAGGCAATGGCTCCTTGATGAACAAACATTCCAAGTCCTGTGACAATGGTTGCTCCCTTTTCTTCAGCTGCTTGTAGAAAAGGTGTCATTAATGGATTATACACAATATCCGCAACAATTGCGCCCTTTGTAAGACGATCAAGTGAAAATGGCATTGAAAAATTGCCCGTAGCAAGTCCAGCCGATGTCATTTGCACCAAAATGCCGAAATCAGCTAAGGTTGCTTCAGCCTCTGTTAAGGATATAGCCTGACCTGTATCCATTTCATCGACAATCGCCTGTGCATTGGCTACTGTACGATTGGCAATGGTTAAATTTTCATAGCCCTGCTGCTGCATCGCAAAAGCAATGCCTCGGGCAGCACCGCCAGCACCGATTAACAGCACTGGCTTGTCCTTATGTGACTTCCCAACAGCTTCCTCTAATGAACGGACAAAGCCAACACCGTCAGTATTATACCCTTTTAATGTACCTTCCTTTGTTCGAACAACCGTATTTACAGCACCCATTTTTTCCGCTAACTCATCTAGCTCATCTAAATAGGGAATGATTGCTGTTTTATGTGGAATTGTAACGTTCCAGCCACTTGCACCTAACGTTTTCAAACCCGCAACTGCAGATTCTAGGCTTTCAGACGATACATGCACTGGAATATATGTTGCATCTATCGACATCTCCCTAAACCAAGCATTGTGCATCGCTGGTGATTTTGAGTGTTCAATAGGATCACCCATAACCGCAAACCATTTCTTCATTTCCTAGTCCCTCTTCTCTACTTGTATACCCTAAATTAGTGATGGGCGAATTGAAACTTGTACACCCTTTGGTGCATAAGCTGCTACAACTACATTGGCATGCTGTACAGTAATCCATCCAAGACCCGAAAATACAACATCTGTTTTCGCTTCTTTGATAGAAAACTCATGACGCACTAATGGAGGTAGCTGTTCTATAAATTCAGCAGTTGGAGGTGCCAGCAATTCACCCTTATGCTCTGCATACAATGTATCTGCCTTCTCAAGCTTTGTTCGGTGTATTGGTAAATCATTTGCCACGTGAACCGTAAATGCCGAACGATCTCCTTGAATAAAGTCAAAACGAGCAAGGGCGCCGATAAATAATGTTTGTCCAGCATTTTGTTGATACACTTTTGGCTTTATTTCTTTTTTAGGCATAATATATTTTAATTCACTTGCATCAATATGGTGTGCCATCTGATGATGATTAATAATCCCTGGTGTGTCATATAATGCACTACCATCATCTAATGGTATTTCAATCATGTCCAAAGTTGTTCCTGGGAAATGAGAAGTAGTAATCACTTCACCCTCACCTGTAGCCTGTTTAATGATGCGATTAATGAACGTGGATTTCCCAACATTTGTACAGCCTACAACATAAACATTTTGCCCATTTCTGTATTCGTCAATAGCTTCCATTGCTTCAGCCATTCCTTTACCTTTATGGGCACTCACTAAAAGTACATCGATAGGTTGCAGACCAAGAGCCTTTGCCTCACGTTTTAACCAATTAATTACTTTTTTTGGTTTTACTGATTTCGGTAATAAGTCAGCCTTATTCGCGACTAATAACACAGGATTTTTCCCAACAAAACGGTGAAGTCCTGGTAGCCAGCTCCCATTAAAGTCAAAAATATCAACAATTTTTACGATTAAGCCTTGCTGTGCTCCAAGACCATTAAGAATGCGTAAAAAGTCGTCATCTGTTAATGACACTGGTTGAATTTCATTATAATTTTTCAAACGGAAGCAACGTTGGCAAATGACCACGTCTTTTTCTAATGATGATGGAGGGGCATATCCAACTGCTGTTTTATCTTCTGTTTGAATTGTTGTACCACAGCCAATACAATTTGGCATTTCGTTCATTCTTTTTCCTCCCAAGTCATAATTCCTTTTCGTTTTAAATCATTGAACACGCGTCGTTCAATAAATCGATTGAATTTTGTTACGAGCCCATCAGATTGTGCCACAGGTTTTACAAGTACTGTATGCAAGCCTAAGCGATTAGCGCCCATGACATCCGTTAAGAGTTGATCTCCTACCATAACTACCTCATTCGGACGTAGCCCTAATTGAACGATGGCACTATAAAAGGCATTACGAAATGGTTTTTTTGCCTTATGGATATAAGGAATACCTAATGGCTCAGCAAAATGCTTTACACGTGCTTCATTATTATTTGACGCAATAATAACACGAATACCTGTTTCCTTCATGATACGAAGCCAAATAATTAGTTCTTCCGTTGCATCAGCACGATCCCATTCCACAAGCGTATTATCTAAATCTGTAATAATACCTTTAATGCCTAAGTCTTGAAGCTTTTCTGGTGTAATTTCAAAAATACTCGTCACAAATTCATCTGGTAATAAAAAATTATACAAAATAGCGACCCCTAATCTAAACGTATTATTCGACCATTATAGCATATTTGCAAAGGCTTCACCCATTCGAATTGGGCTTCCCTGCACTACATTGTCCGTAAATTCAATTGCTGCTTTTTCAAATAACATAACGACCGTTGAGCCGAATGAAAAATAGCCTACTTCTTCACCCTTACGCCACTGTGCTGTAGTGTTTGTAAGGACTATAGAGTTAACAAAAGTCGCACCCACCTTAATAAACGCTACCTGTTGACCATTAGCCACCTTTAGCTCTGTTACTTGACGATAATTATGAGAAATTGGTTTTTTTCCATAGGAAAGTCCGAGCTGATTTACAGGATACGATTTTTGTCCAAGTGTATATTGTCTTAGCACTAATCCATCAATAGGGCTATGAATACGATGATAGTCAGCAGGACTTAGGTAAAACACAATAAAATGACCATCAGCATATTGTGAAGCACGTTCTTTATTGCCAAGTAAATCCTGTAAAGCATACGGCTTCCCCTTTACAAGAAACGTCATATCCCATTCGATACGACCAAAGGATTCCACCTTTGCATCAACAGGGCTCGTGTAGGTAGTTGGATTTTCTTCAATTGGTCTGACATGCTCCAAAAGCTCCCTTGTAAAAAAATCATGTAAACTTGAAAATTGTTGTGGTTTTTTTGAAACTTCTTCAAGGTTAATATCGTATACCTTCATATAGCTAGGGATTATACGTTTACTCCACTTAGCTTTTGCAATCGTTTGTAAAAGTTGAGAGGATTGCTTGCCATTTGTTAATTCAATCAAGCGTTGATATAATTTTTCTTTCATAAAACAAAACCCCTATCGATTAATTTAGACTGTCAATTTTTTCGCATTCGAAGTATAATGGTACAATATCTTAAGTGTAAAGGAGTGATCCCCCTTGTTTTTTTATCACAAGTTGGTGGATACCACGGTTAAGAAAATGAAATCGCAAGCAGCAAACTTCATTACAATCAGTAATATGTCCTTTGGTGGCGCAGCCATAATGGCTACATTACATGAATACTATAGCTACAGTGTCTTATTTATCTTTATTGCTGCCCTTCTAGATCGTTACGATGGGAAGGTAGCCAGAGCTCTCGGACAAGTGTCTGATCTAGGTAAACAGTTAGACTCTATGAGTGATATTATATCATTTGGTGTAGCGCCTGCATTATTAATGTATGAAGTGGTATTAGTAGACTTTGGTTTCGTCGGCATGATGATGACCGTACTGTATATCGTCTGTGGTGCGATGAGATTAGCTCGCTTTAATATTAGTGAAGCAAACGGCTATTTTACAGGGTTACCAATTACAGCTGCAGGTACTCTCTTAACTTTAACGTATTTTGCATCTACTGCGTTCCACCCGGCATTTTATCTTTTCCTTTTTCCAATACTAGCTCTATTGATGATTAGTACATTCACGTTAAAAAAAGTGTAACAGCACATTTGCTGTTGCACTTTTTTTCATTTAACACAGTTTCCTAACATATACTGTCGAAAAATGGGGAAAGGATGAAATCATTCAATGAGCGGAATTTTTACATCTATGTTGCAGTTATGGCTTGAGATCCCAGCGCTACTTGGTTATTTAAAGGGGCAAACATTCCATAAACCCTTTTCTAAAGAAGAGGAAGCTGCTTGTATTGAACGATTTTTAGGCGGTGATGAGCAGGCGCGTCTTGATTTAATAGAGCGCAATATGCGGCTCGTTGCCCACGTTGTGAAAAAATTCCATCCAAAGCACGAACAACTTGATGATTATATTTCCATCGGCACTATTGGTCTTATGAAAGCTGTAGAAAGCTATACACCTGACAAAAAAACTCGTCTTGCCACTTACGCTGCCCGCTGTATTGAAAATGAAATATTAATGCATTTGCGGACACAGAAAAAGGTGCAAAAGGATGTTTCCTTATTCGAGCCAATCGGTACTGACAAAGATGGCAATGCGCTACAAATTCGCGATCTTTTACAATGTGATGAAGAAAGTGCCACAGAAAAAATTGAGCATAAGGAACATGTTGCACAGCTCTATCATTATTTGCACATGCTTGACGAACGTGAACTCGAAATTGTAACACTTCGCTATGGCTTAAATCAACAGGATGCTCTTACCCAAAAGGAGATTGCAGCACGTTTAAATATTTCGCGTAGCTATGTGTCGCGTATTGAGAAGCGGGCACTAATCAAACTATATCAATTGTATAAACGAGACCAAAAGACCATTGAATAATTTATTGTAAATTGATGTATCGAAAATAGCAATAAAATCTACGATATGCACGATTAGTATTCTTGTATTTTTTGTTACAACTACCAATCATAAATCGAATTTTTTAGAAAACATATTACGAAGGAAGGAAAAAAATATGTATATAAATCTTCTGAATAATTTTAACACCCTTATATCGAAAAAAACTCCTTGCGATAAAAAATATCGCAAGGAAGCTTTTTTATATTCCTATACAGTTTCTGAGAGCTCTGCTGAAATAAGTGAACCGAGTAAAGTTGTAATAATAACTACACCAACTGTTAAAAATAACATCATGAATACCTCCCAATCATTTGAAGAGATTTAATTAATGACAGTGTAGCATCCATAAAATTATTTAACTGTGATTTTTCTCACACTACTAATTGTACATTGTGTCGATTATGTGTAATTTATCTTCATTCAGCAGTGGCCCAAAGGATGTCATGGATTTTGAAGAGGAGCTTTTCGGGCTCGAAAAATCCGGACACAATTATACTGGGGTGTAATTGATCTCCCTATTATGAGGCTACTCAGTCAATAAAATAACTTATATCATTTCAATCGCTTTTAAAACAATTTGTGTTGAATGTTTTGCAGCCACAGGTAAAAATTCATCGAAGCTAATATTGGATTCTTTCCCTGCGATATCTGATAAAGCACGGATTACCACAAATGGTGTCCCGAACTGATAGCATACTTGTGCAACAGCTGCTGCCTCCATTTCAACTGCCTTCATTTGAGGGAAATGATGACGTACGGCTTCTACACGTACAGGATCATTCATAAAAGCATCTCCTGAGCAAATTAAGCCTATACCAAATTGGTGCTCTCCAACTGCCTTTACAGCCTCTTCAGCCACTTTCATTAGCTTCTCATCTGATTTGTATGCTGCCGGCATGCCAGCCATCTGACCAATCTCATAGCCGAAAATTGTTACGTCCACATCATGATGACGAACCTCGTCTGAAATGACAACTGCTCCTACTTCAAGTGACTCATCATAGCCTCCAGCAGAGCCTGTATTAATGACTACATCTGGTTGGAATTCATGTAGGAGAATCGTAGTTGACATGGCAGCATTTACTTTACCAATGCCACTTTTTAATAACACAACCTCTTTGCCATCATAGATTCCTGTTGTATATTCACTACCTGCAATTGTTGTGCTTTTCCCATCTTCTAATGATGCTCGTAGTAGCTCTACTTCTTCTTCCATTGCGCCAATTACTGCAATTTTCATAGATTTGTTTCTTCCCTTCTTTATACTCTATTAAAAATAAACAAAAGAGTTATTTTCGTCAATAGGCGCCATTTAATGTATTTAACTGCTCGAGTTTTACTGGTAACCAGCCCTCTTGATCAATCCATTCCATACTAACCCTATACATCGCTGTTTTATCATTCGTTGACACAGTTGCTATAGCAGTGTTAGCGCTCCCGTTATTTTGAATACGCCAAATAATCATGTTGTCCTTTTCAATGCCTGTTGCAGCTGTAATTGTTGCCACCTTTTCTGCCCAGTCTACAGATTTAACATCGTATGAAGATACATGCTGACCTGTTTGTGTCGTAGGTGTAGGTTTCCAGTCTTTATTCGTCACAACCTTGTCTACAATCGGATTATCAGACGTAGTTTCCTGAGGTTTGTCCTGTTCAGATACTATTTCTTCTTCGATAGGTTCTTCCTTCGTAGGTTCGTTATCATCTGTGGTTGCATCCTTATTATCCTCTTTAGAAGGCGAAGGCTCTTCCTCAACCTGCTTACTATCATTCTTTTGCTCTTGTGTCGGCTCATCTTTCACGGCTTTTTCTGCATCATCTTGCCATTTAAACACATAGGTAGCTGTGATAATAATTAATACTACAACTATACCAATTAATACATTCAATAGTTTATCTAGCTTTTTATTATGAGATGGCTGCAAATGACGACTGCTTCGAGTTTGTCGTTCACTCATGAAATTCTCCCCCTCTCTAGCCAATATTTTATCAATTTCGACAGCACATGCAAAATATTTGTGTCTTTTTTTATTTTCCATATCCTCCAGAGTATAAAGTCTTTATAAATTAAAAGCAGTTAACTTTCTTCTGAGAAGAGGAGTTAACTGCTTGTACCAAAAATATAATTATTTTATAGAAAGAATCTTAACTTTCATTTCGCCGCCTGGTGTTTGTACAACAACCTCTTCACCTTTGGCACGGCCAAGTAAGCCTTTTGCGATTGGGGATTCATTAGAAATACGGAATTCCATTGGATCAGCTTCAGCTGAACCTACAATAGTATATGATTCCTCTTCAGTCGATGGTTTACCATTAATGATTTCTACAAATGTAACCGTTTTCCCAAGTGATACTACACTGTTGTCAGTTTCATCCTCAGAAATAATCACCGCGTTACGAATCATTGATTTTAATGTAGAAATGCGTCCTTCTAGAAAGGCTTGTTCTTCTTTTGCTGAATCATACTCAGCATTTTCTGAAAGATCTCCGAAATCACGGGCAATTTTAATACGTTCAACGATTTCCTTACGTGTTTCCGTTTCTAATTTCACTAATTCTTCTTCTAATTTTCGTTTACCCTCAGCAGTCATTGGGTATTGTTTTTCATTTGCCAAAGTCCTTCACTCCTTATTTCATCAATATAAAAACATAAAACTCGACTAAATGCCTATAATATGCATTTAGTCGAATTTTATTATTTTTAAACGTTTTCAAATTACGCTTTGACCTAATAGTATGCATGCTTTTCAGAAATATGCACCGATAAGCATGTAAATATTGTCAATACCACTCTATCTTATTACAATACGTTGTCGGTTTCAAGAATAGTTTTAATTTTCGTGACCATTAAATCAATGGCAACCTCATTATCCCCACCTTCTGGAATAATGATATCAGCATAACGTTTAGTTGGTTCAATAAATAGATTATGCATTGGACGAACGGCCGTTAAATATTGGTCGATGACAGAATCTGTTGTTCGTCCACGTTCCTTTATATCTCGCATGATACGACGGATAATTCGTAAATCAGAGTCCGTATCAACAAATAATTTTATGTCCATTAAATCACGTAAATCTGCGTCCTCTAGCACTAAAATACCTTCTAGTATAATAACATCTACAGGCTCTACATGAATAACCTCATTTGCCCTTGTATGCTGTACATAATCGTATACTGGCTTTTCGATAGATTGACGAGACAACAATTTTTTTATGTGTTTAATTAACAAATCATTATCGAATGCTAACGGATGATCATAGTTTGTACCTAAACGTTCCTCAAACGTTAAATGACTTTGATCCTTATAGTAAAAATCTTGTTCAATTACAACCACTGAATGATCTCGGAAAACATCATAAATAGCATTTGTCACACTCGTTTTACCTGAGCATGAGCCACCAGCGATTCCGATGACGACTGGACGCTTCGCTGCCATTAATTATTCTCCTTTCGCATCATGTTATGCGGTTTTAATGGTGTATCACATTTAAATTTAACAATTTGCAATGGATGACGGGCTGCATCTAAGCTATTACCGTCCTCATCCCATATTTCTCCCATTGTTAAACAGAAGTTTTCGATTTCAGGGCCGAAGAACTCTACTTCATCGCCTGGCTTAAAATAATTTCGTTGCTGCATTGTGACAATTTTTGTCTCTGGATCATGGTCTAAAATTAAACCAGCAAATTCATAGGTTGTTTTACGGCCATGAACACCAAACATTTGCTCCTCGAAGCCAGGTGCATCGTGGAAAAATGCTTCAGCCGTATCACGGTTGGCACATTTATCTAGCTCCTCTAGCCATTCACGTTTAATTTTAAAATTATCAGGATCTGCACAATAGGCATCAATTACTTTACGATACACGGAAACAACTGTCGCCACATAGTGAATGGATTTCATACGACCTTCCACTTTTAATGAATCAATGCCAAGTTCAATCATGTGAGGAATGGCCTCGATTAACTTTAAGTCTTTTGGACTCATAGCAAAGGGTGCATAATTGTCATCAAACAACGCTTTTTCTTGGCCATCTTCTAATTCATATAAATCGTAGTCCCAACGACAAGATTGACAGCAACCACCTCGGTTGGAGTCACGAGCTGTCATATGATTTGAAAGCACACAGCGACCAGAATAAGCGATACACATTGCCCCATGGACGAATGCCTCAATCTCAATATCAACCTTTTCCTTCATTAGCTGCATTTCCTCGCCGCCTACTTCACGGGCTAACACTACACGATGTAAGCCTTCCTCTTTCCAATACTGCACCGCTTTCCAGTTTGAAAGCGATTGCTGTGTGGAAAGGTGAATTTCAAGCTTTGGTGCGGCTGAGCGGCATGTTTCAATAATCAGAGGGTCCGCTACAATAATGCCTGTAACACCTGCAGATTCAATATCCTTTAAATACTGCTCTAAGCCATCCATATTTTCATTGTGGGCAAAAATATTAGTTGTAACATAGATTTTCGCACCGTATTTATTGGCGAATTCTACTCCCTCACGCATTTCCTCAATAGAAAAGTTATCTGCGTTTGAACGTAAACCAAACTCTTGACCGCCGATAAATACAGCGTCGGCCCCATAATGAACAGCAATTTTTAATTTCTCTAAGCTACCTGCTGGGGCAAGTAGCTCTGGTTTTTTTGTAATGACACGTTTACCGTCGACAATCTCACGAATTTTGTCATTTTGTGCTAACGCTAATGCCATGTTCTTGCCCCCTCTTAGTAAACTGTTTCCTTGAAGATAAAGCCTGTGTCTAATGGTCTGATAGCTGGCTGAATTTCTTCTATTTTTGCTAATAAATCATCTTTTATCTCTTCATAAGCTTCTTCTGATTCATCAAAATAAGTATCTATGGCTTTGCGGTAGGCTTCTGTCACTGTCACCACATATTCTGGTGTTTGCAGAACACCCTCAATTTTCAGAGCATCAATGCCACCCTCAAATAATTCGCCAAGCTCATCAATAACACACATATCATTTGGACTGAAAATATGCGTGCCATTTACATCTTCATAAATAGGATATTTATTATTACGCTCATCATCATGTAGGAACATATTACGATTTTCTTTACGATTTTCAATTTCCATAACTTTATCTTGATATAAGAAATAATGCCCAAGTAGTGGGCGCTTCGATTGGAACATACATGTCATGCCATGAACTTGTACTTCAATCTCTAATTCAGCATTCTCTTTTATTTCCAACACTTCATCTAACGAAAGTTCACGAGCAAGCACTGCACGAGTTGCGCCGCGTTTTCCCCAATAGTTTGCTGTAAACCAGTTTGTAGCAGTCGTCTCTGGGTTCCAATGTAAAGGAATTGTTACTCCTTGCTCACGACGAATAATTAATACGGCTGGGTCGCCAAAAATTAAACGATCCACACCGATACGTTGCATTTCTTTTAAATAGTCAGCAAGTGCATCTATCTTTTCATTATGGAAAAGTGCATTGACTGCAACATAGACCTTTTTACCTGCTGCATGAATAAGCTTTGTTGCTTCTTCCACTTCATCAACAGAGAATTCTCCTGCTAGACGTAGACCAAATTGTTGTTCACCAATTACAAAAGCATCTGCTCCAGCTTCTAAAAGTGCTTTTATATGCTCTAATGATTGTGGTGTCACAAGCAATTCTGGTTTTTTCATAGTAGTCACCTCTTCAAACATAGTAATAAACCATCACCGACTGGTAAAAACGCACTTGTATAATCAGGATGCTGCATTATCCAATCCGTGAAGTTTTTTAAATTGCGAATCATTGTACGTTTACGACGTGGGACATCCTTCAAATCTAAATCAGATAAACCATGCATGTACATATTATCGATATACAAGACTCCACCTGATTTCACAAGTGGGGCATATTTTTCAAAAAAGCGCTGATATTGTCCCTTTGCTGCATCGATAAAAACTGCATCGAATATTGTTTGAATAGCCTCATCGTCTACCTCTAAAGCGTCTCCTTCAATGACTGTAATCCGATCAGATACGGTTGAACGTTTAATATAAGCTTTAGCTCTTGTCACACGCTCTGGATCACGCTCTATTGTCACGATATTCACATTTGGCAAAGCCTCTGCCATTCTTAGTGCAGAATAACCGATAGCAGTACCAATTTCTAAAATTTTTGACGGATTTTGAATACGTAGCAGTTGATTCAGTGCATCGATACCTGCAAGCTGCATAATCGGTACATGATTCTCCTCCGCGAATGCTTCCATTTCTAAAAGCAGTCCATTACGTGGTTGAATAAATGATTGTATATATGCATCTGATAATTCCATTGTTAAATCCACCCTCATTTAAAAGGCAACAAGCCCTCACTTGTTGTCTGTACTTCATCATTCATTTACACCAAAAAGAAAAAGACCAAACGTGATGTCTTGGTACTTTGCCATACAAAAATGAGCAATTGTTTCTTTATGCTCAAAACAATTGCCACCACGTATATTATCCAGCATGAAAGTTCTGACCGTATGCGGATTTATCAAAAATCACAATTTATAATAGCACGAAAATAGAAGGAAAGCTATTTTTCTTTCCTTCTATCCATAGGAATACTATATACTTTTTCTATTTTGAGTCATTACTCTGGCTTACGTAAATATTTTTCCACCTTTTGCAAATGCTCATCATAGGTTTTAGAGAAGTGATTTACTCCCTCTTTATCTGCTAGGAAGTAGAGATAATCTGTGCTGCTTGGATTCAGTGCTGCTTCAATAGAAGACTTCCCTGCACCTGCAATTGGACCAGGTGGTAGACCTTTGTTTTTGTAAGTATTGTAAGCATTTTCTACCTCTAAATCTTCATATAGTACTCGATTTTTATGAGAGCCAAGTGCATATAAAACAGTTGGATCTGTCTGAAGTGGCATTCCCTGATCTAGACGATTATAAAACACACTGGCAATAGTTTCTCGATCTGTTTGGGCAGTAGCTTCTTCCTCAAGCAATGAAGCAAATGTTACTAATTGATGTACAGACATCTGTTTTTCTGCAAGTAAATCACTGTAATTCTTCACAACCTTATCCATTGCCCCAATCATTTCTTCTACGATTGATTCCAATGATGGCTTTTCTTCAAAATAAGAATAAGTAGCAGGGAAAAGATAGCCCTCTAAATCATAGCGAATATTATCAGCTAAAACTGCATCTGTCACAAGCTCGGGATAGTTAGCCATCATCTTTTGAACAAATGCATCACTTGTTACTAAATCCATAAATTCCTTTTGTGTATATGGCGTTTTCTTCTCCACAATATTACCAATTTGTTCAAGTGTTAGGCCTTCAGGAATTGTCATCGTAAAGACTGGCTTACGATATACCTTTCCTGTTTTTAAGCTTTCGATTAGCTCATCTAACGTCATTGCCTTTGTTAAATCATAAGTTCCTGCCTGGAACTGAGATTCATTTTTAAACTTTGCGTAGTATTTAAATACACGAGCATCTTTAATAACGCCTTTTTTCTCTAATAAGGTAGAAATTGAGCTTAAACTTGAGCCAATTGGTACTTCAACAGCAATTGTTTTCGTTGAATCTGGATCTACTGGTTTGAGGGCACTTTTTACATAATTGTAGCCAAGGAAACCAACAATCACTAATAGTAGAACAAAAACAATAGCTATAATAGCAACGATTTTTCTCACGATTTTTACCTCAGATTTTCTTTCTTGCATTTTTGAAAACATTTCTTGTTTTTTTGAACCGTTATCCACGGGTTTCCCCCCTATCACTATCCAATATCATACTAGAAATCAACTTTCACGACAAACAGAAATCGATAATTCAGTAGAAATGGCACACACAAAAAAATCTGCCAACTATTTTTGCTGGCAGATAATTTCTATCTAAGTCTTTTACTGTTCATACTATAATTGAAAAGTTTCTCGCTTCTTATCGATCAATAACCCTATCGCAAGTTGAGTAATAACCACATCATCTGCTGGAGGATTAAAGCGGCTACATTGAACATCTCTAAATAGGCGTTGGATTTTGTTTTCCTTCGATAAACTTCGTCCTCCTACAACCTGCATGGCTTTTGTTACAATATCGATGGCATTATTGCAAATAACATACTTGGCAATACTAACAGACTCCGATAGTTGCTCCTTAAGAGCTGGATTTTGTTCAACCTGCGCTGCAATACTATACAAAGTTCTTCGTGCAGTTTGGTAAAGTACTTCTATTTCACCGATTTTTTGTTGCACATGACTCGCATGAGCGATAGTATTTTCTAAGCTATGTGAATACGTATTTTTCGCAAAATCAATGGCATAATCTCTTGCTGCACCTGCCACCCCTAAGTAAACAGCTGGAATTTCTAATGAATAGACACGACCATCAGCTAAGAAGCGATTAACCTCATTTTGGCGATGTCTGTATAGCAATGCTTCCTCTGGTACAAACGTATCATGAAAAATAATATCATGACTGCCGGTCGCCCTCATGCCCATCGCATCCCATGTTTCAACAATCTCTACCTGTTCATTTTTGGTAATGAGAAACTCTGCTGTTAAATTTTCTTCTTCTACATAGGCAATAATGGTGAATTGTTTTAAAATCGGTGCTAAGGAAGCAAATGCCTTTTCACCAGTAATGCGATATCCTCCTGGCACTTTTTTAGCAATTGTACCAGGTAAACTTCCTCGAGAAATATTCCCCTTTCCACGTTCACTGTTAATAATATTTAGTAGAGAGCCTTCTTCTACAGCTTTTCGGCTTAATTCTGCAAATATAGGCTCTGGCCATGTTTTCGCCTCACGAACATTCAAAAACGTTAATAAATGCCAGCCAACTGACAATGCAGTAGAAGCATCCCCTCTAGCTAATTGTTCCTGTACTAATAACATTTCGTAGAGAGAAATTTCTTCTCCACCATATTTTTTTGGCACTGTTAATCGAAAATAACCTGCCTCCTCTAAAATTTGAAAGTGCTCAAACGGAAATTCACCACTTTCGTCATATCGAATTGCTGTCTTCTCAATTTTCTTGGCTAAATTTTGAGCATACTGAACGAGTTTTTGCTCTCGTTCATTTCGAATAAAAATATCAATCATCCTTGTGTCACCTTACTTTGAGCAAAACGATTCAGCGGCTTTTTCAAACCTAAATGCTCTCTTAATGTTGTGCCTGTATAATCTTTACGATAAATGCCTCGTACTTGTAGAATTGGTACTACCTTGTCAACAAAATCCTCTAAATCTCGTGGTAATAATGGAAACTGTAGCATAAAGCCATCTGCTGCTCGCTCTGTAACCCAACGCTCCATCTCATCTGCAATTTGTGTCGGTGTTCCGACAAAAGCATCACGCTTTGCAGGTCCAAATAGGCGTGCATATAAATCACCAACCTTTAAATTCTCTTTCTTAATTATCTCTAAGTGCTCATAAAAGTGACTTTGAATACTATTGACTTCTGGAAATTCCACTTCGATAGCAGGTGTATCGAGTGAGTACTTTGAAAAGTCAACATTCCCCATATACCCAGAAACAAATTTTAAGCTTTCGTAAGGGTCAATCAATGACTGTAACTCATTAAATTTACGAATTGCCTCCTCTTCTGTATCACCCACAATGGGGGAAATACCCTGTAAAACGAGAAGCTCCTCTTCTGTACGGCCAAATGGAGCAAGCTGTGCCTTTAATTGACGATAGTGTTCTTTTGATTTTTCAATATTATCCCAATGGACAAATACAACTTCTGCTGTACGTGCAGCTAATTGTTGGCCTGGTTTAGATGCACCAGCCTCCACAATTACAGGCTGCCCCTGTACAGAACGAGCAATATTTAACGGACCTTTGACAGATAAATAGTTGCCCTTAAATGATGTTTCATGCACTTTATGACGATCATAAAAAATATTATTATCTCGATCATAGAGAAAAGCATCATCCTCCCATGAATCCCATAATGACCGAACAACATCGATAAATTCTTCTGCACGTTCATAGCGGTGATCGTGCTCCCAATGTTTATCACGGCTGAAATTTAAAGCCGTTTCCCCTGTAGCATCTGCTGTTGTCACTAAATTCCAAGCTACTCTTCCATTACTTATATGATCAATAGACATCAATTGTCTTGCTAGTACATATGGCTCACTGTATGTAGTTGAAGCTGTTGCACCAAGTCCAATTTTAGTGGTTGCTGCAGCTAAAGCCGTTATTTGAATGAGTGGATCAAAGCGATTTAAAATATGTGGATGTGATTCATGATTAATGGCTAAACTGTCTGCCACGAAAGCTATATCAAACTTTCCTTTTTCCGCAATCTGAGCTGTTTTTTGTAATGCCTTAATGTCGATGCTTGCATTTGCTTGTGCAGATGGGTGCTTCCATGCAGCAACATGCATACCCGCTCCAATTAAATATAGGGCTAGCTTTATTTCTCTTTTCTTAGTCATTGTTAAACACCCTTTCTAATATGAATAGAAATCGTTCCATGTTGCTAATTCATCCAGTGGCATTTTCACAGGAATATAGTTTCCGTTTGATATTTCTTTAATAAACTTAGCTGTTTCATCACGCTGATAAATTGCCACTATTTTTTTCAATGTTTCATTATTTTTGTCTTCTGCCTTTGCCACGATAACATTAATAAATGGCTTAGCTGTTTCACTCTCATGAATGATGGCATCTTTCAATAATAGACCAGCCTCTACAGCCACACCATTGTTAATAACGGCAAAATCAGCATCCTCCATTACCCTTGGCGTTGTCGCACCATCAACAGGCAAAATTGTTACTTTTTTTGGATTATCTTTAATTCGATCCTCCCCACCATTACCATCAAAATTGTCCGTTACTGTTAGTAGTCCATGCTCCTGAAGTAGTAGTAAAGCTCTTCCCCAGTTGGAAGGATCATTTGGTACTGCGATTTTTGCACCGTCTTTTAGTTCATCTAGCGATTTAAATTTATTAGAATATAAGCCAATTGGGGCCATTATTGTTGTGCCAATGGCCTGTAAATCCGAGTTATTGTTTGTATTAAATAAATTTAAATAGGCAACATGTTGAAAAGCATTAATATCTACTTCTCCTTCTGCCAGCGCTTGGTTTGGGTCATATTGAGCAGAGAATGTTACTAAATCGAGGTTAATACCTTCCTTGCTAGCCTGTTCCTTGATATACTCCCATGTTTTCAATTCTGAGCTACGAATACCAACCTTCACAGTATCCTTTTCATCTGCAGCTGCACATGCCACGAGTAAAAATAGCAATATAAAAAGTCCTAATAAATAGTTAAGTTTTTTCATGTTCACATTCTCCCTTAAGACACCCTACGTATTTTTCGTTCAAGACTATTGCCGATGCTTTGAATAATCTGTACAAGGACAACTAAAATTATCACTGTTACCAAAATCGTCGCATTATCAAAACGTTGATAGCCGTAAGTAATGGCAACATCACCTAAACCACCTCCCCCCACAGCTCCTGCCATGGCTGTCGCACCAATAAGCCCTATCGTTGCAGTCGTGACACTTAGAATTAAAGATGGAAAAGCTTCAGGTAATAGAAACTTTCGTATAATTTGAAACGGGGAGGCTCCCATTGCTTTAGCTGCTTCAATAATGCCCTCATCCACCTCTAATAATGAATTTTCTATTAATCTTGATATATAAGGCCCAATATGCAAAACTAGTGGCACGATGGCAGCTGTCGTTCCAATTGCCGTTCCAACAAGTAACCGTGTAAACGGTATAATTGCAACAAGTAAAATAATGAACGGAATGGAGCGCAGTGTATTAACAATTGGATTAACAATCGAGAAGATTAATTTATTTTCAAGAATATGCCCTTTTCTCGTTACGACTAAGACTACTCCTAAAAGAAAGCCCAAAATGGCCCCAAAGAACAACGAAATGCTAACCATGTACAGCGTATCTAGAACCGCTTCGATAATAATTTGTGTGCTCACTTTCATGTGCAACTACCTCCTCTATTTGAATATTTTTAGCCTGAATAAATAGAAATGCTTTTTGTATTTCCTTGTCAGAACCAACAAGCTCTACGATTAAATGACCGAATGGAATTCCTTGTAATTCTGTGATACTGCCAAATAATACATTGACATCTACAGCAAATTTTTTCGCTACCTGTGAGACAATTGGCTGTCCAATATCTACTCCAATGAATTTTAAATTGTAAATTTTTTTAGAGGTATCTATGCTTTTTAATTGCTCATAAACAGAAGGTGGTATTTCATCTCGAACAACCGACTGGACAAAATTTTTGGTTGTCTCCTCTCTTGGTGTAGAAAAAATTTCAAGCACATTACCTGTCTCAATAATTCTTCCGTTTTCCATGACAGCCACACGATGACAAATATCTCGAATAACTTCCATTTCATGCGTAATCATCAAAATCGTAATACCGTACTCAATATTAACCTTCTTTAGTAACGCTAAAATCGATTTGGTTGTTTGTGGATCTAGAGCAGAAGTTGCTTCATCACATAAGAGAATCGTCGGTTTGGTAACAAGTGCTCTAGCGATGCCGACTCGTTGTTTTTGCCCGCCTGATAGTTCGTCAATATAGCGATCAGCTTTGTCAGTTAAACCAACAAACGCTAATACCTCTTTTACTTGACCCTCCAAGTTTGATTTTTTTACTCCACTTATAATTAAAGGCATTGCCACATTTTCGAATACAGTTTTAGAATGAAGAAGATTAAAATGTTGAAAAATCATGCCGATATTTTTCTTCTCCTCTCGAAGCTGCTTTTTAGTAAGCGTAGTTAACTCTTTCCCATTCACAAGCACTCGTCCAGACGTTGGCTCCTCCAGTAAATTTACTGTTCGAATTAAGGTACTTTTACCAGCACCACTAAAGCCAATAACACCAAAAATATTTCCTTTCTGAATTGATAAATTGATATGATTTAGGGCCGTCACTGTTGATGCTCCTACCTGAAATTCCTTTGTTGTTTCAATAAATTCAATCATGCAGTCTACCTCCTTAACATGTATGTTGTTTACTAAGCTTTAAAATGCGGGAACAACAGCACCTTTGTACTGATCTTCAAAGAAAGAACGTGCCTTTTCACTTGTTAACCACTTAACGACTGTTTGGATAGCTGGATCATCCTTGCTTTCCTTTGTCGAGGCAATAATATTGACATAGGGCGAATCAGAACCTTCTATAATCAATGCATCCTCCATTGGATTATAGCCACCTTCTAAGGCGTAATTCGTATTAATAGCAGATGCGTCTACATCATCTAATGACCGAACAAGTAATGGAGAATCTACACCGATAAATTGAATATTTTTCTCATTTTTCGTAATATCCTCAACTGTATAATCACCCGTCTTCGCTTTATCTAATTCAATCAAGCCATTATTTTGAAATAGCAGTAACGCTCGAGAGAAATTAACAACATCATTTGGTACAGCCACCTTTGCATTTTGTGGCAAATCATTTATTTTTTTTAGTTTTTTCGAATACACACCAAATGGCTCAATATGAATCCCTTTTACACTGACTAAAGCTAAATGACTTTCTTTATTCGTTTGCTTTAAAAACGGAACATGTTGAAAATAATTAAAATCCAACTCACCATCTGCTGTTTGTTGGTTCGTTTGCACAGCATCTTTTATAATGGAAATGTCTAGTTTCACTCCATCCTTTTCAATATCTTTTGCTAAATACTCTAATACCTCCGCATGAGGAACATTGGCAGCACCCACTTTTAATGTGACAATCTCCTCTTTACCTTCCTCTCCTTTGCTCGTGCAGCCAGCAAGCAAGCCTATTATCAATGCTCCAATTAGCAATTTCCAACCTTTTCTCATACCATTACCTCCTTAATTAATCAATTTACTTGGTTTAATGTAAAACAAATCTTATCTATTTACTAAGAATTGGTCAATACCTCCTTTACTGTATTTGTCCAAAAATTCAGAAAATAAATCTTTGAAAAAGCATTTTTTTCTCGTAAAATCACCAAATTCAATCGAAAGTACAAAAATTCCATTTGCAGATAGAATCCTTTTTAACTATAGATAGAAAATTTCTATTATTTAAATATCAATTTCGCCTTGGCGTAATTGTAGCTGCCGCTTTGCTTTCGCTACAGAAAACATTTGTTGCTGTCGCTTCGCTTTCGCACAGATAAATTGCCACAGGACGTGGCGTTCCGCTATTTCAGTAGGTGTTTGGATACCTACTGAAAAGGAACCAAAACCGCATTCATCTAACCGCCTGTAGAGGTAGGAGTCTTCTGCTGAATGAAGATAAAAAAACTCTGAGTGGCTCACAACCACTCAGAGTTTTTACAATTCATTCAAAATATCTTCAACAAATGTCCATTCCTCATTAGTTTCAATTGGTAATAATTCTTCTATTGAACCGTCATTACCAGATAAATATTGCGCCGCAAAAATATCTCGTTCCTCAATAGGTTCGTCCGTTACAGGTACATATAAAACATAGGACTTTCTAAATTGTTCGGATGAAAATGTATGAATAACCTCACAGACTTGATCTATTCCATCCTCATCCGTAACGGTAATTAACTGTGGCTCCTCCTGAAATTCGTCCAGAAGTGTTAGCACGACCTCATTAATCATTTCCCATTCTGCCTCAGTTTCAACAGGCATTAAATTGGTCATTTCTCCGTTGTTATCATCGTACTCAAATGTCATAGCAGAAATATCCCCTGGAATTTCATTACCCACTTCGTCAATTAACGAAAATAGTACATATGATTTTTCCTCTGCATCAAAGGTAAAAACGACCCTGCATTTTTGTTCCTTGCCATCTTCACCAATAATCATAAATTCTTGTGTTTCTTCATTCATTCAAATTCCTCCTTTTTGTTTTTTTGAGAGATAGGGGTCATTCAGTTGTATGGTAAAGTTAGGCTTGTTGGTAATATTCCTTTCGATCACGTTTAAATCACTGTTGAGTGACTCCTTACTCTTACAACCGATTTGTCACTTCTAACGGTTTAAGCGGCTCCTCACTCTCTTCCTTTCACAGCTATATTGACGTCCCATATTTTTGACCACTTTCACCAACTGTATTAGGCCGAATTCCCGCAATTTTTGATCACTATTACTCCATATTGAGCATTCGCCTGCATATCCCAATAAAAAAGGAACAAGGACTGCAAGTTGCGCTCCTTGTTCCAAGCTTAAGAAAGAAGATTAGTCTTCGTATTCATCCTCTAAAGCATTTAAAACATCCTCTACCATATCCCACTCTGCTTCTGTTTCGATTGGTGTTAACTCGCCGTCTTCACCATTTTCAGAAGGAACGAATGAAGAAACGAAAATTTCTACAGAACCATCCTCATCTTCTTCTGCTCCTACCATTGAGTAAAATACGTAGGATTTGCCAAATTCAGGCGATTCATGAACATGAATCACTTCACAAAGCTGTTCATTCCCGTTCTCGTCAATCACTGTAATGTGTTGTACGTGTAATTCTTCTTCATGGTTGTGCTCGTGTGCCATGTGCTTGTCACCTCATCAATTAATTTTTGCTATCCAAATAGCCTTGTAAGATCATCACAGCAGCCATTTTATCAATGACTTGCTTCCGTTTTTTGCGACTAACATCTGCATCAATTAGCATACGCTCAGCAGCCATTGTCGTTAAACGTTCATCCCAAAGCTTTACTGGCAGTGAAAAGGTCTCCTCTAAAAGCTTTTTATAGTTTTCAGATGCCTCTCCACGTGGTCCCACCGTATTATTCATGTTTTTCGGATAACCTACAACAAATTCTGTTATAGCATACTCCTTTACTAGCTCGGCTATTCGTTCAACACCAAATTCACCGTTTGCTTCATCAATTTTCACGGTTTCAATACCTTGGGCCGTCCACCCTAAAGCATCGCTTATTGCCACGCCCACAGTTTTTGACCCAACGTCTAATCCCATAATTCTCATTTCTAGTCCTCGTTATTCTTTTTAATATAAAATTTAACAAGCTCTTCTAGAATTTCGTCACGCTCAAGCTTGCGAATTAAATTACGAGCATCCTGATGGCGAGGAATATACGCCGGATCACCAGAAAGTAAATAACCGACAATCTGATTGATAGGATTATATCCCTTTTCCTCTAATGAAGAATGAACTTTCAACATTACCTGCTTGACTTCCTGTTCCATTGATTCTTCTGGAAAATTAAATTTCATCGTTTGATCAAATGAACTCATGACCAGCACCTCGCTTTCAGAAATAAGGAGATGTGCAAAAAGCTCATCTCCAATTTCTCTTTATTATAACCGATTTGGCGTATTAATTAAATGGATTTAATATAATCATACACAGAAAGTAGTGCTTCATCAAGTTTTGATGCATCTTTTGCACCTGCCATCGCCATATCCGGACGACCGCCACCTTTACCACCACATGCCTCTGCTACCATTTTTACGATATTTCCAGCATGATAATTGCCGCCCACTAAATCTTTTGTGACGCCGGCACATAGCATTACTTTCTCGCCATCAACAGCTCCTAAAACGACAATAGCTTTATTCATTTTCACTTTTAAATCATCCATCATTTGACGCAATTGATTGTTATCTTTCGCTTCTACTCTAGTAGAAAGGACTGTTACATCACCAATTGTTTGAGCTGCATCTACAATTGCTCCTGCTTGTGCATTCGCAATTTTTTGTGATAGTGCTTCATTATCACGTTGTAATTCTTTGTAGTCTGCTTGAAGTGCCTGTACTTTTGTCACAATATCTTTCGGATTTGCTTTTAATAGGGCTGCAGCATCGTTTAATAAAGCTTCCTCTTCTTTAACTGCTTCATATGCCACTTTTCCTGTTACAGCCTCTATACGACGCGTACCTGCACCGATCCCACCTTCTGAGACAATTTTGAAGAAACCTATTTCAGAAGAGCGTTTTACATGTAAACCACCACAAAGCTCAATAGAGTAATCCCCAATAGAAACTACACGGACAATATCGCCATACTTCTCACCGAATAATGCCATAGCCCCCATTGCCTTCGCTTCATCGATGCCTTTTTCTTCAATCACAACCTCTATATCATCCCACACTTTTTCATTTACAATACGTTCAATTTGCTGTAACTCCTCTTTTGTCACTTGACCAAAGTGTGAGAAGTCAAAGCGTAAGCGATCAGGACCTACATATGAACCAGCTTGGTTAACATGATCGCCTAGCACATCTTTTAATGCACGTTGCATAATATGTGTAGCTGTATGATTTTTAATAATTAAATTTCGATCATCACGATTAACAACTGCTTGCACAGTATCTTCTACATGCATTTCACCAGATTCAACTACCACTGTATGGAGCGGCTGACCATTTGGTGCTTTTTGAACATCTTTGACAACAGCAGTAAAGCTATCATTTGAAATGATACCGCTATCTGCAATTTGTCCGCCCATCTCAGCATAGAATGGTGTTTTTGCTAAAATTACTAGCGCTTCTTGACCTTCAGAGGCAACCTTCGCTACTTGTCCATTGACAATCATCGCTGCAATTTCTGTGTCTGTCGTTAAAGTATCATAGCCTACAAATTCGCTGGCAACCGTTAAATTTGCGAGAACTTCATTTTGCACTTGCATGGAGTCTACATCTTGACGAGCTGCACGGGCACGCTCACGTTGCTCTTCCATTGCTATCTCGAAGCCTTCATGATCTACCTTCATGCCTACTTCTTCTGCATATTCTTCTGTTAATTCAATTGGGAAACCATAAGTATCATATAATCGGAAAGCATCTGCCCCTGGAATATAAACATGTCCTGCTGCTTTTTGTGATTCAACGACCTCATTAAAGATAGCTAAACCACCGTCTAATGTTTCATGGAAGCGAATTTCTTCATTTTTAATGACACGTTGGATAAATTCACTTTTTTCCGTTACCTCTGGATAGAAGTCCTCCATTATTTTGCCAGCAGTTGGTACCAATTCAAACATAAATGGTTTTTCAATACCTATTTGTTTTGCATAGCGAACAGCACGACGTAATAGACGACGTAATACATAACCACGACCTTCATTTGAAGGAAGTGCGCCATCACCAATCGCAAAAGCTACTGTACGGATGTGGTCTGCAATTACTTTGAATGGTGTATTAATATCCTCTTCTGAACCGAAGATTTCATTTAAATCTACTTCACTAGGACGCTTATACTTACGGTTAGCAAACTCCTCAATTTTTTCAATAATTGGCATGAATAAATCAGTATCAAAGTTAGTTGGAACATTTTGAACAACTGACACAATACGCTCAAGACCCATACCTGTATCAATATTTTGCTTTGGCAGCGGCGTATACGTACCATCTGGATTATGGTTGAATTGTGAGAACACTAAGTTCCAAATTTCAAGGTAGCGTTCATTTTCTCCACCTGGATACATTTCTGGATCACTATCATTAGAGCCGTATTCTTCTCCACGGTCATAAAAAATCTCTGAGTTTGGACCAGAAGGACCTTCTCCAATATCCCAGAAGTTCCCCTCTAATCGGATTAAACGTTCTTCAGGGATTCCAATTTCGTTATGCCAAACATCATAGGCTTCTTGGTCTTCAGGATGAATAGTAATAGATAAAAGCTCTGGATCAAAGCCCATCCACTTTTTATCTGTTAAGAACTCCCAAGCATAATGAATCGCTTCTTTTTTGAAGTAATCTCCAATAGAGAAGTTACCAAGCATTTCGAAAAACGTATGGTGACGTGCTGTTTTACCTACGTTTTCAATGTCATTTGTACGAATCGATTTTTGCGCATTTGTGATACGTGGATTTTCTGGAATAACACGTCCATCAAAATATGGTTTAAGAGTAGCAACACCAGAGTTAATCCAAAGTAAGGATGGGTCATTAATGGGTACTAGTGGAGCTGATGGCTCATGATGATGACCTTTCTCTTTAAAGAATTCCAAATACATACGGCGAATATCTGCTGCTTTCATAGGATAAATTCCTCCTCATTAATTTTGTTAAGTTTACGATATGAATCCGCAAATAAGCATAAAAAAGCCCTCATCCCAATAAGGGACGAGGACTTGTTAGTTGTCTCGCGGTACCACCCTAGTTGTAAGTAAAAAATACTTACCTCTTTAGCACTTGTAACGTAAGTGAACGGCAGAGATTAACTGCACTCTGGAGTAGCTTTCGGTATCTGCCATGTGAGGATTTTTTCAGCCAAGAAATCCCTTTCTGAACACCCACAAATACGTACTTGTTCCATCATCGTTTTTACTATTTTCTATCGAGCATTATAAAAAAAATATTTTGTTCTGTCAATTGGCACTAGTATGACTAAGCATCATTAGGCAATCATTTTTTTGAAGTATGCCCACATTCCCCAAGTAAATACAACTAAAAATACACTAATTGTAATCGTTGTAATTGGTGAATCCGGATATGGCAATGGAACATTCATGCCAAAAAAGCTTGTAATGACTGATAATGGCAGCATAATTGTTGATATTACAGTAAGCAGATTAAGCTTTTCAATTGATTTGCCACTAATAATTGAAAAATAAGTATCTAAGGTACTGTTTACTAAATCTCTATAGGTTTCTGTCGATTCAACAATTCGTTCAAGATGGTCATTTAAATCTTTATAGAATGGAATATTTTCCTCACGAATTTCAAATTTCCACTGACCATTACTATTTGAAAAAATTCTTTTTTGTGGCATAATTGCCTGTCGAATGAATATAATAGTTCGCTTAAGCGCAAGAAACTCCTCTGTAACTATTTTCGGCTGATAATCATATATTTCCTCTTCAAGCTCATCTATACGCGCTCTAATCCGTTCTAAAACTGGGAAATATTCATCAGTAATGCCGTCAATAAGTGTATGCAAAAGAAAATCAGTGCCTTTATCTAAATACTTTGTACTGTTTAAGCAAATATTTTCGATGTGACCTAGCCATTTAAGCTTTTGCTTATGAACCGTTACAACATAATTAGGACCCATAAAAATATTTAATTCTACTGTAGTTATTTCATTGCTACTTTTTTCATTATAGATCGGGGCATGAAAAACAAAAAATTTATAGTCGCCATAATGATCCATTTTAGGGCGAGAACCTTCGTTTAAGCAATCCTCTACCGCTAATGGATGGAAGCCAAAAATTTCCGCGATATCATTTAATTCATTGTAGCTATATGCATATAAGTCAACCCATAATAAATCCTCGGCATGGAGGCCATGTTTAAATTCTTTCAAATTAAAATCATGTTCTACTACGTTGCTTCTTTTTTTAAAATAATGGATTTTAATCATTGTTTTTCACCTCATGTTTTATTATTTAAGGAGAACAAACAGGCATAACCCTATTGTTGTTTCGGCGATAAGAAATCGACGATCCTTAATTGTTTATTTCTTCCTAACATTTGCTTACCCGGCTCAGGACTACTATCCATTTCTCATCACCTTCCTTAAATAACAAAAACACGCCTTCGACGAATGAAGGCGTGTTGAATACACATATCAAAAAAACAGCACAGTAAAGTACAGTACTTTGCTTTCTTACCTTCAAACGTTGAGTTTTAGCACTATGCGGCATAGGAAATTTACTCCAGCTACGTTAAAAAACACCTTATTTCGATGATTTCTGTTGACCCATTGGCGTCTCTCGACATTTTTGGGTAGTAGCGTATCTCCAGCATAGGAGCCTCACCTAACGAAGGGATTGTTATTTTTTTATTCCTGTAAATCATAATGCATAATGAAACAACTGTCAAACTGAAAAAGCACTGGATCAGTTTTAGGAACAATCATATTTTTAAAAAGTTTTCCACCCTTCCAATGTATTGTTCTCGATTATAGGTTTGATAAAGTACAGATGCTAGGCGGACTGGGTCACCAAAGAAGTAACGCTCGTAAAGTGTTTGCCTTGTGCCAAAGCTACTCATTGTTAAATCCCAAGCTAAACGGAATTTTTTAACCCGTTCTTTGCCTCCATCTTTAAAAGACTGTAAATAGTGTTCTAGGTCCCCATCATCTGCTACAAATGCTTTTTCACTTGGAATAGACATTAATCCACTCGCACCAAGTAATTGGATGATTTCAGTAAAAGTCGAATACACTTTAGGGAAAACATGGATGGCAACTTGCAATGTTGGATGATCTGGTCTCATAAAGCCAAAAGCATCCCTTGTTGCCTCAATTTCTGACTTTAACAATAAAGCCTTCATTGTTTCTAGTGGTACAATAATATCTACGACCTTTTGCTGCACATGCTGGTAGTCTCCGATATTTATCGTATCTACAATTGATTGTACAACGCCCAAAATAAATTCTGTTTTAGCTATTTGGCGTGACAGCACCTGATGTAAACCATAGGCCTGAAAGCCACTGATATTCATAAAGGTATTGGCAACTTCTAAATTTTCATAATAAAAGACGCGCTCCCATGGCACAATCACATCATCAAATACAACAATTGCATCCATTTCCTCAAAGCGGCTGCTTAATGGATAATCAAACGTTGATTCACCACCTACAAAGGTCTGTCTACATAAAAACTTTAAGCCTTTAGTATTACTAGGAATCGAAAATGCAAAGCCTTTTCCTTCGTCATAACCGTTGGTTGAAATCACAAGAAGCTCATCGGTAATTCCTCCCTGAGTAGCGAGTAATCTTGCCCCTTTAATGATTAACCCTTCACTTGTTTTAGCAACAATTTTAGCAGCAATAGTGAGTTCCTCATTCTCAAAATAAAACTTCTTTCGATTAACTTGCGGCTCTATAAAGGTATGGGTCATCGTTAAATCATTTTCGCGAGCATGCTCATAAAATCTCAGTAAATGCTCAGGGAAACAATTTGGTTTATCTTTTAAATAATCAGCAGCTGACGCAAGTGCCATTAATGTCGTATTCATATAATCTGGACTTCTTCCCATAAGGCCATGAGTCGATAATGCCCATTCTCTTGCGGCAAGACGTCTTTTTACAAGATCCTCGACTGTCAATACCTGTAGAAAAGACATCCCAACACGATGGTCACTGGTCGGTGATAGATAGGTCATCGTGTCAAGTAACGCCTGCTCATTTTGCAGATCAAAGAGTCTTGCCTGACTCTGCATAACTCCCTTAAATGCTGGATGCTCCGACACCTTCCCTGTTACAATTTCACCATCAATAGAAATATACGTTTGCAACGCATCAATACGTTCAATATATTGCTGTCCTGTAATTGCTGGCATGCAGTCACCCCCAAATATTCCAATTTTTTATACTCATTTAGTATATGGAATTTCCCAGTTTTAGGTTCCAAGATTCCCAACTGTATTATATCAATCCATCAATACAGGGAAACTGTACCACTTTTTTGAAACAAAAAGAAATTTGCATATATTGCTGATTTTTCAGTTATTTTAGATAAAATCGATTACAATAAGCGATTTTTAAACAAGTTCAATTTACTGTCACATTCATAAAAAAGTCTGTTTTAACTAGTACAGAGTTTCTAGATTTTTACTTCACGCAGGTGTAAGATAACCTCGTAAACAAAAACAAAAAACATCTTTTTCAAAGGAGAATATAGATGAACCATAAAATCATTGCCTATGTCGAAGAATTAGAATCTGCCTTAATGAATCAAATGGAGGATCATAACGAAGAAAATCTTTTATTTTCTATTGCTTCTAATTTAATTGCTCAAGATAGAGCTCAATATAAAAATGTTTGCCAGGCTTATGAAGTTGTAAAACATCATATCGTAGGTATTCATTAATCACCCTTTAAAGCAAAGTGAAAAGCGCGAGCAATTAATGCTCGCGCTTTTTAGATTGGTCAAGTTCTTTTATTTAGCATATGGTAGGACCATTTTTTGGAACTGCTCAAATGTAGTTTTCTGATCACTATACAGTCGTTTAATTTGATACACATCATCATACGGCTTATTATAGCCAGGTTGTGTTGAAAACGCCATGACAAACCCTGCTTCTTTTACTGCATAAATTGTATTCGACGTATATTGTCCAAATGGATAGGCAAATGCTTTTGCTTCAGGGATAAGCGTTAAGCTTTGTTTTAAATCCTGCACTACTTCATGGTATGGGATTAGTAGCATCTTCCCTTTATTTCCTATTAAGTCATGTAGGTTGTAAGTATGGGAGCCATAGGAAAAGACATCTTGCATATTTTCAATATCCTGCCGTGAAAGTGCCTGTAGGTCGTCATAATTAAACATTTGCTCAGCTGCTGAACTTTCATTGCGTGATGTAATTAAAAACTGAGTAGCTTTGAAGCCGTTCTTTTGAAGAACTGAATAAGCATATTCACGTGTTGAAAGCAAGCCATCATCAAAGGTTAAGACAATGGAATAAGCTGGTAATGTAATTTCATTGCGCATAAAACGCAATAGTTCATCCGTAGTAATTGTTTCATAGTTTTTAGTTTTTAAAAACTGCATTTCTCTTGTAAATTGTACATCCGTCATCGTTGTGCTGACATTTTTAAAGCGGCCCAGCTCATGTTCCTTTAAAAAATGATGATACATCATAACAGGAACACCACGATCAAGCGCTACTTTTGAGCTATGGATATACCCCTCACGTCCCCCAATAACTGTTACATACCAGCTGCCCTCTTTTCGTAAAATCGGGTAACGACGGTTTGTATCTAGCTTTGCAAAAGGAGTTAATGTTTTATTGGTACAGTCATAAACCTCACTGTTTGCAGAAATCGGGATGAAATACTCATTTTTTACAGCATGGTCCTTCCCAATATTTTTATAAGAAGGTGTATTCATTAATTTTAATTTATTTTTTTCTGCATAAAGATAGGTTTGCCCCCATCGAACCTTTACATATGTTTCATCTGATGCATCGACAACCTCAAGCTGTTGCCCCTTCAGTAATAGGGCAATAGTCATTGGATTGTCTCGACGTAGGTCATAGAGAGTGACATTTTCTAAAGCCTGCATATAACCATTTTGCTTACTAGGAGGAGGTGGGGGCGGGGTAGGCTTTACAACAGGTTTTGTGTTATTTGGAGTAGTAGTCTCCTGCCCTTTTTCTTCTTCAACAAAATTACTATGTACAAATCCTAACCGTCCATTCACTGCTATGCCATACCAATCCCCCATTTTACTATAAATAGGAAAACGAACTCCCTCTGAAAGGGTTGCAAATTGTACAAGCTTATTACCGCTATTATCAAAAATTGGTGCAACGCGTGTTGGAACAATATAATCCTTTATCGTTGCTAGCGTTGGGACTTTGTTTTTATAGGTTGTTGCTGATACAACTGTTGTATAACGCTTATCAACATACCCATAGTAACCTGCCCAACGTATTTGCCACCAATTAGCCCCATAATCTTTAGTTACTTCAAAGGTTTGTCCAGCTGATAATGTGCCCACCTGCACGAGTGAGCCTGAACGATTATCAAAGACGGTTGCTTCTTCATTCACTTGGATAATCATAGTATTTGCATATACTTTTCCAGCAAAAGGTAGGATCATCATGAATAGAAGCAATAATACTATGCGTTTCACTTTCTTCACCTCAAAATATTTTAATCCTCTTTTTAGTCATCTAAAAAATCGTACGGTGAAACCCCGTCCATTCCAATCATTGGATGGATCAGCGGTTCTGTTTCAACCGTTAACTTTACATCTTTTATCGGCTCTTCATCTATTTCCACTGATACGGCTTCTTTTTCTGTTATTTCCTCTGCAATATCCATTGGATTAAGTCTTGCACGTAAAGAAGTAAAGCGCTGTAGATCATCTGTACGCTGTAAGCCATCAGCGAGCACTTCTGGCTCGCCACATAAAATCAGAAAGTTTTTCGCACGGGTTATACCAGTATATAGCAGATTACGACGCAGCATTTTAGAATAACCTCGAACTACTGGCATAATTACTGTCTGAAATTCCGAGCCCTGTGATTTATGAATGGAACAACAATAGGCGAGTGTCAATTGATTGAGGTCACTGCGCTGATAGGTTACTTCAATGCCGTCAAATGAAACGACAAGTAAATCCTGTTTCTCGATAGTTTCCTTCGCTTTGATAATACTGATGACTTCACCCATATCTCCATTAAAAACATTGCTTTCTGGCTGATTGACAAGCTGTAATACTTTATCCTTTATACGATAGGTTACATCACCAAAGACAAGCTCTTTTCTAGTACCAGTATCGTTTGGATTTATAAGCTCTTGGATCATTTTATTCAGGTTATCAATACCTGCTGGTCCCTTGTACATTGGTGCTAACACCTGAATATTGCGTATTTCTTGTCCTTTCGCAACTGCACTCTTTACAACCTGTGTAACAACACTTGCTACTTGATCTGAGGAGGCTTTAATAAAAGAGCGGTCAGACGTTTTTACCGATAAATCATTTGGGATTGTACCGCGTTTAATTTGATGGGCAAGTTCAATAATAGTTGAGCCCTCAGCCTGTCTATACACTTCAGTTAATTCAACAGTTGGAATTTGATGCGAGGCCAATAAATCCTTTAACACCTGTCCAGGTCCTACTGGAGGAAGCTGATCCTGATCACCCACAAATACAACCTGAACTTCCTCATGTAAAGCTTTCAATAATTGATGAGCAAGCCAAGTATCCACCATCGACATTTCATCAACAATGATGAGCTTTCCTGTAACCTCACGCTCTGTTTCCTCTTCCTTTTCCTGTCCAGTAAATCCTAATAATCGATGAATGGTCATTGCAGGAAGTTCTGTTGATTCTGATAAACGCTTAGCTGCACGGCCTGTAGGAGCGCATAAAATAATGGGAAAGGGTTCTTCTTTTTGCGCATATTCCTTTGGATTTAATGATAAACCATGAAGCTTTGCATAGACTTCCACTATTCCTCGTACAACCGTTGTTTTACCAGTACCTGGACCACCTGTTAAAATCATAGCAGCTGAGTTTAAGGCTTGTTCAATAGCATTGGCCTGTGTTTCGGCATAGGTCACATGGAGTAAGTCCTCTGTTTCTCCAATCGCTTTCCGAATTTCGTCCCTACTAAAATGCTCAGCTTTCTTATTCCGTTCAATTAATGACACTATTTTAGAGGCGATTCCTACTTCTGAAAAATAAAGAGACGGTAAATACAGCCTTGTTTCTTCCCCACAAATTTTACTTTCCTCACGCAATTCAATACAGGCCTTTGATATTGCCTCAAATGGTATTTCCTCTCGTTGGCTTTGCTCAAGCATATCTTTTACTAAGGGCAAAACTTGCTCAGCATCTAAAAACACATGCCCTTCTGATAAAGCTGCTGCATTTAGAATATGTAAAATAGCGGCCTTAATACGGTCTGGATGATTACCAGTAATCCCTAATTTTGCACCTAGCTCATCTGCACGAACGAATCCCACACCCTCGACATCTTCAATGAGACGATATGGATTTTCTGTAAGAAGCTCAATGGCATCAGTGCGATATGTTTGGTAAATTTTCATACCGAGCTGAGGTCCAAATCCCCATTCATTTAGCTGGATCATTACTCGCTCAAGACCAAGATTTTGTTCGATTGTACGGTGGATAACCTCTTTTTTTTCGGCTGATAGACGAGGGACACTATCAAGCACATTTGGGTCCTCCAAAATTAGACGTAGAGCATTGGCTCCAAGTTTCTCTACAATTGTTTCAGCCGTTTTTTTTCCGATACCAACAAATAAATCACTTGATAGGTAATGAATGATTCCTTGCTCTGTCGCTGGTACCTCTTTGGTAAACGTCTCAATTTGAAATTGTACACCGTATTTTGGATGCTGTCTCAATAAACCTGTAAAACGATATTGTTCATCCATTTGTAATGGCGGAAAATAGCCGACAACAATGATTTCTTTATCTTCATATTGTAAATTGGTCTCTTGAATTTTCACTCGAACAATCGAATACATATTTTGAGCATTATGAAAGATAGAGACGATTGGACGTCCGAGTATAAAAAATTTATTTAGTTCAAATAAATCAAGATTCTCAGCCATTGACAATTCGTCCTTTCATGTGCGATTCAATCTTTTTATTTTACCACAATATAGTGCTAATAATCGTTTAAAAAGAGAATTCACTCAATTCTTTTAACATTATTTTGACAATTGATATTTCACATCTTTTATCAATCTTTCCATGCTATGATAAAGGTGAAATTTTGTTGCACGGAAGGATTGTGAAGCTATTGGAATTTAGACCTTGCATCGATTTACACGATGGCAAAGTAAAGCAAATTGTGGGTAGCACATTGGGACATCTAGATCAAAAAGTCATTGAAAATTTTATTTCCAATCATGACTCTAGTTATTATGCAAAAATGTTTGCTCAGGATCAATTAACAGGTGGTCACGTTATAATGCTTGGTGAAGGAAATGACGAGGCTGCATTAACAGCGCTTGCAGCTTATCCTCATGGTCTGCAAGTAGGGGGTGGAATCACTACAAAAAATGCCGAAAAGTATATTGATGCTGGCGCTTCGCATGTAATTGTGACTTCTTTTATTTTTCATGATGGCAAGCTTGATATGGATCGACTGCTGGAACTCGTACAGAAAATTGGCAAACAGCATTTAGTCATTGATTTAAGCTGTCGAATGCGCAATGATAAATGGTATGTCGTTACTGATAAATGGACAAAATTTAGTGATTTCGAGGTCAATGCTGCGTCCATCTCTTATATTGAAAATTTCTGTGATGAGCTACTCATTCATGCGGTTGATGTGGAAGGAAAAAAAGGTGGTATGCAGGAAAGCTTAGTACGTGATCTAGCAGCATGGACTACTATCCCAACAACATATGCTGGAGGGATCCGTTCCATTGAGGACTTAGAGAAATTCAAGAAGTTAGCGAATGGTAAACTTCACGTGACAATTGGAAGTGCCCTTTCAATTTTTGGCGGAGATTTACCATATGTAGATGTAGTAAACTATTGTAAAAAGGGCGGGGTATTGTGAAATTAATTTATAAAGATATTATTTTTCCTTTTCAAGAAACAAATTTAGAGCGTATTATAGACGGCAAGTACTTTAAGGTAAATACTATGGATAATTCACGCTCCTTGCATGTACAGCTAGATAATGAGCAGATGCTACTAGAGTTTTCCAAATCCTTAAAGGCAACATGCGGCTTCCTACGCGATCAGGAAACAGAGCCTTATATAGGCACTTATATAGACTTACAAATTTTTGTTGATGAATTTAATAAACGCTACAATTTAAATGCAGAAATAGTGATTTAAACCTTTGGCTAGGATGTAAGTATATTTTTAAAATTATTAAGTTTCATTTCAGTAAAGCGCTAGAGATCAAACTTTGATTTCTAGCGCTTTTAAGGTTTAGACCAGTTTGATGTCTTTTCTCTCTAACATAACCTTTTTCTAAACTGATTCAAATAGTCTTTTTATTACATAACTTATAATCGGTCACGATATTACAAATATTAGTGTATTTTCATTTTTCAGCGCACATATTTCTATTTTTTAGCTTTTTTTGATAAGCTTTAGATAAATGAGGTAATTAACAGATTGGAAGAAAGGATTTAAGAAAGCATGAAAAACGAACTTGAGGCAATAACTTTTAAAAACTTACAAATAGAGCTAACACGTTTCTTTTTAGCCTATAAATTCGCTTTACAGGAAATCGAAACCAAAATTAATATATTACAAGAAGAATTTAAGCTAATTCATGAATACAATCCAATAGAACATGTTTCAACTCGAATAAAATCACCAAAAAGTATATTAATGAAAATAAAGAAAAAGAGCATTGAACCATCCATTGAAGATATTCGCGAAAATATAAGGGATATTGCTGGGGTCAGAATTACATGCTCCTTTGTAGAGGATATTTATAAAGTAAGCGCTATGCTACAGGCACAACATGATATTGAAATTGTAGATGTAAAGGATTATATTGCCTATCCAAAGGACAATGGCTATCAAAGCTTACATCTCATTATCAAAATTCCTATCTTTATGTCTGACCATATGGAGAAGGTGTATACAGAGATTCAAATCCGTACAATAGCTATGGATTTTTGGGCAAGCTTAGAGCATAAAATTTATTATAAGTATAACAAGGAAGTACCAGAGCATATTCGTATTGAATTAAAAGAAGCCGCTCTACAAGCAGCCGAGTTAGATCGAAAAATGGAGCGACTGAATAAAGAGATCAATATTTTAAAAGAAAATGAAGCTGAGCCTTCATTGCTAGACAGTACGCCTATTTCACATTTAGCTAAATACCTTACAGAATTACCTAACAATCAATGACACCACAATGTCATTGCGTCCAATACTTAATCAAGTGAAAAATCCACCTAACGTTTTGTGAGAAAAGCAAAAGACCTTATACGTCCAATGTCCCTTCTCACAAAAAGTAAAGTGGATTTTTACTGTTTCAAGATTACACTATGCATGCTCTTTAGATTTCGTTGCTATAAAGAAGGAGAAAACAAGGGCAAAAATGGCAAAAACAAAAGCAGCTATATATACATAGCTTACACCAGTGGCAATCGTTTCCTTTAAAAAGCTTACCTCATCTATACTAAAGCCTCCTTTTGCAAATTCACCATTTAATTGAATTTCACCTTTTCCTAATGAAGCCATTTTTTCACTTGTTGTCAGGTTAAAAATCATTCCAAATAGTGCCGCACCTACCGCTTGACTAAATGTATTGGTAAAAGAGTTTAGACCAATGGATATACCGAGCTGTTTCGGGTTTGCCACTTTTTGAATGGAAATCATCAACATTGGCATGATAAAGCCCATCCCTAGTCCGATTAATGATGAAGCGAAATAAGCATTGAAATCGCTAGAACCTGAAGACAGTCTTGCTAGTAATAGTGTACCTATAACCAGTAAAATTGTACCCATTTGAATAATGCGTTTATTTGTTAAACGTCCGATTAAATAACCTGCCATAATAGAGTTCACTGTCCAGAAAATAGACATCGGTGTTAATAATAAACCTGCTTGCGTTGCATTTTTCCCTAGCACACTTTGTGCAAATATCGGAATATAAACTGTCACACCAATCACAATAGACATTCCGCTTAATGTTAATGCATTAATTACCATTAGGCGGCCATTTTTAAACAACGTTAATGGAATGATTGGCTCTTCTGCTCGTAGCTCCACCCATATAAAAATACCTAAAAGTACAGCAGCAACTCCGTACATAAGAAGTGATTGGCTCGATAACCAAGCCTGTGTTTTGCTGTTATCGATAATAACATATAACAGAGATACCATTCCAATCGTAAATAGCGCAGCGCCTAAGTAGTCAATTTTACGCTTCACTGTCTCCAATTGTTCTTGATAATGTTTGACAATTAAATAAATAGAGGCTATGCCAAATGGTACATTAATGAAAAAAATAAAATGCCAAGATACCTGATCTACAATAAATCCTCCAAATAATGGACCAACCACGCCAGATACTCCCCATACCATACTTAAATAGCTTTGTCCTTTAGCACGCGCCTTTTCGGTCTTAAATAGCTCACCGACCATTGTTAATGTAATTGGTAAAATTGAACCTGCGCCAATACCTTGGATTGCACGAAAGACAATTAATTGCTCCATTGATTGCGCTAAACCACATAACATGGAACCTAGTAAAAAAATAATGATGCCTGTAATAATCATCCGTTTACGCCCAAATAAATCGGCTAACTTTCCAAAAATAATCGCAGCAATGGCCGAAGCTAATAAATAAGCAGAATAAATCCAGCTTATCAAGTCTACGCCTAATAAATCGGCTGTAATGCTTGGAATAGCAGTACTAACAATCGTACCCTCAATTGCAGCAAGTGCTGTTACAAGTAGTAGTGCAATAAATACTTTATTCATCTTGTCACCTTTTCCTTTCCTGCATGACATACATTACCAAGTTTGAGCTGAAAATAAAAGAAGAAAGGATAAATTTTATCAAAAATGCTTGTGAACTACTAGTAAAAATCTCCGCTTCAAGTATTTCCATTTATAACAAATAAAAAAGCAGCAAGTTCGGGAAGTGCCACTTGCTACTTCTTATTCTACTAGTTAAATCGTTGGGCAATCATATCATAAATATAACGTGCTTGGTCATAGTCAGGTTGTAGAGTAAATGCTTGTTTTAGATGATACATCGCCTCTTCTGTTTGTTCAGTAGACACTGCATAAAGTACACCTAAATTATAGTGTGCATCCGCATTATTCCAATCCTGCTCGATTAACTGATCCAGCTCCTTCTTCCCTTCTGCAAACATTTCTAGCGCACAAAGGACAATGGCATAGGCTAAACGAATTTGAGTATCGTTTGGAGCAAGTTCTGCTGCACGTTGTAAATAAGGCAATGCTAATTTTTGGTTTTCCATACGCTCAAAGCATTTGCCCATCATATAATAGACATCTGCCCCTTCAATCTGATGTTTTAATGCTTGTTCGTACAACTTGACAGCTTCGGCATAGCGCTCTGCATTAAAATATAAATTGGCTAAACCGTAGTAAGCTGTAGCTGCAGTTTCATCCACAGTGATCGCCTTTTGGAAAAAACGTTCTGCTCGTTCTGTATCCTCTAACACGGCTAGCAAATTACCGAAATTTACATAACCAAGGGCATTTTCTGGTTCTTCTTCAATTGCTTTTGTAAATAGTTGGGCAGCATCCTCATAACGTTTTTCCTGAAAGGCCTGAATACCCTGTTCATTATAATTCATTCGTTCTTCACCTCTATGTAGCGAAAGACTGCTTCTAGAAGCCAAGAGGCAGTAAAAGCAGTCTTAACGCAAGTTATCCAACATATGTTAGTTTTTCATTACTTTTAAAGACTTCGTCAATTGTTCCGCCACCCAAACATTCTTCTCCATTGTATAGCACTACAGCTTGTCCTGGTGTGATAGCACGTACAGGCTCTGCAAATGTAATGTGTGCACAACCATTTGGTAAAATTTCAACTTCTACTGGTGTATCTGTTTGACGATAGCGGAATTTCGCTGTACATGAAAATTTCCCAGGCAATTTTTTTGTCGAAGTATAGTTCATTTTTACAGCAGTTAATGATGTAGAGTATGAATACTCATTATCGAAGCCTTGTCCAACAAGTAATACATTGCGCTCTAAATCTTTTCCAAGCACAAACCAAGGCTCTCCGTCTCCGCCAATCCCAAGACCATGTCGTTGGCCTAATGTATAGTACATTAATCCGTCATGCTGACCCATGACAACGCCATCCATTGTCTCCATCTTACCAGGTTGTGCCGGTAAATATTGACTTAAAAATTCTTTGAAATTGCGTTCTCCAATAAAGCAGATTCCTGTTGAATCCTTTTTCTTAGCTGTCGCTAAACCAGCTTCTTCTGCAATTTTTCGAACTTCTTTTTTCTCAATATCACCAATCGGAAACATAACATGTGATAATTGTTCCTGAGATAGTTGGTTTAGGAAATATGTTTGATCCTTATTATCATCTATTCCTCGAAGCATTTTTACTTCGCCATCATCGCTTCGATCGATTCTAGCATAATGTCCTGTTGCTAAATAATCAGCTCCTAAATCCATCGCATGCTCTAAAAAGGCTTTGAACTTTATTTCCTTATTACACATTACATCAGGATTTGGTGTGCGTCCTGCTTTATATTCTTCTAAAAAGTATGTGAAAACTTTATCCCAATATTGCTTTTCAAAGTTGACCGCATAGTACGGAATCCCAATTTGGTTACATACTTTAATAACATCATCATAATCCTCTGTAGCTGTACAAACCCCATTTTCGTCAGTGTCATCCCAGTTTTTCATAAATATTCCGATTACCTCATACCCCTGTTGTTTCAGCAAATATGCAGCAACCGAAGAATCTACCCCACCTGACATGCCGACAACAACACGAATTTGTGAGGGATCGCGTGTTTCTTTCATTGTGGTCACCTTTTCTTTTCTTCAATTTCCATCAATTTCGCCTTGGCGTAATTGCGTCCGAATTTTGAATTGTCTGCACAATTCATTCCTTTGAAAATCCATGACATCCGCCGGAGGCTTTATCTTCATTCAGTAGGTGTTTGGACACCCACTTAAAAGAAACCAATACCGCATTTCTCACCACCTGTAGAGGCTGGAGTCTTCTGCTGAATGAAGATAAAACAAGTTAAGCGCAATATACTTTATTTTTTTGCAAGTTTTTTCACGACTGCTGCTGTTTTTTCTGCGGCATATCGTATATCTTCTTCGGTTAAATCTTGTCCAAAACTAAAACGAATGGAGTTACGTAATTCCTCTGCTCCTTGTCCAAACATCGCAACTAAAACATGGGATGGGTCAATGGAACCTGCAGTGCAAGCAGAGCCACTCGACACACAAATACCTGCCATATCAAGATTTACAAGGAAGGACTCTACTTCCATCCCAGTAAAACTTACATTTAAAAGATGTGGAAGTGAATTTTCTACATCTCCATTAACATGGTATGTTAGCTTTTCTTGCGTAAAAACATCAAGCATAATTTGCTTAAAGCGATTGTACAGTGCTCGCTTCTCTTCACGCAAGTCATTTGCAATTTGCACAGCAGTCGCAAAACCAATAATTGCAGGTACATTTTCAGTGCCTGCACGACGTTTTTTCTCCTGTTGACCACCTAGGGCATAGCTAGCAAGCTGCGTCCCCGTTTTTTGGTAAAGGAAGCCAATCCCTTTAGGACCGTTAATTTTATGCGCAGAAACACTTAGTAAATCCACATGTAAATCAGCAACATTTACCGTCTCTAAACCGTATGCCTGAACTGCATCTGTATGGAAAGTGGCGTTATGTTCTAGTAATAGTTGCCCAATTTCTGCAATCGGTTGAATTGTTCCAACCTCATTATTCCCGTACATAACCGTCACTAAAATCGTATCTTCACGTAATGCATTGCGCACATCTTCTACAGAAACACGGCCCTTTTCATCAACTGGTAAATAGGTTACGTCAAAGCCATCTCGTTCAAGCTTTTCACATGTGTGTAGCACCGCATGATGTTCAATTTGTGTAGTAATAATGTGTTTCCCTTCACTAGCACGTGCATAAACAGTTCCGAGTATTGCTGTATTATCCGCCTCAGTGCCACCGCTTGTTAGAATGATTTCACTAGGCTGAGCACCAATTGATTTGGCTAATACCTCACGTGCATCATCTAAATATTTCCGTGCCTCTCGACCTGCTCCATGAATACTCGATGCATTTCCATAAACATCCTGCATTGCAACGGTCATAGCTTGGATAACCTTGTCATTCATAGGTGCTGTTGCCGCATGATCGAGATAAATATATGAATTCATGTTGAAAACTCCTTTGTACGAAAAGCGCTAAAGCATCCGTATCCCTACCAAAACAGAATAACGATGCTTTAGCCTAAACTTAATTAAATATAGAACATATAGCCTTCCACTACATTTTCCTCAGTATATTGTGCTAAATCCTCAATAGTAGTTGTATCCAACACATTTTTCACAGCATCGCGAATGCGAAGCCATAACTCACGCTGAGGTGCCTCCTCATTTTCAATTCCTTCAACTGGCTGAATAGGTCCCTCTAAGACACTAATAACATTTGCTGCGGAAATTTCACTCGGTGGATTTGCTAGCATATAACCGCCATAGGCACCACGTACACTCTTTACTAAGCCAGAATTACGTAATGGGGAAACTAATTGCTCTAAGTATGCCTCAGATAAATCTTTTTCTGCGGCAATTTTACGTAATGGTATAGGACCTTCTCCATAATGCTTTGCTAATTCAATCATAATCGTTAGCCCATAACGGCCTTTAGTTGAAATTTTCATTTTATCACCCTCAATTAGTCTAGTCAAAAATACTACCAACAGTATATCATAATCTCCTCTTGAAGAACTCGGAAATACTCTTGAATGGTTATGATATACTAATAATTGTGCATTAGTTTATATCAACAAAATACGTTGATGCTTCATTTCAGCTCATATACTTTACGTTTAAAGGGGGTATTTTTTTGCATAACGAACCACTTGCTTACCGAATGCGACCGTTAAGTCTTGATGAAATTGTCGGTCATCAAGAGTTTATTGGTCCTACTACCGCTCTTTATAAAATGATTCAAAATGGGCATGTTCCATCTATGCTATTATACGGTGAGCCCGGTATTGGCAAAACGTCCATTGCAAATGCAATAGCCGGAAGCTCAAAGCTCCCCTTCTTTGCTCTAAATGCTACACGTGCTGGTAAAAAGGACGTTGAGGATATTGTACAGGAAGCAAGAATCTCAGGGAAAGTATTACTTTTTTTAGATGAAATTCATCGATTTAATAAATTACAGCAGGATACTTTGTTACCACATGTTGAAAATGGCTCAATTGTGCTTATTGGGGCAACTACTGAGAATCCGTATCACGATGTTAATCCAGCGATTCGCTCCCGCTGTGGGGAAATCTATCAACTACAACGGCTAACACAGGAAAATCTTATGGAGCTTGTGAAAAAGTCACTTGCTGATGAAAAACGAGGGTTAGGCAAACAGCATTTCATCTTAACAGATGAACAGATTGAACAAATTGCTGGTGCCGCTAATGGAGATGCACGCAAGGCACTAACTTTGCTTGAATCCATTTATTACGCAAGTGATGAGGTAGACGGTCAAACCATTGCGGCAGATCATATAATCAAACATCTTATCGGAAGAATCGGTGTATATGGCGACAAAAAAGGGTCTCATTTTTACAATTTATTATCCGCACTTCAAAAATCTGTACGCGGTAGTGATACCAATGCCGCACTATATTATTTAGCACATTTACTAGAAACCGGTGATCTAGTCGCTGTCAGCAGACGTTTACTTGTTATGGCTTATGAAGATATAGGACTAGCACAACCTGATGTCGGTGCACATGTGCTTGCTGCTGTTCAAGCAGCAGAGCGTTTAGGCTTACCAGAGGCCCGCATCCCCCTTGCCAGTGTTGTAATTGAAATGTGCCTAGCTTCTAAATCTAATTCCGCTATTGTAGCTATTGATGCTGCTATTGCTAGCATCCACGAAGGAAAAACAGGGGATATTCCATATCATTTACGTGATGCTCATTATGAGGGAGCAAAAGATTTAGGACATGTAGGCTATCAATACCCGCACAACACCCCAATTGGTACATTTGGTGGCTGGGTGAATCAGCAGTATTTACCCAACGAACTTGTCGGAGTTGAATTTTATACGCCAGTTATCGCCGGTGAAGAAAAACGAATGGCAGGTATCTACGAAAAGCTTAAATCTTTTCATCATGAACAGAAATAAATTCATTGATTTCAAAACATATTTAAAAGGACAATATATGTTATATCACTAATATGTATTGTCCTTTTAACATCTCCATATCTTTTCTACTCAAGAAAGCCAACCTGAGACATATCGGTTTCTTTGAATGTCCTCTTCCAAGGGTTCGGTTCAAAAACATCTATTAAATCGAAATAAAAAACAGGACAGACTGCTTAAGCAATCATCCTGTAAAGCTGGGATTGTCTGTTGTGTAACGCTCACTATAAAATAAGTTTAAAATATCTGCCACATTCCTCATTGATGGTAGTGAATTCGTCTCATTTCCCTCTTGTTCTTTTACTTTATCATGTAAATAGGTTAGAAAATTATAGGTTTGATAAAGTAAGCTAGCAAACTCTTGGGCGTTTTCCTTTACCTCATAACGAATTGCCTTCACTGCAATTGCTTGGGCAATTAAATGTTCTCTAGGTATTGGAACTTGCTCCTCATCTAAATAATCCTCATTCACTCTGTATAATAATTTCATTGCCTCATACACTTCAATGTTATTTTGAAATCTATCCTTGAGCCATTGCAAGATAAATTGTAAGAGGACAACTGCATAGATAAGTGAAAGACATTCATCTCCGAATGATTTTTTCGACAAACGTTTAAAATGTTCTGTCTTTGTCACTAGCTCAAATAAAATTAGCCGAATCGGATATAACATTGCATGACCGCTGTTGATATATAATTGCTCTCGATCCTTGTACAAAGCCAACCAAAAATCCCTTACTAGGGAAATCGATTTTCTTGTGGACAATGCTAATTGACATTGAATAAGCTCATATTGAATTGTAGGCAAAATCAACCGTTGAAATAAAAGCTCTTCATCCTCATTCATTAATAACAATGGTTTTTCTAAATTTGCTAAATTTATTTCTGTACCATTTATTAACATTTATAGCCCCCCTTTCTATGAATTTCACATATAACTATTTGTTATTTTCAAACTATATTTCGACAAAAATTTATAAAAACCTTTTAAGAAAAAAGTCCTTTTTTACATAAAATTTTGACATCATAGCACTAATTTTTATAAATTCAATCAATTTCGCCTTGGCATAATTGCGTTCGGAGGCTTGGGCCAACAGATGTTTTTTGTGTAAAAGCGTAGTGCTAACGTAGCGACAGCAACATATTGTTTTTTTGTGCGAAAGCGTAGTGCTAACGTAGCGACAGCAACATGTTGTTTTTTTGTGCAAAAGCGTAGTGCTAACGCAGCGGCAGCAACATGTTGTTTTTTTGTGCGAAAGCGTAGTGCTAACGCAGCGGCAGCAACATGATGTGTTTTGTGCGAAAGCGTAGTGTTAACGCAGCGGCAGCAACATGTTGTTTTTTTGTACGAACCAATATCGCATTCATCTCACCACCTGTAGAGGTGGGAGTCTTCTGTATCTGCCGCTGCCGCTTCGCTTACGCGCATAAAACATTTGCCGCTGCCGCTTCGCTTACGCGCATAAAACATTTGCCGCTTTGCTTTCGATACAAAAAAATAGCTGCTGAATGAAGATAAAAAAATCCGCAAACCTTCATCGGAAAAATACCACCTTACAACACAAGGGTTGTAAGAATTGTAGGCTTAACCACAGAAAGTAAGCAGATTCTAGTTACGTATTCTTTTTTCTGAAATGTAAAAGAAAAGATTATCTGTCAAACTATTCTCTTACTTCTTTATCAACAAATTGTTTAAAATGCTGTAGACATTGCTTCACTGAACCTTTTTGTTCAAGCACCTTATTTCTTAATGAATCCGCTTTCTCGTCATCATTGACAACTTCCTTATAAAGAGCAAACATGTCAGCTAATAATTGCGCATTCTCTTCCTGTTCGATACTAGGTAGTGAATAGGCAGCAATTGTTAATAATCGTTCGATTTTCTCTGGGGTTTTTTGTAGCGCGTTGGAAGAATAATAGGTTGATGCGGCTAAAAAATAGCATAATTTTGCACTACAGTCTATAAACAAATGCCAGTATGTATTGGCATCTGGTATTTCACCTGCCCTTTTAGTAACATACTCTTTATAAAATGTAGTGACCTGTATATATAAAGGATTTAGTTCTCTCATAGCTTTTTGATAATTATTGGATGTATCCAAATAGTCAAATACAATAGCATCCATCTTTTGTTGTAGTTTTACAATATCTAAATGATCACGAATTACTTGAATTTCCATTTTACCACTCTCCCATGTTCTCATTTGTTTTCTAAACGTCATTCCTACTCCCCTAAGCAGTCCTGTACATTCCAAACAAATCGATCTATTATCAATTGGAATTATTCAAATTATAGCAATAAACCAATTCAAGAAGTGTGGACATGAAGAAAATAAGACAATTTCGTGAATTAATAGCATTTTTGTGTACGTAAGATAATCTATTTTGATAAAATTAAATCCTTTGTACATATTCCTCAAATAAAAATTGCTCCTTTGCACGATCAACAATTTCTATAATGCTTCCCTGGACATATTTTTTTATTCTTTGTTTTGGTACATAAAAATAAGCATTGTTTGTGATTAGCCATTCACTAAGCGTCCAATCGCTACCCTGCTGATAATTAGTCAATATACGTTTATGGCGAAGTATGTCTGCCATTTTGTAAAAACCCTCTGATAGTTCATAGGCAGAAACATCAAAATTAAAAATGGGGCTCACAACCTGTCCAGTATCAAAAATATGTATTGTTTGCCCTTGTTCATCAATAGCAAGCTCTACTGTACTGATTTCATCGAACAAATTTAAGCCTCTGTATTCCATTTGGTAGATTTGTTCCACTATTAACCGCCTCCTTTTTTTACAACGTTCCTATTGTAACACAGAAAAAGTAGCTACCTCCAAAGTCTATTGAGACAGCTACTTCTATCAAATTGTTCAATTTTGCTCTTTATTGCTTACACCGCGTAAGAAGGGTTATTATAATTTACTAAAATATTATCCCTGCACACGAGTGATTTTTACATCTTTTAAGATTGTATTCACTACCCAGCTCGCTGCAATTAAACCTGCAACAGAAGGTACAAACGCATTTGAAGATGGTGGCATTTTCGCTTTGCGAATAGCTGCATCTGGCTTCCCAACATGCTCAACAACGTCTGGTCGAACTACAATAGGGCTTTCATCAGAGAATACCACTGTAACTCCTTTATGAATACCTTCCTTGCGTAATTTTGTACGAATAATTTTTGCTAATGGATCTGTGTGAGTTTTTGAAATATCTGCAATTTGGAAGCGAGTAGGGTCCATTTTATTCGCTGCTCCCATACTTGAAATAATTGGAATGTCACGCTTTAAGCATTCCTTCATAATATGAATTTTATACATAACAGTATCACTAGCATCAATCACATAATCAATGCCTTGTGCAAAAAATTCTTCATATGTTTCTTCTGTGTAAAACATATGCATATCAATCACTTCACATTGTGGATTAATATCTGCAATTCGCTCTTTCATAACACCTGACTTCGATTTACCAACTGTCGAAAGATAAGCGACTAATTGGCGATTTACATTCGTGATATCAACATTGTCCTTGTCCACTAAAATAATGCGCCCAATCCCACTTCGTGCACACGCCTCAGCTGCAAATGACCCAACACCACCTACTCCAAGTATGGCAACTGTTGTATTTTTTAATTTCTCGAGACCCTCTGTACCTATAGCGAGCTCGTTACGTGAAAATTGATGTAACATTATTACACTCTCCGTCTATTATAATTTTTGTCTTATTTACATGTGCAGAAATAAACTTTGTGAGAGATGAGGCCCTCACTTTATTAGTAAACCTAGTTAAATACTAAGATAAAATCAAACCTATCTTACATTTTATCATGTTATTCTTCAAGTGAAAATTATAACTAAAAAATATTCAACATTTAAAGGGGCATTTGAAAGGTATTTCCCTTCAAATGCCCCTATTTAAACACGATTAACTACTTAGTTGTTCATCATTTTTTTGAAAGGTTTCTATAAAACTTGGATAAGGCTGGATATTAAATTCCTTCAAAGCTGCAATGACTGCACCTCCAATTGGTGGTAGCAACGGGGTTATAAATTGTAATGGAATGTCATCAGCATTCGCGAGCTGCTGTAACTTAGGTAGAAAATAACCTTCATTCTTAAATACTCCTCCTACTAAGACAACAGGGACATGCTCTGTTCCCCAAATCATTTGCTTGTAACAAGATTTAATTGCTCTGTAGTGTTTTTGACAAGCATCTTCTAAAATTTTATTGGCAACCTCATCACCCTGATCAGCCATCGCAGTAACATATTTGCTCAAAGGAGCAACAACTGTACGTGGATGCTCTTCTCCATAGATACATTCTATTAATTGTGGTACATTAGCTACAGCAAAATAATTTAGTATGGCATCTGTTAAAGCTGTTGCTCTTCCTCTGCCATCATAGCCTTGAAAAATTGCTTTCAACGCTTGTGCCCCCAAATCATATCCACTGCCCTCATCATCAAACAGATACCCCCAGCCTCCTACACGATGAAAAGTTTGCTGTAGATCGTAGCCCATTGTTATGGCACCAGTTCCTGCTATTTGAACAATACCTGCCTGACCAAGTGTTCCTGAATAAAGGGCAATTATTGCATCATTTTCGACTGAGATAATTGCTTTGCTTGGAACATATTGTCGTAATATTTCTTCTACAGTTCTCTCTGCATAAAGCTCCTTTACCCCAGCCATACCAGCATAACAACTATGTATAGCAGAAAATACTTGAGAGTTCTGTCGCTGTAAGTTTTGCATAATCGTATGAATTGTTGACTCAAAATAACGAAGATTCATTGCTGTCGGATTACTACGAGTTGTCACTACTTTAGCATAAATATTTCCATGTTCATCACAAAGGACCGCAGATGTTTTTGTGCCTCCACCATCTATCGCTAAAACATACATCATTTTCACCTCTTTCCTCATAAAGAAAAAAGGATTGATTTCTCAACCCCTTTCTCTATTCGCACTATCATCTCGTAAAGCCAAATGATTCCCATGGCTGAATAGATGCTAGTAAAAATTGTTCTTCCTCAACGACTCTAGCTACTATATTGGTTGAGCCAGCATTGGGCATTTCCTTCAACACAATTTGCAGTTCGCCCTTATAACGAATATCCAGATTATTATCAATGGTCACATCGCCCTGTTTTAATGGTTTTGTATCATGTGCAGGGAAGTCACCATTTTTATATTTAACGCGTGACTGTGTACTTCGAATCACATATTCTGAAACATCCCCACGGTTAAAATGAGGCTCCTTAAATAGAATCGCTTCTTCTAAAACAGATGTTTCAGCAGAGGGTACAATTTTAAGCTCAAGTTTTTGACGATTTAATTGACCTAAAGCATAGAGCTCTTCTTCAGAGGCATACATATTTCCAATAATACAATCATCGATTAATCCTGTATGCCATAAATCCTTTGCTTGCACAGTAATTGGTAGATAACGATGCTCTTCTAATGTTGGCAAGCCATGCTCGGTTTCCTCCCAAGGCCCATATTTGGCATGCTGCGATGAAATCATGGCAGCTGTGCGAATATGATTCATTTTAAACAGCTTAGAGGTTGTTAAAAAGTGCTGACGAGAAAGACCAGTAAAACGCCTTGGATAAAAATTGTGACAGCCAATAATATTATCTTTATTTGGTTGGTAGGATAAAATATTTTCTACATACTTAGTCCCATTACTAATATTTAACTCTACTTTCACATTACTTGCATCAAGTGACATAAAAGCTTCTTCCTGACCAGAAAACCCCATATCTAAGCGCAAAGCCGCTAAATGATAATGTTCTTTAAAATAGCCGATATCTTTAAAGGTTAAGCCTAGGTCTTCGAAGACTGCTGGTGCAACATCAGCCGAGATATCAAACCCAAGTCGCTGCGCAAATTTATTGATTTGCTGTAATTTTTGCCGCTCCTCATTGTTATTTAACGACATTAGACAGGTAAATATACGATCAAAGCCATTGTCATGGGCTAGCTGGACATAATACTTCATTTGATCTAGTGTACTATGCTGAGGATAGAGTGAAATACCTAATCTTCTCAATTCAAATACCTCCGTTAATCAGCCATTACACTTCTACTTTTTGATTATTTGATTGTGTAACAGACTGTTTACTTTGAGCCTCCGCTTCAGCAGCTCGTTGTTCATTTTGTTTTGCCATACGATTTGCCATCGATAAGAATGGTAAATAGATACAGATAGCAACAACAATTAGAACAATACTAAGCACCGCACCGCGCCATGATTGTGTTACTAAAAAACCATTAATAATAGGAGGTGTCGTCCATGGCGCAGCTATTGTCGCTGCTGGTACTAAGCCCCATTTAGTTGCAAAGAAAGCAATTGTGACATTGATCATAGGCGTTAAAATAAACGGCACAAATAGAATTGGATTTAAAACAATTGGTAAACCGAATAGCAATGGCTCATTAATGTTAAACAATCCTGGTGCTGCCGAGAGCTTACCGACCGTGTTATACTGTTTGTTCTTCCGTGCAATGATGAAAATAGCAATGATTAAGGCAATTGTAGTACCTGAACCTCCCATATTGATAAATGCATCAAAGAATGGTTTGTTAATAATATACGGTGCTACTTTACCTGCTGAGATAGCTGCAACATTGGCATCAATTGCTTGCAGATTAATCGATTGCATAAATGGTTCAATAATATTTGCCCCATGAATACCAAATGACCATAAAAATGTTGGAATAAACGCTAAAATAAGACCTGCTACCCATGTATTTGTTAAGCCCATAAATGGCTCTTGAACGGTTGAATAAAATGTACCAATAATATCTGGAATATCAAAGCCAGCAGAAATAATTGTACGTACTAATGCTATTAAACCAATTATAATAATTGCTGGTAGTAATGCGGCAAATGACTTTGAAACTGCTGACGGTACTCCCGCAGGCATTTTTATTAAAAGCTTTGGATTGCCCGATAAACGTGAGAATAATTCAGCAGAAATTAAGGCTGTAATGAGGGCTACAAATATGCCTCCTGTACCTGTTGTTAGCCCTGTTAAGCCGCCCTCCCCAAATGTCCCAAAGGTCATGTAACTAGCAAGCCCTATCACACCACCAGATAATGCATCTTTGTCATAACTTTTTGTTAGGTGGTATGCTACGACAAATGCTAATAATAGTGAGATTATTCCAAATGTCGCACCCCAGATGTTGCCGCCAAACTGAGTCCAGGTTTCATGCTTCCAAATGGAATCGAGCGCATTTTGATATAGCTCAATAGGAAAAGTATTAATAAGCACAGCAAATGATCCAACAATTGTCAATGGCATGATTGTAATAAATCCATCACGAATAGCAACTAAATGACGTTGATTCCCTACCCTAGCAGCAACTGGCACAAATTTTTCTTCTAAAAAACGGAACATTTCACACACTCCCTTTATTTTTTATTTGGACATCAAAATTTGATGCTACTCCCCTTTGATTCGTTCATATAACTCAATCATTTCTACAGCTAAATCACGAAATGTTATAGCATTCATTAAATGATCCTGCGCATGGATTAGCAGCATGGAAACTTCTACTTTTTCGCCCCTCGCCTCTTGTGACAATAAAGCCGTTTGAGAATGATGTGCTTCAATTAAAGCATCATTAGCAAGCTTTATTTTGTCTTTTGCTTCAACAATATGCCCCTTTTTTGCTAGCTGAATGGCTTCCATGCACTCACTCTTTGTATTGCCACTATGCACAATCAAGCCCATTATGGATGCCATTAATGCAGTTTCTTCCATCGACTTTGCCGCCCCCTTAACCAATTAGCGTTAATGCCTGCTTCAAGACATTTTCACCATTCATCATGCCGTAATCAGCCATATTAATAACATCAATTGGAAAATTCATATCCTGAAATTTTTTTTCAAATGATCCCTTTAAGTACCGAACTTGGGGGCCTAGTAAAAGCACGTCAGGCATTTTCGTAGCTATTACTTTTTCAACCTCCCCCTCAGCAATTGCATAAATATCTGCCTCAATATTTTGATCCTGTGCCGCTTTTTGCATCTTTGACACTAGTAAACTAGTACTCATTCCTGCTACACATACAAGCATAATATTTTTCATTTTCAACACTCCTTTTAATTATTAATATGGTCTTTTTAACTAGCGAAAATTTGTTGTTTTCCAGCTTTGAAATCGCTTACTTAAGTTGAGAATAGCACCAATTGGTATATACCACAATATACTTTTTACACTATTTCCCTCGTTAGAAAATTGTTTCAAAAATTGGGCTATAACCTTCTTTCAGGCGAATAAAAGGATTCACCAAACTGGTATAGTCCAGAAAAAAGTTTAAAAAAAATTTTATAATTCATCTGTATAACCCATTAAAAATACTCGTAAAAGGCGGGTTTCTCAGTAGGTATTGCAAGCTGCCATCGCTCAACAAGCTCTTTTGTTGGCTGTTTATGGGCATATTCCACTGCTTCACTTACAGAAAGGTAGCCTATCATCATAGCAGAAAAAAGATTGATTGGTAATGCTAACATATGCATCGCAGGGATTGAATTAGTCTCTACAATTGAAACATTTCCATCTTTATTTATTTTAAAGATATGCTCATTCCATGCACAAAAGGAATCTTCTATACGCACATACAAGGGCTCTTGCATTTCCTGCCATGAATATTGCTGCATAAAAGAGAGAACATCCACTATTCGAATCATGACATCTTGAACAACCTCTCTTTTAAACTGTGGTTCTTTAAAATGAAAGCCAAAGTGATGGTCGCTAGAGGTAATTCCCTTAATGCTAGTAACACTTGCAGCATGTGATGAGACAAAGCGCCAAATTGCTTGTTCTGCTAGTAAATCCTCTGCTATAAAATCATGAATTTCAAATATTTCATTGTATATCGTATAACGAATATAGCCTGCTACATTATCAGAATTAAAATAGGCCGCCAAATGACTGTCTGGCATCCTTCTCTCTATCCTTTGCCACCACGCATTATTTCGTAGCATACCTCCATTACGAGTAAGTGCCTGTAGATTATGAAAATCCTTAATGTCACGATAAAGGCCATTATCTCGGCATTCAAAGCTCATGCGCTTAATAACATCTAATTGTTTTCCGAAATTAGGAAATAGCATTTGCGGAATGGAATAATGTAGTTTTTCAAAAAATAGCTCCCAGCCAAAGTGACGATAAAAGGAAACAGAAAAAGGGGCTAAGACAGAAACGGATTGCCCGTTTTCTCTCATTTTCAATAGTGCTGTTGTCATTAGCTTTTTAATAATTCCCTGCTGCCTATATTCTGGATAGGTTGCTACAAAGCCAATTCCCCCCATAGCATAACTCTTACCATGTACAGTTATATTAAGAGGTAATATTAGTAGCTGACCAACTACCTTCTGTCCATCATAGGCCCCAAGTGTTATGCTATGCTCAATCCAGTATTGAAAATCCTCACGGCGTGCTCCTATATATTTATTAGGAAAACAATAATCTCTTAGTTGATGTACCTGACTATAGTCTTCTGGTGGAATCATCTTTATATCCATAAAACAAATCACCCCTATTCAATACTGAATATTTTTGAAATTCATGGACTTATTAAGTGCCTTTTTACATACTCCTTCACTTCATCTGCTGTAGAGAGTAGTAAAATGCGCTCAATATGTAGCTTTGATTGCTGCTTTGAAAGCTTAGCAATATGCGCTCTCGTTTTTAGAATAGAGGAGGCACTCATTGAAAACTCATTTAATCCCAATCCTAGTAAAATTGGTATGGCTATTTCATCTGCCGCCATTTCTCCACACATACCTACCCATTTACCTTGCTGATGGGCTGCAACAATAACATTTTTTATTAATCTTAAAACGGCTGGATGGTATGGCTGGTATAAATAAGATACATTTTCATTCATGCGGTCTGCCGCTAATGTATATTGAATTAAATCATTTGTTCCAATTGAAAAAAAATCTACTTCCTTAGCAAAAATGTCCGCTATAATAGCTGCTGATGGGATTTCAATCATTATGCCGATCTCTATGTTTTCAGCTACTAAATAGCCATTATTTTTTAAATATTGCTGTTCCTCAAGAAGAATGGCCTTTGCACTTAGAAATTCATCCAAAGTTGCAATCATTGGGAACATTATCTTTAGATGACCATAGACACCTGCCCTTAATAAGGCTCGAAGCTGTTCACGAAAAATATCGTGCTGTGTTAAGCTAATTCGAATTGCTCGATAGCCTAGAAAAGGGTTCATTTCTGCTGATAGTTTTAAATAAGGTAGATGCTTATCACCACCGATATCTAAGGTCCGAACAATTGTTGGCTTTCCCTGCATTTTCTCAAGTACACTTCTATAAGCTTGAAACTGCTCCTCCTCTGAAGGTAGCTCCTGACGTCCCATATATAAAAATTCCGTTCGAAAAAGACCTATACCATCACCACCAGCATTTAGAACCATATCTACGTCCTCTGGTTTGCCAATATTACCGGCTATTTCTATAGCGCATCCATCAGCGCTAAAGCTTGCCATTGAACGGTACTGGAGAAGCTCTTCATACGCTGCTATGTGCTGTTTGTGTTGTTGCTTGTAAAAGCTTAATACTTCTGAGGTAGGATTCACAATAATTTTGCCATTTGTACCATCTAAAATAATCGTAGTCCCTTGTTGAATAACTTGTGTAGCGTTTTTAGTGCCCACTACTGCCGGAATCTCTAATGTTCGTGCCAGTATAGCAGAATGTGACGTTTTACCACCAATATCCGTTATAAACCCCTTTACATACTTCGTATCTAACATCGCTGTCATAGAGGGTGTTAAATCTGCTGCAACAATGACAACATCAGAGGTTAAACGATTCATATCTACCATTTCAATGCCTAGCAAATGCCCTAAAATTCGTTTAGAGACATCTCTGATATCTGCCACTCGCTCCTGCAAATAAATATTGTCTATCCCCTCGAACATCTCGATATACATATTCGCTACTTCATCTAAGGCATACTCAGCATTCATTCCTGATACAATTTTCGACTCAGCTGCTGCAATCATTTCTGGGTCTTCTAACACTAATAAATGTGCCGCAAAAATCGCTGCCTTGTCTGCACCAAATTTGACCTGAGCAATTTCGTAAATCTCTTGAAGCTCCTTTTTTGCTTTCCCCCTAGCAGTCTTGAATCTTTCTAGTTCTTCTTGTATATCCAAAACAGTTACTTTTTCAAACGATAAATCTGGGTCCTTTAAACAATATGCCTTTGCAAAGCTGATGCCATCAGACACTGCTATTCCCTGTATTTCTAGCATTCCTCACCAATTCCTTTAGAAATGAGTACTTCTGTAACGGTTTGAAAAAGCTTCTCTGCATCAGGACCCTCTGCAGAAATTTCTACAATGCTTCCCGGAGTTACTCCCTGAGCCATAACACCCATAATTGATTTTAAATTTACTGACTTTTCCTTATATGTTAAGGCAACATCACATTCAAATGGTGTAACAGCAGTTACAAGTAATGCTGCAGGTCTAGCATGTAGTCCCTCTGGCGCTGTTATTTTATACATCTTTTTCATCGATATCCCCTCCGTTTTTTCAATTAAAATTAATCCGATGTTGATAATTAGCTATCAAAGCCTCATTATGAGACCGATTGGATTCAACATTATTGCTTTCAAAAACTGGTAATACACAACCCTCGCTCGCCATATTCTTTATCACTTCACCAAATAATGCATTTAAAATAAATGACCCAATTACTGTGGAAGCGGGTGCAAACTGTATTTTATTGTAACTTAGAACACCATCGCCTATTGGTGTATGCGTATTGATCATTATATCCACGATTTCCTCTAAACGTTTTCCACTTGGATGGCGTGATGGCTGATTATGATATTTAAGAGACTGTAGTGATATAACAACTACCCCTGATTGTTTCGCTAGAAGAGCTGCATCTATTGGGGCAGGATTTCGGCCAGAAGTTGAGATAACGATACATACATCATTTTCATGAAAGTCAAATTGCTCCTTATACTGCTCAATAATCGTCGGATCCTTTTCATTTTTGGATGATGTTAATGCACCTGCATGTAATGTTAAAGGTTCAATAATGATTGGGCGTACGGGTACAAGCCCCCCCGCACGATAAAATGCATCCTGGGCCAAAAGTTGAGAATGACCACAGCCAAATAATTGCACAATACCACCAAGTTGAAGCCGTTCCACAATTAACTGTGCAGCTTCCGCTATTTGAGCATGTTCTTGCTCTTGCACGGTTTGCATTAGCTTTTGTATTTCTAGAAAGTATGCATACATAGAATCACCTTTTAATTTCACTAATGAATTTGTAACGATCAGCTCGATAAGTACTACGCACAAGCTCAAACGGAACGCCATCAGATAAATAACTTGTACGTTTAATAATTAAGACAGGTGCTGTATGATTAATTTGCAAAAATTTACTATCTTCTTTTGTAACAATAGCTGCCTCCATTTGTTGAATGGCATTGCCAATTTTTTGATGAAACTTTGCTTCAATCAAGGCATACAAAGACCCCATAATTTTCTTTTCATCTAGCTCTGGATACACTTTTACTGGAATATATGTTCTTTCGATTGCCATTGGCTTAGAATCCGCATTACGAATTCGTACTACAAAGAATACCTCTTCGCCAGGCTCTAACATTAAATCTCCTGCCACATCAACTGGGGGTACAATTTTTTCAAATCGAAGAACTCTACTGCTAGGTTCCATCCCTCTAGCTCTCATGTCCTCAGTGAAACTCGTTAATCCCTTTAATGGTTGCTCCAATTTTGGATTAGCTACATAGGTCCCTCTTCCTTTTTCTCGGTACAGTAAGCCACTATTCACTAAGTTTGTAATAGATTGACGAACAGTCATTCTACTGACATCAAATTGCGTTGAAAGCTCACGTTCAGAAGGAATGTTTTCTCCAATCTTGTATTCTTCTAAATAAATGCGTTGTTTAATAATCTCTTCTATTTGTATATAAATAGGTATATGAGAATTTTTATCTAACAAGTCTTGCACCATCCTTATCGCCTCTTTACTTTCATTTCTCAAATACAACTTTACCCTGACAAATAGTTTTTTGCACATTTAATTTTTCATCAAGTAATACAAAATCTGCATCAAAGCCTTCCATGATACGTCCCTTAGTTGTAAGCTTTAATTGCTCAGCAGCATTTGTAGAGGACATTGCAACAATCTCCTGCCATGAGCAATTTGTGATCGCTTTCATATTTTTTACTGCTTGTTCCATCGTTAACACGCTGCCAGCTAAAGCGCCATTAGACAAATGTGCCCCAGCCTTGGAAACATGAACGGTTTGACCTCCTAAATCAAAATCACCGTACTGTAAGCCTTTCGCCCGCATCGCATCGGTAATTAAAATGATTCCTTTAGCTCCCTTAGACCGATACGCTAGTTTGACAGCCTGAGGATGACTATGCACAAAATCTGCAATGATCTCGACCTTCACTGCATCCTCTACTAACACACCTCCAACGACACCCGGATTACGGTGATGAAAAGGACGCATTTGATTATATAAATGTGTAGCCTGGCTTACACCCAATTCAACTGCCCTCTCCACATCCTCAATGGTTGCATCAGAATGCCCTATAGAGGGAATTATCTGTGAGCCCCTTAATGATTCAAGAAAGGCAAAGCCTCCTTCTACCTCAGGGGCAATCGTTATTTGTTTGATACGTTGGTTACTTATTTTTTGCCATGCTGCAAATTGTTCGATGGAGGGTAATATAATGTATTCAACTGGCTGTGCACCTGCCCTTTTTTTTGAAACATATGGTCCCTCTACATGAACTCCTAGTAAGCATGCTTCATCTTCACTATTTTCAAAAAGTGCAATATTGGCTAAAGCGCTTTCAATTGCTTCTATTGATTGTGTCATTGTAGTAGCAAGAAAGCCTGTTACTCCCTCTTTTACTAAAGAACGAGCTATCTGATGTAAGGCAGATGGGGTGGCATCCATCGTATCGTGACCAGCAGAACCATGAATATGCATATCTATATAGCCAGGAAGCAAGAACCAATTTTTATCTTTGCCATCAATATAATGCTCAGCACGGTCGGATAATGCGTGACTTATTTTTCTGATTTTACCATTGTTAATCAGCAAGTCGCCCTTATACGGCAGCTTATCGTGATTAACTATCGTAACATTTGAAATTAATAGTGTCCCCTTCAATGAGTCACCCCCTTTATTCCCCTATGAAGGAGTATTGCTGAAGCAAACAAGCTACCAATATTTATTTGGTATAGTTGTCTATACCAATTATATGATGCTTTCATAAAAATAAAAAGTAATTTTTTCATATTTTCTAAATTTTTCTTTAAATTTTAATTATTCACTAGCCTATCGATGAAATTATTGTTTTGGGCAATAAAAAAAAGAGCAATACACGCTCCTTTTGTTTCACTTTGTATGGACGAATCCCGATTGTGCAGCAATGCCAAGAAACATTCGTTTTGAACCCGCAAGTCGCAGGGGGGTGCCCGCTTTGCAGTTTTAAACGTCCCGCTCCTTGTTAGGGCATGTTTGCGACTACAAAATGAAGGCTCCCAATTCTATAATGTTCGGTCAAAACTGTTAAGTAGAATCAGCAGATAAACAAACACATCAGGATTCGTATTACAGTTATCATAACACCATATTTCAGATAATTCAAACGATTTTTCGTTAAAAAATTTAAATTCCTGCGAAAACACAAAAAATACCTAGATTCCCAACATTTTTTGCTAGAGAATCCAGGTATTTAGAAGTACTAATTATCTTTTAAATGCTTTAATTGCTAAATTTAACTCATCCAATTGCTCTGTAGAAACAGCACTTGGTGCACTAGTTAATAAGCAGCTAGCACTTGCTGTTTTCGGGAATGCAATTGTATCACGTAAATTGTTGCGGCCTGCGAGTAACATAACAAAGCGGTCAAGACCAAATGCTAGACCTGCATGTGGTGGTACACCGTATTCAAATGCTTCTAATAGATAGCCAAATTGTGCTCTTGCTTCCTCTTCTGAGAAACCAAGTAATGCAAACATTTTTTCCTGTAGCTCACGTTCATAAATACGTAGTGAGCCTCCACCAAGTTCATAGCCGTTTAGTACAATGTCGTATGCTTGTGCACGGACAGCAGAAGGATCCGTTTCCATTAAAGGAATATCTTCATCAAATGGACGTGTAAACGGATGATGTGCTGCTTTATAGCGACCGTCTTCCTCAGAGTATTCTAATAGCGGCCAATCTGTGATCCATAGGAAGGCAAATTGTGATTCATCAATTAAGTCTAAGTCATGGCCTAATTTCGTACGAAGTGCACCAAGAGAAGCTGCTACAACAGATGCTTGATCAGCAACAAATACAAGAATATCTCCAACCTCTGCTTTCATACGCTCCATTAATGCACTTGCTAATGCCTCGTCAAAGAATTTCGCAATCGGACCATTTAAGCCTTCCTCTGTTACCTTTAACCAAGCAAGACCTTTTGCTCCATAAATACCAACGAATTTTGTTAATTCATCCATATCTTTACGAGAGTATCTTTCTGCAGCACCTTTAATATTAATACTTTTTACTTGTTTTCCTTGAGCTACTGTATCAGCGAATACTTTAAAGCTACAGCCATCAAAAATATCATTTAAAGCAACAAGCTCTAAGCCAAAGCGTACGTCAGGCTTATCTGAGCCGTAGCGGTCCATCGCCTCTTGATATTTCATGCGTTGGAATGGAGCAGGTATATCAATCCCTTTAACTTCCTTCATAACAGCTTGGATTAAGCGTTCATTCATTTCTAAAACTTCTTCTTGTGTTAAAAAGCTTGTTTCAATATCGACCTGTGTAAACTCTGGCTGACGGTCTGCACGTAGGTCTTCATCACGGAAGCAGCGTGCGATTTGGAAGTATTTCTCAAAGCCTGCAACCATTAATAATTGCTTAAATAACTGTGGTGATTGTGGTAATGCATAAAATTCACCTTCATGGACACGTGATGGTACTAAATAATCGCGAGCCCCCTCTGGAGAAGATTTCGTTAAAATTGGTGTCTCCACCTCTAGGAAGTCTTCGTTTTGTAAGAAATTGCGAATTGTACGTGTAACATCTGAACGTAGCTTGAATGTATCATACATAACTGGACGACGAAGGTCTAAATAACGGTATTTTAAACGTAAATCTTCTGAAACATCTGTGCGGTCCTCAATTTGGAATGGAGGTGTTTTTGCTGTATTAATAACAGTTAATTTCGATGCCTCTACCTCAATTTTTCCATTTGGCACATTTGGGTTAATTTGATCTTCTGCTCGAAGAATAACTGTCCCTTCTACTTCAATGACATATTCACTACGTACTTTATCTGCTAAAGCATGTGCCTCAGCAACATCAGGACTAAAAACAACCTGTGTTATGCCTGTACGATCACGTAAATCAATAAAAATTAAACCACCTAGGTCACGGCGGCGTTGTACCCAACCTTTTAATACAACTTTTTCGCCTTGTAACCGTTCTGATAATTCGTTACTAGCATGTGTTCTTGTAGCCATTTATTTAGTTCCTCCAAATAATCTTTATTTATGTAGCATCCATTCCTATAAACTGTGGAATAATGCCTCTTGATTGTCCATCATTGCTAGTGATGGATTTTTTATTTTTAATAGCTGAAATTTATGATTGCTGTAATAGGTAATTCACTAATGCTGAAAATTCAACTTTTTGTTGTTCGCCTGACTGCATATGCTTAATAGTTGCAGCTTGCTCCTCCAGCTCTGTGTCACCTAATACAATTGTATACTTAGCACCTAAACGATCTGCGGATTTCATTTGTGCCTTCATTTTGCGATCCAAATAATCCATCTCCGTAGCAATGCCCTTCGCACGGAAGGTACTTGTTAATTCAACTGCCTTTAGCTTTGCTTCATCACCCATAGCAATCATATAGACATCAAGACCTGATGCTGTGTCTAATTCAACTCCCTCAGCTTCAAGAGCTAGTAAAAGACGCTCAATACTTAATGCAAAACCGATTCCCGGTACATCTGGTCCACCAATTTCTTCGACAAGCCCATTGTAGCGCCCTCCACCACAAAGAGTCGTAATGGCGCCAAAGCCAGAAGCTGTTGACATAATTTCAAATGTCGTATGGTTGTAATAATCAAGACCTCTTACTAGGTTTGGATCAACCTCATATGAAATACCTAGAATATCCAAATACGCTTTAACTTGAGCGAAATAAGCTGCTGATTCCTCCGTTAGGAAATCCGTTAATGCTGGTGCGGATTTCATTAAAGGATGCTCGCGGTCTACCTTACAGTCTAGGATGCGCAATGGGTTTTTTTGTAGTCGATTTTGACAATCTGTACAAAATTCATGAATATGTGGTTCAAAATGCTGGAGCAATGCCGTACGATGTGTATCACGTGTAGCTTTATCTCCAAGTGAGTTGATGATTAATTTTAAATCCTTTAAGCCTGCTGATTCATAGACATCCATAGCTAGTGCAATCACTTCAGCATCAATAGCTGGATCAGCTGAACCAATTGCCTCCACGCCAAATTGTACAAATTGACGATAACGCCCAGCTTGTTGACGCTCATAACGGAACATTGGACCTAAATAGGATAACTTAACTGGCTGGTCTGGGGCACCGAACATTTTATGCTCAACATAAGCACGGACTACACCAGCTGTATTTTCAGGACGAAGCGTCAATGATCGCCCTCCACGATCCTCAAAGGTATACATTTCTTTTTGCACAACATCTGTTGTTTCACCAACACCACGTGCAAATAAATCTGTTTGCTCAAAAATAGGTGTACGGATTTCGTTGTACCGATAAACATGACAAATATCTCGAATAATCGCCTCGACTTTTTGCCATTTTTCTGATTGCCCCGGCAATATATCCTGCGTCCCACGTGGTACTTTAAAACTCATGTAATTACCTCCTCTATTATTACTTATGAAAATTTTGAGTGTCTGCTTGTTAACCTAACCGTTTTTTCCTCTGGATTGTGCGAGCTCCACATCTTTTTAGAAACAAAAAAGCTCTCGCCACCTTGCATATTGCAAGGGACGAGAGCTATAGAAGCTTCCGCGGTTCCACCCTAGTTGACGCGTCTAATAACGAGCGTCCTCCTCATAATCGGATAACGGCCGATTCCGTTTTTTCCTACTAAGCATTACTTTTCAGAAAAAAGCCTCTCAAGTGTTGTTCACGTTATACATTTTTGTAGGAAAGATTGCAGCCTAGGTCTTTCCCTCTCTTTTCCAATAGAGGTACACGTTACTTGCTTGGTCATAAGCAGTAAATCATTTTTTGATTACCCTTTATGTTAGTCACAACGAATGACAATGTCAACTGTTTTTGTATTTTTCACGAAACAGTTACGAAAACAACAAATTCCATTACCATTTTCCCACGAATTCTATTACTAAAGCATGGTAAAATAGCACAAGGAATAGGAGGAATCTGATGAGAACAAAACTTTTACATATCATGATTATCTTCGTGCTAATATTAACGATTGCCATTCCAAGTAAAATTAATGGTCAAAGGGCATTTGCTGACACCAGTGATTTAAAAGTGACGGGGTCGATTCTTCATTTACGTGAGGGACCAGGACTGTCCTACCCCATTATTACGACGTTAGAAGAAGGTGATTCTTTAACTTCTATTGCTCGAGAAGGAGACTGGATTCAAGTAAAAGCAGGCAATGACGAAGGTTGGGTAGCATCATGGCTGACTGCACCTATAAATGCTAAACAAACCATTGATAAAACTATCATTTCACAGGTTGATCGTCTTAATATTCGCACTGAACCCGATATTTCTTCGGCGGTTCTTGGGCAACTATCAACAGGGAACCAAGCGAATCTGATTGAAGAAAGTGGCGAATGGGCGAAAATCGATTGGAACGGGCTAGTTGGCTGGGTTTCGACCGATTATGTAACCATTAATAATATACCTGAAAAAAAAGCTGATTCTGATAAACCTGTCATTGAAGTATCTACAAAAAAGGTGAACAAAGATACAACATTTACAGTGCTAGTAGATACACTGAATGTTCGAAAAAAGCCAGATTTAAATGCCAAGAAAGTAGGTTCTGTTAAAAAGGGACAAGCCTTTAAAGTATTAGCCCAAGAACACAATTGGGTACAAATTCAGTACAATAAGAAAATAACTGGCTGGGTATATAGTTTTTATGGAACATTTTCAAATGTAGAAAAAACTAAATCCACATCTTCCTCATCTACAGAGCTGGAATCTGTGACAATTATCTATAATGGGACAAACTTACGGACAGATGCAACTACAACAGCTGAGGTTGTAGAACGTGTAGATGCTGGCAAAAGCTATCCTATTGTGGGCGCGAAAGATGATTTTTATGAAATACAATTAGGTGACAAAACAGCATTTGTAGCGAATTGGGTCGTGACTACTACCTCCAACAAAGCTGTAACGACTAAAAAGAATACCTCTGAGCCTCGTAAAAAAGGAACGTTAAATGGGCTTACAATTGTGGTCGATGCTGGACATGGTGGTAATGATCATGGCACCACGGGACAACGAGGAACGGATGAGAAGGAAATCACATTAAAAACTGCTTCTCTGCTTGCTTCTAAGTTAAGGGCAGCTGGTGCCAACGTTGTGATGACTAGAGAATCGGATGAATATGTAGCACTCCGAAAACGTGTCTCTATAGCCCATCAGCATGAGGCAGATGCTTTTATTAGTATTCATTACGATGCAACGGACGATAGCTCCATTAATGGCTTTACATCATACTATATGAACAGTAACCAAAAGGCTCTGGCAGAGGCCATTCATAATGGGCTGTCCAGCAAAATAGATTTAAGAGATCGTGGAGCTCAACAAGGGAATTTTTTAGTACTACGAGAAAATCGGCAAAAAGCTATCCTTCTTGAATTAGGCTTCTTAAGTAATGCTAGTGAGGAACGTGTCGTGACAACAGCAAAATTCAGAGAACAAGCAAGTCTGGGGATTTATCAAGGCATCTTAAATTATTTTAATGAAGGCAATTAACATCAAAAAGCTGTGCAGATAGAAGATATCAATCTACTCTTCTGCACAGCCTTTTCTTTTAAGAGATTCCTAAAGCGACAGCCGCAATTAATGCAATACAGGCAATAACACCCCAGCCAAGAATCATCTTCCAAATAAATTTTATCCATTTTTCATAAGGAATACCCGCAACAGCCAAATATGCCATCAAGGCCGATGAAGTAGGAATAATTGAGTTTGTTAATGAATCCCCATATTGGAATGCTAAAACAGCAACTTGGCGCTCTAAACCTAGTAAATCTGTAATTGGAATCATTATTGGCATTGTTGCTGCAGCTTGACCACTACCTGATGAAATAAACAGGTTTAAGAGAGCTTGAATAAATAACATTCCGATTGCACTAATAGAATGTGGCAAATGACCAATCGTTTCCGATGCGGCATAAACAATTGTATCAATAATTTTCCCTTGCTCAAGTACAACTGTAATGGCACGTGCAAAACCAACTATAATCGCACCAAACGTAACAGCCTTAGCCCCATCGATAAAGGAATCAAAAATTGTTCCAGGTTTTAATCCCCCTAAAAGGCCTGCAATTAAGCCCATAATTAAAAAGGATGCCGTTAATTGAGTTAAAAACCAGCCCCAGTTAAAGACTCCATAAATATTAAAACCTATTCCACAAGCCATCGCAATGAACACTAATTTATGCTTTCCTGTTAAGGTTGGCATAGCAATTGTAGAAAGATTTGATTTTGCCCTCTGTTCAATATCATAGATAACACTTGCCTGCGGATTCTTTTTGACTTTAAAGGCGTAGCGCGATACATAGAAAATCGCAAAGCCTAATACAAACACATATACAACTGCACGGAAGCCAATCCCTGAAAATAAAGGTACATCAGCTAAAGATTGTGCAACCCCTACTGTAAATGGATTGAGCATTCCTCCAAAGAAACCACTAGCAGCACCAAGCGTAATCATAGCTGTTCCTGTTACTGCATCAAACCCCATTGCACGGGCTATTGCTACCCCGATTGGCACAAAAATAATTGTTTCTTCTGCCATCCCCATTGTGAAACCACCAACAGAGAATAAAATCATCGATAATGGAATAAGTAGTTTCTCTCTGCCCTCTAATGCTTTTACACCCTTATAAACACCTGCTTCTATCGCACCAGTAGCACGAATAATTCCAAACACACCACTTACTAGAAAAATATAAAATATAATCTGTGCTCCCTTTTCTAGCCCCATTGGAATAGCAGTAAACATTTCAAAAAATGATACAGGTTCACTCTCAATATGATGGTAGCTTCCATCTACAACCAGCATTCGACCTTCCTTGTCCTCTACACGGTCAAATTCCCCTGCCGGAATAATATAGCTTAAAATACCTGCAAGAAAAATAATAGCAAAAATGATCGTATATGTATGAGGTACCTTTAGCCAGCTTTTCTTTTTAGCCATTTGTTCATTTTCCATTTCTCCACCCACTCATCTTCAATAATTCAGACATTAGCGTTTTTTCTATTTCATGGATACTCCTCCTCAAAAATTTTGTCGCTATATGTCGTTTAATTGAAAATAAATATACAATAGTTCAAATTTATTGTAAAGTATTAATTTTCTATCATTTCATATCTCTAATAGATTAGTTGCTTTATATAGCTTTCGTGGACGCCCCTGATGATATGGATGCTCTTCACCTGATAATTCAAGATAATTTTGCTCAACTAATCGATTAATCATTCGTTCTGCCGATCGACGAGAAAGATTTATATACGTTGCTAATTCTGTTGCAGAAAAAGGTCGATTTTTATTTAACTTAATAAATTGCCTAATTAAATTTAAATTTTTAGCACTCATTTTTAATTTTTCAGCAACCTTTAAAATCTGCTGATTATTATTCGATAATGCTATTTTTTTATTATTTTCAAATAATGGTCCATGAAGTCGGCTTTCTTCATCAACAAGGCACAAAACAGTGGAATGCTCGTCAAATTTTGTTGTAAAAAACAATGCTTGGGAGGAGTGTTTCTCAGCTTCATGTAATGAATATCCAAATCCTATTCCAATATGAAAAGTTGTTTCAAATTGTGCTTCAAACTGTCTCATTAATGATGTTAAGTAGACCCTATCAATTGTTTCAGTTACTCCTCTTGTAGAAAAAATTAAGTAGGGCTCTTGAAGGGATTGAGCTACCCTTGCATGAAACATTTTTGATACTTTTTCAAGATTCTCCATCCACAATTGTTTATTAGAAATAGTAGAATTCTCTCTGCTGCGAATTGATACAACAGCAATTTGTGATGAAATTAATAGGGTGTTTTTATAAGCATTAAGAGCTCTATTTACAGTTGAGATAAATGTCTGTTTCCGTTCAACCATATAGCTTGCTGGGACTCTTGCTTGTTTCAACGCTTCATAAACAGCATGTAAGCTAGTAAGTGCTAGCTCCGTTTTCCCTGCTTTATACAACTCCTTATGGAACATTATATAGTCATCAATTTGGAAGTGATTTATTTTTTCGTTTTGATCATATACCCAAGCGTAATCTATTACATGTAGCTTTGGAGGTTGTATATCCGATTCTATTAAAACTTGATTTAGAATATCTTTTTTAGGTAAATCAATTGATAGTTTAGATAATTCTACTTTCTGGTTATGTTGTATGGATAGCAATGATAGTGACAATGTTAATTCGTCAAACGAAATATAGGTTGCTTGAATCTTTTTAGCTTTAATCTTATCTATGCAGTAATGATAGGAAATCGAGCCAGCAAATAATAAAATGTCTGTCTGGGCTGCTGCCTCATCAATCAATTCAACACTTTGCTCAGGTACTGTGTAAGGGAAATGAATAAATTGCACATGAGGAAATGCCGAAAAATGTTGTTTTATGTTATTCCAGAAAAATAATGAACCAAGTACGGCTACTCTTTGCATTGTTTAACTTCCCCTTTCTAAATGACGAAACTTTTAGATAATTATATAGTAAAAATGACTCTACATCACAAAAAAAACCTCCAGTCACATATTGTGAATTGAAGGCCTCCACTTACTTATTTTTTAACTGTTGCCAAGGTAACCCATACAATTTCCTCCATACGAATGAAGAAAGGCGTACGACTAATCTCTACAACGATATGGTCAGGTAATACCGAAGCTAATACACCTTGCTGAATATTTTTCTCGGTTTGTACTACAATAGCCTGACCAATCAACATGTTAAGAGTTTCGTATAAATATGGATTTGATATGCTTCCCATCTTCGTCATCTTTAAGACACTTCCTTCCTACAAAACTAACCATACTTTATAGTGTATGAAGGAATCATAGGAAATGTACCATTATTTTGACTCAAGAAGTATAGTAACTGGACCATCATTTGTAAGTGCAACGTCCATCATTGCCCCAAATATACCTGTCTCCACTTGTAAACCGTGTGAACGTAAGGCTTCATTAAAAGCCTGCCATAACGGCTGCGCAACTTCTGGTCTTGCTGCATTTGTAAAACTTGGTCGATTCCCCTTTTTTGCATCCCCATACAATGTAAATTGTGAGACGGATAATATAGCCCCTCCATGCTCTAAAATGGAGTGGTTCATTTTTCCATCAGTATCTTCCCAAAGGCGAAGATGAGCTATTTTTTTGGCTAAATAGTCAACATCCTCTTGTGTATCCTCATGTGTTATTCCTACCAAAAGGACATAACCATTATCAATAGCGCCAGTTACTTTCCCGTCAACCGTAACAGTGGCCGCTTTACTACGTTGTAAAACTACTTTCATTCTTTAAAACCTCAATTCTATCGTCGTCCATAAATAAGAAAGTTAATCCACCAAGGACTCTTTTAATTAATCACTCGTTGCACTGAATAAATATCTGGTGTTTGTTTAATACGCTCTACAACCTTATGCAAATGCGAAATATTTGAAATCGATATTGTTAAATGAATAGTCGCCATTTTTTCACGATCAGCCCGACCACTGACAGCTAAAATATTTGTTTTCGTTTCACTAACAATTTGCATAATTTCATTTAATATGCCAGGTCGATCAAAGGCTGATACTTCAATATCAACTGGGTATTCTTTTTTCTCAGGAGTCAACCCATTTTCCCACTCAACCTCTATCAAACGTTCCTGCTCATCCTCTACTTGGATGTTAGGACAGTCTGCACGATGTACCGAAACACCTCTACCTTTCGTAATAAAGCCGACAATATCATCCCCAGGCACAGGTGTACAACAACGCGAAAGTCGAATAAGCATATTGTCAATACCTTTTACGATAACACCAGATTCTGTGCGTTTTTGTGGAACATGATTTTTCATTTTTTGTTCGATTTTCTCGAGTGCTTCTTCCTGTTCACGTTCCTTGCGGCGTTTTTCAGCTAGTCGATTAACAACTTGCTGTGCAGTTATACCATTCACACCAACTGCTGCATATAAATCCTCTTCGTTTGTGTAGTTAAATTTGTCACAAACACGCTTTATATTTTCAGCTGACATGGTTTCCTTCATGTCATAATCCTGTGCACGGATTTCCTTTTCAATCATCTCTTTGCCTTTGAGAATATTTTCTTCTCGAAGATGACGTTTGAAAAACTGTTTTATTTTATTTTTTGCCTGTGAGGATTGTGCTATTTTAAGCCAATCTCGACTTGGGCCAAAAGATTGCTTAGAGGTTAAAATTTCAATAATGTCCCCCGTTTTTAACGGTGTATCAAGCGGCACCATTTTACCATTTATTTTCGCGCCAATTGTACGATTTCCGACCTCTGAATGCACACGGTATGCGAAGTCGATAGGTACAGAACCTGCTGGTAATTCAATGACATCTCCTTCAGGTGTGAATACATAAACCATATCAGAAAATAAATCAAATTTTAAAGATTCCATAAATTCCTCAGCATTTGAGGATTCATTTTGAAATTCTAAAATTTCACGGAACCATGTTAATTTTTGATCAACATTTTGTTTTTCGGTATCAATCTTTTTACCTTCTTTATATGCCCAATGTGCAGCAATCCCGTACTCGGCAATCTTATGCATTTCCTTTGTACGAATTTGCACCTCTAATGGGTCACCATAAGGGCCAATTACTGTCGTATGCAGTGATTGATAAAGATTTTGCTTGGGCATTGCAATATAATCCTTAAAGCGTCCAGGCATCGGCTTCCATAGCGTATGCACGATTCCTAGCACAGCATAGCAATCTTTAATACTATCGACCAATACACGAATGGCTAATAAATCATAAATCTCATTAAATTGTTTTTTTTGCAACACCATTTTGCGATAGATGCTGTAGATATGTTTTGGACGACCATAAATATCTGCATCGATTTCGACCTCTGTAAGCTGTGATTTCATTTCAGCCATAACATTTTCTAAATAGGCCTCACGTTCATCGCGTTTTTTCTTCATCAGACTAACAATGCGGTAATATTGCTGTGGATTTAAATAACGAAGAGCTGTATCTTCTAGCTCCCATTTAACTGTCGAAATTCCAAGGCGATGCGCAAGTGGCGCAAAAATTTCAAGCGTTTCTTTAGAGATACGGCGTTGCTTTTCAGCAGGCAAATGCTTGAGCGTCCGCATATTGTGTAAACGGTCAGCCAGTTTAATTAAAATGACACGGATATCCTGTGCCATAGCAACAAACATTTTACGATGATTTTCTGCTTGTTGCGCTTCTTTTGATAAATATTTAATTTTCCCCAGCTTTGTCACGCCATCAACAAGCATTGCAACCTCTTCGCCGAATTCATGAACTAAATCGTCGCGCGTAAAATCTGTATCCTCGACAACATCATGTAAAAAACCAGCCGCAACTGTTTCAGGGTCCATTTGTAATTCAGCTAAAATACCAGCTACTTGTACTGGGTGAATTATATACGGTTCACCTGAACTTCGGAATTGCTCTATATGGGCATTCCTCGCTAATTCATATGCTTTTTTCACGAATGCGACATTTTCATCATTCATGTAGGATTTGACTAACTCAAATACGTCCTCGGGAGTCAAAATTTGCTCTTTCGCCATAACATGTCCACCTTGCTCGTCAAATTTTTCAGATTAGATATAAATTTAATTGTATAAAATATTGTAGCCTATTGTAAAGCGACTATGTCATTTTGTTTAGTTAATCTCGTGAACAATGTGAAAAATGGAAGAATTTTTCTTCATAATGAATAAAAAGACCCTCTGCGAATGTAATAATTCGCAAAGAGTCTCTCTTTTCGTATAATTATTTAGCTTAATTTATTATACGCCACAGCAATTTTTGCTCCTACAACTGCATTATTTTTTACTAATGCAATGTTTGCATCAAGGCTTTTACCCTCTGTTAATTCTTTTACTTTTCCAAGTAAGAATGGCGTAACGTTTTTGCCTTGGATACCATTCTCCTCTGCTTCTATTAACGCTTTTTCAATGATTTCTGTAATGAAGGCATGCTCAAGCGCCTCAGACTCTGGAATCGGATTTGCAATGACAGCTCCGCCTTTTAAGCCTAATTGCCATTTTGCACGTAGCATCTCTGCCACTTCCTCTGGGGTTTCTAGTTTAAAGTTAACATCGAAACCACTTTGACGAGTATAGAACGCAGGCACTTCATCTGTGCCAAATCCAACGACAGGTACACCCTTAGTTTCAAGATATTCTAATGTTAAACCAATATCTAAAATTGATTTAGCACCAGCACAAATTACTGCCACATTTGTTTGTGCCAGTTCTTCTAAATCCGCTGAGATGTCCATCGTTGTTTCAGCGCCTCGATGAACACCACCGATACCGCCTGTTACGAAAATTTCAATGCCCGCAAGTTCAGCACAAATCATTGTCGCTGCTACAGTTGTCGCACCTAATTTTTTTGTTGCCAATAAATAGCCTAAGTCACGACGTGAAGTTTTTGCTACTCCTTGCGCATTACCGAACATTTCAAGTTCTTCATCTGATAAACCGATTTTAATTTTCCCATCAATTAAAGCAATCGTTGCTGGAACTGCACCATTGTCACGGATAATTTGCTCTACTTCACGCGCAGTTTGTACGTTTTGAGGGTATGGCATACCGTGAGAGATAATTGTTGATTCTAATGCTACGATTGGTAAACCTTTTGCTTGCCCTGCTTTTACTTCCTCTGATAATACGATGAATTCTTTCATGTTGTTATTCCTCCATTTCACTTTTTAACAAATCTACAGATAATTCAGGTCTTACTGTGTATGGGGATGCCAGTGTGTTTTTAGCATTTGTTAAACCGGCATCAATGCTTGTCGCGAAGGATTGTCCAGTAAGCCAGCTATGAATCACTGCACTGACAAAGGCGTCTCCTGCCCCTGTTACATCTTCAATCTTATCTATAATCTTAGCCTTAAAATGACTAGGCTTAATCGAAGTTGATGCTGCAAAAACACCCTTGCTTCCTGCTGTAATAATGACATGCTCAGCACCTAACTGAAGTAGTTGCTGTAATGCTTTTTCATAATCGGCAGCGCTTTCAATTGCATGCCCTACAATTGTTTCCGCTTCGTCCGTGTTACAGATAAACCAAGTAACCCCTTGCAAAGTATCAGGTAGTCGATTCATTTTAGGGGAAGATACAGGCACAATGACTAACGGAATTTCACGGGCAATTGCCATCTGTTGAATATAGGCTACTGTTTCCTTTGGGCAGTTTAAATCCAAAATATAGCATCCAGCATTGACAAGCATTGCCTCGTGCTTCTTTAACAAGCTCGGCAATAACAGATCATATACTTCCATGTTTGCAACAGCCAGTGCTAGCTCTCCCTGCTCATCCATTATTGCAGTATAAGAGCCAGTTGAAGCATCTGGTAATTGCTCAACATAACGTAAATTCATAAAGGACTCAGAAGCCTCATGGATAACTTGCCAATCAGCATCATTGCCAGCCGTTGTTAGTAATGTTACCTGATGATTTAGCCTACCTAGATTCTCAGCAATGTTTCGCCCAACACCACCCACACTAAATGAAGAGCTTGCAGGATTGGAAGTACCAAACTGGACGTTCCCCTTCACGTGAAATTTACGATCTAGATTTGCGCCACCGATACAAATAATTTCATTTTCCTCGGGTAAAATATACGCACGTCCTACTATTTTTCCTTGCTTCGTTAAGCTCGACACTAAGTTGGCTAGGACTGGACGAGATAGATTCATCTTATCCGCCATCTCTTGCTGAGACATAAACGGATTTTGACGAATTAATGCCAGTACCGCCTGTTCTCTTTCATTCATAGCATCACCTTTTATTATATTTGTTTACATTATAAACTTTTGTTTGTTATAAGTCAAAAAAAATGAAATCAATAAAATCATTGAGTTCATTTTTTCAATATTATTCAGGCTGAGCTTGCCTTTGTGGCTGTTTTTTTACCATAATAACAAATAAGCTTGCTAAAGCACAGAAAACACCTGCCAGGAAAAAAGCCCATGTATAAGAATTGAAAAACTTATAAATAAGCCCTCCACCATAAGCAGCTAGAGCAGCACCTGCCTGGTGTGATGCAAAAATCCATCCATAAATAACACCACTTTTATTCGTCCCAAAAGTTTTTCTAGCAATACTAATGGTAGGAGGTACAGTGGCAATCCAATCTAATCCGTAAAAAATTGTAAAGATTGCTAGTAAGGGAAGTGAACCTTGTGCTAATGCGTAAGGAAGCAATAGCAAGGACATCCCTCTTAAAAGATAGTACCAAAACAATAACCATCGATTATCAAAACGATCCGATAACCACCCTGACAAAGTAGTACCAACGAGATTAAATATGCCCATAAAGGAAAGAAGCGATGCAGCAGTAACTAATGGTACACCAAAGCTAATACAATAGGATACAAAATGAGTGCCGACTAATCCATTTGTTGAAAGACCACAAATAAAAAAACTTCCCGCTAATAGCCAAAATTCTTTAACCTTTATGGCCTCAAATAGTCCACTAAAAGCTATAGTAATTGGATTTTTTTTATGAGGCTCTTGAGATATTTCTAGCTCTTCTTCCTGTCCATAAGGTAGTATCCCAATATCTTGTGGTTTGTTTTTTATAAATAGCAAAATGATGATAAACATGAGCGTACTAAGTAGAAGAATTAAGCCAATCGCATGTCTCCAAGAAAATTGCTCAATGATAATAGCTAGTACAGGCAGTAAAATTAATTGCCCTGTTGCTGTACTTGACGTTAAAATTCCCACCGCTAGCCCTCTTCTTTTTACAAACCAATGATTGGCGACATAGGGACTTAATACTGTTAAAAAGAGGCTGGCTCCTAAGCCAATAATCCCTCCCCAAATAATGACTAATTGCCATGGTTGGCTCATAAAAAGTGTAAGGATCAAGCCTGTTATAAGGGTCACCATTGCCCCAAGCATCATCTTCTTCAAACCTGCTACTTCAAGTAATGCTGCCATAAATGGTCCAGAAAACCCATATAAAAACAAACTAACTGCAAAGGCTAGTGCAATTAAGGATCTGTCCCAATTAAATTCCTTTTCAAATGAATTGATAAAAACGCCTGATGATGACATTGTAATACCAGCTACGATGATTGAGAAAAATGCGATTATAAGAATAAACCAACTATAATGAATACGCTTCATCCTAACACCTTCACTTCCTGAAAGATTTTCAAGTTACACATGTATATACATGTTTTTGTTTGTATTATATGTATATACATATATAATGGTAGTAAGGGCAATTCTTGCTGTCAAGCAGTATTTCTCATCTGATAGGTGTATACTGAAGCTATCTGAATCCATAAAGGGGAACTGAACAATGGAGAATAATCTGAAGACAATAGATTATACGCAGATATGTGTTTGCGCAAACCTTAGAAAAAAAACAAGAGTAGTGACACAATTATATGATAGGTTGCTACAGCCAACAGGTCTAAAGGTCACACAATATTCAATGCTTGCCAATATCGCTCATCAACAAACCGTTTCGATAAGTCGATTAGGCGAAATTCTGCAACTTGACCAAACCACCGTAACACGGAATATAAATATATTAAAGCAAAGTGGCTATGTTGAATTAACAAAAAATCCACAAGATGCTCGTACAAAAATTATTTCATTAACAGATAAGGGAAAGGAAAAACTAAATGAAGCCACCCCTATTTGGCAGACTATTCAAGAAAGGATTATTGCTGATATCGGCATTGATCAATATGCAAATTTCTATGACACATTAAGAACCATCCAAAAAATCATCCGCTCTTACGATGAAGCATAGTTTTCAGGAAGGGTGGTAACTATATTGTGGAGTACCTATGGACAATCCGAGCGGTTTTCACGCACACCTGAGCGGAACTACTGGCTACCCGAGCGGTTTTCTTGCTAACCCGAGCAAATTGGCTGAAAACCCGAGCAATGTTTTCGTTGATCCGAGCGAATCAGCAGGCGAACTGAGCAGCTTTTGGCCCACCTGAGCAATTTTTATTAGTCGGTCAAAACTCCATCCAAAAAAGCGCCATAATCATTTGGCGCTTTTCCTTTGTCTGTATTAATATTCAATAAGTGTTTTCACATTTAAATCGCCAAGTTTTGCACGGCCGTTTAGCTCTGTTAATTCGATTAGGAAGGCACAGCCAACAACCTGACCACCCAATTGTTCCACTAAACGAACTGTTGCTTCAACAGTACCGCCAGTTGCAAGTAAATCATCACAAATTAACACCTTTTGACCTGGTTTAATGGCATCTTTATGCATAGTTAATGTATCTTTTCCGTATTCAAGACCATAATCAGCACTTACCACTTCACGGGGTAATTTTCCTGGTTTACGAACAGGGGCAAAGCCAATTTCAAGGGCATAAGCAACTGGACACCCAATAATAAAACCACGAGCCTCTGGACCCACTATAATTTCTGCGCCTAACTCTTTCGCATACGTGACAATTTGATCTGTTGCATATTTGTATGCTGGACCATTATCCATAATTGTTGTGATATCCTTGAAGCTAATGCCCTCTTTTGGCCAGTTCTCAACCGTTGTTACATATTGCTTTAAATCCATTTTATTGCTCCTCCTACGAACCTTTTTCGTCTATTAATGTAATCGTTCATCAAACCATTGTTTTAATTCTATATAAGGGGCATAAACTAGCTTTTGCTCCATTTCAATCTGTTCTGAACGTTGTTTGTAAGACGGTGCCTCCGTAAGCGCCTGTTTTGTGGCATTCACGTTGACAGTCGTCAGTCCACTCTCCATTTTAACAAAACCAAGCTCAAAAAACACCTGTGTCATAAATTTTAATGCATCTAACGGCCAACCTGTATGCTTTGCTAAATCAGCTAAATGCATATTGAGTGGAAAAGCAGGACGGTTTTTCAAAAATTTATAGTACCAAGCAAATTGCTCGCGAGTCGGCAATCCATTAAAATATTGCGAATCAGGCATATAGAAATGTGCATAAATACGGGATGGAGCTGTTTTTTGCAAGACATTTTCTAACAGTTGAACATTTTGTGGTAAATCTAAAAGCACGATATAATTGCTTTGTTCCACATTTGAAAGTGAAGAATCTACTGCTAAAATAGGCTCACCAATAAGAGATTGGTAGTAAGTCACCGTCTCTTGACGGAAGGCAATAAAAGTTACTTCTTCTTTCGGAATGGTATTTAACCAGCGAGCCGTTTGACGAATACCACGAATATCAAATAATTGCCATTCTGTCGTTTGGACATCCTCTATCATAAATTGTGCTTTTTTACGCCCTTGCCATTCGTTAATTTGTAAATCCCCAGTAAATGATACTTTTATTCCATATGTTAACTCGTCGTGTAAATGTCCTTTATTGAAACCGACACTATCCAATTTTTCATAGCCATCCGTCAATTCCATTTTTATATGGTTTTCTGCTGCCCCAATTTTCCGCATAGAGGATATCTCTACATCTTCAAGCACATAAACAGGCTTTGGAAAATCTGTACCATATGGACCAAGCGTTGAAATTTCTTCAATGGCATCTGCTGAAATTTCATCCAGCTTCAGAGGAATGTCGATAGTCAATACAGGTGTCAGTTGCTCCTGTGATAAACAAGCTTTTGCTTGAGCATCTAAGCGTAATCTTAATTCGTCAACATGCTCGCTAGCTAATGTCATGCCGGCTGCCATAGGATGCCCACCAAAATGAGGCAGTATATCTCTATTCTTGGCTAGTTCATTGTACAAATGGAATCCTTCAATACTACGGGCAGAGCCTTTTGCTGTCCCTTTTTCATTGTCTAATGAAAGTACAATTGTTGGACGGTAATAAAGTTCAACAAGTCGAGATGCAACTATTCCCACGACACCTGCATTCCAGCCCTCTCCTGCTATAACTATAACAAGTGAATTGCGAATTTTTTCATCCGATTCAATAAGAGCAACTGCCTGATCTGTTATGCTTTTAACAATATCTTTGCGTTCACTATTACATGCATTGAGCTGTTTTGCCAATGCTGTTGCCTTTGCATGATCCTCGGCCATTAATAGCTCTACACCTGGTGCTGCTTCGCCAAGGCGACCAACTGCATTTAAGCGAGGACCAAAATAAAAGCCGATTGTTTCTTCGTTGATTTTAGCTTGCTCGGCACTTGCTACTTCACACATTGCCAATACCCAAGGGCTAAGAGAACGGCGCATTTCTTCTATTCCTCGTTTGACAAGATAGCGATTTTCATCCACTAATGGTACTAAATCTGCAATTGTTCCGACAGCTACCAATTCTATTAAATGTGTAGGTAACTCCCCATATAGGGCATGCGCTAACTTAAAAGCGACACCTACACCTGCAAGCTCGCCAAATGGATAATGCCCTTCTGGTATACGAGGATGTAAAATAATATCCGCTGGTGGTAATTCATCGCCAGGTTCATGATGGTCTGTGACAATAACATCCATTCCAAGTTCCTTCGCAATACGAATCGGTTCAATGCCCGAAATTCCATTATCTACTGTAATAATTAGCTTGACACCCTCGTCACATGCTTCACGAAATAAATCCCCATGAGGTCCATAGCCATGAATAAAACGATTCGGAATTTTAAACGATACATCCGCTCCAAGATCAAGTAGCACATTAAGCATGACAGTTGTACTTGTCACACCATCGGCATCATAATCGCCATAAACTAATATTTTTTCTCCATCTTCAAGTGCTTGCTCAATACGTGCCACAGCTTCTGCCATGTTATGCATTAAAAATGGGTCATGAATATTTGCCTCTGTCATATTTAATAAACTCTCTGCATCAGTGGTTGTTGTGCAGCCCCGTGCCGCTAAAATCTTTGCCGCAATTGCAGATAGCTGTAGGTCATTTTGTAATGTTTGTACAAGTTTGGCATCTGGTCGCTCCACTCGCCATCTTTTTTTTGATAGAATCATCTTCTCACTTCCTTACGAAGGCTATTATACCGAAAATCTATCTGATTGGCACTATCAGTTAGATTGATAGTTTTATCTGCTAAATTCTTGTTTCTGTCCCCCTCATAAAAAAAGCCTACTCATTAAAGAGTAGACTTCTCTAGCACACCTTTAGAAGCGAGCACTAATGATTCAATCTTATGCCAATTTTTTTCGTGTAGTGCCGTCACAATCGCACTACCAACAATAACCCCATCACTAAGCGCACCCATACTAATTACCTGCTCAGGTGTCGAAATACCAAACCCTGCCATAACAGGAATTTCACTTGCTTCACGTAAGCGAGCAAAATGGTCATCTAAATCATCTGCAAAGCTTGAGCGTGCCCCAGTAATGCCATTGACTGTCACAGCGTAGACAAAACCTTGACTAGCAGCCGCGATACGTGCGATTCGGTCAGGTGGACTTGTTAACGATACTAGCTGAATGATGTCAATACTATGGGGATTTAATGCCTTCTGTAATATAGCACTTTCCTCTAATGGAACATCAGGAACGATTAACCCCTTTACCCCCCCTGCCACACAAGCTTTCGCAAATTCCTCTAAGCCATAAGCTAAAATAGGATTAAAATAAGTCATAACCACTAATGGTACGTGAATCTCTGCTCTAAAGGAGGCCAGTTCTTCTAGCACCTTCCGTAATGTCACACCTGCCGCTAATGCTCGTTCACCTGCTCGTTCTATTGTTGGACCATCCGCAACAGGGTCTGTAAATGGGATACCGACCTCAATGGCCGTCACTTCCAATTGCTGAAGCTTTAGAATCGTAGGTCTTAACGTTTCTAGCCCACCATCTCCTGCCATAATATATGGCACAAATGCTTTATGACCAGCAATTTTTGTTTGTTCAATTGCCTGCTGTAATGTTGTCATGATACATCCCCTCCTAATGCTTTACGGACTGTATGAACATCTTTATCTCCTCGACCTGATAAGCATATAACAATGATGTCATCTGTAGACATTGTTTTCGCCAGCTTTGCTGTATAAGCAATAGCATGAGAGCTCTCTAATGCAGGAAGTATGCCTTCTGTACGACTTAGTAACTGTAAGCCTTCAAGTGCTTCACTATCTGTAATCGCATCAAAATGAGCACGGCCAATATCATGTAAATAGCAATGTTCTGGGCCCTTTCCTGGATAATCTAGTCCAGCAGATATAGAGTGCGCCTCCTGTACAAAGCCATTATCATCCTGTAATAAATACATATATGCTCCATGTAAAACACCTAGCTGACCACCGGCAATAGCTGCTGCATGTTTTCCTGTTTCAATACCACTTCCAGCAGCCTCCACACCATATAACGCTACAGCTTCGTCATCGACAAAGGGATGAAACATACCAATTGCATTACTGCCACCACCGATACAGGCAACAACTGCATCTGGTAAACGACCTTCCTTTTCTAAAATTTGCTGTCTCGTTTCAACACCAATGACACGCTGGAAGTCTCTGACGATTTTTGGGAATGGATGTGGCCCTAAAGCTGAGCCTAAAATATAATGCGTGTCCTCAACATTTGTCACCCAATAGCGAAGTGCAGCATTAACAGCATCTTTCAATGTTTTAGACCCTGTTTCGACAGACTCCACTTTTGTACCAAGTAGCTCCATGCGAAATACATTTAGCTGTTGACGTTTGATATCCTCAGCACCCATAAAGACAACACACTCAAGGTTTAATAGTGCACATGCTGTTGCCGTTGCTACGCCATGCTGCCCTGCTCCGGTTTCAGCTACAATTTTCTTTTTACCCATTCGTTTAGCCAGTAGTGCCTGACCTATGGCATTATTGATTTTATGGGCGCCAGTATGATTTAAATCTTCTCGCTTTAAGTAAATTTTCGCACCACCTAGCTCCTGAGTTAAGTTTTCTGCGTAGTACAACGGTGTCTCACGCCCAACATATTGTTGTAAATAATAAGCTAGCTCATCCGTAAATTTCTGATCGCTCATTGCCTCATCATAAGCAAACTCTAATTCCTGCAAGGCTGTCATTAATGTTTCTGGAACAAATTGTCCTCCAAATTTTCCGTAACGTCCTTCCTTTGTCGGTACGCTATTTGCTATTGAATTTACCATTATGCTCTTCCCTTCTTTACAGCCTGGATAAATGCATTTATTTTTGCTTCGTCCTTTATACCATCTGTCTCCACACCGCTTGATACATCTACCATATAGGGCGATACTAGCGATACAGCCTGCGCAATATTTTCAGCTTTCAAACCACCCGCTAATATTAATTTATCTCGCGGAATCCCTGCCATCTCTAGAAGTGTCCAATCAAATGTATGGCCGCTTCCGCCTTTAAAATCAGTGCCTGGTGCATCAAATAAATAATAGTCAACATTATAATTTGCAGCCGCACGAACATCTTCTTCATCTCGGACTGATAGCGCCTTAATCGCTGGATAACCTTGCTGACGGATAAATTTAGGTGTCTCTTCACCATGGAACTGCACATAATCTAGTGGCACGCCTTCTACAGCGGCTCGCAATTCCTCCACACTTGGATTAACAAAGACTCCTATTTTCAAAACTTCTCCTGGTACTTCTTTTGCTAATTGATGTGCCTGTTCAATAGAAATTTGGCGTTTGCTTGGGGCAAAGACAAAACCAATGGCATCTGCCCCTGCCTCTACCGCCGCTCGTACATGCTGCTGTTCCTTCAGTCCACAAATTTTAACCTTTGTCATACAGATGCCTCCAACTTGCTTACCTGTAAACTTTTTAGTGCGGCTCCTGCATCACCACTGCGCATCAAGGACTCGCCAACAAGAACACCACTGGCCCCCATTGCTGCCACCGTTTTAGCATCTTCCTGGTGCCAAATGCCACTTTCACTAATTAACACGCGCTCCTCTTCGAACGGGAAAGCTTGTGCAATTTCACGTGTTCGTTCTAAGCTCACCTCAAAGGAACGTAAATCACGGTTATTAACGCCAATCAATTGAGCTCCTACTGCCAAAGCTCGTTCAAGCTCCTGAAGATCATGCACTTCAACTAATACCTCTAAATTTAAACTTGTCGCATAGCTATATAAATCTCGCAGTATCTCATCTGTTAATGCAGCGGCAATTAATAAAATAATGGATGCACCTGATGCTTTGGCAAATCGAATTTGTACACGGTCAATCATAAAATCCTTACAAAGAAGAGGTATTTGAACAACATCGGCTACCTCGGCTAAATCCTTAAAGGACCCTTTAAAAAATTCCTTATCTGTTAGTACAGAAATAGCCGCTGCCCCTGCTTGTTCATATATTTTTGCTTGAGCAACTGGATCTGCTCCTTCTGCAATAAGCCCTTTAGAAGGCGATGCACGCTTCATCTCAGAGATAACCTGTAATGTTTCCGATGTTCGTAATTGCTCAAATAATGATGGGCGTGGCTTTTCTGTAAAATAAGCAAGTGGGTCAGGCTGTTCAAGTAAAGCACAAACCTCTATTTTTTTCTGTTCAATAATTTTATTTAAAATATTCATTGTCCAACCTCCACTTCTTTAATTCTCTCGCTGAAAGCAACGACTGCTTCTAATTTCTGTAATGCACGCCCACTAAAAATGCTATCCCTCGCCATTTCTACGCCCTCTTTTACCGTTTCAGCTTTACCATAACTAAAAAGCCCAATACCCGCGTTTAATAATACTGTGTCAAAGTAAGCACTTTGTTCACCAGCTAATAATTTTCGCATAATAGCTGCATTTTCATCTGCATTTCCCCCTCGGATTGACTCTAGTGGCGCATAGCTAAGCCCTGCATCCTCTGCAGTTAATGAAAAAGGAATTAAGTCTCCTTTATCCACCAAGACAAAGGTATTTTGCCCAGCTAATGACGCCTCGTCTAACCCCTGTTGCCCAGAAACAACTATCGCCCGCTCACGTCCAAGCATTTGTAAAACTGAAGCGTACTCCATGACAAAATTAGGTCGATTAATACCCGTAAATTGCGTTGATAATGAAACTGGGTTCGTAAGGGGGCCCACAAGATTAAAAATTGTTGGCTTACCTAGAGATCGACGCACCTCACCAATACGCTTTAATTTCGGATGCACATTTGGCGCATATAGAAATGCAATTCCCTCTGTCTCCAACAATTCAACAGTTTGCTCAATAGTAATGTTGGTATGGATACCGAGTGCTTCTAAAACATCCGCACTTCCTGATGCTGAGGAAATTTTGCGATTACCATGCTTAGCCATTTGAACACCTGCTCCAGCTAAAACGAAAGCGGAGGCAGTACTGATATTAAAGGTATTCAAACCATCACCACCTGTACCACAATTATCCATATATACACTTGCTCTTGTAGGTACATTAAGAGCAAATGAACGCATAACAGTTGCCAATGCCGCTACTTCATGCGCCGTTTCACCCTTCGTCGATAATGCTGTTAGAAAGCTAGCAATTTCCTCCTTCGGTGTATCATCCTGGAACATCCAATTTGCTGCCTCCAACATTTCTTCATAAATGAGATGCTCTCGCAGCTGAACTTTTTGCTGAATAGCTTCCATTAATGTTGACCTCCTTCTTTTTCAAATAGCTGTAAAAAAACCCCGTTCTTCCTCTTCTACCTGTTTCGAAATTTCATTGGTATTTGTATATTTCGTAACCGTTATAGTTGTTTGCATATGCATCGTTTCATTGGCTATCACCATTGATTTTCCTGTTAAGGCAAAATCAAGATGACCATTGAAGCCAATAAATCCAAGGGCACCTCCAAAAATACCAGCAGCCTGACTTAATTTCTCTAAATGTGCCTTTGGAATTTCCGTTGGTGCGAAGGGCGGTAATGTCGCGGCTAAGACATCAAGTGCATGAAGCATCGGTAAAATTTGACCTTCTACCCTAGATGTCATGTGTAAAGCTTGCTTTGAACGTTCAATTTTCATCGTTTCAATTACCTGAATCGAATCTCGGAAGCATACTGACTGCAGCTCTTGCTGAATAGCGGAAACAAGTACCCCATAAGATTTTCCCATTTCTGTGTTTTCCACTAGCTTCCGTTCTTGTTCCAAGTCTTCACCTTTCGTTTTACCTCTAGGAAGCGTTCCTTCAGTTAGCGATGCAATAACTCGCTCACCCTTAACTCGAATAAGACTTTCAGGAGAGGTACCTAAAACAACATGATCCTCAAATTCTATATAGTACATATAGGCTGCAGGATTTTTCTTCCGTAACTGACGATATAGAGCGAAAGCATCTCCTTGAAAATCAGCTATTAGGCGCTTCGATAGCACAATCCTTGTCGTCTCGTCATCCAAAATATCTTTAATTGCTGTAAGAGAGCTCTCAAAATGTTCATTTGCAGCTGATTGCTTTGGAGCATAATGACAATCTGAATCCTCAGCCTCTCTAGCATTTATCAGCTGTTGTGCTAGCTCTTCTAAATTGGGATCCTTTTTTTCTGCATCTATATTTGTATGAATCAGTGTAACCTCGTCTGTTACATGGTCAAAAACAATAACTGTCTCATAAACATGAAAATGCACAACGGGTAGCTCCACATTAGCCTGTTCAGTAAAAATTGACGTTGCCCCATGACCTACATAACCAACAGCACCTCCTGAAAATGGGAACAGCGTAGTATTGGAAATTCGTGGCATTAATCTTTTCAATAACACAAATAAATCACCTTTATGTGTATATGTTTTTCCTGTTTTATGGGAGTACTCTTGAATTCCATCTCCTTGGCCTTTGTATGTTTTTCTAGGGTTAGCACCAATAAAAGAAAAACGTCCTACTCCCTCATGCTGGGCTGAACTCTCTAGCAAAAATTTATGATTACCTTGTAAGCGTCTAAAAATTAAAATCGGTGTTAAAGAATCACCATTAATCGTTTTCATCTTTGTTCTTGAACTAGTAGATAGCATAAGTACCAAGCTCCTTTCTAAAATTCCCTATGAATGTAAGATTGCAGAAAATAAAAAAAGCCCTCTGCAAAAAGGAATTTCCTAATTGCAGAGGACGATCAAGACCGCGTTGCCACCTCTTATTAGAGCATATTGCTCTCCCTTATGTGCTCTGTCTACGCATTGACAAATCCATTACGCAAAGATAGTCCGAAGACATCTACTTTTTAACCTTTACATGGTCAATAAAGTTAAAGCACCCCCTATAACGTGGGGAAGCCGTTCGCTTTTCTTATAAAAGCGACTCTCATAAGTCCATTCACATAAGCTACAAATCAGTTCACACCATCCACTGACTCTCTAAATTGCACGCTTATGCTACTATTCTTATTCAACAATTTCTCAGCTATTCTTATCTAAACTCAGCTCATCTGTTCTTTGGCTAGCCTCGCTCCCGAAACCTTCTACCATTACCGAACAAAAAGTTAGCCTTATTCTATGCCAAACTACCGGAATTGTCAATGAATTCTGAGAAAAAGAAAAAAATATGTATGGAATGATGAAAAACTTTATTAGTAAAAATCCCTTTTATCTATTCAACAAAAAGGAAGTAAAACTACCTAATTTTAAACTTTTACCAAGTATTGACCTTGTAAAAATATCAAGTTATAGTAATTTCAGAACATTAATTCTCTAATATTACGAAGGAAAGAAGGAACGTAAATGTCCGTTCGCAAAAAACTAAATATAGGATTTATTTCATTAATTTGTTTACTACTAATCTTAAGTATTCTCTCATTTCTTCAATTTAAAGTGGCTAAGAGAGATATAGATGAGACATTAAATTATCGAATTGTCCAAATGCAATTAACACAAAAAATACAGCAACAGCTTGCCTCTCAAGGCCTATTTTTACGTTCCTATATTTTAAATAGTAAAGATCAGACAGCGAAAGCTAATTTAGAAAAATATGAAAAGCTATTGCCGGAGACAACTCAAGAACTGACTAGTATTGTACGTTCAGATTACACAAAAGATATTATGAAGCAAGTTTCTGCATTACAAAACGACTTACTAGCTAGTTCTGAAAAGGCGATGCAAGCATTTAATCATGGTAATACTGATTTAGCATTATCCTACATAAATAATGATGTGACAAAATATAATAAGGAAATCTATGCTTTGACAAAAGAGCTATTAGATTATCATGAGGAGCAACTTCAAAACGTAGAGCAAACTGTTAATCTAACTGTATCAAGAGCTATCATCATCTCCGTTGTCTTGCTTATTGTCAGTGTTTTTGTAGGACTATACTTTATGAATTTTGTGAAAAAAGCTATCGTTCAACCACTACGAGAGGTCATTGAGGCATCTGATGCATTAGCACAAGGTGATTTAACAATTGCCCATCTTGACTATCGCTCAAAAGATGAAATTGGTATCCTTGCTACAGCAGTAAATACATTAAAACAAAATTTATCTAAGCTAATAGGAAGTGTACAAGACAGCTCTATGCATTTATCTGCTGCTTCTGAAGAGCTTTCTGCAAGCACTGAGGAAGTGACAGCGACTTCAAGCGAGATTGCACATCGTGTAAAAGAAACAACAAGTCACTTAACTTCTTCGGCCAGTGCAGCCCAGCAAAATACAATCGCTATGGATGAAACCGCTGCTGGTGTACAACGTATCGCTGAGGCTACACAATATTTACATCGCAACGCACTCAATATGACACAGCTTGCCCATACAGGAGGTACAACCATTTTAACTGCCAAAGAGCAGATGGATACAATCTCTGGAACTACGACACGTATTGCTGATTTAACAAAAAAACTTAGTAAACAATCTGAAGATATTGGACAAATTACAAAAGTAATTACAACCATTACGGAGCAAACCAATTTATTAGCATTGAATGCTGCTATCGAAGCAACAAGAGCTGGTGAATATGGCAAAGGCTTTGCAGTCGTCGCAGATGAAGTGCGAAAGCTTGCAGAGGAATCGAAACAATCTGCGAGTCAAATTGTGGCTATTACAAATGAGATTCAATTGGATACAAGAAATGTCGAGGATGCTGTCATTGAAGGCTTGGCATCTGTTCAAGACGGTGTAGCTAAAATTTACGAGGCAGGTGATGCCTTTGACGCCATTTCATCATCTGTTCAAGACTTCACAGACCAGATTGAAGATATTTCAGCCACGTCGGAACAAATTTCGGCTGGCGCTCAAGAAGTAGCTGCCTCAATAAATGAAATCGCCTCAGGTGCAGATATTTCAGCAAATAACGCCCAAATTATAGCCCAGGCAGTTGATGAACAAGTAGCCACAATGCAGCAGGTCAATGCAGTAGCCGAGGAGTTAAGTGATAACGCCCAGCAACTACAGGCTTTACTACATCAATTTAGACTTTAATGGACAAAACAAAAAGAATCTGCAACTTTCCAATGAAAGTATGCAGATTCTTTTTTATCATCAAAAGCAGAGAAAGAAAATTTCCTTCCCTGCTCCTAATTTAAAGACATATATTAAACAGTAGGCTCGTCAGTACCCCATTGTTTTTTCTCTTTTTTGTGTATTTGACCATCTGATTTTTTCATTTCACGAATTTTTAATGAATACCAGATTTGTGCAGCAATACAGATAGATGAATACATACCTGTTATTAAACCGACTAATAACGCAATTGAGAAGTTTTGAATCGAAGGTGCACCTAAAATAAGAAGTGACACTGTCACGATAATAACTGTTAACACTGTGTTAACAGATCGACCCATTGTTTGACGTAGTGATTTGTTAACGATATCCGCTAAAACTTCACGGTCTTTAATCGTATCGTATCGATCCAGGTTTTCACGCATTCGATCAAACGTAACAATCGTGTCATTAATGGAGTAACCAACAATCGTCAATACCGCCGCTATAAATGTGATATCGACCTCTAAGCGCATAAAACTAAATACCGCAACAATTAAGAATACGTCATGTAGTAACGAAACAACTGCCCCAACACCCATGCGCCACTCGAAACGAACCGCTACATAGATAATGATACCGATAGCTGCAAGTGACAATGCTTTAATAGCATTTTTCGCAAGCTCTTTACCAACAGTTGGTGATACTGTACTTACGCCAGGCTCATGACCATATTTTTTGCCAGCTTCTTTTTTGAATTTTAAAATTTCCGCTTGTGATAGGTCATGGTTATAACGAATAACTGCGGAGTTACTCTTTTCACCTGTCAAAACGATATCTTCAGATGGGAAGTCGATACTATCTAAGTATTTAGATACTTCTTCTTTAACTAAAGTTTGATCCGCTTCAATTTGCACACGAGTACCTTTTGTGAAATCAATACCCAGGTTTAAGCGGAAAATACCAAGAACCACTATACCAGCCACTAGAATAGCTAATGAGAATGTATAGAACTTCTTACGGTTGTGTACAAAGTCAAAACGATCAAATTTCGTAGATAAATCTAATGTACCGATATTTTCATCTAAGCTATGCTGTTTAGATTTTGCAATACCAAACCAAGCTGGATTATTGATATATCCACTGTTGACAAGTAAACCTAATAGTACACGAGAACCCCAAACAGCTGTTAAGAAGCTTAGTAAAATACTAATAATTAATGTTGTTGCAAACCCTTTAACAGAGCTTGTCCCGAATTGGAATAATACAGCAGCTGCTAATAATGTAGTAAGCTGTGCATCGATAATTGCTGATAAAGACTGCTTCGAGCCAATTTGGAATGCTTGTTTTACTGAATAACCTACACGTAGTTCCTCACGAATACGCTCAGCCGCTAGAATATTGGCATCAACAGCCATACCTATACCAAGAACAATTGCTGCAATACCCGGAAGTGTTAACACTGCATTAATCCAATCAAATACGACTAATACTAAGAAAGTGAAAATGGCAAGTGTAATGATGGAAATTAAGCCAGGTAAACGGTAATAGAATAGCATAAATAAGAAAATTAAAACTACACCCACAATACCTGCGAAAATTGTACTTTTTAAAGCTTGGTCACCAAATTGTGCACCAACTGACGTAGAATAGATTTCATCAAGCTTTACTGGAAGTGCCCCAGCCTCTAAAATACCAGCTAAATTTTTCGTTTCTTCAACTGTGAAGTTACCACTAATCATAACATCTGTTGTATCTAATGTTTGGCTAACTGTTGCTGCAGATGCATAGCGAGGCTTCGCTTTTTGTGATTCAGCTTTATATGAATCCACACCCTCTTCAAAATCTAGCCATACAACGAGTAAATTTTCACCTGCTGGTTTAGCCGCAATTTTACTTGTTATATCAGCAAATTTTTTCGCATCCTTTAACGTTAATGATACAATTGGACGATTTTGCTGGTCAAAGGAATCCTTTGCTCCACCTGGCTTTAGGTCATCACCATCTAATAGTAAATTGTCATCAACATCACGGAAAGTTAAATTTGCAGAAGTAGACAATAATTTACGTGCTGATGCTTGGTCTTCAACACCGGCTAATTGCACACGAATGCGGTTTTTGTCTTCAACCTGAATACTCGGTTCACTTACCCCGATAGCATTTACACGTTTACTAAGAGCTGATGCTGTTGCAGACACTACTTCTGGTGTAATTTTTTGTCCCTCTTTTAATTCTTTCACCTCATAAAGAACCTCAAACCCGCCCTGTAAGTCAAGGCCTAGCTTAATGTCCTTTAAGACGCCGCCTACAGTCGTACCGATGGTTGCTACAAAAATAACCATTAATAGTACGAATGCAACTATACGACTTTTTAGTTTCATTTATAAATCCTCCTCGAATAGGTGTAAGGGCATTCCTTACACTACAAACAAGTATAATAGCAAGACCTTTTTGAAACGTCTATTCCTCCTTTTCCTGTAGAATAATGTAGCCTGTGCTTCAAAAAGATTGCTCTACTTATTTCAATCGTTCATAACGCGCAAATTTATCTTTTTAACCGCTACTTTTTTAAAGCTAGTAGAGGTATGACAGTAAAAATACTTATTTCAATAAAAAAAGCGCAACACACTCATTATGAAACACGTTGCGCTTGGTGTCAATTCAACACTTTTAGTATTCTTTTATTATTTGACAAAAATTCTACACAGTTCTTAAGCTTTAACTGGACCAAGCAGCATTTTTAACTCTTCCGCATTCAACTCTGCAAACCAATTATTACTTTGTAAAAATTCTACTTGATTAAAAGATACAATATCCGACGGAGATACAGAAAAAATAGTAGCGATAATCTCATGTAATCGTAATTGTTCGATATTTTTTTTGCGCCATTTTTTCTCTATACAATAGCGCCAAAGTTCTTCTGCTGTAATCGCATCATATTGATAATGCTGAAACTCTCCTATCTTACTATCAATTGCCGGACGAATTTTTTCAAATAGCTGCTCATGCTGCACACTCATTTTGAATCATCTCCAATCAAAGTTGTATCGTAAGACATGTTTGCATACAAATAGTGTAAATGAATTTTTGCGGCTTGAGAAGGGACGGATGGCATGAGTTCTTTTGTACGAGGTACACTATTTTTGATGTTTGTGATTTTTTTATCTAAACTTTTTGGCTTCTTTTATAGAATGCAGTTTATGCGTATTGCTGGTGAAGAAGCAGTCGGTATTTATATGACCGTCTATCCTGCTTTTATTTTCTTTATCTCACTCATTCAACTTGGACTACCTATCGCTGTGGCAAAAATTGTAGCAGAGCTACTAGCAAAAAACAAACGCGAAAGCATCTTCGGTGTTATGCGAACGGCTATACTTTGGTCGTTTATTGGCATGATCATTTTTATGCCGGCTGTTGCACTAGCAATACCATATATCTCGACTACATTATTACATAATGAACAGACAACCTTTACGCTCTGGATTGCGCTCTTTGCTGTGCCAGTGTCAGTAGGCTCTGGGCTATTGCGCGCTTATTTACAGGGTATCGCGAAAATCACACCAACAGCTTGGTCTCAAATGATTGAACAACTTGTACGTATTGGCTTTATCACATTTATGCTGCCATATGTAGCAAACTATAATAACGCTTCTGTTACAGCAGCCTCTGCCATGGGGATTACGCTTCTAGCTGAAGTCATTGCTTTCTTATATTTGTGGATGCATTATATTATCTCAAAGAAAAAATTATTGACGAGAAAAAACAAAATCGAGGCATATCCTTCCTCCCCTATGTTACGAGTAGCCCTTCCTTCTGCTGGAAGCAAGCTATTTGGTTCCTTTACATGGTTTTTAGAGCCGATTATCTTTTTAAAGGCCCTAACAATGGCTGGATTGACCGCCTCCGCAGCAACGATTCTTTATGGTGTCATTTCGGGCGTACTAGTGCCACTTTTATTATTTCCGGCTTTTGTATCCACTGCGCTTTCAATCGTCCTTATACCGGCTGTTAGCGATGCTGTAGCGCGTCAGCATACACCACTTTTACAGGAGCGTATCTCCGTATCATTGCGTTTATCGTCTCTAGTGGGATGTTTTGCTGCCACGTACTTTTTTGTTCATGGTGATGAGCTAGCGATGAAGCTCTTTCATTTACAGGAAAATCGCGGCTATGTGAAAATATTAGCTCCTATTTTTTATTTTTACTATATTCAAAGTCCATTACATTCGATATTACAGGCAATTGGCGAGGCTCGCGCTGCCATGATGAACTCCATTTACGGTGGTCTAGGAAAGCTATTTGTTATGTTCGTACTCGCTTCCCAGCCAGGTATACAGGAAAAAGGGGCGGTAGTGGCAATTGGATTTGGTGTATTACTTACTTCATTTTTGCATATCGCAACAGTCAGACAACGCAAAAATTTACGGGCAGGCTTTAGAATGTTTGTCGTACCTTATAGCTGCTTTATTGCGGTTTGTGTCACTCAGTATTTTTTAATACCAATCATGTCTTTACCTTTTATTTTAAGTAGTTGTGTAACTTTATTTTTACTATTTACTTTTTTAATTTTTTCAAATCAGCTACGTTTTACGGATATCCGATACCTGCGGAAATTAGTAAAAAAGGTTTAAGACTCTTTCAGTTGAATATGAAGCCGATTCTCTTCCCAAATACAAAAAAATACAGTTTTACTATCAGTAATATTATTCTTAGTTAACTCAGACATTAACCATTCAGCATCCTTATGCAAAAGTTTCAAATGTCTTTCTTGAATATCACCGTCGATAATAAGTGGGTATACAAATGCTTTTTCATCTTTTTCATAAACAGAAAGATTGCCAGAGGGCTCCAAATAAGCATAAGCAACTTCTGTAACAGAGGCAGTACCATTTTCACGTAATTGCTGACATAAATCATCTAAATTATAGCGTTGCTTGCGCATTTCTTTTTCTAAAATGACACCATCCTTTATTAGTAAAACGGGGTCACCATCCACTAAATCACGAAATTTTTTATTTTTTAACGAAAAATAAGCACTGCCTATCTGAATAAAAAACAACATGATAATTGGCAGAATGGCATTTATTAAAGGCGTTTCAACGTCATCAAGTGCAAATGCGGCAACCTCTGCTATTAAAATAGATACCACTAAATCGATGACGGATAATTCACCAACCTCACGTTTGCCCATTAAACGGAATATAATCAAAATAAACACATAGATAAAGCATGTTCTAAAAATAATAATTAAATATTCTTCCATACAGTCACCCCCATACTAACAAGGTGACCGTGTAGGTTGCATTTTATACAGTGATATGGGGATTAAAGTATAGAAGGCGTTGTCCAAATTTTTGTTGGACAACGCCTTTAAATCGAAGTTTAGTCATTTTTCATTTACAACACGTCCAATTGCTTGACGGTCAAATTTTACGCGTACATTGTCTGAGATTTTCAATGTTACTGCTGTATCCTCAATCGAATCTATCACACCATGTAAGCCACCAATTGTAATTACTTTATCTCCACGTTGCAAATTGCTCTGCATATTTTGTGTTTCCTGCTGTCTCTTTTTAGCAGGGCGGATTAAGATAAACCACATTGCAACGAACATTAACACTATAGGTATAAATTGTACATACGAATTCATAATTCTTGCCCCCTTTCCATTATCACTTTTTTTAGTATAGACTATTCCACCCTTAAAAAGCGATGGACAAGCCCAAAAATTTTCTATATTACTAATAGTTTTTCTATAATAGACAATATTTTGCTAGAAATATTCACATTTCACACAAGTTCATAATTTTTTACTAAATATTAGAAGTTCTTCGCGTCTGGTCCATTAAAGCCATATTTATCAAAAAACTCTTCTCGGAAATCACCTAGACGATCTTCACGGATTGCCTCACGTACTTGTTCCATTAACTTTAACAGGAAATGTAAGTTGTGGTATGACGTTAAACGAATACCAAATGTTTCCTCAGTACGAATAAGATGTCGGATATAAGCACGTGAATAATTTTTACAAGTATAGCAATCACAATTCGGATCAATCGGGCCAAAATCACGAGCATACTTTGCATTCTTCACAACTAAACGCCCTTCAGAAGTCATTAGTGTACCATTACGCGCAATACGTGTTGGCAATACACAGTCAAACATATCAATACCACGAATTGCTCCGTCGATTAATGAGTCAGGTGACCCAACACCCATTAAATAACGTGGTTTATTTGCTGGCATTAATGGTGTAGTGAACTCTAAAACTCTATTCATAACATCTTTTGGTTCGCCAACAGACAACCCTCCAATAGCGTATCCTGGGAAATCTAACTCAACTAATGCTTCTGCTGAACGACGGCGTAATTCCTCATATTCTCCACCTTGAATAATACCAAAAAGACCTTGCTCTTCTGGACGTTTATGTGCCTCCTTACAACGTTTCGCCCAACGAGTTGTACGGTCAACAGATTGCAGCATATAGTCATAAGTTGCAGGGTATGGTGGGCATTCATCAAAGGCCATCATAATGTCTGAACCTAGATCATTTTGAATTTCCATTGCCTTTTCCGGACTTAAAAACAATTTATCTCCATTCAAATGATTACGGAAGTGAACTCCTTCTTCTTCAATTTTTCGGAATTGACTAAGTGAGAACACTTGGAAGCCACCTGAATCTGTTAAAATTGGGCGATCCCAATTCATAAATTTATGCAAACCACCTGCTTCCTTGACAATATCATTGCCTGGACGAAGCCATAAATGATACGTATTAGATAGGATAATACCTGCATTCATTTCCTTTAGTTCCTCCGGCGACATTGTTTTAACGGTTGCCTGGGTACCTACTGGCATGAAGGCCGGCGTTTCAAAGGAGCCATGTGGTGTATGGACGATACCAAGACGTGCTCCTGTTTGCTTACAAGTATGAAGTAGTTCATAGCGAATTGCTGGTTGTGTCATAAATAAATATTCCTCTCTTATCTGAAGTAAAAACAGTACTCCGATTCTTATCCTTAATTATCTCTTTGGACGAATAAACATAGCATCACCAAAGCTAAAGAAACGATATTTTTCCGCTACAGCTTGATGATAGGCACTTAAAATTGTTTCTCTTGTTGCAAGCGTACTAACAAGCATGACAAGGGTAGATTTCGGTAAATGAAAGTTTGTGATTAAGCCATCTACCACTGAAAATTCATAACCTGGGTAAATAAAAATAGATGTCCAGCCTTGTTCTGCTCGAACTTCCCCATTATATTTTGAGCCAATAGTTTCTAATGTTCGTGTAGAAGTTGTCCCAACTGCAATCACTTTACCACCATTACGTTTTATGCGATTAATCGTTGATGCGGCTTCTTCTGTAACACTATAAAATTCAGCATGCATTTCGTGATTTTCAATGGAATCTACACTGACAGGTCGAAATGTTCCTAGTCCAACATGTAACGTGATAAAGACAACCTCTACACCTTTTGCCTTCACTTGTTCTAGCAAGCCTTCAGTAAAATGCAGACCTGCCGTTGGAGCCGCTGCTGAACCGCGTTCTTTGGCATAGACGGTTTGGTATCGGTCCTTATCCTCTAATTTTTCACGAATATATGGAGGTAATGGCATCTCACCAAGCTGCTCTAAAATCTCATAAAAAATCCCATTATAGCTAAATTCAAATGTACGTCCACCGTGATCAAGCTCTCCTGTACAAGTGGCTGTTAGTAAGCCAGCTCCAAATGAGACAACTGTACCGACTTTTACACGCTTTGCAGGCTTCACAAGTGTTTCCCATTCATCAGTACCAGCCATTTGCTTTAATAACAGAACTTCTATATGGGCACCTGTTTCCTCTTTTACACCCATTAAACGCGCTGGCAGTACCCTTGTGTCATTTAACACAAGGCAATCCCCAGCATGTAACTCATCTAAAATATGAGCAAAATGATGATGCTCCACTTCATTTGAACCAGGCGTTACAACCATTAATCGGCTAGCTGTTCGATCGACAAGTGGCGTCTGGGCTATAAGCTCCTCTGGTAATTCAAAATCAAAATCTTCTACACGCATGAAAAAACTTCCTTCTTCTATGTTTGTTGGGGATAATCATATCCAAAATGTTCGTAGGCTAGATGACTAGCGACTCTTCCACGTGGTGTACGCTGGATAAAGCCAATTTGCATTAAATACGGCTCATAGACATCCTCTATTGTAACCCGTTCCTCACCAATAGATGCAGCTAGGGTATCTAAGCCTACAGGACCACCCTGAAAACGCTCAATCATATTGGTCACTAATTTATGGTCAATATGATCAAGCCCTCTAGGATCGACTTGTAATAACTCAAGTGCTTGCTTTGCAAGATTCTCTGTTATCATACCATCTCCAAGCACCTGTGCATAATCTCGCACTCGTTTCAATAGGCGATTAGCTATACGAGGTGTACCGCGAGAACGCCTCGCCATTTCCATTGCTGCTATTTGCTCAATTTCTACCTCAAATAAATGTGCACTTCGAGCAACAATTTCAGCAAGGGAACTATCGTCATAGTACTCTAAGCGTAATAACACACCAAAACGATCCCTTAAAGGGGCTGATAATGCGCCAGCTCTTGTTGTAGCACCTACAAGGGTAAATGGAGGTAAATCAAGGCGTACAGAACGTGCTTCAGGACCTTTTCCAACCACAATATCTAAACAGAAGTCCTCCATTGCTGGATATAACACTTCTTCAATGGCACGAGGTAGTCGATGAATCTCATCAATGAATAAGACGTCCCCAGGCTCTAGTGAACTTAAAATCGCTGCTAAATCCCCCGGACGCTCAATCGCAGGGCCACTTGTCATGCGCACATTGACATTCATCTCATTGGCAATAACAGCAGCTAATGTCGTTTTCCCAAGTCCTGGTGGTCCATATAACAGCACATGATCCAAACTTTCCTGACGAAGCTTTGCTGCTTCAATGAAAATTTGTAAATTCTCTTTTACTTTATGCTGTCCAATATATTGAGCCAATCGCTGGGGCCTTAAAGATAATTCAAATTGCTCATCATAGCTGCCTGCCTCACTAGCCATCATACGTTCAGACATGTACTTTTCCCCCTTTCACTATTTCAACTTAAGTAGCAATTGTAACGCTTGTTTCATAAAGGCATCTGTCGTTTGAAGTTTTTCATTTTCCTCAAGCTGCGGACGCACTTTTTCTAGCTCCTTTTCAGAATAACCAAGTGCCATTAAAGCAAGAATGGCTTCCTCTAACTCATGTTTGTACGGATTCACACCGAACAGTGGTAACTCATCCTCAGTACTTGGCAATTCAATTGTATCCAATAAGGTTCCCAGCTTGCCTTTTAAATCTAAAATCATCTGGCGTGCTGTTTTTTTCCCTACACCAGGGAATTTTACTAAAAATGTTTCATCTTCTCGTTCAATAGCGCTAATTACTTGCTGCGGGTTTCCTGTAGCTAGAATAGCCAATGCCCCCTTTGGCCCTATCCCTGAAACTAAAATGAGTTTACGAAATAATTCTCGTTGGTCCAAATTAGGAAATCCATATAATACTTGTGCATCTTCACGTACGTGTAAGTGTACAAAAATTTGTTGTTCAAGTGCAGATGTTCTAAATGCAAATGGATTTGGTGTGTTTAGCTGCCAGCCAATTCCTTGCTGCTCGAGCACAATATACTCAGGGGTAATACGTGTTATTTGTCCTTTTAAATAATCATACATCTATAATCCCTCACAATCATCGTCTTCGATTATAGCATATAGCGAACGAATGCTCGACTATAAGAAATAGTTATAGTAGTTACATCCACACAAAAATGACCGCCAAAAGACGGTCATTTTTTCATCATTCTATCAATATCGTACCATAATTTTGGCCAGTATGTGAGGGCACGTTTAGTAAACGGTACTAAATAATCTAAAAATACTAGTTGCTGATCTAATGGTAAATCTACTGCAAAAAGCCATTCACGTAATAGCTCATTAGGATATTTTAAACGATGTAACTTTCTTTTATCTAATCGCTTCAGCTCTGGTAACTCTGAAAATATTTTAGTAAGGTCATAATCTACTGCTGGCAATACCCGATGTAGCCATAAAATATATTCATCATCTGCTTCTCCTAGATGTGCCAAATCAAAATCAATTAACTTTAGTTCACCATTAGAGCACCGTAAAAAATTATGATGGACAACATCTCCATGTAAAAGTGTAATATCTTTTTCGGGAACGTTCTCCATAGAGATTAACTGTAAGGATTTATCACTATAGTGTAAAATCTGATCGATTTCTTCTTTTGTTAAAAAAGCGCGAAATTCATTGCGTCTGCTTTTAAAACGTAGATGACGCATTTGCCATTTAAGAAGCTGTGAATAGGTGTGTAAGCCTGGTACTTTTTGCCAAGCTATTTTTTTATGAGTATCATGTAAAGCAAATAAGAGCTTAAGAGATTCTATTCTGTCCTTTTTATAAGTAAAATTAGCACTATGACTACCCTCTTGCCACACCTGCACAATTAAATGCTCGTCATCACTATTCACTATAGGTAAAACTAATGAAGGTTCGAGCCGTCCAAGCTTTCGATGAATGGCCTTTACCTTCTCTGCTATTTCTAATTGCTTTGCACGCTTGACAAAATAGTTTTTGGAACGATATTTATATTTCCAAATATTAGGTTTCAATTCTTCGATAATGTATGCTTTTTCACCATCGATAAGGCGTCATCCCGCCTGGGAATAAGTGCGGTGACACCCATGGCTCACATGACGGACACGGCGGTGGGCAGGCCGATGGACATGGTGGCGGTGGTGGGCATGGCGGTGGGCAGTGACATGGGTCCATTTGCCAATTTGGCATCATTGGCTGAGTATTGCAACCACAGGACTGCCCCATATTCATCTCTGGCATAGGCTGGAATTGAGGCTGCGTAAATGTTTCAGGTTTTTGGAAGAATGGCGATGTGCTTGACTCTAAGAAATTCTCCATTCCGGCTACATGATTACCCTTCATTTCACAGGATGTTGGTTGCTGTGGCATTGTATAGGCTTCTACTTGTGGTTCCATTGGCATCTGCATTGGCATTGGCATTTGCATAGGCATCTGCATCGGCATTTGCATTGGCCACCACATATGATGGTGAACTGGCTGATGGCAGCTAGAACAATGTGGTACTGCAGGCATTGGCGGTGGCATGATAAAAATCGGTTGTGGTAATGGTGGTTGTGGTGCTGGTTGTACAATAGGCGGTGGTTGAATTTGTACTGGTGGTGGAGCAACGTTTTGTGTTTGCTCTACCTGTGGCATAACTACTTGCTGGTTCCAGCTTAGCTCTACAGGCTGTGGTACAAACATTGGCTGCTGTGGCATCGGCATTGGCATTGGATAAGGAATTGGTATCATCTGTGGCTCTGGCATTGGTGGTGGTGGCACAACAACAGGTGGTGGCATTGGCCTTTGTACCTCTTTTTTTATACTTTCTTTAACTGGCTTTGTAGGTGATTCTTTGTGCATTTTTGTTTCCTTTTGCCCTTCTTTATGTGATTCCCAATTTGTTTCTCTATGTCCCTCTTTATTCCCTTCTCGATGTGTTCCCCAGTTTGTTTCTCTATGCCCCTCTCTGTTTCCATCTCGATGCCCTTCTCTATGCGGATCTTTGTTTATTTTTTCAGGCAAAATAATTTCCATGCCCGGAACAATATAATCTGGATTGGCAAGGTGGGCATTCAGTCTCTTTAAATCTTCAAACGAAACGCCGTATTCTTTGGCAATCTTCCACAACGTATCTCCCTTTTGAACAATATGAATACGCAATGTTTTCCTCCCTTCCTCTCTACGTATCATATGTTCAATGTTTCATTTGGATACAAAAAATTCACGCATGTTAGAAATGCTTCATGGTACACTAGGCTTTAAGGAAAACTGCTTCCTTTATTACAGGCAGAGGTGATCTCTTATGAAAAAAATGTTAGGTGAGGAACGCAGACTGCATCTTCTAGCACAATTAAAAAATAGTACAACACCTATAACAGGCACAGATCTAGCTAAATTCGCCAATGTATCAAGACAAGTCATTGTCAACGATATGACATTATTAAAGGCTAGAAATGAGCCTATTATTGCAACTAGTCAAGGCTATCTCTATATGCACCAGGAGCACTTACAGCACACAGTAGAACGGACAATCCCTTGTTTCCATACATCACAGGATGCTGAAGATGAGCTGTTGACCATAGTTGACTGCGGTGGAACAGTGAAAAATGTTATCGTGGAACATCCAATTTATGGTGAAATTACTGCATCTCTCATGGTATCTAATCGGCATGAGGTTAAAAAATTTATTGAACGCGTTAATGAAACACAAGCAAGCTACTTATCCGAGCTCACTGGAGGCACACATCTACATGTCATTTCTGCACCTTCAACTGAAATATTAAATTTGATTGAGCGTACATTAGAAAAAAAAGGCTATTTAATTGCCGATCAATAGTATTTTCTTAGCTGCTAGTCTTCTCTAAAAAATCTAGCAGCTATTACGTTTTGGTAAGGTAATCTCAAGCGTATCCCCTTCAGATAACTGATTAAATAAATATTCCGTTAGATGATCATTTTTATGGATGTTAGCACTTCGATTAATAATCATTACATATCCTTTATGGCCTGTCTTTTCAATTACTCGGTAACTTTTCTGAAGAGAAGGCGCTTCATTTAGCATTGTTAAACGCACTGAAACAAAGTTATCTGTTCCATGTATGGGTGCTATTTTACCATCTATAGGTACAATATAAATTAACACGACTAAATCGCTTTCCTGTACTTTTTTCACAACTCTAAATGATTTAAAAAACCATGTTTGCATACCTATCTTTACTTTTTTGTAGTCGCTTTTTTCTAATCGAGTTGCAATTTCTGCTAATCGATAAAATATTAATTGAAATGCAATAATTTCTTCATGTGTTACACTTTCCTCCAATGCTTCGCGAATAGAAATTATTAAATATTTACCTAAGTTTTTATAGTGATCTGGTAAAAGGCCTAAGCTTTGGTACTGATGTACCATTGGTTTTATGGATGGGATAAATTGCTTTAAAGATTCTTGCATCACAGCTCCAAAAACCATATCAATTAAAGACATTGTGAATCCTTCTATTTTGTTGACATCATCTTGAAACATATGTAGGAAATCTGGTTCATTGTTCTGTAATTTTTCCACAAAAAGTATCTTAATTTTTTCTTTATTTAGTTGTATTGCTGGTGCAATTTTTTTAATCTCCTTTTGAATATCCACCAAAAACATACTTTTACCTCCTTTTTTACCAAATAAATACCATTAATACTAGTGTAACATGTTTAAGGAGAAAAGCGGCTCCGCAATTTTAGCCATTTTTTGACAAAAAAAGCTATCCAATATAAATTGGATAGCTTTCATAGTGTTGAAAAACTAAATGGTCAAGGGACTCTTTATGAATATTTAGCCAAAATGAAGGTGATTTCCGTTCCAGGCTACTCGCTTTGTTGCTGTCGCTTCGCTTTCGCACAGAGCAAAGCTTCCTGTGGGCGAGCGACGAGCCGCTTCCTGCGCTGACGTGATCTGACCCCAAAAATTTGAACTTTTTAAGAAACCTTTCGAAACTCAACTGGACTTTTTCCATTGAGTTTTATTTTTATCCGTTCATGATTGTAATAATAGATATAGTCTGCTAACTCTTTTTTGAATTCTTCATAGTTTTTAAACGTAGTGGTATACAGAAATTCTGATTTCATTATGCCAAAAAAGCTTTCTATCACGGCATTATCTAAACAATTTCCTTTCCGTGACATACTTTGCTTGATTTCATAAGTTGCTAATAACTCTTGAAAACGCGGTATTTGATATAACCATCCTTGATCAGAATGAATGATTAAGTCATTCTTTTCCAGTAACTTTGTATACGTAAACGCCTTTTTAAAAGACTGTTGAACTAACTCAAAATTAGGTGATTTCGATACCTCATATCCAACAATTTCTCGACTGAATAAATCTAATACAGCTGAAATATAGATTTTTTGGCCATTCATTTTAAATTCAGTTACATCGGTTACCCATTTCTGATTTGGTTCAGTGGCTTCAAAATTGCGCTGAATTAGATTCTCTGCGACATAGCCCACTGTCCCTTTATACGAGCGGTATTTTTTAGGGCGTACCGTCCCTTTTAAGCCCAATTCCTGCATCAATCGTTGAACCGTTTTATGATTGATGAAAAATCCTTCATTACGGAGGGCTAAACAAATACGACGATAACCATAACGCCCCTTATGATGATGAAAAAGCGTCTGGATTCGTTCTTTGATCTCTTGGTATTTATCTGGTTTTGTCCATTTTTGAAGGTGATAATAATACGTACTTTTCTTTAGTTTTGCCACCTTTAATAGAGCTTGAAGAGGAAAATCCAGCCTTAGCTCATATACAGCTCTTACTTTTTCTTTGGTTTGAATGCATCCTTTTCTTGAGCTAAGGCTTTCAACTTTTTTAAATAGGCATTTTCCATACGTAAATATTCAATTTCTTCTTTTAACTCATCCATCGTTTTCTCATTTAAATCGGTCGCAGGGGTATGTTTTTTTGGCATCGATTGGCACTCCTTTTCTACTTGATAGAGCACCTCTCCAGCCTTTGACATCCATTGTTTTTTCCATCTTCGAACGGTTTCACGAGAAGGAATATTAAACTTCGCAGCGGTCTGTAAGAGCGAATCGCCCGTCTCTATCAGGTGTTGAATTACTTTTATTTTAAAAGAATCTTCATAATTCGTGTACCCCTGAGGACGAATAATTCCTTCGATGCCATGATATCGATATAATTCAATCCATAATCGAATGTAATGTCGGTCAATCTGTAATCTTTTTGCAATCTGATACGTACTTTCATTTTCTTCAAAGTAAGCAATAACAGCAGCTAATTTTTGTTCATCAGAAATCACTAACTGCACCCCCTTATATTAGATTTTTTAAGTCCAATATTTTGGGTGCAGTTCAACGCTCCGTGCAGGGTCTCGTCTGTCTCGCTATCCCACGGGAGTCGAGTAGCCTTGCACTCCAATCAACAATAGTGGAGAACTTTAAATATTCTCTTCCTTCAAAAATCATTAAATGGATAGAATAGTGATAAATTCTATAGCTGTCAACCTACATTTTGTGCATAAAACTACTTTGTAACGATACATAAAGCCACTTATTGCTAACACTGCTTTTGTATAGGGAAATGTTACCTAAACTCCATTTTTAGCAATATAGTGATGGCTAAGATTTCAATTTATCACTTTACATTTGTGTAAAATACCAGAAGAAAATACGATCAACCCCCTCGTTTTGAAAAAAGGGCTATTACTTTTTAATTTGTCACCTTGGTTTCATTGACATAATAGTATTTCAACAACATGAAAGCTATCCAATATAAATTGGATAGCTTTATTGCTTGAGAAATCTTTTTTGCTGAGAAGGTGTAGGCAAAAGGCACATTTTTTTTTGACCGAAAAGACGATATCTATTTTTTGCCACTACTCGGTACACACTATTTCGTAAAAATGGCGGTACAAGAGTGAAAAGATAGCAGATTGGCCAAAAACCATCTAATTTCCGGCTGATTCTTAGAGCAGCTGTTGATTCAGCATAGGCCTTTCCATGCTCAATTAATATAACACTATCAACATTCTCTGACACATTATATTTAGCAAGGAGTGCTTGACCTATATCACTTTGGATGGATGCAAATTGAAAATATGCTGCCTGATCGTGCTTAATAATAAATTGTACACTGCTATCACAAAAATTACAGACCCCATCAAACAAAATAATACCGCTCATACTTTACCTCCTTGCTGGCTTCTATGATTCGTCTGACGTCAAATACGTAAAGTAAGTACCAAGTGATTTTACCTTGCAACCAAGTGCAGCTAGTTCTTCCATTGCCCCACGCATCATAGGTTCTTTTTCATCTGCTAAGACATCAATCATAAAGAAGTAATCACCTAATCCCGTTTTTAAAGGACGTGATTCAATTTTACTTAAATTTAACTGTCGCCATGCAAAGACTGATAGAACTTGATGTAATGCTCCTGATCGGTCAGTAGGTAACGTAATCATAAAAGTTGTTTTTGCCTGTCCGTCTGATAATTCCTGTGGTAACCGTATATTTTGCTTTGATAATACGAAGAAGCGTGTATGATTAAAATGGAAATCATGAATATTTGGTTGAACGATTTCCAAATCATATTTTTCTGCCGCTGCAGCATTACCAACTGCTGCAATGCACTCGTTTGGATTTTCGGATACATATTTCGCAGCAGCGGCAGTTGAAGTTGTTTGCTGTAATGGTACATGGCTGAAACGATAGAATAAGTATTTATGACATTGTGCTAGGGCGTGTGGATGTGAATAAACCCCTTTAATTGATTCCCAATGATCCTTTTGGGCTTTATTGACCATTAAATGCTGCTGGATTTTTAGTTGAAGCTCTCCTGTAACGTATAATATTGCCTCATGAAATAAATAATCAAGTGTCAGTGTTACAGAGCCCTCAAGTGCATTCTCCATAGGGACAACTGCATAATCTACCTTCCCATCTGCCACCGCTTCAATGCATTCTGGAATTGTTGCACATGGGACGAGCCACTCAGTTGGAAAGATTGCTTTTGTGGCTAAGTATGTAAATGATGCTTCTGGTCCTAAATATGCGATTCGTTTTTCCCAATGCTGCTCTGTCATTGCAATTTCCTCCTTCACTACAATTGTAGTTTTTAAAATATTATATATGTTTTTGACAACTTCACTAACATCCTAATCGTTTTGAAATGATAAGAATAAGGAGCTGTCCCATCAGATACTATTTCTAATGAGACTGCTCCTCTTAAAGCCTTATTTGCCGTCCTATAGCAGTAATTCATAACAGCTATTACAATGCACCGGAACTAATAACTTCCGCTGATTCTACAAAATCTAAACGTTTTAGTTGTTGTATTAATTCATCAAGCTCACAAGTCATGCTCGTTACATCTAAGGACAAAGTTACATTAGCACGTCCTTGAATAGGTATAGTTTGATGAATAGTTAGCACATTGCAATGTGTGTTTGTCACTGTTTCTAAAAGCTTGGCAAGTGTTCCTTTACGGTCTTGAAGCTGTAAAAAGACTGTTAAAATGCGTTCCTGCACAATTGAGTGGAAAGGAAATACAGCATCACGATATTTGTAAAACGCACTTCGCGATAAATCCACCTGCTTTACCGCATCCCAAATGGATGAAACTGAGCCACTTGAAAGTAAGTGCTTCGCCTCCAAAGTTTTTTGCATAGCATCTGTTAAAACATCTTCACGAACTAAATAATATCGCTGATTCGCAACATTCTTCATACGCTTCCCCCTAAAACTCTTGTCTTAATCGACAAATTCAAATTCAAACTCTTGCAGACGAACTGTATCGCCATCTTGCGCACCACGCTCACGTAAAGCTTCATCTACGCCCATTGCACGCAATTGACGAGCAAAACGACGAATTCCATCTTCACGGCTAAAGTCAGTCATTTTGAATAGGCGTTCAATGGCATAACCACTAATAATAAATGCACCATCATCATCACGAGTGATTTCAAAATCTTCGCCTTTTGCTTCATGTTTATACATGACTGTTGCCTCTGATTGCTCCTCTAAATCATCGTATAGAGGGAATTCAGGTGTTACCTCTAGTAAATCTGCAATAGCAAATAATAATTCTTTTAAGCCTTGACGCGAAATCGCAGAAATGGGGAAGATTTGAATATCCTCTCCTACTTTTTGGCGGAACTCCGTTAAGTGATTTTCTGCTTCAGGCATATCCATCTTATTGGCTACAATAATTTGAGGACGTTCTGTTAAACGAAGATTATATTGTTTTAGTTCCTCATTAATTGTTAAATAATCCTCATATGGATCGCGACCTTCCATCCCTGACATATCTATCACATGAACAATAACACGTGTACGCTCGATATGACGTAAAAACTGATGACCTAAGCCCACCCCTTCATGTGCTCCTTCAATTAGACCAGGTAAATCTGCCATCGCAAAGCTACGATGATCCTCTGTCTCAATCATACCTAAATTCGGAACGATTGTTGTAAAATGATAAGCACCTATTTTTGGCTTAGCAGCAGAAACAACTGATAGAAGTGTAGATTTACCAACACTTGGGAATCCTACTAGTCCTACATCTGCTAAAACTTTTAACTCTAATATAACATTTAATTCTTGTCCTGGCTCACCTTTTTCAGAAAGTTCCGGAGCTGGATTTGCTGGTGTTGCAAAGCGGGAATTTCCACGTCCACCTCGACCAGCTTTCGCAATGATAGCTCTTTGACCATGCTCTACTAAATCAGCAATAACTGCTTCATTTTCTTCATTGATAACTACTGTTCCTGGCGGTACTTTAATAATTAAATCATCAGCATTTTTACCATGCATTCCTTTACTCATACCATGCTCACCACGAGGTGCCTTGAAATGGCGTTTATAGCGGAAATCCATTAATGTACGTAAGCCCTCATCAACTTCAAATACTACATTCCCGCCATGTCCACCATCACCGCCAGCTGGACCACCATTTGGAACATATTTTTCTCGGCGAAAGGCAACCATTCCGTCACCACCGTCGCCACCTTTTACATAAATCTTCACATGATCGACAAACATTTAATTCACTCCCTATTTGCACTCAATACATATCGCCAGCTTGTTTTTGTCTGCTCAATTGTTTGAATGTCTAATTGTTTCAAACCTTTTTCGGTGAATGCATCAGCACTCCATAGCCCATTTAGCGTGAATGTCACGACAAATGTATGATCGTCAACACGTACATCAAGCGCTAATTTCTGTTCTGTAAATGGATCTAATGTATCATAAACATGCATAACTGTTTTGTTTAAGGTATCTACAACTTCCCTATCAATATTATTGGTAACTGGCTTATTTATCTCTCCACTTAGCTCTAATGATAAGGAAGGATAGCGCCAGCCTGCCGTTTGTAGCCACTCAATTGTTTGTGGTAATTGTAAACGATTAAGGATAGAAATTTTTCGTAATTGCTCCGAATAATTTTGAATAAGTTCTTTCGATTCGTCAATTCTACCTAAATCTAAATTCATGCGAATCAGTTGAAGTTGATTCACATAATCATGATTTGCAAAACGTAATACTTCACTAATGGTTAGTGATTGATTGTTCATCCCATTCACTCCAATAAAGTTATCCTTACTAGTATAACAAGTTTTACTGTATTTTTCCCTTAATTCTTCATCGAATTTTATGATGCATAACCAATCAATTTCGCCTTGGCGTAATTGTAGCTGCCGCTTTGCTTTCGCTACAGATAAACAATGCGTTGGATTTTGAATTGTACCTGTACAACCCATCCTTTGAAAATCCGTGACAACTGTCTCGGGATAGTCATAAAAATCATTGTGTTTGTCTTACAAAATTTATTCCATTGAATACGATAGCTTCCACAAATCTAGCAAATCAAACAGAATCCATCTTCCCTATACATTACGTATATCATTGTCGTTGATTGGAATAAAGTTTAATTTTACGATAAATAAAAAGAATCCATTTTGAAAAAAAGATTGATCAAAATAGATTCTTAGCTATTATATCGGTTTTATATAAAATTTTTGGCTAATTTCTATCTGTGTCCTTCACATTTGAGCTCATATGCTGAATAAGTCGGAAATTATTTCTTTTCTTTATTGGTCCATATAACTTTGTATAAAAATGTGAGTTCAGCTTCTTCAATACCCGAGGGTAGTTCCCCATTATTACCTCCACCAAAACTCAGCTCGTTTTTAGTAGTGCCCAGCCACGCTGCTAAATAAACAGGTTTATTTTTTTCTAAAGTAACTTTTCCGCCGACTAGCTTACCGAAAGAAGAAGATGTCATGTTATTTGAATAAACAGTTGTAGCAATGCCAGTTGGTGTACCTGTGATTAGTTTCAAAGAATGACCTTCATTTTCAATGTCACTTATTCCAAAGGAAATAAAGCTGTCTTGATATTTTGTTTCAGGTCCATCCCAAGTCTTTAGCAATTCCTCTTTAAACTTACCGTTTTTAAATACCTCCACTGAGAAGTACAATTGATCCTCGTCTTTCGGAGTGCCATTCAGCTTGAAAAATTCAATTTGCCCCACACCAGTCTTGCTAATAAGTAGGTTTTCTTTCTCGCTCATGTTATAGGGCTCAATGGTTATTTGCGTAGTTAATGGCGATTTTTCCTTTTCTAAAGATTTTTCTTTTTCTACACTTACACAACCTGTTAACAACAAAGCAAAAATTATAAACAAGTAACGGCTTTTAAAGCGTCGCATTTTTTGCCCCCCAATTAATCAATATTTCATTATATCATTTCAAATTAGCTTCAATTTCACAATAAGAATTACTCCGTTAAATGGCCCGATTGCTGAAAGAGAAAAATTATGCATTATCACATCAGGATTAATGATTAAACTTTATTGCAAATTATCAATGGTATTCGCCTATATTCTGATTAATTTTTTCGTTTATAGGAGTTATTTCGCTATACCAACTCTATTTAGTGAAAAGTCATAGTATGTATCAAATTATAGGAATAGCACAATAAATATATGGTAGCAGTAAAAAAGGACTGCTTCAATAGCAGTCCTTTAATAATTAAGCTTCTTGTGATGCTGGGTATACAGATACTTGTTTGCGATCGCGACCTAAACGTTCGAATTTTACAACGCCGTCAACTTTAGCAAATAGTGTATCGTCACCACCACGACCTACGTTTGTACCTGGGTAAATTTTTGTACCGCGTTGACGGTAAAGAATTGAACCACCAGTTACGAATTGGCCATCAGCACGTTTAGCACCAAGTCGTTTAGACTCAGAGTCACGTCCGTTTTTAGTAGAACCTACACCTTTTTTAGATGCGAAAAATTGTAAGTCTAAAGTTAATAATAATTTCATTGTGTTCCACCTCCTACTTGGTTGTAGTTGATTTGGATATATTGTCCGTAATTTTGCACCATAGAATACACTTGGGCTGTCATTACTTGGACAATTAACTGTAGTTTTGCATCAATCTCAGGCTCTAAATCTGATGGTAAGTCTACCTTAAGATAGCCTCCACCTTCAGCAGCTTGTTCGACTTCTGGCTGGATTTGTAATAGCGCATAAATAGCATTTACCGTACCAATGGCAATGGTAGATGCCCCTGCACATACTAAATCCTTACCAGATTCATCGTATTCAGCATGTCCTGAAAATTCAAATGCTGACACATGTCTATTTTCATCGTGATGAATCGTAACTTGTATCATTCGTTACACCTCGCAATTAAGCGTTGATTGTTTCAACAACTAATTTTGTGTAAGGTTGACGGTGACCTTGTTTACGACGGTAGTTCTTTTTAGCTTTCAATTTGAAAACAACGATTTTTTTCGCACGGCCTTCTTTCACAGCTTTAGCTGTTACAGTAGCGCCTTCTACGAATGGAGCGCCAACTTTAACGTTTTCGCCACCAACGAATAATACTTTATCAAAAGTTACAACCTCGTCAGCTTCTACACCTAATTTTTCAACATAGATTTCTTGACCAGCTTCTACTTTGATTTGTTTACCACCAGTTTCAATAATTGCGTACATTTTACTGCACCTCCTCTTAGACTCAGACTCGCCTGTATATAAAGGTGATCAAAGATACTTAAACCTTTCCAGAGCGGTTGTAGTAGCACAGGTGCTACAAACAATAACATTAAAATATTACCACATGCCTTTTTTTAAGTCAATCTATTCATCACATATTTCTCAAATGCTAAGCTATATTTTCGATAGTTCCATTCTTTAATTGCTTGAAGCCAAATAAATAAACAAATAGTTGCTAAAAAAATAGAATGTGGTAGATTCATTAACGTTAAAATAAATATGATAGATGTTATTATGAGAGAAAGCCAGTAGTAATATTCAAGCGTACGAACACTTGGATAAAATAAAAACAAACATGCCATAAAAATTCGACCACCATCAAGCGGAATAATCGGTAATAAGTTAATAGCTAAAAGGACAAGCTGAACATTGATAAGCTTATTGGCAAGAAGCTCCGGCATAAAAAAAGCGAGGCCAATCCCTATTATTGTAGCGATTGGTCCCCCTAGGGCAATCCATAGGAGTGACGATGCTGGCACAACCGCTGGATTTTCAAATTTGATTTCCCCTCCATATGGTGTAATAACACATGATTTTACCTTAACGCCACAAAGCGTTGCGGCTAGTAGATGTCCAGCCTCATGCCAAAGTAAGGAAGTTAAAATAATAGCATAGTAGGCAATTTGGCCACTAAAAATCATTAACAATACGAGAGGGATACAAAGAAGATGTAATTTAATTCTCATCTGCTGTTGTTGATTCTAGCCACTGCACAATCTGCTCTAAATTATAATGTGTTTTATCTTTTTCAATTGATAGATAGAGTTGTCCAGCCTCTTTCATCCCGATTAAATCATTTGCCTGCACCGTTGTATATGGTAGCTGTGCTAAACTATCCAGCATACCATAGGAAACTGTTGTGCCATCATCGTAGGTAATCGTCATCGTTTTACCTGTATATTTTGTATGACCTGTAAAAACAACTAAACCATTCTGTCCAGCATAGATAGGTAAGCCTATATCATACTGCAATAAAAAGCCTTCCTTAAAAACTTGAGCATTTGCAAACGCTAAAAGTTCAGCTTGCCCAACATCACTCGATACTAAAATGGCTTCATCCTCTTTGTTTAACCAGCTTTGTCCAAGCTCGCTTAAATAAGTTAAATCCTCAGATGTTGTCACAAGCTTTCGTACAGGTGTATCCAACACCCCTTGATCTTCTAGACGAATCACTAGCATAATTCCAGCCACAAGTAAGATTGTGACCAACCATTTCCATTTTTTAAACAAGCCCTCATCCTTTTTTCACACTATATGTGATTGCATGTCCATTCATGCAAAAAAACTTTGAACAAACCAAATATCCTGATAGTGAGAGTTCAATCATTTCGTTGTTTCTATCTGTCACTTTGACTCTTCTCTCCATTAAACCAACAAAAAAAGCCTTCTCGTACAAATGCACGAAAAGACTCGAGGATTTATCTCGAAAATAACGCTTTCAGTTTTGAAAATACACCCCTATTTTCATTTTCAATCGCCATAAGTGGTACGGATTCACCAAGTATTCGACGAGCAATATTACGATAGCCTAAGGATGCCTTATTTGCAGGGTCCATGACAATTGGCTCACCTTTATTTGATGATGAAATAACATCTTCATTATCTACAATTATACCTAATAAGTCGATTGACAAATGTGTTGTTATCTCATTTACATCAAGTGTATCCCCGTTTTTCATCATATGCTGACGAATACGATTAATAATGAGCTTAGGTGCTGTAATTTCTTCCTGCTCAAGCAAGCCAATAATGCGATCGGCATCACGCACAGCAGAGATTTCTGGTGTCGTTACGACGATTGCATGCTCTGCACCTGCAACAGCATTACGGTAACCTTGCTCAATACCAGCAGGACAGTCTATTAATACATAATCATAATCTCTTTTTAACTCTTCTATTAAGCTCTTCATTTGCTCAGGATTAACGGAATTTTTATCTGTCGTTTGAGCAGCAGGTAATAAAAATAGTTTCTCATCTACCCGTTTATCTTTTATGAGTGCTTGATGAATTTTACAGCGTCCTTCAACAACATCAACTAAATCATAAATAATCCGATTCTCAAGACCTAATATTACATCCAAATTACGTAGGCCAATATCAGTATCTACCAAACATATTTTTTTACCTTGTAGAGCCAATGCAGTCCCAAGGTTAGCCGTTGTCGTTGTTTTTCCGACACCGCCTTTACCTGAAGTTATGACGATCGCTTCTCCCACACTAGCTTCCTCCCTTAGACACATTTAACAATGGTCGAATATTTTTTAACACATGGATTTGATCGTACGTAATACGCCCATCGTAGCCGATAAATGCACATGTCATCTCAGCCTGATTAATCGCTTTTACATGTTCGTCTGACATTGCTTGAACCTGATCAGCAATCATGATATGTGTTGCCTCAAAGCGGGATGCTGCAATAATTGCTTCCTTATTACCATGAAGACCAGCATGTACAATACCTTTAAGTCTACCTAGAACATACACATTACCACCAGCTTCCACACGTCCATTTGGATTGACATTTCCAACGACGATAATATCACCAGCCGAACGCACAATTTGTCCCGATCTGACCACGCCTATATATGTATCTTGTTGACTTTCAATCATTTTCTGGTTGCTTTCTTGGATAGTCAGTACTTCACTTTGCACTTTTGAAACGATAAGTTGCTCTGTTTCCTGCACAATTTTAATTAGCTCGTTTATTTGTTCTTCTGAACAGTATCGATAGCCTAAATCTAATTGGACATTCACTTTGCCATCGATACCGCTTTCTGAAACCTTTTTCTTTAATTCTTCTACTAAATCGACATATGCGCATTGATCATCTAAACGAAGAACAAAACCATCCTTTGTTCCCTTCATATTCACTAACTGTTTTTTCATGAATGCCTCACCTCACGTTGCTCTTTGTTAAGAAACTTCACGTGCTCTCTGTAAGACACGCGCATTTATTAAATATTTGAAAGCCCAACCAAGCATCATTAAAAATAAAGCATTTGCAATGATTGTTGGAAGTAGTCGTGAACGTAAGAATTCTGATAATGGGATTGCTGTAAAGTCGATAAGATAGAAAAATTGATAGAGTATAAATTCTAAAATAGCCACTAAAATAACTGAGATTGATGTTGTCACAACTAAGTGCTGATGAATCACTTTCACGATAGACCCTGCTAAAAAACAAATAAGCGGATATAGTACTGAATATAATCCAATAATATCAATGTAAAACACATCATACAAGACACCAAAAAAAAGTCCATACATTACCGCACGCTGACGGCTGTAATAGATGGATATAAAAATTAAATATAAGATTAAAAATCGTGGAACTAAATAATAGATATGCCCTTTCACTTCAATTGGTGAAAGCATCGCAAACTCTGGTTCTAGTAAAAATAGTAAAACCGCTACAGAGGGGATGAGAAATCGAACCATTATTTTTCCTCCTCTTCATTCACCTCTGATGGGTTTGTTAAATCCTTATTCGTTGCATTGCCATCCAACCCATCAATAACTGTCGATGTGCGTTTTGCAATCACAACATGGTCTAAAATCGAAAAATCTGCAGATGGTTTTACATAGGCCATTTTTGTTAAGCCAAAATCATCTGTACTTACTTCCGTAATTTCTCCGATTGGCACTCCTTTAGGGAAAATACCGCCAAGACCTGAAGAAACCACTTGCTGGCCTTTCTTAACTGTTAAGCTAGAATCGATTCGCTTCAAAATGAGTTCATTACGTTCTTTGTCAAAGCCCTCGATTAAACCGTATGCTTCTTTATCTCCTAATACCATCGCTGAAACACGATAGTTTGGATTATTTGTATATAAAAGCTCTACCTCAGATGTGAAAGGAGTCACTAAAATGATTTTACCGACTAAACCTTTCGCTGTCATAACTGCCATATTTTTTTCTACACCATGTGAAGATCCTTTATTTAAAATAATTTTTTCTTCCCATTGGTCTGGATTTCTAGCAATAACTGTTGCATGAATTGGATTATAATCTTTTAAGCTCTCTGATTTATCAATAAGCTCTTGTAACTTTTTGTTATCTAATTTTAAATCCGCTGCTTCAGCTTGTACAACCGCAAAATCTTCTAAGCGTGCTTTTAAACGTTTATTTTCTTCGTACGTGTTTAAGAGGGAGTCAATTTTATTAAAAATACCAGTAATATAGTTCGCCGGCTTCGCAACAATAGATTGTGCGACGCCGACTGTATCTTTAATAATTTGCTCTGGTAGAGTTGCGTTCGTCCGATCACGTAATGAGAAGCTAATCAATGCCACAAGAAAAACCATGCCCACGAGCAGCAAAATTACTTTCTTATTGAAAAAAAAATGTGGCATTGCCTAAACCCCCTTACCCTTTCACTTGTTGTTGACGAATTAAATCAATATGGTCTAGTGCCTTACCTGTACCAATAGCTACACAGTCAAGCGGATCTTCCGCAATAAAGACTGGCATATTTGTTTCTTGGCTAATCACTTTGTCTAAATTCGTTAAAAGCGCACCCCCGCCTGTTAGCACTATGCCGCGTTCCATTACGTCTGCGGATAATTCAGGAGGTGTTTGCTCTAATGTTTTTCGAACACCATCAATAATTGATGATACTGCTTCACGTAAAGACTCAGAAATTTCCTTAGATGAAATTTCAATTGTTTTTGGTAAACCTGTTAGTAAATCTCGTCCTCGAATATCCATTTTTTCTTCTGAACCTTCTGCTAATGCTGTGCCAATTTCCATCTTTACAGCTTCCGCAGTACGCTCACCAATTGTTAGGTTATAGGATTTACGAATATACGAAATAATAGATTGATCCATCGCATCCCCACCAACACGGACAGATTCACTTGTTACAATACCACCTAATGAAATAACCGCAACCTCTGTTGTACCACCACCGATATCTACAACCATTGACCCTGTAGGATCCCAAACTGGTAAGTTCGAACCGATTGCTGCTGCAAATGGCTCTTCAATTGTAAAGGCTTCTTTAGCACCTGCTTGACGAGCAGCATCGATTACGGCACGTTGCTCAACAGACGTAATCCCATAAGGCACACATATCATGACATTTGGCTTCTTCCAATTGCCACCCGAATTTTTCGACGCTTCTTTTAAATAGTATTCAATCATTGCTGTAGTTATATCAAAATCAGCAATAACGCCATCTTTCATTGGACGGATTGCTACGATTGAGCCAGGCGTACGACCAATCATATTTTTCGCATCATTACCAACGGCAACGATGTCTCCTGTTTTTGTATTTTTTGCTACGACTGAAGGCTCTCGTAAAACGATGCCCTTTCCTTTAATAAACACTAATGTATTCGCTGTGCCGAGGTCAATCCCGACATCTTTGCTTCCTAGTCCAAACAAATTGTGTACTCCCTTTCTATTTAAGCCATACTTTCGTTGACATCAATTATACCTCTGTCCGTATTTGCATTCAGAGGCTTTACCTTCATTCAGTAGGTGTTTGGACACCCACTGAAAAGAAACCAAAACAGCATTCATCTCACCACCTATAGAGGTGAGAGTCTTCTACTGAATGAAGATAAAATCATACCTTTCATTATAACGGAAAAACGCAAGAATTTGTAGTGCCACATGCCTCTTCTTGCGGAAAAGATACTATTTTAATTCCCTCGTAAACTTAAAATAGTACGTATAGATTAGAATATAATTTTTATGGTTATAAGACAACGTGTATTTGGCTACCAATTTTTGTGAATATGATAGATATTTCTACGAATACAATAACGTATTATCTAAAAAAAGGTTCGCTTGCTTTTGCAAGTATATCGCAAAAAAATACAAATTATTTATTTTTAATACAAAAGACTCATCATCCATGGGTAACATTTTATGTAAACTAATATATACATTAAAAACTCTGCAATAAATGCAGAGTTAAAAATAACCTTTTTCTTTTAAACTTATAAACTGATGATCGCCTATAATGACATGATCAATTAATTCAATGCCCATAATATAACCGGCTTCTATTAATCTTTTTGTCACTTCAATATCCTCTGTACTAGGTGTTGGTACTCCGCTGGGATGATTATGTGCACAAATAATAGAAGCTGCTGATCTTTTAACAGCCTCGCGAAAAATTTCTCTTGGATGGACAATTGAAGCATTTAAGCTACCTATAAAAATCGTTTGCTTATGAATAATTTGATTTTTTACATTTAAAAAAAGAGTAACTAACTTGATACAAATGCAAACTTTTAGACCATTCATAACAGAGTGGTCTTTTTACCATACTAGCCAATTTTCTATATTTGGTTTATTACATACAATTGAGCGACTATCTCTTTCCTCTAACCAATTGTAGAAAGGTACTGGATGTTCCCTGTGCGCTTTGCCCTCCACAGATAATGATTTATTCGACTTCATATTAGAACGCTCCACAGCCTTACTATACGCCCCTACAAATACGGCTCTTAATGTACTAGCAATTGTTAGTACACCTTCTTTTATATCCATAGCAATTTTGAATAGTACGTTTTTGGCTTTTATAAATTCATCCACAGAATTAACTTGTGAAACCAGTACACATTTATGTAGTTCATCTTTCAAGTTATCAGCCAATGGTAAACTATTCATGAAATCGAACAGCATCACTTGGTACTCATTCATGTATTCCTTATGAGCTTCTTTTTCAGCGTGTGCTGAATCATATACTTCTTGTAAATTGCTTGTTTTTAAAAGATAAAAAGAACTAGATGGTTGATTTTGAGATTGTGGACGACAAACCACGTCATTACTAGCTTCATCGGCTGTCATTCGTTGGGACACGCTCGATGGGACATAAGGTAAAATACGATAAATACTAGCACCTTTAATGCCGTTTAATTTCGTCCCTGGTACCTTTTCAATGATGCCTAATTCCTCTAACTTTTTAACGCTACGATAAACCGTCTTTGTACTGATCTCCAATGCTGTAGCAATGGTACTTGCTTTTAAGTGACATGCTCCTGGATACTCTAAGCTGTGTGATGCAAGCTTAAAAACGATGGCACGTTCTGATTCTGTCAATTCATAGTAGTGTGCCGCCATGTGGTCCTCCACACTCTTGTCCATATCAGCTATTGATTCAAATGTTGTATATTGTGCTAAGTATTCAAATGCCATCGTTTTCACCTCGCTTCCCTAATTACGAACTTTCTAGGATCCATAGAACGAATATTGTTCGTGTTTATTTAAGTGCCTTACGTAAATTTTCTCGTGCCTGTTTTACTTCTAAATTCGTCAACAGCTTATGATACCTCATAAGGCGTTTTAATCTTCGCTGATACTTGTGGACATCTGTAATTGATTCATGTTGTTTCATCTTCGTTTGAATATACTCATTACGTTGTTGAATGGTTTTCAATTTAGTCACCTCATCTCTAACGAAATATCAATATATCGTTATGTTGTTATTTAAATACTAATATCTAAATATCAATATGTCAACAAAATACTTCACGAAATATCGATATGTTGTTATAATAGTATTCAGGAATATATTTTTAGGAGGTGTAAGCTTGTGGAGTTGTATATAAAGTTAAAAGAGGTTTTAGCTGAACGAGGTATTACACAAAAGCAACTTGCAGAACAATCAGGGATTCGCGCTAATGCCATTAGTGAAATGGTCAATAACCAAAGACAAACTATCAATAAAGATCAGCTTGCAAAAGTCTGTGAGGTTTTAGGAATCGAACGAGTAGAGGATATGCTTGAATTTAGGAAATAAATTGTGGGAAACAGATAACTAATAAAGTTGTCTGTTTTTTTGTATGTACTTTCTCCAACCATACATCTAAAATGGAAAATGAAAGGAGGTTTTTTAAATGGCTGATAGAGTACAATGTTCAGATTGTGGTCGAATGGTAGAGTATTTAGTTGATGATGGTGTATGTCCGAATTGTTTTGACAAACGCGATGAAGATTAAAAAAAGCCCAGGCTCAAAATAATTGAGTACCTGGGCATTCATATTATTTATTATTTATCTCGTCTTTGCTGTATCGTAATATACAAGCCTATTAATCGATCAGTCGTCATTGTACCATTCTGTAAATCTTTCAAATGAGATTCCTGAATAATACCATCTTTAACCGCCTGTGCAATATAGTTTTCTGTTTCAGTTTTCATAGCTGGTGAACCTGGATTCCATGTTTGAGTCACTTTGATTTCCTCCTTTGGTTTGTCTTCCACAATTAATTGAACTTTCATTTTGCTGTTACTTGGAACGATTACTTGTCCTAACTTATAACCCGCCGGCATCTTCCACGATGATTTAACTTCAAAGTGTGGTCGATCAATACTACCTACCCAATCGCCACCCCACGTAATACCTAGCTTTCTTGCTATGGCACCTACTCGAGTAAGTGTCGTTACATCATATAAGGAATGAGGAGGACCAACAGCAATATCCCACGCTAAACGTGATTTGTGATTGCTAGCTAAAGTCCATGTAACAATTTGTCCTGGCCTTGTACGTCCTTGTGCATAAAGAAAATTTTGTCGTTCCTGTGAGCGATATGTTTCAGTGATGAAGATATTTTTAATTCCGGCTTTATAGCACTCCTGAAATAGCAATCGGCAGGCAGTTTGTGCAGATGGTAATAGCTCGGCTAGGTCTCGACACGTTGATGTTACGTTGGTCATTTTCGTCCACTCTCCTTGTTCAGCTTCTCTAATGTTTCATCAACGATACCCGGCATATCTACTCCAATGGTTTGAAGATTTTCTGCAATACTGCCACCTTCCTTATATAAGAACAGAGCTAATGTAAAACCTGTTAAATAAAAATTCAGACCAAACATTAAATCTAAAATAATTACAAATACAATTCCTACTAACTCACCAATCCATCTAATGATACCGTCACGCATAACTGCTGATTTATACCCGACAACCTTTTTCCAAGTCTTTAAAAGACCTGTCGTAAAATCTAGAACTTTGAACACTAAATAAGCTAAAAACATATACAGTATTGGTTTTGGTACTAACGATAAAATCGGATGTTGAATAATTTGTGTAATGTCCATGAGACACCTTCCTTTTTTCCATAATAAAAGCCCTCCACAGATGATTGTGGAAGGCTAATAATTTATTTAATTACTGAATAACACTGGATTACTTCATCATTTCATTTACATAACTTCACATGTATTATAGATATTATTTTTGATTGCAGTTACAATCTAATAAACGACCATTATTTCACAGGAGGTGCGATATGTTTTTTTTTAAGAAAAAACCAATCCCAGAAGAAAAAATTATTAGCTCTGGTGAGAATAACGAAATAAATACGGGTAGTTCAGAATTGATTAATGCAAAAGCTGTTGTAAATGGAGATAGGAATTCATTAATTTTAGCGAATTGTTCAATAAATAATGCCCATCTTAGCACTAAAGGAAACGACAACAAAATCGAACTTAACAACACTTCTTTGCACAATACTTTAATTAATATTTCTGGTAATAAGAACATAGTTAAGATTGGCTCTGGTAGTTCTATTGAAAGAATGGAATTACAAATCTTTGGCGACAACCATATTGTCGAACTAGGTGAATCAATTCATGTAACTGGCAAAATGTCAATTTGGTGCGAAGATAATGATAACAAAATTATAATCGGTAATTATTCGACTTTCGGCATTGTTAATTTTGCAATAGCTGAACCTAATACTGAAATAGTATTAGGAAGAGATTGCATGGTGGCTAATGGTGTGAGTATTAAAAACTCTGATTTCCACTCTATAATTGATTTGAATTCTGGTAAAAAGATAAACAAATCAGGCAACATACATATTGGTCATCACGTTTGGATTGCAGAAAGTAGCCACATATTAAAAAATACAAATATTGGTGACAACAGCATTGTAGCACTAGGCTCTATCGTCACTAAAGATGTGCCTAATAATTGCATCACTGCTGGAAGTCCTAATAAAACAATAAAAACAAACATTGACTGGTCAAGAGAACGGACGATTGATTAACTCAATTTCCAATATTCGCCTTTAAAGGTAACCAATCTGTTCCTAGCACATTACCGTTCCCCGAAGTCATACGCCGGTAGCCAAATATAATGTATTTATTTGGCTCCGTACCTTGTTCTGTTGCATTTTGATTATATACAATCTTACCAATGTCCTTTTCTTTCCAATCTATACCAGTCGGTATACCTTTTGTCTGATATTGTCCATCAACAGAACATTTCCCTTCATATGAGATATAAATACCTAGTAGTTCATTGCCTGTTGTTTCTATTGTACCTCGTGTTCCGGGTTCAAATAGAATTGTATATAGTCTAGAATTAGAAGGATGTAGTCGTTCTTCAGTTAAATTTTTGACATTGCAACTCCCTGATTCTACATATAACGCAGTAGGTCTGTAAATACTTGTTTGATCTGTACCGGATTCAATAACAGTGATTCCATCAACATAAACGCTAGAGTTTTTAACAGCTATAGCAAAAAATTGGCAAGACTCTGATCCGCTGTCCCGTACATAACCACCTAGTGTATTTTCAAATACGTAACCTCTTTTGTTTCCATCAGAGAAACAACTAAAACATCCAGAATAGTAAGCCCCCACCAATTTAAATCCATCAGCGGCACATTCTTGAGCATAGCAACTGTAGAAACTTACTCCTGTAGCAAATCCAGTCTGATTAAACCCATTTAATTTAGCACCGATAGATCGACAATTAACCACAGACAAAATACATACATTGTTAAACCTATAATTATTAGCAAACCCACTTACGTATAGTCCACTAAGTTTTGTATACCAAATGAAATTAGGATAATCCCCGGCTATTCCATCAAGCAAGAGTCCATCATGGGAAGTTTCACTACCTACATACTGCATATAAAAATCTTCAAAAGCGCACCCATGAACTTTGTTATTGACCCTAATCCCGACTTTACCAGTTTTCCCGTCTAGATTAAATTTCAATATGGTGTTTCCTTGATCCTCAGCTAAACTACCTCTAATTCGAATAGGTTTTGTAATTTTTAGTTCATCAGTTATTTTGTATTTCCCTGTTGATATATATAGTGTTCCTCCATTTGGAGTTTCCGCTATTGCTTTATTAAATGCTACTGTATCATCGGCAATCCCATCACCTTTAGCGCCATAATCTTTCACGTTAATGACTAGTTCACCTTTGCGCACAGTTTCAACCAAATTTTCAGTAACTACTCGTTGTAATTCATTCAAATTCTCACTACTCGCAGCACCGATATCATCTGGTGAGAGTAGTACGTTTCCGCCAACATCAGGAGACTTCCCTGCAACCTTCGAAACTGAACCTGTTCCATCTACACCTCTTTGAGCGATTAACTGCCACCAATCATTACGTTTAATTGGAAGTGTTGGAGGTGTATTACCTTGTGTATCTTGTACGCAAATAAATCCACTTCCATTAAATTCAACAATATTATTTGCCTTATAAAGCTTGCCATTATCATACGTTTCAGCATTACCAAATTGATTGATAAATGCTTGCATATCATTAATGGCATTCAATGCTTCTTGTGCTGCATTTTGAGCATCAGTAGTAGCATTTTGAGCATTGGCGATAACTGTAGTTGCCTCTTGTAAAGCTGTTTCTAAATCACCAATTATGACATTACCTTGATTCAAAATATCATTAATTTGGTTAATGAGTTCCTGAACATCTACGCCACCAGTAAGTAAGTTTATTTGCCCTTGTAAATTGGATAAATAGTTCTCAATTATGCTCCAGTTAGTATTTAACTTTTCACGTTCTACACGTGACCAATTCGAAGCTAATCTATTTAAACTTGCCATTCTATCACCTCATTTGTATAAAAATCTGAAATCAAAAACGACACTATTTACAGTGCCGCCTTCCACAGTTATGTTATTATCTCCTGGTGCCAAGGTTAACAGTTTATGATTAGTGTGCTTAAAGGCACTCAAACTATTTTTCAAAGTCCTTATTCCCGATAATTTCAAAGTATCTGTGGAGGACAAAGCATTGTTGAATCTGTATACATCACCAGTCGTATTATTTTTAATTTGTACAAAGCTATTGAACGTACCTTTTAATGTGATTTCTAAACTGGATTTACGTGGATCAATAGTTTGATTACCGATATTTTTTACAACAAAGCTATTTGTATTGAATGTATAACTATATTGAGTATCGTAATTAATCCCTGAACCAAATCCCCAAATATCTTCATCCCATTCACCACGGTTTTGCAAATCTAATGAGGTACCAAACGATTCAGCGAATAAATCGTCCATACGAAATGTAATATCAAAACTATTCATGTGTCGATTTGGATCTATCTCTAGTTGCTGTGCTAACCTCACCTTATAACGTTTCCAGTGTTCACGCTTAAATGTGATATAGAATGCTTCATCTCTAGTAAAAAGTGCGTTTAATTCGTCTCGTAGAAGGTCATAACCACAGATGTCTTGAACGATATACAAAAGTGTTACGGTTATAACTCGTTGTTTATATTGAGTGCCTGCTACTAAATCCCCTCTGCCCTCCACAGGTTCAAACATATGATCCATTCCTAATGATGGTATTCGATGGAACAATCGCTTTAGGTTATATTCTTGAATATCCTTTGTGGTGCCATCCGAAAATTGAACAATCATAGCAGCACCTCTTTTTTAGCTATTTTAATTTTTCGTAAATCACTAGCCATTTTTTGTCGCTGGCGAAGGTCATTCTTTTTATTTGCTTCTGTGATAACCATAGATTTTAAGTTTCTAGATTTCTTACGCTCAGTATCTAGTATTTTTTTTGCTTGTAAATTATCAGTATAAAATACCTCAATACCTTCATCAGTTTTGCGAAGCATTTTGTACAATGTCCTCTACCTCGCTTTCTTGTGATAATTCCAATCGCACGTCCTCATAGCCCTTACGTTTTGCTTTGATTTCATAAGCAAACGGAATGTCATCACCTCGGACAATGAATTGGTCCGCTGTCATTTCATCTGGATCAGCATAAATAACACCTTTACCATACGGAGTTAAAAATACTTCGTAAGTGATTTCTGTGTTTACTGTTTCTTTAAACAGCGGTTCTATTTCTACAATGCATTGGCCCTCCACAACTTTACCTCTACCAATATCACCAAAGAAGTACTCTGCTGTTTCATATGCTGATACATTTACGTGACCAATACTTGTTGGTACAGTTGCATTTTTGCTACCACTTACCTCAAAATCGCCATTAATTTTAACACCACTATTAAGTGCCCATATTTCAAGTGGAGCGCCATTTGATGATAACATTGTACGATCATTATATGCTTGGAGCCGCATATCTACAGCGCCAGACTTTACAATAAAACCTGCATAACCATCCCAATCCATAGTGTCTATTATGATTGTTGAATCACCGTTTGTAGCTTCAAACTTCGAACCACCCATGTAAATGCGGGGAAGATATGGATTTTCATTTGTTTGAATAATAAAACCTGTTAATATACCAGCCATAAGTTTTTGTACATCAATACTATTTGTTGTGATACGGCCACCATCAATTGTTGTTTCGCCCTCATCATTAATGCCTCGGATAAGTCCTGTTACATCAATGTTATTGGCTTTTAATTGTCCAACGGCACCAGCACTCAACACAAATCCATCGGCTGTTATTGCTTCTTTAAAGGTTGCGCCTCCATTATCACTAATACCGATACCCTTAGAATTAATCAGTACCAAACGATTAGGATTTGAAGGATCTCGAGCAATAATACCATTATCGAAAACCAACTCGGTCATAGCTGATGTTAAAGCTTCTGTAGCTCGCAATACAGCATCATCTAGTACGTTATAAGGCAATTTTTGATTACCGTTTAAAATGGCATCCACATTATCTTTCGTTTTCTGAAAACCAGCCATTTCACTTACGAAATTATTCTGGAAGTTTCCAAATACGTATTCGGCTGGCTTCGATGATTCAGGATAATCTACTATTTCAAGCACTCTAGCAATTAAATCAATACCAAGAGGTTCATAGATAACAAATACTCTGTCACCTTCATTTAATTGCTCCGTTAATACACCTAACTTTTTAAGCTCCAAGGCATCCACTTTAAAACTTACTTGTGGTTCATCTATTAGCTCTGATTTAATTCTGTCTAATAATTCACTGTGGACGGTATATCGCTCGTCATATACTGGCTTTGCATCACGTATGCCATATATAGTGTGGTTAGGAGATAAATACTCGGCTGTTACAACGTAACTGTCATTCTCATTTTTCTTACCGAATCCTCGAATACGAGTGGAAAGATTATTTGTATTTACATATCTTTCAAGTGTTTTAACGTTGTAGCCATACCGTATTTGTGTTTCTGTATCTGTACCAATTTGGCGATAAAATTTTAAATGTTTGTTGTTAATTTGCACTTCGGCACCGAATACGTTTAATGCTTTTTGTACTAGTGACAACGAGTTATCTTCACCAAACTTTTCGAATATTGCACTTGAAAATGAATCAATAACCTCAAATGTGTAATCAGTGCCATCTAGTGCAAATGTTAAGCATGACTGTAGATGCTGTGTATTTTTCAAGTAATCATATTTTTGTGTATCAATTAAATCAAAAAAGATGTGAGTGGCTTGTACTGTTTTAATAGGTGTAACACCTGCAAGTACTTCCTTCACATCTTTTATACGGTATTGTTGATCATCAAATTCAACAATGCTTTCCTCTTCGACTAGTGGAAAAGCATGTACATTTTTCTCGGTCTTTATAATTGCAAATGATAACGAATAATCACCATTTACTTTACGTACACGCTTAAGTCCACTGTAATCTGTTAATAATTCTGTTTCACCAGCTAAATTTGTGACTATCACGTTATCACCCCTTCGACCCTTGTAATCGTAAATTATTTTTGAATCTACTTCCTAGTTCCTTCTCTACAATATCTACTATGTTGAAAGCATCTCGTTCGGACCCAGCGCCATTATAATGTAATGTAATATTGATAGGTGTATTATTGGTATTGTTTGTAGTTACAGATGTAGCTCTGTTTAAACTGTTAGTATCTGCTGTAAATGACATACTGCCTTCCACAGAGGAAGCTAACCTACCTGCGGCATTAGTTACTTTATTTAACATATCATCCATTCCGATTACTAAACCTTCACCGATGTTTACACCAAAGCCTTTCATGACACGTGATGGTGATTTGATTTGTAGCGCTTTTGAAATAGTTTTGCTCACAGAATCAGCTATTTCTTGCGCCTTTTTCTGGATTGATGTAGCTGTGGAGGACAAACCTTGTAGTAATCCATTACCAGCATCTTTACCAATTTGCTCTAAGCTCGATAACTCTGTGGATGTAGATTTTGTTAATGATTTAATCTTCTCATTCCACTCATTTCCAAGTGTCGTTAATTGTTTATTAGCTGTATCTCTTAAAGCCTTAATCTGCTTGTCTGTATCGTCTTTCATGCCTTTAAGCTCTGTTTCAGCCTGTTTACGTGCAAGTTTTGACTTTTCTTTATACAGGTCGCTATATTGCTGCAATTGCGAATCTGTAAGCTGATTAAGAGCAACTAATTGTGGTAAAGCATTTGGGCCCATTTGACGTAATTCTTCAATTAGTCCTTTATCAATAGCTCTCCCTGAGATTTTCTCAATTTCGCTTTGCCATAATTTAAAACCATCTACCTGTGAGTGGAGATTAGCTATTAATTGTTCCCCGGTTACATCAATTTCAACCTTGAATGCATCAAAAAGCCCCTTGAAGGATACAAGAGACTGGGCACGCTTATCAACTGCGTCTGTATATGCTTTTGTAAGTGTTTCTTCTTGCTTAACTAAATCATCATTAATTTTTTGAATCTGATTTTGGAAATCAGTATTAATTGCTGTGATTTCTTTACTTACAGCCTCTGTAGCTTTCCTGTACTCTTGTTGAGCTTTGACACGTTCTTTAGTACCTTCTGCAAAAAGCTTCATAGATTGTTCCCAAATATGGGCTTCCTCTATTAAAGACAATTGATCTAGTGATTTCTTATCGTCAATATAACGCTTAGTTTCTTCTAATAAATCTTTATTCATTTTATTATCTAAAGAAACGATATCTTTAGTCGATTTTTCTTTGATTTTTTTTATCTTGTCAGCTGCTTGCTCCTCAATTTTCGCGATTTTTTCATTTGTATCCCGAGAGTTTTTAGTACGCTTTGAACTTGCTTCATTTCTAAGCTGTTGTACTTTGGCAATTTCATCTTTAGTTAGATTACGTTTTTTCTTTTTAGCTGCTGCATAAATCGCGTTAATTTTCTGCGTTTCTGATTGCGCAGCTTTTTGATTTGATTCAGATGCATTTCGTTGCAGTTTCGCAATCGAATCATTTTTATCTTTTTCGATTTTCGCAATTTGATCAGCTGCATCTTTACGTAGTTTCTTTTCTTCACTCACATAGTGCTCGGCAATGTCTTGTGCAGCAAGGGCAATATCGCTCACTGCATCTTTCACCATACTGCCTTTTTCCTCGATACCGATTGCCCAGCCTTCGGAAGTCCATGCACCAATTTGAGCAAATACACGTGATGGGGATTTTATTCCAAGCAATGATTTGGCTTTATTAACAACACCATCTACAACACCTGTTATTGCCTCAATTGCATCAGTAGCCATATTGGTAATACCTTTTATTAGACCACTCACCAAGTCTTTACCAACTTTAATCATATCGTTTGTTTTTTCGACTACGCCATCTTTCAAAGAAATAACTAAGTCTTTGCCTGCTGATAATAAATTCTTTGTAAAACTTAAAATTTTATCAATGAGTCCTGTGATTAGTTTCGCACCTGCACCTACAACATCCCCTAGTATTGATAAAATTCCAGACACTAATTTGCCTATTAGAGTGCCACCTGCAGATAACAATTGACCAGTGAAACTAAGAATTTTACCTAATAACCCAAGTATTAATTTGCCACCTGTTGTTAACAGTTGTCCTAAGATTGATAGTACACCTTTTACAAGAGCAGTAATCAATTCTGCACCTGCTGATAATAATTGTGGTAGTAATTTAAGGATGGCTTTTAATAATTCTGTAATAAGGGTAATACCAGCCTCGATTAGTTGAGGGATAATTTGTATGAGCCCTTCTACAAGAGCCTCAACAATTTTGATTCCAGCATCAATTAACTGAGGTAGTAATTTAATTATCGCCTCTACTAAGGATACAATTAAAGTTAATGCTGCCTCTATAATGGCAGGAATGGCTTTAATCAAACCATCCACTAAAGCTACAATAATTTGGATTCCAGCCTCTATTATTTTAGGTAAAAGTAAAATCAAAGCTCCTACTAGAGCAATGATAATTGTCAAAGCTGCTTCAACTATCGTTGGTAAAGCTCCTACAATACCTTCTAACAGTGTAGTGATTACTGATAATCCAACCTCGATAACTGCTGGTAGGGCTGTAGTTATGCCTTCCACAAGTGACAAGACAATATTTAAAGCACTTTCTAGGATTAATGGTAATGCTGTTAAAATTCCATCTAACAAAGTCTGAATAATCAAAAGCCCTGAATCTATTAATAAAGGTAGTGTTGCAGTCAAAGTGCTTATTAAAGTATCAATTAATTGTACAACTACTTCTATAATCACTGGTAAAGCTGTGACTATGCCTTCTATAAGTGTTGACAATATAGATACTCCTACCTCTACAAGTTGAGGTATTAAAGTTGATATTGTTGTTGTAATTAATTCAATCAAACTAGTAATTGCATTTACTATCAGTGGCAAATTGGTTGTTATACCATTAGCTAAATTAGTAATAATATCAGCTGCTAAAAGTATTATTTGAGGAATGATCATAACAAGCGTGTTAATAATAATAGGCAAGATCTCTGCAAATGCAGTCGATAAATTTCCAATATTATTGCTTATACCATTGATTAAATTAACAATCATCTCAGCACCTAATGGAATTAAACGGGTTGCTAGTTCAGCTATATTATTGATGATGTCGCTAATTGAAGTAGAAAAATTGCTAGCTACCTCATCAAATGACATCTCACCCCTAAGCATCGCAAATACATCTTGTAACAGTGTTGTGTGATTATAAAGTTTTAAAAACAGACTTATAAGTAATCCCCATGGACCTAATAGCATTAATAACACTGAAGCAATTGATTCTAATGCTATTTTCAATGCACTCATAGCATTACTCATATTAACTACATCAGTGACAATCGATAACTTTTCTTTTAGGCTAGCTAGTAATCCGGTAACTGTACCTATAGCTCCAGACCAGGCAGACATCATCATACTTGGGACTTCACTCATTTTTGAACCAAATACAGTTACTGCTGATGTAATGCTATTAAAAACAGGCACCATTTTTGTACCTAAAGTTGTAAAGAAGTCACTTATTGGGTCCCAGTATTTAATAATTAACACTGCTGCTGTAACTAACGCTGCTACTGTAAGACCAATTGGACTTGTAAGTGCGGCGAATACTGTACCTAAAAATGCGAATTTAGTAGCTAAAAATGCAGCTAGACCACCCGCCTCGGCAATTGCTAAAGATAGTGTTCCAATAGCCCCTACAATTGTACCAACAGAAGAAATTAATGTACCTATCACAATTAATACAGGACCTATAGCTGCAACAAAACCACCAATAACAATAATCATTTTACGTGTTGATTCATCAAATTCCGAAAATTTTTCAACCATTGGTGTAATCTTATCCACCACAGAAATTAACATTGGAATTAAAATTTGACCAAAGGTAATACCTACTTCTGTGACTTTATTTTTTAACATTGCTAATTGAGATGCAGTTGTTGCATATCGTTGTTCAGCTTCATTAGTTAATGCAGTATTTTCCTTCCAGGCATCAGTTGAAGTTGCTACTGCAGATGATAATAAATCTGATGCCCCGGCCATACGCATCATTACATCTGATTCATAGATACCTTTGATACCTAAATCTCGTAAGGCCTCTGATAAGTTACCACCTTCGGCTGATGTTTTAGCAAGTCCTTTAATAAGTAAGTCAAGTCCTGAAATAGCATCTGTTTCCCATATTTTTTTAAACTCTTTACTTGTTACACCTGCTGCATCTGCAAATGAAGCTAAAGATGCTCCGCCTAATCCAACTGATTTATCAATTTTCTTTAATACAGTTGTCATGGCAGTACCACCCATTTCAGCTTGGATGCCTAAACTGGACATAGTACCAGCTAATGCCATAATTTGCGCTTCAGACATACCTACCTGTGCACCTTGTGCAGCAAGTCTCATACCCATGGACATAATTTCAGCTTCGGTTGTTGCCATCGTATTACCAAGACCAACAATACTAGATCCTAAACGGTCGAAATTATCTTGTGACATTCCCACGATGTTAGCAAAACGAGCAAACTCTGTAGCTGCTTGTTCACGTGTCATGTTTGTGGATTCTCCAAGATCAATAATAGTTCGTGAGAAAGACAGTATTTTGTCCTCCGCAATCCCCAACTGTCCAGCAGATTCAGCCACAGATGCTATATCACTCGCACTTGCTGGCAACTCTTTAGCCATGTCACGTATGCCTTTTTCGAGCTTTGCAAAGCCTTCCTCACTCGTATCAACAGTTTTGCGTACTCCTGCGAACGCACTTTCAAAGTCTATAGCCGCTTTGGCTGCTCCTGCACCTAATGCAGTTAATGGAGCTGATATTTTCATGGACAAATCTTTACCAATGCTTGTCATTTTGTCGCCAACTGCTTTTAGTTTTTCACTTGCGGCAGTTGCAGCAGCGCCAAATTTCCCCCAAGCCGTTTGTGATTGAGCTAATTCACGTTCTAATCGATCTAATTCAGCAGTAGTCTCATTTAGTTCCCTTTGTGTACGGTCCATTTCTGCTGAAGCTCTGTTAAGTTGTACGGCCAATCGTTCTGCTTGTACTGAGTTTTCTCCATATTGTTGTTTAGCCTTTTCATATTCTTGAGATAAACGGCGTACTTTAGTTTGTTGTCCTTCAAGTAAACGACTGTATGCCTCTTGCTTTTGACGCAATCCGTCAATAGAAGAACCCCATTCACGCCCTCGATTTTGTAAGCCGCGTATTTCTTGCCCCATTGCTTGTAAAGTACGATTCATCGATGCAATAGAACGCTCAAATTGTGCATTATCAAGTGACAATCGCACCCTTAAATTACCTACATCACCTGTTGTCATTATTATTTCACCATCTTTCTACCACTGGACTTGGTCTGCATAAGCACGTGGTGCATGCTCTTCTTCTTTTTTCCATCCTTTAAAAATACAATGTCTATCCCAAAGTGCTAATAGCTTGCGTGGTGTTGCCCTCCACACTGTTGCTTCAGTCATGTTCAAATGAACTGTTCCGATGTATATAAAAAAATCCGCTGGCAACTCTTTGTCGCCTTGCGGATTGCTTACTTTCCCTCACCATCTGTGGACGGCATAGCGTTATTAAATGCAGTAGTTAAAGCATCTACAATTTGATGAATATTTTTTAAATCGATTAGTGCGCCAACCTCTTTTTCTGTGATGCCCTCGTTCTCACCATTAGCTAAAGCAATATGCAGTAATGCACGGATTTTTTTCAAATCTTGCATATCAATACCTTCAAATGCTTTAGTCAAATCGCCAAATTTATCTTGTAATTCACATAGGGCATTTAAATCAAATTTAGCTTCAAATTTACGACCCTTTAACTCAACTTTTACGCCTTCATCTTTCATAATTTCTGCTTTTTTAGACATCTAAAATCTCTCCCTTTGGTTTTATTTTGCATAATAAAAAGAGAGCGAGATTAATCGCCCTCTTAAACTTTTTAAAATATTAAGGTGTAGGTGTTGTTGAACCTACATAAACTTTTTCAAACCAATTTTTAATAATAGATGCATCTACATTCTCATCGTCCTCATCTACAAACATACGTTTAATACCTTCACCTTTAGAGTTCTTAACAAATTCTGAGTTAACAAATACACCTTTGACTGATGGTGTGTTGTACTCAACACTTTCACCTTTAGTTTTGTAATTTTCCTCTGGTAACTGGAAATTGCCTTTGTAGTACCAGAAATAACGGTACTTACCATTAGATTTCAGGCTTCGGAATGCCAATGCAATACTAGGTGCCACATCACCTGATGCATCGATTACAACGCCATCAGCATTAATTTCTTTTCCTAAAATATCTGCATAGACTGCGTTTGCCAGCGCATCAATTTTAAATTCCATTTCTGTTTCGCCTTCTGCTGAAGTGGACTCTGCTGCTCCATCATCAGCGTATAAAACAGCGTTACTTGTCTTTGGTGTAACTTTAGCCTCGATTGCCTTAGCTAATTTCTTGATTGGATTAACGAATGCTGTAGTAGCATCTGTAGCTCCTGGTGCGATCTTTGTATAATGAATATCTGATAAACCGATTAATACTCCTGCCATAATTAAATAGCCTCCTTATTTGTCATAATAAAAACGATAGGCTTTGTGATATATTTTGGTATCCTTCTCGTAATCTTCGAAAAAGGAATTCCTCACAAATCCTATCGCTTGTAATTGATCTTTAACGCTCTCTGTGAGCGCTTCTATATCTCCCTTACCCCAAACATCAACTTGAACGGAATAACGTGTCATTTGCTCTGTATCATCAGCCTGTAACGCTCCTCGTTCGTTGTAACGGAAGAAGGTAATATAAGTTGTTTCTGTACCTGTATATACTTGATACATGACAGGTACACCCAAAGGAAGTAACGCGTCACGTATGATTTTATTAATACTCACAAGTGCATCCTCCTTTGTAATTCTTGTTTCATGATTTCAATGATTCGATTCATTTCGCGTTCGAATGTAGGACGGAACCATGGACGAGCTGGCATTTTAGATGTCCCATGCTCGTGGAAGTAGAGGTAGAAAGCATCATTATTTTGATTACTTAAACCTACAGCAAGAGAATTGTCCACGATTTTATTGTCAATAACCATTGACTCTTTTGATCTTCCAGAACGCTTTTTAAAACCGAAATTATACACATTTTCTTCTAACTTTTCTTTTAGATGTTCAGCTGCTTTATTTAAAGTAGGCTCTAGTATACTATCAGAATCTAGTCGCTGTTGTAATGTCCTTTGTAGCTCCTCTAAACCTGTGAAATCAATCCTCATAGCATCACCTCTAAGGCTTGCGAACAACGGCAATGATTGTTTGTGTATTTTGCAATTCATCATCATTTAAAACAGCTTGTATGTCATAAATATAACCTTTAAAAATAATGCGTTGCTTGGCATTTAAACCTTTTGTATATCGCACAATAAAGCGATGTGTTTCGGTATTTATTTCAGCGGCTGCTTTGATAACTTCTGAACCTTTTACTGTTTTAATATCAGACCACAGATAACAGTTTGTCGTCCAGTCCTCCACAGGATAACCATTTTCATTAACCCTCTCAATAAACTCTTGAATCTCAATCCTATGTCTAAATCTCGCTGGATTCATTGATATTCACCAACTTTAATTGCAAAATCATATGTTGAACAGAAAACGGAACTATGTTTTGTGCATTTTGCGAAGCAACTTGACGATTTTCATAATAATGAGATGCAAGAGTAAGGATAGCTAAACGGTGTAATGAATATAATTCAATTCCATTTTCATTAACTTCATATAAATCTTGTGGAAGACGAACACCTGAATTTTCTAATGTTTTACTTGCGCTTGTAAGAAACAAATTCAATGTTAAATCTTCATAGTTTCCATTAATACGTGAATATTCCTTAAATTCTTCAAGTAATGAGCTCATTATTCATCACTCTTTTCATCTGAGGAAGGTTGCCTTGAAGCTTGCTTTGTAGTGGCTTTTTTAGGCTCTTCTACAGCTTTTAAGAATGCTACCCTGTATTCTTTATGGACTTCTGTTAAAAGCTCTGCACGAGTCTTAACAAGCTTTTTACCATCGACTGGATAGATGTCACCTATCTCATAAATGTGACCGTCATGATTGTTTTCTTTGAATCGATTAATTACTTTGTACACTCAATTCACCTTCTTTCAATAAATTAAAAACTCCTCCCCTTTTATTAAGGAGTAGGAGTTACTTCTGCAATACGGAATGCAGAGTTTAAAGAACGTTTTTGATCATACCAAGCTGTTAATACAAATAGGTAATCACCAGAATCCACGTTTTTATCAGTGTCATATGTCATTGCATCATAGTTGATACGGAAGAAGTTAAAATCACCCACGATTGGATTAACTGCAGCATCAACAAATTCTACTGGCTTACCAATGACTTTCTCGGCAGGAGTGTCGTAGAAATTTGTTGTTCCATTTGATAAAGCTTTAATGATTGTTAGGTAATCGGCATAACGCATAACGACTTTTGCATTTTCGCGATAATCCTCATGTAAATCAGCGATCGCATTTGTAATAGCTTCAAATAAATCTTTTCCTGACACTCGTTTAATATCTGTGCCATTATAAAACGACATGTGTCCTAATCCAGTTTTAGGTGTTGTTGCAAGAGCATCTTTTTTCTCTTTTGCTGCAAGACCTGACTTTAAAGCATTTTCAACAAATTGTGTTAATTCAACATCAGTACCATGAATAACTGTATCTGAAATTTTTACTTTAACTTTGAACTTGTTACGGCTAAAGGTAACAGTATCACCTGTTAATTTCATCTCTTTTGCAGTTTGTTCATCAGTAATAAAATCGTCATCATCCAATGAGTAAGCAATTTTCGGAAGCTCTAATCCTTTAATTGCACTCACTTGAGCAACTTCACGTAATTGGTTTTTAGCAAATGGCTCATGTACTAATTCGTTTTGCATGTTTGTTGGGAAGAATTTATCTCCACCTGTTGGGTTGCCCCCTGGTAAGGCAATTAGTGCTTTTACATCTTCTGAAATAGCTCTTCCTTGTACTGCTGCGCGAATAAACTCCGCTTTAGCTGCGATTGCTTTTTGTTTAGGGTCCTCAATCCCTGCAGTAATATCTTTACGTTGTTCAAATTTCGCCTTCTGTTCAGCTTCCAGTTGATCATGTTGAGCCTTAATTACATCAAAACGAGCTTGCATATCATCCTTTTGATCTTTTAAAGCTGTAATGTCTTCACGTGTTGCTTGTGGATCAATGGCTTTTGCTGTTAAATCTTTATCTATTTTTGCTACTTGTTGACCAATAGTAGCCATGTTTTGTTTTAATTCGTATAATGTCGGCATTTAAATGCCCTCCTTTTAAATTAAGTTTAATGACTGTAAATAAGTAAGATTCGCCTTAGAATCCGCAATAATGCCTTGCCTTTCTTCTTCAGTAAGGACTTCGCTTTCGAGCTGTAGAAGGGCCTCTGGAAGGTTTTTAAATTTCTTTGTATGTTCATTTGATAAACTAGCAACAGCACGATTTGCGCCTTCCACAACGTCACATAAGCCAATATCGTAAGCTTGTTGAGCTGACAACCACGTTTCTTCATCCATCATTCGTTGAATTTCTTCTTGTGAAGTCTTACCATCGATTTTTGACATATAGGTTTCAATTTGCATGCCGTTAATTCGATCCAAATCATCTGCGACTTTGCGTAATTCACTTGAATTTCCGAAAGCACCTGTCATTGCATTATGGATCATTAACATTGCATTTGAGGGCATTCGCACTTCATCACAGCAAGCCACAATGTCACTCGCAATAGATGCTGCTATTGCATCCACATGAGCGATTGTACGAGCCTTATGTCGTTTCAACATGTTCCCAATGGCGATCCCTTCAAACACTGAACCCCCTGGACTATTCACGTAAATATGAAGTTCACTGACGTCACCAACAGCATCTAGTTTTTCTTTGAAAACCACCGATGACATTTCTCCAAACTCTTCCCAAGCCCACGGAGTAATTTCGCCCAAAATAAAAACATCCGCTGATTTACCATCAACCGATGCTTTAACATCAAAGAAAGTCTTCTTTTTATTCAACTTTTTCACCCCCTTCCACAGTTGTGGTAGCAGTAGAGGTACCTTTCCGTTCTTCAATAGGCATATCAATTGGGTAAAGGTCACCACTAATCCATAATTTATTTGCTTGTTCAGCTTTATCTGGAGGTAGGTCTTCCCAACCTCTAACTTCATTTTGAGTAAACCAACCATTTCGAATTCCTTGTTGATAAAATGCTGAACGTGTAGCTGTATCACCTCGTAACAGTGAATTAACAGTAAATTTAAAGTAATAACCTTCAATTCTTTGATCTTGTGTGAGTAATTTTCTGTTAAATTCCTGTTCGTATTGACGAATAATTGGTGTAAGTGTCATCTGTACAAACTGAATCATCATCTGCTCATTGTTTGCAAATCCTCCGCCTTGTTCATTTAAAAAAGAAAGAGGAATGTTAAACACGTTTGCCACTCGAGTACGAGTTACTTTTTCTGATGAGATTGTTTCACCTGGTGTATATGTTTTTGTCATTTTATCAATTTCAACACCTGGTTCTTGGAATAAAACACCGCCATTTTCATTATAAAAATGTTTGAAATTCGCTATAACTTCCTTTTGCTTCGCTTCTGATACGTTAGCTCCATATTTTAAAATGAATGATTCTTTCTTTTCCATTTCAGAAAGAGAAAATTCCTGAACTGCTTTATCATATTGAAGAGTATTTTTTAATACATCTAATGGTGAGATGCCTTTTATGCGATTGGATCCAGTAATATGTTTTACATGAATCATATTCATGTTGTGTATATAACTTGTTTTGTTATTCCCTCGCACTTCATACCATAATTCGCCTGTTACATCATCGATTAATGGTTTAACTTGTACATTATCAAGTACAACAAGTGATTCAGGTTGCATTAAGTAATTACGTAAAATAATTGAATATCCATTACCATGTTCATTACGTGCTACTTCTAATTTATTAATCAGTTCCCAACCACTCATATTTGGATTTGGATTTACTAGCAAATCACTCAAATTGTTATTTTCTACATCATAGTGCTTATATAATTTAATTGGCAAACTTGAAACAGTGTTTGAAAGCCTAGTAATCACACTGAAAATAGTTTCATTTGTAACTAATTGTGAATTATCGATACCCCAAAATGTTCTCCCTTGCCATAATGAAAAATCATAGCCTTGTCCTTTCCACGTTGCATAAGCTGTGTAGAGAGAGGCTTTAAATTTGCTCCATATATTCATTTGTTCACCTCCCTCCAATCACAAATCATTTAATGAAATAAACTTGATATTTCCTTCACCTTGTACAGTTACGAATTTCTTCATAACCTCTACATGAGCATTTAAAAAAGCCGCAAAACCGTCAATTTTACGGTAGCGACTTTGTTTAGTAGGCATTTTATTTTTATTCCTGTCTTCCACAAGTACGACATTATTAGTGTACCAACGGAATAATCGGTTGTCGTTGAAGATAACATTCCCATCAATAAATCGCTCTTTTGCATCATCAATAGCCGGTCCTAGTGTAATAAATCCTTGTCTAACCACTTCACAAACAAAACCATAATTTTGTAGCATTTCAACTAATCCGAATGCTTTCGCTGGATCATACATAATTTTTTCGATTGAATATGTATTTGATTGTTCTACATACCAATCGAATACATATTCTTTTTTGACATATTCACCTGGAACAATAGTTAACAGTCCCTCTTCTTGTAGGCTGTAATAGTCGATTTTTTCGTTATCTGAATCCACTTTCGCTTGTGGAACCCAAGTATGACCATGGATAACAACCTCACCTGTTGAAGGAATGGCCCATTCAAGATAAGCACTTGTATGATCCTCGCTGTCGGAAAGGTCAAAGCCCCCCACAGCAGATGAGGAAGCAGCAGCAGATTCTAATGTCATTGTTTTATCGTTTCGTTTCAATACCTCATAATCAAGGAAAGAAGCCTCGTTACTGCTCACAAATTTATTAAAACGTTTTGTGATAAAGTCGTTACGTTCTGACGGAGTACGTTTTGCTTTCTCCCAATCTTCAATCATGTCGGAAAGTTTGATAGATACACCCATGTTAGGATTGGCTTTAATCCACATTTCAGGTCTATCAAATTCATCCACAGTATCTAATTCAGCGATATAATAAAACGTTCGTTCATCAACTATGTCACCATTTAATACATCTGCACCTTGTTCATAATAATTCACTAGTGGTCCATCTAATTGATACCCTGCAGTTGTAATGTAAATGAGTAACGGTTGTGTCCTACTTTGACGACTGTTCTTTATAACGTTAATTAGTTTGTAATCCTTGTATTCATGGATCTCATCAAACACTCCTATATGTGTGTTTAAACCGTCTAGCTTTTCGCTATCGCTCGCTTGCGGCTCAATCTTACTGAAAGTAGCGTCAAAATGAATCGCATCCCGTAACGGCCTAAAACGCCTTGCTAAAGCAGGAGAAGACTTTACCATCGCTTTTGCTTCATCGAATAATAATCTAGCCTGCTTCATACTGTTCGCTAAAAGAACTACATCAGCACCGTTTTCTCCATCTTTAGAGGCTCCGTAGATCGTCACTCCTGCAATTTTAGTAGTTTTCCCTTGCTTTCGGGCAACAAAAATAAGCGCCTCTTTAAAGCGCCTTATTCCTGTATCTTTATGAACCCAACCGAAAATAGAACCTAAACTAAAATGCTGCCAAGCTTGCATTGTTAGTTGTTTAAAAGCACCTTTAGAAGGTTTGCAAAACTTTTCAATAAATTCAATCGGCCTATGTGCTATTTCTTCATTAAAAATCCAAGGAAAATCCTCTGTGCCTTGTCTTTCTAAATCGTTTAAATGTCTTTCACAAGCTTGTATAACCTTCTTACAAGCTATGATATTGCCCTCCACAACTTGCTTTGCATACCAGGTTGTTAACAGAACTGGAGAAGGATTTACAACGATTAGTAAACTATCAACTTTAGAAACTGTCGAAGCCATCGTCAACATGACCACCACCCAACTTAAATTCCTTTCGTTGAGCAGGCGTCAAACCTAAAGATTTCAGTAGATTATTCAAAGTTTGCACTGTTTTAGTTAATTCAATCGAAAGAGGATTCTTAATGAAGTTTGTTGCGTTCGCTTTATTGGTGTGTTCCATCATCAATGGCATGTTTTTCAATTCAGTTTGCATCCGTTTATAAAACTCATAAGTTTCAACATATAGCGTGATCAATTGCTCATCAGATGGTTGATAACTATCACCTAAATAACTCCGCAACAATTCCTTTGTAACTTCTTCCATCAGTTACCCCCCCTTTCATAAATTCATCCGTGTTGCAAGTGACGGGGACCCGTCGGTCTGGCGCAACATATCCCCCATCTTTTACTTAGGGGGGCTATTCAATAATTTCAACATTAATTTTTGTTTCAACGATATCAATTTTTTTATTTGCAATTTGCTGTTTTATTTCTCCATTCTTGTGATGTGATGTGTGACAGATATTGCACCATGAGATTAAGTTCGATAACTCTAATGCTAAGCTTGGATAATCACGCAACTCTTTTAAGTGGTGAACGACTTCTGCTTTTCGAATACGTTTATTATTCAAACAAGATTGACAAAGATAATTATCTCGTTATCGCTTCAAAGCAAGCTCTCTCGCTTTAGCCCAAGCAGTTGAAGAATAAAACTTTTTACTTTCTTGATCTCTCTTAGTTAAATCGTATAACTTATCCTTGTTCATAAACATCACCTACCTTTTAATTATTCGCTGCCTTCTAACTGTGTTGGTAGTTCATCTGATTCAACACGTTTACCACATTCAGCACATGTCATGTATATTGCTTCATCACTTGTATACATAGTGCTATAACTGTAGCTTCCACAATAGTCACACTTCCAATCATTATCAATAGCTTCCAACTCATCAGCCAATGCTCCAGCATGTTTTTCAATTGCTCTCAGTTTAAGTTGTAGTTTGTCTGTGTTCATCTCTACTCCAATTTTAATGTTCCTTAGCACATTCTTCTTTGGCTTCAATAAGCACGTTCTTAATCCAACCGATGTAAGTTTGTCATCAATCATCTGCAATTCATCTTTAAAGATATCATCGTAATATGGAGTTTGAAGGTCTTTATATTCTTGTATATCTTCATATTTATTGCTATCAATTGATCTGTCATTAGTTAACAATAATTTCACAATGTATGCAGTTGTCCTTCCTGCCCTACGCACTGTAGGTGCTTTGGATATTTCTCCTAACAAGTAAGCCCTTTGCCATTCGTATAATTCAAAACCCAATGCTTTTTCAATTAACGGAATCATACTTTCAGTTATCTTCATTCTTTTGCCCTCCACAATTCATAGTTAATTGCATAATAAAAAGACACCCGTTATTCGGATGCCTTTCCTTTAAACTTACTAATTAAGTAAGCAACATGTTTTTCACTGTTCAAATTAAAATCCCTACCTACAGATCTAAATAATCCTAATGCTATATCACATAGATATTCGTCTGAATGTATGTCAACAATGAATGACTTTTCTACTAAATCCGAGTCAACATGAGCTCCTCCACCTTTATTAGCTGAGAATTTTATAAAATTTAGAATTGTAATATTTTGTTTTTTACCTTGCAAATTCATAGTTAGAATAACCTGATTTAACCAATCTGTTAAAGGAATCATCGGTTTATTATAATTAAACATTTCTGCTTCGATAAACGCATGTCCCTTTTCATTCAAAATACTCAATTCATTAATAGGAAAAAGCTTTGGATCAGGTTGAATTTTTCTTATCAGTGAATTATCACCGTCTTTAGTAATGTCACAGAGAAGTAATCGTAATTGAGCAGCTATTACATTATTAAATTCTTTTATCTCAAATAATTTAACTAAAATAATGCTGTATTCCAATAGTTTCATCGCTTCATCATATTTGTCTTTTATCCCTTTTCTTGACCTTGTAAATACTAAATCTTTTCTTGTCATATTCATCCCTCCATAATTTACTATTATTATCTTATCATGGTGGAATCCTAATGAATATAATCATAATAAAAAGCCACACCTGGTTAGATGTGACTTTATTATTTATGATTCGGCAACCATTCTTGCTTCATCCATACTTTGTTTTATTTTCAATTTCAGTTCGGCTTCTTGTTGTAAAAATGTATCATGAGCATAATCATCAAATACAATATTATTGTTCGTATGGTTTTTAAATTTATTATGCAATTTACGCATTTCAGCTTGAAGCTTCCTAGTTTCGTCACTTGCATAATAAGCTATATATTCATGTTTACAGTGTGGACAATGGAAGTAAATCTTTTCATTACCACCTTTGACTTTCTTAGTTTTAAGTTTTGTGATATTGAATGATTTACCGCATTTTTTATCACAGCACGCTTCAATTGGCTTATTCGCCATTTAAACCACCTCACTTTATTTTTAAGTTAAGTATAATGGAAAGCCGCACCCTATTGGATACGACTTTGATACTTGTTTCTGACATACACGTACAAGCGAACGTGCTTATTATTGTAAGGTGTTTATTTTGCGTATTTCCGTACGCTTTTGTTATTACTTCACAATATCAATTTAACATGGTTTAGAGCGTAATTCGCTATGTGGCACAATTACGTTATCATTTGTTGTTTTGTGTGAATAGTATCTTTTGATAATCTTTCACTAAATCATAAGCTTGTTGCTCTGTGAAACCTTGCTTTTTCAAGTCTTTTTTATACTCCCAAAGTAATGGAGAAATATCTCGTAACATGGCTTGCATTTGTTCTATTGCTTGTATAATGTGCATCATACCCACCCCAATCTTCTAGCCGTTTCATCAATCAACGCATTACGTTTACGTAATACTCGCTGGACTGACATATATAATTCATCTGCAATATGTTGCCATTCGTAACACTCTGATTTATCACGATAGCGCATATCAACAATGGTTTTTTGGTCTTTATCTAAATTCTCGTACATATTTTCAATGGTCGAAACAATACGTTTTAAATTTTGATACAGTGTATCTTCTACAAGAATCATAGCTTTGTGCCCTGTTGTATCAGATGTGTTATTACTACGACCACCGCCAATGTTTGTATCAGTTTCTTTATAAGGATTAAGTAACTCCCATTCGCGAAACTGTAATTGTTTTTTATATTCATTGAGATTAATCCAGTAATCTTCAAGTTTTTGTATATCATTTCTTGATAGTTTGCTCATATGCCCTCCACAATTGATTTATGTCATTTGTATGCCTATGCGATAACATAGGCATGTGCAGCACCTACCTTGTTTGTTTATTTCCTCAAATTGTTCAGTAGTCGAACAAATCCAACTGTCCATTAAAATAATTCATTAACAACATTTCTTCACTTGAATTATTGTCGCCATTTACTACCTGGCGTACAGCTGAAAAAGTTTCTGAATACCAGCCTTCATATAATTCATTTAAAATCGGATGATCGTAATAGGATACAAGGGCTTTGCCCTGGATAGCCTTTAATGCTGCTGATAAGTCGTAATGTAATTGCATCGGATTTTCTTTATCTGCATCTGTGAGCTTATATCGACGTTCCCTATCGATATATGGTGGATCTACATAAAACAAAGTTGTTGGAGAATCGTACACACGTATGATTTCTCGGAAATCTCGATTATCAATCATTACATTGCTCATACGCTGTCCGAAATCCTTAATACGTTTGCAAGCTGATTGATAGGTGCGAGCTGTATTATGCTCTTTACTATGCCTCCATCCAGTACCATAACTGCTATTACCCTTTGCAATACCCGAACGATTAAGATAAAAGAATCGTACAGCTCGTTCGAAATCATCACTTGGCATTGGCTCACGTTTCCACTTTTCATAAAGTTGACGACTATATGGTAAGCCCTCACAAGCTTTAATCAAATCGTTAGTTTGCGCTCTGGCCACAAGTAAAAAGTTAACCATGTCTCCGTCTATATCGTTGTAAACCTCATTAGTTATTGGTTGCTTTTGAGCAATTACATGAGCAGCACCGCCAAACAAATCTACAAAGCAAGTATGCTCTGGCATTCTGCTGATAATATGCTTTGCCATACGTCCTTTTCCACCAAACCAAATCAATGGTGATTCACTCATTTCTTCACCCTCTTTCCTGAACAATTTTGTTCGATTAATCATCAAGAGAAATCATTTTTAATCGATTCACACTACTTCCACATCGTTTTTCATAGATCGGATAAGTCATGTATTGAAGAAAATTGATTGTTTTCCCTGTTTCTCTACTGATTTCTCGTATTGTTCCTTCTGTAATGAACTGATCGCCTTTATATAATGCGTAAATCCTTTTGTGCCAAGGTATTTTCATGATATAACTCTCCTGTTGGAATTTTATAAATCACTAGATTTTACGAATACACCATCAACCATTTTTCCTGTACGATTTTTGATTTCATCGTAGGCGCAATTTAAACATTCATATAAATCCATGTCATTTTGTTGGGCTAATATGATGAGTGTCACAACCACATCACCAATACCATCACGCAAAGCAGCCTTATCATTACGCGCAAGCGCTGCTGCAACCTCGCCTAATTCCTCTGAACACTTTAAAAATTGCTTACTAGATTCTGCTTTATCTAATCCTTTTTCAATCGACCATCGTTCTACTTGTTTGATTAATTCATTCATTTTTGCATTTCCTCCAATTTTTGAATTACTACTGTCGCATATACAGCGCCATCAATCATTTCTTCACGGAAATGTTTAAGCCATTCGATAGTCGTATAATCCATTGGATTGACTGTTGTACCGTATTTCGCTAACCCTTTAGCTGTTTGATTATCAAGCAAATCATGGACTTCACGTAATATTGGATTTGCTAAGATTTGTTCTTCAATTTTCATCTCACGTTATACCTTCTTCCTTTCATACGTTCAGTTTTGATATTGTTTAACTTTTTCCAATTTCGGATAGTTCCTGGTGCTACATTACATATCATTGCGATTTGTTCATCAGTTTTATTAGCTTTTTTCAATGTGAGGTATTTTTCTTTCGTTAAAGCAAGTTTTGAACTTTTAACAGGTGAATAATTTTCATTATCAAGGATTGAAGTATTACGTAAATTCACCAAACCAAGCAACTTTTGTCCATGGATTGCAATTTCTACACAATTAGGACATTTAATTGATTCAAGAGCAGTTTGACAATCACATTTGGGTAAAAGAGCATCTATTTGTTGTAATATCTCAATACGCTTCTCAAGCATTTCTGCGTTCATCTACATCCCACACTTTCTTTGTGTGCCAGCCTTCTTTGATATACTGCTGCACCCATTCATTTTTATATGGCATAATGACACTTGCTTCGCATCCATCGACCGTCATAGACATCTCTATATACTTTGTAAATGGATTAGGTATGGCCGTCCACAATCTATTTTGTGGTTGTTTCACTTTAGTCACCGACTGAACAATAGGAATCCCATTGCGCATGTTCACGATGGTCAAAACGCCCCTCTCTTTAGGTAGTTCTTCATTTGGTAATAGAAATGATAGTAAATAAAATTCCCACTAAACTTATTATCTAAGTAGACAATTTCAAAGCCGTAACGAGCCTTGAAAGTATTCAACGAGCCAAGTAATGCAAGTGGGTCGTATTTACTTCTGTAGGTTCCATTTAGTATTTTCTTGTAGCCTTCTGGATCTTCTAATAACAATGTGAAAGGAATATCCTGTGAACGAATTAATTCATTCTCAAAGCGTGTACGTTCATCTTTTCCAAGGTTGCCCACAATCTCATCTACACTGGCTTTGCGCTCAATACGACTGTTTAAATAAATATCACGTTGGATACCTAATTCATCGTTCTTAGGAATCATTGCTGTGTAATCGCCAGTGTCGAGTTTTTTCAATTTGATTGGTACATCCTTGCTGCGTAAATATTCAAGGATATGACCGTTTACTTGTTCACGAGTATCAACCACGATTGTCATTGTTTTCATTATTTTGTTTAGTTCAGTGTCAGAATAAGCATAGTGAATCATTTTGAATCACCTTCAATGATTTTGTATTCACCTTCAAAAAAGTGCCGTCCGCATTTTGTTATAGCCATACCGCATGAATCGATTCGTAATAACTCATAAGTGTTGCCTACGAGTGTTTGTGAACGAATGTCGTCAAGAATTTGGGTTATTTTAATCTTCTTCAATCAGTTCACCACCTAGCAATTCAGGATTTTCGTAGATGTTGCCAATGATTTCATACTCAATCCACCATTCTTCTTCATGCCATTTTCTTAAAGTGAATGTATCTACCGTGAAATACCCATCTTCGCAAATAGAAGCTTCGTATTTTTTTATTACATCCAAGTAGTACGAGCATTCATCTTCATCCCACTTGACTACAGCATTGTGTTTCCAATCGAATGAATAACCGTAATCAAGTTCTTGTTCTCCAACAATCCGAACAATATCCCCCTCATAAATCTCCTTGCCGTTCTTGTCCTTTAAGCCTATGAATTGCAATTCTTCAATAGATAAATCATTAATTTTTACTTCTTCGCAATAACCTGGCTTTGTATCAAAAGTTAATTTCGTTACACCCAATCCAAATGACCAACTCATTCGTTTGTTATGTCTGTCCCACGCTCGAAACTTTTTAACTCTCATTCTATTTACCTCCTTATTTTCGCTTGTTAAAAGCACCGTACACACGTTCTATTTTATAGTTGGATATATTTATCATCCGTCCTCTAAAACGTCTTAAAACGGCTGTAAATCACTTATTTTGATTAGCGTATAAAACAGCACGTTCGTACAATTTTTTCTTCATGATATTTGATTCTTCATTTTCAAATTGTCGATAGTCTGTATAAATGTCGTTCCAGCCATTCTTAGCTAACGTTTCTTGCCACTCCATGAACAACATCAATGCATCAACGTCTGCACATATCCATTCATTTAATTTCGGATTGTGCTGCCATCCACAGGCTTGATGTATCATCATTCGCATGTGTTTATCTATTCCGTTAGCTTCTTCCCATGATTTAAACCATTCTTCGATTAGGTTAAAAATTGGCTCAGCTGCTTTTAAAACTTCAACTGGAATGTTTTTATGGTTTTTTAATTCGAGTCGCCCATCCGATTGATCACGCTCAATCACTCCACCAAATTTCCAAATTTGCGCTAAAACATATAAAACCACCGTTTACCACTTCCTTACATTTTGGCAGTTACTTAATTTTTGAAAAATGCCGTTTTTAACCCATTTAATTAACTTAGTTATTAAAGAGTAACTCACTTGAAGCTTACAGCCCCAACGGTTTGAATATTTTTAGTTAAAAACGTTATTGGCATATTTGGTTACGCTCTTATATATAGTACTTATTTATATTTTTTTATTTTTTATTAATATAAAACCCCAATAACAAAAATAACTTAATAACTATTAAAAACACTCTAAACCATTGGTATTATTGAATTTCTAAAGGTTACAACACGGAGTTACTTAACTAACTGAAAATTACTAAACAAGCTTAAAACTCGTATTTTCGGGTTGTTCCATAACTTTTTTTGACTGTTCCATAACCCCCGAAGGCTTCCTGTCTATTAATGTGATTCCAAAGAAATACATTTTATTTTGAGTGCCTCGCTCTTTTTTGAAGCCTTTTGTTTCCAGCATTCGGTAAAAACTTCTATTTCCGAGAGTGCGTTCGCCTGATTTGAAACAAAAATTGTTATAAACACTGTATAATTCTTTTGCTTCAATTTTGATTTGTTCATTCTTTTTGTCTGTGTAACAACATTCGACTATGAACGGATCTAAAATATCCATATCTTCTTTGTATAAGCCTGTAGCTTTCGTAACTACTTTAGGTTCAATTAATCCGTCCTTCTGCCACTTTAAACAGCCTTCAATTGCCCAGTTGAGTATTCCACTCATTTCAAGGGATAATTTTTCAGTTAATTTTTTATCTCGTTTATGTGCTGGCAAACTTAAATCAAAAGGAATCAATTTAACACGTCTCCATATTCCTTCATCGAGCCCACCAATCACAGGTTTATGGTTAGTTGTAAAAAACACTGTAAATTGAGGTACAAACTCAAAAAACTCTTGCTTTAAAAATCGTGCTACAACAGGCTCGCCACCTGTAATTTGTTTTACTAGAGTTTCAGAAAGCTTTTCGCCCTCTTCTGATTCAATCGCTGATACAAAACGTGCACTCGCTAATCTAGCAATATCGTTATTAGCTCCACCACTTTTCTTTTTGATGAAAGTATCTGATTGAGCCTGTTTTCCATAATCGCCCATTAAGTCCTTAATAGTGTTAATAAATGTTGATTTACCATTACTACCTCCACCGACTAAGAAGAACATTAATTGTTCACTTATATCACCTGTTAACGAATAGCCTACTAGGCGCTGCATATATTCAATTAGTTCTTTATCACCTAAAAATATTTGTTCTAAAAAACTGAGCCATACAGGGCATTCAGCACCCTCTACATATTCAACATTTGTTATTTGAGAAATATAATTTTCACGATTATGTGGTGTGATTTTTCCTGTTTTTAAATCAATTGTTCCGTTCGATACATTTAGCAGATATTTATGATTATCAAATTGATTTCGCTTGGCAGATACTAACATTCTTAAATCTTTAATTGCGTTTTCACGTACATTATGTTTTTCACAGTGACGTGCCCACTTTTGCTCATTTTCATCATCAGATTCACCCATTTTTCTTATTACACTAGCTACGATCCGATTTATTTTATTTCTTTCATCAAGCGTCCACTTCTTACCATCCCAGATGTACCAACCTACACCGTTGATGTGTTTTATAACATGTCCGTAATAATGTGCTATGCGTTCAGCGTTCCCTAAGTCTGTAAGTTTGAATTTTTTATCTCTTACTTCCACCTCATCAACTACTGTGGAGGAAAAAGAAAACTCTGAATCGGCTTGATGATCCAATACAGTTGTTGTAGTGGATGAAATGGCTTCAGCAATGGTACGTTCTCCGTATGTTTCTCCTGTATCGCTGAAATGGATTCTGTCCCATTTATCTCGCATCAGGGATGTTTCCCTGAACATTGAATCCATTCTAGAAGCACTTTTACCTGTCCAGAAGGCCAAATGATTACATAAAGCTAAATCACTAGAAGAATGGTCATCATTTATCAAATTTCCGTTATACAGTGAACGTATTTCATCACCTGATTTACTACGGAACATTCGCTCCCACAATGCTTCATTTGAAAGTTTGATTTCATCTTTTTCAAACTCGGCTAAATTTACTCGACCTTGTACATCGCTATCATCGAAATACTTTTCAAATATCTCGGCCAACTCATCTGTACGATCATAAATTTCATTTGAATTTTCTCGATTACCTGTCATTGTGAAGTAACGGCCATATTGATAAATTTCTAAGCCATGTTTAGCACTTTTACGTCCAGTACCCACCACAGACTGTGGAAGACTACCTTTGATGATGATGTGAATGCCTGTACCACTCACACTAAACTCTGTGTAGCTGTCAAGCGTATTAATGACTTCTTTGGCAAAATCGCTAATAATAGGATTTACCTTCTCTTTATCATCTGCTGCATACGTAACACATTTATCAATATCAATGCCAATGTAGTTATCTTGGCGACTGAATACAAATCCGACACCATCAGCATTTGATTCTGTATAAAATTTAGCTGCTGTAGCGAATGTGGACCATGTTCTGCGGTCATTACTTCTTGCCTCGTTGCCATCTACTTGATACGGTATTTTTGTATAACGGCCACCTTTTTCCTCGGCCCTCCACAGTATCCACTGAGGTAACAGCCTTAATTCCGATGGTATTTCGTTAAAATTAATTGGCGTTTTCACTTTTTCACCTTCATTCATTGATACGCATTACTTGACTTCTCTTTAACAAAATCACTCTTTTTGGAAATCCATATTTCTTTTTAACTTCATCCCTTGTCATGTTGTGCACTAATTTACAGTGAGCCTTTGTGATAATCAGTCCAACATGATGACATCCAGTTACTGGACATTTTACAAGCTCATCACCCCTTGAACTCCATGATGAATTTGACATTTTCCCACCCCATTTGCTGTTTTTAGGTATAAAAAAGAGAAGTCCGCCAAAAACAGACCTCTCTATTAAGTTTTTGTTAATCATAGCCGTTTGCTATTGCCCATTCATTCGTAAATCGAAATGGGTCATCAGAAGGGCAAATCATCACTTCCGACAGTAATTGGTGCTCCTGGTGATTGTGGTGGATTAACTACCGATTTATCATAGTATTTTGCTTTTGCGGCAGTACGTTTCTCCTTCTTACCATCAACCAATTTTTCATATTCCTCATGCTTCACTGTAATTTGTAAGCTACGGCCAATTAATTGTTTAGCCATATCATCTGGTGATTGGAACGGATGACCGTTTGCAAATCCAGTTGCTTTTAACAATGACTGAACAATACCTGCAGCAACTTCATTTGAGAATGTGAAAGTGTCGAACATAACTTTTGCACCTTGATGTTTTTGAGGAACATCAGAACGGATTTCATAATCAAGTGTAATTTTGTCTTCATTTTTTTGAGTCTTCCCAGCTACTGCGTTCAGAACAGTAACTTCGTATTTTCCTTCCTCTACTAATTCGAACCCTGATTTTACTTTTTCTTCATCAAATTTAAAGAATGACATTATTTATTTCCTCCTGTTGTCTCGTTATTTGTGGAAGGCTCATTTCCGATTTTAAAAATATCTTCATGAGCACATGCTTTACGATTATCTAATTGATTTTTAGCGAAAACATATGGTGATGGCTCTAAAATAAAACCGTAATTTTTCGTTTCTTCATTGATAACTGATTTCGCAACTACCTGGCATAATCCCATGAAGTTATTCAAAATCTTAATTCGAACATCTGGGTACGCTCGATTGATAATTTGTCCACTTGGTAAATTCCAAGCATCAGTCATTTCCCATGCAGTGAAAACCACTCGTTTTCCAAGAGTTTGAATAAAACGCACGCTGTCGATGATAAAGAAATCAATTTGCTGATAGTTACCTTGTGAAGGTACTCGATTGTTGTTACCTTCACGGCCTAAGTTAGCTAACATCGAACGCGTTAATTCAGAAATATTATCAAAAAAGATTGTGTCATACTTAGATAGGTCTGCATTTTTCAAATCAATCATAAGTTGATTCCATGCATTCCAAGCATCGTATGAATCGAAGTTCACAATATCGATATTTGGAGTTCCTGCTAAAACAATTTCAGTTTTATCAATTGGAATGTAAAGCGTGTTACCTTCTAAATATTTAGCAGTAGTTGTTTTACGCATACCAGGATTGCCGTAAAGCAACCAAGTGGATGCGTCTGCTTGAATGTCTGTAGCGCTTGTTACTTGCATGCCTTCCACACTCCTTTTCTATTAAAATGGCACGTTTTCATTAGATGCATCTTGTTTTGCTTCTACATTTGCGAATGGATCCTCGAATTCTGGTAATTCTTCATTCGTATTTTCAACTGTTACACTCCCATCCGAATTGACTGTATATGGTACACCTTCGTGCACTTCATCCATATTCATTTGACCATCTGGTGCATCATCTTCAGGTCGCTTGTCCATTTCCTCTTTAGCTGTCGAATATGTGTAATCCAAATCCACTAAAAAGTAGAAGCCTTTTGAATTATGTTTTTCATGGATTTTTTGCATTGTAAGAAAATCATTTTCCTTGGCTTCTGCAACAATTTCCTCAGCCTCTTTTCGAGTATCAGCGTACCAACGTTCTTTTGTGTATAATTTTTCTTTTGCCATTATTACATCCTCCTATCGAATACTTAATGATTGATTTTCAACGAGTTGAGCACCTTCTATTTGCTCACCTGCTTTTAATGCTTTTGCTAAATCTGCACGGCTGATAGTTTTCTCAACCTTAATAAACTGTGGAGGAATAGCAGCATCATTATTGATTTGTACTGATGTTGATTTACGGAAGCTAAACGTAAATTTTTCTGTTTTCACTCGGTTGCCTTCCACAGTTAATAAGGCATCAGCCATATTTTCTTTAATACGAGTAAGGTTACTTTCCATAACTTTGCGACGATCCGCCAATCGTTTTTCCTCAGTTTTAATACCTGTAATATCTGATTCGATATTTTTAAGCACCATGGCATATCCCTCTAGCTTTTCACCAATCTCACCTTTGATTTGAGAAAGTGCTAGTTCAAAACCTTCTACATTATTTTCTTCAATAAAATTTTGAAGCATTTTGTATTGGTCAGTTAGTTCGTAAAGAGTAGCCATTATTGACCCACCTCTTTTAATTCCAATTTCATATTTTTATTTAGTTGAATTTCTAGCTTTTTAGCTTGTTGTGAATAGAAATTGAAATCAGTAATAGAAAGTATTTCGTCGCTGTTATCAGAGATAATTCTCGCAACTATATCAATTGCATCACGCTCATTATCAATAACACTTACTTTCTCAACTTTTTCGGATTCATAATCATCCCAAGTATTATAAGCAATTAGATAACGTCTCATTTAATCACCTCGTATTTAGCGTTAGTGTCGTTGATAATTACACTAAGTTCTTTTGCTGAACGCGAATCGATAGCAGTTAACATACTTTCTTCAGAGTAAATCCCTGATTCTGCAATTGTTCTATATGTTTTATCTTCTGTTTCATAAACAATCTGTCCAATCGCAAATGTTGGCTGCACCGCCTGTTCAAACTCACTCACATCAAGACCTAGCGCTCGTCCTAGTGCGATTGCTTTTCCGATGTGTTCGTTGAATACGTCATTTGGATTGCATTTGGTAATACCTCGGTGATACACTTCATGTCTTGTACTGAAACTTTTTATTAACGCAACAACTGTACGTTTATCTTCATTGACAACAAATTCTAATGCGTCTGAGCTTCCAAAGATAACGGAAGTTAAACCACTGCCATCACAATATGGAACATGAAAATGCTTTTTATTTGAATTAACCTCAACAAACTTCTTCGCCTTCTCAATAACTGCAGCACGTTGTTGATTTGGTGTTAATGACATCATTTCTGCAACTTCTTCTATAGTTGTAGGCTGCCATTGACCATTTACTAGTCTTGTCATTTTTGGTGTGTCCTCCACAGTATTAGTTGTGGAAGGCTCCTGTGGTGCATTATTTATAACAGTCGTTAACTGTGGACGTTCACGTAATTCATGGACGATTAGCTTTAATTCACTAATTTCCTTTGATTGCTTTGCAACTGTTTCTTCTAATGCTGTGATACGTTTGTTTTTAGTTGGTTTCGATTCTACTAATTCAATTTCATCAAATCGTAATTTTCGAGAAAAATTGCTTGTACACTCATCAACATCTTCCTTTTTAAACTTTGCTTTAATAAAGTCACCTAAAACAGACTCAACAATTCCGATAGCACCAATTTTCACTACACCTTGTCCGCCAACATGCCACCCAGATGTTTTTTTATCTCCAATAAAAGAAGTATTTTGAGTAACTTTTATTTCATCTCCAACATTAAACTTTGCCATTACAATTCCTCCTGTGGTACAATACCAGTGATTTTAGGTTGTATTAAATTTTTATCTTGCTCGCCATCGGTTGCCGCCTTTGACGAGTTTTTTTGCGCCTCAATTTGGGCATTCTGTGCGTCTTCGATGTCTTGCCAGTATTCTGATTCACGGTCATATACATCAGCGTGTGTGTAGCCTATACGCAATCAATCACCTCCTTCTAAAGCATTACTGATAACGACTTGTAAGCGAGTATCTACATGACAGCTTATATCTTCCAGTGCTTCACGTAGACGTTTGTTTTCTTCGCGAAATTTTTCTAGTACTGCTGTTTTCGCCCGATTATCATTACCTAAACGATTGTTATGATGGTCGATTGTACGAATAACATGGTCTTTTTTCTTGATAGTAATTTTCATTCGACCGATTTTTGTACGTAGCTTATTCGCTTCTTTTTGACCATCTAAAGCCATCATGATTAGATATTTCATATCGTTGTACATAGCTTGAAAATTAACCATTGCATTAGGTGAATCACCTAGCGTTTGATGAGTTTCATCGATTTTTTCATCGATTTGCTTAATGCGATTTAAATTCACTGCTCAAAACCTCCTATTCAATTATCAGCAGCACGTTTAAGCGCCAATGTTTTAAGTAATGTTGTATACAACACATCCTCCAACGGTTGTCCTTCAATACTGTGGATGCCAAGTTTGTTTAACTTAGAAATGACTGATTTACGCTTCAATTGCTTCATCATCGACATCTATTAAACACCCCTCATGAAATGCCTTAACTTCCTCAATCGCGTCAATGATGCCGAATACTCGTTGTTGTGCAAGCTTGTATTCTCTTTGCTTAGAAACTAATTTTTCCTCTAGCTTTTCGAATGGATATTCTTCTTCCATCTCTCCCATTTCGATTAAAATGTCATTCAGTTTGTTATGTTCTTCTCGTTGTATTTGCTCCAAATGATGAAAGAGTTTGTTCCTTTCCTCTTCAATCCTGGATTCAAATTCAGGATGTTTGAGTGCTCCTTCCAAATTTTCAATAGCTACATGTGGGCGTGTTTCGTATTGACTATCTGCCTTATCAACAAAGCAAGTATTAGACTTATCTTCATTGATTGCATATACTGATTGAACTTTTCCCGTGTCACTATAATGAATTGATAACACTGACAAATCCGTACCTTTTACGTTTAATACTGCTTGCATTCTTATAACCTCCAAATAGTTTGATAGATTTACTTTTGACGTGTTGATACAGCATTTGCTATTGCTTGGCTTACTAATGCAACTGGAACAGGTTTAATTTCCATTGGATTCTCCTTCCCAATTCGTTATCTTGAAATTGTTCAATCTTCGCAATAATATGGTGCCATTGCTGTATCTCAGTAGCGTTTAATATCCGTGTCAACTCACCATACCGAATCATGATTTTGCTATTACTATGTGTGATGATTTTGTTTCCATTGGCCATCCGAATCACCATCCAATGCTTGACGTGCAATTTCTCCTCCATCCTCTACTACATACTCTGATTGAGGTACAATACTTTGAATCATTTTGCGAGAACCTCCTACTTGTGGTATCCATTTTTCAATAGTGACTGGTTCGTAATTATCTGCGTTAGCATAAAACCCAAGTGCTTCACGTAACCTCTCAACTTCTGCAACAAGCGCTGGCACATCTTCACGGGCATGTGCTATAAATTCAATGTTGCTTTCAGCGTCCTTTCTAATGTGTCTGCGAGTTTGTCCAACACTTACGATGCGTGTTGCCCATTTAGATGGAGCGTTAGGGGCTTTAACAACTGTTCTACATCCGTCGTATATACCGTCAATTTCTTCATTTACGCACCATGGACCAATTGTAGCTTTTTCAACACGTTGTTTAATGGCATTCAACTGTTCTTGATTCACCTAATTACCTCCCCTCACTTGCTTTAAAGCAGCTTGTTTTTCATCATCCGACATTGCATTCCACTCTGCTACTTTGATTTTCATTTAGTTCATCAGCCTCCTTTCTTTGTCGCTCAGCTTCTAAAAGTTCTTTATAGATACGTGGTATTGATGTTTTCATAAAGAAAGCATGCATACGTTGTTGAGTTTCAATAGATGGTATGGTTTTCACTAGATTTCCTCCTGATCGTATTAACGTTGCTACCGTCATATCAGCTATAAATTTGGATATACTATCATTAGTTACTAACTCAGTGCTTTAATCGATAGTTTTATTAAGAAATTTCAGCTTCATCATCCTCAACTTTTGGCGGTCTGTTAAGTTCCAAACCTGTAGCTACTCCTTTTACCAGTAAAAATTCTTCTCTAGACATTTTGAGAATCATATCCAAAAACTCATGCATATCTTCTTTTTTAGTGCATACAGTTTGACTATTCATGTAATCACCACCTTTCATTACCGTACACTTGTTTGAGTTGTTATGCTCATAGTACACCGATTATTTAAGCATGTCAACCCAAATAAATAAATATTTTGAGTTGACATGCTCAATGTTTTAAACTAATATATTATTCATAGGAGGGGACACACATTGGATTCAAGAATAAAGATATTACGAAATGAGCTGAAGCTATCACAGACAGCTTTTGGCAAGAAAATAGGAATTTCAAGAGATGCAGTCAATAATTTAGAAAATGGTCGTGCTGAAATAAAAGATTTGGTAGTAAAAATGATGTGTAGTGAATTCAAAGTAAACGAAGAATGGTTACGAACTGGAGAAGGTGAGATGTTCATAACTCTAGATGAAGAATTTGCAGACATTGTTAGTGAAGCTTTCCTAAAAGGTGGAGATGAATATAAAGACCTTATGATAAAAGTTAGCAAAATGTCTGAAAAAGAATTTAAATTAATTTCTGATTTTGCTAATTTGATAATTGAAAGTAAAGAAAAATAACATATAAAAAAGCAACCCCCTTATAAAGAGTTGCTTTTTTTGTGTATTGATTTACTTAAAGTTTGAAGTGCCATAAGCGCTTTTGGATTATTGATACTTAAGCTTAATTTAACAATACTCAAATGTTCTTGTGTAATTTCACCATTAAAATTTTCAATTAATTTAATCAATTCTTTTTTCATGGCCCCACCTCTTATTTTAAATAAATTATATAGGAACAGATGTTCTTAATCAATGTTATTTATTTACTAAAAATATCCGTACCATCTTTTACAGCATTCGACATTTTTGTAGGTATCTTTATTATATATGTATAGTCCAAAATTTCATAAAAATATCTTTAGACGTACATCGACATATGAAGAAATATTTTCCTCGTTATACATTTCCTCCGATTAAAATATTTTATTTTTTGTCTTTAATTGTAGAACATTGTCGTATTATGACTAAATGAATTTAATGTAAAATTCCCCTTTTATTATAAAGGGATACAAAAAAGTATATCTTATTCTATAATTTAAATTAAAACAGAATGGAGTTATTATTATGACAGTTGGAATTTACATTCGTGTATCTACAGAGGAACAAGCAAATGAAGGTTACTCAATTTCTGCTCAAAGAGAGCGTTTAAAAGCATTTTGTATGGCTCAAAATTGGAGTGAACACAAATTTTATGTAGATGAAGGAATTTCTGGACGTGATACAAATCGACCTCAATTAAAAAAATTATTAAAAGATATTAAAAATGGGCTGATAAACGTGTTATTAGTGTACAGATTAGATAGATTGACTAGATCAGTTCGTGATTTGCATAAAATATTAGATGAATTAGAAAAAAGTAATTGTACATTTCGTTCAGCTACTGAATTTTATGATACATCTACTGCAATGGGTAAAATGTTTATCACGATTATTGCCGCAATTGCTGAATGGGAAAGTGCTAATTTAGGTGAACGTGTAACAATGGGACAAGTAGAAAAAGCGCGTCAAGGTGAATGGGCTGCACAACCACCCTACGGATTTTACAAAGATGAAAATCACAAATTACACATACATGAAGAGGAAATAAAAGCAGTTAAATTAATGATTAAAAAAATCCGAGAAGGTATGTCTTTTAGGCAGTTATCTATTTATATGGATGCATCAAAATATATGCCAAAACGAGGTTATAAATGGCACATTGGTACGTTATTAACCCTACTTCACAACCCAGCATTATATGGAGCTATGTATTGGAAAGGTAATGTATATGAAAATACTCATGAAGGCATTATGACTAAAGATGAATTTAATCAATTGCAAGAAATTATTACTTCTCGCCAGAATTATAAAAAAAGAAACGTTTCAACTCATTTTGTTTATCAAACTAAATTGATTTGCCCTGATTGTGGTAATCGTTGTTCTTCTGAACGTTCAACATGGACACGAAAAAATGAAACTGAACTACGGGCTAAAAATGCTTATCGTTGTCAAGCATGTGCATTAAATCACCCTGATAAAACACCTTTTGGTATTAGAGAAACCAAAATGGACGAAGCTCTAATTGAGTATATGAGCAATTTTACAATTATGGCTTCAAAAACTGAAGAAATTAATCAGGATACGCAATTACTAGACATCAAAAACGAATTAAAACAAATAGAAAATCAACGAGAAAAATATCAACGTGCTTGGGCTAATGATTTAATTACAGATGATGAATTTAAAAATCGTATGGATGAATCACGTTTACGTTACGAATCTTTACAAAAAGAATTAATAAATATTGAAGGAACTCCTCAAGATCCAGTTGATATAGAAAGATTTAAAGAAATAACAAAGTCCTTTAATGAAAATTATTTTCGTTTAAATCAAGAAGAAAGACGTGCCTTTGTACAAACATTTATCGAAAGCATAAAAATCGAAATAATTGAACGTACAAAAGGCAAAGGTTATAGAAATCAAAAAATACGAATAGCAGATGTAAGCTTTTATTAAGCTCACTCTGCTAATATTTTTTCGTATTTATATCAACTTCACAGTAACGAAATGTTCCTGGCTTAGGGAGGTCATATCAGGCATTAAATAGGCAGCAGCATCCTGCGGGGATCGAATTGTATACTTTTCTTCACTTTGTTTCTGGGCAAGACGCCTACCTAGCTCAATGGCTGCTAATAATTGAATAGCTTTCACTTCGCCTATTCCTTTAATCGCCACCATTTCTTCAATAGTTGCATGCTTTAAATGGTGTAAACGCTCAAATACACTTAATACACGATTTGCTAGAACAAGAACAGACTCCTCTTTAGTGCCTGTCCGAAGTAAAATAGCTAGTAGTTCCTGATTCGATAAACTCATCGCACCTTGCCGCAATAATCTCTCACGTGGACGATCTTCAATATTCACGTCTCGTATCATCATACTAAGTAAAACATCATTCGGCAATAAAGCCTCACTCCTTCGCAAATTGGATTATATCGAGTGCTACCATTTGCGTAAACAACGACGCAAGTGGTAAACCGACAACATTGTTATAATCTCCTTCAATTCTCTTCACTAAAAGGGTTCCAGCCGTTTGAATGCCATAACCACCTGCTTTGTCAAATGGATCTCCCGAATCTACATATACTTCGATTAGCTCCTGTGATAAATGATGAAAGACAACGGTAGTTTCTTCAACAAACACGGTTTCATTACCATTAGGCTCGATTATGGCAACAGCTGTCATGACCGCATGATGTTTGCCTGATAAACGAATTAAATGGGAAATTGCTTCCTCACGAGTTTTTGGTTTATGCAGTAGCTCTTCATCAAAAACAACAATCGTATCTGCACCAATGATAGTTGCACTTGGAACCTTTTTTGCGACATCCCGTGCTTTCAATAGAGCTACACCTTTCACATAATCGTGCATCGTTGTTGCCTGAACACTTGTCTCTTCTACTTCACTCGTAATTATGTCAAAAGGAAGTGATAACATAGCTAGTAATTCTTTTCGTCTTGGTGAAGCAGAAGCAAGCACAAGGTTATGATTTGTTTTAAACATGACTTAACCATTCCTCCTTATTAGCTATCATAACGGAGAAATTGGTATTTGAAAATTTTCTAATAATCAAGATAATGCCGATTTCATACTAAAATTTTACTTGAAGACAGGCATTTTTCGATTTGTAATGGGCAAAAACCTGTAGGCGAATAATGCTGACATCATTAGAAATAGAAGAGGCTGCCGCTCCAATCGATTGCCAATCAGCAGGAAGTGTAGAATCCTTTGAATTTTCCTTAAAATTTAATTTTGTAGCTTTTTTATCAGCTAGCACGGATGGAAGCTCTGCAATAGTTGCCTCCTTACAGCTGTCACTGCTTACATTAAATGCTTTTTTAAAAGTAGCAGGATCTTCTAAAAAGGTTAGCTGGCTTTCATCTGTTACCATGCTCGTCCACACATAAAATTTTCCATCCACTTCAACAATAGCACTTTCTTTTAATGAAGGGTGCTCGGAGACAAAGGAGCTGGCACTTTCATAATTTGAATAAACCCCTGCTTGACTCGCAAAAAACATGGGTGACTTTGTGGCACCTCCCGCTGTCGGAATTGTTTCCGTGTCTGTATCTTTATTATTGCTGCTTGCTACTTCGTTACTATCATTTTTTAAAGATAATTGAGTACTTGCCTGAAGAATACCTAGAAAAATTGCTACACCAAAAAGCCCGACTATTCCTCCAATCAGCATTGCTCTAAATATTTGTTTTTTCATCACCTGACTGACAATTTTCATGCATCCATCACCTCTTCCTCCAACTTCTCGGTCTGCTTTCAACGACAATTTGATATAAGTATATGTAAAAAAGTAGCTGTAAATGCTAATTTACTACATTTTGATGTAGTAGTTTTAAAGAAGATATACCTTAAAAACCAACTATTTTCGTCCTCAAAAACACGCTATTTTACTAAATAGAAAAGGAAATCCTGACAGAGAAATCGAATAACGATTTATAGACAAAATAAAAACTATTGGAGTGAAACTAGAATGACTAACGATAGAATTATTGGGCAAACAAAAGCAGCTGGCTTTCAAGTAGGTGTAAGAAGATCATTTTCTATCTCTCAGGAGGATGCTTGGAGCCTTCTCGCTTCATCAGATGGATTAAATCTATGGCTGGGGGAAAGCACTGGCATTTCTCTTATTCCAGGTCAGACTTACATGACCAATTTGGGGTCAGGAGAAATTCGGATTGTTAAACCGCTACAGCAGCTTCGTCTGACATGGCAAAAGGAAGGATGGGAGCGCCCATCAACAGTTCAAATTCGCATTCTATCAAAAGCAGACAATAAAACAACGATTAGCTTTCATCAAGAAAAGCTATCAGATCAGTATGTTAGAGAGGAAATGAAAACATACTGGGAAACTATCCTAGAAAAAATAGGTGAGCGAGCGATGAAGAATAAATCTAGCTAAAAATAAGTTTTTCTACTTAACTATGAAATCAATTTTTAGTAACGTTGATTTCTTGTGCTTTTCTGACGTGAAATTGAAAATTAATATTAGAGAGATTAAAAGAAAATAAAATCGACTAGGTTATTTCATCATCTTCTAAACCACAAAGTAAAATCAGTACCCATAAAAAATGAGTACTGAAACTACTAAATACTTTTTAATCTATTCCGTACTTCTGTTAATAAATATAAAGATCCTGTTACAATCGTTTTTAGCTTTCTTTCAGACTGATGTTGTAAAAATGAGGCATAGTCCACTAAAACTTCTTTATAGGGTGCGCCAGATAGTTCTAGCATCTTCTGAGCACCCATTGCACGAGGATTATTAAAATCAACAAAATAAAAATGATCACTTATCTGCTCAAAAAGCTGCAATATTTGTGGAACATCCTTATCTGCAAGTATGCCAATTACCAAAGCAATTTGTTCATCAGGAAATTCACTTTTTATCGTTTCAATTAATTTTTCAACACTTGCTGGATTATGGGCACCATCTAAAATTACATGAGGCAAAATTTCTTCAAAGCGCCCTAAAATGGTTGCCTCTTTCACTCCTTTTTCAAGTGCACTTTTAATTACCTTTATATTTAGTGCAGTTGCCACTTCAAGAAAGGCTGTTATAGCTAAAGCCATATTATTTGCCTGATGTGCTCCCTTCATTGACCTAGTTAGCTTTGATAGATGGAAGCTCTGTTTATCATATTCATATGTCTCTCCATCCTTCTCTTGTCCAACAGAAAATTGCTGGTTAAGTTCAAGGACAGTTGACTGTTTTTCTCGTGCCTCCTTATAGATAATATCCTTTGCCTCCTGTGGTAAATCACCGATAATGACAGGTTTATATGGTTTTATTATGCCAGCTTTATGATGGGTGATTCTTTCAATGGTAGTGCCTAAAAATTTTGTATGTTCTAAAGCAATACTTGGAATAATCGATACAATTGGTGTCACTACATTTGTGCTATCAAGTAAGCCTCCCATTCCTGCTTCAATGAGAGCGATATCGACATCACTAGCAGCAAAATGTAAAAATGCCGCAACCGTTAAGAGCTCAAAATCCGTTAATTTTTCACTAAGTCCAGCTGCCTGCATTTGTTGGAATAGTTGGTCCATCACTGCCCCAGTAATTGCTTGACCCTCCACTTGAATTTGGTCATGTACATCGACAATGCAGGGGGACATAAATTTACCTACACGTAGGCCATGCTCCTTCGCTAACGACTCGAGAAATGTAAGCGTTGAGCCTTTACCATTCGTCCCTGCTAAATGGACAACTTGCAATCCGTTTTCTGGATTACCAACTCGCACTAATGCTTCCTCAATCGCAGCAAGACCAGGTTTAATAATATCATCACTCTTAACGTTCCATTTTTCTTTATAACGATTCAAATTAGGAATCATCGTTCTCCCTCCTGAAGCCATTGTCGTACTTCAGCAATAAAATACAGTGAACCTGTAATAATTACAATGTCTTTCTCATCTCTTTGATGTAATACTTTTCTGACCATTTCCTTCCAATCATTATGAAACTCCTTCACCCTATTCATAGAGAGCCTAGCTAATTTTTCAGCAGGCATGGCATTGGGTAAATCTATTTGTGTAAAGAATATTGATGCAGCTATTTGATCCATCAGGGCAATACTGTTCGCATGATCTTTATCTGATAAGGCGGCATAAATAAAGCGATAGTTTTGATTTGGGTAAACCTCTTTAAGGGTTTGAATAAGCGCAGCTGTACCTTCAGAATTATGGGCACCATCTAATACAATATTGCTTTGCAATTGCTCAAAACGACCTGCCCACTGAGCATTTGCCAATGCCTGACGTATTGACTCGTCAGAAATGTTAAATGCTTGCTTCTCTCTTAATGTTAAGATAGCAGTGATGGCGAGGCTCGCATTATTGACCTGATGAGATCCTGCCATCTTTAACGGAACATCTGTCATCTCAATATTAGCTTTTTTGTAGTGAAAATACTGCAAATTAGTGTCTTGTATTTTATTTGCAACATTAAAATCCTTCCCTAACACAAAGCATGGTGCATGCCGTTCTTCTGCAACTTGCTGAATAACTGTAAGAGCCTCTTCATTTTTAACGCCCACTATAACCGGTATACCCTCTTTAATGATCCCTGCCTTTTCAAACGCTACTTTCGCTAAAGTATCGCCTAAAAAAGCAGTGTGCTCTAATGAAATGGTAGTAATAATTGAAAGCTCAGGTGTAATGACATTTGTAGCATCTAAGCGTCCTCCAAGTCCTGTTTCAACAAGTACAATGTCTACAGCTTGATCTGCAAAATATTGGAACATTATTAATGTGACAACTTCAAAAAAGCTTGGAAACTCACCTTTATAATGTAAATGAATCTGCTCGGCTACTCTATTCATATAAAGTAAAAAATCCTTATCCGCAATCGGAATGCCATTAATCGTCATGCGTTCATTCACTCGCTCTAAATGTGGAGAGGTAAAGGCACCCACCTTGTAGCCAGCAAGTTGCAAAATTTCTCTTAACGCATTTACAGTGGAGCCCTTCCCATTTGAGCCTGCTAAATGAATAGCACGAAATTTGTCCTGTGGATTATTTAAAAGCGTAAGCACCTCTCGCATCAGGACAAGCGGAGCACGTTTATGGTCAACTGCTTTTAATGTAAAAATAAAATCTGTACACTCTTTCATTGTTTTAAACAAAAGAAACACTCCCTCTTACTACAATATCTCTATTTTAGTACAAGTCCTGCCTAATGCGCATACATTTCATAAAAAATACTCCTCCCAGCTAACCACTCTTTTACCAACATTAAAAACACACAGAAAGGCACTTGAATAAGTGAGGTTCTGTGTGTTTTTAAGCAATTTCGTATCGAGTTATTGATGCTGGTGTACATCAAGTAGTGCTCCCATATTATCTAATATAATTTTAGCATCATTGTTTAACAATGGTAGGATATCATCTCTTTGCACTAAATCAAAGGAGCTTTTTAAAGTTCTTTTTAGCATAGAAATATCAAAATCCGAGCAATACTCATTAATTTTTTTTATAGTTAATAAGTCGTTTCTTGTTATTTTATTTTCTGATGTCTCTTTCTTACTATCAGCTAGTACATGCTTTATAAGTACGCGACCATTTGAATTTAATAAACGATACTGTTTTGCCTCTGATAATTTCAGAAGATTTGTCTCAATCAATACTCTTGCGCTAACAAAATCTAAATCATCACAAGCCTTATTGATTTTTGTAATAATTGTAGTAATATTTCCTGCCATACTTTGCCTCCATTCAATTTACCACCCTAAAAAAGACCATTCCAATGAACAGTCATATAATAAATAACTTTTGCATTTAAAGTGCACGACCCAATTTTTTCACACTACATTTTAATAGTTTTTTATACCCATAATAAAATGATGAATATTTCACCTATTATACTAATTATTTAAAATATTACTATATATTTTTCCCTAATACAATACATATCTTTAGCTCCACAAAAAGAAAAACAGTGGATGACTTTATTGCCATCCACTGTTTCTTTCTTACATATTTTTCAACTCTTCTAAACGTTTTAATACAGCCGCATGTTTACTCTCATAGTCAGCTAATTTTTCACGTTCTGCATTCACTAATGCTTCAGGAGCTTTTGACACGAACTTCTCATTCGATAATTTTCCAGATACAAGCTTCACTTCTTTTGCCCATTTTTCTAATTCTTTTTCAAGGCGAGCAACCTCTTCTTCTATATTAATAAGCCCAACAAGTGGTAGGAATAGCTCTGCACCAGTTACCACAGCTGTCATTGATTGACCTGGAGCCTCTAAGCCTTCACCAATCGTTAATGATTCTGGATTACAGAATTTTTCTAAATACGCTTTATTTGCATCAAGGACAGCTACAGTTGCTGCATCTTTTGCTGAGATAAATAAAGGTACTTTTTTGCTCATTGGTGTATTAACTTCCGCACGAATATTACGGACTGAACGTATAATATCCATTAGGAGCTTCATGTTATCTGCTTCTTCAGCAAATTGAAGATCCGTACGTACAGTTGGCCACGCTGCCACAGTAATAGATTCACCTTCATGTGGTAGGTGTTGCCAAATTTCTTCTGTAATGAATGGCATGAATGGGTGTAATAAACGCATTGTTTGATCTAATACGTAAGCTAAAATAGAACGAGTTGTTTTCTTAGCTGTTTCATCATTACCATATAAAGGTAATTTAGCCATTTCAATATACCATGAACAGAAATCATCCCAAATGAAATTATAAAGCTCACGACCTACTTCACCAAATTCGTAGCGTTCTGCCAAGGATGTTACACGCTCAATTGTTTCATTTAAGCGAGTTAGAATCCATTTATCGGCAACTGACTTCTCACCAGTTAAGTCGATTTCTTCATATGTCATACCATCCATATTCATAAGCGCAAAACGAGAGGCATTCCAAATTTTATTCGCAAAGTTCCAAACCGCTTCAACCTTTTCTGTAGTATAGCGTAAGTCCTGACCAGGAGATGATCCAGTTGCTAAGAAGTAACGTAAAGAATCAGCACCGTATTTCTCAATAACGTCCATTGGATCAACACCATTGCCAAGCGATTTACTCATTTTACGTCCTTCACCATCACGTACTAAGCCATGAATTAACACATCTTTGAATGGACGCTGATCTGTAAACTCAAGACCTTGGAAAATCATGCGAGATACCCAGAAGAAAATAATATCATAGCCGGTTACTAATGTACTTGTTGGATAGTAACGTTGATATTCTTCATTTGTCTCGTCTGGCCAGCCCATTGTTGAGAATGGCCAAAGTGCAGAAGAAAACCATGTATCTAAAACATCTTCATCTTGAGTCCAATTTTCTGCATCTGCTGGTGCTTCTTTACCTACGTATATTTCACCTGTTTCATTATGATACCAAGCTGGAATTTGATGGCCCCACCATAATTGACGAGAGATACACCAATCACGAATATTTTCCATCCAGCGAGAGTATGTGTTTTCAAAACGAGCTGGTACAAAGTTTACTTTACCTTCTTCATCCTTTTGAAGCTCTAGTGAAGCATCAGCAAGTGTTTGCATTTTAACGAACCATTGCGCTGATAGGTACGGCTCTACAACGGCACCAGAACGTTCAGAATGTCCCACTGAATGCATATGCTCTTCGATTCGAATTAACACACCTGCTTCTTGTAAATCAGCGACAATTTGCTTACGGCATTCAAAACGATCCATACCGTTATATTTACCAGCAAGCTCATTCATTGTGCCATCTTCATTCATTACAAGAATGCGCTCTAAATTGTGTCGATTTCCAACCTCAAAGTCGTTCGGATCATGGGCTGGTGTCATTTTTACAACCCCGGTACCAAATTCCATATCTACGTAATCATCGGCTACAATAGGGATTTCACGACCAACGATTGGTAAAATAACGGTTTTACCGATTAGATGCTTATAACGCTCATCATTTGGATGAACAGCTACCCCTGAGTCACCTAGCATCGTTTCAGGACGTGTTGTGGCAACTTCTACATGCCCTGAGCCATCTGCTAATGGATATTTCATATGGTAGAACGCACCTTGAACATCTTGATAGATAACTTCAATATCAGATAAAGCTGTTTTCGCTGCAGGGTCCCAGTTAATAATACGTTCACCACGATAGATTAAGCCCTTTTCATATAAATCAACAAAAACCGTTTTAACAGCATCTGAAAGACCCTTATCAAGAGTGAAGCGCTCACGCGTGTAGTCTAATCCAAGACCAAGCTTTGCCCATTGATCACGAATATGATTAGCGTATTCTTCTTTCCACTCCCAAGTCTTTTCGAGGAATTTTTCACGTCCTAAATCATAACGTGTAATATTATCCTCTCGTAGTTTTGCTTCAACTTTTGCTTGTGTTGCGATCCCTGCATGGTCCATACCAGGTAACCAAAGCGCATCGTATCCTTGCATACGTTTCATACGCGTTAAAATATCTTGTAATGTCGTATCCCAAGCATGACCTAGGTGTAATTTACCTGTTACGTTCGGTGGTGGAATAACGATTGAATAGGGTTTTTTCCCACTTTCTGGCTGCGCCTCGAAAAACTTCCCTTGTAACCACCATTCATAGCGACCAGCTTCAATGGACTGTGGGTCATATTTAGTTGGCATTGAAATGTTTTCTGTCATTTTGACTCCTCCTGTTGTGTGTTATCTTGTGCAAACATCGAAAAGCTTCAATCATTCCATGACACATGTTCAAAAGACATTCATCAGAAGATTAATTGAAAATAAAAAAACTCCTAACGTCAAAAAGGACGAAGGAGTTTTAGTTCGCGGTACCACCTTTAATTCCAGCAGAGGAAAGTAAGTGTTATGAATAGAAATAGCACTACTTAAGCCTTTTTACTACTGGCTCTTAATTCGGTAACGGTTTTTAACCGGCTTTAACTACTGTTAGTTCACTAAAGCTGCTCGAGGGCTACGTTCAATTAGGCACAAATAGAAACTTTTCAGCTACCGTTTCTTCTCTGAAAATGTACGAATAATTTACTCTTCCCTGTCATAGCATCTATATCAATATTTTTACACATTGTACCGCAAAATCGTGCAATCTTTCAAGTGATTTAGTCATTTTTAGTGTTCACAATAAAGTAAATAGAAAAGGAAGTGATATTTAAATGCGACGACGTAAATATAATCCCTGTTTTTTACCACCTTGGCTTAGACAATTCCGCTTTTATTGTAGAACAATAATTGTGCCAATTTGTGCATTTCAATTTATACGAGTAATCATTGTACCAACATCTGGAGACTTCATCTTTTTATTGCTCCTAATACTTCTATGCTATTTACTCTTAAATGATATCATTTGAAACACGAACTTTTAGCGGGGTATAGCCTTCTTCTAAATCCCAGATCATCGAAGGTACTTCCTGCCATGAACTGGACTCACGAACCACAATATGACTTAAAGATTCTCTTAATACAGTTTTTTGTTCACTCGCTTCAAGTTTATCAAGTTTTGCTGAAGCAACATTCACTTCAGTCTGCTCTTCTATTGGGGCCGAAACAGCTACATGTTGCTTTAGCGGTGCTGTTTCTTCTACAATCATTGCTTTTTCAGCTTTGGCAGTAGTCGATTGTTGGTCGAAAGCAGAAGCATTTTCTAAGACCAGTTCTGGCTCATTGAAAATACTTGTAACAGTCCATTCAAGCTGACACATTTGGTTAGTAAGTGTTGGTCGTACATCTTTTACCATTAAGTCCTCAAGAGCTGAATCTTTAGGTAAATCAACATGTAATGGGACTGCATATTCAAAATAACCAGTATCTCCTTGAATATCGAGCGCATCAATTTTTATTAATTCTTCTTTATCATTAAAAGCCTGCATATCTTGGAAATCAAAGCGAACATGTGCTGTAATGTGATAAATACCCATTAATCGCAATGAATCTTCTAATTGCATTGTCTGCCACTGTGGCTTAATTTGCACAGCTGCTATTTCTGTTGGGCAGCCGTATCCAGGAAAACAGAAAGTTTCACGCATATTCCAAGTTTTGTGTTCGATAATAATCCCTCCCCTTGCATCATATGAAGCAAGAGAGTTCGGTATGCTATTGAAAAATTGAGACAGAAAGAAAAATGATTCTTGCTTTTCCCCAAAAATGGCATACTAGGAAAAAATCCTAGTATGCCATTTTACTAATAAATGAAATTATACATGTACCAATTTAATTTTATTTGCTACACGATCTGTTAGCATTTGTGTTGCTTTTGGTACGATTGGCTTAAAGATTGGATTTAACACTGGACCTGCTAATCCACCTGCTACCACTTCTAAAAAGCCTGTCATTTTTGTATTTTCTGCATCAATGCTTTCAGCAAGGAAATATCCGTTACCTGTAAAATTATCAGAAAGACCTTTTAATTCAAATGTTACTTTACTTGGGGCTACCCATTCTAAAATAGTAATTTCAACTTGAACTGTTTTTTTCAGAACCCCAACATTTCCTTTAAAAGTCCATGTTGAATGTTTGTCATCAATCATTTCATGTGCGTTATAACCTGGGACAAGTTTTGCCCATTTTTCCATATCGCTGACGAAATCCCATACGTGATCAATTCCTACGGGTACTTCGACTATATGTGTGCCTGTTGCCATATCAATTCACTACTTTCTTTTATGAATAGCTATATTATAAACGATTTCGCGTAAAATTGACTATGCTGAAAGATATAATTTTTACAAAATCAGGTCCTTCACCCAACAAAAATTTTTTAGGTAAATCCCTTCATCATTACATTTCGATGATTCAAGTCATTCTGTATTTTATCTAATTAAGAATGCAGAAACTTCAACTTATTTAAAAATGTCTATTCTTCTTAATTGAGTATAAATCTTCGCCGTGTTATAATTCATAGTGAAGATGTGTATAAAATAAATAAGACCATTTAGTGTTGCTGCACTAATGGTCTGTAACAAGACGAATCGCTTCAAAGGCGATTTGCAATGAGAAGAAGTAAACCTACTCACAGCTTGCGAGGCAGAGGCGGTTTACTTTTTTTTGTGAAAAAGTAAATGACAATGCAAGTATAGAAACTATAAGCGTAGAAAAGCTTATAGCGACCATTTTATATAGACTATAATTACGAGCAGTAGTTAACGTTTTCTACGTTAGCTTACTGTTCTTTTTTTATGGTTAAATACTATATATATGGATGTGATTTTTATAGTTCTTTTAGTTTTTAATGAAACGGAGCAAGAAAATGAAGGTAATAGAAATTGGCTCAGACGAGGGCAAAAGATATATGCTACTAAATCGAGAGGGAGAACCCGTTATTCCAGCCATGAAATATCTAAAATATCTTTTCAATATAGGAAGAGCAGAAAACACCATTAAATCTTATGAATATCATCTGAAGCTATATTTTGAGTTTTTAGAAGTTGAAAAAATTGATTATCAACAAATTAATTTACATACTTTTTCTTCCTTTATTGGGTGGTTACGAAGTCCTTTTTGAAGATGACATAAATAGCCTCTTGTAAATCAGCTTCTTGTGCTTGTCGTTCATCGTCTTTGCGTATTTTTAAGTGGTAGTAATATGAACTTCTTGGAATTTGCAGGACGTCGCACATTGTTGCTGTCGCTTCGCTTTCGCACAAAAAACATCTGCTGATACCGAATATTTGTGAGCGTTGTGACGAATCACATCTATTTTCGTCCCATGATCAGCGCTGCTTGCTTTAAGATATCGTTCTCCATTCGCAGTCGTTGTACTTCTACGTAGCTCTACTAGTTCATTTTCTTCCTATGAACGGTTATCTTCTGCCTTAAATGAACCAGTCTCTTGATGGTTTTTAATCCAACGATCCAGTGCAGATGGTGTAATATCATACTCTCTCACAATATCTGCACGAGATTTACCATTTTCATATAGCTTCACCATTTGAAGTTTAAAATCGGCTGTAAAAGTTCGACGTTAACGTGACATGAAAACACGCTCCTTTAGGTTAGTAATTATAGTGTACAGCCCTTATAGAATCTGTCTAACTTAGTGTAGCCTATCCAGAAGGTGAAATATGGCCAAAATAAAGAAGATGGTGTTAAATACCATCTTCTTTACATAGTGTTGAAAAACTAAATGGTCAAAGGATTCTTTGTGAACACTACTAAGTCAAATGAAGGTGATTTCCATTCCAGGCTACTCGCTTTCCAGTGGGCGAGCGACGAGCCGCTTCCTGCGCTGACGCTCCGTGCAGGGTCTCGTCTGTCTCGCTATCCCACGGGAGTCGAGTAGCCTTACACTCCAATCAGCAATAGTGTAGAACTTTAAATATTTTCTTAACTCAAAAGTAAGGTAAAAGCATATTACTTACCAACATTAAATGGATAGAATAGTAGTACAATTCTATAGCTGTCAACCTACATTTTTGTACATAAAACTACTTTATAACTAAACATAAAGCTACTTATTGCTGGACTGCTTTCGCATAGAAAAACGTTATCAGCTTTATTTTTGCATAAAATAGTGATGGCTAAGACTTCAATTTATCAATATCACTATACATTTATGTGAAATACCAATGAAAATACTATGAGAATGGTTGATTGGAGTGTAGACTGAGTGACTCCTTGGGGATTCAGCGACACAGATGAGACCCTGGAGCGCGAGTGAAGCGGCTCATCGGACGCCCCCAGGAAAGCACTCAGTCGGAACGGAGATCAACCCCTCGTTTTGAAAAAGGGCTATACTTTTTAATTTGTCACCTTGATTTCATTGACATAATAGTATTTCAACAACATGTAAAGAAGATGGTGTTAAGTACCATCTTCTTTAAGTAACCATTTCTTTATAAGTTGACTAACATTCTGAATTTCACTACTAGATATAAACGGAACTTGAGCATAAATTAAGTTTGGTTCACCAGATAGTTTTGCAACAAAATGTCCCTTCCCTAATAAGTACTCAACCTTTTTCTCCTAGCGGAATCTCAGATGTACCTGAACTTCCCACTTTTAATATAAGTCTATTACTTAAGTTATCTCTTAACTGCATGTAACGCATCCTTTTCTGGTCTTTGGGTAGCGAATATTAGATGTATACCTGCTGTCCTTGCTTTTACCCCCAACCTTTGAACAATTGAAGAAACGGTACTCTTATATTCATCTACTAGCATCCAATCTGCAAACTTATCATGATTAAGAAAAATAAATGGCAGCTTTTTCTCTTCGGATACTCATTTACTTATTGATAAAATGGCTTCACATCGTACCCATTTTTCTCCAAATGATAGCGAATGGTTTTCTCTGTTACTAAGTGTCCTGAACCAACAACAACAAAGTACGTACCTTCCTTCTTTTTAAGTAAATCCATGATTTTCTTTGCCATTTGTTCATCTCGTAAACCTAATAGCATTTTATTAAACTCTGACTGTTCTTCCACTGTCGCTTGGAAACTTTTTGCGAGGGTTTCAACGTCCCCATACTTCCAACTTGTTAACATTTCTTGATGGATTTTGGATTGATTTTTAGAAGGATCGATGATGCTATCCAAGGCAGAGACTAAGTATTGCTCCTGAGCTTCTGGCGATAACCCTTCAAACATATCAGTTTGTGCCTTTATACCTTCTAATTCAATCACTGGCTTTTGCTGCAGACGTGCATTCAATATAAAGTATAAATCAATACCATGAATTCCCATGTCTTCTGGTGTCATATCAAAAGAATCACTCATTGCCTGCACTGAAAATATATTAGCTAGATACCAAGGCTTTAGCAATGTCAGATGTTCCATCGGGAGACTATAAAGCTTTGCGACGTGCTCAAGCTTTGCAAATGTTTCTGGTGTAACAGTATCTTTCAGTTTAAAATTGTCTGCATATATTGATTTTTCTGTAAAGTATTTAGACCCTTCCGTATCCAGATTATTTGCCTCTACTACCAGAGCATCCGCTTCATTGAATGCCGTCATTAAGTTTTTATTTAACGGATATAAATCAGGTGTACCAAGATGAATGGATCCCAGTAAATACACAACTGTATCCTCATCCTCTACTACCCAAGCTACCCCCTTTGAACCTTGACCTGCAAACGCATACATATTCTTAATGAATCGAACTGCTAGTATAACAGCCTGTTGCGTCGTTGCCTTTTTCTCTAACTGCAGTCCGTTTGAAGAACCTTGTAATATGTTATGCTCTTGCATAAATTTAATAGCATCTTTGCCAACAGGTAAATCATAGCGCGCTATGATATTATACAAGCGCTTTACAATATCACCGCGTGTATTATCGTTCTTTACACTTACAGGCTTATACTGTTTATTCTCTGTTAAGCCCAGTGAGGCAATTTTCTTTTCCGTTAATACCAGCAGTTCATTTACCTTTTCCACCGGGATTTCTTGAAGGAAGCCTTCATAATACCATTGGGTTGGATAAATTCCGTACTTTTCACCTTCGTTTAATGTTTCTTTAGCCCAATCACTAATCGATGGTGCTAGGGGTGGTGATTGCTCCTTCGCATGGATCACTGGCATTACCATTGTCAGCATCAATGAAACGCCAATCAACACAGCACTCGCACGTTTCATTAACCTATTCATCATATTCTCTTCTCTCCCTTGCTCATACTTTGAATCAATACCGCTTAAAAATCCCACCGTAATAACCAACATATGCTTACAAAACAAAATATCTACAATTCTGTATTTAATATGAGACTAACACTTCCATTAAACGAGTTCAAGAAATATTTGAACTCAACAAATTATGATATTTATCAAGTTAATAGCCTCATTACTTCCTTCCACATAAGATGATATGAAGGGAGGGAAATTGTACGACTACTCTTTTAATAATGAACATATTAAATACAAAATAAGTAATGGCGTGATGTATAGAAGATAAGATTGAGTCATGCCTTATTTATTGTGTATTACTCTTATATTGCAAGCTAAACCAAAATAAAAAAGTTTAGACCGTATGATGAATAAACACAAAAAGACTACGTTCTCACATAGTCCTTTACAAAGATATGTTGTGGTCTTTTTTTAGTTCTGTTTAAATCGTAATCAAACTCATTTATCCTATGTTTTCAGTTCATTAACGACAAATGTTTTTATTATGTTTTCATTAGAATTTCGGAAGAACTATTCTCTTATATAGTTGAACGGTAATATAGTAGTATATTGAGTAAATTACAATAAAAATACCAATCGGAAGCCAAATACGGAAATAAGGTTCAGCTAAAATAGTTGAAAAAAGGTTCATGCCAATCAGTACATGTACATTACCAACTATCGCAGGGAATAGGAATACTAAGAATATTTCTTTATAAATAGATTTTGATAACACTTCATATCGAACACCAATTTTGAAAAGCATTTGATATATAAAAATAGCATGCCAGAAATTAATCTAGCATGCCATTAAACTTTATCTAGCTAATTGAGCAAATACTTTATGGAAGGCATCCACCGTTTTAGCGATATGCTCCTCTGTATGTGCAGTGGAAATAAATAATCCTTCAAATTGAGATGGTGGTAAGAATATTCCTTCCTCTGCCATAAGACGGAAGTACTCCGCAAATAATTGTAAATCAGATGTTTTCGCAGTAGCAAAATCAATCACGTTCTCATTTGTAAAGAAGAATCCTATCATGGAACCAGCACGATTGACAGTATGCGGAATATTGTATTTTGTTGCTGCTTCACGGAAACCAGCCTCTAATTGATCTCCTAGCTTTTTGAAGTATTCATATGAGCCTTTATCAAGACGAGATAATGTTTCATAGCCTGCAGTCATGGCTAATGGATTCCCTGAGAGTGTACCAGCTTGATAGATTGGGCCTGCTGGTGCGATTTGCTCCATAATTTCTTTCTTCCCTGCATAGGCACCTACAGGCAGTCCACCGCCAATTACTTTGCCTAATGTTGTGATATCTGGTGTCACATCGAAATAGGCCTGTGCACAGCTATAATCGACACGGAAGCCAGTCATAACCTCGTCAAAGATTAACAATGCTCCATATTCCTTCGTTAATGCACGTAAACCTTCTAAAAAGCCTGGCTGTGGAGGCACGACACCCATATTTCCAGCTACTGGCTCTACAATTACGCCTGCAAGCTCAGCTCCATACTTTTCAAAAATTAATTTTGCTCCCTCTAAATCATTGTATGCAACTGTTAATGTATTACGTGCGACATCTGCAGGAACACCAGGACTATCAGGTAAGCCTAATGTAGCTACACCAGAGCCAGCTTTAATTAGTAATGAGTCTCCATGACCGTGATAAGAGCCCTCAAATTTTAAAATTTTATCTCGGCCCGTTACGCCACGAGCTACACGCAATGCAGACATTGTTGCCTCCGTACCTGAAGATACAAAGCGAATCATTTCCATGCCTGGTAAACGTTCTAACACTAATTTAGCTAAACGATTTTCTGTATAGCTAGGCGCTCCAAATGAAGAGCCCTTCGCTGCAGCATCTGCAATTGCTTGAACTACTTCGGGATGTGTATGACCTAAAATAAGCGGCCCCCATGATAATACATAATCAATATATTCATTGCCATCAATATCTTTAATGATAGCACCATGTCCAGATTCCATGAAAATAGGATCCATATTGACAGATTTAAATGCGCGTACCGGGCTACTAACACCACCTGGCATTAAATGAATGGCTTCCGCATATGCTTGTTTTGATTTTTCGTAAGAACGTGTCATTTATTTCTCCTCCAACCAACGTGCAACATCTTTAGCATGATACGTAATGATTAAATCAGAGCCAGCACGTTTCATACCTAATAATGTTTCAAGCACTACATTTTTTTCTTCAATCCAACCATTAATTGCTGCTGCTTTGATCATTGCATATTCTCCAGAAACATTGTACGCAACGATTGGTAAAGTATAATTATTTTTCATATCTCGAATAATGTCCAAATAGCTTAATGCTGGCTTAACAATTAAAAAATCTGCACCTTCTGCAACATCCGACTCTGCTTCACGGAATGCTTCTAAACGATTCGATGGGTCCATTTGGTATGATTTACGATCACCAAATTGAGGAGCACCGTCAGCTGCATCACGGAATGGCCCGTAGTAGCTTGATGCATATTTAACTGCATATGACATGATTGGAATATGTTCAAAGCCTGCTTTGTCTAAGCCTGCACGTATTGCAGCAACAAAGCCATCCATCATATTTGATGGAGCAATGATATCTGCTCCCGCTTTTGCTTGAGACACAGCTGTACGCGCTAAAACATCTAAAGACGGATCATTTAAAATTTGATCACCTTCAATTAAGCCACAATGCCCGTGATCTGTAAATTCACATAAACAAGTATCTGCTATGATTAATAGCTCTGGGTGGCGTTCTTTAATAAGACGTGTTGCCTCTTGCACGATGCCATGGTCATGGAAAGCTCCAGTACCAATCGCATCTTTTTCAGCCGGTAAGCCAAATAAAATAACTGCTGGTATTCCTAATGCTACGACTTCATCAATTTCCACTTCAAGTTTATCTAATGAAAATTGAAAAACACCTGGCATAGAAGGTACTTCATTTTTAATATTTTCGCCTTCAATAACGAAAATAGGATAGATTAAGTCCTCTTTGTGTAAGTAAGTTTCTTTTACCATTGATCGTATCGTTGCATTTGCACGCAAACGACGATGTCTTTGAAATTGTAATTTTGTCATTTTCTATTCCCTACTTTCATTATTTCCTCGATGACCGCATGCATAGTATATACGCTGGGCTTAACATCTACAGTAGCCCCGTGATTTAAGATAGCCGCTTCTGTAATATGACCAATTGCTGCAACATGTGCCGCCTCCCACCCAATAACCGAAGCTACATCCATTGCGTAGACATCAACAGCAGAAGGACTAGCTAAAATCACCGTAACATCATTACTTGCACGTATGCATTCAATAATGATTTGTTTTTGATCATGACGCTCAATCGTTTCATATACTGTCCATTCCTTAATTTTAAAGGGTAGACCTTTCTTCAATGTATTTTTCGCCTTTTCTCCACGAATAAATAGACAACTAGGATTACTACCTGCTATTTCAGGAAATTCTTTAACAAAAACATCTGCACTAAAGATAGAAGGCATAAAACTAACATGGAATCCAAGCTTTTCTATTGCTGAAGTCGTTTTAGTGCCAATGGAAGCAATCTTTCCTTGAAAATGCCTTGCACTTAAATTAAATCGTTGCATCTTACTAGCAAAAGCATCTACAGCATTTTGACTTGTAAAAATAAGCCATTCAAATTGACGTGCTAACTCTATTTGTACATCATCATTTCTATCAATTAGCTCGCAAGTTTCAATCAATGGGGCAATAACGGCACGGCCACCTAAAGCTATAATGTCATCTACAATTGTTGTCGTTTTAGATGTCCCTGTCAAAATAATTGTTTTACCTTCTAAAGGTAAATTACTTTGCATCTTGCTCTGCCTTTACGCGTTGAATTAATTCAAAGGCACCTTGCTTCGTTAAAATCTCAGCAAGCTCTTTCCCAATTGCTTCCGCATCAGTGCCTACTACTGTCTCCTTATAAACAACAGAGGCATCTGGTGCAGCAACAAGACCAGTTATTGTAATTTCTTCCCCATTCGATTTAGCATATCCTGCGATAGGTACTTGACAGCCACCATCCATAGCTGCTAAGAAAGCACGTTCTGCATGTGCTTCTTGCCATGTAATGCTATCTGTTAATTTGCCTAATTCAGCTAATAGTTCAGTATCATCGCCACGGCATTCAATCCCTAGAGAACCTTGCGCTACTGCTGGAAGACAATCCTCGACAGGTAAAAACTCAGTCACCACTTCATCGCTCCAGCCAAGACGTTTTAGACCAGCAGCTGCTAAAATAATAGCATCATATTCATCTGTTTCAAGCTTTGCCAAACGTGTATCTACATTTCCTCGAATCCATTTAATTTCTATATCAGGGCGGACTGTTAGCAACTGAGCACTACGTCGAAGTGAGCTTGTTCCTACTACAGCACCAGCAGGAAGATCGGCGAATTTCACATGTCCTTTTGAAATAAATGCATCACGTGCATCTTCACGTGGAGGAATACAGCCTATTACTAATCCCTCAGGTAGTACTGCGGGCATATCCTTCATCGAATGAACAGCAAAATCAATTTCTTTATCGAACAATGCTTGTTCAATTTCTTTAACAAAAAGCCCTTTCCCACCAACTTTTGAAAGCTGTACGTCTAAAATTTGGTCGCCTTTTGTAACAATTTCCTTTACTTCAAATTCAAATGGTACGCCAGCTGCCTTTAACTCATTTATAAACCAATTTGTTTGCGTTAATGCCAGCTTACTTCTCCTAGAACCAACAATAATTTTTCTCAACAGTCTCCAACCTTTCTTCTAATACCATAAATGGAATCGCGATAAACTACTTCCTAAGAAGAAGTTCACAACAACTAATAGATATGCGTAAATATGTACCCATGCATAAGTTGTTCCTGTTAGCTTGCTTTTGCGATTCACATATAATATCAAGCAATACAAAATTAAGATAATGAAGGAACCAATGATTTTTGCATCAAAAATCGAAAGACTCTCTAACGTTAATAGTGCCCATTCAAACCCTAAAACTAAACTTATAAACAACATAGGAATTCCAATAAAAAATGATATATTCATCCAGCTACTTGTTTGTTGCAAAGATGGTAGCCTAGTCCATAAATAGGACCATTTTTTCTTTTTAAGTAACCGATATAAAATCAAATACAATATCGCAAAAACAAATGTTAGCGTAAATGCTGCATACGATAAAATCGCAAATGATATATGAATAAAAAGCATTTCCGAAATTAAAGTTTCACTAACTGCTCCAGTTGGTCTTTTCGGCATAAACGTAAAAATACTAGCGAACAAAAATCCTAATATATTAATAATAAATACCGGTAGATCTACCCGCGCAATACAGTGCAGAAAAATAGATAATGTAACGAGCAGCCAGGAATAAAAAAGAATTCCTTCAGATAAGGATAAAATCGGAAAACGCTTGGTTTCCACAAAGGTTAATAAAATTATGGCACTTTGTATTACCCATACAAATGAAACAAGCCAGAAAGCAATTCGCCTTGCTCGTACTTGTTTATAAAAGTAATCAGTAAAGTAAAATACTAGACTGATCGCATACAAGACGATCATTACTTCATAAAGCCTTGTCATTGTCAAATCAGCCAATAGACATCCCTTCTTTGTATCAAAATTGCTAAAGACGTATTCAACTTTAGCCAGAAAAGAAAAACGTTTTCGTATCCTTAGTTTACCACACAGATACGAAAACGCCTCATGTAATATCAGTAGAAAGTCTAGTTCGTGAGAGAATCGTGGATTTGCTCAATCCTAGATTAGGTTCACTCTTCAATACGAACGTATAGACATCTTAGAAAGAGTACTTTGGTTCAGTAGAAGTTTGTGATGATTGCACACGCTCTTTACGATCAAGCTCTTGCTTTGTCATTGCTTCTACCTCAGCTTCTACAGCATCCTCAATACCAAAAATTTGTTGGAATAAACGTAACTGTTCATTTGCTTTTGGTGAATTCGCCATTTCTTTTGCTTGTAAAATGGGCTCTTTTAACAACTGATTAATAATAGATTTAGTATGTTTGCTTAAAATTTTACGTTCACGATCCGTTAAATCTGGCATTTTATTTTCAATGCTAATCATTGTCTCCTCTTGAATATGATTAGCTTTTTTACGTAACGCTGAAATTACTGGCACAACACCGAGAGTTGCAACCCAGTCTTTAAATTGAAGAACTTCTTTGCCAATCATTGACGTAATGTCAGCTGCTGCACGTTCACGCTCAGCTAAGTTTGCTTCAACAATCCCCTGTAAATCATCAATATCATATAAGAAAACATTTGGTAAATCTCCAACACGCGGATCAATATCGCGTGGAACTGCTATATCAACCATAAATAATGGTTTACCTTTGCGTAAACGTTCTACAAATTGCATTAGTTCATAGTCAATCACATAATCGGTTGCACCTGTAGACGTAATTAAAATATCCGCTTCCAGTAAAGAACATTGTAGCTCTTTCATCGATTTTGCTTCACCATGGAATTTAGCTGCTAGGCTTTCTGCTTTTTCAAATGTACGGTTAATAACGGTTACTTTTCCAACACCGCTACCGTAAAGATTTTCAATAGCAAGTTCCCCCATTTTTCCAGCACCTAAAATAGCCACATGTTTGCGCTGTAATGAACCAAATATTTTCTTCGCTAATTCAACTGCTGCATAAGAAACCGATACCGCGTTCTCACCGATAGCCGTTTCATTATGTGCACGCTTCGCAAATGTCACTGCTTGTTTAAATAGCTGATTGTACACCGTTCCTGTTGTTCCAATCTCTTGTCCACTTAAGAAGCTTTTCTTTACTTGACCTAAAATTTGCGTTTCACCAAGAACCATAGAATCAATTCCTGCTGTCACCTTGAATAAATGCTCAATTGCCTCGTCCTCTTCTCGAATTGTTAGGTAAGAAGAAAATGTCTCCGCAGGTAAATTGAACCAATTTGCTAAAAATTGTTTTACAAAATGACGTCCCGTATGCAATTGATCCACTACAGCATAAATTTCTGTTCGGTTGCATGTTGAAACAATTACATTTTCTAATATGCTTTTTTGTTTTTGCAGCGCTTCCATTGCTTGTGGTAGTTCACTCTCTATGAATGATAACTTTTCACGAATTTCAACAGGCGCTGTTCTATAATTCAAGCCTACTACGATGGTATGCATGAATAACACCTCACACGTTCTAATTCACAAATCTCATTATAGCACAGTTCGACAGAAGTTCATCTATAATTTGTGAACATGTCATGAAGAACTGTTATTCGTCATCTACATTAGAATTATTATAAACTAAGTGTAACAAATTATACGTCCTGTTTCAAATAAAAAAACTGCCCCAATAAGGAGCAGCTTTTATCTATTAATTAGTGATTGTTACAGTCTTTAAAGTGATGATTTTATCATCTTTATCATATGCTACGAATTCTATTTCGTTGTTCACCTTGAAGTCTTGCATAGTTTGAACGGTTTTTGTCAGCATATAAACATTATCACTACGTTTCTTTAATTCAAATTGTACATCTCCACTTACAGAGGTGAAGCGCACATTAACTTTCGCAACATTTGAACAATTACCATCGATTCTAGCATTCATTGTAATATTCCCTTTGCGTAATGTAACAGAAGCTTCTTCAAATAGATTATCAGGGTTTACACAGCTTGAAGAAGTTGTTTTACATAATATCGCATCAATTATTTTTTGGAATACTTGATGTAACTGTAAATTATCGATTGCATGATAATAAGTTCCACCAGTTTCTGAAGCCAGCTGCATTAAAATGGCATCATTAACTTGTGATTTTTTACCCATACTTACTGTATAAACTTTGACGCCTTGCTTTTTCGCATCATTCAGCACTTTTGTCATTTTTGATTTACTTGTCTTGCCATCAGATATGACAACCATTGCTTTTGAAGTTTTCGCATCGTTTGAGAATTTCGTAAGGGCTAATTCAATACCTGCAAAGATATCTGTAGCACCCTTTTCTTTCGATGTTTTATAGAGGTCTTTTTTCAATACATTCTCTGTACTGCCTTCTGCTAGTACAGTAGCTTTTGTATTCGTTTCAACCACTATATTATTTTTTGCCTTAATCTGATTTATAGCTTCCATCGTTTTCTTACCACGGAAATTGGTTTGGTCAGCTGTTTTCATGGATGCTGAGTAATCCACCACAAATGCGACCTCTGTTGCTAATGAACAAGCATTTTTACTGAAATATGGATTCGTGAAAATTTCCTTAGTAATCGTTTTATCCGTCAAATCTTTTAATATAGTGGTATAGCGTGGATCAATTTTATTGACTAATGTTGCCTCTACTTTAGATTTCCCATAAATAATAGAGTCAAAGTACGCTACTGCTGTTCCAGGTCCACCTGTTTTGTCTAAATAATCCGAGGTATTTGTCACAAATGAAGCTGTTTTTTCTACACCATCGAATTTAATTTTTACAGTTCCTTGATAGTCAGTAATAGGGTCCCCGCCTGCTCTCACTAATGTAACCATTACTTTTGTATAACGATCTTTACCAGAAGGTCTAGATGCTGCCTCTGCGCTTTCTTTTAATGCTTCTACACGCTTTTTATAAGCCTCTACTTGACCAAGTAATTTACCGCCTTGATATTTTAATAGAACTGTTCGATCATAGTTACTTAAATTCGTAAGAATAGCATAAATTTTCATGACGCTATCATAATGCTCTAATGTTAATTTCTTTTCCTCTGGCATATGATTCATAAGTTGAATAATGGAACCAACCGGATTTATATTTTCAACCTGTGAAGCAATCGCATCGTCAATTCCTTGCACACGATATATAGGTCGGCCATCATCAGCAATCATATACATAATTTCTGTTTTAGCTGGTGTTGTCACGGAATCTTTCAATCGTCGATTTAATAATTCTTCAAATAAATAAACAGAAATATCATAGTTTTCAAACTGTAAAATAGCATGCTCATAACCTAATGCTGGATATTTTGGATCAGAGCCACCATATCTTAAATACATGTTTTGCACATTTCCAAGCGCATCTGTTACGTTCGTTTGCTGTCCAATACTAAACAGCTTTTTATCTGCGTCTTTGTCTAAAGGAACTGGATTGTAAACATCAATAACATTTTCAGTAAAGAACTCAGGCAATTTTTCATACGGTTTAAATGGGGGTGTAACATTTCCATTATCATCATCAGTATTGGCTGGATCATACACTTGGTAATCAATACGCATCTCTGGCTGAGGTGAATAACGTACCTGTGCATTTAATTTTTCACCTACTAGACATTTCATACCTGGATCTGTATTGTTAATTAGCTCGAATGAGATAGTGTCACGGACAGACTTTGTTAATGCAGGTGCTTTTACGATAGCTGTTACCGTAGAGCCATCAGATTGTATGTTTCTAACTGGATCGCCTGCTGTATCCACAATTGTTGCACCATATGATGAAGTTACACGGAACGTATAAGATTTATCGTCTGCAATTGGATCACCATTACAAGCTTTTAACGATACTGTAATTAGCGTTGAATCAACTCCATTTGCAATTAAATCAGGTTTTTCAACATCAATGCTTTGTAAAGCATTATTTACATATTCTGGACCAGTAAAATCATTGGAATTATCCTTTGGTTCTTCAAATTCTGCACTACCTGAGCCCATAAAGCCTGATGGTAAAGTAACTTTATCATTATCACGACCAGCAGCAGCACGTTTTAATCCTTGAACACTTAAGGAACCATTTTGTGCAGCGCGATATAAAAATACTGCAATATCCCCACGTGTTAATTTTGTCGAGGGATTAAAATCAGCAAATGTTTTTTTGCCTGTATTACCTGTTGAAATATCATTTGTATATAAATATTGTACTGCTTGAGGTTCGTCTAAATCTAAACCTTTAAAGGCTGCATATACCCGTGCAAATTGACCACGTGTTATTGCTTTGGAGCGATTTGCTGTTGCATGCGTACCATTAAAAGGTAAATAGAAATCACTATAAAAGTTATACGCTACACTTTCGTTATACGTTAATGCGTAATTACGATCAAGCTTCGCAAGCATAACTACAAGCTCTTGTTCAGTTATTTGTTCATCTGGTAAAAAGTTATTACCGCCATTCAATGAAAGTAAGTCATTATCAACTGCCCATAATATAGCTTTATATTTACTATTATTTGTTGGTACATCCTGAATAGTCGTGGCTGCCCAAGTAACAGCAGGAGCTGCTGACATAAATACTAATACGAAGCAAAGCAGTGATAACAATGCTTTTTTAGCATGTGCCATTTAGTTCAGTCCTTTCTTTAATTAAAGAACAATATATCATCACGATAGTTTTGTTTTAAATCATTTTCTAAATAATTCAAGAAACGTTCTAGCACTACTGATGCTTGTGCTCGTGTTAAAGGTTGGTTAGGGTTAAATCTACCTGTTACAGGATCACCTGTCATTAAGCCTAATTCATTGGCAATGTAAATTCCGTCTTTTGTATAATTTGGAATTTGAGCATCATCTGTAAACTTAGTTACATAGCCTGGGTCTGGTGCTTTGTTTTCAAGTCCTAAGGCACGCACAAAAATCGTTGCCGCTTGCCCACGTGTAATCGGACTATCTGGTTTAAAATACTCAGGGGTAACTCCTTTAATAATTCCTTTCTTGACAGCTGTTTCGATGTAGGCATAATCCTTTACAGTACGCTTTACATCTTTAAAAACACTTGTAGATGCTGTTTTTTTCGATTTATTTTCTTTTTCTTGCATAACTCGTAAATCAACCGCTTTACCAATCGCCGTTGTAAAATCAAAACGCTTCATTGGTGTGTTCGGAGAGAAAAAGTTACTCGTATCTGTGTAAATACCTAAAGAGTATAATTTATCAATAGCTTCCTTGGCGTAATGATTGTTTAAATCTCTAAATTTAGGAATAATTAATCGTTCGATAGTTGGCATATATTCAGTATCTAAGTCCAATTTCCCCTTTTGTCCAGAGGCTAAGTTATAATTATATTCAGAAATAACATCTTTTTCACTTACAACTGCATACCCGCCATCAAAGCTTCCTAAGCTTCCTAGATTTTGTTCATAGTTTAGTACACGTGATTTACTTGTAGATAATCGATTTTTCACATGGCTTGTTTTGCCATCACTAAAAGAATAAACCGATTCTGTAATTTGTGTTTCTGTTGCTCCCCAGAAATTTTCATAGCCAGCATGTCGGCTATCAGTATCAATGGTTACTGTATTTTGAACAGCATTTTTCCCTGTTCCCGACTGGAAGGAATAAGTTTTTCTAGAAATCACATTACCAGAATAATAATCTGAAGCAGCACGATTATCTGTCACTGTACCTTGGGAAAATTGGTAATCAACTAACGTATAGGTAGTTTTACCGACTACAATTTTTTCAGTATACTTTTTCACAACTCCATTGGACGTTTTTTGACCAATCGTAGCATAATCGACAACATCTGATTCATAGGCAATATTTCTTGTTAAAGTAGCACCATTACTCGCTGTCAGCTTAAGGCTATATGTTTCTGTTAATTTTCCCTTTGATTCTTTTTCGGTAATTTTAATATCTTTACTTGTCCCTTTAAAAATAATTGGTGTCCCTGTAATGAAAACAGCTTCTTCATATGTATATTCATTTTTTACAGCACCTGTAGTTTCCAATGAAGCAGCTAATGCATTTTGCGGGATGGTAGCGCCAATTACAGCTACTGCAAGAACTACTAACATTATTTTAGATAAATGTTTTCGCATTCGTTTTTTGTTCCTCTCTTTCATTTCATGCACATCTGTATAGAGCTGCCAAAAATCAAGTATAAAAAATAAGTGAATGAAGCTTAAAATTCGCATGTCTCTTGCAAGTTTCAAGAATCCAAGAATAGATATACGCATTTGCATATAGTCGTATCTTTCATCCATCTTACTCACAAGAGACTCGCAATTTCTATTAAATTAATCTACTAAAATAAAATGAGCTTTCCCAAAACGATCTGATAATACTAATAAACGATCAGAAGGCTTTAAATCAGCTGGTTGAATAACTTTACCAGCTTTTATAAGGGTAGTTTGATCAATATTCATATCAACCATTTCTCCTGCCTCATACCAACGACCTTTTTGCCATTGACTGACACTCTTTACATTAATAACAGCTGGATATGTTGATTTAACTGATTGCAGCTTACCTGCCAGCATTAATGGTGCAACTGGCTTAGCATTATCAAGGATATGAACAGCCTGAATATGTCCATCTTTCACATAGAAGTAGCCATAATCGCCTTCAAATAAATGAAGCTCAATATCAGGGATAACACTATATACTTTTTTCCCATCATCCACTATTGCCTTAGTAGAATTACTTACTGATAGAACAGCATGATCTGTTTTCTTAAAGACATTGGATTCAATCTTCATTGCATCATTAATTTCAATTAGATAGCCATCTGCTTGAGATAAGCGACCATAGTATAATTCATGACCTGCTAAGTTCGGAGACATAAAGCTATCACTTGTCACTTGGACAACCTGTGCGTAATTATCACGTGCAGCACCGTCCGATATTACAAAGGCTGTACCATAAGCTAGTAAGCCATTAGGTTCGATTAAACGCCCATTACGAATTAAAATTGTGCCATCATGGAAGTACAATGAACCAGCAGATTTAAGTTTTAATAATTGATATTTTGTATCCACAGAAAGCATAGGCTCATAGTAAGTACGTTCGTTATTTTTTAAGACAACAATTTTCTCGATCACTTCTTTACCAAATTGTTTAACCGTAGCATAGTATGCTTCACTGCCAATATAGTTTTTTAACTGACCTTTATCAATTTTGGTATTCCCTACATAAATAGGTACCTTTGATGAAAAATCCATCGTAGATAAAGCAGTTGTCGTTTCTGAGCCAAAGTCCCAATTTACAAAGGCATGTTGATTTTTTACCGTTAATTTATTTGCATTAGCATTAACAACTTGAATTTCACCTTTATAAAGATTTTCAACTAATGTACCCGTCTCACTAATATCTACTTTAGTGACAATAGACGTATTTAGATTTTTAAGACTAAGCTTAATTCGATCACCTACATAGAGTGCACTAATATCCACAGATGAGGAATTTTTTTGATAGCTTGTATCTTTATTTAGATAGTAGGTTGTTTCCTCCCCAATATCTGGCTTAAACATGATGAATAGTCCATTTGGATCAATACTTGTGACAACCCCAGTAACTGTCGCCTTTTTCGTATTTTGTCCGGCTGAAGGAGATGTAGATTCAGTTTCCATTGTGGAATTAGATGAACCGCGAAGCTCAACAACACTTCGAAGAGATATATCTGCCTCTACCTTCATTCCCATTTTAAAGCCATCAATGGTAGTGACTGTATTATTAATATATAGGCGGGCATTATCATTTATATTGTATGTAACTGTACGACCGCTATCATTTTGTAGAGTGATTTTACTTAGTTTTCTTTCTATTACTCCGTTTGGATTTGCATATTCTGAAAATGTTACATCAACAAAGGATCCTGTCACCATTTGAGTAGCAGCATTGGCTGTTTGACTCGAGGACATCCCGAAAACCGTGATTAACAAAATCAGTAGTATGTATGGAATCTTTTTCAACAAATCCCGCCTCCTTTAAAATTTGTTATTAATAAATAGTATATCGTATTATTGGTAGTTTTACGTCTTCAAAAAGTTACATTTTAACGCATTCTACTTTCTTTTTAGAGCAACCATTAGACACAAAGATAGAGGTAGCTTTCTAATCTCAAGCTACCTTACCTTTAATCATACTTGGATGTCAATTGTATGTCCGGCTGTCGGATGTGGAGCATCTAACATTTCAACTAACTGTTCTGTATTCTGCTGTTGCATTTCCATTGCCTGTTTTGTAACAGCTAATGATACATTTTGCATTAAAGTCGCTTGATTCATGGCAATTGATAAAGCTGCGATATCCATTCTGTCCACCTCCTATTTAATTTATCGGTCAATTCTTTCATTCATCAAGCGATTTTCCCAATTTTCTACATAACTTTCTCCTCCAAAACCTCCGTCCTATATTGTTGCTTTTACTTATAAATGAAAAAACATCTACTGTCCTAAAAAATAGACGCAATAGATGTTGTTTTATCTTCATTCAGCAAATATTTTCTGTAGGAAAAGCGAAGCGACAGCTACAAATTTTTTTTGAATCGAAAGCATAGCGGCAGATTTTTTTTGCGCGTAAGCGTAGCGGCAGCTACAATTACGCCAAGGCGAAGTTGATTACATTAAATTTTCAATCGTACGCCAAGTCTCTTCAAAGCCAATTCCTTTTTCTGAAGAAAACACAATAAGAGGATCATTCTTCTCCATATTGAGCGTTTCTTTTACAATTTTTTTATGTTTATCCCACTTACCCTTTGGAATTTTATCTGCTTTAGTCGCAATGACAATACAAGGGATATTATAATGCTTTAAAAAATCATACATCAGGCAATCATCTGCTGTGGGAGGATGACGTAAATCTACAATCTGTACGACCGCCTTTAATTCCTTGCGTCCTGTGAAGTAGCGCTCTATCATTTTTCCCCATGCTTCACGCTCTGTCTTAGAAACCTTTGCATAACCATAGCCTGGAACATCTACAAAAAACAATTGCTCTTCGATTTTATAAAAGTTCAACGTTTGTGTTTTTCCTGGCTTAGATGAAATACGTGCTAAAGCTTTACGGCCAATCATTCGATTAATGAAGGAGGATTTCCCCACGTTAGAACGACCGGCTAATGCAAATTCTGGCAGTCCATCTTCTGGATATTGGTCTGGTCTTACGGCACTAATGACCATTTCTACGTTATGGACTTTCATTTTTCTAAAAACCTCCGTCCAGTGCATAGGCTAATACTTCATCAGCCGATGACACTAGTTTAAATGTAAGTTGCTCGCGTACACTTTCAGGAATTTCCTCAATATCTCGCTCATTATCCTTTGGACAGATAATTGTTGTTAAACCTGCACGATGGGCACTGAGTGTCTTTTCCTTTAAACCACCTATTGGTAGTACACGGCCACGTAATGTAATTTCACCTGTCATACCAACCTCACGACGTATCGGACGATGTAAAATAGCAGAAACAATCGCTGTCGCCATTGTAATACCAGCAGATGGGCCGTCTTTTGGTACAGCTCCTTCAGGAACATGGATATGAATATCATGTGTTTCAAAGAATTCTGAATCCACTTTTAGCTCGGCCATCTTTGTACGAACATACGACAAAGCTGTTTGAGCCGATTCTTTCATTACTTCACCAAGCTTCCCGGTAAGTTGTATCTTTCCTTTACCAGGTGTTAATGATACCTCTATTTGCAATGTATCACCACCAACCGTTGTATAGGCTAATCCAGTAGCTACACCAACTTGGTTTTCTTTCTCTGCTTGTCCATAACGGAAGCGATGTTTACCCAAGAGCTCTTCTAATGATTTTGAGCTTACTGTTACACGTTTTTTCTCACCAGAGACAATAATTTTAGCAATTTTACGACAAAGCGTGGCAATTTGACGCTCAAGTCCACGAACTCCGGCTTCACGTGTATAGTAACGAATAATATCTAGTACCGCTTCATCCTTTATAACAACTTGTGTTTTTTTCAAGCCATGCTCTTTAAGCTGCTTCGGGATTAAGTGATTTTTCGAAATTTGAGCCTTTTCTATTTCTGTATAGCCTGCTATAGAAATAATCTCCATACGATCCAGTAATGGGCCTGGAATTGTACTTAAATCGTTAGCAGTTGCAATAAACAATACATTCGATAAGTCGTACGGCTCTTCGATATAATGATCACTAAAAGAATTGTTTTGTGAAGGATCTAGAACTTCTAGCATCGCTGCTGCTGGATCACCTCTAAAGTCATTAGACATTTTATCAATTTCATCTAATAAGAAAACTGGATTAATGGTGCCTGCCTTTTTCATGCCTTGGATAATACGCCCCGGCATTGCTCCAACATACGTACGACGATGACCACGAATTTCAGATTCATCACGGACTCCACCCAATGAAATACGTATAAATTTGCGATCCAAGCTTTCTGCTATTGATCGAGCTAGTGATGTTTTCCCAACACCTGGAGGACCCGCTAAACATAAAATTGGTCCACGTAAAGAATTTTTCAATTGACGTACAGCTAAATATTCTAATACGCGTTCTTTTACCTTTTCTAAACCAGCATGGTCACGATTTAAAATACGCTCTGCATGAGCAATATTCATACGATCTTCAGTCGAATTTGTCCATGGCAAAGAAATAAGCCAATCAATGTAGTTACGGATAACACCACTTTCCGCACTAGCCCCAGGTAATTTTTCATATCGATCTAGCTCTTTAAGCGCTGCCTCTTTTGTTGTTTCTGGCATACCTGTTTCTTCAATTCGCTTGCGTAATTCAGCTACCTCGCCCGTTTTTCCTTCACGGTCTCCTAGCTCCGTTTGTATAGCTTTCATTTGTTCGCGTAAATAATATTCTTTTTGTGTACGTTCCATTGATTGCTTTACTTTTGTATTAATTTTCTTTTCAAGATCTAGCACTTCTTGCTCATCGTGTAAACGAATTATTAAATGGTCTAAGCGCTTTTTGACACTAAGCATTTCTAATACTTCTTGTTTATCAGCAATTTTAAATGGCAGATGTGATGCGATGATATCAGCCAAACGTCCTGGTTCTTCAATGTCAGCCACTGTATTAATGGTTTCAGTCGTTATTTTATTGGAGGATTTAGCGTATCTTTCGAAATATGTTAACAGCGTACGCATTAAAGCCTGTGTTTCCACATCCTTATCAATCGTTTCCTCCTGTATTTCTACATCAACAACCGTATACTTTTCCAAAGCCTTATAGTTACTCCAAGTAGCTCGTGCAACACCTTCTACCAATATTCGCAACGTTCCATTTGGTAATTTGAGCATTTGCTTGACGTATGCCATAGTACCAATTGTATATAAATCTTGCTCTTCAGGTTGTTCATCATGCATTTCCTTTTGTGTTACTAGCAAAATCAATTGGTCCTCTAACATTGCCTGTTCTAGCGCTGCTACAGAACGATTTCTACCCACATCAATATGTAACACCATCGACGGGTATACTAAAAGGCCACGTAAAGGCAATAATGGTACATTTGTTGTTTTTTGTATTGTCACCATGCGGGTATTCACCTCCGTCAAAATTTTCTAATTTACATCCCGCTCTACTAGTATGTGTCTAAATAGCTGATTCACACTAGTTAATCAAACGAGCCAAAAATTACATCTAATTATTATTGGCTTTATGTATGAATGAATAAAAAGCTGACTGTCGATCTGTGCGAATATTGCACAATCGAAGTCAGCTAAATACTCTTTATCTCATAACCATTAGACTCAGTCACGTCTGATTGTTATGCTGAAGTTTTTGTGTCGCTACCTTCATCGAGTTCAGTGCCATCTTCAAGAAGCAATTTCGGTTTTTCTTTATCCGTAATTGTTTTTGCCGTAATGATACATTTTTTCACATCTTCACGTGAAGGTAGTTCGTACATTACATCAAGCATTGTTGACTCAATAATTGAACGAAGACCACGTGCACCTGTTTTACGCTCAATTGCTTCTTTGGCAATAGCTGTTAGGGCACCTTCATCAAACTCAAGCTCAACACCATCTAATTCAAGCATTTTTTGGTATTGCTTAGCCAATGCATTTTTGGGCTCCGTTAATATTTGTACAAGCGCAGTCTCGTTTAATTGCTCTAGACTTGCAAGCACTGGTAATCGACCGATGAATTCTGGTATAAGCCCAAATTTTAATAAATCCTCTGGAATTAACTTTGCCATAATGGAGCCTTCATCCACGTCTACTTTGTTTGGATCCGATCCAAAGCCGATTACTTTCTCACCCTGACGACGTTTAATAATGGATTCAATTCCATCAAACGCTCCACCTACAATGAATAGGATATTGGTTGTATCGATTTGCAAAAACTCTTGATGTGGATGCTTACGTCCACCCTGTGGCGGAACACTTGCAACAGTTCCTTCTAAAATTTTCAGAAGCGCCTGTTGTACTCCTTCACCAGATACATCGCGTGTAATAGATGGGTTTTCAGATTTACGTGCAACTTTATCAATTTCATCAATATAGATGATTCCTTTTTCTGCACGTTCAATATCATAATCTGCTGATTGAATTAATTTTAGTAAGATATTTTCAACGTCCTCACCAACATACCCTGCTTCTGTAAGAGAAGTAGCATCAGCAATCGCAAAAGGTACGTTTAAGATACGCGCTAATGTCTGAGCTAATAATGTTTTCCCGCTACCAGTTGGGCCGATTAACACAATGTTCGATTTTGCTAATTCAACATCATCAATTTTACTATTAGTATTGATGCGTTTGTAGTGATTGTAAACCGCAACTGCTAAAGCTTTTTTAGCACGTTCTTGTCCAATTACATACTCATCTAAAATCGCCAAGATTTCTTTAGGCTTTGGAATGTCCTGGAATTCAATTTCTTCCTCAACGCCTAGTTCTTCTACAACGATTTCTGAACAAAGCTCAATACATTCATCACAAATATAAACACCAGGTCCTGCAACTAATTTACGTACTTGCTCCTGTGGCTTTCCACAAAATGAGCATTTTAAATTGCCTTTTTCATCATTAAATTTGAACAATATGTTTCACCCCTATTCAAGCAACAATCTTACAAGATTATTGAACCTTTATCAAATAAATTGTCTGCATCATTTTACGCCCTGGCAATTATGCTATAGATTTTTAAAATACTTAAAGACGTAATTCATTTTGTTATACTACTATTTTTTTGCATAGCCATCAAATATTTAGCCAAATGAATTATTGTTAAAGCGTAGATTTTTAACTGTAATTCCCAAAAAACCTAGCGATTAGCAATCATACTATTATTGACTCATGATGGATATATAAAGCCTTAAAGTAAAAAGCTACAAACATTTAATTAGTTACTTAGCCTTTAATAATCAATACCATTCACCTAAGGCTTAACTTTATCCAGAAGAGGATGTATGTTTTCTATGGAGTTTTAAAAATTAGTGCGTTATGCCTCATTCAAAAGTTCAGTAACATTTGATTTACTCCAGCTCTACTGAATAAAGTTAAAATTTAGCACCGTATGAAAAGTCAAACAATACTATGTATTTTTGAGTGTAGAATACCTACCTATCTCTGCTAAAAATGTTCATTTTGAGATACTTTTTATTACTTTTTATGGTGAGATTAGTTTAACATCATCAAATTATTTAGCGTCTATATAAAGGGGACTTGGCTTTCAACTAAAGAAAGAATATGTGATAAAACAAGGCACGGTATAATGCCGTACCTTGTTTTCATTTATCTATCAAGTTACAAAAAAATCCTATTCAGTAATTTTAGCGTTTTCTACTAAAAATTCAACTGTTTTTTGAATTTTAATGTCATTTTCAAGAACCGCTGTACCACCTAGTGCACCTGTAATTTGTTCTTTTGTCATGTTAAATTGAGCAGCCATTTTTTCTAATTCAGCTTCGATATCAGCTTCAGTTGCTTCAATTTTCTCAGCTTCAGCAATTGCTTCTAGCGTTAAAGATACACGAACTCGGCTTTCAGCTTCTTCTTTCATTTGTCCACGTAAATCTTCTTCTGATTGACCTGAGAATTGATAGTAAAGATCCAAGTTCATACCTTGCGTTTGTAAACGTTGACCGAATTCTTGTAACATACGATCAGTTTCAGAGTTAATCATACCTGCTGGAACTTCAAATTCTGCATTTTCTGCAGCTTTTTCTACTAATTCATCACGTAATGCTGCATCTGACTCTGCTTGTTTTTGTTCAGCAGTTTGTTCTTTGATTTTAGCACGTAAAGCATCAACGTTCTCTACTTCTGAATCTAATTCTTTCACAAATTCGTCATTTAATTCAGGAAGAACTTTTGTTTTAACTTCTTTTACAGTTACTTTGAAAGTAGCTTCTTTTCCTGCTAATTCAGCCGCATGATACTCTTCTGGGAAAGTAACAACAACGTCTTTTGATTCGCCAGCTTTTACACCTACAAGTTGCTCCTCGAAACCAGGAATGAAAGAACCTGATCCGATTTCTAGTGGATAGTCCTCGCCTTTTCCACCTTCAAATGCTTCTTCGCCTACAAATCCTTCAAAGTCGATAACAGCTGTATCACCTTCTACGATTGCTTCGTCTTCTTTAATTTCAAGCTCTGCTTTACGAGCTAATTGATCTTTAATTTGTGCTTCTACTTCTTCATCAGTAACGTCTACTGGAAGTTTTGCAACTTCTAAACCTTTGTACTCGCCAAGTTTTGGCTCTGGTTTAACCGTTACTTGAGCTGAGAATGTGAAATCTTGACCATGTACGAAGTTTTCTGTACCAGAGATCTCAGGATAATCAACTGGCATAATTCCAGCTTCATCAATAGCCTTTGCATAAGAATCTGGAACGATGATTTCTAAAGCGTCTTGGTATAGAGATTCAATACCAAAGCGTTGTTCAAACATTTTACGAGGCATTTTACCTTTACGGAAACCTGGTACGTTAATTTGTTTTACAACTTTCTTGAATGCTTGGTCCATTGCCGCGTCTACTTCTGCAGCAGGTACTTCGATTGTAAGAGTACCGATATTACCTTCTTGTTTTTCCCATTTTGCTGACATGTATAAATACCTCCAAATAAATAATCAAGTTTAAATGTTAGACAATTCATTCGTAACTACGATTTTGACAACCATTTTAGTATAACATAGATGCGTATAGTTTCAACTTATTTCATACTTCATGTAGTTCTGTTAGTTTTTCTAACATTTGTAAAAATTCGATGAGTTCATAGTCCATTTCCTGCACTTTTCCGAGCATAGATTGCACAAAGTCAATATAACTATAGGCAATATCATCGGCTTCATATGGGTGCCATTCAAATGGATACGTTACAATGGCATGCTTAGCCATTAAATATTGTACCATTTCCAATGTTGTTGGGTCTTGCTGTAATTTATTTTCAATTATTTTTTTCACTTCATTATACTGAGGTAACTGATTTGGTAATACCAATTCAATCGGGTTTATGACCATTGTTTGGTCAAATTTTGAAACTGTAATATCAATGGATACTTCTTGTTCAACTAAAAGTATAAGCGCTAAGCTTTGAACAAACGGATGAATAGTTGTACATTCAATAATAGCTTTTAAAGCCGTTTTTAATTGTCGCACATTTGTATCCATTAATCGATGTAACCGAATAGATTGCTCATCGGGTGTAAGACTACTAAATTTCAGCAATTCATATTCTTGCTCTTCTATTAACCGCTGTGCATCTTCCTTTTGTTGAAGATTTCTCGCAACTTCTTGATTTATGCTTTTTAATCGTTGAAATTTTTCAATCTGCTCTAATGGAAGCACATCTTCCTCAAGCAATGTCGTAATTAACGACTCTACTTGATGGTACTGCTTTAATTGCATACATACCGTAATATATAATTCCATTATTTCCACGTACAATGTCGTACCCATAGCCAGCAATTGCTCACAAACTTCTTTAGCTTTGTTATATGATTTTAATTCATATAAAGCATAAGCATAGGCACTTAATGCTAATTCATCTCCTGTTTCATATAAAAATGCTTTTTCAAAGCTGGCCACTGCCTCTTCATATTGATAATTTTCCGCATACAAATGTCCTTCGCGTATTAATGTCTGAACAGCACCTGGAAAAACAATAATATTGTCATGTTTTATAACATGTCGTTTTCGCTTTGTCATTCCCTCACCTCTTTACTACTATTTCACTACACTTTAAAAGGTCGACCCTTCACCAGAATATGAGAATGAAATGACACATGGTGTCTCTCTATCCATAAGCAAACCGACAAGCCTTTTCTAAGGTGCAGAAATCTCACATTTTCACTGGAGCTAATGCACCACTAACTCAATTTTTGCAACGCTTATTTTTAACAAAAAATTCTCTGCTTTTGCATTCATATTTTGTAATAAATTGTATTATAATTAATAATATCTATTATTTAAAAATCATTGCAGACTGCATTTAAGAAACAAAAGTTCTTTACAAGGAGTGGAATACATGCAATTAATGGATACAGTCAGTGAATTTGAAAATCGTATTTCTCCAACATTTGAGGCACTATCAATAAAAGTTATTTCATATTCAATAGCGGATGGTCCTCAACAAGATTACCCGATTGAATTTGAAATTCTAACTCGCACTAAGGTTGATTCATACGTACAAGAAGCTATTACGCATATTATAAGTATCCAAGGTTACATTCCTGGCTCCATTTCAATTGGACATCAACATGAGTCACTTTTTATTGTTCCCCAAAGTGTACACATTGAATGCAACTATAAACTTCTTAGTATCGATAAAAAGGATATGCAAAAAATTTTACAGCATCCACAACCGAATCTCCATTACAGCGAATGGCTAATAGATGCCATAAAAAATGCTAATATTCTTGTAGAATTAAAAACAAATCAGGGTACAGTTACAGATTGGCCAATTGGCGTTAAATCAGCTGTAATCTTATAGTTAAGGTCAGACATACTAAATAGGTATGTCTCATAGTGTTGAAAAACTAAATGGTCAAGGGACCCTTTGTGAATATTTAGTCAAAATGAAGGTGATTTCCGTTCCAGGCTACTCGCTTTCCTGTGGGCGAGCGACGAGCCGCTTCCTGCGCTGACGCTCCGTGCAGGGTCTCGTCTGTCCCGCTATCCCACGGGAGTCGAGTAGCCTTGCACTCCAATCTGCAATAGTGTAGAACTTTAAATATTTTCTTCCCTCAAAAGTAAAGTAAAAGCATATTACTCACCATCATTAAATGGATAAAATAGTAGTACAATTCTATAGCTGTCAACCTACATTTTGTGCATAAAACTACTTTATAATTAAACATAAAGCCACTTATTGCTGACATATTGCTTTCGCATAGAAAAATGTTATCAGCTTCATTTTTGCGAAAAATAGTGATGGCTAAGACTTCAATTTATCACTATACATTTATGTGAAATGCCAATGAAAATACTATGAGCAATGGTTGATTGGAGTGTAGACTGAGTGACTACTTGGGGATTCAGCGTCACAGATGAGACCCTGGAGCGAGCAACGCGAGTGAAGCGGCTCATCGGACGCCCCCAGGAAAGCACTCAGTCGGAACGGAGATCAACCTCTCGTTTTGAAAAAAGGCTATACTTTTTAATTTGTCACCTTGATTTCATTGACATAATAGTACTTCAACAGCATGAGACATACTAAATAGGTATGTCTTTTTTTGTGTCTTTGAATAAGTTTATCCTTTTCGTGGCGTTTCTATCATATCAACTTTCTTTAGATTCTGGAATTCCCATTGTAAATATGCTCCTATATCACTAGAAAACTTTACTATTTTATTAACTTGTCTGTAAAAGGCGCTATTACAAACAAAAATGTTGTTATGATGATAAAATGCTTTATAGAACTTTATTTAACTTCGGGGGAAATAACTATGAATATTCAAGATGCATTGAAGTCCTTTTCTACTATGACGCTTACCATACGTCAAGAATTTATGATAAAGAATGGCGAATGGTTGTTACAAGAGATGTTAGACCATATTGGTTCACCGGATGCTGTATTACGGGACCAATTAATATACCGTACTTTTATTGAATTACTAAGTGACAATTTACTGACTACACAGCAGCTACAATTTTTATTTGACACAGCCTCTAGTGACAACTACTTATTTTTGAACATTGGGGAAGAAATGACAGATAGCGTCTTTACACGATCATTTTCTGCATTATTGGTTGCAGGGTTACTATCAAAGGATACTTCATTACAAACACTAGACGCCAATCGACTTGAGCCTTATTTTCAAAAGATTGGACGGTATTTATTATTAGAGAAAGATACACGAGGATTTGTTCAAGATAAGGGATGGGCGCACAGTATTGCACATGGTGCTGATTTAGCTACCATGACGATTAAGCACCCTAAATTCGATTTACAGTATGCACCAGCCATTTTGCATGCATTAAAACTTGTTTCGTGGAAAAATACCGTCTATGTAAACGATGAGGAGGAACGCTTAGTTACGATTATCGAAGCCCTTCTAGATCGAAATTACTCTGAAGAAGCATTAATCGAATTCGTTCAGCAAGCTTTTGATAAATTTGAAATGCATTTAGTAACACAAGGCTATAATGAAAGCTTTTTTAGCGGACGTACATGTACATTAAATATCATGAAAACTTTATACTTCGCATTAAAAATGAACAATCGATCACCTAAACTGCAAAACGCCATTTATGGACAAGTTGCCAAATGGCTAAAACTCGGTGCCTGATTCCTTAGAATGTCAGATAGCAAACTTAGTGTACTCTAAGATTGCTATCTTTTTTTAGAACATTTTTTACTTTTCGAGCAAAACATGCACAACCTAATATTTGGATATCAAAGAGATCCATTAATTATATTAACATAATTAATATTTCATTCCAAATTCCCCCTTTATAATCATTCCTTACATTGAAAAATTATCCTTTTTTATGCTTAAATTATCTTTTGATGTACTCCTTTTTTCAATAAAACGCAACCAAAATGTTTCATCCTCTTTGACTTCACGCGTATTTTATTACAAAATGGCGTCCAAAATGTGAAATGGTATTTTCACAAAAAAAATTATTTACTTAGGTAAATACCATAAACTCAGTATTTTCAACGTTTCAACAGTGTTTATTTTACAAAGCCTTAAAATACCAATATTAAAATAACGTTTTTTGTTCAAAAAATGTTCATATTCACCCCCTACTTACTATTAAATTTATAACAAAATAATTTTTTTTCTGTAAAACGGGGCGTATAATCCAATGTGCAAACAACGCCATTTGTGTCGATTGATTATGGCACAGTCTTTAATTCGATTGCACAGATTTATGGCTTTGCAAACGCTTGCACTAGACCAATCAAACACTAGATTCAATGTTTCATATTGAACCATGCCATTGTAAGTACTTTTAGGACTTTGATTGGTACACCAAATAAAAGAGGTGACCTTATTTACTCATCTATTTATAAATGTGAAATTTAACATGAAATTTATGAATAGTCGTTCTATAGAAAGGAGTCAAACATGAAAAAGAAGTTAAGCTTAATGTTTGTAGCATTTAGTGCCCTTGCCATTCTTGCTGGATGTGAACCTCTAACAATTTTAGATCCAAAAGGACCAAATGCTAAAACATTATCAGACACAATTATTTTATCCATTATCACAATGGCCTTTATATTATTAGTCGTGTATGTACTTTTAATATTTATGCTAACAAAATATCGTGCTTCAAAAGCACCTGCTAATTATGAGCCACCTCATGAAGAAGGCAGTCATTTACTTGAAATTACATGGACAGTTATTCCAATTATCATTGTTGCGTTTTTAGCAATCGTAACAGTTAGAACAACAAGTACAGTAGAAGCCAAGCCAGATGGTTATGACAATCAAGAGCCACTTGTAATTTATGCTTCTTCTTCTAACTGGAAATGGCATTTTAGCTATCCAGAGCAAGGAATTGAGACAGTAAACTACGTAAATATTCCAGTTGATCGACCAATTGAATTTAAACTGTACTCTTTCGGACCAATTACAAGTTTTTGGATTCCTCAATTAGCAGGTCAAAAATACGCAATGAGCGACATGTTGACTACTATTCACTTAGCAGCTGATGAGGTTGGTTCATATATGGGACGTAACTCCAACTTTAGTGGTCGTGGATTTGCTGAAATGGAATTTGAAGCACAATCTATGACACAGGAAGATTTTGATAAATGGGTTTCAGATGTAAAGGCAAATGAAAAACCATTAACAAAAGAGAAATTTGATGAGCTATTAAAAGCTGAGCATGTTGGTCGTTCCAGCTATTCATCAACACATTTAGAATTTAGTCCTGCTCCTATGGAACATAGTGAACATATGAACATGTCTGACAAAGAAATGGATCACTCTAAGATGAACCATGAGGGCCATTCAACAGATTCACAAGAAAATTCTAATGCAACACATTCACATTAATTTTTAAATCTGAAAGGAGCGCATCCAATGAGTATGGAAGAAGTTTTCCATCCAATGCAAGAACCGATGATTTTAGCGGCAGCTATTAGTATCGTCGTTGGAGCAGTTGTTATTTTTGCTGGCCTTACTTATTTCAAAAAATGGGGCTATTTCTATAAAAACTGGCTTTCAACTGTTGACCATAAAAAAATCGGTATTATGTATATCGCTGTAGCGCTTTTAATGCTTTTCCGCGGTGGTATTGATGCATTGTTAATGCGTGCACAAACGGCGGTTCCAGACAATGGACTTCTAGATGCACAACACTATAATGAAATATTTACAACACACGGTTTATTAATGATTTTATTTATGGCTATGCCATTCGTAATTGGTTTAATGAATATTGTTATCCCACTGCAAATTGGTGCACGTGACGTAGCCTTTCCACGTCTAAATGCAGTCAGCTTCTGGTTATTTGCAGCTGGTGCTGGTTTATTAAACTTATCATTTATCATTGGTGGTTCTCCAGATGCTGGTTGGACAGCCTACTTCCCACTATCAGGAACAGAGTTTAGTCCAACTGTTGGGAACAACTACTATTCTTTAGCTTTACAGTTATCAGGTATTGGTACATTAATGACGGGTGTAAACTTTATTACAACAATCATTAAAATGCGTGCACCTGGTATGACATTAATGAAAATGCCAATGTTCACTTGGTCAATTTTAATTACAAACATTATTATCGTATTTGCATTCCCAGTGTTAACTGTAGCGCTTGCATTAATGATGCTTGACCGTCAATTTGGTACACAGTTCTTTGCAATGCAAAATGGCGGTATGGATATGCTTTGGGCCAACCTATTCTGGGTTTGGGGACATCCTGAAGTATACATCGTTATCCTACCTGCTTTCGGTATCTTCTCAGAAATCATTGCAACATTTGCACGTAAAAACTTATACGGCTATAAATCAATGGTTATGAGTATGGTCGTTATTTCGTTACTATCATTCTTAGTATGGGCCCACCACTTCTATACAATGGGTCACGGTGTAATGGTAAACAGTGTATTCTCTATTACAACAATGGCAATCGCAGTTCCAACTGGGGTTAAAATCTTTAACTGGTTGCTGACAATGAGGCACGGGAAGATTCAATTTACTACTCCAATGCTTTACGCACTTGGCTTTATTCCGATCTTCACAATTGGTGGGGTTACAGGGGTTATGCTAGCAATGGCAAGTGCCGACTATCAATATCATAATACGATGTTCTTAGTTGCCCACTTCCACTATGTATTAATTCCAGGGACAGTATTTGGTGTACTTGCTGGTTACCACTACTGGTGGCCAAAAATGTTCGGTTTCCGTTTAAATGAAAAGTTAGGGAAAGCTGGTTTCTGGTTTATTGCAGTATGTTTCAACGTAACCTTCTTCCCATTATTCATTTTAGGTTTAGATGGTTATGCTCGTCGTATGTATACTTACTCTGAGTCTACTGGCTATGGTCCATTGAACATGCTATCGTTCATCGGTGGACTTGGTCTAGCTGTCGGCTTCGCGTTAATCGTGTACAATATCTACTACAGCTGGAAACATATGCCTCGTAATGAAAAAGCGGATGTTTGGGATGGTCGTACGCTAGAATGGGCTACTCATTCTCCAGTACCAGAGTATAACTTTGCAGTAGTTCCAACGGTTACACGTTTAGATGAATACTGGTTCGCGAAAAAAGAAGGTCGCGATATTACAGCAGGTAAAATTGAAAAAATTCACATGCCGAACAACACTGGCACACCATTCTGGATGAGCGGATTCTTCTTCCTTGCAGCATTCTTCGCTGTATTCAATCTATGGATTCCAGCCATCATTAGTATGCTTGGTGTATTTGGCTTTATGATTCATCGTTCATTTGAAAAAGATCATGGTCGTTACATTTCAGTTGAGGAAGTTATGGCTACTGAGAAAAGCTTGAGAGGTGATAAATAATATGAAAATCGATTCTTCACTTCCATTAGAATATAGTACAGAGGAAAATCGCCTGAAAATTTTCGGTTTCTGGATTTTCCTTGGCGCCGAAATCGTGTTATTTGCTACACTATTTACTGTATATTTCACACTTCATACACGTACAGGTAGCGGTCCAAATGGCGCTGAAATTTTTGAATTAACACCAGTATTATGGGAAACATTCTTATTATTAACAAGTAGTTTCACAATTGGTCTTGGCGTTCATGCAATGCGCATTGGCAATAAAAAAGCAATGATGACATTTTTCATCATTACACTGCTTTTAGGCCTTGGTTTCTTAGGTATTGAGATTGATGAGTTTGTGACATATGTTCATGAAGGTGCAACAATTCGAACAAGTGCATTCTTATCGGCATTGATGACTTTACTTGGTACGCACGGTCTCCACGTAACATTTGGTTTCTTCTGGGGCGTTGCCATTTTAATGCAAGTAGCTAACCGTGGTTTAAACCCACAAACGGCTAACAAAGCGTTTATCTTCTCACTGTACTGGCACTTCTTAGACGTTGTTTGGATTTTCATCTTCAGCTTCGTCTACTTGAAAGGACTGATTAGCTGATGAAGGAATTATTCCCAAAACAACATGTGATGGGCTTCGGCTTCTCACTATTACTAACAATTGTAGCTTTAGCAGTTGTTAAATTCGATATGTCACTTAATATGGCATTTGGCATTTTACTAGTAACTGCTCTAGCACAAGCGACTGTACAATTAGTATTATTCATGCACATCGGTGAATCCGAAGATAAGAAAACGTTATATACAACGATATTATATTCTGTATTCGTAGGTGTTGTCACAATCATTGGTACATTATTTGCAATGATCTGGGGCTATAACTGATAAAAAAAGTCGAGAAAATATTATTTTCTCGGCTTTTTCTTTTTTGAAAAAATAACTTTTACTTCAATCAAATGAAATGCGTCCCCAATATCCACAATAATTACAACGTTTTAAAAATATCATCAAAAAAATCATTCAATATCTAAAGCTAACTAACTTACTCTCTGTAACACTTCCTCCTACATTTATTATTCAGGTACTACTTCTTCTTGTCACTTAATATGCAAGAAGACATAAAAATAGAGGTGAAAATTGGTTATTTACTATTATTTTAATATTGAATTAAAATTTTATTTAAAATAATGAATCTTTTCCTTTTATAGTTATGTATACTAGTAGATATTGTTTTTTTACCAAGAATAGGAGATGAAAGAAATGAACAAATTTTTTAAAGTCTTAAGTGTTGGAGCACTTGCATTAACACTAGCAGCTTGTAACAGTAGTGCTACCCCAACGAAAGACACAACTAAAAAAAGTACACTTACTCTAGAGCAAGTGTATGACAAAGCGGTAGATCGCCAAGCAGACGTTAAAAGTGCTAGTGCCAAAATGGAGATGACCCAAGAAACAAAAATGGGGTCAGGCGAAAACGCGATGGAATTTACTAGCGATTCAAAAATGGAGATGGATGTAGTTACTGAACCACTTGCTATGCACGTTACAGTTACAACGACAGCGCCAGATATGCTTAGTGAAGGCGACCAAAATACCGAAGCATCAGTTGAAATGTATATGAAGCAGGATTTAGGCATTTTTGTAAAAGACGAAACGTCATCTGATGATAAATGGTTAAAGTTACCAAGTACTGATATTGATGCGATTATAAAAGAAACTGCATCACCCGCAAACGCTAAGGAACAATTAGATCAGCTGAAAAAATTTATTGGTGATTTTAAGTTTGAGCAAACAGATGATGCATATGTTTTAACATTAGACGCAAAGGGCGATAAATTTAAAGAACTTATCGATTCTGAGATTCAAAAATCAATGCAAGAGCTTAACCTTCAAGAAAACCCTCTTGATAACTTAACGATTGATAAAATGAACTACGTGATATACATTGATAAAGAAACTTTTGATACAAATAAAATAGATGTGATTATGGATATGAAAATTAAAGTGGAAGATGAAGAATTATCAACAAAAACGAAGACAGTTATTACATACACTGAATTCAACCATCTAAAAACAATTGATATCCCACAAAGCATTATTGATAATGCTAGTGATGTTGCACAATAATTCATTGAAAGCCAGTTTCCTCCATTAAGGAAACTGAGCTTTCTATTTATTATCAATAAACATATTTCACAATCATATAATATTTTTCTCAACATATAGCATAATAAGTATCTAATATAGACTATTATCACTATTAGTCGTTAATTTAAATAATCTTGCCCTAGATCACCCACATTTTTTTATGAAGTACCAGAGATTATTTTATGCTCAATGGAGCTAATACAGATAATTATTACCATGTGATTGGGCAAAAGATATTGCTATAATTTACTGAGAGGGAGTGTGTGAATTATGGCTATAGAATTTCAAGCAATTTCTACAACATTGGGTATCTCTTATTTCGATGTTGTTACATATTTAATTCCTAAGCAATGTCCCCATTGCTATGTCTGGATGATTCCATCGACAATCGATGCCAAACAGCTATCTTATGATTTACATTTTGATATGAATTTTCTTTCACATTCGTGTGTAGGTTGTAGAAAAAATTTTGTTACTACACATTTCCGTAAAACTTCAAATAATAGCATTACTTTTCATTCTGTTTATCCAGAGATGACAAATAAAGCTGTTCCAATTATTATTGCTGAATTTTCTCCGCAATTTGCTAATATATATAGACAAGCTGCATTGGCAGAAAATTTGGATCAAATTGAACTAGCAACGACTGGCTATCGAATGGCATTAGAAATTCTAGTAAAGGATTATTTAATTGCTGAGTTTCCAGAGCTAGAAGAACAAATAAAATATTCGAGCTTGCATCAATGTCTGACAGAATATTTTAAAGATATCTCTAATTCTGTCGCAGCCCATGTTGTAAAATCCTTGAGTAATGACTATGTCCATTATATAAAAAAGCATACTCACGCCGGTTTTGAAGAACTTAAGTTTTATTTTGAGATCTTTGTAAATGATATTGAAACTAAATTAAAATTTAAAAAACCAATTATTAAAAAAGCAAATATGCTTAGTAGCATGTCATAGCATAAAAAGGTGCCTAATTTTTTTAAGCACCTTTTTTCAATCCTTTACTTAGTCTGCAACATTCTCCCTATTTAAGAGAGGCAATTGTCTGCCAATATTTCAATATTACAATGGGATTCGATATAGCTTATCATCATTTGTTAATGGATTACCACGACCATCCGTATTATTACTAATGAAATATAGATATTGATTGTCTACGTAAAGATCTCGAATGCGACCAAGATCTGAAACTAGCTCTCTTTTTTCCAGCGTTTCTATAGAAAATTCCAATATTGCCGCTCCTCTTAATGCTGCCACATACAATTTCTCTTCATTATTATCCATTCCTGAAGGAGCCCAAGTCGTATCATGTCCAGATGTAACAATTGGGGCGACCATTCCTTGCTGTTCTTCACTGCCTTCTATATTCGGCCAACCATAATTTTGTCCTTTTTGTATAATGTTGATCTCATCATTAGCTGAATTTCCATGCTCACTCGCATACATCCTGCCGTCTGATGTCCATGTCAAACCTTGAGGATTGCGATGGCCAAAGCTATAAACATAGGAATTAGGAAAAGGGTTATCATCCGGGATAGATCCATCTAAATGTAAGCGCAGAATTTTTCCTTCTAGTACGGATAAATCCTGAGCTAGCATAGGCTCCGTAGCATCGCCAACTGTTGCATAAAGCTTGCTATCTGGCCCAATTTTTAATCTACCTCCATGATGGTATGTGCCACTATTAATACGATCAACTAGCAAACGCTCTTCCTTCCATTTGTTCCCCTGTAGCATCAAAGTGATAATCCGATTAAACTGTTTAGAGCCTTGAACATACGTATAATAGGCATATGCCCTTTTTGACTCAGGAAAATCTGGAGCAAGAACAAATCCTAATAACCCAGCCTCTGAAGCAGTAGAAAGCTCCTTATTAAGTTCAACATGTTGTCTTTCTACTTTTCCGTCTTCAATTTTTACAATATTCCCTGGTCTCTCAGATAAATAAAAAACATCGCCACTTTTTTGAATAGACCAAGGTGCATGTAGATTATCAGCGATAATTTCAAGATTTGAAGTTGTTAAGTTTGTAGCATTTTCAGGTTTTTCATCTTGCTTGATTTTGGTGCACCCTCCAAGAACACACAACAGTAGTAGTAACAATAATATATTCGCTTTTTTCATCAGCGATCCTCCCTTCTAATTTTGTTACTGACAGTAGTGTACAAAAGAAAAAGACGTCATTTAGACGTCTCATGTTGTTGAAATACTATTCTGACAATGAAATCAAGGTGACAAATTAAAAGTATAGTCCTTTTTCAAAACGAGGGGTTGATCTCCGTTCCGACTGAGTGCTTTCCTGGGGGCGTCCGATGAGCCGCTTCACTCGCGCTGCTCGCTCCAGGGTCTCATCTGTGACGCTGAATCCCCGAGGAGTCACTCAGTCTACACTCCAATCAACCACTGCTCATAGTATTTTCTTCTGCCATTTCACACAAATGTATAGTGATAAATTTGAAGTCTTAGCCATCACTATATTGTGCAAAAATGGAGCTTTGATAACATTTTTCTATGTGTATGCAGAGCGACAAAAATGAAAAAGTAGTTTTATCATAGAAAGTAGGTTAACAGCTATAGAATTGTACCACTATTCTATCTATTTAATGATGGTGAGTAACATGTTTTTATTTTACTTTTGAGGGAAGAGAATATTTAAAGTTCTACACTATTGTTGATTGGAGTGCAAGGCTACTCGACTCCCGTGGGATAGCGAGACAGACGAGACCCTGCACGGAGCGTCAGCGCAGGAAGCGGCTCGTCGCTCGCCCACAGGAAAGCGAGTAGCCTGGAACGGAAATCACCTTCATTTTGGCTAAATATTCATAAAGAGTCCCTTGACCATTTAGTTTTTCAACACTATGAGACGTCATTTAGACGTCTCTTCTACTATATCTACAAAGGAATCAAATTCTAATATCTCACCTTTAGCCTTTGTCTTTTCCAGCACCTCTAAATACTCTTCTTTCCGATCGATGAGTCGTTCTTGCTGCAATTTCTGATATGAATGAAGAAAATCATCACTAGCTGCTTTTCCCATTAACTCACCTCATTTAGTAGTATTAATTAGCTCTATTATAATATTGGCAATTTTTTCTGACAATTAAATTTTCTTTTTTGATTATTACGTACTAAATTTAATGAAGGATAAAAGACTTAAAACCGTACTAAGTGATATTATTTTTTATCTAAATGAATCCTCTATTTTAATGAAAGTACGGAAGCACTCTTTTTTCTACAACCTGCTCACCAGCACTTATCCATCTACTTTTATCATGAATATGACCATCCTTGTCAACTGGTGTCTGAAATTGACTTACTCCTGAAGCATCTAGTAAAGAGCCCTCATCATAATCTAAGCCAACATTTGCCACATGCTTTATGACAAATGGGTTTTGGAAGCGTATTTTGGCATCTTCGTTATCTAGCTCTCCTTCTGTTACAACAAACGGCACGCGTAAATAAATTGTCTCTCCGCCTTCTTTCCACAATACCGTATCAAAGCTTCCTTTATAATACTCCCAGTTACCGCCAATGGTAAATCCACGACCTTCGATTTTATCGCGTAAATAGCCAAATCCAATTTCTTTTCCAACTATTTTTGAATCAAATTGTAACAATTTTGACCCCTCCTTCCTGTTACTCGTTAAAAGTCTATCCTAAAAAGAGGAATTACAAACTCTTCTAGTAAAAAGTGTTGATAATGGTAAAGGTGCTTGTTTTTCATTCAAAATGAAAAATGACAAAACGCTTATTAACTTGCCCGTTTTATTTGGGATAAATATGTACTTATGAAGCCAATCCATTTACACTATAATGGTAAAGTGAAAACCAATCTGCCTTTTTAAATAATCATTTATGTAAAGGAGTGTTAGCGGAAATGAAAAAATTTGTAGTTAGTATGATTCTATTACTTTCTCTCTCGTTTTTTCTTGCTGGCTGCGGGAGTAAGGATGTACCCTATGACTATGAATATGATCGCTAAAAATCCCATAGAAAGTCTCGAAACCTTGAACAATACAAAGTTTCGAGACGACTATTTAGCCCTAATATATCCATTCTTTAAGGCTACATTGATAATGACCTTTTAACTTATAAAGGCAAAAGCTACATCTTTTCAAAAAAACAAAAAGACTATAGAACAAATAGGGTTAATCGCCCGATGTTCCATAATCTTTTATATTTATCTTGACCTCATATGTGATGGGTACCTCACTGAATGTTTGATCCCAATTCTTTTTAACCTTTTCCCATACTTTAGGATATTCAATTCTTAAGCTATTGCCAAATCCCGAAACATCAGTTTGATATTGTTGCTGTATCTTCTTTAATACATTGTCCATCAAGCGCTCTACTTCTTTTTTTGTCGTTTGTTCTGCTATTTTCAGAAATTTATTGTCAAATGTTTGTTCTGATAGCACCCAATGTTCTGCAATTCTACCTTCAGACTCTATTTTGACATGGAATGAAATACTGTCTCCCTTAACAGAGGGAGAAATTTTACTTTTTATAGATAGTGCCTCATATATGATAGGCTGATTTGTCTTTTCGTCAAAACTTTCGATTAAACCGCCTTTAGCTTTTCCAGTTATCCATGAAATTCCTTCTAATTCTAATGCATTTAAAGAACCTCGAAATGTTTTTGTTTTCCCCTCGATGACTGCAGCACCCACAAATTTTACTTCTCCATTTTCTGAAACTACATGTTGTAACAAAAAGCTAGCATTCGAATTTAATTTCCCCTCTAACTTGGCAAATGTCATAGGAGGCAGAATTTTAGATGTTCTTTCATGACCTTGAATCATTTCCCTAAGTTGAAACGCTGGAATTTTTGTCTGTTCATTTGATTCAAGTATGTCACTAGCACGATTTTTAGCAATAAGCAAAACACCACTGGGCCTTATCTCCAGCTCTCTTAGAAAAAAGTCCAATGTCTGTTTTAAATTCAATGTACTCGCTAAGTCCTCTCCAATAATAATTACTTTAGAATGTTCTGCAAAGGCCCGTTTGTCAATTTTCAATAACATATTTCGTAAAGTGGGAAGTACGGTATCTCCAGTTTCAGAAACATTTTTATAGGCTTGTTGATGGACAGTCCCTCCTTTTGCTCCAGTAGCAGTTGTCTCTGAGGTTACTAATTGATTGGTTATCGTAATGAGCTCTCTATTTGAAGATCTCCCTTCTTGCTCCTCCAAGCTTCCCGAATAATCACTGTTTGTAGCTAAGTCCAAGGAAGTGCCTGCTACTAGACCTAAATCTTCTATTTCTTTATTACTCCAGCATCCTGATAGAGGTAAAAGGATTAAGATTAACATCGCCCCCAACAGAAACCTTTGATACAAACGCATTAATGTCATGCTTTTTCACCCTTCAGTTTTGAAATAATAAGTAAAAATATCGGTAGTATACCGAAAAGAATAATAGCTGCATGGCCTATCAGATTGCCAAATTTAAATAGATCATTTATATTTTTTGGCGTCATTGCAATTATATATATAACAGGCAGTAAGCCAAACAAGAAAGGTTGAATATTAGTTTGAAATAGTTGAGCCAGGCCTAATGCAGCCGCATAATAAGTAATTGTAAATGTAGCAAATATTTGCATAATCCATATGACAAGTAAAAAGGATTCGAATCGTTCAAAGATTAAGCCCGGAATTTCAAAACTTCTCATCAGTTCAATTGTTGGCCATGTTCTTGTCACAACTCCCTCTATAGATAATGCCCCAATCACCATTACAACAGTAATCACATAAAAAATGAGAGGAATTATTAAGCCAACTAATACGATTCTAACAGCCTTTGTTTTGTCAGCTGGCTTCATAAAGGCGACTAGTAGCAACATAATTTCTGGTCCTAAAAATGCCAGTGTAGCTGTTTTTATTCCTTTTAACATCGGGGTAACACCTAAGCCTAATACGGGACGAAGATTATCTAGCTCAAAAATTCCAAAGCTTAAAAAGGCAACTAGCAAGAAAATAACAAATGTAATGGGAAAAATGATTTCAAATAGTCGAGCAATCGAGTTTATACCGCTACTAACCAAATATAAGCCAACCCACATAAAGGGCAGAATGATTGCCCAGGTGGGGGTGCCCTCTAACAAAAAAAGAGAGGTCACCTCGGCCATTGTCCTGACCTCAAATGCAGAAATTGTAAAGAAATAGCTAATAATCAGCAAGCTTAGCATCCAGCCAAGCCATTTTCCAACAATTTCTTGATTGTACTGATAAAAGGTTTTTTCAGGAAATTGCTGACTTAATTTCACAATAATAATTCCTGCAATCATCGCAATAATTCCGCCTAAAAAAACACTAATCCAAACATCTGGCGTTTTCACCTTCTCTACAGATGCTCGAGGCAGTGTAAGAATTCCAGTTGCAAGAATATAATTGACAAGGATAACAAGTGCCTGTGAAGAGCTAATTTTATCTTGTGAACTAATTATCATGCTAAGTCAATGTCCTTTCTAGAGGATTAATCTTTGCGGATAGGATCTTTCGTATGCAGCATCTTAGGACGGCGCTTCATCATCATTAATGGCATTCGAACCATAAAATCTTTCCAATCACTCGCTCGATATGGAATAGTTGGGCTTACATAGGGAACGCCAAAGCTTTTTAGTTTTACTAAATGACTACATAGAAAAAGGAAGAACAATACAACCCCAAATAATCCAAATATTGCCGCAAAAAACATCGAAACAAATCGAAGCAATCGTAATGTTATACCTGCACTGTATTGAGGTATAGCAAAAGAAGAAATCGCTGTTAAAGCTACCACAATGACCATAATTGGGCTCACTATTCCTGCTTGAACTGCAGCTTCTCCAATAACCAGCCCTCCCACAATTCCCATTGTCGGTCCTATAGGTTTAGGTAGGCGAAGTCCAGCTTCTCGTAATATTTCAATAGCTACCTCCATAATTAATGCCTCTATTATTGCAGGAAAAGGAACTCCTTCTCTTGTTCCCATCATGGACAATGCTAGTTTGGTTGGTATTAAGCCTTGATGAAAAGAGACAAATGAAATATATAAGGAGGGTGCTAAAAGCGTAATTCCAGCCGCTAGATATCGGAGCAGACGAATTAATGAACTGGGTAGCCAACGCTCATAATAGTCTTCAGGTGATTGCAATAGCATGCTAAAAGTAACAGGAACAATTAGGGCATAAGGTGTGCCATCAAGCAAAATCGCTACTCGTCCTTCTAGCAAAGCCCCCATCACTCTGTCAGGCCGTTCTGTATTCTGTACTTGTGTAAATGGGCTAAGGAAATTATCCTCTATCAATTGCTCTATATACCCCGATTCAGGTACATCATCTATATTTATTTTGTTGATTCTATGTTTGACCTCTTCAATTAAGTTGGGATCAGCAATCTCTTTTATATAGGCAAGGACTAACTCTTTTTTGGAGCGCTCACCAACCTGCATAGGAATCATAGATAGGTCACAATTTTCTCCATGCTGTCGTAATAAAGCTGTATTATTACTTAACGTTTCTGTAAAACCTATCCTTGGACCTCTAACCAAGGCCTCCGATACAGGCTCTTCAATACTACGCAATTTATTTTTTGTGGTACCCAAAATAAACACATGTTGCATACCGTCCACTACTAATAAAGTGGATCCAATCAATACTTTCGCTACAGATTTTTTGACATCCTGCTCCTTTGTTAAATCACTAACTGCAAGAACATGATTTGTTATATGCTCTTGTAAATCAATGTGATTTAATTCCTGATTTTTTGTTTCTGAAAAGCTACCCATTAGTGAAGATAAAATATGTTTATCAATCATCTCTTTATCAGATAATCCTTCCAGAAAAATGATTGCTGCACGATTACCAGTGCTACCAAGATAAAACTCTCTAAAATGCACATCCCAGTTATGTCCAATTGCGTTTCTTATAAAGGAGAGGTCTTGGGTAATATCACCTGTAAAATCAGTGAGCGAAACTTGAACATGCTTTGAATTTATCCATTTTTGTTTTTCAACTTCTGTTGTTTTGATTTCTAGCATTCCATTTTTCTTCCGATGAAGTATCAATCCATTAAACAATTTGTACAGAATATAAGGAATAAGAAATACCAAAAACCCTTGCAGAAATACTCCCCATTCTGGTATGTAGGATACCACCTTTCCCCACATCATTATCACCCTCACTAACTGCTTTCTACTTCTATAATTTCATTTTTATCTATCCATTCGCTTTTTAAACTTACAATAAGCAATCTTCGTCAAATAGGTTTTATAAAAGAGAATATGGTATATTATCTACATTGAATAAATAGAAGGTGAAGAAATATGCTAGAAGTTAGTGAAAGTAAATTAGCACAGTATATCATCCATTTTATAAGCGACTCACTTGTGCTAGGTGAGGAATCGTTTACACATCCCGAAGTCATGCTAGAAGCCGCTTTTACACAACTAGCATTTAGTAAAATCGATTTAGAGCAGCAGTATGAATTTTTCCATGAAACTAATATTGCCTTAAATGAGGTATATACATATGTTAGTGCCATTTTTAAAGAGGAAAAGAGCTTTCTTGAGCAATCCAAAAGCATCGCCAGACATTTACATAGTGTCTCTCAGCATCCTAATATTAAAAGCGGTGAATTATTTATTGGCTTGTTTGACAATTGCTTCTTCATGAATGAAGCTAAAAAAATTGTTGCCATTGTTAAATTTGATGAGAAAGAAATGTTTTTAGATGTTAAAAATGATCAAAACAAAATGATTATTCATGGTATTGACGGCATTAATGTAAAAAAGATCAATAATATGGCCATCATCGTGGATATGGGTGAGGAACAGGTACCTGCTGTATTTATTAAAACAAAGAGAAAAGAGGATATTGTCTATTGGCAGGAGCGCTTTTTAAAGATTAAGGCAGCGGATGAACATTATCACAAAACGAATTTGGCGTTAACTGAATGTAAAAAGTATATTCTTAAAGAAGACAATTTTTCAAACACAGAAAAACTAGGATTATTAAATAAAACGCTGGATTATTTTAGAAATGAGGATGAATTTCAAGTAAATGAATATATCGAAACGGTATTCGATAAAACAGATTCTACACAAAGGGATATAATCATAAATTCTGTAAAGCCCTATGAAACGATCATTTCTGAAAGTGCACTTGAAAAGGCCGAAAAAAAATATAAACGTAAAATAAAGCTAGATTCCAATATTGAAATTCAGGTTAATGTACAAAATATCGAGCAGGTAGATGAGCTTATCGAAGTAGGCTATGATGAAGCTACAAATCGTAAGTATTATAAAATTTATTTTCAGGAGGAAATCTAATCAAACCACAATATGCTCCTATTAGGTTGACAAACTGTTAGCTAATGGGAGTATTTTTTAGAATTTCCTGAAAAATACACACTCACAATTGTTAATATGTTACAATTTAATTACTTTATAAGGGGGTTTTTATATGACAATTATTGATGAATTACAATATTACATGGATAGTGCTTCCATTGGAATTGTACTTGAGCTTCTCCTAGTAACCACTTGCCTTTCAACTATTATCTATGTGGTCACTAAAAATCAATATATTTCATACTTATCATCGGCGCCAATATTTTACTTTATGTCCTTCTTCCTCTATCACAATTCTCACTTTATCCTGCTAATAGTAGCCATGACGATTCAAGCTTCTGTTATCCTCTTTATTCAAAAGAAAAATCTGTTTAAAGTACTTATAGAAAAAGACCATACTTTAAAATCTAATTAGCCTGACTCAAGCTGCAAACAATGGCAATTTGCAGCTTGTTCCTAGACATGTCCAAACTTTAATGCTCGTGCCCAATCAGGTCTATTTAGTTTTTCACTTTGCTTTATCGCATCAGTTACATCATAGGCAATATTTATTTGCGCGAAAATCCAATCGCTATCATGTTTTTCCACAATCGTATAATTAGCAAAGGGTGTCCCCGATTCCATTTTATAATAGAAGGGCTCATCTTCCTCATATGCAGGCAAGCCAACACTTCCAGGATTAACAATAACCTTGCCATTTGGTAAATAAACAATGGCTGGTAGATGAGAATGACCACAAAATATGATATTTTGTGGAATTTCCTTAACTAAATTCATTATGTCTTGTGGCTGCTTTAAAATTGCACCGTTTAGCGTTATATCATGTAACAAATACTGCTCATCACTTTCTGGAGAGGCATGACAGAAATAAAAATCTTCTGTCTGAATGGAAAATGGCAGATTGTTTAACCAATCTTTATGCTCATTCTCCAGCATACCTATTACATATTGCGCAGTCGGATTGTCTGATGATGCTTGTAACAACATACGATCACAATTTCCGCCAACACTTTTTATGTCCATTCTCTTTAATAAATCAAATGTTTCTAACGGGAAAAGCGGTCCATACAAAATATCACCCAAATTATAGATACTTTCAATATTTCGTTGCTGTATATCATCTAATACGGCCTTTAACGCTTCTTTATTGCCATGAATATCTGATAATACTGCCATTTTCATAATTTTCCCACCTTATTATATTGGATTAGTCGTCTTATGATCTTCTCTTTTTTAATACCATAGCAAAACCTTAGCACTAGGAACTACTCTATACAAATTAAACAACAAAAAGGACTAGGTTCAAATGATTGAAATACCTAGTCCCCTCTGCTTGTAGAAATAAGACATTGACAAGATTACATGAATAGCATACTACATCGTTCTAAACAAAAACTGAACAAACTTATTCTAGTAATCTTGATTTTAAACATTTATCTTCATTTTTCTACTTATACTTTCCATCCCTAAATGTTTATAGAATTCAATTGCATTGGTATTGAAGTCCCAAACATTTAATTCGATAGATAAGGCCCCTCTTGCCTTAGCCCATTCTTTACATCTTTCAAATAGCAATTTTCCAATACCATGCTTTTGAATTTCTTTTTTTACACCAAAATCATGTATATAAGCATATTTACGCTGAACTAAAGATGGAAACGAGGGAGAAGATTCAATGCTGATGACAGCAAAACCTATAACAGATTCACTATTCTTTGCAATAAAAATATTACTGTCGTTATCTTTAAGTAGTTCTTTAAAATAAGATTTAGGCATAACCGATTCGACACTTTTGAAAACAGTAGGTTCTTCAATTACATGTTCTTCATGTCCTTCTTTTACAAGAGTATTCAAAGCAAAATAATCCTCATTTGTTGCTAAACAAATATTAATTTTCAACTTATACCCCCAAAATATCCCTTTTATGAATATTATAGCAGGAATGATCGTGAATAAAAGTGTAATGTCATAACCGTAAAAACTTCAATGAAATTTGAAAAAAGCTTTAAATAACATACAAGTATGACACGATACGTATTTAGAGACAACTATTAGCGCATTCGTTGTTTGCTTTTTAGACTTTCATACATTGTTGACTGAAATGTTATAAAAATGAATCGTTTCTAAGATGTACATTGTTTTCGTTATCATTATATTTAATTAAATATACGCAGGGTTGTCCTATAAATCATCAAAATAAACTTTTGGGGTAGTCCCTACTAAATATTAATAATTAATTTATAAGTTTTTGATTATATTCAACCCACTTTTCCATCTCTCTCTCCACTGCACGGTTTTGCCATTCAAACCAAATAACTGAACATTCACTACAGTGGCTATCTACGCCCTTTTTTCCATTCATATCTTTACATGTAAAGATAGTCTTTTTACGACAGCTGTAACAGTAAATTTCTACATCTTTATAAAATTCCATTGCTATCAACTCCTACAATTTACACCTATTCCTTTCCGTTTTTCTTATAAATTATTCTTATGATGTCAAATTCGATTTAAGGCTGGAATTATCAGATCAAAAAACTAGGAAAATGAATAAGCCGAGGTTGTGATTTACACAAACTCGGCAATTTAAAACCTGCTCAAGAGCATTTTCACCTTCTTTGATTATAATTTAAATTAGATTACAATTGCTCTTCCATAGTATTCGTAAACCCCAGCCCTCACATAATTTCATTCCCTATTTCAACTAGAAATAATTGTTCAACCTTTTATCCCTAACCTTTACACCCAACGAATAAAAATAACCCTCTAAAAAGGTAGTGCCCCCTTAAAGTTAGAGTTTTGTTTATTCATCTTAACGAAAATCATCACTTCTACACATCTTTGTACATTTTTTATTAAAAGGATATTATAGTGTCACCTTAATGGCATAGTGCCGGAAACGGTCTATTTAATTGAATACGTGATGAACTGCGTCTTTTCAGATTCGTTTTTTTATTGTTGAACTATTACCCTTAATTTTCAAAAAGTAAAGTTAACTAGACAAAAAGACAAATTAACTTTACAATCAGAAGAAAGAAGAGGTGATTACATTGCTGGTTAATCGTGTGAAGGAATTTAGAGCAAAATATAATTTAACACAAGGAAAACTCGCTGAAAAAGTCGGGGTAACCAGACAAACTATTGTATCATTGGAAAAAGGTAGTTATATTCCTTCACTCCTTTTGGCAATGAATATTGCGGAAGTTTTCAATGAACCAATAGAAGAGATTTTTACCAAAAAGGAGGAAGAATGATGAATATGTCGTTGACTGTTATTTTAAGGACTTTGTTATATGCTTCGTTAGCTTTTATGGTTTATGATTTTGTTAAAATTCAACAACAATTTGAATTAATGAAGAGAGGTTATTTAGACGGATTTTCTGTTTATATAAGTAAATTACCAGGGCAATTATTTATAGTTATCACAATCATCTTATTACTTATGAATGTTATCCAACTAGTCGTTGTGAAAAAGAATAAACAGGCGAAAATTAAAGATTATATCCTTCCCGAATATGATGTTTCAGATGAACGTTCTATAGAAGTTACAGGAAAAGCAGTAAGAATTTCTTTTGTTTTTATATTATTTTATTCCTTTTTTATTCTTGGTTCATATATGTTTATTCCGAATTATTTTCTAGATTATATTTGGTATCCTATGTTTTCCACGGCTTCTATACCTATAGTCGGTCTAATCATCTATCTAATATCTTTTAGGGTTATATATTCCCGTTAAAAATTGTTAATTCTTTGCAAAGAAAGAACCCGTTTTGATATCAATCTTTTTTCAAAAAGGGTTCTTTTAAGTTAGCGTAAGATGTGGGTTTGTGAGCAAACTGTATTTCAAAGCTACATTTAGAAAATAAAGTAAGTATTCTTTATCACAATTAATTTACCATTAAGGATATATTTTAACCAAAAAATAAACAAGGTTTCCGGTTTTTTATGTACATATAAAAAAGCACAGGCTCAAAGCACCTGGGCTTAAATTGAATCATTCAATACAAAGTTAAGCATGATAACATTCACACATAGCTTCAATTCTACACTTCTAGCTATTAATTATTTTTGTCTGAAATCTATATGTGCTTTTTGCTAGTGATTACTTTTTCAATGGATTCGTATTTAGTAAGAATGGTTGTTATTATTGTTAATCTTGGAACTGTTAAGTAAGTTAAAACTGAAGAAACAATACCAATAAAAGCACCTACAAGTACATCTAATGGATAATGAACACCTACCCAGATGCGTGAAACTCCTACTAATATTGCTAACAAAATCCAGATGACCCATCTTCCTTTTTTAAACAACCAAAATGACATACAGAATGAAAAAAATAAAATAGTATGATCGCTTGGAAAAGAATTATCTACTGCTTTTTCTATTAACTGATTTGTATTTGAAAGGACAGCGAATGGTTGGTGATTAAAATGGAATAACCCTGCAAATTTCCCCATAGTTTCAGCCAAAATAAAAGCGATACTTGCACAAATGATCATTATTTTATTTTCTTTATTTTTTGTAAACCAGAACATAATAACAAAAAAAGCTAAGAAAAAAACTGTGTATTTAGCAATAATAATCATTGGTAAATTGATAAATTGAAATTCTTTCCCTAAACTATTAATCATTGTGAAAACATCATTATTTATTTCTGATATATTCAAGACACTCTCTCCTTTAAAGCTTTATAGAGCTATATTAAGAAAAAAGGTATCTTTAAACCATCACTTAAGGTGACAATCAATAATTGAATCTAACATTATTGTCACTTTGATTTAAAACTCTTTTTGATTAATACGGGACTACATAATGATTCAATAAATAGTTTCAAGACATTATCAATAAATTAACACTTTTAATCAATATGAGTTGTAATTTGCGAGGTAAGTATAGTGAAATACAGTAATTCTTTATTTTTATGGCTCATCCCCCTAAAGAAACATTTCATTTATAAAACAAAAAACGCTTGTATATCCAAGCGTTTTTTCTCTAAGAAGATGTTTTCACATACATTTGCAATACTTTTTTATCAATTTTTCCAACACTCGTTTTTGGCAATTCATCGATGACAATAAATTTTTTTGGTATTTTGTAGCGCCCTAAATGCTTGCTGCAAAGCTCTTTTATTTCCTCTATGATCGTAGCTGCTCTATCCTGACAAACGATAAATGCCGTTACGATTTCACCCCAATAGTCATCGGTCACACCAATCACCGAAACCTCCTGCACTTTCTGATGGCGTAAAATACATTGTTCCACTTCCTGCGGATAAACATTTTCACCACCAGAAATAATCATTTCCTTACTGCGCCCGACGATATAAAAGTCACCATCCTCATCCATCATTGCTAAATCACCAGTTTTTAACCAGCCATCTTGTATAATTTGTTCGGTATCCTGCTGATTATTCCAATAAAATCGAAACATATGCTTTCCTCTGACGAAAAGCTCTCCGACTTCACAAGGGGCACATGGATCACCTGTACGATTAATAATTTTAGCTTCGTTAAATTGCATGCTCTTCCCGACTGCACCCTTTTTCAAATAAGCATCCTCTCGAGCAATATAAAAATTGTTCGGCCCTGCTTCTGTTAAGCCATAGCCCTCTTTAAAAAATAAGCCCTTTTTAAAAAATTCATCATAAATCGGATATGGACACGGTGCACCCCCTGATAAAAATACTTTCATAGAGGGGAAGCCACTCTTCTTAAAGTAGTCTGTTGCAATCATCGCTTGGTACATCGTTGGCACAAAAAGCGATATGGTTGTCTTATATTGATTAATGGCCTTAAGAGCTGTTTCTGCCTCGAACTTATCGCCAATCACAACCGTTCCACCAGCCATTAGCAGTGGAATACATAGGGCATTTAAACCTCCTGTATGAAACATCGGCATATAATTTAACGTACAATCACTGTCATTTAAACCCCAGCTAATGATTGTGTTAATGGCATTCCAATTAATAGAATTAAAGGACAGGACGACCCCCTTCGCTTGCCCAGTAGTGCCCCCTGTATAGATAATCAGCCAAGGGTCATTTAAATCTACTTGGCTAATGCTTAGAAACGTATCAAATTCATTCAGCACTTGTAGAGGATGCATGTTCTCTAAAAAGAGAGGACAATTCATACCTTCCTCGTACAATAATAAGGATGGTGTAGCATCAATTAAAATATCATTTAATTCTTTTAAGCTCATGCGCCAATTTAACGGTACATAGATAAGCCCTCTTATTCCACAGGCGAATAATACGGCAAAAAGTTGGATGTGATTCTTCGAAAATACAGCTACACGACTTCCTGCCTGTAAATTTTGGTGCTCAAAAAAACGACTCCATTTTGTAATTTCATCTGTTAATTGCTTATAAGTCCACTGCTCCTGTGTTTCTAAATTTACCAATGCTAGTCGATTAGGTGTTAACGATGCACGTTTGAAAATCCAGGCTTGCTCTACAAACATTTTGAAAGCCTCCTTATCACATCATAATTGCTCCATCCACATGAAGCGTGTGACCGTGGACATAAGAAGCCTCATCAGATGCTAAAAATAAATAGGCATTAGCAATATCTCTAGGTGTACCTAATCTTTGCAAGGGCACGACTGCGCGCATTTGAGCAAGAACGTTTTCTGGCATCTTTTTCACCATTTCGGTTTCTGTAAAACCAGGTGCCACCGCATTGACATTGATGCCCTTACGCCCTAATTCCTTCGCCCATGTTTTTGTCATGCCGACGATTGCAGCCTTTGTTGCAGCATAATTGGTTTGACCAACATTTCCATATACACCACTAACGGAAGATGTATTAATAATTTTACCCCCACCAGCAGCCACCATATGTGGAATAACCTCTTGTGTGCAGTGAAATACCCCAGTTAAATTCACATCGAGGACCTGTCGAAACTGATCTTCTGTCATTTTTGTTAGCATCGCATCACGAGTAATTCCTGCATTATTTACTAAAATATCAACGCTGCCCGCGTGCTCTATAACCGTTGACACCAGCTTCTTGACACTCTCTCTATCCGCAACATCTACTTGCACAAATAATGATTTATCTCCTAAATGATGGGCAGCTGCAATACCAGCCTTCTCATCAAAATCTGCAATAAAAACGAACGCACCTTCTTCAATAAATCGTTCAGCAGCAGCATAGCCAATCCCGTTAGCAGCTCCTGTAATAATGGCAACTTTATTGTTTAATCGCATAATTCTTCCCTCCAATTTCTAAAAAAGCCTCGATTTCGGATGTTAGCTGTGGTAAATCATCAATTAATGGTGAATGCCCACAGTCTTTTAAGCTGACAAATTGTGCATTTGCACCTAAATCGAGCATAGTCTCATCATTCATTTCTTCTGTTATGACATAATCACGATCCCCTCGTAACACTAAAATGGGAATAGTGATTTGTTGTGCTTCATGTGTGCCCTTAACAACTTCATTATCAATACCACTAATATTAAAAACATTTAATGCATGATAAACTTCAGCTAAATTTCTTTGTGTCAGCATATCCTCCACGTATTGCTGATATTGTTCCGTACTAGGCTGCTGATGTGTATAAATAAGTGCATTCCAAATGGACTGTAAGCCTTGAGCATTTTTCGAATCGTAGAATCCTTGTACCAATTTCGTTTTAGATGTATCAACTAGCACCTCGTTATAGGTAAATGCTCTCTTTAATGAACCTTGATTGCTAGTACCTAAATCTGTGTAAAATGGATAGCCTCTGGTAGATGCTGAGGCTAGTAAAATTAGTCGTTGACAATAGCCCGGATAATTCGCAACAAACTGCATGCTTACTGCTCCACCTGTTGACCAACCTATCATGTCAAATTGCTTCAATTGAATGGCGTCAACAAAAAGCTTTACATCATCGCTAAAATCTTTAATAGTGGAAATTGGCTTGTGATAAGATGAACCACCAAATCCCCTTAAATCGATCGCATAAATTGTATACTTTTCATCCAACGAGTCTATAAGGACATCCCAATGTTTGGAAGATGTCATATTACCATGAATAAGTAATAAAACATGTTCTCCCCCTTGACGTTTACGATATGCAAGCGTTTCTCCATTTGAAAGTTGAACTGTTTTTAACATCGCACTTCCCCCTTATCCCCATCGAATTGTCATAGCTCCCCAGACATAGCCAATACCAGCACTAACAAGTGTGACAATGTCTCCATCTTGAATACGACCTTCTTCTAATGCCAGCTGCAATGACAAAATTTGATCAATCTGTCCAATATGTCCGTACTCCTGTAAATAGATGGATTGTTCCTGCTGCAGACCTAGTTCGGATAATATATAATCATGAGCAGATCTTTTCATGTGAAGCATCGCTAAATAGCTTATATTTCCCTCGTTTAATCCACTTTTCGCTAAAGATGTTCGAATCACCTTCAAAAAATTGCTTAAGGATTTTTGTTCAAGGCGCTCTTTCATCCCAATCGGATCGATGACATCGAGCTGATATAAATGATGCTCTAAATCATAAGCCGTCAAAGGTTTCTTAGTACCTCCAACAGGTACGACAACATCTTCCGAGAAAGAGCCATCCGTCATAATATCCGCCTCTAATAACTGATTTTTATCAAAATTCTTTTGTAAAATGATGGCGCCTCCACCTGCAGCTAAATTGTACATAAAGCGTGTTCGTGGATTACTGTAATCAATAAAATCAACATTTCGATAGCCGCCTGCTAACACAATGATTTGAATAGAATCATCTGATGCCATTAAGCTTTTTGCTAGTTTAAGAGCCATAATTGTCGTACCACATCTTAATTGCACATCGAATGCCCAAGCATTCACGGCCCCAAGCTCCTCCTGCATTTTGATCGAAGCCGTCCACAGTGGATACTCTTTATGCTCCTCCCCCATATAAATAACAACATCAATGTCCTTCGGCTCGATATTAGCCTTGCGTATTGCCTCCTGAGCTGCCCATACAGCCATTTGAACTGTATGATCATGCTCACCAGGAACAGGCTTTTCATGGATACCCATTTTTTGTCGAATAATATCTTCTGGAATAGTAGAACGGTCTGCTATTTCTTTAGATGTCATTTTTGTTTGTGGAATATAAATTCCGGTACTTACAATACCTACAGTCATTCAAATCGCTCCTTTTCCTGCGACAGGGCAACTGATACTTTGTCTTTTTTCTTTAGCTTTAATCGCCATTTCCAATACATCATGCGAAGTGATCCAATAATTCCTTTCGGGAAAAAGATAACAGCTAAAATATAAAGAATCCCAAAGAAAATAATCCAACGTTCAAATATCGGATAATCACGTGCCAATCCTGAAAGTGCATGTTGTGCATATTCAATAACAGCCGCTCCAAGCAATGGTCCAACTAATGTGCCAACACCACCAATAATTGTCATTAATAATGCATCTAATGTGATATCCATTGTCATGACACTTGTGTTGACGAATCGAAGTGATATAGCATATAAGGAGCCTGCTAAACTTGCAACGGTCCCTGCGACAACGGATGCAATCACTTTATAATGCAAAGTGTTGTAGCCCAATGATTTTGTTCGTTGTTCATTTTCTCGAACAGCGATTAAAATCCGACCTGTTGGGGAGTTAACGAAGCGATAAAGTGCGATAAAAATAAAGACTAAGCATGCTAATACAAAGAAATAAAACGTTATTCTGTCTCTAAAAATTTCCGGTGCTCTAAATGTAAAACCATCATTTCCGTATGTGACAGAGCGCCATTTTTCTGCCACTACTAAAAATAGTCCTGAAAAGGCTAGTGTCAGCATCGCAAAGAAATGACTTTTTAACCTAAGCGTTAATAATCCTACTAAGAAGCTAATGAACCCTGCGATGAATAGGCCGACAACAATCGATAATATAAAGATCGAAAGCGTGTTATCCATTTGTTTCAGCATGACAGATGTTGTGTACGCCCCTATTCCAAAAAACATGGCGTGACCAAACGATACAATGCCTGTGTAGCCTAGCAGAATGTCATAACTCATCGCTAAAATACCGAAAATAAAGATCTGTGTTAATAAAATCATGAGTGTTCTTGAATCATTGACGTAAGGGAGAAGCACTAATATTACCAGCATGAGGAAAAAGCCTACATACTTTAATGAAAGCTTATTTTTCATGTTGATCTCTCCTTTCGCATTGCAAATAAACCTTGTGGACGGAAAATTAATACTATAGCCATTAAAATCATATTGACCGCAAGCGATAATACCGGTACATAATAAGCCATAAAGCTACCTGCTAATCCGACTAAAATTGCCGCAAGTAGAGAGCCCGAAAAGCTGCCCATTCCTCCGATAACGACAACAATAAAGCCTAAAATCGCATATTCCATACCCATTTCAGCATAGATAACACCTGAATACGGAGCCATTAACATGCCGCTAAGTGCCGCTAATGCTGCACCAACCATAAAGACATATAAAAATACTCGCTTTATATGAATCCCGAGTGCCTGTGCCATTTCTTTATCCTGTACACCAGCCCGAACGATTAGCCCAATTTTTGTACGCTTCAACATGTACTGGAAAATACCGAAAATCACAAAACCTACTACAATAATAAATAATCGATATTTAATGATAATAACGTCTCCAATTTCCCAGCTACCTGCTAAATAACTTGGCGTTTTCACTGCCACACCATTAGGTCCAAAGACAACTTTAATCATCTCTTGTAACACAAGCATAAGCCCTAATGTAATTAAAATTTGCTGAATATGATTGCCATAAACAGGGGTAATAATTAATTTCTCTGTAATAAAGCCTAAAAGTGCACCTGTGACAACGGCTCCTATAAGGCCGATTAAAAAGCTCTCGGTGAACATATACGTAAATATCCCTGTATAAGCCCCCCAGACAAATAATCCACCATGTGCAAAGTTTAAAACATCCATTAATCCAAAAATTAACGTAAGACCAGCTGCCAGTAAAAAAATTAACATGCCCGTCGCTAGGCCATTAATGACTAAATTTACGAATAGCTCCAATGAAATACACCTCCTTATCCTATTCCAAGATATTTTCTTTTTAGTTCTTCATTATGGATAAGATCCTGCATTTTACCTGAGTGAACCGTTCTCCCGTCATCAATTAATGTATACATTTCGCCAATTCGACTCGCCATAATAAAGTTTTGCTCTACAAGTACAATAGACGTTTGTTTCTTCATTTCCACGATGGCCTCCATTACTTTCTCTACCATTATTGGCGCCAGCCCTTTGGAAGGCTCATCAATTAAAATTAACTTACTATCATTAATAAATGCCCTTGCCATGGACAGCATTTGCTTTTGACCACCTGAAAGATGTCCGCCAGCCTTTTTCCAAAATTTCTTTAAATCAGGAAACAGCTCCAGCACATAATTTTGTCGCTCTAAGGTAACTGCATCCTCTTTGCGCATCGCCACTTTCATATTTTCCTCTACGGTTAAATCTGCAAAAATTCCTTGGTTTTCAGGCACATAACCTATACCTAATTTTGCCACTTTATAAGTAGGGCTTTTTTTAATAGAGTGTGAGTGGAATTTTACCTCTCCCTTTGAGGCAGGCGTTAATCCCATAATCGTTTTTAAAGTAGTCGTTTTCCCTGCTCCATTTCTTCCAAGTAGTACACTTACCTGACCTTCCTTTGCCTCAAAATTGACTCCCTGCAAAATATGGTATTGGCCAATATATGTGTGGACATCATTTAATTTCAGTAAGGTGTTCATCGTACAGACCCCCTAAATATGCATTTTGTACGGTTTCATTTTTCATAATGTCCTGTGGGGTTCCATCCGCAAGAAGCTGACCATTAAACAACACCATAATCGAGTCAGACAAATCTAGAATCATATCCATCTTGTGTTCAATAAGGAGAATGGTTTTATCCCCCTGGTTTTTTATTCTGCGAATGATCTCTAAAATCGTTGGTACTTCCTCTAAGGACATTCCGGCCGTTGGTTCATCAAGCAGAAGAATTTCTGTATCAAGTGCTAACAACATAGCAATTTCTAGCTTTCTTTTTTCCCCATGAGACAGCATTGTTGCCAGGGCATCCCTTTTATTATCGAGTAAAACGAGTGTTAATAGCTCCTCTGCTTTTTCTGTAATCGCCTTATAGCTTTTATAATGGCGAAATAATTGGTAACGTACTTTCTCCTTTGATTGCACAGCCAAACGAACATTTTCTAAAACCGTCAAGTTTGGAAAAACATTAGTAATTTGAAACGATCGCCCTAGCCCCATACGCGTTCTTTCTATAGCCGATTTTTGTGCAAGTGATTGTCCCTTAAAATAGACATCTCCAGTAGACGGCATTAATTCCCCACTGATTAAATTAAAAAAGGTTGTTTTACCAGCACCATTTGGTCCAATAATTGATTTCAAATGCTTTTCTGGCATATTAAAATTCACATGGTCTACAGCTATGTGTCCGCCAAAACGAATCGTTAAGTTTTCTGTTCGTAAAATAGGCTCCATCGTATTCTCCTTTCTAACACTTCTATCGCTCTTCATCCATTCTGATTGAGATTAGATGAAGAGAGATGAAGAGAGACAGAATTATTTCTGTCTCCACCTTCACTAATTCATAACTGGTGGTGCCGTTTCTTCAGGATTAAGCTCACGAATTAGTACTGGTACTGGATAATCTACACCCTCTTGTTTTTCAAGACGGATCGAATACATCGACTGTAATGCTTGATGGTCTTCTTCTCGGAATGTCATCGTTCCTTTTGGTGTTTCAAAGGACATCCCTTCCATAATACCGATTAGTTTTTTCGCATCTGCATCACCTTCTGATTTTTTCAGGGCCTCTACAATAGAGATTGCAGCTGACATTCCTCCTGGCGTAAATAAATCAGGAACCTCATTAAAGCGTTTTTGATGTTCCTCTACTAACCATTTATTCACATCATTTTGTGGTAATGTATGATAATACACTGAGAAGCCTTCCATACCTATTAACGGATTCATAAAATTAAGTGCGATAATATCTGGTGCACCTGTAGAAATTTTAATGCCCTTCTCTTGGATTTTTAGATCGGCAATTTGATTCCAAGGTGAGTTAGCCCCTGCCCATACAACAAATAAATAATCTGGTTTTGCATCAATTACTTTTTGCAAATTCGATGTGAAATCTGTTGCCGCTGGATCAGCATATTCCTCTAAGACTATATCCGCACCTAGCTTTTCCGCCGCTGTCTTAAATGCATTCACCCCGTCCCAGCCAAAAGAATAATCTGGTGCAAAAGTGGCAATCTTAACACCCTTTCCAGCGATCGCTGCGGCAGCTGCATAAGCATCCTGAGAAGAATTTCGACCAGTTCGGAAAATATAGTCATTAAATTCTGAGCCCGTAATACTATCCGCTACCGCAGGCTCTACAACCATGATTTTTTCATATTCTTCCGCAAGTGGTAGTACTGCCAGCGTATCACCTGAGCTGGAGGAGCCAACTAAGAAATCCACCTTGTCATCCTCCAATAACTTTGTCGCCTTTTGTACTGCAACCTCTGGCTTTGTTTCTGTATCTTCATAAACAATCTCTATTTTCTTTCCGTTAACCTCCATCGTACCGTCTGTAGCATATTCAATCCCTAAATCAAACCCACGCTGTGTTTGTTTCCCATATGACTCAAGAGCCCCCGTCAATGACGCAAGTACACCAATTTTAATAGTGCCACCTTCTTCAGAAGTTCCCTTTGCATCATTCTCTGAATCCATATCATCCGTTGAACTATCCTTCAATCCCTCTCCATTACAAGCAACTATCATGATTGTGAACATCATTAACAGCACAAATAACCAATATCTCTTCATCCTCAAACCCCTTTCATAATGAGCTAAATAGAAAGCGCTTTCGTTGCTATGTCATCACTATATAAAAGTCCAGTTACAAATTAGTTACAAGATAATAGGCTCAATATTTGAGCCTATTATCTCTGCGACGAAAGTGAAGCGGAGCGCAACGGCAGCAATAAATCTCTTCAGTAGTTTTATATAAATTTTATATTAATTCATTATTAATAATATATTATCCATGTTAAAATCTGGTCTTTATAATGAAGATATCACTTTTAAAAGGGGGAACTAGGATGGAGTTTAGTAAACTTGGCAATAGCGGATTAACAATTAGCAAGATTGCATACGGAAATTGGATAAATCATGGGGGTAAAGTAGATGAGGATACTGCAAAAGAGTGTGTTAAAGCAGCACTAGATGTCGGTATAACAACATTCGATACTGCTGATGTTTATTCAGACACTAAAGCTGAAGAAATACTTGGCAGGTCTTTACAAGGTATACGACGCGAGAGCATTGAACTATGTACAAAGGTGTGTCATCCGATTGGAACTGGGCAAAACGATAAAGGTTTATCTCGAAAACATATTCTAGAAAATTGTCATGCATCTCTGCGTCGGTTACAGACCGACTATATAGATGTCTATTATGCACACAGATTTGACCCAACTACTCCTCTTGAAGAAACGATGCTAGCATTCGCAGATCTTGTAAGACAAGGTAAAGTGCTTTATATCGGTGTAAGTGAGTGGACAGCAGAACAAATCACCCGTGGTGCAGCACTTTCAATGGAATTGAATATTCCGCTCATCGCTAGCCAACCCCAGTATTCAATGTTGTGGAGAGTTATCGAAAGCGATGTGATACCAACCTGTCAGCGTGAGGGACTTGGGCAAGTAGTATGGTCACCTCTTGCACAAGGTGTTCTCACTGGAAAATATCTACCCCGAAAACCAGTACCAACTCAATCACGTGCTAATTCTCTTGCTGGCAAACCATTTTTTCATAAACTTGCACAACGTTGGATGAACGACAATGTGCTCACTGCTATCCAAAAGCTTAAACCTATTGCACAAGAGATTGATCTTACCCTCGCTCAACTCGCAGTAGCTTGGGTATTACAAAACCAGAACGTTTCCTCAGCAATTATCGGAGCCTCGAGCCCAGAACAGGTTAGAGAGAATGCGCTCGCTTCTGGTGTCAAGATAGACATTGAAATAATGAATCAAATTGACAAAATATTAGAAGGTTGCGTTGAGTACGATCCGAGTAAAACAGGTTAAGTTTGCACATGACTTTACCAGAAATATATATAAATCTTTGAAGTCTTCCTTTAATACTTAAGTTAAATTAGAATTCTTCCTTTCTAATTTTTTAGTGCCCATCCCATTAAGATGGGCTTTTATTTTTGGTGATCAAATTGGAAAATCGAATACACCTCTCTAACAACTGTTAAGAAATGATCTACTACTGCAGATTTTTCATCTTCTCTCCATCCAACATATAGATTTACTTTTGGTGTAGTCTCTTGGATTTTTTTATAGATTACCCCAGGACGTTTATAACTTTCCACCGATGATGGAACGACAGAAACTCCCATTCCTGTTGCAACTAAATTAACAATAGTTTGCATTTGAATTGCTTCTTGAACAACATTTAAACTTACACCATGCTCCCAAAAGTAGCTAATAATTAAATCATAAAAATTTGGACCCATTTGACGTGGAAACAAAATAAATGGTTCATCAATTAACAATTGGAGTGGAATTTCGGGCAATGAGGCGAAAGGGTGATCTTGATGTAAAACCAGTCTTAAAGATTCTTCAGAACAAACTTCAGAAGATAGTATTCCATTGTTCTGTTTAGAACGAATAAATCCAATTTGAATTTGTTTCTCATAAAGTGCTTTTAATTGCTGCTCCGTTGTCATTTCACGTAATACAAGATGGATTTTAGGAAAGCGTTCTCGAAATTTATTAAGCACTTCTATAACAATTTCTGTGGAATCGACAAAACCGATGATTAAGTTCCCTATTTTCCCTTCAGCTGCAAGTTGTGTTTCTTTTATGGTTCTTTCTAATTGAAACAGTGTTTGTTGAGATCCTTCTAAAAATACCTTCCCAGCATCTGTAAGTTCAACCATTCTTTTTGTGCGATGAAAAAGTTGAACTCCTAATTCTTCTTCTAATTTACGAATTTCTTGGCTTAGAGGAGGTTGTGCCATCCTAAGACGTTCTGCTGCACGACTAAAATTCAATTCTTCTGCGACCATTATAAAATATCGCATTTTCCTAATATCCATTTTCATCTATCCCTTCTACTAAAATTCAATAAGGACTTTTCTTTTATTATCATTTAGGAACTTAGTATTTTCGCAGCCATGCTTTTTATGTTTTACAGCTCTTTGGTACTAGGAGAGGAAGATATAAATCCGCCTGTATTTCTTGTTTTCGGTAGGAAAGACAAACTGTTTCATCAATATGCCTATATTCTAAATGAAAAGTTGCCATCAATTGCTGTTTCAAAAAATGAAAAAGCTAAAGGTAGTCAACAATATCCTCTAGCATTTCATCCGAGTTATTAATTTTTTCATAGTCTGGAGTCTTGCCCATACCTGGAAGATCAATATAAATTCGCTTCCAACCATTTCTTTCTATCAATTTCGCCTTGGCGTAATTGCGTCCGGATTTTGAATTGTGCCCGCACAATTCATTCCTTTGAAAATCCGTGACATCCGCCGGAGGCTTTATCTTCATTCAGTAATTTTTTAACCTATAATTAAGTCATAAACAACCATCGTTGATTCCATTGGCGTTGTATTAAGTTCTTTTTTTAATTGTTGCACACATTTTTGGTACCATTTTAATGCAAGAGAGCGGTTTTGTAATTGATAGTAACTATACATTAATAGCCGATAGCCCTCTTCCCATAATGCATCCTCTCGCAGCATTTTTTCCGCATAAAAAATGGCTTGTTTATAGTTTTGTTGTCTCGTCGCATTTTGCGCTAATCTTTCTAGTACTTCAATATATAACGATTGCAGCTTTTCACGATCCTGAATGAGCCAATCTAACTGCTTTTTTTCGGCATAGAGTACATCTGTATAACTTATTTCAGCAAGTAAAAGCCATTCGTTTGATAATTGTGGATCAAACTCCTCCATTCCTAACTCATAATAATAGAGAAAGCGTTCAACATCGATCTGCAAAAAATGAATATGCTGTAATTGATACATATTATTTTTTCGCTGAATAAAAAAGCTATCTTGACGGGCATTTCGATTTGGCTCAAGGACCTTTAATAAAGCGTTTAATACTACTTTAAAATCTCGGTCTAGTGAATCAGCCTTCCGCTCTGGCCATAATGCCTGAGCAATCTCTTCCTTTGGTGTATACCTATTTCGGTGACAGTATAAATAGACGAAGAGCTCCTTCGATTTATCGCGCTGCCATTCTTTATCCTCTAACTTTCGATCCTTTCTAATTAAGTCTAAACTTCCTAAAAAATTTACCTGCACCTCATCTTGCGGATAAACAATACTTTCCTCTACTTGAAAATAGCGACGCATTGCCAAAATAGCCACATTTTCACCATCACATTTTTTACTATATTGTAAAAGTTCATAAAATATCATCCTATTGAATGGCCCGAGAATAGTTTTTCTCTGTAAAAAATACTCATAACCATTTGACATACATATTTGAGCAAACTGCTGAAAATTCACATTAAATTGCAAGGCATTATTTTCATAAAAAGCAATAATCGAATGATAAAATAAAACATGCATCTCCCCATTTCGATCGCCACAGTCTAGAAATAATTGCTGAGCCTTCCGCAATAATTGCTGTGCCCGCTCAAATTCATGCTGAGAAAGAATGATCTTCACCTCTGCAATTAATATAAGAGCGGTCATCCAAGTATCCTGAACCTGCTCCGTTTCCTGTAAGCCAAGTGCTACATATTTTTTAGCTGATAGGATATCTCCTTGCGCATGTTTAACAATCGCTAAACCCATAAATGGTTCAGCTTTCACGCGTGAAATATTAATCGTATTCATCAATGTAAGGGCTTTCTCATAAGCCTCGCAAGCCCCCTGATAGTCTGGAAAATCTATTAATAGTAAAGCATGTGCTTTTCGAATATAACCAACAGCCTCAATAAAAATAGACCTTTCACGTTGCCCTCTACGAATCCCAAGCTGAGCAGCATACCAAGCATCCGTGCCCAGACCTAATAGCGCATAGACAAATGATACTAACAGCTCACTTTCTCTATGTGTCGCTACAAGCTGTGGCGGTAATTCCAATCTTTTTGCAAGTAAATACTTTGCCTCCAGTAACTTTCCCGTTCTTAACAATATTCGAACATCGACATTCGCTCTTTGTAGCACTTCCTCTGTCAAAGCAACCTCCTCCGTAAATATTTGTGCACCTTTTGCTTTTCCTAAATTCACTAAATTTTCAGTATATTGTCGTTGCAATTCTAGCAGTTCTTCATTGTTTAACGGTGTCTGGTTCGCTAATTCTAATGCTCTTTTTAAATGCGGCTCTGCTAATGCTGGCTGGATTGTATCGAGATAAATATGTGCTAATCCTGCCTGTGCCTTCGTCATAAAGAGATAGTCATTTTTATGTTTCGCTATTTCCGAACACCATTCGTACGCTTGCTTTGCTTTTTCATAATACGCACGATAGCGATGGCATTCGCCCTCAAAAAAATATAATTTATAGTATTTCGTTTTTTCCTCGGCAGTAAAACGATAGATTTTTTCTAATAGCCACTCAAACTGGCCAGCCCGTATAAGGTCTTCAGCATAATTTTGTAATAGTTCACCACAAAAATAGTGATCATTCGTTCTAAATGCATGATAGAGAACTGCATGTATATTGTTTTGTTTTACATAATACAATGCTGCTTGTTTATGTAATGCAATATATTTTAAAGAGTCTTGTTGCCATTTTAGCTCCAAAAATCGACTAAACAAGGCATGGAAACGATATAATCCATCCGTTGTCATTGGTTGAATAAATAGGTGCCGTTGTACAAATTGTTTTAACGCCTCCGCTACCTCCAAGCCATAAAAGCGGGCAATGAATTCCTCTGAGAAAGTAGGAAAAATCGCCAAGCTTAATAATACTTCTTGCTCAAATGCTGTCATCTTTAAAAAAACTTCCTCCGATAAATAAGCAAAAAGATCATTTGTAGATATGTTTAACCATTGATCTAATGTCTCATTGTTCCATTGTTCTGCCAATAAGGAAATACTAATTGCCCAACCTTCTGTAATTTCTAAAACTTTAGAAATTTCATCCTTTACTAAGTGCACATCTACATAATCCTCGAAAAAAACAGCAATTTCCTCCGAAGAAAATGCTAATTCTGCTTCAGAAATAACGAGTAATTTTTTTTGTAGCTTTAGTTTTCTTGTAATATCCCAATTTGGCAAAGTTCTAGAAGCGATAAAGAAATGAGTATTTGGAGGTGAAAACTCTATTATTTTTTCCATAACATAATTAATATGAAATTCATGGTCCACTTGATGGTAGTCGTCTATGACAATTAAAATCGATTCTTCGATTTCACATAAGCTATTAACAAATAATTTATACAAGCGATTAAGTTCTTCTATTTTCGGAAAGCGTGATAATTGATTCCATGCATCAAATTCTTGACCGAAACCCGGAACAACTCGTTTTATACTAAAAAATAAATGCCTTAAAAAGGGTAATAAATTGTCATCTTCCTCGGACACACTATACCAAGAAAATTTGCTTGATTCTGTGTGTAGAAATTGTGTAAGGATGGTTGTTTTGCCATATCCAGCACCACTAAGAATAAATGTACAAGTGTATTCTAGGCACCTTTTTAATTTTCTCATCAATACAGCCCTACTAATACAATGTTTAGAAGGACTAGGTGGAATACATTTTGATTGAATTATAATGTCTGTTGTCAATTGATAATAACCCCCATTCTCTTTGGCGATACGTAAGGTTACAAACTTTCGCAGAAAAACATTAAATCTTTCAAATAGTTAAATTATTGACATTCTACCATATACTATATGTTATTTGACAGAATTGACTTGCTTAAATGAGGTTTTATTTTAAATGTTTGGTGAGGCACAATGCGTAGCTTCCCCGAAGACTTGGAGCTTTTTTATGAACGCAAGCTCCGCACGTAATAATTCATTTTCACTTTCTAATTCCTGCTCACGAGTTAATTTCTTTTCTTCTAGCTTTCTTCGGTTTGTTTGCCAATGATGGACTCCTTTTGATTTTGGAGAAATTCCATCTATATCATGCTTTCTATATGCAGAAGCCCAAGATGAAGCCATCGAATCATTTGGAAGATTGAATTTATGAGCTACTTTTCGGATAGATTCTCCACTATTTAATTAATAGTTTATGACATCTAATTTGAATTGAATAGTGTAACCTGCATGTCTTGCCCGTTTTCTAAGAGAATCAAATCCTAATGCAGCTACCTGTTTTAACCATATTCTAACCACTCCATGACCCGAAATTCCAAATTGAAGGGCTAAATGTCTATAACCACCCTCACCTTGAAAATAAGCTTCCACAACTTTCTTTTTAAACTCATAATCGTACTTTGACAAAATAAAAACACCCCAATCGTTAGGTTTTTTGTCTAACTTTTGGGGTACAGTTCAGATGAGTATCTTCTAAAAGGTGAATCTATCTAATTATTTGTTCGAATTCTTCACCATTAACTGTAAGAACGGCTTTTAATGGTTTGCCATCATTTTCTGTTTCAGATGGTAAAGATGCTAAAAAGTGCAACACTCCAGTTTGTAATGGCTCAATATAAGTAATATTTGAATAAGTGAAGTCTTTACCCCCATTTTCTTCTAGCGTAGAAAATGTTGTATATTCATATTTATCATCGTAAATAATTTTTACACTTACAAAATCACTTGCTTCTTTTCCTGAAGTTTGTAAACTTTTCACCGTAATAACAGTGTCTAAAAACACTTGATTTGGTTCTTTATTTTCATAGTATGTGTAGAGATCACCTGGATTTGGCGGATTAATAATTTGACCAAGATTATTGCTATTTAAAGTGATTTCCGCAAAATCATTCACAACCATCACTTCACCTATTTTTATTTGAGGTGTGGCTTTTGATTCTTCAGGTTAAACATATCCACTAGTTCCAGTGAATTGAAGAAAAATCCAATCACACTATTTATTAAAAAATCTTAATTTAGACACCTTTTAGGCACCATTTAATGAAAAGTATATGTATCTATCAGTACACATCTTCATCTTGGAGTGGTCTTTTCTTAAATTCAATTAAAGCTCTCGTCAGCATAATAAGAAACTATCCCCTTAGTTACATCCAAAATTTATCCCCTTCAATTTATCTTATAAAGATATGGACCACACATTGATTCATGTGTATGAACATATGTCCAAGTAAAGTTTTTATCAAATATATAAATATCTTGTTGTGTATCAAAATCCCTCGATATCACTTCATTAGCATTTGTATAAAGGAATATTATTGGTGAATCTTGATACATTACATAAAATGCTTCTTTAGATAAAGTATCAAATGCTTTTCTGGCCACTTCTTTTTCCAAGCATTTTTGCTTCTCATAACTGAAAATATGCCATTTAAACTGATCATAATATATTTCTTCTTTTAAGTTTTCACTAATGTTTTGTGCGAATGTCTTATCCCATAAATCAATAATTTCCTCTGCTTCATTAACTAATTTTATGACGACACCTTTTTCACGTAAGTTTTGTTTATATATATACTCTTCTTGTATAAAAACTATTGACCAAAAAACATTTTCTAATTCTTCTTCTGGTAAACAGTCTAAGATTTTATCAATTTTATCTCTAATCATCTTTTCCTCCAATGTCGTAGAATCTGTTTTATGTAAAAATCGAACCTTTTTATTTCATTCTCAATTTTCTTGCTTACATTTTAAATTCGAACCTATATATACATTTGGGTTGACATGTAATAAAATATTTACATACGAAATATTTCGAATTCGGGAATTATTCACTCTATAGCACTTGAGGCTCTTTTAAATTCCCATCTGTTAAAGATAATAAGTGTATTGTATGGGGAAAACAATATTGATTTAGCAGTCCTTTACTTTACTGCATATTCAAAAATTAAAATCCTTGAAAATCTCCAAAAATAGGTTGTAATAATGAATTAATTAGTGTGAACTTATCGAAAAAGAGAATAATACCCATGGCAATCATAATACCGCCACCCACTTTCATAAATATTCCACTGTATTTTCTAAGCCAATTGAATTTTGAAATGAAGAAAGCCATTAATAAAAATGGCATGCTAAAGCCGATGATATAGGCAGCCATATACCATAACCCTTGTGATGGATTTGTTCCAACTAAAGCCAAAGTAGCTGCAAGGATTGGGCCCGTACAAGGCGTCCAGCCGATTGCAAAGGCTAGCCCGATCAAACTTGAGCCAAAATAGCCCGCAGGTTTATTTTTAATATGTAATTTGTGTTCCTTCATCATAAATGAAGGCTGTAAAAGTCCTACTGTAATCAATCCAAAGATGATCATTAAAATGGCACCAATTTGCCTAATCAAATCACCGTATTGGAAATACCAACTTTCTATTTTTGTTGCCCCTTCAGCTGTTCCTAAACCTAACACTAAGTAAATAATCGAGAATCCCATTAAAAAGAAAATCGTATGAAATATTGCTTCTTTTCTGCTTCTTATTTGCCCTTGCTGTATTTCTTGGACGCTCAAACCTGTGATATAAGACAAGAAAGCAGGGTATAATGGAAAGACACAAGGTGAAAGAAACGTAAGTAATCCAGCTCCAAATGCCAAAACAATAGAAATATCCGCCTGCATAAGTACCCCCATTTTTTCTAGTTATTATCATAACTTACAACGAAAAGAAAAAGAAATAGTTCCTTTATAAAATTTAGATACAGTTATATTACACAGTTGTTAAGCAGTTAAAAAACTTATTTAAACCTTCTAAGAGCCAGCGAAGCTCCTATTGTGAAAGGTTACGTACTTCCTTTTGATCTTTTAGCTATTGCAGTTTCCCATTTTTTAGCCGTTTATAGAGTCTAGTAAAGCCATCCCCATCGAAATATTCTACTCCTTGATTTCAATAAAAAAAGAGCTGCACATGCAACTCGATGTTCTTCAAGTAAAGCCTCTGTTAGTCTTCTAGATAAAGATCCAGCAATTTTTGTTACTGAAAGAAATCCACTTCGTATGAGGATTGCTATTGATAATATACGGGGGTTACTTAGGTTGCTCCAAAAAATTCATGTGTAGGAACCCCCATATTTACAATACTTCGTTCTCAGATAGTCTTTACATTGGTTTTTCCTGACTGTATATAACCATGCTTTAATCGTCCACTTATCTTGATGTTGGTCAAGGTGAATGATGTATTTAAGAAAAATTTCTTCAACAATATTTTCTACAAGGTACGGGTCTTTTACATATCCCCAAGCTATTTTTTAAGATTTATACTGTATGACGTTATTAGATTTGTAAGTTGATATTCATTTGTATTTTCTCTAATAATGTGACCATCGTTAATTAATTTAGATAGGAAATGTAAACACGCTTTCATTCGACTTTGATTTCATTTCTACGTTTCATATACCATTGGTAAAGCGAGGCAGCTAGTTCTAATGGTACATCGTCAACACCAGTATGATGTACCGGTTTAGCTCGATTAATTGTTCTGATAGATGCCAGACCAACCATTTGTTGAACAATGTTCCGAGTTACTTTCACTTCAATGATTTTATCTCGTTTTGATAAGAATAAAGAAGTGGTCAGACTCCCTGTTTTGAATTGAATAAATTGATCGTTCATAATGTATCGAGTATTACAGAAATCTAGCAATCTTGATACTGCAATAAGAATAAACAGGACAGCAGGTAAGATCCACCAAGCTTGCTCCACTTCTAGAATACTTGGTTTGAAATAAAATAGAACTGCCGTTGTAATGATCCAGATCCAACTTGGCTTAAATAAGCGCACCCATAGGGATTTTCTAGGGAGACGAATCATCTTTGTTGTTACTTCATAAGATGGTAATATTTCCGAAACCATTTCATATGCCCGTTTAACAGGTAAAAATGGATAGAGTGAATTGATTTCAAGTGTATCTTCGCCAGAACTCAAACTGCCTGCACTGGTCAGCTTCACTTCGGCAAGTCCAAGCAATCGTTTCATGATGGACTGCTTAATTTCAATTGCCTGCACTTTTTCTTTGGATATTGAAAAAGTAGTTTCTTCGATTACACCTTTCGTAATGTAAATACGATCATGGTCTGAGGAGATTTGATATTTCCCATATTTTAAAAATGTCCGAACGATACCGAAAGTAGCAGAAACAATGACGAGTACAGTGATAATGATCGTCATCATCCACCCAGAGCTCATTATACTCATAAAAATTCCTTCGACTTCTTCTTCCACATGAAAAATTTGATTGATTTTAAAATAAAAAGAACCAATTAAAGGAAAAAGAATAAAAAAGCTTAGCGATGTAAAGGAGGCTTTTAAAATGTCACTTTTCGTCGGCTTAAAATGAATGGTTCGATTCAAATTCACATTTTCTGTATCCATTTTAGAAGATAATTCAATATTGTCATTGTTAGAATTAATGGTGGTTAATTCATGGCGGCTAGCACTTGTTATATGTGCTTCTATTCGATCTGCTTCTATTTGAGAAATCACTTCAAATTTTACAGCAGCTTCCTCACCCCTCATTCCCGTTTCAAAATTAGTCGAAGTCACTTTAAAAATCCGGTGGAGTAAAGATGTATGTCGATTCACGTTTTGAATTTTAGAAAAAGGAATAGTTCGCTCAGATTTACTGAAAAATCCTTTGTAAAGGTGAAATGATCTATCATCGAGTTCGTATTTATGGGTGAACCACTTCAATATAATTGATATAAGTGAAATTCCAAAAGCTAGGAAAAAAATAATCCTACCGTATATTACGAAGTTAGATTCCGAATCAGCTTTTATCACGAATAAATAAATTACAAAAAAAATGGAGTTTTTGACTAATTTCCATAAATTAAAAAGAATGAGAAGTGGATGGTATCTTTTTGTCTTCGTCATGATTCTACTTCCTTAATTTTTGCATAATGAGCAATCTGATTCCTTAACTTAATAGCTACATCTTTAGGTAGGGCAGGAATTATGTGTGATGACCCCATTGTTTCAATTGAAATTGAGCAAAGTCCATATTTTCTAAGTAACGGTCCTTGTTTAGTTGCAACCGATTGAATTTTTGTCATTGGGACAAGTTGATGCTCTTCATATAATACGCCTGATTTTAATTGTAAAAACTCTTCATCTACATCATAACGCCAGTTTTTATAAAGTAAAAACGGGTTGATAAATGACCAAGCTGCTCCTAGCACAGCGATCACTGTTATACCAATCAAAATCCAATCAATCCATTCTTTCCATAAAAAACGGTAATCTAAGTAAAGTAAAATCCCAATAATCATGAATCCGATTAGATTCGTGATCATTTCACTTATTAACCATACTTTGACCGCATCCTTGGATAATCTTTTTTGAGGTGCATTCGTTTGAGAATACATAAAAATCACCGCCTATATTTTTAAACTACTATTAAGATTATTCATCCAGAATTTATATTCAAATGATGGATCTTTCTACACGAAGGACATCTAGCTTATACTAAAACTGATATAATATCACCAGCTTAGCTTTCTGAATCGGAGAATGTTTGAGCATTACGGTGATTGTTAAACTTTAGATGCTCTAAGTTCATTCATTGTGCCAATTTTAACAATCTGTCCTTCTTTCATATTTCTGTTTTTCCGATTACTAAAATACCGGATTTTCCCTTTTATTGTTTTTTATTTCCTTCTTTTTTCTACATACTAATGATAGTTTTACCCGCTAAGTTATATAGTCATAACACCACAAATAATGGATAGAAACAATTTCAGTTGTATGTCTAGCATTCAATAATATCGCTGCAATATCGGAAATCGTTTTCATCCCTTCAACGATTTTTTCAATCTACCATTATTATAAGCGTTCTTTCTTATCTCTTCTGAAACTCTCCCTTAATTTTTCCTTAATTCCTATATTTTTAGTTAGTGAATTATATGATTATTTAAATATCAAATTGAATAGGAGCATCTTCATGAAAGATGCTCAATTGTCGATGATTAAACTAATACCTGGTTTAGTTGAATAGCAACAACCTTTTAGAAAATAGCTTAAAATAATATATAATGAAAAAATTAAGTCACTCATTTTTTAAATGAATGACTTTGTATGCTTTATTTACGTATGTTTCTTTTTAGTTAAAATGTGCAATAAGCCTAATAAATAATAAATTACACTTGTCATGATGACACTATAAAATAACACAGTGATTGAAGTTGGACCCCATACTTTCATAAACGTCCAGTTATATCCCAAAAATTTTGGGAGCATATTTGTAAGTGTCAAAATTGTTGCTACAATCAAAGAATGTATGAAAAACAACAAAATCCTTTTTATATTTAATGATGCTTTAATGCTTTGTTTTCTAACTATCTTCCTCAGGGTTTTTAGCAATAGAATGCTAAAAAGTATCCCAAAGCCGATGACAGTAACGCACAGAAACGTTACTATTTTATCCATTTTTTCGGGACCCCCAGACTGAATATTGTTAGCATTTTTCCCTCCCCACAAATCCATCACACCTTGACCTATAGCTGTTGTATAGCTAGTATTCATATTGGCCAATACAGCTACTCCTAATTGTTCATTTGGCTGCATAATGAAATATGAAGTGAATGTTGGGTTTTCTCCAGCATGGAATATATATTGATTTCGGTCTTTTTCCATGACTCCCCATCCACTAGCATAGTATGTATCCGTATCGAAAGGCTCTACGGAGTGATCAGTAATATGTGATTCTTGAATAATTTTTTTATCAATAGAATCAATTTGATTACTTCCTAACTGCAAGTTTAACCATTTTGCTATATCATTTGTATTGCTTATTACATATCCAGCAGGTACATTTCCACGATAGATAGGTGGTGTGTAACGTTGTTCTCTCATCAGTCCTAATTTATAGCCTGATGCCATGTCAGCAGATTTAATTTGATGAAGACCAACAAATGTATCTTTCATATCAGTTGGCTCTAATATATGTTGTTTTATAAACTTTTCAAATGGCTGTTTTGATACTTTTTCAATAACGAGTCCCAAAACATCGTAATTAAGCGTTGCGTACTCATATGAGCTACCAGGTATACGATTCAAAGGCTTTTCAAGTAATTTTTTTACAGTCAACTCAAGAGCATTACTTTCGTTACTTTCAGGGATATCAGCTATAGTGTAAGTTGATATGCCACTAGTATGATATAGTAACTGATTTATTGTGATAGACTGCGGCTCCTCATTATATTTTAGTTTCAACCATGGAATGTACTTTCTGACATCATCAGAACGTTTTAACAACCCTTCCTTTTCCAATTGTAAAATAGCTAATCCTGTAAATGCTTTCGAGGTAGACCCTAGTTCAAATAAAGTATTAGAAGTAACTGGTGTTTTTGATATAACATCAGCATATCCAAAGCCTCTTTGATAGACCGTTTTCCCCTTCTCTACAATTACTAACGATAACCCTGGAATTTTACTGATTGCTCTTTGCTCTTCTATAAAACTTTCTATCTTTTTAATTTTTTCCTCTGATTCTGCCTTTACAATTGTCGGCGTAAAACTATAAAACGCTACAATCATAGCAATTATAACCACTAACATTTTTGGTGATTTCATTTTCATGTCTCCTTTAGATCTAGATTTTTAATAAGCATCGGTGGGTAGAAAGAATTAATTTCCTTACAACATCGTTTACTATAACAAGTAATTAGTACTCAAACCATCGTTTAACATGACTAAAAACAACACAACATGACAATTTTGTAACATATAATGCTATACACAAAAAGACCAGTACTCATTATTGAAGTGAGTCCTGGTTTCAATTGTTTATAAGGCTTAAAAGTAATTCTTCCACTTGGGGTTTTTAAAGCATGATTATACTTGATCACTATAGTCAATAATAAAAGGAATGTTTGTTTGTATATATTACAGTCATCATAGTTTATAACGAGGAAATTAAAGCAGGAGTTTAGTAAGTTAATGAACAAGCTAAGCAATTCAATTCAGAACATGGAACAGATAACTATTATTGGTTGTCTGCTTTTTTGTATGTACTTTTATATCCTGATTTCCTAAAATGGAAATATAGAGGAGGAATTTTAAAAATGAAGAAAAAATTAATTTTTAGTGCAGCATTAGTATTAAGTTTAGGATTGGCAGGCTGCGGAGGAGAAAAAGCAAAAGAAGAACCTCAAAAAGAGAATGATACTAAAACTGAAGAACAACAAAAGGTTCTAGCTAAAACAGTAGATGATGTAATTAAATATTTTAAAGAAGATGGTCTAGAGCTAGGAGAAGTTTCAGATTTACCAAATGATGAATTTGGAAACATACGAAAAGAAGGTAAACGAATTTTAATTCCTTCTCTTGGCGTTGATTCAGGCGGTCGATTATTCTTATTTGATAGTGAAGAAAACTTACAAAAAGCTAAAAGTTACTACGATGAATTAGGTAATTCAGGACCCATGTTTTACTCACACACACATCAGAGTGGCTTATTCTTAATTCAAATGAATGGCGATATGGAAGATAATGAATTCGCTAAGTACGCAGCTTCACTCGAAACAGCTGTAACAGGTTCTACTACCATTAAAATCAAAGAAGAAAGCAAAGCAAATAAAGCAGATAATTTAACTGTAGCTAATGTTGGTGATGTAGTAAAAGACGACTTTGCTGGTACATATACAATCACTGATTTATATGAAGCACCAACTGATAAGTATAAAAGTGCTGATGTTGAGTTTTCTATTGATGGAATTAAAACAGCTAAATTAAAGGCGGAAAATCCTGATTTGATTGAAACCGCAGCTGAAACAAATGTCCTTATTTTATCAATCACAGGTGAGAACTTATCTGATGATACTGTAAGCTTTCATCCTGACACAGCTAAAATGACTACTGATACTAAGCGTCAAATCGAGGCGAATGTCATGATTTCTCCTTATGAATCTGAATTTATTGGAAAGGTCATTCAAAAAGGTGAGGTTATTTTTGATTTAGGAGAAGAAGGTTTAGAGGGTGTGAAGGAATTGAAATTTATATTTGAACCAACATCAAAAGATGCTAGAAAAATCGGAGAAGAAATTACTGTTGTTGTACCAGTAAATAAAAAATAGTCACTCAGCGGCTTTTTAATTTTAGGAGGTTATGTATGAGGTTTGTAAAAGGGCTCATAGGTCTCATATTAATTATGGTTGGTCCTATGTTGCTAGTCATAACGATTGACGATTCTTTATTAATCAAAAATATACTTTTAAAAGTTTTAGGAACGTTTTCTATTTTTATTGGTGCAGATATATTACATAGACAATTCCATCCAAACAAGTACAAAAAAAAGACCAGCCCGGCTAAATAAGCTTTGCTGGTCCTCGTTTTCCCTATTTAATCGATCAGTGGTCATTGTACCATTCTGCAAATCCTTCAAGTGCGATTCTTGAATAATGCCATCTTTAACCGCCTGTGCAATAAAGTTTTTTGTTTCGAGAGCTATATAATTCATAATCTATCAATTTTCTTCAACTGGCTTTAGTAGATTGGCTTTAAAATACCTACGGGAAGCCAAATACATTGTTCGTCATTCGCTTCCAAGTTATCCTTTACACATAGATAAGCATTAATTGAATCACTCACTGAATAAACAATGCTTCCTTTTTGCATGACTTTTTCAGTTTTAGAATCTATTAATGGATAGGACTTCGCTTCGGTATCCTCTGTTACCTCATAACGTACACCTGCTTTTCTATTCCCTCTATCTACCATTCTACCCAATTCGCTAACTTACATTGTCTGTTACTTATTGATTGTGAGAGGCTATCCCTTTCCTCTATCCAATTATAAAAAGACACAGGACGTTCATTAGAATGAGTTTCTTCTTTAAATTGCGGTTATAGGCTCCACTATTGAACGCTCTACAGCTTTACTTACGTCCCTACAAAAATTACTGGAAATTGGGTATACGTTTGAGGAAATAAAGGAGCCTTTGAGGAAGTAATTGAACAAGCTAAACAGTCTAATAGGATCGTGAGACAGATAACTAATATCGGTTTTATGTTTTTTATGTACTTTTATCTTCTAATTCCCTAAAATGGAAATATAGAGGGAGGAATATTTGATGAAAAAATTAGTATTTAGCGCAGCATTAGTATTAAGTCTTGGACTAGCAGGATGTGGAGAAACTACTACAAAAGAAGAAACACCAAAAGATGAAAAACCAGCTGCTGAAACACCAAAAGAAGATGCTACAAAACAAGAAACATCAGCACCAGCAACTAAAGAGGGGAATGGTAAACTAACTGAAGAAAAGTTTAAACAAATTAAAGAAGGTATGACATATGAAGAGGTAGTTAAAATTGTTGGTGCGGAAGGTAAAGTTCTTTCTGAAACAGGTTCTACTGGTGAACCACATCATACAGTAATGTATGAATTTGAGACAGATGGCGTCTTGTCATCCTCTACTATGATGTTTCAAGGAGGTAAACTAATCAATAAAGCACAAATCGGAGTGGAAACATCTGATATTGAAATTACCCTTGACCAATTTAATAAGCTTGAAAATGGCATGACAAAAGAAAAAGTATTTGAGATTCTTGGTGGTGAAGGTGCAGTCATTTCTGAATCTGGTGATGTAGTAATGTACAGCTATAATGGCACAGTTTTAGGTGGCAATGCATCGTTAATGTTCCAAGGCGGTAAATTAATGAATAAAACTCAAATAGGTTTAAAATAAAAAGAAAACAGAATATGTTGTACATGATAAAATTGCTTCATTTGAAGTAAGAGAATATTAATTACAAAAAGACCAGGCACTCATTTTGAAGTGAGTCCTGGTCATTTGACTAAATGGTTAACGATTTGTTAACTTCTATATCTATTCTCTTTTAAATAAAAATAGCTCGTTGAAATTGATGATGTAATACCGTATTCCCTTCTTGAGGTACTCCCGCATTATTAATCTCCCATGTGTTGAAGATTATTGGATCAGGTGGGAACATTATAAGCACTTCATAAACAGGGTCAACTGGTTGCCAAGCATTTTGTGGAGTTGCATGAACGGTGAGAAGTTTTTTAGCTGGAATGGTAAATATAAGAGGAGTAGGTGCTTCATTAAAAAGTGAAGGTAGAGATTCTCCACATAAGAAGGCTTCTTTTGGCATCTCTTCTTGGCTACAACTTTGCCAATCTAAGACCGATATTGTCACTGTTTGAGGTGTATCTGTTTTATTCAAAAGAGTAACCACAATCATTTCCGTTGCAGGATTTCTCCATATTGCTCCTGTCGTAAAATCATTAGGAACTCGAGGTTGAAAAGGACTACTAGAACAAATCGGACATGAAGATACTTTATTTAAACGAATTATTTTTTTATCGCAATCACAGTTACAAGAAGATTTTATCATTGCATCACTCCCTTTAAATCGATTGATAATAATAGGATATGGCAATTTATCAACATGGTTTAGGAAATTTACTCAAGGAGAAATCACAAGATAAATAAATACAAAATCACCCTTCATTTTTGGTTTTTTCCAATTAAAAGCCCTCCACAGATGATTGTGGAAGGCATAATGTATAAAATTTTACTCAGTTATATATCCTCGTACAATGTCCCAATACACACCATAAAAAACTAAACTTTCAAGATTGAATTGCTCTACTATATTCCATATTTGTTTACCTAATTCATCACTATATTCATCATATTCCATAGTAAATCTCACATAGCAATCACCGTTAATTTGTTCTACTTTGACATTATCTATGCCTTTAGTAAGAAATAAATAATGAGCAAATTCATAAGCTTCTTTTAGATTATTTGTAAAAACTGAGTCATTTCTTAATACACTCAATTAAAATGCACCGCCTCTCATTCTACTTTATTCGATGAAAGGGAAGGATTTCCTCTTGAACTCCTTCCATCGTTTGTGCTGTGGAGTCTAAACTTTGTTTGAAATCAGGAATAGCAGCTTCGCCATGGCATCAGCCGATCGCTTGATGTAGTCGAGGTTATTATAAACACCTTGCGCTACCCTCGCCGGAATCCATTTAGCGACTTCTGCCATTTCTCGTGATGGTGAATGAATGCCTAGTTTTTTCTTCACCCATTCTGGAAAAAACTCAGCTGCTTAGAGTCAATGTAGCCCCTTGACCGTTTCCACCACCTCCTGGTGGCAGGTTATCCCCTGGTGGGTTTCCTTCGCCACCATCTGCGAACATTTGAATATTTAAAGGTAAAAAAGTTTTTAAATTAAATGGATTTTGATTCATAATTTGCTCCTTGCCCAATTTAATTATTCGATTGAATCCCTAAACTGTTCAAAAGTTTATTTTTCTCGTTCTTTATAGCGTCTGCGAGAATAAAGATAAAAATAAAAAGCCACTCAAAAATGAATGACTTGTGTAGATTTATAACAAAGTTTGTTTTAATTAATACAAGAACAAGACTATAAAGCATGATTTGGAAAAAGTACAATAGGCTATCCTAGGTTTAATTACCATTTCTCATTATATTTATGGTTCTTTAAATGAACGTATTCAGCATTTTTAATTCTCTTCCAACTACTAATAAAATTCAAAATAATCATAAAAATTACGAATAATACAGAACCCACCATGTAATGACCTAAGAAAAAGATAACAAACCCCGCAACCAATAATAATATCATTAATACTATTGCTAAGATTTGTAATTTCCCATTCTTATCATTCATATACTCAACCTCCTATTAAATGATCTTTCCGATCTTTTAATATGTTAACGTGGTTTATTTTACCATGTTTTAAAGTTTTACACAAAATCTTAATGACTTAATCACACAACAAATAAGAACACTTCTAAGAAAAACTAACATTATGATTTTTATCAAATTATTTTGCGCTAAATTGTTTTCTCCAATCCTCGTAGCTCATAAACACACAACAACGCTTGGAGGCTTTACCTGTTTATGCGCTTTGTTAAAAGCTTGTTTGTAAGTAAACCCTAAATCAGACATGTAAGCATCATGCATTGTAGTCCCTGCCTCGTCTTACTCAGGCAGTTTTCCATTAACCATGTAAATCGTGTGGCAACGACTGTATGTCCATCAATGCAATACCCCATAACCTCGGTGCTTTTGATCAAGATAAAAGTGAGGAATGAAGGTTGTAAAGTGCAAACTATGCACCTTTCGGCTGTGCACTCTTTGCACATCGGGAATCCAAATTCGATTATTGTTCATAGTAGGTACCTGTCACGTATACTGTACGTTTCGACTTTTCATTGCCATAACTACAGGTTACTTTAATGTTATGTTATTATTATCCTAATTACATAATATAAACCAATACAAAATTAAATAATGATACAAAATTATTGAGGGGTATTAACATGAAGAGAAAAACAAAGGCGATTATCGTTATCATTGGAATATTGTTCACTTTTGGTGGAATTTTTGGTTACTTCAAATTCACCGAACAAATGGAGAAACCTGTTCCTGAAAAGGAAAAAGCAATTGTTGAACATGCTGGAGTAACGCTTGAAAATAAAATTGTTACAAAAGAAGAATTGCTTTATCCTGATAACTTAATAGAACACAAAGTGAACGAAGCCATCCATAGCATGTCTCACCAAAAAGTTGAAGCTAAAGTAAAATGGGGTCACACGCAAATAACACAGGCTAAAGTTGAACGATTGTTAGATGTAGCCAAAATGAACGATTATAAATATAAAGAGCTTTACGTTTCAATATTGGAAAGATGGTCAAAAGGTGATTTTTCTCATGCTGTAGAAGATCATAACGCAATTTGGGAGATACAAGGTGGTGATGAGTCAAGAAATTCAGGGAAAGCAATTCGTTTGCTATCGCCCGAGGAAGAACAAGCTTATATTGAACACAATTTAGCATCTGACTTATATGATAAATAGCACTCATTAAATTTTTCATTGCCACAACATAAAGATATTTCAATAAGCTGTTATTGCAATATCACCTTTTTCGTAAAGATTTTTAGCGTATGCTCTACGTATGGCGTGAGCGTTGATATTTGGTAAATCATAACGCTTGGAATATTTGTTCAATTGTTTGCTTATGGCATTATTGGTTGATTTACCATTTATACTCTCGCCTTTTTTGTTATGAACAAAAAATCATTACCTACTTCAAAATGCGAGCAGATTAAATTAATTTGCATGATTAATATTTTGTACATTCTCATCAAGAAGAAAATAAGAAATTAGAAGAACAAGAAATAGAACGAAAGAAGCAGGAAGAAATAAAACAACAAGAAGAACAAAAAAAGCTTGAGGAAGCACAAACAAAAAAATATATTTTGTTTAAATTAAAGGAGCTATTTTTATGATTTATAAATTAGATAAAAAAGACTACCCCAGAATAAAAGGATTGCTACAATCTCCCGACCAAAAGAATGACCTAACATTAAATTCTATAATCAATGGTATGAATAGAGGAACAATTTATGTAGATAATCCTCAAGAGCCAAAAACAGCACTGATAGATGTAACAGGAGTAATTAGTATTTTTATTGGAGATCCAACTAATAAAAAGTTTAATGATGATTTACGAGATTTTCTTGATAGTCAATTAAAAATAGATACATATGAATCATGTGGTGGAACCTGGTTTATTGCAGTTGTGAAAGATGAAACATGGGAACAATTATTAGAAAATGTTATTGCAGATAGAGAATATGAAAAAGATTATGAATGTTACTATCAATTTAATCCTGAAATTTTCTCTTCTTTAAAAGAGAAATACAAATCATTACCAGACAATTATCACATAAAAAAAATTAATAAAGAAGTTATTGAGAATGATCCTGATGGAATTCTCTCTGAAGTATTGGAAGAGGTGTGGTATTCAATTGAAGACTTTAATACTTATGGACTTGGGTATTGTATCACAAAGGATAATAAAGTTTTAAGTGCATGTTATTCGTGTTGTGTGCATGAAAATAAACATGAAATTAGTGTAGAAACATATGATGAGAAGTACATGAATAAAGGATTAGCTACCTTAGTATGTTCTGCATATTTAGAGGATTGTATAAAAAATGGTTTAATGCCACAATGGTCAACAATGGAAACAAATCTTGGATCTAAACGTTTAGCGAAAAAATTAGGCTTTGAATTTAAATCAAAACTAAAAACTTTGGAGTTTGAATGGCAATAGTTTATTGAGCGTCCAGCTTGAAAAATGAAAGGGATCTAATATTTAGTAGGAAGAATAGGTTATTGTTTTTTCTTAACAGACAATAAATATAAATATTTTTTCTTTATAGAATTTTTGCTTGGTGTTACCTTAAAACCATACCAATCGAGTGGAGGGAGTGATTAGCTCCTGACCTCTCACACTACGTCGTACGGTTCCGTATAAGGCGGTTCAATTAAGATGAATAACGCAAAGTTTCGTAACGACTTTGCAGACTTTTCAGCCTTGGCTTTCCCAGTATGAATTGCCGAGAGTTCTGTGTAATATGGGGCTTTTGAGATGCGCCAGTATCCTTTTCCTTATGGAACTTTTAAACGAATGAGATTTCTGACTCTGGTTCGTGGTTTCTTCCAATTCTTCCAAGACATATTCGAAACCTTTTTTTAATCCAACTGTCTAATCTGTTGAATATTGAAGGTATGTCTGCGAGCGCAAAATATCCCAAAAAATAAAATCTGTTTATCTAATAGGGAGCACATCAATTAAACTATCTTGGTCTTTTTTTCTGCATGTTGTTGTTACGTTCACACTCATTTCGCACTCCCCTCCCCTGATTTATCCTTTACGATTGCTAAAATGTTTTTAATAAAGTCAGCTGTTGGCAAGCCCATCTTTGTGCCATTTTCCGTTATAGAAATAAATTCGAGTACACAGAATGCAATGGCTGTTTTCATCACCTGGGTACTCGATACCTGGAATAACTAGTGCCAGTAAATACACTGAGCCAACTAGCATTAAGTAATAAATTTTTCGTATGATGCCGTTGAAACCAACACGACTATTAAGGTTCTGATTAATGACGCCACTCATATTACCAGTCGCATAATCGAGAGCCATAAAAACGATTAAGACCGTTACAGCCATACCCACCCCATCCACTGAATAGGATACAAGTGTACCAATTACTTCAGCAATCCATTTGAGATAATAAAAAATCCACCACAATTAATATGTTATTCTATGCGATTTTCAAAATATCTATAAAAACAAAAAAACGCTCAAAACCCAGTATTCATAAGGTTTCAAGCGCTTTTCACTTCGGTTAAAAATTAACCTTTAATTTGTAATGGACGTCCCAGGAGGACATACCACAATGCTGATATATCAATGGTTAACAGCTATAATGTTTACCTTTTGTTTACCTTACTTTTTAGACCACCCATCACGGAGTGGTCTTTTATGGATTATTCAGCTAAGCACAAGACATCGATAAACATCCTATTCGCATGTCAACAAACCATAAAAAATAGCCCCCTTATCGAATAAATAAGAGGGCTTTATATAATTCTTAATCTATCACTTATCTCCAACTGGCTTTAGTGAATTCATTGGAAGATAAACAGCATTATCGAGTCTTCCTTCTAATTCATCGGTTACATATATATAACCATTAATTTCATGATCATACCTTGAAAAAACAGTACTTCCCTTTTTCATAATTCTTTCAGTTTTAGATTCTTTTAATGGAACGCCCTTCCCCTCTTCATCTCTTGTTAGTTCATAACGTACACCTCTTTCTCTCGATATTGTCTCAGCGATTTTAAGGTCTGTACCAGGATACGTATAATTCAGTTGGAAACTACCATCACCGCTATCGCCAAAAGTTATTAGTTGTCCATTTTTTGTATCTGAGAAAGAAATATCCCATTCACCGCTACGGAGGTAAAATCCGTAACTTCCCATACCATAATTACCATCACGATTAATAATAATATATGTTGGATTGTTATAGAAAGATGAACGAATTTCTATTGGTACTTCTTTGAAAACTACTAAATCCGTTGCTTGCACGCGATATTGCCCCATCTGGTAAAATATTTTGCCATCATATTTCTCAATATCATACGTTTTAAAGAAGTTATTTCGCTTAACCACTAAAGATTCAAACGTACCATCTGAATTTTTCTTGTATACCTTAATGTCTTTTTTAAAGGTCATTTTCCCTGTTTGCCCTTTTACAACTTCTGCTCCATCATACATCACTTTCGCTTCTGATTTTGTTGGATTTACTACTGCAAATACGAATGCTGCTAGTAACACAATAAATAATTTTTTCATTATTCTCCTCCTACTCAGTTATAAAAACATAATTTCTTAGTATTATATACCAGTAACTTAATATTCTATCAACGGATGTTAAAAACCCTACAAAAGTATAGTGTTTTTCCATAACATTATTTCCCCCCATCTACCATTCTACCCAATTATCTAAATTATATGGTCTACTACCTATTGATTGTGGAAGGCTATCTCTTTCCTCTAACCAGTTATAGAAATGCACAGGACGTTTTTTATATGTTGTTTCTTCTATATAAGATGAATTAATCGACTTACTATTTAAACGCTCTACAGCCCTACTATACGCCCCTACAAATACGGCTCTTAATGTACTAGTAACAGTTAGTACGCCTTCTTTAATGTCCATTGCTATCTTAAACAGGACGTTTTTAGCTCTAATGAAGTCAGGTGCATTTTGAACCTGAGCAGCTAATACAACCTTGTGCAATTCATCTTTCAAATTGTCTGCTAATGGCAGTGAGTGCATGAAATCAAACAACATTACCTGGTACTCGTTCATGTATTCCTTAGCTGCTTCTTTTTCAGCATGTGCTGATTCATATACTTCCTGTAAATTGCTTGTTTTTAAAAGATTAAAAGAACTAGATGGTTGGTTTTCTGAAAAATGTCCAGTACCCTTGATACTACTAGCTTTATCGGCTGTCTCTCGTTGGGACACGCTCGATGGGACATAAGGTAAAATACGATAAATACTAGCCCCTTTGATGCCGTTTAATTTTGTACCTGGTACCTTTTCGATGATGCCTAATTCCTCTAACTTTTTAACGCTACGATAAACCGTCTTTGTACTGATCTCCAATGATGTTGCAATGGTACTCGCTTTAAGATGGCATGCACCTGGATACTCTAATGAATGAGAAGCAAGCTTGAAAACGATGGCACTTCTGATTCTGTTAATTCATAGTAGTGTACCGCCATGTGCTCTTCCACATGCTGGTCCATTTCTTGGACTGAATTGAATGTTTCGTATTGTGCTAAGTATTCAAATGCCATCGTTTTCACCTCACTTTCTAATTCCCGAACTTTTACGGATCCATTGGATGAATATTGTTCGTATTTATTTAAATTCCTTACGTAAATTTTCTCGCACCTGCTTTACTTCCAAATTCGTCAACAGCCGATGATACCCCATAAGGCGTTTTAATCTTCGTTGATACTTGTTGACATCTGAAATTGCATCATGTTGTTTCATCTTCGTTTGAATATATTCATTACGTTGTTGGATGGTTTTCAATTTGTTCACCTCACTAATATTTAAAAACTCAATCGAGAGCACTCAATGAATGCTCCCTGTTCAGTTTTTAAAAAGTAGGAATGTTAATTAATATTTCAATCATCATTTCTTTGTCATATTCAATTACATCTACTTCTAAATAAGCATGTTCAACAATCATCTTTTCGCGTAAAGCCTCTTCATTCATCATTTTTAGTTCTTCATATTTGTACATTTATTGCACACCCCTTAAAGTTCTTTTCCGCAGTCGTGACATACGCAAATAGCATCTCCTGAACAAAGTTGTCTGTTTTTTTGTATGTACTTTTATCCCCTGATTTCCTAAAATGGAAATATAGAGGGAGGATTTAAAAATGAAAAAATTAATTTTTAGTGCAGCATTAGTATTAAGTCTTGGACTAGCAGGATGTGGAGAAGAAAAAACAAAAGAAGAACCAAGAAAAGAAGATACTAAAACACCTGTATCAGCTGAACAAAATGTACAAAAAGAAGAGAGTAAAACAGATGATAATGAAGTTAAAGAAGGTCCTTTAACAAAAGCAGGGCAATGGACAATGGATGGTCAAGACAAAGTTACTTTGGTGAAAATCAAAGAGGTAAACCAAACATATAAACAAGGTCCTATCAATTTAACAATTGAATCCGTTAAATTATTACATCACTCAAATGTTGCCGATGAAACAAAAGAATACTTAAAGAATGCAAATGGCAAAGATGTAACAGAATTGAATACAATTCAAGTGGTTTATAAAGTGGAAAATACAGTAGATGATAATGTTATGATGATGGCAATTGATACATTAACAACCGATACCAAAGCACAAATTCATAGCTATGATAATCTGGCAAGTTCTGATGACACAGGCAGTTATGCAGGACAAGTCATTGTAGAAGGCATGGCTATTTTCCCTTACTTCAACGGCACTTTAGAAGATATTAATACAATTTTCATTAATACGGGTATGACATTAAATAGCGATGCAGGTACAAGACTTGGGGATAGTCAACGTATCGAAATTGCTTTATAAATAAAAACGAATTAGTCACTCAAATGAGTGGCTTTTTTTGATGAAAAAAATTAGCAAAACAGGAAAATAAATATAAAAAAGTATTGATTTTATATATACCTTGGTATATAATTAAAGTATAGAAAGGAGGTGAACAAAATGGATTACGATAAGATTCTAGCTTACCTAGTAACTATCGCAACAATCGCAAACTTGCTTACAAGTACAGCGAAAAACATAAGCGATATGAAAAGTAAGAAAAAACAAAAGCGACGCCCCTCTAGCAAGAAGAAACGTCGCAAATAGTCAAAGCGAAGGAGGTTAGCCCCTCCTTCCCTTTAATCTTATCATATCCTCATCATTATGAAAAATATTGGCTATGTTGTTGCTTTAGCATTAGCGTTGTATATCTTAACTGATATGGTTAATTGGCATGAACCAAAGTTTTTTGATTACTTCATGATTGTGGCATACTCTATTTGTTTCATATTAGTAATAATTAATATCGTTCTGTACTTTAAGAAAAGGAGAGGTTAAATGTTGACTGACAAAAAAACATCTGAAGCTCAAAAGCGTGCTACACAAGCTTATCGAGAAAAAAATCGTGAAAAAACACGTAAACAATCAGCTAAGAGTGCAGCTAAAACTTACATTAATAAATATTGTGAGTTAGACGATTTAACGGAATTAAAGCAGCTGATAGACGCTAGAGAAAAGGAATTACAAGGTGAATAATAACACTAAGACCAGGTACTCACCTTTTTATGAGCGCCTGGTCATTTGTTTATATGACTTAAAAGTTATTCTTTCTTCTCTGCTTCAATAATAAAATCTGTATATGGTTTTTCATCAACTAAAACAGAAATTTTCCAAAGCCCTTTTTTATCAAATCCAAACTTCGCCTCACTCTGTTTGTTTTCAATTGGCCATATATAAAGTTTTACAGTTTCTCCTGTATCCTTATGTGTTGCTGTCATTTTGAAATTCTTTCCGATAAAATCTTTTTCTAAAAAATAGACTTGATATAGTCTTCCTTCGTCACCAGCTGGAAACTCTGGCTCATCGCTTTCCCCATTAACTTTTATAATACCGAATTTTTCTTCTAATCCATGTAAAATCATATTATCTTTAGTAAAAGTCGGGCTTTTTTCCCAGTCAGTTTTTATATCTTCTGAACACCCTGACAAGATTAAACACATAATAAAGAAAAAGCTAATCATTTTCCTCAATGTCTTTTCCCCCTCCTAAAACTGTCAAAATATTTTAAGTACGGTCTTTTACTAGCCAGGCCAATATTTTACCACAACCTACTATTTACTAATATTAAGTATACTTTGAATTACTAAATATACCAATAATAAAAATAAAAAAAGCCCAGGCTCAAAATTAATTGATATGCTCCCTATTAGGTAGACAGATTAAAAAATAAAATCTGTTTATCTAAGGGGAGTATTTTTTATGGGGCGAAGCAAACATCCGCTCGAGTTAAAACTACATATCCTTCAATTGTTTGAAGAAGGTCAATATTCTATAAGGGAATTGTGTGAAAAGTTTTCAGTAAATGATCAAACTTTATATAGATGGAGAATGCAATATGAAGCAGGTGGACGTGAAGGATTACAAGAAGCGACTTCATGTAAATTCTATTCAAAAGAGTTAAAATTAGCGGCTGTGGAAGACTACATTCAACAAAATTATTCACAAATGGAGGTGTTGGCGAAATATGAGATTAGTAGTACCTCTGTTTTAAAAAGGTGGGTGAAAAAGTATACTAGTCATAGTGAATTAAAAGATTCAGGTAAAGGAATGAGTCAAGCTATGACAGAAGGAAGAAAAACAACTTTTGAGGAGCGTATTGAAATTGTCGACTACTGTTTGAAGCACCAGAAAAATTATCAGTTAGCAGCACACACTTATGGTGTTTCATATCAGCAGGTGTATCAATGGACGAAGAAATTTGAAGCAAATGGTGAAGAGGGATTACGTGATCGCCGTGGTCGCACAAAAGATGAGGTTGAATTAACCGTTGAAGAGAAATTGAAATTAGAGATTCAACGTATTGAGCGTGAAAATGAGCGCTTACGTGCAGAAAATCTATTTTTAAAAAAGTTAGAGGAAATCGAAAGGAGGCGTCACTAAGCCAAATCCGCTTTCAACAACGGTATTTAGCGATTCAAGAATTACATCAAGAGGAAAAACTGGCGATTCTTTTATTATGTGAAATCGCTGGTGTTTCGCGAGCTGCTTACTATAAGTGGCTAGTTCGCAAGCCTTCTAACAGAGAAGTTGAAAATGAAGCAATTTTAAAGGATATTCATCTTCTTTACCAACAAGTAGATGGCATTTACGGCTATCGTCGTATGGCGCTGACCATCAATCGTCAGCGAAAAGAAAATAATCAAGCGGTGGTTAATGAGAAGCGAATTTATCGTTTGATGCAAGTGAATGGGTTGAAGTCTGTTATTCGGCGAAAGCGAAAGCCTTATCGTAAATCCCCAGCGCATCATGTGGCAGAAAATGTGTTAAATCGGGTATTTAAAGCGGAAAAGCCAAATGAAAAATGGTGTACAGATGTCACCGAGTTCAAGTATGGAAATGGAAAGAAAGCTTATTTGAGCGCAATTATTGATTTATATGATGGTTCGATTGTGAGCTACGTGTTAGGACATTCAAATAATAATCCATTGGTATTTAACACGATAAAATTAGCAATTCGTTCATTAAAAGAAGGTGAGCAGCCACTAATTCATAGCGATCGAGGCTTTCAATATACATCACACGGATTTAAGCGAATCATTGATAAAGCAAAACTGATACAAAGTATGTCACGTGTAGGCCGATGTATTGATAACGGACCGATTGAAGCATTTTGGGGCACATTGAAATGTGAGAAGTATTATCTACATAAGTACGATTCATATGAAGAGTTAAAAGTAGCGATAGATGACTATATTCATTTCTATAATCACTATCGCTACCAGAAAAGATTAAACGGCTTGAGCCCTTTAGAATTCAGGAATCAAGCCGCTTAATACAATTTTTATTATTTCCACTGTCTACTTGACGGGGTGCAGTTCAAATTGCGTACCTGGGTGTCTTCTTCTGTCACAAATGTAGAATTCTCTTTTTATTCATTACAAGCATTAGTTGGTTCATCACCAAATACATCTGCTAGTGTGTTAGAAATGCCCTGTGCTCCTAAACACATTTTATACTCTAGTTCATCGGATACCCCATAATGCAGAACTGCACTTCCTATAATAATAATTAATGCTCCTGCAAAAAATACGTTCTTCGCTCCCTTTATCACTTTGATTGCTCCCTTCAACAAGAAATATTTGCTATAAACAGCATATCAAAAGTTTATTTTGCACGTAAATACAGTGATAGACTGATAACTCATCAGGCTTTAGACTTACCTTTATTTAAGCATTCCACCGCGGTCAATGACAGTTGCAACTAAGCCCAGCACTCGATCTGTAGTAAGTTCTTTATTTTGTAGAGCTGTTAAGTGTTGAGATTGAATGTGTTTCTTCTCTACGCCCCATTTAATAATGTTTTCTGTTGCCGTTTGCATAGCTGGTGAACCTGGATTCCAATTTTTAATTTCTGGCACTTTAACTTCCTCCTTTGGTTTGTCTTCCACAATTAATTGAACTTGCATTTTGCTGTTACTTGGTACGATTACTTGTCCTAATTTATAGCCTACTGGCATCTGCCAGTTGAATTTTATCTCGAAATGAGGTCGGTCAATATTGCCTGCTCATGTGCCTCCCCAAGTAATGCCTAGCTTTTTAGCTATAGCACCCACTCTGTTTAAAGTAGTCACATCATATAAAGACTGTGGAGGACCAACAGCAATATCCCAAGCTAAACGTGATTTATGATTGCTATCTAATGTCCAGGTAACAATTTGCCCGGGTCTAGTACGTCCCTGAGCGTAAAGGTAATTTTGGCGTTCCTGTGAGCGATATGTTTCAGTGATGAAGATATTTTTAATTCCGGCTTTAAAACACTCCTGAAATAACAAACGGCAAGCTGTTTGTGCAACTGGTAATAGCTCGGCAAGATCTCGACATGTAGTAGTTACGCTAGTCATTTCGCATCACCTTCCCCTGTTTTATCCTTTACGATTGCTAAAATATTTTTAATAAAGTCAGGCGTTGGTAAACCCATCTTTGTACCATTTTCCGTGATAGAAATAAATTCGAGTACACAGAATGCAATGGCTGCTCCATCACCTGCGTACTCGATACCTGGAATAACTAGCGCCAGTAAATACACTGAGCTAACTAGCATTAAGTAATAAATTTTTCGGATAATACCATTGAATCCAATACGACTGTTAAGGTTTTGATTAATGATTCCACTCATAAGCCCAGTCGCATAATCGATAGCCATAAAAGCGATTAAAACCGTTACAGCCATACCCAACCCATCCACTGAATAGGATACAAGTGTGCCAATTACTCCACTTACTGCAGCAATCCATTTTTCCATCTGAACACTTCCTTTTTTCCAAAATAAAAGCCCCCCACAATCATCTGTGGAAGGCTTAAAACAAAATGTATTATTAATTTTGTAGTAAATCAAAGTTATATTTTTTATTTATCTTATTTGCAATTGATTCTAAAAACAATTCAACAGTCATGTTTTCGACTTCTCTTGTATACCATGCAAGTTTTGCACCATAATTTTTTTTATTATAATTTACTTGTAGTGGCCAAAAATTTTTGGTTGCATAAGTATAATCAAACTTCACATATAATTCCTTCCCATCTGGACTTTCCATAACAACATTATACATTGGATTTTTTCTTTCTGGCTCAAACTTAACTTTTCTGATTTTGGTTAGCACTAAATCACTCCTCTATTTATTATATTCGACAAAAGGAAAGGATTTCCTGCTAAAATAAATAATAAAAAATGCTAAGCTTCTGCTTGCATCTTAAAAACTTGCCCTGTGATTTCTTTGTATTGTTCTTTTGTAATTTCTCCAAATGGATTTGTTTCTGTTTTTACAGCTAATTTTAACTGATCTGCTGTTACCCACTTGTACATAAATGCGATTTGCCAAAACTGCATTATGCGCCACCTCCCTTCAATGCCATTACTTCTAGCTTTAACTGTATAACTGTTGCTCCCAGGCTATTGATAATTAAATCCTTCTGGATGCCTTTTATCTTTTCTTGTGCCAATTGTTCTCCAAAAGAAGCTACTTGCTCATCAAGTTTTAACCCTGAACCAATTGTGACCGGTGCACCTAAACCACCACTTTCATCACGTACTTTATACTCTAATGCCATTATTCAACAACCCCCGATATTAAGTGGATTTTGTGATGGATGTCTACAGTCTCACGAGACGTCTCAAGCTTCAAGATGATATTGTTCTTTGGCTCAGTTGCCTCATAATAAAATGTATCTTCTACGACATTATTTTGATTTGGCATAGGTGCTGTATTTTCAGGTGTTAGAACAACATATTGCTCTTGTTCGCCAGCTAATGTCATCGATAACGAGACTTCAAGGTCCATATCCTCATCTCGCTCAATGAATAATAAAACGCCCTTTGCAGATCCCTTTGGTGGCTCGATTTTGTAGCGAGCAACGGATTGCAAAATATATAGTGCTGGTGCCACTGCCTGACATTCTGATATTTTGTCCAACTGTTATTTCTTTGTTCACATTAATATTTGTAGCTCCACTAATATCACCATCGACTACTACAGCACCATTAAGGTTTATCTTATCAGCATTAATTGTCGCAACACCTGGGCTCAAATTAATATCAGTAATAGAGCCGCCTTTGTCTACTTTTAAGTTGATACTATTTTGCATTACATTAATAGCAGATTTTGTGTCTCTATCTAAATTAGAAACAGCTATTTCAATTCTTCCGGCTCTTACGTCAATTGCAGATACTTCATTTGTAATACGATTATTTACTGAAAGATTGATATTGTCTGCTTTTAAATTGATAGCCGCCATTTCGTTTGTGATACGGTTATTCACAGACAAATTAATATTATCGGCTTTAATATCAATAGCAGCAATGGAAGTATTGATATGCTCTACCTCTAACGTTATACGATCATCCGTTTTCTTGATTTCACTTCTAAATTCACCCTGCAACTTTTCCTTGGTTTCTTCGATTTCTTCCTTTAATTCTTCTTTTGTATCGTCAATGTACTCATTTGTGTCGCCTATTTTTTCTTCTTGGTCAGCAAGTGTATCTTCTATTGACTTCGGAAGTGAATTCCCGAAAACGACACTAGATGTTATTAATTTACCGTTATACAAAACTTTCGTTTGCTTTAATATCCGCGTTGACATTTCAACACCTAGCGGCTCATAGATAAGCCAAACACGTTCACCATTTTCTCTTGCAACAAGCTCTGGAATTGTTGTTTCAATCGCTAGTTGTGGCTCATCCTGTAGCTTGCTTTTGATGTAATTTAGCAAAGCTGTAGCATCAGTAAAACGCTCATCTTTAACAGGCTCCTCTTCCCTCCGACCGAAAATATCGATGTTAGGTGATGTATAATCAACTGTTAAATCATCTTTACCAAAACCTTTAATATAAGTAGCAAGGTTAGTCGTATCTTCTTGTAACACAATTGATGATATATTGTGTTTATAACGATACTGGTAGTCGTTGTCGCCACCAATCTCTTTAGCAAAATAAAGTTGCTTATTCGGCAAAATTTGAAATTCGCAATTATGGTACTTGCATATTTTTTGCACTAATTTAATGACATTATCATTACCGAATGATCGTATATAATTAGTGACATTTGCGATATTTGCATCTACTGTGAACGTCCACCCTGTACCTTGCAAAGCAAAATTAATGTGATTATTTAAAGTGTGACTACCCTCAAATATGCCATGCCTATACGTTTTCAAATGGTCATAAAAAATACTTAATGCCGTTACTGATTTACTATAAACATTGTCAGCAAAAACCTTCACACGAAAATCGTTGCCATCCACAGTGATGATTGATTCAGACTTTAGTAGTTCGTAACCAGGGTTATTTTCGCTTGGAAAACAAGAAAACGACACAGTAAAAGTGCCGTCTACTATTTGTTCCATTTTAAAGTCTGTGCCGATTTTTATTAAAGGCTCCACCTGTGAAATAACTGTAACAGTAAGCAAGCAACCACCTTCTTAAGATTATTGGTTGAACTTGCTGTAGTAAGTGCTGCTCGACAAGGTGAACTAGTAGCCATCGAAGAAAAACACCTAAACATAGAAAACAATACCTTATTAATTGAACAAGCTTTAGTTAATTTAACTGGAGAAGGAATCATTGTAAAAGAGACGAAAGGTAAAAGAAAACGAGTTGTGACTATTCCTTCAAATATAATGAATGATTTAGTTACACTTGCTGCAGTTAAAAAATATCAACTACAAGAAGCTGGTGATGAGAGAGAATGGAAGGAACACTTTTTTCTATTCTCAAATGAATTCGGTAAACCATATCGCCCAGATTCAATTAGTCAATGGTGGGATCGTTTTATGAAAAGGAATCCGGATTTACCTAGAATTCGTTTCCATGATCTACGTCACACATCAGCAACTTTATTAATTCATGCTGGAGAACACCCGAAAGTTATTCAGTCAAGATTGGGTCATTCAAATATTACGACAACAATGAATACTTATGGACATCTTTTGCAAGAGACTGATCAACGAGCTAGTTCTCATTTTGATAAATTATTTGATGAAAAAAAGTGATTTGGGCACCTTTTGGGCACTGAATAATGAAATATACATTTATGCATAAATATAAAAAGCCTTACAACCGTTATGGCTGTAAGGCTTGAGTTAGCGTCCCAGGAGGGATTCGAACCCCCGACCGACGGCTTAGAAGGCCGTTGCTCTATCCTGCTGAGCTACTGAGACATGATGTCGTTTCTATATATTTCATATGAAGGACAATATTTATTATATGTACTTTATGGGGAAATGTCAACATTAATTTTACTTTGAAGGCAAGGTTTGCCTCATAAAGATTATTATATGAATTCATTAGTGACTTTATGCTATCTTTTCCCGTTCTTTTTTCTTGGGTTGACCGATTTTTTACTAAAATGATGAGTGCAAAAACAATGGGAATTATGATTATGTTTTGCATATGCACAACAAGGGTACTCATGTTGTCATTGCTGATGTAAGCAGAGAGTTAGGTCAGCAAGTAGAGAGCGATTTACTAGAGCAAAAATATTCTACGCTTGTTATTCCAACCGATGTATCAATGGAGAACAAGATATTATCCATTTAATGCAAAGGACCTCTGATTATTTTGGGTACTATTCATATTTTAATAAATAATGGGGGTAAGTTTCAATATAAATCTCTAAATAGCATAACATTTAAGGAATGAAATAATACAAACCAATTTTGCGAGTGCCTTTTTCTGCTAAAGCGATGAGGTCTCATGAACATGGTGGTTCAATTTTTATCCAGCCCCTACTCGTGCTGAAACGTCTGAATCTGAAACCAGGGCTTATGCGGCAACAAAGGGTCGTATTGTCGTGTTAACGTATGCTTTAGTACGGTCATATTTTATTTCACCAGGATGTTTAAAACTGGGAATGATCGTATGCAGCAATTTTCTATACGTGTAGGTGTTCCTGAAGATATCGCTCGAGCCTGCCATTATTTAAAAATAATATTGTAACAGACATTAATCTTACTGTAGATGGTGGTATGACAAAGAAAATGATGTATGAAGCATAATCGATTTTGCCTTCTATCATACTTGAAACTTTTAAAGAGTATTCTAAAGTAAAGGAAAAATAAAAAGGAGTGAATTATTGTATCCTTATGCACAAGGGTTTACCCTTAGTATGCTATATCCTGCTCCATACACTAATTATACGGCACCAGTTCGCCATTTTTTAAGACCGTCAAATGATTATCGGCGCTGTATAAGTAAAACTGAGGCTGACTTTATGGCGATGAATCGACTTCTCTGGATGGAGCATGTCAATTGGACGAGGATGACAATTATTAGCATTGTTTTTAATCTGCCTGATCTTCCCTTCGTGCAACAACGATTGTTGCGCAATGCGACTGACTTAGGAAATTGTCTACGCCCATTCTATGGTGATGCCATTGCTGATCGTTATGCTACCTTAATAAAGGAGCATCTTACTATAGCAGCACAATTAGTGACTGCTGCTGTTAAAGGCGATGCTAAAACAGCAGATGCTAAAGAAAAAGAATGGTATCGAAACGCAGACGAAATCGCTATTTTTTTACACAGTATCAATCCTTACTTAAGCATAGAAGGTGTACAACAAATGTTCTATACACATTTAGCGTTAACGAAAAATGAAGCTATAACTATGATCCAAAAAGATTATCAAACAGATGTAAACATTTTTGATGAAATTGAGGCTGAAGCACTTGCTATGTCAGATATGATTGCCCACGCGATTGTCCTACAGTTTTGTTATCTCTTCTAGTAATAAAAACCAGATCTATTAACATTTATTTTTGTTAATAAATCTGGTTTTTCTATTCAATAACAGGTGGAAAAATTTTCGCCTTCTTGTACTTTGCATAATGAACTATTGGTTGAGTCCTTTGGAGCATTTCATTCGTAAAAGGAGCTAGCGTATTGCTTTCAATATTGATTTGCGCTTTATGAAGCTGCCAAGGTAAATGATGTATATCGATGCGTAATAATACATTTTTCGATTTTGTCCATGAGCAATAGCGTTCTACTAACCATTTATCAAAGCTGCTACTAGGTATTTCACTAGGCAATGGTTTATAAGAAATCCTTGCTCTTTCCTTAAATTTATGACTATGGCTTGTAAAAAAGTAGCTATTATCCTTTAGTTGTAATGCCATTTTTGCATAACGGTATTTTAAACCACCCATTGAAGCTAATTGTGCAACAAAACGATTTGTCACATCTAAATTAAAAAAATAAATACCTTGCTTCCCCTTGTACGTCACATAGGTACGTATATTGAGCTGTACATAGGAATCAGTTCCAGGGAATGCTGGTAGCAATCGGATTCGTTGTCCGTTTACTTTAAAAAGCACTATACTAAGCCAAGCGTTTTGTTCAAAGAGATCTACTTTTAAATCTATTGGGATATGTTGCTCTAGTATAGACGGAGGAACAGGCCAATGCAAAAACAATACATCCTGCCATGTTTGCGTTAAAATCCATGGTTTTCTCAACATCAAATCACTCCCTTCTGTAGAATCAATTCTCTCCTACAGAAGAGTAGTTCAAACATTTTATTTTCGATCTGTTTCTAGCGTTTCTTTTACAACAAAGCGATAATATAAATTGCGAAGCTCAGATTCTTTAAAAAGCCCTAAATGATTTTTTAATTGAGGGTGTACTAGAATTCCATGTTTACGCAACTCGTTAACAAACCAACCCTTTGAATATTTATACATCTAATATAGTCTCCTTTAGCGTTTATTCATACATAGGGTATGCGCTTGGATTCTAGAAGTGACCTTTTGACAAAATAAAAAACGAAGGGAGTTCCCCTCGCTTTCCAATTATGTGCCACAAAATGTACGATATGGCTGTGTAGATGGTGTTGGTAATGTTGCGTATTGTAATTGCTCATTAGAATGCTCGAACGGCTTCGCAAGGGCCTTTAATAATTTGTTCATAACACTGTAGTCCCCATGCTCGACTGCAGCCTCTAAGGCTTCTTCCACACGATGGTTTCGTGGAATAATTGCTGGATTATGATTACGCATTAATTGGTGAGACATTTCCTTTGTTTGAGATTGTCTTGTTAATCGCTCAAGCCATTTACTATGCCACTCTTTAAATGCTGATGAGCTAAATAGCTGTGATTCGTCCCATCTTTCAAAGGTTAATGCGATAAATGTATTTGTATAGTCCGCTTGATATTGCTGCATAAGCTTAAGTAGCTCTTCAATAAGAAGCACGTCCTGCTCTTCTTCATTATAAATTCCAAGCTTTGCACGCATACCTGCTAGCCAGTTATCTTGATACAGTTTGGGATATTGTTGCAATGTTTCTTGAGCTAAGGTTATTGCTTCTTCTTGATTTTCATGAATTAATGGTAATAGTGTTTCAGCCAAGCGTGTTAAATTCCAGCCACCTATATTGGGCTGGTTGCCATATGCGTAACGACCTTGTCTATCAATGGAGCTGAACACTGTCGCTGGGTCATAGGTATCCATAAATGCACAGGGGCCATAATCAATCGTTTCACCACTAATAGTCATATTATCCGTGTTCATCACACCATGAATAAAGCCAACTAACTGCCATTTTGCAATAAGGGAGGCCTGCTTTCTGATTACTTCCTGTAGTAGATAAAGATAGCGATTTTGAGCCTGTTCTGCATTCGGAAAATGGCGCTCTAATGTATATTCTGCCAACATTTTTAGCTCCTCATCTGTTCCCCATTGTGCTGCAAATTGGAAGGTACCGACGCGCAAATGACTGCTTGCAATACGAGTTAGAACAGCACCCGAAAGCTCAGATTCACGGATAATAGTTTCACCTGTTATTACAACAGCCAAGCTTCGTGAAGTGGGAATACCAAGTGCATACATGGCTTCGCTAATTATATATTCACGCAGCATGGGACCAAGTGCTGCCCTACCATCTCCGCCACGAGAAAAAGGTGTTCTTCCTGAGCCTTTTAGTGCGACATCAAAACGTTTATTATTTGGGGTTATTTGCTCTCCAAGCAACAGTGCTCGACCATCCCCTAGCATATTGAAATGACCAAATTGATGACCAGCATAGGCTTGAGCAATGGGATTCCCTCCAGTTGGAACCTTATTTCCTGCAAAAATCGCAACCGCTTCCTCGCTAGATAAGGCTTCAATCGTTAAACCTAATGACGAGGCAACCGCTTCATTTAATTTGACCAGCTTAGGAGCACGTACAGGATTAAGGGCTAGTTCCGAATAAAAAATGCTAGCTAGTTGGACATAACTATTATCAAAATTCCATCCAAATATATTTTCCATGCTCTCTCCTTTATTGTCTTTTATATTTATTTTCCCTTAATCTTTAAAATCAATTCATAGTCAATTTTACCACTAAGAACTCCTTAAAGCCGACTACAAATTAAAAATCCGCTAAATAAAGCGGATTTTTACAACCATCATTATTCATTTCGCATAAATGTGTAAGAGTCTAAAAGCTGGTGATCGTCCGTAAAGAAATTAACTTTAAAAGTTGTCTGATTGATCTCCACAACGGCAAAGCTCTTCTCTCGGCGTTCACGCGGCTTTAACAGGCTCCCTGGATTTAAAAATAACATACCATCAATCATCTCTGCTCCTAGCATATGAGAATGTCCGAAGCAGACAATTTGTGCATCCACTTCTTTCGCTCGGTAGGATAATGATAGCATTGAGCTTTTCACATTAAATAGATGACCGTGGGTTGCAAAGACTTTAATATCGTCAACATCAATAACTATTTCATCTGGAAAGGCAGGATCGACGTCACAATTACCTCCTACTTTTTTCATGCCATCTAATACCTGATGGGAGAAAGGAAGCTCACTATCCCCACAATGTATCAAGGTGTCAATGTTTGGATAAAAGCCTCGAACCTTTTCAATCACACCGCTATCACCATGTGTATCGCTCATCACTAATATTTGCATAGATATCACCTCTTATTTTATAAGATTTGACAATTGTTCCTTTAACTGACGAATTGCATTTCCACGGTGAGAAATGGCAGCCTTTTCTGCTGGTGATAGCTCAGCCATCATACGGTCTAAGCTTGGTACGTAGAAGATTGGATCATAGCCAAAGCCATTTGTACCTCGTTTTTCATGGGCAATAACACCCTCACAAGTACCAAAAACTGTAGTTGTGTTAAAATTAGGACCTGCAATGGCAATACAGCAGCAGAAGCGTGCTGTACGATTTTCATCTTCAACATTCTTTAAATTTTCTAGCAGTTTGACTATATTCGCTTCATCATCATGGTCGCCTGCATACCGTGCAGAATAAACGCCTGGCTCTCCCTTTAATGCATCGACAGCTAAGCCGCTATCATCTGCAATAACGATTGTGCCGAGCTCTTTGGCTAATGCCTCTGCCTTTAAGACTGCATTTTCCTCAAATGTAGTGCCCGTTTCTTCTATTTCCATTTCTGGTGCCACTTCAAACATGGTTACCACTTCATAGCCAAGTGGACCAAATAAAGCTTCGAAATCCTTAGCTTTTCCTTTATTTTTCGTTGCTATTACTACTTGTTTCATCACTTTTATCCTCCAATTTGATCTGCCAGTTCGCCAAGTGTCTCTTTTTGTAGTGCAATTAACTCCTGTATGCCCTTTTCACCTAGTGCTAGTAGATCATTTAGCTGTGCACGAGAAAATGTTGCCTCTTCTCCTGTTCCTTGAAGCTCAACAAATTGTCCTGCTCCTGTCATCACAATATTCATATCGACGGCAGCATCAACATCTTCTATATAGTTTAAGTCTAAAATCGCCCCTTGTTCTTCGACAATTCCAACGCTTGTTGCTGCTAAATAGTCAGTCACGGGAAACTTTTCAAAAGGCTTTTCGGCACCAAATTTAGCGATTGCCTGTGTCATTGCCACAAATGCACCTGTAATAGAGGCTGTACGTGTTCCTCCGTCTGCTTGAATAACATCACAATCAATCCACACTGTTCGCTCACCAAGTGCCTCTAAGTCAACAATAGCACGTAATGCACGACCGATTAAACGTTGGATTTCCATTGTACGACCATTTACTTTGCCTCGAGATGACTCACGGGGTGTACGCTGTGCTGTTGCACGAGGTAGCATCGAATATTCTGCCGTGATCCAACCTTTGCCCTGTCCACGTAAAAATCCTGGAACCTTATCCTCAATTGTTGCTGTACAAATCACTTTTGTATTACCAACTTGAATTAAAACTGAGCCTTCAGGGTGTAATAAATACTCACTATCTATTTTTACTGGTCGCAGTGCATCTGCATTTCTTCCATCAAATCTTGTCATCATTCTTGTTCCTCCTAAAACTTTCGCACTCATCTTATCATACTTTAACCATTCAAAAAAGTGTACGGTTCTCTATGTAAGATGCTAAAAACAGCAAAAATCAGCCTAGCCCATCGCTAAGCTGATTTTTTATTTTAATGTCATACGTTTTATATCGAGAGTACCTTGTTCAAGCCAATTTTCAGCAATTGAACGGAAAATTGGTACTGATCCTGTGGCATAAAATTTATGAGTAGGCACTATAGTTGAATCAGCCAACGTGCCATTATACTCAAGCATTTCTTGAACATCCTTTGCTGTTTCCTCCGCAGAAGATAGCACGAACACATCTTCTCCGACAACAGCTTCAATTTGTTTTTGCAAAATTGGATAATGTGTACATCCTAAGATGACCGTATCAAATTGTTCATTTTTCAACGGCTTTAAGCCTTCTGCAATTAATTTATTGGCAAATCCACCTTTATATTCGCCACTCTCAACAAGTGGCACAAATGTTGGACAAGCAAGTGGAATAATATGTGTTGACGTATTGAGTGACAGTAAGGCTTCCTCATACGCCCCACTTTTAATGGTTCCTTCTGTTGCAAGCACAACGACTTCATGTCGCTTCGTTTTCTTTACAGCTGCACGTGCGCCAGCATTAATAACGCCTAGTACCGGAAAAGGCATATTTCTTTGTAAACTTTCGAGTGCTACTGCAGTCGCTGTATTACAAGCAATAACAAGCATCTTGATATTCATTTTCTCGAGTGCTTTTGCCATTTGCCAAGTGAAATTCCGTACTTCCTGTCGACTTCTCGGACCATATGGACATCTTGCTGTATCGCCAATGTAGTAAATCGTTTCATTTGGCAAACGTTTCATAATTTCCTTTGCTACGGTTAAACCGCCAACTCCTGAATCAATAACGCCTATCGGGGCATTCATACTTTCCGCCTCAATCCTGTTTCATGTGTACATGTAGTCTTTGTAGATAGCCTGATAATTGCGCGACTTCTTGTTCATTAAAACCTACAAGTTTTTCCTGCAAATACTGTTGTCTTTTTTCAATAACCTCTTGAATAATACGTTCGCCTTTCTCGAGAAGATGAACAACAACGACACGACGATCATTTTCGTCACGTACTCGTTTCACTAATTCATTTTTCTCCATTCGGTCCACTAAATCTGTTGTTGTACTAAAAGCTAAGTATAATCGGTTAGACAAGTCGCCAATTGTCATATCACCAAGTTCTTCTAACCACTGTAATGCAACAAATTGTGGCGGCGTAATCGCATATTGCGAAACAATCTCTCTTCCCTTTTGTTTCACAATGGCCGCTATATAGCGTAATTCCTTTTCAACCGTTGCAACGGTTTCAGGTGAGTGTTTTGTTACTTCATCCGACATATAACTATTTCACTCCTAAAAATACGTTGAATAGTTCTATTTTGTCGTTTTTTTCATGAAATAGCAAGTGTCCATTAGTCTAATTTAAATTCTTCTAAGCGTAACAGCTCAATTAACGCCTGAGATCGATTCGTTACACCTAGCTTTTGAATTGTATTGGAAATGTGATTTCGCACTGTTTTTTCACTAATACCAAGTTGCTCTGCTATATCCCTCGTTGTTTTTTCAGCTAATAAAAGCGCAAATATTTCACGTTCTCGATTTGTTAAAAGAGAACGATGATGAGAGCCATTCATTTTCAGTTACACCCTCCTCCCCCGCACGTATTGTAACTTATGATAAGGAGTGAGGAGCGGTGACGGCTATTTTCATGAATAATACGTGTTTCCTTAAAAATTTCGAAAATTCCTGACATAAAAGAATTTCTTGTCACAAGGATATTAATTTAGGATTTATTATCATAATATGGATAGGCTTGCTAAATGATTCCTTGCTTCTACAGACAAAGGTACACTTTTCCCAGTGCGAGGGTCCATTTGCACAACGGTACCCCGACCCGTGAAACAAACTTCATCTTTTTGATTTTTCCCCAAATAATGAATATCCAATGATGAATTTCCAACCTTCGCTACCTTTGTATAAATTTTTAATGCATCATCAAAGAAAACCTGTCTTACATAATCACATTGTAGATCCGCTACTATTGGAATTCCCTCCACATTCTCATCAATTGCAGCTGGCATTAGGATACCTAAGTGACGGAAATAATCAATTCGTGCTTGTTCAAAATATGTAAAGCTAACTGTATTGTTCATATGACCGTACATATCTGTTTCAGAAAAACGTACACGTACCTCGATATAAAAAGAAAAATCCTTTGCCCATTCCTGAAAATCTTCAATATAATTTGCTTTCATCTTACCATCCTCCTAAAATTCATTCGCTTTAAAATTTAGCGAATTGATAGATGAATATACATTCATTATAAAGGAGATTATTATATTATCATAGAAAATTCAGCTATTTGCTTGTTTTATTCACAAAATCCCTTAGCAAAAGAAATTGGAATAGAAAAATCCCCCTGACACTTTATCGTGTAGGGGGCTTTAAAGTAAAGCTTGTACAATTAGTCAACGAAGTGGTCAGAACCGAAGAAGTTACGGAACATTTGCACTGTAGTTGCACGGTTTAATGATGCAATAGATGTTGTTAAAGGAATACCTTTTGGACATGCAGCAACACAGTTTTGGGAGTTACCACAGTTTGCAAGGCCTCCATCACCCATAATCGCATTTAATCGTTGATCTTTAATCATAGCACCAGTTGGGTGAGTGTTGAATAAACGTACTTGTGATAATGGTGCTGGTCCGATGAATGAAGCTTTTTCAGACACATTTGGACAAGCTTCCATACATACACCACAAGTCATACATTTAGATAATTCATAAGCCCATTGACGTTTACCTTCTGGCATACGTGGACCTTCACCTAAATCATAAGTACCATCGATTGGCACCCATGCTTTAACTTTTTTCAGTGCGTTGAACATACGTTCACGGTCAACTTGTAAGTCACGAATAACAGGGAAAGTTTTCATAGGCTCTAGTTTAATAGGCTCAGTCAATTGATCAACAAGCGTTGAACAAGATTGACGTGGGCGACCATTAATAACCATTGAACATGCACCACAAACTTCTTCTAAACAGTTCATATCCCATGCTACCGGTGAAGTATTTTCACCATTTTCAGTAACAGGATTTTTTTGAATTTCCATTAAAATTGAAATTACGTTCATACCATGACGGTAAGGCACTTGGAATTTTTGCCAGTAGCTATTGCCGCCTTTAGTATCTTGACGTAAAATTTCCACTTTGACCATTCTTCCAGTATTTGCTGCGATTTGCATAACTTTTAGTCTCCTTTCGCAGAGTAGTCGCGTTTACGTGGTGGAATTAAAGAAACGTCGACTTCTTGGTACGTGATGATAGGATTACCAGTAGTTGGATCAAACTTCGCCATTGTTGTTTTTAAGAAGTTTTCATCATCACGGTTCGGGAAATCTGGTTTATAGTGAGCACCACGTGATTCATTACGCAATAATGCACCCTGTGTCATTACTTTCGCAAGAATTAACATATTTTTAAGCTGACGTGTAAAGTGCGCACCTTGGTTGCTCCATTTTTGTGTATCATTGATGTTGATGTTATTCCAACGCTCAGAAAGATCATCTAATTTTTTCAATGTATCTTGAAGTTGGTCGTTATAACGTACTACTGTCATCGTAGCAGTCATCATCTCACCAAGCTCTTTATGAAGCAAGTAAGCGTTTTCTGTGCCGTCCATCTTCATGATAGCGTCCCATTTAGCTTGTTCTTCTTTTACGCGAGCATCGTAAAGCTCTTGTGGAAGATCTTCAGCATGCTTTTTAAGATGTTTTACATAATCTACTGCGTTTGGTCCTGCAACCATACCACCGTAGATAGCAGATAATAATGAGTTTGCACCAAGACGGTTTGCACCATGTTGTGAGTAATCACATTCACCTGCTGCAAATAGACCAGGTATTTCAGTCATTTGGTTGTAGTCAACCCATAATCCACCCATTGAGTAGTGAACTGCTGGGAAAATTTTCATAGGTAATTTACGTGGGTCATCTCCAACGAATTTTTCGTAGATTTCGATGATACCACCAAGCTTAACGTCCAATTCATGCGGATCTTTATGAGAAAGATCTAGGTAAACCATGTTTTCACCATTGATACCAAGTTTTTGGTTTACACAAACGTCGAAAATTTCACGTGTTGCAATATCACGTGGTACTAAGTTACCATAAGCTGGGTATTTTTCTTCTAGGAAGTACCAAGGTTTACCGTCTTTATAAGTCCAAATACGTCCACCTTCACCACGAGCCGATTCTGACATTAAACGGTTTTTGTCATCTCCAGGAATCGCTGTAGGGTGAATTTGAATGAATTCCCCATTCGCATAAGAAGCACCTTGTTGGTAAACGATAGAAGCAGCAGAGCCTGTATTAATAACAGAGTTTGTTGTTTTACCGAAGATAATACCAGGACCACCAGTCGCCATAATAACAGCGTCTGCACGGTATGATTTAATTTCTTCAGTACGCATATCTTGTGCTACAATACCACGACAAACGCCATCTTCGTCAATAATGACACCAAGGAATTCCCAGTGCTCATATTTATTAACTAAACCAGCTACTTCGTGTGAACGAACTTGCTCATCTAGTGCATATAGTAATTGTTGACCAGTTGTTGCACCTGAGAATGCTGTACGGTGCATTAATGTACCACCAAAACGACGGAAATCAAGAAGTCCTTCAGGTGTACGGTTGAACATAACACCCATACGGTCCATTAAGTGAATAATACCAGGAGCCGCATCACACATACCCTTAACTGGTGGTTGGTTAGCTAAGAAGTCCCCACCATATACTGTATCATCAAAGTGAATCCAAGGAGAATCCCCTTCACCTTTTGTATTTACCGCACCATTAATTCCGCCTTGCGCACATACAGAGTGTGAGCGTTTTACAGGAACTAATGAGAATAAATCAACTTCAGTACCAACTTCAGCTGCTTTAATCGTTGCCATCAGACCAGCAAGACCGCCGCCGACAACAATTATTTTGCTTTTCGCCATGATTATTTCTCACTCCTCTTAAAAAATTGCAATGATTGCATGTGCTCTATAGTAGCTTCTATTAAATTAAACGAAAGCTAAAATAGCAGCCACACCAACTACACTTAGAATTACGAAAAGAATGTTTGTTACATAAGTAGCAATCTTTTGAGACTGAGGAGATTGTACAACACCCCAGCTTACTAGGAATGCCCATAGACCGTTTGATAAGTGGAAAGTTGCTGATAAAATACCAACGATGTAGAATCCAAGCATGATTGGATTAGCAACGATATTCGCCATCATATCGTAATCAACGTGTGTACCAAGCGCTTTTTGAATACGAGTTTGGAAAATATGCCATGCAATGAAAATCACTAAGAATACACCTGTAAAACGTTGTAATGAGAACATCCAGTTACGGTATGTGCTGAAACGTCCTGTATTTGGTGTAGCAGTGAATGCAATGTAAACACCATAAAATGCGTGGAACATTAATGGAATATAGATGACAATCCATTCAACTAGGATAAGGAATGGAATCTTTTCCATTACTGCGGTAGCATCGTTGTAACTTTCTGCTCCGCCTGTTGCTGTAAAGTTAATGAACAGGTGCATCGTTAAGAACAGACCTACTGGAATGATCCCAAGTAGAGAATGTAAGCGACGCCATAAAAACTCTCGATCTTTCGACAAGACTGTTACCCCCCTTAGTACTTAAAATAGCACAACAAAAGAAGTCATCATTTTGTAAATGATACTTCATTGACTGTGTATTTCATCATGGTACAATATTATGACATGTTTATTGTACTCTCAAGAGCTACGAGCGTCAAGGTAACTTAGAGTTTTTCATAGTCCTCATTAAAGAACTAATCTAGTACATGATGCATCATTTTTTCTCGAAAAAACTATCTTTACTTTATCAGCGTTAAATTTTAAGAAAATTCTAAGAAAGAAGGATTTCAATGTTAAACCCTCCATATCCTACTATCTCATCATTTGGCTATGAGATTATCCGTGATCATATTTTATCTTCAATTCTTGGTAAACACGAGGAGGATGTACTTTACTGGGCCGGAAAAGAGCTGGCTCGGAAGTTTCCTTGTAAAAGTCAAGAAGAACTTATCGCATTTTTCGCAGATGCCTGTTGGGGTACCCTTGAATTGATTAAAGAAACAAAAGATGGACGTATATTCCAGTTGACAAACGACCCTGAGCTGCTATTAGTTGGGCACCGTTGCTTTAGATTGGAAGCCGGTTTTATAGCAGAGCAAATTCAGCAAGCAAAAGGCTATTTAACAGAGTGCTACGATGAAAAACAAGTTAAACAGGAGCATGTGATGTTCACTGTGAAGTGGGATGTTAAAGAAAGAATTATGAATACTATACCAACAGAGTAAGAAAAAGGATTGCATCCCTCTCTTTATTTATGGGATGACAATCCTTTTTCTAGTTGCGCATGTCTTTCTTTTAACAGTATATCTATTAATGCAATAAAGGCCTCCAATATATTAAGCGAGTGTTGAATCATTTCCTCTAAGTTACTAATTGATAGTTCATTGACTAATTTTTGTGCAGCAGTATGTACGAATTCATGCGGTTGCTCTATTTGACGGTACTCTGATAAGGAATGATACTGCTCAAGATGTCCATAATACCATTGTCCAAAGGCACATTGATGATGTGTTTTTAAAATATCCTTTTTTCCTGCCCTTTGAATTGTATTTCGCAAAAACCTTGCATGATCCATTAATCTTGCTGCTAGCTGACTTATGACGGTTTGCTCTGAAGGTTTGCGGATGGTCGGTACAATAGCTTTTAGCATTTCAGTGACTTGATTTTGAATTGTCTCGGAGAAATCACTAGTATGTGATAATTCTGTTGTCGTGATAGCCAATCGATCAATCGCTACTACATTTTCCTCAGACGCAACTGTTATTTGGTGAACGCCATGTGCCGCCTCTTCAATACTTTTGCTTGTAATAGACAGATTCGTAATATTGTCTTTCATGTTGCTTAAGAAATTTGTGAAATAGTATTCAACCTGTTCGATATTGGTTATAGTATGATGTAATTTCTCATCGATGACTGATCGAATTGTTGTCATTTCTTTTAAGGAACCTTTGGAGCTATTGGCTAACTTCCCTACCTCCATAGCCACAACATTAAAGCCTTTTCCATGCTCACCTGCACGCGCAGCTTCAATTGAGGCATTTAACGCAAGTAGCTGTGTTTGATCAGCAATCGCTGTTACACTTTTGCCAATGTTATTCATTCTATTCATTTCATCCTTCAGTTGCTCTGTTGAATGAGCTCCCTGGATTAACAACCCTTGAACAATTTCACCTTTTGTAATTGATGACTCCATCTCTTTCACTAATTGGATAGAATGCTGTTTGATTTCTTGAATGTTTGCATTCATATTTTGCTCTACAGCTAATATTTCTTCTGTGTTTGATGACATTTCTTCACTCATTGCTGAAATATCCCCTACACTTGTTGACACTCCCTGTACCTTTAAAGCAGTTTGAAAATTAATTAATTCCATATGTGCTAGTACAAATTCTAATATTGCATTTTTCACATCAATACTTTCCTGTGCAAGTTCCAATTCTAGAATTCGTTTTTTCAGTAATTGTATTTCAGAATCATTGCATTGTTTTATACCTTCATCAATTGGTTTTTGAAATAGACCAAATAATGCCATTCAATACTCACCTCTTCCTTGCCAAAACATGTAATCTTTCTCTATTATATAACAATCAATTTCGATAAAACATTAAATTGAAGTAAACGTCCCATATATAAAAAGGAGGTGGCTATTGGCACATCCTTTCATAGTGTTGAAAAACTAAATGGTCAAGGGACTCTTTGTGAATATTTAGTCAAAATGGAGGTGATTTCCGTTCCAGGCTACTCGCTTTCCTGTGGGCGAGCGACGAGCCGCTTCCTGCGCTGACGCTCCGTGCAGGGTCTCGTCTGTATCGCTATCCCACGGGAGTCGAGTAGCCTTACACTCCAATCTGCAATAGTGTAGAACTTTAAATATTTTCTTCCTTCAATCGTAAAGTAAAAGCATATTACTCACCATCAATCGAGTAGGAGGGGGTGACTAACCCCCGACCTCTCTCACCACCGTACGTACGGACCCGTATACGGCGGTTCAATTAAGATGAATAACGCAAGATTTCATAACGAGCTTGCAGACTTTTGAGCCCTTGGTTACTCCAATAAGAGTTACCAAGGGTTCTGTGTAATATTGGACTTTTCGAAATACGCCAGTAACTCTTGCGAGTATTGCCCCATTCGTAAGCCTTCCAGTCTGGAACTCCTAAGCGAATGAGGTTGCGCACTTTCGTACGAGGCTTCTTCCAATTCTTCCATAAACACATGCGAAGTCTTCTTCTAATCCATCCATCCAGTGATTCAAATACTGATTTCGTATCCGCTAATGCAAAGTAGCCACACCACCCAATTAAGTATTGATTCAATTGTTGAATTCGGTACTCCATTGGAAATGGCTTCTTTCTAGCTGTTAATTCCCGAATTTTATTCTTCATTCGCTTTATGCTCTCTTTCGCAATTCGAACTTGTGGTTCTTTGCGGGAGGTAAAGCTAAATCCTAGGAATTTACGTTGCCAAGGACGAGCCACTGCGGATTTCTTCTCATTTACTTTCAATCGTAGCGTCTTCTCAATAAAGGTTTTGATACTTGCCATCACTCGTTCTCCTGCTCGTTTTGTTTTCACATAAATATTGCAGTCATCGGCGTAACGGACAAATTTATGACCACGTTTCTCTATCTCTTTGTCTAATTCATCCAGGACAATGTTTGAGAGGAGTGGACTCAGTGGACCCCCTTGGGGTGTTCCTTCATCTGTATCATAAACGACACCATTTATCATGACACCCGATTGTAAGTATCTACGAATCAGCTTGAGTAGAGGTTTATCAGAAATTTTCTTCGCTAATGTACTCATTAGACGGTCGTGGTTTACTTTGTCGAAGAATTTCTCTAAGTCCATATCTATTACCCAGCGGTATCCTTCTTTTATATAGCCTTTGGCTTCTCGGATTGCATCGTGAGCACTTCGTTTTGGTCGAAATCCGTAACTATGATTCGAGAAGTTCAGGTCGTATAGGTTGGATAGCACTTGGGCAATCGCCTGTTGAATGAGTCGGTCTGTCACGGTTGGGATTCCTAATAGTCGCACACCGCCGTCAGGTTTCGGGATTTCGATTCTGCGGACTGGTTGTGGTTGGTAGGTTCCCTCAAGAATTTGCTTCTTAATCGTTAGCCAGTTTTCGACTACATGCTGTCGTAGGAATTTTACGGGCATTTTGTCTACTCCATGACTCCCTTTGTTTCGTTCCACCCGTTTGAGTGCGAGAAGCAGATTCTCCCGTGATAATATTTGATTCATTAACATCTCGTTCGATTCCTCCGTGAATAGCTTGTCTTTTTATAACAGTTTCTACTGCACCCGCTCAATGTCCCTCATGGGATTCACCATTACCTCCATTAAGTCGGTCCTTTTGGATTTTCTGTGTTTATCATAGAAAACTGCATGCCAAGGGCTATTTTCTCCGAATTGTTCGGTCCTTCCCCTTCATTCTAGAAGTGAATGGTACTATGACCTCTGCTGACTTCTGATGGTTCAGCTACCTATCGCTAAGTAGGTTACAAAGTGTACTTTGCGTTTCCATCAGACCTCCCCGGGTAAGCGCATGCACTTTCACACCATCTATCCGCCTCATTTACTCGATATGACCTTCGACAGAAAGGACTTTGTGTTGTTAAGCACACTCATCCAATCATACCTAGCCTTCTATGAGATTCGTGTTCCTCGGACCGGTGTTTTGCCTCCAGCTTCCTTCAGATTCCGCGTCGCCACGGACACCCTTGCTCTTGGCTAACCTCTACTTCTGTCTTCGGGGTTCGGGACTTGCACCCTATAGTTCATACGCATGCCGGGCGCACTTAAATGGATAGAATAGTAGTACAATTCTATAGCTGTCAACCTACATTTTGTGCATAAAAATACTTTATAACTAAACATAAAGCCTCTTACTGCTGTCGTACTGCTTTCGCATAGAAAAATGTTATCAGCTTCATTTTTTACGAAAAATAGTGATGGTTAAGACTTAAATTTATCACTATACATTTATGTGAAATGCCAGCGAAAATACTATGAGCAGTGGTTGATTGGAGTGTAGACTGAGTGATTCCTCGGGGATTCAGCGTCACAGATGAGACCCTGGTACGCGAGTGAAGCGGCTCATCGGACGCCCCCAGGAAAGCACTCAGTCAGAACGGAAATCAACCCCTCGTCTTGAAAAAGGGTTATACTTTTTAATTTGTCACCTTGATTTCATTGACATAATAGTATTTCAACAACATGAAAGGATGTGGCTATTGGCACATCCTTTCATTCTTACATATAAAGTGCTTGCTCTAAATTAAATTCATCATGTAAAGCATTAGCTGCATGAATCATGTCATCTTGAGGCACTACAACAGACACTTTGATTTCAGATGTACTAACCATCTTAACAGGGATGCCTTCATGTCGTAAACGATCAAACATTCGTGCAGCAACGCCTGGATTAGATGCCATTCCTGAACCAATAATAGATACCTTTGCCAAGCCAACTTCAAAATCAGCAAAGCTAAACCCAAGCGACAATTTACTTTCTTCTAGAACACGTAATGCTTCTGCAAACTCTTCTTTCAAAATCGTAAATGATACAGTCGGTTTAAGACCGTCAATGATCGCTTGCACGATGATATCTACGTTAATGCGATGATTTGCAAGTACCGTAAAGATATCTGCCAACGAAGCATCCGAATAAGCATCATACCCTACCGTTAAACGAATAACATCTGATTCATAGGCAACACCACGTACAATTAAATTTTTTTCCATCTCAACTTCCTCCTTCAATAAAGTACCTACTGTATCTATTTCATTTGATCGAATAATAACTGGTATTTGAAACTTCTTTGCTAATTCTACAGCTCGTGGATGTAAGATATGTGTACCTAAATTCGATAACTCTAGCATCTCATTATAGGAAATTTCCTTTAATTTTTGTGCACCGTTCACATGGTTTGGATCAGCAGTATAAACGCCATCCACGTTCGTATAAATATCCACACGCTCCGCATCCAGTGCTGCTGCAATGGCCACAGCCGCCGTCTCTGCTCCACCTTTACCAAGAGTCGTAATATTTTGTAAATGATCAATACCCTGCTCCCCAGCAACTACGACAATTTGCTTCTGTGCCAAATGCTCTTCTAGTCGACTTACATCTATATAATCAATGCGTGCGTTAACATACATTGCATCTGTTTGAACACCTGCCTGCCAGCCTGTTAATGACACTGCATTATAGCCTTCTTCCTGCAAGGCAATGGCCACTAAGGCACTTGATAGTTGTGAGCTCGTTGAACGTAGCACATCTAATTCACGCTTAGACGCTTCATCAGATAAATCCTGTGCCATTTTTGTTAATTCATTTGCTGAGCTTATCATTGCTGCAGTGACAATAACTACATCATGACCTTTTTCTTTTTCATGAATTGCCTTTTTCGCAATCTTAAAAATATGTGCTGATGATGCTAATGTAGCACCGCCAAATTTCATTACAATTCTTGCCATCCTGAATCTTCTCCTTTTCATCATCACTAATTTGACGTAATTTCTATTCGGAGTGTCTACTAGAAAACCAAAAAAGCAGCTTTCACATAACGTGAAAGCTGCCTATACATGTACAATAAAAAAACCTTGCGCATGTGTGATAGCTCTCCGAAACGTTTAGAATCGACAGTCTTACATTTCTTAAATGCAAAACCAGTACAACATCGGAAACAACGATGCTCCACTTCGGCAAGCTCCCCTTTCATACATCTTCACAGGATTTGTTCATCCTCTGATGTACTACTTTTGAATCTTGCACCTCTATCATCACTTAAAATAGTGAATGTATGTTATTAAACATTAGCATATGTCTATTCCTTTGACAATGTCTGTTCCTGAAAATAGGTATATATATGACTAGCAAGATTAGCAGGCATCCCAGCCTCTTGTAATGCTAACTCACTTGCCTCTCGAATTTTTTTGACAGAACCAAAATGCTTTAGTAATTGCTGTTTTCGCTTTGGACCAATACCCTCAATCTGATCGAGAACGGATTGAATAGCATGCTTTTCGTGCTGCTGGCGTAGGAATGTAATGGCAAACCGGTGTACTTCGTCTTGAATTCGTTGCAATAAATAGAACCCATCACTTGTGCGCTTTAACGCAATGACCTCAGGTGGATCACCAAATAGAAGCTGTGATGTATTATGCTTTTCATCCTTCGCTAAGCCAGCGATTGGAATGACCAGCCCAAGCTCATCCTCTAATACTTCTCGTGCAACTTCCATTTGTCCCTTCCCTCCATCTATTAAAACTAAATCTGGTAGGGGTAATCCTTCCTTTAGTACACGAATGTAACGACGACGTATTACCTCCTGCATCGCCCCATAGTCATCGTGCTTAGCAGCTGTCCGAGTTTTATACTTCCGATATTCTTTCTTTGCAGGCTTGCCATCGATAAATACCACCATTGCAGATACAGCATCTGTTCCATGCATATGACTGTTATCAAAAGCCTCGATTCGTAAAGGTGTGGAAATTCCCATCGCTTCACCCAGTGCCTCACATGCACCAATTGTTCGTTCTTCCTGACGTTCAATGAGCTGGAACTTAGCTGCTACTGCGATTTCAGCATTTTTTGTAGCGAGGTCAACAAGCTCTTTTTTTTGCCCACGCTTTGGCGTCAATACCTTCACATCTAATAATTCTGTTAAAATCGCAGCATCAATAGCTTGTGGGATAAAAATTTCCTTTGGTTTAATATGCTCTAGCTTTTCGTAGAATCGACCAACAAATGTTAAAAATTCCTCCTCTGCTTCCTGATAAATCGGAAAAATAGAGACATCACGCTCAATAAGTTTACCTTGACGAACAAAGAATACTTGGACACACATCCAGCCCTTTTCAACTGCATAACCAAATACATCTCGATTGGTCGTATCACTTGATACAATTTTTTGCTTTTGCATAACTGTATCAATATGTGCAATCTGATCACGGAATTCTTTTGCACGTTCAAACTCTAAATTTTCAGCAGCGGCTAGCATTTTTATCTCTAGCTCCTTTTTGACTGCCTCCACGCCACCATTTAAAAATTTGGTCATATCCTCAATCATATCCTGATAAATTTGAGCATCAATCTCCTTTACACAAGGTGCCATACATTGGCCCATGTGATAGTATAGACAAACCTTTGAAGGTAGTTGTACACATTTTCGAAGCGGATATAAGCGATCAAGTAGCTTTTTCGTTTCACTTGCTGCATATGCATTAGGATAGGGTCCAAAATACTTTGCCTTATCCTTTTTCACTTTTCGTGTCGTAATAAGACGGGGATGTTTTTCATTCGTAATTTTTAAATACGGATACGTTTTATCATCTGTCAACATGACATTGTATTTAGGATCATGAAGTTTTATGAGATTAAGCTCTAAAATCAATGCCTCAATATTAGAGGAGGTCACAATATAATCAAAATCTTCTATTTCACTTACAAGTCTCTGTGTTTTCCCCTCATGTGTACCAGTAAAATAGGAGCGTACTCGATTTTTTAGCACCTTTGCTTTTCCTACATAAATAATGGTTCCTTGCCGATCCTTCATCAAATAGCAGCCAGGCTGATCAGGCAAAATATCAAGCTTTCGTTTTATTAAATCATTCATTACAACCTGCCCCCTCTTTGTTATACATAGGTCCCATCCTCTATTAACTTATTATATAACGAAAAAAAGCCAAGCACATCAAATGATGGCTCGACTTTTCATATCTTATCAATTAAGCATGTTTTGCAATAAATGTCTCTAACGCTTCTTTAGGTTGGAAGCCAACAGTTTTATCTACCAATTCACCATCTTTAAATAATAATAAAGTTGGAATTGACATGATTTGATATTGCGCTGCCGTACCTTGGTTGTTATCTACATCTACTTTTACGATTTTAGCCGCACTACCTGCAGCATCCATTTCTTCAAGTACAGGTCCAATCATTTTACATGGTCCGCACCAAGCAGCCCAAAAGTCTACTAGCACTAACCCCTCTTTAATATCATCTTGGAAAGTTGCATCTGTTGCATGTACAATTGCCATTTGAAATCCTCCTTAAACTTACTATGCTTGTAGTATAGCATGGATAATTTACCTTGAGCGAACAATCTGCCTATAATGCAAAATTGATGAAAAAACAAGATGAAAAAAGTCGAAACAGCTTGAAGTCAATTTATAATTTAGTCTAATTTGTATGGTAGCGACCTTTATAAACATACGTTAACGTTATAAAGATATATATAGCTAATGTAATACCTGTTACAATTATAGAAGTTGTAAAAATAATACCAATCAAGATAGCACTTAACGCAATAATAGCAATCCACGTTGTGTAAGGAAACCATTTAACTACATAGGCACTTGTTTTTTCTGATTGTTTTTTACGTGATTTCAAATGTGCAATCGCAATGATTAACCAAATAAATAACACCGTGTATCCTAGTGAACCCATTAGAAACTCAAAAGTCTTACTTCCAGCATAAAGTGAAATAATTACACCAACATATAATGCTAATGTGCACATTAAAATCGCATATACCGGAACTTTTCTTTTCGATAAATGAGCAAAGATTTTTGGAACACGCCCGTCCACAGCCTGTGTATATAACACACGAGATGAGCCATAAAGCCCTGAATTCATGGAGGAAATAATCGCAAGTAAAACAACAGCGTTCATAATATGGTCTGCACCAGGAATCCCAATCATTTTAAACACCATCACAAACGGACTTTCAGGTACGCCATTTACTTCATTCCAAGGAATTAAGCTTACGATAATAAAGAAAGGTAGTAAATAGAACGTCACAATCCGAACTAGTGTACTGCGCACAGCTTTCGGCACTACCTTTTCAGGATTCTTTGTTTCTGCTAATGTAATACCAATAATTTCAGTACCACCATAAGAATAAATAACCACAAGCATTGCAGCAATTAATCCCATTGATCCGTTAGGGAAAAAGCCTCCATGCTCCGTTAAATTCGAAAAACCAACAGCAGTATGCTGACCAAACGAAACAAGTAATAAAATTAAGCCTGCAATAATGAACACAACGATTACACAAATTTTAACTAACGCTAACCAATATTCTGTTTCAGCAAAAACTTTCACTGATAATAAATTAATCGCTGTAACTAACACTGAAACAGACAATGCCAGAATCCAAATTGGATAATCAGGTAACCAATATTGAATGAAAATGGCCGCAACTACAGATTCTGCTGCAATATTCAAAACCCACATTTTCCAATAAATCCAATCTAGGAAATATGCTGGGTACTTTCCTAATATCGATTGAACTAAATCTCTAAACGTTCTGGCCTCGCTATTTCGAACTGCCATTTCCGCTAAACCTTGCATTACAAATAAAAGAATAATACCACCTAATAAATAGGCGATGAGCACTGATGGTCCTGCCTTATCAATGGCAGCACTACTTCCTTTAAATAATCCTGCACCAATGGCACCACCTAAAGCCATCATCGTGATATGTCGTGAGGACATTGTGCGTTTTAATGTCTGGTTGTCTTTTTCCATTTTCTTTCCTCCTAAATCAAAAAGGCATATCGCCTATCCTTTCACCGTTAAATGAAAGAAGAGACGATATGCCATAAGCAAACCGCGGTACCACTCTAATTGATTCGATTCGAATCCTACTTTAAAACCTTGTAACGAAGGTTAATCGTCAAACAAATAGAATAATCTGTTAATTCCATTTATTTTACCACTCCTAGGCAAGTTCAAAGTCTTATTGGACTGCGTTGCACCACCCCGCAGCTCTCTCTACCAAATAATGAGCTTCTACTACTCCTAATCTTTGCGTTTCAATACTTTATTATTGAAAAATTTAATGATTATCCACCACTATAAGGGCTATCCATCATTATGTCAATATCTTATTTTGCGATAATTCTCAAAATAGAGCATTATACAAAAAAACAGGAGGAATGAATCCCCCTGTACCATTTACTATGCATTTACTTTTAATGCCTTAAATTCTTCAATTAGAAGAGGCACTACTTCGAATAAATCTCCTACAATACCGTAATCTGCCACTTTGAAAATATTAGCCTCAGGATCTTTATTAATCGCAACGATGACTTTAGAATTTGACATACCTGCTAAGTGCTGGATTGCGCCAGAAATTCCTGCAGCAATGTAAAGATCAGGTGTTACAACCTTACCTGTTTGACCAATTTGAAGTGAATAATCACAGTATTCAGCATCACATGCACCACGTGAGGCACCAACTGCGCCACCAAGTAAATCTGCTAGCTGTTTTAATGGTTCAAAGCCTTCTTCTGATTTAACACCACGTCCGCCCGCTACAACTACTTTCGCTTCTGAAAGATCAACACCTTCTGAAGACTTACGTACAACCTCTTTTATGATTGTGCGAAGGTTTGTAATATCCACCAAAATGGAAGCTACGTCACCTGATTTGCCTTCTACTTTTTCTAAAGGTGCAATATTGTTTGGACGAATTGAAGCTAAAATAACACCATCTTTTACTTTTACTTTTTCGAAAGCTTTACCAGAGTAAATTGGACGGATAAATACGATATCATCGCCAGTGCCTTCAATTGAAGTAACATCAGATACTAGACCTGCCTGTAACTTACTTGCAATCTTTGGTGATAAATCTTTGCCATTAGCTGTATGACCAAATACAATTCCAGTTGGATTTTCCTGCTCAATGACAGCTAATAACGCTTGACCATATCCATCAGATGTATATTGTTTTAAATGTGGATGCTCTACTGTTACAACACGATCAGCTCCATATTCAAATAATGAACCAGTTAAATCTGCTACAGCGTCCCCTAAAAGTACGCCAACAACCTCGCCACCATCAGCGATTTGTTTTGCAGCAGCAATTGCTTCGAAAGAAACATTACGTAAGCTTCCTTCACGAACTTCACCTAATACTAATACTTTTTTTGACATAGTATATTCCCTCCGTTACCCTTTAAGATTCGATTAACATCATCAAATTTTTAAACTACTTTTGCTTCAGTGTGAAGTAGATTTACCAGTTCTTTTACTTGTGCAGAAAGATCACCTTCAAGAACGCGTCCTGCTGCCTTTTGTGCTGGTAAGAAGATGTTTACAGTTTCAATCTTCACTTCTACATCATCTTCATCGATATCTAAATCATCTAATTCAAGTTCTGCAAGCGGTTTCTTCTTCGCTTTCATGATACCTGGTAAAGATGGGTAACGAGGCTCATTTAAACCTTGTTGAGCTGTTACTAATAGTGGTAAAGAGGACTCGATAACCTCTGAATCACCTTCGATATCGCGTACAATTTTCGCAGATGTTCCATCGATTTCAAGTTTTGTAATTGTTGTTACATAGTTAATGCCAAGTAAATCTGCAACACGTGGACCTACTTGCCCAGAGCCACCATCTATCGCTACGTTTCCTGTTAAAATTAAATCAGCATCTTTATCTTTTAAATACTCTGCTAAGATAAAAGCAGCTGCATTTTGATCTAATTCATCCAAATCATCTTCTGTATTAATAAGAACCGCTTCATCTGCTCCCATGGCAAGAGCTGTACGTAGTTGCTTTTCAGCATCTTCGCCACCAATTGTTACTACTGTTACTTTACCACCAGCAGCGTCACGAACTTGGATTGCCTCTTCAATGGCATATTCGTCATAAGGGTTGATGATGAATTCAGCACCATCTTCTTGAATTTTACCACCAGACACAACAATTTTCTCTTCCGTGTCAAACGTACGTTTAATTAATGCAAAAATGTTCATATATCCATACCTCCTGGAACGTTTTTTAATTCTAAGTAAACTTATAAATATTATATATTTTCAGTTTGGATAATGTCGATTGACAAGTGCTATCGACACTAATGGAAAATTATTTACCAGTAAACACAGGCTCACGTTTTTCAATAAATGCTTGAATGCCTTCTTTTGCATCTTCTGTTATAAAAACAGTACCAAACGATTTTGCCTCAGCCTCCATACCTTCGTAGAATGAAGCAGGCTTCGCAAATTGTAAAGTTTGAATAGCTGCCTTTAAGGCGATTGGGCTCTTCTTCGCAATTTTCTTAGCAGTTTTTAACGTTTCCTCAAGCAGCACTTCATCTGAATATGCTCGATTCGCTAACCCCCACTGCACAGCTTCTGTACCTGAAATTGGCTCACTTGTAAACATCATTTCTGCAGCTTTTGCAACACCAACATAGCGTGGTAATCGTTGTGTGCCACCAAAGCCAGGAATTAGACCTAATTGTAATTCGGGTAACCCTAATTTTGCAGATTCTGTTACAAAGCGCAGATGACAGCTCATCGCAAGCTCCAAACCACCGCCAAGTGCAGCACCATGGATTGCAGCAATAACAGGTTTTGAGAATGATTCAACACGTTCAAATACTTGTTGCCCATTGCTCGCTAGTTTTGTAAATTCCTCGCCAGATTCAACTTCTGTAAATTCCTTTATGTCTGCACCTGCTGAGAAGAAACGGCCTTCACCGTGAAGCACAAGGACACGTACTGCGTCATCGTTTTCTACTGCATCTAGCACTTCATTGACTTCGGTAATGATTCCGCGAGATAATGCGTTTGCTGGTGGTCGTGCAATTGTAATAATTGCTACTCCATCTTCAACTTTCCAACTTAGAAATTCCATTTCTCCACATCCTTTTAAGCTTTAATGCCGTTCAGAATTAATGCCTGAACCTTTGGAACTTGTTCTATCAAATCATATCGATAGTCATTCATGACCCACGACGTAATGGTTTCATCAATTGTTCCAAATACCATTTGACGTGCCAAGCGTACATCCATCGTTTGATTGAACTCACCGGAAAGCATACCTTCGATTAAAATTTGATCAAGTAATTGTAAGTACTCTCTTAACACCGAATTAATCTTTAATCGTAAATCCTTATTCGATTGTCGTAGTTCTAATTGTGTGACGGTTGCTAGGTATCGATCTGTCGCTAGAACATTAAAATGATTTTCTATCATCCGTGAAAGTTTGTCTTTAGACGTACTTCCATTTTCTATTATATCTTGTAATGACTCAACAAAAACAGCCATTTTTTCATTAAAGACAGAAATTAATATATCTTCTTTATTTTTAAAATATAAATAGATTGTTCCATCAGCCACCCCAGCCTGTTTAGCGATTTTCGACACTTGCGCTTGGTGATACCCATTTTCTGCTATAACGATGACAGCTGCATCAATAATTTGCTTATATTTCGGCTTATCACGTTTCACTTATATATCACCACCTATAAAAACTTACAGACGTCTACATGCTTTGTTACCACATGATGTAATCCTTATTTAGTAAAAAGTAAGGATGTGACGTATTAACCTAAAAAAAATATGAAAATATGAATGGTCATTCATTCATATTTTCATATTATATTTTACAACTTTGCTTGTCAATACTTTATGACGTATTTATTTTGCTTCTTTATTCACTAATTTCGTTTTTTCTTCATCCACTAATGAGCGACGCAAAATTTTCCCTACAGCTGTTTTCGGAAGCTCATCTCTAAATTCATAATAGCGCGGAACTTTGAATGCAGCTAGATGTTGGCGGCAATATTTATTTAATTCGTCCTCTGTAATCGAATATCCTTCTTTTAATACAATATAAGCTTTAACTGTTTCTCCACGGTACGGATCTGGAATACCTGCAACTATACATTCTTGAATTTCCTCTCGCTCATATAAGACTTCTTCCACCTCACGAGGGTATATATTAAAGCCGCCTGCAATAATCAAATCCTTTTTACGATCCACTACATAGAAAAAGCCTTCTTCATCCATATAACCCAAATCCCCTGTTAAGAACCAGCCATCTGCGAACGTTGCTGCCGTGTCTTCTGGTCGGTTCCAATAACCCTTCATTACCTGTGGACCTTTTACAGCAATCTCTCCAACCTCACCAACTGGAAGCTCCTCCGTATCTCCTGTACGTAAAATAACCGCATCTGTGTTCGGCCATGGTAAACCAATTGAGCCGATTTTGCGTTTACCCCAAATAGGTGTTGAATGTGTTACTGGAGAAGTTTCTGTTAATCCGTAACCTTCTACGAGCTTTCCACCTGTGACTGCTTCAAATTTCTCTTGCACCTCAACCGGAAGTGATGCAGAGCCACTCAAGCAAGCTTTAATGGATGACAAATCATATTTAGTAATATCTGGATGATTTAAAAGACCAATATATAATGTTGGGGCACCAGGGAAAAGCGTTGGTTTTTGCTTATCAATGGTTTTCAATGCTGTTTCCGCATCGAATTTTGGTAATAACACCATTTTATTTTGCGTAAAAACAGATAATAGCATAACCGTGGTCATACCATAGACATGGAAGAACGGTAAAATACCCATAATTGTTTCTTCACCATGCACACATTTATACATCCAAACATCACACATTGTTGTATTGGCAATTAAATTTTTATGAGTCAGCATTACACCTTTAGGAAAGCCGGTTGTACCTCCTGTATATTGAAGCAAGGCAATGTCCTCTTCAAAATCAAAAGAAATGTCCAGCACCTTAATTGGTGAGGAACGCATAATTTCAGTAAATAGATGGTTTTGACCGCTATGTTCTACCTTCACACTAAAACCGTATTGCTTTTTTTGAATAAAAGGATAAACTAAATTTTTCGGAAATGGTAAGTAATCTTTTATAGCCGTGACAATTACATTTTCAAGTGCGGTTTCTTTCATAATCTTCATAACACGTGGATATAAAATGTCCATCACTAAAATAACCTTTGCTCCTGAATCAGCCATTTGATATTGAAGTTCACGTTCAGTATAAAGTGGATTTGTTTGTACGACAACAGCTCCAGCATACATAGCACCGTAGTAAGCAATTACACTTTGAGGTGAATTTGGTAGCATAATTGCCACACGATCTCCCTTTTCTACACCAAGTGCCTGTAAATAGTTTGCAAATCTAAGCGCAGACTCATATAACTCTGTGTACGTCAAATCCTTCCCCATAAAATGAATCGCCACTTTGGATGGATTCTTTTTATAGGCACGTGTCAAAAACTCTTGCACTGGAATTTCCTCAAACGTTAAAGACGATGGTACTTCTTCAGGATAATTTGCTAGCCATGGTTTTGTTGTCATACGTCCTCTCCCCTTTGCCCCAAACTTTGTAAATTCTTATATTAATTATAATGAAAAAGAAATACAGTTTCAAACACAAAATAGAAAATAAATGCATTTTCGATTAATTATTATGCATTTCACAACATTTATATGACTGTATTTTATAGGGTTTTTGATTGCTAGACCTTATGAATACTCATTCATTCTTTGTTTTTTTATGCAAACATGTGAAGTAATATTTCTATATTGCGAAAATAAATTGCGAGGATTAATTTTTCATAAGATGAAAGATTAATGATAGATTTTAGTAGTATTTTGTGCGGTAGTGGTTTTAAGAGAATTTTGATGGTGATGAAATTTTTGATTTTGCTGAAGATTGGGGGATAATTTATGCTGCCTAGGTGGGGGCGAAATCACATGAGTTGTTTTTAAAGCTACATGAGCGATTCTACTCGATACATGCACAAGTTTTGGTGTCATCTGAGTGGTTCTTGATGTCAGCCGCTTGCTTTCTCTCCTTGTCTGAGTAGTATCCGATTCTCTTCTGATTTTTACCTCACCTAAGCTAGGATTTTTTAATTGCCCTTTAAATAATAGAATGTCTTATTATTACATCCTTCTTTTTTCTTAGAAAATTCCTGTAGCACTCTTTTTGTAAGATGTCGATTTGATAATGCTAAAAAATAGCGTGCAGTTTGAGTATTAATTTTCTCATCAATCAATAAACAAAAATCCTGCAATGCTTGATGATGTGCGAATTTGTCATACATGTTGCAAGTTGGACAAAACCAACTATACTTTTGCCGGATTACTTTTGATTGATTACAATGTCTGCAGAATATCCCCTGTTGAAGAGCTTTGGGATCAATTTTGTAGTAGGAACATAATGGGGAAGGTTGAAAAGCACGATGATGCTTTAATAAGAGATTTGCTATTTTAGATTTTGGAATCGTTCCTTTGGATTTATTTTCATTTAAATGCTGTCTTAGAAAATAAGACAATTCACGCCTCATTAAAACCGGAAACTTTCCTTGTTCATAATAAATTTCAGCATTATTAAAAGGAAAAACAATAATTCCTGTCACTGCTATTTGGACCTCAAACTGCTTAAAAAAGGAAATTAATCCATAAATATATTCCTCGAGTTGAATTTCTGGGTGATTAAAAATATGTTTGTCACCATTTTCTAATATACGAACCATCTGTCTCGGGTGATGCTTCAATTCAATCCTCCCACGAATATTTTTACTTTCAATCACAACTACATCATAAGGAGTAATAACTACAACATCAAGCTGAATAGGAACAGGCTCAAACAAGGTAATATTATGTAAAACATAGATTTCCAGTGTCTGTGATAGCTTTTGCAATTCACTTATTATACATTGTTCACCAAAATCCCCTGCTTCTAATTGCTGTAATTCTTTGGAAACTTTTATATGTAGCGGATGACTTGAGTCCAAACGATGAATCATTGCACGTAACCCTGGTAGCATTGCTGCTTGTTCAAATGGTTTTAATATCATGAAATTTCCCTTTCTTTTTGCTTAGACTATAGCAAGTTTTATCCTCTTTGCAAATAGCTTTTTTTAAATTAAAAATTTAATCACCTTAAATTTGCTTAAAAGAATAAAATTAAGAAAATTTGTGGATATTTGACCCTCCCCTGTTAATTTTACAATGGACCGAAGCGGTTCTTGTCCATACCTGAGCGACTTTTTACTCTACCGGAGCCGTTCTTGACCCTACCTGAGCGACTTTTTACTCTACCGGAGCTGTTCTTGATCCTATCCGAGCGACTTTTTACTCTATCTGAGCACTTCTTGACCCTACCCGAGCGATTTCTTACTCTATCTGAGCACTTCTTGACCCTACCTGAGCGCTTCTCGACCATACCCGAGCGCCTTCTTACTTTATCTGAACACTTCTTGACCCTACCCGAGCAATTCCACTCTCAAGCTGAGCAATTTTTTCTGTATGCCACCTTTAAATATAACAAAAACGCATCCTCACAAACAGGATGCGTTTTCTTGTTTAAAGGGTCATCATATAGTAGACACCGACTGCTAAAAATGCGATGCAGACAACGATTAGAATTTTTGCTAATTTTTCCATGTCATGACACTCCTATGCAATACTTGCCCCAATCACAAACGATAGACCTACTGAAATGGTGAAGGAAATAAAGCCGACTGAGCGATTATCATTCGCAATTTCTTGATCTACATTAAAGCGTGGAGTCATAAATTCAAATAAAAAATACGCCACAATCAGTAATGTAAAGCCAAAAAGACCCCAGCCAATCATTTCGCTTAATGTGCTGTGTCGAGCAATGGAATAGCGGAAAATATTGCAAATCCCCAAAATTTTCCCTCCAGTTGCAAGTGCTACAGCAACATTGCCATTTTTTATTTCTTCCCAATTTTTATATTTCGTAACGACTTCGAACAATGCCATCGAGACGACTAAACATAACACAACAACACTAAAATATCCTGCCGTTTCGATAATCGGATATCGCCAAAAGCTAGAATTCAGCATTTTCTCCGTCCCCTTTACTGCTTATTTCAATTCCACAACCGTGACTCCAAAGCCACCCTCACCGGCTTCACCAAAACGGAAGGATTTTACACGCTTATGCTTTTTCAAATAGTTTTGAATTCCCTGACGCAATGCACCTGTACCAACACCGTGAATAATCGAAACACGCCCATAATTAGCTAGTAGAGCATCATCAATATATTTTTCTGTACGTAAAATAGCATCCTCGAAACGTTCACCACGTAGATCTAATTCTAATTTCACATGGCTATTTCGGTTTTTAACACCTGCAATACGTTGCAAGGGCTCTTTTTCCGGCTTGATGTATTCAAGGTCACTATCCGAAATTTTCATTTTCAAAATGCCCATTTGCACAACCCATTCAGAATCAGACACTTTTTCCAGCAAAGTACCCCGTTGACCATAGCTTAACACCTTTACCTCATCTCCGACAACTAGGTTTTGAGCGCGAGCCTTGACTTGAGCTGCTTTCTTTAGCACCTTATTGTTATCTAGAGGCGTCGCATCTTCTAAGCGTTTACGAGCCTCAATAAGCTCATGCTCCTTCACGACCTGGTCCGCATTTTTACGCATTTCACGCAATTCAGCTATGATTGATTCAGCTTCTCTCTTCGCCTCATCGATAATTTTACGAGCCTTTTCCTTCGCTTTTTTATCGAGTGCCTCTTTACGCTCCTCATAAGCCTGTAGCTTATCCTGCAGGTCTTTGCGTAAGGCTTCGGATTCCATCAGTAATTCATGAGATCGCTCTGCATCATCCTCGGATTGGCGTCGTGTCTCCTCAAGTGAAGCAATCATTGACTCCACTTCATGACGATCTGTGCCTGTAAAGCCTTTCGCTCTATCTATTATAGATTCTGGTAGGCCAAGACGGCTTGAAATTTCAAATGCATTGGAGCGACCTGGAACACCAATAAGTAGACGGTAAGTTGGACTCAAAGTTTCAATATCAAACTCCACACTTGCATTGGCAACGCCAGGACGATTATACCCATAAGCTTTTAATTCTGGATAGTGAGTCGTTGCCATCACACGAGCTCCTCTTCCATGTACTTCATCTAAAATAGAAATAGCAAGAGCTGCACCCTCCTGTGGATCTGTCCCAGCACCTAGTTCATCGAAGAGCACTAGTGACTCATGATCAAACTTTTGTAAAATGTCTACAATATTAACCATATGTGAGGAGAACGTTGATAGTGATTGCTCAATAGACTGTTCATCACCAATATCTGCAAATAACTGCTTGAAAACTGCTAATTCTGAACCGTCTAGAGCAGGTACAGGTAATCCAGCCTGTGCCATCAATGTACATAATCCAACTGTTTTTAACGTTACAGTTTTCCCACCAGTGTTTGGTCCTGTAATAACAATTGCCGTAATGTCTTTGCCGAATTCAATATCATTGGCAACTGCAGTGTCAATCGGTAAAAGTGGATGACGTGCTCGTACTAGGCGAATATAACCGTCGTTATTCATTTTTGGCATTGTACATTTGTTTGCTTGCCCATATTTCCCCTTTGCTAAAATAACGTCTATCTCACCAAGTACTTTCACTAAATTAAATAAATCAGGGGCTACTTCCTCTACCATAGCACTTAAAGCAAGTAAAATGCGTTCAATTTCAGCTTGCTCCTTCATTTTTAGTCGATGAATCTCATTATTTGCTTGTACAACCGAATCTGGCTCGATGAATAATGTTTGCCCCGAAGACGATTGATCATGCACAATTCCACCATAATGATGACGATACTCCTGTTTAACAGGAATAACGAAGCGATCATTCCGAATCGTTACAAGTGCATCTGACAGCATTTTTGCAGCATTACTGCCACGTATAAGGCTTTCAAGCTTTGAACGAACCTTAGCCTCCTCTGCACGCAAAGATTGGCGAATGGAACGTAAAGTTTGACTTGCTGAATCTAACACTGAACCATTGTCATCAATACAATTGTTAATTTCGTGCTGCAAGCCAGTTAAAACAGGCATTGCCTCCTTTTTAGTGATGAAATGAGGAATCTCAATCACTGCTTCTGATTCAATATCCTCAATGAAATTGCGAAGAATTCTGCTAGCACGAATTGTACTTGAAACTTCCATCAATTCCATCGCTGAAAGCATACCACCGATTTGTGCACGTCTTGCGGCAGGGCGTACATCAAAAATTCCACCCATCGGTACATTGCTTTTTACACGTAAAATGGAAAGTCCTTCATCCATTTCCTCTAATAATTGTACAACTTTCTCATAGTCTGTCTGTGGTACAAGCTCATCAATAGCCGTTTTGCCAATAGATGAAGTACAGTATGTAGCCACTTGCTGACGTACTTTATCATATTCTAGTGTTTTCAATGCGCGTTCTGCGATCACTGAGAACACCTCCTCAACCTATTTATTTCGTCGAATAAACGCCTCAAATTGTTCCCGCGTCCATGTATTCACAATCATATCCTTTTTCAACCATGCTTTGTTTGCATAACGAACCCCTATATCCATAAAACGTAAATGAGTAATATCATGGGCATCGGTATTAATGGCTACAGGCACACCAGCTACCATGGCCATTTCTAAATGCTCTACACATAAATCAAGTCGATATGGATTGGCATTTAACTCTAAAATTTTACCATACTCCTTCGCCCAAGCAATTAATTGTTCCATATCGGGATTATAACCTTGACGGTCCTCAATAATTCGACCTGTAGGATGCGCAATCATATGCACATATGGATTTTGCATCGCCGTTAGTAAACGTGCCATTATTTTTTCCTGAGACTGTGTAAAGCTAGAATGGATAGAGGCAATCACAAAATCTAACTCTTTTAATACTTCATCTTCAAAATCAAGCGTCCCATCTGGCAAAATATCCATTTCTGTTCCTGCATATAAATGAAATTCCGAATGTGCCTTATTAAATGCTTCAATTTCAGCACGTTGCTTTATTAAACGTTCAGGCGTTAAACCATTTGCTACCTTTAAAAATTGCGAATGGTCCGTTATAACGCTATATTGATAACCTCGTGCGATTAAAGCCTTGCCCATTTCTGCCACAGAATAGGCTCCATCTGACCATGTCGTATGCATATGCAAATCTGCCTTGATATCCTCTAGTTTCACTAAAGTGTGAATATCCTTGCTTTTGTCAAACTCCGTTGTACCAGTGCGTAGACTTGGAGGGATAAACGGTAAATCAAAATGGGCAAAAAACGCTGCTTCATCTTTAAAGGTCAATACGTTCCCGTCTTCCTGCTCAACACCATATTCACTAATCTTCTCACCACGTGCTTTTGCAATTTGACGCATACGAACATTATGATCCTTAGAGCCTGTAAAATGATGTAAGGCAGTTGCATATTCCGCATCTTTTACTAAACGGAAATCCACACTTATTGGCTCATCTAAATCTAATATGACAGAAATTTTCGTATCACCAGCTGCTACCACTTCCTGTATCGAAAGCTTATTCAGCAGTTGCTCACGAACAGCCCCAACTGCTTCAGTTACAACAATAAAATCAATATCCTTACTTGTTTCCGCAGCCCGACGGAAGCTTCCAGCAACTGAAAAACGCTCCACTTCCTTCATACTACCTAGAAGTGCTTCTATTTGTAAAACAACAGGCTCCAGTTGCCATATTGGTAAACGTTCTGAACGATTAGCTAAATTGGCAAGCTCCTTTAATATTTTTTCTTCTGTTTTCGCTGCAAAGCCTGCTAGCTCACGAACTTTACATGCCTCACATGCTGCCTTTAGGCTTTCCGCAGAATCAATTCCTAACTCTTGATGAAGCTTGGCTATTTTTTTCCCACCTAATCCAGGTAATTTTAATAATGGTAGTAAGCCTTTAGGAACAACTTCTTCTAATTCCTTTAATAGACTTGATTGTCCAGTTGTCATTAAATCTTCAATGACAGCGGCAGTTCCTTTACCAATTCCTTTAAGTTTCGTTACATCCTCCATCTCACTTAATGAGCGTTCGTCTCCCTCAAGAGCCGCAGCTGCTTTTCGAAAGGCTGATACTTTAAATGGATTTTCCCCCTGTAATTCAATATATAATGCGATTTTTTCAAGTGTTCGAATAATTGTCTTTTTGTTCAACAGAAGTTCCTCCTATCGTAAAAACACTTCTCTCACAGCCGAGAGAAGTGCAAAGTTTACTATTGCATATAAATATACCACCAGTTTTGAAACATCTTTGTAATAATTGGTGTATGCTCCAAAATAAGACCACTTATCAATGACTTCGATATTAACCCTTGAATAAAATCAACTGGCAATAAAGCAAGAATGTATAGCAAAATAAACATAATTAAATAGTTTTCAATCATGCCAAACAATGCTCCAAGCCAACGATTTAAAGTATTTAACACTGGTAAATACGCTATAAAATCGAAAATTGACGCAATAATTTGCAAGGAAATTTTCACAGCGAAGAAAATAACAGCGAAGGCAATGACACGGTAAAATGTGCTGTCTAAATCCAGACTATCTATGACTACGCCAAGACTACCTGAATCTGTTACACCTGGATATGGAATCCAAAACACAAATTTTTGTGCTAATGGCTTATAATAAATATACGCAACAATGATGGCAACTATAAAGCTGACGATATGCATCATCTGAACGATGAAACCTCGTTTTGCACCAATAATAAGTCCAGCTAATAGCACCGCCAATATGATTAAATCTAGCATTCACTTCAACCCTTTAATTTTTTCAATTCTTCTTCTAGTTGCTCCATCTGCTCTTTTAATAGTAAATAATCGTGAACAGTATTTACTGCTGTTAGAACAGCTAGTTTTGTACTATCAAGTGAGGGGTTATGTAAATTCATTTCGCGCATACGGTCATCAACAATTGAAGCGACAAGTCGCATATGTCCAATGGATTCAGAGCCGACCATTTTATATGTGTGACCATATATTTCCACAGAAATTTTATTCTTTTCTTGATTTTCCATAGTCGCACCCTCCTTTTTTAATCTTTATGTTCACGATTTTTTTAGTTGTGAACAGAATCACACAAAAAAGCTATTTATTATCATACCATGAAAGATATAAAATTGTGAACAATGAGGACAGAAAGGGACGATTAAATGTCAAATATTGTGCTATCAATATCACCAAATATACAAAAAGAAGTGATGGCCTTCTATGCAAACCATTATGTAGAGCGAAAGGCACCTGGTGTTATCTTTGCCGCAAAGCTTCCAGATACGGCAATCACCATGTACAAATCAGGTAAATTAATGTTTCAAGGGGGAGGAGCTGAACGAGAAGCTGCTCGCTGGGGCAGTAGCATCCCTAGTCCGCCAAAAGCTTCAGCCATAGGTGCAAAGGGAGATGTTTTGCCTGATGGCTTTGCTACAATGTCAGTGCTCGGCTCTGATGAAACTGGCACTGGCGATTATTTCGGTCCAATTACTGTAGCAGCTGTTTATGTTCCTTCATCGAAGATTGAGCTTGTCAATGAGCTTGGGGTAAAAGATTCAAAAATGCTAACAGATGACTATATGCGTAAAATAGCGCCAGATTTACGTGCTGCCTGTGTCAATAGTGTACTTATACTGCGGAATGAGAAGTATAATGATTTACAGGCAAAGGGCTATTCACAGGGAAAAATGAAGGCAATGATGCACAATAAAGCACTTAACAATACTCTAGTGAAAATGGCACCAGAAAAACCACAGCATATTTTAATCGATCAGTTTGCTGAACGAGGCGTATACTATAATTATTTAAAGAATGAGCGAGAAATTGTCCGAGAGAATGTGCTTTTTTCAACAAAAGCTGAGCAATTGCATGTTTCAGTCGCAACAGCCTCAATATTAGCTCGCGCAGCTTTCTTAAAGGAAATGGATCGACTTAGTGAACTTGCTGGAATCGAATTATTAAAGGGAGCTTCTGCAAAAGTAGATGCTTTAGCAGCACGTATTTGGCGTGGTCAAGGTGAGAATTTTTTACGCACTATAACGAAATGGCATTTTGCAAATACCGAAAAAGCAAGGAAAATGATTTAAATCATTTTCGTCTTGGCGTAATTGTAGCTGCCGCTACAGATAAACAATGCATCCTGATCATCCGCAAGGGGATTTAGGCCAACAGATGTTTTTTGTGCGAAAGCGTAGTGTTAACGCAGCGGCAGCAACATGTTGTTTTTTTGTGCGAAAGCGTAGTGCTAACGCAGCGGCAGCAACATGATGTGTTTTGTGCGGAAGCGTAGACTGAGTTCCACTATTCCAGTAGATGTTTGGACACCCACTGATAAGGAACCAAAACCGCATTCATCTCACCACCTGTAGAGATGGGAGTTCTGTATCTGCGGCTGCCGCTATGCTTTCGATACAAGAAACATTTGCTGAATGAAGATAAAAAAAGACTGCCCCGTAAGACAGTCTTCCTAAATAATAATATTAACGTACTTCTGTACCTTCAATTGTTGCAATAGCTTTTAGCACTTTGTTATGTGCTGCAACAACTTCTTCATCTGTTAAAGTACGCTCTGGGTCAAGGTAAGTGAGTGAGAATGCAACAGATTTTTTATCTGGCTCCATTTTTTCACCTTCGTAAACATCAAATACACGAACGTCTTTCAATAATTTTACGCCAGCTGAACGGATAGCTGTGATGACTTCTCCTGCAGTTGTAGCGCGATTCATGATTAAAGCGATATCACGAGACATTGCTGGGAAGCGTGGCACCGATGTGTAGGCAAGCGGTTCTTCTTGTTCAGTGGCATTTAATAATGCTACTAAATTCATTTCCATGACATATGTGTCTTTAACACCCCACGCTTTTTGCTCTGCGGGATGTAAACCACCAATAATGCCAACTTGCTCACCATCTAAAAGAATGTTAGCTGTGCGTCCTGGATGCAAGCCATCGACTTGTGCTTGCACGAATGAAATGCGATTTTCTAAACCAAGCTTACCAATAACGCCCTCTACAATGCCTTTTAAGACAAAGAAGTCAACTGCTTTTTTCTCACCCTGCCAAGCATGATCTAACCATTTTCCTGTTAAAACTGCTGCTACATGCTCTTCCTCATATGGCTGCCCTTCTTCTAGTTGACCAAGAAACACAGAACCAACCTCATAAAGTGCCACGCTTTCAGCTTGACGCGCTACATTATAAGCTGCTGCTTCAATTAAATGTGGAATTAGACTCTGACGTAAAGTTGAACGTTCTTCACTCATAGGCATTAGCAAGCGAGTGACTGGCTCAGCCTTCAATGCAAAGCGCTGTGACAGTGCCTCAGATGTTAATGAATAGGTTACAGCCTGATAAAGCCCTGCTCCCTCCATAAAATTACGAACTACACGACGATGTGCTTGATATGGTGTTAAACCACCTACTTGCGTAGCACCCTCTGGTAATGTCATCGGGATTTCATCATAACCAAATAAACGAGCAATTTCCTCAACGATATCCTCTTCAATTTTAATATCTTGACGACGCGTTGGCGCATCAATTATTAACAAGCCGTTCGCTGCCTCTACACTGAATTTCAGACGTTCTAAAATAGAAAGCATATCCTCTAAAGAAATTTTCATTCCTAAACGCTCATTAATAAAGTCTGGGGACACAACAACACGAGCTGGTGTTTTATCCAGTTCATCGACAAGACATGTGCCTTCCAACACTTCCCCACCAGCAAGTTCAGCTAATAAAGCTGCTGCACGTTCTGCTGCTGGTAACACACGGTTAGGGTCAACACCCTTTTCGAAACGAGCAGAAGCATCTGAGCGCAAGCCAAGACGACGTGAAGTTTGGCGTACAGTTAAGCCATCGAAATAAGCAGATTCAATAACAACTGTTGTAGTAGACTCTATTACCTCAGAATTTGCACCACCCATTACACCTGCAATAGCTACTGGTTCCTTACCATTAGTAATCACTAAATCAGTCGCTTTTAATGTACGTTCTTGGTCATCTAAAGTTGTAATTTGTTCACCCTCTGTTGCTTTACGGACAACGATTTCACCTGTTGCAAGGCTATCATAGTCAAAGGCATGAAGCGGTTGACCGTATTCCATTAAAATGTAGTTCGTTATATCCACAACATTATTGTGTGGACGAACACCCGCAGCCATTAAACGATTTTGTAGCCACATTGGTGATTCTGCAATTTTTACATTTTTCACAACTTTAGCAACGTACATTGGGTTTGCTTGCAAATCTTCTACTCGAAGCTTTAACTTGTCTTCCGCTTTTTCAGTAGATGTGTTATAGGAAATTTCTGGATACTCCACTTCTTCTGAAAGAATTGCACCAACTTCATATGCCACACCTAGCATTGACAGTGCATCTGATCGATTTGGTGTTAAACCTAGCTCTAGTACTGTATCTCGTAAACCTAAAATAGCAAGGGCATCTGAACCAATTTCAGCATCAGCAGGAAGTACATAAATCCCCTCAGAATATGCTTTAGGAACAAGCTTCCCTTCGATTCCTAGCTCTTGCAACGAACAAATCATACCATTTGATTCATGTCCACGAAGTTTCGCTTTTTTTATTTTAATGCCACCTGGTAAATGTGCACCTGGACGAGCCACAATAACTTTTTGTCCCGCATCAACATTTGGTGCGCCGCAAATAATTTGTTGTAGCTCTGCTTCGCCAACATCCACTTGGCAAATATTTAATTTATCCGCTTCAGGGTGTTTTTCTTTTGATACGACATAGCCCACTACAACTTTATCCATTCCGTTAACACGATCAATTACTGCATCTACCTCAATTCCAGAGCGCGTAATTTTTTCCGCTAACTGCTCAGGCACTAAATTCTGTGTACTTACATAATCTTTTAACCATTCTAATGAAACTAACATTTTTTAATCCTCCCTTACGCCTCTGTTCGCTCGAATTGTGATAAGAAACGTGTATCACTTGTGTAGAAATGACGAATATCGTCGACACCATATTTTAACATCGCAATACGTTCTGCACCGATACCAAATGCAAAGCCTGAAACTTTTTTGGGATCATAGCCAGCCATTTCAAGCACATTTGGATGTACCATACCAGCACCTAAAATTTCAATCCAGCCTGTACCTTTACATACATTACAGCCTGAACCACCACATTTAAAGCAAGAAATATCCATTTCAACAGATGGCTCTGTGAATGGGAAGAAACTTGGACGTAAGCGGATTTCGCGATCAGCACCAAACATTTTCTTCGCTAAAGTATCTAAAGTACCTTTAAGGTCGCTCATGCGAATATTTTCGCCAATCACTAATCCTTCAATTTGCATGAACTGGTGTGAGTGTGTAGCATCATCGTTGTCGCGGCGGAATACTTTACCTGGGCAAATAATACGAATGGACTCACCTTTTTTCTCTTCCATTGTGCGAGCTTGCACTGGAGATGTATGTGTACGTAACAATATTTCCTCGGAAATATAGAACGAATCTTGCATATCACGAGCAGGATGCCCCTTCGGTAGGTTTAGTGCTTCAAAGTTATAGTAATCCTTCTCAACTTCAGGACCTTCTGCAATTTCATAGCCCATACCGATAAATAAATCTTCAATTTCTTCAATGACACGTGTCAATGGATGACGGTTTCCTACTTTAATTTCTCGGCCTGGTAATGTGACATCGATCGACTCACTTGCTAATTTTTCAGCAATTGCCGCTTCCTCAAGCACAGTTGCCTTTTCCTCTAAAACAGCTGTTACCTTTTCACGCACTGTATTCACTAAGGCACCCATTTTAGGGCGTTCCTCTGCCGATAATTTCCCCATCCCTTTTAATAAATCAGTGATAGGTCCTTTTTTTCCCAGATATGCTACACGCACATCATTTAACTCTTTTAAAGTTGAAGCTGCTTCAATTTTAGCAAGTGCTTCTTGCTCTAATTGCTTTAATTGCTCTTCCATGTGTAAATCCTCCTTGTTCAAATCAATTTCTCTTTGGCATTTTTGAAGTTATCGCTTTGCCTTCACTACAGATTCTGAATTGTCCTATACCATGTTTCACTTCCGCTACAGGATAAATGCCAGCTTTTTAATGGCATAAAAAAACTCGCCCCTAAAAAAGGGACGAGGACATATTCGCGGTACCACCCTAGTTATTGCAAGGCAAACGCCAAGCAATCACTTCATTGACATAACGACTAGATTAAAGCCGGCTTACCTTTACAGCATTTTGCTGGTCCTGGTAGCTGCTCGCGGGCTGAATTCAAAACTGCATTGGTTCGGCGCTGGCTCTCAATCTCCGGCCTACGCTCCCTGTCGTCCATTCACAATCTTTACTACTTCCCGGTCAAAGCATTTTCATATTCAAGTTTACAATTTAAAAGTGATTATACAATACTATGCTCATGCAAATCAAGGGGCATCTTTCCATTATTGAGGATACTAATGATTCAAAAGTTTTTGAACCCTTCATTATGACAACGCATCCATCGATTTAAGCAATCTATCCTTCACTTTTGTTATTCTATCCATCAGTTTGATAGTTCTATCCGTTATTTAACAAAACCATATAATACAATTCCTGTTGCCACCGCTACATTTAATGATTCTGCCTGTCCAAAAATAGGAATTATAATATTTTGATCGGCCATAGCAAGCAATTGTGGATGGATGCCGCTGCCTTCATTGCCCATCATGATGGCAAAAGCACCTGTATGCTGAATATCGCTGTAGATAACCGCATCTTCATCTAAGGCCGTTCCAAATACAGGTACACCATTTTCCTGTAGCTGCTCTATCCAATCCTCCAACTCACCTCTAAGTACTGGAATGTGAAAATGTGAGCCCTGTGCAGAACGAAGTGTTTTAGGATTATACATATCTGCACAGCCTTTGCCTAATATAACTGCATCCAAGCCCGCAGCATCTGCCGTACGAATCATCGTTCCTATATTTCCAGGATCTTGTACAGCATCAATCAGTAATACCTTACGCCATAAAGCCATTACATCTTCCTTTAGTAAAGGTTGCTTACAAACAGCAAATACTCCTTGTGAGGTCTCCGTTTCAGCAAACTCCTTCGCAACAGCTCCAGTCACTTCAATGATGGCAATATCGTCAATTGGCCAAAGCATTGGTAAATCTACACCTTCACGCACAATAAGCTGCAATACCTGCTCTTTATTTTTTAATGCTTCCTCTACTAAATGGAATCCTTCGACTATAAATTCTCCAGAACGTTCACGCTCTTTACGTGTCGTCGCTAGCTTCTTCCAGTATTTCACTAATGCATTTTGCGTAGATTCAATTCTTTTCATCGTACCTCGTACCGCCCTTTTCCTATTTACTGATTTTTATTATACAGTAGAAAATAACAATTTACATCGTCATGGAAACTCTGTTTTTAATAGAGACAGCTTTTATTTTAAGTAACAAAAATTTAAAACTACATGTTATAATCTACAATATTTCATATAAAAAATTTTAGGATGAAGAAAATGAAAAAACATATACACGTAGTGGGCGCAATTATTGAAAATGACAAGAATGAAATCTTTTGTGCATTACGAAATCCTCACATGGTACTCGCTAACTACTGGGAATTTCCCGGCGGTAAAATAGAAGTAGGGGAATCGTCGAAGCAGGCATTGGCCCGTGAAATATTAGAGGAATTTAATTGTTCTATAGAGGTGAACGAAAAAGTAGAAGATACCACATATGAATATAAAGAATTCATTGTGCGCCTAGAGACATTTAAAGCCTCAATAATTAGCGGAGAACCACTTGCTTTAGAACATACTGAAATCAGATGGGTAGCTCGACACCAGCTGTTAGAATTAAACTTCGCTCCAGCGGACATCCCTTCCATAAAAAAATTGCTAGCAGAAAAATAACGAAAAGATGGCAATTAAGTAATTTTCTTAATCGCCATCTTGTTCATAAACATCCCCTTTACTCCTCTCTAAATACTTGTTAAATCTATACTGTGTGTAATGCGGTTTCGACCATTTTCCTTAGAGGCATATAGGGCCTTATCAGCTCTTTGTAAAATAATAGTCTCATTATCCGTTTTGATAGCAGAGGCAATACCGACACTCACTGTAATTCGCCCAGTTTGCCACTTTGCTTGTTCTACAGCTTGTCGCAATTGTTCTGCAATAGCTTTTGGCGTAGCGGCAGCTACAATTACGCTGGGGCGTAATTGATTCACTACCTAAAGCCATTTTCGATTAGGTGGGATGCTTTGAGGAAAATGAAACACATTCAACGGATCGTATTTTGACTTTACCTCTCTTAATCTACGAATATTTCGGCCATAATAAGCAGTCAGCCAATCTTTAATAAAGCGATCAGGGAAATTGACATAATCCCCAGTAGTATAAGGAGACAAAGCCCGTCTGACATTTTCCACCCATCGAATGTTTTTCTCTTCTTCTTTAGGTTTTTTCCAAGATGTATTGTACTCCTGTGCCATTAAAGCATTTCTATAATAATAAGCTGTACGATTGGGTGCAACTTGACCTACAGCGCCTCCCAAAGATTGCTGCCATATCGTTGTATTTCTATTTGGTGGTTTAGCCAAGAATTCTTTCATTTGTACAATGGCAGCATGTGGAAATGGTCTTTCAATAAAAGAACCAGATCTTTTACGAAGGGCTGGCTGGTTGCCACTTGGAATATCAAAAAATTCTACAGCCTTTAAATATGGGACTTCCTTTATCCAAACATTTCTGGGTGCTCCTGTTTTCCTTAAAGGCCGTAGTAATTTCTTTAATTCTGAAGCAGAACCGACGAACTCTCCTTGCGCAACAATCTCACCTATCTCCTTTGATTTAAGCTCAATCTGGGACGTTAAGCGTTCATCTGTATATGGTGCCCATTTTTGCCATGCATCAAAGGCACGTTCAAAATCCTCCCAACCCCATGTAATAGAAAAAATAGCAACATCATTAATTGGATGTAGCTTAAAGGTAAGTGCAGTTACGATACCAAAATTGCCACCTCCACCTCCACAGCTAACCCACAATAAATCACTGTTTTTCTGTCTGTTTGCTTGAATGACTGTTGCTCCTTCATGACCACTTACACCCACCATCTCAATTTCAATCAAATTGTCACATGTTAACCCAAATGGACGAGATAGCATCCCAATTCCTCCACCAAGTGTTAAGCCCACGACGCCTACACTACTTTCGGTTCCGGCAGGTATTGTTACACCTTGTTCTCCTAATACACGATAAACGCTCCCAAGATTTGCCCCTGCTTCAATTTTCACTGTCATTTCCTGAAGATTGAGTTGAATGTCATTCATGTCACTAATATCAATAACAAGACCTTTATTTAATAATGAATAATTTTCATAGCTATGCCTGCCACTTCTTATTCGAAATGGTTCATTATTTTCCCTTGCCCAGTTTAATGCATTTATAACATCCTTTGTATCTTGACAAAACACAATTACACTGGGATATTTCGGATTATTCAAATTATTATTTGTTCTTGCCTGTTCATATCCCGGATCATCAGGGGTAACAATTCTTCCAGTGAGCTTTACTTTTTTCAAAAGCCAGCTCCTTTCTCAAATAATGAATGCATATGCTCTATCCTATGCATATTGATTGGAAAGAATATGAACAATAAAATATTTATTATGCGTCGTTGAATCCACAGAAATAGAAGGCTCTTCAGAAAAATACTCATTTTCTTCCTTAATACATATGATGCAATATGAAAACTACTTTGGAGGTGTCCAATGATAATACATGTGGTGAGTGCTGGTGAAACACTGTGGCAAATTGCAAATCACTATTTTGTACCTATTCAGGAGATTATTCAATTAAATGGGTTATCTAATCCAGACCAATTAGTAATCGGACAATCACTCGTTATTCCCTCTCCCTATACAACTCATACAGTGAAAAGAGGAGATACTCTATGGTCGATTGCACAACAATACAACGTATCAATTCAATCTATTATCTCTGTTAATCATTTAACTAATCCTGATTTGTTAACGCCTGGCACTCAATTAGTAATTCCACCCGTTATTCATATCGTCCAACCTGGAGAAACGTTATCCCAAATTGCTTATCAATATAGTACGACTGTTCAAGCCATTGCTGTTGAAAATGGCATTTCAAATCCAAATTTGATTTATGTAGGTACACACTTAATCATCCCAAGAGCAAAGCCTTTAATTGAGGTGAACGCCTATACGTATGAAAAGCCAAAAGAAGCTGTTCAATCTATAAATGCCATTGGCCATCTTCTTACTTATTTTAGTCCTTTTGCTTATATAATAAAGGAGGATGGAACTTTAGAGCCGCCCGATGATCAAGAAATGATTGCAGCTGCCAATGCAAAAAACATTACACCTATGCTAACCCTTACAAACCTAACTTCTACTGAAACAGGCTCTAACTTATCACATATTATTTTATCAAGCGCAGCATTACGTGAAAAAGTGATTACAAATACTCTACAAGTAATGCAGGAGAAGGGCTATAAAGTTTTAAATATTGATTTTGAATACGTCCTTCCAGCAGATCGAGAAAATTATACTGCCTTTCTTCAACTCGCTGCTGACCGTCTACATCCGTATGGCTATCTAGTATCTTCAGCACTTGCACCTAAAACAAGCGCAGCACAGGTAGGAACACTGTATGAGGCTCACGATTATGAAGCACATGGGAAGATTGCAGATTTTGTAGTATTGATGACCTATGAATGGGGGTATCGGCTTGGCCCACCACAAGCAATATCTCCAATTAATGAAATGAGGAAAGTTGTTGAATATGCTTTAACTGCTATGCCTGCTGAGAAAATACTTTTAGGCTTCGAACTTTATGCTCGTGATTGGCTTTTACCACATGTAAAAGGACAAGAAGCAGAAACATTCAGTTCTCAAGAAGCTGTTAATCGGGCAATAAAATATGGTGCAACCATTCAATATGATCTAGTTGCACAGTCACCATATTTTCGTTATGTTGATGAACATGGGAAGCAACACGAAGTTTGGTTTGAAGATGCTCGAAGTGCACAAGCTAAGTTTGATATGGTGCGACACTATAACCTTAGAGGAATTAGCTATTGGGCATTAGGTTTCCCTTTCCCACAAAATTGGGTGCTATTAAATAATGACTTTTCCATAAAAAAGGTCTCGCTATAAAAACGCTTGTTTCTTTTAAGGTTAACGATTTCTCCAAAAATAATTCGTAACTGTTTTACATTAAATTTTTTCTGTTCCCTAGATTTCCCCTTGATAAAAATTCGATTCAAAAGCCATATTAAGAAATATCAAAAACGAAAGGAGAAACAATCATGGGAAGAGACAATAAACAAGGACAAAGCGCCAACAAAGGATCTTTACCTCAAACGCCAAAAAACCAAAAAATAGCGCCCAACAAAGTGAGTGAAGAATTTTCAAAAGAGTTTATGGAACTTATTCATTCCGTTACCAAAGAAGGTAAATCAAAAAAATAAGGGGGACTTCAAGTGGATTTTAAACGTGCACAAGAAATAGTCGCCTCACCATTAGAATATGAAGTCAGTTATAATGGCGTATCTATCTGGATTGATAAGCTTCATGACGATGGAAAAACAGCAACTGTTCATTTACGGCGTTCTTTAGAGGAGCGATCAGAGGTGGATATAGGAGAATTAAAGGAAGAGTATCTGATGCATTAATCAATTATACCCCAGCATCATTGCGTTCGGATTTTTTCGAGCCTCATCAAAATCCGTGACATGGTGCTGGGGCTTTATTTTATTTGTGCACCCCACTAAATTGGATATACGTTATAGAAGTGGAAGTATTCTATCTTTATTTTTCCTTTTTAAATTGTAGCGAATTTTTTAAAATGCCAAAATAGGAGTAACACTAAAACGAGACTAGCCAATTATTACTGTACTCATTGTAATATCTTTACCTCTAAATAATGTAGTCTTCTACATATGTAAATTGTGTTAAGATTTCTAAAGCATGTCTGTGTAATTCCTTAAAGTTATTAGAGATTTGTTCTGCTGAAATCGGCTTACTGAATAAGTATCCCTGGATATAATCGCAATCTCCATTAATAAGGAACGCAAGCTGCTCGACTTCCTCAATTCCCTCTGCAACAACCTTCAGTCGCAAATGCTTGGCCATTGATAAAATCATGGACACAAGTGCTTCATCATTTGGATTATGCTGAATATTTCGAACAAATGCGCGGTCAATTTTTAAGCAATCAATCGGAAAATCCTTTAAATAAGAAAGTGAAGAATAGCCAGTCCCAAAATCATCCACAGCAATTTGAATCCCTAATGCCTTTAATTCATACAGCAGCTGTGTCATTTGATCGATATTCATCGTCATACTTTCCGTGATTTCTAATTGTAAATGCTTTGGTTCTAATCGTGTACGCTGTAAAATTTCCTGTACCATCTGTACTAAATCCTGCTGGAACAATTGTCCAAGCGAAAGATTTACGGCTACCTTCATAGGCGGTAATCCTTGCTCCTCCCAAGCTTTAGCTTGAGCACAGGCGGTTTCTAAAATCCATTTTCCCAACGGAATGATAAGACCTGATTCCTCAGCAATTGATATAAACTGATCTGGAGCCACAAACCCACGTGATGGATGACGCCAACGTACAAGTGCTTCTACAGATTCAATTTTACCCGTTTTTAAATTTACCTGTGGTTGAAAATCCAAATAAAATTCCTGATTAGCCAGTGCCTTATGTAAATCTTGCTCAATTAGAATACGATCTGTAACTCCGTTAGACATATAAGGTTTATAAAATAAACATCTTTGAGGGAGCTGACTCGCTTCTCTCATTGCTAATTGTGCATGCATTAGAAGTTCTTCACCCGTACAATCTTCTTCATGCAGGGCAATACCTATATTAAGATTTCCATTAAGTGAAAATAACTGTACCTGTAAGGGCTTTTTCATCACATTTCTTAAATTTAAACAGAATTGTAATAGCTCTTCTCTTGTTTTGACATGATTAATATAAATAATAAATTGGCCTTCATTAAGTTTTGTTGCAAAATAATAAGGCGGTAATATTGCTTGTATCCTTTCAGCAACAAGCTTCATCATCTTATTGGAATAGCTAATCCCTATTGATGCACGAATTGCTGCTAATCGATCAATTTCGATGGCTATAATTGCCTTTTGATAGTTATTTGCATGTAAGCTTTCCTTTAAGGTTTTCAATAATAAGTGCTCATTTGGAAGCTGTGTAATATCATCATGGTAGGCTTGAAAATGAAGCTCCTGCTGTGAATGCTCCAAATCCTGCTTGATTTTCAAAAGCTGCTGATAAGGTTTTTCCACAGTTGTATAATAAATGGCCTTTAAGAAAAAATAGAAAGCAAAAAATTGATAAATAAGTGCTGAAAATCCCCAAATTGATTGCCAATCCTTACTGATAACAAAGAAAATATCACTAAAAATTAAATAGATGGCCGCACAAATAAGCCACATTACACGTTTTGGTATTTTCTCAAAATATTTACTTAGAATTATTATTGTGACAATCTGAAAAACCGCAGACAATAAAAAAACAAGATCATTTATTTTATTCAACTGATTCTCAAACAGTAATTGCCTTGAAGATAAATAAACTAGAAAAAGGGTAAGTAATACTAATATTAAGGAACTTCCATATGTATAATAACGATATTTCATCGCTATATTTTGTTTTGGCTTTACAATAATAAATAAAAAGCCAATAGCCAAGCATAAACGCATTATGATATGTATACTCATTACCGCATAGTGCGAATGAACGGAATAGTTTTGATGAATAACTAAACTAACTAATTCCAATAATGCGGTGATAAAAAACAAATTACCTATGTATAATGTTTGATTTGATGGGAGATGTGAAAAAACAAGCCAAGATTGAATGGCAATTGCCATTGTAAAAACAATAATGAGTATTTTTATAACTAAATTCAAATAAAGATAACTTTCTTCCTTAAAAATACCATATACCTGATTACTAAAACCTAATAGGGGTACAACTAGCAATAACGGTAATACTATATACCAAAACTCCTTCTTTTCAATTTCTAAATGATTAAACCAATTTTCCAATCCAAACCCTCCATACTAAGTATATATCTATAAATTGTATAGGTAAATTTATCTACCTATTGAAAATATCATTTTAAAAATTGTATATTTTTTTGACTTCTTACAAATCATAGCATTTTTCTTGGAAGTTGTATGCAAGTATTGAAAGTATGCTAATATTCTGTGTATTTAGATATTAGCATACTTTTGCTATTTTATCCCTTTATTTTACTATAGAGGACCTTAGCTCACGTAGTTTTGTCATGATTCTAGTACGCCTCTTTTTTATGGCTGATACTGATAAATGTAATACTTGTGCGATCTCCTCATAAGTATAACCTTCTACATAATAAAGTAGTAAGATAGCTCTTTCTTCCTCCTTTAATTCAGCCAATAAAGTTTCTAAAAGCATAGGGCTTTTTGGATTTATTTCAAAACCTCTAACGTAATTTATAGTTTCATCATCCATAGGTGCATGCAGTTCTTCAAATGTCACCTCTTTTGTCAGCTCCTTCATCAGCTCTCCCTTAACAGTTGTATAAATATAAGCCGAAAATTTACCTTTCAATGGATTTACTTTACACCAAGCCTCCCATACTGCTATCGAAGCAAGATGACGATAATAATCATAATCTTTATAAATATGAAGCTTTAAAAAAATCGATGTTATCATTGGCTGGACTTTTTCTAATACTTCTTCAAATGACTGTTCAGGAGATAGCTTATTACATTGCGGCATCCCATTTTCCTTACGACTATGCACAGTCCTTTATTCCTAGGTGCCTTTATCTTACTTATTATACTACGAACGTGGCGAATACCCTTTTTGTCGATATGATCAGAAATTTTGTATAAATCCATACTAAAATTTATTCAGAATCGCTATAAAATAATAAAAAATCATATCTTTATGTGTCCTTCTATACATATTTCTTCAAAGGCTGGACAAATTATCACTAAGGAGGCGAAATACATGAATTTTCAAATACGGGATGCGATCACAACAAACGTACATGGTCAAACAGCGGCTGAATTTAAAGACATTGTTGAAGATGCGATCAGTCGTGGGGAAGAGCATTTATTACCAGGGCTTGGTGTATTTTTCGAAAAGTGGTGGCAGCAATCTAGTCCTGCTGAGCAGGATGCATTTGTACAAAAGCTAGAAAAAGCATTTGCTCACTGATTTCAGTAAACAATGTAGGCGATGCGGTTTAGTGACCAAACACTCAAAGGTATAGAGGAACAAAGATTTTCTAAATTCTTTTAAAGGGTGATTGGCTCACAGAGTTTGGACGGTAGCTACAACAACATCAGGGCAAAATTACTAAACATTTCATTCCATTTCCAAGAAATGCATGATAAAGTTTTACTTATCAGAAAATTTGGAGGGATTGGAATGACTGTTGCTGTAGAATTAATCATCAATCAACTAAAAGAGGCTTTATTAGAAGAACAAGTATCGACAAACGAAACAGTGCGACAGCTTCATGGGAAGGACGAGTCTCATCATGCAATGAGCTTACCAGATATCGTTGTCTTTCCCCGTTCCACAGCAGATGTCAGTGCCATCTTGAAAATCGCGCATGCGGAACGTGTACCAGTCGTACCTTTTGGAGTTGGTTCAAGCTTAGAAGGAAATGCAATTCCCATTGCCAATGGTATTTCTATCGATTTCTCTGAAATGAATGCTATTTTAGACATTCGACCAGACGACCTATTGGTAAAAGTACAGCCGGGTGTAACTCGTGATCAATTGAATAAAGAATTAAAAAAACATGGACTCCAATTCACAGTCGATCCTGGTGCTGATGCAACATTAGGTGGTATGGCTGCTACCAATGCTAGCGGGACAACCGCAGTACGCTATGGGGTTATGCGTGATCAAGTTCGTGATTTAGAGGTTGTACTAGCGGATGGCTCGGTTATTCATACAGGGAGCCTAGCCGCTAAATCATCTTCTGGTTATCATTTAAATAGCTTATTTGTTGGCTCAGAGGGTACACTTGGCTGCTTTACAGAATTAACATTAAAAGTCTATGGAATTCCTGAATTTGTAACTGCAGGGCGTGCAGTTTTTGCAACAGTTGGCGATGCTGTTAGTGCAGTAACTGCATTATTACAGGTCGGGATTTCAATTGGCCGTGTTGAGCTGGTAGATGAAGCCTCTATTAAACAGGCAAATATTTATAATGAAACTTCTTATGAAGAAAAACCTACATTATTTTTAGAATTCCACGGTAACGAAGCTGGGATGCATGCTGACATAGATTTTGCAACAGAAATTTTCAAGGATTTCGATTGTCTTTCAGTTGAATTCGAGCATGATACAGCAGCACGCAATAGGCTCTGGCAGGCTCGCCATTCCTTAGCCTATGCATATATTCATGCTTATCCTGGGAAAAAGCTGATGTCGACTGATGTATGTGTACCCATTTCAAAACTAGCTGAAACCATTTTATATGCGCGTGAGCAACTTGAAGACGTTGGGCTAGCAGGTGGTATTGTTGGCCATGTCGGAGATGGTAACTTTCATGCATTGCTTATGCTTGATCCAAATGATTCTGTCGAACGCGCACAAGCAGACCGCTTTAATGAACATATTGTGCAATACGCCTTACTGCGAGGTGGAACATGTACAGGTGAGCATGGAGTTGGAATTGGCAAAATGAAATATCAATCAACGGAGCATGGTACATCCCTATTAGTGATGAAAAGCATAAAGGCAGCCCTTGACCCCCATAATATTATGAACCCAGGAAAAATTTTTACTATGTAATCTTGCAAAAAAAACACGATCTCGTCATTAAGACGGGATCGTTTAGTTTTTTATAGGGATCTTCCCCTTAAAAACTAGGCACAGCACCTTATCTGTAAAATGTCATAGGTAAAGTAGCAAAACGTGTGTAAGGTGATGAGCAATTCCTTGAGAGTAGTTGCCTTAAAAAGTATTGAAGCAGAGTACCGCTATGCCACGTCAATAATCATAAAGCCACTTAATTACTTTATTTTATAAATCATAACGGAAACCTTTTACAAGAATATCTCCCTTGCGAAAATCCTTAGATTCATCACGTACAAAGCCTAATGATAAGTAAAGATTGATGGCAACCTGCATGATATCGCCCGAATGTAAATATAAAGCTTGATCCTGACGAGCGCGTGCGAAGGCAAAGCTTTCTTGTAGTAATTTTTTCGCAATGCCTAATCCCCTTCCCTTAGGATGCACGCCAAGTAAACGTACAATAGTAGAATGTATACTAAGCTCTGGCAAACCATAGGCCTTTTCTGAATCCGTAAATAGCTGGAGCCCCCCTAAAATTTCATCCCCCTGCTTTGCCACTAAAATTGTTGCTGCATCAGGATTACCTACGGATGCACGAATAGCACTTAAATAGGAAGCCCAATCCTCTGGGTTATTATATTCTTTCTCATATTGTGAATAGCTCTCTACAAGAACCTCTAAATAACGTGCATGGTCTTCCTCTTTCAATTGCTCAATCACTATTTCCACTACTGCCATTGTTTATTCCCCTTTCTTTTTTTGTCGAACCATAAGTATTTCGTCAAATGCCGCCCTTATTATAGGCAGTCACTTTTTTTTCAAGGCGATGGGCAAGCCATTCAACGATGGCTGAAACGCCCCAATAGATAATACCCACAGCGATAAATGCCTCCAAAAATTTTAAATTTTTAGAGGCAACAATATTCGCTACACCTGTTAATTCTTTCACTGAAAGAAAAAAAGCTAGCGATGTGGCATGTAAAAAGCCTATAAAAACATTCGTAAAATTAGGAATTGATTTACTAAATGCCTGAGGTAATATATACCGTCGCATCGCCTGAGAAAATGTTAAACCAACTGCATAAGCTGCCTCTAGCTGCCCCTTAGGCACACTTAAAATCCCTGATCGAATTATTTCGGAGGCATAGGCACCTGCACTCAATGTCAAAGCAAGTAAAACAAAAAATATTATAGGAATAGAGCTGGATTGAACATTTAACTTTAATGCTTTCGCAAGGACATCCACTATGAAAGGTACCCCAAAATAAACAAGCATTATATGCATAATAATGGGTGTACCTCTAAAAAAAGATACATAAAAATTTAACAACGGTGTGAAAAATTTAGTTTGCTGGATTCGAACAAAGGCAACAATAACACCGATGATTATACCCAATAGGACAGGTGTAATTGTCATAAACAAGGTTAACGGCAATACCTTACTAATTTCTTTAAAAGCTTCGAAAATAAATGCAAAATCTATGGTCATAACTTTTACCTCCTAGCTAGATACAGCTTCCTTTGGCATATAGCGATTAAGATAGCGCTCATTACTCTTAAAAACCCTCTCTAGCAGCATCACAATGACATAATAGACAATTGATAGTGCCAAATAAATTTCTAGCGCTCTTGTGGTAGAGGCAATAAGTGTTTCTCCTCTCCCAACCATATCCATGACACCAATTGAAAATGCAAGAGACGTATCTTTTAAGGAGCTAATCATCGTGTTCGCTAGATTGGGAAAGGCAACACGAAGAGCCTGGGGAAATACAATCCGCACAAAGGCCTGTGTACCGTTTAAACCTACTGAATATGCAGCCTCGATTTGCCCTCGATCCACCGTTAAAATCGAGGCTCTAAAAATTTCTGCAAATGCAGCAGCATTACTTAACGTGTAGGTAATAATGACAAAATACATGGCATCCATTCTTGTTACATCAATATGCACAATCATTAATAATGCAGGTATGCCATAAAACACTAAAAATAATTGTACTAATATCGGTGTACCACGAATAAACGAAATATAGATTGTTATTATTTGTCTCAAAACATTGATATGGAGTAGCTTTGGTAAAGCAATACCTATACCAAGCAGTATGCCAAAAAGAATAGAGAACACTAAAATTTCAAATGTTACTGGTAAATACTGAAGTAATATTGGAAGTATTTTTGCTATAAGCACGAAGTCAAAGTCATTTGCCATACTTCCTTCACCCTCTCTGTTTTCATTAAAAGTCTACGGTATAATCATCACCTAACCACTTTTTACTTAGCTCACTAATAACACCATCTTCCTTTAATTCACGAATAGCATCATCAAGTCGTTGCTGTAGGGTAATCTCATCTTTATTTAATAAGAAATACACTTTTGAATTTAATAATGCGTCTCCCACTACCTTTTGCTGTGCTTCATTGTTTTCGTTATAATACTTCACTGCAAATGGTGTTGTTATAATAGCATCCACACGCCCCGTCGCAAGTTGATTATTAACATCAACTGAGCCTGATGAATAGATGATATTTGCACCTAAATCGTGTTCCTTATTGTATTTCTCAATAAAGACAGCTGAATTACTAGTTGGAGAAACACTCACATTTTTTCCTTTTAAATCATCAATAGATTGAATATCATCGTTTTTTGCATTAACAGTTACCTTTAATGGGAATACATTATAGGGCTCTTTATTAAATAGAAACTTCTCCTCACGCTCATTATTGACTTCCATTTGATGTGCAACAAAATCAATTTTTCTTGTTTCCAAACTTAGCAATAAATTTGAGAATTCCATAGTTTTAAATTCAAACTCATATTCTGGTAGCTTCTCATCAATTGCACGAACAAGCTCCACATCATAACCAGTCAAATTTCCTTTGTCATCTAAGAAGCAGATATTTGGAAATTGTGTACCTGTACCAACAATAATTTTTTGAACTTTCTTTCCACTCTGTGCTGTATCATTCTTACTTGTATCTCCTTCAAGCTTTTCAGTGCCTGCACAAGCGGTTAAAAGCAACATTAACAGTAGCAAACAACTTAAAAGTGTTATTTTTTTCATAATATCCCTCGCTTTTATCAATGTAAACTTAGCTGAATAGTAGTATTTAAAACAGAGTGAAATTTTTTTAATCCCAAATTGGGCATGGTAGCTCTTTTTTGAGAACATGCATGATTTCTGTAAAGGGCGCCCATTAGTTTAAACGTGCTACTAAATACGATTAATTTTATATGTTTTATGACTGTATTTTTTCTTCAGCTAGTGCTGCCTTTAAATGCTCCAGACCAAGTTCTGTAATGGCTTGATAGATACCGTCTTCACTTGAGCCAATTTCTACAACGGGTACATAACGAATTCCATATTTTGTATCGAGAATATCACGGAAAGCATCATTATGCGTTACATCCACTGTTTTATAACGTATACCCTCCTCTTGTAAATAGGTTTTTACCTCATTACAGTAGCTACAGCCCTGCTTCGACCAAATTATTACATCTCTATTTTTTGTCATGATGTTTTCCTCCTTAACTAACCGTTTCTTTTAAATGCACTGGACTCAATAGCTCAAAAGATCGCTCACGCTCAAAATCCTTTAAGACAGGCGTATGCAAAATAAATTCATCGATTTGGTAGTTCACATGGTAGTCATCTAAATTGGCTTTAATTTCTTCAGCTGTACCATATAAAATATCAGCGTCATACTGCTCAATCGTATATTCCTCTCCAGATTCCTGACCAAATTTCTCTGCTAGCTCTACTGATTGTAGTGTCAGGCTTCTGCCACTTGCTAAATGTACCTTTGTAATTTTTTGATCACCTACCAGCTCTTTCGCCTCCTCTTTGCTTGGGGCAGCAAGTGCGGCAATGGAAATCACAAAATGGCCGTTTGGATGGTGACTGCGATAGGTTTTAGCTGCATGTGCCAAAACATTATTATCACTATTAATAAATCGAGCAAAGACGAATGCAATTCCTAGTTTACCTGCAAGAGCAGCACTTTCTGGGCTAGCACCGAGTAAAAATAATGTTGGCTTTATCTTCGGAATAGGCGTTGCTTGTATGCCATATAATTCGTGCTCATTTGGTATTGATTGCTCAATTAATTGCTGTAAAAATATTAATCTTTCCTCAAAATCTCCTCCATTATTGAGCGTGCCATATTGGAGGGCCTTTGTAGAAAGAGGTAAGCCTCCAGGTGTCTTCCCAATACCCAAATCCACTCGACCCGGCTCCAAGGATGCTAAAACATGGAAATTTTCCACTACTTTATAGGGGCTATAATGCTGTAGCATAACCCCACCCGATCCAATGTTGATTGATTTTGTTTTAGCTAGTAAATAAGATACTAATACCTCAGGAGATGTTCCTGCTAATGAATCTGTATGATGGTGCTCCGATACCCAAAAGCGTGAGTAGCCTAATTTCTCAGCTTTTTGTGCGAGTGCCACTGTCTTTTGCAAGGTCTGCTCATTTGTTGCACCCTCGATAATCGGACTTTGATCTAATATACCTAGTGAATAGCTCATATATTGCCTCCTTAATCTTTTTATTTTTATTCAAATCAATTTTCTAGGTTTTAAGAGACAGTATGTTTAACATAACGGCTTTCCTTAAATGGTAAACCTAAATTGCCACGTAATGTATCCGCCTCATACTCTTCACGATAAAGCCCTCTTGCTTGTAAAATTGGTACAACCTTATCTATAAAATCGTCAAGTGCACCAGGTACAGTTACAGCAATAATAAAGCCATCCGCTGCCTCCTTTTCAAACCATTCCTGCACTAGATCAGCGACTTGCTCGGCTGTTCCGAAGAAAGCTGTTTTTGGTGTTGCCTCACGTAAAGCAACTTGTCGTAATGTCAGTCCTTCTTGTTTGGCATATTTTTTTATATAATCGGTTGTACTTCTAAAGCTATTTGCTCCTATATCACCAAGCTCTGGGAATGGAGCATCCACATCATACTGTGTAAAATCATGATGATCAAAGTATCGTCCTAAATAAGCAAGTGCACGTTCTATGGATACCAGCTCCACGATTTCCTGATATTTAGCTTCAGCCTCCTCCAGCGTTTCACCAATAATTGGAGATATTCCTGGGAAGATTTTAATTTCCTGTGGATTACGTCCAAATTCAAAAGCCTCTGTCTTAACCCTTTGATAAAATTTCTGTGCCTCATCTAAAGATGCACCATGTGTAAAAATTGCATCTGCATCCTTAGCTGCTAAACGGATACCTGCATCAGACGAGCCAGCCTGAAAAATAACAGGCTGACCTTGCCTCGAGCGTGCAATATTAAGTGGTCCCTGTACAGAAAAATATTGTCCCTTATGGTGTAAGGTATGTAGTTTATGTGGATCAAAAAACACATCCTGTTCTACATCTGCAATAAAAGCATCATCGTCCCATGAATCCCATAAGCCCTTAGCCACTTCTAAATATTCTTCAGCAATTTGATAGCGCTCTGCGTGAGTAGGATGCTGTTCTATTATTTTATTGTAGTTTAAGGCAGTGCTTTCTAAAGGAGTTGTCACAACATTCCATCCAGCACGTCCTCCACTTATATGATCCAAAGAGGCAAATTGACGTGCAACTGTAAAAGGTTCACTGTAGGAGGTAGATACTGTGCCAACTAGCCCAATGTTTTTTGTTGCTACTGCTAATGCTGATAAAATTGTTATTGGCTCAAAGCGATTTAAAAAATGAGGAATGGATTTTTCGTTGATAAACAAACCATCTGCAATAAACACTACATCAAATTTCCCTTGCTCTGCCTTTTGTGCCTGCTGGATGTAAAATGGTAGGCTTACACTTTGATTACTTGCTACCTTTGGATGACGCCAGCTTGAAATATTGCCACCTACACCGTGAATAATTGCTCCAAATCGAATTTTGTCCTGTCTCACCATATTCATTTCCTCCTCAAACTTCATTTTTTACTAAACATAGTGGTTAAGTATGTTTTCGATAAAAAAAATAATACTCCATAAATAAATTAGGGTTGAGGAAGATATTACAGCTCAACGCTGCAATATGCAATAGGCTACATAATAGAAAAAAATTTACTGTATGATAAAATATTTTATCAATCTATTTTTTCATAGCTGCTTTCAAATTGCTCTGCAGTTTCTATTACCTTTTCCCAAAAGGATGGAGCTAGTGTATCTTTATTGTTATAAGTTAAAAAAATATGTTGATTCATATCCAATAAGTGCTTGACATCAATCTCTACAAACTCACCACTTTCAAGCTCCTTTTTTACACAGAGATGTGGTAAAAAACTCATATATCCTTTCGTCCGTATAAATTCTTTCGCTACTTCTAAATGATCTGTACGCACTTCTATATTTGCAGTGACACCCTCCACCTCAAATAGCTTATGAACATAATTCCAATCAAAGGCTCCACATTCAAAAAACACCATTTTTTGCTGAGCTAATTCCCTTACTTTAATTAGCGTATTCTGCTGAAAAGAATGTTCACGATGCATCACGAGTTTAACAGCATTACTTAATAATAGCTCATTACCAATCCCTTCTCGATGCACATATTGAATAAGGCCAAAATGGATTTGATGACTTTGTAGCTTTTCTAATATTATATTTGTTGACCCTGTTACAATTTGAAAGCGTAAATGCGGATAGCTTTCCTTCCATTTAGGTAATGCGTACGCTAAAAAATATTGTGCAGTCACTCCATTAGTACCAATGCACACTTCATCAGTCTCCTGAGTTTCCTCTAGCTGCTTTTTTCCCTGTTGGAAGGTTTGCACAATTTGTGTCGCGAATGGTAAAAAACCCTTGCCCTTATCTGATAAAATTACACTTCGCCCATCTCGATGAAATAATTCAACATTTAGTTCTCGTTCTAATGATTTAATGCGCGCAGTTACAGTCGGCTGAGATAAAAATAATGCATTAGCAGCCTTATGGATACTTTTATAATGCACGACATATAAAAATGCCTCGATATGATCAATATTCATTTGAAGCCCTCCCCCAATTATTTATTTATCTTATTATATAGATAAATACTTTTATTCTCTATAATAAGATTGGAAAACTAGGTAATATACTTGTTTGAAAAATAACACAACAAAAAAGTAACCTAGCGTCTCCCAGGTTACTTTACTATGTAGCGATGTGGCCATCCATCTTGACAACGTACATCGCGCGTGGCTTACATTCCTCTGTCTGTAGGCCACTGTTATGATATTCACATTGACACCCTCTGTTATCAATGTGAACTCTGTATATATAGTACTTCTCAACCCGAGAAGCATATGTCAAAAATTTAAGCTAAAATAGATGCAAGTACTGCTTTTTGTGCATGTAGTCTGTTTTCTGCTTGCTCAAAGATGTAAGAATTAGGGCCATCAATAACAGATGTCGCTACTTCCTCTTCACGATGTGCAGGTAAGCAGTGTAAAAACATATAATTTGGCTTTGCATAGGAAACAAGTTCATCATTAATTTGATAACCAGCAAAGTCTTGAAGACGTTTTGCAGCTTCTTCTTCTTGTCCCATGGATGTCCAAACATCTGCATATACTACGTCCGCATTTAACACCGCTTCTACTGGATCATTTGTGATTGTAATGGTACTGCCATTTGCCGCTGCGATAGCTTGTGCTTTTGCGATAACCTCTGTATCACATTCATAGCCGACAGGCGTTGCCACTGCCACGTTCATTCCTACATGTGCAGAAGCGACTACTAATGAGTGCGCCACGTTGTTGCCATCTCCAACATATGCAATTTTAAGTCCTTTTAGTTCACCTTTATTCTCAGCGATTGTTTCTAAATCCGCCAATGCCTGACATGGGTGATAAATATCTGTTAATCCATTAATAACTGGGATAGTTGCATGCTCGGCAAGCTCCTTCACCATAGCATGGGAATTTGCTCGAATCATAATACCATCTAAATAGCCTGACAGTACGTGTGCTGTATCATAGATTGATTCACCACGTCCAATCTGCAAATCACGCGCATGCATAAACATACCTTTTCCACCCAATTGATTCATGCCTACCTCAAAAGAAATACGAGTACGAGTTGAATGTTTTTCAAAAATCATGCCAAGTGTTTTACCTTCTAATAGCCTTGGACATTTTCCTTCTTTTGTTATAATTTTCAGTTGTGTTGCTAATTCCACTAACTGTTGAACCTCTTCACTTGTATAGTCTAACAAAGTTAGTAGGTCTTTACCCTTTAAGCTAGACACTAACTTTAACTGTACTTCCTCAAGTAATTTCATAGCCTTCGCTCCTTGTTCTGTTGCTGTTGAAATAAGTATAGCATGCATAAATATAAAATCAACTGAATTTTTATGTTTATTTTTAAAAATTAGAAATCTACAATAAAATATGTCAAAAATGCGTCTCTTTGAATATTTATGCATAATTCTATTTTTAACAATCATATTCTATAAATTATTTGCATTATCTTTCATGCACATTTATAATTAATGCACATTAACTATTTAGGCGGTGAAACAAATGGAGAAAGAGCTTATACAACTTGTGAAAGAGCTGAACCAAATAGAATATGAAACAAATGTAATGCTAACAGAAGAATTCTCCACCTTGTTAGACGAAACATTAACTACAAAGCAAGCACTATTCTTAAGTCTTCTTCAATCACATGGTCCCTTGCAAACCTTCGAATTAGCAAAACTGATGGGAACATCTGCTAGTGCTGTTAGTCAATTAGTAGGAAGACTAGAACAGGAGGGCTTTATAAAAAGATCCATAAGTAAAAAGGATCGCAGAGAAATCATTATCGAGTTGGATACGAGAGGTCATGATTATTTTCAGAAGCAGGAAGAAATTGAGCTAGCTATTATCAATAAATACTATTCACAGCTCCCTAAAGGAGAGTTGCTGCAATTAAAAGAAATTTTCATGAAACTACATGCTATTGTCTCTAATGCACAAAAAAATAGCGATTAAGGGAGGAATATTTGTGGATTTAAATGATTTAAAAAAGGATATTTTTAAAATTGCTTATCCTTACATAAAGCCTCGTCCGAATGTAACTTTATCCATTGGTGTTTTTTGTCATGACCAAGACGCTACTTTTATATTCAACGGCTCAAATGTCACATATGATAAAAAGCCCTATATCTATGAAATTGGGTCAATCTCTAAAGTTTTAACAACATCCATGTTTGGGGAGATGATTCAAGAAGGAATCGTGAAGGTTGAAGACTCTATCGGCAAATATTTTTCTGCAATTCCTGATAATCACCCTGTTACTTTGAGGCATCTGGCAAATCATACATCTGGTCTACCGGGAATAGGTGTACTGAAGAACATCTATAATCTTTTTGATAGCCAAACACCTCGTGACCCTTTTTGTCCCTACTCATTGAATGAGACAATACATTATTTTAAAACCCATACATATGAGCCTAAAGCTAAGTTTAGGTATTCTAATGTAGGAATGGGATTTTTAGGATATTTATTAGCAAATGAACTTCATACCGACTTTGAAACAGCTATCACACGTAGAATCGTAGAGCCTTTAAATTTAACGAACACCTTTATTTCTATCCCCTCCTCTAAAGAAGGTGCCATATTAGAGGGTTACTCTGTTCGTGGACATAACAAGCCTCCACTTCAAATGAATGAATTTATGGCAGCGGGCGCTATTCGATCCACAGTTGATGATTTATTAAAATTTATAAAAATACATGTTGGCAATCAAAATTCAGGCTATCAATTAACACACCAAGCTACTCATACTATTTCAAAAGATATATGCATCGGACTAGGGTGGATACTTGAAGACGATATTTTTTGGCATAACGGGTCAACGAAAGGCTTCTCTAGTTATCTAGGATTTAATAAAAAACAGCAAACAGGTGTCGTGATTCTATCCAATTATCGATCCCCTATACTAGCAACAAATCCTGTTCATATGGGAAAAGATATCTTACAGCTTTTACAAAATTCTTTATAGAGAAAATGGGGTGTTTCTTGAATGGAATAAAAGGAATTACCCTATTCTTCACAAGAACACTCTTGTAGCTCCTATACATACCGTACACTTGTCAATTCCTTCACTCATTCTCAATAGTTCATAGGCTCGATAAATGCTTTTAGAAGCTAGCTATTGTTCTTGTCATAAGCTAACTTAACGTACACAAGCTGTTACTCAGTTCATGTAACTATCAATATTACTCGTTAGATTTTTCCATTTACCTACCAATTAATACGCCACTATGTTACGATTTCTATAAGAGATAATTTTCAATCAGTTATGACAAGGGCAATTTGGAGGTTAATTATGCAAAGTTATTTAGTTTATACTTTATTACTAATCTTAATTTTTATTGCAATGGTTAGCTCTTGGGGAAACTCCTCTAAAACGATATGGTATGTAATAGCATTTACAAGTATTATCTGCTTAATGATTATGAAAACAATTGATCGAAAAAGACATTGAATAATAGGGCAATTATCGCCTATAAGAAACAGTCAATATTATTTGTTACATATAGATACTCCCTACACCACTATTTGTGAATTCTCTACATTTTAACAAAGTAACGGTAAACAAAATGGCAGGTAAAAAAACGAAAAGAGGGGAATGTATGATAAAGAAAAACATTCGATTTGCGTTGTTATTTTTCATGGTAACAATTGGATGTAAATCAATTTTTCAAAATGACATTAAGTGGGGAGAATCAATAACAATCACAATTTTAATATTTCTGTTTTCACTATTGTATGATTGGTCAAATGTCCCATATAAATGGAAGAAACAACAATAGAGTTGTACCCTGAATTTCCTTATTGATATAGGAATAAATGAAAGGAGATTACAGCATGGAATTATTCATGGAACTTGTAGGTATTGTTCTACCCATTGCAATAATTGTAGGAATTGTGATCTTTGTTGTTAAAAGGCTTGAGCAAAAACATAAGCAGGGAAAATTAGGTAAGAAAAAATCAAGAGGCGCTCAAATCTTATTAGATAGTTTAATACCACTAGGCATGCTTGTTGGCTGTGCAATTGGTTTGATTCTTAGCATGTTTTTCTCAATTTCATTATTATCTACAATAAGTTTTGGCTCAGGAATAGGCTTACTACTTGGCTATTTTGCTTATGAAATTTATGGCAATAGAGAGGAAAATTATTCATAAGAAACTATTATTCCTTAAGAGTTTGACTTGACTTGTGTTTTCATTAATCTTCATTATCGCAAATCCTTTTTTATTCTTTTAAGCAAGTTAATTGGTCTTGGAATCGTGAAAAAAAGCCTCCTAACATTTTGTTAGAAGGCTAAACCATATTAGCAGTATCAGTCAAATATAATTTGATTAACTGCATCTCTGTCTAATTTTTTTATAACTTCTACCATTAATTTTACGGCATTATCATAATCATCACGATGTAGAATACCTGCATGTGAGTGAATATAACGTGTTGCAATACCGATTGATAGTGCAGGTATGCCGTTAGCTGTTACGTGAATAGAGCCTGCGTCTGTACCGCCACCAGCCATTGTCTCGAATTGATAGGGAATATTATGCTCGTCAGCCACATCTAATACGAATTCGCGTAAGCCACGGTGGGATACCATTGATGCATCATAGACAACAATTTGTGGACCAGCACCCATTTTACTTGTTGATTCCTTCGCAGTTACCCCTGGCGTGTCCCCAGCTACACCTACATCAACAGCAAAGCCAATATCAGGTTGAATTTTATGAGTAGCTGTTTTTGCACCTCGAAGACCGACTTCTTCTTGTACATTCCCTACAGAATAGAGGATGTTAGGATGTTTTTCATTTTGTAACGCTTTCATAACATCAATGGCAATTGCACAGCCAATACGGTTATCCCATGCCTTTGCTAAAAGATACTTGTCATTTTTCATAACATTAAATTCAAAATATGGTGTTACCATATCACCAGGACGCACGCCCCATTCAAGCACCTCTTCCTTTGAAGCTGCACCCACATCAATAAACATATCTTTAATGTCTACTACTTTGTTTCGTACATCTGCTGGTAAAATATGTGGTGGCTTAGAACCAATTACCCCGATGATTTCATCATCTTTACGAGTTGTAATTGTCACACGCTGTGCAAGCATTACCTGGCTCCACCAGCCACCTACAGTTTGGAATTTGATAAACCCTTTATCATCAATTTGTGTAACCATGAAGCCAACTTCATCTAAATGCCCTGCCACCATAATTTTTGGACCATTTTCATCGCCCACTTTTTTTGCGATAACACTACCTAAGTTATCTGTTTCTACTGAGTCTGCATATGGTGCAATGTATTTTTTCATAACCTCGCGTGGTGCACGTTCATTCCCTGCTATTCCATTCGCATCCGTTAAATCTTTAAACATTTGTAATGTTGGATCTAGTTGTGTCATCCTTTTGCCTCCTACTTCTAAAATCTTCTCTATTATACTTCGTTTACCGAAATATTCCTAGTATAATCGTCTGAAAATTGATGTATTTCTCACATTAATATCCTGAACGCTGGCGATTATAATTTTCTTCATTCTTTTCTATATACGCTGCCACAACGTCCTCAAACGTAAAGCCTAAATTATACGCAAGTAAACTATAGCATTGCCAAATCATTAAATATCTATCCTCTGATGGCTGGTGAATAAACGTTAAAATATAGTCCTGTGTCAATAAGAAAATTTCTGTTAAATTTCGCTTTTCTTGAATTACTGGCCAATTTTCTAGCTTTGTGTAACCCTTTAGTAGACCAAGGGATAATATAAAATGAATTGAATCCACATACTCCTCTAAAATAACAGTACGATCTGAGGGTCCCTTTGTACTCCAAAATTTAAAGCAGCGTGTTTCATTAGCTAGTTCTGCTAATTCAACCATTAATGCTAAACCTTTTTCTTTAAAAACATCCTGTTCAATTTTTTGTGTTTTCTCGATAAAATCATCAAGCTCTTGCTGCATTTTAAACAATTGTTGTAAATTCATTTTTTTCTCCTAAATTTCTAAATTAATTTATAAAAAGTGAAACTAATTTCCCCCTTCAATCGTATAGGGAAGAATAACCTTTATTCAAGGGGGAAATAAAACATGTTGCCGTTACTAATTCGACTTGCTGTAATTGCGCTTATAATCTATGTATTTTACAAAGCGATTCGTTATATAACCGATCCTAAGCGAAAACTTGATGAAGCCTATGAAAAAGGCCATTATTATTTTTACGATGATGTTAAAAATGTCCGAAAAAATTTCTTTATATCCTATAAGGGTGCACTTTTTGAAGGTGAAAAATACCTCGGTACTACTGAGGAAGCCTTTGAGGTTGTGACAATTTTCGTTGGTGCTCGTGATGCTGCGACATTGCAGGGCTTCAAAAAAAGTGATTTTGAATATTTACAGCAAGAAATCCTATTGAACTATCCAAACGCAAAAATTAATTGGAAGCAGCCCATTGAACAGCTTATGCGCAACACATCCTCCTCATGAGGATGTGTTTGTAATTAGCGTATTTTTTGTGTCTCCTCACTCTCACCATAGCTGTACAACGATAAAAATTTGAACAGCGGCTAACAGTGGGAAGCCAAAAGCAAAGCTGTTATGGCGTGTTTTATGACGAAATAAATACATTCCCAACACGCCGCCTACTGCCCCTCCAGCAATGGCCAGCGTAAAAAGCGAACGTTCCGCAATTCGCCACTCATGCTTTTTTGCTTTGGATTTATCCATGCCCATCATTACGAGCAGTACTATAGAAACAATTGCCATATAGGCTACTAATGCTTGTCCCATTGAAGTCTCCTTTACAAGTGATTTACTACTAACTCTAACATAAAAAAGACTGACGGATACATCCATCAGTCTTGAGAATACATATTATTTTGCGACTGTCGCTTCGCTTTCATCGCAGAATTTAACTGAGAGTCGCTTCGTTTCAGTCGTGTAAAAAACATTATATCGCTTAATTATTTAGCGACTGCTTTTTTAGCAGCATCTGCTAATTGAGTGAATGCTGTTGCATCTGTTACAGCTAGATCTGCTAACATTTTACGGTTAACTTCGATACCAGCAACTTTTAAACCGTGCATTAAACGGCTATAAGAAAGACCGTTCATACGAGCAGCTGCATTAATACGAGTGATCCATAATTTACGGAAATCACGTTTTTTCTGACGACGGTCACGGTATGCATATGAACCTGACTTCATCACTGCTTGGTTAGCAACTTTATATAATGTATGTTTAGAACCAAAGTAACCTTTAGCTAATTTTAAAACTTTTTTACGACGTTTGCGCGTCACTGTTCCGCCTTTTACGCGTGGCATATGAATTACCTCCTGCTTTTCATTTAAAAATGAATGTTAGTTATTTTGTGTAGTCTAATTATTTCATGTAAACAAGTAATGAACGAATACGTTTGAAATCACCAGATGAAACGATGTTCGCTTTACGTAGGTGACGTTTTTGTTTCGTAGATTTGTTTGCGAATAAGTGGCTTCCGTAAGCGCGGTCGTATTTTAATTTACCTGAACCCGTTTTTTTGAAACGTTTCGCAGCTCCACGGTGAGTTTTCATTTTTGGCATGTCGAATTCCTCCTAAACTGTTCGTCTAATATTATTTCTCGTTCTTTGGTTGAAGAACTAAGAACATGCTTCGGCCTTCCATCTTCGGCTTTTGTTCTACCGTCGATACTTCAGCACAAGCTTCAGCAAAGCGATCTAGCACACGTTGACCAATTTCTTTATGTGTAATCGCACGACCTTTGAAACGTAGGCTACATTTAACTTTATCGCCTTTTTCAAGGAATTTAATCGCATTACGTAACTTCGTTTGGAAATCATGTTCATCAATTGTTGGGCTCAAACGAACCTCTTTCATGACGATGACCTTTTGATTTTTACGAATTTCACGGTCTTTCTTTTGCTGTTCAAACTTAAATTTACCATAGTCCATGATACGAGCGACTGGCGGCTTGGCTTGAGGGGCCACAAGGACAAGATCCAAGTTTACACGAGCGGCGATTTCTAGCGCTTCATTACGTGTCTTTACACCAAGCTGGTCACCATTGTGATCGATTAATCGAAGTTCACGTGCGCGAATGCCTTCGTTTACATACATGTCTTTGCTAATAGTAATCCACCTCCAAGTAATTGTCGCGAATACATGGTTTGGGCAAAGCCTTGCCCGGTTGAACGGTACATCCTCTTGTCATGTCCATAAAAAAAGGACGGACACTTTGAAGATGTCCGCCCGCTATATGTGCATGCGCAAGTCTGCGCAAAACAATTCAACGTGTCATACCTGTTCACAGCCTAGAGCGTTAATCAGGTGAGAAGCGGGCAGCCTCTACTTCAACCACAAACTTTGTATTCATTAACCTTAATTATATTAGCATGTATATAATAAGCTGTCAAATATTTATTTTCTTATCCCTACTAGATTGACCTAGAAAAAAATATTTTATACAAAAGCAAGATTCATTTTATATAGAAACCCTCACTAATGTAAGTGAGGGTTTCTTATGAATGCTTATTTAGTAATTTCTGCTTTTATAGTTGCTAGGAAATCTTCAAAGCTAATTGTTTCAGAATCTTTTGAGCCATAACGACGTACATTCACGCCATTTGCCTCAACTTCTTTATCCCCAATGACAAGCATATACGGGATTTTTTTCATTTGTGCTTCACGAATTTTATAGCCTAATTTTTCTTCACGGTCATCCATTTCAACACGTAAGCCTGCTGCTGTTAATTGCTCTTCAATTTGTTTTGCATAGTCGAAGTGGGCTTCATTCGATACTGGAATCACTTCTACTTGAACTGGCGCTAACCACGTTGGGAATGCGCCTTTGTATTCTTCAATTAAGAAGGCTACGAAACGTTCCATTGTGGAAACAACACCGCGGTGAATAACTACTGGACGATGTGGCTTTCCATCTTCACCAACATAAGTTAGATCAAAACGTTCAGGTAATAAGAAGTCTAGTTGAACTGTTGATAAAGTCTCTTCTTTACCAATCGCTGTTTTTACTTGTACGTCAAGTTTAGGGCCATAGAATGCAGCCTCACCTTCCGCTTCGAAGTAATCTAAGCCAAGCTCATCCATTGCTTCTTTTAACATGCTTTGTGCTTTTTCCCACATTTCATCATCATCGAAGTATTTCTCTGTATCTGCTGGGTCGCGGTAAGATAAGCGGAATGAATAATCATTTAAATCGAAATCTTTATAAACCTCTAAAATTAACTGCACCACTTTTTGGAATTCTGCTTTAATTTGGTCTGGACGAACAAAAATATGAGCATCGTTTAAAGTCATCCCACGTACACGTTGTAGGCCTGAAACTGCTCCTGACATTTCATAGCGGTGCATTGTACCAAGCTCTGCAATACGTAATGGTAGGTTACGATAAGAATGCATGCTGTTTTTGTATACCATCATATGGTGTGGACAGTTCATCGGACGCATAATTAATGTCTCATTATCCATTTCCATTGGTGGGAAAATAGAATCTTGATAATGATCCCAGTGACCAGAAGTTTGATAAAGCTCTTTTGAACCTAATACTGGTGTATAAACATGCTTATAGCCAAGTGATAATTCTTTATCCACGATATAGCGCTCAATAACACGACGAATTGTTGCACCATTTGGTAACCAAAGTGGTAAACCTTGCCCTACCTTTTGAGAAGTTGTGAACAGGTCTAATTCTTTCCCAATTTTACGGTGATCACGCTCTTTAGCTTCTTCAAGCATTTGTAGGTGGTGTTTTAATTCCTCTTTTTTGAAGAACGCAGTACCATAAATACGTTGAAGCATTTTATTATCAGAGTTTCCTCTCCAATAAGCACCCGCTAAAGATAAAAGCTTGAATTCACGAAGCTTACCAGTTGATGGTACGTGAATACCACGGCAAAGGTCGAAAAATTCTCCTTGATAATAAATAGACACTTGCTCATCAGCAGGAATGGCTTCTAGTAATTCTAATTTATATTCATCGCCAATTTCTTTATAGATTGCTTGAGCCTCAGCACGGCTTACATTTTTGCGTTCTACTTCTAGGTTTTCCGCAATAATTTTTTTCATTTCTTTTTCAATTGTAGGTAGATCTTCAGCAGTAATTGGTGTTGGTGAGTCAATATCATAATAGAATCCACCTTCAATTACTGGACCAATACCAAGCTTCACATCTGGGAATAGACGTTTAATAGCTTGCGCAGTTAAGTGAGCTGTTGAATGTCGTAAAATCTCAAGAGCTTCCTTATCATCTTGTGTAATAATAGCAATTGTTGCATCCTCTTCAATTGGTGTTTTTAAATCCACTAATACACCATTAATTTTACCCGCATAAGCTTTTTTTCGTAGACCTGGGCTAATTGATAATGCTACGTCATCAGTTGATGTGCCTTTTGCAAATTCCTTTACAGCGCCATCTGGAAAAGTTAATTTAATCATTTCTGACATATTGTTTGCACTCCTTACAGTTTTGTTATGATGCATGATGAAGTCCCGGAAACTAAAAAAGCCCCGTCCCTCACAAAAGGGACGAAGCGTATGCTCGTGGTTCCACCCTTCTTCCTTCCGACCTTTCATAGTCAGACGAAGCTCAAGGCTAGCTAACGGGCTAGGGGACCGGCGAAAGATTATCCCTTTCGCTGCTCAGTAGGTAGTAAATAATGTGCTCTAACTAGGAAGCTTGCAGCCAATGACTTCCCTCTCTAAAAGCCGTTACACAAAATTCATGTCCTCATCAATGCATTTTTGATCAATTATGCCTCGGCATAATTGCGTCTGGAATCGGCTTTGTGCTTAGGCCTGCACGATGCAGGTCAGTTAGCCGTTATCGCATGGATGCGATGGTTTTAGGCTAACATCCTTTATGAACTCTTTCCGATTCCGTGACATCCGCCGGAGGCATTAACTTTTTTCAGCGGGTGTTTGCACAGCCTGCTGAAAGAAGTTATTTATTATATGTGACAGTATACGCTCGATTGTCGTAAAATGCAACTGCCAATGTTACATCCGTCGATTTTTGCCACGCATTTCAATGGGCTCCGTTAAGGCTTTAATACGTTCCATAATCCGTCCTGCTTTGACTACTTCGATATCACCTTTTTGTGATTGTGCTAAATGATGTTCCAATTCATCATAATTAAAATTAGAAGTTATAAATGTTGGTAATTGCTCGGCCATACGATAATGGAATATAGTTCCCAAAATTTCATCCCTCGTCCAAGTGGTCATCGTTTCGGCTCCTAGGTCATCAAGCATCAGCACAGGTGCCTTTTTCACATAGTCTATTTTTTCATTCAATGTATTATCACCAATGGCATTTTTCATTTCTCGTAAAAATTCAGGCACAAAAACGACTACTGAACGAATTTTGATAGCAGCTAATTCATTAGCCAAGGCACCCAATACAAAGGATTTCCCTACACCAAACTTTCCGTATAAATAATAGCCCTTCGCAGGGAGCTTCCCTGATTCCACAGTAGCCTTGACAAATTGTGCCGCTTTTTGCGCAATCATAACGCGAGATTCGTCGTCAATCATTAAATCTTGAATGGTTGCTTGAAGTACATCTTTAGGCATATGCATACTTGCAATCATATTGGCTACATCCCTGCGTTCATCCTCACGTATTTTTTGCTCACAACGCACATAATCCATTTCAACAGTATTTCGAACGACACGTAAAGTTGGAATAAAACCTTTTAAATAGTTTGTACAATGATCTGTATTGTCACAGCCACAGCAAACAGTAGATTGACTTATAAACTCTTGAAGCTTCGGTAAATTACGCTCAATGGAATCATAGCTTAACTCATTTGCATGCGCTGCTAAAAAATCTTGCACACGAGGGTTTTCTAAAATTTCTCGACGCATCGCTTCGTAACGCTCTTGAAATGATGGTACATTAACTGCTCTTTTTAATGGTCCATTAATTTGTTCGATTGTCGTTCACCCTCCTACTTATCACTTTTTCCTAGCATTTTTAATATTTTTTGACGCTCTTTTTCAAAATCCATCGTGCTTGAGGTGCTTTCCTCCTGCTGCTCATTACGCTTGTAAAACCATTCAGGTACCTTCTCTTCACGTTGCTTTCCTGAACGTCCTTTGACATTTTGACTGCTTTTACTCGGTGTCTGGGGTTTATTTTTCCAAGTAGTGTATTTATCATGCTCCTGACGCGCAAGCTCCATTGCTTCCTTAGCTGTTTGAATATTTTTGCGAACCCAATGATCTGCAATCGTCTCTACATACTTTTTAGGTAGCTTCATATCCGTAGTAAGCATTACATATTCTAAAAGAGCATTGACAACTCCTACTGGCATGCCATGCTGAACAATTAAACTTTCAGCAAGTTGGACAGAGGTTTGTAGAGGCTCTTTACCGTTATTAATATCTCGTAGCACTTGAATAGGAGGTGTGGTTTCTAGGTATTGCTGTAGCTCCTGATCCTTTGTTTTATGTCCTGCTCCTTCTACAGGGGCTGGCTCATTTATTCGCATCAATTTTGGTGGCTCTTTTGAGACAGTTAGCTTATAAAAATCAGCTGCAGCCTTACGAAGCCGCTCCTGTGAAATGCCCACATCATCATCTAAAGCTAGAATCACTATTTTTTGCATATCTAGTGCAGTTAAATGATACAGGAATGCAAGTTTAGCAATCGTTTCACGAACATCTAATGTAAGTAAACTGGCAGGCACTAATTGCTCAGATAACCCTGCTTTAAGAAGCTCAAAATCAAACTGGTCAAAATAAAACGGATATATTTTTGACTGATTATCCTTGCTACTCTTACTAGCTTGTAAATCATCCGGAATATTTGAATTTACAGGCTTATAAACATCAATAAAAGCGCGAGATACATCTTTAAATTCAGCATCTCTTGCAGGAGCTATAAAGCGCTGTCGCAGCCTCCGATAAGCTTGCTCTCCAATTTTACTAAATAAAAACATGGATAATAGCGGGTCTTTCATAAAACTATCTGCATCAAGTGGACGAATCAGTTCATATAAAAAGCTTCGCTCTCCCGTATTTTCTTTCTTCCATGTACGTAATAAGCCAATCGCTTCAAGTGCTATTCGTGCCTCAAATATTTTACCAATCGGAAGCCCTAAAACATTCATTAAATAATAATGTGTCATTTGCTGATCTGGCATTTGCTCAGCTTCTGCCCAAAGTGTTAAATAAAGGCTTATCGGCTCTGCCCCAGTTAATGGCTGATAAAATAATGTTACTAATTGACGTTCCTGTGTAGAAAGTGCATGAGGTAAACGAATGTCAAAAGAATCAGCAGGCTGTAATTCCTTATACAAATGAATCAACGACATTCACCCTCTCTGGATTACTTAAGATTTTTGCTCTGTCTGACGTTGAATAATATCTTTAATTTCTTCAATAAAGACATTGATGTCCTTAAATTGACGATAAACCGATGCAAAGCGGACATATGCTACCTCATCGATTTTCGCTAGGCGGTCCATTACCATTTCCCCAACATCCTCAGAGCGTACTTCTGAATTACCAATACGACGGAGGTCTTTTTCAATCGATAATACGAGTTGCTCAAGTACATCTAGGGCAACTGGACGTTTTTCACAAGCACGAATAAGCCCACGAAGTACCTTTTCACGACTAAACTCCTCACGTGAACCTTCTTTTTTTACAACAACAAGTGGTGTCTCTTCAATTTTTTCAAACGTTGTAAAGCGAAAGCCACATGACTCGCATTCACGACGTCTTCGAATTTCTTTATTATCATCTACTGGCCTCGAATCCACTACACGCGTTCCGTTAAATTGGCAAGATGGACATCTCATATCTTTACTCTCCTGATTTCACAACAATTTAATATTCCTATTATAACAAATTTCCCACAAGTAAGAAAAGCGCATTCACGCTAGTGTGCTCATGATAAACCCTGAAAGCAGAAAGTACAAGTATAGATGCCAACAATTTTTCAAGTGAATTTCCTTAAAAAGCTCATTCAAAAACTATTACTCTAACAAAAAAGCACACCGAAATCACCAGGATTTCAATGTGCTTAGTATAATTATTATGCGTTAACTGTTTCTAAAGCGTTTGCCACTTTTTTCACAAGATCTACTACACGTGCAGAATAACCCCATTCATTGTCGTACCAGGCAAGTACTTTTACTTTGCGGCTACCCATTACCATTGTCGAAAGTCCATCAACTGTAGAAGAGTAAGTTGTTGTATTGTAATCAGAAGATACTAGAGGCTCAACTGAGAAGTTTAAAATTCCTTTCATTGGTCCTTCAGTAGCAGCATTCACAAATGCAGCATTAACAGAATCTACTGTTACATCTGTATTTAAATCCACTACAAGGTCCACTAAGGATACGTTTGGTGTTGGAACACGAAGTGCCATACCATGAATTTTTCCTTCTAATTCTGGTAATACCAATTTCAATGCTTTTGCAGCGCCTGTAGATGTTGGAATGATTGACTGCGCGCATCCACGTGCACGACGTAAATCTTTATGTGGATTATCTAGGTTCTTTTGGTCATTTGTATAGGCATGAACAGTTGTCATTAAGCCATTATCGATACCAAATGTGTCATTTAATACTTTCGCAACTGGTGCTAAGCAATTTGTAGTACAAGATGCATTTGAAATAACATCATGTTTTGCAATATCAAGTTTATCGTCATTTACACCTAAAACAATTGTTACGTCCTCGTTTTTACCTGGTGCTGTTAAGATTACTTTCTTTGCCCCTGCTTCTAAGTGCATCGCAGCTTTTTCACGATCATTAAATTTACCAGTTGCTTCGATAACAATATCTACACCCATTGTAGCCCATGGTAATTTTAAAGGGTCACGCTCGCTAATAATTTGAACACGTTTACCATTTACAATTAAAGCATCGCCTGCTGGTTCAACCGTACCTTCAAATGTTCCGTGATTTGTGTCATACTTAATCAAATGTGCTAACGTTTCTGCTGGATAGCTCGCGTTAATAGCAACAATATTTAAACCCTCTTGTACGATCGCTTGGCGGAAAACCATACGTCCGATACGTCCGAAACCATTAATAGCAATTGATACTGTCATTTATAAAATCCTCCTGTGAGTACATACTCAGATTAATTATATACTTTATGGTGATTAGTATAACACAATTTTAAAAAAGATGAACATTATATACTCATAATATTAAAGTTCTTATTTTCTGAAAAATAATTTTGTCAAATTTTATCCCTATTATGGCGTAAGCAAACATAAAAAATGCGTAGTAAGATATGCTTACTACGCATCAGGCAATGAAAAAACGTCTTTATTTACAGGATTTTAATTAGCATCTATAACATCCCATTTTGTAAGAATTTTTTTCAATTGGTCCTCTGTTTGTCCTAAATTTTCATTATTGTAAATAACTGCATGTGCTCCCTTTTCCTTCACTGACATTGGGAGCTGTGAATGCATTCGCACTAATGCATCCTCCTTCGACAAATTGTTGCGCTCCATTAAACGGCGAAGCTGGACTTCCTCGCTCACAGAAACTACAATGATTCGCTCAACGAAATGCTGTAACTTACTTTCAAATAGGAGTGGGATATCCATTACGACATGCTTGTTGCCAGCCTCTAAATAGGCATCGCGCTGGCGCAGCATTTCCTGACGAATAGCTGGATGCATAATATCATTTAAAATTTTACGCTTTGCAGGCTCATGGAAAATAATATCGCCAAGTTTAGCACGATTTAAAGTGCCATCTTCCAGCAGAATATCTTGTCCAAATTGCTCAGCGATTAATGCTAGTGTTTCCGTTCCTGGTTCCACAACATCGCGCGCTACAATATCTGCATCGACAATTGGCAAACCAAGAGCTGTTATCATTTTCGCAACGGTACTTTTTCCACTGGCAATACTTCCTGTTAATCCGATAATCATCGCTTATTCCCCTTTAATGTTGACAATTTGGGCAAAAGACAGACGTGCGCCCACCAATTGTCATTTGGCTCGTTGCCGTATCACACACTGGACACATCTTTTTCCCATACATCTGAAGTCGATTTTGCATGCTTCCAGCCTCACCATTAATATTACGATAATCTGAAATCGTTGAACCTCCTGCGTTAATGCTTTGACGTAAAACAGTAACAATCGCTTCAAATAGTGCACGTTTACGCTTTTCACTAATACGGTTCATTTTGCGAGCTGGATGAATTTTTTGAGCAAATAATGCCTCAGTTGCATAAATATTGCCACAACCCGAAATTACCTGTCCATCCATAATGACTTCCTTTACGGATTTCTTCTCATATTTTGGTAATTTTGATTGAGCAATAAAATAATCACAAGCTATTTCATCGAATGGCTCTGGTGCCATCTTTGTTAACGGTACATGGTCTTCAATTTTTTCTAAAAAACGAAGTTCACCAAAACGGCGAATATCTGAATAAATTAAAAAACCGCCATCTGACATTTTGAAAGTAGCATGTATATGCTTTTGAAATTTCGCTTCATTGATTTCCTCTGGCGAATTCACCACAAACCATGCACCTGTCATCCCTAAATGACTAACAAGCACATATGGAACATTCTCTTTACGCATATGAAAAAAGATATACTTTGCACGTCTCTCGATTTTTGTAATGGTCATTTGGGTTAAGGACATTTCAAAGGCATCAGGCTCAGCTTGCTTGATAATACATTTTTTTCCTTCCCCAAAGGAAAAACGAATTACCTCAGAAAGCTGCACCTGTTGGATTGTCCGTCCCTCCATTTTAGGCTTTAATGCCTGGACGACACCTTCAACCTCTGGTAATTCAGGCATTTAAATCCCTCCTTATTTTGCTTCGTACCAAGTTGCTCCATGGTTGAAGTCCACTTTTAACGGTACGGTAAGCTCTATGGCATGCTCCATAACCTCAGGAACAATTTTTTCAAGCAATGCAATCTCTTCCTTAGGTGCTTCAAAAATTAATTCATCATGCACCTGTAAAAGAAGCTTTGCCTGCATATTCTCTTTTTTCAAGCGAGTATCCATATCAATCATTGCTTTTTTAATAATATCTGCAGCGCTTCCCTGAATAGGTGTATTCATGGCAGTGCGCTCTGCAAAGCTACGTATATTGAAATTGGAGCTTGTGATATCAGGTAAATATCGACGTCTATTTAAAATCGTAGTGACATAACCATTAAACTTCGCATCCTGCACAATATCATCCATATACTGTTTTACCCCTGGAAAACTTGCGAAATATTTTTCAATAAATGTTGCCGCTTCCTTACGAGTAATATCTAAGTTTTGTGATAAACCGTAATCACTAATTCCATAGACAATTCCAAAGTTAACTGCCTTTGCTGCACGACGCATATTACTATCAACCTCATCTGCTGATACATGGAAAACATCCATTGCTGTACGTGTATGAACGTCCATCCCTTCACGGAAGGCCTCTACAAGGTTTTTATCTTCTGACATATGTGCCAGAACGCGTAATTCAATTTGTGAGTAGTCAGCAGAAAACAGTATCCAGCCCTCTTTTGATGGTACAAATGCTTGACGGATTTTGCGCCCCTCCTCTAAACGAATGGGAATGTTTTGCAAATTTGGATCTGTAGAGCTTAGACGTCCTGTAGCCGTTAATGCTTGCTGAAAACGGGTATGCACCTTGCCGTCCTCGTTATGAATTTCTTTAAGCAAGCCTTCAATATAGGTTGATTGTAATTTACCTAACTGACGATATAAAAGAATATGCTCAATAATCGCATGCTCCGATTTTAATTTTTCTAACACATCTGCTGCCGTTGAGTAGCCTGTTTTCGTTTTTTTAATAACTGGCAGTCCAAGCTTATCAAATAAAATAACCCCTAATTGTTTTGGTGAATTAATATTAAAGGCTTCTCCAGCTTCCGTATAAATCTCTTGCTCAATAATAACTAATTTGTCATTCAATTCTTGTCCCATCTTCTCTAAAGTAGCACGGTTGACTGTAATTCCTTCATTTTCCATCTCGCCCAGTATAGAAGCTAATGGGAGTTCTAGATTTTTATATAAATCAAATTGTTCGTTTTCCTTTAGCAATGCCTCAAGCTTTGGCTGTACTGACCACACAGCAAAAGCTTTGCGGCTTGCATGCTCTGCTAGTGTATCAATGGTAGGTATAGCTCGTTTGGCACCCTTACCATAAACGGTCTCATTTGCCTGCACATCACGGTAGCCAAGTTCCTTCGCAAGTGTTGCTACATCATCTCCGCTTAGCCCAGGATTATTGATATAAGAAGCAAGCAATAAATCAAAATCAACTCCTGCTAAACGAATCCCTGCACGTCTTAATGCCGCTTGGGCTGCCTTTGAATCTGACATATACTTTATTTTTGTCGCATCCTCTAGCCATAGACGAAGAACATCTGATTTAGCCACTATATCAAAAGGTACGTAAATTGGTTTCGCTCCATCAGTTAGAGCAATGCCTAGTTGCTGACATGTGTGATAATGTTCGTCCGCCAGCTCCAAATGCACTGCCATAACATCCTTTAAGTGTTCTTGCTTTACTTCCTGCACAATTTCATAGTCAAATGGTGCTTGTTCTTCTTCTTGGACAGAAAAATCACTTTTTTCTAGCAGTGATTTAAAGCCAAGCTCCCGCCAGACACTTATTAGCTCTTCTTCATTCGGACCATTGTAAGCAAGATCAGCAAGTGCAACCTCTATCGGTGCATCCGTAAAAATGGTTGCAAGCTTTTTACTCATGATTGCCTGCTCTTCATTGGCTACTAATTTTTCTTTCATTTTCGAAGCCTTTAATGTATCCATCGCTTTATATAACGACTCTACTGAACCATGCTCTTTCAGCAATTTAACAGCCGTTTTTTCACCGACACCAGGTACTCCAGGAATATTATCGGAAGCATCCCCCATAAGCCCTTTCATATCAATTATCTGCGAAGGGGTTAAGCCATATTTTTCTTCAATATAAGCTGGTGTATTTTTCTCAATTTCAGTTATACCTTTTTTAGTAATGTACACAGTTACCTGCTCTGTGGCGAGCTGTGTTAAATCACGATCTCCAGAAACAATGATGACATCGATATCCTGTGATGAAGCTTCTTTAGCAAGTGTTCCTATTATATCGTCCGCTTCATACAGTTCTAACTCGTACTGCTTAATACCATATGCGTCAATGAGCTTACGTAAATAAGGGAATTGCTCAGATAATTCTGGCGGAGTCTTTTGTCGCCCTCCTTTATATTCCGTAAAGGTTTCATGACGGAATGTTGTTTTCCCAGCATCAAAAGCAACTAAGATTTTTGTTGGTTGTTCTTCCTCTAATATTCTTTGTAGCATTGTTGTAAAGCCGTATACAGCATTAGTATGAATGCCACTATCATTCGTCAACAATGGCAACGCAAAAAACGCGCGATACGCTAAACTATTACCGTCCAATAATAGTAATTTTTCCTTTGTCATGATTTTATCCTCCTGCGTTCTCTTCTACTTAATTGTAAAACGAAAACGTATGTTTGAAAATGCCTCTTCTTTCTACTTTATCGAGAAAACAGCCATTTTGCCAACAATAACAATGCATTTCACACAAAAAAACATTATGTGTCTCATTGTGCTATCTTAGTCCCTTAGGATTGCCATTCCTATCAAAAAAGCCAACCGCTCATGGCGATTGACTTTCTTACTTACTATCAAACGTTTGTATTTTCCATTGTAAATGGTTCTTTCAAAAGGTTATGTTCAGGTTTACTTTCACGTTCAATGTGTATAAAGGTTGCAAATAATGGGACAGTACCATCAATTCGAATGACTACACTATTTCCTGTACTGCTACTTACTGTTCCATACAGCGGGGTTAATGAGTCATTTATCATAAATATAAATTGCTCGCCCTCTGGTATCTCGATATTTGAAGAGAACGTGAGCCTTAAATTCTCATTATCTATATAAGAGACCTCATTAATGACAAGCGGTTGTGGTTGCACAAGTGTCAGTTGTGCTGATATTGCTGGTACAAGCTCTGATGTTTGACTTGTCACAGGGTCTGTATATGAAACGGCTTCATTTAATGGAATCGTTACTTGATTGTCAATGATTTGAATATGTTGTTTAAACTCCCTTAACATGGCGATAATCAATTCCTGCTCCTCAACAGTTAGAGGCTCTTGTTCAAGTTCGAATTCGTTCCTTAACAATTGTTCTATCGCTTCATATAATCTGCCCACAGTTACTTCTTCGATGTCTGGTATGCTTGTAATCTCTTTGTCATTTAATAGACGTTGGATTGTTGCTATCTCCTTCAACCCATTGATTGGTTGTAAATTCATCAGCTTCTCTAATTTTTCTGCCATACGATTAATATCTGTTTGTGTGTTAGCTAGTAAAATATTCGTATTTGTTAAAGAAGCGACTCGCTGGTAACCCATTGGTCCTTGAGCTACTTTAGCTACCATTGCTTCAGCTTCAGTTATTGCTGCTTGCAGTGCGTCTGTTGCTTTTTTAGGTATCCATTGCTGTGCATGTGGAATATCAAAGCCATTTTCAGATATAGGGTGATCTCCATTTTGCACGGCTACAAGTCGTTCCTTCGCATTACTAATCATTTTTTTAAGGGTTGTCGTATCTACAGGTGTTGTTGTATTTCCTCCACCTGTGTTATTACCACCAGAACTACTTCCACTGTTACTACTTGAACCACTGTCTGTAGCCTCTGCAGGCATTGGGTTAAAAGGTGTTTGTTGGCCCTTCGCAGATATTAATGTTTTAATTTGCCCTTGACGAACATTTGTGAATATTGCAAGCAGCGCTTCTCTAGAAATATCTGTCATCATATTATGAATGCGGACATCCGGTCCAAGAGTGAAGGTTGAAACAGCAGGTGATGGTACAATGATATTACCAATATTTATTGTTCCATTAATTTGTAAAGCAGTCTTTAATAGATTTTTAAAATCTTCATTTTGTTGTTGCAGCTTTCTTGACTCTTCTTGTATCTGTCGTATTCTTTCTTCCACTTGTGTTGTTAGTTCAACTGAAGGGAATAATCCTGGCAAATTGGGTATTCCTGCTGGGTTATTACTAGATTGCTGCTGGTTTGATAGTACTCTTAGAGAAAGTAGCTCATTTTCTATCTGTTGCAATTTTTGTCTTAATAGAGCTAATTGATTATCTTGTATTGGTGTCCTTTTAACCTTTGTTAAATCATTAATCTGCTGTTGCAAGCCTACTGATTCAGTTGTTAAATCACTTATTTTAGTCAATATTGCTTTTTTCTCTTGCTCCTGCAATTGTTGCTGCTCTCTTAAAAAGACTTGACTGGCTTCAAGCTGCTTTTGCATTCGCTGTAACCTAAATTCATATTCAGCACCAATCGTGACTGTTCCAATATCTGCATTTCCGCTTAATTGTGAGCCTTCAGGTGGCGATTCCCAATTAAGCAGCCCTATATTAGGTGCATTAATCTGTAAATTACTTCCTAAATGAGTTACGACTGGTAGCGATGAATCTGAGTTAATAAATGCCGTTCTTTTTACAAGAAGAGCTACAAATTCACTTCTAGTCATTTCAACCGTAATAGGGTTGTCATTAATAACGGCTACTTTGTTAAGTGATGCCGTTTTTGAAGCTTCACCTTCTTCTAGGTATAGCTCCCCTTTTACCTTTAGTTGATTCAGTGCTATAGAAGTTGTTCGCCCTAGGACACGAATATCCCCTGTGACAACCATATTTTTCAGCTCAACAAAATCTGCATGAACTACGATATTGCCTATAGAGGTATTGCCCCCATCCAGCACAACTTTTGCACCTTGCTGTCCAGATGTGTATAAATCAATCGCTAATACCTCAGCGATTTCACCATTCACCACAATAACATCTAGCTGTGCATTTACTAAAGCAGCAGCGTTTTTATCATTTAATATAGTCTTTGCATTTTTGCCAATTGGCCATTCACGCCCCCCAATTGTAACCTTGTTGTTGTGAATGTGCTCCACTGTAACGGTCGCCCCTGCAATACCTGTATCTGTTGAAACTTGCCTTATGATCTGCTCAGCTCTTACAATAAATGAAGCGAGCTGTCCTCTTGTCACAAACTTACCTCCACTAAATGTAGTGGCCGATGTTCCTTTTGTCATCCCATATTCAAATAGTGCTGTCACTGCCTGCTGATGTTCTGCTGACACATCTGTAAAGGGTATCGACACATTACCGGATGCAGTTAGCCCTAATGACTTCGTAATGACCTTTGCCATGTCGTTGCGTGTAATAGGATCATTTGGATTTAATGAGCTATCCATAAGACCTGCTGCTTGTAAAGCTACCCATTCTTGTTCATCACTAGCATCTAAATTGAGTATACCCGCAATGATTTTCGCTGTTTGCTTAAATGTGACAAACTCATTTGGCTTAAATGTACCATCCGGGAAACCATGTATAATATTACGCTGTGCTAAATCCATAATGGCTGTATAATGGCTATTTGCCTCTTGTACATCTGAAAAATTGGTCGTTGCTGCTTCTACAGTAGTGCATATACCTGTTACTATAGTACTTACTCCCACCGCAGTAGTAGTCGCTACAATAAATAGCTTATTTTTTTTCATAATTTTCCTCCTAGCAAGATAGTAAAGGAATAGGCCATGACCCTTTAACATTATTACGTAGCATCTTCAAGTTACTCTGGCTATCATTTATTTTTTTAAGATGGTGAATAAAACCTTTTTTAAATAAAGTGACAGCTTTTTTCCTATTTAATTCTATAAGTTGTGCAATTAAACTCAGAGATTTGTTGAAAAACTTCCCTCTCCGTCATTCCCTCCTAAACTTTTTAATGTTATATACAATTGGAAAATCCTCATCATCATACATAATAAAGGTTAAAATTAGGTTAAAAAATATAATTTTCTTAAAATGAACGTTAATACTCGTGGCGCTATTCGACATCATTTTTTTGTCACAGCAAAATAATTCCCTTCATTAGCTCTGGTCGCACAGGATGATGAGTACTTAGAAACTTTCTCCTTTCGCTCTTTTATCCTTTATCCATGTAATAATTACTTATAGCTGTAAGTAAATACTTCCTAAATGTACTATAGATAAAATGAAGACAATACTGATGAATGTTAATATTTCACTTTGAGCGCTAATATTAGAAAATAAGATTCGATGATTAAGCAGAAAACACCATGACCTCAATCTGTAGTCACTCATAATCAATTACTCCCGTAGCGTAATTTCGTCAGGATTTTTTCAAGCTCCCCCGAAAAGCTCCTGTTCAAAATACGTGACATCCAACAGAGACTTTAGGCCAACACAATGGAACGGGTATTTGTATGCCCTGCTGAATCAAGATAAATAAATGAAAAAAACTTTCATTCAAAAGAGACAATCCTTTGAATGAAAGTTCATTAATGCATGCTATTAATTTGATGTACGATAAAATATTTCTTCATATATAATCGTTAAGATAAACGCATTCATAAAAGCAAACACTAAAAATAAGGGCATCCCACCCAATTGTGGCTGTGTCAGCTCTTTACTAAATACCATCACCATACTAATTTGTGCTAAAAAGAAAATAAAACCAATACCAACTTGCCAAATAGGACGCTTAACCTTGCGTTTTTCATACCAAAATATTCTTTTACATATTTTGCGGACATCCTCAGCAATAATTAAACTTCCTAAAAACAAAATGACAAAAAATACCGGTATATGATAAACACTTTTCGTTATCCATTCAAAATCTGATAGACGGAAGAAAAGTGTAAACAACGATGCAATACTACTGGCTATACCTAAATTTTGTAGCCAGGTACTAATTTGTAATTTCACAGCTATTACCCCCATTTTTTCATTCTAAACATCATTATTCTATCAGATTATAGTAATCTACGATATAGAAATTTATAAATTTCTATTATTTACTTACTATATAAATTAATAATAATAAAATTTTATAAGTTTACACATTATTAAAAACAGAAAAGTCGCCACACCAAACTGGTAGGCGACTTCTTATTTTAACCCCTGCAAGGATTACAGAATTATTTGATATAGCCAGATAATACCTTTGCATACGGTGAAGTAGATGGCAAAATAATAACCGTATCTTCACCGATCGTTTTCTTATAGGATTCTAAAGTACGATACAGTGAATAGAATTCAGGATCTTGAGAAAATGATTTATTATAGATTTTCGCTGCCTCCGCTTCTCCTTCTGCTTGGATTAGCGCAGCATCCTTTTTAGCTTTTGCTAGCATTTCTTGCACTTTCTTATCTGTTTGTGCTTCAATACGACGCTTCTCAGCATCACCTTCTGATAGGTATTTTTGAGCGATTGATTCTCGTTTTGAAATCATATTCGTAAACACAGCTTGCTCATTCTCAGTTGGCAAGTCGATACGGCGCATCCGAACATCCACTACTTCAATTCCATACTTATCGTTTGAGAGCAATTCATTAACACGTTTTGTGACTTCATCATTGATACTACCACGTGAAGAGTTTTCATCATTAATAATCTCTGTATATTCTATTCGACCAAGCTCTGAGCGAATAACTGAATAGATAAACTCTTCCATACGTGTTTCAACTTTTTCAATTGTTCCTGCATTCGAAATTAATTGCTTTGGATCTGTAATACGCCAAACTGCATAATTATCAATTATTATTCGTTTTTTATCCTTTGTATTAATTTCCTCTTCAGAAATTTCATACGTCATTTGGTTTTTTGGTAGCTTCGTTACGCTTTGAATAAATGGAACCTTTATTTTCAAGCCGGGCTCACTTTGAAATTTCACCACTTCCCCAAACTGTCTAACCACTGCATATTCAGATTCTTTAACAATATAAATATTTGCAAATAATATAATAGCAATGGCAAAAACGGCTGTTAAGGTTACAGTAAGAGAAATATATTTCTTTGGATTCATCGGACCCTTCTTCGACATCTTGATGACATTATCCTCTGAGTTTCCTTCCTTTGGAGTAGTATTTTTGGATTTGCCCGATAAAAAATTTAAGAATTTTTCAAGATCCTTATTTTTTTGATCCATTAGTTACCACTCCCTTCTTTTTTCTCTTCTTGTTTCTGCTCTTGCTTCTGTTCTACGGGCTGTAGTGCTTGAAGAGGTAAGTATTTCATTGTGCTGCCATCATCATTCATAATGTAAATTTGTGCTTTTGGTAATACATTCTCAAGTGTTTCTAAGATTAAACGCTCACGTGTAATTTGCTGATTTCCTTTATATTGCTCATACATTTTATTAAAGACAGCTACATCCCCTTGAGCCTGTTCAATTCTGGCTGTTTTTTCACCTTGAGCCTTCGAGATAATCGCATCCTTTTCACCGTTAGCCTCATTAGTACGCTGATTCGCATATTTTTCTGCTTCATTTATTTTTGTATTTTTCATTTCACGTGCATCCGTAACCGCTGTAAAGGCCGCTCGCACATCTGCATTTGGTAATTCAACATCCTGTAATTTTACCCCTAGAACACTTATACCAATATCGTATTTTTCAATAAGGGTGACGAGTAAATCTCGTGATTTTGCTTCTATGTCCGCTTTTCCTTCAGTTAACGCTGCATCAACTTTGGAGCTTCCAATAATTGACCGAATCGCACTCGACGTAGCGCTATGTAATATTTTTTCTGGGTCTTGTGAATTGAATAAATATTTGTTTGGTTCTGTAATCTTCCATTGGACGACAAGGTCTGTTAATACAATATTTTCGTCTCCTGTAATCATTTTCGTTTCAGCATCATAAGCTTCTAATTCCCCTTTTTTATTTTGCTTATAGCCAAACTGTAAACTAAATGTTTCTTTTGATAAAACCTCAACCGATTGGACAGGCCAAGGTAATTTAAAATGTAAGCCTGGTTCTGTTACTGTATCATCGGCACGACCGAATGTTATAACAACTGCTTGCTCTGATTCATCTACTGTGTACCAAGATGTAAATACAGCAATAAGTGCAACAATGCCGAAAATTCCAAGACCCACCATCATTAGTGTCCTTTTCACACTCATGTTTGTTCCTCCCTTATGCTTAGTACTATTGTATACGGAACACTTTTTAAAAGGTTTCAAAATATTTTAATAAACTAATATTTTATTGTAGGCAGTTTGACATATATCCTGCTTCATCCAATTTCGAGCCTTACAGATTTCCTTTGACTAGCTTGTTTGTAACTAAGAGTCCTTGGGCATTCATCTCCATCTTAAACAAAAAATCCTGTCACCATTTAAGGCAACAGGATATTTACAACTAGATGTTCAAATGCTGGGAACAATGTTGTAGAAAGCACGATGCTAATTAAGGCTGCTACAATCATCGCAAGGCTGGCAAAGGTTCCTTCGAGTTCACCAAATTCAAAGGCTTTAGAGGTACCTGTACCATGAGCTCCCATTCCTAACATTAAACCTCTGGATGAGGGTCTATGAAAGCGAAAAACTTTTATGATTAACGGAGCAAGTAGACTTCCTAATATTCCCGTTGTCATCACAAAAACGGCAGTCAAGGTAGGCGAGCCACCTATCATATTAGAAATATCCATCGCAATTGGTGTAGTGACTGAGCGTGGTACTAGGCTATGAACAAGCTCATTATTTAGGCCAACAACTAATGCCATAATAAATGAGGATATAATAGCGACGGCTGAACCAACTGCAATGCTAAGAAATATTTCAAGAGCATGCTTTTTTAATAAATTAAAATTTTTATAAATTGGAACAGCAAATGCAACTGTTGCTGGTCCTAATAAATTGGATAAAATATTTGCTCCTGCATTATAGGATTGATAGGAAGTACCTGTTAATAATAATAGTAAAATTATTATTATGGGTGTGACAAGCATGGGCGTAAGCCACTCTTTTTTATATTTAAGATACAACATTTTACATGCGTAAAATATAGCTACTGTCCCCGCTAAGCTTGCTATAGCTATGAAATAACTCATGCGGCATCACCCTTCTTTCGTTGCTCTAGCCACTGTGCAGTAAAGCCTGTTGTAAACATGACAACAATAGCGCTCACGACAATCACAAGAACAACCTTCACACCCTGCACACCGAACAGTGAATCATAATCAATTATGCCAATTGCAGATGGTATGAAAAATAACAATAGCTCACTTAGTAATAATCCTGCTCCTAACTCAATCCATTCAAGTTTAATCATATGAAACTGCAAAAGTAAAAATAATAAAACTAGTCCAATTATGCTACCTGGAATCGGCAAGTGAAGTAGACGTGCAATACTATTTCCAACAAATAATAGTATATAAAGATAGCCGATTTGCACGATACTTTTGACGATTTTCATGGTCATCCTTCTTTCAATTTTGTCCTGCTTCTAAGGAAAACACAGTGAAAATCATACTTTATCTTTTAATAGCTGTATTCATTTCACTGTCCATAAAAGCCCAATTATTTAGTTCAACTAAACATTGAAATTATCAGTTAAACTTTATGCTACTATACTTTACACCTATTTTCGTCTAGTGTAAAACAGAAAAGAATCTATCACCAAAAAATTTGGCAATAGATTCTTCCATGGCAATTATAAAGCGGTCATTAAAATGTAAAAAATGATACATGATTTATTTACAGACTTGTCGATTATATAGGGGGTTTCTACTAAATAAGTATAAGCTCCCTTTGTGAATGTTACATGTTGCTTTTGTAAAGAGATTGTTAATTCTTCGGAATCATGACAATCATCTTAGTTCCAACACCGACTTCACTTTCTACCTGAATACGCCCATGATGCGCCTCTACTAAATGCTTCACAATAGCGAGCCCTAAGCCTGTCCCTCCAGAGTTTCGACTTCGGGCACGATCCACACGATAAAATCGTTCAAAGACACGAGCAATTTCGTGCTTTTCGATTCCAATTCCCTGATCCTCTATTTCAATAATTCCATACTTTTCATTTTCCTTTAAACGGATTGATACAGTTGTATTTTCTGGGGAATACGTAATCGCATTCGTGATTAAATTTGTTACGATTTGAATGATTCGATTGGCATCTCCCATCACTTCAACATCGCGTTCGATATCCACATGGAAGCTCATATTTTTTTCATCTAAACGGGGCCCTGTTAATTCTGCACCTCGAATAAGTACGTCCTGCAAGCCCATTGGCATAATATTCACGGTAAAACCATGCTGTTCGATTTTCGATAGTTCCAATAAATCCTGAATCAGCATTTGTAGACGATTACTTTCTTTATAAATAATTTCTAAAAAGGATAGTAACATCTTTTCATCTTTATAGGCACCATCCAATAAAGTTTCTGAAAAACCTTTAATCGAGGTAATTGGTGTCCGTAATTCATGGGAGACGTTTGCCACAAAGTCCTTTCGGATTTGTTCCAAACGGACAAGCTCTGTAATATCATGCATAACAATAACAACACCAAGCCAACGACCATGATCTCCAATAACAGGAGCCCCATACACTTCCTTATTATATAGTTCCTGTTGTACTTCCATTTTAATTTGCTGTCGATAAGGCATTTCTGTTAGAAAGACATGGTCGATAAATTGCTCAAGTGATTTAGGTAAGCCTATTGTACGAAAGACCTTTCCTTGAACATCGTCAATTTGCATGCCAAAACGCTCTAAAAATACACGATTCACAATCGATATATTGCCTTCACGTCCAATCATCATAAGTGAGCTTCCCATGTTCTCAATTAACGTTTTTAGCCGTTCCTCTTCGACTTCACGTATCGTCGTAATGTCCTGTAAATTACGCGCTAAAATATTAATAGAATGGCTTAATGGCATCATGCGTTCCTGCTCGTTCTCATGGGCACGAGCACGGTAATTCCCTTTAGCGAGCTCTAGCGCTGTTTCGGTTACATTATCGATTGGTGCAGTGAAATTTCGAATCATATAACGACTGACAATTGCAATCAAAATTAGTGCTATAGTAAAAAGAATAACGAGAACCACATATAATCGAGCGCGAACACTCGATAAAATTTTATGCTGTTCCCCTGCATTTTGGACTCTATTGATAGCCTCCCTATCTTCCTTCGAGAGTTCAATTTTTCGTTCATCTAGTACTTGATTGATGAATTCTTGCTTCTCCAGGCTCGCCTGTTCGTCATACTGTTCTATATAAACAGGAAAAAGCTGACCTATTACAATCATTAGGACAGCTAGTATTGTTCCGAGTAAAAGCATGAATGTCACGAATAAGCGGTTGCTCATTGATTTCATGTTGTCTTCGGCTCCTCGAATTTATAGCCAAGACCACGAATTGTTTTGATAAACATTGGTTTTCGGCTATTTTCCTCAATTTTATCTCGAAGGTGACTGATGTGTACATCCACAATTCTTGTATCACCAGCAAAGTCATATTTCCATACAGCACTTAATAGCTGATCACGTGTTAAAACACGATTTTTATTTTCAAGCAAATAAATCAATAACTCAAATTCCTTCGGTGTGAATTCCAATGCTTCATCCTGTAAAAATACTTCAAAACGCTCAGGAAAGACACGTAATTGTCCAAATTCATACATTTTCTCTTGAGGTTCATCTTTATTGTCTAATACAACATTTTGTGTGAAACGTCTTAACACAGCTTTCACTCGCGCCAATACCTCACGCGGGCTAAAAGGCTTCGTCATATAATCATCTGCTCCCAGCTCCAGACCAAGAACTTTATCGAATTCATCGTCCTTTGCGGTTAACATAATGATAGGTGTATTCATACGTTGTTGACGTATTTGTTTACATACCTCCATACCATCAAGTCTTGGAAGCATTAAGTCTAAGAGAATTAAATCCGGCTGTAAGTCAATTGCTTTATCCAATCCTTCTTGCCCATCTGCAGCTGTTTCTACAACATAGCCTGCCTGTTCTAAATTATATTTCAATAATGTCGCAATAGAAAATTCATCTTCTACAACTAAAATCGTTTTTGTCATTAATAATGCCTCCGTTAGTGATTTGAAACCCCCATTTCAAATCTTAAAACGTCTATAGCGCAAGTGGCGGTGTCACCAATAAGGTTCCTTCTATCACAAGCTGCTTTTGCTCATTATAGGAGTGGACAGATACAGTAATTATATTTTGGAGTTTATTTACTTCTGTTACCTCTAAAAGCGTATCAAATAATTCATAATGATAGAGAGGTCCTAAATATTTTAAATGTTGCTCAATAATTCGTGCACCTGGTCCAGGAATATACTTTGACACAGCTGACGTAATGATACCATTTAACATAATTGTAGGTACGATTGGCTTTTGAAAAGGCGTCATCGCAGCATAATCATGTTGAATATAAAGCGGATTACTATCATTCGTAAGGCCTAAATAAAGCAGTAAATCCTTATCCTCTATCTTTTCAGTAATATGAATCTTCTCGCCAACTGTAATTTCATCTATTGTGAGACCAAGCTTACTGTTTTTTTGAAGCAAAGATACGCCAACCCCTTTTTCATCATACTATCTTCATAGTATCAATTTTATTCTAAAAGTACAACGAAAAGCAGAATAACCATTTTATTGATAAGCATAGGATGCATTAGTAATTAAAGGAATATAGTCTATTTGTCACTTACATTTTATATAGACAGACTATTATTAAACAAAAAAATCGAGTAGGAATGATTCCCACTCGATTTCATAAGCTTTTTATTAAGCTAAAACTTTCATAACATTGCGGACTGCTTCTGCCGAATTATCTAAAGCCACTTTTTCTTTGTCTGTTAAGTCCAGCTCAAAGATTTTTTCGATGCCATTTGCACCTAGTAAAGTTGGAACACCTAAATACAAATCAGTGTAGCCATATTCGCCTTCTAAATATGCAATGGATGGTAAAATACGTTTTTGATCCTTAATAATTGCTTCAGCCATTTCAACAAGTGCTGCTGCTGGAGCATAGTATGCTGAGCCATTACCAAGTAAATTAACGATTTCTGCACCACCATTACGTGTTCGATTTACAATCTCTTCAAGACGATCAGCAGGAATTAATGTTTCTAATGGTATGCCGCCAGCAAATGAATAGCGAGTAAGTGGTACCATTGTATCACCGTGGCCACCTAAAACAAAACCAGTAATGTCTTTCACCGAGATATTAAGTTCCTCTGCAACAAATGCACAGAAGCGAGCTGTATCAAGTACACCAGATTGACCGATAACACGATTTTTTGGGAAACCAGTTTCTTTGTAAACTGTATAAGTCATAGCATCTACTGGGTTTGTGAGCACGATAATCGTTGCATTTGGTGCATGAGCAGCAATTTCCTTAGAAACAGCCTTCATTACACCTTGATTAATTTGAACAAGATCGTCACGACTCATCCCTGGTTTACGAGCAACACCAGCAGTGATAAGGACTACATCAGAATCGGCTATATCTGCATAGTTAGAAGTACCCTTCACATACGAATCATAGCCTTGCACTGGTGCAGCTTCCCACATATCTAGAGCTTTTCCTTTTGTTGGGTTTTCTGCTTGTGGAATATCAACTAATACGACGTCGCCAAGTTCTTTCTGAGCTGCTAAAAATGCAGCTGTAGCACCTGTAAAACCACTACCGATTACTGAAATTTTTTTACGTTTCAGAGACATTTAAATACGCTCCTTTAAAATTAGGTTATATATTTTAAAAGAGGGAGGAGAATACCATCTCCTCCCTCGATTAAACAAGTTCATCGTAATACTTTATTAAACTAAATACATTTTACCCTAATTATATCGGCAGAATAAAGCATCCGCTTACCTATTATTTCTATATTACAATAGAAAATTATAGGTTTTTGATTAACTCATTCGCGAATTCTGAACATTTCACTTCTGTAGCGCCGTCCATTAAACGTGCGAAGTCATAAGTTACAACTTTAGAAGAAATTGTTTTCTCAACAGATTTAGTAATCATGTCAGCAGCTTCTTGCCATCCTAAGTGTTCAAGCATTAATACACCTGAAAGTAATACTGAAGATGGGTTTACTTTATCTTGACCAGCATATTTTGGAGCTGTACCGTGAGTAGCTTCAAAAATCGCGTGTCCAGTTACATAGTTAATGTTTGCGCCTGGAGCGATACCGATACCACCAACTTGTGCAGCTAATGCGTCAGAGATATAGTCACCGTTTAAGTTCATTGTTGCAACTACATCGAACTCATTTGGACGAGTTAAGATTTGTTGTAAGAAGATATCAGCGATAGAATCTTTCACTAAGATTTTACCAGCTGCTAAAGCGTCAGCTTGTGCTTTGTTCGCTGCTTCTTCACCTTGTTCAGCTTTAATTGCATCATATTGGTTCCAAGTGAATGTTTGATCAGCAAATTCTTTTTCAGCTAATTCATAACCCCATTTTTTGAACCCACCTTCAGTGAATTTCATGATGTTACCTTTGTGTACTAAAGTAACAGATGGGCGTTTATGATTAATAGCATATTCGATAGCAGAACGTACTAAACGCTCAGTACCTTCTTTAGATACAGGTTTTACACCGATACCAGAAGTTTCTGGGAAGCGGATTTTGTTAACACCAAATTCAGTTTGTAGGAAGTTGATGATTTTTTGAGCTTGTTCAGAACCAGATTCGAATTCGATACCAGCGTAGATGTCTTCTGTGTTTTCGCGGAAGATAACCATATCAACGTCTTCTGGGCGTTTAACTGGAGAAGGTACTCCATCAAAGTGACGTACTGGACGTAAGCACACATATAGGTCAAGCTGTTGACGTAATGCTACGTTTAGAGAGCGGATACCACCACCGATTGGAGTAGTAAGAGGACCTTTAATTGCGATTAGGTATTCATTAATTTTGTCTAAAGTTTCTTGTGGTAACCATTCACCAGTTTGGTTGAATGCTTTTTCACCAGCTAAAACTTCTAACCATTCGATTTTCTTTTCACCGTTGTATGCTTTTTCAACTGCTGCGTCGATTACTCGTGATGCTGCAGCCCAAATATCTGGACCAATTCCATCACCTTCGATGAAAGGAATCACTGGATTGTTTGGTACATTAAGTACGCCATTTTCAACTACAATTTTGTTTGACATTGCTGTTGCCTCCTAAATTCATAATCATAGGACTGTGTTATCAGTAACACAGTCCCAAATATTCTAGCATATTTTCCAAATTAGCGCTCGCTGATTGGAACATATTTTTGCATGCCTGGTCCAACATACTCTGCACGTGGACGGATTAGGCGGTTGTTAGCATATTGCTCTAAAATATGAGCTACCCAACCAGAAGTACGTGATACTGCGAAAATTGGTGTGAATAGGTCATGATCAATACCTAAAGAATCATACACTGACGCAGAGAAGAAGTCTACGTTTGCAGGTAATTTCTTTTGTTCTACGATCATGTCATGGATTTTAACTGACATTTCATATAGCTCTGGTTTACCAGTTAGTTCAGTTAATTTTTGTGACATAACACGTAAATGTGGTGCACGTGGGTCGCCTTTGCGGTATACGCGGTGACCAAAGCCCATGATTTTTTCTTTGTTGTCTAGTTTATTTTGAATGTAAGATTCAACTTTATCAAGTGAGCCAATTTCAGTTAACATTTTCATAACTTGCTCATTTGCACCACCATGAAGTGGTCCTTTTAATGCACCAATAGCTGCTGTTACACCAGAATATACATCTGATAATGTAGCTACACATACACGCGCTGTGAATGTAGATGCATTTAATTCATGGTCAGCATGTAATACTAATGCTTTGTCGAATGCTTCAACTTCGATTGCTGCTGGTTCTTCACCTTTAAGCATGTATAAGAAGTTTGCTGCATATCCTAATTCTGGTTTTGGCGCAACTGGCTCTAAACCTTTACGAACACGCGAAAATGCAGTAACTACTGTAGCAATTTTAGCTTGTAAACGGATAGCTTTACGGTAGTTAGCTTCTGGATCCATAACATCTGCCTCTTCATCGAATACACCAAGTAAAGATACTGCAGTACGTAGTGCAGCCATTGGATGTACAGTTGAAAGTGGGTATGTTTTGAATTGCTCTACAATTGCTTGCGGAATTGTCATGTTGTCTGCTAATTGTTGTTTTAATTCAGCTAGCTCGTCCTCTTTTGGTAAACGAGTGTGCCACAATAAATAAACTACTTCTTCAAATGACGCGTTCTCTGCTAAATCATCAATGTTGTAACCAACATATGTAAGTGTGTCATCGATAATTGAACTGATTTTAGATTCCGCTGCTACGATACCTTCTAATCCTTTAGTTGCTGACATAAATTATCGCTCCCTCATACTTATATTTTTTGGTTGTAAATGTATTTAGTTCGTCACATTTACGTACTTTGCTCATATGAACCATTAAGTAAATCGCTTACATTGCTATTATAATCATTTTTGACAGCTTTGTGAATGAAAATCACCTAATTAAAGAAAAAGGCGCCCGAGCGATTATATATACGCTCTAAAGAGGTTTTATTGTATATTTTGACATTAATTTAACTTTTGAAATGGGGTGAATTTGTAAAAATGAGGAATATTAAGTATTTTTCATACGAAAGAACTACAAGTGTTTTATTTTTCATTTTCTATTTGGTAATACTTTGGTTCGTATTACCTGTTTCACTTGCAATTTTTTTATCTTTTTCGACGTATCCTATCATAAAATTTCTTCACTCTTATTGTAGGGTCGCTTATTGGCTTGCAGCAATCATTGTGGAAATTTTAATACTTTCTTGTATCTTTTTTCTTGCTGTTATATCCATCAATAGCGTCATTTATATCTTTCCTGAAATCCGAGATACACTACAAAATTTCCCACTTTTCGATGAATATGAATCCATGTTTATTCAAGTTTTGAAGGAAAAATCGTTGTCTATTTTTGATTCGATTTTAATTTATATAGCGAATATTTTTCAATTAATTATGAAGCATGTCATTGAAGTATTTATATTCCTTGTTGCCTACTATTTCGCCCTATTAGAAACTCGGAAATCCCGTTATTGGTTTTTTCGATATGTGCCAAAAAAATATCGCAATGAATGGCAGTCACATTTTTCTAAAGTAATGCAGCTATTTCATTACTTTATATTCGTGGAATTTCAGCTTTTCACAATTACGTTACTCATACTATGTGCAGGATTTATGCTGCTTCAATTTGAACAAGCTATCATTAAAGCTTTTATTGTAGCCTTCACAGATGTTCTGCCTTTCTTTGGCATTGGTGTATTTCTTGTACCTATGAGCATTTATTTTTACTTCACGGGCAATACCTTTTTATGTGTTGCAATTTTGGTGTTATATTTATTCGTCCAATTAACAAGGCAGCTAGCTGAATCCATGCTTTGGTCAAATACGCTACAATTACGTACCTTCCACACCTTTTTCATCAGTGCTGCCTCCATTTTATTATTTGGTTTTTATGGTATTTTACTAAGCCCATTTTTTTTATTTTTAGCGGTTAAGCTAAAGGAAAACGCTATTTTTGAACGATAATAAAATTCCCTTTTTTCATTTTTTTACGCATCCAATAATAAAAAATTGGTTGGAACATTTTACGAGAAAAAGGCATAAGTAGTAGCAAACCAATTAAATCCGTTAAAAATCCTGGCAAAGCTAGTAATACACCACCGCTAAAAGTTAACACGGTATCAATTAAGGCAGGGCCTGGTGCCTCTCCTTGTGCTATCGTATTTTTAACATTTTGCACAGAATTCATACCTTTATTTTTCACTACATAAATACCTATAATACTTGTTGCAACAATGAGCAATAATGTATTGAAAACACCAATATTTTGACCAATTACTATTAATAACGCCAGTTCGGCTAATGCATAGACAATGAAACCAAGAAAAACCTTTCTCATATTTTTCTCCCTTCTATCTAAAAAAAGCTATACCTCTTATACGTTATTATAGCCCATTTTGTTTCATTAAAAAAACAAATGAAACATCATGTAGAGAGATCAATCTATTTATATTCAAGCATGCTACGAATGAAGAATGTTTATGTATAAAAAGTGTTTGTTATGTTTAGAAAAAAGCTCTAGTACAGTCGATTGCACTAGAGCTCCTTTCTTAAAGAACGCTGGCATGTCCTTTATAAATAACGCCCGTTTCCGCATCCATTGTGATTTCTTGACCATGACGTATCAATGTTGTAGCTTCTTTTACTCCAACAATAACAGGGATACCTAAGCTCAGACCTACTACTGCTGCATGGCTTGTAAGTCCACCTTCTTCCGTAATCAAACCAAGACAATTTTCAAGCGCTGGCATCATATCGCGATCAGATCCAACAGTTACTATAATACAGCCATCTGTATCATAGGCTAGTGCCTCTGCTGCATTTTTTGCAACAACCGTTTTTCCTACTACTGAAGCTTTGCCAATTCCTTGACCACGAGCTAATAAATCTCCAATAATGTGAACCTTCATTAAATTAGTTGTACCTGCTTCACCTACTGGTACACCAGCTGTAATAACAACTGCATCGCCATGCGTTACATAGCCATGCTTTAAGCTCTCATCAACAGCTAGCTCTAAAATTTCATCGGTAGTTGTCACACGCTGACAAACAACTGGATATACTCCCCAAACTAAAGTTAGTGTATGAGCTGTATTAGAGGACCCAGTTACGGCAACAACTGGTACACCTGGGCGATATTTCGCAATCATTCTAGCTGTATTACCACTTTCAGTCGGAGCTAAAACTGCCTTTACTCCTAAGTTGATCGACGTATATGCTACAGCCTGAGATATAGCCTCCGTCATATTTGCCTCTTTTTCTCTACTACGCGCAGAAACAATTGCTTTATAGTCTAAAGAGTTTTCTGTACGCTGCGCAATTTTATTCATTGTTTGAACAGACTCCACTGGATATAGACCTGCTGCTGTTTCACCAGATAACATAATAGCATCTGTGCCATCAATAATCGCATTCGCTACATCACTTGCCTCTGCTCGTGTTGGACGCGGGTTTCGTTGCATTGAATCTAACATTTGTGTAGCAGTAATTACTGGTTTCCCTACTTGATTACATTTTAAGATTAATTTCTTTTGTACTAACGGAACTTCCTCAGCTGGAATTTCTACTCCTAAATCACCACGAGCTACCATTAATCCATCTGACACTAAGATGATTTCATCAATATTGTCGACACCCTCTTGGTTCTCGATTTTTGGGATAATTTGAATGTGACTGCCACCATTTTGTTCAAGTAGCTCGCGAATTTCTAGCACATCCTTCGCACGACGCACGAACGAAGCTGCGATAAAATCTACATCTTGCTTAATGCCAAATAAAATATCCTGCGCATCCTTTTCTGTGATTCCAGGAAGCTGGACAGAAACACCAGGTACATTCACACCTTTTTTATTTTTTAAAACACCCGCATTTTCAACAATTGTATGAATAAGACCTTTTTCCATATCTGTCGCTAAGACACGTAGCTGAATAAGTCCATCATCTAACAAAATAATAGAGTTTTGTTCAACATCCTCAATCAAACGATCATATGTGACAGAGAAGCTAGTCTCTGTACCCTCAACCTCAGTCATTGAAATATCAATTACTTGACCTGCTGATAAATGTAGTTCCCCGTTTTTCATATTATGTGTACGAATTTCAGGACCTTTAGTGTCGAGTAATATCCCAACTGGCTTACCTAATTTCTGTGCAACTTCACGAATTAAATTAATGCGTACTTCATGCTCCTCATGTGAACCATGTGAAAAGTTTAAGCGGGCAACATTCATACCTGCCTCAATCAGTTTTTCTAAAGTTTCTGGCGACTCACTTGCCGGACCAATTGTACATACGATTTTAGTTTTTCTCATTTTCTGCCCACTCCGTTTTTATGCCAAATTATATTGATAGTTCTTTCATTAACGTATATAAACTTACATCTGCCTCATGATTTTTTTCGAAAGCTTCAGGCATATCATAGTCAATTACTTGATGATTGCGAATTCCTACCGCTCTGCCAGACTTTCCTTCCATTAGTAATTCAACTGCATGAGCACCGAATTGACTTGCCAAAACACGATCACGTGCAGTAGGAGAACCACCTCGCTGAATATGGCCAAGAACAGAAACACGTGTCTCTTTCCCCGTTTTTTCATTTAACAATTTTGCCAAATCACTACCAGACATGACACCCTCAGCAACAATAATAATACTATGCTTTTTACCACGAGCTGCTCCTCGATCTAAGCGTGCCACAATATCATCTAAATTATAATCTTCTTCTGGAATTAAAACTGTTTCAGCACCAGCTGCAAGACCTGCCCATAAAGCAATGTCACCTGCGTCTCTTCCCATTACCTCTACGATAAAGGAGTTTTCATGAGAGGTTGCTGTATCACGAATTTTATCGATGGATTCTACAACAGTATTTAGTGCCGTATCAAATCCTATTGTGTATTCTGTGCCCGGTACATCATTATCAATTGTTCCTGGGACACCAACAACAGGGAAGCCTTTCTTCACTAAATCCATAGCACCTCTGTAGGAACCATCACCGCCAATAACAACTAAACCTTCAATTCCAGCTGCCCGCAGGTTGTCAATACCACGCTGTTGGACTGCTTCTTCTTTAAATTCAGGACATCTCGCTGAATTTAACTGTGTACCACCTCGTTGGATTATGCCACCTACTGAACCTAAATCAAGGTTTTCCATGTAACCTTTTACTAAGCCTTCATAGCCATGCTTAATTCCGACAACATCGATTCCATGAAATGCTGCCTTACGAACTACTGCACGAATAGCTGCGTTCATTCCTGGTGCGTCTCCACCACTTGTTAATACGGCAATTTTTTTCATTGTCGAACCTCCTGCAGTTACTATTATTATTCACATTAACATGAAAAAACAAACTATGTAAGGGTTCTAAGACTATAAAAACATAACTTTTACATAAAAAATGAAAAGAATGCGCTTTCACACACTCTTTCCATTCAAAAACATCCGAAATCTAACATTTTTTCAAGAAGTCTGGCGTTATTTTTGCGCTACTATCTTCTTATATCATAAAAGCTTTTTCATTATTTAAAGACAAAATTAATCTCTTTACGAGCAAATTTCAACTATCGAATCTAATTCTAAAATTTAATTCACAAAATATTTTTATACTTCTGTTTCTGTATATTGACCTATTTTTTTAAATTTCTCGTAACGATCTTCAACTAATTGTTCACCATTTAAAGAATTTAATGCTTTCAGTGTGTCACTTATACATTCCTTTATATAGAGTGCCTGTTTTGCTACATTGCGATGTGCACCACCTGTAATTTCTGGAATAATGCCATCAATGACACCTAGCTCCTTTAAATCAGGTGCTGTTATACGCATTGCCTCTGCAGCTTGTTTTGCAAGGCTTCCATCACGCCATAAGATGGATGCTGCTCCTTCAGGAGAGATAACAGAATATGTTGAGTTCTCTAACATAAAGACGCGATTAGCTACCCCTAATGCAAGTGCACCACCGCTACCACCTTCGCCAATAACAATGCTGATTACTGGTACTTTTAAGCCTGCCATCTCAATCAAATTTCTAGCAATTGCTTCACTTTGACCACGTTCCTCAGCTGCCTTACCTGGGTACGCGCCTTTCGTATCAATAAAGCATATAATCGGTCGTTTAAATTTCTCCGCCTGCTTCATTAATCGCAATGCTTTTCGATAACCTTCTGGATGTGGCATACCAAAATTACGACGGATATTTTCTTTTGTAGATTTTCCACGTTGATGTCCGATAATTGTTACTGGCTGTCCTTCAAAAAATGCAATACCTCCAAGAATGGCTGCATCATCACCAAACGTCCGATCCCCATGCAATTCTATAAAATTTTCACACATCGCTTCTATATATTGTAATGTCGTTGGTCTTTCTGGATGTCTTGCAACCTGCACACGATCCCACGGCTTCATATTGGCGTATATGGATTGCTCTAGCTGAGTCAGACGAGTTTCAAGTTTTTCAATTTCGCCTGTCATATCTACATCTGCTTCAGCAGCTATTGATTTTAATTCATCTATTTTTTCACGTAATTGTATTACTGGTTCTTCAAAAGCTAAATTTTTAGGCATGTTGTACGCCGCCTTTCGTATGCATTTTTACAAGTACTGCTACTTGATTTCGCAAATCTTTACGAGGGAAGATGGCATCAAGTTGACCATGCTCTAGTAAAAATTCTGCCGTTTGGAAATCATTAGGTAATTTTTCCCTAACCGTTTCTTCAATAACACGACGTCCAGCAAAGCCAATTAATGCCTGTGGTTCCGCAATATTAATATCTCCAACAGATGCAAAGCTTGCCGAAACACCACCTGTTGTTGGATGTGTCAATATGGAAATAAATAAAAGCCCTTGTTCACTATGACGTTTTAATGCCACGCTCGTTTTCGCCATTTGCATTAATGATAGAACGCCTTCCTGCATGCGCGCTCCTCCACTAGCAGTAAAAATAATAAACGGTACACGCAATTCTGTAGCCTTTTCAACAGCTCGTGTAATTTTTTCTCCAACAACTGAGCCCATGGAGCCCATACGGAAATGAGAATCCATAATTGCTACAACAATTTCTTCTCCGTCTAACGTTCCTACTCCTGTCAATACAGCCTCATTTAAGCCCGTTTTTTGTTGGTCCACAGAAATTTTCTCTACGTACGCTGGGAAATTAAGTGGATTACTTGTTTGTAAATGATCATCCATAGAAACAAATGAGCCTTCATCTAAGAAATAATCGACGCGCTCCTGTGCAGTCATTTTGAAGTGATGGCTACATTTTGTGCATACTTTATGATTTTTCTCTAATTCCTTCGTTAATTGAATATGGCGGCATTCAGGACATTTTGTCATCAGTCCTTCTGGAAATGCCTTTTCTTGTCCGCTCTCTTTCTTTTTCTTATTACCACTAAATAAGCTACGTATTGCCATGTTTGACTCCCCCTCTGTTGTCTAAATGCTTTGTTCAGTATTCATCCATTGTTCGTAAGCATTTAATGCTTCTTTTTCATAGCCTAGCTGCATCGATTTCAACATTGTTTGAATAATTAACTTTTCCTCTTCTGTTGAGTTTCGATTTAAACGATCACCATCATAAGCTGTTAATTGAAACCAGATTTTTAAAGACAGTCGATTTCCTGCCGTTATTATTAGCTCTCGTAAAATATCCCGACAATTTACCGTACCTTCAATTTCTAGTTTCACAAAAAAACTATCCCACACAGGTAGTATGCGAAGAATCTCTGTACAACTTATTACGCGGATAGCTTCCTTTTCATGAATTTGCCGCGTTAATTCGACATCCTTTTTTGATTTTTCATCTTCTAATATAAACATCGACAATATTTCTACGAGCTGATGTTTATGTGTTGATGCTAGAAAAGTACCACCACCATGTCTTGTTTCAATCAGTCCGAGCAATTCTAAACTTCGTAATGCCTCTCTTACAGAGGAACGCCCGACACCTAGACGCTCTGACAGAACTCGTTCGGAAGGCAGCTTCTCACCAGCTTGTATTTTTTCTATTTTTATGAGTTGACGTAATTGTTGGACGATTTCTAAAAACACTTTCTTTTGTTCGGTTTTTTTATCCATACGACTAACTCCCCTTATCAAAAAGTGGTCTGACCACTTTTAACGTTGTTTCTAGCTTACAAAATAACTGATGAAATGTAAAGAAAAAACTGCATAAAATTTATGCAGTTTCTAAATTCTTGTTTCATTTTATATTTTTTTTGTCGTTTGTGCGTGTTTTACTTTCACCTGTGCCTTTCCAAATCGTCGTTCCACTGTACCCTCAATATAAAGTATTTCATCCTCCTTTAAAAAGTCCTGCACAAGCTGAAATACTTGTGGAAATAGGGTGATGGACACTGTGCCATATTCGTCTTGTAGCTGAGCAAAAGCCATTTGCTCACCTCTCTTTGTACGAATTTTTTTTATCTCTTCAATCAAGCCAATCACTTTGACATAGGTTCCATCTCGTGTATGTTTTAACTCTCTGCATGTAACATTGGCATCCGGCCAGAAAGCTCGCTCTTCTGTTACAGGATGTGCTGATATATAAAACCCTAAAACTTCCTTCTCGTGCATCAGTTTTTCTTTTTGCGTCATTTCTTGAGCTTGCATATATTTGGGCTTACCGAAGCTAAAGGCAGTAGCTGAGGCCCAATCAATCTCTACTGTAGGTCTTAATAGCTCTGCATGCTTCAAAGCTGCTTCTACAGTCTTAATAAGTACAGCACGATCTTTCTCCAAATAATCAAGGGCTCCAGCAAAAATTAAAGATTCTATTACTTTCGGTTTAAAATGCTGAGCACTTAAAGCAACTGCTAGATCAAATAAATTATTCAATGCCTCTACATTCGATTGTTGTATGGCCTTAACCATCTCAATTAAGGGATGAGGAACACCTTTAATCCCTGATAAGCTATAGCGAATGCCATCATTTTCTACAGTGAAATATTTAGTACTATGTTTTAATGAGGGCGGGTAAAAAATTATACCCTGCTCTTTGGCTTCATTCACAAGCTGCTGAATCTTTTCCACATTTCCTGTTGCATTTGACAATAACGCTGCATAAAAGCTTTTTGGATAATGCGCCTTTAAATAGGCCATTTGATAGGAAATAACACTATATGCAACTGCATGGCTTTTAGGGAAGCCATAATCCGCAAAACGTACAATCAGTGCATACACTTCTTCTGCTATATGAATATCGTAACCTTGCTTCATCGCTCCATTGACAAATACAGCACGTTGCTCCTCTAAAACTTGGCGATTTTTCTTGCTGACCGCTCGACGCAGTAAATCTGCCTGTCCCATCGAAAAGCCTGCCATTATCGAGGCAATTTGCATGATCTGTTCCTGATAAACGATAACACCAAATGTCTCTTGTAAAATCGGCTCTAACACTGGATGTGGCATAACCACTAATTCTTGTCCTGATTTCCGTTTTGCATAGATTGGAATAAAATCCATTGGACCTGGCCGATATAAAGCATTGACTGCTACTATATCTAAAAAATGAGTTGGTTTAATGTCCCGTAAAGCTTGCTTCATGCCTTCAGATTCCAACTGAAAAATCCCTAACGTATCTCCCCTTTGAAGAAGTTGGAATGTTTTTTCATCTTGCATAGGGATTCGTTCAAACTCTATCCATGGTCCCCTTGCTTTATAAATTGACCAGCGTATCTGCTCTAAAATTGTTAAATTACGCAAGCCTAAAAAGTCCATTTTCACAAGACCACATGCTTCTACATCACCCATTGGCCATTGCGTACAATAAATATCATCATGCCCCTTCTCAATAGGCATTGTATTGACCAAGGGGGATGGTGCTAATACAACCCCAGCAGCATGTGTAGAGGAATTTCTTGGCAAACCCTCTAATTTCAAAGCTACTTCTAACCAACGACGATGCTTTTCATCCTCTGCTATCCAGCCTTGTAAGCCCTGTGATTCCGCGACCGCTTTTTGTAGCGTCATTCCAGGTTTATTAGGAATCAATTTCGAAATCTTTTCTAATGTTTCAGCTTCGAAGCCTAAAGCTCGAGCTACATCCCGAGCCACAGCTTTTGCAGATAATGTACCAAATGTAATAATCTGCGCGACATTTGCCTTACCATATTTGTGTGCAACATATTGTATAACCTTTTGTCTTTTATTATCTACAAAATCAATATCAATATCTGGCAAAGAAATACGTTCTGGATTTAAAAAACGCTCGAATATTAATCCATATGCTAGAGGATCTACTTGTGTTATAGAAAGACTATAGGCTACAAGTGATCCCGCTGATGAACCCCGGCCTGGCCCTGTTAAAATTTGATTTTCTTTGGCATATTGCATAAAATCCGCAACAATTAAAAAATAATCCGCAAAGCCCATTGAACAAATAATTTCAAGCTCATATTGTAGTCGCTCTTTATAAGCAGGTGGTATTTCATGCTCATTGAAGCGCATTGTTAATCCAGTAAACGCCTCTTTGACAAGCAAGTTCTCAGCAGTCTCTCCTATTGGCACTGGAAATTTAGGCATTTGCACAGGCATATGAGGAATTTTGGCAGTACAGCTAGCTAACATTGCTGCGCTCGCTTCAAGCCATTCAGGACGATCAGCAAACCAGCTGCTCCATTCACTCTGAGTTGGCACAAAATAACCTTGCAAGGCGGATACCTTTGTATCCGTGCATTTTTCACCTGTATCAATAGCTCTTACCACCTCGTAAGCAAAGTGGTCTTCAGGTCGTAGAAAATAACAACTTTGTGAAGCGACTAAAGGAACGCTTTCGTTTTTACACCATGTAACACAATCCTGTTCTGTTTCTGCAATCATCCCTGCTGGTCTAGCAACTCCCATAAATAAATGCTGACCAAATAATGCTTTTAGTGCACTTGCTGCCTCTGTCCAATGTCCAATTTCCATTATGTCATTAGAGGAAAGCAATGCTATACAGCCTGCTGCATACCCCTTCAGCCATTTCCAAGGCAAAACTTCATCCTCTCTTATCGAAACAGCACTACTAATCTTTAATAAATGCTGATAACCTTCTTGTGTCTTTGCATATAAAACTAAAGGAATTTGTAACTCCTGCCATTGTATGTTTATAGAAAGACCGACTACAGCATGAATATTTGCTTGCTGTAACGCCCTACAAAAAGGCAAAAGCCCATACAATTTCGAATTGACGATTGCACAGGCCTGCGTTTTTTGCTCTTGTAAAAAAGGGATCAATTGTTCAAGCCGAATCGTGCTTTTCAATAAATCCGCGCTCGTATGCATTTTCGTATATACATGTGTCAAATGAATCCCTTCCTTTCTTGATCTTGTTAGTTATTTGAGCGATACGTTTGACAAATTGCCTGTAAACGATTTATCACACGATCCGCTTCCTCCCATGAATAAGCAGTTGCCCCTGAAGCTAATGGGTGTCCCCCACCATTGAATTCCTTCGCTAGCGTATTAATAACAGGACCTTTCGAGCGTAAACGTACTCGAATTTGTTCCCCCTCCTCAATAAACACAACCCATGCACAAATACCTTTCACACTACCAAGGCTGCCTACTAAAAGAGAAGCCTCAGATGGTACAGCCTCAAAATCTGTTAGCAATTCCTTCGTCAGCTTTATATATGCTGCCCCATGCTCATCCATTTCAAAATTTTGATAGATATAGCCCTGTAAATTTAGTAATTTTTGTTCCATTTCATACATGCCATTAAAAATCTGATTTCTATCAAAATCATATGTAATGAGTTCTGCAGCAATTTTAAACGTTTTCGCAGTTGTACTTGGAAATTGAAATCTTCCTGTATCACCCACAATACCAGCAAATAGCAATCTTGCAGCTGCACTAGATAGCGACCAGTTGGCTGCATTGCGCCCTTCCTCAAAAAGCTCATAGATCATTTCACTACAAGAGCTAGCTGTCGTGTCCACCCACAATAAATCGCCATATGCATCATCATTTGGATGATGATCGATTTTAATAACCATTTTACCCTTTGTATAGCGTTGGTCGTCAACACGTTCAGTATTTGCAGTATCCGTAACAATTACTAAAGCATTATCATAAACATCATCAGTAATTTGATCAGGCTGTGCCATAAATGTTAAAGAATCATCATGCTCACCTACAGCAAAAACCTTTTTTTCTGGATAGTTGGCTAAGATTAATTCTTTTAAACCTTGTTGAGATCCATAAGCATCTGGATCTGGACGTACATGACGATGAATAATAATTGTCTCATATAAAGCAATTGTGTCGATGATTTGTCGTTTCAATATAATTTCCCCCAAAATGATAGTAATAACCGTTAGCATTTTTCATCAATAATCGTTACAATAATGTCTAGTTATGCTAGGAGGTTTACTATGCTCAATTTAATTTTTGTGTTTGCCATAATCATATCATTTGTTTTTTATTTTTACTTTAAAACAAAACAATTCCGTTCTCCATTACCGATTGCAAAAAAATGGTACAAAAGCAAGGCGAATGTAGGTTTCGGTGCCTTTATACTTTTTTTTGGTTGTAATCAAGCTTATTTATTCCCTGGATTATACACATTTATTATTGTAGCAATTCTTGTCGTTTTAGGCATCTTTGTTATTATTGAAAATATTAAAAAAGCACGACACTACGGTCAATTTGTTGAAGAGGAGTGCCGTATTAATCAATAAGCAAAAAAATAAGGGATGGCCTAATATTTCCACTAGGCCATCCCTTTTCCAGCTTAGCGCTCCAAGAGTTGGAACATCATCATTGCCTTCCCGACTAACATTTGCTGATTAAACACTTCGAAGTCCATTTTCACAAATTTACGACTCATGTCTAAAATTCGAGGTTTTACAGTAAGTGTACTTTCCATTTGTACAGGCTTGATGAAATAAATCGTCATGTTTTCGGCGACGGCATCGCCTCGCTTACGGCGCTTTAATGAAAATGAACCAACTTCTGCTAATAAAGTTGTAAATGCTCCGTAAGAAATCGCCCCATACTGGTTTGTCATTTGAGGTGTTACTTTAAACTCAACGATTAGCTCTTCATCACCAAGAACCTTCATTTCATTTTTTACTAAATCATCAATTGTTTCTCCATGTTGAGGCTGTCTTTGTGCAAGCTGAAGTGCCTTAAGCACATCTTGACGGCTAATCACGCCTTGTAAAATCGTATCATCATCAACGATCGGTAACAAATCAATGCCTTCCCAAATCATACGGTGACCCGCAGAAGCAACACTCATTTTCATGGATCCAGCAATCGGGTTTTTAGTCATTACCTTTTCAATAAGCTCAGTTTCTTCTCGACCGATTACGTCTTTCACAGTAATCATCCCAACAAGCTTATTATTGGCTGTCACTACTGGAAAGGCACCATGAGTAGTTCGCTCATTTAGCTTTTGGAAATGATGAATTGTTTCATCATTTTTTAGGACAGCTGTATCTGTCATCGGAACATAGATATCCTCAATAAATAATATATCCTTTTTGATTAATTGATCATAAATTGCTCGATTAATCATCGTCGCAACTGTAAACGTATCATAGCTTGTTGAAATGATTGGTAAATCTAATGAATCCGCAAGCTGCTTATTATCCTCCGTTGTATCAAAACCACCAGTTATTAAAACAGCTGCACCAGCTCGTAGCGCATTCTCATGGGCTTTAATACGGTTACCAACGATAAGCAAGCTTCCTGCATCTGTATAACGCATCATATCCTCTAATTGCATCGCACCAATCACAAATTTTGTCAGCGTTTTATGTAGTCCTGATTTCCCACCTAAAACCTGTCCATCAATTATATTGACAATTTCAGCAAACGTTAAGCGTTCAATATTCTCTTTCTTTTTCTTTTCAATACGAATTGTTCCAACCCGTTCAATAGAGCTAACTAAACGGCGATTCTCCGCTTCCTTAATAGCACGGTATGCAGTTCCTTCACTTACTTGCATTTCTTTTGCAATTTGACGTACTGAAATTTTATCACCCACGGGTAGTGATTCGATGTATTGTAAAATTTTCTCATGTTTTGTAGACAAAATATCACCTATTCCTCAAGCATCATTTCTGCTCTTAGTGTACCATATATTTTATAAAAATATTTAATATAAAGTGATGAATTTGTTTAACTTTCCCCATCGTTTCAACTATGCACGTGGTGTCAATTTATATAGTACAGCAGTGTCACTGTTTAGGAACAGTTTACTTTTTCACCGGCTTTTAAAATTTGCACCTCTGAATTTTGCACTAGTTCCGCAAAAATTTGTGGATCCTGCTCGATTGGAGGAAATGTATTGTAATGAATTGGTACGACAATTTTCGGCTTCAAAAATGCAACTGCACATGCAGCATCCTCTGGCCCCATTGTGAAATTATCACCAATTGGTATAAAGGCAATATCAATCGGATGGCGCTCACCAATTAATTTCATATCACTAAATAGCGCTGTATCTCCTGCGTGATAGATTGTTAATCCCTCAATAAATAATAAAACTCCTGCTGGCATTCCCATATAAATAATTTCATTATTTTCAGTTACATAGGAAGAACCATGGAAAGCTTGCGTAAATTTCACTTTACCAAAATCAAATTCTCTTGCCCCTCCTATGTGCATTGGATGCGCTTTCACGCCTTGCCAGGAAATCCAATTGGCCAGCTCATTTGGTGCAATAACAAGTGCGTCTTTCTTCTTTGCAAGCTCTACCGTATCACCAACATGATCATTATGTCCATGCGTCAATATAATAATATCTGGTGCTTCTTCCGCAACCTTTAAATCTGTTTGCCCATTCCCATTAATGAATGGATCAATCAATATTGTTTTCCCATAAGTTTGAATTTTAACAACGGAATGTCCATGATAGCTTATCTCCATTTTATAATTCCTCCTTGCACTATTGTTACGAATCCATGTGTCGAAAAGGCCAAATTGGTAACTGGTAATTAGTAAGCTACTGATTACTATTACACAATATGCCCCCTTTAATTTTTATTCGCTATTCATGCGCGTTTTCCCTTTTTTTGATATGCTTATAGGGAGAATTGTTGTCTTATCTTATCAGACTTTACCCGATTAAGAGACAATTATTCATTAGCAAAGGAGATGACCCGCTCAAAAGTAGAAGCCTCACCAAGCTTCAGCAGTAAAAAAATCTTTTAAGCAACAAGAGGAGGAAATGTCTATGTCAAAGGTAGAAGAAATTCAAAACTATTTACAACAAAACCAAATTGATGCTGCTTTCGTAACAACACCTGATAATGTTTTTTACGTTTCTGGCTTTAAAAGTAATCCACATGAGCGATTACTGGGCGTGATGATTTTCAAAAACGCAGAGCCTTTTTTAATTTGTCCAAAAATGGAGATTCCAGATGCGAAGGCTGCTGGCTGGTCACACGAGGTGGTTGGTCACCAAGATACGGAAAACTCCATGGAAGTTCTTGCCCAAACTATAAAAGATCGAAATGTGAATCCATCAGCTTTTGCTATTGAAAAGGCTCACCTTATTGTAGAGCGTTTTGAGGCACTACAGCAATCATTCCCGGAAGCAAATTTTGTCCGTCTTGATGAAAAAATCAATGCTTTGCGTGTTATTAAGGATGAACATGAATTAGAAAAATTACGTAAAGCTGCTGAACTTGCTGACTACGCAATTGAGGTCGGTTGTAAGGAAATCGCTGAAGGAAAAACAGAAATGGAAATTGTAACAGCTATTGAAAGTGCTATTCAAGAAAAAGGCTGTAAAATGTCCTTCGAAACAACAGTATTGAGTGGACCGAAAACAGCCTCTCCACACGGTATACCGGGTTCCCGTAAAATTGAAAAAGGCGATATGGTGTTATTTGATCTAGGCGTAAATTACGATGGTTATTGCTCTGATATTACACGTACAGTTGCCTTTGGTGAACCAAGCGAAGCACAGAAGGAAATTTATCATACTGTGCTAGCTGCCAATACAAATGCCATTGCTGCTGTAAAGCCAGGTGTCCGTGCAATGGAGTTAGATAAAATTGCCCGTGACACGATTGCTGATGCTGGTTTCGGAGAGTATTTTACACATCGACTAGGTCATGGCCTTGGCATTTCCGTCCATGAATTCCCTTCAGTGACAGGTGCTAATGAACTGATTATGGAAGAAGGAATGGTCTTTACAATTGAACCAGGTATCTACAAATCTGATGTAACAGGTGTCCGTATTGAAGATGATGTGGTTGTTACAAAAGATGGAGTCGAGGTGCTTACAAAGTTCCAAAAGGAATTAATTGTGCTTTAATGCTTCCTAATTACATTTAGTCCAATCAAAAAAGGAAGCACCATGAGTTTTCTCATAGTTGCTTCCTTTTGCTATTTCAATTATTGAAGTAATTCATCTACATCAACAAATGGCAGACCTTGAGAATCAGCTACCGCCTTGTAAACAAGTTGTCCATCTAACGTATTTACACCTTTTTTCAATGCAGGATTATCAAGACATGCTTGTTTATATCCCTTATTTGCGATTTGCAGTGCATAAGGAATTGTATTATTTGTTAAAGCAATAGTTGAAGTACGAGGAACAGCCCCTGGCATGTTTGCTACTGCATAGTGCACTACACCATGTTTAACATAAGTTGGATCATCATGTGTCGTCACACGATCGGATGTTGCAAAAATTCCACCTTGATCAATGGCAATATCAACAACTACTGAGCCTGGTTGCATAGACTTAATCATTTCCTCAGAAACAAGCTTAGGTGCCTTAGCCCCAGGAATTAACACTGCTCCAATTACTAAATCTGAGTTTTTCACGGATTCCGCAATATTATAAGGATTAGACATTAATGTTTGAACATCACGACCAAATAAATCCTCTAATTGACGTAAACGCTCTGGGCTTAAATCAATTACTGTTACATCTGCACCCATACCAACAGCTATTTTTGCCGCATTTGTTCCAGCAATACCACCACCAATAACAGTGACTTTACCGCGTGGTACACCAGATACACCGCCAAGTAGAATTCCTTTTCCTGCATGGTTTCTCTCTAGGAACTGTGCCCCAATTTGCGTTGCCATTTTACCTGCAACTTCACTCATTGGTGTTAATAGTGGTAAGGAACCATTTGCTAATTGAACTGTTTCATAAGCAATACCAACAACTTTTTTATTTAAAAGAGCCTGCGTTAATTCGATTTCTGGTGCTAAATGCAAATAAGTGAATAGGATTTGCCCCTCTTGGAAGTAGTCATATTCTGATGCAACAGGTTCTTTTACCTTCATAATCATTTCTTGTGACCATGCCTCTTTTGCTGTTTCAACAATGTGAGCACCTGCTTCCTGGTAGTCTGCATCTGTAAAGCTTGATCCTAAGCCTGCTCCTGTTTCAATGAATACTTCATGACCAGCATGTGTTAATGTAACAACTCCAGCGGGTGTCATTGCTACACGATTTTCATTGTTTTTAATCTCTTTTGGAATACCAATTTTCATCTTTCCTATCCCCTTCCATTACCTAAGAAATTAGCATCATTTTTGTAAATACGATTTTTTCCGTATTGATGCACCCCTTGCCCTTCCATATTACCAAAAATAATCAAAAAATGCTTTAAATAAAGCGATTACAGCTAAAATTAATAACATTTACAAAATACAAAATTTTCAAATTAATAATATTACATTTTCAGTTGGTATTCATAAAAATAGACACTCACCGTTTCTATTAACAAAATGTAATCTTCGTTTTTATAATGGATTCCCAGTTGGAAGTACTGTTCTTTGGACAACATTATATGAGGGAAATTGATATTTTAGCAGTTTCACAATAAAAGCCTTCACTTTTTCACATTTTTTCTTTCGGAAAGTATTTCCTTTAGAAAATCATTTGGTATAATCAGAATATATAAATCAGGGAGGTAATTTAAATGGCTAATCATTATAAAAGCATTGTAGTTGCAGTAGACGGTTCTAAGGAAGCAGAATACGCTTTCCGTAAATCAATTGACGTGGCAAAACGTAACGAAGGTGCTGTGTTAAACCTAGTAAATGTTATCGATACACGTTCTTTCGCTGCAATCGAAGCTTATGATCGTTCCATTGCCGAGCGTGCTCAAGCATTCTCTGAAGAATTATTAAATGGTTACAAAAAACAAGCTGAAGATGAAGGCTTAACGAACATTAACCTTGTAATTGAATATGGCTCACCAAAAAATATCATTACGAAAGAGCTTTCTAGCATCGTAGACGCAGACTTAATCATCTGTGGTGCAACTGGTCTAAATGCAGTAGAACGCTTCCTAATCGGTTCAGTATCTGAAGCAATTGTACGTTCAGCAAAATGTGACGTACTTGTTATCCGTACGCCAGAAAAATAATTAGTACATAAAAAGGTATCCAATTTTGGATACCTTTTTAATTATTTATCTTCTCGCCACATTTTCACTTTTTCAAAGAACATCGCTAGCGCTTGTTTATTTTGCATATTTGGTACCTTTGCCAGCAATACCTCTTTCGGTGCCTTAAAGTCCTGCCCCTGCTTTTGCAAAATAACAATGCTTTTCTCAAGGGCTCTGTTTGCAAATATTGTATCAGGCAGCTGAATAATTGCTTGAATCCAAGCATGCTTCTGGATATATTTATGCAATTGCTTAGATTGCTCTGAGTCAAAAAGATGGGATGGTGCAAGGAAGAATAAATAGCCCCCATCCTTCGTGTAGTTAATGGACTGCTCAATAAACAAATGATGTGCAAAACTCATTCCTTCTGAAGGACATAATTCATAATTCAATGCCACTTCCTCGTTCGGATAGTAACCGACTGGTAGATCACAAACAATTGCATCCACTGGATTTACAAGTAAATCCTCTAAAGCATCTTGACGGTATAAAGACACAGGCTGCTCTGTCAAATCAGCTGTTGCTGCGGCTAAACGAATAAGCAGCTCATCAATCTCGATACCAGTAGCTTCTATCTTTCCATCTAATAAATTCATAACTGTTAGTAGTAAATTCCCTGTACCAACCGCTGGATCCAACATAGCGATTTTTTCTGTTGCTAGACGATCTGCAAAAATCTGCTCCACAAAATAGCCAACTAATAGACCAAGTGTATCTGGTGTCATTTGATGATTAGGCTGAGAACCTTTTCTCATACCCTTTAAGATAGCAATTTGAACTGCTTTTCGTACTTCTTCCTTAGTTGCACCTTCTTGAGAAAAATCAACTACTCCATCTAGCCACGCCTCTAAACCATCCAAAACTCCTTCAAGCAAAGTAATATCTTGTTCTTTTTCTATTTTCTCAGCATGTTCATTAAGCATACCAAATAACTTCTCAATATTTTCCATAGATAACTTCCTTTCACGCAGAAAAGAGCCGTGACAAAACCTTGTCACAGCCCCTTTGTCTAGTAATATCTTAGCCTAAAAGCAGTATTTTATGCTAGTGCTTTGACAGCTTCAATCGCCGCTTCATAATTTGGATGGTCTGTTGCCTCTGGTACATATTCCACATATGTCACTTTGTCATTAGCATCCACCACAAAAACTGCACGCGTTAGAAGACGTAATTCTTGGATGTATACCCCATATGCTTCCCCAAATGAAAGGTCACGGTGATCTGAAACTGTTTGAACAGCATCAATCCCTGCAGCACCACACCAACGTTTTTGAGCAAACGGAAGATCAACAGATACTGTATAAATTACAACATTGTCTCCTAAGTTTGCTGCTTCCTCGTTAAAACGACGTGTTTGGGCATCGCACACACCAGTATCTAATGATGGTACAACACTAAATAAACGAATTTTCCCCTCAGAATCTTTCAATGTAACAGGTGAAAGGTCGTTCGCTAATACTGTGAAATTTGGTGCTTGATCTCCAACCTTTACTTCGTTACCAATAAGTGTTACTGGACCATTTTTAAATGTTACTTGTGCCATATAAACGCCTCCTAATCATCATATGTACATAATATTACTAAATGAAGGGAATTGTTTGCAACTAAGACAACTCCGTAATTCAATTTCAGGTACCACAAAAATGAGCTGCCCCATTTACTTGAGACAGCTCAAATTACTATTCCCCTTTTTTTTCTTCAAGAATGTCTAGGTCTTTTTCTATGAGGGGTTCAGTTGTAAGACTATCCTCTTTGATTGGTAATGGAGGTTGTGTTAATTCCTTTTCAATAAACGTATTTTCATGAACAACAGTTGTATCCGCAAAGAAATCATGTAAACCTTTATTGTCAGGTAAAATAACGACAAGAATATATAGTGGCATAAAAATATTACAAATTATTCGCCCAATCCAATCACGAAATATCACATCAGACCAAGTAAGTTTATCATGCTTTAGTGAAACCACACGTAATCCAAATACCATTTTCCCTAATGTTTGCCCAAAAAACTTTGTCATCAGAACGAAATAACTATAATACAGGATAGCAGTAATTATTGAAATGGGTGCATACCATACTGTTTCAGATAATGACCAATCCATTACATAAAAAATAGGGTTAATGAAAATGCCTCCAACTGCTGTAATAATAAATCCATCTAATAAAAATGCCCAAAAACGGATCCAAAATCCTGCTGTTTTTTTAGCGTAGTTTTTATTCATGATCGTTTTTTCGGATTGATCAATTAGTAGCTTATTACTGAGAGAGGATGAACCTTGCATAACAATTTCATGGTTTGTCATTGTGCTCCCCCTTAGTATTCGCCGTATAAGTACATCATTTTCGGTGCTTTATAATCTGTCATGATTTTCATCAGCATTTTTTCCTCAGTAGATGGACCAAAGACAGATCCAATCTTCATGCCAACATATGACTGCCAGCCACCCATTTCATATGAATACTCAAATAATTCAGCATCTTGTAAATCAAAATCTTCGCGTAATGCAGTAATCGTAGCTTCCTGATCACCAATTTCATCAATTAAGCCGGATTCAAGTGCCTTTGTACCACTTAGTATTCGACCATCAGCAACTTTTTTAACTTCTGCTTCAGACATGTTACGCCCTTTTTCAACAATATCAACGAATTCCTCATATGATTCATTAATCATGTCCTGCATCATGGCACGCTCTTCTGCTGTTACTTCACGCATAGGACTTAGCATGTCCTTATGCTCACCAGATTTAAACGTCTCATACTTAATACCAACTTTTTCTGCCAAAGCCTGATAATTAATTGATTGCATAATGACACCTATTGAACCTGTTATTGTATCACGTTGTGCAAATATTTTATCGGCTGGTGCTGAAATATAGTAACCTCCTGATGCAGCCATTGAATCCATAGAAACATAAATTGGTATTTCTCGCTCTTCTTTAATTTTTAAAAGTCTTTTATAAATTTCTGCAGATTCTTTAACACCACCACCTGGTGAATTAACACTTAAAACAATACCTTGTATCGAATCATCATTTAAAATATTATCTAATTGCCCTAAAAAGAATTGATGATCATATGCTACTGGTTGCCATAACGAACTTGAGCCAATATCTTGTATTGCTCCATCAATTTTTAAATAGGCTATCCGCTTATCCATATTACCATTTTCGATAACTGTCTCCATAACTGACAAATTATCACCAGCCATTAAGCTGTCAAAATTACCAAATAAATCTGATTTAAAAATTGCAAATACGGTGTTGATACCTAAAGAAAATACAAGTAATACACCTGCAATAATTAAAGCAGTCCACCTTTTTACATTCATGTCTTTCCGCCTCCTCTACACGTTATACGAATAACTTTCCAATATGTTTCATTTTTTTTGCAATACTATTTAAAAGTTTGCTAATTAATATTACCGAATATCATAAAAAAATCAAAGCTCAGTAAAAATTCATGAACTTTGATTTTCGACATTATTTCCTAGGAAATTATTTGTGAATTATTTTTTTCGACAAAAAGTAAATCTGTAACTATTTAATATTACATTTATTTTTCTCTTGTTGACGCAATTCAATACGACGGATTTTGCCTGAAGAAGTCTTTGGCAATTCAGTTACAAATTCAATGGCACGAGGATATTTATATGGTGCTGTTAAAGCTTTTACATGATTTTGAAGTTGTTTAATAAGATTATCATTTCCTATTTCTCCATCAATAAGTACCACAAATGCCTTTACAATATTTCCTCGAACCTCATCTGGACTTGCTACAACTGCCGCTTCTTTTACTGCAACATGTTTGATGAGAGCGTCTTCTACTTCAAAGGGTCCTATTGTATAGCCAGATGAAATAATAACATCATCTCCTCGCCCCTCAAACCAAAAATAACCATCTACATCTTTATATGCTCGATCACCAGTGATATACCAATCTCCTCTAAATTGTAAGCTAGTACGCTCAGGGTCATGTAAATATTTTTTAAATAACGCAGGCGTTTCACGATGAACGGCAATATCACCTACTTCTCCAACTGAAACAGGATTTCCAAAATCATCTATAATATCAACTGTATTTCCTGAAGTTGGTTTTCCCATTGAGCCAATTCTAGCCTCCATACCTACCATTGTTCCAACCAGTAATGTATTTTCAGTTTGCCCATAGCCATCTCTTACCTGTAAACCGAAAGTATCCACAAACACTTTTATTACATCGCTATTTAGAGGCTCTCCTGCTGAGACAGCTTCACGAACACTTTCTAAATTAAAATCTTGTAAATTTTCTAATGCAGCCATAAATCGATATTCAGTTGGTGTACAGCACAAGATATTAATATTGAATTTCTCAAGAAGTGTGAGATATGTTGCTGCATTAAATTTACCCTTGTACACAAATGCGGTTGCACCACTTCCCAATGTAGCAAGGAATGGACTCCAAATCCATTTTTGCCAACCTGGAGCTGCTGTAGCCCAAACAATGTCATCTTCCTGTACGCCTAACCAATTTGGAGCTGTTGCTCGTAAATGTGCATATCCCCAGCTATGTGTATGTACGGCTGCCTTAGGATTGCCTGTTGTACCACTTGTATAAGCTAAAAATGCCTTGTCTGAACTTTTCGTTGGAGTTGAACTTATGTAGTCTGTTGGTTGTTCTTGCATTTTTTGAAGTAATGACTGCCAAGGTTCATGAGCAGTACCTATTACGAATTGCTGCAAGCCCTGTAAGTTTTTCACGTTATCGAATTGCTCAATATATGGCTCATAAGCAACAATGCCCTTTGCATTAGCGTGGTTTATACGATATTCTATATCCTTTGCTCTTAGCATTTCTGAACTAGGAATAATTGTTATACCGGCTTTTAGAGCGGCAATATAGACAATATAGGCTTCTACTGATCTAGGCACCATCACGATAAGTACATCACCTTTTGTTAAACCTTGTTTTGTAAAAACATGTGCTGCCTGATTTGCCTTTGCAAGTAAATGTGCGTATGTAATAAATTGAACATCATCATTTTCATCATAAATAATGAGCGCATTCTTGTTTGCATCCTGTGCATATTTTTCAATTTCCTCTGTAATATTGTACCATTCAGGTGCAATTAAATCCTGTCTTTTCATGGCAAATGCCTCCCTTATGCTATGACTCATTATAAAACTCCATTTTTATTATTTTCAATGGTTCGCACTCTATTTTAGAAAAGTCATGACAACTATCATACTTTGCTATATGGCATCGGTCACGTTCATCAATCATTTCGCCTTGGTGTAATTGTAGCTGTTGCTACAGAAGTACATTTGCTGAATGAAGATAAAAACTATCTATTGAACAGGAAAGAAAAGTATGGTACATTTTGGTCAACTAAAAGCATGATTGCAGGGGGACTCATTTGGAGTTGAGAAGGTAAAACCTGACCCTTTGAACCTGTTAGTTAACACTGACGTAGGGAGCAATTCACATCTATTCACTGATGAAAGGCTCTTTTGCGTGTATTTTTTGCACAAAAAAGAGCCTTTTTTGCACGCTTACGTCCATCCAACAAAGGAGGACTTAAAATGATTTTGCAAACTATCCGTAAAAAAAGCCCACTAATTCATTGCATTACAAATTATGTAGTGGCAAATTTTCAAGCAAACGGTCTATTAGCAATTGGTGCCTCACCAGTTATGGCTGATGGCAATGACGAGGTCGAGGAAATGGTTGCAATTGCCTCAAGCTTATTGATAAATATTGGTACCCTTAATGACAAAACGAAAGAATCCATGATACTTGCAGGAAAAAAAGCCAATGCACTTGGCATACCTGTAGTTTTAGATCCAGTTGGCGCTGGAGCCACTACCTACCGAAAACAAACTGTAAAACAACTGTTAGAAGAGATTGAATTTGCAGTAATTCGCTGCAATATTGGAGAGCTTGCCGCAATTGCCAACATAAAATGGCAGCAAAAAGGTGTAGACAGTGGAACAGGTTCCATTTCCTTAGAGGATGAAGCGAAGAGAATTGCTCAGTTGTATCATTGTATAGTGATTGTCACAGGTGAAAAAGATTTTATAACTGATGGAAATCACCAGCAATGGATTACAGGTGGAAATCCTCATATGGCAGAGGTCACTGGTACTGGTTGCTTATTAAGTGCCATTTGTTGCGCTGCTTTTGTATCCGACAATCAGCCCTATTACCAATTAGTAGATGTACTAAGATGTTATAAAAAAATTGCTGAACAAGCCGGTTCTACTACACAATACATCGGTGATTTTCAAATTGCTATATTGAATGAACTATATCGTCTTTCAAAGGACGGTGAACGATAATGCAGGTTGTTACGACAATTGCTGGATCTGATAGTGGCGGTGGTGCTGGTATACAGGCTGATTTAAAAACCTTTCAGGAATTAAAGGTGTTTGGAACTTCTGTCATTACAGCTTTGACCGCTCAAAATACACTTGGTGTATCAGGGGTAATGCCCATTGAGGCAAGCTTTGTTGAGCAACAACTACAGGCACTATTGGAGGATTTTTCAATTAGTGCGGTGAAAACAGGCATGCTATTTTCCTCAGCCATTATTCAAACTGTTGCACAAATGACGGCTAATACAAAAGTCCCGCTTATTGTAGATCCTGTGATGATTGCAAAGGGCGGAGAAAGCTTATTGCAACAAGATGCCATCGATGCCATCATTAATCATCTACTGCCAGTGGCAACCATTGTGACTCCGAATATCCCGGAGGCCGAAACGCTTACTGGCAAAGAAATTAACACTTTAGCTGATATAAAAGAAGTAGCCAAGCTCTTGTTACAAACTGGAGTACAATGTGTCATTATAAAAGGAGGGCATTTAGCAGATAAGAATTTTGCCATTGATTATATATTTTTTAAAAATGGACAGTCTTTTTCTATGCAAACTCCTCGTATTGCGTCAAAAAATACACATGGTACTGGCTGTACGTTTTCAGCAGCCATAACTGCTTTTTTGGGCAGCGGTCTTCCTATAAAAGAAGCAATTATCGAAGCAAAAAAATTTATTCAATTAGCAATAACGTATGATTTAGCTCTAGGTAATGGGCATGGGCCGACAAATCATTTTGCCTATCAAAACTATAAGGAGACCTGTGAGGTGATTATTCATGAATCGTAAGGATTTACAGCTATATTTTATAATGGGCACAGGTAATGTTGTCCATCAGAAGCCAATACAAGTTCTTGAAAAAGCTTTACAGCATGGGATCACCATGTTTCAGCTTCGAGAAAAGGGACCTTGTGCATTAACAGGACAAGAATATGAAAATTTTGCTCGTCATTGTCAAAAGCTTTGTCAGCAGTATAATGTGCCGTTTATTATCAACGATGATGTAGAGCTTGCAGTAAAACTTAACGCAGATGGAATCCATATTGGTCAGGAGGATTTCCCTGTATCTAAAATTCGTAAAAAAATTGGAAAGATGATACTAGGTGTTTCAGTTCATTCTCATGCTGAATTAGAAACTGCTCTACAATATGGAGCAGATTATGTAGGAATTGGTCCCATTTTTGCAACCACTTCTAAAAGCGATGCGAAAACGCCAAGTGGAACGAAATTCTTGCAGGGCCTCCGCATTGAAAATCCGGAGCTTCCCATTGTTGCAATTGGAGGCATAAATTGTTCAAATGGACAATCAGTTATTGATGCTGGTGCGGATGGTATCGCTGTTATTTCTGCTATTTGTGATAGTGAGGATATTTCCCAGACAATAGCAACGTTTAAATCATTTTTTATTTAGGATAATTAAACTAAATGTAAGCAAACTAAAACCAGTGCCTTTTACGGTCACTGGTTTTAAGCTTAATAATTACTTATTCAGCAATTATTGATTGTTGTTTGGCATACCTTTTAATTGAGATTCTGCCATTTGTACAAGACGTTTAGTGATTTCACCACCAACGGAACCGTTAGCACGAGCTGAAGCGTCAGCTCCTAATTGAACACCAAATTCTTGTGCAATTTCGTATTTCATTTGATCAAGTGCTTGTTGTACACCAGGTACTGCAAGCTGGTTTGAACTGCGGTTGTTGTTTGAAGCCATGTTTCTCACCTCCTTGTGAATATAGAATGTGCGATATTAGATTTTTAATACAAAATTTTTAGAGGTAAATTGTACCTCCACAGGAAATAGGGGAAATTAAAAAAAGCCGCCTCAAATTTAGCTTTTGAGACGACTTACATTTAATTTATATCAAGTTTAATTATGACCAGATTTTTTTCAAGCTCATTCAACTAACTCTTCTTCAAAATCTAGGACATCTACCAAGGATTTATTCTGATTTAGCGGATATACAAACACCCCACTATTTATAGGGATAGAAGTTTTTTGCTGAATCAATATAAATTTCTTCTCGTTATAAAAGATCTGCAAATTTATCGGTTTCTTGTTCTTTTTTCGGGAAAATATAGACTTCTCGATTTTTCACAGCTCGTTCAATTAATTCGTCAAAATCCGAGAAGCTTTCGTAATGCTCAACCTTCTCAAGTTTTGGTTTTGTTTTTGGACTTGCAGGTGTAAAAATGGTGCAGCAATCTTCAAATGGCTGGATAGATGTTTCGTATGTGCCAATTTTCTCAGCAATATTGATAATTTCTAATTTATCAGTTGAGATTAAGGGACGTAAAATCGGTGTATTGGTTACAGCATTTATTGCAGTAAGACTTTCAAGTGTTTGACTTGCCACTTGTCCAAGGCTTTCACCTGTTACAATTGCTAGTGCATCTATATCCTCCCGTACCTTATCAGCAACTTTTAACATCATGCGGCGAGTTGTTGTCATTGATACATTTGAAGGTACTTTTTCTTTAATCAGTACTTGTATTTCAGTAAAAGGAATGACATGTAAACGAATACTTGCGCCAAACTTCGTTAATTCATTTGCTAGTACCTTTACCTTTTCCAATGAATTTTGGCTTGTATATGGTGGACTAAAGAAATGAATCGCCTCTAAGCGCACACCACGCTTCATCATTAAATAGCCAGCGACTGGACTGTCTATTCCACCAGAAAGCATTAACAGCGATTTCCCATTAGAACCTACTGGCATTCCACCTGCACCTGGAATCACTTGTGCCATCATATAAGTTGCATCATGACGCACTTCTACACGAAGCTCAATATCAGGATTCTTTACCTTTACAGATAGATTTTTGTAATTTGGTAAAACATAGCCGCCAATTTCACGTTGAATAGCATGAGATTCTAATGGAAAAGTTTTATCTGTGCGCTTCACCTCTACTTTAAAGGTAAGCTGCTCATTTTTAAATGTATCCATAATTGTAATGGCTAGCTTTTTCATAGCTTCAATATCTTTTTCACATGCTGCCACTGGGCTGAAAGATTGTATGCCAAAAATTTTAGGTAATCCTTCTAATAAAACATTCATTTGAATTTCATTTTGTATAGCGATAAACATCCGATCACGCTCTGTACGAATGTGTAAATGTCCCAAATCTGCAAATGCATGACGAATATTTTCACGCAATCGGCGGATAAAATCCATCTTATTGCGTCCTTTTGTTGAAAGCTCGCCATAACGAATTAAAATTTCTTTCCAAATCATTGTATATGTTCTCCTTTAAGTTCCATCATTACTTCATTTAATACATCTTTAAATTTTGCAATATCCTCATCCGATAAATAGGCACCAAAGCTTAAACGGATAACACCCTTTTTAAAATGCTCATCAAGTTTTAAGGCCTCTACCACATGGCTTGTTTTTGTTTGCTTTGACGAACAAGCACTTGATGTAGAAACGATTACCTGACGTTTTTGCATGGCATTAATAATAACCTCACCTTTTAAATCACGAATGCTAAAAGATAAAATATGTGCTGCTCCCTGAGGCGTAGATAAAATATGCACTGCCTCTCCATATTCACGTAACTGTAGACATATTTCATCATGCCATTTACGATATTTTTTTTCCTGATCCACCCTAGATTCCACTGCAATACGAGCAGCTTTGGATAAAGCGACAGCCTGCGGAACAGCCACTGTCCCACTGCGCAATCCATATTCCTGACCACCGCCAAGTGCATATGGCTGCCACTTCATATGTGTCCGAAACGCTAACACACCTGAGCCCTTAAATCCATGAATTTTATGCCCAGAAATGGAAATGCAGTCAGGTCCATCCTCATGGTTAAATGCTAAAGGTAATTTTCCGAAACTTTGAACAGCATCCACATGAAAAGCAGCCCTGCTCATGTTATGAATAATTTTAGCTGCTTCAAATATGGGCTGAATTGCGCCCATTTCATTATTAACGTGCATTATGCTTACTAAAATGGTATCCTTACGTACTTTTGCTCGAAGATCATCTAATGAAATCACTCCATTTTGATCCACTGGTAGATATTCTACTTCAAAGCCCTCTTTTTCAAGTTGTTTAACGGACTCTAGAACAGAGGGATGTTCAATTTCAGTCGTTATAATATGCTTGCCTTTATGTGTATTGCTGTGAGCCAGACCCAAAATTGCTGTATTATTGGATTCAGTACCACCTGATGTAAATAGCACATTTTTTGCTTCTGTCTGCAAAATATCTGCTACTTGCTCACGTGCACGCATTAATAAGTTGTTTGCTTCAACACCCATTGCATGTATGGAAGCGGGATTGGCATAATACTGCTCATTCACTACCATAAATGCTTGCATGACCTCTTTTAAAGGCTTTGTGGTTGCACTATTATCTAAATAAATTGTTTTTACTTCCATTAAAATTCACACACTTTCAAAACGTTGATTTAACGGTATTTATCATAACGCAATCTTGAACAATTGACTACTAACTTTAACGATTATTCTAATTTAGTTACTCATTTATTTACTTTTATGGCGAAAAACCATCCTTCATAGAATGGTAACTATTTTAGTGGGAAAAATTATTTCCATCAATTACGCCTTAGCATAATTGCGTCCAGATTTTTTTCGAGCTTGCTTGTAAAATCCCTCTTCATGTGATATCCGTCAGGGCTTTTACTTCCTGGAAACGCCCAAAAGTAAACGATACATTCATTTTTTCAACATTGTTATAAATGCGCTTGTTGCTGTGAATTCCATGCTTTTTTTAAAGCCTAATTTTTCGTAAAGATGAATAGCTCTCGTATTAAATTTAGCAACTGTTAAGCGGAGAGGGTACTGATTATTTTGTTGTATTTGATTTAGGATAAATGTAAAAAATTCCGTACCAAAACCTTTCCCTGTTAATTCAGGCTTCATCCCGATACCTACATCAATACATTCGTTTAGATATGCCCCATAGTCATGCCCTTTAGGAACTTGTGCAGATGCTCCTGTACAAAAAAAACCGACAAGTTCATCTTTGTCGTTAACAATTGAATAATATGGATTATCAAGTATCTCTTTTATTGATTCCTCAGAATGTTCGTTATTATAAAAATCATATGGAGTTTCATATTTCCAACTTACAATATCAGTCGCATAGCTTTCAGTCATTTCCCTAATAAAAAATGGCAATTTCCCCACTCCTTCATTTCGAAGTTCTATCCAGCGTATCCATCTGATTTCAAAAACAAAGCTGTCTAAAAAGTATTCGTATACTTTTTAGACAGCAGATGAAATTTCTTATATGGCTGTGTCTTAACTATCTTGACATGAATTCCTCTGCAACGAGCTCTTGAATTCGTTTTAAAGCGCCTGGCTCCATTTCTTCAACTGCCGTTCCAGCCTCTTCTAGTGCTTTGGAATAACGGAATTGATGAAAAGCTACTTCAGCTTCTTTTAAACGAGCATTCAAATTTGGATTTGTTACACGATGACGATTTCCATACTGAATAATCCGTTCAATTAGCATTACATTTTCTATCAATTCATTCGCCTTTTCTTTTACATCCTCCACACAAAGGGTAGCAGCCGTTAAATTATTATGTACTGTTCCCATATTAAGAGGTACTTCTTGCAAGCTTTGCATCACTACATAGATATGCTCTGCCGCCTCATCTAAACGCGCATCCATTTCATCTGGTATACCAGGAATATTGGCCTTATTTAAAAGTCGATCTGTCTCTTGCAATGCTTTCTTTAGGCTTTCTACTTGTGTACGTGCCTTATTCTCATCTATACGAAGTTTTTTCATCGTATTTGATAAATGCCCTTGTTCCTCATGAATTCGTTCAAGCTCATCACTAATTTCAATTAATTCCTCCTGCAAGCTTGAGTAAGCAGACTTCTCCTCTTTCACACGCATTGCAAGTAACTCATAACGTCGCTGTAATGCCTCTAATTGCTTTAAAGCCGCTTTTGGAATCTCAGCATCTTTTTCATTTAAATGATAGCTTTGTTGCACATAAGTCGCTTCATCACTAACCAATCTTGTTGAAGTAATAACATTGGTAATTGAACTTAGTAAGCGATCACAATTTTGGTCAACATAGTTTTTAGCGATAACCTCTTTTTCCAGTAAATCGTAGAATCGATCAATTTCTTCATTTATTTCAGCAACACGCGGCTTAACATCTGTCAAATTAAGCTCCGCTAACTCGTTTTTTAATGTTTTAAATTCTTCTTCAAACTTATTTAGTGCCTCTGCTAGCTCCAAATGCTGTAAATAATAGGATTGATCCTCCATTTCACGCTGACCACTACGCAATTCCTGTACAGCTCCAGGTAGCTTTACTTGCAGCTCTGTTAAAATCGTTGGTACATCATTGATATAGTCAAATGTTTGTTGCGATTCATGGTTTAGGCTAATTACAATCTCCCTTGCCTGCAAATAATTCCCTTCGCTTGTCAGTACATCAAATTCATCAAACTTTTGAACGAATGTCTCCAGTCTATTTTCTAATGCTGGTAAAGCTACACCAAATGAATGTTGATGGGCTAACAAGGTTTTACGCGCAGAGCGATAATATTCTTTTAATTGTTCAATTTCTATACGGTTTTTTTCTTCGCTGCCAATTAATTCATTTAATTCTTCTAAAATTTTATCTTTATCCTGTTCACACTTTTGAATATAATCCTCTATCTCACGTTCAATGAGTGTTGCTTTTTTAAAACGCAGTCTATTTATTTGGTCCTCTGCATCAAATAACAGCGAATCAATTTTTGTCATATGTACATCGATGACTTCATCCCAGCTATTACGCCATCGTTCAAACATCTCTTCTGTTTCACCGTTCATATTCAAAGATTTTACTTTGGAAATTTCCTCGTTTATGGGGTTATTTTGTATTTGTAATTTTTCATTTTCAAGCTTTGCAATGATTGTTGTATGTTTTCGTCGCATCATAAATCCCACTATAGCTAAAATTAATAGTAGGACAACCGGAATGATGATATACTCCATCGTAAGCCTCCTATTCTACAATAAACGAATTGGCTAGTTGTATTTATTATATACTATGTTTTCGCCTTTTGTACTAAAATTTAAGCGTTTTTCGGAAAAGTGTATGACAACGCTCAGGTATAATCAATTTACGCCATAGTATTAATAACGTTCGGATTTTTTCGAGCTCGCTTGAAAAGCTTCTCTTCAAAATCCTTAACATCTGCTGGGGGCTTTAATCTTGATTGATTAAAAACACAGGGAGTGGTAATTTAATGAAACGAGACGGACACATTCATAGTCCTTATTGTCCACATGGTACTACTGATACATTTAAGCAATATATTGAGAAAGCAATTGCTAATTGCTTCACTGATATTACGTTTACGGAGCATGCGCCTTTACCATCAGGTTTTATTGACCCTACACCAGAACAAGATAGTGGTATGAATCCAGAATTTCTAATGTCTTATCTTAACGATCTGCAGTGCCTGCAAAAGCAATATGCACGAGACATTCGTATTCATATTGGATTAGAGGTTGACTACATTCATGGCTTTGAACAAGAAACACGTGAATTTTTGGATACATATGGACATTATTTAAATGACTCTATTTTATCAGTCCACTTTTTATCATGGCAAAATACATTTGAATGTATCGATTATTCTCCAGAAAGCTTTATCGATTTTTCTAAAAAAGTAGGCTCTGTTGAACAGGTTTATCATTTATATTATGATACGGTTCTACAATCCATTAAAGCAGATTTAGGAAAATATAAGCCTAAACGTATCGGACACCCCTCACTTGTTCACAAGTTTCAGCTAGCACATAAAGTAAAAGTTGATGACATTGAGAGGATTCGAGAAGTTTTAGATTGTATGAAGCTAGATGGCTATGAGCTAGATATAAATAGTGCTGGTTTAAGTAAAGCACATTGTCAGGAACCTTATCCACCATTTGCCTTTATTGAATATAGTAAATCTATAGGATTGCCTGCTGTTTTTGGTTCAGATGCGCACAGTGCCAGTGATTTACATCAACACTACCATGTTATATTTCCAAAATAAATAACTTTTAAACGAGGTGCTAGTATGTTTACGAAAATTCATTATGATGGCCCTATCGCTGAACAATATCATTCATTGACTAAACAATTGGATGCCCTACTTACAGGAGAAACAGATCGCATTGCCAATTTAAGCAACGCCTCTGCATTATTGAATCAATTTTTAACTAACATTAACTGGGTTGGTTTTTATATCTTACAAGGAGACGAGTTAGTGCTGGGTCCATTCCAAGGCTTACCTGCCTGCGTTAGAATTCCTACTGGGCGCGGTGTTTGCGGAACAGCTGTAGCTCGAAAGGAAACAATCGTTGTTAAAGATGTACATGAATTTCCAGGACATATTGCCTGTGATGCGGCATCACAATCAGAAATCGTTATCCCTTTAATAAAAAGCGGAGAAGTGATAGGTGTTCTTGACATCGACGGTCCAATTGTTAATCGATTTTCAAAAGATGATCAAGACGGATTAGAGTTATTCGTCCATACGCTACTTCTACATTTATAAAAAGCATCAATTACACCCCAGCGTAAGTATGTCCAGGTTTTTTTATAAAAGCTCCTATTTAAAATTTGTGACTCATCGGGGGCTTTAGGCTACCACGATGGATGTCACTCAGGCGTTTTTACAGGATGTGAAGATTTTAGTTGAGTTCCTCTATTACAACGAATTTACTGTACCTGACGCTTCACTCTCGGTACAAAAATATTTGTGGCTTTCACACAGTAAAGATTTACTGAAATCAAAATAAAAATTGCCCTGAAATGGTTTAACAATTGTCATTTCAGGGCAATTCATTTATATAGAAAGGATGCAATGTGTTATTCCATTTAAACATTGGTTTTTACGGATTCGCGGTCATGAATACAGAAACGATTTTTACCACTATTTTTTGCTTGATATAATGCAGTATCAGCATGTAAAAATACAGATTGAAACGCAGGGCGATATTGTTCATCCCAAGTAATAAGACCTGCCGAAATAGTCACTTTTGGATCTGTAGCTTTGGGAATGACTGCAACAATTGTTGCTGCCAATTCTATGGCGTCTTTTTCATTAATATTTGGCACATAAACGGACATTTCTTCTCCACCCCAGCGCGCACAAATACCTCGCGTGCCAATTGTTTCTTTTAATTGTACCGCAATTTGTATAAGAATCTTATCACCAATTTGATGACCGTACGTATCATTAACACGTTTGAAGTTATCAATATCAATCAGCAAGAACATTCCGGATTTATCGTTCTTAAGCGATTTTTCAACATACTGATCTAAATAACTTCTTGCATATAATTTTGTTAGATGATCCAAATCTACCATTTCTTGAAGTTGATTTCGTAAAATTGAGTTTGCAATTGCTAAAGACGAATGATGAATTAAAGATTGCATTAATTTAAAGCTATCAAATGAAAAGAAATAAGGCTCTTTGTGTAATACAATACTAAAGCCATTTATTTTTTCCTCCATTAAAATTGGGATTGCCATAATTGATCGATATTCAGTTTGACTAGGGGTTAATCTGCTGAAATCAGCAATAAATAGTGGATCATTGGTATGCTCAAAATGTTGTTCAACATGTTTGATATATGTTATACCCTCTTGTGAGTTAAATAATGCTGTACTAGCGCCAGTCACTTCAAAGGTTTCATTATTTTTAAATGCAAAACAGACTTCCATTGGCTGAAAAGATTTCATTAACTGTTTTTGTAGGAAAAGTAACATTTCATGAATGTCAATCCTCATGTTTAATCGATGTGATGTTTCATTGATGAGTTGTAAGTCACTTACGAGGCGGTGCGATTGATGATATAATTTTGCATTTTCGAGTGCATTTCCTGATGCTTGTGCTAGCATACGCACAAAATCCTTTTCGGTCGTTGAAAAAAGATATGTTGTAGGTGCACTTACTTGTAATATGCCATAAATTGCTTGTCTCCCTTTTATAGGAGCATTCAATAATCGACAATTCAAATCGCCTGCAAGTTCCGTTGTCAATTCTCCTGATACAAAAGCCTCAATCGTTGCTGGCCTTTCAGATAAATAATCAAAAAGCTTAATCTCGATAGTCGTATGGCGGTCCTGATCATTCGATAAAATAAGCTCTACATTAAATTCTGGGAAATTATCCTTAATATTCTTCAAGACATTTTCCAAAATTAAATCAATATCCATCGTGGAATGAAACAAATCAGTCATATTATATAATTTTCTATACTGATCTTCATTCACTTTTACTTCTAGATTCTCTCTAATCATCTGTAAAACCTTCGTAAGCGTTTCCACACATTCATCCCCGTAATCCGAGGACATAAAGTCTGTCCAAGCATCTGTTGCCTCAACGAGTAACACCCCAATTGGATTTTTGCCATCTGCTTGAAAAAGCACCATATCTGTCATCATCGCATAGGCTTCTTTTTCTTTTAATATATAAGGAATTTTCACCACTTTTTGTTGATAAAAGCTAGCTTCAATCATTAACCATGACACAGCATTTAGTTTTGTTTCAATCGTCAAAGCAGCCATTTCTTCGACTGGTATTAAGGAATTACCCTCGAAACTGAGAAAAGCTGCATTAGCAATTTGCAAGTGCTTCTTTAGACACTGTTTTAATGGATAAAAGTACTCATTAAAACCGGCTTGTTCTTCCTTCGAACTCACCCAAAAGCTCAAAACATCTGATTTTATATATTTTAGCGTTTGTAAATGGTCTGTCATGAAATCACCTTTTCTATATAACGTCCAAATCAATTACTATTAACTTATAATATATTATACATAATTTGTGTCATTTTGACTATGTAATTCTGTTTTACTTTTACATTTTACATTTCTCACCGTATCTTTAACTATTTTGGGATAGTGTAAAATGTATAGAGAGGAATTTTCTACTATATGACCACTTTAAAAATAGTTTGTCTAATAATTGACGTCAATGCCAATAGCAGTTACAATGTAGGTTGTGTAAAATAAACGCAGCAGTGGTATAAGCTTATACCTGTATTTTATTCCTCTATTAAGTGGTGTATAACTTCTTAGTTCACATAACAACAAAATAGATGGTGTATTGTGTAACCTAACGGCTGCATAGGCGAAAGTACATGAAAATAAAATGCATATAGGAATGGGTACTACTGGTTTTTGTTTTACAACAAAAAAACCAAATTTAAAGGAGGAGACAACATTATGTCTCGTTATACAGGTCCATCTTGGAAATTATCACGTCGTCTTGGTATCTCACTAAGCGGTACAGGTAAAGAAATCGAAAAACGCCCTTACGCACCAGGTCAACACGGTCCTAACCAACGTAAAAAATTATCTGAATACGGTTTACAACTTCAAGAGAAGCAAAAACTTCGTCACATGTATGGCATGAACGAACGTCAATTCCGTACTCTATTTAACCGCGCTGGTAAAATGAAAGGTGTACACGGTGAAAACTTCATGATCCTTCTTGAAACTCGCCTTGATAACCTTGTTTACCGTTTAGGTTTATCACGCACTCGTCGTGGTGCACGTCAATTAGTAAACCACGGTCACATCTTAGTAGATGGCAAACGCGTTGATATCCCATCATACAGCGTAAAACCAGGTCAATCGATTTCTCTTCGTGAAAAATCTCAAAACCTTGCTGTAGTAACAGAAGCAATCGAAGTAAACAACTTCGTACCTGATTACTTAACTTTTGATGCTGACAAAAAAGAAGGTACATTCACTCGCCTTCCAGAACGTTCTGAATTATCAGCTGAAATCAACGAAGCATTCATCGTAGAGTTCTACTCTCGTTAATAAAAATTCGTTGCATTTAGCAACACAAAAAGCCTTAGAAACCTTGTTAATTCAAGGATTCCGAGGCTTTTTTCTTTTATCGTACCTTGCATTAAAACGCATTAAAATTCTTTTCGCTAGGGTTTGATTAGGGTTGAACCCTAACTATAAAAATAAGCTTGGCGGCGCTTGTATAGAAATGTGTGAGTTATTTAGATTGAGGCTAATGCTTCAATCTTTTTTATTTGTCCTTTAGGGAGACAAGACCAAATTGAGCAGAATCCAAAATTGGATTTTGTTCTAGTATAAAAGCCCTCCCCAATAAGCTATGGAAGACAAATTCCCAAGCGTTTGGTAATTTAACAATGAAAATAATGTAGCTCTTCCATAGCCTTGATAAGTTTTTTCTATGAGATGGGCGCAATTTTGAGCTCATCTCTAATTTTCATTTTACTCAAAGCAAAATTGCGTTCACCTCCTAACTCCTCATTTGAGGACTGGGGTAAATTCCCCTCACCTAAATTATTACCCTCACTGTAATATTCTTTTTGTACTAATCGCTAAATCTAAAGACAAATAATGATAGGCTGAATTTTCAGCTCATCTAAATTTCCGATAATCATTCAAAACAAAAAGCACCCACACTCTTTTTTGTGGATGCTCTCATGACCTATTTAACAATATGCAAATGCTGCTTCTTGTTGAGCTTCAACTTGATAGGCTTGCCATGCCTTACATACATTACCTCGCCTTTGCCGTTTCTGAACGTGTTCTCGGTGTCCATGCCCTGTGAAGCCATAAACTCTTCCATCAAGTTTAAATGACCGTCAAAACGCCTCATAGCACTCATGGCTACCATGCCTTGTACAGCAAAATCCATAATGTCACGATTCATATATTCCATGATTAGTTTCAGGATGTTTTCACCTATTTTTTCATGTGGCTTTAGCTTTAATTCGTTGATGGCTTCGATTGTTGAATAGTAGTCCTTCATTTCATATTTAGCACCGTCATACACCTTCTCAATGGGAAATAGATTCATAAACTCATGCAGCGTTAAGAGACCCATGATCCCCTTTAAGCCTGATATAAACTCAAAGCAAGTTTTAGCTTCATCTGCAGTAATTAATTTTGGGTATGTGCCAACTGCCTTCACCCCATAATACACAATCTTTGGTATGTGCTTTGATTGGTCTGCCCCTTCTTCTGTCGGACATGCTTTTAATGAGCGGATATAAGCTTTTATATAAATTCTATGTTTATTCATTTCTTCTATTGATTGTGTTTCTGGCACGTATTGCATGTTTCATCACTCCTGTTTATATGATTTTAAAAATAAGAAGCAGCCACAATAATGGTTGAAGCTGCTCGTTGTTTTTGATATAGTCAATTTGCGATATTTTCTTGAGTCACTGTTCCAGCAGTGGCTTTTTTATTTTCCTCGCCTTTCCACACAACTTTCGCTACTGTTTCAGTAATATACGTTAACACTTCCTCAAAGCTTTCTGGTTCTCTACCAAATTCTTTAGTGAATGTTTTTATGTTGCCTTCCATGGCAAAAGCGTTCCAACCTACCTTACTGTTGATATCAAGTTTATTAGCTGCATCAGTCGATTGCTCTGATTCACTTCTAACCACTATCTGATATAATTCATCTGCATGTATGTTAAGGGTATTAACTTCTTCTGTAATATTTTTGAACAATGGATGGAAAGCCATATCAATTAAACGAACTGTATCTTGAATTTGTAAAATAGACATATAAGCCATTCCCCTATCCTCATGCCAACCGTTTTCCGTTATTTCATCAAGTTTATTTAGTAATTGCGCTACAGCACCTTGTACTACTTCTAATTGAATCATTTGCGCTGATAATCCATAAACACTGTGGCTATTTTCTTGAACAACTGTTTCTAATGTGTGCTGTGTATGTTGCTGCATATTTTCATTCTCCTTTTTCGTCTATGTTTTATTTAGTTGCGACTGCATTCAAAAGTAATTGTTTGTTATGATCAGACATTACACACCATTCTTTAACCGTTACTTTCATTTGCATTCACTTCCTTTCTTATTAAAATAATATTGATGGTCCATCTCATTCAGTTAGCCAGTTATAGAAAGGCACTGGAGGCTCATTTACATGCTTTTGAACTATCTTTGGTGTATGTCTATCTCTACGTTGTAATGCCTTCTTATGAGCCCCTATGAATATGGCTCGTATTGTTTTAGTGACCGTCAGCACACCATCTTTAATATCGTTGGCCATTTTAAAAATGATGTTCTTTGCCTTTATGAATTCTTGAATGCTGCTTACATTAGATGCTAATACCACTTTATGCAGATCATCCTTAAAGTTATCCGGAAGAGGTAACAAATACATAAAGTCATATAACATCACTTGATAATCATTCATAAATTCTTTGCATGCTTTCCTATCAGCATGAACATGGTTATAGACTTCTTGTAATGGAACAACCTCAAAAGGCTCATAATGACTTTCAAATGTTTCAGATTGGACTGGCAAAATAATATAGATGTTTGCGCCTCTACCTCCCTTTTCCTTAGTAGTTGTTTGTTTCTTGATAATACCTAGTGATTCTAATTTCTTGATAGCACGATAAACCGTCTTTGTACTGATCTCTAAGCTCTCAGCAATTGTGGAAGCTTTCAGGTGACACACTCCAGGATAATTAAGAGAGTGTGAAGCAAGCTTGAAAACGATGGCACGTTCCGATTCTGTTAAATCATAGTAGTGTTGCTGGAGATGCTCCTTCACATGCTGGTCCATATCGGCTATTGAATCGAATGTTGTATATTGTGCTAAGTATTTAAATGCCATCGTTATCCCCCCTTTCCCAGCAACCTGTCGGCTATTTCTTGTCCATTCACCGACTAACCTTTGATGGTCTTCCAAACACTTCCTAAACTATAAGTTCAACTTTGTGAACTAATAATACAACTTAATAAACATCAAGTCAACTATTTATGAATAAAAAGTTTAACTTCATGAACTTTTAGTTTATAATATTTACAGAAAGGGGTTTATGTTATGTCATTCGATTACAAACCGTTTTTTAAGACACTTATCGACAAAGAAGTAACAAGAGAACAAATAAAAAAGGATCTTCAATTGTCTCCAGCAACAATGGCTAAGTTAGCAAAAGGAGAAAATGTCTCCATGAGTGTGGTAGACAAATTATGTGATTATTTAGAGTGCGAGGTAGAGGATATAATCTCTCATGTAAAATCGAATAAAGAATAAACAAGAAAACACTTCCGGCTCATCGTGCAGCTGAAAGTGTTTTTCTTTTGTCCAAAATAAAAGCAACCACATTTCTGTAGCTGCTTGATTATATATATTAATTATTAATAGCATGTTTTAAAAGATTAAAAGAAATAATGATTAAGATTTGAATTTGCTTGATTCATACTTACTCACACAAAGGATTTAAGCATTTCAACGGTAAGACATTGCAGTGGGACATTACTAGCATATCAACTATTATTGCCACCCATCACAGAGTGGTCTTTTTTATTTATTCATCTGAAGCCTTCTGTTAATTTAAGTGCAAGGTTTCACAATCTTTTTTATTCAGTGGGTTCCAGCATAGCAGCACGTTAGAGCTAAGATAAAAATAAAAGTTAAGACTGCTCCTAAAACGTTTTGGTTATGAGTACTTTTTCCATTCTTTAAGTTCTTCAATAAAGTAGTAAAATTTAAAAACCATAAAACTCCTAATAAAGGTATGACAAGCAAAAGCATAAATAACATAAATTATTCCTCTCCTTCACATTTACAAAATTTTATTCAACAAACTCGCCCTGTTCGTTTAATAATACCTAATAAAAAAATAATTTGAACAAATATTTCCATTTACCATTCAAGCCAATTTTCTATGTTTGGTCCACTACATATTTCTGAGAAACTATCTCTTTCCTTTAGCCAGTTATAGAAAGGTACTGGACGTTCTTTATAAGGAGTTTCTTCTATATGTGATGATTTACTAGACTTCATATTGGTACGCTCCAAAGCCTTACTATATGCCCCTGTGAATACGACTCTTTTGATATTTCTAGCAAACTTCAATATTATTAATGTTGCAGATAGATAAAATATAAATGGGGATTTCAAAATGAACAAACTAGAACAAACAACTCAAGAATTACTGGAAGCTGGTTATACGATTGAGGAAATTAAAGCAGCTTTTGAGGAAGTTATTGAACAACAGGCTAAACAGTCCAGTACAGATCGTGAGACAGATAACTAATATTGGTTGTCTGTTTTTTTGTATATACTTTTAACTCTCAATTTCCTAAAATGGAAATATAGAGGGGGATGTAAAATTGAAGAAAAAATTAGTATTTAGTGCAGCGTTAGTTTTAAGTTTAGGTTTAGGTGCATGTGGTGAAGAAAAACAAGATAATGATAAGGTAAATGCAGATAGTGAAATAGTAGAAGCATATAGTCGTGAAATTACAGCAGAAGAACAAGAATATATTCAATTAGTTATAAATGACGATTTCGATACTCTAATTACTAAAACAGAAGGAAAAGCAAACGAAATACAACAAGATTATAATAATCTTGGATTAGCATTTGAAAAATTCAATGGTGTAGACGAAAACCTACCGAGGGTATTCACATCTGCAACTCTATTAAAATATGAATACGTACTTAAGAAACTTGAAGAGATAAAATATATACCAGATGAGATTAAAGAAAAAGTTAATGAGTTAATAATTGTTGCAAAAGAGAAAGAGGAAAAGTGGATTAAGAAATCAGAAGAAAATCAAGCTATATACGAAGCAGAAGATGAAAAAAGGGAACTTGAATTTAAAAAAAGCGAACTTGAATTTAAAATTAATAAGAGAACTATGAATCCTAAAGCAGTTTACATTGGAATGACAAAAGAAGAAGTTTTGGTAGACGGATGGGGTAAACCTATAGATATTAACAGAACAACTACTACATATGGTGTAAGTGAACAATGGATTTATGAAGATTATAAATATCTATATTTTGAAGATGGAATTTTAACTACTATTCAAGATTAATCAAAGGAGCACTTGAGAAAATCATGGTAGCCCTGGATGTAAAGAACTTAGGTGAGTTGCTACAAAGTATAGATGAGGAAACAGATAACTAACAAAGTTGTCTGTTTTTTATTATGTTCATTTGGATTCTAATTACCTAAAATGGAAATATAGAGGGAGGAATGAGCTAATGAAAAAATTATTATACATAGGAGCTATGTCAGCATTACTACTTGCTGCTTGTGGTGAGGAAAAAGCTGAAAAAACAGATGCTGCTCAGGAAGAATTAGATAAAGCTAAAGAAAAAGAGGCTGAACAAGCTAAAAAAGATGCTGAGTTAAAGGCGAAAGAAGAGGAAGAACGAAAAGCTAAAGAAGCTGAGGAAAAGGCTCTTGCTGAGCAGAAAGCCAAAGATGAAACTGGAGACAAAGTAAATAAAGAAATTGCTGTAAGTGAAGTGAAAGAAATAGTCGAAGATTGGCTTGGTGAGAATGATAAATTAATTAGTTTAACTATCGAAAATGATGAGATTAAAGCAGTAATAAAATTAGGACCTAATAGATTCAATATACCAGCAGAAAACATGGCTGTAACAAGTTATAGTAGCGTAGCTGATGATTTACTATTAGAGGAAGGTTGGAACACATTAACAATTGAATATGTTGATGTCGGAACGGTATCTATGAATATATCCGAAAAAGAAACGAATGAAATTGGTTCGCCTTATTTCCCTGTAGCAGTTATAACAGAAAGGTTGAAGTAATAATTTTAGTCACTCAAATGAGTGGCTTTTTGTTTGCCATTTCTTTAGTATAAATTTTAATTTGCTATCAGCAAATTAATAACTAAAGTAGCAACACCTCCTCCATTTGTTCAAACATTGTTCATCTCTCCACAATTATTTTCATAGTTGGAATATAATTTACCCTCACCGCACAGAATATTTTTTAACTGAATAAAAAGGTGGTGAGAATATGAAAGTTGAATTAGAGCTCACTTGTTCTGAATTACTTTTGGTTTTCTTCGTACTTGAAAAAATCTTCTTCTAATTAAGAAGGTGACAATGCTAAAAGAAAAGGCATTGTCATACGGTTTAATTAACAAAATACATAAAAGCATTTTTCTTTAATTACAAACACATAATAAAAAGCCACACCATGTAAGATGTAGCTTTAATTTTAGAATGGTAAATCATCTTCATCTACTGTTACAGATGCAGTTTCTTTGATGTTAGATTCTTCTTTTTTCTCGCTTGAAGGATCAACATATATATAGTTGCCATTTTTATTCTTTAATACATTTACATAATTATTTAAAAAATTTACTGTTTCATTTTTGGGGTGATTCCCCAAATAAAACGATTCTTCCCTTAAACCTTGTGGATCTAATCCTTCTTTTTCACACAGTCGCTTCTTAAGTTCTTCAAATAATTCTAATTCCTCATATTTATCTATTATCCCCTTTAAATCAGCGATATAAGAATTGATAGGGTATCCCATATGATATGAAACGGATATCTCTCCATAACTTGATAATTCCCTAGTTGTATCTATAAGTACCCATCCTTTTTCTAAATATGAGTTTACAAATCTCGCGCCAACCACTTCGATTTTATAGTATTGTGACATATAATTAGCCTCCTTTTGGTTGTTTACATGTATTTGTTCATTTTCAATGTTTAAATTGTTATTATCACAACTTAGTTGAGTATCAAGATTTTTTACTATTTCTAAGCCTTTTTGAAGATACTCATCTAAAGGGGTTTTTGCAATAATATGATCAGCTTCTAGCTCTCTTTTACTCCAAGATTTCCTTTCAAGATAACGTTTTTGGCTCTCAAATAATTCCCTATTAGAATATTTCAAACGTTCTTCATCTTTTGTATCTCTTCCTAAATACATTATTGTTTGAATAAACTTTATTTCATCAAATGTTAGTTGATACATATAATTTTCTAATTGTTGAATAGCTTCAACACTGTTACTGGTCTGTCTATTACAAGCGAGTTGATACACTTTTTTTGTGACATTAATAAAATGAGAATAATTCATTTATATCCCTCCCTATCCACTTACTATTATTATATATCAATATCTAACAAATCGAGTAGGAGGGGGTGACTAACCCCCGACCTCTCTCACCACCGTACGTACGGACCCGTATACGGCGGTTCAATTAAGATGAATAACGCAAGATTTCATAACGAGCTTGCAGACTTTTGAGCCCTTGGTTACTCCAATAAGAGTTACCAAGGGTTCTGTGTAATATTGGACTTTTCGAAATACGCCAGTAACTCTTGCGAGTATTGCCCCATTCGTAAGCCTTCCAGTCTGGAACTCCTAAGCGAATGAGGTTGCGCACTTTCGTACGAGGCTTCTTCCAATTCTTCCATAAACACATGCGAAGTCTTCTTCTAATCCATCCATCCAGTGATTCAAATACTGATTTCGTATCCGCTAATGCAAAGTAGCCACACCACCCAATTAAGTATTGATTCAATTGTTGAATTCGGTACTCCATTGGAAATGGCTTCTTTCTAGCTGTTAATTCCCGAATTTTATTCTTCATTCGCTTTATGCTCTCTTTCGCAATTCGAACTTGTGGTTCTTTGCGGGAGGTAAAGCTAAATCCTAGGAATTTACGTTGCCAAGGACGAGCCACTGCGGATTTCTTCTCATTTACTTTCAATCGTAGCGTCTTCTCAATAAAGGTTTTGATACTTGCCATCACTCGTTCTCCTGCTCGTTTTGTTTTCACATAAATATTGCAGTCATCGGCGTAACGGACAAATTTATGACCACGTTTCTCTATCTCTTTGTCTAATTCATCCAGGACAATGTTTGAGAGGAGTGGACTCAGTGGACCCCCTTGGGGTGTTCCTTCATCTGTATCATAAACGACACCATTTATCATGACACCCGATTGTAAGTATCTACGAATCAGCTTGAGTAGAGGTTTATCAGAAATTTTCTTCGCTAATGTACTCATTAGACGGTCGTGGTTTACTTTGTCGAAGAATTTCTCTAAGTCCATATCTATTACCCAGCGGTATCCTTCTTTTATATAGCCTTTGGCTTCTCGGATTGCATCGTGAGCACTTCGTTTTGGTCGAAATCCGTAACTATGATTCGAGAAGTTCAGGTCGTATAGGTTGGATAGCACTTGGGCAATCGCCTGTTGAATGAGTCGGTCTGTCACGGTTGGGATTCCTAATAGTCGCACACCGCCGTCAGGTTTCGGGATTTCGATTCTGCGGACTGGTTGTGGTTGGTAGGTTCCCTCAAGAATTTGCTTCTTAATCGTTAGCCAGTTTTCGACTACATGCTGTCGTAGGAATTTTACGGGCATTTTGTCTACTCCATGACTCCCTTTGTTTCGTTCCACCCGTTTGAGTGCGAGAAGCAGATTCTCCCGTGATAATATTTGATTCATTAACATCTCGTTCGATTCCTCCGTGAATAGCTTGTCTTTTTATAACAGTTTCTACTGCACCCGCTCAATGTCCCTCATGGGATTCACCATTACCTCCATTAAGTCGGTCCTTTTGGATTTTCTGTGTTTATCATAGAAAACTGCATGCCAAGGGCTATTTTCTCCGAATTGTTCGGTCCTTCCCCTTCATTCTAGAAGTGAATGGTACTATGACCTCTGCTGACTTCTGATGGTTCAGCTACCTATCGCTAAGTAGGTTACAAAGTGTACTTTGCGTTTCCATCAGACCTCCCCGGGTAAGCGCATGCACTTTCACACCATCTATCCGCCTCATTTACTCGATATGACCTTCGACAGAAAGGACTTTGTGTTGTTAAGCACACTCATCCAATCATACCTAGCCTTCTATGAGATTCGTGTTCCTCGGACCGGTGTTTTGCCTCCAGCTTCCTTCAGATTCCGCGTCGCCACGGACACCCTTGCTCTTGGCTAACCTCTACTTCTGTCTTCGGGGTTCGGGACTTGCACCCTATAGTTCATACGCATGCCGGGCGCACTTAAAAAAACACCTACCCAAAGGTAAGTGTTTTGATAATGCCTATTTATTGCCACCCATAAGAGTGGTCTTTTTTATTAATCATCACATTATTTCAATGCATCTTTTAATAAATTCTTTTCATGTTCTACTATACTACTAATTATAATGCCACAAACCATTTTATCGTTGTCTATAGCAAATCCTACATTATCATTTTGTACAATTGACATAATTTCATTTTCTGAAAATGATATCAATACTTTATCATCTCCTATATAAACATTCAATTTGCCCTTTTCATCCATATATGTCTTATTAATAGATTCTTCAATTTGAAAAATAGGTAAACCTTCAATATAATTAATATCTTTAAAATTGAAATTTTCCGTATGGTGTACATGCTCACACAAAGTTAGTGTAATGGAACGAATTTTACCTGTATATTTCCCTACTCCTATTTCAACTAAAGATTTCTTAAAATCCCCAGTTCGCCAATATATTGTTGGTTCCTTTGTAATATTCCAAGTACCGAATTCTATATTAATCGGTATATATAAATCAAATTCAATATTTACAGTCTGTCTCTCTTCGTACTCTATTACTTGTAACATAAAACATATCTCCTTCAAGCTACGGCATATAAACGGCATGCTTTATTACTGGTAGTAATCCATCTTCACGTGGCTTACTAAATATTAACTCCCAATTGCCTATATTCATAATTTCTTCATATTTAATGCCTTCCTTAACTGCACCTTTAACAGAATTATGGAAACTGGTCAATAAAGTTTGGCTATTTATCGGCATACCATGTGTAGTTGCATCTCTTGTGATATACTCGACCATATGTTTTGTTCCGTTTGGATGTACCCAGAATTTTTCTCCGTCTGCTTCTAATTCAAATGATTTCGGTATTTTTGTACCATCATAAAATGGTTGAGTAATATTTATATATTCCCATACTGTACCATCTTCAGGCTCCTTAACAACATCTTCACCAAGCTTAACGGATATTAATTTCTCTTTATCCCACACTGATTCAACTTTCAAATCACCATTTGGACCCTTAAGGACAGACGTTCTAACTACTCGACCATTATCTAGTGTCTCTCGAATACTCGTAGGATCATCAAAAGTATTAGATAAATTATCGAGTACAAGTTTCTTGCCTTTTGCATCGTCAAAAATGCCAATGTTATTTAGCTGCAGTTCCATAGCAAGGGAACGATCTATATGGTTTTTATTACCCGTTGCATTCCCGAAAATGAACTCCAGCTTTGAGCCAAAGTAAGGTACGCCCTCACACTGTCCTGAATCCACTTCCATATTATCTGAATCATTACAGCTTGGGTTGCTTGGTTCTGTTGGTTTTTCAGGTTCAGGTTCTTTTTCAACAATAGCTTTTCCAGTTTCAGCATCTTGCCATTTGCCATCTGGTGTTTGAATAACAGCTCGATCATCTATATATTTAACTTCTGGTTTTTCCCATCCTAGCTGACAGGTTACATTGTCTACTTGTGCTGTACCGTCTTTATTAACTACCGTTACTGTACCATCAGAATTCAAGAAGGTGCTACCTGATACAGACATCTGAATCTTAGTGCCATTAGGACACACTAGATAAGGTTTTGGTTGAGGTGTAGCTATCTTGTCTAGTTTTTCATCGACATACTTTTTAAACCTGTCAAAATCGTCATTAGGTTTGTCATCTATTATGACTACACTGTCATCTGTCTCAAAGTGCGCAGATACGCCAAAAAGATTCATAATTGGTATAACTTTACCAAAATCGCCTCTATAGTATTCATAACCTAATTGATTTTGCTCAAAAAAACTATAAGTAGATGGAGAAAAATTAATAGTATCGCCATCATAAAAATACCTACTACCAGCTGTAATGATAAATCTACCAAATCCACTATTATCTGCACGACCAGATACCAAATAATCAAAAGCAACTACACCATCGTCGTAACGAATCTTAGTAGTACCATTAATCACAAGTACATAACCAAACTTAACTCTAAATTCACTGCATCTTGTCATTTGTGACGGACATTTATCACTCACAACTACATATTTACTAAGGTCATTATATATAGGCGGATAATACTTATCACCATAATCCCCAAATGTCTTTTTAAACCAATCACCAATCGTCAAAAAATACCCTCCGCCAGCTGAGACAACATCTTGCAAGCTAGCATGATTTAGCTCTTTAGCTTCTCCCCACCAAAATTTTGCATAGTCCTTTAATTGGTCAACTGATTTGTTGACATATTCTTTATTGTTCGTATATTGCCCTGTTATGTAAGCTGTCTCCTCTACCAATGTCTCATAGATTGCTTGCCCATATCCCTCATACTCCATTAATGCTGCATGGTCATATTCTGTATTTGCCCCTAAAGCCGAAGGTGGCAAAATTAAAGAACAAATTAAACAGAAAATAATTACTAAAGGTAACTTACGCATGATTTCCTCCCTAGATATATTTTTATATACCAAAGTTACCATATAAATACTTTGCAAGAAATATAATCTAAGGAAATATGCCTTAATTAATGTAATTCGAATTGCTTAATTTATAAATTGTGGAAGGCTCCCACACTAAAATAACAAAAGACCACACTCATAATGATTGATCTGACAGTTTATCTGAAAATAAAAAAACACCTACCCAAAGGTAAGTGTCTATATAAACAATTTATTCAATTGCTTCATTGCTCTTTTCTTATTCTTCTTCAGTTGTTGCACCGTTATAGGCTTGGCTTTTGGTGCTGGTCCTTCAATATCATTAGAGATTTCTTTTGAACGTTGCTCCGCTGCTTCTGTGTCTTTATCATAGTATGCCTCAATAAATGTAAGATGCTTTTTCACAACTCCACGTAGTAACTCATAATCAACCTTTTTACGTTCTATAAAGTATTGTTTTAGCACTTCCACATCTTGTGTAGGTAAAACATCCAAGATAGAGCAAAAACGCTTGTATGCCCTCTCTAAGCGGTCTATTTGACGTTTCCTGTTCTCTTTCTCTGCAATAATCATTAAAGCGAGTCGTTCGGTTCCTTTAGTTATACTTACATCGTCATCATAAGAGGTAACACCGTATGAAAACTCATACAATTCCTGAAAGTATTGTTCCGCTGATCGCTCTAAATACTTGGCCAACTCTTTTGACGTAGCATCCTTCCACAAGCAATACATGGTGTTACGGATCCGTGCCTCCATCACTGGAATATCGTTATCCGATTCACTACTTATTTCATACCTTGTTCCAACTGTAATGGCTGCTATTTGCTCTCCAAATTCTTCACTAATCATTGCTAGATTCATAGAACATCACCTCAACTTTCACTGAATTTAATCAATCGCTTTATTTGAGAATACTTATTGTGGATATAGTGTTCGGAGTATCCTAATTCGTGTGCAATTTGTACGAGTGTTTTACTGTTCACATATTTCTCGTAAAGGATTTTTTGCTCTATAGAATCGAATTTAGAAACTAACTTTTCAAATTGTTCTTTCCTGTCTAAACAATATCGTAATTCTCCTTCTGTAGCAGTTCTCTCAGTTGAAGAAAGCTTTTTATCTGTAAGCTTAAACTGTAAATAGGTCAACTTATTTAGAAGAATCGAATAATCTTTTAACCAAAATGACATGACCTCACCACTTCTTATTCGCATTTTTCAACACTTTCACAAAAACACCTACCGAAGTAAGTGTTTTAACTACAACAATGCCTTATCAATTTTAGAAATTAACTGATTGCGCACCATACCCGCTCCTCATTTTTTTTCGTTTCACCCGCAATAACCATCCAACTACGAGATATAGACAAGTAGTTAAAATCCCTGCAGATGGGGAAACGAGAAATTCTTTTCCCTGAGCAAGTTTGATATAGCCATCGAGAATAAGTGGATTAACAAGTGCATCCTCAGTCATATGCATAAGGACAAGCGGCCATATACTCCTTGTCATTAAGTAAATTTCTGTGTACATCACTGTCCAGCAAATCATCGTGACGATACCTATTATTGTAAATAGCCATCTATTGACAGGAAGTACACTGATGATATCACTCTCTGATAAAAACACAAGAAAGTACGGGATATGCCATGCACCCCAAACACCACCAACAATTAGATAGAGCCAAAAATCATTCAACTTTAAATTTGAAAGCTTACTTGTCAGATAACCTCTCCATACGGATTCCTCGAAAAAGTTTTTAACGAATTGAATAAGTAATCCACTAAGAAACACAGATAATACAGTGCTTAGATTAAAGGCTGAAAAGTCCATCCAGTTGAATACATAGCTAATTAAAAGTACTAAAGTTGTGACTGCTGGATAAATGAAAAGTGCAATGACATACCATTTTAAATTGCCCTTAAAATTAGGCAATAAGCCTATATCCCGCCAGCCATCTCCTGCAAAGGAACGTAACAGGATGGTTGCAAGCAGCGGAGATATGAGCCAAATTCCCATACCAAGAGTATCTCCCTGAGGCTGCTCTGGAATCAATTTATCCACTAAAACACCAAACCAACCACACAGTAACACAACAACAATAAAGATCATTATGTTTCTCCGGGATGTTTTCATCTTCAATTAACCTCCTTGTTTTCAAGTATCGAAAGAATCCACATAGGATTAGGACAAGGCGTTTCTGGATGTAACGCAATATATTGAGCAATTCCTTGTATAGAACACCAAAATGACACTGCAAGGGCTTCTGGATTCCCTTGCCTGATTTCACCTAACAATTGTCCCTTTTCAATTAAAGGGATACTCCGTTCTATCAATTTGTCTGCCTCAGAAAGCATTTCCTTTAAATCCTCTGATAAGTGTTCAAGATGCTGGGCATTTTCCATCAATACAAACATTTTTGCAGCAGATGGATTTGTACAAATCATATTAAATAACTCCTCAACAACTACCTTAAACGTGTCCAATGGTGATTCATCAGCAAAGTGAAAATCCATTTTAAGTCGGTCACAGCCTATTCGAATAAGCTCTTCATAAAGTTTTTCCTTAGAGTCGAAATAATGAAAAAGCAATCCTATACTCATATCAGCAGCTTTGGCAATATCGGCAACCTTTGTTTCCCCATATCCCTTCCTTATAAACAAATCCAGTGCAGATGTTAAAATAACGGCCTTTCGTTGCTCCTTCTGTTCATGTCGTAATGACATTGTAAGCACCCCTTCATTAAAAATATATTCATTGAAATAATATTCAATGAATATTTAAAAATCCCTGCAAAAATATCTACTAAACGAAAAATTTTTTAAGAAGCTAATGGAACTTTTTTGTTTGAAATAAGTCAAATGTAGGAAATATTCAAAGTAAAAGGAGGATAATATGAAGCTTGATGAATTAGTTATGCTGATCTTAATTTATAGTGGACTAATGACATTTTTCATTGTTCCATTTGATAGGAATAAACCTTTTGAACATCCCTGCTCTTTTTCAACGCTTTTCAGAGAAAATCTAATGCGGCTCATTTTCCATAAAAAGACGCTATTTGCGGTTATATTTTTGATTCTCCTATTAACAGGTATTTGGTTTGGCTTTAAACAACAGGAATACCATATCAACGCTCATAGTGGAAATCCACCTATTCATACAAATACAACAGCAATTTTTTATATGTGTGGATTATTCCTCTATACAATTGTTCTATATTTACTACTTGCATTGACTACAACTTTTAAAGCTCAAAAAAATAACCATTAATTCATCTAAATAATGACAATTTTATGTACATTAAAATAGTAATTGCATAAGGAAAAACAACTTAAACACTATCATTATAATCAATATAAAATATCAGTTTTTTACTATGTATTCCAGCTTGATTTTAGAACCAATTCCTCAAAAAATATATTTTACTTTTATAAAAAAACATTTAAAAAGTGTATTAAAATCAATATCCCTAGGTAATCCAATTGTACAGCCATCAATAAAATGGTTCATCTTTTTTGTAAAATAACAACTTGGTAAAACGGGGATATTTTAACAAAAATATGAGTTGAACTTTCATAAAAAATAGAATACGATGAATTTCGAAAGATGGTTCACCATCATTCAAGCAATAACAATTTTTTTAAAGGGGTTGGAAATATGTCAGACGTTCTAAAGCAATTTGTAATGCCGAAAACAAACTTATTTGGACCTGGAGCAATTCAAGAAGTTGGTAAACGCTTAAATGATTTAGAAGTGAAAAAGACATTAATCGTAACAGATGAGGGCTTACACAAATTAGGTCTCTCTGAACAAATTGCTAACATCATTACAGCTGCTGGAATTGATGTAGCAATTTTCCCGAAAGCAGAACCAAATCCAACAGATCAGAACATTGAAGATGGTATTGCAGTGTATCATGCAGAAAACTGTGATTCTATTGTTTCTCTTGGAGGAGGAAGTGCCCACGATGCAGCGAAAGGTATCGGACTTATTGCTTCGAATGGTGGACGTATTCATGATTATGAAGGCGTTGACAAATCACAAAACCCACTAGTACCATTAATCGCAATTAATACGACTGCTGGTACAGCTAGTGAGATGACTCGTTTCACGATTATCACGGATACTGCTCGTAAGGTGAAGATGGCGATTGTGGACAAACATGTTACGCCGCTTTTGTCTATTAATGATCCAGAGTTAATGATTGGCTTACCTCCTGCTCTAACTGCAGCAACTGGTTTAGATGCCTTAACACACGCAATCGAATCATTTGTGTCGACAAATGCAACACCAATTACGGATGCATGTGCTGAAAAGGTACTTCAGTTAGTTCCAGAATATTTGCCGCGTGCCTATGCAAATGGTGCGGATTTAGAAGCACGTGAACAGATGGTGTATGCTCAATTTTTAGCGGGTATGGCATTTAACAATGCTTCACTTGGTTACGTACATGCCATTGCACATCAATTAGGCGGCTTCTATAACCTTCCACATGGTGTATGTAATGCCATTTTATTGCCACATGTTTGCCGCTTCAACTTAACAGCTCGTACTGAACGTTTTGCAACAATTGCTGAGTTATTAGGTGAAAATGTTGAGGGACTAAGTAAACGTGATGCTGCTGAAAAGGCGATTGAAGCTATAGAAAAATTATCAAATGATTTAAATATCCCTAGTGGCTTCCGTGAGTTAGGTGCGAAGGACGAAGATATTGAAATTTTAGCGAAAAACGCAATGTTAGATGTTTGCGCTGCAACAAACCCACGTAAAGCAACGTTAGAAGATATTAAACAAATTATTACAAATGCAATGGGTCCAGTAACGAAAAAAGAAGAATCACTGGAAGCTGTTGCACTTTCATAAAAACAATTACTCGGTATGTCTCTTGCAGGCATACCTTTATTTATCTCGATTTAGCATTTACCGTGTGAAAGCGCAGCGACAGCAAAAAATGTTTCTATACTGAAAGCGAAGCATTAGGTACATAATACCCCCACCTCTATAGACAACGAGATAAATACAATTTTTCCCCTATTCAGCAGGATAACAAACGTCCGTTGAAATAGAGAAACTCAGGCAAAGATCATCACATTCTGGAGGGATCGACTGTGTTGACCTAAAGCCACAGCGGATGTTGAAGGGGAGCTTTTCAAGGGAGCTCGAAAAAACCCTGAAGCATTTGCTCATTGTGTGTATCGCCTATACTCGCTATACTTTTCTTAAAAACAATGGGGGTATAGGGATATGCGTTTAATTTCAATTTGTCCTAGTAATACTGAGCTTGTAGCGTATTTAGGTTTGCTGGATCAGCTTGTTGGTGTTGATGATTTTTCTGATTGGCCATTAGCAGTGAAAGACTTGCCCCAGCTCGGACCAGATTTATCGATTAATATGGATGCATTAGAGGCACTACAACCAGATCTTGTACTCGCATCCTTAAGTGTCCCTGGCATGGAAAAGAATATTGAAGCATTACAAGCTAGAAATATACCACATATTGTGTTTAATGCTAATTCCTTAGAGGAAATTGCACAGGATATTCATACTTTAGGCAAAGCATGTGGTGTTGAGGGCCGCGCTAAAAACATAGCTGAGAGTTATTTACAATGTATTGAACACTTACGTTCTATTGCTCAAACAGTTGCTAAAAGACCTACCCTTTATTGGGAATGGTGGCCAAATCCTATTTTTACTGCTGGGAAATTAAACTGGCTAACTGAAATTAGTGCTATTGCTGGTGGTCAAAATTGTTTTCAGGATGTAGCATTAGCTAATGTGCAAACTGATTGGACAGATGTAGTACAACGTAATCCTGACTATATTTTGATGGCTTGGGTAGGTGTAGCCTTTGAGCGAATTCAACCAGCAAATTTATTGAAACGTCCTCATGCGCAGGAGCTACAAGCCGTTCAATTACAACAACTTCATGTGATGGAGGAATGGCTTTATTGTCGCCCATCCCCGCGTCTACTAGAGGGAGCATTAAAGCTAGCTAAATTGCTTCATCCTGAGAATTATGAAGATGTAGAACTTCCAATTTTTTTAAATAATTAAAGCAAAATATCCTTCTGAAGGGCACAGGGAAAACTGGTGTATTACAAAGCTTAAAACGTGACGCTTAAGAATGTACAGTAATTATGAAAAAATAATTAATCCAAATCCTCAACTGAACGATAAAAAAAGGTCGATTTGCATCACATTTCTGTGGCAAATCGACTTTTTCAGGGTTTTGATTATTTTTTAATTAAACAAACTTCACCATATGATATTTTTTCTTCCCACGACGTACAATGCTAAATGCGTCCTCTAAACGATCCTTCCCATCAATTACATAACCTAAATCAGTGACCTTTTCACCGTTCACACTAATTGCTCCATTCGTAACATCCTCACGAGCTTGACGTTTTGAAGGTGAGATAGCCGCTTCCACCAGTAAGTCCACAATGTTTTTATCTTCTTTTGCCATTTCAATAGAAGGAACATCTTTAAAAGCATCCTTCATTTCCTCAGCAGAAAGTGCTTTTAAATCTCCTGAGAATAATGCAGCTGTAATGCGAATGGCTTGATCTAATGCTTCTTGACCATGAATTAAGCGAGTCATTTCTTCAGCTAGTGCTTTTTGTGCCTTACGTAAATGAGGTTCCTCTTCTACAGATACAGCTAATGCTTCAATTTCTTCTCGAGAAAGGAATGTGAAGATTTTTAGGTATTTTACAACGTCAGCATCCGCAGCATTAATCCAGAATTGGTAGAACTCGTATGGAGATGTTTTTTTGCCATCCAACCATACAGCGCCACCTGCTGTTTTACCAAATTTTGTACCATCTGCTTTCGTTACTAAAGGAATTGTTATACCAAAAGCTTTCGTTTCTTCCTCATGTGTTTTACGAATCACTTCTAAACCTGTTGTAATATTCCCCCACTGGTCAGAGCCACCTACTTGAATACGACAGTTGTAATTGTTGTATAAATGATTGTAATCAATACCTTGAATTAAAGTATACGCAAACTCAGTAAATGAAATCCCTGTATCAAGGCGTGATGCAATCGTATCCTTCGCAAGCATGTAGTTAACGTTAATTAATTTCCCGTAATCACGTAAAAATTCAATCGTGTTCATTTCGCCAATCCAGTCACGGTTATTCACTAATTGTGCGCCATTGCCATCTTCAGCAAAATCAAAAATACGCTCTAATTGCCCACGAATACCCTGAACATTTTTATCAATTTGTTCAACCGTTTGCAATTGACGTTCCTCTGAACGACCAGATGGATCACCAATCATACCTGTCGCCCCACCCACTAACAAAATTGGACGGTGACCAGCTTTTTGAAAGCGGCGTAGCGTTAAAAGAGGGACAATATGTCCAATATGCATAGAATCAGCAGTTGGATCAACACCACAGTATAATGAAACCGACTGTTCATCTAAAAGTTTAGCCATTCCTTCAGCATCGGTTTGTTGATATAGCAGCCCACGCCATTCTAGATCTTGCAATAATTCGTTCGTCATTTTTATTCCTCCTAAGTTTTAATATCTCGTGTAGGGAGAACAAAAAAGTCCCTACACGCAAACAATTGCATGCAGGGACGTTAAATTGTAAATTAACGCGGTACCACCCAGCTTGAAGATGTCATCCATCTTCCACTTCATTCAACCGCCTTTATCGCAGGCGCGCACGTCTAAGCTCCAAGCACGTAATTCATCTCTACACTATGACCAGCTTTCACCAACCGCTGGCTCTCTAAACAGGGAATATAGAAACTACTGCAAGCTCTTCTTCACTAGAAAACTATAAGCATTATTCTATACGATTCTTTTTGATTGTCAATAACTATGTTCGAGCCAAATCAATATGTGCTATAATAAACAAGATTTTAGGAGGTCGATACATTGAAAGATTGGATTGAGAAAATCAATGCAAAGATCGATGAATTAATTCAACAAAAATGGATGAAGAGATTACGTATTTCAGGTAGTGTTACCTGGAACTTATTTTTACTATTTTTAGTCTTTGCATTGGTAGGCACTGTATTTGCCGGTTCAGTGGGTGCCGGCTATTTTGCTTCTCTCGTAAAAGAAGAACCTTTACGCTCTAAGAAAGATTTACGAGAGCTTATTTTTAACTATGACTCTACCAGTGAGATTTATTTTGCCAATGATATTTATATCGGGAAATTGCGAACTGATTTAGATCGTCGTGAAACAACACTTAATAATGTGTCACCTGATGTTATTAATGCCGTTCTCGCAACAGAAGATGAATACTTCCGTGAGCATAATGGGATTGTGCCAAAGGCTGTTATTCGAGGATTGCTTCAGGATGTTACAAACTCTGCAACACAAACAGGTGGCTCTACATTAACACAACAACTTATAAAAAACCAAGTATTAACAAATGAAGTATCCTATGAACGTAAAGCAAAAGAACTTTTACTTGCTATGCGATTAGAGCACTTTATGACAAAGGATGAAATTTTAGAGGCCTATTTAAACATTATTCCTTATGGTCGTAATGCGTCAGGGCGAAATATTGCAGGAGTTGAGACGGCAGCTGAAGGTATATTTGGTGTCAAAGCAAAAGATTTAACGCTACCTCAAGCGGCGTACATAGCAGGTATTCCACAAGCACCTTTTGCCTATACACCTTTTACAAATAAAGGTGTACTTAAAAGTGAAGAAGCACTTCAACCTGGCATTGATCGTATGAAAACCGTCCTTTATCGTATGAAGGATGCAGGTTACATTGATGAAGCTCAGTATCAAACAGCACTAAACTATGACATCAAAGCAGACTTCCGTTCACCTGAAATGCGCCCAGAAGACCGCTATCCATGGTTAACATATGAGCTGGAAAGTCGGGCAACAGATATTATTGCTGAAAAACTAGCAGCGGAAGATGGAATTGATCCTGAACGCTTAAAGAATGAAGAAAAATTAAAAGATAAGTACAAGATTCTAGCAGATCGTGATGTCCGCTCTAAAGGCTATCGTATTTATTCAACAATCAATAAAGATATGTACGATGCCATGCAAAAAGCAGCAGAAAACTTTAAATATTATGGTCATACGTATACAGGAAAAGATAAAGATCCTGTAACAGGTGAAGAAATAGATGTAGAAATGCCAGTACAGGTAGGAAGTATTTTAATTGAAAATACTACTGGCCGTATTTTAAGCTTTGTAGGTGGTCGTGACTTTAAAACAACTGAAGTAAACCATGCAACACAGGCATTCCGCCCAAACGGTTCAACAATGAAGCCATTACTTGTTTATGCACCAGCTATTGAATATGGTGTAATTGGCGCAGGTAGTCCATTAGTTGACGTAAAATTCTCTATCGGCAAATGGAGTCCTAAAAACTATATTACAAGTGATGAGCGTGGCTTAATTCCTGCACGTGAAGCGTTAGCAGACTCACAAAACTTGTCAGCCTTACGTTTATACAATGATATTATTAATAAACGTCCTGCTGATTACTTAGCAAAAATGGGCTTTACTAAATTAGCCCCTAATGATTATACAAACCTTTCAACAGGAATTGGCGCATTAGAAATAGGAACAACTGTAGAAGAAAATACAAATGCCTTTGCAACCTTTGCAAATGGTGGTCAGTTCATTGATGCCTACATGATAGATAGAATTGAGGATCAAGAGGGAAATATCGTTTATAAACATGAAGCTGAACCTGTACAAGTTTACAGTCCTGAAACCTCTTATATCGTTACAGATATGCTACGAGATGTTTTAACAAAGGGAACAGGTACAATGGCAAAAAACACGCTAAAATTCTCTGCCGATTTCGCTGCAAAAACAGGTACTACACAAGAGTATAAAGATGTATGGCTAGTTGGCTATAACCCAAATGTATCATTGGGTGTATGGTTGGGCTATGATAAACAAAAAACTTTATATGCATTTAACAATACGTATTTGCAGCCTAGTGTGCGCATAAACAAGCTATGGGGAACATTAATGAATTCGGTCTATGATGTTGATCCGCAATTAATAGCCCCTAAAACAAGATTTAAGCAGCCAAAAAATGTTGTGTCTGCTTCATTCTGTGGTATTTCTGGCTTAGCACCTTCAGCAGCATGTTCGAGCGCTGGACTTGTGCGATCTGACTTGTTTAACGCAAAAGTCTTTTTACCTTCCCAACCTGATGATAGCCTTGCTTCTTCAAGTGTTGTAACGATCAAAGGGAAAACATATAATGCTCTCCCTAGCACACCGCCGGAATTTGTAAAAACAGGTGGCGCAGGTATTAATCAAGCATTTATAAAACGCATGCTTGGACGACTTGGTGGTAACCCTGCTAGTCTACTACCTAAAAATTCGACATTATCGAATTCATCTGTTTCAGCGGTTGACTTCCCAGCAGATGGCAACCCACCAGCAGCAGTAACTGCATCGATTAATGGCAACACATTATCTTGGTCTGGCTCTTCCAATGATGTTGTTGGTTACCGAATATATAATGTGACAAACGGTGGTCATACGCTTGTCAATTCAGTGCTTGAATCAACTCAAAGCATAACAGTTGCAAGTGGACAAGCCTACGTTGTTGTTGCTGTAGATATCACAGGTTTAACCTCTCCACAATCAAATGTGGTTTCAACTGGAGGAAGTGAGGATGAACCTGATCAAGAGGGCGATCAAGAGACAATTCCTCCAATTACGCCACCTGAGGATGGTACTGGCAATAATGGCAATGGCTCTGGGAATGGAACCGGTGGTAATAACGGGAATGGATCTAATAATGGCAATGGTTCCAGCAGTAATGGCAACGGCTCAAACAATGGCAATAATGGCAATAATGGCAATAATGGCAATAACGGCAATGGTACGGGCAATGGAAATAATGGCAACAGCTCAAATAACGGCAATGGCTCTGGAAACAACGGGAATGGAAATAATGGAGGAGACAACGGTAATACAACTCCACCACCTGAGACTCCGACTCAATAATTGCCTTAACTAAGCGCTTTGTCATCTTCTGAAAAATGATGCCAGCGTTCCATCCTTTGAAGCTTTCAAACTAATATTTAAATAAACAGACTTCCTACAAGCACTTTTGCATTGTAGGAAGTCTATTTTTTTGTCATGATAAAGAGGACTACTAATAAGGGGTGGAAAAGTATGAACATATTGGTAATAGGCGGTACACGTTTTTTTGGAAAAAAGCTTGTTGAGCTATGTCTTCAAAATGGACACACTGTTACGATATTAACACGGGGCCAAAGTGGTAATCCTTTTGGGGCACAGGTAAAGCAGTTAATTGTGAATCGTGATGATGCCGAAGCGTTAGCACAGGCGCTTGAAAGTTCCTCATGGGATATCGTCTTTGATAATATTTGTTATGCACCAGATGAAGCTCAAAAACTCTGTGAAATTTTAGAAGGTAAAACAAAAAAACTCGTTTTTACCTCTACTCTATCCACTTACGAGGTAGACGGCAATGTAAAATCGGAAGAGGATTTTAATCCTTATGATTATGAAATTCGTATGGGGAACCGTGAAGATTTTTCCTACGGTGAAGGCAAACGACAAGCTGAAGCACTATTTTTCAAAGAGGCTACCTTCCCTGTTGTTGCTGTGCGTTTTCCAATTGTTATGGGCGAGAACGATTATACACAACGTTTACACTTTCATGTGGAACGAATTCTCAAGGGAGAACCGATTTCTTTACCAAATATTGAAGCAAAGATGAGTTACATCACAGATGAGGAAGCCGCAGCATTTTTATATTTTGCCGGTATTTCTCCAATAGAGGGTCCTTATAATGCTACAGCATCAGGTGCCATTTCTTTAAAGGATTTAATTGGACTAATTGAAGAGGCTAGTGGAAACCATGCTAGAATTTCGCTAATTGGTAGCGATGAGCATTCACAGTCACCCTATGGAGTTCCAGCAGATTGGTATATGTCAAATGCAAAGGCAGAAGCTGCTGGATTTACATTTAGCCAACTCCATCATTGGCTCCCCGACCTAGTAAAGACAGTGGTAAAACAGCTACAATAAACTATGACCAATACAAAGAATCTGCTAGATTTATGCTAGCAGATTCTTCAATGATACAACTTTAATAATTAGGGCAATATTGTTTTTAAAATAGTAATCGCTTCATCAATTTCCTCTTTTGTTACTGTCAAAGGTGGTAATATACGAATAACGTTTGGTCCCGCTCCTACTAATAATAAGCCCTTTTCCTCTGCAGCCGCAATATATGGCGCCACTTCTGCAGTACCACAACCAATTCCAAGCAGTAAACCTTTGCCCTGTACCGTGTAAGTAGAAGGCAGATTCACCTTTAACTGATTCACAAAATAGGCTGATAGCTCCTGTACATTTTGCAAAAATGCGGAATCAAAAACATGGTCAAGTACAGTTTCTGCTACACTCATCGCGAGTGGATTACCACCAAATGTCGTGCCATGGGTTCCAGGACCAAATGTGTCATATAATTCAGCAGTTCCAAGCATACCACCGATAGGGAAGCCGCCACCTAGTCCTTTTGCCAATGTCACAATATGTGGTTTTAAAATTGTTTGCTCAAAGGCATATCTTGTTCCAGTTCGTCCTATTCCTGTTTGAACTTCATCAACGATCAATAGAATTCCTTTTTCTTCACAGATTTTTGCTAATGCAGCGGCAAATTCCGCAGATACACTGTTTACGCCTCCCTCTCCTTGAATCATTTCTAGCATTATGGCTGCTACAGAATCATCGATGGCTGCTTCAAGGGCATTCACATCATTAAAAGGAAGAATTGTAAATTTACCGACAAGTGGTCCAAAGCCATTATGTACCTTGCCCTGACCCGTTGCGGACATTGCGCCAAAAGTTCTCCCATGGAATGACTTTTCAAAGGAAATTATATGATGCTTCCCTGTATGCTTACGGGCCAGTTTAATAGCCGCTTCATTGGCTTCGGCACCACTATTGCAGAAAAATGCATAGGAAAAATGTGTATCGGCTATTAGTTTTTGTGCAACCTTCTCTTGACCTGGTATATCGAATAAATTAGAGATATGCCATAGCCTTTCACTCTGCTCCTGGATCGCTTTCACAATCGCGTGGTGCGCATGACCTAGACTTACTACAGCTATTCCACTAGTAAAATCTAAATATTTTTTTCCAGCAGTATCTTCTACAACTGTTCCTCGTCCTTTGATTATTTGGGCACGGCGCTTGCCATAGTTACCAAATAAAGCACTCATTCTTATCAGCCCCTACTCTACTAAATTTAATCATCCCTACAATGGGGTGAAAACTCTTTTACTATCTAAAATGGTCGTCCCTACTAAAGATTCGCCAACAATTTGGACAGATGGGATTCCTGCATTTAAGCATTCTAAGGCTCCTTGGACTTTAGGAATCATACCACCGTAAATATGTCCTTCTTCAATCCATTGATGGATTAAGTCAGGCGTTGCTTGTGATTGATATGCATCATGAATACGAACACCACTTACATCTGTGACAAGTAATAGACTGTCTGCTTTGATTGCTAATGCGATTTCACTAGCAACTGTATCTCCATTAATATTCAGTGCCTGACCCGATTCATTCGCTCCGATACAAGCAATAACTGGCACAATATTCGCACTTATTAATGCTTCTAGCAAGGATGTATTAACTGTATTGACTTCTCCTACAAATCCATAAACATCTTTGTCAAGATAATCGGCTACCATTAATTTTCCATCGAAACCATTTAATCCTACCGCAGTAATGCCTGCTGATGTTAATTCATGAACTAGATCGGGATTAACTTTTCCAATAAGTGTTGTCTGAACAATGTCAATTGCAGCTTCATTTGTGACACGGATTCCATTTAAGGTATAGGATTCAACCTTTTGAGCCGCGAGTTCACGGTTGATGGCTGGACCACCACCATGCGTAATGATAAGCTCTACCCCGCTTTCTTGAAGCTTTTTAAAATTTTCAAAAAACGACTCATTTAAGCCTTCTAACGTACTGCCGCCAAGCTTAATGACCATACGTTTACGAGCGATATGATGCATTGATTTGAACGTAGTCATAAGTTAAATCACATCCCCATGCATGCCCCTTGCCCTCACCTAAACCAAGTGACACATAAATTTTTACCTCATGCATTTTTAAAATTTGAATCAACTCATCTTCTGAGAAAGGTATTGGCTCACCGTTTTTTACCATTGTTGCCCCACCGATTTGAATCGTAATTTTATCTGGATCAACAGTTGCCCCACTATAGCCTACTGCCGCAATAATACGTCCCCAGTTGGCATCACATCCGAATACGGCTGTTTTTACAAGTGGTGAACCAACTACCGTTTTAGCAATTTTACGTGCTTCTTCATGTGATATGGCTCCTTCCACTTCTACCTCAATTAGCTTTGTTGCTCCTTCACCATCTTTCGCAATCATCTTCGCAAGATCTTGAGCAACTGTTTTCAATGTATAATAAAAGTTTTGCCAATCTGGATGTGCAGGCGTTAAAGCTTCGTTTCCTGCTAAACCATTTGCCATAACCACAACAGTGTCATTTGTTGATGTATCTCCATCCACTGTAATGGCATTAAACGTCAAATTTGTGATATCGGATAATGCACTCTGCAATACTTCCGATTCGATATACGCATCCGTTGTAATAAAACCAAGCATCGTTGCCATATTCGGCTCAATCATACCTGAACCTTTTGCCACTCCAGCAATAATAACCTCCTTATCATCAATTGTTGTACTATAACTTGTGTTTTTCATAACCGTATCAGTTGTCAAAATCGCCTGTGCAAAATCAATAGCACTTTCTAAATCATCCTTCGGTTCTAATTGCGTAATCCCTTTTGTAACTGGCTCCATTTTCATCATTTCACCGATAACACCTGTTGAACAAACCCCCACTAGACTTGCTTCAATACCAAGCTTCTCTGCTGCAAGGGATTGCATTGTTTGTGCATCCTTTACACCTTGCTTTCCTGTACATGCATTCGCATTTCCAGAATTTACAATCATCGCTTGCATTTTTTTAGTTGTATAAACAACTTCCTTTGTTACCTTTAATGGTGCTGCTTGCACGGCGTTGGTAGTAAATACACCCGCAACACTAGCTGGTACTTCACTTACTAATATGGCCAAATCCTTTTTCTTATGTTTTAAACCACAATGTAGACCGGCTGCTTTAAAACCTTTTGGTGAGACAATATTTTTACTTGATAATTTTTTCATAATATTCGTTGATGCTATTAGTGTCATATACTAACTCCTCCTTAAATTTAAAATAAGAGAAGCATACAGTTTCCTGCATGCTATAAAGTGAAGGCTTTCTTCAAGCTAATTTTTATGAGGTTACGATATTAAATAAAGAACGGCACAACGTCTAGCCCTGTTGTTTGCGGTAAATCAAATTGAACGTTCATATTTTGAATGGCTTGCCCTGCCGCCCCTTTGACTAAATTATCGATAACCCCAACAATCGTGGCACGGTTTGTTCGGCTGTCTACTTTCACAAAAATATCACAATAGTTAGAACCTTTTACACGATTTGTTCCTAGACTATTGACATCCGTAACAATTCGAACAAATGGATGTTTGTCATAGGTATTTTTTAAACAAGAAATCAGTTGATCCTCTGTGGCACCAGGCATAGTCGGTGCGTAAGAGGTCGATAAAATTCCTCGTGTCATTGGTACTAAATGCGTATTAAAAGTTATTGTTGTCTGAACATCTGCAAACATTGAAATAGCCTGTTCAATTTCAGGGATATGCTGATGTGAATTTGTTTTATAGATCGAGAAATTTTCATTTGCCTCACTAAAATGTGTTGTCTGTGATGGTTTATTTCCAGCTCCAGAAATCCCGCTTTTTGCATCTATTATTAAAAAGCTCGGGTCGATTAATCGCTCCTTTATTAGCGGTAATACGGATAGTAGAACCGCAGTAGGGTAACAACCAGGATTGGCAATAAGAGCTGCTTGTTGTACATTTTCAGCATTCCATTCAGTTAAGCCATAAACACTTTGCTGAATAATATCCAGCGGTGCTGCTTTCTTGCCATACCATGTTTCATAGCTTGTAGGATCTTTTAACCGAAAGTCACCAGATAAGTCTATTAATTTAGGACCTTTCCCTACTAATGGGGGCAAAAGCTCACTAGTCACCCCAGAAGGTGTACTTGTAAAAACCACATCATATTTCTCTAAAGCTTCATAATCAATTTTTTGTAACGGTGTATCAGCAATTTGAACGAGATGCCCAAACTTAGAAGAAAAAATTACACCTTCCTCAGAAGATGTAAATAACTCAATCTGCTCTACTGCTTTATGATTATGTAAAAATCGAATAAGCTCCAGTCCACCGTAGCCAGTTGCACCAACAATTCCTACTTTCAATACACTCACCTCTGAAATAAGTTAAAATTAGTATACGACTGCATAATTATTAAGTCAATTGAATTTTTATTTATTTGTAAAATTAATAATCTCGATGAATACAAAATACTTACAATCTTGCAGTAATAACCGATATTAGGCATGGTAATGTTTTTTAAATAAATAGATGTAACACCTACTAAACTAATAACGTATAAATAATTAAAATTTTTCAAGAAATCTGTTAACTACATATTTCCAAAATGGGAGGGTATTTTATTTTGAAGCTGTTAATAAGTAACCTCATGTTTTTATTAGTACTAGCAGGGTGTTCATCCGCTATACCAGACAATCCAACTGCAAAATCTATTTTGAAAGAAAACCCACAGGTAGATATCCTTCAATATAATCAACTTATCTATACCAAAGTTACCGAACCGGAATTAATAAAAGATAATTTCATAAAAAGTGATAAATTAGGAGAAATCAAAAAGACGACGACCTCCTCTTTATTTTTTAAAGATTTTTATGCAACTAAATTACCTATAGGAACTGAAATTTTTGCAACAGACGATCAAAACACTTATACCTTGATTATTGAACTAGATGGTGATCAAAGAATATATAAAGCGCTTATAGAAGGATAATTTTAAAGTTTAGCGTAAAAAAAACAGGAATTTTTCGTTGACTGAAAAAATTCCTGTTTGATAACAATCTATTAGTCTTCCATCGTCGACAAATCTCCAGTTGGTAGATTTAACTCCCATGCTTTTAACACACGACGCATAATCTTACCACTGCGTGTTTTTGGTAGCTTATCCTTAAATTCAATTTCACGCGGAGCTGCGTGAGCTGATAAGCCCTTCTTGACAAAATTACGAATATCTTCAATCAAAGTATCTGATGGCTCAACGCCTTCACGTAATGAAACAAAGGCTTTAATTATTTCACCTCGTACAGGGTCTGGCTTACCGATAACACCTGCTTCAATTACATCTGGATGCTCCAATAGCTTGCTTTCAACCTCGAAAGGCCCAACACGCTCACCAGCCGTCATGATCACATCATCTACACGCCCCTGGAACCAGAAGTAACCTTCATCATCCATATAAGCAGAGTCTCCTGACACATACCATTCACCTTTTAAGAAATATGACTCATAACGCTCTGGATTGCCCCAAATTTGACGCATCATGGCTGGCCAGCCTCGACGAACTGCTAGATTCCCCATTGTAAATGGTGGCACTTCATTCCCAGCATCATCCACTATCGTTGCATGAATACCTGGCAATGGTTTCCCCATGGAACCTGGCTTAATATCCATAGAAGGATAGTTACAAATCATATGTGCACCAGTTTCCGTCATCCACCACGTATCATGAATACGATGACCTAGCTCTTCACTACCCCAACGAATTACCTCTGGATTTAACGGCTCACCAACAGATAACACATGACGTAAAGAAGATAAATCATAATTCTCAAGCATGCCACTACCTGCACCCATCAACATTCTGAAAGCTGTTGGCGCACTATACCAAACTGTTACACTATAATCCTCAATAGCTTGATACCAGGCCTGTGGTGAAAACCTTCCACCAACAATAAGCATTGTCACACCGTTTAACCATGGACCAAAAATACCATATGCCGTTCCCGTTACCCATCCTGGATCAGCCGTACACCAATAAATATCATCCTCACGCAAATCTAATACCCATTGTGATGATTGATATTGTTGTAGCATTGCATTATGGACATGTAATACGCCCTTTGGTGCACCAGTTGATCCAGAAGTATAATGCAGAATCATGCCATCTTCTCTATCCATCCATTCAATATCAAATTGAGATGAAGCCTCTTTTAGACGTTTATTAAAATCTAAAATTTGTGAAGTTTCCTCTATATTAGAGCCTACTAAAAAGACGTGCTGTAAATTAGGAAGCTTTTCTAAAGGTACTCGCTCAAGCAACTCAGGTGTCGTCACTAATGCTTTCGCTTCACTGTCTGCTAGTCGGTCGTAAACAGCTCCCTCCATAAATGCCTCAAACAAAGGTCCAACAATAACGCCCATTTTTAATGCACCTAATAATGAAAAATAGAGCTCAGGAGAACGTGGCATGAAAATAAATAAACGATCCCCTTTTTCTAAATTCGTCACCGATTTTAAGACATTTGCGGCCTTATTAGTTTGTTTTTTCATTTCATTAAAAGAATAAGCCTCTTTTCGTTTACCATCAGTGAAATAAAGAGCTACCTTATTCTTACGATGTGTTTCCGTATGTCGATCAATCGCCTCATACGCCATATTCACACGACCTGTTTCGTACCAACTAAATCCCTTCTCTGTCTCTGCCCAATCATGTGTAGCTGCCGCTTCCTCGTAATTAGGTAAATTGTGTTGCCCAGGTATTGCTTTTAACTTCTCCATCATTTTCATCCCCATGAAACTACCCCTTTCTTTGCTATCGCTTTAGTACATTAGTAAGCAAACTTTAAATTATCCTATGAATAACTTTTCCCCCTTTAAAATTTGCCACCTTCTCCAAAGACAATTACGTTATGTAGCAAGTGTTATACAACAGTTTGAGTAGTAAGAAACAAATGAATTCTTATTCACACTACATTTATCTGTTAAATAACAGATGCAATATAAATCTATTTTACACGAATTCACTAGGAATGTCCTAATATTTTTATTTTTCCAAAAATACAGGTATATTTTGCAAAAATAAGCGTTTTTCCGCAAGAAATCAGCTATAATGGAATTATTAAACTCAGGTGGTGTAATTATGGAACATAAAAAAACTTTTTTTTCTGTCACAAAGGAAACAAAGCATGGTACTGTGTATGTGGAAGGACCTGTTCCTCCAGAAAAATTAGCTACATATTCATTCCATGAAGGCTTGGTTGCCTTTAGACCTCCTAAGCAGCAGCAGCAAGCTATTATTGAAATTGCAGGACTTCCTGAAGGGCGAATTATCATTATTCGCCAAGAAGACATTATCGTAGGCTACGTCACCTATCTCTATCCAGACCCTCTTGAACGCTGGGCCGAGGACCGTATTGATAACATGATTGAGCTAGGCGCTATTGAAGTTATACCTGAATATCGTGGTACAGGTGCTGGTAAAGCATTGCTAGCTGTTTCTTTTATGGGAGATGAAATGGAAGACTATCTTGTCATCACTACTGAATATTATTGGCATTGGGACTTAAAAGGAACTGGCTTAAATGTCTGGGATTATCGTAAAATGATGGAGAAAATGATGAGCTCCGCTGGCTTCGAATATTTTGCAACAGATGATCCCGAAATTACTTCTCACCCAGCTAACTGCCTGATGGCACGCGAGGGAAAGCGTGTGCCTCCTGAAACAATGGAAAGATTTGATAAGCTTCGTTTTAGAAATCGCTTCATGTATTAAAACCAACACAAAGGGGATACGTATATGATCGTAGAAGAAATCATGAATGATGAGCCCTACACGCTGGCTCCAACAAATACAGTGCTTGAAGCGCTAAAGTTAATGCGTGAGAAAAAAGTGCGTCATTTACCAGTTGTAGATGCGGAACAGCATGTTCTTGGTGTCATCACAGAACGAGATATTAAAGAAGCGCTTCCTTCTTCATTGCAGGATGAACCCAATTCTCCCGTATTTAATGCAAAAGTGGAAGAAATAATGATTAAAAATCCACTAGTTGGTCATCCGCTTGATTTTGTTGAGGAGGTAGCTCTTACATTTTATGAATCTAAAGTAGGCTGCTTGCCAATTGTCTCTGGTGGCAAACTTGTTGGAATCGTCACAACTACCGATTTACTTTATACTTATATTGAATTAACTGGTGCCACTGAGCCTGGCTCAAAAATTGAAATTCGTGTAACTGACACACCAGGGATTTTATTTGAAATCACAAAGATATTCCACGAACATCATGCAAATGTCCAAAGCGTCTTAGTTTATCCTGACTCTGAAAATACACAAAATAAAATTTTAAGTGTCCGAGTGAAAACTCTGAATCCATTAGCGATGATTGAAGATCTTCGTAAAGAGGGCTTCGATGTACTATGGCCTAATTTACCAGGTGTTTCATTACAATGAAAAAGGCAGTATTTGTATACTCACCAGAGCAGCTCGGATATAAATTTTCAGATACTCACCCCTTTAATCATAAACGCTTGACGCTTACAATGGATTTGCTAAAAAATATTGACGCTCTTGACGACGTGGACATTGTTCCGGCTCGTATAGCAACAGAGGAAGAATTATTACTCGCACATGATCCTAAATATGTTGATATTGTCAAAAAAGCGGGTCATGGTGAGCTTTCCGAGGCACAGGGAGAAAGCTATGGCATAGGCACTGAGGATACACCCATTTTTGAGAATATGCATGAAGCAAGTGCCCAGCTTGTCGGAGGAACGCTAACAGCTGTCGATTATGTTATGGAAGGCAAGGCCGAGCACGCCCTCAATTTAGGTGGTGGGCTACATCATGGCTTCCGTGGCCGTGCATCCGGTTTTTGTATATATAACGACAGTACAGTGGCCATCCGCTATTTGCAGGAAAAATATAATGCTCGTGTACTGTATGTAGATACCGATGCGCATCATGGGGATGGTGTACAATGGAGTTTTTATGAAGATCCAGATGTTTGTACATTGTCTATCCATGAAACAGGACGTTACCTTTTCCCCGGAACTGGTAATATAACAGAACGAGGAAATGGACAGGGCTATGGCACTTCTTTCAATTTTCCAATTGATGCTTTTACAGAGGATGAGAGTTTTTTAGAAATCTATGAAAAATCCATGAGGGAAATTTTTGAATTTTTCAAGCCCGATGTTGTGCTGACGCAAAATGGTGCTGATGCACACTATTTTGATCCATTAACACATTTATATGGTACTATAAATCTCTACAGAGAAATTCCAAAGCTCGCCCATCAATTGGCACATGAATATTGTGGTGGCAAATGGATTGCAGTTGGTGGTGGTGGCTACGATATTTGGCGTGTCGTGCCGCGCGCATGGTCTATGCTATGGCTAGAAATGACCGATCAGCAATTGCCAACAGGTCCTCTTCCACAAGCGTGGTTAGATCGCTGGCAACCTGAAGCGCCTGTACCATTTATTCCAACTTGGGAGGATCCGAATCCCTTGTATGAGCCAATTCCCCGAAAGGCAGAGATTGAAGAAAAAAATGCGCAAATGTTAGCGAAAGCACTACATATTATTCGTAACGAAAAACGCGTTTAACGTATTATATGCCTCACGAGCTCTCGTGGGGCTTTTTTCATTGGTTGTGATGTCACTTAGCACTCTATCCATCACTTTTAGGCCGTTATCCTTCATTACGGCAGTTCTATCCATCATTTTGAGGTTACTATCCGACATACCAGTAGTTCTATCCATCATTCAAAAAAACACGCAAATCCTCAAGGGAATTTACGTGTTTCTTAATGACTATTTACTTTTGACAGATTGTCGATGCTCAATACGATGCGGTAAGATAACCGCTTCATCTTCAACTGGCTCTTTATTCATTAGTTTTGTTAGTAAGCGCATAGCAACAGCTCCAATATCATAAAGCGGCAGCGCAACACTTGTTAGCTGTGGCCGTACCATTCGTGCTAATTTTGAATTTTCAAAACTAATTACTTCGATATCCTCAGGTACATCCTTTCCTGCATCCTGTGCACCATGAATTAGTCCAATTGCTAATTCATCACTGCCAGCAAAATATGCGGTTGGGGGATTTTCCAGTGAGGATAATGTTTCCCAAGCCTCAAGACCCATATCATAGCTTGATTCCTCTGCAGCAATTAGTGATTCATCTATAGGTAAGCCTGCATCTTGCAAAGCTTTTTTATAAGCCTCGAGCTTAAATTTTCCATTAATCGTATAAGTAAGTGGACCTGTTACGAAAGCAATTCGCTTATGTCCATTTTGAATAAGTAATGTGATAGCCTCATAAGCCGCTTGGTAATAGTCAATATTAACAGTTGCAATTGTTTGTGATTCATCTACTGAACCCGCAAGCACAATTGGTACTGGTGAATGATCCATTGTTTGTTGCATTTTTTCAGTCACTTCATCACTCATCATGACAATCCCATCTACCTGTTTGCCCAACATTGTATCCAGTAACTGTAGCTCTTTATCTTCATGTTGATCTGAGTTAGCTAAAATAATATTGTAACGGTACATGGTTGCAATATCCTCTACACCACGTGCCAGCTCCGCATAAACATTGTTTGCAATATCTGGGATAATCACGCCAACTGTTGTTGTTTTCTTACTGGCTAATCCTCGCGCTACTGCGTTTGGACGATATTCTAATCGTTCAATTACTTCTAATACTTTTTTTCGTGTTGCTGGCTTTACGTTTTGATTGCCGTTGACTACACGAGAGACCGTTGCCATTGAAACATTTGCTTCTCTTGCAACATCATAAATTGTAACAGTCATCGTACGTGCCTCCCTTTTTCCTTTTATAGCCTTATCATACGATAATTTTCATATTCTTTTCAAGAAGAAGTACGTACACGATAAGAAAAACCAAGTTCAAATAGTACTATTCTAGACATTATTTCGTCACGATATAGTAAAAACCGCCTGCTGATTTAGCAAGCGGTATATTTTAAAACAATTTAAGCATGAATTTCATAGTTTTTCATGAATTTTTGCAGTGTTTCATAGAATGCGTCAAATGTAGGGATATCCATTTGCTGTTGTGAGTCTGAAAGTGCTACAGATGGATCTGGATGCACTTCAGCCATTACACCATCAGCACCAATTGCAATAGCTGCTTTCGCACATGGTAATAATAAATCACGACGTCCTGTTGAATGTGTAACATCTACGAATACTGGCAAATGTGTTTCTTGTTTTAAAACTGGTACAGCTGAAATATCTAATGTGTTACGTGTAGCTTTCTCATAAGTACGGATACCGCGCTCACACAGGATGATGTTTTCATTCCCTTTAGACATAATGTATTCTGCTGCGTGAATGAATTCATCGATTGTTGCTGCTAAGCCTCGTTTTAATAGGACAGGTTTGTTTGTTGCACCTGCTGCTTTTAATAACTCGAAGTTTTGCATATTACGTGCACCAATTTGGATCACATCGATATAATCTAATGCTTCCTCTAAATGACCTGGTGTAACAATTTCCGTAATGACACCTAAACCGTATTCCTCTGACACACGTTTTAATATTTTAAGACCTTCTAATCCAAGTCCTTGGAAGTCATATGGAGAAGTACGTGGCTTGTATGCACCACCACGAATCAATTTTTCACCTTTTGCTTTAATAGATGCTGCTACTGCTGCAACTTGCTCGTATGATTCTACAGCACAAGGTCCAAATACGAAAGATGGTTTTCCTTGGCCAATTAACTCACCATTGATATTGATCACTGTATCTTCTGATTTTTTCTTACGAGATACAAGCAATTCCTTCTTCTTATCTGCTTCAAGTTGTTTTAAAGCAGTTTTAAAGATTTGTTTAAATATATAATCAACCGTCATTTGGTTTAATGGACCCTGATTGTGTTCTTTAATAAGATCAAGCATGTGTCTTTCACGTAGCGGATCATAGCGATTCACACCTTGTTTTTCTTTAATTTTACCGATTTCATTCACTACAGCTGCACGTTCGTTAATTAGACGAAGAATTTCTAGGTTTAAGTCGTCTATTTGACTACGTAAGCTTTCTAAATCTTTTTGGCTCATGCTTTCTTGCTCCTCTCATCATGACAGACACTTTCAGAACTCTGAAATGTATGTTACATTTTTAGATATTAGCAATATTATAATCAATGTTGATCAGAATGTCACGTATTTTTAATTTAGCGCTTCAACTCGCTAAATTATTTTGCAATATTACAAGAAAGGAAGCGATTACATTGAGTTCAAAACTATTTGCACTTGATATTGGAACACGTTCAGTTGTCGGCATTATCTTAACTGAAAATAATGACCACTTTCACGTCGAAGATATTTTAGTGAAAGAACATAAAGAACGTGCTATGGTCGATGGTCAAATACATAATGTCATGTATGTGGCAGATTTAATTAATGAAATAAAGCATGAGCTTGAGGATAAACATGGTAGCTTAACAAAAGTAAGTGTAGCTGCAGCTGGTCGCTCATTGAAAACAGAACAGGCGAGCGTGACCATTAATATACGAAATCGCCCAATTTTCACTGAGGAGGATATAAGCCGATTAGAACTACAAGCTGTACAACAAGCTCAGCAGCAGCTTTTGCAGCAGAAAGAGGATGCAAAAATAAGTCACTACTATTGTGTAGGCTATTCTGTTCTATATTATCGATTAGATGGTGAGGAAATTGGTAGCTTACTTGATCAACAAGGAGATGAGGCGCAAATTGAAGTGATTGCCACGTTTCTACCCCGAGTAGTCGTAGAATCACTTATTGCTGCACTAAAACGTGCTGATTTAGAAATGGACGCACTTACTTTAGAGCCAATTGCAGCTATTAACGTGCTTATTCCTCCAACAATGCGCCGTTTAAATGTTGCACTTGTTGATATCGGCGCAGGAACATCAGATATTGCCATCACTGATAAAAGCACAGTCGTTGCCTATGGGATGGTACCTACAGCTGGAGATGAAATTACGGAGGCATTGAGCGATCACTATTTACTTGACTTCCCAGTAGCTGAAAAAGCAAAAAGACAATTACAAACAGAAGAGGAAATTTTAATTCAGGATATCTTAGGCTTTGATCAATATTTCTCAAAAGAAGAAGTTCTTAAAGCAATTGATCCAGCTGTCAAACAACTTGCTAAAGCCATAGGAGAAGAAATATTACGACTTAATAATCGCACCGCTCCTAAGGCTGTCATGCTTGTTGGGGGTGGAAGCTTAACACCAAACCTAACAACTGAACTTGGGGCAGTATTAGACTTACCAGAAAATCGTATTGCCGTTCGAGGAATAGATGCCATACAAAATCTAACGAAGGAAGATCATATTAAAGCATCACCTGAATTGGTGACGCCAATTGGTATTGCCATTGCGGCAAAAAAAATGCCGATTCAATATATGAGCCTTACTGTGAATGATCAAGTGGTTCGTCTTTTTGAATTAAAAGAAATGACCGTTGCTGATGCTTTTTTAGCTGCAAATATTCGTGCAAAACAATTGTATGGAAAGCCAGGGCTTGGATTGTCAGTTAGCGTAAATGGACAAGATATTTTCATCCCTGGTGGTCACGGACAGCCTGCGGAAATTTTAGTAAATGGACAGCAAGCTTCTACTAAAACAATGATTAAAACTGGGGACGCTATCCAACTAATTGAAGGTCAAGACGGGCAGCCAGCAGTAGCAACTGTAAGAGATATTGTTGACAATGCAGCTATCAAAACGATAATGATTCAACATACAAAATATGTCATTGAACCAAAAATTACAGTAAATGGTTCCCCTGCCTCACTCGATAGTGCGTTAAAGGATCGGGATGTTGTTGCTTTTGAAATCGCAGATACAGTTGAAGAAATATTTAAGCTAACAAATAATTGGGCTTTATTAAAGCAATTTGAATCCTTTTATATTCAAGTAGATGGAAAACCACTTTACCTACCTGAGTTTTCCGCACAGCTAATGATAAACGATAAGCCAGCTAAACTGTCATATGCAGTACAGGATGAAGACAGCATTACTTTTCAGCAGCAAGCATTACCAACCGTACAACGAATAGCTGATCAAATGAATATTTTACTAGAGGATAACATCATCATTCATTTCCAGAACGAGATGCTGGAGCTGAAAAAGATGGCTAATGAGGTGCTCGTCAACAATAGCGTTGTTTCACCACTGTCAACGGTGCCAAATGGAGCGACAGTTTCATTTATAGAGAAGGATCGAAGCCGTTGGATCTACCAAGATGTCTTCCGTTTCTCTAACTGGCAGCTACCCACAACATTTAAAGGAAACTTCACCATTTTACGAAATGGACAACCTGCTAACTTTGATATGGAAATCTTCGGTGGGGATAAATTAGAAATTTTATTGGAGGAGGCAACTATCTTCTAAGAAATTAAAAAGGGAAACGATATGTCCTTTAAGAACATATCGTTTCCCTTTTTTTAAGCTTTAAGCTCGAACCTCTTCATTTTTTTCTTCGGCTTGTTCCTTTGTTTCAGCTGCCTCTTCTGCTTGAGGCTCTTCATTAGGAGCATAATCCTCTAACGGTTCCTCACCCTCGAATGAAACAGTTCCGTCGTCAAATACAGTCGGCGCTTTTGCAGTTTTTAACGTTTTTACTTTCTCTACTAAATGTGTAGATTGCTCTTGTATTTGTTTCGACAATTGAACCGTTTTATCTTTTGCTGTCGTTGAAAAATCCGCACTCTTATCTTTTAAATTTACAGCTTGTACAGCTACATCACTCCGTAAATCCTTTCCTGATTTTGGAGCTAGTAGTAAGCCGGCAGCTGCACCAACTATACCCCCAACTAATGCGCCAATAACAAAATCTTTCATGTTCACACGCTCCTCTTCATAAATAGATTCTTGCGGATGATAAAGCTGTGGCAATGAACTTTCAAGCTGTTGTTCCTTCACTTCGTTAAAATTTGGCTTTTGAGTTGACATGCAACAATTCCTCCCCATCTTATATTCATGTGCCTAGACTGGTTGTCCATCTACTTTTGTTGATGCATCTTCAACTTATGTCTAAGACTTTATTTTTATTCAGATGACACAAAAATGTCTACTGAATAATAATCACTTTTTACGACCCCATTTTCTTTTAGGCTTGTCTGATTGCTCGGCTTCAAAAACATAGCTTTCTTCTTGAACCTGCTCAATTACTTTACGCTTCTTCCATTTATCAGCAATACCCATTGCAACATTACTCCATTGAACAACCTGTGCAATTTTTTCCTCATTTTGTTCTACACTTTTTGAAATAGAGGAAGTAATATGCTGTACAGACGTATTTAAACCGTTCACGGAGTCACCAATTCCTTTGACTGCATGAACAACAGAATTTAACTGTTCTGATTTTTGCTGAATATCCTCTGCCAAACTATTCGTTTTGGTTAATAAGGAAGTCGTTTCACGTGTAATACCTTCCATTTGTCCTTCAATACCTGATAAAGTTCCTGCTAAGCTGTTTAGAATGGATTTAAGCGAGAATAGCGTCATGCCGACACTCACACATAAAATTAAAAAACCGATTGCTGCTATAATCGCCGCAATATACAAAATGACTTCCATAAAAAGACCTCCTGCTAGTAAAATTCTCTTTACTATTACTTTCCCTATCTTCGACAAAAAAAACTGAATTCCTTCTCAATTTTTGAGAAAAAACAGCTTATTCCTTACGGACTAAGCTGTTTCGTTGTTTTTTAACACGTTTTCAAAAGCATCTTGGAATTTGTGAACATCGCCTGCGCCCATAAATAAAAATACTGCGCCCTCATGTTTTGTTAAGATTCCAATTCCTTCAGTGGTAATCACTGCACTGCCTTCAATTAACGACGCCAAATCATGGATGGATAGCGCGCCTTGTGTTTCTCTTGCAGAGCCAAATATATCACATAAATATGCTGTATCTGCAAGACTTAGACTATCCGCGAAATCCTGTAAAAAAGCTTGTGTACGTGTAAATGTATGTGGTTGGAAAACAGCTACTAGCTCACGCTCCGGAAATTTTTGACGAGCTGATTGAATCGTTGCACGGATTTCCGTTGGATGGTGGGCATAGTCATCTATTAAAACATTATTGCCAATATCCGTTTCTGTAAAACGTCTTTTTACACCTTTGTAACTATTTAAACGTTCCTGGATAATGTCTGGTGAGATACCTTCATACTGGCAAAGTGTAATAACAGCTAATGTATTTAAAACTGCATGATCCCCAAACAATGGGATAAAGAATGTACTGTAAAATTCATTGCGCACGAAAACATCAAATTTAGTACCCTCTGTTGTTTTATCCACATTACGTGCTTCAAAATCATTCTCTTCTCCAAAGCCATAATAAACAACAGGTACCTTTGCTTGAATACGTTGTAAATGTTCATCATCACCACAAGCAATAATTGCTTTTTTCACCTGTAAAGCCAATGATTGAAAGGCAGAATAAACATCCTCTATATTAGCAAAATAATCTGGATGGTCAAAATCGATATTAGTCATGACAGCGTAATCTGGATTATATGCTAAGAAGTGACGGCGGTATTCACACGCTTCCATCACAAAGAATTCTGCATTTTCATGCCCAGCTCCTGTTCCATCACCGATTAAATAAGAAGTGGGTTTATATCCTCCGACAACATGTGACATTAAGCCAGTTGTTGAAGTTTTACCATGTGCACCTGTAATGGCAATTGATGTATAATTTCCAATGTATTCCCCTAGGAACTTATGATAGCGAATAATCTCTACACCAATTTCTCGTGCTCGCACTAATTCAGGATGATCATCAGGAAAAGCATTTCCTGCAATAATTGTCATACCTTCTTTAATATTATCTGGATTAAATGTAAAAATTGGAATATTACGTTCACGTAACGGCTGTTCTGTGAAGAAATATTTATCAACATCTGAGCCCTGTACTTGTTCACCAGCATCAAATAAGATTTGTGCAAGTGAACTCATGCCAGAACCTTTAATGCCTGTGAAATGAAAAACTGTCATTAATTAAACCCCCCGGGAATATCAATATCCCATCTATCATCTATTAGGTGTACCGTATTATTTCACCAATTGTTAGGTATTAATACCTTTAAACGTGCTAAAAAATACGTACTTGTCATCACATCTTGTCTATTATAGCACTATTTATGCACAAGGATAAATGTGTAACTTTTCTAAAAATACTAATTTGGACGTAAATAAGATAATCTATACGAAATCCATGCAATTCTTATTCAAACATAGTAATTAAATCTTCTTCTGTAATATAACTTTCACGTGGTTTGCTGCCTCTCGCCTCAGACACAAATCCATGAGATTCTAACATATCAATTAATCGGGCAGCACGATTATAGCCAATGTGATATTTGCGCTGGATTAAGGACGTAGAAGCTCCCCCCTGTTCAAACACAAATCGGCAAACTTCCTCGAATAAATCATCCTGCTCTGCAGAAATCTCCGTTTTCTTCAAAAGCTCCTCCTGATCAAAAATATAATCAGGCTCACCCTGCTCACGGACATGTTCAATAATGGACTCGATTTCATCATCAGTCACAAATGTCCCCTGTAACCGAACTGGTGCGGACATACCGTTCCCTAAATATAGCATATCGCCTCGTCCAAGTAATCTTTCTGCTCCTTGCCCATCTAAAATTGTGCGAGAATCTATTTGTGAAGATACTGCAAAGGCAATACGTGTAGGAATATTTGATTTAATTAGACCTGTAATCACGTCAACAGACGGTCTTTGTGTTGCAACAATTAAATGGATACCACATGCACGTGCCTTTTGTGCAATACGACAAATCGCTTCCTCAACATCAGCTGGAGACATCATCATTAAATCAGCTAACTCATCAATGACAATAAGCATGTAAGGCAATTTAAGGCTATGTTCATTATTTTTATCTGCTAAAGCATTATACCGTGTAATATCACGTGCACCTGCATGAGCAAATAACTGATAGCGTCGCTCCATCTCCTCTACTGCCCATTTTAATGCAGCTGTAGCTGCCTTAACATCTGTAATAACAGGGCTAACTAGATGAGGAATATGATTAAACGGAGCCAGCTCTACCATTTTAGGGTCAATCAGCATTAGCTTTAATTCATGAGGAGCAGCTTTATATAACAAACTAACCAAAATCGAATTTATACAAACTGATTTTCCTGAACCTGTTGCCCCTGCAATTAAACCATGGGGCATTTTACGTAAATCGATTGTTACGGGTTTCCCAGTTAAATCCAGACCCAAAGCAGCTTCTAATGGTGATTCTGATTCAAGGAAGGAGGCACTATTTGTTACTTCTGATAATCGAACAGCGCGAGAGACACGGTTCGGAATCTCAATTCCAATAGAACTCTTTCCAGGGATAGGCGCTTGAATTCGAATATCCTTCGCTGCTAATGCTAGCTTTAAATCATCAGCCAAATTACGGATCTTACTAACCTTTGTTCCATGGCTTACTGTTATTTCAAATTGCGTGACAGCAGGTCCTTGCATGATGGACTCAATTTGAGCAGATACTTGGAAATATGAAAGTGCTTCAACTAAGGTATCTCCCTGCTGCTCCATCCACTCCGTGTCTTGTGTTTTTTCCTCAGGTGGCTCTAAATATTCATCTGTCGGCTTTTGATACACATGAACAGGCTTTGAAGGATTTTTCTTCTCTCGAATTCCTTCGAGAATTTCGTTTGATGACTGCTCTTGATCGTCTTTTTTAACAGGCTCTTCCTTTAGCAACCCAACATTTTCACTGAGATATTTATGTTCGATGATTGATGTTGCCTCCATATCAGTAGTTGCTGAAATTTCATGTCGACTATCTAATTCTGGAGCTGTCTTTTCTAAGGTTGATACGCTAGCCATTGTTGCTACTGGTGCCATTGTAATGACAGAGACACTATCTGACGAAGCATTGATTGGAGAATTTTGAATAGATGACTCTATTTTCTCCACCTGTTGAGCTGTTACTCCGCCTTCCTCTTCCTCTACCTCTAATCCAATAATCTGAGTAGAAACTGGGTGTTTTATTTCTTCTTGTATGGATGGTACTAATGGATGCTCGTCATCAATGCTTATCGGTTCAGAAGACTCGTTTTGCGCAACTTGCTTTTTATCAGCAACTGTAGATGGCTTTATTTTTTTAGATTGTTGTTGAATTCGCCATTTCTCTTTATCCGTTTTTAACATTAATACATTAAAAGGAATACGACTTTTATCTTGCTTAGGGACAGCCTCTAATGATTGATCTTCTAACATTTCCTGCTCAATAACTTCATTTACTGGTGGTTGAACTACTGTTACTTCACCAATATGAATTGTAGAATTTTCAATTTGAACCTGCTCCACAATAACTTCCTTCACATGAATTTCTGATTGGTCCGCAGTAAGTTGCTCGACATCCAATTCATGCTGAACAGCTTCTTTTACTTGATTCTCAAACGCAACAGCAAAAGAGGTTGTTTGTGGAAGGGGTAATTCTGCTTCTGCTTGCATTACATCGTTAGAATCGCTTATTTCTTGTGAAAAATCTTCATCAAACATAATCGGTTGCTTCGTTGATGCTTCAAAGGATTCTGGCATTTCAAATCGTTCAGAGACCTCTTGCTGTACTGGGCGAATTGGCTCTTTTTCTTCTAGTATATTTTCGAAAGCCTCATTTGTTGTCGTTTCTTTTAAAACCCTAGGCTCTGTAGGTATTGAAAACTCCTTTTTGTCGAGTTCTTCCTTGCGTTTATCCAATAATTGTTCGATAGGACTAGGCTTGGCAAATCCATAAACTGGCGAAGGTACATCACTCGGTACAAAACGTTTTCGATTAACAGGCATACTATTTTCTATCGTTTTTTCTGGTGAGCTATTATTCTCTTTTGGTTTAGGTGTTGGTGGCTCATTTTGCGCATCCCGAAAAACTAGACTTGCTTTTGAACGGTACCCCTGCTCAGGTTGATTTTTTGTCATGGTTGTTCTGCCAGTTCGCTTTGAACGATTAGCTAATAATTCCTGAATACCAGAAACCTCCACATCATAAACACTTGAATCTACAATATGTTTATTTAAATGCTTTGGCAGTGATAAGTCTTCGATTTGTCCATAATAATCATCTTCCATTTGATTGAATGCATCTTTTGGTTGCGATGTAGATGTTGGAGAAGGTGAGATTTCCATATCCTCAATTAACGGGAAACGAAAAGTTTTTTGTTTTGATGCAGGTGATTCTTTCACATGTTGCTGCTCAGTCTGTTCATCGTAGTTTTCATACATGTCTTCATATTCGTATTCGTATTCGTTGTCATCTTTATTTATAAATTTATTAATTTGTTTTTTAAACCAATTCACTCTATTTCACTCATTTCTTATACACTTCATTTATAGCATTGTCTATATCAATTACGCCCTAGCGTAATTACGTCCGGATTTTTTTCAAGCTAGCTCGAAAAGCTCCTCTTCAAAATCCCTGACATCCGCCAGGGGCTTTATCTTGATTCAGCGGGCGGTTACTGAATAGGAAAAAACCGCATTCATCTCGACACCTAAAGAGGTGGGAGTCTTCTGTATCTGCCGCTACGCTTATGCGCATAAAATAACTGCCGCTATGCTTGCGATACAAAAACATTTACTGAATGAAGATAAAGATAAACTAACACAATGTCTATATCAAAAAGCATACCATAAAAATGGTATAGAAACTTGCATTTAGAGGCTCACCATACAAAAAAATCGTTATGCTACTAGCATTTTAGTAGCGTAACGATTTTACAAATACATCTTTTATTTTAACGTGTTGGTGCCTCAAACGCACTACCAATTTCTGCATCTTTTGGTAACACTAAAATCCCTTTTTCTGAAGGCGCATTTGGTATAGCAAGTTCGCGCGCTGAGCACAGCATTCCATGTGAATCAACACCACGTAAATTTCCTTCTTTAATAAGCATTCCAGAAGGCATTACTGCACCAATTTTCGCCACAACAACCTTTTGACCTGCTTCGACATTCGGTGCTCCACAAACAATTTGTAATATCTCCTCACCAACATTTACAGTACAAACGCTTAACTTGTCAGCATTTGGATGTTTATCCTTTGTCTCTACAAGACCCACTACGAATTTTGGCGTAAAATCTACATCTAAGCTAATAGTAGCTCCATTTTTAGCAATAGCAGCTTCTAATTGCCCTACTAATTCGGGTGTTACTTCCACAAGTCCCTTTGCATCTGTTTTTACGTAGCTGCTTGCATTAAATAAATTAAATGCTTTTATTTCGCCTGTCTGAGCCTCCTTTAAAATGGCAATATCACCAGCACGCTCTACTTCTGTTTTTACAATGGCCTCCGTTGCTAACTGGACTAGCAATACATCGCCAACATACTCTTTGTTGTAAAATACGTTCATTGTTTTTCTTGCTCCTTTTTCACTCGGTTTTTTGCTAATATAAAAATTGGTTCTAGTTCCCCATCTTCATAGATAAAAGATAATGAGGTAATCGGGACAGTTCCGACTGTAAAGAAATGCATTGTCATCTGTGCTAATACATCATACCCTGTTTCATTCCGAATATCACCTATAATTAGGACATCCTGATGTGGCACAGATAATGTCATATCCCCCTCAATTATCGTACTCATTTCTTTTAAAAAGCTCTCATTTAAAATACGGCTTGCATCATATCCGTCATTCGCATTGACAAAGTAGAAAATATTCCCTGCTACTTCATCCTTCTTATAGACAGTTGGTAGTGTCTTCACAGAAAAACGTGCCATTTCACGTATTTGTTCTTCTGTTAATTGTAAGACCTCTAACATGGATTCATCTAGAAAACGGTAGGTTTTTCCTAAATCCAGCGCATAAAAAATACGTGTCTCAGCTGTATGCTCCGTAGTAATGAATGCATGTCCTTCTTTTGAGGCTTTGGGGTAGGATGTAGAGCGAATGACAGGATAAATTTGAGTAGATGCTTGGAAACCTTGTTCCTTTTCTTGCTCCATCGCCTGAAAGGTTTGCTCAATTGTATAAACTACCTCTTCAACTGCAGCTTCCTGCTTTTCATTATACTTTGCTAAAATACCCGGAAGTGATAGCTCCATCCCTTTACCAGTTTTTTTATGATTCAAGCGCAATTTATCATGCTTCTTATCAAATTCAAAATTAAATTTTTCTTCATTTAAACGTTGTTTCAATAGAGAGACAAGTTGCTCTGATTTAATCTGTTTCACCTTGCTCACATCCTTTCTTTACAATTTATTTGGTGTACTTGCTAAAGTCGACCAATAAAAAAATTTGGATATCGAAATGAAGAGAAAACGGTTCACCCGTTTGTGAACCGTACTGTTCAAAACTATCTAATTATTTAATCTTAACCGAATGTACAATTTTCGTCATCTCTGATAAATTCTCTTCTATACGTTTTGCCTGTGAAATGGTCGTCATTTTTATACCACCACTGCTTACAATTAGCTCGAATTCATTCTCATTGTCAGTTTTGGAAACAGCTGAGAAACCGAAAATGCCATTCTTTTCATAGGTATTTTCTTTAATAATTTTTTTCGAACTATCCTCTTTTAATAGATTATAATAAAGTTTACTATCTGCGTCTTCACGGTCATTAATGAACAGAATAAAACTCTCTTTTCCCTTTGCAATTAATATATTATATGCATCCGTGCTATCTTCTATTTTAAAATGAGAGGGTAAATATAATTCTACATTCCCAATTTTATCTGTATGCTCTGCAGGCTCTTCTGCGAAAACTGTTTCTGTTAGTTGAAGGCCATTACTAATTTGGTCATCTACAGACTGATTGCAGCCAGAAAGTCCCAATAGCACAACCATTAATCCTGCTGCACGTAGCCATGTATGAGACATGTCTCTCTTCCTTTCATTGCTAACTTTTTCTCTATTTTAAAAAAATTTTTGTAAGGTTGCAACTTCACTATTTCATTATCACTAATTCTATCATACTATTCATGTGCTAATGTGAACAAATATTGACCAACTAAAAGAGAGACAATATGCTCAAACATCACCTGACGACTTACTAAGCCTTGAGTGAAAATACCCACAGCACCTGCACCCTGACGAATATCCTTTTGCTGAGTGTATTGCTCCATCACAGGTCCTAGCTCCCTACCAGCTCTAATTTCCTGGGCAATTGATTCTGGTAATAGTATTTGTGCACCAGCAGCCGTATAGGTAGTGCCATTTGCTACAACGAGAGCTCCCCAATTGCAAACATACATTAAACCATCAATCTCTGTTACACCACCCTCTAAGCCAAATGATAATTGTGCGCCAGTTTCAATCATCGCATTTTTAGCACGGTTGATAGCACCTAATCTTGTTTCCTTATGAGTCATGGGTTGATTAGATACTTGTGATGCGGCCTTGATATATATAAAACTTGGATTATCTAAATGTTTGCTAACAATGATTTCAACAGCTTCTATTTTTGCTTTATTTGTTGTTCCAATAGCGATTTTCATGTCTACTACCTCTTCCTTTACATAGAAAAAGATGCCCTTTAAGGCACCTTTTCATCCTACTTTATACATTAGCGCGTATCGTCTCTAATGTCGAACGATTTGCTTTTTTCACTAATTCTACAATCAAAGCTTTTGCAGCGGCATAGTCATCAATATGAATAATAGAAGCAGAAGTGTGAATATAGCGTGAGCAAATACCAATAACTGCACTTGGCACTCCGTCATTTGCTGTGTGCACACGACCCGCATCTGTGCCTCCTTGTGACACAAAATACTGATAAGGAATATGGTTTGATTCAGCTGTATCTAAGATGAATTCACGCATTCCTCGATGTGTAACCATTGTACGATCAAGAATACGTAATAAAGTTCCTTTACCTAATTGACCAAATTGATTTTTTTCTCCTGACATATCATTCGCTGGAGAAGCATCTAAAGCAAAGAACAGATCAGGTTTAATCATGTTTGCAGATACTTGAGCACCACGTAAACCAACCTCTTCCATTACGTTTGCGCCAGAATATAAATGGACACCAAGTTTTTCATGTTGGACTTCCTTCATTAACTCTATTGCCAATCCGCATCCATAGCGATTATCCCATGCCTTTGCCATTATTTTTTTTGGATTAGCCATTGGTGTAAATGGACAAATAGGAATAATAGATTGTCCTGGACGAACACCTAGAGCAATCGCATCTTCCTTATTATCAGCACCAACATCTATTAGCATGTTTTTAATTTCCATTGGCTTTGAACGCTCAGCATCTGTTAATAAATGTGGAGGAATCGATGAAATTACACCAGGTATGGCTCCATTTTTCGTAAATACTTCAACACGCTGTGCCAGCATTACCTGATTCCACCATCCGCCTAGTGTTTGAAAGCGAATCATGCCATTGTCAGTAATTGATGTAACCATAAATGCTACTTCATCCATATGACCAGCTACCAATACTTTTGGTGCATCAGCAATTTCGCTATGCTTTACACCAAATATACCCCCCAAATTGTCCTGAACGATTTCATCCGAGTATTTTTCTAACTCAGTACGCATGAAAGCACGAACAGCATGCTCATTCCCTGGAGCACCTGGCAATTCTGTTAATGTTTTAAATAAATTCTTTGTTTCCTCATTCATGATGACTCTCTCCCCACGAAGTAGAATATTCTTCCTGCCTATTGTATCATATTTATTTCCGATTTCGAAATATTGATACATTTCCTGAAACTGCTAAAGTGTGAACGTGCATTCACTCCCCTTACTATGCTAAAATGAAGATATAGAAAAAGGAGGAAAGAAGCATGAAATTACGTGATTTTTTAATTGGTGTCGCAACTGGTCTAGCTGCCGCAGTCATTATTAAAGAAGCAAGTGAAAAAGTTTCTCCATATGTACCTGCAGGACAAGTACTCGAAAACATAAAAAAGGAATTTAAAAAGGATGCACCCATTGACGGGTCTTGGATTTATATGAAAACAGACGATTTCACAAATGGCATTATGACAATTCCAGTATATCGTGGAGGTATCTCTCGTATGCATGCGGGAGAAATGCAAACATTTGAATTTGCCGCAGATGCTCGCTCTGGTGTAGTGGTAGAGCTAATAGAAGTATAGACAGTTTCCTTAAAACAAGAAGCCATCTCATGTAGCTGAGATGGCTTCTTTGTTTACTCGGATAATCCTTTATTATTAAAGTATTTTTTATATTTTCGATAATAATTTAAATTATTTAATGTTAGCTTGACCCAACGCTTGGCATTCATATCCTCATTAAAATAAAGAGAATTTGTATATTTCCCTTCACGGATTAATTTTTTTGCTTCTAGTTTAAGCTTTTCATTGGATGCATACTTGAATAATACACCTTTAGGAATAATCATCCATAAATGCTTATCCTGTACATATGTTAGATCTTGCTCAATATCTAGCATATGGTCGTCAGCTACATACTTCATTAAATTATGACCACTTGCTGTTACATAATAACTTGAGCGGCCATTGCGTAAGTTAATTTCAAAAAGCTTATACTGTTTATCACGAATATCGTATTTCATATCGAAGTTTGCAAAGCCTGTATAACCAATATCCTCTAAGAAGTTGCGTACCTGATCCAGCAATTCTTTATCATATGTGGTAACAATAGCTGCGTAACTACCAATGCCTTCAGGAGAATGCTCTTCTAAAATTGGATTCCCTAAACACATAAGCTTAACTTTACCGTCTTTGCCAACATACGCATTTAATACACGCATATATGAATCATCGCCTGGTATAAATTCTTGAATGATCATTGTATCTTGATAGCTTGAGCTATAGATTGCTTTTAATATGGCTGTTTTTTCAGCTTCATCATGTGCAACGAAAACTTTTTTCTTACCAGGGAATTTACATGCCCAGTATTCAACCGAATTCGAAGCCTTTAGGATAATTGGGTAATCGAAAGGAGGAGTAAAATTTTCGTAATTATCGGCCGTCACAGTCGTTGTACCAGGGTACTTAAAATTATACTTATCACACATTTTATAGAAATTTTCTTTTAACAAAATTTCATCCATCAGTGATTCATCAATATAAGGAACTGTAAAATGCTCCTGTAATGCTGGCTTATTTTTGATAATTAGCTTTGCGTAATCATCTCCACAGGCTAATAGTAGTAATTTTTTATCAGCATATTTTTTTGCCACCTGTGCAAGGGCAGGCGCAAATACATCCTGTTCGTTTAAGCGATCGATCTCCTGGAAATCTAAAATATGACTATCTTGTGTAGCTGTTAAATGTGAACGTCCTAAAACAAGTGGCTTTATGCCATATGCTTCATAAAATCCTCGTGCCATACCGTATGCATTCATATCTGATCCTAATAGTATCGGTAAAAATGGTTGCTCAGTTGCCATGTAATTTCAACTCTCTTTTATATTTTAGTATCGTTTTTAAGTGTATCATATTTTCCAAAATGTTCACGGAAAAAGGTCAAAAAAAGCAAGGTATCCACATTTAATCACCAAATACTTCGAAGTAGCGAATCTCCCATTGTTTATTCACTTTATAAGTCGAATCTATTTGGACAAAACCTAAAAAACGTGCAAACGGTTTATGTTTGCACGCCCTTTCCCCATTAGAATGTAATGACAGCTTGTCTGCTGCGCTCAAGCTTATCCACTATTTCCTTACCTGTTTCATCCCATTTAATCATACGATAGTATGCATCATGATAGAAAATAAATCCATAGCCATTTGCTAGTGCTTCTTTCATAATACGTTCCTTTGCAAAAACACTTGTCATCGGGTAATCATCATAGGCTAAAACCCATAATGGATTTTGATGAGCATGTGTTGGCATAATATCAGCCATATGCAACAGCACTTCATCGTTTTGAGTTAATTTAATGATGGCATGTCCATCACTATGACCACCAGTATGAATCATTTCTATACCAGGAACTACCTCCAGTGAACCTTCATACGTTTCAACTAAATGCTGTACAGGCTCCCAGTTTTCTTTCCAATACGTATTTTTTGAGCGAATATTTGGCTCACGCATCTCATCCCATTCAATTTTCGTCACGAAGATTTTGGCATTCGGGAAAGTTGGTACAAGCACATCATCTTCCCATTGCGTTAAACCACCAGCGTGATCAAAATGCAAATGCGTCATTAATATTGCATCAATATCTGCCGTTGTTAATCCTAGCTCCTCTAGGCTATCCGCTAAAGTTGATTCTTCAGTAACGCCAAAATTACGAAGCTGCTTTTCATTTAATTTGTTAAAGCCAACACCTGTATCAACGAGGTAATTTTTTCCTTCAAATTGAATTAAAATTGGCTCGGTTGGTAACTCGATTTGATTCTTTTCGTTTACAGGATATTTACGTGACCAAAGTGGTTTTGGCACGACTCCAAACATAGCACCACCGTCAAGGCAAGTGACACCCCCATTTAGCCATGATAATGACATATTGTGAAACTGTAACTGATCCATCCATACTCCCCCTATTTAGTAATGAATTGCGATTCTAGACGATAAATTGGCTGTCCTTTAGCAGAAAATTTCTGCTCATACTCAGTCATTACATTATCCTCAGGCATATTTGCATGTAGGTCGAGTGATACATACTTTAGTAACATACCATATTCAGACATACTAATTAATGAATACTCAAACAAACCGCGGTTGTCCGTTTTAAAATGGATTTCCCCATTATCCACTAAAATCGACTCATATAATTTCAAAAAATCCCCGTGCGTTAAACGTCGCTTCGCATGGCGTGTTTTTGGCCAAGGATCTGAGAAATTCAAATACACACGATCTACATCGTTTTTTGCAAAATATTTATATAAATCTGCGCCATTTACTTTTAATAATCGTAAATTCGCTGGAGATTTAGCCTCTAAAATTTTTTCCAATGCACATACAATGACACTGTCATAAAGCTCGATACCAATATAATTAATATCAGGATTTTGTAGGGCCATGCCAGTAACAAATTGTCCTTTCCCAGTACCTACCTCAATATGGATTGGATTATCGTTGCCGAAAGCAGCCTCCCAGTTTCCTTTAAAGTCTTCAGGATTTGGAACAATCACCTCTGGATGACTCGTAATCATTTCCTCCGCCCAAGGCTTATTTCTTAATCTCAATTTTTTTCCTCATTTCTTTCATGTAAAATTATTGATTTTTTATAGTATAACGTATTACTATAAAATTCGCATAAAATTATTGCGAAATGATATTGTTTGTTTCTTCTGCTACAACCTGCCAAGCTTCACGTTGAACAGCACAATGAATGTTCATTCCCTGTCCTATCTCACCAATATAGTTCCCATCTGTATGACAATCAATATGCTGTGATTGGAGCAATATTTCAAACGCATTGCCTTGTAAAAATGTAATTTCTTTAAATTTAGTGTGCTTGCCAAAAAATACAGTAATAAACACAAGCAATAACTTAAGACGTGAAATACCATGAACGATTGTTAGCTCTATTTTCTCATCATTAGGTTTGGAGCAAGGAGAAATTTTCATGCCCCCTCCAAAATAAGGATGATTACTCATTGCAACAAACCATGTCTGCTTGAACTGCCATTGTTGATTGTTTGCACGAATGGTTACATCAAAGCGCTCAAAGCTAAATAAGCCTTTTACAACAGCTGCAGCATAGGATAACTTGCCAAGCCCTATTTTATTGAGATAAAACTTCAAACGAGATTTATTAATGTACTTTGTAACAAAAGCATCAAAGCCTACACCCGCATTATTAACAAATATCTCATGCTGAAGTTCTCCAAGCTGAATGGTACCAGCATCCATCGAAAGACTAGACATATTCCCCTGTATATAAGCTTCAATTTGTATAGCATTTTGAAATGTTGTAAAGTATCGAGCGAAATCATTTCCAGACCCAGCAGGCACTACACCAATAACTATATATTCATTATGTAGAACACCACTTACAACCTCATGTATTGTGCCGTCCCCGCCAACAATAACAAATAGTTTTTTTGTTTGTGCATTTTGTGCCCAAAGTTGTGCAAGTCTCTGTCCATGTCCTTCATATTCTGTGAAGACAACTTGATAGTCGATTGTTAAATGGCGTTGAAGCTGACGCCAAACCTTTTTACCTTTTCCATTACCTGCTGCTTCATTTACAATAAATAATACTTGCATGCACTAATCCTCAGCTTGTTTAGAAGATTGCTGCCAAATATCCCGATTAAAGGATGTCGTTTGTACATTATTTAAAATTGTTTGGGCAGCACGAATTTGCATATGCTTCATCGGAGAAGAAACCTTTTTTAAATGCTCCATCCATCCCCCATAATTTCGATTATCAATAAATTGTACACCATATGGTGATCCTGGATAATCAAAATAGCCATTACGCGTTAAAACAACCTTACGAATTGGCATGTCAATATTGTCCTGCTTAAATAATTGCGTTAATACAGACTCCATGCGACTTAAATTAATCGTTGGATTCAGGACTTTGGAATCCTTTGTTCCCACCTTTTTAATCCAGAATCGATCACTGCCTCCTACATAAACTGCCTGATTCTCCGCTTCTAATACTGTAATACAAATACATTCTGTCGGTGACATCAGTACAACATCAAGTTCTATAGGTGCTTTTCTGATTTGTAAAATTGGGTAATAAAAAAGTAAATAGTTATCAGGTAATTGTTGCAAAAAATTACGTAGCAAAGAATCACGCATAAAACGAGGGTCGACATATGATTTTTCACGTAATGTTGAGCTCGCCCATTTCATCTGAAAATGGAAAAATTGATCGATAAACATTCGTTTTAGTTCATGGATAGACTGTGGTGCATAAACAATTTGCGGTTCAAATGTTAATGTTGTCTCTTCTTCAGGAATACTGTCCTCATCACTGACTAATTCATTTGAAATTTCGAGTTGTTCAATATCTTCTTTTTCTTCTTTCTGACGCCCAGCAAATAATTTTTTTAATATAGAAAAACGCTCTTTTTCCTCAAAGGGTTCTTGTTCAGCAACAGAATCAGTATGTTGCCATTCAGTTATATCTTCTCCAAGCTCCCACTGTCGTTTGACACGCTCCCACTGGCTTTTCTTTAAACGTACAAATTGTGTAGGATATCTTGCTAAATCAATTTGATAACGTGAAATATAGTCCTGTAATTTCACTAATTGTGCCATTTTACGGTCACTCCATTCTTACTTACCCTCTATGTAATTAACCTATTCTTTTATGAATGTAGGAAGTTATCGCTTCGCCTTTATTACATCGACATTTGCTTTCCAAATATAAATCCCTATAAAAGATTAATCTATCTTATTTATTTTACATGACGGTTCAGAAGAAAACATCCATAATTTTCTCTGTAAAGTAAACTTCAATTAGCAAATGATTACTTTTCCACCCCTTATTCATTTTACGAGAAATCAATTTCATCCCATCGTAATTACGTCCAGATTTTTTTGAGCTTACTCGAAAAGCTCAATGCCAAAATCTGTGACATACGCTAAGGGCCTGATTTAGGCATTTATACATCCGTTAAATAGGAAAAAAAAACGCCTTCATCTCGCCCTCTATAGAGATGGAAGTATTTTGCTGAATCAAGATAAAAGAACTACCCTAATTGCTTGGTATAAACCAAAATCAGGGTAGTTCTCTCGAAATATTTACTTAGCATTAATTGAAAGTGGTAATTTAGCCTCAAAAGCTTGCTGTAATTTACGAGTCCATTCACCCGGAACTCCAGCACCAATTTGCTTGCCATCCACATCAATAACAGGGGTAACTTCAGAAGATACTGATGATACAATGATTTCATCCATTGTTAATAAATCTGCCTTCGTCATCGGCTCCTCAATCACTGGTAAATTAATTTCCTCAGCGCATTTTAAAATCACTTGGCGAGTAATACCGTTTAAAATAAAGTTATTTGCTGGGTGTGTGTAAAGCTTACCATCTTTAATACCATAAACATTTGCAGATGAACATTCTGTAACAATATCTCCACGATGTAAAATAGCTTCATAGCAGCCTTTTTCAGATGCTTCCTGTTTTGCTAATACTGCACCAAGTAAATTTAATGATTTGATATCACAACGTAACCAACGAATGTCCTCAACAAAAGTCGCCTTCACACCTTTTTCAAAATTTTCATAGGAGCGCTCACCAACTTTTACATTACCTGTTAATACGGCAGGAACACTTGCATCTGGGAAAATATGATTACGAGAAATTGCACCACGTGTGATTTGGAAGTAAACATGACCTGTATCTAAATTATTTTTTTCAATAAGTTCATGTAATAATTTGTGTAAAACGTCTTTTGTATAAGGAATGACTAGACGAATTTTTTCGGCACTCGCGTAGAAACGATCAATATGTTCTTGTGCTGTGAACATGTTTCCGTTATAAACTTTGATTACTTCATAAATTCCGTCACCAAATTGGTAACCTCTATCTTCAGGTGATACTGCAATAGATCCTTCTTCAACGATTTGATCATTCCATAATGAATATGCCATGTTTCGCTCATCCTTTTCATATTTGAATTATTTTTTTCCTGCAAGTTCAACAATTGCTTCAGCATAAATAGCTGCTGCTCTGACTAGGTTATCAACGACAACAAACTCATCCGCTCTGTGCGCTACATCAGGTTCACCAGGGAATAACATACCAAATGCTACTCCCTTTTTCATCACACGTGCATACGTACCGCCACCTGTAGAAAGTAGTGGTGTTTCGTAATCACCTGTCTGACGTCTATAGATTTCGGTTAATGTTTGAATGAATGGATCATTTTCACTTACATAGTGAGGTTTCGAGTTATCCTGAATATCTAATGAAAATCCCTTCGTCACAGTGAAGCGTTGTGCAGCCGTAATTTTTTTATCAAATGGATATGTGACAGCGTAACGCATACTGATTACCAAACTGCCGCCTTTAGCCACATCATAGCTAACAATGCCCGGATTTAATGTCGTTTTCCCGGACATTTCATCCTCAAATTGTAAATTTAAGTGATGACCATAATGATCTTGATAAAAAGCATCTGCAATAAAGCCGACAAATTGCATACTTGCCTCTGTCGTCAATTCTTGTTGTAAAAATGCTGCAAGATAAACAGCTGCATTGACACCTTTTTCTGGCTCCATTGCATGGGCTGCTTTACCTTTGATAGTTATTATATAGCGAGAGCCCTCCATTAATAAAGTGCCTTCTAGCTGATTTTTACTTAAAAATGTTTGAAAATTCTGTTCGAACTGTTGAGAAACAAACTGAACCTTTGCTTCTGCAAAATCAGGTACCATATTTGGGCGTTTTCCAGCATTAAATAGTAGTAGCTGTTCTTTCGTTTCATCACCTATTTTATTTTGAGAGAACACAAGCTCTGCAATGCCCTTTTCAGCATTAATGAGCGGGAAATCCGCATCTGGTGCAAAGCCAATTGTCGGCATTTCCTCTTGTTTAAAGTAGTGGTCGACACAGCGGAAGCCTGTTTCTTCATCCGTACCGATAATCATACGTACTCTTTTACTAAGTTGAATGCCTGCATCTTTAATAAGTTTCATAGCCATCCATGCAGCTACGGTTGGACCTTTATCATCAATTGCACCGCGAGCATATAATTTTCCATCTGCAATGGTGCCGCTAAATGGTGGGTATGTCCAATCAGCTTCATCACCAATAGGAACAACATCAACATGACATAAAATTCCTAACAAATCCTCCCCGGCACCCATTTCAATATGTCCAGCGTAATTATCAACATTTTTCGTTAATAGCCCTTCAGTCTTACCTTTATCTAGCAACCATTCAAGCGCTTTAAGTGGACCATCACCAAATGGTACTTCAGAAGTGATTGTATCCTCATCAAGAACACTATTAATTTGCACGAGCTCCTGTAAATCTTGTATTAATTCATCTTGCCTTTCTTTTGCGGCTTGTAACCAATCCATATGATATACCTCCTCCAAATTATCAAATACGCCCCAGCTAATTGCGTCTGGATTTTTCGAGCACGCTTGAAAGCTCCTCTTTAAAATCCGTTAACATCCGCCGGGGGCTTTAGCCAACATGATGTTGTTTACTCAGCCGTTTTCACAGGATGTAGATCTTAAGCCTGAGTTCCTATATTTTTGCGAGCGTTTATATGCTCGCTTATTAGGAAAGAAACGCATTTATCCTGCCACCTCTAAAGGTGAGTGCATTCTGTACCTGACGCTGCACTTTCGTACAGTAAAGTTCTGCTAAATCAAGATAAACATATTCTACACTTTACAACATATAAAACAATCATCTTCCTGACAAGTATTTTCAGTATCAACTATTAAGACTACCACATATAGCATGTTTTTCACGTATTCCCACAAAATACAGTATAAATTTTTTGTTTTTATTGTAAATTTCTCTTGCATTCACTAGAAAATCAACTAGTTTTTCTATATAATAAAGTTATCAGAATAATTGTTCTGAATATAAAAATAGAAAAGGGGATGTCTAAGGCAGCTACTTATCAGCCTAAGTGCACTCCGCACATATTGTCGTCCGCTAGTCTTTGCCAAGAGAATTAAGATGAAGGAGTGGTTCATTTAATGAAACCAACTACTGATCGAATGCTTAATCGTATTAAAGACGTGTACATGTTTATTTTAGACAAAGGAACCGTGTCTACACAGGATTTAGTCGAAGAGTTTAGTATCACTCCTCGCACCGTTCAAAGAGATTTGAACGTGTTAGCCTTTAACGATTTGGTAATGAGTCCAAGTCGAGGCAAATGGACAACGACGAAGAAAAAAGTAAAATTGACGTCTTAGTTTTACGTTGAGTACGTAAAGCATTGAGTATGGAAAAAGAATGACCTTTCGTCGGGGTCATTCTTTTTTGTCCATCATTTTTTAGTCAATTGAAAACTCCTCTTTTTACTGAAATATTAAAAAGAGGGGAATTAAAGCCCATTACACTCAACTATCTGAAAACGAAGCACTCCCTTTTCACTTACGTTTCTCACCATTGATCCTCACCTTCATTATTTTGACTATTTACAGTTCCTTAACAATCCGTTAAACTCGAAACATTCTACATGTTGAGAGGAGGATTTAATATGAAATTGTCTAAGATGTTTCATCCATTAGTTTGGATTATACTCGGCGGGACGATTTTTACACGTATTGCAAGCTTTATGGCAATGCCCTTTTTAGCTATCTATTTACATAATGAAATCGAAGCCTCCCCTTTACAAATCGGGTTAACGATTGGTATTGCTCCACTTATCTCTACTGTTGGGGGATTTTTTGGTGGTTACTTAACTGATCGTTTCGGTAGGAAAAGTGTCATTCTGCTGACGATTTTCATTTGGAGTCTTGTGTTCTTTGGCTTTGCAACAGCTCATGCAGTATGGTTTTTTGTATTATTCAATGCTCTGAATGGACTTTGTCGTTCTTTCTTCGAACCTTCAACACAAGCATTAATGATTGATTTTACACCTGCAGATAAACGAAAAAGATTATTTTCGCTTCGCTATACAGCAATTAATATAGCAGCAGTTATTGGTCCAATCATCGGTGTTTATATTGCTCAATTGTCTAGCCCAAGTATTCCATTTATGCTTACAGGAATTATGTATATTGTTTATGCTGTATTTTTATTTTTCGTACTGAATCGTTACGAAATGCAACAGCCAAAAGCTACAACACAAACAAAAATACTACAAACCTTTTCTTTATTATTAACGAATCGTGTACTACTAAGCTTTATTTTTGGTGCTATTTTAATCAATATTGGCTATTCTCAATTCGATTCAACATTGCCACAAGTAATTGAGCTTAAAATTGAGGATGGTACCAAACTCTATTCGTTACTCATCTCTCTAAATGCAGCAGTTGTTTTATTACTACAATTACCAATTAGTATTGTATCAGAACGTTTTTCATCCACCACTACTCTTTTAGTAGGCATTCTATTCTTTGCAATCGGACTATTATTGTTCGGCTTCTCCAATAACTATACGCTTTATATTATCGCAATGATTATCTTTACGATTGGTGAAATTTTTGCCTTCCCAACGATGAATGTCATGATTGATGAGATTGCACCTGATACACAAAAGGGAACTTATTTAGGGGCAGCACAATTCAAAAATTTAGGCGGCTTTCTTGGACCAATTATCGGTGGCTGGCTGTTAACGCATTATATCGACGCATTGTTTGTAGTAATTGCTGCTCTTGTATTATGTAGTTGCCTCTTCTATAAATCTAAGCTGAAGCCACATGCATAAATAATGCTCCATAGCTTGATTTTAAAAGCTCTGGAGCACTTTTTATATTATTAAACATTAGTGTAACTCTCTTCAATTTCTTCAAAGTTCGTGTATTGATCTTTGCCAGCATTTTTTGACTGATACAATGCCTTGTCCGCACGCTCAAACAAGCTTCTTTCTGACTCATCTAGATGATGACAAATGGCGCCTCCCATACTGACAGAGATGACAGACCATTGATCAATATTGACATTGTCTACATGCTTATAGTGACGAAATTTGCCCAATATTGAATTAGCTAACTGCCACATACTTTCCGACTTTGCGTCATACAAAACAATCGCAAATTCATCTCCACCAAACCTCACAACAAAGCCATCATTTCCAACCTCTTGTTTTAAAATCCTCGCAGTATCAATCAGAATTTTATCGCCAGCACCATGTCCAAACTGATCGTTCACTTGCTTGAAATTATCCAAATCTATCAATAATAAACCTGGCTGATTTGTCTTGCGTTTTCTTAATAGATTGTCCATTTTTCTAATATAAGTAGCTCGATTAAAGACATTTGTTAGCGGATCATATGTTGCGAGATGAATAGTTTTAGAAAGGATTTTGTTAATGACGATAAGCATAATGAAAGAAGTTCCTAACGCTATACAAAGCAATAGCCAAAACTGTTTTGTATTTTTAGATAGTGCCTCTAATTCTGTATAATTTCCGTATTTTACATATATAATCCTTTTCGTAGATTCACCACGAATTGTTTCAGCTTCATATGGTAAAAAACGATACTTTTCAATATAGCCATTTGAATATTTCTTTTGAAATTCCGTTGGTTTCATCGATTGTTTAGCTAGCTCATAATGTTCTTGAAATATGGCTGGTTGATCCTTCACTGTAATTTTAGCAGGATTTGAATCATCAAAATAAACTCCCCCCGCATTTATTGTTTGCACTTCTAATAAATCTGTATATTTATCAACTAAATAGTCAGCGGTCTTCCCAAAATTAAAGGTTTGAAAGACAGGATCATTGAGTAAATCAATGCCTAGCTCTAACAAATATTTCTTATCAGGTGTCCCTAAATACCCAAACTTCCGATATCCTCCAGTAGTCGTCGAGATATCTATACCATCATTATAATATTTTCCACTCGTTCGACGTTCATCTAGTAAGGTAGAAAAACGCTTACAGCATAAGGAAAAATTTAGCCCTTTATCTTTTTCAAAAGTTGTATAAATAACCGTATTGGATTGATCTATTATGTATACATCCATACCGTACTCGTTTTTTATTTTCTGTAAATCCCAAGTTGCAACCTTTGGATTTTCTTCATAATATGTAACAAGCTTTCGGAGTGCTTGCTCCATCTTATCTGAGAGATTTTGATCAAAATAAAAATGCGCATTATCTACAGTTTGCATATCAGTTAAAATATGATTTTCAATTAACGCCCTATTCATGGCTTCTTGTTGTTCGATATCTGCCACTAGTATTTGTCTGTTTACATACGAAATCACAGCAACCAATATTAGGGCGAAGGCAATTAAAGATATTAATAATTTAATTCTTAGGTTTTTCATGCACTTGTCCTCTATTATTTTTCCAAAATCATTTTCTGAAGTTTTTTTGAAATTAGTACTAAAGACTAGATAACAATTTATTAAAAGTTACATTATATTATACAGTTACTAGTTTATGAATGTATATAAAAATACCTCAATACTAATTTTTATTAGCATCGAGGTATCTATTAATCCCTATTTTGTAAGGCTGTTAGTTCTTTTGTAGTTAATTCTCTATATTCCCCTAAAGCTAAATTGTCATCAAGTTTAAGGCTTCCCATTGATAAACGCTTTAAATAGGTAACACGCTTACCAACAGACTCAAACATACGCTTCACCTGATGAAACTTACCTTCTTGAATGGTTAGCTCGATTTCTGATTGAAGGTCAGATTTTAAGATAATGAGCTCGCCTGGTTTTGTCACATAACCGTCGTCCAGCTCTACGCCCTGTGCAAATTTTTTGCAGTCTTCCTCTGTCACAAGTCCTTCTATTTGCGCATAGTAAACTTTAGGCACATGCTTTTTGGGAGATAATAAATTATGTGCTAGCTGACCGTCATTCGTTAACAGCAGCAATCCTTCTGTATCTTTATCTAAGCGCCCAACTGGAAAAGGCTGAAAATGTTGATGTAAGGGCTCTAACAAATCAATGACCGTCTCATCTCGTACATCCTCTGTTGCAGAAATAACGCCAGGAGGTTTATTCATCATAAAGTATACAAATTCTGTGTAAACAACACGTTCACCAAAAACGGAAACATCTTGTTTTTCAGGGTCTACATGCAATGCTGCATCCTTTACATATGCACCATCCACAGTTACTGCCTTTTGCTTAAGAAGCTGCTTCACTTCCTTGCGTGACCCATACCCCATATTTGCTAGTAGTTTATCTAAACGCATAAATCCTCCTATTTAAATCCAAGTTTGTTCGTAATTTTTGTCAGTCGTTCACCGAGTAATTTTTGAGCTAAGCCTAGACGTAAAGATAAATAACCATATACCCCAACACCTACGCCAGCACAAATAACTGAGTAAACAAAAGCAGAGAATTTTCCATCCACTGGCCCCATCACAAAGCCTAGCAGCTTATGCACAATCAATACACTGATTACCATTGCTAGAGTCAAAAGAGAGATAAGCATGACACGGCGAAGAACCATCTCAGATTTGTAATTCAGTGCTTTTCTTAGTACTAGCATATTAATAATAATTGAAACCCCGTAGCCAATTGCTGTGGCAAGAATGGCTCCATCAGCCTCAATCCATCGAATTAAAGGTATGTTGATTGCTAGCTTGACAAAAATCCCCGATAATAGGCTGAAGACAATCCATTTTTGGAAGTCAATCCCCTGTAATAAAGCTGCTGTTACCTGGAACAATGCAAATAAAATAGCAACAGGCGCATAGTGAGCTAAAATGGTTGCTCCCATTTCACTTTCAGAATAGAGCATAAAGTATATTTCATTCGCTAACAATGAAATCCCTACTACAGCAGGCAATGTAATAAAAATTAATATTTGATAGGTTTTATCCATTGCATGTCGCAGTGATAAATATTCACCCTGTGTAAAATACTTAGTAATCGTCGGTACTAGCGCCATCGAAAAACCTGTAGCTAGCATAACCGGAATAATTACAACTTTATGCGTGGTGAAATTAATCATTGATAAATATTTATCGGTTACTTCTGCTAAGCCTATGGATGTCATTGCACCGTTAAACGTTAACATGTCCACTAGCTGGAATAATGGATTGGCAACACCTACGAATACCATTGGAATGGAATACGTAATAACTTCTTTATAAATATTGGACATTGGCAGTTGAGTAGATGTAACACTTTGACTGCGCAATAAATTAAATTCAGGTTGGTATTTTTTCCAATAATAATAGAGTACCATCAACCCGCCAATAGCCCCGATAAAGGCCGCGAATACGGCAAAGGAAACGGCTGTTTGTGGTTTGCCATTAAAGACAACTACTACTAGGAATGATCCACCTAATAACACAACAATACGAACAATTTGTTCAACTAATTGCGAAACTGCTGTAGGTTCCATTTTGTCATAACCTTGGAAAAATCCACGCCAAAGACTCATAAATGGGACAACAATTAAAGCAAAGCTAACCCAACGAATCACGGAAGCAATTTGCTCGACTGTAAAAGCCTGCTCATCACTTTTTATGACAAGCCCCGCTATAGGTGTAGCTAATATAAAAAGGGCAATAAATGCGGCTAGACCAGTTATCAACATAATCAGTATGCCTGATTTCATAAGCTTGCGGCCTGATTGATAATCACCAAGTGCATTATATTTAGAAACAAACTTAGATACAGCAATTGGCGCACCAGAGATGGCTACTGCTAGCATAATCGAATAGGGAATATACGCATATTGATAGAGCGCAATATTTTCCTCGCCCACAATTGCATAAAACGGAAAAATATAAATTAATCCGAGTACCTTCGATAAAAACATCCCCATTGTTAATATCGCAGTACCTTTCATTAAATTGGACATTGTACCCATCCATTCATCATAAAATCAATAATTTCATCGTAACACATAGAATTAGTATTGGAAAATATTCACTATAATCAGATTTTTCGGTATCTGAGCGAGTTTTTTAACTGATAACTGCGGTTTTACTCGTTACCTGAGCAGTTCTAGCTGACAACGGAGCAGGTTTACTTGGTACCCGAGCAGTTTTCACAGACAACGGAGCGGGTTTACTTGGTACCCGAGCAGTTCTGACTGACAACGGAGCGGATTTACACGGTACCCGAGCAGTTTTCACCGACAACGGAGCGGGTTTACTTGGTACCCGAGCAGTTCTGACTGACAACAGAGCGGATTTACACGGTACCCGAGCAGTTTTCACCGACAACGGAGCGAGTTTTCACGGGACCCGAGCATTTCTGACTGGCAACGGAGCAATTTTATACAATACCCGAGCAATTCTAGCAGTCAACGGAGCAGATTTACTCGTCACAAAAATTTTAACTGCTTTTGCCACATGCAAACGCTGCCAAAGATAATTGTAAACATAATATCAATTACGCCCCAGCGCAATTGCATAAACCACTTGTAATCTTAACATATTTATAGGTAAACAGACGCATTATTCTATCAAAAAGTTCTAGCTTTAGGCTAATCCATCAAAAAGACAGTAAATTTATTTTTATTTTGATAATAAAATGCTCAAAATAATCGGCGGAGATTAAAAAACCTCCACCGACTCATAAGCTATTTCATGTCTATAAAAAATTGTTTATACCATACTAAGAATACATAGGTAGTCCAAATATAACGCCCACGATTTGCCTTACCTTCATAATGCTCATCGAGATAGCCTACTAATTGCTTTGTATCAAAGAATTTATTGGCAAAATCTGTTGTGAACATTTCTTTTACCATGTTGTAGTATTTCTCTTCACGTAGCCAATGGCGGATTGGTACTGGGAAGCCTAGCTTTGGACGTTTTGCCCATTCTTCTGGTAATTCCTGATGAGCTGCTTGACGAAGCACATATTTCGTATCAATGTCGTTGACACGATATCTTGATGGAATGTTTTTCGCTAATTCCATTACTTCTTTATCTAAAAATGGTACACGTAATTCAATTGAATGCGCCATACTCATTTTATCCGCTTTTAATAAAATATCGCCAGGCATCCATAGATTTAAATCTAAGTACTGCATCTTTGTCACATCATCATCGCCAGGTACTTCATCATAGATACGCTTTGTAATGGACTTAACAGATGGACCATTTTTATAGTCTGGTTTTAATACATTCAGTGCATCTTCTTCATCCCAGACAACCGCTTCACCTATAAAGCGTTCTTCGACTGATTGACCACCTTTTATAAGGAAGTTTGTGTATTGATTTTTAGGTAATGCCTCTGCAATACCTCGTAATGCCTTACGAATACCAAAAGGAATTTTTTCGTATTGTTGCATTTTACCTGAGTTTTGATACCATGAGTAGCCACCAAAAATTTCATCCGCTCCTTCACCTGAAAGGACAACTGTTACGTCCTTCGAAGCTAGCTCAGAAAGGAAATAAAGTGGAACAGAAGATGGATTAGATTGTGGCTCGTCCATATGCCATTGAATTTTTGGTAAAGCCTCAAAGCATTCATCAGCTGATATATATTTACGCTCATTTTGAATGTTTAATGTATCTGATAAATCTTTTGCTAAGTTTGTTTCATTAAACATATCTTCATAGTCAGAAAAACCAACAGAGAAGGACTTATCAGGCCGCAGTAATGCCGTAATATAACTTGAATCAATTCCTCCTGATAGGAATGAACCAACCTTTACATCGCTGATTTGATGTGCTTCTACTGATTCTCTTACTGTAGAACGAATGTCCTCTACATATTTTTCAATTGGTGCCTCTTTCGCATGGAATTTTTTATCCCAGTACTGCACGATTTTCTTTTTCCCATTTTGAATTAACATATAATGAGCAGGCGGTATTTTAAACACACCTTTAAAGAAAGTTTCATCCATTGACGAATATTGGAAAGTTAAATATGGACGAAGGGCATTTTTATTTAATTCTTTAATAAAGGATGGGTGGGGTAAGAAGGATTTAATTTCCGAACCGAAAATAAAGGTTCCATCTGTTGTATTCTCTGAGTAATACAACGGCTTAATACCAAAGCCATCACGGGCAATAAATTGTAAATCATTCTTTTTATCCCATATGCAGAATGCAAACATACCTCGTAATTGTTTAACAAACTCTACACCATATTCTACATAACCATAAATTATAACTTCACTATCAGATTGTGTTTTAAATATATGTCCCTTAGCAATTAAATCTTCACGTAGCGCTTGGAAGTTGAAGATTTCTCCATTAAATACAAGCACAATGTTACCATCTGCACTGTACAATGGTTGATTCGCCACATCTGACAAGTCGATAATACTTAATCGTCGGAATCCCAACGTTACTTTATCGTCACTGTGAATACCACCGCTATCTGGTCCACGGTGAATAATTGTATTCATCATATTTTCAATCGTTTGATGATGATCGATTACATTTGTTCCATTAATATAGCCTATAAATCCGCACATTCTATTTTTCACCTCATAATTTAGTGCATAACCTTTTCCATAATAGCACGAATAGACGATCATTTCATGCTGACAACACAGAAAAAAAACTTTGATCAGAAGTCTTTTTTACATAGATAATCGTACTCCGATTCCTTGTATTAACAAAAAACTAACTTTTCATCTGTTTAGATGAGATAAGGAATTATAAAACACTTTCGCATTATTTTCAATGTGAAAGAAGCCCCTCTATATAGACTTCATGTATAATAGGAAGGATTCCTAATTTGAACAGAAAGTGAGTTTCTATATATGTATGATGTAATTGTGATAGGTGGAGGTCCCTCAGGCTTAATGGCTGCAATCGCTGCTGGAGAACGAAAAAAGAAAGTATTACTAGTAGAAAAAGGGAATAAGCTTGGTAAAAAGCTTGCTATTTCTGGTGGGGGTCGCTGTAATGTGACAAATCGTTTACCAATAGAAGAAATTGTTAAACATATACCAGGTAATGGGCGGTTTTTATATAGCCCATTCACAGTTTATAATAATGAGGATATTATTGCCTTTTTTGAAGGGCTCGGTGTTGCCCTAAAAGAGGAGGATCATGGGCGTATGTTTCCCATGTCTAACCGCGCGCAAGATGTTGTTGACGCACTAATCCGTCAATTACAGCGTTTACATGTAGAAGTTCGGTTAAATACCCCTGTCAGTAAGCTATTAATGGATGAGGAAAAAATTCTTGGTGTTCGCCTTGCAGACGGATTAGAAGTCCGTAGCGAGGCTGTAATAGTGGCTGTAGGTGGGAAAGCTGTTCCACAAACAGGATCAACTGGTGATGGTTATCCATGGGCAGAGCGAGCAGGTCATACAATTACAACGTTATTCCCCACAGAGGTTCCTGTGCTCTCGAAGGAAGATTTTATACAAAATCGTGAGCTTCAGGGGTTGGCTTTACGAGAGGTTGCTGTTTCTGTTTTAAATAAAAAAGGTAAAGTGCTCGTAACCCATCAAATGGACATGCTCTTTACTCATTTCGGATTAAGTGGTCCTGCTATTTTACGCTGTAGCCAATTTATCGTAAAAGAATTAATGAAAACTGGCTATGAACCAGTGACAATCCGTATTCAAACGCTTGTCCATTATAATGAAGAAACATGTCTACAATACTTAAATAAGCTATGGAAAGAAGATCCAAAGAGAGCAGTTAAAAACGTGTGGAAAGGGATAGCCCCTGAACGATGGCTATTGTTTTTATGTGAACGTGCTGGCATTGATGTACAAATGACAGGCACTGAAATAGCGCAGGAAAAAATTCGCCATTTAGCTCGTTTGCTTGTCCATTTTACGATGACTGTAAGTGGTACACAATCTCTTGAAAAGGCATTTGTTACTGGTGGGGGTATTTCTGTTAAAGAAATAGAGCCAAAGACAATGGCCTCTAAGAAAAAGAATGGTTTATTCTTCTGCGGTGAAATCCTTGATATTCATGGCTATACAGGAGGCTATAATATTACATCTGCACTTGTTACCGGACGTATTGCTGGAATGAACGCAGGACTTAAATAATTTACCACGTGAATAAGGCACTTCTTATCATTGAAAAACGTGTCCTGAATAATTAGGACACGCTTTTTTTAGCTTTCGCTAGACATATAAACTTCCTCAAATGGTTGGATAATGACAAAACCTTCACCTGAAAATGCCATTTGAATGGATTCGCCGCTTCCTCGACCGATAAATGTACGGAAGCTGATATCTGTTTTAAACTCAGGTGCTAAATTTCCTGACCATGCTACTGTGGCATGAGGATCAGTATATACCGTCTCACCTGGGCGTACTAATAGTGTTAAAGGTTCAAAATGGGTGGTAATGGCTACCTTCCCTGTTCCTTTTAAAGTTACATTAAACAATCCGCCTGACATGATGCCTGCCATTTTACGCATTAAATGAATATCCCAATCGATGCTTGGTTCAAATGCAAGCAAATCATTGCCATTGACGCAAATACTTTCATTTTTCAAATCAAAAATCGTAACCTTTTTCCCTTGATCAGCTAAATAAAGTCGCCCTTTACCTTTTGCCTTCATAAGCTGTGTTCCTTCACCTGTTAGTGCCTTTTTAAACATTTTTCCTAATCCATGCTCAAGTACACGCTCTCGCTCAAACTTAATGTCGCCTATGTAAGAAATCATAGCGCCCATTTTAGACCAAACCTCGCCATCTAAATTGATCTCTAGTACACGTTCCGTTTCTAGCTCAAAATAATCGTTTTCATTATCATCCTGCTGTGTTTTATTGATGAATTCATGTAAAGAAAATTTCCCCATCTTCAATCACTCCTTATTACCTTATATACGCTTTAGTCGAGGAAAAGATTCAACATTTCAACAATCGCTAAAATGTTGCTCCTGACTTCTATAGTTTGCTTTTCGTTTCGAAATTGCTCTTTTGGTAGCGAAATCACTTTATTTCCCGTAATGTTATTGACATCAGACAACCTCTGTTATACATTAAACAAAGATTAATCTATTGTTATATAACAATCGCTACAACAAAAAAAACCATACAAGCATCATGTGCGAAATGATACTTATATGGTCAAGACCTAGTACCTTCAAGTGCGAATTGAAAGTAACGTTTATTGTGTAGCGGAGACGTCTCCAACATTTTGTGCTGCTGCTTTTAAAGCTGTTCGTTTACGTACATCTGCACGTAATGTTAATGAAATAATTAATGATGCTGCGATTAACCCAGCAAATACATAGAATACTGGAATGTAACTTCCATAAGCATTTTTAATTGTGCTCACCAGTAACGGACCAAAAATACCGCCTAATGACCAAGTCGTTAATAAATAACCATGAATAACACCTAATTGCTTTGTACCAAATAAATCACTTGCAAATGCAGGTAAATTCGAGAAACCACCACCATAGCAACTAACAACTAAGAAAATAAGTGCTTGGAAAATTATCACGTTCGTCGTATGTGGTAACACAATAAATGTAATTAACTGTGCCGTAAAGAATATAACAAAGACGTTCGAACGACCAATATAGTCAGACACAGCCGCCCAAATTAAACGACCACCACCGTTAAATAACCCCATAATACCTACCATTGCTGCAGCTCCCGCAACTGATAATCCCACAATTTCTTGGGCCATTGGAGAGGCGACAGAAATCATCATAATCCCTGCTGTTACATTTACTAAATGCATTGACCATAGCATCCAGAAATGCTTTGTTTTAACAGCCTCACGAGCAGACATAACTGCTAAATCTTTTTTTACTATTTCTTTACCACCATTTGCAGCTGCCTTCATGTTTGCTGGCATATAACCAGGTGCAGGCGGTGCAATATATAAAGCCCCTAAAATCATTAACGTGAAATAACTTGCCCCTAAAATAAAGTATGTTGTAGAAATCCCAACAGCCTCCATTAAGTTTGCTGCTACTGGTGCTGTAATTAGTGCTCCAGATCCAAATCCAAGTACAGCCATACCTGTTGCCAAGCCTCTACGGTCTGGGAACCATTTTACTAATGTTGATACAGGAGCAATATAGCCTATCCCCATACCTAATCCACTTAGCACGCCATATGTTAACCAATACAATGTTACAGAATCCATTGAAATTGCTACACCAGCACCAGCTTGTCCCGCCCCAAATAGAACAGCTGCTACCATCGCAGATTTACGTGGCCCCAATTTTTCTACTAAACTACCAAATAGTGCGGCTGAAAAACCCGCAAGCCCCATCATAATCGTAAAGGCAACCGTTACCTTTGTTTCACTCCATCCCATCTCTGTGACAATCGGTAGCTTGTATACACTGTATGCATAAGCTCCACCGATTGAAAGGTGAATAGCGATTGCAGATAATGCAATTAACCATCTATTTTTATTCATAAATTCTCATTTCTCCCCTCTTTTGCTACCTGTGAAAATTCTATGAACGTCCATGTAAAACAATTTACCACTTAGAATTATTCAAATGCAAGATGTTTTTCTAAAAAATATTATTTCTCCAAAAAGTATTTTCTTTATCTGCTTATTATGCCTCCGTCATAAATCCTACAGCCTCTAAGTGAAACAACGCTTATCAAAGAGAAACTGCAACATATTTTAGATAATAATATTTTTCTACTCTATTATCTCTATAGCTTAAAATTATTTAAAAATAATTTTATTTGTGCATATTTTCACATTCCCATGGTGTATATCCCTCTTTTTTTGATTAGAATATTGACCACATTTCTCCCGAATAACAACATAATCAAATTTTCATCATAGAGAAATATAAAGAATGAAAGAGAATTTTAAAACTAAAATGTACAAAATTTTTCTACCCAAAGTGGTAGTAAAAAAGAAAAATTTAAATAACTTCTCTCTTTTTCTGGTTTAATTACCAAATAAATATAATGTATGTCTTGTATATTTCATTTCGAATATTCTTTTCTCATTCATTTTTATTATTCAAATATAAATTTTTCTTTAGGAAACAAGCAATCCCCCTAGTTTCCTCATAACCAAATGATGCTATATAAAGTAATAAGAAAGCACGGTGTTTAATTATATCCACAAATTTGTTATAGTACACAAATGAAAACAGTACTTTTCAACTAAAGTTGTATTACAACAAACTAATTATTTATGTTAATTTATAATAGAATGAAATTCCTAGTTTGGTCCTCCTATGTACTCTTATCATTTTTTTACAAGAATTGTTCGTTCATCTAAGATTCATTGTCTTACAATTATCTTTATTTAAAGAGGTGTTGAATTAATTAAAGGGAGTACTCCTATTCCTTTCACATTCCTATGAAAAATATTTCTTTACGACTAAAAATGTTTATTTTTTCATTCATAATTGTTATTTTTTCAATTGCCACAAGTGGAGCTATCATGATTCATAATCTTGGAGGAGCTTTTGAAAAAGAGTTTGGTGCACGAGCGATCGCAATTGCAAGAACTGTATCACAGCTTACTGATGTTCAAAATAATGTAGGCAAGCCAGCTGGTTTTGAAATTATTCAACCAATTGCAGAGCGTATTCGCTTAACAACTGATGTAGATTATATTGTGATTATTGATATGAATCGCATTCGTTATTCACACCCATCGGAAAGTAAGCTAGGCACAGTCTTTGAAGGTGGAGACGAAATAGAAGCCTTTTCTCAGCATGAGTATATATCGAAGGCAAGAGGTGTTTTAGGATATTCTATCAGAGCATTCGTACCTATAATGAATGAAGAAGGTACAAGGCAAGTTGGTGTTATTACTGTCGGATTACTTGCACCCAAATGGTATAACCTTGTAGATGAATATCAATTTGATATCCTTATGTCTCTTTTTTGGGGATTAATCATCGGCTTAGGTGGGTCTGTATGGGTTGCCAATCATTTAAAGCGCCAAACCTTTAATTTGGAGCCTTACGAAATAGCCCGTTTAGTAGAAGAACGCTCTGGTATTATTCAAGCGATGGATATCGGTATCTTAGCAACTGATGAAAGTGGTAATGTGACCTTTATTAATCGTTTAGCAAGGCAATATACACATTTCTTCGGACAGAAGATTTCTAGAAAAGCTTTGTTTAAAGGGACCTGGCTCGCAGAGGATACGCTACAACAGCATGAAGTATATAGACCTCTATTGATGTTTGAGCAAATGTACTTAGTTCGCACCTTTCCTATTCGTATCATGGAGCAAAATGCTGGCTACCTTATTATGCTAACCGATCGAAAAGAAGCAAATATGTTAGCTGAAGAATTAACTGGCATAAAAATACTAGTGGATTCCTTACGTGCCCAGCAACATGAATATATGAATCGCTTACATAGTATTGCAGGATTAATTCAATTGGAACGGGATGACGATGCTTTAAGCTTGATTATTGATGAAATAACAGATGAGGAAGAGATTATTCAAAGCTTGCATGACAAGATTCATGATTATTCGATTCAAGGACTATTACTTGGTAAATTTTCACGTGCAAAAGAGCTTGGTGTGGAGCTGACAATTGATGAGGACTCAAAGCTCGTTGATTTTATGAGTGGCTTTTCCAGTGGTGACATGGTAACTATTATAGGTAACTTATTGGACAATGCAATGGAGGCATGCTTTGAATGTGCTCATAAAGATGTTCATATTACATTAATTGGCCATAAACATCATTTATTCATTGAAGTACAGGATAGTGGTAAGGGGATTACTGGTTTGCCAAATCGGATTTTCGATTATGGCTTTAGCACAAAACAAAAGGATGGTCATGGTATTGGACTTGCCCTTGTGAAACAGATTGTGGAATCAAACAATGGAATTATTCTAGTAGAATCAACCGTCAATGTTGGAACAATCATTACAATAGAAGTAGGGGTGACTGAAGAACAATGAGTAATCTTTCAGTGTTTATCGTAGAAGACGATCCAATGGTACTTGAAGTAAATAAAGGTTTTTTAAATAAATTGAATGGTTTTCAGCTCGTGGGTGAATCAGTCAATGGTCGTGAAGCCTATGACAAAATTATAAGAAAGAAGCCAAATCTAATTTTACTTGATATGTTTTTACCAGATATGACAGGCATGGAACTATTCTTAAAGCTTCGTGCAGAACGTGTCCCCTCGGATATTATTATGATTACTGCTGCAAGAGATGCGCCAACAGTACAGGAGGCACTTCGACTGGGAGCCATCGACTATCTCATCAAGCCATTTCGTTTTGAACGCTTTGAAAAAGCATTGCAGCAATACAAAAGCTCTACCAAAAAGCTACAAAGCTCGCAGGCATTTAATCAAGAGGACATCGACAAATGGCTAGGAATACAGCATGAAACAACGGAGCTTCCCAAGGGACTAAACACGATAACAATGCAACAGATTCTTGATTATTTAACGACACACCGTGCAGCTATTACCTCAGAGCAGCTAGCTCAAAATGTCGGAATGGCCAGAGTAACTGTACGTAAATACTTGGATTTTTTGGCTACTAAGGGAACTGTCTCGATTGAATTACAATACGGGACAGTAGGTCGTCCGACAAAATACTATTCCATTAAGTAGTATAAGATTTTAGTTTATTAACTAAATAGCAAGAATCTGCCCTTCCTCAAATATATTCCAATTCCTACATAAGATTGAAATGTATTCTGTTTACTTTTATCAAGGAATAAGGCAGATTCTTTTTCTTTACAGATTTTTAATAAGCATTTCTTTTGAATCTGTTTTGTAACAGTTTTTTAAAATAACAAATTGTTATATACCATAAATACCAAAATGTCCATTAAAACCATAATATTGAGTATTTAATGAAATGAACTACAATGAAAATCGTTCACATCTTATAGAGATTAGGGGTGAATTTGTATGTGGAGTAATCGTTTTACACGCAGTTTTGTTAGCGTTCTCATTTTCATAACAATTCTGTTAGTTTCATGTCAGGAAGACGTTTACCCTACCGACAATGAGCAGTTAAGTCATGAGGAACAAATCGTTATTCGATTTTCACATGTAGTTGGTGAAAATACACCGAAAGGAATGGCAGCCGTAAAATTTGCAGAGCTGATTAAAGAACGTAGTAATGGACATGTCGAGATTCAAGTGTTTCCAAATGGGGTTCTTTATAAAGATGGCGAAGAAATGAATGCACTATTACGTGGCGATATTCAAATGATTGCCCCTGCTATTTCAAAAATTACAACGCTTGTACCAGAGTGGTCAGTTATGGATCTACCCTATGCATTTAAAAATGCAGATGAAGTGCATACATATGTCAACAGTGATGTTGGTCAATCGTTAATGACAAAATTAAATGCCCATAATCTATTTTCCATGGGCGTTTGGGATAGTGGTTTTAAGCAACTTAGCAATAGTATTCGACCTATAGAAACTGTGCAAGATTTGAATGGCTTGCGTATGAGGATTATGCCAAGTGATGTTTTATCTGAACAGTTTTCCATTGTTGGAGCCTATCCAAAACGCATTGACTTCAATACTGTTTTTCATCAACTACAAAGAGGCAATGTCGATGGTCAGGAAAATACACTGACAAACATTACAAGCAAAAATTTACATTCACTACAAGACTACTTAACGATTAGTAACCATGGCTATCTTGGTTATTTACTGCTAATGAATCATGAATTTTGGAATTCCCTACCGGAAGATGTGCAAATTCTGCTCATAGAAACACTAAAGGAAGTACAAGAATGGGAATGGCAGCTTGCAGAAAATTTAACAGCAGAACGACTTGAAGAAATGGAAGCATGTGATTGCATTAAAATCTACAATTTATCAGATGAAGAGAAGGAAGAATGGGAATCTGCATTCGAGCCTGTCTATCGCTATTATGCAGAAAACTATGGGAAAAAATATATCCAAGCACTTCCTAAAAATCAATCACAACACTAGCATGGGTTAAAAAGGTTCACCTTTTAACTATAATCATAACATTTAGGGGGATATGTAATGAAAAAATGGCTTTTCATGTCACTTATGGCTGTATTAATTTTAGCACTTGCAGCTTGTAGTGGCGACAAAAAAGAAACATCTGCACCAGCAGCTGAGGGTGATGGTGGCTATACCAAGGACAAACCGCTTGTTATTAAATTCTCACATGTAACATCAATTGATAGTGTAAAAGGAAAAGCAGCTGATGCTTTTGCGAAATTAGTAGATGAAAAAACAGAAGGTAAAGTAAAAGTTGAAGTTTACCCTTCTTCACAATTATATGGGGATAATGATGAACTAGATGCGCTAGTATCTGGAAATGTTCATATGATTGCTCCTTCTGTAACAAAAATGGTTAAAATCGACCCGCGTTGGCAATATGTTGATATGCCTTATCTATTTGAGAACGAAGAGCACGTACGTAAATTCTTTACTTCTGACGTAGCTAAAACAATTCTTGAATCGAATCAATTAGCAGCAAATGATATTAAAGGTTTGGTATTCTGGGAAAATGGCTTTAAACATTTCTCAAATAACAAGCATCCACTTGAAAAAGTAGAAGATTTTAAAGGATTGAAATTCCGTGCACAAGCAGGAAAAGTATTAGAAGCTCAATTTAAAGCGCTAAATGCCGGCTCTGCAACAATTGCATTTGGTGAAACATATGCTGCCTTACAACAAGGAACAGTTGATGGACAAGAAAATACATTCAACAACTTTGATACACAAAAATACCAAGAAGTTCAAAAATATTTCTCAGTATCTGAACATGGTCGCCTTGACTATGCAATCTTTGTTAACAAATCATTCTGGGAGAAAATCCCTGCTGATTTATTAACAGCAGTGGAAGAATCATTAGATGAAGCAACGAAACTAGCTTGGGATTTAGCTGCTGATGAAAATGCAAAATCATTCGAGAACATTAAAAACTCTGGTATTGAAGTTCTTGAGTTAACGACTGAACAAAAAGAAGCTATTAAAGCAAAACTTGAACCAGTATATGAAGAGTTTGGTGAAGTTATCACAGAAGAATTAATTAATGGTATTCGTGATCTAAAATAACGTAATTTTGGGTTTAAAAAATCTTTCTATTCGGGGAATTAAATAGTTTAAATAAGAATCTGCTCATTTTCACGGATAAGCCACAGGGTTCATCATACAGATGAGCCTTGTAGGTATAATCCGCAGAATTCATGCAGATTCTTTTTCAAAATCCGTGCCATCCGTAGGGAATTGAGATCAACATTATACACTGCGCTTTGGCACAGTAAAGATCTGCTGAATAAAGATGGAGAATTATTAAATTTTAGTAAATCGCTTACACAAAACCTGTACGAACGGATGCTAAGACGCTCACTACAAGCAGCAACATTACTATAGTGGGAGATTAAGCACCCGTTTGTACTTAAATGATGGATAATCATCATTCCCTTTTCAAATATATACATGAAGGAGGCAATTGAATGAAGGCCTTACATAAAATCTGGGGCTATTTAGAAGAAATCCTAGCTGGAATCTTTTTCGTAGCAGGTGTAGTTCTTATTTTTTATGGCGTAATTATGCGTTACATATTCAATGAACCGCAAGCATGGGTAGAGGAATTAGCACGTTATTCAATTATTTGGGGTACATTTCTAGGATTTGGCTTAGCCCTTCGCCACAATCAACATATTCAAGTAGATATTTTATACGATAAATTAAAGCCTTCTATGAAACGTGTACTGGATTTAGTAGCAACAGGGTTAAGCATTGCCTTTTGTTTAATTTATACGTATTACGGCTTTGTTTTAGTAGAAAACCGTTATACATCAGGCATGGTATCACTTGATATCGGGATACCAATGTGGATTGTATACTTAGTTTTACCGATTTCAGGCCTTTTATTTTTACTAAGATTCGTAGAAAGATTAATCAACATTCTACGAGGAAAGGACGAAGAATATGCTAATCCTCTTACTTAGTTTCTTTTTATTACTATTTCTACGAGTACCGGTCGCGATTAGTTTAGCACTATCGACAATTCTTGTGTTCTTCCAAATTGATTTTAATATGAATATGATTCCTCAGCGTATTTTTACTGCACTAGATTCATTCCCGATGATGGCAATTCCAGGCTTCGTCCTTGCGGGGGTATTAATGGCGCGTGGTGGAATTTCCAAATATCTTATTGAAGCCTTACGTGCATGGATTGGCCATCTTCCAGGAGGTCTTGCTGTTGTAACAATCATCGCGTGTGCTATTTTCGCAGCGATTTCAGGCTCTTCACCTGCAACAGCTGCTGCAATTGGTTCTATCATGATTCCTGCGATGATTTCTGCTGGCTATAAGAAGCGCTATTCTATGGGGCTTGTTGCCGCTGGTGGTACATTAGGTATTTTAATTCCACCAAGTGTACCGCTAATCATTTATGGTATTACATCAGAGCAATCTATTGGTGAATTATTTATGGCTGGTGTTATTCCAGGACTTGCATTAACAGGCATTTTAATAGTGGCAGCTATTTTTTATGCGAAACGCAATGGTTTTAAAGGAGATGCACCAGCTTCTTGGAGTGAGCGTGGTCGTAAATCTTTAAAAGCAATTTGGGGTGCATTTTTACCATTCTTAATTTTAGGAACAATCTATTCAGGGGTTGTAACACCAACTGAATCAGCCGTTATTGCCGTTTTCTATGGTCTTATCGTATCCCTGTTTATCTATCGAGAAATGAAGCTAAAGGATTTCCGTGAGGTCTTGGTGGAGTCCATTAATATTACAGCCATGATTTTCTTAATTATCGGTGCCGCTTCATTATTTGGACTATATTTAACAAATGCACAAGTACCACAGCAGGTTGGTGCATGGATTGCCGAAAGTGATATGAACAAGTGGATATTCATGATAATTGTTAATATTCTATTCTTTGTTATGGGAATGTTCTTAGAGGCTGTATCCATTATTTTAATTACTTTACCAATTCTATTACCGATTCTAGCACATTTCGATATTAATTTGATTCACTTTGCTATTATTATGACAATTAACATGGAGCTTGGCATGATTACACCGCCAGTGGGACTGAATCTCTTTGTCGTAAGTGGAATTGCTAAGGAAAAGCTAGGCGAGGTTGTAAAAGGGGTCATTCCTTTTATCGTTTTAATGATTATTTTCTTAGGTTTAGTGGTTTTATTGCCACAATTATCACTTTGGTTACCAGAGCAAATGAAATAAGGGCCTCTCTATGGAATCATTTACAAAGAGGTATTCGATTAAGGATCGCCAATTTTGGACAATTGTGATTAGCTTAGGAGGAGCTTCGGTGTTTGTATTTGCAGCAATGTACTCAGTACAGCCGCTGCTCCCCTTTTTTACAGAGCAATTTCAAATTTCTGTCCCCACTGCAAGTCTGGCCATGTCTGTAACAACTCTATCCGTAATTATCGGGTTAATTGTTTTAGGTTTTTTATCTGATCGATATGGACGGGTACTGTTTATTCGACTTTCGATTGTTTTAACGATTATCCCTTTTCTCTTAATGCCTTTAACGGATTCTTTTTCTATGATTATTTTTTTACGTTTTATCCAAGGCTTTGCGATTGCTGGAGTGCCCGCAGCAGCCCTTGCCTATATCAGTGAAGAAATAAATCAGCAATCAATGGGCTTTGCAACAGCACTTTACATTTCCTGTAATGCTCTAGGTGGAACGATTGGTCGTCTGATGATGGGCTTTCTGACAGAAAATAAATCTTTGGAGGTTGCATTTTTCTCTTTAGCACTTTTGGGTGGCATTATATTCATTCTAGTGTGGCTTACCCTTCCAAAATCAAGAAATTTTTCAGTCCATCAGCGTACTATTCAAAAGGATTTACATGGTTTTTGGCTGCATTTAAAAAATCCAAATTTACTTATTCTTTTTGGATTTGGGATCATTTTGCAGCTATCTTTTACAGGAATGTGGTCATTTATCCCGTACTATTTAGCTGAACCACCGTTCTTATTATCGTTAAAAACGATTTCCTTTATTTTTTTAGCATATGGCTTAGGAATTATTGGTTCGCCAATTGCTAACTCCCTTGCAGGTAAAGTCGGCATCAATATGATTCGAACATTTGGAGTACTTCTATTAGTGTGTGGGATTTTATTAACGTTAAGCTCCTCCCTTATAATGATTATTGCTGGGCTCTGTATTGCATGCTTAGGCTTTTTCACCGCTCATGCCTTAACCTCTGCAACAGTTAGCCGGACAGCGATTCATCAAAAGGGGCTTGCATCCAGTTTATATCTCGTTTCTTATTATATAGGTGTTGCATCAGGAAGTACTTTACTCAGTCCAATCTGGCTGCATTTTAAATGGCAGGGAATTGTCATGATTACCGTACTCCTTCCTATCCTATATATCGCTTTTTTAAATTACACATTACAAAAAAAAAATCAAAGCTAAGCAAGCTAAAAAGGGATGCTCGGAAACGATTCAAACATCTTTTTAGCTCGCTTTTTCTCTTGCCTAGCCCAATTCTTGCTTAAAACTGAAAATATGGATAGTCGTTTGTGCTCAATTCCAATTGAGCTCATTGCCAACTCATCTATTTTGCTAATGGATTACACCCTAAATATACATGAGAAATATAAATAATAATAGAAGCATTACAATGGAAGAAATAATTGACACATAATGTCTTTTCTCTTCGCGACCATAGCAATACTCAATCATTATAGAACTTATTATAACTACAGCCAAAAATGCACTTGTAGCAGCTGTATACAAGAGCCATCCATTTATTGAAAATAAAAAAATAAAAATTACATTCAGAAATTTCAAGATATACACGGAGCGTTGATGACCTGCACTTACGTATTTTGGATCCTTTGGGATATTAAACTTCCTTCGCAAAAGTTTATCAACTAACCATCCGATAAAGATAAAAATTACTAAAAAAGTAATTAAATCTGAACTATTAATAGTAAATTCACTTCTCTGTATAAGATTTTTATAAGCAGATGCTAGGTTTTCATCTTTTACTTTATAAGATATTTTTGTCTGTTGGTCAGTGAAACCTAATTCGGTATCGTTTAAGTACATCTTCAGCTTTATGACTTGCCCATTATCAAACTCGACCCATACATCCCTATTTGCATAAGTGGTTAAATTATTATCCCTCAGTGTAATGGTAGCCTGCTGTAATATTTGTTTTAGCAAATCACTTGCTGAATTTTCTTTAAACACTTGCTGCCCTATAATCCAACCAGTTCTTCCAGCCTTAAAGGAATCCTCCTCCCAATTCTGTGCAATAGTAAACTGTTTAATTTCTTCCTGTTGTACTAATTCAATAATCGTAGCATGTTTCATAGTTTCTACTTGTTTCAAAGGACCCATAAAGAATAACAGCAGTAGTGTCACCACGACTGCCCCAATAGTTATTATTGGATATTGCCGACTTCTTCTTTTTTTGTGCTGAACATGCTGTAAAATACGCTTTTGTAATGGTTGTGAAAACCTTGGCGCTTCACCAAGTTCTTTATCCAATTTGTCCTTAAAGAATGTCATCCCCTAACACCTCCCAATCATTTCTATCTAGTTTTTCTTGTAGCTTTTGTCTTGCTCTACGTAATCTAGTTTTTACTGTATTTTCCGTGGATGCTAGGATTTCTGCAATCTCTCGTATTTTTAATTCTTGATAATAGTAAAGAATAAGTACTTCCCTATAAGCTATTGGAAGTTCAAATAAAGCTGTTGTCAAAATCCGACGATTATCCTTCTCTACTAATTCTTTTTCAGGTGTTCGCTTACTCACGCCAATATGCAATTTTTCTAATAACATATGCCGTTTATTTTTCCAGCTTCGTAAATAGTCGTGACTTTTATGTACAGTTATTTTTACTAAATATGTTTTCAATGAGGACCGTTGTTCAAAGCGCTCCTGTTGACAATAATAGGCGAAAAATACATCCTGAACGATTTCCTCCGCTATAGCCCAGTCCTTTACATATAGGTAAGCCACACGGAGACAATATTCACCATGCTCATCCATAATTGCTGCTAAATGCTCACTCAAGCAAACACCTCCTTTTTCTCGTTCAAACTATAGTCGTTATAACATTGTTATTAGTTTCAATATAATAAAAAAAGTGCCCAATTGTTTTTTATTAAAAGTCAACAATTTGTTTAAAAGGTTGCACATTTTAATTAAAAAAATGAAGACTGAATCAAAAATAAACCCTATAAGATAGACACTTTGAAAAAAATCTATCCTATAGGGTACTTTTATTTATCTTGAGAAAAAAGATGTTGGAGTAGAGTGTAATGACCAAAAGATATTTTACAAAAAATGAACAGCTAAAATGTAATCCGAAAGTACAAACAGTTAGTGAGAAAGCGATCACCTATACGAACGAATTTAAACGTCATTTTATTGCAGAAAATGGACAAGGTAAGTTGAAAAAGCTGGTTTAGATGTTGAATTAATCGGATTAAACGAATCGAATCTTCAGGAAAACGTTGGCGAGCTGCTTATCGTAACGCGGGTGTAGAAGGTTTACAAGATACACGTAAATTAAATTCAGGGAGACCTTCTGAACGCGAATTGACATTGGAAGAGAAATTGGATATAAAGATTCAATTTCCTCTATATTATATATTGTTCCTTTTCCAATCTTCATAATTTTTCACCTTAATATTTAGTTTGATTACTAAATCTAAATTCTCAGCTTGCGATTTCTCGCTCTTTAGACATAAAAACACCCCTTTAGACCACTATAATCTAAAGGGATGTTTCGTCCCAACTTTATTTCAAATCTACAGTAGAGTTAGGATAAGGTACTAACTTTATAAAAGTTAGTACCTTGGTAGAGAAATTATTTTCTCAACCTTTTTATTCGGTGTTTATTTTCACTCAATCTACATTTAAACACTTAGTTTCACAGTAATAGCCTTTGCCACCAACATAAACTTTTTCTATTTCATTCTTGCTATTGGTTGCTAATTTAACTAATATTTCGGAAGGCGAGTGTAAAGAATAACCTTGTTCAAATACATAGACTTCTTTTTGCAAGTGGTGCTGTTCATAAAGGTAGCTAGCTAATGCACCGTTTGAAGTTCCAGTCGCTGCTTCTTCATTGATGTCGTAGAGTGGAGCAAAATTTCTGCATATAATTCGATTGTCATTAAAAGTATATAGATGCATCCCGACAACATTATAATACTTGCTGATTTCTTTAATTTTTTCAAAATTAGGTTGCAGTGCATGTAATCGTGTTTCACTTTTTATAGGAATTAAAATATCTTTTAAGCCCGTGGAAACAATTTGAATCGGGTATTTATTGTCTATATCTTTAATGTCAAAACAGTCGATAAACTCGTTTGAAGATATAACATCATAGAATATCGGTTTGTTTTGTTCCATGAAAATGATGTCATCTTTTATGGTAATGGTAAGAACACCACTGTTTGTTTCAATCGTATATTGATCTTTGAAAAGTTTTTTTAAATGCATCAGTATCGTGAAAGAGCCAATTGTGGCATGACCACATAAATCAACTTCTTCCTTTGGTGTAAAATACTCAAATTTATAATCAGCAATTTCAGATTCTGATATAAATGCGGTTTCCGCATAGCCCAGTTGTTTGGCTATCGCCATTTTTTGAGTTGTGGTCAATGTATTCTCATTAAATACCACTCCTGCTTTATTCCCACCTTGATGATCCTTGCTAAATGCACTTGCAACATAAACGGATATTTTCATAAGACACCTTCCTCACTTATAGTAAATAGCATAGAAAGTACTACGTATAAATGTTGTTGGATAATTTTGCCATAAAGCAAGAGACAAACTATTTTTTAGCATCTGAACTCTCCAAAAATAGTTTGTCTACAGTCTGAAGGTACTAACTTTAAAAAAGTTAGTTTGTTACATAGTAGGACACTTTTTTTATCTTTATTTTACTACGATATTGACAAGCTTACCTGGAATAACAATGACTTTTACTAAGTCTTTGCCTGCCATATACTCTTGTACTTTGCTGTCAGTAAGTGCTACTTTTTCGATTTCTTCCTTAGAAGCATCTTTTGCTACGATAATTTTTGCTCGTACTTTACCTGCAACTTGCACAGCGATTTCCACTTCATCATCCACAAGCTTAGATTCATCATATACTGGCCACTGCTCATAAGAAAGTGTTGCATTATGTCCTAGTAGTTGCCATAATTCCTCAGCAATATGTGGAACGATTGGTGCTAGCATTTTTACGAAGCCATCCGCGTAAGCTGCTGGAATGACATCTGCCTTGTAGCAATCATTGATGAAGACCATCATTTGTGAAATAGCTGTATTAAAGCGGATGCCTTCATAATCCTCTGTCACCTTTTTCACTGTTTGGTGATAGGATTTCTCGAGTGTTTTATCATCTGAAACTTGAATTTTTGAAGAAATTGCACCATCTTCTTCATTGACAAATAAACGCCAAATACGATCTAAGAAGCGACGTGCTCCGTCTAGGCCATTTGTAGACCATGCCACAGACGCCTCAAGTGGTCCCATAAACATTTCATAAAGACGTAATGTATCCGCACCATGTGAAGAAATGATTTCATCTGGATTAACTACATTGCCTTTTGATTTAGACATTTTCTCATTACCTTCGCCAAGAATCATGCCTTGGTTAAATAATTTTTGGAATGGCTCTTTCGTGTGAACAGCGCCTAAATCATATAACACTTTATGCCAGAAGCGTGCGTAAAGTAAATGTAATACAGCGTGCTCTGCGCCACCAATATAAATATCAACTGGTAACCAACGTTTTAGCAATTCTGGATCAGCTATTGCTTCTGAATTTGTTGGATCGATATAGCGTAAGAAGTACCAGCTTGAGCCTGCCCATTGTGGCATTGTATTTGTTTCACGACGTCCTTTTTTACCTGTCTCAGGATCAACAACATTTACCCACTCTGCAATATTTGCTAATGGAGATTCACCTGTACCAGAAGGACGGATATTATCTGTTTTTGGAAGCATTAATGGTAATTCAGATTCAGGTACTGGTGTAATTGAACCATCTTCCCAATGAATCATTGGGATTGGCTCACCCCAGTAACGCTGACGCGAGAATAACCAGTCACGAAGACGATAAGAAATTTTCTTCTCCCCTACGCCCTTTTCCTCTAGCCATTCAATGGCCTTCGCAATGCCATCTGCTTTATTTAAGCCATTAAGGAAATCGGAATTAATATGCTGACCATCACCTGTAAATGCTTCTTTACTGATGTCTCCACCTTCAAGGACAGGAATAATCTCTAAATTAAACTCTGTAGCAAACTCATAATCGCGTTCATCATGTGCTGGAACTGCCATGATAGCACCAGTACCATAAGAAACTAGTACATAGTCTGCAATCCAAATTGGCACCTTTTTACCGTTAATCGGATTCACTGCATAGGCACCTGTAAATACGCCTGTTTTTTCTTTTGCTAAATCCGTACGCTCTAAGTCAGATTTCATTTTTACCTTTTCTAAGTAAGCATCAACAGCTTGTCGTTGATCAGCCGTTGTAATTTGCTCCACTAATTTATGCTCAGGTGCAAGCACGCAGTATGTAGCACCAAATAAAGTATCAGGACGCGTTGTAAATACTGTAAAGCTTTCATCAGTGCCATCAATGCCAAATGTGACTTCAGCACCTTCGGAACGACCAATCCAGTTACGCTGCATATCTTTAATAGACTCTGGCCAATCTACTTCCTCTAGATCATCGATTAAACGGTCCGCATAAGCTGTAATTTTCAGCATCCATTGCTTCATTGGTCGACGCTCTACAGGGTGACCACCGCGTTCTGATTTCCCATCAATAACTTCCTCATTTGCCAATACTGTTCCTAATGCAGGGCACCAGTTTACAGCCACTTCATCTACATAGGCTAAGCCTTTTTTATATAGCTGAATAAAGATCCATTGTGTCCATTTATAATATTCTGGGTCTGTTGTGTTTATTTCACGATCCCAATCGTAGCTAAAGCCAAGCTCTTGAATTTGACGTTTAAATGTCGCAATATTTTTCGCCGTAAATTCAGCAGGGTCATTTCCTGTATCAAGTGCGTATTGTTCTGCTGGTAAACCGAATGCATCCCAGCCCATTGGATGTAGCACGTTAAAGCCTTGCATGCGCTTGAAGCGTGACAGGATATCTGTCGCTGTATACCCTTCTGGGTGTCCCACATGAAGACCAGCTCCAGATGGGTAGGGGAACATATCTAGCGCATAAAATTTTGGTTTTTCTGTTTCATTTACTGTTTTAAACGTTTTATTATCAGCCCAATATTGCTGCCACTTTTTTTCAATTTGTTGATGATTAAAACTCATTTTTTTCCTCCTTTAATTGTGCCATGCTTTTCACCTTAAGAATTGACAAAATATTTAAAAAATAAAAAAACTCGCCCCTTTCTTCATTAAGAAAGGGACGAGAGAATTCGTATCTCCCGCGGTACCACCCAAATTAGTGATCACACTCGGCTCTAGCTTCCTTAACGCGGAAGGAACGGCACGCGTTGCTTCACGCGGGCAGACTCAGAAGGTGAGTTCGATTTGCTTTCCTACTAGCTTCCACCAGCCGCTAGCTCTCTAAAAAGAATTACAAATTTACTATTCCTCATCACTGTCTTTACATGTATTGCATTTATTCTAATGGAAAGTGTTGAAAAGCACAAGCCTTTGTTCATATACTAACCATTACTGTACAATTAAATCCCTTTTTTCCTTAGATTGTGATAATTCCTGACATTCACGGAAGGCAAAATGTTTACAGCCTATACACTTATTTGTATCTAAATAGCGAAAAGCCTCATTAATTGCTTCTCCTGTATGTGGATAAAAATGAGCCTCACCTATTTCATCATATAGACCATTATGCTGAAGCGCGGCTTTCATTTCATCCTGTAGTCCTGTTATTAAAATGGTACCACCTTGCGTTTTGAAATTCCGAATAATACTACCAAAATATGTCTCACCTGTTGAGTCCATAAAGGGCACTTTCCCCATTCGTAATATTAAAACTTTAGATTGATGAGTGGGAGCGGCAATGGCCTGCTCAAAAGTAGTCGCAGCACCAAAAAAAAGCGGCCCCTCAATTGTATAGATACTAATTTGTGGACAATCATGCTGCTGATGAACAACGTGTGATTGTACTTTTTCATGCTTTAATGCGTGATCTGGTAATACTTTTGTGACGACAAGCTTCTCACTCATACGCTTTGTAAATAGCACAACAGCTAACACCAGCCCAACCTCCACAGCTAGTGTTAAACTTGTAAAAACAGTCAGTAGGAAGGTAATAATTAAAACTAGTGAATCTCCTGATTTCAACTTCACAATATGTGCAAAATGCTTTTGTTCACTCATATTCCAGGCAACAACCATTAAGACAGGCGCCATACTTGCTAAAGGAATATGAGAGGCATACGGTGCTAATAGCAATAAAGTAATTAAGACAAATACACCGTGAATAATACCTGACATCGGCGAAACCGCACCTGTTTTAATATTTGTCGCTGTACGGGCAATAGCACCAGTTGCCGGAATTCCTCCAAACAATGGTGTAACAATATTCGCAATACCTTGGCCAACAAGCTCTCGATTGCTATGGTGTTTACTATTTGTCATACCATCCGCGACAACCGCAGATAAAAGTGATTCAATACCACCAAGCATTGCAATAACAAAGGCTGGTCCTATAAGTAGCTGAATTCTTTCTAATGTGATATCCGGTATTGCAAAGGCAGGTAAAGTGCTTGGAATTTGACCATAGGCAGTTGCTATTGTAGCAACTTGTCCTGAAAAAAAGAACGTTGCAATAAGTGTGGAAACAACAATACCTACTAACGCTCCTGGTACTTTCGGTAAAACTTTCGGTGTCAATAAAATAAAAACGAGACAAATAATTGCTGTGACAATACTATAAAAATTCGTCGTGCCAATATGCATCACAATTTCTTTTAAATTGGCAATAAAATACTCGTGCCTTGTCATATTTGTCAGCCCTAAGAAATTGGCAATCTGCCCCGTAAAAATAATCACGGCAATTCCAGCAGTAAAACCTACTGTTACAGGACGTGGGATAAACTTAATTAAGGAGCCTAGCTTAAAAATACCCATTAAGCACAGCATAATCCCTGCCATCAAACCAGCAATTAATAAATTTTCGTAGCCATATGTTAGAACGATTCCTAGAAGAATTGGCACAAATGCACCTGTTGGACCACCAATTTGATATTTCGAACCACCAAAGATTGAAATAAGTATACCGGCAATACAAGCTGTATATATTCCATACTCTGGCTTGACACCCGAAGCAATCGCAAAAGACATTGCTAGCGGGATTGCTACGATTCCAACAATAATCCCCGAGAGTAAGTCCTTCTTAAAATGATGAACTGAATATCCTTCAAATCTCCCTATTATCAGTGACTTCATACATAAATCTTCCCTTCGAAATAATAAGCAAAGCAAATTTTTCAAAAAATATGATTATATATTTTCTTCGTCACTTCCATTGATGGTCATTTCTTCTAATCTTGTAATCGTATTAATTAAGTGATTGTTAAAAATCTCCTTGGCTACTCCAAGCAACTCACCAATCATCGGATCACTTAAGGAGTAGTAAACTTTTTTTCCCTCTTTTATCCCATAAACGATATTTTTTGCTCGTAAAACACTTAACTGCTGAGAAACAGCCGAGCCCTCTTTTTCTAAACAGCTTTGTATCTCATTGACACTTTTTTTACCATCTACTAATAATTCTAGTATTCTTATTCGTAATGGATGAGCTAAGGCTTTAAAAAAATCTGCCTTAAACTGCTGTAATCCCTCTTCCACTTTCATCCCTCCAAGGAATTTCACTTCAACATATTCAAATATTTGAATATGTATGATTGTACGCCTGTTTTTACTTTTAATCAATATCCAATCCAAAAAAAGAGTGAAAACTATACTTTTTGCATAGTTTTCACTCGTTTACATACTTTTTTTGTTAAATCAACCATCATTCGGCGGATGTTTGATGTTTTCGTAAAGGATAATCATAAATTAAACATGGCACAATGGCAAACAATACAATGATTACTAGTATTAAAACAAGTACGATCATCCCAAACTGATCAACCATAATACCACCAAACAGGGGTCCAATCATCCTACCAGTTGTTGCCGCACTGTTGATAATTCCTTGGTAGAAGCCCTGTCGTCCCTTGGGCGCAAGCTGATTTGCAATCGTTGGCAAAGCAGGTGTATAAAACATTTCGCCGAAAGTTAAGACAACCATAGCAGCCGCAAACATTGTAAAATCACTCGCAAAGGCAATAATTCCAAATGATAGTGCAATCAACGTAACGCCAAATACTAATTGACGTTTTAATGTATGCTCCCATCGCTTGACAAGTGGCGCAATAAGTGGTTGCCCAATAACAATGAGAAGACCGTTAATTGTCCACAGAAGGCTATATTGTTTCAAGCCTAATCCTAAATCCTGTGTATACGAAGAAATAGTCGCGCTCCATTGCGAATAAGCCAACCAGCATAGCACAGAGGATGCACTAATAATTAATAATGCATAAAATGGTGCTTTATTAATGATTTTCTTACTCTCACCTACCACATTTTTCGGTGCAATACTGCCTACCTCTAATCGCTTAAAAGTAAATAACGCTATAAAAAAGAATAAAATATACATGACTAGATTTACCTTGAATACGTAGTCAAATTGATAATCAGCCACGATTCCTGCAAGTGCTGGTCCAATAGCAACCCCTACATTTTGAGCAAGATAAATTGCATTAAAGGCCTTTCTTCCGCCCTCAGGCCATGCCGTTCCAGCTAAAGCAAACATCCCAGGAAATACGATACCACCACTAAAGCCAAGAATCGTTAAGAACCATACATAATGCGGCCAGCCATGCCAAATCGTTAACCCTATTAATGAGGCAATCGTTAAAAGAATGCCGAGCATAATTGACTTATAGCCACCTATTCTATCAAATAAATAACCACCTAATAGATTACCTAATACCCCAGCAGCAGAATTCAACATTAATACAAAGCCAGCCATCGCCAGTGACTTCCCTAAATAATCATGCATATAAATGGCGTTCAAAGGCCATAAAAATGAATTGCCCGTTGTGTTCACAAGCATTCCAATAATTAAAAACCAAACACTTTTTGGCATAGAATGACCTCCATTATTTCGCTACTCTAAATAGTTAGTTTATGCTGAAAAATACAAAAGCACAAGAAAAATAATTTTACCTTTTTTACAGTGGCAACACAACATAAAAAAGTGTATCTGTGATCAAGCTGATTTCTTTGTTTTCTCTTTATTTTGCTCAGGTTGGTCGGCTTTTCGCTCCGCTCTCCTCTTTATCCGCTCGGGGTGGCTGGTTTTTCGCTCCGCTTTCCTCTTTATCCGCTCGGGGTGGCTGGCTTTTCGCTCTGCTTTACCCTTTATCCGCTCGGGTGGCTGGTTTTTCGCTCCGCTTTCCTCTTTATCCGCTCAGGTTGGCTGGTTTTTCGCTCCGCTCTCCTCTTTATCCGCTCGGGTGGCTGGTTTTTCGCTCCGCTTTCCTCTTTATCCGCTCGGGGTGGCTGGCTTTTCGCTCTGCTTTACCCTTTATCCGCTCGGGTGGCTCAATTTTCCGCTCTGCTTTACCCTTCATCCGCTCGGGTGGCTCAACTTTCCGCTCTACTTTACCCTCCATCCGCTCGGGTGGCTCAATTTTCCGCTCTGCTTTACCTTTCATCCGCTCGGGTGGCTCAATTTTTCGCTCTGCTTAACCCTTCATTCGCTCGGGTGGCTCAATTTTTCGCTCTGCTCTACCCTTTATCCGCTCAGGTGGCTCAACTTTCGCTCTGCTTAACCCCTCATCCGCTCAGGTTCCTAAAATTGAAGCAACTTTGCATTGAATGAATTGGTGTAAATACCCCTATAGGAATACCGAAAATACCTCTGTTTGAAGTTTCGCTTTATTGAATTCTTCCCTCATGACGGAAAGCACTAGTACATGATAAAATATAATGTTAGAGGAGTGAAATAAATGACAGAAACAAACTTTCCTTTTCCTTCAGATGGGAAAAGATACTATACATGGAATCGCTATTTACGTGAGCAATTTGGTCATAAAGTCTTTAAAGTAGCACTGGACGCAGGCTTCGATTGCCCAAATCGTGATGGTACCGTTGCTTTCGGTGGCTGTACATTTTGCAGTGCAGCAGGCTCTGGTGATTTTGCTGGCAATAAAGTCGATCCTATTGATGTGCAATTCGCTGAAATTCGAGACAAAATGCATCAAAAATGGAAGGATGGCAAGTACATGGCTTATTTCCAAGCTTATACAAATACACATGCTCCACTTCCCGTATTAAAAGAAAAATTTGAAGCGGCACTGGCGCAGGATGGGGTTGTAGGTTTATCGATTGCTACTCGTCCAGATTGTCTACCAGATGACGTAGTAGAGTATTTAGCTGAATTAAATGAGCGTACTTATTTATGGATTGAGCTCGGTCTTCAAACAGTGCATGAAAAAACAGCAAATCTAATAAACCGTGCCCATGATTATGCCACATATGTTGAAGGTGTTGAAAAGCTTAGAAAACATGGTATACGTGTATGCTCACACATTATTAATGGCCTTCCTCTTGAAGACTATGACATGATGATGGAAACTGCACGTGAAGTGGCAAAGCTTGATGTACAAGGCATAAAAATTCACTTGCTACACCTTTTAAAGGGGACCCCTATGGTCAAACAGTACGAAAAGGGCATACTAGAATTTTTAGATCAGGAGGTTTACACAAAGCTAGTAGCAGATCAACTTGAGATTTTACCTCCGGATATGGTGATTCACCGTATTACAGGGGATGGACCCATTGATTTAATGATTGGGCCTATGTGGAGCGTTAATAAGTGGGAAGTATTAAATGGCATTGATGCAGAGCTTGAACGCCGTGGAAGCTGGCAAGGGAAATTTTATCAGGCTGAGGTTGTCAAATGAAGCTACAACGTGTTTTACAATATGCCCAACAACTGTTAAAGGCTACAGTTGAGGAGGGTGATACAGTGGTTGATGCCACTGCAGGTAACGGTCATGATACATTATTTTTAGCACAGCTTGTCGGGGATAGTGGTCAAGTATATGCCTTTGATGTTCAAAAAAGTGCTGTGGATACCACGCTACTTCGCCTGCTTGATCATGGCTTAGAGCATCGTGGACTTGTCTTACATAGAGGGCATGAGGAAGTTGCTAAATATGTACACAAGCAAGTTGCCGCTGCCATATTTAATTTAGGTTATTTACCTGGTAGTAATCACGATATCATTACAAAGCCAAATACGACAATAGTTGCCATTCAAGATTTACTAAAGTTACTAAAGATTGGTGGACTAATTGTTTTGGTCATCTACCATGGGCATCCTGGTGGCAAGGAGGAACGAGATGCTGTCATAGAGTATGTAAGTCAGCTTCCTCAAAAATATGTACATGTACTAAAATATGAGTTTTTAAATCAACAAAATGATCCACCTTTTGTGATTGCTCTAGAAAAAATGAAAGATTACCCAATCGAATAATTTTTAAGGCATGGCTTCGATTCTCCATCGAATTCATGTCTTTTTTGCTTATCAAAAGGAAATATCCCCCGATGGCGCGGGGGATAGGGAGGAGTTACTTATTTTCATGTCAAATTACCTTCATTAACTTAGCTTAAGTTAACTTTTTAAAGATTGTTGTTTCATTGCTTCTACATAGCGTTGATTAACTTTATCCCAATCGACAGTATTCCACCAATTTTTAACAAAATCAGGGCGACGATTTTGATAGTTCAAATAATATGCATGTTCCCACACATCGATTACGAGTAAAGGAATTTTTCCTTCAATTAAAGGTGTATCTTGGTTAGCTGTACTCATAATGCTGAGTTGATTATCCTCCAGCACAAGCCACCCATATCCACTTCCAAAGCGAGTAATTGCTGCTTTAGAAAGCTGATCCTGAAAATTATCAAACGTTTTAAAATAATATTCAATTGCCTGTCCAATATCAGCATTAGCCTCACCACCGCCATTGGGACTCATCGTTTCCCAAAATAAACTGTGACAATAGTGTCCTCCACCATTATTTTGTATGGCTGTTTGAATGTCAACTGGAAGCAAATCAAGATTACTTAATAAATCTTCCAATGATTTATTTTGTAGGTCCTTATAGCTTTCTAAGGCCATGTTTAAATTATTTACATATGTTGCATGATGCTTTGAATGATGAATCTCTAATGTTCTAGCGTCAATATAGGGCTCTAATTGATCGTAGTCATATGATAGTTGCGGTAAATGGAACACAGTCATTTTTTCACCACCTTCCAAAAAGTTTCTTAAAGGAAAAATAATTTCCTTAATACAAAATATATATTCTTTTTCCATTGTCGTCAATAGGAATTTTAATTTCTTTTTGCAAAAACAAAAAAAGCTATCAAATAGAAATAAAACATTCTATTTAATAGCTTTCCCTATATTACCTATTTATTTTGACGTTTTTTATTATAATCAACCCAGAAATCTGCACCTTTAATACCAAGTTCTTGAGGATCAAAAACAGGATCTTTTCCTTCTTTTTTCTGTTTCTCATAATCCTTCAATGCCACTATTGCAGGTTTCATAATGATTAAAATTGCTATAACGTTAATCCATACCATCAGTCCAAGTCCAACATCCCCCATTGCCCAAGCAAGGTCTGAAGTACGAATTGTACCATAGAATGCAGCTATTAAAATCGCAAACTTTGCAATCCATATGACGACTTTTTCAGCTGAACCAGAGAACAAATAAGCCACATTTGTTTCAGCAATATAGTAATAGGCCATAATTGTTGTAAAAGCAAAGAAGAATAATGCGATTGCTACAAATGGACCACCAAATCCTGGTAATGCAGAATCTACAGCAAATTGTGTATATGCTGCACCTTCCTTAATACTTTTCGCAAATGTTAGTTGTTCTTCTCCGGTAAGACCATTTTTGTTAAATTCTCCAACGTGAATAAATGGATCAGTACCTTCTGCTACCTTTTCATCCTGTACATTATACATGCCCGTAAATAAAATCATAAATGCTGTAGCTGAACAAATTAATAATGTATCAATGTACACAGATGCTGCTTGCACAATTCCCTGTTTTGCAGGGTGCGATACTTCTGCTGCTGCCGCTGGGTGCGCTCCAGTTCCTTGACCAGCCTCATTTGAATAAATACCACGCTTAACGCCCCAAGCAATTGCAGAGCCAATAATCCCACCAAAAATTTCTTGAGCACCAAATGCGCTAGAAAAAATAAGTGCAAATACGGATGGTATCTCTGTGATATTCATCCCAATAATAATGATAGCCATAATAATATAAGCTAAAGCCATAAACGGAACGATAATCTGTGCAGCGTTCGCAATCCATTTAACTCCACCAATAATAATTGCACCTAATAATACAACAATAATAAGACCCGTAATCCAAGTTTGAATACTGAAAGCGTTTTCAACAGCGGTTGCAATTGCATTCGATTGAACACCTGGCATTAAGATTAACATGGCAATTAATGCTGCTATAGCAAAAATTATTGCGAACCATTTTTGCCCCATTCCCTTTTCTATGTAAAAGGCGGGTCCACCTCGATATTCAGTATCTTTCTCTTCTTTATAAATTTGGGCTAACGTTGATTCCACATATGCGGTTGCTGCGCCAATAAAGGCTATTGCCCACATCCAAAAAACAGCACCGGGTCCCCCCATACCGATGGCTGTAGCTGTACCAGCAATATTACCTGTACCTACTCTCCCAGATAACGCAATTGACATTGCCTGGAATGATGAAATCCCCTTTTCCGATTTTTCGCCTTTAAACATTAAAACAAACATATCTTTAATGTGTCTTATCTGTAAGAACCGTGTAATGATTGAAAAAAACAATCCAATTAACAAAATACCATAAATAAACCACGGTCCCCACAAAATATCATTCAATTTTCCAACAATTGCCTCCATTTTACCCCTCCAATGTGAAAATTCTATTTTATAAGTCATTATAGTATTACACTTTTCTGAAAATTACAATATTATATTTCAGAAATAATAAATTAGTAATTTTCTAGTAAATTGGAGAGGTCAAACATTACTCAATAATATACCCAATTCTACGAAGAGCATTGTTGATAAAATCACGAATATAGACGAAAATCTCTTCCCTCTCTATTTCATGAAATAGATTATGATAGCAATTCGCCCATTCCTTAAACTGAAACTCTGTAAATTCCTGCTGATGAAGCCAATTACGAGTTTGTTTAGTTTCTGTTATACTATCTTTTTCAGCTGTCATTACAAGCATAGGCATATTTGGGAATTCTGCCTTTGGTAATAATACTAAATTCCGCATCATTTGCTGTAGCTCTCGATACCATTTCACTGAGACAACTGACATAAAAGGAATCTCATCCTTCATCTCTTCTCTACCTTCTACACTGCGAGTCAATTTCTCAAATGTAATTTCATGTGTTATTTTAACATTAGCTGTAAGAGCACTTAAACTTGTTAAAGCATTTGATAGTTTACCTGGCAACAGCTTTAATTGAAGCCATGGTGAAGTTAAAATAATGCCTGCACTTTCATATTTTTTCTTGTGCATAGTATGTAGTAATAATGTTGCACCAAGCCCATGTCCTATTAAAAACACAGGTAAATTATACGAAAAAGCATTCTCCATTAAATGTCTAGTATACTTGTTGTATTCTTTAAAATCCTCATCATGAACACGTGAAAACCTTGCATTGACACCATGATTCGGTAAATCCCCCATGACTATGTGGAAGCCTTCCAATCTAAGTTTTTCTATTAGCCATGCATACCAGCGGTGATTTTCATATGCACCATGAAGAATAGCAACCACAGCCTTTGCTTGTCCATCAGCTTCCCATTTCCACATTTACATAGTCCTCCTAAAAAAATAATTACACATTGATTATAACGAAATACTTAACTTTATTAATTTAATATTTCCATCAAGTTGCGTATTTGATACGATAATATTACATCATAGAAAGAAAAGAGGCGATTCTCATGATCTATCCATTTAAAGGTAAAACACCAACCATCGATCCATCCGTTTTTATTGCTGATTATGCGACCGTTACTGGGGACGTTACAATAGGTGCTGAAACAACTATTTGGTTTAACACTGTTATTCGTGGTGATGTGTCACCAACGATTATTGGTGAACGAGTAAGTATTCAAGATCTTTGTTGCTTACACCAAAGTCCGAAATACCCGCTAATTATTGAAGATGAAGTAACAGTGGGACATCAAGTAACTTTACATAGCTGTACAATTCGCAAAAATGCCTTAATAGGTATGGGATCAATCATATTAGACGGAGCAGAGATTGGAGAGGGTGCATTCATAGGAGCTGGCAGTCTAGTACCTCCGGGTAAGGTCATTCCACCGAATAGCTTAGCATTAGGTCGTCCGGCTAAGGTTGTTCGTGAATTAAATGCTGAAGATAAAGAAGATATGGAACGTATCGTCCGTGAATATGCAGAAAAAGGACAATATTATAAATCTCTTCAAGCAAATAATAAATAATACTAAGTAGCCCCATTTCATCAATTCATCTCTTCACCTGTAGAGGTGGGAGTCTTCTGTATCTGTCGCTGCCGCTACGCTTGCGCGCATAAAACATCTGCCGCTGTGCTTTTGATACAAAAAACAACTGCTGAATGAGGATAAAATTATGGTTTCGGGGCTCCTTTTTCATATTAAGAAAAAGGGCTATGTAATTAAACTAGCCCCTTCCTAATTAATACTTTAATATAATTTTTAATTCACTTTAACACTTTAGCGGGATAGCTTATAAACGTGCTCTTTCTCTTAAAGCCTCTGCTTTATCTGTTTGCTCCCAAGGCACATTTAAGTCAGTACGACCGAAATGTCCATATGCAGCAGTTTGCTTATAGATAGGGCGACGTAAGTCAAGCATTTTAATAATCCCTGCTGGACGTAAATCAAATAGCTCACGTACCCACTCGACAATCTCGCTTTCCTTCACTTTTCCAGTACCAAATGTATCAACAGCAATGGATACAGGCTGAGCAACACCAATTGCATAGGCTAATTGTACTTCAGCTCGTTCTGCTAAACCTGCTGCCACAATGTTTTTGGCTACATAACGTGCTGCATATGCTGCTGAACGGTCAACCTTTGTTGCATCCTTTCCAGAGAACGCACCACCACCATGACGCGCATAGCCACCGTATGTATCAACGATGATTTTGCGTCCAGTTAGACCGGCATCACCTTTCGGACCACCGATGACAAAACGACCAGTTGGGTTAATGAAATATTTAGTATTTGCATCTAGTAATTCACTTGGAACAACTGGTGCAATTACGAACTGTTTTAAATCTTCCTGAATTTGCTCAAGTGTCGCCTCTTCATCATGTTGTGTTGAAATGACAATTGTATCTACTCGTACCGGTATATTGTTTTCATCATATTCAATCGTCACTTGCGTTTTTCCATCAGGACGTAAATACGCTAGTTCACCAGATTTGCGCGCTTCTGTTAAGCGACGTGCTAATTTATGCGCTAGACTAATTGGTAAAGGCATAAGCTCCGGTGTTTCGTTACATGCATAACCAAACATTAAGCCTTGGTCACCCGCACCGATTGCTTCAATGTCAGCGTCTGTCATAGAGCCTTCACGAGCCTCTAATGCTTGGTCAACCCCCTGTGCAATATCCGGTGATTGCTCACCAATAGCTACAAGCACTGCAAGATTTTCTGCATCAAAGCCATATTTCCCACGTGTGTATCCGATTTCCGCTACAGTATCTCGGACAATACCTTTAATATCTACATAGGTAGAAGTAGTAATTTCTCCTGCTACTAATACTAAACCTGTTGTTACTGTTGTTTCACACGCTACTCGTGCATTTGGATCTTCTTCTAAAATGGCATCTAAAATGGCATCCGAAATTTGGTCACAAATTTTGTCTGGATGTCCTTCTGTCACGCTCTCTGATGTAAACAGTCGACGGTTTGTCATTTGGTTTTCCTCCTATTACTCTTACAAAAAGTATTTGTGAATACGGTACTCATTACCCATGTCAAGTCCGATCCTAAGGATTGAACTCTCAAGCCGTTACTGCTGTCGCTTCGCTTTCGTTTCTATTTCGCCTTGGCGTAATTGCGTCCGGATTTTATATTGTGCCCGCACAATTCATTCCTTTGAAAATCCGTGACATCCGCCAGAGGCTTTATCTTCATTCAGTAGGTGTTTGGACACCCACTAAAAAGGAACCAAAATCGCATTTATCTCTACCTGTAAAGGTGGAGTCTTCTGTATCTGCCGCTACGCTTACGCGCATAAAACATCTGCCACTTTGCTTTTGATACAAAAAAATATCTGCTGAATGAAGATAAAAAACAGCTGATGCTTTTAACACGAGGATTTCGAAAGATCCGTCATTATAATAAGGAAAGAACTACATATACTTACCTTTATATTCGTTTTTAACAATAAAAAAATCCTTTTCTCACGTTTACTACATGAGGAAAGGAATAATGACTTCGTAACCTTTCACTCTTATCGTTCAAGGGGTTTCCCTTGCATCAGGTTGGCACCAACGCATGTCGTGAAATAGTTCATGCAGGTTGCCGGGTTTCACAGGGCCTGACCCTCCACCAGCTCGGGATAAGAGTATCCGTTCAATATCTCATATTACGTAAAAGGTCGAACGTTGTCAAATATTTTTTGCTGTATTATTGTAAAGGTATAAGAGAAACTTAATGGTCAAAATACGATTGGCACCTGGGTGATGCTGTAAATGGAAGCAAATTAATCCCTATTACTACCTTATATCCTGTGTTAACATAAAAAGTGACCTAATATCTTCATCATAAAGCATAATATTTGTGGCTTAGAAGACTATCCCCCCTACATGCGGGAAGATGAATTCAGTTTTGCTCTTCTAAACTTGAGTTAATAACCTTCCATCTTGTGCGAACCTCATGTTGGTCAAATGCCTTCAAACGCTGTTATGTTCCGGTGAATGAATGATGACATCTCTCATTTTTACTTTACTTTTTGTCGTTTTCTTGAAAAGTAATAAAATCTCAAAAATAATTTCTGAATTAGTATAGATTATTTAAGCAATTGTGTTATACTATTTTTGAAATTAAGAAATTCTCCCTCAAACTCAAGGGAATACTATAAAAAAGGATGGTATTTAATCGATGAATTCAGTAGAAATTGCAAACGAACTGAAGGAATTATTAAGCGGCGGTAACATTAATGTTCAACTTTCGGTACCACAATTAGCTGAAAAGGCTACATCTCGTGGTGAGGCTATGTTAACAGTAGATGGCGCAGTTCGTGCAGAAACTGGCAAATACACTGGTCGTTCACCTAAAGATAAATATACGGTAGAAGAAGAAAGCACAAAGGATAAAATTGACTGGGGAAAAGTAAACCAACCGATTTCTTCTGAAGTGTTCGATAACTTATATGTAAAAGTAGTAAAATATTTAAAAGAACGTGACGAATTATTTGTATTCAAGGGCTTTGCCGGTGCCGACAAAGATTCACAACTAAGCATCCAAGTCATCAATGAATACGCTTGGCACAATCTTTTTGCTCATCAATTATTTATCCGTCCAACAGAAGAAGAGTTAGCTTCCCATGTCGCTGACTTCACAGTTATCTCAGCTCCTAACTTTAAAGCAGACCCTGCTGTGGATGGTACAGCTTCTGAAACATTCATCATTGTATCTCTTGAAAAGAAAACCATCCTAATTGGTGGAACTGAATATGCTGGTGAAATTAAAAAATCAATTTTCGGTATTATGAACTACTTATTACCACAACAAGGCATCCTTTCTATGCATTGTTCGGCAAACGTTGGTGAAACTGGAGATGTAGCATTATTCTTCGGTTTATCTGGTACTGGTAAAACGACTTTATCAGCTGATCCTGATCGTAAGCTTATCGGTGACGATGAACATGGTTGGTCTGATAACGGTGTATTCAACATTGAGGGTGGTTGCTATGCAAAAACAATTAACCTTTCTGCTGAAAAAGAACCAGAAATTTACAATGCAATCCGCTTTGGTTCTGTTTTAGAAAACGTAGCTGTTGACCCAGAAACTCGTATTTGTGATTATGATGACGGTTCATTAACAGAAAATACACGTGTCGCATATCCGATCCAATATATTGATAATATTGTTGATCCATCTGTTGCAGGTCACCCAAAAACAATCATCTTCTTAACAGCTGATGCATTTGGCGTATTACCTCCAATCAGTAAATTAACAAAAGAGCAAGCAATGTACCACTTCCTAAGTGGCTTCACATCAAAACTTGCTGGTACAGAGCGTGGTGTAACAGAACCAGAACCAGTATTCTCTACTTGCTTCGGTTCTCCATTCCTTCCACTTCCAGCAACTGTCTATGCTGAAATGTTAGGTCAAAAAATTGACGAACATGGTGCACAAGTATACTTAGTGAACACAGGTTGGACTGGTGGCGAATACGGTACTGGTAGCCGTATGAAGCTTTCTTACACTCGTACAATGGTACGGGCAGCAATCGATGGCAAATTAGCTGATGTTGAAACAATCCAAGATTCAGTATTTGGATTACATATTCCAACTGCTGTTGAAGGTGTACCAACAGAAGTACTTAACCCTCGTGATGCATGGGCAGACAAAGCAGCTTATGACAAAAAAGCGACTGAGCTTGCTGGTCTATTCAATGAAAACTTCAAGAAATTCTCTAACGTTTCTGAAGCTATCACTACACTTGGTGGGCCATTAAAATAATTTGCTTATACAAAGGGAACGATTTGTAGTCGTTCCCTTTTTCTTTTACAAAATTTCGAATCGCTACATGAAGAACTAACTATGTAGTAGTGGTATTTTTAAGATGAGGGAGGAGCAGAAACATTGTTGCTGGAGATAATTATTGGGAAAAGTATATAATTATTTCCCACCATATCCTCGTTATGAACGCACAGTTTGAGGTATGGTGGGCCCAGTTACTGACGTTTCATCCATTCGCAAAGAGCATGGACGGTCTCACGATTTTTTGCTGGAGGATATTGATGGGCAAAATGACGGTCATACCATGTTTCGTAAGTTTTATTGGCATCCTGTAAATAAAATTCTAATTGTCTAGCATGCTCGATATCTACATTTTCATCTTGATATCCATGAATAATAAGCACTGGAGCTGTAATATGCTCTATTTCAAATAATGGTGTTCGCGCGTCATAAGCCTCTGGCACACGGTTAGGCGTTCCTCCAATAACTCGCTTCATCATTCGGCGCATATCTATCCGCTCCCAATAAGTAGCAGTGGCATCAGAAACGCCTGCCCACGTTACAACAGATGTGATATCTCTGCGTAATATTGCTGTCCAAAGTGCCATAATCCCACCACGTGAAAACCCAAAGACATGTATATTATCATTGCAGTACTGCTTTAAAACGTTTACTCCGTAAACAGCATCATATCGATCAGCACCTGCAAACTCATCTCGCCCCTCCCCACCACGATTACCTCGGTAATACGGTGCAAAAACAATAAAGCCCTGTGCTGCAAATTGCGCGACACGTGAAGGTCTAACCATTCCAATACTCTGCATGCCTCCACGTAGATATAAAAAGCCATCATATGTACCTTCAGCTTTTGGCTCAGCCAATAAACCCTTCACACGAATACCCAAAGATATATAGGTAATTTCCGTTAACCGAATAGCTGGATTCGGCGAAGGATAGGTGCGTTTTTCAACGATTTCACCATTGATCATCATGTTTCAACTCCTCCAGCATTTTTTGCATACCTTCATCCTTCATATGAAAGCTTAAATTTGGATGATTCGCAAATTCATCGTCGGTTAACCAGGTCATCCCTGATGTCTCTAAATCAAATTCGATGTCCTCTTGCCCTGCAAATTGAGCAGTAAAAACCGTTTTACAAAATAACACTTCATCATGAACGGCATATTCTGCAAACCACTTTAAGTTTTTTATATGAACACCTGTTTCCTCAAACACTTCTCGAATTGCAGCCTCTTCCAAAGTTTCTCCAGGCTCTTGCTTTCCACCTGGAACCTCGACGCCACGTCTTTTATGAATCGTGCATAGCCATTTGTTATCATATTTCAAAAAAACAAGAACATGTTTAGGTTCAACTGTAAATTCTCCTCTTGTAAAGCTTAAATCCACTCGTAAACCATTTAAATCTGTAAATGAGAACATCCTCTTCAGCTCCTTCTCTTATTTCATACTTTGGGTCGAATCGATTACTAAAAATATTGGCATTCTTCAGCAGTTAGATTGTATCTGCCTCAAAAAAGAAGGAATCTCCCTCCTGTAATTCTCCATTCTTCACGTCCTTTTGGGGATACAGTTATTTTTAATATAGTGTAATTATGCAATGACAATCAACAAATAATCGCTAATAATTTCCTCTATAGAGTAAATGGGAACACAACATTCAAAAGAAAGTCGTTTAAAATTAAATTTTCCATAAAAGTAAATGTGGAAAGTATAATTTTTAATCAGGTAGGATTATGTAACTTTTTTAGGATTAGAAATGTCAAATACATAGGGAGGGTGACATAAGTGAAAAAGCTAAAATTTATTTATCTATTAATTTTTTCTTTATTCGTGTTAATTGGCTGTGCTGATAAAAATAAAGATATTAACGTTTCTGTAAGTAAAAAGCCTGATGCACAGGAAGTATTATCATTAGATACTAATGCGGATATATTTCAATGGAATGATATCATTTATCAAACAAATATTGATTGGATTAATGAACTCCAGTTAACTGAAAATTTGAAGGTTGGAAAAATTGAAGCTAACTCTTCAAATGCAGCGGAATTTAAAAATGGAACAGCAAATATGTTATCTGTGGGTACTGAAATTTTTACAGTAAAAGAACGAAATGATGTGTTAATGGTGAAAGATGGAGGAGAGCTTAAATTTTATTATTTATTAGCTGAAGGTTAAAAGAAATCTTTGCAATATTTCACACAAAAAAGCGTATTCGATTTAATTTGAATACGCTTTTTGCATTCCTAAATAACTTGTTTGCCATCGAAATAGACAGTTGGATTTTTGACGACACAATCTATATGAACATCTGCTGCATTTGCGCCACCAAATGGTACATTACTGCCAAATGCAATATGAATGGTGCCAAATACCTTTTCATCCTCAAGGACATTCCCACATAATATAGCACTTTTGTTTGCACCAATCCCAAACTCTGCAATGATACGGCCATTGCCCTCCCCTAGTAATTCAAGTAATTTCGGGCCATCTGAACCGATTGCATCCTCTAGTCGACCATTGCGAAGCTTTAGTAATAATGGTTCTTTCAACACACCAATATTAGCAATAGAGCCATCAACTAAAATCTCACCATTTGCAGATGTTTCAATTGGAGCAATGTAGGATTCACCTGATGGAATATTACCATATTCTCCGGAATTGCGTACAATACCTGTTGAACGAATACCGGAACGATTTTCTACGCTAAACGTCAACTCATACCCATCTTTTACAATGTGAACATCCTTTGCAGTATTCAGTAGATTGACATAGCTTTCTACAAGTACTTCTATTTCATTTGCATCAGCATGAAGTGCCCCTTGCTCCAGCATTGCGAATGTAACGCCTGGCATTGTGGCAACTCGCCCGCCATTTTCACACGCCTTTTTTCGAGCCATTGTATGTGTTAGAGAATGGGAGGTAATGCATAAGGTAACATCTACTTGCGACATCAGTGACGATATAGCGTTCACTGGTTCATGTCCAGATTTCTTCAGTAGTGGCATCACAACTAGCATTGTGTTTTCCGTTATGCTTAAACCTGCCTGATGGAAAATTTCAGCAATCTCTTGTTTGTGAACATCTGTTAGAATCATCAGTGTTTCTGAGGATTGAACATTTAAATTATTTTTTAAGATATTCAGTGCAATCTCCTGTAAATGCTGCATGTATTTTTTCTCCTTAATTAAAATTCAAATGATACCTACGTATGATATTTTCAACCTCTTGTCTCGCTTGTGTTAGCGGTTCCAAAACTTCTGGAATACGTTGCTCTGTAAAACGGTAAGTAGGGCCTGATACAGTAACTGAACCTACCACTTCTTCTTCACTATTAAATACAGGCATTGCAAGTGCCAGTACATCCGCAGTATATTCACCTTTACTAACTGCATAGCCACATTCTCGTATCTTTACGAGTTCATCTCGAATTTCAACTGCATCTGTCATAGTATTGTTTGTGTAGGCGATTAATGGCACATCAATCACTTTTGAAATTTGCTCTTCATTGAGGAAGGCAAGCATTGAACGGTAGGAGGCTCCTACATAAAGTGGTGTTCTACTTCCTCTAGATACTGTGAATTTCACCTTATTGACAGGCTCTGCCTTGAGCAAAGTTAACGCCTCTAAGCCATTTAATACTGTAAAAATAGCAGTTTCACCTGTTGTATCCTTTAATTTTTCGAGAACTGGCATGCAAAGTTGATCAATGTTTAAAGAATCATACATATTCATCCCAATTTCCCATAAGGCAATGCCTAATGAATACTTTTTAGTTATAGGATCTTTCGTAATAAATCCATTATTCTCAAATGTTTCAAGAATACGATATAAATTTGTATGATTCATATTCATTGCCATTGCTAGCTCACGACCACCCCATGTGGGCTTTTCCTTTGTAAACATCTTTAAAACGGCAATAGATAAATTTAAGGTTTTTAGCATCTCTCTCATCCTTTTGATCTATTTATCTGACAGTAACGGGCAGTTCTATCAAGTTTGGTGAGGAATTAACTGCCCGCACATGCCTGATTCGTAAAGTTCTAATCTGTAGGGATGAGGAAAACCCTTCTGATTAGAACTTTACTTTTTCTTGTACAAAAGATTACCTTTACGGTTACTTCAATAAGGGGGAATTATCGAGATAGTATCATGTATGGCAACCGTTTGTACAAGATCGTTTAACTTTAATCAGTGGAGGATGAAGTTTGGGCTCGTAATGACCCGTCCTATACGTCATCCCCCACCGATTAAAATTCATTATCAAAAGTAAGAGAGGAGGTAGCTCCCCCTTACTTTTGATGTAAAAAATCTATGGCAGCCGTAATATAAACTTTTGCACAACGTATGATATCCTCTACACGCACTTTTTCATTATAGCCATGGATACTTGGCAAATAGGCTGGACCATATTGTAGTACTGGAATATTATATTGTCTGAAATGACGAGCATCACTACTTGCCCATTGCATCACACCATATGCCTCTTTACCAGTAACAAATGAGATATTATCTACGATTGCTTGGCATACAGGGTTTTCAGCTGGTGTATAGTTGGCCACACTTTTAAATCCAAAACGATTTATCGAATAGTCAATATTTAATGCATCTAATTTATTTGCCAATATATCAGTAACTTGTTCTTGTGTAATGCCAAAAGGTAAGCGGCAATCTATTTGTACCTTACAATAATCAGGAATAACGTTGGACTTCGTACCTCCCTCAATTGTACCAATATTTACAGTAATTTTCTCTAATACTTCTTGATATTTCAAACGGTCTTTTTCCACTTCTCGCATGTATTTTTTAGATACTTCAATTAGGGGCTGTACTTCCTCTGGAATAGTAATCTCTAAATCCCATAAGGTACGTATTTCATTTATGGCAGAAATCGCATCTATAATAGCATTTCTTCCTGCTAATGGTGATAGGCTTCCATGACCAGGTTCCCCACGTACCTCTAATTCAAACCAGTACGAACCTTTTTGACCAATCGTAGGATTTAATGGTGATGAGGGCTCCGCAATTAAACAGCCATCTCCCTTTACTAGATTTCGTTCTAATAGCCATGGGACTCCATACTCTCCACCTGTCTCCTCATCGGGAACGATCGCTAAAGTCAGTTTTCCTGGTAGCTCAATATTCAATTTCTTTAGCATCTTAGTTGCAAAAATAATTCCTGCTAATCCTGCTTTCATATCACTGGCGCCACGACCAAGCATCCATCCGTCCTTTACTTCCCCTGAAAATGGGTCGAAATCCCACTTAGCTAAATCGCCAACAGGTACCACGTCTGTATGGCCACAATAAACTAGCTCTTTCCCCTCTGTATTTCCAATAGAGGCTACTAAATTAAACATTTTATCCGCAGATTCATATTTTTCATAGGGAATATTTACCTCATTTAAATAATCTTCGATAAAAGTTGTTATTACCGTCGTATCACCTGGTGGATTGACGCTCGGAATTTGAATTAATTTTGAACATAATTCAATCAACTCATCTTTATTATGTTCAACTTCTTCAATTAGTTGTAACTTGAGCGCGTGTAAATCATTGTTCATGAGCAGGTACCTCATTTCCTTTTGTTTGTAAATGATTCATGCTTCCATATAAAATTTCGATAAGAGCAAATTGCTTTTCATCATAGAATGAACATTTTTTTGCACCATAAACCTTAGCTACTTCTAAGACAAATCGAACAACATTTTCTACATCTGTTACATGTGTGGCACCTGTTGCACAGCCTGCTACTACAGATTCTGTTGTAATGGCAACGCCTACAACTGGGCTTGTTGTGGCAACAGCTGGTTGTAAAATACTATTAACATGGAATAGACCATTTCCATATGGTGTAATATCTTGCGTAGTAATTGGCATGACAACAGGAGAAATTCCTGCCGATTGAGTATACACATGTAGTAAATCATCACTAACCTTCAAAATATAGCCTTCCTTAACGGTTGGGGTGATGGCAAACCCTTTATGGTTACATATTTGATTACCTTTTGTTGTATCAATTGATAATATAGCATCCATCATTTCATCAACTTCATTTTCATTCATAACACTAATATCTACTGGGGAATTCATAAATGGTACTGGCTCGTGCGGTAAAGTTGGGGCTGTTGGACAAATATGTGTAGTAAAAATAACGTCCCCCTCTAGCTGATCGCCCTTTAAAGCCATATCAATTGTTTTCGCTGCACTTGCCATACAGGCTAATGCACCATCACCATCAGAAACGAAGCCTGTCATTTCTGGGCGTGCTCCAATTCCACCTAAACGTCCGATAATACCTAATGTTGGGGCGTTCCCACCTGATGATTTACCGTTTTTCCCCTTGACCAAAACTCTTACAAAATCAGTGGAGCCATTGTCACCCTTAATCGTTTTTACAGTAACATCTGCAGAAGAGTCAATATTGTGTAAGTAATCTTTAACAACCTCCCCATTTACATAGATACTATCCATTAATTCGTATAATTCCATAACATGTTTCAATGACATATTCTTGCGCTCCTTTTTATTACCTCACAACATTTGATAGAGCTTCGTGAAATCGTTAGATAGACGTTTACCCTAAGCTTCTAATAAAAGAATGCTAATGAGGCTTTTTTCATGTTGTATTTTCTTAGGCATACCCTAAGCTAGTGCTATCTTAATTCGCATTATATAAATGACAAGAGACTTGATGTGTTACTGTAACTGTATCTAAAGTAGGCTGAACTTGTGCACATTTTTCTGTCGCGAATCGGCAACGTTTATGAAATGCACAGCCGCTCGGTGGATTGACTGGACTTGGAACGTCTCCAGATAAAATAATGCGCTCCTTATTATCAAAGGGATTATCCTTTGGAATAGCCGATAATAAAGCCTGTGTATATGGATGTTGGGGATTTCCATATATCTCTTCATATGTGCCAATCTCTACTATTTTCCCTAAGTACATAACGGCAATCCGATCACACATATAATTGACAACATTTAAATCATGTGAAATGAAAATGTAGGTTAGTCCAAATTCCTTCTGTAAATCTTTCAATAAATTAATAACCTGTGCTTGTACAGATACATCCAATGCTGAAACTGGCTCATCACAAACAACTATATCTGGATTTAATGCAAGTGCACGAGCAATATTAATGCGCTGCCTTTGTCCACCTGAAAATTCATGTGGATAGCGCTTAGCATGATAGGCACTTAAACCAACTGTCTCCAACAATTCAATGACACGCTTTTTTCGTGAGGCATCATCTCCAATACGGTGAATGGCAAGTGGCTCAGCAATTAAATATTCAATCGTTTTTCTAGGATCCAATGAGGCATATGGATTCTGAAATACCATTTGTATGGATTTTCGTGCCGAACGAATATCCTTTGTATTTAAATTTGCTAAATTTGTTCCATTAAACTCAACTATTCCTTCTGTTGGGGTAATTAATTGATTAATAAGACGTGCGACCGTTGATTTACCACAGCCAGATTCTCCAACAATGCCTAATGTTTCCCCTTTATATAATTCAAAGCTCACACCATCTACTGCTTTTACAAATTGTGTTGTCTTTTTAAAAGGAATAGAACTTTTAATAGGGAAATGCTTTTTCAAATTGCTTACTTTCAGGACCAGCTCTCTATTCTGCTGCATTAAAAATTCCCTCCTTACGTTCTACAATTTGCTCTTTCGATTGCAGATGGCAGGCCACAAAATGATTTTCTCGTACCTCTACTAATTCTGGTACTTTACTGCGACACATATCTGTTGCCATTGGACAGCGAGAAGAAAAATGACAGCCACTGTGCGGCATCGTTAAATCAGGTGGACTACCTGGAATCGCTGGTAGCCTGTTTTGTTCCTGTGTGCCCATCGTAATTTGTGATTCTAGTAATCCCCATGTATAAGGGTGCAAAGATTGCTCATATAATTGCCTAGTTGTAGTAGATTCTACTGTACGTCCCGCATACATCACATTTACCTTGTCACAAAGTTCCCATACAACGCCTAAATCATGTGTAATCATAATAATAGCTGTATCATGCTCCTGCTGTAGCTTCTTCATTAAATCGAGAATCTGTGCCTGCACAGTTACATCTAGTGCCGTTGTTGGTTCATCTGCAATGAGCAGCTTAGGATTGCATGCTAGTGCAATGGCAATCATAACTCGTTGTCTCATACCACCTGAAAATTCATGAGGATACATTTTTAGGCGTTTTTCAGGCTCTGGAATCCCTACCATTTTTAACATATCAACGGCTTTTTCATTGGCTTCTTTTTTGGATAAGGTTTCATGCGCACGAATAACCTCGATAATTTGATTGCCAACTGTAAGAACTGGGTTCAAGCTTGTAATGGGGTCCTGGAAAATCATCGACATTTCTTTGCCTCGCACATTGCGCATTTCCTTTTCTGAAATTCCTAGTAACTCGCGCCCATTAAAGTGAATTTTTCCATTTGTAATTTTTCCTGGTGGAGATGGGATTAAACGCATTAATGCTGTAGCAGTAACACTTTTTCCCGACCCTGATTCCCCTACAATTCCAAGTGTTTCTTTTTTATTCAATTGTAAATCTACGCCATTTACAGCTTTCATCGTTGAGCCGCCACTTTTAAATTCAACCGTTAAATTTTCAACATCTAGTAAACGTTCAGTCATGATGCCACCCCCTTCCCTATCAAACTTTCATTTTTGGATCTAATGCGTCACGTAATCCATCACCTAATAGATTAATACCTAGCACTGTTAATAAAATACAGATTCCAGAGAATGTTGCCATTTGAGGATTCAACACTAGAAAATCTTTACCATCCTTCAGAATACTGCCCCATGAAGCAGTAGGTGGTTGTATACCTAATCCTAAAAAGCTAAGCGCTGCCTCAGAAATAATGGCCCCAGCCGTACTCATTGTGCCATAGACAATTAACGGCGCAAGACAGTTTGGTAAAATATGACTAAAAATAATACGTGTATGTGTAGCACCTAATGAATGAGTTACTTCAATAAACTCCTCCTCTTTTACGCTTAACACTTGTCCACGCACCAATCGCGCAAACCCCGGTATATTGGCAATACCAATGGCTACGATAACGTTTACTAATCCTTGACCTAGCACTGTCATTAATGTAATAGCTAATAAAATAAATGGAAAAGCAAACAGACCATCCATTGTACGCATAATGATAGAATCTAAACGTCCACCAAAATAGCCTGCAACTAATCCAAGTAATGTCCCAAATACTGCCCCAAAGAGTACAGCCGCAACACCAACAACCATTGAAATCCGCGTACCATACACTAAACGACTAAACAAATCTCGACCATAGTTATCTGTACCAAGTAAATGTCCATCTGTATTCATTGGTAAAAATGATTTACCAACAGTCATTTCATTTGGTGGATGGGTCGCAATAAGCGGAGCAAAAATGGCTACAATGGTCATCAGCGTTACAATAATTAAGCCAATTGTTGCTAATTTATTTTTTAACAATTTTCGTAATAATGTATTTTGCTTTTTGTTGTCATTTACAACTACTTGTGCCATCGTTACTTTTTCCCCCCATCCGATTCAAGATTTACTTTTGGATTTACGACTTTATATAAAACATCCACGATTAAGTTAATAAGGACAAAGATGAAGGCAATAAAAATAACTGTCCCCTGTACAACGACAAAGTCACGCTTATCTATCGCATCTACAATAAGTCGCCCCATACCCGGCCAACTAAAAATCGTTTCAGTTAATACAGCACCGCCTAGTAAATTTGAGATTTGCATACCTAGTACAGTTAAAATAGGCGTTAATGCATTTTTAAATGCATGTTTACCGATAACTAAATATTCCTTAATACCTTTAGAACGTGCAGTTTTAATATAATCCTGTGAAATAACTTCCAGCATACTCGAACGTGTAATACGAGCAAATGTTGCCATCGGTATAGTAGCTAATGCAAATGCTGGTAACAGTAAATGTTTGATATATGGCCAAAGTCCATCATCTAAATTTCCCATCCCCGTTGCAGGTAGCCATCCCAGATTGACGCTAAAGAATAACACTAGCATAATTCCCAGCCAAAAAATTGGCATAGAGACACCCACTAAGGATATAAGCATGACTACATAATCTATTATTGTATTTTGCTTTCTTGCTGCTAATATTCCTGCGGGAATCCCAATGACTACTGCAATTAGAAGCGCTGCCAGAGCTAATATCACTGTATTCGGAAATCTTTCTATAATGAGCCCAATGACAGATTCACTATAAGAATATGAATAACCCAGATTAAGTTGCGCTAGGTCCGCTACATAGGAAATAAATTGTGATGGGATCGATTTATTTAACCCTAACTCTTCCCTTAAATTCTCTACATCTTCCACACTTGCTTGAGGACCTAACATAACAGATGCCGGATCACCTGGAATCATTCTTGTAATAATAAATACGATGATTCCAACTACTAGCAGTGTCGGGATAAGGTTTATTAACCTTTTTAAAATAAATGAGCCCATTTTTCAAGACCTCCTTTTCATTATTAGAATCAGTGGTTCATATTGTGAATAACTAAATACTACACCCAGTGATAATTATTTGTAAATATTTTTTTTTCTGAATCTTTATAATTTTTTATTTACTTTCTATTTACAAATGTGCTACTTTTATTTCGAACCTACCATTTTTGAATCAACGGTTCATATTGTGAAACAAAATATAAGGAGGCTAGCATGTATGAAGAAAATAAACGTAAAAAAATCTGTACTATTACTGTTTTTAACTTTAATGATTGGGATTTTAGCAGCCTGTGGTGGTAACTCTGATAAGAAGAATACATCAGAAGAAAAAGAAGGCGAAGCTACATCAGGTGGAACATTAAATATCGGTCTTTCAGCAAATTCAAAAACTTTTGATCCCATTAAATACACTGGGGTTTACGAATCACAGGTAATGCGTCAAATGGGTGATACTTTAGTTGTTTATAACAAGGATTTATCAGATATCATTCCTTCCTTAGCTACGGAATGGAAAGTATCAGACGATATGTTAGTGTATACATTCAAGTTACGTGAGGGAGTAAAATTCCAAAAAGGGAAATATCAAGACGGTCGTGATATGACTGCAGAGGACGTAAAATATTCGTTAGAGCGCTCCGCAAAAGAATCTGCAATGAATCGTCTAAGTGGCGTAACAGAGGTAAAAGTAATTTCTGATTATGAGGTTGAGATTCATTTAGCATCTCCAAATGCCGCATTACTAGCTATGTTAACTGACGCAGGTAATATCATTATTCCAAAAGAAGAGGTTGAGGGCTGGGGGGACAATTTCTCTGAGCATTTCATCGGAACAGGTCCATTCCAATTAACTGAATGGAAAAAGGACCAAGAAGTAAAGCTAGTCCGCAATGAAGGTTACTGGGGTGAAAAACCTCATCTTGATAATGTAACAATGAAATTTATTTCTGATCAAAACATGATGACAAATGCATTACGTTCAGGAGATATCGATATCGCAATGGATGTAAAAGGTCAAAATCGTGAAATTATTAGCCAAGACAGTAATTTTGAGCTTTTAACAAATCCTGGCTTATCGATTGTTTATCTTGATCTTAATAACAAGGTAGGTCCAACGGCAGATAAGCGTGTACGTGAAGCTATCTATATGGCAACAAATGTAGAGGAAATTATCACTGGTGTTAACCAATGGGGTGGTGGCGATGTTTCTTATTTACCTCTGCCTCCAGGTTCATGGGGCTATGATAAAGCTTTAATTGACTTAGTACCAAAGTACAATCCTGAGGAAGCTAAAAAGTTATTAGCTGAAGCTGGATATCCAGATGGCTTTAAAACAGAAATTTTTGTATCTGAGGCACGTGTTCCTTACGCAACTATTTTCCAAAGCCAATTAAAGAAAAACTTAAACATTGATGTAGATATCAAGGTTCTTGAGTGGGGAACTTACAGTGATACAGTTGCTAAAGGGAAAGCATCCATGAATATTGGTGGCTGGACATGGTATCCAGATCCATACTTCTTCCTATACCAATTATTCCACACAAATCAAATTGGTGCTTTAGGTAACGGGAAAGGCTATAGCAATCCAGAAGTTGATAAATTATTAGAACGTGCGGTATCGGAAACAGTTGTCCAAGAAGAACGTGCAAAATTATATCAAGAAGCTTTGAAACTAATTTTAGCTGATGTTCCTCGTATTGAATTAGAGGCTACACAAACGGTAGCTGGCGTGAATAAAAAGGTAAAAGGCTTTGAGGTTTCTGCAGATAACTCCGTACAAATTGTACACCCTAACGGGACGAACGTTTCAATTTCAAAATAATTTAACATGAAAAGTGGAGATGATTAGTCTCCGCTTTTCTATTCACAGGAAAGGGAGCGCAAACGATGACTCGTTATATAAATGGTCTTGTTTTCAATTCTGAGACTCGTAGTTTTGAAAATACTGATTTTGAAGTACATGGACAATATTTCACACAATTAAATACGGCTGAAACGGAAATCAATCTTCACGGCTATTACATTACACCAGGTTTTATTGATAGCTGCTCACAAATCGGATTAGCTGAAATTGGCATACGCTGGGAGGGTGATGATAGCTTTGAGTTTGAATCACATCTACAATATTCAGTTATTGATGGCATCTATCCCTTTGATACAGCTTTTAAAAATGCCCTTTCACATGGTATAACTGCCTCGCATATTGTCCCCTCTCCTAAAAGCTTGGTTGGTGCAAAGACGGCTATCATACACCATACACCTTCAACTGTTGATGAAATGGTGATTAAAAAAGATTTCGGCTATTCCTTCTCAATCGGTCAAAATGCCAAAAGTACATTTTTTACTGCGCAGAAAAAACCACTTACACGTATGGGCATTGCCAAAATTATGAGAGAAACGCTCCAACAAATTCAAGAACAAGAGCCGCTGATTCGCAAAATTTTGGTTCGAGCACATAAAGCTGTCGATATGGAGCTGATTGTTCGCCTTCAACAAGAGTTCCCTTTTGAATTTCATATAATTCATGGTACTGAAATTCCATTGCTTGAGGGAGCATCCTTTAATACGGTGATTGCAGGCCCTACCTTCCGTTATATTGAGCATAATGAAATGATGGCACTTTCACCAAAGTTATATTCACAATTAGCTGCACGTGAAATTCCATTTGTCTTTTGTACAGACCACCCGGTAAGCAGCTCAACTCATCTAGCATTAGAGGCATGTTTAGCAGTTCGAGAGAAATTGCCTCGTCAGGATGCTCTCTATGCATTAACGACAGGTGCAGCAACTTTACTTGGAATTGAACATCTAACAGGGTCCATTAAAGATGGGCTATTAGCTGACTTTGTTGTTTGGAATAAGCATCCATTAGATTTAGATGCAAAAGTGGTTGCTACTTTTATTAAAGGAAAGAAAGAATATTCATGGGAAGAGGGTATAACAATATGATCATTTTCCATAATGCAAAATTTGTAGCCGTCAATGAACAAAATGATACTTTTGAACAGCTATGGATAGATGATGGTCGCATTGTGTATACTGGACCAGCCAAAGAAATCCCTGACAATGCTGAAAAAATAGATTTACACGGTGCATTTGTTACACCAGGTTTAATCGATATTCATGCTCATGTTGGTACATGGGCAGAGGTTACGGAGGATATTAACGATGCCAATGAATATAGTGAACCCTTTACACCCCTAATGCATGCTTTAGATAGTGTGGATATTCGACACTTCTCGTTTCAGCATGCTCTGGAAGGTGGCGTCACGACTGTACAAACAGGTCCAGGCAGTGCCAATGTTATCGGTGGTATTTGGAGCATTTTAAAAACAGCGGGACCAACACTTGCTTCAAGGATACTTGTTGAGCGCAGTGGGTTAAAGGGTGCATTAGGTGAAAATCCTAAAAACGTTTTTGGTAATCAGTATAAGCGTAAGCCTATGACGCGTATGGCCATTGCTCAATTGCTACGTGATGGTTTTCAACGTGCCACTCGCTTAAGTGAAGAAGAAAAATCGAAGCATGTCAAGCATAATTTGGAGCTACGACCTTTCATCGAGGTGCTACGAGGAGAAATGCCCCTACGCCTTCACTGTCATCGAGCAGATGATATTATGACAGCGATTCGTATTGCAAAGGAATTTAATGTTCAGCTACATCTAGAACATTGTACCGAGGGACATATGATCGTTGATGCTGTAAAGGCTAGTGGATTTAATGCAACTGTAGGACCCTATATGCTTACACCATCAAAATATGAAACTCGCAATTCAACACCGGCAATCGCAAAAATTTTTAAAGAGCATGCTATTCCATTTGCTATTATGACTGATCATCCATTTGTACCTATTCAATATTTGAAGTATTGTGCCTCTGAAGCTATTCGCTATGGATTGGATGAAGAAACAGCATTAAAAAGTATCACCATTCATGCGGCTACGCTTGTACAGCTCGATCATCGTATTGGCTCTTTAGAGATAGGCAAAGACGCAGATTTTGTCGTATGGTCTCATCCCATTTTTGAAACGGAAGCAAAAGTACTACAAACCTATGTCAATGGTAAAAAATATTACGAAGCGGAGTGAAAAAAATTGGTGAAATCAAAAATCGCAATTGTAACGATTGGACAAGCACCTCGCAAGGATATGGCTCCTGATATTCAACAATTAAAAGATGCAGGTTTACATGTAACAGAATTCGGTGTCCTTGATTTACTGACTTCCTCAGAAATAGCAGCACTAGCTCCTGCTAGAGAGGATTCAGATGTTCTAGTTACTCTTCTTGCTACAGGTAATCAGGTAAAACTTAGTAAAAGGAAGCTGATGCCTTTTATCCAAAAACGGATTTATGAGCTTCAGGAATTTACATGGATTTTACTTATGTGCACAGGTGATTTCACTAACTCCTTAAGTGGTAAGAATCTTTTGCTCCCTGATCGTATGTTGACCTATTTAGTCAAAGGGATGAATGCTGATTTAACGCTTGGTTTAATCGGGCCTGAGCCTGAGCAGCAAATGACTGTGGCAGAAAAATGGCAGAAGGCTCAATTTAATGTGACCTTCGCTGCCAGCTCCCCCTATCGTTTTAATGAACAGGATTTATTATTAAAGGCTAAAGAATTGCAATTACATGGAGCTGAATTACTTATCCTAGATTGCATGGGCTACTCAACTACCATGAAAAATACACTAAAAGACAAGCTTACAATCCCTGTTATTGTACCAAGAGAAGCTGTTTTTACTATTTTAAAAGCTATATGTTAAGGAAAGGAGGGTCACCTAATTCAAGTGACCCTCTACTTTTATACACGTTTATTAAAGTAAGGAAGCTGTTCCACAAAGGCCTTCGTGTCCTCATCCCCATATTCATGAATAAGCGCATAAATTTTCATTAATCGTAAATCTATTTCATCATTTTCTCGATCTAAGTGATATTGCAAATAAGGTAATTGTGCACGCCAAGCATTGGAAATTTCAAGCAGTTGCATTTGCTGAAAGATTCTTTCAAAAACATCCAATGCTTGTCGATCTATATTAAGCTCAAAATTCCACGGTCCTGCTTGCGGGTTTGTATAATACATTTTATCGGCTAGTGAAAAATATACTCGCTGGCGATCCATCTCTAAAAACACTCCTTTTACCACAGTATGGTGGTAAAAGTGCTGTTTTATTCGTTGGAATGTCAAACTTCCTTCACAATTTAAAAGAGTATCTACCTTATAATAGAAAATGATGAATAGGAAATGGAGTGAATGCCATGAGTTTAATTACGCTCTTAGTTGTGGCAGTAATCATTGTCATAATAATAACGGCTGCTACAATTATCAGTGTCAACCGTGCATATGCCTTTAAACATACAATTGATGAAAAGCCGCAACAAAGCTTTAGACAAAATGATGATAAATTCAATTAGTATATTTTTCTATACAACTCTTTTATACTAATATTATTAAATGAATTTGGAGTGAACACTATGGGGGTACCATTACCAATAATAATTATGATTGCCATGATGATGCTTATGTTCGGCGTATCAGTCATTGTCCTTTTAAAGAAAAAAGGAAGCTTTTTAACGCAAACAATTGATGCTAAGCCTGAGCAAGCCGAAGTACAACAAAAGGATCAGCAGCAATGAAATATCCCTTTATATGGCTCATAAAGTTTTATAGAAAATTTATTTCACCAATGACGCCGCCATCCTGCCGCTTTTATCCCACATGCTCCTCATATGGGCTTGAAGCCTTTCAAAAACATGGTGCCATCAAAGGATTTTTTTTAACAATTACACGTATATCAAAATGTCATCCATTTCATCCTGGAGGCTTTGATCCAGTTCCTGAAAAATGGCCTTCGAAAAAAAATTAATTTTCGAGGGTCATTTTTTCTTGTACTTTTTTCAGATGTGCGTTATGATAATAACTGTTCTAAAAAACAAATCGTAATGATTACTATTTGAAAGAGGTATATAATAATATGAAAAAAGCACTTTTATTGTTTTTAGTTACTGTTCTTGCTTTATTCACTGCGGCCTGTGGGGATAAATCATCAACAACATTCCCCAAACAATCAGAGAGTAAAGAGAAAATGACTATTTATACAACGGTTTATCCTTTAAGTTATTTTACTCAACGAATTGGTGGCGATTTTGTTGAGGTATCCTCTATCTATCCGGCTGGTGCCAATGAGCACACATTTGAGCCAACTCAAAAAGATATGATGAAGCTAGCAGATGCTGATCTATTTTTCTATGTTGGTTTAGGATTAGAAGGCTTTGTTGAAAATGCCAAAAAAACGCTTGCTAAAGAAGACGTAACTATGATTGCCACTGCCGATCATGTTTCAGATGAAAAATTAGCGATTAGCACTGGCCACACACATGCTGATGAAGAAGATCATGATCATGCTGTAACGGAAGAAGAGCACAGTCATTCTGAGGATGAACATGAACATGACGATCATGATCACGGAAATGTAGATCCTCATGTTTGGCTATCCCCTATTATCAGTCAGGATTTAGCCCTTTCCATTAAAGATACTTTAATTGAAAAAATGCCAGAACAAGAAGCTACATTTACAGCAAATTATGAAGCATTAGTGAAGGAACTACAGGAATTAGATCAATCCTTTAAAGCGATGGCTGAAAAAGCACCAGAAAAGACTTTCTTCGTATCCCACGCTGCCTTTGGCTATATTGCAGGTCAATATGGCTTAACGCAAATGCCAATCGCCGGTCTGAATTCACAAAATGAACCATCTCAAAAAGAGCTTACAGCGATTGTCGATAAAGCAAATGATCTACACATTCATTACATTTTATTTGAACAAAACGTTTCCTCTAAATTAGCTGAGGTTATCCAAAAAGAAGTGGGTGCAAAATCCCTTGTCTTGCATAATCTAAGTATTTTAACTGCAGATGATGTTAAAAATAAAGAAACTTACTTTACACTGATGGATAAAAATATACAAACATTAAAAACAGCTCTAAGTACAGAAAAATAAATGAGGAAGGAGGTGCCCCTAAAATCTTATGGGACACCTCCTTTAGTATGACGTATTTTTCTTGTGGCATTCGTTTTTCAATTCTATCAATACTTGTTAGCCAGCTCTCTGTTGTGTTAACAGCTTCATAGGTTTTCTTTTGCCAATTCTTCATCAGCAAGATACTGTCTTCAATAAGAATGGATAGCCCTACGTCTTGAAGAAGTATCTGAATTGTTTCCTCATTTTCCTTGGTCATTTTTAAATTCGTGGGCTTTATTAGCAAGCTTTTTAAAGGATTTTGATTATTATCGATTACAATTTTCCCCTTATTAAGAGAGAAATCATTATTTAGTATTTGTCTTGGTAGTTCCTCCACCTTACTGGTGCGTTGCAAATCAACATAAGCTTCACTTTTAGCTGCTGGAAAACTAGCATAATCCCACGAGTGATCCTGTGCTAGTTGGCGATCAGAAACTAAAAAATATTGGTAACGCACCTCGCCTTTGCGATCGGGCAATGGGTCATCCCATGTCACATCGATATGATACCAGTCATTTTGGAGCTTCACTAAAACCCAGGCATGTAGCTGTTCCCCAACGTTACCTGGTACGTATTGCACCTCAAAGTCTAACATCTCTAACATCCGATAAAGTACAAGTGCATACGCCTGACATACTCCCTTATTTTCCGTTAATAATGTATAGGGAGAATATTGACTTCCGATTGTTTCCTTTGAATACTCGGCAGATAAAACAATAAAATCATGTGCAGCCTGTAACTTCTGCAATTCAGTTAATCCATACATAGGCGCAATAATATTTTTTAAAGTCTGTTCAACAAATGCTTCTTCTGCAGGTGTAATATGATACGTAAACTCAAAGCTAATGACAATATTATTGGCATAGCCATCATACTTCCATTTAAAACTAGAAATATTGGCATATATATACGGATCTTTGATTGCTTGTTTGATAAGATCAGATAGTTCATCTTTAATGTTTGATATGTCACCACTATATCGAATGTCAAAATTAGTAGATAACTGCATGACTTCGTATTGAATGAGATTTTGTAGTGTTTCTATTGAATTAGCTGTTGCCATTTTTTTATGTTCATAGTTTGCGAATACTTGCACATGACTCATTTGTAGAACAAATACTATAATGACAGCATTATATATATATTTTCTCATATGAGCCATTCTCCTTTACTAAATAGTTTATGCCTAACATTCCTTATTATGTTAATAAATAATTAATTTAATTCTTAAAGCATGTAAATTAAATGGATTTTTACCACAAATAAAAGAGGCCCACACAAATGGGGGGTACTAAAGCTCTGAAACTTAAAAAAGTCGATTTGCAGCACATTTTTTGTGGCAAATCGACTTTTTCAATTCAAGTGGAAGGCTTCTTTTTAGGTTATTGCTTTAACTTTCTGCGTAGTAGTTTATTCGCACCATTACGAGGAAGTTTATCTGTAATAATAATTTTTTTTGGTATTTTATATCTAGCAAGGAATTTTTGACAAAATGCTAATATTTGATCGATCTGTATTTGCTCTTTTAAAACAACAAAGGCAATTGGAACCTGTCCCCACTTCTCATCATCAATACCACAGACGCCCGCTTCCTTCACCGCAGGATGTGTAAGAAGTACGTTTTCAATTTCAGCAGGATAAATATTTTCACCACCAGAGATAATTAAATCTGCCCGACGATCAATGACAAATAAATACCCCTCATCATCCAAATAACCAATATCTCCTGTATATAGCCAGCCATCAACAGTTGCACTTTTTTGTGCAAAACGGCCAATATAGCCTGGGGTAACATGTGGGCCACGTATGCAAATTTCGCCTTCACCACTTAAATTCGGCTCAGCAATTCGAATTTGATTAAAAAATAAAGGCTTTCCAGCTGAACCTATTTTAGACATCGCATCCTCGCTTGCTAAGGTTGCTGTCTGTGATGAGGTTTCTGTCATGCCATACGTTTGAGCTACTGCCAAATGTAATGCTTTGGCTCTCTTTAAATAATCAACTGGTACAGGTCCACCTCCTGCTAACATCAGTTTAAATCGTGATGAGGCTTGCGCACTTCGCTGCTCAAGTGTATGTAGAATTCTTTCTAAGGTTACAGCGACCACTGACATATGTGTGACATCGCCATTGATAATATTTTGTGAAATAGCCTCAACATCAAAATAATCATATAAATGAACTTTATTGCCATACAAAAGTGAGCGCACTAAAATAGAAAAACCACTAATATGGAATAAGGGCACCGCACATAACCAAGTATCATCAGCTTGCAAACCTATATTAAGGACAGAAGATGTTGCACTTGCTTGATGATTGCCAACCGTTTGACGAACCCCCTTTGGAAAGCCTGTTGTACCCGATGTATACATAATAGATGTTGTTTGATGTAAGGACCATTCTTTTGAAATCACGATAGAGGCTTCAGTCCCTTTTTCGATAGCAGAAAATAAAAGGTGAGATGCATGTGAAGGTAGTTTTTCAATATCTTCGTCTGCAATTAAAATAACCACGGCCTCGGAATCCTCTAGCTGATAGGCTATTTCAGCCTGAGATAGCCTACGATTTAGCATGACCATTTCACACTGTAAATGCATACATGCATAGATCATAATGACAAGTTCCGGCTTGCTTGGTCCCATTATCGCAATACGGTCTCCTTGCTTGATACCAAGGGCTGTAAGTTGTCTGGCACGCTGAATTGATAATTCATTTAATTGTTGAAATGTCCATGTTTGTTCTTTATATGTTAAAGCGTTTCGCAATGGTGTTAAATACGCTCGCTGTAAAATCCAATTTGGATACATCTTGTTGTCCCTCCTATCACTCTTTATCTTACCGCTTTCTAGCATCATCCGTCTATTTGAACGGGTCCTTTCATTCTATCCGTCAATTTTGGTCGCCAATCCCTCAATTTGAGCGACCAAACAACCACTTTGTCCATTCTATCCATCAATTAGCTGAGTCTATCCGTCACTCCATCCATTCTACAAAGAAAAAGCTCGTATCTTTAATCAGATACGAGCTGTTCAATCCTTCATTTAATCAAGGGAATCTTGGGAATTGACCGAAGTCAGGTTGGCGCTTCTCTTTAAATGCGTCACGACCTTCTTTTGCTTCATCCGTTGTGTAATAAAGAAGCGTAGCATCGCCAGCCATTTGTTGAAGACCTGCTAAACCGTCTGTATCTGCATTCATAGCTGCTTTTAGGAAGCGTAGAGCAGTCGGTGACATTTGTAGCATTTCTTCACACCATTGTACAGTTTCGTCCTCTAATTGCTCATAAGGAACAACTGTGTTTACTAATCCCATATCAAGTGCTTGCTGTGCATCATATTGACGACATAAATACCAAATTTCACGTGCCTTTTTATGACCAATAATACGTGCAAGATAGCCTGAGCCATAACCAGCATCAAAGGAACCAACTTTTGGTCCAGTTTGTCCAAAACGTGCATTGTCAGCAGCAATTGTTAAGTCACAGACAACATGTAATACATGCCCTCCACCGATTGCATAGCCTGCAACCATTGCCACAACAGGTTTTGGAATTACACGGATTAAACGTTGTAAGTCAAGAACGTTTAGACGTGGGATTTCATCTTCTCCAACATAGCCGCCATGACCGCGAACTTTTTGATCTCCACCTGAGCAGAAAGCATGTTCACCTTCACCAGTTAAAATGATCACTCCAACATTTTTGTCATCGCGTGCACGTGAAAAAGCATCAATCATTTCCATTACCGTTTTTGGTCGGAATGCATTGCGTACTTCTGGACGGTTAATCGTAACTTTTGCGATACCGTTATAAAATTCATACTTAATGTCTTCATAAGTATGTAAAGTAGTCCATTGACGTGTCATTGAATTGCCTCCTAATCAATATAATCCTCGTTCATTATCGAGGCATTAACGTAAATTGATTACGTTAAATACTCCTCTATTATTGTAGCAAACTCAGCGGGATTTTCCACATGAATTGCATGTCCAGCGTTATTTACTGTCGTATGCTTAACATTTTTTAATAACGCTTTCATTTCTTGTGCAATTTTACAAAACTTCTCATCGAGAGTGCCCGTTATTAAAAGGACAGGAAATTCAAGCTGTGCTAATGACATCCAATTTGATGGCTGATTACCCGTTCCTATACCACGTAAGCTTCCAGTCAAGCCCTCCACCTTCTGAGAAAGGCGTTCTGTCCTAATCATTTGTCTCACATTTTCTGGTAAAGATTTTTGGGATTCAAACAAAGGGATGTTCTCCCATGCATTGACGAATGATTGTAATCCATTGTGAATTATTTTTTCAGCTAGTTCGTTATCTCTCACACAGCGTTCAGAACGCTCTTGTGAAGTTCGTAAGCCTGGAGAAGCACTTTCTAAGATAAGCCTTTTGATTCGCTCAGGGTAGGCGATTGCATAAGATAATGCGATCCTCCCTCCCATTGAGTAGCCTAACAGTGTAAATTGCTCTAGCCGTAGCTGGCTAATTACTTCCTCTAAATCTTGAATTTGCTCATCCATGGAGAAACGACTGATTTCCTCTGGTACTGCTGTTTGACCATGTCCAATACAATCGATCGCTATCACTCGTATATGTGGCAGAGCTTTCGCCAAATTTCGCCATGTAGCCGTACTACCTGTAAAACCATGTAGGGCGACAAGCGTTTGCTGTGCTCTCTCGTTCCAGATTTCAACATATGTTTCAAGTCCTCGAATCATTAGCTTTGCCATGCTTTTAACCCCGCATTAATGCGATTCCAAAGTGCCCGATGCGCATAAACATTTTCTTCTCTATCTGTGAAAATTTCAAGCAAACGCAATGAACGTGTTTTTACTGTTGTAAACTTCTCAGAAAGCTCCGAAATATCTTCTACACGGATATAGTCCATCTCATACATCTGAGCAATATCATTGAATTCAAGGGCAGTTGGTGTACCAAATAAATCTTCATAATGTGCTTCTACAGTGGATTGTGGTAAATAAGAGAAAATACCGCCACCATCATTGTTCATCACGATAATGGTTAGATTACACTCTTGGTACCTTGATGCGATAAGACCATTGATATCATGTAAAAAGGCTAAATCACCAATAAGTAAGTAGGTTTCACGGTTATTCCCCTGACTAAATCCCATTGCCGTTGACACGACACCATCAATACCATTTGTTCCTCGATTTGCAATGATACGAATATCTTTTGGTGTTGCCATTAAAAACGTATCAATATCACGCACAGGCATACTACTGCTCACAAAAATATCACTACCATTTGGAATAAACCTTAATAATCGGCTTACCATTGCTCCCTCATCTACAGCAGCTTCGGAATAGTGCTCAATATATTCAAGCGCTATATCATTAGCATCCTGCCATTCAGCTAAATATTGTGCATCTAGTGCTGTATCAGAGATGTCTAAATTCGTCAGCCATTCTCCTAACTCCGCATGAATAAAATGAGTAGATACACCAGAAGCGTCCCGGAACATCGGATCTTCATCAACTACAATATAAGCGGTTGGCTGGGAATTTGTAATAAACTGCATGATAAATTTAGAAACAGGCTGTGCACCGAAGCGAAGCACTGTATCAGGTTTAACCAGCGCTTTAAACTCATCGCTCTTCATAATAGCATCATAAGTTGTTATAATATAAGGTAAACAATCCTCTGGTACTGAAGTACGCATATTTGATAGACTCTCGACGATAACTGGCCATTTTAACTGGCGAACAAAATCCCACATAATTGTTAAATCTGTGCCGAGTGGCAGCTCCCCAATAATAACAAAGCCTCGTTCGGATGCTCGTAAAATCGAGGATAATTCCTGCTGAGCTATCTTTGAAGGCATTAACTGAGCCATCCTACTTTGTTTAAATGCTGTTTCTGGTAACTCATCTCGAAAATCAATTAATAACGGCTCCCGGAATGGGACATTAATATGCACTGGTCCAAATGGTGCACTTGTAGCAATGGCTACTGCTCGTGCGATATGGCGCTCGATAAACGGTAATGTTGGTGCAGCATTATCCGCTAATGGGAAATCTACACTCCATTTGACATGTGAACCATATAAATTTGGCTGATTTATCGCCTGTGGTGCCCCTACCTCTCGTAATTCATGTGGACGATCTGCCGTAATAACAATTAGTGGTACACGGGCATAACTCGCTTCCACAATGGCCGGAAAATAGTTTGCCGCAGCTGTTCCAGATGTACATAATAGTACTACAGGCTTTACTGTAGCCTTTGCAATTCCCAATGCGAAAAAGGCAGCAGATCGTTCATCTACCTGGCGATACATATGAAGCTGTTTCGTTGAAGCAAAGGCATAAGCCAAGGGTGTTGAGCGAGAACCTGGACTAACTACAACATTCTCTACACCAGCTTGTACAAGAGCTGCCACCATTTGATAAACGTATTCTGTTAAAATCTCCCTTTCATTCATTTAAATGTCCTCCTAACGCACGTAGCATTGGGCGGAATTTCACTAATGTTTCCTCATATTCAGATTGTGGCTCTGAATCAGCAACTATTCCGCCACCAGCGTATAAGTAAGCTTTATCTTTCAGTAAAGCAGCCGAACGTATGGCTACTGCAAATTCCCCGTTGCCTTCCGCATCTACCCAACCAATCGGTCCAGCATAAAGGCCTCGATTCATAGGCTCATACTTACGTATCGCTGCCATCGCCTCCGTTCTGGGAACACCGCCTAGAGCAGGGGTAGGATGTAAGGATTTTGTCAGCTGTAAAATCGTAGCCTCACTATTTAACTGCCCTTCAACGGGTGTGTATAGATGTTGTATATCCCTTATTTTTAAGAGGCGAGGGTTATCAGGTATCCTCATATCAACACAATTTCTACGGAATGTGTCCGCAATCATGTCTACCACATATTGATGCTCGCCCCCATTTTTCGGGTCATTTAATAGGCTTTGACCATAAGCTTCATCTTCTTCTGCTGTCTTTCCCCTTTTGATGGAGCCAGCAATACAAGATGAAAAGGCACGTCCATTTTCTACCTTTACAAGTCGTTCAGGTGACGCACCAAAAAACAATAAATCCTGACGCTCTAAACCAAATAAATAACTCTCAGGTTGTTCATGAATAATCTGTGACAGTACTTGAGGTGAAGAAACTTGCTCTTTGAATTGCAATGCAAGGGAACGTGCGATCACCACTTTATCTGCCTTTTTTTGTTTAATCAGTGCTGTCACTTGGTCAATGGATGCAAGATACGGATCCTTATAAGGTTCGTAATAACTTGTGATTTCAGGCTTTGAATACGTTTTCACTTCTTTTACCTGAGCAGCATGAATTAGGTAATCTCTCTCTTTACGTAACGCTTCAAATTGATCCTCTGCCTGCTCTTTCTTTGTAATGAGATGAATGCTGACATAGGCTTTGTCATCTCGAATAACAAGCTGATATGTGGCAAGTGCAAAATAAGCCTCTGGAAAGTTGGTCCATTCTCCATCTACATTATTTTGCGGATCAAATGTAAAGCCACCAAACAAAATTGGCTGTAGCTCGCCCTGCCCCTTCATACAGTTCCTTGTTAAGTTTTTCCATTCTGCTTCTACAGCATCATAGCGATCATTTTTGGCGTTATTCTGAATCGTATAGGCATGTCCTAGCCCTACTAATGTCATTGTTTTTTCTCTATTTTGCCAATAAAATCGTTCACCTTTATAATTACCCTCGCCTGCTGCAAAAAATGCTAGCGCAGATAAGCGACTAACTTCAATTGTTTCCATATAAAAATGAAGGCTTTGGCCCAAAGAGTCCACTTCTACTTCTGTGGCTTGGTACCACTTCTGTTGCATGAAAATTACCTCCGTTGTTGCAATGTACATCAACAATCATGTTTGGCATTGTAACTGTTTCTCTATCTTTTCAGAGACAATGTGTGTAATGTTTGATTGTGCTTAGTTTTGCAATGTGGGTCAAAGTCCATCATTTTTTCTAACCCTCTTTTTTTGCACACAAAAACATTCATGACGTCTACCAGCCTTTACTTGATTCGTTTAAAAATTCGTCGTACTATGTAAGACGATTCTTTTTTTCGTACGATTGCTATAAAATACATAAATTATCTCCAGCTCATAAATGCATGTTCTATTGTATCACTTTTTTTCAGTAAACAGTATGTAATAAGCTGTGAACCTACCCATTTTCTCATTCTTCGTTTAAAATAAGAAGAGTCGACAACATTTGAAGGAGAGAAAGACCTTATGACCAAAGTCATTGAAGCTGATAGGGGTTTTAAAGTTTGGTGGCATTTAACACGTCCACATACTTTAACCGCTTCATTCGTTCCAGTATTTTTAGGAACAGCAATTGCACTAGCGATTGAAAAACAAACAATTGATTTTGGACTATTTTTTGCTATGCTCATTGCAAGTATGCTTATACAAGCAGCAACAAATATGTTCAATGAATATTATGATTACAAGCTAGGATTAGATAATGAGCATTCCGTTGGTATTGGTGGAACCATTGTTCGTCATGGTGTTCAGCCAAAAACAATCATGACCATCGCATTAAGCTTTTATGCAATCGCAATGCTACTTGGCATTTACATATGTGCCTCTACCTCTTGGTGGCTAGCTGCTGTTGGCCTCGTTTGTATGCTTATTGGATTTTTATATACAGGAGGTCCATATCCTATTGCCTATTCACCTTTTGGAGAAATTGTATCAGGTGCCGTAATGGGAATGGGAATTGTTTTAATCGCCTTTTATATTCAAACGCTTACAGTGACATTTGATGCTGTTTTGCTATCTGTACCGAGTATGATCTTAGTTGGTGCTATCATGCTATCCAACAATATCCGTGATATAGTAGGAGATACAGAGGGAGGTAGAAAAACACTTGCTATTTTAGTAGGCCGAGATCGGGCAATTTCTGTACTATCTGGCTTTTTTATTATCTCATTTCTATGGGTAATCGCTCTTGTAGCCATTGACGGTATTACGTTTTGGGCTTTAATTATTTTCTTATGTGTACCAAAGCCTCTTCGTGCGATTCAAATTTTCCGCGATAAAAAAGAAGCAAAGGAAGTAATGCCTGCCATGAAATTTACAGCCCAAACTAATACATTCTTCGGCTTCCTCTTAGGAATCGGTTTATTAATTCATTATTTCTTTTATTAACATTAACTTCTGAAAAAAGAAAATGCAGCACCTTAAAGGGTTGCTGCATTTTTTACATAGCGTCGAAAATTCTGACTTGCAATTCCACGAACTTCCTCGATAGAAAAATATTCACCTAAAGCCTCTAGTAAATTTTGTGCCTCTCCAGCGTGTGCTAATCCATTTATCGTGGCATCTATCCCATCAAAGTCAGAACCTAGTCCAAGATGGTCTATTCCTACTATATTGGCTAGATGTTTGACATGCGCTACTAAATCATCCATTGTAGCATTTTCACCGATAAATGAAGGAAAGTAGACTAAATGAATATGTCCGCCATGCTCTACTAATGCCTTTACTTGTGCATCCGTTAAATTTCGTGGATGGTCACAAAGGGCACGTGCATTACTATGACTAGCGATGATATGCTTCGCTAATGGCAGCACATCCCAAAAGCTTTGTTCATTTAAATGAGAGACATCGATAATAATATCTCGATCATTTAGCAAGTTTATAACCTCTTTACCAAATGGTTTTAATCCAAGGCTTGCATCCTGTTCAGCACCGTGTGCTACTGCATTTTCTTCATTCCATGTTAGGCCAACAAGCTTTACGCCTGCATCTAATACTAGAGAAAGCTTTGTTAAGTCCTCACCAATTGGACTACAGCCCTCTAAGCTTAGAATAGCGCCAATTTCATGTGGAGCTAAAGTGTCCAATTGTGACCAATCCGTAATATGCACCATGCCCTCCGTTTGCAATACATGCGTATGAAAGGCTTCAATTTGACGCACCACTTCTAAAAACTGCTCGCTTTGAGGAACTTTAGGATTAATAAAAATAGCAAAAACCTGTGCCTTTACTTGCCCTAATTGTAATCTTCCCCGATTTGTAGCCAACTGTACATCATCTTCAAATTTTACATTTTCTAACGTAGTTAATTTCCATAATGCATCACAATGTAAATCAATTATATCCATATTATCACCCCATACAGCTATTATACTGCTTTAGGGTTGAAATACTTACAAACTTTTATCTTGAGGTGTATCAGAAGAGCCAAATTCCTCAAGCTCTAGGAAATCATCCGATTTTGAATTAGCAGATAACACGTCTTCTTCTACTGGTCTTAAATCGTCAGCTTTTTGTTCCGCATGTTCAACACATGTTAATGCTTTTGGCATTGCCTCTAAGCGATCAATAGGAATCTCTTCTCCACATACAGCGCATTTACCATATGTTCCTTCCTCCATCGCTTGAAGTGCCCGCTTTATTTCCTCTGCATCGTCACCCCGGTGCTCATCAATTGCCATTTCCGTTAGCTGATCCGTTAAATCACTCGCATTGTCAGCTGGATGATTATCATAATTAGAGAGCTCTGTCGCCTGTGGTCGCTCCGATTCATCAAGCCGCTTTTCTATCTCCTGTAATTCCTGCTCTAATTGCTTTTTTAATTTTCCCATTACTTGTGGGTTCAAAAGAATCTCCTCCTCATACCCTCATTTTTTCCTAAATTACTATTTCTAAAACATACAAGTATGAGGAGGCTTCAACTTATTTTTTTGTATAATTAATAATGGCATCGTGTAAAAATTGTGCGGCTCCTTCGGTAATGCGTTCATCATAATAGGCTGTAAAGCGTTCATCCGCCGTATACATTTGAGCAATTCCCGCATGAGCCTCTTTGGAATATTGTGACCAAGAAAAGCATAACCACCGCTTATGAAGCTCTGCTACCTCCATTGCCACATCATTATTTGTATCTCCGATTTCCATCGCTTCTTTTAAACGATCAAATAGCTGCTGTTCTAGTTGCTGCATTGCCTGATACTGCTCCTCTGTCATATTCATTAGCTTTGCATTTGAAGCGTCCACCTGATCATCCCCATATTTTGCACGAATTTCTTGACCGTATTGCTTTTCATTCTTTTCGATTAACTTTTCTTTAAATCCAATAAATTTCTCCTCATTTGTCATTGGTCTTTCCTCCTCAATTGATTGTATAGTTCTCTCCACTGTTTGTAATATTTGTTCAAGCTGCTCCTTCCGCTTAAGTAAAGCAGCACGATGCGTTTCAAGTGCCTCTTTTGGCTGAAAATCAGATGCTTGAATAATTTGTTGGATTGTAGCCAATTTCATATCTAAAGCTCTATAAAATAAAATCTGCTGTAGCATATCAACCTCAAACTGCCCATAAAATCGATAGCCTGCATCATTGGTTCGCCCTGGTTTCAATAATCCAATTTCATCATAATAACGAAGCGTTCTAGTACTCACGCCTGACATTTGCGCAAGCTCTTGAATTGTATATTCCATTTTCTCACCTCCCTTTAATGTTACTGTAAACCTTTACGTAGCGTTAAGGTCAATAGATATTTTTAAAATATCCATTGGAAGGTATTTGAAACCAATGTAAGTCTAAAACGTAAACATACTATTATACTTATTGGAGGCGATAGAATGGATAGCTCCTATAAAATAGCGATTATTGGAGGAACAGGGAGGGTGGGAAAACATTTAGCAAAGCATGCTATACAGCAAGGATATTACGTTCGGATGCTTGCGAGAAACCCTGAAAAATTATCGTATAAAAATGAAAAGATGGACATTGTGAAAGGTCAGATACAGGATATAAATACTATTCGAGAGCTATTCAAAGACTGTAATATTGTCATAAATACATTTGGGCAGCCAGCAAAAGATCATCCAATCTATAGCAAGGTCACTACAACTATTCTTGATGTGATGCAGGATTTGAACATTAACCGCTATATAGGTGTATCGGGTGGTTCTTTAACAATTGATGGAGACAAGAAAAGCCTGTTGAATCGTGTTGGCGCGAAGTTATTTGAAGTTCTCTTTCCTAAGATGATGGAAGATAAAAAATTGGAGTGGAAAATTTTATCTAACAATAAAAATATTAAATGGACACTTTTTAGATTACCCTTTGTAAAAGATAGTTTAACATCTAAGTCTATAAAAGTAGGCCAAACAGATATGCCTGGCATAAAAATTACAAATCAGGATATAGCAGCCTTTATTATTAAACATCTAGACGATCCTCAGTTTATACATAAATCTCCGTTTATCTCACATTAATAAATATCACAAGTTTTTCATAAAAAATGCAGTAGATAAAATTGATATCTACTGCATTTTAGTATTCAACTTTAGGTAGAGTTGCCGGGAAAAACAAATTATCTTTGCACTATAATTGACTGCGAAGTGAAATCCAACTTATTCCCACTATAATCTGTAAGCGTATTTCTAGATGAAGCTAGAATTGTCACATTTCTACCGTATTCAAACCCACTTTGAGGTATTGTAATTAGGACTCTGTTATCTTGTGTATAAGTAGTTGTAGCTGCTACTGAATTACCATTTACAAGAATATCAAAATCCATAGTACCACCATTCTTGACTGGCTCACTGAAAATAAGCTCTAATGTTTGTGAATTGTTAACATTAATAGTTTGAATCTTTGGTGCAATATTTTCATTAAGAGTAATTAATGTACGCACCTCATCGAATGACTCCATAGAGTTCGCAGCTCTTAAACCTTTAATTGTTATATATCGACCTCCAGTAAAGTTATTGGAGTCCTTTTTCAACGTGAGCTTAATACGATTTAAATTAGAGCTCTCTACAATTGCACTTTCAATCAGTGCATTATCAATACTATAATTTTGAATGTTTTGAGCAAGTGCTGCATCAACAGGATAATTGAAATTTAGATACACAATATTATTATCTCTAATCGAATTATCTGTTGCAGATGTTTGAATCCCATTATTCGGCAATAATGAAAGTTTATTGTTATTAATATTCAAATCACCATTACGCGAAAATTTAACATTTTGTACTTCATTGATAGGTACACCATATAAATTTGTTACGTTAAATAAAGTCAATTTACCATCATAAAGAGCTCCCTTTGCATCATAAGGGCCAAGTAATCCTGCTATCTTAACGCGTAATTTCGTAGGTTGATCTTTTACAATATGAATATCACTTTGAGGGCCTCTTGATAGTTCATATAAAATATGGTTATTCATATAGCTTCCAGTAAATGCTGCTTTTGCATAAGCTCCTAACTGTACAGGCTTATCAAAAGTTAATTGTAAATATTCTACATTATCTTCATAAACAATTTCAGAATGGGTTAAAGCAGGCGCTTTATCATCTCTAATAAAATTATACACTGTTGAGAAGGTTGCTGTTTCACCTGATAAATCAGTAATTACGCGACCAGTAGCCGTCCCAATAGTAGTAATTCCCTGAAGTATATTTCTTGGATCTACCGTTACATTGACTAAACGACCATTTTTAGGATCTTTCTCAACCTTATTGATGGTGAATGAAGTCTGTCCACTTTTAATGGATAAATCATATACATAAAGTGGTTGAATCTCCTCTGAAAACAATAACTGGAATGTATTTGGACCCGTTTGTGTGACAGTGGATAGCGCTGGCGGAATACCATCTCTATCCCCTTTTTTCACTGAGATAGTAGCTGGATTTGGTGAAATGATATTTCCTGCTAAATCTGTTGCTGCTACAAATGTAATCTGCATAGCTGCACCAGGTGCCAAATAACCGCCATTCACTGTTGCAGCTGATAAATCAAAGGTTGCTTCAGTAGCGTTTTGCTCAATGCTTCCCACTACATTCATCACCCTTGTTCCATTTGGTAACGTGAATTGAATGCGTTCATTTGGAAATGCTGCCATTGGCTCAGAAAACTGCACTTTTACAATTGAAGAGTTGTTTCCTTGCGTTGTTCCCAAAATAGTAGGGGGTTGCGTATCCCCAGCAGTGACAAAATTCGCATCTACTTGTTTAAGTAGTAGACCTTTTTCTGATTTAATGTTGTTAAGTACATAACGATGTGTGCCTTTCAATGGCTCATTGACTGTAAAGATGATTGATTTTTTATCAGCACTAATTTCTGCCTTCACAATGGATAGTGATCTTAATGTATCCACATTAGAGAAAGCCGCAATATTATCCTGTAGTTTACCATCCGTTTTTAATACAGAAAGTGGATCAATTGCTAGGTTAAAAGCAACTTTAATTTGAGAGCCATTAATTCCCTCCACTGATATTACCTTTAGTTCATTGACTTCATATGTAACAACAGCTGAATAGGATTTATCATTAATTTTAAAATCCACCTTTGTTTCCACATTTTCAATAAGTGGCGTTGCTAATGTTACCTTGTGGCTTGTCCCGTCTGTTAGCGTTACCTGTAGTGTAGTCGCATCTACTACTTTCACTGTTTGGATAAGCAATGGCACCTCAGGAACTTTTATCATCTCTTTAATATTGGTCATAGTACGATGTAAAAAGGATGCAAATTGACCACGTGTTAGTGTGCTTTTAGGATTAAATGTTTTGACATTAGTAATCTTTGCATACTCAAGGGCAATAATAGCTTCACGATTCTCTACTGCTGCATTTTTTAAGTCCGTAATAGAGGATTTATGGTTTTCTTCTTTATACTTTGCAATTAAATCAATATCATAAACTGTCTCAATCGCTTTTACCAAATAAGAGGCCATTTGTTCACGTGTAATATTCGCTGAAGGCATTAACTTGTTGTTAGTACCTTTGGTTATGCCATTATCATAGATAAGCGCTGCATATTGCAGTAATTCTTTATCTTTTGTAGTTGCTGGCTGCATATCCGTAAAGCGTACTTTTTTATTGTAATCTGCAGGAACTTGGTAGTGTTCGGATACTAGCCATTTTCCTAAAAATTTAATAACATTGCTTTGCGTAAGGGTAGAATTTGGTCTAAATGTGCCATCAGTATATCCACCAACTATCTTTGCATCTGCTAATGCCAAAATCCCCTCTTTATGGTCACTCTTTGCAATATCTGTAAAGGAGGCTGCACTTGCAGTAGGAACAACAGCTGCTGCAACCAATGCTGTAGATGCCGCGCTCACAATCCATTTATTTTGCTTTTTCTTCATATTTATAACCTCCTACTAATTCTATTCAACCTCTATTATAAAAGAAAGCTAGAGTTATTCCAAAGGATATACCAATATTATTGAGATTTACCATGGAATATTTGTCTAAATGACAGTAAATAATTCGGCTACGAGTATATTTGTAGCTTATTCAGAATGAAAGATTATATCGAAGGATGTATAAGGATTTTTTATGCTTTTAACATATCAAGCAAAAACAAACGAAGAAATCATAAAAAAGCAGTAGATGTAAATTAACATCTACTGCTTTTTCTCGTATGACCCGTACGGGATTCGAACCCGTGTTACCGCCGTGAAAGGGCGGTGTCTTAACCACTTGACCAACGGGCCAATGGCGGAGAAGGAGGGATTTGAACCCTCGCGCCGGTTACCCGACCTACACCCTTAGCAGGGGCGCCTCTTCAGCCTCTTGAGTACTTCCCCAAATAAAAAATGGCTCCGAAGGCAGGACTCGAACCTGCGACAACCTGATTAACAGTCAGGTGCTACTACCAACTGAGCTACTTCGGAATAATGGTGGGCCTAAATGGACTCGAACCATCGACCTCACGCTTATCAGGCGTGCGCTCTAACCAGCTGAGCTATAGGCCCTTGGAGCGGGTGATGGGAATCGAACCCACGACATCAGCTTGGAAGGCTGAGGTTTTACCATTAAACTACACCCGCATAAATGGTGGGTCAGGACGGAATCGAACCGCCGACACTTAGAGCTTCAATCTAATGCTCTACCAACTGAGCTACTGACCCTTTTTGTCCATGCTAAGCTTGCTCATTCTTTGCTTCTCATGTCTACTCTTGAAAAATAATGGCGGTCCCGACCGGGATCGAACCGGCGATCTCCTGCGTGACAGGCAGGCATGTTAACCGCTACACCACGGGACCTTTTTGGTTGCGGGGGCCGGATTTGAACCAACGACCTTCGGGTTATGAGCCCGACGAGCTACCACTGCTCCACCCCGCGATAATTATATTCTTTTCGAGTTCTCAAGCACCATTTATTTAAAAACTGGAGGAGGTAGAGGGATTCGAACCCCCGCGCGGTGTTACCCGCCTGTCGGTTTTCAAGACCGATCCCTTCAGCCAGACTTGGGTATACCTCCGTAACAATATATAAATGGTGGACCTTGCAGGACTCGAACCTGCGACCGGACGGTTATGAGCCGTCTGCTCTAACCAACTGAGCTAAAGGTCCTTTAAGATGGCGGCAGAGGGGATCGAACCCCCGACCTTACGGGTATGAACCGTACGCTCTAGCCAGCTGAGCTACGCCGCCAGGATCTTTATACTGGTTATTTATTATGGTGGAGCCTAGCGGGATCGAACCGCTGACCTCCTGCGTGCAAGGCAGGCGCTCTCCCAGCTGAGCTAAGGCCCCATAATAATTTTAGAAAATGGTCGGGAAGACAGGATTCGAACCTGCGACCCCTTGGTCCCAAACCAAGTGCTCTACCAAGCTGAGCTACTTCCCGTTCGTTCTTTTGGCGCGCCCGACAGGAGTCGAACCCATAACCTTCTGATCCGTAGTCAGACGCTCTATCCAATTGAGCTACGGGCGCATTAAAAATGGTGCCGAGGACCGGAATCGAACCGGTACGGTAGTCACCTACCGCAGGATTTTAAGTCCTGTGCGTCTGCCAGTTCCGCCACCCCGGCACATTTGGAGCGGAAGACGAGGTTCGAACTCGCGACCCCCACCTTGGCAAGGTGGTGTTCTACCACTGAACTACTTCCGCATGTGCATAAGTTTTTATCTGGCAATTTTACTAAAATGGTGCGGGTGAAGGGAGTCGAACCCCCACGCCTTGCGGCGCTAGATCCTAAGTCTAGTGCGTCTGCCAATTCCGCCACACCCGCATATATTTGTTGGTAATCTTAATGGTGAGCCATGAAGGACTCGAACCTTCGACCCTCTGATTAAAAGTCAGATGCTCTACCAACTGAGCTAATGGCTCAAAATGGTGCCGGCTATAGGAATCGAACCCACGACCTACTGATTACAAGTCAGTTGCTCTACCTGCTGAGCTAAACCGGCATATGGTGGAGGATGACGGGCTCGAACCGCCGACCCTCTGCTTGTAAGGCAGATGCTCTCCCAGCTGAGCTAATCCTCCTGGGTATTATGCCTAGCGACGTCCTACTATCACAGGGGGAAGCCCCCAACTACCATCGGCGCTAAAGAGCTTAACTTCCGTGTTCGGTATGGGAACGGGTGTGACCTCTTTGCCATCATCACTAGACTTATGTATTTTTGTTTTGAAGTTGTTTTACCTGTCCTTCAAGACAAGAATTATTGTATAACGTTTTCTCACATTGTGCAATACTTTTTTATAAAAAAAAGAATTTATTACTTTTTAAAGATATTTTTGTCATGTAAGAGAAATTATCACTCTGCTATTCATTATAGCAATTGTTAAAAAAAAAGAAAACAATTATTTTACACAAACTATACAATTATGAAATAGGAAGAATTTGTATTGAGAATAATATTAAATGAACATAAAATAGAACCCCAATTAGTGGGAATTTTTCATTTCCAACTAATTGAGTCAATGGAATAGTATATCTTTTACATTTATTAATGCGTATATTTATCTACTGAATCTATTAAATAGTAGAAAGTGCCATTTTTAGTTGATCAATTTCCTCAAATGTCGTTGTAGGACCAAAAGAGATCCTAAAAAATTGTCGTGCTGCTTGCATCGAATAGCCCATTGATAAAATAGCTTTTGTCCCAGATTCACTATGAATATCGCAGGCACTTCCTGTAGAAATACATATTCCTGCTTCATTTAATTTTAGCATAACATATTGCCCCTCCAAATTTTTCATCAATACACCACAAATATTGGGCAATTGACTCTGACAGTCAATTAGTCTGCAAGTATCTGGTAAATTTCTCTTAAAATATTCTCGTAGTTCATGAAAATACTGATCATTATAATGATAATTTTCAATAGCAGAGGCAAAGGCAACAATTGCTGGTGTATCTAATGTCCCTCCTCTTAATCCACGCTCATGAGTCACACCAGGTGTTAATGGAGGAATACAGAGCTGTGGATTTATATAAACAGCCCCACACCCTTTTGGACCTCCAATTTTATGTGCTGAAATGGTAATAGCATCCACTTGCTGTTTTAACGGAAGTTTACAAAAAGACTGTACACAATCAACATGTAAGTAAATATTAGACCTTTCGGCTAACTCTGCAATTTCTTCCACAGGTTGAATAGAGCCTATTTCTGAATTAACATGTTGAATTGTTATGAGTGCCGTATCTTCGCGTATCACTTCCTGTACTTGCCTCACATGAATACAACCATTTTGTTGTAAAGGTAATCTAGTCACTATAAAACCTATTTTTTCTAAAGTATTTAACGCAGCATGTACGGATGTGTGTTCTGCCTGTGATGAAATAATATGCTTCCCTTTTTTTGATGCTAATGCTAAAGATAAAATTGATATGAGATTTCCTTCGGTGCCACTTCCAGTAAAAATAACACCATCATTATTTACGCCAAGTGATTTTGCTACAACGGCTCTTGCCTGTTCAACAAAATAATTAGCTTGCCCCCCTGCATCATGTAAGCTTGCACTATTTCCATAATAACGTTTTGCTACCTCACTGTATGCTTGAAGGGAATTTGCTGACATTGGAGATGTTGCTGCGTAATCCAGATATATCATTTAAATCTTCCTTTCTAATTTTATCAGGTCTTGTTTTCTTTTTTATTTTATGTAAAGATAAGTGTCAAGACAACTGTAAAGAAGGTATGACTATGGATGTAAAGACAGATGTACTTATTATTGGTAGTGGAATCGCGGCCCTTCAAGCAGCGCGGATACTTGCTGAACACTTTCAGGTACAGATTGTTACAAAGTCATCTATTACTATGAGTAGTTCCTATCGTGCTCAAGGTGGAATTGCTGCCGTTACAAGTCAAGAGGATCATCCAACATTTCATATTGCTGATACATTGACTGCTGGAGAATATCATCATGAAAGAATGAATGTAGAAGTACTTATAGAAGATGGCACCAAAATTATACGTGATTTTCTCAAAGAGGGGTTCCCTGTTGATCGTCAGGCAGATGGGGCTCCAGCTCTAGGCCTAGAGGGTGCACATAGTTATCGCCGTATTTTACATGCCGGTGGAGATCGTACTGGTCAGATAATGATAAATTATTTGCTTAACCAGCTACCACCTACTATCAATATTAATTGCTTTGAAACAGCCTTTGAGCTTTTATTAAATACAACTGGAGAGTGCGTGGGTGTGCTAACAAAAGGAATGAATAGAACAAAACGCTATCTTGCTCATCATGTAATTCTAGCTTCTGGAGGAGCTGGCGCCCTTTATACATGCACATCAAATTATGAAACAAATACAGGAGATGGTATCGCATTAGCCTATCGTGCTGGCGCTGCCATCAGTGATATGGAATTTATGCAATTTCATCCAAGCTTACTTTGGAGTAATGGAGAGGCAAAGGGCTTAGTATCTGAGGCAGTACGTGGGGCTGGTGGAATCTTTGTTGATGCACAACGTCAACCGATTATGAAAGGTTTACATGCTCACCTTGACCTAGCTCCCCGTCATATTACTGCATTTGCATTATTTAATAAACGAGCTGCAGGACAAGAAACATTTATTGATATTTCAAATATCGAGCACTTTGAAGCAAAGTTCCCTGCAATTGCACAGTTATGTCATGATAACCAGATTGATATACAAAATGGTTTGATTCCTGTAGTACCAGGTAGCCATTTCTTAATGGGTGGTGTTATAGCCGATAACATGGGGAGAACAACTATTTCAAATCTGTATGCAATTGGTGAGGTTGCTTGTACCGGGGTGCATGGTGCCAATCGTTTAGCTAGTAACTCTTTGTTAGAAGGAATTACGTTTGGACAAAGAATGGCGCAATTCATTATTAAGGCTGGTTGTAAGCAAAATAATTTTTCTATTGATGTTAAACATCATCGACAACCATTACCATTATTATTTACGAAAGATCAATTACGACAAACAATGATGCACACATTGGGTATAGTAAGAAATCCTGAAAACATGGAACAGTTCACACAACAACTACCGTCACTAAATACACTTCTACAAGTTGATTTAAGTGGGTTGAATCGACAAGAGCTTGAACTTTATATGATGCATATTGTCGCCACCCTAATGGTACATGCAGCTATTACACGAACAGAAACACGCGGAGCCCACATACGCTCTGATCAACCACAAAATCGTACGAAATGGGCAAATAGGTGGATTATTTTTCAACAAGGACAGATGAAAGTGAGGACCTCATTGTATGAATATCATCAAGCTCGAGGAAATGCTCAAGCAATTTTTTAATGAGGATATAGGAGATGGAGATTTATCGAGTGAATTCATTTTTTCCGCTGAACAACAGGGCTCTTTTTCCTTTTATGCCAAAGAAAGTGGAATTTTTTGTGGCGTACCTATAATTGAACATGGTTTCCTTCTACTTGATCGGTCGATGGATATTACGCTTCTTAAAAAAGATGGGGATGAGGTAAATGAAGGGGATATAATCGCTGTTATTAATGGATCTCTTCAGAAATTACTAATTGGGGAACGTGTAATATTGAATCTTGTTCAGCGCATGTCTGCTATCGCTACAGCTACAAATTTAGCTGTTCGTGAAACGATCGGTACGAATGCAAAAATATGTGATACTCGTAAAACAATCCCAGGGCTGCGTATGTTAGATAAATATGCAGTAAGAATCGGTGGTGCCTACAATCATCGCAATGGTTTATATGATTCCATAATGTTAAAGGATAATCATATTGCCTTTGCTGGCAGTATTGCTCAGGCAGTACAGGCTGCACGTGCAAAAATTGGGCATACGGTTAAAATCGAGGTAGAAATCGAAACCAAAGCACAGCTTGATGAAGCAATTGCAGCTGGTGCAGATATCATTATGTTTGATAATCGTAGCCCTGAAGAAATAAGACAATGGCTTCCAGCTGTTCCCCCACATATTGCTACAGAAGCTTCGGGTGGCATCACACTTCATAATTTAAATAGCTATGCTAAAACGGGCATTCAATGGATTTCACTTGGAGCCCTAACACATTCAGTAAAAGCCTTTGATATTAGTGCACTTGTACAAACGAAAGGAGCTAAATCCCTTGTCCATCACTAGTTTATTGCAGCAAACATCACTTTTACCAGAGCATTACCGGACATTATCTAAAAGTGACATGGAATCTCGTATAATTGCTATAAAAAAGAAATTAGGTAGTAAGCTTTTTATTCCTGGTCATCACTATCAAAAGGATGAAGTTATTCAATTTGCTGATGCTACGGGTGATTCCTTGCAACTTGCTCAGCTATCAGCAGCTAATAAAGAAGCAGAGAATATTGTATTTTGTGGCGTACACTTTATGGCTGAAACCGCTGATATGCTAACTAATGAACAGCAACATGTTTATTTGCCTGATATGCGGGCAGGTTGTTCGATGGCTGATATGGCTGATATTTATCAAACAGAACAAGCCTGGCCTATTCTACAGAAGCTTTTTGGAGACACAATTATTCCGCTAACATATGTCAATTCCACCGCTGCTATAAAAGCATTCACTGGTCGCCATGGTGGAGCATGTGTCACATCCTCCAATGCAAAAGATATGGTCAAATGGGCATTTACACAAAAACAACGAATTTTCTTTCTACCAGATCAACATTTAGGTAGAAATACTGCATATGATTTAGGGGTTCCACTTGAAAATATGGCTGTTTGGAATCCACATACAAATATGCTAGAGACAGAGCAGCCCCCTGAAAAAATCCAAGTGATTTTATGGAAAGGTCATTGTTCTGTCCATGAAGGTTTTACAGTTCAGCATACTGAATTTGTACGTCAAGCACACCCAAATATGCGCATTCTAGTTCATCCAGAATGTAGTCGTGAGGTTGTAGCAGCCGCAGATGATGCTGGCTCTACAAAATACATTATTGATACGATTAATAAAGCACAAAGTGGCTCTTCATGGGCAATCGGTACAGAAATGAACCTTGTTAATCGTATTATTACACAACATCCTGATAAGCAAATTATCTCTTTAAATAAGCATTTCTGTCCATGTCTAACTATGAATCGAATTGATCTTCCTCATCTGCTATGGTGCCTAGAAAGCATAGAGCAAGGGCAACCCCATAATCGCATTCAAGTAGATGTTCATACTGCAAAAGAAGCACGTATTTCTCTCGAAAGAATGCTAATCAGAGCATAATTAACAACAATCCGTCTACTTACTTTCAGGTAGACGGTTTTATTTTTTAATAATGAATTTAATTGCTTAGTTTCCTACATAACTTATAAAAAATATATCTGATTATAGCTACTTTTAAAAAATAGATGGCAAAGAAGGTCATTTAAATATTTGAATCATTTCCTAATCTTTAATGTACGTTATTCATGAACTTTCATCATCTCAACTAAATAAAATCGAAATCAATATTGGAATTGTAAATGTAAAACGGTCCAATCACCTTTTTCTATTTCCGTAATTTCTTTATCTTTTAATCCTGAAAATAATTATGTAAATGTTTCCCATAATCTAAAATGTAATCCACAAAAAATAGAATCTATAAGAATGTCTTTATAATACAAAAAAGCAATAGATGTAAATTAACATCTACTGCTTTTTCTCGTATGACCCGTACGGGATTCGAACCCGTGTTACCGCCGTGAAAGGGCGGTGTCTTAACCACTTGACCAACGGGCCAATGGCGGAGAAGGAGGGATTTGAACCCTCGCGCCGGTTACCCGACCTACACCCTTAGCAGGGGCGCCTCTTCAGCCTCTTGAGTACTTCCCCAAATAAAAAATGGCTCCGAAGGCAGGACTCGAACCTGCGACAACCTGATTAACAGTCAGGTGCTACTACCAACTGAGCTACTTCGGAATAATGGTGGGCCTAAATGGACTCGAACCATCGACCTCACGCTTATCAGGCGTGCGCTCTAACCAGCTGAGCTATAGGCCCTTGGAGCGGGTGATGGGAATCGAACCCACGACATCAGCTTGGAAGGCTGAGGTTTTACCATTAAACTACACCCGCATAAATGGTGGGTCAGGACGGAATCGAACCGCCGACACTTAGAGCTTCAATCTAATGCTCTACCAACTGAGCTACTGACCCTTTTTGTCCATGCTAAGCTTGCTCATTCTTTGCTTCTCATGTCTACTCTTGAAAAATAATGGCGGTCCCGACCGGGATCGAACCGGCGATCTCCTGCGTGACAGGCAGGCATGTTAACCGCTACACCACGGGACCTTTTTGGTTGCGGGGGCTGGATTTGAACCAACGACCTTCGGGTTATGAGCCCGACGAGCTACCACTGCTCCACCCCGCGATAATTATATTATTTTCGAGTTCTCAAGCACCATTTATTTAAAAACTGGAGGAGGTAGAGGGATTCGAACCCCCGCGCGGTGTTACCCGCCTGTCGGTTTTCAAGACCGATCCCTTCAGCCAGACTTGGGTATACCTCCGTAACAATATATAAATGGTGGACCTTGCAGGACTCGAACCTGCGACCGGACGGTTATGAGCCGTCTGCTCTAACCAACTGAGCTAAAGGTCCTTTAAGATGGCGGCAGAGGGGATCGAACCCCCGACCTTACGGGTATGAACCGTACGCTCTAGCCAGCTGAGCTACGCCGCCAGGATCTTTATACTGGTTATTTATTATGGTGGAGCCTAGCGGGATCGAACCGCTGACCTCCTGCGTGCAAGGCAGGCGCTCTCCCAGCTGAGCTAAGGCCCCATAATAATTTTAGAAAATGGTCGGGAAGACAGGATTCGAACCTGCGACCCCTTGGTCCCAAACCAAGTGCTCTACCAAGCTGAGCTACTTCCCGTTCGTTCTTTTGGCGCGCCCGACAGGAGTCGAACCCATAACCTTCTGATCCGTAGTCAGACGCTCTATCCAATTGAGCTACGGGCGCATTAAAAATGGTGCCGAGGACCGGAATCGAACCGGTACGGTAGTCACCTACCGCAGGATTTTAAGTCCTGTGCGTCTGCCAGTTCCGCCACCCCGGCACATTTGGAGCGGAAGACGAGGTTCGAACTCGCGACCCCCACCTTGGCAAGGTGGTGTTCTACCACTGAACTACTTCCGCATGTGCATAAGTTTTTATCTGGCAATTTTACTAAAATGGTGCGGGTGAAGGGAGTCGAACCCCCACGCCTTGCGGCGCTAGATCCTAAGTCTAGTGCGTCTGCCAATTCCGCCACACCCGCATATATTTGTTGGTAATCTTAATGGTGAGCCATGAAGGACTCGAACCTTCGACCCTCTGATTAAAAGTCAGATGCTCTACCAACTGAGCTAATGGCTCAAAATGGTGCCGGCTATAGGAATCGAACCCACGACCTACTGATTACAAGTCAGTTGCTCTACCTGCTGAGCTAAACCGGCATATGGTGGAGGATGACGGGCTCGAACCGCCGACCCTCTGCTTGTAAGGCAGATGCTCTCCCAGCTGAGCTAATCCTCCTGGGTATTATGCCTAGCGACGTCCTACTCTCACAGGGGGAAGCCCCCAACTACCATCGGCGCTAAAGAGCTTAACTTCCGTGTTCGGTATGGGAACGGGTGTGACCTCTTTGCCATCATCACTAGACTTGCACATGGATGTGCTGGCTTCTGCGTTGCAACATGGATGTTGCGTTCTTAGCATAAGTTCCTTTATTTAAGCTTCAAAATAAACTGAATTTTGAAGTTCTCATGAAAGTGGTTATTCTTTCAAAACTGGATAAACGGCGCATTGAATGCTTCAAACTTTTTGGTTAAGTCCTCGATCGATTAGTATTCGTCAGCTCCATGTGTCACCACACTTCCACCTCGAACCTATCTACCTCATCGTCTTTGAGGGATCTTACTTACTTGCGTAATGGGAAATCTCATCTTGAGGGGGGCTTCATGCTTAGATGCTTTCAGCACTTATCCCGTCCACACATAGCTACCCAGCGATGCCTTTGGCAAGACAACTGGTACACCAGCGGTGTGTCCATCCCGGTCCTCTCGTACTAAGGACAGCTCCTCTCAAATTTCCTACGCCCACGACGGATAGGGACCGAACTGTCTCACGACGTTCTGAACCCAGCTCGCGTACCGCTTTAATGGGCGAACAGCCCAACCCTTGGGACCGACTACAGCCCCAGGATGCGATGAGCCGACATCGAGGTGCCAAACCTCCCCGTCGATGTGGACTCTTGGGGGAGATAAGCCTGTTATCCCCGGGGTAGCTTTTATCCGTTGAGCGATGGCCCTTCCATGCGGAACCACCGGATCACTAAGCCCGTCTTTCGACCCTGCTCGACTTGTAGGTCTCGCAGTCAAGCTCCCTTGTGCCTTTACACTCTACGAATGATTTCCAACCATTCTGAGGGAACCTTTGGGCGCCTCCGTTACCTTTTAGGAGGCGACCGCCCCAGTCAAACTGTCCGCCTGACACTGTCTCCTGCCCCGCTAAGGGGCATGGGTTAGAATTTCAATACAACCAGGGTAGTATCCCACCGACGCCTCCTTCGAAGCTGGCGCTCCGAGATCTCTGGCTCCTACCTATCCTGTACAAGTTGTACCAAAATTCAATATCAGGCTACAGTAAAGCTCCACGGGGTCTTTCCGTCCTGTCGCGGGTAACCTGCATCTTCACAGGTACTATAATTTCACCGAGTCTCTCGTTGAGACAGTGCCCAGATCGTTACGCCTTTCGTGCGGGTCGGAACTTACCCGACAAGGAATTTCGCTACCTTAGGACCGTTATAGTTACGGCCGCCGTTTACTGGGGCTTCAATTCGCAGCTTCGCTTGCGCTAACCACTCCTCTTAACCTTCCAGCACCGGGCAGGCGTCAGCCCCTATACGTCACCTTACGGTTTTGCAGAGACCTGTGTTTTTGCTAAACAGTCGCCTGGGCCTATTCACTGCGGCTCTCATGCGCTTGCACGCTCAAGAGCACCCCTTCTCCCGAAGTTACGGGGTCATTTTGCCGAGTTCCTTAACGAGAGTTCTCTCGCACACCTTAGGATTCTCTCCTCGACTACCTGTGTCGGTTTGCGGTACGGGCACCTCTCACCTCGATAGAGGCTTTTCTTGGCAGTGTGAAATCAGGAACTTCGTCCATACGGACTCGCCATCACAGCTCAACGTTACAGTGTGCGGATTTGCCTACACACACGCCTTACTGCTTGGACGCGCACAACCAACGGCGCGCTTACCCTATCCTACTGCGTCCCCCCATTTCTCAAACGGTGAGGAGGTGGTACAGGAATATCAACCTGTTGTCCATCGCCTACGCCTATCGGCCTCGGCTTAGGTCCCGACTAACCCTGAGCGGACGAGCCTTCCTCAGGAAACCTTAGTCATACGGTGGACGGGATTCTCACCCGTCTTTCGCTACTCATACCGGCATTCTCACTTCTAAGCGCTCCACCAGTCCTTCCGGTCTGACTTCAACGCACTTAGAACGCTCTCCTACCACTGACATCGTAGATGTCAATCCACAGCTTCGGTGAATCGTTTAGCCCCGATACATTTTCGGCGCAGCGTCACTCGACCAGTGAGCTATTACGCACTCTTTAAATGATGGCTGCTTCTAAGCCAACATCCTGGTTGTCTGTGCAACGCCACATCCTTTTCCACTTAACGATTACTTTGGGACCTTAGCTGGTGGTCTGGGCTGTTTCCCTTTTGACTACGGATCTTATCACTCGCAGTCTGACTCCCGTGTATAAATATCTGGCATTCGGAGTTTGTCTGAATTCGGTAAACCGGGATGGCCCCCTAGTCCAAACAGTGCTCTACCTCCAGTATTCTCATCACGAGGCTAGCCCTAAAGCTATTTCGGAGAGAACCAGCTATCTCCAAGTTCGATTGGAATTTCTCCGCTACCCACACCTCATCCCCGCACTTTTCAACGTGCGTGGGTTCGGGCCTCCAGTAAGTGTTACCTTACCTTCACCCTGGACATGGGTAGATCACCTGGTTTCGGGTCTACGACCACGTACTATTTCGCCCTATTCAGACTCGCTTTCGCTGCGGCTCCGCCTTCTAAAGCTTAACCTCGCACGTAATCGTAACTCGCCGGTTCATTCTACAAAAGGCACGCTATCACCCATTAACGGGCTCTAACTACTTGTAGGCACACGGTTTCAGGATCTCTTTCACTCCCCTCCCGGGGTGCTTTTCACCTTTCCCTCACGGTACTGGTTCACTATCGGTCACTAGGTAGTATTTAGCCTTGGGAGATGGTCCTCCCGGATTCCGACGGAATTTCACGTGTTCCGCCGTACTCAGGATCCACTCTGGAGAGAACGAACTTTCGACTACAGGGCTTTTACCTGCTCTGGCGGACCTTTCCAAGTCGCTTCATCTAACTCGCTCTTTTGTAACTCCGTATAGAGTGTCCTACAACCCCAAGAGGCAAGCCTCTTGGTTTGGGCTCTTCCCGTTTCGCTCGCCGCTACTCAGGGAATCGATTTTTCTTTCTCTTCCTCCAGGTACTTAGATGTTTCAGTTCCCTGGGTCTGCCTTCAAGACGCTATGTATTCACGTCAAGATACTACGCGATTAAACGTAGTGGGTTCCCCCATTCGGAAATCTCCGGATCAAAGCTCACTTACAGCTCCCCGAAGCATATCGGTGTTAGTGCCGTCCTTCTTCGGCTCCTAGTGCCAAGGCATTCGCCGTGCGCCCTTAATAACTTAACCTACAGCTTTCAATACACATCGCATTTCGTTGTCAGCTTCACTCGTTCAATCAGTCACGTACTTAAGTACGCTCCCTCATTCACTCGATTGCTTCCTAGAACTGCTCGTGTCTTGAAACCTTTATTATGTTATTAAGCCTATAAAAAAACTTAAAAAATAAATGTGTTTGTTACAATTTCAATGTCGTTTTATCCAGTTTTCAAAGAACAAAGCTACTGCCTGATTCTACTTCTTCGCAGCTTTGCGACGAAAACGTAGTGACAGGAGCACATATTTGAAGTATTTCATTCGAAAAAGAATGAACCTTCAAAACTGAACGCAAAACGTAATCTTACAAACCCAAGGTTTGTATTCCGAAATAATCCTTAGAAAGGAGGTGATCCAGCCGCACCTTCCGATACGGCTACCTTGTTACGACTTCACCCCAATCATCTATCCCACCTTCGGCGGCTGGCTCCAAAAGGTTACCTCACCGACTTCGGGTGTTACAAACTCTCGTGGTGTGACGGGCGGTGTGTACAAGGCCCGGGAACGTATTCACCGCGGCATGCTGATCCGCGATTACTAGCGATTCCGGCTTCATGTAGGCGAGTTGCAGCCTACAATCCGAACTGAGAACGACTTTATCGGATTAGCTCCCTCTCGCGAGTTGGCAACCGTTTGTATCGTCCATTGTAGCACGTGTGTAGCCCAGGTCATAAGGGGCATGATGATTTGACGTCATCCCCACCTTCCTCCGGTTTATCACCGGCAGTCACCTTAGAGTGCCCAACTAAATGATGGCAACTAAGATCAAGGGTTGCGCTCGTTGCGGGACTTAACCCAACATCTCACGACACGAGCTGACGACAACCATGCACCACCTGTCACCGTTGCCCCCGAAGGGGAAACTATATCTCTACAGTGGTCAACGGGATGTCAAGACCTGGTAAGGTTCTTCGCGTTGCTTCGAATTAAACCACATGCTCCACCGCTTGTGCGGGCCCCCGTCAATTCCTTTGAGTTTCAGTCTTGCGACCGTACTCCCCAGGCGGAGTGCTTAATGCGTTAGCTGCAGCACTAAGGGGCGGAAACCCCCTAACACTTAGCACTCATCGTTTACGGCGTGGACTACCAGGGTATCTAATCCTGTTTGCTCCCCACGCTTTCGCGCCTCAGCGTCAGTTACAGACCAGAAAGTCGCCTTCGCCACTGGTGTTCCTCCAAATCTCTACGCATTTCACCGCTACACTTGGAATTCCACTTTCCTCTTCTGCACTCAAGTCCCCCAGTTTCCAATGACCCTCCACGGTTGAGCCGTGGGCTTTCACATCAGACTTAAAGGACCGCCTGCGCGCGCTTTACGCCCAATAATTCCGGACAACGCTTGCCACCTACGTATTACCGCGGCTGCTGGCACGTAGTTAGCCGTGGCTTTCTAATAAGGTACCGTCAAGGTACAGCCAGTTACTACTGTACTTGTTCTTCCCTTACAACAGAGTTTTACGATCCGAAAACCTTCTTCACTCACGCGGCGTTGCTCCATCAGGCTTTCGCCCATTGTGGAAGATTCCCTACTGCTGCCTCCCGTAGGAGTCTGGGCCGTGTCTCAGTCCCAGTGTGGCCGATCACCCTCTCAGGTCGGCTACGCATCGTCGCCTTGGTGAGCCATTACCTCACCAACTAGCTAATGCGCCGCGGGCCCATCCTATAGCGACAGCCGAAACCGTCTTTCAGTATGTCACCATGAGGTGACATAGATTATTCGGTATTAGCCCCGGTTTCCCGGAGTTATCCCAAACTATAGGGTAGGTTGCCCACGTGTTACTCACCCGTCCGCCGCTAACGTCAAAGGAGCAAGCTCCTTCTCTGTTCGCTCGACTTGCATGTATTAGGCACGCCGCCAGCGTTCGTCCTGAGCCAGGATCAAACTCTCCATAAAAGAAATTTGATTAGCTCAAATTGTTTTGCTGGCATCAATTTTGATGTCCAAAATTTTTGTTTCCTTCACTAGCAAAAGCTAGCTACTAAAAACTTTATTGATTACGTTTTGCTGTTCAGTTTTCAAGGTTCATGTTTTGCTGATTATTTTCAGCGACTTTATTATCTTAACTTGTATTCAACAAGAAGTCAACAACTTTTTTAAAAAATCTTTTTATCAAGTCGCCCTTCTTGTTAAGGACAAGTAATAATATATAATATAGCATTTTAAAAATCAAGCATTTTTTGAAAAAAACTTTAAAATCTTTTTCTCATCGATTACAAACAATAGAATTCCCATTATAACAATTAGTCCTCCAATCAATTGTGTGACAATCAAATACTCTTTAAAAATCAAAAGAGCTAATATAGCCGCACCGATTGGTTCAAATAATATCGCAATGGAAACTACATTTGTACTAACATATTTGATAGCCCAATTAAATAGAGTATGACCAAATAAATTAGGAACTATCGCTAATAAAATGAACCATACCCAATCCATTGTAGGATATGGACCAAAAGATTCGCCTTTAATAAGAACATATGCAAATAACGTAATTGTACTAACAACATAAACTAGCATCGTGTAAGTCACAAGAGATAATCTTTTACGTACATCCTGACCAAATAAAAGGTAAGCTGTAACGAGAGCACATGCAATTAGAGCGAGTATATCTCCATAGAACGCCGCTCCACTGAGCTTAAAATCTCCCCAGCTAATTAAAACACTACCAACAATAGCGATAGTACCTGCAAAAATGGTTTTCATCGTAATTTTCTCTTTAAAGAAAAAATAAGTACCAACAAATGCAAACAATGGCTGTAATGTGACCAGCACTGTAGAGCTTGCGACAGATGTGTAATTTAGTGATTCAAACCACAAAATAAAATGGAATGCTAAGAAAATACCCGCAATAGATGAGAATAACCAATCTCTTTTTGATAATTGTCGTAACTCTTTTGTGTATTTCCAAAAAAACAAGGGGGCCATAATCAAAACCGAAAATAACATACGATAAAATGCAATAATGCCTGCTTCTGCATTTGCTAATTTTACAAAAATAGCTGACAAGGATACAGAAATAACACCAATAAAAATTGGGATGTATGGATTGATTTTAGGGTTCTCCATAAAACATCACCTCCACTAAAAAAATACTTATACTTACATACTTTCGTGATGTACAATACAAAAAAGTAATGCACATATAATAATGACAGCTTGCATATCTCTTAGCAATACGAAATAACTGTGGAGGGTTGCGTATGGAAACATTATTAGGAAATATGATTACATATGAAGTTGGCATAAAATTAGTGATTGCAGCCACATTAAGTTTAGTAATCGGTATTGAAAGGGAATTAAAAAAGAAACCAGTAGGATTAAAAACAAGCTTAGTCATTGCAACATTTAGCTGTCTATTAACCATAATTTCAATTGAAACCGCGTACTCCACGCCACCAAGGTCAGACATTAATATCACAATGGACCCTCTTCGCTTGGCAGCTCAGGTAGTCAGTGGCATTGGATTTCTTGGAGCAGGTGTAATTTTAAGACGTGGAAACGATAGTATCTCAGGTCTAACAACTGCTGCAATGATTTGGGGAGCTGCTGGAATCGGTATTGCCGTTGGTGCGGGATTCTATATGGATGCAACATTAGCTGTTATTATTATTGTTTTTGGAATTGAGGTTTTATCGCCTTTCCTAATGAAAATAGGACCAAAACGAATTCGTATGCGAGAAGTATCATTGAAGGTGCAGATTTACAATGATGAGAAAACGGAAGCCTTTTTACAATTTCTAAAAGAAAACAATATTATTATCGAGAACATCCGCATTAAAGATGTTCCAAATAATGATGATGTTTTACACGAATTAGATTTACGTCTATCATTAATCGTTTCTGATAACCTACTGTCATTTTACCGTTCATTGCGTGCCTTATCTTATATAGAAAAAATCGAAATGGAAATTTTAAACTAGTTGGAGGATTCAACGATGGCAGAAATATTAAAACTATTAAAAGACGGTAACAAACCCTCCCTTTTGGCTGCAGGTGTAAATGCATTTTTAGGATTAATTAAAGGTATTGCGTTTTTCTTTACAGGCAATGTCGCCATGTTTGCTGAAATGATGCACTCACTTGGCGATGCAGCAAACCAATTTTTTGTGTACATTGGCTCTGCTCTCTCAAAAAAGGCACCAACAAAACAGTTCCCTAGTGGCTTTGGACGAATAGTCAATTTGGTTTGTCTTTTTGCGGTAATTATTGTGGCTATTCTTTCTTATGAAACTGTCAAAGAGGGCTGGCATCATTTTATCCATCCTACAGGTGAATCTAAAGGAATGCTTATAGCACTTGGTGTACTTTTTATCGGGATTATTTTAGAAGGAACTGTTCTTGCCAAAGCTGGTGTAGAGATTTTACATGAGGCAGGGCAGGAGAAAGCAGGTATCTCAACCATTCCTAAAGCTTTTGCCTATTTAAATCGGGCTAAGCCAGCAACAAAATTAGTATTTATGGAAGACTTAGTAGCTACAGGTGGTAATGTCCTAGCGTTCGGCGCTATTTTAATCGCACATTTCACAGGTTGGGCAAATATCGAAGGACTTGTTTCAATGATTATCGGCTGCATGATGTTCTATGTAGTAGCCAAGGTATTCCTTGATAATGCACGCGGTGTGATTGGTGAAACAGATGAAGAAATGCTAAACCATATTGCTCATTTAGTTTTGGATGATCCAAATATAAAAGATATTGTTCGTTTAGAAGTTATTAAAGAAGGCGAATTTTTACATGTAGAATTAGTTGCTGAAGCAGATGCTAACTTATCATTAGCTTTTTTAGATGATGTACGTGACCATTTAACAGAAGTAATTTTAAGTCAGAAGGGTGTATCGAAAGTAGCCATATTATTTGACGAGGATGATGGAAAACTAGAATGGAAACATATTGGAAATAGACCCACTAGCTCGACATTAGAGCAATAAACCACTAAATAAACAAGAAACAGCCAATTGCCATATTTCAGGCAGTTGGCTGTTTTTTATACTGACTTTAGGTGATTTTGTTTTAATACTTCTTCATTAAAACAGTCTGGCTCTTCATTACTAACAAAAACATGATTAGTAATCAAAAACGTTAATAACATTTTTAATGCGATAATCTTTTTTACACCTTGCTGTTGAATAACAATTTTCGAGAATTTTAATGTAGCTGAGCGATTGGCTAATGCATATTCCTCTGCATTGGTAATCTCTCTTCCATTTGAATGACATCCTAAAACAAAATTACCAGCATAAGAATCTTTTAAAACATTAGGATGCATTGACTCGTAATGGACCTCTGCAATTGAATCTTCAACATTCATCAATTGATGTGCTACCAAATAATGCTTAAAAGCACCTTTTAAATCAATTGCAATAGCTGTATCTTCTAAGATTGTTCGATAATAAACTAGAACAATCTCAGCATTACCTAAATAAGGCTTCACTTCTGCAATAATTTCACCAGAAGGACGTACAAATAATTGTACAATTGCTTTATTTACACCATCTGTAAAGATAATATTTGTTTGACCAAAGCGTAAACTTTTAAAAAAGATACTTTGATCAACGATGTATCCTGCTGCTATTTGGTCATTTTCAATTTGTAGTGATTTCGCTTCAATTCCCAATACTTCTACACAATTTTGCATTTTATAAACATGCTGCTGAAATGGCGTCTCAATATAACGCAATGTGACAATTCGGTCTTCAAGCAATTGTTTCAACATTTGCTCCCTCTCCAATCTATATTTAATATTGATTTCATTTTAATAAACTCAGTTGAACAAATTCTGAACAATCCTACATTAAGTGCGTAAATACGACAACAAACCTTCTATTACAAACAGATTTCTTTATAACAAAATACAGCCTTTTATTTCAACCTGATACTAACAAGTGAAAATTGTCCTAAAAACAAACATAAAATATTCAGAAATAAAACAATCGTTTAATATAAACATTACCTTTATCATATTAATTTTACCAATTCGAGTATTTTCTTTACTTATGTATCGGTCTATTTAATTAGATTGTAGGCCAAAAGAAACTTCTACGACAAATTTCAACATTTTGGGTTAAGTTTCCTTAACCTTTGCATCAATTTCGCCTTGGCGTAATTGCGTCCGGATTTTGAATTGTGCCTGCACAATTCATTCCTTTGAAAATCCGTGACATCCGCCGGAGGCTTTATCTTCATTCAGTAGGTGTTTGGACACCCACTGAAAAGAAACCAAAACCGCATTCATCTCACCACCTGTAGAGGTGGGAGTCTTCTGCTGAATGAAGATAAAAAAATATGAGACTACAACAAGTAGCCTCACATTCTAGGTCAATATTAAAGGGAATTTTGTAAAATCTTACGAACATCTTCTTCCTGTAACTTATTAAAGTTACCAAATGGTCCATTTTGCATAGCATGCTCAACAATTTGATTGAATTTTTCATCGTCAATATCATAATCTGCAAGGCGATTTGGTGCTCCTAGCGATGTCCAGAATGCAGATAAACGGTCGATTCCCTCGTAGGCAACCTCTTCTGACGTCTTTCCTGTAGCATCCACACCAAATACTCGAACTGCTATGCCTGCAAAACGTTCAGGATTCACTTTTACACTTAAACGCATCCAGTGTGGCTGTAAAATGGCTAACCCACCAGCATGCGGGATATCATACACGGCAGATACAGCATGCTCAATATTATGAGATGCCCAATCGCCTCGGGAACCAATTGATAAGAAGCCATTTAATCCAATTGTTCCTGCCAATAAAATTGTTTCACGTAACTTGAAATTCTCAAGGTCTTGTAATAATTTAGGTGCCGTAGCAATAACTGTTCGTAATACACCTTCACACATTTCATCTGTAATCGGTGTATTTGTCGTATTATGGAAGTATTGCTCAAAGACATGTGACATCATATCCACGATTCCGTAAATGGTATGATTTTTTGGCACTGTCACCGTATAGGCAGGATTTAGGATAGAGAATTTTGGAAAAACAGCAGGGCTGCCCCAGCTTAATTTTTCTTCTGTAGCTGCGTTAGTAATAACTGAGCCTGAATTCATTTCAGAACCTGTTGCTGCCAGCGTTAAAACCGTTCCAAGAGGTAGAGCTTCATCTACAAAGACTTTACGCTTCACAATATCCCATGCGTCGCCATCATATTTTGCACCAGCAACTATTAATTTTGAACAGTCAATAACTGAACCGCCCCCAACTGCTAGAACAAAATCAATTGTTTCTTTCTTACAAATATCAATGCCAAGTCTTGCAGTTTCTACACGTGGATTTGGCTCAACATCACTTAATTCAAATATTATTTTATTCGCTTCTTGTAATTTTTCAATGACAGCATTGTACACTCCGTTTTTCTTAATGCTGCCCCCTCCGTAAACAACTAATACCTTTTTTCCAAGCTGCGCCAACTCTTTCGTTAACTTCTCCAGTGCATCTTCGCCAAAATGTAATTTCACTGGATTATAAAATGTAAATGAATCCATCCAATTCGCCCCTTTCTACTTGGATTTTCTCATATTTATATTGATGAAAGCAAAGAATTAAGATTGTCTTAAATACGAACCATGTATGCATTATAAATACTAAGAATTTTCTCTGGTACTGAAATACCAATTTCTGATAATTTCTCTTCTATTCTCTCATAATACTTTATACAATCCTGTTTTTTGTTTTGCCCAATTAAAAATTCTAATAGAAGAAACATATAGTCCTCATTAAACTCATCAAATTCTAGCATTTTTTGTAAACAGTTTAATTTTAACAATGAATTCATAGAATCCATTGTAGTAATATACATTTCTAGTACATGCAAAACTCCTTGCTTTAAGCGCAGCTGGGTTTGAATAGCCCAAGGGTACTCCTCCTCAGCTAAAAAATCACCTTCATAGCAATTTAAAAGCTGCTGGATGGATATTTCATCATGCCTTTTTTGCTCTAGCAATTGAGTAAGTTTATCATAATCACTTGCCATCTCCACATTTAGTTGATAATGATTATTCACTAATTGAATTGGATCTTGAATACCTTTATCCTTAAAAAGCTTTCTTAACTGGTAAATAGACGTATGTAAATTACTGGCTGCCTTCTCAAATTCTAAATCAGGCCAGAGCTCCTCAATTATGACAACATTTAACATGGGTTTTTTTTGATGAAACCATAAATATAAAAATAGTTCCCGCACTTTTCTAGTACGCCACTTGATAACCTCATGTCGGGCATCCAATAAATAAAAGCTCCCAAATGTATGTGCATATAAGAGATGTTCTTTTTTCTCTTTTTCTACATCTTCTTGTAATTGCAATTTCTGCTGTGCTTTAATCAATGCCTTAATAAGTCGTTTCTCATGCACGGGCTTTAACAAATAGTCCGTTGCTTCTATGTCAAATGCATCCACTGCAAATTGAGCATGTGCTGTTACAAATATTATTTGAATAAATGGATTCCTTATTAATTGTTTTGCTACTTGTAAACCATGCACATCAATCATTTCTATATCTAAAAAAACAACATCAATCGATTCTTCTTTAAGAAATTGCAGCGCATCATTTGCATTTGTAAAGGTTCCTCTAATTGAAATCTGGAACTGAGTAAGTCGATTTAATTTGAAACGTAAAACATCAATAGCCATTCTTTCATCATCTATGATGATAACATTCATGCTCCATCACCCTCCGGTAATAGTATAAGAATAGTTGTCCCCTTACCTTCTTCACTATATAAACGAAGATCCGCATTTTTCATTAATTTAAATTTTTTTAGTGGATTTGTAAAACCAATGCGCGAACTTTCTTCATTCATTAATTGTTGTAACTTTTTAGCAGGTATACCGACTCCATTATCATATATTTTAATGCGGATAAATTGTCCCTCTCTTTGGACACTTATCTCAATTGTACCACCCTCTGGCTTTTTGGAAATACCATGAAAAACGGCATTTTCCACTAAAGGCTGTAGCGATAATGCTGGAATCATCAGTTGTATAGATTCATCAATATCATATTTGACAGTTAAACGATCACCAAAACGCATCTTTTCTATATAAAGATATGCTTTTAGTAGCTCTACTTCTTCTTCAATCAACACCATATTGTTACGATAGTGCACATTGAGCTTTGCGCGGAAATATGTCGCTAAGGAGTATAATGCTTCCCTTGTATTATCCGTATCAGTATAGCTCAAACCAATAATTGTATTGAGTGTATTATAGACAAAATGAGGTGTCACTTGTGAATATAAATGATTCATTTCAACCTCAATTGCATCTAGGGATGATTGTCGAACCGCTAATAATGATTCGATTCGTAAAAGCAATTCATCCGTTGCTACTGGCTTTTGTAAATAATCATTGGCTCCTACCTGCAAGGTTAACATCAAATCTGAATGCTTCATAATAGCAGTTAAAACAATGATTGGAAGTTCTAACATATCATAATGCTTTCGCACCTGCTTACATAAATCATAGCCCGACATTCCCTCCATCATTAAGTCAACTAGCATACAATCCACTTGATACGATTTGACATAATCGACAGCGTCAAAACCATTATCCACACCAATCACTGTATAGCCCTTTAAAGCCAATACATCTGCCAACACCTTTATATTGACATGATCATCATCTACAACAAGGATTTTTTTATCGTTACCTTTATGAATCAGCGGTAGCTCAAGCTGTAGTATTTCTGATGGAGTTTGTGCAACAATGGCAAGTGAATTATCTTTATCAGATTGACCCTCTGCTGCAAGCGGCATTGTAAAGGTAAAGGTAGTTCCTTCCCCAAAAGTACTTTTTACATAAATTGCACCATTTAATTTATCTACAATATTTTTTGCAATGCTCAATCCTAATCCAAGGCCTTCTTTATGATGATTATTTTTCACTTGATAAAATGCATTAAAGATACGTTCTAAATCCTGAGCAGGAATACCTTTTCCAGTATCTCTTACCTCGATGACCATATGTTTTTGTTGCTGATAGGCAGTTACAGTAATTTCTCCAATTTCGGTATGCTGGATAGCATTATGTAATAGATTGTACAATATCTGTTTAAAGCGCAATTCATCTGTTAGCATGGGTGGCAATGTTAAATCTACTTCAACGAGTAATCGTACGTAACTATTTGCAGGCATCACACTACGTATTTCTGTAACTACATCATTTATAATGCTTATCGGTACAGTACGAGGTGAAACACGTAGTTCGCCTGACATATGATTGGATGAAAACAATAAATCTTCCACTAAATATCCTAGTCGCTGTGTTATATTATGAATTAATATCACTTGCTCTTGTTGAGTACGTTTTAATGGCCCCTCAGCGCCTTCCATTAGTAATTTTGATAAATTTAAAATCCCATTTAATGGTGTGCGCAATTCATGGGAGGTTTTCAGTAAAAATTCATCCTTCATTTGATTGTGCACTAATAGCTCCTTTGATAATGTCTGTGCCTTCGTAAAGCCCAGATTCATACGATAGTTTAGGAGTAAAGTAAAGCCAACTAATGTACAACCCAAAAATACCAATTCACTATATGCAATAGGTACTTCTGTTAAAAAATTTATGATTACTAATAACGTGTAACAGCAACCTCCTACAAAAATGATTAATATATATCGTGCACCTCCTAGCTTTTGCAACATAACACGGATAAACAACAACTGAGTGTAGCCAGTAAATAAAGTAATTAAAGCAACATATGTAACTTGTCGAATAATCATTGCTTGTTCAGTCATTTCACTTTTATCGATATAAAATGGATTATAAATACCATAGAGAAAAAAAATGCAACCTAGTGAAATAACAAGTGTATTGACAATTTTTTTATTCGCCACTTGTGGATACATAGTATAAAGAAATAGTATTTGACAAATATCTATTAGAGGGATGATACCAAGCTGTAAACGTGACTGGGTAAAGGTTTCTTCTATAGGAAAGACTTGAAAGAAAATCTTGTGATTAGTAAAGGACGACTGAATACCTATCAGTAACATATAAAGTCCAAAAAACAATTCTTCTTTCCTTTTGCGACTTTGTCCATAGATAGTCAGATAAATGATGCCAAAAACAATATATCCAAAAATCACTAATACATCAATCAACCTCTTGTGATCATAGAAATTCTGTATGTTCTCCTTTGTTCCAAATTCAACAGGATAAATCATTCCCGCTGTTGGATATTTGTTGTAGCTAGCTACCTGTATTAATATATCAAGCTCTTGTTCATTACTTTGCCCGAAGACAATAAATGTGTCATCATTCTCTGATTGAAAGCTCGAGAAAGAAGTACTTGGATTTCCCTTTCCCCCAACGTTGATACCATTAATGAAAACACGACTAGATGAGTGAATATAGCGAAAAAACAAACCATACTGCCCTTCTGTAGGCACCTTTACTACGAGATGATATGTACCAACAAGAGGTCCTTTTTCATTGAATTGAAAATAACCCTCCCATTTATCAGGAACCTTCATAGATATACGTCGATCCTTGTAATCATCTAATGACTGTTGAGGCGATATCAAAACATTCGGATAAAAGGACCAATCCCCATTTAACTTAATCGTGTTATTATTTTCAAGTTGCTCATTTGCAACAACCGCCATCCCCTGTTTTACAATGTTGTCATCATTATTTGCAGAAAAATGACGCCAATTCCCTACCACAAAAACTATGGCAAATAGCATGACGATACTAACCACAATTACAATATCTTTTTTCATTATCATGTTCCTACCATTTTTTGATTTATTTATATACATTCGATTGCTTAATCATTTATTTCAATCTTCTTATATAATTTGTACTATCACAAAATATACCAAACGATTCTGAATGATAATTAGGAAGCTATTTAATAGTAAAAGAATTCTTTACTAATATATGTTCTTATTTGTATTCACTGTCCCATTTACATTTACGATTAAATTTTGTACAGTCACATTTCCGTTTGCTTGAATAATTAAACTAGCTATTTTAATGTTGTTATTTCCTTCAAATAATTTGGTCTAGTTATTGCTGATGTTACATCAAATTCATTAGTTGAAACTACCTCAATTGTATCAACAAAGCCATTGTCGATATAAACTTTTTCTTTTCCTGCAGTTATACTATCAACCACTTCATCTGTGGTTGTTACTTTCAATTTCTGTTGTTGTCACTGTAACAGGTATTTCTAAATCAATTCTTTCAGTCTTTCCATTTATTGTTGCTTGAATAGTATATACAGTATACGTGCCTGACACTAGTATTGCACCTTGTGTTATATCAGTAGCATCAAATTTATTTGTTCTCCCTTTCGCTAAATATTAGCTTCATGATCTTCCTATTTAGTCTATCAAGGGATGCCTGAACAAAATCTGAACAGATCTTTTAAAATATCTATTTATTGCAAAAGAATTCTTTTCAATCAATTAATAATTTTATTTATTTTCCCATAAATAATTGAAAAACAGGCTAAAAAGTACTTAGCCTGTAAATGCTCAAACTTATTCAATTACTCTGCTCTTGCCCCTCTTCATCAATGAAATATGCATGAGATTTCGCTGCCTCTTCAATTTCATCAAATGCCCAGTGTGTTGCTTTCACATCTGGGAAGCTTGGTGCTGTTACCCCATGTAGCGGACCACGCTCGAACATGCGGTTCATCATCACGACAGCCTGAGCACGTGTTAAATGCTCATCTGGCGCAAAGCTACCATCCTGACGACCATTGATGATGCCTGCCGTACGATTGGCTTCGATCATCCACTGTGCCCAATGACCTTTTGTATCGTTGAATGTAATGGCTACGTTCTCTTCGATATGCAGTTGCTTAAAGTTCGCCACTACCGTTGCCATTTGTGCACGTGTAATGTTTTCACTTGCACGGAAGTTACCATTGACATCCCCATTCATAATGCCACGCTCTTTGACAAAGGCAATGGCACCTGCTGCGTAATGATCGCTTGGAATATCCTTAAATGGTGCCGTATTTACTGGTCCATCTGTATAGTCTAGGATACGCGCAATCATTGTTGCCACTTGAGCTCGTGTCACGTTTTTCTCCGGACCGAATGTACCATCTGGGAAGCCTTTAATATACGCTTCATGCTCTTTTACTTCTAGAGATGGTTTTGTTTCTTCCTTCTTATTGACCTGAATAATCGTAAATGTACTAAACTTCTCCACTGTGAAGCGTAAGCCTAGCTCACCCTTCGCCATTGTTACCACCTCAGGGATAACCACTTTCTTCTCCCCATCGGAGTGTTCAATAAATACGGCTAATTGCTTCAGGAATGCCTCACGCTCTGCTGTATTTGTTGGGATTTTCACGCCTTTTAATGGCAATGTTACCTGCACAGGACGACTTGGCATATTTGTTTCGATTGTCATTGGACGTGCCACTACATGCACATCGTTGCTCTGCAGTGTCTCACGTACTACGCGCTCTGCACGGGCACGCTCTTCAATCGCTTGACGCTCACTTTCCTTTTTCACTGGTACTAAACGGAAGTAGAAATTATCGTCAATGCCTTCCATTGAACTTACTGGAATCGCGATATGTCCATTTTCTGATGAAATTTCTAACGATAAACCGTTATCGCGTAGTAATTTCAAGGATTCTTTTGGAATTTCGACCTTCGCTTCCTTCACTTCATCATTGACATCTGGCAATACGATACGGGCAATATTGTTGCCGATTTCCTTTGCCTTTGCCACAGCTTCTTTGGCATTGGCTTCTGTAAGAGCCACGAAGTCCGTGATATCCCCATTCGCGTGTTTTGTACGTTCAATTTCTACTTTTGTTTTTTCCAGTGGTTTTTCCCCATCGATTTCAAGCTCCACTTGGATTTTAGTTTTTGTGTCGCCCGGTGTAGGTGTTACTGGTGATGTTGGGTTTGGTGTCCATGAACCACCACCTGTGTAGGCTTCGCGATATACTTTAATCGTATATTGTCTCACATTGCCATTTGCATCTTTTACTGTGATAACAATAATATTTTCCCCTACTTGTAGTGGAATTTGTCTAATAGTACCTGGCTGTCCATTGACAGCTGTTGTGACTGTCGCGCCAGCCTCTACTGGAATCGCTGTAAAGTCAATGACTGATGTTGGATAGCCGACTGTCATTGTGTAATCTGTTACCCCTGTTTGGAAGCTTGGGCTTAATGTACCTGTAGATGGGTTTAATGTGCCTAGCCCTTTGCCTATTTTTACAAGTGCATTTTGTGCCCCTGTTAATACTGCTAATGCTTTGTCTACTTCTTCCTGTGTTGCATTTGGATTCGTTAGTACTTCATTCGCTTTCTTTAAAGCCTCTTGATACTGTGCCCAGCTCGCTGGTGTATACTCGCCTGCAACTAAATTTTTAGCTTCCTCTACTTTTTGCTGCAGTGGTACTTTGTTTACTATTGGTGTTGTTGCTACTGTGAATGTATGTTTCTTTGTTACCGTTTGTTGACCATTTGTTGCTGTTGCGATAATTGTGTATGTGCCATCTGGTAAATTCACTGAAGGTGTAAATATCCATTCTCCTGTTGCTGAGTTTATTGTTGCTAAACCACCTGCTCCTGGAATAGATTGATTGTCACTACCCTTTAAATCAATTGTTACTGTGGAAGGTGTTGTTGTATCCACAAATACTGTTCCGCCAAATGTTGGCTGTGGATTATTCGTTGATGTTGCAGGTTGTGTAATGGTTAATGCTGCACTATATGGATCTTCTGCCACTCTTTCAAAATCAACTACAGGTATGCCATTCACACCTTTTAATGTTCCTGTACCATTGTAAACGACTTTTACTTCTTGGTTAGTAACCTCTGTTCCATCTGGTAAAGTAAAGATAAGCTTTTTAGGGTCTATTGGATCTACTGTCCATTCAGGTGTCACTTGATTGCCACCTACTGTCATGGTAAAGCCTGTTAAATCATTCAATGTCACATCTTGATTAAAAGTGAGCGTTACTTTATTGCCATCTGCCACGGTTTGTTCTAGTGCAACCATTGTTGGTGCTGGTACTTTTAAGGCGTTTTGGGCAGTTGTTAAATCGTTTAATGCTTTGTTGATTGCCTCCTGCGTTGCGTCAGGATTAGCGAGTACAATATTAGCAGTTGTTAACACCGTTTGTAGATTTGCCCAGCTTTCTGGTGTGTAGTTTATTTCTGTTAAAGCATCAACTTCTGTTACCTTAGCTTGTAACTGTGATTTATCCACTAAAGCGATATCTTTGTCGAATGAACGTGCAGGTAGATTGTGATTTTTGTTCTTTAAGTTACCCGAATCACCATCATAAACAACTTTTACTGCTTTACCTGTTACATCTGTCCCTGTAGGTAACATAAGATTAAGCTTTTTATTATCTGCTAGGTCCACTACAAATGTTGGTGTTATTGGAGCACCATCTAGTGTAATTGTAAAGCCTGTTAAATCAGTTAAAGTTACTTCTTGATTGAATGTTAGTGTAATCTGATGATCCTCTGTCCCTATTTTCTCAATAATAGCACTTGCTAGTTCAGGCACTGGTGCTGCAAACGTGAAATACTGACCATCTTCTAATGTGATTTTTGCAGCATAATGAGGTGTGCCGCTTAAAGTAATCTCTGCTAATGTATATTCTGTTGCTGGTTCAAAATCTGTATCGCTGTTCCCTACTCGTAATGTTGCGTTTTCTGGAAGAGCACTCTTTGGAATGGCAATTTCTACTTTCCCCACACTTCCTGTATTTTGTAATTTCCAAATACGTTCAGCATGATTTTTGTTAGTTGTGCCGATTTGCTTTGTGAACGCTAGATCCTTGCCGTTATCGGCCCAAATCAAATATTGTCCATCTGTAAGCGTACCTTGATTAGCCGAATTTGTGTCTGTAAGTGCCTCAACACCAATTGCAACCTGTGTACCTTCGTTAATGCTTCGGCTTTGCTTTTGCTCAAGGTTCTCTGCATTGTCACGACCGATACCAGCAATATTTTTTTGATACTTAGTGTTTTTAGTTGCATCCCACACAACCGTGTTATTCGTTGCAACGTAATTGCTAGTACCATCATTTAACGTAATGCCATATTTTACGGCTAAATACGTTTCAATTTTAGCCACATCTGCACTTGTTTCCCTATCATACAAAATAACCTCTGCCACATCAGCCAAGGAACCTGAGTACCCACTACTAGAAGTTCCAGCAGAAGCTCCAATAACAGGTGTAAATGCAAATGGTGCAATTGTAACTGTTGGTTGACCTACAGTAGTCGGCTGTCCATTTATCCTTGCTAATGCATTTGTGCCATCGTCATTCATTTCATAGTTTGCCATTTGGAATATTTTTCTGTTAGCTGGTCCAAAAGAGCGCCAGTTAGAGTTTTTACCTGTACTTACTGCGAAAAAGTTTCTACCGCTTCCACCCCCACCTAAAATCTGAGCACCGTAGTTGTGGGTTACTACCGCGGAACCAACAAGTATCCCTGCAGTTTCAGTCACAGTTTCAGGCCATTTATAAACCGCATATCCAGACTGGAAAGTAATCTCTTTATCTCCTACTAATTTAGCAGATTGATTATAGTGGTTATAGTTATTATAGTTATTAAATTTTACGCTTGGGTTAAAGTTCACACCATTTTCATTATACTTCGGTATTCTCGCTTCTTGTCCTGTTGGGATATCAAGTGTAAAATTCACTGGGTCTATAGATTGATCAGCCCAATGTGTTAACTCCCCAGCACTTTCTACTACTCCATCATTTGCTTTCAACCAAAGTACTGGTTGTGTACTTATACCACCCGGACTCACAGGCTCCGCTGCTTGCGCTTTTTTAGGCAATCCTGTCAGCGAAACACTACTTGTCACAAGTGTAAGTGAAAGCATGATGGCAAGTGAACGTTTCCACCATTTTTTTTGTTTCGTTATGATATGCACCCTTTTTCCTCCCATCTATTAAAAATTCCGTTGTTCATCATTACATATATTCGCCCCTTTCAAATTTTTAACACCACCATACTTCAATTTACTATAGTCTTCCTGAACAAAATCTGAACAGAACCATTATCAAGATATTATTTCTATTTTTTATAACAGTTCTATCCATCCATTAAATAGTTCTATCAACCTATATATACAATCTATCCATATGTTTAGAAATTGTTCAGATAGTTATTGTATAGTAGAGGCAGTACATAGAATAAAGGAATTTAGCTTATGTTTATGTTAATTATTGTAATTATTTGCTTTGTTGCTATTTTCGGTGGATTAGGGTTATTGAAATTTCTGCGTGTGCAAAAGGTGCGAAAAGAAAGAAAAGTAGTTTTAGAAAAGCGGCTGGAGCATCTGATCCAAGCCAACAAATACAAGACGCTCCAAGACAAAAACGAGTCATCCCAATGACATAGGAATGACTCGTTTTGTAATTACTATTTAAGACCCCACCCAAAATTCGGTAAAAGCAAAGAAGTTTAGTGAGAGATCAACGGCTCGTAAAAGCACGATTGGTTCAACTAACAATCAGTAGGTGATGAGGTAAATCCCCCACTGATTGATGTTTCACTTGATTAAACCCATCCACGGAAGCGTGAAGCTTCTGCAGTACGACGAACACCTACCATATAGGCTGCTAAGCGCATATTAATATTACGTGTCGTTGCTGTAGTATATACATTATCAAATGCTTCAACCATTTTTTTGTATAGACGTTCTTCTACCTCTTCTTCTGTCCAGTAATAACCTTGGTTATTTTGAACCCACTCGAAGTAAGAAACCGTAACACCACCAGCAGAAGCTAACACGTCTGGTACAAGTAAAATGCCACGCTCAGTTAAAATCTTCGTTGCTTCAGCTGTAGTTGGACCATTTGCTGCCTCTACTACGATGTTTGCTTTAATATTGTGTGCATTGTCAGCTGTAATTTGGTTTTCAATAGCAGCTGGTACTAAAATATCACAATCAAGCTCTAATAGTTCTTTGTTTGAAATCGTGTTTTCAAATAAAGTAGTTACTGTTCCGAAGCTATCGCGACGATCTAATAAGTAGTCAATATCTAAACCTTCTGGATCATGAAGTGCACCATAAGCATCTGAAATACCGATTACTTTTGCACCTAAATCATGCATGAATTTCGCAAGGAAGCTACCTGCGTTACCAAATCCTTGAATAACCACGCGTGCACCTTTAATATTAATGCCACGTTTTTTTGCTGCTTCTTCAATAACGATTGTAACACCCTGTGCAGTTGCACGATCACGACCTTGTGAACCACCAAGCACTAGTGGTTTACCAGTGATGAAACCTGGTGAGTTGAATTCGTCCATACGGCTGTATTCATCCATCATCCAAGCCATAATTTGTGCATTTGTAAATACGTCTGGCGCAGGAATATCTTTTGTTGGTCCTACGATTTGACTTACTGCACGTACATAGCCACGGCTTAAGCGCTCGATTTCTCCCATAGACATTTGACGTGGGTCACAAATGACTCCGCCTTTACCACCGCCATATGGTAAATCGACAATTCCACATTTCAATGTCATCCACATTGAAAGCGCTTTAACTTCTTCCTCAGACACTTGTGGGTGGAAACGTACCCCACCTTTTGTTGGTCCAACAGCATCATTATGTTGTGCACGGTAACCAGTAAACACTTTTGTTGTACCATCATCCATTTTCACCGGGATGCGTACTTGTAGCATGCGAAGCGGTTCTTTTAATAATTCATACATTGCTTCGTCATAACCAAGTTTATTTAGAGCCTCTTGAATGACATCTTGAGTTGATGTGAACAGGTTTAAGTTTTCAGACATATTAAATCGCCTCTTTGTTTTTTTTAATGATAGTATATCGGCATCATTGTAACATACTTCCGAATTAAAATGTGAACATTTTGTTAAAGTTTAAATACTTTTTCAATTTGTTCAATTGACCAATCTAAATCTTCTTGTGAAATCACTAGTGGTGGAGCAAAACGAATAACTGTGTCATGTGTTTCTTTACATAGCAAGCCCAATTCTTTCAGTTTTTCACAGTATGGACGAGCCGCTTCTGTTAACTCCATCCCAATGAATAGACCTCGACCACGAACATCTTTAATAACAGGGTTGTTAATTTCTCGTAATTTACCTTTGAAGTATTCACCAAGTTGTTGTGAGCGTTCAGCTAATTTTTCATCTAGTAATACCTTAATGGATGCAATAGAAACAGCACATGCTAAAGGATTACCACCGAAAGTTGAACCATGTGAGCCTGGATTGAAGACACCTAAGATGTCACGGTTTGCAGCTACACAAGAAATTGGGAATACACCGCCACCTAAAGCTTTACCAAGGATGTACATATCAGGCTCTACTTCTTCCCAATCACAGGCAAACATTTTACCTGTACGTGCTAAACCAGCTTGAATTTCATCTGCAATAAATAATACATTGTTTTCACGGCAAAGCTCACGAGCAGCTTTTAAGAAGCCTTCTGGTGGAATCACGATACCAGCTTCCCCTTGAATTGGTTCAATTAAAAATGCAGCAGTATTTGGAGTGATAGCTGCTTTTAAAGCTTCTAGGTTACCGTAGTCTACTAGCTTAATATTAGGTAGCATTGGACCAAAGCCACGACGATATTCTTCATCTGATGATAGAGAAACAGCCAGCATTGTTCGACCATGGAAGTTACCATTACATGCAATAACTTCAGCCTTGCCTTGTTCTACACCTTTTACATCATACGCCCAACGACGAGCCGCTTTAAAAGCAGTTTCAACCGCTTCTGCACCTGTATTCATTGGTAATACCATTTGTTTATTTGTTAATTGTCCAACAAGCTCATACCATTCACCTAGGTTTTCACTGTAGAATGCACGAGAAGTTAATGTTACTTTATCAGCTTGTTCTTTTAACGCAGCAATGATTTTTGGATGGCGATGTCCTTGGTTAACAGCAGAGTATGCTGATAACATATCTAAGTATTTATTACCCTCTGGATCTTTTACCCATGCACCCTCAGCCTCTGAAATTACGATTGGCAGTGGATGATAGTTTGCAGCACCAAAATTTTGAGTTTGTTCAATCACTTGTTGTGTTTTTGTCATAGTATATTCTCTCCTTACTTCTTATGTTGAAAAATCTATGGAAGGTTCAATAAGATAATTTCATAGAAATAATTTATTCATCAGCATTTTCTGAAAAAAGGATGAACTAGAATCTGTTAGGCTTCCTTAGATAATAAGTCGCCTTACATTTATGTCTGCGCTTTAACCATGTAAAGAAGTCACACAGATTCTATTCAATATATCCTTTAATTACTTATGGAACAGCCCTATCTTCAAAGTGGCATTTCCTTCACTAACTCGCTAAATATTAAAGCATTTCTGAAGTTGTTTTCGCTTGCATATGAAGCTGTAGGTAGTCTGGGCCACCAGCTTTTGAGTCTGTACCTGACATGTTGAAGCCGCCGAATGGTTGGTAGCCAACGATGGCACCTGTACAGCCACGGTTGAAGTAAAGGTTTCCGACATGGAATTCTTCACGAGCTTTTTCTAGGTTCATACGGTTTTTCGTGATGACTGCACCTGTTAAGCCATATTCTGTATCGTTTGCGATGTCAATGGCTTGGTCGAAGTCTTTCGCTTTTGCAATCGCTACCACTGGTCCGAAGATTTCCTCTTTCATAATACGTGCAGATGGATCTACGTCTGCAAATACAGTTGGTTGTACGAAGTATCCAACTGAATCGTCTGCTGTACCACCCGCAACTAGACGGCCTTCGCCTTTACCAATTTCGATGTACTCTGTAATTTTATTGAAGGCTGCATGGTCAATCACAGTCGCCATAAAGTTGCTGAAGTCTGTTGGGTCACCAACTGTTAAAGCGTTTGTTAATTCAACAACGCGCTCTACTACTTGGTCATACACATCTTCTACGATCACCGCGCGTGAACATGCTGAACATTTTTGACCTGAGAAGCCAAATGCTGATTTCACAATCGATTGTGCAGCTAGCTCTAAATCAGCTTCTTTATCAACAACGATTGTATCCTTACCGCCCATTTCAGCGATGACACGTTTGATCCAAATTTGCCCTTCGTTTAACACAGATGCACGTTGGTTAATACGTAAGCCAACATCACGTGAACCAGTGAAGCTGATAAAGCGTGTTTTTGGATGGTCTACTAAGTAGTCACCTACTTCAGCACCAGAACCTGGTACGAAGTTCACTGCACCTGCTGGAAGACCTGCTTCCTCTAATACTTCGATAAATTTATACGCCACAACTGGTGTTGTTGAAGCTGGTTTTAATAACACTGTGTTACCTGTTACTAAAGCAGCTACTGTTGTACCCGCCATGATTGCAAATGGGAAGTTCCAAGGAGAAATAACAATACCGATCCCTAATGGAATATAGTCATAACGGTTGTATTCACCTGGACGGCTTTCTACTGGTTGGCCATCTTTTATGTGTAGCATTTGACGACCATAGTATTCCATGAAGTCAATTGCTTCTGCTGTGTCTGCATCTGCCTCTGCCCATGGTTTCCCAGCTTCTTTTGTTAAAAGTGCAGAGAATTCATGTTTACGACGACGAATAATCGCTGCTGCTTTGAAAAGTACATCTGCACGAATAGCTGGATCTACTTTTTTCCAAGTTTTAAATGTTTCATCTGCTGCTTGCATCGCTTTTTCAGCTAAGTCTTTGCTCGCTTTTGATACGCGACCAATCACTTCTGTTTTCTTAGCAGGGTTATACGAAACGATTTTATCTTCTGTAGTAATACGTTCGCCACCAATAATAAGTGGATAGTCTTGACCTAAATAACTTTCAACTTTATTTAAAGCCTCTACATAAGCGTTGTAGTTTGCCTCTTGTGAAAAATCTGTGAACGGTTCGTGTTTGTATGGAATCATACTTTATCCTCCCTCATGAGATGTATATTGGTGTGCAAAAAACATTGACGCAAAATATTTTTGCGTATAAAATATTCTTACACTTATTATAATGCAAAATTTCGTTGCATATTTCAAGTAAAAAATTTTTTGAGGTGCACATTTTATGAAAAATTCTGAACCCTTATTACCTTTTTATGAGTTTATTGCAACAAATGTATCCGTTGGTATTCACGCTGTTGACCTATCGGGTAAAACCATTATTTATAATACAAAGATGAAAGAAATTGAAGGATTTCATTTTGATGAATTAGCAGATCGCTCCATTATTGAAATGTTTTCCTTCCGCCAGCATGAAAGTACATTAATGCGTGTATTGCAAACAGGTAAAAAAGAAATTAATGTGAAACAAACCTATTGGAATAAAAATGGCCATGAAATAACAACGATTAATGATACTTTTCCTCTTTATGACGGAAATAAACTAATTGGAGCAATAGAATTTGCTCGTGATATTACATCACTCGAAAAGCTTGTTTATCAGCCTCTTCGACGATATGGTGAGCCTCTAACATTTGATATGATTACATCTGATTCTGAATCTATGCAACAGGTTATTGCAAATGCCAAAAAAGCAGCGGCTGTGAAATTACCTGTTTTACTAATCGGTGAATCTGGGACAGGAAAAGATTTAGTGGCAGAAGGTATTCACCACGCAGCTTCGACTGATCCCGAAGCCTTTGTTACACTAGTAAGCCGCCGTTCTGCGCAATCTGTTTTAGATAAATTGCAAGAGCTCTTACAGGATGATAAGGCATATACATTTTTCTTTGAACGCATCGATTTCCTAAGCCTAGACATCCAGGAGCAATTATTAGCAGTACTGCAATCCCTTCCTCAATCCAAATACATGCTAATTGGAAGTGTGGGGAGTGATCCAATTGCATTAATCGCAGAGGGGAAGCTGTCTAAATCACTATATTATTTCTTTGCAACAATGGCGATTACTATTCCAAACCTAACCGATCGAAAAGAAGATATTCTGCCTTTTGTCGATGATTACTTTAGCCGCCATCGAGAACGATTTGCATCTAACGTCACAGATCTTGCACCTGACGTACAGGAATTATTCTTACAATATGATTGGCCAGGTAATTTAAAAGAACTCGAACTATTGTTAGATGAGATAGTGTCCTTTATGACAACTGAATCTACAGTTACCTCGGATTTACTGCCGTTACATTTTCGCTTTAAAGTCCAGCAGCAAGATGCCTCCGATCGTGAGCCTGAGTTCTTTATGTTTCATCAGCAAAATAACGTCATGCCTCTCGATGCTTATTTACGCGAAGCCGAATCATATTATGTGCAGAATGTCTTGAATTTATATGAGGGCAATATCACAAAAGCTGCAATTGCACTTGGTATGAGTCGTCAAAACCTGCAATATAGAATCCGCAAAATAAAAAAACAATAGTATTATGGATATAAAAAACGAGGATACCTTCCACTAAAGGCATCCTCGTTTTCTTATTGTCCTGATTGTTCGATCCAGTCCTGTAATTTATCTTTTAGGGAATTAAAACCATTTGCATCCGACTCATCTACACGATCCTGCAATGATTTACGTGGAGGTGCATCTTTTTTACGTAATGTTGCTGGGCGTTCTTGTAAAGCTCGAATCGATAAACTAATTTTCTCGGCCTCTTCATCGATTTCAAGTATCTTCACTTCCACCTCTTGCCCAACAGTTAAAAATTCACTAACGTCCTTAACAAAGCCGTACGTAATTTCGGAAATATGCACAAGGCCTTGTGTATCTTCATCAAGCGCAACAAATGCACCATACGGCTGTATACCTGTAACTTTTCCGTTCAACACGTCTCCTAATCCATATTTTTTTACCATAACTCTTTGCCCACTTTCTTTTTGTTTGCTACGTATATATCACCTTAAATTATAACATACGTGCAAAAGCGGGGCAAAAAATCATCTCCTCAATCAATGATTCCGGATATACGATTATAGCCTTCCTTATTTTTTGACAATTTAACAAGGAACTGCCTACCATATTTATTTTGCTGCTCGCTTTCGATGCGAATAGCTACCATTGGATAACTCCCATCATACTCACCTAACTGACTGACAACATCCAAATTTTTCACATTACCTAACAAGCTAGAATCAAGCTTTGCATCAGGGAGGACTAAAGCCTTTTCTAAAGATTTATCGTCAATTGATTTTGCATACAAATAGAGAGACACTATATTTAAGGGACGTAGTTGATTAATAAACGTTTCAGAATCACTTTTCTTATATTGCTCATAGACTGCCTCAATCTGCATCATTTCTTGGTCATTTATATCCACAATAATAAAATCACTATCATTAATCAATCCAGTAGTTTCTTCTCTTGTTTGTAAAATGATTGTCCACATATCATAAGAAGATAGCTTCGATAATGTTGTGGAATTATTGCTTTTCTCTAGCTCTTTTATAACTGTCCCAGCCATTTCTTTCATAAGCTCTCCATACTTACCATCTGCTACATCTCGTAAAAAATTCAAATGATCCACATGCAGCTTCCCATTGTAAGCAGGATATTTGGGACTTCCTTTTAATAATACCAACCATGTATTTTCAAAAGTTTCTCTTAACACCTTATAGGCAGTTGAATCAGGATTTTTATCTGCTAATAAGGTGCGTTCTATTATTTTTAAGGATCTAGCTGTATCTTCTCGTGTATACCTTAAATCATCTGCTAATAATAAATAACCCTTTTCTAAATACTCAAAATAGCCAAAGATATCAGGATGCAAATTATTTATATCCGCTGACCGATATTCCCCATTAATGGGATCAGCTTTAAAATAGAATGAACCATTCTCATCCCTTCTCAATTCCATAAATTGAGCATTTGCTGCATCAATGATTACCTTTAACTCAGGGTATTTATTAATATTAATATCCGGTGATTTCTTTAAGAGAGGTTGAAACGGTTCTAGAAGACCACTGTAAAACTCCTCAAGTTCAATAACACTCTGTTCATATGATAAATATACAGTAAAAGATTCATCATAGATTAAATCTCTCCCATTTATAGCTTCTAAAGCTCTTCTTGGGGTCGTCAATTCATTCAAAACATTTTCCTCAGCATCCTTTAAATACTGCTCATCACTTTCCTGTAATCGTAAATTGTTTTTTGTGTAAAACTCTAACATACTATCTGCATTTTTAATAAATTGAAATGCATTTAGTTCATCAATAGAAACGGAAAGCTCTCTTCGTATTTGCTCTTTTTTACTCTTGTATTTTTTAGTAAGCCGTTCAACCCAATCCTTCTCTTCTGTCTTTTTTTCATCTTCCTTTAAAGCCTTTTCCTCACTGCTCAGACTTACTGGTTGCTGAATCACATAGGATGAAACAAGAACACTAACTAAAAGCACACTTGCAATGCTAACCATCCAAACTGCCGACTTCTGCCATTTTGAAGGAGGTTTTTGTACTAAAGGATTTTCCTGTTCTTGTTGTACTTCGTTCTCTAGCTCAATTTGTGTGAAAACGGCTTCTGGATCTAATTGCGGTTCCAAACGATCATAGGATTTTTTTAGAAGCTCCATCCGTTTTTCAAGCTGTTTATCATCCATTTTCAACACTCCCCTCTTGCATTAACACGACTTTTAATTTTTCCTTTGCACGCAGTAGCCGAATTTTAACTGTCGATAATGAGATGTTTAGAATCTCCGCTATTTCCTCATACTTCAGCTCATGAAAATAAAATAATACAAGTGGATAACGGTATTTTTCATCGAGTGCTTTAATGGCATTATGTAATACTCTATCCTCCTCAAAATTTAGTACATGCATTTCTGCTGAAGAGGAAGGGAGCTGCCGTTCAACACTTAATCTTTCTTCCTTTGCTTGTTCTCGTTGCTCTTTGCGATAATAATCACGCGTGGCATTCAGTGTAATTTTATAGAGCCACGTCGTAAAACGATCCTGTTTAAATTGATGTAAAAAACGATATAGCTTCACAAATACTTCCTGTGAAACATCTGCTAAATCATTACTATGTACGCCACATTGATAGGCAAATTTTTCAACTGTTTGTTGATGTATTCGAATAAGCTCTATATAGGCTTCTTTGTCCCCTTGCTGTGCCTTTGCTATTAATTCAGCTTCCGTCAAAATTATCCCCCCTTTGTTTATGGAACGAATAAATCCTCCTAATTGTTACAAAATTTACGTGTGCTTATTTTCAGAAAAAGCACACCAAAACCATATTTGGCATCATTCTACAACTTAACTGAATCTCATAAAGAAATCTATTATCAATTTTCTGATATCTGCTTGTGTTATGAAAATATTGCGGTAAAATAAAGCTTTAGTATAAGGAGGATTTATTTTCGTGTCATCGAGAGATCAATTTACAACTAAAATTGGATTTATTTTAGCTGCTGCAGGAAGTGCTATAGGATTAGGAGCTATTTGGAAGTTTCCATACATGGCGGGCACAAATGGCGGCAGTGTTTTTATTTTATTATTTATTTTATGTACATTCTTTATTGGCCTACCAGTGCTAATTGCTGAATTTATGATTGGCCGCCGTGGACAAAAAGATGCTGTAACATCGTTTAAGGAACAAGCGCCTGGAAAACCATGGTATTTAATTGGCTGGGGAGGCATGATTATTGCTGGACTTATCCTGTCATTTTACAGTGTTGTTGGTGGTTGGATTTTAAGCTATTTAGCTCGTGCATTTACATTACAGTTAACTAGCTCTAGCACCCATATAAATTATGCAGATTTATTTGGTAGCATTATATCCAGCCCATTTGAAGCAGTGCTTGTTCAAGGACTATTCATGCTATTAACCGTAGTCATTGTATCAGCAGGGATCAAAGGTGGTATTGAAAAAGCGAGCACTTGGATGATGCCACTATTGTTCATCTTTTTCATTGTATTAGTGGTTCGCTCCCTAACATTGGACGGTGCGATGGAAGGCGTTAAGTTTATGTTTGTGCCTGACTGGTCATACTTCAATGCGGAAACATTTTTAATGGCACTTGGACAAGCATTCTTTTCATTAAGCGTTGGTATTGCGGTTATGATTACATATGCTTCCTACCTATCTAAGACAGAAAAAATAGGGAACTCCGCAATTAATGTTGCATCCATGAATATCATCATTTCTTTACTAGCAGGTTTGGTTATATTCCCAGCAGTGTTTGCCCTAGGCTATACGCCAGATCAGGGTCCTGGTCTTGTATTTATTATTTTACCTGCTGTTTTCGAGCAATTACCACTTGGTGGATTATTTTTAACCATTTTCTTTATTCTTTTACTTTTTGCAACGGTAACATCTTCGATTTCTATGTTAGAAATTGTTGTTGCTATTGCCATCGGTGATAAAGCTGAAAAGCGTAAAAAAGTTGCTTGGATTGGTGGCATCATTATTTTCATTTTTGGTATACCAAGCGCCCTGTCATTTGGTATTCTATCAGATATAAAAATATTAGACCGCTCTATCTTTAACTTTGTTGACTTTTTAACAAATAGTATTGGGATGCCAATTGGAGCCTTACTAATTTCCATTTTCGCAGGCTATTACTATACAAAGGACATTTCACGAAAAGAGCTTGCTTCCTCTAATATGATGTTTACAATTTGGTATATTTTAATTCGTTATGTTTCGCCATTAGCCATTTTTATTATTTTTATTCAAGGAATTTTACCACTGTTTAAATAAGCGCGTATTCCAATGAATTCAAAAAAAACGAGGTCGTCACAACTTGATGGACAACCTCGTTTTCTATCATCAAGCAAAGCCTTTGTTAAATAATACACTTTGCTTCAAATTTAATGGCAATTAGTTTGTATGATATGGCTACACAATCCTCAAATGGAATCCATTCTTCAAACGAATGCTCATATGTTTCTTGTATAACCTTTGCAAGAATAGATGGATCATCAATACCTTGCAATGCTGCTACAACATCTGCTGTTTCAGTATCATAATGATCTGAACCCAAGTGGAATGGATCCCACTCCTCAAGCAGATGTACAGCTGCTTGATTCATTTTAATATTTTCCAAAATACTCACCTATTATCCTTTTATCATACTCGTATGATACCATAGTAAATAAAAAAGAAAAGAGTGATTTGCTTGTCTATTTTCGATCAAACTAATAAACGTCGTTGTACAAACTCTGTAAAATGGGACGCAATGGAAAAAGTATATGGGCTAACAGATGCCTCGGACATACTCCCAATGTGGGTAGCTGATATGGACTTTACCGCACCAGCAGCTGTAACAAAAGCCCTACGAGAGCATGCTAAAAAAACGGTTTTCGGCTATAGTTTTGTTGGTGAGGAAGCCGTGCAGTCGATTATAGACTGGCAAAATACTCGTCATAATTGGCAAATTGAAAAAGATTCAATTCTGTTTTGTAATGGTGTAGTTGCTGCTTTAGCCAATTGCATTACAGCCTTGACAAACCCTGGCGATAAAGTACTTATTTCCTCACCAGTCTATCCGCCATTTTATAACATTCCCAAAAGCAATGCTCGAGAAGTTATTAGCTGTCCTTTGGTTGAGCAAGATGGTACATTTGTATTTGACTTTGAAGCCTTTGAACAGGCATTATCTCAAAACATCAAAGCTTACATATTGTGCAATCCACATAATCCAGGGGGCTATGTATGGGATGAAGCAACGTTAAAGGAAATTGTGCGCCTTTGTGCAAAATACGATGTTTTGATTATTTCAGATGAAATTCACTCTGATTTAATGATTGATGGTGCAACTCATACACCACTTGCAAAAATTGCTGGTGCTGAAATTGATCGAATTATTACTTGTCTGGCTCCAACAAAGACATTTAATTTAGCTGGAATACAAGTAGCCTATATGATTGTGACGGATAAGCGAAAACGTTTAAAATTAGAAGCTATTAATATGGCGAGTGGACAAGGCTCATTAAATACCTTTGCTTCTGTTGCACTGCAGGCAGCTTATACAGAGGGCTCTTCATGGCTAGATGAGTTACTTACTTACATCTCCAAAAACATGGACTATGCCATCAAAGAATTAGAGCAACTACCAGGCATTCGAATCACAAAACCACAGGGAACTTATTTGCTTTGGATAGATTATCGAGATCTGGCTCTTGATGAAAAAGAAATGATGAAACGTTTACTTGAAACGGGCAAGCTAGCATTAGAGCCAGGAACTAAATATGGTGAAGAAGGACACGGTTTCCTACGTATGAATGTAGCTTGCTCCTTTGAAACAATCAAAGATGGTGTTCAGCGCTTTAAGCTAGCACTACAATCATAATGAGCTAAATAGTGAAGGATATCTCAATTCAGAGATATCCTTTTTATGTTTAGAATTATAATAGGGTGGAATGGTTTGTTAGATACTCCTTCTTTCTTTTACAAGCATGCTATCAAATTGGTTTGAGGTGATTTTCATGGAGTTAGTGCCATTAGCAATAGAACGAGCATACATGACTTTTTTATTTCCATTTGCTTATCAAATGAAACATCGTTCCCAGCTTAGCAATGTCCTTAAAAATGAGGGATACTCCTTTTTTTCATTAAACAATACTTCTTTAGAAAATGCATTTTATGGTCATTCCATTTCAGTTACACATGAAGAGCTCGCTCAATTTTTCTATCCCTTTCTTGAGGATAAACTATTTCCAGAAAAATTGAAGAGTCAAGATTTTCTTCGATTTTCAAAGGCTTACCATACAAAGGGTTTTTTACAGCACAAGGATAGCCATTTCGATTATGAAATCATCAGTTTAGATGTTACATTATGCCCTTTTGGAAATGGAATTGTTACAGTTCGGGTAAGTATGACAGAGCACATACAGGATATTAGTGATGTTATTCATTTTATTCATTATTTTAGAGTACTTGAAGCAAAGCTAAGAGAGGAAAAGGGAGCTAGTCATCATTTTTCTTTTGGTGACTTTTCCTCCACCAGTGAATTATTATTTAAGCATTTTATGCCCTTCTTACAGCCTTTTTTATTGCATCATCAAGAAAATACGTATGAAGGATTACCTTTTTTTGAGGATGAACGCATGTTTTCATCAGGGTATTTGCTTTGTAGGGAGGGACAAGCCATTTTAGACGAGCATTTATTTAGACTGGGACAAGTAGATGGAAGAACGCCCGAAGGCACCCCTTTTATCTCTAGTACTAATCCTGAGTACATTGCTGACTATGTAAAACATCATACACATCAACGTTGGGCTCCACAAAGCTATATTGTAACCTCTGCACAGGCACAGATAACAATTAGCAATATGTCTTTGGAAAAAAGCAAGCATAACTTGGAAGAATTTATGGGTACTCACTACTATAACTTGTTTATTCATTATTTCTATAAAATGATGCTCCTAAAAGTTTCATATGAATATAGTGAAATCAGCTGGGGCAAAGATAAATTAGTAGTGAACGAGCTCATTGAATTAATTACAAAGTTTTCTGCGCGCTACTATTTTGAAGAGGTAGTCGTTCGGACCGAAGGCAGAGAAATTTCACAAATGTTGCGGAAATATTTTCGTATTAATGAGCATTATACGGAAACAAAAGCAACGCTCGATAGCTTATACCGTACACAAGAGGATCAATCGGACAATAGAAGTAATAAATTACTATTTATTCTCACAGTTTTTACAGTTATATCAGGTATTTATGGCATGAATTTAGTGATTGAGGAGTGGAGAGACTCTAATGGTTTAGGCAGTATTTGGAGTTATACCATATTTGAATGGGTAGCATTTGTTACAGCACTTAGTGGTATTGGTCTTTCCCTAATACTTGTTTGTATAACTACTATCAAGTCCATTAGAAATCAAATGCGACGCTATCAAAGAAAATAAAAGCATTGCCTCGTAGTCCTAAGTGGTTACGAGGCATCTAGCTTTCTTACTTTAAATATTTTGTTGATTGTTTGTTTCGCTCTTCTCAGCAAGAATACGTGCTTCAATTTCCTTGGATTTTAGTTCTTGCTTTTTTGAAATTTTGCGGAAAATCATAAATACAGCAATACACAATATTAGCATTACTAAAAATTCAAAAGCAGCAGGAACATAACCTGATTTATCTTCAGGGAAATATAAAAATTGATACATTACGTTATTCATCTTTACACGTCCTTACAATTATTATTCTAAAACTGTAATTGACTCAATCTTCACATCTTCAAGAGGTTTGTCACGGAAATCTTTTTCAACTTCTGCAATTTTATCAACAATATCCATTCCTTCAACTACATGACCAAATACCGTATGCTTATGATCTAACCAAGGTGTACCACCATTTTTTGCATAAGCCTCAATAATTTCCTCGGGGAAGCCAGCCCCCTGTAATTGACGAAGCATATCACTTGGAAGGTGCTTCATTTGAACGATAAAGAATTGTGAGCCATTAGTGTTTGGGCCTGCATTTGCCATAGAAAGAGCACCACGAAGATTAAATACTTGATCTGAGAACTCATCCTCAAAAGAGTTACCCCAAATAGATTCGCCACCCATACCAGTACCTGTTGGGTCGCCACCTTGAATCATAAAATCTTGAATAACACGGTGGAAAATAATGCCGTTATAATAGCCTGATTTTGCATGGCCTAAGAAGTTTTCAACTGTTTTTGGTGCATGCTCTGGGAATAACTTAATTTTAACTGCACCTAATGTTGTTTTCATTTCTACAAGTACTTCGCCTGCTTGTACTTCTGATGTTAATTGTGGAAACATTGGAGTCTCTCCTTTAAATGTAATTTCAGTTTCACTGAATATGATAGTAGCCTATCATATCTGACCTCATTTTAGTCTAACACACTTCCTACAGGTTTTCTCCACCAAAGTATTGACGATTTTTGCACTTTTATCACCATTTATAATCTGAATCTAGTTAAGAGAAATTGATAAAGCCTTCAAATTTTTATAAGTGCAAATAGGTCCGAACGCGTATTTGGAAACCATCCAAATTATGTTATTCTGTTGAAGGATTCATAATTTAGAGTGGAGGCACACATGAACAAGGCTTTTGGTTTTTTTATCATACTTCTATCCTTACCTGTTCTCTGGTGGGTTAGCACTAATATTAGAACAGAAATTAATACGGCAAAGGCACACGAAGAGCAAATTGCCAGCGCTATTCATTTACCGGAAGTACAGACACAGCTTCCCGTAACACTTATCGATCGAAACGGAGAAATTTTTAGTGAGGAATATGTCGAATGGAGACAGCCACTAACCTTACAGGAAATTCCAGAAATTGCCCAGGAAATTTTTATAGCAAGTGAGGATGCTCATTTTTATGATCATATTGGTTTTGATTTCAGTGCCATCATTCGAGCTGTTGTAGCAAATTCAAATACAAACTCAGCGTCTCAAGGTGGAAGCACTATCACCCAACAACTTGTTCGAATGCGCTATTTATCAGATGAAAAAACTTATGAACGTAAATTAACAGAGCTTTTTTATGCACATGAACTTGAGAAAGAATTCGATAAGGATACGATTTTAACAATGTATTTAAATGAATCCTATTTTAGTAATCAGGTTTATGGAATTGGCGGAGCAGCTACCTATTATTTTCAAAAGCCGCTCAAGGAACTTTCTATTGCTGAGATGGCATTTATTTCAGCCATACCAAATAATCCGTCGCTATATAACCCTTTAAAGAATTTTGGTAACACAAAAGCACGACAGGAGCGGCTATTAGATACACTGGCAGCGAGCGGTGCTATAACATTAGAAGATGCTGCTACATATAAGGCTGAACCCATTACATTGAATGTAAAAAATAAAATTCAACAGTATCCTACATACAGCACATATGTCCTGCAAGAGCTTAGATGGTTAGTGGCAGAAAAAGAAGGGTATGCGGAGCGACTTGTCAAAGCACAGAATGAAGAAGAAAAGAAAAAAATCAAAACTCAGCTAGACAATCGACTCAATACATTATTCCAAAATGGGCTGACAATCTATACAGCCCTTAATCCAAGCAAGCAGTCACATGATGAAAAAAAAATGACAACCATTTTAGGCTCTGGCAAGCTACAGGCAGCAGGAGCAGTCATAGATAATAGTACTCGTGAAATTATTAGCCTTTATGCAGGGAAAAATTACGAAAAATTTGATTTTCACCGTGCCTTTCAAGGTACACGGCAGCCAGGCTCAGCCTTTAAACCACTAGCTGTCTATGCGCCGTTCTTTGAAACAACTGCACATACGCCTGATTCCATCGTTAATGGCGGAAGCTACTGTGTCGGATCATTTTGTCCGCAAAACTACGGGGGCTATAAGTATGGTGATGTGCCAATTCGGGTAGCATTTCGTCATAGCTATAACACATCTGCCCTACGACTTTTCCAGACAGTTGGCATTGAAACAGCATTTAGTTATCTGGATCGTTTTCATTTTCGCTCTATCATAGCAAAGGATCATAACTATGCTGCAGCATTAGGGGGATTAACATATGGCGTTACAGCACTTGAGCTAGCTGATGCCTATACTAGCTTTATAGACGGTTCCTATGTCCTGGCTCACAGTATACGTAAGGTAACAGCCGCTGATGGAACTGAGCTTTATAGCTGGAATACGGAGCGCGATCAAATTTGGTCCCCAAAAACAGTAAAGTATATGCGTACGCTGCTGGCAGATGTTGTTGCAAACGGCACAGGACAAGGTGTCTATAGTACAAGTAGCTACATTGGAGCAAAGACTGGGACAACAAATGACTATCGTGACTACTGGCTAGCTGGATTAACGCAGGAACATACAGCAGCTGTGTGGCTTGGCTTTGATAAGCCACAATCTATGGAAAATTTAGAGGCCTATAAAATTCACCATCAGCTGTTTAATGTATTAATGGAATAAGCAATTTGCCTGTAGAGGTGGGAGTCCTTTTCCAGTGAAGATAAAAAACAAAGAGCAGTCCAAAGTGAAGTATTTCACTAATTGGACTGCTCTTTGTCATTATGTAATTTAACTAGCAAATGGTAAACTTGCCAAAATACCATTATATAATTTTAAAATCACATAAACTAAAAGTGATAATAGTATGGTCCACATAAAAAGCTCAAAAACTAGTAATCCAATTGTTCCACTCATCGGCATAAAATGGCTCATCTTATAAATAAGGTAGATAAAATAGATAAAAATAGTTAGCACAAAAATACCTACCAATACATAGATGAATTGAATAGCAAAGGCTGAACAAATTGCACCGACAAGTAAAATAATATAGCCGCCTCGAGCCTGACTAACTGTCGCACCGTCCTGATCTTTAGAGAAAAATAACATTCCTAACTCATGAATAGTTTCTCCCACTAATTTTAAAGCTGAAAATACCATAAAGAAAATCACTGCGAAGACAATTAATAAAAACACACGAAGCTCAAAATCTGATAAAAACTCTCGCATACCTGAGTATACGCCAATGGATTGGAAAATTTGCAAAGATTCCCCCACCGCATACATGCCAAATGTTAAACTAAACAATAAAATTGTAATTAATGGTAGATAACCATAAATATAAGGGTTCCTCATAAAAAATTTTTTTCCTCTATTTTTATTGATAACTTCCTATTTATAATATAGCCAATATTCTTCCATTATCGCAAGCTAAAACCTATATGTACATATGCATTCCGACAAAAAGTGCGTTATAATGGACACACTTACCTACATAAAGGAGGATTTTTTTGTTACAAGTACTTTATATTTTCATACCAATGCTTGCTGCGATATTAGTGCCCTTTTTATATAAAAGCATTAAAAATATCCACACAGGCTGGTTTGTTCTTGCAGTTCCTGCTACACTCGCGATTATATACACCACTTATATCGCAAAAGTGGCAGACGGTGAAGTATTTCATGCAGAGCTTCCTTGGATTCCATCACTTAACATTTCCGTCGTTTCTTATTTAGATGGACTTAGCTTGCTATTTTCATTACTAATTACCGGAATCGGCTCATTGGTCGTACTTTACTCAATCTTTTACTTAGATAAACATAAAGAAAAATTACATAATTTTTATGTTTACTTATTATTATTTATGTCCGCTATGCTAGGTGTAGTACAATCTGATCATTTAATTACTTTGTACTTCTTCTGGGAATTAACGTCTATTTCATCATTTTTATTGATTGGCTACTGGTTTACTCGTGATGCATCTCGACTTGGTGCACTTAAGTCAATGATGATTACTGTCGGCGGCGGCTTAATGATGTTGGGAGGATTCATTCTTCTTTACCTAATGGGCGGTACTTATTCAATTCGTGAATTGATTGTCCTTGCACCAGATTTAGTGCACCACCCTTTATTTACTTGGTCACTTGTTTTATTACTTTTAGGAGCATTTACGAAATCCGCACAATTCCCATTCTATATTTGGCTACCAGATGCAATGGAAGCGCCAACACCGGTTAGTGCCTACCTCCACTCCGCTACAATGGTCAAAGCAGGTATTTATTTAGTAGCACGTTTTACACCGATTTTTGCTGTTTCTGAACTTTGGGTATGGCTTGTTACTGGCATAGGTATCTTAACTTTATTCTGGGGTTCTTTCTTTGCAGTCAAGCAAACTGATTTAAAAGGAATTCTTGCTTTCTCAACAGTGAGTCAGCTTGGGCTTATTATGTCATTGCTCGGTGCAAGTGCGGTAGCTTATCACACAAATGGTGCAATAGATAGCATCAAATTTGCAGCCTTTGCAGCTATCTTCCATCTTATAAACCACGCAACCTTTAAAGGTAGCTTATTCATGATAGCAGGTATTATTGATCATGAAACAGGTACACGTGATATTCGTAAACTAGGTGGCTTAATGAGTATTATGCCAATTAGCTTTACAGTCACAGCAATTGGTAGTTTATCAATGGCAGGTCTACCTCCATTTAATGGTTTCTTAAGTAAGGAAATGTTTTTAACTGCTATGCTAGCACTTCAAAATTTTGAATTTTTTGGCTTTGAAACATGGGGGGTATTTTTCCCTATTATTGCTTGGATTGCTAGTATATTTACATTTATCTATAGTTTTTATTTTGTCTTTCGAACATTTACTGGCAAATATACACCAGAAAAATTGCCTCAGAAACCACATGAGGCTCCCATCGGTATGTTAATTTCGCCAATGATTTTAGCTACATTAGTCATAGCAATATTCTTTATTCCGAATTTTGTTGGTGATACTTTTGTAAAGCCAGCTGTCCAAGCTATCCAGCCGTTCCTGTATGACTCACCTCAGGATATTGACATTCATGTAGCTGCTTGGCATGGTAGTTTAACACCCGAATTACTTATGACAATTGGTATCGTCATTGTAGGTGTTTTAATGTTTGTCGCATTACCGAAATGGCAAGGTATGTACACACGATTCCCACAGGCATTCACGTTAAACAATGCCTACGACAAGTTGATGCTTGGTCTTGATGTTGGCTTGAATCGCGTATCACGACTTTATATGACAGGCTCTATGCGTCACTATTTACTTTATATGTTTAGCAGCATCGCAGCGATTGTCATAGGCTCTTTATTTGTAAAAAATGCCTTTACCTTCTCTTTCCAAAATACGGCACCTATTCGTTCGTATGAGATTATTTTAGTGGTGGTTTTGGTCATTGGTACAGCCATTACAATTTTAGCAAAATCACGTCTAACAGCCATTATAGGACTTGGATCTGTTGGTTATACAGTTGCATTATTCTTTGTTATTTTTAATGCTCCTGATTTAGCATTAACACAGCTTGTTATTGAAACGATTTCTGTTGCATTATTTTTATTAGCATTTTACCATCTCCCTAAGCTTGGGAAACGTGAAGAACGAATGAGATTCCAATTAAACCGCGCGATAGTTTCCATCGCAGTTGGAGTAATGGTCACGCTTGTAGCACTATCTGCCCAATCACAAAAATTAATTCCAACTATTTCAAAGTATTATGAGGAAACAGTTTATTCAAAAGCCGGCGGTGGTAACATTGTTAATGTGATTTTAGTAGATTATCGTGGCTTCGATACATTATTTGAAATTACTGTACTAGGTATTGCTGGCATGGCCATTTTAGCAATGATCAAGTTACGTATGAATAGAAAGGAGAAAACTCATGAAAACAAATGATGTTATTATACAATTTACAGCAAAAATTGTATTCTTCATTATTTTCTTCTTTTCCATTCATATTTTTCTGGCTGGGCATTATACACCTGGAGGAGGATTTGTCGGTGGACTTCTAACATCAAGTGCCATTGTACTCCTAGTACTTGCCTTTGATTTAAATACAGTTCGCCATGTTTTACCTATTAATTATACGTATCTAACAGCAATTGGCTTGTTATTAGCCCTTGCAACTGCTGCTTTTCCAATGTTTCTTGGCAAGCCTTTTTTCACACATTTTTTTGATTATTTCAATTTACCGCTTCTTGGCAAACAGTCACTTCACACGGCTATGCTTTTTGATAGCGGTGTCTATTTGGTTGTTGTCGGCGTTACGATGACCATTATTCAAACGATTGGGGAGGATGAATAATGGAAATAATTATGGCGTTTGTCATCGGCTTTCTGTTTATGGCAGCGATTTATTTAATCTTATCCAAAAGCTTATTGCGTATCATCATAGGCACTGGTCTTTTAAGCCACGGTGCGCATCTGCTTATTTTAACAATGGGCGGACTTGGAGGAGAAGCACCTCCTGTATTAAAGGAAGGAGCGAAAACATTTGCAGACCCATTACCTCAAGCACTCATTTTAACAGCCATTGTTATTAGCTTTGGGGTTACAGCATTTTTCCTTGTACTTGCCTATCGTTCCTACCAGGAGCTTGAAACAGATGATATTAGCTTAATGAAAGGAAGTGATGAGGATGAATAACTTCCTTCTACTGCCCATTATCATTCCTTTCTTCTTCGGCATGATTTTAATGTTCGGGCAAAAAAACCTAAAATATCAGCGAACATTTTCATTACTTGGTATAGGCATTGCACTTATATCAGCCATTTCACTGCTTATAAAAGTTAAAAATGATGGCATACAAAAGGTAACATTCGGCAACTGGCCAGTGCCATTTGGCATTACGATGGTGTCTGATATGGTATCTGTATTACTTGTTACAACAACACTACTAATTGCATTTTTTGTAGTTTGGTATGGTTTTGGCTCCATCACAAAGGAGCGAGAACGGTTCTTCTATTACCCAGGAATCATGTTTATTTTAACCGGAGTGAATGGAGCATTTACTACAGGTGATATTTTCAACCTTTTCGTATTCTTTGAGGTATTGTTAATGGCTTCGTACCTGCTAATCGTTTTAGGAGGAGAAAAGGGACAACTTAAAGGGTCAATTAAATATATTTTAATCAATGTGATTTCTTCAGCATTATTTGTCATAACAGTTGCCTTCCTCTACTCTGTAGTTGGAACTTTAAATATGGCAGATATCGCGGTAAAAATAGCTGAAGTGAATCAGCCTGGGATTGTTACTGTTATAGCTGTTCTGTTTTTAATGGTATTTGGTTTAAAAGCGGCAATTTTCCCGCTCTACTTCTGGCTTCCAACCTCTTATGCATCAGCGCCAATACCAGTGCTAACACTATTTGGGGCATTATTAACAAAGGTCGGTATTTATGCCATTACGCGGACATATACGCTGTTCTTTGTACATGATTTATCCTATACACATGACTTACTAATGGCTCTTGCTATTGCAACCATAATAGCAGGCTGTATTGGAGCACTTGCCTACTTTGATATTAAGCTTATTATTATTTACAACATTGTGATCGCAGTAGGCGTTATTTTATTTGGTGTCTCTCAAATGAACGAAGCTTCCTTAAAAGGAGCCATGTTTTATTTAGTGCATGATATGCTGATTAAGGCAGCCCTCTTTATGCTAATCGGTATTATCATCTATATTACGGGTACATCTGATTTAAGAAAAATGGGTGGCCTTATGAAAAAATATCCTGCTCTCGGCTGGTTTTATTTAATTGCGGCATTTGGCTTAGCAGGAATTCCGCCACTTAGTGGATTTGTCGGAAAGCTTCTTATTGCTCAAGGTGGCTTTGAGGCTGGCAGTATGTGGAGTAGTATTTTTATATTAGCTTCATCACTTCTCGTATTATTGTCTGTGATTCGTATTTTCCTTTATGCCTTCTGGGGTGAAGAAAAAGCAACAACAGGTACGGTCGATAAAAAAGTCTACAAAACACTGTTTGTGCCTACTGTTCTTTTAGTGCTCATTACTGTAGCCTATGGTGTGGGGGCTGAGTGGATTACACCATTTATGGATGATGCGGCAAAACTATTATATGATCCATCTATATATATAGATGCTGTTATGAAGGAGGATTAAAGCTATGGCATTTCAAATTATTTTAAATTTTGTACTTGCCTTCGTCTGGATGTTCCTTTCTTCTAATTACACAGTAGCGGGCTTTATTGTAGGTTTCCTTCTTGGTATTCTTTTGCTTATTATGATGCGGAGATTTTTTGCAACACGTCTCTATGTCTACCGTATTTGGGCAATTATTAAACTGACTTTACTGTTTTTAAAGGAGTTAGTATTAGCAAATATACAAGTTCTTCAAGTAGTATTAAAGCCTAAATTGGATATGCAACCAGCATTCTTTGCTTATCCTACTGTTCTAAAGCAAGAATGGGAAATTACCCTATTATCAAGCCTTATTACCTTAACACCAGGTACTGTAGTTGTTCATGTATCTGATGATGCGAAAACGTTATATGTACATGCAATCGATATTAGTGATGTCGATGAAGCAATTGCAGCGATTCGAGATTCTTTTGAAAAAGCAATTTTGGAGGTGAGTAAATCATGACAACGTTTATTATAGCTGCGATTGTAGTGATTTGCTTATCAATGATAGCCGTTGTTTATCGAATGGTTAAAGGACCTTCTGCATCCGACCGTGTTGTCGCTTTGGATTCATTAGGTGTGTCCCTCATTTCGTTAATTGGGTTATTCTCCATATTAGTGGAGACAAGCTTCTTCCTTGAGATTATATTATTGTTAGCGATTTTATCATTTATCGGTACAGTAGCTTTCTCTAAATTTATAGAGAAAGGAGATATCATTAAACGTGACAATTCTCGCTAATAGTTTAGTTATCTTTTTTATTTCTGTCGGGGTGCTATTTATTGTCGTGACAGCTATTGGTCTTATTCGCTTACCTGATTTGTACACTCGGGCTCACGCTGCCTCAAAGAGTGCAACATTAGGTGTCATGTGTATACTGATTGGCGTATTCTTTCACTTTTGGCTTATCGAGGACCACTTTAATCCCCGTATTTTGCTCGGCATTTTGTTTCTATTTATCACTGGACCTGTAGGAGGTCATATTATGACTCGCTCCTCGTATATCGCTGGTGTAAAGCCATGGAAAGGCACTGTCCGCGATGAGCTTGGACCAGAAATTGAACGCATGAAAAAGGAACAAGGCTTAAAATAAAAAGATAGGCCAATGAAATCATCTAGACTTCATTGGCCATTTTTTAATTATTTGATAGCATAAAAAACTCTCTCTCCAAGCCGACACCTTCCCAGAATTCGAGTGCTAGGTCATTTTCTAAATCTACATAAACATTAACGACAGAAGTATCATGCTTTTCATTAAACCAATTTACCAATTCATCTACAAGACGTTTAGCAATCTTCTGTCGTCTATATGCTGGTAAGACATAGATCTCATCAATTTGTCCATAAATCGTATCATACATTAATTCCTTTTTTATGGAAGCCAATCCGAAGCCTATAATTTGATGGTTTTCATTTGTTGCAATATAAATAGCCCCATATTGTGATTGCAAATATTGTTCTAGTTGATTTAGAATAGCCTCTCTATCACTCTTCTCTAACTCACAATCTGCCGTTTCTTTCACATTTTCATTCCATAGCTCCAATATTTCATTTCCTATTTTTTGATTCATACTATCCTTTGTTAGTAACTGAATATGTATGCTCATTCCAAACAACTCCTATACCATTTGATCAATCTATCATCTCACAACAAATGGTATTACTCTAATAAAAACCCATAAAAGAATCTGCCTCCTCTTTGTTAGCAGATTCTTTTAAAAATTAGATATATCCGTTTGAAGTTAAAATTTCTGTAAGTTGGTCAACACATTCCTCAATGGAATAATGCTCTGTATCTAAAATAATCTCGGGATTTTCCGGTTCTTCATAGGGCGCACTAATCCCTGTAAAGTTTGGAATTTCAGCATTGCGCGCTTTTTTATAAAGTCCCTTTGGATCACGCTGTTCACATGTTTCAACAGAGCATCTTACATAAACTTCTATAAATTCTCCCACTTCTACGAGCGCTCGTACAACTTGACGATCCTCTCGATATGGAGATATAAAAGCTGTTAAAACAATTTGACCATTTTCCACAAATAGCTTTGAAACTTCTCCAATGCGCCGAATATTTTCCCTACGTCCTGCTTCATCAAATCCTAAATCCTTATTCAAGCCATGACGAACATTATCACCATCTAGGACAAAGGCTTGATTGCCACGATCAAAAAGGCGACGTGCGAAAGCATTTGCGACAGAAGATTTTCCTGAGGCAGATAAGCCCGTAAACCATAAAATGAAGCTTTGATGCTTGTTTTGTGTACGACGTTCCTCTTTCGTAATGGAAGCCTCATGCCAAACAATATTGGAACTCATTTTAAAACCTCCTTACGCATTCCTTTAATCAGAACATCCACGACCTCTTTACGACTAAACGTGCTTGGTGGAATTTCGCCATTACGTAGCATTTCACGAACTTTTGTACCTGATAAGATCACATGTACTGTATTATCATGTGGACAGGTTTTAGTTGTTGCCATCCCCTCACATTTGTTGCAATAGAAGCTATGCTCAAACTTTAGTGGGACAATGCCTAATTCATCTTCCGTAAATTGTTCAAATATTTTTTGTGCATCATATGTGCCATAATAATCACCAACACCTGCATGATCACGCCCAACGATAAAGTGTGTACAGCCATAATTTTTCCTTACAAGTGCATGGAAAATGGCCTCTTTTGGTCCTGCATAGCGCATGGCAGCAGGAAACACGCCTAATTGCACACGATTTTCTGGATAATAATTTTGCAGTAAAATCTCGTAACTTTCCATACGGATTGCAGCCGACACATCGTCTGATTTTGTTTCCCCAACAAGCGGGTTGAGAAATAGTCCATCAATCGTTTCTAACGCAGCCTTTTGAATATATTCATGTGCTCGGTGCACAGGGTTTCGAGTTTGGAAACCGACAATAGTTTTCCATCCTTTATCTGCAAACAACTGACGTGTCTCAATCGGATCAAAGGAATACGCAGGAAACTTTTGTTCAATACGTTTAGTTAAAGTAATTTTTCCACCCACATAAATACTTGGACGTTCATGCAGCTTTTTCACACCTGGATGCTCTAAATCCTCTGTGCCATATACTAACAAAGCCTCTTTTCGCTTATTTGGCTCATAAATATCAGCCACCTCAATCACACCATAAACATCATTAGCATAAACCAGCTTTGCCTCATCACCAGGCTGTAAAGTTGTTGCAACTTCCTTTGTTACAGGCAATGTAATTGGAATACTCCATACCACACCAGATGCTAGACGTGTATGTTCCACAACAGATTCATAATCTTCCCTAGTTAAAAAACCCTCAATCGGACTGTAACCGCCTATTGCAATTAGCTCTAAATCACTAAGGGATATGACATCAAGCTCTATTGTTTTATTTATCCTTGTCACATCTTTCTCCGGATGAAAAGCTTGCACTAATTGTCCACCATGTGGTTGTAAACTCATAAAAAATTCCTCCTATTTTTATAAAAATACTCAGTTTTATAGTTTAGTTTAGGTAGTGATTCAAAAAAGTTACTGTTAATCTTAATCGGGTCCTAATTTTTTTGATCAGGTACCGCCATATTTTGATCGGCTTCCCGTTAATATTGATCAGGTACCGCCATGTTTTGATCGGCTTCTCCTTTTATTGATCAGGTACCACCACATTTTGATCGGCTCACCCCTTTTTTTGATCAGGTATCAACATATTTTGATCGGCTTCCCTCGTTATTTGATCAGGCCCTGCACTGTTTTGATCAGGTCCCTTCCTTTTTAATCAAATCACCCTCTGTTTTAATCCACTTCCCCACTATCTCAACGAATTCTCCCATCTTTTATCCTCCCATTGATTTAGATACCTTCGCCAGAATCGTATATGGAGCTTTCCTCTTCTCGCATAGTCCGCATTAAGCTGATGACACCTAGCGTTCCAACTATAATGCTACCAATTAATACGATGGCGTAAAAATCTTTTTCCAAGAATAGCTGCACTAAAAAATAAGAAATGGCTAAAGAAAATATTGGGGATACAATCCAAATTCGGACGATTTTCCTAACAATTTGCTTATGCAAAATCCTTCTTCCGTTTTTTGCCATCCCTATTCCAATAATAGAGGATGAAGTTACTTGTGTTAATGGTACTGGAAGCCCAAAAATAGAGCTAATACCAACAAGTAATGCTCCTGTGCTAGAAATTAAAATACCTTCTGTTTTCTCGAAACGTACAATCTTCTTCCCATTTGTTTCGAGTACTCGTTTTCCAAGCAGAATGGCACCAAGTGCTACAAATGCCCCACCAAGCCAGATTCCACTCGTCACACTTATCATTCCTGCGCCAACAAGTGGTCCTACTGCATTCGCTACATTATTCATCCCAGCGGAAAATGCTTCAAAAAATCCAGCTAACACAAGGAGAATCGTTAATATCGGTCGATCCTTTAGCAAGCCCTTGATACGTAATTTATACAGCCATTTCCCAAAGACTAATGCCATGACAAATGCAATAATCGGAACAATCACCCAAAATGACATGATGACAAACAATGATTTAACATATAGCACCTTATAAGCTATCCCTACACCTACGACAGCTCCTACCGTTACTTCACTTGTTGATAATGGGATACCTAACAGATTAGCCAGAAAGAGCGAGCTTGTTGCAGAAATCAAAATAATAACAACAATCTTTACAGTGATGTACTCTTGTGGCATGATGCCAGCGCTAATTGTTTTTACTACCTCTCCACCACCAAGAACCGCTCCGCTTAAAACACCTATTGCACAAATTAGCAAGGCCTGCCAAGCTTTAGGGATGGCCCCTGCACCGTAAGCGACTCCCATAGAAGCCGCTGCTCCACTAGCACCTATATTTAATGCAAAAAATAGACTAATTGCTATTGCAACATATTCTAGCATGGCAAAGCTCCTTTATTCATGTAACCCACACTCAGTTTTACCAGATCCTTGCCATCTACCTGAACGTAAATCATCCATCGTAAAGGCTGGCTTTGTGCAATGCTCGCAGCCTATGCTCGGATAACCTGTGTCATGCAAAGGATTGTAAGGCAAATTATGCTTGGAGACATATCTCCAAACTTCCTTCCATGTCCAATGAATGAGTGGACAAATTTTAATTAACTTAAATTTATCATCACGATTGATAAAGTTTGTATTTTGACGGGTTGGCGATTGTTCACGACGCAAGCCTGAAATCCAAGCTTTTGCACCTGCTAATGATTGATGTAATGGTGTAATCTTTCTTATATCACAGCATTTATTTGGATTTGACTTCCATAGTTCATCACCATATTGAGCTGCTTGTTGTGCTAACGTAAGCGAAGGCTTTTGCATAATAATGTTTAACTGTGGATATTTTTCTTTCACCCGCTCAATAGTTTCATAGGTTTCTTTAAAATGAACATCTGTATCTAAAAAAATAATAGTAGCATCAGGCTTCACCTTTGAAATTAAATCGATTAAGACGATTCCCTCAATTCCAAAGCTACAAGCATAAACAATCTCCTCTCCATACTCCGCAAAACTCCAGTGTAAAACCTCCAGCGCAGCCTTATAGGTTTCATCGATCTTAAAATCCAGTATTGGCTCATGCCAAGTTGCAAATGTTAACATGTTATCCCCCTTATAACGAAAAAAGACGCTCTAACAAAAGACATAGTTATAACATGCCTTATTGCTAAAACGCCTCTAGTTTGACTAGCCAGCTCTTATCTGATGATTGTTTACTAGTATTTGCTACCTTGTTCACAATCATTCTTCTTATTACCAAATATATACTAAATTACACCTAGTAGTCAACTAGGCTTTTTTAAAATTTAAATTATCTTTTTCAACTTTGTTTAACATGTGGTGTATGTATCTGTTCCCCTTCTTTCTTTCTGTGTAAGGTCGAACTACCTCTTTTGATTTTTTCAAAAAAATTTAATTCCTTGTTGACTAATAGGAAATATATGTTTAATGTATAACTAAGATTTGAACCAAACCAATAAAATGCTGATCAGAGGAGCTGAAGGCCATCTACTTAGGACGAAATATTTTCGTTCTAAGAGATGGCTTTTAGTGTTTTTTAGATCAAAAAGGAGCGATTTTAGTGAAAAAGAGAAAAAATTTTTTCCAACCATTGGCACTTATATCCGTGCTGACATTGACCTTAACAGGCTGTGGGACTAAATCATCTGATAGTGATACAGGTGCTTCAGATACAAAAAAATCTGTGGAATTATTTAATGTGTCCTATGACCCTACACGAGAGCTATACGATGCATTCAATCAGGATTTTATAAAGAAGTGGAAGGATGAAACAGGTCAAGAGGTGATTATCAAGCAATCTCATGGCGGCTCTGGAAAGCAGGGAAGAGCTGTTATTGATGGGCTGGATGCTGATGTTGTTACCTTAGCCTTGGCCTACGATATTGATGAGATTGCACAGGCTCGGGATTTATTAAACAAAGATTGGCAAACTGAATTTGAAAATAATTCTACACCTTATACATCTACCATTGTCTTTTTAGTACGCAAGGGCAATCCAAAGGGCATTAAGGACTGGGATGACTTAATTAAGAAAGATGTTTCCGTTATTACGCCAAATCCAAAAACATCTGGTGGTGCCCGTTGGAACTATTTAGCTGCTTGGGCGTATGCAGGGAAATTATATAACAACGATGAAACAAAAATAAAAGAATTTATGAATGCTTTATATAGCAATGTGGAGGTACTTGATTCAGGTGCTCGTGGCGCAACAACAACCTTTGTTGAGCGTGAAATTGGAGATGTCCTAATTGCTTGGGAAAATGAAGCCTATTTATCACTCAATGAATTAGGAGATGATGAATTTGAGATTGTCACACCTTCTTTAAGTATTTTAGCTGAGCCTCCTGTTGCAATTGTTGACAAGATTGTTGATAAAAAAGGGACACGTGAAGTAGCCGAAGCATATCTAAAGCATTTGTATAGTGATGCTGGGCAAGAAATTGCTGCAAAAAACTACTATCGACCAAGGAATGAAGAAATTCTAGCAAAATATCAAAACCAGTTTCCACAACTTGAGCTCGTTTCCATCGATGATTTCGGAGGCTGGGCTGAAGCACAAGCAAAACATTTTAAAGATGAAGGTACATTTGACGAAATTTATGTACCTCAATAAGGAGGCCTGTTATGACTAGTTTAACGGTTAATAAAAAGCGTCGCATCATTCCGGGCTTCCATCTTTCACTTGGTTACACCATGCTCTATGTTAGCTTGCTAGTTTTATTGCCGCTTTCTACGATTCTTATTCATACACTATCCTTAAGCTGGGCAGAGTTTGTTGATATTGTGACTGCTCCTCGAGCTGTTGCTTCTTATAAAGTAAGCTTCAGCACTGCGCTCGCTGCTGGTTTACTGAATGTTGTTTTTGGCACCATTATTGCTTGGGTGCTTGTGCGCTACCAATTTCCCTTTAAACGCATTATTGACGGACTTGTTGATTTACCGTTCGCTTTACCAACTGCTGTAGCAGGAATAGCCTTAACATCACTTTATGCACCCAATGGCTGGATTGGTCAATTTTTCAATTTCAAAATTGCTTTTACACCGCTTGGTATTATCATCGCCCTAACATTTATTGGGCTACCATTTGTCGTGCGTACAGTCCAACCTGTTTTGCAGAATATTAGTGCGGAGGTTGAGGAGGCCTCTGCAAGTCTTGGTGCAACACGCTTACAAACCTTTGGAAAAGTCATTTTACCCGAGCTTGCTCCTGCCATTTTGACAGGCTTTTCACTAGCTTTTGCCCGAGCGCTAGGAGAGTATGGTTCGGTTGTTTTTATCGCTGGAAATATGCCGATGAAAACTGAAATTACACCGTTAATTATTATGACAAAGCTAGAACAATATGATTACGCTGGTGCTACAGCCATAGCATTAGTCATGCTCATTACATCGTTCATTCTCTTATTTAGCATAAATATCATACAATGGCTAGCAAATCGTCGCTTTGTACAGTAGGAGGTATATATGGAACAATCTACAGTTATTCAGCAAGCTGCTCCTGAAAAAAATAAAGCCATAGCGAGGTCTTCAGCCTTACAAGAACCCCACTTCGTACGATATACGTTGACATTTTTTGCACTAGCTTTTTTAGGGTTTTTTATTGTTTTGCCACTAGTATCTATTTTCATTAGTGCCTTTCAAAAAGGCATAGACGTGTATATGGCAGCTATCACACACCCAGATGCATTAGCAGCCATCAAATTAACTTTAACCGTTGTAGTGATTGCCGTCCCATTAAACGCAATTTTTGGTATTATGGCTGCCTGGACATTAACGAAATTTAATTTCAAAGGGAAAAATTTATTACTAACAATTGTCGACCTCCCTTTTGCTGTATCCCCTGTTATCGCGGGCTTGATATTTATCTTGTTATTTGGTTCACAGGGTCTATTTGGTGAATGGCTCTTTGAAAATGATATTAAGATTGTTTTTGCGCTTCCTGGGATTGTGCTTGCTACCATTTTTGTTACGTTGCCCTTTGTCGCAAGGGAACTCATTCCTCTTATGCAGACACAGGGAACCTCTGAGGAGGAGGCTTCTATTTCACTTGGCGCAGGTGGCTTTAAAACATTTTGGCATGTGACATTACCAAATATCAAATGGGGCTTATTATACGGGCTTATTTTATGTAATGCTCGAGCAATCGGTGAGTTTGGTGCAGTTTCTGTTGTTTCAGGTCATATACGAGGGATGACGAATACAATGCCGCTTCATATTGAAATTTTATATAATGAGTACCAATTTGCGGCAGCCTTTGCCGTTGCTTCACTAATGAGCGTCATTGCCATCATTACACTAATCGTGAAAGATATTATTGCTTGGAAATCGAAATCTGTTTAAAGGAGGCACTGCCGTTATGAGCATTCAAATAAAAAACGTTTCAAAAAAGTTTGGTTCCTTTCAAGCTTTACAGGATATTTCCCTCCATATTCAATCCGGTGAACTCGTTGCCCTTCTTGGTCCATCTGGTTCAGGGAAAACTTCTTTACTACGTGTAATTGCTGGTCTGGAGACCTCCGATGTTGGGGAAATTTTATTTGACGATCAAGCAATTACAGACCGTCAGCCTAAGGAACGAAATGTAGGCTTTGTGTTCCAGCATTATGCCCTTTTTCGACATATGACCGTATTTGATAATGTTGCCTATGGTCTTAAAGTACGTCCTCGTAAAACAAGGCCCTCAAAATCAGAAATTAAAGAAAAAGTGATGGAGCTATTACGCCTTGTTAAACTGGAAAATTTCGCTGAGCGTTTACCCACACAGCTTTCAGGTGGACAACGTCAGCGTGTGGCACTGGCTAGAGCACTTGCTGTGGAGCCAAAAGTACTTTTATTAGATGAACCCTTTGGTGCACTAGATGCTAAAGTAAGAAAAGAGTTACGTAGATGGTTACGAAAACTTCATGATGATTTCCACATTACAAGTATATTTGTCACACATGATCAAGAGGAGGCGCTAGATGTAGCAGATCGTATTGTTGTGATGAACAATGGCCAAATTGAGCAAATTGGTAGTCCAGATGAGGTTTATACAAACCCTAAAAGCCCATTTGTTTATGATTTTTTAGGCAATGTAAATATTTTTAAAGGACGCTTACATAATGGTAAATTAACACATGGTGAATTTGCTATTGATGTACCGGACTCACATGCACACACCCAGGATGATGCTATTGGCTACGTTCGCCCACATGATATTCAAATTGAAAAAACGGCTGTTACAGGTACAGTTCCTGTCAAAATAAGTCACATTCATTTGCTTGGCCCAATTGTACAAATTGAGTTACGGCGTGAGGATATTGGTGAATTTTTAGAGGCCGAGTTATCAAAAGAACAATATCATCTTCTTCAACTGAAAGTGGGCGACCAAGTATTTGTAAAGCCGAAACAATTAAAGGTGTTTATTCCTGAGGAATACTCCATTTAATGAATTGTCATATTAAGCGCAACACCTCTAAAATAAAAGAGCCCATAACGACCTCGTGTAACATGTTAGTTACCACACAAACATCGGAGGAGGAATCATTATGGGTTTTCCCCATCACTTTATTATCAATTGACATGACCCTCCAACATGGCATTTGTCATGAAGTATGAAAGGCTATTGAATCCTTTCCAATATGCTTTAAGTAAGAATAAAACGATGAAAGTTTATTCTGTTAATGCTCAATCATCCAAATTAAAAATGTATCGTAATTACATTTTTTTCATAATCGAACCAAATGTTTGTAACTAGCATAGTAAGATAAACAGTCACTTCGCTCCCTTTGCACTTTAAAGTATGTCCATGTATTGCCGAAAAATCTCATCTAATTGAAAAGTAGAAACACAAGTGAAGTTTATGCCTATCTAGGGAATTAATCTAGGAATTGTTATATCAATTCATGGAGAACTAATAATAAAACGGGTGAATCTTTTTTTCTATCAAAGTTCAGGAAAGATACCTATATTCAGGTTATAACAAGAAAAAAGCTCCTTTCTTTCGCTACCAGCGGAAAAATAAGGAACTCTTGTCGTATCAAGTATCAGCTTGTAAAAGTGAACACCTCAAGTAGGACTTCACACATGATGTAGCAGCAAACTACCAGTAACTTCTGAAATCACTAGAGTAGCTACTTTATTTAGTTAAGCTCACAAACTTTAAATTCGATTCTTAGCCTTTGATAAATCCTTAGCAGATTCGAGGCTTTACGACATTACGCTTTATTGATAACAATGAAAATATCTTTTTTTAGGTTCTAATAGTGTTGGAAAAATACACTTGGCTTCTGCAATCAGAATAACAGCTACAAAGAAATATGCAAATTTCTATTGCTCTTTTAGTCTCGTTCAAATTCTAACGAATACCTTCTAATACATTTCTTTTTATAACCCAAATAGCTGGGAAAAGCACTGCAATAACTCCTACGATTGGAGAACTAATTATCAATCCTAGCAATAGATTTGGTGTGATAATAATAGTCTCAGCATTCATGCCTAATAATAGGTTATAAGCTGAAAGAGTTGATAGAATCACTGAAAGTACACCAACAGAGCCTGTCAAAAGTGCCCCCTCTAATACTAAAAGAGAGAATAGCCTTCCTTTTGTATAACCAAGCACACGTAGCATACTTAATTCTTGTATTCTTTCCTTAATACTGCTAGCTGTGCTGTTCATTAGACCTATAATGGTAAATATAATGATTAGCCCAACTGCTAAATATAAAATAAAAAAACGCTGTAAGAATTGTTCTTCTAATTCATTCAGTTCTTCTGCCCTATTATATAGAATTGTATTGGTATACTGTGGTTCTTGGATAAGTGATTGTATCTCTTCTATTGTTTCTGCTTGATCCGTTTCTGACTCTATATTCATTTCTACACTATAAAGTGTATTAACATCAAACATATCACCCATTATTTTTTTAGAAGTAAATATTTTGTATTCATCACTAATATGTTTTGAATTAGTTATAATACCTTCCACAATAAAATCTCTCTTATCATCTCCATCTATATTTCCAAAGTTTTCACCCTCTATTACATCTCCTAATTGATACCCCAATTTCTTTGATGTATCCTCTGTTATCATTACTCCATTAGGACTTAAATCTTCTTCCAGACTTATTTCATCTTTAACCTTAACCTCGTTTCTATCCAAACTGTATTGTAAATTAATTCCGCTAATACTTATTAATATCTCATCTTGTACACCTTGTTTTAAAGGTAGATTTATTGTTTCGAATACTTTCTCATTTGTGTAGAAAAATGCCTCAATATTAGGCGTTTCATTAACAAGTTCATAAAAGGAAAAAGGGAAACCCTCTTCCACTTGGGACTTAATAGACACTACTTTTAAGTCATTTGGATAAGTACTCATAATCGTATTAGTTGTGTACTCCTTAACAGTTGTTAAGACCACCATTCCTATAATAGTTATGATAATTCCTAAAGTAAAAATAACAGATATTTGTACATTTCTCCCCAATTGCCTCAGTAAATTTTTGGTAGCTAATAAGATTTCTGCTCTAACCTTTACCTTTCTATCTAAATAGCTTATTACTTTCTCAAATAAAACAAACATTAAAGGAATAGTAATAAATGATAATACTATAAATAAAACAGCATTAATAACATACATAATTCGTGATTGCCAATACCACTGGTTACAAGCAAATATTATAGTTATTAATACAACATACAATGAACTAATTATGATATACCTTTTAGTAATATCTTGAGTGCTTTTCACACCTCTATAAATAATAATTGGTGAAGACAAGCTTGCCATATATCCTGGAATGAGAGAAGATAAAAAGATAACTATAGTAAAAATTCCTAAACTAAGTAATATATCTTGATACGGCAATACAATACCAGCATTTGGGACATTCATAAGCCCTAAGAAAAGATCAAGTGTGAAAAACGGGATGGAAATACCAAGAATAATTCCTACTATTAAAGATACTAGGCCTAGAATCAATGTTTCAATTAGAACTAAAAACATAATGTGTTTTCTTCCAAAACCTAAAAGACGTAAAGTTGCAAGATCCTTTTGTTTTTCCTGAATAGACATTCTCATCGTACTAATGAGGATTAATGCACTCACCAAGTAAATTGCAATATTGAGTCCCTGAACAAAAGGTCCCAATCCTCCAATATTATTACGTTGGTTATCAACCTCTAATCGTTGATCGATAAAGAAATCTTGATTAAGCTTTTTCAATTGTTGAACAACATCAGCTTTCTTTTTAATGTCGTCTAACTTAACAATTAATGCCGTTGTTTTTCCTACATTCAAAGTGGCCTCCTGAAGCCAGTGAAAATCAAAAATAACCATATTGGATAAGCCTTCATCACCTTCGCTAAATCCGGATACTACCACTTTTTCTTTTCCATAGGGTGGAAAATTCATTTCTATAACTGAACCAATTTGCAAGTTCTTTAAGGTAGCATACGTGGGAGAAACTACAACTTCTCCTGCTTTCGGAAAATGTCCTTCTGCTATGGATACAAACGGATATTCATATGCCAGCTCGTCATTATTAAAACCAACATAAATTGGTTCACCCCACATGTCGTACTCTTCTTCTTTATTTAAATATGGATAAAGAAATGGAGTTACTGTTTCTACTTCCTCCATATCCGTTATCGTATTAAGTTCTTTATTAGTCAATGATTTATGACCATCTTGATAACCAACTACTAAGTCATAATCACCATGTATATCACTTATAGTTGTTTCATTTGATTCTTGTAAACTACCAAGTAATATTTGTACAATTACGATAAGAGCAACGCCTAAAGAAATACCTAAAATTAAAAACGCATTTCTACCCTTATGACTTAATAAAAAATTAATAGCTGCTTTAACTAATAAACTCATAAACTTAACCCCTCAATCTTAGAGGCTATTACTCTAACTACTTCATTATCCTTCAAACCTGAATGTTTTAAATTTAAAGTATCACAGATTTTACCATCATGCATAAAAACTACTTTATCGGCGTAAGCTGCTACATTTGCATCATGCGTTACTACTATTAACGTGTGCCCTAGTTCCTCACAGAATTGACGTAAAATATTCATCATATCTTTAGAAGTTTTTGAATCAAGACTACCAGTAGGCTCGTCTGCTAAAATCAATTCAGGTTCATTAATTAAAGCTCTTGCGATAGCTACTCGCTGTTGCTGCCCTCCAGATAACAGTGAGGGCTTGGTATGAATATACGAACCTAAACCTACTAATTTTAAAAGTTCTATCGCTTTATTATTCACTTCTTCCTTTTTACTATTTGTTAGTAATGCAGGCATAGTAACATTCTCTAACACTGTCAAAACTGGTATTAGATTGAAAAATTGAAAAACAAACCCTATTTTTTCACGCCTTAGTTGTGTTAATTTAGCATCATTATAATTATTTATATTTTCATCGCTAATTAGTACCTCGCCTTTGTCTACAGAATCTAATCCTGATATCATATTAAGTAAGGTCGATTTCCCTGAACCACTTGTACCCATAATGGCAACAAATTCTCCCTTACCCACATTCAAATCTACCTCATCTAATGCTTTAACTTTATTATTTTCCTCACCGTACGTTTTTGATATACATTTTACTTTTAAGACTGACATGCTAAAACCCCCAAGTTATTGATTATCTGCAGGTTTAAGTATAAATATATTAAAACGATATTAACTTATCTGTTCATCAATAAAACCTTTTTTATTAATACGTTTAATCTTATCTTTTACTTGTAAAAGCAAGGTAATTAAAATAATCAGAAAAGACAACAAACACCAAAAACAAAGTGTTTTAATAATAAATATGGAAATAATCATTAAATATGATGAAAACAAAAAAGCTAAAATTAACGTCATAGTTAAAAAACGTTCTATTTTAAATATACTTAAATTTATCAAAGCAAGGTAACCAAATACACCTATTAAAGGAACAGGAATTCCTATTATCTTTGAGTATGGACTCATAGCTACCTCATCACATCCATCATTAGGACATATTAATATACCTTTATAAACTGAATAACTTACTAATAAATATAAAGAAATTAATAGACCAATTATAAAAAAACTAATTCGGAGATTAGGCTTCATTTCATTACCTCCTATTGATGCAATAAATACCGAAGAGTAAAAATACTCTTCGGTAACGAATTATATTAACATCTTCCATTTCCAGCTAATGTTGTGCAAATACAAACATTCTCTACTTTATCTGTACTAACATATCTATATTGTCTATCTGAATCATTAAAGCCTAGGCCTTCAAGGCCCCAGCCTCCACATCCTTGAATTAAGTTAGTAGCTTGTCCATATTCAACTAATGTTGGTTCAGTATATTTTGTCATTACCATTACCTCGCTTCAATTTTATAGTTTGTCTGATACACTATATTAAATATTCAGAATTTTATTATTATTAAAGTTGCGGTTTACATTTAGTACCATCTAAACTTGTACAAATACACAATTTTCCACCCCCGCTGTAAATCCATCGATATTGTGAATCTGAACTGTTAAAAACTAGACTCTCAGTACCCCAGCCTGCGCATCCTTTAATCACATTTTCTGCATTTCCAAATTCAATAATTGTTGGTTTTGTATAATTCATTCCATTCTACCTCCTGAGTTTTTATTATTTTATTATATATAAAGCCATTTTTGGCATCAGACACAAGTTAGTTATCTGCGTTAAGTATAGTTAAAAAATTTTCAATATCTTTTGGCGCCCCATTGTAAATCCTTTCATTATATATTAGAATTGGAGTACCTATAGCGCCTAACGAATCAAATTCATCTTTAATATTTTTTAATTCTTTATCTATTTTTTTACTATCAAAACTTTTATCAAATTCATCTATATCTAGATTCAACTGTGCTGCATAATGATAAAAGATGCTTTCATCAATATCCTTTAACCAATCTTCATTTGAAAATAAAATTTCTTGCATTGATGTATATGCTCCTTGATCATGGGCTGCTAAAGCTGCTTTTGCAGCATTTTTGCTATTATGTTTTGATGTTCCTAAATCCTTATAAGTAATACTAATAAATCCGCTCTCAATTAGTTTTGTTATTTCGTCATTTTCAGTCAACATATTGTGGAAATCTTTACAGGCTATACAATTATAATCAGAATATACAATTAATTTATTCTCCGCCATTTCCTTCCCATTTACAATGCCAACATCTGAATTCAATATATAATCATCTTTTATTAGGTCACCTTCACTATATACTTCAATAGTTGGATTAATAACACAATAATAGAAACCTGTTATAATTAGTAGGGATATACTAAGTACTAATGTTATTTTTTTTACCACATTTAAGCCTTCCTTTTTCGAGTTCTATACCACATAGAGCCACTAAATAATGTTAATAATAAAGTTGAGAAAGCTGTTACTACTAAGAAAAGGTTTTTATTATCTTTGTCAACACTCAATTGTTCAAGAACATTATCATCTACCTCTGCACTCGATTGTTCAAAGGAATCATCAGATGATTCTAGTTCACCATTACTTTCTCGCTCGGTCTGTAAAGATTCTACAAATTGATCATGAATTGCAATTTCAATTTGCTTTTCTCGTATAAATAAGGAAGTTGACAAAATTAAAATAATTAATGATATAATCGTAATATATTTAAAAAACCCCATTATTAAAACTCACTCCCAATTAGGCATAAATTTTATTGAATTCACTTTCTTTATCAGTCAATAGTGTTTCATATTTACCTCTTTCAACAATTTCACCATCTTTTAATACATAAATAGTGTCACAATCTTTTAATGTAGTTATTCTATGTGCGATAGTAATTACCGTCCTATCTTTAGTCAATTTAGTTAACGCAACTTGTAGGAAATGCTCTGTCTTAGTATCAAGTGCGGATGTAGCTTCATCTAAAATAATAACTTTAGGATTTTGTAAAAAAACTCTCGCAATTGCAAGTCTCTGTTTTTCTCCTCCCGACAATTTATAACCTCTTTCTCCTACGACAGTGTTGTATCCTTCGGGTAAAGACATTATTTTATCATGTATAAATGTATTTTTAGTTGCTGTTATTATTTCATTCTCAGTAGCTTCTTTATTAGCAATTTTTAAATTTTCCCAAATACTAGCATTAAGAATATATGGCTCTTGAACTATCATACCAACATTCTTATGATAATAATTGGTATCATAATTGTTTATATTTATACTTCCGATTGAGATATTTCCGCTGTCTGGTAAATACAATCTTGCTAATAAATAGCCCAAGGTCGTTTTACCAGAACCACTAGGACCCACAATACCTACTTTTTCTTTCTCATTTATCTCGATAGAAATATTTTTCAATGTAGGAGTCCCTTCTTCATATGAAAAACAGACATTATTAATTAAGATTTTGTTTCCTTGCATATTTTTTATACCATCTTCGTCTGATTGGTACGAGGGTAAATCTATATATTCGAAAAATCTTTCGAATACATATTTACTTTGTTGCAAAGTGATACTTAACTGTCCAATTTGTTGAATTGGATTAAATAGTGATGCAATATAGCCAGTAAAGGCTATCGCTGTACCAGCGGTAATTTCTAAAGCTCCTCCAGGTCTTCCGAACCAATATACTAGTAATGGAGCTAATGTTGTAGCCAGCATAAAAAAGTTATCATAGCCTATTGCAACATAAGATTGTTTCATAGTTAGATCTTTGACCGCAGTAATCTGTTCATAAAATTCTTGATTTATTTCTTTTCTACGCCCATAAATTTTATTTAAAAGTACACCATTAATATTTAGATTTTTATGGATATAATTATTTAATTCTGTTATTGACTCAACTAACTTTTTACTAAATTTATAAGCGAATTTCCCTATAAATGGCAATGGAATAAATAATATTGGAATTATCAGTAATATAATTGTAGTTAATTTCCAGTTCAATGAATACATAACAACTATTGTTGCTAAGAGAGATAAAATTGTCTGTAAAGTATAGACAAATGGTTTTATTGCTGTATCTCCAATTGAATTGGCTTCTTCATTTAAACGTGCAATCATTTCACCCATTTTAGTTTCTGTAAAAAAGCTAATTGGTTGCTCTTGTAACTTTGAATGTAAGTTTTCTCTTACATTTTTTGTTATTGTTGAAGTTAAAGAGATCATTGCTAAACTTTGAGAACCAATAACAAAAATTTGTAGAATACCAATCCCCAGTAACATAAGAACTAACGAAAAAAATGAATATTCACCATTTCCGCTAAAACCATTATCAATTAATTCCATTACGATAACAGGTGATAAGGGAGCGATAGCTGCATTAATTAATACAGTTAACAAAATCACAAATAATATCCATTTTTTATTAACTAGTTTCAAAACTCTTTTCCATGTGAAATTATATTTATTCATCAGAATCCCCTCAAATTGTTACTACTATAATTGAGCAAGCAAAGAGCATTGTTAGATTTATGATAATTTTCTTTTTTGTAATTTTTTCTGGTGCATGTAATCCAAAGCAACCACAGCCAAATGGTAGAGTGCGATTATAATTAAATAGCATCATTAATAAGAAAATAATTTGTAAAAAAATTGCAAAATACACCATGTAATTATAAATATCATCTATTCTCAATAACAGTGTCAAACCAATTAATAACTCTAAAGGACCGATAAGAATAACTGGAACAATAAAAATTTTCTTTAAAAAAAAGAGATTATAACCTGATAATACTTTTCTAAACGCAAAAGGGTTCTTTATTTTACCAATGCTACTTTTTATAAAAATAAGACCAATAATTGCTCCAATTATAAATATAAACATTCTAGACCATCCTTCTTTTGTATTGGAGTATTAACTCTGAATAAAATCTTCGAGTTCTTTTACTGACAATATCTTTTCATTTGCATTTATACTTTTCTTAACTACTCCATTTTCTATAATAAAGGCTGTTGGCGTACTTTTAACTTGATATACTTTAATTAGTTCATTAGTTTGTATCGGCTCTCTCTCATCTAATACATTTATTAATATAGAAGAATTAAACTTCTTTATTTTGTTTGACAAAAAATTTATTAATTTTATATTTGTCATTTCGTCATAAAATATTAGAATACCGTTAAAATTATCATTTAGTTTATCCTTATAAGTGCTTGGTAACGGTGTTCTCCCATTAACGAAAGTAGCACTTCTATAGTATGTACGTATTGAATATATTAAAGTTAGTAAAAATATTGTAATAGTTAATATTGCAACGATGGACAACTCACATCACCTACTTTTCTTTTTAACCATAGCTCTGCTTCTAATGTAGCAAAATAATCCATACCTTTACTCAATACTCCATGCTTGTACATTAACATTTGGTTTTTAAAATCCTCTAGGTTAATTATTCCTAACTCAGCTAATAAACTACCTCTATATGCTTTAGCAATAGTATCCCACTCGATCTTAAAACCTTGAAAGAGCAATAGGTCATCAGAGGACTTTCCTTGTTGATCAAGAATTGGGTCTGGAACAATTCCCCTCATTGAGTTTCGTAGTAGAACTTTAGTAGTAGCGTTGTTTATTTTTTGATGAATTGGAATATTATACAAAAACTCTACAAGTTCCCTGTCTAGAAAAGGAAATCTTACTTCCATTCCTAATGATTCAGCTATCGATCGAGTCATTGTGAAGCCTTGGCTTCTTTGTATATATTTAAAACTATTATTTATTTTTGATTTAAAAATTTTTTTATTTTTCTTACTTAAAATAAAATTATTAGCATATTCACTTAACACTGGTGATTTTTCATCTGTGTTAAAAAGACCTTTAATTCCATAATTTCTAATTACGTAGATAAGAGTTTCATTTCTAAAGCGAGCTAGTTTTTTAGATTCGTTAAAAAAACCTATGATGTTTAAATTTCTTAAATCATTTGAAATATACTCAGGATTGTAGCCAAAAACTTGATCCCCAGCATAGCCAGATAACACGACAGTCGCACCACCGTTTTTAGCTGCTTTTAGATTCTCATGAACTAAACTATAACTCAATGTATTTATACAAGGTTCATCTAATATCTTATGTTGAAAATAATTTTTTAGTATCCATAGTTCGTCACTTATAATAAATTTATGATTTTTTTCCCCATACTGATCTAATATCAGTTTTATATAGGGTCTTTCATCATCTTCCTTATATATATCGTAGACGTTAGATACAGGGAATACTTCTTCGCCTCTTAACTGTTTTGCTATACCATATATCGACGTGGAATCTAATCCACCACTCATCATAATAGAAACTTTACCGTATGTATTACTTTGGTTAAGAATGACTTTGCTAAAAATATCCCTAAAATGTTCCACATAATCAGAACTTCTTTTATAATTAATTGGTTTATAAAGTAATTCCCAGTATACATTCTTTATCAATTTCTCTTTTGAGATTTCAAGATAGGTTGCTTTTTCCACCCTAAAAATATTATTAAAAGGAGTTTGTATATTCGGAGGTGTAGCTTGATTATAAATATAGTCGATAAAGTACTCTTTGTTAAAACTAGTTGTCTCCTGCAACATTTCTAGAAACTTCAATTCAGTTGAAAAGAATAAGTTATGACCTTCTTTCATATAAAATAAAGATTTCAGCCCAAAAGAATCCCTTGCAAGAAAACATAGATTTCTTTGTTTATCAAATATAAAAATTGCAAACTCTCCATTTATATATTTTAAAAAATCTATTCCCCACTTCTTATAACTATGTAATATTATTTCTAAACTCTTACTCTGGATACATTTTAGGTTCTCTTTTAATCCATCGAGGTTGTCGATACGTAAATCAGCAATTACTAATAAATCTTTGTCATTATAGATACTTTCTTCATTTCCTACTACATCATTATGATTGTTTAAGCCTATCAAGAAGGATTTGTCCATTTCAATGGTATCGTTAAAAAGTTCTCTACTCCAGATTTGTAAAATTTTATCTTTAGGAATAGATTCATTATTGAGATTAATAATTCCTGAAAATTTCCCCAATTTAATCACTCCCTTCTTAAATTAAAAGTATTAAATTGAACACTCAATTTTTCCACAAACTCCGGTGCATCATTTATTACTTGACCATTAAATTCTAGCCATGCATGTGATATAAAAGGTTTCTTACTGACACCTATAACTAAATCAATAGGTAATTGTTTTTTTCTAAATATATGATAAGCACTCACTGATCGATGTAAACACCTTGCTTCATTAAAAAAGAGTAAGCATGTATCTTCTACCATTTTTAGTATTTCTTTTATATAATCTAAGTCAATTTCCGTTAAATCCCTTAATGGAGGTAATGTGTCTTTAATTAAATACTCTTCATTAACATAACTAAATCCATATTTTTTTAAGTTTCTATTAAAACTTAAAACAGTTTTATATACTAAAAATCTATTAATAACCCTACTCATGCACATGTACCAACTTCAATTGATTTAATTTTGTAATAAACTTTTTTACGTCTATAGCAACTTTTGTCTCTTCAACATTATATATACGTGCAATCTTATTAACTATATTAGAAATATGCTCATTATTTTCCAGTAAATTCAAAATTTCCGTACCTACCTCGTCAACACCATAATATTTACCATCATCAACATTGAGTAGTACACTTTCTCCCTCGATGATGGTTAATTTCACTGAATTATTAATTGTATATTTCATATTTTCACCACCTGAGTATTTATTTTTCTTGTTTTTAGTTATATCTCAAAACTTATATAACTATTTCTACCAAAAATAAACTAACAATGATGCAACTACAATGTTATTTTGCATGTCTATAATATACCAAACCCTTTTTGGTAAATATATCCGTATATTCCGCCATTTTCTAGCGGAATATACCTATTTAACAATATTTGATATAAATATAATATTTTACTATTATTCTTTTTTGTAGTATTATAGAAACTGGAATAAATTTAATTATTAAGGAGATTTACCTAAAATGAATGGACAATTATGGGAAGTTATTCAATTATTTAAGAAAAAAAAGGAGCTTACTATAGAGGATTGGATCTACGCAGAATCAGTACTAGAGCCAGAGGTAGTTCAATTATTAGCATTACAACGTGATGGAAAGATGGATATAGGCTCACCAGGTTGGAAATAGATATGCGTACTACTATTCAACTTATTATTAAAGATATCTTACTTACCAGTGGCTTAGAGTATGATATCCAAAAGCTTACTTTACAATTATTACATCAAAGTGGGAAAATATTTAGTCAAAATAAAGAGGATTTTACTTGGGGAGAATTTTCTTACTATGTATTCTCTCTCTTAACTGAAACTGAGGTATCGCATACTACAAAAATGAAACAAGCTGCTGGGATTGAATTATTAATGTTGGCTACAGATTTATTTGACGATGTTATAGATCATGACAACAGTTTAGACACTCCTATTGCCAAACACCAATTATTAATGATTGGAAATTTATTACTAGTGGAGGCATTGCATTTGCTAATGCCAAATACTGCTTCCTCTACAACAGATCGATTTGCTATTATTCACCACTATTTACGCACTGCTGGTAATGGGCAATGGCTAGATTTCCATCTTACTATGGAACATCCAGCAGCAACAGAGGAGCAGTATTTTCATATTGTCCAACAAAAGTCTTGTTCATTTCTACAACTTATATTTGAATTACATAGTTCAACTGTTCCATCTCCTATTTTGCAAGAAATCGCTATTTATATTGGTTACGGCGCACAACTTCAAAATGATATACGCGATATTTTTGCTGATCATAAAAGTGATTTACTTCACCAAAAAGCTACACTTCCTTTAATTAAAGCAGTACAGCATAGTAATACATATGATCATGGTTGGTTATTGAAACAGCTACAATTAATCCGTAGTCAAGATGTAGCTACAAAGCATTTAACTACAATTAGAGAGTATATATATCAAACAGGAGCTATTGACTACTGCTCTATTTTAGCAAAATATTATACAAAAAAAGCTAAATCATTATTACAACACTATTTTAATGATAAATCACCCTATATAAAACAGATTATTCACTTAATAGATTAGAGGAGAATTCATTATATTGTATCAGCGTATTTTATTATTTCTTGTCTTGTCTAGTCTTTGGATTTTCGCAGTTATCCGCACACAACCTTTTCATCTAGTCGATGCACAAATCCATCGCAATGACTACCTTAATGCGATATTGCTTATTTTATATAATCATTCAACAAATTTTATTGGTCTATTATTTTTATGCATTGGCTTTTACGCTTATCTAAAAAAGCCTAAAGCTATGATTGTTCAACGTTTTTTTCAATTGATGTGTATCACTGGTATAGCCATAACTTATGCTAAACTATCAAGTTATCAAATTCAGATTGCATCTTCCATTGAAACATTGGCAATTAGTCTAGCACCTTTTTTTCTTATGCATTTTTTTGAATACTTTCCTATCCCTAAAGCAAGAAATCATTTATCATTCTTTAAATGGTTAACTTTAATAATAGCGATAACGATTACTATTTTAGACATAGTTCTATTAACACCTTGGGCGGCAACTCTTATACCGATTATGATCATTCTCAATATTTTGATTTCCATTATATTATGTAGCTATTTTCTTAGTAGGCAATGGTTGTCACATACAAAATGGGTGCAGAATCAATTGCGTATATTGGTCATTAGCCTTGTCCTATCTTTTACACCTGTTTTAATAAGTATGATTCAACTCTCTATTTTCCATCTTCCAAGTGTGCCCTATGAATTTTCGATTATATCCATTACTCTGTTCCCTATTGCACTTGCTTATTTATTAACAAAACAGGAAATTATAAATTTCAGTTACCTTATCAGACAACTATTTCCTGTATTTTTAGCCTGTCTGATCACATCTGCTATCTTAATAGGATTATTACAATTTTCTACTCAACAGTTCACAGCCTTTATCGTTGGTGGAGGAATATTCACATTTTTTTACAAATCATTTAAACACATCGAAGAAAAGCAGATGGTGGCAAAGCTTCAAGCCATCCAGCAAGAAAAACAGCATATTTTCAACCAAATGAATTCAGAAGCATTTTTGCCTATCTGTGCTAAACGTATTGCACAATTACTTCATAAAATGTTTGATGTAGAAGGTGTATGTATCATATGGTCACAGCCTACTCCAGCAATTCTTTATGATTCAGGCTTATTTCAACATTCTCCAACAGCTCAGCAAGATATACAATACTACCTACAACAACAGCAAAATCATACTGAAATTTTGAAACAATCACTTTACCACACACTGCCGCTAAGTAATGGTACAGAAATTAACGGTATTATTATTGTAGGTCGCAAAAGTAATTTCACCAAGTGGGAAAAAGAGGAGCTAACATTACTAAAAAATATTCATGTAGAGGCAGTACAATTATTTGCTAGTGCACTAACCATCCAAAAAATAGATAAAATTACACAGGAGGCACAACAAACCTCACAGCAACTTACAAACTATAATCGACAATTACTAGAGGCGATCGAGGAGGAGCGTAAACAATTATCACTTTTTCTTCATGATGATGTTTTACAGCAACTATTATTAGTAGTACGTAAAATACAGATAGGTTCAGTTGACACAATCGAGCAGCCGTTAGTAGAAACTATTACAACTATTCGTACTATGTGTCATGATTTGCATCCAATAATGGTGGAAGATTTAGGGCTCGGTTTAAGTATCCAGTCCTTACAGCAAAAAATTCAACAACAACACGCTATTGATGTGCACCTAACATATGATATAGATGATGAACGTATCCCCTCTTTTTTTGCAGTTCACTTATTTCGTATGCTAAAGGAGCTCCTTAATAATAGTATAAAACATGCAGAAGCAACATACATTCATATCGCTCTTTACGATAAACAGCATGAGCTAGTAATGGTTGTAGCTGATAATGGAAAGGGCTTTGCTATTCCTGAACAACAGACATTACATGCAGGGGAACACTTTGGATTGTTGACTATTCAAAAGAAGGTAGAGCAACTAGATGGGGAATTTATAATAGAATCCCAGTTCAACCAACATACAACCGCTACAATCACATTACCATTGAAATGGAGTGAACAGCATGTCCATTAAAGTATTATTAGTAGATGACCATTTATTATTAGTAGAAAGCCTAAAAACAATACTAGAAGCTGAGCCAACTATTCACGTAGTTGGTACGATCACTGACCCCTCGCAACTTTTAGAGGATATCTTGTCATTACAGCCTGATGTACTCTTAATGGATATTCGCATTAAGACATATAATGGGCTAAACTTAACAAAAGCTATTATAAAAAGCATACCCACGATGCCGATTATTATCTTATCCGGCTACGATGATGATGCCTATATTCAAGCTGCACAAAATGCTGGAGCTAAAGCCTTTATAAAAAAAGAACAGTCTAATGAGGATTTAATTGCGACAGTGAAGAAGGTCTATGCGGGATATACTTTGTTTCCTTCCTTCGAAAAAACACTACTTACACCAAAAGAACTAGAAGTTTTACAGCTTATTGTAGCAGAAAAAACAAGTGAAGTTATTAGTAAAGAGCTTTCTATTAGTAAGAGGACTGTAGAACATCATATTTCCTCTATTCTACGAAAACTGGGTGTTCAATCACGTGTAGGTGCTGTTGTAAAAGCACTGGAACAAGCCTTAGTTAATAACACAGAAAGGCCGTAAGGAAAAGTAACACCTTCCTTACAGCCTTCGTCTAGTCTATTTTTCTAGTATTGTGCATGAAATTCGCGACCATCATAAACAGCAGTGACATAGCCAGCTCGAATCACAAAATCACCAAAATGCTCGCCCTCTAACCGTTCCTTGGCAAAGTGCAGAAGTATTGGACGGAGCTCTGCTAAAATCTCCTCTTCACCAATATTTTCACGATAGATTTTATTAAGGCGATTTCCTGTAAAGCTTGCTCCGAGATACATATTGTACTTTCCTGGTCCTTTGCCGATAAAGCCAATTTCAGCCATAGCAGCTCGCGAACAACCATTAGGACAGCCAGACATACGAATAACAATTTCCGTTTCGTTTAAGCCAGCCTCATCAATGATGGTTTCAATTTTTGTAATCAAGGAAGGCAAATAGCGCTCTGCTTCAGCCATGGCTAATCCGCATGTTGGTAACGATACACAAGCAATAGAATTTCGTCGTAGGGCAGAATAATGTGCACCATCTGTTAGCCTATATTCTTCAATAAGAGCTGCAATCTTTTTCTTCTTTTGCGGAGTAACATTGCCAATCATTAAATTTTGGTTTGGTGTTAGGCGGAAATCACCCGTGTGTACCCTCGCAATTTCCCGTAGCCCTGTTAACAGTTGGTAATCTTCAAAATCCTTAATACGCCCATTTTGAATAAATAGCGTATAATGCCATTTCCCCTCTGCTCCTTTTATCCAGCCAAATTCATCACCTGTACGATCAAATGTAAATGGACGTGCCTCTTGAATATCCCAGCCTAGACGACGTGTCAGCTCTTCGTTAAACCATTCAAGCCCTCTTGCATCAATCGTATATTTAAAGCGAGCATTTTTACGTACGGAACGATTGCCATAATCGCGTTGAATCGTAATAATTTTTTCTGCCGTTTCCAGTAATTTATCTGGTGTGATAAAGCCAATAACCCGAGCAAGCTGTGGGTATGTTTCATGATCGCCATGTGTCATGCCCATTCCACCACCTACTGCAACGTTAAAGCCTACTAACTTGCCCTCCTTAACTATCGCAATTAAACCGATATCTTGTGAAAATACATCTACATCATTGCTTGGAGGAACAGCTATACCAATCTTAAATTTACGTGGTAAATATAATGCACCATAAATTGGTTCAATTTCTTCCTCTTGACTATCCACTACCTTTTCACCATCTAGCCAAAGCTCATGGTATGCTCGTGTTCTAGGAAGTAAATGCTCGCTTAACTTTGCAGACCAATTGTAGATTTCCTCATGTAATGCTGATTGATTTGGATTGACGTTACACATAACATTACGGTTTACATCCCCGCAGGCTGCAAGAGAATCCAATAATACATCGTTAATTTCCTGCATATATTTTTTGACATTCCATTTTAAAATACCGTGTACCTGAAATGCCTGACGTGTTGTTAATTTTAAGGAACCATTGCCATACTTTCTCGCCATTTCATCCATTACTAGCCATTGTGCTGGTGTAGCTGCTCCACCTGGTGTACGTACTCGCACCATAAATTGATAAGCAGGCTCTAGCTTTTGACGTTGTCGTTCATTACGAAGATCACGATCATCTTGTAAATAACTGCCATGGAATTTCATCAGTCGGTTATCATCCTCTGGAATTCCTGAACTTAATGGGTTATTCATCGTACGTTCAAGTGTTCCACGCAGATAATTACTTTCACTTTTTATACGCTCTACATCACTAGGGTTTCCTGGTTGTGGAGGTAAAATAATTTTTCCTGTCATGTATCTTCTCTCCTTTATTAATAAACATCACGTTGATAGCGATTTTGTTGTTTTAGTTCATTGACAAAGGCTTTCGCTTCCTCTGGCGTTTTTTGCCCCTGTTGCTCTATCAGACGATGTATTGTGGCATCGACATCTGCCGCCATCGTTTTTTCATCACCACATACGTAAATAACAGCCCCTTGCTCCAACCATTCATAAAAAGCCGCTGCATTTTCCTCAATTTTATGTTGCACATAGATTTTTTTATCAGTGTCTCGTGAGAAGGCTACATCCATTTGCGTTAGTGTGCCAGAAGCAAGCCAACGTTGCCAGTCTGTTTGATACAGAAAATCTGTCACAAAATGCTGATCACCAAAAATTAACCAAGCCTTTCCTTCAATCCCTAGCTCCTCACGCTCCTCTAAAAATGCCCGATATGGAGCCACACCTGTACCCGCACCAATCATGATAATTGGCGTGTCCTGCTGCTCTGGTAATCTAAAATTAGGATTTTTATGCACATAAACTGGTAATGTATCACCAATTTGAATACGCTCTGTAATGCTACCAGAGCAAACGCCAAGACGTTGACGTCCATTTGTCTCATAGCTTACTTTCCCAATTGTTAAGTGCACTTCTTCATTATTCGCCTTTTGACTACTGGCAATGGAGTAAAGTCGTGCGGGAATTTTACGTAACAACTCTACAAATTGCTGTGCATTCCATGAAAATGGCGCAAAATCCTCCACAACATCAAGTAAATCTCTTCCCCTTGCATAGTCCTTCCATGCGTTAGCGTCTTCTACTAACTTTGTAAATTCCTTATGCACTGTATAAGTACTAATCTTTTGTAACAATGGCTTGGATAGCACAGTTATTTCAAGCCTTTTTTGCAATGCTTCCCTTATTGATAATTTTCCATCAAAGACATCTACCTCAGTTTGTGGATCAAACTGTAGTGCTGTTAATAAAGCATCAACTAATTTTTCATCGTTTTCTGGTAAAATACCGATGCTATCTCCAGGCTCAAAGTAGAAATTTGCCCCCTCAATGGCTAATTCAATATGACGCGTCTCTTTGTTGGAGCCCCTGCCATTTAAATTGATGCTTTCTAGTACCTCAGCATAAAAAGGATTTTTTCGAGAATATGTAGAATCTCCCTGTACGGTCTGATTTGCTGCCTCTACCGTAGCCGCTACATCAGCCTGCTGCAGGAGCTCCTTCTGAACAGCTGAGAACCATTGTGCTGCAGCATCATCATAATCCACATCACATTCTGTGCGAGGAACAATTTGAGTAGCCCCCAATTTGGCAAATTGCTCATCGAAATCTTTTCCTGTTTTACAGAAGAATTCATAGGAGCTGTCCCCTAAAGCTAATACCGAATAGTGTAAATTCTCTAGTTTTGGAGCGCGCTTACTATGCAAAAATTCATAGAACTGTATGGCTTGATCAGGTGGTTCTCCTTCACCATGTGTGCTGACAATCAATAAGAGATTTGTAAGTTTTTTCAAATTATTCGGCTTAAATTTTCCTAAAGATGAAACCGTCACATCTACATCATTGCTTTTCAATATGGCCGCATATTTTTCGGCTAGACCCTGGCTGTTACCTGTTTGTGAACCATATAAAATCGTCACTGTTTTAGTGCTTGGTGTTACCGTTGACGTTATTTCTTCAGCTATAGTATTGATTGTTGTTAGCGGTGCACTTAAATAACCGTTTAGCCAAATCCTCTGCTCGCCAGTTAGTTTTGGGAGAAGCTCATTTAATAGCTTTACCTGCTCCTCATTAAATGGACTGTTTATTACTTGCAGTTTCAAAGCTTGCCACCTCACGTATTAGTATCATTTCTGTTCTTTCTTTTCATTGAGTCAGCGCCAAACCCTTATTTGGCTGGCGCTATTTTTTCTACAAAATCAAATTATCGAAGTCTTATTTTTTCCTTTTTTTCAATTTGGACCACATAGGAATTTTGGATAATTAAAGTAATTGATCCATGACTCACAGTATTTAAAATCTGACGGACATTATCTAACGCTAAATTTACATTTTCAGTCCTTTTATCTACCATGACAGAACACCTTCCTTATGACATGCTAGTAATTCGGCAATACGTTCCACTAAAACTTTCCTTACATTATCGTCATAGCCTAAGCTTTCACATAATGTGATAGTTCGACCCTCATATTCTTGCAGGCGCTTTGTTATACTTTGTCGAAGAATTCCTGTAAACAATAAGTACGGCACGATAAATACTTGATCAGTCTTATTTTTCTTTTGCTGTAGCCATTCCTCAAAAGTTGGACCTATTCCATACAAAAAGCATGTGTCTACGGCTGTATAAGCATATTTCTCACGTAGCCTTGCTGCGATTTTAGCTAAATCGCTCTTGACTACTGGATCACTACTTCCACGACCAATTAGTAAAACATTTGCATTGTTAGTAGGTAATTTTGTTTCTAAAATCCTAGTGTGTAGTGTATCAATTAATAATTCATGGACACCAAGTGGTTCACCGTATGTAAATTCTACATCTGGATACTGTTTTTTCGCTTTTTCGATTTCACTTGGAATATCCTGTTTTGCATGCTGTGCAGCTAGCAATAAAATAGGCATGATCGCAATTGCTGTAGCCCCTCGTTTAATACAGCTATCGATTCCTTCAGCAATGGTGGGTACCGCCAATTCAAGGAAACAAATTTCTTGAATTGGTATATCAATCTCCAGTTGTACGCTCGTTAGAAAGGCAATGGCTTGCTCTACACCTTCCTTTACTCGACTTCCATGAGCAATATATAAAATAGCTTGCATAAATCCACATCCTTACACAGAATTTTTTACTAACTGCGGCTGTGGAATGCTTTGCTCAAACCATTGAATGGATTCCCTCAATGTAACAACCTTTCCCACTACAATTATGCTTGGATTTTGGATATTTTCTCGTTGTGCAATCTTTTCTATAGTTGCTAAGGTACCCATAACTGTCTTTTGCCGAGAAAGTGTTCCCCAATGTATAAGTGCTACAGGCGTATCTTCATCGCGACCATACTTAAGCAGCTGCTGACGAATATAAGGAAGATTACCAACCCCCATATAAATTGCAATTGTATCAATTCCTTTTGCAAGGCTTTCCCATTGTATGGCATCATCCCTGCCCTCTCTCATATGACCTGTAACCATCGCAAAACTTGAGCTTAAATCACGATGTGTAACTGGAATTCCCGCATAGGCTGGTGCTGCTATCCCAGAAGAAATGCCGGGGACAATTTCAAATGGAATATTATGCTGTGCAAGCACCTCTGCTTCCTCTGCTCCTCTGCCAAATACGAAGGGGTCACCTCCCTTTAATCTCGTCACAATTTTTCCCTGCTGTGCATAGCTGACAATTGATTGATTTATATGGTCCTGTATCATGGCATGTTGCTGAGGCAGTTTACCGCAAAAGATAAGTTGAGCATCCTTTTTAGCATAAGCAAGCAACTCTTTATTAATGAGTCTGTCATACAGGATGACATCCGCACATTCGATACACCGTAATCCTTTGACAGTGATCAAATCCACATCTCCAGGACCAGCACCTACGATAAAAACTTTCCCCATTCCATTTCACTCCTTCTTGTCTCTTGTTAGAGATAGAAAAAAGACTCATATTATCCATGGGCATAGCGATGCCAATGAACAATAAGAGCCTCTAGTTTGCTAGTCAGCTACGTTTTCAATTCTTAGTAATATAATAAGAATAATAAATAATTTAGTATATTCTGTCAACAGTTTATTTCATGCCATTTTAATGATTTTTTCAAGAACAATACCAATTAACAGCCATGAAAACATTTACAAATTAAGAAAAAACCAGTTGACGATTTAATCTCGACAACTGGTTTACATATTTCACTTATTCAGCTTAATAAGGTCTACGATATGGTGGTGGAAATGGTCTACCTGGACGGAAATACGGTCCTGGTGGATATGGACGATAGTTTGGATAAAATGGTGGATATGGCCTAAATTGTGATCCAAGAAAACTACCTAAAAAGCCTCCAAAAAACGGTGCACCGAATGGCCAAAAGCCTCCTCCTGGATAACCTCCGAAAAATGGCATAAGCTACCTCCCTTTTTACTTTATCGTATGTTGGGAGGGCACAACTATCACATGTACATCGCCTAAGCTACTTAACATTATCGAGGAATAGCTTATCTACTATCAATATCACTACTGAAACAAGGTACATTCACCGTAACGTTTTTATTTCTCTTCCCCTAATCGTTGCACAAAGTTTGCAATAGTTCTTACCATGACACCTGTACCACCCTTTGGACCTAGATCATGTACAGCAACTGCATCAGATGTGCCAGCGATGTCTAAATGAATCCATGGTGTATCGCCAACAAACTCACCAACAAAGCCCCCACCGAAAATCATATGTCCATCTCGACCTGGAGAATTATTTAAATCAGCAACATCCGATTTACGAATTCGCTTTTTATCACTTTCCGTTAAAGGCATGCGCCATACAAATTCATCCGTTTCTTGTGAAGCTTCCATAAATGCAGCAAAGAATTCATCATTATTCGATAATGCCCCAGTTTTATCCATACCAAGTGCTGTAATCACTCCACCTGTTAATGTCGCTACATCAATAAGCGAGGTTGCACCTTGCTGTTTAGCATAGGTAGTAGCATCTGCTAATACTAAGCGTCCCTCTGCATCCGTATTTAATATTTCGACTGTTTTACCACTATATGTTGTAATGACATCATCAGGTTTAAAGGCTGTAGCCGACACCATATTATCAGAAGAACCAATAACAGCTACAACATTTTTATTTGGACGTAATTCACCGATAATTTTCATGGCGCCCAGCACTGCCGCAGCACCGCCCATATCACCCTTCATGCCTACCATTGAATCCTTTGGCTTTAAGGAGTAGCCACCTGTATCATATGTAACGCCTTTCCCTACAAGACCAATTGGATCCTCAAAGTTTTCAGTAGCCTTATATTTTAATGTGATTAAACGAGGTTCTTCTTGGGAGCCTTGATTAACACATAAAATACCACCCATACCAAGCTCCTCTAATTGTGCCTTATTTAAAATCTCAACTTCAAAATCGTATTTTATGGCAAGAGATTCCGCATAATTAGCCAAGTCTGTTGCTGTCAGAAGATTCGGTGGTAAATTAATTAAGCTTCGTGCTTCGTTTACTGCATCTGCATAAATAATCCCTACCTCAAAGCTTGCCACAATCTCATCAATGTCACTAGCTTTCGTTACTAGATGAATAGCCTCAATACGCTTATCGACTTCATTTGATGTTGTTTTGTAATGAGGAATTGCATAATAACCAAGACCTGTTCCCTCACCAGCTAAAAATGCAACATCAGCAACAGTAATATCTTCTGTCGTAAAGGATTCAAGCCAAACCGAATATTCCTTAACCTTTAAGGCTCTTAGCTCCTTACCTACTAAACCAAACGCTGCACGTATATCGCCCTCTGTTAGATTTTTACGTTCATCTAATCCCACAAATAAAATACGTTTAAGATTAGTGTGATCTTTCAAAAATGGCAATTTCGTTAATTTTTTTAGCTCTGTCGATACGTCCCCTGCGCTTAGCCACGCATTAATGGATTCTCCGTAAAATGATGAAAAGGTTGCCCAATCCTGCATTTGTTCACGATGTTTTGTGACCCCTACTACCAGCACTTCAGTAGAAATCGTTTCAAATGTTTTTGCTTCTTTTACAATATGCATGTTAATTCCTCCATTCATTCTTCATTATACCTAAGTTTCAGAAAACGCGTAATAATTGGCTTTAGCTTCTTTTAGAAAATAATGAATGTTATAATAAAGGCAATTATAAGTGAAGGTTGTGATGATTATGAGTTTACTTCAAAATACCCCTTTACTCGTTGCCCTCTTTGCAGTTCTCTTTGCACAGTTTGTCAAAATTCCAATTCATTTTTTAATGACCAGACAAATTAAATGGGGACTGTTTACTTCCACTGGAGGAATGCCTAGCTCACATTCTGCTTCCGTTACAGGACTTACAACCTCAATTGCCTATGAAACTGGCTTAAATTCTCCCATTTTTGCTGTCGCTGCTATGTTTTCATTTATCGTTATGTATGATGCAAGTGGTGTTCGTTATCAGGCAGGTCAACATGCAGCCATCCTAAATCAGCTACGGAAGGACTTTCAAACATTGCTTCATGATTTAAAGAAATGGCCACAAATGGATGGGCAAGAAAAAATGGAAGAGCTGAAAACATTGCTAGGTCACAAGCGAAGCGAGGTTTTTTTCGGGGCACTAACAGGAATTTTTATCGCCATCATCACCTACCAATTCCTATTATAAAAAGGACACTTCTTCATGATGAGGCTGTGTTAGAAAAAAATCAGTATTTATCTCTACATCAATGCATAGAGATAAATACTGAAGCTTGTTAAAACATTCGATATCCACTTTTTCGTAAATAAATCATGACAATCCCAGCTACAATAGAACCTGCAAAGCCACCAGATAGAATAGCAATATCTACAAATTGCAATGCTTGTAATTTATCGATCAAAGCTGGAAACGCAGAGCCTGGCTTGAAAATATAATCTAAAAAGCTTACATCATCGACAATGAAAATAACAACGATTGGATACACAATTGCCATTAACCATGTCATGCGCAAAAGCATATTTAATAAAAACCCGATACCAAAGAACATGACGAAAAATAACAAAATTGAAATGATTAGCTGAACTAATGAAACTGGACCATCCATGTATGTATAACCTCCATTTTCCTCCCACTAGTTTACATGATTACGACAACGCTTTCAATGAACATAGCCTTGTTTTCGCTTGTTCGTCATATTTAGGAAAATCATTTCGATTCTGCTACGCCTAACATTTAATAGAAGAGTAAGGATTCTTTACAGCTCCAAATATCCGTCATCCACCATTATCATTTTTTAAAGAATAATCGATAGGAGGAGTAGCCAAAAACATCGCCTGGATTAATGCCCTCAATCCCCTGCAATTGGTGTTTTTCAAATTGATTGGAGGCCATCTCTCTTAACATAACGGATGTCATTTCATCTTGTGCCAGCTCTTGTGGAAACATCCATCTTGCTTCTAACAATTCATTTTCTTGTATACAAATTAGCTGTTGCTCATCTATCATTCGACAATAGAAAATGGCCATATTATCACTAATTTCACCCCGAATAACACCTGTACGAAAACCAATTAAGCCAGATACATAACAATCAATGCCTGTTTCTTCTTTTAATTCTCTGACAACAGCCTCATCCACCGTTTCACCCGCATTGACAAATCCAGCTGGCAATGACCATCTTCCCTTTAAGCCACTATATGCTTTTTTTACAACTAACCATTGACCAAGTTCATTCACAGCAACTCCAGCAACACCTAACCAAACTTTTCCTCTATCCTTTTTCATCACATTCACCTCTTATATCAATATTATAACGGCTCATTTTCTATAGGGTGAAGCATTAATTCAGAATTTTTAGTGCTTAGCAAAACAATTTGTCTAAAACACAAAAAGTCGATTGGCATCATAATTTTGGCAGCAAATCGACTTTTTCTGTGCCCTTCATAATCAAAGGAGGTTAGTGATACTACTCTAAGAATTCTGAACGTATTCCATTCCTTAGAGTGAATCCTGCATTACTAAATGTTCCAATTGCCAATTAAGCCTTAAGATATGCTTTAATTTGGCCACATGTTCTTCGCCTATCGTATTGATAAGTTGCTGCTCAATTTCAGCTTTGTATAGTTCATTTTTTTTATAGCATTCTTCACCAAATTCAGTCATACGAATGGCTTTATGTTTCTTACTATGTTCAACTTTACAAACTGTTACAAGACCTTTGGCTTCCAAATTTTTTATAAATTTGTGGGTTGCCTGTCTAGAAAAATCAACATCCTTAGCCACATCTGAAATCGTAAGTTGCTTATTGTATATTTTACCCAAAATATTCCATTCAGAATTTGAAATGTAAATATGATTATGTTTATTCCACTTCTCTTCAGCAAGTCGTCGAAGTATTTCATGACGCTCGCTTAATAAATCAATGACATCCCGATTTTGCAATTCGTCCTTCAACTTTTTCACCTTCATTCCCTATTTTTTCGTTAATAATATACAAAAAAAAATACCAATCGTCAACTAAGTTGACAAAAAACATTTATTGGATTATACTTAATTTAGTCAACTTGGTTGACAATTTATTTTTTGTTGGAGGGAATTTACATGTATAGTGTTGGCGATGTAGTCATTTATTCATCACATGGTCTTTGTTCAATTGAAGATATTTGTGAGCAAACTTTCAGCGACATTACAAAAACTTACTACGTTTTACATCCATTAAATGATTCAAAGTTAACCATTCGTACCCCTATTGACAATGCAAAAAAACAGCTTAGAGACATTATAAAAAAAGATGATGCCCAAAAAATTCTTCATTCATTTACTTCTCCTGGTGTTGAATGGATAGAACAAAACACACATCGTATGCGATATCATATAGAAATCATTAAATCCGGTGATCGACAAAAGCAAGCAAATCTCTTAAATACTTTACTAAGAAAAAAGCTTGAATTTCTAGCACTAGAAAAAAAATTCCCAAATCAAGAAGAAAAATTACTTCAAACCTTACAGGAATCCATTTTCTCAGAGTTTTCGATTGCCCTTAATAAACCCTCAGAAGAAATTTATGAAGATGTATTAACAAAACTTCAATAAGCATTTTTGGGTACATAAAGAAGCCACAACAATCTCAAAATTGAGGTCATTGTGGCTTCTTTTATATTTAATCAAATCTAGTCTATGTATACACCTAGCCAATATGTAATGTTACTATCTCTTTTCAACAAATAACAAAATTAGTGTTGCCAATGGACCTAATACAAGAGAAAGTAAAAACCAATTTAACCCCGTTCTGTTCTTCCCTTGTGCAAGTGCAGCATTTATCAACGCCAATGTACCCCAACCTACGAAATATTCGTTATCCATTATCTGCCCCCATCTTATTTAACAATCCTGCACCGTTAGTATATTTCTTCACAAATTTGATTATAACACATCCAAATAACATGCTTCATAAAGGTGTTGATACTGTTAACCTGTATATCACCATCACTTAAATGAAATTGCTCGCAAAACATAGTCTTAACGTACATTAATTCAGGTGTAAAACCAATAGAACAAGTTTGAAAAACATAATCACTGAATCCCCTTGATCGCAAATAATTCCAAGCGGTAGGCCGATTATGTACGGACATAATTAATTTTCTCGCTTCCTCATTCTTGCTCTAAGCCGGCCGTTAATAAAAAAAGCGCTTCTTTCATATCGAATTTCAATACGTAAGAAAGCGCATTTAGCGTATATATTCAAATATCCTATAAAAACCAACTAACAATTAATTATTCACAAACCTCAGGCGTACCTTCACGTTTTGCTGCTCTGAAAGACGTACCGCAGCCGCATGACGCAATGGCATTTGGATTATCGATGGTGAAGCCACCGCCCATTAGCGATTGTTTATAGTCAATTTTTGTTCCCATTAAAATCGGCGCATCTTCGCGGGAAACAAGAATTCTTAAACCATGTTGTTCATCTTCAATATCATCATCTTTTTTCTCTTTATCAAAATGCATCCCATAAGACAGACCACTACAGCCTCCGCCATTCACAGCTACACGTAAAAAAGAACCTTGCTCTTCGTTATGCTCCATCATTTCTTGAATATGAAAACCAGCTGCCTGTGTAATTTCAATTACTTGCTTTAAACTTGTCATCCCAATCACCTTCCTTCTTATATAACATCATATCAATTTTGACCATTGTATGACAAACATTCAGCTTCGAGCGTATTTTTAGCAATAATTCTAATATTTTTCACATAAATAGTATTTTTTATTCATGTTTATAGAAATTACATTGGTATAATAGTTATAACGATGTCGATGAAAGAGGTAAAAAATATGGAGATTTCACCTTATTACGAAAAAAAAATTCAATGTCTTAATTGTAAAAAAGATTTTCCTACGTTAAAAGTCCGCTCTAAATTCATTAAGGTCGACCATACAGAAACGGACTTTCAGCCTATTTATGCTGATGGGGTTAATGCTCTTTACTATAATGTTTTTGTTTGTGAGCACTGTGGCTTTTCCTTTACAGAAGACTTTACCAAATATTTTGCACCTGGTATTCAAGATGAAATTCGCACGCAAATTACTGAAAAATGGGTACATCATGATTTTAAAGGAGAGCGTACTGTATTTCAGGCAATTCAAGCCTATAAGTTAGCCTTCCTTTGTGGCACCATCAAAAAAGAAAAATTTGTTGCCATAGCTGGTCTCGCATTACGTCTCGCATGGCTTTATCGTTCCCTTAACAATAGCGGTCAGGAGCAGCGTTTTATGAAATTGGCTCGGGATCAATATATGGAGTCCTATTCAACAGAGGATTACAGCTCAACCCAGATGTCTGATGTACGTATTATGTATATGATTGCAGAACTATCAAGACGTATTGGTGATATTGAAAATGCTACTCGCTTCTTTTCAAGGGTCATTGAAAAGCAAAGCATTGGTGGGGAAGCAAAAATTATTGATATGGCAAAAGAGCAATGGGCTATTATCCGAGAAGAAAAAGAACAGTCACGCCAACACTAAAAAGAAAAAAGTTCTAGCTTGAATGGTCAGCTAGAACTTTTAAAATTGTTTAGAATACTTGCTCTACCTCAACGATACCAGGTACTTCTTCTAATAATGCACGTTCGATACCCGCTTTAAGCGTAATCGTTGAGCTTGGGCAACTGCCACAGGCGCCTAGTAAACGTAATTTTACAACGCCGTCCTCTACATCTACTAATTCACAGTCTCCACCGTCACGTAGTAAGAATGGGCGTAATTTATCTAATACCTCTTGTACTTGGTCGTTAATTGTTGCTTCAGCCATTTATCTCGACTCCTTTCCTTATAATGATTATAATGTTAGCAACAGAAAAAATCCAATATAGTATCACGGGGAGAGGAAATACAATGGGACAATTGAAACCAATGATCGAAATTTATGGAACGGCAGTTATCTGCGCTAGCTGTGTAAACGCACCTTCTTCAAAGGATACATATGAGTGGCTACAGGCAGCGATTAATCGAAAATATCCAAACCAAGCTTATGATATTCGTTATGTAGATATCGAAGGTCCAATTGAGAATGAACGAGATCAAGATTATGCAACTCGCATACAAGAAGATGAATTTTTCTATCCATTAGTTTTAATAAATAATGAAGTAGTGGGAGAAGGATATGTGCAATTAAAGCCTGTCTTTTCAGCGCTTGAAAAAATGGGCTTCACTCCAGATGAAACCGTATAAAAAATAAAATGGATTGCTTCAAATAATTATAATTGAAGCAATCCTATTTTAGCTCTAAATGGCTAGTTTAATCGTTTTGGTATTTATACAGCCATAATAGTCCTGATTTCATCAATCGAGCTATACGTCCTGTTACAGTCGTGTCTGCTAAATAAGCAAACCCCTGTTTTTTACCAAGTGATCCCATAAAGCCTTTTAATTTAATATCTGGCATCTTCTCTGGTAAATTTTCACCTTTCCAACGCATACGAAGCACTTTCACAATATGTTCTGCTTGTTCCTCAGCTAACTGAGCACTAGGGGAAAAATCAGAAGAAGCACAATCCCCAACAACATATACATGCTCATCATCAAGGACATTAAAATATTGCGTTACTAGTGGACGACCTTGCTTATCTTTTTCAACATCCATCTCACGCACAATCTTCACTGGCTGTACACCAGCAGTCCAGACAACCGCATCAAGTGGAATTTCATCTTCATGATTAAAGATTTTACCAGGCTCAACCTTTGTGATATTAGAATTGGCAATGACATCAACATCATGCTTCACAAACCAAGCCTTCACATAGTTACTCAATTTTTCTGGGAAGTCCTTCATAATACGTGGACCACGGTCAAATAATTTTATCTTTAAATCTGCCCGACTTTCACGAAGCTCACTTGCAAGCTCAATCCCACTTAAACCAGCCCCTACAATTCCGACTGTAGAGCCTGCTGGTAAACCACAAAGTGCTTGGAAGGTTGCACGTGATTTCGCCATAGTCTGAATGCTATATGTGTACTCCTCTGCACCTGGTACACCGTGATATTTATCTTCACAGCCAAGACCTACGACTAAATCATCATATTCAATACGTTGCCCATCTTCTAGAATGACTACTTTTTCAGCACGATCAATGTTAACGACTTCTCCATATACAGCCGTTAAACGTTCATGCTCCGGGAAGCTTACACGAATTTCTTTATCTGTTGAAGTCCCTGCTGCTAATGCATAAAATTCTGTTTTTAAACTATGGAAAGGGGCTCTGTCTACTAGCACGATTTCCGTGTCTAATGGAAGATTGTTTGGTAACAAACGAAGCATGACACGCATATTGCCGTAGCCGCCACCTAAAAGTACTAATTTTCCCATAATAGTCTCCTTTTATACCTCTTATAATAATTGTTCACAAAGTATCCACAAATGAGTATAACCGATTGTGAGATGTTTCACAATATAAGAATGCAATTTTGTGAAAGATTTCACAAAATAAATGATTACCTGCATTTTTCGAATGATTTTCGTAGTATTTGCATTTCACCATTACAACCCTAATTCCCCTCATAGTTCCCTTCAATACCTTTTTTTCAAGAATTTAACTAGAAATTAAATTCCTCCTTAGCTCAAGATAAACTTAAATTATTGACGAAAGTTTTAAAAGCGAGTAGCATTACTTTGGTGAGGTGACATGTATGAATCCAATGGTTGAATTTTGTGTAAGTAATTTAGCAAATGGCTCTCAAAAAGCATATGAAATATTAGAGCGTGATCCAAACATCGACGTTCTGGAATATGGCTGCCTCAGCTACTGTACGAAATGCTCAGAATCCTTTTATGCAATCGTCAATGGCGAATTAGTGGAAGCTGACTCCCCTGAAGCGTTAACAGATGCCATTTATCAATTTATAGAAGAAAATCCTTTATGGTAGACGATAAAGAACAACTATAATAAATTTGAACATATGAAAAGGATGTTATGCCAAAATTTCGACAAAACATCCTTTTTAATTTTATTAAATTAAAGCCTCTATAACATATGTTGGCTGCTGTTCTTTTTCTAACACACTACTTGTTGGTGTTACACCCGTATTAACATGAATAGTATCACAGCCAAAACGAATACCACACATGATATCTGTATCATAATTATCGCCAATCATGACCATCTCTTCTTTTGTAAAACCGTGCTGAGAAGCAATCATCTCAAGCATCGCAGGTGATGGCTTACCAATATAAATGGGTTCAACATCAGCAACCTCCCCAACTAATCGAGCAAACGCCCCATTTCCAGGAAGGAATCCATATTCAGTCGGAAATTTAATATCTTGATTTGTTGCGATAAACGCTGCACCTTTTTGAATAGCAATCGTTGCCTTGGCAAGTGCCGTATAATCCAAGGTGCGATCAATACCCATAACGAACACCTCTGGCTCTTCCTCAACAGGCTCAATACCTTCATTTAATAACGCTTTACGAATACCATCAGAGCCCATCATGGCAACTTTTTGACCTGGAAAGTTTCGCGCAATATATTTGGCTGTCACCAATGCACTTGAGTAAATATGTTCAAGAGGTGCATTTACACCAACGGCGATTAAAGCCTCCTGCAGCTGCTCTCTAGTCTTAGAGGAATTGTTTGTAACATAGAAAGGCTCAATACCAATTTCCTGTAAACGTTGAATAAAAGAGATTGCAGAAGAGATGCCCTCTTTTCCACGATAAACTGTACCATCTAAATCAAAGCAATATGCCTTATAGTTTTTCATTGATGATCCTCTGGTAAAAATGCAGATACTGGGCCAAGTTCATTTGTTAAATAATCATTTACGGCTGGTGGGAACTGCTTTAATGCAGGTAGACTTGCTGTTAACACATCGATTACTTCCTGAATATCGACCTCTATAAACTCACGAACAAGCATTTTACGTAAGCCAACAACTGCTTTTAATGGCGCTTCCATTTCTGTTGATACAACTTTTTCATCGATTAATATATCAATAATATCCTCATAGCTTCCCGGATCACGCATAATGAAGCCGTCTATCATCAAATTTCCAACATCCATCATTGACTCCATAATATTGTGACCAATTCGCTCGATTGCTAATTTTTTAATATCATTTTGCAGCCAATTATCTTCTGCCTCTAAAATAGCTAATAATCCATCTAAGTACTGTAAATTTTTTGTGATTTTATTACGATCTACAAAATACACAAGGAAAGCCCCCATTCAAATCTTTAAAAGTTGATAGTCTTTTCTCTTCTATAGTACCATATCTATAGGACTGGAAGGAGATTAAAAGATGGAACGTTTTTTTTTATATGATGATGTAGAGGATACAAAAACACGCTTTGTCAGTTTTGCAGGAAAGAAGCTTCGTTATGATTTAGCTATTTTGCAATCGGGTCGTTTTTTTGGTAAAGTGCTTGTCATGGATATTCAATTTGGACGCTTCGCCATTATTGGTCCAGACGATATAGAAGAGCCTGGCTATCTTGAGCATGTTTACAATCGTTCAGAGGAAGAAACTGTTGAATTACGAGAATATTTACGTGAATTATTGAATTAACACCCTTTAAAAATAGGGTGTTTTTTTATAAGAGACCCATTAAGAATTGCCTACAAAAAAATTCCGCTTTCTACAGGCATATTGCATGTAAAGCAGAAGATAGCGGAATTTTTTGGTAACAATCTTAAAAACAATTTATCCAACCATAAGCTAATCATTAGTCAAAATAGAAGGATTATCTTGATTTCGTGGCTTATCTTTATTTTCATTATCGTTTTGCTTTTTGGCTTGATTATTTTGTCCAATAACCCCTAAGTCGTCGACACTAATATCAAAACCATACCCATACTCCTCGCGGTCTACTGTTTTTTTATTGTGCTGTTCTTTAGTCAAGTTCATCACCTCCATTTAGTAAACTATCCTTTTTTATATGATTTATACGTGACTCCTTGTGCATCTTCAATTATCCAATTAGCTGCACTTATTAAATCTGGAAAAATTGCGTCTGCTAATGGATCTCTTTCCCCTAAAAAAACACCTTTGGTTCCTGCCCGTTTTCCCGCTATAATATCCGTGTCCGTATCTCCCACCATATAGGATTTGGATAAATCAATATTATACTTTTCCCCAAGGTCTACGATTAGTTTACTATTGGGCTTACGGCAGTCACAGCCCGACTTTGGTTTATGTGGACAATAGACTACTTCGTGTATAATGGCACCGTCCTTTTTTAATTCCTTCATCATATGCTCATGTATTTTTTGAAGCTTTGACTCTTTCATATACCCTAAGCCAACCCCACCTTGATTAGTTACCACAAATATATAGTCAAAGTACTTATTTAATTTTTTTATAGCCTCTGGCACACGGGGCAGGAAATAAAAATCCTTGGGCTTATTCACAAACTTAACACGATTCGTTAACACCTCATTAATTACACCGTCACGATCTAAAAATACAGCTTTTTTCATCTTAGCAACACACCTTTAATTTTAAATATACATTTATTAGTGTGCCCCAAATTACAAAAAATCATCTTTTACAAATTTAAAAACCTGATGCAAATGGCATCAGGTTTTTCCTGTTGTTGAAATACTATTATGTCAATGAAATCAAGGTGACAAATTAAAAAGTATATCCCTTTTTCAAAACGAGGGGTTGATCTCCGTTCCGACTGAGTGCTTTCCTGGGGGCGTCCGATGAGCCGCTTCACTCGCGCTCCAGGGTCTCATCTGTGACGCTGAATCCCCAAGGAGTCACTCAGTCTACACTCCAATCAACCATTGCTCATAGTATTTTCATTGGCATTTCACATAAATGTATAGTGATAAATTGAAGTCTTAGCCATCACTATTTTTGTGCAAAAATGGAGCTTTGATAACATTTTTCTATGTAAATGCAGAGCGACAGTAATAAGTGGCTTTATGTAAAGTGACAAATTAGTTTTATGCATAAAATGAAAGCTGAAAGCTATAGAATTGTACCACTTTTCTATCCATGTTAATGGTGGTTAGTAATATGCTTTTACTTTACTTTTGAAGGAAGAAAATATTTAAAATTCTACACTATTGCAGATTGGAGTGCAAGGCTACTCGACTCCCGTGGGATAGCGAGACAGACGAGACCCTGCACGGAGCGTCAGCGCAGGAAGCGGCTCGTCGCTCGCCCACTGGAAAGCGAGTAGCCTGGAACGGAAATCACCTTCATTTTGACTAAATATTCACAAAGAGTCCCTTGACCATTTAGTTTTTCAACACTATGAAAAACCCTGATGCAAATGGCATCAGGGTTTTGTTGTTGTTTATTCCAGTATTGGCTCATTTTCAATTGGCTTTGTCACTTCGTTATCTTCACCAATAACCTCTTCTTGTTGGTAAATAGCTTTACCAGATTTACGTAATACGAAATAGGCACAGCCAAAATTACAAAACTCATATAAATAATCTTGAAGCGTACTAATTTTCGTATCGAAAGTGGATTTTTGATTTTTATCATCAAAAAAGCCTTTTAAGCGTAATTGATTATAGCCCCAATCGCCCACAATATAATCGTATCTGGCTAAAATATCTGAGTATCGCTCATTAAATACTTCCTCTTGAAAGGCGTCTCGGTAATCTTCAATAATCTCATATTCATATCCATCAATAATAATCAAAGTGACACCACCTATTCTATGACAGCTTTTGCTTTATAATTCTGCTTGTAATTGTCGTTCTTTTGTTGCTGCATTCACTTGCTCATCAGCATGATAGCTACTACGCACAAGTGGGCCAGCCTCGCAATGCTTAAAGCCTTTTTCCATCGCAATTTTACGTAGCTTCCCAAATTCTATTGGAGAATAGTACTTTTTAACAGGCAAATGCTTTTTCGTTGGCTGTAAGTATTGACCGATAGTCATAATATCTACATTATTTGCTCGTAGATCATCCATTACTTCCAAAATTTCTTCATGTGTCTCACCTAAGCCGATCATTAAAGAAGACTTTGTAGGGATATCTGGCTGCATTTCTTTTGCCAAGCGAAGGAATTCTAAGGAACGCTCATATTTTGCACGTGCACGTACTCTAGGCGTTAAGCGGCGCACCGTCTCAATATTATGGTTTAAAATATCTGGCTTTGCGTCCATTAAAATTTGCAGGTTCTCTTGTAAGCCACCTAAATCAGATGGTAGGACTTCTACAGATGTAAACGGACTCTTACGTCGAATCGCACGCACCGTTTCAGCTAGTACTTGTGCGCCACCATCCTTTAAGTCATCACGCGCAACCATTGTAATAACAACGTGCTTCAAATTCATAATGGCTACCGAATCTGCTACACGCTCTGGTTCAGCTAAATCTAGCTCATTTGGCAAGCCCGTTTTAACGGCACAAAAACGGCAAGCACGCGTACAAACAGAACCTAAAATCATCATTGTTGCTGTACGACGTTCGCCCCAGCACTCATGAATATTAGGACAGCGTGCTTCCTCACATACTGTATGCAGATTTTTTTCACGCATCAGTTTTTTTAGCCCTTTATATTCATCATTTGTGTTTAGTTTAATTTTTAGCCAGTCCGGTTTTCTTAAATGTTCTTCCTTATTTGTGCTTGTAGGTTTACAAGATGTCATACGAATATCGCCCCTATCAAAAATGTGCTTTTTTTATATTAACTATCTTTACTGTTGTCAATGTAACATATTAAAGGAACGGCAACAACTATCACAGCAACTTTTCTATTTATCAAATGGTATAGGTATTTCAAGTGATGGCTGAGTCCCCTCAGTACCATTTGTATAAACATTAGGCACAGGCCCCCTTGTCAACCCCATTGCGACTGGGATATCCTGCGTAATGGTTGAGGATTTACTAGCGAATGGGACAATGATTTGTACATTTACCTCTATACGAATTCCTACTTCCACAAACGCACTGTTAATACCATATTCCGTTATGGAAGAAGTAACATCACTATGCACATTACCAATTACATGAAAGCGTGCTGGAATTTTAGGACCTAAATTCCCCAGTAATGGAATATTAGCTGCTTGGCTTATTGGTATATAAAAGACAATCCCATTTCCTTCTTTTATTTTATTTAAATCATATTCAATATTATCGAGATCTGGCAAACTCGATAAATCTCCTAGTTCTGCTTGCTCCAAATACATTTTTACTTGCTTTACTGTGTCTGCACGTACTCGATTAATGATTTCTGTATTAATTTTCAAATCAGAGCTGCTGTTGGGAGATACTTCTACAAGAACGTCATTAATATCTAAAACATTTAAAGATGCTTTGCTCACAACATAGGATGCAATTTTATTGGTTTGTACTTCAGCATATTGTAAGTAGGTGGGCATAAGTCGCTCGTTCAAAAAATAAATGAATAAAGAAACACCTATAATGATGCTTACGATTAATAAGGTCAAACGATTTAACCGTTTTCCCTTTTTTCTATAGCTACCATAATGACTATAATTACTATATGATCTCAATTTCATTCTTTTTCGAGGGAAAAACAAAAAAATCTCCTCCTGTTCCATAAAATATGAACAGGAGGAGATTTTTATTCGACCTTGGACGGTACAACATAGTCTGTTTCTACACATTCAATTGTTAAGCCAGGGTAATCCACTAAATTAATTTCATATGTAGCTGATAATAATTGATTTTGCTCCTCAAAAACACGAATAAATGGTAATGCAGCATTCAAAGTATTTTGTCTTGATACGATGCCTCTACGATTATCCGATAATTTTAAAATAACCCCATTTGGATAATGGACAACCGCCTTTTTCAAAGCTCTTACAATACGTGCATCATAAATAGTACCTGCACCCGCCTCTACAATTGCTAGGCCCTGTGATGGTAGCATTTTCTCACGGTAAACTCGATTTGTGGTCACCGCATCAAAGACATCAGCGACACCAATAATTTTAGCAAACGGATGAATTTCGAAATCAACTAAGCCTCGAGGATAGCCACTGCCATCAATGCGTTCATGGTGCTGGAATGCACAGTGAGCTACTAGCAATGATATAGAATGTAAATTACGTAACAAATCAAAGCCATAACGTGTATGCTTTTTCATCGTATCAAATTCCTCATTGGATAAGCGTCCGGGCTTTGTGAGAATTTCCTTTGGTACCATTAGCTTGCCTACATCATGTAACAAAGCACCAATGCCAATCAAACGTAAATCCTCTGCTGAATATCCAAGCTCCTTCGCAATAGCTATCGAATAGAGCGTAACCTGAAAGGAATGTTGATATAAATATTCATCAAATAAATATGCATCTGTAAGTATTGTTAAAATTTCATCATTTCCAGTAACTGCTGACAGTAACTCATCTACAATTGAGACAATCGCTTTTGACTGCTGGTCAAGTATATAAGAGGCATTCACTGGATTTAATCCATCCATTGATTGAAAAGAACTCTTAATGGTTGAAACTGCCTTATTTCGCATTGCAGTTGGAACGGTTTCCTTTACTTCAATCCCCTCAGAAATTTCATCATCTATATATAGATAATGCATATTTAATTCCTGAAGTCTTTGAATAATGCGGTCATTTATCACAACATCCTTCTTTAATAAAGGATGTCCAGCCTCATTCCAAATAGTTCTTCCTAATACCATTCCTTCTTTTAATACATCGATTGAAATTAATCGCATGACCTCTTCCCCAATCCATTCTAAAAGCATTGATTTCTACGGCTTAAAAATTCTTTGCCCATAATCTATCATTATATTTCGTAAAAATTCTGGTAAAATATATTTTTTCTTCGCATATTTAAAACTTGGATAAAAATAACCAAATGTAAATAAATCAAGTGTTACTAATTTATAAATTCGTTCGTTATCTGCAAGCTTTCCATTGATAAGCAACTGACGATCCTCATTCATGGAAAAGCCATAAGTCAGCATCTTTCCAAAGATTACGCCCCTAAATCCTAGACCTTTCAACTCAATATAGGGCCACTCTTCATTTTTGGATTGCTGGAATATTTCTTTCATTTCTGCAACCGTTAATTCAATCGTACATAAATTAATTGGATGTGGGAAAATCCTATGCAAGTCCAGTGCAGTTACAGTTCCCTTTGGTAGACCATCTAAAAATATTCCCGCATTAAATAATGCACAGTCTGCTCCGCTTTTATCTAAGATGGCCCGTGCAAATAAATCGGATAATTGCGAATAATGGAACCATTCCTTATTGTACGATTTTTCCGTTGTAAATATTGGGATATCTAGTAATCGCTTGCCTTCTTCCTCATATGACTGTACAATATCTATCTCATTTTTAACCTTTGGCAAATCCTTATTATGAATTAAACTATCCTTTTTTTCAACAATTTTCCTCAGTTTTTTATCATATTCTACCACAAGATGCCCTGTATATTGTCCAAATTTTCCTCCACCTGTTAATAAAACGCCATTAACAAGCTTTCCATTCGGAAGAATATGATGGGTATGTGAACCAAAGATTACATCTATTTCCGGGCACTCATCTGCTAAAAGCTCATCCTCTGTCACACCTAAATGTGACAAACAAACTATAATATCTACTTTATTACGAAGCTGAAGAGCCAGCCGAATTAGTGTTCCCCGAGCATCGTCCATTTGCCATTTTAATTCTTTATAATAAATTTCAAACATAGCTGTCGCTGCAATAACTGCCAGCTTAGTACCATGTGTAGTGGTTAATATAACATAGGGCTTCATCCAAAAAGGATTACTTCCCTGTGAGGCATAGACATTGGCAACAACAACCTCAAACGTTGCCTCATCATACAAATGATATAGCTCTTCGTGAGACAATGTTATACCCTCATTATTACCAATGGTCACAACATCGTAACCTGCTTCATTTAGCAGTTTCACATTACCCTGACCGATTGTAGCCTCTGTATAAATATTGGAACGATCTAAATGATCTCCTACATCAAAAAGAAAACTTGATTCGCCCAATGTGGCAAGCGCCATACGCTGCTCTTTCACATAATTTTGCATTCGTGGCCAATACTTAAAATGACTGTGCAAATCATTCGTGTGAAAAATATGAATTTTTTCCAGCATTTTAGCCACCTCTTCTTTTCATTTCACCTTATTATCTCAACAAGAGATATTCACAATAAACCTTCAATTATGGATCTAATTCCCATCAATAATAATATAATGCGCAACGCTACTACAAGTGTCTCTGATTTTATTCTTTTATTTAATGCTGCTCCAAACTTTGCACCGATATAGGCGCCTGGGATTACAGGGATTGTATAGAGCCAAGGTACATGTCCTAAATATATGTGACTCGCTGAACCAACAAGCGATGAAAGAAACACTAGGAACATCGATGTTGCCACAGCAACATGTGGTGGGAATAAAAATAAAATTATCATTGCAGGAACAATCATTGAGCCACCACCGATACCAAATAATCCAGAGGCAAACCCTATACAAAACGTTAAAATAATGGCAAACCAAATGGGATATCCATAAACAAAGGTATTGCCTTCAGTATCCGTAAATTCTCGCTGCGTCCCATTTTTTACAAACCATTTTACTGGTTTCAATTTATCACGTACAAGTAATATTGTCGCTAAAATAATAAGTAAAATACCAAAATATAAATTAAATGAAGGTAAATCTAATCCCTTATTTACCCACGCACCAAGCATTGTTCCTGGGACACTACCTATAAAAAATAGTAAACCGCTTTTATAATCAACAGTTTTGGATTTCATAAAGCTTAAGGTTGAGGCAAGCCCAGTAAAAATCATCATCACAACAGATAATCCAACCACTTTTTGGGGTGTTATATCTGGAATCATTCCTAGATTCAATCCTACGAATAATGTTGCTGGCACTAATATTATGCCCCCGCCTAGTCCAACTAGTGCACCTACTAAGCCGGAAAATAGTGCAATAATGACTAAAAGAAAAAATTCCATTATAGTTCCCCTTCAAACATATTTAATTGTTTAGGTGCTAGTCCGACATCTTTAATGTCTAAGATACCTTGTAGCTCCTTCGCATTTTTAGCAGCGTGCAGTCCTGAATTATTATTAAATAATACATAAAGCTCCTCCACCTCAGTCTCAAGCCCTTTGATATGATGCCCAAGCTGCTGCAACTCTTCTTTATTATAATCGTATAAGAACCGAACTTTTCGCCAATTTTCAGCATTTCCGGTGTTACGCCAGCCATGAATATTGCGACCATGAATTCGAATAAGTGCCTTCTTGGCAGTAACAGTAGGATAAAATGGAACTGATCCGACACCTGCTTGTGGTTCATCACAAATAGTATGAATAAATTGTTGCTCTCGTAAGAAATTCATAGTTTGCTGCACGACAGGCTCTGCATACCATGTTTGATTTCTAAACTCTATAGCCACCTCAAAATCCTTAAGCTGCTGTCGTATATACAACAAATATTGAACATTTTTTGCCTGACAATCAAACCACGGCGGAAACTGAGTAAGAATCATTCCTAGCTTACCATGGAATTTAAATTCATTGGCACATTCGATAAAGGCATTAAACATATCATTTTTTGATTCAAAAGGAATATCCCCACGTAAATGCCCTGTCATACCTTGATAGGCTTTGACAACAAAACGGAAATGATCCGGCGTATCCTGACACCATTTTTGTACATTCTCTTTAGATGGTATAGCATAAAACGAAGTGTCTACTTCAACCGATAAAAAATGACCCGTATAATCGAATAATTTATCTTTTGAGGCAGTCACTCCACTATAAAGTGAAGGATGATCTCCCCAACCAGTTAATCCAACTCGTATCATGTGACTCCCTCCTCTATGTACATTATCATAGCATACAGTTTCTACTTCCATATAAACACAAAGTAAAAAAATCGTATTCACTGATTCTCTAATAAGAACGAACAAAAAAACTGCACCCGATTGTTTAATGTGTACAACAATCGGGATACAGCATACTAATATATTTCCTTTTTTTATTAAACCAAGTAAATGGTTTGATCCTTGTCTTCACCAATTATTTTAGAAGATATTGTTGAACACTTTCTAAGAATTTAATTCGGCTATATGCTGGGCCACCTTCCATAAGGGGGTCTACAACGTTGACAAATACTTGATCATTTTTAAAGGCAGTAATATTTTGGACAATTGGATTCTTTTTAAAATTTTCTAATGCATTTGGGGCGTCAGCATTTTCATCAGCAGAGAATTGAATAAACACATAGTCTGGGTTCATATCAGCCAATTGCTCCACAGAAATAGCTTCCTGTGACTTAGCCTTGCTTACCTCGTTAGGTACTTCTAAACCAAGCTCACCATATAATACAGGATTGAAGAACACCTCTTTTGGATATACATAAGCCTGTCCACCACGCATACGAATAGCTGCCACTTTTTGACCTTTTAATTTCTCAATTAAAGTTGCTTTAGCAGCTTCGATATCAGCCTTATATGTAGATAGGATTTTTTCTGCGTCTGCTTGTTTACCAGTTAATTCAGCTAATAAATTTAAATTATTTTCCCAGTCTGTAGAGATATGTGAAACTAAAATAGTAGGTGCAATTTTCTCCAACTTTCCATGTACTTCCTCTGGAAACTTTGTTGAGCCTAAAATAACATCTGGAGCTAATTCTACTATTTTTTCAAAGTTCGGTTTTATTTTCTCCCCAATGGATTCAGCTTTGTCTGTCACTGAAGCATAGAGTTCAGGGAATTTTCCACCAACAGCAATAGCTCCTACTGGATGCACATCAAGTACAACCATATCTTCCATTGCCTCCATTGCACCTGTTACAACGATTCTTTCTACTTTTTCTGGAACTGTATAGCTTTCACCAAGATATTCTATTGTTCTTGTACCATTTTCTTCTGTACGCTCTTGTTTTGTTTGAGCTGTTTCCCCGCTTTCGTCTTTGTCAATGGATGTATCTTGCTCACTTTCCTTTTCTCCTGCACAGGCAGCTAAAACGAGCATAAATAATGTAATAAAACCAATAAGTAAAAATTTCCTTTTCATTCTGTCAAAAACTCCTTTGTCAATTATGTGTGAATACCAATCTTTCTGTTTAACCTCCTCTTTCTATGTAGATTTTTTGAAAAAGTATTACTATAAATGATATTGATAATCATTATCATTGTAGTATTAAATCAATATAAAATCCAGTGTTATTTCATTAATTAGTGAAATTAATTATCAATTAGACTTTATCTATACAAAAAAGGCATCCTAATTAAAGGATGCCTTTTTATGGGTATTTCATTAAAATTAAAGTTTTACGATGTTTGTAGCTTGTGGTCCACGTTGACCTTCTTCTACTGAGAATTCAACTTTTTGACCTTCTTCTAATGTTTTGAAACCGTCACCTTGGATTGCTGAGAAGTGAGCGAATACATCATTTCCACCTTCTACTTCGATGAAGCCAAAACCTTTTTCTGCGTTAAACCATTTTACTGTACCTTGTGTCATTTATATGACCTCCACTAATTGTATTAAATAAAATCATTATTGCTTCAAAAGAAAAAAATTCACAAATTACAAAAAGTATCTAACAAAACACGATTACTCTTTGTAATTTGTGAATTCATTGTTCTACCGCAATTAATTTTATTACTTTAATTTTATGATAAATTTTTGTATTTGTCCAGTATAATGTCACTATTACCCAAAAAAAGTCTAGAAATCAAAAGTTTTGTGACGTTCTCTGTCTGACTTGTGTTCTGGTAGTGGCAACTATGTATGAATTCTAACCTCTTTTCTACCAAAGAGAGAGTTTGAAACCGAAAAGAGAAAATGAAATAATTAAATTGATATTTGGAGGTAATTGTATGCAAATAAGATTTGAATTAGAGGAAGGCATCTCAATCTTGAATAATCTTTATGTTGATGGCTATTTAAAAGTGTTTACAAATGATAATAATGAAGACGAGCTACTTTTCTTTACCACTACTGGTCACAGTACTATTTTAGGTGATTTTACAAGCAAATTGAAAACACTTCATCAAACTGGAAAAAGTCAAAAATTAAACCCATTTGGTATCGTAGATATTCTTACTTTAGAAAAAAATAGATCCAAACTTATAGTTTCTCATTCTAAAAGAGTTGGAGAAAATAGTCAGTGGCAACATATATACAATTTTACAGAGTTTGTAGTAGCTTATATCAAAGAATTACAACGATATTTAGCTACAGCGAAAAAAGCAGATATAAATATCACGACAATGAATACTTATGTTTATCTGAAGGAGGGATTAGACACATTACAGGCGATTATTAAATAAACTTTTATTAAGCAATGATCCTAAAAAGACCGAGACAGCAATTAAGCTTATCTCGGTCTTAGGATTTTAATGTATCAGGGAATAAATATAAGTGTCATATGAAACATTATTTTGATGTATATATTTTTTTAATACCCCTTCTTTTTCAAAGCCAGCTTTTGTTAACAGCTTGTTCGAGGCATCATTTTCAGTGAAAACGATTGCTCCTATACGCACTAACTTCATCTCTTGGAAGCCGAATGAAATTACTTTATTAACGGCTTCCAGTGCATAGCCTTTTCCCCAACTCTCTGGGAAAAGTGCATAACTTATTTCTGCTCTTTTATGCTCAGTTGACCACTCTTGAAAACCAATGGTACCAATTATGCCTGCTTGCCCTTTTAATTCTATTCCCCATTTAATTCCGTATTTTTCCTCATAGCTCGTTGAAAAGTTATTAATTATTAGCCTAACTTGATCTAAACTCGTTAATGAATTCTGCCCATAATGACGTAGTACATCAGGATCAGAAAAGCAATTTAGAATTGCCTGAGCATCATTCACTGTGAGCTCTCGTAACACTAATCGATCAGTATGTAAAACAGGAAACATTTTCACACCTCTTCCAAGTAAGTTATATCTTACAAATTTTATATTAAAAGTGTGTGGATTGCATTACTTATTTATCTTCATTCAGCAAAATGTTTTCTGTAGCGAAAGCATAGTGGCAGCTACAATTATGCCAAGGCGAAATTGATCATGTCTTCACTAAATGGTAATATGCAAATCTAGTAACAATTAGTGATTATCTGTTCATTCCTCAAATCCTATTCCTGAAAACTTTAAACACCTTACACCTGTCCGTTCAAATTAAAACAGAACAATATTAAGTAACCAATCTTTTAAAAGATTAGTGATAATATATTTTTTTCTGATGCAGCCATTTCAATAATATTTAATTCAATAAATCCCTTTTAAGAAAACATAGTTACATTGTTTGACCTTCCCCTTACAGGATACTTTATATTTAAAGTAATTTATAGAGGGAGGTGATTGTTATGCTTACAATTGGTGAGTTTTCAAAAATATCACATCTTACACTGAAGACGCTGCGATACTATGATGAAATTGGACTTTTAAAGCCTGATTTCATTGATGCTAATAATAACTATCGCTATTATAATATTTCCCAGCTAGAAACAGCTTTATTAATAGCACGATTAAAAAACTATTTATTTTCGTTAGAAGACATCAAAATTATTTTAACTAATAGAGATGATACCGAACTCCTTAGTAATAAAATGAAAATCAAACAAGAAAATCTGACACAACAACTTACAATTTATTCTTCTATGTTAAAAGAATTAAAACTAGATATTCAAGTGTTAGACAAAGATGGAAATATCATGAGCTATTTAGATCAGATTGAGATTAAACTTGTGGATCACGTAGCCTATGATATCTTTTCTCAACGAAAAAAAATAAATACCGCTGATTTTTTAAAACACTTTAGTGAATTATTTAGTAAAATCTTGTTTAGAAATTTATCACCTAGCGCAAAACCACTTACTATTTTCCATAGTTCTGAATATGAACCTGATAATTATGATGTCGAAATTGCGATTCCACTTACAAATGCCACGAATGAAACAAAAGTGTTTAATCCTGGTCTTTGCGCAATGGCTACGCTTATTGGTTCTTACGATAAACTACCTTCCATTCATACCAAACTACATGTATGGATAAATGAAAATAACTATAAATTGAATGGTGCACCGTTTGAAGTTTATCAAACAGACCCCTATAGCACACAAGAGGATAATAGTATCATAGAAGTATTTTTTCCAATTAAATAACGAAGGGGTGCCTTATTGTGTATGGTATAAACAATTCTACGATAAAAGAAAAAATCTTAATTTTAGTAGCTGAGATTATCTATTTAATCACTGCATATTATTTACTTTTCATTACATATGAAAAATCCGCCATTTCTCTCGGACTTTTTATTGCTTTAATTATTACAGCTTTGCGATTAACAGCTATGATGTTTATATGGTTACCTAGAGGTATTGCAATGCAGGAAGCTCTCATGAACAGTATAGCCTTTGGGATTTACTATTTGGGCTTTCCCATTTTAATGATTACTAGTAAACAGGATCCAAACTTAACAATACTCATTGTAGGTTGGATATTATTTTTAGGAGGGAGTATGTTAAACACGATTTCTGAATTGCTTAGAAAACCTTTTAAAGACAATCCTCTAAATAAAGGTAAGCTCTATACAGGCGGTTTATTTAAATATGCGATTCATATTAATTATCTTGGAGATTGCCTTTGGGTACTAGGCTTAGCGCTAATCTCTAACAATATTTATAGTTTGCTAATTCCTCTTGGTTTATTTTTCGTATTTGTTTTTGGCTATATTCCAAAATCAGATGATTACTTACAAAACAAGTACGGACAACAATTTACATTATATAAACAGAAAACTAAAAAACTAATTCCTTTCATTTGGTAAACAGTTACAAATTCAAAGTCAAAGATCACCTGTAATTCGGTGATCTTTTTTACTCAAAAATCTAAAAATATCGTTAATCTTCGCGCTAAAAAGAAAAGAATATGTATGATGTTGCCGATGAAATCCCCCCGAATTGAAAGATTTATTAGACGATGGGATATTGACTTAGGAAGAATTTGATACGAAGCAAAAGCAACTGTTAGGGAATAAGATGAATATTATTGAAAATCTATTCTTATAAAACGTTTATTGGTTGGAATCCTATATTAACATTAAAGCAGGTTGATCTATATTCAGGAACCTGACTCCACTTCAAAGAGCAAGCCCTTTCTGTTACACCAAAACCCTGTTTTAACGATTTAGCAAATCGACAAACAATGAAGGTGAAAAGGAATGAAAATATCCGGACATGGATGTATTAAAAAGTGTCTAACTTGATATTGCAATATACGACTGTTTTTTGGTTATCATATACCGCAATGATATATGTAGTACTTGCCACCAAACAATTGTTTAGAAATATCAATTATTTTTTCAAATTTTCCTATAGTGTCATCTCTATCAAAACTTAATAAACCATCATCTGTATAATCATGCTTCTGTTGTTACCAATGAGTACTAAAAAAGCGAGCACAGTGTTAAATTACTCTGTTACTCATTCATTGTAAATTGTTGTTTCGTAACCAAATAAACTACCTATTGTCAAAGGGGTTATGATATTGAGTATATTTCTTTTGTTTTTTGAAAGAATGGCTATATTATGATAATCCAAAGGCGAAAACCGATAGGGATATAAAAAACAGGCAAGGTAAATAACTTTGCCTGTTTTTTATTAAAATCTATAGGCATTTAAACGTTAACCAGAGTGGAGTTTGCTAGATTTTTATACATTAGCAAATTTGATGACAATTTATATAGTCCAAAACAACAGAAAGCGGTACTGAATCATCAATAAAATGAACATACAAATAGCTGCTACCAATATAGCATTCCATATTTTCCTTCTTCTGCTTACTTCCTTATCCCTAAATGATCTTAAAATAGGGATAGTTGCAATTATCATGCCAATAGAAAGAACTGCATTGATTATTAGGTGTATCCTAAAATCTCCAATTGGAGAGGACATAGCCGACATAAATCTCAATATAGTCACTATCATGTTGATTAAAATTAATAGACCGATAACTGGTAATAGATTTGTCTGTATATATGCCGGTATATAAAGTGAGGTTCCCTGCTTTTTACGTTTTCTCAATAAAATGACAGATATGAGCGCAGCGATGGAGCCTGTAATAAAAATTAATGTACAAAAAACAAAAGCAATCTGATTGATCTGGATGTTTTTGTTTAGCGGCATTTTTAAATAGTCTCGAATATTTCCTGTGCGAACTTTATCAACCTGACCGTTTTCATCTAACTCAAAGGATAAAAAAGCGAGAGAGCCTCCGCTTCGTTCCAATATAGATGGATTGGAATCCATTCGTTCAAAAACCAAGGGGGCAACCTCTGCAAAGTGAAGTGTTTCTCGATTTGGATCGATGGAAGGTCGTACTTCAATTTCCCCGTTTCCCATGTCCTTTACAACAATACTATCACCAGAAACCAAATATAAACTTGACAGGAAGTTGCTATGAATCATTCGGCCCGAATAATAAGTTCCACTAAGATTTTGGGTATGGAAATTTGGCACAGTAACCGTTGCTTGATGAGAAAACTGGGCAGAAAGCTTATCTACAATTTCAGTTCGCAATGTTGAAAGAGAAGGGTGACATAATAACAATAATAAATTAACATTAACAAACTTAAAAAACATAGGAATAAGTATGAATTACAAAAGGAGCTAAAAAAATTTAAACTAAAACAAAACGAAATGATTTTAAGTAATAAGTCCTTTAAGAAAATTAATGATGATATGATTTTTCAAAACTCTCTTGGAAATTATTTAACTCCATCAACAGTACGAAGAAAGTATTGAGAAGTATTGCAAGGCAGCTGGCGTGGATTATATAGGAGCTTACTGTTTCAGACATACACACGCTGTTTTGCTTTTAGAATCTGGCGCAAGTATTAAATTAAATTTCAAATTTAGAGATAGTGAAAAAATAGAAGGAGACGAAATAAAAAAGTTCGCCTCCTACACTGATAACATCTGAAAATCGGCACATTTTCGGTACGGCCAATTTTCATTGTTTAACTAAAACCCTTATATATTAGGCATTTCAGGGGTATTACCCGATACTACCTTCCATCTCGAACTTGATAAGACGGTTCATTTCTACTGCGTATTCCATTGGAAGTTCTTTTGTGAATGGCTCGATGAAGCCCATTACAATCATTTCTGTTGCTTCTTCTTCAGAGATTCCGCGAGACATTAAATAGAATAATTGTTCCTCTGACACTTTTGAAACTTTTGCTTCATGCTCTAATGAAACATTATCATTTAAGATTTCGTTGTATGGAATTGTATCTGAAGTTGATTGGTTATCCATAATTAACGTATCACATTCGATGTTTGCACGTGCACCGCTTGCTTTAGGACCGAAACGAACTTGTCCCATATACGTTACTTTCCCACCTTGTTTAGCAATTGATTTAGAGACGATTGTTGAAGATGTGTTTGGTGCCATATGAATCATTTTCGCACCTGCATGTTGGTGTTGTCCTTTACCTGCTAATGCGATGGATAATGTCATACCACGAGCACCTTCACCTTTTAGGATACATGCTGGGTATTTCATCGTTAATTTAGAACCAATGTTTCCATCAATCCATTCCATTGTACCGTTTTCTTCAACAACTGTACGTTTCGTTACAAGATTGTATACGTTGTTCGCCCAGTTTTGAATTGTTGTATAACGGCAATAAGCATCTTTGCGTACAATAATTTCTACAACTGCTGAGTGTAGAGAGTTTGTTGTATAAACAGGAGCTGTACATCCTTCTACGTAGTGTACGTGTGCACCTTCGTCCACAATAATTAATGTACGTTCGAATTGACCCATATTTTCAGAGTTAATACGGAAATAAGCTTGTAAAGGTGTTTCAACCTTCACACCTGGTGGTACATAGATAAATGATCCACCTGACCAAACAGCTGAGTTTAGTGCAGCGAATTTGTTGTCTGTATAAGGAATTACTTTACCCCAGTATTGTTTGAAAATATCTTCGTTTTCGCGTAAAGCAGAATCTGTATCTTTAAACACAATACCAAGATCTTCAAGGTCTTTTTTCATGTTGTGGTAAACGACCTCAGACTCATACTGCGCAGATACACCTGCAAGATATTTTTGTTCTGCCTCTGGAATCCCTAATTTATCAAAAGTAGCTTTGATTTCATCAGGTACTTCATCCCATGAACGTTGTGTGGCCTCTGATGGTTTTACATAATACGTAATTTCATCAAAATCTAAGTCACCTAGATCGCCACCCCATTGTGGCATTGGTTTTGTATAGAAAGTTTCAAGAGCTTTTAAGCGGTATTCAAGCATCCATTCTGGCTCTTCTTTCATATTAGAAATTTCACGGACGATTTCTTCAGTTAAACCACGTTTTGAACGGAAAATTGATACGTCCTTGTCATGGAAACCGTATTTGTAATCGCCGATATCAGGCATTTTTTTAGCCATCGTTTCTCCTCCGTTCATGCTATTGTATCTAGTCGTTAAATCCTTTCTAGCTGAGTGAAGACACCTGTAGTGCCTTCGCTCATCTGAAAGAAACTATTTATTGCTTTACGCCTTTTTCCATTGCTTTCCAAGCCAATGTCGCACATTTGATACGTGCTGGGAATTGAGCTACACCTTGTAGTGCTTCAACATCCTCTAGGTCATATTTGTCGCTATATTCTTCACCCATCATCATCTTCGAGAAAATTTCAGCAAGCTCTAATGCTTCCTCTACCTTTTTCCCTTTAATGAGCTGTGTCATCATAGACGCAGAAGACATCGAAATGGAACAGCCCTCACCATCAAATTTCGCATCCTCCACAATACCATCAGTCACCTTTAATGTTAAGTGAATACGATCGCCACAAGTCGGATTGTTCATATCAATTGTTACAGCATCATTTTCTATCGATCCTTTATTACGAGGATTTTTATAATGATCCATTATGACTGAACGATATAATTGATCTAAATTATTAAAAGACATCGCCAAAATACTCCTTCGCAGAACGTAACCCTGCAACTAAGCGGTCAATATCCTCCTCTGTATTGTACAGATAGAAGCTTGCTCGCGCTGTCGCTACTTGCTGAAGACATTTCATTAGTGGCTGTGCACAATGATGACCTGCACGAACAGCAATACCATTCATATCGAGCACCGTTGCCACATCATGTGGATGTACATCGTCTAAGTTAAATGTCACTAGTCCACATCGCTTCATTGGATCACGTGGGCCGAAAATTTTAAGTCCGTCAATTGTTTCAAGCTGATCCATTGCGTAGCCTACAAGCTTATGCTCATGCTCTGCAATTGTATCAAGCCCGATCTCAGTTAAGAAATCAATAGCGGCACCTAACCCTATTGCACCTGCAATAATAGGCGTTCCACCTTCAAATTTCCACGGTAATTCCTTCCACGTTGACTCATAAAGTCCAACAAAGTCGATCATTTCACCACCAAATTCAATTGGCTCCATCTTTTCTAGGTGTTCCTTTTTACCATATAGTACACCTATTCCAGTTGGTCCGCACATTTTATGCCCCGAAAAACCTAAGAAATCTACATCCAAATTTTGCACATCAATCTTCATATGTGGAGCTGCTTGTGCACCATCAGCTACCATAACTGCACCGTTAGCATGTGCAATTTGAGCAATTTCTTTAATTGGATTAATCGTACCGAGCACATTTGATGCCATTGAAACCGAAACAATTTTTGTTTTAGGTGTTATCGTTGCACATACTTTGTCTAAGCTTAGTGTGCCATCCGCTTCAAGCTCAATGTATTTCAAAATTGCTTTTTTCTCTTTTGCTAGTTGCTGCCAAGGAATAATATTTGAATGATGTTCCATATGGGTAATAACAATTTCATCACCCTCACCAACGTTGGCACGACCATAGCTTGCTGCTACTGTATTTAAAGCCGTTGTTGTTCCACGCATAAAAATAATTTCTTGTGTGGATTGAGCATTGATAAACTTACGAACCTTCTCCCGTGCGCCTTCATATTTGTCAGTAGCACGATTTCCTAATGTATGCACACCACGGTGAACATTGGAATTATCAAGTTCATAATAATTCTTCATCGCTTCAATTACTTGAATTGGTTTTTGAGAAGTTGCTGCACTATCAAGGTAAACCAGCTTATGACCATTAACTTCCTGATCTAAAATTGGGAAATAGCTTTTAATGTCTTTATTCATCATTAGCGAACTTTCCTTTCAATAACCTCCGTCAGTTGCTTTTGAACGCCTTCAATAGGTAATTGCTTAACAACTGGCGCAAGGAATCCATGGATAACAAGGCGCTCTGCTTCCGCTTTCGAGATACCACGACTCATTAAATAATAAAGTTGTAATGGATCTACTCGACCAACAGATGCTGCGTGTCCTGCTGTTACATCATCTTCATCAATTAATAAAATAGGATTTGCATCCCCACGAGCCTTTTCGGACAGCATTAAAACACGCGATTCTTGCTGTGCATCTGCTTTTGTTGCACCATGCTCAATATAACCAATACCGTTAAAGACTGATTGAGCTGCGTCCTTCATAACACCATGCTTTAAGATATGCCCGTTAGAGTTTTTACCCCAGTGACGAACCTCAGTAGTGAAGTTAAGTTTTTGTTCTCCACGACCAACAACTACTGTTTTTGTATCAGCATGGGAACCGTCACCAACTAAATGTGTAATGTTTTCAGAGATTGTATCTGAATCATTCATTAAACCAAGAGCCCAATCCACTTTTGCATCGCGTGCTAAACGTGCACGGCGGTTTACATACGTAGTATAGCCCTTTGCAAGTACATCTACTGCACCATATGTAACTTGTGCATTATCTTGGACTACTACTTCTGCAATAATATTCGCTTGACCTTTTGCTTCTTCAATAGTTGAAATATAAGTTTCAACATATGTTACAGCTGAATTTGCTTCCGCTACTACTAAAACGTGGTTGTATAGTGAAGCTTCTGCATTATCATTTAAAAATACAACTTGAAGAGGTTGTTCGATGATTACGTTTTTTGGTACATAGACAAACACTCCACCATTTACAAGTGCTGCATGAAGCGCTGTTAATTTATGCTCATCCACTTTTACTGCTTCTGTCATGAAATATTTTTGAACAAGTTCGCCATGCTCACGAACAGCTGTTAACATATCTGTAAAAATAACACCTTTATCAGATAATTCTTGTGATGTTTTAATATATGCTGGCGTATTATTTCGTTGAATATAAAGATTTTCCTGAGCTTCGAGATCAATTAAGCCTTTCGCTTCTTCCGGTAGTGCATCAAGTGTAGTAAATTCTTCACTGACAACTGAATGAGCCGGAAAATTCACAAAATCCCATTTTGTAATATTCGTTCTATCTGGTTTTGGCAAATCTAAACCAGTTACTTTGTCTAGTGCTGCCGTACGAAGCTCTGTAAACCAAGTTGGTTCTCCATTTGCTTCTGAGAACGAGCGCACGTCCTGTACTGTTACAGGCAAGTTAAGTTCCACTGTCATGCTAGTTCGTCCTCCCTCTTATGCTTCTTGTTCTTCTGTTTCTTCTTCGATACCTAATTCTTTTTTAATCCAGTCATAACCTTCTGCTTCTAAACGTTGCGCAAGCTCTGCACCACCTGATTTCACAACACGTCCTTGCATCATTACGTGTACATGGTCTGGTGTAATGTAGTTAAGTAGACGTTGATAGTGCGTAATCATTAAGCAGCCAAAGCCTTCTCCACGCATTGCATTGATACCTTTTGATACTACTTTAAGCGCATCAATATCAAGACCAGAGTCAATTTCGTCTAAAATTGCAAATGTTGGTTTAATCATCATTAATTGAAGAATTTCATTACGTTTTTTCTCACCGCCAGAGAAACCTTCATTTAAATAACGTTGAGCCATATCTTCATTCATTTCAAGGAATTCCATGTTTTTATCTAATTCACGAATAAATTTCATTAATGAAATTTCATCGCCTTCTTCACGACGGGCATTAATAGCTGAACGTAAGAAATCAGCATTTGTTACACCTGCAATTTCAGAAGGGTATTGCATAGCTAGGAATAAACCAGCTTGAGCACGCTCGTCTACTTCCATTTCAAGTACGTCTTCTCCATCAAGCTCAACAGTACCTGAAGTTACTTCATATTTCGGATGCCCCATGATAGCAGAAGCTAGTGTCGATTTACCAGTTCCGTTAGGTCCCATGATTGCGTGAATTTCATTTGTATTGATTGTAAGGTTTACACCTTTTAAAATCTCTTTCCCGTCGATTGCAACGTGAAGATCTTTAATAACTAAAGTTGACATGAAAATACCTCCATAGTGTGTTCAGTGAATGGGGAACCATTCCTTAATTATCATCATTCTAATCTTAACTGAAAATCGTTCTCTATGCAAACCATTTCAATTTCTTTCTCTCTTCTCAGTTAAATTCCTTAAAAATAAGGATTTTGTAAGCATTTTCAGATTATTGCTAACCGTTATTGACAATGAGAATCGACTTTCTTCATTTTCAATGAATTAACTCTAATTGAGAATTAATTTCATCTAGCAACATAGTGAAAACCCCGCAGAAAGCGTTAATTGTAGCGGTTTTGTGACAAATTTGCATAAACAACAATATCTATACTATAACCTTTTTCTTTAGAATGGAATCAAATAAGGGAAACAAATAACTAGAGAGTTATTCAACAAAATATCGAATATCCCACCAAATCAATCGGTTCTATACCTTTAACCATACCTTCTGCAACGGCCCACCTAAAATTTCCCTGTTATCAGAAAGGGTTACCATTGCCCTTCAGTAGTGATTCCTCAATTTTTGTAATAACAGAGGATTTTTTAAGCCCCTGTTAATTTATAATCATTTTTCATCTTAAATAGTATATAATTAGAGTATAATCAATCTTATTTTTCGATTAATAGAGGTGAAATTTATTGGAGTTACGTCAATTACGTTATTTTGTTGAAGTTGCTGAGCGCGAGCACATCTCAGAGGCTGCAGAGTATCTTCATGTTGCTCAATCTGCAATTAGCCGCCAAATTGCCAATTTAGAAGATGAATTAGGGACACCCCTATTTGAACGTGTGGGACGAAACGTCAAATTAACACCAATTGGAAAGATATTTCTAGAGCATACAATTACCGCTTTAAAAGCAATAGATTTTGCAGCAAAACAGGTTGAAGAATATTTAGATCCCGCGAAAGGTACGATTAAAATTGGCTTTCCAACAAGCTTGGCAAGCTATGTCCTACCAACGGTTATTTCAGCCTTCAAACGACAATATCCAGATTTACAATTTCAGCTTCGTCAGGGCTCCTACCGTTTTTTAATTGATGCTGTCAAAAATCGGGAGTTAAACTTAGCCTTTTTAGGCCCTCTTCCCCCGAAAGACGAATCCATTCAATCAACAATTTTATTTACGGAGAATATCGCTGCATTACTGCCAGCCAACCATCCATTAGCGAAGAAGGAAAGCATCCAATTGGCCGAATTACGAAATGACTTATTTGTACTGTTTCCAGATGGCTATATTTTACATAAGGTGGCGATGGATGCCTGTCGTGCTGCTGGTTTTCTGCCGAATGTTATTTCAGAGGGTGAGGATTTAGATGCATTAAAGGGACTTGTTGCAGCAGGTATTGGGGTTAGCCTACTACCTGAAAGCTCTCTTTACGACTCAGCTGCTCGCTTCACTGTAAAGGTGCCTATTCAATCACCTACGATTCCCAGAACAGTCGGCATTATTTCACCTATTAACCGTGAGATAGCACCATCAGAAAAAATATTTTTAGATTTTGTCACAAACTTTTTTTCACGTCTATCTCAATTCCAATAAAAAAATCGCCAGTGCTGGCGATTTTTTTATTGCTTCGTATTTGCTACCCGTCCCTCTGCTGCTTGTTCACCAATCCATTGTAATGTCTTTGAGCCTAAACCTCCTGCACGCCATAAAACCACATTATTGTAGTTTTTCTTACGCACATAGGAGACCCATTTTTCAAGTGTTTCCTGATCAGCATACCAGACTTCATGCTTCATATTTTGATCATCTAAATAACTAAAATAGGCTGCACCACTTGCTTTATCTCGCTGCTTTACCGCTTGCGTTTTAGTCAATAATTCCTCTGCCTCAATCTCCGTTATCGCAACCGTCTTCCCTTGATTAACCCATTTAAAGCCGCCAGTAGCAAAGGCAATTGCTAGATTCTGATTGGATTTTTCAATCTTTTTCATTAAATCATCTAAAAATGAAAAAGTCGCCTTTGCGCCTGGACCACTATGATAGCCATAAACATTATAGGCCATCACCGTATATTTCGGTCCATCTGGTAGCTTTACATCGAATGGAAATCGTGGCTCTAAAACAACATGTAAGGTAACATCCTTTTTTAACAGCTGCTGATAGAGCTCCTCTAGGAAAAGTACATACGCCGGAATGTCCTCTTTTGCAACCTTCTCATAATCAATTTCAATACCCTTCAAATTGTACTGCTCGACTATTTGCATAATATTATCGATGTGTTTCTGTCTAGTTGACGCATCTTGTAGTAAACGATGTAATAGCGTACTATCCTTCTGAACAGATGGGGCATTATCTGTAACATAATCATTAATTAATGTAAGCATCACATGATGTGTTTCGTTAAATTGCTGCTGTGTTTGTTTCAACATTTCTATTGCATCTTCAGTAAATAATAATTGATCTTTACTATTAAAATAGGCACCAAAAACGCGAATATCTTGTAAGCCCTGCTGTGAATTTTTCACATCTTCAAATGCTGACTTTTTTTGCCACTCAGGCAACCAAATGGATAATTGTAGCTTGTTCTTATCCTTCAGCTCCTCCTTTGCCTCAGCAGGTGCTTCTTTGCTATTATTACAAGCCGTGATGATTAATAGGACTATACAGATAAACAACAAAAAGTTTTTCACTTGAATCTAATTTCCCCCCGTTTTAGAAGGTTTCAATAAAGAAGTCAACTACATGATTAAATATTGTCACTGTTTTATACTTTACTTTATCGAAATTCGTATATTGGTTAGTAAAAATTGTTTGATCATTCTTATCTGAAATTAATATATCTTCGATCAATGTATCATATATATCGTCCGCATATTGTTCATGGGTGGTATCCTTCTTGCTGAACAACGCACCAAATCCGATTTGAGTGCCTTGGATTGCTGGATTTACTTCAATTGTTTTGGACAATTCCTTATCAATATCTATTTTTATTTTATCTTTATTTACTGTAATATTAAATACTCTTTTTTTTGTAAGATTTCTTGGATATTCTTCCTCATCTATTCTAGAGCCCCTTTGCGTATCCTGATAGGAGTAGACAGTTGCTTTATTAAATGCATACTCCTCTTCATTCCATTTTATTTTATTTAATGGGAAACGTTCCTTCTCAATAACACCAGCTCCTGCTGATTTTTCAGAAACAACAATTTCATTATCTACAAGGGCTACACGAATATAGCTATTATTTTTTTCGTCATAATTTAAATAGATAGACTGTTGTCCAACAACATTTCCTTTAAAAGCAAAGTTAACAGTATATTGTTCTGGCAATGCTTTCTTTAATAGTACTCGACCTTCACTAGATGGGGGTGAAGTGATGGTCATCTCATTGTTTTTAAATTGTACAGCACCATTTACAATAGACCATTTCTTGGCTAACTCTTGATCGCCTACTTCAAATTCTACATTTTGCTTACTTGCCTGACGAATTTTCATCATCACATGGTTGGTAGACCAATAAGGAGATACCTGCAGCCGACTTAAATTGTAAAGATCAGCATCAGCATTATTATAGGCTCCCTGCTCGCGATTGAAATGCATACTAAAAGTTTCCTTAATTTGCTTATCATTCACGCTTTGTACTAACGGCTCCATATTATTATAGAGTGAATTTGCGTGCATAATGGCATAGGCTCTAGGAACTTCTCCTAACTCCTCTTTATAAATATCATGCATCGATTTATAATCATTTTTAATTCGTGCTTCCATTTCCTTACGTGTTTCACTTGGGATCATGTATGGATTACGAATAAAATCCATTAAATAGTGATTATAATATTCAATCGTTGTTTTATTCGGCACATCATTTTCATCAATCATTCCTAATGACTGTCCTTTATCATTATAAATATTAATATATGTCAATCTATAGCCATTAGATCCCAATTCCCAATACCCGCTTTTTTCCATTAATAACAAGTCTTTTGGCTTCAAAAATTTATTATCACGCGTATCCATTTTATTCGCATACGTAAACATCGTCGCTTTATAATTTAGATTTTCCATGATATTTTGAGCAAAGATACTGGAATCCGTACGACCATCTTCGAATGATAAATATAACGATTTTTCTGGAAGTGGTTTATTTTTTTCATAAAAATCTAGAACATCCTGCTGAGTAATTGTTTTATAGCCCTGTCTTTCGAGCAATGCTAATTGTTCTTTTAAATTTTTCTTCGAAACATATTTAGGAGAGTCACCTCTGCTCACACCAAAATACGATAAGGCGATAAATCCATCTTTATTTTCTAATGGAACCTTTTCCTCTACCCTTTTTTCTGTTAAAAATACGACACGTATTAAAACAGCTGCTAAAAATAGAACAACGATTAATTGTGCTATCGAGCGGATGATTTTCCTTCGATTCTTTTTAGCTGGATTTAACACAACATTCTTTTTACTCATTCCTTCTCACCCATTTTTCTATTTTTTAGAATCGAAAATCGGGATTTTCGTAATTTTTGCTTTTCCAATTTCTTTTCCTTCGCTATGACATCCTGGGGTGTTTCTCTTGTACCCCATGTAGATTTCCAAAAAGTAACCCATGCAACTGGCATTTGCCATAGTAAAATAAATTCATAGAAAAGGACAAAGATAAAGCCAAATGCCCACAATTTACTCCGTCTAAAGAAAAGATGGGCCAAACTCATCAGCATGGCCATTAATAGTAGACCCATTAAAAATGTGGTTGGGAAAATACCATGCATTATTGGCACATACATTAAATTGTAGACAACTACAATAGGAGCTGCTATCGGCACAATTAAACCGATAACAAAAAACAGAAACATAAAGGGTTCCTTTTTCCACATAAATAAAAATGCTCGTAGTGATTCACGTAGCCATGACCGTTTCCACCTCATTTGCTGCGATAAAAAAACCTTTGACTCTGATGGAACAATCGTAGAGCATACGGCATTATCCTGATAGCCCGTGCGATGTGTTTTTAATATATAGTTCGTCATACTTCGGTCATCACCAAAGGTTGCAGGCTGCCCAAGAAATTTTTGATTTAGCCACGCAGTCTCGTTCTTCAAAATAAGCTCTTTTCGGTAACATGCTAACGGTCCAGATAAGCATGTTACCGTATCAAACCAAGATTCAGCAGCCTTCATTATACGGAAGGCAATATAATAACGAACTGTCTGTAATTTCGTTAATGCATTGGTGAATTTATTTTCAACCTCTGTACGCCCAGCTACACCACCCATTTGTGGATCCTGGAAAGGCTGCACTAAATTTCTAATGGCATGAGGTTCTAAAAAGCTATCTGAGTCCACGAAAACGACTAAATCATGCTTGGCAAGATGTACACCAGCCACTAATGCCTCCCTTTTCCCACCATTTTGAGGTAGCTTATGGAAGCTTAAGCGATCCTCTGTTTTAAAGCGTCCACCCTCACTATGAATCAGCTCAATCATTTCCTTGGCCTTTTCCTCAGTCCTATCAGTTGAGTAGTCATCTACAACAATAACTTCCAGCTTATCTACAGGATAATACTGATTTATACAGCTTAAAATGGTGCGGTGAATCCACTCCTCTTCATTAAAAACGGGAATTATAATTGAAACACCCGGTTCGTAATTAGGATTTATCGGAACATTTCTATAGAAAATTCCAAATATATATCTGCTTAGTAGAAATGTTGCCGCAATAATACTATATAAATATAGAAACTTATTAAATCTAAAGTAAATGACACTCTCTGCCCGCATCAGCATGACGATAAGCGAAACTATCAATAGAAATAGACTTGCTACAAATATTGAAAGTCCCCAGCGCTTTTTTGTCATATAATCGTTTAATGGCTCCAAAAATTCACAGGCATAATAGTACCTTACTTCACCATCTACCTCTTTCATATAGGAGCGTACTACTTTTGCTTTCAGATTTACTTTAGATTCATAGCCCTCTGGCATTGCTCCACCAGGAATAGTGAAATTCATTTTAATAATTTCATCCATTAATAAGTTGTTCGGACTTACTGAATAAATGAGAATACCTGTAACAGAAATATCCTCTGCAAAATGCTTTTCATTCATTACTTTTTTTCTTGCTCTTTTAATTTGTACTTCGAAATTAGTTTCGTAACGGAGACTTAGAAGCTGTAACCGATATATTTCATTGACATCTGTAGGGTCGATTTCCTCAGTTTGATAGGAAGCACCTCGTCGATTAACAAGACTTCGTATATTTTCTGGGTCAGGAATATTTGATAGTATTCGCCGATCAGAACGCGGTATCGTTAAGACCTCTTTTTTCTTATTCATGATTATCAATTCACTTTCTTATTCGAATCTTCTTCAATCCAAGTAGACATCTTTGAAAAGCTATACCCTTCTTTTTGAAGCTTTTCAATTATTGATGGTAATACTTCTACTGTTTTTGTCCCATCTAAAATATGCATAACAATTACCTTTCCTGGAGCAGCTCTGCTTATAACACGATTGTAAATATCCTGAGCTGATAACTCTAAATTCCAGTCAAAAGAAGCAATATCATACATGGCAATAGAAGTAACACCTGTAGCAGCAATAATTTTTGCAGATTCTTCATTAATAACACCTTTATTTGGTCTAAAATATAGTAAAGGCTTTTCCTGTAACGCATATGTTAATGCCTTATGCGCCATTACCACATCCTCCTGTAATTCTTCAGGAGTCATGGTCGTAACATCGAGGTGATTGTAGGAGTGGCTTGCAACCTCATGACCTCTATTTACTATTAATCGTGCCAATTGAGGATCCTTCTCCACACCCTTTCCTATTAAAAAGAAGGTTGATTTTACATTGTACTTATCAAGAATATCTAAAATCTCTTTAATTCTTTCCTCACTTGCCCAATCATCAAAGGATAAAGAAATTTCTTTTTTTGTTGTATTTTTGCGATAGAATATAGTAGGTTTAACATTTTGATAATCTGGATTTATTTTAATAGCATCATAGCCCTCAATTTCTTCTAAAGGTTTGGCAATATATTGTTCATCTAACACTTCCGTTAATGTGGTAAAGACATATCCTTTTTCCTTTCCGTATTGGGACAAAAGAGGAATCACATCAATAACCGCTGGATTAATATACGTATTTAAATGAATAATCGATCCACTATTAATAAAACGATGAATATAATCCATTATCTCCTCTGCACTTTGCATATTACGATCTTTAGGATTAATAGAAGATTCAACGACACCCTTCATATTTAGTGTTTTTGTTGCTAAACGCATATTATCCGTTGAGTCACCAGAGCGACTACGAACATACTTTGGTGAATACCCTAATTGTTCTTTAAATACTTCATTTGCTAAGAAAATTTCCTTATAGGTTTCCTCATAGCTTAAATCTGCCATTTCGGGAAACGTTAATGTTCCATTCTCTACTTCATGTCCTCTTGCTAAGATATCTTTTACTAAATCAGGATCCTGTGCTATTCGCATACCTTCCACAAAAAAAGTTGCCTTCATATTGGACTGATCTAAAGCCTTTAAAAGCTTTTGCATTGTCTCAATATCTGCAAGCCCGTTAAAGGTAATTGCAACCTTTTGGTCAAGTATGCTGGCATGACTATAAACTGTGCTCATTGTCCCATCATGCTCTTTAATCTCAATCGTGGAGTCGACAGGTTTGACCTGATGATCTTCATTAGAAGTTTGACATCCAGTTAACAATAAAATGAATAGTAGACTACATATTTTTAGTTGTCTCATGTCTACAAAATTCCCCTTACAGTTTGTAATATTCTTGATTTTTAAATAAAAAATGGGTATTTCTTGTGTCGAAAATTAAAGCAGCCTGTTGATCTATTAAGGTATAATCAATATTTTTATGATTTGTTAAAATTAATATTGCATCTGCTTTTTGGATTAAAGTCTCAGTTAACAGCACCGTATTAAAAACTTCCTCTTTTATCGTAAATGATTCAATAAACGGATCAACTATCTTCAACTTACACTGCGCTCTCTTTAGCTCACCAATCACCTGTAATGCGGGTGATTCCCGAAAATCGTTAATATTTGGCTTATAGGCAACACCGATTACGACAATCTCTGCTTCATTTAGCTTTTTGTTCTGAGCTACTAAATAATTATTCAATCTATCAACTACAAAACTAGGCATTGAATCATTAATTTTATCAGCAGCCTCAATTAAAGTTGCCGGAATGCCATGCTGTTGGCTAGCCCACGATAAATATTTAGGGTCCACCGGTATACAATGACCACCGACACCAGGACCAGGTGTAAAGGGCATAAATCCATAAGGCTTTGTCGAAGCTGCTTCAATGACCTCCCAAACATCAATATCCATTTTATGGCAAATTCGACTTAATTCATTGACAAGTGCAATATTTATTTGACGAAATGTATTTTCTAATAACTTCTCCATTTCAGCTATCTTCGGACTTGTGACAGAAAATACATTTGTATTAAGCGCAGTTTCATAAAAGAGCTTCGAAACCTCCAAGCACGCTTCTGTTATACCGCCTACTACTTTCGGTGTATTTGAAACTGAAAAATTTACATTTCCAGGATCGACACGTTCAGGTGAATAAGCTAAAAATATATCCTGCCCTATGACAAAATTGCTTTTTTCTAGAATTGGTTGAACAATTTGTTCTGTAGTACCTGGATAGGTCGTGCTTTCAAGAATAATCAGTGTATTGCTAGAAAGATTTTGTTGAATGGCTATAGTGGCTTCTTCAATATATGAAATATTTGGTGCTCCATCGGCGGTTGTTGGCGTTGGTACGCAAATAACAATGACATCAGCATGTGAAAGTTTAGAAAAATCATTTGTAGGGACAAATCCATCCTCACTCACAGCCTTGTGAATGACTGAGCTTGGCAAATCCACAATATAGCTTTGACCAGCCTTTAATTTGTCAATTTTTCTATAATCCTTATCAAAACCTATTACCCGAAAATCCTTATTAGTGATTTCTAGTGCTAGTGGTAGCCCTACATAGCCCAGTCCAATAACGCCAATTATAGCCTTTTTCGTTGTAATTTTTTTTGATAAAGCTAACTTTGGTGATTCTGTTTTGATCTCCATTAAAAATTACTCCTTTATCTATTTTTGACTATTTTTAACATTTTTCTATCTAACTAGAAATGAAGTTACGAATGACTCTGCACTTCATTGCTAAGTATTAGACCATCATTTCACGCACTCTAAATTCCTTAGTTAAAATAGATCACTCAACTCTAAATTTTTAGATAAACAATTTCACAACATGTATATAGTACTAAACGCAACTAAACAATTCCTAAACATTTTAAATCAGAAAAGAAAAAGGAACTATTTATTTATAAAAAATAAAAGAATCACCATTTTATAATCCTTTAGAACTATTCACTTTTCGATAATTTCAATACAGCTATCAAGTTGACTAAAGTTATCCAAAATCTGTTGTAAAAAAATTTAGAGTTTTTGTTAGGAGTTTTTTATTGGGGGCATATTTACGATGTCATTAATTTTATCCAATACTGATTTATCTCTTATTATTATTAATTCAGAAAGCCGTGCATAGTGAATTTTCAACCTATAATTATTTTTCGGCTATTTTGGATTTCTTTTAAGTGTAGTAAAAATTTTTTTAATACAACACTGAAGAATGTTAATACATAGATAGTTAATAAAATTCAGGGGATTTCCACAAACAACATGTTACTTTTCACTACATTTTTTATTTTGCTCCATGTCAATTAATTGATATGAATATAATACGCTTTTGTCATTCTCAATTTTTGGTGATTTGCCAAATTAAAATATTTTTCTTAGACCTTCCAAAATAGGTGGGTTAGTAAGCATAAAATTTTCTATCATCATCTTCGAATATACATGTCGATTGAATTTCAAAATTCATCCTAGATTATTCATTATTCACTTTAAAGAAAAAGCGAAATGATTCGTTTCAATAATGGCATAAAATCAAAGTAATTTACCATCATCCCTCTTAGATACAAATGTTACTGTTGCCTTGGTCGAAAAACTCCAGACAATATATACAAAATAGCCATCTATCTAAAAAAGCATTATGATAGATGGCCATTGGATGGTGCGTACCACACGGGTGTGCTATTTTATTATTTCAGCTTACAGTAGACAAGAGTATACTGTGCCTGCTTTAAGGTTCATTTATTCATTTCACTAATATTGCTAGATAATTTGTTGCTTCAAACTTTACTCGTTTCGTTTAAATTATTTGCTAGGTTTGAATGACCAACATATTAACTTCTATTTTTTGATTCAACTTTCTATTTTTATTTAACTAATGTTTTGTAAGCTGTAACCCTTCCTTTGTATTCACTGGTAAAATAGAATCTTTACCTAAATCATTAATATATTTCATAATTTGTTCTAAAATTTCAGGTGTTGTTTCATACTCTTCTAATCGATCTTCTGTAATACCGTGCAACATAATGATAACCCAAGAGTTCTCAGCAACTGCTTTGTCAATCCACTTTTTCACATCCAAAAATTCTGTTGTATTTATAATGGCATATGACTTTAGCCAGTACGGATCATAATCATTCATTATATTAGTTTCTCTTCCAAGTACACGAATACCGTCGAAATATTGCATAGCAATTTCCCGTATTTCTTTATTGTAATCGGAATAGGGAATTGCAACTGTTGAAACGACACCTTTTCCTAATAAAGACTCTATTGTATTGATGCTTTCGGCAAATTCATCATGAATCTCATCTTCAGATTTCCTTGTTAGAAATGGATGATTTTGAGTGTGAGATGCAATTTCTAAACCTAAATCATGTGCAACCCATAATTGAGATGGATTCATATAAACTTCATCATCTGAGTACACCTTATTACCGATAATATTAAAAGTTCCCGGCATATTATATTTTGAGTGAAGCGGTAATGCTTTATCATACCAATTTCGATAGCCATCGTCATACGATAGTGTCACAAGTGCCTGCCCATGATAATTAGAAGTATTTAAAGGTGTTATTTTTTCCATATCTTCAATTGCAAAATTAGTAGTAAAAATCAACTTGAAACTATTTTCTAAGAGTTTTGATTTATCATTCTCTATATTATTTTGGACATTTAAAGTATATGTCGTATAGTTTTCATATGATTTTTCAGGCTTCACTTTCACTTTATTTTCATTAACCTCTAATGTAATCGGAAAATGATTTCCTGCTTCATCTTTAATTGTAATTGAAGAGTCAGTAATGGATGCTCTATTAACAGGATGATTAAATGTAATCGTCCATTCCTTATTCAAATCTGTAATTTCTTTGTGCTCTATGAAAGATTCTGCTTTCGTTATAGTCATGCTATTCATACATAAAAGCACAAATGGTATGGCTATAATGAGAAGCTTTCTCCACTGAATCAATCTTTATCTCTCCTTTAAATCACTATTCAAATTTCTTAAATGTTTCTTGCATAATTTCATAGGATTTTTTTAATCGTTCTTTTGTTTTAGGCATCTTCCAATTATCCCATGTAAAACTATGCAATTGATTAAGTACACCTTTTTCAATCTCTGGCAACGAAGACACAACCTCCTGCTTTTCATTAACAAACAATGCACCTATATTTATTTTATCTACAAAAACTGATACTTCTCCGTTTTCTTTATAAAAATCGCCTATAAACTCTTTATGACTAGGATCCTTTGCTTGAAGAAGTAACCAAGGGATACGTAATTCTATAATTCCTTTGTCGCTCCAATTATAATCAACAAGGGAATTATAATTTTTTGCCTTCGGATTACCATTCCCCTCTATTAATTTGCCTGTTTCATAAGCTGCAAAAGGTACTGCTATATCCTGTTCTGGCAAGTAGAGCTCCTTATTTAAAGCATAGTATATCGGACTGAACGTAGTGTTTTCTTTCATAACGTTTGGAGAGAGGATGTCGATAAGCTTTAATTCATGCCCATATAAATAAGAATAGAAATCATAATAAGGGTCAATGACAATACGTGACTCCTTCTTCTTATTAAGCTCAACAACAAACTCAATACCATTACTGAACGTTACTCCTTTCAAATCTGATTTTGCTGTTTTTCCTTGATTCGGAATCACATCTAATAGAATTTGAGTAGAGGATGTTTTATTGAGTAAATCTCCTTTTAATTGGAGGTACAAGTATCTTTCATCATAATCAACGCTCATTGAAGGCTTGTTTTTTTGTTGTTCATATAAGAGAGGAGCTTTCCATTCTGATAGATCTCCGTCAACCTGTACCTTATGCTGATCAAAGCTTAATAAACCAAATTGTTGTTCATTTGTTTGTGCATTAGACCAATAAGGGCGTTGGTTCGCATTATCATAGTCCATCGTATTCCAAGTACGTTTAAACCACTCATCTTGCCAAGTAAATACTAATCCGCCAAGTAAATCCTCTGCCATAATATCCTCAAACAGATGAGTTAATATTTCACCTTGTTCCTGTTCTGATACAAATCCTTGAGTCCAGCCATACGGGTTATCATGAGTTAAACCACGTGAACCAGGGATTCCAAACTCAGCGATTAGTATTGGCATACGATGTGCAGCATGTAATTCCGCTAAATAACCTGCATAACTATTTTTTTCTCCACGATGATCTACATACGACAAGTATTTTTGATCATAGTTAAAGAAATCTGGATAGTATGGATACACATGGTACGATGCAAATTGACCTGTTTGTTTCGCTAACCCTTTTGTATAAATGACATTCGGATTAACACTTGCAATATCTTCATCCGTATTCGGCTCAGATGGATGATCTAATAAATCTGTTGTAACCCAGTTTGTGAAGCTCATAGGATGCATCCAGCCATAATTTTTTTGTTCATATTGTGTAATATAATCCATTTGCTCTGCAATCCAATATTCAAATGGAGAAGCATCTTTTGTTTCGAAATAAACACCATCATACTGCCCAATAGTAGCATGCTTTTCATTTGTTCCGTTCACCATATGAGGGTACCATTCTATACCAATAATCCAACCGATTATATACTGTGAAACATCTGTATCATAATAACCAGATGCATGCCCTACTACATGCTCTACATATTTATTACCGTGAATAACATCTACAAGGGTTTTCATTTCTTCTTGAAATTTCTTAAGCGTTGTAGGATCATAAGCATCTAAAGTTTCCTCTAAACCCTCCTCTTCAATCCACACTCCATGTAATACATATAAAGGATTTTCTGCTTCATCATTATATCTTTTTAAGGCTCTATAAAAACCAGGTGGATGTAACGTATAGACTCGGATTGTATTGGCATTCATTTTACCAATCTGCTGGAACCAACGATAATATTCATCCTCCGTTATGGCGGCCTCCCCAGGGAAATAACCTGGTTTTCCCATTCCCATATTAACGCCTTTGAGGGTGATAGATTCCCACTGCCCATCTTTTAAAATTTGAAATGTTTGATCATTAATACGCGCATTATAACCTAAATTATTTTTTGCTGAAACATCAGATTGCTGCTTAACTTCTTCTTTTTTCTCAAATTCTTCTAAAATAGACTTCATCATCGGTACATATGCTGACCAATAAAAAGCATCATCTGCGAAATTTTGTAAAACTTTATAGACTGATGCTAGCCCTTTTATTTTATAGAAGAATGGCACTTTATTAATATCATTAAAATCGCCTGCAAAGTAATATTTTGTAGCATTTTTTTGTTCACCCGAAACAACTGCTGCGAATGAAAAAGGGACATCATGATCACTTAATAATTTTTTACCTTCGTCAGTTAAGCTCCACTCATAATTCGCTAAAACATCTTGCTCATTTTTCGAGGTAACAATATCAAACCAGTAATCATATCGTGGGTTTGATGAAACATGCAAGAACTCTTGTCCTGCTTTAGTGAAATTAAGATAAATACCTTCTTTATCAATATGTTTATTTAATTCTAAAACAAATACCTCATCTGTAAAGTCATTCACTAATATGAAGCCCCCACCTTCATATTTCCAGTCATCCTTAAATTTATCAACAACCCATTGTGGAATTTCATTATTTTTTTTATAGTCTAATTCTTCAAAATAGCGGCCAATCCAACCAGACCAGTCTATTTTCAAATAATCTAGCACTTGATTTCGCACTTCAGGAGATGTTGGTGATGCAATAGAGTTAAATTCTGCTATAAATAAACTTTTTTCTGCACTAGTTAAACGTTTCATAATCGCATCCCATTCTTGCGATTCTAATCCACCAACAATTTTCTTTGTGCGTGCCCCCAATCTTTCTTGCTTCGAGTTAAGATCATCTTCATAGACACCATACGTGTCCGCCAAATAGATTGCATCATAATCTTTGTAATCCTTTGGTATTTCAGAAGTAGACACACTGTTATTTTTTTCATCTGGAATTGTGCCAAAATAATCCTTGGACTCATCATATTGACCATCTCTATGTTCGTACTTCAAAAAATTTAATAGCCAAGTCAACCCTAAATGCTCTCGATATGATTCATCCTTCACTGTTTTATCAATGATTGCAACATTTAGTTGTTTATTAGGTGACACAAACCAAAGAGCTATTGGTATCATTATAAGCAATAGCACTACTATAATTCCCAAATAAATTCGCTTCATATCGATTCTTGCTCCTTGCTTGAAATACCTTTACGTTCCATTTTGCCCCACTCTCGTCTTCTTACTAAGAAGTTCAAAAGACCTTCACAGCGCCAAAATAGTGTAATGGGACGATACCAAAAAATTTCTGTAAAACTTAGTAACATCATACGTATTAAGTCAGCAACCTTGAACGTTTTATTTTTGCTCCATGCTTCAAATAGCACTGCCATCATTGAAAATACAACACCATAAAGTACAAATGATAAAAGTAGCAAAATGGCTATCTCATAATAGATATCACCTAAGAAAAAAGCAAAAACAATATAAATATATCCACCAAGTTCGACAATCGGTCCTAATCCTTCAATAAGCCAAAAATAAGGGAAGGATAATAACCCAATACCGCCATATCTCGGATTAAAAGTCATTGATTTATGATTCCATAAACTCTCTAATAATCCTTGATGCCATCTTCTTCTTTGTCGCCTTAAAACGGCCATCGTTTCTGGTGCCTCTGTCCAACAAACAGGGTTCTCTACAAATTCAATACGTTTATTTTCCTTCTTTTTACGGATATATCGATGAAGTTTTACTACGAGTTCCATATCTTCACCAATCATACTTTTAGTATAGCCACCCGCTTCTACTACCCATTTTTTCGAAAATACACTAAATGCACCTGAGATAATTAAAACCAAGTTAAATTTACTTAGCGTAATTCGCCCTATTAAAAAAGCTCTAAAGTATTCAATAATTTGCATAGTCACTAAATAATTTTTAGATAGGTTTGTTTCTAATATCGAGCCAAGTTGCATATTCATTCCATTGGCAATTTGGACATTGCCTCCTGCTGCAATTACCTCACCATCAGATGAGGCAATTGGTTTCATTAAACGTAATAAAGATGTACTCTCTAGAATGGAATCCCCATCAACAGAGCAAAAATAAGGATATCTTGCAACATTAATACCGACATTCAAAGCATCTGCTTTTCCACCATTCTCTTTCTCAACTAAAAAACAATTTTGGTGAATTTGCGATTGATAGATTTGAACAATCGGACTTGCTTGGATTTCCATTTTTATAACTTTTTCAATTTTTTTCATTTGAAATTGCTCAATAACTATTTCTTGCGTGCGATCAGTAGAACCATCATTGACAATGATTATTTCAAATTCTGGATAGTGTAAGCTAAGTAGAGAATGGATACTATCGACAATACCTACTTCTTCATTATAAGCAGGTATAATGACAGATACTGGTTTAGAATAGAACGCATCAATATACATATCATCCATTTCAGTTTGATCAAGTCTATGTTCCTTTCTTAACTTTAAAAGAGCAAAGAAGAACATAAGTCCATATGTTACTATAACTAGTAGCATATAAATTATGATTAACCCACCAAAAAACCACATTAAATAGTCACGTAAAATCATACTGCACGCATCCTTTTTCCTAATACTTCAATAGCCATATCAATTGCATATTGGTCATTTGTTGTGGCAATGAATTCTTTTAATCTCTGATAACCTCGTGGATCTTCTATTATTGTGCTTGCTGCTTGCGATCGTACCCACCAATTACTATCCTGTAACAATTTTTCTAAATGCTCGGTAGTATATGTTAATGGTGCATACTTAAATAATTTTGCGACCATTAATCTTTCTTCCCATATTGACGAATTGACAAATGGAATATACGTCTCTAAATCTCGGATAATCCCAATTCTTTCTAATCCTCGAAGAGTACGAATACGAATTTCAGTATCCTCACTTGCTAATAATTCTTCAAGTCCCTCGATAACATCCATACTACCTTTTGCTGCAATTGTATCAATCAAAGCATATTGTGCTGCTTGTTGTAATCTTTCCATCTTTTCCATAAGTCGTTGGAGCATCTCTACTTCTAAATATGAGAATAACTTTTTATACTCACTTTGTGAAAAAGAATAATTATATAGCCATATTTCTTGAATAAATTTTTCTTTTTCAAGAATAGAATAGATTTTAAATAGCTGAAATACTTCTATTGAATGTTTGCGTTTAATGGATACTTCACAAGTACTGATAAGCTCTTTTATACGGAAATCAGCAATGCGATACATTGCATTCATTTTCTTACTCCAGTTTCTGGATTTTAATTCATTTTGGTAATATTCCTTTAAATACATCTGTGCAAAAGTATAGATCTTTTGTTGAATAATCGGATTGGATATATTTCTTAAATACGATAAAAATATGTGTTCTACCGCTAATATTTGATTTTTATTTTTAGGAATTAGCGTAACAGTAAATCGGTCGTCCTCTAGAAAGTATTCCTGCCAAAGTATTTTTGTATTTTGTATATACTTTTCCATCTCATGCTTCTTTCTTTCTTCGTACCTTCTCTGATAGATTAAATAAATCATTACTACACCACAAAATAATAAGAGAATAGCAATAATATATAATAATAATTGAATCGATAATTCAATCATAATCATAACCTCGCAAATGTTCGTTTTAATTGTGCTTGAAATAGATTTAAATCAAATGGCTTAATTAAATACTCATCAACGCCACTTTCGTATGCATAGATCATATCTCCCTGAGACTTCCTATTAGTCATCATATAAATAATAAATTTCTTTTGATTAGCCATTTGCCTTAATGTATGCAAGACATTGAGACCATTTTTACGAGGCAAAATATCATTCATAATGACAATATGCGTATGTCCAGATAAATACCAATCCGACTGTAAAAATTCATGTCCATCTGAAAAAACTTTTGTTTCTAATTGAAAATGATCCACTACCATTTTTTGAACTGTTAATTCTAATACTTCGCCAAAAATAACATTTTCCTCTAAAATACTAACTTTCACTCTTTCCATTGGCTGCGTCTTAAAACTCGTTACTTTTTCAATTTCCCAAGGTTCTGTTAGTTGACTAAAAACATCAAACTGTTTACCAATTAGATCCTCAAACATTACTTGATCATTTTTAACCTCTGCAATGATTCCCTGCAATGTAAAAGCTAAATCGATTTTAAAAGGGGAATCCTTACTTTTTACGAGTTGAAAAATTCGATTTAAAAACGCATTTCCCTCCTCCTCACCATTTTGTGTTAACAAAATTCCCCACCGTAAACTTCCCTCTAACCTAAAAAGCATATCGGTATTTCGAACTTCGGATACAAGAAAATGAGCAATTTGTTCTTCTAAATCTTCAATCATACTATTTTTCTGGGAATTCGATACAGTTGCTTTTAAAAAAATAACTGTTAATTCCATATGTGAACGAATAATATTTGCCTTTAACACATCAAAAAATGGGGGAATATCACTTTCTTCCAATATATCCACTTTTTGCGTCGTTTTAATTAAAGTGTCCATCCTATGCTCCTCTAATATTTTTCAATATGATATTTGTTTGCACTGTGGAATTATCGTAGGAAATAGCTGTTATTCAGTAATTTTTCATTATATTACCTATTAATATGTTGTTAAATATGTGCACTTTTGCTTATTAACTACTTCTCTATACAAGCACATGAATGTTTAGGCAATCAAAATCCAGCTAAATCAACTGTACTAGATTATCTTACTTGCTACTCCATGTAAAGTTGTAATACACATAGGTAATCAAAATGTACATACTTATTTGGGCGTTTATCGTGCATGAGTGTAACTATTAATAGAAACTTCGTGGTTTAAGAGGTACGAGTTATTTTACGGCTGATGTTATACTTTCAAAGAAAAAAACATCTACCAAAAGAAGATAAAAATGGATAACTATCCCACTTCATATTGGATTATTTTTCTATTTTAACATACATTTTCGAGAAATAAGATAAATGTAGGAATTTTTTTACACAATGTTGTTAGAAACTTCATTAATGTTTCACAGTATATCATATTCAAATCCTTTTATAAGAATATAACAATATGAACTGAACAAATTCTAAACAAGATGAAGATTCAAGGCAGGAATACAAATAGAAAAAATCTGCTGTTTTCCCATATAAAACGGAGAAAATTTGCAGATTCTTTACTTTATGATGACAATGGGGGAAAATGGGAAAATGCCCTTTTTGCTACTTACAGGTTTTCTAAGTTATTTGAATGGCTTCTCGCCTATGGTCGCATCTCCATCCAACTTTCCAGATGGTGGATTGCAATACCTTTAAAGCTCGTTTTTTCAGAAAAATATTTTTGAACTTTGCTCAACTGCCGATTCATATATGCTTCTCCTTCTTCTGAGAAGCTAACAGAGTCTCCCTCTTTTGATTCCAAAGTCTCAACACCTACAACAACTTTTTTATTCATTTGTTTGGCATATTCGATTTCATTTTTCGCGATTTTTATAATTTCCTGTGAATTATCTCGATAAGCCATTATCGTCACACCATCCGAATGGTCAATTAACCATTCAGATAAAATACCATTACCATATTTAGTGTCGTATGAAATCTCATCATACCAAAAGGGTATATCTAATTGTAGTGGTAAATTGAATGACTGTGCTTTCTTTTTTGCTTGCACAACTAATTGTTGATAGGTCTGAATCGCAGTTGTTTGTTTTGTAGTCCAAAGAGTTGTATCATAGGGCTCAATATCTAAATGTATCCCTAAAAAACGTTGTACATCTGTTGCTTCATGTTGATAGTGCTCTAACCAATCCATAAGTTGATTTTGATACTCAATTCCATTCTCGGTAATCCAATAGCTTTCTCCAGCTAGTGCGTATATCTGGATGTCTTTAGCTGTAGCCTTTTCAATAAAGCTTTGATAAACTTTTTTAGATATTTCATAATCAATTTGTAAATAAACCTTGTTTATATGTTTAGTTTCTAAAAACTCCAAGGTATTAATTTCGTTATCTACAAGTATCCACGGATTCCAAATCCATGTAGAACGTTCATCTTCTGTAATATTATCCGCCTTTATAATTGTACTATTAAGTGACATAAATAAAATGCATATGATCACTAACTTAAAACCTCGACTATTAATAATTTTACACAACTCCTTTCTACAAACTAGTTATACCATATCGAAAATTTTTATAAATAGGGATATATTTCATTTTATAATTTTTCTTCATAAAGTAGGGTTTTTTTCTTAAATACCTGTTTAACCTAACTCAATTTTTACAAAAAAATAGTACAAACCTTAGTTTGTACTATTTAACAGTTTATTTTATTACAATAAATTATTGAACTGGTACAACTGAACCTTTCCATTCTTCAAGAATGAAGTCTTGGATTTCTTTCGAATTTAGGACTTCTAATAATTTTTTAATTTCTTTCTTTGTTTCATCCCCAGCACGAACAGCAATAATATTCACATATGGAGACTCTTTATCTTCAAGAGCAATTGAATCATTCACTGGGTTTAAGCCGTTATCGATTGCAAAGTTAGAGTTAATTAGCACTGCATCACCTTCATTATTTTCGTACATTTGTACGAGCATTTCAGGTGCTGTATTAGCATCGAATTTAAAGTTTTTAGGGTTTTCTGCGATATCTTTGATTTCTGCTGCTGTTTTATCGATACCATCTTTAAGTTTAATTAGGCCTTTTGCTTCTAGTAATGAAAGCATACGACCGTGGTCTGCAACTGAGCTAGAAAGTAAAATTGTTGCGCCCTTTGGTAGCTCGTCAAGTGATTTATATTTTTTAGAGTAAATGCCGATTGGCTCAATGTGAACGCCACCAGCATTGACGAAATCATAGCCATTATCTTTAATTTGAAGCTCTAAGTAAGGAATATGCTGAAAATAGTTAGCGTCAAGGTCTTCTGATGCTAAATCTTGGTTTGGTAATACATAATCTGTATACGTTTCAATTTGAAGATCAATACCTTCTTTAGCTAAAATCGGTTTTGCTTTTTCTAAAATTACTGCATGCGGTGTATTAGAGGCACCTACAGTTAATGTCACATTTTCTTTACTATCTGTTTTATCATCTGTTGATGCACCTGAGCTTGCATCGTCTTTTTTACCAGCACCGCAAGCCGCTAAAGCTAGCACTAATACTGATAAGAGTAATCCTGTCAATAGCTTCTTCATTTTATTACACTCCCTTTTATTTTGTTCAAAGTATGTTAACGGCAGAGAACCGAAATAACCTTTAACGTTTATCTGTTTTAGCTGTAATCATATCGCCTATCCATTGAATAATAAATACGACTACTAAGATTAGAATAGTTGCCATTAATGTCACATCTGAGCGATTACGCTGGAAGCCATCCAAGAAGGCTAAGTTTCCTAACCCGCCTGCACCAATAATTCCAGCCATTGCTGTATAACCAACAAGCGCTACAGCTGTTACAGTAATACCTGAAATAAGCGCAGGTAATGATTCTGGAATTAACACTTTCCATATAATAGTAGATGTTTTAGCACCCATTGAACGAGCTGCCTCGATTACCCCTCTATCAATTTCACGTAATGCAATCAATACCATACGTGCATAGAATGGGGCAGCACCAATAATTAGTGCTGGTAATGCAGCATTGGCTCCACGGATTGTGCCAAGCAAGAATTTTGTAAATGGAATTAATAAAATAATTAACACGATAAATGGAATCGAACGGAAAATATTTACGAGTGAACCTGTTAAGAAATTCACAATTTTATTAGCCCATAGTTGATGGGGGCTTGTTAAAAACAATACGATTCCAATTAATAAGCCAAGGATGAATGTTACTACGGTTGAAATAGCTGTCATATACAGTGTTTCATAGGTAGCTGCCCACATTCGCTCCCAGTCGACATTCGGAAAGAGATTAGTTAGCATTTGCAATCACCTCCGTTTGTACTTCAACTGTATTTAAGTAACCTAATGCATCAGCCACATTTGACTCGGTTCCATCTATTTGCACAATAAGTGTACCGTAAGCACCATTTTTTGTTTGAGAGATATTACCGTGCACAATACTAACTTCTACATCAAAGTGCTTGACGAGGTGTGAAATTACGGGCTGCTCTGTTTTTTCTCCTACAAAAATTAGCTTAACAAGTTGTCCAGTTGGATAATTTGCTTTTATTTGTGCAACCGTCTCCTGCGTTTCCTTCGTATCTGTAATTTGTGACACAAATTTTTTCGTAATAGCAGCTTGAGGTGCCTGGAATACTTGTAATACCTCACCACGTTCTACTATTTCGCCAGCCTCCATTACTGCTACACGATGGCAGATTTTACGGATAACGTGCATTTCATGTGTGATTAACACAATAGTTAATCCTAATCGCTCGTTAATATCTACAAGTAAATCCAGGATTGCATCGGTAGTCTCTGGGTCAAGTGCTGAGGTTGCCTCATCACATAATAAAACCTCTGGATTATTAGCAAGTGCTCGAGCAATGCCGACACGCTGCTTTTGACCGCCTGATAGCTGTGATGGATACGCCTGATCACGTCCATCTAAACCAACAAGAGTAATCAATTCCTTCACACGTGCATCACGCTGAGCCTTTGAAACACCTGCGATTTCTAGTGGAAAAGCGATATTTTCAGCAACGGTTCTAGACCATAGTAGATTAAAGTGCTGGAAAATCATACTTACCTTTTGTCTTGCATCTCTAAGCTTTTGCCCCTTAATAGATGAAAACTCTTGATTGTTAACCATCACCGTACCAGATGTTGGCTTTTCTAAACCGTTCAATAAACGAATCATTGTACTTTTACCAGCACCACTATAGCCGATAATGCCAAATATTTCACCTTTATTTATGGAAAGGTTTACGTCTTTGACTGCTGTTAATTCGCCATTTGCGGTTTTGTAATTCTTCGTAATATTTTGAAGCTGGATCATAGCGAATACTCCTTTTCTCATATAGAAAACCCCTTCACTCACAGACAAGTAGAAGGGGTCACGTATTTATACGCTCAACCGTTCTCTCATCTTTCAAAGATAAATCTTTGGGTGATTTGGCACCTTTTCACTTTGTGATGGTTGCCGGGCTTCATAGGGCACTTCCCTCCGCCACTCTTCATAAGAGTTCGATATATTCAATGTTTTAGTAATATATTTGTTACTTTACCATGCTAGCAAACTTCAGTCAATTGATTTTTTTAACAATTCGTATAAAAACGGTACGGATTGAAAAGCATAGACTTTTTCTGTCACTTTTCCGCCATCACAGACGAGTAAACATGGTACACTTTCGATTTCGTAATCTAAGGCAATTTCTTCAACAAAATTTAAATTTGCTTTGCCGATTTGAAGCTTTGGCAGTAATTGCTCAACGATCATCATCATTTTTGATGCAACTGCACATGTACCACACATAGGTGTATATAAATAAAAGGCAGCTTTTTTCCCCGACTGGACAGCCGCGATCCACTGCTCTTTTGACCATTCTTCCATTTTTTTCACGCAACCTTACAAAATATATTGATTATGGATTGAGAAATGTGCTCGCAACAATATCATTGCTAATACCTTTCTCGGAGTTGTCTCAACTTCTTTATACGTTGGCATTGTACGTAAATGCTCTGCCTCTGGATAATGTCTGTCCATTAATGCCCGTAGCTTATCCCCTGATGGATCTGCATCAAAAAATGTATAAAGCTCACAGCCCTCATATGGATCAAGCAGCACTTCTAATTGATGCACACCAATTGTACCATTCGTACAAAGTATTGTGACATCTTCACTTAAAATAGGTTCAATTTGAAGCTTATCCGAACGGCCTTCAACAATTAAGCATTTTCCCTCGAACATCACGCCACCCCCATTAGACATATCCCTTTTCCTTATAGTCATTATATCAATTAAGCATTAACGATGGTAATGTTAGACACCCATTGCAAGCGACTATCTCCCCAGCCATGAAGATAATAAAAAACGTCGGTGAATGCCGACGTTTTTCTATTAGGGCTTGTCTTATTCAGCGACCATTTCTTCGTATTGCTCTGCTGTCATAAGCTTTTCAACTTCTGATGCATCAGCAGGCTCAACAACGATCATCCAAGCTTTTTCATATGGTGATTCATTAACGAATTCTGGGCTATCTTCTAAATCTGCATTTACTTCAACTACAGTACCTGAGATTGGCGCATATAATTCAGAAACAGTTTTTACTGATTCTACGCTACCGAATGGATCATCTGTTTTGATCTCATCGCCAACTTGTGGAAGCTCAACGAAAACGATATCTCCTAATTCAGATTGTGCGAAGTGTGTAATACCGATACGTACTTTTCCATCTTCTACTTTTACCCATTCATGTTCTTCAGAGTATCGTAAGTCTTTAGGTGTGCTCATGCAAAAAACCCCTCCATAAATATGTAATATATTCACTTTCAGTGTGCCATACTTCTCCTATAAAAACAAGGATAATTACGGCTATTTCCAAGCTTGCTCAAAATCAGATTCTTTAAACCCTAACGTTACTTTTTTTCCATCAGTAACGATTGGACGTTTGATTAACATTCCATCAGAAGCAAGTAGCTCAAGCTGCTCCTCCTCGCTCATATCGGCAAGTTTATCCTTCAAACCAAGCTCTCGATACTTCATGCCAGACGTATTAAAAAACTTTTTAAGAGGTAGTCCACTTGCTTGCCATAACTTTGTTAATTCGTCCTTTGAAGGTGGCTGTTCTACAATGTGTACCTCTTCATACACTATATCATTATCGTTTAACCATTTTTGAGCTTTCTTACAAGTTGTGCATTTTGGATATTGGATAAATTGAATCGTCATTGAAAGGCTCCTCTACTTTCTTTTTGAGGACACTGATTTTCTGTGTCTTCCTTATTTTCTGTAGTATACCATCATAACCATACAAACCAAAATGAAACAATTTTCAGTTGCTCTCACACCAATCCCCAGGCTTCTACTACAGTCTATCCATTTCTTTCTTAATTCTATCCGTCACTTTCTTAATTCTATCCTTCACTTAACTGTTTCTATCAGTTGCTTTTGCAAATCTATCCTTCTCACCCACAAACAGCCTAGCTATCTATTACAGATAGCTAGGCTGTTTGATTTATTACACTACATATTTTTCTGCGTCAATCAACTTAACTGATGCTTCACGTTTCTTCGCAATTAAGTTGTAAGGATTATTACGTGTTAGCTTACGTAGTGCAGATAACGTCATGCGCGCTGCATCTCCGTCAGCTGAAGCAAGAATTGTATCTTTTGCCTCTTTTTCAATTTCTGCAAATGCTTCTTGACAAAAGATTTGAGTGTACAATAATTTTTGATGAGCTTTTTCAGCACCATCACGAGCAATCGCTTTTTCTGTACGTAAGACAGCTGATTCCATAGCGAATAATTGGTTTGCGATATTCGCAATATTTACCAATACCTCTTGCTCCTGATCAAGCTTCGGACCAAAGCGTTGTGCTGCTAATCCCGCTGCTAATACTGCGATTTTCTTTGCATTTTTCACAAGGTATTTTTCTTGTGCTAGTGGCTCTGTGCCTATATCTTCAGGCATTAGCATAAGCAGCTCCTGCTGTAAATTTTGGGCTACTTGTAATAGTGGAAGCTCACCCTTTATTGCCTTCTTCATAAATGTACCTGGCACAATCATGCGGTTAATTTCATTTGTTCCTTCAAAAATTCGATTAATACGAGAATCGCGATAAATTCGCTCTACCTCGTATTCAGCCATAAAGCCGTAGCCACCATGTAATTGCACCGCTTCATCTGCAATATAATCTAATGTTTCTGAACCAAACACTTTGGCAATTGAGCATTCAATCGCATATTCAGCAATAGCACCGGCAATTACCGTTCCTTGCTTTTGCTCCTCAGGGTTTAACTGACTTAAGCGATCCTCAAATAAGCCTACAGTACGGTAGTTTAATGACTCAGACGCATATAATTGAGAAGCCATTGTTGATAATTTTTCTTTTGTTAAATTGAAATCAGACAGCTTTGTTTTAAATTGCTGACGTTGGTTTGTATATTGAATCGCTAGCTCTAATGCACGCTTAGATCCACCAATTGTACCAACGCCTAGCTTATAACGACCAATATTTAAAATATTAAAGGCAATCACATGCCCACGGCCAATTTCACCTAATAAATTTTCTACAGGCACTTCTGCATCCTCTAACACTAATGTACGAGTGGATGAAGATTTAATCCCCATCTTCTTCTCTTCAGGTCCCACTGACACGCCATTGAATGCACGTTCTACGATAAATGCAGAGAATTTATCGCCATCGATTTTAGCGTACACGACAAATACATCAGCAAAGCCGGCGTTTGTAATCCATTGCTTTTCACCATTTAGAATATAATGCGTACCTGCATCATTTAATTTTGCAGTTGTTTTTGCCCCTAATGCGTCTGAACCAGAACCTGGCTCTGTTAATGCATAGGCAGCAATTAATTCACCTGATGCTAGCTTTGGTAGGTATTTTTGCTTTTGCTCTTCATTACCAAACAGTACAATTGGTAATGAACCAATACCGACATGTGCACCATGAGTAATTGAGAATCCACCCGCTACGGACATTTTTTCTGCGATTAAGGCAGAAGATACTTTGTCTAAGCCTAAGCCCTCATATTCTTCAGGTACATCTGCACCTAGTAAACCTAGCTCACCAGCACTCTTTAGTAGACGAACTGAATGCTCAAATTCATGATGCTCTAAGTTTTCAACAACTGGTAGCACTTCATTTGTTACATATTCTTCTGTTGTTTTTGCAATCATTTTATGCTCATCTGAGAAATCTTCAGGTGTAAACACACGATCTAATTCCACATCTTCAACAAGAAATCCGCCGCCTTTAATAAAATCCGTTGTTTTTTCTGTCATGATTAATTCCTCCCACATATATCAATTTTGATTGTTTAATCCCCTAATTTACACCTCAGCATAATTGCGTTCAGACTTTGCTCGAAAAGCTCCTTTTCAAAATCTGTGACATCCGCTGGGCCTTTTCTAGATTTAGCGGTCATAAATTGACGCTTCAATCACGATGAAAATATATAGAAAAGCTTGAAATATACAATGTTCGGAGGCAACCGTAAACAGTACACCTCAAGCTTATCTAGCGAAAAATTATAGAATTTCAAATACGCCTGCAGCCCCCATGCCGCCGCCAATACACATTGTCACAACTCCATATTTCTTACCTTGACGCTTCAATTCATGAATAAGCTTTAATGTTAAAATAGCTCCTGTTGCGCCTAGTGGGTGACCTAATGCAATGGCACCACCATTCACATTTACTTTTTCTTGGTCGATGCCTAAATGACGTACAACCTGTAAAGATTGTGAGGCAAATGCTTCATTAATTTCCCATAAATCGATGTCATCTATTGATAATCCTGCAATTTCTAACGCTTTGGGTACTGCCACGATTGGCCCTATACCCATTACTTCAGGAGGTACACCCCCAACAGCAAAGCCTAGGAATTTTGCCATTGGCGTAAGTCCCTGCTTGTCAGCCTCCTCCCGATCCATCACTAGGACAGCTGCTGCTCCATCAGATGTTTGAGAGGCATTTCCAGCTGTCACACTACCTTTTACATGGAAGGATGGACGTAGCTTTGCTAAACCTTCAACAGATGTACCTGGACGTACACCCTCATCCATACTAAACGTGAATTTCTTCACTTGTGGTTTATTGTTAGCATCCACGAAATGCTGCTCCACCTCTACTGGAACAATCTCATCATTGAACTTTCCTTCTTTAATCGCCTTTTCTGCAAGCGCATGTGAACGAACGGCAAAGGCATCTTGATCCTCTCGACTAACATTGTATTGTCGTGCTACTTCCTCAGCTGTATGACCCATTCCCATATAATATTGAGGAGCTGTTTCAGCTAAAGTCGGATTTAAGCGTGGCGTATTCCCTACCATTGGCACCATACTCATTGACTCGACGCCACCAGCAAGTATCGCCTTTGAATGACCTAGCATAATTCGTTCTGCTGCATAGGCAATTGCTTGTAAGCCTGATGAACAGAATCTATTAATTGTTAGTGCTGGTGTTGTATCTGGTAATCCTGCAAGTGCGCCAATACTGCGTGCTACATTCATTCCCTGCTCAGCTTCTGGCATAGCACAACCTAAAATCAAATCATCAATTGGCCCTTCATAGCCAGCTCTTTTTAATGTTTCTTTGACAACTACGGCACCAAAGTCATCTGGTCTCACTGTTGCTAAAGAACCTTTTTTTGCTTTTCCAATTGGAGTTCGTGCTCCTGCTACAATAACGGCTTCACGCATCGTATAATCCCCCTTTGTTTCATGTGCAAGATTTGTCTAATTCTTCTATTAGTTACGGAGTGGTTTCCCTTTTAACAGCATGTGCTGCATTCTTTGCTGAGAAAGAGGATCTGCAACCAAGCTTAGGAATGCCTCACGCTCTAGGTTTAATAGATATTGTTCATCGACTAAAGTGCCATATGGAACTTTCCCACCAGCAATGACATACGCTAATTTTTTAGCGATTTTTAAATCGTGTTCACTAATATAGCCTGATTCAAACAATCCTTGCGCACCGATTAATAGCGTACCGTAACCTGATGCACCAACTACGGGAACTTTCGTAGGTACAGGTGGTTGATAGCCTGCCTCATAAAGCGCTAGTGCAGCTTGTTTTGCATCATATAGTTGGTGATCTGGATTAACAGAAATCCCATCAGCAAAGTCTAAGAAGTTATTCTCACGAGCTTCTTCACCAGATGTTGAAACTTTTGCCATCGCAATCGTTTCAAATACTTTATTAGCAATATGTTGATAGTCTACCTCAACACCATTTGGTAAACCTTTAAGGAATTTTTGATAGAGTGCTTTATTGCCACCTCCTCCAGGAATTAAGCCAACGCCCACTTCCACTAATCCCATATAGGTTTCCATCGTTGCTTGAATATGTGCAGCTGGTAAGCATACTTCTGCTCCACCACCAAGTGTCATGGCAAACGGTGCTGCGACAACAGGCTTACGAGAGTATTTAATTTTTTGCATCGCATCTTGGAAAGCTTTAATCACGAAATCTAGCTCAAAAATATTATCATCCTGTGCTTCTACTAAAATCATGCCTAGATTTGCACCAACACAGAAGTTTTTCCCTTGATTACCGATGACTAAGCCCTTATAGTTGGCCTCTACTTCATCCACCGCAAAATTAATCATTTGGATAATATCTAAACCAATAGCATTCGATTGGGAATGGAACTCAAGTAAGGCAATGCCATCACCTAAGTCTATTAAGCTAGCACCTGTGTTTGATTTAATAACACCATGCTTTTTCTTATAGCGTTTTACGTTAATTTCCTTTTCATTCACTGGTACCTTTACATATTCGGAACCATTGTAGTACGCTAAATCACCATCAATTTCTGTATAGAAAGTGTCAAAGCCATTTGCTAACATTTCTTTCACAAATGCAGGTACTTCACGACCCTCAGCCTCCATTTTTGCTACGGAATCTTTCACGCCAAGCGCATCCCATATTTCAAATGGACCTTGTTGCCAGCCGAAGCCCCATTTCATGGCATTATCAATTGCTACGATATCATCAGCAATTTCGCCATGCAGTTGTGCAGAGTATATGAGTGTTGGAGCGAAGATACCCCATAGTAATTCTCCTGTACGATCTTTAGCATATGTTAAAGCTTTTACCTTATTAGCTAGACCGCGCATTTGTTTTGCCATTTCAATAGAAGGTGTTTTTAATTTTTTAACTGGGCTATATTCTAATGTGTTTGGATCAATTTCAAGTATTTCTTTCCCTTGTTTTAAGAAGAAACCTTGACCAGATTTTGCACCTAGCCAGCCATTCTCCACCATTTTCTGTAGGAATTCTGGTACTGCAAATACTTGCTGTTCTTCACCAGTAGTTTGATCATAAACATTTTTCGCTACGTGGATAAATGTATCTAAGCCAACAACATCTAAAGTACGGAAGGTTGCAGATTTGGGACGACCGATTAATGGACCCGTTACAGAATCCACCTCACCCACTGAATAATTCCCCTTCACCATTTCTTGTAAAGTGATTAGTAAGCCGTACGTTCCAATACGATTGGCAATAAAGTTTGGTGTATCCTTGGCAAGCACCACACCTTTTCCAAGCACATCCTCGCCAAATGTTTTCATAAAGCTTACAACCTCTGGTGCTGTTGTATTGGCTGGAATGACTTCAAGTAATTTTAAATAGCGTGGTGGGTTGAAGAAGTGAGTACCCAAGAAATGCTTTTGAAAATCTTCTGAGCGCCCTTCAGCCATTGCATTAATGCTAATACCAGAAGTGTTTGAACTAACAATTGTGCCTGGTGTTCTGACAGCGTCGATTTTTTCATAAAGACTTTGCTTAATTGCTAAATTTTCAACGACAACTTCAATAATCCAATCCACATCTTTTAACTTCCCTAAATCATCCTCAAAGTTACCGACCGTTAGTAGTGATAAATTTTTCTTAGAAGTAAGTGGTGCTGGTTTTTGCTTTACTAACTTTTGAAGCGCCCCATTAACAATACGATTTCTTACAGCAGGATGTTCTAGAGAAAGGCCCTTTGCCTCTTCGTCTGCTGTTAGTTCTTTCGGTGCAATGTCTAATAATAGTGTTGGAATACCGATGTTTGCTAAATGTGCAGCAATACCAGAGCCCATAACACCTGAACCTAGAACAGCTGCTTTTTTAATATTGTAAGTCACAAGCAATTCCCCCTTATTCTCCCATTGAATGAATAGCCATTCATTTTTTGGCCAAAAAAATATCAAGTTTGCCTTCGTGTATTTTTGTCCAGATTTATATGTATGACTAGCTTAATCCAGCCTAACATCTGTGACATACAACTAAGGCCTATCTTCGTTCAGCGATTATCAATACCAAATGAAGATAAAACTACTTTTTCTGTTTTTAGTGTAGATTATTTTGTCTAATTTAGCAATCTTTTTTCTTCATTTATTTTTGCAGTATACAACTTTTTTTGTTTTTTACGAGCAAAAACAGGACAGTAAGTAGCTATCAATTATCCCAAACAGAAAACTTTCAGGATACGTAAAAAATGTGTAGAATGGAAAGCAAGGAGAGTGAAATACTAATGAAAACAATTACTACTGCTGAACAATTTAATGAACTGATCTCTGGTGACCAAAAGGTACTTGTGAAGTTCTATGCTGGCTGGTGCCCTGATTGTACACGTATGAATATGTTCATCGATCCAATTATTGAGGAATACAGCCAATATGATTGGTACGAGCTGAACCGTGATGAGCTACCAGAAATTGCTGACAAATATGATGTTATGGGTATTCCAAGCCTATTAATTTTCCAAAACGGTGAAAAATTAGCACACTTACATAGTGCTAATGCAAAAACACCTCAGCAAGTAACGGATTTCTTATCTACACAGCAATAATTAGCTGGCTAAAAAATTGTATAATTGACATAAAAGAGCTACTGATCTGTGGCGAAAGCGAAGCGTCAGCCACAAGTTACAGATTTCTTATCTTCACAGCAATAATTAGCTGGACTAAAAATTGTATAATTGTCTGGAAAGTAAAAGCCGCAAGCAACAGACACAAAATATTACAAGAGCTGCATTTCTTTTGAAATGTGGCTCTTGTTACAAAGGAGAATATGATGCGCCAACAACTATCCTTACATGGAAAATCACAATACGATGCAACCATTTCGCCAAACTATCGAAATTCTGCCTGTGGACCTACAACTATACATGTAATTTTAAACTATTTAGACCAGTCAGCTCCTTCGATAAATGCACTTTATAAACTCCTTGGTGGTACGAAGATTGGGTTATTTAAATGGCGCCTCATTCGTAATCTTCGTCGCCTCCATCCAACATGGGATATCCGTAATTGTTCATTAAAGGAGGCACTACAGGAAATTGATGCGGGCCGTCCTGTAGCCATACGCTTTGACCGCTATTTCAGCCTGAATTGGCGAGATAAAAAATCTACCTTTGCCTATCACTGGGTACCTCTTATTGGCTATGAAATACAAAATGATGAGCTGTTGTTAATTTTCCACGATAATGGTGGTCCTAATCGCGAAAGTAAAATCCGAACAGCCTTATTTAAGGATAATGAGAAAGTATTGAGCTTTATAAAAATCACGCCTATTTTTTGAGCCAGCTTACCTGCTTTGTTTAGATATGCTCTTAATTCCTCCCCTCAAGATAATTTTTTACAACTTGGGCAAAAATATCAGTTGTTCTATACGTCTCTTCCAGCGTATTTTCTATACTTCCAATATTTAATAAAATAGAATTATCATGAAGCTCTTGATTATAAGTATTTTCAGGAGTTACTCCCTTTTCTTCTACACCCCTCGAAAGTCCTGGATATAGTTCCTCCAGTTGCTTATGAAGCTGTGTTGCAAATTTTTTGTTCACTTCATAGTTTACGCTTGTTTTTGATACGGTAAATTGAATTCTTGCATAATTTTCCCCTTTAATTTCAATCGTTGAATCCTGTCTTTTCAGAGAATCTCGATGTATATCAAAAATCATACGTATACTATTATGTTCAGCTAATGCTTGTTGTAAATTTTCCCTTGATACTTTATACGAATCTGAAAATGGTAAGCCTTTTCGTTTTAAGATTCCAGCTATATCTGTTTCATCATGAATTGCTTTAATTTGCAATTTTTTTAATGCTTTACTTAACTCTTTTCCAACCAATGTTACATTTTTAGTATGACTAAACATCTGATTAGATTTTTCTGTTTGAAGTTCTGGAATAAATGATTCTGTATTATGTGAATGATAAATATATACTACAGGCTCTTTTTCGTCTATTGCATTAGACGATGCTGTTCCATAACCATTGATTTCTATTGAAACCTTGCTATCTTCGTTAGATAAAATTAACCACGAAAAAATAAATGAACAAACTAAAAAAACACTTGTCATAACAGAGAATTTTGTTATTATTCTTTTTTTATTCATACTTCGCGCTTGTTGTCTAAGTGTGTTTTCAGTCAAAGCAACAAATTTTTTGCTTGGATGCTGAGGGTACATATCTTTTAACATATCAAATATCTCTTTATCATTTTGCATTTGTCAAAACCCCCTCTATATCAATATTCAGTTTTCTTTTCAACTCTTTTAAAGCTCTGTGATAATCAACTTTCACTTTAGCTTCACTACATTGTAAAATATCGGAGGTTTCTTTAATAGAGCATTCAGAAATGCCTCGAAGAATCATTACCGCTCTGTAATTGGGTTTTAATTTTGCAATGGCCTCATGTATACATCGCTTTAATTCCGTTACTTCAAATACCTCATCTGGCTTCTTTTCATTCGAGGACAATTGATTAAAAAAAACATCTTTAAATAAAGAGACAAACCGTTTTTTTCGATAATGATCAACTGCAACATGTTTTGCGATTGAAAAAATCCATGTTTTTAAATTATACCTGCCATTAAAATTTGTTAAGCTTTTTAACACCCGAATAAATACTTCTTGCGTTAAATCCTCCGCATCATTTTGATTTCCCGAAAAACAAACAAGAAATCTGTACACGTCTAAATAATACAAGTTGTAAATTTCAACGATTCTTGATTCCAAGTTATTCGAATCAACCAACCTTTCCCCTCCTTTACTTATTCATCTATAATTCGTTTGAGATTCGTAAAAGGTTACAAAAATTTTCATTAAAAAAAGCAGAGCATAATTCTATACTCTGCGTTTGATAATCATGTTGTTTTTTAAATTAGTGTATACAATGAACGTGCCTGCTTGGCTATTAATGTAAAACCACGTTCCTCAATTTCTTTAAACAATTGCGGCTCATAGCTTGGTACTATGAGATGAGAGAATTCTGCATCAATTGCTATATTTGTTTGAATTGTTGCAAGCTCGTGTGATAGCTTTAGCATGTCGACATTTTCTTGAATTTTCGTCCGTTGACCTGGCTTTAATTCATCTAATGATGTCAGCACATTTTCAATGGAGCCATATGTTTGAATAAGTGTAAGTGCCTGCTTTGGTCCAATGCCTTTAACGCCTGGGTACCCATCACTCGTATCCCCCATAAATGCCTTAACCTGTGCAAATTGAATTGGTTCAATGCCATACTCCTCTTTAAAGCGTGCATCTGTATAAACGTCGTACTCTGTATAGCCTTTTTTCGTAAAAGCAATTTCTGTTGATGGTCTTAAAAGCTGCAGTAAATCCTTATCCCCACTAATTACGGTAATGTCAGCTTCATCCTGCCATTTCGTAATCATTGAGCCAATTAAATCGTCAGCCTCCATCCCTTTAACGCCAAAATTTTTCCAGCCGATTTGTTGGGATAAATTTTTCGCCATATCGAATTGTGGTAGCATTTCGTCTGGTGGTGCTGGTCGATTTGCCTTATAGCCATCAAATAATTCATTGCGAAATGTATGTGCACCCATATCCCAACAAACAGCAAGATGCGTTGGTCGCATAATAGATTGTGCGGTTAGTACATGACGCACAAATCCTTGCGCACCATTAGTCGGCGTACCATCTGCAAGACGAATATAATGCCCCATTGCAGCCGAGGCAAAGAATGAACGGAATAAAAGAGCCATGCCATCAACTATCAGTAATTTCGGTTTGGTTGTCATTATAAATAGTCCTCTCTATAACAATACAATGATTGTATTTATCCATCACTTAATTATTAACATTGTTCTATTATAGCAAACTATTATCAATTATGCTCCAGCGTAATTATTGTGTCTGGATTAGCTCAATCAAATCTGTGACATCCTCTGAGAGATTAATACTAGGCTTGATTAAAATTTCATTGTAAATAATTCATCATATCACTACCTAATCAAGGCTTTCGTTTTTGTTGTTAGACGATTACGATGATCCAATTTAATACCTGTTAGCCATTGTAGAAATGCGGTTACGCCCATCTTTACTGTTTCTGGACGTAGGTCACCTTCCTTTGGATCAGCGTAAACAAAGTCAATATGACGAACACCTTCATTTTCACCAATGAGCTTTAAAATATCAAATAATTCATAGGCTGTTAATCCTCCTGGCGTTGCTGCTGGGACATCCGGTGCGAACGTAATATCTAAGGCATCTAAATCTACGGATACATAAATGCGATCTACCTGATACATCAGCTGACGTAGCATTTCACGAATTGTTAGCTGAATGCCATCACGACGCATTTGCTTTAACGTAATCATATGAATTCCTTGCTCTTTTGCATATTGAATCATTTCAGGTGAATTAAAAAAGCCATGTAATCCGACATTATAGATATGTCTCCCCTCTACAGTGCCTGCAGCTATCAGCTTCTGGATTGGGGAATCCATCGCTAAGCCAATTTCCTCTTGATTACGAGCATCCAAATGTGTATCAATTTGAATAATACCAATTCGTTCCTGTGGGAATGCATTCTTAATTCCTCTGAGCGAGCAACCTGTAACAGTATGATCTCCACCTAGAAGACAGGTAAAGCTTTTTGGATAGGCTGTACTTAAATTTTCTGCTGCTGCCTCGATAGCCGATTCAGAAAGCATTCTATCTGTTGGTTGAATGGCTACATCTCCGACATCTACGACTGCCAATGAACGTAAATCGATTTGCTCATCTAAATTATAGGATTGAAAGCTTGGCCATACCTTTCTAAATGCTGTTGGGTATTGGGCCTTTTTCGAGGAATCACTTGCATACGATAATAAAGCTCCATATATGATAATATCTACGTCATTTGGATGCGGATTCTCCTTTTGCTTAATCCATTGATGCATAGCTGAACCTTTTTCCTGCTTCCATTGACATTCTGGTTGAATAAACATATTAACCGACCACCTTTACACCTTTTTTCCAAACTTTTTTCACATGATTGACTCCAAAAATATAATGTAATTTTTGGTGATTATGTACATCCCATAGTACTAAATCTGCTTGTTTTCCCACTTCAATAGAACCTACTCTGTCTTCAATTTGAAGAGCACAAGCAGCATTATATGTCGCAGCACACAGACTTTCCGCAGGTGTCATTTTCATCATAATGCATGCTAGGTTCATCACAAGCGGCATTGAAATAGTAGGAGATGACCCAGGATTGCAATCCGTAGAAATAGCTACAGGCACACCTGCGTCAATTAAATCTCTTGCACGGGCTGGCTTTTCGCCAAGATATAATGCTGTTGTTGGTAATAAACATGCTATGACACCTGAATTCGCAAGCGCTTGAATCCCCTCATCCGATACTTTCAATAAATGATCAGCTGAGATTGCTCCTACCTTTGCCGCTACAAATGCCCCCTGGTTTTCTGCAATTTCATCAGCATGGATTTTCGGAATAAGTCCCTTGTTCTTACCTGCCACTAAAATACGCTCTGATTGCTCAGGGGTAAACACATCAACCTCACAAAAGACATCGATAAATTTAGCTAAATCTTCCTCCACAACTGCAGGAATCATCTCCTCTATGACAAGTTTGATATAGTGCTCTGGATTACCCCGGTACTCCTCTGGCACAGCGTGAGCACCCAAAAAGGTTGGCACAATATCTATTGGATGTTTTTCATGCAACTTTCGCATCACGCGTAATTGCTTTAACTCATTGTCCAAATCCAGTCCATAGCCACTTTTACTTTCAAGCGTCGTCACACCATGCTGTAAAAATAAATCTAATCGTCTCGATGTTTGATTGAAAATATGCTCTTCGGACAGTGCTCGTATTTTTCTAGTTGTCGCATGTATTCCGCCACCAGCATTCATAATGTCCATATAACTGGCACCTTCTAAACGCATTTCAAATTCATGCTCTCGACTGCCACCAAAAACAACATGCGTATGTGGATCAATCAAACCAGGCGTTACTATTTTTCCTGTAGCATCTACAATGTCCGCTTCCTCTGCTCGTGATAAATACTTCAAAATCATTTCACATGTTGTCCCTATATCATGAATAACGCCATCTTCAATCCAGACACTTCCTCCTTCAATAATACCTAACTCTTTCATTTCCTCACGTATACGCGGACCTTTTTTTTCACTAGCAAGTGTCACTAATTGCGAAATATTTTGAATCCAAATTGGCCTTTGCTGTCTTTCCGTCATTCTTTTATCCCCCTATTAATACTTCGAGCTTTTTCAATATGTTTTAGTATCATAAGTAATTACATTTTCGGCATACTCCTGTATTTTCCCTTTATTTTTTAAAAATTGTCACTCCACGGCTAGAACTTCTATTAATAAAACAAAAAAACGCAAACTAGAGCATTTTCTAGTTTGCTATTTTTTCTGTTTAGATAAATGATGACAAAGCTCTGCCACCTCATACATAGCATAACTTTGAAAATTATATTTTTGAGATAGCTCTTGATAATACTGTAGGATCTCTTCAAGTATGGCTAAGTTTTTCCCTAATTTCTTGCTAAAATTATGCGGATGCCACCATAAGTGATAAAATGTCTTTGTTGTCGCAGCTTCATGCATAGCCTCTTTAATACGTTTCATTTTTAAGCCCTCTAAAAAACGTAAAGGGCCACAATATGGTCTTAAAAATGCACTTGAGTGAACATTAATTAATGTATGCTTTTGCATTTCCTCCATTGTTACCAAATGATTTCCTGTTATATTCATATAACTATCCAACCATTTTTTGCCCCTTATTGTGTAACCTGCATTCTGAGTGCTATATAATGGATGATTTTCATTCCCACGATAGCATATCAACCCCACTTCACGACATGCTGCAAAATAGGCTTTATTTATCTGATTCCGTGGAAAGACAATCGACTTCATAGGTCCAGTCAACTCCTCACAAATCATTGCAGTAGCATGTAAATCGGAACGAAAATCGGCTTCTGTTTGACCCTTTTCTAAACAATAAAAATGAGAAAAGGTATGGCTTCCAATCTCCTGATAAGGTGTACTTTTAATTCTCTCGATTAAGGATTTACCAAAATGTAAAAGATCCTGGTCTTCATTTTCTCCAACCTTGGCAAGCTGCATATGAGCCGCATAGCGCATATTGTCATATTTTACAGGGATCCCTCTTAAATAATGAGCCATTTCCTCTTTTGACTCTGCAAATAATAACCCAACAGTTGCCCAAGTTGCATGAATGCCATATTGTTCAAATAACGCTAAAATTTTAGGTAATGCCTGACGTACGCCATTCATATTTTTGCTGTAGCGCCCATATCTAAATGTATCATGGACATTCCAATTTAACTTCAAATCCAATGATATCACGAGACCCCCGTGATTTAGTTCGTTTGCTACTTCCTCCATTTTTGCACGCCCAGTAAAAGTGCACTAATTTTAGAATGAGCAATGTAGCCCGAATAAACATTGACTACTTGTCCACCAAAGCTTAACTTAAATTCACGAATATTTTGATCATCCATGAGTCTCCCCATATCGTATAAAACAAATCCTTGCTCCTTTAAATGCAATAAGTTATGCCATAGTAGAAAGTGATTAGCATAACGGATAGGTCTTTTTAAATAATCAAGTGTTGTTTGCGAATGACAAGTGGCAACATAATAGGACATTGCTTTTTTAGCATGTACAATATCAAGCCTATAGCATAGAGTTTGTCCACAAATGCTTCGAATCTCAGACAACCATAAAGCTCCCTGATTATTTAACAGCATAATAGCTTCCATTTGAGATTTACTAATGGATTCAAGTTTTTTTCTTTTGGCAAAATTATTATAAAACTGCTGAAAGGCTCGTAAATTTTCTTCAGATGGCTCCTTATAAATAAAAACTTGATAGGCTTCTTTTTGAGCACGACGAAGTATTTTGCGGTTACTTTCTGATAATGCAAGATACAATGACAGCGCACTTTCTGTAAGATGGATATGAACTGTCTCACTTTTCACAAGCTTTCGACTCGGAACAAGTGAATGTGTATAGCCAATTACCTTCATTGATTTTCGAACATTCGCTGGCTTTTCTACAAAGTAAAAATGCTGCATTGCGATATTCCATCGCTTACTTTTAATGGACAGAATGAACATCGCCCCCACTCTCTGTGTTTTTTTCTACATGCGTTCGTTGAAAACGAGCACATTTGAAATGTTTCATTCGAGAAATAGGTTTATAGCCTAGCTTCATCAAGCGTTTCCGCTTACGCCATTGCCAAAAGTTTGCTGTTACCCAGAGTGTTTGTGTAGGTTTTATTTTTTGAAAAAAAGCTGTAATTATATCGATATTTTTATAAACATCATAGCTTAAAAAATAGGTCTGCTCTGGCAAAGTCTCAATTATTTGCAATGTATCTACATACAACTTGGACGTATGTAAGGCAAACGCAGGCTGAATCGTTTTTGCAAAGGAATCTTTATATACGGTATATCCCTTATAAAGTAGAGTAATGATTTCCTCCTGATTAAGCTGCATCGCCTCTTGTGTGGACATTTTCTCAAACAAATTTCCTACAGGTCGTTGTGGCGGTACACTTTCTGATGGGGATAATTCATATATATTCACTTGCTTAAAACGTATAAACTTTTCTACGAATAGTTGTCCATATTCTAGCCAATCTTTGACTTTTCCATACTTTACTAAGTATCGTAATTGCTCTAACGTATCACGGCTACATTTAACAAAGCGCTGATTCTTTGTTACATATTCCTTTAGTTGTGCTTTCAATGTATACATAAATGCCAAAATCTTTGCCAGCCTCGTCCCACTGCTGACAAGCATTTGTCTTGTAAAGTCAATGTTAGAACGCCAGTCAAGTTTATATCGTTCATAGCCTGTACCCATGTCAAACAAGTGGTAATTTTCAGAGAAGGCTCGTTTAATATTCTCCTGATTCACTAGTCGACTGGCTCCAAATATTTGAAACATTGGCTCATAGGCAAGGGCATACGTCACATATCGCCCTCGACAGCAAACTCCATAGGTAAAGGCAATCCATTGATTTTCAAAGACTAATGCATCTACCTTTACTTGCAGCGATTCACCTTTAAGAAGCATTAGACGTTCTAGAAAATCTCGCTTTTTTCCTTTTCGATAAGCACTCGTATCTAACCGTTTAGTCCATCGTCTATCCAATATTTTAAACATTTCCGAAAGCTCGTCCTGAGAGGGGGTTATCTTTATTAAAGATCCTACATTTCGTAGCATTCTTTCCCGATAATTCATATCGTGCTTTTTACTACACTGATGGAAATGGATATGGAAGTCTATATCGTGAAAGTCAATATACGGAGTTACTACTCGAAAAATACTAGGAGGTAGTTGCCTTTCTACAAAATATTGCTCTAATATCTTCGTAGAAACCTTGCTTTCGAGTAAACCATGAAATGAAAATAGTAGATGCTTATGCTTTTTTATAAGCTGGTCAAAAACAAAGGTCGTCGCAGACAGCATGGACTCTTTTTGTGCTACAAGTCCAGAGTAATTGGCGCTATTTTCTCCTGCAAATGAATAAATTCGTATTCCCCAACGAAGTCGAATCGTAAATGGAAAAAAGGCAATAATTTGACCATCATTTTCAACTGCATAAAGCTCCACACGCTCTCTTCGCCCCATAGTTTGCCACCAGTTATAAAACCAGGCAAACTCAATAAATGGATTATCATTGCCTTCATTCGCTAAAATGTCATCCCACATATTTTTGTACCACATAAGCTCATCATCTGTTCTAATGCGAATTAATTGCACATCAATCACCTTTCTTAACAAACTTAGAGACAGCCTATTCAACTGCATTTTTAGCACTTAACTCTATATATTCATAGCGATGATTTCTAGAACTTTTTTTGTCAGGTAATATAAAAAAGAAGGCTATCAAGAAAATTAACATCTTCTTGATAGCCCCACCCTTTTATTAGATCATCTTTATTTTTGTCTTGGATTTCTAAGCCTGCAATATCTGTACGTAGCATTCAATTTGAACATTACCCTTCAATGCCTTGCTGATCATACACGTCTGTTCCGCCTTTTCGGCTAAGCGATAAATTCTTTTTAACTCACGATCAGAGCAGTTCTGTACCCTAATACTTGGCCTATGGACAATTTTTTCATAGGTAAAAACACCATTGGTAACATCGACAAACCCCTCAGCCTGCATAGATAGATCTATCACCTCTATCTTTGAATTTTCTAGTAAAGCAGCTAATGTAATTAAATAACACGTAGCTGCGGCACCCAATAGCATTTCATCAGGATTTGTCCCAACACCTGGTCCATTCATTTCCCGAGGAATAGAAATACTCGTGTGTAGGTTAGCTGCAGCAATTTCCCCTAGCCCATTTCTTCCCTCTGACCATTTTAACTCCATATGAAATACATGTTGAATCCTAAAAACCTCCTTTGAATGATGCGTGTGTTCATATACTATCTTTGCAGTTTAGCTTAACAGATTTTCTCACAGTGTGGTTACCTACTTTTAACGCCACAAGAGAGGTCTCGGTCAACTGAGCGCCTCTTCCTTTCAGCCGAGCAATTTTCTCTGCCAACCGAGCAAGTCTTCTTCTCAGCCGAGCGGGATTCTCCGCCAACTGAGCGGTTTTTCCTCTCAGCCGAGCAATTGTCTTGGCTACCCGAGCGACTTTTCCTATTTGCTGAAGCAATTGCCTTGGCAACCTAAGCATCTTTTCTTTCTGACTTAATCGCAATAAAAAAATGCTCGCCCTCTTTGCAAAAGCATGAGTCGAGCAATTTTTCTATTCTGTGGCAGCAACGTTCTTTTCCGTTTCAGTATGGCGGTTTTTTTTCGTTGCTGTTTGGTATTCTGCTAAACGAGCAGTTGTACGCCAATAGTGATAGACTAAACGATCAATCCATAGAAGCGCTTCTACTTTCGAAACAGCTGTCTCTAACTCTACGACATTTTCAACAGAATGCTCGAAATAGGCATTTCGTTTATCTCGTCGTACAGCTGCCATCTCTGATGATGTTTCATTTAATAGAACAGAAATCTCTGGCAAGCGTTCATCTTCATCGATTATCACTAAAACTTCCTCAAGTACCTCCAACCATTTCTGTGTTAAAGTGGACTGTAGCTGAAAGGTGCTTGGATTTTGCTCTCGTAACGCCTTTGTCAAGCGAAGCAAGTGATCAAGTGCATGTAATAGTGAAATATGCTTATGACGATCCTTCGTGGCTGTTGATTGGATAGCATCCATAAACAGACGTGTTTTTTCAATCGCATCATCAATCAGATTTAATTTACTTTCAGCTTCTGTTGTCATCTTTTTACTTCGAATAAGGGATACGATTACTGTTGTTAATTCCTTTGTAATGTCTTGAAGGGTATTAAAGGAAACCTCCACAGCTACCCCAGGAATTTTTGCCACACTATCATCCAGATTTCGCGTTAAATGATTACCTTTCTCTGGTATCATTTTTTCAATGGCCCTTGCAAACGGTTGGACAAACGGCACGAAAATAATGGCACCAATGACACTAAATAAAGTGTGGAAAACAGCAATTCCTAATGTTTCATCAAAGCTACCATTTATGAATGTCGTCACGTTTTTCGTTAATGCAAACATCAATGTTGCACCAATCGTAACAATAATGGCTGTGGCTACGTTAAACAGTACATGCGTCATCGCTGTCCGTTTTGCAGCTGTTGACGCTCCAATTGCAGCAAAAAGGGCTGTGGCAGTGGTTCCTATATTTTGTCCAATTACTAAATAAGCTGCCTGTTCAAAATCAATAGCTCCTGCATAAAGGGCGGTTAAAGTAGCCGCAATTGCTGCACTAGATGCCTGCATAATCACCGTCATGACAAGACCAAGCACAATTAAAATAAGCTGACCACCTATAGAATCCGCCTGAAAAGAATCAAATGGAATTTTATCCTGAACGGATGCCATTCCTCCCTGTAATACATCAATGCCTAAAAATAGTAAGCCAAAGCCTGTAAAAAGCCCGCCTATCGCTTTAAAATCACGTGGTGCTAATAACTGCACAAAGACACCGAGTGCAATAAAAGGCAATGACATTGTCTGCATATTAATTTTGAAGCCAATAAGTGAAATAATCCATCCTGTGCTTGTGCTACCTATATTTGCTCCAATAATAACACCAATTGACTGTATAAAGGTCAACAGCCCAGCACTTACAAAACCAATCGTAATCAGAGTTGTTGCAGTTGAGGATTGTACAATCATTGTCATTAAAGTACCTGAAAGAACTGAACTAATTGTTCCACCTGTAAATCGATTCAACCATTTTTTAAGAGCATCCCCTGCAAGCTCCTTTAAACCGTTAGTAAGCATGGTCATCCCAAGTAAAAATAAACCAATGCCTCCTAATACATTTATCAAACTACTAACACTCCCTACAAAATAAAATAAATATCATATGTGGCTAATGAACCTATGTAATCAAACATTACTTAATATTACCATTATTAAAATTAAGAGGATAGCTAACATTTCTTTTCTTGTGTAGTTTTTTTATAAAAGCTCCATCGTCTCACCACCGATTTATAAAAACATTCACATTAAATTTATGGTAGAATAGAAAAAATGATTTTTTAGGAGATTTAATAATGATATTAACGAAGCAGCAAGCATTACAAGCACTAAATAAAAACAAATTTATCGGTTTTACTATTACAACAGGAAATATTATTATAAAAAAAATTAATAAAACCGATTATAATATATTCGTTTTTGAGGAAGAAAAAGAGAAACCTATGCATTATATAGGATCTATTATGAATGTGATGGCAACAATGAGCGACAAAGCTTCCCATAAAGATTTTGTTATTGTGGATCAGCTCCCAGCACAAGAAGAAAAGGAAGAAACAAAAGAGGAAAAGAAGGCTGATTGCGATGAAGTCAGTCGTACGATTACTGGATATGATGGCTTGTATGAAATAACACAGAGTGGTCGAATTATTTCTGTACGTGAAAATCGCCCATTAGCTCGATGCAATGATGAGTATGGCTTTCATATTGTTCGCCTAACAAAGGAAGGGACTGCAACTAGCCATAATGTCTTTGAACTTTGGCAGCAAGCATTTCCGGAGCTTGAACAAAATGCCTTTAAGGGTGCCCTAAAAGCAAAATATGGCACAGGTTGTAAATTAATAGATAAACCAGGTATACACTTTTAATGAAAATATCCTCAGTGCTACTTCACTGAGGGTATTCCTTTTTTATGTAAAAAAAGGAACGCGTAATGGCCTTCCCCTCATTTTTATGGCTTAAGAATTACTTTTATGCATTCATCCTCACGATCATTGAAAATTTGATAGGCTTTACTTGCTTCCTCAAGAGGTAGCTTATGTGTAATAATCTCCCTTGGATCAAATTCTCCTGCAATTATTTTATCATAAAGCAGCGGCATTAAATGTATAACGGGAGCCTGTCCCATCTTCAAAGAAATATTTCTTTCAAATAAATGCCCTAATGGAAACTGATTGTATTTAGAACCATAAACACCAGTGATTTGAATCGTACCAAATTTACGAACAGCATCCATTGCAATACGTATTGGACTTAAAGTTCCCCCTTGAAGCTTTAATTTTTGTTCGATGGCCTCTACAGGTGTTTTCTTCCCATCCATCCCTACGCAATCAATGACAATATCCGCTCCACCCTTGGTAATTTCTCGAATATAAAAGGCCACTTCATCATAATCTTCTAAATTAATAATTTCGACATTGTTTATTTTCTTCGCATGAACTAAACGATAGTTAATATAATCAACAGCAATTACACGCTTAGCTCCCTTCATCCAAGCAAATTTTTGTGTCATTAAACCAACAGGACCGCAGCCGAGCACTACAACTGTATCTCCTTTTTTCACTCCTGCATTTTCGACACTCCAATAGGCTGTCGGGAGTACATCTGACAAAAATAATAGTGCCTCATCCTCTAGCTCACAGGACTCTGGAATGACAAAGGGCATAAAGTTTCCGTATGGCACATGTAGATATTCTGCCTGTCCCCCTGGATAATTGCCATATCGCTCTGTAAATCCAAGATATCCTCCTGAATTCACTTCGAGGTTAGGGTTGGAATAATCACATTGACTCTCCATCTCGTTCTTGCAGTAATAACAATCACCACAGGATACATTAAAGGGCAAAATGATGCGATCACCTTTTTTTACCCTCGTCACCTCAGAGCCAATTTCCTCTACAATGCCCATAGGCTCATGTCCAATCACATAATCTTTATCTGCTGGAACTGCCCCCTTATAGATATGCAAATCAGAGCCACATATTGCCGTAGATGTAATGCGTACTATAATATCATCTTTCTTTTTTAATACGGGGTCTTCCACATTTTTTACTTGTATATCTTTAATACCTTGATAGGTTACTGCCCTCATGTAAGCAACTCCTTTAATGTCTACTTAAAGCAATCGTCTATATTCTCTCCTTTATCAAGTTGTAGTATTCAATCATCGCCATTTGGTTTCTTTTTCTTTTAAACTTACGATTATCATATTCATTTCTACTTAGCATATATTTTGTAATACGCTTAAAGTTTGGGATGAGGTGGAGAATTTTGCAGTTGAGTGCAATGGTACTTGGTGGTTTTCTTTTTTTTAGTATTAGCATAGGAGGAGCGATTGCTTGGGTGTTCTCGAAGCTTTTTCAGCATACAACCCAGGGCTTATCATTATTATGTGGTGGATTTCTAGTTGGCTTACTAGTACTTGATATCGTTCCATCTTCCTTTCACCTATATCAAACATTTGGTCTGATCCTTGGCATTTTTATTGGTTATTTTATTTTTCAAATATTAGATACTATCTTTCATTCTTCCCATTCACAAAACCCTTCTGTCACCCTACTAGCAATCGCAATGATTATTCACACCATCCCCATTAGTCTTACTGTGGGAAATTTACTAGGAAATGCGGCATTAAGCATTACCATTACAGCATCTATTATTCTTCATCACATACCAGAGGGCTTTGCACTTTCAACAGCACTACTATCCCAGGGAGAACGACTATGGAGACTTTTTCTTTATTTCATTGTATTCTCTATTTTTTTCAGTATTTTTATATTGATTGGTCAATATTGGGATTTATCTGAAAAAGCCCAAGGATTATTGATGGGGATTTCCATTGGCCTAATTGCCACTACTAGTATATCTGAATTTATTTTGCATCATATTCGTTCTGTCACACTTAAATCCTTAATCATCTATGTTTGTCTAGGCTATTTATTAAGCTATGTATTCCATACTTTAGTCGAATAAAAAGCAATCCACCGAGAAAATGTGGATTGCTTTTTTTAATACTATTCTTTTTCAACTTATTGCTGTAAAATTCCGATTGTTCTACAGTTTTCTTACGCATTTTGGTTAAATCAAAGTCAATAAATAGCTAGCCGTTACAAATTCCCTCTCGTGTTACAGGTTTATAATTGAAATTTAATATTTATAAAGCAGATAAAGAAAAATATTAGTAGCATGATTATTTATTCATAGGCATAAGCATCGAAAGATACCCTGATATGATTAGCATTTTTATGCCTACAGTAAATATTCATTTAATGAACACCGCCACCATTTAGGCGGTGTCTTTATCATTCATTCGCTCGTCGCTGCTGGATTGTAATATAAAGGCCTAACAAGCGGTCTGTTGTCATCATCCCGTTTTGCAAATCTTTTAAATGTGATTCTTGAATAATTCCTTCTTTAATAGCTTGTGCTAAATATTTCTCTGTTTCTGTGCGCATTGTTGGTGATGCAGGATTCCATGCTTGTGTCATCATATTTGCCTCCTTCTTCTCATCTATCATTAATTTAACTCTCATTTTACTATTACTAGGAACAATTATTTGTCCTTCTAATAAATAGCCTATGGGCATTTTCCAAGATGCTTTAACTTCAAAATGGGGTCGATCAATGCTCCCCGTCCAATCACCACCCCACGTTATGCCAAGCTTGCGAGCAATAACACCAACTTTATTGAGAGTAGTCACATCGTATAAAGATAGTGGGGCACCAACCGCAATATCCCATGCTAAACGACTGCTATGATTGCTGGAAAGTGTCCAAGTGACAATGTTTCCTGGCCTAGTTCGCCCTTGAGCAAATAAATAATTTTGTCGTTCCTGTGAGCGGAACGTTTCTGTGATAAAAATATTATCAATGCCTGACTTGTAGCATTCTTGAAATAGAAGTCGGCATGCTAATTGTGCGACTGGCATTAATTGTGCTAAATCTCGGCATGTTGACGTTATATTTATACTCATTTTTTATCCTCCTCATCAGTTTTATCTTTGACAATTGCTAATATATTCTTTATAAAATTTGGTGTAGGTAGCCCCATCTTTGTACCATTTTCTGTTATTGAGATAAATTCTAAAACACAAAATGCTATTGCCGCTCCATCGCCAGCATATTCAATACCTGGTATCACAAAAGCTAATAAATAAATTGAACCCACCAACATCAAATAATAAATTTTTCGTATAATACCATTTACACCAATACGACTATTTAAATTATGATTAACAATGCTAGATAAAATGCCAGTGATATAATCAATTGTCATAAATCCAATTAAAACTGTTACGGCCATACCTAAACCATTTACTGAATAAGAAATAAGTGTACCCATAAAACCACTCCATGTTGCTATCCATTTATCCAATACATCACTTCCTTTTGTAGATCATAAGAAAAAGCCCTCCTAAGCGAAAAACGCTGGAAGGCTTTCCTATTAAATAAAAATAACGCTCGTCCTAGGACTGCGTTTCTGTTTATACGGCTGTCATTGGTAACACACTTACAATAATATGCTTATTAATAATCGCTCCTCCAATATTAACAAAAGTAATTTTTTGATCATTTAGAGTTGCTGTAAAAGCTGTTGCATCAAACTCTGCATTTTTTAAATTAATTGTTTGTCCGTTGTTTAATAGTACTTGATAATCCATTAATATCAATCTCCTTTTATTAGTTCTAAATAACCTTGATTTATTCCAAAAAGTCTAACATAAAGCCTTTTAGGATTAGTTGCAGTAGATAAGCCAAAACCTAAGCCATTTGTATCAGCTTTTGCTATATTTCCATAATTACCCCTAACAAATAAGTCTGCTGTAATATTAACTCCATGTAAGGCACTTAAATGAAGCTGATCTCCATCATGTCTAATTGAGGATGCTCCTAAATTTCCACCAAATACAATTGCCTTAGGCTCGGAGTCACTCCAGTGAGAACCAATTTTTAAAACTTTACCTATCGTAACATCATTAGAGATATTTATATCTGCAGAGTAAATATTTACGCTGTTTAATGTTCCTGTATAAATTGTTCCTAAATTCCCAGTAATATCAGAAAGAACAGTAACAGCCCCTACAAGATTGATTTTTGATGCTTGTATACCAATCGTCGTTGCAGTTTGATTGATTAAAGACGTAATTGTATTTCCTGTAAAATCCGTTACACTTACTTTTGACTGAATTTGATTTGCTTGTTGTGTAATACTACTTTCGGCATTATATACCCTATTTCCAAGACTGCTTATTTGAGTTTGTTGACTAGTCACCGTTGACTGTATTTGGGATGCTGTTTGAGAAACAACAGAAACATCATTGCGAACTGTTTGAATATTGTTGTTCAGTGTTGTAACCTGTGCAGATACTTCACCTCGAATTTCAATAGCTGTTTGAGTAATACGACTACTTAAATTGTTACTTATATCTGTTACGCTTTGAGTGATACTATCAGCGCGAATATTAATTGCAGCAATTGATGCACCTATTTCTTCAACCTCTAAATCAATTCGATCATTAGTTTGTTCAAATTTTGAACGATAGCGTTTATCGTTAGCATTAATAGTAGCACGTTGATTTAATAAGGCATCTACAATACTTTTGGCTTGTGTATTTCCAACTTCAATCTCTGAATTACTATAATCCCGTTTAGTCTTTTTACTTAAAATACGTGTTTGATATTCTAAGTTAAGCTCCTCATGTATAAGCCAAACCATATCTCCCACATCACCATCTATTGAAGTCGCTTTAACCTTAATATTTGTTTCAGGTGCTGCAGGTAGTTCACTTGCCAAACGGGTTGCCATTTCCTCAATAGATTCTATATTCTCGTCATGAATAGGATCTGCAATACGTATACCAATTCTTGGTGACTTAGCTAAAGGTGAAGTATAAGTAACATCAATCCCCTCTGAACCATATCCGCGAATTTGTGTCTTTAAATTTGTAGTATTGATGCTATAAGATAAGGTTTCAATATTATGACGGTAACGAAATTGTGTGTCATTATCTCTACCAATTTTCTTAGAAAAACGAATAACTTTACCAGGTAATAATTGACGTTCACAGTTAAATGCTGTACACAATTGTTCGATTAAAACAATTGGATTCGCTTCTCCAAAATTCGGTAGTAATTGATAACCATCTACATCTGCATTAATAAAAGTCCAACCGGTTCCATCAAGAACAAATGACATAAAATCATTAAACGTCCTTGTTCCACCATGGATTTCATACTTAAAATCATCCACTAATGAAAAATAGATATGCACCGCCGTAGCTTTTTTGGTAAAGGTATCACCACTAAATTCTTTCACAACATACTCATGACCATCTTCATCTTCGATTATAGCTTCAAAATCTAACAAAGTATGTCCTGGATTGCTTTCATGTAAAAAAGAGCTAAATGAGATCCGCAATGCCCCATTCAACTCTTCAAATTTTTCGTAATTTGTTTCTAGTATAGGCTCGACTTGTGTATCATTTGTAACAATGAGCAACAATATCACCTTCTTTTGTATAAATTTAACTCCAATATTATAGAAGTTATTAGATAATATAGATTGTTTAAACACACTTAATAGCTGTTAAAAAGTAATCTTACATAGCTTGTCTTTAAACTGATTCGTGATGCCATTAATCACATAAGTCTTATGGGTTTTGGGATTAAGACCACTAAATATAATACGTTCTGCTCCTATTCTGACTAGTGCTATATTTATCATTACAGAATCGCTTCAAATTCTTTAATTCCAAGTTATTTTTCTTTTAATCGAACTAGCTGAATATCTATATAAGCTAATTCTATCTTTGTATCGTGCGGAAGCAACTCAACACTTTACACTTAATTGGTAATTCTATACGAAACATTACCTCGTTCTACAGGATAAGACTACCAATTTGCTCCCTGTAGCATTTTAAAGTTTGCACACCGTTGTTATAATCTGTTGTACCATTCCATTTCTCACTACCATTAAAAATGAGTGCTCCTGCTACTTCGCATGAAGCGTATTTCGGTTCAAAATCCAATAAAGGTGAAACAAAATCCTGGCTTGTTTGTTTTGATGCAAGATTAGGAACATAGAATGATCCCTCGTATTTCTTAATTGTAGGTATAACCCTAATGTTTGCAACCATTGCGTCGCCACTAGCATCTGCGCTTGTTATAACGCCCTTTTCAGTAGTAGCAGATACTATTTTCTGTTTAAAAAACTACTTAACAAGGTAAAATTTTCACTTATTCGTGTATCAAAGTCTTTCTGCAATGTAGGGTCTACTCCTGCTATATTTGTGTAGTATGCACCATCTGTAAAACCTCTTAAAAATTCAAAAGCAGTCTGTGGACTAACTGTAGATGTAAATGTTGCTGATATTGTAATTGGGTCATTATAGTTTCTCTTATATACCTTAATTAAAAGATACCTTGCGGATGCTCTATGCTCAACTTCTACGAAAAAGTTATCAGTAAACCCAGTACTTGAAGTGACCACTTTTAACTTTCTACGAAACTCAGTAGATGGTGAAGCAGTATCGGAAGGTAAATTTATTCCTAGTTCCACTATAATTTTTGCCCCTCCAGCAGCTGCCGAGTAACCAGCTATATCTAACTCCAGAATACCCCATACAGGTTTAGTCATTACCAGAATACTTTCCCATAATTCAGGTGTTCCAGCAGAAGCTTTCCAATTAACTTGAGGAAATACTCTAGTAGCTCTTTTATCACTTAAATTCATGATACTTGAACTAGGATTATAAGTGTTTGCAGCTAAATAGGTAGGTGTTTGGGGTGTCCAGGGATAACTAATCCAAGTCGTACCTAAATCTTCAAATACTAAAGTTGCGTCTTTTAAATTGTTCATAGCAGTATATTGTGACATATACAACTCAACAGTTATAGTTAAATAGTTTCTAGCATGAGGTACACGAACAATTGGTATAGTTACTACACTTTCATTATAGTTTAAATCTCTAATTAAATAATTTTCAGCGAACAAAGGTGATATTGAAGTAATTGTTTTAGAATGTGTCCTTAGAGTAGAGCTAGCTTTTGCATAATTGTAAATAATTTCTGCGCCACCTTCTGTATTGGTATATGTCCAACTACCAGCATAAGTGACTTTAATAATGCCGGAAAAATTAATTATAGGTAAAACAATAGACATCATCTCTATATTTAATGCCGATGCTTTCCAATCTTCCGGACGAACCAAAAATGTACGTTTTGCATGTGCTAGCCCTAAATTCATAATGTCTGTATCATTGTACAAACCTTTTTGCCATGAATTATCAACTTTAGGTTTTATTTCAGCAACATGTTCATTTACAATATTGTCTAATTTTTTTCCTTGTTCAGCTGACAAGACTTTATCTATACCACCTGTAGTTAAATCATTAACAATTTCAATATCAGCTTTAGTTATTTTTTTCTTAAGCTTCTCGTTTAAATTGTCATAACTGATTTGATTACCTTTATACACAAAATCACCTTCTTAATAAGAATAAAAACACTACTTTATTATAAGTAGTGTTTACTGAACAATATGGAACGATTACACACCTTCAGTATTTGCTAAGATGTAATCCTCTATGGCTTGTTTGTAATCTTCGTTAGTCACATCATCAATAACATACGTTTTTTCGGTCTTTGGATTTAAACCACCTGACATGATGCGCTCTGCTGCAATACGTACAACAATTTGATTGACCATTATAAGATACCTCCAACCTCTGAATCTGTTTGTAGTAAAATAATATCTTCTTTTAGTTTTGCGTTTTCAATTTCTACAGGTGATAATTCTCTATCGTATTCCTTAATTACAGGATTACCATCCTCATCGATGCGTTGTATATAAGACTTTGAATAATCAATTGAGCCATAAGGTACATCAATAAAAGCAAGTTCTACATCTTCTTCATGAGGAACAACGTCACCTTTAGCTTCTCCTGATTGATGTAAAATTGTACCTGTTACTTTGTTATAAATAATACGATTGTCTAATTGCATAAAATTCTTCCTTTCTTTTTTACCATCCTATTATTACCATTTTTACTAAAAATCCTGCATTTAGATTTATGTCTGTTTTATTTCTTATTCTAACTGTTACTGTGAAATTTCCATTTCCTAAGTCGTTTATGATGCATTTTTCTATATACGGAACAGAGTTGATGTAAGTTGCTCCTGTTAAATCACCGCCTTGCCCTCTTAATAGAGCTGTTCCAGCTAGTGAAAACGTACCATTCATAGGTTTAAAGCTCATAATTGGGGTTACGATATCTGCTGAGCCATTTGGTGTCATAGTAGTAGTTGTTTGTAAGTCAAACTCAGCTTTTGGAACCCCTGTAGATATAGCATTAATATTATTAGCCATTGTCTCAAATGTAGCATCCGAAGCAGTTTGAACTCCTTTACCAGTAATGGCAGATGCTACTTGTGCTTTACCATTACTTACAGATTGCTTTAAATCGACACCATCAACAATCAGACCTTTTATATTTCCATATCCATTAGGGTCTAGTCTTAAAGCATTACCCCAATTCCATCCGCCTACGCCATTTGCTTCATGCGATGGAGCTATATACAAAGAACCGTCTGCCGACTTATGAAAGGCATTAGAATGTACACCCTCTCTAGTGAAAATAAGAGGTACTTCTGCCGTGAATGTGTTCACACTTTTTATAAAATTATTGTTATCATTTCTTACAAAATTAGATGTTTGCGGTGCCCATGGATAACCGAATCCTGTAGGTGAGCCACTGTCATAGATATTGATAACAGCATTTGATAAGCCTGTAAATGTATCATCAAACGAACATGTAGCATCTATTTTAATAGCCAAATGATTTTTTGCAGGTGCTACTAAAATTTGAATGAATAAAGCATCAGCATCATGTTCAATATCGCCAATAAAGAAGCTTTTAGCAAAATCAGGAGATACACTCAAAATACTTTTATCATTACGGGCTAAGACGTTATTAAATTTTCCTATGTTATATATTATCTCTGCTCCACCCGATGCGTTACTGTCAGCAAAAGTGGAAGTCAATGTAGCCTTTATTGTACCTGAAAAACTTTTAAGCGGAATGTACACTTGGGCAATTTCAACATTGGTTGAAGTATGAAAGTCTGTAACAGGAATATTAAAAATTCTACAAGCAAAATTACCATCGAGATTAGTAATAGTTGTATTATTGTAAACACCTTTTTGCCATGAATTTTCAACTTTCGGTTTCATTTGTTCCAAATGTTCAATAACTTCAGTCTCTAAAACATTTAGCTCTAACTTACCTGCTTTTTCATCAACTATTGTTTTTAAATTTTTCCCCATTTCAGCTGAAAGAGCCTTGTTACTTCCTCCACCAGATAAATTATCAACTATTTCAACCTTCTCACTAGCACTGTTTATCTTGTCTTGAACATCTTGACTTAATTTATTCATTGTTACAGATCCATCAGTTAGTAAGCTCCCACTAAATTGTTCATCACCAGTAGTAGGTACGTTTTTAAAAATCAATATACTAACATTATTATCTATTTGTTTTTCAATAGGATTATCGGGAATTGTTAGGACATAACTGCTGCTTGCATTTCCTGTAATATCCCATGAAATTGGTGGTAAGTAAATGCCATTATGGAATACGATAATTTCATCATTATTTTTATCATATAATTCTTTAGGTAAATCCCATGTTTTTTGATTATCCATAGTTGTCTGAAGGTTATAAGTATTTATATTTAATTTTAGGCCACCACCTGTTCCACCTTCTCCACCTTCAATCCATCCTGTATCACCTAAATGGTTATTAACCTGCCCATCATTCGTAATTACCCTTGTGTATGTCTTAGCTGTCTTCTGGGAAATGGCTAGAAAGGTTTGATAGATTTTGTTACTTTGATCATCTGATTTCATGCCTACATAAACATGAAAGTCTTCAATATCGTTTGGAAGTGAGACGGAGCCTGGTTCATTTTCAACATTCCAAAATCCTGACTCCTGTTTATTTAATAAAGAATCTGGTAATGTAATTAATTCTGGTTGATCAGTACCTAAACCATGTGCCTGAACCCATTCCTGAATCTTATTTGCTTTTTCTTGCGCTCCAGAAGGAGTTTCAGCGCCAATATCAATAGAAGTTAAAGGGACATTGCCATCTACATCGGGGGATTTGCCGGCTACCATTGAAACTGAACCAGTACCATCCACTCCCCGTTGAGCAAGTAATATCCAATCCTTATTTGATTCTGAAGGAACTGAATTTTTATTAGTTGTTAGGGATTGCCAGGTAGATCCATTGTAAGTTGTAATATTGTTTTTAACATATTCAGTTGTTGCATTCCATACTGAAGCAGTTCCCCATCCAGCAATTAATTGTGCTGCATTATTTGCTTCTTGAGTCGCATTATTTGCAACTGTTATTGCCTCACTTATGGCATCAGTTAAATTAGTGACCACTTGTGCTGCATTATTGGCATTTATTGTTGCTGCTTCAGCTTCCGTGGATAAGGTTTCCAATTTATATTTCATTTGCTCTAATTCGGCTTTTAAAGCATCTAAGTTCGCCATTAGCTGTCCAGCTTCACCCATTGCCTCATTAACTACTTTTAAAGCAGTATTAGCGTTATCTGAGGCTTCTTGCGCATTCATTGTAGCTTTATTTGCTTCAATAATTACTTTTTCAGTATCTTGTAAAGCAGTAGATACCATCTCAATTGCCTGGTTAATACGTAAAATTAACTCATCCACTTCTTCTCCACCAGCTAAAATATTAATTTGCAGTTGTAATTTTGATAATCCTTCAATAATACGCTGCCAGTTCTCATTTATTTTCATTCGTTCTGCACGACTGACTGGTGATTGTGTTGTGTGTAGACTAATTACCATGGTTTTTCTTCACCATCCTTATTTACATATATAAAAATCTAAAATTAAAAACGATACTGTGAACAGTACCGCCTGAAACTGAAAAATTATTAACACCAACCGCGAGTGAAAGGAGTTTTTTATTTGTATTTTTAAAAACAGAAATACCATTTTTAAAAGATTGAATACCACTAATTTTTAATTCATCAGAGGATGATAAAGAATCATTTAATTGATACACTTCTCCTGTTGTGTGATTTGTAATAGTTACATTATTATTAAAAACTCCTTTTAGGGTTATTTCTAAGTCATTTCTGCGTGGATCCACAGCAACATTGCCATAATTTTTAATCGTGAAAAGATTACTGTTAAATGAGTAAGCTAAATCCTCATCCCAATCAAGACCCATCCCCCACGCCCACTTATCAATATCCCATTCCTTTAAATCTAAAGTCGTTGGAACAGATTCTGCATATATATTTTCACAAATAAATTGTATTTCTAGCTCCCCTACTTTCCGAAGTAGCTCATTTGGTTGGTAGCTATTTGCTAATCTGACCTTCCATCTCTTTCCTGGTTCTGTAGCGAAAATAATATAAAAATATTCCTTGCGAGAAAACAGCATATTGATATCTGCAATAAACAATTTATAGTCATGGTAATCAAATGCTTTATACATAAATTTCGCAGTAATTGTTCTTCCACTAAAACGTGTGCTTGTAAAAATTGGGCCATCTCTGCCATCAACCTCAGTCGATTGGTGCTCTATTGAAACAGAAGGGATGTAATATTTTAATAATTTTAAACTGTAGTCACTTATCAATAATTCGCGACCATTCTTTAAAATCATTTTCATATACCACTTAACCCCCTTGTTAATGCATGGATGCTTGCATTATTATATTGTCTACCACTTACGACATCTACTACCGATTCACCAATAATTTGGCCATCTAATACAGATTGTAGAATAATGGTAGAAGGCGATGAATTTTGAGAAGCAGTGTTATTTTTGAGTTTTTGTTTTGGCGATAATGAAGAGGGTTCATGCAAATTGCTATTTTCCAATAGTTTACTAATATTTGTAGCCTTTTTCATAATTGAATCAAATCCACTAGCAAAACTTCCACCAGCAGCCTGAACTATTGGAGATGCGGGATTGAAATTAAGTACTTTTTCTAGGGTCTGTGAAACACCTTTGATAATATTATTTACAGATTCCTGTAAAGTTGATTGCATTCCCGTCATACCATCGATTAAACCTTGAATTGCATTCTTCCCAATTTCATTCATTGATCCTAAAGTTTCTTCTGTTCCAAGAACGACTTCTTTTATTTTTGCTTGCCATTCACTATTTAATGTTGCCAATTCTGAATTTGCTGTTTGTCTTAGTTTCTCGATTTTAGCCTTTGTTTCTTGTTGTAATGGTTCTAGCTCCTTTATTGCCGCTTCACGTGCAATTAATAGCTTTTTCTCATATAACTCTTGATATTGCATCAGTTCCGCATCAGTCATTCGATTTAAAGCTTCTAGCTGTGCAAGGGCACTTGGGCCCATTGCTTCAAGTTCATCTATAATATCACTAGATAATCTGCGATATTCTAGTTTTGATAACTCAATTCTCCATTGGGATAAGCTATTCACCTGCTCACTTAAATCCTGCGTCAATTTAGAAGAGTCTACAGGATCAGCAATTTTTACTTCATCAAATAATCCGAAGTAACCTTTGATGCTTTTTATTCGGCTTTCTAAAGCATTCTTATAAGCATCATTATGCTTTTGCTCTTCATCCAATAATTTCTTGTTAACATCCTGCGTCTGCTTTAAATAATCATTATTGATGGTTTTAATTTTTTCGCTTATTTCTTTTTTCGTATTATAAAATTTGTCTTCATAATAAATACGTTCATCTGTTCCCGCTTCATATTGAGATAAATACCCCTCATAAATTTTCAATTCTTCAGCAAGAGATATCGAATTGTATTTTTTACGTTTCTCAATATATTCTTTTTCTTTCTCGAATTGATCTTTCGCCATTTCAGAGTAGGCTTTTTTAAACTCTTTTAGTGCGTTTGTCTTTTCTTTTGTACCATCTTTAAATAATGAAGCACTGTATCGCCAAAATTCTGCTTCTTGTTTAGCTGTCATTTCTCCAGCTGATTTTTGGGCTTCGACATATTCTTTTAAGGCATTGAATTTTACATTTGCAGAATTAGATTCAATTTTTTCTATCTTTTCAGCGTATTGTTTTGTAACCGTTTCTTTATCCTTCAATGCTTGCTCTTCAATTTTTTTGATTTGAGCTATTTGATCAGCTGTAAGTGCTACCTGTTTTTTTGCTGCATTGTTTTTGATTGTAGTAATTTTTTCTGCGGCCTGTTGCGAAATTTCAATACTTTTATCCTCAGCCATTTGCTGTAATGCTTCAACTTCAACTGAATTGGCTTTTATTACATCCCTTATGATTTGTTGGACTTTTTCAATTCCCTCTTTAGAAATAGATAAATGTTGTGTGAAATTCGGAATTGAAGCCTCTGCCAATTTCTCAGCAGCTCTGTTTACTCCCTCAGTACCTTGCTCAATCCCAATTGCTAACCCTTCGCCAACACCTTTGCCGATTGCAATCATAACACGTGAAGGAGAATTGATTTTCAATGTACCCTTTATCGCATCACCTATTGATGTGGCTATAGACTTTGCCTTTTTCCATACAAAATCCTTCATATCACCAATACCATTAATTAAACCTTGTATAATATCTTTACCAATTTTGCGCAAATCAAGGGCACTGAAAATGCCAAGTATTTTATCCCAAATATCGGAAATACTTTTTTTAACCTCGCCCATCTTTGTTTCTATGGCTATTTTAAAGTCAAGAAATTTTTGAATAGTGTTTGAAACAAGCTGTATTGCTGTATTTACCACTGTTGCTTTAATAGATTCCCATACATTAATCAAATAGTTTTTTATTGTATTAAAAGTATTTGTTGTCGTCTGACTAAACTTTGTCCATCCTGAAACAACTGATTCAAGAATATTTACTACTACTCCTATAATCGCGTTTTTCAAATTTATCCAAACATCACTCAAAAATAACTTTATTGCATTAAATACACTTTCAGTAGCTTCTTTTAAATTATTCCATCTAATCTCTACCTCACTATAAATAGCATCTAAAGCGCCTGTAAAAATTCCTTTTATAAATTCCCAAGCAGCAGAGAAATAGTTGCTTATTCCTTCAAATATTTCTGTAATGAACTCACTCATAGTGTTAAATACATTCACTACTTGATCAATAATAGTTGAAACAATATCTATAATTGTAGTAGAAATGACATCCCATATAGTAGTAGCAAGGTCAACTATTGATGTCCAAATATCTGATAGGATTCCTATAAAACCAGTCCATATCTCTAGAGCTCCGTCTATAGTTGACGTCCATAATTCGGAAAGTAGTTGGCTAAACTCTTCCCATGCTATTGAAGCCGTTTCTGTAATGCTTGTCCATAATTCAGAGAAGAAGTTAACCATCCCTTCCCATATTTCTATGGCCCCGTCTTTGGTTGACGTCCATAATTTCGAAAGTAGTTGGCTAAACTCTTCCCATGCTATTGAAGCTGTTTCTGTAATGCTTGTCCATAATTCGGAAAAGAAGTTAACCATCCCTTCCCATATTTCTATGGCCTCGTCTTTGGTTGACGTCCATAATTCGGAAAGTAGTTGGCTAAACTCTTCCCATGCTATTGAAGCCGCTTCTGTAATGCTTGTCCATAATTCGGAGAAAAAGTTAACCATCCCTTCCCATATTTCTATGGCCCCGTCTTTGGTTGACGTCCATAAATCGGAAAGTAGTTGACTAAACTCTTCCCATGCTATTGAAGCCGCTTCTGTAATGCTTGTCCATAATTCAGAGAAGAAGTTAACCATCCCTTCCCATATTTCTATGGCCCCGTCTTTGGTTGACGTCCATAAATCGGAGAGTAACTGACTAAACCCTTTCCATACAGTTGAAGCTACTTCTGTGATATTTGTCCATAACTCTGAGAAAAAGTTTGCTATACCTTCCCAAATTTCAACTGCTTTTGCACTTACTACATCCCAATTTTTATATAATGCTATCCCAGCACCTATTAGTCCTGTAATACCAACTACTATCCATCCAATTGGTCCAGATAATACTGCAAAAACAGACCCCAAGCTACTAAATATCCCAACGATTGTACTAACTGTTGAGATTAATGTTCCAAACGCCAGGAGAATTGGGCCAATTACAGTTATAATCCCTCCAATAATAACAATGAATTTTTTTGTACCTTCGCTAAGATTAGAGAACTTTTCAATCCATGGCTGAAGTTTTTCTAAAAAACTTTTAACAATTGGTATTAAAATTTTTCCTATACTTATCCCAATATCTAATAGCTGGTTTTTCATAATTGCTATTTGAGATTCTGTAGTTTGATAACGCTCAGCTGCTTTATCTGATAAAGCTGTGTTTTCCTTCCAGGCAGCTGAAGATGAATTAACAGCTGATGTAAGTAAATCAGAGGCACCCGCCATGCTCAAAAGTACATCCGTTTCGTTTCCACTTACACCTAAATCTGCAAGCACGCTTTTTAGATTAGCACCTCCCTCTGATGTTTCAGCTAATCCCTTCACTAATGCATCTAACGCAGAGGCTGCATCTGTTTCAAAGGCTTTTTTAAAATCTGCACTAGACATGTTAGCAGCCTTCGCAAATCCAGATAAACTTTCTCCACCATCACCCACTGCTTTCTGAATTTTTTGGAAAACCGAAGACATTGCTGCTCCTCCAGTTTCAGCATCAATACCTAGACTGGACATTGTAGCAGCTAACCCCATAATTTGCGCTTCTGTTAAACCAATTTTTGAAGCTTGCTCCGCAAATCCCTTTCCCATTGACATGATGTCAGAGGCTGCAATTCCCATAGTGCTACTAAGCTCAGTAATTGAAGAGCCTAGTCGATCAAAATCACCTTGTCCCATACCCACAATGTTAGCAAAATCAGCAAATTCCTTTGCTGCCTGCTCTCGAGTCATACTTGTAGAGTTTCCCATATCGATTACTGTACGGGAAAAAGATAAAAGATGTTCTTCAGCAATTCCTAATTGGCTAGCCGATTCAACAACTCCCGCAATTTCTGTAGCACTAACTGGAAGCTCTTTAGCCATACCTCTTATACCATCTTCAAGCTTTTTAAAATTTTCCTCACTAGTATTTACTGTTTGACGAACCCCAGTAAAAGCACTTTCAAAATCGATTGCTGCATTTAGGGCATAAGCACCAAAATCTTTTATAGGAGCTGTAACTGTGGATATGCTTTCTCCAACAGATTTCACTTTTCCACCAAACTCCTGAAATTTGTTCCATTTTGATGTTTGTGCACCTAATTGATTATCAACGTCCGTCAATTGTGTGCTTAAACGATTATATTCAGCAACAGCTTCATTAACTGCAATTGCTTGTTGTTCAAGAGCTTCTGTATTTGCTGTTCCGGAGGCAAGCAATTCATCATATTTTTTACGTTGCTCTCCCAATTTAAATCTTGACGCCTCAACTGATCTTGTAAGTACATCATGCTTTTGTGATAAGCCCTCTATGGAATTTTCATATTCATTGCCAAGTGCTTGTATAGCCTGTAATTCTGCACCCATTGCAGTCAAATGTCGTATAGATTGTTCAATGGATCCATCAAAATTAGAAGTATTTAGTCTTAGCTCAACTGGACCAATTTCCGTCATTCCCTATCACCGCCTTTGTCTATCACAACCATGAAATTTCATCGGCTGTAACCTCATATATTTCATCGAAATCACCTGTAAGTTCAAACCAAAAATGAATATCCATTTCGTCAACTTCATGTAATTTGTAACCCTCTTTTATTAATTCTCGATAAAATGCTTTAATTTGTTGGTAAGGCGTTATACCACTAACTTTCCCTCATCATTATTCTGGACAGGTTTAGTTTCAAGCCCACCAATATTCAGCACATTATTGAACACGCGCATAATTTCTTCCTGCAATTTTCCAGCTTCTAGGCCATCCCATACATCATCAATTGTGAATTGATTATCAAATACGTGAACAACAAAGGAAATCATTTCATCAAATGTTTCAACTGAAATTTCATTGCCTTCTTTACGCATTTTTTCGTTCATTTTTAAAGCATTACGGAAAACTCGTGCTTTTACAAAATCATTTGAAAATATTTTCTCTTGTCCATCTATCTTTAATGTTATTTGCATATCTCATCCATCCTTTTCTAGTAGCCTTTTTTTAAACCATTGCCAAATTTTATTTGCTCAACCCTCAATGTTGATTACCTGCAACAAAAAAAGAAGAAACCCTTTAAAGGGCTTCTCTCTAATTATGGTGTTTCTACTGTTTCATTTGGTTTTGCAACAGATTTAAAGAATGTTTCTGCTGTTACTGTTACCCCTACATCTCGTGTATCTACTGTATGTTTAATAACACCATCAATCAATGGCAATGCCTCACCACCAAATGGATATATTTTGTAACTTGTTTCACCTTTTTTACGAGTTGTATTTGTTTCTTCACCTGGTTTTAATTTTGCTTTTAATAGCCAAACCAGCTTAGATCCTGATTCAAAGCCAATTGCAATCGAGTTAGGTGTATCATTTGCATTTGTAATAATACCACCCTCTGCAGATTTTTTATGTCCATACCAATCTACTAGCACATCAGTTGGTAAATCAGCTGTTTCTCCTGCAATAGTAATTGAATCCAACTGCGCTTCCTGATCTACTACTCGATCACCTGCATCTAAATGTGCTTCTGAAAAGTTTGGTGTAAGTGTCAAGGAAATAGGCATCGTTAAAGTTTTCACTTCACCCCATGTCTCTGTCTGCTCATTTGTCATTAGTGCATAGTGAATACGTTTTAAGCTAATTTTTTGTGGTTTTTCATTTACTGTTGTCATTTACATGACCTCCTAATTGTTTATTATTTTTCATCAAAGAAAGCGAATTGTAATACCCTGTTATAGTAAGTTTCGCTAGCAGTATAAGGTTCATCATATTCTAGAGTACGTTCAAAGCCTGCATTTCCCATCAATTGTTTAATGCTTTCTACAATCTGATGAAAATTCGAATTAGACCATACATTCATTTGTATAAGCCGCTCTGTTTCAACTTCAATACCGCCAGCTTCAAAAACTGGCTTCGCACTTATTTCTAAAAAAGTGATAAACTGGTTTGGTTTTGGTGAACCTGTAGGAAATCCATTAAAAATAACGGGCAGACCTAATGGCTCTAAAATAGTAGGTATATGATTCATTAGATCTATCATATTTTTCTCCTATCTTCGTGTATGAGATAAAGTATCGAACAAGCATATTAAATTCAGAAAATATCTCCCTTCAGCATTTGAAATATTGCACTTCTAAAATAAAGTAATAATTCCAATAGTGTTTGCTGACAGTGAGTGATTTTAAAAAAACAAAAAACATCTGCTGATGAGAAATCAGTAGACGTTTCTATTTTTTCTCGCTTATTCAATTGTTTCACCTCCTTTCAAGGTGCTTATCATCTAGCCTTCGATCATTTTTCTAACACCAGCCGTACTGTTTGAAATCATTTGTTTCAAAGTTGATTCTTTCTTCTTCAGCCTCTCTAACCCATTTCTATCAATCCACTTCATTTCCCGATGTAATTCTCTTAATTCTGCATAAAGTTTACGTGTCCTTTCATCAGTATAAAAACATATATACTCTCGACCACATTTTGGACAAGAAAAATATGTTTTTTCAATTGTATGGTCTAGTCTGTCTTTTTTAAAATGTTGTATATAGAATTTATGACCACAGGATTTATTGCACTTTGCATATATTGGCTCCATCTACACACTTCCCTTCAAAAGTTTTGAGCTATAAAAAGACCACTCGCATTTGAGTGGTTCCTAGCGTTCTTTAATATAATAATTATTCAGTAACAAATCTTTACACTATCATCATATAATGGAATCTCAAGAGTTTCTATTCATACTACTAAGTGTCAGTGGAAGGAAAGCTTTTTTATTAGTTAAATACGTATTGTTCAAACTTTTACACTACCATCATATAACGGAATTCCAACCCTTTCTATTCATACTACTGAGTGTCAATAAAAAGAAAGATCAATTTAGAACATCTACATTAATTCAATAGAAGAAGCTGAAATAAAATCTGTTCTAAATCTTAAAAGCGCTAGAAATCAATGTTTTAAAATTGATTTCTAACGCTTTTCTGGAGTGAAGCTCGCTAATTAATTTATGTGCCAACCACAAGTTATAAACATTTTCTTAAATTTCGTCTGAACCTCTGTCCTATCTCAGGAATCTTGCCTCTGCAATTTTATTAACAATGTGTAAGTTTTATTTCATGAGCAAACTTTATCATTTTAGCAATCTCCGCATGTTTTTTATAAATATAGCTTGCACTATAGTTTAAAACTTCAGCTATTTCTTCTAATGTCATTCCATCTACATATTTCAATTTTAATATTTTATGATTTAACCCACTAAATCTATTAATTAGCTCTAAAAAATTTTTTTGTTCCAAGAGCTTAACTTGCAACTCCCGATCAATCCGTTCAATTCGTTCCTCAAGTTTTGCACCATCAGAATCAGCCGTAAGTTTTACCCCAACTAAATCACCATTCACCCATCTTTTTAATTCTTTCTGTGATCTCTCAAGATTATATTCTAAATATGCTATTTCCTCTTGAATTTGTTGATAATCTCGTAACCAATCGTACATTCATAGCACCCACTTTTATTTATATTTTTTGTTATACCTTTTCTGATTCAATTTCCTACTATAAAAAATATTATGTATTTTAAATGATTAAAATTGTTTTAAAGATGAATGTTTACCCCAAATAGAAAATCATTCTTGTTTAGCACTATTAGAAATTTGTGAAAGTAATTCATTTACACCTGCAACAAATACCTTTAAACGGTATTTTTTGTTTAATATTATACCTTTTTTTTATGTATGTGTTTTTATTTTGCATTAAAATAACCTCCCTTGTTTTTAAAGATTTTCTTTAAATATAATATTTAATTAATTACATTATAATACCTTTAAACGGTATAGTCAAGATAAAATACTTTTAAAAGGTATTTTATAGTTTACACCACTACTTTTTATAAGTATTATTATTAAAAGGAGGTGCATGAATATATGGAAAACTCAGATAAACTAAAAATTGTTTTCTCAAAAAACCTAAAACTGCAATTAGATAAAAGAGGCTTGAATCAAACAGATATGGCAAGAGATTTAAATATCCCTGAAACAACTGTTTCTAACTGGATGAAAGCCAGCACTTACCCCAGACCGGATAAAATTCAATTAATGGCGAACTACTTCAATATTAGACGCTCCGATTTAACGGAAGAGCAACCTACTAATTTAATAGAGGTACAGCCAAATTTCGTAAAAATTCCTATCCTAGGTACAATTGCTTGTGGAGAGCCAATTCTAGCTCAACAAAATGTAGAAGGCTATATGTATGAATTTTCCGAGTTATTACCAACTGGGAATATTTTCGCTTTAGTTGCTAAAGGGGACTCAATGGAGCCGACTATACCAAATGGCTCTAAAGTTTTGATAAGGGAACAAAGTGAAGTCGAATATGGTGAAATAGCAGCTGTACTTGTAAATGGAGATACTGAAGCAACACTAAAACGTGTTAAAAAACAGGGTGAAACCATTTTACTTATGCCAGATAATCCAAAACATGAACCTTATATTGTGAACGAAAATAATCCTGCTAAAATTATCGGAAAAGCTGTCAGTTTTAAAGTTACACTCTAGTTGTTTAAGTACAAAAATATTAAAAATAGAACCAAGTGTAACTCAAAGGTTGTTGGAAATAAATTTAGATAAAAATGTAGTTCTCTTTCATTCATTACATTAAAATATTGGATAAATAGAAAATTAAGTTTATTTACACAAAAGAAAGGGGGTTAAATATTTGATTAATATATTAGTAGGGATATTCCTACTAAGTGGTTTCATAGCTGCGATTTTTCTGCTTCTTGCCATTTTTAATTTCATAAAGTTGGATAAAATAAAAGCTGTAAAAATGTTGAAATTTACAGGCATCTCAATTGTCATTTTTATATTGTGTTTCATTGCAGTAGGGGAACTTGGACTTAATAATGCTGAAACTCCTAAAAAAGAGAAGCAAGAAGAAAAACCTGTGGAGAAGATTGAAACGTCAGACGATGTAACTTGGCAAGATAAAGTGAAAGAGATTGCTGGTCTTAACAATACACCTACTGAAAAATTCGATACTATTGTAGCTTATGCTAAAAAATATCCATCGACAAAGGCTGAAATTAAAGAATTTGAGAATTACATTATAGCTGAGTATAAAAACAAAAAATATTTAGCGGATATAAAAGATGAAACCTATTTATTAAGCAATATTTTTAAGGCATATGTTATTAATAGATATTATGGGGATGAAGAAACACCTATTAATGATTTTGTCTATGGATTTTATCAAAATTCTAATAATGTTTTGAGAGGAATCGAATCAAGCAATAGCAATACAATTAAATATAATGAACGCCAAATGGATAAAGCGCTAGCAGCCATTGAAAGCCCATAAAATGTCACTTTTTTTGTGACATTTTTTTATGTTTAAAACACATACTTGAAAAAGAGATTTTCAAGTTAAAGGGCAAATTCTTTATATCATTATAATAACTGAGTCTTTCATTTGATTTTTTTATATCGGAAGAAGTAGTATGGAGTTGTAACAAGAGAGGCAGTACATATCCACACTATTATATTAATGTAATAATATCAGAGGAGGAATTCATGATGAATTATCAAAACATTACAGTTGCAGGTAGCGGAGTATTAGGTAGTCAGATTGCCTATCAAACAGCTTTTAAAGGCTTTAATGTAACGGTTTACGATATTAATGATGAAGCTTTGAAAAATGCGCAGGATCGTATCACAAAATTAAAACCATTTTATCAGCAAGATTTAGGAGCCTCACAGGAAGAAGTAGATGCGGCATATGCTCGCCTAACATTTAAAAGCAATCTTGCGGAAGCGGTTGCAGATGCTGATCTTGTCATCGAAGCAATCCCTGAGGTGGTCAAAATTAAAATTGATTTTTATACTAGCCTTGGCAAAGTAGCTCCTGCGAAAACTATTTTCGCTACAAACTCTTCTACATTATTGCCAAGTCAATTTGCTGAAGCAACTGGCCGCCCAGAAAAGTTTTTAGCACTTCATTTCGCAAACACAATTTGGAAAAACAACACTGCTGAAATTATGAAACACCCAGGCACAGACATGAAGATATTCGACGAGGTCGTAGAATTTGCTCGTGCAATCGGCATGGTGCCACTACCATTATATAAAGAGCAGCCAGGCTATATTTTAAATTCATTACTCGTACCATTTTTAGATGCAGCTGAATCTTTACTCGTAAAAGAAGTGGCTGATCCAGAAACAATTGATAAAACATGGATGATTGGTACAGGAGCGCCACTTGGACCATTTGCTATCCTAGACATTGTCGGCATTAACACAGCCTATAACATTGTAGAAGCAAAAGCAGCAGCGTTAGGCGATGAAAACATGAAAAAACTCGCTAATCTGTTAAAAACAGAGTATATCGACAAAGGCAAACTCGGCCGCGCAACAGGCGAAGGCTTCTATAAATATCCAAACCCAAGCTTCGCAAAACCTGATTTCTTAAAAGGCTAATTATCAAACGATGCACATAGCTATTAAAGCTGTGCATCGTTTTTTATTGAATAGAGTTCTCAATATGACTTCGATTTAAAATGATTTGAGCCAGCAAATAAAATGATTGGCTGTAGGGCAAACTGATTGGGTTTCACTACAAACCAAACGGGCTACACATTTTATTGATCGACTTCCTCCACAAATCGCTCGGGCTACCCCTTAAATTGATCAGCTTCCACTCAAAACTGCTCGGGTTACCCCTTATATTGATCACCTTCCTCCACAAACCGCTCGGGCTACACACTATATTGATCGGCTTCCACCACAAACCGCTCGGGCTACACATTTTATTGACCTGCTTCCTCCTCAAACTGCTCGGGTTACACACTATATTGATCGGCTCCACTGAAAACCGCTCGGGTTACCCCTTATATTGATCGGCTTCCACTCGAAACTGCTCGGCTTACACACTATATTGATCAGCTTTCACTCAAAACCGCTCGGGTTACCCCTTATATTGATCAGCTTCCTCCTCAAACCGTTCAGATTACCCCTTAAATTGATCCGCTCCCATCACTATAGGCAACGTTCAAGGTATCGAGAAATAAGTCTCCTCTAAATTTTCATAACAGATTCTGGTTATACGCATAGTATAAACCAACACTAAGAATTACTGATCGGAGGGATTATTATCAGCAATAATAAAATTGCATCGATTAATTTTGTGCTGACTGCCTTACTTCTTTTAGGCATAACAACCTATTATCTTTACAACCAATCACCTCTTCAAATGGGACGCTTAGGTAATGTAGGATTTTGGCTGGCCTTCCCATTGTCTATCATTAATATACTGGTGAGCTTTAAGCTGCTGAAAAATAAGGCACATAGCACTCGAGACCCCTTATAACCTACAAAACTCCAAATTCAGTGAAATTTGGAGTTTGCTTATTATAAAAATAAAACCATATAATCCTCATCAACATATTGCTGTCTTACTTTTAGTGCTCTTCTCTCTGTTCCAAAAACCTCAAATCCCAAAGAAGCATACAATTTTTTTGCTGACGTATTTGTAGACACAACCGTTAAATTAAGCTGCTCAATCCCCTCTAATTCCTTTGCCTTCTTGATGATTTCGTCCATTAAATATCTACCAATACCATGCCCGCGCATTTTTGGAGAAACGTAAACAGCAAAGATACTTGCCTTATGTCTTAACTTCTGCTTACTTTCTTGTACTAGCGTTGCAACACCCACTAATTCTTCGTTATAGAATGTTCCAAATGTGTAAGAACCCTGTGATTCTAACCTCTTTGCAAATTGCTCAAGGGTAAAATCATTTTCCTCCTCAAAGCTAGAACCAAATGCCTCTGGATTAATTTGTAGCCCTTCTAATCTTATATCCCGATACATTTCAGCCTCTGCTGCACTTAATATTCTAATATCCATGCTTTTTCCTCCAAAAAATTTATTTTATATGTACATCCACTACTCATTTCCCTAAAATGGAAATATCAGCAAAAAAGGAGATCTTACATTGAAATCTAATAGTATGATGAAGCATTTTCACACCTTACAAGAGCAAAGAGCTCACTATATGCCCTCGATTCATGCACTCTCACAGGAAGAGCTATGGTATCGTAGCGAGGCGGGAAAATGGTCTATTGGCGAGCACCTTTATCACCTTTATTTAATCCTTAGAATGCTTAAAACAGCAACTAAATGTTCCCTATTTCTCATCCCCTACGCAAAAATGCGAAGAAATAAGCCTTTCACCACTGAAATACATGATATTTACGAAGAATATAAACACCAAAAAGGGAAAGGAATGAAGGCACCAGGAATATTAGTGCCATCTCAGAAAATTCAGTATTCCTTAAACAGCAAAGATATTGAGCAATTCCTCGTAAACGACACTATGGCTATGAAAAAATTGGTGGAAGGTATTGAGGAGGATATCGCAGGACATATCATTTTTCCTGATTCTATTGCTCATTATCCAAACCTTATTCAAGCTATTCAATTGCTTGCTATACATGAAAGGCATCATTTTGAGATTATAGAAAGATTGATAGGAGCTAATCACTTCATGTTTCGAAGTTGACCTAAAAAATTAATGCAAAGGCAATTTTTTAGGTCATCTCTATGTAAAATCTCTAAAGCAGCATTCTTAAAAACTTTTCAAAATGCACGCCTGCCTCGGGCGGAACTTGCTCCTTAGAAGTTGCTTCAATCGCAGCAGCTAAAAACGTCTCTGCAAGCTTCATTGACTCCACTAAATCTTGTCCACGCATCATGCCACCCATAATAACAGATGCAAACAAATCACCTGTGCCTGAATAACTCTGACCATTATAATCACGGATACTATGAAAAGAACGCTCTGCATCAACATACATATTGCCCACATAACGCTGACCTTTATCCGCTGCTGGTGGATTTAAGCCGGTAATAATAACGTTCGCCCCAGTCACCTGCTGAAGCTGATGACCAGCCTGCTCCAGTGCCTGAAAATATGCTAAATCATTGGCATAACTCTGAAGCTTCTCATACGCCAAACCAGTAAGCAAACAGCATTCTGTAACATTTGGCGTAATAATATCAGCACACTTTACTAACTCTTTCATACGATCAAGTAACTCGCCAGTGAACATTTTATAAACCTCGCCATGATCCCCCATCACCGGGTCAACAAGAAGTTTCGTTTCATTTGAGTGAAACACATTTAAAAAACGAAAAATATTATCAATTTGCTCCTTACCTGTAACAAAGCCTGTGTGAATACCATCAAAGGTTGCTCCAAGCTTACTCCACTCATCCACAAAGTAGTCCATCTTTGACGTTAAATCCTCACAATAAAAGCTCGAGTACCCTGTTTGTGCTGTTAAAATCGCAGTCGGCAAAGGCACTGCCTGAACACCCATCACAGATAGCACAGGGATCGCAGCCGTTATTGAGCACTTTCCAAAGGATGACATATCCTGAATTACAGCAACTTTTTTCATCATACATTCCACCTAACTAATCCTGCTTATACTCTCCCCATCGTATCACAATTAGAAAGAAGCGAAAATAACCGCAATCTGACCCCTACCTTTTTTATAAAATTGGCACTTTTACAACAGTCAGACCTTTGCTAAAGTAAAAATCATCAAAATATTCATCATAGTGAGGAAGATACAGATGCAAAATATACAAAGGCAATCCTATACAAAATCACGCACGAAAACATTTGATTTAGTGATTACAGCCATTTTAGCTGCACTTGTTTTTGTTGCCACAATGTTTATCAATCTTAAGCTACCATTTGGCCAAGGTGGGCTTATTCATTTAGGGACATCTATGCTTTTCATCTCAGCGATTTTATTCGGTTCTAAAAAAGGGGCACTTGCTGGAGCAATTGGGATGGGCTTATTCGATATCGTAGGTGGCTGGTTAATTTGGGCACCAACTACTATTATTTCGCGCGCATTACAGGGCTTTATCGTTGGTAAAATCGCTTGGTCTAAAGGAAATAACGGTGACAATATCGGACTAAACATTTTAGGAGCAGTCGTGTCCATGCCCGTGATGATTGCCATTTATTATGTTGGGCAAGCAATAATGTTTAATAGCTGGATCGCACCATTAGCATCCATTCCTGGAGATGTCATTCAAAACATTGTCGGATTAATAATCGCGATTCCTGTATGTATCGTGCTGAAAAAGACACCCTACTTCAAAAAGAATTTTTAATCTAAAACAAACACGCCATCTTGCTGTTGTGCTTGCAGCAAAGATGGCGTGTTTGTTGAATTTTTTTCAAATGGCAAGAATGTAGGGTTTTTTTCATACTATATCTTGGAGGTGAAAAAATGCCAAGAGTAAAATACATTGATAATGACGTTTCCTTAGTGGCAAGAATGATGAGAGCTGAAGCGGTAGGAGAAGGAAACCAAGGAATGCTATATGTTGGCAATGTCATTGTGAATCGTCTTGTATCAAATTGTTTAGACTTTAAAGATTTAAGAACAATTGAAGATGTTATTTATCAGGTACAGGGAGGAAATTTTTCTTTTGAAGCTGTTCAAAAAGGGAATTTATTTTACCAAAGAGCGCGATCTTCTGAAAAAAGATTAGCAAAACAGACTTTGGATTATTGGAGACAACATCCAGCCAAATATGCACTTTGGTACTTCAATCCATATGCCCCATGTCCCCCAACATGGTATGGTCAACCGTTTACTGGGCAATTTAAGAACCATTGTTTTTATGAACCAGCTCCAGATACTTGTGAAGGTGTTTATACGGGATAGATAACGTAATAGTAATGCTACAAGTACAACCATTTTTACAGAAAGAAATCTTATATATTTAATGTATTTTTCCTCATAAACGACTATTTTAAAACCACACATTTCACTTTGCTAAAGTCAGAAATGTGTGGTGTAGTTATTTACTATTCCTAAAAAAGATCCATCGGCATATTTTCCATAAATTCCCTTACTTCTCGAATACCAGGAAGCTCTCTTTCTACAAGTTCCACACCTAGTATTTTTGCAAGCGGTTGAAGCATTGGTCTTACTTCTTTAGAGACAAATATTTTACTTGGTCTTACCTCTAAGCCTTGTAAATATGCCCATAAAATGCTCTGTGCCATTGGGGGGGTTTTAGGCATAGAGATTACCTCATGTCCAATCACCAAATTGCTTCCTCGTTCAACAAGTATGCCAACAATCGGATAAACATAGCGGTTGGTTTGTTCCATTTCTACACCAAAGGGCATGTAAAATAAATCATATTCTAATTGTAACGCACTTTTAGGCTTTTTCTTATATTGCGCTTTTTCAAACATTGAAATTTCCTCATAGCACTCGAATGTTGGCTTTGAGACCTGAATTTTCAACAGATAAATTTCTTGTAACTCGCCATCCGTTTTTACTTTAAATGCTGGATATTCATGTGCAGCTACCTGCGGATATTGCCAGCCATCCTTCCGAATTTCTGTTATATTAATCATCGTACTGATAACATCAATTAAAAGCTCTACTTCTATATAATTTGGTCTTTCAGGATGTGTTCCCTCTAGATAGCTACGGAATTGAATCCAATTCTTCTTTCCTCTATATGTTAGCCCACAATCTTTAATAAGCTGATAATCTGCTGGTTCTAACTCATCTCTATCAACAAAATTAACAGTTAAAGCATTTAAACTATAGGAAAAATCGCTCGATAAATTTTTCTCAAAAAGAATTTTCGCTAAGCTATCATAGCCATGCTCAAGATCAAATACCATTAATCCAAACTCTCCACCAGCAGCTCCCATAACAGAAACAAGTACCTTGTCATTCATATCTCCATAATCAATCACAATAATCTCATTGCTTTCTAAGTATTCCCACGGCTTTAATTTTTTTAGATCATTCGCAAGCTCCAATAAAGTAAGGTAATCTGGTTCCTGACTTTCTAGAAAATCTATAATTCTTTCCATTTCCCTAGCCGCTATCCATTCATTGATTTCCTCGATATTAATCTTGTTTAATTTCCCCGTGTGAATATCACCTGCTCCAGCAATACAAATTGCCTTTTCTGAATCCATTGGTAATTGCACATAACTATCTAACCGAATAATAAATAATTCATTGGTATCAATAACCTGTCCAATCGCTTCATCACCAGACTTTCGGAACCATTTGATGACCAGCTCCTCCTCTGAATCTAAATCCGTGTCATTATCAGGTAAAAATAATATTTTTTCTTTATTCGCAGATACTTGTCCATCTTTTTTAACTATTTCAAAATTAACATATTCCGCATCATCCAAATCAAAGCTTAGCAATAAAAGCTCATCTAATAAATCAAATCTACTTTCCTCTGGCAACAAAAGCTTTCGATAGATTTTCGGCTTTTTCTTGCTCTCTATATGGAGTTGTATCATGATTTAACCTCTTTTCTATTTGTTAAACTGCCGGGATGAAATCATAGCTTATAAATCTGCTCTTCATTGATAGCCATCCTCATAGTAAACCACTTTTTATTAACTTTACTGACAAACTCTCTATGCTGCAAGATTTTATACTCCTTGTTTGCCATGGACAAATTAAATAAGCATGGTTGCGAGAAAAATAGCCCCTTTTAAAATGTGGAATAAATGCAAATTAGAGCACACAAAATTTACAAAAATGATATTAAATTTCCTTAAATATTGATTTTTCTTCCTGTACACTTAAAATAGTAGTGTAGTTAATGTTTGGTATATATAGATTATTTTATGGGAAAAACCTAATTTTTTTTTACGAAATACGTTGCAGGAAAATTGATAATATGATAATGCAATCTAAAATAACTTCGCAAAGGATGAAATGCATAATGTATGAATTAGTTTGTAAATGCAAGAAAACGATGGGTGCTACTGTTATTTTATCGTTAATATTAGTTTTGTTTGGATGTCAAAATAAAGAAGATACCAGTCCACCTGTTGATGAACCACATGTTGATGATAATGAAGAACTCATTGTTTCTGTATTTGATAACGAAGGCAAAGGTAGTGTAGTGGAGATAAATGCTAAAAAACATGTAGAAAACGAATTAGTTAATAATGAAGAGGTTTGGTTACATGCATCACTTTCAGGCAATAAACAATATCTTGCCTATACAAGTGCAAAAGGTGATGGACCTTGGGAGATTTATTTATTAGACAGAAACGATAAAAAAACTTCTCAAGTTACAAATGATACTTTAGGACAACTTATTCCTAGATTTGGTGATGAGGAAGGCAAAACCATCTACAGTGAAATAATAGGGCCAACATACCCTGTTTCCAAGATTGCGAAAATAGATGTGCAAAAGAAGAATTCTATTGTATTTGATACAAAACAACCTGACCGTGCTGTAGAAATGTATGATACTTCTAAAGACAAAATTATTGGTGCATTTGTCTCTGAGGAAGAGAATACAGCAAGAAGGAAGGCTGCAAATGATGCTGGTGTACCTTTAGGGCAAATTGTCTACTCAATATATGAAATGAATTTAGATGGCTCTGACATGAATTTGGTAACGAATATAAAAGCCATCAATATTGATTCGATGGCATATGGAGCTAATGGAAATTCTGTTATTCTCGGAGGGGAAAATATAAATGAAGATGAGGGAAGCGGCATTTATCGGTTATCTCTAACAGACAAAACATTAACTACCCTATTAACAGATCAAATGATTAAAAAAAGTAAGAATCCCCTATTATCAGAGATTGGTCAAAGAAGGTTAGCGGTATTGTCAAAAAATGAGCGATTTATTTATTTTTCAGGTATCCCTAAAAATGCAGCAGATGTTAGTTTTGACGGTATAATTTCAAAAATACAGTGTATCTATAAGTATGACTTGGATAATAAAGAAATAACAAAAGTATATGAGTATAAAAAACCAGCTTTTATTACGGATATGACGGTTACATATTAGGGTATGTAGTTGTTCAGTCGAAATAAAATCCATTCCTTTGATAAATAAAAGCTACTAGATATATTATAGAATAATCAGGTTTAAGAAATATATCCTCTGACATTGTGTCAATATTGATGTTTGGTTATAAATAATACTAATATTATATTTTGCGAAAAATACATCTACTTTATTTATAAAACAACTCATTGCCATATTACTAGGAAAGGACCTTTAAACCCAGTTTTTTCAAAGTTTTATACTTGTCTGTCGGTTCAAGAATAGTGCTTTTTTATGGCATACAACACATAAAGCAACACAATTTTCAATTATATCTGGTCCTCCTTATGATAGGAATTGAATATGATGACATTCTCAATATGGATTACCAATTTAATCATAAAATTCACTTCTACTACATGCCCATCTCAAATTTTGATATTTTAACAAACTTATAAAGGACATATTTTGGCTGGATAACAAATAAACCTAAAAATTATCCAAGCCTTGTCAATAAATCGATTGCTGATATTCCTATATTTACCTACCTTAAAACATTTAGGCGATTTATGTATGTCACAAATGGCTAAGCCTGGTCAACTAAAAGCGAAAAGGGTATGTTAAAAGTTTTTCGACTTTTAGCACACCCTTATTCCATTATTAATCAAAATCAATTACATTCACTTCTTATTCTGTATCCCTCGAATCGTACTTTTCGGAATTGTTGCATCATGCTCAACAATGAATACTTTCGAGAAGCAGTTGTAATACATTTCATCATGTCCCTTTGGTGACACAATAATTAGCTTACGTTGCAGCTCCTCGGCATAAAGATTAAACACCTTGTTTTTCCGCTCATCATCTAATGCGCTATCAAACTCATCGAGCACGATATAGCCTGGTGAAGTAGCTAAGTTTTGCAGTAACGCGAGTGCAAAAAGAAGTGAACTTAGTGATTCCTCTCCACCTGATACACCTAGCCCCACCTTTCCACTACGAGCCTTCATACTCACATCTTCAAGTGCACCTTGATGCCCAATTTTACGCGCTTTAATATACAGTCGGAAATTGACACGACCTGATTTTTCCTCAATGCGTTCCTTTTCCACTTGCCCTTCAAACTGAAACAAATCCATATACTTTTGGAAAAGCGTATTGATTTTGATCAAGTGCATCGTAATCGTGGTTTCTAAACGGTCCTCTAGCTCATTTGCACGAATCGTATTACTTTCAAGTAATTGCTCCGATTTCGCTAAATCAGCATTTTTCTTATCGAAATCTGCTTTTTGTTGATCGTAATTTTGCTGGGCATTTTCGTTTATTTTTTCTAAGCGTGCATTGCGTAGTTGCGCTTGTGCTTGTTCGCTTTCAGCCTGTAGCATCGTCAGTGACATGTTCGTTGCGAGTTGTTCGTCTAGTTGCTGTGCTTCTTGCGGTAGTATCTGTTCAAGTTCAATCAAATCGAGCTGACAGCGACTTTTCATCGTTTCATCCAATTCTAGCTTGTCCATTGCCTTTTGAATCGTTAACTCATAACCTGTTATTTGACTTTCAACGATTTTTAACTCGCTTTCGAATTGTTGTTGCTGTTCACCTAGTTGTGATTGCTCGCGTTTTTGTTGATTGATTTCACGATCTTTTGACTCTTGTTCGGTAGTAAGTGCTCGAATATTTTGTTGCAAGTATTTTCTTGCCTGCACAATCTGTTGTAGTTGCATTTGCTGGTCTGCAAATGCGCCGAGCTCCTCATGAATTTTCCATTGTTGCTCATAAAAATCCTGATTATGTTTTGCTTCCATTTGCTCGCTTTTTAGCTCGTCTAGTTGAATTTCAAGTGCTGTTTGCTCATCATAAAGATCTGATAATTTTTGTTCGACTAGTTCAAGTTGCTGCAAATACGATGCATAATCTGCTTGCTTTAATAGTGTACTTTCGGCTAATTGCATTGTATGAAGATGACCTTGTAGCTGTTTCAACTGTTGTTGATTTTCAGTGTATTGTTTTTCTAATTGTTGCTGCTCGTTCTTTGTTTTTGAATAGTTCTGTTGTACTTCCTGCAACAGCTTCTCGATTGCCCCATCACTTAAAATATATTGCGCCGCTTCCTGCGCACCACGAACACCTCGCGTATCATATAACAAGCCTTGCTCGATTTTCGGGCTCTCTAAGATAAACTGCTTCACCCACCAAAGTGCCTTATTCGCATAATTCCGTTGCTGTTCAGTTAAGTCGTTACGAATTTGTAAGCCAAACTCTGGTAGCTTTGAAATACTTTCTGTTGGCACAAGCTGTGGAAGTGATACGTAGTACAAATCATTGACTGGCTTATAGTTTTTCCCGACATAAAAAATGCTATATTTAATCGCCTCAAGCTGCTTTTCCAACTGCACTGGAGCAGATGGCATAAGCTCGATCAACTCACGTAACGTGTACGCCTCTAGTTGCTGTTGCTTTAAATGTAGTAGTCCTTGCTGCTGGCGTGTTGATACGACCTTTTTTAGTTCATACTGTGTAATATTTCGTTCCATCATTTGAAGTTCGATTTTAAGACGCTGTATCTGTTCAAAATCTTGTTCATTTTGCAGTGATACGGTGTTAATTTGTTGCTCGATTTGCGCACTGCTTCCATAAATTGCTTTGCGCTTTTCTGCCTTGGTGATTTCATCTTTTAGCTGCGATGAAGTCACTTCTAAACGGGCTTTTTCTTGATCGAGCTCGCGTTCTTGCTTGCGCAGTCGGGTGTGCTGATTACTGAGCTCACCTAATTGGTTGGTAATCGTAGCGTATTGTTTTTTTGTTTGTTCTAGCTTACGTTGTGTCGTGTCGGCATCAAATCGTAAATACTTGCGCTTTTCATCTATTTTTTCAAGCTGCTGTTCTAACTGCTGCTGTAAATTTTGTTGTTGTGTATCTTCATCTTGTCGTTGTTGGAGCTGATCGTTTATGTGCTTTAATTGCTCTGACAGTACCTCAATATTTTGTGACAATTGTGTTTTTTGTTGCTCTAGTTCACTCATAATTTGCTTTAATTTTTGCTGCGCAACAATCCGTTTTTCCTTTTCTACTTGATCATTCGCTTTTTGCTCCGACGTCCTTTCAATCGAAGTACTATAATACCCGATCATGTGATGGAGCAACGTATAATATTTTTGACCGGATGTGAGAATACGTTTTTTGTTATCCAAATATTTATTGAGCTCTGTTTGGGCCGCATTTAAGTTTAACTCTGCCCCTTTTTGAATCGCCTTTAAATATTCAATTTCCGTACGAACTTCTTTAATTTTTTCTAATGAAGCTTCCCATTCCTTTTGCATCTCTGAAATCTCGAACATATCACTAAATTTACGGAAACGCTCTTCCGGGTACATCGCCGCAAATTGATTGACTTCTTGCTGATACCAAATTAAATAATAAATATCTGGTTCAATTTTATAGCGTACACGCAAATCTTCACGATATGCCTTGAATGTCCGTCCTGCTGTCCCACCAGATGTATAGCGGGCATGCGATGTTAAATGTTCTTGATCTTGCCCATATAGCACCTCATACTCGCGCTGAATCGGGCTATTTTTCGTATCTTGATTGACCGTTAGCTGAAAGGCGATAAATTTTGGACCATCAATTTTTGTCTTACCTTCATTTAAAAATATGAGTGTAATACGTGCATACCAAGGGTCATTTACTTTTAAATTTGTTGAACGAAGTCCCTCTAGTTCAACCTTCGATGAATATAGCACTGCTCCAAGGCAAAATGTTAATGTCGATTTCCCTACACCATTGGGACCCGTAATTAAAATATGCTCGTCTGGTTCCCCCAAATGAATACTGCGCGGTGAGTAATCACGAACGCCATGAATTTTTAATTGATATGGAATCATTCGTTTTCCTCCTCGATATGTAAGTTATAGCGATTAAAAAACTTCATTACTTCTTCTTTACTAAGCTGTGTTTCCTGGGCAAATTCCGTTGTGCGTCGTAAAAATGACTCTGAAAACATATGTACTCCTATAGCCGTTAACATATAGGCCTCTTCAGAAACGGATTCGTAATCTGTAACCGCGCCAATTTTTTTCAGTTGGTCGATATTATTTTTTAATTTCCGATTGGCATTTAGTGATTCATGACCAAAATCAACTAGGATTTGATGCAGGAGCGTAAATTCATGCCCAAGTACTTCTTGGTGATAAAACAAATACAGCATAATGGCGAGCGCCTCACTGCTTAATGTTGATTTCGCATGTTTTGCGGTTACATGCATCATGACAATTACGCGGTCTCGACGGTCATCGTAAATCACACGGAAATAGCGACTTAACGCGGCATTTAAGCGATTGATAAATGAATGGAAAGCATCATCGTCTCCATTTTTAATGCCAAGCAGCTTTTCTAAATCCTTCTTTGCTAAGCCATAATTTGCCCCTTTAATCGATGCAGATGAAGAAAATAATAACTGCATAAACGCTAATTCCTCGTCGGTCGTTAGATAGCCCTTTAAGCTATTCATCATCATAAGGGTATTGTCGAACGGTAAATCGTTTGTCGTCATCGTCTATCCACTCCCATTGTTTTTCATAGTCCTTCGTGTGCTCAATAGGCTGTTGTTCTACCTTTTTGTTACTCGTTAATGCCGAGACAGCTAATAATGAAAGAATCGCATCATGCCATTTGTTTGAACTCGATTCCACAATAAGCTCTTCCATTTCCGTTTCACCGTGTTCACTTAAATAATGTTCAATTCGTTCGGTATCAATCAATGATTGTGTCATTTTCCAGGAAGCATCCTGCAATGCATCTTTTATTGGGCGAATATCCATTTCGGTCTCTTCATATGTATGCTCAAGCTGATGAGACATCAGCTTTTCTAGCTTTGGTTCATACGTTTGTAAATAATGTACGGCATCCGTAATATCTTGTGGGCCAATCGGTGCGGCAAATTTCACAGGGACCCACAGACCATCCATTCCCTCTTCTTCATATTGATTTTGCTCCATAAAACTTAAAATATCGTGGGCTGTTGGGATATTCGTACTGGCTTCAGATGAATGCATTGCCAAAATAAATTGACGCACCTTTTCTGGTGAAATAGTGTTAGCGGTAGGTGTGAGCTGCATATTAACAAAGCGAATATATTTTGTCAGTAAACTTAAGCTAAGTGAAGTCCCTTTTGAAATCGCAGCCGTTCCGCGACGCATTAAATCACTCATTTTCGTACTTTCTTCGACGGTACCAAACTGTTGTAAGCGTTCATTTAATTTTGCTTCAAGCTCAAGCATTAGTTGATTAATTTTCTCCAGCTGCGGTAAGGCATTGCGATCAGCAAGAAGTTCAAGCTGACGTTCCTCCAATTGTTTAATTGCCTCTTCAACGTTGTAAATCATCGATGCAATTTTATTGCCCCCAGAAATTCCTTGATCGTCATAGGCAGCGCTTATTTCGGCATCGCGTCTCGCTTGAAATAGCGAGCGTCCTATATCATCCTGCAAATAATAGGCTAGCGCATCGTTACCCATGCGAATTAACCCGTCCATTAGATTTTTCCCACGGTCACGCATTTTAATTTGACGGCTCTGTTTAACAATCCAATTATTGCGTTCTAAAATCGTTAGCATTCTCGTAATTTGCGCTAATGTTGGTGGTTCATTGTCTTGTGGGTACGTAGACTGATATCGGTAGTATAATACTTCCTCGTTATCAATGGCATCTTTAATGCCGAGAGATGCTTCATTAATTAATTGAATAACATTTAAAAAACGAATCGTTTCGATTGGGGAATCGTACATTTTTTCGGTACTTAATTCCTTTAGCACACCTGCTAATGAGGCTAAATCACGCATTGATTTCATAAATTCTGCGGTTTGATAATCACTTGTAAAAATTGAAATCGGTTCTTTTACACCCATTTGATCCACTGTTCAACCCCTCCTAACTGCTGTTCCTGTTCATGCGCTTCTTGTACTTGGGTAGCATAGCTTTCAATTGAATGATACAGCTCATAATCACGCCCAACAATTTTTACTGTTCCCTTAACTAAGGCTGCGGCATATTTGGCGATCGTGATACCTGCGCTATCGGTATCTGTCCAAATAATCGTTTGTTTAATAGCCGATTGCAGTAATTGCTCGATAAATTGCTTATGGGCAGAACGAATTTGTCCGTCTAAACAAACGATACAAGAATTCGTGTGCCGTAAAAATTCCGTCTCTACAGCCATACGCGTTAAAATAGCGCGGTTTTCAACAAGCCATAGCGTTGTATTTGTCGTTGTAAAAGGTGATGTTAAGACCGCATTATCTGTCATCGCATGCACCGCGCCAATCGCATACGTTGCAACGCTATTTTGCACATGACCAGTAAAATAAATGGGCACAATTTTTCCGATGCTCACAAGCCCATAAAGCGTCGGGTCAATACCGCTTTGCTCCAGCTGCGCTAAAAAGGCCTCGCGCTCTTGGTCAAAGACTTTTGAACCCCCTATCGTATCGTGTAAGGTCGCGCCGATTTCCTTAAAATCAAATAGCTCCTTTTGCAAGGATAACGCATAGAATGCTAAACAAAACTCAATATATTTCATGCGCTTTTTCATCGTCCACTGTGCAGGTAGCACGTTCCATTCGATTGCCTGTTGGAATAACTCCGGTAACGCTAGTTGCTCAGCTTTTTGCTGTAACGCCTGCATCTGTTGCTGTTGTTTTACAATCTGTTGTTGCTCAGATTTGTGTTGCGCTTCTATGTAAGCCGGGCCAATGCGGTAATAATCTTCCTTAACACTAATACCGTCTGTGTGATAACGAATTTCACGTACAATCCAACCCTGTTGTAACCACTGCTGAATCGTGTCATTCGTTTCATGTAACGTTCTTTTCGCATTTGGTGTGAATTTATAGGATGCTAATTTTTTAGGAAGAGGTGAAGTAAATTCTGTATTCATCGTTAACTTTAAATGTGCGACTTTACGAAATGTACGCGCCGTCTTTTTGACCATAGTCGCAACCATTAGTTGCTCTTGTTGTTCTACCTTTTCAATTATTTCATCTTTTTTCAAAAAATACACTTGGATAAATGCCTCATGCATCGTAAAAACCCTCCTTTACTTTGTTTCCAGTTAAATAGTAGCGTACCATATGTTTTGTTTATTGTAGGGAGCTGCGAAACAGTATGCCAATTGATAGCATCTTTTCCTACGCATCCATTTCTTGCTGGTTCATCTCTTAGAAGGCCATTCCCTAAATTTAGACAGAATCATTGGGGACTGATTAAAAGATTTTGTTTTTTCTAGAGTTTTAGCACTTCTCGTTTATTCTGATACTAGACGCTTGTCTAATAAATGATTTTCAGTAAATATAATACTACCTATAATTTGGATAACCTAAATTCAAAATTATAAATATTAATAAAATTACTAAACATTATTAGATTAAATTTTTTTGCCCCTCTGATTTTTATTACCATAAGTGTCACCTCTAAATTTAATTTTATTATAAGTTCTAGTAATTTAATTAAATAGCCTTATTTTGACTCCTAAATTGAATGCCACAGTACAAAATCGCCCGAAAACTCAATCAGAAACCCCAATTTAACTGGTGGTTTGCTCTGCTCATGAAACGCTGCGGTACTGACCCATGTCTAAAAGCATTCTGAAAGGTCCGCCAACTGCACTCCTTTTTCTCACTAACCGCTAAAGCGGCTGACTTTTTTTCTTCCTCTTGTTTTCTTCTATCGTGAACGGGTCAATGAATTCTTTCATAGTCATTTGATTCTCTAGAATATCCTCTTGTAATTGATTTTTAATATATTCCTGAATAATTTTTCTATTTTCCCTACTGTGTCTATAGAATATCTGCGGCACCAAAACTTCCTGTTCCCATATTGGTATTTCAGGTTCGCATGTCGATTAAATATCATTAAACTAATTTTCCTTTTCAAATAACCTACAAATGATGTAACACTTAATTTGGGTGGGATACTTACCAAATATGAAAACGATTGGGACATGCGGTTGCTTCAATAATTTCTACACCTTTTCTTTCATATAATTGGCGAAGAATTCTATCTATATGTGCTTTAATTTGACCATAAATAATTTGCCTTCTATACTTTAATGCAAAGACGATGTGATACTTACAATTCCATGTTGTATGTGCTAAACTTTTATTATCCATTTGGATCCCCTTTCGTACGAAGTCGGTTGACCAGACCTGAATTCATTGTACGGCTGGGGATTTTTTTCTTGTCCATAGCTAAAAGCTCTTTGGAACCCCCCGCATTGTAAGAGGCTTTCAAAAGAATATAAAAAAAGAGCCTGTTAAACTGACTCTCGTTTTCTCTTCATGATATGGTTGTCTTCACCTCTTTAATTTTTATCCATGATAATAGTTTTCGTCACTACTCAATAACCATTTACTGCTATTAAATTGTAAGTATTCTTATAATAGATCATCAACTTTAGATTACCGCTGCTTTACAGAAAGTAACAGGTCCAATTCGTACGATGGTCAGTGATTTCGCTCCAGCGAAGACGACGGTATTTAGGGGAAGCCAAAAAGCATCATAAATCGCGATTCATTGACCGTTGTTTGGCACGAAACCCTGAACAATTAACTGATGAAGAACGTGGATTTGTTGCAAAGTGGAGCCAGGAAGATTTGCCTACAAAATAGATTTATCAAGCATTGAATTATATGAATTATGTACGTACTAAAAGCGACAACGATGACACAAGCAAAACGACGATTAACAGAATGGTTTAAACGGTATCAATTTCATCTTTGTAGTCCCGTTTCTAAAATCGCAAAAACATTGATAACACGTGAAAAAGCATTGCTAGATACATTATTTCATCGCTATCAAATGCCATAATGGAAGGCACGAATAATAAAATTAAACTCATCAAAAGACGTGGTTTTAGCTATCAAAATGAAGACCGTTTTTTTCTTCGTTTACGTTTAGAAACAGGTCGCTGATTTTGTTACCCACAAATCTTGGTGAAGAACCATATAAATGGTAATTAAGTTACATTTAGGAATCACAGACTTTTGGTCACAGTTTTTCTATACGAATAACTTTGATTTTTGCTGGATTTGACTCCAAAATTTCAGAATACCAAATCCTCACTTCATCTCCACTTTTAATTCCTTTCATAGAAAGTTTTGATTCATTAATTAAAATTGAAACTGATTCAAATTTATTTGAGTATATTGCATTTTCGCTAGAGAAACTCTCTATATCTGATTGTTGAACATCCTTTCCTTGAATAAAATAGACTATTCCTTCATGCATTACTATATAGCCAATTTCACTTTCGGTATTTTCTTTATTAGATAATAGTTGGCTAACATTACCTAAGAACCATAAAGCAACAAGAAAAAGAAACAAAAAGACCGTGTTGATAATAGGTTTGGAGATTCTGTTCTTCATTCAAATCACCATACATTTAATTATTTTCATATTGAATACAATTTAGCGTTTTTAAATGTACATAATATATCAAATCCTGTACTCACTTCTATCCTACAATACAAAACGATACTTTACTTGTACTACTTCCCAAAAAAGTCGAGCTTAATATCTTATCCGTAAATTTCTTTATAAAAGAGAAACGACGGCTATTTAAACCGTCGTCTGAGAAATGGGATATAAATTTAGTGCATGAAAAATGCTACTACCAGATAACGGTTTTTTTTATTGCTATCTGGTAGTATTTTTTGTTGTATGAAATACATAATTGAAATGATTATAGCTATCGTAACTTAAAGCCAAATAGTTTACTTTCTCAAATAAAAGTTTTTATTTTTTAGGAAACAATGTATAAGACCATGAGTAGATAAAATCAATGATAAAAACAATGCTCCAAATTGCTCCAATTCCAAAAGTAATCTCATTAGCATAGGGTGATTCCTTTGCTATCCCTTTTTCTATCCATGACAAATCAGTTAAATACATTTTCATCTCTGTAAGGTTTTCCGTTCCCATAATCCAAAAAAACGCTTGCACTGTAACAAAAATAACCAAATGTATATAAGATGACTTACGATACTTCTTTGCAATATATTTAGGGTTATTATTTCTTTTAATAATTTTATAGTCTTTATCAGATAATAATTCAACACCACGAAACGTCCCAATTTTTCTACGCATCCAACGATCTAGCTTTATAAAATCAAATATACCAAATGTAAATGCATAAATAATAAATATAGTAATAACAATTTGAAATGTTGAAATCTCTCCTGTTTGCTGATACACATACAATCCGAGTAACCCTTCAAGTATTAACATAAATAAAAATAGAAAAATGAACATAATGCTAAGTGTAGGTTTATTAAAGAAATAACGAAATATACCAAATAGGAGTAGTACCCCTATAGATAATAACTCAATAAGTATAAACAATTCCCAACTATATTCAAGAATAACTCCCAATCAAACACCTCCTTTGTTGAGAAAAAACAGTGTAAGATAATTACAGCAATATGAAAAGAAAACCTTTATATAGATTTATGAACGAATTCTATTTTCAATCTGACTTATCCAGTTTAAATCTGCCTCTAAATGTAAAAGTGTGCCATTGATTAATAAATATTTATGTTCTTCATTTTGAATAAGAAATTCCGTTTTTAATTTAGTCAATTCTATAACATCTTTCATTATCATTGCTTTTTGTTGTTCTAGCATAATTTTTTCTTGCTCAAAATGGATTTTTCGAGCACAGCTCCATTTAAAATGAAAGTCGTCCTTAGTAGAATGATAAGGTACAGGTTCTAATAACCATTTTTTTAATTCATTTTCTCCTGACTTTTCTAGCTTATATAGCTTTCTTTCTTGGTCATCTATCTCTGCAGATGACACGAGTTGATCACGAATGAGACGGTCAAGAGTAGTATAAATTTGACCAGGATTAATTTTTCCTTTGATACTTAGAAGAGACTCCAATTCTACTTTTAATTCGTATCCATGATTATTCTGTTGGTATAACAATGTTAATAGTCCATACTTTACTGACATAATTGATCAACCTTCTTTAATTGAAGATAAAATATTTATTTTACTAGCAGTCATACTGGATATCCAAGAGGCAAGAAAACTTAGTAATAGACCAGCAATCAATGCTACTCCAATATTAGCAAGAGGTATATGGAAAGGTACGAAATCTCCTAAAAGCTTGGATTGACTAGTAACGTAAAGTAAAATCACTCCTAATACTGCACCCCCGATGACTCCTACTAAACCTATGAGTAACCCCTCACCAACTACCATCTTTCTTACTTGTTGTCTAGTAAATCCAAGTGCTCTCATTGTTCCAATCTCAGATGTTCGTTCAAATGTATTCATTAAAAGAGTATTAGCTGTGCCAATACTAGCTAAGCCAATAATTAGGAAGAGCATAATTAATATTATTTCGTTCATACCAGATAACGCAGAAGTAGTTGCTTTAATTTCATCTTCAATAGTTTTAACTTTTGAAAGGTGTTCATTGAAATCTGTCCATAACTGATCTTGTAATTCCTCTCCGCTATATTTATCATTTAATGCTAGTAGCATATCAAAACTAGTAGCCCAACCAAATTCATTATTTAAATGATCTTCATCCATAAAACCAACATATCCTGAATAATGTGAAGTATCTACAACATCAATGACTTCAAATTTTTGATTACCAGAAGGTGTATTTATGTGAATGTATTCCCCTACTTTACCACCCCATTCATCAAAAGCTCGCTTACCGAGCAGGATAGATGGTTTCTTTTGTAAGTCCTCATATAACGATTCTTTTTCAATATCTTCAAATAATATAGGTCCCTTTTTACTTACGGCAAAAATAGAAAATTGTCTACTCTCATCATTCATTGTTTCCCATGTAATAGGTGTAGCTTCTGTTAGTGGAGTAACATTTGCTACAGAATCATAAGAAAATAGAGTTTCTATATCTTCACTAGACCAAGGGGCTTCCGATGTAACCCTTAGATCACCCCCAAATGTATTTCTAATATCACGTTCATACCCTTCAGGAGCAGTTTCTATAACAGAGCTTAACAATAAGATGACTGCTATTCCAATGGCAAGTATAGCAGAAGTATTGGCATTTCTATTTAATTGCTGTGTAAGGCTATGCGTAGCTAAAATTCCTGAATAGCCAAAAAACATTTTGAAAATTGGTTTAAAGATCTTACTTATTCCTATTAACAAGAATGGAAACAGCAAAATAATACTTGCTAAAATAGCTAAATAGGAAATAAAATGATCAATAAATATAAAGGAAAGTAAGCCAACTCCTACAATACCTCTAAATAGATATTGTCTTTTCGACGATAATGTTTGAGTCCCCTCTTTTAATGTCAAGAGCACCGAAGTTTTCCCAGCATTGTAAATAGGAAATAAGGAGAAGATAATAGGAAATACAATTCCTATTATAATGGCTGTTATTGTAGGCATTTTCCAATTCAAAGTGTACACCGTATCAAATTCAAATACACTAAGCAAAGTTTGCATAAACATATCGCCAAGCCAAATCCCAATTGGAACCCCAATAGCCGTACCAATTAATGATAAAATGATTACTTCAATGAATACAAGTTTAGAAATAGAGCTTTGCAAATAACCAAAACTTTTCATTATTGCAAATTCCTTTTTTCTTTCCATAACACTTGTATAAATCATATTAAAGACAATGAATCCACTAATAAGCATAGATAAAACAGCAATTAAGTAAAAAAATGTGTAGAGACCTCCAATATCGTTACTTTGTAGATCATCTGCGACAACTGGTTGGATATATATATTTGAATTAGTAAATTCATTCTGTAAATCTTGAAAAAGTTTTTCACCATCTTCATTTGTTTGAAATCGTACATATGAAAGCTCATTATCCATACCTGTCCATTCTCTTAACAAATCAAGAGGAGCCATAATTCTAAAACTAGTTGATTCAGCACTTTCCCAATCACTAGGACTCGCAAGCAACTGTGTATACCCGACTATTGCCGAAACCTTAGCCTCTCCTAAATTGCTAAACCGAATAGTATCTCCAACACTTTTATTTAATAAATTTGCAACAGGCTCGGTTATAATTAGCCCTTCATTATCTAACTCTCCTTTTAAAACTGGTAGTTTTAGTAAAGAACTATTCTGATCATTCACACCCGTAATTCGTACAGAACGTTGATTTTCCGATTTATCATCAAGATCAAAGAATACATGTTTATCAAGTGCAAGCAACGAGTCAGTAATGATTGGATTGTCTAAATGAGAGGAAACAGCCTCTTCTGAAAAGGTATGTTCATCACTTAAAAACCAATAATCAGCATTTGCTACATACATTTGTTCATAATAATTAAAAACATCATTTGTTGTTTTATCAGCAATTAACATGGAAGTTATAAAGGAAATGCCAATAATGATCCCAAGTAATGAAAAGAAAAATCTTTTTTTCCTTTCTATTATATTACGCCATGAAATTCGCCACATATTTAGCATAATCTTCATCCTTTCTAGAAATCACCTGATCGACAATTCCATCTTTAAAAAGAATAATTCGATCTGCAAATCCAGCTGCGAAAATATCATGTGTAACCATGATTATTGTTTGATTGTAATCTCGATTAAATCTAGTCATTAACCCAAGAATGTCCTCGGCTGTATTTCTATCTAAATTACCTGTTGGCTCATCTGCCAATAATACGGCGGGGTTGCTAACTAGTGCTCTAGCTATAGCTACACGTTGCTGTTGCCCACCACTAAGCAAATTAGCCTTCTTCTGCCCAAGTCCCTTTAAACCGACGGAATTAAGTAATTGTAAAACTAGTTGCTTTTTATCTTTTGTTAAAGTTCCATCTGCATGAAGTGGGAAAGCTATATTTTCTTCCACATTTAGATTACTAAGTAATTGATAATTTTGGAAAATAAAGCCAATATTCTGTCTGCGAAATATTGTCCTTTTCTTTTCTGTCATCCTATTTAAATATTGTTGATTAATTATAATGTCCCCTTCTGTAGGTATATCAAGACCTCCTAATAATTGAAGTAAAGTACTTTTTCCAGAGCCACTTGGACCCATAATAGCTACAAATTCACCTTTTTGAATTTGTAAACTAACATTTTTTAATACTTTAATTCTCTCTTGTCCTTGTAAAAATTCCTTTTTAAGATTTTCAACCTGAATCACTTTATCAAATCCTCCTAATATCTTTTATATTATTATATACTAAGTATATAATGATTCAAGATTTTATTTTACATACGTTCTTAAAAATTCTTGTTTTGCAATAAAAAAAATATTTTATAGATATATACTAAGTACTCATAGAGCGGGATAAGAAAAAAGATATCTATAAATTCAGACATCTTCTACTCGTCTACAATATGGTTCTTATTTAATCATATTTAGCTTAATCAAGCTAAAAAGTAGATGACAAAATTCCCTACCAAAATTTCTTATTGGTGGGTTTTGGTAGGAAACTAGATTTTTAATTTAAAGATTATTGAACTCGAAACAAATTATCAATTTTACTTTCTATTATTTTGTCAAGATAGGTTTCCTATAAAAATCCCAGAAAACTCAGTACAACTAAAAAAGAAAAAACCCTTGATATACAAGGGTTTTGACCACTGTGACATAAAGCATAAAATTTCCGAAAAATAAACCATAAAACTTCCAAGCCTAGAGTAGTAAGGGTTTATAGCAATAAATAGTTGGAAATTATATATGATTATAGATACTATCTCAAAAGAAATCCTAACGTTAGAAAATCTTATGCTTTATTTATTTTACTTTAGGAAGTGTTATGCTTTATTTTTTTACCTTAGGAAATTTTACGGTTTAATCCATCTAAAAGATTAAATTAACGATATCAATCATAGTGGTATTACACGAATATCTTAATCGAGTTATTTTATTCCTGTTATCTTGGATTATCTGCCCTTTAATATTTGCAGATTTCCTTTCAAAAAAACAATTGCATTTCTTACAATAGGGAATTTAGTTTTTTATTTATATCCTAGATGTGTAACTATCTCATTCCACCCTTCCCTTACTTCCTTATATAGAAATAAAGAATCAGAAGATTTTAATTCCTGTTTTATTTTAAAAGGGCTTGGATAGATTCCCTTTTGATGTAGATCGTTTGCAACTCTATGGACTTCTTTTAAGTAAAATTCTATCTTCCTCGTTCTCATTTCGGAAAGATATGTTATATATCTTACACTTATTTCCTTTGATAAATCAGGGCAGTATTTTCTAAAAATTTGTATTGAAATTCCCTTTTCTTTAGCTAATTCAGTTAAACTTATTGGTATATCATTATTCAAACAATCGCTTAGTATTCTAACTATTTCTGCTTTAGTTTCTTTTTCTTTTTTATCTTGATATGCTAAAGTCTTATCTTTTATCCCTTTACATAAATTTGGAAAGTGTTTTTTAGCAGTACTAGTACTAAAACCAATTTCCGAAGAAAGTTTAGTTAAACTTTTTGGTTTCTCTAATTCTAAATTTTCTTTCAATCGACTTTCAATTAATTTAAGAGGGGTGTCTTTTTTCTTTAAAGAATTAAACTTTTTAACTTCAATTGGTTTAATTATAATATTCTGCTCATAAATTACTTCATAAATTGTTTTATTTAATTTATATGCTATTTTAATAAGGGAATGATAATTAGGACTTTTTTCTTCATATATATAACTATTCATTTTTTTGACATTAATATTGAAATAATTAGCTAGACTTCTGGGACTTTTAAAACCTAAGTCTTTAATCATTCTCCTGAAAAATATCGAAATGAAATTATTACTTGGAAACCATTTAAGATTGGGTGTATTTTCAATTAATTGTTTGTAATTTAACGCTATAAACTTTTCCATTTCATTTAGATGGGCATTTTGTTTTATTTCTTCCCCTAACCACGATTTACAATATTGACAATAACCAACCATAATTTGACTAGATAAGAACGGTAATTTTTTATTACAATTTGTACATTCATCCCTTAATTGTATTTTATGAACATCACATTTCTTAATAGCTTCTAAATACCATATTAAAGGCTCGTATATGTTCCTAGAATCAGCGATCATTTGATTAAAACAAGATGGACACCATTTTCTGTAAGACCCAATTAATTTCGATGGGAAAATTCCTTCCCAATTAAGCATTGTTAAATTCCTTAAGTCTTCTCTACCTGTTAACAATTCTAATGCTTCCACATAATCTAATGTTATTGAGCAATTTTTATTAATCATATTACGTGTACTAGTTGTAAAACCCTGTGAAAGGTCTTTTCTTAAGTAATCAATACTAAGTACAGGAGCTATTATCTTCCTTAATAAAGTAGAAGTATTCACATTATGTATAGTGGCTAATCTTGTAATATAACTCGTTAAACTTTCAATGTAGGGAGTTCCAATACCTTCTGGTTGCAGATTATATAATACGGTTCTTTTAGACAAAAGATTTTCTATTTCTGTTTTCTTACATTTAAGCATTTCATTCAACCTCTTACATTCTCCATAAAAACCTATTAATAATAAAATTGAATATATGAGATGACCTATTCATTTTTGCTATTTTCAAATTAGTCCAACATCATCTCTTGTTGGTTTTCTTTTCCCTGGATTTAAGTTATTCTTTTGTTCCTTTTTATCAGTTCTAACATCTTTTTTAGTGCCAAGCAGTTCTTTTAGCTTTTCTTTATCACCTTTACTTTCTTTAAAAATTAATTCTCCGTCCAGCGCTTCATTTGCCAATGTTAATAGCTTTTTTGTTAGTAAAGCATTTCTTTTTAAATTTGTATAAGTAATAGTATCTTCATTATTTTCAAGTGCATCTGAAAGACATCTTTGCAACCAGTTTTTTAATATACCTGTACAGCCAATACAATTTTCATATAAATATACAAAGTGTTCCATCAAATTCGCTTCTCTTGGTAACGGTAATAATTTTTGAAAAGTTAGTAGGATAGATTTAAAATTTTTAATGTCTTTATCATTTGCAAAATCATAACGTGGAAAATGAATCTCTTTAACCCTTCTTGATAATTGCCCATCTAAATTGAATACCGCATTTAGATCATAAGTTCCAAATAAAACTATTTTAGTATGACTCATATTTGCTAAAGATTTAATTGAATTAAATTGTTTTTGGTTTTTTTCACTGTTTCCTCTATAATCAGAATTTATTTTAAAAAAGTGTTGCGCCTCATCTATTAAAAGAGCTTTTGTTTCTCTATAAAAGAAAGCACTTTCTATTGATCTTCGTAATGCTGCAGCTGTGGATGCAGTTCTCGTCGTTCTTAATGGGGAATTTGGCATTTTATTCACAACGCTTAAATCAATTTTATAATCAATTAAAGGCTCATTTACAGAAGTAAGAACCCTATAATAAAAATCTTTCCAATTAAATTTCCCTAAGTCAGGATTAGGAAGCTCTATGCCTGTTATTGGAATAATACTTTTATTTTCTTCAAGTTCTTGTTTCATGTCTTTTATCACAGAATTTATTGTCGCATTAAATAATCTTGATTTTCCTACTCCCGACGGACCTACTACCATAATAATATTATGAGAACCCTTATAGATTTCATTTTTCAATTCTATTAATACTTGTTTCATTTTAGGATGACTAACAGTATAATCATTAAAGAATTTTTCACGTTCTTCTTTTGATTTATTTAGTAATTCATCATCAAATAATCTTTGCTTACTTACCATTAATCCAACTCCCCAAAAATTTCGAGTTCATAGTCCTCTTCTTCATCTTTTAAATTACTATTTTCTATCATGTCTTCTTCTGGTTTAAATATAGTATTATTTTCTATTACAGTAAGGTTTGTTTGGATGGGTTTATATTTTTCTATAATAAGTTTTTCTTCTATTTCTTCTGATTCAAGAATATAGCTTGCTATCATTTTTGCAGTTATAGAATGTTTTTGTGAATATAACTTATTCTTTTGCCTAATCTCTTCTGCAATCAATTTAATTTGTTTCTCAGTCTTACCCTCTAGATATTTATATTGTTCAGACAGGCACTCCTCCCATTGATTATCTATAAATGCATAAGCTACTCCAAGATTAAATGGATCATATTTAACCTCTACGCTAGTATTTTCAATTTTAGGATTCCTAAATTTTTCACTCCAGTAATACGAATAGCTTAATTTTATTCCTTGGCCTGGATGAACCTTCCTTGTTTTAGCTTTTGGAGAAGGTAAAGTCATTAAAATAAAAGTTTCATCATAAGGGATGTAAGTATTAGAACGATTACCTGACATAACAATAGATTCCTCAAATGCTTCTTTTGGTGTTTGGTTGAGTGAGGGATTTTCCATATTGTCGTAGATATTAGATATCCAACTATCAAGTCTCTCATTCAGGGTTTCCAAGGTCCAAACAGCATGATTCTTTGGATTCACAGATTTAGTTACTTGCCGAACATTTTTGGTGATTTGAGTATTACCTTTTAGATTGTGAATGAGAAGTTTATTTGCAATACCGAATAACCGTTCAATTACATTTCCATACCTAGCCTTCGCTGCTGGTCTTTCTTTTTTATGAACACCATTTAATGCAAGCAACGATTCAAAATATATGCTACCAAACTCCTTTCCCCCATCAACCACGATATAGTTTGGCAAACGATTATATCTTTTTACACACTCTCTTATCACCATCATACAAGAACGATAAGATGGCTCTTCAAATGTTAAATAGAAAGAAAGAATTCGTCTAGAAAACGCATCAATCATTAAAGTAAGCCATGGTCGCTTAGAAACCTTTCCATTAATCACTAGTTCTATATCTAATTCAGTATGATCGATATGAGCAATTTCAAAAATTCGTTCACCATGTTTTTTAGTAGTAAATTCTAATTCTGTGTATAATTCTTCATATTTATAGGCTGCTCTATCACCTTTCCTTGCTTTTTCCACTTCAAATTTGGGACGATTTTTAATCTTCTCACAAAAAGTTGCATAAGATGGAACGAAGATATTCAGTTCTTCACCTATCACTTGTAATTCACGATAAACCTGCATAGCTGATTTATTTTTTACTGTTTCATAACTTTCCGTTATTACCTTATTCATCAACTCTATCGATTCTAGTGGTATCTTTGACTTTTTATTTCCTCTTTTCTTTTTTTGGGGTATAAGCCCTACATATCCGATTCCATAAAGTTCTTCTGCATCCTTATAGCTTTTCACCCAGTTCCTTATAGTTCTCTCTGAAACATTAATAGCTTCTAATTCTTCACCCTTTATATACTTAGTCACAGTATCAAATTTTTTGTTTGCATCTTCTAAATCTTTTTCATTTGCTTGAGAAATAATTTTTTTCACCTCAGCATTTCCATTACTGTCATTCTTATCAATTCCTTGTATGTACCCTGCTGATATATATGATTCTAATATCTCTAAAGGTAATTCTTGCGCTTTATTATCATTTTCGGAAATTAAAAAGATTATTTTATTTATGGAATCGTAATTAAGAATAGTCCAATTTGTATCTCCCCATAAAATACGATTCCCACTTTTCAACTCAATTTTATGAGTTATTTTTTTATTTCTTATTGTCTTTTCTACTACAGTAAATCCTTTATACTGTTCTTTGTTTAAGTAGACTTTTACAATTTCGAACTCAGATATTAAGTCGTTGTACAAATCAATATAAATAATATTTTTTGCAACTAAAGCATAAATATCATCAGCAGTAAACTCGTCCCCTGCGCTTTGTATAAGTTCTTTCAAAGTTGAGCCTTGATTTACTTGAATAAATTCTTTTATTCTATTAATCTTCCACTCACTTGGAACATGCTCTTTAACAATATAATCCTCTAAAAATTCAAGATTACGTAGAAGTTTCCAATTGATTTCGGAAGACGACCTAACTTGGAAATCAAGATTAAACTCAGCAGCGTACGATTTCCCAGGATCAAAAACCCATTGTCCTTCTCGATTAAAGTATCTTTCCGGATTTTTCTGAGATAATTTAATTAATTCTTCTTCAGTTTTACATTCAATCCAATATGCTTTATCTTTTTCTATTACAAAAAAATCAGCTGTTTTCATGTATGCCATTTTTTTGTTATTTTTACTTTGGTAGTAGTAAATCTTTATTTGAGGCGGTTGATCGTAGTATTCCAAAACATTATCATTAAATTCCAACATATAAATTGTAGGTAATTCAACTTTATGACTTTCAAATTGAATGGTAACCCCCATCTTTTTACTACTATATCTGCCACTAACATTATGTTTACCGCCACCAACTCTTCTCGAAGGAGGTGATTGTCTGATACGTTGAATTTCTGTTACCGCTTCTTCCGATAGAATCAGTTTCTCTGCCCATTCTTGGAATTCATTTGAATTCATCATTGAAATGTTTCTTCCCTTCCACTAAAAAGTTACTTTGAGTTATTAAGCCTCTCCAATGGTCTTGGAGAACCTTTTCTCGTAGTAATCCATTTCTATTTAAATATTTCTCAATTTTTCCGCTACTAGGGTATATTTCATTATTAATTAGCGCATAGAAAGCATAATTAATTTCTTCTTTTAACAATTGGATTCTATGACTTGATTTTTCTTTTATAAAATCGCTATATCTTTTAGAAATCTTCTTACAATAATCAGGGAAATGACTATATAATACACGTCTATCCCTTCCTAATATTTTAGCTGCCTCCATCATTGAAATCGGTGTGTCATATAATAAAATTTCCTTTAAATTATTCTCAATTGCTACAACATCTAGGGGGATTCGATTAATTTTTTCTTTATTTAAGTCGTCCACCTTATTACTGAACTGAAATATACTAGCACTTTTTTGTGGACATTGTAATATAAAATCTAGTAATTTTATATTCAACTTGTAACATATTAATAGAATTCCATTAAATGTAGGTAAATTCCCCTCTTTCAACCAATCTCTCAAGGTACTCTTAGGAATATTAGTGAATTTAGAGAAACTAGAAGTATTGCCTAAAAATATTTCCTCATTTATTAAATTCAATTGCTTAAATACTCTATCTTGATTAATTATTAGACTTAGTTGACTAGTATCCAATTCTAAGAGGGATTGAGTATTTTGAAAAACAAATGTATGCCAAAGCATTTCTAATTTGTCCTTCTCTTTATTTAAAGGATCTTGAGTTAATAATTTAATACAGTTCGGACAATATCCTGGTACCATATGTCTCCGAAGAAAATCAATTTTTTTATTACAAGCAGGACATATTTCTATTAGGTAACGCTTATGTGTAAAACAAATATTTACTGATTTTAGATTCCAGATTAGAGGATAATAGATAACTTTCCCATTATCCATCCAATTTCTTATGCAATTAGGACACCATGCTAATGATTCTTTTAGTAAATTTCTTATAGGGAATAAACCTTTTAGTTTACATAAAGTAAGATTAGCTAGATCTTCTCTTGAGGTTAACATCTCCATTACTTTAATCACTTTTGTTGTGTTATCTGTGAATCCATTTAATGTTTTAGCACCTTCATAAAAACTATTACCTCCATAAATAGTACTTCTTTCCAAATACTCTTTATTCATTTCAGGAATCACTATCTTATTTATTAAGTGACCTACTGTGATGTTATGTTCATATGCGACTCTAATTAAATAACTACTAAAACTTTCAAGTAGTCCTGTTTCAACGCCCATTGGTTCAATATTGTATAAAACACTTGCAGTATGTGATTGTTCTATCAATTAATTGCACCCCATTTCTTTAAAAATAGACTAATTCCCCAGTAGATTAAAATCTTTAGCGAAATCTTTTGTTAATTTACTTATTGTCAAGTAATCTATTAATTATTCATTTTTAGCTTAAATAAAAAGAAAACTAGATTTTTATGATCATACTAATCCGTTTTTCAGAATTTCATTATAAAAAAAAGCATCCGTCTTGGGATGCTTTGATTAAGAATGCTAGTCAATTATATTGTTATTTAAAATAGTGAAGGGCCACAACTTGAGGTTAAACATAAACATAATGTTTTATTTATAAATGATTAGAGTGATATTGAAAAAAATATATATACCGGAAAAGGATTTTTGGATGAAGTAAGGTATTACAAAATACTTGTAATATCAGTTGTTTCCGTCTGTATCATACTTCTAAATTCCACATGTGATTCTAGGTGAATGTATTCGACTTCCTGTATTTTTGGTGCCCATACGCATAATAGTTTTCTCGCTCTAGAAAATGCAACATATCCTATACGTGCTTCTTCCGATTCTTCATTTTCTCCTAGCCACTCCATAAGTTGCGCTTCAGACTCAGCCATCACTAACACACTTTCAGCCTCTTGACCCTTAGCACTGTGAATACTAAGAGTATGACCTTCATTTCCAGATAAATTTTCTCGAAATTCCAATTGTTCTATGAGTTGTGATAACAAAGTTGTTTGAGAAGCTTTTTTCTGACCACTCCACTTATAATTTAAGATTACGATTTTTTTTCCAATCGCTTTACCGTACAATGTCTTTGATTGTTCTGATACAAATTGCTTAACTTTCAAAAACAGATCTGCAACCGAAGTTTCTGTTAGCACAAGGCTGTCCAAGTATTGCAATGTAAATATTTGTAGTTTCCTCCACATAAATGCGTCATAACCTATATCAGCTAACGAAATATAGTTAGGTGGATTATTAAAAAACAAATAGCTAAAAGCTTCTGCCATTTTGGCAACTGCTTTATCAAACTCATTTCTCCTTTTATATAAGATAGCTAACAAGGTATTTTCTAATATGCGATAACAACGATAATGCAGCTCTCTCAATTTGTTAAGAAATTGATTTACTGATACCTCTTTATCTTTCATCAAATCGTTTAACGCTTCTATATACTTATTTTGTCTTGCTAAAATCATGAAAGGTTTATATTGTTTTTCACACTCTATACTTTTACGTAAATGATGAAACAATTCGATTGCCTCTCCAGGACTCCCAACCTCTTTTATAAATACTACTTTCTGCTCACTCATTCCATTACTTCCAATTCCCCCTTGCACAATTTCTGTTTTAAGATTAGCGAATTGTACTATGTATTCCGTACTTCGAAAGTTATTAGTTAAGGTATATTTTTTATAACATTCGTTGTTCCACTTAGCTTGAAACACCTCTGGTTTTGCTCCTGTGAAGCTAAAAATTGACTGATTGAAATCACCCACGCAAAAGAAAGAAGTTCTTTCTAATAAGGAAAATATTTGCTCTTGAAAGAATGTAACATCTTGATACTCATCTACAAGAATATATGGAAATCGTAGACTAAATGCTTTTCTAATATGTTTATATTTATTCAAGATAAGGTAAGAAAGATAAATCACATCTTGCTGATCGATATATCCGTTATCCCGCATATAGATTTTCCATGCCCGTGCCACTTCTGTAGATATCTTGTTTCTATAACAATATGGATTTCCCTCTTCATCACGACCTAAGCTTTCAAATGATTTACATATAGACTCATTAATAAAATGAACTTGACGATTCAAAAGTTCTCCAATTTTTTGTTTATGCCCTCTTGCATAACCAACAGTAGCTAGTTTGTAAGGTTTTTTTTCTTTGTGTGCTAAATAAGAATATGGATTAATTACATGTTCTAACAAAAAGGAATGAATTGTTCCTATAAAAAGTTCAGGAGGAAATTGCATTCCCTCCGTTTGTAGCCTTTCTATAATTTCATCTTTTGCAGTGTTAGTATATGTAATGCAGGCAATACCAGAAAGTGAATTGTTACGATTTTTAATAATATATTTGAGCCGTTCAATTAATAGAGTAGTTTTTCCACTTCCCGGACCAGCTTGTACTGCAATAGATTCCGTCAGCATAGAATTTGCAATTTCTTTACGAAAAACTTCATTATCGTGCATATATTGTCCCCTTTTCTTAAGTCCCTTCCACCTTCATAAGAAATTCAAATACCTGTGTAATATATTTCGGTATATTAAGTTCTTTTCCTTCATTTAACTCATCTAATATATATTGAGAAAATTCCCCTTTTTCTTTTGAAATCACTTTATATGCTTCTTTGGCAAATTCATGTCCATCTAAACCTAGTAGTCTCTCACGGTCACCTTTTGTTCCAATGTCGTATTTTTGAATTAATTCTTGAAAAAACTGTATATTGTTTTCCATCATTAAATCATATTCAAACGTTTTAAGATTACTTGATATATAAATATTAGAAGAACTATCATAGTCTCTAATTAATCCCGCAGTTCTGGCACAACTTTCAAATTCCCCACCTTTCGTAGGGTACACATTTTCTTTCACAACCTTACCGTCTCGCCCCTTAATTTCTTTCCCTTCTCCATCCAGAATCGGTACAGATTCTGGATCACTATCTGTTAAAACTGCACATTTCATATCTAAGCCAGTTGGACCAAATAATTGTAGAAACGGACGGAAAGCTACACCATCAACAGAAATTATAGAAATACCTTCTCCTTCTAACGACTTCCCTTTATATTGAGAACTATCCTCATCATTAACTTGCTCCTTATATATCATAGAAAAGAATTTTGGTATAAGCAGACGTTCTGCAATCCCTTCAACCAATAGGATCTTTTGTCCGAAGAAAATATCAGATTTAGTAGCATCAAGCCATCTTTCTAAATATCGTTTGTATTCACGATTTTCCTTTTCTTTTATATTGAAAATAGTTCCAATACGTTTCGATAAATTTTTATCATTTTTTTTATAAAACATTACTAAACTGTCTAATTCAGCATGTGAGCTTACATGAGAAGAATGGGTGGTCATAATTACTTGTCCTACTACTTTTTGATCAAAGAAATACTTAGCCAAATATTTCTGTAAATTACTATGGAGGTGTGCTTCTGGTTCTTCTACAATGAGAATTGGAAATACATAATCGTGATTTTGCAAACGTTTTTCTTTTATAGCTGTATATTGAGTGAGCAATAGACCAGTATAGAGTAAATTGTTATATCCAAGACCATTCATATCTACAGAATGAATATTATCCTCCTGTGATCCAATCAAAATCTTTAACTCTTTTAGAAGAGAGTCATAATCATTGTCACTCATTTTAATTTTCACTTGCTGGCTTGTAACACCAGTTATATTTCGAAGGTGATTGTTTATACCTCGTTGTACTTTTTGAATTTCCTTACCTTTTATTATTTGTCCATTGAGTTCGTCAAGTTTATCTGAAATTTCTTGTAGCTCAAATTCATCTAAATTGAAGTTTTTCATTATACGATGTAATGGGCCGGATGATTTCCTCAATTCAGCAGTTGCATCTCGAAGAGCCCCTACATACTCAATATTAAATTTTGAAAGCATGTTATAGTCAAAAGTATCCAACGTTTCACATTCTCCACCGTAAATCACCCACTCATATTCATTTAAGGGAAGACGAATTTTTCCAATAGGTGTTTCTACCTTAGGCGGAAGAATAGAAATATTTGCTTTTGGTCTGTATTTATAGGTTATTTTAGCTTCCCCTGGATTTCTTGTCAGCCATTTACTTGTAGTAGCAAGTTCATTTTCCGAATCGATACCTTTTAACGTCGCCTCAATCAAAATTTCAGGCCAAGCATTTTGGATTTTAAGACCATTCCAAAAGTCCTCCTGCTCCAATGTCCGTTTCCGTAAGGAGTAATTACTATTAAAGATAAGACTTAAAGCCTCCAAAAAATTGGATTTTCCTACGTTGTTCTCACCGATTATAATAGATAAACCGTTATTCAAACTCACATTAAATTCCGAGAAATTTCTATAATTAACAATCCTTAAATCTGCTATGTACATGTAAAGCCTCCATATCTCACTTGGATTAGTTTTTTCTATAGCAATCGCCATCGTCCCTTTAGTTTAGATTATTCTCAACACTTTTGATATTTTGCTAATTACTTACCAATAAAAATAAACAGTGAAAATTAGCCCATTTATTATTAATGTCGTCAAAGGAATTATTGTAACGAGTGCTGAAATAACTAATTCACTTTTGATTCTTTTTGAATTAGCTTTAACAATGCTAAATAACGATGATAGAATTAAAATGAATACAGTTATAGTACTAACTAACAATATGCTTCGATTCATTTCACCCGTTATTCTACCGACATCTTCCACGAAAAATACTGCTATTAACCCTATTACCCCCAAAATAAATGAAACTAAAAACCATTTCATGAATTTATCTATTTTGAACACCTCCTAATCCCTTTTAAATTCATTTCAACTTATTGAAGAAATCTTCATTTTGTTTAAGTAAATTATTTCATAACCCTCTTTATATTTTAACACAAATATCCAATTTGCTTATTGAGCTTTATTCCATTAAATGGCCCATAACGGAAAAAAGCGATCTTCTTATTGAAGAATCGCGCCTGATTATTGAAGAAAGAAATACTCTACAAAATAGGTTTTTTTATCTTCAATGCCCTATTTTAAAACTGTCTCGGCTGGGGTAAATGCTTCCCATGGATTATATTTCGTTGTTATTGATGAAATAAACCAATACTCTTTAAATGGTTCTAAATTCTTCTCCACGAGTATAATCTTCTCCCCACCCCCAAAGTCTCCATATGATGCCCATAAATCGTATTTAACGGTGTACTGCATTTTTGATTCGCTGAGCTTTTCTACTTTAGTAAAACGAAAGTTACTAACCGAAGGACTTGACTGACCTGTTATCCAGTGAGTTTGCTCGAATTTACTCTTTGATTGCTTTCGAAGCGCAGGGGATAACATCGCATATTGAACAGCACCACTTCGATTATTTACTCCTGATATCCACAATTCAACAGCTTGTTTTGGTTCGGTTACCATCAAACCAGTCATAAAAGACATTAACTGGCTTTCTAAAGGAGTGAGTGGTTTGCCTTCAGTAATCTTTTCCTCAAAGGAAGGAGGAGTATCGTTCGATTTTGCATTTACTGTTCCATAATACAAATCACAAATTAGTATACTAAATAAAACCAAAAGAAAAGGTTTACTTTTATTCAATTCCATCACCTTAAATTATATTTGGGTTTAGTATATCCAGTTCAATTACAACAATCCCAATCAAGTAAATGGCCCTATAATAAAAAAAACACCCATTTCTACATGAGTGTCTTAATTGAATGAAAGTTTTTTAAAAGTATTTACTGTATAAATCCTGTCTTAGCTTTCCGCTTAGCTGAGCGTATATCTTTGTAGTCTCACTCTTTTCATGACCTAGTAAACTTTGTATGACATCAATTGGCGCACCGTTATTAATCATATGCGTTGCATAGCTGTGTCGTAATTGATGCGGATGTATACTCTTTTTTATACTTGCACGATTTGATATGCGCTTGATAATATATCTTAAATTATCAATGCTCATTCGTCTTTTCGGCCTTCTGTCCGTAATAAACAAACAAGGTTCCTTATCCTCTCGTTCATCTAAATACCTTTTTAACCAAATAGAACAGCGGGTATTAAAGTACACTTCCCTTTCTTTATTACCTTTCCCTTGTACAATTACTGAATTCGATTGAAAATCGATATCTTCTCGATTTAATTTTACAATTTCACCAATACGGCAGCCGGTTGAATACATAAACTCAAATAGTGCTTTCTCCATCGTTGTTTGACAAGCTTCCCTTAGATGTTCTATCTCTAATTCTGAGAGAAATTTAGGAATCCTTTTACCTAATTTCGGCTCTTTTAATTTAGCTGCAGGATTTTTTAGAGTATAACCTTCTTCATGTGACCATCTAAATAATGATTTAACACAACGAATCCTATGTCCTAAACTAGAAGGCTTTAAGTGGTCTCCTGATCGTATTAAATATTCTTTTAATCTATCTGTATTAAATTCGTTCATATCAATATCACCAAAAAATCGTAATAATAGATTGTATTGAAAACAATATGTTTTTAATGTAAGCGATGAATATCCCTCGATTTTTTTATCCTGTTGATACCTTTTCCATGCTTCGGATAATAACATGTGTCTTTCACTCCCCCACCTATAAATCTATTAATTCTAAATTCTATTATGTTCAATGAAAGATTTTTTCATACAAAGATATTCAACAACCTAAAAAATAGTGATAGTTTTGAACTCTAATTAATCTAAAAGGCACTTTCCATGTTTCCAGGAAAGCGCCCGATTGTTGAGTAACAATGAATCATTAATTAAACAATGACTTTTTCTTATATTTCGAGGCAAAAGGTAATCCAGTGTCTTCTTTGACTGGTAGTGCATCAATGTCCGTTCTTGACCCAATTATTGGATGGTCTTTATTGTCTTATAACATTGCGATTAATCTAGTTCCAAGGTACTGGTGAAAATGATGTCTTAATCCGATCGTATAATCTTTGTTTTCCTTAGTTAGGTTCTTTACATTCATCTGTTATTCTTCTTTGTTTGTTTTATTCAATAGAATTGTCAAATTAAGTACAATACAGATATGCCTCAAAGGAAACTAAAAGACATGCTTTCTGTTAGAATTTAGGGTTCATGCCTTTTAAGGATTTTATTCAGTGTCTATTCTAACGGGCTTGACATTTAACGGCGTTTCTTTTTTTGATTGATTAGCGAAATGCATAACCCCTTACATACTCTCTTTGCGACAATGAAGCAAAATGAAAATCTAGGGTCTTAACATTTCTCCCTTGTCCCATGAAACAATTAATCGATTCAATCTTCTTAGCCGAGTTTCTTCTTTTTTAGCACTCATTACCCACCAAATAGAATCTCTTCTGTACGAAGGTGGAAGCTGATTAAAGAATTCCCAAGAACTTGGATGTTTTCTAATTTCATCCTCATATTCTTTCGTTAAAGTAACGTTCCTATGAACGAAAGAATAACCTGTTTGATCATTTCTTTGATTGAAAACAGTCAATCCCTCAGGCCTCATTTGATTGTGTTCTATCAGTTTATGCACCTTTTGCACATTAACTTTACTCCAGAGGCTATTAGGCTTACGTGGAGTAAAGCGAATTTTATAGCAATCTTCATCAACTGTTTTTCGTATCCCATCAATCCAACCAAATGACAGTGCACAATCTACTGATTCGGACCAAGTGAGACTTGCTTTATTGGTCTTTTTCTTTAAAAAAACTATCCAAATTTCACTAGCTGTTTGGTGATGAATATCCAACCAATCAATAAATTCTGTTTGATTACTAAAAAATAGCACTTCACTCATTTTTCCAGCCATTCTAAAATCATTTGATTAAGCTCTTCAGGTCTTTCTTCTTGAATCCAATGACCAGTGTTTAAACTCTTAATGTCTATATTAGGTACAAAATCTTTTATATTTGGAAGCGGCGGAATAATATCTTTCTCACCATAAATCATCAATGTTGGCTGATGAAGAATAGGAGATACTTCACCTAATAAATGCCAATTACGATTTAAATTTCTGTACCAATTGATACTTGGAGTGAAACCCGTCTTATTGAAGGCTGTGATATAAACAGAAAGATCATCATCGCTCATAACAGGTTCACCTAACGGCTGGGTTGCTTTAGCTAGATTAATCATTTCCATTCCTTCAACAGAGCCTTGTGATGGAACATTCTTTCGATATAAGTTACGAAGAAATTGGGCTGCGTTTTCGTCTAATACAGCATCTGCAACACCTGGTTGTTTGTTAAAGTGAACAAAATAGTAATCATCGCCAAAAGCTTCTTCCATAAAATCAATCCAAGGTCTCTCTCCTCGAACTTGGTAGGGCAAGCATAAGTTAATCATTTTATTAACACGTTCTGGATGCAGCAAAGCCATACTCCAAACAACACTTGCGCCCCAATCATGGCCCATAAAAATGGCATCTTTGTATTGGTAGTGATCCAAAAGAGCAACAAGATCACCCGTTAAATGTTCAATATCATATTTTGTGACTTCTTTTGGACAAGAAGACTCTCCATACCCTCGTTGATTAGGAATAATAACGTGATAACCTGCTTCTACAAGAGGAGTCACTTGATGTCTCCAAGAAAAGGCATGCTCTGGCCATCCGTGGCAGAGAACGATAGGTTGCCCCCCATTTTTTTGTCCAGCTTCAAAAACCTCTAGCTCCACACCGTTACCTGAGATAAGTGTTGGTGTTGGAAATTCATAATTGTTTGTCATTTAACATCCTCCTAATTAAAATAAAAGTATCTTACAATGACAATATTATCATGGACGTTTGACAACGGTCTGTCAGCTTTGAGAAACTCACTTAATGATATTTGTCAGCCATCAATCTGAGTTTGGAAGCAATTTTTTTGCGCATTTCTTTTGGAGCTAAGACCTCTATATGCTCTCCAAAACTAAATATGAGAGAGAACAACCATTCTTTTTCGGGGAATGTAGCTGTAACAAGAAGTTCACCTGTTTCTAACACCGCAATATCTTCTTTATTAAAAACATCCTTCACACGAGACTTCATTTGAGGGGAAACTTTTAAGACAATTGTTGTCATTGTTGTTTGTTCATTTAATAATGCCATAATCTCGTGATAGGATTTTTCTCGACGTTCAAATGAGTGATTTTCAATGTGAAAATCACTCATACGGGAAACTCTAAATATTCTGAAGTCTTCTTTTAAAAGACAATAAGCAAATAAATACCAAGTATAATTTTTAAATATGAGCGACATAGGCTCAACTTGTCTTTTGCTGACGATATTATCATAATTTCTGTAGTCAATAGTCAGTAAATTAGTCTGTGTAATAGCTTTCCTTAGCGTCTTAACTAATGCTTTTTGATTTGGAGAGTCTCCATAAGGATGTAAATCAATGATGATTTGTTCCATATGCAGCTTTAGATAATCTACCTTGTTTTCAGGAATGATATTTTGTAGTTTTTCTATGGATGATTCTAACTCAATGTCGTCAACTGTGAAATTAATATCCTTGAGAACAGAAAGAAGGGAGGACAGGTTATTAAGAGTTAGTACTTGATGATTTAATTTATAACTCTCATAAATGCTGAATCCACCATTGTTTCCGGAATGGGAAATGATGGGAATACCAGCTAGATTGATTGTTTCAATATCTCGGTAAATAGTCCGGACCGACACTTCAAATTTCTCAGCCAATTCATTTGCTGTTACACGATTTCTATTAAGTAACATCACAATAATGGTTAACATACGTTCTATTTTCATCTTGTTCTCCTTAAAAATATAATTTTATATTATGTAGTAGAATCAATTTCATAATACGCACTTTTAAAAAATCATAAAGAAACAGAATTTCGATGATTTCTTAAAAAAACGTATAAATAGCTAATTATGCTACAGAAAGTTGTAGTTGGGAAAGCCGATCAACCGACCTTTTCATCACAACATCTAGGATTGGATGAATGTCAATACCGGATAAAACCGAATTAAAACGTTGAGTAGGTTCCAAATCGAATAAAACTTGCATGTCAAACAGGCTTTCTTGTCGTATAATGGACATAGGGGTATCTCTCCAGTCTGTTAATGTGTGTGTCGTAACTCTCATTATACAGGATTTGGGGAGGTACCCTATTTTTTTGTCGTTTTAAACTTAGAGCCCAAAGGGCTCAGAGATATGAAATTGATTCATCTACATTTAAATTTTAAACTAACCTGTTTCGTTAGTTTAAGTACATTAATTCACAATATAACCTAAATTTTAACATAATTACCCTGAATTTCCTTAACGATGTTATTCAACAAACGGGCCCTTAAATGAAGAAAGACGCATTCCTCCTTACTAAAGAAATGCGCCCTTTAATGGAATAACTAAACTTCATTTTATGACTTTTAAGTGTATTTCCTTACTTTCATTTGGTAACGTTTTACTCATATAAATTTTAGACCGTATACTAAGTTAATAATCTTTCCCACAATCTACACAACGATTATCTGTATCATTCTTTCCATACATACGAAGTTCTTTTTCAACATTACAAACCCGACATTTCTCAAATCGAGTTTGCGGAAGCGTACCTGCTTCTGCTAATGGCACCCATTGCTCTTCATACAATTTTTTCGTCATTCCGTAGTCAATTAAAATAAGTTTTTCATCTTTGTCTAAACCGTAGTTACCAGAATCTTTAAAGTCGAAACCATCTAGTTCTTTATCAATTACATTGAGTGCAGTTTTTAAATCTTCTGTCATTCTTGAATCCATTTCTAAATCGATATCATAAGAACAGTTATTGTTTAAAGGTAATTGCTCAAAAAAAGGCTGAATTACATATTTTTCGCTTATATAAAGAATAGGTGCAATATGCTTCTCCAATCCTAATGCTTCCAATGATTTATACATATCATATTCGTTTTTACTTTGAGCATACCCGATAGGGTGCAAGAATGTTTTAATCACGAAACCCTCATAACGAAAAACTTTTCTTGTTGAACCTATCCCAATCATTTCAGCATTATTAATTAGTTCGTCTACATTTTCTAATACTGTTGAAATATTCATACTCAATACCTCGTATCACTTGATGTATTTTCAGATAATTTAATTATACAGAAAATTTCAACTGGTAGGTATGTTTAATTTCCAAATATCCCTAAATCGTCGTTTTGGAAACTTTTTGTTAAAGAATGATATTCAATAATATGGCCCGATTATGGAATAACTCGATTATTAACAATAACCAATACTTTTATTGTTCAGAGGTTCTACCCACTATAAAAATACCCCTTTAGATCACCAGATCCAAAGGGGAAAAGTATTTTCTCTTTTTAAAATCAAGCATAAAGTTTCCTAAAATAAAATAAAGCATAAAGCTTCCAAACGGAAATTTTATGCTTTACGTCACAACCACTCTAGATAACTCTAGAAAATCACTGTATGGAGACGGCGGGAGTCGAACCCGCGTCCAGAAACTCCAATACTTCAGCTTCTACGCGTGTAGTTTGCCTATTTACGATTCGCGTAACATTATGCCGACAAACAGGCGTCCTGTACGCTAACCTGGAAATCTCTTGCCGATGACTCAGGTGGCACCATCGACCGTATCCCACTAAAGTTGGGCCCCACGTTCTCTACATGGGCGATAGAGAGGCAGAGCGCTTAAGAGCTTACGCTGCGAAAGCTAAGTTTTGTTGTTTGCCAGTTATTATATAACTGTCGTTGATGACGGAGCCGAGCCCTCCGACGCGCGACCAAAGCTTGAACCATCCCTGTCGAATCCGTAACGTCCCCTTGAATATGAAGCGAAGCGGCTTGGCCTCGTTCAAGGAAAGGAGCTAGAATTTCTTCTAGTACGGTGGGAGCTAAAAGTACGCTTCCATGAAATCTGGCAATCAGTAATACATATTATAAAACAAAACTAACGATAGTTCAAGTATCCTGCTAACTTAGAAGAAATTGGCTCGAACAGTAGAACCTATCCATCGGTTTTGCTATTCTATCCATCACTCTCGCAGTTCTATCCGTCACATTTCATCTTCTATCCTTCCCTTCCGCCATTCTATCCGCCTCACCTCACCACGCACCGCACTTCACTCGCTCCAAATCCAAAGCAAAAAGCTCACAAACACTAGTGAGCTTTCTCCCAATCTATTAAAATTGATTTTTTGCTTTAAAGGCACGTTCCATCTCGCGTTTGGCTTCTTTTTTGCGCATGTCGTCGCGTTTGTCGTAGTCTTTTTTCCCTTTACCTACACCGATTAGGAGCTTGGCGTAGCCGTCCTTGATGTACATTTTTAATGGGACGATTGTGTAGCCGTCACGTTTAACGGCACCGACTAGCTCGCCGATTTGCTTTTTATGGAGCAACAGCTTGCGGGCGCGTAGTGGGTCGTGGTTGAAGCGGTTGCCTTGATCGAATGGGCTGACATGCATATTGCTGATCCATGCTTCGCCATTGCGGATGCGGACAAAGGAGTCTTTGAGCTGGACTTTGCCTGCACGGATGGATTTTATTTCTGTGCCTGTTAGCACCATGCCTGCTTCAATTGTATCTTCTATGAAGTAGTCATGTCCTGCTTTTTTGTTTTGTGCTAATACTTTCCCAGTACCTTTTGCCATATTCTTCACCCTCTAATTTAAAGGTTGAGCAGGGGTTAACCTGCTCGCATTGGATTGTTAATGAATTTATTTACGTTTTGATTTTTTCTTTTTGTTCTTCTTAGCAATGCCCTCATAGAACTTTTGCTTTTGCTTTACGCGTTTTTTAGGACCTGGGCTTGAGCCATCTTTGCGGCCTCCTCGTGGATCACGATCGCTTTCACGGCGCTCTCCGCGTTTGCCTCTTTCCTCTTCGTTGCGACCGCCTCTGCTATTGCCACGACTGTTTCTTTCTTCTTCGTTGCGACCACCTCTGCGACTGCCACGACTGCTTCGTTCTTCCTCGCTGCGACCGCCTCTACGACCTCCACGGCCACCTCGATCGTCCTCATTACGACCACCTCTACGGCTGCTGCTTCCGCCTTTGTTGTCGCTGTAATTTTTACGAGCGTGAATAACAGTAGGGGCTGCTTTGCGTGTTCGTCCATATGAAGTTACCATTCCAACGATTTCAAAGTCAATGGATGACTCCTCAATAATAACATTTGCTACACGAACCATGACCTCATCACCAATACGGAATTGACGATTTGTTCGTTCACCAATCATAATCATTTGACGATCGTCAAAATGGTAGTAGTCATCTGTCATATTGCTAATATGGACAAGTCCTTCAATCGTATTTGGTAGCTCCACGAAAATTCCAAAGTTTGTGATGGATGAGACGATTCCTTCGAACTCCTCGCCAATTTTATCGGACATATATTGGGCCTTTTTCAGTGAATCGGTATCACGCTCTGCATCGACAGCTCGGCGTTCACGCTCTGATGTATGGTCAGCAATTTCATCCATTGCCATACTCCATTGTGCAATCGTTTCTCTCGATGTATCTTTATTAATTAAATACGTTCGAATTAAACGATGCACGATTAAGTCTGGATAACGACGAATTGGTGATGTAAAGTGTGTATAGAAATCTGTTGATAAGCCAAAGTGACCAAGGCTTTCTGGATAATATTTTGCCTGCTGCATCGAGCGTAGAAGCATCGTTGAAATTACAGGCTCCTCTGGCATTCCTTCAATCGCCTTTAAAACATCCTGTAAAGCTTTTGGATGAACGGTGTTGCCAGTACCTTTAATTAAAATACCGAAATTCGTGACAAATTCAAAGAAGCGTTGGAGCTTTTCTGGCTTTGGATCTTCGTGAATACGGTATAGGAACGGTACATTCATCCAGTGGAAGTGCTCTGCTACGGTTTCATTGGCAGCTAGCATAAAATCTTCAATTAATTTTTCTGCTACTGTACGTTCGCGTAGTTCAATATCTACTGGCCAGCCATCCTCGTTGACAATAACTTTGGATTCTTTAAAGTCAAAGTCAATTGCTCCGCGCATTTCACGTTTATGACGTAAAATCGATGATAGCTCTGCCATGTTTTTAAACATTGGTACAAGAGGCTCGTAACGGGTAATTAGCTCCTCGTCCTGCTCTACTAATATTTTGTAAACGTCCTTATACGTCATGCGCTCTGTTGTTTTAATGACACTTTGGAAAATTTCATGTGAAATGACATTCCCATTAGCATCGATAATCATTTCACAGGACAATGTTAATCGATCAACCTGAGGATTTAAGGAACAGATACCATTCGATAAACGATGTGGAATCATTGGGATTACACGGTCAGTTAAATATACACTTGTCGCACGATCATAGGCTTCAATGTCAATGACTGAGCCTTGCGTTACATAATAACTAACGTCTGCAATATGTACGCCAAGCTTATAAGTACCGTCACCATTTTTTGTTACAGTAACTGCGTCATCCAAATCCTTTGCGTCTGCTCCATCGATTGTGACAATCGTTTCATGGCGTAAATCACGGCGGCCCTCTATATCAGCCTCAGTAATTTCATCTGGCACTCGTTGTGCAGCAGCAATCACTTCATCAGGGAACTCTGGTGGAATATCGTGCTTATATAATATAGAAAGAATATCCACACCTGGATCATTTTTATGACCTAAAATCTTTGTAATATAGCCTGTAGCTGATTTTAAATCCTCTGGCCAAGTAGCGACCTCAACGACAACCTTGTGTCCGTCAACGGCACCTAATGTATCACCTTTTGCGATAAAAATATCCATTGGTAGCTTTTTATCGTCTAAGACAACAAAGCCAAAGCCACGATTTGCTTGGAAAGTGCCGACAAAGCTTGTTTGTCCACGTTCAACTACCTTTGTTACCGTTCCTTCTCGACGATCACCGAATGATTCCTTTAACACGCGGATCAGGACGATATCACCGTTAATAGCACCATTTACTTCATGCGGTGGAATGAAGACATCATCCATTCCCTCGATATCAGGCGTCACAAAGCCGAAGCCCTTTGCATGACCGATAAATTTACCTCTTAGTAAATTCATGCGCTCTGGCAAGCCATAACGATTAGAGCGTGAACGGACAACTAAGCCCTCTCCCTCCATGCGCACTAAAGTTTTTACAAGCTCTTTAAACTCGTCAGCATCCTCAAAGCCAAATACGTCCTCAATTTCGCCAACGGTTAAAGGTTTATAATCTTCTTCACCGAAAAATTCGAGTAAACGATTTTGTAGTGAATCCTTTTGGTCTTTCATAATTTCCCTCCTTCATGAGAAAATCCTATTTGTTTATTGTGCCCAATTTAGGCCTTCTAAAAAGCGATAAATATCTTCATGTAATTGATCTTTTTCTTGATCTAATGTAATAACATGTTTTGAGTTTTCATACCACTTGATGTGCTTTTCAAGTGACTCAGTTTGATTATATATAATGTTGGCAGATTCTGTCTCAATTACCTCGTCATTTGTTGCTTGAACGACAAAAATTGGGGCATAAATCATGTCAATTTCTTGACGGGTACGGGCAATAAATTCTCGTAGCTTCTGTAAAGATGGCATACCTTTTTCAGCAATGCTTGTAACCTCTGCTTCGATTTGCTCATCCTGTTTGCCCTGGAATTTCTTATAGTCTCTTGCATATTTCAAGACTCCCTCAAACATGACATCGGTTGTACGCATTGTCATTGGGGCGCACATTGTTACGATTCCTTTTACTGGGTTATTTAATGCCACATTAAGTGCCATCACACCGCCTAATGAAAGACCTGCAACTGCAATCTCCTGATAACCAGCATCCTGTAACTGCTTATAGGCAGCTACGACATCCTGCCACCAATCAGCAGGTCCTGTTGTGATAAGTTCTTCTGGTTCCACACCGTGACCTTTATAGTGAGGTGCTAATGTAGTATACCCTTTTTTCTCTAAAAATCTACCAAGCATTCGAACATCTGCTGAGCTTCCTGTAAAACCATGCAATAATAATACTGCTCGTGCTCCTGCCTGAAAGAAAAATGGTTGAGATAAAGTTTTGTTCATTGCAAGCTCTCCTTCATACCAATACATACTATCACCATTATAGCCATTTACTAGAGATTCTACATCAGTGATGATGCACTATCCGTCTATTTAATGGTCCTATCCATCACTTTCGGTTTTCTATCCGTCTTTTTCTCATTTACATCTTGGATAAAAGAAAACGCCCAACCAATTCGGTTAGGCGATATATCTTCAACTATTAGATTTTTGTAATAGCGATTGCTAAAATAAAGAATAAAATTGCTAACACAATTGTTGCACGGTGAAGGATAAGATCCATACCACGTGCTTTTTGTTTTCCAAATAGTTGTTCAGCTCCACCCGAGATGGCACCTGACAAGCCTGCACTTTTACTAGATTGAAGTAATACGACAACAATCAATGCTAATGATACGATAATTAATGAAACTAATACTACTGTATGCATCCACTGCACCTCCCGAACTTCGAAACATCACAACACACCACATTATAACAAAAAAAGGTTGCCATGACAAACTTAGATTAAAAATATCTGTAAATTGCCCAATTTCTCTACCTGTCCTTCCCCATCCTCCTCGCTTACATTATTGAAATAGGGATGTATTCGAGATTCCGCTAAATGACATGAATAGCTTGTTTGCTGGTTATTTCTTTAATTTTGAATGGACCTTATTAAAAAAAATTGATACCTTTGTCAATAAATGATGTTAATCCAAATGAATCTTATGCAATTTCCTACGAATATTTTTTATGAATAATGAAAAACTAAGTCAAGATCATTTATTGGTCAAAGGCAACTATTTAGTAGCTACAAGTAAGGACTAGTTTATGTATGATATGTGGTATGTCGATACGAATGAAGATATTAATTACTTCAATAGCATTCGTGACAACATGGTATGCGCCTATGATTTAGCAACACGGCAAAATAAGCAAACAGCTTGCTACTACTTGGCTATTTATGAGGATGGGCTTTATTGCAGTGATTATGACAACGGTCGGAGGAAGTGTTATAGAAGAGGTATGGAATCTCTTCACTGCTAATAGCATTTTAAATTATGAAACAATAGACGGTGGGAGTATATACGATTTATGAATTTGCACTATAATTTAACTTAAAATTAACCTAAAGGAGATTACATCATGAAATACTTACTAAAATGGCGTTCATGGGTTATAGCTAGTGCAATGATTTTTTCGGCGACAAATATCGCTCTACCACAAGTACAAGCTGCGAAAGTTACTCAGCCGGCAAATGTTATTATGATGGTGATGGATGGGAGTAGTAATAACGCTGTCACACTCTCCCGATGGTATAAGGGTAGCAATCTGGCATTAGATGCGATTTTAACTGGCGCAGTTCGTACGTACTCTGCAGAATCTGCCCTTACCGATTCTGCACCCGCCGCTACTGCATTAGCCACTGGACATAAATCAAATCGTAAATTTGTTGGTGTGCTGCCAGCCATTGTCAATTCTCCAGGGTTAGCGCAATTAGCCAAAGATGATGCTACTCGTCCTGTAGCCAATGTTTTAGAAGGAGCGAAACAGCAGGGCATGGCAACAGGGCTGATCTCTACTTCTGAAATTCAACATGCAACACCAGCAGGCTTTTCGGCACATGTTAAAAATAGAAGTCAATACGATGACATAGCTGAGCAGCAGGTCTATCAAGATATTGATGTTGTGTTAGGTGGCGGCTTCGCATCTCTCATTCCAGGTGCCACTAAAAATGCTCGTAAAGATGGCGAGAACTTAGTGAATGTCCTAAAAGAAAAAAATTATGACATTGTCAAAACTCGTGATGAGCTTTTAAAAAGTACCTCATCGAAAATTTGGGGAAGCTTTGCCCCAAATGCACTTGCCTATAATATAGATCGCCCTATCACCAGCGCATCCGAGCCGACGCTTGCTGAAATGACAAGTAAAGCCATTCAAACGCTTAAGCAGCATGACAAAGGCTTCTTCTTATTTGTAGAGGGCAGTAAGGTAGATTGGGCAGCACACGCCAACGATACAATCGGCATTATCAGTGAAATTTTAGCGTTTGATGAGGCTGTCCAAAAAGCACTTGATTTTGCCAAAGTGGATGGGCATACAATGGTCATTGCCGTAACAGATCATGGTAATAGCGGTATTACTATGGGTAATACGAATACAACAAAGACTTATGCCAGCATGCCTGTTTCTGCCTTTATTGATCCGTTAAAGAAAGCTAAAATGACTCTTGAGGGGGCTTTAAGCCGATTGAAGCAAGACCAATCTAATATGATAGAGGTAGCAGCACTATATGGTTTAACAAACTTATCTAAAGACGAGCGGACAACCTTAACAGCTTCTAGGAATGTGAGCAAAGAGATGGGACAGATGCTGGCCAAACGAGCGAATATTGGTTTTACAACAGGCGGACATACTGGTGAGGATGTATTTCTTTATTCATTTGGACCTTCCACAATAACTGGTCTTGTTGAAAACACAGAAATAGCATATGCAATGGCGCAATTTATGAGCTTTGATTTAAATAAGCTGACGAAGGATTTATATATCCCTGCCACAAAAGCTTTTACTGAAAAGGGCTATACGACAAAGATAGATCTAACAGATAAGGAAAACCCGAAATTTATTGCGCAAAAAAAGGATATTACATTAACAATCCCTGTAAATAAAAACATTATGATTTATGAGCAAGCCTCAAGCAATATGACCAAAACATATACATTTGATACCATTAATGTCTACAATGGAACGGATTTTTATGTTTCCAAAAAAGTGTTAGATGCTGTTAATTAAATAATGTTCCGTACATTTTAGCGGGATAAAAATATAGGTGCCATCATAAGTTGATTTGATTAACTGATGATGGTCCTTTTTTTGATTTAAGGGCATTATGATATATCAAATTTTCCCAAACCTTAATTTAATCTTAAATTAATCTTATGATTTAATGAATATTACAAAATACAGCAACATTTTTCTCCACATTCCGTCAAAACAGTGTTAAAAATTTTAATATAAAGATTATAAAAAATAACTTGAAAAAATATCTATTTATTTAGTATATTTACAAGGTTATAATCCTTTTTCATTATTAATTGGAGGTGAACTGATGCAATCCATTAAAAATAATGAGCTATTACGTTTTATAGGCTTTACGTTATTTTATTTTATCATATTGGTGCTTTTGTTTATTATTCATGGGTTCCATGATATGAACGCTGGACCATTTATATATACGGAATTTTAAAAAAAGGAGAATTATTGATGTTAAGTATATTAGCAGCTATTCAAAATGTGGCACTACAGCAGCCACAAAAAACTGCGTATCAAACCAATCGTGAGTCCTTAACGTATAGTGAACTTTGGTATCTCTCTGATTGTGTAGCACATTACTTACTAGCTCTTGACTTAAAAAGAAAACAGCCCATTGTCGTCTATGGTCATATGTCACCATTGCAAATTGTTGCCTTTTTAGGTGCTGTAAAGGCTGGGCACCCATATGTTCCAGTTGACTCGTCTACACCTTCTGAAAGACTACAGCTTATAATTGAAGCCTCTGAAGCCTGCATGCTACTAAAAACAGACTCATTAAGTGCTCCATTGTCTATTCCTGAAGTGGAGGTAAGTGATATAATCACACAGCCTTCTACTATTTCGGTAGAGCCTTCCTCATGGGTTCAGGAGCAAGACGTTTATTATATTATTTACACATCTGGTTCAACTGGTAAACCTAAAGGTGTCCAAATTACAGCCAATAACCTAGCTCATTTTGTTGATTGGATGAATAAGCACTTCCCATTACAGGAATCTGGTGTGTTTTTAAATCAGGCTCCCTATTCCTTTGATTTATCAGTAATGGACTTATATCCTGCATTGATAAATGGGCAAACGCTTTACGCTATTTCACAAGAGCAAATTGCTTATCCAAAATCGTTATTTGATGCACTAGCTACAGCTGAAATCCGTGTTTGGACCTCCACACCGTCCTTTGCGAAAATGTGCTTAATGAACAAAGAATGGCATCAGGAGTTAATGCCCGCTTTAGATACATTTTTATTCTGTGGAGAGGTTTTGCCGGTATCCGTTGCACAAGAATTAATGCAACGCTTCCCACAGGCGACTATTTTTAATTTATACGGGCCAACTGAAACAACCGTTGCTGTATCTTTTGTAGAGGTCTCATCGGAACTGTTGAAGCAATTTGATCAACTGCCAATTGCTCCGCTATCAGAACCAAATCTTTCTCTATTAGAGGATGGCGAGATTATTATTTCAGGACCAACAGTTAGTGCTGGCTATCTTGGTGCACCTGATTTAACGCAAAAGGCCTTTCCTACTATAAATAGTCAGCGCATTTATAAAACTGGGGATATTGGCTATGAAAAAGATGGCTATCTGTTCTTTTCAGGTCGTAAGGATTTTCAAGTAAAACTACATGGCTATCGTTTAGAAATTGAGGAAATTGAAAAGCAAATTGGCAATCTACCACCCGTTTCTAGCTGTGTTGTTGTACCTGTATTAAAAGATGGCGAGATTGTTTCGCTGAATGCGTTCGTTGTTCTACGTGAGCCATTACTGGAATCTGCCTTTAAAATGACGAAGCAACTAAAATCGTTGTTATCTGAGTATTTACCATCCTATATGATTCCAAAAACCTTCAAATACATGGACACTTTACCTCTAAATACAAATGGTAAAGTTGATCGTAAAGGATTGGCGGTTATGGAAACAGTATGACGCCTTACGGAAATATCGTTTTTTTCATTATTATTGGGATTTTATTGCTGCCCACAATTATATTAGGATTACGTGAAAAATCTGCAAAAGGCTATAATATCTTTGTTTCGATTATTGTTTTAGCTCTTATTTTTGGTAATTCTTTAAATGGCACAATCTCTCTCATACTTTTTACAGTATTTCAGTTACTATTAATCATTGCTTATCAAAAATACCGACTACAAAAGAATAGCGGGACAGTATTTATTGTAGCTGTACTGATGTCTATCTTGCCACTTGTGCTTGTTAAGGTTCTTCCGATTCTTGGACTATATCATTTATTTGGATTCCTAGGAGTGTCCTACATTACCTTTAAATCTGTCCAAATGATTTTAGAAACACGTGACGGTCTAATAAAGGATAAAATTTCAGCAGTTGAGCTGGCCTATTTTTTACTGTTCTTCCCAACCGTTTCATCAGGTCCTATCGATCGTTGGCGACGTTTTTATAAAGATATGCATACAGTTCCGTCAAATCAGGAGTATCAAAAGCTACTTTTAAGTGGGATTAATTATATATTTGTAGGCTTTTTATATAAATTCATTTTGGCTTATTTAATTTATAATTACACACTTATTTATTTACCAAATCATACCTATAATTATTTGACACCTTTTCAAGGGCAAATAGCGTATATGTATATGTATAGCTTCTATTTATTTTTCGACTTTGCTGGCTATAGTGCCTTTGCCGTTGGGGTCAGTCGCATTATGGGCATTCAAACGCCAATAAACTTTAATCGTCCATTTTCAAGTCGCAATATAAAAGATTTTTGGAATCGCTGGCATATGAGCCTTTCATTCTGGTTTAGGGATTATGTTTATATGCGCTTTGTGCTTTGGATGACTAAGAAAAAATGGATTAAAAATAAATTTACAATCTCATATATTGGCTTCTTTTTACTGTTCTTTTTAATGGGGATTTGGCATGGACTAGAATGGCACTTTGTGGTCTATGGACTCTACCATGCCCTGCTAATCATTAGCTTCGATAAATTTGAACGGTGGAACAAAAAACGTAAGCTTTGGCCGAAAAATAAATGGACACATGCAATTGGTGTGTTTATCACTTTTAATGCTGTTTGTTTTGGCTTTTATATTTTTTCAGGAAAATTATTTTAAACAAGGCTTTGTTAAACACTGCCTAAATTAAAGGAGAATTTTAACTATGGAGAAACAACAAGTTTTAGAAATGCTAGTAGAATTATGCGAAGACGATATCATTGTAGAAAACCCAGATATCGATTTATTTGAAGAGGGACTACTTGATTCATTCGGTACCATTAATCTATTAGTTGAAATTGAAAACCGCTTTAATATCTCTGTACCAATTACTGATTTCAATCGTGAGGAATGGAACACGCCAAATCGTATTGTAGCGAAATTAGCTGAAAGACAATGATTAAGAAAGGCTTTTTATCGCTATTCATTGCCTTTGTTCTATTTACTGTCTTCGTATTTTTCCCAAATTCATGGATTAAAGCATGGATTTCAGATGAAGATGTAGAACAGGCAAAAACGAACATGTCTCCATTAGTGTTCCAGGGCATGTACTTACAGGAGAGAATGCTACAGGAGCCGAATTCAATGCCTTTATACGGCTCATCCGAATTAAATCGTTTTGACCCCTTCCATCCCTATAATTATGCACGTGCAACAAATGCACCGTATTCGACATTTATGATAGGGCGAGGGGGAATGCAGTCTATTACACACTTTTTAAATTTTGCTGCACAGGAGAAAAATTTAAAGGATAAAAAAATTGTTTTCATCGTTTCTCCTCAATGGTTTACGAAGAAAGGAATGGGTGAATTACACTTTTCTCCTAACTATTCTATGCTGCATGCCTATGATTTAGCTTACAATAAGGACATTGATGTAAAGCTTCGAAATCGAGCAATGGAGCGTCTGCTAGAATTTGAAACAGTGAATCGAGATCAATTATTAAGAACAATCTATCAATATCAATTATCGAATGGCAAAGAACGACCTATTGTTGGACGACTTGCAATGTTGGCAGGTCATTTCCAAAAGGCATTGCTGGAGAAAAAAGATTTATATTACTCGCTTTTCCCTAGAGAGTCACATAAATTAAAGAGTAATGACAAGCTGGTGGCAAACCAAACATTTGAGCAACAATTAAAAAATGCTGAGAAATATGGCAAGAAACGTGTAACCAATGATTTAATGATTGAAAATAAATTTTATAAACGTCTTGTCAATGCTGATTTAACAAAGTTTAAAGGCTCTCGTAAGAACGAAGATTATACAGTATCACCCGAATATGAAGATTTTCAGCTCGTCATAGATATTTTAAAGGATGCCGGTGCAAAGCCATTATTTATTTCAATTCCTGTAAATGGCTATTGGTATGACTACAATGAATATCCACAGGAGCGTCGTCAAAAATACTATGAAAAAATGGAGCAAGTATTAACAAATGCAAATGTTCCATATGTTAATTTCTCAGATCATGAATATGACCCTTATTTTATTATGGATACGATTCATATTGCATGGAAGGGCTGGGTATATGTAGATCAAGAGCTAGATAACTATTGGACACAATCATAAATTGTCGTTAACAAATGAAAAGACAGTCTAAAGTGTTAATCACTTAAGGCTGTCTTTTTTACTGCTCAATACTAACGACTCTTAGACAGATAAACCCATTAACTTCAAGCAACAGGGTTCTATTTAGTTATTGAACCAAAATAGGCGTTGTCTAAAAGGTTGAGCCATGAAATTCGATTTCTTATGAAGGATTTTAAATACGGTTTTTAGTATTCATTCAAAAGCCAAATCTCAGCATAGTTTCTGTCTTTACTTAATTGCTTTTATTCGATTCAAATGACATCGACAAATGCCATTATCCTAATGTATGGAAGAGATAATCCACTAATGCACAAATTGCTTCACGAGCATATCCCTTTCCCTAAAACATAGCCATTTTCTACAATGCTAAAAGTGTATGAAGTCACAATCTCCAATAAGCTCGTTAGTCTCAGCTAAGGCAATATGATTAAATTATTTATTCACATAAGATTCTGCTTCATGGCGATTGATATTTAGCAATTTTAGAATCAGCACGATATTCATAAAAGGCTTCTGTATCATCTTTTTTAAATCTTAAAAGAAGACGATCTGTTATAGCGAAGTTTTCCATAAGAATCACTCTTCAAACCGTGTTTTATGATAAGAGATATTTTTTGGTTTTATACGAAAAGAAATAACAAAACTTAGAAGAAGCAAAACAAGCTGAAGTGATAAAGCTAATAGGATGCCATTTATTATACCCCATTGTAAAGTCTCACTAATAGCTAAAAAAGCTCCCCCAAGACCAATACTTAAGCCAGGACTAAATGCATCTGTAAACTGTATACTCGCAGATACTTCGCCTTCTTCCCCAACATTTGCATGCTGTAGTGCAATCGCCGCTGTTGTTGGTTGTGCTAAGCCAATACCAAATCCAGTAAGTATTTGAGATAAAATCGCCAATACAATTCCACCTATAGGTAAACTTACAGCCAAAATAACGGCTGTAACACCAATTATCATAAAGCAAACACCAATTGTTATCCTTATCTTTCTTCCGCTTCCTCGATCCTTAGTATCTAATCGCGATTGGATCCATGCAGCTATCGACCAGCTTAAAGCTCCAGCAGCAACAACTAATCCTGCAAGATCAGCAGGTAATTTCTTGACTTCCGTCAATGCTAAAACAACATAGCTTTCAGTAGCGAAATAACAAGCAACAAATAATCCTCTAGTGGCAAGAGTCGCAGGTAATCCTCTTGTTGCCGCAAATGTTCCCCTCGGTAATAGCTTTCGTAATGGCTGAATCATTGCCAAGATACCTATAAATGAAAGTACTATTCCCTTCCACTCTGTGATAGTGCCTAATCCAGCTAGCAGGATGCCCGTTCCAATAGCAAGCAACACGGCATATAGTTCTTTACTACCGCTAGTTGACCCTTCCTTCTCTATTACTGAAAATTTACGAAATACAGGGAGAGTTAGCATTACACCTAATCCAATTAATGGAATTACTAGCCAAAAAACAAATCTCCAAGAAATTAATTCTGATATAAGTCCAGCTATATAAGGTCCAATTAACGCGGGTAAGATATAAGCACTTGAAAACATTGCAAGTATTTTTGTTCGCAGATGATCGGGATATCCTAGAGTAATACTATAATAGACACAGGTAATAATTGCGCCTGCACCAAACCCCTGAAGCACTCTCCCAATAATCAGCATATACATATTCACCGATGAAGCAGCGAGAACAATCCCCGCTACAAATAAAAGATTAGAAACTATAAATACTGCAAACACACCATTTTTGCTTATACGCTGCCCAATTACCATTGTTCCAATAATTTGCGCCAAAAGAAAGGCAGTGAATATCCAGCCATATAAATGGAACCCATTTAATTTCTGCGCCAAATTCGGTGCGATGGTAGTGATAGCAAGCCCTTCAAAGGCAACTGTAGTAACAGCAAGAATAACTCCAATTGTTAAAGCTCTATACTTGCTGTCAAATATTCCTTCATTTTTTTCAGGCATCATTTACTCCCCCTATATTATTGTCATGACATTAGTTGTCTTAGCAACTATTATATTAAAAATTATGTAGCAAGCTTTAAACTTACTACAACATTAATAGACTTGAATATAGTTGCTGCGACAATTATATTCATAAAAAAATTAACTGTCAACTTTAAATTCATGGGGAAAAGTCATTGGGATAAAGAAAAGCCACCAATATTGGCAGCTTCATTTTATCGCTAATAAAAATTAGTTACTTCAGCTATAAATCCTTCACATTATTATACATTACAGTAAGAATTCTTCTAAATGTTTCGACCTCTTCTTCAGATAATCCCTTGATTGTATTCTTGTATGCTTCCAAGGATGGCTCAAGTATTTCGTCTTTTATTTCACTGCCTTTTGGTGTTAAATACACACGTAACGATCTTCTATCTGTTTCATGGACAACACGATAAATAAATCCCTTTTTCTCTAATTTAAATAACATGCGTGCAATGTTTGTTTGATCCTTATGAAGTCTTTCAGCAATTTCCTTTTGGGTAATTCCTTCTTTTTCCCAAAGAATAACAAGTATTTCCCATTGGTCCACTGTAATATCAAACGGATTAACCACTTTTTGATAATAATTATTTAATTTTAGTGCTGCTCGTTGCACATTCACACCAATATATTTTTCTAATTCCAATATAATTCTCCTATATACTAGTTATGATTATAGTTGTTACGACTATTATAGTCATGTTATTTTCTAGCGTCAACGCCTGTAATACAAAAGGCAGACTATTAAAACCCTCCAAACAAAATTTATTTTCCTCTGCAGGATGTTGAGTGGGTTATATTATTGGTAAATATATACCTTTTGTAATATTTAATTGTATGAATATTGTATTCTTGACATGCATTTGCAAATCTAAAGTTCGAATCGAGATGTTCTTAACTCTTCCTGAGCGGTTTTCTTCTTACTCCGAGCGATTTCTGACTCTTCCTGAGCGGTTTTCTTCTTACCCTGAGCGATTTCTGACCCTTCCTGAGCAATCTTCTTCTTACCCTGAGCGATTTCTGACCCTTCCTGAGCAATCTTCTTCTTACCCCGAGCGGTTACTGACCCTTACTGAGCGATTTTCTTCTTACCCCGAGCGGTTACTGACCCTTCCTGAGCGATTTTCTTCTTACCCCGAGCGGTTACGGATCATTCCTGAGCGATTTTCTTCTTACCCAGAGCGATTTCTGACCCTTCCTGAGCAATCTCCTTCTTACCCCGAGCGGTTACTGACCCTTCCTGAGCAATCTTCTTCTTACCCCGTGCGGTTACTGACCCTTCGATGTTAAGTGAAAGTATTTAGTTTTCATATAAAAATAAGCCTTACCAATCCAGCTACATTACGACTAAGATTTTTCCGACAAAATATAGCATTTCCAATTATCGCCCTCCACTAATATTTATAATTTCTCCTAGGATATAATTTGAAGCATCGGAGGAAAGGAAGGCGATTACCTCTGCTATTTCCATAGGTGTTGCAGCCCGTTTAATAGGTACAGATGAAGCCATTCGCTCAAGTCGATTATCGTCAGGAGCAAATTTATCGTGAAAAGGTGTCTCCACCATTCCAGGTGCTACCCCATTCACGATTATTCCATAGTCAATTAGCTCTCTGGACATTCCTATTGTCATTGTATTGATCGCCCCTTTAGCAGATGCGTAATGAATACTTTCTCCTGCCCCTCCAATTCGTGCAGCCGCTGATGAGACATTAATGATTTTTCCACCTTTTTTAGGAATCATATGTCTTAATACAGCTTGAGAGCAGAAGAGAACACTATTAACATTTAATTTGAACGTTTCTTCCCACAGCTCTTTGCTCATATCCATAAATGTACTTTGACGGACACCACCCCCAGCATTATTAATTAAAACGTGAATTGTGCCAAATGAAGAAATAGCTTGTTCAACCATTGAATCCACTTCTTCTTTATTCCTCACATCAGCTTGAATTGCAATAGCCTCTCCACCCTTTTCTTGAATACGTTGAACGGCTTCCATGGCACCTTTCACATTTGAATGATAATTAATAATTACTTTAGCTCCTTTTGATGCCATCAACTCAGCCGTGGCAAGCCCAATACCTGAGCTAGCGCCTGTGACAAGAATAACTTTTCCTGATAAGTTATGCATAGCTTCCCTCCTAGTTTTAATAGTCAATTCTACATTTTACAACGTTAAACCTTTTAAATAAGATTTATATATATGAAAAAATCAGGTTTTTGTTAGATGTTCTGTGTTTCTTATTGAGCGAACCTGCCCATTAGCCCAATCAGAATGAAAGAGTTAAAAAACTTAATTATCACTTAATACGAAAAGTTTTTTCCTCGCATCATTACGACTTTGTAGGCAAAAAAAAATCGCCTACAAGGTTATTGGATACCTTGAGGCAATTTTTGTGAGCTTATTTTAAATTATAAAATGAATGTAAGCCTAAATATTCAGCTGTTGCACCAAGCTGGTCTTCAATGCGAAGAAGTTGGTTGTATTTAGCTACGCGGTCTGTACGTGATGGAGCACCTGTTTTAATTTGACCTGCGTTTGTTGCAACTGCAATATCAGCGATTGTTGCGTCTTCTGATTCACCAGAGCGGTGAGAGATTACTGCTGTATAACCAGCACGTTTTGCCATTTCGATTGCTTCAAATGTTTCTGTTAGCGTACCGATTTGGTTTACTTTGATAAGGATTGAGTTTCCTACACCTTGCTCAATACCAGCTGATAATTTTTTTGTATTTGTTACAAATAGGTCATCACCTACTAATTGTACGCGACCACCAATACGATCTGTTAATAACTTGTGACCAGCCCAGTCATTTTCGTCTAAGCCGTCTTCAATTGAAATAATTGGGTACTTATTTGTTAACTCTTCGTACCAATCAACCATTTCTTCAGAAGTTTTCACAACACCTTCACCATCTAAGTGATATTTACCATCTTCTTTGTTGAATAGTTCAGATGATGCTACGTCCATTGCCAGTCTAACTTCTTCACCTGGTTTATAGCCAGCTTTTTCAATTGCTTCTAAGATGACAGTGATTGCTTCTTCGTTAGAGCCAAGGTTTGGTGCGAAACCACCCTCGTCACCTACTGCTGTATTATAGCCTTTAGCTTTTAGTACTGCCTTTAAGTGGTGGAAAATTTCAGCACCAATACGTAGTGCATGACGGAAAGATTCTGCACCGACAGGCATAACCATAAACTCTTGAATGTCTACATTGTTATCTGCGTGTGCTCCACCATTTAAAATGTTCATCATTGGTACTGGTAATTGTTTCGAATTAAACCCACCAAGATATTGATAAAGAGGTACATCTAAATAATCTGCCGCAGCATGTGCAACTGCCATGGATACACCTAGAATTGCGTTAGCACCTAGCTTGCCTTTATTTTCTGTGCCATCAAGCTCTATTAAAGCTTTGTCAATGACAACTTGGTCAAGAACAGAATAGTTACCTTCTAATTCTTGCGCAATAATTGTGTTAACATTTTCAACTGCTTTTAATACACCTTTGCCTAGGTAACGAGAGTTGTCACCATCGCGTAATTCTACAGCTTCGTATTCACCTGTTGATGCACCTGATGGTACGATTGAGCGTCCGAAAGCGCCTGACTCTGTAAATACTTCAACCTCTACTGTTGGGTTCCCACGTGAATCTAAAACTTCGCGAGCATAAATTTGTGTAATAAATGGCATAATTAATTCTCCTCTTTTTCAATTAATGATTGACCTGTCATTTCAGTAGGTTGTGACACCTGTAATAATTCTAACATGGTTGGCGCCAAATCGGCTAAAATACCACCATTTCGTAAAACAACATTTGGTTTTGTCACAATTACTGGAACAGGATTTGTTGTATGAGCTGTCATTGGCTCCCCTGCTAAAGTCAGCACTTCATCAGAATTACCATGGTCAGCTGTAATAATAGCTGCACCGCCTTTTGCAAGCAGTGCATCCACTACTTTCCCTAAACATTCATCTACTGCTTCTATCGCCTTAATCGTTGGCTCTAGCATTCCACTATGCCCCACCATATCTGGATTAGCAAAATTAAGGATGATTCCATCAAATTTTTCAGCAGCTATTTCTGCAAGTAAGGCTTCTGTCACCTCATAGGCAGACATTTCAGGTTTTAAGTCGTAGGTCGCAACCTTTGGAGATGCAATTAAAATTCGCTCTTCCCCTTCAAAATTATCCTCACGTCCACCACTCATAAAGAAGGTCACATGCGGATATTTTTCTGTCTCTGCAATACGTAGCTGTGCTTTACCATTTGTGGCTAACACTTCACCTATCGTATTTTTCAGGTTGTCATTTTCATAGGCCACCTGTGCATGAACTTCATCACTATAGTGTGTGAAGGAGACAAATTTTAAATTTTTCGGATGCCTAGCTGATAAAACAAAGCCATCAAATTGATTATTTGTAAATACTTTTGACAATTGAATGGCACGGTCAGGGCGGAAATTAAAGAAAATTACTGCGTCATTATCATTAATTGTTGCCACTGGCTCTCCATGCTCTTGGATACTAAATGGAATCACAAATTCATCTGTTACCTCACGCTCATAGGATGCTGCTACACCACTTGTTGCACTTTCTGCTGTTTGACCAACGCCATCAACAAGCACATTATAGGTTAGAGCTACCCGATCCCATCGTTTATCACGGTCCATTGCATAGTAGCGTCCATGAATAGAGGCGAATTTACCTATACCAATTTCATCCATCTGTCTTTTAGTTTCTTCAATATAATCTAATGCTGTTGTTGGTCCAACATCTCGCCCATCTAAGAAGCCATGTACAAAAACATCTTCTAGACCCTGCTGCTTAGCAAGCTTTAATAGGGCAAACATATGCTCATAATGACTATGAACGCCCCCATCCGAAAGTAGGCCCATAACATGCAGCTTCGACTGATGAGCCTTTACATGTGCCACTGCCTCTAAAAATGCAGGATTTGTAAAGAAGTCACCTTCACGAATCGATTTATTTAAACGTGTTAAGCTTTGGTAAACAATACGTCCAGCACCGATGTTCAAGTGTCCAACTTCAGAATTGCCCATTTGACCTTCTGGTAACCCTACTGCTTCACCTGCTGCCGTTAATGTAGCATGGGGATACTGGTTCCAATAACGATCAAAATTAGGCTTATTTGCTTGTGCTACAGCATTCCCGTATGTTTCATCTCGAAATGCGAAGCCATCTAAAATAATTAATGCTACTGGCTTTTTAGGCATTTGCCGCCGCCTCCAATAATGTTAAATATGATTCTGGTTGTAAGCTAGCACCACCAACTAAGGCACCATCAATATGCTCTTTTGATAATAATTCTGCGATATTTTCAGGCTTCACACTGCCACCATACTGAATACGTACAGCGGCCGCTGTTTCAGCATTATACAAATCTTCCACAACCCCACGAATAGCTTCACATACTTGGTTTGCATCTTCGGCCGTTGCTGTTTTACCTGTACCAATTGCCCAAATTGGCTCATAGGCAATGACCATATGCTCCACCTGTTGCGCTTCAAACCCAGCAAGTGCCGCTTTAATTTGACTAGCTACCTTTTGCTCAGTCGTTCCTGCTTCACGTTCTGTGAGCGTTTCACCACAGCAAATAATTGGTACGATGTTATGTGCTAATGCTGCTGCTACCTTTTTATTAATGGCTTCATCTGTTTCATTGTAGTACTCACGACGTTCTGAGTGCCCTAAAATGACATAATCCACTTGTACACTTGCAAGCTGATTCGGGCTGATTTCCCCTGTAAATGCACCTTCATTTTCATAATGCATTGTTTGTGCACCAATCGCTAACTCCGATTCACTAGCAACCTGCACAAGTGTAGGTAAATAAAGTGCTGGTGCGCAAACAACAGCATCTACTTTGTCATTTGAAGGAAGTTTGTCCTGAATCGTATCGACAAACTCGATGGCCTCCTCAAATGTTTTATACATTTTCCAGTTACCTGCAATAATTGGTTTACGCATCATTTTGCCTCCAATAGTTTATTTATCGTTTAATGCCACAATGCCAGGAAGCTCTTTACCTTCCATTAATTCTAAAGAAGCACCGCCACCTGTAGATATGTGATCCATCTTATCTGCTACATCAAATTTTTCAACAGCTGCTGCAGAATCGCCTCCACCAATTACTGTATAACCTGCTGTATTGGCCATTGCCTCAGCTACAGTTTTAGTGCCATTTGCAAACTTATCCATTTCAAAAACGCCCATAGGACCATTCCAAATAATTAATTTAGAATTCTGAATGACCTCTGCATAATTTGCCGCTGTTTTTGGACCAATATCTAAGCCCATCCAATCTGCTGGAATCGCGTCTACATCTACAATTTTCGTTTCTGCATCTTTTGAAAATTCATTTGCAACAACTGCATCAATTGGCATATGTAATTGCACGCCTTTTGCCTTAGCCTTGTCAATAAAAGATTTGGCTAGCTCAATTTTGTCCTCTTCCAATAAAGATTTACCGATATCGTACCCCTGTGCTTTAATAAATGTAAATGATAAACCACCACCGATAATTAAATGATCTACCTTTTCTAGTAGGCTTTCAATAACACCGATCTTATCCTTCACTTTAGCACCACCGATAATGGCCGTAAATGGACGCTCAGGGTTAGATAATGCTTTGCCTAATACATCAAGTTCCTTTTGCATAAGGAAACCAGAAACAGCTGGAACATGCTTTGCAATACCTTCTGTTGACGCGTGTGCACGGTGAGCAGCACCAAACGCATCATTAACATAGACATCTGCTAATTTTGAAAATGCTTCTGCTAGTGCTGGGTCGTTTTTCTCTTCACCAGCGTGGAAACGTACATTCTCTAGTAAAAGAATGTCACCATCTTGCATGTCTGTAACAGCCTTCTCTACCTCTTTACCAATTGACTCATCCAATTTAGTAACAGGTTTGCCGATTAATTCAGCTAATCGAACTCCTACAGCCGTTAGACGCATCTCTTCTTTTACTTCACCCTTTGGTCGTCCCAAGTGAGAGGCTAAAATTACTTTAGCTCCTTGCTCCACTAAATATTCAATTGTAGGGATTGCTGCACGAATACGTGTATCATCCGTAATCACACCATCTGCCATCGGTACATTAAAATCGACACGTACAAATACGCGCTGCCCTTTTACCTCAATATCTTTCATCGTCTTCTTATTTAACATGAAGAAACCCCCTTCAAAGTTTTTAATTTGCGAATTCCCTGGATCACCCATCTTGGCTCCTCAATTCTTCACAATCACTCTATTCAATCAATTATGTCCCAGCGGAATTGTATCCGGATTTTTTAGAGCTTACTCTTCAAAACCCTGACATCGGTCTGGGGGCTTATCTTGTTTAGCGGCGTTTTATGTCTGCTAAATCAAGATAAAAATAGCGTATCCCTAAGAATTCACTAAAGGAACCAGCTTTTGATAAAGTACCCTTTTACTTGCTTTTATAGTAACAAAAGTCACGTTCTATGTCTTGCGATTGTATATATTTGTTTGAAAGACCCTTTGTTAAACTTTACACCTATTTTCATTCAACGCTATATTCCTGTATCAATGACGCCATCACAATTGGTTCTGGCTTTTTTGCAGCTCGCTCGAAAAGCTCAATCCAAATCCCCGATATCAGCCCGGAGCATGATCTTGATTTAGCAGGTGTTTAGTATGCTTGCTGAATCAAGATAAAAAAGAGTAAGGGGTAAACATCCCTTACTCTCTTTACCCTTGTATATTATATCTTTTAGATATTATAAAGGCTATACTTTTTATGCCTAAAAAGCGGTATTATGTCACACTTTTTACTTTTATTTTTGAAATATGACGCTTATTTATGATTGAATCCTTTTTCTGCAATATATAGAGCTAAGTCCATTAAACGAGTTGAATAGCCAATTTCGTTATCATACCATGCTAAAACCTTCACCATACTATTTTCTAACACCATCGTAGAAAGACCATCCACTGTCGAAGAATTATGATTGCCATTGTAGTCAATAGAAACTAAAGGTAGTTCATTGTATCCTAAAATACCTTTAAGTTCGTTTTCTGAGGCTTCTTTTAGTGCCGCATTAATGGATTCTTTCGTTACATCCGCTTTTAGTTCTACTACTAAATCAACACAAGAAACGTTTGGTGTTGGTACACGCATAGAGAAGCCATCTAATTTACCTTTTAATTGAGGTAAAACTTTAGAAACTGCTACAGCTGCCCCTGTTGTTGTTGGAATCATTGACACAGCACCTGCACGTGCACGACGTGGGTCAGAGTGAGGGAAGTCAAGAATTCGTTGGTCGTTCGTATAAGAGTGAATTGTTGTCATCATACCGCGGACAATACCGAATTTTTCATCCAATATTTTCGCTACAGGTGCTAAACAATTCGTTGTACAAGAAGCATTTGAAATAACATCGTCTGTTTCAGGATTGTAATCCTCATGGTTGACACCCATGACAAATGTAGGCATTGCACCCTTTGCTGGTGCTGAAAGGATCGCTTTTTTAGCACCTGCTTCAATATGCTTACTTACTTCTTCCATAGAGCGGAATTTACCTGTACATTCAAGCACAACATCTACACCAAGCTCACCCCATGGTAATTGAGTAGGATCTTTTTCAGCATAAACTTTCACATTTTTTCCGTTCACTACGAAAGAATCGCCTTCTGCATAAACCTCAGCATCGTAGATACCGTGTACTGAATCATATTTTAATAAATGTGCAAGCTGACCAGCATCTGTTAAATCATTTACTGCAACTACTTCAAATTCATCGTGCTCCATTGCTTCACGAAATACTAAACGTCCAATACGCCCAAATCCATTAATCGCTAATTTTAATGCCATTGTCAATTCCTCCAATAATGTTTAAATATTATTTTGCCAAAATGGCTTTATTCTCAACCAGAAAGTGTTGACCACTCACTGAAATAGAGTACTTTTTCAAAACTAAAACTATTCTATAAGGAAGGTAAACCCTCAGCGATTGCTTTTGCTGCCGCCTCATCAGTAATAAATATGGTTTGCTTTGGCGCAACCTTAAAATACGATAGCATTGCCTTCACTTTTTGTTTACCTGCAGCAACTGCAATTACTTGCTTACTCTCTTGAACTTGCTCTAGCTGAATACCGATTGTACGTATTCGATGAACTATCTCACCTGCAGCATTAAAATAATAGCCAAATGCTTCACTCACAGCGCCCTTTTCTTCAAGAATTCGTAAATCCTCAGGTGATGAGTTCCGCCTTAAAGCCATTTCCTCCGCAGAGCCTATCCCATGGATAACACAATCTGCACGCTCATAATAATTCATCATTTCCGTTACCATTGGCTCTGTGAGCATAGCTTGATATGCCTGCTCGCTTAAATGCTCAGGTAAAAACAAGGTGCGATATTGGGCATCCATCTGCATGGCAAATGTTGCAACGAGTGTATTCGCTTGCATTTGCATTTCATGTCCAATTCCACCACGTGCAGCTACAAATGTAATGTTTTGTGCATGTGCAGGATGTAGAAATGGTGTCAGTGACGCAACAGATTTGCCACCCGTAACAGCCACGACCTGCCCATTGAAACTGGAAGACATAAATACTTGCGCTGCCTCCTTACCAAGTAAGGTAAGTACCGTATCGTCCTCATTATAATCACCTGGTACAACAATTACATGCTGTAAACCAAAATGCTTTTCCAGTAATTTTGCTAACTGGGTAAGTCCCGACCATTCATAGACGAGCGTTCTTAATTTTTCTATTACTACTTCACCGTCATCTGTACATACCATACCCGACTTTTGAGAATCTAATAACCCTTGCTCACGTAAAATATCTGTTTCTTTTCGTATTTCACGTTCAGTCATTTTTAGTGATTCTGCAAGTGTTCGACGCCCAATAGGCTGCATTAGCTGGATTGTCTGCAAAATACGGTATCTTGTTTGAAGAAGCGGATACATTTCTGGAAGTAGCCTTTGCTGTGCCTCAGGTACAGATAACATATTTATCTACTCCCTTTTCAATAGTAGTGGGTCTTTTTTTGTCCCACTATATAATTTTATGTCCCACTTATGGTTTTATTATAATATGCTTTGAATTAAAGAGCAAGTGTATGTTGTGGTAATTGGAAAAAAATTAATATTGGTTTGTTTCCAATTATAAATAAAGAAAGGCCTCATAACTTTTAGTAATAGTTATGAGACCTCAGTCGTCTTATTTTGTAAAAGATAAAATGGCGTTTTTCTTAAATCCTTCTAAAGCTTTTTTTGCTTCAATTTTATTTGCATACTCAAAAATACGAACGTCTTTTTTCTCAAATACTGTGATAACCCACATTGTAAAATCTCCCTTCGAATTTATCTTTTGTAATATAACAACCACTAGAAATCGTGATACTTTTTCAAACTGTTTTATAACAATTTCTTTCTTGACTCTTATTCTACTCGGATTTATTTAAAAAGAAAGCGCAATGTGAAGGTCTTCACAAACTGTTCAAATTCAAAACGCTTTCATTGAACAATTTGTGAATTGTGAGATTGTTAACGATCAAAACAAGCTACAACATTGAGATTGTTCTTTTATTCTACCTAATAAACTAAAAAAATTCCGCTTTTTCTTTGCTACTATTTTATCTAGCAGGAGAAATGCGAAATTTAAATAAAGGGTTTGCTTTAAAAAAAACGTGCAATTTGCTACTCATTTGTTTATTCTATTCGTAAGATAAATGCTCCATCAATGTTGCGTAATCTAAATTACCATATTGTATGACTTGCCCATCCTTTTCTACTACTGGAATCATTAGCATATATTTTTCATGCACTGCCTCATTTTCTTCAATGTCAATGATATCGACATGAAAACCTAAGTCCTCTTGTACAAGTTTTAATGTATGCAAACCTTCCACGCATAGCCCACAATTAGCACGAGTAAAAAATTTCACATTCACTTTACAGCACCTCCTCAGGCTATTATGCCATAAAAAAAGCTTCTATCGTTTTTTTCTTATATAGAAGCTTTTTTAGCTATTGAAGCGTTTTTGCCAATCATCACTGACAACACAACAGCAATTGCTATGACAATTGTAAATACTGAAATCGATTCATGAAGAAATAAAGCCGCAAAAATAATCATTAAAAATGGCTGTAAGTATTGTATTTGGCTAACCCTAGAGATACCGCCCATCGCCATACCGCCATACCATGCTACATAGGCTAGAAATTGACTTACAATCGCTAAATATAAAAAACTAATCCAAGCTTTTAGAGGTGCATGTAACATCTCCCCTGAAACGTTTAGAGATACTGGAATAACCAGAACAGGCACTGCAATAATAATGGCCCACGCAATTACTTGCCAGCTACCTATTTCCTGTGCAAGCAATCCTCCCTCCGCATAGCTGAGCCCTAGTATTACGACAGCAGCCAATAATGCGAAATCTGCAATATGTAGCTGACCCAGTCCAAGATAAATAGCATAAATAATTACGGCTAGAGCACCTGCAATACTAGATAGCCAAAATTTAAGTGACGGCATTTCCCCCGCTCTCATCATTGCAAAGCCTGCTGTAGCTAAAGGTAACAGAGCTAGCTCTACCGCTCCATGAGATACTGGCAAACTAGTCATTGCCCAAGAAGTTAGGAGGGGAAATCCTAACACGGCACCTAAAGAGACAATTACTAAGCTTTTAAACTGACGAGCACTAGGTAATTTTTCTTTTCTTCCAATCAAGATAATAGCAACTAAAATTGAAGCAATTACTGCTCTTCCTAAACCAACGAATGTAGTACCAAAATATTCAACAGCTACACTAGTTGCAGGTAAGGTTAAACTAAAACAAATAACACCCAATAAACCTAATAATATCCCCATTTTTTCTTTTCTACTTTCTTGCACAATCAATCAGCTCCCCTTATTGTTAAGTACAAAACTGTCTCATCTGTACTGGTATAATACATAATAAGAGAACCCATCGTTAAAAGAAATAGAGTTTTCTAGCATCTGTCCTGGTACAGAATAAGGAGAGGATTTTTATGGATACAAAATATGATGGAATAGTTAAAGACATTAAAAATCAGCTTGCGAATGGTGATCTGCTGGCAGGGAGTAAGCTTCCCTCAGTCCGACAATTGTCTGAGAAATTTTCCTGCAGTAAAAACACTGTTATTAAAGCATACGATGAATTAGAAAAGGAACATTTAATATTTTCTATTCCCAAAAGTGGCTATTATGTTGTCAATGAATTTCAGCACCTTGATTCTAGAAGGACGACCATCGATTTTTTATCTGCTGGTCCTGATAAAAACATCATGCCATACATTGATTTTCAGCACTGTATCAATCAAGCAATTGATACATATAAGGAAGAATTATTTACTTATTCCGATCAACAAGGCTTCTACTCTTTGCGCATACAATTGGTGAAATATTTACAAAGCTTACAGGTTTTCACCGAACCAGAAAGATTATTTATTGTCTCCGGCTCACAGCAAGCATTAAATTTATTAGTATCCATGCCATTTCCAAATGGCAAAAAAAATATCTTAATTGAACAGCCTACTTATTTTGGCTTTATCGAATCAGCTAATTTACATTCGAAAACTACCTTTGGAATTGATTTATCTATGGATGGTATAGATTTTGATCGTCTAGAGTATATTTTTCGGAATAATGATATAAAGTTTTTCTATATTGTACCAAGGTTTCAAAACCCGCTTGGTCATAGCTACACAAATAAAGAGAAAAAGAGAATTGTTGAATTGGCTGAAAAGTACGATGTGTATATCGTTGAGGATGATTTTTTAGGGGAGCTTGATCCAAACACTAAATCTGATCCATTATTTTCATACAACCCTTCTGGAAGAGTCATTTATATAAAAAGTTTTTCTAAGATTTTTCTACCTGGTTTAAGGATTGCTACCATCGTTCTTCCCCAAAAAATGAGCAGCCATTTTTCACGCTATAAGTTTACTGCTGATTTTAATAGTTCCGTGCTTTCGCAGGGTGCATTAGAGATTTATTTAAAAAATGGCATGTTTCAAAGCCATATAAAAAAAATAAAGGAGCTTTATTTTGGAAAGATGAAGCATCTACAGGAGGCTTGTGAATTATTTCTACCCAATAACACGCTTTACACAAAGCCAGCATCCGGATTTTACCTTACCATCTACTTACCAGAACATGTTGCAGCAAAGCAAATTGTTCAATTGTTAAAGGAACAACATATTTTTGTTGATGATGCCTCTAGAATGTTTCTGCCAGAATATAAAAAGGAGAACCTAATTCGCCTAAGCATTTCCCAGGTAGAAGACAACCAAATTCATACTGGTGTAGAAAAGCTGGCTCATTGTATCACGTTGATTAACAGCAAGAGATCTGCTACGTCCCAATATAAAATTCAGCTCCTATAAACTATGCTTCTCACATAAAAAGACTGCGCAGCTCGGTGCACAGTCTTTTTTTCTATTATTTTTTTAGATGACTATCTAAGAATTTTAACATCGCATTATAGAATTCAATTTTATTTTCTTCATTTTGGAAGCCATGGCCTTCATTCTCTTTCAGCATGTACTCCACGTCAACGCCTCTAGCACGTAATGCTTCTACAATTTGATCGGATTCAGCTTTGTTTACACGTGGATCATTTGCACCTTGAGCCACGAATAATGGTGTTTTAATTTTATCCGCATGGAACACTGGAGAAGCAGCTGTTAATAGCTCTTTATCTTTCTCTGGATGCCCTACTCGCTCATAGAACATTTCACGCATTGTTTCCCAATATGGAGGAATTGTATTTAATAACGTAAAGATATTCGAAACACCTACATAGTCAACTGCTGCTGCATATAAATCTGGTGTAAACGTAATACCAGCTAAAGTAGCATAACCGCCAAATGATGCCCCGTAAATACCAATTCGTTTAGGGTCCGCAATACCTTGGCCAATTGCCCATTGTACGCCATCTGTAATATCATCTTGAATTTTTAGACCCCACTGTTTATTACCAGCCTGCAGGAATTCCTTACCGTAACCAGTAGAAGAACGGAAATTAACCTGTAAGACTGCATAACCGCGGTTCGCTAATAGCTGGACCTCTGGATTGAAGCCCCACATATCACGTGCCCATGGACCACCATGTGGATTCACGATAAGTGGTAGATTTTTAGCTTCTTTGTTTTTTGGCAATGTTAGATAGCCATTAATTGTTAAGCCATCTCTACTCTTATAGGAAATTGGATGCATTTCAGATAGTTCCTCAGATTTTAACCAAGGGCTTAATGTAGCCAATTCTGTCAATTTATCTGTTAAAGAATCATAGTAATAATATTTTCCGTAAACCGTATCACTAGAAACGCTAACAATAAACTTAGTCATTTCCTTATTGTAATCGTTAATACCTAATTCACTTTCATGAACACCTAATTTATCTTGTATTTTACGGAATAGCTTTTCAAAGTTCTCATCAAAGAATTGGTAATGTGGTTTATCTGTTATATACGCACCATATAATAGTTTATCCTGCTCAGCACTATATAGTACACCTGTAACGTCTACATCTTTATTAGACATAACGACTTCTTCTTTGCCTTCTAAATCATATTTAACAACTTCTACTTTGTCTCTTCCTTTATTAGAGGTTGCGTAAATATGTTTATTGTCCTTGGAGAATGCAAGTGGTGTAACTTCATCCCCTGCTGCTAATTCAATAAATGGCTTGAATTCATCTTTTTCGGAGTCACGATAAAGAACAGTTCCAACTACCCCATCTGATGCAACCGCAACACGCACTTCTCCATTACGGTCTGCTAACCAGTTCGAGATATTACCAGGGTTTTTAGCAACATGTGTTGTTTCACCAGTCTTCACATTAAGCTTGTACACATCGAACACTGTCGCATCTTCTTTGTTCATCATAATCAGAATCTCATCTTTTACACCCTGCAAACTACTCAATAAACCTACTGTCACATTTGGATACGGCGTTAAATCCTTTTCCTCTGTCCCGTTAAATGTTGTAGAGTAAATATGGAAATTCTCATCTCCACCTTTATCCTTAACATATAGTAATGTATCATCCTTCCAGAAGGAACCAGCTATATCTCGATCCTTTGAATTTGATACACGGACAGGCTCACTATCATCACCCATTTTTTTCACAAAAACATTAGAACGGTTTTCCCATGCTGATGAGAACGTTATATAATTACCATCTGGCGAAAGCTGATAGCCAAAGTTTCCTGGGCTTTTCATGAAGTCTTCTACAGAAATTTCCTTTACGCCCTCATTATTAGTACCGTTTTTCACTTGTTTAGCATTATTTAACATTTTGACTGCATCTTGCTTAGAAAGCGTATTATCACCAATTAAAAGCCCAGTAAATAATCCAAGCTTAGCTGCTTTTTCTTTGTACTCATCAAGCGTTGATTCTTTTTCCTCTTTATTTAAAGCTCTTACTAAAATACGTGCTGCTTCATCACGTTTAATAGCAAGGGTTAAATCCTTTAATTCCTCACCTTTTACCCACGTTGCAGTGATTTGCTGACGCATAGATTCTGATCCATGCTGGAAGGTTAAAGCTGTTACAGCTAAATTAAGAAATTCCTGTGCTGTGACACTTTCCTCTTGGGCTACTACTTGTTGACTAGTTTCATTGGCAGCTCGTACCTCTTGCATTGTGACTGGATAAACAGCAGAAGTCGTTAAAATGACCGCTAATGATGCCGATAAAAATCGTTTTTTCAAAATGATTCCTCCTTATATCATTGTGCGTTATATCGTTTGTCGATATATTAAAATTATAACAACTTTAGCGCTTTTGTCAATAAATGATAATAATTAAATATAATTACCTTTTAAACCAATAAAAAAATTGAGCCATAATACATGGGATTTTTGATCTGAACTAATCCACACAATTTAGTTCAGCTTTTATTTATGAATAAAATAAAATTTAGGATATTTAATTGTTAGATTTTATTGAGCGAGCAGCTCGACCAACAGAAAGCTGGGGCTATTATTACTCGCACAGTGTCCATGCAACTGGTTACACATCATTGATAAACTTCGAAAAACTCTCTCCAATTGGTTAAAAATGGTTTAAGGACACAAAAATGTCAAAGATCACTATTGAAATGTAATTATTTGTAATGATAGGATTAAATTAACTCGAGCGAACGTCAATTGCTGTAGCAACTTATATTTTTAGATACAATTCTATTATTTTTTTAAATTTGTGAAGGAAGGTTAGTGTGAGAGATTTAAAAAAAGGTACTATTTATGCAATAATTTCAGCTATTTGTTTTGGTATTATGCCCATTTTCGCTATAAAAGCTTATAGCTATGGGATTTCTGTTTATACATTACTGGTTTTAAGATTTTCAATAAGTTCTTTACTCTTTTTTTTGTTTCTTTTATGGAAAAAAATACCTTTTAAAATTAGTAAAATAGATTTAAAGTTATTTTTTCTATTGGGTGGTGTTTTATTTACACTGTTATCTGTCCTACATTTTGAATCATTAAAATATCTATCATCTGCTATGGCAGTTTTATTATTATTTTCATTTCCTATATTTGTTTCAATCTTTTCCTTTTTAATCTACAAAGAAAAGCTAAAGGTAAAATCAATCATAGCTTTATTTTTCACCTTTATTAGTATGATTTTTTTATTAGGCGTTTCTTTTCAAGGTATAAATATGAAAGGCGTATTGTTAGCGATATTAGCAGCTATTGTATATGCACTATATATGATTCTTGGAAAAAAAGTCACCGACAATAATTCCCCCGTTGTAACAAGTACTTATGTTACCTCATTTGCTGCATTGGGTGTAATTTTCATAGGACTAATAAGCAGTGAGTTACATTTGAATTTTGATTCAAATGCATGGATATATATATTCGGCATTGTTGTTATCTCAACGATTGTAGGTGAAATAACTTTATTTAAATCACTACAGATTCTTACTTCAACAAATGTTTCGATGATAAGTATGGTAGAGCCCATATTCACCTCTATCTTTGGCTTACTGTTTTTGCAGGAAGTAATGGAACCACTTCAACTATTGGGAGGTATTTTCATCTTAATAGGCTTAACTTTCTTGATTTATTTTCAAAATAAAAATTAATATGATTCAAATACTCATCGAAAGGAAGATTCAAAGATGATTTCTAACCTAAACGAAAAAACTCTATCAATTCCTGAGGGAACCGAAGATGTATTAGGAATTGACATGAGATATCGAGAACACATCATCAATATAATTAAAGGCGTTTATGAAAACTATGGTTTCAATCCACATAAAACACCTATTTTAGAATACTTAGAAACATTTAACGGACATCACGGGGAAGGAGAAAAGTTATTTTTTCATATAAAAGATAAAAATGAAAAATTTCTTATTCCTCGCTATGATCTAACTGTACCGCTGGCCAGAGTAGTAAGTATGTATCCAAATATACCGAGACCTTATAAAAGATATCAAATTGGTCCATCTTTTAGAGATGATCAGCCTGGAAAAAGTCATTTTAGAGAATTTACACAATGCGACGCTGATATTATTGGCTCAGACAGTTTATTAGCTGAAATCGATATTACAATAATGGCCCATGAATTGATTAATAAGTTAGGAATAAAAAACTTTGTTTTGAAAATAAATCATAGACTACTTATTCAAGCCTTAGCTCTTAAAGTTGGTTTGAATACCAAAGAAGAACACCTTGGATTACAAAGAGCCTTAGATTATGCAGATAAAATTTCAAAAGACGGATTACAAGGTATAAAAAATAAACTAATCGAAAATAAAATTCCACTGAATATTGCTAATCAAATACTAATTGAAATTGAGTGTTTTTCTAACCTTTTAGCTCAATATGAGGATTTACAAAATCAAATAAGTCAAATTGAAAAGTTCTTTAATTACTGTCTCTCTTCTACGAAGGCCACAGCCGATTTGAAATTTATCCTCTCTTATTTACCAAAAAATGTTCAATCAAACATCAAAATTGATTTAACATTAGCAAGGGGAGCAGATTATTATACAGGCTATATATTAGAGGGTTTGGCTATTGACTCTGAAATCGGAGCAATTTTAGGTGGTGGGCGATACAATAATTTAGTTTCTGCTGTTGGCAATTTAAATGAACCAGGAGTTGGCTTAGCCTTTGGTTTAGAAAGATTATTATCAGTATTGAAAAGCCTAGATTATATTGACAAAAATATATTACTGCCTCATAAAATATTATTAGCTGATACCAACGAGGAGTTCCATCCTAAGATTTTTCATATCGCTCGTGAATTAAGAAAATACTATGATGTTGACATTTATTATAACCACACTCAATTTGAAGATATAATCCATTTTGCTCAGGAAAATAAGCATCAAATTATTATAGAGCTTATTGGGGACCGTCCATTCATTCACTCTGTTATAGAGAATGAGACATTTAAGTTGGAAGTAACAGATATTTTAAATAGTTTAGATTTTATATAATGATTCTCTACCTTTCTTAATGGAGATGCTTGACTATCAAAGGATTTATATATGAGTATTGCTTTAAAAATTTTGCGTCAAATAATTTGAATTTTCTCCAAAATAAAAATGTACATTACTAAAAATTTAATTTAGTAATGTACATTTCTATTATATGTGCACCATTATAATCGGGGGTAGTAATGTACAATTGCTTATTTTTAATGTTACAAAGTAGACAGTTAGAATTTACGACTTGCTCCGCCTCCAGCAGATGAACCACCTCCAAAGCCGCCTCCACCTGAGCCTCGGCTGCCAAAGCCACCGCCGAAGCCTCCTGGATAGCCTCCTCTGCCACCTGAGCGAGGTCCTCTTCCACCACCATTTGAAATAATGGAGTAAAAAACAAGTACAATGACAACAAGGACAATAATCATCCATGTTGGCATCTCTTCCTCCTCAGCTGAATTTGTAGGAGTCTCCCCCTCCCAATTGTATTCCTCTGCAACAATTTGAAATACTTCAGCATATGTTGCTTTAAAGGCTTGATCAATATTACCAGCACTCGCATTAGGATAAAACGCTGTATCTAATATCCGTCCAAGCTTACCATCTGGCAATGCTCCTTCAAGTCCCTGACCAACGGCAATTACGACATCATTATTGCCTTCACCCTGACCAAATGTTGCTAATAATAATACACCGTTATTTTTTTGTGCATTACCAATTCCCCATGAACGAATCATTTTAGTCGCATACATTTTTGGGTCCTGTCCATGAATGGATTCCACAGTGACAACCATTATTTCGGCACCTGTCCCTTTGTCTAGCTGCTCTGAATAATGATTAAGCTCCTCTTTTACTGAAGTGGATAATACATTAGCAAAATCGTGAATATACGTATTTTTCATGGGGGTTGGCATTGCTGCATCTGCCATTCTAATCAATACAAGAAATGAGAAACAAACAATTGCAAATTGCACAATAAAACGTTTCATTATTGCTTACCTGAATTACTAAAATCAATAGATGGTGCCTTTTCAGAACCTGCTGTAGCTTTAAAATATTCCTTCTGCTCAAACCCAAACATTCCTGCAATTAAATTTCCTGGGAAACGTTTTACATTTTTATTAAAAGTTTGTACTTCATTATTGTAGTCTTCACGAGCGACTGCTAGCCGGTTTTCTGTTCCAGCTAATTCATCCATTAATTGTCGAAAATTAGCGTCTGCCTTTAAGTTTGGATAATTTTCTACCACAACAAGCAATCGACTAAGTGCGCCATTCAGTGCATCATTCGCAACCGCCTGTTCCTCTGGACTACGTGCATTCCCCATTTGTGAGCGTGCCTCCGAAATACTAGCAATAATATCCTGCTCATGTTTAGCGTACCCTTTTACTGATTCCACTAAGTTTGGAATTAAATCATAGCGACGCTGAAGCTGATTTTCAACCTGGGCCCATTTTGAATCCACACTCTCTTCCGCTGTAACAAGGCTGTTGTATTTAGGGATAAATAGTAAAGCTAATAGAACTAAAATAATAATGATAATCCCAATAGGTCCAAGAACTTTTTTCAAATGGTATTCCCTCCTTTACACACTTACTTTTCCTTACCTCTAATGTGCTGCAAAAAAACATCTCTATTCTACATATATGCAAATGGAGTTATAGCGTATGAAATATATCTAATTAGACATACTAAATACTGCAACAAAATAACATTTAGGAGGCGTTTTTTTTGTCACAATCATTTCACAATGAATCAGCTAACCAACCATCATTCAACCAACAACAAAGCCTAAATCATGGTGGACATGAAGTTATGGACATGCATGAAACACTTGGCGAAATCATTGCTGGTATGAATCAATCCATTATTCTACGTCCACATGTTAAGGACCCTGAGTTACTTAGTATTTTGGATCGCCAATATAACTTTACTTTAGGGATGTATAACACTATTGTGGAATCATTTAAAACTGGACATGATCCATCTGTTCCAACTGGACGTTACCAAATGGAGACAGGCAATAACTTTACTTATGGATTAAATCCTGGGCAACCTAAAAAACCAATGCAAAATGCAAATGAAATGAATGATGAAACAATTTCAGGCTTCTTATTAGGTGCTCAAAAAGGTACAGCCAAATGTATGACAGCTGCTGCGACTGAGACTACAAACCCTGTTGTTCGCCGTGTTGTTGCAGATAGTATTCCCAACTGTATTGAAATGGCATACGAATTATCTATTTACCAAAATAAACATGGCTACTACCAAGTACCTCAATATTCTCAGCAGGATATGCGTACAATACTCGATTCATTCGGTACAACTACAAATCCGCTTCATTAACAAAAAAGCAGTCTCACATGTGATCTAAATCACCTGAGACTGCTTTGCTTTGTGGTTATAAAACTTTTCCTAAAAATGCTTTTGTTCGTTCATTTTGAGGATTTCCGAAAATTTCCGCAGGAGCTCCTTCTTCTACAATATAGCCACCATCCATAAAGACCACACGATCGCCTACCTCACGTGCAAAGCCCATTTCATGTGTAACGACAATCATTGTCATTCCTTCAGCTGCTAGATTCTTCATTACATCTAACACCTCTTTTACCATTTCTGGATCAAGTGCAGACGTCGGTTCATCAAAAAGAATGGCTTTTGGTTTCATTGCTAAAGCGCGAGCAATAGCTACCCGTTGCTGCTGACCACCTGAAAGCTGTTCAGGGTAGTTATATGCCTTACTATCTAAACCAACCTTCTTAAGAAGCTCATGTCCTAATGCTTCTGCATCGGCACGACTCATCTTACGAATTTGCATTGGAGCCATTGTCACATTATCAATAACCGTCATATGCGGGAATAAATTGAATTGTTGAAACACCATGCCCACTTCTGCACGTATTGCATTTATATTTGTTTTAGGATCATTAATCTTCACATTTTCAATATAAATGGCACCATCTGTCACTTCTTCGAGCATATTAATGCAGCGTAAAAAGGTACTTTTTCCTGAGCCAGATGGTCCTATTACACAAACTACCTGTTTTTCTTGTATTTCATAATCAATACCTTTTAATACTTCTAACTTGCCAAAATATTTGTGTAAGTTCTGAATTTTAATCATCGCGCTTCCCGCCCTTCTGCCTTACGAGGGACATAGCTATTACTGAATCGCTTCTCGATAAATGCCACAATTTTTGTTACACCATACGTTAAAACTAAATATAATAATGCTGCAACAATGTACGGCTCCCAAAATCGGAAGCTAGCTCCTGCTACTACTTTACTTGCATATAATATATCTGGAGCTGCAATAACGGTTACAAGAGAGGAATCCTTTAATAGCGCAATAAATTCATTCCCTAACGGTGGAATCATTCGTCTAAATGCCTGCGGTAAAATGACTTTTCTCATCGCTTGGTTATGTGTTAAGCCAAGTGATCGTGCTGCCTCCATTTGGCCTTTCGCAATACTTTGAATGCCGGCACGGAAGATTTCTGCATTGTAGGCCGCACAGTTTAATATAAGTGCCGTGATCCCTGACACCATGTAGCCTAAAGAGTGTCCAAAAATCGTAGGTATTACGGCTAAATGAATTAATAAAATTTGCACTAGCATTGGTGTTCCACGGAATAAATCAACATAAAGCTTACATGGCCAATAAATCCATTTTTTTGTTGATAATTTTCCGAGCCCTAAAAATAATCCTAAAAAAATACCACCAAAATAACCACTGAGTGTCAAAATTAGTGTTACGCCAATACCACGTATAAACATATCTCGGTAGTTCCAGACTATGTCCCAGCGTAAGTCAAAGATGTCCATCCGAAAACCCCATTTCCCCTAAAAAGTTACGAAAAATATGAAGCCGCTAGCATAAGGCTATGCTAGGGGCACCATTCATTCTTTTCTTACTTAAAGTCTGAGCCAGTAATCTCTTTTAATTTACCGTTATCTTTAATCTTTTGTAGACCTTCATTTAATAGGTTTAAGAGCTCTTTATTTCCTTTTTGAACCATGAAGCCATAATATTCTTTATCAAATGCATCATCTTCTATTACTTTTAGTTTTTGATCTGGGTGTGCTTTGATATACTCGTAAACTACTGCATTATCACCAATCGCAGCATCTACATTGCCATTTAGCATTTCTTGGATAGCAACGGGTTGATTTTCAAATGCCATAATGTTTGTACTTGCATCACCCTGAAGCTTTTTCGCTGCTAAATGACCAGTCGCATTAATTTGAACTGAAACTTTTTTATCTTTGAGCTCTGCTAATGATTTAATCTTTGAATCCTCTTTTACAACGATTAATAATTGAGATTCATAGTATGGCTCAGTAAAATCGAACGATTGTTTACGTTCTTCTGTTATAGTAATTCCAGATGCCCCAATATCTGTTTCACCATTTTTAATTGTTTGGAATACAGGCTCCCAGCCAATATTTTGCCATTCTACCTCAAAGTTCATTTCATCTGCAATAGCCTGCAAAATATCAACATCAATCCCTACTATATTCCCTTTATCGTCAATCGATTCAAACGGAGCGAAAGTAGCCTCTGTACCTACCTTATAAACTTTTTTACCGCTTCCACCATCCTCTGCCGGTGCACTGCCTGATGATTTATCTTCCTTCGCGCCACATCCTGCTAGAGCTAGCATTAGTGCTGCCACGAGCATAAGTAACATAGATACTCTTTTTTTCATAGCATTTCCCCCTAAAATAAGTTTTTCCGAAATATGACTTCATTTTTCACAATTCGGAAATGTTAGACTATTAGGTCAATTATAGTAACATTATTGCTAATAGACAATAACTTTTCGTATAAAAGTAATTATTTTTTCATAAAAATTTATTTCCATGTGTATTTTTAGCAAAAAACGGTATGAATAATTAAAAATAGCATTAAAAATGAATATTTATACATCAACTAATCATGCCAAAATTAGATAGTTTTAGGCAAAAAAAAAGAATCCCCTCAGATAGGATTCTTTTTTTCGACTAGATGGCTAGTCCTCACGTACAGTATGTCCACTAAAAAATAATTTGGAGTTGTTGCTTTTTTGAAGGTTTGAATGGAACAAATACGGGAATAATGCCAATTAGGGCAGTATTTCCACAATTTTCCCTTCTTTCTCCACTAAGCAGGCTGCTAAACTACTTATTAGGAGAATCGAGCTATAAAAGTTTATCAAATAATCAGTAAAATGGCGCCCTCGGAGGGAATCGAACCCCCAGTGCAAGAACCGGAATCTTACGTGTTATCCATTACACCACGAGGGCAATTAAACACAAAAAAAAAGTACTCACTCTAGGCTTTATGAAAAGCATGATGTAGATAATCCTCATTTTTTGAAGCATACCCGCAAAATAGTGTACCGTACTTTAATCTATGACCTTAACTATTATACAAACGTATTGCCAACAATTCAACTATAGAATGCAAAAAACAATTTATTTTTTTTATTTCACTTTAGCAGGGTTAATATTTGACCTTCCCTGACTATAATGTGTATGATAGGGATACAGCTGAAATACAACGGAAGTTTTCAGCAAGAGTATTCGAATTTAGTTTTATTAAGGAGGATTTAACATGAATTTAATTCCTACAGTTATTGAACAAACAAGTCGTGGTGAACGTGCATATGACATCTATTCACGACTACTAAAAGACCGCATCATCCTTTTAGGAAGTGCGATTGATGACAACGTGGCTAACTCAATCGTAGCTCAGCTTCTATTCCTACAAGCTGAAGATCCAGATAAAGATATCTCACTTTATATTAACTCACCGGGTGGATCGATCACTGCTGGTATGGCCATCTATGATACAATGCAAATTATTAAACCACAAGTGCAAACAATCTGTATTGGTATGGCTGCATCTATGGGAGCATTCCTACTTGCGGCAGGTGAGCCTGGTAAACGATTCGCTTTACCAAATGCAGAAGTAATGATTCACCAACCATTAGGTGGCGCACAAGGTCAAGCAACTGAGATTGAAATCGCAGCTAAACGTATTTTATTCCTACGTGAAAAATTAAATGGTATCTTATCAGAACGCACTGGGCAACCGCTTGAAGTCATTTCAAGAGATACAGATCGTGATAACTTCATGACAGCTGAACGTGCAAAAGAATATGGCTTAATCGACCATATTATGGACCGTAGCGACCGTAAATAACAAAGTACAGACATCTCAGATTTAGTTCTGAGATGTCTTTCTTTTATTTTAAACGTTCTATCCGTCATTTTGTCATTTTCATCCGTCACTTTGACATTGCTATCCGTCACATTAGCTCCGCTATCCACCACTTTCGTTAAATAGAGCATAAAAAAACTGCCCAATTATTGGACAGTCTTCATATTTAATCTTCTTTTTCAATTAACTCTGCCAATGCTGTAACCGCTTGCTCAGCATCGTTGCCTTCGCTGCTTAAAACTACTTCTGTTCCTTTGGCAATAGCTAAGCTCATTACACCCATAATGGATTTAGCATTAACTTTTTTCTCATCCTTCTCAAGAAAGATATCTGCACTAAAGCGATTTGCTTCTTGAACAAATAATGCTGCTTGTCTAGCCTGTAGTCCTAATTTTAATTTGACTTGGACTCTTCTCTCGGTCATTTTCAAAACTCCCCTTTACTACCGTTCATCTTATTAGTTTTATCTTACCTTACTTACTAGCAAAAGAACAATATGTGTTTACGCATCACATTCATACCTGAAAAGTATGAAAACTTAACCACCTATCTTTTCTCCACGTCTTAATGCATCCGCTATTTCATCGATTTTCCGTAAACGATGATTGACACCTGATTTACTAACCGTTCCGCTTGATACCATTTCACCCAGTTCTTTAAGGGTGACATCTTGATATTCTACTCGTAAACGTGCAATTTCTCGAAGCTTTTCAGGTAATTGATCTAGGCCAATGGAATTTTCAATAAATCGAATATTTTCAACCTGACGCAATGCAGCACCTATTGTTTTATTTAAGTTTGCTGTCTCACAATTGACAATACGGTTAACGCTATTCCGCATATCTCGCAATATACGGACATCCTCAAATTTCATCATTGCCTGATGTGCTCCTACAATATTAAGAAAATCAGAAATCTTTTCTGCCTCTTTTAAATAGGTCACAAAGCCCTTTTTCCGTTCTATTGTTTTAGCATTTAGATCAAATTCATTCATAACATCCATTAAAGCCTCGCCATGCTCTTTATATAACGAATAAATTTCTAAATGGTAGGCTGACGTTTCTGGATTATTAACAGAGCCACCTGCTAAAAATGCACCTCGTAAATATGCTCTTTTTTGACCACTCTTTTTAATAAGCTTTGGAGAAATCGTATGATTGAATTGAAAGTCGTCTGAGATGATTTCTAAATCAATTAGTAGCTCACGCGCACCATCTCTTACACGGCAAATATATACGTTATTTTTTTTCAAACGCATTTTCTTTCGAACAAGTAACTCTACGTTATATGGATACAACTTCTTCATAATCGTATAGAGTCTTCTTGCAATTGCAGCGTTTTCAGTTTGTACGTCTAAGCTTAACTGTTTATTCGCAAAGGATAATGAACCATTCATACGAATTAGGGCAGATACTTCTGCTTTCATACAATGATTGTCCGCTTCTATTTGCGTTAATTCTTTTTTTGTTTCAGAAGCAAAAGACATATCACGTGCCCCCCTTTCAACTTCAGTTCTATGTATATGCTCATCTTATCATATACAATCAGCGCTTTATGTTTGTATTTTTGGATTGTTTACTTTTTGTTTATAAATATTTGCGTATTCTACAAGCCATTTAGCAACGTTTGTCGCATTATGACGAACCGTCCCATCTGATCGAATTGTAGCAATATCTCGCTTAATAACCTCTAATCCCATACTTTCAAGCTTTGCCACATCAAATGTTACAGGTTCCGCACATTCTTCCTTATAAAGCTCCTGTACAGGATGTGGTAATTTCTCTTCATTTACTAAAATAGAATCGATAAAGGAAGCGCCAACATGCTCGTAAATTGCTTTTACATGATCTCCTGCTGTATAGGAAATGGTTTCACCCTTTTGAGTCATTAAATTACAAACATAAATTTTTCTTCCTTTAGCTCTTACAACAGCTTCACCAATTTCTTTGACAAGCAGGTTAGGTATAATACTTGTATATAAGCTACCAGGACCAATTAAAATATAATCCGCACGATGAATTGCTCGTATTGCCTCTGGTAACGGTTTCACATTTTCAGGCACTAAAAAAACACGACTAATGCGTTTTGTAGCCGTTGGAATTTTAGATTCACCTTCGATTGTAGAACCGTCCTCAAGCTCTGCATGTAAATTAATTTTTTTATTGGCAGCTGGTAGTACACGACCGTGGACCTTTAACACTTTTCCCATTTCACTAATGGCATGGTTAAAATCACCAGTAATCTCTGTTAAAGCAGTGAGCATTAAATTGCCTAATGAATGCCCTCGTAAATCTTGTGATGCTGAAAAGCGATATTGAAACATTTGCTCTACAAGTGGCTCAACATCCGATAATGCAGCAATAACATTTCGGACATCGCCGGGTGGTGGTATATCATAATCATCCCGTAAGCGCCCTGAAGAACCACCATCATCCGCTACTGTTACAATAGCAGTAATATCAAATGGATGATGCTTCAGCCCCCTTAGTAATGTAGAAAGCCCTGTACCACCACCTATAACAACTAGCTTAGTATGCCTTTTCCCCATTCACTCAATCCTTTCTTCGATTGATGTCACGATGCGTTATAACCGTATTCTCTTTTCCACTTAGATATGCCCCAAAATACTCTGCTAATGTTACCGAGCGATGCTGTCCACCCGTACAACCAAAGGCAATAACAAGCTGTGATTTTCCTTCTTGTCTATATAGAGGTATCATAAATTCAAATAAATCCTTCAGTTTTTGAATAAGCGTTTGTGTATCCTCAAGCGCTAAAACATAAGAGGATACCTCCGTCTGTAATCCCGTCTTAGGACGCAGCTCTTCAACATAATAGGGATTTTTTAAAAAACGCACGTCAAACACTAAATCTGCATCTATCGGCATACCATGTTTAAATCCAAAGGACATAATATTAACCGAAAAAACATGATCTGAATCACTCGCAAACTCCTTGGCGATTTTTTCACGTAGTTCCTTAGGCTTCATAGTAGACGTATTATAGACAAAATTAGCCCGCCCTTTCACTTCAGAGAGCAAAATACGCTCTTGTTGAATACCATCTAATGGTAAGCCATTGACAGCTAATGGGTGCGAACGTCTTGTCTCTTTATAGCGTCTAACTAATGTTGCATCATCTGCATCCAAGAACAATATGCGTGCAACAATATTCCCTTCTTTTAGTATATGGTCAAGAGCACCAATAAGAGAATCAAAAAAGTCACCGCCACGCATATCCATGACAGCTGCAATACGTGTAGTATTTTTTCCCGAATCCCTAAGGAGGGTTAAAAAAGTTGTAAGTAACGCCGGTGGTAAATTATCAATACAGTAATACCCTAAATCCTCAAAGCTTTGAATAGCTACTGTTTTTCCAGCTCCAGACATTCCTGTAATAATAACCAATTCATGTGTTCTTTGTTGGCCTTCAACCACCACTGTCATGCAGCTCCTTTTATTGTTCTTTTGATATTTGTATTTTTTCATGCAATAATTCAAAGTCAGTCGTATATTCAAATGTTCCATACTGAATGCCTGCTTGTGAGATAGCAAATTGTAAATTTGTCCGATCACCTTCAGCCATTGGCAAATGGTTTAAATCCTCTACTGGGTGCCATGCAAGCTTGCCTTCTCTCGTTTCATCAAAAGGTATACCTTCTATATCCTTGGCAACAAACGTATAAAGCATCCATTCATCAACGACTGCATTATTTTCTTTAATAACCATTGTATAAACACCCTTTAAATGCGCATTTAATGGTGTGACATTTGTTTCCTCCTGAAACTCGCGTACAGCAGCCTCATAGATGGATTCGCCGCACTCCATTTTTCCACCTGGAGCTACGTACCAGCCACGTCTAGGCTTTTGAAGTAATAATACTTGACCGTCTTTAACGGCAATTAAATTTGCAATTCTTTGCATAGGCACACCTCTAATCACTTTGCATTCTATCCTTCATTATAGCAAGACCCAACAATATTTGTCCTCCATTCAGAACTTTGTGCCTGGCAATTTTCACTTTAATCGTATTCCTAGCAATCATGAATTTGTCATCATCCACGAATCTAAAATAGCTGGCTCACTATTATTAATATCCTACATAACAAAAATAGGTTGCCCCACCATATTAGGCGGAAACAACCTACTAAACAAAATAAAATAAAAGGGGGATTGCTAATTACATAATATATATTACACCTTTTATATGTCATTCAAGTTACAACAATATTAAAACCGTGTTAAAAATTGTATTTTTTTCCTTGGAACTTTTATTTACATTAAGCATTAATTTTCTCTAATAATTCTTCTACATAATGCTGCACTGCTTGTGCGGCAATACTTCCATCACCTGTAGCTGTTACAATTTGACGAAGTGATTTTTCGCGTACATCACCAGCTGCAAAGATACCTGGTACAGTTGTTTCCATGTTATCATTTGTTAAAATATAGCCTGCATCATTTAAAATACCTAAAGATTCAAATGGCTTTGTTAATGGTAGCATTCCAATATAAACAAATACACCATCAGCAACAAATTCAGATTCTGTTCCATCTACAGTAGATTGTAATGTTACGCTACCAACTTTACCGTTAACTTCATTTATTTCTTTCACTGTTGCATTCCAGATGAAATCAATTTTTTCATTTGCAAAGGCACGATCTTGAAGTATTTTTTGTGCACGCAATTTATCTCGGCGGTGAACAATTGTTACTTTCTCAGCGAAGCGAGTTAAGTATACCCCTTCTTCGACAGCTGAATCTCCGCCACCTACGACTACTAGATTTTTTTGCTTGAAGAATGCACCATCACAAACTGCACAATAGCTGACACCGCGGCCACCTAATTCTTTTTCGCCAGGCACGCCCATTTTTTTATATTCTGCCCCTGTAGAAATAATAATGGCACGTGTTTTATATTCTTTCGCACCCGACTTTATTGTTTTATATTCTTCACCATCGATAATTTCAGAAACATCGCCGTAAGCATATTCTGCACCAAACTTTTTAGCATGCTCAAACATTTTTGTAGACAGCTCTGGTCCTAAAATCGTATCGAATCCTGGATAGTTTTCTACTTCTTCTGTATTTGCCATTTGTCCACCAGGGATACCACGTTCAATCATTAAAGTTGAAAGGTTCGCACGTGATGTATATACAGCAGCAGTCATTCCTGCAGGACCTGCACCAATTATTACAACATCATAAATTTTTTCTTCCGACATAAAATCTTCCCCCTACACAAATACTTTTTTATCCCGCCTACATGTAAAGTAAGACTCCCACTCTCCAATTTAAGTGATGCAATAAGGAAGAAGGAAATCAACTACCCATGAAAGCTCGATTGGTTCAACTCTAATTGTTTGAAGTTTTACCTATTAATAACGATTGTAAGTTCATCGTATGTGAAAGTAAAAAGTTATTCAACTATGTTGCTCAGAGGTTACTTATGACCGTTTGGTAAGAACTTTAAAATTTCATCAATATACTTTGATAAAGTCGCCACAGATACCCCATATTGCTGAGCTATCTCTTTTTTTGTAACCTTGAGCATTCGAGATGAACGAAATAAAAAATCATTCGCTCCTGCAATAGCTGCTGGATTTGTAAAACGATAATTGCTGTTAAGTGCCTGCTCACAGAGAACAAACCACATTTGAAACATTGGTGCAATGAGGGCCGTAAGCTTACCATACTGTTCTAATAAAATTTCTGGCACACTTACTGCTCGTAAAAAACTAGCCTCAACCTTGTTTTTCATATCAAAGTGATGACCAAGTGCATATGCTAAGAATAACTTTTCAAACGAACCATATTGCTCAACGTCTATCCATTTGGGATGTGCAATAATTTCTTGCTTATGCGCTGTACAGCTCAATAAAAACAAACCAAAAATACGCTCACTAGTATAATTACTCTCTAGTTTTTCTACAATATAATCACGGTCATGCTCTAATGCATCGAGCTCATAAACATTTTCCTGTTCACGCCAAGGTTCAAAGCCCTCTTTGTCCGGATCTAGCTCTAATAGTTGCTCCCAAGCACTCTTAGAAATTTCCTTATGTCCTGAGAAGTATGCCGCATGGGATAACCAAAAATAAAAGCCAGCATCCCCTATATAACCACGTTTTTGCATACTACGTAACCATTTAAAGGCCAAATCATATTGCCCAACTAACGCTAATGTTGCACCTAGCTTGTAGCGATGTTCCCAAGTGTAAGGCTGGATTTTAACAAGTACATTTAATAGGTCCTTTAATTCTTCTTCATTTTTTTCATAATATGCAATAACGGTTAAATTACACAACGCATGTAAATTCCCCTTATTTTCACGCAAGACAGTGTTTAAAAGTGCCTTTGCCTGTTCTGCCTCACCAACATAAAAATAGGCAAGTGCTAAATTATTATAAGCTGACCAAAAATCTGGTCGATCTTCAATTAACTCTTCTAGAATATTAATAGCTTCGGGGAAGTCCCCTTTTTCCATACAACGCCTCGCCTGTTCCTGTCGATATAAATCCTCGCCAGTACCATCTAGCTCCTCAAAATCATCCTGCTCAAAAGCAACGAATTCTAATATTTCTGCCGCCTCATCTGCATAGGCACCATCTGGCTCTTTTTGCAAATATTGCTCCGCAAAGCGTTTAGCATCTTGTATCATACCAACACATCCTGAAACCTCAGCCATATAAAAAATGATTTCTAGATTCTCTGGATCAATTTGATAGGCATGACGAAGAAGATCATACGCTTCCTCGAAACGTTGACCCTCTAACTCCACGATTGCCAATTGCAATAAGATCATTGGATCATCTGGACTTAGATCTACCGCACGCTGTAAATATTTATAAGCTTTATTCATTTGTCCACTATTCATTGCTTGAATTGATTTTTTATAATAATAGTCGCCTGTTGGAATGAACGACACGACATTCGTTAGATTTTCTTTTTGATGTTTCTTTTCCAAAATATTTCCTCCGAAACAAGAAATAAGGAACGTTTTTCACGTTCCTTTACACAGTAAACTTTATTATACCATACAATTAGCAATATGCTGTTATTTCTCTTCGTGACGTTTTTCTAACACATGTAAAACATCATAAACGCTTACTTTTTGTTCTTGCAGTAGTACTAATAAATGGTAAAGTAAATCGGCTGCTTCCCATTTAACCTCTTCTGCATCTCGATTTTTTGCACCAATAACAACTTCCGTTGCCTCTTCCCCGACCTTTTTACAAATTTTATCGATTCCTTTATCGAATAAATATGTAGTATATGCGCCTTCTGGCATTTCTTGTTCACGTTTTGCAATAACGTTAACAAGCTTAGAAATAATCTCAACAGAGCCAACCTTCGTATTTTGCTGAATAAGCTTTGTAAAGCAGGACGTTGTGCCATTATGACAGGCTGGACCAGCAGGGAGTACCTCTACAACTAACGCATCTCCATCACAGTCAGCTTTCATGGACACTACTTTTTGTGTATGACCACTAGTTGCCCCCTTGTGCCAAAGCTCCTGACGTGAACGTGAGTAGAACCATGTTTCACCTGATTCAAGTGTTTTTTTCAGCGATTCTTTATTCATATAGGCTACAGTTAATACTTCTTTTGTATTGGCATCTTGCACAACTGCAGTGACAAGTCCTTTATCATCAAATTTAATGCTGTCTATCATCTTACCGCCACTCCTTTTTCACGTAAGTATTCTTTTACTTGCGCTACGCTCGTTTCTTTGTAATGAAAGATCGATGCGGCAAGAGCTGCATCTGCATCAACATCATCCGCTAATACTTCGTAAAAATGCTCGGCATTCCCTGCACCACCACTAGCAATAACAGGAACTGTCACAGCCTCTCTCACTGCCTTAGTTAAGGCTAAATCAAAACCTGATTTTTCACCGTCCTGATTCATGCTCGTTAATAAAATTTCTCCAGCGCCCAAGCGAACCGCTTCCCTTGCCCACTCTGTTGCTTGCCAACTAGTTTTGTTGCGACCACCATGCGTATAAACCATCCATGTGCCGTCTTCATCACTATAGCGCGCATCAATAGCAACAACAATACATTGGGCACCAAAAAAGTCAGATCCTTCTTTAATAAGCTCAGGTCGCTCTAAAGCAGAAGTATTGACTGATACCTTATCAGCGCCTGCACGTAAAATGCGTTTCATATCGTCCAATGTGCGAATTCCACCACCTACTGTAAATGGAATAGCAAGTGTCGCTGCGGTTTGTCGCACGACATCCACCATTGTTTCACGTCCTTCATGTGAGGCAGAGATATCAAGAAAAACAAGCTCATCTGCCCCCTGTTCATCATAAAACTTGGCTAGCTCTACTGGGTCGCCCGCATCTCGTAAAGACACAAATTGCACTCCCTTTACAACTCGCCCCTCTTTCACATCCAGACATGGAATAATACGCTTTGTTAGCATGAAGCCACCCCCTTCAACCATTGCTGTAATAAAAACACACCTAGCTCACCTGATTTTTCTGGATGAAACTGCATTCCCGTTACTGAGCCAGTAGCAACAATACCCGGAACCCATATCCCATGATAATCTGCATAGGCGACAAGCTCTGTTTCATTTATATCTGTTGCATAAAAGGAGTGAACAAAATACACATGCTTCGCTGGTGGCAACGCTGTTAGCCAAGTTGGACGATTAGTCATGATTAGCTCGTTCCAGCCCATATGTGGTACTCGATATGCCTGACCATCATTCACACCAGCAAAACGTTTGATGCTACCTTTGAAAAATCCTAAGCCTTTTGTCGCTGTCACCTCTTCACTTTCCTCAAATAGCAACTGCATGCCTAAGCAAATACCCAGCAGTGGACGATTGTCTGCTTTTACCCTTTGTAAATAGCCATCTAATTTTGTCTCAGCAAGTCGTTTCATAGCATCTGGAAATGCTCCAACACCTGGTAATAAAAGGGCATCTGCTTTATCCAATGCTTTTTCATCAGCCGTAACAACCACCTCACAGCCAAGTCGTACTAATGCTTGCTCTACACTAAATAAATTACCCATACCATAATCGATCACACCTATTTTCACGTTAACAGCCCCTTAGTTGATGGCACACCTTTAACACGTGGATCAATTTCCACTGCTGCATCAATCGCGCGTGCTAACGCCTTAAAAATTGCCTCTATAATATGATGTGTATTCTGTCCATATGGTACAATGACGTGAACATTCATTCTTGCTTCTAGAGCAAATTTCCATAAAAACTCATGAACTAATTCTGTATCAAAGCTACCCACTTTTTCTTTTAATTGCGGTACGCGGTATTCTAAATGTGGACGATTAGAGCAATCTACAACAACCTGTGCTAACGCATCATCCATTGGTACAAATGCTGTGCCATAGCGTTTAATGCCTTTTTTATCACCAAGTGCTTCACGAATCGCTTGTCCTAGTACGATTCCAAGGTCCTCTGTAGTATGATGATCGTCAATGTAAGTATCACCATTCGCTTGAATTGTTCCATCAAAAAGTCCATGCTTGATAAATAAATCCAGCATATGATCCATAAAGCCAACGCCAGTTTTAATATCAGCCTTCCCTTCCCCATCTAAATCAATAGCTACTGAGATTTGCGTTTCATTGGTTGTTCGTTCTACTTTCGCAAAGCGTTTTATTTCTGTCATTGTCCTACTCCTTTTCCCATCCACGTGATTCTACTGCACGTGCATGCCCCTCTAAGCCTTCCATGCGTGCAAGCCGTGCAATTTTTGGTGCATTTTCTGCCCAAGTTTTTTCGCTATAAAAAACAATACTTGATTTTTTCACAAAATCATCGACGTTTAAGCCACTTGCAAAGCGAGCAGTACTATTTGTCGGCAGTATATGGTTTGTCCCAGCAAAGTAATCACCAACTGGTTCAGAGCTATAACGACCGATGAAAATACCACCCGCATGACGAATCTGTTCAGCCACAGCCTCAGCATTTTTCGTTACAATTTCTAAATGCTCAGGTGCTAGTGAATTAACGGCTTCAATTGCATCTGCCATTTTCTCAGCAACATAAATCGCTCCAAAGTTTTCAATAGATGCACGCGCTATCTCCTGACGTGGTAAAGTGGTTAATTGCTTCTCCACTTCATCAGCTACTTTTTTTGCCAACTGCTCAGAAGTCGTCACTAAAATGGCACATGCCAACTGATCATGCTCCGCCTGCGATAAAAGATCCGCTGCAACCTCATCCGCAAATGCAGTATCGTCTGCTAGCACCGCAATTTCACTTGGTCCCGCAATCATATCAATTGATACTTCACCAAATACTTCACGTTTTGCTAGTGCTACAAAAATATTTCCGGGGCCAGTAATTTTATCCACTGGCGAAATGGTTTCTGTACCATATGCAAGTCCTGCAATGGCTTGAGCTCCACCAACTTTATATATTTCCTCTACACCTAAAATTCTCGCAGCAGCAAGTACACCTGGAGGTAATTTTCCATCTCGACCTGCTGGTGAAGATATAACAATGCGTTTCACACCAGCAACTTGTGCAGGAATAACATTCATCAAAACTGACGATGGGTAAGCCGCTATACCCCCTGGAACATACAGGCCCACTGCATCGAGCGCTGTAATTCGTTGCCCTAGCCATGACCCATTTGCTAGCTCTAAGCGATAACCTGATCGCTTTTGCTGCTCATGATAAAGTCGAATATTTTGAGCAGCTTCTGTTAAATCAGCATAAAGCTGTTGATCTATCGCATTTGCGCCTTCTTCTATTTCTTCCTGTGTGACACGTAAATTTTCAGGTGCAAAGCCATCCCATTTCTCTGTATAAAAACGTATAGCCGTGTCGCCCTGTGCTCGCACATCTGCCAATACTTGTCGTACTACCTTTAATTGTTCTTCATTACCACTTTCAAGCTGGCGCTTTAAAGAAATACCCTTTGTTAGCTTTGTTATTTTCATAGGATTACTCCCCTTTTATCTTCATGTTTCTATTTTTTAGTTAACACATTTCTTTAAGCGTCTCACTAGATCGATAATACGATCTCCCTTCATACGATAGCTTACTGGATTAGCAATTAACCGTGATGATACGTCTGTAATAAATTCATATTCCACAAGACCATTTTCTTTAAGCGTTCGGCCAGTTGAAACAATATCGACAATACGATCTGCTAAGCCAATCATAGGTGCCAATTCAATCGATCCATTAAGCTCAATAATTTCTACCTGCTCCCCAATGCCCTTATAATATTTCATAGCAATATTTGGGTATTTCGTGGCTATTCTTGGTGCTATTTCATTCATCACTGTATTAGGCAATCCTGCTGAAGCGATGTAGCATGTACTAATTTTGAGATCCAGCAATTCATGCACTTCTCGTTGCTGTTCTAATAAAACATCCTTCCCTGCTATCCCAATATCTGCAACGCCGTGTTCTACATAAACAGGCACATCCATTGGTTTAGCTAAAATAAAACGAATTTTCTCCTCAGGAATTTCTATCATTAATTTACGGGACATTTCTACTTCTTCAGGTAAATTAAAGCCAGCCTCTAAAAGCATTTGATATGCCTCTTCAAAAATGCGCCCTTTTGGCATAGCAATCGTTAATTCATTCACCGCCAACTTCCTCCTGTCCAACAACAACTACCTCTGAAAAATAAGCTAAAAATGCTTTTTCATCGACTAAGCTACTTCTTAATTGCAAGGTAGCCTGTTTACCTGCCGCTCGTAAAACCTGTACCTTTGCTAGTGCCTCCTCGAATTGCTCTTCCTCAAAAAGCACAACCACTGCCTCTTCACGCTCTTTTGCGAGTCCATTAAGTGTTTCTAAGAGGCGATCAACGCGAATACTAAACCCAGTAGCACCTACTTTTGAGCCAAACACCTCAAGTAATCCGTCATAACGACCACCGTTACCTAATGGGAATCCACTTCCTAATGCAAACACTTCAAATAGCATGCCTGTGTAGTAGCTCATATGACTAGAGAGTGTGAAATCAAAGGCTACATAATCCTCTAAATTTGCAATTTCAAGTAGTTTAGCAAGCTGTTGCATATATTCTAATGCGTCATTTTTTCGCACATATTTTTCAATATCTTTGATTTCTTTTAAATTCATTGCTTCCTCAATAAATTGTAGTAATGCATCTGTTTTCGCTTTAGGTAAATTAAAAGATTCTACCGCTTCTTCAAACCCAACATAGTTTCGTTGCACAAGAAGTGTTCGGAGTATGTCTTGCTGTTCCACGCTTTCCGTATAATCTTGTAAAATGCAATTTAAGATGCCCGCATGACCGATAGTAACTTTAAATTGAGATAATCCATATTGCTGTAATAGCTCCATTGCCGTCACAATCACTTCAGCGTCAGCAAACACAGAATTGTCTCCAATTAGCTCGATTCCCATCTGATCAAATTCTGCAGGACGCCCACCTTCAGTTTCTTGTGCACGAAAGACACTTGCAAAATAAGCAAGACGTATTGGTATCATCTCTTTTAATAATTTAGATGTGGCAACCCGAGCAATTGGTGTTGTCATATCTGGTCGTAGTACTAATGTGTTTCCCTGACTATCTACGAGCTTAAATAAATGGGCATCGGCAATCGCAGAGGCTTTTCCAACTGTATCAAAATACTCTACGGCAGGTGTCATAATAAATTCATAACCTCTGCTGCATAAAAAGTCTCGTCCAGTATTTCTTACAGCCTCTACCTTTTCGTATATTTGTGGAAATGTATCGCGCATTCCAAGTGGTTTCTCAAACATTTTAATTGAAGACATGTAGACACTTCCTTATGTTTCACTTTAATTCACTAGAGTATTAGAGAATTAGATTATGAAAGAATTCTAACTTATTTCCCCCATTCAGTCAACTTGAATTCTCTAACAATTTCAACACTGATTATTCTGTTAATTATACACATTTACTAATGGAAAATAATGAAATTCAAAATATCTCCAAATTTTAATTTATGAATAGAGATTTAGTCGCCACTGAGAATGAAAGTGAGTGTGTTAATATTGTGAGTTTTTACCACAGCATGTCCATACGTCCAACTGAGTGAGCAAATAATCGTAGGTATTTGTAAAGGAGGGTTTTATTTGGAGACAAAATAGCATTACACACAACGGATTTCATTGATGGCACACTGATTAAATCAACTTTTGTAGAGTCCAAATTATTATGAATTTATGCCTGAATATGTAGTAGCAAATTCCCAACATAAAAATAAAACTGTTCCAGAAACAAAGGTACCATTGTTTTTGGAACAGTTTTTTCATTGTTCAACCTTATAGGTCATTTTTTCGGCGTACACCACTCTACCACTTCGTTGCGTTTACGTTCTGCCATTTGCTCAGCAGTATAAATAATTTGCATTGGATTACCACCAGCTAAACAGCCAGCTGGCACATCTTTATGTACAAGTGTGGCAGCTGAGACAATTGCACCGTCACCTATTGTAACACCAGGTAGTATTGTTGAATTGGCACCAACCATTACCTCATTACCAATCTTCACGTCTCCTAGACGATATTCCTCTATTAAATATTCATGTGCTAAAATCGTTGTATTAAAACCAATTACAGTATTATTGCCAATGTGTATGCGTTCTGGAAACATGGTATCAGGCATAACCATTAGGGCTAATGAGGTTTGCTCGCCAATTCTCATTTTTAAAAATGTTCGATATAGCCAGTTTTTTACACGTAAAAATGGTGTGAAGCGACCAATTTGAATGACAATGAAGCACTTCATCACCTTCCAAAAGGACACCGTATTATAAATATTCCACAGGGAGTTTGCTCCTTCGACACGGTAGCGTTCTGTTTTACGTGCCATTTACTTACCCCGCTTTCACAATATCTAATAAATCTGTCATATGATGTAACATATATTCTGGCTTGAATTGCATTAAATATTCCGGACCTTTAAATGCCCATGCGACACCAGCTGCTTTAATTCCCGCATTATGTCCAGCTTCAATATCGTGAGAATTGTCGCCAATCATAATAGCCTCTTCCTTGTTTACACCAAGGCGTTCAAGGGCAAGCAAAACTGGCTCTGGATCAGGCTTTACATTTTTCACATCGTCCGTGCCTATACAGACATCAAATAGATGGTTTGCACCTAGTACTGATAGACCACGATCAATCATCCCATTTCGCTTCGTAGACACAATCGCTAATTTGATTCCTATAGCTTTTAATTGTTCTAAAGTTGAGACAACATCAGGATATTGTGTGACAAGCTCATCGTGATGTAATTCATTATATTCGCGATATTTAGCAATCATTGCATCCTCTTCTCCAGGAGCAATGTCACTCATTGTCTGTTTTAAGGATGGCCCAAGGAATTTTAGACAATCTTTTGGCGAATATTGCCCAGGAAATCGCTCATTTAATACGTGCATAAATGTTTCGATGATTAAATTATTTGTATTTAGTAATGTACCATCAAAATCGAATAATAATGCCTTTATCATAACGTTCTGCACCCCTTATTTATTATCCAAATATTTCACTGCTGGTTTTACTGTTAGGCGTCTGTAAATAATAGCACCAAGACCTACTATTACACCAATGATGGAGACAACCTGCGCTGAGCGTAAGTCACCAACTAAATACAAGCTATCCGTACGCAAACCTTCTATATAGAAGCGACCAATTGAATACCAAATTAAATAACTGAAGAAAATTTCTCCTCGATTTAAATTCACTTTACGTAAAAACAGTAAAATAAGTAATCCGATGAAATTCCATACAGATTCATATAAAAAGGTAGGATGCACATAGGTTCCTAATTCCTCAATATACATTTGGTTAATAATCCAATCTGGTAACATCAGATTTTCTAAAAACTCTTTAGATACTGGACCACCATAAGCCTCTTGGTTCATAAAATTTCCCCATCGACCAATGATTTGTCCTATCAAAATACTTGGTGCCGCTATATCCGCTACACGTAAAAAACTAATATTTTTCTTACGTGTGAATATGTACGCTGTTATAAATGCCCCAATTAGTGCACCATGTATAGCAATACCACCATTCCAAATTTCAATAATCTTCCCTGGATTTTCACTATAATAATCCCAACGCATTGAAACATAATAAATACGTGCACATATTATCGAAATAGGAACTGCCCATAGCAATAAATCGGCAAGAAAATCCTCTGGTAAGCCTCGTTTAACAGCCTCTCTTTGACCTACAACATAAGCTAAAATAATACCAGATACAATTAACAACCCGTACCAACGAACGGGAATTGGTCCCAAATGAAAAGCAATTGGGTTAATTTGCAATAGTAATAAATCCATCAAATGCTCCTCTCAATTTCTATTCACTTTATAGGTCATTTTATCCTAATTATGAACAATTAATCATCTAACTCATCAGCGGAAGAGATCACCTCATCCAAACGTCTTGAAAACTCCTCTGCTGCATTAACACCCATTTTTTTCAAGCGATAATTCATCGCTGCAACTTCAATAATAACAGATACATTACGCCCAGGTCTTACAGGAATTGTTAATTTAGTTAACTCTGTATCAATAATTTTCATTTTCTCTTCCTCTAGACCCAAACGATCATAAACCTTTTCAGGATCCCAAATCTCCAGTTCTATAATTAAGGTAATACGCTTGTAGGGTCTTACAGCACTTGCTCCAAAAAGCGTCATAATATCAATAATACCAATGCCTCGTATTTCAAGTAAATGTTCTAAAAGCGGAGGCGGGCTACCAATTAAAAAATTCTCTGATTCCTGGCGAATTTCCACACAATCGTCAGCTACTAATCGATGGCCTTTCTTGACAAGCTCAAGAGCAGTTTCGCTTTTTCCTACGCCACTTTTGCCGATAATTAACACACCAATACCATAAACATCTACTAACACGCCATGTGCTGCTGTCATTGGTGCCAAGCGTCCCTCTAAATAGTTGGTTAGCCTACTAGAAAATTTCGTTGTTGTCATATGTGTTTTAAAGACAGGCACATGCTTTTCATTAGAAGCCTGTAAAAGCTCCTCTGGTACCTCTAGGTCACGAGAAATAATAATAGCTGGAGTATCTTGTGAACACAGTAAACGCATACGCTCAAGCTTAACATCTGCAGGTAACATTTCAAAAAAGGACAGCTCTGTTTTTCCAAGCAATTGTACTCGATTTGCAGGATAATGGGTAAAATATCCTGCCATCTCTAGCCCTGGTCGAGATATATCACTAGTGACAATCGTCCTTCCAATTCCTTCCTCACCAGCTAATAGGTCTAACTTAAATTTCTCCATTACGTCTCTTGTTAATACTACGACCAATGTTAGAAGCCTCCATTCAATGGAATTGAATATTGTTTGTTCCGTTAACGGTCTCTACAACTGACCGTATTTGCTCATATTTCACTAACAATCAGTCTCTCTGATTGCAGTATTACTTTATTTTAGCATGACTATGTATAAAAGAAATGTATTTACTCTCGCTTGCTAAAGGAAGAGAATTACTCTCTACAAAGCATAAAAAAACTAGCGGTTCTCCTGTCCGCTAGTTTGTACTATCTTATTTTTGAGTAGCTAACCATTTAGCCACAGCTTTTGCATCTTCACCTTTAACAATACCTGGAGGCATAGAACCTTTACCATTTTCGATAACATCTAAAATTTCAGTTTCAGATAAACGAGCACCTACATCTTTGATAGCTGGTGCATTATTCTGACCCTGCAATTCGCCTCCATGACATGTGATACAGGATTTCATAGCGATCGCTTCACCATCTGGTGTGGTACTCGTTTTTGTACCTTCATCAGTCGTCTTACCACCGCCACAAGCGGCTAAAAAAATTGCTGAACCGAACACTAATGTTAACATTACCTTTTTCATTAGTACCCCTCCTCAAAATAAATAACTTCCACGGTATTATACCAAAATTATGCACGTTTGAAACCTTCTCCTAATACCTCATAGGCATCGGAAACGATAACAAACGCTGATGGATCAACGGTTTTAATGAGTTGTTTCAGCTTTGTGAATTCTGTTTGGTAGACAACAACCATCAGTACTGGTCGCGCTTCACCCGTATAACCACCAATTGCAGGTAATTGTGTCACACCACGATCAATTTCAGCATAAATGGCATCACGTACTTCATCTTGTTTCATCGTAATAATATAAACCATTTTGGATTGGCTAAAGCCTAGCTGAATAATATCAATCGTTTTTGTTGTCACAAATAGTCCAATTAGGGCATACAAACCTTTTTCTAAGTCGAAAACAATTGCTGCACTAATAGCGATGACCCCATCAATCAGTAGTACACTAGTACCAAGAGATATTCCGGTAAACTTTGTAATAATTTGCGCTAGCAAATCAGTGCCACCAGTAGAAGCATTCCCTTTAAAAACAAGTCCTATTCCTAAACCGACAACAATTCCTCCGAAAAGTGCACCAAGTAAAGGATTATCAGTCCAAGGCTCCCAACTATTTGTTAATAATACAATGAACGGTAAAGTCACTGTGCCAACAAACGATTTTACCCCGAATTTTTTGCCAAGTAATAATACACCCGCAATAAATAGTGGAATATTAAAGCAATATTGAACAATTCCTGGATTCCAGCCGAATAGACCATGCAATATTGTACTTATTCCACTTACCCCACCTGAAGCGACTTGATTTGGTAATAAAAAGACATTAAAACCAATAGCAATCACTGCCGCTCCGATAATTACATACACATACTCCACAATGCTTTCCCTAACATCATGTCTCATTTCCCCACGCCCACTTCAACTATCAGAATTTTTTAAGACGTGATGATTATAGCAAATAGTTTTGACGTTGAGAACTTCATCATGATGAAGGAAATAAGCAAGCATATTATTTACTTTCATCAATCCATATATAACAAATTATCCGATAAAAAACAAAAAATAAGTACCTGAACGAGCATTTAAAGGATACTTATTTCTGCTTTGATTATAATGATTTTTCAGCCCATTCGATTGCCTCATGGTATAAAAGATCAATACTTGTCAAATCTATATTGATTTTTGGAGCTAGCTCTTCTAAGCTATCCCAGTCCAGTTTCCCTAGTGCAATACTAAATTCTAGATATGGTGTCATCTCTGTTTGATACCCTAAAATAGTAGCTTTTATATCTTCTGAGAATGGAAGTTGCTGTAAAATAATATGTAATGGTCTTTGCAATAAAGTATCAATCAATGAAAACATGCCCACAAAAAAATACTCTGAAAAATTTTGTTTATAGGAGAGCTTCGCTAATTTTTCGCATGCTTTTGCTCTAAATAATGATGTTCTCATCACTTCCTTAAAAAGATCCGAATCAGTATTCATATCTATTTCCCGCATGGCTAATAAGTAAATCCATTTGCGTAAATCGGCTATTCCAAGGATTAAAATCGCCTGTTTAATAGAGCGTACCTTCGATTTAGAACGTCTAGAAGAATTATTAACCATTTGCAATAACTTATAGGTTAACGAGATATCACGTTCAATATTTTCAGATAATAACTGGATATTAGGTTCCTCTTCTTTTAGCAGCGAAATAATATAAAAATATTGAATCGTATTCACTGGTATATCGGTTGCTTTTAAAATTTGAGGCTGTTCAAAAAAATAACCCTGAAATAACTCATAGCCAGAATGCTTCGCTACTTCAAATTGATTACGTGTCTCAACCTTCTCAGCAAGCAATTTAATATGAGGGAATTTTTCCTTTACTTTATTCTCAATTTCCATACGTTCAAGTAAAGGGGACAATAGAAAATCCACCTTTATAAAGTCTATATGAACAAATAATTCGTCATAAATTTGTACATGCTCATCCAGTATAAAATCATCTAAAGCAATTTTAAATCCATATGATTTAAGCTTAATAACCCGCTCAACTAACTTCGGTGTCAAAGGGACATCTTCTAAAATTTCAATGACCACTTGAGATGGATTCAGGTATTCATTGATTGAGCTCATTAGCAGATTTTCAGTGAAATTGACAAAGCAAGGCTTACCGTTTGTAACTTCTTCTATTCCAATTGAAAGAAATGAGTTTACTAATACATCGACTGTTGCTGCATCTGAATCAACCATCGGAAAAGTATTCACATTTTTGCTTCGATATAACAATTCATATGCAACAACTTGTTCATGAAGATTAAAAATTGGTTGTCTGCCAATAAATACTTCCATATTGTCGCCCCCATTTCTCCATTATTTGTAATGAATATTATAACATTTTTTCATGACCATTTGCTTATCATTCATCATACATTTAAAAATGTTCTCCAGTTACACAAAACCTTCTAACTACTTGTAAAAAAATGCCTCCTCATTTGACATTTAATTTGATTTAAACTATAGTACATTACAACACTAATGCACTGTAATACTCTGAAATGAAGGGAGGGTTTTCATGCATATTCATTTAGACAGTACAACACCCATTTATATTCAAATTGCCGAATGGCTACAACATGAAATTATCGCCAATCGGTTACAAGCAGACGAAAAGGTTTATTCACAGTATCAGCTAGCTGAGTTATTCAATATTAATCCTGCTACGGCCGGTAAAGGACTGACCATTTTACTGGAGGAACAACTTCTTTATAAGAAACGGGGGCTAGGTATGTTTGTTGCAACAGATGCAAAGGATCGAATTTTATTGAAACGCCGCAATGAAATATTAACAAAGATGGCTCAAGAGATTGTCTTAGAGGCACAACGCTTACTTGTTTCTAATGAGGAGTTGCTAACACTAATTCAAAAAACACAGGAGGAATTGAAATGAATGTTATTCAATGTGAAAAGCTATCTAAAAAATTTGGACGTCTTCATGCACTCCAAGAAATTACTTGTACAATAAATGGCGAAAAAATAATCGGTGTTATTGGTCGTAATGGTGCTGGTAAATCAACATTGCTAACGATTATAGCGGGCTTTCTAAAACCGACTAATGGTTTCTGTCAGGTATTTAATGAGAATCCCTTTAACAATATTCAAGCTGCTGCCAACACCATTTTAATTGATGATCGGTTAAGCTTTTCAGACTACTTATCCCTAGAGGAAATCTTAAAAATGGGCGCTGATTTTTATCCAAATTGGCAAAATGAGTTAGCATATCGACTGCTACATTATGCAAACATTGATCTTTCTGCTAAACATCAGCAATTATCTAAAGGACAAATGGCTACCTTTAATCTTGTCTACGGATTAGTAAGCCGCTGTGCATTAACTATATTAGATGAGCCAATGAATGGTATGGACGAGGCTATTCGAACAGATTTTTATAGAGCTATTCTAAAGGAATACATAGCCTTCCCCCGGACAATTTTAATTGCTAGTCATCACTTACAAGAAATGGAGTCCATTTTGGAGGAAATTCTGCTTATAGATGAGGGTACTGTCGTTACACATGCCTCCGTAGATGAACTGAAGGAACAATTAATTGCCTTAAGCGGACCAAGTGATAGGATGAAATCCTTGCTATCTGAAACTAACGTTTACGCCCAACAGATTGTAGCTGGAGTGTGCACAGCAATTGTGGATGCAAGTAAACTTTTCATCACGGAGGAAATGCTTCGCACAAAAGGTATTACAAAATCAGTCCTTACTGCAAGTGAGATTTGCAGGTATTTAACCAATCATAAAGGAAGTGATATCGATGCAATCTTTGACTAATATGTCATTTAAAACGATCATCAAAAAGCAAGTGAAATGGAAAGCCAAATTATATAGTTCAGCCCTTAGCTCTCTTATAATTTTACAAATTATTTTTGGCGCATTGCTTTTTAGCTCTGGGAGTGGTTCAAGTGGTCATGGACGCGGGAATTTAAATGTACAGTTCTCCATTTATTCGCTTGATACGTTTCTTATCATTACTGTATTTTGGGCTTTTATAACAGCCATTCTCTTTACTACAAAAGCATATCGCATGGATGATTTATCTATTATTTCAAGTCGAACTTCAAGTGCAATCGCAAATATACTTGTACTTATTCTTTATAGCTTTATTGCTGTCTTAATTATGTTAGCTAGTTACTATATACAAATATTAGGTTTGATGTTAATGGAAAAAGATACACTCATAATTGATAAACTTCTTATTTCACCATCAATTTTTATTTTGTGCATCTGTAGCATTTGTTTGTTCAGCGCAATTGGTTTACTATTTGGTTACTGCTTCCAAGGCCCAAGTATCATAAAAATAGCATCGATAGTATTATTAGCACTTGGCATTATTTCAACGATTATTTTTCCCGAGTCTGTGAATCTTCAACCATTCATACAATTGCCAGATCTCATGCTTAGCGGATTTTATATAATTTTATCTATATTGTGCTTTACTCTCTGTATTTGGATTGCCGATAAATCGGAGGTGTCCCGCAAATGACAAACGCTACGATACTCTTACTCTCATTATTGATTACAATATTATTGCTTACCTTGGCCTTTTTTGTAGTAAGAAAGATAAGTAACAAAACCAAAAACTTCTGGACTCTTAAACGTCTATCTGTCGGGATTACAGTATATATCGGAGTTGGATTATTTGCACTACTATATCTTAGCCTTTTTGCAAATTCATCCATACAGGTATTATCGAAGTCAGAATTAAAGAAAATTGAAAAGAACATTGAGTCTATCCAAAAATATGATCAGGAATATAACTCTTCTTTTTTAACAGACAACTATAAAAAGAAAACATGGGAATTTGATTTTCTAGGTGGTACATTGCCAGTAACAATAAATAACGGAAATGAAGACTCAAGCCTTAATATTCGTCACCTTTATAATGATAGTATTCCAGCAGGAAAAGCCCTTGTTTCCTATTATCAATTCCCGGCTATTATTGAAGGCATTGATATTTCAGATAAAATCCCATTACCAAATGTTTATATGTCACAGAATCAGCTTTGGATTGAAGCTTTATCGAGGCACGAAGTTAATTATCATCGTATAAAAGCATCCATAGGTATTTTAGATTTCAATCGAGAGGAAGATTTTGATGACGACTATCCGTCTACCATCTTCTATCTTTCTTCCAACTTTATTGTCATTGAGACACCTAGTGGAACAGAAATTGAGGATTCTCAGGGGGTTATACAATATTTAAGATAGACTAAAAGAAGGACAGTCCATGCGATTTTTTATCACCTTTGGACTGTCCTTGTTATTTTGCACTTTTTGATTTAATAGCTCCGATTACGGCTGGTATTACGGATATAAGGATAATTAAAATTAGCACTGTTGAGAAGTTATCTTTAATAATTGGAATATTACCAAAGTAAAATCCTAATAATGTACAGCTAAATACCCATAAAATTGCACCTACAACATTGTACATAATGAAGTAGCTATATTTCATTTTACTTGCACCTGCAACAAATGGTATGAATGTTCGGATGAAGGGCATAAAGCGTGCAATGACAATTGTTTTTCCACCATGTGTATTAAAGAATTTTTCTGCGGCTTCCATACGTTCCTTTTTTATAACCCTGCCTAGGAAGCTCTTTGGTGGAATGGATGTTCCTACTTTATGACCAATATGATAATTCATCGTATCTCCTAAAATTGCAGCTACTAAAAATACAGGAATTAATATCCACATATCAAATGCGCCCATTGCTGCAGCTAATGTACCACTTGCAAAGAGCAATGAATCACCTGGCAAGAACGGGAAAATGACAACACCTGTTTCAACAAAAACAATGGCAAATAAAATAAGATAACTCCAATGACCAAAATCGCGAATGATTTCCTCTAAATGCACATCGATATGCATAATAAAGCTAATTAACTCCTTGATGAGTTCTATCATTTTTCCGAATGCTCTCTTTCAATTTAATTTTCTAAATGCTTTGACGCAAAGTTGCACCAAAGGGTTCCATTATTGTAGCAGCCTGCTATAGACTACTTTCTCACTATATGACAAGCCTTGATAAAGTATGTAACAGTTATCACAAGTTTGATTTTATCACTTCCTGATAGCTACGCTCAACTTATTTCCTGAAAGAGCAATTTCTTTTTACAAATTAGCATTATACAATAAAAAAAGCGCTACCATTTTTCAATAGTAGCTACTTCATTTTATACTTTTTCCTTTAAAGAGCGACGTAATATCTTTCCGGTTGTATTCTTCGGTAGTTCATCCATAATTTCTATGACTTTAGGAACCTTATATTTCACCATATGTTTTGTACAATATGCAAGTAGATCATCTGTGGAGGTTGCTGCTACTTCCTTTAAGACAACATATGCATGAACAGCCTCCCCTAAATTAGGATCAGGATAGCCTATAACTGCCGCTTCAACAATATTGTTATGAGCAAAGAGTACTTCCTCTACCTCTCTTGGATAGACATTGAATCCCCCTACAATAATCATATCTTTTTTACGATCAACGATATAGAAATACCCCTCTTCATCAACCTTCGCTAAGTCACCCGTATATAACCAGCCATCACGTATAGCCATCGCTGTTTCTTCAGGCAGTTTATAATATCCCTTCATAACGTTAGGCCCTCTAACAATTAACTCTCCTACTTCACCGACAGGTACCTCTTGCCCGTTTACGTCTACAACTTTATTTTCAACATTGCAGATGGATGTCCCAATTGAACCTGCTTTACGATCGCGGTCCAATGGATTAAAGCAAGTTACTGGTGAAGCCTCTGACAAGCCATAGCCCTCCGAAACACGTACATTAAATTTCTTCTCGAAATTATGTAATAGTGCCACAGGTAATGAAGCGCCTCCTGATATTGCTAAGCGGATTGTCGAGAAATCTTCTGGATTGCCTTCAGGTAGTTGATATAAAAAATTATACATTGTAGGTACACCAGCAAATACAGTTGCTTTTTGCTCTCTTGCTAAGGCGAAAATCTCGGTTGGACTAAAGCGTGGTGCAAGTAATACCGTAGCTCCACTCAATAATGGTGCATTCGCAACAACTGTTAACGCAAATACATGGAAAACTGGCAAAGTTGCAATAATACGATCATCTGCTTTATAGCCTAAATAATGGGCAACATCTCGTGCATTAGAATAAATATTTTCATGTGTCAGCATGGCTCCCTTTGGAGTTCCTGTTGTTCCAGAAGTATAGAGAATAATGGCATTATCATCATCGGCCACTTCTACAGGCTGTAAAGAGTCTGATACGTTAGCAATCACCTGTGTAAATAAATGTGTTTTTACTTTTGCCTCTTGTGACAAGGCTGCAATTTTTTCTGCAGTATCTGCTGTCGTTTCACAAATAATAAATGATGTAACTTGTGGAAAAGCTTGTACACCCTTTTCTACTAGAGGTAGAAGGGCATCAAGTGCAATAACAGCCTTAACATCGCCATTATGCAAAATATAAGATATTTCATCCGGTGTATAAATTGGGTTGATTGGTATTGCAGTAGCACCTAAGCGCATCGTCGCATACAAGGCAATTAAATAATGCGGTGTGTTGCCTAATAAAAATGCTACATGGTCCCCCTTTTCTACTCCTAATTCTTGTAACCCCTTTGCAAAACGTCCAACTGTTAACTCGAACTCGCCATATGTTGTATCTTTCCCCATAAAATGATACGCAATTTTATCTGGCTGTTGCACTGCTTGTTGATGAACACTCGAAACTAAATTCAATTACACCATCCCCTTATCGTATCAATTTCGCCTAAGCGTAATTACGTCCGGATTTTGAATTGTGCTTGTACACTTCATTCCTTTGAAAATCCGTGACATCCGCTGGAGGCTTTATCTTCATTCAGTAGATATTTGGATATTCCTTAAAAAGGAATTACACCCTCATCCATATCACCACCTCAGAGGTGGGAGTCTTCTACTGAATGAAGATAAAATGAATCGTTATTCAGTATTATTATATAAGAAATATATCTAAAAGACAATGAGACTTTTTATTTCATGTCAAAAAAACCGTCAAATAATTCATTTTTTTCTCTTTTATACACCTACATTACGAACGAATATGGGAGATGTAGCGCCATCGAATTAGATAGAAATAGATTACTTGTATTAAAACAAAGAAACCAAATGCAAAGAAAACTTCCTTAACAATGGAAATATTAGCAATATCTTTTAAAATGCTTTGAACCATTAGAAAGGCAAAGGCACTATGCATCATTGCTACACCCCATGGCAAGAAAAATTGCGGGAAGAGATGCCGATTCACTAACTTTTTGAGCTCTGTATCTGTTAAGCCCATCCGTTTTAAAACATCAAATTTACGCTTTTCTCGTTCAAGAGAGGTATGCAATTTAAAGTAAATAAAACTGCCTGCCGCTAATAAAAAGACTGTTGCCACCAGAACCCCTACTAATGTAAATAATGAGTAGGTAGCTAATATATAAGAATAATTTAATCCTGCGTTTTCAAAATAAAATGGACTGAATTTACCTTTCTTTTTGAAATATTGAGATATAGCTAATTCATCAATATCACTACCAATATCCTTTGTTTCCATCCATTGAGGAATATAAAAAGTAAATAAATGATAAACTGGTTGCTCAACATTTTTATTAATAATCGGCTTAACGAGCTTGGCAAAGTCCTCATCACTTATAATAATTGAATTGACACTAACGATAGAGCCTGGGAATATGATTTTAGGATAAACACTATCTATAGTGATTGGGATAGAATTTTCCTCTAGAATGGTATTTACCACTCTATTTTTTAATTTTTTTAAGGAATCCTCCGAATAGGGTATGAACACAGCTTCTCCGGGTGCCAAATCAAGCAATGGATAGCTAAAGGAAGATAATAATACGTTCATATCTGATTCTCTAAAAACTTCCACTTCATTATGTGTAAAAGAAGAAGTTTGTTTTACTACAACGAAGCGGGATAAATGATAAGATAAACCCTTTTCTTCTAGCTGAATCCGCAAAGAGTTAATATGACTTCGTTCATATGGATTATCCACATCTCCTTTATACACAAGCCCCAGTGGATTTAAACGATCATACTGCGTCGTATACGAAGACATTGTCGCTAAAACACCAACCGATAAAAATGCCAAAGTTGATACCATCGTTACAACAAAAAACATTTTTACATTATCCATCATAATATGAGTTTGCTCAGCTAATGAAAGAAGGCGATAGCGCTGCCAATGGAATTTTCGTTTGCCTCGGGCTACATCTAGAAAGCAAGGTAACGAATCACTGAAAAAATAATAGGTTCCAAAAGTCGCTGAAAACGGAATTAATAAGGTCAATCCAATTAATGATGTATTTGCAACGATAAAGGCTAGAATATATGTGGATAAAATGAGGGCAATACCATATATTGCTCGTATTTTCGAATAAGTAGAACCTTTATTTAAATAGTCATTTCCTTTAATTAAATCACGTAACTTTCTTTCACGAGTAAAGTACACACTGATAAACGAGATGACCACAAAGGCACTAGTAAAGACACCGATTGTTAGCAAAAATGGTTGCCAAGAAACATACAATGGCAATTGATCTAAGTGTAAAATTTCTCTCACAATCATGAAAAAGAATTTTGAGAAAGAGAAGCCAAATATAATGCCAACAATAATGGAGCCTGATCCTATAATCATCGTTTCTAAAAAAACTAATCTATTCATCTGACGTCTTTCCATACCTAGATGCAATAAAATCGCAAATTCATGTGATCGGGCCTCTAAAAACGCACTCATCGAATAATACAGAAAGAAAAGTGTAAAAAGAACAAGTACAATTTCAGCACCAATCATTCCAATTAACGATACCTCACCTAAAATACCTCGTTCAATATCTGGATGAAACATTAGCATGGAATAGATAAAAAACACAGCCACAGAAAAAAAGCTTGCCATGAAAAAGGCTCCGTAAATACGGCTGTTCCGTACGACATTACGGTAAGCGAATTGTCGAAAGGTCACCTACTTGTCCTCCTCCTAGTAAGCTTAAAACATTTAATATTCGTTGGAAAAACATCTGACGGCGATCATCCTTATAAATTTCGTTGAAAAATTCTCCATCCTTAATAAATAACACGCGATCACAGTAGCTTGCTGCAATGGGATCATGTGTGACCATGACTATCGTCGTTTGTTTTTCCTTATTGATTTTTGTTAAAAGTTCAAGTACATCACGTGAAGAATTCGAATCTAAATTACCGGTTGGCTCATCTGCTAAAATCAAACTTGGATTATGAATTAGAGCTCGTCCAATAGCGGTTCTTTGTGCCTGCCCACCAGATATTTCATTTGGTCGTTTTTGCAAGAAAGAAGTTAAATCCAGCTTTTCAACAATGCTTGCCAAACGTTCCTCCATGACTTCTAACGGTTGTTGATCCAACGTTAGTGGCAACACAATATTTTCTTCAACTGTCAGCATATGCAACAGATTAAAATCCTGAAAAACGAAACCCAATTGTCTTCTTCTAAAGTAGGCAAGCTCTGTTGCATTTAGCTTATGCGGATTTAAGCCGTCTAAAATAATTTCACCGCTAGTGGGTTCATCAATGGTAGAAATAATATTTAATAATGTTGTTTTTCCGCTTCCTGATGGACCCATGACTGCTAAAAACTCGCCCTCCTCAACATCAAAGCTAAGTTGATTTAGTGCACGATGTGTTACCTTGCCTTCATAAACCTTTGTCACATCTTTTATTTGTAAAATAGACATAGCTTCATTCACCTTATTTCTTAATTAGTTCCAGGGATTCTGGTAATAGCCATTGCAAGACTACCTCAAAACCAATTTGAAAATGTGGCTCTGCAATCGATACCTGATCATCGTCCTCTACAAGACTAAAGCAATGATTGCCAACAACAACATCCCAAGCGTCCATTTCCCCTTCAATAACTTCTCCACATACCGTATAATGTCCGCTATACATCACCTGTTCACCATCTACAGGAAAAGCATTTAGTAAAGTTGGTTTTTGTAAGTCTAACCCAAGACAATTTGAAAAATGCATAACTTCTGCATCGAGCAAAAGATTAGCCTTACGGAAATTTTTGCAGGAAAGACATTCACAGTCACCTTGATTTGATTCGATAAATGCTTCCGTTTTTTCGCTCTCGATATTCAAAACCCATTCATTAAAATGTACCTCTTTCATCCTTGCTCCCCCTAATTCGTAAATGTCACTGTAACAATGGTTCCTTTTCCTACCTCTGATGTTATGTTTAATTCGTGCCCGAGCTTTTCACAAATCTCCTTAGCTAAATATAAGCCCATTCCTGTAGATTCCCCTGTTTTACGACCATTTTCTCCAGTAAAAAAGGCTTTTGTGACACGCGAAAGATCTGAGGCAGGAATACCAATACCTTCATCGCAAATGGCTAACTGCACATGGTCATCCCTTTTCACAGCAGAAATAACTATTTTCTTATTGGCTTCAAAGGTATATTTAACAGCATTGGTTACAAATTGTCCGATAATAAATCGAAGCCATTTAGAGTCACTTGCTACGATTATGTCATCCTCGATATGAATTTCAGGAAAAACTCTTTTCGTAATAAATAAACGTTTATTTTCATTTACAGTTGCAGTAACAATTGTTTTTAATGCCACTTGCTCTACTTGCATGTCCTCCTCAAAGTTCTCCAATCGAGCATTCACAAGTACCATGTCCAAACCTCTTCGTAAACGATCAATCTCCTCCTGCACATTCCTTTTATCAAGTGGGCGCTCATCCTGTAATAAAAGCTCAATTACTGATATCGGTGTTTTCATTTGATGCACCCATTGATTCATAAATTGATCGTGTCGTTTTTGACTTGCATACAATGAGTGGAGCTCATGTTGATAAAGTCGATAAAGCTCATGCATATATTTTTCAGTCTGTATCGCTTCTGGCGTTTTCGCGTTTTTTTGGAGTACATCCTCCATTGTTTTTGGAAGCTGCGAGATTTTCAATAAATAACGCTGACGCATTAAATAGCGGACAAGTAAAAAAGAGGCTAGCAATACTAAACTAATACAGAAGGAATAAATCGCAGTATCAACGTTTCGAAAACCGTCGAGCCCATATAAGACCATGATGAATCCAACTAATAGTAGCTGGAACACAATGAATGATGCATAATCACGCAAAAATAATTTCCAGCCCACTATAGCTCACCTGCGCTTAACATAAAGCGATAACCAGCACCGCGCACTGTCTCAATCGTGGAAGAAATATGATAATCCGCAAGTTTTTTACGTACTCGTGTCATATTAACGTTCAATGTATTTTCATCCACAAAAGCCTGATCATCCCAGAGCTCTTCTAGTAATTGCTCACGAGTAACTACTTTTGGAGCATTACCCATTAGTAGCTCTAAAATAATACATTCTTTTTTCTGAAGGGGTATCTCTAAATCATTTTTATGAAGCTCCATTCTCTCTAAATGAAGAATTAGCTGTCCCTGCTTAATCGTCCGTTCTTCTTGTCTTGCTGCATATTCACCATATGTACGGCGCAAGTGACTACGAATCTTTGCCAGCACAATCTCATAGTTAAACGGCTTTGTGATAAAATCATCACCACCATTTTCCAATGCGAATATTTGGTCCATTTCCCCTGAACGGGCAGAAATAAAAATGATTGGACAAGTTGTATGCTGACGTAATTGACGACACCAATAATAGCCATCGTACGCAGGTAAATTTATATCAAGCAACACCATATGTGGGTTAAATGCTGTAAACTCTTCAATGAGATGATCAAATTCTTTAATTGTTTCAACTTCGTATTGATATTTTCTAAGCGTTTCCGCAAGTAATGATGCAATCTTTACATCATCTTCGACAATAAATATTCGATGCTTCTCCATACGAACACTCCTTTCTACTCTGTATTGTATCAAAAAAAGGTTCGACGACATAATTGTCTGCGAACCTTTATCGTAAAAGATCATGTACTCTAAGTGTGACGTCTTAGGCATGCGTCTTTTCCGAATTAGCTTTACTCAATAAATTAATTGTAAAAACTCTTCAGTTGTAATTCCACCAAAGTAAGTTGGAATATCAATATCCGCTAACGCTTCAGCAATTGCTGCTCGATTATAGTTTATCCCAACTAGTCGTTGTGCAACATCAGCCATGTCTCCTACCCCAAAGAAATCACCAAAAATATGCGCCTCTTCAATAATGCCGTGATTTACCTCTAAGCGAATATCAATGCCTCCTGTTGGGAAACGATGTGTTTTTTGAATATTAAAGCGTGGGGATTTACCATAGTTCCACTCCCAAGTTTGATAACGTTCTGCGGATAGTTTATGGATATTTGCCCAGTCTTCCTCCGATAGTTCATAGTAACGAATATTTTCCTCACCATTAAAAATGGATTTCAAAATTTCTAATCGGAACGCTTCAACAGTCATCTTATCCTTCAAAAATTCTGAGATATTAGCCACTCGTGAGCGAATTGATTTAATGCCTTTGGATTCTATTTTATCCTTCTTCACTTTTAAAGCAGACACAACAGCATCAATTTCTGTGTCAAACATCAATGTGCCATGACTAAACATTCGCCCCTTAGTAGAGAATTGTGCGTTTCCGGAAACCTTACGTCCCTCTGCCAAAATATCATTACGCCCCGAAAGCTCTGCATTGACACCCATTTTGGCCAATGCTTCAACAACAGGCTGCGTGAATTTTTTATAATTCATAAAGCTTTCGCCATCATCTTTGGTAATAAAGCTAAAGTTAAGATTTCCTAAATCATGATACACTGCACCACCACCAGATAGTCGTCGCACAACAATAATGCCGTTGTCCTCCACGTAATCTGTATTAATCTCTTCAATAGTATTTTGATTTTTTCCAATGATGATGGAAGGCTGGTTTATGTAAAAAAGGAGTACAGGTTCCTTTTCAACATCCATTGTTTTTAATAAGTACTCCTCAATGGCAAGGTTAATGCGTGGGTCATGAATTCCTTTATTATCAACAAAAATCATCGTTTGCTTTTCCTCCTTCACAAAATATCCATATTTATTTTAACGCAAATTAGGCATTTTGTGTTGACGAAAAGCATCTGTTATAATACACTAGGGAATATCAAAACAGTAATAGTACAGATGAACTTAAAGGAGGAGTCCACAATGTTAGAAAACGTAGTTGAATTTTTCAAGAACCTACCTGCAAAGCAATGCACAGAATGCGGTGAAAAAATTGAAGAACAAAGTGAATGCTACAGCAACACTTGTGAAAAATGTAACCACCTATAAGCATTTGCCTATTCTGTAATATTGTCATTTACGTGCCCCACACGTACTATTAATGACACCCCTCATCATTTTTGATGAACCCTTAATTAAATCTCTTACACTTACGAAACAACAGCTGATACGCTCATATCAGCTGTTGTTTTTTTTGTTGTTTCTGGGATCTAGCAGATTTTTTCATTGCCTGGGTAGAGGAGACTTCCTGCCTGAGTGAAATTCTACTTAGCATGAGCAGTTTTTTCTTTCACCCGAGCAGTTTTTCCTCTTAGCCGAGCGAATTTTTTCTCAACCTGAGCAGTTTTGAGGTTAGTATAAAAAGTGGACACGGAAAACTGAGAGTAGCTATGATAGAAATAACTATTTTAAAGGACGTGTACCGAATGACTAAAAAAATAACCCAAGAATATCGTGATTATGTTGTGAAATTAGTAGTAGAAGAAAATCGAAAAGTAACAGAATTATCGTATGAATTAGGGCTTGGGGAATCTTCTATTCACCGCTGGGTAAAAAAGTATCGTGATGGAAAAAAGCAAGAAAATGGCGACGTGAGATATATAACCCCTTCGGAGCTAAAGAAGCTAGAAGCAACTTATGAAAAGCAACTTCGTGACTTAGAAGAGGAGAATGCAATTCTAAAAAAGGCGATGCACATCTTTGCCAAAAACCCGCAGTAGTGTTTGAATTTATTGAAGCGCATAAACAGGAGTTTTCGATTGTAAAGATGTGCCGTGTTCTAAAAGTATCGACGAGTGGCTATTATAAATGGTTGGCAAAACAGGCAGCACCGATAACAGAAAAAGAAGAATATAAAATGAAAGTCACACAAAAAATTAAACAATCGTTTCATGAAAGCTATGGTACGTATGGCAGCCCGCGAGTACATAAAGATCTGTTGGAATGGGGTTATCCTCTTTCACAAAAAACAGTGGCAAACATCATGCGAGGACTGGAACTGTGCGCAACACAGCCGAGAAGCTATGTGACGACAACAGATTCAAATCATGATGCACTGGTGTATCCTAATATACTGAAACGCATGTTTTATGTGGAAGAACCAGATCAAGTATGGGTCGCTGATATTACCTATATCCGAACGCTGGAGGGATGGGTGTATTTAGCGAGTATTATGGATTTGTATTCTCGTAAAATTGTAGCGTGGGAAATGGCCGATCATATGAAAGTAGATTTAGTGTTAATAGCTTTGAAAAAAGCGTTCTTCATACGCCGACCAAAAAAAGGACTCATTCATCATTCAGACCGTGGGGCGCAATACTGTTCAACGGAATATATCGAACTTTTAAAAAAGCATGGTTGCCAAATTAGTATGAGTAAAAAAGGTGATCCGTATGACAATGCCTGCATTGAATCGTTTCATGCGACCATAAAAAAAGAAATGATTTATCGCCAAAAATTCCAAACAAAGAAAGCAGCCTTCAAAGCGATAAATGGTTATATTTCAAATTTTTATAATGAACATAGAAGACATTCGACCCTTGGCTATCGTTCACCGAACCAATTTGAACGCTTGACGTTTCAGAAACACGCAAGTTAATCTCAAAACCGTTTCAAGCGATGGAAATCAATTGTTCAAGCTCTTTGAACAATTGACTTCCATTGCCCACCAAACGCAGTGCGGTAGCTTTGAAGCTCTCACTTTTTTATGTCCACTTTCTTGACAGAAGACCACTTTTTCCTTTCACCTGAGCGAATCCTTTCTATACCCGAGCAGGTTGCCTCCCACCTGAGCGAATTTTCCATCAACCCGAGCAGTTCTTCCTTCTACTTGAGCGAATTCTTTCTATACTCAAGCAATTTGCCTCCTATCCGAGCAAATTTTCTCTCAACCTAAGCAGGTCTGGTCTTCTACCTGAGCGAATCCTTTCTATACCCGAGCGGACCTCCCCTCCACCTGAGAATTTTCTCACAATAGCCAAGCCCATGAAAATACTCAATACAATAGCAACATAAAAACACCCACCATTTAATTGGTGGGTGCATAGTAAGTTGAATTTTAATTTTCTTCGGCTACTTTGGAATAGCGTTTTGTGTGTAGTAACATGAAGTATCCGAACGTAATTGCTAAGAATGCAACTAGGAAGCCTAATAGAACGCCATAGTTTTGCATTAAGAATGTCATATCGCCTGTAGAAATACTTGATTTAAAGGCTTGAACAGTATATGTCATTGGTAATAGTTTATTAAATACTTGTAACGGTGATGGGATTAACTCCAGTGGGAATGTTCCCGCACTTGTTGTTAATTGTAAAATTAGTACAACAATTGCTATGAAGCGTCCTGGATCACCGAAGATGGACACTAACATTTGAATTAAAGCTAAGAAAACATAGCTTGTTAATAATGCTGTTAATATGAAGTATCCTAAATTATTTACTTCAAGACCAAGTCCCCATTTAACAATAACCACTGTTAATATAGTTTGAATTAAGCCAACGAATGCTAATACTGACACCTTACTTGTAAACCAAGCTGCTCCATTTTTCGGACGAATAGCTGGCTCTACTAGTGGGAACACGATGGAAATTAATAATGCTCCAACGAATAGGCCAAGGGAAATAAAGTATGGAGCGAAGCCTGTACCGTAGTTAGGTACATGGTTAACAGATTCCTTATCGACTTGAACTGGGCTACCTACCATATCATATGTGTCTTTATTTGCATGAACTTCATTTGCTTTCTCACTTGCTTCACCTAATTTGCCAGATAAAGTTGATGTACCATCTGCAAGCTCAGTTGAACCATCTGCAAGTGTTGCAGAGCCCTGTGCTAGCTCACCAGATTTTGAGGCAAGTGTAGATGTACCTTGATTTAAAGTTGTTGTACCATTCGCTAATTCATTTAAACCAGACGCTAATGTTTTAGAACCTGTTACTGCTGTTTTCACGCCAGCATTTAGTTCACCTAATTTTGCTGCTAATGTCGTATTACCTGCTTGAAGACCCTTAGCGCCTTCCACTAATGCATTACTTTTTGCAGTTAGTGTGTTAGCCCCTGCTAACACTTCTGCCTGACCTGCTGCAATTTGAGTAGCTCCAGAGCTAACTTGATTTGCACCAGCTTGTAATTTTTCTGTGCCTGCAGATAACGAATTTAAACCATTATGCACGCTAGCACTTCCAGCTTGAAGCTCTGCTAATGTTTGCTTTAATACTGCTGCTTGCTCTTCAGGCATTGAAGCCATCATACCTTGTAATTGGTTAGATAAGGCTGTAATTCCTGCTTCTACTTTTGCAGAGCCAGATGTTAATTGGTTTGCTGCACCATTTAATGCACCAGCGTTCTCAGCAATAGAAGCTGCGCCTGAACTAATCTGTTGTTGTTTGTCATTTAAAGTGTTTAAGCCCGCTTCCACTTTCGCAACACCCTGTGTATATTGCGTTAAACCTTGCTCAAGACTTGTAGCACCATTAGCTGCTTGTTGGGCACCTTTTTGTAATTGCACTGTACCATCCTGAAGCTTTACTAAACCAGTAGATAAATCATTTGCACCTTTGGCAGCATCTCCAGCACCTTTTGTGATTTTATCTGTACCATTTGATAACTCAATTGTGCTTGATGCTAGTTGCTCAAGATAACCTTTTAAATCTTTCGCACCATTAGCAACTTTTTGAGCACCTTCATCTAGCTTATTGGAGCCATCAGCAGCTTCTGTAAAGCCATCTCCAAGTGTTGCAATGGAATCAAATAATTTTTCTGCATAAGTCGCTGAAACCTGTGCATTTACTTCCGCACGTACACGATCCATTGCTGTTTCACCAATCTGTGCACCAAGGAAGTTTAATCCTTCATTCGGAATATAGTTCATCACTAATTTAGAAGGTTTGTCATCTAATAGTGTTGTAGCATGATCAGAGAAATTTGTTGGAATTTCTAAAATCATGTAATAGTCACGGCCATTTAAACCTTTTTCAGCCTGTTCTTTAGATACTTCAATAAAATTAAATTGCTCACTATCAACAAGCTTTTCGACTAGGGTATCACCTAAGTCTAATTTTTCCCCATCCATTTCAGCACCTTTATCTTCATTGACAATTGCTACTGGTAGGTTAGGTAGGCCTGCATATGGATCCCAGAAAGCCCATAAAAACATGCCTGCATACATGACTGGGATAAATAATACAGCGATGATTGACACAAGCATTTTTCTTGTTTTCAAGATTTTCAGCCATTCAGCTTTAATCATAAAATTACCTCACTCCTATACTAGTTGACCGAAAACGTCAGTCGGTCATTTTAATCCAAAAAATTGAAACCTTCCATGAATAGACTGGCTTAATCCAGTAATCAAGTTAAAATTAGTCCACGAAAGATTGTTTCTTTAAAAAGATTTAAAATCTTTTCCTCGGGAATCATATCACCATGTAGTTCATGCCAATCAACGACAAATGCTAGATATGCCTTTAGCAATAGATAGCTTACTAATTCTGCATCACAGTCTCGAATCTCACCTTTATCAATACGCCTTTGAATTAACTCAGCAACATACGATAAAATCTCAGTCTCGATACGGATGAGAACTTGTTTGACAACTGGCGTTCGTAATTCTTTTTCCTCCTCTAATAACTTCGCAAATAAAAGATGTTTTTCACGGAACTGGAGCATTTTCATTAAAGCATTATGTGCATTGTCCATAAAACTAGCTGATGCATCCAACACTGCATCTGCTTCTGCCTTCATCTCTCGTACAAGTGACATTGCTATCTCTTGAAATAAAATTTCTTTATTTGCAAAGAATGTATAAATCGTACCCTTACCGACATTAGCAATTTTCGCTACTTGCTCCATCGTTGTCGCCTTGTAACCAAACAATGTAAAAGATTTTGCAGCTGCTTCAAGAATTTCCTGCCTACGATCCATTAGTAACATCCTTTCTTGTTATGTTATGTACATTCTTAGTACACAGAAACAAAATGACCAGAAAACCATTTCGGTCATCTGGTCATTATCATATTCCTATTTTAACAATAATGCAAGTGTTTAATCATGATTTTTTTCATTTTTTTCTTCATCACTTTGCTCTGTATCATTACCATGGTTCATCATATTATTATCCATGCTGTTTTTCGCTTTGTCATCCTCTGGTACAACCTTTGACATATCTGGGTTTCCAGCTATAATTTGTTGTTTTGGCATATTATGTACGCCATTAGCAGTTGTATGAGCGTATATATAATAAACACCATCATGGTCGAAAGTCGTTGTTGCTTTATAAACGCCGTCCTTCTCTAAATTCCCTTCAATCATTTGTCCTTCATCACGTTTGCCAGATTCCCAAACCTCAAATTCTACAGCAGCATTATCGACATTTTTTCCACCCTGCTCTACATGTGCAGCAAGTTCAATTGTTTCATTAATTGCTACTTCTTTTGCTGTTAAAATTTCAACATCTGGTATTTGAGGTACCTCTGGCTCCTTTAATGTTGTCGGTTCTTTTTCCCCACACCCAACTAATAATGCAGGTACTGCTATTAATGCAAACAACCACTTTTTCATTTATTCTTCCTCCATTAATGGCAACGTAATCTTCACCGTTGTGCCCTTTTCTACTTTACTTTCAATTTCAATTTTACCGTATAGCTGCTTTAAAAGCTGCTCCACAATTGATAGGCCTAAGCCACTACCACCATCTGCTCGACTACGAGCCTTATTGACACGATAAAAGCGCTCAGTCACATGTGGTAGGTCCTCCTGTGGAATACCAATTCCATAATCCTTTATTATAATCTGAGCATTGTTATGATTCTCCACAGCTACTATTTCTATCTTTGACTGCTCATTCGAGTAATTAATAGCATTTTCTATTATATTAATAAAAACCTGCTTCAGCTTGATTTCATCTGCTTTGATAATTAAAGCATCGTCAGCATCTAAATGGAGTGCTATCCTCTTTTTTTCTGCCTGATGAGTTAATATCTTTTGTACTTCTCGTAATGTTTCAGCAAGTGGAATTGGATATAGGGTAATTTCTTTTTGCTCATTCTCCATCCGAGCTAGTTGAAGCAGTTCATTTGTCAAACGCTCCATACGATTTGCCTCGCGAACAATCAGCTGAATGGTTTCTTCTTTCTGTTCTTCCTGTATGAAACCATTATGCAATGCTTCACCATAGCCTTTCACATAACTAATAGGCGTCCGTAATTCATGAGAAACGGTAGCTAAAAATGTTTTTTGCGCCTCATCCTCTTGCTGTATAGAAGCTGCCATTTTATTAAAGGTACTAGATAATCGGCCAATCTCATCCCTTGAATTAACCGGCACACGAGTTCCATAATTTCCATCCGACATTTCTTCTACTGCCCTTTGCAATTCACTTAACGGTCGCATTATATGGCGAATCCCTTGATAAATTAAAAAACTTATTACGAGTAAAAATAATAGGGCGCTTCCAACTAGAAAAACAACCTGTTCATTTGCTAACTCACTAATTTTTGCCAATGGAAAGTAAATATAGATAATGCCTTCAAGTCTATTTTGATCTACTAATGGAAGTACTACAGAAATAAGCTGTCTGTCAAACCGAGGCTCATACCCTATTTTCTGTACATAATGACCTGCTAATAATTGCTGGCGATCCTCTGGACCAATCAATGTTTCATAATCAATATCAAATGGTACACAAGCGCTAAGCTCACGAGGATTTCTGACTGCAAAAATATTTAAATTTGAATAATTACTATAATGTTCAATATCTGCAATAAATTCATCTGTTACCTTTCCGCCTGGAAACATAGTTTGTAACTTCGTACCGACCTCAATCATCATATCTTCTGTGTCTTCCACATAAAGTCGTTCATATAAAAAATCAGTCAAAACATACATAAATACGACCGTTATAATTAAAAAAGTAAAAATTAATATCCAAATACGAGTAGAAATCTTTTTCATTCGTTTGCGTCAAAACGGTAGCCTACTCCCCAGACGGTTTGTACATATGCCGCTGCTTCCTTTCCAAGCTTCAGCCGTAACGTTTTAATATGTGTATCCACAGTTCTTGTTCCACCAATATAATCAATATCCCAAATGCGTTCTAATAATTGCTCCCGCGTATATGCATTTCCTGGATTTTTCATAAATAGCTGCAATAGTTCAAATTCCTTTAGCGTAAGTGGGATACTTTTATCATTCACAGAAACTTTTCGAGATATTTCATCTAACTTTATTGGTCCAATAACAATATATTTTTGCTGTATTTCCGTTATTCTTGAGCCAGTTCTTCTCAAAACCGCACGTATACGAGCTAGTAGCTCCTCTACTGTGAATGGCTTGACAATATAATCATCCCCGCCAAGCGTTAGCCCCTTTACCTTATCTTCATTTGCGTCACGGGCAGTTAAAAATATGATTGGTACATTCGACATTGCTCGGATACTTTGACATACTACAAAGCCATCCTCATGCGGCATCATAACATCTAGTAAAACCAAATCAATTTGTTCACGAACAATAATATCATATGCCTCCATACCACTTGCTGCAGTAAAGGTTTCAAAATTAGAATTTTTAAGCATCATCTCTATTAGATTGCGCATATCTCGCTCATCATCAACAATTAATACAGTTGTCACAATTTTTCCTCCCTCACTAACAGTTGAAATGCACCTTTTCCAACATCCACTGTTTTTTCTACATGACCATCCTTAATAAAATACAATGTGTGATCATCATACCCGGCAACTACAATATAATTCTTAAATTGATCAACAACAAATGGATTAGCCCCTACCTCTAGCTGCCATTTCACCTTACCATTAAAGTCAGCTACATATAATTCATTATGTCCATGACTAATTACAAGTACTGAATCTTTCGTTTTTGTTAATCCTACAGGCATTAACGGCATCTCTATTTCACCTTGCAATTCGCCTGTAGCTAAATCATAACGCTTTACAGAGCTATTAGGTTTACTGCCATCACCATGCCCTCCAACCCACAGTTCATTTGTCTCTTCTATTATCGCTAAACCATGTGCTGATTTTGGAATGACCCATTCCTGTTCAACCTTCAGATTTTTGACATTTAAAATTGATAATTTGGTATCTTTAAAATTTATGATATATAGCTTTTCCTTAAAAGCTACCATGGACATAGGGTAATTACCTAACTGCTGTGAGGCAAGCTCATTTCCCTTCTCATCAAAGCTTGTCACTGTATTCGTGGTGCTATTCGTAATAAAGAATTGTTTATCATTTTCGGAATAATAAACATTTGTAGTACCCATCTTCACTTTTTTTGAATAGAGCTTTTCCCCAGTTGATAATGTATAAACATCAATTTTATCTAACTGATGACCGAACAATAATATACGATTGTCTCCCAGCAATACTGCACCAGTATAAGCTTTATCGAACAACCATGTGGCAATTACCTTCCCCTGTTCATCTATAAAATCTAATGATGGTTCTTGTATATTTAAAGACGCAATAAAGTTCTGTTTGCTCTTGATAGGCTTAAAGGATAATTCCTTACAGCCAGCCAACCATACTACTAGAAGTAAAGAAAGAATGAAGAATGCAATCCTTTTCAACATCATCACCTCTGCCTCTTAACTATACTTCACATTTGTGAAATCCGAGTGAAACTTGATTGGTAATTCTATGACAAACCAGCGGCATTGTCAGATCCATTATAAAAATAATACTACTAACAAACATTTATCCAACTCTCCTCCTTTAGAAAACATATACTACATAGATTCTGGAAAGGAGGCTTTTTTAGTTATGGTGTCAATTAGCTTATGTATGATCGTAAAAAATGAAGAAGATGTTATTGGTAGATGTTTAGCATCCGTTAAAGACTTGGTTGATGAGATTAATATTATTGATACGGGTTCTACCGATAGTACAAAGGAAATCGCTAAACAATTTACAGATCGAATTTTTGATTTTAATTGGATTCATCATTTTGCAGCAGCACGAAATTTTTCATTTCAACAAGCAACAAAGGAGTATATTTTATGGCTTGATGCAGACGATGTATTTTTAGCGGAGGATCAGGAGAAATTTAAATCTCTAAAACAATCATTAAACTCAAATATAGACGCAGTTTCAATGAATTATCACTTAAGTTTTGATAGTGAGGGCCATGTAAGCTCTCTAATAAGAAGATATCGTTTAGTAAAAAGGGATAAACACTTTCAATGGATAGGAGCTGTCCACGAATATTTAGAGGTAGGTGGCCATCTTTTAGATAGTGATGTCGCTGTCAGCCATTTACCACTTAGTCATGATCATACTCGAAATATTAATATCTATAGGCAACTCGTCCAATCTGGAGAACCTCTTTCCCCCCGTGATACATTTTATTACGCAAATGAATTACTAGATCATGGACAATTTGAGGATGCACTATTTTACTATGAAACATTTTTAACCTCTAAATTGGGCTGGGTAGAAGATAATATTCAAGCATGCTACAAATTAGCAGATTGCTATTCCAATTTAGATGATAAAGGAAATTATTTGAGCTCTATATTGAGAAGCTTCGAATATGATATTCCCCGCCCAGAAGCGTGTTGTAGACTAGGATTCCATTTTATGGATAATTATAAAAATTACGAAGCTATATTCTGGTACGAACAAGCCCTCATCATTAAACAAAACCCAAACGCCCCATTCCAAAATAAAATCTATACTACGTGGTTACCTCATTTACAACTTTGTGTACTTTTTGACCGCTTGCAACAATATGAACTAGCCAATGCCCATAATGAATTAGCTAGATCGTTTATTCCAAATGACGAAAAGGTTTTACACAATAAAAAGTATTTTGAACGAATCTTAGCGAAAGACCATAAGAGCTCTTAATATATTAATTAAATTAAGTTTTTTAAAGTTATAATCTGGCATAAAACAACTTTTCAATAAAACTTCCAAAAAATAAACTATGAACAAATCCTATTTATCAAAAAAAGAGGTAATTATCTATTTCTTCTATCATCTCAATGAATACGATATCTGAGAAAGGAGGTGAGAAAATGGATTTTGCAAATTTTAAAAATAGGATTTGTAGTAGATGTAACTCATTTCCTTGTAATTGTAAAGGGAATTTTCCTCAAAATTGTCCTATTTGGCCAGTTAAACCTACGGGACCTACCGGAGGAATTACAGGACCTACTGGCGCTACTGGACCTACTGGCGCTACTGGCGTTACTGGTGACACTGGCGCTACCGGAGCTACTGGGGTTACTGGGTTAGCTGGAGTCACTGGACCTACTGGCGCTACTGGGGTTACCGGCGTTACTGGGGACACTGGCGCTACCGGAGTTACTGGACCTACTGGAGTTACTGGACCTACTGGAGTAGCTGGGTTAGCTGGAGTCACTGGACCTACTGGAGCTACTGGGGTTACTGGCGTTACTGGACCTACTGGTGTGGCTGGGTTAGCTGGAGTCACTGGACCTACTGGCGCTACTGGGGTTACCGGCGTTACTGGGGACACTGGCGCTACCGGAGTTACTGGACCTACTGGAGTAGCTGGGTTAGCTGGAATCACTGGACCTACCGGAGCTACCGGCGTTACTGGGGACACTGGCGCTACCGGAGCTACCGGACCTACTGGAGTAGCTGGGTTAGCTGGAGTCACTGGACCTACTGGCGCTACTGGGGTTACTGGGGACACTGGCGCTATCGGCGTTACTGGACCTACTGGTGTGGCTGGGTTAGCTGGAGTCACTGGCGCTACCGGCGTTACTGGTGACACTGGGCCTACTGGGCCTACTGGTACTGGTGTGACTGGCTCTACTGGACCAGCATTTACAGAAGGTTTCTCAGCATTTAATAATGGTATAGCAGTAAGTGCTTCTAGTACAATCGAAAACTGGAGTGTTGCATCGCCGTATTTCACAACACCAGCATTCAATCCAGTAACAGGAATTTTCACTGTTCCAACAACCGGAAGATATGCTTTTGAGGCTACAATCAACTACTCTACAACTGCAGCTCTTACTTTAAGTTTAGGTCCTACTGTCAATCCGTCATTCGCAATTCGCAGAAACGCATCAACAAATTTAATAAGTGGGTTATTCCCTGTATTAAACGTAGCAATACCTGTGGTGTTAACTTTACGCGCTGTTCTTGGTAATGGAACAGTAACATTAGCTGGAGAAGTCGAGTTAAATGCAGGTGATACTATTGATTTATTCTACAATGCTAGCGGTTTAACAATCGGGCTTACTCTTGGAGGAGCTAACTCTGGCGGTATTGTATGGTCATGTCACCGAATTTCATAGCATAAAAGAACAAAAATTTTTACTGGTTGAACAACTATCATTCTCTATATGATCTTTACTGGGAAAGTAAAAGCTTACTTTCCCAGTTCTCTATTTCAATGTATCTAACTTGTGCAATGTTTACTTTTAAACGCTCCTATTTCATACTTTACAAATAATTTATCGCGGAATCTCTTAAAAGCAATTAAAAAGTAGTACAAACATTGTTCAAGTTTGTACTACTTCTAATAACTATTTAATCCATAAACATTTCCATTAGTACTTCGTCAGCAACATTTTTACCTTGTTCAACGCATTCAGGTATTGATATTCCTTCGAAGGAACTTCCCGAGAGCTTAACAGTCGGAAAATGTTCACGTAATTCTTGTTTTACACGCTCTATCTTTGCCTCATGCCCTACCGTGTACTGCGGCATAGCATTTTTCCAGCGGGAAACTACAGTCATTAACGGTTCTCCATCTACACCAACCGTTTTCATTAAATCCTGCAACACAGTCTTTTCAATTTCTGTATCGGATAACGCTACAATTGCCTCGTCGCCCACTCGGCCAATATAACTACGTAACAGCACATAATCATCAGGTATTGTGCCAGGCCACTTTCGATTTATCCAAGTACAGGAAGTTATTGAAAAATCACTATTTCGGGAGACAAAAAATGATATTGCATCTAGATCACCTAACTGTTCTTTTTTAAATGCCATTGTCACAGTAGCAATAGTTGCTGCCTTCATCGTGCTCAATTCAGTTAATAGCTTGTGTTTGCTGAACATTTTTCTTGCCACATTAAATGGTGTAGCAATAATAACGGCATCTGCTTTTAATTGTGTAAAATTGTTTAACACAACTTGGACAGTACCATCCATACCATGCTCAATTTCCTCAACTTTAACACCCTTCATAACTATCCCAGGCAGTAGTGATTCTTCAAGTTTTTCGATAAGTGTCTCAAGACCATTATTAAATGTTTGAAAGATCCCCTTACTTTCCGTATTGAGATTGTTATTTAAAAAATTCGTACCCGACTTTTTCATACCAATAAGTAGGCTACGATATTTTTGTTCTAATCCATAAAGCTGTGGGAATGTTGACCGCATGCTTAACTGCTCAATATCACCAGCAAATGTTCCAGCAAGTAATGGCTCTACTAGATTTTCCACTATTTCAGCACCAAATCTTCTTCTAAAAAATTGCCCTAATGGTTGGTCATCATCCTGTGCAGAGCGAGGGATGAAAAAATCCCCCGCTGCACGAACTTTGCCGCTAAGTGAAAACAAACCTGATGTAATAAATGACGAGACATGTGGTGTTGCCCCAGACAAAAGATTACTGGGGATTGGATACAATTGACTACCAACAGCAATGTAAGTCGGTCCTGTATTGCTTGTAATCATTTCCTGTTCAATGCCTAAATCCTTTGCCAAAGCATATACATAATTCTCACGATCAAAGAAAGATTCTGGCCCGCGCTCGATAATAAAACCATTTTTTCTGAGTGTTTGAATTTTTCCGCCAAGACGTAGTGACGACTCGACAAGTACGATATCTAACGGCAATTCTTTTGCGATTGCTTCTTTTTGCATATAGAACGCAGCTGTAAGACCAGTAATGCCACCGCCTACCACAACTACCTTTCGTCTTTTCTGGGTCACCAACATCATCACTTTCTTTTCGCTTAGCTTAATTTTTTATGAATAGCATCTACCATCGCATCAATGAATAATGGATGCGTATTTGGCATAGCTGGACGATAGTATTTCGCCCCTAGTTCATCACAAACAACTTTACATTCAAAATCATTATCATATAAAACCTCTAGATGTTCTGTTACAAAGCCAACTGGTGTGTAAACGAATGAACGGAAGCCTTTTTGCTCGTAAAGTTCACGAGTTAAATCTTGAACATCTGGACCAATCCAAGGCTCTGGTGTTTGCCCTGCTGATTGCCAGCCTACTTCTACATTTTCTACACCAGTTGCTGCTTGGATTAAACGAGCTGTCTCGATTAATTGGTCTTCATATGGATCGCCCAACTCTTTTATTTTCTCCGGAAGTGAATGGGCAGACACAATTAAACATGCTTTTTCACGTTCTTCTTCAGACATACCATTAAATGTTTCGTTCACTTTATTTTTCCAATATTCTATGAATTTTGGTTCATTGTACCAAGATTCTACTGAAGTAATTGTTAAACGATCCCCAGCCGCTTCTGCTGCTCGTCCATTATAAGATTTTATGGAGAATGTTGAAAAATGAGGCGCCAATACAATAGAAACCGCTTCATTAATACCTTCAGCTACCATCTGTTCTACAGCATCTTCGATAAATGGATGAATATGCTTTAAACCAATAAATAATTTGTATTCTACAGCATCTTGAACTTCATTTAATCGTGCACAAAGGGCTTCTGCTTGAGCTTTTGTTGCAGCAGCAAGTGGTGATAACCCACCAATTGCTTCATAACGACTACGTAAATCCTCTAAGTGCTCTTGTGATGGTTTACGACCATGACGAATATGCGTATAGTAAGGTTCTATATCTTCTTCTTTATAAGGTGTTCCATATGCCATTACTAACAAGCCTTTGATTTCTTTCATTACCCTTTTCACCTCTAAATAATAGTTTAAAAATATCTTTTCTTATCAAGAATAATATGTGGTAAAAAGAAGCCGTCCAATTTATTTGGTTGGACAGCTCCCTTGCTGTTTTGTACAGAATGTAGTATTCACAGACAAGATTTAGTCAAAGCTTCTTAACTTTAAGAGCGTGCTTGGATTTGTTGAGCACTGTAATCATGAGTAAGAGCTGTTAATCGTTTCAATACCTCTGGATCTACGTCTGGGAATACACCGTGTCCAAGATTAAAGATATGTCCAGGCATTTCTAAGCCTTGATCAATAATATCTTTTGCACGCTTTTCTATAATCGACCAGTCTGCAATTAATAAAGATGGATCTAAGTTACCTTGTACTGGTTTAGTAATACCATTTGCTCTTGCTTCTTTAATCGGTAGACGCCAATCCAAGCCAACAACGTCAATCGGTAAATCATTCCACTCTTTTGCCAAATGGCTTGCACCAACACCGAACTGAATAAGTGGCACATTTTCTTTTTTCAACTCAGCAAAAATACGTGTCATTACTGGTTTAATAAAGATACGATAGTCTTCAACATTTAGAGCACCTACCCAAGAGTCAAATACTTGTATTGCCTTTGCTCCCGCTTCGATTTGTGCTGTTACGTAAGAAATAATCATATCTGCTAATTTATCCATTAATGCAAACCAAGCTTGTGGCTCTGATACCATAAATGATTTTGTTTTATTATAGTTTCTTGAAGGTCCACCTTCAATCATATAGCTTGCAAGCGTAAAAGGTGCACCAGCAAAACCAATTAAAGGTACATTTAGTTGCTCTTCTGTTAATAATTTTATTGTTTCCAATACAAAAGGTGTCTGTTCCTTAGCATTAAATTCGCCTAATTTTTCCACATCAGCAACTGAACGAATAGGATTGGAAATAACAGGACCAACTCCTGCTTTGATTTTCACATCGACACCGATACCAGGGAGAGGTGTTACAATATCCTTGTATAAAATAGCCGCATCAACATTATAGTTTTCTACGGGTAAACGCGTTACATACGCACAAAGCTCAGGTTGATGTGTGATTTGCTCTAACGAATATTTTTCTTTAATCGCACGATATTCTGGCTGAGAGCGTCCTGCTTGTCGCATATACCAGACAGGTGTATGTTCTGTTTTTTCCCCTCGTGCAGCACGAAGAAGTGTATCATTAAATGTTGTCATGAATAGTTCCTTCCCCTCGATAAAATTCATATCGTATCAATTTCGCCTTGGCGTAATTACGTCCGGATTTTGTACCTGCACAATTCATTCCTTTGAAAATCCGTGACATCCACCAGAGGCTTTATCTTCATTCAGTAGGTGTTTGAACACCCAATGAAAAGAAACCAAAACCGCGTTCATCTCACCACATGTAGAAGTGGGAGCCTTCTGTATGCGCCGCTTTGCTTTCGATACAAAAAACATTTTCTGAATGAAGATAAAATCTTTAGTTTATTCCTTTATTATTGATATCCGTTTTCAATAGTAAACGCTTCCTTAGCAATTGTATAGTTTTCCACATGAAATGTCATAAAATTGTTCTTTCTAAAAGGTTTCTTTTTTGACAAAGCTATAGACTTCCACTTAAATGGAGATAATCAAGCTATTAGTCAGAGCATTCATAAGGAGGGCAAATTTATGTATATTTATTTAACTTCAGGTACAGGAGATTTTTTAGAACAAGTAAGAAAAAAGCACCAAAACCAGGAGATGATTCTAATACATGGGGAAGGGAATTCTGTACTTATACATGAAACTGAAGGAAAATCTGTATTTGCCACACCACGTAAGTTTGAAGTATTAGATTCAGTAAATAATTTAGAAGAGCGTGGATTTTTTGTTTTTAATAATATTCCTGTTACAGATGAAGGTCGACCTGTTTTTGAACATCGCTTTTTAAATCGTGCACGTGCTATCGAGGATGAACCGGGTTTTTTAGCATTCCGACTACTTCGACCGTTAAATAGCGAAACCTATATTGTCATGACACAATGGAATGGCCCACATTCATTTGAAGCATGGAAAAGCTCAAAAGCATTTAAATCAGCACATGCTGAACGGGAAGAACCAACTGGTGTACGTCAGCAAAATATATTTTCAGCTGCTTCCTATATTACAACCTATAGTGCTACCCCAAAAGAAGAAGACGAGGAGTAACATTCGTTTTACCACACTGTTTTTATCTAGAATAATCTAACCTAAAATCCAAGGTAGGAGTGGACATGGTACACACCTTGATCAAACTACCCAAGGAAACTTGTAATGTTTTTGAAATGGAGACAACAATCTTAGAGGAAAAGCCAGGCACATTTTTCTTTACAGGAGCCGCACCTCATACGCCAGCTCCTCACCATCATCCGTGGTGGTGGTAAAATATTATTAATAGCATCTTGATTATCAATTAATCAAATAATTTACCAATATTAAGTTATTGTTAAGCATTCAAAAAGTCCACGTAGACATCTACATGGACTTTTAATTAAGGCTTAGAAACCTTCGACGTTATTTCACTGACAACAATAATAATGACAATTCCTATATAGAACATTGGCTGCATCACACTACATATACCAACAATAATAGCTTGAGTAATCATCGCTAAACGGACAATTTGTTGAACGGCTGCCTTGCGCACATGATCAGGCAATGGGTAGAGCATGTCCATACGAAATTCTCCACTTGCCAATAAGGCTTGCTTTAACTGGATTGTGGACGCAAAGCTTAATGCTCCTACAACAATCCATGTCACAATAGGAATATCGACAAACGCTGCAATAACAGCAGAAATCACTGTTAAACGAAGCCATAAATAAAAATGATCATCTGTACGTACAAAAGTGCGGAACACCAAATATTTTTGTGTGTTCTTCTTCTTATAAGGAATAAATGTATACAACCAATCAAGCCATGCTCTTCGGCGAATGATTCCTCTTAAATGGGGCACATCTGTAAAATAATTTGCAAAACGATAGAAGCTCATCATACGATTTTGCTCTAGCTCAACAAAATGCTCGTATGGCACAGGCTCATCCTTACATTTTTTTCTGAATATAAGAATGTAAATACAGCCAATAACAGTTACAACAATTGCTAATAGCAATTGAGCTTGGAGCGCCATGTAAATAGCCACACCAAATATAATTGCTCGGATTAGTCTGTCCACCCAAATAAGTTTGCCACGTTCACTATAACGATAGCTAAATTCGCCTTGAACACTAAAAAATTTCAATACGATAATTAGTACAAACACCGCCCAAATTTCAATTGTTGTTAAATCAGTAACGGCCTTAAGTAAAGGGATACTTACAATATAAACAATCGCAACAATCCAAACCTGAGACCAAAATGTCCATGCTAACGCCTTTTTAAAATACTGTGACATTTTTGATTCTACAGGTAATAAATACACTTGGTCTGGCTCTCTCAAAAGCGAAGTAGGTCGACTAAAAGCTAATAAAATTCCTACGATTACAGCAATAACTATTTCTGCTGGAAAATCTATTTGCACGTTTTTTAGCCATTCACTATATTGATAGCCTCCTGCTCCAACAAGAAATACGAGTACAATCGCGATATGCCCAGTAAAAATAAATTGCATATACTTTTGTACTTCTCCGATATAATGCATGAAGCGAGAAGACCATACATCACGCAAGTTCTTCATGGTCCCGCTCCTTTGTCATAGCAATATATAATTCATCTAATGTCGCGTGTGGCATAGCAAAAGCATGACGTAAATCATTCATCGTTCCCTGTGCTCGAACACGACCCTCATGCAATAAGATGATTCGATCACAATGCTTCTCAGCTGTCGATAAAATGTGAGTGGACATTAATATAGAAGCGCCCTCTTTTTTCTTTTCATCCATTTGATCTAGCAATGATTGAATGCCAAGGGGATCAAGCCCCACAAAAGGCTCATCAATAATGTAAAGACTTGGATTAACTAAAAAGGCACACATAATCATCACCTTTTGACGCATTCCTTTAGAAAAATGCGATGGGAACCAATTCAATCTTTTCTCCATCCGAAATTCTTTCAATAATAATTCCGACCTAGCTGCAAGCGTTGCCTCATCTAGGCCATAAGCCATTGCCGTTAATGCTAAATGTTCCCTTAAAGTTAGCTCATCGTATAATACAGGCGTTTCAGGTATATAAGAAAATGATGTACGATACTTGTCCGTATCCTCCTTTAATGTAACACCATTTAATCGAATATCCCCTTCTTTGGGAAGCATTGTACCAATAATATGCTTAATCGTTGTACTTTTCCCAGCACCATTCAAGCCAATTAAGCCAACGAGCTCCCCTTTTCCAATAGTAAATGATAAATCTTTAATAACAGGCTTTCTTGTGTAGCCACCTGTCACATGCTGTACCTCTAATACTGACATGACCTCACTCCTCTTCTTGTTTTATATTTTATCAAAAATTAGCAAATGATACAGTTATGAGTGTGATAGAATGTAATTACATACATAAATGAAAGGGGAAATCACGAATGAGCGATTGCCTATTTTGTAAAATTATTGATGGATCCATTCCAAGTACAAAAATTTATGAAGACGACCATGTCTATGCATTCACAGACATTTCACCTGTTGCTAAAGGACATACTTTATTAATTCCAAAGCATCACTGTCAGGATTTATTTGAAATGCCAGAGGAAGTAGCACGAAATCTTTATGCTGTAGCACCTAAAATTGCCAATGCTCTCAAAGCTGCATTTCAACCGATTGGCTTGAATACAATTAATAACAATGGAGCCGCTGCTGGACAAACTGTGTTTCATTATCACTTACATTTTATTCCGCGTTATGACGAAAAAGAAGGTCTAGGTTTAATTTGGCAGACACAAAAATATACACCAGAGCAATTGACTGAAGTTGCAGAAAATATAAAAGCACATCTTTAAAATAAGAAGGATTAATTTTCAGAATAGTGCCTTGCATTTTAATTTTTTTTATCGTACAATCACAAATAAGTTTCGCTAACGGTCAAGAGGACACGTTGGGAGACAAATAGATTAGCATAGTTGAGGAGAGATTAGAAATGAATACAAAGAATCTAGTTTTAATGGCACTCTTAGTGGGTGTCGGTGCGGCACTTTACGTAGTCACACCAGGTATGGTTAATGGCATGAAGCCCGATTTCATGCTAACAATGATGTTTATCGGGATATTACTGTTCCCTACCATGAAAGAAACATTTTTGCTTTCTTTAGCGACAGGTGTTCTATCAGGATTATTTACAACATTTCCTGCTGGTCTTGTTCCAAACATTATCGATAAAGCTGTTACAGGCTTTGTCTTTTTAGCAATTTTAATCACCCTGAAAAAATTGGCAAACAATTTTGCTATATCGGCTATCTTAGTGGGTGTAGGAACAATATTATCTGGTACGGTATTTTTAGCAGTAGCACTTTTTGTGTTCAATGCCAATGTTGGTGCAACATTTGCTATGCTTTTTGTAGGTGTTGTATTACCCGCTGTAGCATTTAATGTTATTGCTTTTGCGATAATTTATCCAATTGTCGTTAAATTAGTAAAGCGTTCTAAATTTAACACAGCTATTTCTCAAATTTAATATAAAGTACGAACCTTTATTTTGAGATAAAAGGTACTTTCAACTACTAAAGAAGCTAAAACGTGATAGAAAATCACTCGTTTAGTTTCTTTTTTCTTTTGGAATATGTGTAATTCGTGGTTTAATAGAGATAATATGATTATTACAGAAACGAGGTATTTCAATATGAAAGCAAAACCATTTTTATTTGGACTAGTTACTGGTATTGTTGGTGGAACAATTGCTGTACTTTTTTCTACTCCTCAATCAGGCAGACAATTACGCACTAATTTGCGAGAAAATGCTGAAATCACAAAGGGCAAACTTTTCGAAGTTAAACATCAGGTTGATAATGTTAAACAGTCAGTTAATACCTTAACAAATGAAGTCAAAAATAATATACCGCAAATAATAAATGAATTAAAACAAACAATTACTACATTTACAGATGAAATCGAGCCTACAAAAAATAATTTACAACAAGAAATAGAGGCATTACAGAATACAATAAGCGAAATCGAGAAAAACGTTGCACAAATCACAGAAAAGGAGAAAAAACCACAAGAAAAAATAAGCGACTAAAGTCCCTATAAATAAAAAATAATTCTATTTTTTTATCATATTTAAATCATAAAATATTATTATTTAACCACTTTTCAATTATTTAATTTTTCTAACTTTAAACTTTTTTTCTTTATTGCTATAATATTTTTAAAATGTTAAAGAAAGCAGTAGGTGATGGCTTTGTCAGAGGAATTATACACACAAAAAGAGGCGATGCTTTATAGTCAAAGAATTGCGCAATTATCAAAAGCCTTATGGAAAGCGGTTGAAAAGGATTGGCAGCAATGGATTAAACCATACGATTTAAACATCAATGAGCATCATATTTTATGGATTTCGTATCATCTAAAAGGGGCTTCGATTTCCGATGTAGCAAAATTTGGCGTGATGCACGTTTCCACAGCATTTAACTTCTCTAAAAAATTAGAAGAGCGTGGATTCCTGAAGTTTTCAAAGCGTGATGACGACAAACGTAATACGTATGTTGAACTAACTGAAACAGGCACAGAACTAATTATTGAAATGAATAGCAATTATCATAATACGTATCATTCTGTCCTCGAAGGTTCATTAGCTTTAAAAGACTTATATGGCCGCTTTCCAGAATTTTTAGATGTTATGGCTGTTATCCGCAATATATATGGAGAAGACTTCATCGATATTTTCGAACGCTCCTTTCAACACTTCCGTGATTCCTTTGACAAGCTAGAAGAACGTTCAACTGTAAAAGGATAAAGCGAAACTAATTTGTAGGAATTGTTTCTTCTCCTGCTAATTATAAGTCAAGCAATTGAGGAATAACGTTCAGTAAATAGCGATCTGGAGTCGTCTTACGAAACGTTTAAAAATCATGTTAAAGGAGGTATTTCAGAAAATATTTCTGAGATACCTCCTTTTTCTTGCATTCTAACATAAATCAATTTACATTAAATAGGACCCTTCCAATTATGGAGTTGATAAAGCATGCACTGTTGGAAAATATTAAATCTTGAACATCATTACGGTACAACGCGTATTATAATAATGTCTGTCTTTGTGTTTTTAACCGTCTTTTCCCTATCTTATGTAACATTTAATTTATTTAATGATGAACACTATACTGATCATTTATTTTGGTTATTTGTTATCGCTGTATTTGCCCTTTATCCAATTCATAAATGCTTTCACTTTCTAGCATTATATGATTTACGACAGCATTTAACATTACGGATGCGTTCACAATTTTATGTAATTCCTGTTTTACATATGCGGATACGTGAACCACTCTCAAAAAGTCGTTATATTATAGCACTTCTTACACCATTTTTCGTGCTTAATACAGCCATTTTAATAGGTACACTTTTATTACCTGCCTACACACATTACGGCACATTGCTTTTAGCTTATCATTGTAGTTTATGTGTAATTGATATTCTCTATGTAAAATACTTATTGAATTCACCTAAGGACTCTCAAATTGAGGAGACACCAAAGGGCTATGAAATTTTAGTACCACCTACTATTCATTAAATTGCTTGTACTTGTGTTTTATTGACGTTTTTTGTTATGCTATTACTATTGAAAGAGGGGAGGAATAGACTTGCTATTAATGATCGTAGTTCTATTCTCGGTATTCTATTTATTTCAAATAAACCGCATGACTTATGCACTGTGCATGCGACGTGAAATTCCCGAAGAAAACCAGCCAAAAATATTCCGAACTATAAATATACTTATTACAATATTACTTGTCTCATTTTATATTGAAATTTTATATGCAGTATAGTTAAAAAATTGCATCTGCACCCGTCAGCAAAAAGAGGTAAGTTTGACATCTCGTGTATCAACATTTACTGACCCAAGCGTGGGTGCGAATGCCTTTCATTGTTAAGAAAAGCTAAGGACATTACACCCTTAGCTTTTCGCCATTTTATTAATTAGTATAGGAATGCTGCACCAACGATAATTAATAAAATAAACAACACAACTAATAAAGCAAAGCCTGAGCCGTAGCCGCCACCGCCGCCATATCCTCCGTTGCTCATAACTTCACCCCCTTTCTTTTCTATATCCTATGCGCTTCAAAAATGGAAATATAGGCTATGCTCAAGGGGGAACCATTTTGTTTTTAAAACGTTTATGTTATAGTAAAAAATGGACGAAAACCATGTTAGGAGAGAATATCCACAATGAAAAAGACTGTATTATCTTTAACATTAGCCGCCTCTGTTTTAGCGCTTGGAGCTTGTAGCGGAGGGGACAGTAAAACGATTGCAACATCAAAAGCCGGTGATATTTCAGTAGCTGACTTTAATGAAAAAGCGAAAACTTTAGCAGGTTCTCACGTAATTCAACAAATGTTGACTGAAAAAGTGTTAGCTGACAAATATAAAGTAACAGATAAGGAAATTAAAGAGGCTTATGACAATTACGAAGCTCAGTTCGGTGATAATTTTGATCAAGCTCTTGTTCAATATGGCTTAACAAAAGAAGGCTTTAAAGAATCTTTACGTGTTCAGCTTCTTTCAGATAAGGCTTTAAAAGAAAAAGCCTTTAAAGAAGAAGATATAAAAAAATATTATGAGCAGATGAAAACAGAATTAAATGCTCGTCATATTTTAGTGGCTGATGAGAAAACAGCTAAGGAAGTTATCGACAAAATTAAAGGCGGCGCTGCTTTTGCGGATGTCGCAAAAGAATACTCCACTGATACTGGTTCTGCCGCAAAAGGTGGAGAGCTTGGGTGGTTCTCAGCCGGTGCAATGGTTGAGGAATTCAGTGACGCTGCTTATGCTCTTCCTTTAAATACATTAAGTGAACCTGTAAAATCAAGCTTCGGCTACCATATTATTGAGGTTACGGACAAGCGTGATGTAAAAGGTGTAGGCTCATTCAAAGATGAAGAAGAAAACATCCGTTCACAAATGATGGCTAAATTAGTGAACACAGGTGAAGATCAACAAGTTCTTAAAGATATTATTGCTAAAATGGCTAAAGAAGCTGATATAAAAACATCTGATAAAGATTTAGAACCTGCTATAAAGGCCCTTACAACTACAAGTGAGGAACAAGCTAAAGCAGCTGAAGAGGCAGCAAAAAAAGCTGAGGAAAAAGCGGCTAAAGAAAATAAAGACAAAGAAGAGAAAGCTGAAGATACTGAAAAAGAATCTAAATAGTCATTCTCTTATTAAACGAAAAGGGTTACGCTTGTATCAGCGTAACCCTTTTTTCATTCAATAGATAGTTGGCTTATAAAACGATCGATTATCAAGTGGGAATAATCTTTCTGTAAATTCACCAGGAGTTGTTTTACCAAGTGCTCGTGTTAGCATGTTCATCTTTGCATCAATATTATCAATATAATGCAAAATTTCTGCTTCCTGAAGCATTGGCTTTTTGGGACTACCCCATTCCTCTTTGCCATGATGGGATAAGACCATATGCTGCAATAGCATAACCTCTTCTCCCTCAATTTCTAGTTCACTAGCAATCTTAGCAATTTCATTTACCATAATCGTAATATGACCAAGTAAATTCCCTTCAACAGTATACATTGTTGCAACTGGGCCAGAAAGCTCTACTACCTTACCAATATCATGCAAAATAATGCCAGCAAATAATAAGTCACGATTTAACGTAGGATATAAATCAGCTATAGCTTTGCCAAGTCTCAACATGGATACCATATGATCAAGTAAGCCTGAGGCATAATCATGATGATTTTTTGTCGCTGCTGGAAATACTAAAATAGCATCCTGATGTTTTTTAATAGCTGCACGTGTAATTCTTGAAATATGAGGATTTTTAATTTCAAAGAAATATTGTGTTAATTCTTCATATAGTTGTTCTTTAGGTGTAGCTGAAGAAGGAACTAAATCATCGATTGCAATTCCCTCCTCTGGTTTAGCTACGCGAATGGATTTTATTCGTAATTGATTTTTCCCACGATAGTCATGTATTTCGCCACCAACACGGACAATAGCCTCGGCATGATACATTTTTTCATGGTCTTCATTTGTATCCCACAGCTTTGCCTCAATATCTCCACTTTTATCTTGTAATAACAACGACATAAAGGGCTTGCCAACCGTTGTAACCCCTTTTGTCGCTTGTTTAATTAATAAAAATTGATCAACTGCTTCTCCAACCTGGAGCGTCGTTATTCCTTTCATGTTGACGCCACTCCCCTTTCATTTGCTAATGCGCTTATATCGACAATTTGATCTTTGTGCCAATATTTAAGCATCGTGTCATGACAAGTAAAATATAGAATTTGGCGTTCATATCCTACTTCTTTCATTAATTGTACCATTTTGTCTGTTCGGATTCGATCAAAATGGACAAAAGGATCATCCATAATAAATGGAAATGGTGCAGAAGTTGAAAGTGTTTTTGCTAGTGCCATACGTAGTGAAATATAGGCTTGTTCCTTCGTTGCCTGTGATAATTCGGCCATATGATAATGTAAGCCACCAGCAGCATCCTGAGCGACAAAATAGCCAGCATCGTTAATGAATAGCTTCGTATAACGACCACCAGTTAATAAACAAAAGATCGAATTGACCTCTGTTAAAACATAAGGTAGCTTCTCCTCTCTTAAGCTGAATAATGTTTCATGAATAGCATTAGACAATGCCTTTTTTGTTGCCCATTGCCCTATCAGCTGCTGCAGGATAGATTTCTCTTGCTCAAAATGCTGAATTAATTGACCATAATTCTCATCATTTAGAAGATGCTCCTTTTGGACTTGGAGTGTAGCACGTTGCTCTAAGCAATGATCGATAGCTAACTGACTCGCATCCTGTTCCGCTTCGAGAATCTTTAATCGTTCACTCAACTGGCTATCATGCATCAATGCCTCATTGTTCGATATATCCAGTGAAGCAAGTTGACTTTTTATTGTTAGGAGTTCAGCTTTGAATTTCTGCTGTTGTTCAAATTGCTCATGTGTCTCGTAGTACTCCTTTTCTACTTGAACATTTGCCTCATTAAATAATTGAGCAATTTGTGATTCAACGTTTTCTATATGAGATTCTATCCCTTGAATATTGACAGTAAGATTAGTCAATTGCTCTTTTGTATGCTGAGTCATTTGTAGCTCTTGCTGTATAGTAAGGAATGTAGTACGCAAATGCATAAAAATTTCTTGCTCACTGTACTCCGCCTTGAGAGCCTGTTGTAGCTGCTCATATAACTCACGTTTTTCCACCTGTATCGTTTGTAAAAGGTTTCTTGTACTCTTTCTTTTTGCCTCCAGCTCTTGCGCTCCCCGTATTCGCATAAAAAGCTCTGGTAACAATGTTTTTGCTATATTCCCCTCTAAACGAAAACGCCCTAAAAATTGTTGCAGGGATTGAGTTGCTGCCTCACTCATCCTTTCAGCCTGTTGAATTTTATATTCTAGCTGTACATATTGATGTTCTTTTTCTTGCTGCTGCTCGTGTACCTGCAACAAGCGCTCCTCATGCCTTTGTTTTTTCAACAGAATCGTCTGAGCAATATTTTCTTCCTGCTCTAATTCGCGAATTTGCTGATTGGGCTGCCTCGATGCTTTACTTTCATCTCTTGAGAATTTCAAATATAAAATAAGGAATAAAGCGATAGCTGCTCCTAAAACGATGACAGCCATGTTTTTCTCAAAAACACCATATATAATTGAACAAATACTTATAGCTAATAAAATCCATATTACAGCACTGGATTGTTTCTGCTTTGAGCGCTGTGACCTTACATGACGGTATTGCTCAAGTTTACGTTTACGTTGTGGCCACTGTGCTAAAATATGTTCTTCTTCTGCTGTTAATGCCTCTTGTTGAAGACGCTGCTTATGCTGGGCAATTGAATCTAGTTCAATGTGTATTTGCTCTAGGGAACGTAAATGAAATTTTAACTCTTCCTCCGCTTCCTCTAGTAGACTTAGTTGTTGCTGAAATTGCTCCTCTTGCTGCAATGAGACCGTCTCCTCAAGGAGCTTCAACTGTGCTTCGCTTTCCTGTACACCTAATAATCGAAACTGTGCTTCTATTTCTTGCTCTAATAAATATAAATCATCCATTAAGTTTTGTTCTTTTACAATCAACTGATTCCATGTTGCTTCCTTATTCAAAAGTCGAGACATTTCATGAATAGCTTGCTCGTCCACAGTTAATTGCAGTTTTTGCTGTAGTTCTTGGTACTGTTCTTTTTGCTGTTGCAATTGCAATGTTTCGTGCATTAGCCGATCCTTTAATTGCTCATAGCGCCTTATTCCCTCTGGTGGAAACTGCACATGCTCATAATTTTTTAATGTTTGCTCCAGAGCCTTCTGCTGTTTCATAAGGGGCATTGCCTGCTTAAGAATATTGAGCTGCTGCCAATTCTGTTGCTGTAGTTTTTGCTGCTTATACAAATCTTCAAGCTTTTGGTCAAGCTGCTTTAATTGCAGCAATTTGTCCTCAAAGCTTTGAATATTGCTCTGCTCCTGTTTAATAGTGCGCTCAAGTTGCTTTAATTGCTCTAACTTTTGATTAATAATAGGTATCTTGCCCGACTTTTTAAAAAGATCCCCAGCCTCTTTTTCCATTTTCTTTTCAATAGTAGACAATTGCTGAACACCTGTTGTTCCGGAAGCAATCAACAAATGCGTTAACTCCTCCTCAGACATTTTCTCAATACCCTGTAATTCGTGTAAAGAAAAGGAGAAAATTGATTCAAAGGATGCCCTTGAATAGCCATAAAGTAGCTTTGCTAATAGCTCATCCTGTCCAATTGTGCCATCTTCAAGATAAACCGTGACCTCTCCGGTTGCCTTTCCTTTAACACGCTCAATTGTACATTGTCCGTATTTTGGGTGCCAAACTGTCAGCTGACCGCCAAATCTAGTTGATGTTTTCGGTTCATATTTGCGTTGTGTTTGTTGCTTTGTAGGAAAACCAAAGAGCAATTGTAAAATAAACTGTTGAATGGTTGTTTTTCCTGCCTCGTTCATGCCATAAAATATAGTAACACCGTCAGATAAAGAGATTGTGATATTTTCATGCTTCCCAAAACCGTATATTTGGATTTGTCGTATCACTAGCATGTCATTCACGTCCTTTGAATTTCTTCTGCTAATAATTCCTGTGCATTGTGCATTAAGGCTTTAATGTCCTGTTCTGTTAAAGGGTCGATAAATCTTGCTCCACCTGCATGTTGATATAGGTCCTTTAATATATCCTTCCAGGCTGAGATATCCCATTGCTCCATTAAATTCGCCACAGATTTAGTTGCAGCAGTATGTTCGTACAGTGTTGATGAAGTATGTAGTACTAGCTTCTGTACCCAACACATTGGTTCAATCCCCTCTTCCGCCTCTCGTATAGTTTCTAGCCATGCATCCACAGTAGCATGTTCAAATAAAGAAGATGCGTGTTCATCAATGTTTTTTAAATGAAGTTCCACAACAGATGCCCCGTAGGCTTGTCGATTGAGTGAAAGTGCTTCCTCACATTTTTTTAAAAGTTCATTTGCATGAAACATATTTTTGCAATCTACCTCTACTGTGTTATAGACGACAGCTGATGTCGGTATAAAATCCAGTTCAACAGAGGCTTGCGATAAAGTGACATCATAAAAACCCTTAATCCCCTGTTCCTTACGATGTCGACTTTGAATATTACCAGGATACACAATAGGTGGATTTTGATGTAACAGCTGGCGTTTATGAATATGTCCTAAAGCCCAATAATGATAGTTTCTTTCAAGCAGCTGTTCCTTTGTGAAAGGTGCGTAAACTGCATGTGTGGTATCATTAAACTCACTACCATGGAGCATACCAATATGAAGTACATGTTGGTCAGAGGCAATAGGATAACTCTCAATCTTTGATTCCTTTACATGACGTTCACTATAACTAAAGCCATAAATATTCACTTGCTGTCCTCGTATATTTAGCTGAACAACACTCGTTTCCGCTGGCAATTCATAGACGTTACTTGGTAAGGCGAAGCGCGTCCAGGAACCATTTAAATGATCGTGATTGCCATAGCTTAAAATCACTGGTATATTATGCTGAAAGAGCTTTTCCATAGCCTCTTGGAATCGACGTTGAGCCTGTAAGCTACGATTTTCACCATCATAGATATCACCAACTATTAGTAAAAAATCAGGTTTCTCTTGTATAGCTTTATCAATAATTGTATTAAAAGCCTCAAAGGTACTTGTTCGAATTTTTTTAAAATTATGTTCAGGTAAACCAAATAAGCCCTTAAATGGACTATCTAAATGTAAATCCGCCATATGAAAAAAACGAATTGCAGACATCTAATCACCTCAAGTAATAAATAATTTGAACCTTTGTTGAATAAAATATCACCTTTGATTCAAACCGAATATTTGTTCTATTTTATCATACTTCTCATTAGATGAGAAATTTATTCAATATATCCCCTATTAAGATCGCCTTTAATTTTCCACAATTTTCGTAATTTATCAAAATTATTGCTAGATTTACCGTGAAGTTTATAAATCTTCTATGTATAATAGATATATATTTATATAAAAGGGTGGGGTGTAGAATGGAGAATTATCGTTTCACAGCTTTTGAAAAAACAGGGGAAACATTGTTCGATGAAACATGGACTTTCGAAAACGATGAGACTGCAAAAATTAACGGTCAACAACAAATCGAAGAAAAAGGTGTTGCCGATAAAACTCATCGCCTTGTCAACTCTTCTGGTAAATTAATATTATTCCATGTCTAAAAGTGACTAGTAAAAGGCACGTAGTAATAGCTCTACGCGCCTTTCACTATGTTGTTTCTATTTATTTCCCTGCAAAAACAGGTGTTCTCTTCTCAACAAATGCATGAATTCCCTCTAAATGATCAGTTGTTTTCCTCATAGCTGTTTGCCCCTCTGCCTCCATTGCCAAAATACTTTCTAATTGCGGTAAATTTTGAGCATGCAGTATTTTCTTAGTTGTGATCATGGATGCAATTGGAGATGCCAACATTTTTCCAACGAGTTGGTCAGCCACTGCAAAAACAGATCCCTCCGGAGCGAGGTAGTCAATTAATCCTGCTTCATGTGCCTCTGCTGCAGTTAATACTTTGCCCTCCCATATCATTTGCTTTGCCTTAACAGTGCCCACACGTTCCTTCATAAAGAAATGGCCACCTCCATCAGGGATAAGTCCAATACCAATGAAATTCATCGCAAGCTTACTATTTTCACAGGCCACAACGATGTCTGCTCCTAAAGCAAGACTAAAGCCTAATCCCGCAGATGCCCCGTGAATTGCCGCAATAACAATCATCGGTAGTTGATAATAGGCTTTTACAATGCGTGTTAAATAAACCATTGCCTCTCCAATATTAAGTGGTTTATTTGGATCTAGCATCGCCTTAATATCCCCACCTGCAGAAAAGACCTTCCCTTCTCCACGAATAACAAGCACCTGTATATCCTGCTCTTCTTGTAGTGCCTCAAAGCACTCTGCCAGCTCCCGCATCATCACATCATCCATCGCATTCATTGCCTGTGGACGATTTAACGTTAATGTTGCTCGACGCTCTAATTTTTCCAAAGTAATTGTTGAAAATTCCATCCTTGCACCCCCAAATATGAATAGACATTCACTATGTATTATTCGAGTTTTTTTAGAAAACTCCTCCTCTGTTACGCAAACTTGCATTTGATATGCTATATTAAAGGTCGAATATTGTTTAAAGGTGGTTAAGTATTGTGACACAGAAAGACTATCGTGTATTACTTTATTATAAATATATTACGATTGAAGATCCTGAAGCATTTGCTGAAGAACATTTAGCGCTATGTAAAGAAATCGGACTTCTTGGTCGTATTTTAGTAGGGCATGAAGGAATTAATGGAACAGTTTCAGGTACTATTGAGCAAACGGACGCTTATATGGAGCAGATGAAGGCTGACTCTCGTTTTAACGATATCATGTGGAAAATAGATGAAGCGGAAGGAAATGCCTTTAAAAAAATGCATGTTCGTCCTCGCCGTGAAATAGTACACCTTGGTTTAGAGAATGACATTAATCCTTTAGAAATAACAGGTGATTATTTATCACCAAAAGAATTTATGAAGCGCATGCAAGGGGACAATACCGTCATTATCGATGCACGTAATGATTATGAGTATGATCTTGGACATTTCCGCGGGGCAATTCGTCCAGATATCGAAAACTTCCGTGATCTTCCAGCTTGGATGGAGGAACATAAAGACCAATTTACAGGTAAGAAAATCTTAACATATTGCACAGGCGGTATTCGTTGTGAAAAATTCTCAGGTTGGTTAAAGCGTGAGGGGTATGGTGAAAGCGTTGCTCAATTACATGGAGGAATTGCCACATATGCAAAAGATCCAGAGGTAAAGGGTCAGCTTTGGGATGGGCAAATGTTTGTCTTTGACCGACGTCGCAGTGTACCAATCAATCAGGTTGAGCACGTGGTTATCGGACGAGATTTCTTCACTGGTGAGCCATCAGAACGCTATACAAACTGTGCAAACCCGGAATGTCATCGATTAATGCTTTGTGAAGAAAAGCATGAAGCATTTTATATGCGTAGCTGTTCAGATGATTGCCGACGTGCAAAGCGGAACTTCTTCGTTGTAGAAAATGGCTGGACACCTGAGCAGATTGAGGAACAAATTGCTAAAATAGCTCAGGTTCAAGCAGTTTAGTGAGTCATCTTAAATATTCTTATGATTTTTAACATCAAAAAAAGCATCATCCAATTTGCGGGTGATGCTTTATCGTTTTACGGATTGTTTTTATTTAGTACCTGAGTAGTTTTCTTTTAATCCCGAGCGGTTTTACCCTTTACCTGAGCGCTTTCCACCTTAACCCGAGCGATTTTGTACTTTACCTGAGCGCTTTCTTCCTGAACCTAAGCAATTTCTCACCACGACCGGGCTTTCTTCCAATTTCTTATTCTGTTTTAGCTAAGTAGCGCCCAACCTGTCGCCCACTGAATAAGCAACCTCCGACAAATGTTCCCTCTAAAGCACGGTAACCATGAACACCGCCACCTCCAAAGCCACTTACTTCGCCAGCAGCAAATAGACCTGGTACTGGCTGACCATCCATCCCGAGCACAGCGCCATCTAAATTTGTCTGTAGGCCTCCCAATGTTTTCCGCGTTAAAATATTTAAACGTACAGCAATCAGCGGCCAATTATGAGGATCTAATATCTTATGTGGCTTGGCAACGCGCACTAATTTATCCCCAATGTAATTCCTTGCTCCATGGATGGCATTAACTTGCAAATCCTTTGTAAATTTATTATCCATTTCCCGATCTCTTGCCATTATTTGTTCTTTAATTTTCATGAAATTAAGAAGCTCGTTACCGGCTAATTTATTCATACCATCCACTAATTCTTTTAAGTTATCCGCTATTACAAAATCCTCCCCATGTTCTTTAAAAGCCTGAATTGGAGCTGGCGGACCTGGCAAAATACGTTTAAGGACTTCTCCTATGCTTTTATTGGTTAAATCGGGATTTTGTTCAGAGCCCGATAAAGCAAACTCCTTTTCAATAATCTTTTCCGTTAAAATAAACCATGAGTACTCATGGCCTGTTTTTTGAATGGCTTCTAGCGTACTCAACGTATCAAAACCCGGGAAATTGGGTGCACTAAAACGATTTCCTTCTGCATCGAACCATAAGGATGACGGGCCAGGTAAAATACGAATTCCGTGATTGGGCCAAATCGGGTCCCAATTTCTTAAGCCCTCTGTGTAATGCCACATACGATCTCGATTCACAATACGCCCTCCCACATGCTCTGTAATCTCTAGCATTCTACCATCTACATAGGCAGGTACACCACAGACCATATTTTTAGGTGGTGTTCCCAGTCGTTGTGGCCAATTTTTTCTTACTAAATCAAAATTTGCTCCTATACCACCACTAGCTACAATTACAGCCTTGGCTTCATAGGTGAACTCACCTATTCCAATCCTTGAGCTTTTCTCACCACGGCTTGCATAACTTTCAGCTAAAATTGTCCCACTAATGCCGCCAATCTTTCCTTCATGTTGAATAAATTCATCTACACGATGTCTTGGTTTAAAATCTATAAAACCATCCTTTATTGCCTTATTTACTTTATCTACAAAAGGCTTGACAATCCCAGGTCCTGTTCCCCATACAATATGAAAGCGAGGCACCGAGTTACCATGACCTCCAGCTAATGAGCCTCCTCGCTCAGCCCAACCAACTACAGGAAAGAACTTTATGCCTAATGATTTTAGCCATTCATATTTTTCACCTGCTGCAAATTCAACATAGGCCTTTGCCCATTTAAACGCCCATGAATCCTCGTCTTCCAAGCGGTCAAAGCCAGCAGTCCCTTGCCAATCCTGCCACGCTAGCTCTTTACTATCTTTAATACCAAGTCGTCTTTGCTCAGGAGAATTCACTAAAAATATGCCACCAAAAGACCAATATACCTGTCCCCCCATTGAATTTTCTGGCTCTTGGTCTACCAATAATACTTTTTTCTTGGCATCTACTAATTCACACGCAGCGACCAAACCTGCTAACCCTGCTCCGACAATTGCAACATCATACAACATTTTACACCCCCAAAAATCGGTCATTCCTTTACTTACATTCTTCCCTAATAGTTCGTTTACCTTCTACTTTTTATATTTTTGACTAAAGTGTGACAAGAAAATAACGTTCGCCTTCTTCTTGAAAACATTGAAAATTTCACTCACTTCAGCAATCATCTCCCAATAAATTGCCATATAATTTTTCAGCTCGACTTTATCTCAAATGCCCATTTAACTTGACTTAAGACATTTCGTTAGCGCTTTCATTGTCCTCCCCTAAAAGACGAACTATAATTAAATAAAAACAACTAAAAGTTCGCTTTTTGGTATTTATCAGACTTTTGAAGTCAATATTTTTTAACTTTTTCAGAAATATTATTGACAAAGGTGAACAATAGGGATTATGATGATATCAAATTTAATTACGCAAAAATATAACGACGGAGACACGCTAGTCGCAAGGAAATCTCAAGAGAGCTGATGGTTGGTGTAAATCAGTGATTTCTACGATAATAGTTCCACTCCTGAATAGATAGGCAGAATATTTCAAAGTAAGCTTATCCGTCACATGCACGTTACGCATATAGCTAAGACTGCAAGAAATCTTTCAAGCAGTGATTAAGGGTGGTACCGCGAACCAATGTTTATTCAGCCTTTCGCCCCTTACAACGCAATAATTGTGTTTGTAAGGCGTGAAAGGCTTTTTTATATTCATTCAGAAAATCTTTATTGTACAAAAGCCAAATGTTTTGTAGCACGTATGAATAAAGATAAACCTTCTGGCGGATGTCACGGATTTTGAAAGGAGATTGTTTGCATGCTGTAAGATGTACGAATTTTACAAATTTCAAACTATCGAATATAGAAACTATTAAATTTTAATTAAAAGGAGCTAATTACAAATGACTACTGCAACAAAAACAATTAACGTATTTATCGCTGATCCACTAAGTGAAGATGGTATTTTCCCACTTCGTCAAGAACAAGATTTAGATCTTAATATCATTGTTGATACTGGTTTAGCCCAAGAGGAATTAATGGCAAAAATTGCTGATGTAGATGTACTATTAGTGCGTTCTCAAACAACAGTAACACGCGAAGTAATTGAAGCGGCTAAAAACTTGAAGTTAATTGGACGTGCTGGTGTAGGTGTGGACAATATTGACCTTACTGCCGCAACTGAGCATGGTATTATCGTAGTGAATGCTCCAGATGGTAATACAAACTCTGCTGCTGAGCACACTATCGCCATGATGACTTCCCTTGCACGTCATATTCCACAAGCATTTAACACATTAAAAAATGGAAAATGGGATCGTAAATCCTATGTTGGGGTTGAGCTTAAAAATAAAACTTTAGGTGTAGTAGGCTTCGGTCGTATCGGTGTGGAAGTAGCATATCGTGCAAAAGGTCAACGTATGAACGTAATGGCATATGATCCATTCCTAACAGATGAACGTGCAAAAGAATTAGGCGTTACAAAATCAACTGTTGAAGAAATTTGTGAACATGCAGATTTCATTACAGTACACACACCACTTCTTCCAGAAACACGTAATCTTATTAACAAAGAGAAATTCGCTATGATGAAAGATGGTGTACGCATTATTAACTGTGCACGCGGCGGTATTATCAATGAGGATGATTTATATGATGCTATCGTAGAAGGTAAAGTAGCAGGAGCTGCTCTTGACGTATTCGTATCTGAGCCAGCAACGGATCACAAGCTACTTACTTTACCACAAGTAATCGCAACACCTCACTTAGGTGCTTCTACAATTGAAGCTCAAGAATCTGTAGCTGTTGACGTATCAAACGACATCATTAAATTTTATAAAACAGGTACTGTAACTAACCCAGTGAACATGCCATCTATTCCGAAAGAATTGCTTGCACAAGTTGAGCCATTCTTTGAATTAGCGGAAAAACTTGGTTCATTCTTATCTCAAGTGACAACTGAGCCTGTAAAGGAAATCAATTTATCTTATGCTGGTGAGGTAGCAAACTATGATGTGCGACCATTAACATCAAATGCATTAAAAGGCTTATTATCTAAAAATCATGGTAACCATGTGAATGATGTAAATGCTCGCTATTTATCTGAGCGAATCGGCATGAAAATTAATGAACATAAGACTACAACAGCTAAAGGCTTCACTAGCTTAATTACGATTGAAATTAAAACAGCGAATGAAACACACACTGTAGCCGGTACTTTATTAAACGGTCTAGGTGCACGTATTGTCAAAGTAGAAGACTATGTTGTTGATGTGATTCCACAAGGTCACCTACTTTACATTAAAAACACAGACAAACCAGGTGCAATCGGTCGCGTAGCCACAAAGCTAGCTGAAAAAGATATCAACATCGCAACAATGCAGGTTGGTCGTGCACAGGTTGGTGGAACGGCTGTCATGATGCTTACTATCGACAATGTGGTAACAGAAGAAGATTTAACATTCGTCGCACAATTAGAAAATATTGATGAGGTAAAAGCGATTAGCCTATAATTTAATAGAGTTTATGGTAAAGGGCCTGAGTTAAATACTCGGGTCCTTTTTTATGTACTCACTCACTTAAAGACTTTATGAGTTTATAAATGAAGCAATGAAAGTGGTGTGATAATGTGAAGGATTTATATGGATTGTGTACAGGTATTTTTCAAACATATGCTACAGTCTATTTCTAGAAATAAGAAGAAGGTATCTTTTCGTAGTTCTTAGCCTTTTTCAGCAAGTGCGTTTTTTTTAGTTTAAACGATACTTTTTGCTAAGTCATTCGTCTTTAAAGAAAAGGAGGTGCAGAGGCTGGATGTTTGAAGAACAATTTTACCTACATAATCAAACCATTTTTAAATACTTATATTACTTACTCAATGATGAAAAATTAGCGGAGGATTTCACACAGGAGACATTTATGCGCTTTTTCAAATACCGGCAGACAATTAAAGAAGGTGCTGAACTTGCTTGGCTTAGGAGTACTGCACGAAATCTAGCCTACGATTATTACCGCCGCAAAAGGCTTATTCAATTTGTCCCTTTTTTAAATGATCATGAGGAACTTGAGCCGAACTTACCACACCAATGGCTCATCCAGCAGGAAGATGCAAAGAAGCTTTATCTTGCAATTAGTAAACTTAAGCTTACTTATCGTGATGTCATTATTTTACGTAAAATCGAGGAACTATCCATTCAGGAGACATGTGATGTACTAGGTTGGAATGAAGGAAAGGTAAAAAACACTTTAAAACGTGCACTTGTAGCATTAAAAAAGCAGCTTGGGGGTGAATTCAATGAAGAACTATGAAAAAACCTGGCGTCATTTACGTGATCTAAAGTTAACAAAGCAGCAGCAGGACAAAATACTGCATAATATTATTACACCTACTACAATAGAAAAACGAGCAATCAAAAAGGCTTGGAAAATGCCTGCAGTGTCCTTGCTATTTATCACAGTTCTTTCTATTTTAATTTTGTCCTTTATTCAAAAGCCAGTTAGCTCTCCGCTCACAACAGATACAAATAAAACAATTGCTAAAGTCTATGTACATACCAATGAAAACAAAGAAACCTTCATAGCAAAAGCATCGTGCCTTTATGTACCTCAGCAATGCTATATTAATAAGCAATTTTTATTCCAGTTACAAAAACAAATGGAGGATGCACCTACAGTTTCAGTAACAGCTCAACAGTGGGAAGCAAATGGTTACTTTAAACCTCAAGATTTGTTGGTTGTCTATTCAGACGGTACTCAGGAAAAATGGAAGATACTAAATAATGACACCTTCTTTAATGTTCAAACTGAGCTTGCCATTCAACCCGAAAAGGCGTTTGATTCACTAAAGTTTTATTACTATGACGATAAACGTTCAATCAAGATAATTCTAGGAAATATCTTTATATTACTTACGCGCTTCACACTTTGGCTAGCTAAAAAAAGAATGCCTCATACCGAACGACGCTTTTTTGCTGCTACAGTTGAACATGCCATCGCAAACGCTATTATGCTAGTATTGTTTGCAGGTATTTTATTTGCTATCTATTTACTGATGCATTCCATACACGCTACGATTATATACAGCTTATTTACGCTCTATTCTATTATGCAAATATACTATCGTAAAAAAGCAGGTGAACCTCGGGGATACCTAATAGCTAGCGCTATGGTTCAACTATGTATTGCCATTGCCTTTACATGGCTATATCTTGCATTTAATGCACACTTTTAAGCGAAAGTTTCGATAAAGTTTGAGTTTGTTTCGATATTTCTCCAAAAATTTCGATAAAACCTCAATTTGTTTCGATAAAGTGCAATTTTAATCAGTGGAGGGCCTCTTCGTCCCCCACTGATTATTTTCACTTTAACGCAATACAAATATTTTTTGCTTCTGTGAAAAATTCTAAGCTATGGTGGCCGCCTTCACGTCCTATGCCACTCTTTTTAAAGCCTCCAAACGGAGCTCGTAAGTCGCGCACAAACCAGCAATTTACCCAAATTGTACCTGCACGTACATCATGTGAAATACGGTGGGCACGCTGTAAATTTTCGGTCCAAACAACTGCATTTAAACCGTACTCTGTTCCATTAGCTATTGCAAGTGCCTCTTCCTCTGTATCGAACGGGATAATTGTAACGACAGGACCAAAAATCTCCTCTTGGCAAATGCGAGCTTGCGGATTTTCCTGTAAATAAATTGTGGGCTGTAAATAATAACCCGTACTTAAATGAGCTGGTAATTCAGGACGTTTACCACCATAAATAAGCGTAGAATTTTCATATTCAGCTATACTTAAATAGCTTGTTACCTTGTTATAGTGTGTTTCACTTACAACTGGTCCCATATTCGTTTTAGAATCTTGAGGATCACCAACAACCAATGCTGCAGCCGCTTCTTTAAAACGTGTAAGGAATTCATCTAAAATCGCTCTTTGTACTAAAATCCGCGATCCTGCTAAACAAACTTGACCGGAATTCATGAATGCGGCTTGAATCGATACGGGGATGGCTTTTTCTAAATTGGCATCTTCAAAAATAATATTGGCTGCCTTTCCCCCTAACTCAAAGGAAACCTTTTTCAATGAATCAGCACCGTTTTTCATGATTGCTTTCCCAGTCGTTGTTTCCCCCGTGAAGGAAATTAAATCAACTTCAGGATGTGTTGTCATAAATTCTCCAGCTGATTGTACGCCAAAGCCGTGGACAACGTTTACGACACCGTCTGGAATACCCGCTTGTTGTGCAATCTCCCCAAGTAACGATACAGTTAATGGTGTAATTTCTGCTGGTTTTATGACCGCTGTATTTCCTGAAGCTAAACATGGACCAAGCTTCCACGTTGTTAGCATAAACGGTAAATTCCAAGGAGTTATCAATGCCGCAACCCCAACTGGTTCATAGCGCGTATAATTTAAATAAGCATCGTCCATGGGATATACTTCACCGCCTTGCTGTTCCATAAAATCAGCAAAAAACTTCAAATTTTCCGCAGCACGAGGTATTTCACGTTCTAATGCCACTTGATAAGGCTTACCTACATCCAATGCTTCAAGGCGTGCTAACTCCTCTTTGCGTTCTAGAATAATTTCTGCCATCCGGCGAACTTTTGCCAAACGCTCGGATACAGGCATTGTACGCCATGGACCTTCTTCAAAAGCTTGCCGTGCAGCTTCACATGCCCGATCCACATCTTCAAAGCTTGCTTCATGAACTTTTGCAATAATTTCCTGGGTCGCAGGATTTTTCACCTTGAATAATGTTTGAGAAGAAGATTCTACATATTCTCCATTTATAAATAGTTTAACTTCTTTCAATTTCGTTTGTGTATTCTCCATCGTTGATCACTCCTTATTATTCATTTTGACGACGTTGGATAGACTTCCCTGCAATTCCCCAATGTGTACTTGGGATTTCATTTAAGCACACACGAACTGTTTCAAGTGGTGCCTCTAATACAGATGAAACGGTTTTGCTTACTTCTGCAATTAACCGTTCTTTTTGCTCTGGTGTCCGTCCATCAATGAATGTGATTTGAATAAATGGCATTACACCTTCCTCCTTTGCTATCGTTCTACTTGAACTGTTAACGCCTCCATACCGTCAAAGCTTACAGTAAAGTTATCCCCTGCATACATTGTTGCAGAGCCTGTTAATGCGCCACTTAGCACAATATCTCCTGCTCGAATATGTTGTCCACGAGCGATTAATTTATTGGCCATCCATGCAATGGCTCGTGCTGGATGCCCCATTACTGAACCTGCTGTGCTTGTCGCAAAAATCTCATCATTTTGTGTGAAAATACAGCCCATATTCACAAGATCCACTTCGTTCACCGCATATTTTTGCGAACTCACTATGTAACGCGAGGAAGATGAGTTATCAGCAATCACATCCGGTAATGTAAAATTGAAATTTAAATAACGACTATCGATAATCTCCATTGCAGGAGCAACATAATCAGTTGCTTCTAACACTTGTGCAACGGTTACAATCGGGCCACTTAAATCCTGCCTAAATACAAAGGCTATCTCAGGTTCAATTTTCGGGTGAATGAAAGACTTTAATGAAATCGGCTGCTTTGCATTTAACTCCATATTCGCTAACAGCACACCATAGGAAGGCTCGTGAACACCCATCATTTGTTGTTTTGCCTTACTCGTTAACCCTAGCTTTAGCCCCGAAATGGTTGTTTCCTCATACGTACACTTCAGTTCTATTAATTTATCTTGAATATTATAGGCGGTTTCCACCGTCAGCTCTGGATATTGATCAACAAACTTCGTAACTTCTGTCCTCTCTCTCTCTGCTTTATACAACGCATACGCAATTTGATCTAACGTATCAGTTTTCATCATCGCGCGTTCCTCCGCTTCTAGTTTACTGTCTGCTTATGATTGGCTATCTCACGAGCAATTTCTGCAATTAAATCCTCTTGCCCACCTACTGCCTTCATTTTGCCAAGCTCCACTAAAATCTCACGCTCATCTACGTTATATTTTTTGGCCGCTTCCTGCGTAAATAATAAAAAGCTAGAGTAAACACCTGCATAGCCCATTATTAAACTAGAGCCAGTTATTTCTTGAGGGCGGGGCATAAATGGTGCAACCACTTCATTCGCAACATCGATTACACTATATAAATCAATACCAGTTTCATAGCCCAGTCGATCAAAAACAGCCACCATCACTTCCGTTTGTGTGTTACCACTACCAGCACCTAAACAGCGTAAGCTTCCGTCCACATACGTAGCTCCTGCTTCAACAGCGGCTAGAGTATTTGCTAGAGCCAGTGATAAATTATTATGTGCATGGAAACCGATTTCACAAGAAACATGCGACTTTAATGCAGCTACTCGTTCCTTGACCTCATGCGGAAGTAAAGCACCTGCTGAATCTGTTACATAAATGATCTCAGCACCGTAACTCTCAAATAATTTTGCCTGCTCAACTATTACAGATGTTGGTGCCATATGTGCCATCATTAAAAATCCAACTGTTTTCAATCCTAGCTCTCGACTTAAGTAAATGTGTTGACCAGCAACATCAGCCTCGGTTACATGGGTTGCAACGCGAGCCATTTTAGCACCAGCCTTCACTGCATTTTTTAAATCTTCCTTTACACCAATGCCCGGTAAAATTAGCACCGAAATAGCCGAATCCCCACATTCTTCTCGTGCTGCTTCGATTAACTTCAGTTCATCTACTTTGGAAAATCCATACTGTAATGAGGAGCCCCCTAGTCCATCTCCATGTGACACCTCAAAATATTTCATCTTTGCCTTTCTTAAACCGCGTGCAACCTCTCTCACCTGCTGCTCTGTAAATGCATGACGCATAGAATGACTGCCATCACGCAATGTCACATCTAAAACTGTTATTTTTTTCATTTCACTCACCTCCGTTTAATTCGATTTCACTGTTTCATGTTGCTGTTTAGCGATCTCATTTCCTACTTGTACTGCTGCGGCCGTCATAATATCGAGGTTTCCTGAGTAGGTTGGGAAGAAATCGCCTGCTCCCTCCACCTCTAAAAAGATTGATACTTGTTGACCATTAAAAATGGGAGCACTTGTCAGTCGATAGCCTGGTACATATTGTTGAACAGCCTGGACTATATCTTCAATAGCTTTTAAAATGGCTTGCTCCCTATTACGCTCATTTACTAAAACATGCACGGTATCACGCATCATAATCGGCGGGTCAGCTGGATTTAGAATAATAATGGCCTTACCCTTTTTCGCTCCACCCACGTCCTCTATTGCTCTTGCCGTGGTCCGTGTAAACTCATCAATATTTGCCCGAGTACCAGGTCCGGCACTTTTACTCGCTACGGTAGCAACAATTTCCGCATATTCAACATCTGCTACTTGGTTAATCGCATAGACAATTGGAATAGTCGCCTGCCCACCGCATGTTACCATATTGACATTGTCGGCCATTACGAATTTTTCCAAGTTAGCGCACGGTACAACAAACGGACCAATAGCTGCTGGCGTTAAATCAACAATCTTTTTACCAAGAGCAAGTACTTTCTCACTATGCATCGAATGTGCCTTTGCCGTTGTCGCATCAAACACAATATCAAAGAGCTCTGGACTGGCCACTAAGCCTTCTATTCCATTAGTGATTGTATGATAGCCACGAGCCTTAGCACGTTGAATTCCCTCAGAAGTAGGGTCAATTCCTACCATGACACTCATTGATAAGTAATCACTACGCTCGATTTTGTACATTAAATCGGTACCAATATTACCAGAGCCTAAAATCGCCACTTTTAGTTTTACCATCTTCATTTCTCCCCCTTCAGTCGAAACGTAGCGGACACAGCACCTAAATGAGCAAACTCTGCAACAAACGTATCTCCGTCCTCAATGGTAACTGCGGCTGTCAAAGCGCCTGCCAACACAAACTCACCTGCCTGCAAACCGATATGATATTTACTAAGCTTATTAGCTAACCATGCCACTGCACGTAATGGATCACCCATTACAGCGGCAGCGGCGGCGCTATCAAACAACTCGCCGTTTCGATATACATTCATGCCAATATGCGGTAAGTCTACATCTAGCAATTTTGTCGGCCTTTCGCCAATAATCACCATGGCGGAGGAACCATTATCTGCAACCGTATCTTCAAATCGAATTTTCCAATCAGCTATCCGACTATCAATTACTTCTAGTGCAGGGACAATGTAATCCGTTGCCTCAATAACATCCTCCACTGTAATATTTGGTCCATATAAGTCCTTCTTTAAAACAAACGCAATCTCAAATTCCAGCTTTGGTTGAATAAAATGATTGAGCGAAATTGTTGCACCATCGACCTCCACCATATTCGATAAAATATGACCGTAGTCTGGCTCTGACACATTAAATTGCTGCTGCATCACCTTACTCGTTAAGCCGATTTTCTTACCAACAATATGCTTCCCCTCCTGTTGCTTTGAAGCAATTTGAAGTAATTGAATAGCATAAGCATCATCTACAGTTATATCTGGAATAGTAGAAGTTAAGGGGGCGATAGGTTGCTTCAATACCTGAGCTTCCTGTAATTTCTCTGCAAATAATTGTCTATCCATAGCCTCTACCTCCTAGATTTGCACCGGTGTTTCCGATGATAGTGCACCATATCGTCCATTAAAGAATAGCAATGGCTCCCCATCTTCTAGATGAATATTTTTTACTCGTCCGATAAATAATGTATGATCACCTTCTATATACGCACTTGCCACCTCACAGCTCACTTGTGCAATAGCCCCTTCAATTGTTGGAGCACCTTGTAAATCACCAAATGTTACATGACGCTCTTCTTTGATTTGACCAGCAAATAGCATTGACAGCTCTTGCTGCTGGGCAGATAAAAAATTGACAGTAAATGTTCCGCTTTGTTGGATATGCTTTAGCATAGAAGCTTTTTCCCCAATAGAGATGACAACTAATTTCGGATTAAGTGAAATAGACATGAACGCATTTGCAGTCATGCCATGTATTTTGCCATTAACATTTGTTGTAATCACAGTGACACCTGTTGCAAATTTCCCCATCGCATTTCTAAATAGACGATCCTCCATTACATAACCTCCTCATGATTTAGTGCTGTCTTAAATACTCTGAAATAGTATTCAAGACAGCTGTTTGGACTTTTTTACAGATACAACTACAAGCTTATTTATTATCAAAGTTAGCGATGATATTTATTAAAATCGTTGCCTTGTATTGTAGTGGTGACTGAGCGACTCTCTTAGGCTTAGAGATAGATTGAACTTAGGCTAAGTCCTGTGATACCGCCTTCATGACCAACATCGTGTCGCTGCCGCTACGTTACACTGTGCTTTCCACAAAAAACATCTGTTGCTCCGACTCCTCCGGGAAAGCGCCTAGTTGGAATGGATATCAACCCACATTGTGATAACTCTAGTATTGTTTATTTCACTGGAACCTTTACTGCTCGATCTGGTGTACCATATAGGAAATATTCATTTGGTAGTGGAGAGCCGTACCAAATAATCGCTTCATCTAACTCATTCTCGCGCCACGTTATCGGCTTCCAATCAGGGTCGAAAATCAGATAGCCTGAATCGCCAAATAATTCAACTCGGTTGCCACCAGGCTCCATCACGTACATGAAATACGCTTGACTCACACCATGCTTTCCAGGTCCAGCTTCAATTTGAATACCATTTTCTACAAAAATATCAGCTGTATCCATTAGGTGCTGTGGATAGCCGTACCAAAATGCAATATGATGGAAGCGGCCGCTATTGCCAGTTTGGTCGTTCATTAACGCTACCTCATGTACAAGCGGGCTAACACTCATCCATGCTCCGATTTCTTCATCATTGTTCAACACAATTTGTTCCCGTAACTTGAAGCCTAAATGCTCAGACATAAACTCACGGTTTTTAGCCACGTCTCTACACATTAAGTTGATATGATCTAAACGACGGGCTGGCACACCCATTAAGGGACGCTTTTGTGGACGGCTTTTTAGCAATGTTTTTTGATCTTCAGCTGGCTGGAAATAATCTACTTCCCACAAAATTTCTTGGTTGTGGCCATCTGGTGTGGAGAATTGGTAGGCACGACCGTGACCTAAATCACCATCAATCCAACCTTTCCCATAACCACTTTTTTCTAAAGCTACGACGCGACGCTCCAGTGCTTCTGGTGAACTTGCACGCCATGCAGAATGTCCAAGACCTGCTTCTTTCCCTTCTGTAAGCTTTAATGTGTGATGATAAAAATCTTCATAGCCTCGTAAATATACCGATTGCCCTTCACGCGCTGTAATTTGTAACCCCATATAATCTGTGAAAAACTTTAAAGATTCCTCTGGCTTTGGTGTAAAAAGCTCCACATGCGCTAATTGTGCTACATCAAAATTTGACATCAAACATTCCCCCTAATTTTTTCATTATTTATTTGTAAAATAATTTACATCATCAGGATTAACCCACGTAGGGTCTGTCCACCCCGTTAAATCGTAATCTGCCATACATTGCTCAGCAAACGCGATAAACTCATCTGCTTTACCACTGCCTTGTGCGCCAAACAATGTTTGTAATCGAATATCTTCATGATTTCCAGCATAATTTCGTTCGTATAATTCACTACGGCCACCAAATTCAGTACCAATCGCATCCCAAAGTAGCTTAATTGTTTTAATTTTTTCAAGTGCTTCAATACCATTAGAACCACGGTAGAGCTTATTTAATGTCGGACGGAATTCCTCGTTTAAAAAATCTCTTGCACTAGATGGCTGGACAATTAAATTCCCTGCTACAATCTGCTGAATAATGCCTTTAATCTTTGGCCAACCTTCCTGTAGAAATACGCGATATGCAAGTCCACCATTTAAATTTGGAATAACGATGCCGTTTTCTTTTTTCTCGGGATTCAATGCCATCGCATCGCTTAAAGACCAGAACATATGACGCCAAGCAATAATTTCTCCAATATGAACCTGAACACCACGGAATTGGTCAGTGCCTGCAGTCTTTAATGCCTTCAACAATACACCAATAATAAAATCTAATTTCACCGCTAAGCGTGTGACACCTTGGAAAGTAAAGCGATTAATGAAACCGCTTTCTACAAAGAATGAAGTTGTCTTTTGCATATCTTCATAAATTAAAATATTTTCCCATGGAATAAGCGCTTGCTCAAATACAAGTACTGCATCATTTTCATCAAAACGACTACTTAGTGGATAATCAAATGGACTACCCATAATTGCAGACGTCATTTCATACGATGCTCGACTAATAAGCTTTACACCAGGAGCATCCATTGGTGCAATAAAAACAACCGCGAATTTTTTATCTTTAATTGGTAATCCATACGTACCCACAAAATTGTAATTAGTAATAGCTGATCCTGTTGCTACCATCTTCGAACCACTAATAATCAAGCCTTTGTCTGTTTCACGCTCCACTTGGATAAAAACATCGCCCACTTCATGAACATCTTTGTGCCGATCTACAGGTGGGTTCACAATTGCATGATTAAAGAACCAATTTCGTTCTTGTGACTCTTTGTACCAACGCTTCGCATTTTCTTGAAAAGGTGAATAGTATTCAGGATTCCCACCAAGTGTTGCAAGGAAGGAAGCTTTATAGTCTGGTGTCCGCCCCATCTGCCCATATGTAAGGCGGGCCCAAGCTACAATAGCATCCCGTCCTTTCATTAAATCATCCGCGCTTCGTGCTGCACGGAAATAACTATGGGTATAACCTCCACTACCCGTATCCGTTTCACAAGTTAAAATATCTTTGTATTTTGGGTCATGCATGGCATTATATAAACGTGAAATCGATCGAGCCGAATTCCGAAAAGCTGGGTGAGTCGTGACATCCTTTACACGTTCACCATGTAACCAAATTTCTCGACTATCCTTTAAACTTTCTAAATATTCCTGCCCTGTCAATGGCTTCGTACCTTGTTTTACAACCATTCCCTTCCCCCCTACAATTATTTTTCTTGTTTGACATGTCTATTTAAATATAGTTCTTTCGGAATTTTTAGATAATTAATAAAAAGTATAGAATTCCTCCATTTTTTCTTCAAATTTGAAAGGAATATGTGCAAAAAATAGAAAAAAGCCAGCAAATACGCTGACTTTCTCTACTTTTTATTTTCTAATGCTTTCAGTACATAATAGATTTTTAAAGCTAATTGGCATCGAAAACGCCCATCTCCTGTTCGTAAATCTTCTTGTAATAAAGATTCGATTTTTTCCATTCTATAACGAAAACCTGGAATTGAAAGACTCAAAGCCTTTGCTGTTTTATTGACATTACCGCTATTGTTTAAAAAAACCTCTAACGTATGGGCAAGTGTTGCATTATTTTGCTCATCATATTTTATTAGCGGACCTAGCACCTCTTCATAGAAATGCAGAAGCTCCTTTGGATTTGTCGTCTTTAAAAATAGCATAATATGCTGAAAGTTTTCGTAAATAGCAGATTGTGTCTTTCCAGGTGCTGCATATTGTAGAAATTGACAAATCAGTCTAGCCTCATTGTGGCTGCTTCCAATTTCCTCTAACCTATCAGCATTTTTCCCTACACCAATTTGGAATATAGATTGCTTAAATCGTTCTTTTAATCGTTTCGTTAAAATGCTAACAAAGTCCGACATATATCCAATATCCTTTTCACAATCCTCTAGAATAAGTAAAATTTCTTGATTTTTAATGAAACACTCAATATTTAAATACTCTGTCATTAAAAAGCTATGCAAAATTTCTGGTTCCTCATACTCAGATGTGATGACAATTACACGATTGTTTTTACTCGGATCAAAATAGAAAATGCTGCGAGCCTTTTTAATGAGTGCCTCTGTGGAAGATTGTCTACTCATGACTTCATCTAAAAAATCGGACTTTTTTTGCCATTGGGACTGGGCAATTTGCATCTGTGTATATAAATAAATTGAGAATACCGTCACAGCGCGTTCAATAATCATTTCCTGTTCTCTCGTTAAGTCATTATGACTAAGAATCACTAAAGTCCCCAATTGTTTTTTCATCGTCATAATTTCATATTCATGTCGAAACTCCTTTTTCCTAAGTTTTCCTTCTAGATAGAGGTGCTCATCATCCTTCTGCATAAAATAATAACCAATTGGCTTCATTAAATATCTACGCTCTATTGTTACACTACATTGCAACGCATCACTTAAAAGATGTAAGAGTTGATTTAACGTATAGCCCTCTAGCATTGCATGTGTCATTTGTTTGTGGATGGTGTCAGAATGGAGGATAGAATTATTCAATGATTTTAACTCATTATAAGTAGCGTCTAATTCATGAGCTAAGGATGTTTCTTGAAAATATCGTAATAAATCTAATTGCTCTGCTGTTGCATGCTCCTTAGTTCGAACAACAAATTTACAATAGTCATCACATTTACCACGACATTTTTCCTCAAAAACAACGACTTCTCTTGAATAAGTTTTTGCTAGAAAGCCTGCTACATAACCGATTAATGTCCAGCACACACTTTCTTCACTAAAGCCAAAATGGCGGACATGCTCCTCCGCCTCGTAAGAATGGAACCATTTGCCTTCCATTTCAAATTTATCATCGCTTATTTCCAGTACATCAATTTCTACACTGACAACACCCTCTAAAGTATGGATTGCAGCGCCAGCTTTTATTAACTCTTTTAACTCTTTCCAATTGTACATTTTCTCAATAGAGTCACCAGCACTATAGCCGCATGCCCATCCATAGCGTAATAAAAAGCCCTTTGCTCGCTCCATATTCAACGTTTGAATAATATCACGCCTAAAAAAACCAAGTGCCTCAGCTGATTTTAAGATCATTCGATTCCCATTAAACTTTATAATGCCCGAACGCGGATTAATATCAATGGCATTCTCAAACACTAAACGATTTGCTTTCACTATATACACCCCCATAAACATGCAGTCTTTACAACGAAAAAGGCTTGTACATTTCCCCAAATCGAAATCACTAGATTGAAAGTGTTTACTTTTATTTAGTATAAATTTATTTTTTTGATAATTCAATTTATTGGAATGGGATTCTGGTAAAGTTTGAGTTTGCATTGATAGGCTTCAAAAAAAATGTACTGATCCTTTGAAGAATCAGTACATTTTTTGATTTATAGCTTATTCACAAGTTCTAAAAGTGCAGTTAGAGAATCTACCTCATAAGTTGGTGTTACAGCACCACTTAGAACATTGTTTTCACGATTAATCCATACATTCCGCATACCCACACGTGATGAGCCTAAAATATCAGTATTTAAATTATCGCCCACCATAATGGCATCATCAGCTGTAATACCTGCCTTCTCCATAACATGCTCAAAAATGGCGGCATCTGGCTTTCCTTTGCCAAAGTCTCCAGAAATAATAATATGGTCAAAATATGGCGCTATTTCTGGTGTAATTGTCAGCTTTAAGTTCTGTAGGCTTGGAGCACCATTGGTTAATAAAATGAGCTGATATTTTCCTTTTAGCTTATCTAGCACAGTAAATGTATCCTCGTATAAAAATGGCGATACCTTACGTTCAGCCACAAATCGCTCACCAAGCTCTTCTCCTAATTGCGCATCATCAATTCCTAACGCTGCTAAGCCCTTTGTCCATGAAGCAGTACGATATTCTGGTACAATTCCCTTCATTTTTTGGAAGGAATCTGTTGGATCATCAAATGTTCCCCATAGACCTTCAAATGGATTAATACCAATTAACACTGTATAGTCGTATGTTTCATAGCCCTCATAAAGCGAACGAGCCTCCTTTCGTACTGCTTCCTCCAACTCTGCTGGATCTACTTTATGTATAGTTGCTGCATATTGACATGTTTTTTCAAATGCTGTTTTAACCGATTTTTTATCCCACAGCAGTGTATCATCTAAATCAAAAATAATTGTATTAATTGACATTGTGTCAGCTCCTAGCTTCCTTTAATACTGCTTATTTTAGCATATTTTCAAAATATTTAGGATGGCATTTTATGTACATTGCTTCTAAAATCAACAAGCTATGCGTAACCATACACATAGCCTGTCACTACTATTTATTTTTATTACGTAGGCGTTCCATTAAGCTCTTAACCTCAGTTTTTTGTTGCTCTGTTTCCTCTAGTAAAATTTCAATATGATAAATGTCGTTTATTTCTTCAATTAACACACGATCGCCCACCTGTACTGGCTTATTCATGGCGGACTGTAATATGATTAGTTGTTCCTCTTCCTCTGGGTACTTCAAGAAAACTGCATAGCCATCTTCAATACGGTCTAAGGTATATTTAGTCGAGCTCACTAACAAGTTCCCCTTTCGCATTCTTTAATTGTGCAGCATCTCCATCATTAAGCCAAATTTGTTTCTTCGTCCACTTTAAATAATTTTGACCATCTCGCGCATTTGTTCCACTTGTCACATAAATGATTTTACCTGGCTGTAATGTCACATTTGGAAATTTGAATACTTGATTCCCTTCTATTGAAATAAGCTGCCAATCCTTTAACGATACTGCTTCACTACCATTATTTTTAATACCGACAATTTCATCTATTAAATCCTTACTAATAATCTCTACACTTGCGGCATTTGGATGTGTTGAGATATTGCCTCCTGACCATTCTTTTGAATGCACATCATAGTTTACCCCATCTGTAGATACGATAACCGTTCCAGCTTCTGCGGTAGCATAAATCTTACTCCCAACAGCCTGCAAACGCTCAACGACTTCAGCATGAGGATGCCCATATTTATTTCCTTCCCCATAGCTTAAGACGGTTACTTCTGGATGCACTGCTTGAATAAATTTCTCTGAGCTACTCGTATTTGAGCCATGATGACCTGCCTTTAAGACTGTTGCCTGTACATCATTTTGCAGCATGTCTTTTTCTAATGCTATTCCCGCATCTCCTGTTAATAAAAACGAAACATTGCCATACACCATTTTTAACACAATCGAAGCATCATTATTATCCGTTGCATGCTCATTAGCATTTAAGACCTTTACAGTAAGATCATCATCAAACGCTATATTTTCTCCTGTTGTTGGAACATGATAGGGAATATTCTTCGTATCAATTAATGTCAGCATTTCTTCAAAGGTTTGTGATGTATGTACCTTTCCAGAATCATAAAATTGACCAATATCGATGGATGATTGTAACACAGGAATTAAGCCCCCAATATGGTCAGCATCTGGATGTGTTGCTACAACTATATCTAGCTTATTTATACCTAGCTCTTTTAAATACGAAACCACCTGCTGGCCTGCACCCTTAACACCTCCATCCACAAGCATTGTCTTACCATTTGCTGACTCAATAAAAATAGAATCTCCCTGCCCTACATCAAGGAAATGAACACGCATTTTTTGTCCAGCAGTTACTGGTACTTTTTCTGTCTTTAAAACCTCTGTACAGCCCGCTAATAAAAAAATACAAAGAAGTACTATAATTAATTTTTTCATCTTCTTACTTCCTTTCTATTTTTCTATTATACAAAAAAGAGCAGCTTGGAACTGCCCACTATTTTCTAAAATCTTCTATGATGAACTACTCTTTTGTAAGAGATTCTCAAATATTTTTTTGGTTTTCAAACGAATACATTCATAAGGCTTTTGCATTGCCTGATGAATACTAACCTTTTCATCTACTAAAGACTCAACAACAGTAAAATAATCATATAATGCAGGTTTATCAATATCATCAATATACCCTGACAATAAGATTGCCTGAGCATTGGCTAATCTAGCTGCCTTTGCTATCCCTAACGGTGCTTTTCCATGTAATGTTTGCTGATCTGATTTCCCTTCCCCTGTTATAACGAATTGAGCACCTTCTATATGTTGTTTTAATTGAATGGCTTCCATTACAATATCAATACCTGCTGAGAAGCTACTATTTAAAAAGGCTATGAATGCACCACCCACGCCACCTGCCGCACCTGCCCCTTTGAAATCATGTAATCGAATTCCATATTGCTCTTCAACAATGTCCGCAAACTGCTTTAAACAGTTATCAAAGTAAGTAATTTGATGCTCTTTTACGCCTTTTTGAGGTCCAAATATTGCTGTTGCCCCCTGCTCTCCGATAAAGGGGTTATCCACATCACATGCAATAGTAAATTGCGCTTCAGCTAATCGTGAATCTAGACAACTACTATCAATAATGGCCAGCTCTAATAAAGCTGACACTCCATCATCAATTAATGAACCATCCCCTTTTCTAAATTTCAGTCCTAGTGCCTTTAACATGCCAATACCAGCATCATTTGTAGCACTACCACCAATGCCAATAATAAACTTCCTAAATCCTTGATCTAGAGCAGCTTTCATTAATTGACCCGTTCCATATGTTGATGCCCGTTGAGGATTTTTTTCATTATCCTGCAATAACATTATGCCAGATGCCTGAGCCATTTCAATAACACATGTAGCATTATCACCAAGTACACCATATTTCGCCACTATTTCTCTTCCTAATGGATCAAGCACCTGCGCCAAAAAATACTGACCATCAGTAGCCATAATAAGCGATTCCAATGTGCCTTCTCCACCGTCTGCAACTGGTAACATCACAGTATTAACTGATTGGTCCACCTCCATGATTCCTGCCTGCATGGCATTTGCCACCTCGAGGGCTGACAAGGTTCCCTTAAACGAATCTGGACTAATAACGACTTTCATTTTATCCCTCCACTTCATTTATTATTAACATGATTATACTTCAGAGCAAACACTCTTGTGAGCGTGAAAAAGGCAACCTGAACAACTCAGATTGCCTCTACCTTATGCTTTATATAATTCATCTAAAAACTCAATTTTTTTACCTATAGCATCCTCGAATGTCATGATATAGGCAGCAGGATCTTTTGGATTATGGAACTGCGTAATTTTCCCTGTTTCAGGATGAACAAATTTAGAAGAAGCGCCACAGCCGATTCCTAAAATTGTCTGTACCTCTTCCATGATCACAATATTATAGATGCTTTCCTCACCAGCTTTACTATAGCCGACATTTTCTAAATTACCTAAAATATTTTTTTGTCGATATAAATAGTACGGAACATAGTCATTTTCCTTTGTCCAATCTTGTGCCATCTGCATCATTTCTGCAACAGTATCACGATCCGCTACTTTATATTTATCCTTATTACGAGTCATCTCAGATGCACGTTTAAATGATAGTGTATGAACAGTCAATGACTCTGGTTGCATCTTAGCAGATTCTTCTAAAGAATGCTGGAATTCCTCGATACCTTCATTTGGTAAGCCGATAATGAGATCCATATTAATATTGTTCATACCTGATTCACGCGCAAGCCAAAACTTATCAACTGTTTCCTGAACCGTATGATGGCGACCAATCGCCTTTAACGTTTCATCTGTATAAGATTGTGGATTAACACTTATACGGTCAATCCCCCATTTTTTTAACACTTCTAGTTTTTCTGTAGTAATCGTATCTGGTCTACCCGCTTCAACTGTCACTTCACGGATTGTTTCAGGATGTGGAAAAGAATCGTACATCGTTTGATACAATGCATCCATTTCATGTGCCTCAATAGATGTTGGCGTGCCACCACCCCAATAAATAGATGTGATTTTCATATCGTTGTCCTTTAGCCATTTACCCATTTCTCTTAATTCAATATGTAGCCCCTCTAAAAATGTAGTGACCCGGCCATGCTTTCGGTTACTTCCAATCGCATATGCGGGGAACGTACAATAGGCACATTTTGTTGGACAGAAAGGAATTCCGATATAAACACTTATTTCCTTTCCAATGTTATCGATATCAGGAATCGTCACTAATTGTCGCTCAACAATATCTTTTAAGAGCACTACCTTTTGTGCTGACAGTCGAAAATCACGAATAAGTATGTCAGCAATTTCTTTCTCAGTCTTGCCTTCTTTTCTAAATTTATGATAGAGCTTAGTCGGACGGACACCTGTTAAAATACCCCATTGCTGTTGCATCCCCGTATATTGTTCAAGCACATCTAAAAATACATGAGACAGAGCACGTTTAATACGGATATTTAGGTCACGTCCCTCAGCCTGTGTATCATATTGAATATAATATTCATTTGTAAATTGCTTTCCCTCTACCTCTAATACAGCTTTTGTAGATATAGAACAATCCTCAGCAACATGATGCTCGAAGGATATCGACATGTCGGCTCCATCAGACTTTGCTTTTAGTTTGGAATCCTCAAAAAATAAATTTGCTATATGGTTTAATACACGAATCCAATCCTCTGGATAATTTTGATCTATGTGAATAATTTTCATTTTCTTCGCTCTCTTCTTTCAAAATTACAGCATCCATAGTGTAACAAATTTTTATTAGGTTAAGCAAAGTTACAAATAGAAGTTTTAAATAACAGAATATTCTGTCTTATTATAGACAATTTAAGTTCCTCTCTTTATAATTTTTAATAAAGGTGGTGTTGATAATGGTTCTTATAAAAAACAATTATTTTTCTTCCGCTCCAAGCTTTATTCACCAGCTAGAAGTATTATTTCATCACTTTGATTTAGAACGCTGTGATGAAAAGACCCTTTACATTACTATTTTATTAAAATATCGCTTGCATAAAGTTCCTTGTGATTTTATTTATATTATGGATCAAGAAGAGATTTACGGTGCTATCTCTATCAACAAGCACTATGAACAGGCACGAAGATTTATCCAGCAACATTTTCGACATTCTTTACTGTATTCAAACGAATTAATACTAGCGAGAAATTTTATGCAAACTTTTCATTTCAAGCGAAGTGTTCAAATCTTTGCAAAGAAGTATCCGACATTTATCTTAAATACTCCTAAAAGTAAAAACAGTAAGCTAGAATACCTCCTCTAGCTTACTGTTTTACTTCGAAACGTATTATTTTAGAAATTCCTCTACAAACTCAATTGGTACATATGTTTTATTCGCTTCTAGTAATGCAGGTGCTACATGAAGTGGATGTAAGGCTTTGTTCACACCAAACATTTTTTCACCGCGCGTAATTGTGAAAGATAAATTACCTTTTGTTATAATTGCTCCTTTACCCGTTGACTCTACCGTAAAACCACGTTTTTCAGCAATCAGGCGCAAAGGAACCATCTTCGTTCCATCCACTTCATATGAATCTGCCTCAATAATGGCGGCAATCTCTACTTCAACAGTATTTTCTACTGTATTGGCAAATTTATTTTCAAGAATGATTACTTTCGAAGGTGTTGTCTGAGCTGGGATGCTTTTTGTAGAAGCTGTATAGAAAACCACTAAATGCTTCTCTGCTAAATCCTTAGCTGTGACTTTCTCTCCCTGTGAATTGAAAAGCTCCGTCTTTTCTCCAATGTTTAATTTTAAAATATCATAAGTATTTTTTAAGTCTTCAAAGAAATAATCAACCTCAACAAATCCAACTTCCTCTGTTTCAACAATGACAACATCAGGATTGAATTGTGGTGGATAGATTAATTTTTGAGGCTTGTTGGCAAATGTATAGGCAACTATTTTATCTCCCTCCTTAAGATCCACTTTTTTCCCTGTATTATCGAAAACAGGTGTTTCATTTGTAATTTCTAAAACATTCGTTTGATCGCCATCTTTTACCGTGTAATATGTAATTTTTTCACCAGTATGGACTTTCTCAACTGTCCCATATGTATTGTTGAAAATGTGTATAGGATCAATTTGAATTTGTGGTGCTTCTGTTGGTTTTTCATTAGCTGAAGCGACTGGAACTACTGTACTTCCAAACAATAATGCTGTCATTGCTACAGGTGCAAACTTTTTCATGTTCATAAAATCTCTCCTTATTATTTAGATACATAGTAGTAGTCGATTTTAAATGGTAAAAGTTTCATTAAATAAAAAAACCATCATTTGATTTTCTAGACCTAAATTGTAAAAAACATAAAATATAAAGGGGGTGGTGGACTAGGAGGCGTGGTTAGCACTATTTATTATTCGTAATGCCTTTGCTGTATTCTACAGGTTGAATCTTGCCTGCTATTTCCTAATAATAGTCTTATAGTATTTCTTCTTGCGATTTTAGTTACTATAATTAAAAAATATAATAGTTGAAAAATTTGATTATATAAAATCAAATTAGTTTAAAGTAGAGCAATTTGATATTAAAGAATGGGGGGAAGTATGATTAAACAGATTGTAGTTTTAATGATTTGCATTCTTTGTATTTTACTATTCACGTCTACAGATAAATTTTCGGCAACAATAAGTGATAGGGATCAGAAAATAAAACAAATTGAGGTTGAAATTGAGAACAACATGAAAACACATGATATTCCGGGAATGGCCTTTGCACTTGTTGATTCTAATGGGATTATTTATTCTAAAGGTTTTGGAACATTAGATATCCGAGAAGATACACAGCAGATTGACGAAAATACAAACTTTAACTTAGGATCGCTTTCTAAAGTGTTTACCACAATAGCTATTATGCAGCTTCAGGAGAAAGGACTTTTACGTATAGAAGATCCTGTTGTTAATTATCTTCCTTGGTTTAAAACAAGAGATGCTTTAATGTCAAATCAGATTACTATTAAGCATTTACTTAATCATTCAAGTGGTTTGCCTAGTCGCCTCAATGTTCATGAAGTTAAAAGTGTAGATCGACGGGAAATTAAAATTCAAATTAGTGATAAACTACGTAATGTTATGTTAGTTGCGAAACCCGGTGAAACATTTGAATACACCAATATGAATACAGATTTGCTGCAAATAATTATCGAGGAAGTTTCAGATGTTCCTTTTACAAAATATATGGATGAAAATATTTTTAAACCTCTCGGAATGAACAGAACAGGGTATTTTACATTTGATGATCAACAACTTTCCAATACAGCAATTGGACATCGTTATCACTGGGGTAAAATTAAACCTTTTAAGGAAAAGTTAGTCTATGCTACATCTAGCTCGGCAGGGTTATCCTCAAATGCCACAGATTTAGCAAAGTTTATGATGTGTCTACTAAACGAGGGGGGGAACTCCTATGGGTAATCTGATTCGTTCAAATAGTATTAACGAAGTTTTCCAAGCTAATAAATATGGTATAGGGTACAACTGGTATATATATCCACAAAATATGTATATGGAGGGTGGATTACCTGGCTTCACTTCAACGATGGTTCTAAATTCTGATAAATCATTTGGACTTGTTCTCCTATCAAATTCGAAACAAGATATAACATTCCATTCTGGATTTAATTTATTTGATGATTTGTCAAATTAAGTGCAACAATTGCTCATTAAAAGCCTCGTTTGCAGTTTTCCAACCAAGACATTTTCTTGGTCGGTTGTTGATATAGTTTAATGATTCTGTTAGTTCTTCTGGTGATACTTTTTCGAAATTTGTTTGCTTAGGGAAGAACTCGCGAAGTAATCCATTTCCATTTTCGTTACTTCCGCGTTGCCAAGAAGAATAGGCATCCGCAAAATAAACATCAATTTTCAAGTCTTTTTCTAATACTTTATAACAGCTAAATTCTTTACCTCGGTCTGTTGTGGCTGTTTTTATAGCGCCTTTTGGTAATTTAGAATGAAGTAGACGTACTGCTCCTTCCATTGATTGAGCTGAGCGATCCGGTATCAAAAAGCCAACATACCACCGTGTCATTCGTTCAATAAATGTTGCTACACAACCTTTTGCTTTCCCACGTCCAGATACAACTGTATCTAACTCCCAATGTCCAAAGGTTTCACGTTTACGTACTTCTTTTGGGCGTTTAGAAATTGGTGTACCAATGTTAAATCTTCCTCTTGTTTCCCGGGGCTTTTGGCGCTTTCCTTTTTGACGGAGAACGGTTATAGGCACTTCTAAAAAACCCTCGTAAATCCAGCGATAGATGGTTTTAAAACTTAGCTGTCCTTGATACAAGCGGCCGACAATTTGTTCAGGCGACCAAGTATCCCACAACTTTTCTTGAACAGCTTCTTTTACTTCGGGTGTACATTTTGACTTGGCACCACAGTTGGATTTATTTTGGTGGTAACGTACCTGCGCTTCGTCAGCCGTACTACCGGCGTGGCGTTTTATTTCTCTGGAAATCGTAGAAGGTTGACGATTTAAGAGTTTCGCTATTTTACGAATCGGATAATCAAGTTCTAGGTATGTTTCTATTTTTACACGTTCTGATATGGTAAGATGGGTATAGCTCATAACGATTCCTCCGTTTGAATGTTTGTGTGGTAACTACATTCTACACGAGGTCGTTATGGGCTTCCTTTATATTGACTTCTGGGTGTTGCACTTAATATTACAATCCGTCATTTAGAATAGTGGAAGGAGGAACTCCTAAACCTTTATTAGGTGAGGATTTTCCAAAGGTGAAATCTGCCGCTAAAATAATTCTCAGTATTACAATGTTCATTTGTACTATTTTAGTCTATGTAGTAGGAACAACATTCTATAATTTAGCAAAAGAAAGACATACAGTAACTTTTGTGAAACCAAGTTTCAGTAAATTTTGTATGATGATTTTATTGCTAGCATTGTACTTCGGAGTAATGTATTATATTTATGTTTTATTTCCTTATTACGTGGGAGTTCCTTCGTTATTCGACTTTCAAAAAGAACCAGATATCACATCAGGATTGATTATATTAAGTATAATGTATACATCATTATCTTTTGTTTTATTCTTGAAAATCCTAATAATTCAAAAGGTTAAATTATCAAAAACCCCCATTAAACTATCTTGTTAACGAAGCCGTTTAGATAGTTAGAAATTAAACAACCTTATAGAGCCTTCTACAATATGATTTGTAGCGAGGCTCTTATCAGAATTAAATACCATTATTCTCATTTTAGATGAAGGAAATTTTTCAATCAATTTTTATTCTTCCTTTTTAGAGAGGAAGGTGGTTCCTCCATATTAATACAATTCCTATTCAAATGAGCCTGACACGTACCATAAGGGTTGTTCATCGCATTTACTAGTTTAGTCTATTAAATGACCAAAATGTTTTTTAGGGCAATGTTTCAGTGACTACCTTTCAGTTTCGCTTAATCCTGTAATATCTATGCCATTTAAGGCTTGTGTAGCTAGACGATCCGCTTCTGAATTCTCTTTCCTGGAAATAAGCTGATATTCTGGTTGAATATTGAGATCCTCTAACTTCGCATCAATTTTATCTGCCCAGCTCGATAAATCCTTTTCCAGCGCAGGCCATTCCCCACTTAATTGATTAATCACGACTTGAGAATCACCAGTGAAACAAACAGGTAAATGATGAACATTCAGTAAATCAAGCTCAACGATTGCTAAATAAAGCGCTGCATATTCTGCCTCATTATTGGAATTTAACTCTGATGAAAAGGCATTTCTTCTTAATCTATACGGTTTACCATTTTGCTCATAATAAATGACACACCCTAGCCCTGATTGTTTTGTAGCACGATCAAAGCCACCGTCAAAATAAACAGTAATGTTATGTGGCTCTGTCTCAATTTCCTTTAAATAGGCCTTCAGCTCCTTTAGCGACCAGTTTGTTTCCTGTCGATCAATACAATGCAACGATTTAACTCTCCCTGTTCGCTCCATATCCTCTGCTAGTAGTACTGCTTGAGCTGCTGGCATTTCTTCTGAACGTAGTACAGTTGTTGCACCCTTTAGCGCCTTATATGTCCATTCAATAATTACATGCATAGTACTTACCTCCATATTTTTTAAAATTAGTGTATAAAGTGAAAACGTGCCTCGACATGGAGACACGTTTCTTTCCTAATTGTTATATGTGCAAATAAGAGTTTATTTATTCCTAATTCTTTAATTAGCGACGGTTACATTATATTCCCTCATACAATGTTTGTATAGGTTTAACTAAAATACGATTTACCTCTTCAATCACCTTGCTTAATTTCATTTCTGCTTCAAGCATTGAAGATATTTTTTCATTTTGCTGGGCAAGCTGAGACGCCTTTTGAGCGTACACTAGTTCATCTTCCAAAATATCCTCACCTGCTAATTGCTTTTTCTGTAGCTCAATTTGAATTTTACGGAAGTTTGTAAAAACATTTAATGCCTCTTCATCATTCTTTACTACTGAAACCGCCTTTTGCAACTCTTCGAATTCCGGTGTTTTACGGAAAGTTGCCTCTAAAGCATTAATTTCATTATAAATATTAACCATTCTTTTATTTCCCCTTTTTAAATAAAGTAGACAATTAACCCTTGCACAATCCCAATCAAGCCACCAAGAACTGCACCTAGTACTGTAATCATTTTAAACTCACGTTTTGAAATGCCTAGTACAAGCTCCTCTAGCTTCGCCACAGGGAAAGAATCAACCTGCTCACGAACTACTTCCTGTAAATTTAAGCGTTTTAATACATCCTCTAATTTCTCTTCGGCTTTAACAAAAGCTTTTTCAATAACTTGAGAAATGACTGTTTCCTTCATCCATGCATTGCCTTCTGGCCAGTAATATGAAATGGGATGATCCAAACGATCCTCAACTGCTAGCTGCTCTTTTACATAACCTTGCACTTTCATTAATATTGAATCAAAACGAATATCCTGTAAAAAATCCATCGCAGGGCGTTCTTTTAATTTATCCCACTCCTGTGTAAAGATTTTCGTTAATAATGCTGTTGTACCTGGTGCCTGCATGAATTTTATGAGCTCGCGCTGAACCTTTGCCACAAGCGAAGAAGAGTCACCTAAAAACATATTGATCATTCCACCAAGTGAACCTTTAGACGACAGAAAATCATCAATCATAGCTTTTATTGTTAATTCGCCCTCAGGTGATAAAAAATAATCCTCACCCTTCTCTAATATATGACGAACTGCTACTGGAATCTTTGCGTCAATTGTTTGTTGAATATCTGCCGATAACAGTGTATGAATTGACTTCGTTGATAATGTATTCTTCATCGACTCAAATTGTCCCTCAACAATTGCTTCAATCTTGTTTTCAATTGTTGTTGGCATATTAGAAAATCCAGCTAATGTAAGCCAATCCTGAATTGTTTTATCATTTGTAAAAATAGTTTCTTCTACCTTTGTTTGTACAAACTGTTCTACTTTGTCCTGAATATCTTTAGAAAAGAATTTTTTCCTAAAAGTTTCAGGTGTTAATAAATAATTTACAACCGTTAGTCCAAGCTGCCTCGCTAATTCATCACGTCGTTTTGGAATAAGTCCTGGTGTAAATGGTACACGCCAATTTTTAATATATATTGCTTCATGTGGACGAAAAAGCATTTTTATAGCTAGGTGATTCGTTACACCACCGATAGCAGCTCCAATAATGGCCATAAATAGTAAAGTCACTAGAAAATTATCCATTAGTACCCTCTCATTTCAATTGTATTCACGATTGGCGGATTTTGTCGCCTATTGCACTCATTATAGCAGAGCAAGGATTTTCAGCGAAAGAAAAACCCCTAGATAATTGAACACCTTTTAATCATTTTCTTTAGGTGGAATAGTTGCAAATTTACTACTATCCTTGAATAATATTAACTACATATAAAAGAAATGGGGTTTGTTTATGATTCAGCATTTCAATTTTAAGCCTTTATTTGAAAATTCTCAGCTTCCCGGCTGGGCTATTTCTTTCTTCTATCAACGCGAACGCTATACAGCTGAGTATTTAAAGGATGGCAATATCCAATGGACTGGATCTATTCCACCAAACGAAGAAGATGTTAAAAAAATGATTCATGAGCTTATGTTGTATCATGTGTACGAATAATAAAAAGTAGTACCTTTCTCGTGTAATCAGCTTTTAAATATACCCATTTTTTACTAGCGAATGCATATCATTTATGCTAAAAATATTTCCATCTATTGAAATTGCCGCATTTTTCTTATACATTTATGTTATCAAATTGATAATAAATGTTTTGAATGCAGGGGGCTATTTCAATGAGTAAAGTCACACTTTTAGATGACTTAAACAGTTATAATTCAAAAGCATTAATTCGTGCAAAAATAAAAGAAGTTTTTTCTGAATTTTCCGCTAAAATTTTTGAATTAGTAGATGAAGCTGACACTATCAATAGTAAAAAATTCGAGTTACTTTCTGGCTATAAAAGTGATTTTTACAATGAATTTTGCAGTCAATTAAAAGCCTTAATCGACACTCCGACTAGCTCATTCGGAAAAAAATCTGTAAAAAATATGTATTTAACGTATAATGGCAAAAATTATCTTTTAACACAGCAAGGTATTACGGAAAAGGCACCTGTTACCATATCATGCTTTACAGGCGAAATTCCATTCAAAGAACCACTTCATGATGTTGAAAAAGCGTGTTTAAAATTACGCTTCCAACAAGAATAGTATTAAAGCAAAAGGAGCCCTCTCACTTACTGAGAAGGCTCCTTTGTTTGATGCTATTAAAAATAATTCATTTAAAAAATTCGCAGATAAAGCTCTCTTGAGATTTTTGACGTGTCGTTTTTTATGAGATAAAATGCTTCCTTCTCTAAATAAACTATCTTTGCTCCTTTTAAAGGTAGCATAATGATTTTTGATTTTCAATATTTTGACGTTAGTAAAATACGGATTGATCATAAAAAGTGGTTGTCAATATTTGTGTTTTGCCTCTGAATATTTTATGATTGAATCATCCAACAATTTTTTAAATCATAGGAGGTGTACACTTTGTTTACTTCCCTCATTTGGGCAGGAACAAAGGAATTATTTGGACGGAGACATATTGGAGATAACCATTAGGTTGGCGGCATTTGCCCTACTAATAATCATGACAGGATTTTTCGTTGCAACGGAGTTTGCAATTGTTAAAGTGAGATCAACACGTATTGATCAATTGCTAGCAGAAGGTCATAAAAAAGCAAAAAGTGCAAAACGTGTTGTTTCAGATTTAGATGAATACTTATCTGCGTGTCAGCTAGGTATTACCATTACAGCACTTGGCTTAGGTTGGCTTGGTGAACCTACTTTTGAAATTATTTTACACCCAGTGTTTGAGTTTCTAAATTTGAATGGTAGTATTACATCTATCCTTTCATTCATACTTGCATTTTCAATCGTAACGTTTATGCATGTAGTTATAGGGGAATTGGCGCCAAAAACACTTGCCATCCAAAAAGCAGAATTAGTGACATTAAACTTTTCTGGCCCATTAATTTTATTCCACAATATAACGTACCCAATTATTAAGTTATTAAACGGATCTGCACGTGGCTTAACAGGCCTTTTTGGTCTCAAGATGATGTCAGAATCAGAAGTTGCTCATACTGAAGAAGAGCTGCGTATGATCTTGTCAGATAGTTTAAAAGGTGGAGAAATTAATAATTCAGAATATGAATATGTAAACAGTATTTTTGAGTTCTCAGATCGACTTGCAAAGGAAATTATGGTACCACGTACTGAAATCGTCGGAATTGAAAAAGAACTTACCATTAAAGAAGTATTTGATTTAATGGGAGTTGAACAATACACTCGTTATCCGATTCTTGATGGTGACAAGGACCATATTATCGGCTTAGTCAATATGAAGCACTTATTAACCGCTTACATTAAAGATCCTGCAAATGGTGATAAGCCAGTAATTGACTATATGCAGCCGATAATTCGTGTGATGGAAACAACGCAAATTAACGATTTGCTACTTAAAATTCAGCGTGAACGCATTCATATGGCCATTTTAATGGATGAATATGGTGGAACATCTGGTTTAGTGACGATTGAAGATATTATTGAGGAAATTGTCGGCGATATTCAAGATGAATTTGATGAGGATGAGATCCCAGAAGTACAAGAAATTGCAGAAGATCATTTTATTTTAGATGCAAAGATGCTAGTAGAAAATGTAAATGATATGCTAGGTACTGACATAGAAGATGATGATATAGATACAATCGGCGGTTGGTTTATGACAAAGCGCTTTGATGCAGTCGAAGGAGATAGCATTAAAGAGCAAGGCTATGAATTTATCGCAAAAGAATTAGATGGTCACCATATTTTATACTTAGAAGTTCTGAAGTTACCTGAACGTGATTTATCAAATGAAGATGTAAATGACTAAAAATCAATTCCGCCTTGGCGTAATTGCGTCCGGATTTTGAATTGTGCCTGGCAATTCATTCCTTTGAAAATCCGCGACATCCACCGGAGGCTTTATCTTCTTCCTGAATGAAGATAAATTGACCTTGTTTTATTTACTGTGTTACGATTAACATCGCACTAAACAGATACAAGCTATAAAAAATGTATATAGCTCACAACCTATAGTGATTGGGAGCTTATAGCAATAACATTATAAACTGTAGCAACGACTCCCTTTCAAAGAAGGGAGTCGTTTTATAATGCCCGAAAGTTTTGCGAGGAGGAAACAAAATGGAGCTTTATACAAATTTACGTCAAGGGGAAAAAGGTGCTTGGTTATCCATCGCAACATATTTGGTACTAAGTTCTATAAAATTAACAATCGGCTATATTGGTGCTTCAGAAGCGCTAAAGGCAGATGGATTAAATAATACTACTGATATCATCGCCTCTATTGCAGTACTTATTGGATTACGAATCGCACAAATTCCACCTGACTCTAATCATCAATATGGGCATTTGCGTGCCGAAACGGTTGCCTCACTTGTTGCATCGTTTATTATGTTAATTGTTGGCTTACAGGTGCTTATTAATTCGATAAAAGGTCTTTGGGAGCCTGTTAGTACAGCACCATCATTAGTAACTGCCTATGTCGCAATTGGCAGTGCCGTAGTGATGTATATCGTTTATCGCTATAATTTAGCACTTTCTAAAAAAATAAAAAGTGCAGCTGTAAAGGCAGCAGCCTATGATAATCGTTCAGATGCGCTAGTTAGTATTGGTACAGCAATCGGGATTTTCGGAGCTGTTTTCGGCTTTCCAATTATAGACACAATTACTGCACTTCTCGTTGCTCTTCTAATTATTAAAACAGCAATTGAAATCTTTTGGGAGGCTGTTCAAAGTCTCACAGATGCATTTAATATTGAAGAAGTAGAGACTTTGTCTGTCCTTATTCGCAATGTTGATGGAGTCATCGAGTTGTTAGACTTTAAGGGGCGCGCCCATGGCAATATGTACTTTATCGATGTAACTGTCACTGTGGACCCTTACTTAAACGTCTTTGAAAGTCATCGTATTACAGAGGAGATTGAAAAAACGATTACTCGTGAAAATCGATTCTGTCAGGTACTCGTGCATATTGAACCACATATTGAAATCATTCCTCCAGCAAACGACAACAAATCTCCTACCAAATAAATGGCAGGAAATTTCATATTGTTGAAATACTATTATGTCAATGAAATCAAGGTGACAAATCAAAAAGTATAGCCCTTTTTCAAAACGAGGGGTTGATCTCCGTTCCGACTGAGTGCTTTCCTGGGGGCGTCCGATGAGCCGCTTCACTCACGCTTTAGGGTCTCTCTGTGACGCTGAATCCCCGAGGAATCACTCAGTCTACACTCCAATCAACCATTGCTCATAGTATTTTCATTGGCATTTCACATAAATGTATAGTGATAAATTGAAGTCTTAACCATCACTATTTTGTGCGCAAAAATGGAGCTTTGATAACATTTTTCTATTCGACAGCAAAGTGGCTTTATATAAAGGTAGAAATTAGTTTTATGCATAAACATAAAATGTAGGTTGACAACTATAGAATTGTACCACTATTCTATCTATTTAATGATAGTAAGTAATATGCTTTTACTTTACTTTTAAGGGAAGAAAACATTTAAAGTTCTACACTATTGCTGATTGGAGTGGAAGGCTACTCGACTCCCGTGGGATAGCGAGACAGACGAGACCCTGCACGGAGCGTCAGCGCAGGAAGCGGCTCGTCGCTCGCCCACAGGAAAGCGAGTAGCCTGGAACGGAAATCACCTTCATTTTGACCAAATATTTACAAAGAGTCCCTTGACTATTTAATTTTTCAACACTATGAAATCTCCTACCAAATAAATGGCAGGAAATTTGTTGTTATTTAATTGCTATATAAATATCAACCTGTGCTTCTTGTGGGTTGGCACATCGTTCATCATAGCTCTCAAAATCACCTGTGTATGCTCTTTCTATTTCTGAGCTGGCAAACCAAGCCCAGATATCCTGCCAAGCCTTAATTACAATGTCTGGCATTGACCCTTTCTCTGAAGTAAAAACTAAATATTTAGCAGCCGGTATTGTTTTTACGACCATCCCTTGTGTGATTTCATCTGTAGCTGCTACTTCTACTCCAAGGGTAATTGAATAATCTCCATTAACATCTGTTTCATAGTCCGAATATAGACCGAATATAACTTCATTGACTGGATTTTTTATTTGTCCCATCACTTCTTGCTGATAAAAATCTGACCATAATTTAGGAATTTTAGCTTGAGGCGTAATTTCATTGGCATTGCTCGTTTGAGCTGAAATCCCTACGATTTGAAATGATTCTCGTTCTATCATTGTTGGCTGTTTTATTTCTTCTCTTCTCCATCTTTTTAAACCTGGTAAGAAAGAAGTTAACATTTGGCGTGCTTCTTCTTCAGCCATACCATCTTCCTTTAAATGTGGTACACAAATCTCAACCATTTCCTCAACTGTCAATCCTGGCTGCTTAAACTCTCCTAATTCATAACAATACATGCAATAGTCCTGGCTTTTCTGACCTTCTTTATCTGTTCCTAACAATGCTTCATTTGCTAATGGCATACCACAGCTTTGACAATAACTTTGCATATTTCATCCACCCTTCATACTATTTGTTACGACTATAGCAAAGGAAACCTGACAGCTGTGTGTCATCTTTTTTAAATAAAAATTAAATACCTTTATATAGCTCTACAATTTCCTGTGCTCGCTTTTGCACAATAGCTCTAACATGGGGCGGTTCTATTACTTTTATACGGTGACCAAAGCTTAGGAGAAAACCATATAGCCATTCATCCTCTGGCAATGAAATATTAACTGCTAAATTTTCATGATCTATATGCTCTGCGCCAAATGTTTCCTCCACTAAAGTTGTTATTGCTGTATCGAATGATAAGTTTAGCTTGATGACATTTTGGGGGCGATGCCACTCTTTGTTCCAAGGTAATTCAGACAAATGAACTTCTTTGCGCTGGAAGGTTATCATCTCATCTTTTAAATTTTTCATTCTAGCTATTTTAAATAAGCGAAAGTCTTCTCTTAATGTACAGTATCCGTAGACATACCATACCTTTCCTTTTTGTACTAATGTATGTGGCTCTAAAAAACGAGTGGTTACTTGACCATGTGTTGTAGAGTAGGTGAAGCTTACACAATGTGCCTGTTCAATTGCTTTTTTTAATAGTGTAATCTGCTCCTTAAAAACAATAGATGGTCCCCAAGGGCTAAGATCAATAAATAGTTGATCAATAGATTGTTTTATTTCTTCATCAGCAACACTTGTTAATTTTTCGAGCACGGCTTCCGCATGGGCATCCTCATAAGTTGTAAGTGCACTTTTAATAGCGATGGAAAGTGAGGCAAGCTCCTCCTTTGTCAGAACCTGTTTATCGACACGATATCCCTCTATCAAGCTTATTCCACCGTTAACACCCTGTTGGCTCAAAACAGGAATTCCAGCACAGCTAAGTGTTTCGATATCACGATAAATTGTACGAACGGATACATTAAATAATTCAGCAAGCTCCTGTGCTGTCACTTTTTTTCGATTTATTAAAATCATTGTCATCATTAAAAGACGCTCTAATTTCATGTTTCACCCATCCCTTATCAATCTCAGCTGCTACTATTTTTATTCCATAATGTCATTTTAGTCATCCATCAAGTATTTTTCATCACAAATTAACTATTTTGTTTTGCATTTTAATTACTAATATCCTATCTTTTTTAAGTATTTTTTAAGTACTTTTTGAGTTTTATTTAAGTCGAATGTACTATAATAACGCCTGATAAATTATTACAATCATTATACTATTTTTACAATATAAGAAAAAAACAAGTTTAATACAAGAATTTATCAGGAATTATTTGATTTCGCTAAGAATAGTTTGATAATAAACGCTTATACAATTATTTCAATTCTCTTAACACAACAGACAAAACTTCCATCCTCTTTATAGAGCGCTGAAAACTATAGTATCTATTTGTGGCAAAGAATTTAGTGCTTTGTTTTATGAAACCTCAATAGGATTATGAAAAGTGAAATTACGAGTACTAAATCTTAGTGTCAAATTTTTATTTTTAAGTGAAATTCACTTATTTAGTGCTCACTATATATTAGGAAGCCTTTTCAAACACAATGAACTAGAGTTTAATGGTTTTCAATTTAATTGTAAAAAGGAGATTTTGATGTGATTAGAGCCGTTTTAATAGACAATGAACCACTAGCTTTACACTATTTTCAAAATAAACTACAAGCATTTCAGCAAATACAGGTGATGAAAACCTTTACTAGTGTAGAGACATTTCTTCAGGAGCTTCCAACATTAGAATTTGAGGCAATTTTTTTAGAGGTAAAGCTCAATGAACTGACTGGACTGGAAGTAGCTGATATCGTCAAAACGGAGCGTCCATATGTTAGTGTTATTTTTATAACTTCCCATCAAGAGTTTGCATTACAGGCATATGATATCGGAGGGCTTGATTATTTACTTAAACCAATTAATCATGCTCGTTTAGAAAAGGCTATTGCTCGAATTGAGCATGAATATTCCATACAGCAACTCATTCAGAAGGCTTCGAAAACGATGCTAAACGTTCAATGTTTCGATCAATTTGCTGCCTATAGCAACAATAGTTTAATTGCCTTCAAAACGGAGAAAACAAAGGAATTATTTGTATATTTTATTTTACATCCAAACATTCCTATTCACCGTGATTATTTAATAGAAATTCTCTGGCCTGATTTAGACTATGTACGGGCAAAATCGAATCTTCATACAGCTTTATCTTATTTAAGAAAAACCTTAAGCAATATAGGTTATGCGAACTGTATAGTATTTTCCAATAAATATTATATCTTTGAAAAGCCTAATATTCTTTGCGACTTATATGATTTTCAAAGATATTATGATGATTTTTCAAAGCAGGAGTTTCCACCTATTTCCTTAATTAATCAATGTATTTCCATTTATAAAAATGGGCTTCTTATTTTTGACGATTATGAATGGGCCACAGCCTATAAAGATAAATTGACTAAATCATACATAGATTTATTAGAAAAAGGTTTTCAAGCTTCCATCTTAACGGATACGTCAAAGGCACTTGAGTTCTTAAATAGCCTACTAGATTTTGACCCATATAATGAACAAAAACTTCAACACTATTTACACATTTTAATAAACACTGGGCTATACGAACAGGCATACAGGGTATTTCAAGACTATGAACAAAAATTAAAAGAAGATTTAGGCCTTTCGCCGAGCTCAACATTACTAGAAATTACAAATAAATTTTTTATTCAAAAATAAACAAGCAATTTCGCCTTGGCGTAATTGTAGCTGCCGCTGCTGCTACGCTTACGCGCATAAAACATCTGCCGCTTTGCTTTCGATACAAAAAACATTTGCTGAATGAAGATAAAAAAACGACGGGCTACTACATATTTGTAGGAACTCGCCGTTTTAATTTACCTTTTACACACCACTACCCTCTGTCAGTCCGTGTTTTACGGCATAAAGAGCCGCCTGTGTACGATCCTGCACCTGTAGCTTCGTAAAAATATTAGATATATGGGTTTTTACAGTTTTCTCTGTAACGAATAAGGAGGAAGCAATTTCTCGGTTACTTTTCCCTTTTGTTAGCTCTGCAAGTACATCCTGTTCACGAGGTGTTAGCGGGTTTAATGCATGAGGTGCATTTTCAGATTCTTGTCGATCCATTTCTAGCGTTGATGTGGCCTCTGGGTGAAGAGTATTTTCGCCACGCATTATTCGGCGAATAGACAATACCAACTCATCAGGTTCTATATCTTTTAATTGATAACCAGCGGCACCTGCCTCCATAGCTGGAACGACATGATCCCGATCCGAAAAGCTTGTAAGCATCAAAATTTCAATTTGTGGCAATTTCGCTTTAATGCGCTTAGTTGCCTGAATACCATCCATTTCAGGCATGACTAAATCCATAAGGATAATATCTGGTTGTATGCTTTCTGCTAAAGCAACTGCCTCCAGTCCATTTTTTGCTTCCCCTACCACTTCAATGTCTTTCTGCGTTTTTAAAAAAAATAATAATCCACGACGTACTACATGGTGATCATCTGCAATTAATACACGTATCATTCTCTTCCCTCCTAATACGGCAAACGGATTAACAGCTCTGTTCCTTTGCCAATTTCACTTACCCAGTCAGCTGCACCACCAACTGATTTTGCACGATCCTTTATTGACTGCAAACCCATTGAAAGTAGCTTCGTGTTATTATCTATAACAAAGCCTCGTCCCTCATCACGAATCACAAGCAAAATGTCTGTAGATGTAACCGTTATATATAATGCTGCTTCTAGCACACCTGCGTGACGACGTACATTATTAAGTGCTTCTTGTGCTACCCGAAATAATGTTTCTTCAATACGAGAAGGGAATTGCAATACACCTGAAACTGTTACATGCAACTTTAAGCCGAGCATTTCAGCATATACTTTAATCGCTTCAAGTAAACCATTTTCTAAGCCCTTTGGACGAAGCTGCCAAATTAATGCTCGCATCTCCGTTAAGGCATCCTGTGTTAAATGTTGAATTTCCTTAAATGTTTCTTTAATAGCTTGATCATTCGTCATTTCAATACCAGCTCTCGCTGTTAGAGTAACTGAAAAAAGCAGCTGATTAACCGAATCATGTAAATCTCTAGCTAGACGGTTGCGCTCCTTTACAAGTGCCATTTCTTGTTCCTGCTTTGTCAGTAAAATTCGCTTAATAGCTGATCCCATCTGAAAAGCAACAGATTCAAGTAAAGCTAGCTCCTCCTCAGAAAAACGCACTTTATCCTTTGAGGCAACATTTAAGACCCCAAAACGTTCTTGTCCTGACTGGAGAGGCACTGTAGCATGATGTGTAATACCCTCATGATCCCCGACATTCGCTGCAATCGCACTTTCAATGCGCTGGCATTCAATAATATTGGAGGCTTTTTTTAATTCTTCATTACGATAGCGGGAAACACACCAGCAGCCTCCCTTTTTTAAGTAATGGCAGTTTTTGAATTCCAATGCATCTGGTAAATTTTCGTGTACAACAAGCTCCGATCGCCCTTTCTCATTGATAAAAAAAATCCAGCCTGTTTCAAAATTTGTCCCATTTAAAAATCTCACAAGTGCACCCTTTAGCATTGTCACTATTTCAGTTTCTTCATTTAATAGCTCTGCAATCTCTTTTAAAATACTGATATTCGAATGCTCATTCTCTCTCACAAAAACACCTCTTCTTCGGCATTACTAATGTTAATGATAACATTTCAAAGTCTCAAACGTCTGCCTGAGTCGTTCATACTTTAGACTGAAATTCTTTTAAATAGTTATGCCTTATTTTGCGTAAGTTAATTTACTTATAAAACTAGAAGAACTATAATCGTACAAGGATATGGTTTAATAAAGGAGAGAATAGATATGTCTAAAAAAGTAGAAAATGGCTTATTATTTATTTGGATTGTCTCTGTCGTTGCAACATTAGGGTCCTTATACTTTTCTGAAATTCGTCACTATGAACCTTGTAAAATGTGTTGGATTCAGCGTATTTTCATGTATCCAATTGTCATTATGACAACAATTGCCTTTATACAAAAAAATGCACGTATTGCAGCTACAACAGCTGTTTTTGCCATTATGGGTGGCAGTGTATCTCTTTATCATTACGGAATTCAAAAGCTTAGTTTTTTAGCAGATACCGCTCCTTCTTGTGGTCTTGTTTCCTGTACTGGTCAATATATTAATTGGTTAGGCTTTATCACAATCCCATTTTTAGCACTAACTGCATTTATTTTAATTGCAGGGGCAAGCTTTTATGTAATGAAGGCTGTAAAAGCTGCAAAATAATTAAGAGACCGTGTTCTACAATTGGAATACGGTTTTTTCTACGGAGGATGATTTATGTTTCATTATGAAATTAATGAAGATAATTTAACTATTGAGGAACTGCTACGTAATCATTGGCGACTTGGTAAAAAATTAGTCCATGAATTACGAATGTCAAAAGCAATTACAACAGTGAACGATGAGCCTGTTCAATGGAAAGCCCCACTTCAACCAGGTACAATTTTAAAATTTTCGTTTCCGATACCTTCATCCAATTATCAGCCTACACCAGTATGTGCAATTGATATTATTTATGAGGATGACCATTGCTTAATTGTTTCCAAACCAAAAGGTATGTCAACACATCCAAATGATGCTCGTGATACTCATACTTGTATGAACCATGTTATGGCACATATTAAAAAGCAAGGTGGGGTTTATGCAGAACATGTCCATCGATTGGATAGAGGTACACAAGGTTTATTGCTGGTGGCAAAGCATCCTCTTGCTAAGTCAATCTTTGATCGTATGATTGAAGAAAAATCTATTATTCGCACATACGCTGCAGAGGTACAAGGAAATTTACAAGCTTCAACAGGTACAATCACTGAACCCATTGGGAAAGATCGGCATCACGCAACAAGACGTGTTGTCTCCAAAACTGGTCAGCATGCTGTCACCCACTATGAGGTAGTAGCTCGCTATAAAAGTTCTTGTATTGTCCATCTCATCCTTGAAACAGGTAGAACACATCAAATTCGAGTACATTTAGCTTATATTGGGCATCCTATTATTGGTGATACAATGTATGGTGCAAGAGAAACAGCAAGTGGAGACTATGAGCTTCATGCCATACAATTAGAATTTGAACATCCATTTTTAAATAAGCAAATTGTTGTAAAGGACAAAAAGTAAACCTTTGCTTAGGTTTAGTAAACTACTCAAAATCTTAAAAAGCGCAGGAAATCAGAAAAGTTGATTTCCCGCGCTTTTTTGAGGTAAAAAATTTTACTTATACTTCAAAAAAAGTATAAATATATTATTCGATATTTCTTAATCAATTTTTTACAATAAATTTAATATACATTTACCATTAATGGTAATGACGAAGAATTTCTTTCATGATAGAATAAGAGTAAATTGTCAGTCATCTGACATATTATGAGGGAGGAATTCATTGATGAAATGGGTTAAAAGTATTGCAGCAACAACTCTAGTTGCTAGTTTATTAGCAACTCCAGGTTTTGCAGCTCATGCAGCGGAAACAGCACCTGCAGCTACAAAGGATGGTTTCAAACTAACAATTTTACATTCCAATGATACACATGCACATGTTGAAGCTGCTCCACAGCGTGCTACAAAAGTACAGGAGCTTCGCGCTGCAAACGCTAACACTCTTCTACTAGATGCTGGTGATGTTTTCTCAGGTACACTCTATTTCAATCAATTCTCTGGAGAAGTTGATATGAAGTTAATGAACTTAATGGGCTATGATGCCATGACTTTTGGAAACCACGAGTTTGATTTAGGGTCAAGCCCAGAGGGACATGCTGCACTCGCTAAATTTGTAAAGGGAGCCGATTTCCCAATATTAAGCGCAAACCTAGACTTTTCAAAGGATTCTTTATTTGATGGCTTACAATTTAAAACTGTCACAAAAGACTTCGAAAAAGGTAAAATTTATAACGGTATTATTAAAGAAGTCGATGGAGAAAAAGTAGGTATTTTTGGTTTAACAACTGAAGAAACTCCTTCTATTTCAAGCGTTGCTAATGTGCAATTTGCCAATTATATCGACTCTGCAAAAAAAGCAGTAGCAGAATTTGAAAAACAAGGTGTTAATAAAATTGTTGCTGTGACTCATTTAGGATTCGATGATTCAAAAGATTTCGATAACGATCAATTACTAGCGGGAGCTGTAGAGGGTATTGATGTAATTGTTGGTGGCCATACACATACTAAATTAGACAAAGCTGTGAAAGCAGAAACATCATTTAAAAATCATACAATTATCGTTCAAACAGGTCAATATAGCGAGAATTTAGGTGAGCTTGATTTAACGTTTGATGATAATGGTGCAGTTGTTGAATACTTTGGTCAATTACACGCTTTAAACGATAAAGATAATCCAGTTGCAGCAGACCCTGAAGCAGTTAAAATTTTAGCTCCATATACAGACAAAATTACTGCTGTGAAACAACAATCTACAGGTAATACTGCTGTTTCAGTATTGGATGGTAAACGTGGTCTTTGGGGCGTTCGTGCTGGTGAAACAAACCTCGGAAACCTAATTACAGATGGTATGCTTGCGGGTGCCAAGAAAATTGACCCAGAAGTACAATTTGCCTTCCAAAATGGCGGTGGTATCCGTGCAGGCATTGATGCAGGAGATATTACAGTTGGTGAAGTAATGACTGTTATGCCTTTTGGTAATGCACTTGGTATTGTAAAACTAACAGGAGCTGAAATCTATGACATTGCCGAACATAGTGTAAAAGAGTTTCCAAAAGAATCTGGTGGCTTCTTACATTTCTCTGGCTTACAAGTAGAATTTGATGGAAAAGCTCCGGCTGGTAAACGTGTAAAATCTATTAAATTAAATGGTAAAGAGCTAGACAAAGCAACATACTATAAGGCTGCAACGAATACCTTTACTGCTAAAGGTGGAGACGGCTACGAAACACTTGAAAAAGCCTATGCTGATGGCCGTGTAAGTGAGCCTGGTACAATTGATTATGAAATGTTTATCGAACACTTAACTACATTGAAAAATGTTGATCCAAAAGTAGAAGGACGTATTATTGCAACAATTCCATTTACTGATATTGCAAAAGGCTCAGAAACAGAAGGTTATGTACGTGATCTTTATTACCGTGATTTAACAAATGGTACGACTGCAACAACATATTCTCCAAATGCTAACTTAACTCGTGCTCAGGCAGCTTCATTTATCGCACGTGCATTAAAGCTGGAGGCAAAAGGCCAAACAACATTCACGGATCTTGGAAATGTAAATCCTGCAACACAAAAGGAAATCACTGCTCTTGCAGAAGCAGGCATTGTTAAAGGTGTAAATGGTAAATTCAATCCTAATACAAAAGTAACTCGTGCTCAACTTGCATTAATGTTTGCTCGTGCATACAATCTTCAACATGATACAAAAGCTGGACTAAAAGCTGATTTTAGTGATATTGCCAAATACAACACTGAAACTCAAGAGGCAATTGCACTTATGAAAGACTTAAAGATTGTTAGTGGTTCAAATGGTAAGTTTATGCCAAGCAATAACGCTACACGTGCACATATGGCAAAAATGCTTTCTAACTATATTCCTTATGTAAAAGAATCAAAATAATATAACTGAAAAAGTCGATTTGCCTCAATATGGTGCAAATCGACTTTTTTTAGTTTTCCAATTTAACAAAAGACAGATTTTTAATATAAAAAAGTTAGTTTTTTAGTGCCCTCTTACCTAGAAGAGCGGGATTAGCTAAATTTATAAATAGTTAAAAATTGAATTTAAAATTATCTGGATCCTGCCCAAAACGTTCATTACGGTTTAAGGCAGCTATTTGATTCATTTGTGCTAAGGATAACTCGAAATCAAAAACCTGTGCATTTTCCTCTATACGACTTGGTGTAACTGATTTAGGAATAATTAGGGTATCTCTTTGTAAATGCCAGCGTAGTACTACCTGAGCAGCTGTTTTGCCAATTTCTTGCCCAATCTTTGTAATAACTGCGTTATCAAGCACTCCTCCACGCCCTAGCGGAGACCATGCAGTCACAGCAATATCATGCTCACTACAGTAAGCTCTTAAATTATTTTGCTGTAAATATGGATGCACCTCAACTTGATTAACCATCGGCTGAATATTTGCCTTTGCTAATAGCTTTTGTAGATGATGCTCATGATGATTCGAAACACCTGTTGCGCGAATTAACTTTTCATCGTATAGACGTTCAATGGCTCTATACGTTTCTTCAAATGTTTCAGGTACTGCCCAATGTGTTAAATACAAATCTAAATAATCCATATTTAATTTTTTCAACGACACTTCAAAAGCTCGTAACGTTTCATCATAACCTTGGTCATTATTCCAAACCTTTGTTGTAACAAATATATCCTCACGCTTAACACCTGAGTAGCGAATGGCTTCGCCCACTTCCTCTTCGTTACCGTAAAGAGAGGCAGTATCAATAGCTCGATAACCAAATTTAAGTGCTTTATCAATAGCTTGCAATGTTTCATTGCGCTCTGTCATTTTATAGACACCTAAACCTAAGCGAGGCATTTCTATACCATTTGTTAATGTTTTTGTTGATTGTAAATTCAAGAATAACAACCCCTTTCTTTTCCTAGTTCCATTATACAAAAAATTGGTTTTAAGAAAATAAGGAAAATTCTTGAGAGGTCATATCTACGCCATTAAAAAACCTAGTCCTTTTTCTCTTCTTCAGGATCGTCTACTTGGATAGGATCTGGAATACGTTCATCCTCCACTAGCTCTAAGCCATCACGTAAATGCTCCATCTGCTTTCCTAAATCATGCAAATCTTTAAAATTTCTAGCCATTGTGCCGTTTTCGATATTCGGAACCTTTTTTTCCATTATTATCACCTCTCTAATAGTGTTCCCTAAATTAATATGACTGAACCATTTCTGCCATATTTTATTTCACTATGTCATTTTATTTTTCTAGTAGATAAGCTATACTGAATGGAGATGTCTTTATAAACATGAGGAGGGTTCTTCCATGAAATTATTATTAATTCTTGGTGTAACTATTGCATTCTTAACTGCTATTTTCACTGCTGGTTACGAAGGCGACTACAAATCAGACAAATAATACCTCTAGAAAATCACTAAGCATATGAAATGCTTAGTGATTTTCCTTATTTTCCACGAGAAGAACCACTTCAGGTACTTCTCTTTTTTTACGATCAATTTCGCCTTGGCGTAATTGCAGCTGCCGCTCGCTACGCTTACGCGCATAAAGCATCTGCCGATTTGCTTTAGATACAAAAAACATTTGCTGAATGAAGATGAATAAAATTTCTTGACTTTATGTACTTTTTAAAATAAACTTACTTACATAAAGTAAGTTGATAACAAAAGATAACTTTTCAATATATGGAGGGGTCATTATGCATTTTCATGAAAAACCAAACACTTATGTCACTAATGTAGAAATTAAAGTGAGTGACTTACAAAGTTCATTAGCCTATTATCAGGAGGTTATTGGCTTTAAAGTCTTACAACAAGAATCCCATAAAGCAACTTTAACTGCAGATGGAAAAACAGCTTTACTAACAATCGTACAACCTGAAACTGTAGAAGAAAAAACGACATTTACTACTGGACTTTACCATTTTGCACTTCTATTGCCTTCACGTCGTGATTTAGCAAATGTTATTAGTCATTTTCATAAAAATGGTGTGTATTTTGGGGCATCTGACCACGATGTCAGTGAAGCGCTCTATTTAAGTGATCCTGATAAAAATGGCATTGAAATTTATGCTGATCGACCTGAAGATAAATGGACTTGGCATTCTAACCAAGTGCATATGGTTACTGAACCGCTTAATATTCAATCGATATTAGCAGAAGGTAATGATACATGGAGTGGTCTTCCTACTGGTACAGTAATGGGTCATATTCATTTATCTGTATCTAACTTAATGGAGGCAGAGGAATTTTATACAAAAGGATTAGGTTTTGACATTGTCACACGCTATGGCACACAAGCATTATTTATTTCTACAGGTCGCTATCATCATCACATCGGCTTAAATACTTGGTACTCAGAAAATGCGCCAAAACTTGGTGAACATCAAGTCGGCTTAAAAACCTTTTCTTTGCGTTTAGATAATGAACAACAAGTGGCAACAATGAAAGAAAATCTTCGTGCTATTGGTGCTCCTGTTACTGATATAGCTGAGGGTTTCCAAACAGAGGACCCTGCTGGAAATAAAATTTTATTAAAATTTTAGGAAGGATATTCTATCCATCAGTTTTTGAATTCTATCATCCTCTTTTTGGATTCTATCCGTCAGTTTTGAGGTGCTATCCAAAAAAGGCAGTTCTCACATCTTGGAGAACTGCCTTTTTTAATGTAGCCCTGGGTAACCTTGTTGCCGTAATGCTTCATATATAACAATAGCCGCGGTATTCGACAGATTAAGTGAACGTACATGCTCACTCTGTGGAATTCGCAAGCACATATGTCGACGCTCGTAAGCAAAATCCTTTGGCAAACCTGTTGTTTCTTTTCCAAACATAAAATAAATATCGCGGTCTCTATCACTAAAATCATGTGTTGTGAATGGCTCTTCACTATATGTTTCAATTAAATAAACATCACCATTTTTTGATGCTTCTAAAAATTCCTCTAGTGAATCGTGATACACAACATTGACACTATGCCAGTAATCTAACCCAGCACGCTTCAGCATTTTATCGTCTGTAGAAAAGCCAAGAGGACGAATTAAATGTAGTGAGGTATTTGTTCCGGCACAGGTACGTGCAATATTACCTGTATTTGCTGGTATCTCTGGTTGATATAAAACGATATGCAATGGCATAAGGTACACTTCCTTATTAAAAATTTCACATGTAAAAGTAATTCTTATCTTAAATCCCACTGTTAGGGTGGAGCTTCTCTGGTTTTAATATTGCAATACTTTAATTAAGCAATCTCTGATCTTTTTCAAGCGATTCTTTCCTCAGCTTGTGCAGTTCTCCACGCTTTGTGAGCGACTTTCCCCTCAAATGGAACGGCTCTCAACGCTTTAGAGGTCCCGAGATATTCACTCATCCACCCTATTGAAAAAATTGTAACCCTTTGTCAATTTCAATGCGTACCTCTTCGTCACTTTCCTTAGCCTTCGCCTGAAATAATGCGTAATGGGCTTCTTTCCCGCCTATCCTACCTAAAGCCCATGCGGCTGTCCCACGAATAACAGGACGATCATCCTTTTCTAGAAGTGCAATTAAATCTGGTACAGCCGCTTCTTCTTTAAAATGGGCAAGGGCCAATATAGCATTGCGTTGAATGGGCTTCTTCCCCCGCCATGAGCCAGAAATATGTCCAAACTTATCTTTAAACTCACGATTTGAAATCTTCAAAAGAGGCGTCAGCAATGGCTTGACCAGCTCTGGGTCCGGTTTAAATTCTTCATGTATCCAATTGATTTTGCCTTTATTTTTCGGACATACGGTTTGACATGTATCACAGCCATACAATCGATTGCCAATATGTGTACGAAACTCATCAGGCAGTGTTCCCTTGGTTTGCGTTAAAAAGGCAATACAGCGCTGAGCATTTAATTGCCCTCCTTCTATTAAAGCACCTGTTGGACAAACATCTAAACATAAGCGGCAGTCTCCACATTCATCCTCCATAGGCTTATCTGGTGCAAAGGGGATGTTTGTGACAAGCTCTCCTAAATAGACATATGAACCAAATTCGGGTGTAATAATGGCGCAGTTTTTCCCACTCCAGCCTATTCCTGCACGTTCAGCAACTGCTCTATCGACAAGAGCACCCGTATCCACCATTGATTCGATACGGACACCCTCTACTCGCTCCTTTAGCCAAGCCGATAGTAATGTCAATCGTTCACGTAATGCTGTATGATAATCGATTCCCCATGAAGCTCGGCAAAAAATCCCACGTCTTGCTCCTTTTTTGCCAACAGGTGCATTCTGCATACGCGATGGATAGGCTACTGCAATCGCCACTATACTCTCTGCTCCATCTAACAATTGTAGGGGTTCAGTTCGTTTTTCAATATCGCTTTCCTCAAAGCCTGACTGATAGCCAAGTTCCTGTTGGCGGCGCAGTCGATTTTTCAATTCTGTAAATGGAGCTGCTGTTGTAAAGCCAATTTTGTCTATACCAATGGACATTGCATACGCTACAAACTCATGTTGCAGGTCATGTATGTTCATTTTATTTCCAACTCCTTACATGATACAATAATAGAAATAGATAAAGTAGGTGGTGTTTTATGGATATATCAATTAATCAATCCCTATTGACACAACATCCCGAGCTAAAATTCGGCATTATCCATTATACCAAAATTGTTGTAGCAGAATCGCCTCAAATGATTAAGGGTCGTATGCAATTGTATCAAGAAAATCTCTATATAGAAATGCAGGAGAACCCTGTTACGCAACGTGAAGGAATTGCAGAATGGCGACGTCTCTGGAAAAAACTTGGTGCTGATCCAAATCGATACCGTCACTCAGCAGAAAGCTTAATGCGTCGAATTAGTAAGCAAAATTATTTAACACCCTATCATTCAGGTGTAGATTTAAATAATTTCTTTTCTCTCCAATATGAAATTCCAGTAGGCTTATATGATGTAGATCAACTACAAGGAGATATAGAAATTGCACTGGGCAATGAAGATACTGGCTATGAAGGCTTAAATGGACGCTTTAATTCATTAAATAAAATTCTTTATAGCTATGATGCAGAAGGAGCATTCGGGTCACCATTTGTCGATTCTAAGCGTACTTCTGTTTCAGAAGAGACGACTGAGGCACTACAGATTTTCTACCTTAGACCATCCTTAACAGAAGAAAATGCAACTAAGCTCTTAGCCTCAGCAGGAAAAATGTTTAACCAAATTCATGGAGGCGACTATAACATTACCCTATTAACAAACGTAGTACCAGCAACGACACTATAAAAAGGACGTGTTTGAATGATTAATCTTGCGGAAGCCGTTAAACTTAAAAGTATTCTAGGAAAAAAAGTTCAGGAGCTTATTAGTGAATTACATCGTAGTGCCTTTGTAACTGTGGAGAAGGGACAAACCCCAAAAACAAGTAATCGTGCAATGAAGACCATTGAGGAAGAATTAGCTCAAGTACGTCTCGATGCTCGTACATTAGATCGATTAGTCTATGAAGCAAATATCAATAATTCAGTAGAATTTAAGGGTGAAACATTGGTTTTAGTAGAAGCTATCGAGCTTGCAACACAGCTCCGTGCAGACGCTGAGCTTTGCAAACAATTTAGTATGCATGAAAAAGAAAGTGTACGAATGGGTTATGGTGAAAGTACAATGCTTTATGAGATTGCTATGTATGAGCCAGATGCATATCGTGAGCGTACCATTCAACTAGAAAAAGACGCCCATAAATTATCAAATCTAATCAACGCAAAAAACTATAGTGTTACTATTAACTTCGATGACTCTCGATATTTTTAAACAAATAAAACACCCCAAAAGTTAGATTTTCAACTTTTGGGGCACTTTATGATAAACTCTTCTCTAGTTAGCTAAATCATAATTAACTTCAAATTGCCCTAAATCCAGATCAGCTAAAAGGAAAGTTACATTATAATTAGAATCAGTATATGTATGACTTTGTTTCTCTTCGTCTAAAGCTTTACCTAATTCTTCTTCGTTTTTATCTAAATTTAAGCCAATTGCATCGGTAATTGACATTGCTGATAAAAATCCTTCTTCCCATTCGTCACCCTCTTCACTTACCTCACTAGCAGGGCTACCTTCTACGGAAATATTATAGCCAATTAATTTTTTATCCTCATTATATTTAGCCACTATTTTATAATGACCCTTATATTTTATAAAGTCTGCTTCCAATAAAGTTTGTGAAAGGATGTCGTCCTCTTTCATTAAATCACCAGTTACTGGCTCAGGAATTTTCTCTAATGTTATAGAATTCTCCGCATCCTGTTTATATAAATCAACTCTGACATTGTATTTTTGAACAAATTTTTCTACAGCAGCTTTCGATTCAGTATCAACCTCATCATATTTTACTGGAACAATTTTTTCTTCTTGTACTACCTCTTCTTCTTTTACATTCTTCTCTTTTTCCTTCTCGGCTCCTTCGCCAGAGCATCCGACTAGCATTAGAGCTAGTAGTAAAAACAAAGCCTTCTTCATTAACTTACTTCCCCCTAAATTTATTTCCATATTACTAAAAATACAAATCGAAATTATTCTTCTATAAAATATTTCCGTATTCGCACATTACAATTATGATAAACTAATACTAATATTTCCATAGTATTTATTAACTAATTTACAATATTTTATATTACCTTTAGTCCTCTTTGCTGCTAAGGCTTTCCATATTCCTTGAAACTGTATACAATAGATGTATGGAGTCGAATTGTACTCCATCTAGGATGCGTTGTTTTCAATCTCGCTTTTTGAAGCAAACTTTGAAAAAACCAATAACATGTGACCTGTTACCGTATGACCGATGACCAATAACCAACTATAGGCAAAGGCTATACTCAGCAAACTTGATTATTTTTTGAAAACACCATCCAACGGCTCTCTTACATCTTGTATGTAGGAGAGCTTTTTTATGTCTAGTTTGCCCTACTAAAGGACAGAATGTGGATATCCAAAAGAAAGGGGTCAAACAATGACAAATCAAAATGATTCAACACAACAAGATGATACAACTTTAACGAATCGACAGGGGCACCCCATTACCAATAATCAAAATTTAAGAACTGTCGGTAATCGTGGTCCTGCTACACTAGAAAATTACGATTTTTTAGAAAAAATGAGCCACTTCGATCGCGAAAGAATCCCTGAACGAGTTGTACATGCTCGTGGTGCAGGGGCACATGGTTACTTTGAAACCTATGGTGTTGTTGGTAATGAGCCTATTTCTAAATATACAAGAGCAAAGGTTTTTCAAGATAAGGGTAAAAAGACACCAGTTTTTGTACGTTTTTCAACCGTTATACATGGTGGGCATTCCCCAGAGACATTACGAGATCCACGCGGCTTTGCTGTAAAGTTTTATACAGAGGATGGGAATTGGGACTTAGTGGGCAATAATTTAAAGATTTTCTTTATACGTGATGCGATGAAGTTCCCAGATATGATTCATGGCCTTTAAGCCTGATCCAATTACAAATATTCAGAATGTAGAACGCTTTTTTGATTTTTGCGCAAGCTCACCAGAAACCTTCCATATGGTCACATTCGTTTATTCTCCATGGGGTATTCCTGCAAATTATCGAATGATGCAAGGCTCTGGTGTTAACACATATAAATGGGTGAATAGTGAGGGCAAAGCTGTCCTTATCAAATATCACTGGGAGCCTTTACAAGGTATTAAAAATTTAACCCAAAGAGAAGCTGAGGAGATTCAAAAGAAGAATTTTAATCATGCTACACAGGACTTATACGATGCAATTGAACAGGGTGATTTTCCTGAATGGGAATTAAATGTACAAATAATGGAGGACGGACCGCATCCTGAGCTAGATTTTGATCCATTAGATGATACAAAACTTTGGCCGAATGATCAATTCCCGTGGTATCCAGTGGGTAAAATGGTGTTAAATAAAAACCCTGAAGATTATTTTGCTGAGGTTGAGCAGGCAACTTTCGGTACAGGTGTATTAGTAGACGGATTGGATTTCTCAGATGATAAAATGCTACAAGGTCGCACCTTCTCATATTCTGATACTCAGCGTCATCGTGTAGGGACAAATTATCTTCAGTTACCAATTAATGCTCCTAAAAAACGAGTAGCTACCAATCTAAATGGTGGTCAAATGATGTATAAGCGTGATTTAGCACCTGGACAAAATCCACATATTAATTATGAGCCTTCTATGCTAAATGGATTAAAGGAAGCAACCCAAACAGCCAAAGAATATACACCACATATAGAAGGCAAACTTGTACGTGAGTCTATTGATCGTCAAAGCAATACTAAACAGGCTGGCGAAACTTATCGGAATTTTGAGCAATGGGAGCGAGACGAGCTTCTTAAAAACTTAATTCGTGATTTGTCCGTATGTAATATGGCTATTCAAAAGGCAATGATTGCTTTAGCAGAGGAAGCCGATAAAGAATATGGTCGCTTGCTAAAAGAAGGATTACAAAAGGCTGAAAAAAACTCATCTACATCAAAGCCTCTCGGCAATATTGATGGTGACGATGCTCCTAAGGATGCAATTAATAATGGACATGATGCAGAGCCATACTAAGAATAATAAAGTAGCACTCTACATAAGGGACTAACGCCCAAATGCAGAGTGCTTTTTTAATGCACACCAGGTAAAATTTTTAGTACCTTTTCCTGTGCATCCAAAATGGCATCAGCCCCTAATGGAATGGCAATATTTGTTGTATCATGGCCGATTTTAAAGCCTGCTACAACAGGAATTCCTAACTCTCCAAAATACTCCTTCATCAACATAAGAAGTGCTGCTTCATCAGCTCCTGTCTGCGTAAAGGAACCAATCACAATTCCTGCTAACTGCTCAAGCTTTCTTGCCTGCTTTAATTGTTGCAGCATCGAATCTATTCGTGGAATGGACTCTGCAATCTCCTCTATCAGTAAAATTCTGCCCTCTGGCCTAACTTCAAATTTTGTCCCTATTGAGCTTACAAGACGACGTAAATTTCCTCCAATAATTTGCCCACGGGCTACACCATTTGCAATTGTTGTTAATGGTGAAATTTCTTCAGTATATTGTATTTCAATTGGTGAAAATAACTGTAAAAACATCTTTTTTGATAGCTCATCAATTCTTCCAACAGACATTAGTAAAGGTCCATGAAACGTTACTAAATTAGCATATTCATTAATTGCACAATGTAAATATGTAAGATCAGAGAAACCCCAGAAAATTTTTGGATGTTCCTCGAATAGAGCATAATCAATTTTCTCAGCAATACGTGCAGAGCCATAGCCACCTTTCACACAGAAAATAGCCTTTATCTCTGGATTTCTAACCATCTCATGAAGATCAGTTAGTCGCATCTCATCACTACCTGCTAAATAAGCATGCTTTGCTTGAATCGTATCTCCAATAATATAGTGAAGACCTAAATCATCAAGAAAAGATAGTGCCTCTCCTAGCTTTTCGGGTTCCACGAGACTCGATAAAGCCACTATGCCAACTGTATCGCCCTTTTGCAAATGTGGTACTGTGCTTTTCATCAGAATTCCTCCTTCTTTTTTCCTTATTCTAGCATACTGATTATAAGGAGAGCATTGATTATTCATGGCGTTAGTGGCTATAATTATCCATAATATTCTTACTGTAGAGGAGTTATTGCATCATGAAAATCCCACCATATGTGTTATTAATGCTCGCAACTCTTTTATGGGGTGGTAATTTTGTTATTGGACGTGCAGTTAGTGGAGATATCCCACCTCTTACACTAGCCTTTCTAAGATGGTGTGTCGCCTTCATCGTATTTTTCCCATTGCTTATCGGAGTTTAAAGCATGAATGGCATATGCTCAAGGCAAATTGGCCAATCGTTATAATTTTATCTCTAACAGGTGTTGCAGCATTTAATACCCTTGTTTATATCGGTCTGCACTATACAACGTCTATTAATGCATCTTTAATGAATTCATCAACACCGATTATGATCTACATACTATCCTTTATTTTTTTGAGGGAAAAACTATCAAAATATCAATTGCTTGGAACTGCTTTATCACTTAGTGGTGTCACTTTCATTATTTCAGGAGGCTCCATTGCAAGCTTAGTTGATTTTACTTTTAATAAAGGAGACTTAATTGTACTTATAGCAGTCTTCTGCTGGAGTATTTATTCCCTCCTCATTAAGCATTACGCCAAACGCTTACCAGGGCAATCTACATTCCTAGTAACCATTTTTACTGGAGCCATTATGCTATTACCATTTTATATCTATGAAACCGCTACGCTTACGAATTCGATTCATTGGCAGTGGTCATCAATAGCAGCCATTCTCTATGTTGGAATTTTCGCATCCGTTGTTGCCTTTTTAAGCTGGAATAGTGGGGTTGTACAGTTAGGTGCAAATAAGGCAAGTATTTATTTAAACTTCATCCCTGTATTTGCTTCCATATTTGCAGTACTGTTTCTTGATGAAAAGCTTCATGCCTTTCAAATTGTTGGAGGACTTGCTGTTGTTGCAGGGGTCATCGTATCAGGCAGAAAAGTGGGCTGAATTTTAATTCTATCCATCGATTTAGTGATTTTATCCATTGGTGTAAGAGATCAATCCAGTAGTTTAATGTTTCTATCCATTTAAATAAGCGTAGACTCCAATTAAATTGAGTTCTACGCTAGGCATCTATTTTGTTCCGCCGTAAATAACCGTTACATTTGGATGATTTAGTAATTGACTTGCTGGGAAATCTTCATTGATGATTCCACTTTTTAATCGTTCAATTGCCTCTAGCTTTTTTTCACCAAATGCAATTAACACGATTTCCTTGGCATTCATAATCGATTGAATACCCATTGTAATGGCATGTGTCGGAACATCCTTAGGATCATCAAAATAAATCGCATTTTCAGTACGGGTTGATTCAGTAAGTTCGACTATGTTTGTGAGCGATTCAAAGGGTGTGCCCGGTTCATTAAAGCCAATATGTCCATTCACACCAATACCAAGAAGCTGTAAATCAATGCCCCCTGCTTCCTTAATTCGAGCATCATACGCTACACACTCCTCAGCTAAATCCTCTGCCTTGCCGTTTGGTAAATGTATATTTTCTTCTTTTATATCTACATGATTAAATAATTGCTCATGCATAAATGTCCAATAACTAGCTGGACTTTTTCGATCCAAACCTACATATTCGTCTAGATTGAACGTGATAACATCTTTAAATGAAACCTGTCCAGCTTGTTGTCGCTTTACTAACTCCTCATACATTCCAACAGGTGAACCACCAGTTGCTAATCCTAAAATGCTTGTAGGCTTTTCCTGTAATTGCTTAGTAAAAATATTGGCTGCCACTTTGCTCATTTCATCATACGAATTGACTTCTATCCATTTCATTGTTGTCATTTATATACCTACCTTACAATAATTTATTGTGAACTTAATTGGAAAAAAGTTTACTAAATAGTAGCTAGTACTTAAATTTTACTAGTTATCTATCTACTTTTCTATTATTTTCTTTTAAAAAGATTATACGTGTAATCTCAAGCTAATTCGGTTATGTTAATAAATAAGGAAGTGAGGCGATAGTATATGAATTCACAAATATTACAGTATTTGAAACATATTCATTTTCAAGGTCCTTTAACTGAGCCGACTATTAAATTACTTGGGCAGTTACAAACAAGTCATTTAAATTCAATCCCGTATGAAAACTTAGATGTTGTTTTGAAACAAGGCATCTCCTTCTCTATTCCTGATATTTTTCAAAAAATAATTATTCATAAGCGCGGAGGCAATTGCTTTGAACTAAATATTTTATTTAGCTGGCTTCTCCGTGAGCTTGGCTATTCAGTGACAAACCGATATGCACAGTTTTGGCGTAATTTTGAAGCAGATACACCTATCGAAGATGTACCGATGCATCAGCTATTGCTCGTCAATTACGCTGGACAATCATATATCTCTGATGTTGGCGTAGGTGCACTAGCTCCGTGTAAGCCCGTTCCACTAATAGCAGGTCATCAACATCGCGAAGGTAACGAACTTTATAAAATTGAACAAGACAATGTAAATGGCTGGATGCTGTATGAACAAACAAAACATAATTGGCGATTACTCTATAGTTTTTTAGATGACGCAAATGATGCAAAGTTTGCTCCAAGACTTTCAAAACAAAAAAATAAAATTGCTATGATTCGTACTCCTCGTGGTCGACATACAATGCTTAACAATGAATTCCGAATATATGAGGGACAATCCTTAACAACCTATACAACTCAGAATGAAAAAGAATGGCTACAAGCCCTTCATCGTTTTTTTCATATTTCATTGGAATAGATGCTTCATGACAAAAAAGCAAGCCTCCTTATTATAGAAGACTTGCTTTTTCCGGAGCGAAGAGTTAATTTTCTGTACGATCAAGAAGCTCGTAAATAACCTCATAATTGTAAAGCTCTTTAACTAAACCAATACCATCAACAAAGTAATATGTCCATACATTATCACTGTAAACGGATTTTTCCTCTAGTACAATGACATTATTATAATTGACACCACCTGCTCGAACAGTGCCATCTGTCGCTTTAACAGTAATTCGTATTCCTGAAATAACTCCGCCATCATCTTCATGTCTAATAACACCAATTCTAATTGGTAGTGAGAAATATATATCATAATGTGTACTTTCATTACTCGCCAATCCCTGAGCATAATGAAGACCCTCACTTAATAGATACTCTTCATCAAATAACTCGTTTGAATTTAAATCAGTTATTGTCCATACATCATTCTTATTGTTATTATGACTATATTCATATTTTAATGTATAGCGATTCTTATCATTCAACGAATAATATGAATATATGTAGTCATATTTAGTATCTTTTAAAAGATCTGAATTCGATAATGTTAATGCGCGGGCCAAAAATGCTGAAAAGTGAGCTCGTGTTAAAGGTACATCAGGCTTAAATGAGCCATCCGTATAGCGTCTTGTTATATTATTACTTGCTATTGTGTAAATTTCCTTATAGCCCTTCGTCTTTTCTGTCACATCTGAAAAATAGTATCGCTCAGATTCCTTTAATTTAAATGCTCTTTGTAGCACAATAGCCATGTCCCCTCTTGAAAGAGTAGCCTCTGGATTAAATTTCTGCGCTGAATCGAAAATGCCAGCATTGTGCACTGCTGCAATTTCTTTAAAATAGGCATGTGTAGTCGGTACATCCTGATACTTTGGATCCTTCACATTTGCTGTTTGCAATCCTAAAGCGCGTGTTAACATAACAGCCGCCTGCGCTCTTGTTACATAGGCATTCGGTTTAAAAAGGTCATTTGGATAACCATTAATAATTCCTTTTTCCACTAGGTAATCAATTTCCGTAATCAAAGTATTATCATCAGACACATCTTTAAAGCTTGCTGCCTGTACACCCTCTAGTGGTATTAAACAAACAGCTAGTAATAGTACACATGCTATTTTCAATATCTGTTTCATGACTCTCCCTCGCTTTCTCTTTTAATCATCATATACTTTCCAGAAGTCTTTTCCAATAATTCTTAAAAATTACTCTAAGATGGCTCTTCACCATAACTTGTGGTTGACTTCCGCTCCGCCAGTGTGCTTTCCAGGGGGCGTCCGATGAGCCGCTTCACTCGCGCTGCTCGCTCCAGTCAATTACTATTACAATTAAAAATGTCAACCACATCTTTTGGTGATGAACCTCTAAGATTACATTAATACCTTAATTATTCAAACAAATACTTTTTCTAATACACAATTGTGACAACATAATGACTTAGGAATTTACCTATTTATTAATTAGTAAATTATTGTATAATCAAATTAGAACGGTCGTTCAAATATTAAAAAGGAGAAAATTCTTGAGCAAAAGACGTTATGATAGCGAGAAAGCAAAAGTTGAAATGATGGAACATGCGGTTAGTTTGTTTTCTCAAAAAGGCTATAATCAAACATCAGTTGGAGATATTTCAACCGCTTCAGGCTATAGTAAAGGACATATTTACTACCATTTTGAAAACAAAGAAAAGCTTTTTGTTCTTTTAGCGCAACAAACAATGCAAGATTGGCATAGCAAATGGCTGGAAAAGGAAATTACCTACTCCACGGCAACAGAAAAATTATATGGCATGGCTATGCACGTTCTCTATCATTACCAAACACCTTTATTAAGATCGGGGCAAGAACTAGCTGCCAATCCCAAATCTAGCCCTGAATCTATACAGCAATTATTCAATTTAGCGGTTGTACCGATGGGTGCTTATCGCGCAATACTTCAAGAAGGAATTGATAGAGAGGAATTTTTTAATGGAAATATTGATGAATGGACAATTCTACTAGGCACTTGGCTAGGAGGCTTATGCCAGCTTACAAATACTCAAGAGCTTAAAGAGTTAGAGCCACTTTTTCAACAAGCAATTACCATTTTTTTAAAAGAAATCAAAAAAGGTGGGATATAAATGAAAATTGCCTGTATAGGAGATAGCTTGACAGAAGGACGACCAGGGGTTTCATTTTTTAAACAACTAACAGCGAAACATCCACATTTTGAATTTGATAATCTTGGTAAACCAGGCGAAACAGTTAAAAGCCTACAGAACCGATTAGAGAAATCGAAACTAGCTAGTTATTATGACCTTAGCTTTCTTTGGATTGGTGTTAATGATGTTTATGCCAAGCTTTTGAAAGTGCAGGCACAGCCAGTAACAGAAGATCATCAAGAATTTAAAGAAAACTATATAAATGTTTTAGAAATGATTTTAGCATCTTCGAAACATGTAGTTTTAGTAACACCAGCTTTAGTAGGAGAGGAAATAAGAAATGCTTCAAATATGGAATTAAAAGAGCTTTCCTCCATTATTCATTCTATCTCTTCTAAGTATGCAAATGTTAGTTTTTTAAATATGCAAAAGGTTTTTGAAAGTCACTTGGAACAAGTTAATAGCTCAGATTATATTAACACTAATGTTCTGAAAGTGATGAAAGATGTACTGTTTTATAAAAATCCTTTGCGAATTGATCGATTATCTCAAAAAAGAGGGCTACATTTTACTTTGGATGGTGTTCATTTAAATAGTAAAGGAGCTGAACTAGTCGTGGATGAATACACAACTGTAATTGAACAGCTTCTATTGCAGGAAGTCACTGTTCATTAGAAATTCATACGAGAGGTGATGACTATGAGAAAGGTTGCGATTGTTACTGGTGGTGTATCAGGTATAGGGAAGGCTATCTGTAAAGAGCTAGTAGATCGTCATGTATTTGTATTTATTGCAGATATCAACAAACAAGATGGGTATCTTCTAGAGGCAGAACTAAATAAAGATGCCTCAAATGCTAGATTTGTTGAATTGAATGTAACCGATTACAAAAGTGTTGAACATGTTATTACAAATGTATATAAGGAATTTCAAAGATTAGATTATTTATTCAATAACGCTGGTATAGCAATGTATGGTGAAATTTATGATATGTCGATAGGCAAATGGCAAGACATTGTGGATATAAATTTATGGGGCGTTGTTTATGGTACACAAGTTGGCTATCAAATCATGAAAGAGCAAGGATTTGGACATATTATCAATACGTCATCAGCAGCAGGATTAGGGCCATCTCCCATTTCTGCCGCATACTCAACCACAAAGCATGCTGTTGTAGGTTTAACAACATCACTTCACTATGAGGCAGAGGAATATGGTGTCAAGGTAAGCACCTTATGCCCAACTTTTGTTGATACACCTATTTTTGATAAAGCAACAGCTATTAATATTGACAAAACAGCGATGTCCAAGCAATTGAAAAAGCAAAAAATGATGTCACCACAGCAATTAGCAAAAATCGCTATTGCAGGAGTGCACAAAAATAAGCCAATTATTTGTCCAATGCCAATGCGTAAAACAATGGATATTGTCTTTACACTATTCCCTTCGTTACACCGGGTGTTAATGAGAATGGCCTGTAAAGTAAGTCGAAATGCACGATTAACATAAACATTTTAAAGGGTAAAAAACCGCTATGCTTTTCAAAAAACGAGTGAAAAGAATATGGGATCGGAGGCTTATGTCTCTTTCGCTATATATTCCATTTACAATTTATATTTTATCGCAAAAACAATCCATAGGAGTCTCGCGGTTTTTTACCTTGTTAGTTAAGATAACGAAAACACTGAACGAATTAACCCCATTTAAGAGATAAATAGCTAGTTATTTATGCTCCTCTTCATTGTTCTTATATATACCTAATAGTAATATAATAAGTCCTATAACAAAAATAACAGGAGATAAAAACATCATCATCGATATAGCCCAACCATTTCTAGCCATCATTCCAAACGTTACGCCAATTAAGAAAGATAGAAATGGTGCAAATATAATCATTGTAATAATGCCCCAAACGATATATTTTCCTTTTTCTGACCTTCCCTCACTTAATTGGAATACTGCTATTAAACCTGCTAATACAATCAATAAGGCAATAACAAACGCCATGTCAAATCACCTCCTTCCTTCTACAATATGCTTCTTTTGTTTGGTGATTTGGTAACTTAACACTAGACTTATAAAAAAATCCATCATTAACGGAAAAAACTCCACATTATCGAGAAGTGCCTGTTTATCAAAACACCACCTCCAAAAAAAACAGAGGGTACTGAAAAATTCACTTTATATGTTGTTTGATTTGAAAACAAAAAAATCGATTTGCATCACGTTTTTTGTGGCAAATCGACTTTTACATGGTTATGGCTTTTTATCCTTTAATCTAAATAACATCTTGCAAAATGACACCGTCACTCATTTTAATAATACGATCCGTATAAACAAGCATTTCTTCATCGTGTGTCACCATTAAAGTAGTAATGTTTAATGTTTTAGTTAAATCTCTAATTAGTAACATAACCTCCTCTGATTTTTTTGAATCTAAGCTTGCAGTTGGCTCATCTGCGAATAGAACTTTTGGTTTATGAATAATTGCCCGGGCAATTGCAACTCGTTGCCTCTCTCCACCTGACAAGGAGGAAGGATAAGCCATTTTTCGATGATCCATCCCTACTAATTTAAGTATTCGATTCACTTCATTTTTTTGTTCCTGCTTCTTTAATTTAGTTTCTGAAACGTCTAGCATTAACTGTAGCTGCTCCTCAACTGTAAGAAATGGTACAAGATATGCAAACTGAAAAACAAACCCGAATTTGCTTGCCCGTACTTTTCGAACCTCTTCAGAACTCATGATGGACATATTTTCCCCCTCAAAGATAACTTGCCCATCTGATGTAGGTTGAAGTCCAGCAGCTATTGTTAGAAGCGTACTCTTACCAGATCCAGAAGCACCAACCATTGCCGTTACTTCTCCTTCTTTTAGAGAAAGATTTATTCCCTTAAGTATTTCTTCCTCTATCTCCCCATTTGTAAATGTTTTTCTAACTCCATTGATTTTTAATAAAGTCATATTAAGCCTCTCCTTGCTGTATCGCTTGTAATGGTTCAACTTTTTTAATTTGCATTCCTGAAATTGTAGCACCAATAAATCCAATAATTAGAAACACAATCGATAATTGAATGGTTGTAGTAATCGTTAAAGTAAATGGCATTTCTTTTGGCGATATTATATTAAATGCCTGACTTAAGCCCACAGACAAAATGAGTGAAATCACTGTAATGATAGCCATCTGTATCCATATCATTTTGAATAATTTGCTTGTTTTCAAACCAATGGCCTTTAAGATTCCATACAAGCCGATTTTTTGGACATTCATCATATAGAAAAAGATTGCAAATAGCATCCCACTAATGACTATTAAAAACCATACAATCATATTTAAAGACATTTGTTCCGCGTTATAGCTTGGAATTGTTTGAAGAAATTCTCTATTCGAGAACGAATGTAATCCAGTATATTCTTTTGAAGAATCTCCATTTGGTACGAAAATCAATTGCATTTCATCAACGCGATATATTTCCTGATAATCTTCTTTATTTATATAAGCGACTGGGGCATGACTATATTTTTTTTGCTCTACAAATTCCTTGACAACAAACTTGTCATTAAATTGATTATTTGTTAATGTATCTCCTACTTTAATTCCTTTGTCTTTTAAAGAACTATCTAAAATTACTTCCCCATGCTTCACATTAGCAAATAACGGTGATGCCGTAGCAGTAGTAAAGGCAACGCTTTGCTGCTTATTGTCCTTATCATTTAAAAAGCCCATTTGTATCGAAAAAGCTACAGCATTTTTTTCATTGCTCAATATTTCATTTTGAATGCTACGATCTATCTTTGAAAGATTATAAGTTTGATCTGCATCTTCATCCATATAAAATTGCCCCTGTGGTAAATCTTTAATTAAAGCGGCATTATCCTGTGATAATCCATTGGCCAAGCCAGAAATAATAAAAGTTAAAAAACTAACAAGAAAAACAATTGAGCCTAATATTAAAAACCTCCCTTTATTTTTCTTAATTTCTTTCCAGGCAAGATTCATATTAAACGCCTCCATTCTTTTAATACCCTAAGCTTAAAATTCTTAAATGAACGGAGGGTGAACTAAATATTAAAAAAGCTCATAAACCTTAAATTAAGGTTATGAGCAATGGGTATTGAATTTATTTCAACTGTGAAGACAGGTCATCTAAACGAATTACAGCCTTTCGATGATATTTTGGAATTTCCTCAAATTTTGTTTCATATAGCACCACTTCTTCTACTAGAAACTTTGGAAGCTCCAGCTCTTCAGTCATCACTAAGTCAATAGCCATTTTACCGTGAGTTTCATTCCATTTTCTTGCTACTGTTATGTGTGGAACAAAAGGTTTATTATCTAAATCAAATCCTGCCTTTACACATTCCTTGTATACAATGTCTCTCACATTATTTAATGGCTGAGATTCAAAAATACTAGCCCATAAAATTCTTGGATATTCTTTTCTACCAAAAATATCTAATCCTCGAATTTTTAACTCGAATGATGGAAGCTTCCTTAGGCTTTCCTTTATTTCATCTAATACTATTTGTAATTGCTCTAGATCTGCATTCCCTAAAAAAGCTAGTGTAATGTGATAATCCTCCAGATGAACCCACCGTTTAAAATGCAAATTGGTTTTTAGCATTTCACATTTTTCTTTAAGAGCAGTTTTAATAGATAACGGAAGTGGAACGGCAATAAAAAAATGTCGGTTCATATTATTTACCTCTCATTAGGATCATGTTTTTTTAATTTTACTATTAGCAGCTATTGGTTACTACCTGCCCATACATCCATTGCGTAACGCCCTTGTTCTTTAAGCCCAGCTAGCCATTGCTTCGCTGCAGACTCATTGACATCATGAACTACTTGGTAAGCCATAAGTAATGTGCGTTCAACATCTGGAGCCATTTTACTACCATCTCCACATATATAGAAATGCCCATTTTGATCTAGTACTTTAATGAGCTCCTGTGCACGTTCAGTCTGCCCCATTAGATGCTGCACATATTCCTTCGACTGCCCATCTTTTCGTGAATAAGCCTTATAAACCTTTACAATCCCTTCTTGCTCGTAATGCTCTAACTCTTCGACATAAATATCGTCTGATTCATTACGACAGCCAAAGTAAAGAATAGCTTCACCAAGCTGTTCGCCTTTATTCTTCAACATATGTCGTGCTTGTAAAAATCCTCGGAAGGGTGCAATTCCAACACCTGGTCCTACCATAATAATAGGGATGGCAGGATTAGTGGGCAACTGAAAATCTGATTGTTGTGCACGAATGAACATAACAATTGAATCTCCAACTGTTGTTTCAGCCAAAAAGTTAGATGCAACTCCTCGATACTCAGCTTTGCCGCTCCTCGCTGCCCCCCTTACTACACTAACTGTAATACTAGGCTGTTTTGGTTGTATTGTAGGTGAACTTGAAATTGAATAATACCTCACTTTAAGTGGTGGCAGGAGCTCTAAAAAACGTTCAAATGTCATTTCACAAGCTTCATATTGCTCTAACAAATCAAGCATCGATATCCGCTTCTTCAATATTTTTTGATGATAGACCTGTTCCTCCAGTAAAGCTTCTAGCTCCTTCTTATGAGGTGGACAGTCTGTCGTTGCAATCAGTTCTCGTAATTGTGCCCTTGTTGCCGCCTCTTGCAATTCAACATTAGTGCTTAGTAGCTCGAATAATTTAACTGGCTGATCTAGAGGCAGGTGAGCCATACTTAGACCAGTCTTAGTTAAAATTACATAATCATTACCATTCAATTGAAAACGTTGCAGTACTCGATTCACCAATGACTGACGATTTCGCGGAAGGACTCCTAAATGATCACCCTCACGATATGTGACACCCTCTGGCAATTTTATTTCTATATGACGCGTGCTTCCTTCTATACTACGTCGCAGCTCTTGATTTTTGGCAATTCTCGCATTAAAGGCATTGTAAGCTCTAGCAAGTGGTGCTTCTATCTGATGATCTACAACTTCCATGGATAGAGCAGGAGATATTTTATTCATCTCTGCATTTATCTTTAGCCCCATTGTCCGCATTACAGCCGGCCATAGCTCATACTGCCACTCCTCGACATTTGTTTCAAAATCCCCATTCATATCTCCTTCCCCAAGTGGTACTATACGCTGTGCTCCCTTAGATACCATTAGCTCATCAATTAGCATCGGCACCTTTTGATAAGTGCTCGCCCAATTGCGATCCCCGCAGCCAAAGATGCAATATCGAACCCCCGTTAAATCAATCTGTTCCTCCTTTAACCACTGAACAAATTGACTAGCATTCGTAGGTGGTAGCCCGTTGTACGATGCTGTCACAATATAAACAATTCCTTCTGTTGGAAGTTTAGCAGTATATTCATTCAAAGATGCGACCTTGCTTTGAAAGCCTTGAACACGTCCAGCATCAGCAAGCTCTCTTGCCAAACCCTCTGCTGTCCCTAGATCTGAGCCATATAACACTAATAGCGGTGTATTATGTTGAGCTTCGATTACTTTTTCCTCAATCTTTTTTATCCTAGACTCTGTGCTCAAAATATTTCCACTTGCTTCAGTAAAATGCCTCTTTTGTTTTTTACGAGCACGCACCTTTAACTTAAAATCATTCGGTTTCACCGTCAGTGACTCTTTCACATTTAGCTTATATTGCGTATGATCAATTAGCTCAAAATTTTTAAGGATTAATCCTAGCACAAGTGTTGCTTCTTGCAGAGCAAACTGTTGTCCAATACAAGCACGCTGGCCCAGACCAAATGGTTTATAGGCATCAAATGGAATTTTGCTTGGATCTTCAAAGCGCTCTGGTCGAAACAATTCTGCATCCTCTCCCCATGCAGTCACATCTCGATGGAGCTGAGGTATAAGCACTGTTAGCCGATCCCCTTTTTTCAAATCATATTTACCAGCTAATACTGTGTCCTCCTTCACTTCTAGATTGAATGCAGGAGCGGTAGGCCACAAACGTAAAGACTCGTCTAAAATCATTCGGATATATTTAAGCTGTTTAACTTGCTCATAGGTTGGGATTGGATCTGTAAGAATACTATCTATTTCTTCATATGCTTTTTGTAGTTTATCGGGATTGTTTAGTAAATAGTAAATCGCAAAAGAAAGAAGACCACTTGTCGTCTCATGCCCAGCAACTAAAAAAGTAATAATTTGATAACGGATATTTTCCTCTTCCAACGTTTCTCCTGTTTCAGAATCTTTGCCATGAAGCATATGAGACAATAAATCCTTCTCTCCTTGTGAGCCATTAGCTCTGCGTTCGGCAATGATTTTATCCACCTGCGAAAACATAAAATCGATATCCTGCTTGAACTGCTTTCTTGTCTTAACCATTAATTTATCCTGTATACCTAGTCGCTGAGCCTGATTCAGTGCTTCATCCAATGCTCTAACCATACTTGTTACAAATGGATGAGAATCCTCTCGATAAAAGCTATTGAAGCGATAATTAAATCCACATAAAGCAATTGTATCAAGTGTGAGCCTCGTCATATCCTCAGGAATATCGATCTCTTCGTCTGGATTTAATCGCTCCCATTTTTGTATAAGCTGCATTGCTAAATCTAGCATCATATCAAAATAACCACGCATCGCTGTCATACTAAAACTTGGAAGTAAAATATTATGAGCCTTGTGCCAGTTTGGATCATTTGTTTCTGAAGTGAATAGTCCATCTCCTCCTAAAGTACGTACCTTCTCCAATACTGTTTTTTCGACCACTTTACCAAAGCGCGGAGAGTTGGCCAATTCTTTCATTAATTCATAACCAGAGACAATGAGTAAATTACCAACCGGTAGCTTTAATCTAAAAATTTCACCATGTTTTTGAGCCATACTCATCAACGATTGGAACGGTGTATTGGCATTCATTTGTGGAATATTTCCCAATGGTCCATATGTTTTAGGTTGTGGAATCATTATTGTCATTACACTATACCTCCTTATTTTCAATAGGAATGAACGTTCATTCCGTATATTGCATCGTACGGTAATTGTGACTCTATTACCGTACTATTTTATAAGAACTACCTATTTAAAAGTCAATGAATTTTAAGGGCATTCCAGCAGCATTCCTCAATACCAGCAAACAAATCAGCAGATTCTTCCAAGTCGCTATCTCGTGTCACTTTAAACAGTTTAATAATCGTGCCATAAAAAATTGGAATTAAAGCATCCGGATGCAATTGTACGATAATTCCCTGCTGCTGCCCTTCTATGATAAATTTCTGTAAAAAACCCAAACACTCATAAAACTTGTTTTGGCTTTCTTCATCTAATATCCTTGGCTCCATATGTGAATCAATAAAAGTTAACTTCTCTCTATGTTCCTGACCAAAATGGATTAACCGCTGAAACAAATGATGAAACTGTTCGCGAACTGAGGCAGATACAGGAAAATCCCCCGTCAATGCTTGATATAGCTGTTCCACACATTCCCGATACAGCGAATTGAGCAGCACCTCTTTATTTTCAAAATAACGATATATTGTGCCAGCACCAACCTGTGCCTTGTCAGCAATCATTGGAACAGTTGTTGCATCAAAACCACGCTCAGTAAACAGCATCAAGGAAGCTTTCATTATATTCTCTCTCTTATTCGTAGTCACATTAATTTTCCTCCAAATCAATTTCGCCTTGGCGTAATTGCGTCCGGATTTTGAATTGTGCCTACACAATTCATTCCTTTGAAAATCCGCGACATCCGCCGGAGGCATTATCTTCATTCAGTAGGTGTTTGGACACCCCTGAAAAAAAACCAAAACCGTATTCATCTCAACACCTATAGTGGTGGGGGTATTCTGCTGAATGAAGATAAAGAATGAACGTTCATTCCTATTGTATAATACTACCAAACCCACTTCAATGACAGAGCTGTGACAAACATGTGGTAAGCTTTTACCTTGATTGACAGCTATATTTTAGAACTTCATTAACTTCCCGATTTGATGTTCTTGGAATAGAGATTCGATTGCAGAAATGGATCAATCCATTTAAGGAAATGATCCATTTCTGTCAGTTGTCTTAGTTGATTACCTAGGTTGCATAATAATACCTTTGAGCACAACCTATAAAACAACTAATATCCCTATCCAATACCATTACTTGCATTATTCATTAATGTTGATACTGATGATCGATATTTTAGTAGTTTTATAGCCTAAAAAATCGTTAAAACCTTTATTTCAAAAATTTTCCAAACACCTAACATTTAAGGACATTTAAAATATTTTGGATAATCCAAAAATATTATGGGGATGTTCCTTTACATTTTCTTTATCATGTTTTTTAGCTAAAGAAGATATCCTACTCTTGCTTCATTTCATTTAATGTTTCTGTTGTATTTATTATCCCGATTAAAAGTATTATCCACAGAGGAGCATTTCCAATGGCATGAACTGCAAATGAAGCCCATGTAGATTGAGTATATTGTGCTATTAAAGGGGCTATCAGCATACTAGGAATCATTCCAATAACATGCCATTTTAATGCTATATGTAACACCCAGGCCCATAGCAGCCCGTTAAATACCCAGGCCATATCTCCAAACATTACTTCTTGAATCGGTAAAAGATACCCCCGCCACATCATTTCCTCACTAAACATTGCAATTAAGTGAATGGGCATAAAAATCATTAGTAGTTTCCAGTTACCTTTTAGTGTGACACCAAAAAACTCTTTCGGGGGAATATTGAATTTTTTTAAGGGATTAAACGGTTCAGGTAAATAGCTGGGTGGTGAAAATAATTTATACTTTGCTAGTACTTTTCCTACGGGCTCTAAAAGTTGGTCAAAAACTATAGTTAATATAACCGCCAGGACAATCCATAACCAATCAACTCTACTTATTGGATTTAAGCGAAATCGTTGATTAATTGCTTCGATAGTCAGAACTCCATCTTCAAGAACACTGTACAAACCTATGGATAAAGGCAATAATAGCAGAGCTGGAATCCACAACCATAACCAGAAAGAATAAATTAAAGGGATACCTTTGCTGACCAGTTTGGGAGTACCATAAAACACGCCATAATATATCGTAATCCCTGGTATAGCAAATAACAAAATTTGTACCCATATTGACATCTAGAACACTCCATTATTAATTATTTTACAGAGACATTTGCATTTGGTTAACTTTTACAATAATACTAAATATTAAGTCACTTTTTTTATTATAAGGCAACTATACTTTTCATTCCACATGATAATCCTACTTTTATAAAACATTTTTATTCTTCGATTTAGATTCGTTTTGATCTTTCCTTAAATTCTTCAAACTTTTCCTTTATGGTTTTTTTCCTCAATTGATACCAGTTTCAGAGTCGAACATCCACCCTGCTAATTTTTCAGCTTAAACAATAGAAATAAATATCAGGGTAACATCCCCTAAAATTGTCGTGAAATTTAAAATCATAAGAAATTTGGTGATATTTCCATTATTTTTGTGTATTATGTCAAATTTCGTCTTATAATAGAAATGTTTAATAGGCTAAAGAAATAGATTGAGAGGTATAATATGAAAAAATTTTTAAAAGTTGTCTCTATTACTATTGTTGTTATAGTAATCGTGTCGATAGTAGCTTTGCTTTTATTTGGACGTAACAACCATAGTGATTTATCTGGAAGCGTTTCTGAAAAAATCGATCAATATTTGACAAATGAAAAATTTCAGGGAACGGTCCTCATTGCAAAGGAGGGTGAAGTTTTATTTACAAAAGGTTACGGATTGGCAGCTACTGATTTACCAAATAGCCCAAGCACGCTCTATCAGATTGCTTCATTATCAAAAACATTTACTGCTGTAGCAGTCATGCAACTAGCAGAAAAGGAACTTCTAAACTTAGATGATCCAATTTCGCAATACTTTCCTGATTTTCCGAATGGAGAGACTATTACAATAAGCCATCTACTAAGTCATAGCTCGGGAATTCCAGACTATCTAAAGGCGAATTTCGAATTCGACTACAGCAAAGAATGGAATCCAAATGATATTGTTAATACGGTTAGCGGTACTGAATTAGAGTTTGCCCCAGGTAAAAGCTTTAGTTATAGTAACACTGGTTATGTGATGTTAGGACTAATTATTGAAAAAGTCAGCGGACAGCCATATGGAAATTATATAGAAGAGCATATTTTTGAGCCAAGCAACATGTTTAGTTCCATGTTCACGGTTTCTGCTGGTATACCAAAAGCGGAAGGACATGTGGAAGGGAAAATAGGACCCTTAATGCATAATTCTGCAGCGTATGCAGCTGGGGATATCATTTCTACAGTTGAAGATTTAGAACTGTTTTACAGCGCTTTGCGTAATAATGTATTGATAAGCAAAGAAACATCAGAACTGATGAGTACAACCCATGCTAAAAAATTTCCGTTTGAATATGGATATGGATGGTATACTCAAGATATCATGGGGAAAAAAGCAGTTGGACACCCAGGAGGATATCCAAGTGGCTTCCGTCATTATGTTACACGCCTAAATGACGAAGAATTAACAGTGATCGTTCTGAGCAACGAGATGACAGTGAATTCGAAAAGAATCAACCGGCATCTTACATCCATCGTTCTTCAGAAGCCAATTTGGATATGGGAAGAGAAACTTTAATTATAAAAGCCTTTTCACAAAATTTAATAAAAGATAATATAGTAAACTCAAGCCCTTCTCCCTAGAAAGGGCTTTAATTATTTTTTGTATTTGTAATTTCTGATATGAAGTGGGGCATTGAGGAACCTCAGTGGAAGGCAATTTCATTATCACACTACTACAAATAAGTATAAGCCTAGCTTAGAATAGCCTTCAGCAAAGTCACATCATTTTATTTGGAATACTTCTTGAAAATGCGATGATTAAACCTATTTTACAACTAGGTAGAACGAATTCCTTCAAAAGCGTTTAATATTAGTTGTTGTACATATGGTTCGTCCAATGTTTCACCAGTCACAAGTAATCGATAGAAGATAGGACCATAAATTAAATCAATACAGATATCAATGTTGATACTTTTTTTCAATTCACCGCGTTGAATTCCTTTTTCAAAAAGACTCCTTGCTTCAAGTCGGCGGGGATGGAAATATCGAGCACGATAGGCATCTGCCAATCCTGCATCAAACTGTCCTTCACCTAATAACTGTGTAATGATAGTCCCCTCTCGACTCGTCAAAAACATGGTTAAGTTTGTGGCGTGAATTAGAATATCATTGTACGCCGAACCAGTATCAGGCACGGGCAATCTTTCAGAGGCAGCATATAGGAAACCATCCATCACTACTGCAGCCTTGTTTGGCCACCATTTATAAATAGTTGCTTTACTCACTTGGGCATAATCAGCGATTTTATCAACTGTGACAGCTTGAAATCCATTTTCCAACAATAATTCATAAGATGCGGAAAGGATTGACTTTTGTGCTTCTAAATTACGTGGTCTGCCTCTTTTTCCATTCATCATAGATACCACCTTTCTTCCAAAATTAATAAACTGTATGTTCAGTATATCAATTATTTAGAAAAACAGAAAGTTGAAATTACCTATTTACAAAACTATACGTTCAGTATATCATATGGTTAATTATTTAATATACTAAACGTTCAGTATTATAAAATAATCAACTATCTTATGGAGAAAACTACACGACGTTTTAATTATTAATTGTTAAACACTACAAGGAGTTGTATAAAATGGTGGATACTAAGAAACAAACAATTGAAAAAAACATTCCTTCGTGGTTAACCATTCTTTTGGCTACCGCATGTGGTATCATTGTTGCTAATTTGTATTACGCGCAACCCTTAGTTGGGGTAATTAGCTCATCAATCGGGTTGTCAGCAAACAGTTCTGGCTTAATCGTTACGTTAACACAAATCGGTTACGTTGCCGGTTTGCTATTTATCGTGCCTTTAGGAGATATTCTTGAAAATCGGAAGCTGATTGTCTCATCTTTACTTATCACCGCAGTCGCCCTTGCTACTACAGTAATGACGAAACAGATTTTGTTGTTCTTAGTCGCTTTGTTTGTCATAGGTTTAGGTTCGGTAGCTACGCAAGTACTCGTACCTTTTGCATCATATCTTGCTTCCGATTCCTCACGTGGCCGTGTTGTCGGCAATGTCATGAGCGGTTTGTTACTTGGAATTATGCTCTCACGCCCTTTATCAAGCTTAGTTGCTGACTTTCTTGGCTGGCATGCAATATTCATTTTGTCTGCCATAACTATTTTGGTTTTAGCTATTGTACTTTCTAAGGTGTTACCTACAAGAAAGCCTTCAGCGGATACACACTATATAGCGCTGCTCGGATCTATGTGGCATTTGTTACGAACAACCCCGATATTACGCCGTCGTGCAGCATATCATGCAGGTGTATTTGCATCTTTTAGTTTGTTTTGGACAACAGTTCCACAACTGCTAACTAGCCCTGCCTTTCATTTTTCTCAGAAAGAAGTTGCGATATTCGCGCTTGTTGGGGTCGCTGGTGCAGTAGCCGCGCCTATTGCAGGACGAATTGCTGATCGTGGCTTAACTAGACCTGCAACCGGAATAGCACTTCTTACAGTCGTTATTTCCCTTTTATTGCCACTTATTATTCAAACTAGCTCACCTATTGGAATAGCTGTTCTAGTAGTTTCATCCCTATTGTTAGATGCTGGGGTATCCGCAAATCTTGTGCTTAGCCAACGTGCGCTTTTCTCGTTGAACCCCGAAGTTCGTAGTCGTCTTAATGGACTATTCATGGCAATTTTCTTTTTTGGTGGTGCAATCGGGTCAGCAATCGGGGGATGGACCTATGCGATTGGAGGATGGAGTACTGCATTATGGCCTGGAATAATTTTCCCTATATTTTCTGTTTTTTATTTTGCCACAGAGAAGAAGTAATTCTAAGATAGTTTTAAAGAACCTTTATCATTACTTAAACAAAAAAAGCGAATTGGAATTACTATCTTCCAAAAACGCTTTTTTCTTATTCAAATCAAACTAATATTTTTTTATTTCTACTCCGAAAGTTGAAGCATTCGAAACCTTTACAGAAATGTATAATGAGTAGTGATTAACATCTCATATTGCATAAGTACAACTATTTCGTCATAAGCTAACCTGAGCTTTTAGTTTATTCTTTTTTTATATTTAATATATCTTTCAAGTGTAAGGAAATAATGATTTTTTGAATTTGGAAATTCTTTTTCAATAGCTTTTTTTAGAGTGTTAGTCATTTTATCTTCTCCATTATACAACCCTCTATTGATAATACCGTTAAAACGCCCTACATAGTCCTTTGCAGAACTTTCGCTAATGTTATACTCCTGCATCAAATAATCCTTAAACTCCATCTTCATCCCCCTTTAAAAGAATTCTACTCATAAAACCCTTTTTGGATAACAGCTTGTATAAAACAAAACCAATTCTTATCGTTTTCTAAGGAAATATAAAAAGCTCATAAACCCTATCATATCAAGGTTTATGAGCTTTCTTAACTTTTTTAATAATTAATCTAAAGATACCGGTGGTCGGGGTCGAACCGACACTCCAAAGGAACACGATTTTGAGTCGTGCGCGTCTGCCAATTCCGCCACACCGGCATAATGGAGATAAAAAAAATCGGATACACCGATTAACAAAAATAATATGGAGGCGGCAACCGGATTTGAACCGGTGATAAGGGTGTTGCAGACCCGTGCCTTACCACTTGGCTATGCCGCCATCATATTTGGAGCGGAAGACGAGGTTCGAACTCGCGACCCCCACCTTGGCAAGGTGGTGTTCTACCACTGAACTACTTCCGCAAAAATGGCTGGGGTACTAGGATTCGAACCTAGGGAATGACGGAATCAAAATCCGTTGCCTTACCACTTGGCTATACCCCAAAATTTTTATGGGGCGACTGATGGGAATCGAACCCACGAATGCCGGAACCACAATCCGGTGCGTTAACCACTTCGCCACAATCGCCATAATTATATTTTATTGGATTTTTATTAATTTTATAGAAAATGGGGCGACTGATGGGAATCGAACCCACGAATGCCGGAACCACAATCCGGTGCGTTAACCACTTCGCCACAATCGCCATAAAATTAATTGGCAGGGGCAGTAGGAATCGAACCCACACCAAAGGTTTTGGAGACCTCTATTCTACCGTTGAACTATGCCCCTATTACAATAAAACTGGTGGAGGGGGACGGATTCGAACCGCCGAACCCTAAGGAGCGGATTTACAGTCCGCCGCGTTTAGCCACTTCGCTACCCCTCCGGGAAAATGGTGCCGGCTATAGGAATCGAACCCACGACCTACTGATTACAAGTCAGTTGCTCTACCTGCTGAGCTAAACCGGCAAAATATGGTGGGTCAGGACGGAATCGAACCGCCGACACTTAGAGCTTCAATCTAATGCTCTACCAACTGAGCTACTGACCCATATTTTTAAAAATGGCGGTCCCGACCGGGATCGAACCGGCGATCTCCTGCGTGACAGGCAGGCATGTTAACCGCTACACCACGGGACCATTTTGGTTGCGGGGGCCGGATTTGAACCAACGACCTTCGGGTTATGAGCCCGACGAGCTACCACTGCTCCACCCCGCGATAATAATATACTATTTATAAATTTAATGGTGGAGGATGACGGGCTCGAACCGCCGACCCTCTGCTTGTAAGGCAGATGCTCTCCCAGCTGAGCTAATCCTCCGTTTCTGGGTATTAACATGGTGACCCCTACGGGATTCGAACCCGTGTTACCGCCGTGAAAGGGCGGTGTCTTAACCACTTGACCAAGGGGCCTTCGTTTGGAATAAAATCGTAAAGTGCTGGCGGAGAGTAAGGGATTTGAACCCTTGAGACAGTGTTAACCGCCTACACGATTTCCAATCGTGCTCCTTCGGCCACTCGGACAACTCTCCAAGAATGGCTCCGAAGGCAGGACTCGAACCTGCGACAACCTGATTAACAGTCAGGTGCTACTACCAACTGAGCTACTTCGGAATAATTTTAGTATATAGCCTAGCAACGTCCTACTCTCACAGGGGGAAGCCCCCAACTACCATCGGCGCTAAAGAGCTTAACTTCCGTGTTCGGTATGGGAACGGGTGTGACCTCTTTGCCATCATTACTAGACTATTTGAAAGACAATACCTATTATAACATATTTTATCATAATGACAAGTATCTTATAAATAGTTTTTATTCTTTCAAAACTGGATAAACGGCGCATTGAATGCTTCAAACTTTTTTGGTTAAGTCCTCGATCGATTAGTATTCGTCAGCTCCATGTGTCACCACACTTCCACCTCGAACCTATCTACCTCATCGTCTTTGAGGGATCTTACTTACTTGCGTAATGGGAAATCTCATCTTGAGGGGGGCTTCATGCTTAGATGCTTTCAGCACTTATCCCGTCCACACATAGCTACCCAGCGATGCCTTTGGCAAGACAACTGGTACACCAGCGGTGTGTCCATCCCGGTCCTCTCGTACTAAGGACAGCTCCTCTCAAATTTCCTACGCCCACGACGGATAGGGACCGAACTGTCTCACGACGTTCTGAACCCAGCTCGCGTACCGCTTTAATGGGCGAACAGCCCAACCCTTGGGACCGACTACAGCCCCAGGATGCGATGAGCCGACATCGAGGTGCCAAACCTCCCCGTCGATGTGGACTCTTGGGGGAGATAAGCCTGTTATCCCCGGGGTAGCTTTTATCCGTTGAGCGATGGCCCTTCCATGCGGAACCACCGGATCACTAAGCCCGTCTTTCGACCCTGCTCGACTTGTAGGTCTCGCAGTCAAGCTCCCTTGTGCCTTTACACTCTACGAATGATTTCCAACCATTCTGAGGGAACCTTTGGGCGCCTCCGTTACCTTTTAGGAGGCGACCGCCCCAGTCAAACTGTCCGCCTGACACTGTCTCCTGCCCCGCTAAGGGGCATGGGTTAGAATTTCAATACAACCAGGGTAGTATCCCACCGACGCCTCCTTCGAAGCTGGCGCTCCGAGATCTCTGGCTCCTACCTATCCTGTACAAGTTGTACCAAAATTCAATATCAGGCTACAGTAAAGCTCCACGGGGTCTTTCCGTCCTGTCGCGGGTAACCTGCATCTTCACAGGTACTATAATTTCACCGAGTCTCTCGTTGAGACAGTGCCCAGATCGTTACGCCTTTCGTGCGGGTCGGAACTTACCCGACAAGGAATTTCGCTACCTTAGGACCGTTATAGTTACGGCCGCCGTTTACTGGGGCTTCAATTCGCAGCTTCGCTTGCGCTAACCACTCCTCTTAACCTTCCAGCACCGGGCAGGCGTCAGCCCCTATACGTCACCTTACGGTTTTGCAGAGACCTGTGTTTTTGCTAAACAGTCGCCTGGGCCTATTCACTGCGGCTCTCATGCGCTTGCACGCTCAAGAGCACCCCTTCTCCCGAAGTTACGGGGTCATTTTGCCGAGTTCCTTAACGAGAGTTCTCTCGCACACCTTAGGATTCTCTCCTCGACTACCTGTGTCGGTTTGCGGTACGGGCACCTCTCACCTCGATAGAGGCTTTTCTTGGCAGTGTGAAATCAGGAACTTCGTCCATACGGACTCGCCATCACAGCTCAACGTTACAGTGTGCGGATTTGCCTACACACACGCCTTACTGCTTGGACGCGCACAACCAACGGCGCGCTTACCCTATCCTACTGCGTCCCCCCATTTCTCAAACGGTGAGGAGGTGGTACAGGAATATCAACCTGTTGTCCATCGCCTACGCCTATCGGCCTCGGCTTAGGTCCCGACTAACCCTGAGCGGACGAGCCTTCCTCAGGAAACCTTAGTCATACGGTGGACGGGATTCTCACCCGTCTTTCGCTACTCATACCGGCATTCTCACTTCTAAGCGCTCCACCAGTCCTTCCGGTCTGACTTCAACGCACTTAGAACGCTCTCCTACCACTGACATCGTAGATGTCAATCCACAGCTTCGGTGAATCGTTTAGCCCCGATACATTTTCGGCGCAGCGTCACTCGACCAGTGAGCTATTACGCACTCTTTAAATGATGGCTGCTTCTAAGCCAACATCCTGGTTGTCTGTGCAACGCCACATCCTTTTCCACTTAACGATTACTTTGGGACCTTAGCTGGTGGTCTGGGCTGTTTCCCTTTTGACTACGGATCTTATCACTCGCAGTCTGACTCCCGTGTATAAATATCTGGCATTCGGAGTTTGTCTGAATTCGGTAAACCGGGATGGCCCCCTAGTCCAAACAGTGCTCTACCTCCAGTATTCTCATCACGAGGCTAGCCCTAAAGCTATTTCGGAGAGAACCAGCTATCTCCAAGTTCGATTGGAATTTCTCCGCTACCCACACCTCATCCCCGCACTTTTCAACGTGCGTGGGTTCGGGCCTCCAGTAAGTGTTACCTTACCTTCACCCTGGACATGGGTAGATCACCTGGTTTCGGGTCTACGACCACGTACTATTTCGCCCTATTCAGACTCGCTTTCGCTGCGGCTCCGCCTTCTAAAGCTTAACCTCGCACGTAATCGTAACTCGCCGGTTCATTCTACAAAAGGCACGCTATCACCCATTAACGGGCTCTAACTACTTGTAGGCACACGGTTTCAGGATCTCTTTCACTCCCCTCCCGGGGTGCTTTTCACCTTTCCCTCACGGTACTGGTTCACTATCGGTCACTAGGTAGTATTTAGCCTTGGGAGATGGTCCTCCCGGATTCCGACGGAATTTCACGTGTTCCGCCGTACTCAGGATCCACTCTGGAGAGAACGAACTTTCGACTACAGGGCTTTTACCTGCTCTGGCGGACCTTTCCAAGTCGCTTCATCTAACTCGCTCTTTTGTAACTCCGTATAGAGTGTCCTACAACCCCAAGAGGCAAGCCTCTTGGTTTGGGCTCTTCCCGTTTCGCTCGCCGCTACTCAGGGAATCGATTTTTCTTTCTCTTCCTCCAGGTACTTAGATGTTTCAGTTCCCTGGGTCTGCCTTCAAGACGCTATGTATTCACGTCAAGATACTACGCGATTAAACGTAGTGGGTTCCCCCATTCGGAAATCTCCGGATCAAAGCTCACTTACAGCTCCCCGAAGCATATCGGTGTTAGTGCCGTCCTTCTTCGGCTCCTAGTGCCAAGGCATTCGCCGTGCGCCCTTAATAACTTAACCTGCAGCTTCCAATAAAAACTATCGAAACCTTTTTAATGTTATTAAGCCTATAAAAAACTTAAAAAATAAATGTGTTTGTTACAATTTCAATGTCGTTTTATCCAGTTTTCAAAGAACAAGTTTTGAAAGTATTTCATTCGGAAGAATGAACCTTCAAAACTGAACGCAAAACGTAATCTTACAAACCCAAGGTTTGTATTCCGAAAATATCCTTAGAAAGGAGGTGATCCAGCCGCACCTTCCGATACGGCTACCTTGTTACGACTTCACCCCAATCATCTATCCCACCTTCGGCGGCTGGCTCCAAAAGGTTACCTCACCGACTTCGGGTGTTACAAACTCTCGTGGTGTGACGGGCGGTGTGTACAAGGCCCGGGAACGTATTCACCGCGGCATGCTGATCCGCGATTACTAGCGATTCCGGCTTCATGTAGGCGAGTTGCAGCCTACAATCCGAACTGAGAACGACTTTATCGGATTAGCTCCCTCTCGCGAGTTGGCAACCGTTTGTATCGTCCATTGTAGCACGTGTGTAGCCCAGGTCATAAGGGGCATGATGATTTGACGTCATCCCCACCTTCCTCCGGTTTATCACCGGCAGTCACCTTAGAGTGCCCAACTAAATGATGGCAACTAAGATCAAGGGTTGCGCTCGTTGCGGGACTTAACCCAACATCTCACGACACGAGCTGACGACAACCATGCACCACCTGTCACCGTTGCCCCCGAAGGGGAAACTATATCTCTACAGTGGTCAACGGGATGTCAAGACCTGGTAAGGTTCTTCGCGTTGCTTCGAATTAAACCACATGCTCCACCGCTTGTGCGGGCCCCCGTCAATTCCTTTGAGTTTCAGTCTTGCGACCGTACTCCCCAGGCGGAGTGCTTAATGCGTTAGCTGCAGCACTAAGGGGCGGAAACCCCCTAACACTTAGCACTCATCGTTTACGGCGTGGACTACCAGGGTATCTAATCCTGTTTGCTCCCCACGCTTTCGCGCCTCAGCGTCAGTTACAGACCAGAAAGTCGCCTTCGCCACTGGTGTTCCTCCAAATCTCTACGCATTTCACCGCTACACTTGGAATTCCACTTTCCTCTTCTGCACTCAAGTCCCCCAGTTTCCAATGACCCTCCACGGTTGAGCCGTGGGCTTTCACATCAGACTTAAAGGACCGCCTGCGCGCGCTTTACGCCCAATAATTCCGGACAACGCTTGCCACCTACGTATTACCGCGGCTGCTGGCACGTAGTTAGCCGTGGCTTTCTAATAAGGTACCGTCAAGGTACAGCCAGTTACTACTGTACTTGTTCTTCCCTTACAACAGAGTTTTACGATCCGAAAACCTTCTTCACTCACGCGGCGTTGCTCCATCAGGCTTTCGCCCATTGTGGAAGATTCCCTACTGCTGCCTCCCGTAGGAGTCTGGGCCGTGTCTCAGTCCCAGTGTGGCCGATCACCCTCTCAGGTCGGCTACGCATCGTCGCCTTGGTGAGCCATTACCTCACCAACTAGCTAATGCGCCGCGGGCCCATCCTATAGCGACAGCCGAAACCGTCTTTCAGTATGTCACCATGAGGTGACATAGATTATTCGGTATTAGCCCCGGTTTCCCGGAGTTATCCCAAACTATAGGGTAGGTTGCCCACGTGTTACTCACCCGTCCGCCGCTAACGTCAAAGGAGCAAGCTCCTTCTCTGTTCGCTCGACTTGCATGTATTAGGCACGCCGCCAGCGTTCGTCCTGAGCCAGGATCAAACTCTCCATAAAAGAAATTTGATTAGCTCAAATTGTTTTGCTGGCATCAATTTTGATGTCCAAAATTTTTGTTTTGTTCACTAGCGAAAGCTAGCTACTAAAAACTTTATTGATTACGTTTTGCTTGTTCAGTTTTCAAGGTTCATTATTTAGTCGTTTTTTCAGCGACTTCTTTATATTAACATCACACTCGATCTCTGTCAATCACTTTTTAAAAAAGTTTTCTTGAAGCTATCAAGTTTTGTTATGTCTTAGCGACAATTAATATAATACAATATTATTATATTAGACGTCAATACTTTTTATAAAAAAAATATCGAGGTATTAATATATACCTCGATTACTAGCATACTACAAGTCCTTACTCCATTTCCAGAGCCTCTTTATTCACCTTGTAATGTCGATGAAATATCATTTCACTTTTTGCAGCGATCGGTTCGACAAGAATGTAGCCTTTGTCCACCAGATATTCAACAAACACCTCTAAATCAACCGAGTAATTCACAAGCTCATGATGATCATGCAACTCTTGAATGGTCCAAGTCTCTTTAGATTCCATTACTTCTAATATATGCTGGGCACCGTCTCTAGTACGAGAGTGTATCAAAAATTCACTTGCTAAAAACAATAGCTCTAAGCGTTTTTCTATCGGTTCATTACTCGAAACAAGCTCTTCATATAATTTATAAATCGCTGGCTCAATTTTTCTCACTTGTGCCCAAACAGTTACTTCAGGATAAAGCCCGCTATCGATAATGGACAAACGTCCCAGATGATGTAACGAATCTACAACATGATTATAAGCATCTAAGTAGCTTCCCTTATCAAAATATTCTTTACCTTCTAAATAACGTCGAATTAACTTGGAAAATTGAATGCCTGTTTTGATCTTTCGTCCACTAAACGGGAACTCCTGTAATTCAATTTTTAATTTATGAAGAAACTCATTTCGATCAAACAATACCCTGCCAAAGAAAATCCAATCAACCACTTTTCTATTTGAGCCAATTAGTAGCCATTTTCGTATTAGCTTTTCAGTAACAGTATGTAAAGCTACTTTATTTCCTTCATATAAGTAATGTTTCGTAAAGACTGGCTTTTCCGCTTCCTTTACAATAATAAGTAAGACTGTATCAAATGTATCTGTAACATTACTTTGTTCATCACGCTTTTCTACTAAAATAACACCTAATGTATTCGACTGACTCGCGCGTTCCTGGTATATTGGACGCAAAACTTGCTCCATGTTCAGCCCCCCTATTTATTTGTAGCCTTTTATTTCGTTAAAAATTCGACATACTCTAAAAGTATTCCTTCTTTCCATGTTCTCAAAGCTAAAATACTTTGTTCTTATATGTTATAGTAGATTTTAGATTGGGAGGCAAGATATTATATGAAACCTTATAAAAATAAAATTAATAAAATTCGTTCATTTGCATTAGCTCTTATTTTTATTGGCTTTATCGTTATGTATGGAGGAATTTTCTTTAAAAACAATCCTATTCTCGTCTTAATTTTTATGACTCTCGGTGTTCTGTGCATCATCGGCAGTACAGTTGTATATGCTTGGATTGGACTTCTTTCAACTCGAGCAGTTCAAGTAGAATGTCCTAATTGCCATAAACACACAAAAGTTTTAGGTCGTGTAGATATGTGTATGTACTGTAATGAGCCATTAACATTAGATCCAACTTTAGAAGGAAAAGAATTTGACCAATCTTATAATAGGACAAAAAAATCCTAGCCCTTTTAAGAGCTAGGATTTTTTTATTGTACTTTTGCAGATACACCTTTACATGATGGACAAGTGCCGTATATCTCTAAACGATGCGTATGCACATCAAAGCCTGTTACTTGTGATGCAAAATGTTCAATTTCATCGAGACCAGGATAATGGAAGTCGACTATTTTTCCACAACATTCACAAATCATGTGATAATGATCGTTTGTAACGAAATCAAAGCGACTCGAAGCATCACCATAGGTAAGTTCTTTCACTAAACCGACCTCACGAAATACACGAAGGTTATTATAAACAGTTGCTACACTCATATTGGGAAATCTTCCTTCAAGTGCTTTATAAATTTCATCGGCAGTTGGATGTGCCATTGATTGTATTAAATATTCCAAAATAGCATGACGCTGAGGAGTAATACGTACACCAGTTGTTTTTAACGTGTCAAGGGCATCCTGTAAATGCGTTGCAGACATCGCCATGCACCTCTTCCATAAATATTCTTAATTTATAATTGTTATAATTAGTGTAGCGAATTAGGCCTAGTTCTGTCAATCATACACCTTCTAAAACAACAACATTTTTCAATGTAATTTCTCCATCCTGAATGGTAGCTGTCTCTACTTTCTAAGTTAATGCCCGTTCAGCAAGAAGCTTTCTTATATAACCTAAATCTCATTATTGTAAATGTCACCCAAGCTTTAATAAATTCTTATTTGATTTAATAGCCTCTTGATAAATCCATCACATTTTCTAAATCCTTCTCACCACGTAACCATTTCTCTAAACTTGGTTTAAAAATTTCTAAGCTACGTTCAACATATCGTGAAGAATGACTTGAAATATGTGGAGATACAATAACATTTGGTAAGGACCATAATGGATGATCTGCCGCTAAAGGCTCCTGCTCAAATACGTCTAAAACAGCATAGCCAATTTCACCTGCTTGAATGGCTTGAATTAAAGTATCTTCCTCTACTAAGTTGCCACGACCAAAATTCATAAAGATAGCATTACTTTTCATTGCTTTAAAATGCTCTAGATTTAAGAGGTGCGTTGTCTCATCCGTTTTAGGTAATACAGAAATGACAATATCAGCCTTAGGTAAAGCTTCTATTAATTGGTCAAAACACACTATGTTATCCATATAAGCAGCTTCTTTCCCTGAACGGTTACAGCCAATAGTTGTTACACCAAAGGCCTGTAATAAACGACCTACCTCTGAGCCAATAGCACCTGGCCCTAGAATAAGAGCTGTACTGTCTCGTAATTCTGATTGCTTTGCTTTTTTTGACCATTCACTTTTCTTCTGCTGCTCATATATCCATGGTAGCGCACGTTTAATAGCTAAAATATGAGCAAGCATCGATTCTGCCATTGGCGTTTTATGAATACCACGCACATTTGAAACTAAAATATTTCGTTCCATAATAGCTTGAGCTGGCATTTTTTCAACTCCAGCCGAGGCTACAAAAATCCACTTCAGATTTGTGGTGTAATTCATATTTTCCTTATTTAAATCCTCACCATATGTAACAAGTACATCTGCTCTTTGCAACTCCTCAATGGATATGCCAGTCTCAAAAATAAAATCAACCTGTGGAAACTCGGCCACTAACGGCTCACGTAAATCAGTTCTTGGTTCAAATGTAAAATAAATTCTCATTTTGTCGCCTCCCATTCTGCTAAATAGGTATATACCTCTTCAATGTGATTTTTCACGCGTACCTTGCGCCAAGCCTTCATAAGATTCCCCTCTGTATCAATTAAAAATGTTGAGCGTTCTATTCCCATATACTCACGTCCATACATCTTCTTCAACACCCATACGCCATATGCCTCCGCAACTGCATGATCCTCATCCACAAGAAGGGAGAATGGGAGCCCATGCTTATCTATAAATTTGGTATGCTTTTTTGCATCGTCAGGACTGATACCGAGCACAACTGCATTTAGTTGGCTAAAATCCTCATGCTTATCACGAAAATCACATGCCTCAGTTGTGCATCCTGGTGTCATATCTTTAGGATAAAAATAGACTATTACATTTTGTCCTCTGAAATCTGCTAACCTTACCGTCTCTCCTTTTTCATTTATAAGAGAAAAATCTGGCGCTTTTTTTCCTTCTATTAAAGTCACAATAATCTCCTCCTCTGTAGGTTCTATTTTACTCCAAGTGATAAAACAAGTCATTTTCCTTAATTTCTTTGGATTTCTGGTACTGATAGGTCTACAATAGAGTACGTATAAAGACATAGGAGGCAATCATATGAATCATACAAAATCTGAAGCAATACACGCGGAAGCGCTACAGCATATCGTTGGTGGTGTAAATAGCCCTTCTCGTTCATATAAAGCAGTGGGCGGAGGCTCGCCTGTAGCAATGGCTCGTGGGAAAGGAGCTTACTTCTGGGATGTTGACGGCAATCGTTATATTGACTATCTAGCGGCATATGGACCTATCGTAACTGGACATGGTCACCCACATATTGCGAAGGCTATTACCCATGCCGCTGAAAATGGTACGTTGTTTGGAACCCCGACAGAATACGAGGTTACTTTTGCAAAAATGTTAAAAGAAGCAATACCGTCTATGGATAAAGTGCGTTTTAATAACTCTGGTACAGAAGCTGTAATGACAACTATTCGCGTTGCACGTGCCTATACTGGTCGTACGAAAATAATGAAATTTGCAGGTTGCTATCACGGCCACTTCGATTTAGTATTAGTAGCCGCTGGTTCAGGCCCTGCTACATTAGGAACACCAGACTCAGCAGGTGTAACAAATTCTACTGCTGAGGAAGTAATTACTGTACCTTTTAATAATCCTGATGCCTTTACTGAAGCAATGGATAAATGGGGCGAACAAATTGCCGCTATCTTAATCGAACCAATCGTAGGGAACTTCGGTATTGTTGAGCCAAATCCGGGCTTCCTAGAGCTAGTGCATGCTACTGCAAAAGAAAAAGGAGCATTAACGATTTACGATGAGGTTATCACAGCATTCCGCTTCCATTATGGTGGTGCTCAAAACTTACTTGGACTAACACCTGATCTAACAGCACTTGGGAAAGTTATTGGTGGTGGTTTGCCAATCGGCGCATACGGTGGTCGTAAAGAAATTATGGATACAGTTGCTCCTCTTGGCCCAGCCTACCAAGCAGGTACTATGGCCGGAAACCCTGCATCGATGCAAGCTGGTATTGCCTGCCTAGAAGTGCTACAAACACCAGGGATTTACGATGAAATGGATAGACTAGGTGGAATTTTAGAAAACGGTATTTTAGCCGCAGCTAAAAAGCATGGAGTGACAATTACATTAAATCGTCTTAAAGGGGCACTGACTATTTACTTTACAGATGTGAAAGTAGAAAACTATGAGCAAGCAGAAAACGCTGACGGAGAAATCTTCGGTCGCTTCTTCAAATTAATGCTTAATCAAGGCATCAATCTAGCTCCATCGAAATATGAAGCATGGTTCTTAACAACTGAACATACTGAAGCAGATATTTTGGAAACAATTAAAGCGGTAGACTATGCATTTTCACAACTTTAAACATCACAATACAAAGACGACTCGCTAGTAGGAGTCGTCTTTTTCTTATGTCAGCATACAAATTTATGTATTTTATGAGCACTTCCTTCTATAATGTAAAGAAGCTTAAAAATTTTAGACAGAAAGGACATCCAGATTTTCTATGAAATTAGGTGCCCGTGTATTCAAAACTGGTGTTGCCATCGTGCTAGCACTCTTTATTGCGGAGTTGCTAAATCTCTCTTCTCCAGTTTTTGCTGGAATTGCAGCGATTTTTGCCATTCAGCCATCGATTTATCGATCCTATCAAACGATTGTTGAGCAAGTACAAGCAAATATTATAGGAGCTACCATCGCAGTCATTTTTGGCTTGCTTTTTGGTCACCATGTAGTAGCTGTTGGCATTGCAGTTATCACTGCCATCGGTATAATGTTGAAATTTAAACTTGAAAAATCGTTGTCACTAGCGCTCGTAACAGTTGTTGCCATAATGGAAATTCAAGGAGATGACTTCCTGACGTTCGGTCTTTTTCGCTTTATTACCATATTAGTTGGGGTGTTAGCGGCCTTTGTTGTTAACCTAGTCTTTTTACCTCCAAAGTATGAGGTAAAGCTTTTCCGTAAGATTTACTTTTTACAAGACGATATTATTCGATGGACACGACTTGCTGTCCGTCAGGCTTCTGAACATACATCTACAAAGGGAGCATTAAGTAAATTTAAAAACCGTATGTTAAGAGTTGATACATTGTATGATTTCTATAAGGAAGAACGCAATTACCTCAAACATAAAAAGTATGTTAAAGTGCGTAAGCTAGTGGTCTATCGTCAAATGATTTTAACATCTAAAAAAAGTTTAGAATTGCTGCAACGTTTGCATAATCATGAAAACGAATTGGCCCAGCTACCAACACAATTTCACTTAATGATTCAGGAGCGACTGGACTTTTTACTTACGTATCATGAACAGCTGCTATTAAAATATACAGGAAAGTTAAAGCCCGAGCATTCTGAGTGGAGTAAAAACATCGACTATATTCAACGTAATGAACTGATGGAAATTTTTATCAAACAAATAACCTATGCACATGAGGAAGGCGATACGGAATTTTCGAGCTATCACCTACTTTATATTTTATCCCGTATACTAGACTACGAAGAAAACTTAGAGCATCTGGATACGCTTATTGTGTCCTATCAAAGCTATCATGGGCATGAGATTAATGTGGAGCTAGAAGATGAGTTTATATAACAAATGAAATAGGTAATTTTACGACAAATTGACTAATATCAATTTGTCGTTTTTAGATATTTTATATAGATCTGTAAATATTTTTAAACTTTGATACAATATAAATAAATGTAAAAATAAGGGGCGGTTCAATACATGGTAAATTTAAGTAAAATTGAATTAACTAAAAAAGGTCAATTCGTTAACTTAACAAAATCACAAAATCAAGAGATTGGTGAAATTTTAGTCAATTTAAACTGGAATCAGAGAACTGAAAGAAATTCAGGTGGCTTTTTATCTTCTTTATTCGGCACCAATTCTAAAGGAGGGATTGATTTAGATTTAGGATGCTTATATGAAATGACAGATGGTAGTAAAAGTTGTGTTCAGGCTCTTGGTAATGCTTTTGGTAGTTTGCATTCTGCCCCTTTTATTGAGCTAGATGGTGATGATCGCACTGGTATGTCAAGCAGCGGTGAGAATTTACGCATTAATGGAAACAAGGTAAGAGACATTAAACGAGTGCTAGTTTATACATTTATCTATGAGGGTGTAGCAAATTGGGCTGAAGCCGATGGGATTGCGACAATCAACTACGGAACAGGTCCTAGCATTGAAGTTCGTTTAAGCGAACATCGTAATGGTAAAAATATGTGTGCAATAGCTATGATTGAAAATGTGAACAATGAAACATTTAAAGTTGAACGACTTGTTGAATATTTTAAGGGACATCAAGATATGGACAAAGCCTACAATTGGGGGCTATCATGGCGTTCAGGTAGAAAATAAGCAGATGCTAAGACTCAACCTATACATATTAAGCAATCTTAAAATGCATTCATAGTTGCCTGTAAATTGGAGTCTCTTAGCAAACGTTAATTGAAATGAAGATAAAAAAGCTGACATCATCTCTTTTAAATGATGTCAGCTTTTAAAGGCTCACGTCCTTAATGCCATCAGCTGTGTCTCTGATACCTTACGCTGCGCTGTTAATTCTCCATGAAGCTTACGATAATTAGTAATACCTTCTATAATCGTATCCCATATTTCCTCAAGTGTTTGTGTTGTTTCAGATTGCTGAGCTAGAGCAGTGCTCAATTGAACTGCTTCATTACTGGCTCCTCCAAATTGCTTCACACGGTTTTCAAAAGCTAATGCTGACTGACTCTGTAATTGCTGCCGCCTTTCATTCACTGCATTCATTATCCCCATTTTGAATACAGGGATGGTCTTAACAAAAGCACCATTAATTTGTTCTATCAATTCACTATTTCCATTGCGCAGCATCTCAATTTGCGGGGCTGTTAAAATGGCAACCATACGTGATTTCTCTAACTCATCTATTTTCTGTTGAAGCAACTCGGCAATTGCTTGCAAACGATTAAGCTCCATTTTTGCCACTTGATTGCCCGCCTCACTTTGTTTTTCATACATAGGTATTAGGGTTGTTTGTACTTCATGTAATTTCATATCTGCTGCGACAATATATTTTTCTAGCTCCAGATAAAACATCAAATCCTCATTATATAACCGGGCCAGGACTCGATTATCTTTTGCTAATTCCTCCTCCATAAGCACAAATTGATAATGAATTTTTTCAATATCTCTACTGAGTACATTATATTTCGCAAATAAATCATCATCATTTTTCGCTTTACGTGCAAATAGTTTCTTGAAGAAGCCCTTTGGCTCAGCAAAATCTTTTTTATCAAATGTCAACATTAAGGCTTCAAGCCGCTTAAATAATTCATTTGACTCATAGGATGCTGATTGGGTGATTAAGTCTAAAATTTGATCTGCGAATTTTGCTAATTTTGTAGCTGGCTCTCTGCCCAACTCCATTAAGTCCTGCTGATTTTTTATATTAATCTGATTAGCAATTTGCTGTACCTCTGTATTTTCCCATAATTGTTGTTTGACGGCTTCTGCTGTTTCCACTGTCAATTGTTCAATTGTCGTAGGGTTATTTGACATTCTTGCCGCCTCCTTCCTGTCATCAGAAAAAACGATTAAAGAGCTTTTTAATGATTTTATCTGGTGCAGATTTTTGCTGCTTTGGTTCTTCATAGGGCAAGTCAAATAGCATATGCTCTAAACGGTGTACATCATATGAATCCTCTAGTAAGTGCCTTTCTAAATCTAGTTTGCCTGTCGGGTTATAAAATACAATATCCATACCAAAGCGATTTAAAAACGCCAGTAATGCAATGTCCTCACGTGATAAAGCAGGCTGCTGTGGCGCTTGATATAATACAAGTTTTGGTACCTCTTGAGAGTAGTCAAAGTTTTGTAGTAATCGCAGTATATCCTGAGGAATCATCGTCATCTGTTTAAATAAAAATAACTGTAAATCATATAAAGTCTCATTTGACTGTTGTTTTAACATGGGTTGCTCACATGAAGCTTTTATCGTATAAGAAATTGCACGCTGTAGCTCCAATGGTAATTCCCCGTACTGCCACCAATCACTTTGCATAATGCGTTCCACTGATAGCTCTCCATTTACTAAGCAATGTTTATAGTGAAAATGGAAGTTGGCCTTGCTCGTTTTTGAATAAGGGAACTCCTGCACAAAAACGGTTTGCGGACTTGCCAGTAATTGATGCATATAGTGCCAGTATTCTTCACGTCGGCTCGAAACCCCACTAATTTTTGCAAATATTACTGGAATGATTATCTCATCCCCAATAACTTCAAATTTCGGTCGAACCATGGCCTTCTCTTTCGAATAAATAAAAATATCATCATAGGTCATTCTTAGTGTTAAGGAGCGTGGCATAAGATCTTTAAATTGCCAAGGCTTAAAAATTCCTGATTGCTGATCATGCATTAATTGTTCAAAATGCTGACTCGAACGATAGCCTACAGTTGCCTGACGATCACGAAGCTTGTCAGGAAATGGCTGTAAAGTTGTTTCACTTGCATACAAATAACTGATTGAAAAAGAATCTGTAGGATCGATCTCTGCAAATTCATCTATTTTAGCTGGATGAAAAATTAATACGTCACAACCTAGCTCCATTAGCAATAATAGAAAATAACGCTGACTAACAGTCGTCTCCCCATACCACACAACCTTAGGAAAATCATCTGTCGGCTTCATTGCCTTTGTCCATTGAATCCAATGGTTTTTTAACCACTTCACCATATCAATTAAAAAACGGCGAAAATCATTAGCAAGTAGACCTAATGATTGTTGTTGCTGAAAAAGCTCGACAATTTTAATGGTTGCTAGCTGTAAATGTCGGTTCATTACACTATCATCATGCTTAGGTATTAATTGATACCCATACATCATTGCAACTAATCGATTAATAGACAGCCCTTTAGGTGTTTGCTGATGTTGTTCTAAAATCGTTTGTATAGCCTGAAAGTCTTTTTGTTCAATATTTTTATTTAATTCTTCACTTAAAATATGAATACTTTTGGTTTGTGACATGGTAAATAATGAATTGAAATAATCATCCTCTTCAATTGGCACTCCTAATACACGTACTGCAATTCGGCTAAACGTTATTTGTTGTGATGTTTCCTCATAAAATGCACGATTCTTCGGTGAATCTTGAAACGCCTGTAGCCAATCATCAGGATTTCGCTCCAACACTGATTGAATTGTGATTGTTTGCATACAAACGCACCTCCTAAAAATCATCCTTTAGCATAGGCTTAAGAATTCATTTGCCATAGGATAGTCTTACCTATGACAACAAATAAATATTTAAAACTAAACTACCGTTTGTTGTGTAGCAATTTGTAAAACGGCTTCTAGCAAATCTTTTGTAAATGCTTCACCATTATGAATTGAGTAGGTTGTATTTGGTAGAACATTTGGCTGTTTATCCTTTAAATCTCCATGATTCGGTGTAAATGCTAAATCAGCTATTGATAGCATTCCGTAATCCATAATAGAATCGCCTGCTGCTATATGCACATCGTATGTACAAAATTCCTTCATATAATCTATAGCCGCTTCCTTTGTCAGTACCTTGGGCATAAAATACAATTTTTTACCTTGTAGAAGAACGTACCAGCCATGAGCGTCAAACTCTTGAATTATTGCATTTAATTCATCTTGGCGTAAAACTTCAATATCTACATGATGTACATAAAAAAGATCATCTATATAGAAAGAACGTTGAAGCCATGCATCGGATTTTATTGTTTGAAATAGTTTTAACATATCCTCTCGTGGAATGGAGGATTCTTCAATTCGTCTACATAATGTTTTCGTCCATTTGTCATATGGCTGACCTTTTTCTAATATTGTACCCCCGTTGCTTGTAATTGCAAAAGTAGGGCACAAGTCATTAATAAAATGTATTCTCTGATATTCATGCAATGCTCTTGTCGTAACAGGTACAAATAGTGTTTGCTGATGCACCTGCTGCAATAAAGCTGCTGTTGCATTTGTCATCATGCTCATGTCTTTATCAGCCTTCCGCTCAACTACCATTGTCTCTGTATTTGGCGGAAACATCTCCATCATACGTTTAGAATAAATAAGTGTTCTATCTAAATCTGATGTAAATAGTATCATCTTATTCTCCTCTACAATTCTTTTATTAAGCCGCAACATGCATAGGACATATCCGAATATTCTTCTATCAATACATTTTTTTCACGAGCTAATAATAAAATGTGTTCCAGCTCATGAATGTACTGTGGATTAACTAGGATTTTCCAGGGGATTCGTCTTAGTAAAACTCTTGTCGTTTCTCCAACACCAGGTTTGATAAAATGAATATTGTCAATACCAAAATCCTGCTGAATCCTTTGTACGGATTTCATTCCCTCCCAAGTAATTGGGGAGTTGGGCAGCTCTTGAAGTTGCCGTATAATCTCACTCTGCACATTTTCAAAGCATGTGACAATGCTTTCTATGTACAAGTTTGACACATCTATCTTCTCTAATTCTTTGTAATATTTTGCACCATGAAAGTCTTCCTCATCCATAAACTGTAGATTTAATACTGTTCTACTCACCAATCCAGACACCGTCGAATTTAAACAAGCAGATGGAATTAAAAAATCTTCACGAGTTCCATAAATGGCGGCACAATGCCCTGGATCTGCCAAAACGGCTAAATTGGCATTCAATTGTACTTGATGTTGTGTATTAAACTTTTGACAGGAATGTAGTAATTCTTTGGTAATAGCACCCTTACCCGTCCAACCATCAATAAATTGAAGACAACCTTGAGGATGTTGTGCCAACATGTAACGAATTGCTGTTTCATCAAACCCACGACCACGCAAAATAGATATTGAGTAATGTGGTACATTCACCTTATAGCGCATTTGTATATACCGTTTAATTAAAATGCCAATTGGTGTACCTGCTCTTGCTAAGCTAACAAGAATTAAATTATCTAGCCCTCTATTTTGGATGATTTGCTCTGCTACCACACCAACAGCTATTGCTATTCTTTCAGCGTAAGTATCTAAAGTTTTATAAAATAAATCCATATATGTTTTAGATGGTTGATATTCCATTGGTAGCATTTCAGAATAATGCGTGCCCGTTTGAATAAGTTGTTCACGTTTTTCATTATCCATTTCAAGAAAAACATTACTAATATCACGCAATAAAAACATAACATCCTCTGGTGCATAGCTCCCCATTTTATCTGGCTGTAAAGTCGATATCATCGTTCTACCTCCATTTCATGCATACAAATCACATATATTTTTGCGCTACTGATGGATTGTAATGCCTCTACCAAGCGGGCAATTATCTCTTTACTTGCTATACGTTCCACAATAATGAAAAGTTCCGAATATGGCCGGTTTTGTATATTATATAAATAATTTTCAACCCCATTGTTCTCTGGGCTTTCAAAGACTATTTTTTCTGTAATCGTATAGTCTAGTTCATCTGTACAATAAATTGGACTACGGGTTGACGATTGAAAATAAACATTTTCCCCTAAATAAGAGGCAATTTGCATAGGGACATACATAAATTCCCCTGTTCCGATAACAAGTGCTGGTCCACCCGTTCGTAGCTCTTTTAATTGCTCGGCGATTGCCTGTAGCATTTTCTTTTGCTCGATATGCTGTTTGGATGTTAGCATAAATCTTCCTGTCGCTAGTATATAAGGCTGATTGTTTACAAGACCATTCTCTGCAATAGAACGATAGAATTTGCAATCAAGAGATTCTTTGATTGGTATTAGTGTGATGTCCTGTGGGGCACATGTTGTTATTTTAGGTTGCTCGCTTGTTAAATTTGGTGCTCCCTCACAGCTAAATTGACCACACATAATGGCGATGAACTCAATAGAGATCCCCCATTGCTCTTCTAATTGCTGAAACACCTTTTGTTGCTGTTCTGAACGCCAATCTAAAATAGATAGTACAGCATACTGCCTAACAAGCGGAAACTTCTGTCTCAGTGTTTGAATAATGTTAATAACCGTATTACCAGTAGTAATCTCGTCATCAATTAACACAATACGTTTAGCTTGCAGTAAAACATCAGGCTCTTCTGTATAAATTCTATGGCTTGTCGCATGGGAATGCTCTTCCTCGAATGTAACAAATGGTTCAAAATCTGGAAGTACTTCACGTGTGGTATGGATATACATGGCATTTGTTTGGAATGCATTAAATACAGCATGTCCAAGTGCAGTGGCTGTCTCAGCAAATCCAATAAACAATGTTTCCTCAGACAGTGGTATGGAACCCTCCATAGAATCCTGAATTCCATCCAACTCTGTACAATCTTTTAATGCTTTTACAACAGATGACATAGCAAGCACATTTTGACCAGTAAGATGCTGATTATACATACAGGCTAGAAGCGTTCCAGTCAGTAATGGGACTTGGGGACGAACAGCTAAATGCTTGCCAAGTACAGTGCTCACAAACAAAAACTGTCTCTTCTTATTAATACGTGCTGCCATTTTAAATAAATCTGTCAATGCAAAATTGTGAGGATTATGAGTGACTTCAATATCAATTGTATAATTTGGCAAAATGCTTAGTTTATTCATTTGTTGTCGCATAAACACTACCACCTATTTCAGAATTTAATAACAGTGAGGCAAAATCTAAAGATTCATGATAAACGCCATAGACTTGTGCTTGTTTTAAGATTCGTTGCGCCCATCTCAAATGTGGTTTGATTTCATTCATTTTATTAGCATAGTGACTTTTCATAACACCTTTGCGACCATCACTATTTTCTACAATGCTTAATGCATCTAAATACTCCTCATACGAAATCGCATAAAGTGCATGCACGACACGGACATGACTAGGATGAATGACCGTTTTACCGATAATGCCGTTTTGTTTATCCATTAAAACTTCCTTCATTAATCCATCTAAACAATCGTCTAACAATGCTTTCCTTGTATCAAGCGCACCTTTTTCACTAAATGGCGTCACTCTTAATGCAGGCTTTAATACACGTTGATTACTAAAATACTCCCAGACAGGCCCAGAAATAACAAAACCATCTTCCTCACGACCTAAGACATTGACTATATCTGCTATACAATCTCTAATCACACTGATATCATAAATGGTTGAGTCCATGCGGCGGCGAATTCCGTATATTCCACAAAAATCAGTTGCACCAATACGTACATTTAATACGCGTTCTCTGTGTTGATGTAGAACTTCTTTAATGCTTAATAATGCCTCCATGCGAGATTCCTTATATAATACCTCACGACTTTCTAAAATTGGCATACCATATAAGGTTAAATGATGTTCCAAAATGGTTTGTTCAAGTAACTCAAAATATCGGGCTCCTTGTGCTGCCGTAAATTTCGGAAATACATAACCAGTTAATATTTCCTGTTTCTTCCCTAACGAAGTTGTTAAATAATTAAATTGTTCAACATGACGTACACGAATAAAAAGGAGTGGTAGATCTTGTAATAGCAATTGTTTTTGGTTATATAGCTCATATAACTCACTAATATCCTCCATCAATTTTGCTTCACAATCTAGTAACTCTGTATCTCCTACTGCATCCTCTAAGTCAATGACAAGTGATGTAAGCTCTTTATATTTTTGCGATTGAATCAAACCCACAATATTAGGCATGGAAGCTGGCATATACAAAGTCGCACCTAAGGCATATGACAGAATATCTGGCGTATCCAATTTTGTAAAGGGCTGTGGCTTCTTATAAAAAATCGTCTCTGCTTCTGTTGCAAAGTGTTGCATTTAATCCTCTCCCCAGTAATAGTCTACCTTCTGTGAAAAAAGCACTGTATTAGCCTGTTCTCTACAGACCAATACAGTGCCTTGTTTACACGGCTGTTTTCTTATTCATCTTGTGTACAACAAATGTCAATAAGAATGCAACAATTAAAATAATAAAGAATAATTCATGTGAAAGATGGAATCCAAAAATACTTGCGAACATTTTCAGTGCAATAATCGCAATCAAAATATAGGCAGTTGTTTCAAGCTCAGGTACTCGCTCTATCAATGATAGGAATACTCCTGCGATAGTACGCATCATAATAATCCCTAAAACTCCACCTAATAATAGTACCCAAACTTGATCTGATATCGCAAACGCTGCTAGTATAGAGTCTACTGAAAAGGCGACATCCATTAATTCAACTGAAATAACAGTCGCCCAGAACGTTCCAAAAACGCGAACCATCCAACCCGTCTTTTTAAACTCATGTGCTTCTCCTTCATCATCGCTCTTATTTTTAAAATGCAGTATGACTAACCACATTAAATAAGTCGCACCAATTACTTTAACAATGGAGAACTTCACGAGGTAAACACCAATACCGATGAAGAGAAATCTGAAGAAATATGCTCCAAACATCCCATACATTAACGCTTTTTTTCGTTGATGCTTTGGAAGATGTTTAACAAGAACTGCTAAAACTAACGCATTGTCTGCAGACAATAGGCCTTCCATAATAATCAATGAAAAAATTAGGCCCCATGATACTGGATCTGTTAAAACCTGTCCCCACATGTGCCAGTTAAAAAACTGTGCATATGTATTTAATATCTCGTTGAAAACGTCCAAAAAAGATCCTCCGTCTTTACCTATCCAAATTATTGTAGGCCATATGCATTAACTAATGCTGCTAAGCCACCCTGATAGCCTGAGCCTACTGCGGCAAACTTCCACTCACCATTATGGCGGTAAAGCTCACAAAATACAACGGCAGTTTCAATGCTGAAATCTTCACCTAAATCATAACGCAATACTTCTGCCCCTGACTCTTCATTCGTTAAACGAACATAGGCATTCAGAACCTGACCGAAGTTTTGATGACGGCCCTCCGCGTCATAGATTGTAACCGTCACAACAATCTTTTCAATTTGGGGAGACACTTGCTTTAAGTTTACAAGAACTTTTTCATCATCCCCATCACCTTCTCCTGTACGGTTATCACCAGTATGCACAACAGATTGATCTGAGCTCGTTAAATTATTGTAAAAGATAAAGTCTTGTTCATTACGGCATTTACCTGACGCATCTAGTAAAAATACAGATGCATCAAGGTCAAAGTCTTGTCCACCATCAAATTGCTTTACATCCCAGCCTAAGCCGATTCCAATACTGTTTAGGCCTGGATCTTGTTTTGTTAAATCAATACGTTGTCCTTTGCTTAATTGAATAGCCATTGAAAATCTCCCTTTCCATCCAAAGTTGAAATTTTTTAGTTTACATTTAAGCCATAGTCATTACATAGTGCGGCTAAGCCACCCTGGTAACCGGCACCAATCGCATTAAATTTCCATTCTCCGTTATGGCGGTATAATTCCCCTACTACGACAGCTGTTTCAATACTGAAATCCTCGCCTAAATCATAACGAATAATTTCTTCGTTGGAAGCAGCATTGACAATACGAATATAGGCATTAGAAACCATACCAAAGTTCTGACTACGTGCCTCTGCATCATGAATTGTTACTGTAAATGCTAGTCGTTGTACATGTACAGGTACTTGTGTTAATGCAACTTTTACTACTTCATCGTCACCTTCACCAACACCAGTTAAATTATCCCCGGAATGTTCAACAGAGCCGTTGCCACCTGTTGTATTATTGTAGAAAATAAAATCATTTTGATCTGCTACTTTGCCAGTATCCGCAAGTAAAAATACAGATGAGTCTAAATCGAAATCATGTCCACCGTCATATTTATTTGTATCCCAGCCTAAACCAACAATTACATTTGTTAATCCTGGATTTGTTTTTGTTAAATCTACCTTTTGACCTTTTTGTAATGAAATACCCATTATCTTTCTCCTCCTAGTTATTATTTATTGATATCTTCGAACAACGTCGCCAAGTTTCACGTCATTTGTTCCTGTTCCAACTGCAGCAAATTTCCAATCATTGTTATGGCGGTAAATTTCACCACAGACAAGCGTCGTTAAGTTCGAATAGTTATCAGTTAAATTATAGCGAATTAGCTCACTACCTGTCCTGTCATCATACACACGAATATATGCATTTTGAATCATGCCAAAGTGTTGATTACGACCTGCTGCATCATAGATGTTTACAACAAACACCAGCTTATTATATTGTGACGGTACAGACGAAAGCTCAATTGTAATAACTTCATCATCACCATCGCCATCCCCAGTTAAATTATCACCTGAGTGTCGAATTGAACCACAATTACTTGTTAATTTTCCAAAATAAACAACATCGTCTCCCGCAACAACCTTATCATTTTGTAGCATTAATACGGAAGCATCACAGTCGATGTTTCTTCCACTGCCGCTATTTCTACTTGAAAATAAGCCTCCAAATAAACCGCCGCTTTTTTCTTGACCTACAGGGTCCCAGCCTAAACCTACTTTGATTTTATTTAAACCAGCATTCCCTTTTGTTAAATCAACCCGTTGCCCTTTTTGCAAATTAATTCCCAATTTAATCACCCTCCTAAACTAAGTGTTGCCAACTACAAGATTGTATGTAAAGAAATAATGTAAAGTCGAATCTTTATATATTTCATAAAAGATTGTCGTTTTTCACCATTATATTAAGTCTAAAATAACATTACAAAAAATTCAATTAATGGCTCCAAAAAGGTTTATTCACTTATTCTTGGTTTGATGCCGATATGAGCATTATTTTCGAAAATTCTTCTTAATCATGACGTTTCACTGTAAATGAGTTTCTTATAATGCAGTTAAAAAAACCTTCTAACTTGTAGAAGGCTAATGAGCATATACTAGCTTTTCATTTTTGGATCAAGTGCATCACGCAGTCCATCACCCATTAGGTTAAAGCCGAGAACTGTTAACATAATAGCCAAACCTGGGAATATCATTGTCCATGGAGCATTTAATAAAAACTTCCGAGCATCAGCTAGCATTTTTCCCCACTCGGGTGCTGGTGCTTGAGCTCCTAGTCCAAGGAAGCCTAGTGCCGCCGCTTCAATAATGGCTGTCGCAATAGCTAGTGTTCCTTGTACAATTATTGGTGTTATGGAATTCGGTAAAATATGAGAAAATAAAATTCGTGAATCACGCATGCCAATTGCTTTAGCCGCTACAATATATTCCTCTTCCTTGACACTCAATACTTTAGAGCGAATTAAACGACCAAAATTCGGAATGTTAATTATTGCTATGGCAATTAATGCATTTTGTAAAGATGGACCTAGCACTGACACTACTGCAATCGCTAACAGCATACTAGGGAAAGCAAGCATAATATCAAAAATACGTGAAATAATCGTATCGATCCATTTTCCATAATAGCCTGCAATAATACCAAGTAAACTACCAACGATTACGGATAAAATAACCGAGAAAAAGCCTACCCATAACGAAATCCGTGCACCATGAATGATTCTAGAAAAAATATCTCGTCCAAAATCATCCGTTCCAAACCAATGTTCACTGGATGGTGCCAATAAGCGCTTCGCAAAATTTTGTTCATTGATGCCCTGTGGTGCAAGGTAGGGACCAACTATAGCAAGTAAAATAAAAAATAGAACAATTCCTGCTCCTATAAGGGAGACTTTACTCTTTTTAAAGCTCCGCCAGCCTTCGAGCCACGGACCTACCGCACGTTCTCGAGTTGGTACTGCTTCTTTTTTGATATCCATTGCTCCAGTCATCATTGCAGCTCCCTTCTATTTGTATTTAATACGCGGATCAATCACTGTATACAGCAAATCCACAATTAAGTTAATCATGATGAAAATAAATGCAACGATTAGAATACCTGATTGAATAACAGGATAATCCCTGAAGCCAATCGCATCATAAATATAACGACCAATTCCTGGCCAACTAAAAATAGTCTCTGTTAGTATGGCACCACCTAGGAGTAATCCTGTTTGTAGACCAATTACCGTTAACACAGGAATCACAGCATTCTTTAGTGCATGCTTATAAACAACAATAAACATTTTTTGGCCTTTCGCTCTTGCTGTGCGTACGTAATCCGAGCGCATTACTTCTAGCATAGAAGACCTTGTGATTCTTGCAATAATAGCCATCGGAATGGTCGCAAGTGCTACTCCTGGTAATATTAATCTCTTTACAACTTCAATGAATTGATCAAAGCGTCCCTGAATAAGGGTATCAAGTAAATAGAAATGGGTTATGGCGGTTATTGGATTTCGAACATCCTCTCGACCAGAAGTAGGCAACCAGCCAAGCTTACTACTAAACGTCCATTGTTCCATCAAACCTAGCCAGAATACTGGTACAGATACACCGACTAATGCCACTATCATTGCAATATAGTCGAACCAAGAATTTTGGAACCATGCAGAAATAATGCCAGCATTCACACCAATAATGATAGCAATAATCATGGCAAAAAGTGCAAGCTCAGCTGTTGCTGCCAAGTATGGAAAAATTTCTTCTGATACAGGTAATTTAGTACGTAAGGAAACCCCCAGATCTCCCTGGAAAATACCTGACAAATAACTAAAATATTGTGTATACCAGGGTTTATCTAATCCTAAACTTGCGTTTAATGCCTCGACCGCCTCTTTTGTCGCCTGTTGTCCTAAAATAACCTTAGCTGGATTACCAGGTATTGCACGTATCAACATAAAGACGATAAAAGTCATTCCAAGCAAAACTGGGATTAGTTGAAGTAAACGTCTCCCCATATAGTGAAGCATTTTCATCACCTCTCTATGATTTTCATAATATACTTTGAAGTCTTTATATACTGTTGAAAGGTTGAGCCTTCACCAAACGGCTTTGAATGTTTAGATGAGTAACTTTCTAACAGGAGAAAATAATTTGATTTTCTTTTACTAGAAAAGAATCTGCGAGAATTCCACGGCTTACCCGCAGAAAAGCAAGCAGATTCTTTACATCCCTTTTTTTAATTAAAAATGGCTTTACTATTGAATATCTACTGCATCTAAACGATCAGAGCCAGTAGGATGCGCAATGTAATTTGTAACTTTCTTGTTAGCAGCTAAAATTGGTGTTGAGTGAGCAAGAGGAACCCATGGAGCATCCTCAGAGATAATGACTTGAGCTTGCTTATAAAGCTCGTTACGCTTGTCCTCATCAATTTCAGTTTGAGCAGCTGTTAATAGCTTGTGTAATTCTTGATTGTCATAGAATGTATAGTTGTTAGAATGGATATTATCCCCATCTAATAATGAATATAGGAAGTTATCCGCGTCACCATTGTCGCCTGTCCAGCCTAGTAAGAATGCATCTGCTTCACCCTTCTCAGCTTTATCTAAATAAGTAGCCCATTCGTATGACACAATTTTAGATTTAATGCCCACATCTTCTAAATTCTTTTGAATTGCTTCTGCTATTTTTTGTCCATCTGGCATGTATGGACGTGGTACTGGCATTGCCCAAAGCTCAATTTCCTTACCATCATAGCCTGCTTCAGCTAGTAATGCCTTCGCTTTTTCAGGATCATACGTATAGCCTGTAACCTCATCGTTATAACCAGAAATTACTGGCGGCATTGGGTTTTTCGCTGGCTCCGCTAATCCTTCATAAAAAGCATCCACTAATGCTTGTTTATCAATAGCATAGTTTACTGCCTGACGCACCTTTACATTATCGAACGGAGGTCGAGTCACTGTTAACCCTAGATACCCAATGTTCATAGAAGGACGTTCAATTAGCTGTAAGTTGGCATCTCCTTCGATTGTTCCTTTATCAGATGGACTTAAGCCATCAGCTACATCAATATTGCCGCTCGTTAATTCAGTTAAACGTGCAGTGTTTTCTGGAATTGAACGATAAATAACTTTATCTAATTTTGGATAGCCATCAATATAGTAATCTGGGTTTTTCTCAATCGTTATCGAAGCATTACGTTCCCAGCTAACAAACTTGAATGGACCTGTTCCTACAGGATTTGTTGATAATCCCTCTTCATCTGCTTCAAAAGCTTTCGGCGAAGCAATTGCAAATGGGGACATCGCTAAATTTTTAAGGAATGGTGCCTGTGGTTGGCTTAACTTAAAGACAACTGTATAGTCACCCTCAGCAGTAACTGATTCTATAATTTGCTTGTCACCAACGACAAATTGAGTTTTAAAATATGGATATTTATCATTACTTGATTTCCAACGTTCAATATTTTTGACAACTGCCTCAGCATTGAAATCAGTGCCATCATGGAATTTTACACCCTCTTGTAGTTGGAATGTATAAGTTAAACCATCCTCTGATGGCTCCCATGATTTTGCTAGACCTGGTTGAATCGTTACATCTTTTTCACCAAAGTTAACTAAAGTCTCATATATATTAGCTGTAACCGTAAAGGATTCACCGTCTGTTACAACAGCAGGGTCTAGTGCTACAGAATCTCCACCACGACCATAGACTAATATTTTTGGTTCGTTGCTATTAGCCTTATCGCCACCAGTTGAAGCATCCTTACTACCCGTATCCTTAGTATCAGAGCCACCACAAGCAGCTAAGATTGTCGAGAGAACAAGGATAAACATTATACCCAAAGTCCATAGCTTTTTTTTCTTCATTAAATTTCCCCCTATGTTTTTTTATATCATTGAATGTTGTATAGCATCATAGAGATGACAAGCAACATAATGACCCGGTTTTACTTCTTGCATTTTTGGAACTATTTGAGAACATTCTTCCTTTTTAAATGGACATCTTGTATGGAAAGTGCATCCACTAGGCGCATTTGAAGCACTCGGAATATCTCCAGTAATAATCAATTGTTCACGCTCAAACGTAGGATCTGGAACAGGAACCGAAGATAAGAGAGCCTGTGTATATGGATGAAGCGGCTCTGCATATAAATCCTCACTTGCTGTCAACTCTACTAATTTACCTAAATACATCACACCAACACGATTACTGATATGACGCACGACCCCTAAGTCATGTGAAATAAAAATATATGTCAGCTTTAAATCCTTTTGCAGCTTTTGCAATAAATTTAAAACCTGTGCCTGTATGGATACATCGAGTGCAGAAACTGGCTCATCTGCAATAATTAAACGTGGATTGGTCATCAAGGCTCGAGCAATGCCAATACGCTGTCTTTGACCACCACTAAACTGATGTGGATATCGCTTAATATGATATTCATTTAGACCAACCGTTTCTAGAAGCTCCAAAACCTTCTGCTTTCGATCTTTAGCATTCCCCATTCCATGTACAATAAGAGGCTCCTCTAATATCTTCCCAATATTGTGTCTTGGATTTAAAGAGGCATAGGGATCCTGGAAAATCATTTGAATATCTCTTCGTGCCTTACGCATCTCATTATTGGATAATTCTGAAATCGCTTTCCCTGCGAATTCTATATTTCCTTCCGTTGGTTCAATTAATCGCATTAACAATCGGCCAGTAGTTGATTTGCCACATCCCGATTCTCCTACAATGCCTAATGTTTCTCCTTCATAAACCTCAAAAGAAACATCATCCACTGCCTTCACATCCCCAACCTGTGTATTAAGAATGCCTTGTCGAATAGGAAAGTACTTTTTTAAGCCATCAACTTTCAATAAAACTTTCGACATGCTGCCCCACCTCCTGCTTCTCTAGTAAAAAACATCTCGATTTATGCTGCTCTGCTGCTTCATATAAAGGTGGTGTTTCCAGTTGACAACGATCCATTGCAAATTCACAGCGTGCTGCAAAACGGCAGCCAACCTTGATACTCCCTGGCTTTGGTACACTTCCTGGTATCGAATAAAGGTTATCCTTTTTATAACGCATATCAGGTACAGACTTAATAAGCCCTTGCGTATAAGGATGCTTAGGGTTAGCGAATATCTCCTGAATTGGAGCCTCTTCAACAATTTGGCCTGCATACATCACAATGACACGCTCACATGTCTCTGCTACGACGCCCAAATCATGGGTAATCAATAAAACGGCTGTATTTAAACGTTTATTCAAGTCTTTCATCAACTGCAAAATTTGTGCCTGAATCGTAACATCAAGAGCAGTAGTTGGTTCATCAGCTATCAAAACCTTTGGATCACAGAGAAGTGCCATCGCAATCATGACACGCTGTCGCATTCCTCCTGATAATTGATGTGGATAATCTTTTAATAATGACTCAGCACGTGGTAAACCCACCATCTTCATAATTTCAACCGCTCTTGCAAACGCTTCCTTTTTTGACCACTTTGGTTGATGTATTAAAATTGCCTCTTTTAACTGATCTCCAATTGTAAATAAAGGATTTAAGGAGGTCATTGGTTCCTGAAATATCATTGCAACATCTTTGCCACGAACTTTTTGCATTTGCTTATCAGATAATGCCGCCAGATTTTTGCCATCCAATAATATTTCGCCACCTGTTATTTTCCCAGGGGGTGATGGTATTAATCCCATAATGGACAGTGATGTGACACTTTTACCACTTCCTGATTCTCCAACAATCCCCAGTATTTCTCCTTCATGCACAGAAAAATCGATATCATCAACGGCAGGAATTTGCCCATCATCTGTAAAAAAGGTCGTTTTTAAACCTTTTATTTCTAGCAGCTTTTTCCTCATGCACAATCGCTCCATCCTACCTATATTTTACTTAATTGTATAATTCTATTAATATAATACACTAACTATCATTTAATTCCCTATTTTCAGATAATTCTAACTAAAAATATTCTCTCTTTCAATCATTATTATTCTACATAGAAATATATATTTTCTATCCAATTCGACTTACATACTAATTATTTCTTATCAAACGATAATATTTTACATAAACCGCAAAAAAATAGCCCTCCATTAAAAAATTAAACGGAAGACTATTTTTAAATTTTTTATTATAAATTTCAATTTAAATGCTGTACTTGGAATAAATTGTAATAAATTCCTTGCTTGTGCATAAGTTCTTCATGTGTACCACTTTCAATTAATTGTCCATGATCAATGACAATAATTTTATCAGCATGTGTAATTGTAGAAAGTCGGTGAGCGATAATTATCGTAGTACGCTCATGTGCAAGCAGCTCTAATGATTCCTGAATAAGTGCTTCACTTTCTAAATCCAATGCAGAGGTAGCTTCATCTAATATTAAAATAGGTGGATTTTTTAAAAATACACGAGCGATAGCGACACGCTGCTTTTGACCACCAGATAATTTCACACCGCGCTCCCCAACCTTGGTGTCATAGCCATTTGGCAAGCTCATGATAAAGTCATGTGCGTTGGCTGCCTTCGCTGCAGAAACGACCTCTTCATCCGTAGCATCTGGTTTGCCCATTAAAATATTCTCTTTTACGGAATCACTGAATAAAATATTATCCTGTAACACGATGCCTATTTGTGAACGTAATGAATGCAAGGTTACATCCTTCACATCATAGCCATCAATACGCACTATACCATTTGTTGTATCATAAAAGCGTGGGATCAAGCTGATAATCGTGGATTTTCCGCCACCACTCATGCCTACAAATGCCACTGTCTCTCCAGGGTTAATGGTAAAATGAATATTGGATAAAATTTTCGAGCCATCAGCCTCATATTGAAAATTCACGCTGTCAAAGTGGACCTCACCATTTACCCGTTTTAACTCTACGGCATCAGTCTTATTTTTCACCTCATAAGGTTCGTCCATTAATTCAAACATTCTGTCCATTGAAGCAATTGACTGCGTTAATGTAGTAGATGAACTAACTAAACGGCGAAGTGGACCATAAAGTCTTTCAATATAGGCAATAAAGGCAACCATCGTTCCTATGGACAGAGGCCCATTTATAACCTGATAGCCTGCATAGGCAATGACTAACAACGGAGCTACATCCGTAATGGTATTCACTACAGCAAAAGATTTCGCATTCCATTTTGTATGATCCAAAGCCTTCTCTAAAAATTCACCATTTGCTTGATTAAATAATTTTTGTTCATGCTTTTCGAGTGTAAAACTTTTAATTATGCTCATTCCAGCTACTCGTTCATGCAAATAACTTTGCACACCTGCAAGTGCCTTGGAGCGCTTTCTAGTTAAATCCCTTAGCTTACCAAAAAAGTACTTCACACTAAATGCATAGAATGGGAACGCAATCAATGCTACAAGTGTCAGCTTAACATCCATTGTCAGCATAATTATGACGGCAATAACAATTGTGGCAAGATCTAGCCAAACATTCATCAAACCAGTCATGATAAAGTTCTTTGTTTGTTCCACATCATTAATCACTCTTGAGATAACATCGCCGGCTCTTGTATTTGCATAGTATCTTAAACTTAGTCGCTGCAAATGGGCATAGATTTCCTTTCGAATATCAAAAAGCACCTTATTACTAACATGTTGAGCGAAATATTGACGGTAATACTCAATTGGCGGCCGAATGATAAAGAACACAATGATGGTACCACCTAACCAATAAAATAATTCTTTTGTTTTCTCTGCATCTGATAGATGATTCGCAGGAATAATATCATCTAACACAATTTTTATAAGCAAGGGGATAAATAGCGGAATAGCAAACTTCACTATACCAATTAATATCGTTAAAATAATTTCCCAAGTATATGGTTTTACAAAACGCATATACCGCTTTATACTACCCATTTCTAATCACATCCTTAACGGGTCAAAAAATCAATTTCGCCTTGGCGTAATTGTAGCTGCCTCTTTGCTTTCGCTACAGAAGATAAATGGACATTCCAAACTGAATGCCCAAACGTAATTATAGCAATATTTCGTTTTAAGTACATGTAATATGACTTTGCGCGGACTATTTTACAAACCTAATTACCCCATCTACTTAAAAGACAAAAACACCCATTAGTAAAAACTAATAGGTGCTACTTAACAATCATCTGCTTGCATATCGAGCTGAAACTTATAACGGTTTGTCCAGGCATCGATGAAATCAGGTGCAAAGGGTCCTCTTTTTTGTTGAATCCAGCTAATTAATTTATCGACATTGCGCTTTAGAATTTTATCAATGACATCTGGATAAGACATTTCTTTCCGGTGTAGCTCATATTCATCTTCATCTAAAAGTGAATAAGACATATCAGGGAATACTTTAATGTCTAAATCATAGTCAATATATTTAATGGCATTATTATCGAAAACAAATGGTGAGCTTAGATTACAATAATAATACACACCGTCCTCACGCAGCATACAGATGATGTTAAACCAGTGCTCCGCATGGAAATAACAAATAGAAGGCTCTCTCGTTAGCCAGGTACGACCATCGGATTCTGTCACAAGCGTCCGTTCATTCGCACCGATAATGATATTTTTCGTTCCTTTTAACACCATTGTTTCTTGCCAAACCCGGTGGATACGGCCATTGTGCTTATAACTATGTATTTGTATCGTTTCTCCTTCTACCGGTATTGCCATTTTTGAAGCCCACCTTTTCGTCTATGCTACCTAAATCTAGCAGTCTCTAGTATATTATAGCAATGTGTAGGCGAAAGGTGTAGTTAGAAAACCACAAATTTCCCTGCGTCCTTTTCAAATTCCACAAAAAATTTGAAGAGAATTTCTATTTTTCATGTGAGTCAATGATTTCTCTTCTACTTTGTAACTGTCTGGGCATAACATTGTTCTTGCGACCCGAGCTGTTTCTTCGATTACTTGAGCAATTTTTTTCTCGACCTGAGAGGCTTTTTCGACGACCTGAGCTGTTTTTCACGCGACCTGAGCGATTTCTTGACTACCTGAGCTGTTTTTCACGCGACCCGAGCGATTTCCTCAACTACCTGAGCAGTTTTTCACGCGAACCGAGCGATTTCCTCGACTACCTGAGCTGTTTTTTACGCGACCTGAGCGATTTCTTCGACTACCTGAGCAGTTTTTCACGCGACCCGAGCGATTTCCTCGGCTACCTGAGCATTTTTTCTCTCGACCCGAGCGATTTCTCTTTCTGGCCCAGCCCTTTTTGGACAATATTAATAATATAAAGGAGCTGTCTTTGTAATCTTTTTGATTTTGACAGCTCCTTAGAGGTAAATGCAAATATGCAATTACAAAGTGTTATTCACCAAGATCTTGGTTTGTTTTAGTGAAGTTTCCTGAAGATTGAGCTTTCTTTTGCTCTGCTTTAGCATTTTGCTTTTGCACTTCGTTCACATCAGTTTCAGCACCAAACTCTTGACTTTGACGTTGCATGTTTTTATTTGGTTGGAAATTTGCATTGTTTTGCTTTTTCATTTTTCATTCACCTCCACGGTAATTATTGTGTACCGAGGTGAATGCTTTTATGCTTATAAATTTCTTATTTTAATTTTCCATTTCCCTCCATATTTTAAGCATTGGTACTGGCATTGGTAATTGCTCTATTTGTTCCCGGGTCAGCCAAGCGCCTTTTTCTGTAGAATGACATATCATGAAATAGCTATTTAGGTGCCAAGTTAAATGTGAAAAAACATGTTTAAACGTAAGTAAATTCTTTTGTGATTGAACATCTAAAGAATATTCAATTTTAAAAGTATCAATGGAATCTTTACCGTGCTCTATCATTGGAAATTGCCATAGATTTGCTAATAACCCTTCTGCAGGTCGCTGTTCCATTAAAATTCGGCCATTTTGATCTTCACATACAAGGACATCGTATGTAATATGCTTCATCTTTACTTTTTTTGATTTAACAGGTAGCTTCTCTGGTTCACCTTCATTAAATGCAATGCAATATTCACGGACGGGACACAATAAACATTTTGGTGATGTTGGCGTACAAATTAGTGCACCCAGTTCCATTAAACCTTGATTAAAAGATGATGCATTTTCAGGGTCTATCAATTCTTCCACGGCTGCTTCAAAAATCTTTTTTGTTTTAGCTATGGCTATATCCTCATAAATATTGAGTACACGACTTAACACACGCATTACATTGCCATCTACCGCATGTTCTGGCTTATCATAGGCAATACTTAAGATAGCACCAGCTGTATATGGGCCTACACCTTTTAATGTCGAAATCTCATGTCGATTATTGGGCACTATTCCTCCGTAGTTCTCCAATACCTCTCTTACTCCAGCCTGTAGATTACGGGCGCGGGAATAATAACCAAGACCTTCCCAGTGTTTTAATAAATATTCTTGTGGTGCCTCTGCAAGTAATTCTAATGTTGGGAAACTTTCTATAAAACGATTGTAATAAGGAATAACAGTGTCGACCCGTGTTTGCTGTAGCATGACCTCAGATACCCAAATTTTATAAGGGTCCTTTGTATGTCTCCATGGTAAATCACGTTTCTCTACATTAAACCATTCGACTAATGATTGTCGAAATTCTGTTACATATGGATAATTCACAGTGACCTCCAGTGTTTTTACGATTTAAATTATGGTAAAAAGGGTATACAATTAAGAAAAGATTATTTAACTAACGATATAAATTGTTCTATCATGGATATTCTTTTGACTCGTTAATTAAGGATGATTATTGAAATATACATGTATGCCATTGTACTCTATTTACACGCATACTAGGAGTGGATATTTTTGGATTCAGGTACACATTTCGTTATGGGTATAGCCCTCGGTGGTCTTGCTTTAGCTGATCCCGTGGTAGCAAATCATTCAATGACATTTACTGCAGTAATGGCAGGCACGATTATTGGCTCACAGGCACCTGATGTCGATACTGTTTTAAAGCTGCGCAACAATGCAATTTACATTCGGCATCATCGAGGAATTACACATTCGCTCCCAGCAGTAGCTCTCTGGCCTATCTTAATTACAGCAGTTTTATCATTCATTATTCAAGACGCAAATGTGTTTCATTTATGGCTCTGGACATTTTTAGCTGTAACCCTTCATGTCTTTGTTGATATTTTCAATGCATATGGCACACAAGCCATTCGCCCATTCTCCAGGAAATGGGTAGCTTTAGGTGTAATCAATACCTTTGATCCTATTATTTTTTCTCTTCATTGCATCGGCATTTTATTATGGGCTTTCGGTGCAAATCCTGTTTTGACATTTAGCATCATGTACCTCATTATTATCATGTATTATATATTACGATTTGCAGTCCAAAAATCCGTTAAAAAGGCTGTACATCATACTATTCAAGATGAGGAATATGTTATTGTAGCACCAACAATGCGATTCTTTCACTGGCGTATTGCAGCAAAGTCAAAAACACATTATTACGTTGGCCGTGCCTATGGGCGAACAGTCAATATTTATGATAAATTTGAAATAAAGCCTTTACCGAAAACGCCACTTATAGAAAAAGCCATGAAGGACCGTAATCTCGATGCATTCGTGTCATTCTCGCCGTTGTATCGCTGGGAAATTTCTGAGCTAGAAAACGGCTTAACAGAAGTAAGGTTAATTGACCTTCGCTATCGTAGTGATAATCGCTATCCTTTTGTAGCTGTCGCTCATTTAAATGATGATAATGAGATAATTACCTCCTATACAGGCTGGATTTTTACTGAAGATAAACTTCAAAAAAAATTACAGATTGGCGCAAGTAATTGAACAGTAAACCCTGACCAGTGATGGTCAGGGTTTCATTATTGCATCATATCATCACTAGCATCCAATAAATGAGCGTATTTTGGATTACGACCAGCAAAGCTATGTAGCTTATCACCGTAACTTGTAATTAATTGACATACCAAATTTTCCGTATAATCAGCCCCGCGATAGTCGTAGCCAGCCTTTGCTGAAGTTGATTCAAAATCACTCCATAAAAGCTCAACCCAAACACGTGCCCGCCCTACCGACATTTGTGGATTTTTTTCAAGTAACTCCCTAGTCAATTTTTCAATCTTTTCTTCCACTTATTTTCCCACCTTTACAGGAGATAGCATCGAAACTGGTAAGGCTTCTTGATATTTGTCGCCCCCTAATCGATGTCCCCAAGCAAAGCGACCCTTTAAATAATCCACTTGGAAAAATTCATTGTCAGAGCCATCTATACGATACATTTCACCAGGTATAATCGTATCTAAATCCACTAAATAAGCAGCCGCCATTAAAGCTTTTCGTTCATATACTGCAAACTCATTAATAATTCCTAGCTGTTCTGCTTTACGTGCTTTTTCCTTTAGCATCGCAATTTCCTCGCGTAATTCATGCTCTGACATGACCGCGTAGTTTTTTTCACTCATTCCTCATTCTCCTTTTCTTCTATAAAACGGTCTATAACTTCAATAGGAAAGCCCTTTTGATAGAGCGCCTGTTTTATCTTCATTTTTCTTTCATAACCAGTATACTTTGATGCGTACTTTTTCCAAACCTTTTCGCCTTGAACATCAAGCAATTGCTGCCACTCATCTTCTTCTTGTTCAATAACAATTTGACTTAGCACCTCATCTACAACTGTAAAAGAATAACCTTTACGCAATAGAAAATCCTGAATTTTGACTTTGATTTGGGTTGGCGTTTTCTTTTTCTCGGATCGAACAACCTTTTCAGCCAACTGTGTCGCAAGCCTCACCTGTTCCTCATGACTAAAGGTAGCAAGTACCTCATCCTGTAAGTCCTTATCAATTCCTTTTTTTATAAGATCTTGTCTAATTGCCTTAGGTCCCTTTTTCATCGTAGCTTTTTTCGTATCGAGTAAAGCCTTAGAGTATGTTTCATCATTTAAAAAGCCATATGATTTCAGTTTTTGTATAGCTTCTAAAATTACCGCTTCTCCAAACTCTAATGTCAGAAGCTTTTTCTTAACTTCATGCTCACTTCGCATTTGATAAGATAAAAAATTTAATGCTTTATTAAAAGCCTTCCGAATTTCATCCTCATAGGCAATTTCTTGAATATCAAATTCTTCTAGCACTTTACCCTTTGTTAAACCAAATTGAATGAGAATAGCCTCGTCTATAGGAAAGGCATATTCCTCGTTCAAATAAATATTATAACGTTCTGGATTGTTTTTTTGGCGTGCAATTTTTGTAATAATACGCATATTAAACACCTCACTATTTACCATTATAACATTTTTCAAAGTACTACATTTTTACGGTATTTTGCTTTTATCAGATAGCCTATATCAAACCAATAGATGGTAAACTAGAAACTAACATTGCTTTTAAAAAGGAGGGAACTCATATGAAGATCGTTATTGCAGGTGGTACTGGCTTTGTAGGAAAAGTGCTATCTAGGCTGTTACAAGAAAATGGACATGAAATCATTATTTTAACTCGAAACAAAACCGTGAAAGAAAAAGATATTCAATATGTACAATGGCTTCAACAGGGAGCACGACCTGAGCAGTTGTTAGATACAGTGGATGCATTCGTTAATTTAGCAGGAATATCTTTAAATAATGGACGTTGGACAAAAAAACAGAAAAAAGCCATTTATACAAGTCGTATGGATGCCACACTTGAAATCGTAAGAATTATGGAGCATCTTTCCGCAAAGCCAAAAGTATTAATTAATGCGAGTGCAGTTGGGATTTATCCAACCTCTTCAACAGCAACCTATACAGAAGATTCCATGGACTATGCAACAGATTTTTTAGGTACGACAGTACAAGATTGGGAAAGACAGGCTAAACGTGCAGAAAAATTAGGTGTACGAGTTGCGCTTGCTCGATTTGGTGTAATTTTAGGGCGTGATCAAGGTGCTCTCCCCTCAATGTTACTACCATATAAAATGCATATTGGAGGCACTATCGGCTCTGGTGAGCAATGGCTTTCATGGGTTCATGTGGAGGATGTAGCTCGTGCTATTTATTTCGCGATTACAAATGAAAACATTAAAGGTCCCTTTAATATCACTGCCCCTCATGCAGTTCGTATGAAAGATTTCGGAAAATCAATTGCCATGATAATGGGAAGAAGTCATTGGATGCCTGTGCCTAGCATCGCCATGCGTTTGGCACTTGGTGAACAAAGTATACTTGTATTAGAAGGACAACACGTATTACCCGCTGTATTAGAAAAACATCATTTTACCTTTCATTTCCCACATTTAAAAGAAGCACTTTATGATTTGTACTAGGATAAATTTTAAAAAACAACGCATTCTAATGAAAAAGAAAGGATGCGTTTTTTTATGTGGAAACAACATATAGTTGGAGCAGTGATTGCTACTTTTATTATTGCCGCAGCAGTAAGCTTTAATCCGTATTTTGCTTCTGGCTCTGATGAACATAATTGGGGCTTTAAAAGGGCAAAAAATGGAGAACAGGCTGAGGCTGGTGCACAGCTTGATCAGCTTCTTGATAAATATGGTGCTATTTATAAAGGTAAGCCCGATAAAAAGGTTGCTTATTTAACCTTTGATAATGGATATGAGAATGGGTTTACAGAAAGTATTTTGGATACTTTGAAGAAAGAAAATGCACCAGCTACCTTCTTTTTAACTGGTCATTATCTAGAAAGTGCCCCCGATTTAGTGAAACGTATGGTTAAAGATGGGCATACCATTGGCAATCATTCATATGGACACCCAAATATGGCAAGAATAACACCAGAAGCTATGCGTTCGGAATGGAAAAAACTTGACGATAAGCTTCGTGAATTAACTGGTATTGAACGTACAACCTACGCTCGTCCCCCAGAAGGCACATTTAATGCAAAATTATTAGAGGTAGGGAATGCTGAGGGCTATCGCCATATTTTTTGGTCAGTTGCCTTTAAGGATTGGATGAGAGATGAACGCCGTGGCGCAGATTATGCGTATAATGCTTTGATGGAACAGCTACACCCTGGCGCTGTCATATTAATGCATACTGTGGCACAGGATAATGCAGAAGCGCTTCCTATGTTTATTGAGGAAGCGAAAAAACAAGGGTATACATTCTTATCACTGGACGATTTAGTTTTAGAATATGAAGATTTCCCTGTTGCTTTGCAATCGTCCACTCCTTAGTTATAATGAGTAGATGATATTAAACGAACAGGGACGTGGAATGCTTGACACAGCAAACAACAATGGAAGTGGGACAAAAATTCCCTTTAACAATAAAAAGACTCGGCATTAATGGCGAAGGTGTAGGCTTTTATAAGCGCAATGTCGTATTCGTAAAGGGTGCTATACCTGGTGAAGAAATTACTGCACAGGTAACAAAAACTCAGCGAAACTTTGCCGAAGCAGAAATATTAACGATTCGCAAAGCTTCAAAATACCGCCAGGAGGCACCTTGTCCAGTTTACAATAAATGTGGCGGCTGTCAGCTTCAACATATGACATATGACAAGCAGTTAATGGAAAAGCGTGATATTGTTATTCAAGCATTAGAGCGTTATGCAAAACCATTAGCTGCAACTGTTGAAGTACGAAAAACACTTGGAATGGATAACCCTTGGCATTACCGAAATAAAAGTCAATTCCAAGTACGAAAAGAAGGCAAACGTGTCTATGCAGGCCTATTTGCTGAAGGGAGCAACAAGCTACTCAATATTAATGATTGCCTTGTGCAGCACCCGATTACGTCTAAAATAACTGTTGCTACTCGTAAGATTTTACAAAAGCTGAATATTACCGTTTATGATGGTCGTACGCTTGATGGTTTAGTGCGTACGATTGTTGTACGTACAGGAATTCGTACTGGAGAAACGCAGGTTGTACTTGTTACAACGCGTAAAGAAATTCCACATTTAGCTGAGCTTATTTCTCGCATTAAAAAAATCGATCCAAGTATTGTGTCCATTGCACAAAATATTAATCGTGAGAAAACATCACTTATTTTCGGTGATGAAACGATTGTTCTTGATGGTAAGGAAACAATTCATGAGGAGCTTGGTGAGTTAGCCTTCGACTTATCTGCACGTGCCTTTTTCCAGTTGAATCCAACACAGACTGTTCATCTATACGATGAAATCAAAAAGGCCGCTGCATTAACCGGGAAAGAAACAGTGGTAGATGCTTATTGTGGCGTTGGGACAATCGGTTTATGGCTAGCAGACAAAGCTAAAGAAGTTCGTGGAATGGATGTTATCCCTGAAAGTATTCAGGACGCACGTAAAAATGCACGTAACCACGGCTTTAAGCATACAAAATATGCAGTCGGCACAGCAGAAAGCGTCTTAGCAAAATGGCGTAAGGAAGGCTTTACACCAGATGTAATTACAGTAGATCCACCCCGCACAGGTCTGGCACCGGAATTTATCCGTACTGTATTGAAATTAAAACCAAAACGCTTTATCTATACATCGTGCAATCCATCAACTTTGGCGAAGGATTTAAACGACTTATCGAAGTTTTATGACGTTGAGTATATTCAGCCCGTAGATATGTTTGCACAAACGGCACAGGTGGAATGTGTTTGCAACATGGTTTTAAAACCTGAATATGATAAATAAAATATTTATGTTTGGCGACAAATAAGAATAAGACCACCCATTATGAACTGCGCCCCAATTATTAGACACACCATCTAACTATTGGAGGTGCAGTTTTTTATCGCCCCAATTATTCCATACACAAGAAAGATGCCAAAACAGATAGTAAGTAAATTGAAATTTGGTGTTTCATAAAAAGTAAACCACTCTCTGAAAATTGAAGATTCCGTAATTCTTCCAAATAACGTTCCACCAATATCTCTATAATTAGGTATCCACCCTGTTGCTTCACATGTAATAAAGATTATCTGTGACAATAAAAATACACCGATAGAAGACACCCAAGTTTTTTTCAAAAATGGAGTTAATTTCTTTTGTTTATTAGCCAAGTTAAATCCCCCTCTCTATTTTACGCAAATTTTGCAATAATCCCCAAAACATCTTTTTCACTCTTCCAGCCAATTATCTAACGATGGTTCATTATGCACTATTGATTGGGGAAGATTATCCTCTTCTTGTGTAATGTGTACTTTGCTTTTCATAGATAATTACAAGCACAATAAGGCCACCCAATCATGGAGTGTCATTTCCTAATGTCTATATTTATTTTTTTGAAAACATACTTGAAATTATGTCCAATACTGCAGCAATCAGTATTGCAATGACATGAATTGTCATGAACATATTAAAAAAAGGAAAGGAATAAGGGGTAATCCATTCAGTAAAGAGCTTCGAGTCCAAAACCCATCTTCCTATCCTGGCAAATAATTTATCACTATCATTTATGTTTGGCTGTAAGGAAGTTCCATCAACAGCAATAAAGACCAATTGAACAATTAAAAATATACCAAGGGCGATTATCCAGCGTTTTGCTAGATTAATATTATGAGTTTTTTCCGTGTCAGTCATTTGAACACTCCTCCTTTCATGCTTCATCATTTTGAGTATTTACTAAACTTAAACCCTCTATAGAGGATAAGTGTAGTGGTTATACCCTGTCATTTGTTGTCCTTAAAGACTTCTTAAAATATAATTACTCAAAATTGTATATAATGTATATATAACATAATCACATTATATACATAGATAAAACATTGTGCAACCATTTTTATGCCCCCGTTAAAGTGCCTCAATAAATGCTTTTAAACCCACTAAGCTACTAACTGATTGGGTGCAAAATAAGACAACCCTTCATCGTAATTACCTGAACAATTTGTATTAAAAGATTTATACAATAATCGCCCTCCTTAAACTCAAACATTAATGAACACAGCCAATACGTGTATCAGCATAATCGAGACTGATAGTTGCGTTACTAAAACTAAACAAACTTCCATCAGTTCACTGAAACTGAAAACCTATATTTCTTAAATCGAACATAACAGACGCAGGTTCTTTACTGGATGCAACATTAGGTAATGTATCTGATGCACCAAACTTAGCTTTAAAAGCATCCAGCCCAGCCATTAACGGTTGGTTTATTCTCAGTAATTTGGACTTCAATAGCTGGAGAAGCTATTAGATAAAGGTAAGAATCTTCTAATTCTAGTACAATGGAATTAAGCCTTTTTTCATTCGATTCCAACCAGCCAAATCCCCAGACACTCTTCACTTCAGATTTTTCTGTTCTAAAACTTGAAGCAAAAATAACATGTTTAAGTCAAAAAGGACGTCTCAGAATTTGAGACGCCCTTTTTTCAATGATGCACAGCTCAAGCTGCCTGGTGGATGATGGACGGTCCAGAAAAATCAACACCTTAACCAAAAACCCAGGATTTAAAAGATTTTTATGCTTTAAATTTTTAACTTTGAGCTAAAAAGCTTTGAAACGTGAACTTTGTGTTTTTAATTTTAATCTTTGTGCTTTTAGATTGTTTAAAGTTCCTTTGTAATAAGACATGTTTAAGGTTTCAACTCGCACACATGCCTTGAAGCGCGAGCGATTTTTCGTTTTCCATTTTCGCTAGACCATGCATATTACATTAAGCTTGTACTTCAATAAAAGTTGTGGCATTTGATTCCGATAGCACAGCATCTACCTCTGATTCAAATTCCTCAATTCGACTATTTAATGCTTCAATTTTCTTTTTAACATTCATCGGATCAATTAACTCATATTCGTTTCTTTTCATAAATGTCTCTGTATGTAGTTTTACCTCTTCTGGAGATTGTTTATCTTTATTACCTAATATATTGATTAAATATGTTTCAAGCTTTGCAGGCAGCGCATCATTTTCTTTAGCGACCATATTGATTGCTGAACGGTATTGCTGCTGCATCACTTCTAATAATTTCTTTTCAAATTGAATAGACTGCTTGCGTTCTATTGCCTCTGCCACAGTCATTTCCTCTTTCCCTACAGTCACCTTTGTTTTAGCATTGGATTCTACCACTAAGGATTTAATACGGTTGCGGTAGTCAACTAAACCGACTACTTTATCGTATGAGGATTGCATCTGTTTTTCATATTCTTGAATCTCAACACCATTAATCTTGCTATTGCTTTTACGATTAGCTAAAACTGCACTAACTTCATTTGTTGCTGCTTCTATACGATGATTGAGCATCTTTAATTCTGTTAATGCCCGGTGAATGGATAACTTTTTATATTCAGTCATGTTTAAATTCTCCCTATAAATTGTAATCTAAGCGCAATATTCTTCTATTATATCCAGTTAGCGAATCAAAGTACAAATATTACCTTTATTTTAATATTTGATTTTATGATTCCTTATCTGTATAATATCAATCTAGGTGCCAAACCTAAGTGATAGGGACGGAACATCCTTATCACGCAAAAAACGCCAATACAGCACGGATTTGCTGGGCGTTTTTTGTTTTATGAGCGGGAAGATGAGCCCGCTCTTTTTCTTTGTAATTTCCTCTACCTGTTTTTTATCTATATTGGCGCAGATCGCTTATTTTTACTTCCACCAAATATCATTAACACGATGGCTACCACAAGTAATAGCATTGCCACTAATAATAAGAAGCTATAATTCTTCACATATTCTATATACACCCCGCCAAGAAACGGTCCTGTTAAACTTCCAATGCTTAGAGCAATACCACACAATAGATTTCCAGTAGGCAGTAATTCCTTCGGTGTTAAATCAGCCATATATGTAATCCCTAACGAGAACATCGAGCCTACCAATGTGCCTGTAAAGAAAAATGCGATGGCTACAGCAATTTGTGAATGCTCTAAAAAGCTTGCAATTCCAAAAATAACAGCTCCGCCAAAAGAGCCTATCATCAATACCCTCCTACGCCCAACCTTATCTCCTATTGCTCCCAGAGGCACCTGTGTTAAAATTCCTCCGAAAGTAAAGACGGATAAAATAATAGGAATCATACCAACCTCAAAACCTTTACGTAAAGCATAGACTGGGAACAAAGCATTTAAAGAAGATTCTAAAAACCCATAAACAAATGGACCTAAAAACGCAATCCATCCAAAAACAAAGGCCATTTTATAACGCTGCCAGCCTCTTGCATGTAAATCTCCCGTTAAACGCTCTGGTTTCTCATTTTTCAATAAAAATACAAACGACCATGCCAATAAGCACAGAATTGAGGAGACTATAAATGGCAATGCTTCTGTAATTTGAATAAGCTTTACCATTAACGGTCCGACTGCAAAACCTGTACTAAAGGACAAGCCGTAAATAGCCATGCCCTTTCCTAAGCTTTTATGATCTGCTGTGCTAGTAATCCACGTTTGTGTCGCATAATGCAATGCATGATCTCCTACCCCAATAAGTAATCGAAGGATAAACCAAAAGGTCACACTTTTCCATAGAGGAAATGCGAGGAGCGATAAAAACACCAATGCCCCACCTATTAAAATAATTGGTTTATAGCCCCATTTTCTTAGAGGCTGCTCAATAAACGGGGAGATTAATAAAGTTCCTATGTATAAACCTGTTGCATTCAATCCATTCAAAGCAGAGGATACACCATCCCGCTCGAAAATAATTGAAATTAGTGGTAATAGCATCCCTTGTGAAAAGCCCGATATTGAAACTATTAACACTAGAATGGCAAATCTTTTTTTGCTGTAATCTGAGAAGTACGTCATCATTTCCTCCAACATCAAGTCATTCTTCCAAAGAACAGCATACCAAAAAGCCTTAGCGCTCACCACATGTGATTTTACGCTAAGGCTTAACGAATACTAATTTTCATTTAATTGTATAAACACGAATTTCAGCATTTACTTTCGCCGAGAACTTGTTTAAACTCCCTCCTTTTCGAGTTAGAGTTCGAAAGATTGTGGTGATCACTCCTTTACGATTTCTTAATACAACTTTAACACAGGTATTCAATAATGTAAATATTCTGTCTATTGTTTTTTAAAATTAATCGTTAAGTCCTAGGTGTTTACCTAAACATTGAAATTCAGACCTAAATCAGCTACGATGAAGGGGATGAAATGAGGTGTACGAATGTCTAAGCCAATAACTGATAAAAAGCAGCAAGTGAATTACTTAAGAGAACGTCTTGAAATTTTTTTAGAAGTATTAGATGCAATTGATCCTGAAACAACTGAATTAGAGGACATTGATCGTTTAATACAAATGATGGATGATTTAGAAGACAAAATGGAGCAATTTAACGTTCGTGAACATTAGCCTGGGCATAAGAATAAGTTTAGCGCGAAAAATCATCGTTTGATTTCTCGCGCTTTTAGCCATCTAATGACAGTCCCAGTTATACAAAACCTTACTAAAATCCTTCTTTTGAAGCTCTTCCTCCGTGATAAAAAAATTCCCTACACCACAATCGCCCCACATTATATGATCACCGACACTGTCAATTTGTAGCAACAAAACCGTAGATTGTTGGTAATCCCCATATGCCCTTGGATCATCCTGTGTGAAAAATGGATACCCGCCAATTTTATGACCATCACCAGTTAATGTTTCGTAAAAGGCATCCTCTAGAGCATCATCTTCTATATTACCTAAAATACTTGCGTAATGGTCATCACTTCTAAAATCATCTATTGATAAAGGTTCATATGCGACCTCAAAGGTCAATGCCATCTCCTTTTCAACAGGAAAGTACATGTCATCCTTTTTCGCTTCAAGAAACGAAAAATCTTGAATTAATTGTGATGCATCATTGACAATCCGTTCATGATAAATAACACGAAAGCCTTTTTGGTTTTGACCATTACCAAAGTCCATTCCTAATACATCATCAAAGGAATCAATAAAAAACTGTAAAATTCCCTCCTCAGGGAATTTCGATAAATGATTAGGTACTTCTTCAAAATTAATTTGCGCTAATAATTTTAATGGCTGTCCATCAGAATTTTTAGGATATTCCATCGACAATGGAAAATATGGACTACCTGCAAACTTACTTTCAAATAACGATGTTTTTCGCATTGTTGTTTCAATATTTATAACCGGTTGTAATGTTTCTTCTATAGTTTTTCTATATACTTCAAATGCTTCAGGTAACATAAGAACACTCTTTTCAGACATAAAATTCCCTCCTAAAGTAGATTTATCCTTATTATAGAACAAATGTTCCTGTTTATCAATCTTATTCAAAGGGAAAAAATACTAGGTTAGTGCATTTCATATAAATAACCCGTTTCGTATGGTATTTGATTAGAGACTCAGATTTTTTGATCAGGTCCTCTAGGTTATTGATCACTTTAACCCCCTATTTGATCAGGTTCTCTTGAGATTTGATCACCTTCATCTTATTTTTGATCAGGTCTTCCTGAGTTTTGATCACCTTCACTCTTTTTTTGATCAGGTCCCCCTAATAATTGATCACCTTCATCTTATTTTTGATCAGGTTCCATAGATTGTCGATCACCTTCACCTTTTTTGATCAGGTTCCCAGATTGTTGATCACCTTCACCCTTTTTTGATCAGGTCCTCCTAATTGTTGTTCACCTTCACCCTCTTTTTTGATCAAATTCTCCAGGTTGTTAATCACATTCACCCTTTTCTTAATCAAATCCACCAGATTATTGATTACCTCCCCCTCCCTTTTTAATGACAACACCCTTTAATTCCTACCTCTAAAAGATGGGCTCTTTTTTTCATTAGTTGAAAAGAGTATAATGTAACGTGGAAATAATCAAATTTTCTATGGGGGGCAATACAAAAATGAATGTACAAACTTTGGAGAAAAGTCTATACAATTTAATTACTGAAACATCTACGAACCTACCGAAAGACGTGCGCCGTGCTATTAAAAAAGCCAAAGAAGCAGAGAATGCTGGCACACGTGCAGCAATGAGCTTAGACACAATTGCAAATAATATTATTATGGCTGAAGATAATGTATCACCTATCTGTCAGGATACAGGTCTACCAACATTTAAAGTCTACACTCCTGTAGGCGTTAATCAATTAGAAATTAAAGCTGCTATCAAAAAAGCAATCAATGATACATCAGCTGATGCAAAATTACGTCCGAATGCAGTTGATTCATTAACTGGTGCAAATAGTGGTAATAACCTTGGGGAAGGTTTACCTGTTATTAAATTTGAACAATGGGAAAATGACTACATTACGATTAAATTAATTCTTAAAGGTGGCGGCTGTGAAAACAAAAATATTCAATACAGCCTTCCTTGTGAACTAGATGGTCTTGGCCGTGCCGGTCGTGACTTAGATGGCATCCGTAAATGTATTTTACACTCTGTCTATCAAGCTCAAGGTCAGGGCTGTTCAGCTGGTTTCATCGGTGTAGGTATTGGTGGAGACCGTTCTTCTGGTTACGACTTAGCGAAAGAACAATTATTCCGTCATGTGGAAGATACAAATCCAAATGCTGATCTTGCCAAATTAGAAGAATATGTTGTAAAAACAGCTAACACATTTGGTATTGGCACAATGGGCTTTGGTGGAGAAGCAACATTACTTGGCTGTAAAATCGGGGTTATGCACCGTATCCCTGCATCATTCTACGTATCAGTCGCTTATAACTGCTGGGCTTATCGTCGTATGGCTGTGGACATTGACCCACAAACTGGTGAAATCATTAAATGGCACTATCAAGAAGGCGAAAAAATTACATTTAAAGATGAAGTTGCAGCAACGACAGAAGATACGACTACAGATGTAGTGGAACTTACTGCACCGATTACCGAGGAACAAATCCGTACTTTAAAGGTTGGAGATGTTGTATCTATTACTGGTCGTATGTATACAGGTCGCGATGCAATTCACCATCATTTAATGAGCCATGATGCACCTGTTGATTTAAATGGACAGGTCATTTACCACTGTGGTCCTGTTATGGCTAAAGACGAAGAAGGCAACTGGACAGTAAAAGCTGCTGGTCCAACTACTTCTATTCGTGAGGAGCCATATCAAGGTGACATCATGAAAAAATTCGGTATCCGTGCTGTTATTGGTAAGGGTGGTATGGGACCAAAAACACTTGCTGCATTACAAGAGCATGGCGGTGTATACTTAAACGCTATCGGTGGAGCGGCTCAATACTATGCTGACTGTATTAAAGGTGTAGACGGCGTTGATTTAATGGAATTTGGTGTACCAGAAGCTATGTGGCACTTAAATGTAGAGAACTTTACTGCTGTAGTTACAATGGACTCTCATGGTAACTCTTTACATGCTGATGTAGATAAATCATCTCTAGAAAAACTAGCTATGCATGCAGAAAGAGTATTCTAATAGTGAAGTGAAGCATCCGCTGCTGTAAAATTAACATCATATAATTCGAATGCAGTATTTCTCCAAAGGCGAGACATTTTACTGCACCAATTTGAAAGGCACAGAATATTCCTAGTGAATAGACTGTGCTTTTTTTTTTCTTAAAACTTCTGGCTTTCTTTTCCCAGAAACCTTTGTTATAATAATTCTAAATTAGAAAGGAGTTAAATGAAATTGTTTTTCATTTAAAAACTTTACTAAATCATTATATTATAAGGTTTTTGATATTGATTTTCATTATCAGGAGGGATCAGGATGGAATACTCTAATCGAGAAAATATAAATTTAATTGAGAAAATAAAGGAGCATGCTGAATTACTTGCTGCCCTTATAGCAGGCTTGTTTATCTTACTTGCATGGCGTTTAGATACTAGCGGGCAAACTACGGCATCTGTTATTTTATATATTGTTGCATTTTGTGTTGGGGGATTTGCTAAGGCAAAAGAGGGTATTGAAGAAACAATCGAAGATAAGAAATTAAATGTTGAATTACTAATGGTATTAGCAGCAATTGGTTCAGCAGCAATTGGTTATTGGACTGAAGGTGCCATCCTTATTTTCATATTCGCAGTAAGTGGTGCTCTCGAAACATATGCCATGAATAAAAGTAATCGAGAAATTTCGGCACTTATGAATTTACAACCTGAAGAGGCTTGGCTTGTACGTGGTGGCTTTGAACCGATGAAAGTCTCTGTCTCCACATTACAAATCGGAGATCATCTACTTATAAAACCTGGTGAACGAGTACCCGCAGATGGCTTCATATTTAAAGGGCAATCTTCTATCGATGAATCAGCAATTAGTGGCGAACCACTTCCAGTTGCAAAACGTGAAGGCGATGAAGTATTTGCAGGTACGGTTAACTTAAATGGCGCTATTACAATGGAAATGACAAAGCCAAATTCAGAAACATTGTTCCAAAAAATTATTCAGCTTGTACAAAGTGCTCAAAGTGAGAAATCTCCTTCCCAACAGTTTATTGAAAAATTTGAAGGGACTTACGTAAAATTCGTTTTACTTAGCGTTGCGTTAATGATGTTCTTACCTCACTTTTTACTAGATTGGGATTGGACAACAACATTCTACCGCGCAATGGTGCTATTAGTAGTTGCATCACCATGTGCTCTCGTAGCAGCTATTATGCCTGCTACTTTAGCTGCTATTTCAAATGGTGCCAAAAACGGCATCCTATTTAAAGGCGGCTTACATTTAGAGCACTTAAGTGTATTACGTGCAGTAGCAGTTGATAAAACAGGAACATTAACACAGGGGAAACCTGTTGTGACCGACTTTATTGTTCGTGAAGGCGTAGAACGAGAAGAGGCATTGTCTGTCCTAGCGGGAATCGAATCACAATCAAATCATCCGCTAGCACAAGCAATCACTTCCTTTGCTAAAGCCGAGGGAGTAACCATCTCCTCTCAAGTGACTATTAAGGATATTCCAGGTTGGGGTATAAAGGGTTATGTAAATGATATGGAGTATCTCGTTGGAAAACCTGATTTTGTGGGCACAGAAGAAGCAAATTCCTTTGCAGATGGAGCTACAGCAAAATTAGCCACAGAGGGTAAAACCGTTATTTTCATTCGTGATAAAGATGGTATTGTCGCATTAACAGCCCTTAAGGATACTGTTCGTGATGAAGCAAAAAAAGCTGTCGCATTACTTAAAGAGCTTGGTATTAATGTCATCATGCTAACAGGAGACAATGAGAAAACAGCCAAGGCAATTGCTAAAGAATCGGGTGTAACTGAATATGTTGCAGAATGCCTTCCTGAAACAAAAGTTACTGAGATGAAACGACTACTTTCGCAGCACCAATTTGTAGGAATGGTCGGGGATGGCATTAATGATGCACCAGCATTAGCAACAGCCACTACAGGTATCGCAATGGGAGAAGGCACGGATGTAGCCTTAGAAACCGCAGATGTCGTCCTTATGAAAAATGATTTATCGAAAATTGCTTATGCAGTACGCTTATCACGTAAAATGCAGCGTATCGTCAAACAAAATATCTTTTTCTCTATTGGCATTATCGTATTATTAATTGCCTCAAACTTTTTACAAGTTGTTGATTTACCATTAGGTGTAATTGGACATGAGGGTAGTACCATTTTAGTTATTCTAAATGGCTTACGCATGCTTAATAAAAATGTTTAAACGAATAGCCTCGTAATCACTTTTGTGATACGAGGCTGTTTTCATGCTAGCTATCCATTAGGGTATTTTGTTTGAGATATTCCTTTTGTAAAGCCTTTTTCTGCATTGTCGCATTGAGAACTCCACCAAAAATCAATATAATACCTGTGAAATATAACCAGAGCATTAAAATAATAACTCCACCAATACTTCCATATGTAGCAGAATAATTTGCAAAATTACTAATATAAAACGAGAAAGCATACGTAACAGCTAACCAAGCAAAGGTTGAAAACAAGGCTCCTGGCCAAACGCCCATTAACCTCAAGCGCGGACTTGTATTAGGAACAAATCTGTAGATTGCCATTAATACAAGAAAAATTAATAGAGGTGGCATCGACCATCGTAACCTATGCCATATTGTTTCAAACTGCTCCTCAATACCAACAATAGAAAATAGGAAATGTCCAATTTGCTGTCCAAATACAGGTAATAGAAGTGCTACAGCGAATACAAAAACAAGGGCTATCGTGAAAATAAGAGACAGTCCTCGATCCAGTATACTCCCCCTACTCTCTTCTGTCTCATAAGCCTTATTTAACGCTCGAATCAATGCATTAATGCCTTTGGAGGCAGACCATAATGTGCCCAATACCCCAATGGATAATAAACTACTATTACGATTGTTTAAAATTTCGTTTAATGTATTCTCGATCAGTCTATATACTTCATCTGGCATGACATTCACTAAAAATGAATACACCTGTGTCGTTTCTAAATTTAAATATGGTAGTAAAGTGACTAGGAAAATCAGTAGTGGGAAGAAAGATAGTAAAAAGAAATAAGCCAACTGGGCAGCAAGAGCTGATATATCAACCCGTTGTAAGCGTAGTAATAAATCTTGCAGAAAGCCCCTAGAGGTCGTCATATCTACACTATCCTCATCTGGCTTAACAAATGATTTCACCACACCAATTGCTGTATGTATGGATGTTTTATTCTTTTCCATACAATTCCCCTCCTATCAGACAAGCTATTCTTTATGAGGTAAAGAAAAGGCTGATTTTGTATCATTAATCATTTCCTGAATTGTGGAAGGTAGCTCCTTAAATTCATCCACTTTTTCAGCTATTGTGTTGACATTTTCTGATACACTTTCACAAAGTACTTTAGCTGCCAATACCTTTTCCTCAACTAAAACCTGTAATTCATCGCGATTAGCCGCATAATACGAAATCGCTTCCTTCATCTTTTGTGTAGTAGCTATTGTTTTTTCGCGAGTAGTACGATCAAGCATACTTAACGCAGCACCAACTACTGCACCTGCTACAACAGAAATTAATAATTTACTTTGACCCATAATAAAAACCCCCTGCGTTTGTGTAAATGTATATTCCCTAAAATTTCTTCAGTAAACAATAAACAAGCTTACAGCCATTATCTAGAATTGATTTTCATTCCCACTAAGCATTTTCCTTAGATGCATTCAGCTTCATAATCACCTTATCCTACTCCTTAGAGCCAATAAACGACTTACTGCCCTTATTCTACCCAATAACAGTCTATTTTTAAAGCAATGCCCAAATACAGTGTTGACATTTTTTTTATTCAATGAAATGATATGTGCGAGGATGACGAAAGGAAGGTTTCAAAAATGGATTTATCGGTACCGTCAAAAGAGAACGTTATTTATATGGTTGACCAAATGAAAGACAAGCTACGTATGGTAAATGTTGATGCCATGAAATCAGAAAACTTTGATGAAGCAAATTATGAAGACTTAGTTTATTTATACGAAATGGTGATGAAACGGGAATCCTTTAGCCCAAGTGAGATGCAGGCAATTGTTGCTGAATTAGGATCGTTACGCAAATAATAATTTTTAGAGAGAAAAAGCTATTAGCAAAGGACCAAAGCCTTTTGCCAATAGCTTTTTTCTAATGTGTACTTTTTGCTTCTGAACCATCCTCAGTAACAAATGGTAATATTAATACTTCAACTCGGCGGTTTTTCGCACGCCCTTCTGCAGTATCATTTGGCGCAATAGCTCTGTTTTCGCCGTAGCCTTTAAAACTGAAATTTGTAGGATCTAACTTCGAATTGCTGATCAGTAAAATATTAAGGAAGTTTATTGCTCGCATTCCCGATAATTCAAAGTTAGAGGAGAAGGCAGGTCCAGCTGGAACATTATCAGTATGACCAGTAATAACTATATTACGCGCTGGATCCGATACTAATACGTCCGCAAGCTCCTTAGCAATCGGTTTATATTCTGGTTTAATGGTTGCTTTACCTGAATCGAATAGTATACTATCACGAATTGTTACAAGCAGACCTTCATCCGTCATTTCTGTTGCAAATTGACCTTCCATCTCATGAACAGCAATAAAATTTTCAACACTATCTTTAATTTCCGCTAGCTCCTGCTGATCCTTTAAATAGGCAGAATTCTGTTGTATTTGTTGTGGCGTTTTATCACTTTCTGCATTCGGAGTTTCTACTGGCGAAGGCTGCTCTAAAAAGCTTGTACCGCCATCGAATACCTGATTAAAAACTGCTGACATTCTTTGCAATTTCTCTTGATCTACGGAACTTGATGCAAATAGTATGATAAACACAGCTAATAGCAGCGTTAAAATATCTGCATATGGTACTAACCAGGACTCATCAATATGATCCTCATGCTTTTTTTTCTTAGCTTTCTTTGCCAAGGCCACCCGCCCCGCTTTCACCCGAAATTTGACGACGTTCTTCCATCGTTAAATAAGAAGCAAGTTTTTGTTCAATAACACGTGGAGCCTCCCCTTCTAAAACCGAAAGAATCCCCTCAATCATCATTCTTTTTTGCTTAACTTCTACAGCAGATTTACGTTTAAGCTTATTTGCAAATGGATGCCATAAAACATAACCTGTAAAAATACCTAATAATGTAGCCATGAAGGCAGCGGAAATAGCGTGCCCCAGCTTTTCGATATCATTCATATCTGCGAGTGCGGCGATTAACCCTACTACCGCACCAAGTACCCCTAAAGTCGGGGCATATGTACCTGCTTGAGTAAAAATTGCAGAACCACTAGCATGACGTTCTTCCATTGCTTCAACCTCTTCCGTTAAAACATCACGGATATAGTCAGCATTTTGCCCATCAATTGCTAATGTAAGCCCATTTTTCAAAAATGGATCTTCAATCTCTGAAGCCTTACTTTCGAGTGCCAATAATCCTTCACGACGAGCTAAATCTGCCCATTGTGAAAACATCTTAATAATCTCTATATCATCCGCTAATTTAGTTTCTTTAAAAAGAATTTTAAATAGCTTTGGTACTCGCTTCAATTCCTTCATAGGGAAGGCGATTGTTACAGCGGAAATAGTACCGAAGATGATAATTAGAATGGCTGCTGGGTTATAAAACGCACTTAAGCTTACTCCCTTTAGCACCATCCCTGTTAATAGCGCTATAAACGCAAGTATTAACCCTACAATCGACGATATATCCATTCTAGAACCTCCAAATCTACTATTAATGTTATTTTCGTCTATTTTCCATATTTTTAAATATATAATATAGTATAAATGTATTTCACTAATTTTTCGATGTAATAAATGCTTTTTATTCACTTTAAAGTCATATTTGATTATATTGAATTAAGAATAGTACACTAAATTGTCTTTTTTAGGAAGGAGCTAAGAATTTGTTATCATCTTTTAACACAAAATTACTAAAATATGCCGAATTAGCTGTGAAAGTAGGAGTAAATATCCAAAAAAATCAGTACCTCTATATAAGCTGTTCGACCGATAATTTAAAACTAGCACAAATAATTACTAAATCAGCCTATGAAAATGGTGCAAAACAGGTATTTGTTGATTTATCTGACGATGAGCTTGTACGTACTCGCTACGAAAAGGCCCCAAAAGACTCATTTGATTTTTTCCCACCATGGAAAGTACAGGAGCGCGAATGGCTTGCAGAGAACGGGGCTGCCTTTTTAAGCATTACTTCTCATAATCCCGACTTATTAAAGGGTATCGAGCACAAAAGAATTATGAATTTCCAAAAAGCCTCAGGAAAAGCATTAGCTAATTATTATAGTTGGTTACAGGCAGATAAATTCAGTTGGACAGTTATTGCCGCTCCCTCAAAACAATGGGCAGCAAAGGTATTTCCTCATTTGTCAGAAGACCAACAAATGAATGCTCTATGGGAAGCGATTTTTGACGCTACACGTATCAATCTCGAAGATCCAGTTGCTGCTTGGTTAGAGCATGATCAGCAATTACATAGCAAAGCTGATTATCTAACTAGCAAACAATATAAAGCGTTGCACTATTTGGCGCCAGGCACAGATTTGACGATTGACTTACCGTCAAAGCATGTATGGACGGGCGGAAGTAGTGAAAACATACAAGGGCAAACTTTTATGGCAAATATGCCGACTGAGGAAATTTTTACTGCACCTCTTAAAACAGGTGTAAACGGTTATGTATCAAGTACAAAGCCTTTGAGCTATGGCGGAAATATTATTAATAATTTCAAGCTAACATTCAAGGATGGCCGAATTGTTGACATAGAAGCTGAACAGGGCAAGGAAATTTTAACCTCTCTTATCGAAACAGATGAGGGTGCACATTATCTTGGTGAAATAGCATTAGTGGCACATAAATCACCTATTTCACAATCTGGTTTATTATTTTACAATACATTATTCGATGAAAATGCCTCTAATCATTTAGCTATAGGTAATGCCTATGCCTTTTGCATTGAGGGCGGCAAAGAAATGTCCTCTGAAGAATTACTTGCAAAGGGACTTAATCATAGTTTGACACATGTGGACTTTATGATTGGCTCTGAGCAAATGAATATAGATGGTATCACTAAGGATGAACAAAAAGAACCTATTTTCCACAATGGTAACTGGGCAATTTAAGTAATTCATTCCTACTAATTTTTTTCTAGGCAAGGTATGTTATTGATGTCATAAATTATCCTTAGATTTTCCTAGTAACCTATTGTATAATTAATTTAGATAATATACTTGATTATTTCTAGTAAGGAGGAACTTTTATCATGTTTTTAACGACTGTACTAGGCTTTTCAGCCGTTTTATTAATTGCTACAGGATTCTTCATCCATTATCTACAAGTTGGTTTAGATTCTAAATCTTCAGTAACTGTAGATCCAAAACCAAAAGAAAAATATTAATATCATAAAAAACAGCTACATTCTAGTAGCTGTTTTTTTATGAACGTTTCTTTCGATTCGCTAAATAATTTACTAAACTTCTTTCTTTTTCGTAAAAATTGCGTGAATATTGTCATTATTATTTGCATATTTAAAGATTTGCTCTAAAATATTTTTGTAGGGAAGGGAGCAAACTTTCATGACAATGTTACAAGATATTCTAAAATTTAATGTAGATTTTGTTCAAGAAAAAAAATATGAGCCTTTTATTACAACTAAGTATCCTGATAAACGCATCGTTGTCTTATCTTGTATGGATACTCGTCTTGTAGAGCTATTACCTAAAGCGATGAATTTACGCAATGGTGATGTAAAAATCGTTAAAAGTGCAGGCGCATTAGTTAGTCATCCTTTTGGTGCAATTATGCGTAGTTTACTTGTAGCGGTTTATGAGCTACAAGCAGATGAGGTGTACGTTGTTGGGCATTATGACTGTGGTATGAGTGCAGTTGATCCTGAAGCAATGCTTAGCAAAATGGTGAATCGCGGAATTAGCCCAGAAACTATTAAGATGATGGAATACTCTGGTCTAGATTTAAAGGAATTTTTACGAGGCTTTGGCGACGTAGCGACAAGTGTAAAGAAAAGTGTTGATACTATTCGCAATCACCCTTTAATGGTGAAGGATGTTCCTGTCCATGGATTAGTCATTGATCCAAATACAGGTCGACTTGATTTAATCGAAGATGGTAGTCTTTATCAAGGCTAAACACCATTCTGACATCCAAGCAAAGAATCAATAGTCAATGCAGATAAAAAGAGTCTATCCTTCATTGTTTGAAAGATAGACTCTTCTCTTATTCATCCTCTAAACAGGCATACATGTAATGATCTACCCATTGACCATTAATATACAAAAGCTTCCTTAATAATCCCTCACGGTGAAATCCTGATTTTTCCAGCACTCGAATAGAAGCATTATTTTGTGTTGACACATAGGCCTCTACACGATGTAAGCCTATTTGGTCAAACGCAAAACGTACGACCATTTTAACAGCCTCTGTTACAATCCCTTTCCCAATATAAATCTCATCCATCGCATAGCCAACAAAAGCACTTGAGTAAGGTAATCGTTTGACTGCGTAAAGCGCAATATGCCCAATTAAATTATTAGTACCTAGCTCGTAAATACCAAAAGTAAATTCTCTTTTCGAATCCATTAAGTATAGGCTTTCTTGAATTTTTTTATATTGAGCATCAACTGTATAATATTCAGGTCGTTGTAACGGCTCGTATGTAGACCAAAAGTATTTATTACGACTTACGAGACCAGTTAAACTTTGTGCATCTTTTTCTTGGAATGTGCGAATGTAGCATTTCTCTCCTTGAATTGATACCACATTTCCACCCTTTTTCCTTAATAAATTCCAAATTTTAAGCACCATTTCTCCACACTAGCCTTCCGATAATTGTCTTACTTGGTACATGCTCTACTCAAAAATAAGTTAGTCACTTTATTGTATGTAAAAAAAGATGCTGCTACAACTAAAACAGCTCGTCTTGTTTGCACAGCATCTTACCATTATTATTTTGTTTTCTTCTTTTTCGATTTATCATTTAGTATTTCAAGGCTTGAAGATTCCTCATCTTCTAACTGAGCCTTGTCTAAAACATTTGTTAAATGAAGGCCCCGCTTTTGTGCTTCTCGTTCAATATGCGCGATTGTTTCTTGAAGCACCTGCACACGTGCATATTTTTTATCGTCTCCTGCAACTAAAATCCATGGCGCATTCTTTTTGTCTGTTTTCTCAAACATATCATTCGCTGCTTCTACATACTGAGGCGTCTTTTCGCGATTACGCCAATCTTCTTCTGTTAATTTCCAAGACTTATAAGGGTTTTGCTCACGTTCAGTAAAACGTTTGAGCTGCTCTTCATCTGAGACATGAAGCCAAAACTTAATAATTATGTAATCCCCTGCCGTTAAGATCTTTTCAAAGTTATTAATTTCCTCATAAGCTCGAGACCATTCATCCTTTGTTGCAAAGCCTTCAATTCGTTCCACTAAAACTCGTCCATACCAGGAACGATCAAAAATAGCGATTTGCCCATGCTGTGGAAGCTTTCTCCAAAATCGCTGTAAATAGTTGTAGCGTAGTTCATGGGGCTGAGGAGCAGAAATCGGATGTACCACATAGCCTCGCGGATCAACACGTTCAATTAGACGTTTGATGGCCCCTCCCTTACCTGCTGCATCCATACCTTCAAATACTAAAATTAGCCCAATTTTATTTTTTAATAAAAATTGTTGTGCATTTAACATTTCATATTGGAGTACTTTTAATTTCTTTTTATACATTTTTTTATCGAGTTCAATAGATAAATCTAAATCGGTTAAATTTTGAGCCATTAAATTTCACTCCTTCTATTTGGATTAATCCTATTGTACTAAAGAAACATTTAGATGCCTATACAAATGGTAAATTGTAGATAATTTTAGCAAAACAACGCGATACATTGTTGGGAATTTCCGTTATAATGGGAAGAGTGCAGTCCTATACTTATTTGTCTTTTCCCTATACAATTTAATATGAAGGGAGAGGAAAACATGCCTCAATTTTTTTTGATGACAATCACTTATATTGTCTCAGTCATCCTAACCTTTTCATCCTTTTTCATGAAAATAAATGGTCAATCTTCGTTAGACATCTCTAATCGTTTTCCTGTTGTATTTGCACCTTTTAATGTCAGTCATGTAATTTGGATCGTCATTTATATGTTACTTGGTTATTGGTTAGTCATGAATTTTAAAAAGACAACAATTAAACAGACTGTTCTTTTTAGCAGCATATGTATATTGCAGATTTCCACGGTAATCGTGTGGCATCAGGAGTTATTTATCGCATCTCTTGGCAGTACATTACTTTTAGTCTTCTGTTTGTTTTCGCTGTACAATACATATCCTCTTTGCGACAAGTCATTGACAGGACGCATCCCTTTCTCTATTTACTATGCATGGTCGACATTTATGTTGATGACAGATACAAGCTTTACATTAACAGCTTATGGATGGAACGGCTTTGGTCTTAGCAATCCTCTATGGGCAGTCATTTTATTGACAGTTGGTGTTGCCATCGCATTACATATGCGCTTCCATCATTTCGATATTATGTATCCATCTGTTTTTATTTGGGCTTATATTGGAATCGCGTTACATAATGGTTTTGAAGAGCTACTTGTAACAACAGCTGCTTTATTTTTATGTGGTGTACTATTAGTCGGTATACTTTTCATAAAAAAAAATCCTGCCCCCCAAAAATAATTGGGTAGCAGGATTTTTATTATGCCTCATCTAATGAAGTTAGAATAATTGGTTTGTCTTTTGTCACAATGATCGAATGTTCGATTTGGGCAACTAGTGATTTATCTGGTGTAACAAATGTCCAGCCATCACCAGCTTCAACAATATGCTCTGCCTTTGCCGAGATAAAAGGCTCAACCGCAAGTACCATGCCCTCTTTCATAATGGTAGAATCCCATGCATCATAATAGTTTAAAATATGATTTGGCTCATCATGTAAGGAACGACCTAAGCCATGACCTGTTAAGTTCATAATCACCGTTAAGTCATTGGCATATGCTTCTCGCTCAACAGCTTTTCCAATTTGATTTAATTTTGACCCAGCTTTTACTTTTGTCATTGCACGATCGAAGGCACTTTTTGCCACACGACATAGTTTTTCTTTATCCTCATAGCCTGCACCCACGACAAATGAAATTCCAGTATCTGCAAAGTAGCCATTTAATGAACCAGATACATCAATATTGACAATGTCTCCCTCTTGAATTACGCGTTTTCCGGGAATACCGTGAGCTACTTCCTCGTTGACACTGATACATGTATATCCTGGGAAGTCATATTCTCCTTTAGGTCCAGAAATTGCACCTGCCTCAGAAAACATACGACCGGCAATTTCATCGAGTTCAAGTGTTGTTACACCAGGTTTTGTCGCAGCCTTCATTGCTTCACGAATTTCGGCACAAATACGACCGATTTTTTTAAAGGCTTCAATCTCTTCTTGTGTTTTTACAATCATTTATAACGTCCCTTTCATCTAATATCTACACTTTAATATAACATAACTTGTTTGACATAAAACGCTAAACGCTTTAAATATTGTATGCCCTCATAAATTGCAAAGTGCTGAAATGTAACAATATTTCTACAGCGAGTAAAACTTATAATAGCCAAATCCTAAATACGATACAAAAAACCCTCCACTACTGTGAAGGGTAGAGTATTTATGATTTTCGTTGCATTAATTGTGGTGCTGCTGTAAATAATAGAACACCGACAATGGCAGTTAAAACTGTTGCTGGTAGCATATATGTTCCATTATAAATGATTGAATAAATCCATGCATTTTGATCGCCAGCATACTCTGAGAAAAATACTGCGCCAGCAACGGTATGTGCTGCATAGCGTAAAAAACCTGCCAATACAGTTCCTACAATAATATATAGCGCCATTTTCGTTTTGTTTAGATTATTTGCAGCCTCAAGCACTGGTCGACGTACAATTGCGACCAAGCCGACTACCGTAAAGGCAACGCCATAATCGAGTAAGCCCTGAAGCCAATGTACAATTGTAGGACCAAACATTGTTTGCATAACACCAATAAGAAAGCCCGTTGTCAGTCCAGGCAAAAGCCCCCAACGGAAGGCTATTAAAATTATTGGTACCATCACTAGACTAACAGAGCCACCTTGTGCCCATACTTTAAAGGAAATCTGATCTAGCACAAGACCAATTGCTGCAAATATCGCAATCTCCACAAGCATTAAAAGTCTTTTTTTGTCCATTTTATTCTCTCCTTTGTTCCGATGTAGGATACAAGAGCAGGAATAGAAATCAAATTACTTTTTGACTCTATCTGGCAAAAAAAAAACAATGCCAGGACAGAGCCTCACATCGTACAAGTGTCGGTTTCTATCCACATCCCTACGCAAGTGTTAACTTACAGGTTCAAAGAGTTAAGGCATTACGTGCCTAGTCTCAGCTGACATCATCAGCTCCCCTTGTGGTCGTTACATCTTTTTTATTTGAACAACCTCATTGTACGCAAATACGGATATGATTACAACTCTAATTTCACAATATTTTTTGAAACTTTGCTGTTTTTCATGCGTAAATATTAAAAAAGGAGGTACAACTATGGAGAACCAAAAAATTTTATCTGCCTTTAGTTATCTTAGCGTTTTTTTCGCACCCTTTATTGTGCCGTTAATTGTTTACTTTGTTTCTAAAGATAGTGACGTAAAAAGACACTCTATTCGAGCACTTATTTCGCATTTAATCCCAGTTGTATTTGGTATCATCTTCTTTGCTGTTTTTGTCTTCTCAACTATATCCTTTAACACTTTTGACCCAGAATCAGGTAGTAATACATTTATAATCGTTTGGTTTGCATCATTTGCCATTTACTTACTCGTCTCACTAGGGATTGTTATTTGGAATATCGTGCAAGCGGTTCGTGTTATTCGTTAATGTTTCATTTCTAACATAAAAAGGTAGAACTAATAGTAAAAGGAGCTGTTATTTTATGAAAGTATCTAAAGTTGTCAAAACCGCCGTAAAATTAGCACCTATCGTTATACCCATTGTAAAAAAGGTAATTGCTGCGAAGAAAGGAGCCCCTTATTCTTCCAAAGACAGCTATAAAAAATAATCTAAACTCATTTTAAGGTAAATATCTAAATTAAAAATCTGCTCTCTTTTACTGGTAAGCGTCAATCCAATCCCTTAGGATTTGAAACGCTTACTTTTTTTATTGCAGATTCTTTTTTTGCCTTCATAACTGTATTCTTATACTTGGTATAGCAGATTTATATTAAAATAGGGTTTAGCACTACAGATGAGGGGTTGTTTAAAATAAATAGCGAAAAACAATTAATGAGCTTGGTTAATGCAGCACAGGTCCTAACTTCAACACTCGATATTAACCAAGTATTAGAAAAACTGATGAGTGAGGTGCTGCATGTAATTGAAGGTGCTGATGCAGGGGTATTGTTTATGTTGAATACAGAAACTAATCGTCTTGTAGCCAAGCATGCCATTGGCTATGACCTGGCTTATTTAAAAAAGATTCACCTTGCCTCCAATGAAGGGATGACTGGAAAGGTATTTTCCCAAAAACAAGCGTTTAGATTCCACTCTAGCAGCGATGTTACAGAAAGCATGGCGGATTTATTTCCACAGTATGAAGAAAACTATACAAAAGCAGTTGGTAATTTTTCTTACCCCAAAAGTGCTGTTTGTGCTCCACTTCTTGATAAAAGTAACTCATGCATAGGGGTATTAACAATCGTCAATTTTTCAGGAGATACACAGTTTGAAAATAGCGATTTAACGATGTTACAAGCATTTGCAAACCAATCCTCAATTGCGATTGAAAATGCAAAATTATTTACTCAAAACGAACGCTCTAAACGTATTTATAATGCGTTAACACAGGTTTCCTTAACACGTGGTCGTCTAAGCGATATGATTGATACGCTTGCATCATTACTAGGTCAGTCTGTAGCTATTATGACAGATTTTTACGATTTACTTATCGCATCTTCTCCTACAGCTAAGTTTGCTACTGATATTTTAAAAGAACAAACATCAATGCATCTTGATAAAGTTGTACAGCACTGTATACGACATCAAGTATACATACCAATCAAAGATGAAACGTATGTAAGTTATTTGTTTCCTATTCATACAGAGCGGGGTGTTATAGGAGTACTATTAATCGTTATGAATCATCATTTACAGATGGACCCTTTAGATTTATTTGCAGTGGAGCAGGCAAGTGCACTATTTGCCTTACAGTTAGCAGAGGAGGAAAAGGAGCTAGAAAATTCCTTTAAATATGATGGATATTTGCTACAACAGCTTTTAAGCTCAAATTTCAATGCCTTTTATAAACGTCAAGAAATTCATCAAACTTCTCATTACTTATGTGCTACCCTACAACTTGATGGGAGTTCATATCATGTTGCTCAAACTAAAAAAATGCAGCACCAATTTAGTAAACTTCTATATCGTTTAACTCGCTTATTTTCCTTACCAGTTTTTATCTCGGAGCATGATTTGCACTATCATTTTTTATTTATGAACAATTTGCGAGTTTCAGTCGAACAGTTTAAAGAGCGTATTCAATATTTTTTTGTACTCCTCGAAAAGGACTCAACAAAGTACAATTCACTAGCGTTTATAGTTGGTCTCGGAAGACACTTTGACACAATTGAAAACATTTTCAGTTCATATCGGGACTCCACAAAGTGTATTGACTATTTGCAGACACTAGAACAGGCACCATTCATCATATCCTATGATAAGCTTGGACCTTATACACTTTTTTTAAATAATGACCCACAGGAAATGGCTGAGTATGTGGGACTGAAGCTTGGCCCAATTATTGAATATGATAATCAACATAAAACCGATTTATTATATACACTAAAGCTATTTTTTGAACATAATCAAAATCGGAAAAAAACAGCCGAGGCATGCTTTGTACACCTAAACACCATTAAATATAGACTCCAGACGATTTTTTCATTAATAGAGATTGACGAGCAAAATGGGAAAACTATGTTCGAATTAAATCTTGCAATTTATATGTTTTCTTACTTACAAAATATGAAATTAGCCAAAACAGACAAAGGATAGTTCTTATCTTTGTCTGTTTTTACATAGTATTTTCATAGTATTCATTGTTATACTAAACCCTACTTGTTGAATTTTCAGAATATTTTTATTAAGCAGGAGGGCTGTCTAAGTATGGAAATATGGAGTTTATTTACAATTATTGCGTCACTGGCTTTATTAATATTTTTAGCATTACGTGGCTTCAGTATCATTATTATTGCGCCAGTAGCCAGTTTAATCGTCATCATTTTAAATCAAATGCCTATTTTAGAGTCATTACAAGGCAACTATATGAGCGGGTTTATAAATTTTATGAAAAACTACTACCTCATCTTCTTATTTGCCGCAATTTTCGGAAAATTTATGGAAGAAAGTGGTGCTGCACGTTCAATAGCTGAAAAACTTTTAAATATTATGGGTCGTCATAGTAAATTTAACGCGCTAATGGCAGTCGTTATTATTTGTGCTTTTTTAACATTAGGTGGCATTAATACATACGTTGTAATTTTCGCCATTTTACCTATTGCTAAACCATTATTTAAGGCTATGAATATACCTTGGCATTTATTTACAGGAGCATTTTTCTTCGGAATGGCAACATTTACAATGACCATGCTACCTGGTTCACCATCTGTACAAAATATCATTCCAACAAAATATTTAGATACAACAGCTACTGCAGCACCTGTTGTTGGAATTGTTGCTACAATCACCATTATTCTTTTTAATTGCTTCTATTTAAAAAGACAATTATCTAAAACAGAGGCACGTGGTGAAACATATGAAAATATGAAAAATCCTGAAAAACAAGATTCAAAAGCATTTGAGGCAAGTGTGAAAAGATATCCGCCATTTATCTTAAGTATTTTGCCACCTATCTTCTTAATTGTTACGTTAAACGTTTTTAAGGTTGATATCCTTTATACATTGATGCTTACTGTGCTTCTTTCTATTATGATTTTTTGGAAATACATAGACAACAAGCTACAAGCAATTAATGTGGGTGCAACAAATACCGTTCTACCAATTGTCAATACAAGTGCTGATGTCGGGTACGGTACAGTTATTGCAGCAACTGCAGGCTTTGGTGTCATTACAGAAATGCTTGCCAACATACCTGGAAGTCCTTTAATTTCTCTTTATGTTGCTATTGCAGCACTTGCAGGGATTACAGGTACTGCCTCTGGTGGACTTGGAATTGCGATGGAAACACTTGCTCAGACCTATTTAGATTTAGGGGTTGATCCAGAGGCACTTCATCGCGTTGCGACAATTGCCTCCGGTAGTTTAGATTCATTACCGCACAATGGTGCCGTTATTACGGTATTGGCTGTTATAGGATTAACACATAAAGATGCCTACAAACATATATTTTTTGTTTCAGTACTTGGGCCCATTATTGCAGCAATACCTGCATTAATTACTGCGATCATACTTTATTCTTAGGTCAATACTCTCGATTATTAATTAAACCGTAGGAGATGAACAAACATGAAAGTCTCACTTTTCGCAACATGTTTAGTAGATATGTTTCAAACAAATGTGGGCAAAGCAACTGTAGAACTTCTAGAACATCTTGGCTGTGAAGTCATTTTTCCAAAGGAACAAATTTGCTGTGGACAACCTGCCTATAACTCAGGCTATGTTAATGAAGCAAAGGAAGCCATGAAAAATATGATAAAAGCATTTGATGGTGCTGAATATGTCGTCTGCCCTTCTGGTTCCTGTGCTTATATGTTCCGAGAATATGAAAAAGTTTTTGTGAATGATGTTGAATGGGCATCTCGTGCAAAACAATTAGCTGAAAAAACGTATGAGTTAACACAATTTATCGTAGAGGTTCTTGATATTACAGATGTGGGGGCTAGCTTCAACGGAAATGTGACCTATCACATGTCTTGCCATATGACACGTTTACTTGGTGTAAAAAGCGCACCTTTAATGTTACTAGAAAATGTTAAAGGCTTAACATATACTGAGCTTCCTAACAAAACAACTTGCTGTGGTTTTGGTGGAACTTTCTCTGTAAAAATGACACCAATTTCTGAGCAAATGGTTGATGAAAAGGTACAACATATCATTGAAACTGGTGCCACTTATTTAGTTGGTGCAGATGAAGGCTGTTTAATGAATATTCGTGGACGTGCAGAACGATTAGGTGCCCATATACAGGTACTTCATATAGCTGAAATTTTGAATTCTCGAAAAGCGGAGGTGCATACATCATGCCAATGAAGGTCGGTAATGAATCATTTAATAATCGTGTTGGTGAAGGCATTCAAAATACTTTTATGCGCAGTGCCGTTTCGGGTGCACAAGATCGTTTGGAAACAAATCGTCAATTAGCTACTGAGGAGCTTGGTCATTGGGAGGAGTGGCGTTCTCTTGGTGAAGAGATCCGTCAGCATGTACTTGCAAATCTTGATTATTATTTAACGGAGTTAAGTGAGCAGGTTGCTGCACGAGGTGGGCATGTTTTCTTTGCGACTACTGCAGAGGAAGCCCAAGCTTATATTGCTAATGTTGCAAAGGAAAAAGAGGCTAAAAAAATTGTCAAATCAAAATCGATGGTAACAGAGGAAATAGACTTAAATCATTATTTAGAAGAGCATGTTGGCTGTCAGGTTGTTGAAACTGATTTAGGGGAATATATTTTACAACTAGATAATGATTTACCCTCACATATCGTGGCACCCGCCTTACATCGAAAGAAAGAACAGGTGCGGGAAAGCTTCCAATTTCATCACCAATATGAAGGCTCTGAACGTCCTGAGGAGCTAACAAAGCATGCCCGTAAAATGCTGCGTGATGATTATTTATCAGCTGATATCGGCATTACGGGTTGTAACTTTGCGGTGGCTGAAACTGGTTCTGTTTGCATCGTAACAAATGAGGGAAATGCTGACTTATCAACAGCACTACCAAAAACACAAATTACCGTAATGGGGATGGAAAGACTTGTCCCAACATTTGAAGAGCTCGAAGTACTAGTCAATATGTTAACAAGAAGTGCAGTGGGCCAAAAGCTTCCTAGTTATGTAACTGTTTTAAGTGGACCTCGTCAAGATGGTGATGTGGATGGACCAGAAGAGTTTCATTTAGTTATTGTTGATAATGGACGGTCTGAAATTTTAGGTAGTGAATTTCAAGCAATCTTACAATGTATTCGCTGTGGTGCATGCGCTAATATTTGTCCTGTTTATCGACATGTAGGTGGTCATTCATACGGTTCAATATACTCCGGACCAGTTGGGGCAGTCTTATCACCTTTGCTGGGTGGCTATGATGACTATAAGGAGCTACCATTTGCTTCAACACTTTGCGGTGCTTGTACAGACGTTTGCCCAGTAAAAATTCCGTTACATGAATTACTGCATAAGCATCGACAAACGATTGTAGAAAAAGAAGGTCGTGCCCCTATATCAGAGCGCTTCCTTATGTCTATTTTCGGAATTGGTTCCTCATCAAGTGGTATGTATAAATTCGGATCTAAGGTTGCATCGAGTGTTTTAAAGCCATTAACAAAAAATGACCAATTATCTAAAGGCATCGGTCCATTAAAAAGTTGGACAACTATTCGTGAATTCCCTGCACCTAAAAAAGAGCGCTTCCGTGACTGGTTCGAAAATAGACAAAAAGGAGATGAGTAAGGAATGGTAGGCAAAATTCAAAATCGAGAGACATTTATTCGTCAATTATCCTCTAGACTTCAACGAATATCTACACCTGTGCATGTAGAGCGTCCTCAGTGGCGGTATTCACCACAAAATAAAACATTACAAAACTTATCTCAGGATGAGCTGTTGGTCACATTACAAAAACAATGCACACGTATCAATACGAACTGCGTCGTCACATCCTCTGCTGATTTAGCTATGACACTGGAAAAAGTCATTGACGATTATGATGGTGGACCAATTATGACATGGCAGGATGAACGATTTGACGCTTATGGTCTGACAGAGCTTTTTTCAGATACATTACCTAAAAAACAAATCGAACTACATACTTGGGACCCAACAATCGGCAGAGATAATATAGCACTAGTAGAGAAGGCCAATATAGGAATTACAATTAGTGATATTACACTAGCGGAATCCGGTACAGCTGTACTTTTTAGCAATCCACATCACGGTCGTACTGTGAGTTTCTTACCTACCAAGTCTATTATCCTAATACCAAAAAGCTCGATTGTGCCTCGAATGACACAGGCAGCTATACAAATTCGGGAGCGTCTACAAAATGGAGAAACTCTCGCCTCTTGTGTTAATTTTATTTCTGGTCCTAGTAATTCTGCTGATATTGAAATGATTTTAGTCGTTGGAGTACATGGTCCAATTTACATGACCTATATCATTATCGATGATTTATAGAATCCATTTCGCCTTGGCGTAATTGTAGCTGCCGCTACGCTTTCGCGCAAAAAAACATTTGCCGCTATGCTTTCGATATAAAAAACATTTGCTGAATGAAGATAAAAAAAGAGGCGTATCGTTTTACGCCTCTACTTCACTTCAAAATAAGTTTGACTATGACCATTCATTGTTTTTTCAACATGTAACACAGCTGGCATTGTAGCTTTTAACTCTGCAACGTGAGAAATAACGCCAATCATACGTCCAGAATCCTGTAAATCAATCAGTGTATCAATTGCTTTATTTAAGGCTTCTTCATCAAGTGATCCGAAGCCCTCATCGATAAACATTGTTTCAATATGAATATTCCCCTGAAAGCTTTGAATGACATCTGCCATACCAAGGGCAAGACTTAATGATGCATTGAACTTTTCTCCACCCGATAATGTTTTCACATCGCGTAATTGATCTGTATAGGCATCATAAACATCTAGCCCTAAACCACTTTGCTTAGCATGCTTTTCTAATCGATCAGAACGTCGAAGCTCAAATTGTCCATTGGATAAATGCTGTAAACGTATATTTGCTGCCTCTGTGATTTTATCTAAATAGTTGATTTGGATATAACGCTCAAAGGATAGCTTTTTCGTATTCTGACCATTTAACATGGCATAGAGTTCTTTCACTCGTCCTGCTTCCTTTTCAAGTAAACGAATCTCTTGTGCTGTTTCTTCGATTCTTTCAACAAAGTCTTCACATGCTTTTGCAAATCCTTTCATTTGCTGTAACACTTTAAATGCTTCCTCATATGTTACACGGTATATCTCTAGCTTTTCTTCCATTAACGCTAAATCTTGCTTCTCCTTTCCTTGAAGATGTTTAGCTCCTTCAGTAATTTGTACCTGCAATGTGTGCACTTGTAGCGTATAATCACTACAAGCCTTCCGTAAAGCCTCTACTTGAAACTCACTACGCTTCGCAGCAGCAAATTCTTCAAAATTTTCAAAGCCTGCGATTTTCATACTTTCTGAAAATTGCTCACGCCTTTCATCCATTTTCTGCTTGAATTCCTCGAAAGCCTGTTTGGTTATTTCAACAGCCTTTTTAGCACCATTTACCGCTTCCTTTGAAGTTTGTAGGCTTTGTTGGCTGGTATGCCAAGCAGTTTGTAATACAACCTTCTGTGAAGCGATAGCCGCAATTGCCTGCTTTAACGCCTGTAATGTCTTAATATTTTCAGGGATATGCTTTTGCTGTTCCTCCACAATTGCCCGTTGCTTTGTTAATTCCTGCATCTGGTCAGCTAAATATCGCTCTAACTTTATGTGCTTTTCTTGTAGCAACTCCAGACTTCCACGTTGTTGCTTTTGTTTCAAGCGTACATCAACTAATTGTTGATTGACTATTTTTAAAAAGGTAATTTGTTGCTCTACATATTGTAAGGAGGCTACTATTTGCGCTTGATTAGTTTGATCGATATGATTAGTCTCCAGCTGCGCTAGTGCCTCTTGTAAAAGCTGCTTAGTGGAGTTCAATAAAGCTTCTTTCTCCAAAAACTTACGCTCATTAGTTGTTGCCTTTACCCGTAAAGCTTCCACCTGGGCTAATTCAATACTCTCCAATTGTTCTAAATGTGTTTTGAGGTGTGTTGTACTACCGCAAACTGGGCAAGGCTCCCCATCTTTAAGCTGCCGAGCTAAGATACTTGCTTGGCTAGTAATCCATTGCTGTTCTAGCTTTTGAAGGGCTTGTTTACTTTTTTGGTTACGGACATTAGCAGTCATTACATCCTGCTCAATTGTCTCAACTGCCTTTGTATACTTTTCAACTTGCGCTAGTAATGATACTTGTTCCTTTAGCTTGGGCAGTTGCTCTAAATAACTTTCATATGGTTCTAGCTGTTTTTCATATTGCTCAATTGTTGTTGTTAATTGCTGTAATTGCAGTTGTTCTTTTTCGAGCAATGCAACATTATCTGCTAGTGACCGTTTGGCTGTAACGACATATTGCTCAGCTAGTTGCATTTGCTGAAGATTATGCTCATACGCTTCAAATTTCGGTAATAATGCTTGGAGCTGTATTTCTTGCTGTAGTATGCGCTGTCGTTCAGGCTCTTTTGCCTCTTCAGCGTTAAACTTTTCTTGTGCAACTATCAGCTGAGCCTCTGCATTTTGCTGTTCCATCAACGCTTGCTGATAGGATTGTTCTTTTCTATTTAGCTCATTGCGTAGATCGATACATTGTTGCTCAACTAACACTAGCCGTTCTGCTTTCTCTGCCAAAGCAATCTCACGTTCCTTAACAGTATATACATCCTGTTCTTGTAGCAATACTTGCAGTTGGTTTTGACGTTTGGATTGCTCTTCAAATTGTTCATTCAGCGTTTTTGCCATACTGTAATATTCTTGTTCTTTTTGATGATGAGCATAGGCTTCCTCATAGCGCTGTTGCTCTACTTGAATACATTCAATATAATAGGCATGTTCCTCTTCCAATGCCTTTTTCACTTGATGCATGTTTGCGGTATTATCATTTATACAAGTAAATAAAAAAGAAGGTCGCTGTGGTAAGGCTCCTGCAATTTGACCAAGTAAATGCTTCTTTAATTGTTGAGCTCGTAGTAAATCACTCTCTGCTTCTTTTCGTTTGGCATCTAGTTTTTTGGTCATTGCACCGAAGCGATCTGTTTTAAATATTTTACGTAATATAACCTCTTTGTTTGTAGAATCAGAGGTTAATAGCTTGCGAAACTCACCTTGTGGTAGCATGACAATTTGGCTAAATTGGTCCTTTGTCAGACCTATTATTTCCTGTAGCTTTTTATCTACCTCAAGTGTTTGTTGCTTTTCTACAATGCCAAAATCAAGTTTACCTTCTTTAACTTCAGCCAATTCAATTTTCTTACCTGTAATACTTTTATTTTTTGCTTTGATATGGCCAGGCTGACGTAAAGCATGATAAATCCTGCCATCCATTTCAAAAGTGAGCTCTACCGCAGTATAAATATCATCCTCTGCGAACCCACTTCGTAGCATTGCTGTATCCTGACGATCCTCACCGCTACCTGATCCATATAGCGCATAACAAATAGCATCGAAAATAGTCGTTTTCCCAGCCCCTGTTTTACCAGAAATCGCAAATAAACGATGGTCACCAAGCTGTTGAAAATCAATTATTTCTGTGTTTTTATATGGACCGAATGCAGTAATTGTTAACTTCAATGGCTTCATTTTACTGTTTCTCGCTCCTCATCTAATAATTCCTGAAGCATCTCTGTAAATAGACGCTCTGTATCCTGATCAGGCTGGACACCAATGATATCTGTAAAAAATGAACGGAATAAATCAATGTCATCTACCTTCTCTGACTCGACTGCTTGAATTTCATGTAGTATTTCTGGGCGCATGACTTTACGTTCGATATGCATTGCATGAGGAAATACTGTACGAATACGCTCCATCGGTGAAACCACTGGTGTCGTATCTGTTAAACGGACAAATACATAATCTTCATTTGGTGGTAATGCTAATAAATCATCCATCAAGCCCTCTACTATGCGTAAATCTCGTCTTGGTAGAAGCTTTCGTTTTGTCACAGTAATATCTCCCTGTGCATCTAGTTCAACGATTAAAAAGCCCTTCTCATGTAAATGCTCAGACAATGAATATTTCAATGGAGAGCCAGCATAGCGAATTTTTTCATTCAACACAAAATGTGCTTTATGTAAATGGCCAAGTGCCGTGTAATGAAAAGGCTTAAATAACGCCGCATCTATACAATCAGATCCACCTATTGAAAGTGGGCGCTCTGAATCACTCGTATTCGCTTCCTCCTCACCATACTTTGTTACAAAGGCATGTCCTACAAACACATGACGTTTTGTTGAATCTAAGCCCTGTCCAATGTGGTCAATAATTTTTTGCATCGCATCTTGGTGAGAACGAATTGTATCATCTTCTAAAATTGTACGAACTGACGAAGGCTCCACATATGGCACAAGATGAAAATGTACATCACCAAAGTCATCCGCTACAATAATTGGAGCATGATCCTTCGTAAATTGACCCTTCATATGTAATCCACTATCACGCATTAGACTACTGCCAAAATTCAATCGACCTGCACTATCATGGTTCCCGGCAACCGCTAACACCGGAATTTTTTTATCAAGCACAATCTCTGCTAAAATATCATTCAGTAAATTAACGGCCTCTATAGGGGGCATAGAACGGTCATATAAATCACCGGCTATAATGATAACATCAGGCTTTTCTTCATCAATGGCTTGCATAAATTGCTGTAAAATATAGCGCTGATCCTCCGTCATATAGACTCCCTGTACGAGCTTTCCCAAATGCCAATCTGCTGTATGAAATATTTTCATTCTTTGCGCCTCCAATCTATCTCCATTTTATCACGACTAATAGAATGATTGATTTACCTTTTATTAGTATTGTTTTATCCCTTATTTCTCCTCTTCCATTCATTGATTTGAAAGTTTTATCCGTTACCACATGAAAAAAAGAGCATCTCTATCGATACCCTTTTAATTTTTATTAAATTGCTCTCGCCTTTTCTATAAATGCTGCATAACCGATAAATCCTTGTATAATACGTGCAATAGAATCAGGTTCCTTCTCTTCTTTTATTGGCATAGACTTTGTTTGTTTTTCTAAAATCTCATCAAATGAAATAGGATGAGGCTTAGGCAACTCAATGACGGAAATCGTTAATGCATCGCCTCCACTATATTCATATAGAAATGCATTGGCCATTTGACGATAGCCCTCAAAATTTGGGTGTACATCAGAAATATTCGGTAAAAAGCTTGTAGCATTTAAGCCAAAAGCATCAAACACATTTACATAAACTGCTCCAGCCTGTTCAGCCTGCTGTTGTAAAATTGTATTTAGCTTTATAAGCTGTCTATTTGTGCCTTCTTTTTGCGTAGCATGCACATTAGGATATGCAAAATAATAGCCCATTACATAGACTTTTGCTTTAGGTGCCCGTACCTTCAATTCCTCTAAAATATCTATCATATTTTTTCTGGCGATATTTAATGCATAATCTGTTTGTAGCTGTGAAAAGGCTAATGTACCAGCAGTTGGATTGACCTGAACAAGACGCAGTAAATCATTGGCACCTGCCGAAATTGTAATGAGAGTAGCATCTGCTAAAAGGTCACTTGCTTCCTTAGATTTTATCCGTTTCAGTACATCTGTTGTTGTAAAGCCTGGGAAAGCAAGCTCCTTGGTAAAGTTGCTTAATTGCCCAGTCATACCCAACCTCATAGCAATTAAATCACTATAGCCGTGATCAATCTCTTGATAGGGTGTTTGACCGGCTGCCAAGGAATCTCCAATAGCCACGTAATTTTCACTTTGAGCAAAGGCAGATGAAGCAACAAAAACCATTGTAATTATAGCTATAACAAGACTTAGTAAACGCTTCATCTGCTCAACCCCTTTCCCTTATATCAACAGAATTTAAAAAGCCCAGCTACCTTTGCGGAAAATTGGCTCCACAGTACCATCTGGTAAAATACCGTCAATATCCATCTCACCACTGCCAATCATAAAATCCTCATGTGTGACAGAAATATTTGCACCTAAAGCCTCAAGCTGCCCATTTTCTAAATCTCTACCACCTTCTAGGCAAGTTGGATACGCCTCACCGATAGCTAAATGGTTGGATGCATTTTCATCAAATAAAGTATTAAAATATAAAATCTCAGAAGCTGAAATTGGAGACTCGTGTGGTACTAGCGCTACTTCACCTAAATAGCATGAACCCTCATCTACCTGAATAAGCTCCTGTAATAAATCATGACCTACCTGTGCCTCGGCCTTGATAATTTTTCCTTCTTCAAATGTTAGTTTAAAGCCATCAATAATATTACCTTGGTATACTAATGGCTTTGTATTGCTCACATAGCCATTTACCCCTTGTTTTAATGGTAACGTATATACCTCTTCTGTCGGCATATTTGCAATAAAGACTGTATCATTTGGTGTTTTACTACCTCCAGTAAGCCATTTATGCTGCGGAGCTAATGCAATTGTTAAATCAGTACCCGGTGCTGTATAGTGAAGCTTTGCATATTTTTTACGATTAAGTAAAACAGCACGAGACTCTAAATTGGCAACATGTTCACGCCAATTTTCAACTGCATTGCCCTCTCCAATATGAACTGTTTTAAAAATTGCCTCCCAAAGAGCTGGCACCTGTTTCTCAGTTGATAAATTCGGAAAAACCTTCGCCGCCCATTTCGGTGATGGAACTGCAACGATAGACCACGCGATTAAATCCTTCATAACAGCATTGCGATAATTTTTCAGGGCTGCTCCTGATACTTTTTGATGTGTTGCAAGACGTTCGGCTGGAATACCTGTTAATTTATCTGGATCTGCAGCATCAATCCATAATAAAGCACCCTTACGTTCAATTAGTTCATCACGCATCTTTACTACCCATTCTGGGAAACGATTGAATTCTTCCTCTGAGGCATGCTCGAAATAAGCTCGATCCATTACATCATCTGAAAAGTTTACATGAACACGTCCCGCACCAGCCTTGTAAGCCTCTTTCACTACTAAGCGTGCAAAATCGAGTGCTTCTACTGAAGTATTCACTAATAAATATTGCCCTGGCTGGATATTAACACCAACTTTTACTGCAAGCTCTGCATATGCTTGTAATTTTTCTTCAAACGTCATATTCGTTAACCTCGCTTTTGTCCAATTGTTTTTGAATTTCCTTCTACTAGCATGCCATTATGCCATACCTTTTGTACAGATTTGCCTGGAATTTCTCTTATCCATTTTTTATACGCTTTTTCATCTCGATAAGCTAATAACGTTAATACCTCGCCATCTGCTCCAGCACGTCCTGTACGTCCTGAGCGATGTAAGTATTGTTCAATCGTTCTTGGTACATCAACATGAATAACATGTGTTAAACCTGCAATATCTAAACCTCGTGCAGCAATATCTGTAGCGATTAAAATACGTGCCTCTCCTTTGCGGAATGCATCTAATGCCTTTTTACGCTCTTCTTTTTTCATGTCGGAATGTAATGTCACAATTGGTGCAGAACGATATTGTAGCTTCGTTTCTTTCATTAATAATTGATCGATATTGTTTACAAAAGCTAATGCACGTAGCCCTTCTGTATGTGCTAAGCGACGTAGGAAATCAGTTTTATCTCGCTCTTCAAGCTTGATAAAGGAATGCACAACCTTTCCTACCTTCACCATATCTTCAGGCTTTATTTTAAAGCGTATTGGTTCAAACATCATGCGACTAGCCACTAACTCAATCTCCTCAGTGATCGTTGCCGAAACCACAACTACTTGACGCCCGTATGCAGAGCCTTCGATAAAGGATTTTACAACCACACGATATTCTCGGCTAAGCAACTGATCGCATTCATCTAGAATTATTGTTTCTATTTCTTTAAGCTTTAATTTTCCTGCTCGTGCTAGTTCATTTAAACGACCAGGTGTTCCAACTACGATTGTCGGCTTTTTCTTTAGCTTTTCAATTTGACGTGCAGCATTTGCGCCACCAATTAATTGCTGAACTGTAATATCTGAGCCTGCTGTCCATTCACGGATAACCTCTACAATTTGCATAGCCAGCTCCTGTGATGGGGCTACAATAAGTCCTTGCGTTTGTTTTTTTGCACCATTTACTTTATTTAATAAAGGAAGAACATAAGCTAATGTCTTCCCCGATCCTGTTGGCGATTCTGCCACAATATCTTTCCCTTCAAGCATTGCTGGAATCATTTCCTCTTGAATTTTCATCGGTTCTTCAAATTTCCATTTTGCTTGTAATGCTTCATTTAATAAGTTTATAACTGACATGTTATTTCCCACCTTCTATCTGCTTGACACTAGTTTAACACACTAAGCATTTTCCTACTTCATATGTACGAAAACCAATTGCTAATCGTTTCACTAAATGAGTATGTAATACTTAATAACTAAAAAATCTGCACGCCTCATGCACGGAATGTAAGCCTCTTACACTTCATGGAAGGCTTGGGGCTTATCCGCGAAAAGCGAGCAGATTTTTTTTAGCTAGTTAATCTACTAATTCATAGCCACATGACAAAATCGCACATTCTGCCAGAACAATTAATGAATCAATATATTTATCATTTAGTTTTAAATCTCTATTTACAATCGATAATTCTGTACAGCCTAAAACAATACGATCACAATTAAGTGCTAGCATCGCCTCTTCTATCGGTTGCCATTCCTCTGATGGGACATCCTTTCCAGCCTTAACAAAGTCGTAAATAATTGACATCACTTTTTCCTTGATTTGCTCATCTGGAACAACAGGTGTTAGACCATATTCCTCTAACGCACTTTGATACATGCGCGACGTTAAAGTGCCAGTTGTTGCTAAAATACCAACACGTTTTGCGCCTAAATCATAGGCACGCTTCGCAGTTTCTCGTATCATATGGAGCACTGGCACTGGGGAGCCTTCCGCAATTTCATCATAAAAGGTATGCGCTGTATTACACGGAATAGCTATCATATTTGCCCCAATTGAAGCAAGCTTTCTTGCATCATCTATAATTACTGGAACAGGATTTTCTTTTGTTTGATCTAAAATAAAAGCCGTACGATCAGGAATATTTGTATCATTATCAATAAGTGTATGCAGATGCTCCTGATCCTTCGTTGCCTTTGTACGTCTTACAATCATTTCACCGATAAACATTGTTGCAAGTGGACCAACGCCACCTATAATACCTAAAGTTTGTTTTTTCATGAGTTAGACAGACCTTTGTTGTTAAAATATTTCTTATATTTTCGATAAAAGCTTAGATTATCGAGCGTTATGTTCAACCAACGCCTAGCATTCATATCCTTATAATTGAAAATGGAGTCAGTTGCTAGTCCTTGTCGAATCAAGCTCTTTGCTTCAATCACAAGTTGCTCATTTTGAACATATTTAAAAAGTACACCGTTTGGCACAATTGTCCAAAGATGCTTGTTTTGCACATAAGTGAGCTGTAGCTTGCTACCACGGATAAAATCATCCGCAACGTATTGCATTAAATTATAGCCACTTGCTGTCACATAATAATTTGAAAGCTCATTATGTAATTCAATACTCAAAAGCTTATATTGCCCGTCACGTTCATCATACTTCATATCAAACGTGGCAAAGCCCTGAAATTGGATTTGCTCCAAAAATACTTTGACTTGATTCATTAAATCCCTATCATATATCGTCATAATCGCTACATAACGACCTATTCCATCAGGAGAATGCTCCTCTAAAATAGGATTTCCGATAGCTAGTAGCTTCGCTTGTCTGTCTTGCCCAACATAGGCATTAACGACACGCATATTGGCATCCTCACCTGGAATATATTGCTGTACCATCAAATCATCTCTGTAGGCAGATTCCTTGTAAATAGCCTTGAAAATTGCATCCTTTTCCTCAGTATCATATGCAATATATACCTTTTTCTTACCTGGAAAAATACATGTAGCATACTTTGTCATATTCATTGGTTTAATGACAACTGGATACTCGAAGGGAATTTCAAATTCTTCATAGTCATTGACCGTACAAACATGCATAGCAGGATATTGAAAGCCAAATTTTGCTGAAAGCTCATACATACTCTCACGCGTTAATAGCTGGTTAGCTAGTGGCGCATCTACATAAGGTATGATAAAAAGCTCTGCTAGCTCCTCTTTATGTTGCACTATTTTTTTTACATAAAACTCATCACAGGCCAACAACAATAGTTTTTTATCAGCAAATTCCTCTGCGATTGCCTGTAAAGCAACTACAAAACGTTCTTCAATATTCAATCTTGGTATTTCACGAAATGTTAATAAATCACTCTGTTGTATTTTCGCCATATTTGTATGATTTACTGCAAGTGGTTTTACACCATAGGATTCGTAAAATGCCCTAGCCATGCCATAAGCATTCATTTCATCTCCTAATAAAACTGGTAAAAAAGCATGGGTAATAGCCATTCTACTCAACTCACTTTAGCTTTTTTTCTAAGTGTAACATACTGCTACTTTATGATGCCTCTAAGAAACTATTTATGCAATGCTACAGCTTGTTCTCCTAGCTCTTTATAGCTTTTGAAAAATTGATCGACATTATATGTAACATAGCCTTTTAATGGGTCCATGACAACTACTTTATTGCCTAAATGTCCTGTTAAGACAACAGCATGCAAGTTCATATATGCTACATGCGGCGTTGTTTCACCTTTATAGATCCAGCCCTTAGCTGCTTTTTTGTTGGGCTTCGATAAATCCAATGTAACCCAAGTCACAACGGGTACACCCTCCCGAACAAGTTGTAAAATTTCGTCCTGCGAGGCTTTACTCATATTTGTGACACGTAAATTTGCCTGTTTATCAGCTATTACTGCCTCTGCCGCTTTGACAATTGGAGCTGCAAAGACATACATACCGTTTGCTTTATCTCTAGGATCACCTGCAAAAGCCTGATTTGGATTTGGACCAAATCGTTGCCCGTCTACAGTAGAAATTTTTTGCTTCGGTAAATACGTATCAGCCATTTCAAGCTTTGTAACATTCACACCATAATAATTTAAGACGGCTGTTAACGATGTAATTTCACAGCCATGTGGTAGCTCAGGATTTTGCATAACAACTGGTACATCCAATTCCTGCTCATCTCTTGAAAAATGTGTTTGGAGTCGATAGTATGGCTTTGTTGAATCGTACGTAAAATTTTCAATTGTTGTATAGCCATTATTTTCAGTACTATTTTCAAGTGTAGTTGCAGCAATGGCATACTCCTGTCCCTCTATTAACTTTGAAAAGGTTGCCTCTCCCTCATCAGAGCCAATTACATCCTCTACTATTTTTCCCGTCTTCACATCAGTAACCGTTATATAAAGATTCGGGATGGGTGCACCACTATTAAACTCTACCGTTAAAACTGTTAATTCACTTTTTTGTTTTTCCTGCTGCGAAAATTGATTACAGCCTGAAAGTAACATAATGATGATAATACCTATTAGTAAAAAGCGTTTAAACCCCGTCCACAAGACAAATTCCGCTCCTATTCTATTTTGAAGACCACCACTTCAAATCTATATTTCAATTTGTCGTAGACTCTATTATACGCTAATTTCATAGTCGTTCCTATTCTATCTTTCTTTAATGAACCTGCGTCAAAATGATCAAGGAAATCTGTGACCAACTCGCTTTTCTACACAAGGTGACGAAAGCTAAAGGCTACAATAGCTATGTGTTTTAAAGCACCGTCATTCACAGAGATTTCCTTTGTCCATTTTAACAATCATATTATTTAATGCGTACTGACCTTAGGGCGCAAAGTATGTTTTAATACTTTCCCCGAGGCATTACGAGGTAGCTCTGCTAGAAATTCAATCTCATAAGGTACTTTATATTTTGCAAGCTGCTTTCGGCAATAGGCCACTATGGACTCCTCGTCAAGAGCTTTGCCTTCCTTTAATACGACAAATGCCTTTGGTACTTCTCCATATACCTCATGTGGTAGTCCAACAACCGCTGCCTCTAAAATTTCTGGTAACTGATATAAAACCTCTTCTATTTCAATTGGATAAATATTTTCACCACCACGAATAATCATATCTTTTTTACGATCAACAATGTAAAGATAGCCATCTTCGTCAAAACGGCCTAAATCCCCTGATAGGAGCCAGCCATCTCTAATCGTTCTAGCTGTTTCTTCCTCGTTTCGAAGATAGCCTTTCATTACCTGTGGGCCTCTTACACAAATTTCTCCTACCTCACCCGACGGAACAGACTCTCCAAAGCTATCTACTACACGTACCTCTGTTTGAGTCAATGGTTTTCCTACTGATCCAATTTTTGTTAATGCATCCATATCTAAAAGAGAAGTAGCTGCAGGTGAGTTTTCAGTTTGACCATAAAGATTTTGTACCTTGACATTTGGAAATGCCTCTTTCACTTGCTTCACAAGCTCATATGGCATTGGAGCTGCCCCATAACATAATAAACGTAAACGCTTAAATGTATGTTCCATAAAGCTAGGTGTATTTAATATTATTGTATACATTGACGGAACACCGAAAAAGATTGTCGCCTCAGTCGTGGCAAGCTGCTTTAATGTATTTGCTGGCGAAAAGGCTTCTTCAATGATAACATTACCGCCCTGATAAAACATCGGCATTGCAAATACATGAAGTCCTGCACAGTGAAATAAAGGCGTGCAAATAAACATTCTATCTTCCTTCGTCATATTCATTGAGGATGACCATATCTCTGCCGTTGAGACAATATTTTGATGCGTTAGCATTACTCCCTTTGGCTTACCTGTCGTCCCAGATGTATACATAACAACTGCAGTATCACCATTCACCAATTTGACAGAACGTAGCTGTCCTGTGTATGTCTCTATAATTTTTTCCATTTCCTTAAACCCAACAGCATGCGAAAAGGAATATGGAATATCTGCTAGTATTTCACTTAATCGCTCATCATAAATGAGTCCTTTTGCTTCTGAATGATTAAAAATAAATTCCACTTCTGGAGCCGCTAATTTAGTATTAATGGGCATAGCTACAAAACCCGCTAATTGAACTCCGATATACGCGATTAAAAATAAATCAGAATTTAATGTGTATAAGGCAATGACATCATCTTTCTTAAAACCCTGCTCTTGTAAATAAGCTGCAAAGGTTTCTGCACATTTGAAAAATTCTTTATAGGTAAGCCTTTTTCCATCATATAACGTTGCAATTCCTTCAGGTTGTTGCACAGCATAGTTTTGTAAAATATCTGTCATTAGCATTGTCATTATAAGCCCCCTGAAATTTTATTTTTAACTTCAAAAACGAACTACCTTTAATAGATCTTGGTACCGCATAATTTTCAGAAAATTATGATTACATTCTATCAGGCTATTAAAAATGTGGCAATTTTTCTACCTATTCGAAAATATGAACAACATGCTTCAAAATATACTTAGACATTTTACTTTTCTATCAATTTCTGTTAGGTGTATGATATTTATACAAAGTTTTTAAGAAAGGCTTGGTTAAAATGCAGTACGCACTTTTAGGAGATTTACATTCTAATATAGAAGATACAAGAGCGGTATTAGCCCATATCCAGGAAACTGCCAAAGATGCCATAATTATAGGTTTAGGGGACTTATATGAATGTACTGTAAGTAAGAAAAAGGCACAAATAGTATCTGGTTTATCCCTTCAAAAAGCTGCCATTGTCAATAATGACTTTGAAAATTTACTAACATTTCCTTCGATTCGTGGCAACCAAGAGGAACGAATTACACGTGTAACGGGCATTGAACGATTTACAAAACTACCTGAAACAATGGAAATTGAAGGGGCTGTACTAATGCATGGACATCAATTTAAATGGAGCGTGTCATGGCAGCCGACATTCCCTTCATTTAAAAAATCACTCCTTTTCTTTGGACATAGCCATGAATCTGGTCTTTATCATGGCAATAAAAAACTACCTATTCGAATTCGCTTTGGTCAACCTATCGTGTTACAGGATAAGCAATATGGCATCAATGTTGGCTCTGTTGTTGATCATCGTGAGTGGTGTCTCTATGACAGCGAAAAACGAACAGTAACATTTATGTGTGCATCCGTACTTGAAAATGTAAGGTTTCATCATCGTGTTAGATAATAGAAAGGGCTCTCCCGTATAGGAAGGCCCTTTTGTATTAATGAATATATTGCTTTTTCTCGTTCATTAAAATTTCCTTTAGCTCTTTAAGTTTGTCGATGACTATATACGATTCATTGGTAATTTCAGTTAAGTAAGTTTCAGCCGCTGCTTTATTACCTCGATTGTACTCTTGAACTGCCTTTTTTGCTAATTCATGAACATGGATAAATGGACGCTCTAATACAATGTATGCCTGCTCATTACTCAACAACTTTTTCCCTGTACCGTAGTACCATTCTCCAAGTCGAGATTCCTTTGGGGAACCAACATCCTGCTCCGTCATTTGTTCAAAGCCTAGCAATAAATTATAAATTTTCCAGCGCCATAATAAATGGTCTGTAATTGCCAGTTCAATAATATCCTCTTGGCTGATGATAAAGTTTTTCGAAATAGTAGATGAACGATAGCCATCAATCATTTTACTTAGCTTATAAATCGCAGAACCCATATCAAACACAATTACCTTACTTTTTTGCATGCTCTCCGTTATATTACGATTGCGCTCTGAAATTTCTGATGATGATTCTGCTTGTGCTCTAGTCGTTGTCGCAATTTCCTCAAAGCGTATTCCTTGGTGCTGAAGATTTTTATTTAATTCAGTAAGTGTATGTGAAATTTGCAGTGTATCTGTAACACCCTGATGTAAATCCTGTGAGAATTGATTTGTTAAGGTGTTAATATTATTCGTAATAAGTAATAGCTCCTGAATATCAGTATGAATGGATTTTACTGATGTACTTGTATCATCTGCCAGCTTTCGTACCTCTTCAGCTACTACAGCAAAGCCTTTACCAGCCTCACCTGCACGTGCTGCCTCAATCGAAGCATTAAGTGCCAATAAATTTGTTTGATCCGCGATTCTTTTAATTAGCTCCATTAGCTTAGCTACACTGTTAACCCGTTCAACTAAGCGAACAATATCGTCTTGCATGGACTTATGACCTTCATCTGTTGACTGTAAAATGGTAGAAACTTGTTGCAGTGACTCTAAATCTCCATTTAATTTTTCCAATGCCTGCTTTGTATGAGTGGAGATATCCCCTACTGAAGCTGCTATTTCCTCAATACTCGCATCTAAATCATGCATGGAGTTGTCCACCGCAATGATTTCCTTTTGTTGGGTTTCTTGAAATTCAATAAGCTCTTTAATGGAGTCTAATTGTGTATTATATGTAATAATCTCGCCTAAGCCATTGACAACTGAGCCTCCTTGGATTTCAATGTATGTTTCAAGAATAATTTGCTGGTCAATCGTCACTAAACTATCATAAGACAGTAATACATCCAGCATTTTATCCTGATCACGGGATAATTCCTTCACAATCAACGGGATAATTAGTTGATTTATAAGCGTGTAGGCCGAAATCATCCAGTTTGGCAAAACACCAATTCGTGCATGAACATAAGCAATTTTCCGTCTTTTAAAGACATAGTCTAAGTCTAATTCATCATCAAACAAGCTGATAAAATGAGAGTCGAATAAGCCTTTTAAGCGCTCCACAGTTGAATGCGTATTGATAACATGATTAAATTCAGGAATTTCTAATAAACGATCATAAAAATTATCTAATATTTCCTTCCTATTATTTTCGTAAATTTTTCTTAAAAAGCTTACTGATTCTCTTCTAATTCTAGATAATGCGAGGAAATCTAGTTTTTCTTTAAAACGCTCATTTGCCTCAATGTCTGAATTTTTTTCAGCTGAAAAATAATCATAGTCTAGATTAATTTTCTTCCTTTTGAACATAGTAGTCCACTCCCCTAAATTTTAAATACAAGCATTCAAATCTATAATTCGTTAAGCTATTTTTTCAATTCTTATCCATAACTTGGTTCTTTTCATCCATTATTAACTACCATAATTATGAATGAAAATTAGCATATAATATTTTACCAATAATACAAAAACTAGCATAGAATCTCTTTAAATTCTTTACACTTTCTTATTTTTTTGTACACCTTATTGACAATTTTCATTTTGTTATATCTATTTATTCAACAAAAAACGCCAAAATCATCTTTTGATTTTAGCGTTTTTTTCGATAGGGCTTTTTTTGCGATAAAGCTAGCAATTTTCACAATCCTGCAATGCATCTAGCAGTTTTTCCATATCACAAATCTGCTGACACATTGTATCAATCATACATCGTAGAATAGGTATTAACTCTTGGCAAATACAGAATCTCAATACATTCTGTGCCAATCGTACCCCACCCTGATGATGAACAATCATTTCCCTTAGATAGTTGATATTAATATTATTAGAGACTGGTGGTGCACACATCGCCTGGAACATCGCTTGGGTAATTTCTTTGTAGGCACACATATATTCATACAATTCATACTCCGAATTTTGGACGATACAGCATCTATTTTGTATCGCTTCCAAGCATTCTAGCGTCTCTGTACTTGTTTTAATAATTTCTAATGCGAGATTTTGAACAGCTATATTTGTTGTATAGCGTAAAACATTTTCTGACATCTTAATGGCAGCGACTTGATGCGGGATAATTTGTTTAATAAAATTTTCAGAGATACTACATGTAATGGTCACATAGGTCATACCCTGTATCATTTTATCGAGGATTCGTTGATATTCCTCTAAATATGCCTTTGTAACATTACTGAGTTCAATTGATTTAGCCATTAGACACACTCCTTTCAGAGTAATGTATGCCTGAAAGGTTGATGTGTGGTAGACAAATGTACCAATGAATAATCATTAGTTCCCTTAAGTGCTTTTATTATTTTAGCGTGCCAGGAGTATAGTATGGCTCACCAAATGTTTTTGCTACACCCTATGCATTACGCGCAAACCTATTTTGTATTTTTATATGTATCCAAGCACTTTTGACAAATACATTTGCGTAATTCCTGTGGCACTGCTTGAAAGATTTCTTCAGGAAAATACACTGTCATGCACCAACAGTCTTTTTGCCCATTGGCTATACCGCAGTGATTTCCTTTTCCACATAATGGACAATTATTTTCTTCAACGGTCATTGGGCTAATCACCTCCTTAATTACTCTACATAATAACAAAAGAGGAGTACATACATACCCCTCCTAAATTTACTTATTGATTTTTCCCCTGAATCTGTTGCTTTACCTCTGTAACGTCTGTATCACTATACATCTCCGTACCGTGCCCACCATTCTGTGCCAAAAGCTTTTTTACCTCATTGTAAGATAAGCCTGCCTCTGCATTTTTTCTTTTGACATCATTAATATCGGTACCAGCAACAGTATACTTGGCATCATTTTGATTATTCATGGCTTCTATGACCTCCTATAATTCATCTGGCTGCAATTCAATTAGTTCGTCACCTTCACGTTCCACTCTTTTATTTAGTTCTTCAATCGGTATAGCATCTACTGTTTGCATATCTTCGTGCAAATCAAAAATGCTAATCCTATCTGAATCAACCATATCAGGCTTATCCTTACTTGCTAAATTCATAAACATCTTTTTTTCATGTGGTATATTGTCTTTATCCATTATTCTCACTCCTTTAACACTAATGTGTGTAGTGGTGAGTATTTTATGTGTTTTTCATTTTTATACTTTTATCAACACGATGATATTCAGAAATTTGTATAACTCTCACATGCTTTGTATGCAGTTCATGATATATTCCCCTACTATCTGTAAAGGATATATATTGATCTCGTTCACTCCGAACCAACGCTTCTGCCTTTTCCTGAGACTCAATATGAATAAATCTTCTTACATAATGCACTTCATCAAAGAAATATGTTATTTTATACTCTTTCATTTGGCTATAGCTCCTTGACTACTGAATTTACTGCTTATCATGTCCCATTATGTAATTCTTTATCGGATTTTTTCATACCGTTAGCATATCTTATAGAAAAACATGAGGAGGTGATGGCATTGGTCCATACAGTGAAAACGGGAGAAACATTGCCTCAAATAGCCAGAGATTATCGTACATCCCTTTCATCTATCATTGCAGCCAATCCAGGAATCAATCCAAATGCACTTTATATAGGACAACAAATAATCATACCTGGAATTCCTAGTGCCAATACAATTCCCTATAAAATTGAAATATCCACAGATAATCGCTGGCTTCGATTATATAAAAATGATGTTCTGCAAAAACAGTATCCGATTGCGGTTGGTAGAATGCTACATGTTACACCGGTCGGTAATTTTATTATCATAAATAAAGCTCCAAACCCTGGTGGTCCCTTCGGCACAATGTGGATGAGTCTTTCGAAGGAGCATTACGGCATTCATGGAACTAATGATCCTAGCTCTATCGGGCATGCCGTATCACGTGGCTGTATTCGCATGCATAATCAGGATGTTGAGGAGCTAGCGAGCATTGTTCCAATCGGTACGAGTGTATTTATTCATCCTTAAAAATTTAAAAAGGCTATCTCTTCTTTCCATAGTCAGATAGCCTCTTGCCTTAGTTATTCTACTTCTCTAGATTGAGCTAGCTTCGATAAATAGTATTGCTCCTCTCTCAGCATATGATCCGCCATAAGTGCTGTAAACGTTCCTAATACTTCTGCACTTAATTCCATTTCCTCTAACTCACGTAAAAAAGTTTTAAATAAAGTCATTTCTAGCTCTACTTCTTTATTAAAGCGGTTTAATGCGGGAAATGTTTCTATATTAGAACGTAAATAACCAGTAAGCTCTACTGCTTTTAAATAAAATTGATCAAAATGCTGTGTAAATTCGTGGCTTTTTTGCTTCAGCCTTTGTTCCACCCCATCCAAATCATCATGAATGGCTCCTGCATGTCCTGATGCATCTAAAAGCCAGAGTAAATGATGATGCAGTTCATGAAAAATAGGTGGAACTTCTCCTTTCTTAAGATAGCTTAGTACAATTTGATATTCCTCTAATTCATTGACCATATGATTAATAAAGGTTGGTGGTAGATGAATATTAATATTTCCTACTAATTGCTTTCTGAGGATATGAAATTTAAATTGCTTTAGTTGCTCTACTGCTTCATCAACAGTTACTGAAAAGGATACCGCATTATTGGCATCTATTGAATTCACATAAGCAAGCAGTTGTGTAAATTGTTGGATAAATGAACTCGCCTTTTTAATTTCCTCTGTTTCTGATGGATATAATGAATCATGAATGAATTGAGAATGATCTTTCAGTATTCTCAGCCAAAATCGATGCTCAAATACTGCATGCTGTAAGTAATTCGACAACATTACATCTCCTTTATTCTGTTCGTTGCTCTATTCTATTCTTCTTAAAAATCTAATATTAATGATTGGATGAAAGTTAATCCCTCTAATTGTCTTTTCGTATAGGATGAAACGCTTATAGCTATACTACATAATGCTGAAGCAACAAAAAGAATTGGAGGGATACGCTTGTCCACAAAAAACAATTTATTATCTATTTTTGCTTTAGGTGGCATTAATGAGATTGGCAAAAATATGTATGTAGTACAGTATGGAAACGATATGCTAATCATTGACTGTGGTGCAAAGTTTCCAGATGAAAGCTTGCTGGGAATTGATTTAATCATCCCTGATATTACGTATTTACAGGAAAATAAAGAAAAAATTAAAGCATTAATTGTGACACATGGGCATGAGGATCATATTGGTGGAATCCCCTACCTTTTAAAAAAGTTGAATGTTCCTATTTATGCCACACGATTTACGCTTGGATTAATCGAATTAAAACTAAAAGAGCATAAGCTTTTACGAGAAACCGATTTAGTAGAAATTCATTCTGATTCATCATTAAACTTTGGACAAGTGGATGTTAGTTTCTTCCGAACAAATCATAGTATACCTGATTGTCTAGGAATCGTTTTCCATACTCCTGAAGGAAATGTAGTACACACTGGTGATTTTAAATTTGATTTAACACCTGTTAATCATCAGTTTGCAGATATTCATAAGATGGCTGAAATCGGCACAAATGGTGTATTAGCCCTTATCTCTGAAAGTACCAATGCCGAAAGACCCGGGTTAACACCATCAGAAATGCTTGTCGGGGATCATATTGAAGAAGCATTTTTACATGCCCAGCGTAAAATTATTATTTCTACATTTGCCTCAAATGTGAATCGTATTCAACAAATTGTCAATGCTACTATCGCTACGAATAGAAAGCTTGCATTGTTAGGTCGCAGTATGGTGAATGTGGTAGATGTAGCTCTTGAACGAGGATATTTAAATATGCCAGAGGATATGTTAATTGACGCACGTGAAGTAAAATATCTCCCACCTGAGGAAGTAGTCGTTCTATGTACAGGTAGTCAAGGGGAGCCATTAGCAGCTCTATCACGGCTAGCAAGTGGTAGTCATCGTGAGGTAAAAATCTTACCTGATGACACCGTTATTTTAGCTTCATCCCCTATTCCAGGAAATGAAAAGGGTGTTTCACGCATTGTCGATAATTTATTTCAGCTTGGGGCAAAGGTTATTTATGGCTCCTCTAGCCACACAGGTATGCATGTTTCAGGACATGGCTATCAGGAGGATTTAAAACTAATGCTCACTTTAATGAAGCCTAAATTTTTCATTCCCATTCATGGAGAGTTCCGAATGTTACACCAGCATCGCTTGCTAGCAGAATCTGTTGGTGTCAAAAGAGGACATACCTTTATTATGAAGAATGGGGATGTTGTTGATATTGAAAATGCAAAGGCTAGACAAACCCGAAAAATTCCGTCCGGAGACACATATGTAGATGGCATTGGTATCGGTGAGGTAGAAGGTATTGTCCTACGTGATCGTAAACAGCTTTCTGAGGATGGAATGCTAGTCATCGTTTTAACACTTAGTAAGGCTGATGGAACATTTATTTCAGAGCCAGATACAATTTCACGAGGTTTTGTTTATGCAAAAGATTTTGAGGAGCTTTTAACAAAAGTTAATTTTCTTGTGAAAGAAACAGTCAATGAGCTACAAGAGGAAGGTAGACAGCAAATTCATGTCTTAAAGAGAGAAATTAAACGCGCTGTGGGTCAATATCTTTTTACACAAACAAAAAGAAAACCAATGATACTGCCAATTATTATTGATATATAAAAGTCGGTGCGAGGGTTCAACTTCTCTCGCTCGCACCACTTATTTACGCTACTGAATGCTGAATGTTTTAAAAAAGTCTGTTCCCTGTATGTCCTTGACTAATTCGCCCTTAAAAATTCTATATAGCAAAAGATTGTAAAGGTGCTGAACCTGATTAAACCCATGACATACATTTTTGGCGTGCCCTTCTATCGGTACAGAGAAATGGTGGAAATACTGTGGTAACCCATCTATTTGGGTCAATAAAAAATCTTTATTGTTTATTAAATGCTGCACTTTATTTAAAATTTGTACCATACTATATTGAATCTCAATAGTTGGAATTTTAAGGGAAATATGATGTAGATGGTACCATTCTTTATTAACACGATACCAGTTCAAAAAATGGTATAAATAATCGCTTAAAATAATCGATTCATCTGGAATAATCGCTACGAGATCCTTGGCAATCCATACTTCTTCTTCACACTGATACACTTGCTTATTGGTAGCATTTAAGTTAGTTTTCGTAAGTATGATAGTTTTCGCGGGGACTGTTGTACACTTAAAATATTTTTCATATGTACGATCAATTTTCGGTAATTCAGCAATTTTACCATTTGGTATTAGCTGCTTTAAGTATTTTGCTGAAATGAAGGGAGATCCTCTTTTTGAGAAATATTTTTTCTTCGGTACTATTTCACCAGTCTCTATTATAGCTACCTCATCTAATCGATAACATTTAACCATGCTTGAATCCTCCAATCTAACATACATGGAAACTCATTTTTCACCTGCACTTGCCATAATAAAAGCTTCCTTTTATTAATTGTACCATTTTAATGCAACATAATCTCTATTATACCAACATAATAGTATATGCATTTTTAAGGTTTTTCACTAGCTTTTTACATAGAGGTGATTCATATGTCAGACTTTTTAAAGCTAGTAGGTGAACAACTCCGTATTATCAGAGTATCCAAGGGACTTAGTCAGGAAGAAGTGGCAGAAAGAACGGGAAAATTAGGTTTTAGCAAAGGTAGAGTTTCAAATATTGAACATGGGCAATCAAATATTACTTTGAGTACTCTAGAAACACTAATGAAAGCGTTAGATATTGCCCCTGAGGAGCTTTTTAATTTCCAAAAATTATCTGGCGTTACTGATATTGAAGAAAAGAACCTCATGCTTGATATCCATCGTTCATTATTAAGGGAGCGTAATTTAGACGAAGTAAAATACGTAGTACGCATTACGAAGGATTTTTTAGATACGATTGATTTACAATCAAAGAAAAACAGCTCCAATGGTCAATAACATTGGGGCTGTTTTTAACAATAAGGTTAAAAATTCTTTTTTGAAATTTCTTGATACACTGCCTTAATTCGATTAATATCTACCTCATACTTATTTTCATACTTTCTAGCAATATTTTGTATTGGCTCCTTAGGTCCATAATAAATAGTATTAAAATCTTCATTACTGTATTGTACAACAAAAATTTCATCAAATGCGTTAAATGTATTCTGATTTAAGGTAATAAAACCTGTGCTTTGTGCTGTGGTTTTTACACTAATTTTTTTTCCATTACTGATGACATCAAACCCATGTTGATTCGTCTGTTTAGAGAGACTGCCCATCGTAACGATTGCACATAAAAATTCACCAATTCGTCCAATTAAATGACGTAATTCTGTAGGTTTACAGCCAAGGAGACTCATTTCATACTTTAGTATCTCGTTATAATCCTCATATAATTTAACGATTTGACTGGTACTAATAATATTTAATGACTCAGGTGTAGTATTAATGTTAATAGGTTTATCATATAGAACCTTTACACCGTTTCGCCACTCTCCAACGATTAATTCACCATTCTGTTTTTGTGGCTTATGAAATATAAGGCCAGTATATGCAAAATTTTCTCCTATGTATTTGTATGTGCTTTTTGTAATGTATTGAAATAAATGCTTTTGGAAAAGGATTCCCTTGTTATACCGATTGTAACAATAGTCCGATAAAATAACACTTCCTGGATTTGTATTGAATTTTCGTTGTAACTCTTCTTTTACTTGTGCAGTTGTTACGATTTGATTCACTTTATCCGCCAATAATTCTTTAATTTGCTCATAGATGGTCATAGCGAAGATTGCCTCCTTTTTTCTAAATCCTCTTTATTTTATCAAAAGGCATACCCTTATTTTGTCCATATAAAAAAATCCATTTAGCTAAAGCCAAATGAATTTAATGCTGTAAAAAAACTATAATGTCTATGAAGTAACGAAGCCTAAATAATAAATGTTTATATAAAATTGGAATAGCAGAGGCTCATCGCACACCCCTAGGAAAGAAAGCTATAACGAATATTCTATTAAATACAAAAAGCCTTCTATCTAGCACAAATACAAGTCAATCATGCACATATTCTTATTAATTCAGCAATCTTCCCCCTCAAAACAAAGATTTCCTTATGCATTCGACAAAACAAACACCAAGTCCTGAATGGGAATTATATTGTAGTTTTTATTCCATACCGAATTTTTGGCGGTATCCGCATTTTCTACAAAGCTCCTCGACCGCTTCTCTCCGTGAAAATCCATCGACAATATTATTTGCACGTTCTCCTTCCACAATTTCACCAAAGGATTTCTCATGCACATTCCCTAAATTAATGACACCCTCACCATCTAGACAGCATGGCACAACAGTACCATCCACTAAAATAGCAGCCTGGCTTCGAAGTGCATGGCAAAAACCCTTGCCTTCATCCTCAGGAGCAAGTAAGCTTGGCCATCTAAATTCATGATCCTGATTTAAATAAATATTAGGAGCAATTTTTACACCTTTACCAGGCTGCACTTTTTCTTCTATGTGATAGTCTAGATGGTATTCATTCTCTAGAACTTCCAATGTTTCACGGTTTCTACGGGCAGCGATTTCAGAGACATGGTCCTTTTGTAAATTCCATAAACGATAGGAAATAATTGTATTGTATTCTCGCGCAGCACGAACAAAATCCAATATATCTCCTAAATATTTTTCCCGATTTTCTGATCCCTCATGTCCATCAAAGCTATGTAAAGAGAAATTGATTTGACGTAAGGCTGGTTTTCCTAGTAGCTTTTCACGATTCTTTTTAATCAGCGTCCCATTTGTTGTAATATTCACTTTAAAACCCTTTGCATGTGCAGCATCAAGCAGCTGGTCAATTCGAGGATGTAACAGTGGCTCTCCCTTTACATGTAAATAAATATATTTTGTGTGCGGACGTATTTCATCCAGTATGTGATTAAATTGTTCTACTTTTATCAGACCCTTTGCACGGGCAGTTGGCGGACAAAAGCTACAGGCTAAATTACAGACACTTGTTATCTCTATATAAACCTTTTTAAATGTTCTCAATGTTGATTCACCGTTCCAGTTCTTTAAATATTCAAATCCTTTTTATTTTAACAAATTTATATGATAAGGGGCAGCTTTCAGTGTTGCCTTATTCTCTGTATTATTTATTCATTGTAAGGCTACATGAACAAGACAGTTCGAAAAATATCAATATTTTAATAATGATACTAAAATGAAGGGAGTGAAAACTATGTCTGATCATAAACGTGATAATGAACACTCAAAGGATCCAGCCAAAAATCATATTACCATCAATTTTACTTTTAACATCGGTAATACGGATATCCACTTTGAACAAAGGGCTGAGGGTGGTGGGCAAATCAATAAAGATGTAGGTACTAATGCCAACCAAGGCGGTCAAAATGCAATTAACGGCAGCACTAGAAACGTAAACTCTCAATTCGCCGATGGAAATGGTCGCAGCGGTATAGCTGGGAATGATAATGATGAAGCTGGAGGACAACAAGGAATAAAAGTAAGGGATAGTCTCGTTATTGATAGCGATATCCATTCATCCTCTAACCATAGTGAAAGTAATGAAGAGGAGAATGAATAAGTAGAAGCTTTTATTGTTGTTGAAATACTATTATGTCAATGAAATCAAGATGACAAATTAAAAGTAAAGTCCTTTTTCAAAACGAGGGGTTGATCTCCGTTCCGACTGAGTGCTTTGTAGCTGTCGCTTTGCTTTCGCTACAGAAAACATTTGCCGCTGACGCTTCGCTTTCGCGCAGAGCAGAGCTTCCTGGGGGCGTCCGATGAGCCGCTTCACTACTCGCTCCAGGGTCTCATCTGTGACGCTGAATGTCCGAGGAGTCACTCAGTCTACACTCCAATCAACCACTGCTCATAGTATTTTCTTCTGGCATTTCACACAAATTAATAGTGATAAATTTGAAGTCTTAGCCATCACTATATTGTGCAAAAATGGAGCTTTGATAACATTTTTCTATGTGAATGCAGAGCGACAGTAATAAGTGGCTTTTTATGTAAAATGAAAAAGTAGTTTTATGCATAGAATGTAGGTTAACAGCTATAGAATTGTACCACTATTCTATCCATTTAATGATGGTGAGTAACATGTTTTTATTTTACTTTTGAGGGAAGAAAATATTTAAAGTTCTACACTATTGCAGATTGGAGTGCAAGGCTACTCGACTCCCGTGGGATAGCGAGACAGACGAGACCCTGCACGGAGCGTCAGCGCAGGAAGCGGCTCGTCGCTCGCCCACAGGAAGCTTTGCTCTGTGCGAAAGCGAAGCGACAGCAACAAAGCGAGTAGCCTGGAACGGAAATCATCTTCATTTTGACTAAATATTCACAAAGGTATCCTTGACCATTTAGTTTTTAAACACTATGAAAAGCTTCTATTTGTAGTATCAACAAATAGAAGCTTTTGGTTTGAAAGAGCCTGCTCATACATTTCGTTTATAATTCTTTGTGCCATCATAAGAATATAATACAGGCTTACCATCAACATATGTTTCTAAATGAACAGGACGCCCCCAAAGCTGGTAAATATATGGTAGGACATTTTCTAAATAGTGTGGATCTAGCTCCATTCCCTCATAGCCATGTACTAAATAAAGCTCCCCATTTCGAAGATAATCTCCATTTTTGACGACAATATAAGGAAATCCTCCATTAACACGCATAGAAACGAGCTGATCCCTTACCATCTCATATTCCTTATCTGTAATACGGTATTCATTTCCCTTTTTCTGGAACAAATAGAGATCCTCTTGTTTTGCTAAATCCTTTGTTAAATAGTTGCGAATAAAGGAGATATCCGATTCTATCTCCCTTACCTCAAACATTTTCTCCCTACCTGAATTCGGTTGAATACCTAGCTTTTTCATATCTTCTGTTGGATGATTATAACGATTTTCAATATCCTCAAATATTTTCACACCTAGATAATAAGGATTTATAGACGTCTTTGAGGGCTGCACTACGCCTGCATTTAATTTTGCATATTCGATTGTTTCCGCTGTTGTGAGTTTAAGCTCTCGCATTATACGCTGATGCCAATAGGAAGCCCAGCCCTCATTCATAATTTTTGTTTCTAACTGTGGCCAGAAATAGAGCATCTCTTCTCTCATCATCGTCAACACATCTCGCTGCCAATTTTCTAGCTCACGGCTATGCTCCTCTAAAAATAATAATAGATCCTTTTCCGGCTTTGGCGGAAATTGCTTTATTTTCCGACGAATTGGACTTGATTGTTTTTCCTTATTGTCTAAATTCCACAAATCATCATAAGGCGATTTTGTGGGGATAATTTCCTCTTCAAATACTTCCTCTGTATCCCAGGATAGCTTTGGACGTAAAATAGATGGATCGATATGCTCCTGAATTGCTAAAACTGCATCCAAGAACTTTTCAACCTCATCCTTGCCATAGTCTCTTTCATAGCCAGCAATCCGTTCAGCTGTGGCCGTCATACTCTCCACCATATCTCTTCTAGTATTAGAGAAGCGTACATTATTTTTAAAGAAATCGCAATGTGCCAACACATGAGCAATAATTAGTTTATTCTGCGTTAAGGTATTTGTATCAAGTAAAAATGCATAGCAAGGATTCGAATTAATCACTAGCTCATATATTTGACTTAGTCCTAAATCATATTGGAGCTTCATTTTATGAAACTGTTTCCCAAAGCTCCAATGTGAAAACCGTGTAGGCATACCATATGCGCCGAAGGTATAGATTATATCTGCTGGACAAATTTCATAACGCATTGGAAAAAAATCTAAGCCAAAGCCTGAGGCAATTTCCGTAATTTCATCAATCGCTCGATGCAGCTCATTCATCTCCATTTTTTCTGCCCCCTCCTTTGAACATATATGCTTGAAACGTTTCTGATTTATTCCTCATCTTTTTTGAAAAAGCTCTTTAAGGCATCATACACATCGCCTTTCTTTTTCAAAATATGATACCTAAATTTCGGATCATCTATCTTTTTGTAGGTGTACATTAGTGTAGAAAAACGATTATGCTGATTCACTTCACCATATCCAAACATACTCGAAACTTCCATTAACTCGTTAACCAGCTTCAAGCATTTTTCATTATCCATTGAAATGTTCTCACCATCTGAAAAATGCACTGGATAAATATTGTAGCGAGAAGGGTTATACTTTTCTCGAATTAGCTCCAGCGCTTTTATATAGGCTGACGAACATATAGTGCCACCACTTTCTCCCTTTGTGAAAAATTCTTCCTCCGTAACCACTTTTGCCTCTGTATGATGGGCAATAAACTCAATTTCCACTGTTTCATACTTAGAACGTAGAAATTTCGTCATCCAGAAGAAGAAGCTTCTCGCACAATATTTTTCAAAGGAACCCATCGATCCACTCGTATCCATCATCGCCAGGACAACTGCCTTGGATTCGGGCTTCTCTACTTCATCCCATGTTTTAAAACGTAAATCATCATTATGAATTGGCGTTATTTCTGGTTTTCCTTGCATCGCATTACGCTTAAGTGCATTTAGAATTGTGCGTTTTTTATCAACATTTCCCATAAGACCTTTTTTCCGAATATCGTTAAATTCGATTTTTTCAGTTTTAATATCTGCTTTTTCTTTTTGTTGTAGATTAGGTAGCTCTAGCTCATTAAATAAGACTTTTTGGACCTCTTCAATGCTTACTTCAGCCTCATAATAGTCTTGGCCCGGCTTATCACCGGCTTCCTTCCCTTTACCGGCAGCTTGATTGCCTCTGCCAGGCTCGCGAGCAACTAGATCCCCTACATTACTGTCTCCTTGTCCTTGCCCAACATGCTTTGAATTATCATAGTTATATCGAATTTTATATTCATCCAGTGAACGGATAGGAATTTTTATAACATCACGGCCATTGGACATGACTATACTTTCCTCACTAACTAAATCAGGCAAATTATTCTTGATTGCATCTTTTACCTTTTCCATATGACGTTGCTGGTCCTGGTGCCCTTTACGATGGAGGGACCAATTTTCCTGAGAGATGACAAAGCGTTTGTTTTCGTGTTCAGTCATTTTTATCCTCACCCATCTGCTCAAATTCGCTTTTTCTATACTATGCTAGAAATCCTCTTTCTTGAACATTTTTCGAGAAATCAATTATGTTCGTTTTTTTTAGTATGAAGATAAAAGGAGTGGCCCTTAAATTGGGACACTCCTATTACTCCTATCAAACTTGTTTATCGATTTAACAGACTACCTACATATTGCAGCAATTCATTAGCAGATGCTGTATTATAGCCATGCTCATCGACTAATCTTGCAACAACCTCATTAATTTTCTTAAGCTGTGATTCATCCGGCATTTTTGAAGATGTTGTAATTTTCACGACATCCTTTAAGTCTGCAAATAATTTTTTCTGAATCGCCTCTCGTAATCTTTCATGAGAATTGTAATCAAAACGCTTACCCTTTCGAGCATAAGCAGAAATCCGAATTAATATTTCCTCACGGAATGCTTTTTTTGCATTTTCTGAAATGCCAATTTGCTCTTCAATTGAGCGCATTAATTTTTCGTCAGGATTCATTTCCTCCCCAGTCAAAGGGTCTAAAATTTTATTTTTATTACAAAACGCCTCTACATTATCAAGATAGTTGTTCATCAATGTTTTTGCCGATTCCTCATACGAATAGACAAAGGCCTTTTGTACTTCATTTTTAGCAATTTCATCGTACTCACGACGAGCAACCGCAATGTAATTCATATATTTTTCGCGATCCTCTTGTGAAATGGAAGCATGTTGATCCAATCCATCTTTTAGTGCCCGTAAGACATCTAATGCATTAATAGATGGTATCTCTTTGCGAATAATAGCCGAAGAAATACGATTAATGATATAGCGTGGATCAATACCGTTCATGCCTTCATTTGGGAACTCTTTTTTAAGCTCCTCCAAGTCAACGGAATTAAATCCCTCCACATTTTCTCCGTCGTACAGGCGCATTTTTTTTATAAGATCCACACCTTGCTTTTTCGGTATTTCTAGTCTTGTGAGAACCGAAAAGATTGCTGCGGCCTTTAATGCATGTGGCGCAATATGCACATGGGACATATCACTTTCTTTTATCATCTTTTCATAAATATGCTCTTCCTGGCTAACTTTCAAGTTATACGGAATTGGCATAACAATAATACGTGAATGTAGTGCCTCATTTTTTTTATTGGAAATAAATGAACGATATTCCGTTTCATTTGTATGCGCTACGATTAATTCATCAGCACTAATTAATGCAAATCGACCTGCTTTGAAATTCCCTTCCTGGGTTAAAGATAATAAATTCCATAAGAATTTCTCATCAAGCTTTAACATTTCCTGAAATTCCATCATACCTCTATTTGCCTTATTTAGTTCCCCGTCAAAGCGGTAAGCTCGAGGGTCCGATTCTGAACCAAACTCTCCAATTGTGGAGAAATCAATACTACCTGTTAAATCTGCAATATCCTGTGATTTAGGATCTGATGGTGTAAATGTACCAATGCCTACACGTTTGTCTTCTGAAAAAGTTATACGTTCAATCATCACATTTTCAATACGCCCATCGTATTCCTTTTCTAGACGCATCGTATTTAAAGGTGATAAGCTTCCTTCAATTCTTATGCCATACTCCTCAAAAAATTCATTACGCAAATGATGAGGAATCAAATGTAGTGGATCCTCATGCATTGGACATCCCTTAATTGCGTAAACTGCGCCTTCTTCTGTTCGCGAAAATTGCTCAAGCCCGCGTTTTAACAAGGTCACGATTGTTGATTTTCCTCCACTTACGGGTCCCATTAATAACAAAATACGCTTCCTCACATCTAATCTTCGCGCTGCTGGATGGAAATATTCTTCCACCAGTCTTTCAATTGCTGTCTCAAGCCCAAAAATTTCTTGCCCAAAAAATTTGTACATTTTTTGCCCATCGCGTTCCTCTACACCAGCACTTTTTATCATATTGTAGACGCGTGAATGGGCTGTTTGTGCAACTTCAGGTCTTTCCTTAATGATGCTTAAATAATCTGCAAATGTACCTTCCCACTTCAGCCGATTTTCTTCTTCGCGATAGCTTTTCACTTTATCTAAAATGTTGATAGCCTTCCCTCCATTCAGGGCTTGATTTATAACATAGTATGAAGTAAATGACATTATGATACCCAATACTTTTTCTTTGCCAAAGTTTCTTCTTATTGTTCTATTTACCGATGAAAATATTGGCTGTACGATATTAATTTATTTTAGTAACGTACTACAGCAATCCACTTCTTTTCCCACAAAAAGTACTGAATGAAGAAAAAAAATTCGGTTATTCTAACGTTAGAAAGGAGGTCCATTATTGAATCGCCATTTTATTTTTCTTTTATCATGCATATTATTATGGAGTTATACTAGCCCCGCCATTGCTTTGGCAAATGATAAACCCTCAGAAGAAGAAATTATACAGCAACGTATGACCTATTTTGTCCAATTTGATGAATTACTCATTCCTTGGCATTTTTTAGCAGCCATTGACCAATATGAGCGTAATCTGCAATCCGTTCGTAAGGATATACCAAAAAGAGATGGTATTATTGCCATTCAATTTTCCGATGAATATTGGTCAGGCGCTTTAAATCCTATAAAAGAGGATACCTCTCCCGAAACGATAAGCTATTTCGGAGGAATGGGTCTCGATGGTAATGGTGATGGTGTTGCCAGTCCAGCAGACGATGCTGATGTCATATTTTCCATGGCGAATTTTTTAAGCAAATTTGGAACAACTGATGAGGATTTTAAATTAGCTTTATGGAATTATTATGGAAATGAGGAAGCTGTTAATCAAATCTTCACCATCTCCACTATGTATAGACATTTTAAAACAACCGAACTTGATGCTCATACCTTTCCAATCCCTACAAATTACGATTACAGTTATCGAGGTACTTGGGGAGATAACAGAGGCTGGGGTGGACGACGCATCCATGAAGGAACAGATATTTTCGCTAATTATGGAACTCCTATAGTTTCTACTTCATATGGCGTAGTGGAAATAAAAGGTTGGAACCAATTTGGTGGTTGGCGAATAGGCATTCGCGATAATCATAATTCATATCACTATTATGCCCATCTTGGTAGCTATCATAAGGATATTGAAGTAGGTGACATTGTCGAGCCTGGCACTGTTCTTGGTTATGTAGGAAGCTCTGGCTATGGCAAGGAAGGTACATCGGGTAAATTTCCACCTCATCTGCATTATGGTATCTATAAATTCAATGGACGCACAGAATGGGCATTCGATCCATATCCTTCATTATTACAATGGGAACGACTAGCCAAAAAGGCAAAGGCAAAACAATAATTGAGTAGCACTTGATGTTTTTGCAGCAAGTGCTTTTTTTATTTAGGTAGAAATACTTAACAAGCAGCGAATTTTTTTAGGAATATTTGGGAGGTATATACATTTCACTACTAACGATATTTTTCGCCATTTATTATTGTACTAAAAAACTATTTTAAATTTTCCCACTAAAAGGACTTATTTATACACTGATTTAGTTATAAAATAATATTTGTAATATAACAATTTGCATCTATGCGGATTATTAAACACGAAAAAGGATGGGAAAGATGAAAGGGATATTTCAGTTTAAAACACTTAAAGCAAGGATTTTAGGTGCATTTCTTCTATTGTTGGTTTTTGTTTTTTGCTTCATAACCTATACTTACCTTTCTAATATTCGGATGGAGAAGCAGGCAAAGGGCCTAGTAAACGAAGATTTAATTGTGATGACAGCCAGTAAAAATTTAGCTATGTCTATGAGTGTTCGATTATCATCGGCTTTAAGCTATGTTTTATCAGGCGATGAAAAATACATAGAGACGTTCAATCAATACCGGCAAATTGCAGAGGAAAGCAATAGTATTGTAGAAAAATTTGAAAATACACCGGAGCGTGAAAAACTAGTAGCAATGGCACGGGAATGGAGTAATCGTGTAAATACTCAAGTATTTGATGTCTATAAAAGAGGTGACAAAGAATTAGCGTTACAAAATTTAACAGCTATTAATGATCTTGTAACGGAAGTTCGCATCGGTTATGAGGAATTAGCCAATAATCGTTCTGAATCTATTACAAACGTAGGGAATGAAGTTGTCTCTACAAGCTCCAGTAATAAAACAATTGGCACAATAGCTAGTATTATCTTGACGATTGCTGGCATTGTTATTGCCATTATAACTGCAAGTAAAATTTCAAAGCCCATTACGATTGTTTCAGAACGTATGGGAGAATTAGCAAATGGTAATCTTCGCCATGAGCCGCTATTTATAGATCAACGGGATGAAATAGGTCAATTAATGCTGGCCGCAAATGAAATGAATCAAAAATTAAAGCAAACAATTAGCTCGATTCATACTGTTTCAGAAACTGTAGCAGCAAGTAGCGAAGAGCTTGCTCAATCTGCCAATGAGGTCCAAACGGGAACAGAGCAAATAACCGTAACAATGCAGGAGCTTGCCTCTGGTACTGAAACACAGGCATCTACTGCAAGTGATTTAGCGGAAACAATGACTTCATTCCAACACAGTATTCATGATACGACAAAAGAGGGTATTGAATTGAACAAACATTCAGGTCATGTTCAAAGCTTAACTTCGACAGGTAAAAATTTAATGATCCAATCTACACATCAAATGAACGCGATAAATGAAATTGTTTTAAATTCAGTAAGAAAAGTCGAAAGTTTAAACGAGCAATCGGCGGAAATTTCCAAGCTAGTGTCGGTTATTGATGATATCTCAAACCAAACAAACTTACTTGCTTTAAATGCCGCCATTGAAGCAGCTCGCGCAGGAGAACATGGAAAGGGCTTCGCAGTAGTAGCCGACGAGGTGCGTAAGCTGGCTGAACAAGTCCAATTCTCTGTGACAGATATTTCAACAATCGTTAACCGCATCCAAGGGGAGACTGGCAATGTAACAACGACACTCCAATCAGGCTATGAGGAAGTAAAAAAGGGTTCAGCCCAATTAAATCAGACAAATGAAACCTTTGAACAGATATCAGGTGCTGTTGAGGATATGATTCTCAATATTAACGCCATATCGGAAAATTTAAATAAGCTAGCTCAAAACTCTGAGTCCGTCAATACCTCTGTCGATGAAATGGCCTCGATTTCCCAAGAATCTGCAGCAGGTGTGGAGCAAACAACAGCAACAATAGAGGAAACCGCAAGTACTATGGATGAAATTTCAAGAAGCGCAAGCCAGCTCGCCGGTTTGTCCGAAGAGCTAAACAGTCAGTTGCAACAATTTAAAATCTAAAAATTCAGCGCTTCTCGATAGCTGTTTTGGACTGCTTAGCTGTTTCTTGCGATGCCCAAGCAGTTTTGGGGTATACCTGAGCAAATTCTTGCCATACCCGAGCAGTTTTGGGGTATACCTGAGCATGTTCTTGCCATGCCCGAGCAGTTTTGGGGTACAACTGAGCAAGTTCTTACCATACCCGAGCATTTCCCGGGAACACCTGAGCAAGTTCTTACCATACCCGAGCATTTCCCGGGAACACCTGAGCATGTTCTTGCCATACCCGAGCAGTTTTGGGGTACACCTGAGCATGTTCTTGCCATACCCGAGTAGTTTTGGGGTACACCTGAGCATGTTCTTGCCATACCTGAGCAATTCCCAGGAAAACCTGAGCAAGTTTTTACCCTACCCGAGCAGTTTGCGGGGGTGCCTGAGCAATTTTTCAAACTCACCGAGCAATTCCTTTGCCCCTCAATTACTTGTTGCTAAATCAAACTTTTATGAGAAAAAGCTATCCCGATTTATGTTAATGAATCGAGATAGCTTCTAAATTTTATTGCCAATGGCGAATGGGCACTCTTTCAAGTTCATAACGCTTGATAATCACACTTATCTTCTGATACCATTTTTCACATAACTCTAAGGACTCTAGGTACTCGTCCTCCTCCCTAGAAATGGGCTCCTCTTCATCTAAAAAAACATACTCTAAAATAGGGTCTGATAAATTATCAGCTACAATTTTCAAAACTAATTGAGAGACTGTATTATACGCAGGATCATCTTCATCAATCTCCTCTACTTCAACATCCTGTTCACCCTCTAATAAAGAACCGCTTATTAAATGATTACTTGTTCTTGCAATAAATATTTCATCCTCCACTATTGCTACTTCATATATTTTATCAAAATGGATGACCTTTTTTATCAATTCCTCCTCTAAATCTTCCCTACTTGCGAAATAAAGTGTATTCGTTGGTTCGTCTAACAATAAAGCACTTAAGCTATCCTCTGAAAGGATACACTGTGTATGGGGAATTGCCAGCAGCTCTCGTTCACTTGCCTCTCTCAAATCTTCTAACCATCTTAAATAACTATTACGCTCTTTCAAGTAATGTATACTTCCGACAATTATTAGAACTATGCCTATAAGAAAATACAGCCTATTAAATAGAATTGATTCAACTGCATTTGCTAGTAATAAATAGATAATTCCTAGAAAAAAGACAAAAAAGGTTTTCACCTATATCCCACCCTCAAGAAGAAAATGATAGAACAATTACAACCATATATAGTAGAAATTCTATTCTACTCATGACCTTTTCATTCTTAAATATCAAGGGTATTTTAAGATAGAAGTAATAAAAATAGCGAACCTAAAAAAGATGATGGCTGCACAATACAGACATCATCTTCTTATAAAGTTGCCTAAAATTTTTAAAATTACTCCATTAACTCTTCCTTGCTTCCGACATCATCTAGGCTCTTATCTTGTTCTATCCTGTGCATTTCAAGTACATGCTGTGTAGGAGGAATAAGTAAACTCACTACAACAATGGTGATGCCTGTAATCACAACACCTGAGAAAACAGGAGCCTGCCATAACTCATTCAATAAGCCTAAGAAACCTTCAGATTGGATATTGAGGCTGGGGACATGTGTCAATGATGTAACGATATAGTATACCAGCCCTACTGAAATACTTGCCCAAACTGCTGGCGTACTTACTCGTTTCCAGAATGGTCCTAAAACAATTGGCCAGAAAATTGTTACGAATATAATGTCCCACGCTAAATACGCTAAATCAATTACTTTTTGGAAGCTCAATGCGAGCACTAAGCCTAGTAAAGCACTTGCAAGAATAATAGCACGGGAAAATCTTAATAGCTTTTTAGGATCAGGATTACGGTTAATAAAATCTAAATAAATATTTTTTGTCACAATTCCTGAAGTGGCAACATAGCATGCAGCTACCGTTGACATCCCCATAGCAGCCATTGCCGTTAGGAAAATTGCCGCTAATAATGGAGGGAAATACCCTTGTGCAAATGTAAGCATTAATGTTTCTGGATTTGAACTATCAGGATAAATGGTCTTGAATGCCTCTCCTAACATTCCTGGAATCCAACTAATTGCAATAATAATTGATCCTGCAATAATCATACTACGCTGTGCTACTTTCGGGCTTTTGGCAGCAGCTACCCTTTGTCCTAAATCCACTGCTGGAATGTCGCCAAGTGCTAGTACAAGATAAAGGGTCCAAAACTCTGCCCCAGCCTTTTCGAATAATGTACTGATATTCCACCATTCAGGATTGAATGTAACATCTGGATAATAGAACAAAATGAAAATCGTTATTCCTAAGATTCCTGCTACTGCAAGAGCACCCTGTACAATTTCCGTATAGGCTACTGCCCACAGCCCACCAATCACTGAATAAAGAGCCGTTAGTGATACAAATAGTAATGCGGCAGGTACAAAATCAATTTGTAAAAGTTGCTGAATAATATATGTTCCACCCACAGTTAGCGCAGCTGCATTAAAGACCCCAAAGGCTATTGCCATCACGACTCCTGTATATGCACCTAGCTTCTTACTTCCATATCGTAATCCATAGTAATCTGCTAATGTCCAACCCTTCAATCTTCGTAGTGGCTTTGTCCAGATAAGTGCCCCAAGAATCATACAGGTACCTAAGCCGCCCATTGTTGCTGAACCTTCAAACCCTCCACTTGTATAGCCTGAACCAACAGCAGCAAAAAAGAAGGGTGCGGCTAATAAGGCGGCAACTAAGCTTCCTGTTACGACAGATAGTGGCATGCTCCATCCAGCAACAATTAAATCCTCGGCAGTATTTACACGCTTATAGCCTTTATAGCCAATATAATAAATAAAAATTAAGTATAAGCTAAAGATGATTATATTTAACATAAGTATGGCTCCTTAGTTTTTCGCTTTATCCATTCATAACAACCCCACCATTAGGCGTTAAAAGCTGTCCTGTATAGAAATTGGCATTTTCTGAGGCTAAAAATAATACACTCTTTGCAATTTCCTCAGGTTGTGCTAATCGTTTTAAAGGATATTTAGCGGACTCCTCCTCTACATAGTTGTCACCAAATTCCTTAAGGATATCAGTAAATGTGCCACTAGGAGCTACTGCATTGACTAAAATAGAAGGGGCTAATTCTCTTGCTAAAGCTTTTGTAAAAGCGTTAATTCCACCTTTAGCAGCCGAATAATGCGTAAACTCTTCACAACCTAGACTACCAATATCAGAAGAGATATTAATAATTTTTCCACTGTTTTGTTCCTTCATTCTTTTTGCTGCTTCACGACAATTATAGAAGCAGCCATATAAATGTACCTTAATCATTTTATCCCATTGCTCGTCAGTCAAATCTGTAATGCTTGAAGCCTGAGCAAATCCGGCGTTATTGACAAGAATATCAATTGCGCCTAAATGTGTATCCATATATTGATACATGTCTTGCACTTGCTGAGAATTCGATACATCTGCATTGAATTTAATTGCCTGAACGCCAAACTTTTCTGCTTGTGCACGAACCTCTTCTGCTTCCTTGTCATCCCCAATATAGTTTATTAAGAGATTAGCACCGTGTTCCGCAAAGCCTAATGCGATAGCTTTGCCGATGCCTTTACTTGAACCAGTTACAAGAACATTTTTTCCTTTAAAATTAATTTCCATAATGATCATTCTCCAATTTGAATTTTGAAACGAGTGCCTGCAATTCTTCTGCTGTTTTTCCTAATGAAGAAGATGCCTCTTTTACTTCCTGCATTGCTGTCAATTGATCTTGTGTTGCTGTTGAAACATTTGATGAGAATTCCGAAGACTGCTCTGCTGATTGTTTAATGTTATTTACAGATGCAGCGACTTCCTCAGATGAAGCAGATATTTGCTGAGATGCAGCCGAAATTTCACGAATTTGGCTTGCAACCTCCTCAGACGAAGTGAGAATTTCCTTAAAGATTTCTCCTACCTCATTGGTAAATTCCATACCAGCCTTTACATCCTCTTTACCCTTCTCCATAACCGTAATAGAAGCGTTTGAATCAGCTTGAATTGTACTAATCAAATTGTAAATTTCAGTAGCAGATTGTGATGATTGCTCAGCTAAACGTCTTACCTCATCAGCCACCACCGCAAAGCCCTTTCCGTGCTCTCCAGCTCTTGCTGCCTCAATAGCGGCATTCAATGCTAATAAATTTGTTTGATCTGCGATGGCTGTAATAAGGCTTACAATATCGCTAATTTTTTTCGTATTGGAATGTAATCCATTGATGGTTGTGCCGATTTGTTCCACAGAGCCATTAATTAGCTCCATCTGTGTAATTACTTGCTGAACAACTTGATTCCCACGTTCGGAAGCTTGAGATGCAGCAATAGAAGATTCAGCTGCCGTATTAGCAGAGTCTGCAATTTGCTGAATGCCTGTCGCTGTTTCTTCCATTGCAGCTGCTGTTTCTTCTGTCATCACCATAGAAGCCTCAGCATTTTGTGTAATTTGTCTCATATCCTGAGCAATATTTGTAGAACTGTTATATGTCTCCCCTGCATGCACAGTAAGCTGATTAGCTGCAGAAGATACATTGTTTGATGTATTTCTTATGTTTAATATGATATGTTGCAAATTGGACACCATCTTATGTATAGATTCAGATAAATTTCCAATTTCATCCTTCGTAATTTCTAAATCAACATTCATCAATTCACCATTTGCGACCTGATTGGCTACATTTACTACTTTCTTTAATGGCTTTAATAAACGATCAATAATTATGTAAACTAAAATTAATAAAATAACAATACCAATAACAGCAATCACAATCTGTTTAGTGACACTTTTTTTAATAATGGTGTTAATGTAATCCGCAGAATAATCAATACCTAATAATGCTATTAGTTGGCCGTTATCATCCTTAATAGGACTAAAAACTGTTCTCCATGAACCAAAAGGATCTTGGAAAATATCAGTTACCTCCGTACTGTTATTTTTAATAGCCAATTTAGCTGTCTCTACATGCTCATCTGCTAAATCCGTAAAAATTTCACCTGCTTCATACACATCATTTAAATTGGTCGTATAACCTATTGGGTTGACGCCACCCTCATCCTTGACATCCCATATGTAGCTCCAGCTCATAATTCCTTGTTCCTCTTGGATCTTATCGAGCTGCTTTTGAATTTTTGTAAATTTAGCGTTGGTTTCCCCTTTTTCGGTCAATAAAGCTTTAATCTCATCACTATCAAGATTCATGGCTGTTAATAACCCAACACTTTTTAACTCTTGCTCTAAATCTACAGTCATTCGATTGTTTAATTCTCTAATACTTTGTGTAGTAATCACAATTATTAGAAGTAAAACAATAATGCTCACTGTTAGTAAAAGTTTGTTTTTTAATGAAGCATTCTTTAAGAACTTCATTATTACTTCCCCCTTATTCAAATTTTTTATAAAAAAATAACCTATTTCACAAAAAGAAATAGGCACAAAGAATATAACTAGCATTATATGTACGTAACTAGCAATCTTCTGCAACCCAGCCATCATAGCATTCATTGCCTTAGACCTGTGGCTTTGCGTCTCTACTTTTCAGTAGATTTGCCTATCTTTTTCCTCCTCAAATTAACACAATGGGTAAAAGTAGTCAATGGAACCATTTTAAAATACGCATTTCTTAATACTTATTTACCATCAATTAACAATCAGCGGAATGATTCTAATGACACACGAACACATAAAAAGAGTAGCTACAAAAATCGTAGCTACTCTTATGTTTTTATATTCACTTACCCCTAAGTGTTTATTCCTATTAAAATCACTATACGTTGTGTGTCATAAGTAAGATTGTTGGTATAAAAGATAAAACAAACATACATAAATACCATACTGATGTACGACGTAATGAAAAACGAACCTGTTTTTTCTCTGCATAAAAGATGTCTAATATAATTGCAACAATGAGTGGCGTACTAACACATGCAATAGCAACTAATAAGATGTCAAAATAAACCATAAAAGCACCCCTCTGTTCGTAAACATTTATTTTCCCCGTTTGTGACAACTTTGTGTCATCTAAAGTGTACACAATTCCGTCACATTTTGTCAACTAAATCTTGAAAAGAAAATTGTGATTTTAACAGTATATTTACAACCTTTTAGAGCTATTTATGTAAGATTACCTATTAAAACAGCAGCTACAAAACTGTAGCTGCTGTTTTAAAATATCCATTTATTCTCTATATTTATTTGTTAGTCCTCTTAAAAAGTTTCTCACGAATCGATCGCCACATTCCTTATAGTTGCGATGACTTGGATTTCTTAAAATGGCACCTAATTCACCTTTCGAAACATTAACACCGCCATCATATAAAATATCCAACATATCCTCACTTGTTAATGCTAAAGCAATTTTTACTTTCTTTAATAGCATATTATTAGGACTTTCTTTTCCTGAAATCAGTTGTGCTCCCTCAGCTTGTCCAGGCTTAGATGGCTGTGGCCCTCGCTTGAATGTGATGAGCCCATTCAAGAAAGCTTCAAGCATTTTATTATTACATTTGATGTATTCTTCTGGTGCTTCTTCCTCATCATTAACTTTAATAAGCATGTTCAAAACTTCATCTTTTGTAAAGTCCATGCCACCTAGCTTAAAAATTTTAACCATATCTGTATTTTTGATATCTAATGCATATCTTAAACGAATTAAAATATCATTATTCGTCATTTAATAACCTCCATTTACTTAGAAAAAACTAAAATTTAATTAAGTTTCACTTTATTATAGCAGAGACATTCACATTTTTAGCTATCTTTCCACAAAGTTACTTTACTATAGTAATTAGAATATGCATTTTCCTAAGTTAAATGTATGAATCGCTCACTCTCGACCATTCTAATCACAAGGAGGTGAGCAAAATGGCTATTCGTAGTTCCAATAAACTTCAAGTACCTGGTGTACAAGAAGCTGTTGATCAATTAAAGTATGAAATCGCACAAGAATTTAATGTACAGTTAGGGCCTGAAGCCTCTTCTCGCGCAAACGGCTCAGTCGGAGGAGAAATAACAAAACGCCTCGTGGAAATGGCTGAAAAACGTTCAAAAGGTTTATTATAATAACAATAAAAAAGAACGAATCCCTTTTGTTTGGAATTCGTTCTTTCATATTTTATTAATAATTAATTTTTTCATCACTCCAAGTTTTCTTGAATAAGTTCACTTAATTCATTATCGCTCTCAATAGGCATAAGTTTGTACATAATTGACTCTCCTTTTTATGATAAGGGTAACATCTATTACAGGGTTTTATGAAATAATAGATTGATCGTTAACTCGGTAATTCAATAAAATTTTGAGCAAATTGATAGATTAAATGAGCAGGTACAGCTAAGTTAAGATTCTGACCATCATTAAAGCCTGCTGTAATCAACCCTACCAATCTTCCTTGCATATCCAATAAAGCACCACCTGAACTTCCGTTTGAAATGGCCGCCGTAAATTGAATCATAGACATATCTCGAATATCCCGAAACCCAGAAACAATACCATCAGAAACGGAATTAAATAATCCTAGAGGACTGCCAATAGCAACTATTTTCTGTCCTCGAACTAATGGACCTTCAACTTTAACAGGTAAAGGCTTGCTTACTCTATCTACCTTCAGAATGGCTAAATCATGCATATCATGATATTTTACAAACTGATGAGTTATATATTCGTTCGTATCGTTTTCATATAGTACAGAATAATATTCACCACCACTCACAACATGCAGGTTTGTTAAAATATACCCATCTTGATGAAGAACGACACCAGAACCAAAGCACAACACCTCATGATCCGCTCCAAACGTTTTAATCATTACAACAGATGTGGCTAAAGAGGCTAATTGCTCATAGCTACATTCTTCCGTCGTTTTATTCTGAACTGGAAGACTTATTGCTTGTTGAGATAGTGTACTCTTTCTAGTTTGAGGCTTTGGTATTACCACTTCCTTTTCGTAGAAACCGCGACACTTATATACAGTAGATGATGCTGCAATGATTGGAAGCAAATTTGGAATGTCTTCTTTAGGATTCATATAACAGATATCACAACCAAGTGTAGATAAGAAATATAAGAATAATAATTCATGCTGTGTAATGCTACCAACAAAAACAATTTTCTGCACTGTTTGGTTATCTTCAGAAAAAATTTGAGGCAAATAATAATCCATCCAGTATAAAAATTTTACTGCAAAATTTTTTAATAAAGTTTCATTGGCGTTTGGCTGATTTTCTTTATACATTTGGATGATTTCTTTAAAGCTAATTTTTTTTGTCCATTCAAGATGAGCTTTCTGTAATTTACCACATAAAGGTGTCTCGTAAAGTAACGCAGGGTTATTAACCACGACTTGCCAATTCCCCCAAAGCTCTGAAAATCTATCTACATCTTTTTTATTGGTGATGACCTCAAGCTTATGTAATCGTAAATAAAGCACACTTTCCTTTTTAGCATAAAAATACTCATCCATTTTTAAAATATCTTCTCTATAAAGATCGACAGATTCAGGTATACCGATATATCGAAGAAAGACAACTTCTTTTGTAAGGGAGCTTTTGTATTGAATGTTTTCCATAAACTCCTGAAGAGGATTGCCTGGTTTTTTATATTTAATTTTTAAAGGTCTGGTTGTCACAATCATATCCTTCCATCTCCTACAGTACGTATATTTATTTAGCACTTATATACAATTCGTTTATATTCCTCTAAATCCTTTATTCATTTACATGAAAAAGAACGAATTCCTCCCAGAATTCGTTCTTGCTTAACTTCCCTTTGGCCTATTCTCTTGTGGAAGTGACATATCTCCATTTGTTGCTTAAAACATTCAAACAGCTCTAACTTCTTCTGTTTCAACACCACGATTTAAGGTCTTTTCTACATCATTTTTTAATTTTACAAGTTGCTCTGCTTCTTGAACTAGTTTTTCCATTGTATTTAACTCTTCATCGCTAATTCCAACTAACTCTTCAAACATTTCAACTGACTCTCGCGAAATAAAAGAAATATCCTTCATAGCTGCCACAATTTGAAGTGAGCTTGAAGATAATTCTTCTGTACTTGCTGATGAATTCGCATTATTTTCAGCAATAATTTTTGTTGTATCTACAATTTTTTCAAACATTTCTCCTATTTCAAGAATTTTCGTATTTGTTTGTTCAAATTCTTCTGTTCCTTGCTTCATCGATATTACGACTTTGTTCGTCTCATCTTGGATATTTTTGACAATATTTGAAACTTCATCAGCTGACTGACGCGATTGTTCTGCTAATTTGCGAACTTCATCAGCAACTACAGCAAAGCCTTTACCATGTTCACCTGCACGTGCTGCTTCGATAGCTGCATTCAATGCTAATAGATTGATTTGCTCGGAAATTCCTGTAATTACTTTTACAATGTTTCCAATTTCGTATGATTTTTCTCCAAGTGTATTGATTGCATCAAATGTCGTATTAATCGTTTGATTAAATTGCTCCATTTTCACCAGTGAATCTTTTAACTTAACGTTACCCTCTTGCGTTAATTCTAACGTCGTATTCGATTGTTCTGAAATTTGGTTTGATCTTATAGACAGTTCTTCAATAGCTACTGTAATGTCTTCGATAGAAGTAGAGCTCTCTTCGGTAGCGACTAGTTGCTTTTTTAATCCTTTACCGACTTCGTCAATTGCGGCCCTTACAGTATCAGCCTTTTCAGTTGCGTATTCCCCATGTTCAAAAAGATTTTCACCTTTTTCCTTGATCTTATTTGCGAATTTATAAAATTGTTCACCTATTTGACCTGCTGGTAATTCGTTTAGTCCATTTTGTCCTTCATTATTTAACTGGGCATGACGTTTAAGTGAAAAATAGCGGTAAGCAAAATACAAAGATGTACATATTAAAACTACAATAATCCCTAGCATAATGGCTTCCATGAAAATATCTCCTATTCTACTAACGTATTAGTGATGAAATTTTATAGTTCTTTTACAATGATGTAAATTCCATCTGCTACAGTTGATGGAATACTGCTTAGATGTTCGTTGCTTTCATATTTATGAACAATAAAGTTTCCTTCTATGTCTACATATTTTGTCAGGTCATGATACTTCTCCATTAAACGCAATGACTTTGGATTTGTCGCTTCACCTAATACTAATCTTAAGCCTTCTTTTCTTGCTCTTTTTACTAATATATCTCCTAAGCCTTGTACAATCTCATGACGATTATGCTCGGCAATTACACCTAATAAAAATAAATGTAACACCTCGCCATCTTCCATATTTTTTCCATAACGTTTTTTATAATCTTCTAAGAAACGTTTATCAATATCCTCTAATACATGCATGACTATATTCATATTAGAAAACGTGCCTTCAAAAATATCCTCTTCCATAATTTCAAGGACATTCGTATCTCCAACTAGTGCGCCTACGACTTTTCGCTCTTTATCTAGTGCAATAGCACAATATCCTTGATGAACATTTGCTTCAATATATTCCTTTGTAAATTGATAGAAATCTTCGTACGGGAGTTGTAAGGCGTACCCGATAATCGGCTCTTGAACCCATTTACCGGCAACTTCTACTCCAATAAATGTTTTTGCTAAACATTCTGCTGCCTTTTCAATTAAATCTGGCTGGTCCTTTGTAAGGATTTCATATGTATATAATTCTTGAATTGTTTGCATCGTAAATTCCTCTTTTCAAAATGTGACTATAGCTAATTAAAGGTTAACGAATTGGTAATTGCGAAACATTGTCGACCACAGTTCCTGGGAAGTTAACTCTCTCTAAAGCATTTCGTACTTGAACATATCCTATTTTAGAGGCTGGGCTAACAATAAATAGTTCTTTAAAACCTAGTGATGCGTAAAACATTAGTGTTTCTCCTAGCTCTGTTGAAACCTTTGAAGGAAGGGGTGATTGATAAGTTGCATCAAAAACTAATGTATATGTATTTTTCTGTACTCTAGCCACTGTTTCTTCCAAATCTTTTAAATATTGCTCTACAAGAGCTGCTTTAATAAACCCTATTACTTGGACGTGAACTTCTTTTTTTGCCTCATAAATCGCCATTTTATATTTTTCTTTATCAACGACTATCATCTCAAATCTCCTTTTTATTCTTTATTTGATATTGTTAGTATTATTCTATAAATATAAACATTTCAATATAATTACATCTATCATTACGATTGATTGTTGTCTGTTCTTTTATTTTTTCAACAAAAAAACTATCCTTGAACATAATTAGGATAGCCAAAAAAACGCTTATTATTTTGGCAACCCGACTATCATTATCCAAGGGGATTTTAGACTCGTAGCTTTGCGTCCTTACCTTTCGATAAGTTTGCCTTTTTCTATTTTATAAAAATAATACTAACATCACATTGATATATTACAATTACATTATAAATGACTTGTCAATTTTTGTCGACATTTAGTAATTTACTCCTAATAACATCAGGAATTAGAAGCATTTTAAATTTATGTTATAGTATTCATCAGTATTCTTTTTCAAAGCTATCAAGCAATGCACGCACTTCATCTGTTGATTTCGTGTTCATCAATTGATTTCTTAATTCGCCAGCCCCACGGAATCCTTTGACATAGATTTTGAAAAAGCGATGTAGCCCTGTGATGGAACGTGGCAGTACTTCCGCATATTGATCTTGAAGATCGAGCTGCAATCTCAAAAGATCTAGATATTCTTTACTGCTATGCTCTTTCGGCTCTTTTTCAAAAGCAAAGGGATTTTTAAAAATACCTCGCCCAATCATAACGCCATCAATCCCATATGTCTTCGCAAGCTCCAGCCCTGTTTGACGATCAGGAATATCTCCATTGATGGTAAGTAGCGTATTTGGTGCAATACGGTCACGTAACATTTTGATTTCCGGAATAAGCTCCCAATGCGCATCTACTTGACTCATTTCCTTTCTTGTTCGTAAATGAATAGAAAGATTGGCAATATCCTGTTTTAAAATATGCATTAGCCACTCTTCCCACTCATCTACATCCTTATAGCCAAGTCGTGTTTTCACACTAACAGGCAACCCACCCGTTTTTGCTGCTTGAATAAGCTCTGCTGCAACGTCTGGACGTAAAATCAGGCCACTGCCTTTCCCTCTGGTAGCCACATTCGGTACAGGACAGCCCATATTAATATCAATGCCTTTAAATCCAAGCTCTGCCATGCCAATACTCATTTGACGGAAATATTCGGGATTATCCCCCCAAATATGAGCCACCATCGGCTGTTCATCTTCTGTAAAAATCAAACGGCCCCGCACACTTTTCATGCCTTCTGGATGACAATAGCTATCCGAGTTTGTAAACTCTGTGAAAAATACATCTGGTCGACCAGCTGCACTTACTACGTGACGAAAAACAACATCTGTCACATCTTCCATTGGTGCAAGTACGAAAAATGGTCGTGGTAAATCACGCCAAAAATTATCTATCATTTCAAATCCAAATCCTCTCACTATAATACTGCTTCAAACTTTCGGTCAAAAAATATAAAGCTTCTTTTACACTTATATCATGCTTAATAACTTATTATCAAACACAAGTACTTTTGGACATTTATAATTTGTGAAAAACTATTGTGAAAATCGCAAATAAGCAGTTGATATAGATTTTTCTATATCAACTGCTTTTCTATTACGCCAACTCCAACCACGACACAGCTTCACAATCTAAATACCTTCGAATCACTGGATTAAGCTTTGTTCAGCATAAATTTAGTACTCTCCATAGTCAATTTTAGAGCCCATTCAAATACTTATACTAACTTCCTACAGATATTTCGCTCATTGGAGTTCCTTTGATTTCTTAGTGCTCAGCAAGCTATCTACGACAAAGTCAAGCTGCTTATCTAGCGAAAAGATATCATTGTAGAAGAACAAGCCAAAGCTCATATCGATAAGCCGACCATCCTTCACTGCCGGAATGTTATTCCAAATCGTGTTGTCTGATAAATCTTCCATTCCTTCAAAGGCAGAGCGGAACACATAATCACCAGCATACTGAGACAACACTTCGTAGGAGACATCCATGCTCGTCGCATCATTCTTGGAGGTTTCTATTTCCTGTTGCACGATTTCAGGTGCTTTCATTCCCAAATATTGATAAATAATCTGTGACCCCCGTCCATAACCCATCCCCACCATTACGGCCATAGAGCCTTTGTTACTTTCCATAATTGTGACTGTTTTGTCCAAGATACCAGCCTGCTGCAGCTTCTGCTTGCTTAGTTCCACCTTCTTATAAAAGTTGTCCAAAAGTACTTTAGTCTGTTCTTCTTTACCAAATGCTTTCCCCAGAATATCCATGCGTTCTTCCACAGGTAAGTCATATGGTATATAAAGAGTGGGGGCAATTTTATGAAGATTGTTGTAAATTTCTTCTGTTGTAACAATAATGAGATCTGGTTCAAGGGCAAGCACCGCTTCTGGGTTCGGTTGCCCATCCCCCAAAGTGGTGATGCCATCCAATTCGCTAGCGATTGCCGCATCGCCTCCTCCCACCAGCGTGGAGATACCAACAGGTTTTATTCCTAGAGCAAGCAGGTCGCCCATCAAATATAGGACTACGACCCGCTGCGGATTAACAGGTACTTCCACATCTCCTTTGAGGGTGTGCACAATTCTCGTTTGCGGCGTCTCCTTAGCTTTAGCATTTGATATTGTCTGTTGCGTCTCTGCTGGTCTGGCCGTTGTTCCATTATTCACAGGCGCATTCGATGTACACGCCGATAGCAACAACATCAAGCTCATGGCAACCGCCAATATTATTTCCTTGTTTCTTGTCTTTCCAAACATCAAAAATTCCTCATTTCCCTTAGATTTGACTATTTTATCTAGTTCTCTCTCAGTGTAATGAGGTTGATAATCGTTATCAATATCATTAATGTCCTTATCAGTTATCATTTTTATCCGATACTCACTTGGCGTCATATGATGATATTTTTTAAACATTCGAATTAAATTTAATCCGTCCACAAAACCACACCCAGCAGCAATTTCTTGAATAGTAGCATTTGTGTATTGCAAATGCCACTTGGCCGAAGCCAACCTTATCTCATTCAAATACTCCTGAAGACTTTTATGCTCGCGTTTTTTAAAAAGCCTAACTAACTGGCTCCTGCTAATCGGTAGCATTTCAATAAGTTTTTGAATGGACACAGGTTCGCTATAATGTCGTTCTAGATATTGCTTGGCCAAAACCACATAATCAGGCTGGAAGTAAAGAATATCTCCCTCTTCCAACTCATTGTAAATCTCATAGACAATCTGATACAGTACAATCTTTGAATAAAATTGATTCAACACGGATTCCCGATTCCAATGGTCTTTCATAATCAAAAATTTCTCCATAAAAAAAATGGGATTCCCTGGTGAAAATCCATACGATTGTATAAACGGATTAATATGTTCTAACAAACGATAAATTTCTCTTTTGTAAAAAGGCGGAGTTTCTGCTCTATACAGCACCATGTAAGTCTCTAGACTTCTGCTTGTAGGATGAATCGATAATTCAGTTCCTTTCCCTCCATGAAAAATACCAAAACGTTCCGATTGATATAATGTGTGATCCAGTTTTACGTTAGCCGTTCCACCACAGGTATACACCAGCATACTAGTCGGCATCCTGTAACTTTGAATCGGCTTGTCCGGATGAAGCAACTTGTAACGAACATCTATTAATGAAATGGATGAGCGTGTCCATAGCCGAACAGCCATATCGATCATTTCTTTTGTAAAGTGGTTAGTTGAATCCATATCTTCCGACAACTACCTTCACTCCTTCAATCCATATCATAATTGTATGGTAATATAAATGATAATGATTATCAACTTCAAAGTAATTTCTTTCCTACTTATCTTCTACTGTACATGCGATCTAAAATACACAAAAGCACGAGCGCTGAATACGTTCGTGCTTTATCAAGCAGGTAAATGCGGTTCATAAATACTACTTCCTCACAAGCTAAACACAGCACTCTACATGTGTGCTGTTGGATTTCATTTTTTATAATATAGTTTTGAGCATATCTAACGGACTTACTTCTTCATTTGGATAAGCCTGTTTCATTAGCTAAATAGTTTTTTTCAGCTTCTTTTATTAGAGTGCTTCATTTTCAACGCATGCCTTAAAATAAAATAAAATTTTTATAAAGCATTACTAGATGAGCCTAAAGACAATCAAGTTCTTTTATTATACTAACTCCAACCAAGCAACCGCTTCACAATGAGCGGAGTGTATGTAGCAACATTTGAGCCCTGAAGGGTTTACCTTCTTAATTCATATCCAAAAATAACATATAAAAAAGGCAATTCAAGATAATAGTAAGATATCATAAAGCAATCGGATCATAAACTCTTTGATCTTTGATATCAAACACATTTTCTTGAATTGCCCAACAAATAATTAATTCGATTCTACATTCTCATCTTTTGAGTAATTATACTGAGAAGGATCAACCGGTGTATAACCTTTTGGTGTATAGAATCTCAATAAATCACCATTCACGACTTTATCAGACAAATACAACTTATGATCTACTTCATTTTTGATCGTTTTCGCAGACTCTAATTGACTATCATCTAGTAATAATCCTGTTTTATTATCATAAAACTTTTCATTAATTGAATAAATCGTTGGACTGACAAAATCGCCATTTCTAAATGGCACAATTTCATCATGCTCTTCTGATAATAAATCTGAACCAAATTGAACAAATTTTTGCGTATCAATTCCTAGTAAATGTAATACCGTCGGAAGAAGGTCTGTTTGGCCTCCATAAGTATGGTCAGTTCCTCCTTGCATTCCTGGAACATGTATAAATAATGGTACGCGTTGTAAATTAGCACTTTCATATGGTGTAATTTCTTTGCCAATCACTTGTTCCATCGCTGTATTATGATTATCAGAAATACCGTAATGGTCACCATAAAGAACAATCATCGTATTATCATATAAGCCTAATTCTTTTAATTGATTGAAAACCTGTTCGATTGCTTCATCGGCATAACGAGCAGTTTGGAAATAGTTATCAACACTAGGATCTCCAGTATTAGCTTTATCAATCGTTACTAAATTTTGATCCATTTTATATGGATAGTGATTCCCTACCGTAATTAATTTTGTATAAAAAGGTTGTGGTAAGGAACTTAAAAGACTTTGAGATTGTTCAAAGAAAGGTTTATCTAATACACCATACTCAGCCATATCACCTAAAGAATCTGTATTATAATAACTAGCATCAAAGAATTTGTCGTATCCAAATGATTTATAAATCACATTTCGGTTCCAGAAGCTTCCGTTATTACCGTGGAATACAGCAGATGTATAACCATAATCTTTTAGAATACTAGGAGCTGCCTGGTACGTATTTTGTGCTTTTGTAATATAAGCAGAACCTTGTGGTAACCCAAATAAAGAATTTTCCAGCATAAATTCTGCATCGGACGTTTTACCTTGACCTGTTTGATGGAAGAAATTATCAAAATACATTGTATTCTTATCTTTAGTTAATGAATTTAAAAATGGCGTAACTTCTTCACCATTTAATTTATAGTTGATAAGGAAATTTTGGAATGATTCTAAATGTAAATAGATAACGTTCATTCCTTTTGCTGCACCAAAATATTTTGCATTAGGTTTGGCATAGTTTGATTTTGTATAGTTTATCACTTCTGTAATATCACTACTATCCGCCAAAGCTCTTTGTGAAGATGCTTTCATCGTTTCAACTGAATCATAAATCGTATAGTTATACATTCCTAAATATTTCACAATATAGTTTCTATCAAAACCTCGCGTTAATAGTTGTGGGCGATTAGTTTCGGCTAGTCCTAAATTTAGGATTGATACTACTAATGCAAATGCAATGATTGTTATTGCTTTTTTATAGCCAACGCGATTCGTTTCTTTTTTAATTTTTCTTGAAAATCGTAGATAAAACATGACAAATACATCCACAAAGAACAAGATATCATAAGGTTTTAATAATGAGAGAACACTACCACCTAAATCTCCAAAATTCTGAGTTTGGGAAAGTGTAGGTAATGTAATAAAATCACTAAAAAATCGGTAATAAACAATATTGGCATATAAAAGTATAGACATCAAAGTGTAAATTATAACAAGTGATGTATATTTTCGTTTTCCTCTAAATAAAAATGAAAATCCAAGAAATAGCATTGCTGAACCCAGCGGATTTATTAATAAAAGGAATTGTTGAATGACTCCCTCTACCCCTAGATCAAATTGTGATAGTTGACTAAAATATGTTTTAAACCATAGCATTAAAACAGCTAATAAATATATTCCCAAAAAGTTGTGTAATAGGTCATCTTTTTTACTTACTAGATTTTTCATTTTTGCACCTACCTTTTACTTATTTAAATTAAAATCTAAAATAAGTATTGCATTTGAAAAAATGTTACTTCACAATAGTTTTTTTAGCGACTAATGTATCTTACTCCCCATCTAAATTTCTGTCAAGTTGTTAACTATCATAAAGACAATTGGTATAATTATTGCTAATTAATATAAATCTTGCCATGGAAAAAATGCCACGAAAATGTTATGTTACTAACATTTTCGTGGCATTTTAATCCGAGACTTTTTTTATCTCCGTTAAGTTCAATTATGCAACCGCTTCACAGTGTGTAGAATGTATGTGGCAACACATTGGTGCTGGTGGGTTAAAATTGATTCCGCTCTACTTTAGCGAAATACCAACATATTATCTCCAACTTTCACTTACAAAAAGAGCATCAATCCTTTAATAAGCGACTCTTTGAAGAATTATTTCATTATGTAGCTAAGTTTGATTACCTCAAGTCTTTTTTTTTTCTTCTTTTTGATTCTTTTACATAATTAATATAGTTTCCTATTCCTTCTATTGCTGAAACTGCAATGATGGCCCATTCTAGTGCATTAACATCTATTAACGATTCCTTTCCATAGAATAATGTAACGCTAGCAATAAACCCATAGAGAATGGCTTTAGAAAAATACTCCCAAATAGGAGAATAATTTTCTATATTAATTTTTCCGTATATTTTGTCTATTACGATTACCATTCCTAAAATTATAACTATGGTTATAATAAATTCCGTCTTCATAGTTCGCCTCCATAAAAAATTTTACAAATGCTTCATTATAATTTCTTCGAAAATATCTTAATCCTTTATGTACCGAAAAAGAACGAATTCCCTACTTGAAATCCGTTCTTTTATCATTTCTTTATTATTAAATTAACTCCAACCACGCAACAGCTTCGCAATGTGTCGAATGCGGGAACATGTCAACTGGTTGAATTTCCTGTGTTTGATAGCCGCCATCCTCCAGAATACGTAGGTCACGTGCAAGTGTGGCTGGATTACATGATACATAGACAACCCGCTTCGGACGTTGCTCTAAAATGGTGTTTAAAAGTGCCTCATCACAGCCTTTACGTGGTGGGTCTACAACAAGGACATCGGCTTCTTTGCCTTCTCTATACCAACGTGGAATTACTTCTTCTGCTGGACCTGCCTCAAAATACGTATTTGTAAAGCCGTTCAGTGCTGCGTTACGCTTTGCATCTTCAATAGCTTGTGGGACAATTTCTACGCCCATGACTGTCTTTGCTTTTTGAGCAAGGAATAGAGAAATAGTACCGATTCCACAGTAGGCATCAATTACTCGTTCATCACCCTGTAAATCAGCGTAGTCTAGTGCTTGTTTGTAAAGAACTTCAGTCTGTTCAGGGTTTACTTGATAGAATGAACGAGCTGAAATTTCAAAGCGTACATCTCCAATTGTATCGATAATAACGTCCTTGCCCCATAGATTTACGGTCTCATCACCGAAAATGACATTTGTTTTGTTACTGTTGATGTTTTGCATAATTGATGTAACATTCGGTAAAAGCTTTTGTATTATCGCAACGGCTGCCTCTTTTTGAGGGAACTTTTTCTTTTTCGTTACGAGTACAACCATGACTTCCCCAGTCGCACGAGCTGTACGAATGACTACGTGACGTAGCATTCCCTCATGTGATGTCTCATTGTATGGTAGGATACCCATTGCAGCTAACTCCTTTTTCAAGCCAGCAAGGATAGCGTCCGCTTCTCCTGTTTGAATTAAACAACGTTCCATATCAACAATGCTATGCGTCTTAGTTTTATAAAAACCTGCTATTGCTTGTCCTGCTTCATTTACGGAAAAAGGGATTTGCGCTTTATTACGGTAATGCCAAGGCTCTTTCATGCCTTTAACTGGAAGAACAGGCGCATTAATTTTACCAATACGTTGCATAACGTTCCGTACCATATTTTCCTTCCATTTTAGCTGCCCCTCATAAGATAAATGCTGTAATTGGCAGCCACCACATTGCTGGAAATAGTCACAAGGTGCATCCACACGATCGGGAGACGGCTTGATAATTTCTACAGCTTTGGCAAAGCCGTAATTTTTTAAGGTTTTCAACACATGGATTTGAGCTGTTTCGTTAGGAAGTGCGCCCTGTATAAATAGCGGGTAGCCCTCAACCTTTGCCACGCCATTGCCGTCATGTGTTAAATCTTCTATATAAACTGTTAGTCGATCATTTTTTTTCACGGGTGCTGACATTCATACATCCTCCATTTCAATCTTCTTATTGTAGCATGTGTTGGCGCATGAAAAAAGAACAAGGCTTGTTATTGTAGGAACTATCTTATGAGCAGAGTAAGTCCGATTGGCGTAATTTACCTGAGTGGATATATCTGTGAGATGAGCGGAACTACTCTTTGCCTGAGCAGTTTCACGTGCTACCTGAGCGATTCTTCTCTTGACCCGAGCAATTTTATCTTCTACCTGAGCGGTTCTCCCCTTTGCCTGAGCAATTTTTTCTTCACCCTGAGCGGTTCTCCTATTTGCCTGAGCAGTTTCTTCTCCAACATGAGCAATTCTTCTTTCCTTTAAAAGAACAGACCTAATCAGCCCTACTCTGCAGAAAAAGAGTCGCTATTCGCGACTCTCTTCCTGTTTTTTTGCTATATGACGATCTTTGGGTGCCCACCAAAACGCAGCGATAATTCCTAGAATTACTACAATAAATGGCGCATAAAACATAAGAAACTTTTCCATTATTCTTTCCTCCTATGCATGATTGTCTTCTTTTCCTGTCACATAATTTTTGTTGAATAGGAATAACTTTAACAATAAAAATAGTGATGGAATTAGCAGACATAATCCCAAAATAAATGCAATCACGAGTGCAATCGCCATTTGAGTGCTGGTGAAGCTATCATAAATTGTTAAATATGGGTACAGTAAATATGGATATTGTGCGATACCATAGGCAAAGAATGCTACTGCGAATTGGGCAATCAATAGTCCTACAGCCAAACCATAATTTTTTCGCATCGCTATTAATAGCACCGTAATAATAAATAGTACTGCTGAAATGGCAAAGAGCCACCATAAATCAACCATATGATTATAGCTCTCTGGGTTGATGGATTTCATTTCATACATAATGCCAAGCGCACTAACCATTAAAGGTGCGGCCCAGATAAGCGCATATTTTCGCATTAGATTTGTGGCTTCCTTATCCTTTGCCTTATGGGCATACCATGTTAAAAATACAGCTGAAATATAAAGTACAGCAGCTATGCTCAAAACGACAATACTCCAGGCAAATGCACTTGTGTAGAGCGTCCAATAATTTAAGACGGGCTGCCCATTTACAATATCAACATATCCCCCACCAGCAATTGCAAATACTACGGATAGAGAGGCTGGGATAAGTAAGCCTGCCACACCATATGTCAGTGTGTATCCAATATGTCCCCGTGAGCCATATGATTCAAACGCATAGTAGGAGCCTCGTATTGCAAGCAGCACAAGTGAAATACTTACTGGCACAAGTAAAATCGTTCCATAATAAAAGGCTGTTTGTGGGAAAAATCCTACAATCCCAACAAAGAAAAATACTAAAAAGACATTCGTCACTTCCCAAACAGGTGATAAATACCGCTTAATAATATTTGTTAAAATATGATTTTTCCCAATGAGTAGACTATAGGCATTAAAGAAGCCTGCTCCAAAATCAATCGAAGCAACAATGACATAGCCGAATAGGAAAATCCATAGTACTGATATACCTAAAATCTCTAATGTCATAGGAAATCACCGCCTTTTTCAGAATGGCGATCTTCAATTTCACGTTCAATTGGATTCTTTTTGAACATACGAACCAATACCACAATGCTCCCTATTGCCAATACAGCATATACACCAGTAAATAATAGCATCATTAAATCTACATGATCACTTGTAGTTGCTCCCTCTGGTGTTCGCATTAAACCATATAAAATCCAAGGTTGTCGTCCAACTTCTGCGAGCCACCAGCCAGCTTCAATAGCAATGATAGAAAGTGGTCCTCCTGCGACAATAATCCATCTAAACCAACGCGTGTGGATAAATTGCCAGCCACGTGCTTTCCCCAGTACGTAGAGCAGTGAAACAAGCGCCATGAACATGCCGATAAACACCATAATATTAAAGAGATAGTGAATATACAGAGGGGGACGGTCTTCCTCTGCAAATTGGTCTAAGCCAATGACCTCTGCAGTTGGATTATTATAAGCCAAAATACTAAGGGCATATGGAACCTTTATGGCATATTTCACTTCCTCACCATCTAACACACCAAAAAGTATAAGTGAAGCTTTATCTTCTGTTTCAAAATGCCATTCAGCTGCTGCTAATTTTTCTGGCTGATATTCTGCTAAGTACTTTCCAGAAAAATCTCCGATAATTGCAGCTGCAATAGAGAAAATCAGGCCAATCTTCATCAGTAATAATAATGATTTTTTATGATACACATGCTTAGAACCTCGAAGCATACGGTATCCTGCAATTGCTGCTAGGACAAATGCTGATGTCATATAGGCAGTCACAAGAACATGAGCTACCTTTGTTGGCATTGCTGGATTAAACATTGCTAAAAATGGTTGGATGTTCACTAGCTGCCCATCTACAATATCAAAGCCCTGTGGTGCGTTCATAAATGCGTTAACAATCGTAATAAACACAGCGGACATAGATGCACCAACAGCTACAGGAATTAGCAGCAACATGTGCTTTTTCTGACTATCAAAGCGATCCCATGTGTACAAATAAATTCCCAAGAAAATGGCTTCAAAGAAAAATGCAAACGTTTCCATAAAGAGTGGTAACGCAATTGTTTGACCAGCAAGTTGCATAAAGTTTGGCCATAATAAAGATAACTGTAAGCCAATTGCAGTTCCTGTTACTACACCGACTGCCACAGTAATAACAAAACCACGCGCCCAACGTCTTGCCATTAATATATAATGCTCATCATTCTTTTTATACCCAGTCCATTGAGCAATCATAATCATTAACGGGACACCCACACCAATTGTTGCATAAATAATATGGAACGATAATGTTAGCTCGGTTAATGCTCTACTCCAAAAGACTGCTGATTCATTAATCATCTCATTGCCCCCCTAACTTCCAAATATTCTTCCAAGAATGGAAAGTAGCATGATAATCGCAACACCGAAGCTTAGCCAAATGAGCTTTTTTTCCTGTGACTTATACAAAGGCAACACTTCCTTTCCCTTAGCTATACCCCCATTTTCCACTATTACAACGAAAAAAACCTTTAAAACGGACCGAAATTTCAGCCTATTATAAAGGTTTCAAATTTTGTTCAAGTAATATACGCACATTTGCCAAACATTTTTCTTAATTCATTCACAATCAAAAATAACTAAGGATTTTTATCTATTTAAGTGCCGTTTTTTAGCACCATAAATGAAGAAGTGACCTAAATCAGGTGACATTTATCTATTAATGAGTATTGTGGGTTTTTGAGTTTCTTCTTCTCCCCATTATTGAACAAAGAAGAACCAAACTCCTCTTAAGTAATTTCACTTAAAAAAGCTCTCTTGCACTGAAAAAGTACAAGAAAGCTCCTTCGTTATTTATTCAATTAAAATACGATCTTCCTCACGAATATCTGCAAGTGGTACAAAAATTTCAATATGGCGTTTTAGATTTTCAAACGTGGCAGGTGCATCTCCACCATATTCGCCATCTAGGTTTAGATGTATTTCATCTTCTGTTGTTACTTTTACCACACTAGCTTTTTTATAAATTACTCGATCATCATTTAAATGCTCGCCTCTTAAAGCCATTGCGGCTAGCTGGATAAATTCAGGGAGGCTTACTTTTTTCAATACTAATAACGTAAAGTATCCATCATTGATGCTTGCGTCTGGTGCAAGCTTTTCAAAGCCACCCACTGAATTTGTTAAACCACATAAAAACATCATTGCATCGCCATCAAAAACCTCACCATCATATTCAATACGCATATGAGAAGCCTTGAGGGATGGAATCATTTCTACTGCTTTTAAGTAATAAGCTAGCTGCCCGAGCATTGTTTTCATTTTGCTTGGTACTTCGTAGGTTAACTCGGTAATGCGACCACCAGCTGCAATATTGATGAAATAGCGTTCCCCATTTAATAAACCTACATCCACTGGCAACGTATCACCCTTTATAATAATATCTACAGCATCTTCAATATTTCGGGGAATATGCACCGCACGGGCAAAGTCATTTGTTGTGCCCATCGGAATTAAACCAACTTTTGGACGTTTTTCGAATGGACTCACACCTGAAACAACTTCATTTAATGTGCCATCCCCACCAACTGCAATAATGATATCAAAGCCACGTTCTACTGCATTTTTTGCCGCAATGGTTGCATCGCCTTCACAAGTTGTTGCATGACAAGATGTCTCATAGCCTGCTACCTCTAGTTTTTCCAATACTTCTGGTAGATGCTTTTTAAATACCTCTCGTCCAGATGTAGGATTATAAATGATTCTTGCTCGTTTCATAACATACCTTCCTGCTTCATAAGATTCTATTTCATTCAACGAATTATTCGCTGAAATGTTGCACTGTATAAATAGCAGATGCCTCTTAATTAACAACTACTTCAAAACTGATGTCACTTGTTTTTTAAAATCTTCATAAACAAATGTCCAATAGGATTGATTCGTTATATTTTCCTCACGAATTTCTGCATATAATGCCTTTTGAGCATCTTCAAATGTAGGATCTTCTTTATCGGGTAGTCCTGCTCGTTTGCTCACTACTAGTTCCTGTAATTGTGGTGCACGAGGTCCCCATTTGCCGATAACCTGTCCAGCATCATCTAATAAAAGATAAATTGGAATAGCGCGACCACCATTTGTTAAATAGCGATCAATTAAATCTGTATCCTCATCACGCAGTACAGCACGCATATCTAAATCTGCTGCTTCTGCAATTCGGCGAATAATCGGGTTGTTTAGCATCGCATCACCACACCAATCCTCTGTAATTGTTAAAATTTTAGGATGCTTGTCTTTTAGCAGCTCGACAAAGCCATCATTTGTTGGCACTTCAAAGCCATCATAAAGGCGAAAGCTCTCCTCTTTTAGCGTTGTCATGTTATCCATATATTGCTGAATTGAAATTGCTTCATTAAAATATTGTTGCTCTGTTTTCATCGTTGGTATCCTCCTAATGTTTTATTTTCTATTCTATATTTTGCTATGAATACTCCTTTTAGACAACTGTAAAGCTTTATCAATTTCGCACCTGTAGGGGTGGGAGACTTCTAATGAATAAAGATAAAAATAATGAACTTCTTTATTTATAACCTATAATTTATAGATAAGCTATTATATTACAGAACATTGTACATAAGCGGTAGATAAAAGAGGAGATATAAATTAGTTGTGATGAATAAAGCACCCCGAAAAACGGGACGATATTTATTTACCACAAGATCTACGGAGGGGTAACACTTATAATGATTAAAGAAAATTAACCTAATGCTCAGCAATTGTATCGCTCTTCACTTGATCTGGATAGAAATTAAGTGTAAGCCAAACTATAAAAGGAAAGATGGTACTAAGGCTTAGCCTAGCACCATCTTTTTTTAACGCTTTGCAATTTCTTGTTGTAATAATTTATTGACCATTGGAGGGTTTGCTTGGCCTTTTGTAGCCTTCATAATTTGACCTACTAAGAAGCCGATAGCACGATCCTTACCATTTTTAAAGTCTTCGATTGATTGTGCATTATTGTCAAGAACCTCTGTAACAATCGCAAGTAATGCACCTTCATCAGAAATTTGAACTAAACCTTTTGCCTTGACGATATCTTGTGCGGAGCCTCCATTTTCAACTAATTCGGCAAACACTTTTTTACCGATTTTAGAAGAAATTGTACCATCAGTGATTAATTTCACCATTTCAGCAAGATTTTCTGGCGTTAAAGCAGTATCTTTTAGATCCTTTTGCTCTGCATTTAAGTAAGCAGAAACATCACCCATTAACCAGTTGGCAGAAAGCTTAGCATCTGCACCTTTTGCTACCATTGCCTCGAAGAAGTCTGAGATTTCTTTTGAAATAACAAGAACTCCTGCATCATATGGTGTTAAGCCTAATTCTTCAACGTAACGTTTTTTACGTGCATCTGGAAGCTCTGGAATTTCCGATTTTACACGCTCTAGCCATGCGTCATCGATAGAAAGACGAACTAAGTCAGGCTCTGGGAAATAACGATAATCATCTGTTCCTTCTTTTACACGCATAAGGATTGTTTTTCCTGTTTTTTCATCGAAGCGGCGCGTTTCTTGCTCGATGACACCACCAGAAAGAAGAACATCTGCTTGGCGTAACTCCTCATGCTCTAAACCACGACGAACAAAGTTGAAGGAGTTAAGGTTTTTAAGCTCTGTCTTCGTTCCAAATTCCTCTTGACCATATGGACGTATTGAAATGTTAGCGTCACATCGTAGTGAACCTTCTTCCATTTTACAGTCTGATACATCTGTATATTGGATAATGGATTTTAATTTTTCTAGATATGCATAGGCTTCATTTGGTGTACGAATGTCTGGCTCAGATACGATTTCTACCAGTGGTGTACCTTGACGGTTAAAGTCAACTAATGAGTGGTCACCGGCATGTGAAAGCTTCCCAGCATCCTCTTCCATATGAAGTCGCGTAATACCGATACGTTTTGTATAGCCGTCTACTTCAATATCAATCCAGCCGTTTTTACCGATTGGTTTATCGAATTGTGAGATTTGATAAGCTTTCGGATTATCTGGATAGAAGTAATTTTTACGGTCAAATTTCGTTTCTTGCTCGATTTCCATATTCAATGCAAGAGCTGCACGCATAGCGAAATCTACCACATTTTTATTAAGAACTGGTAGGACACCAGGATATCCTAAGTCAATAACTGTTGTATTTGTATTTGGTTCAGCACCGAAATGAGCTGGTGCTGGTGAGAAGATTTTTGAGTTTGTTTTTAACTCAACGTGTACTTCTAAACCAATGACTGTTTCAAAGTTCATGTTATTTTCCCTCCCACATTTGAGGAACTTGTTTATGGAACTCCGTTGCTTGTTCAAAAGCATGAGCTACACGGTAAATAGTTGCTTCATCGAAATATTTACCAATAATTTGTAAACCTAGTGGTAGACCATTTTCAAAGCCACAAGGAATTGAAATGGCAGGTACGCCCGCTAAGTTCATTGGGATTGTTAAAATATCGTTTGCATACATTGTCATAGGATCATCTACGTTTTCACCAATTTTAAATGCTGGTGTTGGAGATGTAGGCCCAATGATTACGTCAAAGTCTTCAAATACTTTGTCGTAGTCTGCTTTAATCAGTGTACGTGCTTGTTGTGCTTTTTTGTAATAAGCGTCATACGTACCAGCACTTAATGAGTAAGTTCCAAGCATAATACGACGCTTTACTTCATCCCCAAAGCCTTGAGCACGTGTTTCTTTATAAAGGTCCATTAAATTTGTAACGTTTTCTGCGCGGAAACCATAGCGGATACCGTCAAATCGAGAAAGGTTCGAGGACGCTTCAGAAGAAGATAGGATATAGTAAGCAGCCAGTGCATATTTAGAGTGAGGAAGAGAGACTTCTTCTACTGTAGCACCTAAGCCTTTTAATACTTCTAACGCATCTAGAACTGACTGACGTGCTGCTTCACCAACACCTTCACCAAGAAATTCTTTTGGTACAGCAATGCGTAAGCCTTTGACATCACCAGTTAGTGCTGCTGCATAGTTTGGTACTTCTACGTTTGCAGACGTTGAATCATTAGGATCTAAACCTGCAATTGCCTCAAGTAAAAGAGCATTGTCTTCAACATTACGTGTAATTGGTCCAATTTGATCTAAAGAAGATGCAAATGCTACTAGTCCAAAACGCGATACACGACCATATGTAGGCTTCATCCCCACCACACCGCAATAAGCTGCTGGTTGGCGGATAGAACCACCCGTATCAGAACCAAGTGAGAATGGTACTTCCCCTGCTGCTACTGCTGCGGCAGATGCACCTGAAGAACCACCTGGTACGTGGTTTAAGTTCCAAGGATTTTTTGTTGTTTTATAGTATGAGTTTTCATTGGAAGATCCCATTGCGAACTCATCCATATTTAGTTTTCCGATCGTTACCATTCCGGCATCACGTAGCTTTTTCACTACAGTTGCATCATAAATTGGCATAAAGCCTTCTAGAATTTTAGAAGCACATGTTGTTTCTAAGCCTTCTGTTACGATGTTGTCTTTCACACCGATAGGAAGGCCAAAAAGTGGTCCACGCTCTTCAAATGGTACTTTGTCCATTTCAGCTGCTTGTGCAGTTGCTTTTTCTTCATTCGAAGCAAGGAAAGCTTGTACATCGCCATCAAGCTTGGCAATTCGTTCATATGCTTCTTTTGTTAAATCAGCGATAGTTAAGTTACCCGCTTTAATGTCAGCTTGTAGCTCCTTTGCTGAACGTTCAAATAACGTCATGAGGAATCCTCCTATTTTTTAGTTTTACATGATAGCTGGTACTTTTACTTGACCATCTTCTTGTTCTTTTACGTTTAACATCATTACTTCGCGGTCTAAGCCTTTTGTTGCCACATCTTCACGCATTACGTTTACTAGTGGTAGCACGTGAGTTGTTGGTTCAACATTCGTTGTATCTAGCTCGTTTAATTGCTCTGCGAAGTCTGTAATTTTACCAAGCTGTTCAGCAAATTTTTCTGCTTCCTCTTCTGATATAGCAAGACGTGCTAAATTTGCAACGTGCTTAACTTCCTCTTTTGTTAATTTTGCCATTTTCCACACCTCCGAATACACATTCAAATCATTGTTTTTTCTTGATAACAATAGGGTTGAATAAAGTTAACCATACAAATAATCATAACATTTTTCCTATTAAAAATCACAACTTTCACCAAAAATATAGAAACTTTCACTACTATGACAGAGTGTTGTCTCTTATAGATGTAACCATTTCTTCATTATTTCTATCCCTTCACTTTATAGCTTTTCTTTGGATGGATACATAAAAATATAGCCAGCGCAGAGCTGACTATATTTTATTCATAGATATGCACATAAGGTTCTTTATCATTCGATTTCTTAATAATTAACGCCTCTGGACCGTTTATCGAAGTTATACTTACTTCTACATTGATATTTCCGAAATAATTCATGAGAACACCAGTTAGATATTGGGTAAAACCAATAATTTCTGCTTGACCGAAGAATTGAATGGGTACTTCAATTTTCAGCTTTTGAATTTCTTTATTTTGGTAGAAGCCTGTTCCTATCACACTCGTATAGTTAGAAAAATATTTATCGATATCCAGTTTAAATTTCTTAAAGTTATTGCTATCCTCTCGATAAACATCCTTCGATTCATCTGTTGGGAATAGGACATATTCTTCATCAATTGCTTGCCAATCTGCTACATCATTTTGTCCAGCTTTTGCAACGCCATAGCTAAAATATGTCCCTGGAATAATATCATTATTAGCTTTCTGTTTAAATAAGCCTACTACAATCGGGACATCTTTCAATTCTTCACGAGCTCTTAAACGAGAAACAATTTCAGAAGCCATTTTCTTCCCTTGTTCAACAAGTGCTGATTCTGGTATTGGCTCCTCATAATACTCCCCATATTTTTCTTTTTGATAATAATAAATAGAGTTTAAGGAAAGTCCTATCGAAATTCCACCTAATTTCACTTTATTATCTTTTGTTTTTGTTAAATAATTCTGCTCAACTATATGCGATAAATAAATAGGTGCCTTTTTTGCACGTTCCTCTGCTGGCATAGATTCCGTTGTTGGAGGATTTAAGCCATCCTTTTTTTGAGAACTACGCTTCAGCCAATTAGTCACAGTGCTTTTAGCTAAATATTGGCCCTCCTGGAAGAAAAAATTCTCTGTGTCAAACTCATTTTGAGAAAGGCGCATCAGGCCTGTTTCTACTTCCTTCATATCATATTTTGTATATATATTAGAGACTACCAAACCTCTACTAGCACTTTCTTTGTAGGGAGTTAGCAGCTTGTAATAGGATTCATCTATCTTGAAGCTTGGAATAATTGTTGTTTCCGCTTTTTCCTGTTGTGTCTCCTGTGTAAGCTCTGTGTCCTTTTTAGAAGGTACACAGCCGACTAGCATTGTAGCAGCGATCATTGCTGGAATGAGTCGAAATGACTTCATTATTTTAATACTCCTTTACTGAAATTCAATTTTGATGAATCTGAACTTATGGAACAGAAAGCTGGCATATGCAATTAAAATGCCTTAGCTTTCTGTCAAAGCTGTTAAGACAATACATCAAGTTACATCTAAATTGTTAAACGAGGTTGAGTTGTTCAATCAGGCTGTCCTCATTCCAAACCTCAATACCTAACTGCTCAGCTTTTGTTAGTTTAGAACCAGCATCAGCCCCTGCGATGACAAGATCTGTTTTTTTGCTGACACTCCCTGTAACAATTCCACCTAACTCTTCTATTTTCGCCTTTGCTTCGTTACGTGTCAATTGCTCAAGTTTACCAGTTAAGACAATTGTTTTACCTGCAAAAGGATTATCTCCTACAGTTACCTCTACCCTTTTACCCTTATACATCATATTGACGCCTGCTTCCGCTAGACGACCAATCACTGCACGTGCATCCTCATTTGAAAAATACTCGACAAGAGAAGAAGCCATTTTATCGCCAATTTCATAAATTTCAACTAGCTGCTCCTCTGTTGCTACCATCACTGCCTCCATCGTTCCATATGTTTCGGACACTATTTTTGCAGCTTTTTCACCAACATGTCGTATCCCTAGTCCAATCAATAAGCGCTCCATTGAATTTTCCTTTGAGGCTTGAATAGCATGCACCAAATTTGTCGCTGATTTTTCACCCATTCGTTCAAGCTCAACAAGTTGTTCAACGGTTAAATGATATAAATCTGATACATCATGAATTAAATCCGCACGCAATAATTGCTCAACTACTTTGTCACCCAGACCATCAATGTTCATTGCATTTCGTGATACAAAGTATTTAATGCTTTCAGCAATTTGTGCAAAACATGCAGGATTTACACAGCGTAATGCTACTTCACCCTCGATACGAATCAGCTCACTATCACAGACCGGACAATTTTTAGGCATCTCGTAAGGCACTGAATTCTCAGGTCGTTGCTCCAGTAGCACTCCTACAACTTGTGGAATAATGTCACCAGCTTTGCGGATGATGACTGTATCTCCTATACGAATATCCTTTTCGCGGATTAAATCTTCATTGTGCAATGATGCACGTTGAACTGTCGTACCCGCCACTTGAACAGGCGTTAAAATGGCAGTCGGCGTTACAACACCTGTACGTCCAACTGTTAAATCAATATCGAGTAAGGTTGTCACTACTTCCTCAGCAGGGAATTTATAAGCGATTGCCCAGCGAGGACTTTTTGCTGTATATCCTAGTTCATCCTGCTGAGCATAACGGTCCACCTTAATAACGATGCCGTCAATTTCATAAGCTAAATTCGAACGGTTTTCTGTCCATTTATCGATAAAGGCTAATACCTCCTCAATCGTTGAACAGCGTTGACGTTCCTTATTGGAAGGGAAACCTAGCCCCTCTAAATAATCAAGCATCTCTGCATGACCATCGATGCCATACACTTCACCATCGCCGCCAATAGCATAAATGAATGTTGATAATTGACGACTTGCAGCAATTTTAGGATCTAACTGACGTAAAGAGCCAGCAGCTGCATTTCGAGGATTAGCAAACAGCTCCTCACCATTATCAGCACGCTGAGTGTTTAATGCTTCAAAGGATTTCTTTGGCATATAAGCCTCACCACGCACCTCTATTGTGATTGGCTCCTTTAAACGCAAAGGTATCGCGCGAATCGTTTTTAAATTCGTCGTAATATCTTCTCCTACAACGCCGTCTCCCCGTGTTGCTCCTTGTACAAAAACACCATTTTCATATTTCAAGGAAATGGCAAGACCATCGATTTTCAGCTCGCAAACATAGGAAAAGTGATCACCAATTGCTTGGCGCACTTTTCGGTCAAACTCTCGTAAATCTGCTTCATTAAAAGCATTAGAAAGACTTAGCATAGGAAAATCATGCGTTACCTTTTTAAAGCCCTCTACTACTGCGCCACCAACTCGTTGGGTCGGTGAATCTGGATAAATTAATGAGGGATTTGCTTCCTCTAGCGCAATAAGCTCATGTAATAATTGATCATAGACACTATCTGCTACGATAGGTTGATCCAACACATAGTATGCATGACCATATTCATGCAGTAATTTATTTAATTCTGCAATGCGTTGTTCAATTTCGTTCATTTTAGTTCCTCCGCTTACGCTTTTTCAATAGGTGCAAATTGTGCAAGTAATCGCTTAATGCCGATTGGCTGTGGAAAAGCGATATCTAGCTCTGTACTATCACCCTCACCTTTTACACTGACAACCATACCTGTTCCCCATTTTTTATGGACGGCTTTATCTCCAGCCTTCCAGCCAAATTGGTCTCCGCCTGTTGCTTGTAAACGGGAGGTCGCAGGTTGCGTTCTTTGAATGTCTCCAAGTGTTCGCCTTTGATAATTGCCTGCTGAACGGTTTCTAGCTGTAAACGGAACTTCAGAGGTCGCGCCGCCCTTGGAAATAGATTCAATAATATCCTCTGAAATTTCACGTAAAAAACGAGAGGCATTGTTATAACTAGAACGACCAAAAATCGTTCGGCTTTGTGCACATGTCAAATACAAGCGCTCCTCTGCACGCGTGATGCCAACATACGCTAAACGCCGCTCCTCTTCCATTTCATCCATATCATCAAGTGAACGAGAATGTGGGAAGATATTTTCTTCCATTCCAATGATAAAAACAACAGGGAATTCCAAACCCTTTGCGGCATGCATTGTCATTAAAATGATATTGCCTTTGGATGTATCATCTTTATCTAATGCATCAATATCTGCAATAAGCGCTAAATCTGTTAAGAAGGCTATTAAGCTCTTATCATCACTACGCTCTTCAAATGCTTTTGTTACTGATAAAAATTCTTCAATATTTTCTAAACGGCTTTCTGCTTCAATGGTTTTTTCATTTTGTAGCATAGCTCGATAACCAGATTTTTCGATCACCTGCTCTACCATTTCTGTAACCGATAAATATTCTTGCATCTCTGTAAAGCCTTTAATCATCGCATAGAATTGCTCTGCTGAATTTGCAGCCTTGCCTGATAGCCCCATAAACACTAGGTCATTCATAGCATCAAAAATTGAACGATCTTGTTCAATTGCGTAGCGAGCCATTTTTTCAAAGGAGGTAGCACCGATACTACGCTTTGGTTCATTAATAATACGTGCGAGCGATAAATCATCATCATTATTGGCAATCAGACGTAAATAAGCCAATAAATCCTTAATCTCTTTACGGTCATAGAACTTTGTACCACCAACAATTTGATAAGCTATATTGGATTTAACAAGAACTTCCTCCATAACACGCGATTGAGCATTTGTACGATATAAAATCGCAAAGTCATCGAATGAGCGATTATCTTTTTTCATAAGCTGTTGGATTGTTTGTATAACGAACTGTGCTTCCTCTTGCTCGTTATACGCTTTGTACAAGACAATTTTTTCACCTTCTGCATTTTCTGTACGCAGTTCTTTTGGGTAACGTGTTGTATTATTTTGAATGACGTCATTTGCTGCTTTTAGGATGCGTTTTGTTGAACGATAATTTTGTTCAAGCATAATGACCTTGGCATTTGGATAATCCTTTTCAAAGGACAGGATATTACCAATGTCTGCCCCACGCCAACGATAAATTGATTGATCTGAATCCCCTACAACACAAATGTTTTTAAATTTTTTAGCCAATAACTGCACAAGTAAGTACTGGGATTTATTGGATATGGATAGGTAAGCATTTGAAGTAATCTCCTGCTTTTCCCCCCATTCACACCGTACGTGAGGGTTTCCCCTCATACGGCGTTCCATCAATTATGAATCTTTATACTAATACTTTATTTCCAGCTTTCACACGAAGTTTATTTACTTTGTCCAAACTTGGTTTTGTTAACTCTAACATTTGAAGGTATTTATTAATGATGTCTTCTGTTGTGGCATGAATCAGTTTATGGGCTTCTTTCGTTATAAAAACTAAGTTGTCATACTTATCGTTACCACCTTTTGCCTTTGGAACGATGTGATGTAATTCCATATTTTTCAGAATGAGTGCTTCTCCTGTGATATAGCAAACCCCTTTTTGAGCAATGTATTTAGAAATACGATTGTCGTTGTATTCAATACTACGATTGATTACAGGATTTTTCATGAGATACTTCACAACTTCTTCTGATACTGATTTTTGCTTTTTATGAATCAGACTTCTACCTTCAACTGTATAATTATTGATTTCTTGCGTAAAGTTTGTCGGATTTTTGTGTTTGATTCCATCGATAGGGAATATCGCTACTTTTGCAACGAATGTCTTTTTCTTGCCAAGATAATCTTTGAAATGTTTCTTGTAGTACGTACTTGGCTCACCTTTATCCGATGAAACTTTCTTCAAGCTGTTATATAAGGTTCGTTTGACTGAAAATGCAATTTCACTAAAATCTTTCGTTACCATCGTTGCTTGCTGATAGAAGTTATGAAGTCCTAGAATTGTTGCATTGAGTTTGGACACTTCTGAAGCATTAGATTTCTTTTTAATTCGTTTGATGTTTTCTTTGATTTTGCTAATTGCGTTTTTCTTCGCCTTATTTGTCATGAATGATTTTACGGTATGCTTCTTTTTATTTCTAGCCACTTTCATTTTAAAGCCTAGAAATTCCGAGAAGTTTTTCCTTAAATTAATGACCTTTGATTTTTCTTTACTAATGTCGAGATGTAATCTTTCTTTTAACCATTCTTCACACCTTCGAAAATCTTGAAGGCACTTTTATGGTCTCTACAAAAGATTTTAAAATCATCTGCATATCGCACAATGAACATTTCTTTCAAGCTTGTGGCTCTTTTTAAGGTACTATATTTCACTGACCTATCAAGTCTAACCTTGCCACCAATAATTCTTTTACGCTCATAGTTTTTCTGTGTTTCAAACGTTTCCCACTGATTGCTTATCCACCAATCTAATTCGTTTAGCACAATATTAGATAGTAGCGATGATAAAATACCACCTTGAGGAGTCCCTTTATTAGGTGTTCCTACTCCTACAATTTCTGCTTTCAGTAGTTTACTTATGATTGAGAGAACCTTTTTATCCTGGATACCCATTGACCACATTTGTTTAAGAAGTTTGCCATGATTGACATTATCGAAGAAGCCTTTGATGTCAATATCAACCACATAGTGCAGTTTGTTGATATTTGCTAATGTTACTGCTCTAGAATATGCATGTAAAGTTCCTCTGTTCGGTCGAAAACCGTAACTGTGATTATGGAATTTCGCTTTGCATATTGGCTCTAGAATTTGTTTAATACATTGTTGAATGATTCGGTCCTCGATTGTCGGGATGCCGAGTGGTCGAATTCCTCCATTAGCTTTTGGTATTTCTTTTCTTCTTATTTTGTGTGGTATGAAGTTTTCAAGTCTTTTTCTGACATAATCAATTAATGCGTTCGGGTCTTTTTCTCCGATAGTAATGATAGTCGATTCATTAATACCTTTGGTGAGAGAACCCTTGTTTTTCTTGATGTTTCGATATGCCAGTAAAATATTTTCTCTTCTAATAATCAATTCATACAGATTTTTAAAGCGTTTGTTCATTTGACTTGCTTTGTAAAGGTCATCTAAGGTTTGTTGCATATCGTAATATTCATTGTTTCGTAAGGACTGTCGTTTTAAAACTTTCTTGTTTGCTGTTTCAGTCAATACTCTCACCACTTTATTACTTCTTTTGGTGATTGCATTTCTTTTAGTCATACGAGAACCTGATAGTATAAAGTATTGTTTTAGTTATCCATAAATTGACTAATGGCTATCCCTCCACCGCTTATTATTACGGCTTCAACGGTACTGTGCCATCACTTTCACCAACTTAAAATAAGGTTATACAAATTGTTTTCCCTTATACCCCTTCATCGAGTGCAATCTCTCCAAGTAGTTGGCTTACCACGTTCCAAGAAATCATATCTGTACATTTAATACCTTTAGGTCATTCCTCTAACCCTGTTAGCTGGATAGTGCCTGTAACACTATAAGGTGTTTCATAAAGACAAATCTTACTCCACCTCACTAACCCAACAATACGTTGGTGTACCCTTTCGAATACCTATACCTCTAGAGCCGTACATTCGGAATTTCGTCAGTAGGAAGTTTTGTTCCCTACATTCTAACCATGAGTATTTTTATAGAACCCCAGTCTATCCATCCCACAGAATACCTCTATCCCGCTTTCCTTCTTTCGATTAGGAGGATGTTCAACTGACTTCACCGAGCTTATAACACCATCATGATTGCACATGACAATGCTATTCGGAGGATTAGGTCGAGCCTTTCAGAGCGTTACCTCATCATTCGACTCATCCGATTTCTTAGTTCTCCTAGCAAATATGCTAGTGGCTAATCTTTTCAATTAGCAACGTGTCGCACTGTCTTGATACTCATCAACATGAATATATTGGAATTTATTCTGATAGTATTCAAGCACCTCTGGGACTCTCTTGAATAATGTAATAGTGGTCATTATTAAGTCATCGAAATCTAGGGATTGGTTGCGGCGTAGTCTTTTTTCATAGCCCTTGTAAACTCGTGCAACCGTTTTTTCGTAGGGATTATGTTCATTAATTTGAGCGACATAATCATCTGCTGCAATACATTCGTTTTTTGCTGCACTAATAGCATTTAAAATAGCGCGAGGTTCAAAGCGCTTCGAATCAATGTTTTCTTCCTTCATCACATTTTTAATGACTGATAGTTGATCTGTGGAATCTAAAATTGAAAAATTACGTGATATTCCAAGCTGATCAATATTACGTCGTAAAATACGTACACACATCGAGTGGAATGTGGATACCCACATACTATCGCCTGTCCCATTACCAAGAATGCCATCAATACGCTCTCGCATTTCTCGTGCCGCTTTATTGGTAAAAGTGATAGCTAAAATTTTTGATGGGTACACTTCTTTTTCAATGATTAAATACGCAATACGATGTGTTAGTACACGCGTTTTCCCCGATCCTGCACCCGCCATAATTAGAAGCGGCCCTTCAGTCGTTTTGACCGCATTCTCCTGTTCAGGATTCATACCTGCTAATAAGTTTTTTGTTAACTGCTCCATTTCGCACCACCTTACAAACGTTTGTTCTTAAATTATATCGTATTTTTAACAGCCTTAACAGTTGCAAGTGCAGCTTTTAAATCATCATAAATAATATTACCAACTACAACTGTATCCGCATATTTTGCCATTTCGGCTGCTTGCTTTGTGGAAGTAACACCACCACCATAAAACAATCGTGTATTTTTAAGCTCCTGCTTTACAGCACTAACAACACTAATATCACCATATGTTCCGCTATACTCTATATAAAATACTGGTAGCTTAAAAAAGTTTTCAGCCAGACGTGCATAAGCAACAATGTCATCTAACGATAAATCCGTTTTTGCATTTGTCACTTCTGCAGCCTTACAGTGTGGATTTAATATACAATAGCCCTCAGCAACTAGCTCGTCCCACACCATGATATCCCCATATTCCTTTATCGCTTCGTGGTGTAAGTTTTTAATCCATTTAGGATCATCACTATTTAACACTGTCGGAATAAAGTAATAGTCGTAGCCTGGTGTTACCGAATCAATTGTAGAAATTTCAAGGGCTATCGGTACTTCAAAGCGTCTTACACGGACCAGTAAATCTAAAACACCGTCCAATGTTATATCATCTGTACCGCCAACTAAAATGACATCTGTTCCTGATTCGCAAATTTTTTCTAATGCTTCATCTGAAATTTCCTTAGCCGGATCGAGCTTAAACACATGTCTCCATTCTAAATATTCCATTTATTTTACCACCTATCATTTTCTATCTATTCGTTAACAAGTATAGCTTATGACTGACGACAAAAAAATGAAAAAGACTGGGCAGAAACTAAACTCTACCCAGCCTCTTTACCTACTATTCTTTTGGTGCTTGAAATGGTTTTTCATCAGGATACAAACGACCTAGCATTTCATCATATGTATCGTTTCCATAATCAAAGCAACGTCGCACTCGAGAAATTGTTGCTGTACTAGCACCTGTTTCCTTTTTGATGGATTCGTAGGTTTTCTTTAAACGTAATAAATGCGCAACTTCAAAGCGTTGTGCCAGTGATTGAATTTCACTAATCGTACATAAATCATCAAAAAACTTATAGCATTCTTCAATGTCTTTCAGCTCTAACACTGCTTTAAATAATTGATCTGTTTGATGCCCTCGAATTTTTTCGATTTGCATGCAATTTTCCTCCCTTTAAGGCTGCGTTTTCACCATTGTCTGTAACCCTGGTGAAGCTGGTACGAAATGAACCCATGACTTTCCTGGTACTAATTTAACAAGCTCCCCAGATTCTTCAACAGCCATCGGTAATCCATCAATATTAGCCCATTTAACTTCTCTCATATAGCCATTTTGGAATACGTAAGCATTTCCACCAGAAGTTAAATCAATTTCTTGGCGTCCAACATTATCAATAGTTCGATGATTCATTTCAAAAAATAAAACATTTGCCAATGATAATGCCTCGCCTGTTAACATATCCTTTGTGTCAACGCTAGCCGATTGTCGTCCATAATGATTATTTTGATGATCATACACATACGAATTATGGAAATACTCACTATTTCCGTAGTAAATGTCAACTTTACTTGTTTCAATGCCTATTTTACCACGTTCATCGGGTTCATAAAAAGCCTGACGCACTTTTTCACTGTAAATCATTGAAGCGCCTATCTTTTCAGCACCTTTTAATAAATTCTCTGATGTTATATAAGAATTATGCGGTGCAACACGATCCTTTGAACGTTTAAAAAGTGTACCATCATAATTCATGCCATTTATATTATCGATTACATTATTCTCAAGCATTGATTTAGCTTCCGGGCTATAGCCATGAGCTACATAAAATGCATCAAAGCCTTTAGCAATATCGACAAAATAGGATCTGGCACTACGAACAGGTCCAAAATTTTCTGGTAACTCACTTTGGTAGACTGCTAAAAAACGAGTAACATCACCCTCTGCCAGCATTTCATAAGTAATATCTGCCGCCGCTAATCCGGATTGAGGGCGTGCTGCTGGATGATTATTAATCGTCACGATGATTGGACGTTGTGTAATTTCCTCTTTAACAGCCTCACCTGTTAAAGGAGCAAGAAATGCTTCCTCTTTTACAGGCTCCTCAATAACTGGTTCCTCTTTAGTTTTGTCTGTTTGGTCCTTTACTTCCGAGGAATCCTTTGAACATCCTCCTATCAACAAGGCACTAAATGCCATAGTGATAAATAGTTTTTTTGATTTTAACACATGCATTACTTTCTCTCCTTTAAACAATCACACAAACTGTAATTGGGCTATGGTTACGCTATAGTGAAATCAAATCACAACTAGCGCATAACTGCTGGTAATAATAACTTCTTCTTCATAACATCAAAAATCCCTTTTGGTGTTATACGGATATAAGGTAAATGTGTAGATTGTAAAAATAACAAAGTATAGATTGCATCACCTAGTCGATAACCACGCTCAGCTAATGCTTGTTTTAAAGCTAGTTCTTTATTTGTTAGCTCCTCTACATCTCCATCAAAAAGTAGACCACCTATTGTTAAAGGAATAGAAGCAATTACTTCTCCCTTTTCTACAAGGACAATGCCTCCCTGCATCGCTTTCATTTCCTCAAAGGCTTTTATCATATCCTCTTTATTTTTTCCAATAAGTAAAATATCACCTGTATTGGAGTAGGAAGAGGCAAAGCCTTGAACACTAGTCGCAAAGCCTTTGATCATCGTATTTACGTGCCAATTGCCGTCTCTATTAATAAGCATTAAATAACACTCATCATGATCAGCTAGCTGCCCTTCCCTAGTAACTAGGGAATTATATGGTTTTGTAATAACATCGTTCACAAGCTCAATTCCAAATGGCATTGAAAACTGGAAGTCATGGGAATTTAATGAAAATCCTAAATTAAACGCTGGAAGAGCTGAATAATCTATAGCAGCAAATTTATGCACACGCTGTCCATCACGTTTTAACCAGACACCTTTGGATAATACGCTTTCAGGAACTGGATGCCATTCATCTTGTAATATATTCAAGGAAGCAAATCGTCCTGTCGCGATAAAACCATGTAAGCTAGACATATTGTAATAGCGTGCAACATTATAAGTAGCCATTTGATAGGCATCTATTGGTGAGACACCTGCATCTAAAGCTGCTTGAATACATTTATCCATCACACCATCCTGATGGAAGGAAGGCGTTGAACCGTCTGTTGTCATCATTAAATGATCAAAAATAGGAAGCCCTTTTTCTACAATTCCTTTTAAGAGATGTGGTAAATCTGGGCGAATCGAAGAATGACGTAGTGTCACAGCATATCCCTGCATAATACGTCTTTCCACTTCCTCCACTGTCATTGCCTCATGATCACCATCTGCCCCAAGTAGTTTCATACGGGCTAAAGTTCTTTCTGAAGCCCCTGGAAAATGGCCTTCTATTTTTTTGCCGTAGCCTTTAGCCATTTGCATACGATAAAGCATTTGGTCATCCCCATGCAACAATCTTGGCCAGCCTGTTAACTCTCCTCCAAGTAAAACATCATCCCGCTCTAACCATTCTAAGATTGATGTATTAGAGAAAATTTCTTCCTCCTGCTCCATCTCAGTTTGTGAATCAAAGCGTGTCCACCAGTAAAAAGAAAACGGAAGCTTTTTCAAGTCATTCAATATTGAAAACGCTTTCTTATTTTCTAAAGATAAAACAAAACTTAAATTATCAGAAATAAAAGCTGTTGTACCTAGTTGTCCACAAAAATCAGCAAAAGATTGTGGATGATAGAGCTGGAATGGATGGACGTGAGGTTCAATATAGCCTGGTACAATTGTTTTATTCGTACAATCAACCACCTCTGTCCCCTCTATAAAAGGAGGCATTCTGTCGCCAGCATAGACAATTCGATCTCCTAAAATCCAAATGTTCCCTACTACCCATTGTTTGAGCATACTATGTAAATAACGTGCATTTTTTAACACAATATCCGGTGCCTTTTTACCATCAATTACCGCTAATTGTTGGCGTAATTTTGTAATTTTCCATACTGGATCCATTCTATCCGCTCCTTCCTAAATTACGTAAAATTTCATTGTGTAATTCTAATGTGATATCACATACTACTATTGCATAAGCGCATTTTTTCATTAAAATGCGGCAATTATGCAATCATCTTGTTTCAATCGTAACACAGCACTTTCATAAAGCAAAGTGCACCCCGCTTTATTTTTTCCACAATGACTAAAGGAGGAAATAGTATGATGCAACAAGCTAATTTAAGTGAAAAAAATGCCTTCTGTCGCTTTGCCATGGGTACAGGTATGACGGCATTTGGTATCGCTAGGGCTTCAAGAAATCCTAACTGTACGGGCGGTCGATTAATGATTGCATTAGGTGCTATGAAAATGGCTGAGGGTATCTTTAAGTATTGCCCGACAAAAGCTTTACTGAGTTCCAATATGCAAAATGCCGTGAATAGCTCTATGCAAAGTATGCTCGGTGGACAAAATTCTATGTCATCTAATCAATCTATGACATCTAATCAATCCATGTCATCCGAGCAAATCGGCAAGCTCATGAAGGATTTCTCCTCTGCCATATCTGGTAATTCGTCAGGATCAAGCGCAACTGCTTCAAAGCAATCTGACGCCAGCACTTCAAATCAAAATTCCTCAGACAGTAAAAATTCTACAACTAAAGCACAAAATCCTTCTTAGTCAAAGGAGCCGTCTCAACTATATGAGACGGCTCTTACCCTTATAAATCATACGTTTAATAATAAGAAGAAGTTTCAAAGCATGATAAAATTTTATTTAAATGTTCGCCAACCGATATCTTTACGATAGAAGAAATTGTTCCAATTTTCAGTTGCAATACCTTCATATACCTTTTCTTGCGCTTCTTTTAGAGTAGATGCTTTTGCTCCAACTAATAAAACTCGCCCACCGTTACCAACAAATTTATCATCTACAAGCTTTGACCCTGCATGGAATACGGCATGTGAAGCAGATAGATTCTCTAAAATAGGTAATGCATGCCCTTTTTCTACATCCCCTGGATATCCTTCAGCAGCAATTACAACACCGAGCATTGCATCCTCTGACCATTGTAAATCAAAGGGTTTTTCATCCATTAAAGCCATCATAAAATCACCAAAATCAGAAACCATACGTGGTAAAACGACTTGTGTTTCTGGATCTCCAAAGCGTGCATTAAACTCAATCACCTTTGGACCATTTTTTGTTAATATGAGCCCTGCATATAAAATTCCAGTAAAAGATACACCGTCTGATTCCATCCCTTGAACAGTTGGCTCAACTATTGTTTTATAAGCTACGTCCACTATCTCTTGTGAAATTTGGGGTACTGGTGAATAAGCACCCATTCCACCTGTATTAGGACCTTTATCGCCATCATATGCTCGCTTATGATCCTGAGCAATAACCATCGGATAAATCTGACCTTTATGGACGAATGACATAAATGAGAATTCTTCACCATCTAAGAATTCCTCGATAACAACTCGAGAGGATGATTCACCAAAACGTTGATTCCCAATCATATCCTGAACAGCTTCAATGGCCTCCTCCTCTGTCATGGCAACAACCACACCTTTACCAGCGGCTAAGCCATCCGCTTTTATTACAATTGGTGCGCCTTGTTCTTTAATGTATGTGATAGCCTTATCTGCTTCTGTAAACGTTTCGTGAGCCGCTGTTGGGATATTGTATTTATTCATAATATCCTTTGCATATGATTTACTGCTTTCGATTTGTGCTGCTTCTTTTGTTGGACCAAATACACGTAAACCACGAGCAATAAAGAAATCTACAATCCCTTCAGCAAGTGGTTGCTCAGGGCCAACAAAAGTCAAATCTACTGCATTTTCTTTTGCAAATTGTGCCAAGCCTGCAAAATCCATCGTATCAATAGCAACTACCTCTGCATCGCCTCGCATACCATCATTGCCAGGTGCAACAAATACCTTACGCACAGATGGGGAATTATTAAATTGTTTAGCGATAGCATGCTCACGGCCACCGCTTCCGATTACTAATACATTCATCTTGGGAAATCCTCCTATTTGTAAGTAAAACCGAGATGAACCAACATCTCGGTCTTAGAATTTAATATATTTTGATTAATGCTTAAAGTGGCGTACACCAGTAAATACCATTGTAATACCATACTCATTTGCTTTATCAATAGAATCCTGATCTTTAATGGAGCCGCCTGGTTGAATAATTGCCGTAATACCAGCTGCCGCAGCTGCTTCCACTGTATCACTCATTGGGAAGAATGCATCAGATGCTAATGCAGCACCCTTTGCTTTTTCGCCAGCTTGCTCAAAGGCAATTTTAGCTGCACCAACACGATTCATCTGACCTGCACCAACACCAAGCGTCATTTGAGAATCTGTTACGACAATTGCATTTGATTTAACATGTTTAACAACTGACCAGCCAAGCTGTAATGCTTCCCATTCTTGTGCTGTTGGTTCACGATCCGTTACTACTTTGATATCTGCATTAGCAAAGCCGTAACGATCCGGCTCTTGAACAAGAAGTCCACCTTCTACAGATACTACATTAAAATTATCTTGTTTTACTTGCTCAAAAGGAATTGTTAACAAACGAATATTTTTCTTTTGCGTTAAAATATCAAGGGCTTCTTGAGTAAAGGCTGGTGCAATAATAATTTCTAAGAAAATATGACTCAATTTTTCAGCCGTTGCTGCATCCACTTCCATGTTTAATGCGATAATACCACCAAATATAGATACAGGGTCTGCTTCGTATGCTTTATCAAATGCTTCCTCTAATGTTACACCTGTACCAACACCACAAGGGTTCATATGTTTTACTGCAACTGCTGCAGGCATTTCAAACTCTTTTACAATTTGCAAAGCTGCATTGCCATCTTGGATATTATTGTAAGATAATTCTTTACCATGTAATTGAGTTGCATAGGCTAATGAGAAATCAGAGCCAAGACGTTTTTGATAGAATGCTGCTTTTTGATGAGGATTTTCACCATAACGCAAGTTTTGTTTTAATTCATATGTCATTGTTAAGCTCTCAGGAAACTCTTCTTCAGTTAAATAGTTTGATATATAGGAATCATAGGCAGCTGTGTGACGGAAAACCTTTGCAGCTAGCTTACGACGCGTTTCAATTGTTGTTGTGCCGTCTGCTTTTAGTTCCTCTAATACATTTGCATAGTCATTGCTATCCACAATTACTGTGACATATTGATGGTTTTTTGCTGCAGAACGTAACATTGTTGGACCACCGATATCAATATTCTCGATAGCATCATCCCATGTTACATTAGGCTTTGAAATTGTTTCAACGAACGGATAAAGATTGACACAAACAATCTCAATTGGCTCAATTCCATGCTCATTCATTTGCGCTTGATGAGAAGCATCATCAAACTTACCTAATAGACCACCGTGAATCATTGGGTTTAATGTTTTTACACGACCATCTAATATTTCAGGGAATTTAGTTACTTCATCAACTGCTGTTACGGCAACATGATTGTCCTGTAACATTTTTTTTGTACCACCAGTTGATAAAATTTCATAACCTAATGCTACTAGTTCTTTTGCAAATTCTAAAATACCATCTTTATTGGAAACACTGATTAATGCACGTTTTGTCACAACAATATCCTCCTAATTTTTAGGATCATCACCAAAACGTGTGGTTGATTTCCGTTCCGGCTGGGCGCTTTGTAGCTGTCGCTTTGCTTTCGCTACAGAAAACATTTGCCGCTGACGCTTCGCTTTCGCGCAGAGCTTCCTGGGGGCGTCCGATGAGCCGCTTGGGCCAACATGATGTTGGTCACGAAGGCGTTATCACAGGACGTGATGCTTTTAGCCTTCGTTCCTCTATATCGCTGATCCCCAAGGAGTCGCCCAGCCTTCACTCCAATCAACTTTTTTTACATAGTAGACGTTTTAACAAAAGTCATCCACAACTTTTGGTGATGAACCAATTTTTATCGTGTTTGCTACGAAAATATATCTTGCTATTATTGATAGAGTAAAGTTAGGCTGTATTGTTCCAGAAGACCTAACTCCTCACCACTGAATTACTTTAATAATTGCTGTAAAGCTTTCGTATATAGTACATGCTCTTGCTTATGAATAGCCACTTCTGTTGCCTCACGATCACCATCAATAACAGCAACTGCTGCTTGTGCAATAATAGGACCTGTGTCCATACCTTCGTCTACAAAATGCACAGTTACACCTGTTATCTTGACTCCATGTTCCATCGCTTGCCCAATCGCATCCTTACCTGGGAAAGCTGGTAATAATGACGGATGGATATTCACGATACGTTGTGGAAATGCTGAAAGTAATACTTCACTAATCAGTCGCATATAACCGGCGAGCACAATCCATTCCACATTACATTCCTGTAAAGCATTGATAATAGCTGTCTCGTAATCTGCTTTTGAAGCAAACTCTTTTGGATTTAAAGCTAGGACTGGAATACTAAAATTCTCGGCACGTGTTACTACAAATGCGCCAGGCCTGTCTGTTACAACAAGCTCAACCTTTGCATGTAACTCACCACGTTCAATCGCCTCTTGAATGGCCTGAAAATTGCTACCACTGCCTGAGGCAAAAACGGCAATCTTGGCTGGTGCAGTCATTACACTAAACTCCCATCATGTAAGCCATTAAATACAACACCCTCGCCGCTCACAACACGACCGATTTTGTATGCTTTTTCACCATTTGCTTCCACAGTAGCAATTACTTTATCAGCTTCATCTGCTGGAACTGCTAAAACAAAGCCAATGCCCATGTTAAAGACATTATATAGATCCTTATCCTCAAGCTGGCCTTTATCTTTCAAAAACTCAAAAATACGTAATACTGGCCATGAACCTAAGTCAATTTCAGTTGCTAATCCCTTTGGCATCATGCGAGGAAGATTTTCATAAAAGCCACCGCCTGTTACATGTGCACAGCCATGAACGTCTGCTGCTTTTAAAGCTGCAAGAACTGGTTTAGCATATAATTTTGTTGGCACTAACAAAGCTTCTCCAATAGGGCCAAGATCCTCGTAGCCTGTCACAATTGCATCTACTGCATAGTCATTATCCGCAAAAACAATTTTTCGTACTAATGAATAACCGTTTGAATGCACTCCACTTGAAGCTATACCAACAAGCACATCACCCTCTACGATTTTTTCACCTGTTACGATTGCTGATTTTTCACATGCACCTACTGCAAAACCTGCTAAATCATACTCATCCTCTTCATAAAGACCTGGCATTTCTGCTGTCTCGCCACCGATTAATGCTGCACCAGATTGTACACAGCCATCTGCAACACCTTTGACAATTTGTTCAATTTTCGCTGGTTCAGCTTTACCAAGGGCAACGTAATCTAAAAAATACAATGGTTCAGCACCCTGTGCCACAATATCATTCACACACATAGCCACGCAGTCTACACCAATCGTATCGTGCTTATCCACCATAAAAGCTAGCTTAAGCTTTGTCCCAACACCATCTGTACCTGAAATAAGAACAGGCTCCTTAAGATTTAGTTCTGACAAGTCAAACATACCGCCAAAGCCACCGAACGTTCCCATCACACCTAGACGGTTTGTGCGTTCAACGTGAGACTTCATTCGTTTTACTGCTTCATAGCCTGCTTCAATATTTACACCTGCTTGTTCATATGCTTTTGACACGCAGAGATCCTCCTTATCATCCTTAACGTAATAGTTCTTTTTCATGTGGTAAGATCGTATCTGGGAAAATTTCTGTAGGATATTTGCCTGTAAAGCAAGCTAGGCATAGTCCACGATTTTCATCTTCATATGGTCGTGCAATCGTTTCAACCATCCCCTCAACAGAAAGGAATGTTAGTGTATCTGCTCCGATTGCTTCACGGATTTCATCTACATTATGACTAGATGCAATTAATTCTTCATGTGTCGACGTATCGATGCCATAATAACAAGGATCTGTCATCGGTGGTGAAGAAATCACGACATGTACCTCTGCTGCACCTGCATCCTTCAGCATTTTGACGATACGACGGGAAGTTGTACCTCGTACGATAGAATCGTCTACCATCACAACTCGTTTCCCTTTCACAACCTGAACGACTGGAGAAAGTTTCATTTTTACTCCGCGCTCACGTAATTCCTGAGTGGGTTGAATAAACGTTCGGCCGACATAACGATTTTTAATTAAACCTAACTCATACGGAATACCACTTTCCTCAGCAAAACCGATTGCTGCAGAAATACTTGAGTCTGGTACACCTGTTACAACATCAGCCTCAATATGTGCACATTCACGAGCAAGCTGTTTCCCCATACGTTTTCGTGCCATATGAACATTAATCCCATCAATGTCTGAGTCAGGACGGGCTAAATAAACATACTCCATTGCACACATGGCACGTTTATCCATCTCTGCAAAACGATCTGACTTTACACCTTCATCGGTGATAATTAATAATTCACCAGGCTCAACAGAACGAACAAATTCTGCGCCGATTAAATCAAATGCACAAGTTTCAGAAGCTACCACCCAGCCATCTCCTAGCTTTCCAAGAGAAAGTGGACGTAAACCATGTGGATCACGTGCAACAAGCATTTCATCCTTTGTCATAATTAAAAAAGAATACGCACCCTTTAATAAAGAAAGGGCATTTTTCACCTTCGCACGGAATGGTGAATGCGAGCTTTTCTTAATAAGATGCGCCAGCACTTCCGTATCAGAGCTAGAATGGAAAATACTCCCTTGTCGCTCTAAATACTGTTTTAAATGTGTCGCATTGACTAAGTTACCGTTATGGGCAATTGAAAGGCTACCAGTTGAGGAGTGGAATAATAATGGCTGTACGTTTTCAATACCGCCACCACCAGCAGTCGTATAACGAACATGCGCAATAGCCGCTTTGCCGTTCACTGCCTTTAATTTATCTTCGTTGAATACATCATTCACTAGTCCTTCGCCTTTCACCGCGCGAAGATGCTGACCGTCTGAAACAACGATTCCAGCACCTTCTTGTCCACGGTGTTGAAGAGCATGAAGCCCGTAATAGCTAAGGTGTGCTGGATTTGGGTTACCCCAAATGCCAAACACCCCACATTCTTCGTTTAAGCCTCTGAGTTCAGCAAGCATGGGATTGCTCCTTTCCAATTAGAACGGAATTCCTCCACTGTACCTTCTACAAGCACACCTTTGTCCCCGTTGATTTTAACAAGTGCATCGTTTGTTACGACACCAATTTTTTGTGCGTCTTTGATGATTTCTACAAATGCGGCTGCATTTTCTTCTTTCACTGTGACAACAAAACGAGATTGACTTTCACTGAATAATGCCGTTGTAGCAGAACCCGTCAATGTTACGTCAACACCTAGCCCATTTGCACCAAATGTTGTTTCAGCAATAGCAACAGCAAGACCACCCTCTGCTACGTCATGAGCAGATTGGACAAGTCCAGCTTTAATAGCCTTCAGTAATGCTTGCTGACGTGCAGCCTCAACCTCTAAATCGATAGCTGGTGCTTTACCAGAGATAACTCCATTGTTTAATAACTTTTGAAGCTCTGATCCACCAAACTCAGTATTTGTCTCACCAATTACAAATACCACATCCCCAGCAGCTTTTACTTCTTGTGTTGTGACATGAGCTAAGTCTTCAATCAATCCAACCATACCAATTGTTGGTGTTGGATAGACTGCTTCACCTGAACGTTCATTATAAAGAGATACATTACCACCAATTACTGGGGCATTCAATGCCGTACAAGCAGCAGAAATACCATCAGCAGATTTTTCAATTTGCCAGAAGATTTCTGGCTTCTCTGGATTACCAAAATTTAAGCAGTCGGTAATCGCAAGTGGCGTACCACCAGTTGCAACAATATTACGAGCTGCTTCAGCTACTGCGATAGCACCGCCCACCTCTGGATCTAAATATATATAGCGAGAGTTACAGTCTGTCGTCATCGCTAAACCTTTATTTGTACCACGTACACGAATAACAGCAGCATCAGACCCCGGTTTAACAACTGTGGATGTACGTACTTGATAATCATATTGATCGTATACCCATTCTTTAGAGGCAATTGTAGGTGCTTTTAATAAAGCATTTAATGTCTCTTTGTAATCTGTCACTACAGGCTCTGTATTATCAATCGCTTGGAATTCTGCATAGTAAGCGGGCTCTGCAGATGGCTTATGATAAACTGGTGCATCTTCTGCAAGTGCATCAGCAGGTACTTCAGCTACAACTTCACCGTTGTGTAATAGACGAAGCATTTTATCATCTGTTACTCGACCAATTGCTACAGCATCTAAATCATATTTATCGAAAATCGCTTTAATTTCATCTTCGCGACCTTTTTTCACAACAAGTAGCATACGTTCTTGAGACTCCGATAACATCATTTCATATGCTGTCATACCTGTCTCACGTTGCGGTACTAAGTCTAAGTTCATTTCTACACCAGAACCAGCCTTTGAAGCCATTTCTGCTGAAGAAGATGTAAGACCAGCTGCACCCATATCTTGAATACCAACTAAAGCGTCAGATTTAACAACCTCTAAACATGCTTCAAGTAAAAGTTTCTCCATAAATGGGTCCCCTACTTGTACTGCTGGACGTTGGTTTTCTGATTCCTCAGTTAATTCTTCTGAGGCAAATGTCGCACCATGAATTCCGTCACGACCTGTTTTCGCACCAACATACATAACTGTATTACCGACACCTGCTGCAATACCACGTTGAATATCCTTATGGTCAATTAAACCGACACACATTGCATTAACAAGTGGATTGCCTTCATAGCAAGGATCAAATTGAATCTCGCCACCTACAGTAGGTATTCCAATACAGTTACCGTAACCTGCGATACCAGCAACGACTTCTTCGAATAAATATTTACCACGTGCTGATTTTAACTCCCCAAAGCGTAGGGAGTTCAGCATTGCGATGGGACGTGCACCCATTGAGAAAACATCACGAATAATACCACCCACACCAGTTGCAGCACCTTGATAAGGCTCAATTGCTGAAGGGTGATTATGTGATTCCATTTTAAATACAACTGCTTGTTCGTCACCAATATCGACAATCCCTGCACCCTCACCTGGTCCCTGTAAAACTTGAGGTCCTTTTGTAGGGAATTTACGTAGTACTGGCTTTGAATTTTTATAAGAGCAGTGCTCAGACCACATTACTGAGAAAAGACCTGTCTCTGTCCAATTAGGTAGACGTCCTAAAATACCCTCTACCATTGCAAATTCTTCGTCTGACATCCCCATACCAGCGTATAGCTTTTCATCTTTAATTTGCTGTACTGTTGGCTCAAACTTAGTTGTTGACATGATTTTCCCTCCACTGCTTCACAATTGATTTAAATACTGCTAGACCGTCTGCTCCGCCCACCAGTGCATCAACAGCACGCTCTGGGTGTGGCATCATCCCTAATACATTGCCGCGCTCGTTTATAATCCCTGCGATATCTTCTAAAGAGCCGTTTGGATTTTCACCTGAGTATGTGAATACAATTTGATTATTATCTTTTAGTGATTGTAATGTTTCCTCGTCACAGTAGTAATTTCCTTCACCATGTGCGATTGGAATATTGATGATTTGACCTTGCTCATATTGATTTGTGAATAATGTATTATTGTTTTCAACTTTTAGCTGTACTGTACGGCACATAAATTTTAAGTTTTTATTGCGCAGTAAAGCTCCTGGCAATAAACCAGCTTCCGTAAGGATTTGGAAGCCATTACATACACCAAGTACAGGTTTACCAGCATCTGCTGCCTTTTTAACTTCAGTCATAATGTTAGATTGATTAGCCATTGCACCACAGCGAAGATAATCTCCATATGAGAACCCCCCTGGTACTAATACACCATCAAAGCCACTTAAATCTGTTGCTGTATGCCATACATATTCTACTTCTTCACCTAGCTCGTCTTTAATCGCATGATACATATCGATATCACAGTTGGACCCAGGGAATACGAGTACTGCGAATTTCATGATTAGTTAGCCTCCTCGACTTCGTAACGGTAGTCTTCGATTACAACGTTTGTTAAAACCTTTTCACACATTTCTTTTACTAGAGTATCAATGTCACGCTCTGTATCTTTAATTGTTAGTTCAAGATATTTACCTATACGTAAATCTTCTACTTCACCATAACCCATTTTAGCTAAAGAACCTTGTACTGCAGAGCCTTGTGGATCAAGAATGCTCTCGCGTAATGTTACGTAAATTTTAACTTTTTTCATTGTTATTTGCCTCCGAGTCTAGAAAGTATAATAGTATAAACTTCAGTTAAATTACCAAGGTCTCGACGAAAGACATCTTTGTCTAACTTTTGATTCGTTGTTGCATCCCAAAGTCTGCATGTATCTGGTGAAATCTCATCCGCTAATAGCACGTTTCCATCATGGTCACGTCCAAACTCCAATTTAAAGTCGATTAGCGTAACATTAACCTCCGCAAAGATTGGCTGCAAAACTTTATTAACAGCTAAAGCACCTTCGTAAATAGCTGTCACTTCTTCAGGTGTTGCAAGATCAAGTACGTCAATATGCTCCGTTGTAATGAACGGATCACCCAGCTCATCATCCTTATAATAATACTCAACGATTGGACGTTTTAATGGTGTTCCTTCCTCTAAGCCGAGGCGTTTTGCTAAGCTACCTGCTGCTAAATTACGAACTACAACCTCTATTGGAATAATATCTACTTTTTTCACAAGCTGTTGTGTGTCAGATAATTGTTTTACGAAATGTGACGCAATTCCGTTTGCTTGTAATTTTTCGAATATTAATGAAGTAATACGATTATTTAAAACACCTTTTCCTTCAATCTCTTCCTTTTTCTCACCATTAAATGCTGTGGCACTATCCTTGTACTCAACAAGCAGCACGTTTGGCTCCTCTGTTGTATACAATTTTTTTGCTTTACCTTCATACAAAAGTTGACCTTTAGTCATATCGTTATTCCCCCTGGATATTATGAAATACGTGCGGATTATCCCAGAATTGAACCGTACATTTAACGATTCAATTCTGATATATCCGCTAGTGGCTCTAACATTCATTTTAAGCAGGCTAAATAAATATTAGTTAAGTCCTAGTCGTTCAAAAATCATATCAACATGCTGTAAATGGTAGTTGTAGTCGAAGCACTCATCTAGCTCTTCCTTCGTTAAATACGATGTAATTTTTTCACTTGCATCGACTAACGTACGGAATTGAACCTGCTCGTCCCACGCCTGCATCGCTAAAGGCTGTACTGTATCATACGCTTCCTCACGCACTAATCCTTTATCAATAAGGGCTAATAGGATACGTTGAGAATAAATTAAACCAAAAGTGCGACCCATATTACGTTTCATGTTTTCAGGGAATACGGTTAAGTTTTTCACAATATTACCGAAGCGATTCAACATATAGTTAAGAGTAATTGTTGCATCCGGTAAAATAACGCGCTCTGCAGATGAATGTGAAATATCACGTTCATGCCATAAAGCTACATTTTCATAAGCTGTTACCATATAGCCACGCATTAAACGAGACATACCAACCATGTTTTCAGAACCGATTGGATTACGTTTATGTGGCATTGCTGATGACCCTTTTTGCCCTTTTGCAAAGGCCTCTTCCACTTCGCGTGTTTCAGATTTTTGTAAGCCGCGAATTTCTGTAGCAAATTTTTCAATGGAAGTTGCGATTAACGCTAAAGCGCCTAGATACTGTGCATGTCGGTCACGCTGTAATGTTTGTGTTGAAATAGGTGATGCTGTTAGTCCTAATTTATCGCAAACATACTGTTCAACACGAGGGTCGATGTTGGCGTAAGTTCCAACGGCTCCAGACATTTTTCCTGTTTCAATCACTTTCGCTGCTGCTTCAAAGCGTTCAAGGTTACGCTTCATTTCTTCATACCATAAACCAAGTTTTAAACCGAAAGTTGTTGGCTCAGCATGAACACCATGTGTACGCCCCATCATGACCGTATACTTATGCTCTTTTGCTTTTGCTGCAATAATATCAATGAAATTCACGATGTCTTTGTGTAAAATATCATTTGCCTGTTTAATCAAATAGGAAAGAGCTGTGTCAACTACGTCTGTAGAAGTTAAACCATAGTGCACCCATTTTCGCTCTTCGCCCAGTGTTTCAGAGACAGCACGTGTGAATGCCACAACATCATGACGTGTTTCTTGCTCAATCTCTAATATACGATTAACATCAAATGAAGCCTTTTCACGTATTTTAGCTACATCTTCTTTTGGAATGTCGCCTAATTCTGCCCAAGCCTCGCATGCTAAAATTTCAACCTCTAGCCAAGCTTGATATTTATTTTGTTCTGTCCAAATTGCACCCATTTCGGGTCTTGTGTAACGTTCAATCATCGCGTATCTCCTTCTATTCTGACCAAATGCCAGAACTCTCGATTTGTTGTAGTGTTTCTTCTAAGTTTTTTGTCATAATCGTTACGTGGCCCATCTTACGGTTCACTTTAGCTTCAGCTTTCCCATAAAGATGTATTGACCATTCAGGATATTTAGCAATTGAGTTACTAAGTGGCATGACATGCTGCCCTAAAACATTGACCATAATAGATGGTGCCCATAGCTGTGGTTTACGTAGCGGCCAACCACATACAGCACGAATATGCTGATGGAACTGTGAAACATTACATGCTTCTATTGAATAGTGACCTGAATTATGAGGTCTAGGTGCTAATTCATTAATCATAATGCCGCCATCTTCTAATACAAACATCTCTACTGCAAGGGTTCCGACTAACTGCAAGTAATCGGCAATTTTCAAAGCTTCTCGTTCCGCAGCCTGAGCTGTTTCTTCTTTTATACGGGCTGGCACAATAGTTTCATGTAAAATATGGTGAACATGAATATTTTCTCCAACTGGCTGACAGTATGATTCACCATTACCATTTCTTTGGACTATTACTGATACCTCTTTTACAAATGGTACAAATCCCTCAGCTATACATTGGGAATGAGAAAAAAGATCCCTCGCTAATGGCAGGTCTTGTGCTGATTTTAAAAGCTGCTGTCCTTTGCCATCATAACCACCTCTTGCTGTTTTGACTATACAAGGATAACCAATCGTATCAATATTGGCTACTAATTCCTCATAAGTATTTGCAACAATATAAGGTGCTACTGGACAACCAGCTTTCACTATCGCTTCCTTCTCAGTCACTCGGTTTTGTGTAATGCGTACTAATTCTGCCCCCTGAGGTACATAAGCCATTTGTGTTAAGCGTTTTAGCCCATCATAATCGATATTTTCAAACTCAAAAGTGATCACATCACTTACTTCTGCAAGCTCCTCTAAAGCAGCCTCATCGTCATATGGTGCCACAATACGGATATCTGCAACCTGTCCACATGGTGAGTCCATTGTTGGTTCAAGAACGGCAATTTTAAAGCCAACTTCTTTTGCAGCAAGTGCCATCATACAGCCAAGCTGCCCACCTCCAATAATACCGATCGTTTGCCCTGGATAAATAATCTTTGTCACACCAAGTCACCTGTGCTTTCCAATACTTGTTGCTTTGTTGCTTCTCTTCTAGCATCTAGTTTAGTAGCAAGTGCTGTATCTGTTGTCGACAAAATTTGCGCTGCAAGCAAACCTGCATTTGTCGCTCCTGCTTTACCTATTGCAACTGTTGCTACAGGCACACCTCCAGGCATTTGAACAATTGATAATAGAGAATCAAGACCATTAAGAGCACGAGATTGTACAGGCACGCCAATTACGGGTAATGTTGTTTTTGCTGCCACCATTCCTGGTAAATGTGCAGCCCCACCTGCCCCTGCAATAATCACCTGAACACCTCGCTCACGTGCTGATTCAGCATACTCAAACATTAAATCTGGAGTACGATGTGCAGATACAACCTTTTTCTCGTACGGTAATTGTAATTCATCTAAAATATCACATGCATGTTTCATTGTTTCCCAGTCACTTGAACTCCCCATAATGACACCGATTTTCGGATTCATGAATTGTCGCTCCTTTTAAACGATAGAAAAATGATCAATATTTGTGCAATCTATTCTTCAAATAGCTACTGCAATTCTTTTCTTTATCAATTATGCCTCGGCATAATTGCGTCCGGAATCGGCTTTGTGCTTAGACCTGCAAGGTCAGTTAGCCGTTATCGCATGGATGCAATGATTTTAGGCTACCTTCCTTTATTAACTCCTGTCCGATTTCCGTGACATCCGCCGGAGGCTTTAACTCATTTCAGCGGGTGTCCAACATCCGCTGAAATAAGTTAAACAAAGAAAATCCCCAAATAAACTACTCTACCCTACACGTGAAAGCAGTTTACTTGAGGACTTATTAAGAAAAGAATATGCAAAAGTACATTTCTGTACATATACCTTCCGTAACATGCCAAAAGCGCTTTCCCGCATAGTCCAGCATTTACGGTGCCGGGTAGAGACACTAGAGCCAATCCTCTAGCATATATGTGGGACCTTATTTGTTTTTCCTTCTCACATTTTAACAAGTGATTTCACTATCGTCAATGTAAAAATGCGAACATTTTATTTTAGTCATTTGCAAACGTTCGGATTTTAGTCAAATCTACTCAGAATCTTGATAGACCATTGCTTTAAATTGTATTTTTTGACGTAAATACGTTGGTTCCCCGTTAACTAAGTGAAAAATCGGTTCTTCTTTTCTACCAACTGCTATAAAACCATCTTGACGCATTCTAGCCAAACAATCTTCAATTGACTCATTTTCTTCTACCTCATACCAAATTTGTCTTTTTCCCAAACTCTTCTTCCTTTCAAATTCCTATCCTTTTAACTTTCTTAGTTTGAATTCCATTATACCTAAAGATTATTCAATAAGTACTTATTTATAATTAATTTTAAGTAATATTTAAAATTTAGATTTACTAAAAATACCTGCAGCTACAAACTCTGCAGGTTATAATTATAGTTTTTGGAAACCGAATATTCTTATTAAATATACACCTAGAAAAAGGATCATCAAAAAAGCATTGAGCACAATAAGTACCTTACGTATATCACCCTTAATGCCAAAAATCGCACTGAGTATTCCTAATCCACCTAATACAAATGGTGTAAAAATGCTTAGGAAATTATAAAATTTTCCATACCATTTTGTTGGATCATAGCCAAACATAAAGAATGTTACTATTAATAACAAGATAGAGATTGCAGTAAAAATATAACGCCTCATAGTTCATGCCTCCAGATCATTGGATATTTAGCTAGTAAGGCTCTTGCTTTTCAACTTCCTTTGACAATAATTTTTTCAATATCTTATATAGAGAGAAAGAACGATTTAAAATGATATTTAAGATTCCATATAATATTCTGCCTATCTGTTCATTAGTTCTATAAGTCTAAGTCATATTAGTTTTTCTATTTGTTTCTAGTATAATGCTAACCGTAACTATTACTGCTACATCCTTTTAAATAATTATAGCACTGCAGAATTTACACATAAATAAAACAATCATGAGCTTTCTTCTCCCAACCCTGGCATGAAAATAAGTTCCTCCTGTCCATAATGGTAGTGACACAAACAGGATGTAAGACGCGGCTTTTTTTGGTGGCTTAGACCCTGGGCATAAAACTGTTTGAGTGAATTTGGTGTTCAACCCTTTGTTAGCTCCACTTGATAGTAGGATGACTACGTACAGAAAAATGCTTATTTTCAAATTCACTCACTGTTTGTGATCTTTATTGTTTGGAGTGATTTTTATGGAGGTATTTATTAAGAATTGTGCAGGCTTAGATGTGCATTCTGAGACAATTGTTGCTTGCGTTTTAAAAGGGAGACACGAAAACGAAGTATATCAAGAAACAGAAACTTTCCCTACGCTCACGAAAGATTTGTTTCGTCTATTGAAATGGTTAGAAAGCCATGAAGTTACACATATTGCGATGGAGAGTACGGGTGTGTATTGGAAACCTGTATTTAATATTTTGGAGGACTTTTTTGATATTACACTTGCGAATGCCCAACGAATCAAAAACGTTCCTGGCAGAAAAACAGACGTTTCAGATGCAGAATGGATTGCGAAGTTATTACGTCATGGCTTGATTGAAAAGAGTTTTGTTCCACCCGTGGAGATTCGAGAACTCAGAGATTTAACAAGACTTCGGAAAAAGTGGATTGGCCATTTAACTTCTGAAAAGAATCGCATTCAAAAAGTATTAGAAAGTTCAAATGTCAAACTAAGTACTGTGATTTCAGATGTATTTGGCGTATCCGGGCGTAAATTACTAAATCGATTAATTGAACAAGGTTATGTAGATGAAGCCGATGTCGAAAAGAATATTCATGGAAGGTTAGCCCCTAAAAAACAATTGATTACCGATTCTTTATTTGGAACACTCAATGAACATCAAATATTTCTTATTCGCCAATCTTGGCGACACATTGAATATTTGGAGTCATTGGTTTTAGAAATTGAAGAACGGATTAATCAACTATTACAAAATTATCATGAAGAACTTCAATTATTAATGACAATTCCAGGTATAAAAAAAGATACTGCCGCAGTTATCATTGCAGAAATTGGTGTAAACATGAATCAGTTTCCCACATCACAACACCTTGCTTCATGGGCAGGCGTATCTCCTGGTAATCATGAGAGTGCAGGAAAAAGAAAAAGTACGCGTTCTATTAAGGGAAATCCACACATTAAATCGGCCATGTGTGAGGCAGCTTGGGCAGTTTCAAGAAGTCGAAATCGTTGGTTAGCGAACAAATATTGGTCACTCGCAGCACGAAGAGGCAAGAAAAAAGCACTCGTTGCGATTTCGCATCGAATGCTTCGAATTATTTACTCCATGCTACTGAACAAGGAGCCATATAAAGAACCACAATTGGTTTAGTTTAACCAAAAACCAAAAGTTATAAACCAAGATACCTTCCGACAGGTACCTTTGCTTTCTCATTGGCTTTTTTCGTTATTTATAGAATGACCTAGTCCACTTAATAATATTCAAAAAACAAAGGCATTATTTATTTTCACAGAAAAAAGCCGAGGAATAAATCCTCGACTTTTTAAATGCCTAGCGACGTCCTACTCTCACAGGGGGAAGCCCCCAACTACCATCGGCGCTAAAGAGCTTAACTTCCGTGTTCGGTATGGGAACGGGTGTGACCTCTTTGCCATCATCACTAGACTTGCACATGGATGTGCTGGCTTCTGCGTTGCAACATGGATGTTGCGTTCTTAGCAGAAGTTCCTTTATTTAAGTTTCAAAATAAACTAAATTTTGAAGTTCTCATGAAAGATGTTATTCTTTCAAAACTGAATAAACGGCGCATTGAATGCTTCAAACATATTGGTTAAGTCCTCGATCGATTAGTATTCGTCAGCTCCATGTGTCACCACACTTCCACCTCGAACCTATCTACCTCATCGTCTTTGAGGGATCTTACTTACTTGCGTAATGGGAAATCTCATCTTGAGGGGGGCTTCATGCTTAGATGCTTTCAGCACTTATCCCGTCCACACATAGCTACCCAGCGATGCCTTTGGCAAGACAACTGGTACACCAGCGGTGTGTCCATCCCGGTCCTCTCGTACTAAGGACAGCTCCTCTCAAATTTCCTACGCCCACGACGGATAGGGACCGAACTGTCTCACGACGTTCTGAACCCAGCTCGCGTACCGCTTTAATGGGCGAACAGCCCAACCCTTGGGACCGACTACAGCCCCAGGATGCGATGAGCCGACATCGAGGTGCCAAACCTCCCCGTCGATGTGGACTCTTGGGGGAGATAAGCCTGTTATCCCCGGGGTAGCTTTTATCCGTTGAGCGATGGCCCTTCCATGCGGAACCACCGGATCACTAAGCCCGTCTTTCGACCCTGCTCGACTTGTAGGTCTCGCAGTCAAGCTCCCTTGTGCCTTTACACTCTACGAATGATTTCCAACCATTCTGAGGGAACCTTTGGGCGCCTCCGTTACCTTTTAGGAGGCGACCGCCCCAGTCAAACTGTCCGCCTGACACTGTCTCCTGCCCCGCTAAGGGGCATGGGTTAGAATTTCAATACAACCAGGGTAGTATCCCACCGACGCCTCCTTCGAAGCTGGCGCTCCGAGATCTCTGGCTCCTACCTATCCTGTACAAGTTGTACCAAAATTCAATATCAGGCTACAGTAAAGCTCCACGGGGTCTTTCCGTCCTGTCGCGGGTAACCTGCATCTTCACAGGTACTATAATTTCACCGAGTCTCTCGTTGAGACAGTGCCCAGATCGTTACGCCTTTCGTGCGGGTCGGAACTTACCCGACAAGGAATTTCGCTACCTTAGGACCGTTATAGTTACGGCCGCCGTTTACTGGGGCTTCAATTCGCAGCTTCGCTTGCGCTAACCACTCCTCTTAACCTTCCAGCACCGGGCAGGCGTCAGCCCCTATACGTCACCTTACGGTTTTGCAGAGACCTGTGTTTTTGCTAAACAGTCGCCTGGGCCTATTCACTGCGGCTCTCATGCGCTTGCACGCTCAAGAGCACCCCTTCTCCCGAAGTTACGGGGTCATTTTGCCGAGTTCCTTAACGAGAGTTCTCTCGCACACCTTAGGATTCTCTCCTCGACTACCTGTGTCGGTTTGCGGTACGGGCACCTCTCACCTCGATAGAGGCTTTTCTTGGCAGTGTGAAATCAGGAACTTCGTCCATACGGACTCGCCATCACAGCTCAACGTTACAGTGTGCGGATTTGCCTACACACACGCCTTACTGCTTGGACGCGCACAACCAACGGCGCGCTTACCCTATCCTACTGCGTCCCCCCATTTCTCAAACGGTGAGGAGGTGGTACAGGAATATCAACCTGTTGTCCATCGCCTACGCCTATCGGCCTCGGCTTAGGTCCCGACTAACCCTGAGCGGACGAGCCTTCCTCAGGAAACCTTAGTCATACGGTGGACGGGATTCTCACCCGTCTTTCGCTACTCATACCGGCATTCTCACTTCTAAGCGCTCCACCAGTCCTTCCGGTCTGACTTCAACGCACTTAGAACGCTCTCCTACCACTGACATCGTAGATGTCAATCCACAGCTTCGGTGAATCGTTTAGCCCCGATACATTTTCGGCGCAGCGTCACTCGACCAGTGAGCTATTACGCACTCTTTAAATGATGGCTGCTTCTAAGCCAACATCCTGGTTGTCTGTGCAACGCCACATCCTTTTCCACTTAACGATTACTTTGGGACCTTAGCTGGTGGTCTGGGCTGTTTCCCTTTTGACTACGGATCTTATCACTCGCAGTCTGACTCCCGTGTATAAATATCTGGCATTCGGAGTTTGTCTGAATTCGGTAAACCGGGATGGCCCCCTAGTCCAAACAGTGCTCTACCTCCAGTATTCTCATCACGAGGCTAGCCCTAAAGCTATTTCGGAGAGAACCAGCTATCTCCAAGTTCGATTGGAATTTCTCCGCTACCCACACCTCATCCCCGCACTTTTCAACGTGCGTGGGTTCGGGCCTCCAGTAAGTGTTACCTTACCTTCACCCTGGACATGGGTAGATCACCTGGTTTCGGGTCTACGACCACGTACTATTTCGCCCTATTCAGACTCGCTTTCGCTGCGGCTCCGCCTTCTAAAGCTTAACCTCGCACGTAATCGTAACTCGCCGGTTCATTCTACAAAAGGCACGCTATCACCCATTAACGGGCTCTAACTACTTGTAGGCACACGGTTTCAGGATCTCTTTCACTCCCCTCCCGGGGTGCTTTTCACCTTTCCCTCACGGTACTGGTTCACTATCGGTCACTAGGTAGTATTTAGCCTTGGGAGATGGTCCTCCCGGATTCCGACGGAATTTCACGTGTTCCGCCGTACTCAGGATCCACTCTGGAGAGAACGAACTTTCGACTACAGGGCTTTTACCTGCTCTGGCGGACCTTTCCAAGTCGCTTCATCTAACTCGCTCTTTTGTAACTCCGTATAGAGTGTCCTACAACCCCAAGAGGCAAGCCTCTTGGTTTGGGCTCTTCCCGTTTCGCTCGCCGCTACTCAGGGAATCGATTTTTCTTTCTCTTCCTCCAGGTACTTAGATGTTTCAGTTCCCTGGGTCTGCCTTCAAGACGCTATGTATTCACGTCAAGATACTACGCGATTAAACGTAGTGGGTTCCCCCATTCGGAAATCTCCGGATCAAAGCTCACTTACAGCTCCCCGAAGCATATCGGTGTTAGTGCCGTCCTTCTTCGGCTCCTAGTGCCAAGGCATTCGCCGTGCGCCCTTAATAACTTAACCTACAGCTTCCGATAAAAACTATCGAAACCTTTTTAATGTTATTAAGCCTATAAAAAACTTAAAAAATAAATGTGTTTGTTACAATTTCAATGTCGTTTTATCCAGTTTTCAAAGAACAAGTTTTGAAGTATTTCATTCGAAAAAGAATGAACCTTCAAAACTGAACGCAAAACGTAATCTTACAAACCCAAGGTTTGTATTCCGAAATAATCCTTAGAAAGGAGGTGATCCAGCCGCACCTTCCGATACGGCTACCTTGTTACGACTTCACCCCAATCATCTATCCCACCTTCGGCGGCTGGCTCCAAAAGGTTACCTCACCGACTTCGGGTGTTACAAACTCTCGTGGTGTGACGGGCGGTGTGTACAAGGCCCGGGAACGTATTCACCGCGGCATGCTGATCCGCGATTACTAGCGATTCCGGCTTCATGTAGGCGAGTTGCAGCCTACAATCCGAACTGAGAACGACTTTATCGGATTAGCTCCCTCTCGCGAGTTGGCAACCGTTTGTATCGTCCATTGTAGCACGTGTGTAGCCCAGGTCATAAGGGGCATGATGATTTGACGTCATCCCCACCTTCCTCCGGTTTATCACCGGCAGTCACCTTAGAGTGCCCAACTAAATGATGGCAACTAAGATCAAGGGTTGCGCTCGTTGCGGGACTTAACCCAACATCTCACGACACGAGCTGACGACAACCATGCACCACCTGTCACCGTTGCCCCCGAAGGGGAAACTATATCTCTACAGTGGTCAACGGGATGTCAAGACCTGGTAAGGTTCTTCGCGTTGCTTCGAATTAAACCACATGCTCCACCGCTTGTGCGGGCCCCCGTCAATTCCTTTGAGTTTCAGTCTTGCGACCGTACTCCCCAGGCGGAGTGCTTAATGCGTTAGCTGCAGCACTAAGGGGCGGAAACCCCCTAACACTTAGCACTCATCGTTTACGGCGTGGACTACCAGGGTATCTAATCCTGTTTGCTCCCCACGCTTTCGCGCCTCAGCGTCAGTTACAGACCAGAAAGTCGCCTTCGCCACTGGTGTTCCTCCAAATCTCTACGCATTTCACCGCTACACTTGGAATTCCACTTTCCTCTTCTGCACTCAAGTCCCCCAGTTTCCAATGACCCTCCACGGTTGAGCCGTGGGCTTTCACATCAGACTTAAAGGACCGCCTGCGCGCGCTTTACGCCCAATAATTCCGGACAACGCTTGCCACCTACGTATTACCGCGGCTGCTGGCACGTAGTTAGCCGTGGCTTTCTAATAAGGTACCGTCAAGGTACAGCCAGTTACTACTGTACTTGTTCTTCCCTTACAACAGAGTTTTACGATCCGAAAACCTTCTTCACTCACGCGGCGTTGCTCCATCAGGCTTTCGCCCATTGTGGAAGATTCCCTACTGCTGCCTCCCGTAGGAGTCTGGGCCGTGTCTCAGTCCCAGTGTGGCCGATCACCCTCTCAGGTCGGCTACGCATCGTCGCCTTGGTGAGCCATTACCTCACCAACTAGCTAATGCGCCGCGGGCCCATCCTATAGCGACAGCCGAAACCGTCTTTCAGTATGTCACCATGAGGTGACATAGATTATTCGGTATTAGCCCCGGTTTCCCGGAGTTATCCCAAACTATAGGGTAGGTTGCCCACGTGTTACTCACCCGTCCGCCGCTAACGTCAAAGGAGCAAGCTCCTTCTCTGTTCGCTCGACTTGCATGTATTAGGCACGCCGCCAGCGTTCGTCCTGAGCCAGGATCAAACTCTCCATAAAAGAAATTTGATTAGCTCAAATTGTTTTGCTGGCATCAATTTTGATGTCCAAAATTTTTGTTTTGTTCACTAGCAAAAGCTAGCTACTAAAAACTATATTGATTACGTTTTGCTTGTTCAGTTTTCAAGGTTCATTAACTCGTCACATTTAAGTGACTTTCTATACTTTAACACAGTGTTAACTCTATGTCAACTGTTTGTGTTAATATTTTTCAAGATTGTCGTTTGCTTTTGTAACAACGTTTTAAAATATATCATTAATCTTCTAGTAATGCAACTGTATTTAAAAAGAAAAATAATTCTGTGAAGTTTAATAGCTAAATAAATTAAATTACTTCCTATATATACATCTTTAAAATGAATAGTAATCAATTAACTAAATCAATAAAAAAACTGTTCACAAATATGGTTAAAACCAAAATTTGTGAACAGTCCTTTGTTTATAAAGTTGCTAAATATAATAAGAAGATGACCGCAAACACATACATAATCGGATTTACTTCTTTTGCTTTTCCTTTAATAATCATTGTTAATGGATAGAAGATGAAGCCTACTGCAATACCTGTTGCGATTGAGTAAGTTAGTGGCATCATTATCATTGTTAAAAATGACGGTACAGCAATTTCAAAACGATTCCAAGCAATTTGACCTAAAGAAGCAACCATTAGGACTCCAACTATAATTAATGCGGGAGCAGTAACAGCTGAAGTAATAACTCCTAACAATGGAGAGATGAAGAGTGCTAATAAGAATAAACATCCCGTCACAATTGAAGCAAAACCTGAACGTGCACCGGCTGCTACACCTGAAGAGGATTCTACATAAGATGTGATTGTAGATGTACCAAAAATGGAACCTACAATCGTTGCAATTGAATCAGAAATTAAAGCTTTACCAGCGCGGGGTAAACGATTATCTTTCACTAATCCTGCTTGGTTCGCAACTGCCATTAATGTTCCTGCATTATCAAAGAAGTCAACAAATAAGAAAGTTAAAATTACGGACAGCATAGATAATGTATAGAAGCTTGGATCAGAAAAGGCACTGAATAATGCACCGAATGTTGGTGAAATACTAGGTGGTGCTGAAAAAACTCTTTCTGGTAACCCAACTTGTCCAGTAATCATACCTACAATTGAAGTAATTACCATACCATAGAATACGCCGCCTTTAATTCCACGTACCATCAGAATAACTGTAACAATAATGCCGAAAATCGCTAGTAATACCTGGGGATCACGTAAATTACCAATACCAACTAATGTTGCATCATTATTAACAATAATCTTAGCATTTTGCATGCCGATAAATGCAATGAATAAACCAATACCAGCACCTACCGCCAATTTTAATTCCATAGGGATAGCATTAATTAATTTTTCTCGTAAACCTGTTAATGTTAATAATAAGAAGAAAACACCTGAAATAAATACTGCTGCTAAAGCATGTTGCCATGGGCTACCATTAACTAGTACCACTGTATAAGCAAAAAATGCATTAAGCCCTAAACCAGGCGCTAAAGCCAAAGGATACTTCGCTAAGAGCCCCATAATAAAACAACCAATTGCTGCTGACACAGCAGTTGCAACAAATACTGCCCCATAATCCATACGTAATGCATCTGGTAAATCCTTCACATCTGCTAATGTCAATGTTAATGGGTTTACTACTAAAATGTAAGCCATTGCTAAGAACGTTGTGAAGCCACCAAGAAATTCCCGACGATAATTCGTTCCTAATTCATCGAACATGAAATATTTTTTCATTTGAAAGAAATCCTCCGTTGGTCGTCTTCAATATCGAAAACAAAAAAGACACACTGACTATTCTACTACTAGTCGCATGTCTACGATATTTCATCACCTGTATTGTGTGAAAGATATTAGTGTCTATACATTCGTATATATAACTAAAATCGTAGTCAAGTTATTTACGGTAACTTGGTAGAAACTCACGGGCCTTATTCCCGACATTATACGACGACTTATTTAATTTACAATCGTAATATATCATTTCATTTTTCAGATTTCAACCCTATTTCCGAACATTTTTTGTGAAAAAAATACGAAAGTTCGGGTAAAATACTTATTTAATGTTCATGTTTTATAAAATAAGCTCTTATTATTCTTTTAATCTTGAAAATCAAGCTATATCAGTTTCAAATGATAAGCGAAAAACTTGCCATTACAATTCTTCAAGACTTTTCTTTTATATAAATTAATTTTTGCAATATCAAAAAAACTTAGAACCCTTTTAAATCAAGGATTCTAAGCTTTTCCCGTTATTTTCTTAATCATAGACTACTGACTTAGTTGTAATACCTTATAGCACAGGGATTAATTAAAGAACGTATCTATTTCTTGATTATGTACAAGACACCATTAACTTAGCCATACAAATCATCAGACAATTAAAACGAAAGTATTATAGAATTTGTCTACATAGCATCACACTTGAACAAAGTGAAAAATGAACTACAAATACCTGCCATAGGATTTATAATAGCAGAGTTTCAATAGTTTCCATTCCAAAGCGAAATTTTATTTGCGATAATATGTTAATTTTGCTGAAGTATAAAGATAATCATCATGCACAGCGATTAAAGCCATATAACTATTCCTTTCCCAGCTTGTAAACAAATTTCTATATTTTTCATAGGAAAATTCATAATCATCACCAAATTCTGCTATCCCTCCTACTTGTAGTCGGGTATGTATAGTGGTCATTTGATTCCATGTGTCATAACTATTTTGTTCAGGAAGGAAGTCATAGCTAATATACTCTAATTGCCCACCTATAAAAGTGTATGTCAATATTGCTGAATATCCATATTTAGTCGTTTCATAGACCAAATAAGTGTTTCTACCGTCTTGAAGTTTTTGTATAAAATTTGATTTTTCATTTTTCTCTACATCTCGAATAGTCAAGCTAAAGTTAATATTATTGAAAGGAACTATAGGTTTCTTTGTGGATAAAAATTTAGCTACTACGTATCCTTTGATATTACCAGCGGTCACATAGGACCAACCTACTAATGTGGCATGTACAGTTACCTGTGTACCATTACTTAATGAACCTACTGAAGCTCCTGATTGACTGGCAATATTTCGAACGATAACCCCACTACTTGTATTAACGTACTTTGTCGTTGTTTTAGTCTGCCCAATAAAATCGGATTTAACATAGCCTACCACATTACCATATTGCACATAAGACCAACCGTTTCCTACTGATCCATAGTCTTCAACGATCATATTATACTTTAATGTAGCTAATGTTGAGGCCGAAGGAGATGGCTTAGCTTTTACAACGAGGCCACTTTTAGAATTTGCGATTTTAATCGTTGAGGATGGAACACTTAAAAAAGAGGAAGAAACATATCCCTTTACATCTCCCGCTTGAATATGAGACCAACCATTTGAGGAAGAAAACTCTATCACAAATTCATCCTTAGATAGATTACCGATGGAATTGGAAGCTTCATTCGGTGACTCTCTCACAAGCAAGCTTGAGCCACTTACAACCTTCACTGTTCGATAATCAACCGCATCTGCTACTTGGTGCTGAATGCTAAATAACATTACGAGTACAAAAACAGCAACTGACCATTTTTTGAGTATATTCAATTAATTACCCCCTTTAATATTTTCACTATTCTACCATTTATCATATTGACTGTATATATTTCCAAATTTACAGGCTCAATAATATAATTGTAGCTGTCACTTTGCTTTTGCTACAGAAAACATTCTCCGCTGACGCTTGGCTTTCTTCTAAAAGATAGAGCGAAAATTTTGTATAAAACTATTAAACTATTTATTAAGGATTCAGCAATCGACACATCCTTTTTTTGTGGAACTGGTAGCAGGCACATACTTTAAATCCCATTCAATTGTGTCACCTACTTTGGAGACAGGTTACTGTCTGTGATTTTTAGAAGGAGTGTGAATGAGGAATTACACAAAAAATACAACACGTTATACTTTAATTTGTCAATTGTTTTTAATAGTCAAATTTATAATCATTGCCTTAAACAACAATTGAAAATCTATAGGTGTAAAAACTTTGACTTTAATTTTACTGAATCAAAGAATGTTGTAACAAAATCTATTTTTTTTGCAACAAAACGAAAAATCATCGTAAGTACTGAGAAGTGTTGCTACGATAAAAACAGGAAGGAGATCAGCATGAAATTCAACTATATTTGGAAGAGCAATAAATCATCTTCTGAAATTGAGATTATTAGTAATCCATCGAATAAAGAATTGCTTTCAACATTTGAACAACGTTTTTTTCAATCTATAACATTAAGCGCAACAGATTTCAAAACAAATCGTCAGGTTAAAATTGAACTTAATGATATCGAAGCAATTGAGGCGTCTGGTCATTTTACAAAAATCTTTTTAATAGATGGTACTGAGCTAATGTTGAATAAGATTTTAAAAGAGTTATCTTATCTAGAATCATTCGGATTGGTTAGAATCAACAATTCAATGATTTTGAATTTGAATCAAATACATTCGTTTGCTTCGGGAAGTCACGCTAGATTGGAGGTTATTACCAAGCACCAAAATAAGTATATTGTCAGTAGACATTATGCAAAATCTATTAAGGAGAAATTGATATGATAAATGACTTAAAAAATAGCTTTTTGAACGTTTCATTTATGGTTTTGATTTGGATTGTTTTTTTAATTTCTATTTTTAATCTTCACGAAGAAATGGTCAATTTTCTTTATATGTGGAATTTAATTGGTATTAGCGTTCTAATGGGAATTGTTTTTGGTATAGCTTATCCTTACTTGTGGAACTACTCTACATTAAAAGTAACAACTAAAATTACTATTAGTACTTTATTGAATTTTTGCTGTGGCATGGGAAGTGTATATCTTTTTTCACCAAAAGTATTTGAATTTATCAAACCTTATTTATTGCTAATTTTAGTGTTAACGTTGATTGGTCATATCATCGGATTTTATTTTTTCTCAAAATATGAAAATAAAAAAATAGCGGATAGTTTAAATAGATCGCTAGAAAATTAAGGAGACGAAAATGAACATCAATACTAGCTTACAAGTACTATTAAATGATATTGCTCAAAAACAAAAAAAGGGTCTTCCTTTTATAATGGCCTCAATATTTATTTGGGGAGTTATCACAACAATAACGTTGTTGCCTTTAGATTTAATGATAAAAAATATTGGTATTTTATCTTGTGGTGCATTACTGTTTCCTGTTTCAATTCTTTGTGCCAAAATATTAAAAGTTGATTTATTTTATAAAGAAAATCCATTGATTAATGGATTATTGATTGCAACAAACAATCAAATTTTATATTTAGTTATTTGTATTGTGCTATTAATTAAAGCACCTATGTGGGTCTTACCTGTATATGCAATTATTTATGGTGCACATTTGTTACCATATTCATTCTTTTACCAATCGAAAAATTACCGATATAGTTCAATATTTATTTGTATAGCTATTTTGATCAGTATAATCTTCTTCCATTTACATAATATTTTTGTTCCATTAATCGTAGAAGTTGGTGTGCTTTTCTTATTTTTAATGCTGAAAAAGGAAATTAAAAGCTAGTCTGAAAAAAATCAGACTAGCTTTTTACTTAGAGCAAAAGACCAATTATTATTCATCCTTTACATTACTATTATTGAAATAGGTTATGTGTATCTTGGACTTTACGTTTTCTAGCTTCACGTTTCATCTTACTCATACTAATATCTACGATTTCTTTAACCTGCTTGAATTTTGAGCTTCAAAGCATGGTCAGTGTCGCACATTTCCCATTTTTCCACAAAACTGCCATATCACTCTGTTATAATCTTATTTAAGAAGGATATTTCAATTAGTTAACTAAAGCCAAAGAAGGAGGAAAAGATGGAAAAATACAAAAAGCTAATTATTATAGGTTCATCTTTAGGAATTGTGGGTTTAATATTAAGTTTTTTTAGCGTTAGTTTTGGCACATCCCTAGCTGATAATTGGTTATACAGACTAGGTGGAGCTGATACTTGGAAGTATGAGTTAGTAATGCAATCAAACATAAATATTTTTTTAGTTATTGGGAGCATACTTTTTAGTGTTAGCCTAGTGTCTATTATTTTTTCTTGGTATAGGATGTTATCTCTTCATGACAAGTGAAGGGATAACTACCCCCTTTTACATTCGAAACTAGCCTTCACACATTGAAGCTAATGGACTTGCGTGTATGATGAATGTCATATATGCAAGTCCTTTAGTTATGATTGAAATATCAGCTTCCTTAATACTACATATTTTGTCACGGATATTGGAATATCATTTCTTCTTTTACATCATTGATAATACGCTTCACTTCTCCAACGTTAAATGTCATATTTTGTTTCTAAGCATGGGATTACTTCGGGGTAATTCTTCTTCAATCAAATTGTTGAAGAACACTTATAATGTTGCGATATTTTGTTGTTCAATGTTTATCTGCTTTTCATTCCCTAGTTACTGACGGTACTGAGCATATTTCTTAATGTGAACCGACTTTACTACTTTAATATCAATGACATTCCATAAACCAACGCTTCATGCACCAAATACACATCTCAATACTTCGGTTTGTGCCCATTTCTTGATTCATCTTGACGTCATCTATCAACTCAATAATTCTAATAAAAAAAGACCTCCCTTTAATCATGAATTACATGAATAAAGGAAAGCCCTGTTTTGAAAGTCAGTTGTTGCAGGTAAAAAGTAAATGCTCACTTAAGCAATGTCTAAACCTCTGATACAACTATATTCAATTATTCCCACTCAATCGTTGCTGGTGGCTTAGATGTAATATCGTACAGTACGCGGTTCACGTGTTTTACTTCGTTTACTAGGCGGACAGAGATTTTCTCTAGTACATCCCAAGGAATGCGTGCCCAGTCAGAAGTCATACCATCGATCGATGTTACGGCACGGATACCGATTGCGTAGTCATACGTACGTGCATCGCCCATTACGCCGACTGAACGAATATCCGGTAATACCGTGAAGTATTGCCAAATATCGCGATCAAGGCCAGCTTTTGCGATTTCTTCACGTAGGATGAAATCAGATTCGCGTACGATTTCAAGCTTTTCTTCTGTTACTTCACCAAGTACACGAATACCTAATCCTGGACCTGGGAATGGTTGGCGCCAAACGATTTTCTCGTCAAGACCAAGCTCTAATCCTAATGCGCGCACTTCATCTTTAAATAATGTTTTAAGTGGCTCAATTAATTGGAATTGCATATCTTCTGGTAGACCACCAACATTGTGATGCGACTTAATTGTTTGTGCTGTAGATGTTCCTGATTCGATAATATCCGTATAAAGTGTTCCTTGTGCTAAGAAATCCATACCTTCCAATTTTGATGCTTCTTCATCAAAAACATAAATAAATTCGTTACCGATAATTTTACGTTTTTTCTCAGGGTCAGATACGCCCGCAAGTTTATCCATGAAACGTTGACGTGCATCAATTTTAATAAGATTCATGTCGAAGTCTTCAGTAAATGTTTTCATTACTTGCTCAACTTCACCTTTACGGTTTAAGTTATGGTCTACAAACATACAAGTTAATTGGTCACCGATTGCTTTATGAATTAAAACTGCAACAACTGATGAATCTACACCGCCAGAAAGTGCACATAAAACTTTTTTGTCACCCACTGTTTCACGGATTTTCGCGATTTCAAGCTCAATGAAGTTTGCCATTGACCAGTCGCCCTTTGCTTCACAAATATCGAATACAAACTGACGTAAAAGGTCATTACCGTATACAGAGTGACGTACCTCTGGATGGAATTGTACTGCATAAAGTTTACGTTCTGCATTCGCCATTGCCGCAATTGGACAAGAAGCGCTTGTTGCGATCACTTCAAAGCCAGGAGGTACTTCTGTCACATGGTCACCATGACTCATCCAAACAACTTGCTCAGAAGGCAACTCTCCAAATAGTTTATTAGAAGTTGTTACTTGGATTTCCGCTTTACCATATTCGCGTGTTTCAGCACCTTCTACCTTACCACCTTGTGTATGTGCCATTAATTGCATACCGTAGCAAATACCTAGAATTGGTAAGCCTAATTCGAAAATAGCTGGGTCAACATGAAAGGCATTTTCATCATAAACAGAGTTTGGACCACCTGAGAAGATAATACCAGTTGCATTCATGTCTTTAATTTCTTCTGCTGTTACTGTGTGTGGGTGTAGCTCACTGAAAACTCCAAATTCACGGATACGACGCGTAATTAATTGGTTAAATTGGCTACCGAAGTCTAGTACAACGATTTTTTCTTGCTCTTTTAATAAAGGGCTAGCTGACAAAATTTCCACCTCTTCTACTATTTTTAAAGGATATCTTCATGTGTTCAAAGAAAAACGCGTATGAAAGTAATAACTTCCTACGCGTTCATAAGCTCTTGAATTATAAAGGCGAATGCGTAGCAAAGAAAAGTGATTTTACGTACTTCTCACCTATCCAATACATTCACCTTCATAGAGAAACCATTTACGGTGATTTCGTAGAAACATTCGAACCTTATTATCGAACTTATATGAAAGCAATCCTTATCATATATAATTTTTTTCATTTTACTCTTTGTCCCCACTAAAATCAACTGATAGTGAGATTGATTAAATATTCCCAACTTTCTTTCAGTTCCTTAAAATCAACACCGTATGCTTCCTTTCCATAGATATGTTGCTCATAAACTACCGTTAATTTTTGCATTTTATCTGTCTCTAATGACGTATCTACCCGTTCAGCAAATGCTCGTAATGTTTCCCCATCTTTTCGTCGTAAGCCTATTCGTGACAACTGCTTCATTAGATCATGGTAAGAAGCATCAAAATTTGTCCAATTCGCATCTTTTTTACGATAGGCTCTTATTTGCATTTTAGGTATCCAGGTTCTACGTTTCGTATACAATGAGATACTCACAGCAACGAGTAAAACAAGTAAAGCCAGCCATACATATGTGAGTTTTTTCATCCATGTCCATACTACATCTAAGCTAAATGTTGAACTAGTAGCCTTCTGTTTTGGTGCTTGCTCTTTCTTCGGCTGCTCCTGTTTTACTTCCGGCTGAGTGACTTGTTCTTGTTGAGGCGTTTCTTTCTCAATATCATAATCAATATTAACATTTCCAGTAAAGCCAATCGTTGGCTCGAACTCCATCCAGCCTGTTCCAGGTACATATGCCTCCACCCATGAGTGTGCATTATTATTTGTAATACGATACTCACGCAAACCATCTGACACTGAGCCAGCATCACCTGGCGCAAAGCCTTTTACCCAGCGAGCTGGAATACCCACCGATCGTAGAAGTACAACCATCGATGTTGAAAAATTATCACAGTAGCCAATTTTTGTATCAAATAAAAATTGATCAACATAATCCTGATCCTCAGCAGGAATAGCTGCTGCTGTTTTATCGTATCTAAAACCATTGTATGAAAAATATCTTTCTATTGCTTTGATTTGATCATACACTGATGGTTTATCCTTTGTTATGTCTATCGCCAATTCGCTTACACGCTGCGGAAGCGTATTTGGTAATTGCAAAAAGCGATTAAAGGATGGGTCTAAGGTTTCTAGCATGGATGGTTGTGACAATTGAAGCTGCTCCATACTATAGACAGGTTCACTATATGATAGCGTATAGCTTGATAATAATTTGGATTCGTTATTTTGTTGCTCTATACCTATTTTTTCGGTTTGCTCATCCTGTACAAACATGGTTGAATCCTGAGCGGAAACTGACAGCATTCCATACGTTTGAATTAAAAACGGCATTGGAACTGCTATGTCCATCTGAATTTCACGGGTTTTTTCTGGAGATCCCACCTGTAAAGAAGTTAAAATAGGTGTATCAGCTTGATAATAATTTTTACCAAAGTTTCCTTGAGAAAGAATCCACCCTTTTGATGTATAGGTATCCTTCGTATCAATGCGCCAATAGTGGCGATCACGGGAAGTGGCTGTAAAGACTAATGTATTATCTCCCTGAAATGGTCCACCTAATCGACTATCATCATTACTATAGCCAACTGATTTTTTACCCGAGCCCAAATCACCTTGTCCTGCAACCCCTTTGATAAAGGGTACAGGATCAGCCCAGGTCGGTCCCGTCTTCGGTAAAAAGAACGCTACACTACTAACAATTAATACAGAAACAATCATAGGTATAACAAGCTTCCACTTTCCTATTGCATTATTCGTTGCATCGACTTGGAGCCATAGCCGCTTGACTAAAAGTAAGCCTGTCATGATTAAACCCAGTATAATAACCTTTACAATTGCCGTTTTTCCATTGTAGTCACTAAATGTATCTAAAGTAGCAATAAAGAATACTGTTAACACAAAGAAATAGAATATATTATTCCGTACCGTTATCCAATGGTGAATTAAGTATATTAACATCCAAATAAGGGCAAGGAAAAGAACGGTCCTAAACGAATCGGAGACTTGTCCAAATTCTCCTGAGAAAATGGCTGTCATATTCCATTTCCATTCATGTATTAAAAAAGGCAGTGTGTTTCCAGATAAAAAAGGTTCTTTACTAAATACAAATACTATAAACCACGTAATATATCCAAGTTTAATCAACCCTGATAATAGCGGCTGTACCCGAAATAAGCTAAGTGCTAAGGATAGACCAATAAACACCAAAAATAAGTGAAGTAATGCGGTATCAGTCAGCTCCATTACTGGAATAAGCCATTCACGCAAAATTAAAAAAACAATTATATATGCAATCGTTAATTCTATATAATCTCCTACTGTTTTTTTCACGGCTTCATCACCTCCGTGAATAAATGATAATAATCAAGTGGATTAACATGAACAACTTGTACTTGTTTATAGCGCTTAGATAAATCTGTTTGTATAGGTGACTGTTCTGCCACCACAAAACAAATACAGCTTTTCACCATAGTGGCGAGAGTATGTAATAATTCATCAGATACTTCGCTCGTGACATATAACATTGTTGCAACATGCTTAAAGGCTCGTTGATCTCGTAATTGGAATTTAATATTTTCTGTAGACTTTATAGCAGCTAAATGATGCATGACCTGATCCAACTGCTTATTCCCCTGGATTAGTGGAAACACCTTCGTTTTTGCACCCGCTGAAACGAATGAAATATCTCCTCGTTCATCTACTATTGTTTGTAATATTGATGCTACTAGCTCAATCTTTTCTTCAAATAACGGTGATTTTTTCGCATTGAGCACTAACATTAGCTCCTGTGATTGACGATCCTCAAATTCTTTTGATTGTAAAGTTTGCGTTTTTGCAAATGATTTCCAGTGAATCCACGAAAAACGATCACCTGGAACGTACTCACGTAGTCCAACAGCCATTGAAGTATCCTTAACGATGGAATAAGGTGACATCATTGATCCGGCATCAAATTTTGTTTGAAGTGCGGCATATTTCATTTCACGAACTCTTGGATAAATTAAAATCACTTGTTCCTTTTTCGCGGAAACACTTTTTTTTGCCCAGCCAAAGAAATCACTGAAAACAATAGTTACACCTAGGTAACGGTGCTCACCGCGTGGCATATTTTCTAGCATATAACTCCAGCTAAACTTTTTCTTAAAACCTACAAACATAACGGCATTTGCTCCTTGTACCTTCGATTGCACAAGAGACTCACTATTTACTAGCTCCTCCATCATCATATACGCAAATGGGAAGCGTGTTTTTCGCTCTACAGTAATTGTAACCTTAGCTGATTGCCCACTTTCAATATGAGAGGGTTCAATACCACGTTCTACAAGTAAAATTTCCTCCCTTACTAATAAGAAAACAAAGGCATATAACAGAAATGGACTAACTGTAAAAAATACAAACCAACTAACAAAGCCTCCCTGAAACATAGCATAGCAAAATGTAAAAATGATTAACAAAGTTACTAATAAGAAATGTTTACTTTTCTCTATCAAAACTTTCCATTTCTTCATTGCTCCGCAAACCTCTTTGTTGGTACAGGTGTTTTTGCAATTATGCGCTCAATAATTTCTTCGGCAGTTACATTATCATATCGCGCATCAGGCTTTAAAACTAATCGATGACTAAAAACAAATGGTACAAGATATTGGACATCATCCGGTGTAACATAACTACGTCCTTTCAAAAAAGCATAGGCTTGTGAGGCCTTCATTAGCGCAATCGTTGCACGAGGGCTTACCCCTAAATTTACATAGCTATTTTCCCTTGTTTGTGATGCTAACTCTACCATATAATTTTTGACAGAATCTTCAACATACACACCTTGTACGAGTTCCTGTAATTCTTTTAATTGCTCAACTGTTAGTACAGCTTTAATCTTTTCAATTGGCTTACCATTTTCAGCTCGACGTAATATCTCTACCTCTTCATTTCTAGACGGATAACCCATTTTTATTTTTAGTAAAAAACGATCAAGCTGTGCCTCTGGTAATGGGTATGTCCCTTCATGTTCGATCGGATTTTGTGTTGCCATAACGAAAAATGGCTGCTGGATTGCTAGGGTGTTCCCATCGATTGTGACAGAAGCTTCTTCCATTCCTTCAAGCAACGCAGATTGTGTTTTCGGAGATGTACGATTGATTTCATCAGCTAATACAACGTCTCCCATTATCGGACCAGGTCGAAACTCAAATTCCATTGTTTTCGGATTATAAATAGACACCCCAACCACATCAGAGGGCAATAAATCTGGTGTAAATTGAATCCTTTTAAATTGGGCATCGAAAGACTTTGCTAGCGCTCGCACCATCATTGTTTTACCTACACCTGGTACATCCTCTAGTAAAATATGCCCTCTCGCCAGCAAAGCAACTATACTAAGCTCAGCTACCTCTCTTTTACCAATCATTACTTTTTCTATATTTTCTAAAACATCTTGAATTTGCGAATTCATAAATTAAAAAACCTCCCATTTCATCCTACAATTATTTGAATTGCACGATAACTTATCTTAAGCATAACGAAATATTGCTTGTAAGACAATATTATGAAATTCTGTCCATTACTTTTAGCACATAAAAGAAGACTTGTCTGAATTCCTTCAAACAAGTCTACCCACTAACATAGAACGTCATTACCTATCAAAATGTTACAGATTTAATTTTTTTAACCATAAATTCTCTAATGAGGGTGAATCCTCCTGCAAGAGAATTTCCTTTAAGGCTCCTGAGATAAGTATTTTCCCCTCATGTAAAACTAACACATCATCTGCCACTTCTTCAGCAAATGCAAGCAAATGTGTGGAAAATATAACTGTACAGCCTTTGTTTTTTTCCTCGAGCATTAATTTTTTTAGCTCAGCTATCCAAAACGGATCAAGTCCATTTGTTGGCTCATCTAAAATAAGCAATGAGCCATTGCCAAGTAAGCTTTGGGCAAGGTTCAGACGCTGACGCATCCCTTTTGAGAATTGCTTTACTCTCTGTTTTCTTACATCCCATAGCGCAACACGTCTTAATACATTTTCTTGCTCCTCCTTATCAACGTTCTTGAAAGAGGCAAGTAGCTGTAAAATCTCTATGGCTGATAACATCGATGGAAAGTCAACATCATCTGGCATATATCGGATAGTTTGTGGTTTATGCCAAATCATTTCACCTGATTTTTGTTTTTCCTGTCCTGTTAACAATCGAATTAATGTACTTTTGCCAGCGCCATTTCCCCCCACAAGAGCTAGAACACGCCCTGTCTGTAGGGAAAAGGAAGCCTCCAGAAGTCCTCTATTATTGTCATATACATGTGATAATTTGTTGGCTTCTAGTAGCATCATCTTCTTCCCCCTTTCTTTAAAAGCCTACTACTGAAAGCTAATGGGCAAATGATCCAAAGCATCGTTATAGCTCCATATAGCGTGTATCCTAATGATGAGGAGTAAAATTTTGTCACACTATAAAATGCTGGACCTAGCACGCTAGCTTGGTTTGTAAAAATAAAATAGCCGAAGCGTAACCACTCTACAGGATTAATATGTATCGCAATAATGGTAAGCTTTTGCATCACATGACCTGCTACAACAGTTCCTATGGCCATCAAAGCGTAAGAAATGAGCAATAAAAAAATAGACCAAATCACAAGCGATAACGATAGTGCCAATAATCTAGTTTTGGCAAAAGCTCCAATCGAAACGGCTAACGATACAAAAATTAATATACATAGCAAAGTTAACGTGATGAAAATAGTAGGCAATCGCACATCACCTAAAATCCCTCCTAGTGTTACGATAACCCCAAACGCTAACAGCACGACCAATAAAAAGGCTAGTACAGTAGCTATATATTTCCCTGTAATGTATTGCATCCGTGTCATTGGATATGTCTTTAACAACGAGTACCAGCCAGATTCTACATCTCCAGCAATGCTCATACTGCCAATCGTTAGGATAAACAGCGGCAATAAAAATAGTAATACGTTTAAAAATGAGGCAGTTTGACGTGTAAAGCCTTCAACATCAGGAAGTGCCATTTGCTGAATGACAATAATAGCTGTAAAAACAAATGTAAATAGCAGACACACAAGTTGCATCCACCGACTTCTAAGCATTTGCTTCAATTCTAATTTAATCAACATACTATACATCACTCATGGATCCCCCAATTAAAATTGTGTAAATCCTTATAATGAAGCAGTTTTCCCTCTCCTTCTTGCGTCATCCACTCCTGTGCTGCTTGTTTTGTGTCAAAGGCCACTACACCGTAATTCATTGGTGTCCAATACTCCTTGTTGTACACATAGACAGCTTCAAAAACATCAATCCATTCATTTTTTGAGGCATCTTTAATGTAGGCTGCTCCAATTTCTTCATCGCCATTTGAGACTATATATTCCATCAAGCAGCCAATATCATCAAAAATTTCATAATCACCATTTTTCAAGGCTATTTGACCAGCATAAGCATTATGAACAATGCTCATATTACAAATTTTACAAACGTCCGTTTCACTAACTATTTCACGAGGCTCATATGTTTTTTCGCTACAGCCCCACAGTACACCGCAGCACAACAAGATCATCATTACCCATTTTTTCATTTCGTTATCCCTCTTTTCCATAGCCATAAACTACCTACTAGCAAAAGCAAACCTGCTAATGTTTGTATAACATTTAGTTTGTTATTTTCTATTTCATGCTCTGTCACTAATCTCGGTGTATGGTCAACTAACACCCGTGATTCTGTTTTATTAATTTGCTGATCAAGCGTTGTTAATAAAACAACACTAGGAGAGGCCACAAAATATTGGTAGACAGGCTGCCGCACCATCCACTGTCCAAAACTTGACATTGCCACATATGGAACATCACCATACCCATTCCCTTCTATATCAATGCCTGTATAATCATCATAATAATTGCTTTGAAGCTGAAAGCCTAACTGATCAGAGCGGGCTGTTAAAATATTGCCAGTAAAGCTATTATTACTAGCCTTTGTGTTGTTACTTACCTTTGTGCCCTCTACTGCCGTTTGATTCATTTGAAAATTATTTGTATCAATTTGAATCATCGAACTTTTTTGTAATGCTAAACCTGTTCGATTATTTTTGATGATATTTTTCGCTATTGAAGCTCGCTGCACGTCATACAACAACATACCGTAGCCATTATAATCTGAATGGTTCTCGACGGTGTTGTTTTCTAATAAGATACCTGTGGTCATCATGACCATAAAGCCAGTAACATTAGAAAGATAGTTATTAAAAAATGCCTTTGCATCCCTTGTGTACATAAAATGTGTAGCATAACGACTCTGTGTCACATTGTTGTGCTGAACAACAATACTGTTGACTTCCTCTACATAAATTCCATCCTGCATCTGCTCAATAAGATTGTTTTCTATAAGGATGTCTTCACTTTTATAAATGGCAATACCATTGCCTTTCTCTGCATAATGCCCCTCACTGCCAGTTACTTGAATGTCATGTATATGGATGTTTTTAGAGCGCTGAATATGTACACCCGTATAAGCGTCTTTAATGTATATATTACTGAGCTCAAGTCCATCAACATTACTAGCAACAATTGCCTTACTTTTTCCTGATAATTCTACATTGCTGATACTGATAGTTGCGGTGTTTTCAATTCGTAGTGCAGGATCATTATTTTTCGAAATAAATTCCGTTCCTTCCTCACCAAGTAATGTTAGTGGCTTTGTAACAACAAAGTTACCTTGATAATGGCCAGCAGGAATATGAATAACTTCACCGGGCGATGCTGCATCAATAGCTTCCTGTATATCGAATTCAGCGTAAACTATGGGGCTCATAAATAGAAAAAACAATAATGCTAAGCCAATTTTCTTCATCTTTTCTCACCTCACACTTCAGCATGAAAAGACTAGAGGAATCCCCCTAGCCCTTTTCTATTAATGATTATGACCTTGATCATCATGATTCATCTCTTCCATATGCATGGAATCCGATTCACCGTTTGCTTCTTTTTTCGCTTTTTCTTCCATCATTTTTTTACGACGCTCCAATGCATCATCCTTAATCTTTTGTAACTCCTCTACATGTGCACTAGGATTGTCTGCAATAAATTTATCTGCATCAGCTTTGTTATTAAAATAAATATAGCCCCAGTTCATCGGTGATTTCAGGTCTGTTTTGACGATTGTTACATCTTCTACTTTCGCCCAATCCTTTGTGATATAGTCTCGCACAAATTTTTCGTTCTTTTCCTCGTTTGCTACCTCTGCATTTAATAAACAGCCAATGTCATCGTAAAAGGCGATTGTTCCATCCTCTTTTATTGCCTGAGTAGAAAACTCTCCCATTTCATCGTCTTTCATGTAAACTTTCATATTACACATTTCACACAATGTATCTTCTTTAGGCTCTTGTAAACGTGGATCAACTAATGAAGCAACTTGTACCGAATTATCTTTTGCTTCCGATTCATTAACTGTATCCTCTTGCTTTGATGCATCTTCCTTAACCTCTGTCTTTTCTGTACCGCAAGCCACGAGTAAAAATAATAATGCGAGTACAGGTAACCATAATTTTTTCACAACCGCTTCCCCCAATTTCTTTATTCTGTTACTACCAATTACTTTACAGTTCAATTGTGAAATAAGTAAAAAAACACTGTGAAGGATTGGAAAAATTATCTTGAATATTCATTGAACGTTTTGATTTCAAGTATTTTGAATAAAAGATGTTCATTTTCCGTTTGTAATACAAAAACTCTCTCCATCTACATGAAGAGAGTTTTTATACATGTCTATATAGAAGAGCGGTAACTATTTAGAAGCTTCTTTTGCTTGCTAAGACGATTTAATTTATCAGCCGTTTCATTTAATTCATTTCGTATTTGTAAATTATATACATGATCTAAAGAACCAGCTTCTATTTTATTTGAACGTGGCTGATGATCTTGTTTCGTACGATTCATTTGCTTCTTATCATTATTTTTTTGCATACTATTTTTAAATTGTTGCTTCGGATTTTGCCCAAAGTTATGGCTTATATCCCCTGCATGAAGATACTGTTGTTCGTTACGAAATGTACTATTAGTCGTTGCACTTACTCTAGAAGTCCTCATAAATAATTACCCCTCCCTTATTTTTTATCAACTTTATAGGTATATATATCGACATTTTATGCGAAAGCTTAATAACACAGAATCAATTTAAATAAAAAAAGAGCTCTATTCAAAGTTAAACCTACTTTAAATAAAACTCTTCTTTAAGATCACTTCCAAAAATCATCAAATATTGTTATCGGCATATGGCGTTTATGCTGAGAACGTAAATAGTATCCTTCTAATGTAATACGTGCTTCTTCAGGAATAGTCTTTCCCTCTAAATAATCATCAATTTGATCATATGTTACACCAAGTGCTTGCTCATCTGGTAGGGATGGGCGATTTTCCTCTAAATCAGCAGTTGGTGTTTTTAAATATAAATGCTCTGGGCAATCAAGTGCAGCTAATAATTGCCTACCTTGACGTTTGTTGAGGCGGAAGATAGGCATCAAATCCGCACCCCCATCTCCAAACTTTGTGTAAAAACCCGTTATTGCTTCAGCAGCGTGGTCCGTTCCTAATACGACAGCATTATTCATAGCAGCAATCGCATATTGTGCCTTCATTCGCTCACGTGCCTTTTCATTTCCCTTTACAAAATCACTTATCTGAATTCCTGCATCCGCTAATGCTTGAACGCTTGCATCGACAGCACCTTTAATATTCACGGTTAAGGCTCTTGTTGGTTTAATATAATCGATAGCATCCTGACAGTCCTTTTCATCAGCCTGAACACCATATGGTAAGCGTATAGCATAAAAAGAATATGTTGCTGCTTCTGATTCCCCATTTAACTCATCAACCGCAAGCTGCGCTAATTTCCCTGTTAATGTAGAATCCTGTCCACCAGATATTCCTAGAACAAATCCTTTTACAAAACTATATCGGCGGGCATATTCCTTTAAAAAATCAATGGATTTACGAATTTCCTCCTGCACATCAATAGTAGAGTTCACTCGTAATTCCTGAATAATCTGCTGCTGTAAAGTCATTTATTGTCCACTCCTTACTTATAATCGATTGACCATTTCACGCACTTCTTCAATATTGCGCATTTTATTGTCCCAACATTTTTGGCTTAAATCGACAGGGTATTCCTCAGGATTCATGGCACGCTTATATTCATCCCATAACAATTCTAAATTATTCGCAGCATAATCGCGCATTTCTTCCAATGTTGGATTTTGATAATGAATGGCTCCATTTTTAATTACATGTTCATGTAAATTTTTTGCTTCGAAGTTTGTAACAAATTTCGAAACAAAGGTATGAACAGGGTGGAACATTTTTATTCGTTCCTCTTCTTGTGGGTTTTCATCCTGCATCGTAATATAATCTCCCTCTGCCTTACCGTTCTTTCGATCGATAATTCGATAAACATTTTTAAGACCAGGTGTCGAAACTTTTTCAGCATTCGCAGAAATTTTTATTGTATCTTCTAATTGACCCTCTTCATTTTCGATGGCAACCATTTTATAGACAGCCCCTAAAGCAGGTTGATCGTAAGCTGTAATAAGCTTTGTACCGATTCCCCATACATCCACTTTTGCACCTTGTGCCTTTAAGTTTAAAATGGTGTATTCATCTAAATCATTGGATACGATAATTTTGGCATTGTGGAAACCTGCTTCATCTAACATACGACGAGCTTCTTTTGACAAAAATGCTATATCACCACTATCTAAACGAATGCCAATAAAATTAATTTTATCCCCAAGTTCTTTAGCTACTTTAATGGCTGTCGGCACACCTGATTTTAACGTATTGTAAGTATCCACAAGGAACACGCAATCTCGGTGACGTTTTGCATATGCATGGAATGCATCGTAATCATTTTTATAAGCTTGAACAAGTGCATGTGCATGGGTACCTGAAACTGGTATATGAAAAAGTTTCCCTGCACGAACATTACTTGTAGAAGCAAATCCACCAATAAACGCAGCCCTTGTTCCCCAAATGGCTGCATCCATCTCCTGAGCACGTCTTGTGCCAAATTCCATTGCTGCTTCATTTTTAATAATTTGCTTAATACGACTAGCCTTTGTTGCAATTAAAGTTTGGTAATTCACAATATTAAGAAGGGCTGTTTCAATTAGCTGTGCCTCTACTAACGGTGCTTCAATGCGAACGATTGGTTCATTAGCGAAAACAAGCTCCCCCTCCACCATGGAGTACATATCTCCTGTGAATCGGATATTTTTCAAATAATCAATAAAGTCTTCTTTATAGCCTACCTCTTCTCGTAAATAGGTTATATCTGAATCGCTGAAACTAAAATTGCGTAAATAATCAAGCATTCTTTCTAATCCAGCAAAAATGGCATATCCATTGCCAAATGGTAATTTTCTGAAATATAATTCAAAAACTGCTTTTCTATTATGTATACCATCCGCCCAATACGACTCTGCCATATTGATTTGGTATAAGTCTGTGTGCAGTGCTAAGCTATCATCTGCATAGTGTGAACTCACAAATAACCCCTTCTTCCGCTTTGATAATTAGTCCTAGTATACACTATATACCCAAATTCTTGCGTTTTACATTCTTCTGTTTCAATGTTAGATTTCCTCACATTAATAATCAGAAAATTTAGAACTCGACACATTTTAGACACATATTTTAGTACCGCTTACATTCCCCTTATAAAAACATTTTACTTAATATATTACGGCAATCGAAACATTACGTGTAATATAACATGACATTTATACCAAAAAAATAATTGCGTTGTTTTTAATGCCGTTTTAACATGTAAAATAAATTAACGCAAGGAGCTGGTTTCAATGAAAAAAATCGAAGCAATTATTCGTCCTGAAGTTTTCGGCGCTGTTAGGGACGGACTTGCACAGGAAGGAATTGCAGGGCTAAGTGTTTCCGAAATTGCAGGCTGTGGACGTCAGCTAGGTCGCACTGGTTTATTCCGTGGCAACACGTACGAAATTGAATTTTTACCAAAGTTGAAATTAGAAATGATTGTTGATGATGAAAAAGTTGATCCTATTGTGGCAGTAATTTTACGAGATGCTGCAACCGGCAAAGTTGGTGACGGTAAAATATTCATTTATCCAGTAGAACAGGCAATTCGAATCCGTACTAAAGAAGTCGGCTCAATTGCCGTAGAATAAGGGGGAATTATATATGGATGCGGTTCTATTATCGGTAAATTTAGTTTGGGTAATGTTAGGTACAGTTTTAGTATTTTTTATGCACGCTGGATTTGCAATGGTTGAGGCTGGCTTTACACGTTCTAAAAACGCGGTCAATATTATTATGAAAAACTTTCTAACGATTTCACTAGGCGGTATTATTTACTTTTTATGTGGATACGCAATTATGTTTGGTGATACTGCAGGAGGTTTATTTGGTACAAGTGGCTTTGCTTTAAAAGGTGTAGATGATCTTTCCTTCTTTATCTTCCAAACAATGTTTGCAGCTACAGGTGCAACCATTTTATCTGGTGCGGTAGCTGAGCGTACAAATATTTTTGCTTATATCGGCGTTATTATACTCATGACATTAGTAGTTTACCCTGTTGTCGGTCATTGGGTGTGGAGTGGTCAGGGCTGGTTAACAGATCTTGGATTTATTGATTTCGCAGGCTCAACAGTAGTTCACTTAACAGGGGCTGTAGCTGCATTTGTAGCAGCGGCGATGATTGGACCACGTCTTGGTAAATATGAGAACGGTCGTGTTCACGTCATCACAGGACACAGTATTCCTTTGGGCTCTCTTGGTGTATTTTTACTTTGGTTCGGTTGGTTTGGCTTTAATGGAGCATCTACCTTAGCAGCTGATCCTGAACTAGTGCCTAGCGTTATTGCCAATACATTCTTTGCAGCCGCTGCCGGAGTTGTCGCAACTGCTTTTTATACGAAGTTTCGATATGGACATATTGATGGCTCACTTACATTAAACGGTGCCTTGGCAGGACTTGTCGGCATTACAGCTGGTGCAGCTAATGTTAGTGTTATGGGTTCTATCATCATTGGTTTAATTGCAGCTCCATTACTTGTAAAAGGTGTACGTTTCATCGAATGGAAATTGAAAGTTGATGACCCTGTTGGTGCCATTGCCGTACATGGAATCTGTGGTATTTGGGGGACTCTCGCAGTAGGTCTGTTTGATATGAATGGTCAAGGGTTATTCTACGGTGGCGGCATCAGCCTTCTAGGCGTGCAAGCAATTGGGATTATCGCTACCATTGCCTGGGTTAGCATTTCTGTAACAATCGGTTTATTTATTATTAAAGCATTTGTACCATTACGTGTTTCTGCAGAGGAAGAAATCGCTGGTTTGGATGTTATTGAGCATGGTACACCAGCCTATGAATACCAGGATCTTTTCAAAGGCTCTGCCGTTAAAGGTGAAACATTCGCCCATCGTTTAACACATTTTGGAAAAACGCAAACCAATATTCAAGAGGAACATGTCTAATATTTGATATTATAAGAATCTGCATAGCTTCTATAGATGACATGCAGATTCTTTTCCTGAATTAATAAACGTGTGGATTTACTGATCATTCCTTGAAGTCTTACGCTCAAACATGTGATTTTGTTGGAGCAAACTTTTTATTATCAACGCATTCTTTATCGAAATCAATTTCTTCAAGCTCTCTCCATTTCAAGTAAAAATTCTTTCATTGCCAATCCACTCCGAAAACCCGTTAATTTACCATTTTTTCCAATTACACGATGACATGGAATAATCGCCAATATTGGATTAGCCCCTATTGCACCACCTACCGCTCTTACTGCCTTCGGATTACCTATGCGGTGTGCAATATCAGAATAAGATGCCGTTGTACCGTATGGTAGCTCCATCAGTGCATCCCATACTGCTAGCTGAAATGGAGTCCCTTTGATATGTATCGGCAAATCAAATTCTCTAAGCTCTTTATTAAAATAAGCCGTAAATTGCTTAGTATATGGCTGTAATTTTGCTTTATTCTCTTCAAAGCGAAAGCCTTTAAATGGCTTTTTGGCCCATACTTCTACCTCTTCAAATGATGCATTTGGTGTTCCAATATATACGAGACCTTCATCTGAGGCTACGATATACATATTACCTTGTGCATATGTTAATGTATCTACATATAATACATTCATTTTCCATTCCCCTTCCATTTTCACAGACTACACAATGGTAAAATAGCTGTAGCCTTTATTCATTTCATGATAAAGTTATTGTACCTATTAGTATAAAGGAGTTTCAACCGCATGAATATGTTATACGAGCCTTCTATTCACCTTCAGCAGGTCAGCTTTTCAGCAAATGGCAAGACCATCTTAAAATCGATTACTGGGTCATTCCCTAAAGGAAAAATTACCACTTTAGTCGGTCCGTCTGGTGCTGGCAAAACAACTCTACTAAAATTATGCAATGGCTTATTATCACCTACAGATGGTCAAATATTAATTGATAATCAACCTATTTCTACATATGAACCCACCGCTTTAAGAAGACATGTCGGCATCGCCCTTCAGGCAGCACCTATGATCAACGGGACTGTGTTTGAAAATCTCGCACTTCCTCGTTCATTACAAGGAAAAAAGCTTACAAAAGAAGAAGCCATTCAATATTTACAAGATGTCGGACTTGATCAAAGCTTTTTACAGCGCTCTATAAATGGATTATCAGGTGGACAACGACAAAAAGTCTCTATTGCGAGAACACTTATTAATCAGTCCTCCATTTTATTATTAGATGAAATCACCTCTGCACTGGATCGTCAATCTGTCCAGGATATCGAGACACTCATTACTACCATTAACAAAAAATACAATGTCACAATGATCTGGATTACACATAATTTGCAGCAAGCATTAACAATTGGGCACTTCACATGGGTCATGATGGATGGTGAACTGATTGAAACAGGAAAAAGCTCTCTACTGAAAGCACCTGTAAATCCACGTGCAGCAGAATTTGTACAGGGGGCGAATGTATGACATTTACAACATTATCTCTGACATTAATTTTTGTTTTTATCCCACTACTACTATCAAAAACATTAAAGCTTGGACTTGAAAAAGATACAATTATTGCTACAATACGCTCAATTATTCAACTGCTTGCAGTAGGCTATATCTTAAAATTTGTCTTTGATGCCCAAAGCTTTCTTTATATTTTCCTTATGGTTGCATTAATGATCGTAGTGGCAACATTAAATGCTCGCAAAAAAGGAGAGGGTATTCAAGGTATCACGTGGAAAATAGCTTTGACTTTAGTTGTAATCGAAGCTGTCACACAAGGCGTTTTACTCGGCTTTCATATTGTTCCAGCAACTGCACAATATATTATTCCCATTAGCGGCATGCTCATTGGTAATTCTATGGTATTGTCCATTCTATTTTTAAATCGTTTTACAGCAGAGATTACCAATCGACATGACGAAATTGAATTAATTTTATCACTTGGTGGCACGCCTAAACAGGCTATTCATCGACAGCTAATAAATGCTGTTAAAGCAAGTATGATTCCTACAATTGAGAGTCAAAAAACCATCGGACTCGTTCAACTGCCGGGCATGATGAGTGGTCAAATTATCGGTGGTGCAGACCCTATACAAGCAGTCCAATTTCAACTCTTAATTATTTTTGCTCTCCTCACAACAGCGACATTATCAAGCATAATGATAGGCTTTTTAAGCTATCCTGCTCTTTTTAACAAACGCATGCAAATTCTTGAAATGAAATAACGATTGTGGTGAAATCGATATAACTTTTATAAATTATGTTATACTAAAAAGAAAAGCAGTGAGGAGAATGACCATGGTATTACGCGATTTTTTCATCCATTTATCTGAAAACCAACTATTAAATAGTGCTGCAAAAAAATATGGCCTTAAATTAGGAGCACAAAGTGTAGTAGCTGGTACAAATATTGAGGAAACAATTGCAAGCATCAAAGAGCTGAACGCACATAATATCTCTTGCACAGTGGATAATTTAGGAGAATTTGTTTCAACTGAAGAAGAAGCAACAAAGGCAAAAGAACAAATCCTCGCTGTTATTGAAGCTATTCACGAAAATGGTGTTGATGCCCATATTTCGTTAAAACCATCGCAATTAGGATTAGATATCGATGTTGATTTTTGCTACGATAATTTATACGAGATTGTAGAAAAAGCGGCGGCTTATGATATATTTGTGAACTTTGATATGGAAAACTATGGTCGCTTACAGACATCATTCGATATGGTTGAGGAGCTTTCCAAAACTTTTAATAATGTGGGTACTGTTATTCAATCATACTTCTACCGTGCAAAAGACGATATCGAGAAATTTAAGGACTACCGTTTACGTATCGTAAAAGGCGCTTATAAAGAGCCTGTTGAGGTTGCCTTCCAAGATAAATTAGATATTGATTTAAATTTCATTGAGTTAATCGAATATCATTTACTTCATGGCAAATTCACGTCCATTGCAACACATGACCATAATGTAATAGCACATGTAAAACGCTTTGTAGCTGATCATAATATTCCATTAGATAAATTTGAATTCCAAATGCTTTATGGCTTCCGTACAGACATGCAAAAAGAGCTTGCTAATGAAGGCTATAATTTCTGTGTATATGTACCATTTGGTGAGGATTGGTACGGCTACTTTATGCGCCGTTTAGCTGAGCGTCCTCAAAACCTTAATCTTGTGACAAAACAAGTATTTACGAAAAAAACAAATACAGTTCTTGCCGTAGCAGCAGGTGCATTTGTTCTGGGACGTTTAACAAAACGTAAAAAATAAGGTCCCACATAAAGAAGCCAGAAGCTTAATTGAATAAGCTTCTGGCTTTAGTTGTGATATTCAAACTCTGATCTCTCAAGCACTATTAGAAATTCTTAAAAACGTGTCATAAAAATAATCAGTGGGGATGAAAAAGAGCCTCACTGATTTTTTTATATTATTCAATATGTAACGCAATAGTTGAAACAATTGCTTCAGCGGCATATTCCCATTTACCATCAATAAAACTACCTAATTTTTGCCCAAGTTCTTGTATCATTTCGAGCGTAACCGGAATATCATTCTTTTGTGCTAATGTAGCAAGAAATGGAGCAGATAAACTTGTCCAACCTCCACGGTCAATTTTAAGCTCTACTTGCTTTACTTCTCCATTTTCTATATCAATACGGTAGTATAACTGATCATCTGGACGCCAGCTTAAGTGATGAGATATTTGCCCATTTACGACTGTTAAATTATTCTTTTTCGAAATAGAAGCTGGTTTCACATTAAATTCATGACCTAGTACATTTAATTTTTTAATTTCAGGACCGACTAATGCCGCCTGAACAGCTATATCCATATTACTTTGTAATGATGTCTCCGTCTCAACTACTGAATCAACCATATCGTTGCTTGCAGCAAAAACGGCTGAAGGATATGCGCTAGTAACGACAAATGTTGTTGCTAATAACGCTGTTGAAGTAACTTTCATAATTTTTCTCATAATTATTTCCATCCTCCCCGTTAAAATGATTAATTTTTTCTAAATCTTATCATTAATAGTCAAAATATACAATATATTAATATATTTTTTGTAATGACAAAAGGCACTGAATTTAAATAATTCAATGCCCTTTTGTCTATTTTCAACCCATATACTTGTATAGGTATAAGGATATTCATTCTTAAGCTACTTATTTATTCCATCCTTTTTCTTTAAAGCGGGCGATGGCTTCAATACGATTCCCAACATTTAATTTTTCTAAAATAGTGGAGATGTAATTACGAACAGTCCCTGCCGATAAAAATAATTCTGCAGCAATCTCTTTGGTAGTCTTACCTTCTGCAACAAGTGTCAGTACTTGGCTCTCTCGGTCAGTTAAAGGATTTTCGCTATCATCCTCATAAACAAAATCAACTAGTTCAGGTGCATAAATTCTTTTACCGTCCATAATGGTACGGATGGCACTGACCAATTCCTCTATTGGGCTATCCTTTAGCAGATATCCCCGGACACTAGCCTTTCTAGCACGCTCAAAATAACCTGGTCTTGCAAATGTTGTTAATATAATCACTTTACAATCAAATCCAGAGTTATGCATTTCCTCTGCAGCGTCAAGTCCAGTTTTCACCGGCATCTCAATATCCATAATACAAATATCAGGCTGATGCTCAGCTACAAGTGCCAATGCTTCCTCTCCATTTTTGGCTAAGCCTACGACTTCCATATCATCCTCCATACTTAGTAAAGAGCGAAGTGCGCCTAATAGCATACCCTGATCTTCAGCAATTACAATTCGGATCATGTTACAAGCCTCTTTTCTATATGTTCTTCAGGTTTTCTTTGACCTTCTGATGCGTAATTGCCACTGGAATCGACACCGTTAATGTGGTGCCCTCCTCACCTTCAATCTTAAAGGAGCCGTTTATAAATTCTAAACGTTCACGCATTCCCTTTAAGCCATTTCCTGTCTTCCATGCTTGCTTTTTCGTAATTCCTTGTCCATTATCACGAACTACTAAATATATCTCTTTAAAATTCTGATGAAAGGCAATTTCACATTTGGTAGCGCCACTATGCTTGATGACATTATTTACAGCCTCTTTTAAACACATCGATAAAACATTTTCTACAAGTGGGGGCACTTGTAATGTTTCTTTATCTCCTTCAAAAATAAATTCCATTTCAGCAGCCTTCAATATCTGAGAAATGCGCATAAGCTCATCCTCAAATTTTGTTGTTCTCATATCAGAAACTAATTCACGAACCTCTTTCAATGCAATACTAGCTGTTTGACGAATGTCCTTAATCTCTATTAAAGCCTGTTGTGGATCTCGTTCAATTAGTCTTGATGCTAAGTCACTTTTTAAGCCAATCATGGATAATTTTTGACCTAGTGTATCATGTAAATCCCGTGCAATACGTTGTCGTTCCTCAAAAACAATTAACTCAGCAATTCGCTCATTAGCCGTTTCTAGCTGCCCCTCCAAGTTTTCACGTTTATTTTTTGAATAAATCGTTAACGGAAGAAGTACTACCGCTAAAATTGTTAACACAACAAACGGCAGTTGTGATAAAAATAAGTGCAGCTCCACAAAGAAACCAACACCTGTCGAAATAACCGTAAAGCCAATATGTAATCCATACATAATATAGAAGCCAACTGGTCTACGAATATTACCAATGAAGAAAGCTGTGAAAATTGATAAATACACATAGCCATACAGTATTGTCATCACGATATTAATGACCATTTCAAAGCTGATCCACATATATACAAGGCCGTTTTTCGAATTCATAGAAAATCGATAGAAAATAAAATATAACATTAAAAAAGTAATCCCTATGGATATTTCTAAATAAGATGATTTTCTAAAAATAAAGAAAAACGGTAGGAAACAAAAAATAATCCATAAATATATACTGAGCATTGGACTATTCGGAATAATACTGTGCCATTTCCTCAACATAATCTCACGCTCTTTCCTACTTTTCCCTTATTATAACAAGAAAATTAATTTTATGCCTGTACATGGCTTTCCTTAGCTTGTCTTCATATAGATAACTATTTAAGTAAAAACAGCCATCCCTTCAGAAGAGATGGCTAAAAAATTTTTTACTAAGCAGCGATACTGCCTTTTGCTTTTCGTTTAATGATTTCATTGACATCCTTAAACGTTACAAACTTCCCTTGATCTTCATCGTATAATTTGTAGCGCAATGATTCTAAGCTTGTACGCAATGTAATCGTTGTTGCAGTATGCAATGGTGGTGTTTCATTATGCGCTTTTTCAAGATTATAGTTCGGTACACGTGGAGCTAAATGATGTACGTGGTGAAAACCAATGTTCCCAGTAACCCATTGTAATAGCTTTGGTAATTTATAATACGAGCTTCCTTCAACGGCAGCCTTTACATAATCCCATTCCGAATCATGTTCAAAATATGAATCTTCATACGTATGTTGAATATAGAATAACCAAATGCCTAGAGATCCAGCTACGAATAATGTTACACCCTGTACTAGTAAAAATGCTTGCCAGCCCATCGTATAGATTAACGTTGCACAAAGTCCTGCTATCACAACATTTGTTACATGGGTATTAAGACGTTCCTTCTGTTTTGCATCCTTACGATTAAAACGATTTAATACTAATACCATATATAATGGTCCTAATCCAAACATAACGAATGGATTACGATAAAAACGGTACCATAATCGTTGACCTTTAGAAGCCTGTAAATATTCCTCTACTGTCATCATATCAATATCACCGATACCTCGCTTGTCTAAGTTCGAGCTAGTTGCGTGGTGAATTGTATGCTCACGTTTCCATTTTTCATATGGGAATGACGTTAATACTCCTGTAAAAAAGCCAACCCAATCGTTTGCTTTTTTACTTTTAAAAAATGAACCGTGTGTACAGTCGTGGAAAATTATAAATACCCTTACGACAAACCCAGCCGAGATAACACTTAATCCAGCTGTTAACCATGGTGAAACATCTACAACCATATATCCAGCAATCCATAGTGCGATTAACGGTACAATCGTATTAATCATTTGAAAAATACTTTTAGCAGTATCTGATTTCGCAAATGGCGCTACATCTTGGCGCAGTTTTTTTGTTTTTTCTTTATCTGTTGCCATTGTTTTGCTCCCTCTTTTCTTTTTTTTCTTTATGACCTCATCATAAAACATGAGCATAAACTAGCAACAGACGCAAACATCATAAAAAGGATATGACAAATGTCATATCCTTTTATTTAGGTCCAGATAAATGAAGCTGATAAAACACCAGGTCCAGCCATTGTTCAAATTTATAGCCTGCATTCTTTATTGTACCTGCATACTCAAAGCCTAATTTTTCATGTGCTTTAATACTACCAATATTTTCACCATCAATGCCTGCTACAAGTGTTTTCACACCCTGCTCCTCTGCAATTCGAATAAGCTTATGCATTAGCTTAGTAGCAATTCCCTTTTGATAATAATCCTTATGCACATACACAGAATGCTCCATCGTATGCTTATAACCAGGATAGGAACGGAACTGACTATAGGTAGCAAAGCCTGCTACTACACCATTCTCGTCAAAGACAAGGAGAGGATTATGAGAAGCCTGTTGGTCCTTAAACCATTGCAATTTCTCCTCTAACGATTGCGTTTCGTAACGATAAACAGCCTTACTCGTTAAAATAATATCGTTGTAGATGTCTAAAACCTCAGGTATATCTTTTTCCTCCATGAAGCGTATCATCCTGTTCACATCCTTCAATCAATTATGACAGTTTGCCAATCTTACCTCTATATCAATTTCTTATTTTAACCTTACACATTAAAATAGCGAGCATCTGGATGTGCAAAGACAATTGCAGAAACAGAAGCCTCTGGTTCCATCATAAAGCCTTCAGTTAAATGAACACCAATATCCTCCGGTTTTAATAAGCCAAACAACTTCTCCTGATCCTCTAAATTTGGACACGCAGGATAGCCGAATGAGAAGCGCTGTCCTTGATATTTAGCTGCAAAACGATCACGCATTGTAAAGTCTGTGGCATCTGGGAAGCCCCATTGATCACGAATTTCCTGATGCATTCTTTCTGCAAAGCCCTCTGCTAATTCTAGTGCTGTAGATTGTAATGCATGGCTTTCAAGGAATTTCCCATCCTCCTTTAACTCACGCGCCTTTGCCATGACCCCCTGTCCTGCTGTAACAACCATTAGGGCAATATAGTCCATTTCCCCACTCTCAACCGTTTTTAAGAAATCTGCAAGGCATAAAAATGGTTCCACTTGCTGACGTGGGAAGGTAAAACGCTCAATTACTGTTTTATTATCTGCTGGATCATAGACGATTACATCATCTCCATCTGCCTGTGCAGGGAAAAACTGATACATTCCAGACGGTTTCAACAAGTCACTTTTTAAATAATCGTCCACTAAGTCCTTTAATTCTATTGCTCTTGTGTCTCCCGCATCAAGTAATTGTTGTACTTGCCCCTTCAAACCCAAGTGGTGACCAAGTAAAGTGCGCATGTTTACATAAGGATATAAATGAGATACAGAATATTCCTTTTTCACATGTCGCCTTACATCGGCTGGTAAAAATACAGGTGCTTCCTTTACTGTGCGAGCAGGTTTTATAGCTGTTTCTTTTGCAGGGCGGGCAGCTCGTTTCTCATCTGCTTCTAAACGTTTTTTACGGGATTCATCAATTTTGGCTAGGAAATCTGCACGTGTTTCTGAACCCATTAAAAGATTTGCCTGCTCTAATCCTTGCATCGCGTCCTTCGAATAGATGACTGGTCCATCATACTCATCCGCAATCTTAGTTTCTGTAAAACGTCGAGATAATGCTGCACCGCCCACTAAAATTGGGACGTCAATCCCCGCTTCTTTGAAATCCTGTGCCGTGATGACCATTTGCTGTGCTGATTTTACAAGTAAGCCTGAAAGCCCGATAAAGTCCGGCTTTTCTTTTCGAACAGCTTCAATTAATTGAGCAGGAGTTACTTTGATGCCAAGGTCAACCACCTTATAGCCATTATTGCTTAAAATAATATCAACTAGGTTTTTCCCGATATCATGGACATCCCCTTTGACTGTTGCTAGCACCATCTTTCCTTTACCAGCACTCTCTTCATTTTTCTCCATAAATTGCTCCAAGTGAGCAACAGCAGCCTTCATAACCCCAGCGGATTGTAATACTTCAGCAACAATAAGCTGATTATTATTAAATAATCGACCAACCTCAGCCATTCCATCCATTAATGGACCATTAATAATATCAAGAGGTGCTTCAAATATTTCACGAGCAGCTTCTAGATCCTCAATAAGACCTTCTTTTGTCCCCTCTAAAATATAGTAAGCTAAACGACCTTCTACTGTTTTAGGGATGTCAGCCTCTGTTTTTTCTTTCTTTTTATCGCGATAAAAATCTGTGAATATGGCTAATGTCTCATCATTCGTATTAAATAATAAATTATTTGCAAGCTTAATTTCCTCTTCTGGAATGGAAGCGTAGCGCTCTAGCTTTTCAGTATTCACAATCGCATAGTCTAAGCCTGCCTGTGTACAATGATATAAATAAACTGCATTTAACACCTCACGGCCAACAGGCGGTAATCCAAATGAGATATTGCTGACACCAAGCACTGTTAATGTACGTGGCATTTTTTCTTTGATGAGTCGGATTCCTTCGATTGTTTCTAAAGCAGAACCAATATATTGCTCATCTCCTGTACCTACCGGAAACATTAATGGATCAAAGATGATATCTTCTGGTGCAAGTCCCCATTTTTCTGTTAACAAGTAATAGGAACGTTCAGCAATCTCTAGCTTACGATGTCGATCAACTGCCATCCCTTGTTCATCTATCGTTCCAACAACCAAAGAGGCACCATATTTTTTCACAAGCGGCATCACAGCATCAAAACGCTCTTCCCCATCCTCTAAATTAATAGAGTTGATTATAGCTTTCCCTTGCGAAAATTTGAGTGCTTCTTCGATAACTTTTTCATCCGTTGAGTCTATTACAAGAGGTACTTTTACTTTTTTCACAACCTCCTGCATAAAGCCTCGCATATCTGCTAGTTCATCACGATCAGGATTTGCTAAACAAATATCAATAACATGGGCACCATTCCTTACTTGTGCACGAGCAATTTCTGCTGCTTCCTCAAATTTCCCATCAATAATTAGGTTTTTAAACTTACGAGAGCCAATTACATTTGTACGTTCTCCAATAAATAATGGACGCATAGAATCGTCGTACACTAATGGCTCGATACCCGACACTACATGACCATGAGTTTTCTCAGGTAATTGGCGTGGCTTTTCGTCCTTTAGTACCTCACGAATAGCAGCGATATGGGCCGGTGTTGTTCCACAGCAGCCTCCCACTATATTCAGCCAGCCCTTTTCTGCAAAGCCTTTTAGCTTTTGTGACAGTGACTCTGGTGATTCATGGTAGCATCCTTCCTCGTCAGGTAAGCCTGCATTCGGGTAACAGCTTATATATCCCGTAGAAAGCTCTGCTAATGAACGAATATGGTCCGTCATAAATTCTGGCCCTGTCGCACAGTTCAGACCTACAGATAGTGGTTTAATATGCTCGATAGAAATGTAGAATGCATCTATGGATTGTCCTGCAAGTGTCGTTCCCATTGGTTCAATTGTTCCCGATATCATCACAGGAAGCACTTTGCCAGTCACTTCAAATGCGCGAGATACTCCTAAAGTGCCCGCCTTCACATTGAGCATATCCTGGCTGGTTTCAAGCAACAATACATCCGCTCCAGCTTCAATTAATGCCTTTGCCTGTACATAAAAGTTTTCTTCTAGCTCATCAAAGGTAATTCCACCTGTCACTGATAAGGTCTTTGTAGTAGGTCCCATCGCTCCTGCTACAAAACGTGGCCAATCAGAGGTAGTAAAATCATCCACTGCCTTACGTGCTATTTCTACAGCACGCTTATTGATTTCCTCTGCTTTTGCTCCCAGATCATATTCATTTAATACAAGTGGAGTACCTCCAAATGTATTTGTGCAAATAATATCTGCCCCTGCTTCCAAATATTTTCTATGAACCTTTTCAAGCACATCAGGTCTAGTTAGTACAAGATTTTCATTACAGCCATCATATTCCTCGCCACCGAAATCTTCAGCTGATAAGTTTTCGTTTTGTAGCATTGTTCCCATTGCGCCATCAAGAATTAAAATTCGTTTCTCAAGTTGCTCTTCAATCAAATGCTTAGCCATTTATACTTACCCCTTTTTTCTGTTCATCCAATTGCTCTATAAATTTCATTAGTTCTAGTGTCATATCATAGCGTAGGAATGGTGTAATGAGGTAAATACCATTGAAATATTCTGCGGCTACCTCTACTAATTCCTTAGCAATTGCAATTCCTTCTAGTGTCGCGTGCTCCTTATCCTCACCACAAGCCTTCATCCGTGCTAATGCGTTTTCAGATAATTTAATGCCGGGAACTTCATGATGTAAGAACTCCGCACTTTTATAGCTCGTAACTGGCATAATTCCTATATAAATTGGTGCTTCTAAATGCTTTGTCGCCTCATAAATTTCTACAATTTTTTCCTTTGTATAGACAGGCTGTGAAATAAAATAATCTGCCCCATGTTCAATTTTCTTTTCTAATCGAGATACAGCTCGGTCTAATACACGTACATTCGGATTAAACGCTGCGGCTACAGAGAAATTTGCCTTTTGACGTAGTGGCTTCCCTGAAAAAGATACACCTTCATTTAACTGTTTGATTAATTGAATAAGCTCCATTGATGATACGTCATAAACACTCGTTGCCCCTGGGAAATCCCCAACCTTTGTTGGATCTCCAGTAACCGCTAAAATATCATGAATGCCTAGTGCATTTAAACCCATTAAATGAGATTGCAGCCCAATTAAATTACGATCTCGGCATGTAATATGTGTTAACGGGCGTACCCCATGTGTTTCTTTCAATAATGCGCCCATTGCCACATTACTTATTCTTGGCGATGCTAGGGAATTATCCGCCATCATGACCACATCTGCGCCTGCCTCATATAATTTTTTAGCACCTTTAATAAAACCATCGATTTCTAAATGTCTTGGTGTATCCAACTCTACTATAACCGAACGTTGACGTTTTACTTTTATATGCAATGGCTCGAATCTTGAAGGTTCTGCCTCACGTACAATCTCTACTTTCTCAGGCTTCGCTAATTTTTCTTCTACTGGAGATAATTCCTCTAAGTATTTTTTCGCTGCAGCAATATGCTTTGGTGTCGTACCACAGCACCCACCTATTAAACGAACGCCTTGATCTCGAAGTGCTACAGCAGCGCGACCAAAATAGTCTGTCTCTGACTCATAAACAACACGCCCGTCTTCTAAATCTAGAAGAGATGCATTTGGATAGGTAGACATAAATGCCTTTTCAGGAAGTTCTACACCCTCAAATGCCTGAATCGAATGGTATGGACCTAAACGACAGTTAACACCTACAATATCAGCACCCAGTGCCTCGAGCTCATGTAGGGCACTATTTAAACTCTTACCATTTTGCAGCACTCCCGGTTCATGCATTGAAACTTGCGCAATGATTGGCAACTTTGTTTTAGCTCGAAGCATTTTTAATGTTGCTGTTAATTCTTCAAAATCATAATAGGTTTCAAGTAAAAGGCCGTCTGGATTCCCTGCCAGTAACACAGTTGCTTGCTCTTCAACAGTCGCTAAAATTTCTTCTAAGGTTGCATCGCTTTTCCGAATGCCTCGAATCCCCCCAATAGTCCCTAAAACAAATTGACCTCCATCTGCAGCTGCTCGCTTGGCAATCGTCATAGCTGCTTCATTAAACTGCTGAACACGCGACTCTAATCCGTAACGTGCTAATTTTATAGCATTCGCTCCATAAGTATTTGTTTGAATAATATCGGCTCCAGCTGCTATATACTCTCTATGAATCTTTTCAATTAATTCTGGTCTTTGAACATTCATTTCCTCATGACAGTACTCCAAGCCATAGCCGTATAATACCGTACCAATTGCACCATCTGCTGTAAGAACATGCGTTTTTAACTTTTCAAGCAACCCCATAAAACTAGCCCCTCTTTCTATTTTTCTATAATATAAAAAGCCTTCTTTAACACAAAGAAGGCTTTTACGTTTCGTAATTGTTGTTCCTTCTCATCTTCGACCATAGGGTCTTCTGGATTTAGCACCTGACAAAAAGTTGGTTGCTGAAGCGTCATTGGGCCAGTCCCTCAGCTTCTCTTGATAAGAATTTAGTATGAATTTTTTAAATAATTAAAAGAATCATAACGTTAACAAACGTTTGAGTCAAGACTATTTCACGTAACAAAGGATATTTCAAACGAAAAATATAATTTTTTGTCTTATATTCTGCAATTAAGATAATTTTTCAGCAATATTATCCCCTATTTTTTTACCGTTTTGAATACAAGCACCTATACCTACACCAAAGTAAGAGCAGCCCGCAATGGATAAATTCGGATAGTTTGTTTCGAGCTCTTGTAATAAGCCCTGTAATGCCTCACGATGTGCTAAATCATATTTCGGCATTTGATCAATCCATCTACTTACATTCACGACACTTGGTTTTTCTTTAATCCCCAAGCTTTTTCTTACATCCTCTAAGGCAACAACAGATAATTCTTCATCTGTCATCCTACGTAACTTCTCATATGCGGGGTTGATGCTTTTATAGAAGAGTCGAACAAGTAATTGCTCATTTGCTGAAGTATGCTTCCACTTACGGCTTGTCCATGTCGCTGCATTACAGATTACATCAGAATTATGAGACACAATAAAGCCTGTTCCATCAGCTGGTAATCTACTATCGGGTACATCGAATCCTAAATAAATTGTAATAGCGGAGGCAGTATTGAATTGGTCAAAATAACGGTTCAATGTTTCATCCTTTAATAGGTACTGTACAGTTTCATTAGGTAATGCTAAAACTACATGATCTGCTTCAATGATCGTATCATTTGCTAAAGTAACTTGGTAGTGGTTTTCCTGCTTGTTGACACTAGTAGTGGTAATTCCCTTTAAAATTTCTACATCAGTTAATGTTTCTTCAAGACGATCAATTAAAGACGATAAACCATTTTTAAATGAAATAAATTTTTTATTAGCAGCTTTTACAAATTGTTCTCGATTTGCGTCAAAACCTTTAATAATACTACCGTACTCATTTTTATAATCAATTAAATAAGGTAATGTGGAGGCAATCGATAGTTGATGTAAATCTCCTGAATACACACCTGCTAATACTGGCGCTATTTGGTTTTGAACAAGCTCCTCCCCTAAATAGTACGTTAAAAATTCTCCAATTGAGCTGTCTTTTGTAAAGCCTACATTTGGCATTGTCAAATCCTTTAATGCTTCTTTTTTACCTTCTTCGGATACAAGTGTGCTTTCTTCCAGAGAGTGAAGGCTCATCGGAATACCGAATGTTGAATCTGCCGGAATCGCATGGAGCTCATTATTTGTGTATATATAAGAAATCCCCGTTTCGTTGTATACCAAATCTTGCTTAAAATTAACCTCTTCAACCAGCTCCATAACACCTTGATGACGGGCTACTATTGAATCTGCCCCTGTCTCCATAATGAATCCCTGTTCGTATTCAGAGTGCAACTTACCACCTAAATATGTATTTTTTTCAACAAGCACAAGCCTTACATTTAATTTTTTTTCCTTTACTTGGCGCTGTAAATAATGCATCGTACATAAACCCGTAATTCCTCCACCTAATACAACCACTGTTTCCATATTAACCGCCCCTAATTTTTGTTGTCTTCCTTTAGTATAAACCCTTTTTATTGAAAATTACGCTCAACCCTTTACAAATTTAGCAAAAATGGAGCTATCCCGTGGTGAGGATAGCTCCATTACTATGACTAAATATGTATCTTTTCATGATGAAACAAAAAATACCCTTGACTTAAAATTCCGGCAATATATTAGTTAATATTTACTGAAAAACCATTAAACACCATATATCAATGGTTGTTATAGTGTTTATAGGCTGTAGATTTCGGTTACCACAATAATATCTTTACTCTGAATTAATTTAAGTGTTGGGCAACATTTGCTAATTTCTCAGCTGAATTCGTTACTTCTTCAAAGGCAATCCCTAGCTCATTAAGAACCTCCGCTATCGCTAATACTTCTTTTTCCATACTATCATTTTGCTCTTTTGCCTCTGTCATCGATTCTAATATTTTCGTAAATTGCCCTTCTGTTTGAACCATATTTTCCTTGCCAGATATGACCTCTTCTTGAATATTATTAAGAGAGTGTGTTAGCTTATCTGTCCGTTCATTTGTTTTTTGTAACAACATGGCTACTGAGGTCACAGAATCTTTTGTTTGAATCGATAGTTTTCGAACCTCATTAGCAACTATATTAAAGCCTTTACCCGCTTCTCCAGCACGGGCTGCTTCTATAGCTGCATTTAAAGCTAATAAATTGGTCTGGTTGGCAATTGTGGTAACAACATTCATAATTGATTCCATTTCTTTTGACATACCAGTCAACTGTTCAATATTTTCTGTTATATCCTTCAGCAAATCAATAATATTACACATATTTTGTGATTGACTCTTTATTCGTTCTCTTCCCTCTACTGCCTGCTTCTCAGCCTCCGCTGACACCAAAAGTGAGTTTTTTGCAAACTGTTTAATTTCATCTGATTGCTTGCTTATTCGATGAAATGAGTTATTTGTTTCTTGGGATATTGTAGCAAGACTTTCTGTAGACGTGACGATTTCCTTTTCCACGGCTTCCTTTTTCCGTTCCATATTCTCTTTGTGTTGCTCAACAGTATTTTCAAAGGCCTCTAATACTAATTGCTGCTCAAAGTTTGAAATTTTAGAAATGGCTCGTATAGTATTAAACTGATCTTTGGGATGATGAATGTGCTCTTCTACTAAGTCCATGAATGATAAAAATAAATCTTGGAAGGCACAAATATACCATTGTGTTCTTAAACCAATATGAACATGTACTTTAGCAATATTAGTACGTCTTCGATAAAATTCATCATCAATTGTGCCGTTAAACATTTCTATAATATGGCGGCCAAGCGTTACTTTTAATTTTTCTACAGAACTGTGACTATTAATAATACTTACTAAACTACCCTCAGTTCCTATCATTCTATAAAATCTATCAACAATATCATTAATATTTTCTATAACAAATGGCTGAAAGGCTTTTAAATACTGTAAATCCTGCTTTGTTAAATTTAGCATTTCTATTTGCTTGACCATTGACTTGCAATTAGAAACATCCATTTTTACAACATATTGCTGAAGGTCTATCGCTGCTGTCTTTCTCTGTTTTTGAAAAATCACACATTTTCCCTCTTTCACGTGTACTTTTGCAAAGCTGAGAAAATCCAATTCCGTTTACAAAAATATATATTTCAAAATGTAAGAAAATAGGTTTAGGTTAATTTCTGTTCAAGTTCTAGTTGAACAAAATCCCAATTATCTTTTAGCCATAGCATGAACTACTCTTTTCAAAATCACTCATATACCTTATCCATTTTATAAATAGCTGTCAATTTCCTATCATACATTTTTTACCATTAATTGTATAAAAAGTCCCTGTAGCCAAACTATTGGCTTAAAGCAGTAAAAAAGCTACCACTATATCTTTTGGTAGCTAATTTGTATCAACTAATATTTCTTTTGCTTATTTTTTGTTTATTTTTCCTTTGTCTTTATTATCCCTTCACTATATTAATATTTTTACCGTTAGTTCTATGCATTAATATATACCTAAAACAAACAACAAAAACAACCTTTTATACCTATAAAACCAAGAGTGATAATAGAAACTAAATAACTATAATTTTTTTACGAAAAATTTACATTCCTTTTAATTCATTCAGCAAAACGGCTGCTTCTTCTATTCCTGCCTCCGCAGCCAGTCCGTACCATTTAATAGCTTCTTTTACATTTCTAGTTATGCCCTCTCCATTATTATAAAGATGCCCAAGCTGTAATTTTGCCTCTGAGTCTCCTTGAAGAGCAGCCTGTTTAAACCAATGAATTCCTTTCTCAATATTACGTATACCCGTTAAACCTTGACTCCAAATAAACCCCAAATCATAAAATGCGTCTACATGGTATTGCTCTGCAGCTCTTTCATACCAATATAAACCACGATTCACATCTCGGGGCTGACCTAATCGCCCCTCAAAACAGATTCCGCCAAGCCTATATTGTGCTTCAACATAGCCTGCTTCGGCAGATTTTTTATAATAGAAGTATGCGTGCTCCTCATCAATGTCGACACCTAACCCTTGCTCGTAAATTATTCCAAGAGTAAACATTGCTTCAGCAACACCCTGCTTGGCAGCGAAGTCAAACCATTTCTTCGCAAGAAGGATATTTTCTGATACTCCTTCACCGTTAAAATACATATCCGCCAAGTTATTCGCTGCATCTGGATGCCCTTGCTTTGCCGCCGCCTCATACAATGAAAAAGCTCTGCGATAATTTTCCTGTACACCTATACCTTCGAAATAAAAATTCCCAAGTTCATATTGTGCATCGGCATGCCCCTGCGATGCTGCTAATTCTAACCATTTTAAAGATTTTTCAGGCTGAAAACAGGAGCTTTCACTTGCACTATAATATTCTCCAAGCTGAAACTGTGCTTCTGCATCTTGTTCTTCTATTGACTCTTTATATAAATCAATAATGACCTCATGATCTAAATCTTCTTCATCAAATGCTTCAAACTGCTTATCTTGATTGATAAAATACCATTCCAATACATCGATTACATCGTCAGCAACCTCGTTACAATAGGCTAACTTCTCAAGTGAAGAAATTTGCCAAATTAAAATATAAATAGGGAGTGGAATCGCTTCACGCAGTAAATCATCATACTCAGCTAAAAGCGTTAAGACATTTTCCTGTATTGATTGTGTCTGCTCTGGATGAACAATTTGTAAATGGCGTTGTTGATTTTTTTTTAAAAGTCCAAGCACAACTTGATACAGCATTTTATGCAAGGCTGTTAATGACACTTCTTCAAATGTTAGCAATTTGATGTTTTGTGCAAACCATGTACCTTGAGTCTGCGTGAGCATTAGTAAGGATTCAATTCGCTTTTTATTTCGTTCAGCTAAAAATTGTCCATACATTCGTTTCCCCCCTTGCATTATAAAAAAACCATCTTGCCAATATTATATGGAAGACAGTTTAAAATTGATTACACATACGTTCTTAGTATTAACCTAATGAATAATATGGTAACTAAAAAAACATATTTATGAACTCATTTATACATGTTTAATAAACGAGAAAAGGCAGTCTTTGAGTCAATTCCTTGCGCATGTTTATCCATCATGCCTTTGAAAATGCCATATTTTTTTCAGTATTCATTGATTGATCTTCCATTATTATCGTTTGAGTAGGTATTTGATATACTTCCACCATAAAATTTTTCATGGTATAGGCTTCCAATACTTTTTCATCTGTTTCCTGAACGACTAGCTGACCAATTAGCCCTGATCTCAGAACAATAATATAATTTGGTCCATAGCGAATAGATGTAAAATGATTGACTGTTGCAAATGACATTATACTTGTGTATACAAACATTGTATAACCAAAAATTAAAAACGCATAGAAAAAAAGTTTATACCAATTTTCATATAATCATAAATATCACAAATACATACCAAATCATCATGAACAATCGATAAAATAAACATAATGCTCGAAAACTACCCCAAGTATAATGATGAATCCCATCTCCAAGACAACTCCCTGATTATCTGGTAGCAATAGAGGGTACTGAATGATGATTGCTCTTGAAATATATAAAACTAATAGCCCTAGAACTACTGCATTGAAAAAAGCGTCTTTTTTCTGTCGTATATAATAGGAGGAAAATTGCTGTTAATAGCATCAATGTTTGTTTCATCGTCTTACTCCATCCTATTGTCTTTATACCCTTTCTGCCGACACTGCTTGTTCAAATTTGTCGTTATTTCTAAATTAATGACGGCTATTATTTTATTTTTTGAAAACGTTCATGTAAAATTAGTTGTAAGAACTAGTTTATGACAAAATGAAAAATTATATTGGAGGAATTAAGTAATGAAAAAAATTCTTGCCGCTATTTTTGTAGCGACACTGATGTTTGCGACTGTTGGGGCAACATTATTTGTTTCTGATACACCAACTGCAGAAGCTAAATCCTATAAATCGGGGAAAAAAGGCTTTACAAACAATAATAATAGCTCAAATATCCAAAAATCTCAGGACAAATCTAAAGATCAAAATAATGCAACAACAAATAAAAACAATACAACATCTACAAACAAAACAGATACAACAGCAAAAAAAGGCGGCTTCTTTTCTGGTGGTCTTATGAAAGGTCTAATGCTGGGTGGTTTAGCTGGTTTATTATTTGGTAGTCTCTTTAGCGGTATGGGTTTGTTAGGTAATATTTTAGGTTTATTAATTAACGTTGCAGCAATTGCAGTCATCATTATGCTTGTCGTAAAAATTATCAATATGTTTAAAGATAAGAAGCGTAAAGAGGAAGCACAATGGCACAAATAATTAATGAACAAGATATTATTAATGCTATATGCTTATCACAGGCATATTATAAAAATATTCGCCCAGAAGAAGTGCTTGTAGAGCTAACCTACGATGATGATACAGGCTTTGGTGCTGAAGTTGAAGTGAATGGACAGATAGAGTTATTCAATACAGCAGCGATGATTGGTGCATTACGCGTATGGATTAAAGATGTCCTACATGGTGATCCATTTTCAACTGGTATCGAGCTTGTATTAGATGATGAGGAAGGCATTATTGCTAGATTGTCGTAAATAAGTTAAGCGGTACAATAAATCCTTTATTGTACCGCTTCATGTTGTTGAAATACTATTAAGTCAATGAAATCAAGGTGACAAATTAAAAAGTATAGCCCTTTTTCAAAACGAGGGGTTGATCTCCGTTCCGACTGAGTGCTTTCCTGGGGGCGTCCGATGAGCCGCTTCACTCGCATGCTCGCTCCAGGGTCTCATCTGTGACGCTGAATCCCCGTCTACACTCCAATCAACCACTGCTCATAGTATTTTCATTGGCATTTCACATAAATGTTTAGTGATAAATTGAAGTCTTAGCCATCACTATTTTTCGCAAAAATGAAGCTGATAACATTTTTCTATGCGAAAGCAATATGTCAGCAATAAGTGGCTTTATGTTTATTTATAAAGTAGTTTTATGCACAAAATGTAGGTTGACAGCTATAGAATTGTACTACTATTCTATCCATTTAATGATGGTGAGTAATATGCTTTTACTTTACTTTTGAAGGAAGAAAATATTTAAAGTTCTACACTATTGCTGATTGGAGTGCAAGGCTACTCGACTCCCGTGGGATAGCGAGACAGACGAGACCCTGCACGGAGCGTCAGCGCAGGAAGCGGCTCGTAGCTCGCCCACTGGAAAGCGAGTAGCCTGGAACGGAAATCACCTTTATTTTGGCTAAATATTCACAAAGGGTCCCTTGACCATTTAGTTTTTCAACACTATGAAGCGGTACAATAAATCCTTTATTGTACCGCTTTGTTTATGTTAAACATGTTTTTTTATCTGTTTCTTTTTGTCGTCATCAATTATAAAATCGACTACTGAGCGTCCTAGCATTAATAACAACCCCGGTCCTAGCTATTAAAACGAGTTGGGTACAGTCCTGTCTCACCCTCTGTTGGAATTAAACTAACCTCAGCAAAATACAAGGCATCAAGCCCATTTCGGTATAAAGACATTTGCTAACTCAAAATAAATCGCTGAAATTAACAAATATTTTCGCTGCATGGCTACGCTTTGTTGAGGATTCTGGTATAAATTTACCATCATTACCTGTAACAATGCCAAGCTCATATAACATAGTAATCGCATGCTTTGTTTCTTCATTGTAGCCAGCAATATCCGTAAATGGCGTACTTCCTTTCATTACATATGGTTTCTTTTGTTGAAGTTCATAGGCCCGGCTAATCATTAATGCTAGCTGAGCACGAGTAATTGGCTGCCCTGGGTTAAATTTACCATCTGTTCCCTTTATAAGTCCATTTGTATATGCAGCTGCAATTTCAGACTGCGTTTTTGCATCATAGTTTGAAATATCCGTAAATGGTGCCTGTTTCTGCGTTGTTAAGCCTAAGCTTCTGACAAGTATAGACGCAGCCTGTGCACGAGTTACATTCTGTTCAGGTCTAAATGTTCCATCGGCATAGCCTTTCATAATACCTACTTTAGCAGTTTTTTGAATAAACTCCTTTGCCCAATGATTCTCTATATCAGTAAAGCTTGAAGCACCCCCTAATGAAAAAGTTATAGTTGGACTTTGTACGCTTTCATTGCCTGCAGCGTCTACTGCTTTTACAGCGACAGTATATGCCGCATGATCAGCTAAATGTTCCAACGTAATTGTCGTTGTGTCGGCATTTTGCGTAGCAGTTAGCTCACCATTGACATAAACTTTGTAGCTTTGCACGCCTACATTGTCTGTAGCCTTCTGCCAATTTACCTGCACAGATGTATTATTTTGAATAGTTGTACTGATCACTTTTGATACATCCCATAATGAGCTTGCTTTAATTGCTGGTAAAAATGCCTCATTTGCAACTGCCATATAACCAGCTTCACTTAAATGTATATTTTCTGGATTTGGTAAATAGCTTGGCACATCTTTTGCCACAATATCGTATGTCGGAACAAATATACCTCCAGCCTTTTCAACAGTTGCTTTTATTGTGGAATTTACCGTAGTCAATAATAATTTAAATTGTTTTTGTAAATCCTCACTATAGTAAGGGAAGGAATTATAATAACCCATCACATAAACCTGTGCGTTCGGATTTAGTTTTTTAATTTCTGCTAAAATAGCAGTTATATTTTTGACTGCATCTTGTGAAGCCTTTAGGATTGCCACTGCATTAATACCTGTTGTTTGAGATTCCTTTAAAATTGGTATTAAATCATTGGCGCCTGCTGTTAAGGTAATAATTTCTGCCTCCTTAATAGACGTACGAAGCTTTACCTGTTCATTTGGATAACCAAAGCCAACCACTGGCTTCTCGACATCATTTTGTAAATCTTCCAATACGTTTTTCGTAGTATAGCCTGTATAAGCAAAGCCCTTATTATATGAAGTAATGAGTCCCTCTTTCTGTAAAGCCTGTGCAACAAAATCGGCATACCCTAATCCGATAATCCCCACTTCATTCATACCATGGGCCAATGAATCCCCTAGTGCTACATAATCTACCTGAGTCACCCAGCTCGGTGCAATAAGATCTCTCTGCTCTTCAGCATTAGCACCTATTGGCACTAATAACTGCAATGCTAGTACACTACTAGCTAAAAATTGAAATTTCTTTGAAAATTTCATACCCTCACTCCTTCAACATCTACTGATTACTATTTTAATAGATGAAGGCTAAAAAAGGGTTAAATAAGAACAAGCATTTTCTAGCTTCTATTCAGATTGAATTTTTCCGTATATACCCCCACCACCAACTTCAATTGCTAATTGACCTGTTCTTGCCAAATCAATCATCTTGGCAATTTTCGGTGGAACGATTTGTTCAAGCTGTTCTAGTGAGATGCGATGCAAAATATTCATCTCCGTACCAAAGGCATTTACTAATCGGTCCATCATTTTTGGTCCTAAGCCTGGAATAAAATCCAATGGAACTTGATGAATATACGGTGGACGAACACGTTGATTAACAAGGTGCTCTGACAACTCCTGAATACGTAAAGCGACTCCTTTTATAATTTGCATACTGTTACATTTAGGACAGACAGTCGTCATATTGTCTAGCTGTTCGCCACACTTTGCACAGACTGTTTGATGGTACTTACCAAGTAAAGGATTTAAACCATAATTAGCCGTTATTGCTCTCCCTTGCTGCTCTTGAAGTGCCAATTGCAATTCAGAAAAATTGGCATCAGTTAATCGTAATTTTTGATATTCCCGAGCAATCTTCCCAAGAGAGTGTGCATCAGAATTGCTGACAAATGGATAGGCTTGGAGCTCCTTAATATTGTTTACCATGTAGGTATCCGAGCTTAATCCCAGTTCAATGGCGTCTATAAGCTGTGGATCGAAAACTTCTGTTAAACTCCGTTGTACGCCTTTACCAAACAGACTTTTAAATGGCGTAAATACGTGTGCAGGAATAAAAAGTCCACTTAACTCATAAACTTTCTGTTGTAGCGTTCGTGCATCACAATATATTCGCTGAGAGCTTAAGTGGATATTTTTCATATGATTTGACATCCAAGTTGAAAACTCTCTCATCAGATTAAGTGTTGGGAAATAGGCAAGCACATGGATAGGTCCTAAACAATTCTCATCATAAATCTCTATTTCACTTCCTGGGATCAGAGTAGTTTCCTGATAGCGTAGACCCCCTTGTTCCAGTTCCTTGAGTAAACCTTGTTCCATCATCCATGTCATCTCTTCTATTACTTCTGGAGAATGGCAATCAATTATTCCAATCATATCAAGACCCTTTCTTGCACTAGCAGTCTCTAAAATATTTGCTAATGTTAACGTTTTACTGCCTGTAATTTTAACAGCACGTCCATTAAAAGTACGTCCAATATGAATATGTAAATCAGCATAAAATTCTTGCATCATTAAACTTCACTCCCTTTATTTCTTCAATTACGCCATAGAGTAATTGTGTCCTGATTTTTTTGAGCTTGCTCGAAAAGCTCCTTTTCAAAATCTGTGCATCCGCCGGGGCTTTATGTTGATTCAACTGGTGCATATACATCTGTTGAATCAACATAAAACAGAAAAACCCCACATTGCTGCAAGGTATCTCTTTTGTTCATTATGATGGATGGTTGTTATGCGTGCCATTATTTGCTTCAAAGGCACCTGAGCCCTGAGATGACATTGAAGAGGAGTCATAGGCCACTAATGTCACGCCAATTTTCTTTTCCAGTTCGTTAATTTTTTCAAGCTGCTGTTGATCTAATTGTGCAAACTTAATCTCTTCCACTATCATCAAATCCTTTCATCCATAAAGTTCCCCGAGAAAGTGTTATTTATGCATATCAATAATCTCTCAGGCCTGATTTTTTCATGCTCCTCAAAAAGCCCTTCTTCAACTTCAAAATTCGTAACATCCATCGGGGATTTTATCTTGATTTCTGCACCTATCGCTTCGCTTTGAATACAATACATTTGTTGGTTTCGCAAAGTAAAGATCTGCTGAATCAAGATAAAAATGACTGACTATCAGTCATTTTCTTTGACTTTATTTCAACTATTTTGTAACATACTAATTAAGCAGGACAAAAGCGGGGGATATCATGTCAAAGGAAGAGAAAATTATTCAAGCTGCAATTGAAGTTTTTCGTGAAAAGGGAATTGAAAAGACAAAAGTTTCGGATATCGTCAAAGCTGCAGGTATCGCACAAGGGACATTTTACCTTTATTTCCCATCTCGACTTTCAGTCATGCCGGCTATTGCGAAAGTTATGGTTGAGAAAATAATTGCTGCCATTAAAGAAGGAATTTCCTTACAGGAACCTTTTGCAAAGCAGCTTGAAAAAGTAGTCGATATTGTTTTTTCACTAACTGAAGACTATCGAGATGTATTTGCCCTTATCTACGCTGGTATTACTCAAACTGAACATATGAAAGAATGGGAAAATATTTATGCGCCCTATTACGAATGGATGAATAATTTCTTATATGAGGCTCAACAACAAGGAATAATTCGTCCTTCATTAAATACTACTCGATCTTCTAAGCTTATTATTGGATTAATAGAATCTGCAGCTGAGCAAATTTACTTGTATGATGACAGTGAAGAAGAAACCATCAAAATGCAAAAGCTTGAACTCCTTGACTTTTTACATCATGCACTTGGCTTACGTCACACATAAGTGGCGTTCTTTTTCACACTATAAATGACTGAATGTCAGTCATAAATATGATTAAACGAAAGGACATTGAACAATGAAAAGAGATTGGCTGTATGTTGGACTAACAAGTTTATTTGAATTATTTTGGATTTTTGGCTTTAATACCGCATATTCTTGGTGGCATTGGATTATTATCATAGCCTTAATCGCTACGGACTTCCATTTCTTATCGAAAGCATGTGAAAACCTACCTACTGGCACAGTTTATGCGATCTTTGCTGGGGCAGGAACAATTGGTACCACATTAATGGACATTTTCATTTTTGAAGGAGAGTTTCACACTATGAAAGCGATTTTTATGTTTATTTTAGTTCTAGGGGTTATTGGTCTTAAATTAGCCGATAACACTGCTAGAGATCATGATGATAAGAAAGGAGCTAATGCATAATGGGCTGGTTACTTGTATTATTAGCTGCAGTATCAGAAATTATCGGGGTGGTAGGCTTACGCTTCTACAGTCAGAAAAAAACGCTTCGTAATTTATTTATATATGTGGGTGGGTTTGGGTTATCCTTTGCGCTATTATATGCCTCCTTTAACTATTTACAGTTAAGCATCGCCTATGTTGTATGGATTGGTATTGGGACTGTTGGGGCTGTCCTTGTAAATATTATATTTTTCGGCGAATCCAAAAACCGTACCCGTTTGATTAGTATCGTTGCCATTATCATTGGTGTAGCAGGTTTAAAAGCCATATCTTAATTTATTTTGCTGCTAGCTTCGGTAGAATTTATTAATAATGTTTGCAGTAAATGAAGCATTATCCTCCATTAACCACAGTCCTATTAATGATAAACAACATGGCGTATCCGTACTAAGTGATACGCCTTTTTTCATACTATCAATATTTTAATATTTTCCTTGTATATTGCTCCGATACATACGTTAAATACGGCTTACCTGTAAGAGGATGAGTTTGTATATCGGCATAAACACCAAATACATCTTGTAACAATGCTGGTGTAAGCACTTCTTCCGGTGTACCAAAGCAAACGATTTGACCTTGCTGTAAAACATAAATTTGATCGCAATACATAGCCGCAATATTTAGGTCATGCAAAGCAGCAACAACGGTTAAATGCAAAGTTTGAATTAAATCCATTAGCTGTAATTGATGCTGTATATCTAAATGATTTGTTGGCTCGTCTAAAATAAGTATCTGTGCTTGCTGAGCAAGTGCACGTGCTACCATCACCCGTTTTTTTTCTCCACCTGACAAAGAGCTGAAGCTACGTTTTTCTAAATGTGTGATACCTGTTTGATTTAATGCATCCTTCACAATTTGAAAATCTCGTTCTTGATCAAGTTCCAATAGTTTTTTGTGAGGTGTTCTTCCCATACTTACTAAGTCATGTACTGTAAAGTCAAATAAAACCGGTGTTTCTTGACTTACTACCGCCAAATTTTTAGCAATGTTTTTACTTGATTGCTTAAAAATATCCTGCTCATTTAACAGAACCGTACCATTTTCAGGCTTTAATAGGCGGTACATATTTTTTAATAAGGTTGACTTCCCGCTACCGTTTGGACCAATTAGCCCAACAAATTGCTTTTCCCTTATTTGCATACTAACCTCATGCAATATGCGTTGATCCTGAATGGAATAGGATACCTGCCTTGCTTCTAATGTCATAGGTTTAATCTCCTTCACCGAAAGAATAATTATTACGGCGCAGTAGCCAAATGAAAAATGGTCCTCCACAAAAAGCAGTAATAATTCCAATCGGCATTTCTTCAGGAGCTATCAAAATTCGAGCAATCGCATCTGCCCAAACTAAAAAAATACCTCCTAATAAAGCACTAATTGGTATTACATATTTATAGTTAGAACCTACAATTATGCGAACAATATGTGGAATAATTAAGCCAACAAATCCAATAGAGCCGCTTACTGCAACAAGCACACCCGTTAATAAAGATACTAGTAGGATAAGCTGTAAACGAAACTGTTGGATATTGACGCCTAATGTAACTGCTGCCTCTTCCCCAAGCAATAATAAATTTAAATGACGATAATGGAGCCACAGTAAGGCAAACACGACGATGAAAATGGCTGTAGGAATAATTATATTACTCCATTTTGCACCAGCCAGACTTCCAAGCATCCAATACATAACTGCCTTAATTCCACCCTCTTGCTTTGCCATCATTAAAATAAAATTCGAAATAGCAGATAAAATAAACGATACTGCCATTCCAGCAAGTAAAAGTCTAAAGACAGATATTTTTCCTCCAACACGAGCAAGGAAAAACACTAACAATATGGCAAGTAGTGATCCTAAAAATGCAGATACTGAAAGAGCAAAAATTCCTAGGAATGAAAATGCACCTAAAATAATAACAGCTGTAGCACCGACTGTTGCCCCTGAAGATATTCCTAATATGTATGGTTCAGCTATAGAATTACGCACAAGGGCCTGTATAGCTGCTCCTGCAATTGCTAAGCCTGCTCCTACGATGGCAGCCAACAAGACGCGTGGCACCCGTATTTGCCAAATGATAATTTCTTGCGAGCGACTCCAATCCTGCTCTATAAAATTTTGGACGATTGGAATTTTGGACAGGATAACCTGCCACACATAAAGTGGTGTGATGGAAACAGATCCAACCATAACAGCCAAAGTCATAGAAATGATTAGAATTAGAAACAGAGACAGTGATAATAGTATAAATTTTTTATTCATATGTATAATACTCCTAATCAACCGTAATAGATATGAAGCAATAAAAAAGAGTATTTCATGCATAGTATGCATAGAAATACCCTAGAATCATCAACAAAGTCAGAAAGATTTCCTTCTATTATCCGTAAATGCGTTCATCCTCGTGGGCATTACAACTATCACTAAATGGCAGGTCTCCTGGCTTCGAATCAACGTTTTATGATTACCTTCCCGTTCCTTAAACAGTGGCTAAATCATCATAAAACTCCTCATTACAGTTGCGGGACAGCGTCGGATTTTCACCGACTTCCCTTTTAAGTGACACTTTGTATAAGATGTCACACCATTAGTATCCAAACTATTAAAATTATGACGATTCTATCATACATTTAAGTAGTTAGTCTATTAATTATCATTGAGTTAACCTAATATAAATTATAGGTTGACACAAATATTTTATTTTCATACACTATTAATAACTTTAATAGACAGGAGTGAAATTATGGCAACAGTTGCAGAACACTCTCATCATAGATTAAGAACAGTAGATATTGCCTATATTGGATTATTTTCAACATTAATGATGATTGGTGCAAATATTACTTCTATTGTCCCTTTCATGTCTGTAGGCGGAGTCCCCATCACATTGCAAACTTTCTTTGCTATATTAGCTGGACTCGTTCTTGGTAGTAGAAAGGGGGCACTTGCTTGTACGGTATATATGTGCATTGGCTTAGCTGGTGCACCTGTATTTGCACGTTTTGGTGGCGGCTTTGGACAAATCTTGAGCCCTACATTTGGCTTTATTGTCACATTTATTTTAGCTGCATTTATCGCAGGACTGATTGTTGAGCGTAGCGGAACAAAGAAAAGCTATATTGTTGCTGCAGTAATTGCTACAGCTATTAATTATTTACTAGGGACAAATTGGATGTACTTTGCTTATAAGCTATGGGCTAGCGCTCCAGATGCTTTCAATTATAAGATGGCCTGGCTTTGGATGATGCCACCTTTGCCAAAGGATATTATTTTAGCAGTCTTTGCTGGTATTTTTGCGCATCGTCTACAAAGGATATTAAAAATAATACCAATAAAATAGTTGAATTCTTAAAACGCCAATCCTACTAGATGGTGTATTTCTTTTAATCCTTCCATTATTTCTGCACATTTATTTGCTACATTAGATGTAAATAGTGAGGAGGAATAATGGAGGAAGATAAAAAGAAGTTGGTATATTAGTTTCCTAACAGTAATTACTTTACTAGCGTTATCAGCTTGCTCTGACAAGACAGAATCAGGAACTAAAAAGGACAATGACATTGAGCAGAATACAAAGATGGATCATTCAACAATGGACCATTCTAGCTCGGGTGAGGTGCCCGTAGCGTTGAAAACTGCCATAAATCCTAAATTTCCAGTAGGAAGCACAGCTATTATTACCGATGGACATATGGAAGGTATGGAGGGAGCAAAAGCAACAATTGTAGGCGCATATGATTCTACTGCATATATTGTCTCCTATGATCCAGTTACAGGTGGTCAGCGTGTAGAAAATCATAAGTGGGTTATTCATGAGGAATTGATTAATCCAGATTTAGCTCCATTAGCCTCTGGCACTGAGGTTAAGACAAATGCATCTCATATGACGGGCATGGAAAATGCGACTGCTCGGATTGATAAAGCAGTCCAAACAACTGTTTATATGATTGATTATACAGCTACTACAAATGGAGAGTCTGTAAAAAATCATAAATGGGTAACTGAGGACGAATTAAAAGCAGAATAAGCCGCTGAACCTCTGTAGACTTCTAGCAGAGGTTCTTCTAGCTTCTAAGCTCTAAAGCATTTCTTCCTGCCGACTTAAGCCATTTATAGCCAAGCCCCCAAACAGTTTGTAAATAATCATCAGCAGGAAAACCACTTTTCCGTAGTTTCTCTCGTAAATTACGTACATGTGAATCAATTGTTCGATCCTCTATCGAATCATTGTAACCCCATACAGTATTAATAAGATGCTCCCTAGTAAAAACCTTATTTTGATGCGCTAAAAATAAGGCTAGCATCTCAAATTCCTTAGGCGTTAAGGATATTTCCTTCTGTCTAAAACCCACTTCAAAGGATTCCTTGTTTAAATGTAATCCCTCAAACGACACAATATTTTCATCACTTTTTGCCCTCCTTAGAACAGCATTAATACGTGCTAGTAACACTTCTTCATCGAAGGGTTTCAGAATGTAATCATCTGCTCCTAGATTTAGACCTTTTACCATATCAGTATGCTCCCCTTTTGCTGTTAGCATGATGATGGGCACATCCCAAAATTTCCTTATTTCTTTACAGACCTGCCAACCATCCATTTCTGGCATCATGATATCTAAAAGTACCAGATCTACATGATTTTCTTCTAAATAGATCAGAGCCTTCTGAACGGATACCATTTCCTTACATGTGAAAACAGGCTCTAAATAAAGCTTAAGCAAGTCTAACATTCTAGGTTCATCATCAATGAGTAGTATTGTTTTCATACTTTTTGACTCCTTTAAACGTTAAGATAAAAGTTGTTCCTTTATTTTCTTTACTCTGGGCTGTTATTTCTCCTCCATGCGCCTGAACAAGCTCTTTTACAATTGAAAGCCCCAGTCCAACGCCCCCTAATGCACGACTACGAGATTTTTCAACACGATAAAATCGTTCAAAAATATGAGGTAAATCCTTTTGGGGAATTCCCTTTCCAGTATCTTTAACGAGTATAGATACTAAATCGTCCTGTCTTTTTGCTATGACGGAGATAACGTCACCTGATGAACAATATGATAAAGCATTTTTGAGGAGATTCATTAATATTTGTTCCAGTCTTGCAGCATCAGCCATTAAAGTTAATCCTTCTTCGCAATGAACGTTAAAATGCAGCTGTTTTTCTTGAAATGCAGGACTCAATTTCCCTCTAATATTTTCCAAAAACTCATTCAATTGAAGACATTCTTTTTCAATAATAAAGGAGTTTTCGTCCATTTTAGCTAGTTCAAATAATTCCCTTATTAAATGTGAAAGCCGATTTGTTTCTTCTATAATAATACCTAAATATTTTTGCCGATCCTGCTCCGTCAAATTACGTTTATAGAGAATATCCGCATAGCCTTTTATAAAAGTTAAGGGCGTTCTAAGCTCATGGGCAATGCTTGATAAAAAATCTTTTCGATCCTGTCTTAAATGATTCAACTCATCTGATAAATGCTGAATTGCTATAGCAAGATCACTTAGTTCATCCCTACCGTTCGAAGAAAGTGTCACGGAAAAGTCACCATTACTCATTTTCATAGTAGCTTCTTTCATCTGAATTAAAGGGTGAGCTAGCTTTCTAGATAAAACAATAATGACAGCAATGGTTACAAGACCTGAAACAAATCCAACAATTAAAAAATGCTTATTTAAGCGCTCCATTAATGCATGGATTGAAACTGTATTTTGAAACATAAAAACATATCCAACTGTTCTCTGCTGCTTTTGAATTGGACTAATGGTTGCAATATATTTTTCATTTTGCCAATGACGCTGCAGTATTTCCCCATTATAAGGAACAGTATTCTCTAATTGATTTATATAATCTTTGATTTCAGGATGTGGGTTTGAAGACGCCAGTATTTTTCCTGATATATTTGTAATAACTACATCTGTATCTTCCTCTGACTCCATTAATACAATATGAGCTAGGGTCTCCTTGTCAAAATTTCGCTCTAATATTGTTCTATGAGAGTTTCCTCTTGCCTGCAAGCTTGTTAGTTCCTCTTCAACCCTTGAATTGGTTAAAGAAGTATGCAAAAAGAACATCATAAATGTTTCAATGCAAAATAATGTAATAAAAAAAATGATTCCAAGCTTTAGTGAAAGTTTTCTCATTTGCTAACCACCATTTTGAGATTTCCAAAAATTCCGTGACATCTGCAGGGCATTATCATGCGTTTATATGTTCGCTGAATAGGAAAAATACAACATCTAGTATTCTGTACCTGACGCTTCGCTTGCGGTACAAAACATTTGGCTGAATCACGTCAAAAGTATAACGTAAAAATATGAAGATTTTATGCAGTAGTACAGCATTTTTAATCGAGCATCTCTTTTAACATTCTACCACCATTCAAGTGCTTTATTCGTTTCAGCAGAAGTTAAAAAGTCCTGTAAGTATACCTAGTACTTACAGGACTTCATAGTGTTGAAAAACTAAATGGTCAAGGGACCCTTTGTGAATATTTAGCCAAAATAAAGGTGATTTCCGTTCCAGGCTACTCGCTTTCCTGTGGGCGAGCGACGAGCCGCTTCCTGCGCTGACGCTCCGTGCAGGGTCTCGTCTGTCTCGCTATGAACTGCACCCAAAATATTGGACTTAAAAAATCTAATATAAGGGGGTGCAGTTCACAGCGTCACAGATGAGACCCTGGAGCGAGCATGCGAGTGAAGCGGCTCATCGGACGCCCCCAGGAAAGCACTCAGTCGGAACGGAGATCAACCCCTCGTTTTGAAAAAGGGCTATACTTTTTAATTTGTCACCTTGATTTCATTGACTTAATAGTATTTCAACAACATGAAGTCCTGTAAGTATACCTAGTACTTACAGGACTTTCGTTATGTTAAACGTATTTTTTTGCCCAGTTTAAGAAGTTATCGATAACTAAATCAAGGAATTTTACAGTACCTTCATCTGTTAGATTACCTTCTGCATCAAATTTTGTGTGCACAGCACCAATATAAACATCATTCCCACTAAGTAATGGTGAATTAATACCTGGGGAGAATAAAATATCTCTCAAATGTAATTGTGCTTTAACAGTACCAAGGTTCCCCATCGATGCACCCATAATAATAGATGGTTTTCCAATCATTACTTTGTCTACACGAGATAACCAGTCAATTGCATTAACCATCACACCTGGTACAGTACCATTATATTCAGGTGTCACCCAAAGCACTGCATCTGCAGCTTTCACTTTTGCTTTAAAATCAAGCACGGCTTGTGGTGCATCATTTTCAATATCTTGATTATACATTGGTAACTCATTTAAGCTTAAAACCTCAAGTTCAAACTTCTCAGCATATTGTTTTTGAATAAACTTAGCTAACTGCATATTATAAGATTCTTTTCGGATACTACCTACGATAGCTACTACTTTCATGATGTTATTTCCTCCTAAAATGTCTATTATTCTTAGTATTTGTATAGCAATTCTATTTTATACCACGTTAATAATAAGTGGCAAATTCTTCAACCGGCTTACGATAACCTCGTAAACGACGACTGCTTTCTTTTTCCTTACCTATTGTTATCATAAGTGCAATTTCATGTGTTTCTGGCACATTAAAAAGTTCACGCATTTTTTCATTATCGAACCCAATCATTGGGCAAGTATCCCAACCGCGATTTTTTGCAGCAAGCATAAATAACATGGCTGATAATGAAGCATTACGAATCGCCTCGTCCTTCATAAAATCCTTGCCACGATCTTCATAAAATTTAGTATTCTCTGCTACAATTTCTTCTAATTCGCTAGAGGTAATTATACCTAAATCCACCATCCCTTGAGTTAGGTTAGCCGTGTTTTTATAGGCCTCTTTATCACCTAATACTAGAATCACCCCAGATGCTGAATGTACCTTATATTGACCAAATGCTGCCTCTCTTACTTTTTCCTTCATCTCTTCATCCAACACAACGATATAGTTAGCATGTTGTAAGTTAAAAGCCGATGGAGCAAGCTTAACATCCTCTAAAATAGGGCGTATGTCTTCTTCAGTCATATTAACGTCCTTCAAAAAATTATTAGCTGAACGACGCTTATCAATTAGTTTGGAAAATTCCATTTTTAAACCCCCAATGCAGTTATGTAAATCCATCCAGTAAACAACTTATTTCTGTTACTGGATGAATTAGTATTACTCATATTCTTTATCGAACTTTTTTGTACTTCTTACAGTGTCAATAGGACGAACAAGTTCTTCAATCTGAGCACGCTTTGGCTCTAAAAATGGTGGCAATGAAAGTTTTTCACCTAAAGTTTCATAAGGCTCATCCCCCATAAATCCTGGCCCATCGGTGGCTAGTTCAAATAAAATTTGTGGGGCTACTCGTGCATAAAGTGATTCAAAGAAGTGACGATTAACATAACCAGAAGTATGGAAGCCGAAGCTATCAAATCGTTCAGTCCATTCGTTCAACACAGCACGATCCTCTACTCGGAATGCGGCATGATGAACTGTACCAAAGCCTTGACGTGCTAAAGGTAGAACACTGTTGTATTCAACAACAAGTTGAGCACCGTTGCCTCCCTCTCCTACCTCAAATAAATGGAAATCTCCTTCCTCAGCAATTTCAGAAAAAAGCATCACCTTTTCTAGCACATCTTTGAAATATTTAAAATTAGCAACTCGAACAAATACTGGCCCTAATCCTGTTATTGCATATTCCAAAGGGATTGGCCCATCTTTCCATGGAGTCCCAGATGCAACACCATTATTGTGCTCATCAGAAATAAGTTGATATTGCTGATCGTCGAAATCAACGAAAGATAAAGTTTTCTTACCAAATTGTTCTTTAATGCCAGTATGATTAACCTGTAATCGGTCAAAACGTTTCACCCAATAGTCCAAAGCGGCATCCGTTGGTACACGGAAGGAGGTTTTTGAAATCTCATTTGTTCCATGCACGCCTTTTGGAATGTTCGGAAAATCAAAGAACGTCATATCTGTACCTGCGTTGCCCTTATCATCCGCAAAGAATAAATGATATGTTTGAATGTCGTCCTGATTAACTGTTTTTTTCACTAAACGCATTCCTAACACAAAAGTAAAAAATTTATAATTTTCTTCGGCACTACTAGTAATTGCTGTAACATGATGAATCCCTTTTAAATGATTCATTTAAAACCCTCCTATTATCTCGATTTCGAGATATTAATGTAAATTTGTTCATTTATTAATCGCATTAAAACCAATCTTCTTTAAAGATAGAATCATTGTTTTCAGTTCTTCAGGGTCTAATACTTCAAAAATTTCATTAATTTTTTGTTCATGCTTTGGGAAAATTTCTTCCAATAATGCTCGTCCCTCATCTGTTAAAAAAATATAAGTGACACGGCGATCCTTCGCACAAGCAAATCGATAGACATAGCCTTTTTGTTCAAGCTTATCAATAACATAGGTAATACTGCTACTTGCAATTAATATTCTCTTTCCAATCACTTGAATCGGTTGTTCCCCACGATGGTATAAAAATTCAAGCACTGAAAATTCGGTTTGATTTAAATCATATTGTAGTAAATCTCTTCTTGTTGCTTCCTGAATCGTTTGATATGCACGGAACAAGACCGTAAAAGCCTTTAAATTACGATTGTCTTCCCTCATACCACTCCCTCTTTCTATTTACCTCGAATTTAATTATCTTTAATTCGAGATAATAATAACATATATTTCTTTATACGACAATTAATTTGTTTTACTCAGAAATTGACTTTCCCCTTTATAGCACTACTTACTTCTAAGAAATAAAATCCACCCATTAATAGATAGCTGGATTTTAATGGATGAATTCAGCCTGCATCATTTACTTTAGACGTTTAAATTCTTTTTCATTCCCATCAACAAATTCTACTTCAATCTCAATTGATTGGAAGTCCTCTGCAATATGGAATACGGAAATAACCTGATCTATTACTTCATCATTTGGTGTAGTGGAATCAAACGTCAGCTGCTTAAAAAGAGGTTCCAGCTTCGTATAAGCTGCATCTCCCTGAAGATTTTCATTATTTCGGGTATCCTGTAATTTTGCTGCTATGCCGGACTTTTTATTTTCGTATTCAGCTTCATAGGAATCTGTCGCAGAATAGTCAACATCCAACGAAAACTCTAAAAAATTGAAGGGTACTTGATCTGTTGCGGTATCTCCGACTTGTTGATTATTTTGTTGAACTGGAGCATTTGTCGGCATATCTTGCGCCTTTTCTTTTGTACAGCCATAGAGCGTGATAGTCGTAAAAAGAATAGCCATAAAAAATTTAATTCTCATCCTTACACTCCTTTCTTCTGTTATTATTTCACCTTTGTTTAAAAATTAACCCAAAAAGGGTATCTCCAATAATCAGGAGATACCCTTTCTATTTTTAAAAGAAGCGACTGTTATTACCTTCGCCAATAGCTTTAGCTAATCGCATTGTTGAAACAGCTAAATCTGCATATGATACTTTCTCAGTAGCGTTGAAGCTATTTTGCTGTGCATCTATTAATCCCATTGCACTTGCTAAAGCCACATAGCCAGAGTATGCTGGATCAATTGAGCCTGCATCAGCAAAGTTTAATTTATAAATATCGCTATGCTTAGCAGCTTTCTCTAATCCTAATACACGAATATACCATTCTGCAAGCTCTTGACGAGTCAATGTTGCATCAACATCAAATCGATCTGCTGGCTTTAAAACGCCCATTCTTACGGCTTCTTCAACTACTCCATATAATGGATGGTTTTTATCAATATTTGTGAAGGATTGCTTTTCATCACCTTCTCCATATCCACCAAAATAGCCATATGTGAGAGATTTAAGCATAATTTTTAGTGCTTCTCCCTTAGTCACGCCAGTATCAGCATTAAAAGTAGCTGGGTCTTTAATCTCTAACACATTTTGACTAACCAAATAATTTAACTCTTTTGCTGCTGTAGGATGTGAAATCAATGGTTGCTCTTTTTTATCCTCAATATTAATTAACCACTCACCAGTAGTTGCATCAATTTGATTAAGTAAATTACCACCATAAGTTGGTGAATACACTAGATCATAATGATTCTTATCCTCACCACTTTGTTTAGCGTATTGCAATTGTAATTTAAGTGCCTCACGATAAGATTCTTTTGCTTTATCAGCAGAAATCGCCTTATCTACAGATGGCCAATTATCGATTTTTTGGTTAGAAATATACAATGAACGTAATGAGCCATCAGAACCAATACTTACAGATATTTCATCTCCTACCACAGCGATATCATTTACAACACGCGGGAATGAGAAGTAATATTCTTTACTATAATCAGCTAATACAGCATCCTCTAATGGTTTAGAATAATTATGCACATAGGAAGGAGCCCATTGCTTTAAGTATTCAATCGCCTTGTTCAATGCTGCATCCTTAGAAATGGTTGTAGTCTTATCATTAGACTTTACGAAATCTCTAGTTAAATCATGATATTGAATAATTTCGCCTGTTGCCTTATTTAATTCAAATGAGGAGCCTATGCCACCATTATCATACATATACGTATAATTTACAGAGTAAATTGTTTCCCCATTTTGGTTTTCTCTTTCATCAATCATATCAATTTGTAACTTAGCTTTATCAGGATCAACCTTTAAGAAGGATTTTGCAAATTCTTCTACTTCAGCTAATGTCATACCCTTCTTTCTTGGTTCAAGCGGTTGTGAGGATAGCTTTTCTACGCGTTTTACTTTCGGTACCTGTGCCGAGAAGCCATTCACTGTTTGCCATTGACCATTTAAAGCATGTACCCCATTAAAGCCTATTGCTGGTGCATAAACAAGCTTCACTTTACGCTGATCTGTTTGGAAATCATAATCGACTGTGTAACGCAATTCAACTGCTAAATTATCACGAATTTGGGCAAGAATATCCGCTTCAGTCTTCTTCTGCTCTACACTATCAAATGTTGCCTTGCTAAGAGGCTCTGTATTGCGATAAACACTTGTAATTTCGCCATTCGCAAGGACTTCAATAGTAAAATATTGCTCGCTGATTGCCACACCATTTTGAGTTGGTGAATAGACAAACGAATAAGCAATTGGCTGTGATAATGGTCTGCTCATATTAAAATAGTAGTCAGAGCCAATACCATTTTCCTGAAGCTTATAGTTTTCAGTATTTGGGAATTTAGCTAAGAATTCCTTTGCAATTTTTTGTGCATCAGCTTCAGAATACTTTGCTGGATACATTGCATCTGAAATATCAGAAGGTTGATAATAGAAATTCTCTAGTTCTAAATCGTCTCCCTTAAATGTGAAGCTACCATAAATCTCCTTACCATTTACAGTCTTATGGAAACTTATATCATAACGAATTGTTGTATCATCTGTATAGTAGTGTCCGCTTCCTACATTTAAATCTTTCTCTGTTAAGAAATTAAACTTATCAGGGAATATTGCATGCAATTTATTGATAAGCATACTCTTTGTGACTTTTGTCTCCGTTGAAGCTACTTGAATTTCAATTCTCTCTGAAGATTCCTTTACATTGGCAGATGCTTGTGAAATTGGTGAAAGTACCCCGACAGTAAATGCTGTAGATGTTAGTATAATACCTAACTTTTTAAACTTACCCAAAATATCCCTCCTAGAAAACTATTTACCATTTATTATAATATACATTTCCAAATTTGGAAACTCTATTTACAGAATATTACCGCTTAAAAGAAAATAGAATAGTTATTTTTTCACCACATCGAAATTGGAGCCTATTAATAACCAATTTTGTGGGAATGGTAAACCTAGTTTCCAATAACCCACTCCTCGAAGTTTATATCGCTTTATTAAATCGAATTTGGCTTGAATGGATCTTGCATCTTCAAACCAAACAACATGTGCCCTGCCCTGTTCGTCATAGTATTCAAAGAAAGGAGCTTGGGCTCTCCTATCATACTGAATAGCTGCATTATATTTTTTAGCAATTTCAATAGCTCTTTGTGGACTAACTGCTTCAGCAATAGGACCTCCTTGTACAAAAGGCAGTGTCCAGTCATAGCCATATAAATTTTGTCCTAGGATAATTTTATTTCTAGGAATTTCACTAATAGCATATTTAACAACTGCCTCTACCTCAGGAAGTGGAGATACTGCCATAGGAGGACCAGCAGAATATCCCCATTCATAGGTCATTAACATCACAAAATCCACAATTTCTCCATGTGCTCTATAATCATGTGCCTCTGTCCAAGGACCACGCTCATTTGCACTCGTTTTTGGCGCAAGTGCTGTGGATACTGTGTACCCTTGTGGATGGAATCTACTTACAGCTCTTCTTAAAAAATTGTTATACGCCTCACGTTGATCCCCTGGCAAATTTTCAAAATCAAAATGGATATCTTTAATGCTCCCTAAACGCCTTGCTTCTTCAAGAATATTATCGAAAAGCAAATCCTGTACAGCTGTACTTTGAAAAATATCTCGTGCTAAATCACCGCTAAAGCTAAAATTCTCTAAATTTGAGATAACCATTGCTAAGGAGGCTCCTGTATCATTAGCAATTTGCGTCACACCCTGACTTGGTGGTTTTTTAAGTGTCCCATCCCGCCTTGCTTCATAGCTAAATAAAGCAAGATACGTTAAAAATGGTCCTGCTTCTCTAGCCTGACTCAATAATGGCTCGCTAACAGATGTTCCTCTCGGCTCCAAATATGCCAAAGTTTCAGCTCTTGTTTTAGGTGAAGATGGAATATATAGTCGCACCCCAACAGATAACGGCTGGTTTGGATTCATATTGTTGACCTGTGCAAGTGTTGCATAATTAATACCGAAGCGCTGACCAATGGACCATAAACTATCTCCTGGCTGCACATAATAAAAGCTTCCGATAATCGGAATAACAAGAGCTTGCCCTACGACTAGTCGATTTGGCTCTGGAATTTGATTGGCATCTACTATACTTTGAACCGTTGTCCCATACGCCTGTGCAATCCCCCATAAAGACTCCCCAGCTCGTACAACATGTATTTGAATGACATTGCCTCCTTCAAGCGTCATGAAATCATACCTATAAAGCTTATGAAATAAGGAAGGAAAAGATGCCATTGCTCAGTAAGAACAGATTCCCTGAAACAAAATAAAGTGCATTCACTTATTATTGCGAATGTACCTTGTTTTCTTTGATTCTCTTATAATATTTATTACACGTTCGACAAAGATTTAAAAATAGGAAAAAGGAAAGCAACTGTAATAGAGAACCTATAAAATGAACATTTTCCCGCATACTTGCATTTAAATTTATTGAAAATGCCTGTATCACAAAGCCGCAAAGCATAAATGCCATGAATTTCTGGTATGTTCTAAATGTTTTAGCTTCTAGAGGCTTATTTTTATGAATGTGCAATAATAATTGGAAAACAAAATACATAAAGACTATGAATAAAAATTGCATAAACTGTACCCCAATGTCTCCTAGTATCTTATAGCCTAGCCATCGATCTAGCTCTACGAAAAAAGACATTATCATTAAAATAATGGCAAAATTTTTCGATAAAGGCTTTAAGTTATGAAAAGACGGCAACAGATGAATACCGTATGCAAAAGATAGATAGCCAATAAAATCTGGTAATATATCAGTATCAGCTTTTCCCAAAAACAATAAATCTATAAAAATAAAACCCACTCCATTAACTAAATAATCGTAAGGATTTTTCATTATTTTCTACCTCCTTCAATTGTACTTTTCATCAATTACTTATCATGCTCCAGTTGAATTTCATCTATTTTGTCTTGCTTAATCGAATAATCGTAGGATTCACTATAGCTCGGTTTAACAATAGATTCATCGATGTTTTGATTCTCTGCATAGACTAGGTTCCCAACCCATGCCAGGAAAGACAATGCGAATGTCATGTAAACAAGTTTTCCTCTCGTAAGCCCCTTGAAATAAACGAACAATATAAAAAATGAGAGCGCAGACATTAGGAAAATGAACAATATATTTGAAAGATTTTTCTCCTGATTGATGGTTAACAATGCAGCGTTTTTCAAATTGAATGACTGCTCGGTACCAATTCTGAATACAAATAACAGAACGGCCAGTGTCACTGGAATAGTTAATATTGTCGCTATAGAAAATCGTTTTATCTTCTTTATAGGAGTTTTTTCAAGGCTCTGACGCAATTGCTTTGAGAAATCTATATTTGGATCTTTATCAGGACGTTTTTTTAGTGCGTCAAATAACTCATAATCACGTTCTTCCATCAATCGTCCCTCCCTACTTTTTTTCGAAGCCTTGTCATTGCCCGATGAAAATCAACCCGTACCTTCACTTCCGAAATGCCCAAAATTTCAGCGGTTTCCTGAATCGTGTAGTCTTTTAGCATTCTGCAAATAATGATTGTTCGATCATGTGATTTTAATGTCATTAACGCCTCTTGTACTATTTGCCATTGCTCATTTTTCTCTATAAATTCCAGAGGTTTTGATACTTCTTTCAATACCGGCTGCCAGCTAAGTTTTTCTATTAAAAGTCTCTTTACTTTTTCCCTTCTATGTATATCTACTGCTGTATTTCGTGCAATTGACAATATCCAGGTTTTTACTTTATCCATATCCCTTAAATTATCTAACTGCTTCATCACCTTGAAAAATGTCTCCTGTGTAATATCCTCCGCCTCTTCTCTACTATTTGTATAATAAAGCGCAAAATGATACACATCTAGATAATAAGAATCGTACAAATGTTCTATTTTTACTAGACTCTTATCCAAAGCTTCACCCCACTTTCTACACTCAGAAATAAGTCGTTACAACAAATAATTCGTTACACTTTTCCCACTTTTTTTTATATAACTAGCGTAAAATGCCTTATTCTTTTCATGATTTACTCTCTTGTATAATGAAATTACTGTAAGGAGGTGTTAGTTTGCGTTTATTTTACCAGCAAAAAACAATTGGAAAAAAGTCGCGTAAACTTCAAAAGATTGCATTTACAATTGAAGAGCCTGTCCATACCTTGAAAGACTTACTACTACAGCTCGTCACACAGGAGGTTCAGAATTTTAACGAAAAGGCGTTGGATACACCGCTTCATATTTATCTAACTGAGGAACTATTAGAGGATGCTGTTCATCATGGCAAGATACATTTTGGTGAGAAAAAAAATGCCACTGTTCAGTCTTTAGAACAGGCTAAATCGACAGTGATTCAAGCTTTTGAAGATGAACTGTTTTTAGTAGTCCAAAATGAGGAGCAATTAAATTCACTTACAACACCACTAACAATTCAAGAAGATGACGTTTTTACCTTTATAAAATTAACGATGCTAGCAGGACGAATTTGGTAAGGAGGAATCCCATGACACTTTCTCATGAACAAAAACTACAATTTCAAAGTAAAATTGATACCGCACCATCGGCTATTCAACCAATAGCTACAGCATTGCTTCAATATATGGATACACGTGATTATAATATTGAGCAGCAAATTGCTGATTTGAAAATCTCAACACTTGAGGAGCTATTTACAGGTCCACTAATTGATGTACTAACACTCTTTTCTTCACAGGAACGAGCACAAAATATTAAGAAGCTGGCATTACGTTATGATACAGCAATGTTTCAGACTGGTATTTTGCGTAGATCGTTTCGTTCCGCACAACCAGTACAGGATCACCTTTTTCAATGTCTACAATTAATTGAAGAAATGCTAACATTTGAAGAAATCAATTTACAGGAATTATTGACGAACCACGGTCAATATGAACATGGTACATATCCTAACTATAGCTCCTATGTGATGAAGCAAGAGAATATAAAGGTAATGCCATTTAATGTTTTTGAGCAATTGCTTGCTGAGGAGCTATCATTACAAAACCCAGCTATTGAGGAAGCTATTGAAAATATCCTATTTGATGAACATCAAAGTAGCTTTTTTGGCTATCCACTAATACGAGGGATTTTTAAATCAACCAATAGTCGCCTGCATGAAGCACTTGGAAAGCTATTAGTTGCGGCAGCAAGGCAAGAGGGGCTACGTCAAGCTATTGTTGAGAATATCGATCATGGTACCTTAGATGCACAGCTTACAATCATGAAGCTTATTCAAGAGCACCAGCTAACTCGCTTCTCCTCAGTTATTCGTGCTGTCGATACTTGGATGGGACTTGGCTATAATAGCTTTGAAAATCAAAAGATTACAGAGGAAGTCTTGTCATTAGCGATTCAAGCTATTGAAAACGACAATTTCACTAAGGAATTACTGCAAAGCGAACGAACAATAGATATTTACGTGGCACTCTGGGCAATTTCTACAAAAGATTACATGCAGCTTGATATGGTTTTGCCAGAGTTGCTAGGACGCCAAAAGCATGTCCAGCTTACAACACTTGCGTTCTTAAAAAATTTAGGAAAAACTTCCTTTACTGCACAATATGTCAAAGATATTATTTTAACAACAAAGGATATTGAGCTCTTTACTTTTGCTTGGGGGAATTTCCTCCATGTAAATAACTATATTAACAGTGAATATGCTAGGGATAACGATTGGTCTAAAGATTTACAAACGTACATGCAAGAAAATACACAGCTTCAAAACATTGAATATCCGCTATTTAATCAGCTCGAATGGGCAAAGAGTGAGGTTTCAAAGGATGGTCTAACAATTGCAGGAAAACCCCTATCTTTCGTATATGCGCACATATCTTTAGAGGACATTATTTCAACACAAATTATTTTGGCCCATCATTTACAAGATGAAGAATTATTTCAACGTATTATTGCGAATGCGGATGCCTACTCACCTACTAGCAGAATTGGACTTCTTAATATTTATTGCCTTGATAATTCTACACAAGGAAAGCGCGATTTTCTATTTAGCTCTTTACGAGACCGAAGCTCTATTAATCGTTCCCTCGCGCTCAAAAAGATACAGCTATTAACACCTACTGATCATGAAATTTTAAAAATTGAGGATCTTTTAGCAAATAAATCTGGCTCACTTCGTAAAGAGGCTATTTCTCTCTTAAAGCTACAGTCACAAGAGAAAATATTGCAAAGTGCCGAGCGACTTATACAAGACAAGAAGCAATTAAAAAGACTTGGTGGACTTGAGTTGTTATTAGAAGCCTCAAAAGAATATCACTTATCAAATGAACAAATTACAGCTTTATGCAAGACGCTACCAAAAGTTACTGCAACAGAGCAAGTGCTTTTAGATCAATTGTTAACAAGCGATATTCCAGAATATAACGAGGAAAATGGCTTTGGCTTATATACACCACACCCGCCTATTCAATACCAAAACATTTCTAATATTGATATCAAGGTAGACGGTGAAGAGGCATGGAAGCAGCTAATTCCAATTTATTTGCAGGCACAAATGCCACTTGAGAAATTTTTTGACTATGATGTTCATAAACTTTTAGCAAAGCTTGAGCGACTGATTCAATTAATTGATGTTCATGCTCATTATGAGTATGAGACATACCAGTGGAATGATACTCTAATGACAACAACCTTAGGACAAGACTATAACATTATAGCCTCCAAAAAAGAGAATAGTAAAAACGCTAGTCTTGACGTCCATCCAATACCTGAGGAAATCATACAGTGGATAAAAGAAGAAAAATTCAGCACAGAGGATTTAGCTTATTTCAACTTTTATAGTAATCTGTCTCAATACCCTGCTGTCCACGAAATTAGCGAAGCAGCACACGCTCTTATCGCTCCAATCCTTAACTATGCACAAATTAAAGAATATATTGCTAAGTTCAATGCGTTAAAGCATGAGCAAACACTGGATCGAATTTTTACTGTGCTTTCACAGGATTTAGACAATTTGTCTGGGGAGCAGGAGCTTCATAAACAAGCAGTCGAACTTTTAGAACAACATTCACAAGGGTTCAATGTTTTCGAGCAAGCAATTGGTATAATGCTTCAGCTGTTATCTCAAATACCACCTGAACAGTGGAAGCTCGAAGTAAGAGATAAGGGGTATTATTATTATCGTTCGACTTCCACTATAGTAGATTTAGATGTAATCGATGCCTTTGTTGATAGATGCTTCTCAGGCTATACGACGTATGGCGAATATGTCAAAATGCTCGCTATTAACGAAGAATTAACAAAGCGCATGCAAAAGGAACAGTACAACCCAAGTGTATATAATTTAAGCTTATTCCAATATTTAGATGCCCTTCAGGCAGGCTTATTCACACAGGATCATTTATTTGAGGCCATTTTCACGAATACATTAGCTTCTGAGGTATTGATAGCACCTAATAAATTAATCGAAAAGTATCAAAAGTCATTTGAAGATTTATCGACTCTTCTTGCTATACGTGAGCAGGCAATCAAGCGAATTTTAGAAATTGAGCTTAAGCGCGGCGATATTCCTACTGCCGTAACGAAGCTTGCAAGCAGTATATCCTATATAGAAGGTATTGATTATTTCTTTAAAATTTTACAGGCACTTGATGGAGAAAAGCTTGCTCGGGGCTATATTTGGCAGGCAGAAACGAAAAAGGATGTTTTCTCACGTCTTCTTGCAAACTGCTATCCTAAAAAAGAGGAATCTGCACAGCAGTTAAAAGATGCATGGGAAAAAACAGATATTTCAAAAGAGCGATTAATTGAAGCAATGATGTATAACCAGCATTGGATCGATCTAGTTAGTGAAGTAATTGGCTGGGAAGGCTTAAAAGAATCTGCATGGTACTTTATCGCCCATACAACCGACTACTTATCGGATTTTGCTAAAGATCAAATTGCCCTCTTCTCAAGCATCACTTCCGACGATTTCCGAGATGGTGCATTTGATTTAGGTTGGTTCCAAAGTGCCTATCAAACAATTGGTGCAAAAAATTTCAAGCTTGTTTATGATGCCGCAAAATATGCATCAGAAGGAGCAAATCATCGTCGAGCACAGCTTTATGCCGATACTGCAATTGGAAAACTCAGTCCAAAGCCATTAATGAAAGAAATACAAGATAAACGTAATAAAGACAAGCTTCGTGCACTTGGTCTTATCCCATTAAAGAAATCAGATGAAAAGGATGCTCTAATACGTTATCAGTTTATTCAACAATTTTTAAAGGAAAGTAAGCAATTCGGAGCCCAACGTCGTGCAAGCGAAGCACGAGCAGCAAGTATTGCACTTGAAAATCTAGCACGCAATGCTGGTGATGGAGAAACAACAAGATTTACATGGCGAATGGAGCTATCCGCCTTTCATGAAATGAAACATTTATTTGAAGCACAGCAAATCGAGCATATTACGGCTCATTTGCAGATTAAAGATGATGCTGATGTGGAAATTATCGTGACAAAGGATGGAAAACTTCTTAAAAATATCCCAACAGCATTGAAGAAAAATACACAGGTCATTGCATTACAAGAGGCACGAAAAGAGTTGAAGGAGCAATATAAACGAGCACGGCCAGCGCTTGAACAGGCAATGGAGTTAGAAACAGTCTTCCATGCTGAAGAGCTCATCAATTTATTAAAGCATCCGATCCTAGCTCCTCTTCTACAAAAGCTTGTCTTTAAAAGCGATGTGTATATAGGAATGCTCACTGCAGAGGGCATAAGGCTACTATCAGGTGACATCATTTCACTTGCACCAACGACAACATTAAAAATTGCCCATCCATATCACCTACTTGAAAGTGGTCAATGGCGTCAATGGCAGGCTTATATGTTTGAGCACAAAATAAAGCAACCGTTTAAGCAAGTGCTCCGTGAGCTATATGTGATAAATGAAGATGAAAAAGGGCAAAAAAGATCATTGCGCTATGCAGGACACCAAGTAAATCCATCTCAAACGGTAGCCCTTTTAAAAACAAGAGGCTGGCAAATTAGTTATGATGAAGGACCTCGTAAAGTGTATTATAAGGAAAATATTGTGGCCTCGTTATATGCACAGGCAGATTGGTTTACCCCAGCAGAAATTGAAGCGCCTGCAATTGAGGGTGTTTATTTCTATAATCGTTTAACTGGCAAAAGCATAGTCTTAGATGATATTCCTGCAGCAATTTTCTCTGAGATTATGCGAGATATCGATCTCGTTGTTAGTGTTGCGCATGTTGGTGGTGTAGATCCCGAGGCAAGTCATTCTACAGTTGAAATGCGTAGTGTGATTGTGGAAGAATTAACAAAGCTATTAAAACTTACAAACGTAGAAGTGAAAAAACAGCATGCTCTTATTGAAGGTAAACTTGCTAGCTATTCACTACATTTAGGTAGTGGTGTTGTCCATCAAATGGGTGGATCAATGATTCCAATAATCGCTGTACAAGCGCAGCATCGTGGACGTATTTTCCTACCAATGGTGGATGATGACCCTCGTACAGCCGAAATCATGTCGAAGCTATTACTACTAAGTGAAGATACTAAAATTAAGGATCCTGCCATTTTAGGGCATATCCGTAGCTATGAACAACAGCGTTAACCTGTGCACACAAACAACTGGTAACATTTTAAAGTGCCCTCCTTGAACATTGGAGGGCACTTTTATTGTACATCAGATTTAATCATTTCAAATAACAACGGGACATTGGTTCCTCTTTGCAATGAATGACAGCCATCCATTAAAAATGCCCAGCTTTTTTTCATTTTTTCTCTATATGGCAGCTCTTGACTAACTGGTAGAAATTCTCTTAAATACTCCTCAATAGTACCAGTGAGATTTTCCATAAAATCATCGGTCTTATGCACTTTTTCTGTTGGAATTTCATTGCGCTCATTCCATAGTACATGTTCTAAGTTCGTAGAAAAATAAAATAATTGATAGGGTACTTTTAAACGGTTAATGCTGAAGTGGTCATTCGCCACTAAGATCCTAGCATTATTCGCTTTCATTTCATTACGTTGCTCAATTTGCTCTTTGCGTTTATCCGAATTCACTAAGATTGCATCCTCCGTATAAAACAAATTTTGCTCGATATCCTCCTTCACCTTAACAAATTCTGGTGCAATAAAGCAGCCATCTGCATCTGTGATATGAACAACAGCCGTTAAATCCTTTGCTAAAAATTTATATTTATTTAAATAGCCCTGGATTACTTTAACAACACTATTTTTGATATTTGGGATACGCTTATTGGCATCCCATTTTGTCAAAATATCCTCACGCTGAACGTCAAAGCGAATCATTGAGTTTGCAAAATATTCATCTAAATAATCCTCTAAGATAATCTGCTCTGTCTGTCCCTCAACAATAATTAGGAGAATTTTTTTAGTCATGCTGCACACCTGCTTTTCTAAATGCACGCTTCATTTTAAATGATTTTGTTTCCTTATAAACTTCCTCATCCTGACCACCAAGCTGGATAGCACGTAGGTAGACATCCCTAGCATTATTTACTTCCTTTATTCCTTTTAGCTGTATATAGCGGTGATCTTCATTTGTTGTTGTAAACCATAAATTTTTAATGGCTAGCACCTCTAACACACGTAAATTATGAGATGTAAAGATAAGCTGACCTTTTCCATCCTCATCTATCACTGTTAACAACTCACCTAACAAATATTCAAAAACACCAGAATCTAATTCATCAATAACGACACATGCATTAGGATTGTTGTATACCGCAATAAGCAAGCTAAGGACAGAAATAATTTTTAATATCCCCTCTGACTCCGTACGAAGCGGTAATTCACGTTTTCCCCGCTTGGATAAAAATTCAAAACGAACCCCTTTTGCCCCACTATCCATCATTTGTTTCGTAATAACATTAATTTTTATGGTCAGACCTGGGATAATTGCTGACAATACTTGATTACTTTGTTCGACAACCTCACATAACACATAGAAGGTCTCTTCTGGCAATACTGCTGGTCCCTTTAAATCATATGGTATTAAGCCTCTAGTTCTCTCTAAATGGATACTAAAGGGCATGATTCGCTCCTCAAACAATGGTGCGATATTTTGATTATTGATAACATGAAAATCTTGAGTAAAATCAATCGCTATATTTTGAAGAAGCTGCATCTCCAGCTCCGAAAGCTGTTCTTGTAATAGAGGCTTTAAATCTTTATGGAAAATAAATGACATATATTGTCTTCTAGCTAATTGCTGTACAACTAGCAATTGAATACGTGCTTGTTCATTCAAATCAGTCAGTTTAGCATTACGTAGCTGCACATCATCATCTGTAACAGCAATTAATATCTTCGTACGTTTACCCTTGTCATTTTCTCGGTACGTAAGTCGTTCATGTACTGTGTATAGTCGATGCTCATCCTCTTGTAGCTCTACATAATAATTGACAAAAAATGTACCAAACTGATTTTCCACAAGAAACTCAAAATCTATGCTAGCCTTACCCTCTCCTGCCATCACTAAGCGTTTTTCTTGTACAGGTAATTTCACCTCTGCTATCCAGCCTGAAATTAGTGCCTTCAATATACTGAAGGCATCGACAATCGTTGTTTTACCTGAACCATTCTGTCCATATAAGCCTACAACATTGGCCTGTAAAAATGACTCGAAATTTACTGCAATGGAAATCTCCCCATGACGAACATTTCGTAAATTATGCAATATTATTTTCTTAATCTTGATAATTGCCATTATGCAAACACCCTTTTTTTCTTATTATAATGAAAATCAGTATATTTTATAACAATTTCAATTTTAAGTATACTCGTCTAAAAACTAGTGGAATTTTGAATATAGGCATAAAAATAAAGAAGGTGTGTTTCATTGGTATATGTTACTCCCGACGATTTTAATCAACAATTTTATTCTGGTATAAAAGAATTTGGGTACTCTCTCTACTGGCACTAATCAAGGCAATAACAGATTTTTGAATCAGAAGGAAGAACTGATGATGAAATCCTGTTAAATATAGGGACAGTAGAGGTCAATCAAATAAGGGACAGCCTCTATCCTCGATATAATTCTCTCTATCCCCTCCTCAGCTACATCATAGCGAACAATAGCCTAATTTCCGGGGCTTACCAGGAATAGTGTCTGGCATTTTAGGGAACTCAAGATCAAATAAAAATGCTTTCTACTAGTTCATTTTAAACTAATGGAAAGCATTTTATATAAAAATAGGCTATATGCTTCACCTATTTCTATCATAATAATATTTGTAATTGAAAAGACCCAATTTAAAAAATAAAAGATGTTTTTCACCTACAATTTAATTCCTAAAAACAACTTCATGAATGTCACTTCTTATAATTAAATATTTAAAAATTAATAAATTTTTATAAAAATATCAACACGAAACAGATATCCTTGTACTATTATACTGTTTTTTAAAATTTTATTTTAAAGATCATAAGTCGAAATAGTAAGTTTTTTGGGTTGTGAATCATTTTTTTTGGCAGTATAGTTGTTTAATGTTAGGGGATGTTTGGATTATTTTCCATTCATAAATATTTTAATAAAAAGGTATACATATCTTCCACGAAAATTACATCAGGACTGCCAAATGTAATGTTCTCTACTATTTACTTTTGACCATCTCAGCTGTGAATGTCTATTTTTTTACTTAAAATATGTTTTGTATATAATTATAGGAGGAAGAACATGAAAAAAAGTAAGAAACAGAACATGTCCATCAGTAGAAAATTAACAACTGTTGTAATAAGTATTTTACTACTATTCGGATTAGTCAATCTAGGTCTTTCCTATTATATAGTAAAGAATAGTAATTTAAAAGATATGAATCAATCTCTTTTCGATAAAGGAATGATCTTAGCAAAGTCAATAGACCTAAAAACATTGCAATCTGTTATCAAGGAGCCTAATGCTAGCAATCCAGATGTTCTTCGTTTAACAAAAGAAATGGACGCTATAAACGATCATTCGGATATTATCACAAATCTATTCCTTATAACAGTCGACGGAAAAAATATAAACGCGCCGGTTCTATCTTCAAGCGTACTGGATTTTGGGGCAGAGTATAACCAAGATATGATAGCTATGGGCTTATCAGATGACTTTTTAGCGAGAATTAAAGAAGTCTTTGAAACAAAAGAAGCGACCGCTACGAGCATCTATTCAGATGAGTATGGTAGCTATAAAACAGGCCTTACACCAATTTTGGATGAAAACGGAACAATTTTAGCCGCATATGCAATTGACTATGATGTTTCAATGGTAACGGCTAAGGCGATGACAGAGGTATCATGGATTCTTTTAGTGACAATAATTTTCTTAATTGGTTCATCCATTGCTGTTTATACAGTTTTAAAAAGAAAATTAACACCGATTCAACATCTCTCCCTACAATCTAAAAAAGTGGCAGATGGTAATTTAGAGCTAGAGCCCTTACCTGTGATATCAACAGATGAAGTGGGCCTTCTTACAGAAAACTTTAATTCCATGATTGAAAATTTGAAAGCAGTTATTAAAAGTACTACAAATGTTTCAGCACGTGTTTCGAACACTGCCAATGTACTATCTACAAATATGCAAGAAGCAACAGATTCATACAATAGTGTAGCTTCATCGATGCAAGAGATTGCAGGGGGCGCTGATTTACAAGTCCAAAAAGCAAAAGAAAGCTCGATTACCATTGAGGAAATGAGCATAGGTATTCAACGAATTGCCATGACTTCCAACAAAATATCGGAATCTTCCATTCAAGCATCTGAGGAAGCTGAAAAAGGAAATGACTCGACAAATAAATCTGTGGCTCAAATGAATGCAATTAGTAAAGCAGTGAATCAATCAGCAGCATCCGTAAAAATGCTTGGCGAACATTCAGGAAAAATTGAAGAAATAGTGGGTATTATTACTGGTATTGCCTCCCAAACAAATTTACTGGCATTGAATGCAGCCATAGAAGCAGCACGTGCTGGAGAAGCTGGAAGTGGCTTTGCTGTTGTAGCTGACGAAGTACGCAAGCTTGCTGAGCAATCTGAGGCATCCGCTCGCGAAATTTCCACACTTATCTCACATATTCAGCATGATACAAATACATCTGTAAACGTGATGATGCGTGCTGTGGAGGAAGTGGATAATGGTTTAGTCATGATCAATGATTCTGAGAAGTCATTTAGTCATATATTAACTTCAATCCACCATGTTACTGGACAAATACAAGAACTATCCGCAACAATAGAGGAAATGGCAGCCGGCATGGAGGAAGTAACCTCCGCTGTAAAGGATATGGAAGATTTCTCTGTGAGTTCAAGAGATAATACACGAGCAGTCGCTGAAACTTCCTCTTCTCAACTGAATACCGTACAAAGAGTTTCTGAAGAAGCACAAGTATTAACTGATTTGTCCAGCGAATTATTAAATGTTGTTAACACATTTGTCGTGAAATAAAAATGAAATGAGGCTTTCTATAAGCAGGTTCTCAATATCCCGCAGATTTATGAAAATCTGCGGGAGTTAATCGCTAAAATCTATTTTTAATATTCGGATAATAGGAGTTGTTATGATTGAATAATACACGAGATTTTAATATTTATTTATCACATCATCAAACACAACTATTTGAGCACCAACTGCCCGTCTCTCAGTGTACAGAACTGTTAAATGAACAGGATTTACTAGCATACCAAGCATTAAATCAAACTAAAGCCTATTACGATACACAAATCACAGTACCTGAAGTCTTTTATCAGGTTGCACACCAGTTTGCTGATAAAATTGCACTATCCTTCGAATGTGGTACGATGACCTATCATCAACTAAATGAACAATCTAATCAAATTGCTCATATGTTAGTAGACAAAGGTCTGCAAAAGGGGGATTTTGTAGCTATTATAATGGAGCGTAGTAAGGAAACAATTATTAGTCTTCTAGGTGTACTAAAAGCAGGTGGTGCCTATGTTCCCATTGATCCAAGCTATCCACGAGAACGTTGCCAATACCTTTTGAACGACACTAGCGCCCCATTTGTATTGACGAAAGATGAACATATAAACTTACTGAAACAACTTATACATAATGATGAACAACCTCGGATGGTGTTGACCGTCAATCAGAAGGATAGTTTTACAAAAGAAAATATCCACAGCGATCTACACCCATCCGATTTAGCCTATATTATTTATACATCTGGATCCACAGGTAAACCAAAAGGTGTCATGCTCAAACATGAGGCTGTTATTAACTTAATAACAGATAATCAGAGAATTTACCAATCCACTAAAGATGACGTCTATTCTCAGTTTATCTCCTACAGTTTTGACCCTTCAGTCACAGAAACATTTACGGCTTTTTTTTCAGGTGCAAGACTACATATGCTCACAAGTATTGAACGTCTATCCATCGAAGCATTTGCTAATATGATTGCACGGGAAAAGATTACTACCGCAACAGTACCAAATGCTTTCTTTACACAGCTTGCCACATATCTACCTGTAGAATATCAAGAAAAATTATCGACTCTTAAATATTTATCAGTCGGCGGTGAAGCACTAATGCCCGCTGTTGTACAAAGATGGCAAGAGAAATTCGGTAAAAATACTGAAATTGTTAATGTTTATGGACCAACTGAATGCACAGTGCTATCCTCCTACTTCAGGATAAAAGATACGATAACAGACAATCAAGGGAGTATGCCAATTGGCAGACCGATTGCCAACTATGAAATGTATATTGTTAATAGCAATCATCAGCTTTGTCCAATCAATGTCACAGGTGAATTATGTATTGCAGGCATTGGTTTAGCAGCAGGTTATTTACACCAGCCTGAAAAAACAGCCGAGGTTTTTGTTCCACATCTATTCAAAACCGAGGAATTGATGTATCGAACAGGCGATTTAGTTCGTTTATTGCCAAGTGGTGTCATTGAATTTATTGGACGGAAAGATTCCCAAATTAAAGTTAGAGGATTTCGTATTGAGCTTGGGGAAATTGAAGCTGTATTAAGTAATTTCCCTAGCATACAAGAGGCAATCATTGTAGCGAAGAAAAAGGCTGATGGAAATAATAGTTTATTAGCCTATTATACTGTGTCAGGCGGCATGCAAATAGAACAAATGACCATTAGAGAGTATTTATCAAATAATTTACCAGAATATATGGTTCCTGAGCGATTCTTTGAATTACCAGAAATGCCTCTGTCTCCAACAGGTAAAATTGACAGAAAGCAATTACTGGAGATAGAAGAAACTACATCTCTAAATAGCAAATATGTAGCCCCAGAAAATGATAGACAGAAATTGCTAGCTAAGGCATGGGAGTACGTTCTTGGTGTAAGACAAGTTGGCATTCATGATAACTTTTTCCACATCGGTGGACATTCGTTGAAAGTTTTAGAGATTCTTGTACAAGTGAAGAGGCATATTCCCTTCTTAAAAATACAGGACTTCTTCCAATATCAAACTATTGCAGAGCTTGATTATTACATTCGTAACTATCAGTCTGAGAATCACGAAAATCCTAAGATGACTTCTACTGCCCTATTAAAGGAATTAAAGGAACCGAACTCCCTACCAGTTTCAAAACTAGTAAAACCATTACCGATGAACACTGTTTTACTAACTGGCGCAACTGGCTTTTTAGGAAGTCATGTATTATACGAGCTGCTAATGACAACAAATGTCCAGGTTTACTGTCTCATTAGACCTAATGCACGTATATCCCTTGAAGAAAAGCTTAATGAGACTATGCAATTTTATTTCGGAGATGGTATCACTACACGTTTGAAAGATCGAGTGACAGTGATACAAGGAGATTTAGGACATCAAAGGCTGGGCTTATCTAACAAAGATGAGAATGCCATTATTAATCAAATTGATGCAATTATTCATTGCGGAGCAGATGTAAGACATTTTGGTGCAGCGGAACAATTTAAAGATGTTAACGTCGAGGGCACTAAATATTTGCTGGAACTAGCTAAACGTAAAAAAGGTATTCATTTCCATTATGTTTCAACAATGGGGATTCCGGAGGAGCTTGCCGCAAATAATTGGGGACCCAATGAAGCACAAGGTAATTTTAATTATGACTACCAGCTCAACAATGTTTATACGCAGAGTAAGCTAGAGGCTGAGAATCTCGTACGTCAGGCCAGCAAGCTTGATATTCCTATATCCATCTATCGTGTTGGGAATTTAACCTGTCATTCTGAAACTGGTAAATTCCAACGCAATATCGATGACAATGCTTTTTATCGTATGATTAAATCCATGCTTTATTTGGGTAAGACTCCTATTGCTCATTGGCACGTTGATTTTACACCAATTAATTATGCAAGCCAAGCGCTAGTGGCTCTCGCAGGTCAGCCTACTTCAAACGGACATGTATTCCATTTATGTAACCCAACTCCGCTACGTTATCTAGACTTTATTGACGTGATTAAGGATCTTGGCTATGAGCTTGAAACTGTGACTGCTCAGGAATATACGAATTGGCTTTTATATAACGAGCATACAGAGGAAGCACAGGCGTTTTTATCATTAGCCATTGCACAGCTAGAAGGTGATGGAGCAAGTGATTCACCATTTATCTTTAATTGCGATAAAACACAAGCATTTTTAGCACATACAGAGATTTCATGTGCAGTGCCCAATGCAGCCTTTATTCGCAAGATGGTTCATTATGGCATAAAAATGGAGTACTTCCCTGAGCCAGAGTCTATAAAAATCATATGAAGATTCACAAAGTATACTTATTTGCGTTACCTCTTGGTCAACAACTGGTACAAGCAGAATGGAATACGCTTTTCCATCCGCTATCACTGGCAGAGCAACATAGAATTTTACAATATAAGCATTGGCAGGACAGGCAAAGAGCCTTATTAGGAAACACGCTTATTCAATGGGCGCTTCAAAAGGTCCTCGGCAATTACCGAATTCAAATGGAAAGAGATGCTAACGGACGTCCATATATAATAAATGATAATTGGAAAGGCGATATAAATCTATCACATTCGGGAAAGTGGATAGTTGTGGCACTAACTACAAAGGGGCGCGTGGGAATTGATGTAGAAGAAATAATACCTTTGAGTGAAGAGGTCATATTTTCTGCAATGACACAGGCTGAATTAGCTATAGTTAATTCAGAAGACAATCCCAATCGATTACAAGCCTTTTATGAGCTATGGACATTAAAGGAAGCCATCTTTAAAACAGGTCTATTTTTGAATTCCTCGCCAAATTTGATAGATACAAGTACTATAAATAACAATCTTACTACTCGGTTAATCTATCTTGATAAGCAGCATCCCGTTTCTATTTGTTGGGATAGTATGCTTACATATTTATCAATCATAATATTGAATAGAAACCAATTACTGATTCATTAAAAATAGGAATAGCCACTAGAAAATTTCTAGCGTGCTATTCCTTTAAAAATTGGGGATTAACCTTCTTACCATTCACTTATTTAAATAAAACTGGATACATTTCTTTTGCTAAAGCTTCCATACCGTCAATTGTATTATAGCCATAACCGAACATGTAATTATAATCTACAATATAAATTTGTTTATTTTGAATAGCCTTCATGCTTGAAAGTTTAGGATTGGCATAAATTTCTTCCCGCACTTTTGTAAGATCTGATCCATCCCAGTTTGGTAGAATTAAAACATCTGGATTTGTAGCAATTAAAGTCTCGATGCTAATATCACCTGTTTCATCCTTAAAGATATTATCTAGTTTAATCATATTAAAAGCATCGTTAAAGAATGATTCACCATGTGCTGACCATACGAAAAGATCTTTTGGATCATTCGTATGCAAATAAGCAAATGTTTTGTGATCTTTAATGCTCTCTAATTTAGTAGAGATAGTCTTTTGTCTATCTTTTAATTCCTTAATAAAGCTAGCTGCTTTGTCTTGAACATTAAAAATTTCCCCAACATTCTCTATATCTTTGTAGATGGATTCATAGGTTCCTCCTGTTATAGAAGATTCTAAAACATATGTTTTAACGCCCATATCATTAAGAGAATCTACAGTACCTACACCCCATTCAGCATTATCAAATAATCCACCCCGTCCAAAAACTAAATCTGGATCAGTTCCTAATGTAACCTCTTTGCCAACATATCCATCGCTTAAAATATTTAACTTTTCATATTCTTTCTCTACAGATGTATCAGGTGCACCAAAGTTTGCACCAACTCCAACAATTTTGTCCCCTAGGCCTAAGTGTAATAATAGTTCTGCTGCTGGGCGTGTGTTAGCCATAATTCTTTCAGGTGCTTTATCGAATTTTTGTTCTTTCTTTTCCCAAGTTGATCCACCTTCAGCCTTTGTATAGTTTTCTATGGTTAGTGGATAATGTTCATTCGCTTCTGATTCCTCAGATGTATTTTTTGCTGTGCCACCGCAAGCTGTTAACAGTAACATAGCTGCTAAGCTCATTCCTACTAATAATCTCTTCTTCATTTATAACCCTCCTAAAATCCATATGCAAAGCTTAATCCATTCGTCACTGGATTAGTAAATGTTTGGCACTTTATTTGATATAAAGCTTCTATTGTATCAGGTGTTAAAACTTCCTCTGGTGTGCCATGCGCATAAATTTCACCATCTTTCACTGCGTAAAGATAGTCACAATAATGTGCTGCCATCTCTAAATCATGAAGAGCTGCAAGAACGCCTATATTTAATTCCTTCACACAGGATAAAATTTCAATTTGATAGCGGATATCTAAATGATTGGTCGGTTCATCCAATATCATAAATTTAGGTTGCTGTGCAATCGTTCTTGCTAAAATAACCCTTTGCTTTTCCCCACCTGATAACGATAGATAACTGCGATCCTTATAATCTTGCAAATTTGTACGTTTCAGCGCTTCCTCAACAATTCCATAATCATGCTTCGTGTCTGACTCTAACATTTTCTTATGCGGAGTTCTGCCTAATAGCACCATCTGATGCACAGTTAAATCAAAATGCATTTCATTAAATTGCCCTACTACACCTAAGTGCTGAGAAATCTTTTTCTCTGGACTTTTTAAAACATCTAAATCGTCTAAAAAGACCATTCCCTTTTGTGGTGAAATGCTTTTATAGATACTTTTCAGTAAAGTTGACTTTCCGCATCCATTTGGTCCGATTAAGCCCACAAATTGTTGCTTTTTTACATGAATAGAAACGTTTTTAACAATTTCTTTTTTGCCTATCTTGACTTCCATTTCCTTAGCAATTAATTCCATTGTTCTACCCTCCGAAGTTGTAACCTTTTTTTACAATCATGTAGATAAATAATGGTGATCCAATGACAGAGGTAATGATTCCTATAGGTAATTCAACATTTTGGATTAAAGTTCTAGATAAGATATCTGCCCAGATCATAAATAATCCTCCTAACAGTAACGTCCCCAACATTAAGCGTTTATGATCTGCACCAAAAATACCCCTTGTAATATGAGGAATAATTAAACCAACAAAGCCAATCATTCCCGCATAGGCAACCATAGTTCCTGCTATTAAAGAAGTAAGAATCATATATAACTTTCGATAAATACTTAAATTGATTCCTAATGTAATAGCTGATTCATCACCTAATAGCATTGTATTTAATATACGGTGTTGGAAAAGAAATAACGCAGCACCTATCACAACGACAACTGTTAAGATTGGTGTCTTGTCCCAGCTAGCAGTGGCGAGACTCCCCATTGACCAAAATGTAACAGCTTTAATGGCATCCGTATTTTTAGCAAAAAATATCATAAGGCTTGAGAACGAACTACATAGCGCACCTATCACAACCCCTGATAACACGAGTTTAATGGAGGTTGCTTTACCACCAATACTTGATAAAAGAAGAACGGCCATCGATGTCAACATTGCACCTGCAAAAGCGCCAAAAGCTACACCAAACTGAGCTAAGAACGCACTACCACCAAAGCCAATTAGAATAGCGAAGGTTGCACCCAATGTTGCACCTGAAGAAATGCCCAAAATATATGGATCAGCAAGCGGATTTTGAACAATCGCCTGCATGACCACCCCACATAAGGCAAGTCCAATACCAATCAATAAGGCAAAAACCACACGAGGCATTCTTACCTGCAAAATAATATTTAAATACGATTGATTTTGAATATGATCAAGTGACCCTAACTTTCCATTGGTAATCGTATGTAAAAGAATATCCATAGATTGCTTGAACGGAATACTAACCTGCCCTATTGATACGGATAACACAGCAGATAATAAAATTGCTCCAATGATAAGTAAGATCATGACATAATACATGTTACCTATGCCTATTCTCTTAGCATCCTGTTTATCCAAGATATCACCTCTATCTATAACATTTTCCCTTAATGATAACGATTATCATTTTCAATATGTATTGTAAGTGATAATCTATTGAAAAACAACAGGAAAATTAATTTAATAGCTTTCTCCATGTTCAATCAGTACAAAAAAAAGCCTGTTCTCAAATTATAAATTTGAAAGCAGACCGTTGATTTTTAAATTTTTATATCTACCGTTGAGCTAGAATTATCCTGACTTGTTGGTTCGCTTATTTCTTCAGATATACCTGACTGTTGCTTATTTTGACTCTCCTCATCCTCAGACAATTGTTTGTACTCCTTTGGATCCTCTTTGGGTATACGCATAGTCAGGGCTTTCCCATATAATGCTGGGTCATGCTTGACCAAAAATTGATGATCCTTCGTTGGAACTTTATCTCCAGAGGAAATACGTCTTGCAATTTCTAAACATGTTGTATAAATTTTTAATGCGTCTTCCTCTGCCTTCACTCGCTCCTTAGCAGCCTCAGTTTCTCTCTTTAGTTGCTCTGCTATCTTTTTTTGCCTTTCTAGTTCTTGCTCCCTCTTTTGCTTCTGCATCAATTGTTTTTCCTCTTCAGTTACTTGTGTTGCTGACTTCGTTAGTTTATGATCAGTGACTGGCTGATGATATTGGTTATATTCAATGCGCATCTATTTTCCTCCTTTCAATATTAAAAGAGCTGCTTAATTTAATATTCGGTAAAAACCATATCAAATGAACTACAAATTTAGATATTTTGCCAGTTAGTAACTAAGAGGAATCATAAACTCTTAATTACTCTCTAAAAGATGAAGAAATGAAAAAAAGGCTTCTCAAAAGTTTACACAACTAATGAGAAGCCTCTATTAAAATCCATTATATTATCAAAATGTTAGCATTTCGCCTTTTATTTACCCTTTATATTAAGGGCTAAAGCGAGTGATTACATCATGCCAGGCATACCCATACCGCCCATATCAGGCATTCCTGGAGCTGCTGGTTCTGGAATATCTGCTACAACTGCTTCTGTTGTTAAGAATAGTGCTGCTACAGATGCTGCGTTTTGTAGAGCTGAGCGCGTTACTTTCGCTGGGTCTACTACGCCCGCTTCAATCATATTCACCCATTCACCTGTTGCTGCGTTGAAGCCTACACCGATTTCTTCACGTTTTAGGCGGTCCACGATGATTGAGCCTTCAAGACCAGCGTTGTTCGCGATTTGGCGAACTGGCTCTTCTAAGGCACGTAGAACAATTTTCACACCTGTTGCTACATCGCCCTCTTCTGCCTCTGCAACTTTTTCAACAGCAGCATACACGTTAAGAAGTGCAGTACCACCACCTGATACGATACCTTCTTCAACAGCTGCACGAGTTGAGTTAAGTGCATCTTCAATACGAAGTTTACGTTCTTTTAACTCAGTTTCTGTTGCAGCACCAACTTTGATGACTGCTACACCACCTGCTAATTTTGCAAGGCGTTCTTGTAATTTTTCTTTATCGAACTCTGAAGTTGTTTCAGCAAGCTGAGCACGGATTTGACCAATGCGGCCTTCAATTGCATCTGCACCGCCAACACCTTCTACGATTGTTGTATTGTCTTTTGTTACAACCACTTTCGCAGCGCGACCAAGTGATGTAATATCAGCTGTTTTAAGGTCTAAGCCTAATTCTTCTGTAATGACTTGACCACCTGTTAAAATGGCGATATCTTCAAGCATTGCTTTACGACGGTCACCAAATCCTGGTGCTTTAACCGCTACAGCATTGAATGTTCCGCGAAGTTTGTTTACTACAAGTGTTGCAAGAGCTTCCCCTTCAACATCTTCAGCAATGATTAAAAGTGGACGGCCTTGTTGTACCACTTGTTCTAATAATGGTAATACTTCTTGAATGTTAGTAATTTTTTTATCTGTAATTAAAATGTATGGATTATCAAGAACCGCTTCCATTTTATCTGTATCAGTTACCATATAGTGTGAAGCGTAGCCACGGTCAAACTGCATACCTTCTACTACGTCAAGCTCTGTTGTGAAGCCTTTAGATTCTTCAATTGTGATAACACCATCGTTACCAACACGCTCCATTGCTTCAGCAATAAGTTGTCCAACTTCATCATCAGCAGCAGAGATGGCAGCAACCTGTGCAATTTCATCTTTATGGCTTACTGGACGAGAAATTGCATGTAATTCTGTCAGTGCAGCAGCAACTGCTTTATCAATCCCTTTACGAATACCAACAGGGTTTGCACCAGCCGTCACGTTTTTCAAGCCTTCACGAATAATTGCTTGTGCCAAAACTGTCGCAGTAGTTGTACCATCACCTGCGATTTCATTTGTTTTAGAAGCAACTTCTGCTACTAATTTTGCACCCATGTTTTCGTATGGGTTTTCTAGTTCAATTTCTTTTGCAATTGTTACACCGTCATTAGTAATAAGCGGTGAACCGAATTTTTTTTCTAAAACGACATTGCGCCCTTTTGGCCCTAATGTAATTTTAACTGCGTTTGCTAATTTATCTACACCTTGTAACATTAATGAACGAGCTTCTTCTGAGAATTTAATATCTTTTGCCATTTGAATTTACCCTCCTGAAATGGAATATTCGTTAAGCTTCATCAATATATTTATATCAATTTCACCATACTGTTATTGTCATATGTGACAATCATTATAGGCATTGCTTTATTAAAGCATTGAATTATTCAATAATTGCAAGAATATCGCTTTCGCGTAAGATTAGGTATTCATTACCCTCATACTTAACCTCTGTACCAGCGTATTTTGAGAAAATAATGCGGTCGTCAACTTTAACGTCAAGCTCTACACGTTGTCCGTTTTCTAACACACGACCTGTCCCAACTGCTACAACTTTACCCTCTTGTGGCTTTTCTTTTGCAGAGTCTGGCAGTACAATACCGAATGCAGATTTTTCTTCTACCTCGATTAATTCAATTACAATACGATCTCCTAGTGGTCTTAACAAGTGAAACAACCTCCTATTAATTAAATGTTTGTTGAGAGTTTATTAGCACTCTATCCAGTTGAGTGCTAACACAATTATTATGATAATCAATCACACTTTTTTTTGCAAGTCAGAACTTCGAAAAATTTTGTTTTCTTTCCAAATTCCTCTACAATAGAAAAGTAGCATAATGAATGGAAAGGATTTTGACTGTGACTAATTCTCAAAAAGTAAATAAACATAAAAAAACAGCCCTATATGTTTTATTGATTTATATTCTCATGCAAATATCAGGCAAATGGCTGATAGAACCGTTTCACAAGCTTGTTATGAGTACTACTGGTTTAGCTAGTGCACAAGCCGCTCCACTTACACAAGGCTGGTATATTGCACTAAGCTTTGCCATTGCATTAATCCTTAGCTTATTCCTAACATCCCGCGATAAAACGTTTTGGGATATTTATCAGGGAAAGAAAGAAACTATACCGCTATCAATTATGTGGGGAATTATTGGTTTTTTCTTAGTTTTCATCGGCCAAATGATTGGTGTAGCTATCGAAATGGCTGTATTTGGTATCCAAGGTGGTTCGCAAAACACGGCTGATATTGTAGCTATTGCTAAAGGTGCTCCCATTGCAATATTAGCGATTGTCGTATTTGGACCTATATTAGAAGAGTTCATCTTCCGCCGTGTTATTTTTGGATCGCTTGTCCAAACAACGAATTTCTGGATAGCAGCAATAGTAAGTGCCATTTTCTTTGCTCTTATTCATAGGGACTTCTCACATATCTTGCTTTATACAATTTGTGGATTAATTTTTGCCTTCTTATACCACAAGACAAAACGCATTTGGACGTCCATTATCGCCCATGTCATGCTGAATGGTTTTGTGACACTTGTACAAGTGTATGCAGAACAGTTACAAAAGTTGCTTGATGAACTACAAAAAATGCAATAAATATTTATAAAGTTCAAAAGGTAATACACAAAAATAGACTTAGTTGAGTATTGTATAACTGCCGATTATTGATAACTTAGTTACATCACGATTGATTTCGGCATAAAAGGCTTCCTTTATCAAAAAAAGGACAATAGGATTGATCCCAAATAAAAATAGCAACAGAAAACTATTCGTTCTCTGTTGCTACATAGTGTTGAAATAAGATTATGTCAATGAAAATGCCACAAATTTTTTATGGCATTTTTATGATTCTATTTGTTTTTTTAAACAGATTCTTCTATAATTTCATGTGTTAGGTGTAGACCAATTTGCTTGAGTGAGCGGAGTTTGGTCCACTTTTTCAAGTTTTGTATGATGGCTGTCATCAAAACTTGTCTTTTTACTTTTTGGACTCCACGGTAACGCGCATAGCGTAAACCGTGGAGTTCTTTACTATGTGCGAAGCTAAGTTCGACAGTGGCTGGACGTACAGAACGAAGGATTTTCCCCCGATACGACAAGCGTTGCCCTCGTAATTGATTATAAATTTCTTGGTGAATCGAAATTCGTAACACACGGTCTTCGTTTTCCCTTTTTACAAAAGGGCAGAATTGACAACTTCCTTTTGGTGGTTTGAATTCGTGATAGCCCTGTCGATTCGTTGTTTTATAATAAAATGGTACACCACATGGACAGGCATAGAGATCCTCATTCACCTGTTTAAACTGATAACGGCGACAATTCGGGTGGTCCTTCGTTGCGAATCGTCGATAAGACATATAAACGAAGAATTTCCTTTCAAACAATCTTCGGGCAAGAGGGGCATTGTAGTAACCTGAGTCGAGCGCTATTTCCTTCGCGTATTGCCCAAATAATTGCTTTAATTGATCCACTTGTCCTACTAATTTACGATGCCCTGGTACATTCGCAGCTGTGACATCTGTCGCAATGATAAAGTTATGTAACGAATCCACAATACGGTGCTCAAAATACGCAAAGCGCCCACGTTCATCATGTTTAACAGACAAACGTGCTTCCGGATCCACAGGGCTACTATTTGTTCGCTTTTCTTCTACCTTTGGCTCTTTTGTCATAAGAAGTTTCTTCCCATGACGCGCACGGTGTTCATTAATAAGCGTTAAATCATCCTCTTTTTCTTCTATGATTTTCTCTTCAATCTGTACGTTACGCACCCGTTTATTGGCATTCGCTTTTAATTCCGTTTCATCTGCCACCCATGTTTCGTTCGCAATAAATCCTTCATCGTGAATGGAAAGAAGACAATGTTGAAAAAGTTCCTCCCAAAACGCCACACCCTGCAGACGTTGCGAAAGAAACTTAGAGATGGTTGAGTGATCTGGAATTTTTTCTGTAGGAGAAATGCCTAAAAACCAGCGATACGTTGCGTGTTGCTTCACTTGCTTACACGTAAAACGAACTGAACGAAAGCCTTCTAAATACTGAATCAATAAGATTTTCACCAACATGATCGGATCTTTTGTTGGGCGACCAATACTGTATGGATAAAAAACTTCCAATTGTTTCGATACAAAATTCCAGTCCATCACTTGATCCATCTTCACTAACTGATGCGAGGGGTCGTACATCATCTCGTAGAACTTTCGATTCTCTTCAATCTCTCTTCTGGAGTATGTAACGTACATAAAAAATCCCCTCACTTCACTTATTTCATTAATGAGAGGATTTTATTGGAATGTTCACATTTTGTCTATAGACGATTTTGTTTTTCAACAGAATGAAAGTAGTATGCTGATTATTAGCATACTATTTTCATAGTGTTGAAAAACTAAATGGTCAAGGATACCTTTGTGAATATTTAGTCAAAATGAAGATGATTTCCGTTCCAGGCTACTCGCTTTGTTGCTGACGCTTCGCTTTCGCACAGAGCAAAGCTTCCTGTGGGCGAGCGACGAGCCGCTTCCTGCGCTGACGCTCCGTGCAGGGTCTCATCTGTCTCGCTATCCCACGGGAGTCGAGTAGCCTTGCACTCCAATCAGCAATAGTGTAGAACTTTAAATATTTTCTTCCCTCAAAAGTAAAATAAAAACATGTTACTCACCATCATTAAATGGATAGAATAGTGGTACAATTCTATAGCTGTTAACCTACATTCTATGCATAAAACTACTTTTTCATTTTACATAAAAAGCCACTTATTACTGTCGCTCTGCATTCACATAGAAAAATGTTATCAAAGCTCCATTTTTGCACAATATAGTGATGGCTAAGACTTCAAATTTATCACTATTAATTTGTGTGAAATGCCAGAAGAAAATACTATGAGCAGTGGTTGATTGGAGTGTAGACTGAGTGACTCCTCGGGGATTCAGCGTCACAGATGAGACCCTGGAGCGAGCAGCGCGAGTGAAGCGGCTCCATCGGACGCCCCCAGGAAAGCACTCAGTCGGAACGGAGATCAACCCCTCGTTTTGAAAAAGGACTATACTTTTAATTTGTCACCTTGATTTCATTGACATAATAGTATTTCAACAACATGTAGCAACAGAAAACTATTCGTTCTCTGTTGCTATTTTTTTATTTTGGGAAACAAAATTTATACAAGTCCAATAATTCTATATAGTTTATACATAGATAAAATAGTAAATATTCACAAAAATCCAAATTTACTGTAAATTAGTATTGATTAGCCATAATGAAAGTGATAGACTTGATTTAACTTGAGTGTAGATAACTTTTATATAGCGCTTTAAAAGGATTAAAGGAGGAATTAAATATGCAACCGAAAAAAATGATTAGTGGTGTTTTACTAGGATTATCAGTAACTCTATCAGGAGCACTAATTTCTTCAGCAGAAGAAATAGAGAATAATGGTATTAATAATGTAAGAACTGAAAGTAATAGTAAGATTTTACAAAACTCTGGAGAAATAACTCCTTATGCTGTACATGAAAGATGGGTTTCAGGAATTAGAAAACCTTACTCACAATTCTCAACTGTCGAAAAACAAGTAATTTATATTAACGGCGATTGGGCTGGTGTACTAAATTTAGTAGCTGTTGAAGATTCATATGACGTTTTCACAGGAAAATTCATTAAAGTTGGTATTTATGAGGGTTGGGTATATCCAAGATAGTATAAAAATTCATATACTTCCAAGGAAATTTGAACTATTTTCCTTTATTGTAAAAACTCCAGCACTATAAGACAATAATTTCAAGAAAATCTATTTAGTATTTGAACTGCATCCCAATTGGAGGTGTAGTTTTTTTATGAATAAATTTAGAATAAAAGAAAAACTAGAAGCAACTAATTGCTTAATAGTAAATAAGTATTATTACCTTGATATTGTTTATCAATGGGAACAAATCGACAATTTACTGTTAAACCGGATAAACAATATAAACATATCCAAATTACACATCACAGTTTAAATTAGAGTACTAAATTTTATGATTGAAAACCACTGGGTTACGATGCCAAGATGGGCGCACATCCATGAAAAAAGATTTACACAAACAACCTTACTAGCAAGAGTAGCAGGCTATTCCTGAAGCAATTAAAGCTAGTCAAACGTTGACATATGGAAATCGAGTATTTCGGTGCACAAATTCTACTCAGTAGCACGCATTACGATTTAATAAAAATATGAAGCGTCAAGTTCCTACATGTAGATTTAAAGGCTGAAATTCAAGCTATTTATACGGATGTTATAGCTATTGTTGTATTCGCGATAAACCAACATTTCAAGGGCAAAAGTGAGTCATAATATATAGCGGAAACGCCTAATGAGAAATGGTAGGGATATTACGGAGTTAAGATTGTTTGGTAAGAAGATTTATTTAACTGTGAAATTTATTACGTATACAATTGGCTCTCTACCTATTCACTGGTTTCAGATAGTTATAAAAAGCCTATAGAACATTTACCTGAGGATTACTGGATACTGATGCATTCGGGTATTAAGGTTGTTATTATTAAATAGAGAAGTATCTTATGAATACTTGAATCAAAATGAATCAAACAAGGTATGTCTCATTAAGTGAACTGTGAAGATAACGCCATGATAAAGTGTATTTCTTTGGTATCACGAAGTCAAAATTCCTTTATTTATTTGTTGCTTTTGGATTAGCTACAATTTGAAGTACACGATAATAATCGGAATCATTCTTCTTAGAGTTCTAATGTCAACGTTGATTCTGCTTTTCGAGGTAAGAACCCTGATTCTTCTACGTAATCACTAGGATTACTATACTTCTTGGCTAATTCCCAATAAGAAATGATGTCTTAAATATTCTTATAAATTAAAATATACTGCTATACTTTGACATATAAAATACCCAAAAGTTAGATTTTTGACACTAACTTTTGGGTGTCACTTCAATTCTAAAAATTGATTATTGATTATTTAATTCTTCAATTTGTTTCCGTTGTAACTCAAGTGCCTCTTCAATCTGCCGCTTTTGCTCAGCTTCCTGCTCCTCTTTCAATCGCATTTCCTCTGATTTCAAATATTTTTTATAGCCAATACGCGAAATCATAATACTAATTTCATAAAGAACAAACAAAGGTACTGAAACCATTAAATGTGAAGCCAGCTCAGGTGGAGCGATTATGGCAGCACATACAAACAAACCAAAATAGGAATACTTTCTAAAACGAACTAGTATTTCAGGTGATAGCATTCCGATACGTGAAAAGAATAGGACTACTACCGGTAATTGGAAAAGGAAACCAAATGGTATTGTAAGTCTAAATAAAAATGAAAAATACTCCTTTATGCCAATTGTCGGCAGTACCTCTAATTCATTCGATAAACTCATCATAAATTTTAGGACATAAGGAAAGAAGTAAAAGAAAGAAAAGGACAACCCTGCTAAAAACAATAAAAACGAATACGGAATATACTTTAAGGTTGCTTTTCGTTCTATGTCCCTTAGTCCTGGACTTATAAATGCCCACAATTGGTACATCAATATCGGCGATGAAACAATAAATGATATTAAAAAAATAACTTGGATATAAATTGAAAGTGGTGTCACTACATCAAATGAATGGAGTTCTATATTATAGGATTCCCCAGTAATTTGAAGATATTTAACAATTGGCTTTGCAACAAAAAAGCCAGCAATCATAGCAAGAACAAAGAAAACGGCAACAATGAAAAGCCGCTTTCTTAATTCTTCTATATGTTCAATAACAGTTAGATCTTTTGGATTCATTCCTCAACATCCTAACTTACTTATCTAGTTCTTTCTTTTTCTTATCATCATCTTCATCGTCCGCTAAACCTTTAGTAGCATTTTTGAATTCACGTAGTGTTGAACCGAATGCCTTACCAAGCTCTGGTAATTTCTTAGGGCCAAAAATTAGTAACGCGACAACTCCGATAATAATGAGGCTCATTGGACCTATTGGACCCATTTCAGCCACCTCCTCTTTATATCCATCATTTTAACGCATAATTCGCCATTTTGCTAACTAATTATATGTGAAAGTTTTTCGTCACTCTTATAGATTACTTCTTATTTTATTTCATATTTCTATTTGACAGAAACTGTGAACTATACTTGGAATTTCACTCTTCCTGATTACGAATTAAATAAATAAGTGCCTGTAATTCGACAGACAAATCTATTGTTAAGAGTTGCATTTTATCTGGGACAGTAATGCGCTCTGGGGTAAAATTTAAGATTCCCTTAGCATTCATGGCTGCTAGACGATCAGCCATCTTTTGTGCTGAGCGTGGTGAAACTGTTAAAATGGCTAGCTCTGCGCCATATTCTGCATATTTTTCCTCCAATAGATCAGGGTGAAAAACGGGGATATTACTAATCATTTTGCCATCCTTTGGAGCTTTAGAATCGAATGCTACAACGATATGTGTATTATGGTTCTTTTGAAAATTATATTTTAATAGAGCACTACCTAAATTCCCTACACCGATTAACGCTACTTTTGTCGTTTCATGTTGATCTAGCGTCTGACTAAAAAATTTTAATAAATGTTGAACATCATAGCCATATCCTTTTTTCCCAAGCGCACCAAAATAAGAAAAGTCACGGCGAATGGTTGCTGAATCTATTTTCATCGCCTCACTTAGCTCCTTCGATGAAATTCGTTCCATGCCTTCGTGCGCAAAGTTTTGGATAAATCGATAGTAAAGAGGAAGTCTTTTAGTAGTGGCTTGTGGAATTTTTAGTTCTTGTTTCAAACTTTTTCCTCCTCGTATGTATCAAAATTCGCCTAAACATATTTTAAATAATACATGCTTATTGAACTACTTACAAAGTTTATTATTTCTAATTGGAGAATTTCCCTTTAGTTAATGGCGCCATTTACGCTACTAACTAAAGGGAAATCGTTTCAATCTTACATGACTGCTCGGAATAAGTAAAGCATCGACATTGCAAGCACATCGTTCATCCATTACACTAAGGAAGAATTGAGGTGTCAAGAATGATTGTTTTACAGGTCAATCAACTATATAAATCCTTCCTTGCAGATGAAATATTAAGTGGCGTTAAGTTAGAAGTTCAACATCGTGATCGCGTTGCATTAGTGGGACGAAATGGCGCAGGTAAGTCTACTCTACTAAAAATAATTGCTGGTCAAATGTCATATGATGCGGGCGATATTATTATTCCTAAGGGCATACAAATCGGCTATTTAGAGCAGCACGCTGGATTAAACTCAACCTTGTCGATTTGGGATGAAATGCTAACCATTTTTGAACCGCTTTTAGCACAAGAAAAGACCCTTCGCTCACTAGAACAAAAAATGGCTGATCCAGCAGTTTATGAAGATACTATTTTATATGCCAAAATAATGTCTGAGTACGATCAATTACAGCATAATTTTAAGGATGCAGGTGGCTATCAATATGAATCTGATATCCGTTCAGTGCTTCATGGCATGCAGTTTTATCCTGAGGATTACGAAAAATCCATTCGCTCATTATCAGGAGGACAACGAACTCGTTTAGCACTTGCTAAGCTTCTCTTAAGTAAACCAGATCTTTTAATACTAGATGAGCCTACAAACCATTTAGATATCGAAACGTTATCCTGGCTGGAATCTTATTTAAAAGGCTATGAAGGCGCGATTCTTATTGTTTCCCACGATCGCTATTTCTTAGATCAAGTTGTATCGATTGTCTATGAAGTTTCACGTCATCGTGTAACAAAATATACAGGCAATTATAGTGCTTATTTGGATGAAAAAGCAAAAAATTATGAGCGAGACATGAAAATGTTCGAACGCCAACAGGATGAAAAAGCCAAGCTTGAAGAATTTATTCAAAAAAATATTGCGCGTGCTTCTACGACAAAGATGGCACAAAGTCGTCGTAAGATGTTAGAACGAACAGAATGGATGGAATCTCCTGATGGCGATGAAAAATCGGCAAGCTTTGGTTTCACAATCGATCGTCAAAGTGGAAATGATGTATTATCTGTGGATGATTTAACAATAGGTTATAATGCCAAAAAAATATCAAGTGGCATTCATTTGCGTACCTATAGAGAAGATAGAATTGCGCTTGTTGGGCCAAACGGCGTAGGTAAATCCACTCTATTAAAAACCATTGTAAAAGATTTATCTCCACTCTCTGGAGAAATTCGTTATGGAACAAATGTTCAAATTGGTTACTATGATCAGGAGCAGGCAAAGCTCACAAGCAATAAAAGTGTTTTAAAAGAGCTTTGGGACGAATGGCCATTAATGAATGAAAAGGATATTCGGACTGTTCTAGGCCGCTTCCTATTTAGTGGTGAGGATGTAGATAAAGCTGTGTCCTCTTTATCTGGCGGTGAAAAGGCTAGGCTTGCTCTTGCTAAATTAATGATGCAAAAGGCAAATTTCTTAATTTTAGATGAACCTACTAACCATCTAGACTTAGATAGCAAAGAGGTCTTAGAAAATGCGTTGATTGATTATCCTGGAACATTATTATTTGTATCACATGACAGATATTTTATTAATCGAATTGCTACGAAAGTAGTTGAGCTATCTGGTGATGGTTCCTTCGAGTACTTAGGTGACTATGATTACTATCTAGAAAAGAAACAGGAACTATTAGAACTCGCACAAATGAAGGTAGCTACTCCATCTCAGGGTCAAACAGATGTAACAGAAAAAGTCTCAACCTCTAAAATTGATAAAGAGGCAAAAAAACGAGAACGTCAAATAAGGCGTACGATTGAAGAACTGGAAGATAAAATGCAAAAGGTAATTGCAGAAATAACCCATTTAGAAGCTGAACTTTGTGATCCAGAAATTTTCACAAACCATGAGAAAATCTTACAGCTTCAAGAGGAATTATCCACTGCTAAAGAACAACATGAGCTTTTTGAGTTAGAATGGCTCGAACTTAATGAAGAACTTGAAAATATCATTGTCTAGTTAGATGTAAAGCCGTGTGCCTGACACATGGCTTTTTTCTTTTTTGTTTTTTCTTTTTTCTTTTTTCTTTACCTACGCTTATATTTCATATATATTGGTCAAGTGCTATTTTTCGACAAAAACTGCCCACAGCTTTATGCACACAAAGAATCTAGTAATACCAACATATCAACAGACTTTTCCACATTATCCACAGATTCAAATTATTTTACTCACAGTTTTATGTGAAAAACATGCTACTATATATAGAATAACCACAAGTTATGCACAGGTTATCAACATTTTGTGCATAAGTACGGATGTTCGTTGTTTCTATTTCCACACAATCTGTGGATAATTATCTGAAAAATTTGTCAATTCATCAATGCTCATCATGTAATATTTCTACATTTTTTTCGCATATCAAAAAGAGGTATCATAGAATTTAAACTATGACACCTCTTTCTTCTATTTACACCCAGGATTTCAGCTCCATTCCAGGGCGTCCATTCATCGTTAAATCTCCCCGTATACCTGCTTCAAACATTGGTGTTGCTGCTGCCCCTATCATCGCAGCATTATCTGTACAGAGCTTTAATGGAGGAACAAAAAATGGAATGCCCTCTTCAGCAAAAACCTTCTCAAGCGATGTACGCAAGCCCTTATTAGCTGCCACACCTCCTGCCGCAATGACCTGTTTCACTTTATATTCACGTGCGGCACGTAGTGTTTTTGCTGTTAATACCTCAACCACACTCTCCTGAAAGCCTTTAGCAACAGCAGTAGGAGATATTTTTTCACCGCGTTGATCCATATTATGTTTGTAATTAATTACTGCCGATTTCAAACCACTAAAGCTAAAATCATACGAATCTTCTTCTAGCCAAACTCTTGGAAAGGATACTGCCTCACAATCCTCCTGTGCAAGCTTGTCAATATGTGGCCCTCCAGGATATGGCAAGTTTAGAACACGTGCAACCTTATCGTAAGCTTCCCCTGCTGCATCGTCTCGCGTTTCACCTATGACATCAAAAGAGCCGTGTTCTTTCATATACACAAGCTCCGTATGGCCTCCCGATACAACGAGTGCCAAAAGTGGGAATTCCATTGGTTGGACAAGTGCATTTGCATAAATATGACCTGCTATATGATGAACACCAATAATCGGTAAATTGTTAGCGAAGGCAAAGGCCTTTGCAGCATTAATTCCTATTAACAATGCACCTACTAGACCTGGTCCCTCTGTTACAGCAACTGCATCTAAATCACTTGGATTCATATTTGCTTGTGCTAGGGCTTCTTCAATGACAACCGTAATTTGTTCAACATGATGGCGGGACGCAATTTCAGGTACAACCCCACCAAATCGTTTATGACTTTCTATTTGAGATGCAACAACATTCGAAACGATCTCACAGCCATTTCGAATAATTGCTGCTGCTGTTTCATCACAGCTCGACTCTATTGCTAATATTATTTGATTATCCATTATAAATTCACCCACATAACAAGGGCATCCTCCCCATTATCTGTATAATAGCCTTTTCGTAAGCCACCATCTTGGAAATCTAACTTTCGATAAAGATTTTGAGCAACAGTATTCGTTACTCTCACCTCTAAGCTCATGATTTCCATCTCATTCTGTTGCGCAATTCGCATAGCCTCTCGCATTAATCCTTCACCAATCCCACGACCACGAGCTGACTCTATAACAGCAACATTCGTAATTTGCGCAGCGTCTACTACCATCCACATACCGCAAAAACCAATTATGTGATCTTCTTCATCTATAGCTAAAACATAATGTGCGTATTGATTTTCATGTACTTCATAGTAAAAAGAATCTAGCGTCCATGGCGTTGGGAATGTAGCAAGCTCGATTGCATATACAGCCGGAACATCGTCAATAACCATTTTACGATACGTTATATTACTACTCATCCCTTTTCTCCTTCTGCTCCTTTAGCCAGTTCGCCTCTGCCTCTGCAATACGTTTGTATTGTGGGATAAAGTGATGAACTGCCTCCACACAAGGTAGCTCTAAGGTTGATGCTAATCGAATTGTTTGACTTGCTCGAGGCAAATCATAACTAAAAGGTGCACGACGGGCATCATCACCTAGTACTTCTACAATCCTAGACCAAAAAACAGCAACATCGGCTCCAACAAATAAAATAGGTTCCTCCAGAGTTTTTAAACGTGCTAATAAACCATCAATATGATCATGATAATCATCAAAAATAGTGTCTAATTCTGAACCCCTATAAACAGCCGTATATACATTATTTCTTCGCGCATCAAAAATTGGGCAGATAAATCCTTCATATAAAGCAGCATTTGCAGCTAATGCTTTCAAGCTTGATATCCCAATTAGAGGCTTTTGCAGTGTCCATGCTAGTGTTTTAGCCAGTGTTACACCAATTCGTACTCCTGTATAGGAACCTGGCCCCTCTGATACCGCAATTGCATCTAACTCGCTTGGCTTTATGTTGGCACGTGCAAGTACATCCTCAATAGCAGGCATCGCTCCTGCTGAATGTGTTAATTTTATATTTTGTACAATCTCTGCAATCACTTGCCCATCCCTTACAACAGCAATAGACAGCGGTGCATTCGCTGTTTCAATCCCTAACCAAATCATTTTATTAGCTCCTCACATAATGCCTCATATCGCTTTCCATGAGGTGTTAACACAAATCGTCGTTGATTTTCCCCGATTCGGTAAATCTCTATTCCTAAACGCTCCTGCGGTAAATCTTGTTCAATTAGATGTGCCCACTCTACAACTGATACAGCATCTCCGTAAAATAGCTCATCCCATCCAAGATCTTCGTCACTTTCAGCTAATCGATAAACATCTAAATGATTGAATGGTAAACGTCCTTCATATTGCTTCACAATCGTAAATGTTGGGCTATTTACCGTTCTCTTTACACCTAGCCCTTTCGCTAAGGCTTTTGTAAATGTCGTCTTCCCGGCACCCAAATCCCCCTCCAACGTTATCGTATCCCGGGCTTCTAGTAAGTTGGCAAGTTTCAATGCAAAGCTTTCAGTATCATCCAGTGAGTTCATTATTATTTCATACATCATGTCTTTTTCCTTTCCAAGCTACATTATCTCTAGTTTACCGAAACAAGCGTAAATGTTCAAAGCATCCAATGTTTCTTAAAAAATTAATTTAAGTACATATAGAAAGATCCATTATACCTTAGCATAATTGCATCCAATCGGCTTTGTACTTAGGCCTGATTGATGCAGGTCAGTTAGCCGTTATCGCATGGAACCGATGATTTTAGGCAACATCCTTTACTAATTCCTTTTCAATTCCGTGACATCCGCTGGAGGCTTTAGGCCAACAGATGTTTTTTCGAGCGAAAGCGTAGTGTTAACGCAGCAACATGATGTTGGTCACTCAGTCGTATGTTGTTGTTGTTGCTGTCGCTTCGCTTTCGCACAGTTAAAACCATGTTGTTGTTCGCTTTCGCACAGATAAAACCGTATTGCCGTCGCTTCGCCACGGGACGTGGGGTTCTTAGACTGAGTCCCTCTATTTCAGCGGGTGTATGGACATTCACTGAATAGTAACTTAAATTGTCATTCATCTCACCACTTATAGAGGTGGAAGATTTCTGTCCGCAATGCTTTCGATACAAAAAACATTTGCTGAAAGAAGTTAAAAACACGTCTCCTTTATGGAAGACGCATTTATGTTCATGAATTAAAGTTTTTTATTTGTTCTATGGTAAATAACGGGCTATATTTACCATAAATTTCATATCGACATTTAATACTCAAATAAAAAAAGCTCTTATGATTAATAAAATCATAAGAACTGCAAATTTAACATTTAAAATGGCGGTCCCGACCGGGATCGAACCGGCGATCTCCTGCGTGACAGGCAGGCATGTTAACCGCTACACCACGGGACCTTTCTAAGACATTAATAAATATATCATAGAGAAACTATACATGCAATCTTTTTTATCACTTTAGTTGTAATAGATTACGAAATAATAACTGGTTGCAAGTTTAAAATCAGCTTATCATCATCACTTAAAATATTTTCCATTGTTTTATATTTTTTCTGGTCGAAAAATTAAAGCCAGAAAGTACGTCCATTAAACCATTTAAATCTCTAAAAGAAACAATTCTTTATTAAACTGCTCTTAAATTTAAATGCACAGAAGAAGCCAATTTTACTCAAAGTATTTCTAATATAAAAATTAATATTAATAAAATTATCCATATCTATTATGAGTAAGACAGAACTATAAATGAGAATATCCTTTTATAAGCTATGAAAGATCAACTCCATCATCACCAGTATAACTCTCGCTCGAAATTTTTTTAAACACGTTATTATCATCCTGCAACCATAATAAAAAAGCCAAGGAATTAATCCTTGGCTTTTTAAATGCCTAGCGACGTCCTACTCTCACAGGGGGAAGCCCCCAACTACCATCGGCGCTAAAGAGCTTAACTTCCGTGTTCGGTATGGGAACGGGTGTGACCTCTTTGCCATCATCACTAGACCTTGTATTTAGTTGAAAGATGTTATTCTTTCAAAACTGGATAAACGGCGCATTGAATGCTTCAAACATATTGGTTAAGTCCTCGATCGATTAGTATTCGTCAGCTCCATGTGTCACCACACTTCCACCTCGAACCTATCTACCTCATCGTCTTTGAGGGATCTTACTTACTTGCGTAATGGGAAATCTCATCTTGAGGGGGGCTTCATGCTTAGATGCTTTCAGCACTTATCCCGTCCACACATAGCTACCCAGCGATGCCTTTGGCAAGACAACTGGTACACCAGCGGTGTGTCCATCCCGGTCCTCTCGTACTAAGGACAGCTCCTCTCAAATTTCCTACGCCCACGACGGATAGGGACCGAACTGTCTCACGACGTTCTGAACCCAGCTCGCGTACCGCTTTAATGGGCGAACAGCCCAACCCTTGGGACCGACTACAGCCCCAGGATGCGATGAGCCGACATCGAGGTGCCAAACCTCCCCGTCGATGTGGACTCTTGGGGGAGATAAGCCTGTTATCCCCGGGGTAGCTTTTATCCGTTGAGCGATGGCCCTTCCATGCGGAACCACCGGATCACTAAGCCCGTCTTTCGACCCTGCTCGACTTGTAGGTCTCGCAGTCAAGCTCCCTTGTGCCTTTACACTCTACGAATGATTTCCAACCATTCTGAGGGAACCTTTGGGCGCCTCCGTTACCTTTTAGGAGGCGACCGCCCCAGTCAAACTGTCCGCCTGACACTGTCTCCTGCCCCGCTAAGGGGCATGGGTTAGAATTTCAATACAACCAGGGTAGTATCCCACCGACGCCTCCTTCGAAGCTGGCGCTCCGAGATCTCTGGCTCCTACCTATCCTGTACAAGTTGTACCAAAATTCAATATCAGGCTACAGTAAAGCTCCACGGGGTCTTTCCGTCCTGTCGCGGGTAACCTGCATCTTCACAGGTACTATAATTTCACCGAGTCTCTCGTTGAGACAGTGCCCAGATCGTTACGCCTTTCGTGCGGGTCGGAACTTACCCGACAAGGAATTTCGCTACCTTAGGACCGTTATAGTTACGGCCGCCGTTTACTGGGGCTTCAATTCGCAGCTTCGCTTGCGCTAACCACTCCTCTTAACCTTCCAGCACCGGGCAGGCGTCAGCCCCTATACGTCACCTTACGGTTTTGCAGAGACCTGTGTTTTTGCTAAACAGTCGCCTGGGCCTATTCACTGCGGCTCTCATGCGCTTGCACGCTCAAGAGCACCCCTTCTCCCGAAGTTACGGGGTCATTTTGCCGAGTTCCTTAACGAGAGTTCTCTCGCACACCTTAGGATTCTCTCCTCGACTACCTGTGTCGGTTTGCGGTACGGGCACCTCTCACCTCGATAGAGGCTTTTCTTGGCAGTGTGAAATCAGGAACTTCGTCCATACGGACTCGCCATCACAGCTCAACGTTACAGTGTGCGGATTTGCCTACACACACGCCTTACTGCTTGGACGCGCACAACCAACGGCGCGCTTACCCTATCCTACTGCGTCCCCCCATTTCTCAAACGGTGAGGAGGTGGTACAGGAATATCAACCTGTTGTCCATCGCCTACGCCTATCGGCCTCGGCTTAGGTCCCGACTAACCCTGAGCGGACGAGCCTTCCTCAGGAAACCTTAGTCATACGGTGGACGGGATTCTCACCCGTCTTTCGCTACTCATACCGGCATTCTCACTTCTAAGCGCTCCACCAGTCCTTCCGGTCTGACTTCAACGCACTTAGAACGCTCTCCTACCACTGACATCGTAGATGTCAATCCACAGCTTCGGTGAATCGTTTAGCCCCGATACATTTTCGGCGCAGCGTCACTCGACCAGTGAGCTATTACGCACTCTTTAAATGATGGCTGCTTCTAAGCCAACATCCTGGTTGTCTGTGCAACGCCACATCCTTTTCCACTTAACGATTACTTTGGGACCTTAGCTGGTGGTCTGGGCTGTTTCCCTTTTGACTACGGATCTTATCACTCGCAGTCTGACTCCCGTGTATAAATATCTGGCATTCGGAGTTTGTCTGAATTCGGTAAACCGGGATGGCCCCCTAGTCCAAACAGTGCTCTACCTCCAGTATTCTCATCACGAGGCTAGCCCTAAAGCTATTTCGGAGAGAACCAGCTATCTCCAAGTTCGATTGGAATTTCTCCGCTACCCACACCTCATCCCCGCACTTTTCAACGTGCGTGGGTTCGGGCCTCCAGTAAGTGTTACCTTACCTTCACCCTGGACATGGGTAGATCACCTGGTTTCGGGTCTACGACCACGTACTATTTCGCCCTATTCAGACTCGCTTTCGCTGCGGCTCCGCCTTCTAAAGCTTAACCTCGCACGTAATCGTAACTCGCCGGTTCATTCTACAAAAGGCACGCTATCACCCATTAACGGGCTCTAACTACTTGTAGGCACACGGTTTCAGGATCTCTTTCACTCCCCTCCCGGGGTGCTTTTCACCTTTCCCTCACGGTACTGGTTCACTATCGGTCACTAGGTAGTATTTAGCCTTGGGAGATGGTCCTCCCGGATTCCGACGGAATTTCACGTGTTCCGCCGTACTCAGGATCCACTCTGGAGAGAACGAACTTTCGACTACAGGGCTTTTACCTGCTCTGGCGGACCTTTCCAAGTCGCTTCATCTAACTCGCTCTTTTGTAACTCCGTATAGAGTGTCCTACAACCCCAAGAGGCAAGCCTCTTGGTTTGGGCTCTTCCCGTTTCGCTCGCCGCTACTCAGGGAATCGATTTTTCTTTCTCTTCCTCCAGGTACTTAGATGTTTCAGTTCCCTGGGTCTGCCTTCAAGACGCTATGTATTCACGTCAAGATACTACGCGATTAAACGTAGTGGGTTCCCCCATTCGGAAATCTCCGGATCAAAGCTCACTTACAGCTCCCCGAAGCATATCGGTGTTAGTGCCGTCCTTCTTCGGCTCCTAGTGCCAAGGCATTCGCCGTGCGCCCTTAATAACTTAACCTGCAGCTTCCGATAAAAACTATCGAAACCTTTTTAATGTTATTAAGCCTATAAAAAAACTTAAAAAATAAATGTGTTTGTTACAATTTCAATGTCGTTTTATCCAGTTTTCAAAGAACAAGTTTTGAAGTATTTCATTCGGAAGAATGAACCTTCAAAACTGAACGCAAAACGTAATCTTACAAACCCAAGGTTTGTATTCCGAAAATATCCTTAGAAAGGAGGTGATCCAGCCGCACCTTCCGATACGGCTACCTTGTTACGACTTCACCCCAATCATCTATCCCACCTTCGGCGGCTGGCTCCAAAAGGTTACCTCACCGACTTCGGGTGTTACAAACTCTCGTGGTGTGACGGGCGGTGTGTACAAGGCCCGGGAACGTATTCACCGCGGCATGCTGATCCGCGATTACTAGCGATTCCGGCTTCATGTAGGCGAGTTGCAGCCTACAATCCGAACTGAGAACGACTTTATCGGATTAGCTCCCTCTCGCGAGTTGGCAACCGTTTGTATCGTCCATTGTAGCACGTGTGTAGCCCAGGTCATAAGGGGCATGATGATTTGACGTCATCCCCACCTTCCTCCGGTTTATCACCGGCAGTCACCTTAGAGTGCCCAACTAAATGATGGCAACTAAGATCAAGGGTTGCGCTCGTTGCGGGACTTAACCCAACATCTCACGACACGAGCTGACGACAACCATGCACCACCTGTCACCGTTGCCCCCGAAGGGGAAACTATATCTCTACAGTGGTCAACGGGATGTCAAGACCTGGTAAGGTTCTTCGCGTTGCTTCGAATTAAACCACATGCTCCACCGCTTGTGCGGGCCCCCGTCAATTCCTTTGAGTTTCAGTCTTGCGACCGTACTCCCCAGGCGGAGTGCTTAATGCGTTAGCTGCAGCACTAAGGGGCGGAAACCCCCTAACACTTAGCACTCATCGTTTACGGCGTGGACTACCAGGGTATCTAATCCTGTTTGCTCCCCACGCTTTCGCGCCTCAGCGTCAGTTACAGACCAGAAAGTCGCCTTCGCCACTGGTGTTCCTCCAAATCTCTACGCATTTCACCGCTACACTTGGAATTCCACTTTCCTCTTCTGCACTCAAGTCCCCCAGTTTCCAATGACCCTCCACGGTTGAGCCGTGGGCTTTCACATCAGACTTAAAGGACCGCCTGCGCGCGCTTTACGCCCAATAATTCCGGACAACGCTTGCCACCTACGTATTACCGCGGCTGCTGGCACGTAGTTAGCCGTGGCTTTCTAATAAGGTACCGTCAAGGTACAGCCAGTTACTACTGTACTTGTTCTTCCCTTACAACAGAGTTTTACGATCCGAAAACCTTCTTCACTCACGCGGCGTTGCTCCATCAGGCTTTCGCCCATTGTGGAAGATTCCCTACTGCTGCCTCCCGTAGGAGTCTGGGCCGTGTCTCAGTCCCAGTGTGGCCGATCACCCTCTCAGGTCGGCTACGCATCGTCGCCTTGGTGAGCCATTACCTCACCAACTAGCTAATGCGCCGCGGGCCCATCCTATAGCGACAGCCGAAACCGTCTTTCAGTATGTCACCATGAGGTGACATAGATTATTCGGTATTAGCCCCGGTTTCCCGGAGTTATCCCAAACTATAGGGTAGGTTGCCCACGTGTTACTCACCCGTCCGCCGCTAACGTCAAAGGAGCAAGCTCCTTCTCTGTTCGCTCGACTTGCATGTATTAGGCACGCCGCCAGCGTTCGTCCTGAGCCAGGATCAAACTCTCCATAAAAGAAATTTGATTAGCTCAAATTGTTTTGCTGGCATCAATTTTGATGTCCAAAATTTTTGTTTTGTTCACTAGCAAAAGCTAGCTACTAAAAACTATATTGATTACGTTTTGCTTGTTCAGTTTTCAAGGTTCATAACGTCACTTCGAAGCGACAACTATTATATCATATTACACATGAGCGTAATTGTCAATAATTTTTTAAAAGTTTTTTTGGAGCGGGTGATGAGAATCGAACTCACGACATCAGCTTGGAAGGCTGAGGTTTTACCATTAAACTACACCCGCACAAAATATTAAAGTTTTTTTATAAAATGGCGCGCCCGGCAGGAGTCGAACCCACAACCTTCTGATCCGTAGTCAGACGCTCTATCCAATTGAGCTACGGGCGCAAATATTAATATTTCAAAATCGACTTGGTGCGGCCGAGAGGACTTGAACCTCCACGGGGTTGCCCCCACTAGGCCCTCAACCTAGCGCGTCTGCCATTCCGCCACGACCGCATTCAATTAGGAACTTTCTTATTATACTATGATAATCCGAAAAATCAACCTTTTTTTCTTAAAAAGATGAGCCATGAAGGACTCGAACCTTCGACCCTCTGATTAAAAGTCAGATGCTCTACCAACTGAGCTAATGGCTCTAATTAAGAAATGAATGGCTGGGGTACTAGGATTCGAACCTAGGCATGACGGAATCAAAATCCGTTGCCTTACCGCTTGGCTATACCCCAATAAGTGGCGGTCCCGACCGGGATCGAACCGGCGATCTCCTGCGTGACAGGCAGGCATGTTAACCGCTACACCACGGGACCAATGTTACTACATTTTAAGAAATATTACGAATGAAATGACCCCTACGGGATTCGAACCCGTGTTACCGCCGTGAAAGGGCGGTGTCTTAACCACTTGACCAAGGGGCCATGGCTCCGAAGGCAGGACTCGAACCTGCGACAACCTGATTAACAGTCAGGTGCTACTACCAACTGAGCTACTTCGGAATAATTCAATGTAATTCGTCGTTGTTATCTTGTCGACTTTTACTATTATAGTGATACATCAAGTAAACGTCAACCCTTTTTTAAAAGTTTTTTTATTCTTGTAGTTTTAAACGTCCTAAGCATTTGCTACAGCAGTATTTCTCGACATTCATTCTAATCTTTCTTACATATATCTGTTGGCATTTAACACACGAATATGTATAGAGTCGACGTTGCTTTTTTCGCAAAGTACTAGGTGTCTGAAGAGTTGAGCAAAACCGGGGAGCATTTACTTTTTTTAATAATTCTCGAAAATCTTTATCTCGATGCTGATAACCCTTACCCTCTAAATGTAAATGATAGTGGCAAAGCTCGTGACGAACGATACCCTTTACTTCCTCAAGACCATACAATTCATATGCTTTTGGATTAATTTCTATATTATGTGATTGTAAGAGATAACGCCCACCAGTAGATCGTAACCTTGCATTAAAATATGCTAGATGCATGAAAGGCTTTTGGAAACTTTCTAATGATATTCTACTGACAAGCTTTTGAAGTTCCTCATTGTTCATATCAAGATCACCTCTAACAACAAGAATACCACACTGCTTAGTATAGACAGTGTGGTTTAAATTTATTACATTTCCATTATTTGATTTTCAGGAGGCAGCATAGTTAATGAAATGCGCCCTTTTTTCACATCAATTTGTTCTACCCAAACTGTTACAATATCTCCTAGCGCAACTACTTCTAGAGGATGCTTAATACGCTTTTTTTGTAATTTAGAAATGTGCACAAGCCCATCCTGCTTCACACCAATATCAATAAAAGCTCCGAAATCAACAACATTTCTGACTGTCCCTTGTAGTTCCATGCCAACTTGTAAATCTTCCATCTTTAATACATCTGTTTTTAATAGTGGCTGTGGGAATGCATCACGCGGGTCACGGCTTGGCTTCATTAATGTATCGACTATATCACGAATTGTAACCACCCCAATATCAAGTACCTCACTTAAATTTTGAACATCTAGGTTAGCAATTGCCTCTTCTGCCTTCTGTGTACCAAGCTCATTTTTATTTATTTCTGCAACCTCTAATATTTGCTCAGCCAAACTATAGCTTTCAGGGTGAATACCCGTTGCATCAAACGGATTTTTTGCTTCAGGTATTCGTAAGAAACCAATTGCTTGTTCGTATGTTTTTGCCCCAAGTCGCGGAATTTTCTTTAATTGAGTACGTGTGGTGAACTGCCCGTTTTCCTCTCGCATCTTCACAATATTCTCTGCAACAGTTTTTGATAACCCAGAAACATGTTGTAATAAAGAGGCTGAGGCAGTATTAACGTCTACACCAACTTGGTTAACGGCTGTCTCTACGATAAATGTTAAGGATTCAGTCAATTTCTTTTGTGATACATCGTGCTGGTACTGACCTACCCCAACCGCCTTAGGCTCAATTTTTACTAACTCTGACAAAGGATCTTGTAGACGACGTGCAATAGAAACAGCACTGCGCTGCTCTACCTGTAAATCTGGGAACTCTGCCCGTGCAATCTCTGATGCAGAATAAACAGATGCACCCGCTTCATTGACAATTACATAGGCTATTTCGGTATCAAGCTCGTTTATAACATCAGCAATAAATTGTTCTGTTTCACGTGAGGCAGTCCCATTACCAATAGCAATTATTTGAATTGGGTATTTTGCTAATAATTCCTTTACAACGGCCTTAGATTTTGCTACGTCAGGCTTAGGAGGGTGAGGATAAATGGCTGTAACCTCTAACATTTTCCCTGTTTCATCAACAACTGCTAGCTTACAGCCGGTACGATATGCAGGGTCAACGCCTAATACATATTTCCCTTTCATAGGTGGTTGTAAAAGCAGATTGCGCAAGTTTTCCGAGAAGATATGAATAGCCTGCGCTTCAGCCTTTTCAGTAAGCTCATTTCGTAATTCTCTTTCAATCGAAGGCTGGATTAAGCGTTTATAAGAATCCTCAATCGCAAGCTTTACCTCAGCGATTGCTGGAGAAGAACCAGTTGCCGGAATCCACTCTTTCCACATAATCATTAATACACGCTCTACTGGAACATTTATGGCTACCTTTAAAACTTCTTCTTTCTCTCCTCGGTTTACCGCTAAAATACGATGAGGAACAATTCGATTTACAGGTTCTTCATATTCATAGTACATTTCAAAAACGTTTTTATCATCTGCCTCCGCATTTTTCACACTAGTCACGAGTAGACCGTCTTTCCATGAATACGCACGTATTTTCTCACGAATTGCTGCGTCATCAGCAAAACGCTCGGCTAAAATATCTCTTGCACCAGCCAATGCATCCTCTGTGTTTGTAACAGTTTCCCCATCTATGAATTGGACAGTTAATTGCGCTAATGTATCAGAGCGATATTCTAATAAAAGATCCGCAAGAGGTTCTAGTCCTTTTTCTTTCGCAATTGTCGCCTTTGTACGACGCTTTTGTTTATACGGTCGATATAGATCTTCTACCCGCTGTAAAACAATTGCTGCTTGGATAGCTTGTTCTAATTCCGGTGTTAACTTATTTTGTTCTTGAATTAATCGAATAACCTCTTCTTTGCGATGTTCAAGCTGCTGTATGTAGTGATAACGCTCCTCTACAGCTTTAATTTGCACCTCATCAAGGGACCCAGTAGCTTCTTTTCGATAGCGTGCTATGAACGGTACGGTATTTCCCTCTTCTAATAATTTAATAACAGCCTCTGCCTGGCCTGGCTTGATTGCAACATCCTTTGCAATAAGCTGTAACAATTGATTTTGATCCACTTCATCACTACCTTTTTTCTTTTCATTTTACCATTACACTTTACTAAAAATGCAAAAAAATAGTCTACTCTAAACATAGAGTAAACTATTTCAATGACACTGACATTATAACCTTTGTAATTTTAGCAAAAATGCCTTTACCTAAACGTTTAGAGCGAAACGCTGCCACTTGCTAAGATAACCTCCTGTAATTTCTTTATTGCTTTTCTTTGTATTCGAGATACATGCATTTGAGAAATTCCTAATAGTTCTCCAGCTTCTTTTTGACTAAGTTGCTCTAAATATGTAAGCTGAATGATTTGTTTTTCCCTATCATTTAAAACGTTCATGGCCTCAGAAACAATTAATCTTTTATTGGTTATTTCATAGCCATCATCTACTTTACCCATTATATCAAACAAGGTTACTGTACTTCCGTCTGAATCTGACTCTATTGAATGATCCATAGAAAGAGCTTGATAACTACGACTCATCTCCATAGCCTCAAGAACTTCTTCCTCTTCCACTTCTAATTGATCTGCAATTTCTTTAATAGATGGAGAACGCTGCAACTCAATGGTCAGCGCTTCCACTGTTGTTTTAATTCGCGGTCCCAGCTCTTTTATACGTCTTGGTACATGAACGTCCCATGTTTTATCGCGTAAAAAACGTTTAATCTCTCCAACAATCGTTGGTACAGCAAATGCCTCAAAACTTCTACCAACATTGGGATCAAAACGTCTAATTGCACCAAGTAATCCTAGCATACCTACTTGAACAATATCATCATAATAAGATTTTCCATTCGAATACTTGCGTGCTATGGATTCAACTAAATATCGATAATGAATCACTAAATTTGTTTGCGCTTCATCATCCTCAGTTGATTGGTACAATGCAATCCACTCTAATACATCTTCATTGGACGAAGATTTATGTAGTGATTCTTTCGACATTTTTTTCCACCTGCTCCCTAGTGACATACTTTGTCATAAAGACAGTTACGCCACCATCGTTATTAATCATCACCTCATCCATCAAAGTTTCCATTAAATAGAGTCCCAAACCACCTTCACGTAAACCAGCTATACAATCTCCAGGATGATATGGCCCAATTTTTGACTTAATCTCTTCAAAATTAAAACTATTTCCATAGTCCGCAACCATCATTTCGAGTTTATTTTCATACAAGGCACATCCAATAACGATTTCACCTTCTTCATCATCCTTATATGCATGATGTACTACGTTTGTAACTGCTTCACTTGCTGCGATTTTTAAATCCTCGATATCATCATAATTAAAGCCAACTCGACTAGCTAAGCCAGAAACCGTTAACCGAATTACACTGACAAATTGCGGTTTTGCAGGAACCCTTATTTCAATATAATCAAATTCCTTCATTATCTTAATTCCACCTTTTTATCAGTTTCGATATCCATTAAATCGCTTAATCCAGTAATTTCAAATAGCCGTTGTAATCTATTCGATAAACCAACAAGTTTTACTTTTCCATTTTCACGTAATGCTTTTTTATAAAAAGCTACAAAAATACCCAAACCTGTACTATCCATATAATTTACTTTTGATAAATTAAGTTCTATTTCTAACCCTTCAGTAATTTTTATAGCCTCTAGCTCCTCACGTAGAACTGAAGCAGTAAAGGTATCTATTTCACCCTCTACGAATCCATATAATTTATAATCAATTTCTTTAAAATGTATTGCCACGTCCATATAGCACACCTCCACCATATTTGTTAGACTGTACTTCATTTCCCACTTATGAAAAAAATTAAACCTTCTACATCCTATTTTTTTAAAATAACAACTGTAAAATCATCCGATAGTTTAAAATCCTGTAGCTCCTCAATTTGTTTATAAAGAAGATTACATAGCTCTTGGGCTGTCAAATGCTTATTCTCTGCAATCAATGCTGTAATAATCTCTCGTGAGTTCAATTCTTCATGTGATCTAAATTCAGTAACACCATCTGTCATCATCAGGATGATATCATTTTTCTCTAAAGTAATTTCTTTATATATATACTTTGTTTCAGGCAGTACACCCAATAATAGACCTTTTGCCTCCAAAGTAAAAAATTCATCTCGTCTAGCACAATAATGAAGCGCTGGCTCATGACCTGCTGAAGCGTAGGAAAAAGTATTTTTTTGTAGATCCAAACAGCCGTAAAACATGGAAACAAACATACTATCATCCACGCCTTTTTCAATTACTCGATTAATAACTTCGAGCACATATGTAGGATCTTTATACGTATATTCTAATGTTTCAAGACCATATTTCACCATAGACATACATAAAGCAGCCGGAACCCCTTTTCCTACCACGTCTGTCACCGCTACACTCAAATAATCCTCCCGACCATGTAAAAAATGTACATAATCCCCATTCATTTTGCGAATTGGAATTGATACCATTCCTATGTCAACACTAGTTAAATGCGGTACAACCGTTTTGAGTAGTGTTTTTTGAATGTTTGTAGCGATTTTCATTTCCAATTCATATTCAGCTTGTTTTTGCAATAAGCTTTGGTGCTCCCTATGTGCCATGCCATAATGGACCATTACCTCAATTAGAAAATCATATGCTGATTGTTCCTCTCTCATTCTATCAGGTAATATTTTGCTAACTGCGTTTTTGTGGATACTTACAACTTCCTCTGGAGAAACATTTTTTTGGATTAGCTGACGTGTGAAGTTTTGAGCAATATATAAATTTCTCTCTGTTTGGTCAGTCAAGTAATCTGACAAAATTTTCTTATACTGTGACTCTAATCGATCCAACATTACCACATCCTATCGCAGCCATTTTTCAGCTCTGATGGTAGTACCCTCTCCAATAACTGAGTGGATGGTCATTGTATCCATTAAACGATTCACGCCTGGTAAACCTGCTCCAAGCCCTCCAGAAGTAGAGTAACCATCCTCCATCACCTCTCGAACATCTTTTATTCCCGGACCTTGGTCAGTTGCAATAATAATTATTTTCTTTTCTGCGTCCGTTTCAATTTTTTCAATTTCAATGAAGCCAACATTTGCATATAAGTATATATTTCGAGCCAATTCACTAATAGCTGTAGTTATTCTAGCCTGATCAACAGTGCCAAATCCAAGTGCCTTTGCTTCATTGCGCCCCAGTTGTCTTGCTGTAACTATATCCCATTCAGTAATAATTTCAACCGAAGACCTCATTGCCACCGCTGTCCCCCCAATTCCTTTCGGAGTTATACTGTACACTTATATTCGACCTGAATTTTTATTTGTTTTAATCTCATTTCATAAATCTTATAAATGGTAAATTCTATGTATATTTTCATAAACCTTTCTATAATTTTTTCAAAAATCTATTTTGAATAATAACTTATTTTCCCCTTAAATCTATTAATACCATTTTCAAATACCAAATTCAATTTATGGAAATGAAGTATTTGAGAGTTTAATTCAAAAAAGCATCGAGATGAAAAATCATCTCGATGCCTCTATACATATATGTATATCAAAATTTGACAAGCCCTAAACTAATCATCAGTGCACCATCAACCTTCTCCATCACTGCATGATCAAGCTGCGTAATACGATCTGTCAATCTTGACTTATCGATTGTTCGCACTTGCTCGAGCAGAATAACCGAGTCACGTTCAAAACCATACTTTTCAGCATTGATTTCAACATGAGTCGGTAACTTTGCTTTCTGAATCTGTGCAGTTATGGCTGCGATGATGACAGTCGGACTAAATCGATTGCCAATATCATTTTGAATAATCAGCACCGGTCTAGTCCCTCCTTGCTCGGACCCAATTACCGGCGATAAATCTGCAAAAAAAACGTCACCACGTTTTACATTCAAAGTGTCATCCCCCGCTAACGAGACGCTCCACCATATGTTGTGCTTCATATTCCGCATGCAAGCATTCACTTGCAATCATCAGATTTATATGAGACATTTCAACATATCCTTTCATCATAGCTTCCCGTATTTGATTTGGTTGCTCCTGCATTAAAATATTGCGCGACAAAATACGCGCAAACGATTCACCTTCAATTACTTCCTTTGTTTGTAGAAATAGTCTATCCTGAACAGCAATTGTAGCTTCTCTTAACTTTTTCTCGTACACAGCAAGCACCTCCAACGGAACCATCCACTTTTTCATTACTACTCATTCTATCATTGAAAGATATTGTTGAAAAGACATGAAATGACAAAATATCTGACAATTTGAAGGACAAGTTGTAAAAATATGTAGGTTGTCGAAGGTATATGCCGATTTACCTTATTAGCAACGATCAGTAAATTAAATTTTTGGTGATATTTTCTCCAGTGTTAATTATTCACCAATATATGAAAGAAAGTTTTTTTCATTGTGCCTGCTTAAAATCAACTAAACGTATACTCGTGGTACTCTTGCTGTAATTATGCATGGTACTTCGTAATTAATGGTTTCAAGTTTAACAGCCCATTCATCTATTGAAATGACATCTTTCCCTTGACGACCAATAAGTGTTACCTTCTCCCCTATAGCATATGCTTTTGGTAAGGCAACCATACATTGGTCCATACAAATTCGTCCAACTATCGGCATTCTTTGACCATCAATTAATACTTCTTGACCGCCTAGTTTACGAATTGCCCCATCTGCATAGCCTATTGGTATGGTTCCTATCCACAAATCTGAAGGGGCAGCATACGTAGCTCCATAGCCAATAGAATCTCCTGCTTGTAATTGCTTCACATGGACAAGCTCACTTTCAAGTGTAAACGCAGGCTGTAATTGGAAAGGTAGAATACCTTCCACATATGACGACGGTGATAATCCATACATTGAAATACCATATCTGACAGCGTCATATTGGAAATGAGCGCCTTTAACTAAAGAAGTAGCCGTATTTGAGGCATGGACAAGTCTAGGTTTCTCAGGCAAAGCAGAAAGGCATTGCTCAAAGAAATGAGCTTGTCTATCGAAGTAGGATGTATCCTCCTCATCTGCTGTTGCAAAATGCGTGAATATCCCATCAAGTTTCATATTATTTGCTGTTTGAATTATGTCAGAAAGCTCCAAAAGCTCTTGTTCAGAGCGAACGCCGATTCTCCCCATTCCACTATCTACTTTTATATGTAGTCGTAACGGGTCTGCTTCGTGCGCTATTAACGGAGCAGCCTGCTGGACCCATTCACTTGCAAATACCGTAAGAATAATGCGCTTTTGAGCTGCAAAAGGTACAAACGAAACTGGAGATGCACCCAAAACTAGTATGTCAGGTTCTTCAAAATGTGCTCGAATATGTAATGCTTCGTCGGGTGTTGCTACGGCAAGGATAGTAGCGCCAGCTTCTAAGGCTGCTTTAGCAACAGCTACATCTCCATGACCATATGCATTGGCTTTTACTACAGCAATAATTTGAACATTTGGTCGAAGTAGTTTTTTCAAATTTTGTACGTTTTGTTGGATTGCTTGTAAGTCTATAATTGCTTTTGTTGGTCTAAAATGCTGCTGTGTCATCATTAGGATACCCTCTTTATTTTTTATTAAAACATTATGTATTGCCATAAATTCATTTAATTCTTTCAAATTGAAAGTTATTGTACTTAACTCGCTTTTATAACTTCTAGAATATATTATACAACTTAACACTTTCTAAACAGTGTTTAATCACTATTTAGCTTAATAAGCTACAGCTTTCAGTGATTTGAAAGCTGTAGCTACAAAAGTTATTTCATACTACTTATCGTCATAGAAGTAGCAACTTCTATCATTTCATCACGAGATAATTTACTTGATGCAACAAAGAATGCAACCCCATCCTTTTCCCAACTAATAGATGTATCTGTTATTGCACCGATTGTAAAGCCTAAATCTACCGGATCACCTGGTGAAGATACTGGTAGCATCGCACTCTCTTTGGTCGCTGGTTGTTGCATAACTGTAAATGGCTTGTCACCCTCGAATGTTAAGATGACACGATCCATACCGTTCTCACGAATTACCTTTTCTTCCGTCATCTTCGTATTTTCCCAATTAACAACAGGGTAATTTGTTTGAAACTCTTTATTTTCAACTTCAGCACCTACTGCTTCTTTACCATCTTTTTCGCCTTTGTCATCCTTTTCTGTAGGAGCAGCTTGTTCACCTTTTGTTTGATCTGTTTCCGTAAATTGCTCAACTGCATATTCCTTGGCTGCATGCTGAACACCTAATTTGATATTTTTAAATGTTATACGAATTTGTTCTTCCTTTACATCATTCATAATGACCACGGAAGTTGGAAGCAATGTTTTCTTATTTACTGTAATCACCTGATGAGGCATACTATTTTTATAGCTATTTCTAGTAGCCGCTTCAAATATATATGCTTTTTCTTGCTCTTTCATGACAACATTTTTATCTTCAGCTAAATCTTCTGCTAGAGCACCTATTAAATATGCCTGACTGTTTTTCTTTGGCCAGTCACTTTGGAACTTATACATTTTGTTCAATGTCGGTGTAACTACAAACACTCCATCTGCATTTCGTACTATCATCTGCGAAACATCTTTCCCACTTTCTACTACTTCTACTCGATAAAAGTCAGGTTTAGTATGCCAAACTGTTACATCATATTTTCTTGGCTCTCCACCCGATTTAATCTCCATCGAGGCATTTAACTCATAACCATTTGTCTCTGCCCATTTACCATTAACCTTCTTCAACACTTTTTCCTGTGAGGCTGTACCACACGCCGACAGAAGTAATATTGTACAAATTAAGACGAGCCATTTAACTATACGGTTGCCCACGCTTTCACCCTTTCTTCTTTCAAATCCACTACGACAATATATGAACCTTATTTGTCAGTTATGTCATCTGAAGAGCAGGCAATATATTTATCTTCATTCAGCAAATGTTTTTTTGTATCGAAAGCATAGCTACAATAACACCAAGGCGAAATTAATCTTTAATGTTCAAAGAATTTTACAGAAGGTAGAGCATCTTTTTTTATGGCAGCACGATATTCACTATTACTTACAGCAGCAATATGACCTGCGCTGCCGCGTATTGCTTAGTATGTGTGATACTAACAAACCCATTTACAAGTCTTCCTTTAAAATATAAAACAGGATTCCCAGCTTCTCCTCTTAAAATTTCAATATCATGGAGCTTGCATTGCTCCCCAATACCCGTTCCTAAAGCCTTGGAAAATGCCTCTTTAGCAGCAAATCGCCCAGCTAAAAATTCTATTCTACGAGTTTCTGAATGTGCCTCGAATAAACCTCTTTCCTTTTCAGATAAAATCCGATCTTTAAATTTATTTGTTCGCGTCAATGCTTTAGCAATACGTTCAATTTCTACAATATCGAGACCAATTCCTTTAATCATTTGAACTTCTCCTTTTCCTATTACCAAAAAGCCATGTATAATAATTGTAAATTGAGGTGGAGCCATGTTTAGTAGAACAGAAAATTTTAAGCAATATACAAAGTATTACCCTGTTGTTTCTACGTTTATAGCGATTAATTTAATTTTTTATGTATTAACTATTTTACCTGGTGTTGGGGTACTTGTATTGAATTACGGAATCCAACTGAATTTCCTAATCCAGAACGGTGAATGGTGGCGTATTTTATCTGCAATGTTTTTACATGCCGGCTTCTTACACATGCTCTTTAATATGTTTTCATTGTATATTTTCGGGCCAGAGCTTGAAAAAATTGCAGGTAAGGCACGTTTTATAACTATTTATTTATTATCCGGCATTGTAGGAAACATGGCGACCTATCTACTTAATAATGATAGTGGCTATGGTAGTCTCGGTGCAAGTGGGGCTATTTTTGGCATTTTTGGTGCTTTTGGGGCGCTTGTTTATTATACACGCCGCACAATGCCTATGCTTCGCAAGCTAATCTTACCAATCATTGTAATCAGTGTCATTATGACTTTTATACAGCCAAATGTGAATGTCTATGCGCATTTAGGTGGCTTAGTAACTGGATTCATTCTTGGGTTGATTTATTTACACCCCAAAAGAATTTTAAGCTGGCGTAAACAAAAAATGGCAGGTAAATAGCAGGCACAAAGAGGAGGATCCTTAGGAAAACGGATGCTCCTCTTACTTTATCTTTTATTATAACGACCAAATTTTTATTTTATAAAACGATAGTATTCTCGTTCGTTGATTTTAGTTTTTTCCATTCAGCTGCCGTTAATCCGTAGACTACCTGATCGACATGATGATCATATAACCATTCAGCGTCTCTCAAACGACCTTCCTCGTTAAAACCAAGCACTTTTGGTATTGTACGGCTTCGAATATTCCCTACAGCAACACGTACTTCTATACGATTTAACTTTAAATAGCTAAAAGCATAATCAATAAAAGCTTTCATTGAATTAGTAACTAACCCCTTACCAACAAAATCGTTTCCTAACCAATAACCGATACTCGTCCATCTATGTTGCCAATTCACTTGATGATAGCCAATTACTCCTGCAAGCTTCCCCTCATAATAAATCCCTGCTTGTATACCATTATTATTAGCATATTGGTGCATCGCATTTCTTACGAATTTTTCTGTATCCTCTACCGTTCTCACATCATCTACGAAAGGTAACCACTCTCGCAAAGTTTCCCTAGACCGATCTGTCAATGTAAATAACTCATCTACATCGTTTAAATCCAACAATTTCAAATACGTGTTTTCGTTAATATCATATTTAAACAAAAAATCCACCCCTTTTGTTAGATATATTCTATTATATAAATTATTATTGTTTATTTATAGCTAAAAAAGGCTAACCATTACAAAAAATTGTAAATGGTTAGCCTTCCATATGATTAATGCTCATACCAAGATAAGATGGTTTCAGCATCCTTCTGTTCTAAGCTCGGAACGTTTCCAGTCATTCCAGTCATTCCAGACATTACTGTAGCTTTAATAGACATAACATTTTTTCTTTTTTGGAAATACGTTTGAGTACTTTCAATAGATTGTATGCGTTTTTTCTCCATAAAAAATGTAATACGATTAAATACTCGGTATTGCATTGTAAGCTGCTTTCCATCAATCATATAACCAGCTGTTTTATGCTGCCAAATACCCAGAAGTATTGTAAGTGGAACCAGCAGCAGTGAAAGCAAACCATACGGATACAAGAAATAACTACATGCACCAATTATAGGGATGAGCCAAATAAAATCGATACGATAGAAAAATGGACGAGCACGTTTTGGAGAATGAATAAATTCTGGATGCCAGTTCATTTCTGGGAAAAGTTGCTCTAACGTTTCTAGACAATCCTGTTTTTTTATAAGTGGAAATAAAGTAATCTTCTTATCTTTTCCACTCTCACCATTTCCTCCAGCACTTTCAACAACCACTGTTGCAAATCCAAATAATTGACGTACTGGATTCTCTACAATACGAATTGCCTGAATTCGATTTAAGGGTAAAGTAATTCGTTTTTTCTCAAGTAACCCTTTTGTAATGATTAACTTTTCATCTTCAATTCTAACTGTGTACTCATAGTAGTTAATTAATGTAATTACTACAGAAACAAACCATGCAACGATTAAGATGAACATTACTGTTAGTGCAACTAAAAAGGCTCCAATTTTAACAAAGTCAGCTAACTCATGAAACACAGTTTCATAAGGAATTATATCTGAAAACTGAGAGACAATTGCTGCAAGACCAGACAGTACGACGCCAATTCCACCCGAGGTCGTTGCCAAGACTAATAAATCACGGATTGACATATGATAAATCTGTGGAACTACTTCTTCCTCTGTCATTTGAGCAGGCTGTTCATCTTCAGTTTCTTCCGCTATTTGTTTTTTTGCTCGACGCATTTCCAGCTCTATTGCATCAGCTGCTGCTTTACGTATTGCCGTTAACTCTGCCTCAGGCTTTCCATCCTTACTCCCTGCAGTTTCAATCTGTACCTTTACTAAACCAAATAACCTGTGAAAAATTCCTTCATTGTAATTTAAGCTTTGAATACGTTCAAATGGAATATAACGCTTCTTTTTAACAAACAGGCCATACTTTACACGTAATTCACCCTCTTCAAACCAATAGACAAAAGTACGCCATCTAATAATCCCACTAACAACCGCAAGTACAGCTACTACTACCCAAATACCGAGCAATAACAGTGTTTTTAAAAAATGATCGCTAGTAAAATTAAACGAAAATTTAAAACCATTCGTAACAAAAATAATAGCAACAGGTAAAATCATGCTTTTTAATACTTTTGCACTCGTTATAATAGCTGATATTGGATGTAAACGATTAATTTCCTTAGACATCATCTTCCGCCACCCTTGCTAATTCCGAAATTCGTGCACGAAGTCCATCAGCTTCATCCATCACAAGCGCAGGAATCGTATGTACAGTTGCTGCTGTTGATATTGAAATATTACCTAAATCATATCTTTTTAAAATTGGCCCTTGTGTTGTATCTACATGCTGTACACGCACCATTGGAATAAGTGTACGTTTAACAACAAATAAACCGTGTTGTACTTCAATTTCATTCTCACGGACCTCATAACGCCAGCGTTCCCACCTTATTTTTGGAAATAAGTAAACTGATAAAATAGCACTCAGTAAAACTACTGCTACAGCAATGAAATAAATAAATGATGGCCACTCAAAATAATACGTGCAGTAGGAAACAATTACTGCCACAATCAATAGCAATATTGTTTGTAATACACCATATAAACGCCACACAGTTAACCCTTTTCGGGAAATTTTATGAATTGGTTCTGCTCTCAAAGTTGTTCCCTCACTTTCTTTAATTACGTATACGAGTTGAATGCTCCTTTTGTTTCAAAATATACGAAAAAAACCTTACAGCCACTTTGACTGTAAGGTTCGTAATAATCAATTTTACCCTGGCGTAAATGCGTCCAGATTTTGAATTGTACCCCACTCTGTTGAGGTGGGAGTCTGCTGAATGAAGATAAAAATTAATCTTCGTGACGTCGTGGTGCACGAGAGCGCCCTTGTCCACCCTCACGACGAGCACCACCTTCACGGCGTCCGCCATCTCGACGACTTCCGCCACGTCGGTCTCCGCTACGTCCACTATCTCGACGTCCGTTAAAGCTACGGTTATTACGTCCACGATCTCCGCCACGATTGTTAGAAGAACGCTCACGACGCATTGGTAATGGTCGTTCTTCCGTAATAGTTACTGGTGTATCATCTGGCTCTTTTGTTAATGTACGAAGAGCAGCAGCAACAACATCAAGCGCATCATGATTTTCAAGTAATTCTGCTGCAAATGTACGATAATCACCTAGATTATTATTCGCGATAAGACCTTCTAGCGTCTCTACAGCTAACCGTTGTTGACCTTCAAGAGCTTCATCAGAAGTTGGTGGACGAAGTGGTGTCATACGTTTTTTCGTTGTTTCCTCAACAATACGTAAATAACCCATTTCACGAGGTGTTACAAATGTTACTGCAAGACCTGATTTACCTGCGCGCCCTGTACGACCAATACGGTGAACATATGATTCAGGATCTTGTGGAATGTCAAAATTATAAACATGTGTTACACCAGAAATATCAAGTCCACGTGCAGCTACATCTGTGGCAACAAGAATATCAATTTTATTTTCTTTAAATTGACGTAATACTGAAATACGTTTTGCTTGGCTTAAATCACCATGAATACCTTCTGCTAAGTATCCGCGAATTGATAGGGCCTGTGCAAGCTCATCCACGCGACGTTTTGTACGTCCAAAGATGATAGCAAGCTCTGGTTGGTGAACGTTTAATAAGCGAGATAAAATGTCGAACTTTTCGCGTTCAGCAGACTTCACAAAATATTGATCAATATTATCAACTGTTAATTCTTTTGCTTTAATTTTTACGATTTCTGGATCACGCATGAATGTTTCAGCAATTTTGCGAATAGCTGGTGGCATTGTTGCTGAGAACAGTAATGTTTGACGCTCAGTCGGCACGTTTTCTAAAATTGAATTAATATCATCTATAAAGCCCATGTTTAACATTTCATCTGCTTCATCTAGTACTAATGTTTGCACATCTTCTAATTTTAACGTACGACGATTAATATGATCAATAATACGTCCTGGTGTACCAACAATGATTTGAGGTCTATTTTTCAGTGCACGAATTTGACGGCCAATTTCTTGCCCACCGTAAACTGATAATAATTTTACACGTTTATCATAACCAATTTTATAAAGCTCTTCTGATACTTGAATTGCTAATTCACGAGTTGGAGCAATTACTAATGCTTGGATATTTGGATTTTTTGGGTCAATTTTTTCGATAAGTGGAATCCCGAAAGCGGCAGTTTTACCAGTACCAGTTTGTGCTTGACCTAATACGTCGCGGCCTTCGATAGCAAAACGAATAGTACCTTCTTGGATTGGTGTTGCTTCTTCAAATCCCATACGCTTTACAGAGCGTAATGTAGATTCACTAATATTTAATTCTGAAAAATTTGTCAAACTTCTCATTCTCCTTTTTTTGCTTTTAAGTTGACAAATGGTTACATTTTCAGATGAAGTTGTCGGCAAATTCGAGCCTGTTATGTGGAACGTTTCCGTTACTTAAAAATTTCCTCTATATAATGTTCATATAGAGCTCTCTTATATGAAAAGGAAAGCCCGGTCCTTACCGAGCGGTTCGATTCTGTCGTAATAATCACTTTAGAATAAAACCGTTGTGTTCAAAAAAAAGTACTCTTCAACCAAATATGAAGAGTCTTCGCACAAAATGTATCCATTGCTTACACTAGTCTAACATGGCTTTAAATCGTATGCAACGATAACGCATGAGTCGTAATAATCTGACTATTTTATTTTCCCTTTAAAAACGTCAAAACTTGAGAAAACCACTTAGTACAATCCTTGTCGAAACATATATGGTGCTTACCATTATCAGAAAAATACAATGTTTTATCGTTTGAAATTAATTCATCATATAAGAATTGAGCTGTATGATAAGGCACTATTCCGTCTAATATTCCTTGAACAATATAGACAGGAATATCAATATCTTTATAGTATGGCTCAACCATTCGAACAAGTCTCATAAATTCTATTGTTGATGATAAAGGCACATTGTTAAACTTATGTCGATATCGCATAAACAGCTCGTTATTAGATAGATTGCGATGGTACGCCTCCGACGCAAGCATTTTAAAATCCTTGACCAATTGCTTGGGACTTATATATTTGGCAGCTGCGCTTAGTAACACAAGCTTTTTCACCTTATAGCGTTTAGCAAGATATAGCGCAATAATCCCTCCCATTGAAAACCCAACTACTAGAACCTCATTTACCTTCTTAGCCAGTGCTCGAAAGGCGAGTTCAGCATCCATTAGCCAATGCTTAGCAGTAAAGCCTTGCATCTGTAATTCCTCACCGTGACCTGATAAAGTAGGCTCCTCAATGAGCCAATCTGTATGAGCTCGTAAATAGGCAGTAAAAGGCTCTATTTCATAGGGACCTCCTGAAAATCCGTGTATACATAATACACCTACTGACATTTCTTTCACCTCTATAAAGAAATCGGTGAGAATGTTGTCTCACCGATTCTATGTAGCATTTATCACGTAAAAGCCTTTAATATTGTTTCTAATTTCATTCCTCGAGAACCCTTTAGTAAAACAATAGACTCTTTGTTAGCTTGCTGTAGCTTTTCAATGATTGGGGCATAATCATCCTTAACATATAATAAATGCTCCGCATCAAAACGCTCTTTTAAAATATCATATAAATAAGCCATGCGTGGACCGAACAAGCAAACATAGGAAATTTCCTGACCCTGAATATCCTCTGATAAATTCTCATGGAAAACCTTTTCATTTGGCCCAAGTTCCAGCATATCACCTAACACAAGCCATTTTTCAGAACGGATTGTTGAAGATGCGATAAACTGGATAGCTGCCTTTACAGATGTTGGAGCAGCATTATAGGCATCATTTATAAATAATGCTCCATTTGTTCCCTGCACTTGCTGCATGCGCATATCTGTGAGGGTCACTTGTTTTAAGGATGCACGAATTTGGTCATCGTTTAAACCTAATTTTTGTGAAATTAACATGGCTACTAATGTATTTTTCACCTGATGCTTTCCAAGAACTGAAATAAAGAAGTTTCCTTCAATCACTCCATGTGCTGTAAAGCTACTGCCATTAGTAGTTGCTTCGATATTTTCTGCATATAATAGGTTCCCTGGCATTAAACCAAATGCCACCGCATGAAGATTTTGCTCTTTTGCAACTAATTCTTTAAGCAAAGGTTCATCTCCATCATAAAATAGCACGCCATTTGCTGACATCCCTTGAACGATTTCAAATTTTGCTTTTGCAATTCCTGCGCGTGAACCCAAGTCTTGCATATGAGCTTCTCCAATGTTTGTAATTACCGTCATATGTGGACGAGCAAGTTTCGTTAAAAATTCGATTTCTCCAAAGCCACTCATTCCCATTTCTAGCACAGCAACATCTGTATCTTCATCAAGCTGTAAAATTGTAATCGGGAGACCAAGCTGATTATTAAAATTTCCAATTGTTTTTTGTACTTTAAAAAACGGTGTAAGCACTCCTGCTAAAATATCTTTCGTTGACGTTTTACCATTCGAACCAGTAATCCCAATAAATTTCGCCTTATGCTCACTTCTATAAGCATGTGCCATTTGCTGTAAGGCTAGCTCTGGGTCATCTACAAATAGCAATGGTACATCTTGAGGTGGATTTGGTTCATCTTTCTGCCAAAGGGAGGCACCAGCCCCCTTTTCAAAGGCCTGCATAACAAATTTATGGCCATTAGTCTGTTCACCTCGAAATGGCACGAATAAATCTCCCTGCTGAATCGTTCTTGTATCAATTGAAATACCTGTTACTTCTGTATCACCAAAAGCTGGCACCTCATCATTTAACCATGCAGCTAATTGTTTTAATGTTTTTTTCACAATAATCCCACTCAGTCTTTTTTATAGTGAAGCTGTTGTTTTTCTTCATAACGTTCGATTGCTAGTGTAATGAGACGATCAATAAGCACTGGATAGCTTACATTTGTATGTTGCCAAAGTAGCGGATACATACTCACAGGCGTAAAACCAGGCATTGTATTTACTTCATTCATATAAATATTGTTCTCAGCTGTCACAAAGAAATCCGCACGAACTAACCCGCTTCCATCTATTGCTTTAAATGCACGCTTTGCTAGCTCCTGTAAGCTTGTTACTGTTTCAGCAGGTAGCTCTGCTGGAATAATAAGAGCTGTTGAGCCATCTTTATATTTTGAATCGTAATCATAAAAATCAGTCATAGGTTTAATTTCTCCAGGTACAGAAACTTCTGGGAAGTCGTTTCCAAGGACTGCTAGTTCAATTTCCCGGGCTGCAACTCCTTGTTCAACGACAATTTTACGATCATATTGCAGGGCTATGTCAATTGCAGTTACCAGTTCTTCACGATTATTTGCTTTGCTAATTCCGACACTTGAACCTAGGTTTGCAGGTTTTACAAACATTGGCCAATTCAATTGTTCTTCACAGCGAGCTAAAATCGTATGCTTTTCGTTCACCCATTCGCTACGAATGAAGTACGTATACGGCACTTGAGGTAAGCCAGCAATTTCAAATAATTGCTTCATGATTACTTTATCCATGCCTGCTGATGATGCTAGCACGCCATTACCAACATACGGTAAATTCAGAACTTCAAGTAATCCCTGGACTGTTCCATCCTCCCCATTTGTACCATGTAACAGCGGAAAAATAACATCAAACTGTGTAGCTTCCCCGTTTTTATCCATTAAGAAATCTGTAATATTATTTTCTAGAATCGTGGCTTCGTCACCAAATTGTAGTTCTTCAATTGTACTTGCGGGTTTTTCTAGACGTCCACCTCGACGCCATTCTCCCTCAGGTGTAATGAAAATCGGATATACTTCATACTCCTCGAAATTCAAAGCTCCAGTGACTGCACGTGCCGTCGACAATGACACCTCATGCTCTGCTGACTTTCCGCCGTATAATAAACCGATTCTTTTTTTCATCTTTGTGCCCTCCACATACTTCTTGAGTACTATTAGTTTATCATGAAACGTCTTGACAAATGACATAAAAATCTCACCGTATTTTTGACGGTGAGATTTAAGTGTTTTATTCATTCCTACGTGTAGAAAGAATCGTTAAATAATATAAATCAATTCATCGTGCTCATTTTTCAAAATTGTATTTAAATCATCCCACACTTCATCTGGGAATGAATATTCCGATAGGTTTCGAATTTCAATACCATAGGCTAATTTTGGTTTTTCAATTCTATACAGTGACAATAGTGCTCCATCTTTAGCAAAAGATCGATAGGCACGTAAAAATTCAGGAGAAATAGAAGGAATACTTGATTTCACTTTCCTTCGCCAAAAGCCTGAGCTTCGTTCTTTTTCTCGAATTAAACTGTTAAATACATTAGCCATTAGTAAGTCCCAATCACTTAAATGACGAAAATAAATTTTAGTCATTTTTTCAAGGTCAGAGGAGTAGTAAACAAATCTATTTTGTAATTTATTAAAAAAAGGCGAAGTAATTGGTTCCTTTTTATGACTTATATACAACAATTCCCCTTGCTCCATCGGCGTTAATTGGTCTAGCCTCTTTTCATCCATAAAATCTACCCAGCATAATTCCTTAGACTCCGCAGCTTTTTTTACAAACTGGGATACTTCTCCGTCGGGTATATAATCAAACTGTGTATGCATATTAAAAGAACCGTCTTCATAGGAATGTTTTAATAACAGTAAGTGATGCAGTGGTTCAAGAGCAGCCACAAATTGCGAGAATTTCAGACCGCTAAAAATGACAAATTTATCGACATCATTCATATGAACATAAATATGGAACATAAAATCCTCGGCTGACTTCAATTTTTTAGCCACAATCATCACCCCATTCTTCACTACATTATAAGACTAATCTTGAATTTTTTGAAACATTTTATGTTATATATCGTCTTAACAATATTCACAGGCGTAAAAGTGTTTTTTGCGTTATAATGTGAATGTTAAACATGCTATTGCATGAATGTTCAACTACTCTTATTTAGTAAATAGGATAAAACCAGATTTACTCATAAAGAGATACTATTTTAATAGGTGGCTTGTATGGAAAATAAACGAAATTTCGCGAATCGTTTTGATTGGACGCTTGCTTTTATACTTTTTACCTTCCTGGTCATTAGTTTGCTAGCCATTGCATCGGCACAAACATCCGGGCAATATGGCATTAACTATGTTCCTAAACAGCTACAATGGTACGTAATTGGTGCAGTAATAATTGGTATAGTTATGTTTTTTGAGCCTGATCAATATAAAAAAATGTCATGGTATATGTATGGTGCAGGTATCGCTCTGTTAGTACTTCTTATTTTCATGCCTGAAGGAAAAGGACAAATAGGTGAGCCTGTAAACGGTGCAAAAAGCTGGTATCATACTCCAATGGGAAATATACAACCCTCTGAATTTATGAAAACTTTTTACATTTTAGCACTTGCCCGTCTTATTAGTAAGCATCATGAATTTTATTCATTGCGGTCATTAAAAACAGATTTTATATTATTAGCAAAAATTGCTGTTACATTGATAGTTCCGTTAGCACTGATTATGCAACAGCCTGACCTTGGTTCAGCCCTTGTATTTTTTGCCATTACAGCTGCGATTATTATTGTAGCAGGTATATCCTGGAAAATAATTTTGCCAACCCTTTTTGGCGGAGCTGTCGCTGGTGGTACACTTTTATGGATGGCGATCTATATGCAGGATTTTTTAGAGAAAACATTCGGCTTTAAGACGTATCAGTTTGCCCGAATCTATTCGTGGTTAGATCCCTATTCATATTCCTCAAGTAAGGGTTATCATTTAATTACTTCCCTTAATGCTATTGGCTCTGGTGAAATTTTTGGTAAAGGTTTCAGAGGTCGTGAAGTTTACGTTGCCGAAAACCATACCGATTTCATATTCACTGTTATTGGCGAAGAATGGGGTTTTGTTGGTGCTAGTATTGTTATCTGTATTTTCTTCTTATTAATTTATCATTTAACAAAAACGACATTATTATTAAAAGATCCGTTTTCAACCTATGTATGTGCTGGTATTATTGCCATGATTACGTTCCACGTATTCGAAAACATTGGTATGACGATTCAGTTATTACCGATAACAGGTATTCCTCTACCTTTTATTAGTTATGGCGGTAGTTCATTAATGGGGAACGCCCTCGCTATCGGTCTGGTCTTTAGCATGCGCTTCCACTATCGTACCTACATGTTTACTACTCATGATGAAGATGATTGATTGAACTTATTTAGATAATGAAAATGGGTAGTCTCTGTTAAAGAGAGACTACCCATTTTCATTTGTACGAGTTAAGCTTGAACTTGCGGTGTTTGCGTTGGTGGTGTGAGCACTTTTAAAAGTTCAAGTCGAGACTTTGTTACAGTGGCTGTTACACCCAACTTAGATAAATTCGAAACAATCTTTTTCAAATCTACTTCTTTTTTCATACATTCCACCTCAATCTTTCCTCGAATTAATATAACGTTTTATTTCCAAAAAAGTTTCATTTTTCTTTCTACGTGTATGATGTCCGACGAGTATATCACTTCTTATCATACCACTTAACTCATCTTTAAAATTTTTCATTTGTGTTACAATGTAAATTTTTTCTTCCCTACACTATTACCACCAAATCAAAAAAAATAAAACTTGATTTATATACCCTATAGTAGTATACCCTAAATTTAAATTCCTATACTATATGACAATGGATATAAAAACTTAGACAAGTGCATGTACTCGCCGCCACCTATTGACCTGTGAAGTTGTACAAATTCTGAGAGGAAACAACTTTTACTGTGTTTCTTCCAATGTTCTACCTTCCGTTTTCTTGTAATAACAAGTTCAAGAGAGGTAGAATATATATACTGAAATATCGTATGAAAGCAGGGACTGTATGAAAAAAGCAATTTTATTATTAATGTCTGTTCAATTCCTCGTGTATTTAGGATTTGGGATTATAATACCTGTCTTACCAGAGGTTATTGTCCAGCATAATTGGGACGAATTACATGTAGGCGGCTTACTAACAGTTTACTCCCTTGCAAGTTTCTTCACTGCACCACTTTGGGGTATGCTCTCTGATAAGGTAGGGCGTAAACAGCTTATTTTAATGGGTCTAGTTGGTTTTAGTTTAAGCTTTGTAATTTTCTCTTTATTTATAGATAATCTAGTAATTTTATACGTTTCACGTGTTGTGGGTGGTTTATTCTCAGGCGCATTATATACAGCAGTAACAGGCTTCGTTGGTGATACGTCAAGTGAGGAAGACCGCAATAAATATATGGGTCTAATGGGCATGTCCATCGGTCTTGGTTTTATTTTTGGTCCAGCAATCGGTGGTATGCTAGGCCACTATAGCTTACAATTACCCTTTACTAGTTCAGCACTATTAATTGCACTATTATTTATTTATGCAAGCTTCGTCTTAAAAGAACCTGAAAAACGAAAAGATACAAATAAACGCGCCATTGTGCCAAAAGGCGCTGGTAAAATGCTGCAATATCGAGTGCGTTATTTGTTTTTGTTCTCTTTTTTAGTGACTTTTATGCTGGCTGGAGTAGAGGCTACATTCCAGCTGTTTCAAATCGATCGCATTCAAATTACCCCATTACAAATTGGTTATTTATTTATGTTTAGCGGTTTTGTAGATGCAGCTATTCAAGGTGGGGTTGTAAGAAGGATTAAAAATGGACGTGAGACAGCCTGGATAATAGGTGCCCAAATCGTAACTGCAATCGGTATGCTGTTATTCACTTTAACAGCTAACTTATTTATGGCCGGTCTTGCCCTTTGTTTCTTTACTGCAGGCAATGCACTTGCAAGAACGTGTGTTGTATCACTGTCATCGAAAGAATCAGGAGGCCAATACGGAACTGCAGCAGGACTTTCCTATTCTATGGATAATCTAGGACGCATTCTAGGTCCATTATTCTTCACTTGGCTATTTACAGTCCAATCCAGCCTTGGTTATTATACTTCAGCAGCAATAGCTGTCGTTTCAATAAGTATCATATTTATCTATAAAGCTTCAAATAAATCTTTACGACTTGAATAAAAAGTTCAAAAAAAGGCGTAACATAATAGGTAACGTAAATAATACCTAAAAGCGTAGAAAATTCAAATAAACCATAACACTATTCAGATATGATACTTTACTAAAGCTATAAGTTCATAGAATCTCGAAATATAAAGAACTGATAAGAAATAATTTACTGCTTAAGAGGAATAACGGAGGGCTCTGCATGATGAATAAAACCACAAATCTTTTACTTCCAAAAGAGCTAGAATTGCTTCGTTTCGAAATTGAAAATACACTGCTTTCATCCATGATTATTACACCTTATAAGCATTCAACGACCTTAACAGAAAGTAAATTTGCTGGTGTACCATATTTACCGTATTATCAGACATATCCTAAAGACATTACAGGTGAGCCAATGCGGCTATTAGCGCAAATCAACTTTGCTGAAATGCCACCACTAAGGGATTTTCCAACTCAGGGTATTCTTCAGTTTTATATTTCGTCTAATATTTTTGTGAATGCAGATCATTACCACGAAGATATTTTTCAGCAGTTTTATAAAATTAGATTTTACCCTACTGTAAATTCTGAAGTGGCAATGCCCGTACAAGAATTTATAACATATTCAAAAGATTGGTTCCCTATTCATCAAGAATTAGCTTTACAATTCAGACCATCACAGGAACCTGTGTCAGCTTTAGATTATCGCGCTATACGTTATTTGCCTAATTTAATACCTTCACAGGTGGATATTGATTTACAGGAAATTTATCTGCAACATTTTTTAGGAGCCGGAGCTAAAATTGGTGGCTATGGTTATTTTTTAGAGGATGATATCCGTCATGAATCAAAGCTCCTTCAACGCTATGATGTCTTGTTACTTCAAATTGACTCAAACGATGAACTCGGTATTATGTGGGCAGATAGTGGTGTAGGGAAATTTTTTATCAATCGTGAAAAGCTACTTCAAAAGGATTTTTCTGATATTTTATTTCAATGGGAGCATTATTAATCATTTTTAGGATTACTTCGTTCCATATTTCGGAGTAATCCTTTTCTGTGCCTACAATAAATTTCTTCTCTTCTTTCCACCAATGAAGTAAGCTATACTAGGATATATTGCGAAATATAGTAAAGGCAGGTGCAGGAATGAGCATTTTTACAGATGTGGAATATCTAGTACCTTTAATTATGTTTGTAAATATTTTAGCAGCATTGACAATTATTTTTTTAGAACGTAAAGATGCTACTTCTACATGGGCATGGATTCTCGTACTATTCTTCCTTCCATTAGCTGGTTTTATTCTATACTTACTTCTTGGCCGACAGCTAAGAAAAAAGCATTTATTCCGTTGGGAAGGACGGAAGGATATAGGGATTGATAATCTTATCAGCTATCAAATGGATGCGATTCGAGATGATACATTCGAGTTTCGTATTGAGAATGCGGAAAATTATAAAGAAATGATTTATATGCATCTGAAAACAAATAATGCAGTGCTAACGCAGGACAACTCCATTAAAATTTTTGACGATGGTGCAGATAAATTTGAACAGCTACTAAAAGATATTGAAGCAGCAAAGGACCATATCCACATCCAATATTATATTTTTCGTTTAGATGACTTAGGTACCCGTATTGTCGATAAGCTGATTAAAAAGGCAAAACAAGGTGTAAAGGTTCGTCTCTTATATGATGAAATGGGCTCACGAAATGTTAAAAGGCGCCATTTCAAGGAATTACTTAATGCAGGTGGCGAGGTAGAAGTATTTTTCCCATCCATCTTCCCCCTTCTAAACCCTCGTTTAAACTTTAGAAATCACCGAAAAATCGTTGTTATTGATGGACGTATTGGTTTTATTGGTGGCTTTAATGTAGGAGATGAATATCTAGGTCTACAAAAGAAGTTTGGCTATTGGAGAGATACACATTTACGTATTGAGGGTAGTGCTGTACACCCACTGCAAACACGCTTTTTATTAGACTGGAATCAAGCTTGTGCACAGCAAAAAATGGGGTATTCAGATAGATATTTTCCAGCTATCCCCAAAAAAGGCGATGTAGGTCTACAAATCGTTTCAAGTGGGCCAGATTCTGACTGGGAACAGATTAAAATTGGTTATTTAAAGCTTATTAACATGGCCCAAAAATACATTTATATTCAAACACCATATTTTATTCCTGATGTTAGCTTTTTAGATGCTATTAAAATTGCTACATTATCGGGTATTGACGTACGTATTATGATTCCAAATAAGCCTGATCATATGTTTGTTTATTGGGCTACTTATTCATATGTTGGACAATTATTGCGAGCAGGAGCAAAAGTATATATTTATGAAAAAGGCTTTATTCATGCGAAAGCCATTATTATTGACGATGAAGCCTCTACTGTTGGAACTGCCAATATCGATGTCCGAAGCTTCAGTTTGAATTTTGAAGTAAATGCATTCATTTATGACCCAACCATTTCACACCAGCTAGCTGAGCTATTTGAAAAGGATATTTTTGATTGTACCGAATTAACATGGGAAATGTATCAGAACCGTTCCAATTTAATAAAATTTAAAGAATCCATTTCTCGCCTACTAACACCTATATTGTAAAACAAAAAAGAAGAGCAGCTAGCTCCATAACTATGGAGTAGCTACCCTTCTTTTATTTCACACCTAAATATTCTTCTAAAGTTATATCTTTCTTCTTAATTTCTTTTGCAATATCAACACCCACATAGCGATAATGCCATGACTCATACATATACCCAGTAATATCTTCCTTGTTTTTTGGGAATCGTAATATAAATCCGTAATCTTGAGCATTTGTCAATAACCATTGCCCTGCTGGTGTTTCTCCAAACTCCTCAGTCAGCCATAGATTCTCTTTGCCACGCTCTCCAATATCAAAGGCTAAACCTGTTTGATGCTCTGAGTAACCTGGTCGCGCACTATACCGGTCTGCTGCTGCCTGTCCATCACGATTCACATAATTGTTATATAATGTTGTTTGATAGTCAAAGGACCGATAGCCACTAAATGCCACAAAATCAAAACCCTGTTTTTTAGCAGCAGCTAGCATTTTATCTAATTCTTGACGCGCTTCCTTATTTTCTCCTGGCGCAAAGGTAGACGGGAGTGGATATATTTTATTTGCTAGTAAAATACCATTAATATACGTAGGTTCAGTGGGTAATGTTTGATTTGGTAAATATCCATTTTCATCAGGTTGTTGCTCTGGTTCCGAAGGCTTTTCTGTTGTTTTTTTCGGCTCTTCCGTTGCAACTGAATCATTTTTTGTTGGTTCGGTTGTTAATGACTGCTTCTCTGGTTCATTACTTACTTGCTTATTTTTATAGTTATAAACTACGAAAATAGAAACAATTAGTGCTACTGAAATGATAGCACCAATAATGAGTAATAGACGACTTTTTTTCACTATTTTTACCCCTTTTGTAATTTTTCAAGTACTATGTGGTTAAAATATCCCTTTTAGCTTCATTCAGCAAATGTTTTTTGCATCGAAAGCATCGCGGCAGATATTTTTTTGCGCGTAAGCGTAGCGGCAGCCGCAGATGTTTTTTGCGCGTAAGCGTAGCGGAGCCGCAGAACAGAAGACTCCCACCTCTATAGAAATTGATATTCGGGAATGCCTTACGCTAGTACTGAACTTTTTAACTCTTGCAGGTACATTTGAATTAACTGTATCCGACTTTATTGGTATAATCTCATTTTAGCACTGTTCACAATTTAGGGTGCACTATAGATTATTAATTTAGTTTATTTGTCAGTGAGAATGATAATTATGACAATTATAGAAGCAATAGAGAAAAAAACAGCCATATACTTCATCCATTTCGCTTCTTTCATATAGCCCTGTTCTTTAAAGCTTTTAGCTCTGAAACCATTAGATAAAGCAAACATAATCGTCATTGCCAATACTGCAAAATTAAAATTCCCCATAATGATAAATACTATAGCTGCAATACTAAAAAGTGCCACTAAAATAGATGATAGCCATTTAATGTTCATCCTGTTGTCCTCCTAAAAAAATCGAGGCTACTAAGGCGCCTCGACATTGAATAATTTATGAACTTGCTTTTTCCGGATGTTCCGAATAATACTTTCGACCGATGTAGGTTTGAATAATCAGTAAAGCACCGCTGACAGACCAATACAGTGGTAGTGCTGCCATTGACGACATCGAGATAAAGACAATCATAATCGGTGAAATATAAATAAACATTTTCATTTGTGCTTTTTGCTGCTCTGGTACTGTCCATAATGACACACGAGCTTGAACTAAATACACAATACCTGCAATAATCGTCATTACAATATCAGGCGATCCTAAGCTAAACCATAAAAATTCATGTGATTTCACATCAGCTGAGTATAAAATTGAGAAATAAAGACCCATGATAATTGGCATTTGAATTAACATTGGTAAACATCCCATGTTTAGTGGATTGATGCCATGCTTTTGATATAATGCCATCATTTCTTGCTGGTGCTGCATTTGCTCTTCTTTTGTCTTTGCTTCCTTCATTTTCTTCTGAACAGCTTCCATTTCAGGTTTAAACGCGTCCATTTTCGTTTTCATTAATTGTTGCTGACGATAATTTTTTAACATAATCGGCATTAAAACTAAACGAATCAGCACTGTAATAGCAATAATCGCCAGACCATAGCTACCTGAAAAAATAGTATTTCCGAAAAACTCCAATAAAAATTCCATAGGCTTCACAAAAATACTATAGAAAAAACCTTCTTTGTTTTGCACAGCTTGACAGCCACTAAGAACAAAAACGACAAGTCCAAGCATTGAAAATAGCTTCAAATTTTTCATTTTTCCACCTACTATTATTTATCAACTAAAGTGAAGTATACATTATTGAGTCTATCTTTATCAAATAGCAAGGTGCTACTAATTACCTCGTTATTGCCAGAGCATAAAAAAGATGCGAGCTTTAGCATCGCTAACACGTCCGCATCCTATTCATTCATACCTTATTTATTAATGTCATTAAACATTCTGAAGCTCAGTCTCTGCCATTTCAAAACGATAAAACTCATGATGTAGCTCATCACGGAAGTGCTTGGGAGTAACCCCAGTGTATTTTTTGAAAATACGGGTAAAGTAGCTTTGATTACAGAAATGGAATTGATCTGAAATAGAAGTGATACTTTTATTTGTATGTCGTAGATAATATTGCGATTCTTCTACGCGGCGAACATTTAAATATTCAACTAGTGTAATACCGACATGTTCTCTAAAAATACGTGATAAGTGACTAGTACTAATATGGAAGTTATTTGCGATGCTTTCAACTGTTAGGTCATTTTCTAATTCATCATTTATATACATAATCACTTTGTTAACTGTCTGATGACGGAAAGTCGGTTGCTTGCGATCTGCGATAAAATAGACAAAGAAATCAATTAAATCATCAGCGAATTGTAAAAATTCAGCGTCTTTCATCTGATTTTCAATCATATCATTACAAGCAATGTTAAAAGCAAAGGCTTTTTTCGAAGGAACTTGATTGTCTAGCAATTTACGTGCAACAATTGACGACAGCACAGAAAAATAACTTCGAACCATTTTAATGACTTGCTTGCCAAAACGTATTGAAAGAATATCAATTAACTCATGCAAAGATTTCTTAGCCTTTGCAGATTCTAAATGGTAAATTTCAAATATTAATTTCGACTCAATATTAAAAAATTCTTCTACACCGATGTATTGATTAATATTATCGATTTCCTGGAAGTATCTTTTTGATATCGTTTCTGACATAGAATGTTGATGTAGTTGCATAATCTTCCCCATCTTTCCTCAGATTGCACGAATTACTTTTACAAAATTAGACATCAAATTACATATTTTAAATAAGAAAATAGTATCTCTTTATTTATTGTATGAATTGAGTCCTATTTCACAAATATATATTGAATACAACTTAAAAATAACCCAACTAAAACACCAGTTTTTTAAAAAATAGACTATACAGTGAATTTTACCATATTCTGCGATTTCCTTTCAACCACATTTTACGCTACACTCTAGTTCTAATTTATCATATATGCACAGTAGAAACCTCGTAAACTTATTTCGCACAATTAAATTTTACCATATACATATTAAAAAAAATTAGTAATTAATTAAATTTTGTGACAAATTATGCTAGGTAATTTGCACGTTTTTTTTTCAACAATCAACATATCTCTTTTTTATTCCGAAATCTTCTCTATATAATTTATACGAATATGTAGTAAAATAGATGATAATACTATTTTTAAAAGTTTAGACGAGGTGTTAATAGTGGATCCAAAACAAATAGAAGAAATTATGGAGATTATTAAGGAGTTCTTTCCCGAAAATACTTCAATCGCAATTTCTGACACGAACGAATACTTGTATTACCAGCCAAGCAAGAAAGTTGATTTAAAAATTAAGCCGGGCGATCCAATTAAAGAAGGCTCAGCAGCCCACAAAGCATTAAGCTATGGGCAAAAAATTAGCTCTTATATTGAGCCGGATGTATTTGGCGTAGCCTACTATGGCATGAGTATTCCTCTTATGGAGGAAGGCGAAACGAAGGGGGCTATTACTGCGATCTTCCCACAAAAACCATCAGCATTTTTAACGAACTACATCACAATCAAGATAGATGATTGCTGGTACCCGATTAAACATGATCAAGTTATTTATCTTGAAACACAGCTCCGAAAAACATTTGTTAAAACAATGAGTCGTGAAGGCTACCACCGCTTAAACCTAAGTGATTTAGAGTTATTTTTAGCACCTGACTCATTCATTCGTTGTCACCGCTCTTATATTGTTAATATTGACTACATCGATGAAATTCAACCAGATTCACATTCAACGTTTTTATTAATCATGAAAGATGGTACCCGTATTCCTGTAAGTCAGCGCTATGCAAGTTACTTCCGTCGTTCTTTAGGTTTCTAATTATTAAAAAGTACAGCGAGCATTTAATTTATTCGCCCGCTGTACTTTTTAATTTCATTTTTTAGAATGAGATTTTCTCTAAAAATTATATAGCTCTACATTAAAACGTTTTCTCTGTCGAAAATTCACATTTATGCTCGATTTTCCTATTTTTTCTCAATTTAATGCTTATCCTAAAGTTTTTGTGACAAATTGGTGATAGTATTATTCAAATGGTTGGAGTTATACTACAACTAAATAAACAGAAAATTCTTGCACGTTTTTTCTAGTTTTGTAATCGGTTTCCATCAAAACTTTTTAGGGGAGGATTTTTTTAATGGATGCAAATGTTCAAAAACGCCTAGGTTTAAAAGAACTAGAAAGTAAAATTGTTACTGCTGATGAAGCTGCAGCACTTATCTCTGACGGTGATGTAGTTGGTATGAGTGGATTCACTCGTGCTGGGGACGCAAAAGTTGTTCCTATGGCATTAGTAGAGCGCGCTAAAAACGAAAATTTCAAAATCGATGTTTATACAGGGGCATCATTAGGACCAGAGGTAGATAAATACTTAGCTGAAGCTGGTGTTATCCGTAAACGTGGACCATTCCAAGGGGACGCTGGTATTCGTAATTTAATTAACTCTGGAGATATCCAATATGTAGATGCTCACCTTTCCCATAACGCTGAATTAGTTCGCCAAGGAATTATTGGACCAATTAAATATTTAATTCTTGAAGCAGTTGCTATTACAGAAGATGGATTCATCATCCCAACAAACTCAGTGGGTAACTCTCCGATCTTTGCGGAATACGCAGAAAACATTATTATTGAATTAAATATTTCACACCCTGAAGCTTTAATCGGTATCCATGATATTTATGTACCAGCAGAGCAAGGTAAACGTGAAGCAATCCCAATGACTGATGCAATGCAACGTATTGGTGATATTGGTATTAAAGTTAATCCAGCTAAAATTAAAGCAATCGTTATTTCAGAAGAGCCTGATGCTCCTTCATTAATCGTTCCGCCAGATGAAGAAACACAAACAATGGCAAACATTCTATTGGACTTCTTCCGTGATGAAATTAAAGCTGGTCGTCTGACAAACCAATTAATGCCATTACAATCTGGAGTAGGCTCTGTAGCAAATGCTGTATTAGATGGCTTTGCTGATTCAGAATTCGAAGATTTAGTTGTAGCATCTGAAGTACTTCAAGATGCTGTATTTAACTTAATCGATGCTGGTAAAGTTAAATTTGCAGCGGCAACATCAATTACTCTTACTGAAGAATTACAGCAAAAAGTATATGGTAATTTAGAGAAATATGCTGATAAAATTTGCTTACGTCCACAAGAAATTTCTAACCATCCAGAGCTTATCCGTCGCTTGGGTCTAATCTCAATCAACACTGCTCTTGAGTTAGATATCTATGGTAACGTAAACTCAACACATGTATCAGGTACTCGTATGATGAACGGTATCGGTGGTTCAGGTGACTTTGCACGTAACGCTCGTTTAGGTATTTTCGTAACAAAATCCTATGCGAAAGGCGGAGCAATCTCATCAATCGTACCAATGGTTTCTCATGTAGACCATACTGAGCACGATGTTGATGTAATTGTGACTGAGCAAGGTATTGCTGACTTACGTGGTCTTGCACCAAAAGAACGTGTACCTTTAATTATTGAAAACTGTGCACACCCTGATTACAAAGAGCAATTATGGGATTACTATAACCGTGCTGTAGAAGCAACTGGTAACCATCAAACGCCTCATATTTTAGAGGAAGCACTTTCTTGGCATGTAAATCTTGCTAAAAACAAAACAATGAAAAAAGAAGTCGCTCAAGCTTAATAACTGCGATTCCGCGAACGTCTAATAAGTTGTAAAAAACTTATTAGACGTTCTTTTTTGTCGAAAATGATATAATAAAATCTAGTTATTTTGTAAATACATAATAGATCATCGGAGGAGCTATGAAAAAATTTATTTATGTCATTATTTTCTTTTCATTTTTTGATCTTTTTACCCAGCTTCCTGTTATGAGTACATATGCAGAATCATTAGGGGCATCTGCCTTTTTAACCGGTCTAGCAGTAGGTATGTATTCTCTATCCAATACATTTGGCAATATTATTTCTGGCTTTTTAACAGATCGTAAGGGACCTTTTGTAATTTTAGTTCTAGGTCTTTTGACAACTGGTTTATCTCTTTCTCTCTACAATTTAGTCGAGGATCCTACTACTTTACTAATTGTTCGTTTTGTTCATGGATTAGTAGCAGGTTTTATTGTCCCTGCTGCCTTCACATTTTTAGCTAACGCAACAGAACAGGAAAAAAGAGGAAAAGGCAGTGCTATTTCTGGTGCCTTTGTCGGTATTGCTGCCATCATCGGTCCTGCATTCAGTGGTATTTTAGCAAGTCGTACTAGTGTACCATTCGTCTTTAATATTACAGCCAGCTGTATGCTTTTATTAGGCATTCTTACTTTCTTTATATTAAAGTCAAATCAAATTAAAAAGGAGAAATCTACACCTAGCGCACATATACCAATAAGTGTATTTTTCAATAATTCAGGCACATTGAAAGCATTTGCGGGTGCATTTTTTTTAATGTTCTCTCAGGGTGTTATTGCCTATCTACTTCCCCTAAAAGTGCAATCTTTAGGCTTTGATTCACGTTTAAGCGGAACATTGATGAGTACATTTGGAATTATTGCTGTCCTTGTGTTTATTTTACCCACTAACCGAATTTTTGATAAGGTTGCCCCTATAAAGACATTATCATTAGGTATAGGCTTAATGGGAGTAAGCCAATTACTTATTAGCCAGGCTGATTCAAGCACATTGCTTTATTTAGCTATGGTCTGCTATGGCATTGGATTTGGCTTCTTATTCCCTTCCATTAATTCTCTTTTAATTGACTCTACAACTGCTGATATTCGTGGTAAAGCATATGGTTACTTCTATGCCTTTTTCTCACTAGGTGTTGTCCTTGGCTCATCGTTGCTTGGTTGGCTATCATTAGGCATTGTCGGTGGCTTTATCTTTACAGGAATAGTTTTATTAGTATTTGCTAGTACGATTCTTATACCATACAAAAGACCTTCCCATGCTTAATGAGAAGGTTTTAGCTTTATTTCTCTTGCTCCTGAATTTGTTCATTATAAAAATGAACTCCTGTATGACCGCCGCCCTCAGCAACCATTTCATTTGAAGCGATTTTCGTTGGCGAAGTCCCAGCCTCTGTAGCTACCTCAGTAGTTACTCGCTCTGCAACTCTGTTATCCATATCAATATTTGAAGTATTTAAATACGATTCAAATTTAGACCTTACATTATTAAACATATTTAATGCTTTTTCACGGTTTTCTTTTTTACTTAAATAAGATGCTGCTAATCCCGCTAACCCTGCAATCACAACACCTTTTCCTTTTCGTTTTGCCATTAAAAATCCCTCCTAAAAGTATAAAAACTAGCTCTGTAGTTTATCTTTTCCCTATTTCAAGACGACTAAACATAAATTTTTTTAAACGCTTTCGCATATATATTAGAGAGAGATAACTGTACTCTTTGCTTAGTCTTTTCACTACTTCAATTGCTTACTTTTTAGTATGTCATAACCTCAAATATATATTATTCTCCTACCAGCTGTTTTTGTATCAATAACGCCCTAGCGTAGCGTAAAAATTTTCTAACACGAAAAATAATTTTGTAACTATTTATGATTATAAAAGACAAGCGAAGGGAATTAATGAATTAATACTATTTATTAGGAGAGTGATGATATGAAAAATTTAGACTTAGTATACGATTGGGTGGATATGGCTTCATTAATAGGTGGAGCAGGCTTCTTAACAGCATTAATCTACAGTGTTATTCAATTGTAGTGGACAGCTTGATAAAAAGTGAAAAGGCAATCCGCTTATCTTCCAAGCAGATTGCCTTATTTTTTATTGTTTTACATCATCATAAGCGTTTGATTTTTCAAAGGCCGCGACTACATAAGAGCACACAGCGTCCATTTTATAATCATGCTCACGGGCATATGCTGCGGCTTGATCTAACAATTCCTTAGCTACACCCTGACCGCGTAATTTATCTGATACATAAGTGTGATCCATGACCATAACTTGCCCATTTTGCTGCCATGTAATTTCCGCTAACTTCTCACCTTCTTGCTCATAGATGTAAGCAAACTGATTTCCTGCCAATTGCTGCAATTGGAATTCCATTTCTCACCACTCCTTTTTTTCAATAGTATCATAGCTGTTTCTATTTTTTCAAAGATAGCAGATAAGGAATTTCGGTGATTTCAATGTTGAAGAAATTTTGCAGAATCATTTATCTCTTAATTAAACCATGATGAAATCGTATCTTTTAAATTAGCAAAGAAATTTTTCACACTTGTCCAGAAGCCTTCATCTTCCATAAGTGACCCGAATTTCTCTTTAATGGTATTACTAATATCATCTAATTGTTCAGACCATTTACTAAAATCAATATCTAATTTACTAATTTTGTCCATTAGATCAACAAGTAATTGTTGATCTTTTTCACTTAAATTAATATCAAGTTTGTTTAACTGCTCTTTTACAATTTTTTCAACATCTTCTCGAGTCGCTGGCTTTAACTCCGCAATGTCCTTTTTAATTTCTGTCAGGAGCTCTGCAACCTTAGCATCATCAACCCCTGCTGACTTTGCAAGAGTAGTAGCAACTGAGAGTTCCTCATTCGCTACATCTGTACGATCAATGTCAAGTGTTTCACCTGTTGTTACTTCATAGGCTTTATAAATTCCTACAAGCGCTGAATGCCCAGTTACTGCTTTTGGTGCAGCAACCTGTACAGTTGCATCTTCAATACCTGCTGTTAGCATTGCATTCGCATACATTTCTGATGTCACCTGTGTAATATTGGATGGCGTAACAATCTCAATGACCAAGCCTTCTCCTGCATTTTTACGTGTAATTTTTGCAGAGGAATACATACGGGAACTTGAATTACTATCTTTAATGTATTTAACTAAATCTTCACCTGATACAGTAATTTCTTCAATTTCAGGCTCTTCCTTCACTTTTAAAGATTTTTTAACGGACTCTTTTTCATCTTCAGATAAGTTTGCACCGTATACAACAATTGGAACGCCTAGTTTTTCATCAATTGCTTTTGGAGGCGTATTATCGGCTGCAAAGCCTGTTGTTGGTGCCATCACACCAAATACTAACATCGTTGCGGCTAGTATTTTCATCCATGCTTTTTTCAAATTGTGCGACCCCTTTCGCTCGAAAACTCATTTGGCCTGTATAATGTATGTCATTATACAATAATTAGTACGAAAAAAAGACGAGAAGGTTTCAATCGTATCTCTCGTCCATTTCTTTACTTCGTATGGTTATCTACCACACCTTACATTAGGAACAAAACATTATATTTCTTCTGTCCAGCCATCTTCCTGTTTTACCCTGCCAGCTTTCATTAAAGTCCCTATTGCACGTTTAAAAGCACCTTTACTCATATTAAACATTTCCTGAATTTCTTCTGGGGAGGATTTATCGCCAAATGGCATTCTGCCCCCAACCTCTTGTAGATAATTTAGAATTCGTTGTGCATCATCAGAAATACGTTCATGTTTACGTGGTAATAGAGAACCGTTCAGGGAACCATCATCTTTTACATCAATAATTCGTACAACTATATCTTGTCCAAGTCGTGGCTCTGTATTACGTTCTGATTCGTGGACAAAAATACGGTAAGGAATGTCTACACCTAGTAAAAACGAACCAACTGGCAGCAATCGATAAGGGCGTGCTGTTACATTTTTATTATGCATCTCTTCAAATGCACCTTCATATAGCTCAGAAACCTTTTCCTCTGTTGCTAAGCGTCCAAATAACTCACCATTGCGATCGGTACGTAATGTCATAAATAAATGATCTCCTGGTATTGGCCAAAGCTCTTTTAATGCAGGTAAGTCCTCAGCCTTTACTAGCACTTCACGTGAAGTACCGATATCTACATAAGCACCCTCACGCTCTACCACTTTCAGGACACGAGCCCAACCATACTCGCCCTGTACAAAAGACGGGATGGCTGTTGTAGCAGCCAATTCTCCACGGCGATCTACAAATAAAAATACTTCAAGGCGATCACCTACAGCAAGTGGCTCTGTTACCTCTGAAGCATTTAAAGGCAGTTCTTTAACTCCATTTGTTAAAATCCATCTCGATGCTTGTTGTTCTAATATTGTTAACGTAACAACTTCACCTGATTTTAATTCGTTCATATTGTCTTCCTTTCCTCCACACCATCATTTTCGCAAAAAATTTTATAAATTGTGTGTTCTAGATGCCTCTAATTTTTTCGCAATGTCTGGGTTTTCTTCCATTACTTGCACAAGATCTGCAATGCGGTCAATTGAGTTCCAACTTAAATGATGCTCGATTCCCTCTACATCATCATAAATACGCTCTTCATCTACACCAATGATTCGCAAAAATTGCTCTAGAAGCTCATGGCGCTGTACAAGACGTTTTCCAAGCTTTTCTCCTTTGGCTGTCAATGTGAGACCACGGTATTTTTCGTAAACTAAATAACCATCTTTATCTAATTTTTGAACCATTTTTGTAACAGAAGAAGGAAGAACAGATAATGCTTCAGCAATGTCAGACACTCGAGCATATCCTTTATGAGCGATTAATAGATATATTTGTTCGATATGGTCCTCCATACTAGGTGTTGGCATATCTTATTCCCTCTCTTTCCTATTCTTACTCTCTAGTTTACTACAAGCTTGGCTTAAAAGTTAACTGAAAATACATATGCCAGAAAATCGTTACATGTATAATACAAATTGTATCCCCTGAGAAGGCGTAACTTACTCGACCACTGATATTTCATCCTCCTATATCTAGCATAAAAAGAGCCTACTTCAGATAGAAGTGGGCTCTTCTTTATGTCGAGGATGCTTATTGACCACATGTAATGCATGAATAATTTCTCTGTTAATACGCTCGATATTTTCAGGTGTATTCATGACTCTAAATGCTTCATCTCGGGCTTCCATAGATGTAACATACTTACTAGGCAATGCATTTAATGTTAGTGCTACTGTGTCAAGTTCACACATTTCACATTTACAAAATGTTTGATATTCTGGTCCTCGTAATAGAAAGCTAACTAAACCACGCACAATTTCCTCTGTAACATTTACTAAAATAGGATCTGACATATTCAAACTTTCGCCTCATTTATGTTTAATTGTTACATTGTTCCTGAAATTATAATAGCGTTAACGGCGGGCTTTTTCAAGAATCCCTAGTAGCATCTATATCAACAAAATTACTAGTTCCTCAGTAAGATAAAATTCCTATACAACCTCAACATTTTAAATCCTATTTACTACTTTTTTGTTTTAATTAATCGTAATGAATTAAAAACAACTAATAATGTTGCACCCATATCTGCGAAAATGGCAATCCACAAGGTTAACCATCCAGGAATGACGAGTAACAATGCTATTAATTTTAAGGCTAGGGCAAAAATAATGTTCTCTTTAATAATGCGTAATGTTTTTCTGCTTAAACCAATTGTATAAGGAAGCTTCGTTAGGTCATCACCCATTAACGCTATATCAGCAGTTTCTAGAGCTGCATCTGCGCCAGCACCGCCCATCGCAATACCGACATTAGCAGAGGCTAGGGCAGGGGCATCATTAACCCCATCACCTACCATTGCTACTGCACCAAACTCCGTTCGTAAGTCCTTAATGGCCATCAATTTATCAGCCGGTAATAAGCTTGCGCGCACATCTGTCATATTTAAAGAGGTTGCAATCGCTTGAGCTGTAGGCTCCGCATCACCTGTTAGCATTACTGTATGCTTCACTTTTAGAGCACTTAATTTACTCAGCACATCTTTACTTTCTTGTCGTAATTGATCAGCGATTCCAATCATGCCAATAAATCGATCATTACTCACAGCCGCTACTACTGTTTTACCCTGTTTTTGTAGTTTCTTAACCTGTTCCGTTATTTTTTCATCAACTGCCGCTAACGTTGCAATCCATTTTAAGCTACCAACATAGATAATCTGCTTATCAACCGTTGCATAAGCACCCTTACCTGTGACAGATTGGAAATCAGTAGGGATAAGCTCTGTTAATTTTTCGTCATGTAATTTCTTTAAAATCGCTTTTGCTAATGGATGCTGTGATTGTTTTTCAACAGCTGCTACTAGCTGTAAAACGTAATCCTGAGAAAGTTCCTCTGCTGTATAGATATCTGTTACAGCAGGTTGACCTTTTGTAAGGGTACCTGTTTTATCAAAAGCCACCGCTTCAATATGACCTAACTGCTCTAAATGTATACCACCCTTAATAAGAACACCTTGTCGAGCAGCATTTCCTATGGCCGTAACAATTGCTACTGGTGTTGAAACAACAAGTGCACATGGACAACCAACAACCAGAACTGCTAAGCCTTGATAAATCCAATGCTGCCAATCCCCCACAAAAAGAGGTGGAATAACTGCTACAAGTAATGCAACTATCATTATCGCTGGCGTATAATATTTGGCAAATCGATCAACGAACTGCTGTGAGGGTGCCTTTTCTGCTTGTGCCTCTTCAACGAGATGAATGATTTTGGCAATGGTTGTATCCTCCACTCGCTTCGTTACACGTATCTCTAGTGCTCCCTCTTCATTCAATGTCCCCGCAAATACTTCATCATCAATTGTTTTATTAACTGGAATCGATTCGCCTGTTATCGCTGCTTGATTTACAGCAGATAACCCGTTTATAACGATGCCATCCATCGCAATCTTTTGACCTGGCTTAACAATTAAAATATCTCCAATTTCAATTTGCTCAGTTGGTAACTCCATTTCGTGGAAATGTTCACCATGTGCTCGCTTTATCGTTGCTGTTGGCGGAGCTATATCCATTAGCTGTCGAATAGATTGACGTGCTTTATCCATTGAATAAGCTTCTAATGCTTCACTTACTGCAAATAAAAAGACAACAACAGCCGCTTCTTCCCATTCACCAATAATGGCTGCACCTATAACCGCAATAGTCATAAGTGTTTTCATATCAAATTCAAATCGGACTAAATTACGGAAGCCTGTTTTAAAAATCCCCATACCTCCAACTAGAATCGCAATAATAAACATTCCAATCGGTAGTGGATCTGTTTCACCACGCCATGCTCCAAAAATATAACCAAGCACTACAAATAATAATGATATGCCGGCTAATATATTTTCCGTTTTTCGATAAAAGGGTATTGATTTTTCCAGAGACCTAGTTGGAGATTGTGACACTTTTATGCCATCAAAAGCACCCGCCTCCTCAATTTGATCAACACTAATATCTCCAATAACTGTTATTTTAGAAGCACCAAAGTTAACTTGTGCATCTTGTACTTTTGGAATAGCTTTTACATTTTTTTCAAATTTCGCTGCACAGCTAGCACATGACAAGTTTTGTAGTCTATATTCTTGTTTAGTTGGTGTCGTTGCTGTCATTAGCTTTCCCCTCTTTCGCATGTTCATAGGCAATCGTTACAATTTGATACACATGCTCATCCGCTAAAGAGTAGTACATTTGCTTCCCTTTACGATGCGATCTCGCTAAATTATTTTCTTTTAAATATCGTAAATGATGGGATGCTGTCGCTACAGATGAACCAATAATCGAAGCAACATCACACACACATAACTCATCCTCCACCGTTAAGGCAAAAGCAATTTTTAATCTTGTTTCATCGGATAATGCTTTCAAAAACTTTGCTACTCCCGATAAATCAGGCATTTGATTTTGCACCCTTATGACCGCTTCCTCATGAACCAGTGTCACTTCACATACTTCTTTCGGCATTTCCTCACCTCATTCAAATATTGGTTTGATTGTTCTCACTATAACATAATATTCCATCTTATTCAAACGATTATTTGAATGTATAGGATTTATATCATTATTTCCATAAAAAAATTTCAATCATGCACTTACGAAATAAAAAAAAATCAGCGCACATTCTTGTACGCTGATTTTTATTTATTTTGCTTTTAATAGTAATGTTTTCCCCTTAATATCTTCTTTTCTCACAAAGGTTTGATGATAAACTCCATTTGCCCAATCTATTACTTGGTCTTGATACCAATTTGATTTTACATGCCCGCTTTGTCCTGGGCCAACGATATGATAGGCTGAGCTTAAATCCCCCGCATCTACAACAAAACGCCATGATGCACCATGATCTACATTTCCTGCCGCATCATTATCGGCAGCTTGAACAGTAACCTTGGAGCCGCCAATAGGGACCTTTTTAGCATTAAAATATGCCGCAAGAATTGGTGAAGCACTGCCTAATGTATGATCAAAAGTAAGCTGATGGAAGTCGCCCCATTGCCATTTCGATACATTTTGACCAAATTGGTCTTCTAATTGCGCTACGGTAAGTTCGAATGCCTTATAAACAGTTGTATCCACACCACCTTGCTCTTCCATCCAAATACTCTTATCTCCTGCATATGCTGAACGTAAAAGCTGATCAGTAATATTAAACTTCCCAGACATTAATTTATACATATCTTCAGGCATCTGATCTTTAAATAATACTTCCTGAAGCTTTACCATCAATGTATGGAAGACTAGTGGAGCACCTGATTCTTTGGCATCTATCATATCCCATTCTTCTAACAATTTAATAATCTCTGCGTACTTTCCATCGTGATTTTTTGATTTAATTGATGCTAATAAATTTGGTAAAAACTCGCGTGCATATAGATTCTGCTGATCCATTTGTAGTCGCATCATATCTTCCACTGTTATGGAATCATTTGCAGCTAACACTTCCTTAATTCGCTCAAAACGATAAGGCTGTGCCCAAAAGTTCGTAATATGATAAGGATATTCCTCTCCAATAACTTCATTATTTGCTGTTGCGATAAAGCCTTCCTTTGGGTTGATTATAGTCGGTAGCTCATCCCATGGGATAAAGCCCTCCCAGCCGTAGTCACTAGAATCCCCTGGAACTGGCAGCTGTCCATCACCCTGCTTTCGAATTGGTATTTGACCATTGGCTTTATAAGCAATCGTTCCATCCTTTGAAGCAAATACAAAATTTTGAGCGGGTGCTTTGAAATCCTCTAACGCTTTTTCAAATTCATTCCACGATTTCGCCTTATTGAAACCCAAAATCGCACTTAACTCTGCAGTTGGCTGAAGTGCCGTCCACTGCATGGCAAATTGTGCTGTCGGCTCCGTATCCTTAAATGCTAAATTAGTCATAATCGGACCATGTCTTGTAACAACTACTTCAAAATCTACTGTATCTCCATCCTTTACCTTGATTGATTCATCACGTACCTCTGCTTGCTCCCATTTACCATCATAGCGATATTGAGTTGGATTATCTGGATTCGGTATTTCAATATATAAATCCTGTACATCAGGTCCAACATTGGTAACTCCCCAAGCGATGTCATCGTTGTGTCCTAAAATAATGCCGGGAATACCTGCAAAAATTACGCCACTAACGTTTTGTTCAGGTGAATTTAGGTGCATTTGATACCAAATTGACGGTGTGCTTAATCCTAGATGTGGATCATCTGCTAAAATGGGTGTGCCTGATGCTGTTTTTTCACCTGATACTACCCAGTTATTACTACCATTAAATTCGTTTGGCAATAAATCAGCTTGAAATTGCCCTGCTACTGCAACTGGATTTTCCTTATTGGCTTCAATAATAGATGACGCATTTTCAGGATATTTCATAAATAATTCTTTCGCTTTGTCTTCACCAAAATTTTGTAAAGCCCAATGACGGAATGCAAGTGCGTTCCAATTTCCACCTAAATCATAAGCCATATATTTTCCAATTGTTAGAGAGTCTTCCACAGACCAATCCTCTGGTTCATAGCCTAATAATGCAAATTCATAGCTTAACGTATTTTTTTCTTTTGCCTCTGCAATAAAAGCATTTACACCCTCTGCAAACCATTCAAGTACCTGCTTGCTTTCTGGATCGTAGGCAGATAATGACTTTTCAGCTGCATCTCGTAAACTAAACGTTCGAAAATGCTTATCTGAATTAATGGTTGCCTCTCCAATTATCTCTGACAAGCGACCACTTGCCTGTCTACGAGCTAAATCCATTTGAAACAGTCTATCTTGTGCCTGTATATAGCCCTGTGCACGATACAAATCTGCATCTGTCTGAGCGAATATATGAGGGACCCCCTTGTCATCCCTTGTGACACTTACATCCTGCTCCAACACATTTACAGCAAGCTCCCCATCAATTACTGGCTTTGATTTATTCATGAACCACGTAAAGCTGATAAATAGCGCAATCGCAACTACTGCTAAAAAAACGATAGTAGCCAGCAGCCACTTTTTCCATGTAAACTTTCTCACATGCCAACCCCCTTCTTTGCAATATATTCTGATTTTCGCCTGCTAAATCCTTTTAAATGTAAAAAAATTAGCGAAATTTAGCGATTTATAGAACATGGACAGTATAAAAAATATGAATCATCCATACTACTGAGGAATGTTAAAAAAATCGTATTTTCCCTAATAGAAAAATACGATTTTTTAATACTAAATATGAAGCTGTAATTCAATTGGACAATGATCGCTTCCTAAAATATGTGCATGAATATTCGCCTCTTCTATGCTGTCTTTTAATCTCTCAGAAACAATAAAATAATCAATACGCCAGCCAATATTGCGTTCACGGACTTTATTCATATAAGACCACCAAGTATAGTGGTCTGTTTTTTCAGGATATAGGTGACGGAAGGAATCGATAAAACCACTTGCTAAAAGCTCTGACATTTTGGCACGTTCTTCATATGTAAAACCAGAATTTCCGATATTCGATTTTGCATTTTTTAAATCAATCTCCGTATGAGCAACATTTAAGTCTCCGCAGTATACGATAGGCTTCTTGGCATCTAGCTCCTGTAAATATAAAGCTAGCCGACTCTCCCACTCTAAACGTAGAGGTAATCGTGCTAAATCACGCTGAGCGTTTGGTGTATAGACATTTACAAGGTAGAAATCTTCATACTCTAACGTAATAATTCGCCCCTCATCCTGAGAAATATCTTCACCTACACCATAATGTACAGAAAGTGGCGTATGCTTTGTAAAGATAGCCGTTCCCGAGTAGCCCTTCTTCTGTGCGTAGTTCCAATACTGCTCATATCCTTCAATAGATAGCTCAACTTGTCCTGCCTGACACTTGGTTTCTTGTATACAGAAAAAATCAGCATCCATGCTATTGAAGAAATCTAAAAAACCTTTGCTCAAACAGGCTCTAATTCCATTAACATTCCAAGATATAAATTTCATTTTCCTCTCTCCCCCCAAAAAACGCCCCCCGCCATTAGCGAAGAGCGTAGTATGCTATAAGTCATCACCAACTATTTTTACTTCTGTCTCCAAATCAATACCGAACTTTTCCTTCACTACCCGCTGTACCATTTGGATTGTTGCGATATAATCAGAGGCTGTGGCATTGCCTTTATTCACAATAAAGCCTGCATGCTTCGTTGAAACCTCTGCGTCACCTACGCCTTTTCCTTGTAGGCCACTATCTTGAATAAGCTTCCCTGCAAAGTGACCTGGAGGACGCTTAAAAACACTCCCTGCAGATGGGTATTCTAATGGCTGCTTGGATTCTCGTTGGAACGTTAAATCTGCAATTTTAGCGTCAATTTCTTCCTGCACACCTTTAGCTAACTGAAATTCCGATGACAGTACATAGTAACCCTTTTTAGCAATAATACTTTTACGGTACCCTAGTTCAAGCTCTTCTTTGTTTAGTATCAAAACATTCCCATCTTTAGTTAGCACCTTAGAGGAAATAATAATATCCTTAATTTCTCCACCATAGGCTCCTGCATTCATAGCCATCGCTCCACCAATTGAGCCTGGAATACCACAAGCAAATTCAAAGCCTGTTAAAGAGGCAGCAGCAGCTAATTTAGATACATCCTTTATGAGTGCGCCGCTTTGCGCGTAAACATGGTCATCTGCTATATGAATTTCATCTAAATATGAAAATGTAACAACGATCCCTCGATGTCCGCCATCACGAACAACCATATTGGACCCATTACCTAACATTAATAACGGAATACTATTTATATGCGCATAGCGAATAACGGATATCGCTTCTTCTTCTGTTTCAGGTAAAACAAAAACGTCTGCCTTACCGCCTAATTTAGTCATCGTATATTGTTGTAATGATTCATTTAATTTAATATTGGCTGGATTTATGCTTTGTGCTAAATCCAATGCCCATTGTTCTTTTGTCATGAGAGCTAATTCCTTTCTAACATCCTTCTTACTCTACACTAGTATGGATTTAGAACCTCGATTTGACAAGTAAAATGAAGGGTATTTTATCTCGTTTTCATGGGTTGCAAAACACCCTGTGCAGAGATGTTGAATATTATAAAGAAAATTCAAGACCATTCCAAGAAATTTTTTTACCTTATATAGGCTTCTTTTAAAGCCAGCTTGTTGCCCATGATTCGATATTGCGAATAGCTCCTTCTAACGCCTTCCCCTTATCCGTTAACGAATACTCGACACGTACTGGAACTTCTGAATACACTTTTCGCTCCACAAGCCCTTCTTTTTCTAGCTCCTTTAAACGTTCTGATAACAAACGGCCACTTACAGGTAAAGCAGACTCAATCTCATTAAATCGCTGTGGTCCATCTAATAGTTGATATAAAATTAGCCCTGTCCAGCGCTTTCCAATTAAATCCATTGCTTTAGCTAAACGAGGACATAAAGTTGTCTCATTCATTTTTTTCACCTCTTATGTACTCTATTGTAACGATTCTTTTTACAAAAGTAAATTTGAAGTAACTTATTTACACCAAGTAATTAATTTACATATGTATATTTAATTACTAAAAGTAAGTTTGAGCTTGATTATGAATTATTTAAGTTACCATACAGAAATTTACATTAAATGATATAAAATCTAAACCTTTACTTTATCTTCTTTCAAAATAACCGTAGTCAAAAAATAATCATGCACAAGACAACTCACTATATGCCTTCTCTTTTCTCAATATGAATCTTTCAAAAGCCAAGCAATCCTCAATAACGTTCATACTTTCTTATAGTAATTTTAAATATTCACAAATTACACGTTTATTTAAAGTATATTTAGGCATTTTTATCAGTAATCCATTGAATCATTGAATTTTTTACTCTATCATTCGTTGTAAGATACTATTTTTAGGGGGATTTTCCAGTGAAAAAGTATGCAATTGATTTTAGCCATTCAACGATCGGCTTTTCAGTAAAACATATGATGATATCAAAAATACATGGTACATTCGAATCGTACAATGCAGAAATAGCTTTACCAGATATTGAACAAGTGGAAGGTGGAAGCATTTCCTTTACCATCGCAGTTGCAAGTGTTTCCACAAAAAATTTCGATCGAGATGTTCACCTTGTATCTCCTGACTTTTTCGATGCCGATGTTTATCCTAAAATATTATTTACATCCACAGATATCAAAAAACTTGGAGATAAAGAATATGCTATTCATGGTGATTTAACTATTAAAAACATAACGAAGCCTATTATATTTACTACAATATATACCGGGAACGGAGTGAACCCTTGGGCACAAGAGGTATATGGCTTCCAAGCAAAGACACAAATTGACCGTCGAGAATTTAATTTAGTGTATAACACGCTGCTTGAAACAGGTGGTGTATTAATTAGTGATGAAATTGATGTTGTTGTTGACCTTGAATTAAATCCAATATAACGGTTTTAGCTGTAACATAGTAAGGAGGATTTTATGTTTTTGTTTAATGATTTTTCATTTGTGTCTATTTTTATTTCAATAATCTTTTTAATTGTTATTGGAGGTATCGTGTTCACTGTTTTTAACAGCATTTTACAATGGTCAAAAAACAATAACTCACCTGTTTTAACAGTACCAGCTAAAGTCGTTACGAAACGATCCAATACAAGTGGAGGGTCTGGTAACACTAGTGCCCAGACATCCTATTATGTAACGTTTGAGGTACAAAGTGGTGATCGGATAGAGCTAAAAATGAATGGTCGTGATTTTGGACTACTTGCAGATGGCGACTTTGGATTACTAACGTTCCAAGGCACACGTTATCATACATTTGAACGGCAAAATAAGAAGAGCAGCGATTAACTCGCGCTCTTCTTTTCAATTTCATTATTGAATTAAATATTTACCGAAGCCGCCCACTGTATCTCCCAAATATTTAATAGAGCTACCTGCTGGGATAACTTTTTGAGCATCCTTTGCAGTTTGGTAAATAACCTTTGTATTTGCTGGGAATGGTACAAACGACCAGTTATTGTCAGCAGCAGGATTTATTGTTTTATTGTCCATAATGTAATCAACAACAGCTTGGCGATTTTCATACGCATAATTCGTTACATTAGAGCCATTAGCATTTTTAAATGTCGCCCCATATGAGCCGCCAACACGGTAATTGTTTGTAATAATGATGAATTCTTGTTTTAAATCAATCGGTTTACCAGCATATTGTACATTCTTAATACGATTTGCCTTTTCATCAGTAAGATTACCACGACGATCATATTTTGCTGGCGATGTCACATCAATTTGATAAGTTAAACCATCTAGCACGTCGAAATTATAAGAACGTGCCTCTGGATCGATAATATTTTGCTCTTCTGTTTTATTTGGATCAATTGTTGCAAAAATGCCTGCAGCCATCTCTAACCATTCAATAGCTTGAGCACCTGTCACTTTAATCGTTGCAACAGTGTTATCATAATGGTAAATATCTGCCATATTTTTAATTGCAAGAGGACCTACAGGAATATTTGTATAATCAGCAGGATTATTACGAGAACCTGCTTTGAAAGGTGCACCAGCAGAAAGCAGTGGTGTCTTTTCATCAGCAGTACCTTTTAATTCCTTTTCGACAAACCATTTTTGAGCCTGTGTAACAATTTGAATAGAAGGATCATCTTGCACCATAGAGAAGTAACTATGGATTGGTGCAGTTGTCTCACCAACAGGTTGGCGAATATACTTTAAAGTACCTTCATGGGCTTCCTTAATCGCATTTAAAACTGTTTTAGAAGGCTGTAATCCCTCTTTTTTAATAGAGTGAATAGAACCTTGTCCATCCACAACAACCCATTTTGAGCCCTGTAGCTCTAGCTTTAAATCAATAACACCAAGATGACTACCGTAGCTACCAGCCATAACAGTAGGTACTCCATTAATTGTCCCTTTTTCTTGATCTACATTTTTAAGATCCTTATAGTCACCTGGGAATGTTAAATGAGAGTGACCTGTAATTAACGCATCAATACCTTCGATTTGAGCAATTTGATAACCAACGTTTTCTGCGCCTTCCACATACGTATCTTCACCTATACCTGAATGTGAAAGAACGACGATTACATCTGCACCTGCTTTTTGTATTTCTGGCACAATTTCTTTTACCGCTTCAACAGGTTTCTGCATATCAACTTTACCTGCTAAATGAATCGCATCCCACTCAACAATTTTTGTTGGTACGATACCTGTAACACCTATTTTAAGTGTGTGCTTTTTACCTGTATGATCTACAACCTCTTTATCTAAAATGACATAAGGCGTATACATATGCTTTTTTGTTTTAGCATCATAAGTGTTTGCATTTACGACTGGATATTGTGCATCATTTAATACCTCATCTAAAAACGCTAAACCGTAGTTGAATTCGTGGTTACCTAACGTACCACCATCATATTTCAATGCATTAAGTGCTGCAATCGCTGGATGAACTTCACCAGGCTTTAATACGTTTTCCAACGCCTTATAAGAACCTAATGGCGTTCCTTGAATTAAATCGCCATTATCGAACAATAATGTGTTTGGATTCTCAGCACGTGCTTGTTCAATTAATGCAGCGGTATTCGCTAATCCTACATCGGCTGAATCAGCATCTAAGTAATAATTATAATTAGCTAGGTTCGTATGGATATCTGTCGTCCCTAAAATTTGTAGATCCATTGTGGTCTTAGCTGCTGGTAATTTATATTCAGCTACAAAACGTTCCACAATACTTTGCATTTGCGCTGATGTCACATAGTCACGGGGGCGAATTGTGTTATCATCAAAGCCTTGTAAAATATTTGCTGCAACAGCATTTGCTAAATCTTGCTTATGTGTCTTAGCAATTAAATGAGCATCCTTGAATTTATCTAACACTGAAAATGAAGCGTTTTCATTAACTAGTCCACGAGCAGATATAACAAAAGCCTGTTGACGTGTTAATTTATCATTTGGTCCAAACGATGTGGCACTTTTACCTTTAATCAAGTTCAGTTCTACTGCTTTTTCCACATAAGGAGCTAAATCCTTTGGAACATCAGTGAAGGACAGGTTTGAACCATCGCCTAGCTCAACGTTTAATTTTCCCACTAATTCTTTCACGAAATCTCCACGTGTCACATCGTTCGATGCAGCATTTGTAGACAGTCCAAATGGTAGCAATGTGAATAAAATAAGTAACATTGCAAAAAAATTAGTCATTAATTTCTTATTCATGTAACAACCTCCTTAGAAATCTATTATTTTCCTACAATTTCTATTATATTATACTAATTTATATATTTACTGAATAAATAGACCTAATTGTATGTACTTTTGAATGATTAGCAAAGCACTTTACTTGAAAATCACAGATTAATACCACTTCTCCTTATTTTTCACCATATGATGTTATTTAATGTAAATTAACATTAAGTGTATAGCTTCAACATGTTAGATCACTATACCACTACCGTACCTCTACTACACCAATAAAAAAAGTCCTCTCAGATTAGAGAGAACTTTTGTTAAAAAAATATTGGTTATGCATGGACAGATTGTAAAGATTGGGCTACTTTTTTAACTTCTTCTAGGCCATTTGCAATAATTTCTTGAGCTTTATCTGGTGAAGCATTGTGTCCTTCAATAACAACTTCTTCGATAATTTCCATACCGAATACGCCACCTGCAATATTTTTAATATAGTTAACTGCCATTTCTAATGGTTGAGCTTCTGGTGAAGAGTAGTAACCACCACGTGCATTTAAAATAATTGCTTTTTTGTCTGTCATTAAGCTCTCCATTTGTCCTTGCTCATTGTATTTGAATGTGTATCCAGCTTGGTATACATAATCAATGAAAGTTTGTAATGTAGCTGGAATTGTTAGGTTCCAAAGTGGGAAAGCAAATACAACTACATCAGCTGCAGTTAAAGCATCCATTGCTTTTTGCTTTGCAGCTAAAAGACGAGACTCGATGTCAGTTAACTCTCCGCCATTTTGTACTTTACCAAAAGCATTAAAAAGATCTTGACCAAAATAAGGCATATCTTCTTTATACACGTCAAACGTTGTAACATTAACACCTTTTACATTTTCCATAAATGTCTCATACATTTTAGTTGAAATACCATCTGGTCGGTTGTTAGCTTTTACTACTAATACATTCATTATATAAAATCTCCCTTTAAATCATAATTTAATATATCTTGATTTCGAGATATATGACTTCCTTAGTCTAAAAAATTTTCAGTCAAAAGTCAACACTATTAATTTTATACTTTTGACTGAAATACTTATATAGACATATTAATGTTGACTACCTTAATTTAAAACTTACAGCTTTCGTCTGTGCATACACCAGTTTCGTCAGTGCCGGCCATTTTTAATGCTGGCTGTAAACCCTCTTCCTGTGCCACTTTACGCAAAGTATCTTCAAATACTTCCTGTGGTTGGGCACCTGAAATACCATACTTACGATTGACAACGAAGAACGGTACACCACGTACACCAAGTTCTAGCCCTTCCTGAATGTCCGATTCAACCTCACTTTTATACTCATCAGACGCAAGAACTTTCGCAACTTCATCACGATTCATACCTACTTGCTCAGCAATATCGACTAATACATTATCATGTCCAATCCGTTTTGCTTCAATAAAATAACCATGTAAAAGTGCTTCTACAAGTGCTGTAGCATCCCCTTGCTGCTCCGCCCATTTCACTAGACGATGTGCCTTTAAAGTATTTTCTTCCATAAGCCTATCGAAATTATAGTTTAGACCAACCTCTTTGGCCCTAGCTGCCACGCCTTGCGTCATTTCCTTTGCTTTTTCTAAAGACATACCATACTTTTTCGCTAAAGCTTCAAACGTGGATACATTTGTATCAACAGGTGTAGTTGGATCAAGTTGATAGCTTTTATATACAAGCTCCACCTGCCCTGCAAAACCTGTATCCTCTATTGCCTGCTCAAGCTGTTTTTTTCCAATATAACAAAATGGACATACATAATCTGACCATATTTCAATTTTCATCATCCAACACACTCCTTTTTGCTACATTGTAGCGATAGATCTTATAGCAAGGCAATTTTTATGCTTCTTTGCATAAATTTTCAATCCTATCTACATACTGAACGTAAAAACAATGTGAGGATTTTATGTATGACACAATCTCTTTGGCTTGCAACATCTGATTCCATCTCGTTAACATCTCTAAATGCTTCTACAACTTGTGATGTATGCATTATCGGAGGAGGCTTGACAGGTCTCTATACAGCCTATACCTTGGCAAAATCGGGTGTTGACGTAGTCTTACTTGAAGCAAATACACATTTAGGCCATGGTACGACCGGTCATTCAACAGGAAAATTAACTGCACAGCATAGCCTAGTTTATTCAGAACTTATTGAAAAACTATCAGTAGAGGAAGCCAGGCTTTATTATCAGCTCAATCAGCTCGCTATTGAAAAAGCGATGCAATTACTTCCGAAGAATAGTGTCCAGCAAGTGGATTCATTACTTTATTGCCAAACAAAAACAGGATATGCACAGCTATTAAAAGAATGGAATGCCTACAAAGTTTTAAATATCAGAGCAAAGATCACTTCTGAAACAGAGCTTCCTTTCCCAATTACAAAAGCACTTAGTATGTCGCAGCAGGCGCAAATAAATCCAGTGGAGGTTTGTAATTTTCTAGCAAAAGAAGCATTATCAATGGGTGCAAAACTCTATACAAATACTCGTGTGCAGCAATTAAACATATCACAAAATAATTTACATACCGAAAATAATATGTCGGTTCAATATAACAAACTTATTTTGTGTTCACATTACCCAATTGAAGCCTTTAAAGGGCTACATCTTTTTAAGCTTTCTAACAGCCGCTCCTATATGGTCGCTAGCAAAATTAAAGAAACGATGCAAGGACAGTATCTCTGTGTAGATTTCCCATCTCGTTCAATTCGTACAGCTACCATAAACAATGAGCATTATTTAGTGTTAGGTGGTGCTAACCATATTGCAGGTGAAAAAGCGAACACAGAACCCTATTATGAAGCCATCGAAGGAGAAATGAGGGCACATTTCGAACAAGAACCAATCTATCGTTGGTCCGCACAGGATATTGAAACACCTGACATGATTCCTTATGTGGGAAGAATTTCAAAATCGCAGCCTAATGTCCTCATTGCAACTGGTTACCGTAAATGGGGAATCTCTAACTCATTTGTAGCTGGAGATATATTGTCTTCCTTGATTACAGGCTCAAGGAGTGAAGACGGTGCAATCGCTCTTTATTCACCAGCACGTACAAAATTTGGTGCTCAATTTATGCAAATGCTTAAAGTAGGAGGATTTGTAGCCAAGGAATTTATCAGTGGCTATCTTAGACATGCCAATACACCAACTTGCACGCATTTAGGCTGTAAAACAAAATGGAATGAAGCTGATGAAACTTGGGATTGCCCGTGTCATGGCTCCCGCTTCAATGCCAAGGGAGAAGTTCTTGAAGGTCCTGCTGTACAACCTTTAAAATTAGAATAAAAGAGGCTGTCTTTTTCGAAGACAACCTCTTTTCTCTATTATTTCAATGCATCCGTTAAAACTGGCACAATTTGTTTTTTACGAGATACAACACCCGGTAAAATAACTCGATTATTTACTAACTCAGCTCCAAATCCTTTTGCTGCAGCCTCTGCTACTTGTCCAATTGCAACAGCTGTTGAATCATTATTTAAAATATCTGTCACAACAAAAAAGAATAAATCTAATCCATTTTCTGCAACATTTTTATTTAATAAAATTTCTAATTCCTCTTGGCGTCCAAGCACGTCATTAATATCAACAGCGTTTACCTGAGCAACTACAGATTTATATTCCCCAAACTGGAACTCTTTTGCATCTAATGATAATAGATCCTCTAATGATTTATCTGAAAGGTCAGCACCTGCTTTCAACATTGCTAAACCGTATTCTGCGATGTCAACTCCTGCAATCGACGCTAGTTCCTCACCAGCTTTTATATCTTGCTCTGTACAAGTAGGTGATTTGAATAGTAATGTATCTGAAACAATAGCAGAAAGCATTAATCCCGCAATATTTGCAGGTATTTCAATACTATTCTCCTTGAAAATTTTATTTAAAATTGTAGCAGTACAGCCCACAGGTTCAGCTCGGTAGTATAAAGGATCAGCTGTTTGGAAGTTGGCAATACGGTGATGATCAATTACCTCTGTAATTTGCACTTCTTCAATGCCATCAGCAGATTGTTGAAATTCATTGTGGTCTACAAGAATTACTTGTTCTGCTCCTACTACTGATGAGATGGAACGTGGTGCCTCAAAGCCAAATTTATCTAAAGCAAACTGTGTTTCGTTGTTTACTTCACCTAGACGAACTGCTTCAGCATCTATCCCTATCTGTTGCTTTAAATATGCATAGACAATAGCAGATGTAATTGTGTCTGTATCTGGATTTTTATGACCAAAAACTAAAACTTTACTCATTAAAATTACTCCTCCTAAATAGCAATAACATTTATTTTATTTTATCATACCCTATGAACTATCGTGATAGAAAGTAAAACTTTGTCTATCAGTGCTTGCAATATACTTGCATTAAAAATCCCTTCGATATTTTCCGTATACCAAAATAATTTCTACATATCACATGCCTTACTTTTCCCATAGGTTAAAGAGGATACATAGGTTATCTAGAAAATGAATATTCTCCTCAATAACTATGGTTTTATATTTTTTTACCATCCTATTTTTAACATTTATTATTAATTATTAATACTTCATTAAAAATAATTGAAATAAATAGATATATAGTTGCGTTTTTATATTTAAGAAACCATAAGTTTATGCTATTATCAGATAGTCTATATTTTAGGATATACAGGAAATGGGGATTACAATGACAAAGAAGATGGAAAAAAAGTATATTCCTTTAGCAAATTATTTTGAAGTAGCTTTACAACAAGAAATTACTTTATCCTTTAGCGAACTCGAAAATATTATGGGACAAGCCTTACCAAATGCAGCTTACTTGAATAAAAGCTGGTGGAAAAAAACAAAGCCTCCTCTTACACACTATTTGACATGGACAAATGCAGGTTACTACGTCATTGACATTAAACTTGGAACTAGTGTAACTTTCTCACGTACACAAATGAAGGCTACAGCGAATAGTATCTCTAATGATGATGACATCCCATCTGCCTACATAATCCGAGCAATCGAAGCATCAGATGCTAGATCATTTATACATTTACAGGAAGAGATTTTTGAACAAACTGACTTTATGTATAATGTCCAAGATGAATTGGATTTAACTGTACAACAGCTTCGTAAAAATTTAACCTACTGGAAGCAACTAAAAAACAGAACAATTTTACTTTGTATTTTAAATGGTAGTTTTGCTGGCTATGCAGTTATCCATGGCCACAAGCATTCAAAAAATAAACACGTTGCATCTATTCACCTAGCTGTTAAGGAAGAGTACCAAGGAAAAGGAATTGGTTTAGCACTCATGGAGGCAGTTGAGAAATGGTCTAAACAGCGAGAAATCTCACGCTTAGAATTGTCTGTTATGGAGCATAATGATATCGCCTTAAATTTATTCAACAAATTAGGTTTTCAGCAAGAAGGAATTCGAAAAAACGCCATTAAGTTAAACAATCGCTACATGAACGAATACAGCTTCAGTAAAATTTTATAAGCTTCTTTTCAAGGTGTCTAAAACTTATTTGGGCATCTTTTTTTCTGTTTTCTAAAAAAACGCATAGAACAGTAACGTTCTACGCGCCTAATGCCTTAAAAAACTTGCTTTTCTCTTGCTGCATCTAAGAATAATAAATTATTTTCTACTTGTTCATAGGATTGCTGATATTTATCATATTGCGCCTTATCCTGACTAATCATTTCCTCAATTAACGCATGTAGAAACGAAAATAAAACGGGGACAATATCAAGAGGCGTTTGGTTTTTCATACCAAGTGCAAATATTGCACTTGCATAATCACGAATAGGTGACAAAGCTGATCCTGTAATGGCAATTATTTTTACCTTCTTCATCTTCGCAATTTCAACGATAGTTTTTATATCGTTGGTATGCTTATCAAATGAGAAAACGATTAACGTTGTATGCTCTCCCATGCTGTTAATTTGTTGAACAATATCATCGGAATCTGAACGAAGCTGCTTAACGTTTGAGCGTAAAGTTCTTAGTGTGTATGATAACCAGTTTGCAATAGATGCCGCTTGACGAGTACCTAAAATATAAATATTATCAGCCGTATGCATCCATTTCGAACTTTTCTGTAGCATACTATCATTAATCAGATGGATCGTATCTTGAATATTTTGACTATCACGTTGCATAATCTTACCAAATCCTGTGTTTTGCTGTTTATTTGAAGTATATGTAGGTTGAAGAGTTGTCCCATTTTGTGACAATAAATACCCTCTAATTTCTTCCTGAAGCTCTACATAACCCGATAAATCCATCGCATAGCAAAAACGGATAACTGTCGATTCACTCACATTTGCTTGCCTCCCAACTTCAGCCGCACCGTTACCAATTACAGCCGTGGGGTTGTTCATAACAAATTGTGCAACTTTACGTTGTCCCTTCGATAACCTAACAAACCTTCTTTTTATTTCTTCATTAATGCTCATCCCTAACAACCTTTCTTTCAATGAAATTATCACGAATGGAGATTGTTTACTACTGACTCTAAATTCGATTAAAAATACAGTATCACGATTACAATTTGAATACAATGACTTTTCAGAAAAATCTTTAGCGCTTTAACTTGCTAATATGATAGTTCGCAATAAATTGACAAAAATTCATTATATTTTCACTAACCCTAGTATCTTTATCAACTTAATTAATTGAAAGGAACTTTATATTGATTTTTTATTTTAACAGATTCAAGAAAATAATTGTATAAAAATTAACAAAATCTAATTTTTATGTATTAAAAGAGCAATAATTAATAGCTTTTTTGTAAAAAAGCAAAATGTCTTGGACTATTAATAATCCAAGACATTTCTAATTTTATTAATCTAATTCGATTTGTTTTGTCTCTTTTCCTAAAAATAGCACTCCAACAACGCCAATAATGATAGCTCCGCAGAAAATTGCAAAAATAAAACCAATATCATAACCTGCTGTTAATAATGAACCTACTAGCAGAGGACCAAAAATACCGCCAATACGCCCAACTGCTGCCGCCATCCCCGCACCTGTACCACGAATCACAGCCGGATACTGCTCAGGAGTATAAGCATAAAGAGCACCCCACGCTCCTAAATTAAAGAATGACAAAAACATCCCAGACGTTAACAAGACTGCCAGCGTCTCAGCATTCCCAAAAATGAAAGCACTTACAGCCGTTCCAATTAAATAGGAAACAAGTATAAATTTCCGCCCAAATTTTTCAATAAACCACGCGGCAGTGAAATAGCCAGGTAGCTGAGCAAGTGTCATAATAAGCACATACTTAAAGCTTGAGATCATATCAAATCCTTTACCAACCATAACACTAGGAAGCCATAAAAACATTCCGTAATAAGAAAATACTACCGTGAACCATAGCACCCACAGCATAAAAGTGGAACGCGCATATTTCTTCGACCATACTTCTCCAATATTTTGTCCTATACTACGTTTCTTCGATTCCGCTTTTACCGTAAACTGAGGGGAATCTGGTAAATGCCAGCGAAGATAAATTGCATATACTGCTGGAAGCGCTGTTAACAATAAAGCAACACGCCAGCCCCATGTAGGAATAACAAAATAGGAAATCAGTGCTGCAATTAACCACCCTGCTGCCCAGAAGCTTTCTAGTAAAACAACTACCCTTCCTCTTTCCTTAGCTTCAACACTTTCAGAAACTAATGTTGAGGCAACAGGAAGCTCTCCACCAAGCCCCATGCCTACTAAAAAGCGTAAAGCCATAAATGCAAATAAAGAAGTTGTAAACGCTGATAAACCACTTGCAATCGAAAACAATACCAATGTCCACATAAAAATTTGTTTTCTGCCTACTTTATCAGCAAATACACCAAAAACGAGTGCCCCTACAGCCATTCCGATAGAATTAATGCTGCCTATCCAACCTGATTGATTAGGTGCTAGCCCCCAATCCGCCGCTAGAGCTGCAATGACGAACGATAAAATTCCTACATCCATTGCATCGAAAAGCCAGCCAACACCCGCTACCCCCAAAAGCTTATTACGCGAGATAGATTGTTGAGTCTTATTTGTTTTAACTGTGTTTGTTGTCATATAACCACCTGTCTTTACACTTGACTTTACATTATGTGTATACTATACAGTTGTTTCAAGAAAGTGACAAGCAATATTCAAATTACCGAATTGTTTCGACAATTTCTTAAATGCTATTGAAAATATAGTACGATTTGCGTTAAAATGTCTTTTATACAAAAACAACTGTTCTTTCTATAAGAACAAAAGGAGATCGTAAACGTTATGTGGAAAGGCTTAATTGAAGAATATAAACAATTTTTACCCGTAACAGAAAATACACCTGCCCTAACTTTAAACGAAGGTAATACACCTCTTATACATTTAGTAAACTTATCCAAAAAACTTGGGATTGAGCTTTATGGAAAAATCGAAGGGGCAAATCCAACAGGCTCATTCAAAGATAGAGGTATGGTATTTGCCGTTGCAAAGGCCATTGAAGATGGAAGCAAATGCGTAATCTGTGCGTCTACAGGTAACACTTCAGCCGCAGCTGCTGCTTATGCAACACGTGCTGGAATCCAGTCAATTGTAGTTATTCCTAAGGGCAAAGTAGCTCTAGGAAAGCTAGCACAGGCAACAATGTATGGAGCAAAGATTATCGAAATCGACGGAAACTTTGACGATGCCTTAAACATTGTCCGTCAAGTAAGTGAAACTACTCCTGTAGCTCTTGTAAACTCAGTAAATCCATACCGGATTGAGGGCCAAAAAACAGCCTCATTCGAAATCGTAGATGCTTTAGGAGCAGCACCAGATTATCTATGCATCCCTGTTGGTAATGCAGGCAACATTACTGCATACTGGAAGGGCTTTAAAGAATACAACGCTGCAAAAAGCTGTGGTCTTCCAAAGATGTATGGCTTTGAAGCGGAAGGTGCCGCAGCCATTGTAAAAGGAGAACCAATTGCTGAACCAGAAACTGTAGCAACAGCAATACGTATCGGAAATCCAGCAAGTTGGAAATTAGCAGAGGCAGCTCGAGATGAATCTGGGGGCATTATTGATTCCGTTACAGACGAAGAAATCGTTACAGCCTATAGATTAATTGCTGGTACAGAGGGCATTTTCGTAGAACCAGGCTCTGCTGCATCATTAGCTGGTGTTATTAAATCTGTTGAAAATGGCAAAATCGCTAAAGGCTCAAAAGTTGTTACAATATTCACAGGTAATGGACTAAAAGATCCTGATACTGCAATGAATGTTTCAACAGTAGAGGTTGTTTCTCTTAAAAATAATGAAGAAGAAATTCGCCAATACATTGAGGGCGTACTATGAGTAAAATGTGGCAAATCTCAGTTCCTGGGAGCACAGCCAATCTAGGCCCTGGCTTTGATTCAATAGGACTTGGCTTGTCCCTTTACTTAAAGCTAACTGTTTCTGTTCAAGAATACTGGGAAATTATCCATCTCGATGATAATGGTCCTAAAGAGTTTGAGTTAGAGGAGCATTTACTATACGTAATTGCCAAAAAAATTGCTGATCAATTCGGAAAACAGCTTCCTGCGTGTCGTGTAGAGATGGCAAGTGAGCTTCCATTAGCACGTGGTTTAGGAAGTAGCGCAGCCGTTATTGTGGCTGGCATCGAGCTTGCTAACCAGGTCTGTGAGTTAGGCTTATCTGTGCAAGATAAACTTAATTTATCCTCACAAATTGAAGGACATCCAGATAATGCAACCGCCTCAGTATTAGGTGGCTTAACCATTTCCTCAATGAATGAGAACGGCATTGTCGATACATTCCATGTCAATGATATTGATGCTGCCTTTGTGGTCTTTGTACCGGATGTTGAACTAAAAACAAGCGAATCTCGTTCTGTGCTACCAGAGCAATTTGAACGCACATATGCAGTGCATGCTTCAGCAAATGCCAATATGCTCGCAGCTGCATTAATGGCACGTGATTTCAAGCGGGCAGGTCGCTATATGGAAGCTGATTTATTCCATGAGCCATTCCGAGCAAAATTAATTCCAAACTATACAGAAATTCATAAAGAGGCTAAGGCGAATGGTGCATTTGGAACAGCATTAAGTGGAGCGGGACCAACGCTTATTTCCATTGTTCCAACCACTATTGCTGACGATTTTGTAAAAGCTATGAAAAATAAATTTCCAGATCATCAAATTATCTTAACCAAAGCCGATGAACATGGTATACAAGTAAAGTAATGTTTAAACGTCTACTGAAAAGGTAGACGTTTTTTCTTGAAGGAGGAAGTAGCTTGAAACCAATTATTTTCTGTGATTTCGATGGCACCATAACAGAAACTGATAATATCGTCTCACTCATGACTCAATTCGTACCAGAGGATTCTGAGATCATCGCAAAAGCAATGATGGAACAAACCATATCCTTTAAAGAAGGTGTTTCAGCCATGTTCGAGCTATTGTCAACTAACCAAAAAGAAGCTATAATCGACTATTTATTAGATACGGCCATCATACGTGACGGCTTTGGGGATTTTGTGAGCTTTGCACAGGAAAAGCAGATTCCACTTTATATCGTTAGTAGCGGAGTTGATTTTTTCATAGAGCCACTGTTAGAAAACTACGGGCCATTTTCGGGGATTTATTGTAATCGTGCTGATTTTACGGGGCGGCAAATCAAGCTTGTCTTTCCAAACAGTTGTGATGAGGAATGTTCTAATTTTAACACGCAGGGTTGCGGCTGCTGTAAGCCAAGTGTCATGCGCAAGGTTACTCAGAGTGATTATTTTAAAATTGTGATTGGAGACTCCCTATCTGATTTTGAGGCTGCTAAACAGGCAGATTTAGTACTTGCTAGAGATCACCTTATAACACGCTGTCAAGAACTTGATCTTCCCCATAAACCATTCGAAACATTTTATGACTGCTTAGAGGTTGTAAAAAAGCTTATAGAGGTTGAGCAGGGTATTCCCTTATCATAAGCTACTTAAATTTCTATATAACAAAGGGAGCTATGCTTATTATGCTAGCTCCCTTTATACATGTCATTATTGATTTCTTTGAAAATATCGCTTTCGACGTTCATACCAAAACATACAAATGATGAACCAAGTATACCCCATACTCCAGCCAGCCAACACATCGGAAGCAAAATGACGAGCACCAGCGACTCGAGACAAACCAATAAGAACAGTTAAAATGATTGCGCCAATCCAAAGCAAGATTTTACGTCCTTTACTATTGTTTTCCGATAAAATATAGGCTGTTGTGAATAAATATAAAATTCCCGTCATAGAATGTCCAGATGGAAAACTGAAAGAAGTAAGTTGTTCTTCGATTTCAGGACGTGGTCGTTGTACCCATTTTTTTAAAATTTGATTCAGTACATTACCACCCGCTATTGTTAATAAAACTAATAAAATACCTCGATAATTTTTTGCCTGCCAAGCTAAATAAACAATTAAAATAAGAGCTACAAAAACTACAAATGCAGGTTCGCCGATATAATGAAAAAATTCAATAAAACGATTCTCGAAAAAAAGCTCTGCCATTTTTGTATCAAAATTTTCAATCGACTGACTTTGAAAATTAGCCTGTAGCCAACAATAGATAATTAGTGTTAATAATGCTAATGGATATACCAAAGTTTTCATACCATACTTCACCCTGCCATTTTATTTTCCACATCATATCATATTTTAATTAGCAAGGGGTGAATATCCATTTGTCTAAATCAATGAACAATTGCTTTCATTTTCTTGAACCATAACAAATGTTATTTTATTAGTTGTATTGAAATAATTAGAAAGGGCTAATGCAACGATAAACAAGATTGCAATGATAGGTATTATTTTTCTAAACAAAATAAACACTTCCTCATCTTTATATCATTGTCAGAAAGCTTATTTTAAAAGTACAGGGTCAAATAACCAATCTCTAGGTCCAAAGTTTTTATCCTTCTCGCCTCTTACCTCACGAGAAATATTGTTTTTAATAATAATTTCTCTGAACTTTCTACTAAACAAAGTTTTTCGGTACAAATATCTGCCATCATGACTCCACTCTGCTGAGTAGAATACATCACCTGTCAGACCTTTCAAGTCTTCATTCTTGTATATATCAGGGCCATTAATAACACCACTTAATCCACATCGACATGGCGGTTGCTCCGTTGCAAAATATAATTTCACTCTTTCATTACTACATTGGGGCAATACTTGTGTGGGTATAATTTGAAATGCCTTTTGCTTACCTTCCTCTGTCCCCTGATGAATTACCTCAAGAAGCTCATAACCTTGAATGTCCTCCTGCTCCATTAATGCTACTAATTCCTGTGAAGCTATCCAATAACCGCTCACGTGTACAAGATGGCGATCTTTCATTTCTGTTGTATCAATAACAATAGGTGAAAGTTGCTCTTTTTCCATTAGCCCACAATGTTGACAATAAGTACTTATGGAAAATAGAGTTCCTTTATCATCTACAAACATATCAGGTGAATTGCCTGTTGAATTTAACGTAAACAATGGTGCTTGCTCATATTCACTATCTGAAAAATCAAAGTAAAAACGTTCTCCAATAGAAACAATCCCTAATTCGCGCTCCAAAGATTTATATAATGCTGCTACTTGTTCATATGTTACTTCTTCATTTAATGTAAAAATTGGATTAAATGATGCCTTTAAATTTCTTTTTCTAATTTCAGGCGCACCGATAAATATTCCATAGCGATTATAAACTTTAATGACTTGATCTTGATTAGATTCATCTATAAGAAAATAAATTTTCAAGTTCTACTTTCAAAATACACGCCTACCTTTATATAAAGTTTTATGGTGAAGTACGTTGACTAGCTAGTAACTTTAAAAAATCTACAATTTCTACTTTATTCATAGATAGCAAGGTACCTTTTTTACTAAATTTTTCGTCTATCATTACTTACTGCAGCAAAATTTACTTAACCACGATTAACTTAAGCGTACCAGTACTTATACCGCCATTTCAATGTTAGGTTTACGCCAATTTTATGGCGGTCTTTAATCAAAATTTTGGCGTGATTTGGCGTATATATAAAAAACACCGCCATTTTTTGGCGGTGTCAAAAGAAATATATAGGCATTTAGTATTGTTAATAAGGAAATTTTACCTAAGTTAATATATGGGATTTTAAAACTACCTAATGTCTCCCTTTTTATTGAAATATATACCAGTTCCATTTTATTATAACACATAGTTGCACTAGAGTAAATTCATTCTTTCAGCAAGATTTACAGCCTCCGTACGTGAGTCAACATTTAGCAAAGAAAACAACTGTGTTAAATATCTTTCTGTTGTTCGCTGAGGAATATTTAGCTCAATTGCTATCGCCTTATTCGTATGTCCCTCGGCAATTAATCTTAAAATTTTCTTTTCTTTTTCATTTAAATGAATATCAAGCTTAGCGTCTTGCAATTTAAATCTATTATCGAGAAAGTCTAAGAAATTTTGAGGTAAAACAATTTCTCCATTAGCAATAGCGCGTACAGTCCGTAATATTTGTTCCTTGGAAGCTGTTTTCGCCAAAATTCCTTCTATTTTTCTTTCTAAGATAAGCGGATAATAATCCGTAATATCATCACCTGTATAAAGAATAATTGAAGCTTTTGACTGAATAGCTTTAATGTTACGGGCTAAATTTATACCATTTTCTAATGGCATATTTATATCTATCAAATAAATATCATAGGGGTTATTTCTAATTCTCTGGATAACATTTGTTGCATCGCATTCTGTATCAACGATAATGTCTTCGTTTTCTTGAAATAGATTTTTTGTTCCCTCTAACACAATAGGGTGATCATCCACTATGAGCATCGTAATCAAGTGTGTCACTTCCTTCTTTTACTGTAATTCTAATCGACATCCCTTCATTAATTTGCGAATCAATATAAAATTGCCCGTTAAAGGCTTTTACACGCTCCTGCATACCACGAATCCCCATTGATTCTGCAATAATAATATCATCAACATTGCAGCCAACACCATCATCTTTGTAAAAAATTTCAAATCCATCATCAGTCTCTTGAAGATGTATTTCAACCGTTCTAGCGTAGGAATGTTTTAAAGCATTATTGAGCAATTCCTGAAAGAGTCGATAGATCATTAAGTTCATACGTTCATCCTCTAGGTAAAGGCGATCTATCGTATAAAGTAACATAAAATTAGCTCTCTCTGTTACTTTTCGAATCAGCTTCTCTAAAGCTGCATTTAATCCTAACGTATCAAGTAATGGAGGCTTCAAATTTTCACAATAGGTTCTTAAATCATGTAAGGAAGCAACCATCTGCTTATGAATATTTGCAAGTTTTTCTTGAATTTCTGCCGTGTTCTTTGCATTGACAAGAGCATCAACCTCTCGAGCAATATGCAGCTGCTCTTGCAAATTGGTATCATGTAATTCCTGTGCCAATTGATATTTTTCTTCTTCAAAGCGTAGCCAAAGTAGTTTGTTTAACCAAGGTAAATGACTATCGTCTGCTTGCTTCATATGCTTTAATTCCTCTAACAGTTCTTCCACCATCTTTGTATTTTCAATAAAATTATTAACATAAAGCAGGAGCAATTCTAGCCATAAAAGCTCTTCTTCTTTTAAATGAATCGAATTATTATGCCCCAACACTAAGGCTCTTTTACAATGAGCATCTTGATGGAGAAAGGCTATGTAGACTTTGTCAATTTTTCGGATCTCTCCCAATTTTAAATCCTCTATAACTATAGGATTAAACGAAAGCCTTTTTCCCTCAGCCGTTGAAGTAAATTGATGGATACCATAGTCATAGGTTAGTACAAATACATCCTCTAGCTCAAGATGCAGCGAAACCTCTTGCGCAAATTTCTTTAATAGTTCATCTATTTTAATAGTTTTACCAATTCGATCTACCGCAGTATATAGCTGATGTATGTAATCACCTTTTGTTGAAAATAGGATTTTTCGTTTTCGATAATCAACCTTTTCTTTTATGTAAAAAAGTACAACTAAAGATACAAAGGTAAAGAATGAAACACCTGATACGACAGCCATCGTTAAGTATTTACCTGCAATCCAATATAAGCCAACTGTAAACCACACAGTAAACAATAATGAAAAAATCACATAATAACGGAGTCTTGTAATATGATATTCAATATCAAATAATCGTTCAGCTAGCTGTGTAAAAATAAAACTAAAAGGAATTAATAATAAAAATAGAGCACTAATTTCAGCTGAAAGAATGTATCGATGAAATAAGATGTTAGGGAATGCATATAGAAATAGGAATGGCAGAAAAGGAATCATAATACTATTCAGCAACATCTTCAACTGAGGCGATTTATATTTGAAATAGCTTAGCAATAATATACTAAGTATGATAATTAGGAAAATGAAGAAAATAGCTAATACAACATTAGAAAGTAAATTATGAGAAGATGGATATATAATGCCAATACAGCCCAAAATCATGGCTATCACGGGTAGTAAATAGAATAATTTAATATTGTTAGAAAGCAACCAGTTCGTTTTTAAAAATGTATAATAATTCCTTAAAAAGTGTAGTAATAACACTAGGCATAACAACATGCTTCCACGGTTAATGATAATCCCAGCAGAATTCAATCTTCCCGAAGCTCCACTACTAACGTATGCTATAGAAACTGTGAGCATAAAAAGAATAAGTAGATTTATAAGTTTTGTATTTTTTTGTTTAAAATAAAGGTAAGTAGTGATAATTAAAGTTATAAAATAATAACAAGCAGGCATCACCAATAGATAGTAAAATTGCTGAGGGATATCAAAATGATGTATCCTTACATTTACTTTCTCCCCATTCTGTTTAATGATCGTTAAATCATGCGCAGATAATATTGTAGATAAATATTTAACATTTTCCAAATCTTCAATCGGTGTATCATTAACATTTACTACAATATCACCTGTAGATATATTTTGATCCATTGCCCATTCTTTGTAATAGAAATCAGTGATTACCCATTGTCCATCCTCTTCCTTAAGCCCTATATTCAAAAAAGGCCCGCTATAATTCACATATAGCAAAAAAAGACCAATTGCTAAATAGAGACTTATAGCGCGCCAAAAAATCCTACCTGATAATAATTTTAGTTCCAAATTCCGCCCTCTAAATCAATTTCATTATTAAATGCATCTATAATGGCTTTTTGTTCCACATCTGAAATTCCAATCAATGAGGCTTTTTGTTCCTTTAATAGTGTAACTAGGGCTGGGTTTTGTTCTAGATACTGAATTACGTTCATCATAATAATCTCTCCTCATTTCATTAGTTTTTTTAGGTAATCTTTACCTACTTCTTTTATAGCTACATTTTCAAGATAGCCCAATGCTTTAAACTTATAGACATTTTTAATGGTAATGGCATAACGTATTGCACCACCATTTGTCAACTCGTTTTCTGTAGCATTATTATCCAAAACTGCAACTATATCATCATTATAATAGTTTTTTACAGATTTTGAAACATCATTTTTTTGTGATAAAAGATAAATAATAGGCAATGAGTATCTTTTATTTAGCAAATCATTTTTCGGGCCCCAAGTTTTTAAACCCTGAATATCATTTTTAATTTGTTGAATAATGCCTATGTATTTACTATATTCCTTCACCTGAGAAGAGATTTCACCTTTTGCAAGCACTTCCCCAATTAGGCAACTTAGAGCTGTTAATGAACCTGATTTTTGTTCAATCATTTGTATATAGGACTGCTCATCTCTACAGTTATTGAGTAAATCAAGCTGCTGTCCGTTAATGCTGCCTAATGCGTACTCCTCAAGAATTTGAATAGCCTTATTTTTGTGTTCAAATGAGGTTTCACGTATTATTTTAGAAGCCATCACTAGCATAGCCAATGCAACATTTAATGATAACTCAGGTGTTTTACTCCAGCTATAGTCTGAATCCTTATCTTGCAAATCATCTATAATATCAAATGACAAAATAAGAAGCTCAATAGCCGCGGCGACTTTATAAATATCCTTATCTAAACGCTCTGTAAATGCCTCGTAATGTAAAATACAGAGTCTCCCAAATGAATAGCCTACCGTTCTTTTTTCCTCTTTAAAGCTTTTTAGCATCGATTTTAAATCATAGCCCAACATAGTCTCGTTTTCCAAAATAATGTCCAATGATTCATTAATATGTTCATCAAGACCCTTCAATAGTCCCTTCCCCCTTTAAATATATTAATAAATATTATACATTTTAATGGGAAATAATACTACTCACTTTTATTTTTTTAGGAATATTTACCATATTTTATTTAAACGTAATTACCGCCAAAAATTGGCGGTATTCATAGACATCACGCCATTTTTTTGTTAAGAATTAGTAAAAAAAGTGGCGGTGTTATATAACCGACCGCCATTTTTTGGCGTAAACTCACCATTGAAATGGCGTCCTTACTGATGTTACGCTTAAATAAAGCTACGATTAAGCATTTGGGCATAAGGTATGTAATTTTAAATAAAGGAAGAATTTAAATCTATTAAGGATTCTCCGAAACTGGGAGTGATTGAAATGAAAAATGGAGTAAATGAAAATGTTTTAATCCTTACGGGTACATTTTCTTGTGCAATTTCTGTCTCAGAAGAAGAAATTATCATCAAAAAACCTTCACATGAACAACAAAGCATTGAGCAGATTATGATTAAAGCCGAGCAACAAGCTTATTTGGAAACCTTGGCAGAATATAAAAATAACACTACATTATCGAATTTTATTAGTGAGATACCTGGATTTGAGGATACTTTTCAACAGAGGTTAGACATGTTTATTGAACCTTACGGAATTATAAGAGTTTTTGAAGAAGGCTGGTCTGTATCACCTTTAGTCGTTCCATTTACCTCTGGGCTAAATATAAATGCACCAATCCTATATACAACTACACATTGCACCATTATTAATGCAAGAGGTTCATCTATGACTAATAATGATTCTAATACTTCAGTTATTAGAAAGGAGGAGAATTTAATTGGCTCCTCCATTAATCATAGTAATACCGATTTGGCAATCGATATCTCCTCATCTGGTAATTTATCGACGATGAAGGAAACGAATTGGACACAATATCAACCTACCGCCAATTTAGCGGGTGTTTCCATTAATGATAGTGGTATTTCTTTTAATATTACTAAGGCCTTTAATACATGGAATAGAACATCAATTAAACATTAACTTAATTTTGATGCTAGAATGAACGATCCATTAATAATCCGCAAATCCCTCGCTCACTTATCAGTCTTTTGGAAGGTTTCTAATTGCCTTCCTTCTCCTCTTTTACATCAAAAAAAGGTGCCTCAAATTGAGACACCTTAACTTTATTATCCTTTTACATAGTAAACTTCTTGTCCGCTTTCAATAACGTGTTCAGGCTTCGGCTTGCCTGCGCTTGCCTTGTGACCTGCAATATGCTCGGGACTCTTCTCCCAATTTTTCCATGCTTCCTCTGATTCCCACCGAACCATGATTAGCACTTCCTCATCACCACGGCGCACTTTTTTAACAAGTACCTGCTTATCAACAAAGCCAGGTTGCTGCTCAAGAAGCGATGGCCCGTCTGGCTTAGCACCAAAACGTTCCACAACCTTATTCGAATTTCCTTCCGTCACTACGATACGTTTAATTTGTACAAACATATTAATTAAACGCCTTTAAGACATCTTCAACTTTTTGTGTTTCAGAAGTTAATCCACCACCTGATAAATACCATACTTGAGGATCAAGGTAGAAGATTTTGCTATTTTTCGCTGCATTAGTAGCACTAACGATTTCGTTTTCAATTGCAGCTTTTGTACCTGACTCACCTTCTGGGTTTACTGCAGCGTCACGGTCAACTACAAATAAAATATCTGGGTTTGTATCACGAATATATTCAAAGCTTACATTGTCACCATGAGTATCAACTTTAATGTTTTCATCAGCAGCTTTTACACCAAATACATCATGAATCACACCAAAGCGTGAACCAGGACCATATGCAGATAATGAGCCTTCAGAGCCTAAAACAATTAAAGCTTTCTCTTCTGATGTAGTAGTTTTCGCTTTTAATTCTTCTACTTTAGCTTGATATGCAGCAAATGCATCAGCAGCTTCTTTTTCCTTACCAAAGATTTTACCAGCTAATTCAGTATTCGTTTTGAATGATTCTACAAAATTAGCGTTATCAACACCAACAAATACTGTAGGCGCGATTTTAGAAAGTTCCTCGTAAGCTGAAGCTTGACGACCAGAAATGAAAATAATATCAGGAGCCATTGAAGAAATCGCTTCGAAATCAGGCTCTTTTAATGAACCAACATTTACATAAGTTGTATCAGTATATTTGCTTAAATAGCTAGGAACAGATTGTTGAGGAATACCTGCAACTTCTACTCCTAAAGCATCTAAAGTATCAAGGAAACCGTAATCAAATACTACAATGTTTTTTGGTTGTTCCTTAAGTGTTACTTCTTTAAATGTGCTTTCTCCGCTTGTACTACCTGGGATTGTAATTGGATATGCTGAGGCTTCTTCTTTTTGTTCTTCAGCTGGTTTATCAGTTGTTGTACCTTTATCATCTTCTTTATCTTCTTCCTTAGAACTACAAGCAGCTAATACTAATAGCATCATTGCCATTAATATAGTAAGTAATTTCCAATTTTTCATTGTAAAATTGCTCCTTTAAAATTAAAATTTATAGTTTGATGATGGTTGAACCATCTATTACTACTAAGAGTTAAAATACACACAAATACGACAGCCATTCTGTTCTTGAACAGGGATATCCATATCATAGATTTCCTTCAATGCATCCGAGTTAATGATGTCATTTGTTGGTCCGTCTTTTACAACACGCCCATTTTTTAAGGCTACGATATGATCGGAATATACGGATGCAAAGTTAATATCATGCAATACAATAACAACCGTTTTACCTAGCTCATCAACTAGCTTTCGTAAAATTTTCATGATTTGCACAGAGTGCTTCATATCTAAATTGTTAAGTGGTTCATCAAGCAGGATATAGTCTGTATCCTGAGCTATAACCATAGCAATAAAAGCACGCTGACGTTGACCACCTGATAATTCATCCAAATAATTGTGCTGCATATCTTCTAAATTCATATATTGAATAGCTTCATCTACCTTCAGCTCATCTTCTGGCTTTAAATTTCCTTTTGAATAAGGGAAACGGCCAAATGACACAAGCTCACGAATAGTTAGACGTACATTCATATAGTTTGATTGCTTCAAAATAGAAACACGCTTTGCAAAGTCATCTGATTTCCAACGACGTACATCTGATTTATCGAGTAATACTTCTCCAGTATCTGCATTTAGTAAACGGCTTACCATTGAAAGTAATGTTGATTTACCTGCACCATTTGGTCCAATAAATGACGTAATTTTCCCTGGGGCAACGTCCACACTGACATCTTGAATGACCGGTTTTTTACCAAAAAACTTGGAGAGTTCCTTTACTTGGATCATCCTGCTGACCTACTTTCCTTCAATAATAAGTAGATGAAGTACACGCCACCTACAAAGTTAATAATAACGCTAAGTGTTGTATCAAAGTTGAAAATTCGTTCAACCATCCACTGACCACCGACCAAAGCAACAATACTCATCACACAAGAACCTGCTATTAACACAGAGTGCTTGTACGTTTTGAAAAATTGATAAGATAAATTCGCTACGATTAAACCAAAGAATGTAATGGGTCCAACAAGAGCAGTAGATACTGCAATTAATACTGAGGACAGTATAAGCATGCGTTGTACAAGCTTATCGTATGGCACTCCTAAGTTGATAGCTGTATCACGACCAAGAGACATTACGTCTAATTGGCTCATATGTCGCCACCCATAGATAAAGGCAACGATAATTGCAATAGCTGCAAGCCACACTAAATCCGAATTCACATTATTGAAGCTTGCAAACATTTTACTTTGTAAGCTTAAAAATTCATTCGGATCAATTAAAACTTGGAAGAACGTTGTCACACTTCCTAAAAAAGTTCCTACTATCATACCGACAAGCAGTAAAAAGTAAATTGGACGCTTTCCCTCTTTGAACAATACACGATAGAAAAGTAATGCAAAGACAACCATTGCTGAAACAGCAAGTAAAAAATTGTATTGAGCGCTAATCACAAATATCGACATTGAACCAAAGAAATAATAGATAAATGTTTGAACCATCATATATAACGCATCGAGTCCCATTACACTTGGCGTTAAAATACGATTATGTGTAATTGTTTGAAAAACCACAGTAGAATATGCAATAGCTATTCCTGTTAACGACATCGCTACGACTTTAATGAGGCGGCGAGGGAACGCATAATGATAGTTTCCATTTAGTTCATGAAATACATACAGTAAGATAGAAGCTACTGCAAGACCAATTAAAATCAACATCTTTGTATGGTTACGCATATGCTTTCCCCCTAAACAACATAATTAGGAAGATCGCACTTCCGATGACACCAACTGTCATACTAATTGGAATTTCATAAGGGTAAATCAGCACACGCCCTAAAATGTCGCATAATAGTAAGAACGACATCCCTAGCAAAGCAGTATGAGGCAATGTTTTTGCAAGATTATCCCCCTTGAACAGCGAAATGATATTTGGAATGATTAACCCAAGGAAAGGAATCACACCAACAGTAAGCACCACTGTTGTTGAAATAAGGGCTACTAACACTAAACCAAAATTCACAACAAACTTGTAGGAAAGACCAAGATTTTTAGCAAAATCCTCACCCATACCAGCGACTGTGAAACGGTTTGCATAAATGTAAGCAAAAATCAGCACGGGTACACTTATGTATAAAAGTTCATAACGACCTTTCATCATTAATGAGAAATCTCCTTGTAACCATGCAGAAATGTTTTGGATAATATCTGCCTTATACGCAAAGAATGTCGTAATAGACGAAAGAATATTCCCAAACATCAAGCCAATAAGCGGTATAAAGATTGCATCTTTAAATTTAATCCGATTTAATATTTGCATAAATAATAGTGTGCCGGCTAGAGCAAATATGAAAGCGAAGGAAATTTTTTGAAAGTACGTGACATTTGTAAAAAACATCATCGAAATCAGCACACCCAACTTTGTAGCATCTAAAGTACCTGCAGTTGTGGGTGACACAAACTTATTCCTACTTAAGCTTTGCATAATTAAACCAGCAATACTCATACCTGCACCAGCCAGTAAAATTGCTACAAGCCTAGGTACACGACTAATTAAAAATAGTCTAGTTTCTTCTGATTGGAAGTCTAATAGATCACTCGGTTTAATATTCACTACTCCGATAAACAGTGACACAATCGACAACACTACAGTTGCTGTTAAAAGATATCTTATTTTCATTGTAATCCCCGGTAGATTCATTTTAGCTCGTAATCCATTCTCTAGTGAAAATGATTATCATTACTCACGATTCCAATTATAAGTGTGTTTTCATTCTCAGTCAACCTATAAATGAGAATTGTTCTCGTTTTTACTAGAATCCTTTAAAAACGAGCAGAAATAACAAAATAGCAACACTTTCTACTATTACGTAAATTGAAAATATTCACTTATTCTTCAAATTTCTTATACAAAGGAAAAAGGTAATTGAGAATATAATATTTTATCTTTCCTCAATCACCTTTTTAATTAAGCAATACGTTGATTTCTTTTTAGCCATGCAAAAATAATAAAAATGACTAACATAAAACCTACATATCCCATAACAGCATATAGCTTTGCCACAAGCGTCGTAAATCCGGCGAGGCTTGCAAAAAAACCTAAGATGCCAATAATGACGCTCGCAACCTTAAAACTGGGTTTGCTAGGTTTAAAAAAACGAACCATAAAGGAATAAAACATTCCTACGGCAGTATTATAAATCATTCCTAATAAAGAAAAGGACATTAGAAGACCAGCGAATGGATGAATTTCATTTGCCAATGCTAGCATCGGTATGTCTAATCCTACTATGACATTCATTTTAGCAAGAAGGGAAAGATTAATTAGCAATATTAAAGCTCCAAGCAAAATCCCACCTATAATGCCCCCCATACCTGCAACCTTCTCATTTCGAATAGCACCACACATTACTGTTAATAGGGAAAAACAAACACCTATATTAAAAGACATATAAAGTAATGCCGTCATCCACCAGCTTTTTGAGCTTACTCGTGCCTGCTGTGCAATCACAGACTGCTCAACGAAGGTTAAATCCATTGTGGCTAATGAATAGACTGCTATTATGGATACAATAATTAGCAAATAAGGGGTAGCTATCGCAATAATGTTGATGATGCTTTTGACATTCATCATGACTGTTGCGATCGTAAGAACAATCATGCAAATACTTCCTAGCCAAACAGGTAGCCCAAACATTTGCTGTAATGTGGCACCCGCTCCAGCAAACATAATAACCGCCACACCAAATAGGAAGAGTGACAGTAAATAATCCATCACAAATCCCATAGATTGCCCTGATATTTGATAAATCAAATCCTTATGTGATGTTGTACGATATCTTGAGCTAATTTGAGCAATGCACATACCAACTAAGGCAAACCCAAAAGTAGCAAGAAATGCACCGTAAATTCCTTTATAGCCATAGCTCGTAAAATATAGTACGATCTCCTGTCCTGATGCAAATCCTGCACCGACGATAATCCCTACATAGGCACCACCGATTTGCAAGCTTTTCTTCAAACAGTCCTCTCCTCGTTTATGATGTTAAATCACTAAGAGATGCATATCACAAAAAAATATGGAATTTAGAGGGAAAATCGGCCAACCCCCTACTCTAATTATTGGTAAACTTTCTTGCAAAGTGTCAACTTCTCAATTACTTTCATATTAGGAGAATACCCTATTCCTATAGCCTGCGGCACACTTATATAGCCGTTTTCCACAATCACTTCAGGAAAAATAATGTCCTCATACCAATAATGACTAGAACCCGCAGTATCTCCAGGCAATATAAAATTGCTAAGTGATGTTAATGCTATATTATGTGCTCGTCCGATTCCTGCCTCTAGCATGCCACCACACCAAACTGGAATATTATTCTCTTTACATAGATCATGGATTCGCTTGGCTTCGGTTAATCCGCCAACTCGTCCTATCTTGATATTTATAACACCACAGCTACCAAGCTCTATTGCCTTGCGGGCATCCTCATAGCAGGTGATACTTTCGTCTAAGCAAATAGGTGTTGTTATTTTCCCTTGCAGCTTAGCATGATCCACAATATCATCTACAGCTAATGGCTGCTCTATCATTAATAAATTATATGCATCAAGCTGCTGCAATACATCTAAATCATTTAATGAATAGGCTGAATTAGCGTCTACCATCAACGGGAGATCAGGCATCTCAGAACGAATAGCACGTACCACCTCCACATCATGGCCCGGCTTAATTTTCACTTTCACTCGTTTATAACCCTTCTTAAGATGATTCTGTATAACAGTGAGTAAAACTTCCTTTGAAGGCTGAATTCCCACACTAACTCCTACCTCTATTCGCTCCTTTTTACCGCCTAAGGCTCTAGCCAATGATTGATTTGTTTGTTGCGCGTATATATCCCATACAGCACCTTCAATTGAGGCCTTTGCCATGCAGTTACGGCGAATCGAGGAAAATAAAGTACTAACCTCATCTGGATGCCCAATCTCTTTATGTAACAAGATAGGTATCAAAAAGTCCTCCAGCATATGCCATGTTGTTTTTAATGTTTCCTCTGTATACCAAGGTGCTACAAAGGCAACTGCTTCTCCCCATCCTATCGTGCCTGATTGATCTTTAGCTTCTATTAGTAGCAATTCTTTGTCGTGAATGGTACCAAAGCTCGTTGCAAAAGGCGCTTTCATTGGCATTTTTATATGTCTAACAATAATTTCCTTTAGTTTCACGCATATTCACTCCTTAACCTTATTATAAAGCTAATAAGGAGCGTCTTACTAACAGATAGCTATGCACATATTCCTTGTGCTTTTTCATTCTTACAATGGCATAATCTTGTTCAAATAATGTTGTTAAGATTGTACGAACTTTATAACGCCAGTCCTCTGCAAGCTTAGGGCTTTCCACTTTCATCTTTTGTAAAAATTGAGGGATAGGTAATAAATAAGCATCTTTATAAAAGGATTGCTCTTGCTGGAATGTACCATCGATATCTAGTACTGGTAAGCCATCCACTGTCAATGACCACGCTACAACTTCTTCAGCTCCCTCTTCCAGCTCATCCAAACTATCCTCTACTCGGTCACGCTCAATCCACCATTCTACAACAATTCGATCTGAAGGCAGCCCCTCGTTAAAATCATCTTGGAGCTGACCATAATAATCATTTTCATACTGATAACTAAAAGCATTCAATTTCAAAAATGACAAATTAGCCATACGCGCTTCCAATGGTTCAAATAGCCATTGCACAAGCTGAAACCCATGATCCCTTGCATATTCCTGTTGTGCGTGCTTTAATAATTCTCCTACGCCTTGTTCACGATATGATTTCTCCACTCCAATCATGTGTGAGTGCAAATACATTATCCCTTCACGATAGCCTACAAAACAATAGTTAAAGCCAATAAGCTTTTCCTCTAAATAAGCTCCAAGTACTAGTCCACCATTTTGGACTGCTGCCAATAATTGATGTGAGGGGATAGCCTGAGTTCCCCAAATCTCTGCATTTAAACTCTGCACTTCTGCAATCTCAGTAGGTGTCATTATTTTTTGAATTCGCACTCTTTCTAACATTATGCCGATGCCTCCTTTGTATTCCCCGACTCCAAAGCTAACAATACCGCTCTTGTCAGAATTTCAACTCCCGTTACAAGTCTTGCCTGTTTAAATCTCATCTTTGGATGATGCAACCCTGGGGTTAATCCACAGCCTAAACCGAGCATACTTGTTTTTAAATGGGGGCGTTGCACTGCATAGTGATGAAAATCCTCGCCACCTGGGGTATGAACTGGCTTTCTTAAATTCGACAATCCGGTCGCTTGGACGATCGCCTGTTCCATGATGTATTGAGCAGCAGGGTCTACCTCAGCTGCGACTATATTTGCAACTGTTCTTAATTCAATTTGTACTTTATGCAAGATTTTAGAGGAGTCAATCACCCGTTTTACACCTTGAGCAAGTGCATCCATGACATCATTTTTCTGCGCGCGAATATCAATCGTAAAGGATGCATTCCCCGGAATAATATTGCCAGATTCACCTCCCGCGTGGAATTTAGTCATTTTGATGGACACTGGAACCATTGGATCGGTATGAATGGTTCTTAAATCTTCAATAATTGTTGCTCCTACCTCAATAGCATTTACACCAAGATGTGGTCTTGCTGCATGTGCATCTTCACCAATAATTTCTCCCTCCATTAATCGTGAGGCACCATGATACAATGCAGCACAATATGTACCATCTTCAAGTTCATGCACTGGTCTTACATGGACACCGAATAAAAAGTCTAAATCATCAATAACTCCCTCCTTTAGAACAGATAAAGCACCTGTTCCTTTTTCTTCAGCGGGCTGGAATATTACACGAATGGTACCCTTTAACGACTGAGCCTGCTCTTTTAACAGCAACAGAGCACCAATAGCCATCGTCATATGTCCATCGTGCCCACAGGAGTGATTTGCTCGAAAAACACCATCTACCTCCTGCCATAACGCATCTATGTCTGTTCGCAAGCCAACCTTGGGACTGCCTTTTCCTACGTCAACATAAAGTCCTGTACTGTTTTTAAAGCGTATAGGTGAAAATCCTTCATTTGTTAATAAATCAAAAATATAATTGGTGGTTTCAACCTCATGCCAGCTTACTTCTGGGTTTGCATGTAAATATGTGAAAATTCCCATTAATCTTGGCCTCAAACGATCCAATGCTTCCTTCACAGCAACCAGCCCCCTTTAATTTTCATACTAGTAAGATTATTATAACTAAAAAAAAATCTTTTCATAGAAGCTTATACCCACATTTAGCAAATAAAACGATAGCGACAGCTCTTTCCTATCAGTCACTTTATGTGTTTTATCCTCCACTTTGATACTTCTATCCTTCACTTCTGCCTCTCTTTTAATCATTTCATTCATTCTATCCATCCAGTTTTAAAATCAATAAAAAAAGATGTAAGTACAGCCATCGATTAAACTGTACTTACATCCTTTAATTTAGTTAATACCTCGCATAGCTTTTGAAATGATTGGCGAAAGTACTAATAAAATAATCCCGATAACAATTGATAAAGAACCTAAGAAGCCGAAATACGTGAATTCGCTTACAACTTCATATACCCTAACAAGTTGTGCATTAATCGCTTGCGCTGCGGCACTAGTTAAAAACCATAGAGACATTGTTTGTGCAGCGAATGCCTTTGGTGCTAATTTTGTCGTAGCTGACAACCCTACTGGTGATAACAAAAGCTCTCCGACAACGACTAAAAAGAAAGATAAGACTAACCACCATGGACTTACTAATGCTTCTCCACCTGATAAATATGCCGGAATCATCATTACTAGGAAGGATAGCCCTGCAAAGAATAAAGAATAGGCAAATTTTCGAGGAGTAGTTGGTTGTTTATCTCCCCATTTTAACCATAGCATTGCAAATAACGGAGCCATCGTAATAACGAATAATGGGTTTAATGATTGGAACCATGAAGATTGAATGTGAAAGCCACCAATATTCAACTGTGTACGCGAATCTGCGTATGTTGCTAAAATAGTAGCACCTTGTTCCTGAATTGCCCAAAACATAACTGCAGATAAAAACAATGGAATATAGGCAAGCAGACGAGATTTCTCATCCTGTGTTGTTTTTTTACTACGATACATGAAGAAAAAGAACAGCGTTGGAATGATAATTCCTAAAGCTGTAATGATTAAACTGAATACATTCATTGTCAGTACACCCGTTTTAATGCCGATTGCACCTAAAATGATAATAATTAATGCTGCCATACCGAATTGTGTAAAGACTTTTTTACGTTCTTCTGGCTTTAACGGATTATTGACTTGTAAGCCTGCTAACCCCAAATATTTTTTCTCTGTTAATTTATAAACAATTAAACCAATTAGCATACCTAACCCAGCAAAACCGAAGCCAAGGTGGAAATTATATTTTTGTCCAATTGTTCCGACAATAAATGGTGCAATGAATGCCCCCATGTTAATACCCATATAGAAAATTGAGAACCCTGCGTCACGACGGCTATCCGTTTCTGCATAAATATCGCCAACAATACTTGAAACGTTTGGCTTTAATAGGCCTGTCCCCATAACAATAAAGGCCATTGAAGTAAATAACATGGCTATACCACCTGGTAATGCTAGCAGTAAATGACCAACCATAATTAACACGCCACCATAAAAGATTGTTTTACGTGTACCTAACAGTCGATCGGCAATCCAGCCCCCAATGATCCCCGACATATATACGAGTGAACCATAAATAGCCATTATAGAGTTTGCTGTTCCACGATCTAAACCAAGTCCACCTTGGTTCAATTCATAATACATAAAGAAAATGAGAATTGCTCGCATACCATAGTAGGAGAATCGTTCCCAAAATTCTGTAAAAAATAATGTAAAGAGCCCTTTAGGGTGTCCAACAAAGCCATTTTGAGGGACGGATTTTACAATTTCATCTTTAGTAGACATAACAATATCCTCTCCCGATTTCATTATTCAACAAAAATATTATTACCCATTATCATGAATAAAAAACTTTGTTTCATCATACTAAAGCGTTTTAAAAACTTTATCAAGAGTTTTAAAAAATGTTGAAAATTTATCATTTTTCTATAATTTCAGACTTATTTTTATATAATAATATTAAATCCTTTGATATATCTAAGTTTTCTTACTCTTTCATTACAATAAAACTATAAATAGCTATTAAATTATTCTAAAATACTTTATAGTCAGACTATTCATAGTTTTAACATATATACTAGGATTATCCACAAAACATTTCGAACGTAGCCATGAAAAAAAGCATGCTAGAAATACATCCAGCATGCTTTTACATCAGTATGGCGATTAAATTACGTATCCCTCATATTTCGTATAATCAGCTTCCTTGACTTCAAGGGTAAGCAGTGTTCCATTTTCTTCATATTCTGTGTCATAGACAGAAGCATGTTCATTTAAATAGGACACAATATTCCCTTGTTCATAAGGTATGAGCATTTTACACGTCACATAGTTAGCGAAAATATGTTGTCGTATCAAATGTAGTAATTCCTCTAATCCAACTCCCTGCTTTGCAGAGATCCAAATATTATCTCCACTTACAACTGGGTATGGAACGTTTGCCAAATCAGCTTTATTGTAAACATAAATCGTTGGTATTCCTTCAACACCCACAGCTTTAAGTGTTTCATTCGTTACCTCCATCATAAAACCATGCTCTGCATTTGATACATCTACCACATGTAGCAATAAATCTGCATCACGCGCTTCCTCCAACGTAGAACGGAACGCCTTTACTAAATGATGTGGCAATTTACTAACAAACCCAACAGTATCTGTTAATAAAAAATTCTTTCTATCAGGTAGTTCTATTTGACGGACAGATGTTTCAAGCGTAGCAAATAACATATCCTTTTCAAATACTTGTTTATGATCCTCCTGCCCGATTTTAGCGAGTAGTTGATTCATAATAGTGGATTTACCAGCATTTGTATAGCCAACAATAGAAACGACAGGGACAGCATTTTTGCGTCGTTGTTTACGCTGCGTCTCTCGTTGTTCCTTTACTTGCTCTAGTTCTTTCTTAATTTTAGCAATTTGATCCTCAATTTTTCGACGGTCTAGCTCTAATTTCGTTTCACCAGCTCCACGGTTTTTAAAGCCACCGCCTGTGCCACCCCCTTGGCGACTCAAAGAGGCATGTAAGCCAACTAATCGAGGCAGCATATATTGCAACTGCGCTAACTCTACTTGTAACTGTGATTCTCGTGTTTTAGCTCGGCGTCCAAAAATATCTAAAATTAACATTGTCCGATCAATGACCTTAGTCTCCAAATCACGCTCTAAATTACGAATTTGTGAAGGAGACAATTCATCATTGAAAATGATTAAATTAGCATTTGCTTCATCATAAAAGCTTTTTATTTCTTGAATTTTGCCTGTGCCTACATAATGAGATGGCGTAATACGCTCTAAATTTTGAGTAATAACCCCTACTACCTCAACATTTAAAGCTTCTGCTAAATTTTTTAGCTCCTCCACTGAATAATCAAAATGCTCATCATTTCGTAAATTGACGCCAACTAATATGGCCTTTTCTAACAATATATCGACATCCTTGATTCTATTCATCCACAATCCTCCCACCAATACCTGGTGCTTCTTACGATAAATTTTCTTCATCTTACCATATAATGCCCTAAATCATGCCGTTTTTTTCATAGCAAAAAGCGCCCCTGTAAAAGGCGCATTTTGTTTATTTCTCTTGTTTTAGTAATTCTTCGGTACGTTCAAATTCCTCTTCTATTTCTTTGTTTGGTCTATATGTCAACATACTGACAATAACAGCAACAATTAAACAAACAACGAAGCCTGGTACAATTTCATACAGTGCACCACTTAAAACTTTAATCTTACCCCAAATAAAGGCTGTTGCAGCTCCTGCTACCATTCCACTTAACGCCCCGAAATTTGTTAGCTTTCTCCAGTATAATGAAAGCAATATAATGGGACCAAAAGCAGCACCAAAGCCAGCCCATGCGAAACCAACCAAGTCCAATATAGAACTTTCTGGATTCCAAGCTAAAATGGCGGCTACAATGGCTACAACTAAAACAGCAATACGCCCAACAAATACATAATGCTTATCCTCTGCTGTTTTATTAAATAATGCCTTATAAATATCTTCTACAAGTGCTGAAGAAGTAACAATTAATTGCGATGAAATTGTACTCATTACCGCAGCTAATATGGCGGCTAGCATAATCCCCGCAATAAAGGGATGAAATAGAATTTGACCAAGCACAATAAATACGGTTTCAGCATCTTTTAACTCACTAGCATTTTGGTCGAAATAGGCTACACCAACCAGCGCAGTCCCAATCGCACCAAATAGACTAAGCATCATCCAGCCAATACCAATACGTCGAGCCTGCTTCGTCTCTTTCACTGAGCTAATGGCCATAAAACGAACAATAATATGTGGCTGTCCAAAATAACCTAACCCCCATGCGAGCGAAGAAATAACTCCTGCTGCTGTTGCAGTTGCTGGCAATAAATTTAAATGCTCAGGATTTACCGCTTTAATAGATGCTATCGTATCCCCTAGACCCCCCGTTAAAAATAGACCAAATAATGGTACAGTTACGAGTGCCAAAAACATAATGAGTCCTTGTAAAAAATCGGTATAACTAACCGCTAAAAAACCCCCGAATAGTGTATAAGCTACAACAACTGCAGACACAATTAATAAACCTGTATGATAGTCAAAGCCAAATGAACTATCAAAAAACTTACCCCCTGCTACCATTCCCGATGATACATAAAATGTAAAAAATATTAAAATAATTATACCAGATGCAATTCTTATCAGCTTTGTTTGGTCACGTAAACGATTATCCAAATAACTTGGAATGGTGATGGAGTCATTTGTTACTTGTGTATAGACACGCAGTCGTGGAGCAACAATCAACCAATTCAAATAGGCTCCTACGGTTAACCCAATAGCAATCCAAGCCTCCACCAAACCAGATAAATAAATGGCTCCTGGCAAGCCCATTAAGAGCCAGCCTGACATATCCGCTGCTCCTGCACTAAGGGCTGTTACAGCAGGACCAAGTGATCGACCACCAAGCATATAATCTGTTAAATTGGACGTTTTAACGAATGCATACCAGCCGATTCCTAGCATTACTACCATATAAATAACAATCGCCAGTAATTGATACATGTTACCTGACATATTTTCTCCTCCTTGTGGCTTTTTCATCTATTCTACTTAAAGTAAATATTCCCATAAAATTACTTTTATGCATTTTGTATAACACTTAAAGTATCATCGCTCTATATAAATTGTGTTAAACTAGTGCCATCTATTACTGAATAAAGAAGGCGAAAAAGTATGATATTTGAAGAAATGAAAACTCAACTGACAGAGAGAATTTTACAGCAGCAACTTGTTACAGCGACCATTAGTCAACCACGAATGAAATCAAATGAAGTTAAGCGCATCAAGCTAAAGCCTATTTTGCTTAAGGAAGTTTATCATATACAAATTGAGTACCAATTTGAACGTATTTTAAAACATGAAAATGTCCCTCTAGAGGATTTTCCAGTAAGACTTGCATTATTTTTTAATGAATACCGTCAAGCGCATATGGATTTTATAGACGAAAAAGTACAAATTCAACTATCCAAAAAGAATAAAGTACTATGGAAATCAGATAAATCAGCCGCTCCCAAGCAAATTAATTTAGCGCATAATCGCCAAAAAAACTATCTTCTTAGAGAGGATCAACCATATCCATTTTTAATCCGTCTTGGCGTGCAATCAGAAGAAGGAAAAATTAAAAAACAAAAATATGATAAATTTAAACAAATTAATCGCTTTATTGAATTTATTGATGATGCCCTTGCTTATTTACCAAAGGATCGCCAGGTTCGTATTTTAGATTTTGGCTCTGGAAAATCCTATTTAACTTTTGCGCTTTACCATTATTTGAAAGTTGAAAAGGGTTTAGATATTCGTGTTACAGGCTTAGATTTGAAAAAAGAAGTCATTGAAGAATGTTCCAAAATCGCAAATGATTTAGGTTACGAGCAGCTTGAGTTTTTAGTAGGGGATATTAATGATTATAATAGTGAGTCAAATGTAGATATGGTTGTGACATTACACGCCTGTGATGTTGCCACAGATATGGCTTTAGCACGTGCTGTGAAATGGGGAGCAAGGGTTATTTTAAGCGTTCCTTGCTGTCAGCATGAATTAAATCGCCAATTAAATACACCAGCACTTGACATTATGCTTCAGCATGGGCTTTTACGCGAACGATTTGCTGCACTTGCTACCGATGCTATTCGAGCCGAAATATTATCTCTTGTTGGCTATGAGGCACAATTACTGGAGTTTATCGACATAGAAAATACACCAAAAAACATTCTTATCCGTGCTTATCACACAGGTAAAAAAACGAGCTCTGAGCAGCGTGCTCGTTACGATAATTTTTTAGCCTTACTAAATGCCCAGCCATTCTTAGCGAAAGAATTAGAAACATACTTATAATTTTGTATAGTTTAGTTAAACAGAAAAAAAGGCGGTCCAATATTTGGATCGCCTTCTCTATTATAGTTCTTGTCGTAACGCTTGGATAACATCGATTTTAGTGGCTTTACGTGCTGGACGATAGCCTGAAATCATAGCTACTCCAATACTGATAGCTGCTGCAATAACAACAAGTTGCCAAGGAATTAAGGAAAATGTAATATCGTTATTACTAAAACCATCTTCACCGGTTGCAGCCTTTAAAATTAACGGTAATACGGCATTAGCTACGAAGCTTATAGCATATGATATTGCTACTGCAATAACAGTACCAACGATACCAATGAACATACTTTCCATTAAAAATAATCGTTGGATAAGCTTAGGACTAGCACCAATGGCCTTTAGCACACCAATTTCACGAGTACGCTCTGTTACTGCCATTGTCATTGTATTGAAAATACCAATTGATGCAATTAATACGGCAATTGTTCCAACAAATATAAGACCAATTTTTAGGACAAGGAAAAATACATTCATTTGATCTAATTGCTCAGTAATAGAATACACGCTATAGCCTTTATCTTTAAGACTATCTAATATAGGCTTCACATTTTCTAATGTATCAGCAAAAATATTAAATTCTGAATAAAACATTTCATCCTCTTTAACATCTACCGCTGTAGCCAAATTAGATGCTAATACTGGCTTTTGTTCTATATCCATATAGACAGCGTTATTAATCATCCAATCATAGGAGGGCTCCTTCATCACACCCACAATTGTATAGTTCATTTTCTCTGTCTCTTTAGCTGCACTAATGTTAGGTGCTAGTGACAATTCGATTTCTTTGCCAATTAAAGAGTCCTTATACCCTTCTTCTTTACCATCATAATATGTGCCTTCTACCTCGGCTTCTTTATTTTTTTCTTCAATAATTTTACGCTCAGCATCATTTAATAAGGTTTGAGCAAAATGATAGCCAACTATAATTTCATTTGGCTTTGATGGATACTTCCCTTGTGAAAGCTTGCCATTTACTTGCTCAAAATCCTGCATATTCGCAACATAGAGGGTAGAGCTTGTATCTCGCCCCTCAAAAAATGAGTGTGCAGATGCATTCACTGTAATCGTTTCTAGTACAGATTCTACATGCTCAACTCCTTTTATTTCCTGTATTTGCTCATCCGTAAACGGCTCATTATCGAATACTTGAATTTTTGTTACCTTTTCATTTGATAATATATTATTGCGTAATGAATCCTGTAGACCAAACCCTACAGATGCAAGGACAATTAAAAATGCACAGCCCATTGTTGCTGCTAGCACCGTCATAAAGACACGTAATTTATTTTTCTTAATATGTTGTGTAACAAAATCTATCTGATCTTTAAATAACATGTTATGCCTCCTCCTTAACAAGCTCACCGTCGTACATACGGAAACGTCTATGCGCTATTGTTGCTACTTCTTCGTCATGAGTAATGATGACAAATGTTAAACCAAGCTCCCGATTTAAGCTTTGGATAAGCAACAAAATATCTTGCTCAGTTTCCGAATCAAGACTTCCTGTAGGTTCATCTGCCAACAGTATAGGTGGATTAGTGATCAAAGCTCTAGCAATACTTACACGCTGTTGCTGCCCACCAGACAATTCATTTGGATAATGGTCTGATACCTCTGATAAGCCAACATTGTCCATTATTTTTTTAACCTTTTCCTTTCGCACAGCCTTCCTAGCACCCTGTAACTTTAAAGGAAGTTCAATATTTTCAAACGCAGATAATCCGGGCATTAATTGAAAGTTTTGAAAAATAAAGCCAAATTGGCTCAAACGAAAAGCTGCACTATCTGCTTCTGTAAGATGAGCTGTTTCCTTTCCATTAATCTTGATAGATCCTTGCTCAGATTTCATGAATCCTGCTAAAACTTGTAATAGGGTTGATTTTCCAGACCCACTTTTGCCAACAATTGCAACAATCTCTCCTTGCTTAACCTCAAAGTTAACTCCTTTCAATACAGGAATTTGTTTTTCCTTGCCCTTTTTTCCGATTAAAAATGTATGTTGTAAGTTCTCGACTTGAATCATTGTCATTAACGCCCCTTTCTCATTCTCTTTCTATTGTAGAAAAAAATTCTTAAAAAAGTTAAAGGATAAAAATGAAGATATTCTTAAGAAAAAGGGCACACTAAATAGAAAGCCGTTCTTTACATTATCTTTACAATTACATTGACGATTGAAAGTTTTTTGTATAATACTGGCTATTATAATCCCCTATTTAAAAGCTCTTTTATTACTATTTCCAGTTTCTAGCTTATATTTTGTGAACATTTTGCATATTACAGGAATGTAAAGTTTTGTGTAGAATGTATGAATTTTATGTAGAAAAATTAAAGATTTTGTTATGATAGTAAAGTTTAGAGGTCGATTAATTTATTTATATCCAGGAGGATTCGATTTGCATGCTTAACTCAAAAAAACAAGACCCTTTCTTTATTGCCCTGCATAAAATTGCTGAAAATATGAGAGAGGCCGTACATTACGCAAATGATTTTCGTATCAACAGTGTAGCTGACCTGAAAGAGATTAGCATTACTATGAAAAATTACGAAACGGCTGGCGATAAGCTCATTCATGATCTAATCGTCATGCTAAATAAATCATTTATGACACCTATCGAGCGTGAAGACATCTTAGAATTTGCGATTCGTATGGATGATGTATTAGATGGTACGGAGCATTGTATCGCTCATTTTGAAATGTTCTCCCTAACAGAAGTCGATGAATCAATGCGTATCTTCTTAGGATACATCTCAAAAAGTGCTGATGAAATTGTTAAAGCAACAGAAGAGTTAAAGAAAAAGAATCTTATTGGTATGCGTCCACACGCAATTCTAATTAAAGATTACGAGCGTGAATGTGATGAAGTACAACGTTCATCCATCAAACAATTATTTTTAAATGAGAAAGATCCGATTCGAATTATTAAATTTAAAGATATATATGAACAATTAGAAGATATCGCTGATTATTGTCAAAATGTTGCCAACACAATGGAAACAATTATCATGCGTAACGCGTAATTAGGAGATGGGCACTTACAATGAACACAATCATTATACTAACCGTACTGGTCGTCATCTTTGCCCTAACATTTGACTTTATCAACGGCTTCCATGATACAGCAAATGCTATCGCAACTTCGGTTTCCACTAGAGCATTACCACCACGAGCAGCCATTTTAATGGCAGCAACGATGAATTTTATCGGGGCTATTACCTTTGTTGGTGTGGCAAAAGCTCTTACAAAAGACATTGTAGATCCATTCTCTTTAAATGCCTTTCAAGGAGACACAACAGGCTCAATTGTTATTTTAGCCGCATTAATTTCGGCAATTATCTGGAATTTACTAACATGGTATTTTGGAATTCCTTCTAGTTCATCACACACATTAATCGGTTCCATTGCAGGGGCTGCTGTAGCATCTGCGGGTTTCAACGTTTTAAACTATGGCGGCTTTACTAAAATTATCATGGCATTGGTCTTTTCACCAATCCTTGCTATTTGTGCCGGCTTTCTGATGATGACACTATTTAAACTATTATTTAAAAATTTGAATTTATATCGTACAAATAAAGGATTCCGTACGATGCAAATTTTCACAGCAGCTATTCAATCATTTACACACGGGACAAACGACGCTCAAAAGGCAATGGGAATTATGACCATGGCTTTAATTGCTGGAGGATTGCATACAGGAGATGAAATTCCTTTTTGGGTACGTGCTGCGGCAGCAACTGCTATGGGCCTTGGTACCTCTATAGGCGGTTATAAAATTATTAAAACAGTCGGCGGTAAAATAATGAAAATCCGCCCTGTAAATGGGGTAGCTGCAGACTTAGCATCTGCATCTGTAATTTTTGGCGCTACTTTAATCCACCTACCAGTATCAACAACACACGTAATTTCTTCCTCAATTATGGGCGTAGGCTCTGCACAACGAGTACGAGGTGTTAACTGGGGAATGGCTCGTAAAATAGTTACTACTTGGATTATTACAATGCCAATTTCTGCAGTAATGGCCGCTGTTATTTACTTTTTATTATCTTTATTCTTTTAAATTACATCTAAGACTCCTGTTCATTAATGGACAGGAGTCTCTTGTTGTTGAAATACTATTATGTTAATGAAATCAAGGTGACAAATTAAAAAGTATAGCCCTTTTTCAAAACGAGAGGTCTATCTCCGTTCCGACTGAGTGCTTTCCTGAGGGCGTCCGATGAGCCGCTTCACTTACGTTGCTCGCCCACTGGAAGCTTTGCTCTACGCGATAGAGAAGCGGCAGCAACAAATGTTTTAACTGTGCGAAAGCGAAGCGGCAGCAACAAATGTTTTAACTGTGTGAAAGTGAAGCGGCAGCAACAAAGCGAGTAGCTCGGAACGGAATTCCCCTTCATTTTGACTAAATATTCACAAAGGTATCCTTGATCTTTTTCAATGCTCAAAAACTCCTATTCATTAGTGGACAGGAGTCTTAACATTGTCACACGACAAAATGAGACACATCCTTTACACTATTTGAAAAGGGGGATGCTACACAACTATGAAAACTTTTTCAGCTTTTATAACAGCACATGCAAAAGCCATCGTAGCTATTTGGCTTGTGATTTTTATTGCTATGGCCGTTTTTGCCATACAATTGCCAAGTAAGTTGCAAGGAGATGGCTTTTTTGTGGAAGGAGATCATACCTATGTCACAAAAGAGCTAGCCGAAAATTTTGATTTACCTTCAGATACAATTTTGGTTGTTTTCGATCCAGCTAAAAATAAGGAAATTCAAGATACTTTAAAGAAGTTGGATACCATCAAGGCAATCCATTCCATTCAGTCACCGCTTGATGATGCCTCTTTACAAAAGAACGGTATTGCCTATGCTATGGTTCATCTGAAAAATAATATTGATAATCAAACTGATATTGTAGAGGATATTCGTTCTTTAATTGAAAAAGACGGTGTTACTGTAACAGGTGGACCCGTTATTTCTGTAGACATTAATACAGCCAGTCAAAAAGATTTAGCGTCCGCAGAAGCAATAGGCTTGCCAATTGCAATTATAGTCCTATTACTTGCTTTCGGGACTGTCGTAGCCTCTATACTACCAATTATTATTGGTGTTGTCACAGTTGTCACTGCATTTGGCGTTATGACATTGCTTAGCGGTAATGTTAACTTATCTATTTTTGTATTAAATATAGTACCTATGCTTGGACTAGCTTTAAGTATCGATTTTGCTCTATTGTTTATTAACCGTTATCGTGAGGAACGGGCTCATACATCCATCCCTGAGGCCATACAAATCGCTATACAAACCGCTGGAAGATCTATTATTTTTTCAGCCGTATGTGTGATGATTGGTTTGGGTGCGATGATAGTTATAGACGTTGAAATTTTCCATAACATTGCATTAGGTGGCACTATTGTGGTATTACTGGCAGTGTTATCTGGCCTTACGCTACTACCTGCTACGATGATGCTCTTAGGAGATCGCTTAAATAAATGGCGTTTAATACGTGTAAAGCCTGGTGGAGCTAATCGTTGGCGTGGCTTTGCAGGCTTTGTAATGAAGTATCCAGTAACGATTGTTATTGCAGCATTATTACTATTAGGCATTGGCATGATTCCATTGAAGGATATTGAACTTAAAATACCTCAAGTAGATTCATTACCGACTAAATATGACGCACGTACCGCCTATGACAAATTAGATGACACATTTGGGCTTGGTGAAACCTCAACATTATACTTGCTTGCTGATCGAAAGGAAGGATGGGAGGATAATGAGGCGAGAGAGCTTATTTATACGATTCAGGAAAAGCTACTTGCTGATCCATTAGTAACGAATGTGTCAACGATTTATACGGCTGCTAACATCAATACTCCTGAGGAACTGAATGCTTCCTTGGAAATTCCACAGGTAGCAGAGCAATTACAGCCCGTTCTAAGTACGTTTACTAAAGAAACTCAGCTATTTATCCCAATTACATTAGATGCAGCCGGTTCTTCATCTACTGCACAAAAATTTGCTCGAACGTGGAAAGATAAGGATTTAGGCGTTGATTTTGCACTCGGTGGGCAGGCAAAATTCAATCAAGAAATCTTCGATGAAATTGCCAATAAAATTGTATTGGCTATTTCTATTATTCTTATTTCAACATTTTTTATTTTAATGCTCGCTTTCAGATCCGTATTAATTCCACTAAAGGCGATTATTATGAATATTATTGGTCTTTCTTCTGCCTTCGGAATACTCGTCTATATTTTCCAATATGGACATTTTGGTATCGATGCAGGTTCAATTGTCCTGATTATTCCAGTTATTGTTTTCTGTCTAGTGTTTGGCTTAAGTATGGATTATGAAGTCTTCTTAATTTCACGTATTCAAGAGGAATATTTAAAAGGTGTAGATAATACACGTGCCACAATCGATGGACTTACTTCTACTAGTCGTATTATTACATCTGCAGCGCTTATTATGATTGTTATTACAGGTGCCTTTGCCTTTACGGATGTAATGCCTGTTAAACAAATTGGTGTAGGTATAGCCATTGCCGTTGCAATTGATGCAACCATTATCCGTCTTATGCTTGTACCTAGTCTCATGAAGCTGTTCGGTGACTGGAACTGGTGGCTACCCTTTGCTAAAAAAAATAAGTAAGACCGAAAAATCCGCTTTCTTTGTAAAGGCTGCGGATTTTTTCTTTTATGCATAAATATTGTTATACCATTCTTTTGCTGCTACTACTTCAGGCATAGTCAGCTGGTGACCAAAATTAAACCATTTAGTTGTCACATTTGCACCCGCCGAAATTAAAAGTGCCCCTAAATCCTCTGATTCCTGTGCAGTACACATCGGATCATTAGTACCAGCACCGATAAAGACAGGAATAGATGAAAGTTTCGGAAGTTCTATGCCACGTCTTGGTACCATAGGATGATGAAGAATAGCACCTGCTAAAGCATTCTCATAATGGAATAATAGGCTTGCTGCAATATTTGCACCATTTGAATAGCCAATAGCTACAACTTGTTTGCGATCAAATCCATGCTGCTGTCCTGCCTCTGATAAAAAGTCATATAATTCCTTTGTACGGAAGATTAAATCCTCCATATCAAAAACACCCTCCGCTAAACGACGAAAGAAGCGTGGCATGCCATTCTCTAACACATTCCCACGAACGCTTAAAATGCTTGCAGTTTCATCAATTTCCCTTGCAAGACCAATTAGGCTCTCCTCATTTCCACCTGTACCATGTAGTAACAACAATACTGGCTTTGTTTCATCTGTTCCTTTATAAAAAACGTGCTGCATAAACAGACCACCTTCCGATTATCTTGAATTCGAGATAATTGTAGCCTGTGGTAAAATTAAATTCAAGCTCTTTGACTTATTTATTTCACGATTTTCACTATTTGGCTGTTTCTCGTGGTCTTTGTAAAATTTAGTAATCGTGAAAACTGAAAATAAACATGCCGCAACAACAACTACAATAACTATTCCCACAATTTTTTTCCCATTCATTGACCATGTTCCCCCGAACTACTTATTTCTTCTTACGAAAACCTTCTTCTAGTAAATATTCTTTCGCAGCATCATACGTACCAAAAGCTTCTTCTAAATTTTCTCCATGATAAACATTCCAAGAACGCTGCTCAAAGGCTAATGTTAATTGTACATTATCTCTACTTTGCCATATCTCAACAACCGGCTCTTGTTCATCCTCTTCCTCTGATAAATATTGAATAGCATCTTCAATAATTTCACGCAGTCGTTGCTCATCATAATCACGTATATTCACTAAGCCTTTATCATTCGCCTCTTCCTCATAACGCAATAAATCTCCAACAAAGACAAATCCGTTGCCATTTGGATGAAGCTTTTCTACAACAATGGTCTTTTCATACAGGCTGTCCATAAAATGATAATTTAAGCGCTTTAAAGAAATTTCCTTCTTAGTAAGCTCAGAAAATGATTCGATGATACCTTGTTTTTGTTCAAATGTTAGCATATAAAATGCTCCTTTTCTATACAATCTTCCTACAGTATAACTTATTTTTTCTGTTATAACGAAGCGAAATAGGACAAGCACTATTAATGAATAGCTCTTGTCCTATTTTACTTATGTTGTTTTAAACATCTTATCTTTTACAAACTGAATAACATGTGCTACATATAGCTCTCGATATGGAACAAACTGTGCAGTACTTACTGGACGCACAATTTTTGCTCGTTGACCGTCTGGGAAGTATTCATAGCCTTCAATATTAAGAGTGGCTGTTTTTCCTAAAAAGAATGCCTCTGCCTCATTTAAATTTGCTCTCACAACCCCTGACACTTCCTCATATTGAAGATCAAAAGAATTCCAATCATGTTTGAATGGATATATGTAAACATGGCAAAATTCATTGTCAATCATATTTTCCGATACTATACTACAGGATGTCATGCCCATTTTTACGACATCATCCACATTGATATCTAGACCCAGCTCTTCCTTTACTTCACGAATTCCTGATTCAACTGTCTCAACGGCTAATAAATGCCCTGCTGCTGTTATATCCAACAAGCCTGGGTAGTCTTTTTTCTGTGCACTACGGATTTGAAAATAGATATAGTTCTCATTGACAAGCCAACAGTGGAATGTTTCATGCCACAGCCCTTTCTCATGTACCTCAGCTCTTGTTGCTGTTCCAATTTGTTCATGCTGCTCATTAAAAACCTTCACAATTTCTTGTTCCATTTTTTCGACTCCTATACTGACTTCGTAGCCCTTTTCTTAATTGCGTTACGTTGATCATAAATATTGGATACGATAACCTTTAATACGGCATAAAATGGCACAGCAATAATAATTCCGATAAAGCCCGCAATATTACCTGCTGCTAAAATTATCGTAATAACTGTAAGTGGGTGTATATCGAGTGATTTTCCCATAACATTTGGAGTAATAAAATTACTATCAATTTGCTGCGCAACTAATGTGACAATCGATACCCATATTACAAGCACAGGATCCTGAATTACTGCTACAATTAATGCAGGAGTAAAGGCAATCCAAGGTCCAATAAACGGAATCATATTCATAAAGAAAGCGAATATGACAAGGAGCAATGAATACTCTAAACCAATAAGTAAATACCCAACGTACATAATTAGCGCTAATAAAAAACTAATTTGTAGTTGCCCTTGAATATAGCTGCGTAGAACATCATCAATTTCACTTAATGTTTTTTTAATCCATTCACGACGTTCTCCACTGAAATATTTATAAATCGAAGGCGCAAATTTCTCGTGATCCTTCAACATAAAAATAAAGAAGAACGGAATTAAAATAGCTAATAAAGATACAGATACTATAGATTGTAAAAAGGAGACAAGCCCTTTACTTGCCACTACCGCAATATCCTGTACGGAATTTGCCATTTTATCAATAATATCTTTCAACTGTGTTGGGAAGTTATCCTTATTTTGCAACAAATAGTCTGTTGCATCTTGAATACTTGTACTAATACTTGCACTTATACTCGCACTAATCATTGGTGCATTTTTTACTAATTTATTGACCTGCTCTGCAATCGGATTTCCTACAATCCATCCAAAAGCACTTGCAATAGCAATCAACCCTATAATAATTGTTAATATACTTGCCCACCGCGGGAATTTACGTTTTTCCAAAAATCGCTGAATTGGCTCTGTCACGTAGTATAAAACACCACCAAGTAAAAGAGGCACAAAAATAGCTTTTAAAAGAATGACTAGCGGTGAAAAAATCCAATGAATCTCCACAAAATATTTAATGATTAGTAGTGTTAGTAATATCCCTACACCTACTTGAAACCAAACTTTTCTTGTCACTCTCATTCACTTCCTTTTTTCACAGTTACTGAAAATACTACTGATATATTAACCATTTCGCAAGTATCCTAGTATTGATTGTTAAAATAAAATTTGCTTTTCATTCACAACTGAAAAAAATTCGCACACTTTCACAAGTATTTACACAGTGAAAGTGTCACGAATTTAAATAATCAAGTGTGTATAAGATTTATAGTGCCGTGTCGTCTACTGAATTTAGGTACGCCTTGATTTCACCAATAACTGATTCGACACAGCCATCCTCAAATGGTGATATTAAGCCAGCCTCTTTTACAAGCTTTGTGAAGGACATAGAACCACCTAAGCCGCATAAATGTAAATAGTCCTTCCATGCCTCCTCAAACTCTTCTCTTGAGCGTTTCCAGAACTGGAAGGCACAAATTTGTGCTAGCGTGTAATCAATATAGTAGAACGGGCTTGCATAAATATGACCCTGACGCTGCCAAATTCCTCCTGCTTCAAGGTAGTCATTATGATCATAGTCACGATGTGGTAAATACGTTTCCTCAATTTTCTTCCATGCTAACTTGCGTTCAGCAGGTGTCATTGTTGGATTTTCGTATATAACATGTTGGAACTCGTCTACTGCAACACCATATGGTAAGAATAATAGGCCACTACTTAAATGTGTAAATTTATATTTCTCTGTATCCTCTTTAAAGAACAGCTCCATCCAAGGCCATGTGAAGAATTCCATACTCATTGAGTGAATTTCACAAGATTCAAATGTTGGCCATAAGTATTCTGGAATACCGATGTCACGACTTGAATACACTTGGAAGGCATGTCCAGCTTCATGTGTTAATACATCTATATCACCTGAAGTACCATTAAAGTTTGAGAAGATAAATGGTGAATGGTAGTTTTCGATAAATGTACAATACCCACCGCTTTCTTTCCCTTTCTTCGCGACTAGGTCCATTAATTCATGATCAATCATGAAATTGAAGAATTCACCTGTTTCTTGTGATAACTCCTCATACATTTTTTTACCGTTCTCTACAATCCAAGCTGGATCACCCTTTGGAGTCGCATTTCCTGATAAGAAATTTAATGCTTCATCATAGAATTTAAAATCAGAAATACCAATTCGTTTTGCCTGACGCTCATACAGCTCAGAAGCAACTGGTACGATTAAATCGCGAACCTGATCGCGGAATTTCTTCACCATATCTGCATTATAATCAATGCGGTTCATGCGAACATAGCCTAGCTCCACATAATTTTTATAGCCTAATTTTACGGCAATTTCATGACGTACCTTTACAAGCTCATCATAGAGTCGATCAAATTCTTCTTCATGCTCAGCAAAAAAGCCAAAGCGTGCTTCTGTTGCTGATTTACGTATTTCACGATCAGTGGACTCTGCAAATGGTCCAAGCTGAGCAAGTGTTAATGTTTCCCCATTAAAATCAATTTGTGCAGAGGCTACTAGTTTATTATATTCTGATACAAGCTTGTTCTCCTTTTGCATTAAATCAATGACTATTGGTGAAAAGCCTTTAATTTGATAAGTTGCTAAATCGAATAGCTGCTGACCCCATTTATTCTCTAATTGTTCACGAAATGGAGAAGCAATCAATGCTTTATAATATTCTGTGGTTACCTCTTCTAGCTTGGGACCTACCTCATCGAAATAATCACGCTCTGCTTGATAAAATTCATCATTTGTATCAATTGATGCACGTATATACACTAAATTCGCCATTGTAGCATAATCATTACTTAAAGCGTTGAGTTGCTGAATGATGCTACTTTGCTCGTCCATCGTCTGCGCACGTTTAAATTGCTCAATTAAAGATAATTGCTGCTCTTTCATTTCTTCAATATTTGGTCGACGGTATTCATAGTCTTTAAACGTTTTCATAGAAGTCCCCTCTTTCATACACCGTTATATTTCTATTATATGCCAAATATCTAGTATTAAGAAACAATTTAATAGCCAATTATATATGTTTTTAATAATGCTGCTCTTTCACGTAGCTTTAACTTTGCTTCTACTGATTTTGGTGTTTTGGCCGCCACCACATCTACCTCTAGATCCAATGTTTCAGCTATATATTTTGCTCGCTTTAAATGAAAATCATTGGAGACAATCGTAATATGCTTCGTTTCCTTTGGTAGTAGTTCTTTTGAAAATAGTAAATTTTCATAGGTTGATGTAGATCGATCTTCTGCTATTATTCTGCTAGCTTCGATGCCATTGTTTAGTAAATATTCAAGCATAACTGAAGCCTCAGTCTGATCTTCATCCAGCCCTTGTCCGCCAGAAACAATTACTTGGACATGAGGGTATTTCTTTAGATACCTCACAGCCTCTTCCAATCTATTTTTCAATGAAAGCGATGGAATGCCCCCTGGTTTTACCTTTGCACCTAGCACAATCATATACGCAGCTTTTCCGTTTGCAGCTGGCTGAACGCCTTCCTTCATCTCTTCACCTAGCCAAATATACATGCCAATACATATGACAATGCTTAATAAGCCTAGTCTCATCACCCATTTTTTCATGATATTTTCCTCCCCTACCTTTTATTAACGTTTAGGAAAGAAAAAAGGATGCTTGTCCGGTGCTACGGTACAAACATCCTGTTCAATTATCTTAATATAAAGCGTCTAATCGATTCCTGTAATGCTGTTATTTCGTCTGTTAAATCATTAGAAGATTCACTAACCAATTGAATCGCACGCTGTTGCTCATCAACGGATGCAGTTACCTCCTCTGATGCAGCGGCATTTTTCTCACTTATCAAGGCAATACTTTCAATAGAGTGCATAATGTGATTCTTTGAGCTATTCAAATACGCTACGCCCTCAGTCATATCTCCAATGACTGCAATTATTTTCTCTACCGCTAATTCAATTTCCTTGAAGGAGGACTCAGTAATAGCTACAGAGTCATTTTGCTGATGAACGATGACATTTGTTTTCTTCATCTCGTCGTTTACTAAATTGGTTTCGCTTTCAATTCCCTTTAAAGTTGTTCGAACTAGTTCAGTTGCAACAGATGTTTGGTCAGCAAGCTTTCTTACCTCCTCAGCCACAACTGCAAATCCCTTACCATGTTCACCAGCTCTAGCTGCCTCAATGGATGCATTTAATGCAAGAAGATTTGTTTGATCCGAAATCTCCGTAATCGTACCGACAATTCCTTCAATTTCTCTTACTTTCTCAATTAAACTACTGAATACTGATTGTACAGTGTAAATTAATGCTGAAGATTCTTGTGATTTCTCTTTTAACCTATTTAAGTTGACAAGCCCTTCCTGATTGGATTGTTTCATATGTTGGGAGGCGTCAAATATTAATTCATTCTTATCATGCAATACTTCAATCTGCTGCGCAAAATTAATAGCCGTTCGATTTGTATCCTCAGAATCTGAAGCTTGCTTTACAGCCCCTTTTGAAACCTCATTAATTGCTTTTACTATTTCATCCCCATAAGCATTTGTTTCCTCAGCGACAGATGTTAAATTTGATGATGTTGATTGAATCTCTACAATGGCTTCTTCTACATCCGTAATTAACGTTTTTAATTGATCGACCATTTCATTGAAACCTTCATTTAACTGCCCAATTTCATCTGAGCGTTGTAAATCTTCAATTTCTACTGTTAGATTCCCTTTAGCTACTTCACGCACACGTTTAGATAGCTTTTGAACAGGTACGGCTAAATGTCTAGAAACCGTTATGACAACTGCAGTTCCAATAATGGCGGCACCCAATAATGTTATGCCAATAACAAATAATAATGAATGAGCTTCCTTATTAAAGTCTTGCATATATGTACCTGATGCTATGATCCATCCCCAATTAGGATCCTTAGCAGAATAAATAATTTTATCGGCTAATACATCTTGACCAGGTAGCTCGAATTCATACTCCGTAAAACCTCCTCCAGCAAGTGCTTTTTCTGTTACTTCACGAATAAAATAATTACCGCTGCTATCCTGATCCTCCCATAGATTATCCCCTTCTCTAGTTGGATGAGTTGTTAATGTCCCCTTATCATCTAAGACATAAATATAGCCGTATTCTCCTAAATCTCCAGGATAATTAATTGGCCGCTTTCCCTCACTATCCTTTGGTCCGAGAAATGCTTCACGCACTCGCTCCTGAGCCACCTCCAAAGGGATGTCCCCTTTTTCTACACTTTCATTTGCGAGCTCAATTAATTGCAAAGCAGATTCAACACTATTTTTAATAACTTGTTCCCCAATATCCTCCATACCATTTTTAGCTTTACCATAGCTAACTAAACCTATAATTAAACTAGGTATTATTAATAATGCTAGTGAAATGATAATCAGTTTCCCCTGTATCGAACGTAAAAACTTCATGCTTTGACCCCCTTTTTTTCTCGCTCAATCAGATGTATTACTATATATTATGTTATGGTTTGAAAATTTTCACAATGGGTAAAACGCATTTATGCACGAATTATTTGATTATTTACACAAATATGCTTATATTCATACTTTTATGCTAATAAAGAAACTATCTTTCCACAGGGGAAGTCCCCATTGAAAGATAGTTTTTTGACTTTTATGCTAATTTATATGTATTGATGGCTTCTCTATTACTTCCTTCGTTCAGTGTACATTTTTCTCCGTTGCTGCTAATTTTTTTCAGAGCCAGCGGACACTTCCTCGATGACAGCTGAATCATCTTGAATTTTATTATTCACCTGCTACGGATTCTAAAATTTCCGTTAAGCTATTTGTTGAACTACGTTATTACCAGCCTGTACATCCATCGTGCTATTAGACATTTCCTATAGAGCCCACTCTGTTATCAGCTTAAAACTAACGAAATGATTGTTTATATCGTCGGCAGATACTTTAGACATGTCCGCCAATTTACAAAGCTCATCGGCCACTACAGCAAATTCTTTACCAGCCTCTCAGCTCTTGCTAATGCTAGTAAATTCGTTTGATCGGCATTAATTACCCATCGTGCTATCCTTTTAACTATTTAGACTTGATTACTATGATATTAGGGTTATCCACGCAACTAAAGCTAGTAAGGTAGCGAAAAGAGTCGGGATTGTTAGAATTATCCCTATTTTCATATATTGTACCCAGCTTATTTGAATATCCCGCTGCGCCAATATATGAAGCCATAACAATGTTGCAAGTGAGCCAATCGGTGTCATTTTTGGACCTAAATTGGAGCCAATGACATTTGCATAAATTAGCCCTTCTTTTATAATCCCTGTAGCATTTGTATCTGCAATAGCTAACGCATCAATCATGACGGTAGGTAAGTTATTCATGATAGCTGACAATACCGCTGCAACAAGACCCATCGTAATTGTCGAGACAACTAATCCCTGCTGAATAGCATGCTCTAATAAATCTGCAAGCAACCCCGTCATCCCTACATTTTTCAAGCCGTAAACCACCACATACATCCCAATAGAAAAGAACACGATATTCCATGGTGCTCCTTTTACAACCCGCTTTGTATCGACCGTATCACTTTTGCGCGCAAGCCAGAAAAAGATAGCCGCTACACCACATAGAATAAAGGATACTGGAATTGTTAAAAGCTCACTCGTAAAGAAACCAATTAATAGAATAGCTATTACATACCAAGAAAGTGAAAATAATTTTCGATCACGAATTGCCAGTTTCGGGTTTTCAACTGCCTCTAGAGAATAGGTTTTAGGAATTGAACGATGAAAAACAATATAAAGTACAACAATGCTTATCAGTAAAGAAATGATATTGGGCAGAAACATATGTAAGGCATACTCCATAAAACCTATATCAAAATAATCTGCTGACACAATGTTTGTTAAATTACTAATGACTAAGGGTAATGAAGTCGTGTCTGCTATAAAGCCACTCGCAATAATGAATGGGAAAATCATTTTTTCAGTTAAATGTAGCTTACGAACCATAGCTAAAACAATCGGGGTTAGTATCAAAGCTGCTCCATCGTTTGCAAATAAAGCTGCAACAATAGCTCCAAGACAGGCAATATAAATAAATAACCGAATACCACTGCCCTTAGCAAGTCGTGCCATATGTAGAGCTGCCCACTCGAAAAAACCGATTTCATCTAAAATAAGAGAGATTAAAATAATGCCGATAAATGATAAAGTGGCATTCCAAACTATCCCTGTAACCTCTAAAACATCATGCCAAGTAACAATCTTTAGTGCCAATGCTAACAGAGCCCCTATACAGGCAGACCAACCTATAGATAATTGGCGTGGCTGCACTATAACAAAAAATAACGTTATTAAAAATAAAACAATTGCTAAAACCGTTTGCACAAGTCTCCCCCTAATTAAAAACCAGTAGCGTTTATGCTACTGGCTTTCTTAATTATTCACCTAAATCTGCATTATGGAAAACATTTTGTACGTCTTCTAAATCTTCTAATGCATCAATTAACTTTTCAAATTTCGCTATATCGTCACCCGTTAATGCTACTTCTGTTTGTGGAAGCATGGACAGCTCTGCCACAGTGAATTCCTGAACACCAGCAGCTTTTAAAGCTTCTTGTGTAGCAAAGAATTGATCTGGCTCTGCATAAATAATAACTGTATCCTCTTCTTCTAGAATATCACGTGCATCAAGATCCGCTTCCATTAAAATTTCAAGAACTTCATCTGCTGACTTGCCCTCTAAACCGATTACTGCCGTAGAATCAAACATGTAAGCAACTGACCCACTTACACCCATATTCCCATTATTTTTACCAAATGCTGCACGTACATCAGAAGCAGTACGATTAACATTATTAGTTAAAGCATCAACGATAATCATTGTACCTGCTGGTCCAAATCCTTCATAACGTAATTCATCATAGCTTTCATCGCCAGCACCTTTTGCTTTTTCAATTGCTTTTTCAATAATATGTTTAGGAACACTATATGTTTTTGCTCGTTCAAGAACAACTTTAAGCGCACGGTTTGATTCAGGATCTGGTTCGCCCGATTTAGCTGCCACATAAATTTCACGTCCAAATTTTGCATAAATGCGACTTGTACTTTGGTCTTTAGACGCTTTCTTTTCTTTAATATTGTTCCATTTACGACCCATTGTTTCCACTCTCTTTCAACATGTAAGTTTATCAAAATCATAGATGCGAAATTACACATCTGTATATGGTAAATCAATTATGCCTAGGCATAATTGCGTCTGGAATCGGCTTTGTGCTACACAAAGAATTCCTTTTCGATTCCGTGACATCCGCCGGAGGCTTTAACTTCTTTCAGCGGGTGTTTGGACACCCTCTAAAAAGTAAATAAAATTCGTATTCATCTCACCACCTATAGAGGTGGGAAACTTCTGCTGAAAGAAGTTAAATACTTATCGTATCTTTACTCTGCAAATAATAACACAAAATACGCTTGCAAAGCTAGGTGTACCAATGTTTAACACAAAAAATAAATTATGAAATTTTGCGTTATTAAGGCGCCTGACCATCAATTTCCTACAGTTTTTGTTCTCCTTTGATTTTTTCTAGCAAAGCATAGCAGCCCTCTAAAACTAAATCATAGGTTTCTTGAAAATCCCCTGTATAGTATGGATCAGGTACATCTTTTCGATGGATAGTTAAATCTAAAAAACGAAAAATCTTTGGCGAATCCGGACTGCCTAGCATTGCTCGAATATTACGTATATTACTTTCATCCATACCAATAATGTAATCAAATTTTTCAAAGTCTGTCTTGTGCAATTGGCGTCCTTGCATTCCTTTTATGGCGATGCCGTATTCTTTAAGCTTCTCTTGAGTTCCTTTGTGAGGAGGTTCACCAATATGCCAAGAGCTTGTAGCGGCTGAATCCACTGCAATTTTATGAGCCAAGCTCTCCTTCTCAACCAAATCACGCATAACTGCTTCTGCCATTGGAGAGCGACAAATATTCCCCAAACATACAAAAAGTACAAGAATCATTTTCCATATCCTCCTACAACAAAGCACCCAAAATCAAATGTGATTCTGAGTGCCCTTTTAGTTATCTACTAACGTTCAATGAATCTTCTCAAAATAACAGTGACTTTATTTTTTCCCTGCGGCAATGCGCTGTTCTAATTCCTCTGTTAAAGACGCTAGTTCATGCTCTAAACGATGTGTAAATTCATCGCGTCCTTCTTTGCCTTTCCCCGTAACATAAAAGGGTTCACCATAAATTAGATAACCTTTTCCACGTTTAAAAACATCACCAACATTACGTGCACCCACGTATGCGGCAGGTACAATTTGTGCTTTGGACAGTTGTGCTATCGTAATAGCGCCCTGCTTTAAATCTGTACCTTCTGCACTTCTAGTACCTGAAGGAAATATACCAACAATTTTCCCCTCCTTCAATAATTGTGAGGGAATTTTAATAACACTAGGACCAGGATTATCGCGGTCAACTGGGAAGGCATTTAAACGTTTAATAAGCCAGCCAAGTCCCTTCATTTCAAATAATTGCTTTTTAGCCATAAAATGAATTTCTTTAGGATACATCGCAACCCCTAAATTTAAAATATCAACATAGCCTGTATGGGTACATGCAATAATATACCCACCTTCTTCTGGTAAGTTTTCCTCTCCATATACCCGAGCCTTTGAGCCCATTAATTTTAAAAATACTTTGACAACATTTGCTGCTAATTTATACACTGTTTCATTCCTACCTTATTTCAATAGTTACCCCCATTGTAATCGAAAAGACCAGTATACTGCAATTGCATAAGTCCATTCAACGCTATCCGCTATAGCCTACTTCTTCTCGAGAAACAATAAAACTCCTGTTTTTTTCACAGGAGTTTCCAAATCTCTTCATAGTTATACACGGCCCACTAATATATCAACATCAATCGTAATTTCATTTAAACGGATAGCAGCGCCTTCTTTTTTATGCCACCCCATTGGCGTCATTTCAAGCAATTCTGGGATTAGTTCAGTAGCAAGTGGTGTCGTATAGGTCACGCGCTTCACATTTACTTCCATAAAGCTTTCTTTAAAACGAGCAACTATTTGGTCATTTGAATAGGACTCCTTGTCCGAATCCGCATATAATTGTGCTCGAAGCTCATGCAAATACCTACTTTGAGGGACAACTTTTACTACACAACCACCTGGGGTCAGTAAACGTTTAAATTCTTCGTAATTTGCAGGTGATAGAATATTTAAAATGGCATCAAAGCTCGATTTTGCAAATGGACTTTTCGCCAAATCACCCACACACCAAATCTGCTCTGGATAATGTCTAGATGCAGCAAGTATTCCTTCCTTCGCAATATCAATCCCCACACCAATGCCTTTTTTCTCAGCCATTATACGGGCTAAATGTGAGCCCTCCCCACAGCCAGTATCAAGCACGGTTTGTGCAGGAGCAATTAGTTCTATAATTTTATCTTCAATTTCATCATAAATGCCACTATTAATAACTGTCTTACGAGACTCAAAGAGCTCCTTGCTATATTTTGAAGCAGCTCCATGTGTCAGCATATTAATGTAGCCTTGCTTGGCAATATCAAAAGAATGATTGGCTGAACATACCATTCTTCCTTGCTCCTGTATCGTCATGGATTCCTGACAAATCGGACAGGCAAAAAGTGATAGATTATTATTCATTAAAGCCGCTCCTGCAGCTCGTTTAGAAAGTGCCCCCATTTAATGTGCCTCCTTTTGTTCTGTCGGCGAAACAAGCGCATAACGCTCCCATTTTCGACTCTTCCATCTAAAGTATACGATAATCGCTCTCATCCATTCATCTGCTGATATCGCTAGCCAAATGCCTACTAGACCCCAATCTAAAACAAAAACGAATAAATACCCCAAAGGAAGACTCATACAAACCATTGATAAAAAGCCAATCTTCACAGGAAATCTAGCATCACCAGAGGCACGTAATGAGTTAATAACAACAATATTCATTGTACGTCCTGTCTCAAGCAAAATACTTAATGCTAATACAGAGGCACCAATAGCAATAACCTCTGTATTATTCGTAAAAACATGCATTAATGGCTTACGGAAGATTGTCACAATCGCCACCATTGCAAATGTAAATACAAAGGCTGCACGTACACTTTTCCAAAGCTGTTGATAGGCCTGATCCTTATTGCCAGCTCCAACATAACGGCCAATAATAATGGCTGTTCCTGTACCAATTGCAATGGCAAATAAATACGTAAACATTGAAATATTCATTGCATATTGTCTCGCTGCCAATGTCTCAGCCCCTAAATATGTTGCATAGTATAGGAAAACTATCTGACAGAATTGATAAAGCACCTGCTCAAATGCAGAAGGCAAACCAATGTTTAATATTTTTCGAATATAGTCCTTTGAATACTCAAAATAATATTCTAGTTTCACTCTTACCTCCATCACCTGATAAAGCAGCCAGAAAAACACTAGAACTGCTAATCCACGGCTGATAACAGAAGATACAGCTGCTCCCTTTACACCTAGCTCTGGTAATCCTAAATTACCAAAGATTAAACCGTAATTTAAAATAACGTGTAGCACATTCATTCCTAGTGATACATACATTGTTTGTTTCGTCCAACCATGTACGCGAATTATTGCTGCTAATGCATTGATAATTGCCTGTAAAAAAATAAAGCTTCCTATAATGACTAAATAGCTTTGTGCATATTTAAGTACTTCTCCCTGTAAGTTCATCATTGTCATTAGATGACTTGCGAAGAAGAAAAAGAGCACACTCATCATGATTCCTACAACCATGTTCATCGTAACTGCCAAAGCTGATATCTTCGCAGCTTCAAAAAAGCGCCTTGAGCCTAAATATTGAGATACAACAATCGATGCACCATTACCAACTACTTCAAGTATTAAAATTGCAATATGAATATATTGATTGGCTGCACCAACCCCTGATACAGCATTATCAGATAAAGCACTTAGCATAAAAGTATCGGCAAGGCCCATTAACATAAATAAAAATACTTCTAAGAAAATCGGCCAAGTTAAATGAAATAAGCTTAACTTGTTTGTGTCTTTACTATCACTTTCTTTTACTGTCGTTGCCAATTCATTCCACTTCTCCTATTTCCATTAAAATAAATAGTATCTTATCATAGATTTCGCGACTGTAAAGAATTTTTCTAGTGTAATAAAAAATAAAACAGCCTATCTCACTTAAAAACCCCTCTCACCACATCATGTGAAAGGGGTTCCTATTATGTTAAACAATTTGCCTGTAATTGCCTACGTTTATCTGCTGTTAATCCGAATTCCTGCTCTAAAAAGGCGGCCTTTGAACCATACCGTCTATCCATTGCATCAAATGCTGCCTGTAAATAATCCTCACGAGCTGACATCAATGCATAAAATTGCTGTAATTCCCGTTCATTATAATGTTGTTGAATGGCCTGAGCCATTCTTTCAACCATCGGACGTAAATGTAAATTTGTATCTAAATAGTCTTCCATAATTGTTTCCTCTGGTACATCTAAAGCCAGTAAAATAAGTGCACCACCGATGCCTGTTCGATCCTTCCCGACTGCACAGTGATGAACCAGTCCAAGTTTATTCGGGTTTTGAATAATCGTCATTAACTCTTTAAAGGAAGCATTATTAAAGGGCATTTGTGCATAAAATTCCTGGAACATCTCTGGACTAACAACCTTATAAAAATCTTTTCTACCAGTGTTTGTTGGCATCTCAAAAGCATGATTGCCCTTTGCAGGGATTTGAATATAGTGAGCATGCGGAAAAATGGGATTAGGATTGTTTTGGGCTTCATGATTATCACGATAGTCAAATATTGTTTTCACACCTAATGTTTCAAAAAGCTGCTTATCGGCTGCCGTCATTTTACCAAGTGCTGCTGAGCGAAAAAACAAGCGACTCTTTACGACGCGACCATCTCTCGCTTTATACCCACCCATATCACGAAAATTATAGACTGCTTCAAATGGAATAACCTTCACATTAAACTGTTTCATTCATTACCCCTCCCATAATTCAAGCATTATTATCTTTATTTTATAGAACGAGTAGAAAGAATACCAATTTTTGCACTATGAATTCAAAGATTTATTCACTTCATAAAAATAATACTCCAACAATCATTCCCTTAAAATGATGTTGGAGTTTCAATTTGCCAATTACGCTCGTGTCATTAATTTTTCTGATTTTCACTTTTTTTATAAAAACCTTCTATAAATTGCATTAATTTTTCAAACTCCACTGAAAAAATATCCTGTATACCAAAATATCCCTCGCTGTCCCCTATTATTTTAGCAAATTTTTTATAGAGTCGATGGATATATTCATGGTGACGATAGGCATAAAATTGAACCTCCTTTACATCCCTATGTTCTTCTAAAATATGCTTGAGCATTTGTGAAAAGCCATTAACAAAGGAACGGCTATTTTGATATTCTTTCTTTAGTAGGGCACAATCAATAAAGACAATTTCTTTACTTTTAAAATGATCCTCCCGTAATCCCAACGTATAGCTAGCTGCCGCGATTACTTCCTGTTGGATATTATAAAAGAGAAGTAGATTTGTCTCTTCTATCATGATTGATAAACTTCCTAGAGTCTCCAAAATGGGATACATATCATCAAACATATTTCTGTTTTGTAAAAAGAAAATCGCAAACTTTTCATAATCCTCTTCTGTCTTACATTTCATTATATGCATTCATCTCACCCTCCTTCTAATCGAGAAACTTAGCTGCCCATTTTCCATCTATTAAAATTGGTTCCACAGTGCCGTCCTCACGCACACCATTCACTTGTAGGTATTCGGAGCCAATCATAAAATCTACATGGATTATACTAGAATTAATACTGCTTTCATGATCTACTCTATTTCCCTCTTTCAAGCCTGAAATATATCCATGCCCAATCGCTAAATGACAAGACGCATTTTCATCAAATAAAGTATGGTAAAATAGTTGATTACTTGCTGAAATAACAGAGTCATGAGGTACTAATGCAACCTCACCAATATATTTTGCTCCTTCATCTTTATTCAGGATACCCTTTAACGCATTCAGCCCTTTTTTAGCACTGCAATCAACTATCTTCCCGTATTTAAAAGTAAGGGTAAAATCATCAATTACATGCCCCTCATAAACTAATGGCTTTGTATTTTTAACCATCCCATTAACACCCGTTTTAAGTGGTGTTGTATAAATCTCTTCTGTTGGCATATTACAAATAAATGGTGTCCCATTGACATTTGTTTCTAAGCCATTCAGCCAATGATGATTGTTTGGTAATTCGATTTTTAAGTCTGTGCCTTCACTGATAAAATGTAAATAGCGAAAGCGCTCATCGTTTAACAGCGCTGCCCTTTTATTTAATCCTTCTATATGTTGCTCCCATGCTGCTATTGGATTTTCAGCATCCAATTTCATTATCTTAAAAAATTCCTCCCATAGCTGCTCTAGTCCTTCCTTTGGCACCATATATGGAAAGATAGACTCTGCCCATTTCTCCGTCGGATAAGCAATAACAGTCCAGCTCACTTGCATGCTAGTCAATTTTTCGGTAAAGGAACGGAAAGCAATGGCAGAAGCATATTCAGCTTTTTCGGTCTTAATTGGATCAATTCCCTCCATGTTTTGCAGATGGGGTGAAATAATATAAAGAAAGGCAGCACCATCACTAGCCATCTCTTCATATCCTTTCACAAGCCAATCTGGTGTATACCCCAACCCCTGCTCTGACATTAATTCATATTCAATGCGAGCGAGCTCTTCATCTATCCATTTAATATATACAAAATGTGCCCCATTGAGATAAGCATATCGACAAATTCTTCTGACAAAATCAGCAGCAGCAATAGATGCAGATATTACTAATGTCTGCCCTTGTTGAATATTTATTCCCACATTTATGACTAACTCCGCATACTCTTCTACTTTATTTTCAAAAGTTTTCATTTTTTATTTCACTCCCTATGATTTATTGAAGACGCCAATGTATTTTTTTACTTATCAATAGATAGGAAATACATGAAAAAATAATTAAAATAAACACTTCTTTCAATAAAGATGCTGTCCACCCTACAGTAAGCATCTCATGGAGGATATTTGCTACATAGGTTGTTGGCAGCACATAGGAAACCCATTGGAGAATAATTGGAAGATAAGTTATTTTTATCATAACTGGTGTTAAAAAAGTAACAAACATCAGTAAAAATTGAGCGACAATATTTGTGAATTGCGGATTTGGCGATAAAAAACCCATTAAAACACCTATACCTACTACACTAAAGATTGCCAATAGTGCTACTGGTAGCAGAAGCCATTCGAAATGAAGACTCACCCCATATAGACGCTGACCTAAAATAAATACGATAATAAAGGATGGTAGGGAGGTTAAAATGCCATAAAATAATAAGGATAGTATGAAATTAACTTTACGGATGGGAAGTGAAGAGTAATATGTAAAATAGCCTCCAAATTTTTGATAGGAAATATCTTGTCCTAAAATATTCATCCCCATCAGCAGAATACTAAAAACCATATTTCCGATAATTAATCGTGCCAACTGGTCTTGACTTGAATCCCCTAATAGAAAATTTAAGAAAATCAAGGTAACCATAGGAAATATTGCAGACATAGCGATAATCCACCATAATTGATGTCGTACAATAGCAATTTGGATTCGAAAGAGGATAAACAATTCAATAAAAATTTGAGTGAAGAGGTTCATTATTCTCATTTTGCTATTCACTCCTCTGTTGCTCTTGAAGCTTAGAATAGACATCCTCTAGGCTTGGCGGTAGCAGTGAATATTGGCTAATGTTCAATGCCTCGTCTTGTATCAAATCAATAACAGGACGAATAGTATGTTTATCTATAAGCATTGCGAGCTTAGCATTCTCCACTAATTCAACTTTTCCAAAACTCTCAAGTTTATCTTGGATCTTTTGAAAAGAAGCTTCATGCGGATAAATTTCTAAACGCATTCTTTGATCCACCCTTCTCTTCAGTTTTTCTACATGGTCAATTGCTAAAAGCTTTCCGTTGTCTATAACAGCTACACGATGTACAACTTTTTCAGCTTCTAAAATATTGTGAGTCACTAAAATAATCGTTGTACCCTTGCAATTAAGCTCACGGATGATTTCCCATACTAATTTCCGCTTTAATGGATCTAGCTCATTTGTAGGTTCATCTAGAATTATGACTGATGCCTGCCCAATCAATGTCGTTCCCAGGCTAATAAGTCTTCTTTGTCCTCCAGAAAGTTTAGATACCAGTTTATTTCGATATGCCTCCATTCCTAAACGTAGCAGGATGTTATCCGTCTGCTGCTTTGCTTCTTTTTTAGATAACCCCTTTAACCTCCCCGTAAAATAAATGGCTTCCCATGTTTTTAAAAATGATAAAGCAAAAGTCTCTTGTGAATAATAAGCGATTTGCTTAATGACATCCTTTGTATTTCTGGACACTTCCTGTCGCTGAAATTTCACTGATCCTACTGTAGGTGCTAAATGACCAATCATCTGCTTTATCAATGTTGTTTTTCCTGCACCATTTGGTCCTAGAATTCCAATGATTTCTCCTTTATATATGGTCAGTGAAATGCCATCATTAGCTTTGTACCTTCCTTTTTTGTAGTAGAAAGTTACATCTTCTAACTCATACACTGGTTCAAGCATATTAAACAGCCTTCCCTGTTAAAATTTTAAAAGATTGAGGCCTGACTTATAAGCCAGACCTTTAAACAAATTATCTACCTATAGGTAATCTATCACCCGTACGAGTGGGAAATGATGGTGGTGGAAACATCATTACTATTCACCTCACATTCTATTGAAGAAATAAGAAGGTCAATCACAGATTTTCGTGATCAATTATGCCTCGGTATAATTGTGTCTGGAATCGGCTTTGTGTTTACACAAAGAACTCCTTTTCGATTCCGTGACATCCGCCGGAGGCTTTAACTTCTTTCAGCAGGTGTTTGGACACCCTCTGAAAAGCAGCTTAAATTCGCATTCATCTCACCACCTATAGAGGTGGGAGACTTCTGCTGAAAGAAGTTAAAAAACCCTCTCCTTCAAAATACAACCTGAAGGTTAAAATTAGGTTAAAAAATACAAAAAAGCTGCCCTTATTTGGGACAGCTTGCAGTTTTTATGTTTTATTTAAATAACTCAGGATAAACAGCCTTTGCTACTAGCTCAACAGCTTCACCAATACGAGGGCCAGGACGGTTTGTAATATCATTATCTATATAATAGACTGCTTTGTTTTGAATAGCTGTGATAGAATTCCACCCATCACGCGTAAGAATTTCTGCTTCTGGGTCTTTTGTATAGCCTACCGTAGTTAAAATAACTTCTGGATTTTTCGCAATAACATCTTCTTCGGTTACTTTTTTCCAGCCTTGGAGCTCAGCAAATACATTGCTTACATTGGCAATATTTAAAATTTCCTGTTGGAATGTACCAGAGCCCGCTGTATAGATGTCTGGCTTTGGACTAATTTCTAAGTAGATATTTTTTGGTGCTTTTACATCTTTAACTTTTGCTTGTATCTCAGCAATTTTTGTTTTTATATCTTCATTTAATTTTGCACCTTTATCTTCAATTCCCATAACCGTTGCTATCTGTTCAATATCTCCATATACATCATCAAATGAAGCTGCGGATTGAATGGCAAATACTTTTACACCTGCATCTTCAAGACTTTTTAGAGCATTTAAGTTATCTTCATCTTTTCCTGTTGTATAAGCAATGACAACATCTGGCTTCAAAGCTAAAATACGCTCACTATTAAACGTAACAGAATTAGAAACACGTTCAATTTTTTCTGCCTCTTCCGGATACGTATCATAGTCAGTTGCCCCAACAATTTGATTGCCGACACCTAAAGCAAATAAAATTTCTGTATTACTTGGTTGTAATGAAATAATTGTTTTAGGTACTGCATCAAACTCAACCTCTATACCACGGTCATCCTTCACTTTATAGCCTGCTTTTTCGATTGGTTGATCTTCCTTAGTAATATCCTCTTTAGTAGTTGCCTCATCCTTCGCACCACAACCTATTAATATGAGCGACAGCATAATTACTGAAAGCCATTGAAGCTTCAACAATTTCTTCATTTTATTTTTTCTCCTTTTTCTTTTTCATAGGGTATGACTTGCTTACAAACGGAATTTCAGCAATCCCTGCTTGCTTATTCATATAAACGGCCATCACAAAAAATACATTGGCTAGTAGTCCTAAATAATCAAAAAGAATTGTCGGTACTTCCTTTTCGTCAGATACCTTATGCAAAATACGATAAGATTTTTTTGCCTCACTACGACATACATGTAATGCAGTAGCAGCCTCTGTTCCTTGAGGTAATACAAAGCTCTGGATCTCTTCTTTTACATAACTAACATGAAAATCATAGCGAGCACTTAGCCATGCTAAATCCTCTTCAGTGACCGCTAATTTACCTCGAACCGAGCCATTAACATGGTAGGTCATTGGCAAGATTGTAGAGAGATCTTGTGCAACAACCTCTACTTCCTCTTTTTTTACTGCTGTCAAAGCCATACCAATATGTGTAGTAAGGCTATCTGTTCGAATTTCAAAATCCACTGTAGATGCTTTTTCACGCATAAATGGATAACAAGAATAACGCGCATCCTTTTTCAACTCTAAATCCTCGCTTTCTTTACACAATCAATTGTGTCCCAACGTAATTGCGTCTGGATTTTTCTTGATTCAAAGGCGTATGAAAGGCCCGCCGATAGGAAAAAACTGCATTTATCCTGCCCATATAAGGGTCTGAATCAAAATAAAAAACGCCGTTCCTACTCCTAAGGAACGACGAAAATAACATAATTAGAATCGTATATAGATACGAAAGAGACTACGTATTTGCCGCATATCCTCCTAGCTTCCGAAGAGTATTTATACGTTCAAATAAAGGTCGGTCTCCTGGCTTGTACAGTGTCCATCACTTAATGTAATGTATGTCATAAACACCTTCCCATCAAATTGACAGTGGTCTACGATTATGATTCCTGTACTTACAGTTGCGGAAACAGCTTCGGATTTTCACCGAATTCCCGATTATACTATCTTAGTACCCTTATCCTGCAAGAGCTATTCACTTATAAAGCAGTTTATCACATATTATTATGAAAAACTATAAAGATAATAGTTTTACAATTGTACTAGAAATTTATAGGATTTTTTCAATAGCCTGCTCGATATCAAGCTGAGAATCAGTAGGCTCAAAGCGTTCTACTGTTTTACCATTTGCATCGATTAAGAATTTTGTAAAATTCCAGCGGATATTACGTCCTTCTAAAAAACTAGGTGCTATTTGAACTATTGATTCTGCTAGCATTTTTTCCTGCATACTTGCTTTTCCAAATGAGCGGTAATCGACCTCATGCTTTAAATAATTAAACAGCGGATGTGTTGCATCACCATTGACCTGCACTACCTCAAAAATCGGGAATGTTACACCATAGTTAACCTGACAAAGTTGTGTAGTTTGCTCACCATCTTCAGGGTTTTGATTTCCAAATTGATCGCAAGGAAAGCCTAACACAACAAAGTTTTCCTTGCCATATTTGTCGTACATTTTTTGCAAGTCTTCGAACTGATATGTAAAACGACATTGATTAGCTGTGTTGACAATTAACAGCGTCTTTCCTCGATAGGTCTCCATTGATAAAATCTCACCATTCGGCTTCTTTACTAAATAATTATAAATACTCATGTATGAATCCCCTTACTTTTTTCCTATATTATAGTAAACTTTTTTCTATTCATAAAAGGATTTGCATTAAAAAAAGCCATTCCATTATTTTTAACGGATGGCTGCCCTATATTTCTTTTTGTATTTCATATCTTGCTCTTCCTCAATTAAACGTTTCACAATGTCTAGCACCTTTGAATTATTCGTAGCATCATATAATTTCTTAAAAGATACTACAATATCATAACGTATTAATGTTGGATGTTTTTCATCTAGACATGTCTGAAATCTTTTAGCCAAATAAGAAATAACTAAATCCCGTTGTACCTGCCCTGCTAAACCTATTTTCCAGATGGCCTGTAGAGTATTACTTGCTGTTGCAGTATTTTCATCATATGTCACTGCCCAAATCTTTAAAAAGTCCTCCAATACTCTTTCTTCTGGATCACTTTTAGCTGCTAATGCGCATAAAAATTGTGCTGCAAGCGCGCGCATATGACCATCTTTATATGTAAGAGCTTGAACAAGTTGTTCCCAAACTGCATATGTCCAATCAACTGGTTCTTGCATAATTTTCATCAATTCTTCGTAAGATTCGTATTGAATTTCACGGTCACGCTCTGTTAAATTACTAAAAAGCTGCAAAATTTCTTTTTCCATCATTCATCCCTACCTTTATTGTGTCAGAACGTAAAATTTTTATGGTACACTTATCTTAATTTGCGTAAAGAAGGTGAATATATGAATAAATTAAATACTAGGAAACTGATATTTAGATTAATAATGATTATTTCTATAATCGTAGCTGCATATTTTATTATCCCTGTTTCCGTACCAATCATCTTAGCTGGAGCCACCGCATTTTTTTTAGAGCCAATTGTTATGTTCTTTAAACGGCAATGGAAAATGTCACGGAAGATTGCAGTTGCTTTTATTTACATAGTGAGTGTTATTCTAATTTCTATTATTTGTTACTTTACGATTACACAACTTATGTCTCAAATAATATTAGTTTCAAAGCAAGCTCCCTACTATATTTCAAAGCTATCAGAAATGTGGCTTACTATGCAAGAAAACATTTCTAAATACACTGAAGACTTTCCACCTGAAGTAAGCGCCTCGCTTCAAAATACAACGATGGATTTCATTAAGAAAATTGAAGAATCTTTTTTGAATTTCTTTAATTATACCAAAGTTACAGCCTTCTTTTCAGAAATTCCAAGCCTATTCATTAGTCTTCTCGTATATATGATCGCTCTCTTTCTATTTATGCTAGATTTGCCTAAATTAAAACAGATCACTTATAAATATTTGAAGCCTAGCACTGCAAACAAATTAAAGATTATTTTAAATCGCTTAAAGGATGCTATTTTTGGATATATGAAGGCACATTTATTTGTTAGTTTTATCATTGGAGGCGTCACACTAATTGGTCTTTTATTAATACAGCCTAAATACGCAGTGACAATGACCATCATCATATGGATCATTGACATTATTCCTTTCCTTGGCTCCATTATTATCTTGGCACCATGGGCACTGTATCATCTGCTGATAGGAAATATATCTATCGCTGTAAAATTATTCATCTTAGCAGCTATTTTACTCATTATTCGTCGAGTAGTCGAGCCTAAATTAATGGGTGACCATATTGGGCTATCCACTTTACCAACATTAATAGCTATGTTTATTGGTCTACAATTATTTGGTGTAATAGGCTTACTTGCTGGACCCTTTGTTATTATCTTCTTCGTTGCTTTAAAAGAAACTGGTATTATCAAATTGAATTTTAAAATATAATCGAGAGGAAATAATGTATCAAAAAAAGGCCATCTTTGTAAAAAAGATGACCTTTTTGTTATTTCAATCGTCTATATATTAGTTGAGCTTATTGAATTCGACCGAAGCCAACTAAATACTGATTCCACCAATCAAGTGATTCAACAACAACACCCTTATTTTGAGCATCGATCATTGTGTTGTTTCCTAAATAAATACCTACATGCGCTACTCCCGAGCCGTAGCTGAAGAATACTAGGTCACCAACACGTGCTTCATTTGCTGAAATACGTTGAGTTGCTAAATATTGTTGTGATGCTGTACGTGGTAAAGATACACCTGCTTGTTTGTAAGACCATTGTACAAGACCTGAACAGTCAAATCCTGTCGATGGGTTACTTCCACCCCAAACATAGCTACGGCCTAAGAATTGCTTTGCCGTTGAGATAGCATCTCCTGAAGATGCTGTGCCTGCACCTGAACCGAAAACAATTTTACCCCCGTTATTTGAAGCATGTACAGCCGGAGTTGCTGCTTGAAGTGCACGTAAACGAGCTGCTTCTTCCTCTGCCGCTTTACGTTCCGCTTCTAAACGTTCTTCCTCTTGCTTCGTTGCAATTTGTGCTTTTAATGCAAGTGATTTAGCTTCATTTTCAGCCTTTTTCACTTCCATTTCACTTTCCTTTTGTTGAAGCTCTTGGAATTGTTTTTGAAGCTCTTTTTGTTTTTCATCTAATGTTGCCTTTTGTTGCTCTAAGCTAGCCTTGTCCGCTTCCTGTTGATTAACTAGTTCTTGGTCAGCATCCATTAATGTTTTAACCGCTACGACACGGTCCATTAAATCTGCAAAGCTTTTTGCCTCAAGGACAACGCTTAAATAAACACCCACTGTGTTATCCTGCGCTTGGTATGCAGCCATACGCTCGCTTAAAATAGCTGAACGCTGCTCAATACGTTTTTCAGTTTCAGCAATACTTGCATCGACTTCTTTAATGTCTGCCTGTACTTGATTAAATACTTTTACTTTTTCATCGATCTCTTGTTGTAGGTTTGTTAATTCTTCTTGGAGCTTTTTAACTTCTGCATCTATTTTAGCTTTTTTCTCGATCATTTGTTGAGAAGTTTCTTCCGCATGCACTTCTGTTGGTTGTACTGTATTAAATAATAAGCCGCCAGCTAGTGCCAGTGCTAGTACCATCGACTTACGCCATTTATTGCGCTTACCCACGTTAACTTCTTTCCCTTCATCTCGTCAATTTCGTTTCCTGTGTTTTATGTAATCACTTGAACGATGTATATTTGTAAATTTATTCTTATATTTTCATTAGCCTTTTAAAGTTTAGCATTAATAGCATAACTTTTATACTATTTCACGCCTATTTAATACTTTAGTAAAACTCGAAATATTTCTGTAACATTCGATAAAGCGCATGCAAATTCTATTTTAATCGATTATTTTCTACAAATACACCACTTTTCCATTCTACACTATTTGACCTATTTTGAAATTTGTAATGTTTCTGTAATATTTTTTGCACAAAAAAGGGTAAGGGTTTTTCCCTTACCTATTGCTTCATCGATCGTAATGCTTGAATGGAAAGCCGTACTAATAAAATTGCACATAAAAATAAACCTAAATATGCTGCGGTATTCAGATAAACAGCATACGAATCATGAATAAATTGTGAGATGGCTAATAGCGCTACTGAAATAATCCCAAAGGTGATACCGACGAGAAGCAAGACAAAACGTGAAAACAGATTAGTAATAAAGCGAGCATTATGTTCATCCGAAAAAATATCATGATGTAAAATAATTTTCCCGCTCTCTACTCGTTGAATTAGCTGATCAACTCGCCTTGGCATTTTGCGTAATGTCGGAATAAGCATTGACAATTCTTCTTGTAGGCGCTCCTTTGTGGCCATCGGTTCTTTGAATGGCTTGAGGAATGATGACCGCATATAAGAAGCGGAAAAATCTTTGGATTCAGAGAAAATATCAAAGCTTGGATCGATGACTTTTAATGTTCCATCTAATGTTACTAGTGAACGGAGCGCTAAGCCAACTGCAGGATAAAAGGCAAGTCCAAAATCACGGACAACCGTAAACAATGCATGTATCAATTCTTCAGTTGGTATTTTATCTACATAAGAAATTTTCAACAAAATTTGGTCAATTGCCTGCTCCATTCTTGCACGCTCAGCATGATCCGCATGTTCAACCAATAATGTTAAGCCGTCATATAAAATACTCGAATCATTTAACTGTATGCCCATTAAAAATAGCTTCAAGCCCTCTTGCTGAGTTGCTCCTAGGCGACCAACTGCTCCAAAATCCAGCAGGATTGGTAGACCATCTGTCTCATCGATATGAATATTCCCTGGATGTGGATCTGCATGGAAGATACCCGAAAAAAGCATCTGCTCAAAGAAGGAATATAAAACAGTACGCGCAAACTGTCTACGATCAATTTTTAAGCGTTTAAACTCAGATGCTCCACTCGCAACACTTTTTCCCTGCACATACTCCATAACAATTATATTTTCAGTACAGTAATCCATATAAATTTTAGGAATCCGTACCTTGTAATCACTTTTAGAAAGAGCATTTGTCACCTGTAATGTATTTCGTACCTCAATATCTAAATGAATTTCCTCACGCAATCCATCTGCAAAACCACCAGCTAATTCTCGAAAGCCTAGGGATTCAGCCCATGTAGACTTATTTGTCAGCCAATTTGCAAATTCCTCTAGAATGTCAAGGTCATCACGCATAATCCCCTTTACTTCTGGACGCAGTAACTTTACCACGACTTCATCATAATTCTTTAATCGTGCTTTATGTACCTGTCCAATAGATGCTGCTGCGATTGGTTCCATTTGAAAGCTCGCAAACACCTCATTCACTGGCCTTGGAAGAGATCTTTTTAAAATTTGAGTCACCTGCTCTGGTGGTAGGGGCTTTACATTATGCTGTAGCCTTTCCAGCTCATCAATAAAAATTGGAGAGAACAATTCCTTACGTGTAGAAAGGACCTGACCAAATTTAATGAATATCCCACCACATTGCTCCAATGTAGCCCTTAAAGCAATAGCAAGTTCCTTTTCATTTTCCCGTTGTCGTGCATATTTGATAGTTTGGACAACACCATTTGTTACAGCAATTTTTAACACCTGTCGTAACCGTTTTTGCTGTCGCCAATAACTTCGAAGACGTAACACTAAGGTTTTTTGACCATTGCGCCGATCTCCAGCTGTAATACCACTTGAATCAAATAGCTCAAAGACAAGGTATAGCAGCATAGAAATTAGTAGCATGCTTCCAATCCAAATAAGTGTACTAACCTCCGTTACTGTTTGCATCATCGTCTCTGATAAAAAATCCGTATGGCGCAAATAAGAGTACCAGTAAACAAAGGATGTTAACGTTACACTAATGAGTACTGAAAGAAACCTACGCACAAAGTTAATATTTGAACCAATTAAGCGCCCGCTAACAAAATAAATAAGCCCAGATACAACAACAATTTGGATTAATAACTTTAAAAAAATCAACAATGCCACCTCCGATGCTACTTCCTAATACTGCTAGTATAACAAATATAGACACTTATTTTCTTTAACTAGGTTTACCTCAAAAGTAGGGTAAAATCGAACCGCTTCCCTTTTCCATTTATTACCCTATTTCAAGGATTTTATTTTATATTGATAAAATACCTATAGAGGTATATTATGTATTTATAGTAAGGATTTTTAAAGTTCTAACACTAATTATTTGTTATAAATCCTTATTTTTAGACCTAAATACCCTTATGTGTATAAAAGAAAAGGATGTGTCTGTAAATGCGAAAAAAAATTTTAGTAATCGGTGGTGTAGCTGGAGGGGCTTCTGTGGCAGCACGAATTCGTCGACTTGATGAGCACGCTGAAATTATTATGTTTGAAAAAGGACCAAATGTATCATTTTCCAACTGTTCTTTACCCTTTCACTTAAGCGGTATTGTTGAAAAAAGTGACAAATTGATTTTAATGTCACCGCAAGCCTTTCAAACAAAATACAATATTGAAGCACGTGTTCATCATGAAGTAACACGTATTTCCCGAGAGAAAAAAATGATTACTGTAAAGGATTTACACACAGGTAATGAATATGAGGAAAGCTACGATACGTTAGTGTTATCCCCTGGAGCCAGTCCAATCGTTCCTAATTTGGATGGCATTCATTCTTCTCATGTTTTTACTGTTCGCAATGTCTCGGATATAGATCGTTTAAATCGTTATATACAGAGCGATGATATAAAAGATATCGCTGTCATTGGTGGCGGATTTATCGGCGTTGAGGTTGCAGAAAATTTGCAACTTGCTGGCTTTAATGTCTCACTCGTAGAATTTAGTCAGCAATTTATGATGCCATTTGATTATGATATGGCTCAAATTTTACAAAAAGAAATGATGGATCGAGGAGTTAATGTCATTGTCAATGATGGTTTAGCTAAGGTTGCCGATGATTATGTAGAATTAAATTCCGGTAAACAAGTAAAGGCACAGGCTGTCGTTTTAGCAATTGGTGTCCGACCTGAAACCTCTTTAGCGAAAGAGGCTGGGCTGGAAATAGGTGAACTTGGCGGTATTAAGGTCAATGCTAATTATGTCACATCTGACCCTTCTATTTATGCTGTTGGCGACGCCATAGAAGTATTTCACCAATTAACCCATAGGCAAACACGGCTAGCACTAGCTGGCCCTGCACTTAGACAGGCACGGGCAGCCGCAAATCATATGTTCAATATGCCTCAGCAAAATAAAGGTGTTATCGGTTCCTCAAGTGTGCAGATTTTTGATCTTGTATGTGCCTCTACTGGCTTAAATGAAAAAACTGCACTAGCACACGGCTTTCAAGCTAAGAGTGTGTATCTAATTGCACCAGACAAAGTCGGTTTAATGCCGAATAGTCATCCACTTCATTTCAAGCTTGTTTTTGAACAACCTACCGGAAGAATTCTTGGGGCACAAGCGATTGGAAAAGGTAGTGCAGAGAAACGTATTGATATTATAGCAACTATGATTACAATGGGTGGCACCATAGAGGACTTAAAGGAGCTAGAACTTACTTATTCTCCAATGTTTAGCACTGCACGGGATATTGTCAATTTAGCAGCGCTCGTCGCTCAAAATCAATTATACGGCACCTATAAGCAGATAAAAGTTGATGAGGTTAGAGATCTTGTCGAAAAAAACGCCTATTTTTTAGATGTGCGTGAAAAAAATGAATATGAGGCGGGTCATCTCAACCATGCACATAATATTCCATTAAGCGAGCTACGTAACCGGATGAATGAGATCCCACAAGATATTCCTGTTTACGTTCATTGTCGTTCTGGACAACGAAGCTACAATGCAGTAATGGCCCTACAGAATAACGGATTCACGAATGTTTTTAATGTAGCAGGCTCCTTCTTAGGGATTTGCCTATATGAATACTTTACAGATATCACCACAAACAGAAAAAAGATTGTCACAGCCTATAACTTTAATTAAGCTTAAAGGGATGCCGCCAAATTGCAGCATCCCCTTTTTTAATTAGTGGAAAGCACTTGCTCCCAATTGATTGTGCCATTTTTTACTTGATCACGTTTTTCTTTATCCATGATATCGTTCGGACGTCCACCCTTAGGCCAGTCTTTATTATGATTTGCCCATTCAGGTCGGTCCTGCGATAAAATGAAGGCAGCTAAATCAGCAGCGTCTTGATCGGTAAGTGTTCCAACTGCACCAACTGGCATATTGTTTTTTATGTAGCCCGCCATTTTTGACATACGTGCAATACCAGCACCATCATTAAATGAATTTTCACCCCATAATGCAGGTCCTGTATTAGCTCCTGTACCGGCACCATCTGCTGCGTGACAGGCGATACAAGATTGTCCATATAATGATTCACCATTTGTAACATCTGGTATAGGAACATCTTTCATATTACTTGTGCCTGCCCATTCACGTTCAGCTCCAATTGGAACCCCTTCTGAAATATAGGCGAAATAAGATACCATTGCCTCTAATTCCTTGCTATTCATGTCAAACTTTTTACCATTCATACTACGAACCATACAACCATTAATACGCTCTTCTATTGTCACAATATCACCAGACCGCGCAATATATTGTGGATAGTTTGCCATAACGCCAACTAATGACGATGCTTGCTCATCATACCCTGCTCCTGCATGGCAGCTTGTACAGGACAATTGGTTCCCAACATATTCTTCCGCAGCAACATGTGTATTATTAACAAGCTCATAGCCGTACAAGATGGCTTCCTTCATAGGTCCCTCTGGTACTTCCTCAATACTTGGTGGTGCATAGACAACTGACTGCGCAGCTGCTGATGTTGGTATTTTTGATTGTGTTGCTGCTTCTTCAGTTTCTCCATTAGCATCACCTAAAATTTTGTCACTTATGACAGCTCCTATAAAGAGTGTGCCTGCTAACAGCACTGTTCCCGCTACTCCTGCTACGATAGGTTTCATCTATAATACCCCCCTTTGTATAATCACCTATATTTTAGCAAAATAATGTATTTATAGATGTGATTTTTCTCACACCTAATCAAAATAGAACCATTCAGATGATAAAAATGGATAAATTATGAAATCAAGATTGTTCTATAACACAATAAACACGACTTAATACCTCTTGTAGTATATAGATTTTTCTGAAATAAAAATGCCGAGTACTAATTGTACCCGACACCTTATACTTTTTATATTTTACATTCATCAGTAGCACAAGAAGCTACTCCATCACCTGCCATCTTTAAATCAGGTTGAATACCCGCTATCTCCGCTGCTTGATGCAACGTTCGGACGAAAACCTCGTTCGGCTCTGCTCCTTTAATACCGTAGCGATTTTCAAAAACAAAGAAGGGTACACTTTGTACACCAAGCTGTTGTGCATCATAGCGATCTTTATCTAAATCTTCACTGAAGTCGTTTGATGCCAGTACACCTTTTGCTATTTCAACGTCTAAGCCTAAATTTTCAATGACTTTTAACAAGAACCCGTCATCGTTCAAGTCTTTTCCTTCTGTAAAATAACCACTCATTAGTTCTTCCGTATAAACCGACTCTTTACCAAACTGTTTTGTCCATTTTGCCAATCGATGAGCTTTCTCAGTATGAGCTGTTTTCATATCTTCAAAATTGTAACGCAGGCCAACCTCTTCGGCCCGCATTGCTATACTTTTAGTTATTTCCTTTACTTCTTTTAATGTAGAGTTAAATTTTGCAGCCATCCCATCATATAAAGTTGGTGCGTCTTTCTTAGGCGTATGTGGTCCAATTTGATATGTTTTATATTCAATTTCTACTTGCCCTGAATAACCCGCCATGTCAATAGCACGTTCCAATTCCCGTTTGCCAATATAGCAGAACGGACATGCAAAATCCGAAAAAACCTCAATTTTCATATACTACTGCCTCCTACAATATATCCACCCAAATTTTAATAGCAGTTGCTAATATAAGCACCGCTAAAATAGCTTGTAAAATCTTTGTATTTAATGTTTTCCCCGCTTTTGCACCTAGTGGAGCAGCTACTAAGCTAGCTACAATCATAATGATCGCTGGATAGTAATTAACTTGTCCCGTCATCAATTTTCCAATCGTCCCGCCTATTGAGGATATAAAGGTAATAGCAAGGCTTGTAGCGATTGTCATACGCGTTGGTATTCCTAATACCACTAGCATAATAGGGACTAACAAGAAACCACCAGCTGCCCCAACAATCCCTGATCCAATACCAACTATAAAGGCTAACACGGCTGCTACTGTTTTATTGAACGTTACTTCATCTAAAGGCTTGTCGTCAATTCGCTTCTTAGGAATAAACATCATCACTGCAGCAATCAACGCCAATACACCATAAACGATATTAACTCCCACTTCAGATAAAAATTTGGAGCCATAGCTACCAACGAAACTACCTACTAATACAGCACCACCCATATATATAATCAGTGATTTATTTAAATATCCACCTTTTCGATATGCCCATACCCCTGACATAGAAGCAAACAACACTTCTACTGCACTAATCCCCGATACCTCATGTGCTGAAAATGCTGCAAAACCAAGTAAAGGTGGGATATATAATAACATTGGATATTTAATAATTGCTCCGCCAATTCCTAGCATCCCTGATACAAACGAACCTACAAAGCCAATTAAAAATATTGTAATGATCCATGCTAAATCCATACTTTTCCTTCTTTCTGGTTACTTCACTATGGACTAATATTAAACGAAACGAGGGTTGTTCTACCTTCAAATAGAAGAGACAACCCTCACCAGTCTTAAGCTTTCTGAATAAAGAATGTAATGACACCAGCATCCTCAGATTTGTCTAAAATTGCATGACCACCTGCTTTTACCCAAGCAGGGATATCCGCTAGAGCCCCCTTATCTGTTACTTGAACCTCTAAAATTTCCCCTGAAGCTAATGTATCTATCGCTTTTTTTGTTTTCACTATAGGCATTGGACAAGATAAACCCTTTGCGTCTAGTTGTAAGTTTGATTTCATATTTTTCTCCTTTGGAACGGCAAAGGTTGTAAGCGATTTTGCCGGTTCTGTTTGTTTTTTCACGACTTTACGAAGGATGAGCGCCTTCGCTTCGCGGTATTTACACGCTATAACCATGCATGCGTAATCATTGCATTTCAACATATTTCATAAACGGACTATCGAACCGCACAGCGATTCGGACCAATCTCCATCTCTGTTTGCTCATCCTGCGTTGGGGTAATCTTCCCCATATTTACTCGACGAATTTCTTGATATGCATTTGGCTGCGGAGGCAAATGCTCTGTTACAACACTTCGGAATTCTGCTTCATCTTTAATATTTAAGCCGTGATTTTCGGCAAATAATTGTCCAAGATGTTTTGCTACAGTCCCATCTTCATTTAGTTCATCAATAATCATAAAATGAGCCGGTAAAACTATTAAATCATCCGATAATTCTCTGTATCGTTTGTACAGTGTTTCGCGTAAATCACCAACCCAGTCTTCTGCAAGACCCGCTAAATCTGGGCGTCCAATTGAATCAATAAATAAAATATCTCCAGTTAATAAATACTTGCCGTCCACAACAAATGACGTTGAACCAATTGTATGACCAGGCGAATAAATTGCTCCTACATCAATTTTAGAGGCGCCAACTTGTACAGTTGTTCCGTCAAGCAAAGGTGTATAGTCAAACACAACCTCTTCGGCATCTTTTGGTGGTAAATAATACGTCGCACCAGTAGTAGCTGCTATGTGTCGACCACCGGAAATATGATCAGCATGTAAATGTGTATCGAACACATATTTAATCTTTACATTTTTCTCTTCTGCAAAGCTTGTGAATGCGTCTGTAAAACGCACAGCATCGATAATCGCTGCTTCACCCTCAGAGATGACCATATAAGAAAGGCAACCCTTCCCTAAACGTACAAATTGATAAAGCTCACCACCACCTGTTAAATCTCCAACTTTAACAGGTTCTAAATATTCACTCCACGTTTTCATTCCACCTTCTAAATAAGCCACAGCACGTCCTGCTTCCGATAACATCTCAGCAACCATCAGCGATGAACCTTCTTTCGCACAAACGACTAACACATCTTTATCAGCTGGTATCTTCGGTAAAATATCCTCTACGCCGTCTAACAGCTCAAAATACGGAATATTAAGGTATTCAAATTTATGGCCATCAATTTTCCAATCTTCGAATGCATCTGCATTTCGAACATCTAAAATAAATAATTCTTCATTATTAATTACTTTTTTCGCTACCTGCGCTGCACTCCATTTTAAAACTGACACTCGTATTACCCCCTAAGGTATTGTTTTAATGATTTTTTTAGCGGAAAGGGTACCCTCTCCGCCTCTATTGTTAGTTTAGCTTCAAATTAATCAGAATGTTAATGACGGTGCTGCATCTTTCGCAAACTCTAAGAACGTCACAGCTCCCCCGACCTCGATACCTTCAACAAAATCATCTGTCGTTAAACCCATTACATCCATAGTCATTTGACACGCGATAAATTTCACACCTAATTCTTGTGCCATTTCCACTAATTGAGGAATTGCCGGTACATTAGCTTTAGCAAAACCTTCTGCATAATGCTTCGCTCCCGCAGGCATAGGTAATGCATGCATCCCTTGTTTATGAATTAAATTTAACCCTTCGAATGTAAAGAAGATAGCTACTTCTTTCTCTGTCGCAGCCGCTGCTGTTGCGATATTGAACACCTTATATGCATCGAAAAGACCACCGTTACTTGCAATAATTGCCACTTTATTTGACATAATAAATTCCTCCTAAATACTTTTTGTTAAATCGCCCGTCCAGGAAGTCATACCTGGCAGAACGTTAAATACCTTTGTAAAGCCATGTGCCGTAAGCTTTTGGGCAGCTAAATCACTACGCTTTCCTGTTCGACATACGACATAAATCTCTTGCTCTTTCTCAAGTTCAGAAAGACGTGCATCTAGCTCACCCATCGGAATAGACTTCGCTCCCTCGATGTGTCCAAAAGCAAACTCTGCCTCCTCGCGAACATCGAGAATAAGTCCTCCTCTTTCCATGGCCTCTTCTAACCCAATTGTTCGTTCAAATGTTCGCTCATCCATTGTGTCGTCTGAGCATTTACGAATGTAGTGTTTAAGCACACTTTCTTCTTCCACTGTCCCAACGTATTGATGACCCACAGATTCAGCCCATGCAGCAATATCCGCCTTCGAGCCCTTATCTGTTGCTGATACTTCTAAAATTTGACCATCTACTAAATCAGCCATCGCCTTTTTCGTTTTAACAATCGGCATAGGACAAGAAAGCCCCTTGGCATCTAGTTGAAAATCCGCCTTAATACTCATAACTTCCTCCCTCATACCTATACGGGTATTATTTTTGCTAAAAAAATATAGCAAGTTCTACAGGTTCCATGCATCTCCTTACTTTACTTCACCATCCCAAGCAAGCATACCACCAACCATATTGGATACATCGAAGCCTCGGCTTTCTAAAAACTGAGTTGCACTGCCACTACGACCACCTGATCGACAGACCATAACATATGATTCATTTTTATTTAGCTCATGCATACGAAATTCAAGTAAGCCAAGTGGGATATGAATAATTCCTGGAATGTGTCCTGACTCCACTTCATCTACTTCACGTACATCAACTAAATTTATTGCCTGACCTTGCTCTAAAGCTTGTTGTACTTCCTTTGTTGAAATTTCTTTCATGCCGTTCTCCTCCTAATACGCACTCATGCCTCCACGTACATTTGTTACACGTTCAAATCCTTGCTTTTTTAATTGCTTACACGCCTGACTACTACGCATCCCACTTTGACAAATGACCACTATCTCTTTATCTTTCGGTAATTTATCAAAACTTGAACCAAGTGGCATATTTTTAAATTGAGGGATATTTCGACCCTTATATTCAGCTGGTGTACGCACATCGATAAAAACTTTATCCTTATCATGTAAAATATTTTTCAATTGCGCCGTTGAAATTGACTGCACTCCTTTCGGCGGTTTCATTCGCCAGACGAAAAACGCTATAACAACGGCAAGTAAAATCCACGTTCCCAAGTAACACCGCCTCCTTCCACATACTATTTAGGGTATATAAATTTATCTGCTTTTCACGACTAAATCCATCGCTTCTTGGATGACTATATTCACTTTTTCCGCATCCCCTTCAGCAGTAGTTACACATTCCAATAAATTTTCACTAACAATTACTCCAATAGTCCGATCAACCGCAGAACGCACGGCAGATAGCTGTGCAATCACATCTTTACAGTTTTTTTCTTCTTCCATCATGCGTAAAACACCACGCAATTGACCTTCTATTCGCTTCACTCGATTAGCTGTTTTTGTACCGTAAGCCATACTATCACGCCTCCTTTCATAACGATCGATTGAACTTGCTTACGTGATTCATAATATACCCCATTAGGTATAATGTCAACATGCAAGCTCGAATTTTTTTTAATCATTGTTACAACGTCATTTCCCTCTTGTATCAACGTTTTAATCTGTCACTTTCAGGTTGTTACCCTTATTTTCTTATCTTTCAGTTACAAAAAAGCGAGAAATCCGACGAATTTATCATCGAATTTCCCGCTTAAATAGACTTTGAGAAGACTTATTTCTTTTTAATAGTTATTGTCCAAGCAGCTTCGCCAACTTGTTCATATTCCGTTACCTCATGCCCTTCTTCAGCAGCCCAACGAGGAATGGATTCTGTACCTTGTGTGCAATCAAATTGCACTTCTAATTCATCTCCTGAATTTAAGTCTTTTATGGCTTCTTTTGCTTCTACTAAAGGAAATGGACAAATCATCCCCATCACTTCTAATGTTCTTTTCATATAAAAACACTCCTTTTTTACGCTGTTATTACGCGAGCGGCTTGCTTAGCTTTTTTACTTGGTCGAACGAATACAAAGTAAGATGCTGTCCATGTACCTAAAATCATAAACCCTAATGAAATCCAACCTTGCCAAGTCATCATCGCTGTCATCACCAATCCATTACCAATTGAGCAACCTCCTGCTAAACCTGCGCCAAATCCCATCAAAAGTCCACCACAAAAGCTGTTAATCGCTGTTTTTGTATCTGGAATACGGAATCTAAATTCCCCACTCAATTTTGCTGCGAATAATGATCCAAAGAAAATCCCTAGCACTAGGAAAACACCCCAGTTGATGAAGCTAATTTGTCCAGTCACTAAAAATTGCAAAATATTAGCAGAAGGTGTTGTAATGCCTAATCCACCTATGCGACCAGTAGCAACACTTAATGGCCACGCTAAAGTCGCAATCACACCAATAATTGTTGCAGTAATAAATGGATGCCAACGTTTTTCAAATAAAATATGTGCTAATCCCGTTTTCTTCGGCTTTAACCCCGGGATCTTCACTCGTGGTTTCTTTAGCTCACGGTAAATGATAAAAGCAACAACTACTACAAAAATCGTTATAATCAACCAGTTGTTTACGCCAATTGTCTCGGCAATAGAATTACTTTCAATGCTCGTTTCTTTAATAGCCTTATCCAATGGCAACAATACGCCCGATTTCACCATTGCTGCTACAAGCATATAACCAGCTAGCGCAATCCAACTGCCAATTAAACCTTCTCCTGCACGATACCAAGTCCCTGTTGCACAACCACCAGCGAAAATAATGCCAATTCCAAAAATAAATGAACCAACAATAACAGCTACGATTGGTAAAGAACCAGCATTGAATTCAAACACCTTCAAACTAATTAATGTATATACACCAACACTTTGAATTGCTATCGCAATAAGTAATGCGTAAAACATACGGTTATCTTTTGCCAAATACATATCGCGGAATCCGCCAGTTAAGCAAAAACGCCCCCGCTGCATAACAAATCCAAGCAAAGCTCCACAAATAAGTCCTGTAATAATCATTTGACCCATTTATCATTCCCCTTCCAATACCCTAGTATTCTTATAAGATATATTACCACTTATTTTACTATGAATTCAATTACTTTTTTCATAACTTTGAAAAATCTAACAATTTTTTCGTATCTATGCATGCAAAAACCCTTGCTACAAATGCAGATAATCACTCTTATTACAAGGGTCTGTATATTTATTTTGCTATTTTCCTGCATTCTATATCCTATAATTCCATAAATATCGCCAGCATGAATCTTCAAGGATGCCGGATGAAACGCATCAAATACAACTTTCTTACTAATATATCTCTTCGATAAATTTTGTAATTATAACACCCCTCATTTTGTATTTAATCTATAGAATTACAATGTTTTAAAGGTTAGAAATACTGTGATTCAGTTTTGTGATAACATGTTCATGAAATTCCGGTAATTCCTTTAACGGCTCTTTAAATGTAATTAGCACCTTTTCAATACCAATGAAACTTAATTCTTGTAATTTAGTAGCTACTTCATCATAACTACCGATTAACCCTGTACGAAAACCTTCATTATTAGCTACAAAATCACTTAACTGAGTAGCATTTTTCCACATTCCTAACGTTTCTTTGCGATTCTGGAACTGCAGGATTGCTTCCTCATCGGCATTGTCAATAATAGATTGAAATTCTTGGAACGCTTCTTCAGAAGTTTTACGGGCAATCACAAATGCATTAACAGCAAATTTTATCGTCCGACCCTTTCTTTTTGCAATCTCAGTTACATTTTCAATCTGTTTTTGCAACTCTACAATCGGAGCTCCGTTCATAAAATAAACATCACTGTGCGCACCCGCCATAACTTGAGCGTCCTCTGAATTACCGCCTTGATAAATTGGAGGATATGGCTTTTGAATTGGTTTTGGTGTAAGCGTCGCATTTTTTATTGTATAGAAATCTCCCTCGTAGCTAAAGTTATCTTGTGACCAAAGACCTTTCAATACCTCTAAATACTCTGTTGAACGTCGATAGCGATCTTCGTGGTTGATCCACTCAATACCAAAGGTTTCTTGTTCTTTTTTAAACCAGCCACTCACTAAATTAATATGAAATCTCCCATTTGAAATGACGTCTATCGTTGAACCTATTTTGGATAAAGTTGCCGGATGGATGAACCCAGGCAAAACAGCTGCTATAAAGTGAATATTTTTCGTTTCAGCAAGTAACGCTGCCGCAATCGTTAGGGCATCCAGCTGTCCTTCTTCAGCACTACCATTACCACCAATATTCCCTATATATCGAATCGGAAATAAAACAGCATTTATATCTAACTTTTCAGCTAATCTTATCAATGTTTTATTGTACTCAAAGCTTCCTTCTGTATTTTGCTCTATCCTAGAACGTAAAAATCCACCTGCTAAATTTGCGCCCCAAATAACAAATTCCATTCAATGATCACTCCATTTATTCAAATAATGGCAATACCTTTTCACCGAAAATTTCCGCTTCCTCTTTATGAGGGAAGCCCGATAAAATAAAGTGCGTTACACCGATATCAATATACGCTTGCAATCCTGCTTTCACTTGCTCTGGTGTACCAACAATGGCAGTTCCTGCACCTTTTCGAATTTTCCCGATACCTGCCCAACTGTATTGATCAAATCGCTCGTTTTCAGCAGTAAGGACGTTCATTCTTTTTTGAGCCACAGAATCTACCGTTTCATAATATCGATTAAGATTCGATTGTACAGGGTTTTCAATTTTACTAATAATGTTATAAGCAGCATCCCAAGCCTCTTGTTCTGTATCCCGTACAACTATATGAATTCGAATACCGTACTCTAATTGACGATTATACTTTTTAGCTCGATTTTCAACGTCTTGAATTTGCTCCTGAATGCCCGCAATTGGCTCCCCCCATTGCAAATAAACATCTGCAGCTTTAGCAGCTATTTCCTTAGCCACATCGGAAGAACCCCCAAAATAAATAGGAATACCTTTTTCTTGATAGAGAGTAGGAATCAACTTTCCTTCAGTTACATTAAAAAACTCGCCATCATGATGAAACGATTCTCCTCGCCATGTTTCTTTCACTACAGTTAAAAATTCATCTGTACGTTCATAGCGTTGTTGATGTGATAAATAATCACCGTCTTGGGCTAGCTCTTTTTCTGAACCTCCAGTTACAACATTGACCAACACTCTTCCCTTCGAAAATTGATCTAAAGTTGCTGCCATTTTAGATGCAACTGTCGGTGAAACAAAGCCGGGTCTAAATGCAATTAAAGGTTTTATATACTTTGTCTTATGAATGATAGCAGACCCTACAAGCCAGGAATCTAAATAAGGAATACCTGTAGGAATCAAAATCCCTTCAAATCCTGCTTTTTCTGCCGTTTGAGCTACATCTACTAAATACTCAAAGGTCGGCTCTCTTTCAGGTTGCTTTAACCCTAAATACTTTCCATCTCCATTTGTAGGAGCAAACCAATAAAAATGTGGTTTCATAGTACTCTCTCCTTACCTAATTAAATTCTTCAACTAACTTTAACAGCCGATCCTTTTCACTATAGTTTTGATATTGCGCTGCAAAAGTACGAACAGGATCACCTGAATAAAAACGTTCATATAATTCGTGACGCGCTCCAAGCTGACTACCTATTAAATCCCAAGCTAGTTTAATAAACTTGGTTCTTGCAAATGCACTTGTATGTGTACCTCCATAATACGCCTGTAACTTGTCACCTATTGGCCCATCGAATTCTTGAATAGTAGATGGCACTTGCAGTAATCCACTTGCTCCAATTTGCTGTAATATTTCCAAAGCACGTGGATAATAACGTGTACCTAAATTTCGAGCAGTCGTTAAAAATCGTTGTTTAGGTAGATAAATTCCATTGTGTTCGACACCTTCATATTCAGCCGCATTTAATAAACCCTTTATAGTTTCTAACTGTATGATTAACTCACTTAATTTCTCTTTAACATGTAAAAACTCCGTCGCTCCAGCTGTTTCGGCTAACTCGTTGCCAATTGCTATTACAGATTCTAATTTACTAATCAGGCGTACAACCGTTTGATGCTGACTTAACAAGGATGATGCCGCTTCAATTCGTAGCTTCCAAGCTAATTCAGGATCTTCTGCTACCAGCACCCTTTCCCAAGGGATTAGAACATTATCAAAAATTAAGACAGCATCCATTTCATCAAAACGAGAGCTTAAAGGGTGGTTGCTTGTATCAGTAGAAGCAAACGATTCTCGACACACCATATGTAGCCCTTGAGCTGAGTTTGGAACATAAAATATATTTGCCATTGGTGCTTCGTCTAACCCTCGCTTATGATAAGAGGTTATGAGCAGTTCATCTACATATGGCGCTGCTGTAGCAATTGTTTTGGCACCGCTCACAAAAATTCCTTCTTCATTTTTAGTAACTACACGCAACTTCCCATGCTCTATCTCTTCTGCAGATTTTGAACGGTTTTTTTGCGGGTCATGTGCTGCTACCGTTGATAATAAATCTAAATCACGTGCCGCTTCGTATAGTTTTTCAAGCTTTGTTGCAATGCCCGGTGACAAAACATCTAATTGTTGTCTACTTGCATACCAACCTACTAACTGCGAACGAGAATATTCGGATAAACGGCTCATCACCCCAAATGTTTCATCTACCCAGCATTTATAAGCTAAACTCTTCCTTTTCAAATCATTGATTGATGTTGGAACTAAAAAAGATAAATGGGCATTTGCACCTTTTTCCGTTTCATACGTTAAAATCGATTTTGTTGGCTCCACTGTTTGTAAATTTAATAAATGCTGTATTGTTTGAACAGTCCCCTTAAATGCCTTATGGTTCTCTAAATCATTAACAATCTCCCCATCTAACCAAACTGTTCGCCCATTATTCAACCTCTGCAAATACGGAATTGGCGTATTCATCTTCGTTTACCTCCCTTTCAATCAAATTATTCAAAAAATGATTTAACTTATTTTTCAAATAGGACTTATCATAAGTTTCATACTGCAATGCATAAACCCGAATTGGATCTCCTGTGTAGAACCGTTCGTATAAATCGTGACGTGAGCCAAGTGGACTGCCAATAAGTTCCCACCCGATTCTAAATAAATTTTCTTTTGTTCGTGCATCTACCTTAGCCCCTTTATAGTATTTAGAAAATAATGGGTATAATTCGTGGTTTTCTAAAATCGGAGTTGACGATAATTGAATAAAGCCTCCTGCACCAATCTGCTTTAAAATATCTAGAGCACGGCCATAGAAATGGGTACCTAAATTTCTTGCTGTTTGTAGTGGAGTAATATTAGGTAAATAAACATTCTGCTCATTTAGATGCCCTTCTTTTTCTGATGAAATTAATAAAGCTTCAATACTATCAATTTGTGTATAAAGCTCTCCTATTTTCTCCTGAACATGTAGAAAGTAATCTGCACCAATTGATTGAGCTATTGCCGTTGTAACTCCAGCAATAAATTCTAATTTTGATAGCAAACGAACCACCGTTTGATGCTGTGCTAGCGCATCGAGTTGCTGATGCCGATGAGCTTTCAATACGCCCTCAGGTGAACCCTTAATAAGCACCCTATCCCACGGAATTAGAACATCGTCAAATAATAAAACAGCGTCCATTTCATCGAATCTTGAACTTAATTTATGATGCTCATTATTTGAAGCAAATGATTCTCGACAAACGATTTGTAGTCCAGGTAAGTTTAATGGCACAATAAACATATTTGCTTGTGCTATTTGATTTGGTGATAATTTTTGCGGAGAGGTGACAATGACATCATGTGCATAAGGAGCACCAGTTGCAATCATTTTAGCCCCTCGTACAACTACCCCCTCCTCGGTCTCCCGTATAATACGCAATAATGCATCTTCATCTTGCTCTTCTGCTGGTTTCGAACGATCAATTTGTGGATCCAAAATTGCAGTAGTAACAATTCGCCGTTCGTCTCTAGCTAACTCATAATATTTCGTTATTTTTTCAACGAACCCAGCATCATATTGCGCAAACTGATGACGATCCAAATAGTATCCGGTGATTAGAGAATTAGCATAATCTGATAAACGGCTCATCACTCCATAGGTTTTATTCGACCATAGAGCAAATGCTTTCTTACGCTTTATTAAATCCTCATAGCTATGTGGAATATAAAATGCACTATGAACAAATCGATTACTTTTCGGACTTTTAAAACCAGCAATACTTTGATTGCTCTCATCATCTAGAAGTGCTAATAAATACGTGATAGTTTCTAATGTTCCCGTAAAGGCTGGATGAGTTGTTACGTCCACTTTTACTCCGTCCAGCCACACACTTCTTCCATCTTTCAAACTTCCACTAAAAGACATTTATTATCTCCATCTCCTTTTTCATGAACACAAAAAGCTCCCACCAAATCTCCTTCGCAAATCTTCGCTTAAGACATTAATGAGAGCTCCACTTTTATGGTCACTATGAATATTTTTTATGGCCAATAAAAAAACAAAATCGGAGCTTTTAGTCCTAAAACCAAAGCTCCGATTTTTTCAGTCGCCACATTATATAAATTAATTTACATATTAAACCAAATAAAACCGATAAGTCAAGTATATTTTAAAAATCATTTATCAATTATGCATCTGCATAATTACGTCCGAAGACTTTAGGCCAACAAATGTTTTTTGCGCAAAACGTAGCGTCAGCAATGTGTTTTGTCTATGTAAAAGGCATTTACCGAAAGAAGTTAAAATCTTATTGATTTATAAAAAAGCGTTTGCTATAATCCTACTAATCCAATTGATATTAAAATAATTACTGACCGGAATCACCGGAGGCGTGTAAACAATTGTCGTTTACGCGTTTTTTTATTGCTTATATCTAGTAGTCAGTGTCAACATTACTTTTCTAGGAGGACAAAATAATGAAACAACTTCTTTTCCTTTTAAGTACCATGCTATTGATATTAGTATTAGCAGCTTGTAATTCAAACGGGACTGCACAAGAAACATCAAATAAAACAATTAAAATAGGTTTTACACCTGGTCCATACAGCGACCAATTTCAATATGGCATTGCACCGATACTAAAAGAAAAAGGATATACAATCGAAACAATTAATTTCAGTAATATTATCCAGCCTAATATCGCTTTAGGAGATGGCTCGATTGATGCTAATATTTTTCAGCACACGGCCTATTTGGAAAACTTTAAAAAAGAGAAGCATTTAGATTTGACAGAAATACTTAAAGTTCCTACTGCACCAATGGGAATCTATTCAGATCGTTTTGATTCTATCGACAGTTTAGAAAAAAATAAAGAATATACAGTAGCAATCCCTAATGATCCTGCTAATATTGCACGTGCCCTACGAATCTTAGACGATCTTGGATGGATTGAATTAAAAGAAGGTTATTCACCCATTGCAGTGAGTAAACAAGATATCACTAAATACGTATACACCATTGAATTTGTTGAAATGGAGCAAGCACAATTGCCACGTTCACTGTCTGACGTAGATTTTGCACTTGTAAACGGTAACTTTATTTTGTCATCTGGAAGAAAACTATTATCGAACTTAGCATTAGAGGACCCACCCTTCGAATATCAAAACCTATTAGCAGTTCGTACTAAGGATAAAGATAAAAAGTTTGTAAAGGATTTAATTGAGGCATATCATTCTGCAGATTTCCAGAAATTTATTGAATCCAATAAAAACTACGAAGGATTCCACAGACCAGATTATTTTAAAGACTAATTCTTTATGAAATTAAAAAGATGACGTGCTTTTAAATAAGAGCACGTCACCACAATTTTAAATTTTATTTTACTAATTGCATTGCTGGACCAAAGAATTCATAATGAATTTTTTCGTCTTTCACGCCAATCTCATGTAAATTTTTAATAACTGCTTCCATAAAGCCAACAGGTCCACATACGTAAACATCAGCATTATTGGCTACTTTTTCAGCTAATAATTCTTTTGTGATTTTCTTATCTTCATCTGAATATAAAGCTGTATATGTTGCATTTGGAAGCACATTTACTTTCTCTTTAATGTCATCGCTAAATGCTACAACTTTTTCATTGCGTGCACATTGGATAAAACTCACTTCATTTGCCGCATCATCTTTTAGTGATTGCAGCATACTGTTTAATGGAGTTACACCGATACCACCACTTACAAATGTAATTGGTGCAGAAGTTTCTTCTAAGACAAACAGCCCTGCTGGAGCACTTACATCTACTAATTCCCCGACTTCTAATACGTCGTGAATAAAGTTAGATACTTTACCATTTGGCGTATGATCGCTTTCGCGTTTTACCGAAATGCGGTAGCCGTCTTTAGTACTTGCTTGTGAAAGTGTATATTGACGGTTCATTAAATATTCTTCACCTGGTACTTTCACACGAATACTGATATATTGACCAGGCTCATAAGCTGGTAGAGGGGAACCATCTTCATTTTCAAAGTAAATAGATGTTACAAGATCACTTTCTACTACTTTTTTCGCCACTTTCAACGGTTTAAATAAGCGCCATCCGCCATTACCCTCAGCTTTTTGATATAGCTCTTCTTCTACTTGAATGAAGATATCCGCAATGACACCATATGCTTCCGCCCAAGCATTAATAATATCATCTGTTGCTGCATCACCAAGTACTTCTTTAATAGCCTTTAATAGATTTTCTCCAACAATTGGATAATGCTCAGGTAAGATACCTAAACTACGATGCTTATGTGCAATTAACATCACTGCTGGCAAAATTGCCCCTAAATTCTCAATATGAACAGCAGCAGCATAGACAGTGTTGGCTAAAGCTGTTTGCTGACGACCTTTTTCTTGGTTTGTGTGATTAAAAATATTTAATAATTCCGGATGAGCTTGAAACATATTTTTGTAAAACGTCTTTGTAATCTCAACACCATGAACTTCTAATACAGGAACCGTTGCTTTAATAATTTGAACTGTTTCTTGTTTTAACATATCGCATACCATCCTTTCGTGATTACAATATAACGCTTTCATTTTCTAAAAGCAATATCTAAAATACATCTTTAACAAAATAGACATAATTAATGTATTTTAAATACATCTTAAAAAAAGTATTGAATTTAATATACTTCAAAGTAAAAATGCTATAATTATTGTGAACTACAGAAAGTAGGGTGTTCTTATGCGTCTAACTTTATACACAGATTACTCTCTTCGAACACTTATTTACCTGGGTGCGAAGGAAGACGGTGAATTATCAACCATTCAGGAAATTTCGGATGCTTATAATATATCAAAAAACCATTTAATGAAAGTTACCCATCAGCTCGGGTTACTTGGCTACATTGAAACCATTCGTGGACGAGGTGGAGGTATACGGCTAGCAATTGATCCTAAAACCATCACAATTGGTGCAATAGTGCGACAAACAGAAGAGGATTTTCATCTAGTGGAATGCTTTGATAAGGAAAATAATCTATGTAAAATTGCACCAGAATGTCAGCTAAAGGGTGTCTTAAATGAAGCATTACAAGCTTATTTAGCCGTTTTAGATCGCTATACTCTTGATGATTTTTTACATTCGAAAGAAAAGTTGATGGCACTGTTGCTTGGTAAATAAAATACCCGCTCAACATAAGTTGGACGGGTATTTCTTTATATCTATAATTTTTTGGAAAAGAAAATCATATCTAATGCACGTATGCCATTTTCATAGATAGGCTCTGGATAAGAACTAAAAAAGTCCTTTTCAATTGCTTCCATACGAAAGCCTGCCTTCTGATAAAAAGCAATATTATCAATACTTGAATTGGCAGTACCGACTAAAATTGTTTGATATCCTTGAGAGTGACAAATGCTTGTTATTTGTCGTAATGCCTCCTTGCCAAGGCCCTTTCCCTGATAATTTGGTACAATCGCAATATTTTTCAACTCCACTGCCTTATCAGGTTGCGCAAGAAGTAATGCTACACCAGCTAATTGTTCACCACATTTAATTTCATATAAGTCGCCGTCATTTAAGTATTTCCTTACAGCTTCTTCACTTTCATCTGCTAATAATAATTGCGGTAAATAGCTCTCACGTGAGCCTTCCACTTTTACTAAAGCTGTTCGATAACGGACAAAATCTGTACGCTCAAAAACATTTAAAACACACGGTTGCTTCTCCTTTACCTCTAACCATCTGTGCTCCTCTGGAAAATCCTTTTCAACGCCTATTCGAATAAATGGCAATTTCTCCTGTGCTTTTTGAGAGCGAATATTGACCTGTCTCGCACCTGCGAAAACCCGTTCAAGTCCTAATTCAAAAAATGCAATATCTAAAATCGCTATTTTCGCTTCTATATTATAGCCTTTTCCCCAAAACTCATAGCCAAGCCAAGAACCAATGTGACAGCTTTTTTTCGTGTGGTCGATAAACATTAATGCTGTCACACCAATGAGCTGACCTTCTTCATTTAGGACAACCCGAGGAACAGTCTTTCCAGCCTCTTCATCCACACATTCCCGTTTAATAAAATTTATTGTGTCCTCTACTTTACCAGCAGGCAACCCTAGTGCATCTCGCACCTGTGGCATCGAAGACAATGCATGCATTGCTTCAGCATATTTAATATCATGTTTCACTAAAGTTACTGCCATTCTCTTTCTCCTTTTAGTTCATTCATCTTTACATTTATACCAGACTTGCATCGGATTTTTTTCATTATCCATTACTGGCATATGAATCATTCTAAACGAACGTTCATTTTCTAATTTTAATAAATCTGCATATACCTCGCTAGATCGACTTAAACCAACCGAAATAGCCTCTTCTAAAGAATTCGCAAAATATGCCTTATCTACTCCTGCCATTGCCATTGCACCAAAACACATTGGGCAAGGTGCCCCACTAGCATACATAACGGTCCCTGTTAAATCAATAGATTGTAGCTTTTCCTGTGCACGTCGAACAGCTAATAGCTCTGCGTGGCCAGTACTATCTGGGTGAAGATGTAGCTCATTGACACCTTCCCCTATTATTTCTTCATTCTTTACTAATACTGCTCCAAACGGTTGTCCACCTTGTTCAATGTTCCTTAGAGCGAGTTCTATAGCTCGTTGCATCCACTTATTCATTTATACTCTCCTTTACATTAATTATACGTAAGCTGCCAAGATACTCCGAAACGGTCCTCAATCCATGCAAATTGCTTAGAAAAGCCATAGTTATCAAGTGGCATTAACGCCTTGCCGTCCTCTAGCATTTGAGCCACGAGATGGTTAATTTCTTCCACAGACTCACACTCCAGAAAGATTGAGATGGATGGTGTAAAAGTAAAATTATGCTGTATAACACTATCATTGACCATAATTTTCAGATTTTTTAAATCGAGTATAGCCATCGCTACCTGCTGCGAGTTTTCCATATATGTTAAGCTCTTGATTTCTAAATCTGGAAACCATTGTTGATATTGATGAATAGCTTCATTCGCTTGTCCTTGAAACATTAAAAAGGTAGTGGCACTTTTCATTTCGCTAACTCTCCCTCATATTTAGTTATCCATTGCATCGGTGTCATGTTCGATACAAGTTCTCCAATTAAATCATACGGAATATTTTTTGTATTTGTAAAACGAATACAGCTCTTCCCCATATTGAGCTTTGTTGGTACACGCCTTGCATACTCCTCCTGAAACCAAGACAATAACACCTTATCTGTATAAAGGCCCATATGATAAACAGCTAAATGTCGTTTTTGTGCGGCAAGGCTAATAAAAGGAAGTGGTGTATTCGGTGTAACATGATAACCCTTAGGATACGTTGATAATGGGACAACATAACTAATCATGTCATATTTCATTATACGTTCAAAGCCTTCAGGCAAATTTACTTCCACTACATCTACTAGCCTTGCAAAGCTTTCACGCCATTTTTCATCGACTTGCTCAATATAAGTGTGTGTCATTCTCAGCCTTCTTTCCAATAGTTATTTTGTACACAACCGTCACTCTCAACCAATGCTAATTTAAGAAATCTCATAAAGAATCATTTAGAATCACACTTCTTTATTACCCTTTTTGGATAATTTAAAAATAAGTGAAATATATTTTGTAAATACGATACCATTTTATTACTAGAAATGACAAAAGAAATAGTACAAATTATATGGTGTACCCCTAAACTTAAAAGCCCTTCTTATGCTTTAAAAAGTTCATCAGCACCTTCCATCTCTTTTTTTATCTCTTACAATTTTTATTGGTTTTGATAGTATAAATGATTTTATAAAATTTGCGTACAAAAAAACGCTCGGATAATTCCACGAGCGTTTGAGTCCATAAGATTTTGTACTATTTTATTTTAAAAGTTGCTACTATGCCCTTAATTATTGGTATGGCTGTTCCTATTAACACAATCGGAAGGAGCCACCAGCCAATAGTTTCTATCTCCCCTATAGCAATTCGAACCATTTGAAATGATATAGCGGCAAAGATAATTAAACAAAGATTTTTAATTTCATTTAAAGTCTTACGGCTATTTAAATAAAATGCCTTAACATTATTTTCATTTAAACGTGCTGGGTAATTATGCATATGTGGTGCCTTTTCAAGTAGGCTTAATAATATCCACAGAAACACTCCGATAAATGGAAGAATGAATAGTTCTATTTTTGAGCCCCAACGATCCACCTCTCCTACACCGTTAAAATGTCCAGGAACCTCTTCAGGTATTTCGCCCCACATGATAAAAATATAAAGGATGGATAGCATAAATATTCCACAGCCAATATAGTCCCATAGCTTTTCAAACTTTGTTTTTGGTAATTTCAAAATTGGTCTATACACCTTCTCACATCCCTAGTCATTTCTTTATTAATTCTACGTTACTACAGCTTATTTTGTTTCAAATTTATGAGAATTGTCGTATTTGTTTATGTTCTATCACTAACTATCCGCTTGTACTCCAAGGAAGTTGCGTATTATTTCTACATTTTTTATCATTTTCTCTGCAATTTACCTCCTTATTATATTTATTAATTAACGTGAAAATACTCTTAATACTTTGTAAAATTCATATAATCTGATATAAATGGTATATATACATATTTCATTTTTTTGTAACATTTATACTAAATTACTGAGAAAGGAAACTTCAACTATGCGATTTACTATCTACAAGAAATTAATACTCGGTTTTTTTATTGTTATTTTAGTTTTAGTTGGCACAATCGGGTTAAACATTAAACAGCTTAATTCCGTTAATCAAACATATCGTGTGTTACTTGAAGAACAAACTACTAGATCTATCAGTATTCAGGAGCTTCGAGCGATTGCGAAGCAAGAAATTGTAAGCCAAAGAGGGTATTTATTACTTGGAGATAAAAAAAATCTTAAAAGCAACAAAGAATCACGGGAAGAATTCAAAAAAAAATCAGATGAATTAATGGCTTCCTTCCATACTAAAAAATCTATTGAATTATTAGAGGCAATCAATAAAAGTGAGCAAGATGTCCAACAATTCTCTGATCGCATGTTTTCCTTAAAGGCTGCTGGAGAAATCGAACAGTACGAAAAGCTTGATAGTACACAGGGAAGACTAATTATTAAGAAATTCGATGAACGCGTAGAAAACCTTGCTAATTATCAAAAAGAGTATATAGATGGAAAAATTGCTGCGACAACTAAAGAAATTCAATCGATAAAATTTCAAATGATTATACTTGGGGTATTTGCTGTTGTCATTAGTCTGATAATTGCCATTATCATGGGTAGTCTCATTTCCCGACCTATTAAAGGAATGGCAAAAGCAGCTAAAAAAATTGCCGAGGGTGATTTAACGGCAGAGCAAATACGTATAAAGAATCGTGATGAGGTTGGTGATTTAGCGCTTGCCTTCAATCAGATGGCTCTTAATTTAAAGGACCTTATTACTAATGTTCGACATAATACTGTACAGGTAAGTGGCTCAGCAGCTGAATTAACAGCAAGCGCTGAGCAAACAATCCAAGCAACAGAGCAGATTACATCCTCTATACAGGAGGTTGCAAGTGGCTCTGAGGCGCAAGGTAAAAATGCTACAGAAAGCTCTGAAGCTATGAAAAATATGACAAGAGGCATTCAGCAATTGGCAACAACTACAGCTGCTGTTTCTGAACTTGCCATGGAAACGAATGCTGAGGCTAACAAAGGAAACGATTCATTACTCCGTGTCATTACACAAATGGATACAATTCACACAGCCGTTTTAGAGTCTGCAAGCGTTGTCAAAAATTTAGGGGACCACTCAGTAGAAATAGGTAATATTATCGGTCTTATTACAGATATTGCGGAGCAAACAAATTTACTAGCACTAAATGCTGCAATTGAGGCGGCTCGTGCAGGAGATAATGGTCGTGGCTTTGCTGTTGTTGCGGATGAAGTAAAAAAACTTGCGGAGGAATCTAAGCAATCCGCTGAACAAATTGCTAGCCTTATTTCCGAAATTCAGCATGATACAAATCGTGCGGTCTCTGTTATGGCTACTGGTACACAAGAGGTTCAAGTTGGCATGCAAGTTGTAAAGGTCGCTGAAGAAGGCTTTTCAAAAATTGTTGAATTGATTGAACAAGTTTCCAAGCAAATTCAAGAAGCAACGACCGTTTCAGAAGAAATGTCTTCAAGTGCTGAGCAAATTTATGCATCCTTCGATGAAATAGCAACAATAGCACAAATGTCTTCCGCTAACTTACAAAATGTAGCCTCTGCATCTGAAGAACAGCTAGCCACAATCGAAGAGGTTGCCGCTTCTGCCGCTACACTTTCAAATATGGCTGAGGAATTACAAACTCAAGTGTCACGCTTTAAAATAGAATAAAATACAAAAGAATCTGCTCGTTTTCTACATTGGAAATGTAATATCTACTTCCCATAGAAAACTAGCGGATTCTATAATTTATTATCCGTCTGAATTTTTTCTATCCCTTCTGCTTCAATAATACCTTTTAACTCGCCTAGCACATCATCAAAATCCGTATGTTTACCTAGCAAAAATACCATTTCATGTTCAATCGGTAACCACGTTTCAATAGCAGCCTCATTGTGCTGAATTTGCGCTTCAAGTTTATCTAAAGCATTTGCTACTTTTGCTTCATACGTTTTCTTATGCTCAAATTCGAACCATAAATCATAAAATTGCTGCCCCGTATCATTTCCTAGTAAATTTCTAATTTTTTCAATTGCTTTCATTTCATTTTGTCTCTTTTGCTCTTTTACCTTTATATTATTCATCGTATCAAAGGCTGGAATATCTGTTGCATACACCTCCACTAAATCATGAATAATAATCATTTTTAATAAACGTTCACTATTAACTTTTTGCGGTAAGTATTCCTCAATAGCCATTGCCATTAATGCTACTCGCCATGTATGCTCAGCTACACTTTCCTGCCTCCCATCTGAAAGCCAGCTATGACGTAGCTCTCGCTTTAATCCTTCTGCTACATGCAAAAATTTTAACGTGTTCTGTAAATCCATTAATGTCTCTCCCTATTTGAACTTTATCCTTATATTTCTATACCATATATTAGAATGTTTATTTACACACGTAAATGGCTGTTCATAATGAAAATAAACCATTTCACTTTATTCTAAAATAGGGATCATTCTACATTAATTTAGACAGAAAAAAAATAATTTTTAGAATATTATTGACAGATTCACAATATCCGAGTATGATTGCTTTCAACAACACATTGTAGGCCAAGATTGGAAATAGTAGAAGTGCCTGTGTACTTGTAGAGAGCCGATGGTTGGTGAAAATCGGTAGACACACATTTTGAACTCGTCCATGAGCTACTCCCTGAACTTAAGTAAGGGATGTCGGTTTCCTCCGTTATTGGGATAGACAGTGATTGCTGTCGATAAGAGGACTTTTTCTGTAAAGAGAAGGTCAATTAGAGTGGTACCGCGAGCATAAACTCGTCTCTATTTTTAAATAGAGACGGGTTTTTTTATTTTGATTTAACGATTTTGGCCTAAGTGTAGCTTTATAAAAAAGACAATAACAAAAGGAGTGTTTGAAAATGGGAAGAAAAATTTGGGTGTTTGATACGACTTTACGTGATGGCGAGCAAGTGCCAGGTGCAAAATTGAATTTATATGAGAAAGTAGAAATTGCACAGCAGCTCAAAAAATTAGGCGTAGATATTATCGAAGCTGGGTTCCCTGCTTCATCACAGGGGGATTTTGATGCAGTAAAAGCTGTTGCACAAAAAGTAGGAAATACAAATGACATTATGATCACTGCTTTAGCTCGTGCTGTACAGGCAGATATTGATGCTGTTTATAATGCTGTCAAATATGCCGAAAACCCAATGATTCATATGGTGCTTGGGACTTCAGATATTCATGTTGAGAAAAAATTCAGCAAATCTAAGGATCAAATTCTACAAATTGGTGTGGATGCTGTCAAATATGCAAAAACCCTACTACCACAAGTTCAATATTCAACAGAAGACGCTTCTCGCTCAGATTTCGAGTATCTTTGGAAAACAATTGAGGCTGTCATGAAGGCTGGTGCAACAATGATTAATGTACCAGACACAGTTGGCTTTGCAGAGCCCGAAGAATTTGGTGCAATGATTTATAAATTAAATGACCGTATGAAAAACGTAGACGACAGCGTTTTACTAAGTGTACATTGTCATAATGATCTTGGGATGGCAACGGCTAATACACTTGCAGCCATTAAAAATGGTGCAGATAAAGTAGAATGTACAATTAATGGTATCGGTGAACGTGCTGGTAATGCTGCATTAGAAGAAGTTGTTATGGCACTAAAAACACGCAGCGCTGTTTACAATGCTGAAACGCGTATTAACACGAAAGAAATTATGAATACATCTCGTCTTGTTTCCAGCTTTATGGGCTTAGACGTACAAGTGAACAAAGCGATTACTGGGGACAATGCCTTTGCTCATTCATCTGGTATTCACCAAGACGGCTTGTTAAAATCTCGAGATGCTTACGAAATTGTCCATCCAGAAGATGTGGGTCTTGATGATATGGAATTAGTCCTTACAGCTCGTTCTGGGCGTCATGCGGTGAAAAATGCCCTTGAGAAGCTTGGTTTCTCTAATCTTTCCACGGATGAATTTGAAGGAATCTTCGAAGGCTTCTTAAAGCTTGCGGATGCGAAGAAAGAAGTCTATGATCACGATTTATATGTAATTGTTGAGAGCTACTATGAAAAACATGATGCAAACAATGCGAATGCCACTCATTATAGCGAGCAATTCTTTGATTTTGACGATTTACAAGTCGTCAGCAATGCAAATTTCCCTTCTGCAAGTGTGAAGATTCGTAAAGGTGGCGAAGTATTTAAAGCGAGCGCAGTAGGTTCAGGTCCAATTGATGCTCTATATTCAGCTATTGCAGAAATTACAAATATTGATGTAAAGCTTGTAGAATATAATATCAACAGTGTATCTCGCGGGAAAGAGGCACTTGGAAAAGTAAAAATCACAATCGAACACGAGGGTGAAAAATATATTGCCAAAGCCGCAGATACAGATATATTAAAAGCAAGTGCACTGGCATACATTAATGCTATCAACAGTGTTGTTGTAGCTAAATTAACGCCAGTGATGAACTAATGGCTAAAAGCAGTATGACAAGATTTCTGTCATACTGCTTTTGTATTATTTATTGCTATCCTTCACTAGCTTTTGAAATTCTTCTTCTATTAGCTCAACATCAAGACGTTCAAACAATGGTGCCACTTCGCTAATGAATGCTGGAAGCTCTACCTGCTCATGCCACATTAGCTCATCTATGCCTAACATTTTTCTTACCTTTTCAGCCGAAAATGGTAAAAATGGATGTAGTAGCTGTCCAAGATTCGCAATCATATAGACACATGTTGCCAGTGTTTGATTTCCTGCTTCTACATTCTCTTTCACCTGAAGCCATGGCTGTTGCTCATCAAAATAGCGATTGGCTGCACGAATATATTCGAAAATAGCCTCTAAAGCTTGTTTGAAATGCCCAGCCTCAATAAGATTCTCCACCACATTAAACAATTGAATCGTGTGCTTACGCATGTTACCATCTATCTCAGCTTGTGGCACCTGTCCCTCAAAGGATTTTTCAATAAACTTCAATGTACGATTAACAAAATTGCCATATGCCCCAAGTAACTCCCCATTATGGCTATAAATAAATTCTCGCCAGGAGAAATCTGTATCACGATTTTCTGGCGCATTCATTGTTAAAAAATAACGAATCGAGTCTGCATCATATCGACTTAAAATATATGGCACCCATACCGCCCAATTTTGACTGGTTGATAATTTTCGCTTTTCTAGTGTCAAATATTCGTTCGATACAATATGTGTTGGTAATGCCTTTGCCCCTATTCCCATTAAAATGGCTGGCCAAATAACGGTATGGAATGGGATATTATCCTTACCATGTACATAATACGAAATTGTCTCTTCATTCCATAAATCCTCAATAGCTATTTGATGCTGCTTTGCCCATTCGATGCTTGCAGTTAAATAACCTGCAACCGCTTCAATCCATACATATATTTTTTTACCTTCAAAGCCTGGAATCGGAACATCAATACCATTTGGTAAATCTCTCGTTACTGCACGGTCTGGTACTCCTTCTGCCAAGTAGCGCTCTGTTAATCCCAGTGCATTATCACGCCAGCGTTTTTCGATCTTTGCTTGTGCTAGATATGTGTCCAATCTTCCTTGAAATTGACTAAAGGCAAAATAAAAATGCTCCGTTTCTCTAATAATTGGCTCATTGCCGCAAATTTTACAGCGTTTATCGATTAAATCGAGTGGATCTAAAATTGTGGAACAATTATCGCACTGATCACCACGTGCCTTTGCACCACAGTTTGGACAAACTCCCTCTACAAACCGGTCCGGCAAAAACTGTTTATCTGTTTCACAATAAGCCTGCTCAATTTTCTTTTTATATAAAAAATTATTCGCAAGTAGTTGTAAAAAAATAGCCTGTACAGAGTCATGATGATGCTTTGCATCTGTACGGGTATACAAATCATAGGTAAATCCTAAATCATTAAAGCATCGAGTAAATTCCTCATGATAATGATTAGCGATAGCCTCAGTAGTTGTGTTCTCTTGTGCGGCGCGAATAGAGATTGGTGTGCCATTACAATCACTTCCTGACACATATAAAACCCTTTCCCCCTTTTGTCGGTAATATCTAGCCAAAATATCACCTGGTAATAATGCAGCAACATGCCCTAAATGCAAAGAACCATTTGCATATGGCCAAGCGCCTCCAATAACAATTGTCATTCTAATTGCTCCCCTCGCTGCTGAATGAAGATAAAAATGGATAAAAAAATCGCCCTAATCAAAACTGATTAGGACGAGTATACCCGTGTTACCACCTATATTTACAAATAGCTCACACTATTTGCCTCTATCAGTACGTCTATCTATGAGAGATACTGTTGCTGTTGTAACGAGTGCCTATCTCGTCGTAATCTACTTGCTTAATGCTTTCGGTACGAGGCTCAAAGGTCATTTTCAAAAGGGTTCATTTACCTCATTTCCACCAACAGAGGCTCTCTATAAAATGTTGATCCAATTTACTTTTCCTTCTCAACGCTTTTTCTATTAGGTTGGCACCATTTTACGCTTTCTTCGCCTGAAATGCAATCTTTGTCGATAAATGATTAAAAGCTTTCGGTAAATCGTATGTTTTTCTCGATAAGATAAAAATATTGGGCGATAAAAAATTAAAGCTTAAGCCAATTGAACTTGTAATAAATCTTTTAGGTCATCAATGACAATATCCGCCCTTTGTAGCTCTGTTTCCTGTGCGAAATCAAAACGTACCCCGATTGAGAGAAGCTGATTATCATGGGCAGCCTGAATATCAGAAGAACGATCACCGATAACGGCTCCTTGTTGAATGCCATTTTCTACAATCACTTTTCTTACTAAATCTGATTTATGACCACTTGCAATAGACTGAATGCTGTATGTACCTTTGATAAAACGCTCCAATTGATAGGTATCCACTATTGCTTGTAAGTACTCCTTCTGTCCATTGCTGGCAATGTATAGCTTATAGTGCTCTGCCAAAGCAGCAAGTGTTTGCTCTGCATTTGGATATAATGCGCCCTTACCATTCCGTATTTGCTCAATCAACTTAACATGGAATAATGAATTGCTCTCTTCACGTATTGCTATAGAGTGCATTGGACATAGTGTTTCCCAAACAACAGGTAGTGGCACTCCCATAATTTCTCGATATTCTTCGATTGGTGTATCCTCCTGCCAAAGTCCCTTATCTCGTAGCACATCAAACGTCGCAGCAAGTGCAGGCTCTAAAATTAGATTGGTTTGAAATAAGGTTCCATCCATATCAAAAATAATAGCTTTTGTCATAAAGCCACCCCCCTATACTATTATGAACGTTTTCTCCTCTTTATTGTTTCGCTTTAATATTATACATAAATATAATCCCCCTCTAGTTCCCTAAATACTAAAGGAGGATCATTTTTTTAAGGCTCTAGGGGTACGATCATTTCTAATTCTTTTATTTCTTGCCAATAACCTTGCTCATTCGTCTTACCAGGTTTAAGTGTAAATGATTTTGGCATTTTCTCCATAGGTGGTAGCACTAGAATAATATGATGTCCATAATCCTTGGTTGCCCCCATTTGCATATTCGCCCTATTGTATAGCTTCCCTTCACTATCTGTAACCTCAAACTCAAAAAATGGCCATTGATCATTTCTATCTAACTCTTTTGGATAATCTACTAGGACATCTATACGTGTCAATAGTGGTGTAAATGATACCTTTGCAACATTTAATTTATATAAACCATCGTTAGTACTAGATTTTACTTTTGGATAGTAGCTAATAACTTCTTCCATTAATTTTTCAAGTGTAAAGTCCACATGCCAATTACCTTTGTAGCCAAATAAATTGCTGCCATCTAATGCAACTTCAATTTTATCCCCATATATATCTGTATTGGATAATGTTAATTCATGATGTTCAATAATTGTGTTCCTATCAATATCATCTTGACCTGTAGAACCCATAGCAACATCTATTGGTTCCCCATTGATAGTTAGCGTATTAGTTCCTACAACCTCTTCTTCTAAAGAAACACCATTCCGCCCTGTATATGCGACTGTAACTAGTAATCTATTCCCATCATATACCGCTTCTTTAACAGACATTGTAAGGCCCCCGTGCGTATCCTCTTTACCTATTTTTGTCATCAATTGTTCTTGTTCAATCTTTTTAGCTGCAATATCCCCAAATTCAGCATAAATGATTCCTATATAAGGCACATTGGCTAATGCAGTCGCAATTGCGGGAGAGAAAAATCCCGAACCTAGTAGTGTTATACACAATCCACAGGCAACAAGGAGAGGTTTTAAAATTCTACTTTTCAGCTTCTTCCTTTTTGCTGCTCTTATTGCCGCCTGCTCTCTCATCATCAATTGATCAAGTGGAATATCGATACGATTAATTTCCTTACTCATACAAGTAACCCTCCCTTAAGACTGGTTTTAATTCTTTCTTAGCCCTGTTAATATAGGATTTCACTGTTCCTTCGGGACATCCCAGCATTTTTGCAATCTCTTTGACAGTGAAATCATGATAAAAGCGTAGCGACATAATTGTTTTATATTTGGCATCTAAAGTATCAATAGCCTCTTTTACATCTAATGAATATGCGATATTTTCCATACTTTGATTTCCAGCTATCTCTGCAAAAAACGCCTCATCTCCGGAAGTAAATTTTCTTGCATCTTTTCTAATAAAATCAATAGATTTATAAACAACAATCTTCATTATCCACCCTGGAAAACTATTTGGATTCTTTAAAGTTTTCAATGTTGTATAGGCTTTATAAATAGACTCTTGATAAATATCAAGCGCATCCTGCTCATTTCGAACATACGAGTAGGCAGTACGATATAATTTCTCACGCATGAAAGCAAGCAACTGCTCAAATGCTTCATCATTCCCCCTTTTTGCGCTCTTAACCAATTTTTCTATATCCACCCAATCTCCTCCTTCTGGCTATACTTTAAAGTCGTTTGAGGAAGGGAAAACGTTGCAAAAAAAATAGATGCCCTCTTCTTACAGAAGGACATCCATTTAATCAAAAAATTCCATATGTAGCTTTTCCATCTTATAGTAGTTCAACCGATCCTGTAATGTTCCTGTATGAAATTCGAATTTATGACCGTCTGGATCTATGAAATAAATTGACTTTTTGTCTCTGACATCTCGTTCTCTTCCCTGTAAAATATTCACGTGATTGTTGACAAGCTTTTCATACATTTTTTCAAAATCAGCCTCATCAATAGTGAAGGCTATATGTGTATAGGATTGATGTATTTCCCGACGTGGTATATCTTTTTCTACATTCAGAGCAAGCCATAGCCCATTTAAATCAAAATAGGCAGTGCTTTTTCCTTTAACTAATAACTTAGCATCGAAAATAGTTTCATAGAACGCGATTGATTGTTCTAAATTCGACACAGAAAATAATAAGTGATTAATACCCTGTATAGTCATATCTTAACCGCCCCTCCATGGTTAACAAAAAGTTTTGCACAATGGCAAATATGTACGATACTCTCCTCATCAGTTGTATGCAGTTTTCTTTCTAAGCCTTTGCTATCACCTTACCTGCTTCAGCACCTATAACCGGAAAACATACTTTGCACCCTTTGAATCGAAAAGCGTTTTGCCAGCAGTGACTTTTTTTGCACGTCCAAATAATACTGTACCAATAATGGTAATGATGACTGTCCCTCGAATCCATTTCTTCTTACCCAACCTTATTCCCTCCTAAAAAGCAGAACACAGATACCTCAAAAACTATCTGTGTTCCTCAAAACTCATTTCTTTTTTCCCTTTTTTAATCCCTTCGCAATTTGCTTCCATTTTCGTTGCTCATTAAGCCTTGCCTGTGTATTTGTCTTGCGCTCTATAAAGGCCAGCTCCTTTTGCAATTTAAAGTAGCTTTGAAGTCGAGATTCCTCAAGCTCCCCATCTGCTATTGCCTGCTGTACAGCACAATGTGGTTCCTTTTGATGTGTACAATCTCGATAATGACAAACCGCTGAAAGCTGTTCTATGTCCTGAAAACTAGAAGCAAGACTATCTCCTTGATCCCATAATTGAAGTTCACGCATTCCTGGCGTATCAATTAAACACCCACCTTCAGGTAGTACCACTAACTCGCGATGTGTTGTCGTATGGCGCCCTTTAGCATCATCATCACGAATGTCAGATACTTTCATGAGCTCTTCGCCACTCAGCATATTTGTCAGTGTAGATTTTCCTGCACCTGAAGAACCAAGCAATGCTCCTGTCACACCATCTGTAAATAATGCACGAATATCCATTAACCCTTCACCTGAATAGGCACTTGTTACAAAAATATCTACTCCAAACGCTACAGATTCAACATCTCTTACCTTATCTGAAACATTAGCACATAAATCAGCCTTTGTTAGTACAATAATCGGTTTTGCCCCTGAATCCCAAGCTGCTATTAAATAACGCTCTAAACGTCGAATATTAAAATCTGCATTTAAGCTCATAACAAGCAGCACAATATCTACATTGGATGCTACAATCTGTTCCTGTATTTCCTGCCCCGCCACCTTGCGTGAAAAAACTGATTTTCGTTTAAATAGTTGATGAATAATAGCCTTTTCTTCACCAGGCATTTTTTCTACTAGTACCCAATCGCCCACTGCTGGAAAGTCCTCGCGTGCTAATGAGGTATAGGCAAAATGCCCTGCAACTGTTGCTAGCCACTCACCTTCTTCTGCTAATACACGATATGAATGCTTATGCTCTAATGTAACTCTTGCGGGTACACAATTCACTAGCTTAGTCTGCTTCTTATATTCAATCATTTGCTCTTCAAAATATGTGTTAAAACCTAATGCTGTTAAATTCAATTTAGTTTCCTCCTAAAAGTGCATATCAATTTCACCTTGGCATAATTACTTCCGGATTTTGAAAATCCATGACATCCGCAGAATGAAGATAAAAAAACCTTGTATCTGCGCAATTCGGCAGTTACAAGGTTTCACAGGCACGTTTAAGAGAATACACAAATCGAACTAATGAACTTAAGTCAAATTGTATATTTTAGGCGTGTGAAATTGAACAAACCGAATTGCAGTTCGCTAAAAATAGATCTATTCATCATGTCACATCACCTACTTCCAATTATTTGTTTTTAATATAGCGAAATCTTCCGAAAATGTCAAATACAATCTAATAAGCATGTATCCCCTTGCTCCTTGCATACAATGAACAAACCACTATTAACAAAGGAGATGTTGAATTGCCAAAAATCATTTCTATCAGTACATACCAACCACCGTACACATTACGGCAAACAAACGCAGAGGAATTAACGAAGGAACTTTTTCACACAAAAATCCCAAAATTAGAAAGATATTTAAAAGTATTTGAGAATGGTGGTATTGCAACTCGTCATTTTTGTGTACCGCCAGAATGGCATCGTATTGATCATTCCTTTGAAGAACGCAACGATTTATATATTAAGCTAGCAACACAATACAGTGTGGCTGTTATTCAAGCATGCTTACAAAATGAGAAATTTTTAAAAATACCCATTTCGCCAAAGGACATTGATGCCATCATTTTCGTAAGTAGTACAGGCATTTCAACACCAAGTATTGATGCACGAGTGATGAATCAACTTCCGTTTTCAGACAAAGTTAAACGTATACCACTTTGGGGACTGGGCTGTGCTGGTGGTGCTGCTGGTATTAGTAGAGCTTATGATTTTTGTCTTGCCCATCCAGAAGCAAAAGTTCTTGTTGTTTGTGTGGAGCTTTGCAGTTTAACCTTCCAGCCAAATGACTTTTCAAAAAGTAATTTAGTCGGTGCCTCTCTTTTTGCAGATGGTGTAGCATGTATCCTTGTCTGTGGAGAGGAAGCGAAAATTGAGACAAGAATGCCAACACCGGCTATCATAGCAACCGGCTCCAAATGGATGCCAGATTCAGAGAATGTAATGGGCTGGGATATTAAAAACAATGGCCTACATGTTGTTTTTCAAAAAAGTATCCCCGCTATAATCACTAATTGGCTTGGCCCATTCATTGAGCAATTTTTAATGGAGCAGGAATTATATACTGAACAGCTTCATCACTTCATTGCACATCCTGGCGGTAAAAAGGTTTTAAAGGCTTATGAAGATACGCTTTATTTAGCACCCCAAAAAAACGACATTTCTCGGGAAATATTAAAAAATCATGGAAATATGTCATCTCCTACGGTGCTATATGTATTAGAGCAATTTATGTTAAATAAAGGACAAGTGGAGGATACTGGTTTGCTCGTCGCTCTCGGCCCTGGCTTCTGTGCTGAAGCTGTATTACTTAAATGGAGGGAGTAGCATGATCTTCTATATTATACTGATTATCGTGATTCTACAAAGATTGACAGAGATTTTTATTGCCAAGCGCAATGAAAAATGGATGCTGTCTCAAGGTGCATACGAAGTCGGTGCATCTCATTATCCCTATATGGTTACAATGCACATCAGTTTTTTCTTATTTTTAATAGTAGAAGTCGTTACTAATAATAGTGATATATCGCCCTTATTCCCATTATTTTTCTTATTATTTATTGCTGTGCAGGCATTACGTATTTGGTGTATTCGTTCACTAGGTACTTTTTGGAACACAAAAATTCTAATTCTCCCTGATGCTCAAGTTGTACGCAAAGGGCCCTATACATTTATGCGTCATCCAAATTACGCAATCGTTTGCTTAGAGATTCTGCTACTACCTATTATGTTTCAGGCCTATTTTACAGCATTTTGTTTTACACTTTTAAATGTAACTATGCTATCAGTACGCATTCCCATTGAAGAAAAAGCATTAAGGGATGCAACAAATTATAATCACGTTTTTGATAAGAAGATTTCGGAGCCCTAACCGAAATCTTCTTTTTTGTTTATTGCCATTCCCAATTAAAGGGATCCTGTAGATTTTTCCATGGTTTATTATACTCGTCCACTGTTAATAAACAAGCATCTAACTCTGCAATAATCGCCTCTTGATCTAAATCGATCCCAATAATCACAAGCTGTGTCATGCGATCTCCAAACTCATCATCCCAATCCTTCAGAACCTCAGGACTTTGAGAGAATACATCCTGTTGCTGCAACTTTGGTAAAGCAGCTACCCAGTAGGAAACTGGCTCTATCTTTGCTGATGACCCCGCCTGTGACAGCAATAATGCTACATCCTGATGTCTAGCACTCCAAATAATTCCCTTTGCTCGTACAATCGATTCTGGCATACGATCACACCACTCGACAAAACGCATTGGATGAAAAGGTCTTCTACGATTATAGGTGAAAGAAGAAATGCCATATTCTTCTGTCTCAGGTGTATGATTTTCATGACCAAGCTCCAATTCCTTAAGCCACCCAGCAGATGCTGATACCCTCTCAAAATCAAAGCGTCCTGTATTGAGAATTTCTACTGGCTCTATCACACCATTCACTGTTCGAAGTAGCTTAGCTTCAGGCTGTAAAGCACGTAAAATGCACTCTAATCTTTCAAGCTCAATCTCTGATACCAAATCACATTTATTTAGAATAAGAACATCACAAAACTCAATTTGATCAATGAGCAAGTCCGCAACATCTCGTTCATCTAATTCACCCACTGCCTCCTTTCGCTCCAAAAGGCTTTCTCCTGACTGAAAATCATGCCAGAATCGATTCGCATCCACAACAGTCACCATCGTGTCAAGCTGACAAAACTTCGTTAAATCGATACCTAGCTCCTCGTCCAAATAGCTGAAAGTTTGAGCGACTGGTATGGGTTCACTGATTCCTGTAGATTCAATTAAAATATAATCAATATTGCCGAGCTTTGCGAGACGCTCAACCTCCTGCAATAAATCTTCACGCAATGTACAGCATATACATCCATTAGATAGCTCTACAAATTTTTCCTCTGTACGTGAAATACCGCTTCCATTTGCGATTAATTCTGCATCAATATTGATTTCACTCATATCATTCACGATAACAGCTACTCGCATATTTTTTTCATTTTGCAATACATGATTCATCATTGTCGTTTTTCCAGAACCTAAATATCCACTTAAAACAGTGACAGGGATTTTTTTTGTCATTTATACAACTCCTTAAATCGTAATCATTACTATTTATAATTTGTAATTAAACCATAGCGAAACAAAAATTGCAATGCTAAAAAATTCATTATTGACATATCTTCTAAAAAATAATAATGTATAAAGCGTAATTATTACGATTTGAAAAAGGAGGTTAATTTTGTGCGTATACAAATAACATTAGCTTGTACCGAAACAGGTGATAAAAATTATATCACTACAAAAAATAAACGAAATAATCCTGAAAGGTTGGAGCTTAGAAAATATTCACCTCGATTAAAGAGAGTGACATTACATCGAGAAACAAAATAATATTCCCTAATAAATATAAAAGACTGTTTCAAAAGTGATTATTTCCTTACTTTTGAAACAGTCAAACAAGCCTATTAATGAATTAAATCCCCTCTCGTAATTTCATTTGCTTTTATTTCTATAGCAAGCTCATTTAATTTCTGCTCTAGGTCATCAAGAATGCGTAATTTATGCTCCACCTGTTCTTCAAAATCAATAGATTGAGCCAATATCTTATTTACTTGAGTATCTAAATTTATAAGAGCATCATTCTTCACCCTCGTTCTTTCTTCTAGCAGATTAGTAGTCGAATTATGTTTATTTATATCCTCTAGCTTTTTCGATAATTTTTCCTCAATCTCTTTCATCAAATACTGATTAAGATTTTCAGCATTAGCTTGCTCTAAACGTGAATTTTCAACTGCTTCTATGATGTTTTCTATTTGTAGACTGATGCCTATTGCAAATTCACTCAGCTTACTTTCTAGCCCATTCACCGAATTAACTGACAGTAATTCATCTTGTGTGACTTTTAACGTTTCCTTTAGTAACTTATTTTCTGCACGTAGCTTCTTTTTTTCCTTTAATAATGCTTCAATCGAGGATATTTGTTTTTTCTTATGGTTTTCTACTGTTTGAACATGATCGTAGTAGTTCTGTGTTGCTTTTTCAAAGTCTCTCTTCAGCTTTAATAGCTCCATCGAAAGCTCCTTTTTCTGATTTGTTAATTGGATATTTTCTCGTTCAAATCTTAGTACTAATGAATAATAATCACTATCTCTTAGTCTTTTAACCTCATTTTTATATTTCGCTAATTCAGCCCTTAAAAAAATAATCATTTGCTGGAGCTGGATGGGATCATTGTTTTTCACAATATCATTTTCCATATTAAGCTCTCCTTTCACGAAAATTTCCCAAGCATACTCATAACCTCCTCAAATTGCTTCTTACTTTCTTCTATAACCTCATCAAGCTGTTTGACCAATTGTTTGTCAAATTCATCATTTTTAAATTCTTGTTTTTTTGGTTTTTCTTCAGATATTAAATAGGCAATAAGTAGATTTAACGTTCCTTTTTCAAGAAAAGCAAAGCTATTATTTTTGTCACTATTATAGTTAGAAAGATTTGCAAGTTGCTCCTTTATAAATTGTTGTGTGATATGCTCTATTTTTTCAAATTCACTCATTATTCTCCTCCTGTGTTTGGCTTATTCCATTAAGATTAATAGGATTCAAAACAACCACACCATCTTGTAACTGATCACAATAGGTAAAACCCATAATACTTCCTGAATAAGATAAATTGTGTGACCATTTAATTTGAAAATTAGTAAAAGATAATGTTTCATTTGGTTCTAATGTTGTTTTCCCTATAGGTCTAAGCCAAAATTCTTCTTTGCTCGCTTCATCATTGATTCGCTCCCAGCTGCTATTTCCTTTCAAATTGGGAGCAAAATGTTCATAAACATACCTACCAGAAAAGGCGAATGGCGAGTCTTCGGGTAGCTTTATACACAAATAAGGATTGGTAATAGGCTGATTCCCTATATTACGAATATGATAGGAGCCCAAACATAAACTTTCCTGTTCAGTATCATAAGAAATATTGAATGAAGAAGTAAAATAACTTATGACATTGATAGGTTCAAGAATTGTAATCTTCTCAACCATTTTCCTGATTTCATGAACATAATGAGTCGTCTGTTCTTTGAGCTCATTTATTTTTTCCTCCACCTGATTGGTACTAGTCATAATTTTTATCCTCCTGAGTTAAATATGTAATAAGTGGTGTTACACTCGGCGTAATGACATTCAGTTTTTTTCAAGCTAGCTCGAATCTCTTCAACCGTGGCTTTTATCTGGTTTAGCAGATATTGGACAACAGCTAAACCAAAATAAAAAAAGAGAGGTTTACCCTCTCTTCAAGATATGTGTTTTTCTTTTTTATTAGTACTATTACCCGCCTGTTGGGAAAATAACAGGGCATTGCTGTGGACGAACTACACCCGGACATGTAAACGGTAATTCTGCTCTTGGCTCGCAGAAAGTCGCTAAGAATTCCACAGTAACTGGGAATGTTGATTGAATACTTTGACAAACAGCTACAGTAATGGTTAATGCAGAAAACGTAATTGTACCTGCACCAGCTGTTAATGTTCCAGTTGTACACACGAAACAATCTAAATCTGTGAATAAAATTTCTACATCTGTACCTTTTGGCGCACATAATGTAACTTGTTCACAGCGAGAAAGTGGAATATTATTGCTTGTGAACATAGTGCCGTTCGGTAAACAAACAACTATCGTAACAACAAAATTCTTTTGAATATTTAAATGTTGAAGACATACAGTTGAACCATCAATGGAGAATTGGCGATTCTCACGGTTCAAGATAACAATAGGATTAGTTGTTGATGGAACTACCTTACATGTAACTACCGCACCTGTTAAATCAGTCGTTGGCGTTACTCCTGGAAAAGTAATTGGTCCAGTAGGGGAAAAATCAAACGACATTTCCTTTACAATCCAGTCAAATACCTTATCGACGTTTATACAAATTAGTTCCTGCGCCTGGGATGGCATATTCTCTAGCATCCTTTGACACCTCCATAAAATTTTTATCTTTCGTTTGTATCATATGTTTTTCAGCTATAAGTGTATGGGCTAAATAAATAGTTCAACCTCATATTTAGTAAAAACTTGTGTATCCATATGAATTTTTTTGTTTAATGCCCCACGCTTCAAGGAGATATTAATTTGTTTTTTAGGACCGGTATATTTGTAACAGAAAGTAAATATTTTTAATAAAATATTAATGGACTGAAAGGGGTGAAATACATGGAAGATTCAAAATTGTACTCCACTCAAGATATTGAAAAAGTGAAGGAAAAGATTGAACACTATAGGGAAACGTTAACTTCATTAAAGATGGGGACTTCATTAGAGGATTACCTCTTTATGAAAAAGGAATTTGATGGATTAAAAACACAGATTGCACATTTAGAGGGACTAACAGAAACATTAGATGATAGGCAAAATTCACAAATTAAAAGCTATGAGGAGCAAATAAAGCTACTCTCCACACAAATTGAGCTTTTAAATCAAACCATAGAAGAAATGAATCAAGAAATATTAATCGTTTTAAAAAAGCTACTTACCATGGAAGTTAATGAAGCTCCAGCACCTACTACTACACCCAGTATTGAAAGCCACTCTCCTTTGATAGCTAATGCTGCACAGAGACAACCTACAATTACAATGGCTCAGAATCAATCGGCAATTACCTCCAAACAACCATCTTATAGGTTATTGCAAAATTTGGCAGGGAAAGCAACCAATAAACAATTCGATTTGAACCATACCATCCAATCTTCTGGAACTGAACATCAAAAAAGCATACCCGAAGAACGCCATTTTAATCAACACTATTTTCAATCAGTAAACACGCATCCGAGCCAAGGTCTTTATCGGAATACCAACACAGAATCGACCTTCCATTTTAAAAATGCTACTGATGCAAAGCAAATTCCGGTAAGTATTTATGATCCTACTACCATAAATTCTTCTATTATAGGGGAAACAAAACCTGAAATAATAAGTGAGCCTACTGCCATGGAAACACCTGAAGTGGCGAATAATTTTGGTGGTCTTGAAGCATCTCAAGAAGAAATTCTCGATACTCCTAACGCTATAAATGAGGGACCTGTTAGTCTTGATGTATCTCAAACAGGGAATGAGTCTATCGTTCTCGATTCACCTGAAGCTGTGAATAAGGAGCCTGGCGTTTTGAATTCCTCTGAAACAGTGAATAAGGATACTGTTGTTCTCGATTCCTCTAAAACAGCGAATATAGAAACTGGCGTTCTCGATTCCTCCGAAGCTGTGAATAAGGATACTGTCGTTCTCGATTCCTCTGAAGCTGTGAATAAGGATACTGTCGTTCTCGATTCCTCTGAAGCTGTGAATAAGGAGCCTGTCGTTTTCGATTCCTCTGAAGCTGTGAATAAGGTGCCTGTTGTTTTCGATTCCTCTGAAGCTGTGAATAAGGTGCCTGTTGTTTTCGATTCCTCTGAAGCTGTGAATAAGGATACTGTCGTTCTCGTTTCCTCTGAAACAATGAATGAGCCTGCTATTCTAACTACTTCTGAAGCGTTAAATGAGCAAAATAGCACTAATATGTCACCTACTTTAAAAAGTGACGAATCTGAAGCTATATCAGAAGAAACAATTGAAACCTATATCAACACTCAAGATGTAAACAAGCAACCTGAACAGGAAGAAAAAACTATGGACGAAGAGCATAAAAAAGAAAAGGGCTCATTATTTTCTAATTTCTTCCGAAAATGGACTTAGTTTAAATGGTTTAGTATGAAGAGTAGAACTGAAGATCAATTTCGCCTTGGCGTAATTGTAGCTGCCGCTTTGCTTTCGCTACAGATAAACAATGCGTCCGGATTTTGAGGAGTCTTCTGTATCTGGCTCTTTGCTTTCGATACAAAAAACATTTGCTGAATGAATATAAATCGTCCAATAAGTATGAAAATACATATTGGACTTTTTTTATGTATAACAGGCATGATTCATGCAGATTGAGCAAAGCCCCTCCTAAAGTTTTAACAATAAAAGCTTAAATTTAGATATTTGCCCTGACCCCACAAACATAGCTGAATAGAATAATGAAGAAAGGGGGTGTAAAAATGTGTATGAATTGTATGAATTCAGCGTGCGGCGGCTGCGCAAATAAAAATAATGAGTGTACTGCACTTGGTCCTTTTGAAGCTATAGAAGCTGCATGTATTACTACTCCACCAGCAACAGGCTCGATCATCCCATTCGCATCAGGCACTGTTCCTGTTGCTTTAGCAGCAGTTGCTGGTGGTGCGATCGGTACAGTAAGTATGGTAGGATTCGGCACGTCTATTCCAGGGGTAACTCTTACTGGTACAAATATAGACTTAGCAGGTGCTACTACTGGAATGGAGGCCTTTTCAGTTCCACGTGCAGGTACTATTACATCTATTTCTGCTACCTTGTCTGTAACAGTTGCTGTTGCAACATTTACAGGAACAGCAACAGTCAGAGCACAAATTTACCGCGCGCCTGCGGGAAGTAATCTTTTCAGCCCAACAGATGCATTTGTTGATTTAGCACCAGCTCTCACATCATTAGTAGTAGGAGCTATTACATTTGGTACTAGAAACGTGACACCAGTACCAGTAGCTGCTGGTGATCGTTTATTAATGGTATTCTCTGTTACTACCTCAGGAGCTGCTGCTCTTGTTACTGGTAACGCAAGTGCAGGAATCAATATTGTATAAAAAATTATGATCATAAGTCAGATATAAGCTACCATACAGTGTTATTAGCCATGCAAAATATGATAATAAATTTGAAAAAAAAATAATCAAAAAAATAGGCGATTTTCTTCAAAATCAAGAAATCGCCTATTTTTCCAATTTAAATAGATTGCAATGATTATTTTGCCAAAGCATTTTGAATATGAGCAAGGTGATGCTTTCCATGCCAAGCATATAAAGCTATGGCTTTTTCAAGTGTCAGTAACCCTGAATCAGGATGGTTAAACGCTCTTTGCAGTTGCTCTTCTGTTAAACTGGACAGTAAATAAACCCAGCGCTCATGTAAGCTTTCGATTAGTTTATGGGATGTCGCTACTGGAAGTTCTGAATCTGGGAGTTGAGCCCATTCCACTTCGTTGTAAGGCTTAATCGTCGGTACATTCTCTGTAAGTGCTAATTTAAAACGAATATAGCTATTCATATGACTATCAGCGATATGATGGACAAGCTGTGTTACAGTCCAGCCATTTTCTCGATAAGTTTTCGCTAATGCTTGCTCACTTGCTCCACTAAGTTCCTCCGCTAGCTGTCTAGGTAGCACACGAATATCCTCAATCCATTCCTTTACTTGCTGTACTGTCACTATTTCTGGAAATTGAAATTGCCCAATTGGATAGCGTAAATCGGTCATATAGGCACCCTCCGTTCTCTATTTTCTTCCTTTTCATATTATCAATTTAATATTTTACGCGCTACCTGCATTATTTTTTCAGGATTAGTTTCTTTTTCATTAGTTAATTTTGAACCTTATATATTCATTGTACTTTCGATCATAGAAATTAATTTTGGAAATTCTTTATTGAAAAGAAATTCAATCCCATTTTCTTTAAATTTGTCATAAATCTTTTCATAATAAATTGAAATTTCGCCATGAATAGAAGGACTAATAATGATTTAAGCTTAGTTAATACCATTATAATAATGAAAAGTACATTTTTCACCTTTGCTTCAAAATACATAGCTTCAATTTTTACTTAGCTTGCTCCAATTCCTCATCTGGCTGCTGAAACCTAAGTAACCCTCTTAAATGAAATGTTTCTTTCGCCTAAAAATAAAACCCTTATTTTGTAAGAATCCAAATTTACAAAATAAGGGTTTTAAAGTATTCATTTCACGATAACATATCAAATCCTATTGAGTTATATCATAAACTAACGTATCAAAATAACTACCGTTGATATAAAGTAATATTGCCCATAGTCCTGGCTCTGGAATCTTTACACTTGAAGGTGTATGGGCATCTGCCCCATTATTTGGTCCACCAAGACCCGTTGACCAGCCATTGATCAAAATTGGATGAACTGTTTTTGAATCTTTATGATAGCCGACTATCGTCAGCTCTGTGTCAAGGGTAGGCTCTATTCCCCAAAGATGCCACATCCATTTTTGGGTGCTTAGACTTGGCGCATCAGCACCAATGACGCCAGATTTATTGATATTCCCCACTATACTACCTCTATCACCAAATACTTCAGCTTGTTTGTCCCAATTAATTGATGCAAAGTCACTTTCTTGTACAAAATCAGGTAAATCACCTGGTAGGACAATTGCTTTTTCGTTCATGACACAACCTGCTAGACATAATAATACTGTAAACAAAAGGATACATCGCTTCATTACATCGCTCCTTTAAGATGGCTTTATCTATGTAACGAATTTTTTGCATTCATTGTTACAGATTATTCTGAATATAATTCTGTTGATCTTATTACAAATTCAGCTAACGATTTTAGAGGATGAGTAATTGTTAACCCTGACTCTTTTTCGAAAAGCTGTGCGGCCTCCACCATTGAAAGCTGTGCAACAGAAATTTGCCGTTGCGCTTCTTTTAAATGATTAAGAGCTTGAAGAATGGTTTTCTTATAGGCTTCCTGCTTTCCCTGCATAATTAGTTCAAAAGTATTGTCGATTACCTTTGCTACAACTTCAATTTCTTTGTTATGTTGTATAGCATATTGCTGAAGCCTGCCCATTGTACCCTCTACAGTTCCAGGATTCGTAAAAAGGATTGTTTGAGGCTGCTCATCCTTACAAATAGCTTCAAAAAAGGGCTCGTCTATTTTCAAAATAGGAATGGAAAGCTTAATGGAAGCTCCCTCTATTAGGGCAATATATTTTGTACATGTTATTAAAATGGCATCAATCTGACAGTTCTCCATCCATTCAAGCTGTTCCTTCACCTTAAAAGCTAAACCGCTATCTCCATTTGAGGCTTGCAGGATAAGACCTGGATCTACAAAATGTATAAGCTCTATGTGATTGATATTAAAAAATGTTTGTTCAATATATGCTATGTTCGAATAATGTGCATGCAAGCAGCCAAGCCTTTTCCGCAAATGTAGCCCCTCCTACTTAGTAAGCTGTTTCTCCATCGTTGCTATAGAAAGAGAGAAGCCGTTAAGATTTTCGCTCTTCTCCTCTTTTGTAATAACATAACCTAATGAACGATATAACTCAATGTTTCGAGGGACAGACATACGAACCTTACATTTACTAATCATTTTTCCATTAGCAAGTGCTTGATGTTCAAGCTTTTTCAATAATGCTTTGGCCAAGCCATGTCCTTGTTTTGAAGGGATAACAGATAATCTAAAAAAATAAACACTGTGCTCACTAAATGTAAACCTTACCATTGCAACGGGCTGCTCACCGAGATAAGCAATAAAGGCATTTTCTCCTCTTTCCATATCCTCTTTAATCGATTCAACGGTTTCATTAAGTGCACTTGAAGGCGGTGTTGCATGCTCATATTCTTTAAATGCCTGTAGCATTACATCATGAATAATAGGTGCATCTTTTAATTGTGCTAACATAATCACCATCTTTATCAGGATTCCTCCTTTGTTTTAATATACACTTTAATGGGTTTTTAAACATATTTAAACCGCATTATCAGAAATAATGCGGCTTCATAGTGTTGAAAAACTAAATGGTCAAAGGATTCTTTGTGAACACTACTAAGTCAAATGAAGGTGATTTCCATTCCAGGCTACTCGCTTTGTTGCTGACGCTTCGCTTTCGCACAGAGCAAAGCTTCAGTGCGAGCGACGAGCCGCTTCCTGCGCTGACGCTCCGTGCAGGGTCTCGTCTGTCTCGCTATCCCACGGGAGTCGAGTAGCCTTACACTCCAATCAGCAATAGTGTAGAACTTTAAATACGGACGCCCCCAGGAAAGCACTCAGTCGGAACGGAGATCAACCCCTCGTTTTGAGAAAGGGCTATACTTTTTAATTTGTCACCTTGATTTCATTGACATAATAGTATTTCAACAACATGAAACCGCATTATCAGAGATAATTCGGCTTTATTATTTATTTTTATTCACAAAGCGTATTGCTCTACTCATAATAGTTGGAACAATGGAAGCATGATTTTCCTCGCGTCCCTCATAAAAGGAGATATCCATGACATTCTGTAATTTATCTGCAAATTGCTGTGCATCGTCCACCATAAAGGTTTCAAGCTCACCTACTCCGATGAACAGCTTTGCCTTTATTTCCTGATTATCCTTAATAAATGCTGATGCATGATGTAATAGCTCATGTTCGTTCCACCAAATGGAAGGACTAATAGCAATATAACATTGATAACTGGACGTTTGATGGAATAATTGCCACAGCACAAAATAACCTGCCAGTGAATGCCCAAAAAGTGTTTGCTGCTCCTTATTTATAGGAAAGTTAGCCAGAATCTCTGGCTTTAATTCTTCTTCTAAAAATCTGCTAAAGTTCTCGGCTCCACCATGCCTTTCATAGCCTTTTCCTTTAAATCTTGCAGGATAAATATAGGTTTCGGCTTGTCCCGTAAAATCATAAAAACGTCGTTCCTGCATATCAGCTCCATGACCAATGCCAACAACGATTGCTGGTAATATACCTGTCTTAGGAGCATTCCGACTTTGCAGACGCACTGCCTCCTTGACAAGTTGGAAATAGGACGACCCATCTAATACATATAAAACAGGAAAGCCTCCTTCTGGCGCCTCACACTGAGGTACATAGATGTTGATTGTGTACATATAATTCGTAAATTTGGAGGACCTTTGCTCTGTTAAATAATCGGACGATTGTCTTTCAATCATCATTGATGAACCTCCTTCAACACATCATAGCCATAGCATACAGGTGTTTTTGTCACAGGATCTTCCATAATACGTGCATCAATATTAAATACCTGACGCATCACATCCACACACAATATCTCTTGTGGTGTTCCTGTTTTCATCACAACACCCTGACGCATTGCGATCAAATGGTCAGAATAACGTGCTGCATGATTAATGTCATGCAAGACCATCACAATTGTACAACGATGCTCCTCATTTAAGCTTTTCACAATTTCTAGCACCTCTAACTGGTGTGCCATATCCAAATAGGTCGTTGGCTCATCTAACAATAAAATATTTGTTTCCTGTGCAAGTGCCATTGCCAGCCATACACGCTGACGTTGACCTCCTGAAAGCTGTGCAAGGTCTCGATCGCGAAACTCAATTGTATTAGTAACGGTTAAGGCCCACTCAATCATTTCCTCGTCCTTTTTTGTTAAGCGATTGACATTATTCCGATGCGGATAGCGACCGTAGGCAATCAACTCCTCTACCTTTAGCTGTCCAGGAGCTATAGGTGTTTGTGAAAGGATTGCTAGCTTTTTTGCGATGTCTTTTGTAGATAGATTTTGCATATTTTGGTCCTGCAAATAAACCGTACCTTGTTGTTTTTTCAATATTCGACCGATTGTTTTCAACAATGTGGATTTTCCACAACCATTTGGTCCTATAATGGTTGTAACCTTGCCCTCCTCAATTGTTAAATTAAGACCTTCAAATACCCGAACCTGCTCATAACCAGAAGATAAATTTTCCATTCTAAATGCAGTTTGCATTACTATTTCCCTCCTATGCCTTTGATTTCACTAATAAATATAAGAAGTACGGAATTCCTATAATAGAAACAACAATACCAACTGCCAGCTCAGATGGTGCAAATACTGTTTTTCCAATATAATCAGCTAAAATTAATAAGCCAGCACCAATTAATGCACTTACCGGCATAACATAGCGATGCTGTATACCAACAAGCTGTTTCGCAATATGTGGTGCCATTAATCCAATAAAGCCAATACTACCTGATACCGAGACACAGGCACTGACTAAACCAACACTTGCCAGTAGTAGCTTCATCTTCTCTTTTTCAACCGCTATCCCTAGACTAGTAATACTATCCTCTTCCAGCTGAAAATAATCCAGTAAATACGATTTACGATGCACATAAATACCTAATAAAATCAGCCATGGCAGCATCGTTACTACGAAAATCCAGTTAGCATTATAGATGGAGCCAGCCATCCAAACTGCTGCAGATTCATAATCTTGGGCACTCATTTTTAATGATAAAAATAATGATAATGCTCCAAATCCACTATTAATGGCTATCCCAGTTAAAATTAATCGCTGCATATCTAAATGACCATTTTTTAGAGCAAAGGAAAAAATTAGTATAGCAGCTATTGCTCCTCCGACAAATCCAAATAGGGGCATCATTAATATAGATAACCAGCTACTCATATCTGCAGTCACTAAACGTAATTGAAAGAAAAACATAAATATAACAACAGCTGCTCCAGCTCCAGCATTGATCCCTAAAATGCCAGGGTCCGCTAGACCATTGCGTGTAATACCTTGTAGAACAACCCCTGCCATACCTAAGCCAACACCAACAAGGGCAGCTATGACAATACGTGGTAAACGAAATTCAAAAATAACAAGATCAAATTTGGGATTAGGCTCAATACGTAGCAATGTTTTGATGACATCCATCACTGACATATCAAATACGCCATTTGTAATATGAAGATAACTGGCACCCAAAATAAATAAAATAAGTATCGAAGCGGTCATAACAAATACACTTGAGGCTTTTTTACGCACGCTTTTCACCCCCGTGTTTACGAACTAAATACAAGAAGAATGGAACCCCTACTAATGCTGTTAATACACCAATTGGCGTTTCGAATGGGAAATTGACAAAACGGCTAAGCACATCACAAAGTGCTAGGAAAAACGAGCCAATTACCGCCGCACAAGGAATAATAAAACGATAATCTACCCCAACAAGGAAGCGTGTAATATGCGGGATAACTAATCCAACAAAGGCAATCTTTCCGACAAGTGCAACTGCCGTACCTGTTAAACATACGACAGCTAGCATACTAATGATTTTCACCGCTGTTGTTTTTTGCCCAAGCCCAATGGCAATATCTTCACCCAAAGAAGTGATTGTAATAGCCTTCGCTGATAATAAGGCCAGGACTAAACCGATTAAACCAAATGGAATAGCTAGCAGCAGCATATCCATATCCACCATATGTACCTTCGTGTTATACCATACGCTTACGGTTTGAGATACTTGGAAATACATTGCAATGGCAGTAGCTATACTACTTAAAAATGTACCAATAACTGTACCAATAATTGCTAGACGTACAGGCGATAATCCATTGCGAATTAATGAACCAAATCCAAAAACTATCCCAGCTCCTAATGCCGAACCAATCATAGAAAGTAGAATCATTTGGTAGTTAGGGAGACCTGGGAAAAATACAATAGCTAACGTAATTACAAATGCTGAGCCATCATTTACACCCATCAAGGAAGGTGATGCTAAATAATTTCGTGTAATCCCCTGCATAACGGCGCCAGCTACTGCTAAAAATGCGCCCACTAATAAAACTGCAGCGATCCTGGGAATACGACCAGTTCTAACAATTTGATGATCCACATTCGAGGGATCAAATGCAGAAATCGCCTGCCAAATTGTGATTGCGCTAATGTCCTTTGTACCGTACATAACGGAGACTAATGCTATCATCACAATTAAAAATGGAGAAGCTGCTACTATTGAAAATGCCATTATGTTTGTTTTTTTCAACTTCTACACCTTTTTCTATTTTTTTATACTCTTATCAATTTCGCCTTGGCGTAATTGCGTCCGGGTTTTGAATTGTGCCCGCACAATTCATTCCTTTGAAAATCCGTGACATCCGCCGGAGGCTTTATCTTCATTCAGTAGATGTTTGGACACTCACTGAAAAGGAACCAAAACCCGCCTTCATCCTCTCCACCTGTAGAGATGGGAGTCTTCTGTATCTGCCGCTGTCGCTACGCTTACGCGCTTAAAACATCTGCCGCTATGCTTTCGATACAAAAAACATTTGCTGAATGAAGATAAAAGGCTGGTAATAGCCTGGTGATGCCACCAAATCTATTACCAGCCTCTTTAAAACTATTTAAGTAATTTTTCTACTGCAATATCTAGGAATTTCACTTTAGACCAAGCCGTACCACCCTGAGCTAACGGATCAATTGCATTCACGAAAATTTGATTATTTTGTGATGCCTTTAAGCTTTCAAAAATCGGATTCTTTTGTAAATCCTCTAATGCTTTTGGTGCATCTGCATTTTCTGATTCTTCAAACTGAAGGAATATTGCATCTGGATTTACCTGCGCTAATGTTTCAAGAGATAGTTCCGCCTGAGCTTTTGTTGTTTTAAGAATTTCAGGAATTGGTGCTCCTAAATCCTCATATAAAATTGGATTTAAGTAAACGCCTGCCGGATAAATATACATTACTCCGCCACGTACTCGAATAACTAATACTTGTTTATCCGTAAGTTGCTCTTTCGATTTAGCTTGTGCATCAGCCACCTTGGCATCATAATCAGCAATGATTTTTTTAGCATCCTCTTCTTTACCAGTAAGCTGTGCAAGTAAAGTGAAGTTTTCCTTCCAGTTTGTAGAGATATGTGAATATGGAATCATCGTTTGAATTTTGTTAAGCTTTTCAGCAGTTTCTTCAGGGAATTTGGAAGTACCTATAATTACATCTGGATCAAGATTAAGGATGGCTTCTGCATTCGGCTCCATTTTGTTCCCCACAAGCTTAGCACCCTCAAATTCAGAAGCAAGATATGAAGGAACTTTGCCGCCAATTTCAAGTACCCCAACTGGCTTAATACCAAGCATTGCAGCATCCTCCATGGACTCTAAGCTTGCCGCTACAATGTTATTCACTTTAGCAGGAAGTTCATATTTTTCCCCTAAATAAGAGATTGTCTGAGTATTGGCCTCATTTGTTTGTGATTCTGTCGCGCTTGTTTCTGCTGCATTATTTGAAGATGTATTTGACTCTTCTGCCTTATCCGATCCACATGCCGCTAAGGATAAAGCTAATAAAGCAGGTGCACACATTTTAAAATATTTATTCATTTATATTCTCTCCCTATAACTCTCTATTGACAATGATAATCATTTTCATTTATAAGTCAATAGAAATCAGTAATTTAATTGATACTCATTATCATTTACGGATATTATCCTAACAAAGAGAAAAACAGATGTGAATGGATAATTTCATGAATCACATGGACTTTTGCCGTTTTTATTTCACAGAAAAAGCTATTTCTTTTTCAAGAAATAGCTTTCTATACATATTTAGCTTCTTCTATTATTGTTTTCCGATAGGCCGTCGGGGACATTCCCGTACATTTTTTGAAAACTCGGCTAAAATAAAAGCAATCGAAGTAGCCTACACATTCTGCTACCTCCGCAATCGTAGTATCGTGATACTCCAATAAATCCTTCGCTCTCCGCATTCGGTATTCTGTTAAGTATGTGCTAGGATTCATACCCGTATGTTGCTCAAATAAATAAGCAAATCTGCGACGCTCTACACCGAATTCCTCGGCTATCTTTGAAACTGATATTTGCTTAGCGTAGTTTTCATTTATATACTGCATAGCTTGCTCCATAATGTCACTTGCTGTATCAAGAATCTTCACTTTTGCCAAAATAAGAATAGTCTCTAGCAAATTCATAAATAACGTTTTAGACTTCAATATTGCCATATTTCCAGGCAATGATTGACTCTCTATTAATTGCTGGACATAATCTATAATTTTTGTATGATAGCCTGTATCGATTAAAAAATGTTGATTCGCTAAAGGATATTTATTAGTTTCTTCTATAGAGGTAGAGTAGTGGACCACTGCATATTCCCATATTTGATCACCAATAACCTTAATTTCAATCGGCATTTGAGGTCCTGCATGTATGACCATACCTGGCGCCATTGTGTATGGTGCACCATTAAAACTAAAGCTCGCACTTCCTGAAAGTGGAACAACTAGACCACACTTCCCTGGGGCTGTTGTTCGTCCTCTATCAATTTGACCAGGCTTCATCTTATTTGTAAAAATATCCGTAAATTTCACATTTACATGTGCATAGTAGTCAATTAAATGCTTGATGTCCATTTTTCAGCTCCCACATTTTTTAAAGCAATTTGGATTTGTGAAAAATGATGAAGATCATGATCTATTAAACCCGTAAAATAACTTAATAACGTTAATTCAGAAACACCTATTTTCAATGATTGCAGCCATTTTTGGTCTTCTATTTGATGAATTGCACCCATTAGTAAATTTCTATTTTGTAAAAATTGTTCGATTGTTTCCTCCTTGCTTTTCAATCGACTTTCCTTTGCGGCATGTGTATTTATATCTTCAGCATTTGGTCCCTTTGGTAGAATTTCATCAGCCAAAAGATATGGTAGTCGTTGATGGTACACGAATTCATCCCATGGAGTAAGATGTCCAATTACTTCTGCAACTGTCCATTTTCCAGGTTCAATAGGTGAACGCCATTGTTCCTCCGTCAGATGCATTAAACCTTCCACAAATTGTAGAGATTTTTCATAATGAATGAGTATTTGATTTTTATCGTAATACAAACACTATATCCCCTTCCTAATCGTAAGCAATCTGCAGCTTTGGCCAAATGGATGTCCAATTTTTCTGCTGAATTCTGCGCTTATAAATTTCATGCATTGGTGTGTCTTTCTGAAAATATGGTGTAGGAGCGACAATCCCAGAAATTAAATGCTGAATTCCATAGGGAGCAGCAATTTGAAGAATTCCATTATTAAGCCTTATACCAATAGCTGTTGGCGTTTCAGGAAAATGAGCAACTCCATCTATCGAAGACTGATAGGGTTTAGTATTATTCACTACATGCATTCTTGCCTGATTTTTCACAGACCACGGCTCATTCTGTAAATATTCCCTTAGTTTTTGTTCATACTTTTTCTCATCTTTTTCTGAAAGATTCGCTTTATCAAAATATATCACATCAATATCACCTAAAGGTGTTCTACTTTCATAATGATGAAGGTAATCCCACACCTTTGAACGAATAAATCCAGCACAAATCCAAGAATCTGGTAGCTCTAATCTCTCCACAGTTGCTATTATTTCCATCATCCAACTATCTGCTGCAATTAAGTGTTTTAACTCTACTTCTGTTTTTAAATGCTTCATCGTATCAGTACGCTCGCTGAACCAAGATCGATGTTTTGATAGACATGTTGTCTGCATAGTGAATCTCCTCTACACTCTATTTCAAAAATAATCTTCCATTCATTACTATAGTAATGAATCATAGTGTTGAAAAACTAAATGGTCAAGGATACCTTTGTGAATATTTAGTCAAAATGAAGATGATTTCCGTTCCAGGCTACTCGCTTTGTTGCTGACGCTTCGCTTTCGCACAGAGCAAAGCTTCCTGTGGGCGAGCGACGAGCCGCTTCCTGCGCTGACGCTCCGTGCAGGGTCTCATCTGTCTCGCTATCCCACGGGAGTCGAGTAGCCTTGCACTCCAATCAGCAATAGTGTAGAACTTTAAATATTTTCTTCCCTCAAAAGTAAAATAAAAACATGTTACTCACCATCATTAAATGGATAGAATAGTAGTACAATTCTATAGCTGTCAACCTACATTTTGTGCATAAAAATACTTTATAACTAAACATAAAGCCTCTTACTGCTGTCGTACTGCTTTCGCATAGAAAAATGTTATCAGCTTCATTTTTTACGAAAAATAGTGATGGTTAAGACTTAAATTTATCACTATACATTTATGTGAAATGCCAACGAAAATACTATGAGCAGTGGTTGATTGGAGTGTAGACTGAGTGATTCCTCGGGGATTCAGCGTCACAGATGAGACCCTGGAGCGAGCAGTGAAGCGGCTCATCGGACGCCCCCAGGAAAGCACTCAGTCGGAACGGAGATCAACCCCTCGTTTTGAAAAAGGACTATACTTTTAATTTGTCACCTTGATTTCATTGACATAATAGTATTTCAACAACATGATTCATTACTATAGTAATGAAATTATTTATTTTATCCAAGTGGAGATGCATTTCTGGCCTCTAAGCAGCTAGGAATGGAAGCTGATTCCCTCACATTTTATAGAGCTAAAAAATTTAATTTATATATTATATTTATACAAATCCAAAAATAATATATTAGATTTATCAATCAATTCCATCTACCCTTTAACTAGCAAAGCTAAAGGAGATGCATATGAAAAAATCTTTTATTTTAATCGTCACTCTTATCATTGTAATTGGACTTTTTTATACAAATCTTTCACTAACACTCGTTAGTATAGGAATGATTGCTGCCTTTATTGGTACCCTTGCTGGGGGTGGCGGGCTTATAACAATCCCAGCTATGATGCTTGTGGGTATACCTATACATACCGGTATTGCCACAAATAAATTTTCTACAGGCATTTCTGCATTATCTAGTATCCTCTACCTTCTTTATCAGCAGGAGCTTCGTCTAGCTTCTATTCTGAAATATGTCACTATTGCATTTACTGGAGGTGTTTGCGGGGCACTTCTAACAATAGCCATGTCAGAGCAGATCATGAATATGATAGCTTGTCTACTACTCATTCTCGTATTGTTTCTAACGTTAAAAAGAATAGAATGGGCTGCACAGTCACACGAAAATGAGACAAAACAAGGCTATATATTATGGCAGCCATTTTTAATTGCGGTATATGATGGTGGTTTTGGTCCTGGTTCTTCCACCTTCAGCATATTACACTATTTACGCCAGCACTATTCTTACATAAAGGCTGTACAGCTTACGCGCGTGCTTCTGTTTGGAAGCTGTACAGGGGCATTTTTAGTCTTTTATCAATCTGGTTTTATACAATGGAAATATGCGATTGCGATGGCAATAGGCTCTATTATTGGCTCTCAGCTGGGGCTTTTAGTTTTACCAAAAATACCTATGAAAGCAGCAAAAATACTACTAACACTCATCATTTCGTTGTTGCTTATTCAAGTTATAGGAAAAATCTTAACTACTTAGATGCTCATGAATTAACTTCCATTTATCATTTTCTTTTATAAATATATTTGTAGCCCTTCCGCTGCCTGATATAAATTTCCCCTTATGGTAGCCCTCATAGTGGTATGTATAAATACAGGTAGCAGTTTTTTCATCCACCGTTAGCCATTGTACATCGGTAGCCGAATATACCTCTTGCTCGATTACCTGCCATGCGTGATTAAAGTAATTACCTATATCCTCTAAGGTAGTGCATGTTTTATCGGTAAACCAATAGACCGCCTGTGGATGCAATATTTCCTTTACATTATTAAAATCATGGGAATTCGTAGCTGTAATATATTGTGCTAAAGCTTGCTGATACGTCAAGAAAATCCCTCCTTTTTTAACAATAGTAACGGAAAATATGTCACCATGAAATACTTTATTCACCTTCACAAGCGGTTAACTAAGGTTTATCCAATCTGTGTTGATGGCTTAGACAGCAAATAAAGGGCTCCTAAAATAAATCCAAATCCTCCGCATTGTAGGAATGAAATTTTTTCACCTAAAAATAACGAGGATAATACAATGCTACTAATCGGTAAAAAGCTTGTTAGGATGCCCGCTGATGTTGCAGAAATCCTTGCAAGCCCTTGCTGCATAAGAATAAATGCCAGCACGGTTACAATGATTCCGAAATAGACTACTAACCCCCATTCAGCAAAAGTCACTTCTTTAAAAGCAAAGGAACGACTTTCGGCTATAGCAAAAGGAAAAAACAACACTGCTCCAAAGCAGCTTACCATCGTAGCAACAGTGAGAGCACTTACTCGCTTAGAGTGAGATTTTCCTAATATAATGAATAAGGATTCACAACAAATAGCTCCTAAAATAAGAAGATTACCGGCTAATGATGTCAAATCTATCGTAGATATGCTAGTAATATTTATTAATACTGTTCCAAAAACAGCCATTAGTACACCAAGCCCGATATTTCTCGTAAAATGCTCCTTTAATAGGAAAACTGAAAGAATAGCTGTACAAGCTGGTAGTGTACTTGTAATAATACCAGCCTCGATTGCTGAGGTTAGTGAAAGACCACTGAGCATTAGAATATTAAACAGAAAGACACCAAACAATGCCTGCAAGAAGATTGATAAATAATCTTTTCTATCTAGCACTGAAAAACCCTCTACTTTCATCCATAAAGGTACTAGAGCAGCAGATGCAACAAGAAATCTCAATTCATTTGCTAAAAATACAGGAAAGCTTTGTATGATGAACTTACCTGCTACAACCGAGCTACCAACAATAGTCATCGCGAGCATAACTTTTCCACTTGCCCACATTTGCGTATTCAATAATCCTCACTATTTTCTAAGATTGAAGGATTAATTATATCTGTTACGGCAAGATATAAATTTTCAGGATATTCTGCAATACGGTGGCATAGGTACAAAAACCACTCAGTTCCATAAGTCAAATAAACTCTGCATGGGTACCCGTTCTTTTTTAATTGCTGTAACAACGCTGGCTGTACACCGTATAACATCTCTATCTCCACATTTGGCTGTTGAAAGTATCGACGCTTCTCCATTTCTAGAATAAGCGCCTTATCATGTGTTGCAATTGAAATTGGATGCTTTGCTTCTATTAATTGTTCAACAAAATGAAGATAACGTTCGTTTAATTTCCTTGACCTTGTTATCGCAATATCGTCTGACTCCTGAAAAGCGCCTTTTACCAGCCTTATTCTCCCTGGATATTGGGTCAACTGTTGAATATCCACTTCTGTACGATAAAGATGAGCTTGCAGCGTAATCCCTATATTCGGATATTGCATAGCTATTTTTTTATAGACTTCGATTATACTGCTCGTCTTGGAGGACTCCTCCATACTAATCATCAATGAAATACCATATTGCTGCGCTTTCTGTGCAAGCTCCTGTAAATTTGTATAGGCAAGATTTGCGTTTACTGAAAGGCCAATATGGGATAAATCAAAAGATACAGTTTGGTTGAATGAAAGTACCCCAGTGTCCTCTATAAGCTGTAAAAGCTCCTCCTTTGCTTTTTGACATTCCGCAATATCCTTTGTATTTTCTCCTATGAATTCTAGTGATATTTGATAATCCTTTGAGATAAAATCCTGAGCAATTCTTAGCGCCTCCTGTCTCTTTTCCCCAGTAACATAACGTTTAGCCGCCTTCCATAATAACGGATAAAGCTCCGCTGATTGCTGAACAGTATGCTTCATTTGCTCATTTCTTGCTGCTGATTTTAAGGCCTGTATTACTAATTCCTCCACATTTCTCATCTTTATTCCTCCTCATTGCTATTTGTCAGTACTTTAACATGATAAAATTGGTAGCTGTAGAGCCACTTTATAGAAACTTTTAAGGTACCAATTTTAAGAGGAGGCGAAATACAGTGTTATGGATACCGATTGACCGTTCTTCAGCTATACCTTTAAATCGGCAAGTCTATCAGCAAATTCGTGAAAAAATTTTAAGCGGCGAACTGCAAGCAGGCGTAAGGCTAGCATCAACCCGTGAGCTTTCTACTGAGCTAAACGTTTCAAGAAATGTCATATTGGAGGCTTATGACCAACTTTTAGCTGAAGGTTTTTTAGTTGCACAGAGAGGTTCGGGTACATTTGTTGCAGAGGGGGCCTCTTTAACTAGGACAGATCCCTCACATGAAATACAGAAAGTCGATCATAAATATGCAAAGAATGGCATCATTAATTTTCGTTCAGGAATTCCAGCATTAGACCTTTTTCCTCGCAAAATCTGGGCAAAGCTCTCACATCAGCTATGGAATGATAGCGAATCAACGAATTTGGGCTATGATTTACCTGAGGGTCGTCTAGAATTAAGACAAACCTTGGCATACTACTTGAAGAGAACGAGGGGAGTACATTGTCATCCAGAGCAAATCATTATAACGTCTGGTGCTACACAAGCAATGACGTTAGTATCGAGATTACTTTTGTCGCCAAATGACATAGCCATAATGGAAGATCCTATTACGAATGATATTCAAACAATCTTTACATCCTCAGGTGCTACGATTTATCCTATCCCTGTTGATGAAGATGGAATGAAAACTGCATTATTGCCGAAAAACATAGTGCCAAAATTTATATTTCTCACACCCTCACACCAATTTCCGTTAGGTGGGACATTACCAATACAGCGCAGAATTCAATTAGTCCAATATGCAAGAAATCAGCACTGTTATTTAATTGAAGATGATTATGATAGTGAATTTCGCTTTGAGGGCTTGCCCATAAGCTCCTTACAAGGTTTAGATCCAGAACATGTACTGTATATTGGGTCCTTTAGTAAGATTCTCTCTCCTGCACTACGCATCGGATATATCGTTTTACCAACACATCTTATTGAAAAATGCAGACAGCTAAAGTGGTTTACAGATTTACATACACCCTCTTTAGAACAGCTTATTCTGGCACGTTTTATAAACGAAGGCTACTTGGAACGCCATATCGGGAAGATGAAGAAATTTTATAAAAGGCAACGCGATTTTCTTATAAAATGTTTATATACAGCCTTTTCTACTAACATAAAGATACTTGGTTACTCCACAGGTATGCATATAGTTGCTGAATTTAAGGACATTCATTTTTCCCAAGAGATATTGTTAAAAATCGAACAATTTGGCGTTAAAGTATACCCAGTGGAGAATCATGCCATTGCAAAGGGAAACTATCATAATCGAATAATTATTGGCTATGGACATTTGAAGCAGGAGGAAATTGAAAAGGGCGTAGAAAGACTACTGCAAGCATTGAATTCAATAGTAAAATAGAGGAATCACCTTTTAAAAAGAAAACGTGAATATAATTACTTTTATAGGGAATCTTTTAAAAATAGACAATCAATATTATGAATCTAAATGAAATAAATACATTGAAGAGCTTATAGTTTAAAAAATTAGGAGGTTACCCCATGATTGCTACAATTCAAAAACAACACAATCATTATATCGTCAAGTTCAGTCGCTCATTACCCCATCCAACGGAGACGGTTTGGGCTGCTTTAACGGAAAATGATAAGCTTCAAAAATGGATGAGTAATTTAGAAATCATCCATCTACAAAAAAATGGTAAAATCCATTTTGATATGAATGATGGCACAGCTACCTTTTTAGAAATCCAGATTACAGATTATGTGAAAAAAGAGGTACTTGAATTTGATTGGGGCAATGATACGGTCAGATTTGAGCTCTCCCCTACCGACAACGGCTCGGTACTTCTACTGGCAGAATCAATTGGTGAATTAACGGCGCATACTCCTAAAGATTTAGCTGGCTGGCATATATGCTTGGACCTACTGTCAGACTTATTAAATGGAACGATACATGAGGAATATCCAATGGAAGAGTGGGAGAAACAGTTTACAGAATATAAAAAGCTTGTAGCAGAAGTAGAAAAGATTTAAACGTAATTGCGTCTGGATTTTAAAGAGTAGCTTTATCTTGCTCTAAATCAAGATCCAAAAACCCTCCTAGAGCGCTATTCTCTGCTCTAGGAGGGTTTTAATTAGTGATAAAATGCTGTTGCTATTTCAAGTGCTTTTAGCGGATCTTTTATAGTATCCAGCGTATAGACAAGGGTTTCATCCTGCCAAACAATTAAATTTCCTGTTTCATAAACATCTAAATGGGCAGAGCCGTTTTGCTTTGGAACCGGAAGCATATGCGTTTCCAAAAACTGTACTGCCTGCTTTGCAAGCTTTACACCAGCCTCTGGATTGTCTGTTCGAGTATGAGTTGCTATTGCCCATCTCCCCTCATTCCAACCAGTCCATAACGAACCAACGCCAGCATCCTGATAGCCTTTAATTTTATTGCCAAGATCGACCTCCTGACCACCATTTTTACTAAAGTTCTCAAAGGCAATTTGCTCATTGGCTTCTTTGGTACTTCCATACTGCTTCACAGTAAGTCGTGCAAGCACTGTCGCAGATTCTGGATTTTTAAGCTTAATATCATTAATCGGCAAATACTGTTCACTTTCATAAAATATTATTTCAACTTGTTGATTCTCAGCCTTAGTCGTCGCCGTTAGGAAAGCACCCTCTGGAATAGGAAGCTTTGCTGGCAAATAAATAGGAAGGTTTGTTTTAAGCTGATCCTTAATATTTTTTAAAGCTTCAGCCTGTGTAATGGATGCCACCGTATTATCGTTATTGCCATTGGTTGCTGGCTTTTCATTCTGCTTTTCAGGTGTCTGTCGCTCTTCCTGTTGTTGATTTTCTTGTGATGGAAGTTCTTTTTCAGATTGTGTATTATTTTTTTCATCACTGTCAGAGCAGGCACTGATGATAGTAAAACTAAATAGCATGAATGCAAAAAGTAGTTTTTTCATGATATTGCCTCCATTTCAAATGCTTTATTATTTTATTTTTCCCTATCCATTATCGGCATAAACGTTTATTTTAGTTCATTAATTCGCTGCGTTAGCTCCTTAAACTTTTGATCTAGCAATGCATATTCCTTATTCTTTGCTGTTAAAAAACTCAGCTTTCCTAATATCTCCTGTCTTTCTGTCTCAAGCGTTAAACGTAGTGCCTCTTTAGCATCAACTGCTGAGGGAGAATTATCGCTCCATTTTTTCTCGATACGCTGATGGCATAGCTCCCACACGCTATTCGTCACCTTCTCAAGAAAATATCGATCATGTGATACTACAAATAAGGTACCCTTGTATTGAGCAAGAGTTTTCTCCAGCTGTTCACGTGATGGTAAATCAAGATGATTTGTTGGCTCATCCAAAACTAGAAAGTTTTTATCTTCTATAATATACGCCATCAGTTTGCATTTCACCCGTTCCCCCATACTCATCTTACCTATTGGTGAAGACCAATGTGCTGAGGTAAATCCCAAATGCTTCATGAGATTTCTAACCTTACCGCGCTCTTCAAAGGTTTCTTTATAAAAGAATTGCTCTGGTGTCTGCTCAAGTGGCAGATCAAATACCTCTTGTGTTAAATAGCCAATATTTGCTGCAGGAGATATCCAAATCTCTCCCTCAGCCTTTAACTGACCTAAAAGTATTTTTAATAATGTCGTTTTTCCACTGCCATTGGTTCCCGTTATAGCAATTTTATCACCAAATTTAGCTGTCAAATTAACATCCTGAAACAGTAGCCGTTCTTCAAAACGCATCTTTAAACGCTTTGTTTCTAGCATCCTCTTACCTACTCGTTGATTTGTACCTAAGGTGAAACGTATTTCATCTTCAGGGGCAATTGCTTCGACCTTATTCTTTGCTAACTCCTTCTCCAATCTTTTTTTCTTTGACTTAATTTGTGAATCCATTCGCTTTGCTTTGACACGATGATACTCCTTAAATCCCTCTTGCTTTGTAGATTGCACATGTGCCTTTTGAGACCAGGATGTTAATGCTTGCATTTGGTCCTCTATTCGCTCTATATTTTTTTGCTGCTTTTCGAATGCTCGCTGCTGCGTTAGCCTTCGATGCTTTTTGGCCTCCATATAGCTCGAATAATTACCACTATGCTCAATAAGCTTTCCCTCTTCCAATGACCAAATTTTTGTTGCAATCTCATCTAGAAAATACCGATCATGGGACACTACAATGATTGTGCCAGTGTAATCTTTTACTTGCTCTATTAATAAAGCCGTACTCTGCTCATCCAGATGATTTGTCGGTTCATCAAGTAAGAGTAGCTGGGCGTTTTGGGAAAAACCTTCTGCCAGTCGCATTTTCAGCTTTTCTCCACCACTTAATGTAGAAAAGGGTACGTTGGAAACCCGCCATTTCGCAAGTAAATCAGCCTCACTCGTGGTAACCTCCGTTAAATCAAAATAAGCCAGCTCTTGCTCGACATATACAACTTTTACAGAATATAGCCAACGTAGCTGTCCTCTAGAGGGCTCTAATAAACCTGAGATCAATTGTAATAATGTGGATTTACCAGCACCATTTCTTCCGATGATGCCAATTACCTCGCCTTGTTTAACAGCACCTGAAACATTGTTAAAAATCATTGTATCGTTAATTTCATATCGAACATCCTGTAATTGCAAAATTTCCTTCATACGTATCCATCCCTCTCTATCTTAGAGGGACAAAAAAATCCCTCCAATTATTTTGGAAGGATTAGTCGCAACAATATCATGCACAAATAATTGAATGCTATCTTTGTGATCCATTACTAAAAATGCTCGGTTTCCTATTTTTTAACATAGGAAAAACAAGCTCAGCTATGCATTAACAAATTAATAGCGAAACAACTATAGTTATGGAAAATGGGCAGACTAATCCTATTTTTGAGTCATTGAAAAACCTTTTTCATGTACAAAAATTAAGATTAGTTATTCATTAGCCACCCATCGTCCCTTCATTTTTCGTTACAATCATTGTAACATCATTTTTCTAAAAGCCAACTATTTATCTTCATTCATTATCTGTAGCGAAAGCTTCAATTAGCCAAGGCGAAATTGATACTACCTAAAGCATTCAAAGGAACGTATGCTATTTCTAGTAATGGTACGGAAGCGCCAGCCATAACGATTGCTCCATCTAAAACCTGCTACAAACTCCCGCCCTATCGCAGTTGGGAAAAACCAAAAACTTCTCCCGTTATTCATCCAAATAAACGTATTTCTAAATAAGCAGGAGCGGATACCACTTGAGCCTACTTGCCAGGCTGGGATAGGTGGTGAAAAGCCTGGTGGTGCGCTCATCGGCATTTGACCTGCTGGTGGTCCAAAATTAGGTGGTCCAAACGACGACTCAAAATTAGGTTCATTCCAACCTGGGCGTTGGAAGTTCTCCCCATATGGATTATAATACAATACAAACTCCCCCTTTTACTTAAGTCAGTATATGAAAAAGGGCAAATAACTGTTGAGCTATTGCCTAAGGGATACATTTATACCTAATCAACTAACGAATCTGTATAATAAAAGGTAGTTATTTCAAGGAGAGGGGAACTTATGCGAAAAGCTGCTTTTATTATTACAATAATTCTATTATCCTTGGGCATTTGCATCTATTTTTTCTCGGCTAATCATACAGCTGAATCTATCAGTATTTCAGAAAAACTAGCGGCAGTGAAGGATTACAAATATTATTTAGATAAAGGTAATGAAACAATCGGGAAAGAAATGGCTAAAGTTGACCTAGTCATAGTGGAGCCTATTGAAATGCAACAGCATTATATTGATCAGGCTCAAAGCAATGGGACATTAGTGTATGGTTATATAAATGCTATGGAGGCAGACAAGTGGAACTCAGAGCTATATAACCAATTACTGGAAGGTGATTTTTATAGGGATGACCATGGAGAAAAAATGTATTTCTCAGAATGGGATTCCTATTTAGTGGATATGACCTCTGCACATTATCAAGAGCTTTTACTAGAAGAAATTAAAACACAGATTGTACAAAAAGGGTTAGATGGGGTTTTTTTAGATACAGTTGGCAATATTAATTCTTTCTTACTTGAAAAAGAACAACATGCACAAAATGAAGCAATGCTGTCCTTTATTAAAGAGATAAAGCAACAATATAATGGACTATCCGTTGCACAAAATTGGGGCTTTCAAACGCTAGCTGATTATACTGCTCCCTATGTCGATTTTATTATGTGGGAAGACTTTACATATGGGGTAGTTGAGAAAGATGAATGGTCATTGGATATGATGAAGCAATTAGTTCACATTCGTGAAAAGTTTGGTACACAGGTTATGACAATTGGATTTAATAATGAAGTGAAAAGTCGTGCATTGGCTGAAAAATATGATTTTAAATTCTTCTTTAGTCCAGCGGGGTCTTACTACAATACATGGCAGTAAAAATAACCTCCAACAATGGAGGTTATTTTCATAGTGTTGAAAAACTAAATGGTCAAGGGACTCTTTGTGAATATTTAGTCAAAATGAAGGTGATTTCCGTTCCAGGCTACTCGCTTTCCTGTGGGCGAGCGACGAGCCGCTTCCTGCGCTAACGCTCCGTGCAGGGTCTCGTCTGTCTCGCTATCCCACGGGAGTCGAGTAGCCTTGCACTCCAATCTGCAATGGTGTAGAACTTTAAATATTTTCTTCCCACAAAAGTAAAGTAAAAGCATGTTACTTACCATCATTAAATGGAAAAAATAGTGGTACAATTCTATAGTTGCCAACCTACATTTTAGTTTTATGCATAAAACTAATTTCTACCTTTACAAAGCCACTTATTGCTGTCGAACTGCTTTCGTATAGAAAAATTTTTATCAAAGCTCCATTTTTCACAAAATAGTGGTGGTAAAGACTTCAATTTATCACTATATACATTTTTGTGAAATACCAATGAAAATACTATGAGCAATGGTTGATTGGAGTGTAGACTGAGTGACTCTTCGGAGAGTTCACAGCGTCGCAAATGAGACCCTGGAGCGAGCAATGAAGCGAGTGAAGCGGCTCATCGGACGCCCCTAGGAAAGCACTCAGACGGAACGGAGATCAACCTCTCGTTTTGAAAAAGGGCTATATTTTTTAATTTGTCACCTTGATTTCATTTACATAATAGTATTTCAACAACATGAAAAATAACCTCCAACAATAGAGGTTATTTTATGTTAGGTAAATAGGGGCACATCACTTGCCAATCCTTGAGCTTTTCCTCAAAAGATTTAATATTTTTACCAGGTATAGGGCTAGTTGAGGGCATTTTTTGATAGGCACGCTTAGCTAAAACTTCAAAACCAATATGCCTTTTAAAAACATCAAAAGCCTTTGCTCCATTAAAAAGTATTAACTCAATGTTAGGATAGTGCTCAAAAAGCATTTGAAAATCATTCGGCTTTTCATTACGAATAGCCGCATCTAAGCTTCCCTTACGCTCACAAGATGCTATTGTATCCCAAAGACCAATATGGTTACTCTTTAACAACTGCAATCTTTGTTCATAGTTATCTGGAATTGTTGTCTCTAATATTTCCCCAATAATCGCCCAAAAGTGATTGCGTGGGTTACCATAATATTGCTGTTTCTCTAATGATTGTTTTCCAGGCATTGAGCCAACAATTAGCACCTTCGTTGACAAGTCAATTACGGGCGGTAATACATTTTTTAGTTCATCTGACACGCCAATCACTCCTTTCTTCTTATTGTAACGGAAAATCAGAGCCAATAAGAATCTCCTTCGAATCTTTTAAAAGAAGTTTGTTTGATGAATGATTTTTTATATACGTCCTTACAATTTCATAGCCAATGCAATATCCAACCCACTGAGGTAGCTTTCCACCATATAAAAATTCCGCATGATGCGCCAATCCCTGACTATTTATCTGAGATAAAAAATACTTTTTCCATATTTCCAGCATCTTTTCCATCGAATAATTCCCCAACCACGGTGTTAACCACTCATCTCCATAAATTTCTTCTACTGCACATTCTGCCAAGCCCTCTAAAATTAAAGAATCTAACAAGGTCACTTCGTTTAAAGATTTATTTATACAATGCAGACGACAAACATGGTTGTATTCATGTGCAAATAATGCTCGAAGTTCCTGTTTTTTAAGTTCCCCAACAAATAAAAATAGGGCATTAGGATAGGCAGTACCATTTTTATTAGTCATTGTTTGTTCCTGTGTTATAGGGAGTATATAGATTGGTACATTAGGACCGTTCCATTTTTCTTTTAAGTAATTAAATTCTTCTTGCACAATTAGCCAAACATTTTGTTTTTCTAACATTTGAATAGCTAAGTTTTCATGTGGCAAATATAGCCCCTGCTGCTGCAATTCAAATTGTATTTCTTCCGGATTTCCACTATTAAAGATCTCTATTAGACGATTACAAATGATAGAGCGCTGTAATTCATAGATGTTTCTCTTAGGCACAAGCTTTTGAATCTCCATAATTTCATGTAACCACTCATTTGTTGGTATAACTGACATCCTCACACCTCCAACTATAGCTTATGTGTCCAATAGACAATCGGCTAATGATGGGTAGATGAAACAGCATATATTAGCTTGTAAGGAAGCTGAAAGGAGGGATAATTGTGAATCCAGCTGATACTTATAATCTTTGCTGTCAATATCAAGGTAAACGTGTAAAAATTACTGAATCATGCGGAAAAGTACATTATGGAGAAATAACTAGAGTGGATAGAAGACAGGTATGGATTCTTCCTGATAGACGATTTGGTGGTTATGGTTTGGGTTTCTGGGGTTGGGGCTTTAGAGGAGCAGGCTTCGGTGTTGGTATCGCACTTGGAACAATTGTTGGGATTGCACTTGCACCACTTCTATTTTGGTAATTAATTTGCTTCAGTAAATTGAGGAAAATAAGCCATATCAAACAACTGTTGAGATGGCTTATTCCTATTATTGCACTTGCTCTTTCTGCTGTTTGCTTTCTATCAGCTCGGATATCGTGACAAATGTATAGCCTTGCTTTTTCAACGCTGGCAATATTTCCTCCAGCGCTTTAATGGTTTGACTGCGATCGCCGCCTCCATCATGGAATAAAATAACATCACCAGGCTTTGATCCCTTCAGTACCTTTTGTGTAATTTTCTTGACACCTGGCTCCTTCCAATCCTGAGTATCCTGATGCCAAGACCACATAACTACTTTGTATCCATCCTTAACAGCGGCATTAATCATTGAATCATTATAGTTACCACCTACAGGACGGAATAAAACCGGAGAAGATCCAGTTATGCTATAAATTATTTCCTTTGTCTGACGCAGCTCCTTTTGCAATTCAGCTACAGAAACTTTGAACGGATGTGAATACGTATGATTGGCTAACTCATGTCCTTCAGAATAAGATCGTAAAACAACCTCTGGATATTTTTCTGCATTTTTTCCAATAATAAAAAAGGTAGCCTTTGCATCATACTTTGCCAATAAATCTAAAATAGCTGCCGTATACTTAGGATGTGGTCCATCGTCAAAGGTGAGGGCAATTATTTTGTCTTCTGTATTGATATCCCACACAACTTTTCCTGTCTCCTCATAATAGGGGCGGCCTTTATCCGCATACGTTATCAGCCCTGTAGAACAAACCGATATGATAAAAAAACAAATGCTTAGAATCATTACATATTTACGTGTCATAGCATCACCTCCCAAGTCACATTCACATTACTCCGTCAACTTACTATTTACGAATTACAATGAATTATACTTGAGAAGGATTGGCGGTTTTCCCTTTAAATATTACAGAAATCCTCTTTTGATAATATCAGAATTGTCACAGGAATTAATAGTTGAGCAAGATATTTATCATATGTTTAACAAAAAATAAGTGATAACACTAAAAGCTCGTCTTTTCAAAGCAATGATGAATAATCTAATTGTATTTTTTAATAAAAAATGTCGAACACCTTTTTAGCTCCTGCCATATGTATATAGAGAAAAGGAGTGATTTTGATGGTGACAATAGAGCCTATTATGATTAAGGGACATTTCTTCACTGCGGTGGCTGTTCAATTACCCAAAACAACACTACTGACGGTTTCAAATAATACGGGCTATATAATGTGCGGGGCATTGGATGTCGGTTTGTTAAATGACCGCCTAGCTGATCGGAAAATTATCGCTGGGCGAGCTGTTGGTGTAAAAACAATCGATGAACTATTGACAGCTCCTCTAGAATCAGTAACCTATGAGGCACAACAGTTGGGCATTACTGAAGGAATGTCTGGAGTAGAGGCTTTATTAAAAATGATCTAAAGCCTTCAATTATACCCCAGCGTAAATGGGTCCGGATTTTTTTGAGCTTGCTCGAAAAGCTCCTCTTCAAAATCCGTAGCTGTCTCTGCACTTTCGCAGTAAAGATTTGCTAAATCAAGATAAACAAAGCGTCAGTGCACCACTCAACTAGACGCTTTTTTAGCTGATGTCATATTTTTGTATAACATAGCCGCGCCTTCCCTATACTTTAGGCAAAGGAGTGTGCGTGATGGGTAAAGATAAGAAAATACATGTCATTTTATTATTAATCGTCATCATTATTTTTCTCTGGTCTGTAATAAAACCAGCTTCCTATTTGGATTGGCTAGCTGAGGTAAGTCCTGCCGTTGTAGCAATTATCTTTGTTACTGTCATCTATAATAAATTCCGTTTCACAACTTTTTCATATTGTATTATCGCTTTTTTATCCATCTTAACGTTTATTGGTGGACACTATACCTATTCAGAGGTCCCTCTTTTTAATTGGATTAAAGAAGAATTCCATTTACAGCGAAATAACTATGATCGCTTTGGACATTTCTTTAAAGGTTTAATGGCGATTGTTATAAGGGAAATATTAATACGAAAGACGCCATTAACAAAAGGGGCTTGGTTATCAGGCATTACATTTAGTATTATGCTTGCTTTTGCAGCTACCTATGAAATCATTGAATGGTTAAGCACAAAAATCTCCAAAGGTAGTAAAGGATCGAAGGATTTTGTCGGAATGCAAGGCGATCGCTGGGATGCACAATGGGACATGTTTTTAGCCCTTATTGGAACACTTTTAACATTGCTGCTATTTACCAAATTACATGATAAATTATTAAAAAATCTGAAAGATAAAGGATAGCAGGCAGCATTGAGCCTTTAGAAAGGTGGTTTTCGATGTATTATTCAACTGGTGGTCAGCAAGTTCCTTATGCACAGCGTGTTATCATTGTGAATGGTCATGGAAAAGTAATGGCAAGGGCAGGCTTTGTACAGCTGCAAGTTGAAGTAAATACACAAGGGAAACATGTTCAGGATGCACAGAAGGAAAATGCGATAATAATGAATCCTGTCATGCAATCTCTGTTAGCACTTAAAATCCCAAGAGAACATATTCAAACAACAGACTACACGATTTTACCCCTTTATGATTTTGAGAATGGTGAACAAATTTTTAATGGCTATAAAGTGACCAATGCCATTACAGTAAAGGTGATGGACACGAATCAGGTTGGTGCCGTTATTGACAAAGCTGTGCAAAATGGTGCAAATCGGATTTCCTCCATTCAATTTAACATTTCAGATACAGATGCCTATTACCAGCAAGCACTTACTTTAGCTCTCCATAATGCCCAAATGAAAGCTAAAACAATTGCAGATGCGATGTATTTGAATTTGCAGCCCCAGCCAATTGAAATTGTTGAGGAACATGAAAATAGCCCCGTCCTCTATAAATCCATGACGATGGCCGATTCAACAATTGCTACACCTATTGAACAGGGGCAAATGGCTATTAATGCGACTGTTAGAGTGAAATTTCAATATTAAGACAAGAGCTTTCTGCCCTTTTGAATTGCAGAAAGCTCTGATTTAAAAATCAAAAGCGATTTTTTCTAGGCATACTATATCATTCGACGTTTTAACAATAATATCAAAATGCTGTCTAAAAGAATGCATAAACAATTCATATTGAATCCGTCGTTCCTCATGAGACTGCCTTAAATAATCGATATTTGTTCCCCTTTCTAGTATATCTCGCCCTGACCTTCTCTTTAATTCCGTATCACCATCTGTATAAAAATAAATTTTTAAATCAAATAATTTCGGATTAATAAATGCTACACTCATTCCCTCAACAATGGTTATTTTAGTTTTTGAAGAAATTAACGCACTTTTCATATAATGCGTATCAATTGTCAATAAATCCAGACCTTCTCTAACCATCTGAATATCTCTTTCCAAAGAAGGTAAATGATGTGCCGCTGGATGGCAAGCGGTCATTTTAAAATGATGATGTTCGTTTCGAAAAGTATAGTTGATAATTGTATGCTTGCGTATATTCGAACTAACAATATACGGGTCTGTATTAATATAATTCACTTCACTTTGGTTTAAATGGTCGATAAGTTTGTTGGCAAATGTTGTTTTTCCTGCTGCACCGTGTCCTGAAACACCAATAACAATTGATCTATCTTTCTTTTTGATCCAAGTAATGATATCTTGCAATAACCTATCCATCTTTCTCCCCCGTTTCTTTTTACCACAAAATACAATTACATAAATTTTAATTATCGACTTTACATCTAAAAATTTATCTCATCACCATAATGTGGGGTTGATTTCCGTTCTGACTGGGCTCTTTCCTGGGGGCCAGTTGGAACGGAATCAACTTATACACACGAATACGTTTTAACTAATGAGATCCAACTTTTATTGAATAGGAAGGATATTCACCTAAACTTTTTTCATTTCCATATATGATCTAAAGTCATTTCATGATCCTTAACACTTAGCCTAAAAACATCTGGATTTCTTAATTGAGTCCAAAATTGAAAGTCTATATCATTATGATAGTTTTTCAACAGTAAGGTTATTATATTTCCATGACTAACGATAATTGTATGTTCAGACTCACTTTTGATAGTTTCCTCAACTACGTTAACGATACGTTCCATCGCTTCATTACTTGACTCTCCACCCTCAAACTTTAACTCCAAATCGGTAAAAGTTGCCCGAAGTTTTTCATACCAATCGGGCAAATCACTTGTGCCTAATATGCGTTCTGAAAGGCGTTCGTCAATTTCAACATTTATATTTCCCCTCGTACTCAGTGGTTCTATAGTTTGAATTGCCCGTAAAAAGGGACTAGTAATAATTCGATCAATTTTTTTGTCAGCAAAAAACTTTGCTAAAACTTCAGCCTGATGAAAGCCCTGTTCTGTTAAAGAAGCATCCGACGATTGTCCTTGGGCTTCGCAATGTCTAATGACATAAATATGTTTAACCATATAAACCTCCTAAAGAAAATATGGAGAACCTACATCATTGTTACTAATCACTATATCTGCATTTTCTTGAGGATTATGCTCCTTTAAATAAAGGTTCGATGCTGCGTGATACCGGTTCAAAAACATTTCCTCTGCCTTTTCATAGCTTCCGAATGCGATCGTCTCCCGCTTTGCTCCCCTTTTTCTAGCTAGCTCAAAATTTGTCTGTACAAAAATTTTATAATCAAATAAATGTATTAGTTCTTTTTTCAATAAGAATGTTCCATCAACAATGAAAATAGTATCGTCTTTTGCTATCTGCTTTTCAGGATTTACATATTCATCTTTTTCTAAATCTAACGAAATCGTCTGATACCGGCGATCTCCAATTTCCCCCAAAGGAATTAGCAGTTTTTCCTTTAGCTTTTGATAATCGTGTGCATCTTCATAATAACCTATTGCTGAATCCTTTCCCTGTCTATAACGAATCGCTCTTGGATGATGAAAATTGTCAATGCTTGTTCGTACTACTTCCTTTTCTCTTCCACGAAGCTCTTCAGCAAGCTCATTGGCAAGAGTTGTTTTCCCCGAAGCTGTTATTCCACTAATCGCTACTTTAATTGGATGGTGAAGTTGCAAATCTAGTATATTATCCGCTACTTTTGAAACAAGTTCTCGTCTTAACATGATTTATTGACCTCACAGATTGTAAATTTTTCATTTTACAGTTATTATACCTTCATTGCTAATTAGTTCCAATTTATTTGACGCATCGCCAATCTTACCTTTCTTTAATTGATCCGTATGTTCTTCCTTCTGATAACCTTCTAAATTAACGCTTATGTCAGATGATTCACTGTTCGCTATAAGCTCTAATGATGTTGGTGCCTCTTTGTATGAGATCGTAATATCCCCTGAAGCCGTTTCTACAAATAGTGCTTTTCCTTCGCTGATTTCTTTCATTAAGACTTCACCGTTAGTCGAAGTAATTTTCGTTTTCAGACTGTTGACTCTAGTAATATAGCTATCACCATTTGTAGCAGCTATCGTTAATTCATTTAAAGAACTGTCTACGATACTTAATTCACCATCTTTTGATGTAATTGTACCTTTATCTGCCGATAGCCCTTTAATGATTTTAGCGCCAGAATCCGTAGAGATTGTAAGTTCTTCTGTTTCAATGTTGTTAATTTTGATATCACCATAGCTATTTTTTAATGCAATTTTACTCACTGCATTATTGGGGATTGAAATGTGAATAGTAGCTTTTTTTCCAAAGCTAAAATTTTTCATAGCCCCTTTTTCAGTGTCTTGTTGAAGTACCTTTACTTTATTTCCGTCTTTCTTAATTTCAACAGGATTGCTTTGCTGCTTTTGTTGTTGCTTACTGTTAAATTTAATTGTTAGTTTATCAGATTCTGTATTTTCTAATGCTATATCCCAGGACTCTATATTTAGTTCTAGCTCTTTAATTTGCTCAACATCAAAGGACTGTTCTTCAGTAATGCTCTTTTCTCCATCTATTTTAAGCGTGAAGAATATTCCTCCTATCGCAATAACGAATATCAATACTATGATTGCTTTTTTCATATTACATCCTCACTTCTCATTTTTAGGTTAAATCTACTTTGTCGACTTTATAATAGGAAAGATAGCCGATAATAAGCCCTAATAGACACATTATTGTTGGGACAATGATAAATTGAGATAAACTTATAGATGTTTCCCCATTTGAAACCGTAGCATTAATCAAAAATCCAATTAAAACAGCGGATGTAATTGTCGAAGCTGTTGATTTTTTTCGCATACCAAAGTACAAAGGAATTAGGCTTACCCCAGCCATCATAAAAGCAATGATCAAGGTAGAAGGTATAGTAGCTATCATCTCCTGTATCTCAACGGGAGATTCAAAGAAGTTCATCATAGGATTTAAAAAATAAACAGCAATATTCATCATTAAGGTCGCAATGATAATGCTAAAGAAACAAAATCCGCAAACTAAAGACAGCTTAGCGACAATAATTTTTTTCCTTTTTAATGGATACGTAAATAATAATTGAACTGTCTTATTTTTGTATTCGTCAATGACTAAACGAGATAGAATTACACTCGAAAAAATGATAAAAACAATGCGAATTAATATGTTTGTCAAAGACATAAAATCTGTATAATCTTGAAACATCCTTTCATCTGCAGAACCAACCGCCATAAGTGCAACTGCCGCAAAAATTCCAATAATACAAATGATTAAACCTTTAAAATAGCTAGTCATGCTGTTCTTTTTCCATTCAAGTCTTAATAGTTTAAGCAATTTGATTCCCTCCATTAATAAGATTTAAGAAATACTCTTCTAAATGTTGTTGCTGTTTTTCAATGCCATTGACCGCAATGTTATTGAATATAAGTTCTTTATTAATTTGAGATTGAGAAATATCATGTTCAAAAATTCGAATACACTGCTGATTGACAATTTCATATTTGCGAATTCCTAACTTGTTCTCTAGCACATGAATCGCCTTTTTCACATCGTCTATTTTAATCTCCAGATACTCCATGTTCTCTTTTCGAATATCGTCCATTTTCACTTCCTTCAATAATTCCCCATGATGAAGGACACCAATTGTATCTGCTATTGATTCAATTTCTGATACGATATGACTTGATATTAATATAGTGATTCCAAGCTTCTCCTTTAGATGTAGCAAGAGCTCTCGAATATCTTTAATACCAATTGGATCAAGACCATTAATCGGCTCATCTAAAATAAGAATTTCCGGTTTGGCAACAATGGCACGTGCGATCCCTAATCTTTGCTTCATCCCCAAAGAAAATTCATGTATTTTTTTATGCTCAACTCCACCAAGACCTACTATCTCTAATGCCTCTTCGGTGGCTCCTTTTTCATAAACTCCAATATACTCACAGTGAAGCTCTAAATTCTCCTTCGCTGTTAGCCTATCGTAAAATTCCGGGTACTCGATAATGCTTCCTATTTTGCTTAAGTATTGATAAGAAGTAGTAGAAATGGATTGATTCAATATTTTAATTTCACCTGAAGTTGGTTTTACCAAATTTAAAATCATCTTCATAATCGTTGTCTTCCCAGCCCCATTCGGACCTAGAAACCCATAAATCTCCCCCTTCTTAACGTTCATATTAACGTTCGAGACAGTTTCGACTCCTTTAAAGCTCTTACTTAATTGATGTAATTGAATAACGGCTTCCATGTTATTGACTCCTTATCATTTTGAATTCGTTACATTCAGCTTAATAAACGAAAGTAAAATCAAAGTAAACTCAATGGAAAATGACAGTAATTTTTTCGATAGAGTAAGGATATAAAGATCAGAAGCTGTTATGATGAAATTGAAATGAGGGATAAAAATGGAAACTGCTGAAAAAATCCTAATCGTAGATGATGAAATGGGTATATTAAAATTATTAGAAATTACGTTACGGAAAGAAAACTTTATCAATATTGATACTGCTTCAACAGGCAAAAGTACACTACAGCTTGTAAAAGAAAATCATTACGATATTATTTTGCTCGATATCATGCTACCAGATATAAGTGGATTTGAACTTTGCACAGAAATACGTAAGCATACAAATACACCCATTATTTTTGTTAGTGCTCGCTCTACTGATTTTGATAAATTAACGGGATTAGGTATTGGCGGAGATGATTATATTACAAAGCCTTTTAATCCTTTAGAGGTCGTGGCTCGAATAAAGGTCATCCTTCGACGTCAAAAAATGTATGAAAGTTCTCAACAACAGAGTACAAAATTTGATTTAGGTTATTTTGCTCTTAATCCTGAATCTGCAACATTAACCGTTCACAATCAGCTCGTCGAATGCACAGCTAAAGAGCTAGAGCTACTGCACTTCTTTTGTAAAAATCCAAATCGCATTTTTACAACTTCACAACTCTACGAATTTGTATGGGGAAATGATGTATATGGTGAGGAGAAAACCGTCACAATTCATATTTCAAAGCTAAGGAAAAAACTTGGGGATGATACGCGTAAACCTAAAATAATTGTGAATTTAAGGGGCATTGGGTATAAATTTATTCCACCGAAAGAGGATTCACTATGCGAATAAACACTCGATTTACGTTACACCTTGCACTAGGGATTATTCTATGGATGCTATTGAGTGGAATTTGTATTGCGATCGGACTCGAAGGTATTCTCCCTCTCTTTAAAAAATCTGTTAGTGAAGCTTATCAGAGTCTACTAGTCGCATGGATTTTCGGATTTAGCACTATTGTTTGTATTGTTGTATTTGGATGGTATTTCGGGGGTCCTCTTGGTTTTATAATGTCTTGGATCCATCAGCTATCACAGGAAAACTATACACAACCTGTTGGACTATCTAAAATCTATACACGCAAAGGAAAGCTCCGTATGCGTTATATGCTCTACCAAGAGGTACTTCAGCATCTACAATCCTTATCAGGCAAATTAAAAGCTGCTGAAACAGAACGTGAAAAGGTTGAACAAGCAAAACAAGAATGGATTGCTGGTATATCACACGATTTAAAAACGCCATTAACCTATATTACAGGCTACTCTACCCTTTTATTAAACGATCAATACGATTGGACCAAGGAGGAAGCTCGTTCCTTTATTCAAGAGATTTCTGATAAAGGCAAGCATATGGAGGAACTTATTCAAGATTTAAGTCTCGTCATTCAGTTTAATAATACAGACGGTCAATTACCCTTGCATAAAACCAATCAGGATATTGTGGATTTTACAAAAAGAATCGTTGCCAATATAAGCAACAATCCACAGGGCAATGACTATATATTGCATTTTAAAACTGATACATCTGTTATAAACATTGACTTTGATTCGAAATTCATGCAACGCATATTACAAAACATTCTTATGAATTCCATTATCCACAATCCCCCTAGCACAAATATTTATACACATATTTTTGATCACCCTGAATATGTGGATATTCACATTGTGGATAACGGTGTAGGTATGCCTCCACACATGGTCGAAAATATATTTCAACAATATTATCGTGGAACGACTACTGAATTTTCCTCTGAAGGCACTGGGCTTGGTATGGCAATCGTTCATAAGCTTGTACAAGCTCATAAGGGAACCATTTCTATAGAAAGCCAGCCTTCGGAAGGAACAACCTTTCAAATTACCTTGCCTAAAAAATAAGAAACCCACCTCATGGCTGCAAAAAGCATTGAAGAGGTGGGAGTATATTACTTTGATAAGATTAATAGTTATTTAGGAAACGAATATACACTAAGTAAAAGACTTATCATGAAGCTCCTCTCTTATTTCCAAAATAATTAGTTCCGATAACACCAATAACAATGCTAACTCCACCAATTAAATGATACAGATGAAAAGCTTCCTTTAAAAAAATAACGCCCGCAAGTATGGTAATGAATGTAGCTAAATTACTAAAAACACTCATTTTAGAGGCTTCCAATATTGATAAGGAATAATTAGATAAATAGGAAGTCACAAGTGAAGATAAAATACCTAAATATACAATAGCAATAACAAAATCACCATACAGAAAGGGCTTAAAAAATTGAGGAAGTGTTTGATTCATTACATGATTTCCTATTGCTACCCCATTGAAAATAACAAACCCACAAAATGTCATCATATAAGTTAGTAATATTAAAGAATATTGCCTTGTAAGCTTTCTTGCAAAAATGTTATAAAATGATACTGCCAATGCTGAAAGTAAAATTAATCCTCTACCTATTAAATTGCCTGTGTTTGCACCCCCATTACTCATACATAGCATAAAGATCACGCCCGCCACCGAAAGACCAACGAAGAAAAGCTGCAGCTGTGATGACTTTTCCTTTAAAAGCACACTTGCAAGAATTAATGTAAAAACAGGGATCGCTGCTTGAATAATGCCCGCCTCTGTGGAAGATATTTGAGCAAGTCCGAGTACTTGAAAAGTAAAAAATGCAAGTGGATACAATAAAGCTAGTGGTAAAATCCTCATTATATCCTGCTTACCTATTTTGACACGTTTTTTTGTACAGATCATAAAAATCAAAATGCTGATAAAGGCAATGGAAAAACGATGTGCCAATGTATCTATTGGACTTGCTACTGTTAAAGCTACTTTTACAAACATAAATGACAATCCAATAATTAGTGCATAGCCGATAGCCGCTAAATAGGCTTTTCTTTGTGCTGTCATAGCAATTACCCCTTTTTTTCAAATGTACGTTAAACAGACTAATAACGTTCTGACTGACGTAAAGCAATCGTAATAAAAAATCAAAGCTTCCACGATATAAAAAATACCCATCTGTACCGATACAGATGAGTAGGAGGTAGTTTATGCTTAAATATGAAATTATCTATTTCAATCTATTGAACCAAATACAGCTGGGGGCTCTACAGGCTGGTGCGAAGCTTCCTTCTATTCGTCAGTTATCTCGGGAATTTTCCTGTAGCAAGAGCACTATTTTGACAGCACTTAGAAAACTGGAAAATCAGCATTTTATTTATGCTCAAACAAAAAGTGGATACTACGTCGTGGATCACCAACTCCCTTCTACTCCAAATACGAGCAATGTAATAGATTTTGCAACATCATCGCCTAGCTGGTATGCATTTCCGTATAAAGATTTCCAGCATTGTATCAATAAAGCTATAGATACCTACCAAGCAGACTTATTTCGCTATGGTACACCGAAGGGCTTACCTTCGTTAGTTAGAGAAGCTCAAAAATTGTTAGAAACTTATCAAGTATTTACAAAACAGGAGAATATCTTTATCACATCTGGTGTTCAGCAATCTCTTTTCTTGCTAAGTATTATGCCATTTCCTACTAAACGCACAACCATTCTAGTTGAACAGCCTAGCTACCATTTATATATGGATTATTTTAAAACATATCAAGTACCAGTCGTCGGCATTAAAAGGACTTCTAAAGGAATAGACCTGCAGGAATTAGAAACTATTTTTAGTAAACAGGATATTAAGTTCTTTTATACAATGCCAAGACTACAAAATCCTTTAGGTACCTCCTTTTGTAAGAAGGAAAAGGACGATATTCGTAGACTCGCCTATAAGTACAGCGTTTATATTGTCGAGGATGACTATTTGGCAGATTTCGACCTCAACACAAAATCTGATCCATTATTCACAGATGATATAGAGCAGCATGTAATTTATTTAAAAAGTTTTTCCAAAATCATGTTTCCAGGCTTACGAATTGGTCTTGCTGTTTTACCAAATGCACTTATTGATAGTTTTCAGCGTCATAAAAATACGGCTGATATTGATAGTTCTATGATTTCACAGGCTGCTCTAGAGCTATATCTAAAAAGTGGAATGTTTGAACGGTACCAAAAGGTGGTTAGCGAGGCTTATACACAACGTGCCAATATACTTCAACAATCTATTACTAAATATTTACCTGATTTTCAAGCATCCACAGAGATTTGCATGCATAGCCATATCGTATTACCAAGGGAAATCAATACCAATAGGCTTATTCAGCATTTAAAGCTAAAAAAAATCTATCTAGACACCATTGAACGCAATTATTTATATGGATTTTATCGGGAGCGTATTTTAAAGCTCAATGTTTCCAATGTAGAGGACTATAAAATTGAAAAGGGGATTCAAGAAATAGCTCATGCCCTCAGCCATCCGCAAAATCACTTTTAATATACAGCGAATCATTCATGAAAATTTATAACGGGGCATATATATAGACATCATAAATTGGTCTATAAGGAGGATTCCATGCAATCTGAAAAAATGCGACTTAGGACGATTCAACACCTTGCTTATGAAATCATGGATGAGATGAACAAAGGCAAGGAGCTTACACAGTTGGAGATCTTAATCCCTATTATTGATAATTTATCACGAGCAATAGGGGATTTAACAGATTCATATGGAAAATATTCATTAGATTATGTAGAGGAAAAAGTGAAAAATGCACATGCACTTTTATTTCAAAAGGAAAAGGTAGACGCCTATTAAAAAGCTAATCGGATAAAATGGGGAGAAAAGGGTAATCATATGCTTGATTACCCTTTTGACCATTCATTAATGCGTTTCAGGTTCAAATGTTTTACAATCTGTTTCTTCGCTATTTGAAGCTTGTTGCCCCTTCTGGCTGACAACGTAAATTTTTTCTGCTGTACATTTATTACCAGAGTCCCAAAATGTGCAGTTATTGACCTCACAAAGAATTTCTTGTGCCATCGTCTCACACCTCCTCTTTGTTATCTTTAACAAATTAGAGATAAACAATACGCTGTTATGCCTTTTTGCAGGTAGCTAATATATACTATTCAATAATTTTTGTTGGTGTTGCTTCTTGTACAATGATTATGCCATCATATGCATCAGCTGGTGTCATTTTTATTGTATAGAGCATTTGGGTAAGCTTATACCAAGGGCGGAAATCATCCCCTATATTGCCCATTCTTTGTGCTTCAGAGAGGATGTTTGCAAGCTCATTCGATTTTTTTGCATGTTCAAAATCTACAAAGAAAATGTTGTCTTGGACATCACTAAAAGCATCCACCAAAGCGTTATGATGCTCAACTGTGAAATTTTTCCTTTCACCAGACCCAGCATTTTGTGCCTGGAATGTATTTTTTACAAAGTCAGTCCCAATAGCAAAATAATCGTCCTGATACATTTCCTCTAAATATTGTCCCATTGATTTATAGCCTGCTGCATTTGCAGAAGTTTTCTCTATATGCCCATTATGAGCAGACATTAGTACTTTACTATGGCCTTGAGCCACTTCAAAATCAACAATCCACTGTAAGTTTTCAGCTAAATATTTATCACGAAGATTCATATAATCACTGTCATTTAAAAATAATTGCGTGCGCTGCTTCATAATTTGTGCATATTGTGCAGCAAATAAATAAGCTTCTTTTGATGATTCTTTTATATAAGCATCTTTATTACTTTGCAAATCCTTGATGATGGCGTCTATATTTTCATCAAGCTCTTTTAGCTGACTATTTGTTAAATCTCTCATAGTCTTGTTTGTCACATCTTCAAGCTGTGCCCTATATTCAGCAGCTTCTTCACTATTAACTATTTCATAATAATCTAACAGCCCTTTTTTGCTATAATCATAGCGCTGCATATCATTACCATAAAAATAGACTTTATTGTTCTCATCGGCTGTCATATTATAATCGTGCATCCATTGCACAAACTCAATCATTTGATCGGTTTTATAAATACCATAATCAAGAGCTTTAACAGCTTCCTCAGCAGTACCAGCACCAGTTAAAATAAATTGATTAATTTGCTGAGCTCCTCCAAAATCTCCTTCTAAAACAAAGACACGAACATCTTCATTTTTAACCAGAGCCTGAAATAAATCTTTCTTTAATGATTGAAATTCAACATTCCCATGAGTCGCTTCTCCGAATCCAATTATTTTTACATCATCCGGAATATCTATATCTTCTATAGTAGAAGTATATGTGGAAGCATCTTTAATAGCTTCTCCCTTGCCACAGCCCGTTAATGCTAGCAAAAGAAAAAGTACTGAAATGAATAAAAAACTTCTTTTAACAAATATCATTTGAAAATCTCCTTAATTTTATAGAAAGTTTATACAGCTTTTCTCTGAAAATATAAATAGCCTCCAAGGAAAAACAGTAAGAACCCTCCGCCTACAACCGTTATTAATTGCTCCCAAGGCACAAAGAATATATCGTCAGTATTACCGCCTACATACATCATAGCAAATGGCTGTGCCCATGGATAATAAGGTCCAATAGTCTTAGAATTAATGGCTAGTATAGAAGGTAATGTGAAAATAACATTAACTGCAAAGGGTGCCGCAAAGCTCTTAAACATAATGGACATCCATAATTGTAGTGCTACTAAAGGAAGTGTTGCTACCCATCCACCAAAAATGCTTTTCCATACAATCTCCATTGGAAAAGGGTCCACATAGCCTTTTATCATACCTACTGCAATCATTGAACATAAATATAATAATTGCATTGCCATCACCAAAAGCATTACTAAAACATATTTAGCTACAAATACTTTCCCTCTTGTCACTGGTAATGCTAAAAGCTGTTTCCAGCCACCAGATTGATGCTCATACCTACAAATAATGCCTGTAAAAACCCCTGTAATTAACGGCAAAAATAATAATGCATACGTTAAATTCATTGAAAATAAAGGAATGTACCAATTATTTATAGGTAGACCTTCCATATCCGATTCTAAATTCGATGTTAATCCGATAAAAAGTCCTATTATGGGCCCAGCTAATATAATTGGTACCATTTTTGACTTTCGTAGTTTAAACCATTCAGCGCTCACTATTGACCACATTTACTTAACATCCCTTCTAGCAAAATCTAGCATTCCTACTATATACAGCAAAACACCTATGCCTATTCCAAGCATGACATTCATAAGGGGCTCATCCCATTCATTCATTAAAGATGGCCATTTCCAAATCATCCAATCAGGTAATACATATGCAGAATAGGTAAACATCACACCAAAGATACCGATTGTGATAGGAATCCCCTGATTATGGAAAACACTTGCCACCCAAAGCTGAAGTGCTAAGATTGGCAATGCAGCAAAATAAGGATAAAATCCATATTTCATAATCTCTGAATATGGGATGCTATCGCCTAGATCTAAAAACACTCCATAGGCTAGTGTCAATATCGTTAAAAGTGCGGAAGACAGCAACAATAATATGGCTAGCACAGAAAATTTAGATAAATACACCGTAAATTTAGAGACTGGCAGTGCGATTAATTGCTTCCACGCATTCGTTTCATTTTCAATACTTGCCATAAATGAAGTTAAAATAGCAATACCCAGAACAATTGCAAGTGGGGTAAATGAATGGATATTTAATAAATAATAGCCCCAATCGTCCTCACTTTGCTCTAACAAATAGTCCTTCCTTACACCGTAATTCACCATTTGTAGGGCAACAACACCTATTGGGCCTAATGCCGTCAAAAACCATAATCCTTTGCGTTTAATTTTCAAAAAATCAGAAGTTAATAGTTTCCCCATCATATCAATTGCTCTCCTGTTGTCATTTGTAGGAATATATCCTCTAATGAACGCTTTTCTTCCTCTACACGATAAACCAAAATTCCTTCTTGTACGAGAATTTGTACAATATGTGCTACCTTTTCATCTGAGCATTCATCTAACGAAATGAGCCCTTCCTTATGTTCTGCCTTTATGCCATGAGCTACTAAAGAACGCCAACCCTTTTCAGCATCACTCACCTTAATAAATACCTTTGGCTGAGCAGATTTACGCATTGCTTCAATGGAATCTTGAAAGATCATTTTCCCCTTTGATACGATACCTACTTGTGTTGCCATTTGATCAATTTCTGATAAAAGATGACTTGAAATAATAATTGTCATTCCATATTCAGCAGGAAGTCGCTTTATTAGATTCCGAATTTCGATAATACCAGATGGATCAAGACCATTCGTTGGCTCATCTAAAATTAATAATTCAGGATTATGTAACAGCGAAGCAGCAATCCCTAGCCTTTGCTTCATACCTAGCGAAAAGCCCTTTACCTTTTTATTAGCTGCATCCTTTAACCTTACGATTGCTAATACTTCATCAATGCGTGATTTCGGCACACCTAAAATCTTTCTTAATGCCTCTAAATTTTCATAGGCTGTTAAATGGGGATAATAGGAGGGGTTCTCTACTAATGAACCAACCTTTGCCAAAATATTGATTCGATCCTTCGTTACATCCTTTTGAAAGATTTTAATTGTTCCAGAAGATGGTTTCATCAGCCCAAGAAGCATACGTATGGTTGTCGTTTTGCCCGCTCCATTCGGACCTAAAAATCCGTATATTTCTCCTTTACGTATTTTTAAATTTATATTTGATACAGCCTGCTCTTTTCCAAAACTTTTTGATAAATTTTCTGTTTGTACGATATATTCCATTGTCCTCACCTCTGTAAATATCATAAATTTCGAAGTTTAAAAGCAGGTATGGGGCAAGTTTAAATTTTGTTTAAAAAATAAAAAAAATCTGCAGACCATCAAGCTGACGTCTCACAGATTTATTTTTCTATTTTACTTTATAGCGTTTAATCTTGATTTCTGTACCAGATTCACTTGAGCATATATCCCAATCTAAGAACATGCCTTTTACCATAATATCAACGATAGATAGACCAATACCCGCTCCTTTCGCATTAGATTCATTTTTCATGCCGTTTCCGCAATCCCTTATAATAAATGCATCATAGTATTCAGTTGACTCTGTTTTAACGCCAATATATTTTCCGCTGTTAGCATGACGTAAAACATTTTGTAATAAATTGTCAAAAATACGCCCGAGCCAAATTGGATCAACTTGCCATTTGTTGTTCTCAAACGAATGCAGCTCAATATCAATGTCAAAGCCTTCCTTCTCAAATACGGGATACCATGTTGACATATGCTCACGTACAAATCGCAGGACATTGATTTCCTTTGCTTCATATTTATATTTACTTGCCATCAGCAATGTATAAGACATTAGATTTTCTATTAAAGCATCGATGCTTATTATTGATGTTTCCATTGCCTTAATTGCCTGCCGTCCTTCTTCTGTAAGTTCTTCTTTACTAATCGAATAGGATTGCGCTCTAATTTTTGTTAAAGGGGTACGCAGGTCATGTGAAAGATTAGCAATCAACTCTCGTCGTAGCTGCTCCTCCTTCAGCTCACGATTTTTGCTGTCCCTAAGTTCACAGACCATTTTGTTAAAGCTTTGCTGGAGCTGACCGATCTCATCCATCTTTTTTACATCTATCTCAACAGGTAATCCATCGACATCACGAATCTCCATCGCTTCCTGTAGATGTAATAGTCGCTTTCTAATACCTTTGAAAAATAAAAAGGAGACTAAAATGAAAAATAAAATAATGGCAATAACACCGATAAATAAAAAAGTTCCATATGCTTCATAAACATGTTTAAGTGGTGGAGTAAATACATCTCTAGGAATCTCAAAAACGATAAATCCATTTGATTCATCCTCACCTAAAAAGGCAATAATGGTGAATGGATCCTCTCCATAACGTTCTTTAATGAACTTTGTAGTAAAAGCAGGTGTCCATTTTGATGGTAGTTGTTCCATTACATTTAATGTGGTGAGCAATGTACCATCTTCGCCTACCCAAAACATCGATGCTTTAGGATATCGCTCCTGCCATTTTTCAAAGTGTTGAGAAACTACTTCATCTGTAAAGTTTTTTATACTTTTAGCTTCAGAATGCCATTTTTCCTCCACTTCGCTTGTAATTTCAGCTTTTGTTACTATATCCCCATGTTCTTTTTTAGCAATCTCTAACACAAATACAGCTAGGGTGAAATAAGCTATTTGAACAATAGAAATGGCTAGAAAAATAATCAGCATATACTTCGCTAATAGGGATCGTAGAAATTTAAATGGACGGAAAATCTTCATAGCTTCACCCTATAGCCAATGCCTCGAATCGTTTCAATAATTGTTGGCCTAGCTGGATTTATTTCTATTTTTTCTCTTAAGTAGCGTATATGCACCATTAACGTTTTATCGCCCTCTATATAGCTTTCACCCCACACACCTTCATAGAGCTGCTCCTTTGTTAGGATTTGATTTAAATGGCGAATAAAATATTGAAATAAATAAAATTGCTTACCTGTTAATTGAATCTCCTCATCTGTCTCTGTATGAATAATTCTCATTTCTTTTGTAAAAATCTTAAGATGCTGAAGCTCTAGTACATCATCATTCTTTTGATATCTTCTTAACAATACCTCAACGCGTGCAACAAGCTCATCAGGATGAAATGGTTTTGTTAAATAATCGTCAGCAAAGTTCAGCCCCTCTATTTTATCCTCTACGGCAGTACGCGCAGAAAGCATTAAAATGGGGATTTCCTTATTTTCTCGCTTAATTCTTTTACCAATTGAAAAGCCATCTAATCCTGGTAGCATAACATCTAATATCGCGATATCCTTAAATGCTATATGCTTGTCGACCTCTTCACCCGATTCCAGCCACGTTACCTCGTAGCCTCTCTCCATTAAATCCTTCGTGACCCATTGTCCAATCTCTTTTTCATCTTCTATGTACAGTATACGAAACAAGGCTCATCCTCCCTATCTATCGGAAAAGTTATTGTAAAGAACCATATTTTGCATTATACATTTATCCTTAAATTAAAGACAATATAATAACCAAAAATCAGAAATACATATAACACTCTCAAAATCTATAAAAACTTACCGGAAATCATAACAAAAGATAGCAACCTAGCTCTTCTAGTTTGCTACCTCTGCATCAAATCATTATTGAATAATCAGCATATCATTTTCGTCAAACTGCCACATGTCACCATAGGCTACTTCCCAGTAGTAGCCATTTGGATCTTGGAAGTAGCCGCTATAGCCACCCCAAAATACAGTTTCGGGCTCTTTCACAATCTTAGCTCCAGCCTTTTTAGCTAATTCAAATACCCGATTAACTTCTTCTTTTGATTTGCCATTATAAGCAAGAGTAATGCCTCCAAAGCCATGGCCAATTTCTGGTGGATTAGCTTCATTAATATCTTTGACCAAACGTTCAATTGGAAATAGTGATATTTTTGTTCCCCCATTATTAAAGAACATAACATCAGGGGCAGTTTCCTCTCCATACACCACAACCTCAAAGCCAAGCCCTTCTCGGTAAAAGTTTAGTGACTCCACCATATCCTTAACACCCAATGTGATTAAATTTAAACGATTCACTTTCCAATCCCCTTTATAAAGTATTATTACTTAAATTCTCCTTTAAGCCAAAAATTCCTTTTATGGGGATTATTCCGTTAATAATATCGAATAATTCGTTTACTTCGGTTCAATTTAATGCCACAACATCCCATATTAATTTTGGCAAATATTTTGCATTCATTTCATATAGGTAAGAGCTTTCTAAATGCCCATAATTCTGTCATGACTTCTCGTATTTCCGCCTCTACTTGCTAAATTAATCTTTTAATTGTATATATCGAAAACTATATTTTAAAAAAGTTTTTCACCCCAACCGTTGTCAACTCACAAAAGTAACCTCTACGTTTCTATGACACGAAAAAGTGCGTACTTTTTTTTGCCTAATCGGGACATCATAATGAAATAGCAAGCAAGTCATTAAACAATTGGAGGAATTAAAATGATTAATCATTTACAAGATACAATTACATTAAATAACGGCCTACAAATGCCTGGTATGGGTTTAGGTGTTTTTCTAGTACCGAATGATGCTACTACTGAGATGGTTAAAGACGCTATTGAGGTTGGCTATCGAAGCATCGATACTGCCGCTATTTATGGCAATGAAGAAGGTGTAGGGGAAGGAATTAAACAAGCGCTAGCTTCTACTGGTTTACGTCGTGAAGATCTGTTTATTACATCAAAAGTATGGAATGACGGATTAAGCTATGATGAAACAATTGCTGCCTATGAAGAGAGCTTACAAAAGTTAGGTTTAGATTATTTAGATCTTTACCTTATTCATTGGCCAGGTAAAGATAAATTCGTTGAATCTTGGAAGGCTCTTGAAGACCTTTATGAACAAGGCAAGATCAAAGCAATTGGTGTATGTAACTTCACTGTTGCACATTTAGAAAAATTATTATCATTTGCTCGTATTAAACCTGTTGTGAATCAAGTGGAATTCCACCCTCGTTTACAGCAAGTGGAGCTTCGTTCATTCTGTGACAAACACCAAATTCAACTTGAAGCATGGGCACCTTTAATGCAGGGTGGACTTCTAGAAGATGAAACTATTTCAAAAATAGCAACAAAATATGGAAAATCCAATTCTCAAGTTATTTTGCGCTGGGATGTACAAAATGGAGTGATCACGATCCCAAAATCAGTGCGCAGAGAACGCATGATGCAAAACGCTGATATCTTTGACTTTACTTTAACAGACGAAGAAATGGCTATCATCAATGCGATGAATCTTGAACAACGTGTTGGACCAAATCCAGATGAATACGACTTTGCTCTATAAGCATTAAAAAGGAAAAAGAGACTGTCTTATGTTTGACAGTCTCTTTCTTCCCTCATTACGATGTTTGCTGCATGGCTATATCGTCGTCATGTTGTTTTAAAATGACATCTTCGCCTTTATCCTGTAATACTTCAACATGTTTTTCGCCCCAAGTGCAAAGCATGTTCAAAATAGGTTCCATGCCCTGTCCATAGGGTGTTAATGAATATTCAACCTTTGGCGGCACTTGATTAAAGACTTTTCGATTGATTAATCCAGCTTGCTCTAACTCTCTTAATTGACTTGTAAGCATCTTTTGTGAAATTCCTGGAATCAATCGTCGAAACTCATTTGTTCGAATTTTACCGTGGTGGTTTAAATGACAAAGAATAACCGGTTTCCATTTACCACCAATGACTTCAAGTGTAGCTTCAACACCAATATTATAAATTTTTTGCATTGTAACCTCCTGTAATATTCAAAAGTAACTAAAAGTACTCTACATAACTTTTGGGTTGTATGAATATTACTACACATAATAAAAAAAATCAAAGGAGATATTAGTAGTATGTCACATTCAAAAAAGCCAAGTGCTAAATTAACCTTACTGGCACTTGCCATCAGTGCATTTGGTATAGGGTCCACTGAATTTATTAGTGTCGGACTTTTACCATTAATTACAGATGACTTTGGTATATCTTTAAGCACGGCTGGCTTAACCGTTTCTATATACGCACTCGGTGTAACTGTTGGGGCTCCATTATTAACAGCCTTAACATCTCGTCTTAGTCGAAAAACTGTTTTATTGCTGGTTATGACTATTTTTATAGTTGGGAACTTAACCGCAGCTATAGCGCCTAATTTCTCAATTTTATTAATTGGACGTATTATTTCAGCATTAGCACATGGTGTGTTTATGTCCATCGCCTCTGTTATAGCAGCCGATGTAGTTGAACCAAATAAACGAGCAAGTGCAATTGCTTTTATGTTTACAGGCTTAACATTAGCTACGGTGACTGGTGTCCCACTTGGTACGTTTATTGGACAAGTAACAGACTGGCGTATGTCATTCATCTTTATCGTCATTATTGGGATTATCGGTTTAAATAGTAATGCGTTGTTAGTACCTAGCCAATTATCAAAAGGTAATCCAATCTCTTTACGTGATATCGGCAAAGTATTAGGCAATATTCGCATGTTATTAATCCTTTTCATTACAGCAATTGGATATGGTGGTGCCTTTGTTGTGTACACATATGTTTCTCCAATTTTAGAGCAATATATGGGTTACTCGCCACATGCTGTAGTCATTATATTAGTTATCTATGGGATTTGTGTTGCTATTGGTAATACATTAGGCGGTCATTTCGCTAATCAGAATCCGCTTCGTTCCATCTTTATTATTTTTGTGGGACTTGCCTTAGCGTTACTTGGCATTGGCTCCACTCTCGAATCGCCAATTATCGGATTAATCATGGTCCTAATCATGGGGCTATTTATGTTTATGAATGTCCCAGGATTGCAGCTCTATGCGGTTCTTCTTTCTGAAAAATATGTGCCATCAGCTATTTCAATGGCCTCAGCATTGAATATTTCGGCTTTTAATATTGGTATCTTTTTAGGATCATATATTGGCGGCTTTATTATTCGCCATCAATCGTTAGCTCATACGCCCTTATACGGATTCCTAATGGTAATGCTTGCAGCGATTGTTACACTATTATGGTTAATTTTTGATAACAAAAAACAATAATCCTTGTACTTTATTTTGTATAAGAAAGAAGTAGAGAATGTGTATTGTTTGTTTAAATGATGTGCCCTATAATTTAGTAGAATTAATCGAGAATGATTATCATTCTGAATTACTAATACCTTTATTATAGGAGTGAATGGCAATGCATAAGATTCGACCATTTTCGTTAGCATTATTTTGTTTAATCGTGTTGACGTTTGTTTTAGGAGCTTGTTCGAAGGAGGAATCAAAGGAGAAAGCTGATGTTGCTAAAGAGAATCAATCAATAGTGGAAACACGGACTGTAGAAGATGAATTTGGGGAGGTAGAGATTCCCGCAAAGCCTCAGCGAGTAGCGGCCATATACTTGGAGGATTATCTAACAGCATTAGAGGTAAAGCCCACTGTCCAATGGTATCATCCAGCTTGGGGGAAACAGGATTATCTAAAACTGGATGCACCAGAATTTGATATTACAGGAAGCATGGAGGCTTTATTGCAAGCCAAGCCAGATTTAATCATTGTAGATGGTGCGGCTGATAAAGCAAAATACGAGGAATATTCTAAAATTGCACCTACCTATCGTTTAAAAGAGGAAATCCTTGCAGATCCACAGGCAATTGTTAAAACGATTGCTGATGTCTTAAACATTCCTGATAAAGCAGATGAGGTTGTTAAAAATTATCAGCAACGTATTACGACTTTAAAGGCAGAGTTAGATAAGTCCGTTGGGGATGAAACAGTCGCTGTGGTCCGTTTAAATGTAGCCGATAAAACACTAGCATTATTTGGCGTTAAAAATCGATATTCTGGCTATATTTACACTGAGGTGGGACTTACTCCTCACCCACTAGCCCGTGATATGACGGAATTTCATGAGATACTTTCAGAAGAAGCTATACCTAAATTAGACGCTGATCATATTATTCTTTTCCCTTCTAATGGAACATGGGAATCTGAAGAAAACCAGGATGCGATTAAATGGTTAGATAGTACGCTCTGGAATACAGTTCCTGCAGTAAAAAACGGAAACGTGTATATTGCTGACCGAACATATTGGCAATCTGGAGCTATAACTGCAAATCTACTAAAATACGATGACCTTGAAAAATGGTTCGTAAAATAATTTTAAAGAAAGCTCTCTTAGGGCTTTCTTTGCGTTGTTTAAATAAAACTATTTATAGAAAGGTAGAAAAATATGAGTGGTTTATCGCAAATATTTCACTTACAAGAAGTTTCATATTCTATTCCATCAGCAATGTGGCAACTACATCATTGTGACCATTATAGCCTTGTTGTAGTTATAAGCGGCCATGGAGAGCTAATTTGTGATCATGAAACTATCCATCTTACTGAAGAAAAGTGTGTGCTCATTCCTCCTAATCAAAAAATAAATGTTCACAATGAAAGTGGGGTGCTGTGCTTTTATCACTTAACATTTAAAATCATCCAACTGCAAGAAAGTCAGACGGATTGCTTTTCTATTTTTACACAATTTCAAGAACTAGGCTGCCATCCTTTTTCTCAATGTACTAATTTGTTAGAAATCATTTATCGACACCGTCTAGCAATGGATGAGCTATCGCTATTTGAGCAACATGTACGCTTCCAAGAATTTATGTTATTCATTATGAATCAAAATGTACCTAATCAGCAGCAGAAAAGTGTTCGTCAGTCCGTTGAGCAGTCCATCAAATATTTACAAAAGCATTATGAACGGGATTGGACTGTTGAGCAATTGGCAGAATTAGCGGCTGTGCCACGCTGGAATTATTCTCGTATATTCAAGGACATTACTGGTCAAATCCCACTCAACTTTTTAAACAATGTTCGTCTTGAAAAAGCCAAGCAATTACTAGTAACAACGAATGACCGTATTTTTGAGATCAGCCAAACAGTTGGATTCAACAATGAATATTATTTTAACCGCCGCTTTAAAGAGCATGTCGGTATCTCTCCTGGACAATATCGTCGTGGCCAAAGTAATAACCCTCGTATATTCGCACCGTTTTTAGAGGATTTTTTAGTGGCATTAGGTATTACACCCATCGCTCAATTTAGCCATTCAAAATGGGGCAAACAGGATTATCTAGGGTTACAAGAAATACCTGATATTGATATTGAAAAAGGACAAATGGATCAACTTTTTCATTATAAGCCAACTTTAATTATGCTAGATGAAGGGATAGAGCGCTGGAAAGCTTGTCATCAATTAGATCAATTGGCTCCCACTTATCATCTCTCACATCCAGGTGAAGATTGGCGAACTACATTGTTCCAAATAGCCGACTTAACAGGTAGAACGGCTATTATGAAGGATGTCATTAACCAGTATGAGGTAAAAGTGCAAAAGGCAAAAAAAGTGCTTCAAAAATCAGTATATGGACAAAGCGTAGCCTTTCTTCGTATCTCCGCTATTGGCATCAGCCTCTATGCAGGACCCGAATGCGGCTATACGGGCCCCATTCTATATCGTGATCTCGGCTTAATGCCCCATGAATCTGTATGGAATATCCCACATTATACACGAAAAACACATCTAACAATTGACCAGCTTATTCACTTAGATGCCGATCATTTATTCATTACCTTTGACAAACAACATTCGATTTTCGAGGGAGAGGAACGAGTAATACTAAAATCTCCTACCTGGAGCAACCTTCCCGCAGCAAAAAACAACTGTGTCTACGAGGTTGATTTCTTAACATGGATGAACTACGGCATTCTCTCCCATAACAAAAAAATAGATGATGTTTTACGTGTTCTTGGATAAAAATTTATGAAAGGAAGGCTTATACACATGCGAAGCCTTCTTTTTTGATTGGGTGAGTGTTATTCGTTTTTGATCGGCTTGGGCTCGTTTTTGATCAGCCTGAACCCTTTTTCGATCGGGTTGCCTCCACTTTTGATCGGCTTAGACTCCTTTTTGATCAGCCTGGGCTCGTTTTCGATCGGGTTGCCTCCACTTTTGATCAGCCTGCGTTCGTTTTTGATCAGCTTGGACTCCTTTTTGATCAGGTGCCTTGCTTTTTTGATCAGCCTGAGCTCTTTTTCGATCGGGTTGCCTCTACTTTTGATCAGGCTGCGTTCGTTTTTGATCAGGTACCTTGCTTTTTTGATCAGCCTAGGCTCGTTTTTGATCGGGTTTCTTCCACTTTTGATCAGCCTGAGCTCGTTTTCAATCGGGTTGCCTCCACTTTTGATCGGCTTAGGCTCCTCTTTGATCAGGTTGGTTCACTTTCGATTAGCTCTAACCCTTTCTCTTATCAGGTTCCTTACTTTCAATCGACTAAATTATCTCTTCACTCATCCTAGGTATTAATTTGATAATACCCTAGACGTGAAACCATAGAAGTAGCGAACACCGAAAGTCCCCGCTGCACATAAGATATAGTATTAGCAAGTGGATAGGAGGAGTTTAGTTGTATTACAACCCTTATCCGATTTTTGTCTATCCTACCTATTATCCAACATTGGCAATAGTAAATCCTCCAGCACTTCACCAACCAGCTAGATATTTAGCTATGCCAACAAACCCAATAAATACAAATCCGTTTCCAGCCGTCAATACAAATAAGCTGAAAATTTCCGCCAAGCGAGTAAAGAGAATTATGCAGCAGATTCAGCTACTTACAGATAAAATTGACGGATCAGAACAATTTGCACATGATCTTATGGATGCCGCACAAAAATCAAATAAATCAGAAGTTGAAAGGTTAATCATCTCGACTGGTATTACTATGACATTTGAAACAAACTATACACCAGATAATATTCGGATAGTATTTACAGATATTGAATGTTGTAAGCTTTCATTAGTTTTAAGCTGGTGACAGCGCCTTTTCTACAAGTGGGCTCTTTTCATAAGAACCCTCTTGTCCATTTATCTTGCACCTAAAAACCTCTAGTGAGCATGGTTTTTCTGCCAGTTATGAATCCCTCTAATCCTTTTAGTTAATATAATTGCAAATCTATGTATCCCTATTGAACTTGTAAACTATAAATAAATATGCTAATGTATTTGTATCGTTATTTCTGAAAATTCTTATATTGCATTTCTTATCAAGAGAGACGGAGGGATTGGCCCTATGAAGTCTCAGCAACCAGCCTTTAGGTATGGTGCTAACTCCAATTGGCAAAAATGTTTGCCTTGAAGATGAGAAGACTAACATTTGTTGCTTTGCACAAGAGTCCTCTCTCCAAGGAGGACTCTTTTTTGTGGTTATGATTGGACAAGAAGGACAAGCAGGGAATAACTCATACTATTAATAGAAAGCAGGTAAATACGATGTCGAATGAACTTTTACAAGCAGTGCAGCTATTAAAATCAAGAAAATGGGTGGATTTAACACATACATTTGGACCAAATTCACCTCACTTCTTTATGTTTGAGGATGCAAAGTTTGAAACCCTATTTTCACATGATGATGGTTTCTTTGCGCAGCAATTCACTTTTCCTGGACAATATGGAACACATATCGATCCACCTATCCACTTTGTTAGGGACACACGTTTTTTAGAAGAATTGGATTTAAAAGAATTAGTACTACCCTTAATCGTGATTGATAAATCGAAGGAAGCCGAGCAAAATAATGATTTTACCTTAAGTGTTCAGGATATTCTTGACTTTGAGGCTGAGCATGGAGAAATTGAAGCAGGTACGTTTATTGCCCTACGTACCGATTGGAGTAAGCGTTGGCCTAATAAGGATGCCTTTAATAATAAGGATGCTGAGGGTCATAATCATATACCAGGTTGGGGATTAGAGGCATTACAGTTTTTATTTAAAGAACGAAAAATTAACGCTATTGGTCACGAGACTTTCGACACTGATTCAGCAGCGGATTTTCGCAAAAATGGTAAGTTAGATGGTGAATATTTTGTACTTGAGCAAGACACTTATCAAATTGAGCTTTTAACAAATTTGGATCAGCTACCGCCAAAAGGGGCTGTCATATTCAATATTGTACCGAAACCAGAAAGAGCGTCTGGATTCCCTGTTCGTTCATTTGCCATCTTACCTTAAAAATAAATAAGGGTCTTATTCGCTTAGAAGAATCAGACCCTTATTTATTTCTTTTTTTGAAAAAATAATAAATGACCAACATTAATATGATGAATACTACGATAAGATAAATACTGTAGTGAGATAAGTAAAATCCCACATAGCGCCATTTCTCACCTAATACTTTTCCTAATGTAATAAAAGTAAATGTCCAAATAAACGCGCCTGCATAAGCAAAAATGGCAAATTTTCTATAAGGATAGTTGTTAATGGCTGCTACATATGCGGTAAGATGGCGTACACCTGGAATAAAATAACCGATCAGTAATAAGGCTGGTCCTATTTTCGTAAATAATTTTTTAGTAAAATTAATTTTTTGCTTAGTAATATGAATCTTCGGGCCATATTTATGTAACAAAGGTAGCCCGAATCGATAACCTATATAATAACTTAAAGTAATGCCACCTATTGCCCCGATAGTTGCGCTAAGTAATGCTGGAACATGTTCTAGTGTTTCTCGATATACACTATATCCTATATATGTTAAAAATATTTCATCAGGAATAGGCAGCCCGACAATCCCTCCAACTAGGATAAGAATTATGCCAAAATACCCGTAATGTTCAATAAGAGATTGTACATGATGTGCCATAAAATCATCCCACCTAAAGCATTTTAATAACTTACGTTAGCTTTATCATACTCAATGTAGTTAACATTATGAGTGCTATAGCTTCAATCATTTTTTACTTTGACATCCCCTCTAAATTTACTAAAAATATTATACGATTCTAAATAATTACTTTCTTAAATTATTTGTAGCTCTTTCAAGGCATGATATATACCCCCTTCAATGGATTTCTTCGTTATATAATCAGCACTATTCTTCAATGCCTCACTTGCATTCCCCATTGCAACCCCAAAACCAACCTGTTCTAACATATCTATATCATTATCGCCATCGCCAAACGCAAGTGCTTCCTCAGAACTTAAATTGAAATAATCAAGTACAGCCTGAACAGCAATCGATTTGGAAATATCAGATTGCAATACATTCGTAATATACGGATGCCATCTTTTAAATTTTAAATGAGGAAATTGTGCTGTATATATTTGCTCAATATCTTCATTAGCATATAAACACATTAGATAAATTTCCTGCTCTACAATATTTTCATGAAATTCAGGAAATTTAGATAAAGATAATGTTTCTTGCAGGGCTTTAAGTGTCCTTGGCTTGTGTACGTTATTCATAAATAATTGTTCTGTAAAAAATGAAAGACTTTGTTTATTCTCATTAGCAAAGGCATGAACTGCTTGGACTATATTTTTGTCAATTGGTACTTTATGTATTACCTGATTTTGATGCTTAACATATGCACCATTTGCGGTTATAAATGTCTCTATACCCATGTTTCTTAAACTTTGACACATTGATAAAGGTCTACCTGTAGCCGCAACAATACGAATTCTCCTCTGTTTTAGCTCATCTATTACCTTCCTTGTGCTTTCTTCAATACAGCCATCTTCATAATTAATAAGTGTTCCATCTACGTCAAAAAAAACAATTTTGCAATCCATCATACACACTCCATTTTCATCCATCAATATAAATAGTTACAAATACCTACATTAAAGCATAATCCATTTAACTTTTATTCATTATACTGAAAAACACTATTGCAAATACATATAGAAACCTCAACAAACAAAAAAGTAATAATATTTTCACTTTAATAATGCTAAAGGAGTATACCAAAGAACATAGAATTGTTAAAATAAAAGATAATCAATTAAATACATTGAACGATAATACCAATCGTAAATATAGAACAAAAGAAATAATTAATAAATCAGGGTAAAGGAGTTGATTCTTATGGCATTTAACATTTACTACTATGAAAGTAGTGTGGATTGTAAGTTTTGCAAAAAGCACTTTACCACTTATAAGGTACGTCCTAATCGTTATAAAATTGTCGAAGAGCAAACAGATTTCATGCCCGTCTATGAGGGCTTAAATCCATTGTTATATGAAGTCGCTGTTTGTCCGTTTTGTGGCTATGCCTACCATAAATCCATGACTAGAACCTATGGGCCTTTCATGCTCCTTATCGATGAGCTGTACATTAAAGAGCTTCAAAAACCTATGAATATCTGTCAAGAGCGTACAGTGGATGATGCCATTGTAAGTTTTAAGCTTGCTTATTTAGTGTCCAGAGCCTCTATGGAAGAATCACTTCTTATGGCAAATTTCGCTTTAAAAATTGCCTGGTTATATCGCTTAAAAGAGGATCAGGAATCAGAAATGCGCTACCTTTTTGCGGCAAGAGATTTTTACAGTAAATCATTTGCATCCAATCAAGAAGGTAGTGAAAGAATTCAATATTTACATGCAGAATTAAGCCTACGACTTGGCGACATGACTGAAGCGAAAAAGGGATTCTCTCGATTAATCGCAGATCGAAATGTTTCCAATAAATATCGTAAATTGGCTCGCAATCGCTGGGAAAATTATAAGTATGATGAACAGTCAATCATCTTAAACGAAGATATTGGAAAAATTATCAATTGAAAGGATAAGGAGAGAAGTTACTATGCACCGATTTGTCAAAACAATTGATGTGAGAGAGGAAGATATATTTTCGGAACTACATCACTTTTTACTTAGAAAAAATAATCGCTATTTAACAAATGATGAGGTCGTTGCATTAACGGGGGTTTCCGTTGAGCTGCTTTATAAATGGGTGAAGGCAGGAAAATTAAAAAAGTCAATTTTCCCTAATCTAGGTGCCCCTTGTGAACGTTGTGGGCAAATTACACAGAAAAAAATTTGTATTAGCTGCTCATCAGCAATCGTTAATACATTAAAGCAGGAAGAAAAGGATCGTGCATGGTTTAATCAAATACAACGCAACAATCACAGGGCTAGTACATACCACTATAAATAAGTTAAATACAACACATCCAAAGTGTCCTATCTTTTAGATATCACACTTTTGGAGGTTTTTTAATCTATCTTCCTGATTCAAGACGTAAATCCAAATTTAAACAAAATTTAAACAGAAATCTCCTTAACTTTAAACTTACCTGCGTATAATTGGGTTCAATCTATTGCGAGGGATTGATGCACAGTGACAAAAGGGAAAAGAAATAAAATGCTATTATCTTTAAGCATTGCATTGACAAGTTTTATAGCATTTAATGGGAATGCAAATGCGGCAGTGGCTGCTCCAAGGATAGCAGAGCAGACAAGTTTAGAGCAGGGATCAGAAGTAAAGCAAGCTCGTACGTCCAATGAAGCACTACAAGACTGGAAGAATTGGGTGAATGACCATGCATATAGTTTAAATTCCATTCAGCCTGAATCCTTTGAATCAACAAAAATTGCATCCAGTAAATTTGAAGATTTAGAGATGCTAAAGCCCTTATTACACGATAAGCGTATTGTTTTTTTAGGGGAAAGCTCGCATGGTGTAGCAGAGTTTAGCCTAGCAAAAACACGTATCATTCAGTTTTTACACCAAGAAATGGGCTACAACGTCCTTGCCTTTGAAAGTGGCATGGGAAACGTTATGAATGCTCAGGGACAAATTGACAAGCAAGTGGCTCTGGAGACGATGAAGGATGGGATTTTTGAGGTATGGTGGTCAAAAGAGACCCTATCGTTATTTGAGTATACTAAGAAAACTCAAGCTACAGAGCAGCCTTTAATGTTAGCTGGCTTTGATATTCAACAACAAGGTGCCTTTACAGATGGGGGCTGGCTAGAAAATAATCAGCTTGCTAAACAGTTCAGTGAAGTAGAGAATCAGCTTGTAGATTGGACCTACAGCAAAGATTTAAAAGGATATCAAAAGGCCAAACCAAGCATTATCGATGTGTATAAACAAGTAAAATCACAAGTACAGCTTAAAGAGAAAGAGTTAAAAGCAGCATATCCGAGCGAGCCTCATATTACAAAGCTTATGGAACGTACATTAGCTGACCGTATACGCTTAGCAGAAGAGTATGTAGAACTATCTATTCAATCAAACATTGATATTGAGCAAAATAAATATGATTCATTCTTTAAAACTATGGAATGGCGGGATCAAGGCATGTTGGAAAATTTACTTTGGCTAGCAGATGAGATTTATCCGACTGAAAAGTTTATTGTTTGGGCACATAATGATCATATTCGCAAGGCCCAATCTGAAGTAATGGGCTCCCCTTATGCGCTAAACTTAATGGGTGAACGTCTACCAGACATTTATAAAAAATATAGCTATGTACTTGGTCTATATATGGCAAGTGGAGAAAATGCAAGCAATGCACGTGAAACTTGGTCTGTATTACCTCCAGTCAAAGGATCTACTGAGGATATCCTTTCCTCAACGAAGAAGCCATACACATTTATTGATTTACGAAATCGCCAAAATGAAAGAGGGAATTCATGGATGTTTGAGCCACGTATATCCTATAGTTGGGGAGTTATACAAGAGAGCTTTGTTCCTCGTGATCAATTTGATGGCATCCTTTTAATCGATAAAGTAAGTATTCCAAATTACATCGAATAAATTTTATAGCATTTAGCAAACTAGTTTTTCTAGTTTGCTATTTTTAAGTATCCATTGAAATCGTATCCCAGTCTTCATTTTGATGACCAATCAACCAGAATAGGCCTCTGCGCCTTTCCACAACAATACTTTCATTTATACCAGCAGGAGCCGTTCTGTTTTGTATGCGATTGTCTACGCAAGCCCAGTGTAGCCTGTATATTTTGTCGGCTTCATTCAAAATTTCTTCCTGGCTACGCATCGTAGTTTGAAAATAAAATTGCTCAAACGTTTCGCAGTTAGAAATAACTTGAATAGCATACTCACAATCACATAATTCATCAGGAAAATCAAGCTTGTCAACAAATCCAAGTACCCAAATTAGTGTCCAATAAGCCTCATATTGCCATGAAATATTAATGGCTTCCTGTGCATTTGGCTGTTGACTATATAAAAAGGCTCTTTCTTTGTCAGTTAGAATGTCTTCTACTTCATATTTACGCAACATACTGATAAAAAAGTCTATTGATTCCTCTACATTTTCTCCTTGTGCCACATCACAAGCAAATTGAATAACAATTAGTAAAGCTGCAGCTCTCCTAGCAATATCCTCTTTGGTTTTAAACTGACAAGCCTCAATTGGTGGAAGTTGCGGGAGTGAATCTGTATATGGAATACCCTTTTCTTTTAAATAGGCTATTGTTTTATTCTTTCTTTGATAGCCTTCTTCCGATGTCACCTCTTGTCCCCTCACCTTTTGTGTACAGGCATAAGGTCTAAAGTTGGATGGTCCCGATTGTCCATCAGGATAAACAATGACTTCTCCTTCTTTGTCTAATAAGGTGCCATTTGGTACAAAGCCAATACCCCCTATCACTGATAGTAGGTTTGTAAATAACTGCATCTGTTCATCCTTTATCTCTTTTTCAGATTCAATTGCAATTACTGAATTTAACACAGAAATTTGCGTTAACACTAATTCTTTTAAATTGTCATCTTCAAAAGGAATACTGTTGTAAAAGCCCATCATTCCAGGAATATTATTCGCAAAGTATTCTGGGTTTGTATCTTCAGACATCACTCTAATTATCAATTTATATTTATTAAATAATGCTTTGGATTTTATGAGATACTCATCTTCATTTTTTTCAACAGTAAAACCTTTACTAAAAACATCAGAAATCTTACAATCGATATCCTCTATATTATTCAAAGAAGCAAATATAGTAAAATAGTTCAAGCGTTTCTCCTCCTTACAATCAAATAGGTTTCACCAATGATTCAAGCCTTCTAGAGCTTGGTTAAATAGCTGTTTATTTTTTCGTAGTACTTCATTGTCCTTCCAAAATGCAAGCAATGGCAGCCATTTCTCCTTATCTACTTGAGCTGAAGGCTTAATTTCTTGCTGCATCATTTGACATACTGCTCGTATAGCTGTTAGGCGCTCTGGTTCGCTACCATTCAACCACTCAAATAATGTTTCTGCACTCGGCCGTGATTCGACTAAAAGTTGATCCCAACCACCTATCGGAAAGGAAACATAGGGTTTCATCCAAGCTATCGTTTTTGAGCTATGAAAATGACGTAGTCGATGTAAAGCTGTATAGGAATCGATTTGCTCTTTCTCAATATCTTGAAGAACAAGAGGTAGCCCCTCTTCTTCTGGTAGACAGAAGGCTGTTAAATAATCTCGAATCCGATTAGGCATACTATTTTGGTCTTTCCAAAATGTCCTTACCCAATCACTTGCCTCAGTTGCACAAACCTTTACTAGAACCTTACACCATGCTTCTTTATCTACTAGACGCAGTGATTGTTCAATTTGATTTCGAAGTGCTGTATACACATTTCTAGAATCGAACCGTGTAAATGCTTTTTGAACTTTTTCCTCTTTCACACCATGCATCGATACATATATCAGTAAAGAATCCAGATGATATATAGCTTCCTTCCATGTTGTAGTTACATATTGTTCAAGCCACTTTAGCCAGATTTGAGAGTTGGTCAGGCTTAAATCCAGTCCATCCTCACTACAAAACTGTCGATGCTGTCCACAATCTACTCCTATACATCCTAAAGTTGTAACCCTCTCTATATAATCCCTAAAACTCCAGGCTAGCAGGTCGAACTCATCCTCCTCATGACTCCAATACCAAACGGAACCATCCTCAACTTTCATAAGAAGTGCATCACCGTTTCCAGCCGTATGAAATTGTAGGTATAGTTGTTCATCTTCATTTTCACTGTCTCCACCAAAATCAGGGAATTCGAGTTCCTCCAAGCTCCAACTAAAATTACCTAAAGGCGTGTCCAGCTCAATAGGAAGTAGTGCCTCATCAGGTAAAGACCAATACACTCCCACTTGTCGAGAACAATGAAGTAATACATCACGGAACTCAGAAGGAATCGGAACACCAAGCCGCATCTCTACCATTGATAGCTCTTGCTCAGTCGCTACAGGCTTTATCTCAAGTGGATGCATCCAAGCTCCTTGTTGTTCAAGCTGTTTTAATAAATATGTCCATCGATCAATCCATATTTGCATGACTATTCCTCCATGTAAAGAAAAGTACTTTCAGATAAAGTGTGCTACATTTTTTCCCCATTAAATGTATCGTCAGAAGCCCATTTACTTATTAGGAGTAGACTTTAATTTACCTAAAAACACGCGGATCTTACCTCCATTCAAACTCAAAATATATGCTAAATGGCTTACCTCTACTAGTTCTTTTCTAATTTTCTTAAGTGAGTCTCACAAATAGTCTATTGTTGACAATTTAGAGAACTGCCTCTAGTATTATAAATACATTCGAATGTATCTATAAGGAGATATTTTATGGCCAGAAATAAATATCCAGAAGTTACGAGAAAAAGAATAATTGAATCAGCTGTTAAATTATTTACTGTAAACGGTTGGGACAATGTAACGATTCAAGAGATTGTAGATGATGTGGGGGATATTACTAGAGGAGCCTTCTATCATCATTTTAAAACCCGTGCTGATGTTATTGATGCCATCACAAAGGAAATGCTAACAGCAAATAATTATTTTAACGACATATCAGATTTAAAAAACTTAAATGCTTTAGAACGTTTAAGACAAGGCATTTCCTATTCAATTTCTCAAAGCGTAAAGGAAGAAGATTTATCCACAATTCCTTTTAAAATGAATTCTGCTGAATTTGTTTATAGTCGCATCACAGAAGGCGTACAAGTTGTTGCACCAGGTATTCAAAAAATTATTGATGAGGGCAATCGAGACGGATCACTGCAAGTTGCTTTTCCCAAGCAAGCAGCTGAAACCTTTACAATGCTTTTTGATATTTGGATGAATCCTGAAATATTTCGTGTAAGCCGAGCTGAATTTATTCAAAAAATTGAACATATAAGTTTGATGTTCAAAGGAATCGGTATGCCACTTATGAACGATGATTTGAAAGATGTTTTTTTAGCATTATTTGATAAAGTTCAGGAATAGTAGACTACTTTATGTAGTTTATTATTTTAATCTTTTACATTCATTCGTATGTATATATGATTGAAACATTTTTAACTAAATACATACATTCGTATGTATGTTAAAGGAGATAAATGATGAAAACCTTAGAAGTACTATTTACAATTATTTTATTACTATCGAGCATCTCACTGACTTTTAGACAACGTGGGGTAACTAGAATAAATCTATTTGTGATAGCAGCCAATTATAGTTTGTTATTTGGAACAATTACGACCATTGGTGCTAACTGGCGTATGATCCCTGCTTATATTGTTTTGCTGTTATTAACACTACAGGTTTTTGTGAAGCCAAAAAGTACAATTGTTTCAAAGAAATTAAGCATGAAAATAATTAAAATTTTAGGTATTGTTGTGGCCACTTTTGCAATGTTCACATTACCAAAGTTGTTTCCAATCATGTCTTTTCCAGAGCCAACAGGAGAATATACAGTAGGAACTCAGACATTTCACCTTATCGATAAGAATCGCAAGGAATTTGTCGTGCCTAATCATCAGGTGAATCGCGAATTAATGATTCAGGTATATTATCCTGCTGAAAAAGGGACAGGACAGCCTTCTCCCTACTTTGAACATATAGATGCGTTATCAGAGCAATTGGCAGCGACACAGGGATTTCCCTATATTGCTACAACACATTTAGGATTGACGAAAACCCACTCTTATCAGGATGCGACACCTATAAAATCCAAAGAAAAATTCCCACTTCTATTATTTGCACATGGCATGAGTTTATATAGTCGCCAAAATACCTTTCAGCTAGAGGAATTAGTGAGTCATGGCTATATTGTTGTTGCTCTAAATTTTACAGGTGACGCGACAACAACCATATTCCCTGATGGCGATCGAGTTGATTTTACACCAATTGAAAACACAATTACATTCTTGAATAATCGCATCAAACTTTGGGAGCAGGATGCATCATTTGTTTTAGATGAGGTTATCAAAGCTAATTTTGATAAAAATTTCCATACAATAGCCTCACTAATTGACTTTGACAGCATTGGTATGTTGGGTCACTCTTTTGGCGGCGCTACTTCTACTCAAATGCTAGTAAAGGATAGTCGTATTAAAGCAGCAATTGATATGGATGGTGGATTGTATGGCGATTCAATGCCTGCAAATGGACCTGCAAAGCCCTTTATGCTGATGAACGCTGAGGCATCCATTAACTTTATGAAGGAGGCATATAGCCAACAACCTGGTAATCGTGATGAATTGTTTGTAGAATCTTATCTAAGAAATAAAACAATTGAAAAACCTGGTGTCTATACAGCTATTATTCCGAAAACAAATCACGGAAGTTTTACAGATTTAGCAGCCGTTTCGCCGATTATTAATGAATCCGGAGCTGATGTAAATGCAATTTATAAATTAATTAATGAATTATCACTTGGCTTTTTTGATAAAAATTTAAAAGGAATCCATGAAAATAAATTAAATGAAATACAGAAGGCACACCCGGAAATAAACTTAACTTTACACTAAAGCATATAAAGAATCTTGTATAATTTTGGCTGTTGATAGGCAGAGATGCATCAACAGCCTTTTTTTATTTCCACCATAATTTTTGTTACGTATTCCTCTTCTCGATTTTTAATAACTGCATCATAAATATATTCCTCATAAACGTATTGCCCCAGTTCAAAGCCCTTTTCGCTCATGACCTTAAATAATCTCTTGTAGGATTCTCCAAGTGTCGCGGATGTCCCTACATGATATCCCACAATAAAATCCCCTTCAATCGCTTCGAAATAAGGATGACCCTCCTGTGGATGTGGCTGCTCAATATACAAGTAACTATAATTATCATAGTTACCCGCTAACACCTGCTCCCTCCTTGTAATCCCCCCAATTGGGTAACCTGTGTCTAGTTGAGAGCGATCCAACTCATCAATAAAATCGGAGACAGCCTTAACAAATTGCTCCTCCGTTGAATCCTCAATATTTCGACTTAAATACAATGTTGCCTCTGGTAAATGCTCAATCGTAATGCTATCAAAATCAAGATGTAGAGCCTCCTGTGTTAAATCAATTTTGACATCGATAATGCCTTCAATCATCTCCAACTCTCTACGCTTTTTTGTGACAATCTCCTTTTGCTGATGCATTAAGTCTAGAAAATTTTCAGGTGATTTTTCAGCCATATATTTTTGAATTTCCTTTAAAGACATACCTACTGCCTTTAACAGCTCAATAACACTAAAAAATTCATATTGAGCAATGGAATAATAACGGTAATCCTTATTATCCTTCATGATAGGTGATAATAAGCCAATTTGATCGTAATAAATAAGTGTTTGTTTATTAACCTTACATATTTTAGCGAATTCACCAGTTGTAAAATATTTTACATTTTTATTAAACATTTTTAAGTTTCTCCCCTTGACTATATAGTAACTATATACATTAGATTGTAGCTATTCACATTAAAATAAGAAAGGTTTTGACATTATGTTCACGGAAATACGTGACATCACAGCTTTAAACAAAGAGGAAATTTTAACTTTACGCATCGCGGATAATCAGCAAAATTTTATTGAAAGCACGGATCAATGCTTAGCAGAAGCTGAAATCGATAAACGCTTTATACCTGTTGGCTTGTACAGAGGGAATACGGCAGTCGGCTTTGCTATGTATGGTATGTTCCCTCATGTGGACAATTCTGAACGCGTTTGGTTAGATCGCTTCTTTATTGATGAACGATATCAGCACAAAGGATTGGGGAAATATTTTTTACAGCAGCTTATTAATCATCTGGTAGCTACATACGGCTGCCAAAACATTTATTTAAGCGTTTATGACGACAATCTTGCGGCCATTCAGCTATATAAAAAATTTGGATTTATTTTTAACGGAGAGTTGGATGATAAAGGGGAAAAGGTAATGGTCAAGGAGGTGCATGACCATGACAACCATTAATCCAATCGAAACAAGACCTCTAAAGCCTTTGTTTTTATCATACCTATTCCCAGCTATGGTCGGTATGCTATTAATGTCAGTAAATATTTTAGTTGATGGCATTTTTGTGAGCCATGGTGTTGGACCAACAGCTTTAGCAGGTGTAAATATCGCTGTTCCCATTTTTTCTATTCTCCTTTCCATCTCTCTTTGGATTGGAATGGGTGGCGCTACACTATATTCTATTTCTCTTGGAGAGGGCAATAAAAAACGAGCACATCAAATCTTTACATTAGCATTCACAGTAATGGTTGTTGTCGTTCTGACACTGATTCTATTACTTTTATTGAATCTAAAAGAGATCTCCTATATATTTGGAGCCAGTGATGCTACCTACCCTTATGTTCAAGAGTACCTACACGTTATTTTAATCTTTGGTGTGTTTTATACAATTGAAAATTTACTAAGCATTTTTATTCGTAATGATGGCAATCCAAAGCTTGCAATGATGGGTTTAATCACTACATCTGTTTTAAATATAATCTTAAACTATATCTTTATTTTCGTATTCAATTACGGCGTAACTGGCTGTGCATTAGCTACAGCACTCTCCACAATTATCGGTATGTCAGTACTCTGCCTACATTTCTTCAGAAAGCAATCTGAATTAAGATTTGTACGTAATTTTTTCAGCATCTCTGATTTAAAGAAAATATTTTCAATCGGGTTACCAAGCTTTATTGTTGAAGCATCCGTGGCAGTAATCGTCATTCTTTATAACGTGACATTCTTACATTATTTAGGTTCTAATGGAGTCACTGCCTACGCAATGGTAAACTATATCCATACGGTACTGCTAACAGTTTTTCTTGGTATTGGTATGGCGCTTCAGCCACTAGTTAGCTACCATCATGGTGCAAGATTAGTAACAAGATTAACGGCACTCCTGAAAATCGGCACTGCCACAGCACTTATTTTTGGATTAACAACTGCTATTATCGCCATGTTATTCCCATCACAGTTAATGGCACTGTTCGGAGATAGTACATTTGAAATTCGTAATTTGGCTTCACAGGGCTTCGTTCATTTTGCTATCGGTTATATATTTCTTGGCATTAATATGGTGTATGCAGAGTTCTTCCAATCGATTGAAAAAATTCGGCTTGCCACATCTATTATGTTATTAAGAAGTATTATATTATTCATACCTACACTTGTGCTGTTGCCTAAGATTCTTGGCCCTCAAGCTATTTGGTGGACCTTCCCTGTTGCTGAGGGAATCACTGCGCTGCTAATTTTTATATTTATGAAAAGAAAATCACATACAATTTTAATTTAAATTACATGGAAAAAACCCCTTTCGTATTTTGCAACGAAAGGGGTTTATATTGATTATTTTTCACAAGCCCAGCCATCTTTATCTCTATCAAGATTTGCTGAATATGCTGAATGACCCTTTTTTACACCTTTAGGGTATTTTTTGTTTAATTCTTTACAGCTTTTAAATGTCTCTTTTGCTTCTACTTCAGTATTTAATGATGTGAACGAAAATACTAATGTTGCTGTTAATAAAGTTAAAATTACTTTTTTCACTATAACACCCCCCTTGGATAATTTTACATAATCTAGCGTAATAATACTATAGTTATAGATGAAATATAAAAGGAGCCCCTAAAAAGAAGCTCCATTTTCATTAATATTCATTATTCTATATATCCAATAGCCCTCTAATTACTTCTATTATGGCATTAATGTATGTTCAAACTTTGATTGTGCTATTGAAATAGAATATAATCATGTTGGTTGTCTGCAATTCTATCGAATCAAAATTTTCCACTTGTTAATGAATTTCTTGTATAATTCCTTTTCCCTAAATAAAAGAAATAGCTACCTAAGAGGGATATGAAGGCCATAAATAAAAACATTGTTGTTCCCCCATACACTGACAGCAAGATGCCTCCAAACCAAGGACCCAGAAAATTCCCAAACTCTCCTAAGCTTTGAGCGCCATAGTAAGTTCCACGTAAATGTGATGGTGTAATTTCATCCACTTGAGCATATTCAGCAGGAATAACAAGTATTTCACCTAAAGTAAATATAAGCATCGAAATAATGAAGGGTGTCCAATTAGTTGAAAAGGCAAACCCAGTTTCACCGATAGCAAATAAAATACATCCAAATAAGATTCTTTTTGTAAATGTAAATCGCTCTGACCATCTCGTTACTGGAATTTGAAGTATTAGTACGGTGAAACCATTAATACTCATCAACGCTGCAAATAATTTTACTCCATCTATAATATTTGCTTGTAGGTGTTGGGAAAGTGTCACGGACATTTGACCATGCACGGTAGTTAATAACATTCCCCCAATAATAAATAATAGTAATGGCGTATCCTTACGCATTGTATTCCATAATAATGATAAATTAATGCTCTCATCAGATACTGATTCATTATCATCAATAGCTCTAAGCATAAAAAATAAAACAACCGCATAGATGATATACACAACGGAAGTTAATACAAATGCTATCGTACTGCCGCCAATACCTAAAAGCGCTCCAAGCATAGGACCTACAGAAAAACCAATATTCAATGCTAAATAACGATTAGCGAACATTTTATATCTTTTATGATCTGGTGTTAAATCAGCCATTAGTGCCTTAGAAACAGTGCCAAAAAAAGCCTGAGCTACTCCTCTAAGGATACTAAAGAAAAGTAAACCCATAAAATTTGTTGTAGTAATAAAACCTACAAAGGCTATACTTAACCCTATTAAAGAAAGAAGCATTAATTTTTTTCTTCCAATAAAATCTGAAAGAACTCCCCCAATTAACCCACAAAATGTTCCAGCTAAAGGACCTACACCAATAATAAATCCTATGGTCGCAAAATCTAAGCCTACAGATTGACTTAAGAAAATAGCTAAAAAGGGCATACTCATAGAGCTTGTTAGGGTAATTAAAACCGTACCGAAAATTAATACATGAACAACCGGATGATATTCCTTGATATAGCTTTGTATTTTATTCATTGTAAACCTCTTCGTTTTATGAATTAACCAATAAGACGGTTTTGAATTCTAGCAAAACTTAATTTCCAGTTTTGTTCAATTTCATTAAGTACTACAGATAAATCTTTTTGTCTAATAGCTTCGATAATACGTAAATGTTCCTCATAGGAAAAATGAACATCCTCTACTAAATCAAAATAATACAATTCAACACGCTTAAGCTTTTGTCTGACACCAGTAAGTATTCGTTTTAATTCCTTATTTTGAGATAACTCGATAAAAATTTCATGAAATTCATTATCATATTCAACCGCTTCTATTTGATTTCCTTCAGTAATTGCCTTTTTAAGTTTAAGATTAATTGTCTCCATCTTTTGTAGATGATCATCTGCTAAATGTTCAAATATCTGTTTCATCGCTAATTGTTCAAGCGTCCAGCCAATAGAATAGAGATGGAATACTTCCGTAGCATCAATAGGAGATACTGTTGTTGAACGATTGGGCTTTGTTTGTACAAACCCTTCATCCTCTAAGCGCAATAATGCTTCTCGAATTGGTGTTCGACTAACTCCTAATTGCTCTGCTAATTCCTTGTCTCTCAATTGTTGATTGGGTTTTAAAGTTCCATCAACAATCCAATCTCTTATAATTGTATATGCCTCCTCACGAACGAACGTCCGTTTAAGTTTTTTCTTAGTATCAAATTGTTCCATCATCAATGCCTCCCAATACTTCACCTACTGATATGTAATATATCACATATCAGTATTATTTTCTTTATTTTTTTAGTATAGGATAATACTAAAAAAGGAATCATTTAAACTCTTTTGATTCCTTTTTGAAAGATAATTCTATTCGATTTGTTTATTTTCATGCACTGTCGTAGCCTTTTGTAGTTCATCCTCTGAGGACGTAACTCCCAGAATATCAAGTAGAAACATGAATAATGGAATACCTATAATCAATCCCCATACACCAAGGAAATGCTCCGAGAAGAGAATGACGATGAATGTATAGAAAATAGGAAGATCTGTCTTTGCAGACATCAGCTTTGGATTTAAGAAGTATGCCTCGATAGCATGTAGCACCATCACTATTACTAAGATATAGACAATATACATTAAACCACCAATACTATAGGCAATAATACTAAGTGGAATTAAGGAAATAATAACCCCTGCGACTGGTACTAATCCTAATATAAAGAGCATGATTCCTAAGGCAATTAAATGTGGGAAGCCCATAATAGAAAGAGCAATAACCGATAAAACACAGTTTACTGCTGCAATAATAAATTGTGCCTCAATCACTTTACCAAAAGAGCGTATGAAAATTCTTGAAAAATATTTTAGTTCGTCGTAAAGAGGACCAATTTTACTTTCTTTGAATTTAGCCGTAAACTCAGTAATTCTCTTTTTCTCAAGCAAAATAAACAAGCTCAAAATCAATGAAATAAAGATGTGTAAAATGATTTTACCAATATTCGTAATATTTTTAAGAGTTATGTCCACACCCTGCTCTAAATATTTACCAAGTTCAATCTTCTCAAAGGTAGGTGCCAAATATCTGGCAATTTCATTATCATCTGGATCCAAATTAAAGCTAGAGATAAGGTCAAAAAGCTGTGTAATCTGTTGGGTAACAACTGGTAAATACTTGTAGATTACCGCAACGATTCCTGCTACTAATAACAAATAAAGGGTAACAGTTACTGCTTTTTCATTCATCGGGACATACTTACGAACTCCTGCCGTTGTCTTGGTAGCCAATTGATTCATCAAATAGGTAATAATAAAGGTAAGAAGAATAAGATTAATCATGCTACGCATTAAATAGAGTGCAACAGCGATTCCGACTAGAATAATAAAGCGTTTAAATCCATTGCTCCGAAAGAAATTACTCATGTATTCACTCCTTCTACAAAACGGCTTCGCTGTTTTTATTGCTCCAGTTTCGCTATCAAATGAACATAAGTAATTAATAAATTGATGTAAAACATTACGTATCATTCTTATGTAAATACTCCCCCTTCTTTGGATTATTATTTCCATCATCTCTTGAAATAAGACTTACTTATATCGCCTTACAAGTGTCTTAGGAGATGAATGCATAAATCCAAGGAGCGGAAAAGAATTGTATGCCTTATCAAATTTAAAATGAAGAACAATACTTTTGTACTTTATTGAAAGCTATATCAGCGTTATAAGCCTTAATTCTATTTCTCTATTATAACCTTTTGAATGAGCATATCCAATTTATGTTCCTTTATAATAGTATTAAATATAATTTTTAATCTTTAGAATCAGTATGTTATTTTTAACATAATTTTAAACTAAAAAATAGATAGGATGATTTTTATGAAGATTACAAGAAACCCGAAGGAAATTCATCAACCAGTCGCTCCTTATGTACATCAAATTGAAATAACAGGACCTCAGAAATGGTTAACACTATCTGGACAAATCGGAATGGAAAAAGACGGAAAGATACCTGAAGAATCAACAGCTCAATTAAAGATTGCACTAGAAAATATCCGAAAGAATCTTGAAAGTGCAAATATGGAGGTTCAGGATTTAACGAAACTAGTTTTTTATTTGGTTGGGGAGATGGACGCAGAGCAACGAAAGCAAATAATTGGTGATTTTCTTGGACAACACCTTCCATGTACAACCTTAATGTATGTGGTAGCCCTTGCTGCACCTTCTATAAAAGTGGAGGTTGATGCCTGGGCATGTCAGGAAATGTAATCTTATAATATGTAGATTTTCGCAGAAGTGTGCTTTTGATTTGCAATTTATATATTTCTATAGAAAAAGTACCCCTATAGAGAATTCTAAAGGGGTACACATTACATTATTGATTTTTACTATTTACTTTAGCATGTTTGTATCCATAGGCTATATATATAACCAAGCCTATTGCTAGCCATATTAAAAAGCGCAGTATCGTAAAGATGGGAAGACTGAAGATTAATGCAAGTGATCCACCGACACCTATTATTCCTACAAGCCAAATTGCTGGTACTTTAAATGCACGAGGTTGATCTGGTCGCGTGTAACGAAGAACAATTACGCTAATTGTTGTTAATGCAAACGCAGTCAAGCCTCCAATGTTAGCAAATTCAGCTAATTCACCGATTGATAAAAATCCAGATAGTAGAATACCTGTCAATACGACGATGAAGATTGATAGTACAGGAACACCAGTCTTTTTATTCGTTTGTGCAATACGCTCAGGAAGAAGTCCATCACGGCTCATCGCAAATAGAACGCGTGTAGCACTAGTTGTATTTGCAATCATTGTAGCAAGCAATCCAAAGATAACCGCTACTGCGACGATAGCACCTCCCCATTGAATACCTACAGACTGTAACGCGAATACGGTAGGGTTTGGAACATCTAAATCAGGGAATGGTACAATCCCTGTCAAAATCGCTGCAACAAGGGCATAAATAAGTGTTAATACGCTCAAACCACCAATTAAAGCTTTTGGTATTGTTTTTTGTGGATTTTTTACTTCTTCAAGCACTGTTGTTACACCGTCAAAGCCTGTAAAAGCAAAGAATACTAACGCTGCACCAGCCATGACACCTGACCAACCAAATGGTGTAAAGGGTGTCCAGTTTACAGGATTTACGTGGAACGTACCGATGACAAGGAACAAAATAATTGCCCCAACCTTTGCAATTGTAAATAATGTATTTGAACGACCCACATTCTTAATTCCGCTCAATGCAATCCAAGCCACGATAAGCCATCCAATAACAGCTGGCAGATTGACGATACCGCCATGAGCAATGTCTTTTGTGAGAACCCCTGGTAAATGAATACCTATAGATTGTAAAAATGAATCTACGTAACCACTCCAGCCAACTGCGACGGTACTAGCAATAACCGTAAATTCTAATAGTAAATCCCACCCTATCATCCATGCGATAATTTCTCCTAACGCAATATAAGAATAGGTGTAAGCGCTTCCGGCGACAGGTGCCATTGCTGCAAATTCTACATACGCTAGTCCTACTGCAATTGTGACAATCCCACCGATTAGAAATGAAACAATAACTCCAGGTCCAGCATGTAGAGCGGCAGTAGTTCCAGGTAAAACAAATATCCCTGCTCCGATTGTGGCTCCTAAAACATATAGCATTAATTGCCATGACCCAAGTTCACGTTTAAGTTTAAAGCGCTCAACTTCGGTTATTTTATTGGCTTGCTCGATTGACTTCGTTCGTAAAAACTTCGCCATAATAACCACCCCATTTTCAAAAAAGAATAATAACTAAAAATATAAAATTTTATAATAACTAGTATATTATACATTTTTTAGAATTGAGTCAACAATTAGATTATTAGAAAAATTAATTATTCATTAGATTATAGTAAATTTCATTGCTTAATACAGAAAAATAAAATAAATAACTAAATATTTATCTTTTTTATTTATAAACTAGTACTGTTAGAGATTCCAAGTAAAATATAAAAATCTATGAGTCCCCTCAATTAACTGAGGATTCTCATAGATATTTTTTAAAACTATTTTACAGGAATTTTGACTATAGCAGATGGCTCTAGTTCCATATATGGCGTCGTTACAGTATGAACAATTGGTTTCCCTACATTTGCTTGATAAGATACCTCATACTTATTTGGTCCAACTGCATGGACATAATCAGTGATAAGACTTTCTCCTGAATCAGACACAACCTCAAAAAAGGAAGGTGTAAGTGTATCATCAAAAGGGAATTCACTATCGATATAAAAGGAAAGTGTAGCCTCATGTTCCTTTTTTGTTACTCCAGTTATGACATAATCGCCCATCTTGTCCTGTGATATTCGCTGTGGGAATGAGTCTGCTAGTGGGACAATTAAATCCTTACGATTTAAGTTAAACGGGAAGAAATAGTAAGCTATTCTTACCTCAGTAATATCTTGACGTAAGGGCTCTATTAAGTACGTGTAAGTTGTACTTTTGTCATCGCCACCTCCTGTTTGATCCAATATTTTAAGTGGCGTGCCATGCTGATCCATTATTGTCGCATTTAGTACACCGGACTCTTCAGAAAATAATTTATCCATAGTTGTATCAAATTTCACGTTGATCTTTGTCGTCGTTGTTGAAGTATCCATACTTTCTACAACAAAGGTATTACCTTTCACTTCACCTGTTTGACCAGCAATTACTTTATTGCTATGATTATTTACTTTTTTAATAGGCGTAGAAAATACCCATTCTCCTTTTGTTGAACCCACCTGTAAAAACTTTATGGTTAAATCAAATTTATCAGGTAGTTCTTCAGCGATCGGAAATTCTAATAACCCTCGAAATATATTTTTATCTTCTAAAATTTTTAAACTTTCAGGAACATTTAGTTCTCTTTCGTTGACAGTTAGAATTGCTTGTGAAAGTTCCTTATATTCTGGCATCGAATAAACTACATTTAATCGTGCTCCATCAAACACAATTTCCTCTATCGTAAGAGCTGTACCATTACTAGTAACTGTCTTATTTAAGACTACCTTATTGTCATCAGAAAGCGCTGTTTCTAATCCTTTATCATGTTCTTCTATATTAAACATAAAACCAATAAGTGGCACGTCCGCCAATACACTTGCCATTTTAGGAGAAATAAAACCGGAACCCACGATTAAAGCTATACTTGCCGCACTTGAAAGGATGACTCTTTTCCATATTTTCTTGTCTTTTTTCTTTTGTATGCCCATACCTTTTTCAATAGCAAAATCTAGCTTTTCCATGGGGACATCAATGCTCTCTATAACTTCTTTAATATTGTTCTCCATAATGCTCTCCTTCCTTATTAAAATATTTTTTAAGCTGCTGAATGCCTCGATGTACATTTGTCTTAACAGTGCCCTCTGGACAATCTAATAAATCAGCAATATCCTTTGTAGATAAATCACGATAATACTTTAATAGAATGACAGTTTTATATTTCTCTTCAAGCTGCTCTATAGCTTGTAGTAAATCTAACCTCTCATCATAGCTTGAAACTTGGATTTGCTCCGATTGTTGTTCCAAGATAGGTACTATTTTTTGATTTTTTCTGAGCATCTCGATGGCTGTATTGATTAGAATCCTCATCAGCCATGTGGCAAAATAGCGATCTTCTTTGACTGTATGGATATTGCTATAGGCTCTTGCTATCGTCTCCTGCACAACATCTAAAGCATCATTTTCATTTTTCATATAAATATAGGCCATTTTATATAGCTTCAATTTTTCATTCTGCAACAGCTCCACAAAAGCTTTGTTATTACCTTTTTTCGCCTTTAGTAATAATGTCTTTTCTTGCAACTTTTCCATCCTCCTTTCTTGTTTCTATATGTTAGATGGTACAGATTTGTAAATCGTTTCAATAAAGTGAGAATTTATAGCATAAGAAATCTCCTTTAGAAAATTTACTCTAAAGGAGGACTTAGGTTTGTAACTATTTAAATTTCGTTTTCTTGATTTACACTCAATCGAATTACTTTAATAAGGTGAGTGTTGCTGCAATTGCATTGTCAACAAAGGAGCGTTGTGGTCGAGATTTCATCATAACTGTTATACCAATTAAAGATACAATCAATGCCTGTGCTAAAGACTTTGCATCTGTGTCAGCATCCAGTTCCCCTGTTTGAATTCCTCGCTCAATTGTTTCCTGAAAAATAACGGCTAAATACATTTGATGTTCTCTAGTCAGGACTTCAAATTTCTCATCATGAGGTGCTAGCTCTACCATTGTATTGATACAAAAACAACCTTTACTGAGATCTTCTTCGTATTCCTCAGTAATAATATCTGCAAAAAAGTTTGAAAATGCCTCTTTTACAGACGAGTATTTTTGAAGTCTAGATCGTATATCAGATGCACGAGACGTTGTATATCTACGAAGTGCAGCTTCAAACAATTCTCTCTTGTCTCCAAAAGTCGAATAGATACTAGGGCGTTGAATACCCATTCTAGAGGTAAGGTCACTTAATGAAGTTGCCTCATATCCCTTCTCCCAAAATAGTTGCATCGCTGCTTCTAAGACTTGACCTTCATCAAATTCACGAGTTCTTGCCATAAGAGCACACCTCTACACTTTAATTTTTAAGGATTATTTTTTATTGTCATTAAATTCATACCAAACAGTATGTAATTATTATATATATAGGTAGTATTCATGTCAAATTTGAATTTAATATTTTTATTCATATAAATATTTATTGACATTACAAATGAAATTAATATATATTTACCAATAATTATATTGTACCGAACGGTATGTTATAATTACAATCTAATATGAATGGAGGGAAAAGCATGTGTAAAACACAGACAAATTTAGTACATCGTCCTCTTAACAACGAAATAACAGATTCTTCATCATCCACAGCCATATCTAACACGAAGAAACCGTCATCTATAACACGAGCTGTTACATTGTTGTTTGCTGCTGCCTGTGGAATATCTGTCGCCAATATTTACTTTGCACAGCCCTTGCTTGATCAATTGTCTGAGGCATTTGGTATTAATCATTCTACTATTGGTATTGTTATTACCATCACACAAATTTTTTACGGATTAGGCTTACTATTGCTGGTACCTCTTGGAGATTTACTGAACCAACGGCGATTAATAATTGGTCAAATGCTGTTATCTACAATGGCTCTAGCTATCGTTGGTACTGCCTTCTCAAGCATCGTACTTTTTGCAGGAATGGCTTTGGTGGGGCTACTCGCAGTTGTGACACAGACACTTGTGGCATTTGCAGCAACAATGGCTTCCTCTGCCGAAAGGGGCAAGGTTGTTGGTATTGTAACAAGTGGCATTGTTATTGGTATACTTCTCGCTCGAACATTTGCTGGTATATTAACCGATCTTGCAGGCTGGCGCTCTGTATATCTAATATCTGCTGTCATTATGCTTTTGATGGTTTGTATGTTTGCCAAGGTGTTACCTCATGCTGAACGCGAGGTAAAATCATTGTCCTATATTCGGTTAATTAGATCAGTGCTTGATTTGTTTATGCAGGAAAGAACATTACGAATCCGCTCTTTTCTAGCCATGCTGATTTTTGCTAACTTTAGCATTTTGTGGACTTCACTAGTACTTCCGCTTAGTTCACCTCCGTTCGCTCTATCACACAGCGCGATTGGAGCATTTGGCCTTGTAGGAGTAGCTGGAGCATTGGCAGCAGCGCGAGCTGGGAAATTGGCCGATCAAGGTTATGGACAGCGAACGACAGGTATTTCTTTAGCTCTACTACTGCTTTCATGGTTGTTCATCCGTTATCTTGAACATTCTTTAATGGCGCTAGTCATCGGCATAATTCTTCTTGATTTGGCGGTGCAAGCCGTTCATGTTACAAATCAAGCTATGATTCTTCCTCTGCGAGCTGAAGCACGAAGTCGACTTACAGCTGGCTATATGGTGTTCTATTCTATTGGCGGTGCAAGCGGATCAATTGCTTCAACACAAATGTATGCATACTTTGGCTGGGGAGGCGTTTGTTTACTTGGAGCCTCAATTAGTGCCTTCGCCCTTCTTTTTTGGGCAATGACCAGCCAAGTAAAGACAAAATGAACATGGAGTATACACCCACTAATAATTCGTCTATATATATTTATTGAATGGAGCAGCAAGCAATAAGCGAATAAGAAACTAATCTGACAAGGAGAGATAATAAATGGAAATAGGTATTACTTCTTTTGTAGAAACGAAACCAGATGTTCACAGTGGGAACGTGATAAGTCACGCACAACGATTACGTGAAGTTGTTGAGGAAATAATTTTAGCTGATCAAGTAGGACTAGATGTCTTTGGCGTCGGCGAGCACCATAGGGTGGATTACGCAGCTTCGTCCCCAGCTATGGTTCTATCAGCAGCGGCACCTCAAACGAAAAAAATAAGACTAACTAGTGCAGTGACAGTGCTCTCTTCCGCAGACCCTGTAAGAGTTTTTCAGGATTTTTCTACTCTCGATGGTATTTCAAACGGTCGCGCAGAGATTATGGCTGGACGAGGTTCCTTTATCGAATCCTTCCCCTTATTCGGCTATAACTTGAAGGATTATGATGAGCTATTTGAAGAGCATTTAGCATTATTGCTTAAAATACGTGAATCTGAAAAAGTCACATGGGAGGGTGTACACCGACCAGCGATTAATGATTTAGGGATATATCCTAGACCTGTCCAAACCCCTTTACCAGTATGGATTGGCAGCGGTGGCAATCAAGAATCCGCCGTCCGAGCAGGTCTTCTGGGATTACCTCTTATGCTCGCTATTATTGGAGGTAGTCCAATGCAATTTGCTCCCATTGTACAGTTGTATAAAAAAGCTGCCGCTCATGCTGGTCATGATTTATCAAAGCTTCAGGTAGGCTCACATTCAATAGGTTTCGTTGGAGAAAACACAGAAAGGGCAGCAGATATATTTTTCCCATCAACTCAGGCAGGCATGAACAAATTAGGAAAAGAACGAGGCTGGGCTTATTATGATCGCTCTAGCTTTGATGCTGCACGCAGTTTTGAGGGAGCCTTATATGTTGGTGATCCCGATACAGTGGCTAATAAAATTATTCATCTTCGTAAGCATGTTGGAATTACACGTTTTATGCTGTATGTGCCTTTAAGTACGATGCCACATGAACAGGTGATGCGTGCGATAGAGTTACTTGGAACAGAAGTTGCTCCTCGTGTACGTAAGGAAGTTGCCAAATGGGAAGAGGAACAGGAGTCACATTCACTCCTTTAATACCATTAATTTCGCCTTGGCGTAATTGTAGCTGTCGCTGCCGCTACGCTTTCGATACAAAAAAACATTTGCTGATTGAAGATAAAAAGAATCCTATTTTATATCAGTATTTCATTGGGGGAATATAAATGAAAATCGACAGTCGGATATTACCAGAATTGCAGGAGAGTTTCTCTCAATTTCCAGGATTTCGGTTGGACAATCTAGAATTTAGTAGGGGTCTTTTGTCAAATCCACCCTTAGAGACATCAAAATATGTAAAAATCACCCATCGAATGATTTCAAATGCTGTCGGCGAAATGTTAGTAAAAATTTACGAACCGATTGGGCGAAACCGTGATAAACTTCCAGCCATGTTATGGATACATGGGGGTGGATATGTAATGGGGCACCCTAATATGGATGATGTTTTGTGCGAGCGCTTTGTTCAGGCAGCAAATTGTGTTGTAGTGTCTGTCGATTACCGACTCTCACCTGAGCATCCCTATCCAGCGGCTATTGAAGATTGTTATGCCTGCCTAGTGTGGATGAAAAATGAGGCAGAAATGCTTGGTATTGATGTTAATCGAGTAGCTATTGCAGGGGCAAGTGGTGGTGGTGGACTAACAGCTGCCCTTGCACTTATGGCACGAGATAAAGGAGGCCCATCTATTATATTTCAGATGCCACTATATCCGATGCTTGATAACCGCAATACCACACCTTCAAGCTATGAGATTACAGAAAACCATGCAACATGGAACAGAACAAATAACATAACAGCTTGGAATATGTACTTGGGTGAGAAAAAGAATGACAATGAGCTTTCTCCTTACGCTGTACCTTCGAGAGCAGACAATTTAGTGGGTCTTCCTCCTATGTATACGTGTGTGGGGCAACTTGATTTATTTAGGGATGAAACCATTCACTATGTAACACAGCTTGCTCAAGCAGGTGTAGACGTTGAATTCCATCTCTATCCTGGCTGCTTCCATTGCTTTGAAGTCTTTGTACCTGAAGCCGAGGTAAGTCAGCGTGCAAGTCAGAACTATTTAGATGCAATGGCTCGCGCTCTTCACCCTTAATCTACCTTACTGAGAATGTGAACTAGCCTTTATCATAGTCGTTAAGGAGTTCAGTTGCACCCATAATTGATAGGAGCAGAATTTTCTAAATGAAAGTTGCTGCTCTTGGAATGTTTGAACATGGAAAAATTTAAAATACGAAAATGCTTTGACGATATTTTCGCATTTTATAATTATAACAATTTAGTTATGGTGACTTTGTTGATAAAAACTTCACAGCTATGCAAGTCCAATTCCTCAATTTATGGCTTTCAATGTTTAAGGATTCATTTATGGCAAGTTTATCGTAAAATAAAATAATGACTTTTTTTATCATCAAATGAACTATGATGTTAAAATTACTAAAAAGTGATCCAATCAGGGGGTGTAATCATTTGGAAGAAAAATATACTATAGGTGAAACAGCTAAAATAATAGGTTCTACTATAAAAACAGTCCGTTACTATGACGAAATTGGATTGCTGAAGCCTACAAGTTATACTGAGGGTGGACATCGATTGTACACTAATGAAGATATATGGCGTCTTGAAATGATTACAAACTTGCGTTATCTGGATTTCGGAATTGATGAAATAAGCAAAATGTTATCTGAAGAAATTCCAGTTGATAAAGCACTTGATTGGCAGATTGAATCTTTGGAAACACAGGCTACTACGCTTATGGATATGATATCGATTCTTCGTCAAGCAAAGGAACATGACGGGGATTCATTGCAGTATCTTCATAACTTAGTAAACGCACGAACAATAAATTCCGAACATAAAAAACAGTTTATCGATAAAAAAGTGAAGGAATCCCAATTATTACTTGGCATTCCAAAAGAGTGGAGGGATTCATTTTTTCATTATTTTAACAAATATATTATTAATCAAGTGAAAAGCTCTGCCAAACAAACCGCTGCTTGGCATGAGTTGCAGGAGCTCATAAATGATCCACAGTTTATAAAAGACCTAAAAAACACTGAATTTCTGTACATGAATATTGTTCATCAGCCAAAATATAACGCTACAACACTGGTCAGAAAGCTCGAAAACATCCATGATCGATTGAATAAGGCGTTGAAACAAAAATTGCCTGCCAGCAGTCCGGTTGTACAGGCCATTGTCGATGATACTGCTAGGCTGTATGCGAACTCAGAGCAATTGGACAATAAAGAAGATTACTTCCATTACTTTGTAAAATATATTCAAAGAACCAAAACTAAACGACTCCAACGATGCGAAACGTTATGTGCCATTCTAAGCCCACAATACTACCAGCTCTCAAAAGCTAATCAATTACTATTTCAAGGAATAGAATGGCGACTTGAGCATACGGAAAATTCAGGACGAGAATAATTGAGGGCTAAACACCCTCAACTATTCGCCTTAGCAGTCAACCTTTCTGCAACGTAAACTCTGGATAATCCCCAATATTTTGCTCTAATAGTTTAAATGGCTGCTGCTTTAAATAATGATTAAAGAAATCCAATGAATAGTCGTTAATTAGACGGTAAGCCTTTTGGATGTCGACCCCTTCCATTCGTTCATAAAGCGGTGAAAACAGATATAAATCGGAGAAGCCCATATGCTTCATATCTTTAATTTTCATCCAATAGTTCCCTCCCACAGTTACATACTTGTACCGCGGCAAAGTTTCCTTTATAAACTCGATCAACTCCATATCATCTGTTGCCTTCGCTTCTCTGATTGAGTCATCTGCACTCATCATCATAAACGGTTTTTTCAGCCCATCCGCAGGAACTCGGAGTTTTCCATATAGAACGCCGTCCATATTAAGAGCTGCTTTTATTCTTGAATCTGTCATGAGCATTTGGGTGCTTGTTGCCCCACCAAAGGAATGACCAAACATACCTACATTCTCCAAATCCATTCTACCTGTAAAACGGTTTTCAGGATCATTTTGGGCCAGCTGCTCTACTTGATCCAGCACAAATTTAGCATCTTCTACCCAACCTTCATTTGCTTTATCTAAATATGCAATTGATTCCGTTTTTTGCGGCACGTAATTTGCTACACGACCATCAGAAAAAACGGAAGCCGTGCTACTGTAAGTGTGATCTATTCCTACCACGATATAGCCTTGACTGACTAATTGCTCAATTTGAAAAGTGTTCTGATTTTTATGTCCACTAAAACCATGAGAGAACAGGAGCACCGGATAGGTTGTTTCCTGATTCGAAATCTCAGCGTTCTCAATAGCATGTGTTTTTACATAACCAAAATTTGTGAATAAAAACTTCGGTAAATTCAAGATTTTACTATATCCCTCTGCAAAAACATCAGAGTTAGAAATATAAGGAGCCATATTACCTTTAGCATTCGTATCAGCAGGATACCAGATTTGTACCATTAACTCACGCTTGTCGCCAGGCTCTGGTGTGAGAGTCTCTTCTCTCTGAGTATCCTTCCAATCATAGGTGATCGTTCCAATTTTGTACGGACCCGCTGGCTTTTCAAAGGTAAATACCGGAAGCAAGCTAGGAAGACTAACTGCTATGGCAGAATAAAGTACAGCCAATGTTGACTTCAGAACAACGCGTAATGGATGTATACTTGATTGTTGTTCTTTTTGAATTTTTGGGTTAAAAAAGTGCCTTATCACAACAACAGCGAGGAAAAATAATGTCATCAAATAAGTCGGCATCATTTGCCACCGCATTCCTTCGATGATCCCATGGACAAGTAGAAATAGAATAGACATACCACTCGCTATCAGCATTCCTCGCTGTGACTTATTTCTACCAAAAACTAACCAACCTAGTAAAACAATATTAAAGATGATATAAAACAACTCAATAGACCTCATAATGAAAAACCTCCTTGTTTTTTTGATCTTGCTGACTCAAGTCAAAGTTTATTACCTCCAGTAAGAGGAGAATCAACACTTCATACAAAAAAACACTGACATTTTTATATATCCACCATTTTACAAATTAGAGGTCGTTTATTATTAAAATAAAAATTGAGAAGTTAAAAAAAATGCCTTTATAATATTAAAAAGCACAGGTCAAGTTATTTTAGAAGTTAGGAGAGGGCAAAATGGATTCCTATGAAGTATCGACATTAAAAAAAGGCCTTTTGATATTAGATGTATTACGTCAAAAGCATTCTCTTACATTAACTGAAATTATGGAAGAATTATCAATGAATAAGACATCCGTTTTTCGCATGCTTTATACGCTAGAAAAAATGAATTATGTTCTTAAATATAATAAGTATTATCAATTAAATCCGCATATTTTCAGAGATGAGCACTTATATTGGCATAAAGATATCCAATGGGCGTCTCTCGTAGCGCCCTACCAATTAGCCCGCCAAGAAGAAATAACTACTTATATTGGTATTTTAGAAAAATGTGAGATGGTAATAAAAAATGTAATTAGAGAGCCTTTTGAACAGCCTGCTTTTCATGCCATCGATACTCGGACACCTATGCATTCAAGCGCGCTAGGAAAAGTAGTGTTAGCTCATCTGTCACCTACAAAACAACGTGAACTATTAAATAGTATTGAACTCAATACCTTTACAGCAAAAACCTTTTATGATTATGGTCTATTGATTCCTCATTTACAGGTTATTAAAGCTCAAGGATATGCTGTTGATAATGAAGAAACGAATGAAGGTAAATGTTGTATTGCCGTTCCCATTTATGTGAATGGGGAAGTAATCGGTGCCATTGCTTTGCATGGTTCGACGAATCAAATTAAGAAGACTGCCATTCGGTCATATGCAAAAAAGTTAGGTGAGGCTAGTCAGCAATTGACGGAAGAAATTCATTATCTTTTAGCATAATATTAAGATCTTTGATGGGCCCTTTTTTGCAATTAAAATGCACTTGTTTCTATATATGAAACGATAACAATGTATGTTGGTAAAACATCTTTTTTACTCTATTCTGATTACAGAACAACAAGGAGGTAGAAATATGAAATTTCATACATTAAAAAAAACAACTATCAAGATTTCCGAAATTGGTCTTGGGACGAATGCTGTAGGTGGACATAATTTATTTGAAAACTTAAATGAACAAGATGGGAAGGAGCTAGTCTCAGCTGCACTTGACTTAGGGATAACTTTTATTGATACAGCAGACATTTATGGAAAAGGGCGTTCAGAAGAACTTGTTGGCGAAGTATTAAAAAATTACCCAAGGGAAAATTTCGCTTTAGCAACAAAGGGAGGTAGACATTGGTTTGAGGACGGTTCAGTAAAAACAGATAATCAACCGCAATATCTACGTGGTGCATTCGAAAGTAGCTTGAAACGGCTACAAATGGATTATGTAGATCTTTACTATCTACACTTCCCGGATAACGAAACTCCTCTTGCCGAGTCAATTGGTGAATTGTCACGTTTAAAGGAAGAAGGAAAGATCCGAGCAATAGGCATTTCAAACGTAACATTAGAACAGCTTATAGAGGCAAATGTGCATAATGATATTTCTGTCCTACAATCTCCTTACAATATGTTAAATCGTTCAGGAGAACAGGATTTATTGCCATACTGTATAAAAAATGAAATTTCATTTATTCCATACGGTCCACTTGCATATGGTCTACTTGGTGGAAAGTATACAAAAGACTTTAAGCTAGGTACTGGCGACTGGCGAATTTCGGATCCCTTATTCCAAGGTGAATTATTTGAACAAACATTAGTAAAAGTAGAAGCGTTAAAGGGAATTGCAGAGCAAAAGCACACGACATTGCCAAATCTAGCGCTTGCTTGGTTATTAGCTCAAGATGGCGTTGATGCCGTTATACCAGGTGGGAAACATAAAAAACAAGTGGCTAACAATGTGAAAGCAACTGATATCCTATTAACAAACGAAGATTTAGTGAATATAGAGAGAATTTTAATATAAGATTGAAACTAAAAAAAATGCGAAAATGCTGTTAAATCAACATTTTCGCATTTTATTTTTAATCAGGACGTTCTAACGCAAATATATCTCCAATTTTTGCGTAATTTGAGCCGGCAAGTCTGCTAACTGCTTTTAGTTTTCTTGGATCAATCCGTCCTTCATTATAAATGGTTTCATCTATATGATATTGTACGACTTCACCAATGAATAAATCGCCTGTCTGCTCCTCACCATTCATCAATGGAATTGTTTGCACTAAACGACATTCCATACGCACTTTGGCCTCTTGAATTCCTGGAACTGCAATTTGTTGACTCTCTATTAGTGTAAATTGCGCTCTATCAATTTCGCTTTCTGTAACAGGTAAGGAAGCCGCTGTTTCATTCACCTGCTCCACATTATCCTCATCGACAATATGCACAACAAATTGCTGCTGATAATGAATATGTCTTGCTGTATCTTTTAAATGTCCATTTGGTCTTTGAATCGCTAAAGAAATCATTGGCGGATTTGATGACACAATATTAAAATAACTAAATGGTGCACCATTGATAACATCTTGCTCTGATTTTGTTGTCACAAAAGCAATCGGTCTTGGAATGATACTACCAATCAAAAGTTTATAATTTTCACGCTCTGTATTCTTCTTAGGATCTATCGAAATCAAGCGACTCACCCCTCTTAATCAAGCTCACGCACTTTAATCGGGATTAATGTTCTTTCTAATTGCTCTCGATGCTGCTCATACTGAGGTGGCAACATTAATTGGTTACCCATTGTCTCTGGTGTTTCATCATGAGCGAATCCAGGAGGATCCGTCGCAATTTCAAATAAAACTTCGCCAGGTTCACGGAAATAAATCGCATTAAAATAATTTCGATCTTTTACTTCCGTTACATGTTGTCCATGATTCATCACATACTCTTGCCATTCTAAATGATCCGTATTATCTTGAGCTCTCCACGCAATATGGTGAACTGTTCCTACACCCATTTGACCACGTTGACCTGCAACTGTTTTTAAATCCACTGTATTGCCGATCTCTGCACTAGATTTATAACGAGTATAGTCACCTTCTGTCGCTACTTTTTCAAGACCCATTACCACTGTTAAAACTTTTGCAGTTTCTTCAGGGTGGCTTGAGTATAGCGTAGCTCCACCAAACCCTTTAATGGCAACTTCAGGAGTTACTTCACCAAATGTCCATTCATTTAATTCACCTTCAGCACGTGCAACGAGTTCAATATGCAAACCATGCGGATCATCGAATTGAATGACTTGCTCACCAAAACGTTCAGCTTTTTGGAAAGGAACAGAAAATTTCGCTAAGCGATTAACCCAAAATGGTAGTGCCCCTTCTGGTACAACATACGTTGTGACACCGACCTGACCATCACCAATACGTCCTTGATAAGCATTAGCCCAAGGGAAGAATGTGATGATTGTTCCTGGTTTCCCACCTTTGTCACCAAAATATAAATGATATGTGCCTGGATCATCGAAGTTTACTGTTTGCTTTACTAAGCGTAAACCTAACACTCCTGCATAAAAATCAATATTTTCTTGCGGATGTCCTACGATCGCTGTGATATGGTGAATACCTGCTGTATGTTTTTTCATGTTAACAAGCCCCTTCATGACTAATTTCCCTTACCTATACTGTGCCCAATTACAACCTACCTCAAACTATATAAGCTTAGCGAATTGTATATAGCGCTTTAGACCAAGGGATTAATTGATCTAACATTTGGTTCACTGAATCTGTTTGAACTTCTTTTGGTTTAAAGTCAGTTCCATTTTCAAAATCTGTGAATAATGATAGTGCTGGGTGAACACGTACATCAGCGATTAAAAGCTCACCCATAATGCCACGTAAATGTTCTGCCGCGCGAGCACCGCCAACAGAACCATACGATACGATTCCAGCCGCTTTGTTATTCCACTCTACTCGTAAATAATCTAGTGCATTTTTTAATGCCCCTGTAATAGAGTGATTGTATTCTTGCACAATGAATACAAAACCATCTTGTTTAGCAATAATTTCTGACCAGCCTTGTGCTCCTGAAGCATCTTGTCCTGGTTCGCCTAATAAAGGTAATTTATAATCAGCAATATCAATTACTGTATAATTTGCGTCACCGCGTTGATCTGCAATTTCCTTTACCCATTGTGCTACTTGAGGGCTTACTCGACCCTCACGAGTTGATCCAATAATAATACCGATATTTAATTCTGCCATTGTTTGTTCCTCCTCTTTTTTTGAACTAAATAATTTATTCAAAAAACCCATAATTGTACCTCCTTGCGAGAACTAAAGGTTTGAATTCATTTATCTTGAATTTATTTATCTTGAATTCGAGATAATAATAACACGATAATTTATTAAACGTCAACACCTTTGTTTTTAAAATTTTAAAAGGCAGAGAAATTTAGCTCTCTGCCTTACTTAAAATCCTATCCACTTGTGATTTTAAATAGCTATATTGGTCATCATTCGTATCTTGAAAAGCCTCTGCTCTATTTGAATCAATGTCTTGATAGTCGATTATGTATGAAAACTGTTCCTTCGTAAAATCCATTCTTTCACCATTAATTACATTATAAAAATGCCAGCCTTCATTAAGCCAAGTTTTAAAAATTTCGCCTCCAAGAAAATCATTCACTACTAATGTGGTGACTCCACATTGTCCTCTTGCTGGATTATCTTTACTCCATTTTGAGCTTGATTGATGTGACCATGATTTTTTTAAAGCTATTAATAATTCTTTTTTTGTATACATTCCTCAACAACCTTTTCCAACTATTTTTAGTGAGGAATTCATTATTTATCCACACAAAAAATCGTATTAATACTTGAATAAAAAGCATGTTTTGATAAATCTCCATCAAAACATGCTAACACTTACCTATTATCCACCATGTCTATAGCCTTCTTCTGAGCCCATTGCATCTGATTTTGTTACATGTACAGTACCAAACGGATGATTTGGAGGAGCATAAATTGTGAAAAGCTTTAACGGCTTATTTCCTATATTTATGACATTATGCCATGTTCCCGCTGGAACCATTATGGCAGAGTCTTCACTCACATTTCTTTGAAAGTTTAAATAATCCTTAGTTGGACCCATTTGAGATATGCCTTGCCCTTCTTCAATACAGATAAATTGATCCACATGAGGATGCACCTCTAAGCCAATATCATCCCCAACATTGATGCTCATAACGGTTACTTGTAAATGCTTCCCTGTCCACAATGCTGTGCGATAGTTTTTATTTTGCTTTGAAGCCTCTTCTATATCAACAACAAAGGGTTTCTGTCCAAAATCCTTCCGGACATTTCTCCAATCATCGGAACAATCGCTTCGCCCCCCTTGTTCCATCTGATTGGGATAGGCCCAATAAGCGGGTTGGTAATTATAATGATACATTTGGTAATTTCCATAATAAGGATGATACATTGCCTCAATCCCCTTTCACATTATAAAATTATCCTATGCAAGTAGGGAAAGGAATGTACATTCATGAAAGTACTTAACAGTCGAGCTTATAAAAATTATAAAGGGGTGGAATTACATGTATAATCGTTTTAATGGAAAAATTAGAGCAAACTACAGCTATAAAATGGTTTCCAGGACGAGGGGTTGAAGAGAATTGGATTAATGAAGCAGAGGAGGAACTTGGATTTACCTTACCGCCCTCCTATTGCTGGTGGCTGAGAAACTATGGTAATGCATTTCTTGATGATAGCTATATTCAAACGTTAACTTCATCAGAGTTTCGAGATATTTCTGATGAGGATTGGTGTAAACAGCATCCTCATAGGCTAGCGTTATTTGTCCCTGACTCGGGTGAGCTGTACTATTTTGATACCTCATCAAAAGATTCAGATGGTGAATTTAAGATTATGTGCTATGACCTAATGAATGGAATTATATATGAATATGCCCCTACTTTTGCAGATTTTCTTGAAAAATTAATCGGTGAACGTATCTGAGATGACAACATTAAAAGTTGCCTGGATTCGTTTAGCTATCGAGGCAACTTCAAGTTATTATGGGGACAATTCCTTTTGTACATGTAATCGAAATTTCTCATCTGTTAAAAACTTCAATTGAAAGCTATTCATGTTTTTAGATAGCTTTGTCTGTTCTATCCTATTAAGATTATTGGCAAAAAAGGCGATTTCCGTTTGATTACCCTCCTTATCCTTTGTATACGCTGCTAATGTCAATACAAAAGCAGTAGAACCTCCCTTTTGACCTCCATGTAAAAGCCATTTTTGATTTTTTGGGTTTTGCATTAATTGTTCCATTACAGGATCTAGATATTTATGCACATCTTCATTAAAGTAATTTTTATGATTTAGCTTCTCTAAAATTGTTATATAATCTGCTGTTGTTGCCCTTATCAAACGATCAGACCAGATCTTTTGAAAATCCATATCTAGGGTTTGAAGAGATTTTTTCTTTTCCTCATTACTTAGGGGCTTTTTTAACCAAGCTTCATGAATAGACAATGCCCTTTCCCTATATTCTGTCATATCCATAGCCTTCATAGCTGTTAAGGTTTCCTTTTTTGTTAGACCCTTTTCTTTCATTAATTGAGTAGGTATGTACAATGAACTTACTATTGGATACAAAGGTTCATGATCCACTAAATTTAATTGCTCTAATACCTTATTAATATTTTCTAGGCCTAATAGCTCCATTAAAAATTCTGTATTTGCATTCGAACTATAGGCTATCATACCATTGGCTACTTCACTCAAGGATACAAAATTATTCTCTATTTTGTTATCTTGCTTTAATTGGTTTAGCCATACTTCATGTGCCCCACCATCTGTTTTGGGGATATAAAAAGTTTGTAGATCCTCTAAACTTACTAGTTGTTGAGAATTTATACGCCCCTCCGCTGCCTGTTGTGCATATTCTATCGCTACAATAATTTTAACTGTACTCGCTAACGGAAGAGGCTTCTTTGTATTAATATCTACCCATTTTTGTTGATTGTAATGAATCGCTAAGGATACTTGTTCATTATCTTTATTTTCCTTTATGAATTGTAGGACATAGTCGGGGTTATCCTTATTGAGGTCTTTCTGAAATATCCAAAATACTATGCCTATCGCTATTCCAATACAAGCAAATAGACCTCCAATAATCCAAAAAACTGTTTTCAAAATTACTACCTCCATGATTAACAGCAAAATGAAACTCTACTACCTTGTGGTGATTAATCATATTATACCCGAAATTATCATAATTATGGTAATTTTACTATATTCTAAACTGACATAAAGGAAGGCTAGCTCATTTTTAACCAGCCTTTACTAATTAATACTGCCTTAATGAATCAAGGAGGCTCTTAAATTATTGATTCCGTTTTCAACATAAGCCTTTAAGCACGTTAATGTATACACCCAGCCTTCCTTTTGCTGCATCATTTTAGCTACAACATCTGGATCTTCTTCATTTAATCCTGATTCCCTGACTTCAATAATTGTCCCTGACCCAAGCTCTGTAAGTGTAATGGTTACCACTGTCCCCTCGCCATGCTCCTCACCCCATGAAAATACTATTTTCTGATTGTTTTCCATTTCAAGTACAGTTATAACGCCTTTTGCATTGTATTCTTCATATCTTAATAAGATTCTTTTACCCTTTTCCCATCTTTCCGAGCTGCTGGAGAACCAAAAGTTTCCGATTTTATCTGGAGATACAATAGCTTCAAATACCTCGTTGGCAGGCATATTAATGATTAATTTAGTCAATACAAGCGTATTTAGCATTCTTCATCATCCTTTTTTTCATTAGTATGCTCCATTGTTATAGATTTCTTTAAAAATTAGGTTTACGATTAATAAATATTATTGATAAACGTTCTAAAAACGATATAAACTTGATATAGAAAAAATCAAACGTTTTGGTGGTGTGTGTAATGAAAAAATACTTTATGGATATATTCATTATTGCCGTTGGGTCACTGCTTTTTGCACTGGCCGTCAACCTATTTGTCATTCCAAATGATTTAGGTGAGGGTGGCGTTACAGGTTTAACGATTATTGCGTACTATCTGTTTGGATGGTCACCAAGTATTGTAAGCTTTGTGCTAAATGCGGCTTTATTAGTGGTTGGCTATAAATTTTTAAGTAGGCAAACAACGATTTATACGATTATTGCCGTTTCTCTCCATTCGCTTTTCTTACATTTGACAGAATCATGGTCCATTGCTTCAAATGAAATTATTGTGAATACTATTTTTGGCGGGGTATTTGCTGGAGTCGGTATCGGTTTAATAATTAGAGTTGGTGGAACAACAGCAGGTTCTACAATCTTAGCAAGAATAACAAATAAGTATCTTGGCTGGAGTATTAGCTATGGTCTTTTATTCTTTGATTTAATTGTCGCTTTTTCATCGTATTTTATTATTGGGGCAGAGGCATTAATGCTGACTATTATTATGCTCTATGTTGGAACAAAGGTGATGGAATTTGTTATTGAGGGTGTCAATCCTAAAAAAGCAGTTACCATTATTTCGAAAAAGCCAGAAGACATTGCGAGTCATGTAAACGGCTTTATGAATCGTGGCGTTACAGTGCTATCAGGACATGGCTATTATACAAAGGAACAAAAAGAAATACTTTATATTGTAATTAGTAAGCAAGAGGTCGTAAAACTCAAGAAAATTGTTAAAGAAATCGATAAGGATGCCTTTATTGCCATTCACGATGTCAGAGATGTTTTTGGACATGGATTTATAGAGTTATCTAAATCTTAAATAGAACGTTTAAACACCTTTTGTTGAAGTGCAAAAGGTGTTTTTTATACCAAGCAACCTACCACTGATTTATCGTCTTACCTGTAAGGATGTTTCTATTATTTTATCTAATAGGTTTGCATAGCTAATCCCCGCCCCAAGTGCGCTTTTTGGGAGTAGGCTGTTTTTTGTCATACCTGGTAATGTATTGACCTCCATAACATACGGAATGCCATCTTTGATTAACATATCAATTCTAGCATAAACACAGCATTTTAAAGCGTTATAGCTGGCTATTGCAGCTTCCGCAACACGTTCATGTATGGCAGTCGGAAGTTCTATTACCTCCTCAATTGTAGAAGCATCATTATATTTCGCCTCATAGTCAAAAAACTGTGTGGTATGTCGAATCGACAATATTGGTAATAGCTCACCACCCATTATCGAGCAGGTTATTTCCTCCCCCTCAATAAACTTTTCGATAATAATTTCAGCATCCCATTTGAATACTTCTGAAACCGCAGATACTAAGGCATCTTTATCATTTACTATTTTAACCCCTACACTGGAGCCACCCGAATTTGGTTTTATTACTAACGGATATCCCATTTTATCCACTTCATCTAGCCGCAGCTCTTCCATAGTCGAAAGATGGAGCCAATCTGGCGTTTCAATTCCTTCATAACGAAGAATTTTTTTCGATATATTTTTATCCATACAAATACCACTTGCTAGCATACCACTGCCAGTATACGGCACATCTAAGGTCTCAAGTACACCTTGTATCGTGCCATCTTCTCCAAATTTGCCATGAAGCGCTAACAGAGCAATATCAATGTTTCTTACCTTCTCTATAAGCTCTGTTTTGTCGTGTAGTTCAATTGCGACAACCTCATATTTATTTTTATCTAAATGGGCAATCATTTCATTCCCTGTCATGATAGAGACCTGCTTTTCAGAGGAAATTCCACCCATAATAACGCCAACTCGCATTTATTCAACTCCCCATTTCATTTTTCAAGGTATCTCCAATAATCTTAATTCCATGGACAATATCCTCTTCTTTTAACCGAGAAAAACCTAATCGAAAAGTATTACTACCTTCGCCATTGCTATAAAAAACATCCCCAGGATAAAAAACAACTCCTCTTTGATAGCACTTTTCCAATAGTGTACGAGCATTTATTCCTTGCTCTAACTCAATAAAAAGATGAAGGCCGCCATCTCCAGTCATTCTTTTAAAGGGAATGTATTTTTTGCAAGCTTGACGGGCTAGTTCATATTTTTTCTTATAGACTGACTTAGCCTTTTTTAAATATTTTTCGAAATAGCCATCCTGTAAATATTGATAAAGTACAGCTTGATCTAATGTTGATGTATGAATAGTCCGTGCCCTTTTCACACTTTCCAAACAATGAATAAGCTCCCTATCTGCTAAAATCCAGCCAACTCGTAAGCCTGGAAAAAGGATTTTTGAAAAGCTACTGATATAAATAACATTGTTACCTGCACCAATAAAGGTTATTAGCGGTGCTAAATGAGAGCCTGAATAACGTAATTCCTCATTAAAGCCATCTTCTACAATCGGAATTTGGTATTTAGAAAAAAGGCTAATGATTTCAGCCCTTTTTTCAGAGGAGGTCACAATTCCTGTTGGATTATGATAGGACGGAATCAAATAAGCAAAATCGAAATCCTTTGCTGCCAAGCTTTTTTCAACCTGATGTATATCGATACCATCATCCCTCATGTCAATTCCGTGGATATCAAAGCCATGCAAACGAAAAAGCTTTAAAGCGGCGTGATGAGTAGGATTTTCGCAAATCACACGCCCAGATTTTTTAGCAAAGGAAGATAGCAAAATGTCCAAACCCTCGGTAAAGCCATTTGTAATTAAAATATCCTTATTGGAAATATCGACTCCCTTCCTTTCCATATAGTGAAGAAGGTATTCGATTAGCGGTTTATAGCCCTTGGCGTAGCCGTAATTCAATACGATATCTCCTTCAAGGGACATCCGAGTTAAAAAGGCTCTTTTGAAATTTTCCATATCAAAAAGCTTTTCTTCTGGGGCAACACTGTTGAAGGAAATCATGCCTTTTTCCCAGTGACTATCCTCCTGCTTCATCAAATCTAATTCATCAGCTAATAAAGTAACCTTATTAAGCCTCTCCCTCCAATGAAGCTCCACAGATGTGGTTTTCACTGTTACGACCTTTCCTACGAAATTCCCTTTTCCTTTCACTGCATAGATAATGCCATCTTGCTCTAAATCTGCATATGCATTTAGTACTGTATTTCTACTGACCGATAATAATTTACTAAGTTCACGGGTAGATGGAAGCTTCTGATGCTCCAGCAGATGTCCCTTGATAATCATTTCTTTTAAATAATCCTTTAATTGAATATAAACAGGACGATCACCCACAAGCTTAAAATCATTAAACACTTCCTGACCCCCTTGCTTTATTTTTGCATAACTGTCTTTCACTCAAAAGGTCCACAGCATATGGAATTTTCTTTAGCAGTGGTTGCTACTTTTCCTAGTTTTAATCTAAAAAACCTTCTGTCGCTGACATTGACAAAAGTAAGGAAGCCATTCGTAGTATTTTTCGAATGGCTTTTTCATAGCATTAGAATTATGAATAAGATTTCTAAAAATGTCAGTATATTTTCCCATTAACATCACAATTAAATTCAATGGTGAATGCTTTTTCGAAATGTAAACCATTATAGTCAAAATTTCCTTCAATACGAATACTAAAAGTTCTACCACCATCTATTAAAGAAACTCTATAGGATGTTTGCTCCCATGTGCCCCTAGGATAAGCCAGCTTTGTTGAGATATTGTCAGCTTTTATAAACAATTGTCGATCATAAATCTCATTATATTGTGTCTCAAAATGTCCTGTAACTTCTATGGTTTTCAAAATATCCGGGAAGTAAATATACGTTGTTTTAGTTGTACTGCCATCTGCATTGGTAATTACAGGTTCTGGTGTTATTAACATATTATCAATTTTCTCACGTTCTGTAGCCAAGTGCTCCTCTAACCATGAATGAACGTCATTTTCAAATTGTTGTGGTGTAATCCAATATTCATCTTTATATTCCTCTATTGGTACAACCCCAAAGGATAAACCTGTTTTTTTCTGCATCGCTCTATCTATAATTTCTAAATATTGCTCATAATATTGTCTTTTTTCTTCATCCGTAAGCGAAAGCGGTTCTTTTGGAGTTTCTTCCACAGACTGGGCTGGTGGTTCAATAATTTGCTGTTGCCCTTCATCCGTAATAGACATTGAGGTATCATTTAAGGGCGGGCTAACTTTTTCTACCGATTGAATTATAGGTAATAGGCTAATTCCTATTAGAATAGCAGCAACTATTGAAACAATTAAGGGCTTAACATGATATTTAGGCTGATGGGACTTCTGTATTTTTGTACGAATATTTGCCTTTTCCTTCTCTGATAATTTTATAGAAGCAGGAAGAGATCGCTCCAGTTCATGTTTAATATTCATATTCAATTTCTCCCTCCTCTATCGTTATTTTTGCTAATTTTCTCCCCCGTGCTAGCCGTGTTTTTATTGTGTTAGGAGAGCATTTTAAAACATCGGCCATTTCAGTAATTGAAAGTTCAACATAATAATGTAGCCATAATACTTCTCGGTATTTAATTGGTAAAGAGCTCACTAGTTCGCCTATTGATTGATTTTGCTCCTTCTGCAAATAGTCCACTTCAAGGGATTCACGCTTTAACCATGTCCTTACTTTTTCCGTCACTTCCAATTTTCTATAGTGCCAGCTTTTTAAATAATTTTGACACTCGTTCACAGCTATTCGATATAAATACGTTTTTATGGAGGAACGCCCTTCAAAGGTCTCTAAGCTTTTATAAAATTTAATAAAGACATCCTGTACAATATCTTCTGTTTTCTGTAATTCTTTTACATATGTATAAACCAACCGCTTTAAATAATCACCATGTTGCTCCATCGCCTCATACAGCAATTGCTCTTTGTCATCACTAGTCAAAGCATAACCTCCCCTCTTATAAAGTTAGACAAACCTGGAAATGAACCGGTTTCATTTTATCAAAAGGAAAATACTCACTTTTTCTATGGTATAGTATGTTTATGGTTAATTTTTCTAAGATTGAAAGGGGCTACGAAATGGAAGAGATTTTAACGATTTCGAATTTAACGAAAAGTTATGGGAACAAGGAAATATTAAAGGGGATTGACCTCCATGCATCTAGAGGAGAAATTATAGGCTATATTGGCCCTAATGGTGCTGGTAAAAGCACAACTGTGAAAATAATTTTAGGGCTAGAGGGTGACTATGGTGGAGATATCAGGCTCTTTGGTGAGAGCATTAAAGAAAATCAACTAGCCTATAAACGAAGAATTGGTTATGTGCCAGAAATCGCTGATGTTTATGATAATTTAACAGGCTACGAGTATTTAACCTTTATTGGACAGTTATACGGACTTGATTTAGAAGTAGCCGCTGACAAATCAAAGTCCCTAATGGAATTGTTCGGTGTTGGAGAAGCCTACCACGCTAGAATTTCCTCTTATTCTAAGGGAATGCGACAAAAGCTATTAATTATCGCCAGTCTATTACATAATCCAGACATCCTATTTTTAGATGAACCCATTAATGGCTTAGACGCAAATAGTGTCATGATTTTTAAGGAAATCTTAACACAGTTAGCTGCCCAAGGAAAAACGATATTCTATTCATCCCACATTATGGATGTCGTAGAGAAAATCAGTAGCCGAATTATCCTGTTGTACGACGGGAAAATTGCTGCTGATGGTACGTTTGCGGAGCTGCAAGCAGAGAATACAGAGGGAACATTGGAAAGAATTTTCAATCAATTGACAGGCTTCCACGAACATCAGGAAATTGGTGAGAAATTTGTTTCCATTGTACAAGAGGTACGATGATGACAGATTTTAAAACCCTACTGTTGCTTGATAAATTCCGCATTATTTTTATCAAATTGGGCATTGATTATGACATGATGAGGAAAATCCTCCATGTAAAATTAACAATGGATGAGCGTAAAGTACCGACAATATTTAACCAGAACAAGAAGAAGGAAGATCAAAAATACGGCTATATTAAGTCCTTATGGATTTATGTTTTGTTCGGGCTTATACTCATTCCACTGATGAGCTTTGGTCAAAATTTCCTTTTCCAGATGAGTATTTCATATGCCATGATTATTTTTTTAATTATGACATCCTTGATTTCGGACTTTTCATCAGTCCTACTGGATGTACGCGACAGAAGTATCCTTTCGACTAAGCCAATCTCTACAAAAACGATTAATGCCGCAAAGTTTATGCATATTTTCATCTATTTAACTTATTTAACAGTGGCATTAACAGCCATTCCACTTGTCGTTAGCCTCATCAAACAAGGACTTGCATTCTTTATTTTAACAGTGTTTGAAATTTTTCTAATCAACCTATTTATTGTAGCGCTTACCGCCATTCTCTATATGATGATTCTACGATTTTTTGATGGAGAAAAGCTGAAGGATATGATCAATTATGTTCAAATTGGACTATCCTTAATGCTGATGATTGGCTATCAAGTACTGATTAGATCCTTTGAATTTGTCAATTTAGATATGACGGTAGTATTTCATTGGTGGAGTATTTTCCTTATACCAATGTGGTTCGCCGCTCCCTATGAGTTGCTATTAAATGGTAACCAATCCTTAATGACTATAGTTTTTTGTTTGCTAGCAATCATCATACCTATTATTTCAATATGGCTATATATCAAACTAGTGCCAACCTTTGAACGTAATTTGCAAAAGCTATTAAATACAAGCAAGTCAAAAAAAGAAAGGAAGAATCGACTAAAGACATTTTTGTTAAACATCATTTGTGGAACTAATGAAGAAAGAGCTTTCTACCGCTTCGCCTCCCTGATGATGAAACAAGAGCGAGAGTTTAAACTAAAAGTATATCCATCTTTAGGCTTTTCCTTTGTCATTCCATTCATTTTTATGTTTACTTTTTCTAGGTCTGAGGAAGTTGATTATTCTGTTAGCATGAGCTATTTAAATATCTATTTCAGCATGCTAATTATTCCGTCAGCTGTGCTTATGCTTAGTTATTCAGCGAAATATAAAGCTGCTTGGATTTATAAGGTCTTTCCACTTAAAGATTATACAGACCTAAAAAAAGGTAGCTTAAAAGCATTTTTGATTAAATTGTATATTCCATTATATATTGTACTAAGCCTCATTTTCTGCTTCATCTACGGTCCGAGAATTATTCCAGATTTACTGATTGTTTTAGTGACGAGCTGCTTGTACACCGTCATTTGTTATATCACTATAGGGGGTAACATTCCTTTCACAAAGCCCTTTAATGATATTGGCGATGCCCAGAGCTGGAAATCTCTTATATTGCTTCCTCCATTAGGTGCTCTAGCGGGATTGCATTACTTCCTTGCAGCTCAAGTTTCTTATGGAGTATTAATTTATTTATTCGTGCTTGTCATCACGAATTTCTTTCTATGGAAACTTGTATTTAAGCGCACATAAAAGGCTTGAGCCTAGATTACTGGGCTCAAGCCTTTTTATTTTAAAAAACTTTCTTCTCATATATACGAATAGATAATAGCCATGATCCAATATATAAAATAACAGTTGTAAGAATAGCTAAGAAATACATTTGCGCTTCTTGTAAAGTCAAGAACTTTCGTGCTAGTTCTCTTAATATATCATTTACAGGAACTAGTAAACTAATTGTTAACATATAGATACCCAATAAAACACCTAAAGCAATCAATAAATAATGCGTTTTAAATTTATAGGAGATTGGAAACATGAATGATATAGCGACCATAACTAGACCAATAATAAACAACATTTCTTTCCATATAAAAAGACCCCCTTTTCCATTTATGAGGAAATCCCCCGCATAAATCATGAAAACAAATATTGTTGTAAATATCAGTGAACCTATATATTTTGAACTGACAATTTCCTTTCTCGTATATGGTAGAGAATTGAGCAGAATATTAGCGTTGTCTTTTTCATCGTAAGCGAAAGCATTTAGTATAAATATTACACTATAAAGAAATCCCAAAGGTATTAGGGAGGGTACACCTGCCAATAAGTAGATTATTATAGTAGCAATGTAAAATAAAATTATTTTCTTTTGTATTAAAACATCCTTAAGTATAAGGTTAATCATCCAATTACCATCCTTTTTTTCGTATATTGCATATGAGGGTACGCTTTTTCACAATAACCGTATCTCCAAATATATTCACCACACGAATTTAACAGCTGTCTCCATCACTCATTCTCTGTATACAATAGTGTAAGCATTTCTTTGAGTTCTGCTAAGTCAATGTTCATTTCTTTAGCATTTTGAATGGCAATCAACAGATTTTCTTCGACTACCTTTATTTTTCTTTCTCTCATCATTTCCTTATTTTGTTCAGAGATGAACGAACCTTTTCCCACAATAGAATAAATAAACCCGTTTTTCTCTAGCTCTTCATAAGCACGTTTTGTTGTAATAACGCTAATTTCTAAATCCTTTGCAAGCTGGCGCATAGAGGGCAATGACTGCCCTTCTTGTAGTTCACCTGTTAAAATAAGCTTTTTGATTTGAGCATAAATCTGCTCATAAATCGGCTCTTTTGAACTGTTTGAAATAATTATTTGCATACAAATACCTCTTCTTTATTTTTATGTGATTAGCACATGAAGACATCAGTTATTTTCGTTAGCATGAACCATTAGAATTTTTATTTCAACACACTAATTATTTCGTCCGCTGTAAAATGGAATTTATAATGTCTTTCACATAAAGATTACATTGTATATTGTTTAGAGTATAATTTTCTGCCTCACGGAAATTATCCGTTTATTGATAGAGGACCTTGTTTAAGCACGTAAACAGCTTGAGCCTACATCGCTGGACTCAAGCTGTTTCTTTTAAAAAACTTTTCTCGCATATATACGAATAGATAGAAGCCACGATCCAACATATAAAATAATGATTGTAAGGATAGCTACGAAATACATTTGCGTTTCTTGTAAAGTCATGAACTTTTGTATCAATTCTCTTAATGTACCATTAAGACTAGGGGATAAAAATTTAATGATTAAAATATATATTCCAAATAAAGCACCTACAGCAATCATTAAAGATTGCGTTTTAAATTTATAAAAGATTGGTAGTATAAATGACAAAGTGACCATAACAAGACCGATAATTAGCAATATATCTTTCCATAAAAACAATACCTCTTTTCCATTTAAGAAGAAATCACCTATAGAAGTAATGAATATAATTAGTGATGTATATACCAATGCACCTATATATTTCGAACTAACGATTTCCTTTCTCGTATATGGCAGCGAATTAAGCAAAATATTAGCGTTATCTTTTTCATCATAAGCAAAGGTCTGAGTGATAAAAGCCATACTATATAAGAATCCTATCTTTACTAGGGACACATCTATAAATAAATAAAGTATAATTGTAGCAATGTATATTAAAATTAATTTCTTTTGAATTAAAACATCCTTAAGGATTAGATTAACCATCCCATTACCATCCTTTTTTCGTATAGTACATAATATCTTCAAGCGTTGGTTTTTCCATAATGACAGAATCCCCAAATATGCTCGCCACACGATTTTTATCCGCAGTTAATGCCTCAAACCCTGTGTTCGATTTTCGGATGGCAACAAACTCTCGTTCCGTTTCCTGATCCAATAAATTCAATGTCCCTTTGACAATGGCATACTCCTCTTCAATCTTGTAAAATTCCTTTGTGAATATATGCTCACCATTATGAACAAAGGTAATATAATCCGCAATTCGATCTAAATCAGTTGTTATATGAGTCGAGAAGAAAATCGTTTTATCTTCATCTTGCATTAATTCATGTAGAATATTTAGTAGCTCTCTACGAAATATCGGATCAAGCCCAGCAGTTGGCTCATCCATAATAATTAATTCTGCATGATGAGCTAGGGCTATGGCTAATGAAGCTTTCATCTTCATCCCCTTCGAAAAGGTCTTCATATTTTTATTCAATGGTAGTTCGAACTGATCAACATAACGTTGAAAGGCGTTATCATCCCAGTTTTTATAGGCTGGTTTAATAATCCTTTTCATATCCTTTAATGTTACATTTTCATAAAAGACATTTTCGTCATAGACAAAGCCAATACGTTCCTTTATTTCTTTTTCATGCTTCTTGTAATTCATGCCGAACACTGAAACAGTGCCACTATCTTGCTTTAGTAAGTTCATAATCAATTTGATTGTTGTAGATTTCCCTGCACCATTTCCACCGATAAATCCAGTTACAAAACCCTTTTTCACGTTGATAGAGAAATCCTTTATCTGAAATCCCTTAAAAGATTTATGAACATGCTGTAATTCAATGACATTTTCCATCATCCATCCTCCGTATACAATAATGTAAGTATTTCCCTTGAGCTCCTTAAGGCAAATGTTCCTCGCCTAAACAATGTATATATACTTTATATACAATATACACACCATAAACTTGTTTTGCAAGTTTTAATTTTTTAATGTTCAATATAAAATTTCTATTTACATAGTAAATCAATATGTAATTGTAACGTACGTTTCTCTTATCGAAGTATAAAGGCATACAGTCAAATTAAATGACTGTATGCCTATAATCCTTTCTTCCCCGATGGCAATTTAAATCAACACACAAATAGCCTAGAGATTATTACATTTTAAAGATTCTGCTTAAAAGTTAGAACTTTCTATAAATTTTTCTGACTCGTCAGCAATTCGCTTAAATTCAACATCATGAATATAGTGTGCGCAATCTAATTTTATGAATTCACCATCTTTATACTTACTAATAAAATCCTTTTGAAAGTCAAGCCATGTATCCTTATCCCAGCCTGTTCCTTGCCCATTCGATGAAAATAAAAGTATAGGGACATTTGGAATTTCTAATGTCTCTACCTTTTTTGCATTTGCCTTTATGTTCTTCACTTCATTAATCATATTTTTAGTTACTGTTCTGCGATAAAAAATTACCCTATACAGTTCCTTCTCTTCCTCAGTCAGATTCCCATACTTCATCGCATCACTCTCAGAAAGATCTGGAATCCATCTTGTAATACCAATCTTTGCAGCAAGGGCGCTTAAATGAACCATTGGCATATTTATAGCATAATCCTCATATGCAGCAGGAACAGCCATATCCAATCCAACGATTGCTTTTACCTCGTCTGGATAAATCTGAGCCCAATACAGAGCTTCAATCCCAGACATTGAATGAGGAAATAAAATATAGGGTCCCTCAACACCTGATTTTAATAGAGCTTCCCTTGTTTCCTGTAAAATCGTCTCTATATCTCGATTAACATCTGTAATGTCACTAAATCCATAGCCTGCCTTTTCAACGACAGCAATTTTATATTTGTCACTTAACAAGGAATACAATGATTTAAAATCTAAAACAGGTGCACTGGTGCCGCCTCCAGACATAAATACTAGTGTTTCTTTACCTTTTCCTTCTATGTATACATGCATTTTATGGTCATTAACCTCTACCATCTTCCCAAAGGGTGTAAATCGATTTTCTTCTTTTGATAATTGTATTTGATGATACGTATAACTAGTTGTAATGGTTAACAGAAATAATGCCATTAATATGAGTAACATTTGTACAATTCTTTTGAACACCCGCTTGTTATTCATCCCTCTCCTAAGCTAACCAGAATTATTTTGATTTTTTAAAGTCACCTCTATCTAAATACATTAAAAATAAGAAGCCTACAAAGCTAATTCCTAAAAGGATAGCTGCCCATGTTGTTTTAAAGTTTACAATGAAACTAAACAATGTAAAGATAGCTAATAAAATATAGCTATAGGGTTTTTTCAAAAATTTCACTGTTTTAAATGTCACTCCTTTTATTCTTAACGTTCTAATATATAGGAGACAAATCGTAACTCCTGACCATTCATTTCAAATTTCTCGTCACTGATACTTACCTGTTTAAATCCATTTCTTTCAAGTACTCGCTGGGAAGCAATATTATGAGTTGTTGTTTTTGCCTTCAACTTCTTGATAGTGCCCTCTGTTTCTAATAATAGCTTTAAAGCTCTAGCTCCTATCCCATTTCCCCCGTACTCTTCACCCACTCTATAGCCGATTTCAGCAGAATTATTAGTTGCATCAATATCCACTAAATTTATCCTTCCTACAATATTACCCATGTTGTCTCTAATTAAATAAAATATTGATTTTTGTTCCTGTTGCTCTGCTAAAAGCTCTTTATGTCTCTCTTGAAATGTTTCAAATTTATAATAATCTTCCCCACGGCTTGGTACCATTTGCTCAAAAAATAATCGATTATTCTTTTCAAAAATAAATAATTCTTGCGCATCATTTTCCTGTAATTTATAAATAGATATTTCCAAATTTACTCGCCCCTCTTGTCTTTATCAAAAGATGTTTTCTGTTGTATAATTTGTTACAAAATAACAGATAATCTTTAAATATTATCTTAACGAAGAGTTTAGATATTATCAAACTTTTAAAGAAGGCTCGTTAGTTGATAGAACTTATATAGAGGAGAAATGATTTTATGAAACGCATTTTAGCATGGATTGTCGCTCTTGCTTTGCTAATTGGTACAGGTGTCTATTATTATGTAAACGTAGATAAGGATTATGTGTACTTACATGAATTCTATGATTTCCCTATCCCAAAGGAAGCAACGTTAGAGAGTGAAAGTGCGAATGGAAATGGCTTTACATGGGGAAAATCCACAGGTACAGAGGTTCCTCTTGGCTATCGTATAATGATTAAAAAGAGTGGATGGAAGCAGGTTAAAATGGATGGTCATAATGTCATTTATAAAAAAGATGACAAAGTAATAAATCTATCATTAGCAAATAAATATATCGGCGTCCTGAAATAGAAGATAAAAATTTACTTCTATAATCTAGTAAAGCTGATTCATCATTTTGAATCAGCTTACTGAGCAACATAATTTATATCAATTTACTTTCTTTCAGTAAATCATACATGATGGTATCTTTCGTTTTATGAATACCTATTTTCCCTATTTGCTTTAAGATAATGGTGCAACTATGAGATATATTAACAAATAATACAAATTTGCTTGCAACACAAGTTGGTTCTAACATTAGCATGAGCTGTTAAGCGTGTATTAATTCTTACTGGTTAATGTTAATTTTCCAAAGCCTTTAATAGTTAAACTTACTTGCTTTTTTTCATCCCAAATACTATAAGGATATACTAAATTAACTATAGTTTTCCCATCTATTGATTTTATATTGGCTCCTCGTGCATAAAAGGACTCTCCCTTTTCATTTGTTAATGCCCATTCAAAAAATTGATTTTCATCCTCATAAAGATCTGCGTCGACTATTAAAGATACATGCATAGAGCCATTCGTAAGGGTTGCTGATTGAAGTTGAATGCCCTCAACAGCTTTTTCCGCTTCAAATGATTGTGTTACAACCTTCATTGGTTTCAATGTAAATGGCCATTCTCCATTAATTGAAACAATCCCTTTATTTTCTGTAATGAAATGAATTGTTTCAATTACTAATTGAGCGTTATCTAGAGAAGGCCACGCCCGTTCATTCGACTGTAATAGAAGTTCATAAATTATGGTTTCATTGGTTCCTTTCAGCATTTGCTCCTCAGCATTATCCGTAAAACCTTTTGAAGTAAGAGGCTTTGTATCTGAAATAAGGGCATCAATTTCTTTTCCCGTAGAATCATACATACGGTATTCAATGCCTACGTGATTAATATCCTTTATATCCATATTTTTCGGCAAAATTTCCATTTGCAACCCTACACGGTAAGCATCAGTAAATATATTTTCAAGTGTAACCGTAATATCTTGTGAACTTTGCGATACACCGACATATTGCACTTCTCCATTTTGACTAGCAAGTTCAATCCCAGCGTCATCAAACCCTAAAAACGCTTTTAGTTTGGCCATCGCTGTATCATTAGATAAAATCACACCCAAAGCGAGCACTACACATGCTGCCGCAGCTGAAATAGGCTTCAACCAACGTTTTTTTGTCTTTTTCTTTGATTTAGAACGAATCTCGGTATAGGAACGATTAAAAGCTTTCTGCACAATATCTGGTATTTCTTGCTCTCTATTCATTTCCTCATGTAAACGCTCGTCTAATGATTTTTTCATAGTAATTGTGCCTCCTCAACATAATAATTATTTTTCAGATATTGCTTCGCTCTGGAAATCCTCGACTTAATCGTCCCTTCTGATTCATGAAGAAATTCGCTTATTTCTCTTGTCGTGAGTCCATTCACATAATAAAGTGTTAAAGCAATGCGATAGCTCTCATCTAGACTCTCTAATGCTTCATCGAGCTCAAGAGAAATTTGATCTTGGTGTCGCAGTTCATGAAAAGTCGTCACATCCAGAGGCACAGTACGCTGATCCTGCCTGATAAATCGGTAGCAGTTATTTAAAAGAATTCGACAAATCCATGTATTAAAATATTTCGCTTCTTTTAGAGAATCTATTTTTTCAAACGCTGTCAGAATCGTATCTTGTAGAAGGTCTGCAATATCCTCATCTTTCAAACCAAGTCGTTTAGCCGTCCGATAAAGTGTCATTTCGTATTGACGGATTAATTGTATAAAAGCTTCTCCATCTCCCTTCTTTGCTTTTTTCACTAGAAACTCGGATTGCATGTCATCACCTCTTTTTTCTCTTATATACCGTTAGAGCATTTTGATTGATAGTTAGTTGCATTCATTGATTGATTATTTAATAACACTAAAAAGCAACAAACGAAACAAATTTTCAAGCAATTAATCCTTCTATTCATGTACTTAAAAAAAGCTTACTGTTTATCTCCAAAAATAGGTATTTTTGACGTATTTAAAGCTTCATAAAATTGTCGGAAAATAAAAGGACTTTTAGACCCCAATTCGTCACAATATAAGTAATAAGTCTATTAATTTTTATTGACATACTTGTTTTATTGCATAATACTATACTTAAAATTTGAGTTTTTATAGGTATAAAGTTCCGAAAAACTCGAAGGGGGAAAAATATGAAAAGTAAAAGTATTAAGCGACGATTATTGTTTTTTACATTAGGTTTGCTGTTATTGTCATCTGTAATCAATTCTGTATTAGGCGTGTGGATTGTTGGGAAAAATAGTAAAGAAGTTTTAATTGAGAAAGCCAATGAACAGGTCTATGAAATCGCAAAGCAAGCAGAAACTATATTAAATTCCAAGAGTGATCCCATCCAATCTTTACAAGACTTTGTGGAGTTAAAGGCACAACAAGATAATGTGACCTATGCCATTGTCATTGATACCAATGTAAAGGCTGTGGCGCACAGCGATAAAGGAAAATTAGGAAAAACATATGATGATACATACACAATCGATGGTGCTAAACACGGAAAAAAGCAATTTACAAGATGGTATGCGGAGGTTCAAGGTATATGGACATATGACATCATGGAGCCTATATATAAAGATGGCGAGCTGTATGGAGTAATTGATATAGGAGTGCCTGAAAGTGGTATTCAATCTATTACAAACTCCGTACTAGGCTATCAGATTATTACAGGGATAGTAAGTTTTTTAATTATAGGTGCTTTAATGTGGTGGATTATTGGTCGCATTGTTGCTGCCATTAAGAATCTCGAAAAGGTTATTCATCAAACAGCTGGCTTAGATTTTACTGAAAATCCTGAGTTAGATAAGCTATTAAATCATCCAGATGAGATTGGTCTCATGGCAAAAGGCATCTCTAGCATGCGCTCTGCATTAAAGAATGTTACCATCAACATACATAATACTAGTTCCGAGTTATCAGATTCCTCAAAACTTCTTATTCAAATAGCAGAAGATACAGTACGTACGACTGACGAAATTAGTTCAGCCATTAATGAAATAGCAAAAGCTACAGAAGAGCAGGCTCATGATACAGAAAAAAGTGCTGAACAATTAAATCAACTATCTGGAAATATTGATCGTGTTATTGAGCATACAGAGAAGATTGCTTCCATGACAGAGGATATTGATCATTTAAGTAATCAGGGTGTAGAAACTGTCAGCCAACTCTCTATTTGGTCAGAGAAGAATCGTGAATCTTCACAACAGGTAAGTTACATCGTTCAAGAAGTAGATAAAACTTCATCTGATATATCAAGTATTGTTAATACAATCACAGATATCGCTACGCAAACTAATTTATTAGCTCTAAACGCTTCTATTGAGTCAGCTCGCGTCGGTGAAGCAGGTAAAGGTTTCGCGGTTGTTGCTGATGAAATTCGAAAATTATCTGAACAGACATCCATTGCCACTGAAGATATAAAAAATAAAATCTCCGCCATTCAGGACATTTCTAAAAGTGCTGTACAGGAAATTAGTACAAGCCTTAGCATTGTCGAACAAAATGCAAAAGCTACAAAGGATACTAGTGAGATTTTTAATACAATAAAGACAGCTCTAGATCAAACAAGTGAAGTGGCACAAGAGGTGAAACATTTATCTAATGAGATGGATGAACGCAAGGAACAAATCATAAGTGCAGTTCAAAACATATCAGCTTCTGCCGTGGAAACTTCTGCAGGAACAGAACAAGTTTCTGCCTCCGCAAATGAACAGCTTAAAAGCATCGAGACAGTCTCTGAAAAAGCTAAAAACTTAAATGCTATTGCTGATGCTTTAAGAGACGAAATGAAAAAATTCACTATTTAATGTAAAAAGCTGATTCAATTATGAATCAGCTTTTTTTGTCTCTATATCAATTTACTTTCTTTCAGTAAATCATAGATGATCGTGTCTTTCGTTTTATGAATACCAAATTTACCTATTTGTTTCAAGATAAATGGAGCATCTACATCTGTTAATTTTTTCCCATCCAGTAAACGAGCAGTTGAAGATAATAAAGTACGAATGTCAAAAGTAGATGCAAATACTTCTGGAACGCCTCGATCAATATCTAATAATTGATAAACTGCTTCCATCGCCGTCCTTACTGAATATTCTGTTGTGAATACAGTGTCTCTTTCTGTTTCACTAAAGTTCCCTATGAAAGCTAAGTTAGCAGATCCTTTAGGGACAACTAAAGGACGATCTCCCATTGCTCTAGGCATGAAGTAAGATGTTATATAAGGCATGTAACATGGAATTGTATTACAAGAATTCTGTGCTAAATCTGGTATTTCATCTACAGGTACACCCATATGGTACAGCCACTCTTGTGCTATCTCGATTCCAGAACATTCAGTGATACTCTTTTTAATAAAATCACCAGGTTTATTAGATAGTAAACCATAAATCCAAACTACTAATTGGTCTTTTGGTTGATCTTTAAAATGAGGTTGTCTGTTCAACGTATAGCTTAGCATCCAATTAGAATCTGTAGCCGTTACAATACCACCTGTCACTACCTTACCTGCATACGGATCTCTTTTACTAATTTTTTCAATATACGGAGCAACTCGATCATCCAATGTAGTTAGTGTTGCTGAAACAAACCAACTTTCTTCCGGAAGATTGTCGCAGAATTTTTCTGGTCGACCAAATTCAGAATCTTGAGAAGCGATGTTTTTCCAAAGTGACCAGCTTCCGCCTAAATCAGTACTTACAGGGGCTGGTGTATTATTGTCACCATAAGTTGTACTCTCCGTGATACTACCATTTGTAACAAACACTAATTCATTTTCTGTTAGCTCAATATTCTTTTTCACACCATTTTGTTTTAATACTAAAGTGTGTGCTACTTTTTTATCGCCAACTTTATCAACTAAAACATTCTCTACAACCGTATTAAATTGGAAATCAACATGATGGCTTTCCAAATATTTAATCATAGGAAGTACTAAAGATTCGTACTGATTATATTTTGTAAATTTCAAAGCAGATAAATCAGGTAGGCCCCCAACATGATGAATGAAACGCATAATATAACGACGCATTTCCATTGCAGAATGCCATTTTTCAAAAGCGAACATCGTAGACCAATAGAGCCAGAAATTGGATTCAAAGAACTCTTCAGAGAAAACATCTGTAATTTTTACATCCTCTAATTTCTCTTCAGGAGTAAAAAATAATTTAATCATTTCTTCAGATGCTTTATCAGATAATGTAAACTTCCCATCATCCTCAAGTCTTTGTCCCCTATTTTCAATTAATCTACATTTTGAATAGTTAGGATCCTCTTTATTTAACCAATAAAATTCATCTAAAACAGAAGCGTTTTCAATTTCTAAAGATGGGATTGAACGGAATAAATCCCATAAGCACTCAAAATGATCTTCCATTTCCCGACCACCACGGATAATAAAACCTCTAGTCGGATTTAGAATACCATCAAGGCTTCCTCCTGAGATATCTAGCTCTTCGAGAATATGAATATTCTCTCCCTTCATTTGACCATCACGAATTAAAAAACATGCGGCTGACAGTGAAGCTAGCCCCGAACCAACAAGATACGCTGACTTCTCATCAACACCCTCAGGTTTTTTAGGACGTGCGAAAGCCTCATAATTACCATTACTGTAATACATAATACCGCCTCCATAAACTATTATCGTGATATAGCATACCACCAATTCACATGATAATGGTAAAATGAGAGAGAAATTAACAAAAAATTCAATTTTGGAGTTAAACTCAAGTTTACATATACCCTATTATTGGACATAACAATTCATTGCATTTTTATAAATTATTCTTTATACCAAAGTGATTATGCAAAGCCTGAATATTAGATTACCCTTGTAACGGATAACCTTTAGAGCACTTGGATTGATAGCATGATTTCCTTTATAATATAACCATAAAGCTGTTAAAGCATACAATCTTTTCAGAATAGCCTTGCATAATTATTATATCAAGAAAACAAAAAGATGATTCAACAGTCAAACTTTATTTTTTGTCCTCCCCTTAATTACCATAATTAAATGTTAATAAGCAGATGGCAATATAGAGGCCCATTATAGAGCTTCTAAACCATCTGCTTTTTGTTGGAGGCGTTTTTAGAAAGATGAGAGAAGTTAGTAGCTAAGTGTTCTTCTCTACACTTCCCCTTTTTTACGTGCTGCCATTTCATCTTTCATTTCTTCTTTTAAACCTTCAATTGACTTTTGACGTCGCTTATTCTTTTCTTTAATCATTTCACTTTGCATAGGATCTGCAAATTCCAAACTAATTTCCGCTTCATGAAGTTTTTCTTCAGTGTTCTTAATGATATCACCAATTCGTTCAACGTTATTGGATCTATCATCTGGTTTCGAGTGTCTTGAATTAGCCAAGGTAACCTCCTTAAAATTTTGACGTAAAATTAGTTTGGATTTTTTTTATGTTTATATGTGCACTATTTTGAAAAGTGTGTTTGCCACATGAAGAGACTCTGGAAGTAATCAGGCACTAAAGCGTATACCTAATAAAAAGGCAGAATCCACCTTTTTGGTTAAATGAAAGCTCTGACCCAATCAATCCATCAAAGTAGCGTATCTGACTGATGAATAGATTATGATGAATCTCCGCAAGCAGTGGTATTGGACGCATCAAGATTATTGATAGGAAATATAAGAGAAGGGTGGCTCTAAAAAAGCTACCCTTCAATCTTTCTCATACCCCCTTACTAACCTCCACCGGCTAATAAGATACTTGAACTAAAAGTCCAGATTATAAGAGCAAATAGAAATGATGTTAATGCTATTCCTTCGTTTTGTTTGGAGAAATGCTTTAAAAAGCGGAACATAAAAAAAAATGCAATTACAGGCATTAAAAATAGTGCAGAGAATAAAACTATTGCCTCCATATCCCTAGTCCTCCTTAAATATCAATAATAAAGCTGACTAATATGCTCTAAATGAGCAAACACTCTTCAAATAATTACCATCAAACAAAATAAAAAGACAGAAACCACCTTTTCAGTTAAAATGAAAGCTTTAACCCAATCAATCCACTAAAGAAGCGTATCTGTCTTTTGAATAGATTAACATATCACCAATAAATCAACAAAGAATTTCATGATTGGCGATTGTCCTTTTACTTTTCAAAACCCATTTTCTGTCAATCATTGAGGCAAACCGAAGGAGATTCATGCCTTAACCCACCACCAAAATTATCTTACAACACTTGGGCATTTCCTTAGGAATGAAACCTATCTTCTAAGACAATTCTAAAAATACATGTGGCAAAAATCGCCGGAGAAGAACCTGTCTCTTACCTAACGACACAATCGCCAAGAAAACAAATCCTTCTTCACGGGCGACTCGACCAACTGTAGTTGCAGTTATCACGTCTCGCACACTGATGGGAAAAGTATTTGTGGGCATCAAGTCGTGCAACTAATGATGATATTTGATTAATCGATAAAGAAATAACCAATAGTAAAATTCAATTTTCGTTAGATATGATGAATCAACTGCAATAGTATAGAACTACACAGCCTGTCATTAGTATCTCTTTTAGAGTTTATTGATAAAACGGCTTTACTTCGTATCCGTTTTTCTCCAAATGGTAGCGAACGCTTTTCTCGATTAAGAAGTGACCTGAACCAACAACAACAAAGTACGTACCTTTTTTCTCTTTAAGTAGGTTCATGATTTTCTTTGCCATTTGTTCATCACGTAAACCAAATAGCATTTCGTTGTATTCTGAAGATTCTCCTTCCATCGCTCGGAAGCTTTTTGCGAAGTTTTCAACCTCTCCTTGCTTCCAGCTTGTAAACCACTCTCCGAGGAATTCAGACTGATTTTCTCCAGATGGCGTGAGTATGCTATCCAGTACAGCGACTAAAGATTGTTCCTGTGCCTCTGGTGATAACCCGTCAAACATATCAACCTGTGCTTTAGTACCCTCTAATTCAATCACTGGCTTTTGTTTTAGCTGTGCATTCAATAAAAAGTATATATCAATACCATGCATCGCCATTTCTTGTGGCGTCATACCATAGGAATCATCCATAGCCAGCAATGATAACGTATTTGAAAGCATCCAAGGCTTTTGTAATGCCAATTCTTCCATCGGGAGATCATAAAGCGCTGCAACTTTCTCTAGCTTTGCATAAGTTTCTGGCGCAACAGCATCTTTCAGTGTTAAGCCATCTGTATACATTGCCTTTTCTGAATAGTATTCAAGCCCTTTTGTATCCAGAATATTTGCCTCTACTAACAGTGCATCCGCTTCTTCAAACGCTGTCATTAGTTTTTTATTGAATGGATATAAATCTGGTGTACCTAGATGAATGGAACCCAGTAAATAGACAAGTGTATCCTCATCCTCCACTACCCAGGCTACTCCCTTCGATCCTTGCTCTGCAAGCTCATATGTATTCTTAATAAATCGAACAGCTAGTAGAACTGCCTGCTGTGTCGTTGCCTTTTTCTCTAACTGTAACCCGTTTTTAGAGCCTTGTAATATGTTATGCTCTTTCATAAATTGAACGGCATCTGTGCCAACAGGTAAATCATAGCGTGCCACGATATTATACAAGCGATTCACAATATCACCGCGTGTGTTATCATTTTTCACACTGACTGGCTTATATTGTTTATTTTCTTTTAAGCCCAAAGAGGCAATTTTCTTTTCTGTTAATGCCAGTAGTTCATTTACCTTCTCCACCGGAATTTCTTGAAGGAAGCCCTTATAATACCAATCAGTTGGATAAATCCCGTATTTTTCACCCTCGTTTAATGTTTCAATAGCCCAATCACTAATCAAAGGTACTAGGGGTGGTGATTGCTCCTCCGCATGAACCGCTGGCATAACCGCAGTCAGCATTAATGAAGCGCCAAGCAACGCAGCACTCGTTCGTTTCATTATCTTTTTCATCATATCTTTTCTCTCCCTTATTCATATTTGCTAAAGCAACATTTGAAATTATACCATATAAAACCCATCTATTTTATACTTAATGTGGTAATGTTTACAATATTGTATGACCTTGAAAATTAGATCGAAATAACGAGAGATTAGCTGTACATTCTGGAATAATTCTATAAATCATTTTAGTTTTTAGGTCCATTTCTACTTTTACTTAAGACTTTTTTACATTTACCAAATGGGGAATAGAAAAAAATCCTGCATATAAACACAGGATTTTATAAATTATTAGCTACTACATCATATGTAGCTTTTAGTATAAAAATTAATTAAAAATTTAAATCTATCTAGCATTAATGTGGAAATTAATGTAATAAACAGTCTTAAACATATAAGAAGTTTAACAATTAAGGATGCAAATATTTTTCCAGAACAAGAGCTGCTAGATTGTTTAAATAAAATTCCGAAATATAAAGAAATAATTGTTCACTGTTGGGATTCAGGTATAACACAGCTGCTAAAGTAGCTATATTTTTATTAGAACGAGGTTATAAGGTAAAAGAGTAACCAGTGGGATTGCGGCTTAGTAATGGGGTTCCCGGTCCCAAGATGTTAATCTTTCTAACAGTTGTGGGTGCTGACTCTAGTACTGTATTGTTGTTGCTTCATATGATTAGGTAATGTGGAAATTATCATTGAAAGTAATAAGCCACAAATATAACACTCTCAACTTACTAGAGAGTGTTTTGTTTATCATTTTGAAAATAAGATTAATTTTGCAAACGTAACCATAAAAAATAGGTTCCTAGAGGTTTAGTAGTCGAAGCAAGAATTGAATATTATTGGGTCTTCATTTCCTCAATATAATTTAAAGATTCTAGTTTCCGTTTTAATATTTCTTCTTTGCTGTCTGCCATTTGACCATGGCCAGTGATGAGGAAACGGATATCGTGATTTTCTAATATAGACTCAGTTTTTTCAAGTGTTTCCACAAATGCCTCGTTACTATGAATAGACGGATTTTCTACGTCAGAAAAGTAATCACCCGCGATCCATAATCCTAAAGGTTCTACGACGATAAATAAACCATCATCACAGTGTCCATCAGCTTTATAAAATGTTAAGGAAGTATTGCCAAATTCTAATACTTGTCCTTCTTTATACACCACAATATCTACATGCGGATAGATGATCGGATAGTCTCGAGAGATATAATGTTTTACATCAAAGTCTTTCAACTGTTGTAAAATATTTTCCTTATCCTCTCTATCTTTAAAAACATCTCTTGCAATAACAGTTGCTTCTGGAAAAACACCATATCCAATAATATGATCCCAATGGGAATGTGTAAAAAGAAGATAGATAGGACGATTATCTTTTATTCCGTTTACGAACTGTCGAATTTCTTCTACCTCAATAGGCAATAAATTAGGATCTACAATTACGATACAATCATCTGTATGTATGACAATTGAAGTTGTTTGGTATAATTGACTTTCAAATAATGTAAAGTCCTTTTCTTGATATCGAATCATTATTTTTCTTTTCCTTTCATTGTTCACTTTTTCCCTCTTTTTATGTTATTATTTACTAATTCCCTAGTTAATGCAACATTTACTATTTTCATTTTACATCCTCTTTACAATCTACAAGACGTACTGTACTCTGATAAATAAATTTTTGTTTTGGGATTAACTAAAATAACAAAATATAAAAACCCCCAAAATGTAAATAAGTTGAATTTTTTGCTATAATTAAACTCAATAATCAATTGTAAATTCAAAATATAAATAGCCTTGATAATGAGCTTTATGCAAAATGGTATCTAGTAGTTTTTAAGCAGTTGGGTGTTGTAAAATTTGCAGATGTAAATTCATTGTTTATTCTATCAAATGTATGGCCTAAAATTGCAGAATGTTTAGATAGTAAAGACTCTAAACCTTACAATGGTTGGATTGATATTTATGAGTTTATAATCGGAGGTAGATTTAGACGAGAACGTTAGTAATCCTTTTCTGGATATTTATATACATTTATTTCATGAATAAAATAGATGTTGAAAAAAATATCTTTTACTTAATTTATTCATTAATTATTGTTCTTAGCGGTATAGTGATTATATTTAAATTATTCACAAAAAAATAGGAAATGTATAAACTAGTACGCTGTAGATCACATTTTACTTATAGGGGATACTTCTAAAATAATAGAAGTGGTACAAGCTTATGAATTTGGAAAATATGAAATAAATGTAATTAAAGTAACGAAGTGATTTAGTTGAAGATTTGTATTCCAAATTAATCAATTTTAATTATAAACAGGTGAAGCCACGTATTTTTGACCAAACTTCGTTCAAAATACGTGGCTTATTTTTATACAAAAACTAAGGAAGTCGGCAACATTTATAAAAAATATCACGTATGTCGCGTAAATTTTAATCGAATTTGCTGTTTTCTATTTTAAGATTCTATAGCTCGAAGTTACATTGTTCAGAGTAGTACACCGCTGTATGACCTCTTTGTAGCCTCTTAATATCCAATTTATCACTATTCTTTGTATGGTTACTTTTGGGTTTTGTTTGAATTTTCAAGACACATAATTGAATTGATAATGAGTTACTAAGTAATCACAAAGTCCTCTTCTTAAAAATAGACGGTAGAACCTCTAACAACCGTTCACGTGTAATAGGATCACAATGATTCCATGTAAAATCTACGAAATGAGTCTTACTGGGAGTTAACTTGGCTAAAGTGGCGATCTGTGGACAGTGAGTAATAGTTCGTAATTCTAAGGGAGAAGTTAAGATAAAATTGCGTTCTCCAGCATAGTGATTTATTTGATGTTGCTGAATTTCTATCCATGCTTGCCCTTGCTCAATTAACTGCATTACTTTGGGAGTGGGACGAAAGCCAAGCGATTCATACAAGCTGGCAGCCAATCCAGTCTGACACATAACATAAAATTTTGCACCTAACTTGAGATAAACAGTAGCCGTCTCTCCAGCAACATAAACATCTGCTAATTGCCTACGTACTAGCCTTACTTTGTCTTCATATGTAGTAATCCACTTCTCTGCCGCTTTACTCCGTTCAAATAGTTTAGCGATATACCGTAACCGCTCGAACAGTCTAAACTTCTTGTCTAGTATAACAGTTGGAGCAAGCGCATCTAGTTCCTGCAAATCTTGTGGATAGTAGCTAAGCAATATGAACTCAGGCTGCAACTGTGCTATTTTATTCGGATCTGCCCAATGCCCGATACTATGAATATTTCGTAGCCTATTGTGATATATCACGTTATCTTTCATAATAGAGATGGCCGCTCCTATAGGAGATATGCCTAAAACGAGTAATTCCCCAAGTGTAAATTTGCCATCAGTCACAATACGTGTCGCATCTTTAGGAACATGAATCTTTCTACCAAATGAATCGATAACTGTTCTTTGTTGAGTAAGAAGATGAACATTCGCATATTCACGCGGAGTGTTTCCAGTTAATTTATGAAAACACCGACTGAAATAGTATTCATCTTTAAACCCAATTTGTCGAGCTATTTTTCTCAATGGCTCAGTGGAATTACTCAGAAGTTTTTTTGCCTGGTTTATACGTACATGGGTCAAATAATCAGTCGGCTTTTTACCGGTCAATGTTTTAAACTTTTGACTATATTGCCATCTCACCATTCCAGCCATGTTAGCTAGTTGTTCAACTGTCAAGTCCTCATCATAATGCTGTTCTATGTACTGTACAGTTTGTTGAACCAATTTTGTCTTTTCTTCGTTCTGTAACTGGTTAGCTTGTTCATCTAACTGAACCATCATAGCTAGTATTTGCTGAAGTCTACCTTGCAACATCGCCATTTCTAATGTGGATAGAGAGGAACAAAATCGATTATTTATCCATGCTTCATTTCCTAATACCTGCTTGACTTGAGAAAATAACAGATGATAGGGATAACCATAAAGCAAGGGTGGATGAGCAATTCGGTTCAAAGTCATTCCTTCTACTTCAAAGGTTTCAAAGGTAAAGCGAGCAAGCTGTGCCTCTTTATTACTTGACTCTACCGTGTAGCTTTGTACAGGTAAAATGAGAGCGCAGCTTCCTTGTCGTAGATCGATTGCCATTTTGTCTACATACAGTCGTATGTCATGACTGAGTGCTATCAATAATGTGCATAAATTTGTTTCATGATTATTTATTCCCTCATTATGGCTACTAGCTGACATTATTCGATCAACTTGAAATCGATCATAGTGTTGTAGCCTAATATATAAGGATGCTAGATTCATAAGCAACTCTCCAACTATTGAAAATGATTCTCATTATCGTTATTGTAACATATAATGACCCACTATCAACGATTGTTCGAGTATGTGCTATTTAGAATACTAGCGGTTTAAAAATTGATTGGACGGATACAATTTTTACTGTTTGCGCATCCACTCTGGTAGCTTTTGGAACAATTGCTCCAAAGCTAATAAATTATCTGTATTCCATTCATTAGGAACAACATAAACTTTTCCCTTTTTGACCGCAGGCAAAGTTCCCCATATCGGGCTTTGTAGCAGCCGATCAGCTTCTGCTTCACTTTCACTATCCTCTTGTACAATTACAAACAAATGATCACCAGCAAACTCAGGAAGCACCTCTTCGGAAACCTCTAGGAAAGATACCCCTTCTACATCAATAATATTCTTCTGTACTGCTGGTGGGACAGCAAAGCCATTTTTCCCATAAATAATAGCACCTAGACTACGATCACCCATAACATAAAGCGTCTTTCCTAGCTGATAGAAAACTGTTACGGTCTCCCCTTCTGTTAATTGAAACTTGTCAAACATTTCTTTAGACTTTGTTTCAAACTTAGCAAGCAATTGAGCTACTTCTTCCTGCTTACCTAGGATATTCCCCATCTCTTTTACTCGTTCTGTATAAGGAAGAGCAGGATTAAAGGGAATCGTAGTAGCGATTTTTGACAATTCTTCATTAAGATTTGGATCAGCCTTGTAATAGCCATTAATAATCAGATCAGGTTTTAAAGTCAAAATCGTCTCTAAGTCAGCAGGATTTCCAATATCAACGATTCCTTCAAGTTTGCCTTCATAGTAACTAGGAGAATCTTTGGGAAGATTATTACCAACAATTGGAATATCCATCGCCAAGAAATCACCAACTGTCTGACCAATATAAACCACTCGTTTTGGATCTGCAGGTATTTCAACCTGTTCACCTGTAATCGTTGTATATTGAACTGTTTTCTCACTTTCCTCTTCCTGCTCATTAGACTTGTTGCTATTAGCATTAGAAGTACTGCATGCCGATATTATCAACAATAGGAGGAAACTCCCTACCCATAGTATAATTTGCTTTTCACGATGTTTCTTCACACTTGTTGCCCCTTTCCTTTCTTACTCTTAATTGAAAATGATTATCATTTACAACATTATTATAGTTTGTGTGAATAGGAGAAACAATGGAAAAAACGCAATGATTTAATTGGATAAATGTCAATAATCGTTTCAAAACAAAAATCTGTTCACTTATTTCGTTTATAAGCAAACAGATGCACATTACACATATATTTTGTATTTTTAAAAAGACTTATTATATTGTAACAAACTTAATTGTCTAAAAACATATTCTCCACACGGGTGACGGTTAACCTTTGTTTAAATGTTTCTGTTTCGGAAAAAAGTATCTGCCCAGCAACGTTTTTTTCTTCCTGCTGTCGGGCAGAGGACAGATTCTGCAATTACAAAATCAAATGGCCTTTGGGAAGATTATAAATCAAGTCATATCATCCCGAAGCGCGTCAATAATATTTTCTCTTTTTATCTTGCTAATGGCATACAGCATTGTCATGAACACCACAAAGAGCACGCTGAACACGCTGATTGCCATACTGCCCCATGGAAACACAAAATCGATATTGTCCGCCCCTCCGACGAACATTCCTTTGTAAATCAACCAAGAAGAGATTGCTGCTATGGGAAGTCCGAAGAGTAGCGCCCTCATGCCATAAAAGGCACACTCGAAATTCATCATCTTTTGGAAATCGCGTTCAGACATCCCCACAAAGAGGTGCCCTTTAATTTTAAAGTCACCATGTTGATTCTATTCGTAACTTGTGTTGCTTTGAAACATTATATTTCTTTGCTTCACGTTTATAACCCACCATTCAGCTGTAGGTACTTGAACACTCCCTCGCATATCATTTCAATAGAAACAAAAAAGGACCACTACTGCGTTTAGCAAGTGAGCCTGATTTATCCTCAAAAAGTTGTTTTTCGTGGAAAAGTCATCTTTATTATCGTGCAACAGAATTCAGGGTCTACTCCTGATTTGATATTGTCATATGAGTTCCTTTATAAGAAGTTGTATTATGAATATATGTGATACGAGATGTGAGCCTCTGCTCGAAAAGCTGCTACCAAAAGATAAAATCCAAATATAGCAATATAAAAGGGGGGAACGATTGATGGATCGCATTCAATATTTGTCTCAGTTTAACCTGCTGCGTTCACTTTCCATGGAAGATTTGATCACAATGGACGAATTGACTTCGATCACAACTTTTCCAAAACATACGTTCATTCAAACACCTGAAACGTTCACTGAAGAGCTGTACTTTGTGAAGAAGGGAAAAGTACGTCTTTATCAACTAAATAATGAGGGCAAGCAATTCACTTTGGATATTTTGAGCGAGGGGAACATCTTTGGTGAGATAGGTGATATTTCATTGGGTACACGGGAACTATTTATTGAAACGATCGAAGAAAGTGACATTTGTGTAATGGACAAAGAGCGGTTCGAGAGCTACCTCATTCGATGCCCACGATTCATGATGAATATGATTAAAGCCATGAGTGAACGGTTATCATACATGAGCAGCCTCGTCCAAAATCTAGCCATTGGAAAATTGCATGATAAAATCATTCATGTTCTGGTGGAACTTTCTGATCGGTTCGGAGTTTGGGATGAAGGTAACGATTACTGTCGAATCGACATGCTTATTTCCCATCAGGAGATTGCTCACTTGGTTGGAGCTTCAAGAGAAGCCGTGTCCGTGGCTCTAAAGGAACTTTCGGAGACCAGTATAATCCGTACAGGATTCCGTACAGTGGCCATTTGCCGTACCATTCTCGCGTCAGGGCAAAGTTTGCTCAAATAATAGAAACTTGTAACCTAAATTACATCTTTTCATTTCGTCCACCCCGTATTATTGAGAAGAGTTAAATAATATGACGAAATGGAGAGATCTCGATGAAAAATTCACCTCTTTCACCCTTACACTTTGAATTGGATAACGCCACTAAACAGATGGAAAAAATGCTCACTCCAGAAACGGTAACGATGTTTGAACAATCAATCATTCAATTGAGAGCATCAGGTCTCGCCACTGGCCTGAAGGTTGGAACAAAAGCGCCCGATTTTTCGCTGAAAGATCAGAACGGTACAAATGTTACCTTGTTTGATTATACGGCACACGGCCCTGTTATCCTGCTGTTCTATCGGGGAGTTTGGTGTCCGTTTTGCAATATTACTCTACGCGCTTATCAGCAAGCATCAGAACTATTTGAAGCATCAGGAGCTCGGATACTTGCGATAAGTCCGCAATCCCCAGACTATTCAACGACTATGCAAACGAATAACAGTATCACCTTTCCAGTTTTAAGCGATACTGGTAACAAAGTTGCATCTCGATACAACATCGTATTCGAGCTTTCCGAATCGATACGCAACGTTTACCAGTCCCTTGGTATTTCACTTGACGATTATAATGGCGATTCCTCTTGGACGCTTCCACTTCCAACAACTTTTGTCATTGATCGCGCGAACATCATTCGCCTAGCCTATATCGAAGCTGACTATAAACGGAGACTGGAGCCTTCAAAAGTATTGGACATGCTGGCCTCCCTTTAAGGTCTGTAATCATAATTGGGGCTTCTCATGCAATTTGATGACAAGATTCCGATTCCGAATTCTAGTGTAAATCTGAAGGGAGCCTGACAGAATCATTTACATCTCAATCTTCTTCTGCCTGACTTGTTTTTTTCTCATAACAGAATGTGGGGTCTTATAATTCATAACTGTTCCCTCCTTACTACATGACAAAAGCGAAGAGGCAAGTATAAGACGCCCATCTAAGACTTGAGAAAACGATAAGGATAGGTAAAGATCATCTGGTCGTATAAGACTGATTAGTGAAGACTACCAATCAGTGGAGAATGGAAAACCCCCACTGATTGAAGTTTCACTTTATTATTTTTGTACTAATTTAATAATTTGTTCTGCCATGTGCTCTGCTTGATTGATAACAGAGATTGGATCTGCTGAGAAGAAGTACTTCCCATCAAATGTAATCACTTTGTTATTTTTTACGACATCCAAGTTTTCCCATGTAAAAGTCGTTTCATATTCTTGACCATAATCTAAAACACCTACATAATCACCTACATAGTCACCTACAATTTCCCATGAAATACGTTGCTTCTGCCAATCTCCGTTGCTATCTTCAATTAGCTTTTGAATAGATGTCGGTGCTTTAAGCTTTAATAAATCATACATTGCTTCACCGCCTGAATTACCACTTGGAATCACCGCAATTTCTTTCTCTGCTAACGTAAAGAGTGAGAATGTTATGCCTTCTGGGATTACGGCTTTGATTTTTTCTTCAGCTACCTTTGCACGTGCCGTGTAATCTACTATAAACTTCTTCGCATCCTCTTGGTGATTTAACATTTCGCCAATTGCTATAATTTCTGCTTCCACATTGTCGTAGCTAGCCGTACTGAACACAATAGTCGGTGCAATTTTTTTATATTGCTCTATATTTTTTTCAGCAAATGTAATAATTAAATCTGGTTTTAGACTAGCAGCAGTTTCTAAATATACAGATCTTCATTTCCAAGATCTACAATGTCCTGTCCTTGATAGTAATCCTTTAAAAATTCTCCATAATCAATGACCTTTGTTGTTGAAGCAACTGGTACAACACCTACAGCTAATACGTGGCCTAAATCCCAATCCACAATTACACGTTGTGGGTCCATTGGTATTTCTACTTTACGCCCAACCGAGTCTGTTACAATACGTGTTGTTTCAGTCATTGTAGATTCCTTGTCATCTTTTGTACCTTCTTGTTCTTGAGATGTATCCTCATTTTTGCTACCACAAGCCGCCATTACCAGCAGTAGACTTATTAACAACATTATCATTACGGATTTTTTTATGTACTTATCCATTATCCTTCTCCTTTAAATACGTATTGTATTTCATTATATTGAAAATGATTCTCATTTTCAATTAATTGTTTTAGAATATTATGGAACTATACAACATTTAAACAACTATATTTTTTTATCTACAGATTCCAAAACCACGAAAGTACCATCTACTCAATGAGCTTTAACGATAAGTAAAATCCTTGAAAATTAATATTTGGAAAAAACTAATACTTAAAGGTGGTATAAGGGGCTTTCTCAAAAACAAAGTATTTTACGATAAATAAAAAGAATCCATTTTGAAAAAAAGACTGATCAAAATAGATTCTTCTAAGTAGATATTAATATCGGTTTTATATAAAAATTCGATCATTTTCCACCTGTGTCCTTCATAATTGGGCCCTTTTGAATTTTCCTCAATTTTGGCTGAGTTGTTCCGCCAAACCGATTAGAAGTCCTTCGATTCCACGAATGTAGCAGAGCCGATACGAGTCCTCATACTGAACCACTTCGCCAACGAGCTGAGCACCATGCTTAGTGAGTCTGGATACCATTTCATCAATGTCTTCAACGGTGAACATGACGCGTAGATAACCGAGTGCGTTTACAGGAGCATTTCGGTGATCTGAAATAGTAGATGGGGTGAGAAATCGAGAAAGTTCAAGTCTGCTGTGGCCATCTGGGGTAACCATCATAGCAATTTCTACGCACTGAGAACCCAATCCCGTTACGCGACCAGCCCATTCACCTTCGACAGTGGCTCGCCCTTCGAGATTCAAGCCAATCTCCTCGAAGAAAGAGATTGCGTCATCAAGGGATTCTACAACGATGCTGACATTGTCCATTCTTAGTAATTTGTTTTTTTTCATAGTCTAATCTCCTTATGAAAATTTATTATCTAATCACCTTCATAATTATTCTATTTAAAAATCAATCATAAAGTTGTTTGATTTTGTTTTAAAAATATAAGAGCCTGCTACAATTTAGTTGGCAGTTATTCGACTAAAGCACCTGTTAGTTTAACTAACCCTTTAGCTCTCTCGCCTACATTGTATAGCGCTTTCTTTTTCAGAAATACCCTTTTGTATTGTAACTTTATTAATTTTAACACCATTTTCTGGAGTATCAGTCAACGTGATATGGATTCTATCAAAGGGAGTGTCACCATGATGTGCACTATAGTTTAACGCACTTGCATGAACAATATGTCTCCTTGTATCGCCATCTATTCTTTCAACTTTATCTATTTTGGGACACATGATAAAATCTGAGTAAGTTTCATCAAGATAGGAAAAATATCTGGTATATAAAGTTTCTTCAAGCAACTCTTCTTTTGGTGCCCCAACACTTTCATATTTCCAGCCAACTAAGAGCCAATCATAAAGTTCTACTGATTTCAATCGAACCTTTTTATTATTACTTGTATATATAACCTCACCATCTGCAATTGTGCATGTCTTCAATTGGTTTAGGGATACACAATTATAAGCTGGTTCAATAACTGCAACATCTCCGTTTTTCATTTTTATTTTCAATATCGAGATAATGGAAGTTTTATTTAACTCTAACTCAATTGCTCCTTCGGAAGGACTTGATGTGTTTATCCAGTTAACAACCTTACCGATAATCACTTCCTCATATCCATCATTTTCCTTAAACAAACGAGTTTCCCCGTTTAAACGGTTTACTTGAATAAATGAAACATCCTCTTTTTCTAATTGTGGTTGAATACTCGCCTTTACTAACAGCAATTGCATCGGGAAAAATAATCCAAAAATCACCATGACTGGTATGACTAACTTTCTCAAGAATTATCGCCACCTCTAATGTGAATTTTGTAGGTATTTTCCCCTTATTATGATAAATAAATACTTAAAGAATATAGATGCAAATAATCAGATTCCGATACAAAACTGAACGTCATTCAAAAGCCTTTCTTGTTACTAAATCGCCCTTTAACTCAATAAAATATTAAGCAACTTTTGTCTACACATACCTTACAATATATTAAAAAACCACCTTATAGTGTAAAATTACACCATAAGGTGGTTTTACCTTAACTTTAATATGGGGGATATATAAATTGAAGAGGTTGATTATAGGTATTTTATCTTTATTTCCAGTTCCTTTCTTATTTCATTTCTACGAATATAATAGTCATCTTGCTAGGCAACACGCTGATTTTTTGTTTCCGGTATTTTTAGTGTTCATAATTGTTGTAGGTATATCATCGAGAAACATTAAACTTCCTTTGTTCTTTGGCTTGAATTTTATTATGACCATTATTTCTTTGATATCTGGCTATTTTTTTATAGTTGATGATGGAGGTTGGTTTAAACCCTTTGGCAGAGATGCTGCCATTATATTTGTTTCAATTATTTATATTTTAGGGCAATTAATTATAAGAGTATTTAGCAAGCACGGTCATACTAACAGCCAAAGTAATAAGTAAATATGAAACGAAATGAAGTAATTCTTCGTTATAATGGGTTGCTAATGGGTGCTTTTCTTCAACATGGAATTCCACTGTAGCTTTAAAATAAAGTTTGGTTAAATTAACCCAACCTGAGAAAAAGTTTAAAGAGCATGGATTGAAAAAAGATCAATCAAAACATGCTCTTATTTAATGTGGTAGATTAAATTCTTTATAAAAAAGTTTGATTATTTTTGAAACCCTTGTTGCACAAAAGCCCCCATTAGCCATCCATGAAGCGTAAAAATCAGCACTTCACCACAGAAAATGAAAGATGATTATGTTCTTTATTGGGAGTTCAATAAGTAATACCATTCATTTAAGAGAGGGCTAACTACCATACGCAGCTTCGGCGATGTTGACCTGTAATCAGGGAGCAAAGACCTCTGGATTATCGTTTCGCCATGCGCCTATGCAGCCAATTAGACAGACCGTGTAGCTTCTCATCACACTATCAATTTCACTGTCCGCATATTCAATTGCGATATTTATTCCCGGCTTTCGCCATGCCAAAATTCGACCGGAAAATCCAGGCCACTTACATTCTTCATCCATTTCAGGTTGACCATATGCCTTTATTAACTGATCTGGTGTTGAGCTCATCGTGATTCCCTTGGGAAGCTTTCCGGAAAACGGAGCTTTAATTCTGTCATCCGACCCGGGCGCAAGAAAATGTATGGCGCCAATGATCCATTCATCTTGATCTGTATATTTGAGTCCAGTCAGATCATTTATTTTGGGTGCGCGATAAATATCGATGCGTATTGATGTTTTCACAGACCAGATAATATCGTCTTTGAAATAGCTGTTCGGGGTTGGCATTCGCTTGACACCGAATGATTGCAGCAAAGCTTGAATATTTCTGGGATTATACGGATGGCCAAGCATTTCAATAAGCAATTCAGATGGTTCTTTCATGTGTATATCCACTCCTTTCGCTTCATGTAAGAGACACAACGTGATGAAATCGTAGTATCCTTGAGCGAACTTTTTTCTGATAATACCATCCCCCGTCTCGATGCCAGGGTAAAATAGTTGGCTCTGTATTAATCCTTATATTCTACATTGCTAACAATTCCCCCTTTTTCTACTATACTGCGCAGTTATACAAGTAGGGGGTGAACAGTTTTGCGGACGGGATCAAGTCCCACGGGCCAGACGTTCTACCCCGACTACTGTAATAATAAGACCTATAAGAAAATGGTCAACCAGAAAAATCTGGCTAACCTTATATTACCAACAGACCATAGTGGAGTAACTTGAAAGGTATTAAGGTATTTGGTTTTTCTGTTAAAGTATAGTTGAGATTGTGAAGGATTGTCCTTAAACTAAACAATAGAAAGAGACTTAAAGGGGTATTCTAGATGGATTATAACTTTATTGAAAACATTCAATCGTTTTATTCTGACCTTTCCATTGAAGACTTCGGGCTCCTCATATTAAAACAGTCGGTAAAAATGGTGAAATTCGCTGAATATGAGGGGAAATTATCTTAGCGTGAAATGGTCATTTATTGGGTTGTGCATTTCATCCGGAATTAAACGTGATTCAAGAATTCTAGAATATTTTGTATCCTATGGTATGACTTGCGAAATCTGTTTTCATATAGTACAGTATGGTTAAAATTTAAATAACTGAACACGATGATGGGAAGTAGTAGCAAGCACGTTTTTTTAAGAGAGTCAGCGGTTGGTGGAAGCTGATAGAAGCACTTGTGAATCCGTCCTGGAGTTGCACAGTCGAAGTAATGTAAGTAGGCTGTAGCCGGCTGAAATGCCGTTATGAAATAAGTGGATTAGGTATATGCCTAATCAATTAGGGTGGCAACGCGGGTAGCTCTCGTCCCTTCTTAGGGATGGGGGCTTTTTTGTGTTTATTTTGATTCAAAGCGGAGCTATTCGAGTTTAGCTTGCAACGCAATTACACCAAGACTTAATGGATGCAGTGTCATTAAACTACTGGAGGTATGACTATGTTAGATATTAAACGCGTACGCGATAATTTCGCGGAAATTAAAGAAATGCTATTAACACGTAATGAAGATTTAGGCAACTTAGATGACTTTGAGGATTTAGATGCAAAGCGTCGTGAGTTAATTGCTAAAACAGAAGAATTAAAAGCAGAACGAAATAAAGTATCTGAACAAATTTCAATTATGAAACGCAACAAGGAAAATGCAGATGAAGTTATTGCTCGTATGCGTCAAGTAGGCGATGAAATTAAAGAGCTAGATGTTCAACTAAATGATGTTGAAGAGCGCTTTAAAGATATGATGATGCGCTTGCCAAACATTCCACACGAATCTGTACCAGTAGGGACAACAGAAGAAGACAATGTAGAAGAATATACTTGGGGTGAAATTCCAACATTTCATTTTGACATTAAAGCACACTGGGATCTTGCTACAGATTTGAAGATTGTTGACTTTGAACGAGGTGCAAAAGTAACAGGTAGCCGTTTCTTATTCTACCGTGGTCTTGGAGCTCGCTTAGAACGAGCACTGATGACTTTTATGATGGATTTACATGCAGAAGAGCATGGTTATGAGGAAATGCTGCCACCTGTCATTGTTAATCGCGATAGCTTAACGGGTACTGGAAACCTTCCTAAATTTGAGGAAGATTTATTTAAATTAGAGGAAACAGATTATTTCATGATTCCAACAGCAGAGGTACCTGTAACAAACTTCTATCGCGATGAAATTTTACTGGCTGAGGCTTTACCACAAGGCTTTGCTTCTTATAGTGCGTGCTTCCGTTCAGAGGCAGGCTCTGCGGGTCGTGATACACGTGGTTTAATCCGTCAGCATCAATTCAACAAAGTGGAATTAGTACGCTTTGTAAAACCAGAGGAGTCATATGAACAGCTAGAGTTGTTAACAAGTCATGCTGAAAAAGTACTGCAATTACTAGGCTTACCGTATCGTAAACTAAAAATGTGTACTGCTGATTTAGGATTTACTGCAGCGAAGAAATATGATTTAGAAGTTTGGATTCCAGCACAAAACATGTACCGTGAAATTTCTTCTTGCTCTAACTTTGAGGATTTCCAAGCACGACGAGCGAATATCCGCTTCCGTCGTGAGCCAAATGCAAAACCAGAATATGTTCATACATTAAACGGTTCAGGTCTTGCCATTGGTCGTACAGTTGCCGCTATCCTAGAAAACTATCAACAAGCTGATGGAAGCGTAGTAATTCCTGAAGTTTTAAGACCATACATGGGTGGTAAAGAAATAATTGCACCAAAATAAATAACGGGTAAAGGCTATTTTAGATATCCTTTAACAGGTAATTGTATTGCCTTTTTGTCGATTTACAGATGCTTTTAATAGTATCAAGTGGTGTAAACGCCGTGGAATTGAAAAAAATGCTTTATTTCTTAAAGGAATTTTAGCGAGACTAAAAAAGATGTTACTATAATCAAGGATGGGGTGCATTAGAAAAAATTTAGAAATGACATTTTGCAGCTCTTTCGTATTTTCCACTATTCCGCAATCTGGCGCTTTTCTTTAATAAGGAAAGCGTCTTTATTCATGGAAAGGACCAGATTGTTGAGGAACGTTTTCAATAAAATTGGATATTATTGTTGAATTATAGAGTAAGATTGTGAAGTTTCTCACTTAAATTAACGTACAGATTAGTTTAATAAAGACTATACAATAAATAGATTGCCATGTATAAAAATCTAAGGGAGAGACGCAAATGGAAAACTTTGAAGATCTTTTGCCAAGACATAAGCATGATCATGATAGAGTAGAAATGATAAAAAAAATGGATAGAGATAAAATATTGCCTTTACTGCCTAACCTTCTCGAATGGATTCAAGATATGAATTGGCCAGTGACACCAAGGGTATTAGAATTACTTTTAACTTTTCCAGAAGAAATTGCCCCACATGTGCAAGATGTTTTATCTTCAGATGATGATAACTGGAAGTGGTTTATTCTACATTTTTTAATTATCAAATTGCCAGTAGAGTCAAGAGTTCAGTTTAGAGAGTATTTAACAAGAGTGGCTGAAACACCTACAGATAATGAACTCGCAGAAGAACTTAATGAAATTGCAAAAGAGATTTTGGAAACAATCTAGAAAAATATCCCTATTTAATTAACGAGGTGCTTTACTTTAACAAGCAAAAGACAAATCACAGAATTGATATTCAGCGATCGGGTGCATTTCTCTAATAAGGAATGCGTCTATTTGCATTGAAGGGCTATATTTTTGAGGAACGTTTTCATTCACTTTAAGGAAACATTTACCCCCCATTTTCATTCTCTATATTGAGATTATGAATAATTGTATTTAAAACAAAAAGGGAGCTGAGATTATATTTCTAGCTCCCTTTAGTCTGTATTTGTAACAAGTCCTTAGTCGATTTTTTTAAGGAAAGTACTTGTGGCATCATGGATCTCTGTGACATGCGTTTGAAAGAATCCATGAGAGCCGTCAATCATTTGGGACTCGGCATTTGCACCAAGTCGTTTTACGTGACTTTTTTGAATCTCATCTCCATCTTTTACTCGTTTTTGAAAGTCTGAGGATATTAGTTTCAGTACAGGTACTTCTGAAGGGAAGACGATGCTGTTTACCTCATTGACATTGTCATTTAAACTCAAAGCCTGATTAATGATCGTATCGTTGACAATATGATAAGAAAATAATTTATTATCACTGATTTCTTTTTCGGTATAGCCATTTTCAACTGTTTGATCAGAAGGTAGCAATCCATTGATGATTCGATTAAATCCAGTTGCTTGAAGTAACGTATTAAAACCATATAGGATTTAAATTGAGGTTAACATACATCTCAATATATCGGCTCTGCGTCTTAGCGTCTGGCTCTTTAACTATGATAATTTTAAATTTTTTTATGTTTACTAAACTTTCTTGTTTACATTTTGGACAGTAAAGAGGAAAACTAATTAATATTGTATTTGCATATACTTTAGTGCGTGTTTTTGAACTACAAATTGGGCAGTATATCCATTTGCTTTTTTCAATCATATACCCTTCGCCTTTCCTGTCTAGCTCCTCATATAGTTATATTTTACACAAGCAAATTTTCAAAGTGTATATGCACCATATATATTTTTACATAAAAAAGGAGACAATCAACATTAGAAAATGCATGGCAATATGAGCAAACATATGTGCAAGCATCGCAAGTTCTAGATTGTGCTTCCAATAAATCCAGCCAAAGAAGAAGCCGGGTAAACCATTCAATAAGATCATTCGGAACCAAATAAATGCGGTCATTTCTGTCACACTTGCAGTTCCACTATAGTGACCTATTGCAAATAATAATGTGCTAACAAATATTGCAAGGATAAAGACCCAGTTCGAAGGTTTTGCTGATTTTCGATCAAATAGTTTCCAAAAAATAAGAACCAACAAGCTCATAAACCCAAAACGCATTAATAGTTCCTCAACAATCCCTCCGTAGAGTAAAGCTGCTAAAAATTCTATTGCATTATAAGGATGTATTAGTTCTTTTAGACCCTCCGGCATGAGTGGGAATAAAAGATAATCGATTCCTCTTATAACAACTCCTGCAATCGAACCGAGTATGATAGCTAGTTTAATACCTTTTATCCACTCTGACTTTGACTTTTCTCTAGCATTCGGGTGCATAATCACAGATTTTAAACCAACTTTATGAGCAGTAAAAAAACCTATAACAAGAGCAATGATTAAGAAAATATAATTGGGAAGTGTGCCAAGTAAGGCTAACATTTCAGGTGATCCTGAAATCCCCATCATTTCCCTCGCTTGCTCTAATTGGGCCGGGTATGTCGATAGTGTCGATAGTGCCTTAAGATATAAGGGAACGAATGCAATGATTCCAAGCAAGAGATAAATGAATAGTCCTTTAACACTTTTTTGCTTTGTCATAAGTAACCTCCTTGATTTCAGTATAAGATTCTTATAAATATCAATATTTGTTTTATTTACTATAAGACTCTATTAAACAGTTCATTCTTGTTTCCCTCCTTCAAATTGTTTATTCACCCTTAATACGATTACGTTCTTCTAATCGTTCACTCAAGAAAAAATAAACAAAAAAATCTCAGGAATTTGATCCTGAGACCTTTCTTTTAAATATTTTTCTTGCAAAAATAAGATAGATAATAAGATACATTGGAAATGTAATAAGGCCTAAAAAGCCCCATAGCCAAGCATTGTGTCCCCTCTTCCGTGCATCCCAAAACATCCATGAGCCCTGGCAAATCAGAATGAATGCAATCAAGACCAATAACCAAAGCGGTGTGTTACTTAGTTCGTTTGAGCTCATTCATTACTGACCTTCTTTCTAGTTTTTTTAAGCGCTAAGGGCAATAAGATAATCCCCACAAGCTGAAAATAAAGAAAAAGAATTGGCTGACGATAAACGACAGCAATCCCAACCGAAAGCACAAATACTGCAACAGAGATAAACATGAGGAGGTCTTTCCATTGTTTTTTTCGTATTCTTTTTTTCTCTAATTCGACATTTTGTTGAAACCATTGTAAGTTTGGAGTAGATACTGGATTCCATTGATCCAGTTTTTCTAAACCATCTATTAATTGCTTAACCGTTAATTCATCTTCATCATCCAACATAGAATTATTATTTTTAGAATCATACTCCTTCAAGTTCAGCCAACTCCTTTCGTACACTTTTTAGACCATTTGAAACTCGAGATTTTACTGTTCCTTCTGCAATACCCATCATTTTTCCAATTTCCTCATATGAATATCCGTAATAATGCTTTAACACGATTGGCATACGTATTTCTTCATTAATTTGAGCAAGTACATCAAGTACATCAGTCCATTCTTCATTCATAATGGCTGCATTCCATTTCATTTTTCGGAGCGCTTGTTCCTGCTCTAGCCAGTTTTTCTCCCGCTTCTTTCTACGCTGTTGATCGATAAAAAGGTTCGTTGCGATTGTGATGAGCCACGAGGAAAACTTGGATTCACCATTATACAGTTGGATTTTTTCAATACACTTTATCATCGTCTCTTGTGTTAAATCTTCTGCGATTTGTGGATGAAGGGTAACTTTCATTAAATACTTTACGAGGAACGAATAATTCTGTTGTAGCAGTTTCGAAAGAGCCAATGTATCTCCTTTTTTCGCCTTTCGAATTAAATCCTTTTCATCCATGAGATCTACTCCATACAATAATGATTTATATGTAATACGACTAACTGGGAAAAATCGTTCATTTTCACAATATAGAATTACAACAAGAAAGCTTAGCCACCTATTAGTATTTATTAAGTTTACTTGAAAGCTATATATTTGACCAAAAACCAAAGTATTGTTGCTCATTCATGTGTTTGTCCCTTATGTTGGATTTGGATTGGTTACTACAGCCTAACCATTATAAAGGATTTTTTTATGGAGAAATATAATTACAGAAAATTCAGCCTAAAATTGAAACCTAAGCTATTTTAATGCGACGCTAGTGTCTTGATATAAATGAACAATAGATAACATTAATTCTTTGGGATGTTTATAAAAGGCCATACAAAAATGCCCCCAATTAGGTAGACAGATGAATTTTTTTATTTCATCTGTCTACCTAATTGGGAGCATATCAATAATAGCAGTCTGTTTTTCTTAATACGTATAATTAAAACAATAATTACTTTTTAAACAGTTATTTATAGTAGAATTAATAATAACGTTATTGTAAGAAATGGAGTGAATAAAGTTGGGAAGGGAAGAAAAGAAAAGACAAACTAAATTAGCTATAACAAACGCTGCTTTCAAATTATTTTCGGAAAACGGATATGAGTCGACAAAGGTTGAAGATATTGTGAAATTAGCTGGAGTTTCTAAGGGTACTTTTTTTAATTATTTTCCGACAAAAGAGGCAGTCATAGAGGATTTCGAAAGAATTTCAATCTATTCAGAAGCTGAAAAATTAATGAATATCACAAGTCCAGTAGTACCTAAACTACTCTCTTCGTTAATTAATATCGTACATAATTTAAACTATACAAGGTCATTAAGAAGAGCAACTTTAATGGCAACTCTCTCAAGTGCTAATAATTTAAATAATCACATAGATAATATGAATAATCTTCGTGCTTTATTGATTCCAATTTTTAAGCATGGACAAGAAACGGGGGAATTTACACAAAAATTATCCCCTGAAACACTGGCAGACTTAACTATTCAAATGTTTATTGGTGTATTAACCCACTGGTGTCTTGGTGGAGGCGAAGATGATCTTATTACACAACTTATGATGAGTTTTGATGTATTCTTTAAAGGAATATCTTCATAAAGATCCTGTTGATTTCCAAAGTAATCCTGCGAGAATAGCCTGGGTTATAAAAACTCGCAGGAATGTTGTCAAAGAGAGAATTGGAGACAAGCAGAGCACTAATATATACTCTTCTTATTAAATTTATCGACTAAACTTTGAGAACGTCTATGATTTGTACCAGAGAATAGTAGACTAATAACCGGTAATTTTCGAATAATAAAATACGATATTAAATGGCTAAATACAATCCCAAATAGTGATGCTAATACGAATTTTATATAGCCTGAAACAGGTACACTAATTAAAATATATTGAATTCCAATTAATACCGGAATATGAATAATGTAAACACAAAAGGAATTTTTAGCTAGTGTCTCAATCCATTTTGATTTTCTATTTAATTTACGTTGAAATAATTCAATTAAACCAATTGAAAGTCCTGTACATAAAAAGGTCTCATAGATTGCATAAATAAGTGAACTACTATCCCATCCACCCCTTGAATGTGGTACAAACCCAATGACATTTAAAGCAATTAATAAAACCCCTATAAATAACCATAAATTACCGACACCTTTAGGGATATGATAAATCCAGTTACTATTAGCAGCTGTTATTCCCAAAACTACAAATGCTAAATATTGAGGAAAGTGTGCATACTCCATTTGGATAAAACCTAGTACACCAATCCATTCATCAATCGAATAACTTGTTCGAACTAAAAAAGTGATAAACGATACGATAATAACAAATATAAAAATATGTTTATGTGTTGGGTAAATTAAAATTTTTGGTAAATTAATATTTTTAAAAAGATTCATTAATAATAGATATATCAGTGAATAAATAAGAAGATGTTCAATAAACCAAAGATGGCCAAAATTTAGGTCTGGCCAAGATGGTCCTGCCCAATTTAATGGTTTTTCACCAAATCCTAGATAAATATTTTTATAGTATTCATATAACGATAGGTTAGGGTAACCACGAAATTCATTATAATAAAAGTACATTATTAAAGGAATTATTACTATAAATCCAAACAATAAAGGTATACCAATTCTCTTCAACCGATCTTTCAAAAAACCTATATTCCCTTTGTGTTTATACGCAAGAGGAATAAAATAAGCAGAAAGAAAAAAATAAAGACTCATATTAAAGGCAGAGTTTATCCCAAAAAAAACGCCCAAGTCAGAATCGACACCCAAATCTCGTACATACCAAAAACCATTTGACCCGCCATAAGGTTGACCTGCATGGTGGACGATTACAGTGCAAGAAAGAAACACTTTTAAAAAATCCATAAAATGAATACGTGTATTAGACAACTTACATTTCACCCTTTTTTCGGAAATAACCACTAAACTATTTATAATACTTTTTAGACTCACGGTCAATATTTATCTTGTTATTTTATTGATTAAATTTTAGAATATTTATTTTACAATTATCATTTATGACTACGGGTCAATTTATATGTGGTTAATTACGTGGAATTTCACTTTATAAAATGTTTAGTGCAAAATAAAAAAGGAGCAGAATGTAACTGGAAATTCTAGCAGTTATGGGTCCTTTAAAACGTAAAAAAATATCATTGTCCGTACCCTTCAAATCTACTAACCTTCTAATTGGCAAAAAAGTCGATTAGGAGGAATGGAAAGGATACTTACAATGATACAAGTTCATCATATCAAATTTTTGTATGAGGAGAAAATGCAAGAATATGGCCCAGTTGCGGAAAAAGGTACAATTCACCTTCAAGAATTGCGCCCGATTGTTGAAAATCGTTATTGAACTAAAGCACTACACTTAAGTGAATTTTCTCACAAATGTATGATATTATACAGTTGAATAGAAAGACAAATTAGAATTTGGAGGTTCACTATGAAAAGTGAAGATAAACAATATGCTTTAACTGTTATTACTAATATATTAAAAATAATGCACAATAAAGAATATGAAAACATTTTAAATTATGTGGATGAATCTGAAGTGGATGATATTAGTGAGTTATTCTATTATGTTCAAGAAACATTAAACTTAAATGGATTTGATTCATTTGATGAATATGGCGCTCCCTGTAATTTCCACCCAAAATACGAATATTCACAAATCAACTTCTATGAATTCAATGATAACAGTGGATTTGCTGTTGATTATGCTTTAACTTCAAATTCAAAATTGGCAGATATGTGTTTACAAATGGAGTTTTTATATACTGATGACGGATTAAAAAGTGTTTTTATCACAGTTGACCCACAGTAAAACAATATATTAAAAGGAGAACATATGGAAATATACAATATTAATTTGAATATTCATTATTCTGCTCCACAAGAAGTTTGGGATAAGTTGGAGCGTTTATATAGAGAAATGCCTAACTGGAACAACTTTGTAAACGGCTGTCCACAGTGGTATGGTTCAGATGGTAAATTGATAGAAGTAAGTATTGAACCAAGTGGATTACAATTCTATGCTAAGTTACCATCAGAAGAATGGAATGAATGGATTACAATATTTAAGAATAGAGCTACAAAATTATTGGGATATGAAGTTGGCGAACCAGAAGACGGTTTTGAATTTCACTATTATGATTAACCCTACAAATTCTAAGTTGTCCATAAGCTTAATTTGAAAATACATATGACACTTCGGTGTTTTTTTATATCATCACCAACTCTTCCAGTCACACCTAATTGCTATTCAACTAAATGCTTCGTTAGCTTAAGTACATTGTTTCACAAACTCAAATCAAGATTAACATAAAACCCCATTTTTAATTTAGAAGTGTTAATCAATTAAATGGCCTTTTAATAGAATAACAATTTGAGATTTTAATTATTGGCTAGAACATAAAAGAAAATCACAAATCTAAAAAAACTTTTATTCTGTAAAGAACCTACTCATAAACACTAAAAAACCTTTTGCCAATATTTTATAGGCAAAAGGTTTTTTTATCAGTCTTTTTTACGTATTATCAAACTTTTTTCCAAGTCTACAATCACTGTAGCTTTATAATAAAGTTTGATCAAAAACATCTCACAAACCAGCATTTTTCTATAAATAAAAAGACTCCATTTTGAAAAAAGATTGATCAAAATGGAGTCTTATATTGTAATACTAAGATTGATTTTTATAAAAAAGATTGATTATTTTCTTCCTATGTTGTTCCATAATCGCGCCCGATTGTTGAATATCAAGATAGTGTTCACTGTTTTTTACTTGTTAAACTAAAGCACCCGTTACTTGAATAAGAAAAACAATATTTATTACTTCTATTCGTTAATATTAAGTATCTTGTAATAAGCAAAAATGATGGTGGAGATACCAATCCCAAAAAGGATACTTCCAGCAGCTAAGAAATTATTTGTATAACCTTCAATTACAATTAGGTATTGCGAAGTGTCCATCCCACCTTGTGTAACTATCCGATATTCAGCAAGTGATAATCCAATATCAACACTGAAAAATAGCAATATAAAACCAATTGCAGTTATTACAGAACCTAAAGACACTAAACCTTTTAATTTATTTTTTGTCATTACTCTTCCTCCAATCTATTCTTTCACTAAATGCACCGTTAGTACAATAAGAAAAAAGAGCTGTCTAAAACAGCTCAATGATCTTCAAGTAAAGCGCCCCATTAATTGAAGAAATTATCTAATTAAAAATCTTTAATCCATTCATCATCTAAAATGACACCTTTTTCATCGATATAACTCATAGTAAATGAACCGTGTTGTAATTTATCTTCGCTTTTTAGAAAAGCTATGAATTCATTTAGGATTTTTTCGTCATCTTCACTCTTTTTACGAGTGACAGTAATACGAATAATCGGTGCAACATCAAACTCTTTATAACTTTTAGAATTAAGAGGGTCGATACCTAATTCTTGCCCGATATTATCATCGGTAAAGAAAACAAAGAAATCAGTTGTTTCTCCAAAATTCTCTTTAATAAAAGGGCGTATTTCACTTTCTAAGTCATCTGCCCATTTATCCGCAATGTAAGTGTCCACCATTTGTTTTGTTTCATCATCATAATAAACTAAAAATTCTGTATTCGTTTTCTTATCCTTGACCTTAGCAGCATATTCAAATTCAAAGTTCCCCATATTATCATACAGAGTGTCATATATCTCGAAGTTATCATTAAAATTATCTTCTAAATATTGTTCAGCTTGAATTCTTACTTCTTCTTCTTTATCTTTATCAGGTTTCATTTCTAATATAAAGGCAACTACAAGTATTCCAATTCCTAATAATATGACACCTAAAATGCCAAGAGCGATTTTAAGATATTTATTCAAAACATCTCCTCCTTTATTGAATACTACGGCTGGGAGAGGAAGGTCGATAAACTATGGTGCCTTGAGCCCTTCCGTTAGTCTGACTCCAACGACCACGGTGTATCACTGACTGTCGCTCCCTAATCGCCACGCGAATGGCAGAACAAATCCTAGCTGAAATCGGAACTGATGTAGAAAAGCAATTTCCCAGTGCAGCACATTCTAACAATACTTAACGGTAAATCGTGGGAAAGGTTTCAAATATAAACACTAACCGAATTTCATTAACCTGTATTATTCAACAATATGGCCCTTGAATGCAAATAGACGCATTCCTTATTAGAGAAATGCGCCCGATTGTGGAATAACTTTATCTACCATATGAAGTCCAAATTCTATACATTTTTTTACCGTCTACCTCAATCTTATCTCTATGCATTGTAACATGTACATTCGTGTATTCCGCCCATTGTGGTATTAGTTCCGTTAAACAATCCATTACCTTTACATCAGGAGTTGCATAACCGATATTTTCTTTTCTCAAAAAGCCATTTGAGAAATCTTGATATAATGAGTCCGTCCATTCATAAACTTCAAACTGAGAATCAAAAATCCGCTCATCTTCTTGATATTGTCCGTTTACCCAGTATATTTCCATAACAATGCCTCCCCCTAATTAAATGCAGCGTTCAATAACACTATGTCCTATAAAGACAAAGACACTTTCCTAGTTTTCCGAGAAAGCGCCCGATTGTTGAACATCACATTAGTCTATTGAATAGTATCATTGTACTGTGCAGTAGTGGTTAAACAAAATAAGAATCATAAATCATTTCAAACTCCCCCTAAATTTTCATAACATTAGGATCATTTTAGGTGTAGACTATGTTCCCACATACCATATGTGTGGAGTGTATGTGGCAACACATGGGTGCTGGTTGGGTTTAAGTAATTGGTTAGGTCCTACCATAGTAGAACCTAGTCTTTTTGTTTATCTTCAAACAGTTTTTTCTTCAACTAACGCATTCCGTTAGTTGAAGTGAAATGTTTCACAATATATTTTTTTCATGGATATACACTTCAATTTTCCAAAGGTTCATCATTACTATTCCGCATGATTATCTCGTTTCACCCACCACTTTCTTTTTTCTGAAATCCCCCTCCATTCCCTAAATAATACCAAACCGCCGTCATATCGGCTCCGCCCAAAAAAGAATTGCATATTGAGTATAGTTGTTAAAAAGTTGATATCTGTATGTTTTTATAGTTATAAGGAGATGTTCATTCTCAGTTAAACTAAAAAACTTTTGAAGGAGAGGGATTAAAATGAAAAGCATTATCGAAGTTCAAAATGTAAGTAAGACTTTAAATAAACGAAAGGTTATTCAAAATATGACGTTTAATATTATGAAAGGAGATATATGCGGCTTTATTGGTCCAAATGGGGCCGGTAAAACTACACTTATGAAAATGGCTACCGGACTAATAAAACCTAACGATGGGGAAATTTTAATAAATGGGATTGATGTTCAAAAGGATAGAGAAAAGGCACTGTCTGGGGTTGGAGCAATAATAGAAGTTCCAGTGTTTTTTGAATATATATCAGGAAGAAAGAATCTCAGAAATCTTGCTAGATTAAATAGTGGAATGGATCGTAAAGAACAGTTAAATAAAGTTGAAGAAGTATTAGAACTTGTTGGACTAAAAGATAGGGGCAATGATTTAGTAAAAAACTATTCTTTAGGAATGAAACAAAGGTTAGGTATTGCACAGTCATTACTTAATAATCCATCCATTGTTATTTTAGACGAACCTTCTAATGGACTAGACCCCGTTGGTATGAAAGATTTGCGTGAATTAATACTCAGTCTTGCAAAAAAATTCGAAATTACTTTTTTTATCTCTAGTCATCTTCTCGATGAGCTTCAAAAGATTTGTAATAAATATATATTTATTAAAGAAGGATGTATTAAATGGGTTGGGGATGCTGACTGCCTATTAATGGATAAAGAAAAAGATTTAGAAGAGATTTTTTTAGATTTTATGGCATAATTCCCGTTTTCATCGAAGAATAAGTTGAAAAATCCTGAAAGTTTAATAGATCTGAAACAAAGGATGGTTTTAATGTTTAAATCATTGTTTATATATGAATTTGAAAAGTTTTGGTTTAAAAAGATAAATGTGGTCTGTTTTATAGCGATACTTATAGTGAATTTTTTAGCACTGAAATTCGCTTTACAATCTAACAAAACAGCAGAAATGACAGATATAGTATTTAGTTCAAGTCTTAACTTTCACATAACTAGTTTACAAGAAATGCTTATAACTGCTTTTAACGCAATTGTCATAACTTTTTGTATTTTGAGTTTTCATGAGGAATATAGAAAAGGTTATCTAAGAATGACATTTACCAGAGGAATTTCAATAAGCAAGTTATATATAGCAAAGTCATTAGTAATGTGTCTAAATATATTTTTAATAATTTTAATCCATTGTATAGTCTCTTTACTTTTTGCTTTAATATTTCTTCCTAAAGCGAATGTTTCACCATTATTTTTTAAAGAAGGGCTATACAGCGTAATAGATGTCATTTTGTTTTCTATAAAATACTATATTTTGGCATATTTGAGCCTTTTGACTTTTGGAAGTATTATCGAGTTTTTATCAATTAAATGTAAATCAATAGCCGGTGTTTTGGGCCTAAGTCTAGGCTTTGTATTTCTTAATATTGTTTATATTGCTTACGTACCTATCGTATTTAAAAACTATGCGGATAGTGATCCTATAGTACTGAATTATAGTTCAATATCCACTATGTTTATCCAAGCAAAAGGAGCAGCATATTTTGCTGCTGGAATTACAGATGTTTTTTTATATAGTATGATTATCATTTTTCTAATTTTCAAATCTTTATCATATTTAGCTTTTACGAATAAACATTATTTAGAGTAATGGAGGACAGTTTTATGCTAAGAATTATTAAATCAGAATTCGGGAGAATGTTTTATAAAAAAAGCACAAAGATTATATACGCAATAACTATTTTATTTCCCATTTTAATCTTCTACTTTTTTCAACAGCGATGGGGTAACGACTATTATACAGTTGATGGCGTACAGTATTCATTAAATAATCTTAATTACCCAGTAACACAAATGCTCGAATTTAATGCGTTATTTATTTTCATTATTTTACCACTGTTTTTTAGCGAATCTTTAAGTTCCGAAATTGACTCTGGCGGGTACAAAATGATCCTACTCAGACCTTTCAAAAAATGGAAGCTATTAATTGGAAAATGGATTGCGTTAATGCTAACATATATGAGCATGCTTTTGTTTGTATTTCTTATTAATTCCCTGATAGGATACTTATTTATGCCTAATGTAAAATACACAAGTTATTATAATATCAATGAAAATTTATATCTTTTTGACTCGATCTTTTATAATCTAAAGTTCTATTCAATTATATTCATAGTACATCTATCTATTCTCCCTATAATTTCATTATTAAGCATCTTGTTTAAAAAAACATTTCTGTCCTTTTTTGGAAGCATAGCACTACTGGTTGGAGGTATTTATATATCCGTACCTTTACAAAATATTCTTTTTAATACACCAGATGTTGCTTACTCTATTATAGGAGGAACATACGAACTTATAAATATGTTGATATTTATATTCGTTACCTTTTTAATATTCGGTGTATCTTTATGGATGTGGAACAAACGAATAGGTAGTATTGTATAAAGAGCCTACCTTTGTTTCCGTAGTGTCGGGGAGCCAGTATTTCTAAGTACTTTCAATATCGTTAATAGTTCCATCCTCTAATAATGCCAAACACCCCTAATTTTATCGATATTGGGGTGTTTGTTAATAAAAAAGCGTCAAATATTTTAATCTATTAATTATAGGTATATGGAGTTTGTATTTTAGTTTTATGCATTAATGATTGTGGCAAGAAAATTTCGATACTCGCACCACCCATACCATTATTAAAGCCTTTAATCTTTCCATTGTGTTTTTCTACAATGAGCTTACAAATATAGAGACCTAGCCCCGAACTATTGATAGACTTAACTCCTTCATCACCTTTATAATCTTTATTGAATATGTATTCAAGCTCCTTTTCATTAAACCCGTTTCCAGTATCAGAAATTTTAAAAGATATGCCTGCTTCTTCTTTCTTTATTTCAAATTTTATTTCACCATTATTAGTAAATTTAATCGAATTTGAAATAATATTTTCAAATACTTCATTCATTCTTATAGGATCAAAGCTGAACGTATCTTCTTCATGAATAGATGATACGATTTTAAACGAAATATTTTCCTTTGAACAAATTTGATCAAAGTTATCTTTTATTTTCTTTGTAAACTTACTTAAAGATACATCTTGAATAAACAATGAAAAATTGGTTCTTTCCAAGTCCCAAATCTCGTTTAACTGATTAATCATAACCCGTATTCTATCAGCATTATGAACTATAATGTCCATAGATTCTTTTTTTTGATTACTTGTTAAACTTTGTTCATAACTAGATATTAATTCTAAGTGGCCATTAATAATGGTTACTGGTGTTTTAATATTATGTGTTAAAGAGAGAATCATGTCTTTACGTTGTTCTTCCATCGTCCATTGTTTTTTTAATGAATCCTGGAGAGTTTTTCTCATATCTTCAAACGATTTTAATACTTGTCCTATTTCATTGTTGTAAGAGGTATTGATTGCAAAATCTAATCTACCGTGTTTAATTGTTTCACTGGCATTAATTAATTCTTTTAAAGGCTTATTAATGCCCCTAGCAAACAATAAAGAAAAGATAAATGCTGTGATAAAAGTGCAAAGTATCATTATCGGGAGAATTATAAACAGATTAAAAAAAGCTGTATAGCTTGTTTTATCAATTATCTTATTAATAAATTTCGAATTAAGAAACAACTTATTTTTATACTTTAATATAAAGGCACCCTCTATATTTTTACTGTGTAATGGTATATAAGAAATTATATGATTTTCATCTGTTACTATATTAATCTCCTTTGTAGGGCGATTTTGTATAATATTAGATAGTTCAATAGGCATGGAATTAGACGTGGAGGTGTAAGGTATATTATCGTCAGTTATAAAAAGCCAATAATCAAAGTCGTCTGGTATCCTACGTTTCAGTTCTTTTTGATAGTTCTGATTCAAAGCATTCTCAGCATTTAATTCAACATAATCCTTTATTTCGTTGACTTGTTTGAGATCATGAAATAAGAAAATACTAATTAAGAGAAGTATGATACTAAGGAAAGCAGCTAAGAAAGCACTTATTATGAAAAACAGAAGAAACTGCGTTTTTAACTTTAAATTTCTATTTAGGTATTTCAATCTTCCCATTTATATCCGACCCCCCATACTGTTTTTATATAACAGTTATCAAAGGATGTATTCGCGGAAATTTTAGAACGAATTCTTCTGATATGCTCAGTGATAGTATTAATATCACTATCGCTAGTATATCCCCATATTAATTCGAAGATTTTTTCTTTGGAAAACACTTGCCCTGGATGAGTAGATAGAAGTTCTATGATTTGATATTCTTTTTTAGTCAAGTCAATTAGTTGTTCGTTTATCTTAATACTCTTCGCTGAAATATCAACTTCAACTTCCCCTGATTTAATGAATGTTCTTTCATATTTTCTATCTAATTGTTTGATATGTACTTTTACCCTGAGCATCAGCTCTTTCAAAGAAAAAGGTTTGACTATATAATCAACTCCTCCTACCAAGAAACCCTTAACTCTTTCATGCTCGAGACCCTTTGCTGTTAAAAAAATAACCGGACAGGAGTTAACTTGTTTAATCTCTTCACAAATTGTGAAACCATCTATATCAGGAAGTCCAACATCTAATAATATGATGTCAAATTCCCCCTTAATTTTACCTAAAGCTTCTTTTCCATTTAAAGCATAGTCTACAATATATCCCTCTACTTCTAGAGCAGGCTTTAAGAAAGAAATAATGTCTTCATTATCATCTACGATAAGTATTTGTTCCCTCAATTAAAAAAACCCTCCCTTGTGTATCAATGAATGTGTAAACATTTTAAATTAGTATAGTGCAATACCCCCGATTCACTGGACCGGTAGATAAAGAACATTAATTTTATAAAAGTGTGTTAAGTTAGCTTGTTTAACAATATTTCACCTCTATGCCGAATAGCTTTAGAACTTAGCTTTGATCACAATAACACCTTGATTTTCGATTATCTTTAATGCTTTACTTGTTCTGGTGCCATTATCATTAATAAGATTCACAAGTATTATATAGGATGCCAATCAATTAGAATTTTTTCTGTTCGTCCATATGTACGAAAATAAGTATGTATCATTATTTTAAGATCTTGTCGAAAGGGCTTACCACCCCGAATTTAATTTCCGGTTTATTTATATTATACTACTTATTACCACCCATTGGTGCTTAATTAGGAGTAAGAAAATCCCCTTTGTTCAACTAACCTGCTTCGTTCAATAACTTCAACAAAAAAGAACGAATTTCACCATCGGAAATTCGTTCTTTTTCTTTATAGTAATTAATTCCAACCATGCAACAGCTTCACAATGAGTGGAGTGTATGAACACATTGGTGCTAGTGATTTAATTATATAGTTTGGGAGGTTTAAATCGTTGTAAAGTAATCTTTTATAAAAGATTGTAATCAACAATATGGCTCGATTGTGGAATAAGAAAAAAGCCTACATATCAACACAGGATTTTTAATCAAACTTAATTATAAATGATCAATCTTTATCTTAAATTATCAAACTTTTTCAAATGATCAAACTCTTTTATAAAACTACAATAATATTCATATTGGATAAATTTTAAGAATCACTATTAATACTAATGAAGCAGTCCTTTGTTATTTTCAATCCACTTTTCCATTTCTCTTTCTACCGTTCTATTTTGCCATTCAAACCAAATACCAGAACATTCACTACAATGACTGTCTACTCCTATTTTGTTATGAGTATCCTTACATGTAAATAAAGTTATTTTATGACAGCTAAAACAGTAGATTTCTTTCTCTTTATAAAATTTCATAACTAATTCCTTTCATTTTATTTATATTTATTTCCATTTTTAAATTAATCATTCAAAATATGTGATGGCTCAAAAAAATTCAAAAAAAAACGTCATTAAGGAATTTTTATCCTTAATGACATTAAACAAAATTACTTTTTCGATTTTTTTGTCTAATAAACTCCATGTTTACAAACCAATATTTTTATAACTGATAAAGTGACAATATTAATTATATTTTTTTGCAGGAATAATTAATTTTATTTCTTATGTATCATATTATAAAAAACAATCTAAAAAAAATTCAAACCTTGATACAGCAACAACTTCTCTGTATCAAGGTGTATTTTTAGTGTCACAATATCTTATATTTATATGTCAAATTTAATTATAAAAAGTGACAGCATAAGTTATAACTCACAATATTAAAAGACAAACAACCTTATTCCACTGTCACCGATTTAGCCAAGTTACGTGGTTTATCGACATCGCAACGGCGGTGTAATGCAGCATAGTAGCTAATTAACTGTAATGGCACCACAGAAACAAGTGGTGTTAGTAATTCATGGACATGGGGAATCACTAAGCGATCACCATCTTCATCAACGCCAGCCATCGCGATAATGCATGGATATGCGCCACGGGCTGTTACTTCTTTCACATTACCACGAATATTCAGCGCTACATCTTCTTGTGTAACAAGGGCGAATACTGGTGTACCTTCTTCGATTAAGGCAATTGTTCCGTGTTTAAGTTCACCACCAGCAAAGCCTTCTGCCTGGATGTAAGAAATTTCTTTTAGCTTTAGAGCACCTTCAAGACTTACATAGAAGTCAATATTACGACCGATGAAGAATGCGTTGCGTGCGATTTTTAAATAGTCTTCTGCGATATCTTCTAATACATCCTTAGAATCGATAATTGTTTGGATACCGTTTGCGGCAATTGCAAGCTCCTGTTTTAAATCGAATTCTAAGCCTGTGCCATTTGCCTTAGCCGTTACATAGGCTGCTACAGCAAGCACGGCTACTTGTGCTACATAAGCTTTTGTTGAGGCAACCGCAATTTCTGGCCCTGCATGTAATAACAATGTATGATCTGCTTCACGTGATAGTGTAGAGCCAGGTACGTTTGTAATCGTTAATGTTGGATAGCCGAGCTCTTTAATTTTTACAAGTACTTGACGGCTGTCTGCTGTTTCACCCGATTGTGTAATAAAGATAAACAATGGTCTTTCAGATAGTAGAGGCATATTGTAGCCGAATTCACTTGAAATATGCACTTCTACTGGGATACCCGCCATTTTCTCAAAATATTGCTTTCCGATTAGGCCTGCATGGTAGCTTGTGCCAGCTGCAATAATATACAGGCGATCTGCTGCTCTTAATGCTTTTAAAATATCTGCATCAATTGTTAATTCGCCATTCTCACCTTCATACGCTTGAATAATTTTGCGAATAACCGTAGGCTGTTCATCCATTTCTTTTAGCATGTAGTGAGGGTAAGTTCCTTTTTCAATATCGCTCATATCAAGCTCTGCTGTGTATGGTGCACGTTCTATTAATGAACCATCTAATTTTGTAATTTCCACACTAGCCTTGTGTACAATTACGACCTCTTTATCATGAAGCTCAATGTATTGATCTGTTACTTGTAGCATCGCCATTGCATCAGAAGCTACAACATTGAAGCCCTCACCAACTCCAACTAATAGAGGTGATTTATTTTTTGCTACAAAAATTGTATCTGCCGCTTCCGCATCTAATAGTGCAAGTGCATATGAACCATGTAATAAAGATAAAGTTTTACGGAATGCCTCAGCTGTCGTTAAGCCTTCTTTTACAAATAACTCTACTAATTGCACAATGACCTCTGTATCTGTATCAGATTTCATGGGAATGCCTTTTAAATAAGTTTTTTGTAATAAATGATAGTTTTCAATAACCCCATTATGCACAAGTGTAAAACGTCCTGATGCACTTTGATGAGGGTGAGCATTTAAACGATTTGGCACACCATGCGTTGCCCAACGTGTATGACCAATCCCAATTTTAGCTGTAATTTCTTCGTCCACGGCCTCACGTAAGTCAGCAATACGTCCTTTTTCTTTAAAAACCGTTACGCCTTCTTCATTACGTACAGCAATACCTGCTGAGTCATAGCCACGGTATTCTAATTTCTCTAAACCTTTTAATAGGATTTCCTTTGCATCCGATTCACCAATATAACCTACAATTCCACACATAAAATTCATTTCCTCCGATATCGTCAATTTCATGCAATGACAAATTAGACCCCAGCCTATCGAATTTTTATGAATGTAAAAGTAATACTTCTTTTTCTTAGAAAAAAAGCATACAACTACATGCACCTTACCACTACTTACTCAGCTGACTGAAAAGTAGCCAATCGATACGTGAAGTTTCTCTATTTATCTTTGCTTTCACTAATACCTTTTCCATTTTCTGTACATTCAATCACTCGAATGCTTTCAAAATGAAAAATGACAATCGGGTATGTCGATCGGGAGGCATCCGCCGAATTTTCGATAAACCTCCACCTCGTCTGCTGAAGATTTCTCCGTCCAATTTCCTCAGCTCAGGCGCTATAATTGTTTTCCGATTTAACGCTCTCTTTCCTCCTTCTGCGTTCGTTAAAGGATAAGGTCGGACCTTATCTTCAACTTCTCCATCATACTCAATCATATGCTATCCGTCAAATTATCGTTATAAAAATATCTCCCTTCACCCCTTTATATTGACAATAATGAGACAACTATTAAAAATTTACTAGTTAATCAGAGCAAGCTGTTGATTTAAATGAAAGCTTCCAGCAATAGTACGAAACTCATGACAATTCGGATTATGCATTGGCTGTTTAGTAAGGCATGGTGATGGATAAGACATATCTTTGTAGAGGATTGTTTTATTTTTTAATTGCGGGGATTGGTATTATTAAATGTCTGGAACTTAAAAATGAATATCAAAATAAGGAAATATTCATTTTTCCTTATTTTGATAGTTTACCTCTTTTTTATCGCCCTTTATGTTCAAGTAATTTCACAATTTCTCGGTTAAATGCTGGCAAGTCATCTGGTGTACGACTTGTGACTAATTGTTTCTGACAAACAAATACCTCCTCATCATGAAATTTAGCACCAGCATTTTCTATATCTACACGAATCGATTTATAGCCAGTTGCATCGCGGCCGTTTAAAGTCTTAGCCGTAATGAGTAATTGAGGTCCATGACAAATAGCAAACGTTGGCTTCATATCATCCATAAATTTCTTTACAAAAGCAACCACACGATCATCTGCACGTAATATATCGGGAGAAAATCCACCTGGAATAAACAGTGCATCAAACTCAGCAGCCTTCACCTCGTCAATTGCTTTATCTATTTGTACTTTCTTCCCATGCTTGCCCTGTACGTCTTTCCCAGACTTCGTATCAATTGTTACTAGTTCATGACCTGCTGCTTCCAACGCCTCTTTTGGACTTGTATATTCTATATCCTCGAACATATCAGTAATGACAGTAGCAATTTTAGCCATATTCATCAAACACTCCTTGTTTTTGTGATTCTGTACTAATATTCCCAATCCCATTACTTTCAAACATTCTATTTAGGTACGTATGTTTCATAGAAAAAACTCGATTTCCATTAAAGGAAATCGAGTTTGACTGATTCTTATTCTGTTAGACCCATTTCAGCGCGGACGACATCAGCAATGCGCTCTACATAACGTGAACAGTCTGCCTCTGTTGCAGCTTCCACCATTACGCGTACAAGTGGCTCTGTACCAGAAGGACGAACTAATACGCGGCCGTTGCCTGCCATTTCCGCTTCAACCTCAGCAATGACAGATGCAACCTTAGCATTCTCTGTTACTGCATGCTTGTCAGTTACACGAACATTTACTAAACGCTGAGGGAAAATTTTCATTTCAGATGCTAACTCAGATAGTTTTTTTCCAGTCGCTTTCATAATATTCACTAGCTGAATACCTGTTAGTAAGCCGTCACCCGTTGTATTATAGTCAAGGAAAACGATATGCCCTGACTGCTCGCCACCTAAGTTATATTCATTGGCACGCATTTCTTCCACAACATATCGATCACCAACTGCTGTTTGAACACTTTTCATACTATTGCTTTCTACAGCTTTGTAGAAGCCCATATTGCTCATTACCGTTGATACGATTGTTTGTTTTTTCAAGCGTCCCACTGCATTTAAATGCTTACCGATGATGAACATAATTTGATCACCATCTACAATTTTGCCATTTTCATCAACCGCGATCAGACGATCACCATCGCCATCGAATGCTAGGCCAACATCTGCATCTTTTTCAGTGACAAATTTAGCTAGTCCTTCTGGATGTGTAGATCCTACACCATCATTAATATTTAGACCTGTTGGTGAAGCACCCATTGTTGAAATATCCGCTTCCAGATCAGCAAATAAATGTGTAGCAAGGGAAGATGTAGCACCGTGTGCACAGTCTAATGCTACATGTATGCCATCAAACTCTTCATCTACAGTTTGTTTTAAGTATTGAATATATTTTTGTCCACCCTCGAAGTAGTCACTTACGGAACCTAAATCTGCCCCTATTGGACGTGGCAATGTATCTTCTTGTGCATCAAGTAATGCTTCAATTTCATCCTCTTGCGCATCTGTTAGTTTAAAACCATCTGGACCGAAAAATTTAATGCCATTATCTGCAACTGGGTTATGTGAAGCTGAAATCATGACGCCTGCATTTGCACTCAGAATTCTCGTAAGGTAAGCCACACCTGGAGTTGAAATAACTCCTAAACGCATCACCTCTACACCGATTGATAAAAGGCCAGCCACAAGTGCACCTTCTAGCATTTCACCTGAGATACGTGTATCACGACCAATTAAAACCTTGGGACGGTCAGTTGCATCCTTTGTTAAAATATAGCCCCCTACTCGGCCAAGTTTAAATGCGAATTCCGGTGTTAACTCACTGTTCGCGACACCACGGACGCCATCTGTTCCAAAATATTTACCCATTTTGATTATTCTCTCCTTCAATGCATGTCGGTGATCAGTTCATCCATGTGACAAAAAGATCGCCCATCTGCTTACTTTTGGAAAAGTCAATTTTCGTTTATTCACTGGTAACTATTAATTAAATTTCTATGCTTATTATCTGAATTTGAACAAGTCTCTATATTTTATAAGCAACTTCTAAAAATGCAAAGAATAAACATAGAGTATTTCGATTTAGCTTGAGTATCTATTATCGTTCGTGCTTTTTCTTATCCGAGAAAGAATACTCTACCGATAGAGAATGAATCTCTACTGAATCAAAATAAAATTATAGTCAGTTATTGTTTAAGAATCAATATCTTCTGTTTTCTCAGTAGGAGTATTTTCATCAGAAGGTGTGGTATTTGGTTCCTCAGTAGGAGGTGAAGGTGGAGGAGTAGAAGTTGTTGGTGTTGTTTTCTCCTGCTCTACCTTTGTAATATCTGCCTTTATTTTAATTTTTGAGTCAGATATTTTTGTCACGCCTTCGGGTAATTTTACATCATATTCATACGTTTTAGATTCTGTAATTTTTGACAAATCCACTTCTACAGGAATTCCATTTAAACTGTCTATAATTGATTTTCTTCCATACACTTTCACCATTTTTTGATTAAGTGTTAATTCATTAATGGTCACATCATCTGGCGCTTTTCCAATTTCCTTCATAACAACAGGGAGTTCCTTACTATATTCTGCTATATCAACTTTTACTTTCACAGTCTCTGGTTCTATTGTCACGTCTAATTTATTTAAATCACGATCTAACACTTTAACAGCTGCTACCTGAGAGAATGGTTCCGTTAAACCTTGCTCGCCTGTTACAGTAGCTTTGACATAACTAATGTTTTCAATTGCACTTTTTGCACCTGTAACATATACGGTTGCTGGCTTAGCAGTCATTCCTTTTAAGATAAATCCTTCTTCGATTAAACGATTATTCATCTCAGGGTCAACACGAAATTCCTGTGTGACCTTTTCTTCAATATTTACATTTACCATTGCTGGGTCTAAAGTAACCTGTAATTTATTAGAAATGTTTTCGTACTGCAGCCTAACATTATGCTTTCCTATTAGCAAGTTACTTAAATCCACAAATACCGAGAAATCTTTTGCTGCCTTTGCCTGTAAAACAAGTTGCATTGGGCCTTTTATTGTCACATCAACAGTTTTCGGCAGACCTGTAACAATAAGATTCTCATTGTCATAAAAAACATCGACAGGCACATCGCGAATTACATCTGTTTGCTCATTGGAGGTTGTTTTATTTGAAGAAGTTAGCTCCGTACGAACAGAGAAAAAGAGCAAACAGGCAAGAAATAGTGCGATGATTCGTAACACCCATGGACTATCCATCATTTTATCCATTCTTTTTCCCCCTCCAAGTCAACTTAGAGGCTGCATTTGATTCTTGTGCTGTTCCAAACCACATATTACGTAACAGTGTTTCAAATTCCTCTAGAGAAAGATTTCGGTGTAGATTGCCATTTAGTGTAATACTAATAGCACCAGTTTCTTCTGATACAACAATCGTTATCGCATCTGTCACTTCACTTAGACCAAGTGCGGCACGGTGGCGTGTCCCAAGCTCCTTTGAAATAAACGGACTTTCAGATAGTGGTAAGTAACAAGCTGCTGCAGTTACTTTATCCTTCTGTATAATAACGGCCCCATCATGAAGTGGTGTATTAGGTATGAAAATGTTAATAAGTAATTCAGAAGAGATTGCGGCATTTAGACCAATGCCTGTCTCAATATATTCATTTAAACCTGTTTCCTTTTCAATAGAAATTAACGCCCCTATACGTCGTTTTGCCATATAACTAACAGATTTTTTCATGGCCTCAATTAGCCTTGTTTGTTCTTCCTCGACCTGGCTGGTAGAGCGTTGGAATAGCTTACCTCGACCGATTTGTTCAAGACCACGTCTGATTTCCGGTTGGAAAATGATAATTATCGCTAAGAAACCAAACTCGATGACTTGATTGAGCATCCAGCCTAACGTTTCTAACCCTAAAAAGTCCGTAATGATGCGCGCAATAATTATTACGAAAATTCCTTTTAATAATTGGACAGCCTTCGTACCTTTAATGAGGGTTAAAATTTTATAAACAACGTACCAAACAAGCAGTACATCTAAGAAGTTAATAACAATATTCACAGGTGTTAAATCAGCGAAATGTTCGATAATTTGCACGTGGCATCCCCCACTTTTCATTGCGAATCCATACACATTTAAGTATAGCACATTCTTATCAAATGTAACTTTTTTCAAATGAAAAGTCTACTCATAAGAGTAGACCTTTCAGCCTCTCACGTGCACTATCTTTTAGGACGTATAGAGTGTTATTTAGTTTCTTCTTTATCCTCGAATGTCAAAGCGGTTTTTACTGAATTTTTGATTGTATACCATAACCATTCGAATGCTTCGTCAATTTCCTCAATTTTACCTGATACAACTGCCGAAGAAGCCATATACTGCCCGTTAATAACAGTGATATTGCCATCAACTTCACCCTCAACAATTAAATCACCATTTTTAACAACAATATCGCCTTTCACCACTTCTCCCTCAGGTACAATAACTGTCTGACCATCAACAACTAAGTTTGGCTGCTTGGTCACAGAGAAATGTTGGTCATCCATGAAGTTCCCAATTAAAGTTGCACTCATGAATAAGCAAAATACTGCTGCTGCCACAAATAATGGATGCCGGCGAATCCATTTTTGCATGCCTACACGACTTTTGGGTTTCGGTAAACGAGCCATCACAGATTCTTCAAAATGCGGAGGTGCTGTAATATGGGAAGCACTCTTCACAAAGGCGATTGTTTCACTCAATTCCTGCATCAATTGTTTACAATCACTACATGAATGCAAGTGTTGTTTTAACTCTTGCTCATGCTCACGACTAATGTCACCGTCTAAATAATCATGCATATAGTCTATAATATGCTCTGGACAAGTATTCATGACGCTCCCCTCCTACAGATTGTTTAATTGCTTACGTAATGCTTCACGTCCGCGGTGAATTCTCGTTTTCACCGTTCCAAGAGGCATATCTAAAATCTCGCTAATTTCTTGCAACGATAACTCTTCAATATATTTCAATACTATAACTGAACGATATTTATCTGGTAAACGTCCAATTTCATATTGAATGCGATCCTGTAGCTCCATTTGCTCTATTTGTTCCTCTGGTAGCTGGTCATCTGCTGCGATTTGCGAATACATATCAAGCCCTTCTGTACCAGCTACTTCTGCATCTAAATAATAATCCGGCTTTTTTTTCCGAATACGATCTATGCAGAGGTTAGTCGCAATGCGATAAAGCCACGTAGAAAATTTTCGTTTCTGATCAAAAGTATGCAAATTCATGTAGGCACGAACAAATGCTTCTTGAGCAATATCCTCAGATTCTTGTTTATTTCCTAACATCCTATAGCATACTTGGTACAGTTTGTGCTGATAGAGACTCACAATATCGGCAAATGCGTTTTGATCGCCTTTAAGCACTTGTTTTATTCTCTTATTTACTAACGCATCCATTGTGTTGACTTCTCCACCTTTACAACTGTCTTATACTATACGAGGTTCTGATAAGAAAAGTTTCAATTTATTTTTATTATTTTTAATTATAGCAAAAGATTTTTGTTCATTGTGGTGAAAGACAATTTTTTGTTAATTTTCTTTAAACTAGTGTTTCTCCGAATAAAGAACCCATTAAGGCAACAGCAACATTAGCTGTTGTGTTTTTTTCATCTAAAATCGGATTAACTTCAACAAATTCAGCGGATGTTAACATACCTGATTCTTGTAGCATTTCCATAGCTAAATGACTTTCACGATACGTAATTCCCCCTGGTACAGGTGTCCCAACTCCTGGTGTATACAGTGGGTCCAGACCATCTAAATCAAGGGATAAATGCAAGCCATCAACATTCCGTTCTTTTAAATAGGCAAGAGCATCTTCCATAACACGCGTCATACCAAGGCGATCAATTTCGTGCATTGTGTACACCTTAATCCCTTGCTGACGAATAAGCTCACGTTCTCCCGGGTCTACAGATCGAGCTCCGATAATAATAACATTCTCAGGTTTAATTTTTGGCGCAAAGTCGCGAATACGAACTAAGCGCTCATGACCAAGCCCAATGCTTACAGCTAAAGGCATACCATGTATATTGCCAGAAGGTGTTGTCTCAGGTGTATTTAAATCAGCATGTGCATCATACCAAATAACACCTAGGTTTTTATAATGCTCTCCAAGACCAGCAAGTGTACCAATAGCAATACTGTGATCTCCACCAAATACTAATGGGAACCTTTTTTGTTCTAATACTGCATGCACATTATTTGCTAAAGCTGTGCTAACTTCAATAACTTCCTCTAAATTAAGTAGTTTTTCATCTACAACGGCATTTTTAAGTGTTTGACTAACTCGAATATCCCCTAGATCTTGTACCTTATGACCAATTGCTTCTAAGCGTTCCACAACTCCCGCATAACGGATCGCACTGGGGCCCATGTCTACGCCTCTACGTGCTTGCCCATAATCAGTTGGAACCCCAATAATAGAAATATCAAATTTATTCATCTTTTTATACCTCCTTCTAGTTGTAAGGATATTGTAAAGCCTATATCTGCCTTGGCTCAACTGTACATTTTTTTGCATATTTATACATATATCTTGAACATAAAAAAATCTCCTACTGTTTTCAGCAAGAGATTAGTATCTGTAGTTAATGTAACACTTCTTAAAATAATTTATACTAAGAAAAGTGAGCCATGAAGGACTCGAACCTTCGACCCTCTGATTAAAAGTCAGATGCTCTACCAACTGAGCTAATGGCTCATAAAAAGAAAAAATGGCTGGGGTACTAGGATTCGAACCTAGGCATGACGGAATCAAAATCCGTTGCCTTACCGCTTGGCTATACCCCAATCATTTATAAAACTGGTGGAGGGGGACGGATTCGAACCGCCGAACCCTAAGGAGCGGATTTACAGTCCGCCGCGTTTAGCCACTTCGCTACCCCTCCGAAATAACACTATATGGTGGAGGATGACGGGCTCGAACCGCCGACCCTCTGCTTGTAAGGCAGATGCTCTCCCAGCTGAGCTAATCCTCCATAGAAACAGGTGTTCATTTCTTAACAGCTTATTTTCTTTTTAAGCCTTTGCATTACTACAAAGCTTTAAAATGGTGACCCCTACGGGATTCGAACCCGTGTTACCGCCGTGAAAGGGCGGTGTCTTAACCACTTGACCAAGGGGCCATTTCATTAATGTTCCAAACAGGACAAGATTTATATTACCATTATTTCTAACTTAATGCAATACTTTTTTATATTTTCTTGAACTATGTATAAAAGCATCCTAAAAATGGGCAAAAAAATGGCTCCGAAGGCAGGACTCGAACCTGCGACAACCTGATTAACAGTCAGGTGCTACTACCAACTGAGCTACTTCGGAACAATGCTATTCAACTAAGTTTTCTAAAAACTCTTAAGTACATTTATTATTATAGCAAGCATTGTAAATTATGCAACACTTTTTATAAAAAATTTTATATTTTTTGTCGAATGGTATTATAAAAACCATTAAATATCAAAATAGTTCTCTATTAAATCTAATATTTCTATTTTGCGTATTTAATATTCTTGCTGTATATTATTGTAATTGATAAAATAAATATAGTTTTACGAATTTTCTATTATTTCCGGGGAGGAATGTTCAAATGGTTACAAACGATTTAATTGCACCAGAATTTTATAACATTACTGAGGAATTAGAGAAATTTTCTCAGGATAGTGAACGTCAAGCAATAAGATGGTTAAATACTCAACAGGAGCGTCGAACTATTTCCTATGTTGAGCTTGTTCAAAAAATGAACCAATACGCACATGCTTTTACGAAGAAGGGGCTTCAAAAAGGCGATCGCGTATTAGTCATTACTCCACGACTACCTGAGGCATACTTTGTCTTTCTTGGCTGTCTAAAAGCTGGGATTGTTCCTATATCTTGCTCTGAGATGTTGCGTGCAAGTGATTTAGAATATCGTATGGAGCACTCCTCTGCAAGTGCAGTGATTGCTTTTGAGGCATTCACTGGTGAAGTAGATCGTATTACTTCTTCTGTTGAGGCTTTAAAAAACAAATTGGTTATCGGAACTGCTCCAGGTAATTGGACGTCGTTAGATGAATTAGCTAGCACGCAACCAGATACATTTACTGCAGTTCCTACAAAACGTGATGATATGGCGTTTCTTTCATATACTTCTGGTACAACTGGTAAACCAAAGGGTGTTGTTCATTCGCACGGCTGGGGATATGCACATATTCGCACAGCAGCCTCACAATGGCTTTGTGTACGTGAAGGTGACTTAGTATGGGCTACCGCAGCACCAGGATGGCAAAAATGGATTTGGAGCCCGTTTTTATCTACTATAATGCTAGGTGCAACTGCATTTGTTTATCATGGAGGATTCGATGCAAAAACATATCTTCAGCTACTTCAAGATGAAAAGATAAATGTATTATGCTGTACACCAACTGAATATCGTATTATGGCGAAAATTGATAATTTAAAAGATTACAATCTATCCTCATTACGAAGCGCAGTCTCTGCTGGTGAACCATTAAATCGACCGGTTATCGAAGCATTTATGAATAATTTTGGTCTTAAAGTCCGAGACGGCTATGGTCAAACAGAAAATACACTGCTAATCGGCACACTAGAGAATACTGAGTTACGTCCTGGTTCAATGGGTGTTCCAACTCCTGGTAATATTGTACGTATTGTAGACAATGAAGGTAATGAAGTATCTGTTGGAGAAGTTGGAGATATCGCTGTACATAAGTCATCTCCTGCTTTGTTTAAAGAATACTATCGTGAGCCTGAACGTACACAAGCTGCCTTCCGTGGCGATTGGTATATTACTGGTGACCAAGCCAAATGTGACGAGGATGGCTATTTCTGGTTTGAAGGTCGGGGAGATGACATCATTATCTCATCAGGCTATACAATTGGACCATTTGAAGTAGAAGATGCTTTGAATAAACACGAGGCTGTACAAGAATGTGCTGTTGTAGCAGCACCAGATGAAATCCGAGGACATATTGTGAAAGCCTTTGTTATTTTACGAGAAGCCTTTAGAGATCGTGATGAAGAGGAATTAACAAAAGAGCTGCAGGAGCACGTTAAGGCACTAACAGCACCTTATAAATACCCTCGTAGCATTGTCTTTATAGATGAATTACCTAAAACTACTTCTGGTAAAATTCGACGTGTAGAACTACGAACAGCAACTGTTTAAAATAATCTAGTTACCCAGTCATATTTTGCAGTTTCTTTGTATTCAAAAAAAGAAAAGTAAACACTGGATTCCTCTATTTTAGGAATAGGTGCTTGGATATCCATAGCTGAATCAAATCTAGCAAAAAAAAGAGACATTTCAACCAGATGGAGATGTGCTGGTGAAATGTCTCATATTTTGTTGTTTTTGGGCATAAAAAAAGCCACTACTGAGTTTGTCAGCAGCGACTTTTTGCGCCTAGCGACGTCCTACTCTCACAGGGGGAAGCCCCCAACTACCATCGGCGCTAAAGAGCTTAACTTCCGTGTTCGGTATGGGAACGGGTGTGACCTCTTTGCCATCATCACTAGATCTTGTATTTAGTTGAAAGATGTTATTCTTTCAAAACTGGATAAACGGCGCATTGAATGCTTCAAACTTTTTGGTTAAGTCCTCGATCGATTAGTATTCGTCAGCTCCATGTGTCACCACACTTCCACCTCGAACCTATCTACCTCATCGTCTTTGAGGGATCTTACTTACTTGCGTAATGGGAAATCTCATCTTGAGGGGGGCTTCATGCTTAGATGCTTTCAGCACTTATCCCGTCCACACATAGCTACCCAGCGATGCCTTTGGCAAGACAACTGGTACACCAGCGGTGTGTCCATCCCGGTCCTCTCGTACTAAGGACAGCTCCTCTCAAATTTCCTACGCCCACGACGGATAGGGACCGAACTGTCTCACGACGTTCTGAACCCAGCTCGCGTACCGCTTTAATGGGCGAACAGCCCAACCCTTGGGACCGACTACAGCCCCAGGATGCGATGAGCCGACATCGAGGTGCCAAACCTCCCCGTCGATGTGGACTCTTGGGGGAGATAAGCCTGTTATCCCCGGGGTAGCTTTTATCCGTTGAGCGATGGCCCTTCCATGCGGAACCACCGGATCACTAAGCCCGTCTTTCGACCCTGCTCGACTTGTAGGTCTCGCAGTCAAGCTCCCTTGTGCCTTTACACTCTACGAATGATTTCCAACCATTCTGAGGGAACCTTTGGGCGCCTCCGTTACCTTTTAGGAGGCGACCGCCCCAGTCAAACTGTCCGCCTGACACTGTCTCCTGCCCCGCTAAGGGGCATGGGTTAGAATTTCAATACAACCAGGGTAGTATCCCACCGACGCCTCCTTCGAAGCTGGCGCTCCGAGATCTCTGGCTCCTACCTATCCTGTACAAGTTGTACCAAAATTCAATATCAGGCTACAGTAAAGCTCCACGGGGTCTTTCCGTCCTGTCGCGGGTAACCTGCATCTTCACAGGTACTATAATTTCACCGAGTCTCTCGTTGAGACAGTGCCCAGATCGTTACGCCTTTCGTGCGGGTCGGAACTTACCCGACAAGGAATTTCGCTACCTTAGGACCGTTATAGTTACGGCCGCCGTTTACTGGGGCTTCAATTCGCAGCTTCGCTTGCGCTAACCACTCCTCTTAACCTTCCAGCACCGGGCAGGCGTCAGCCCCTATACGTCACCTTACGGTTTTGCAGAGACCTGTGTTTTTGCTAAACAGTCGCCTGGGCCTATTCACTGCGGCTCTCATGCGCTTGCACGCTCAAGAGCACCCCTTCTCCCGAAGTTACGGGGTCATTTTGCCGAGTTCCTTAACGAGAGTTCTCTCGCACACCTTAGGATTCTCTCCTCGACTACCTGTGTCGGTTTGCGGTACGGGCACCTCTCACCTCGATAGAGGCTTTTCTTGGCAGTGTGAAATCAGGAACTTCGTCCATACGGACTCGCCATCACAGCTCAACGTTACAGTGTGCGGATTTGCCTACACACACGCCTTACTGCTTGGACGCGCACAACCAACGGCGCGCTTACCCTATCCTACTGCGTCCCCCCATTTCTCAAACGGTGAGGAGGTGGTACAGGAATATCAACCTGTTGTCCATCGCCTACGCCTATCGGCCTCGGCTTAGGTCCCGACTAACCCTGAGCGGACGAGCCTTCCTCAGGAAACCTTAGTCATACGGTGGACGGGATTCTCACCCGTCTTTCGCTACTCATACCGGCATTCTCACTTCTAAGCGCTCCACCAGTCCTTCCGGTCTGACTTCAACGCACTTAGAACGCTCTCCTACCACTGACATCGTAGATGTCAATCCACAGCTTCGGTGAATCGTTTAGCCCCGATACATTTTCGGCGCAGCGTCACTCGACCAGTGAGCTATTACGCACTCTTTAAATGATGGCTGCTTCTAAGCCAACATCCTGGTTGTCTGTGCAACGCCACATCCTTTTCCACTTAACGATTACTTTGGGACCTTAGCTGGTGGTCTGGGCTGTTTCCCTTTTGACTACGGATCTTATCACTCGCAGTCTGACTCCCGTGTATAAATATCTGGCATTCGGAGTTTGTCTGAATTCGGTAAACCGGGATGGCCCCCTAGTCCAAACAGTGCTCTACCTCCAGTATTCTCATCACGAGGCTAGCCCTAAAGCTATTTCGGAGAGAACCAGCTATCTCCAAGTTCGATTGGAATTTCTCCGCTACCCACACCTCATCCCCGCACTTTTCAACGTGCGTGGGTTCGGGCCTCCAGTAAGTGTTACCTTACCTTCACCCTGGACATGGGTAGATCACCTGGTTTCGGGTCTACGACCACGTACTATTTCGCCCTATTCAGACTCGCTTTCGCTGCGGCTCCGCCTTCTAAAGCTTAACCTCGCACGTAATCGTAACTCGCCGGTTCATTCTACAAAAGGCACGCTATCACCCATTAACGGGCTCTAACTACTTGTAGGCACACGGTTTCAGGATCTCTTTCACTCCCCTCCCGGGGTGCTTTTCACCTTTCCCTCACGGTACTGGTTCACTATCGGTCACTAGGTAGTATTTAGCCTTGGGAGATGGTCCTCCCGGATTCCGACGGAATTTCACGTGTTCCGCCGTACTCAGGATCCACTCTGGAGAGAACGAACTTTCGACTACAGGGCTTTTACCTGCTCTGGCGGACCTTTCCAAGTCGCTTCATCTAACTCGCTCTTTTGTAACTCCGTATAGAGTGTCCTACAACCCCAAGAGGCAAGCCTCTTGGTTTGGGCTCTTCCCGTTTCGCTCGCCGCTACTCAGGGAATCGATTTTTCTTTCTCTTCCTCCAGGTACTTAGATGTTTCAGTTCCCTGGGTCTGCCTTCAAGACGCTATGTATTCACGTCAAGATACTACGCGATTAAACGTAGTGGGTTCCCCCATTCGGAAATCTCCGGATCAAAGCTCACTTACAGCTCCCCGAAGCATATCGGTGTTAGTGCCGTCCTTCTTCGGCTCCTAGTGCCAAGGCATTCGCCGTGCGCCCTTAATAACTTAACCTGCAGCTTTCAATACACATCGCATTTCGTTGTCAGCTTCACTCGTTCAATCAGTCACGTACTTAAGTACGCTCCTTCATTCACTCGATTGCTTCCTAGAACTGCTCGTGTCTTGAAACCTTTATTATGTTATTAAGCCTATAAAAAAACTTAAAAAATAAATGTGTTTGTTACAATTTCAATGTCGTTTTATCCAGTTTTCAAAGAACAAGTTTTGAAGTATTTCATTCGGAAGAATGAACCTTCAAAACTGAACGCAAAACGTAATCTTACAAACCCAAGGTTTGTATTCCGAAAATATCCTTAGAAAGGAGGTGATCCAGCCGCACCTTCCGATACGGCTACCTTGTTACGACTTCACCCCAATCATCTATCCCACCTTCGGCGGCTGGCTCCAAAAGGTTACCTCACCGACTTCGGGTGTTACAAACTCTCGTGGTGTGACGGGCGGTGTGTACAAGGCCCGGGAACGTATTCACCGCGGCATGCTGATCCGCGATTACTAGCGATTCCGGCTTCATGTAGGCGAGTTGCAGCCTACAATCCGAACTGAGAACGACTTTATCGGATTAGCTCCCTCTCGCGAGTTGGCAACCGTTTGTATCGTCCATTGTAGCACGTGTGTAGCCCAGGTCATAAGGGGCATGATGATTTGACGTCATCCCCACCTTCCTCCGGTTTATCACCGGCAGTCACCTTAGAGTGCCCAACTAAATGATGGCAACTAAGATCAAGGGTTGCGCTCGTTGCGGGACTTAACCCAACATCTCACGACACGAGCTGACGACAACCATGCACCACCTGTCACCGTTGCCCCCGAAGGGGAAACTATATCTCTACAGTGGTCAACGGGATGTCAAGACCTGGTAAGGTTCTTCGCGTTGCTTCGAATTAAACCACATGCTCCACCGCTTGTGCGGGCCCCCGTCAATTCCTTTGAGTTTCAGTCTTGCGACCGTACTCCCCAGGCGGAGTGCTTAATGCGTTAGCTGCAGCACTAAGGGGCGGAAACCCCCTAACACTTAGCACTCATCGTTTACGGCGTGGACTACCAGGGTATCTAATCCTGTTTGCTCCCCACGCTTTCGCGCCTCAGCGTCAGTTACAGACCAGAAAGTCGCCTTCGCCACTGGTGTTCCTCCAAATCTCTACGCATTTCACCGCTACACTTGGAATTCCACTTTCCTCTTCTGCACTCAAGTCCCCCAGTTTCCAATGACCCTCCACGGTTGAGCCGTGGGCTTTCACATCAGACTTAAAGGACCGCCTGCGCGCGCTTTACGCCCAATAATTCCGGACAACGCTTGCCACCTACGTATTACCGCGGCTGCTGGCACGTAGTTAGCCGTGGCTTTCTAATAAGGTACCGTCAAGGTACAGCCAGTTACTACTGTACTTGTTCTTCCCTTACAACAGAGTTTTACGATCCGAAAACCTTCTTCACTCACGCGGCGTTGCTCCATCAGGCTTTCGCCCATTGTGGAAGATTCCCTACTGCTGCCTCCCGTAGGAGTCTGGGCCGTGTCTCAGTCCCAGTGTGGCCGATCACCCTCTCAGGTCGGCTACGCATCGTCGCCTTGGTGAGCCATTACCTCACCAACTAGCTAATGCGCCGCGGGCCCATCCTATAGCGACAGCCGAAACCGTCTTTCAGTATGTCACCATGAGGTGACATAGATTATTCGGTATTAGCCCCGGTTTCCCGGAGTTATCCCAAACTATAGGGTAGGTTGCCCACGTGTTACTCACCCGTCCGCCGCTAACGTCAAAGGAGCAAGCTCCTTCTCTGTTCGCTCGACTTGCATGTATTAGGCACGCCGCCAGCGTTCGTCCTGAGCCAGGATCAAACTCTCCATAAAAGAAATTTGATTAGCTCAAATTGTTTTGCTGGCATCAATTTTGATGTCCAAAATTTTTGTTTTGTTCACTAGCAAAAGCTAGCTACTAAAAACTATATTGATTACGTTTTGCTTGTTCAGTTTTCAAGGTTCATTTTTTATTTTGTCGCGTCATCTCTTGGCGACTTATACATAATAACATCGATTATTCATGAAAGTCAACACTAAATCATAAGTTTTTTTAAGAAGTTTATTTTTCTCTTTAATATTTTAGAAACGAGGTTGTTATGATGGTTCGTAAAACGTTGATTTCATTGTTTTTCATCGTAATACTATTTGTTTTTATAAAGCCGATAAACTCAACTATGATTTCTGTATTTAATATCGCTGATGCTCCAGCAGTTGTAACAAAAGGGCATTACGGTACATCTCTTGTAGTAGAAATTTCTTTCTCTGATGAAGCACTAATGGACTGGCTTAACACTGTGAAAGAACCTTATCCACTCTTATTGTTAGATGCTGCATGGATTAAACGATCACCGGAACAATTAAAAATCATTCAAAAGCGGAAACTACCTACAGGATTATTAGGACCAGAGGATTCTATTGATGAACCTATTAGCATGACAGCCGTACAGAAGGATATCGCTATTTACGAAAAATATTTAAAAGAAACACCCCTTTGGTTTGCCACTCGCAATCACCAATATTCTCAGGATTTACAAAAGAACTTATTTCAACAGCAAATAAACATACTTTCTCCCTCTTTGATTTGGAAAGGTGAAAAAACACCTAAAATACAAAAAGGCGATTTTATTTTCATCACCTTGCATCAAAATAGTCCAATTACATTCAAAGATATAAATACTTTGCTACAACAAAATAAATTTATGTCGATTGAAGAAAATATTTTTGGATATAAAGTTCAAACTAAAAAATCACCATAAAAAAGTGCCTCCAACATTATCGGAGGCATCTTTATTATGCATTTGCGTTTTTCGCTTGTTCTCTACGTGCTTTACGGCGCGCTTCTAACTTTTGACGATCTTCATCAGATTTTGCATTATATTTGGGTAATACTAATAATTGATAGGCATTTACAGCAAGCAATGGGAATAGTAACAATGCAACATACTCGTTAATATTTTCATCACGTCCCATTAAAGCAATCGTCCATTCCAACGTTGTAATGACAATCATAAAAAATAAGGCTGAAATCAAAACGTGCTTTTTACCCGTCAATTTTACTTTTTGAACGGCTGTTGCAACTGCTCCAAAAATTAAAACAATTAATAATCCTAAATAGAATATCCAGCTTTGTCCCTCTTTAACTCCTGGGATAAAACGGAAGAAAATAACGTCAAAAATAGTAATAGCAATTAATAATAACTGAACCCAATTCCACAGCGTCAGAGTTCTAAAAATGTTAACTCCCACTTGATGGAGTGTTAAATAAGCAAAGAAGCCTGCTTGTGCAATAACACTCATCGTAAATCCTAAAAAGACCATCCATAAAAGCCCTGCTAAAAATTCTCCCCAATGACCATTTGTTATGTATGGTTGAAAGAAGTCCCATCTAATAAACAAGCTACAAATTCCGTTGACAGCGCCTCCAACGAGCATTGCAAAAAAGAAAAACTTTGCCCAATTTCGTATCGTCACAACTAAAAGTCCCCCAATTTCTACAATATATCTGTATTTATTTTAACAATGCATTGTTAAAAAAGCTATTTCTCATCCTAACCAATACATAAAGTCATCGTAAATGTGAACAATAATTGAAAGAGCCTATCTATAGAAAGGACTGATGATTAATGCGAAAATTTACCTTATTACTAATTCTAATGCTTTTTCTTTCTGCCTGTGCACAAGATAAAACCTCTACCATGTCCTATGATGAAATAAAAAAAATCATGATCGACTCTTTACAAACTGAGGACGGTAAAAAGGCTTTACGGCAGCTTTTAGAGGAGCCCAGCTTTCGCGAGTTACTGATTTTGGAGCATGAAGAAGTGAAGAAGGCTACCGAAGAAACCTTACTTTCTAAGGAAGCCGAAGATTTTTGGAAGAAAACATTCGAGGATCCAAAGTTTAAAGAAACTGTCGCTAAAAGTATGCAAAAGCAGCAACAGGATATTATGAAGGAATTAATCAAGGATCCCACTTTCCAAAAGGATATGGAGGCATTCTTTGGACAGCCTGATATGCAAAAGCAGTTAGAAACGATTCTTAAGTCTTCCAACATGAGAAAACAAATGGAGGAAGTCGTAAAAGAAACGATTGAAAGTCCACTTATGCAAACAAAATGGCAGGAGCTTATTAAAAAAAGTGGCGGTGAAGCAACAGCATCTTCTGGAAAAGATGAGAAAAAAGCAGGTGGCGGTGACGGCACTGACAAGGAACAAAATAACACCCAGTAATTCTTTTATTTAAAAAACGGATTTCCTCATTAAATTTAGGAAATCCGTTTTTGATTATTTATTTATTTAATTTATTGATCATTTTCGTCGCGATATCTAAATAAATTTGTCCTGTTGGGTGTTTTTCAGCATAAACAGAAGGTGCAAAATCTTCTTCTGACCAGTCCGGTTGACCCAGTGGGATTTGTCCAAGTAATTCTGTACGTAACTCCTCAGCTAACTTAGGACCCCCACCTTGACCAAATACGAATTCCCGGTCGCCTGATTTTGACTCATACCATGCCATATTTTCGATAACACCTAAAATTTCATGTTCTGTTTGTAGAGCCATTGCACCTGCTCGAGCTGCTACAAATGCTGCTGTAGGATGTGGTGTTGTAACAACAATTTCCTTTGATGAAGGCAGCATTTGATGAATATCTAGTGCTACGTCCCCGGTACCTGGTGGTAAATCAAGTAGCAGATAGTCTAATTCGCCCCATTCTACATCACGGAAAAACTGATCTAACACTTTACCTAACATTGGTCCACGCCATACAATTGGTGCGTTATTTTCAACAAAGAAGCCCATTGAGATCATTTTTACCCCAAAGCGATCAACTGGGAAAATTCGATTATCTACCACTTTTGGCATATCGGTAACACCCATCATATCAGGCACACTAAATCCATAAATATCTGCATCGATTAAGCCCACCTTTTTTCCAAGACGTGCTAATGCCACTGCGAGATTAACGGAAACTGTAGATTTCCCTACACCGCCTTTACCTGAAGCAATGGAAATAACTTGTACTGTGCTAAGAGGAGATAAAATATCTTGAGCCTCAGACTCAGTAGCTGTTCCACGGAAGCTTTGTAATTTTTCTGTTGATAGTTCCTCAAAGCGTATACCAACCGTATTTGCACCCGCTTCCTTCAAAACTTCAACAACCTTCATTTGTAATTGTAATTGTTCAGGTGTATTTGTTTTAGCAATCGCAATTTTTACACTGACATGATTTTTTTCTTCTTTTATGGCTACGTTTGTAATTCCATCTGTTTCTGCGAGTGATTTATGTAAAAATGGATCTTGTAGTTGTCCTAATATTTCTCGTACTTGTTGTTCAGTAATCACGACGAACACTCCCCTTATATTATCTCAATGTTAGTATATCATAATGATTTGATTTACGTTGTAGATGTTGCTCTATTCAATCTTCGCTAATAAATAGGCTTCTATACCTTCAACAATAGCGTTCCCCATTTTTTCTTGGTATTTTTTATCCGTTAAAAGTGCACGTTCCTCATCATTACTGATAAATCCTGTTTCCACTAGTGCAGCAGGTGATTCAACTTTTTTCAGTAAATATATTTGTTTGATAGACAGTGCTTCTCGGTCCGTATTTTTTAAATTCGTACGAATAGATTCCTGAATACTCTTTGCTAATAATTCACCGTCAGCATGTCCTTCTTTATGATAAAATACCTGTGCTCCACGCCATTTTGTTTCAGGAATGGCATTTGCATGAATTGTAATAAAAATATCTGGTTTCTCTTTTTCAACAATATCCTTTCTTAAAAAGATATCTTGCTTTTTTCGTTCTCGCATTGTACCGAATTTCTCTGACGGCGCATGCTCATCGATAACATCTCCATCCTTTGTTCTCGTCATTATTACCGTTGCGCCTTTTTTCTTAAGCTCCTTCTCAACATGCCGAGCAATTGCAAGTGTAATATCCTTTTCAATCACTTCGCCCTTTGAAGCTCCTCCATCCTGACCCCCATGACCCGCATCGATGACAACCTTTAGACCACCAAGTGGGTCTGGCAAGAAGAAGTTACGGTCCGAAGCATTCGTTTCATATGCCACGACCACTATACTCATTAGCATAATTACTCCTAGTGCAAGCCAGCGCTTCACCCATATCCACCACCCTTTTACATTTAGTGTACGATGATAGTAAGAGAACTATGCCAGAAAGTGAAAAAAACTCTCAAGTATTAACATTGAGAGATTGATTTTTAATAGAAGTTATTATTTTAAAAATGGCATTAGTCCATTACAATTTGAGAACTAATGCCGGTAATCAAGGAATTAATCTATTTTTGTGTAAATTCAGGTTTAAACTTACCTGTATAAGGTTCATGCTCTACAAATACCGTTATATCCTTACCATCTTTGTCTTTACCAGTTCTTAAATAAGTGAATTTCTTGTTATTAAGTTCAGTAATTTCAAGAACGGCCCCATATTTATTTTCTCCTAGTGAAACATGTGCTCTTACCTTATTTCCATGAAGTACGTTAAAGTAACCGTAGTCACCACGGCTTTCACCTGTTTCAGGATTGAAAAATTCATATCTATTTGTATCAGCATTATATTTAGCTATGCTAATAAAATTTGAATTATATTGTGTTACATCATTTCCTTCTGTATCTAATACAACTGTTCCCTGCCATAGTGTATCTGCTAAAATTTTATCACCATCAACATCTTGAACAATAGTGCCTGTAGAAGTTTCCAAAGTTTTATCTGGATCAGTAAATGTAAGTTTTTTATCTTTATAAGGAACATGCTCAACAAATATTTCTACATCGTTACCATTTGCATCTTTCCCCATTCTTTTATAAGTAAATAAATTTTGAGTTAGCTCCGTAATTTCCACGATAGCTTGATAATTTTTTGATTCAGAAATCAATATTCTTTGCTTTCCATCATTCGTAATAAAGAAAATACCTTTATCATCGCGACTTTCTCCTGTTTTTGCATCAAAAAATTCGTAACGACCTGAATCTGCATCGTACTTTGCCAGGCCAATAAAATTAGAATTTTCTGCGGTTAAATCCTTCTTATTCTTATCGTAAACTTTTGTACCCTGCCAGTTGGTACTACTTAGAATATTTGCATTCGCTTGACCTTTCGTCATTTCAATCTGCCTGTGATCTCCAGATTGCTCAGTTTTTACTTCCTCTTTCTTTTTTACATCTTGTTTACTCTGACATGCAGCAAGCAATGCCATTATTGCAAGTGATATGATTAATAGCCTTTTCATACATTGACCTCCATTTTATTATTCAGTTACTTCATAGTCCTCTACGAAATAACAGCTTACACGCAGTATCAGCCATTTCCACGTAAAATACACATTACTTAGCAACTTATCCAACTGGAAATACCAACGATTGTTATGTGTGATACAGGATTATAATTATATTTCTTCACAAAAAACAGCATTAGCCCCATAAAAGACTAACGCTGTTTTTCACATTTTATTTGAATGTGAATTCAGGATTATATTCACCTTCATATGGTTCATGCTCAACAAATACAGTTCCTTCAATTCCATCTTTGTCTTTACCTATTCTTTTATACGTAAACTTCTTATCATTTAGCTCTGTTATTTCAAGTGCTACACCATATTTATTGTTGCCAATTGAAACGTGGGCTCTAATTTTATTGCTATGGATAATATCAAAGTAACCATAGTCTCCACGACTTTCTCCTGTTTCAGGGTTAAAAAATTCATATTTATTTGTGTCTGCATCATATTTTGCGATACTGATGAAGTTCGTATTAAATTCAGTTACATCATTCCCAGCTTCATCTAACACTACAGTCCCATGCCACAATGTCTCTGCTAAGATCTTATCACCGTCCACGTTTTTTACAATATCACCTGTAGTAGCATCTAAAGTTTTATCAGCATCCGTGAAAGCAAGATCCTTATCATTATAAGGAACATGCTCAACAAAAACTTCTACATCGTTGCCTTCCTTATCTTTACCCATTCTTTTATAAGTAAAAATATTGTTGTTTAACTCTGTTATTTCCACAACGGCTTGGTAATTTTTCGATTCAGAAATTAAAATTCTGCTTTGACCATCATTTGTAATAAAGAATGTTCCTTTATCATCACGGCTTTCTCCAGTAGTCGCATCAAAGAATTCATAGTGACCTGTTTCAACATTATATTTAGCAAGGCCAATAAAGTTTGCATTCTCAGCTGTTAAGTCATTATTATCTTTATCGTATACCCTTGTCCCTTGCCAGTTTGTACTACTAAGCATGTTAACCATTTCTTGTCCTTTTGTTAACTGTGTATTATTTTCGATTGCGGTACTTTCTGTTTTTACTTCTGCACTTTCTGCATCATTTTTCTTTACAGGCTCTTTATCCTGACAAGCAGCAAGGAGTGCTGTCGCTGCAACGGATACTATTAATAGCTTTTTCATATCTCTATTTACCCCCATAGTTTAGTTACCTCAACCCCTTTTTAGTTAGATGATTTTTTCTAAGTTTATTGAGGTTTGATGTTCCATTGACATTCATAGTAATATTGAATGTTAAACTCCCTCTAAATAATTCCTTAAAAAAATATAAACTTATCCCAAAAAAATTTTAATAAATTCAGCAAAGCCATCTATTTTGACAGATTCAAAATAGATGGCTTTAAGTAGATTCTTTTAAGTGAATATATTTTCATTGGCCTTCCAGCGGTAATACGACAAACGAGCTACACCTAAATGACGGCAGATTTCACCAATTGGCATGATTTCTTTTAATTCCTCTACTAGCTCTACTACAACTTTTGGGACCACTTCCTCTCCAACTCTGTACTTTTTTAACACTTCAATTTGTTGCTTTAAATAACGATTCTCTGCTTGTAACTTAACGATTTCACTTTCATATTCAGGTCCTTTGCCAAATGTATATTGTTTTCCTACAGGCTGTTCAAGACGATGTAATTCGCCGTTCCTGTACCATTTCATCCATGTTTTTAACTGAGAATGGTAACGAATATTTAGCTCCTCTAATACTTGTTTTACAGGAATTCCTTCTAATCTCATTTCAATTGCTTTCATTTTCACTTCTACTGGGTAACTCACTCTTGTCCCCATAGAAAAACACCTCCACGTTGATTTGATAAGGTACAATACCCGTTTTTCAACGAAAGGTGTTTTATTTGTCTCTTTTTTTAGGTCAGTGCAATAACTACAATAGAATTTTATTCAAAAACACTTATATTGAAGGGTAATTTTTAATAGCAATGTTCAATATTCAGGTGAGTTATTATTTTGATGACAATTTATAGCTTCTTGTAAAAATTCTAGCTCCTTTTCGGTGAAAGGGTTTGGAAATGAAATTGGTTCTGTAAAGGGAAGCTTCTCTTTAATTGAATCTAAGTTTCCTTTTGCAGTTTCATCTATTAGTTTTAGGAGTATTTCTATTGTTTCTTGCGCCTCTTTTGAAGAAGGTATAGCTTTCGTAAAAGATAATTGTTTGATTTTAGTCAAAACCCTACTCCATTTTTTGTCTAAATTAATTTCTTCCTGCTTACTAATATTAAATAAATGATCATTAAAATCGTTCTCCTTCAACCACTTTTCAGTATCTTCTTCAAATATTAATTTTTGAAGCATTGAGCAAAACACATCAACATTAATAATTTCCTCAGCTTCTGTTATTTTAATAAGATGATTTAAATCAGATATAATGTTGGCAATCTCAACTTTTTTTGCTTCAAATAACTTCTTTTGATAAGTTAAAGATTTTATTAATATTTCACCTTCAACTGTTTGTTTTTCAAGTATAGTTTTAATATCTTTTAAAGGAAGGCCTAAAAACTGTAGAGCTTTAATTTTTTGTAAAAGTCTTAAATCTTCTTGTGAGTATAATCTATGTCCTCCATCTGTATAATCACTTGGTTTCAATAAGTCTATGCTGTCATAATATCGAAGAGTTCGGATGCTAACACCAGACTTTTGTACAAATTCCCCTATAGTAAATATATCTTTATCCAATATTATCACCTCATTGAAAAGCTTTTTCGTTTAGTAATATAAGATATCTTTTATACCTTAAAATATCTTATAACTGGGTAAGAAAACTTTTTTCCCTTTAAAGTATAAATCGTGGCAATTAAAATTAATATGGTTTCCAGAATAATCAGTGAAAAGGATAGAATAGAAACCATGTTTATTATTTTAGATACAAAAGTTAATACTAATAAAATAGGAAAAAAAGTAAAATGAAGATTCATCCCTTCTTTTGCGTGATTGGCAAAATAATCATTCCTACCCTTCGTTACCAGATATACTAATATCGGTAAAATAAAGGTTAACAAAAGTGAGAATAAATGCATTAAACTTGCTAGGACCCTGTTTAATATACTTTCCTTTTTCAATAGTTTTACCTCCAGTGTCATAAATTATTAGTTACCGTTTTATTCGGTAACTAAATTCATCATAAAAGGTGACGCTACTAGAGATACAAGTATAAATTTTTATTATATTTCAAAATGGTTTTTCACCACAACTCGGGGTTGACTTAAAGATTTGATTATTTTCGATAAAATAATTCCTTATTCAAACGCAATTTTTAGGTCAGTGCAAATTGTTAGCTTACTGCCTTCAATTTTTTGTAATACGCTATCATGATAGTTAAATAATCCATTTCTGAATTAGGTCTTACCCGTGATTACCAAAGGTTAATTTCATCCTTTATCACCTAGCTGTTTTAATCAAAGGGTGTATTAAGGGGGTATTATTTTTGTTCAACATAAAAAAGCTCCTCTCAGGTAAACCTGAGAAGAGCTTGGAAACGTTGATATAACAACGATATTAACGTTTTGAGAACTGAGGTGCACGACGAGCGCCGCGTAGACCTGGTTTTTTACGTTCTTTCATGCGTGAATCACGAGTAAGTAATCCAGCAGATTTTAGTGCAGCACGGAAATCTGGGTCTACTTGAAGTAGAGCACGAGCGATACCGTGACGAACAGCACCAGCTTGACCAGTGTATCCACCACCGTTAACGTTTACGTGGATATCATAGCTTCCTGTAGTTTCAGTAGCTACTAATGGTTGTTTAATTACTTCACGTAGTGCAGCGAATGGTACGTATTCTTCGATTTCACGTTTGTTGATAACAATTTTACCTGTACCTGGTACTAAACGTACGCGAGCTACAGAGCTTTTACGGCGACCAGTGCCGATGTATTGAACTTGTGCCAAAGTAATATCCTCCTCTTAATTTATATTATCCGCGAAGCTCATATGCTTCTGGTTTTTGTGCAGCATGTGGATGCTCTGTTCCTGTGTAAACATTAAGTTTAGTGAACATTTTGCGACCTAAAGAGTTTTTAGGAAGCATACCTTTAACTGCTAATTCGATCATTCTTGTTGGGTACTTATCTAGCATTTCACCAGCAGTACGAGTTTTTAAACCACCAGCGAATTGAGTGTGGTGACGGTAAAGTTTACCTTCTAATTTGTTACCAGTTAAATGGATTTTATCAGCGTTGATGATGATTACGTGATCACCTGTGTCAACGTTTGGTGTGAATGTTGGTTTATGTTTACCACGTAAGATTGCAGCTACTTCAGAAGCTAAACGTCCAAGAGTTTGGCCTTCTGCATCAACTACTAACCATTTACGGTCTACTTCGTGACCTTTAGCCATGAATGTTGTACGCATGTATATATCCTCCTAATCGATTCGATTACCGTTATTTTTCATTAAACTACACTATAAGTTTCGGGGCTTATTTGTGGTGGTAATGAAAATACCATCTGTTATCATATAATGAATGACTTTTAAAGTCAAGCAATTTCATTAAACACCTGGTGAAGTTGTTCAGAATGATAGAACGTCTCTAATAGAACACTTTTTCTAAGTATAACCCTTGTGGGGGCGCGGTTTTTCCCGCTTTATCACGGTCTTCTGAGGCGATTACAAGTGCCACATTATCTATAGCACGTCGTCCTACACCAACCTCCCAAAGTGTACCTGCAATAATACGAACCATATTATATAAGAAGCCAGTACCTTCAATCACCATATGAAGCTCTTCCCCATGCCATTCAAATTGCAGTGTCGTTACTGTGCGTACTTTATCCTTCACACTCGTATTTGCTGCACAAAAACATGAAAAATCATGTGTTCCAATGATAGCCCTCGCCGCCTCCTGCATCGCATCTACATTGGGTTTGACGCCATTTGTCTCAACCGTGAAATGTCTACGGAACGGGCTTTGAACAGGCTCACAGGACCAAATATAGCGGTATCGCTTTCCAGTCACACTGTATCGTGCATGGAAGTCATGTACTACTTCCTCTACTGACAATACGCGAATATCTCTAGGAAGCTGTACATTCAAAGCCTTGCTATACTTGTCAGCTGGAATGGCAAGTGGTGTATCAAAATGCAATGTTTGTCCTGTTGCATGGACTCTCGCATCTGTACGGCCACTTGCGGTAACTTTTATCTTTTCCCCTTTATGCATAATGGCAAGAACACGCTCTAGCTCAGCCTGGATTGTGCGCTCTCCAGGCTGTACCTGATAGCCAGAAAAATGTGTTCCATCATAGCTAATAATTACTTTTAATCGTCGCATAAAGCTAACTCCTTTAACTTCTATAAAAGAATAGCAATACAGCTATTGCTACTAGTAACACCAAAGCAAATGTATCACCCATATCCCACTTTAGCTTACGATATCTAGTGCGTCCCTCTCCTCCACGGTAGCCTCTTACTTCCATAGCTGTTGCTAAATCCTCCGCCCGTTTAAAGGCACTAACAAAGAGAGGAACTAGCAATGGGACCACGGCCTTAATACGATCTGTTAACGGTCCTGAGGATAAATCTGAGCCACGTGCCATTTGAGCCTTCATAATTTTATCTGTCTCATCCATTAACGTGGGTATGAAGCGCAATGAAATAGACATCATCAAGGCTAACTCATGAACAGGCACTTTTAAAGCTTTTAATGGATTTAGCAGTACTTCAATGCCATCTGTAATTGAGATCGGTGACGTTGTGAGCGTTAAGATAGATGTCATAAAGACCAATACTAGAAAACGTACTGAAATAAAAATCCCTTGTCGTATTCCCTCTTCGTAGATTTTAATATACTTCCAATCAAATACCAGGGCACCTTCCCTTGTCATAAAAATATGAAGTAAGAAGGTAAAGGCCATTAAAAATAGTACTGGCTTTAAACCGTTAATTAAAAAATACAGACGTATACGCGATACAAATACAATAAGTAAGGTAAAGGCTAGAAGCATAGCATACGTCGCTGTATTGTTTGCTAAAAATACGATAATAATGAACGCGAAGACAAATAGTAGCTTTGAACGCGGATCAAGCCTATGAACAGGAGAATTTCCTGGTAGGAAGCGTCCAAATATCATTTTCTCCATCATGATTCTGCACGCTCCTCTCGTAGCATTCGAGCAACTTCAGAAGCGAGCTCCTCTTCCGTTAAACATACTTTTTGAAAAGGCTTTTTCATCATTTGCTCGATTTTTTGCTGAAAGCGTACAATACGAGGAGGCTCTAAGCGGAAATTTTTTAATGTCTCGACATCTTTAAAAATCTCTTGCGGTGTACCACTCAATACGTTTTTTCCTTCATGCATAATAACAATATTATCTGCATAACGAGCTGCGTCCTCCATACTATGCGTAACTAGTATTGTCGTAAGCCCTCGTTCCTGATGAAGATTATAAAACATATCCATAATTTCCTTTTGACCACGCGGATCAAGCCCAGCAGTTGGTTCATCTAAAACAATCACCTCTGGCTCCATGGCTAATACACCTGCAATTGCCACTCGTCTCATCTGTCCACCTGATAAATCAAAAGGTGATTTTTCAAGGACGTTCTCTGGTAGACCTACTAAGCCAACTAGTTCCTTTGCACGGGCTTCAGCCTCTTGTTCTGAGACACCGAAATTCATAGGACCAAACATAATATCCTTTAACACGGTTTCTTCAAACAGTTGATGTTCTGGAAATTGAAATACAATACCAACCTTTTGGCGAACAGCCTTTAAATCCTTCGCCTTTTTACCAGCTACAACAATACGGTCTCCTATATGTACTTCCCCAGAAGTAGGTCTTAGAAGTGCGTTAAAGTGCTGAAGTATGGTTGATTTTCCCGAGCCTGTATGCCCAATAATCGCTTGATACGTATGTGATGGGATTTCAAAATCTACATCGAATAATGCCCGTTTTTCAAAGGGTGTGCCCTGTGCATAGGCATAGCTTACTTGTTGAAGTTTGATGTCCATAAGTCATTCACCAACTCTTCTTCTGTCATATGTTGTCCCATTAATGGAACACCTTCCTTTTGCAGTAACTTTGATAGCTTCATGGCAAATGGTAAGTCAAGCCCTAGCTCAACTAGCTTGTCCCCAAGTGCAAATATTTCTACAGGTGTACCCTCAGCAAATTTCTTACCATCGTTCATGAAAAGGATACGATCCGCAAGCATCGCCTCTTCTAAATCATGTGTAATGGATAGTACTGTTAATCCTGTTTCAGCACGTAAAGTTTGAACTGTCTGTAATACTTCACTACGTCCCTGTGGATCTAGCATAGACGTAGCTTCATCGAGGATAAGAAGCTTTGGCTTTAACGCAAGTGCACCTGCGATGGCAACACGCTGCTTTTGCCCACCCGATAAGTGATGAGGCTCATGATCTAAGAATTCACTCATTTTCACTTGCTCTAGTGCTGCATGTACACGTTTCACCATTTCTTCAAATGGTACACCGTTATTTTCAAGAGCAAAGGCTACATCATCCTGCACAGTCGCTCCGACAAATTGATTATCAGGATTTTGAAAAACCATCCCCATCTGCGAACGGCTCTCCCAAAGATTCTCTTCTGTTAATACTTCGCGTAATATACGTACATCGCCCTGTTGTGGATATAACAATCCATTCATTAGCTTTGCAATCGTAGATTTACCAGAACCGTTATGGCCCACGATAGCAATCCATTCACCCTCCTGCACTGCAAAGCTTACATTCTCCACAGCATTACGGCTTTCATTATCTTCCGGTGTATATGAAAATGTTACATTATTTAACGATAGAATTTCAGGCATTTCTAGAACTCCTCTCTACATGCTCAGCTCTACTAACTAACTTACACTGTTTTATGTATGATTTCTACTACAATCATTATGTCGATAAAAGAAAAGTGATAAAAACATTGTAGTAATTCCTATCCAACTCTTTTACATTGAGCAAAACATCCAAGATTTTAAGGCCCTCTAATATGGATTGTTCACGTCATGTTAATGAATGTATTTGATATAAAAAGCAAATTCCCAAGCCCATATATTAAAAAAAGCACCACAATTTGGCGCTGTCTTACATAATAAAAAAGCGCGCACCTCATTCAATAGAAATGCGCTAGTCGTTACATTTACAAGAAACATGGGTGCTCAAATCCTTGTTTCCTTGAATGAGGTGCGGAGAGCTAAACGAGACGCCACACCTAAGTGCCCGCTCATCATAACGCTCAGCTTAATTATTTGTCGTATAAATCATTTATAAAGAAAGAGGGTGGTGATTCCCACCCTCTTCACCACAAGTTTTCTCTTATGATTAAACTAGTTCAATCACAACTACAGGTGCACCGTCACCACGACGAGGACCTACTTTAAGAATACGAGTGTAACCACCTTGACGTTCTGCATAACGTGGCGCAACATCATCAAATAACTTTTGAAGTGCAAATGAAGTTGTTTCGTTACCTTCTGCATCAGTAGTTGTTACTAGTTCACGACGGATGAATGCAGCAGCTTGACGGCGTGCGTGTAAATCACCGCGTTTACCTAAAGTAATCATTTTTTCAACAGCTTTACGTACTTCTTTAGCGCGAGCCTCAGTAGTTTCGATACGCTCGTTGATGATTAAATCAGTAGCTAAGTCACGTAACATCGCTTTACGTTGAGAACTTGTACGACCAAGTTTTCTGTAACCCATGGATGTTTCCCTCCCTTATAAAAAAATATCTGATCTTGTAAGTTTTGTTTAAATCGCTTAGTCTTCTTTGCGTAATCCTAAACCAAGCTCTTCTAACTTCGCTTTTACTTCTTCTAGTGACTTACGTCCAAGGTTACGAACCTTCATCATATCGTCTTCTGACTTGTTTGCAAGCTCAAGTACTGTATTAATACCAGCGCGTTTCAAGCAGTTATAAGAACGAACAGAAAGATCAAGTTCTTCGATAGTCATCTCTAAAACTTTTTCTTTTTGATCCTCTTCTTTTTCGACCATGATTTCAGCAGTTTGTGCCTCATCAGTCATGCCAACGAAGATGTTAAGATGCTCGGTTAAAATTTTTGCTCCGAGCGAAATCGCCTCTTTCGGACCGATGCTACCATCTGTCCACACATCAAGAGAAAGTTTATCGTAGTCAGAAGACTGACCTACACGAGTATTTTCCACTTGGAAATTGACGCGTGATACTGGAGTGTAAATAGAGTCGATCGGGATCACGCCGATAGGAAGATCCTCACGTTTGTTTTGATCAGCAGGAGTGTAACCACGGCCGCGTTGAGCGTACATACGCATACGTAAATGACCGTTTTTAGCGATTGTTGCAATATATAGATCTGGGTTTAAAATTTCTACGTCACTGTCATGTGTAATGTCAGCAGCCGTAACTGTACCATCGCCTTTTACATCAATCTCAATAACTTTTTCTTCGTCAGAGTAGATTTTAAGAGCAAGTTTTTTCACGTTCAAAATAATTGAAGCTACATCCTCTACCACGCCTTCTACTGTTGAGAATTCGTGAAGAACACCGTCAATTTGAATTGAAGTGACAGCAGCTCCTGGTAATGAAGACAGAAGGATACGACGTAAAGAATTACCCAAAGTGTTTCCATATCCGCGTTCAAGCGGTTCTACAACAAACTTTCCATATTTGGAATCTTCGCTGATCTCCACCGTTTCAATCTTTGGTTTTTCAATTTCGATCATTTCATTTACCCTCCTTCAAAACATCGAATGTATAGGTTCTTTCCATCATAGATTCGATCGTCAATGACGTATCGTTTATTATCTGCACAAGACAGTCTGTACAAAAAATGATGTTCTCATACAATATGAGACGCACCCATTACACGCGACGACGTTTTGGCGGACGGCAACCATTGTGAGGAACTGGAGTAACGTCTTTAATAGCAGTTACTTCTAACCCAGCAGCTTGAAGTGCACGAATTGCAGCTTCACGACCTGCACCAGGACCTTTAACAGTTACTTCCAACGTTTTCAGACCATGTTCAAGGGATGTTTTAGCAGCAGTTTCTGCAGCCATTTGAGCAGCGAATGGTGTAGATTTACGTGAACCACGGAAACCAAGAGCACCAGCACTTGACCAAGATACAGCGTTACCTTGCATATCTGTAATCGTTACAATTGTATTGTTAAATGTAGAACGAATGTGTGCAATACCAGATTCGATATTCTTTTTCACACGACGTTTACGAGTTTGTTGTTTACGAGCCATGTTAAGAAGGAACCTCCTTTACCAATTATTTTTTCTTGTTCGCAACTGTTTTACGAGGACCTTTACGCGTACGCGCATTGTTCTTCGTATTTTGACCACGAACAGGTAAACCACGACGGTGACGGATACCACGGAATGAACCGATTTCCATCAGACGTTTAATATTTAATGAAGTTTCGCGACGTAAGTCACCTTCAAGTTTGTATGAATCTAATTGTTCACGGATTTTGTTTAACTCATCTTCAGTTAAGTCGCGTACGCGTGTATCTTCTGAAATGCCTGCGTCAGCTAATACTTTCTGAGCTGTAGTTTTACCAATACCGAAAATGTACGTTAATGAAATTACCACGCGTTTGTCGCGAGGAATGTCAACACCAGCAATACGTGCCATGTACGTTGTGCACCTCCTTCAGAATTATCCTTGTTTTTGTTTGTGTTTAGGATTTTCACAGATTACCATTACTTTACCGCGTCGGCGAATTACTTTACATTTTTCGCAGATCGGTTTCACAGATGGTCTCACTTTCATCTAACCTAACCTCCTTAGTAGTCCGGAGCGCAAAAGATTATTTAAAACGGTATGTGATACGACCGCGAGTTAAATCATAAGGAGATAACTCGATAGTAACCTTATCTCCAGGTAGAATGCGGATAAAGTGCATACGAATCTTACCAGATACGTGTGCTAGAATCACATGTCCATTTTCTAATTCTACCTTAAACATCGCGTTTGGCAAAGTCTCAACAACTGTTCCTTCGACTTCAATTACATCATCTTTCGCCATCTACTCTGTCTCCTCTCTATATGCAAATTAAAGTTCTCATCGTTACATCAAACGGATATCTGCTGCAACCATCGAAGCAACCTCGTTTCAACATATGTTTGGATTGTATGAGAGATGTTTGAAAGACGCTCGTCTGGTTTCGCTTCACACAATCCACGGAATCTACAGGACCAGCAAAGGGCACTGAATCTCCCATGTTTACACGAATACCGGAATGTCTTGGATGAGATATTCATACCCGTTACACAGATGCTTCCACGAAACCCATTATACTCCTTTAAAAATAATGTTGCACTTTTTAAAAGAAATATATACCGGGCACAATATGCTTTTGCAACTCTCAAAAAAATTATGTTTCGTTGTTGCTTCCGCATGCCTCCCGCGGAAGCAGTATTCTGCGCCCGGAGCCGGGTATCAGCTGCGGCTGCCCTGTAATAGAGCATCAAGATCAGCAAACACTTTGTTAATATCTTGCTGCCCATCTATATTAGTTAACACACCTTTAGCTTCATAGAAATCAAGTAAAGGCTGTGCTTGTTTCATATTTACGTCCAGACGGTTTGCAACCGTTTCAGGATTATCATCCGCACGTGTATAAAGCTCGCCACCATCTTTATCACATTTTCCTTCCTCAGCAGGAGGATTGAAAATTAAATGATAGGATGTACCGCAAGTTTTACAAATACGACGACCTGATAGACGAGCAATTAACTCATCTCTTTCAACTTGAATGTTAAGCGTATGTTCAATTGCCTTGCCTAGATCAGCAAGAATGCTATCTAAAGCTTCAGCTTGTGGAACAGTACGAGGGAACCCATCTAATAAGAAGCCCTTTTCACAATCAGGCTTAGCAAGTCGCTCACGAACAATACCAATCGTTACTTCGTCTGGAACTAAAGCTCCTTGATTCATAAACGATTTAGCCTGTAAGCCTAGTTCTGTGCCTTCTTTAATAGCAGCACGGAACATATCGCCTGTAGAAATATGAGGAATCGCGTACTTCTCAACAATCTTATCTGCCTGTGTACCTTTACCAGCACCTGGCAGACCCATTAAAACGATATTCATAAGGAAATATTCCTCCCACAAAAGGTTTGCTGATTTCAGGAAACGATGAAACGTTCCCCAAAAACCAACATTATTTCATAAAGCCTTTGTAGTGACGTTTAACAAGTTGAGACTCTAGCTGTTTCATCGTTTCGAGCGCTACGCCGACTACGATAATAATACTTGTACCACCGATCTGCACAGTGGCAGGTAGATTCATAAAGTTCATGAATAAAATCGGCATTACAGAAAGAACAGTTAAGAAAATCGCACCGACAAATGTCAGACGATATAACACGCTTGTTAAATACGTTTGCGTACTTTCTCCAGGACGAATACCTGGAATGTAAGCACCTTGCTTTTTCAAGTTATCAGCCACATTTTCTGGATTCACTTGTACGAATGCATAGAAATATGTGAATGCGATAATTAAAACAATATAAACAATCATTCCAACAGGTTTTTCATAATTGAATATGTTTTCAATGAATGTTGTCACATCATTTTTACCAAAGAACGGAACTAACATACGAGGTGTCATCAAGAACGCTGATGCAAAGATTACCGGAATAACCCCTGCGGCATTTACTTTTAATGGTAAATGCGTTTGTTGACCACCAGTTTGCTGGTTACGTCCAGTAACTCGTTTTGCATACTGTATTGGAATTTTACGTAGTGCTTGTTGCACGTAGATAACTCCAACAACAACTGCAAGCATAATTAAAATAAGTAAGCCTAGGATAACCAGGTTGATAAATAGCTTATCACCAGCACCCTCGATTTGTTGTGCATAAACTTGGTTGATACTTGTAGGTAATGCCGCAACTATACCTGCGAAAATTACAATCGAAATACCATTACCAACACCATGCGCAGTAATTTGTTCAGCAAGCCAAACTAGGAATGCTGTACCCGCTGTTAATACAATACAAATTGTAACATACGTTAAAATTCCTTCTTCCTTAATCAATGATCCGCCATACATTTTATTAAAACCAAATGACATCGCGAATGACTGAATAAAAGCAAGAATGATTGTAAAGTAGCGAGTGAATTGAGCAAGTTTACGTCGTCCGACTTCACCTTGCTTTGCCCATTCAGCAAATTTCGGTACTACGTCCATTTGCAATAACTGAACAATGATTGAAGCAGTGATGTATGGATAAATCCCCATAGCGAAGATGGAGAAGTTTTTCAGTGCACCACCGCCAAAAGTATTCAGGAAACCAACGAGATTCAACTCATCAGTTACCTTTAATACATTAGCATCAACGTTTGGTACTGGCACAAACGTACCAATACGGAAAACGATTAACAATAAAAGGGTGAAAATGATTTTATTTCGTATATCTCGAACACGCATAAAGTTAGAGATTGTCTGAAACATTAAATCACCTCAGTAGTTCCGCCGGCATTCTCGATTGCTTCTTTTGCTGAAGCTGAGAATTTATGAGCTTTTACAGTAAGCTTTTTGTTTAGAGTTCCGTTGCCAAGAACTTTAATTCCAGCTTTTTCATTGCTCACAAGACCAGTTTCAAGTAATAATGCAGTAGTTACCTCTGCACCGTCTTCGAAACGGTTTAAAGTGTCAAGGTTAACGATTGCGTATTCTTTACGGTTAATGTTCGTAAAGCCACGTTTTGGTAAACGGCGGAATAATGGGTTTTGACCGCCCTCGAAGCCTGGGCGTACACCGCCACCAGAACGAGCGTTTTGACCTTTATGACCTTTACCTGCTGTTTTACCGTTACCAGAACCGATACCACGACCAACGCGGTTGCGTTGCTTACGAGAACCTTCTGCTGGTTTTAACTCATGCAGTTTCATAGTGGGTGGCACCTCCTTGTTCAATAATTGGAAATTAAATTTCTTTTACAGTAACTAAGTGAGCTACTTTATCTAACATACCGCGAGTTGCTGCATTATCAGCTTTCTCAACAGTTTGATGTAATTTACGTAAACCTAGAGCTTCGATTGTCTTACGTTGCGCCGGTTTAGTACCAATCACAGATTTTGTAAGGGTGATTTCTAATTTGTTAGCCATTATCTTTCCCCCCTTATCCTAATATTTCTTCCACTGATTTACCACGTAATTTAGCTACGTCCTCTACGCGTTTTAATTCAGTTAAACCTTGAACAGTTGCACGCACCATGTTGATTGGTGTGTTTGATCCAAGTGATTTTGAAAGAATATCAGTAATACCAGCAAGCTCAAGTACGGCACGTACTGGGCCACCAGCGATAACTCCTGTACCAGGAGCAGCAGGTTTGATTAGGATTTCTCCTGCACCAAAGCGACCTTGCACTAAGTGTGGAGTTGTTCCACCTACGCGTGGCACTTCGATTAAGTTTTTCTTCGCATCTTCAACAGCTTTGCGGATAGCATCTGGCACCTCTTGAGCTTTACCAGTACCGAAACCTACATGACCGTTTCTATCGCCAACTACAACTAATGCTGTGAAGCGGAAGCGACGTCCACCTTTAACAACTTTAGCAACACGGTTAATAGTAACTACGCGTTCTTCAAGTTCTCCAAGTTTGTTTGCGTCAATACGACTCATGAAATGTGTCCCTCCTTCTTATTAAAATTCTAAACCGTTCTCACGTGCAGCTTCAGCTAAAGCTTTAACGCGTCCATGATATAAGTAACCACCACGGTCAAATACTACAGCAGTAATATTTTTTTCCGTAGCGCGTTTTGCGATTGTTTCACCGACTTTAGTTGCAGCATCAACATTGTTACCAGCACCTTCGAAAGCATTTTCTTGAGAAGATGCGCTAACAATTGTTACGCCTGCTACGTCATCGATAAGTTGCGCGTAAATGTTCTTGTTAGAACGGAATACGTTTAAGCGTGGACGCTCAGCAGTACCCGAAATTTTAGAACGTACACGTGCATGACGTTTTTTACGAACCTGATTTTTATCTTGTTTCGTAATCACAAGGGTCACTCCTTTCTAATGCTTAGGCAGCATTATTTACCTGTTTTACCTTCTTTACGACGAACATATTCGCCTTCATAACGGATACCTTTACCTTTGTAAGGCTCTGGTGGACGCACGTCACGGATGTTAGATGCAAGAGCACCAACGCGTTCTTTGCTGATACCTTTAACGATGATTTTAGTGTTAGAAGGAACTTCAATTTCTAGACCATCTTCAGGTGTGAACTCAACTGGATGTGAATAACCTACGTTAAGTACAAGTTTTTTACCTTGTAATTGCGCACGGTAACCAACACCGATAAGCTCTAAAGATTTTTCGAAACCAGCAGAAACACCAGTAACCATGTTCGCTAGAAGCGCACGAGTAGTACCGTGGTTTGTGCGGTGTTCTTTTGAATCAGAAGGACGAGATACTGCGATTACGTTACCTTCTTGCTCAATTTTCATATCTTGGTGGAAAGAACGAACAAGTTCGCCTTTAGGACCTTTAACAGTAACATTGTTGTCAGCTGCAACAGTAACAGTTACGTTAGCTGGTACCTCGATAATTTTTTTACCTACACGAGACATTTAGTTGCACCTCCATTCATTTATTGCTAATTACCAAACGTATGCTAGAACTTCGCCGCCAACTTGTTTAGCGCGAGCTTCTTTATCTGTTAATAAACCTTGTGAAGTTGACACTAAAGCGATACCAAGTCCGTTCAATACTTTAGGTACTTCATTTGTTTTAGCATATACTCGTAGACCAGGTTTAGAAATACGTTTTAAGCCAGTGATAACACGCTCGTTATCTTTACCGTATTTTAAGAAGATACGGATAATACCTTGCTTATTGTCTTCCACGTATTCTACGTCACGTACGAAACCTTCACGCTTTAAAATTTCAGCGATTTCTTTTTTCACGTTGGAAGCTGGTACTTCTAACTTCTCGTGACGAACCATGTTCGCATTACGAATGCGAGTAAGCATATCTGCAATCGGATCAGTCATTGTCATTACATTTACCTCCTTCCCAAATTAGGGGATTACCAGCTGGCTTTTTTCACGCCAGGAATTTGTCCCTTATATGCAAGTTCTCGGAAACAAATACGGCAAAGTTTGAATTTGCGATATACTGAATGTGGACGACCACAGCGTTCACAACGTGTATATTCTTGTACTTTAAACTTTTGCTTACGTTGTTGTTTAACGATCATAGATTTTTTAGCCACGTTTTCGCCCTCCTTGTTTGATTACTTTTGGAACGGCATACCGAATTGTGTCAATAACTCGCGAGCTTCTTCATCAGAATTCGCTGTCGTTACGATCACGATGTCCATACCGCGTACTTTTGAAACTTTATCGTAATCGATTTCTGGGAAAATTAATTGCTCTTTAACACCTAAAGTGTAGTTACCGCGACCATCGAATGCTTTTTTAGAAACACCACGGAAGTCACGTACACGAGGTAGTGAGATTGAGATTAATTTGTCCAAGAATTCATACATACGCTCACCGCGTAATGTAACTTTAGCACCGATAGGCATACCTTCACGTAGACGGAAGCCTGCGATCGATTTTTTCGCTTTCGTTACTACTGGTTTTTGACCAGTGATGATTGTTAATTCTTCTACAGCTGCATCTAATGCTTTTGAGTTTTGAACTGCATCACCAACACCCATGTTGATAACGATTTTCTCAACTTTTGGCAGTTGCATAACTGATTTATATCCAAACTTGCTCATAAGAGCAGGTGAAACTTCATTTAAATATTTTTCTTTTAGGCGGCTCATGTGTGTACCTCCCTTCTATTTATACTAATTAGTCGATTACTGCACCTGATTTTTTTGCAACACGAACTTTTTTACCGTTTTCGATTTTATAACCTACACGAGTCGGCTCGCCAGATTTAGGATCGATTAGCATTACGTTCGAAACGTGAATTGCAGCTTCTTGGCTCACAATTCCACCTTGTGGATTCAATTGGTTAGGTTTTACGTGTTTTTTCACGATGTTCACACCTTCAACAAGAACGCGATCTTGTTTAGGGTAAGCAGCAAGAATTACGCCTTCTTTGCCTTTATCCTTACCAGTGATAACCTTAACCTTGTCACCTTTTTTTACATGCATGCTGTCGCACCTCCTTGATTGGCACTATCATGAAATTAAAGAACTTCTGGAGCTAGAGAAACGATTTTCATGAAGTTGCTGTCACGTAATTCACGTGCAACAGGTCCGAAAATACGAGTTCCGCGTGGTGATTTATCATCACGAATAATTACACAAGCATTTTCATCAAATTTGATGTACGTACCATCTTTACGACGTACGCCTGATTTAGTACGAACGATAACAGCCTTAACAACGTCACCCTTCTTGACAACGCCACCTGGTGTTGCTTTCTTAACTGTACAAACAACGATATCACCGATGTTAGCAGTTTTACGGCCAGAGCCACCAAGCACTTTAATTGTAAGAACTTCACGTGCACCTGAGTTGTCAGCAACTTTCATACGACTTTCTTGTTGGATCACTTAGGTTACCTCCCTTCGGAAATTGGTTGTTCCGAAATAGTTATTAAATAATAACCGCTTTTTCTACAACTTCAACTAGACGGAAACGTTTAGTAGCTGATAGCGGGCGAGTTTCCATGATACGTACGATATCACCGATTTTCGCTGTGTTTAACTCATCATGAGCTTTAAACTTTTTAGAGTATTTTACACGTTTACCATAAAGCTTGTGCTTTTTGTAAGTCTCAACTAAAACAGTAACAGTTTTGTCCATTTTATCTGAAACGACGCGGCCCGTGTAAACTTTGCGTTGATTACGCTCAGTCATACTTGAAAACCTCCTTTATCAGTTATTTGCACTGATTTCTCTTTCACGAATAACAGTTTTCATACGCGCGATTGCTTTACGCACTTCACGAATACGAGCTGTGTTTTCTAATTGACCAGTCGCCAATTGGAAGCGAAGGTTGAAAAGCTCTTCTTTCAGTGATTTCACTTTTAATTCAATTTCAGAAGTGGCAAGGTCACGGATTTCATTAGCTTTCATTAGATTCACCACCAGTTTCTTGACGTTTTACGATTTTACATTTAACAGGAAGCTTATGTGATGCTAAACGAAGTGCTTCACGTGCAACCTCTTCAGATACACCAGCAATTTCGAACATTACTTTTCCTGGTTTTACTACTGCTACCCAACCTTCAGGAGAACCTTTACCAGAACCCATGCGGACTTCTAGAGGTTTTTTAGTGTAAGGTTTGTGTGGGAAGATTTTAATCCAAACTTTACCGCCACGTTTCATGTAACGAGTCATCGCGATACGAGCAGATTCGATTTGACGGTTAGTAATCCAGCTAGCTGTTTGAGCTTGTAAGCCCCATTCGCCGAAAGTTACTTCTTTACCGCCTTTCGCTTCGCCACGCATGTTTCCGCGGTGTTCACGACGGTATTTTACGCGTTTAGGCAATAACATATTATTTGCCTCCTTCCACAGATTTCTTCGTAGGAAGAACTTCACCACGGTAGATCCATACTTTAACGCCTAATTTACCGTAAGTAGTGTCAGCTTCTGCGTGTGCATAATCAATGTCAGCACGTAGAGTATGAAGTGGAACAGTTCCTTCACTATAGTGTTCAGCACGCGCAATATCAGCGCCACCTAAACGACCAGATACTTGTGTTTTAATTCCTTTTGCACCAGCGCGGATTGTGCGTTGGATCGCTTGCTTTTGCGCACGACGGAATGATACACGGTTTTCTAATTGACGAGCGATGTTTTCAGCTACTAAGCGAGCATCAAGATCAGCACGTTTGATTTCGATAATATTGATGTGTACACGTTTACCAGTTAAATCGCTAAGGTATTTACGAAGATTTTCAACTTCAGTACCACCTTTACCGATTACCATACCTGGTTTCGCAGTGTGAATTGTAATGTTTACACGGTTTGCAGCACGTTCGATTTCTACTTTAGAAACAGAAGCGTCTTTAAGAGCCGTTTCAATATATTTACGCACTTTGATGTCTTCGTGAAGTAGAGTTGCATAGTCTTTTTCAGCGTACCATTTTGACTCCCAGTCACGAATAATACCAACGCGTAGTCCTATTGGATGTACTTTTTGACCCACGGATTAACCCTCCTTCTTCTCAGATACCACTAGAGTAATGTGGCTTGTGCGTTTGTTAATTGCGCTTGCACGTCCTTGTGCACGTGGACGGAAACGTTTTAATGTTGGACCTTCATCAACGAAAACTTCAGAAACTACTAAAGAGTTGATGTCAAGATCATAATTGTGCTCAGCGTTAGCAACTGCAGATTTTAATACTTTTTCAACGACTGGAGACGCCGCTTTTGGAGTATGACGTAAAATTGCAACTGCCTCACCAACTTGCTTGCCTCGAATTAAGTCTACAACTAGACGTACCTTACGAGGAGCAATGCGAACTGTACGAGCGATAGCTTTAGCTTGTGTCATTAGGATTTACCTCCTCTCAAAATTAGCGTCTTGTTTTCTTGTCGTCTGCACCGTGACCTTTGTAAGCACGTGTCGGTGCGAACTCACCAAGTTTGTGGCCAACCATATCTTCTGTTACGTATACTGGAACGTGTTTACGTCCATCATAAACAGCAATCGTTAAACCGATGAAGTTCGGGAAGATTGTAGAACGGCGTGACCAAGTTTTGATAACTTGTTTTTTCTCAGAAGCCTCTTGTGCCTCCACTTTTTTCATTAAGTGGTCATCGACAAAAGGTCCTTTTTTCAAGCTGCGACCCATGTAGGAACCTCCCTCCGTGATTCCACCACGGCTCTCACATAGAACCGTAGTTTAATCACTTTATTTTTTACGACCACGGATAATAAATTTATCCGATTTGTTTTTCTTCTTGCGAGTTTTGTAACCAAGTGCTGGTTTACCCCAAGGAGTCATTGGTGATTTACGTCCGATTGGAGAACGTCCTTCACCACCACCGTGTGGGTGATCGTTAGGGTTCATTACAGAACCACGAACTTCTGGGCGTTTACCTAACCAACGGCTACGACCTGCTTTACCGATGTGTACAAGTTCGTGTTGTTCGTTACCAACTTGACCGATTGTAGCGCGGCAAGTAGCTAACACTAAGCGTACTTCGCCAGATTGTAGACGAACAATTACGTATTTGTCTTCACGACCAAGTACTTGAGCAGAAGTACCAGCAGAACGTACTAATTGTCCACCTTTACCAGGTTTTAATTCGATGTTATGGATAGTAGTACCCATTGGAATGTTTGCTAATGGTAATGCATTACCTACTTTAATATCAGCATCAGGACCAGACACGATTGTTTGACCAACCTCTAGACCTTTTGGTGCTAAAATGTAAGCTTTTGCTCCATCAGCGTAGTTGATTAATGCGATATTCGCAGAACGGTTTGGATCATATTCAATAGTAGCAACTTTTGCCGGAATGCCATCTTTAACACGTTTGAAATCGATAACACGGTATTGCTTCTTATGACCACCACCATGATGACGAACAGTGATTTTACCTTGGTTGTTACGACCAGCTTTGCGTTTAGTTGGTTCAAGCAATGATTTCTCAGGCTTGTTAGTTGTAATTTCCGCAAAGTCTAATGACGTCATATTACGACGACCATTAGAGGTAGGTTTATACTTTTTAATCGCCATTGTGTTTTCCCTCCTTCTTGAGTGTTCAAATCATAAATCCATTAAGGATTACATTTCGAATAATTCAATTTCTTTGCTATCAGCAGTTAATTTAACAATCGCTTTACGACGTTTGTTTGTGTAACCACCATAACGGCCAACGCGTTTGAATTTACCTTTGTAGTTAAGAACGTTTACTTTCTCAACTTTTACACCAAAGATTTCTTCTACTGCGTCTTTTACTTGAGTTTTGTTTGCACGAGTGTCTACTTCAAAAGTATACTTTTTCTCTGCCATAAGTTCTGAAGAACGCTCAGTAATGACCGGACGTTTTAAAATATCACGTGCTTCCATTATCCAAGCACCTCCTCAACTTTTTCTACTGCAGATTTAGTGAATACAACTTTATCATGACCTAATAGATCAAGAACGTTGATTCCATTTGCAGTTAAAACTGTTACACCTGGGATGTTACGAGCAGATAATGCTACGTTTTCATCTAGATCAGCAGTTACGAATAAAGATTTTTTCTCTAAAGAAAGATCTTTAAGGATTTTTGTGAATTCTTTTGTTTTTGGTGCTGCTAGTGTAAGAGCATCAAGAACTAAGAAATTTTGTTCTACTACTTTAGCTGATAAAGCAGATTTAAGAGCTAAACGACGAACTTTTTTAGGTAATTTATAAGAATAGCTACGTGGAGTAGGACCGAATACGATACCACCGCCGCGCCATTGTGGAGAACGGATAGAACCTTGACGAGCACGACCAGTTCCTTTTTGACGCCATGGTTTACGACCACCACCAGCAACTTCAGAACGGTTTTTCACCTTGTGATTACCTTGACGAAGAGAAGCGCGTTGAGCTACCACTGCGTCGAATAATACTGCTTCATTTGGCTCGATTCCGAAAATCGCATCGTTTAATTCGATTTCACCAACTGAAGCACCTGTTTGACTAAGTACAGATACCTTTGTCATTCCTGTTTCCTCCTTTCCTTAAGTGATTACTTAGCTTTAATTGCAGTTTTAACTGTAACTAGAGCTTTTTTAGAACCAGGAACATTACCTTTAACAAGTAGTAAGTTACGTTCCGCATCAACTTTCACGATTTCTAAGTTTTGGATTGTAACTACAGTGCCACCCATTTGACCAGGTAATTTCTTTTGTTTAAATACGCGGTTCGGAGCAACTGGACCCATTGAACCAGGACGACGGTGGTAACGAGAACCGTGAGCCATAGGACCACGAGATTGACCATGGCGTTTGATAACACCTTGGAAACCTTTACCTTTAGTAACTCCTGTTACATCGATTACATCGCCTTCTGCGAAAATTTCTACTTTGACTTCTTGACCAACTTCGTATTCTTCAACGTTCACGTTGCGGAATTCACGAATGAAGCGCTTAGGAGCAGTGTTCGCTTTTGCTACGTGACCCTGTTCTGGTTTGTTAGAAAGCTTAATGCGCTTGTCTTCGAAACCAACTTGAATTGCTTCGTAGCCATCTGTTTCAACAGTTTTCTTTTGAAGAACTACGTTTGGAGTAGCTTCGATAACTGTTACCGGGATTAAATCGCCGTTTTCAGCGAAAACTTGTGTCATACCAATTTTTCTACCTAAGATTCCTTTAGCCATTTGTCACACCTCCTGTAAGTTTTGAAAAGTTATATTTTTTACCATTAAAGTTTGATTTCGATATCAACGCCAGATGGTAAATCAAGTTTCATTAACGCGTCAACAGTTTGTGGTGTTGGGTTAACGATATCGATCAGACGTTTATGCGTACGCATTTCGAATTGTTCACGAGAGTCTTTGTACTTGTGAACAGCACGAAGAATTGTGTACACAGACTTCTCAGTTGGAAGTGGAATCGGACCTGATACACTTGCACCTGAACGTTTTGCAGTTTCCACAATTTTCTCAGCAGACTGATCTAAAATACGGTGATCATACGCTTTTAAACGAATACGAATCTTTTGTTTTGCCATTATTTTCCCTCCTTCTCGCCTATTTTCTAGACATTCTCCACGAAAATTCTCCTACACACCGCCATGGCAAAGCGGCCGGGTGTGTCGGCAACCTCTCGCTTCATCGCAGTCAAAGACCAACATTCAACATTATATACAATAAAAAAAGAATAAGCAAGTCTTTTCGCTAAATTCTTTTAAATGTTGCTGATATTCATACTACTATTATTTCTTCGCTTATTTAAGCCGTTTACTAGTATAAAGAATTTCTAGAAATATTGCAACACATAAGAGTATAATATCAACACTTTCGAATATTTCTAACAATTTACTATCTTATATAAAAGTAGATATTACAATTCCAAACTAAAAATCTTTGAATATACCCAACTCATCCTTCACTTCACATAAAAAAACAGTATGGTGATTAAATACCCATACTGTTTTTGAGTTTCTTCCTATTTAAATTTATAGTGATTCGCGAATAACCTTTTTATAATAGCCCACTGAGAGGAATGCAAAGATAGCATATAAAACTATATAACAACTCATAGCAATCCACAACGGCGCTGTTAACTCTGAGCCAAATAAAAACCAACCAGATTTTACAGCAAAATAACTATGAAGTAATCCAATGACTAATGGAACACCAAAATTGAAGGCCTGTTTCATATAAATTCCTTTCAAAATATCTTTTTCAGCAAAGCCTATCTTTCTTAGAATTGTATAAGATCCACGCTCTTCTTCAGCCTCAGACATTTGCTTAAAGTATAAAATGCTACCTGTTGTCATTAAAAATGCTAATCCTAAAAATGCAGTCGTAAAAATAGTTATTCCTAAGTCTTCAATATACTCCTTACGTTCGTTTTCAAAAGATGATTGAATAAACTGTTTTGATTGACCATTGCTATCCAACGCTGAAATAACCCCTGCACCTGTTTGAATATATAATTTCTCTGCTGCTGCCATATCTTCTTTTGATTTCAAATTAATTGTGGCTTGCTTATGCCAAGGGAAAAGCTCAGATTGTACTGCTAGCTTTTCAAACATTTCATCTGTAACGACAAAAATTGGTCCACCACCGCCAGCTGTTACGATCCCACTTATAATACTATTATCTTGAATGTCCACAACATGAAATGTTTCCTTGAGCTCTCCAGCAGATACCACAATATTGCGATCTTTCTCTAACTTGAACATCGCTGCCATGTACCCACCATAATTTGTTAAGATAACCTCATTACCAGATATCGATGCATCTGGGTTAATTTGTTGATAATCAGAAAGTGGAACGGTATAGATTGTTCCTTCCATATTATAAAAAGGATTTCCTTCTCGTTGTTCTTCTTCTGATAATAATTGTCCAACTGAGGCTATTACTCCCTGTAATCGGTAATCTATTTTGTCAAAAGCAATATTCTCGTCCTCTAGCTTCTTTAGAAATTCCTGCCCATTGTCTTCTAGTAAGATATAATCTCCAGGTACTTGGCTAAATGCCGATGACTCTGACGAATAATACCCTATATACGATAATGTTGTAATCCCTAGAGAAACACCCGTTAAAACTGTTATTAATGTCAAAGATTTTGCGTTACTTTTCATGCGATGCATAATTGGTGTTAATGCTAATACATCACGAACGGTTAAATGTCCATTTTTCTTTAAACGGATAGAATTCATGATAAACGCTACAGAGAAACGAAATACTAAAAATGTTCCACCTATAGTAGTAGCTAAAATAATCATCATATTAACAAATAAGTTGCCAGCAGATTCGATATCAAAGAGCTTAGTTGAAGCATAATAGCCATATCCAATCAATACAAGCCCTATAAAGCCTATTGCCATTTGTAGTGGACTGAAACGCTTTACACGTTCATCTGCCTGTTTAGCAGCACTGAATAAGGAAAGCAATGATACGCGGTGAATCATCCAGGCCATCTGGACAAGCACAATTACTAAGAGTATAACGAAAACGATAATAGATTTCTGAAATGCCTCGATACTAAATGTCATCGTGACAAGCGCCTCTTTTTCTAGAACTCGTAATAGTATCATGGCAAATAATCGAGAGCTAAAGAAGCCTGCAAGCATACCTAAAATGACTGCACCAACAAATAATAGAATACTTTCAATCGCTAATAGACGTACAATCAATCCCTTTGTCATACCGATTAGTTGATATAAACCAACTTCCTTACTACGACGCTTCATAAATAGATGGTTTGCATATAGTACGAAGAATAACACTATAAAATACAATATATATGTTGCTGCTCCAAAACCTGCTGTGGCTGTACCACTCTTACTTACAGTTTCTAGTACATCAGCATTGTTTTGCAAAGTCACAAAGGAAAAAAATAAAGTCACACTGAAAATAAGAGCAAAGAAATATAAATAATAGTGCTTCATATTTTTCTTCATGCTACGTAATACAAGCTTACTAAGACTCATAACCGTCACCACCTAGCACACTTTGCGTATGCATGATTTCTTGGAAAAACGCCTGCCTCGTTTTATCCCCTTTATATAGCTCACTATAAATAAGCCCGTCCTTTAAGAACAAAACACGCGTACAAAAGCTTGCGGCTACTGCATCATGCGTAACCATCATAATAGTAGCCTTCTTTGCCTCATTAATACTTTGCAGATTTTTTAAAAGGGCAGTGGCTGATTTAGAATCAAGTGCACCAGTAGGCTCGTCTGCAAATACTAGTGATGGATTTGTAATGAGTGCACGAGCTGCAGATGTACGTTGTTTTTGTCCACCTGATATTTCATTGGGATATTTATTTAGAATCTCAGCAATTCCTAATAAATTTGTTAGCTCCTTTACACGACTGTCTGCAACAGCCTTTGGTAGCTTGCCAATAGCCAATGGTAATAATATATTTTCTTTTACCGTTAACGTATCCAGTAAATTATAGTCTTGGAATATGAAACCTAGTTGCTCACGGCGAAAGTTAGCTAGAGCCTTTTCCTTCATGCCTCGTAAGTTTTGACCATTTATTTCAATAACACCTTCTGTGGCAAAATCAATGGAGCACAGAACGTTTAATAATGTTGTTTTTCCAGAACCTGATGGACCCATAATTCCAACAAATTCTCCTTGATTAACCTCTAAATCAATACCCTTTAAAACCTCTTGAGCTGTTGATTTTTTACCGTAGACCTTCTTTACTTTACGACCAATTAAAACTGCCACTTATAAACGCCCCTTTCTATAGTTCAAGTGTACCCTGTCTTCTTCGCTTATTCGTGCGTTTTACATGACAATATAAAAAGGTAGGTGACAATTTCGTCATCTACCTGTTAGTTTGACATATTCATTTTGTAATGGAAAACGCAAGGTAAATATGGAGCCTTCCCCTACACTAGATTGAACCGTTATACGAATTCCAATCTTCTGTGCCACATTATGTGCTAAGTATAAACCCATACCTGTTGATTGACTAGATTCCCTTCCAGCTGTCCCCGTATATGACTTCTGAAAAATTCGAGGTAAATCCTCCTTACGAATACCAATACCATTATCTTTAATGTGTAATAGTGTCGCTCCTGTTGGGTCTACTTCTGTAAATATGAATATCTCTGAGTTCGCAGGACTATATTTAATCGCATTAGATAAAATTTGTCGAACAATAAAGGCTAGCCATTTACCATCTGTCATTACGGTTTCTGTTAGCTCTTCAACATCAAAGCCGATACCCTTTTCAATACACCATGCCTGCATAGCTTTTATTTCGTTATAGACAGCGGCTCGTAGCTCCATTTCTACCATATAATTATCTTTTTCAATGGTAGATAATCGTGTTTGATGTAGCTGCTGATCAACTAATAAATGCAGCCTAAGCCACTCTGCCTCTAATTTACGACGTAATGTTAAATCTTCTATATGATCAAGCATTAGATTAATAGTTGTTAATGGTGCTTTTACCTCATGAACCCATGCAAGAAGCTCATCTGAATACTCCTGTAATTGAACTTTAGCTTGATTTAACTCTGTATTTTTATCATAAATAATATCTTCTATTTTCGTAAAGTAAGCTGCTTGAAAAGGCGAAAGGACCAAGCTTCTGCTATGTGCATCATCAAGTTGGCTATCTACATTTCCCAGGAAATCTTTAAGCTGCTTTGTCTCAACTACGTATCTCCAAAAAAGAAATATTATAAAACTAACAAGCAAAATCACATTTACGTACCAAATAGATACCCCTACTAAACCAACGTCTAATAAAAATAAGATGTTAAGTACAACCACTATAAATAAAAAGTAGCCTACCCATGCTAAGCGTTCTCTTATAAATAATAATAACATCGTGCTTCACGTCCCCTGTGTGACTGCAATATAACCAAGTCCCTTTTTAGTTAAAATTACATCCTGTAAGCCTATATCCTCAAGCTTCGTACGTAAACGATTAACATTTACAGACAAAGTGTTATCATTAACAAAGCGCTCATCATCCCATAACTTTCTCATCAAATCATCTCTAGAAACAATTTGATTCGTCTTTTCCACTAAAATACGTAAAATAAAGAGTTCATTTTTAGTTAAAGAGGATAGATTACCATTATACATAATTTCACTTCTAGCATAGTCAATAATCGCACCATTGAAGCGTGTAACATCCAAAGATTCTTCTATATAATCGTATGTACGACGTAAAATAGCCTGAACCTTAGCTAGTAATACTTCCATATGGAAAGGTTTTTGTACAAAATCATCGGCACCCATTTGCATTGACATGACCATATCCATCGGGTGATCTCGTGACGATAGAAAGAGGATAGGGACCTTTGAAATATGACGAATTTCACGACACCAATGAAAACCATCATAGGCTGGTAATTGTATATCAATTATGACTAGATGGGGTTTTTCCTCTATAAAATCATCCATCACCTTTTGAAAATTATTAGGGCCAACCACTTGTAAAGACCATTGGGTAAATCTTGTCTGAATCATTTCAAAAATTGATGGATCATCCTCTATCAATAATATCTTCAACTCCATATTGAAGCACTCCTTTTTAACAAGTAGGATATCTTGCTATTAACGCCGCAAGCTTGAAAATACCAATTAATCTTTTAAATAATCATAGTACAATCTGTCATTAGCCACACTAAGTGAACATACAATAATCTAATTTAAATTTATTACTCTAATTTTAACATAAAAAAACCAATCCGCAGGCGTCCCCACAGATTGGTTTTGAAAATTAGCATGCGCTAAAATTATTTTTGGATAGAAGAAACTACACCAGCGCCTACAGTACGGCCACCCTCACGGATAGAGAATTTAGTACCTTCTTCAAGAGCGATTGGAGCGATAAGTTCTACTGTCATTTCGATGTTATCGCCAGGCATTACCATTTCAACGCCTTCTGGTAAGTTACAGATACCTGTTACGTCAGTTGTACGGAAGTAGAACTGAGGACGGTAGTTAGAGAAGAATGGAGTATGACGGCCACCCTCTTCTTTTGATAAAACGTAAACTTCTGCTTTGAAGTTAGTGTGTGGAGTGATTGAACCTGGTTTAGCTAATACTTGACCACGTTGGATTTCATCACGAGAAACACCACGAAGAAGTGCACCGATGTTGTCACCAGCTTCAGCATAGTCTAATAATTTACGGAACATTTCTACACCAGTTACAGTAGTAGATTTAGCTTCTTCAGCGATACCGATGATTTCAACTACGTCACCAACTTTTACTTGACCACGTTCAACACGGCCAGTTGCAACTGTACCACGACCAGTGATAGAGAATACGTCCTCTACTGGCATCATGAATGGTTTGTCAGTTTGACGTTCTGGAGTTGGGATGTAAGAATCTACAGCATCCATTAATTCAACGATTTTTTCTTCCCATTCTGGTTCACCTTCAAGAGCTTTAAGAGCAGAACCTTTGATTACAGGAATATCATCACCTGGGAAGTCATATTCAGATAGTAGATCACGGATTTCCATTTCTACTAATTCTAATAATTCTTCGTCATCAACCATATCACATTTGTTCATGAATACTACTAAGTATGGAACACCTACTTGACGAGATAAAAGAATGTGCTCACGAGTTTGTGGCATTGGGCCATCAGCAGCAGATACTACTAAGATACCGCCATCCATTTGTGCAGCGCCAGTGATCATGTTTTTAACATAGTCAGCGTGTCCTGGGCAGTCAACGTGTGCATAGTGACGAGTTTCTGTTTCATATTCTACGTGAGAAGTATTGATTGTAATACCACGCTCTTTTTCTTCTGGAGCGTTATCGATGTCAGCGTAAGATTTAGCTGTACCACCCATTTTTTTAGAAAGAACTGTAGCGATTGCAGCAGTTAAAGTAGTTTTACCATGGTCAACGTGTCCGATTGTACCAATGTTAGCATGCGTTTTAGAACGGTCAAATTTTTCTTTAGCCATTAGAGATTGCCTCCTCAAAATTGTATGTTTTATTTTTAAATTTATAGCATGAAAGCTGATAGAGAACGGGCCCATCCCCTATCCTGCAATCATAGCTTACAAATTAGTTATACTTTATGCAAGATGAAAATTCAATTATTCACCTTTATTTTTTTTGATGATTTCTTCAGAGATTGATTTAGGTACTTCTTCATAGTGATCGAATACCATAGAGAATACACCACGACCTTGCGTTGCAGAACGTAAAGTTGTTGCATATCCAAACATTTCTGAAAGTGGAACCATCGCACGAACAACTTGAGCGTTACCGCGAGCTTCCATACCCTCTACGCGACCACGGCGAGAAGTGATGTTACCCATGATATCACCAAGGTATTCTTCTGGAATTACAACTTCAACTTTCATCATTGGTTCAAGTAAAACTGGGTTACATTTAGAAACCGCGTTTTTAAGAGCCATAGATGCAGCAATTTTGAATGCCATTTCGTTAGAGTCAACATCATGGTATGAACCATCGAATAATTTCGCTTTGACGTCGATTAATGGGTAACCAGCAAGTACACCGTTTTGTAGAGAGTCTTTAAGACCAGCTTCTACAGCAGGAATGTATTCACGTGGAACTACACCACCAACGATAGCATTTTCAAATTCAAAGCCTTTTCCTTCTTCATTTGGAGAGAATTCAATCCAAACGTGACCGAATTGACCACGACCACCAGATTGGCGGACGAATTTACCTTCAACTTGAGCAGAGCCACGGAATGTTTCACGGTAAGATACCTGTGGAGCACCAACGTTAGCTTCTACTTTAAATTCACGGCGCATACGGTCAACTAAGATATCAAGGTGAAGTTCACCCATACCAGAGATGATTGTTTGACCTGTTTCTTGGTCAGTATGAGCACGGAAAGTTGGATCTTCTTCTTGTAGTTTTTGTAAAGCTTGACCCATTTTATCTTGGTCTGCTTTTGATTTTGGTTCTACAGAAAGAGAGATAACTGGCTCTGGGAATTCCATTGATTCAAGAATAACTAGGTTTTTCTCGTCACATAATGTATCACCAGTAGTAGTATCTTTAAGACCTACCGCTGCTGCGATATCCCCTGCGAATACTTGAGAAATCTCTTCACGAGAGTTAGCGTGCATTTGTAGGATACGACCTACACGTTCACGTTTACCTTTCGTAGAGTTTTGTACATATGAACCTGATTGTAAAATACCAGAGTACACACGGAAGAATGTTAATTTACCAACGAATGGGTCTGTCATAACTTTAAACGCAAGAGCCGAGAATGGTTCTTCGTCTGAAGAATGACGTACAACTTCTTCATCAGAATCTGGTAAAGTACCGTTGATAGCAGGTACATCTGTTGGAGCTGGTAAGTAATCGATTACCGCATCAAGCATTTTACGAACACCTTTGTGTTTGAATGCTGTACCACAGATAACTGGGTAGAATTCAACGTTAATTGTTGCTTGACGAATAGCCGCTTTAAGCTCTTCTTTAGAAATTTCTTCACCAGCGAAGTATTTTTCCATGATATCTTCATTAACTTCAGCAACTGCTTCGATTAATTTTTCACGGTATTCTTCAGCTTGTGCTTTATACTCTTCAGGAATTTCGCCTACAGATACATCTGTACCTTGGTCGTTTCCATAGAAAGTAGCGTTCATTTCAATTAAGTCAATGATTGCAGAGAATTGATCTTCAGCACCGATTGGTAATTGAATTGGATGTGCATTTGCTTGTAGACGCTCATGTAAAGTACCTACAGAGTAAAGGAAGTCAGCACCCATTTTATCCATTTTGTTGATGAATACGATACGTGGTACACCGTATGTTGTAGCTTGGCGCCATACAGTTTCAGTTTGAGGTTCAACACCAGATTGAGCATCAAGTACTGTTACCGCACCATCAAGTACGCGTAGTGAACGTTCAACTTCTACTGTGAAGTCTACGTGTCCAGGAGTATCGATGATATTTACACGGTGGCCGTCCCATTGAGCTGTTGTTGCAGCAGAAGTGATTGTAATACCACGTTCTTGCTCTTGTTCCATCCAGTCCATTTGAGAAGCGCCTTCGTGAGTTTCACCAATTTTGTGAATCTTACCTGTGTAATAAAGGATACGCTCAGTTGTTGTTGTTTTACCAGCATCAATGTGAGCCATGATCCCAATATTACGTGTATTCTCTAGAGAGAATTCGCGTTTCATTAGGTATTTCTCCTTCCATATTGAGCTTATGCGATGTTTAGATTACCAACGGTAGTGAGCGAATGCTTTGTTCGCTTCTGCCATTTTGTGCATATCTTCACGTTTTTTAACCGATGCACCAGTGTTGTTAGAAGCATCAAGAATTTCGTTAGCTAAACGCTCTTCCATTGTTTTTTCTCCACGAAGGCGAGAGTAGTTAACTAGGTAACGAAGACCTAAAGTCGTACGACGTTCTGGACGTACTTCAACTGGCACTTGGTAGTTAGAACCACCAACACGGCGAGCGCGTACTTCAAGAACAGGCATTACGTTGTTTAGGGCAGCTTCGAATACTTCAATTGGATTTTCACCAGAACGTTCTTTAACTAGCTCGAACGCACCGTATAAAATCTTTTGAGAAGTACCTCTTTTACCATCAATCATCATTTTGTTGATTAAACGAGTTACTAGTTTTGAATTATAAATTGGATCTGGTAACACGTCACGTTTGGAAACAGGACCTTTACGAGGCATGTGTTTTCCTCCTTTCATTGAGTGAATAACTTATAGATTTTAAATTATTTTTTTTCTTTAGGGCGTTTTGTACCGTATAGAGAACGTGATTGCATACGACCGTTTACACCAGCAGTATCAAGAGCACCACGCACGATATGGTAACGAACACCCGGTAAGTCTTTTACACGACCGCCACGGATAAGAACAACACTGTGCTCTTGTAAGTTGTGGCCTTCACCAGGAATGTACGCTGTAACCTCGATTTGGTTAGTTAAACGTACACGAGCGTATTTACGTAACGCTGAGTTAGGTTTTTTAGGCGTCATTGTACCTACACGAGTACAAACACCACGTTTTTGAGGAGATTTAACATCAGTTAAAGATTTTTTAAATGAGTTATATCCTTTGTTTAACGCTGGTGAGTTTGATTTCGTGATTTTAGATTTACGAGGCTTACGTACCAATTGGTTAATTGTAGGCATCGATTTTTCCTCCCTTCATTTCTTCTTTTTCAATACCACACATCCAGGTGGTTCATTTTTTGGGTAAAAACAAAGTCTTTGTGTTTCAAACACAAAAACTACTCTACAGCAATCGCAACTACCGCAGCTCCAACATGGATTCCACAGGCCTTGCCCAATTCCTTTTTGGACTCAACAAGAATAATTGGTATCCCGATTTCTCTCGCGAAAGATATGGCCGAATCGGTTACCCAATTGTCTGCATCAAGTGCCACAAAGAGTTCTTTCACTGAACCAGCTTGCATTGCTTTCACTGCTTGCTTTGTACCTATGATTGTTTGACTAGCCCTTACTTTATCATAAGACATTTTCATATCCTCCGAAGTACAGACAGTTAACTATCAACCTTCAATATATTATCATTATCAATTTCGGCTGTCAACTAATATCTTGAAAAAGTCCGAAGAGACATAAAACTCATCTCTTCGGAACTTATTTAAATGATTATTCAGCAGAAACTAAATCTTCCGAGTCAAGCTCATCTTTTTCGATGCGGATTTGACGGTAACGTTGCATACCAGTACCTGCAGGAACAAGTTTACCGATAATTACGTTCTCTTTTAATCCAAGAAGCTCGTCACGTTTACCTTTAATTGCTGCATCTGTTAACACACGAGTTGTTTCTTGGAATGATGCGGCAGATAAGAATGATTCTGTTTCAAGAGAAGCTTTTGTAATACCCAGGATAACAGGTCGACAAGTTGCAGGATTTTTGCCATTCATAACAGCATCTGCATTTGCCTCTGCAAATTGGTGGATATCTAGTAATGAACCTGGTAATAAATCTGTATCTCCAGCTTCAATTACACGGACTTTACGAAGCATTTGGCGAACCATTACCTCAATATGTTTATCTCCAATTTCTACCCCTTGCATACGGTATACTTTTTGAACTTCTTTTAATAAATATTCTTGAACAGTTGAAACGTCTTTGACTTTTAACAATTGTTTTGGATCGATAGAACCCTCTGTTAAAACTTGACCACGCTCTACATTATCACCTTCGATAACTTTTAGACGCGCATTATAAGGTGCTTGATACTTACGAGTTTCTACATCACCTTGAATAGTAATTTCTTTTAAGCCTTCACGGATTTCTGTGATATCTGAAACAGTACCTGCGATCTCTGAAATAACAGATTGACCTTTTGGATTACGTGCTTCAAAGATTTCTTGGATACGTGGAAGACCTTGTGTAATATCGTCTCCGGCAACCCCACCTGTATGGAATGTACGCATTGTTAACTGTGTACCTGGTTCACCGATTGATTGAGCGGCAATAATACCAACTGCCTCTCCAACCTCAACCTTTTCACCTGTTGCTAAGTTCATGCCGTAACATTTTTTACATACGCCATGTTTTGTATTACATGTGAACGCTGAACGGATAGTTACTTCCTCGATACCAGCCTCGATAATTACACGAGCAATATCTTGGTCAATTAAGCCGTCTTTTTCTAAAATAACTTCACCAGTTTCAGGGTGTACAATTGTTTTCTTCGTATGACGACCAACAATACGTTCATCTAGAGCCTCGATTAGTTCAGTGCCTTCCATTAATGCACCAATTGTTAAACCACGGTCAGTACCACAGTCATCTTCACGCACAATAACATCCTGTGCAACGTCAACAAGACGACGTGTTAAGTAACCTGAATCGGCAGTTTTTAGGGCTGTATCGGCAAGACCTTTACGCGCACCATGCGTCGAAATGAAGTACTCTAATACTGTTAAACCTTCACGGAATGAAGATTTGATTGGAAGTTCAATGATACGACCAGCCGGGTTGGCCATCAGACCACGCATACCTGCTAATTGTGTAAAGTTAGAGGCATTACCACGGGCACCTGAATCAGACATCATAAAGATTGGATTTGTTTTCTCAAGAGATTTCATCAGCTTCGATTGAATTTCATCTTTCGCTGCACTCCAGCTTGAGATAACGCGGTCATAACGCTCATCTTCCGTAATGAAACCACGACGGAATTGCGCCTGAACTTTATCCACTTTTTCTTGAGCCTCTGCTAAAATTTCACCTTTATCTGGTAATACGACAATGTCAGAAACACCAACAGTAATACCCGCGCGTGTTGAATATTTAAATCCTAGGTTTTTCATGCGGTCAAGCATTTTAGATGTTTCTGTAATGTGGAAACGTTTAAACACTTCGGCAATGATATTTCCTAAGAATTTTTTACGGAACGGGTTCACAACTGGTACTGATGCAAAGTATTTGCGCAGTACAGCTGTACGTTGTGCATTAATTTTGCCTTTTTCATCAAGTGCATTATAAGCAGCATCTGTCTCAAGCTCTTTTAACGTTTCTTCGTCAATTGTTAAGTTAACAAAGAATTTGTCTGGTGTTTCTTGCTCTAAGTTGAAATCAGTTGGCTCATTAATATACGGGAATGATTTAGGCAAAATTTCGTTAAAGATTACTTTCCCAACAGTTGTTAATAAGAACTGATTATTTTGTTCTTCTGAAAATCTTGGGTTGTTTAAAGAACTTGCTTTAATGGCAATACGAGTATGCAAGTGAACATGACCTGTATCATATGCAATTAACACTTCATTTGGACCATAGAAAACAGAGCCTTCTCCTCGAGCATCTTCACGCTCAAGTGTTAAGTAATAGTTTCCTAATACCATATCCTGAGAAGGTGTTACAACTGGTTTCCCGTCTTTCGGATTCAGGATATTTTGTGCAGCAAGCATTAATAGACGTGCTTCTGCTTGTGCTTCTGCTGATAATGGTACGTGAACCGCCATTTGGTCACCATCGAAGTCAGCGTTGTAAGCTGTACATACCAATGGGTGAAGACGAATAGCACGACCTTCAACTAATGTTGGTTCAAACGCTTGAATACCAAGACGGTGAAGTGTTGGTGCACGGTTTAGTAATACTGGATGCTCACGAATGACATCTTCTAAAACGTCCCATACGTCGTTGTTTAAACGTTCGATTTTACGTTTAGCAGATTTAATATTATGAGCAAGACCGCGTTCAACTAATTCTTTCATAACAAATGGTTTGAATAACTCAATAGCCATTTCTTTTGGTAGACCACATTGGTACATTTTCAAGTTTGGACCTACTACGATAACGGAACGACCAGAGTAGTCAACACGTTTACCAAGTAAGTTTTGACGGAAACGACCTTGTTTACCTTTCAACATATGTGAAAGTGATTTTAACGGACGATTACCCGGACCTGTTACAGGGCGACCACGACGACCGTTATCAATTAAAGCATCAACTGCTTCTTGTAACATACGTTTTTCATTTTGTACGATGATGCTTGGTGCACCAAGGTCTAGTAAACGTTTTAAACGGTTGTTACGGTTGATTACACGACGATATAAATCGTTTAAGTCAGAAGTAGCGAATCGACCACCATCTAATTGCACCATTGGACGAAGCTCTGGTGGAATGACAGGTAGTACATCTAAAATCATCCATTCAGGTGAGTTACCTGAGTTACGGAAAGATTCAACAACTTCTAGACGTTTGATGGCACGCGTGCGACGTTGACCTTGTGCAGATTTCAACTCTTCTTTTAAAGATTGTGTTTCATCTTCAAGATCAATTTTACCTAATAGCTTTTTAATTGCTTCTGCACCCATAGATGCCTCGAATGTGTTACCGAATTTTTCGCGATATGCACGATATTCTTTTTCAGAAAGTAGTTGTTTGCTTTCTAAGTTAGTTGCACCAGGCTCAATAACAACATACGATGCAAAGTAAATTACCTCTTCTAATGCACGTGGGGACATATCTAAAATAAGACCCATACGGCTAGGAATACCTTTGAAGTACCAGATATGAGAAACTGGTGCCGCTAATTCGATGTGGCCCATACGTTCACGGCGTACTTTAGCACGTGTTACCTCAACACCACAACGATCACAAACTACGCCTTTATAGCGTACACGTTTGTACTTACCACAATGACATTCCCAGTCCTTTGTTGGACCGAAAATACGCTCACAGAATAAACCATCTTTTTCTGGTTTTAATGTACGATAGTTAATTGTTTCTGGTTTTTTTACTTCACCGTATGACCAAGAGCGAATCTTGTCAGGAGAAGCTAAACCAATTTTCATATATTCAAATTCATTAACGTCTATCAAGGAGCCTACCTCCCTCTAGTATAGGTCTTTATAAAGACTCTTTTACGCAGCTCGATAATCGTTTGCAAGATTCATGTCTCTTTGGCAAAAGATTAAAATAGAATAAATTATTGAAAAGAAAAGCCGGACAGGGCGTTAAATCCTGCCCGGCTAATTTGAAAAATAAGTTTGACCTATTCACAACTGTGAATTTGGTTTCCATTATTCAAAAGACTCTACTGGCTCTTCTTCTGTATCTGGCTGTGGAGCAATGTTAAGTGCGTCAGCTGGTTGAAGATCATCTTCCTCGTCTAAATCACGAAGCTCTACTTCTTCATCGTTGACTGTTAACATTTTTACATCCATACCAAGAGATTGAAGTTCTTTAATCAATACTTTGAATGATTCAGGAACACCTGGCTCTGGCACACTTTCACCCTTAACGATTGCTTCGTATGTCTTCACACGACCAACAACATCATCGGATTTAACTGTTAAGATTTCTTGAAGTGTGTAAGCAGCACCGTATGCTTCAAGTGCCCATACTTCCATCTCACCAAAGCGTTGTCCACCGAACTGTGCTTTACCACCAAGTGGTTGTTGCGTAACGAGTGAATAAGGACCTGTTGAACGTGCGTGAAGTTTATCATCAACCATGTGAGCAAGTTTAATCATATACATGATACCTACTGATACACGGTTATCGAACGGTTCCCCTGAACGTCCATCATACAGGATTGTTTTACCATCACGGTTCATGCCAGCTTCTTCCATTGTTTCCCAAACATCTTCCTCATTGGCACCATCAAATACTGGCGTTGCCATGTGAACACCTAGATAACGAGAAGCCATACCTAAGTGAAGCTCTAAAACTTGTCCGATATTCATACGAGATGGTACACCAAGTGGATTTAACATAATATCGACAGGCGTTCCGTCTGGCATGAATGGCATATCCTCTTCTGGTAAGATACGAGAGATAACCCCTTTGTTACCGTGACGTCCGGCCATTTTATCCCCAACACGTATTTTACGTTTTTGAACAATGTAAGCACGAACTAATTGGTTAACACCTGGTGGTAATTCATCGCCATCTTCACGATTAAATACCTTCACGTCAAGAATAATACCGCCTGCACCATGTGGCACACGTAATGAAGTATCACGAACTTCACGCGCTTTCTCACCGAAGATTGCATGTAATAAGCGTTCTTCTGCTGTTAATTCTGTAACCCCTTTAGGCGTTACTTTACCAACAAGAATATCACCATCACGTACCTCAGCACCGATGCGAATGATTCCACGTTCGTCTAAGTTACGAAGCGCATCTTCCCCAACGTTTGGAATATCACGTGTGATTTCTTCTGGCCCTAATTTTGTATCACGAGACTCTGATTCATATTCTTCAATATGAACAGATGTATAAACATCGTCTTTTACAAGGCGTTCGCTCATGATAACAGCATCCTCATAGTTAAAGCCATTCCATGTCATAAACGCAACAAGTACGTTACGACCAAGAGCAAGCTCACCTTTTTCCATCGATGGACCATCTGCTAAAATATCACGAGGTTTCACACGTTCGCCAACTTTTACAAGTGGACGTTGGTTGTATGAAGTACCTTGGTTTGAACGAATAAATTTTTGTAATTTATATTTTGTTAAGTCACCTTTAACTTCTTTACCGTCAATGACTTCGATTCGGCGTACATGGATAGATCGAGCTTCGACATGTTCAACGATACCGTCATATTTCGCTACGACAGCCGCACCTGAATCACGGGCATCAACATGCTCCATACCAGTACCAACAAATGGCGCCTCTGGATTTAACAGAGGTACAGCTTGACGTTGCATGTTGGCACCCATAAGTGCACGGTTCGAGTCATCATTCTCTAAGAACGGGATACATGCAGTCGCAGCTGAAACTACCTGTTTAGGAGATACGTCCATGTAGTCCATTTGTGATTTATTGAATACTGTATTATCTCCACGGAAACGTCCTACTACTTCGTCATTCGCAAAAGTACCATCAGGATTTAATGGTGAATTCGCTTGTGCTACATAGTAGTTATCTTCCTCATCAGCTGTTAAGTAATCAATTTGATCTGTCACTTTACCTGTTTCATGGTCAATACGACGATAAGGTGTTTCAATGAATCCAAATTTATTTACTTTAGCAAATGAAGATAATGAGTTGATTAAACCAATGTTTGGTCCCTCTGGCGTTTCAATTGGACACATACGACCATAGTGAGAATAGTGAACGTCACGTACTTCGAAACCTGCGCGCTCACGTGTTAAACCACCAGGCCCTAATGCTGAAAGACGGCGTTTATGTGTTAACTCTGCTAATGGGTTTGTTTGGTCCATAAATTGTGATAATTGAGAGCTACCGAAGAACTCTTTAATAGACGCAATTACTGGACGAATATTAATTAATTGCTGTGGCACAATAGCAGCTGTATCGTTAATGGACATACGTTCTCGTACTACACGCTCCATACGAGATAAACCGATTCGGAATTGATTTTGTAATAGCTCGCCAACTGAACGCAGACGACGGTTACCTAAGTGGTCAATATCGTCTGTAGCCCCTACATGATACAGTAAGTTAAAGAAATAACTTACAGAGGCTAATACATCAGCAGGCGTGATATTTTTCACTTCCTCATCAATATACGCATTACCAATAATATTGATTTCTTTTTGTGCTTCGTCTTTTGGTGCATAGATTTTAATAGATTGGATAGTTACATCATCTTCAAGCACTCCACCAACTTGTGATAAAGTACGGTAACCAATACCTTTAGATGAATCCTCAAGGAAAGGCAAGATTTTATCTAACGTACGACGATCAAGAACTGTACCCTTCTCTACTAAAATTTCGCCTGTTTCTGGGTCTACAAGCGTTTCAGCAATCGTTTGGTTAAATAAACGATTTTTGATATGAAGCTTTTTATTCATTTTATAGCGACCAACATTCGCTAAATCATAGCGTTTTGCATCAAAGAAGCGAGAGTATAATAAGCTCTTCGCACTTTCAACCGTTGGTGGCTCACCTGGACGTAAACGTTCATAGATTTCTAAAAGTGCTTTTTCAGTACTTTCAGAGTTATCCTTTTCTAACGTATTACGTAAATACTCGTTATCACCAATAATATCGATAATTTCTTGGTCTGAACCAAAGCCTAATGCACGAAGCAACACTGTTACTGGTAGCTTACGAGTACGATCTATACGTACATACACTACATCCTTTGCATCAGTTTCATATTCTAACCACGCACCGCGGTTCGGAATAACTGTAGCTCCAAAACCTTTTTTACCGTTTTTATCAGTTTTATCATGGAAATACACACTTGGTGAACGAACTAATTGTGAAACGATAACACGTTCAGCACCATTGATAATGAACGTACCTGTTTCAGTCATTAATGGGAAATCACCCATGAATACATCTTGCTCTTTCACTTCGTCTGTTTCTTTGTTGTAAAGACGTACCTTCACACGTAATGGAGCTGCGTAAGTAACATCTCGCTCTTTACACTCATCGACATCATACTTAGGATCACCTAATGAATAATCGATGAATTCTAATGAAAGATTGCCTGTAAAGTCCTCGATCGGCGAAATGTCACGGAACATTTCACGTAAACCTTCTTCAAGGAACCACTCGTAAGACGCCGTTTGAATCTCAATCAGATTTGGAAGCTCAAGCACCTCTTTAATACGCGCAAAGCTTCTACGCTGGCGGTGTTGTCCATACTGAACTAGTTGACCTGTCAACTCATTCACCCCTCAATAAAGCGATATTAGGTCTTTGCAAAATCATACAAATAGTGTATGATTTCGAAAGACAAAAAGAAAACGAGTCTTCAAAAAGATCTCATTTTCGGTTAACTAAACTTATCTTGGCAAGTATACCCATATTAAAACAAACATATACAAAAAGGGCACACGACCTCAAAATAATATTTTTGCATTGTATCATATTATCATAGCCGATTTGTCAAGTCAATATTTTATACATATTTCATTTATTTTTTTGCACGTACGATCCAGTAACCTTTTTTCTTTTCCACAACTTCGACTTCAGAAAATTTTTCTTCTAAGTAACTGACCGTTGATGGTGCACCTTGCTTTTTTTGAATTACTACCCACAGCTCGCCAGATGACACTAACTTATCATAAGCTCCATCGTAAAAACGGAAAATTGTTTCTTTTCCGGCGCGAATTGGAGGATTGGTTAAAATAGCTGCGGCTTTTACATCCTTGTCAACCATCGATAGTCCGTCACTCACAAATATCCGTACATTTTGAACTCCGTTTACTTGCGCATTTTTTTGCGAGAGTGCAACCGCACGTTCATTTATATCCATCATGAAAACAGTACGATCTGGATTTGTTTTGGCAATCGATAATCCGATTGGTCCATACCCACACCCCACATCAAAAATTGCACCATCAATATCAGGCATCTGAAAAGCATCTATTAACACACGGGATCCAAAATCTACTTCGCTTTTACTAAAAACACCCGCATCCGTCTCAAATGAAAACGAATGCCCCAATAATTTGAATGTCCAGTGACGAGGTTTACTCTCAGCTTGAGGCTTATTTGTATAATAGTGATCTGCCATTTTCACGCCTCCTCAGAATGAAGAAAAAAGCTCGCCAAAATGACGAGCTTTCCTTTTGTTAAAAAGTAACGCGAGATTACTTAACTTCTACAGATGCGCCAACTTCTTCAAGTTTAGCTTTGATTTCTTCAGCTTCATCTTTAGATACGCCTTCTTTAAGAGCTTTAGGAGCGTTATCTACTACTTCTTTAGCTTCTTTAAGACCTAAACCAGTGATTTCACGAACCACTTTGATTACTTTAATTTTTTCTGCACCAGCAGATGCTAATACTACGTCGAACTCTGTTTTTTCTTCAGCAGCGCCAGCAGCACCACCAGCAACTACTGCTACAGGAGCAGCAGCTGTTACACCGAATTCTTCTTCGATAGCTTTTACTAAATCGTTTAATTCAAGAACTGTCATAGCTTTGATAGCTTCTAAGATTTGCTCTTTATTCATTATAATTTCCTCCTAATTGGATAATGTTTTATTGTTTGCGATCAGGCCGCAGAAGTTATAGTGCGTATGAAATTACGCGCCTTGTTCTTCTTTTTGTTCTGCAACAGCTTTTGTTGCAAGTGCGAAGTTACGCACTGGAGCTTGAAGTACAGATAAAAGCATAGAAAGTAGACCTTCGCGTGATGGAAGTTCTGCAAGTGCTTTAACATCTTCAACTGAAGAAACAGTTCCTTCAATAATACCTGCTTTAATTTCTAAAGCTTCATTTTTCTTAGCGAACTCATTGATGATTTTAGCAGGCGCTACAACATCCTCATTTGAGAACGCAATTGCGTTAGGACCAACTAATACGTCATTGATTCCTCCAAGACCAGCAGCTTCAGTAGCACGACGAGTTAATGTATTTTTGTATACTTTGAACTCAACGCCAGCTTCACGAAGTTGTTTACGAAGCTCTGTCACTTGTGCAACATTAAGACCACGGTAATCCACAACTACTACAGAAGCAGCGTTTTGGAACTTTTCAGTAATCTCTTGAACTTGTACTTGTTTGTTTTCGATTGCTTTGCTCATTATGACACCTCCTATTAGAATGGGTCATTTATACCGACAAAAGAAAAGCCTCTGGGTCAAATAGACACAGAGGCTGAAAGTCATCATCTTTAAATAAGAATCTGAATTCCGATGTCCTCGGTAGGAACATTAAGTGACAAGTCACTCCTACTGTCTACGGTACAAATGGATAATTCACAACAGCAACCATAATATCATATATAATTACTGTTGTCAATATATATATAAATTATTTTACTACTACATTAGAAGCGTCAATTTTAACAGCTGGACCCATTGTAGTTGTAACGTTTACAGATTTCATATAAGTACCTTTAGCTGCTGCTGGTTTTGCTTTTTGCACTACATCAAAAACAGTTAAGAAGTTTTCTACTAATTTTTCTGCTGAGAAAGAAACTTTACCGATAGGAGCGTGAATGATACCAGCTTTATCTGCACGGTATTCTACTTTACCAGCTTTGATTTCTTCGATAGCTTTTGTTACATCAAAAGTAACTGTACCAGTTTTAGGGTTTGGCATTAAGCCTTTAGGTCCTAAAACACGACCAAGTTTACCAACTTCACCCATCATGTCAGGAGTTGCTACGATTACATCGAAATCAAACCAACCTTGTTGGATTTTTTGGATGTACTCTGCATCACCTACATAGTCAGCGCCAGCTGCTTCAGCTTCTTTAAGTTTTTCACCTTTCGCGAATACTAATACGCGTTGAGTTTTACCAGTACCGTTTGGAAGCACTACTGCACCGCGGATTTGTTGGTCGTTTTTACGAGTATCAATACCTAAACGGAAAGCAACTTCTACAGTAGCGTCGAAGTTTACTGTGCTAGTTTTTTGAGCAAGTTCAATTGCCTCTTGAGCGCTGTAAAGCGTGTTACGATCGATTAATTTTGCTGCATCTTGCAGTTTTTTACCTTTTTTAGCCATTATATAATTCCTCCTTGATTGTGGTTGTAGCGGATTTTACCTCCCACGAATAAAGGTTGCGCGTTCACAAAGAAACTTCGCAACCTTCCAAAAAACAAAACATCAAGTAACAGGGATTAGTCTTCGATAACAATTCCCATGCTTCGTGCAGTACCTTCAACCATTAACATAGCAGCTTCTACTGAAGCAGCGTTAAGGTCTGGCATTTTAGTTTCAGCGATTTCGCGAACTTTATCACGTTTAACCGTTGCCACTTTTTTACGGTTTGGTTCACCAGATCCAGATTGGATACCAGCTGCTACTTTAAGTAGAACTGCTGCAGGTGGAGTTTTTGTAATGAAAGTGAAAGAACGGTCTTCAAATACTGAAATTTCAACTGGAATAATAAGACCAGCTTGATCAGCCGTACGCGCATTGAATTCTTTACAGAACCCCATGATATTCACACCTGCTTGACCTAATGCAGGACCAACCGGTGGAGCTGGATTTGCTTTACCAGCAGGGATTTGAAGTTTTACAACTTTAATAACTTTTTTAGCCACGAGACACACCTCCTTAAGTCCGTGATGTGGTAATTGGGTTGCCCCTCCCACTCAATATCTGTCTGTCAGCTAAATGCCGATAACATTAAAATTATCATCGCAGACGCCAAACCAAAGTATGACAGTCTGACCTATGAAATGATACCACTTTTAGTTTTTTTAAGCAAGTAGTAATTTACAAAATCTGCGAAACATACATCTAAGCATTTATTTTACAATGCAGTTTCTCACATTTATATTTTCTGTATTTGTTCAAAGTTAAGTTCCATAATTGTTTCGCGACCAAACATATCAACAGACACTTTCACTTTTCCTTTTTCAGTGTCAATTTCTTCTACACGTCCTTGGAAGTGTGCAAAAGGCCCTTCCAATACTTCGACAGCCTCTCCCACTGAAATATCCACTTCTACAACTTTGTCAGACATACCCATTTGTTGTAGCAGGCGATCTGCTTCTTCTGGTAATAAAGGTGTTGGTTTTGCACCCCCACCTGATGAACCGATAAAGCCTGTTACACCTGGTGTGTTACGTACAACATACCAAGAGTCATCTGTCATAATTAGTTCTACTAATACATAACCAGGGAAGACTTTACGCATCATTGTACGTTTTTTTCCATCCTTCATTTCTGTTTCCTCGTGTTCAGGCACGATTACACGGAAAATCTTATCTTGCATCCCCATTGTTTCAACACGTTTTTCTAGGTTTGCTTTTACACGATTTTCATACCCTGAATACGTATGAACAACATACCAATTTTTCTCCATAATTACTAGGACTCCTCGTCCGTCCCTCCCTTACAAATAAAAGTGAAAATGAATCGCGATATGCTCAACGCATCCCTTACCCTTTTCACAAAGATCTCATGTAGACATAGTTTTACCTACTAAGAAAGCCCGATGCTATGTACAGAAACTAGCATAGTCATCTATCGCTACTAATATACTTATCAAAATGAGAATATCTTACTGCCATTTACTTCACTCAAATCACTCATTCATTAAGATGGAATTTTCTGCTGAATGAAGATAAAACAAACGAAAAAACCCGTTATTGCAAAGGACGGGCATTTTCAGAAGTATTAACATGCTATTTACTAAATTATAACTCTAAGTACCAGCGGAATAATGATGAAATACCTAAGTCTACTAACACAAAAAATAAAGCCATAATTACAACAGTTGAAATTACAACGACTGTATATTTCGTCAGTTCTTTACTTTTTGGCCAGCTTGTTTTGCGCATTTCCGACATTACATTGCTGAAAAAGTCTTTAATCTTGCCCATTCTAGCCTAACCTCCGAATCAATCATATCTGTCTATTTACAAATTACTTTATAGCGTTTGTTTATGCACTGTATGTTCATTGCAATGCGAGCAAAATTTCTTTAATTCGAGGCGTACAGTTGAGCCTTCTTTTGCTGGGAACGTGTAATTTCTCGACCCGCATTTTTCACAATTTAACACGACTTTTTTTGCCATATAATCACCTTTTCGGCACTTTGTCTTTTAAAGACTAACACCTAAAATTGTCAATGTCAATAAAGGTATGCAATCGTTAGGACATTTCCTCAAGGACTAAATGCCTCTCTAATTTACGCTTTACTCTTTGCAGTGCATTGTCAATCGACTTCACATGGCGATTTAATTTGGTCGAAATCTCATGATAAGATTGTCCATCTAAGTATAAGGCTAGTACTTGTAACTCTAGTTCACTTAAAATCTCACTCATCTTTTCTTCTAGATAGCCGAACTCTTCTCTATGAATCATCAATTCTTCCGGATCATCCATAATAGCGCCTGTTAACACATCCATTAACGTACGATCTGATTCTTCATCAAAAATTGGCTTGTCCAAGGATACATAAGAATTAAGTGGAATATGCTTTTGTCTAGTTGCAGTTTTAATAGCTGTAATAATTTGCCTTGTAATACACAGCTCAGCAAATGCTCTAAAAGAAGCTAGCTTGTCTCCTTTAAAGTCTCGTATCGCTTTATACAAGCCAATCATACCTTCTTGCACAATGTCTTCCTTATCTGCTCCAATTAAAAAATAAGATCTTGCCTTCGCTCTTACTAACAAACGGTATTTGGTAATTAAATAATCTAACGCATCTGTATTACCTTGATGCACCATTTCAATAAGTTCTTCATCATTGAATCGTTCAAAATCTTGTGTCACTTGTACAATGCTATTTTTAAACATGGTATCACCTCAGCCACAACAGATAATTAGGAACAGTATAACGGAATTGGAAAATATGCGTCAATCAATCATTTCAAGCCACGTCTCCATTTTTCAAAAGCTAACGCAACATCTGGCTTTAATTCTATACGAGAAGGCGGTTTGCTATCTTGTTTCCGCTTCACCTCATGTGAAATTTTTTGTTGGATTATACCCATATCAATCTCGAGCTCTCTTGCGGATTTTCGTAAAGCGCCATTACCAAAAATAACGCTTTGCTCCGCCATATCAGAAGTTGCTACATAGATTTGAACATTTCTAGCTTTTAGTTCATGTGTCATTTTTTCAATACGTTCATCTGCTGTTTCGTTTTTCCGTGTATAAATGATTTCGACATCATTTTCTAAATAAGATTGCTCCACACCTGGTACAAGATGTGCGTCAAAAACGATAATGACACGCCATCCCATTGCAGCCTTATATTCGGCCATTAACTCAATCAATCTTCTACGTGCATCTTCAAATTTCGCGTCACGTAATGGCCGCAGCTCTTTCCAAGCTCCAATCATATTATAGCCGTCAACAAGCAAAATGTTTTTCATGCCTACTCAATCGCTTCTTGACGTTTACGGTACACTTCGTACATTAAGAGTGCAGCAGCTACTGATGCATTTAGTGATGTGACATGCCCTACCATTGGTAAATGGTACAAAAAGTCACATTTCTCTTTTAGTAGACGGCCCATTCCTTTGCCCTCACTACCAATAATAATTGCAAGTGGTAATGTAGCATCCATTTTTCGATAGTCTGCAGAACCCTTTGCATCTGTACCAGCTATCCATACACCTCGTTCTTTAAGTTCATCCACTGTATGAGCAAGATTATTCACACGTACTACAGGTACATGCTCAATAGCTCCTGTTGAAGCCTTTGCCACTACTGCGGTTAAACTTACTGAACGACGCTTAGGTATTATGATTCCATGTGCTCCTATCGCATCTGCAGTTCGCATAATAGAACCTAGATTATGAGGATCCTCCAGCTCATCTAATATTAAGAAAAATGGATCCTCCTGTTTTTTCGCTGCTGCGGCAAATAAATCCTCTAACTCTGCATATTTATATGCTGCAACAGAGGCAACAATTCCTTGATGATTTGCATTTGATAATTGATCGACCTTTTTTTTCGGAACAAATTGAACAATGACACCACGTTCTCGTGCTAAATCAAGTAATTCATTTACACCTGATTTTTTCACACCTTCTGCAATCCATACTTTATTCATATCACGGCCTGAACGAAGTGCTTCTAACACTGGGTTTTTACCGGCAATTATTTCACCATTTTGCTCTACCATTATTGCGACACTCCTTTCGATTCCTCGATTATTTGAATAGCGTATGCAATGATTTCATAAACGCGTTCTAGTTCATTTAACAAATACAAACTTCCAAGCACTGCCTCAAAACCTGAGCTATTTCGATAAGTCTGCACATCTGTATTTTTTGGCACAGAGCCGGATTTGGCATTGCGCCCACGACGGAACACAGCCAATTCCTCCTCTGTTAAAAAGCTTTCCTCTATCATTCGATGAACAATCCTAGATTGCGCTTTTGCTGACACATAATGCGTCGCTTCCCTATGAAGCGTGTTTGGTTTGACACGGCCAGCACGTAATAAATGCTCTCGTACCTTTTGTTCTAAAACAGCATCTCCCATATAAGCTAACGCTAGCGCATTCAATTGTTTAACATCTTCTTTACGGAGTTTATCCAAGTTACTTACCCTCGTTTCCATCTAGTTCCTTGTCGCGTATCCTCTAAAATGATACCTTGCGCTTGCAAATGGTCACGAATTTCATCTGAACGAGCAAAATCACGGTTTTTACGTGCCTCTACACGCTCTTGTAAAAGGGCTTCTATTTCTTCATCCAATAGCTCTTCCTCTTTAGCAAATTCAATACCTAAGACGTCACCTAACGCCTCAAAAGTTTCCATAAAATGCGATAATACTTTCTCATTAGTGTTTGTTTCATTTAAATAAATATTAGCAATGCGAGCTAATTCAAACAATACTGAAATACCATTAGCTGTATTAAAATCATCGTCCATCGCTTCTTCAAAATGAGCTTTTTGTTCCTCAATTTTTTCAAGCCACTGTTCCGAGTGATCGCCTAAGCTAGCAGTAGCTGTTAAACGATGTTTGATATTATTGTAAGCAGTTAGGATTCGTTCTAATCCCGTTGCGGCTGCATCCACTAAATCTTTTGAAAAGTTGATTGGGTGACGATAATGCACAGAAAGCATAAAGAATCTTAAAATTTGAGGATCAATTTGTTTGCGGATATCATTGACAAGTATAAAATTCCCTAGAGATTTAGACATCTTTTCATTGTCAATATTAATATACCCATTGTGCATCCAATAACGCGCAAATGTTTTATCATTATGAGCTTCAGATTGTGCAATTTCATTTTCATGATGCGGGAATGTTAAATCTTGCCCACCAGCATGAATATCAATGGTATCTCCTAGATGCTCCCGCGCCATTACAGAGCATTCAATATGCCAACCAGGACGACCTTTTCCCCATGGACTCTCCCAGAAAATTTCACCCGGTTTAGCAGCTTTCCATAAAGCAAAATCTAATGCATCATCTTTCTTCTCACCAGCTTCAATACGAGCACCGATTTTTAAATCATCCACTGATTGATGCGATAATTTACCATACCCATTAAATTTACGCGTCCGATAGTAAACATCACCAGCAGATTCATAGGCATAACCCTTATCCATTAACACTTGAATGAATTCAATGATATCGTCCATATGCTCTGTAACACGTGGATGCACATCAGCTTTTTTACAGCCTAATGCTGTAACATCTTCAAAGTACGCGTTAATAAAGCGCTCTGTTAATTCATGAACTTCTTCACCAAGCTCGTTAGCTGCTTTTATAATTTTGTCATCTACATCTGTGAAATTTGAGACAAACTTCACATCATACCCTTTATACTGAAAATAACGGCGTACTGTATCATAAACAATTACAGGTCGTGAATTTCCAATATGAATATAGTTATAAACTGTAGGACCACAAACGTACATTTTCACTTTGCCTTCTTCTAGCGGTACGAAAGGTTCCTTTTGTCGTGTTAATGAGTTAAAGATTTGAATACTCATTGTGTTTCTCTCTCCTTTTGTAAGCGTTCGATCTTCTGTTGCAATGTAGCAATCTGCTTCTCGAAAACTTGACAACGTTCTTCTACTGGGTCAGGTATATTTTGATGGTCTAGTTTTTTCTCTAGACGAATTCCATCCTTAATCACTATTTTACCAGGTATACCGACAACTGTAGCATTTGGTGGCACTTCTTTTAAAACAACTGAGCCTGCGCCTATTTTGCTATTCTCACCAATTGTAATAGAGCCTAATACTTTTGCGCCAGTTGCTACAAGTACATTATCCTCTAATGTCGGATGGCGTTTTCCTTTTTCTTTACCTGTACCGCCTAAAGTTACACCTTGATATAAGGTTACATTATCACCAATTTCACATGTTTCACCGATCACAACGCCCATCCCATGATCAATAAAGAAACGTCGACCAATCTTCGCCCCAGGATGAATTTCAATTCCAGTAAAGAAGCGACTAATTTGTGAAATGGTACGAGCTATAAAATAAAAACGCTTTTTAAAGAACCAGTGAGCAACTCGATGTGCCCAAGTAGCGTGCAGTCCCGAATATGTTAGCACAACTTCAAGCACACTGCGCGCAGCTGGATCATTTTCAAAAATGGTTTCTACATCTTCCTTCATTCTTTTAAACACAAAAAACTCCCCCTTTTCTTTTTGATCTGCCTTGATCCTTTGAAATTTTCACAATAATCAACTGCATCCTTGGACTTTGAAATACTGTGCTGACGTTGATTGCTCTACAGAGTTGCTAGTAGAAGAACGAATTTTATATAAATAAAAAACGTCCCCATCATTCCCAAAAGGAATGACAGAGACGCTAAATTTAAAATGCGCGGTTCCACTCTGATTGAAGGCAAAGCCCTCCACTCTGGACGTCCTGTAACGGGAACGAATCGATAAAGCCTACTATTTGTTCAGCCTTATGCTCAAAGGTGCATTTCAGTTTTGCCTAGGCTCAGACCACTTTCAGCCGGTGATGGTCCTCTCTTTAGAGCATGCGCCACTTACTTCTCCTTATCAACGCTTTCTCAATGTAAATTCATTTTACAACGAACTAATAAATTGTCAATAAAATTCTATTTATTGTGCAAATTTTTCTACGCGGTCAATTGCTTTTTCTTTACCAATTAAACAAATCGCATTCGGAAGCTCTGGGCCATGTGTTTCACCAGTAGTGACAACACGGATTGGCATAAATAAATTTTTACCTTTATGACCTGTCGCTTTTTGCACGGCTTTAATAGCTGCTTTTACTGCATCTGGTGTAAATTCTTCTAACTCTTCAAGCTGTTTCTTAAATGCTGCCATGACCTCAGGTACTTGCTCACCTGCTAAAACAGCTTTTGCTTCTTCATCATATTCAATATGATCGTTAAAGAATAGGCTAGATAAATCTACTATTTCAGCACCAAAGCTCATTTGGTCATGATACAGTGCAATTAAATCTGTTGCCCATGCATGTTGTTCTGAAGTCAGCTCTTCTGGTAATAAGCCTGCTTTTTGTAAGTGTGGTAAAGATAATGCCACTACTTCTTCTAAAGGTAACTTTTTAATGTATTGGTTATTCATCCATGTAAGTTTTTGCTTATCAAACATAGACGGTGATTTTGATAGGCGTTTCTCATCAAAGATTTTAATAAATTCTTCCTTGGAGAAAATTTCTTCTTCCCCTTCTGGAGACCAGCCAAGTAATGCAAAGAAATTGAACATTGCCTCAGGAAGGTAGCCTAAATCTTTATATTGCGTTACGAATTGAATAATGGATTCATCGCGTTTTGATAATTTTTTGCGATTTTCATTAATGATTAATGTCATATGACCAAAGCGTGGATACTCCCAGCCAAATGCATCAAAAATCATCATTTGTTTTGGTGTGTTAGATAAATGCTCTTCACCACGGAAAACATGGGAGATTTCCATAAAGTGGTCATCAAGCACTACAGCATAGTTATAAGTTGGAATACCATTTGCTTTAACAATTACCCAGTCACCAATATCTTTTGATTCAAATGTAACTTGTCCACGCACTAAGTCCTCAAATTCATATGTTACATTTTCAGGTACGCGCATACGAATTGTATAGGATTCACCAGCAGCCTCTTTAGCAGCAACTTCCTCTGCTGATAAATGACGACAAGTCCCATCATACGTTGGAGCAGCTACTCCTCGTGCCTTTTGCTCTTCACGAGATGCTTCTAATTTCTCAGAAGAACAGAAACATTTATAGGCTACACCCTGCTCTAAAAGCTTTTCAGCATGCTCTTTATAAATATCAAGACGCTCCATTTGACGATAAGGCGCGTATGGTCCACCGATATCGATGGATTCATCGTATTCAATACCTAACCATTTTAGGTTATCCAGCTGAGATGCTTCTCCGCCCTCTACATTACGCTCAATATCTGTATCCTCAATACGTACGATGAATTTACCATTATGATGTTTTGCATATAAATAATTGAATAACGCTGTACGCGCTCCACCGATATGTAAGTAACCAGTAGGGGATGGCGCGTAACGAACACGAACTTCTTTCGCCATAATTAAAAGCCTCCTAAATTTTCGATCAAAAATTGACTTTGTTCATTTTACCACTCTGCTACAGGAAATAAAAGCGCTGATAGCCTGCTTTTACTTCTTAATCAATAGAATTGTTGCCATTGCGGCAATCCCTTCCTCACGACCAGTAAAACCTAATCGTTCAGTTGTTGTTGCCTTGACATTAACTTGTGATGGCGCTGCGTTCAACAATTCAGCAATACGATTTTGCATTTGCTCAATATACGGGGCCATTTTTGGTCGCTGTGCCATAATTGTACAATCAACATTACCTAGAACATACCCTTTATCCTCAACAATTTTCCAGATACGCTCTAATAATTTTGCTGAGTCTGCATCCTTAAATGCGGGGTCTGTGTCTGGAAAATGCCGACCGATATCTCCTTCTCCAATAGCCCCTAATGCTGCATCTGTGACAGTATGTAATAAAACATCTGCATCAGAATGCCCTACTAGCCCTTTTTCATGAGGAATTGTTATACCACCAATAATTAATGGACGTCCTTCTTCAAATGCATGTACGTCAAATCCTTGTCCAACTCGAAACATACCATACTACTACGTTCTTGCCGTAGCAGCATTCACCTACCTTTATGATTTTCTATTTATAGACAGTTTACCATATTTCCTAGGAAATGAGTGATTTCACAAAGCCATCAGATATTTAACTCTCACTACTCGCACATTCTTTGTTATCCTTACCTTAATCTAAAAAGATAAGGCGGTGCAGAAATGAATATCAATACTTTTGAAAGTCAGTTTAGCAAAGTAATAGTACAGCGTGGGTATGATTATTACGTGAATCATCACGTCATTGATATTATGCAAATTGACAATAGCAATTGGCAGGCAGAGGTTGAGGGAACTGAACCTTATACTGTAAATATTGTTATCAAAGCAAACGGAGATATTACAGATGCAACTTGTGATTGTCCTTACGATGATGATTGCAAACATATAGTAGCTGTACTATACGCTATTCAGGAGCAATTTAACAATTCTCCTATACCATTATCTAAATCATCTAAAGTACAAAAATCTACGTTACAGCAATTACTAGCAGCACAAACAAAGGAGAATTTAATAAATTTAATTTTAACAGTTGGGAAGAACTCACCTAATTTTCTGCAAGAATTAGAAATACGACTAATAGAGCCAATAGATATATTAAAGGCCTCCAAAAAAATGATTACTCAGCATCTAAAAGCCGGTCAGGAGGGGCGAAGCGGCTTTATCCCACGTCATCGGGCATTAAAAGCACTTAAAGGTGTCCAAGCTACCCTTCAACACGCTGAGGAGCACATCGACATGGAGGATAATCTTACAGCTATTGAGCTTAGTTTTCTGTGCCTCCAATATACATTAGAGGCACTACAATATGGGGATGACTCTGATGGCTATTTTGGCGATGCTATTCGTGAAAGTCTTGAATTAATAAGTCAGGCAATTGAAGAAGGGGTAAATCTTTGGTCAAAAAAGCAGTATAAATCTGTATTTGACCTAGTTATTCGAAAAGCAATGTTACCCGTATTAGGAGACTGGGTAGATTGTCGAATTCATTTGCTTCATGCCTGTATCCCTCTTTGTGAAGATGATGCAATTGAGGAGCAGTTTAAAGCCCTTATTCATTCACTTGAAAGTACATCAGATGATTGGCATGCACAATATCTAAATAAAGAGCTGAAGCTGATTGAACTTCACTTATTACAACACAAATACAGTAGCAATGAGGTAGAAGCATTTTTGGAGGGGCATATTGAGGACTACCATATGCGTGAACAAGTTATTCTATCTGCCATAAATCGCGGCGATTATGAAAAAGTATTACAATTAACAGCAGATGGGTTAGAGCAAGATCAAAAGCTTTCAGGAATCGTTAGCCTTTGGAGACGCTATGCCTTTAAGGCTCATCAGCATTTAGGACATACAGAGGATATGCGTCAGTTGGCTTTACAACTATTACTTGATGGGGAGTATGAATTTTATAAGAAATACAAAGCTCTACACTCCGTTGAACAATGGCCAGAAGTTTTAGAAGAATTATTAAATAATCTTACAAAATCTTATTTATACGAAAGGGTTATTGTTGAAGAACAGCAAACAAAACGTATTTTAGACTATTGCAAAGAATATCCAAAACGAATAGAAGACTATTATTCATTTATTAAAGAGCAATACTATGAAGAAGTCTGTGCACTATTCATTGAGGCTATCACTACAGATGCGCAATACGCCACTAATCGAAAAAAATATAAAGGCGTCTGTCGTTCTATCAATATCATGCGTAAGGCTGGTTATATGGTAGAAGCAGAACAGTTGATTGTTGATTTACTGCAAACTTATCCAAAACGTCCAGCTTTAATCGAGGAATTAACAACTATTATGAAATAGTGAATCCCGCCTCAAAAATACTAGCAAATTAAAATACCGTAGAGAAGTATCATTATCGATTTCTCTACGGTATTTTTCATAGCGGCTCTAATCGCCACCTATTCAACTATTTTGCATCCAAGGCACGTTTACGCAAGATCGCTTCTCCGAAAACTAGATCCTCTTTTGTCGTCATCTTTACATTTTCATAGCTACTCTCTACAATATGCACGGCATGTCCAAGACGTTCCACAAGCATGGCTTCATCAGTACCAAGAAAACCAATCTTCTCTGCGACATCCTCCGCCTCTACGATTAAATCAAACTGAAAAGCTTGCGGAGTTTGAATCATCCATAAGCTATCACGATCAATCGTCTCCTCAATCACACCATCACGTACCTTTTTCATCGTATCCTTTGCACGGACACCAGCGATTGCAGCACCATATTTATGAGCACTTTGCACAAGATTCGCAATAATATCATGAGAGATAAAGGGACGAGCAGCATCATGTACAAGCACAATATCGACCTGCTCCATCTCCTTCATACACGAATGAACTGAATGCTGTCGTTCAGCACCGCCATCAGGTAAGCCCTTCACCTTTAAAATCCTATACTTCTCTAACATAGCTTGAATATAGGAACGCTCCTCTGGTTTTACTGCAAGCCAAATCCCTGTACATTTTGAATCCTGTTCAAAAACCTCCAGGGTGTGTATGAGAATGGGTTTTCCTAATAAATTTAAAAATAACTTATTTTGCCCAGCTCCCATTCGCTTACCGCTACCCGCTGCAGGTAATACTACCTCGTATTGCACATTTTCCACTTCCTAGTCATCCTTTGGTTTAGCAAAAATCATACGGCCCGCTGATGTTTGCAGTACACTTGTTACCGTAACCGTTATTGCCTGTCCGATATAACTGCGTCCACCTTCAACCACAATCATTGTGCCATCGTCTAAATAAGCCACTCCTTGATTATGCTCTTTACCATCTTTAATAACCATCACTTGCATATCCTCACCAGGGATAACAACAGGCTTCACAGCATTAGCTAAATCATTGATGTTTAAGACTCTTACGTGGTGTAACTCGCATACTTTATTAAGATTGAAGTCATTCGTAACAATCTGTGTATCATTGCTCATTTTCTTTGCAAGACGCACTAATTTTAAGTCAACTTCCTGCACATCCTCAAAATCCTCTTCGGATATTTCCACCTTTGTCATTCGCTCATCTTGCAATTTTTTTAAAATATCTAAACCACGACGACCTCTTGTACGTTTTAAAGTATCAGAAGAATCTGCAATATGCTGAAGCTCTGTAAGAACAAATTGAGGAACCACTAATATACCTTCAATAAATCCTGTTTGAGAAATATCCGCAATACGCCCATCAATAATAACACTTGTATCCAGCAGCTTATAGCTCCCTTTTACTTCTTGGGCATCTACACCATCTATTAGTTTTTTCTTTGTATTGCTCCCACGTAATGTAAAGAGTTGGATTAATTCATCGCGCTTCTTAAAGCCTACACGGAACCCTAAATAGCCAAGTACAAAGGACATGATAATTGGTAAAATCTCCGAAACGAATCCTAGCTGGACACTTTCTATGGCAAAGCCTAAGAAGTAAGCTACAATCAGTCCGATGATAAGTCCAAGCGTACCAAATAATAAGTCGCCAACAGGTACCTTAAATAGCACCTCTTCCATCCAGCTAATGAGTCGCACAAAATAATCCGAAAACGCAAACGATAGTGTAAACAATAAAATTGCCCCTAAAGCTACTGATACATAGGGATTATCAAGCCAAGGATTAGAAGATAAATGAAGCAATTCGTATAATGGCGGTAAGAAAACAAAGCCTAACGCTCCCCCAATCAGTAAAAAGGCAATTTGAACAAATTTTTTCATAAGCTGTCACCTCCCATTCTTAACTATAATTATACATAGTTTACTGTAGAAAATCTTTCATGAGCCTAACAACCCCTGTTTCTTTTTAACGCCAGCAGCAACTCGATACAAAGGTGGAAATAAAGAGGTAATATTGCTAGCTATAACTTTGTTAAAAGAGTCATCTTATTAGGGTGTTATGTAGGACGCTTAAACCCCTTTTTTAGTTCCGATTTTTATGCCTAGCACCTAAAAAAATATTGAAAGAGAAAAATGCATGTCAGAACCTTGTCCAACATGCACACTCCCTTTATAGCTCTCTAAAGCAAGCATTCAGTGCATCTTTTATGGTTTCTACTCCAACAATCTCAATACCTTGTGGAAAATCCCAGCCGCCAATATTTGAAGCCGGAACGAATATCCGTTTAAACCCTAGCTTTGCCGCCTCTATTACACGTTGTTCAATACGGGAAACACGACGCACCTCTCCCGTCAACCCTACTTCTCCAACAAAACAATCTGTAGCTCTAACTGCTTGATCCTTAAAGCTGGAGACAATGCTTGTCAACACTGCTAAATCAATGGCTGGTTCATCTAGCTTTACACCGCCAGCAACTTTAATATATGCATCCTGTGCCTGTAGCATGAGGCCCATTCTCTTTTCTAGAACAGCCATTAACAACTGCACACGGTTTTGATCAACGCCTGTTGCCATACGCTTTGGATAGTTAAAGCTTGTAGGTGTTACGAGTGATTGTATTTCAACAAGAATTGGTCGTGTACCCTCCATAGAAACCACAATGGTTGACCCTGCTGCCCCCTGTGAACGCTCCTGTAAAAAGAGCTCAGATGGATTTAATACTTCCTTTAAGCCCCCCTGAAGCATTTCAAATATAGCAATCTCATTTGTTGAGCCAAAACGGTTCTTTTGACTACGCAGAATACGGTGATTATGGTGTCGCTCGCCCTCAAAATACAGCACAGTATCTACCATATGCTCCAAAATACGTGGACCTGCAATTTGCCCCTCTTTTGTTACATGTCCAACTAAAAATATAGCGATTCCCTTCGTTTTAGCAATTCTCATCAACTCTGCCGTACACTCTCGCACCTGCGATACACTGCCAGGAGCACTTGTTACCTCAGGATGAAACACAGTTTGAATGGAATCGACAATAACAAATTTCGGTTGCACATCCTCAATAGTTTGATTCAGAAACTCTAAATTTGTTTCTGAATAGATATAAAGCTCCTGTGAAACCACCCCTAAACGCTCTGCACGTAGCTTTGTTTGGCGGATTGATTCCTCACCAGAAATGTAGAGCACACGATGTCCCTTATTTGAAAGTAAAGCAGACACCTGTAATAATAGCGTCGACTTCCCAATACCAGGGTCACCTCCTATAAGTACAAGAGAGCCCGGTACGATTCCCCCACCTAGCACTCGGTTAAGCTCACCCATTTCTGTTGTAATTCGAGACTCCTCAGCAGCCTCGATCTGCATAATAGGAAGAGCTTTTTGCGTAACTGTCGCAGAATGCTGAAAGGCTCCACGAGGTCCCTTTGCTACGACCTCTACTTCTTCGACCATCTTATTCCATTCACCACAGCCCGGACATCTTCCCATCCATTTTGCAGATTCATAGCCACAGGCTGTACATACAAATTTCGTTTTTTTCTTTGCCAAATCACATTCACCTCGAATATTTGTTCTTATTATCAATTGTACATAAAAAAGGACAGCTTGGCACTATAGCCTGCTGTCCTTTTGAGATGAAGCGTAGCTGTTAGAAATTAGTTAGATGCAGAAATGCCTTCTTTTTTCTTTACCACAAAGTCATCATTCACATAATCAATAATCACTTGATTGCCCTTCTCTACATTGCCTTTCAGTAATTCTTCTGATAAGCGGTCTTCCACTTGTTTTTGTAGTGCACGGCGTAGCGGGCGGGCGCCGTATTGAGGATCATAGCCCTCTTGTGCAATTTTCTCAAGCGCAGCATCTGTTAACTCTAACGAAATATCTTGTTCTTTTAGACGTTTTGTTAAAGCATTTGCCATCATGGAAACAATTTCTTTTAAGTGTTCTTTTTCTAATGAGTGGAACACAATCATCTCATCAATACGGTTTAAGAACTCTGGTCGGAATGCTTTTTTCAATTCCTCAAGCATTGTTCCCTTCATGTCTTTATGTTTAGATTCCGTACCACCAACATTGAAGCCTAAGTTTTTCTGGTATTTTAAAGCATCTGCCCCAACGTTTGATGTCATAATAACAACCGTGTTACGGAAGTCCACTACACGACCTTTAGAATCTGTCAAACGACCATCTTCAAGCACTTGTAGTAGAATATTGAAAACATCTGGATGAGCTTTTTCAATCTCATCTAGTAATACAACTGAATATGGTTTACGACGAACCTTTTCTGTTAACTGGCCGCCATCATCAAAGCCTACATAGCCTGGAGGTGAACCAACTAAGCGCGAAGTGGAATGTTTCTCCATATATTCAGACATATCAACTCGAATCATCGCATCCTCATCACCAAACATCACTTCAGCTAGTGCTCTTGCAAGCTCTGTTTTACCAACCCCTGTTGGCCCTAAGAAAATAAATGAGCCAATTGGTCGTTTTGGATCTTTTAAGCCTGCTCTTGCACGGCGAATAGCACGAGAAATGGCCTCTACTGCCTCCCCTTGACCTACCACTCGTTTGTGTAGCTCTTCCTCTAATTGTAATAGCTTAGAGGACTCTTCAGAGGCAATTTTTGATACAGGGATTCCAGTCCACATAGATACGACTGCTGCTACATCATCCACTGTAACTTTTGATTCAGATTTCCCTTGCTCTTCCTTCCAATTCTTTCTTGTCGTTTCAATTTCATCTTTTAGCTTTTGTTCGGTATCTCTTAAAGAGGCTGCCTTTTCAAACTCTTGACCAGAGACTGCAGCATTCTTTTCAGAGCGTACATTTTCGAGCTTATCTTCAAGCGCTTTTAAATTTGGTGGAACTGCAAATGAACGTAAGCGTACTTTTGAGCCCGCTTCATCAATTAAGTCAATCGCTTTATCTGGTAAGAAACGGTCAGAAATATAGCGGTCACCCATTTTTGCGGCAGCCTCAATCGCTTCATCTGTAATTTTCACACGGTGATGTGCTTCATAGCGATCACGTAAGCCCTGGATAATTTGAATCGCTTCTTCAACTGTTGGCTCATCAACTTGTATTGGTTGGAAACGACGCTCTAAAGCCGCATCCTTTTCAATATATTTACGATATTCATCTAATGTTGTTGCACCGATACATTGAAGCTCACCACGTGCTAGAGAAGGTTTTAGAATATTTGATGCATCAATTGCCCCCTCTGCACCACCTGCGCCGATTAATGTATGCAATTCATCAATAAATAAAATAACATTTCCTGCTTGGCGAATCTCATCCATCACCTTTTTCAAGCGATCCTCAAATTCACCACGGTATTTTGTACCTGCTACAACTGTTCCCATGTCAAGTGTCATGACGCGTTTATCACGAAGAATCTCTGGCACTTCATTATTAATAATTTGCTGTGCTAGACCTTCAGCAATAGCTGTTTTACCTACCCCTGGCTCACCAATTAATACAGGGTTGTTTTTTGTACGACGAGATAATACCTCAATAACACGCGTAATTTCTTTGCTTCGACCAATCACAGGGTCTAAAGAGCCTTCTCGAGCAATTTGTGTTAAGTCTCGCGCAAGGCTATCTAATGTAGGGGTATTGGCAGCCTGGGCAGCTTGTTGACCAGATTGAGCATTATCATTATTGCCTAGTAGTAATAGCACTTGCTGACGTGCTTTATTTAAGCCGACACCAGCGTTATTTAATACACGAGCAGCCACACCTTCACCTTCACGAATAAGCGCTAATAGCAAATGCTCCGTACCGATATATGAATGACCTAATTTGCGTGATTCATCAACTGATAGCTCAATGACTTTTTTCGCTCTAGGTGTATAGTGGACAATCGGACCCACATCCTCTTTCCCTTTTCCAACTAACTCTTCAATACCTGCTTCAATTGTTTGAGGACTAATATCGATGGCTTCTAATGCTTTCGCAGCTATACCGCCGCCTTCACGAATAAGCCCTAATAGAATATGCTCTGTTCCTATTGATTCGTGTTTCCAACGAATTGCCTCTTCCTGTGCAAGCTGTAATACTTTTTGTGCGCGTTGTGTAAAACGATTAAACATCATATGAATCCTCTCCTTTTTTTCCTATAATAGGCTTACTCATATTTTCACGAAATAATGCCTCACGAAGCATTTTCGCTCGTACGCGATCGCGCTCAGCAGGTGGTAAAACCTCTCCTGCATAGTGTTGTAAAAATCCTGGTTGCATACAGACAACACACTCGTTTAAAGTTGTCGCCTTAATGCCTTCTATCAACTGTAAATCTACCCCTAAACGAACATTGGACAAGCAGGTAGCTGCCTCTTCGCTCGTTAAAATTCGAGCATGCGTTAAAGTACCTAATGCACGGTATACTCGGTCTTCTAGAGCAAGCTCTGCTTTTTCGATTAGCTTACCTCTTGCATGTCGCTCCTTTTGAATAATTTTTTCGGCGACGCTTTGAATGTCAGCCAAAATATCCTCCTCTGTTTTACCCAGTGTTATCTGATTTGACACTTGGTAAACATTCCCTAAGTTTTCGCTACCTTCCCCATATATCCCTCTTACCGTCATTCCTAGCCTTGTCATGGCATTAATAATTTGACTCATTTGACCTGTTAATGTAAGGGCAGGTAGGTGCATCATAACGGAAGCTCGTAAACCAGTACCGATATTTGTTGGGCAACTTGTAAGATATCCAAAAGTATCACGAAATGCATAAGGTAAAGATTTTTCTAGGGCTCGATCAATTTTATTGGCCTGCTCATATGCCCTTTGCAGCTGAAAACTCGCTGTCATACATTGAATGCGTAAATGGTCCTCTTCATTCACCATAATGCTAATTGATTCATCATCAGATAATAGCATGGAGCCAACCTGTTCTTTTTTGGCAAGCTGAGGGCTAATTAAATGCTTTTCTACAAGAATTTGACGCTGTAAGGATGTTAAATCCTTGACGGCAAAATACGAGTAATGATCTTGTAGTTTCGGGCTATCCTGAACAGCGTGTGTTACAGCCTGCTCTACCTGTAATGCCTCATTCTCTGTAAAGGACAGAGGAAAACGATAGCCATCTAAATTTCGTGCAAGACGGATACGTGTACTAATGACTATATCTGAATAATCGTCCTCCACGCTCATCCATGCTGGTGTAGCTCGTTCTAAAAACGATTCAATCATCACGACACATCACCACCTTCAAATTGTAGCTGTTTTTCCAATTCCTTCACTTCATCCCGCAGTTTCGCGGCCTCCTCAAACTGTTCCTCATCTATAGCTACTTTCATAAGTTTACGGATATCTTCTATTTGTTTTTTAATGACGTAAATATTGCTATGAGCGCCGGGCATCTTACCTAGATGTTGAGGTCCTGCTTGTATTCGATTAAAGAGCTTTGGTAGGTGCTCGCTAAAGCTGTCATAGCAGCTAGGGCAACCGAATTTTCCTTCTTTTAAAAATCTTTTATACGTAAAGCCACATTGTGGACAAGTTTGTGGTTGTGGCTGCGCCTGTTGTTTTTCATCCACTTTTTGTTGTTGCCATGTCGGTGAGCCAAACCAATTAGATAATAGCTGTTGAATAGATACAGGCTCTTGTTTAAATTCTGCATGAAATGGATGGAACTGCGAGGCGCAGACGTCACAGTAATGATGCTCTACCTTTTGTCCATTTTGAACTTGTGTTACAGTTACCGTCGCATTACGCTGCTTGCAATGTTCGCAAATCATTTCCATCACCTCTCTATTTTTGCTGTTCATATTTGATTGTTGTTAGCATCGCTCTTAATATTCTTGCTCGAATGGTATCCCGTAACGGGAGTGGCAAATCCAGAGTTGAGCGATCAATTGCCGCTAACATTAACTTCGCTTCTCTCTTTGAAATTACCTGCTCATCGATAAGCCGATAAACTAAATCTTCTGCCATTGTTTGCGATGCCCCTCCCTCTATCTGCCTGAGGACATCGTCGATCAAATCGATTTGTGAATTCGCGCGGACACGTAAAATTCGTATGTATCCACCACCACCACGTTTGCTTTCAACAAGATAACCTCGTTCGGCAGTAAATCTAGTATTGATCACATAATTTATTTGTGAGGGCACACATTGGAATTTATCAGCAATTTCACTGCGCTTAATTTCAATATGCCCTTCTCCACCTAATTCAAGTACTTGCTTCAAGTAGCCTTCTATGATGTCTGATATATTACGCATTAGGAATACACCTCGCTTACTTCACTGACTTTGACTATCTTTGACTTTCTTTGAGTATATTATACAAAACGCTTGAAAATAATTGCAATGATTTCGCCTATAGAAAAATTAATAGCAACTATTTTTTCATTCAAACGCTTGAAAAATCGCTATTCATGCTAGCTATCTTAACGTTCGTATGTCTAATGTACCCTTTTTCGTGATGAAAAAAACGCAAGCACATGCAATTAGCATATACTTGCGTCATCAATTTCGCCTTGGCGTTATTGCGTCAGGATTTTGAATAGTGCCAAGGCCTGCACGAGGTCCGACACGATATCGGTCATTTCGGTAATGCCACAGGACGTGGCGATGCAGGTCAGTTAGCCGTTTTCACAGGATGCGAAGGTTTTAGGCTAACATCCTTTTATTTATTCCTTTGAAAATCAGTGACATCCGCTGGGTGCTTTGGGCCAACAGATGTTTTTTTGTGGAAAATCAAGATAAAAATTATATCCAGCGACCAACAATTGGGTAATGCCATGGTTCATCAGATAAAGCCTTTACAATTCCAATAATCGGTACGACAAACAACATAATACCGAAAATAATTAGGAATGGTAAACCAACGAGTACAAAACTTAGTGCCACAGAAATTGCAATTAAAACACCCATTACAATTTGGAACAGTAGTGCTTGAATGGAAATAGCTTTTACTTCCTCATCAGAACTAATTAAGAAAAATAAAATTGGTACTAACCATGGCGCAAAAAACGGACTTGCGTGTATGATTACCTTAGACCATTTAGCTTCCAATTATATCAACCCTTCTTTTTTAAATTTTCCTTTGTTTTATGTACTACTATTTACGGAACTATACCCTGAATAGTTTCATTGTATGTTGCATTTTAAAAAAATTCTTTGGGAAAGGCATGTGAGACACTATGGAATTTAATAACACGCTAGCAAACGAATACGAAAAGGGTATTCGTCGAACATTACCTAGTTACGATGCCATGCTACGTTTAACACAAACCTTTTATCAATCCACACTACCTGAGAAAGCTGAATTGCTAGTAGTTGGCTCTGGAAGCGGCAATGAAATTTTACAACTTGCAGAGCATAAGCCAACTTGGTCATTTGTGGGCATCGATCCCTCTGAGGCCATGTTACATGTAGCGGAGGAGCGTTTAAAATCTTTGCCTAATCAAATTTCTTTATACCAAGGAACCATGCTGGATACGAAGTTACCCTCTGGAGAGTTTGATGCAGCTAGCTGTATTTTAGTGCTGCATTTTATCAATGGGACTCAAGAAAAGCTTGCAACATTGAAAGAAATAGCAAATAATTTAAAGCCTGGTGCACCATTTGTTCTTGTTTCAAAATATGGGCAGCCTGGCTCTTTAGAAACCGAATTACAATTTGATTTATGGCGGGCCTATTGGCTGCAGCACACAAAGCTATCTCCCTTAGAGGTAGCTGATATGGAAAAATCCATACGCTCCCTTTCTTTTATGCCTGAGGAGGATATTTTAACACTACTTCAAGAGGCAGGATTTACAAGACCATCCAGATTTTTTGCCACTACATTATTTGGTGGATGGATATGCTATAAAGAAGTCTAAAAATTAATTTCACGTAATTGTAGCTGCCGCTTTGCTTTCGCTACAGAAGACATTTGCAGTTGCCACTATGCTTTCGATACAAAAAACATCTGCTGAATGAAGATAAATGTATTACTCTATGAGGACGATTATTCCTAGAAAGTTAAAATCAACAGAATTGGGGTGAACGCTGTGATACGCACAATCGGGATTACGAAGGATCAACAACTCATAAAGGGTTTTCCTATCGAGGATATAAACAAGAATCATTTTGAATGGTATTGGGTCGATTTTGATTGCCCTACTACTGAAGAAGAGCTGCTATTGGATACGTTTTTTCATTTTCATCCACTTGCTATAGAAGACTGCTTATTGCGTTTACAGCGACCAAAGCTCGATTTTTATGATGATTTCCACTTCTTTGTTATTCATAGAGTGAATGAAGAATTAGCAGCAGAGGAAGTTAATATTTTTGTTTCCAATAAATTCATTGTAACCTTTCATAAAAATACTGCTCCCGAAATCGATAGAGTGCAGAATATGCTAGAAAAACAACCGAAAAATTGGGAACGTGGTACAGTGTATTTAACCTATCAGGTAATTGATAAAATCGTTGACAATTACTTCCCACTTGTCTATAAAATTGAGGATCATTTGAATGCTCTAGAAGATGAACTAAACTATCAAAGTAATCTAAATGCCATGAAAATCGTATTCGAATTTCGTAGTGACTTGCTTGATTTACGGCGCACTATTCTACCAATGCGCGATTTATTATACCGTATTCTTAATTCATATCGATTCTCACTAAATAAATCAGAACGAGCCTATTTCGGAGATATTTATGATCATTTGCTAAAGCTGACAGAAATGGTGGAATCCAACCGTGAGCTGACGGCCGATATGCGCGACAGCTATATGGCAATGAGCTCCAGTCGTATGAATGGCATTATGATGACCTTAACCATCGTGTCAACAATCTTTATCCCATTAACCTTTATTGCAGGTGTATATGGGATGAACTTTGACAATATGCCTGAGCTACATGGTAAATACAGCTACTTTATCGTCTTAGGTATTATGATTCTTATTGTGATCTTTATGCTGGCGGTCTTTAAATGGAAAGGCTGGTTCAAATTATTTAAACCTTAAAAATATAGAATAGGCATCTTAGAAGGTTATCTAGGATGCCTGCTCTACATTAATAGGGTCCACGATCATCAATTTTGTTTTCCCCTTGCTGTGGGAATAAAAAGTATGCAAGTACACCAGAAACTAATGTTGCACAAATGGTAATTAACAACTGCTCCACGTCTGGCACTTCAGCATAATAGTTACGTAGCATATAAACCGAACCGATTGCGACAATTACCATCACGGGTATGACAAACTTGAAACGTTTCTTCTCCATTTAAATAATACCTCCTCACTCTTTTTACGCTCAATTATTACTTTCTAAACAGTTCGTATTTTACAGGTTTCCCATATTAAATACAAACCACCTGGGACTCTTTCAATCGTCTATTTCATGACATTTAAACAATAGTCATTAAAAAAATAATAGAAATAAATGAAAATTTTAACCAAATATACGACAAAAAATAGTAGAATAGATTAAATACCATATATTTTGCAAACTTACAAACGTAGCAATTCCAACATAAGGATAAATAGTTTAAGTTTACTTTAAATTTATATACTTAAAATGGATTTAAGAATGGAGCAAACAACAATGAGTTGGTTTACAAAAAAGAACGATTCAAGCTACTCAATTACAATAGCACCTGAAAACTATAAAAAAAATGTACAGTTGGATATCTCTAACCATCCAAAACTTCAAAAACAATTACAACTTTTAAATTTAACGGTTGAGGATTTAGCCATTATTAAACAGTTGCAGCCTTTAGCAAAGGATTTAATCCCTGAAATGGTTGATCAATTCTATGCAGCCATTAGCTTAAGTCCAGATTTATTAGATATTATTAATAGAACTTCACAGATTGATCGTTTAAAGGTTACTTTACATAAGCACCTTAGTGATATTTTTGAAAGCCGTATCAACGACTCCTATATTGACGAACGAAAGGCAATTGCAGAAACCCACGTTCGAATCGGTCTTCAATCAAAATGGTATATCGCCTCATTTCAGTCTTTAACTTCAACATTTACAAGCTTTGCTAACAAATTAGATATTTCAAAGCATGATGCGATTCTTGCTATCAATGCCTTCTGTAAAATTATTAACTTTGAGCAACAGCTTGTCATTGAAGCCTACGAAAAAGAGGAAGAACGTATACGCACGGCAGCAGATGAAACAAAGCATGCACTTGTGACAACTATTCAAAGCACAGCTGAGGAGCTGAACGCTATTAGTGATGAAACAGCGGCGTCCCTATTAGTTATCTCCTCTCAAACAGATGATATTGCGGTAGCCACTAAGCAAGGTTTAAGCTTTGTTGCTGATACGAAGGAAAAATCTAGACGTGGCCAACAACAGTTACAAGAGCAAAACGATTTAATACAAGTTATTTTACAAAGTGTAAATGGTCTTGAGGTCACAATGAATCAGTTACGCACCTCCTCTCAAAAGATTTCCGAGATTGTTGGACTAGTAACAGGTATTGCAGATCAAACAAATCTATTAGCATTGAATGCATCTATTGAGGCAGCTCGCGCTGGGGAGCATGGTAAAGGCTTTGCTGTTGTAGCAGAGGAAGTACGAAAGCTTGCTGAAGAAACAAAAAATGCTGTACAAAATGTTTCCCATCTCATTAAAGAAACGGAAAGTAATATTACAACCATGTCGAATTCTGTTATTAATGTGGATCAAAAAATTCAACATAGTGTAGACACGCAAAATAGCTTATCCAAATCATTTAATGATATTGCTGAAGCTGTCTCTGGTATTCAGCAGCAATATGTCAATACATCAAGAGATATTTCTGCCATTTCAAATTTAATTACTGAGCTCTCTCAAGGTGCCACTCTTGTTTCCTCTTCTTCTGACTCGCTTATTAATGTGGTGAATGAATTAAACATGTGAAAACGTAAAAAGGGAAATTGACAGGTTGTCAATCTCCCTTTTCTTTAATGTGGTAATGAACGTTTTTGTTTACGATGCTCTCGTCGAGCTGGTCCTGTTTCAAAAAGACGTTTTTCTTCATCTGTCTCAGGGTAGATTGCCGGAACCGGCTTAGGCTTCCCATCATCATCTACTGCAACCATCGTTACAAATGATTCGGTTGTTAATTTCTCCTCACCCGTTTCAATGTTTCTGGAAGTAACCCGAACATAGACCTCCATTGAAGAACGGCCCGTCGATGAAACAATACTTTCAATTTCTAAAATATCTCCTACATGGGCGGCTGATAAAAAGTCAACAGAATCAATAGAAGCTGTCACTACATGCCCTTTAGCATGCTTCATTGCAGTAACAGCAGCAATTTCATCAATATAGGCTAACACTCTTCCACCGAAAATGGAGTTGTGGTTATTGGTATCTGGCGGTAACACGAGACGCGTTTGAACAGTACGTGACTGGCTCATTGGCATAGCGTTGTTTGTCATAATTTTTGCAACTTCCCTTCATGAATGTTCTTTCGTCATCGTAACGCAGAAAAGAAGTTGATGCAAATTAGAATGATTTTTTCATCGTGATAAATTTCATGTCTGTCATTTCCTCTATAGCCCATTTAATCCCTTCACGACCATAGCCACTCATTTTTACGCCGCCATAAGGCATATTATCCACTCTAAATGTCGGAATATCATTTATAATAACTGCTCCTGCCTGTAATTCATCTGCTGCATAAAGTGCATCTGACAATACATTCGTGTATATTCCTGCATTTAAGCCAAGTTCCGACTCATTTACTAGTCGAATAGCGTCGTTTAATGTTTCATATGAAACAATTGAGACGATTGGTGCGAAAGTTTCCTGACAAACAACTTTCATATCAGGAGTAACGTTTGTCATAACAGTCGGCGTTAATGTTCTTTCTGTGAATGTTCCCCCTGTTGCGACTACCGCACCTTGTTCTTTTGCTTCCTCAATCCATTGGCGAATGCGTTCCACCTCATTTGGATGAATCATTGCACTCACATCTGTATTTCTATCTAATGGATCTCCTACCACTAATTTTTCTGTTTCTGCTACAAATGCCTTTGTAAACTCATCGATGATCGAAGAATGCACATAAATTCGTTGTAATGAAATGCAAACTTGTCCAGCAAAATTAAAGGCACCTCCAACACAACGAGCTATAATTTTATCAATTGGTGTCGAAGGTTCGACAATAACCGCAGCATTAGAACCAAGCTCTAACGTTACTTTCCGCAAACCAACCTTCTCTTTAATACCCAAGCCAACCTTACCGCTTCCTGTGAAAGTCACCTTTTTCACAAGCGGATGTGTAACGAGTGTATCACTAAGCTCTCCACCACTACCTGTCAATATTTGAAGAGCTCCGTCAGGCAAACCTGCTTCTTGAAAAATTTCTGCCATTATGATTGCACTTAATGGTGTTTGAGTTGCTGGCTTTAATACAACTGTATTTCCTACTGCAAAGGCAGGTCCTAGTTTATGTGCTACTAAATTAAACGGGAAGTTAAATGGCGTAATGGCGGATATAACCCCAATTGGTTCACGCTTTGTCCAGCCAATACGATCGCCTGCTCCAGGTGCAGCGTCCATTGGGACTGTTTCACCCTTAGCCTGCTTTGCCCCCTCTGCCGCAAATTGATAGGTTGCTATTGTGCGGTCTATTTCCATTAGACCTGCTGATATAGGTTTACCTGCCTCTAAGGCTAAAATTTCTGCAAATTCTTCTCTGCGCTGTCGCATGATATGGACAACTTTATATAATATTTCTGCTCGTTCGTAAGCTGTTGTCTTTTTAAATGTTTGGAATGTCTCCTCTGCACCTTATATCGCCCGTTCAACATCTGCAATTGACGCTTTAGCAACCTTTGCAATAACCTCACCGCTATATGGTGAACTTAGCTCATATGTTTCCTGTGCATTCTGCCACTGACCATTAATCCAAAGTTTTGTTTCCTTCATCCTTCAATTGCACCTCCATAAAATCATATTCATCTTTATTTTATCACGAAGAGCTTGAACTAGATGCTACAGTAGCTGCAGTAACCGCTGCTAACATTGCTGCCTGTTGTGCTTGAATTAATAATTCAATAGACGACATGATTGTCATGGATAAAGATTGTTGCACCTTTGCTATATCATAAATAGCAATTTGGATAGCCATAAATAATACAAATTCACGATGCCATTTCAAAAGTTTCATGCCCTTTAATTCATGATATAAATCTATAATTTGTTGAAGGTGAACATTATTTACCTCAAGAATGGCTAAAAAACCAAGCAATGGGTAATGCATCGTTTTAACTTTAACATCCTGTTTTTTTAATGTATCGCGAATCGTCACAACACTTGATACCAGCTTATTATCGTATTGAGGAGATAAGAAAGTCAGTACCTGTGATAACCATTGTAGTTCATTACCAGCATTAAAATTGTAGGTACGTAATTCTTTATAATAACGGTTCATCGTTTCCGCCCGTACTTCAACATCATCCATTGAGCTACTCAATAAAACAGCATATGGGATATCTTCATAGGACGTTAAAAATCGATGATGCTTGCGAATTGCATCAAATAAAGCCCGCGCTGACTGTGCATGTGCACGTTTTCCGCTTTCCTCTTCAGTTAAAAACTGAGCTCCTATAAAGGTATAATTACCACTTCTAAATTTGGCTTCCTTCATTATAGCAACGTTTGTTAGCAAACTTTTCACAGCATGCTCTATATCCTCTTGCTCCATCAAGTTTGCAGCAATACTGTACCCAACTGTTGTTCTTAAAGGGGACATCCATGATGATTGCTTCTTCATTTCTTGTAAAACTTCTTTATATTTAACAGAATCAAAGCTCTTTCCTGACGCCACATATTTGCTAGCGATTGCTAAGATGATTTTACGGTCAACTGTCCAGCCTGCAGCCTTCGAAACCGCTTCCACTGTTTGAGTAAATTGATTTTCAATCATAACATAATCCATATTCAATACACTCCTTTTTTCCATTATATACGTAAAATCCAATTGAAAGGATTCAGGTAACGGATCACCCAATCTCCACTTATCTTCTACATTCAAAAAAATATCTTCGGTTTGTAACAATTAACATAAAAAGTAAGCTTAATGTAATGTATGTTACCCGATTTTATATGGTTTAATGGAAATAATAAATACGAATGGAGGTAATTATATTGAAAAACATAACCAGTAGAAAAAAATCTTTATTCACAGTAACTCTACAAGACCGAATACAGCAATTTTTACTGTTACGTAACTCTCCAAGAAATATAGCCCTACATACACTTTTTCAAAAAAATTAACATAGAAAAAACAGCGGCACTGCACTTTTGCCGCTGTTCATACATCTTTTTTTACTTATCCTACAAGGAGCAATTTTTAGTACAATAAAGATTTAAATTAATCCCAATTCCTTTAATTCCTCTGTGGAAAAGGCCCTTGATCTTGTTAAAAATCGCTTTCCCTCAACACCCTCTAGGGAAAACATGCCACCTCTACCATCAACCACGTCTAAAATTATTTGTGTATGCTTCCAGTAATCATATTGATTTTTATGCATATAGAAGGGAGCTCCACCAATTTCTCCAAGACAAATATCCTGATCACCTAAGATAAGGTCGCCCTCTGGGTAACACATCGGTGAAGATCCATCACAGCAACCACCCGATTGGTGAAACATAACAGGTCCATGCTTTTCTTGCAATAATTCGATTAGTGCCAGCGCTTCTTCTGTTGCTAAAACACGCTCGACCACGCTCATGCACCTCCCTACTGATTAGAAGAAACCTAGTTTGTTTTCACTGTAGCTAACTAATAAGTTCTTCGTTTGTTGGTAATGAGATAACATCATCTTATGATTTTCTCGACCAATACCTGACATTTTGTAGCCCCCGAATGCAGCATGTGCAGGATAAGCATGATAACAGTTTGTCCAAACACGTCCTGCTTGAATACCACGACCAAATCGATAAGCTGTATTCATATCACGTGTCCATACACCTGCACCTAAACCATACAATGTGTCATTCGCAATTTCTAATGCTTCCTCTTTTGTTTTAAACGTTGTGACAGCAACAACTGGACCGAAAATTTCTTCTTGGAAAATGCGCATTTTATTATTCCCTTTGAAGACAGTTGGTTTAATGTAGTAGCCCTTTTCAAAGCCTGAACCTACATTGTTCTTCTCTCCTCCAATTAGACATTCAGCGCCTTCCTGCTTACCAATATCTAAGTAAGAAAGGATTTTTTCCATTTGCTCGCTTGAAGCCTGAGCACCCATCATTGTATTTGGATCAAGTGGATTTCCTACTTTAATGGCTTCTACACGCTGTAAGACACGCTCCATAAATTTATCGTAAATAGATTCCTGGATTAATGCGCGAGAAGGACATGTACATACTTCCCCCTGGTTTAGTGCGAATAGTACAAAGCCCTCTACTGCTTTATCTAAAAAGGCATCATCTTCATCCATAATATCCTCAAAGAAAATATTTGGTGACTTACCGCCTAATTCTAATGTAACTGGAATAAGGTTTTGTGAAGCATATTGCATAATTAGGCGACCTGTTGTTGTTTCACCCGTAAAGGCAATTTTACCAATTCGTGGATTAGATGCTAGCGGCTTTCCTGCCTCTAGACCAAAGCCATTCACAACATTTAGGACACCTGATGGCAATAAATCTTCTATCAATTCAAGAAGCACCATAATCGAAACTGGTGTTTGCTCTGCAGGTTTTAACACCACACAGTTTCCAGCTGCAAGTGCAGGTGCTAACTTCCAAACAGCCATTAATAGTGGGAAATTCCAAGGAATAATTTGACCAACTACTCCAATTGGCTCATGGAAGTGGTAAGCAACTGTATCATTATCGATTTGGCTTACTGCACCTTCTTGTGCACGTAAAGCACCTGCAAAATAGCGGAAATGATCAATTGCTAGAGGGATATCTGCATTTAATGTCTCACGTACCGCTTTCCCATTATCCCATGTTTCGGCAACGGCTAGCTTTTCTAAATTTTGCTCCATACGGTCCGCTATTTTAAGTAAAATGTTTGCACGTTCTGTTGCGGATGTTTTACCCCACGCATCTTTTGCGGCATGCGCTGCATCAAGTGCAAGTTCAATGTCCTCAGCTGTGGAACGCGCGGCTTGTGTAAAAACTTGTCCAGTAACAGGAGTGATATTATCAAAGTATTGACCTTTCACAGGGGGTGTCCATTCTCCACCAATATAATTATCATATTTCTCTTTGAATTGAACTACCGATCCTTCAGTGTTTGGAAATGCATAAACCATTTTACTTCTCCCCTTTACACAAAATAATGAGAAAATATCTACAAAAACTATTATTATATATCGAAATAACAATAATTTCATAGAAACCCTCTTACTCAATATATTGTCAGAAACGAAAAATAATTTCAACTTTTTTAAAAATTTTACGATTAATTTATTTTTATTAGAAAAGCTTCTAGCATTCACGGTGTAACCAACGATAATGTATACTTAAATTATATAAATGTATAGGAGAACAATATGCGCATTAATAAATATTTAAGTGAAGCTGGCATCGTCTCTCGTCGTGGTGCGGATAAATGGATTGAGGAGGGAAAAGTAACTATTAATGGAGAGGTCGCCACTGTTGGCAGTAAAGTCGAAGCTGGTGATGTTGTTTGTGTTGATGGAAAAGAGGTAAAGAAAGAGGAACAGTTCGTATATATTGCCTTAAACAAGCCAGTTGGAATTACTAGTACAACTGAACGTCATATAAAAGGGAATGTCGTTGATTTTGTCAATCATCCTCTACGAATTTTCCATATTGGACGTCTGGATAAGGAATCAGAGGGACTATTATTATTAACGAATGATGGAGATATAGTAAACAAAATTCTTCGTGCAGAAAACCATCATGAAAAAGAATATATTGTGCAAGTTGATAAACCCATTACGGAGCAATTCATCAAGAAAATGGGGGCTGGTGTAGATATTTTAGATACGACAACCTTGCCATGCCATGTAGAAAAAATATCAGATAAAGTTTTTAAAATCATCTTAGAACAAGGTCTAAATCGTCAAATCCGCCGTATGTGTTCAGCTCTCGGTTATTCCGTTAAGCGTCTACAACGAATTCGTATCATGAATATCAAACTTGGGCATTTAAAGGTTGGGCAATGGCGTGATTTAACGGACAAGGAACGAGCAGAACTATTCAAACTACTTCAATACACACCTAAATAAAGCATGTTAAGGGGAGAGAATTATGCTTTCAATACAAAGCACTGAACTGTTAACAGGAGCACGTATTAGCGGTGACTTTTGGGATTTAGATGAGCTCATCAATGCTATTCACAAAATAACAGGGGATGAAAACAAATATTATGATTATCAAGGTTCTCGTCTTCGTATCTTGAATGTTTGCTACAATTTACGCCAAGCTACTAAGGGGGAGCGTCAACTAGAATTTGTCAGTAATGGCCTTACTAAAAGTATTTTGACACAGCATGAATTAATTTTCCCTAATAAAAACGCCTATTTCTCAACAGAGATACTTTGGCCTGAGCTTATTTTTATGGCCATTGCATTAAATGACTTTATTCAACTGCACAAAGAGTTAATCGATTCTTCTGATTGGAATATTGATGTTGCTGCCATACGTAAATTCCAGGCGGCAGTTGCTGATTGCCTTGAACAAGAACTAAATGAGGAAGAGTATTTAGTATTTTTAAGAATGGTGCATACGAAAAATCCCTTAACATTTCGCTATGCTACACAATATATCGATATACTGAACCTAGAGTATATTCAATTAAGCTGGGAGGAACGGAAAGCGCATTTGGCGGCATTTGCTTTGCGCATAATGTTAGAGGATGATGAATATGTATCCCTTAAATCTCAGCTAATGGAAGCTGCCATTTCTACAAAAAAAGCATTACATGATATTGAAATAAAGACCAATTACCCTGAAAAAATTATGTGGTAAACAGAATGTGCCGTCTCAGCTAATTGTGAGACGGCACTTTTTTATCGAATCGATGGATAAGCCATTTTTCGAATAACACCCTCATGCTGAGGATAATCAGCTAAAAGCTCATCCTGTGTGAATAATTCAAAGTCCTCAAAATCAAAGCCTGGTGCCACCATGCAACCAACTAAACTAAATGTATCTGGTTCCTCTACAGAGGAGCCAAAAATGGTATTTTTCGGCACAACTATTTGTGGTACTTCCCCTGTCTCAACATCTAAGCCTAATTTTCGTGCCTCATATGTACCATCTGGGAAAATCATATGAACTGTCAGAGGACTTCCTGCGTGATAATACCAAAGCTCATCTGATTTCAATCGATGCAAATGAGAGATATCCTGCGAACGTAGTAAGAAATAAATACTAGTATAAATCGGTCTTTGCACATCTCTAACCGCTATATCCTCAGAAGCTCGAAACGAAGATATATAAAATCCTCCCTCCGGATGCTCCGCTAAATTTAGCTTTTCTATAAAATATTGTGCTGAATACTTCATAACCTCACTCCTTTTGTTCACCTTACCAAATTATAAAGGAAGAATGCTACTGCTATCCGTCTCTTTTACGTTTCTATCCTTCACTTATAACATTCTATCCGTTACTTTTGAGTTCCTATCCTTCACCTCTCCGACTTTCCACACGCAAAAAGGCACCTCTACATTGAGATGCCTTCTCTCTTATAAACCGCCTAAATACGCTGCCTTTACTTGTTCACTTTCTTGTAGCTCTTTTGCTGTACCAGAAAGAACAATACGCCCTGTTTCCAATACGTATGCACGATTAGCTACTGACAGTGCCATATTGGCATTTTGCTCAACAAGCAATACTGTAGTACCCTCTTTATTGACCTGTTCAATAATATTAAAAATATTTTTTACCATGAGCGGCGCAAGCCCCATTGAAGGCTCATCCATTAATAACAGCTTGGGTTTTGCCATTAATGCACGCCCCATTGCAAGCATTTGTTGCTCACCGCCAGATAATGTTCCTGATTGCTGTTTACGACGCTCTAGTAAACGTGGGAATAGCTCAAAAACGTGGTCCATATCTTTTTTTATGCCTGCCTTATCATTACGAAGATAAGCCCCGAGCTCCAAGTTTTCTTCTACTGACATATTGGCAAAGACACGACGCCCCTCAGGAACATGCGAAATACCAGATTTCACAATTGACTGAGCTGCCTTCCCTGCAATAGAGAAGCCCTCATATTCAATAATGCCCCCCTTAGGTTTTAGCAAGCCAGACAATGTTTTTAATAATGTACTTTTACCAGCACCGTTCGCACCGATTAATGTGACAATCTCACCCTCGTTTACTTCTAAAGAGAGGCCCTTTAATGCTTGTATATTTCCATAAAATACATCTATATTTTGTACTTTTAGCATTAGCTGATAACCTCCTCACCAAGGTAAGCTTCAATTACCTTTGGATTGTTGCGTATTTCCTCTGGTGTCCCATCAGCGATTAGTTGACCATGATCGAGCACATAGATCCGTTCACAAATGCCCATAACTAAGCTCATATCATGCTCAATAAGAAGAATAGTCAAGCCAAATTCTTTTCGAATAAACGCTATTAACTCCATTAAATCATGTGTTTCCTGTGGGTTCATCCCTGCTGCTGGCTCATCAAGTAATAACAGCTTAGGCTTTGCTGCAAGGGCACGAGCAATTTCTAATCGACGTTGCATTCCGTATGGCAAGTTTTTTGCCAGCTCATCTTTATAAATATCTAGACCAAAGATTTTTAAAAACTCAATGGATTGAAGCTCCATTTCTGCCTCACCTTTAAAATGATTTGGCAAGCGGAAAATGGAGGACCACATTGAATGCTTAGCAAGCGAATGATTTGCTACCTTTACATTATCTAGAACGGACAGCTCTTTAAATAAACGGATATTTTGGAATGTACGGCTTATCCCCTTTTGTGTAACTTGATATGGAGCAAGCCCATTTAGCTTTAAACCATCAAATATAATAGTGCCCTCAGTTGGCGTATAAACACCTGTCAGCATATTAAAGCTTGTCGTTTTCCCGGCACCATTTGGTCCTATAAGACCGACTAACTCTCCCTGATTTAGGTACATATTAACGCCCTGTACAGCCTTTAATCCACCGAATTGAATGCCCATATTTTCAACATTGATAAGAAGGTTTCCAGTCATTATTTTGTACCTCCTTTTTTACCAAACTTAAATAAATCCGTAATTTCCTTTGTTCCCATTAAACCCGTTGGACGGTACAGCATAACAACAATTAATACTAAGCTGTAAATAATCATACGTGTCTCTGGGAAGTTTGCGAGGTATGCTGAAATCACAGTTAGGAAGATCGCAGCAATAACAGAGCCCGAAAGACTTCCTAATCCACCAAGTACAACATAGATTAAAATATCAAATGATTTTAAGAAACCAAAAGTAGTTGGCTGAATAATATAAAAATTATGTGCAAATATTGCCCCTGCAAGTCCAGCGAAGAAAGAACCGATAGCGAAAGCTACTACTTTATAATAAGTAGTATTAATACCCATCGCATCTGCTGCAATTTCATCCTCACGAATAGAAATACATGCGCGTCCATGGCGAGAATTCGTAAAGTTTGAGATTACTAGAATTGTTAAAAAAACACCTATGAATGCATACGTCCAATTGGATAAATATTTAACCTGCATCCCTGCTGCCCCACCTACATAATCCGTATTTAAGAAAATAATACGAATAATTTCTGCAAAACCAAGTGTAGCAATCGCTAAATAGTCACCCTTTAATCGTAATGTTGGAATACCAACAATTAATCCTGCAACTGCTGCAGCTAGTGCCCCTAAGAAGATTGCTAATGGGAATGGCAGCATAAGCTTTGTTGTAATAATAGCAGAGATATATGCCCCTACTGCTAAGAACCCCGCATGTCCGATTGAAAATTGACCTGTAATCCCAATAACAATATGCAAGCTGACCGCAAGCATAATGTTAATACACATTGTTATTAGCATATTTTGATAGTAAATATCAAGTGCACCAGAGGTAATAAGAATTTGTACAACTGCATAGATGACTAGCGCTAATACGGCATAGCCCCAGAAAACTTTAGACTTTTTCATAATACCGCTCACCTACACTTTCTCACGGGCATTTTTACCAAAGATACCCGATGGTCTGAAGATTAAAATTAAAATTAAAATAACGAATGCTGCCGCATCACGCCATAAAGAGAAGCCAAGCGCACTCACTAATGACTCCACTACACCTAATAACATGCCGCCAACCATAGCACCAGGAATAATTCCTATACCGCCAAGAACGGCTGCGATGAACGCCTTAACCCCAGGAATAACCCCCATTAAAGGATCGATTTTCGTATAATATACACCAAAGATAACGCCTGCAGCTCCTGCTAATGCTGAACCAATAGCAAATGTCGCTGAAATAGTATTATCAACATTAATTCCCATTAAACGAGCTGCATCCGCATCATGAGAAACGGCACGCATCGCCTTTCCGATTTTTGTTTTATGCACGATGAATTGTAAAAGAAACATCAGTACAACTGCGACAGATAAAATTAAAATGGATGTACTGCTGATTTGAACGCCGAAAATATCAAATGATTTATTTTTAATGACATCAGGATATGCTTCTGGTTGCGCACCTCTGAAGAAAATCGTCGTATATTCGATTAATAGTGAAACACCAATTGCAGTAATTAATGCAGCAATACGTGTTGCATTTCGTAAACGCTTATATGCAATACGTTCAATGAGAACACCAAATATTGCACAGATTGCCATTGCCAATAATAGTGCTGGGAAAAAACCAAGCTCCCATTTAGCAATTGCGTAAAAGCCAATAAATGCCCCAATCATGAAAACATCGCCGTGGGCAAAGTTAATCAGCTTAATAATCCCGTATACCATCGTATACCCTAACGCTATTAATGCGTAGATACTACCTAGTGAAATACCATTCACAAGCTGCTGTATCCATTCCATGAGCGTTCACTCCTTTTACTTTTTGAAAAATGCAAAAATGGGACGTACTCTACATGGTATTATTGAATGCAGAATAAATTGTGTCCCTCATCAAAAGTTTTTTCCAATTCCTTTTGCTAGAATCTATGTTTTTGCAAACTCTAGATATATCTACTACACATAAAAAAGGAAGGCGTGTTTACCCGCCTCCCCCTACAAACATTAAGGATTAACTTTAGAGTTGAACACTTGTTTACCGTCTTGGAATTCAAGAACTGTTGCTGTTTTAATTGGGTTATGTTGTTCGTCAACTGAGAAAGTACCTGTTACTAAAGAAAGATTTTCTGTTTTTGCTAATGCATTTTTAATTGCTTCCCCATCTGTAGAGCCTGCACGCTCAATAGCATCTGCAATATAATAGATTGAGTCATAGCCAAGTGCATTGAATGCATCAGGTGCTTTATCCTTGTTCGCAGCTTTAAATGCTTTTACGAAGTCTTGAATTTTTTGATCTGGGTCTTCCGCAGAGTAGTGGTTTGTAATATACGTATTATTAAGCGCTTTCTTACCAGCTAGCTCTACTAATGTTGGTGAATCCCAGCCATCAGCGCCCATCAATGGAACATCTATACCCATTTCACGCGCTTGTTTAACAATTAAACCAACTTCTTCATAGTATCCAGGGATAAAGATGAAGTCAGGTTTCGCTCCTTTAATATTCGTTAACTGTGTACGGAAATCAGCGTCTTTAGCTACATACGCTTCTTCTTTTACGACTTTACCACCATTTTTAGTAATTGTTTCTTTAAATGATTTTGCTAGACCTTTAGCATAATCAGATGCATTGTCAGCAAAAATAGCTACATTTTTCGCTTGCAATTCATTAGTGGCAAAGTTTGCAGCTACAATCCCTTGGAATGGATCAATAAAACAAGTACGGAATGCATATTCGTTAACGCTGCCATCTTCATTTACTGTAATATTTGGGGCTGTCCCAGAACCAGTAACAATTGGAACTTTCTTGTCGTTGGCAATTTGCACTGTTGCAACTGTATTACCAGAAGTTGCAGGAGCTAGCATGGCTACTACTTTATCCTGTGTTATTAGTTTAATGGCTGCAGCAGTTGCCTCTGAGTTTTCTGATTTGTTATCAACTTTAATCAGCTCGATTTTTTTCCCATCGATACCACCTTTGTCATTAATCTCTTTAACAGCAAGCTCTGCACCTAATCCAATCGAAGATCCATAAGAAGCTACGTTCCCTGAAAGCTCTAAGTTTGCACCGATTTTTATTGTATCGCCATTAGATGAACCTCCACCTGATGAACCACCTGAGGATGAGCTTCCTCCTGAACTTGAACTATCTCCAGCACCACAACCAGCAAGTACACCAGCAAGTAATGAAGTAGCAACTAAAAGTGAACCGAACTTTTTAAGCTTTTTGTTCTCTTTCATAATTATATTCCCCCTGAAAATTTCTCAAATATTAGATATTTCTGATAATTATAAACAATTAAATGCAATTCCTCAATAGCGAAAATAATTATTTATAACTATCTAAAACTGAATTAAATATTATTCATTTAAGCCTTTTACATTGTAAAACATTCTTTATATTTAGTCTAGAGTGATTTTTCAGTATAATTAGTTATTTAAGAATAATCTATTAATTTTCATTTTATATTTGTATAAACCTATTATTTTAATTTGTTTTTTTATAAAAAAATCTTTTATATGAAGTCCTTTTTTTGAAAATTGAATGATTTAGTTCAAAAGAGTCAACTATTAATATGTTTTTAATTTGGAAATACTCCATTCCAATTACTATACAAAATCTATATTATATGTTTATTTCCGGGAAAATAAATGCTGCATTTACTACCTAACATTTGAGTAACAATACCAATAAACACTAAAAAACTTAGAGTGGATGCTCTAAGCTTTTTTTAACGCAAACACACAGAGGCGCTCGTTTATATTTTTTTCATTTTCTAAATGAACCTCATGGATTAATTCAAATGGTGTTCCATGGAGTAAAAACTGCAAATAATCATATGGTGGGTAGTAAAGAATAATATGAATCTCACGCATGTGTTGCTCATATGATTTCCAAATATTATGAATGACTGTACGGAAAATATGAATAGAGAACGGGTTGAAAAAAAAGAAAACTGTGTCGCTTGGTTGAATTAAATATTCTTCCGCTATTGTATGAATAAAGGAGATGGGTATAGGAGCATTATTTTTTTGAAGATAGCTCTTTTTATTACTCTCTGCTTCTGCATAAAAACCTGCATCCATTTCAATTCCAATTGTCTGGATATGAAATTTATGATGCACATAAATAGGAACTCTTCCTTTTCCACATCCCATATCAATAAACACTGGATTTTCAGGCATTTGATAGCCGGAAAATAATTGTTCTAGGCCCGTATATGGTGTTGGCTCGTAGCGATGATAATGCGCAAGTTTAGGAAAACCATACTGTTCACCAACTGTATTAATATGCAAATACTTATCATATTGTTGTTCATTCATACTAGTTGACTCCTCAAAAAAAGAATGCTTAATTTTAGCACGATAAAAAGCAAAACCATACCCAAAAGTTTTGGATATGGTTATTTTTTAACGACCTCTTCGCTTGAATTTAAGAACACCAAGAAGGGCAGCTATTAACAGGGTAAAACAGACGATTATTGTAATCACTGTATTTTTATCAATGACCGTTGCTTGATTTAACTGTTCATTATTTTGACCAGGCATTCCCATCGGTCCACCATTTTGATCGGGTTTTTGCATTGGACCAGGGCGCTCCCCTTGATTATTGCCATCCTGATTGAAAGGAGGAAGCTGAGAAGGATCAAAATCCTCTGGTAGCTGACTAGGGTCAAAATTCTCATGCATAGGGTTGCCATTCACATCACCATTATCATTAGGATTAGGCATCCCTATATTACCTTGTGATGTTGACGCTTCTACAACAAGCTCGCCAGACAATTGCTTTAAAATAGATGCTGATCGTTGCTTAGCAAATTCCGGGAGACTATTTTCCCCTTCTACGGCCTCTAAAAATTGCTCAGTTGTAGAGAATTTTGTAGGGTCTGCTTCCACATAAGTTGTTAATAACACTGCTAACTTTTTAGTAATGCTTTGGATATATTCTTCTGTTAAGTAATTAGTAGCCACTTCCTCTAAATAGCCTTCATATTTAGCACGATATTCTTCATTTGAGAGTAAGGCATTTAATAGCGGTCTATCCTCTAATGTTACGCCAGATACAGGGGTACTCACACTAAAATTAATAGCACTATCTTCCATAAGATTGCCAGACAACCCCATCTCCATATTGAATCCACCCTGCTTTCGGTCACCGTTTGGCTGCTGTCCTTGTTGTTGAACGCCATTATTTGGAAACTTCATATTGGGTTTCTCCAATTGCTCATTCATCTGTGCATCTCCCAATTTTTTCTTTTCAGCATCGGCTGGAATTTGATTATTGTCACCCATTCTACCGCCAACACCAAAGCCACCAAAGGACATATTAAAATCCCAGGGTATAATCGAAAACACACCATTGTCTTCATACAAATAGTAATTGTGTTTCATATTGCCCTGATAACTATCAAGGCTTACAAGTGCGGTGTTCATAGCAAAATAACGTAACATTTCATCGACATCAATATATTTTTCAATATCACCGCCACTATTGATGGCCTCAATCATTTCAATGAACTTTGATTGATCAACATTGCCTTCATTCGTTTTTAAACCAATCCCCGTGTAATCAGCAATATTATCACTTATATATTTCAAATCACTGCCTGTCCCATCTGGCTTAAACAAAAATCCATCATTAGAGCCGTAGTTATTTGCCAGGAATGTTTCATCTACTGCCTCTACACCTAAAAATAAGCCTCGTTCTTCCCCATTTACAGTGACATACATATAGGAATTGGCAGGTGTAGGTAATCCCATTTGTTCCATCAGTTCATAAGAAATATATTCTCTCATCAATGTCGAATCACTAAAATTATTATTTAAGTTTAATTTTTTCAATCCATATAAGCTTTGCGTATCATCATAGTAATCGAAATCGATTTTTAAGCTATATCGATCCGAGTCACTACTTACAACAGAGTGTAGTGATGAACTTCCTTTCGTACGAATTGCTACTTTCTCTATTCTCTTACCATTGACTGTGATATTGGCTTGCTTTAGCTCCTTATCTGTCGCATTTTCCAGCATGTCTGCCCAATCTTCCTCAGCAATCTCAATATCTACCGTTGTTACTTTATTTTTATTAAACACAATATTCTCATAAGAAAACTCGGTATTTTTGGTTTCAATGCCTATGTTGGGAAGTACAGCATACAATACGACAAAGAGGAGTAGTAGAATTGCCATACAGAGATAGACAACTCTTGCTTTAATCATGATTTTCACCTCTCTTCATAGGTTTCTAAAAGTGCTAACTAAGCTGTGAAATTACCATCGTAACTAAGCATTACTGCTGATTTTACTCCAGGTACTTTTGTAAGATTGTCCATCAATTTGGCATCATTTTGTTTCACACGAATTTCATAGGTTGTTTCAATTTCATCATGTTGCATAATAGATTTTGATTTTAAGGAGAATTTTTTAGATTGTGTAGCTATAATTCTTTCTACTTCATCACAAGCTAGTTCTTCTTCAAATTTCACAATTAATAAATATGGATTTTCCACAGTAATTTTGTTTACAAAGACCAGTAGCACAAGCCCAATTAAAACTGCACCAATAATAACAAGTGGTATAAACCCTGCACCACATAGAATCCCAGAAACGATTGCCCAGAAAAGATAGACTAAATCCATAGGGTCTTTAATGGGTGTTCGGAAACGCACGATTGATAACGCACCAACCATACCTAACGATAACAACACGTTTGAACTGATTCCCATAATAACGAGCGCAGTGGCCATTGTCATAATTAGCAGTGAAATATTAAAAGAATGGGAGTAAATTACACCATTAAAGGTCTTCTTATATACAGCGTAAATAAAAAGTCCAACAAAGAAGGCTACTACTAGGCCAATAACTGAATCTATTAATGAAAAAGATGTTGTTTTTTCTAAAAAGTTAGATTTAAAAATATCACTAAACTTGATTGTATCCATTGTTCATTTCTCCTTTATATTAGCCGTACATTCGACTAAGTTGATATTTTGAATAGGCTTCTGCACGTGTATCTACTGATTGCAGCAAATACTTAATCATATCTGGTAAGTAGTCATCATATTTCACCTCTAAAATAACTAGGTTTGGTTCAAGTACATCCACCATAGGTAATTTGGTATTAAACATATCTGTATTACGGAGACTTGACTGTACCTTACTATCAAAGGTGATTCTAACGTTTCCATAAGCATACATATAAGCCTCTCGCTCATAATCGACGACCGTAACTGGCTTCAGTTGGTTATACTTTACTTCCTGATATAAATCACGAATTAATGGACGTTGATCTTCTTCCATCCAAGATGTTTCCCCACTACGCATTTTTTCATATTCCTTTCGAGAGATAGCACACTTTGTTTTAAAGGTAAGATTATTACGCTTACTTTTCCTTTCCAAATTAATAATGGTTGAGGATTTATCGTAAATTCGTACCCGGTATTTATCACGGTTGATATACCCCTCCTTTTTCTCATTAAGAACCTTATTAGCAAAATTATCGAAGTAAGTGCTGCGAATTAAATATTTACCATCCATCCCTGCATGCTTGTCTAACTGCATCACATGCCGCAGTTTGGATTTTAATAAGGCATAGTCGGGATAAGAAATTGCTTGTTTGATCTCCCTTCGACCGTTTGGATTAAACGAAGTTATAGTAGACATATAAACCACTCCTTATTTTCTCTCGATTTTGTATTCCTCTTGTTTTTCATCTAGCCAAGATGTATATTTTTCATTTATCTGCTCTTCAAGAATAGTGGCATAAACATCAGCTTTGACATCCTCGAGTACTGCCTCTTTTGCAGGTACCTTATCGGTTACTTTAATGATGTGATAGCCTTCAGATGTTTGAACAATATCACTAATGCTATTTTTCTCAAGACCGAATACTACTTCCTCTAATGCCTCGTCCATTTGACCTCGACTAATAGTACCGATGTCACCACCATTTTCACTTGTTGCTGAATCTATTGAATATGCCTTCGCTAGCTCTGAAAAATCCTCACCAGCTTTTAGCTTTTTCAGTACATCCTTTGCCGTTGTCTCATCCTCCAATAAAATTTCACTTGCTACAACCTCTTCTTGCTGTCCATAGCTCTCCTTATTGTTATCAAAATATTGAGCTACTTCCTCATCTGTAATATCTATGCCTGTAGCAATAACATTTTTGGTAAGCTGGTATATGCGAATATTTTCTTTTACACTTTTCTCTGTAAGTCCATTAGCTTCCAAAGCTTCCTGTAAGGCTTCTTCACCACCATATGACTCCATTAATTCTTCATACTCTGATTGAATACTGTCCTCTGATACAGTGACACCTAGCTTTTTTGCCTCAAGCTCAACCATTTTGTTCGTGATTAATGTTTCAAGCACTTCAGTACCGTATTGTTCACGCAACGCATCATCTAATTCCGCTTGTAGAATTTTCTCTCCATCCACCTTTGCTACGTACCCACTGCCTCCAGCACAACCGGCTAGTAGCATGACGAATCCAGCAGATAAGATTAGCGTTCGGAAAAGCCTATTTTTCATAGCATGATTCCGCCCTTTCTTTTAGCTTCTCGTTTACAAAGCCTACTATAAAGGTTTAATGTGTCAGTCAGATGTCAGCTTTACATTTCCTTCAAAAAATCTTTACAAACGAAAAAGCTACCACGCCTTTTATAGCGTAGTAGCTTTTTTCAATGATAGGTCAAAGCATGTTCCTGAAGAATTGCTTTCTATTAGTCGCAAATCGCCACCAATTGACTGAGCCATCATTTTACTAAGTGATAAACCTAAGCCTAGTCCTCGAATGGTGTATTTTTTATTTTCACCTCTAAAAAAGCGTTCAAAAATAAATGCCTGCTCCTCTTGAGGAATACCATGCCCAGTGTCTCGCACAGTAATGGAAACCGAATCATTCTTTTTCAGCAAGCTAATCGTGACGGTTCCCTCCTGCATGGCCTGCCTTGCATTCGTTAATAAATTTGTGATAATTTGCTGCATACGGACAACATCAGCCTGAACATAGACGGGTTGTGCAAGCAATTGTATGTGGATTTTTACTGCCTCTTCTTCCTGCATTACCTCCCACTGTGTAACTGCATCACGTATAAGTGGATTAACATTAACTGTCTCTAGTCTGACCGGAATGGCATCGACAGCGAATTGATTGAAGGCTAGTAAATCGCCCACCATAGTCTTCATTTTTGTCGTTTCAACTAATGCCATTTGAATAAATTCTTTAGCATCCTGACCCGTAACAACGCCATCCCTCACTGCTTGTAACAGTCCACTAATTGATGTGACAGGTGTTTTAAGCTCATGTGTAACACCTGCTAATAGTTCCGTTCTTGTTTTTTCCAATTGCTCTAAACGATTAGCCATTTCCTTAAAGGATGTAACAAGCTCATAAATTTCCTCTTCCTTATTATTTTCAGGCAAATTGACTGTATAATTACCCTCTTGCACTTGCTTCGCGGCTTCGGCTACCTGTTTGATTGGATGTGCCAAACGCCTTGACAGCAAATAAATAGCTCCCCACCCTAATAAGGCAAGAGCTCCTATCAGTAACGCTAATTGACCATATGCTTGATTTACTTTCGTTAAGTTTTCTTTTTTCTCAAGCACAAGCACCCAGCCAACTAGCTTTTGATTACTTTCGACTTTTCGTTTTACAACATATTGAACTGTCTCTTGTCCTTTATTCATTTCGATTATTTTTTTAGTACCTTCTTCACCCTCAAGCAAATGTGCGACATTTTTTGCACTGCCCGGAGGAATTGGTCGATTACTTGTCAAGACATTGCCTTCTACGTCAGCAACATATAAAATAGGATCAATTTCTCTCATGCTAAATCGTTCTCGGTTACCAATAAAACCTGGAATCCCGCCGATAGGTCCATTATTTGACCCTGTAGTATCTGTAAGACGAAATACTGTTTCATCGGCTAAAAATTTCATCATTTCCAATCGATTTTCCAACGTTGTATGACGAATCCATACGGCGGATATAAAAGAGATAATGGCTAGTCCTACAAAGAGCGTCAATAAATAGCGACTTGTCCAGTAGTTGAGCAAAGATATACGTTTATCTTTTTGGAACACTTAGCTGATACCCCAATCCACGTAATGTCTTTATTTCTCCATCTGTCTCATCCCAATCTGTCAATGCCTTTCGCAGTCGCTTCACCGCTAAATCAACTGCTCGATCGCTACCATCATACTCCCAGCCCCAAACCTGCTCAATTAACTGATCCCGTGTAAATGTTTGATTGGGATGCTCAGCCAAAAATAATAGCACCGATAAATCTCTAGGTGTTAAAATGATTTCCTCTCCATTCAGTAGTACCCGATGTGCCTTCGTATCTATTTCAAGCCCGCCAAATTTTTTCTCTACTGCAGAATGATTTCCTTTGGCACGTCTTAGAACAGCCTTTACCCTAGCCACTACCTCGTCTGCTATAAATGGTTTAGCAATATAATCATCTGCCCCTTGATCAAAGCCCTCTAAACGGTAATTTACATCTCCTAATGCCGTTAACATAATGATGGGACAAGAGCTAGTATCTCTTATTTCCTCTAAAACCCTCCAACCATTTTTCTCTGGCAACATAATATCTAGTAGCACTAAATCTGGTTGACACTCTTGAAACACAGTCAGTGCCTGCCCGCCATTAAAACATTGCATCACATCATAGCCAACCTTTTTTAAATAAGCTTTTAACACCTGACTTATTGCAAATTCATCTTCTACAATTAATATTTTTGCCATGTCCTTCACCTCGTGCCTAGCTTGTTCGTGTTATCATTATAACATCGGAATATGTCAGCTAAGTGTCCACAGTCCAATCAGACAAATCCGTTTAAACACACTTTATATCGATGATAAACTTTACATAATTCTTAATATCCTTTAACCTTTTATAGTATAAACATTGCTATTCTATTGACAATGTCTTCCTACGACAATTATCATTGATTGCGAATGATAATCATTGATAATTTCATTCGAATTAATAGGTTATCTTTATCTTAAAAATGATTAGGGGGGTAGAAAACATGATTATTGTGACAAATCGTATTCAGGTTAAACCGGGCTTTGCTGCAAAAATGGCACCGAATTTTACAAAGCCAGGACCGCTACAGCAGTTTGAAGGTTTTCATAAAGTAGAGGTATTAGTGTCAACTGATGACCCAGCTTATGACGAAATGAGCGTCAACATGTACTGGGAATCAAAGGAACATTTCCAAGCTTGGCGTAATAGCGATGCATTCGCAGCTGCCCATCATCGTCCAGAATCGGGCTCAGAGGGAGCAAAACCTGAAAATAGTCCAATGATAGGCAGCAAAATCGTTATAGCAGAATTAGCGTCTTCGATCGAAGCAGCTCGCTAATTTATCATTAAATTATCTTCTGATTCTATCTAAAAAAACCCTGCATATTCGAAAATATGCAGGTTTTTTTTGCTTAATTATTTTATAAAAATAACTAAAAGATACCCTACAATGGATAGGAAAATTGAACCGATAAGTCCTGCAATAAAGGCTTTTACACCTAATTGCTTAAAGGTTTTTATGTCTACGTTTAATCCCAATCCAGCCATAGCCATACCGATTAAAATATAGGCAATATTAACAAATGCCTGTGCTACATAAGGAGGAACTATTCCTAGTGAATTAATCGCGCTCATAGCTAAAAATCCAAGAATAAACCATGGGATGATAGACAGCGAAAATGGCTCTTTTTCCTGCCCTTTCTCCATTTTTCGATAAAAAATACCAATAATAATGGCAACAGGCACGAGTAAAGCCACTCGTGTTAGCTTAACAATAACTGCCATATCTATAGCTTCATTGCCCCCTGCTGATGCTGCTGCAATCACATGGGCAATTTCATGTAAGGTACCTCCTGTAAATACACCATATTCGGTTGGAGCTAAGCCAAATAATGAATAGAACAATGTATAGATTAATGTGAATAACGTGCCAAGTAGTGCAACAATCGCTGCCCCCACCGCTGTTTCTTTTTCATTCGCTTTAATTTGAGGAGCAATAGCCACGACAGCGGCCGCTCCGCAAATAGCAGTCCCACAAGCCGTTAAAATGCCAAGTTTTCGTTCAACATGAAACATCTTTGCTAAACCGTAGACAATCACTAAGGCGAATACTAAATCTAATAATGCAATCAGAAAAACACTCACTCCTGCATGATAAATATCAGCTAAATTCAAGCGCATTCCCAATAAAATAATCCCAAATCTTAATAGCTTTTTACTAGAAAATGATATACCAACCTGCCAAGCATCCTGTACCTTAAAGGCTGCTCTCCAAGCCATTCCTAATAAAATAGCAATGACAAGCTGACCCAATATTGAGAAGAACGGAAATGTTGAAATATATTTCGCTGCTAGGGCTATAAGGAGTGTTAACAATATCCCCTTGATAAATGCTGGAGCTAGGAAGCTTTTTAATCGATTCTGTCCATTCACCATGATGTTCACTTCTTTCATCCTTTTATGAATTTACTTTATAAAAAAGTTAATCATCAGTAAAATATATATATATAATTACGATTATTAATATTTTTAATGATAGGGGTGATCGCATGCAATATGATGCTTTAAAAACATTTATCACATTAGTCGAGGTTAATAACTTTACAAAGACCTCCGAAATACTCCATATTTCGCAGCCAAGTGTCAGCTTACACATTAAAAATTTAGAACAGGAACTGCAAACCACTTTATTTATTCGTTCACCAAAATCTGTGCAAATCACACCGACTGGAGAAATTTTATATAATCGAGCAAAACAAATAATGGCCATTACAGAGCAAGCAAAGGAAGAAATTTTAGCCTATCACCATGAAATTCAAGGTACACTTATTATTGGTGCAAGCTTTACAATCGGTGAATATATCCTGCCTCCCATCATAGCTAGCCTGCAACAGCAGTTTCCTCAGCTGGAGCTTCAAATTATTATTGGTAATACAAAAGAAATCATACAGTATACAAAGTTATTACAGGTTGATATTGGTCTTATTGAGGGGCAGGCACACGATCATGAACTTATTATTAAACCATTTATGCAGGATGAATTATTTATTGTTTGTGCCAGTAATCATCCTCTTACAAAGGAGTCTACCATTACTGTTGAAGACCTGCAGCAGCAGAACTGGGTTGCGCGTGAAGAAGGCTCAGGTACACGCTACTATTTAGACCATTTATTTAGAGCAAATGGGCTTCAGGTACGTTCACTTCTTACAGTTAGCAGTAATCAAGGTGTCAAGGAGAGCGTTATACAGGGTCTTGGACTTTCATTGCTATCGGCAAGTGTAATTCAGCGCGAATTAAAGAGTGGGGATATCAAAATTTTACATTTAGGGGAGCAGCATTTTATGCGAACATTTTCATATCTATACTCACCCACGATGAAAAATAAGCGTAATGCTGACACACTTATGGAAGCTATACTCAAAAAAGCTTAGCGTGCTACTAGTCGCTAAGCTTACTTAATATTCCTTGGATTTAGACGTTTGCGCTCCTGCTTTTGCTCAATAATATCTACAAATTTCGCTGCCGCCCTTGAAAGTGGAACACTCTTTAAATAACACATGCCTATACTACGTGCTGGTATTTGTTCTGTTAATGTTAACTCATATAAAAGTCCTCGTTGCAAATAATCCTTAGAAAATTCCTTTGTTACACAGGCAATGCCTAAATTACTACGTGCGAATTCTAGCACAAGATCATGTGATCCTAGCTCAAACTCAGGTTCTATATGAATCCCTCTCGCAAATAAATAATCTTCTACATATTTTCTAGAATTTGATTTTTTCTCTAAAAAAACAAGGGGAAATTTTAAAAGATCCTCAAAGCTTAATTTTTTTGACATCAATGTTCGATATTTCTCACCACACACAAAAATATCTTGAACCTCTGTACATACGGTTAACTGTAATGTCGCATCCTCTATTGGAAAATTACAAAGTCCTATATCCACCTCACCAGACTTAATAAAATTACAAATTTCAGATGTCGTTCCATTTAACATTTGTAATTTTATGTTGGGATACATGGTATGAAACGCCTCTAAATATGGCATTAAAAAAAAGCGAGAAATCGTATCTCCTACACCAATTTTTAATTGACCAGTTGTTAAATTTTTAAATTCCAGTAGCTTTTCCTCTCCGGCATCTAAAAGACCTAATGCTGAATTCGTATATTCGAATAAAAGACTACCCTCAGTTGTTAGTGTTACCCCTTTAGGTGTGCGATTAAAGAGACGTGTACCCAGTTCCTTTTCTAATTGCATCATGGCTTGGCTAACCGCAGGCTGTGTCATATATAAATCCCTAGCAGCTCTTGAAAAGCTATTATTTTTAGCAACAACACTAAAAACGCGATATAAATCTAACTTCCCTATCATATAAGCACTCCTTATAGCTATTATATGAACTATTAATTTTACTTATATCATTAAAGGGGCGTATAGTAAAATTATATTGATTATTATTTATACAAATTATTTTACCTATTAATGAGGAGAGATTATTTTGGAACGTGTAGTTGGTACAGTTGTAAGAGGTCTTCGTGGTCCAATTATTAACGAAGGCGATGATATTGAACAAATCGTTGTTGATACGGTATTAAATGCCGCTCAGATTGAAGGCTACTCAATTGAAGATCGAGACATTGTCACAGTAACAGAGTCTGTCGTAGCACGCGCACAAGGAAACTATGCATCAATCGACGATATCGCAGCAGATGTTGCTACTAAGTTTGGTGATGATACTGTTGGTGTTATTTTCCCAATTCTTAGCCGTAACCGTTTCGCAAACTGCTTACGTGGTATTGCTAAAGGCGTAAAAAAAGTCGTTCTTATGTTAAGTTATCCATCTGATGAGGTTGGTAATCACCTAGTTGATATCGACGAGCTAGATGTAAAAGGAATTAACCCTTGGACAGATACGTTAAATGAAGCTGAATTCCGCGAGCATTTCGGCTATAAAAAACACACATTTACAGGTGTAGATTATATTGAATACTATAAGGAAATAATCGAAGCTGAGGGTGCTTCTTGTGAAGTTATCTTTTCAAATAATCCAAAAACAATTTTGGACTATACGAAGAGTGTCTTAACTTGTGATATTCATACACGCTTACGCACAAAACGTATTCTAACAGCAAATGGGGCTGAAAAAGTATACAGCCTTGATAATATCTTATCAGCATCTATTAACGGTTCAGGCTTCAATGCAGAATATGGATTACTTGGTTCAAACAAAGCCACTGAAGATAGTGTGAAATTATTCCCACATACTTGCCAGCCAATTGTTGATGGTATCCAAGCTAAGCTTAAAGAGGCTACAGGTAAAACAGTTGAGGTCATGATTTATGGTGATGGTGCATTTAAAGATCCTGTGGGTAAAATCTGGGAATTGGCTGACCCTGTAGTCTCACCAGCCTACACTGCTGGTTTAGATGGAACTCCAAATGAAGTGAAACTTAAATATTTAGCTGATAATGATTTTGCAGACCTTCGTGGTGATGAATTAAAAGCGGCGATTTCTGAGTATATTCAAAATAAAGATGAGGATCTAACTGGTCAAATGGCGGCTCAAGGGACAACACCACGTCGTTTAACGGATTTAATCGGTTCTCTTTCTGACCTAACTTCTGGTTCAGGTGATAAAGGAACACCAATGATTTATATTCAAGGTTATTTTGATAATTATACAAAATAGTATTATTAAAAAAGTGCGAGTGGTTGCTCGCACTTTTTTAATTTACTTTTGAAATACTAAAGATGACACCAACAGATTGATCATACTTTAAATTATAACGAATCGTATTTTTCTCTACTGTTGTTTCATTTTTTTGATATTGATAACTTTCGTCAAATAAACGTAATTCTTTTAAAACAGCCCCAACTTGGCTTTGATTTAAGTTGGGATTTGTCATACCAATTAACAATCCCATAGAAAGTATAATATCCATACCTTCTCCTTTCCCCACCATTACCAACTCATGTACTGCACCTTTTTCATCAATATTTTCAATTAAAGTAATATCCTTATCCAACTTCGATGTAATCGTTTCTTCTTCCTTTTTTATATTTTCTAGTGATTTAGACAAATCTAGTTTTTTTACTTCTTTATTGAATGCCTCTATAAATTCTTCATGGTTATTATAAAGGGGTAACGTTGTTGCCATAACAATAATTATTGGGAAGACAAAATAGGTAGTAGCTATTACGGTAGCTATAGTTCGTTTCATTTTGGTAAGCCTTCCCCGCTTCCACTCTAGAAATATTCCTACAGGAAGAAAAATAATTAGCCAAAGCCACATAAACTTTTGTTAGACTAAAAACTTGAAAAAGTCGATTTGCACCACATTTTTTGTGGCAAATCGACTTTTTCAGTGCCCTCTTCATTTGGGAGTTCATTTTTTAAGGACAAAGCGTACGTGCTATATTTTCAAAATAGCGGACACCATAAATAAGTGCGTCTTCATCAATTCTAAAGCGCGGATGATGTAGTGGGAAAGCTTCTCCAAAATCTACGTTATGTACGCCTATAAATTGCATAGAAGAAGGGACAATCTCTGAAAAATCTGCGAAATCCTCTGTTCCAAACATTGGTGCAGGCAATTCTTTAACCCCTGTCTCTCCGACAATATCACTAGCTACTCTGCGAGATAATGCCGTTAGCTCTTTATCGTTCGTAACCGAGGGACAACCCAGCTCCCATTTAATTTCTACTGTTGCTCCGTGCATGTAAGCAATACTATGAACGATTTTCTCTAAATGTTCACGTGCTTCCACCCGAACTTTAGCATCTAGAGAGCGAATCGTTCCACCAAGCTCAGCTGTGTCAGCAATGATATTTAATGCTGTACCACAGTGAAATTTAGCAACCGTTAAAACAGGGGCATGAATGCTCGGTACTTTTCTAGATACAATTGTTTGCAATGCCATAACAATTTCTGAGCCAATTAATAAAGGATCAATTGAAACCTCAGGTGTAGAGGCGTGACCACCACGTCCATATATCTTAATTTCAAAATCATCTGCTGCTGCAGTAAACTTACCATCTTTTATTGCAAATTGCCCCACTTCATAATCAGGACTTACATGTAGTGCAAAAGCAAAATCTACATTATCTGCAATACCTAAAGATACAAGCTGTGCGGCACCACCTGGAGTAACCTCCTCAGCGTGCTGGAAGACAAATCGAATTTCTCCATTAAAATCTGTCCCACGTTCAGCTAATACTTTAGCCGCCCCCAGTAACATTGCCGGATGTGCATCATGACCACATGCATGCATCACCCCGGAATTTTGTGATTTAAATGAGAGATCAGTCTCTTCCTCAATCGGTAATGCATCAATATCTGCTCGTAATAAAATTGTATGACCATTACCTTCCGTTTTAGTTCCTCTTAAAAATGCACATACACTAGTTTCTGTAAGGCGTTTAACGTCTAAATGTGGGAATGTTTTTAACTGATTATAAATAAATTGTGCCGTTTTATGTTCTTGATATGATAATTCCGGATACATATGTAAATGCTGTCGCCATTTAATAACCTGTTGCTTCAAAACGTCTGTTCCAACCATAGTATATTCCCTTCTCTCTATCAATTTTTATTCAATTTGTTAAAACGGTCCATAGTTCATGACATGTGCAATAACTAATAAAACAATCGCCAAACCTGTCTGAATAAGGAAATATGGGAAAACCCATTTAACCCATTGGGAGAATGGGATACCTGAAATAGCCAATCCTGCTAATAAAATACCACTTGTTGGAATAATCATATTGGAGATACCATCACCAAACTGGAAAGCCAATACGGCTGTTTGCCTTGTCACACCAATTAAATCTGCTAAGGGCGTCATAATAGGCATCGTTAAAGCTGCTTGTCCGCTTCCAGATGGTACTAAGAAGTTCAAACAAAGTTGAAGCAAAAACATCCCAACTGCGTTAATAGAAGCAGGTAATACACTTACTGCATTCGCTACAAAATAAAGAATTGTATCAATTAGTCCTCCTGCAGTTGTAATGACTAAAATCGTTTGAGCAAAGCCTATGATTAAAGCTCCCTCAACCATATCGCGTGCACCAGAAATAAATCCTTCAGCCATTTTATTTGGACTAATCCTACAAATCACAGACATAATAATACTGCTTAATAGAAAAATCCCGCCAATTTCACTAATGTACCATTGAAATTTTATAACCCCAACAATTAAAGCAATAAAGTTTCCTAATAGAACGAGTAACGCTAGTAAATGACTAGTACTCATCTTAAAGTCTAAATCTATTTTAATACTATCTTCTCGTTTAAATTTCCCATAAATCCCTTTAGACGGATCATTTTTTACTTTCTTTGCATGCCTATATATATAAAGAACTGTCAAAATATAAAAAACACAGAAAACGATAATCCGATAGGACATTCCCGAATACATTGGTAATTCAGCTATCGTTTGAGCAACGCCAATATTAAACGGATTCGTAATTCCTGATGTAAAGCCAGTAGCTAAAGTTCCTAGTATCACTATCGCAAACCCTGTAATAGCATCCATTCCTAATGCCATTGTTAATGGAATAACGATCGCAATATAAACAAGTGTATCTTCAGCCGAACCTATTAAAGTTCCTAAACTAGCAAAAATTAAAACAAGAATTGGTATTAATACATACTCCTGCTTCCCAAATTTACAAGCCATTACTTTAATAAATGAATCAATGGCTCCTGTTTTTTGCATTATCCCTAGCGCTCCACCAAATAAAAAAACAAATAAAATAATAGATGCACCTTCAAGCATTCCTAAATGAACACTATTAAACATTTCAAGAAAACCAACAGGATTTGACTCGATATAGTGAAATGATTCCGGATCTACAACCATTCTCCCGTTACTCTCTATCCGATCATACTGACCTGCTGGCAAAACGTATGTTAGTATTGTCATCGTGATAATGATGATAAACATTAAAACAAACGCATTAATCCCCTTTATTCGTGACACTTCTACCTCTTTTTCTTGGTGCTGGTTCGCCATGCACTTCACCCCTAACGAAAAAATGTAGTATAGAAAGCTTTCCAATTGCGTTTGAGACATTTACAATATATACCCTAATTCAAACTATTTATTGTAGCTATCACCACCTGATTTTCCACCAAACGGAAAAGTATTCTGTTTAATGGAAACTTTATAAACAAGAATAAAAAACAAAAATTAAAATGTCAATATTTTTAGATAATTCTGTACAATAAAATTATTATTCTTCTACTAAGTTGGCTTCTCCCCATAGAAAAACCACTTCAAGGGTTATAGGGCAATAAAAATTTAAAAAAGTCGATTTGCATCACATTTTTTGTGGCAAATCGACTTTATCAGTACCTCCAAGTTTATAAGGAGACCTTTTAATAACACGTTAACATTTTATTAAGTGAGGATAACAGGAATCGAACCCGTAACCCCTTTTCTATAGGGATATGCAGCCCTTGCATTCTTCCTCATAATATATAATTTTTGATTGATTGATGTAGTATTACATTTTTCTCAGTCCCTTTTTACTAGTTTGAAATCACATTTCTCCTACATAAGGTTTTATTTTAAACGATTAGGAATGACTTCTTCTTGTAACCAATGCTCGCTTGTTTGAACATGATCCATTCTGACAAATTTCCCCAAATTGGATTGGAAATCATCGTAATGGAATGAACCAGCATTTCTAATGACATACCCCTCTTGTTCACCATCAAACAGTGATATACCCGTAAATGTACGTTTTATTTTTTCTTCATCGAAAATCCCTCGATATAAAACAGGTACCGTTTCAATACCTAACTCAGCGGCAAAGGCAATCGTCTCATCCCAGCTCAAACAAATATTATCTTCATTCCAAATACTAAACAAATAAAAGTAGCTTGTTAACGCTTGATAATAAATGGAATGCTTGGCGTAAACATTTTCTCCACATAATCGCCAATCATTTGGAATCCTATACGCAAAACTCGCGTGAAATGTTTTTACCCAATGTCTAGAGGGATGGTTGGCTGAATTGATACTTCTAGCATGCATATAGTCTCTGTATAGGGTTGTGCCTTCCCCATCTAATTTTTCAGTGACAACCACTTCTTTTCCTAAAAAGTGATTCACGTTTTTAGCAACTTTATCATCATGGGTATAGCCCCTGCTCCAAGGTAAATGAAAGCTTCTTGGGTATTTTTTTAATTTCGACATATCATCACTTCCTTTCCCTATTATTTATTTAGCAAATTGATCTGCCTCACGGAAAAAGTAAAGCCTCGTTAATAAATCACCATCTAATAGATGATAAATTTCACTGCCACCTCTATCGCCCCCATACTGTATTAACATATGGAATTGCACTAAATAAACGACCTTTAAAACAAAGTTCTCCTCAAAGCCCAACTCTAATAAAAAATGACAAACCAGTTGAGCAGATACATTTTCATGTCCAAAATAGCCATATCGTTGTTGCAATGGTTTATATTTTTTACAAAATGGCTTACCGACATCATGAAACAATGCAGCTATTTGTAATGCCAATTTGTCGCTTTCCATATAGTATTCATTGATATAGGCAAATACGAAATACGTATGCTGACATAGTAAAAATTGATGGAATGGGTTTTCTTGATCGAATTGATAAATTTCTTTAAAAAGTGGGATTGATCGAAGTGTTTGAAAAAGCTCTTCATAAGTGGGCTGGCTCTGAATGAGTGCAATAAATTGCTGTTGAGAAATTTCATAGGGACTTGAATCATGTACAATATGCACTACATCAAATCCTTCTCCTACTGTTGGGAATTCTAAATGCTTTCTCATTTTTTCCATCACCAATAATGGTACATGCCGCTTCCGTTGTTGGTTTCTAGCTACACAAATTGAATAAGGTGTATCAAAGTAATAGCATTCCTTCTTAATATTGCTTGGTAATTTACGAAGTGCAAACACCCTGCGGTCCCTTTCAATATTTGTGGCATCAACTATGACAGAAAAACCTTTTGCCACTAAATTATTTAAACGCTCATATAATGTACGAAAGACTACACGTGATTTTTGCTTCGTTGCATCGCCAAACAATTCCTGACGTATTGCATCACTCGAAAGAATGACTGCATTTTCGCTTATTGCTAGCTGTTTCACAAATGTACTTTTTCCACTCCCAGGCAACCCCACTGTAAAGATTACCTTCATCCTTTTCACCTCCCTTCAAGATTCTATATCGTGTATCGTGTCAAATTCTTTAGGTATGGATACTATTAATTTTAACAATAATTTATTGTAATCAGTCATATTGTGTCAGGATAGTACATATAAAAAAGACTGCTCCACCTTTTTGTAGAGCAGTCTATGTGTATTAATATTTTATTACCTTACACTGTTATTGTATCATAAATTTACAAAAATTACTAGACTATACTTCTTTGCGAAGTAGATGTATGATAAATTTCCTGATTCAATCACCCTACTATTCCCCTTGGGATAAAGGTGTTTGGACAACCATTTATAGAGAATCACAATTACCTTCATTTTCACCATCTTTATAGGTGAGGATTACTGCCGCAGGAAGAGAAAAATATGGAGAGGAATGTGAGTAAACGTTGGAAAATCAAAATGAATGGCTAGAAGAAAAGCATTACCTTGAGCATAGTTTAAATCTCATTGATTACAAAAAAAGCGAATTACTTCGTAAAGAAAAAGGCTTCAAAGAAAATGCTGTCGCCCTGAAGAAATCTTTTTGGAACGATGTCAGGGTTAATTTAGATACTGCTGAAGATGTTGACGAAACCTTTTTTGCGATTAAGCAACAGGTAGAGCTTCTATCTGACTCAGAGCTTGCACAGCAACGTGCAATTCGTAACGTAAAGGTATACGAACGTTTACAACAATCACCCTATTTTGCTCGTATTGACTTTTTACAAAATGGGCACCAAGATCCTTTAAAAATTTATATAGGTGTAGCCACATTATTGGACGAACAGGATGACAATATAGTTATTTATGATTGGCGTGCACCTATATCGAGTATGTACTATGATTACACACCTGGCGATGCAACCTACGAAACATTAGGTGAAGAAATTCATGGTGAAATGTTACTAAAACGACAATTTATAATTAAAAATGGGCAGCTACAATCCATGTTTAATACTGGTCTTACCATTGGTGATGACTTATTACTTGATATTCTTGCGCAAAATGCAAACGAACATATTCGTAGTATCGTTGCAACGATTCAAGCTGAACAAAATAAGATTATTCGACATGTTCACTCACGCTATCTCATCGTAGAGGGTGTTGCGGGTAGTGGTAAAACAGCTGTTGCTTTACAACGAGTAGCCTATCTATTGTATCGTTATCGCAATGAAATGACTGCAGATCAAATTTTACTGATTACACCTAATCAACTTTTTAATCAATATGTCCATACGGTCTTACCTGATTTAGGTGAGGACAACATGCAGCAATTAACGTTCATTGAGTATGCTGAGAAACGTTTAGGTCGACAGTTCCAATTAGAATATCCTTATGAGCAGCTTGAAGATCTTTTAACAGAAAAGAATGACACTCATTATCGAACAAAATTAAGCGCTATTTCTTTTAAAGCGAGTCTTCACTACAAACAATTAATGGATCAATATGTAAGCTATTTATCGAGCAAAGGTTTATTATTTAAAAATATTGTTTTTCGTGGAGAACGAATTATTCCAGCCCAAGCAATTACAGAATACTTCTATTCTTTCCCTTTCTCAATGTCAATACCTGATCGCCTACAATTAGTGAAAGAATGGTTATTGCAGCAATTAACGAAATTTGAAAGGGATGAACGTAGAAAGGAATGGGTAGAACAAGAGGCTGAACTATTAGACAAGGAGGACTACTCCCAGTCTTACAAGGAGCTTTTATATGAGGGACGCTATACAGAAAACTCTTTCGATGATTTTGATCAAGAACGCAAAAAATTAGCAAGACAAATTGTCAAAAAACACTTTAAACCATTACGCAGCTCCGTTAATCAGTTAAGGTTTGTCCATATATTAGGCATGTATCGACAACTCTTTGATCTGAATAGTCCCATTCATAAAGAATTACAGCACCTTATGCCAGACAATTGGGAGGATATTTGCCAGCAAACACTCCCTAATTTAGCAAAACGTCTGATTGCCTATGAGGATGTAGCACCATTTTTATATTTACAGGACAAAATCGAGGGGCAACAGACAAATACGATGATCCGTCATGTATTGATTGACGAAGCCCAAGATTATTCGCCATTTCAATTAACGGTTTTACAGCAGTTATTTCCAAAGGCACATATGACCATTTTAGGAGATGGACATCAAACGATTCATCCGCATACCTTTAGTAATCCTTCACTGCTTGACCCTCAATTATATGGGGAACAGGCAGAAAAAATGATTTTAACGAAAAGCTATCGTTCGACAAAGCAAATCATTCAACTCACTGCCAAGATTTTAAACGATGGTAGTGAAGTAGAGGCATTTAACCGAAATGGTCCAGAACCATCGATTACTATTGTGCCGAATGAATTGGCATTAACTGAGCAAATTATCCAAAGCATCAACGATCTATCTACCAAATTTGAAACCATTGCTGTTATTTGTAAAACTGCAGCTGAATGCTCTGCTGTTTATGAGCAATTAAGCACTCAAGTAGATATTCAACTGATTAACCACAATACCAAGCAATTTAAAAAGGGTATATTATTACTGCCAGCATATATGGCAAAAGGTATCGAATTTGATGCAGTTCTTATCTATAATGCATCTTCAGCTAATTACTCAAGAGAAAACGAACGTAACTATTTCTATACGGCCTGCACGAGAGCTATGCATGAGTTACACATTTATGCCATCAACAAATTAACGTATTTTCTACAATAATAGGACACAGGAGAATCTGTAAAGAACAGATTCTCCTCATAGTGTTGAAAAACTAAATGGTCAAGGGACTCTTTGTGAATATTTAGTCAAAATGAAGGTGTTTTCCATTCCAGGCTACTCGCTTTCCAGTGGGCGAGCGACGAGCCGCTTCCTGCGCTGACGCTCCGTGCAGGGTCTCGTCTGTCTCGCTATCCCACGGGAGTCGAGTAGCCTTCCACTCCAATCAGCAATAGTGTAGAACTTTAAATATTTTCTTCCCTTAAAAGTAAAGTAAAAGCATATTACTTACTATCATTAAATAGATAGAATAGTGGTACAATCCTATAGTTGTCAACCTACATTTTGTGCATAAAAATACTTTATAACTAAACATAAAGCCTCTTACTGCTGTCGTACTGCTTTCGCATAGAAAAATGTTATCAGCTTCATTTTTTACGAAAAATAGTGATGGTTAAGACTTAAATTTATCACTATACATTTATGTGAAATGTCAACGAAAATACTATGAGCAGTGGTTGATTGGAGTGTAGACTGAGTGATTCCTCGGGGATTCAGCGTCACAGATGAGACCCTGGAACGCGAGTGAAGCGGCTCATCGGACGCCCCCAGGAAGCTCTGCTCTGCGCGAAAGCGAAGCGTCAGCGGCAAATGTTTTCTGTAGCGAAAGCAAAGCGACAGCTACAAAGCACTCAGTCAGAACGGAAATCAACCCCTCGTCTTGAAAAAGGGTTATATTTTTAATTTGTCACCTTGATTTCATTGACATAATAGTATTTCAACAACATGAGGAGAATCTGTAAAGAACAGATTCTCCTATTATTTTTATATATAGAATGTGTAGTCTTCTGGAATAACACGTTTAAGGAATTTTTTGGTCCGCTCTTCTTTTGGATTCACAAATATATCATGTGGACTTCCTTCCTCTACAACGACTCCACCATCCATAAATATTACTCGATTGGCTACATCCTTTGCAAAGCCCATTTCATGTGTGACAACAAGCATCGTTGTACCCTCAGCTGCTATGTTTTTCATGACCTGTAGTACCTCACCGACTAACTCTGGATCGAGTGCAGAGGTTGGTTCATCAAATAAAATAATATCTGGATTTAACGCCACTGCTCGTGCGATCCCAACTCGTTGCTGTTGACCTCCAGACAACTGACTTGGATAGGCATCATACTTTTCCGAAAGCCCTACTTTATCAAGTGCCTTCTTACCAATCTCAATTGCCTGTGCTTTCGGTACCTTTCGACCAATGATAAGGCCCTCTGTCACGTTTTCTAAGGCCGTTTTATTAGTGAAGAGATTGTAGTTTTGAAAGACAAATGCTACACGCTGACGAATTGCATGTACGTCTTTTTTCTTTACATGTTGAAAATCGACTTGAATATCTCCAAATGTTGCATGTCCTTGATCAGCATTTTCTAAAAAGTTAATGCATCGTAATAAGGTTGTTTTCCCTGAACCACTGGGACCTAAAATAACAACAACATCACCTTTATCAATGGCTAAATCGACGCCCTTTAAAATTTCATTATTACCAAATGATTTATGGATATTTTTAATCTCTAACATGCTTCATCACCCCTCAGGCATTTGCTGCTTTAAATTTACTTAAATGCTTCTCATATCGTTTAAAGAGAAATTCAACGGTACTACATAAAATTAAGTAGACAATGAAAATATCAATATATGCTTCTACATAATTGTAACCAACATTGGCAGCTACCTTAGCCTTCAATGTGATTTCAGGTAAGGACATAGCATAGCCTAAAGATGTCGCTTTAATAAGATTAACAGTAGCTGTACAAATATTTGGCATAGCCACCACTAAGGCTTGTGGAATAATTATTCGGCGATAGGCCTGAAATGTCGTTAAGCCTGTTGCATGCGCTGCCTCCAACTGGCCTTTTTCAATCGTACTTAAAGCAGAACGAAATACCTCAATTAAAATAGCCGTTGTACTAAAGGCAAAGACAATAAATGCATACCAAATAGGATTGATTTTATAAATATCATAGCTTATATTGTATTTTTCAAAAATAATTTTTAGCATTAACGGAATGCTACTATACATAATAAAAATTTGAATAATTATGGGTGTTCCTCTGACAAAGGAAACATAAATCTTTGCTAAATGATGAATAACTGGAATTTTATTAATCCGTGTTAATGCCAGTAAAAAACCAAGTGGCAAAGCAACAAGCAACGCAACAACGGTTACAAGGAGTGCAATAGGAACACCTGATAATGCTACAAAAAAGGTTTCAAGTAAAAATTGATAATTCATGGCTTCCCCTCCCTATGTTGTTTCTAATGTCTTTTTCCCTTTGCCAAAAAACTTTTCCAGCATAGCAAAGAATTTTTCAATAATAATTGAAAGCACCCAATAAACAATGGCTAAAGCAATATATATCTCTAATGCATGTGCATTTATATTACTAGCGATAATTAAATTTGCCTTCCCAACAATGTCAATTAAGCCAATCGTATAAGCAAGTGCCCCCTCCTGTAATAACGCAATCATACCGTTCCCAAAGTTTGGTAAGGCAACAACAAGTGCTTGGGGGAAAATAATACGTCGATAGGCTTGAATTGGCGTTAATCCTACACTAACAGCTGCTTCAAATTGACCTTTAGGAATTGCTAAATATGCGGAACGTATCACTTCTGACATAATTGCAGCGAACTGCAACGTAAATGTCACAACAACAAAAATAGCCGTTTCAATCGAATGCAGATTTATGCCAACATTTTCTGCTAATGCTGGTACACCATAATAGACAAGAAATAATAGGACAATTGATGGTGTACAACGCATAATTGTTGTATATAGATTCGCTAATTTTTGTAATGATTTTACTGAGCTTAACTTTGCAGCCGCTAATAGTAAGCCTAATATTGTGCCTAATACAATGGAAGATCCTGCAACTAAAAATGTCACTTTTAAAAAGGGCAATAATACAGGGATTGAATTCCAAATGTATGATGCATCAAAATACTTCTCCATTTCCTCACCAACTTTTATAAATATCTAATTATAGCGTAGTAAATTTTTCTTTGTATGAATAAAGACTGCTGAGTATACTGACTCAACAGCCTTTTATTGATAGTAGCAGCTGCTAACACCTTCTCTTCCGAAGAGAATTCATTAATTACCGCCTATTAACGGTTCACTTTTTCTAACACTTCAAATAAATCTCGTCCGTAAAATTTTGTGCTTAATTCATTTGTTTTCTTCTGCTCTTTAATCTGTGCGATAGCTTTATCATATGCATCTGCAAATTCTTGTTCCTTTTTATTAAACAATGGCCATGTTTTGATAACAGCAAATTCATTGTAAACAACATCATCTTTTAAGTTATGGTAAGGACCATCCTCTGCTAAAACTTGTTGCTTAAACGGACCTTCAATCATAACACCGCCATCCACACGTTTTTCATTTACCCATTGCACAACATCAACCGTAAACGCATCTCCAGCCTGTAATTTTACTTTATTGTCAGGATGAGCTGTGTTGTACTCATCAATAATTGTATACTGGGCATTATTCGCAGCAATCGGTGCCAATGCATAGCCCTTTTTCGCGAAGTCTTCTAATGTTTTTATACCTTCATCTTCTTTTCGTAATACTAAACCAGCGCTACTTAATCCTAAAAATTCTTTCGGGAAAATAAACTTTTCTGTACGTTCCTGTGTAAAGAATGCATTTTTAACCCCTACTTGATATTTCCCTTGCTCAACACCAATCAATAAATCATCACTTGTTGTCCCTACATACTCAAACTTATATTCAGGTAATAATTCATCCACCAGCTTCATCACTTCAACATCATAGCCTGTCGGATTTCCTTTATCATCTATATAACTAATTGGCTTAGTAGCCTGATCAAAAGCAACCTTCACTGTACGTACTTTTACGCCATCAGCATCCGTTCCTTTATCTGATGAGGACTCTTCTGAATTACAGCCTACTAAAATGGCAAGTGAAGCCAATCCTATTGCAGCGAATTTGAAAATCTTGTTCTTTTGTTTAAACATATGTCATTTCTCCTTATTTTCAATGGTTTTTCCATTAATTTTCCTTCATTTTTTGCTGTTCAATTGCCGCCGTTGCAAGCTTAATAATAGTCATATCATCCATTGGCGGATTATGCAGACCAGCACGAACATTTCGATAATAGCGTTGCAATGGATTTGTTAACTGCAAGCTCTTTGCCCCCACCACTCGCATTGCTTTGTCTACAACGTCAATCGCTAAATTCGTTACGGTATGTTTAGCCACAGCCATTTCATTTGTTAAAAATTCGCGTCTTGCTGGATCATCATAAGCCTCTGCTACACCGTATAGTACAAAGCGTGCCTGATGTAGCTTTAATTCAATATCGCCTAGTAGCTGCTGGACATTGGGTAAAGTACTTATTGGAGCATTTAGGCTATTCGGTTGATGATGATTGGCAAAATGCAGTGCATAGTCACGGGCTGCCTGCGCAATACCTAAGTAAGTTGCAGGAATATGTAGAATCCACCCATTTATTTTGCCACCGCTAGGATGACTAGGTAATTCTACTAAGTAATTACTAGGAACAACTACATCAGTTAGTACTAAATCATGGCTACTTGTTCCTCGCATTGCAGACATCTCCCAGTTTTCTTCAATGGAGAGACCTTTCACATCTTTATGAATCAAGAAGAAGCCAATTTGATTTTTTTCCTCAATCCATGCTGATGTTAAGAAATAATCGAGCACTGGAGAGGCCGTTGTAAAAATTTTACGCCCGTTCAATAGCCATCCTTGTTTCGTTGAAATAGCATTTGTTCCAGGTCGCCCTCCACGTGTTGGACTCCCTGTTGCTGCTTCACTAACAGCTCGATTGATAATAGCACCATTTTTTATTTCTGGCGCAAGTAAATGCAGTGCATCTTCTGCCCATAATTTTGTCTCATATATTTCACCTACAACACCAAGTGTCCAACCTAATGAGAGGGAAGCATTCTCGTCATAGCTTGCTAATGTTTCTTGAATGAGTACCATATCATAAACTGATAAACCTTCACCGCCAAATTCCTTCGGTAAAGTTAGTCTCGGATAGCCGATTTGCAGAAGTAGTCTATGTGCTTCGAATGGAAAGCGAGATTGTTCATCTACCTCTTTAGCCTCTGTTCTAATCGGCTCTGCAATAGAAGCCAATTGATCGAGCCAATACTTTTGTTGCGCTGTTTTAATAAATAAATCCTTCAAGAAAATCTCCTTCTTCCCAAATTATATAAAACATATATATTTACTAAGAATTAACTTTTTAAAAAAATCTCTAACTACTTTTTTAGTAGTGAGATTTAAATTGGTACTGAATTTTCTGATTCGTTGACATTTATGATACTTTTCACAATAAAAAATGTCAATGGGTTAAATATAAGTTTTTTTGTAAGCTTTATTGGCTTTATCTAAATTTTATTCACCAAGCTGTTTTTATAACATATGCTAGATGGTAGAAAGAGGTGTATGTATGACGAATAATATGAATCCATCATTAGGTAATATCGCCATGGCACATCTAACTCCTGAGGTTATTCAAACAAAATTTGGCGATATAAATGGAGATGGCATTTTAGAGACAGTCCTTTTAATAGGAACTAAAACCCCAGATAGCCCCCTGTGGAAAAATCTAACTTTGGGGATTTTTTATGGGCAAACACAAAAATTTGAAAAAGTAATACTAAAGCAAAATATTGGTTATAATCCAACTATTTTTCTAGGTGATTTCACTGGCAATCATCAAGATGATATTTTAGCTATTTCTGACACTGGAGGTAGTGGAGGAATTATCAATGGTGAAATCTTTGCCTCGATAAACGGGCAAGTTCGTTCTATTTTTGATACAGAATCTTTCACTAATAAATATACAGTCAATTATCAAGATCAGTACAAAGTAGCTGTTCGTAGCGCGAATCCTAAAAAGCAATATATTATTGATTTACAGTACAAGGGACCTGAATATTTAGCAGAAATCTATAATCAAGATGGGACGCTAAAACAGCCTATAGAGGGATGGGTTGATCCAATTAGTGGGTTGTATCCTGTTGATTATGAACGGGATGGAATATACGAAATTTTGGCGTATCAGGCTATTGCGGGGAGATATCATGCTGATGGATTAGGTTATGTAGAGAACATACTAAAATGGAACGGTAACAAATTTATAGTGGACCGCCAAACGGTATCGATTTATGGAGAGGACCTAAAATGAATTTTCTACTATAACTTAAAACGAGAATTTGCTCAAAAAAATTCTCGTTTTAGAGGTAGTAGTCGAAACTGTTATTTATTTTTCAACCAATGCGAAATAATTATCTTCATGATCAGCAAAATTAAATACTCTCCCCATTGGCATCATTATTAAATCCCCTACTATAACACCCTTTTCCTGAAAATCCTGATACAGATCTTCTATATGATCAGCGTAAAACATAATCGACGGTGTCCCTAAATTCAATTCAGGCTGCATTTTTGCAATAATTTCTTTGTTGTGGAGAACAAAAGTCGTTTGAGCTTCTTTCGTTGGAGCAATTTCAATTGTTCGTATTCCTTCCTCTTCCCGTTCATCAACTACCACAAAGCCGATTTTTTCTGTCCAAAACTTAACGGCTGCATCCTGGTCGTTTACATATAACATGACTTGTCCAATTTGTTTAATCATGAACAATCCCCTCCTCTTTTGAACATTAGTATACAACAATTGTAAGCTTTCTATGTTCACTCATGAGTAATATTACTGCAAACATTCTGATAAAAAAGCATTTATGGAAAAACGCTTAACATTTAATTTATTTTTGATAAAATAAGCTAGTTAGTCTATTCTTTACCTATTGCGGAAAAGTATACAACTATAATATAAGAGTGAGGATAATTTAAGTGAAACAACTAAGTATAAGGAAAAAGCTCATTTTTTCATTTTTAGCAATGCTTCTCGTCCCAACACTATTAATTGGCATTATTTCTTACCAGAGTGCCGAGCAACAAATTTTAAAAGAACAACAAGCAAGCACAGCCGAGAGTATACGCATGCTTAATACGAATATTACAAACACCATTGATCCAAAAATAAAAGATATCCAATACTTCTCCAAAAAGCTGAATAAATCCTATACACAAGTAGATAAAGAACCAGAACTAAAGACGCTTTTCCGAGAATATATCAATATGCACCCCGAGGTAGAGCTCATCTATCTAGGAACGGCAGATGGTCGGTTATTAGATGAACCTACGCAAGTATATCCAGATGACTTTGATTTACTTACCAGACCATGGTACAAGCAAGCTCTAGAAAATAATGACCAGGTGTCCATCACTGCACCATACATTTCTCAAGCTACAGGCGACATTGTCATAACAATTACACAAGCTTTACCAGACAGCTCTGGCGTAATTGGATTAGATTTAAACATTTCCACCCTTAGTACCATCACAAATGATATACGCATTGGGAAAACTGGTTTTGCCTCCCTTTTAGATAGCTATCAGGTATATATTGCTGACCAGAAGAACGAAAGTGGCTCAGAGGCAACTGAAAGCTATATCAAAAAAATATATGAACAAGATAGTGGAACAGTAAGAGAATCAAATAAGCAACTACAATTTGTTACTAATAAGCTAACAGGATGGAAGATTGTTGGCACAATGTTTACTGCCGAGGCCTCTAAGGCTGCCGCCTCCACCTTTAATATGAACTTAATAATCACTGCTGTTTCAATAATTGTTGGTATTATCTTTATGCTTTATATGATTAAATCCATAGTTAATCCAATTAATCGACTGAAACAAAGTGCTGTAACAATTAGTGAAGGCGATTTAACAGAGTTTATTGATATTCATTCTAAGGATGAAATTGGTCAACTGGCTGAAGCCTTTGTCTCTATGAAAGTTAGTTTAAAATCTTTAATACGTAATGTTGATCAAAGCTCTCAGCATGTACAAGTTGCTGCACAAGGTTTATCCGCCAATGCAGAGCAAAATATTGCTGCTTCTGAGCAGGTGACAGAAGCGATGCAACAGGTGGCTATCAGTTCAGAGAAACAAACAACGGGAATTGACCAGAACGCAATATCAGTTGAGGAAATTGCTAAGGGAGTGGTTGAGGTCGCAGATAGCTCTATGCAAGTTTCAGATCTCACTAGCTATGCTATTCAATTGGCAGAGGAAGGTGGTCATTCTGTAGATCAAACGGTTCAGCAAATGCATTCCATTCACGAATCTGTAGCTCTATCAGATAGGATGATAAAATCACTCTATGACCAAACTAAAGAAATTGGCTCTATATTAGAAATTATTAGTGCAATTTCCGATCAAACAAATCTTCTTGCCTTAAATGCTGCTATCGAAGCTGCCCGAGCAGGAGAGCACGGAAAAGGCTTTGCCGTAGTTGCAGATGAAGTTCGAAAATTAGCAGAACAATCACAGCATTCAGCAAAACAAATTTCTGAGCTAATTACAGGTATTCAGCAAGAGACTGCCAAATCAGTACAAACAATGATAAAGGCTTCTACAGATGTGCAGGATGGCTTACAGCTCACAGAAGATACAAGTAAAAAGTTTGCGCATATTATGACAAGCTTACGGGAAATGGCTCCGAAGATGGAGGACATATCTGCCTCTGCACAGGAAATGTCTGCAGTTGTTGAAGAAGTCTCTGCAACAGCTATTGAGCTAACAGACCATGCTAAATTAAATGCTGCTGCATCTGAAGAAGTGGCTGCATCTACAGAGCAAACATTATCCTCCATGCAAGAAATGGCTAACGCTGCTAAAGTACTACTTGATATGGCTGATGAATTACAGGGCTATGTAGGCCGTTTTAAATATTGATGATTCATACGTCTGAGCTCAACATACGATTGAGCTCAGATTTTTATTTTTGTATAGCTTAAATTTATCTACACAGAAGTTTAAATTTTCTGATATTTTAGATAATTTAATTGATTTAAATTCATTTTACTTTTAGAATCAGATTAAAACATTTGAACTATCAGTGAAGCAGTTTATGAGTGGAAAAACATTAACAAATTCCAATATATTACATACAATTATACGTTTTTCTGATAAAATAAGACAAATAACATTTTGGTAGTTCAATTTATTCATATATAAAAATATTGTTATAAGGGGGAATTTATCTATGAAACGAATCAGCTTACGAAAAAAATTAATTTTTGCATTTTTAGCCATACTTCTCGTTCCAACTCTATTAATCGGATACACCTCCTTCAAAAGTACAAAAAGCCAAATTCTAAAGGAGCAACAAGCAAGTGCTACAGAAAGCGTACGCATGCTAAATACCAATATTACAAATACCATTTCTCCTAAAGTATTGGATATCGAATACTTTGCAAAAAAAGTAGATCAAACTTATCTATCGGGAGAAAAAAACAATGAACTAAAGGGTCTTTTCCAAGAATATATAAATACACACCCAGAGGTTGAATTACTTTATATAGGTACTGCGGATGGCAGAATAATAGATGAGCCTGTTCATGAGTATGAAAGTGATTATGATCCACGTGAACGATCTTGGTATAAAGAAGCAGTCGCTAACAAAGGACAAGTTACCATTACTTCTCCCTATATATCAAAATCAACAAATAACATGGTTATTTCAGTTATGCAGACTCTTCCGGATGGATCCGGGGTAATTGCCTTAGATTTTAATATCTCTGTGCTAGGTGCAATTACAGAGGACGCTCGTATTGGAGAAACAGGATTTGCTTCCCTAATAGATAAGGATAAGCTATATGTTTCTCAGCGAGATAAAGAGAGCGGTTCTGAAGCAACAGAGAGCTATATTTCGAAGGTTTATGAGCAGGAGAAAGGAACAATAGTTGAAAATGACCGCCACTTACAGTTTGTCACAAATAAACTAACGGGCTGGAAGGTTATTGGTACGATGTTTACGGCTGAGGCTACAAATGCCGCTACTTCAACTTTTAAAATTACTTTAACTATAACTTTCTTTTCAATTATTATAGGTTTAGTATTCATGCTTTACATGATCAAGTCTATTGTTAAACCGCTTAAACTCCTTCAAAATAGCGCATTAAAAATTAGTGATGGCAATTTAACAGAGTATATTGAAGTACACACGAAAGATGAGATTGGTCAATTAGGTGAAGCCTTCATATCCATGAAGGTGAACTTAAAAAAATTAATCCGCAATGTCAATCAGAGTGCCGAGCATGTTCAAAAGTCAGCACAAGATCTATCTGCTAATGCGGAACAAAATATTGCTGCTTCAGAGCAGGTGACGGAAGCGATGCAACAAGTGGCTATTAGTACAGAAAAACAAACATCGAGTATTGATCAAAATGCAATTTCTATCGAGGAGATAGCTAAAGGAGTGGTCGAGGTTGCCGATAGCTCTATGCAGGTTCTAGACCTATCTAGCCACGCTATCAATTTGGCTGAAGAAGGCGGTCAATCAGTACAGCAAACGGTTAACCAAATGGTTTCTATTCACGAATCTGTTGCACAATCAGATGCTATGATTAAAACACTTTATGATCGAACAAAGGAAATTGGCTCTATTATTGAAATTATTAGTGCAATTTCAGACCAAACCAACCTACTTGCATTGAACGCAGCTATAGAAGCAGCACGTGCAGGTGAACACGGAAAAGGCTTTGCGGTAGTTGCTGATGAGGTTCGAAAACTAGCAGAGCAATCCCATCAATCGGCAGAGCAAATTTCTACGCTAATTACTGGTATTCAACAGGACACAGCGAATTCTGTTCAAACCATGACAAAGGCATCCGTAGACGTTCAGGATGGTCTAAAACTTTCCGAAGACACAAGTACGAAATTCGAGAGTATTATCGCAAGCCTAAGAAGTATTGCACCAAAAATGGAGGATATCTCTGCATCAACACAGCAAATGTCTGCAGTGGTCGAAGAAGTTTCCGCTACTGCAATTGAGCTTTCTGATCATGCTAAGCTAAATGCAGCCGCGTCTGAGGAAGTCGCTGCATCTACCGAGCAAACATTATCCTCCATGCAGGATATCGCCTCTGCTGCAAAAACACTACTCGATATGGCCGATGAGCTCCAAGGCTTTGTAAACCAATTTAAATATTAAAAAATAGAGGCTGGGACATAACTAGCTGCTCATATCTAAGAAAAGAGAAATCGATGTCATCCGATTTCTCTTTTTTCTTGGTGATTCTATTTTTATAACATAAGGACACAGTTATTGTGTGGTGACTTTAATTTTATCAGAAGGTGTCCCTTCTTTTCATCTAAATTAAAGCACAGAAAATTTTACTGTATTGAGGTTTTGTCCCAGCCTCTATCCTAGCTTGATTAGTGAGGTATTCATGGTTTGTAATACTGATACATATTATTATTTGAATTTTAGACTACTGAAGAACTATCAACCTCTATACATTAATTCAGTTATTTTATGTAAATCCTAATTCCTCTAATGGTTGTAATTCAATCAATTTCGGCAGCATTTTCCACAAGGCTACTGCAACTAAAAACTAAAAATAATGCAAAAATAAACTAAGTAATTTGTTACTAGTTAACGATATCACGTTTGACAACTTACCCCATATTTATAAGTGCATACTCCAGCGTATAGTAAATTACATTATTTGTATATAATGGTTTTATTTATTGTATAATTGTTTGAAGTAACCAAGAAAGAAGGTGAATTAAAGTGGTGAAAAAGAGGTCCATTTTTTGGGTGTTAATTGGATTATTGTTTACGCAAACAGCTTGTAGCAACGGTGTAAGTATTCAACACGAAGAGAGAAACCCTGAAATTGTTATTTCAGAAAAAACGAAATTTGAAAATTTAAGAGTACTAGAACTGGATGTTAATCACGAAGATAATAAAAAGGTTCTTAACGTCTTTGGAGATGAGTTAAAAGAGGGTATTTATGCTTACGATAATAAGAATAAAACTTATATTCTGATAAATTCAAACACTAAGAATTACACTGATTACTCATTTAAATATGATATGAAAAAGAAAATCCTAACCCTTTCTTATACAACTACAGAAGGAAGTATTACCAATAAAAAAACGCTATTCCTTATAGAAAGTAAAAAAAAGAATCAATTTGAGGAATTAAAACTGGTTAATAACGGAAATGATGATGGTTTTGTAGGAGTGTTTACTAATTAAAAAGGCCAATTATTTCTGTAGAGTTTGACATAATTGTCCATTTTTATAGAAGTTTTAAGGGACAGTTATTATTTTTAGAAAATAGAGGTTGTGAACTGAATAACGTTCTGGAAATATTTCTATAATCAACTGGGACATAACAGGTCAAAATCTTAAAAAGCACGAGAAATCAATTTAAAAAACGTTGATTTCTCGCGTTTTTCTGGTTTGAAATATTGAAAGTTTACTTATGTCCCAGCCTCTAATACTTTTTTTACTATTTATTTTCCTCATGACTAAATTGCCATTCAATTCCGAATTTATCTGTAAGCGAGCCATAGCACTTACTCCAAAAAGTTTCTTGTAGCTCCATACTTACCTTGCCGCCATCCTTCAGATTTTCAAAGGCTTTACGCATCTTCTCTTCATCACTAGAAACAATAGCTAATGTAACATTGTTTCCACGTGTGAATGGCGATCCTGGGAATGTATCCGAGAACATTACTGTACTATCAAAAATCGAAAGTCGTGTATGCATGACAAGATCTTTGGCTTCCTCTGGTAATTGATAATTGGGATTTTGAGGTGAATCTCCAAAGGTCATAATTTCAGGCTTGTCCGTATTAAAAGCCTTCTCATAAAACGTTACAGCCTCCCGACAATTTCCATTAAAAATTAAATACACTTCTACTGCCATCTCCAACACTCCTTTGTCATTTTCTGAAACAATTCTATTGTACATGGATATCAAATAGTATGACAAATTTTAAATAAAATTGCTTATATAATAAACATCCATCCACCAATATTACTTAAGTTATAGTATCGCTTTTATCACTTATTCTGCTGTTTTTCTATTTATTATGATAAAAGCTTTGACATTTACTCAAAAATCATGTAAATTACCAAATGACGAACAATTTAAAACAATTATTTAAAAATATTCGTATTTTAGGAGTGTATAGAATGGATAACGTATTTGACTATGAGGATATTCAATTAATTCCCGCAAAATGTATTGTAGAAAGTCGCTCTGAATGTGATACATCAATTACTTTAGGTGGACATACATTCAAACTTCCTGTTGTTCCTGCAAACATGCAAACAATTATCGACGAAAGTCTTGCTGTGAAGCTTGCTGAAAACGGTTACTTTTATATCATGCATCGTTTCAACCCTGAAACTCGAGCGGATTTCATTAAAGATATGCAAGCACGTGGACTTATCGCGTCCATTAGTGTTGGAGTAAAAGATGAAGAGTATTCATTTATAGAGGAGTTAGCTGCTGTTAATCTAGTTCCCGATTTTATTACAATTGACATTGCTCACGGTCATTCTAATGCTGTCATTCGTATGATTCAACACATCAAAAAATACTTACCCAATAGTTTTGTCATTGCTGGTAATGTTGGTACACCTGAAGCTGTACGTGAATTAGAAAATGCTGGCGCAGATGCTACAAAAGTTGGTATAGGACCAGGTAAAGTATGTATTACTAAAATTAAAACAGGCTTTGGTACAGGTGGCTGGCAGTTAGCTGCATTACGCTGGTGCGCGAAGGCTGCTACAAAACCAATTATTGCGGATGGAGGAATCCGCACACATGGTGATATTGCAAAATCAGTTCGCTTCGGCGCATCCATGGTTATGATTGGATCTTTATTTGCTGGCCATGAAGAATCACCTGGTGAAACAATCGAAATTGACGGTAAAATTGTCAAAGAATACTTCGGTTCTGCCTCTGAATTCCAAAAAGGCGAACGCAAAAATGTGGAAGGCAAAAAAATGTACGTTGAACACAAGGGCAGCATCAAGGATACATTAATTGAAATGCAGCAAGACCTTCAATCCTCTATTTCCTATGCAGGTGGCAACAAGCTAGATGCCATTCGAAATGTAGACTATGTTATTGTGAAAAACTCTATTTTTAACGGCGATAAAGTATATTAATATTGCTAAAACCCAAACACTCTTGTTTGGGTTTTCGTCATTATAAAGCCTTTAGCCAGGCTGAATTTCCATTATTGCCTGAGCAATAATAGAGGCTACCAGAGCAGTTCCTTGAAGAACCTGAGCAGTTTTTTTGGGGAACCGAGCAAGTTTGGGGCCTACCTGAGCGCTTCTTTTGGGGAGCCGAGCAAATTTGGGTCCTACCTGAGCGCTTCTTCTGGGGAACCGAGCTGTTTTGGGCACTACCTGAGCGCTTCTTCTGGCGAGCCGAGCAAGTTTAAGCACTACCTGAGCGCTTCTTCTGGGGAGCCGAGCAAGTTTGAGCACTACCTGAGCGCTTCTTCTGGGGAACCGAGCTTTTTTCAGCCTTACCTGAGCGATTGATCTAGGGAGCCGAGCTTTTTTCAGCCTTACCAGAGTGCTTCTTCTAGGGGAACCAAGTAGTTTTTCGCCTCACACGAGTTGTTCTTCCTTAAACAGAGCAGTTTGTACCTCACCAATTATTTTTGACACTCAACTAAGCAATTTTCAGGGTCACCAATCCCCCAGTCATCATAAAAGAATATAACATTGCCCTTATTTTAAAATATTATCATTTAATTTTCGGAATTTTCTATTTTATTGAAATCCTTTGTATTATAATTAAATTAAGGAATTGTAAAACTTTGTATAAGTAGACAGGAACGGAGGTTGTGCCCATGATGAAGTCAGTCCGTAACAAACTTGTCACATTAGCCATTATCGTCATTTTGATTCCTACAACTTTAGTTGGTACGGTAAATTACTTTGTGGCAAAAAGCGAAATTGATGAGGTAGGTAGACAAAGTCTAAAGAATGGGACGTTGGGGATACTTGAAGTAATAGCTCAATTAGATGAGCAAGTTCAGCAAGGGAAGCTTACATTAACCGAGGCTCAGGAGCGTGCTAGGACACAAATAGTAGGCAAAAAAACAGAGGATAATAAAAGATCTATAGATAACCCCATTAAATACGGTGAAAATTTCTATTTTTATGCCTTTAAAGCTGATGGAACAGTTGAAACTCACCCATCCCTTGAAGGGCAAAATATCTCAGACCTACAGACAACGGATGGTCGCTATTTTGTACGTGAAATGATAGATGAGGCTAAAGCAGGTGGGGGGTATGTCCGTTATGACTGGGCATTGCCATCAAACCCAGATGTTGTTGCTCCTAAAATTACTTATGTAGCTACGGACAAGCATTGGGGATGGATTATCGCTGCTGGTACTTATGAAATGGATTTTAATGCAGGTACTAAAAATGTCCTTTACTACACAGTTGTTATGACTTTCCTTGCAACAATCATTGGCGTTGCCCTATATTGGTTCTTCTCTGGCAGAATGACTTCGTACATACGCCGAATTATGGTGATGACCTCTGATATTGCTAAAGGGAAATTAACAGGCGAGGATATTCCTATAACTACAAAAGATGAATTAGGAATACTGGCTAGCAATGTAAATAATATGAAACACAGCTTAAATGAAATGGTTGATAACACGAAAGACAGTGCAGGCAAAATGAGAATTTCATCAGAAATGCTTAGCGCTATTACTGAAGAAACAACCGCTTCTGCCGATGAAATCCATCAGGCTATTACTGAAATATCGAAAGGAGCTGTCATTCAGGCAGAAGAAGCCGAAATGGCCATAAGCAAGGTTGAAAAATTGTCTTCTCTTATTTCAAATGCAACTGAAAAATATGCTGAAATTACGGAGGATATGAATAACATTAATAACTCACAGGAAAATGGTAGACAAAAGGTCGAAATATTACAGCAAAATTCACATGAATTTACACAAGTCATTGAAGAACTGAGATCAAACTTCTCGAGCTTAACAGGACAAATGGAGGAAATTCATAATGTTGTACAAACGATCACCTCCATCTCTGAACAGACTAATCTTTTAGCCTTAAATGCAAGTATAGAAGCAGCACGAGCAGGTGAACATGGAAAAGGTTTTGCCGTTGTAGCAGAAGAAGTTCGCAATTTATCAGAGGATACGAATGAGGCAACTAATCGTGTAAGAAATTTATTAAAACGTATCGAAATAGATACTGCTAGTTCAGACTCTAAGATGATGCACACCCTTCAGCTTTCACAGGGACAAGCCACTTCCATAAGTGAGGTAAAAAATGCTTTTACATTGTTAGCTGATTCCATCCAGGGCATTACTGCACATCTTGTGTCCCTTGATCAGGGTATGAGTGAAATGGCCGAAAATCGTTTAATTGTCATTAATGCCATTAATGAAATAGCAAGTGTGGCTACTGAATCTGCAGCAGCTACCGAGCAAATCAATGCTTCCATTGATGAACAGAAATCAGCGGTCACTTCTATTATGCATTCCTCAGTCGAGCTTCACTCAGAAGCAGAACGTATGCACGAATTAGTAGATCGTTTTACATGATATTAAAATCCCCTACAGTCTAAGCTATAGGGGATTTTATAATTACATTTAAGCATAATTATATAAATCTTAGAGAATTACAGTTTATTAATTACACCGTGTAAAGTTTCCTTTAATTCTGCATCATGGTCAGAAAGTTCTACAAGGTTTCCTAAACGTTCACGTAGCACAGGGCGTTCAATTACTAGCTTTTCATCAAGTACTTGTACTAGTAACTCAATAATAAGACGATCGCGAACATTTAACGCTTCTTCTAAACGTTCTGGTGTAATTTTTGCATTTGAATTTGCAGCTTTTGCCATTTTAAAAACCCCTTTTATAATTTATATTCATGCACATCTATTTTAGCATACCGCTAAATTAATTTGAAAACATTCTTTCAATAAAATATACCAAAACTTTACAAAAATGTATAAAGACATTAACGATTAAATGTTATATTCAAATCATAATCGCCAGACGATCAACCATATAATTATGTTATATCGTCTCTTATAATGATTGGAGGAATTAGATGGATCAAAACAACTCAACCTATCAACAACTAATTAAGGCTGTGCCAAAGTCTTTACAATTGTTTCTTAATGTTTGTCTCATACTTCTTGCGCTTATATTATCCTTCCTACTTTTTAAAGAACTGATCGAATTCCTTAAAATTATCATTTTCTCTAAGGATAAAGGCGACTATAAGCTTTTCCTCGCAAATATTCTTCTATTCTTTTTATATTTTGAATTCATCACAATGATTGTTAAATATTTTAAGGAGGACTATCATTTCCCTCTCCGATACTTTATATATATTGGTATTACAGCCATGATTCGATTAATTATTGTTGAGCATGACCACCCCATCAATACCTTAATTTATTCACTTATTATTTTAATATTAATTATAAGCTATTTTATTATTAACATTACACCACTGGAACGACCAGTACGTTCTACCCTCTTTATGAAAAAAGAAAAATAGTACGCATGGGGATGCCCACCTATGGCTTCCCTAAAATGCTGTAATACACATCGGTTTATCATAAACATAGAAGAGTTGATGTAATTTCTGAATATATTGCTCATTACTAATCTTCACCTTACTGAGCATAAATAGCTCTTGTACTGTAACAACTCCCATAGCTAGAGAGGAAAGTTCTGCAATATCTATTATCATCTCCACGTCGCATTTATGATTGTCTACTATTGTCATATTGCCATCAACTGTTTTCATAACGATTTGCTGATTATTTTCTGGGAGTAAAGAATCCTCTACAGTAAGCTTAAATGTTAAAGTTTGATTATTGAAATTATGTGTTTTTAACTCCTCAAAAAAGCCTCTGGCATTGATAATACGATACATCAAGCCAACTCCTGACACAGTGCTTGCATGATAGACACTTGGGATTAAATGATTCGATCCATTTCTTACATCTCCTAAAAAGAAATGAATATTTTCTTCTTGGGTGTTCCATTCAATTCGAGCAACCTGATCGGCTTGGCTATTTAAAAATGTGCTAAGTTCTAATAATGCCTCTGGTGTTTCATAAATCAACTCTTTAATAACTAAATTGTTAAGCAGGAAATTCGTATCACTTTGTTTAGTAAAGGAAAATACTATATAACCTTGAATGGTATCTCCTTTTTCAACAGCAATCACATAATTTTGAGGATTTTTAAATATTGCTGCGAGCTCCGATTCGGTTTTTAAAAACATACCATGCCTTTTCATTGTAACTCTTTTATAGCAATCTGCTAATTTATGCTGATCCTGCACTGTTAAATACTTAAGATGCTTTTTGGTTGGACCTTTCGGAAAGCTGGAAGGCTCTACTAAGTATTGATGTACTTTAGGTCCATAGCCAAAGCCCATTTTTTTATAAAAATCAGGTCTAAAAGGATATAATGCTACAAAGTGTACTTGTTTTTCTAAAAATACTTTAAAAAAGTGTTCTATTAATTCCTTAGCAATCCTCTCTTTTTTGCGAAGTAAATCGACCGCAACTAAACCAACCCCTCCAACTGGAATTATTTTAGAAAGTAGATTCATTTCAAAATCATGAAGTCTCATACCACCAACCAGTTTATTTTCTTCCCATAATCCATAATAATGAATAGCTTCATCATTGTTTTGATTATGGATAAAAAGTGCCTTTAATTGTTCTTTTGTTGGCTGTGAGCAGTCCAGCATTCCCGGATAAGCACCAATTACAATGTCGACAAATTGCAAAAAATCTTCTTCATCCCATAATTTATCTACCACTCGCATATTCATCCCCCTTTTCATTTATTGCAATTTAAAAAATTGTTCATAATCATATTTTTCACATTAATTTTAACTTTCGATAATAACATATATTACCACGAGTTAAAATAATACTGTATGATGACAGTGAGATGATCTAAGCTGGGCATCCTGCCGGGATCATTTCTCCATTATTCACCTTCCTGAAAAAGTCAATGCGTCCGGATTTTGAATTGTGCCTGCACAATTCATTCCTTCTAAAATCTGTTGAATGAGATAAATAATTTATTGAAGGGAGACACTTAGAATGGATTTAATTGATGTCTATATTCATGAAGTTACAAAAAGGATAAGCAAAACGAAACGGGATGAAATTAGTTCTAAGCTAAAATCTACCATCGAGAAAATGTTACCTGAAGATTATACAGAATCAGATGTAAAGGAAGTTCTTATAAAGCTAGGAAATCCTATTGAGGTCGCAGCAAGTTACAGGGATTCACCAAACTTTTTAATTGGCCCACAAATATTTGACACGTATATTCGGACAATAAAATTAATCGTCCCTTGGGCCATACTTATTACTGTAATCGTTCATGTGGTAGAAAATATTGTACGCTACAGCGGAGAAGATGCCCTTTTATCTACTGTGATTAATGCTTTTTCTATCACTATGGTAAATGTTATCACAGTGATATTACACGTGCTGTTCTGGATTACAGTTTCTTTTATTATAATTGAACGCTCAGGTAGTGATGTTCCAATACCTTTTATAAAAAAACAAAAGCCTTGGACTCCAGATGATTTATTAAATAGTAAAGTTATCCCAAAAGATAAAACTATATCACTTCCTGATATTATTTTTAGCTTAATAGGTATTACCGTTTTTTCGTTTATCTATTTTAATGCAAATCACCTTTTAGGAATCTACTCTTCGCACGATAGAGGTGGATTGAAATTTGTTATGCCTATATTCAACCAAAATGTGTTACTGTCCTTTGCGCCGGTCGTTTTGATATGTATAGCTTTAAGCATAGCTTTAGCATTATTTAAATTAAAAGCGGGTCAATGGACTTTTCTAATTGCTGTCCTAAATGCTGTCCTTCAATGTTTAGGGACCATTGTCTTTATTCTTATGGTTAATCGACCTGATTTCATACACAGTGCAGCTTTACCCTATATAGCTGCAATTACAGATACAACCTCTGCTAAGGTTTTGTTTGCTATAGATCGCATATTACTAGTCACTGTTGCTATTACCATCATAGCCAATGTAGTTGATATTTATGGCGGCTTTAAAAAGGCACGAATTCAGCAGGATTAGACATATTGCTATTTGAAGTACATGAACTATACACCTATTTATTCACTAAAGGCGGCTTTTTTTAGTACGCTCCTTTCATTGTTTCTCTTACAATATTTTATGAATAACCAAGACTTAATACCTAGTAAAATACTCCTTCTAAAACACAAAAATACCATTATTCTCTATTGTTTTGTATAATAATGTAGTTGAGAGTTTTTAAATACACATATATTAATAATCTGCGCAACAGTACAGAATAAGGGGAAATAGTTATGACCATTCTTCTTGTAGATGATAATCAAGTAAATCTATTTGTAATTGAAAAAATTTTAAAAAATGCAGGTTATGATAACTGTGTTTCATTAGCATCTGCTTATGAGCTTTTTGACTATTTACAGCTTGATGTCCAAGATTCGACAGGAAATTCTGTAGATTTAATTTTATTAGATATTATGATGCCAGAGATAGATGGTATTGAAGCCTGTAAACGTATTAAGAAAAATGAAAGATTCAAGGACATTCAAATTATCTTTGTCACCGCTCTAGAAGATAAAAACAAACTTGCTGAGGCCCTGGATATCGGTGGGGTGGATTATATTACAAAGCCGATAAATAAAACGGAGCTTCTTGCTAGAATTCGTGTGGCCCTACGATTGAAGGCTGAATTAGATTGGCATACACAGCAGGAAAAGAAAATACAATACGAATTAGATTTAGCAACGCATGTCCAAAGAAGTCTACTGAGTCCACCATTAAATGAGAATAATATTCAAATAGCGGTATCCTACCTACCCTCCTCTAATTTGGCAGGGGATATGTATTATTGGCACAAAATAAATGATCACCGCTATGCTGTTATTTTACTTGATATGATGGGACATGGGATTTCGGCAGCACTTGTCTGTATGTTCATCTCTTCGGTTCTTAGAGAAGCTGTCAAACAATTGATAGAGCCTGAATTAGTCATAAAAGAATTGAACCGCTATATGACACTTTTAAGAAATGGGAAGGAAGACAATCTTTATTACTTTACGGCGATTTATTTAGTGATGGATACAGAACAAAAAACAATCGAATATGTAAATGCCGGCCATCCTTCTGGCTATGCCCTTATTGATGAAAAGACACTTGTTCCATTAAATCAAGGTAGCTGTGCAGTCGGCTTTTTTGATGAAATTGAAGTAAAAAAACAAAGAATACAATACGAGCATGATATACAAATAATTCTCTTTACAGATGGTGTATTAGAGGCGATGGGACCTTGTGAGATAGAGTCTGAGAAACATCTGCAAACGCTAACATCTGCAAAGTGGGATTATACACAATGTCTGATTGATAATTTATTACCTAAAGAGAAGCAAGACAATCAGCCTGATGATATGTGTGTATTAATTATTCAAGCACATGCTTAAAAAAATAATCCGCCTATCTTTCTGTGAATCTAGAAAGATAGGCGGATTTTCATTAATTGATCTTTTGATATATTCTTTCATTGCCTACAAATTCTTTATATTTTTCCATAATATCATCAAAGCGCAGTGTCTCCTTATCACCTAAGCATAAAAAACCCTTTTCACTAAGACTTTCATAAAATAACTGATGAACCTTGCTTTGTAGCGCCTGTGAAAAATAGATTAAAACATTTCTGCACAAAATAATATGGAATTCATTAAATGATTGATCCGTAACTAAATTATGCTGTGCAAAAATAATATTTTTTAATAGGGAAGGATGGAAATACGCAAACTGATAATCTGTTTTATAGTACTCAGAAAATGCATCATTACCACCTGCAAGCATATAATTTTTAGTATATGCTTGCATTTTGTGTATAGGGAAAGCACCTTTTTTTGCTTTTTCTAATACTTGTTCATTCATATCTGTTGCGTAAATAACCGCCTTATCAATGAGCTGCTCTTCCTTTAGCAAAATTGCCATAGAGTATACTTCCTCACCCGTTGCACATCCTGCATGCCATATGCGTATTTCAGGATAATTATGTAAATATGGAATAACCTCCTGACGAAATACTTTAAAAAAACTTGGATTACGGAACATCTCAGTGACATTGATGGAAAAATCATTTAATAGCTGCTCTAGAAACTGTTGGTCGTGTATCACCTTTTCAAGCACTCTAGAAACGGTTGGGATATTATTGATTCTCATTCTATTCAAGATTCTTCGTGTTATGGAAGAACGATTATAATCCCTGAAATCAAAGCCGGATAAACGATAAACTGCCTCCAATAATAAGTCAATTTCTAAATTTGTATGCTTATTTTGTAGTTTTTGCTCCAAGGGCTGAAATTGATCCATGCTTATGAACTCCCTTTAGAAACTAACCATACTCTTAAAACGGATAAGAGTTGATCTAAATTTAATGGCTTACTAATGTAATCTGAAGCTCCTGCCTCTAATGATTTATCACGATCATTTTTCATGGCCTTCGCCGTTAAAGCGATAATCGGTAAATCCTTCAGTTTCATTTGTTGTCTAATAATAGACATCGTTTCGTAGCCATCCATATTAGGCATCATAATATCCATAAGAATAAGATCTACTTCCTGATTAGCTTGCATAATATCTAAGCACTCTATCCCATCTTTGGCAACTAAGATATTCATGCCTCTTTTTTCAAGCGCTGTTTTTAGTGCATAGATATTACGATAATCATCATCTACTATTAATATAGTTTTCCCTTGAAATACCTCTACCTCTGTAACTTCAGGTAACTCTTCTTCTATTTCATGTATCTCTGTTGTAGCTCCAACCTCATGAATAGCCAATTCAAGACATTGCTCCTCCTGAATTCCATTAGGTAGGCTTGGAATTGTCAGTGTGAAGCTACTACCATGCCCTTCTTCACTCTGTAAAGAAACCCAACCTCCAAGTAGTTTGGCAAATTCTTTACAAATTGACAGGCCAAGACCTGTACCGCCATATTTCCGTACTGTTGCACCGTCTGCCTGTTGGAACGATTCAAATATTAGTTGATGCTTGTCCTTAGGAATACCTATGCCAGTATCTGAAACTGTAATCTCTAACCAATCAGCACTTATATTCTGCATATTGTTTGTCAACTGCTCTTCTTTTAATTGTTTAATAGCAAGTGTTACGGAACCTTGCTCTGTAAATTTGAAAGCATTTGATAATAAATTTTTTAGGATTTGCTGGAATCTCTTTTCATCCGTATAGAAAATATCCACTACATTTTCTGCTTTTGAAATATGGAACTGTAAATGCTTTTTCATTGCTACAGGTGCAAATGTCTGCTCGATTTGTAGAGGAATCTCACTCATATTTACTTCGTCAAACATTATGTCCAGCTTTCCTGCCTCTACCTTTGATAAATCTAAAATATCATTTATGAGTACAAGTAAATCCTCACCAGAGGAATGGATAACCTTCGCAAATTCAGCCTCCTCTTCCGTTAGATTACTTTGACTATTTTCTGCCAGCATTTCTGATAAAATTAAGATACTATTTAATGGTGTTCGTAACTCATGTGACATATTGGCTAAAAACTCGGATTTATAATTGGAATTGAGTAACAGTTGTTCAGCACTCTTCTCTAATTCCTTTTTTGCTTTTGCTAGCTCTCGCGATTTGGACTCTGCCTCTTTCGTTCTTTCCTCCAACTGTTCATTAATCATTGTTAGCTCTTCTGTTTGCATTTGTAATTCTTCTGATTGTGTCTGTAGCTCCTCCGATTGTACTTGTAATTCTTCTGTCATCGCTCTAGATTCATTAAGCAAGCGTACAATTTCCATACGTCCTACGACACTATTCACTGTTAAGCCAAACGTTTCGACTACTTGCTTGACTAATTCCAGCTGAAGCTTACTGAAGTCCGTCATAGTCGCCAATTCAACAACTGCTATTACGTCCTTCTCAAATATAACTGGGATAATAAGAATACTTTTAGGTGGTACTTCTCCTAAGCCTGTTCCTATTAAACGAAATTCATCTGGAATATCCTTATAAATTAAAATCTTTTTTTCCAAGGCACATTGTCCAATTAAGCCCTGTCCAAGTTTAAAGCTATCCTTTCCTACATCAGTACTTGTACCAGCAAATGCAGCTTTTTTCACATATTGAATATCATCTTCTGTTGTTTCACGAATATAAAAGGCACCAAGAGAGGATTGTGTCTTCTGTGCCATTTCAGAAAGGAAGGTTTCGGCTAATTTTGTAATGACCGAAATACCTTGATATTTAGTGACAATGTCCGCAATATTTGACTGTAGCCATTCTCTTTTTTCAATCGAATCTAAAAGCTCATTTGTAGCATCGGCAAGGGTATTTATTTCATCATTGGTTTTCACATAAATTCTGCCCTTTTGATTGCTTTTAGAAGCTGCAATTTCTTTAATTGTTTGAGTAACCTCTGTTATCGTTTTCACAATTGAGCGGGAAATTCCACTAGCGATTACAATAGAGATTACCGAAACAAGTACCAACAGCCCAAATAAAGCACTCGTTATATTGCTATTTCGCTTGTCTAATTGATTTGCCTTAGTTTGAGTAAATGCATTTTCAGCTAATCTAAATGCAGTAAATTGTTTCCGCATTGTTTCCACATCTTTGCGACCAACATCGACCTTAAAAAATTCCTTTAACGCAGCAGTGTTATTTTCCTTCTTCATTAAAAGTGTTGGATTACCAGACGTTGCAATCCAATGCTCTATCGTTACCTCTATTTCCTTGAGCTTCTCTTGTTGCTTAGGTTTATTATCTAAGAGCTGATAGAGATCATTAAAATCAATTTTCCAGTTTTCAGCAGCACTATTATAAGGCTCTAAATAGCTTTCATCCCCAGTAATGATAAATCCTCGTTGACTTGATTCCATATCCAAGATGTATTTTTCAATTCGGTTGGTTAACTCCTGAACTTGAGAATCATATTTTATAATAAAATTTCTTTCTTTTTGTAAAGCAGTAATTTGATTATTTAAGAAAACTACTGATGCAAGTAAACAAAGTATGATAACAATATAACCTAATGTAATTTTAGTTCGTATACCTAGCTTTAATATATTGAGCATTTGTTTTCCTACCTTTGCCTGTCATATTCATCTATTATTAGTATAATTGTATTATTAAATATAACCAAGAATCCCCTCTTTTTTGCTCCTTGTTCATATAATGTTATCATGATGTACAAAGGGGTATGTATATCAGGAAGACTCTTCATCACAAAAATGATGTGAATTTCGCTTTCTTCTATTAATAAATCGTGTCATTTTTCATATACATTTTATATTGAAGTATTTTGACTAAGGAGAGAATATTTGTGGACATTTTCGTAAGATCTGGTGATTCACTTTGGCGTTATAGCGAAGTATTTAAAATCCCCCTCCAATTAATTATAGATTCGAATCGAAATATGAACCCCCAGTTTTTAAGGGTTGGACAGCGTATTCGAATTCCAGGGTATATTACTAACGACTATCAATTAAGGCAGGGAGATTCATTTTGGCAAATTGCCCAAAATAGAAATATCCCATTAACAGCCCTTTTACTTGCTAATCCTGATCTTAACCCAAATGCCCTTCAAATAGGTCAAACCATTCGAATTCCTCAACAAATTACTTGGAGGATTATCAATGGACAGCAAAGGTACGACTATAGCATCATGATGAATGATCTAAACAAACTCCTTGATGCTTATCCTTTTCTACAAAGCTCAACAATCGGCCATTCTGTGCTAGGACATGAAATTCCAGAGATTCAAATTGGTAGCGGATTAAAACGAATTCATTATAACGGCTCCTTCCATGCAAATGAATGGATCACAACTCCCATTATTTTAACATTTTTAAATGACTACCTACTTTCACTCACCAATCAAAATACGATACGAGGTATCTCTACACTTCCACTTTATCAACAAACATCCCTTTCTATAGTTCCGATGGTCAATCCTGATGGTGTCAACTTAGTAATACAAGGGCCACCTGAAGACGAAGCATTAAGAAATCAACTAATCAATTGGAACAATGGGAGCAACAATTTCTCAGGTTGGAAAGCCAATATACATGGCATTGATTTAAATGATCAGTTCCCTGCGAAATGGGAGCTAGAAAGTGCACGTAATCCTAAAACACCTGGGCCAAGGGATTATGGTGGAGAACGACCTTTATCGGAGCCAGAGGCCATTGCTATGGCTGATTTAACAAAGAAGCGAGATTTTGCAAGAGTTCTTGCCTTTCATACACAGGGAAGAGTAATTTATTGGGGCTTTGAAAACTTGGAGCCTCCTGAGTCTAAAATTCTTGTTACTGAATTTAGTCGAGTTAGTGGCTATGAGCCCATCAATTCAGCTGGAAGCTATGCAGGCTATAAGGATTGGTTTATTCAGGAATGGCGCAGACCAGGCTTCACCGTCGAGTTGGGAAGTGGGATTAACCCTCTACCAATCAACCAATTTAACGACATCTATGAAGAAGCATTAGGAATCTTCCTTGCTGCGCTGTATATGTAAAGCTTTGAATTGACTAATGATTCCCTTTGCTTCAGGTACAGATAATAAGAGAACGTTGAAAAAATATAAAACAGCTTTTTCCAACTTGCCAGCTTTGAATTATGACAAATTCTCTATAATTTTGCCGTAATTCAAAGCGGTTTCTTCTACAATTATGGAATTCTAGTGAACATGCTAATTATAGAAAAGTCGATGGGCTAGGACCAAATTAAATGATTAATACTAGCCACCTTTAGTGAGGTTTATTCAAGTGGGTTCAGTAGTTGGAAGCGATCCACATAGACTATAGTGAATAAATTCAGTGCTTTCTCGGTATATACCTCTTAATTATGATTTTAGAGGAAAATATAGTAAGCAATCATTTTAAAAAAATCTCATGCCAAAAAAGGTTGTATGAGAACACAACATTATCTACCTCAAGACGAATTATAAGTTTAAAAAGATCGCTTCCTACACATTTTTCATATGTGAGAAACGATCTTATGTTATTTTTATCCAACATTCATCTGTATCTACCGTTTTTACCTTACAACAAGGGCTGTAGAAAGTCATTTAAAGCTTTTTAACATGGAGAAACTCTGGATTTTATTTTTTATAAAACATCCATTATTCTAGTTTCCTCTCATTAATTTAATGATGTACTTTTGGTTAAAATTCTGATGCTTTTGGATATGTGCTACGTTTACCTGTAATATACAGATACTGTTGATAAGCAACTTTGGCGACACTAGCATCTGACCAATCGTTGTAGAAAAAGGCAAATCCACCTGATTTATATTCTTCTCTAACAGTTTGATTGTTCGGACCCAAAATATTGACATATAAAGAATAAGATTTTGTTACTGTGGGGAATCCCTCGTGTTGAACATAAAAGCCCCTACCAATATCCACTTGTTCAGCCTTTACAAATATAGTTAAGTCAGACCCTAAATATCCTTGAACCAATGCAATACCAACGCCTCCTAGAGCAGCTAGAACAGATCCATATGTAAACCCTTTCCAAAAAGCAAGAACTGCTGCAGTTACCACTGCAAATGCAGTACCTTTAGTAAATTCCATTTTCTTTACAGTTTTTGTATCACTCCAAACTACCCCTCGCATTGTATCAATAGTTTTACCACTGACAATGTTAGTACTATTTTTATACCAAGTTCCATATACCCCTGTTGCTTGTTGAATGTCCCCATAGTAATTTCTCGATGAATTACTATTTAGAGGCATTATTGAATTTTCTTCTACACTATAATTAAGATTATTAAAATTAATTTCTTCTCCTTCAATTGGTTCTTCTTTAATGCTATATTTTTCAACACGCTTAGCGTCTTCTTCAGTTAATTCAGATATAAAATCTTCGGCATTGTAGATAGTTTTATTTCCGTCCTCGTCCAAAATAGTAAAGCTCTTATTTATATAATCAATTTCCGCAATGTCTGTCATTCCTTCTGCATTAATTTCCACTGAAAGAGAAGATTTAGTTTCTGATAAAAGCTTTACACTAACAGGTTCATTGTCTATAACTAGATTAATTGTATTTTGTGAACTTTCAAAATTTGTTGCTGCTTTAGCTGGCCCAATAGAACTTAGAATAGTAAAGCTTAACAACAGGCTAGATAAAAAAAGACTAGTTTTTTTCATCATTTTCTCCACCCCTTTTTTAAAATTAACTTCCAACAATAATCCAAACGTCTGCTTGTACTTTATTCAAATGTATTTCACCCCCTTTATTTACTTATTATAGGAGGTTTTATAAGTTTCATAACGAATTATTACATATCGAATATTTTATTATTATAGAGGGTTACTTTGATATGATGATAAATACAGGAAAATTGTTTAAGGCCATTAGGAAAAATCGAGCACTTACACAAGTAGAAGTGGCTAGAAATTTAATCTCCCAAAGTACTTATTCTAAATTTGAAAGTGGAAGTCAAGATATAAGTAGTGGAATTTTTTTAGAGTTACTAAATCGATTGAACCTTTCAGTTGATGAGTTCCAATATATTTCAAACAATTACAATTATGGAGTTAAAAATAACCTTATAAAAGAGTTTTTTACGCTAAATTACAATAATATTAGAAAAATAACAATATTAGAGAAGAAAATTAACAGTTTTTTGGAAAAACAATACGACGTAGAAATAGATGATATCAGACGCATTTGTAAAGCATTCATTCAAATGAATGATAATAATTTAGAAACTGCTCAACAAATTGTCGAACCTATATGGCAACGTATTTCACTGTACGAACAATGGTATGTAAATGACCTGAAAATTATTAATTCTATTCTTTTTTTGTTCCCCATAGATAGTGTAGCCGATTTTACCAAAAACGTATTATCAAGATTAAGTGAATATAATCATTATCCAGAAGCAAAAGAATTAGAATCTGCGTTTACAGTGAATCTTTCATTGTTACTAATAAAAGGAGGGAAGTTTTCAGAAGCATTAGAAATTATAGAACATAGTCTTCTAGTTGAGAAAAAAAGACTGCACTACACTATATTAGCACTCTATTATACTAGAAAAGCGATTTGTCAATACTCCTTAGAAGTGGATAAACCATTATTTTATTTGGAAAAAGCAGCTAACCTAGTATCAATTTATGATGATTTAGAATATTGGGATTGCATTTATAAAGAATACATGTACTACACGTCATAATCTTAATTATGATTAATAACCTATAGAGATAATCGATTTTTATGCTTTAAATTTTATAATCATCTTCATGCTATGGGAGGAATAAGGTAAAGAAACAAAAATTTATTATTTGAAATTGAGGGGGAGAAATTAATTTATGACGAAGCATTACCTATATTTAATGAGTGGAATACAAACCTTTTTAGGTATCTATTTATTTTTTTTAAGTATGAAGTATGCATTTGTTGAAAGTATAATGTCACAATGTTTCTTTGTTATTATCGTGGGTTTGTTTATGATTTTTTCTATCTCCCGACAAGGGAATGAGAGTAAACTATTAATAAAAAAAAGTAATCTTTTATTATTTGGTTATCCAATCATTCTAGTTATCAGCAGTATATTAATTTTTACGTCTATTCCTGCTTATACTTATCAAGAAGCAACTCAAATTATAGAGAATCAAACAGGTAATAAAACAAACAAACCCAAAGATTACAAAGCTTCAAATGGACTTTATTATATATATACGAATGAAGGGACATATATATTTAATCCTTGGGATGGCAATTTCGCACTTTTAGATTGAGATGTTACTCAAAAGTTTTGATATTCCAAAATCCCTTTAAAACTAATTCGGTGATAGATTATAATATATCCAACTTTGGAATTTACTACTATTTTAATGGGTATAAAAATTTGTTGAATTACTTTCTTCTATGATATATCCCCTATCTCCTACTTTAACTTTACTTCTGCCTTATCATCACATGGGTAGACAGGTTTTATCCATAAAATAATAATCGCCATTAATAGATTTTGATAGGCGATTTTAGTAACTTTTTTATAATACACAGAATCCTAGTATTAGTGACCCCCCTTCTGTTTTTTAACATTCGATAATTAAATCGAAGCTTGATACATGCCTAACTGGACCATATCTCAAATCCACTTTAGGTAATTTTTCGAATAAAGTTGCTTATACTCCTCAAAAATCCCCTGCATAAAAGGGGATTTTTTATGTTTAAAATTACTTTGACAGGTAGAGTAATATTTGCTAATATTACTCTAACAGATAGAGCAATATATTGAAGTAGGTGACGTATGGTTCGAAGTGATATCATCCGCGGACACTTGGATTCCATTATTTTAAGACTCATTTTAGAGAAAGATCGTTATGGCTATGAGATTTCTCAGGAAATAAGTCTCCGCACAAATAATCGTTTTCAAATTAAAGAGGCAACTTTATACGCCGTTTTTCAACGTCTTGAAAAAAAGGAAGTTATTGAAGCCTACTTTGGGGATGTCTCCCACGGTGGCAAACGAAAATATTACCGAATTACCCCATTAGGAAAAGCTTATTTAAATGAGCTAGTGAAAGAGTGGTCGGAAGTTAAGGAAATTATCGACTTATTTATGGAGGGCTTAGAATGAAAAAAATTAAAAATCATATTGATGAGCTTTTTAAGGACTTTCCTCGTAACCACGAAACGGAAATGATCAAACAGGAAATCATTCAAAATCTTGAAGAAAAAGTATTTTACTTAATGGATCAAGGCAAAGAGGAAGAGGATGCTATTAATAAAGCTATCGTGGAATTTGGGGATATTGGGGATTTAAAACAGGAATTAGGTGTAAAAGAGCCCGAGAAGAAAAACATGTCGAGATTAAATTTGGAATTTTCTCTATGGGGTAGCGGCTTAATTATTGCATTTTTTATCTTTATAAACATTTACTATACGCCCCATATAATTTGGGCGATTTATCCTATTTTCGCTATTTTATGGTGGCCACTCGCAATGTACTTTGTTTGGTCACGGAAGAAATGGAGTGAATAAAAAACATGAAAAATTTAATTAACTTTTCCATTGCAGGTAGTTTAATGACCATGATATTTTTAGGAATCGTCAATTATACAACATCACCACAAACAGCATGGTTTATTTATCCCTGTTTATTACTATTGCTATGGCCAATTACTTTATTTTTTATGATTAAAAAAATGTATAAACAATATTCACTTATTTGCAGTGCCATAATTATTGCATTTCTTATCATTGAAAATTATTTATATTCACCCGAGCATTTATGGTTTATCTATGTGATTTATCCAATCATCTGGTGGCCAATTCTTATGTACTTGGATGAAAAAGCAAAAACCTTAAAAATTGCGCTAATAGGCTTTGCAACTACTATTATTTATTATTCCATTTTAAATATTATTTTATCCCACCCATATCCTTGGGCGATTTATCCGGCATTTTTAGTCACATGGTGGCCCTTGGCTTTATATCATGCACAAAGAAAAACATTTGTAGCATTCTCTGTTACCGCTTCAATGCTTATTATTATCTTTTTTATTACAGTAAATATTGTCTCTACACCAGGAGTTATATGGGCAATCTACCCAATTTTTGTAGTCTTGTGGTGGCCCCTAAGCATGTATTTTTATGTTTATAAAAGAAAAATGTATAGTTCAACAAATTTTACTAAACGAATCTAAACAGTTTATAACAAATCGTAAAGGGAATCTATTCTATTATAAAGCAATAAAACGGATGGTTGGTACTTTAATAAATTCAATTTGAACGAGAGCATGTTTTGAATAATACCGAAGCACGCTCTTTAGATTTGTTCTTTTTTCAGTTATTAACATCATTCATAGCATCGACATTGCAAGCTTGCCACTAGAAATACTACCCCATAGATAATAAAAGTGCTTCCCCATCATTTACCTCCTCCCCGACAGTTTCTGCCAATTTTACTACCTTATTTAAAGTCGATTATTAACTAATATTAGCTCGTATTATATACTTACTATATAATTTAATTATTAAATAATTTAACAGGCTGTGATACTATGTCAAACAACGATCAATTACCTTATGTAGAAGTCATTATGAGAGAAATGCTGGAAATCCAGCAAAAATCGAAAATGTTTGTCAATCTTCTATCTGAAGGGGAATCCTTATCTCAAAATCAACTAATTCTTTTGCTCCAGCTAAAAATAAATTCCGGTATGAAAGCAACCGAAATTGCTGATTTCTTCAGTGTGACTCCTGGTGCCGTTACATCAATGTGTGATAAGCTGGAAAAATTAGAATTAATACATCGTGTTAGAGAAAGTGGAGACCGACGTGTTGTGAAAATTGTTTTAACGAATAATGGTGAAACTAAGGTTCAAAATTTATTTTTAAAGTTCTCTCAAGAAAAACTTACTGATATGGCTAAGGTTTTGAGTGATGTTAATCAGTTAATGAAAAAAATATTTTAGGATTTCATAAAGATGAAGTCCTTTTTTATTACCCAGAAAATATGTAAGATAATTCATGAAATTCACATTATCTCATTGGTTCATTATTCACTTGCACAACTGATTTATATCATATAAACTACTAAAAAATTATTATTATTTATACCTTTCTTAATATAAATACTATTAAAAATATTCTGATTTGATTGAAGATAAATATTATAATGGAATATAAGAGGTGAGTTCATGCGTTTAGAAGTGAATCAAAAATTAGATTTAAAATTAGCTATGACAAAACAACTGAGACAAGCAATAGAGCTATTACAAATGCCTTCAGATGAGCTTGAAACATTTCTTATAGAACAATCACTATCAAACCCCTTAATTGAAGTGAAAGATAGCTTTCACTTTAAGGAAGGTTATCATACAAGCAAATATATGAATCTACCTGAAAACAATGCGGAGTACAGGATATCAAATGTAGACCAACTTTTAAGTGAAATTCGTTTAACTTATCATTCATCTGAAGATTATCAGCTTCTTCAACAGCTTATTCTAAACTTAAATGAGTTTGGCTATTTACCAAATGCAACTCAGTTATTTTCACAGTCACAATACAATCACGCTTTACAGCTTCTGAAAAATTTAGATTATGTAGGTGTGGGGGCTACAAATTTAAAGCATTGCCTACTGTTACAACTAGAAGCTTTCTATCCGGATGAATTATTTGCAAAGGAAATTATTCAATATCACTTAGAAAAATTAGCTGATCGCAAATGGAATGATATAAAAAAATGTTTACAAATAGATGAAGAAGAATTGAAATATTCTATAAATATTATAAAATCATTAAACCCAAAGCCTTTTAAACCTGATTATTCTAGTATGTCTGAAGTTGTTCGTCCCGATATCATCATTGACATTAAAGATGATTTCATTACTTACGCTTTAAGTAATTGGTTCTCCCCTTCTATTACTATGACGAAAATAGAGTCGATGTACTTATCAGCAGAAGACCAGAAACAAATGAATAAATGGGAAAAGGATTACAACTGGTTATCTCAATCCCTTGAACAACGAAGAGAGACAATGATTGCTATAATGGAATACTTAATACAAGAGCAATTGGAAGCGCTTAAAAATGGACTACAATTTATAAAACCAATGACTCTTAAGGATATATCCGTAGCTATTAATCGTCATGAATCTACTGTTAGTAGAGCAACGATGAACAAATATATTCAGGCTCCCTGGGGAACTTTCTTAATGAAAAATTTATTTTCATCTAAGGTAACTACTCATTCTGGGGAAGATATCTCTAAGGAGAAAATAAAAATACAAATTCTTGAACTTGTGAAAAATGAAAACAAGAAAAAACCATTATCCGACAACAAAATACTGGAACTCATCTGCAGCCAGGAAGAGGTTGAGCTATCTAGAAGAACTATCGCTAAATACCGAGTTGAACTAAATATCCCCTCATCCTCTAAACGAAAGGAATTGTAGAATGCAAAGAAAGGTGAAGAGAACCGCTAAGCTCTTCTTCACCTTTTGATATCTTTAAAGGGGAATTTTTTTAATGATCGTCATTATTTTCTTGTTAAGTTTTCCATCTGCTTGTAATTTACATCTTTCTGAAACCACATTTTTATTGCCTTGTGATTTTGCATAACTAGCATGGTCATACCGTTTTGTATACGGGCTCCTAAATTTTTAGCTTGCTTAAGAAATGCTGTATATTGGGGATTATAAATGACATCCGAAACAATTGCATTTTCTTTTAGCTGTATGATATTTAGAGGCATGGCATCTGTATGGGGCCACATACCTATAGGGGTAGTTTGAATGATAATATCGTATTTAACTGTTTGCTGTTCAGCTTCTTCGTAGGATAGGACCCTGACATTCGGCATATCTATCGTATTTTTCACCTTATTTACGGTACGGTTTGTTATATCAATTTCAACATCTTCAAATTGCAGGAGCTCAAAGTAGATGGATTTAGCGACTCCTCCGAATCCAATCAAAAGAATTTTCAATCCATTCAAATTTGATAGGCTAAACTCTTGTAAAAGCCCTGCTAACCACGCTTGACCATCAAAATTATATCCAATAAGCTTACCGTTCACTGCTTGAATAATATTAACAACACCAGTATTTTTAGCAGTTAAATCTAATTCATCTATATATGGAAGCACCTTCTCCTTATAGGGAATTGTAACAATTAATCCTCCTTCACGGCTGGACTTTAATTGCATCATAAAATTTTTTAATCCATCATCCTCCACTTCAAATTTTTGAAACGAGGCTTGAATATTATTCTCTTTATAGGTTTCATTTTGCAGTAAAGGCGAAAGTGAGTGCTCTAAGGGATTTCCCAAAATACCATAGACTTGAATAAATATCACCCTCTCTATTGTTATTGATTCCAAATAACTAGCTTTAACTCTGTCATTTCCTCTATAGCATATTTTACACCCTCTCGGCAGTTACCACTTTCTTTCACACCTCCATACGGCATATGGTCTACTCTAAATGTTGGTATGTCATTGATAACTACTCCACCTACTTCTAAAAGATGCATGGCTTTTGAAGCGTTTTGAATATCATTTGTAAAAATGCCTGCTTGTAATCCAAATCGAGAATCATTTATTGCATCAATAGCTTCTTGAACAGCACTAATTTTATTTACTGTCACAATTGGCGCAAAGACCTCTTGACATGATACTTTTGAAGTCGAAGGTACTTCAGCTAAAATAGTAGGCTTTAAAATATTTGCCTCTATTTGACCTCCACTAATTAATTTTGCTCCGTCTGCTATTGCCTCATCAATCCAGCTTAGGGCACGATTATTGTCCTCTAAACTAATCAGCGTCGAAATATCTGTCGTTATATTCAACGGATCTCCCAATACCAATTTCTCAGCCTTTTCTTTAAACTTTTGTAAAAATTCTTCTGCTACACTTTCATGCACATAAATTCGTTGTAATGAAATGCAAATTTGTCCTTGATTTGAAAATGCCCCAACCACACATTTATCAGTTATCATATCAATATCCGTATGTTGATCGATGATTAATCCTGCATTCGATCCTAGTTCCAAGGAGACTTTCTTTAATCCAGCACGTTGTTTTATACCTAATCCAACACCTGGGCTTCCAGTAAACGTAACCATCTTTACTTTTTCACTTTCTACCAAAACATCTCCAACTGTTCTTCCACTTCCAGTTATCAAATTAAATGCGCCTTTAGGTAAATCTGTTTGACTTAATAATTCCGCTAAAAATATGGATGATAACGGTGTTTGGGATGCTGGTTTTAGAACAACTGTATTACCCGCCGCAATTGCTGGCCCTAATTTATGTGCGACTAAATTCATCGGGAAATTGAAAGGCGTAATAGCTGCCACCACTCCTAATGGTTCACGAATTGTTAATCCAATTTTATTTACACCATTTTTGGCAGCATCGATTGGTAGAACTTCACCGTAAATTCGTTTTGCCTCTTCTGCCGCAAATTTATAAGTTTCTATTGTTCGTTCTACTTCGCCTATTGCAAATTTCAAAGGCTTCGCAGATTCTAATGAAATAATCTCTGCAGCTTTTTCTTTATTAGCAATTAATAGATTTACCAACTGTTCTAATATATTTGAGCGCTCATACGCTGTTAGGTTTCTCATTACTTTAAATGCTTCCTGTGCTGCATCGATTGCCTCTTCCACCTGCTCAGTTGAAGCCTGGGCGATATTTGCAATCGTTTGTTGTGAATAAGGTGACTTTAAATCACTATATATTTCACTTTCTCTCCATTGTCCATCAATATATAAATTTTTTCTCATCGTGATAGAACACCTCCATCGACTGGGATTAAAATTCCTGTAACATAATCAGATGCTTTGGTAGCCAAAAACATTGCCGTCCCTACAATATCTTGAGGATCACCCCATTTTTTAGATGGAATCCGGTCCTCAAATTCTTTTTTACGTACTGGATCCTGTAAAATATCAGAATTCATATCTGTTAAAATATACCCTGGGGCAATGGCATTTACTTGAATTCCATATTGAGCCCATTCATTAGATAATGATTTTGTTAATTGTAGTACTGCTCCCTTACTCGCTGAATAAGGTGAAGAATTGTACGCCCCAACAATGGATACGATGGAGCTTAGATTAATAATTTTACCTTGTCCAAATTTCTTCATTTCGACTGCAGCTAATCGACTTAATTCAAATAAAGATAGGACATTTAAGTTAAATATTTTTTGCCATGTATCTAATGGTACATCCACCGCCGGACTACGTTTAATAATACCAGCGCAGTTAATAAGAACATCTAATTTTCCATCTAATAGCTCTAAAGCTTGTTTAAAGTATAGTTTTATATTCTCGACTTCCATTAAGTCGCATTTAATATAGCCAACATTCAAAGAGCTAAGTGACGCTACTTTATCAGAAATATCTAAAACAACAATTTCAGCTCCAGCCTGCTTAAAGGCCTTAACAAATTCGTGTCCAATTCCTTGAGCCCCACCAGTTACAATTATTTTTTTCCCTTTTAGATTAAAAAGTTCAGTGAAGTCTGTCATGTTAATGAACCCCTTTACCAATACTTAAATTAGCTACTTCCATAAATATTTCAGACAGAGAAGGGTGTGGTTGAATCATTTCAGCCATTTCATACACGGTACCTTCCAGACTCATATACGCCGATCCTTGTCCAATTAATTCTGTTACATACGGACCTACCATACACATACCATAAATTTCACCGTATTTAGAATCTGTAAATACTTTGACAAAGCCATCTTTTTTTCCTAAAGTCTGAGCTTTTCCATTTCCAAAAAGATTATATTTAGTAACTGTGTAATCAACACCCTTACTTTTCAAGTCATTTTCTGATTGGCCAATACTTGCAATTTGTAAATTTGTATAAATGCATCTAGGCACGATAGAATAATCCATTTTCTTTTGATTGCCTAAAATATTCTCAATAACAGTTAACCCTTCTGCACTTGCAACGTGAGCAAGCTGGTATCCACCTATTACATCTCCGACAGCATAAATAGTTGAAATATTTGTTTGTAAATAGTCATTAACTTTAATAAATGCTCCATTATATACTAGATCTATGTGCTTGGTCGCAGAATCGTTAGGTGTCCGCCCTACTGCGATAAGTAGCTCTTCTGAAGAAATGAAAACTTTCTCGCCCGATTTCTTCTCAACCACTAGCATCTTACATCCATTTTCTTCACTTACACTTGTCACAAGGTGGTCTGTTAAAATATTAATTCCTTTGTCGTGAAGCTTTTTGTGTAAAGCTTTTGAGGCTTCCTCATCCTCCATAGCAATAATTCTGTTGCTATATTCAATAATAGTCACTTTCGATCCTAAACTGCTAAATACATCTGCTAGCTCTACGCCTATTACCCCACCACCAACAATCGTCATAGATTTCGGTAATGTTTTAAGATCAAAAATTGTATCTGTTGTATGATATTGCACATTCTCTAAGCCATCTACTTTCGGAATAAGTGGACGGCTTCCTGTTGCAATAATAATATTTTTTGTTGAAAGAGTAGTCTTTTCATTATTTGAAATGACTTCAACCTCTTGAGAATTTTTTATTAATCCTAATCCATTAAATACTTCTATTTTTCTAGCTTTTAATAAAGATTGAATACCCATTCTTAAATTATTGAGAACGGAATTTTTGTAGGAAACCATACCCTCCATCGAAAATTCAACATCTTTTACTAAAATCCCACGTTGCTTTCCTTGCTCAATTTCCTCTAGTATTTCTGCATTTTTTAGATAGGTTTTTGATGGGATACAGCCTTGATTCAGGCAAGTTCCACCAAGCTGCTCGACCTCTATAAGCGCAACCCTTAGTCCTTCACTAGCTCCCCTCAACGCAGCAACATATCCGCCAGGGCCTCCGCCAATTATGATTACATCAAATGTTGTCATATCCTCACCTCAACTTAAACAAGCATTCTAAATGGATTTTCTAGATTTTCTTTCAGGTCAGTCATAAACTGAGCAGCCGGTGCTCCGTCAATTACTCGATGATCAAACGATAATGATAATTGCATCATTGAATTTATAACTACCTCGCCATTTTTTACAACTGGCTTTTCCACAATTCTTCCTACACCTAAAATCGCTGACTGTGGCTGATTAATAATCGGTGTAAATGAATCAACAGCATACATACCTAAATTACTAATCGTAAAAGTACCATTTTCAAAATACTCTGGACTTAATTTTCCATTCTTTATGTTTGCAACTATTTCCTTACTTCTTTTTACAATCTCCGCTAAGCCTATTTGATCTGTATTTTCAATTACTGGTACTACTAAACCTTCATCTAGGGAAACAGCAAATCCAATATTGACCTCTTCATAAAAATAAATTTCGTTATTCTGTAATGAAATATTTAATGCTTTGTTTTTAGATAATGTATGTGCAACTGCTTTAACAATTAAATCGTTATAGGATAATCGATATCCTGTTTCTTTCTCAATGACAGGTAGTAATTGTTTACGCAGAATTACACATTCCGTCATATTGATCTCTGTTGTCAATGTAACATGTGGTGCAGTGTAATAGCTTTCGCTCATTCGCTCTGCAATGACTTTTCTCATGCCTTTTAACGGTACTTTTTTCAGCTGTGAAGATTCTCTCTCTTGTGCTGATGTTGTCTTAGTAACAGCAGACAAGACATCCTTTTTCGTTATTTTACCGTGCTGTCCTGAGCCAATTAACTCTTTATCATCTATCTTTAGATCCTGAACCATCTTTTGTGCCAATGGTGTGATTTTAGAAGTATCTTGTTGTAAGTAATTTTCAACATCCTGTTTTTGTACGCGACTATTCGGACCTGTTCCAGATACAAGGGAAAGGTCAACCCCATTGTCTTTTGCAAGCTTGTTGGCAGCAGGTGTTTTTCGCACTTTTTCTTGCTCATTGATTTCTTCCAATTTATTATCTTTAGATTCTGAGAAGTTTTCAGTTTGCTCTATTGCCTCATTTTCTTCACCCATATAGGCAATAACTTCATGTACTTTTACTGTGCTACCTGCATCATATAATTTTTTTAATAGATGTCCTGAAGATTCTGCTTCTACTTCTAGAACAATTTTATCTGTTTGAATTTCAGCAATGGGATCGCCTTCCTCGATAAATTCACCATCATTTACTAGCCAACTAACAATGATGCCCTCCTCCATCGTTGCTCCTAATTTGGGCATTACCACTTCTCTTGCCATTTTAGTTCACCTCTATTTGTTCATTAATTCTAAACATTTTTGATAAATATCTGATACTTGAGGGATTGCAGCCTTTTCAAGTTTTGGGTTGTATGGTATTGGTGCCTCTACTCCACCTAATCGTAAAATCGGTGCATCTAAGTAATCAAAGGCATCACTCTCTGCGATTAAACTAACAATTTCTGTACCAAATCCGCCTCTTTTCACTGCCTCATAAACGACTAGTACTCTTCCAGTTTTCTTTACAGATTCCAAAATCGCTTTTTCATCTAACGGAACAAGTGTCCGTGGGTCAATTACCTCCACATCAATTCCCTCTTGCTCTAGCTTTTGTGCAGCTTCTACCGCATGATTTACCATCATACCTGTAGCAATAATAGTAATGTCCTTCCCCTCTCGTTTAATATCTGCGACTCCAAGAGGAATTTCATAAGATTCTTCAGGAACATCTCCTTTTAGGTTATAAAGCATTTTATGCTCATAGAATAGAACTGGATTGTCATCTTTTATTGCAGCTTTTAGTAACCCCTTAGCATCGTAAGCATTGGAAGGTTGTACAACTTTTAGGCCTGGTATATGTGTCATCCAGGCTTCTAAGCTCTGTGAATGTTGTGCTGCAAATCCTGCACCGGAGCCAGCTGGTAATCTAACCACCATAGGAACCTTTGCTTTCCCTCCAAACATATAGCGCATTTTCGCCGCTTGGTTTACGATATTATCCATAGCAATTACAACAAAATCCGAAAATTGAATTTCTAAAATTGGGCGCATTCCTGTCATTGCTGAACCTACCGCACAGCCACTAATTGCTGCTTCTGAAATAGGAGTAATGCGAACTCGTTCAGGACCAAATTCATCAATCATTCCACTTGTGACACCAAAAGCACCACCATATACTCCGATGTCCTCACCCATAATAAATACGTCATTATCTTCACGCATTACCTGAGTCATTGCTTCTTTAATAGCTTCTGAATAACTAATTTCTCTCATCTTGATTTCTCCTTTTCTCCTAGGCATAAATATCTGTCATTAAAGTATCTAAACTTGGATCATCACTTTTTTCAGCATATTCAACCGCTTCTTTCATCTGGTTTTGAGCTTTTTCGTTTAACTCTATGAATTCGTTTTCATTTATGACATTATTAGAAACTAGAATTTCCTTAAAAGCATCGATTGGATCCTTAGCTTTCTTCCATTCCTTCTCCTCTTCGCGCGTTCTATATTTTCGAGCATCACTTCTTGAATGTCCTTCCCATCGGTAAGTTTCCGCTTCTATTAAAGTAGGACCATTACCTTGCTTCGCACGTTCGACTGCATCTTGTGTCGCTTTAATAACCTCTAAAATGTTATTACCGTTAATCGTTTCGCTAGGAATTCCGTAGCTCGATCCTCTGACAGCAATGGACTCTATATTTGTCATTTCCTTAATAGAACCTGACATTCCATATAAATTATTTTCGCAGAAGAAAATTATAGGAAGCTTCCAAATTGAAGCAAGATTCAGGGATTCGTGGAACGCCCCTTCATTTGTTGCACCATCTCCGAAGAAGCACAGTACTACATAGCCTAATTCCTTCATTTTAGATGTTAAAGCAGCGCCGACACCAAGCGGGAGACCAGCTGCTACAATACCATTCGCACCAAGATTCCCAACTTTCATATCGGCGATATGCATTGAACCACCTTTACCCTTACAATGGCCTGTTACCTTTCCGAGTAGCTCTGCGACCATCTTATTAACATCTGTTCCTTTAGCAATACTATGTCCATGGCCACGATGTGTGCTTGTAATCTTATCTTCATTATTTAGTGGGAAACAAGCACCTACTGCTGTAGCTTCTTGACCAATACACAGATGCATAGTTCCATGAATTTTTCCTTGTTGATATAGTTGTTTCAATGTCTCTTCGAACTTTCTGATGAGAATCATGTCATACAACATTTTCTTTAAATCCTGATTGTCTAAGCCTAATTCCTGAAATAATAATTCATTTGACATATTTAGAACCTCCTAAAAATATTTACATTAATTATTAATGCAAAAAGCATGCCAACTTTTATTGATGCAAAAACCCAGTATTTTCTCATCGAACTGGAGAAAAAATGATGTATAATTGTGCCCAAGTGATGAATTATTACATCATGTCTACTTAAGGGGGAGTATGAATGTTTTATAATCAATTAAAATTACTTGGGGTTATAGAGTGGGATCAAAATAGAGATGTTCTAGTATGTAATGAAACTGCCAAGACTTATGAAAAATTTTTTGATGATATAAAAAAACAAGTTTCTAATGGTTATAAGTATTTTTGTATGTTGAATTCGAACTTGGAAATAAATGTTTTAAACAATGTTGAGGATTTTTCTAAGCTAACAATTTTTTTATTACCTCTAACAGAATCCGTTAGCTTAAATCAAGAAATTGATAAATTGGATAATTTAAAAAAAGAACTTGATGAAGTTATTAATTCATCGTTCGACGGCATTGTTATTTCTGATGCCAAAGGGAAGATTATGTATCAGAATCCTGCTTATGAAAGAATTACAGAGCTTTCAACTGAATTTTGTATAGGAAAAAACCTACAATCCTTAGTTGACAAAGGAATTATTGATGTTTCTGCATCATTGAAGGCTATCAAGGGGAATCGTGCTATTACAATAAGTCAGAAGATTAAAACAGGGAAAAGCGTTTTAGTTTCGGCCGTTCCAATCAGAAACAAGCAAGGCGAAATCATTAAAATTGTGAATAATGTTCGTGACCTAACCCAGCTAAATAATTTAGAGACAGAAATTCAACAATTAGAAATCAAAAATCAAAGAATCCATGAAGAATTACAACAATTAAAAGGGATTAGTGACCCGAAATATTCAATTATTGCACATTCTACACAAATGAAAGATGTTATTGACCGGGCTTTAAGAGTTGCACAAATTGATTCAGGTGTATTAATTCAAGGGCCGTCTGGTGTAGGTAAAGAAAAAATAGTAGATTTAATACACCGAAATAGCATTCGCAAGGACGGACCATTGATAAAAATTAATTGTGGTGCCATCCCTGAATCTCTTCTTGAATCGGAATTATTTGGATATGAATCAGGTTCTTTTACTGGTGCTACCAAAAAAGGCAAGGCTGGATTATTTGAAGCCGCTAATAATGGGACAATCTTTTTAGATGAAATTGGAGAAATGCCATTACAGCTTCAAGTAAAACTATTACGTATTCTTCAAGAGCGGGAAGTTGTGAGAATTGGCGGTACAACACCTATTCAAGTAGATGTCCGTGTAATTGCTGCAACAAACAGGAATTTATCGGATATGATTGAAGAGATGAAATTTAGAGAGGATTTATATTATCGACTTAATATTATTCCAATCAAAATTCCACCGCTTGAGCAAAGAGTAGAGGATATCATTCCCCTTATTTATCATTTTACGAATAATTTAAACATTAAATATGGATTAAACCGTTCTTTTTCATCTGAAGTGCTTGAAACGTTTGCAAACTATAAATGGCCGGGGAATGTCAGAGAGTTACAGAACATCGTAGAACGAGTTGTTTTAATGAGTCAACATTCAGAGATTACAATGGATGATCTACAAAGGGAATTAAACTTAAACAGCGATAGCAGCATTCAAGTATCAAATAGCAATGCTTTAATAACTCATCATTTACCGTTAAAGGATCAAATTGAATCGTTTGAGGAAAGTATTATTCGAGAAGCAATTAAAATTTATCCTAGTATAAGAAAAGCAGCAATTGCATTAAAAATTGATCAGTCCACACTTGTAAGAAAACTACAAAAATATAAAATAGAGAACCATTCTTAAACCTCCTGTTTTTTATTATAGTAGAAATCTGTCTTTTGTTAGATTTGAAGAGTTAAAAAAGTCGATTTGCATCACATTTTTTGTGGCAAATCGACTTTCTCATTTTTGGAGGTCAAGTATCATTATTTACTAGATAATAAGTGTGGTAAAAATAACGTTAATTGAGGCACAAATGTAATGATGCCTAGTAATATTAGTAACGCTACTAAAATAGGGGTTAAATGTTTAAAGGTTTCTTCAAAACGTATATTTGCTACTTTTGCCCCAATAAACAGATTTAATCCCAATGGTGGTGTTAATAGGCCTAACGTCAAGTTAAAGCATACGATCATCCCAAAATGTAATGGATCTACTCCTAAAGGTATAACGATTGGTAATAGTAATGGGACAAATATTAATAATGCTGCAACAGTTTCAATAAACATTCCTACAACTAATAAGAAAAGGTTAATTAACACTAAAATGATAATCGGATTTGTTGTAAAGCCTGAAATACCATTAGCTATATATTGTGGCACTTGCTCTAATGTTAAAATTTTACCGAAGAACGTTGCGGTACCAACGAAAATCATGACAGAGCCAGATGTAACGGCAGCTTTTAAAAATACATCCATTAAATCACTGAATCGTAATTCTTTATAAATGAATATACTTACGATTAAGCTATAAACAACAGCTACTACCGCTGCTTCCGTAGGCGTGACAATACCACCATAGATCCCGCCTAAAATAATAATAGGGGCTAATAATCCAAACTTTGCTTCATTTAATGATCGCCAAAAACCTATTTTTTCTTCCTCTGGTTGTTGGTCCACATAGCCTTCTTTTTTACATACAATATAGTTAATGATGATTAATATTACTGCAATTAATAAACCTGGGACAATACCAGCGATAAATAAATCACTAATTGATACCCCTGCCATGATCCCGTAGAAAATAAAGACAATACTTGGTGGTATGATAGGACCGAGGGCACCTGCACTTGCTGTTAATGCTGCAGCGTATGGTTTCTTATAACCACTGTTAATCATGTGTGGTATCATAATTCCGCCGATACTAGCAACCGTTGCTGCACCTGATCCAGAGATTGCTGCAAAAATTAAACTTGCAAGTATTGTAATTAAACCTAAGCTTCCTGTCCAGGAGCCCACCATTGATTTGAAGAAATCAATAAGTCTTCTAGAAATCCCCCCTGTACTCATTAATTCACCCGCTAAGATGAAAAATGGTACAGCTAATAATGAGAACGAATCATTCGATGTAAATGTCGCTTGAATAAGAAATGAAATAGGTATTGTTCCTTCAATTAAAACAACAGTTAACGCAGAAATAGCTAAAGCAATTGCAATTGGGATATTTATTAATAGACATAGAATAAATACAATTGTGAGAATTCCAATGGCCCCTAACATTATTTCTCACCCTCTTTTCTCTTTACAAAAACATCTAATATCTCCACTACAAAAATTCTTATAGCCATTAAAAAATACCCAATTGGAATCCCTAAATAGACTACCCCCATTGGTAAATTAAGTGCTGCTGAGGTTGCGTTTTGTTTATATAAATTAAATGCATATTGAAAGCCTAGATACGAAATATATAAACTGAACAGCATCCATACAAAACTACCTATCAAGTTCACATATGGACGAATTTTTTTGGGAATAATCATATTCAATGCTTCTACTCTAATATGTGCTTTCGTAATGACAGCATAGCTTGCACTAATAAAAACAAACCAAACAAACAAATATCTTGATAGTTCTTCTGCCCAAACAATTGAGGAGTTAAAAACATATCTTGAAACCACAGCTGCAAACATGACTAATGTCATAATTAATAGAATTGCAAAGCTAGCATAAGCTTCAATTGGTTTCTTCATAGGCTTCTCCATTGCTTGTCCCTCCCTTTGTACCCTTGTAATTCAAAATGTTTCATTACAAGGGCAATATGTTGAATTTTATTTCTCAGGAAATTATTTCAATTCCCCTAGTAATTTAATAGCTAAATCATAATTTTCCTGACCAATTGCATCCATGTTTTCTTTGGCAACATTTGATGTTGCTTCTTTAAATTTCTTTCTCTCTTCTTCAGATAATTCAACTACATCTACACCTTTATCTTTTAAGCCTTCGATGGCATCTTTTTCAGCTTTCGTTACAAGGTCTATTGCGTATTTTGTATATGAAGCTACAGATTCATCTAACGTTTTTTTCATATCTTCGCTTAAACCATCATAGAAATCCTTATTTACTAGCACACCATGTAATAATAAAATGTGATTTGTCGCTGTAAAATGGTTATTTACTTCATAAAAGCGATCTCCGTAAATTAAAGGCGTTGTTGTAGAAACACCATCGATCGTCCCTTGCTGTAACCCTGTAAACACTTCACTATAAGCCATTGGTGTTGGGTTTGCTTTCATTGACTTCAATGTACTTAAATGTAAATTCGCAGATGAGCTTCTAATCTTTAAACCTTTTAAATCTGATGGTGCCTTAACAGATGTTTTACCATTTAAAATGCTATAGTAGCCTAAATCAATGAATCCAAGCAGATACATATTTGATTTATCAGCAACTTCTTTCTTTAATAAGTCACCATATTCTCCCTCTAGGAAAGTGTAAAACTGTTCACGGCTATCAAATAAAAAAGGTACATCGAAAATATTAAAAGCATTTGCACCAATTGAATTCGCAATACCGTATGCTGATGTTGTTGACAATTGAATTGTACCGTTTTGTAATAATTCTGCTGTTGTTTCATCAGAAGTAGTTAAGGTACCACCATTATAAATTTCAACTTTTACATCACCATTGCCTTTCTCTTCAATGGTATCTTTAAAATTTTCATATCCTAAATTTAAAAAGTTATTGGCATCGACTTGGTTTGCCATTTTTATCGTAATTGCTTTACCATTCGATGCTGATTCTTTTCCACTGTTGCTTGAACACGCTGCTAAAAATATTAACGACAATGCCATTATTGAAAACATTAATTTCTTTAGTACTTTTTTATTTTTCATTGTATAAGCCTCCTACTTTTCACAAAATTAGTTCAATTGATTTGATAATTATTGTTCAATTCTACAGGTTTAAAAATTCATTTTAGATTGTCCACCATCTACATTGATGGTTGCACCAACAATCCAAGAAGCTTTTTCAGACGATAAATAAACGACTACATCTGCAATTTCTTCTGGTTTACCAAAGCGACCTGCTGGAATATCATTCTTTACAAACTCTTCAATCTTATTAGGATTCTCTCTAGTTAACCTTCCCCAAACGCCACTTTCATGATAAACGCTACCAGGCGCAATGCTATTAACCCTTATACCGTATTTAATGACTTCGTGTGCTAACGCTTTCGTGAAACTTATTAATGCTGCTTTTGCATTATTGTAGGTTGCCTTGCCTCCACTTTCCCTACCATAAATAGAAGAAATATTAATAATATTGCCACTTCCTCGTTTCTTCATATGTTTAAGGACCAATTTGCTAAGATGTACACTCGAAAAGTAATTTAATTCAAATGCTTCATAGAAATTCTCCATGGGTGTTTCTAATATACTAGAGCCATTACTTCCCCCTGCATTATTTATCAATATATCGATATGATCATGATCTAATATGTATTTTTCAATTAGACCTTCACGCTCATAATTATTCGTAATATCAGATTGATAGGTTGTTACATTTTTTAACTGCAGTTTGGCTTCATTCAAATGCTCTATAGAACGACCTACAATTGAAACGTTTGCATTTTCTTCTATAAACCTTTTTGCTATTTCCAGTCCAATACCTTTTGAACCACCAATAATCAATACATTTTTTCTAGCTAGATTCAACTCCATATTATTGCTCACTTTCTTGGGATTATCGTTTAACCACCGAACTTTTATCTTCCTAAAAACCCACCGTCTACCGGTAAGAGGATGCCATTGATATAGTTTGATTTATCTGAGCATAAAAATTGTAAAGCACCTGCTAATTCATTCGGCTCGCCAAAGCGTCCAGCAGGTATACGGCTAATTAGTGATTGATATCTTGACTCATCTTCAAGAATAAATTGATTTAATGCTGTATTATAATATCCAGGAGCAATTGCATTTACATTAATACCCTTTTTGGCCCATTCATTGGATAATGATTTTGTCAGTTGGGCAACCGCCCCTTTACTTGCAGAATAGGCAGATGCATTATAACCACCCTGTACAGCTAATACAGATGCAATATTGACTATTTTCCCAGCGCCCTTTTTCAACATTTCATGATATGCTAGTCTACTTAATTCGAATATTGCAGTAACATTAACATCAATGATTTTTTGGAAGTCCTCAATTGGTAAATCAATCGCAGGCATCGGTTTATGGATTCCGGCATTATTTACAAGAATATCTAACTCCCCACCTAATAGTTGGACTGCTACATGGAATACTTCAGGAATTTTCTCTAGGTTCGATAGATCAGCTCGTACCCCGTATACAGAAAATCCTTCGTTCTGCATATCTTTAGCAATCTTCTCTACATCATTGGAGTAATCAATAATGCAAACCTCAACACCATATTCACAAAGCCCCTTTACCATTGCTAACCCGAGACCTTGAACGCCACCTGTAAGTATTGCTTTTTTACCTTGTAAACTTTGCATAGATTCCACCCTCTACTGAATTCGCTTTCATTAATTTGTACTCTTTTCCATCAGCTCAATAATATATCCATCCGGATCATACATATAAATAGCTTTTGATCCCTTATTTGCACCTAATGTAATTTCTACAATTTTTTTAGATCTAAATTGAACTCCAGACAATTTTAGATACTCGTACATTTCTTCTATTCCTTCAACCTTTAGACAAATATGTCCCGATCCATAATCGCATGGACGAACATTGCCTGGATATCTTTCCATACCTACATACTCAAGTAACTCTATTTCATTCCCTCCTGGAATTCTAATAAATGCAATTTTGACCTCTTGTAAATTGACAAGTTCAACTATGTCTGAAATATATTCATTACTTGAAATTTGTCTCGAAATTAATTCTAAACCTAACTTATTTACATAAAAATCTAAAGAAATCTCTAAATCCTTTACTGTTATTCCACTATGGATAAAACCTGTGACTTTCCCCTTCACATTTATCCCCCCTTTCGCTTCACTTTTATATCATGCAAAAATCGTGCCAATTTTAAACCGCGATGAATAGTTAGTAAATTTAGATTAATAACACAGATGTCCCATAAAAATATTTGCAAAAAATCATCACTTGATGATTTTTAACATCATTTCATTTTAGGGCTTTCCAATTTGTATTTCCTAGAAATTTTTAAGGACTCATTTAGCGTAGATTTAGGTAAATGATTGGTTCTTGACAAAAGGGAGCTTCATATACTTTAATTAATATATATTTTAATAATTGAAATATATATTAATTAAATTAAAATGAGGTGAATATTTTTGATTCAAAAACTCCGCACTGTAACCCTTACTAATGGCAACATTAAAGACTTAGCTACAGACTGTGAGCAATTAAATATTCGGGGAGCTGTTGCTTTACATCAAGAAATACGACTGAAAAAAATCTCAGCACATGGACATAGTTCTTTTCATTCCCCTGTAACAGCACAGATTTTAAACAGTTCAGGATCATGCAGATTAAAGGATTATTGTGATATAAACGAAATTACGAGTGCTGGTAGCTTTAAGCTGAACAATGGAAAAGTAATAAAGCTAAATAGCTCTGGAAAGTTAACTATTGAACACAGTTTAGAGGCCGAATCTGTAGATGTAATTGGTATAGTGAAAGCAGCAAAAATAAATGCTAAAAGTTTCGCTTTAAAATTGTCTGGTGAAAGTGAGATTAAAGAACTACGTGCTGATGATATTCGGATAGGTAAGGATAATATTTCCATACTTCCGTTATTAAAGAAAAAGTTAAATTGTAATTGTCTAAAGGGGAAAATTGTACATCTGTCGTATACGCACGCAGAAATAGTGGATGGAGACGTTGTCAATGTAGGGAAGAATTGTAGAATCAAAATACTTTATTATACGGAAAGCTATTCAATTGCTCCAAATTCAAAAGTGCAAAAAATTATACGGAGGGAAAAAGAATGACATTTATAAAAATTATACAAAGCTTTTTTTGCTCATTAGCCCTCCTTGTATTAGTAATCCTTTACGCTGGCTTGATTTTAAGTGCATTATTATCAATAGTAGGTGGCCTCTTACGAACAATTGGTCTTGAACAAATCAGGATGAGCCTGTGGAGTGGCGTTGACCTTCCAGTCGCTTTCAGTATTCCTCTAGCCCTTGTCGTAGCTCTACTGCTTTTCTTTTGTTCAATGTATGTCAAACGCTCTATCCAATTCTGTTTATCGAAGCTTAAATTTTAAAATAAAGAAGCCCATCTTTTGTTTGATAATAAAAGATGGGCTTCTAAGAATTTATAAATCTACAGCTCTCCTTCAAGAAAATTGATCACGTATGTTCCAGGATTTACAAGAAATTCTTTAAAGCTACACAAATCAGCATATTCTTGATGCTCCACATCATAACAGCCAAGTTGCTTTTTCCTTGGATTCCATACGATTTGTAAATCGGAATAATTGTCTACATATGCAGACAAACGTAGTAGCGTTTGACGGCCAACCTTCATTTCAATGGTGTCTGTAAGTGTGAAAAAGTCGATATATCTGATGTCGTAATCATTGGTATCTAGCTCTAGTCGTAGCTCTTCTCCTGTAAGAAAGCTAATCAGTTCATCACTCAACTTATATTTCTTTACCTCATACTTTTTATTCTCTAAATCATGAAGCATGGCTGGCTCCAATGCTTTCAAATAGTCAGCCAAAATAGTATTTTTAAGGCCCACCGCAATCGTATATGGACGCTCGCCATCCTTTTCTGCTAAAGTAACGTTTGCGCCACGCTCAACCAAGTATTTCACCATTGTTAGATTCCCCATTCGTGTTGCCACAGTTAATGGGGTTGCTTGATAAGGATAAACCATATCTGGCTTATTATAATTAATGTCCACTCCTTGATCGAGTAAATATGTAACTGTCTTCATGTCATGATTCGACACAGCCTGACGTAATACTGGACCACCGTACTGTCTTATATCCAGACCTAGCTCATGAATGAGTGGAATATTTTTTTTATTACCATAGTAGGCCTGTGAATAGGCGCCGGACCCGACCTGATTAAGTATGTCAAGCTTCGCTCCATGCTTTACAATATAACGCACTACATCTTCTTTACAATAACGAACAGCTACCAAAAAGGCAGAATTATTTTTAACATTCAAATTGACACCATGCTCTACTAGCAGCCCTATCACATTCAGTCTCTGCAACCTTAGCGACAAATCTAATGGACTTAATGAGATATATTGACTTAATATAATGTCCTTTTCAATATCCCAGCCTCCTTCTATGGCAAGCAATAAAGCTGGAACATTTCCGTTGTATATATGCATTGCCATTTCTGGTAGTTCATGAAATTTACCGATATTTTTTAGATTAATCATCTATCCCATTCCTTTCTTTATGAAAAGTATAGATAACAACTTTAGCGAAAACAACAGTCCATAAGGTTTATAGATAAGCTCGCGAGTTCATGAAAGACTATAGAAATATTAGGTATTTTCCATCTATAATTAGCACCCTAAGTGTTGAATACTTCTCCGAAATAATGTTGCTCATTCAACTTTTGTATTAAATATTTGTAAATTTGTCATTATTTACAGTACATTCTAATATAATAGAAATAATTGATTATATTACAGCTTTTTTCTATAAAAAAATAGAATCCCCAATCCCTAATTAGATTGAAGATTCTATGCTATGGAAACGGTTGTCCTAATGTTGCTTAAATGCTAACATCTACCGTCTCCACATTTAGTATTTATTTTAAAGCAAGTGCTTTATTAGTTGTTTCATTAATCTCTTTCAGAAGCTCTGGATTTTGTGCTAATGACAAGCCATAAGATGGAATCATTTCTTTAATTTTTGGCTCCCATTCTTTGATATGTTGAGGGAAACATTTATTGATTACCTCAAGCATAACGTGAACAGCCGTAGAAGCACCTGGTGAAGCTCCAAGTAAAGCTGCAATTGATCCATCAGAAGCGCTTACAACTTCCGTACCAAATTGAAGCGTACCTTTTCCGCCAGCTTCTGTGTCTTTAATTACTTGTACACGTTGTCCAGCAACAATAATATCCCAATCATCGCTCTTCGCATTTGGAATGAATTCACGTAACTCATCCATGCGCTGCTCTTTTGAAAGCATAAGCTGTTGGATTAAATATTTTGTTAACCCCATCTCTTTAACGCCTGCTGCTAATAGAGTTGTGATATTATGCGGTTTTACAGAAGCAAATAAGTCCATATTTGAACCTGTTTTTAAGAACTTAGGTGAGAACCCTGCAAATGGACCAAATAATAATGATTTTTTGTTATCAATATAACGTGTATCAAGATGTGGCACTGACATTGGTGGAGCACCGACTTTTGCTTTTCCGTACACTTTTGCATGATGCTTTTCAGCTACTTCTGGATTATTACATTGTAAGAATAAACCACTAATTGGGAATCCACCAATATGTTTTCCTTCAGGAATACCTGATTTTTGTAGCAATTCTAGGCTTCCTCCACCGGCGCCAAGGAAGACAAATTTTGCTGAATGATATTCCATTTTACATCCATCTAAATCATGTACACGTACTTCCCATGTTCCATCGCTTGCTTGTTTTAAACTTTCAACACTGTGATTGTAGTTAATATCTACATCCATTGTTTTTAAGTGATCAAATAACATACGTGTTAAAGCACCAAAGTTAACGTCAGTACCAGTGTCAATTTTTGTTGCAGCAATAGCTTCGTCTGCAGTACGGTCTTGCATGATAAGAGGAATCCATTCCTTTAGTTTTTCTGGATCATCAGAAAATTCCATACCTTGGAATAAAGGATTTTTCGTCATTGTTTCATGACGTTTTTTTAGGAACTCAACATTGTCTTTTCCTTGTACTAAGCTCATATGTGGTAAAGGCATAATGAAGTCTTGTGGGTTATTGATTAGTTTATTGTTTACAAGATGAGACCAAAACTGTTTTGAAACATGGAACTGCTCATTAACGTTAATCGCTTTGCTGATATCGATTGATCCGTCTTTTTTCTCTGAAGTGTAGTTAAGCTCACATAGTGCAGCATGCCCAGTTCCCGCATTGTTTAATTCATGAGAACTTTCTTCGCCAGCTTTATCGAGCTTCTCAAACACTGTAATTTTCCAATCTGGTGCTAATTCTTTGAGCAGTGTCCCCAAAGTCGCACTCATGATTCCGGCACCAATTAAGATAACATCTGATTTAATTTGTCTGTTACTCATTTTTACCTTCCTTATATATTAAGATTTGCAGAAAGGATGTAAGCACTCCGCTTAGATGTCAAAGCAAGCCATGGAGCGACCTAGGAGCACACCTTTTCTGTATCAATTATTACCTTATTGCAGTTTATCACAATTACTTGAAGATTAAAATATCAACTATTTATATGAGATTTAACGGCATATTTCGAGCCATTTCCTTCATAATTCAAGCGAAAAATGGACAAACACATAATTAAAAGTAACCATTGAAATTCATGCTTTTTGGAATAATTGGCCTAAAAATGGTTAGCGCTTTCATATAAATGAATCAAGTTGATTATTATATCTATATAATAACATAAAAATAGGGAACCAGTCTTGTTTTTGTACTAGCTCCGCTCCACATCTAAATATAGCGAATTTTCTCAAAATTTACTAGTGTTTTTTTGTTTTATGTCTATCTTTACTTGTTAAAAAAATTAGATAAATATTGTTGTATTGATTCAGGTAATATACGGAATAATAACCCCTCGTATTTGAGATCGAGTAAACCAGCGATGACAATTATAATAATGCTACCTAATAAAATTGGTTTTTTATTATTTTTAGAAATCCGCTTCATAAGCTTTCCCCCTATTTTGATTAAAACATTCTTTTCCTATAATAAAGGACAAGCTTATATAGATAAATAGATTTTTTCGAATTGTCATCTATATAAAGATTGTTACATAAGCTAATACAATTGTTAATTCGAAAGGAATGGTTATGGTAAATTTTAAATCTTTCCGTGGAATTGTTACTCAAATAAATGATTTTCCTGTGGGACAAAATAAGGATACTGAGGGCTGCTATAAACTGTTGACTGTAGAAGATGGTGCTGGTGGCGTTGTAAATTTTGTCGTTTCTCCTTCCACTTACTTTGTTAACCAGGAAATAGTGAGACCTGGTGATTGGATTACAGGCTACTATGATGGGGACGCTCCTGTACCTATGATATACCCGCCACAATATCGAGCACTCATTATTGTAAAGGAAAGTAATTACCAAAATGTAAAAGTGGATTTTTTTGATAATCACTTATTGAGCAATGATGGCCAACTACAATTAAATCTCTCTCCATCTACGGTTATCTTGCTTAAAAATGGGCAACCTTTTTCAAGAAATCCAGCCAATCGAAACCTAATTGTCATTTATGGTGTGACAACAAGAAGTATTCCGGCTCAAACCACACCAAATGAGATAATTGTTTGGTGTTGAATGCCGAATAGGAAATGGCTTAAGTCTATTGTTCATAGAGCTTAAGCCATTTTTAATCTGTCCGCAGATGAAGGTTCAAATGCTCTACTGCTTTTTTACATTATCTTTCATGTCGTGTAACTGCTGTTTAATTTGCTCTAGGTACTCTTTATTTTGCTGGACAGTATCCAAATGCTCACCATATTGCTGTGCATTCATGTACGCATTTTCTGCATGGTCTAGTTGATCAAAAGCATGTTCAATCGCAATTTCCTCGGGGTGTGATTTTGCATGCTTTAACAAACGTTCTGCCTTTTGGACAGAGTTGCTAAATAAGGTACTTGGATGATCCTGTTTCCAGCTTGTATCTGAGTGCTTCGCCAATTTTTACCTCTCCCTTTCCTAACCATTCGATTAGTTACCTAGTCCTAGTATTTTTAAAAAGGTTAGAAAATATTCAGGAAGAAATAAAGTGAATTCTTACAATAAAATTTTTATTCTCCTTTCTTCCAAATTAAAACAGCATCTTTTAAAATATTATTCCAGGAATCCTTATTTGCTGCTATTTTTTCAACGTCATATTCCGCATAATACACAGCATCTATTTCTTCAGCTTCAGGAAATTCAAAAATAAAATCCTGCTCATTGCGTACTTTTCCATTATTAATTAGCTGTCGAGTAGGCGAATCTGCAAATGTTTTATTATAATAAATAAAGCTTATATTCTTTTTTTCGCCATCTACTTCAAGGAGCATAGGATGTGTGACGTTAACACTTGCATAGCTTTTACCATAGTAATGGGCAAATAATATTCTATCTTCGTTATTTTCAATTTTCACGATATCCTCTGAATATGGAATTACCGTCTCATAATGAACAACGTATTCAAATACACCTAATAAAATTAAAGTGGTGATGAAAGCTGAGATACATGAAATGATTATCTTTTTCTTGCGCCATTTTTTATTAATCGTTTTAAATAGAGATGCTTTATTCTCTTCAGGAATATAAATTTCATGCTTCATTTGTTGGTGCTCGTGCTGACACTTTTCACAATGCTTTAAATGCTCCTCAACCATTTCTTTTGTATCCTGACTAACTACCCCATCAATATAAAGAGGTAGAATATCTTGAATAATTGAACATTTAATCTCTTTCATGATTTATCGCCTCCATATATTCTAGTATTTGTTTTTTAGCCCTGTAAAAGGTCACCCTAGCCCATCCTGCACTTTTACCAAAAAGCCTCCCTATTTTATCAAAGGAAAGCTCCCCAAAGGTTCGTAGTGAAAAGACCTCTTTGTATGGCTCCTTCATTGAATGAAGAAATTGATGAACCGCAAATGCATCTTCTTCATTCATTAAATGCTTCACAATATGGACGCCTGTTTCTGATTCCTCACTTAAATCACAATCAATATGCCTTTTCCTCTTTTTGTAATAAGAGAAGTATGTATTTTTAGCTATGATAAAGAGCCAAGCTCGAATATCCCTGGAACCATCAAAGCTTTCAATGTTCTTTAATGCTTTAAAAAAAGTTTCCTGGGTAATTTCTTCAGCTATACTATCGTTATGACTCAATGATTTTAGATATAAATAAACGTCCTGAAAATATTTGTGATAGATTTCCTCAAACTCCATGTCTTTTCACCTCCTCACTTAAATAACTTCCGATATTTAATAATGTTACAAAAAATTTTAACTATAAAAGAAAAGGCCTGATTTGAGAATCCTGCCCCGTGCACATGAACTAATGAATAGAAAATATTTTTACAACCAAAATGTACCTACTCCGTCTAATATTTGAAAGGGTGTGGAGGATGCTTGAACAAGAAAGAAAGCCAGTAGAAATTGAAAGCAATTTAAGTAGAGAGGAGAAGCTTGAATGGTTAATGAAGGAATACGGAGATCAGGTTGCTCGTTTAGCTTTTACCTATTTGAAGCAGAAGCAATTATCAGAGGATATTGCCCAAGAGGTTTTTATAAAGTGCTACGAGAACTTAGACAGCTTTCGAAATGAATCTTCTTATAAAACATGGTTATATCGTATTACAGTGAACTTATGTAAAGATAAATTAAGAAGTTGGTCTTTTAGACATATTATACTAACAGAGTTTTTCACAAAAACAAAAGGTACTAATAAGTCGCCTGAGATGGAATTAGTTGGACTAGAGCATAAACAACTAATTGCTGAAAAGATTCTTTCCTTACCAGTGAAATATAGAGAGGTTATTATTTTATATTATTACGAAGAAATGTCATATAACCAAATATCGACTTTATTAGATTTAAGGTTACAAACGATTAAATCCAGACTGCATAGAGCTCGCCTTTTGTTAAAAAAGTCACTTGAAGGGGGCAAAATTAATGGATGACATATTTAAAAAAATTGTACAGACAATGAATGAAACTGTTTTAAAAGACATCAACTTTAATGAGAAGAATCAAGAAAACGTTCGTCAGACTTTACACAAAAGAAACAAGAAGTCGTTTCATGTAAAACGCAAACTAAATTATTTGTTACCTACCGTCATAACCCTTCTATTTTTCTTAGGAACAAGCTATTTCATTATAAACGAGTTGAAAATTCTATCAAGGGAAGAAAAAATCACAGGTTTAAATAAAAATAATGAGGCCATTCTCCAAGAGCCTAAAATCGATCCACACCTTTCAATATCACCTGAACAAAAAGAATCTTATGAAGAGATGACAAAGAAGGATGTTGTTGCAAAGCTTTTAAATACGGTGGATTATTTTCACACTGCAGCCGGGAAATTTGAGGAGTATTCACTATTTTACGATGACTCTGTTAGTACATCTATTATTGAGTATAAATTGAGTTTAAAAAATGAAATTGGTGGTTACGAGAAAGTAACAACTCTATTTGATGAAAAGGTGATGGGGTTTAAGGAAAGTATTCAAGAATATATTTATAATAATGAAAAGCTTTGGTCTAAAGAAAGTTTAAATAAAACATACCAAGTACAAGATTATCAATCGGAACCAACACGTAAAGTGGTTACTCCAGAGGAAGCGTTTAATATTAAGCTGAAAGATGTATATAAAGAAAACATCAAGTTTAGGGAACGACCACACATTACCGCTTCAGGTACATCTTTGTTCCCCTATGAAATAACCTCTATTTATTTAAGAAATATGGAGCATTGGGAGATTGAAAAACAAAATGAAGAATTGTTAGGCCATAATACTATTGTTTTATTCGGAAAAATGGATGGGCAAGTAGTAGAGAGAATGAAGATGAAAGGAACAACTGATACTTTTCGCTTTTGGGTGGACAAAGATACTGGAATCCTAATGAAATATGAAACGTATGATAAGGATGGTAAACTTACTAGTTATCTTCATCCTGAACGTTTGGATGTAAATATACCGATTGATCCGCAGACATTTGTGCCAAACTTAGATGGCTATCACCTACCTATAAATACGCGAAAAAAAGTAAATATTGACCCAAGAGAAGTAGATATAGAAGTTGTAGACTATGCAGACGCAATTAAGGAAGATACCGAGGATGTATTAGATTTACTTCGGAAGGACATACCATTCCTGTACGAATTCACGCATTCCAAGCTTTCATTATTCTCAGCTGGCTATGAAAAATATAAAGCTTATAAACAAGCATATCTTACTTATATTTTCGAAAATGAAAGTCAGGTTATCTATGTACGTGCCTATCATAAAGATTCCGTAATACGAACTTTAAGTGATTTTAATAGGGAAAAGGGAGAACAGCTTGAAAAATTTACTTTAAACGGCATTGAGTGGTCAGGTTATGAAATAACAGATCTTTTAGGCGCTCATTTTATAGGCATGAAAGGTGATTATAAATATGAGGTTGTTAGCCAGGACATTTCTCTACAAGATACTAAGGAATTATTAAAATCTTTTAAGCCTAGTAATGACCACAAAAAACAATAATAATTTTTTCCTCATCAATATGAAGAACTAAGGCCAAAACCTTAGTTCTCCATCTCAATGTTTTGAATAGTTGTCAAATGAAAATTAATGCCATGCCGTACGCTCACTTACTGGCTGTTTGATATCTGTTTTTCCTTGTGCTTCGGCAAAGTTGTTAACTTGTGCTGAAGCTGCATCGATTTCAAACTCGGAACCAAATTCCTCCTGCTGCTGACGATTTTGGTTTGCTTGTAATTTCTTCGCGTATTGCGTTGTATTGGTATGCTTTGTTTTCATATTTGACTACCATCCTTCATTGATTTTTTGAAAAGTCATGATCATTTGTTTGGCGACTTTTCATCTAAAGTTTGCACTAGCAAATGCATTTTTATTTATAAACAACGAAGTTTTAATCATCAATATATGAAAGCCTGAAATGCTTTTACATTTCAGGCTTAATAGTTCTTTATAAACATGTTACGTCCTTCTTGCTTTGGCACAATATAAAGCCCGTATCAGCTTTATGGAGAAGCTGATAAAGCGTTTCTTCTTCCTTAGTTAATGCTGCAGCTTAACGTAATTGTGATTTTTCCTTTATGGTTTCTAAAGCATATAGGAACGGATCTCATTAGCTATCACTTCCAAGAACTCCTTAATAAATCAAAATTCCCTTATCAAGAACAGACTTGTTTTGCACTTGATTTCCTAAAATGTATAGCCTTTTCAAATTAGGTAGGTTTACTAAAGACTCTATATTTGTAATAGCGTTATTTTCCAAATGAAGCATCTCAATTTGTTGCCAATTTTCCATAAAACTTATCGTTTGTAGTGAACTATCCTGCATTGTGAATGAACGAAGTGATGAAAAGCCAGCAAAATAAGGCATAATCTTATCAACTTCATGCAACCAGTCACCATTACCTATTCGGAAGGATCCATCATTCAATGTTAAATGTTCCAGTATGTTGTTGTTAAAAGGGTTATTACTATTAAATTGAAACTTACACTCATTACAATTTAACGTTTTTACATGCTGTAAATTAAATAACTCCCTCGTTTCATCGAAAAAATATGTCTCATTAAAATTTAACGTTTGTAGATTTGGTAGACGATTTAATGCACTAATACCTGTAAAATCTCCACTCTCCATCGCGGTAAGCTGTTCTAGCTGTGGGTATTTTAATAATTCTGCTCCATTAAAATACGACTCCGATCCTCTAATATAAACCGTCAAGTTTTTTAAAGCAGGGGCCTCTAACTTAGGTATGAAAGAACTTGTTAATTCTGCTTTTTTTAAATGAGGGGCTACAATCGATGATACATCGCCACTATAACCAATTATCGATAAATCGGTCAGTGAAGTCAGGCTGTTCACAATATCAAGTAATTCTAATTTATAAAGAGAAGATAAACGTAGTTTAGTCAATGACGATTTATCTCTAAGGCGTTCTAAATTCGTAATATCCATATTTTCAAGATCAAGGGATTGAAGGTTGGGCATGTTTTGTATAAAATCAAGCGTTTTTAAATTTCTTACCGATGTAAGCTTCAATTCTTGTAGTTGATTCAGTGAATAGAACGAGCTAAAATCTGTCGCCTCACTCATATCTATTGCTAACGACTCCAAACCTGTTAATGAAGCCAACCACTTTAAATCATTGGTAGAACTTAAAGACAATGATTTTAATGATAGTTGATTCAGCAGATGGAAGTCTGTAACCGTCTCATTCAAATAAGAAATCCCAAGTGATCTAAGATTGGGAAAGTTTAATAATAATGCAAGTTCATCATTACTTCGAATTTGGACAGAGAGCTCTACAACGCTAGACTTATCACTAAAATAGTCGGCAATTTTACTAAATGATTCATTAAAGCTACCTGTATAGCTTTTTAAGTTTTTCAGATGTCGGAAGCTTACTTTTTCACTCTGCGATATCTCATAATTATTCATGAACTTCAATACAGTCAGTCCTGTAAAGGCTTCAAAGTCTTTCTGTTCGATTTTTTGCGTATTTAATATCTTATCCATAATGATATAGGTAGAAATTTCAGCCTGCTTATTCGTAAAAGGATCATCAAAGCTGTAATCAAAATGCCACTGATAATCAGTATAGTAGGTAGTTAAATAGCGGATACGAGCCAATTCTTCTTTAGTCGGCATCGCTTCACCTTTATTAAAAATATCTTTTAAAAAGAACAAAAGAACTTCGCTTTCTGGCATTGATCGAACAGGTATTTTATCATGGTTACCATATTCTGTTTGATTATTATTCAAAAGAAAATACCCTAAGAATGCACAAATAATTACGATTGGTACAATTAGAAGCGCTTTTAAATTGGGACGTGTGTTTGATTTTGGAGGAGGTGTTCCATAATAATTATTGATCGTCTGGTCAACATAATAGACATTATTCTCCTTCAACATTAATTCAGTTTCACAAAAAGGACATTTGAATGGCTGCCCTTCTTTATATTCAATTTTCCCATTACAATTTGGACAATTTAATTTAATAAGTCCCATTGGCTCCCCCCTAGTCAACCTTTTTTGTATAGCCAATAAAATGTCCTCAGCCTAATATATTTATGCTCAATTTTCATTCCACAAATATGTTTTGGTCAAACTATAGTCTAGCCTTGCTAATTACTCAATTTCCTCCGCTTCAATGTAAAATTCCCTTTTCCCTTGCTTCCTTCAGCCATATTGGGAACTCATTTAGGAGACGGTTATATAATTCTTCATCTGATATTTTATCTAAATCATCTAAAGCAAAAAAATCAGCATTATCAATAAATCGTCCCGGTAAATTATCTAATTTTTCAAGAACTCCATAATTCGCATTTCCTAGCCCAACAAATTGCCAGAAAAGATTTTGTTTAGAGGCATCCACTAATATTTTTGCAATCTCTTTATCTTTATAAATTCCACCATCACTGAAAAATATTATATATGCTGGTATGTCTTTTCTAGGTTCATTTTTAACGTAGTGATGGATAATATCCTTCATAACAGGTGGCTCATTATTTCCTATACCTAGACCACCGAACGTTTTGGGTATAGGATACGTTTGTTGAATATAATCCTCAAAATCTCTTTCTGTTACACTTCTCGTTTTCATAAATTTAGACCCAAAGAACCAAACATCTAATTCGCCATTATCGTCCATGCAAGCAGCAACAGCCAGCACACGTTCAAAAGCACGTTGAATGGTACCATTTCGATAGAGCTGTGTCATAGAGCCTGATGCATCAAAAACAACTGCTACACGCGATTTCTCAAGTGCAATTTTCTTTTTTTTCAATGAAATTGAAACTTTTCTTTTCAGTAAATCAATTTTTGTTAAATTAACTTCTTGAACAGGTTCACTGTGAGGAACAGATGAAGCTTCAGTTACTTCAGGTACGTCAGGCTCTTCAACCTCCACACCGTACGACTCAGCTAATGGCTTTAACCCGCCATTAAATCCTCTGCCAATCGCTCGAAATTTAAATTTTGATTGGTGTCGATATACTTCTGCAAGAACTAATGCTTTTTCTTCAGTAGCATCATCGATTTGATAACAAACTTCCCCATGCGTTCCCTTTACTGTGATACTTAACCCTTGAACTGAATCAAATGTTGAGTTTCCTTCTAATGTCGCTGTAAAAAAACAATGCTGTATAGTCGTTGAAAGCTTCTCTAGCTGAATAGTAAAAACCACCTTATTCTTATCATTCGCTTTCAACCAAACACTTCGCTCTGGATCTGTTTCTTGGTTATAAAAAATCATGTAATCATCTGATGGAACTTTACCATTAGCAGCTACCAAAAAAGAACTAACATCTAATACAGATGTAGAGTTCCATTGCACTTCCACTGTGATAATACCACTCTCTGAAAGAACCGTATTACCACCTTTTTGTAAAGAAACAATGTTAGTCATATCAAAACCCCTTTATACAATTAGATAGAACAGAAAATACATAGAATTTTTATTTTTTCCTGTATTTTTCCGTATAGTTAATGACTTTAGAATAGATGAATTTAGCACAGAAATATATTTATATTCAAGAAAATTATAACATTTAAAATAGAAAATGTTCGAGTGCTAATTCACCTACATAAATCTGCCCCAAACGAACAAAAGCCATCTACCCGAAAAATGGATAGATGACCGTTCTCTTGTACAAAAGAGCACTTTTTTAATGTTAGATTCACCGCAATATATCTAAGTGAATTACATCTAAAAAACTACAATACTTCCTTATTCAAATTTTCCAACAAGGGTGTTATACATACACCGTAAGACGAGCCATTATTACATGAATCATTTTAGTAACAAACACTAATCCAAGTAGATTTTATTCAGACTCAGTACCGCTAGTGTTTACTGCGCCTTTAGGCTCCACCAACATGATATGACATTCCTTTTCAGCGAAAGGCTTTTGATCGACTCCTCCTGGAACAATAAACATCTCCCCCTTGGAAATTTTCACCTGACCATCACGAAAAGCCATGAACATTTCTCCTTCGATTACAATGAATACCTTATCCGCTCCCTCATGGTTATGCCAGATAAAATCCCCATCAATCTTAATCAACTTAAATAGAAAATCATTTATTTCACCAACGATTTTCGGTGACCAAAGCTCGGTGATTTGAGATAGCTCCTCATTCAGATTAATAGCTTGATATTGCATATTCATCTCTCCTTATTTTTTGATCTTTATGATGCCTTTTCGACTTTTAGAATTTATGTAAGGCATTTGTTATATTTTGTAAAGCGTATTCGATAGCTAATGGACCACCAGTAATAGCAGAACTATCCATTAAATAGATATTACCTTTCTTTACGGCATTCAGATTATTCCATACATTACTTTGGTTTAAGTCATTCATTAATTCTTCCTTCTTCGTAATGTCACCTATAAGGAAAATATGATCTGCTTGAACAGTTGAAATTCCTTCAAACGAAGTAAATTCATTATTAGTACCTTTAAATGTTTCATCTGGTGTAAGCCCCAGTCCCATTTCTTTATCAAAAGCAAGTGTATAAACAGGGTTTTCTTCACCTAGAACATTAAAAGTTTTTCCATCCCAAGACAATATAAGTGCTATGGACTCCCCTTGAATCGACTTTAATGCTTCACGCTCAGTTGTAATTTCTTTCATCATTTTAGCAATTACATTTTCTGCTTCGTCTTCTTTTCCAATAATCTCGGCTACTGTACGAAGTCCATATTGCCAATTTTCATAGATGTCCTTGAAATTTAATGTAATGACTGGTGCCACTTTTTCTAGTGAATCATACAATTTTTCATGATGTTCTGTTGCTAAAATATAATCAGGCTTAGTAGATAATATTTTTTCAATACTAGGAGACAATTTATCGCCTAATTCTTCTACTGAATCCAATTTTCCCTGTAAATAAGCTAAAGAAGATAAATACTCTTTTTCAGTAGTGGCAGCAGGTGGCTCACCTAATGCAACTAATATTTCAGGGTAAAAATACCATAGTGAAACTATTTTTTCTGGTTTTTCCTCAATAACAATTTCTTTACCTAAGGCATCCTTAAATGTTCTAGGCCAATCCGTTGCATCTACATTAACTGCTTCTGTAGTTGAATCTTTATTTTTAGCAGGCGTTTCATTACAACCAGCTAGTATGCCTGCGAATAGTAGCATGGAGATTAGCAGACCTTTAATCTTTAGCATATGAAATTCCTCCACCATTTTATTTTCTTTGGTATGCCATTAGTATAGTAAAGGTATTTTTTGAATAGAATAGATGCTTGTTGAAATTAACATGGATTATTGATGAACTTCTCTCGATGTTCACTGGGGGAAATACCTAATTGTTTCTTGAACACTCTACTAAAATAAAAGGGGTCAGCAATTCCAACCGTTTGGGCAATTTCTTGCACAGGCGCATCACTTGTAAGTAGCATTTCTTGCGCCATGTTTATACGATATTTTAATAAGTATTCTGCAGGTCCCATCCCTGCATATCTTCTAAATACATAAGAAAGTCGATTTCGATTAACATTATTTTGTTCTGCAAGCGAAGCTATTGTCAGGCTTTGATAATAATTTTCATGAATATAATTAGATACCCGTTCGAATAGAGTATGTGATTCACAGCTATTTTGCCTATTAGCAACACATAATAAGGCTTCATTCAATACATCACGAAAAAGCATTTCGGTCTGAAACATTGAAATGCCTCCGCGCTGATTATAGACGCGCCAAAGACGCATAATTAATTCGATAAGACGAGGAGATTGTCCTGTTAATAATTCAAAATGCTGATGAGAAAAGCTTGACTCTTCTAATTCTGACTTACATATCCTATATTGAACAAGAATATATTCCCAATTGATACTACCGAAATTTTCTTGATCTAGTTTCATATTTGCACCCCCATGCACAACTTTTCCTGGTGAAAAGATATAAGGCGTTCCATTAAATTGAAATTGTATCTTTCCTGCGATTGGAAACACAAATCCAGGAAAAGAATCTGTATAGTCAGCATAGGGTACACCCGAATTTCTAGAATATCGGTATACTCCTTCTACTTGAAAAGGAGTGTGTGCTAAATGCTCTGCTAGCTGTTGAACGTCGATTTTCACATTGCATACCTCATTTCAATAATAATGATTCAATCAAAAATCTGCCGCTAGAATGCGAGTGATAAGGCATAAGAACTCTTGTCTATTTTCACCTTATCGATAATGATTATCATTGTCAATATTACTGGTATAGGAAGGGTGCTCAAAGCTATTTATGTATTACAAAAACAAAGAAGAATTTAGGCAAAATTAAAAAGCATGGATCCGAAACAATATCGAACCCATGCCCAAATAACTGCCTAATGGTATAACTAGGTCTAACAATTGAGGGTAATTTCACTTATAGTATGGTTTTCCGTAACTAATGTAAGTGCGGTTTAAATATGTTGTAATGCGTGCATTGTAAATTATAAAGATTATCGACTAAAGTGTCTCTATTTCCGCTGACCTAATGCGTGTCGATGAATCGTTTAAACTGATTTTAGAGTGTTCGGGAATTCCTTTCGAAAATCACTTAACCTCGATTAAGTGATAATCAAGAGATCAAACTATCAAAAAAGTGAAAGAGCCTATGCTATTCCTAGACAAGCAAATGAGAAAAAACCAGAAGTCTGAAGATAGCGTACACTCTTATCTATGTACGTAAGCCTGATTGTTTCAAATAATGACACAAAGCAAAAACTTCTAACGTGATTTGTCTCAACAACAATTACGATACATGCGTTTTCGCTTTTCTATTAGTCCAAATTGGAAATATTCAAAATTACTGTGCTGCTTTATCAACCTCGTATTGATAATTCATTCCCTTATTATTCGTTTTCGCATATTCAATGATATTTTCTAATTTTTCAGCTACTACTTTTTCTTTGCTCACACTTAGGTAGTTTGCTGCACTTGGTAAATCTGTAAAGTGGAACAATTTCCAGCCCATGATTCCTTTGGTTGTTTCATCATTATTAAATTTTACAGTTACTGCATTTTCAACTGCAATCCAGTTATTTAAGCGTGGCGCTGTGGCACTATAATCACGAACATATTTATTAGTAAATGCTATACCATTTGCATGTTCTTGATGATACATACATCCAATTCTACAAAAATAATGAGTATTTCCTTCTTGATCAATCGCTTTGGCAGAATACACTTTATTTGGGTCAGTGTTATGAAGATCCATACGACATACTTCACAGTGTACACCCGTTTGTGTTACTTCTGTAAATTCTGAGATTCCGTCGATAGTAATTGTTTTTACGGATTTATTCCCCGCTTTGTCCTCAGCATAAATTGTATACACACCATTTTTTAGTGCGATAATTTTATCTTTTTGATTCGCATTTTGTAATGGCGCTTTTCTTGAACCTTTATCAACGAAGTATTCTACACCTTTATCTCTATAAGCCCATTTTAAATCTTGAATCCCAGTATCATCAGTAGTTGAAACTTGTATTTTTTTACTTACTGCTGTTGTATCACTTTCAGGTATTGAAAGTGTTATTGCTGGTGCCGTTTTATCAATATTTGATATTGTAATTGATTTTGTTCTTTTATTACCATTATTGTCTAAAGCATAAACTGTGTATGTTCCATTTTTACTTACTGTAAATGAGTTATCTGTTAAGGTTGTCCCTGCAATTGAAAATTTAATTGCTGACTTTGTACCAATTGCCCATTTTTTCAAGGTCACTTTCTTATTATCTGTAATATCTACATTCACTGTGACATTTGTATTTGTTGGCTCGGTTGTGCTCGCATTTAATACAATACTTGGTGCTTCTTTTTTATATTTTTCCTGGGCACTAGTCTCAATTGTATTTAAATTAACCTTTTTTAAGGTTATGTCGTTTTTTGTTTTATAAGCTTTAATATATTTATCTGCATCTGTTTCTTTTGAAAAATAAATATTTTTTGAAGCATTAGTTTTAACAATCGTTACTGAATCTAACGCAACCCATTTTTTTGTACTATAATCCTGTACTTTTTTTGTAAATGTAACCCCTTCATTTAATTCATCATATAACAATGAAAATACATTCTTATAATAAACTACTTCTCCATTTTTAATAGCTTGGACATCTGTAGTGGCTGCAAATACAATTGAATTTTGATTACTAATCAAAAATGCTACTAAAATTACAAATATAAGCAATCCAAACTGTATATATTTTTTCATTTTTTATATTTTCCTTTCTGAATTTATTGTGTTTTTAACTATATCTATTGATATTTCTGAACACTCTCTTTTTGAACAGTTTTAAATGGGACAATTTCTGTACCTGAATGTTTAGCAATATAATCCTTCGCATCAGCTGCTTTAGCAAAATATATATATCCATCGTCCATTGGTGAAACTAGCGATGTTTTAACATACGTCGCCTTTTCAGCTTGAACCCACTTTAATGTTTTGTAATCACGAACATACTTTTTATTGGTTGTTTTATTTTTCACCTCATCGTATAAAAGGCAACCGATGTCATCGTAATAAACCACCTTACCTTTCTTTTTAATTGCTTGGGCAGAAAAAACACCCATCTTATCTTTTTTTTGGTACACCACCATATTACAAAATGCACAATTTGTATTATCAGGTACATCTTTTTCTAAACTTGATTGAGCTGCCTCGGCATTCATTTTGTGCTTATTACCTATAAGATCTACAGAAATAATACTTAACAATATAAATCCTAATACGAATAGTTTTTTCAATGTTTACAATCTCCTTTCAATTTCCAATAATACGACACAGATGTGAAATAAGTTGAAAGTAACTGTGAAATAATTGAAAAATTTATAAAAAACAGGAATCGATAAGATGAATTATAAAAATGGCTCATCATCATAAGTTGAGATTGACCTTATAGCAATTAAAGATTTTTACAATTTACTATAGTTTAAAAGCAAAAACTCCCGAATCGTATTTGTTGTCGATACAAATTACGTTAGGAGTTTTCGCTTTGTGTTATCAGTCTATTAAATTTATTTTACAATTTTTCATAAAAAGGAACCTAATGTATTTCAAGTAAAGGTCATAGGAAAATATGAGCTTCCTTACACAATAGTGAACGTTGGTTTACGCATTTGCAACGGAACAACTTGTAAAAGAAAATGCATAAGCTATTAGTGTGTCACTTATGGTAAGGTTCTTCGTGATGGATATTAGTGAGGTTTGCAAAGATTAAATTTAGCTTTATTAAATACCACTAAAATTACTATATAACCATTTTAAAATTTTTATATTTCTTGAAAGTCGATATCAATATTCAGCAGTTCCATTCTGAAGTTCATCGAAGGTTTTATTTAACCATAAAGTAAACTTTTCTTTCTCTTCGAACTGTGGATAATGAGCTGACTCTTCAAAAATAACAAACTCTTTCACAGGGGCTTCCATACTACCATAATAATTTTTTGCTGCATTTACAGACGTCATATAATCGAATTTCCCCATTACAAAAAAAATAGGCAAATCCACTTGATTTACAATCTCTGTAATAGTATGCTTTGCTCCTTCGTTCAACAACACTTCTTGTGTAACATGAATCCCTCTTAGATAACGAATTACATCTAGCCCATTATATTCAGGGTTAAAAAGAAATCCTGTTAGATAATCTGTATTATCATCAATAAGTCTTGCTGCACCCCCATATTTACGTACGAGATTTCTCGGTGTCTGAACTTCTCCATTTTCAATCAACGGTTGAAGTAACATTAGTTTCTCTATATCATCTGAATTTCCTTCTTGTTTTGCCTGTTCCAGTGTAAATTCTAAACTGTCCAACTCACTTTGAACTACATCTGCTACTTGCCCAATACCTATATACCCATAATATTTCTCAGGTGATTTATCGATAGCTTTCATTCCAATATAAGTGCCAAACGAATGTCCAACTAATAAAACCTTTTCTTGGTTAAACCTCTCCAAAATGTAATCAGTTAATGACAATAAATCTTCAACCAGCAAGTCAGTAGTTAAGTTTGAATAGTCTTCGAAAAAATGATAGGATTTTCCACTGCCACGCTGATCATAATGTACAATAGTAAATTGCTTTTCAAGGTCTTTTTGGTATTTTCTTGCGTATGGAATTTCGGAGCACGCTGGGCCACCATGAACAAAAATGAGAATCGGATTACTTGAATCTATTCCTCGAATCATAATTTCATGTCCTGTTCCGTTAATTTCAACCTGCTCCAGCGTACTTATGCTTTGCTCCCCTTTAATATGAGGTGTCCATGTAGGAAAAAATAGACCGAGTAAAACAATTAACAATGTAATTATTAAACTAAACCTGAATATTTTAGTTAACCTCTTTCACATTCTATTTCTCTCCTAACGGCATAGCCATATAATTACTCATTACTATCCCCCAAACTTCAGAATAGTAAAAGGTATTTAAGCTATAATTGATTTATTACATGAGTTGTTTCTAAAAACCGCACTTACTCGCTGCTTATTTATATTATTATAACCTAGTACAAACCTGATAGAAGTCAAAGACAAGTAAAAGTCACCCATGAGTATAAAGGGCGACCCTTATTGTGATTATTATTGCTTTACAAACAAGTTTAACCGGAATTTCCTATCTCTACAAAGGTGAAATTTTGTTTTTGTTGTTGATCAAGAAATTTTTAATCGATAATGAAGTTATTCCATTAAAGGGCCATTATGCGGAATAAGGATTGATAGTGTTAGACCTGTTTGTAATAATTTATTTATAAACAATAACAGTGAAATGTTTGAAAGGATAGTATTATGTATACAATAGGAAAATTATCTAAGATATGTGATTTACCTGTAAAAACATTGCGGTATTATGATGATATTGGTTTACTAAAACCTTCATACATAGACTCTGAAACTAATTATCGCTATTATGACTATGACAAAATTGAAGCTATTAAAATAATACTACTTTTAAAAAGTTTGCATATTCCATTAGCCAATATTAAGCAAATTATTGAGAGTGCGGATCATGTACAGTGGAATAGCATAATCGAACAAAAAATTTCTGAACTTGCAAAGCAAAAACAACAAATCACCAAAAAAATAGAGGAAATGGAACAATTGAAAATAAAAATAGCAGCCGGAGTTCCAATGATTCAAGGTCCAATTTTGTCAGATTGTTATTTTGAAAATCGGGAGAATACATTGGTATATACTCTTCGTAAAAAAGTACAGTTAAAATTTATAGATATACTTGTGAAAAATTTATTCGACCAAGTTTATGCTTATAATCTTAAGGTTAATGGAAAACTCATGGCTATTTTCCATGATAGAGATTTGAAGGATAATGAGGTGGATGTTGAAGTGCTTATACCAGTAAAAAATTCGAATGATCTAGATGGTTGCAAAATATTATCCAATGGAAAATATGCCTGTATTACAGTTAAAGGACCTTACACAGACTTGGCCGCAGGATATGAAGTGCTGAAAATGTGGATCGATCAAAAGAATCTGACTCAGAATGGAGATATGATGGAGGTATATGAAAAGGGACTTATTCCTGCCAATTTGGATTTGAGGAATTTACGGCCAAATTTAAGTAGACATCCATCAGACTTTCTTACCAAAATATGTGTACCTGTTATCTAGAATTGTTTTTAAAAATTTTTAATAAAATCCGGGTAAACTCTCCATCTGCTGGAGGGTTTATTATTTTTATATAGAGAGATTATGTTAACAAAGGAGGAAATGAATATGTATCATCCGAGATTAAAAGGGGACCCATACGAAGCAGGGAAGCATTATGCAGAAATTATTTATAAAAATGGCTTTCGTTTCCCACAAGTTACAGAAGAAGAAATGAATTACGGTAAATTATGTATACCATTTTTGGATGAGTTTGATTCGAATATTAAAAAGGAAATACAAGGTTTTGCTGACGGATGTCATGCCTCATTTGAAGAAGTAAGTTCCTTTCTGTTAAGTATAGGAGTTTTTGAACCAGCAGGCCAATGTAGCATTTTTGCCGCGTTTAATGGGAGTGAAGTCATTATTGGACGCAATTATGATATGCTCTTTAGTTTGAAGAAAATTACAGAGTCATCATTGGTTTGTTTTGATGGAAAAAATAAATATCTAGGTCACTCAGATTGTTTTATTGGAAAAGTAGATGGCATTAACGAACATGGTTTGTTTGTAGGTATTACAGCAGTCCCTCATGAAGGAATTAAACCGGGTTTAAATTTTTATTTTGCATGTAAACATATTTTGGAAAATTGTGGTAATGTCGAAGAAGGAATTAAGGTGTTAAAAAGTTTTTCAAGTTCGGTAGCGAATAACTATTTACTGGCTGATCCATCAGGTACTATGGCGGTTGTAGAAGTTACTCCAAACGGATGTCAAGTTCGTCTACCGAAAAATAATTATATTCATTGCACGAACCATCATGTAGGTGTATCTGTTTCAGAAAGTTGGAATTGGAGCAAATCAAAAGATCGTTTTGAAACATTAGACAGAGTTCTTGCTGAAAATATCAATGGTATGAAACTTTCTATTGCCCAATCAATTATGTCAGATACCAAGGGACATGTCTGTTTAAATTTAACAGAGTATAAATTTGGAACACTTTTCTCGGTAGCTGCGAACTTAAATACACTGGAAATAACTAGGGCTGAAGGACAGCCAAACAAAGCAAAGTATTTAGTAGATAAGAGATTGACGGATGCTGTTTTAAAAGAAAAGAAGCAAGATACTATTCAATAAATTGAAAAAAATTTTTTCCTTTTTCAATGAACTGCAGCTTTTTTATAAACCTTACATTTAAATATTCAAGATAAGAATCCATTTAGAAAAAAGATTGATCAAAATGGATTCTTTTTATTTGTTGCCAAATAAGGAATGAATAGAATTTTTTAATCACCTTTATCCTAAACCACCCCTTATCATCTTCTTTTTATATTATTAGTTCAAACTTTCGCTTTACTACTACTTATGATACGGTTCCCCCTTCATAATCCTAAAACTCCGATAAATCTGCTCCACCAAGACTAGCTTCATTAGCTGGTGGGGTAATGTCATTTGGCCGAAGGATTGCTGCTCGTCAGCTCGCTTCAATACTTCATTGTGTAGGCCGAGGGAGCCACCGATGACGAAGGCGATTTTGCTTTTGCCGTAGGTCATGAGGGATTCAAGATCTGCTGCCATTTGTTCAGAGGTTTTCATTTTGCCGTTAATCGCTAGGGCGATAACGTATGTATCTGGACTAATTTTGGAGAGGATACGTTCACCCTCTTTTTTCTTGACGATTTCCATTTCGGCATCGCTTAGCTGCTCGGGGGCTTTTTCATCTGGTACCTCAATGATATCCATCTTTGCATAACCGCCGAGACGTTTCACATATTCATCGATGCCCATTTTTAAGTACTTTTCTTTTAGTTTGCCGACTGATACAATCGTTATATTCACACGTTATCCACCTTTACAATTCATTTACAAACAAATTATCCACAGAAGTTATCAACATATCCACATAGCATTCCTATATATTGTGTAAAGTTATTTACTTGATACAATATATTCTGCTGGTTGTTCACAGTAACTACATTTTGTGGATAACTTTTTTTCCTCTTCGACTTTATCCATAATTGGGAATACTTTTTGCTCCGCTACAAACATGTCTAAAGCGTGATCTATATGGTTTTCGCAGCTGTATTTTTCCATTTCTCTATGTCTCCTTGTTTTCCGAAATTTCCACAAACTTATTCACATTTCAGTCTATGTTATCCACAATCTATTGTAACAAAGGACTGACAAGTATGAAAGAAAAGGCTTTCTCTTGCTGTTTTGATGTGTAGAGATATTATTCACAATTTTCTAGTTATCCACAATATTTGCTCTATCCTTCTGTATAAGGCTAGTCAATTTTTTTCTATCCACAAAAAAATCAGTGAGGATTATTAACCCCTCACTGATTTATATTTACAATGAATTGCTATTTGTTAAAGTTAGTGATAGCTCCACTAATTTACCTTGGCGGTATACTTTCATTGTTAATTTATCACCAATTTTTTTATCATTATATAAATGTTTGCGTAAATCAATTGCTGTTTCGATTTTTTTGCCATCCATTTCTACAATGACATCATATTGTTGGACGCCTGCTTTTGATGCTGGTGAATTATTCACAACGTCTGTAATTACAACACCTGTCGTAATATCTTTCGGTAATTTTAATGTTTGCTGCTGGTAGAATGATGGTACATCCGTTAAATCAGCTAATTGAATACCCATTGTTGGACGTTTCATTTCACCGTTTTTCTCTAATTCCTCAATAATTGGAATAGCTGAGTTTATTGGAATTGAGAAGCCTAATCCTTCTACAGATGATTCAGAGATTTTCATGGAGTTAATGCCGACTAATTCACCTGCAAGGTTTACTAGAGCACCTCCACTATTACCAGGGTTGATAGCGGCGTCTGTTTGTAAAACCTCTTGCTGCCAATCAATTGTTCCATCACCATTTAAATCAACCGGCACAGAACGATCCTTACCAGAAACAACACCTGTCGTAACTGATCCGTAAAATTCTAAGCCAAGTGGGTTACCAATTGCTATTACTGTTTCACCCTGTTTTAGGACATCTGAGCTCCCAAATTTCGCAACTGTTTTAACATCCTTAGAGCTGATTGAAATAACCGCTAAGTCTGTCCATTCGTCTCTACCAACTAACTGCGCTTCTTCCTTCGTTCCATCTGGCATTGTTACCTCTAGCTGTTTAGCGCCTTGAATAACATGGTTATTTGTCACGATAAAGGCCTTGTCACCCTGAACCTTATAAATAACACCTGAACCACTTCCAGCAGGCTGTGTTGATGTTGTTGGCGGATTCCAGAATCCACCGCTAGTCACCTCTTGTATATTAGTTATACCTACAACAGCACCAGAAGCCGTATCCACTGCTTTTATAACATCAGTTTTTACTTCTGTTGCTACTTGATTGATGGTCGTTTCATTTTTACCTGTATTGCTTGTCGTTGTACCAGGCATCTGGTTAACAAGCCCAGGTAGCATGAGCCACACGAGTAAAGCACCTATGATGACCCCAATAAGACCGCTGAAGAAGTAGCCGCCCTTACCTCCGCCACCACCTTTCTTTTTTTGACGCTTCTCTTGTATTTCTCTCTCCTCTTTTTCAAGTCGCTCTTGAAGAGGTGATTTCTGTATTTCATCATTATTTAGGAAATCACGATTTTTATCATCATCTTGAAAATAGCTCATCTTCCTCATCCTTTCATGTATTACTATTTGTTAGTTGTTACCCTAATATTACGATTCAAACATTAAAATTAGATGAAAAATAAATAAAATGGACATAAAAATGGCTGCCTCATCGTATTTTTTAAAAATTACGATGAAACAGCCTCTCAAACAGTTTCAATAATATTAAACTGTTACCAATTGTGTTGGTTCCTCTGCATCCGTATCAAATAGCTTTACATACTCTCCTACAATAATACCGCAGGATTGTAATGTTTGTGTGACGCTCATGCGTGCAAGCTCTTTCATATTATTATCCTTACTTAAATGCGATAAATAAATATTTGTTGGTTTTTCAAATACGACCTCACTCATAGCTACTGCCGCATCTTCATTTGAAACATGCCCTACATCACTTAAAATACGGCGTTTTATCGACCATGGATAACGACCCATTTGTAGCATATTCACATCATGGTTACTTTCAAAAACAAAGGAATCTGCACCTCGAATAATACCCTTCATACGGTCGCTAACATAGCCTGTATCCGTAATAACAACAAGCTTGCGCCCATTTTCATGAAAAGTATAGAACATTGGATCCGCTGCATCATGTGACACAGCAAAGGATTCAATAGCTATTGAGCCAAAGTGCTTTACTGTATCCATTTCAAACTCAAAACGTTGCTCTAGGGGAATATCACCAACAAGCCCGTCCATTGCCTGCCATGTCTTGGCATTTGCATAAACAGGTACATTATACTTTCGTGCCAATACACCAATTCCCTTAATATGGTCACTATGTTCATGTGTCACGAAGATGCCACTCAGCTGTTTCATATTACGGTCGATTTTCGCAAATAGTTGCTCCATCCTTTTTCCACTTAGCCCTGCATCGACAATAAATGCATGTTCATCATTCTCTACATATATCGAATTGCCTGTACTGCCACTTGCTAAAACACTAAATCGCATTATTCAACTCCCCAGTCTTCCTCTTCTCCCTCTTGCTTGTCCTCTTGAATATCAATAATTTTTCCTTCCATCGCATCAACAAAGTACTCTTCTGACTCACCGTCTGCTAATTTTACTTGTACTTCCCATGTTGGTATCAACACTTGTGTTTGTGTTTGTGTTAAATTACTAAAGGTTGAATAGCCCAGTTTTATATGAGTAATACGAGATTCTGCCTTTAATAGTCCTTTTGCATACAATGTTTGGATAATTTGAAGTGGTGGGATAACTGTTTCTTGTTGTTCTATTTCTTCAATATTATCAATCATGGTCTGCTCATACATAATAACTTCGTCGTCCATATTCCATTTTATTTTTAATGAGGCACTCTCATTGTAATAGAACATTTGATTATTTTTCTTCTGAAAGAAGATTGCGACTCGCTCCTCACGATCTACCTTCCATAATGCATAGGAATCTCCCTCTTTAACATTGGTATGAAGAAACTCAGTAAAGCTTGTATTATCATTAATATTTCGTAACTTCACAGGATTTATAAAGACAACATGAGCAAGTGTTCCATTAATATTAGCTTGCTGATTTTTATCGGGGAAATCACTACCCGTAAACTTATGCACTTTGCCCGTAATATAAGTTGCTGATTCATTGCTAGGCAATGCACCATACGTAATTTTATCATCCTTTAAACGGGTTTCTATTGTTCTTTCACCAGGTATTTCTACGCTCTGCGCTTCATTATAACGTTTTAAATATAACGAATACAAGAAGATATCCAGTATTAAAAAAACGATGATGAAAATAGATTTTGTTCTATTCCAATCCATTTACGACACCTCCTAATAATTCAGGCGTCAGTTTTGTCGCTATACCGTTATGAACTACAAACCAGCATGGCTCTAATGTCATTATGCTAGTTGAATCTTGTTTTAAATAATAACCCACCACGATATCATCTATATCTGACAGCACAAAATTATTAAGTTGCTGAATCTTTTCCACAATCTCCACACCTGAAGGCAGCTCTTTTATCTCCTTCTCGGTTGGAATATCGAAAACTAAGGAATAATAAGGGCGTTTGTAGCGAAATATAAGATTATCCCCCCACGCAGTCGTAATTTTGCTGATAACTTGATCACTATAAACTGGTAACCCCTGTAAATATTGCTGATACTCTAACTGATTTTTATTAGTATTTTTCGATACATAGCGATAATCAGCTGTAAATCCACCATGCTCGTTGATAAATTCAAAGCTATCCTTCAAGAGCTTAGATGGCTCTATGATGGCACTACTTTCTACAGCTGGATATACATAGGTTAAAGATTTTAAATTTGAATCAACAGTCATTCGTGATTTGCCATCTTGATATTTTTCAGTGATTGCACTTTCAATACTACGCTGAACAATATTTGGATTTGGAAATAACACGTTTTTAAAAGATTCAAGTGGCTCCTCTATAAACGTATACATATATTTGGTAGATTCAATTTTATCATTAGGCATATAAAGTGAGGTAAAGCCATCACGCTCAATTTCTTTAAAAGCACTATATGTTTTCGCCGGCTCAATAACATCCCTTATAAATGGATTGGTATTTTGCAGGCTTACATGAGAGCGCATTAAAGTCTTATTATTACTACTAATGAAAAAGATCTGTAAATCTTTGTTGCCATAATTCGTCCAATCAATAATCATACGATTAAAGGTTGTTTCAGGTATTTCCTTATCAGCAAACTGGAAAATAGAACTAAAGGCAGAGTAAGGTATTTCACCTGTAAAAAAGATGGTCATACGATTATTCGTACGAATCATTTCATTTACATAATTCGCAGTAAGATTATTATTGATTGGCACTAAATCAAGAACATTCCAGCCCTGAAAAGCTTTCATAATATCCTTCATCGCGCCATTGGATGCCGTTCCTGTGAACTCCTCATCAAAACGATAAATTGCCTTATAGGGACGAATGATATCCTCCATCCTTTTCTGAGATCCAATTAGGATTTCTTTTCCCTCAGTTTGTTCAATAATTTTATAATCTGGTGTATATGTCCAAATGATAAAGGTTAAAATGACACTCAACATGACGAGTAGAAATAATACAACTGATTTAACTGGCTCTATGTATTTCATGCCCACTCACCTGCCTCGTCAAAATCATCTAAATCATATGGTAATGTGAAGAATATGGTTGTACCTTGACCTTCCTCACTTTCAGCCCATATTTTCCCTCCATGCGCTTCAATCATTTCCCTGGCAATAGCTAGTCCTAGACCTGTACCGCCCATAGAACGAGCACGTGCGCGGTCCACACGATAAAAACGGTCGAAAATGCGGCCTACATTTTCCTTAGGAATGCCCATACCATCATCAGAAATCATAACCTTCAACATCTCACCTTGCACAGTAAAACCAAATCGGACATTTCCACCATCTGGAGAATACTTTATTGCATTAGAAATAATATTATCAATTACCTGTGTCACTTTATCTGTATCAATTTCCACATAATAAGATGCCTCTGGGAATAAACGTTGGAACGTTACCTTGTCAGACTTTGACATTTCAAAGCGATCAATAATACGATTAAAGAATGAATTGAAAAGAACAATATCCTTATTCAATTCATAATCCGCACTATCCATGCGGGATAACTGCAACAAGTCATTAACTAAGCGAATCATTCGTTCTGTTTCTGTTTGTGTAACATTCAAAAAAGTTGGAGCTATATTCTCATCTTTCCAGGCACCATCCGCCAATGCCTCTAAATAGCTGCGCATCGTTGTTAATGGAGTGCGTAACTCATGTGATACATTGGATACAAATTCCCGGCGATCCATTTCAATTTTTTCCTGCTCTGTAATATCGTGCAGTACAGTAATTAAACCATTGATAAAACCTGTTTCTTTTTGAATGACCGAGAAATTCGCACGCAAAATATAGGGTGCGTCAGTTATACTAAAATTTAAATTCAATGCATCATTCATGTGTATTAAATCCTCAAAGCTATACTCTTGATCAATTCCTAAGACAGACGCAATTGGGCGGCCTAATGTAATATCCCTAGAAATATGTAAGAGCTCTAGTGCAGGATCATTAATAAGGATGATGCGTCCTTTTCGATCTGTCGCAATAACACCATCTGTCATGTTACTAAGGACCGAATCAAGCTTTCGTCTCTCTGCATCTGTAGTAGATTGGGCTTCCTGCAAGCGATTTGTCAAATGATTAAATGTTATAGCAAGCTGTCCTATTTCATCTGTTCCATAAACACGTACTTTTCGTGAATAATTTCCTTTTGCCATCGCCTGTGCCTGTTTACGCATATCTGCAATGGGCTGTGTTATTGTTCGTGCTACTAAAATTCCTAAAAAGATAGTAATCACCAAGGACACAGCAGTTCCACCAAGGAAAATACGGTTAATGTCATTCACTTGTCCAAAGACGGATTCAATATTAGCTTCAATATAAAGAACCCCTATAACTTCATCATCCGTACCTGCACCATTTCGAATGGGTGTCGCTAACACCCAAATTCGATTTCTCGTTTTATTATCAAGTTTGATATTTTCAAATAATGTCTCTGCTGACAATGCACGGCGGACAAGATCTGTATTTGAGCGCTGTCCAATCAGATTTTGATTTTCTAACTCAGATGTTGCACGTATCCGCTGTCGATTGTCAATAACACGAATCTCTAATATATCTCCATAAGAAACATCCTTCAGCCCTGTAGAAAACTCCATCACAATGGTTTTCAGACTTTCTTCAAGTGTTGGCATACTTTCATCGCGTTCCTTTAAAATTTCCTCACGAATGCTGTATTGCATTAAATCAACACGTTGGAAAATGGACTCTCGAAAATTGGTTTTTAAATTTTCCTCCAATTCACGTGCAAAATATATACCTATTATTTGCAAAGCAAGCAATATTAACAAAATGTAAATAAGCACTAGCTTGACATGAATCGATTTAAAGAAGCTAACTTTTTGCATACCATTTACTCCTGCTCAGGATTTCGCAAATAATAACCTACTCCACGACGTGTTACAATCCAAGCTGGGTGACTAGGATTATCCTCTATTTTTTCACGTAAACGACGAATCGTTACATCAACTGTTCGAACATCACCAAAATAATCATAGCCCCATACAGTTTGCAATAAATGCTCACGTGTCATGACTTGACCAATATGTTTCCCCAAATAATGTAATAGCTCAAATTCACGATGTGTAAGCTCAATGGCTTCATCCCGTTTTAATACTAAATAAGCATCAGGTTGAATGACAAGCGAGCCTACAACAATCTCATTCGACTCTTCTGTAACCTCCTCAGCAGCAGGAGCAACCACCTGTAAACGACGCATATTGGCTTTGACACGTGCAATCAATTCGCGCGTACTAAAAGGCTTTGTTACATAATCATCAGCACCCATTTCTAAGCCTAATACTTTATCAATCTCAGAGCCTTTTGCTGTTAGCATAATAATCGGAAAATCATATTTTTTTCGGACTTCCCTACAAACCTCCATACCATCACGCTTTGGTAGCATTATATCTAAAAGCATTAAATCTGGTTGTTCTTCCTCAACCTTCGCTAGAGCTTCATCACCATCATAAGCACAAATAACCTTATAGCCTTCCTTTATTAAATTAAACTGTAAAATATCCGCGATTGGTTTTTCATCATCAACAACTAAAATTGTTTTATCCATACATTTTCTCCCTTTCGCTATTTATATATTCTTAAAACAAATGTGTATTTTAATTTTTTATCTGAAATTTGTGTCACTCATCAGAAGCTGTAGTTAGTCAATTCTAGATTTTCACTTCTTATTCTATTTTTTCAGTAGATGTTTAGACACCCACTACTATCTATTAGATTTCTATGTTCGATGCTTGACATTCGTCACAAAAAAACTGAAGGAAGTTAAATTCACTACTCTTAACTCTATCATGCTTTTAGCTTCAATGCATTAATCTAAATTCAATGACAATTATTAACTATTAAAATCAATTTCGTCTTGTCGTAATTGTAGCTGCCGCTTTTGCTTTTGATACAAAAAACATTTACAAAATGAAGATAAACAAATTTCGACAAATATTTCTCGGGAAATAATAGAGAAGAAATATACAAAAAGACAGTCCATTTATTTGGACTGCCTATTTATTCGAAAAAATTAACGTCCTACATATGATAAAGGATTGACTAATGAACCATCCTTTTCAACTTCAAAATGCAGATGTGTACCTGTAGAATTTCCAGTAGATCCCATAATGCCGATCACAGAACCTTTTTCCACTACTTGTCCAACTTCAACATTGATTGAAGATAAATGTCCATATAGTGTTGTATAACCATTATTATGATTGATAACAATTCGATTACCATAACTTCCTGAGTTACCTGCTGCAACTACAACGCCATTATCAGAAGCTAAGATATTATAATTACTTGGTCGGGCAATATCAATACCACGATGGACAGTTCCCCATCGTTGACCCATCTGACTTGAAATATAGCCTCCTACAGTAGGCCAAGTAAATTCACCTGTCCCACGAGAAGAAATGACCTTCGTACCAACAACCTCAATCTCATCTACTGGTTGCTGTATAATCTGCTCTTCTAACGCTACTTTGGATGTTCGCGTTCCATTCTCAGAAGTTAATAGATAAGATATTTCTTTTTTACCATCAGCACCCTGCTGCTTCACTACCTTTTCACCTTTATACATGTTTGGGTCTTTTTCAACTATTTTCTTAAAAGGTATTGTATCTATAACTTTTTTCTCTTGTTTGACTTCAAGAGTAACAAATGGTTTAGCAACAGTTACATTCAATGCCTGTCCAATTTGTAGAACAGTATCTACAGTAATACCCGGATTTAAGGCTAGTAACTCAGCTGTCGTTAGGTTATGCCTTTGAGCAACTGAGCCTAGAACATCACCTGATTGAATTTTATAGGTTTCCTGCTTTAAAGAGCCTGTCATTAAATATTCTACAGCTTTCTCAGGAGTTACAATAGTACTTGGAGAAACATTTTGTGTAACACCTGAAACTCCTTGTTTAAAGGAAACATCTAGCAGACGAGTTTCGCCAGATTTTAATGGCGATAATTGATTCGTTGATTGCTGTTTAGTATGTAAACTGTTTATCTCTTGCTGTGAAACATACTGTAATTTTAGTAAACGTATAGTATCTTCATAAGCTTTTGCATCTTTTAAGGATACTAGGGGCTTATTATCTACAAATAATGTAAAGGCTTGAGACTTAGCTACCAAGAATTGCTCTAATTTAGCTAATATTTCAGCGTCTTTAGTTTCATTACTAAACACCTGCTCTGGGATAATTTTAACAGACGCACTAGCATCAATGGACAATTCTTTATACTGTTGACCAACTTCTCTTTCTTTCGATTTGATAATTTCCTGAACAGCCTTCTCATTAGATACTGCCCCAATATATTGATTACCTATATAAATATGAAAAATTTTATTTAAATCTTCTTTATGATTTTCTTTTGCAAAACCAGTATTAACGGTTAAACTTGTCATTAAAATAGCTATAATAGACATTTTTTTGAATGAAGATAGATTGTAAGTGAATCTATTGTTTTCTTCTTTTTTATACCAAGACGAACTCATCAATAAAGCCCCTTCCAACTTTATGCTATCGTAGGATTAATTACCCACAAAATAATTTTGCACCACTATACTGTACCATAAAGGGTAAAGGGATTGAATATTTTCATACTTTTGTAATATAAATGTATTATTTTTCGACTAATTGTTACATAACTCTTATCTATTATATCTCTTATAATTGTAATTTTATGTATTTTTTGGTTGATATTCTTACAATACTAGTCATATATTTTTTATGAGAGTAAAACTTATTTCTTTTTACTTTTTTAATATTCCGATAAAATAGAGAAGAAGGATATACTACTTGATTGGAGCGATTGCATTGAGTGATTCACAGACCTCTGAAATAACGCCTAGATTGGCCAAGTCACAAAAAAATAGAGCTCGTAGAATTGTCATAAGGAGCATTATGGTGGCAATAGGTGCAATAATAATGGCACTAGGATTAGAGTTATTTTTAGTACCAAACCACATTATGGATGGTGGAATCGTAGGTGTTTCTATCATCACTTCACATTTATTAAAGTTACCTCTTGGTATATTTATCTTCATTTTAAACTTACCCTTTATCTTTTTAGGCTATAAGCAAATTGGTAAAACCTTTGCACTTTCTACAGGCCTAGGTATTACCGTACTATCAGTAACAACAATCTTATTACATAATCTACAACCATTTACACAGGATACTTTATTAGCGACCGTTTTTGGTGGCATGATTTTGGGAATTGGCGTCGGCATTGTTATAAGGTATGGTGGATCGTTAGATGGTACCGAAATTTTAGCCATTTTATTTAATCGAAAAACACCCTTTTCTGTGGGTGAAATTATTATGTTCTTCAATATCCTTATCTTTACGGTAGCAGGCTTTGTCTTCACCTGGGAACAAGCTATGTACTCTATCCTAGCCTATTATATTGCCTATAAAATGATTGACATTGTTATTCAAGGGATGGAGGAATCAAAATCAGTATACATTATTAGTGATGAAATAGATGAAATCGGTCAAACCATAATGGATCGGCTCGGTCGAGGTGTAACCTTCCTTCATGGTGAGGGAGCTTATACAGGTAACGATAAAAAGGTTATTTTTACTGTTATTACACGATTAGAGGAGTCGAAGCTAAAATCGATTGTTGCTGAAATTGATGATAATGCATTCCTTGCAATTGGTAATATAGCAGAGGTTAAAGGTGGACGCTTTAAGAAAAAGGATATTCACTAAATCAATTTCGCCTTGGCGTAATTGTAGCTGCCGCTTTGCTTTCGCTACAGAAAACATTTGTTGCTGTCGCTTCGCTTTCGCACAGATAAACAATGCGTCCGGATTTTGAATTGTGCCTGTACAATTCATTCCTTTGAAAATCCGTGACATCCGCCGGAGGCTTTATCTTCATTCAGTAGGTGTTTGGACACCCACTGAAAAGAAACCAAATTCGCATTTATCTCATCACCTATAGAGGTGGGAGTCTGCTGTATCTGCCGCTGCTGCAACGCTTTCGATATAAAAAACATTTGCTGAATGAAGATAAAAATGGGCGTTCCATATATGGACGCCCATTTAGTATATTTCATATATTATGCTTCCCAAATATCCACTAAAACATTAGTTTGTTCACGTGCAGGGCCAACGGAGAATGTGGCAATTTGAATTCCTGTTAACTCGCTTACACGCTCTACATAGCGGCGCGCATTTTCAGGTAGCTCCTCTAAAGTTCTACAGCCTGTTATATCCTCTGGCCAGCCTGGTAGCTCCTCATAGACTGGTTCACATTGTTCAATAATATGAAGATTTGCAGGATATTCAGTAATAGTTTCACCTTGATAATTATACGCAGTACAAATTTTTACAGTGTCTAAGCCAGATAGAACATCGATTGAATTAAGTGCAAGATGTGTAATTCCACTTACTCTACGTGAATGACGGACAACTACCGTATCAAACCAGCCCACACGACGTGGACGACCCGTTGTTGTACCATATTCACGACCGACTTCACGGATTTGCTGACCCACTTCATCGAATAATTCAGTTGGGAATGGACCATCACCAACACGAGATGTATAAGCTTTACATACACCAATTACACTAGAAACTCTTGATGGACCGACCCCAGCACCAATTGCCACTCCACCAGCAACAGGATTTGAAGATGTTACAAATGGATATGTGCCTTGATCGACATCAAGTAAGATACCTTGAGCACCTTCAAATAACACTTTACCGCCTTCATCCAAAACATCATTTAAAATTTTTGATGTATCTGTTACATATTTTGCGATTTCTTGCCCATATGCATAGTACTCTTCAAAAATTTCTTCAAACGTTACACCTTCAACTTCGTAAAACTTCTCAAATAATTTATTTTTAATTGCTAAATTATGACGTAGTTTTTCTTCAAATATTTCTTTGTCCAGTAAATCGGCCATACGGATACCAATGCGGGCTACTTTATCTTGATAGCAAGGGCCAATACCTTTACAAGTCGTGCCAATTTTATTGTCACCACGGCTCTCCTCATCAGCAATATCTTGTTTGATATGATATGGCAAAATAACATGGGCACGATTAGAAATACGTAGGTTGTCTGTATTAATGCCACGCTCCTGTAAACCTCTAAGCTCAGTTACTAATGACTTTGGATTAACAACTAATCCATTGCCGATTACTGACGTCTTATCTTTATAGAAAATACCTGATGGAATTAAATGTAGCTTATATGTTTCACCATTAAATTTAATAGTGTGTCCTGCATTATCACCACCTGCAAAACGAGCGATTGCATCGGCCTTTTGCGATAGGAAATCTGTAATTTTACCTTTCCCTTCGTCTCCCCATTGTGTTCCTACAACTACTACTGATGTCATAATCAGCACCTCCGTTAGATACGCTTTGTATCTCAATTTTTAAGCCGTTAATTATTGTAACAATGATAGAAACAACAAGTCAACAAAAAATAGTTAAAAACACGAACATAAAATCAAAAAATATGATTCAACGTTCGTGTTTAATGACAGAATGGTATGAATATTATCTAACATTTAGATTAAAAGCTTCAAGCGCCTTCTATCGTTAGCTATTCTTAATCACGTGGAGGCGGTGGTGGCATTTGTGACCAGTCCACGTTAATAAATTTATTGAATTCTTTTTTAAATGCAAGTGTAACTGTACCTGTTGGACCATTACGCTGTTTTGCAATAATGATTTCAATCATATTTTTATTTTCCGATTCTTTATCATAATAATCATCACGATATAAGAAGGCCACAATATCAGCATCTTGCTCAATACTTCCTGATTCACGTAGGTCACTCATCATTGGTCGCTTATCTTGACGCTGCTCAACACCACGTGATAGCTGTGATAAGGCAATGACCGGAACCTTTAATTCACGTGCTAATCCCTTTAATGAACGTGAAATTTCAGATACCTCTTGCTGACGGTTCTCTCCAGGTTTACCACTACCTTGAATGAGCTGTAAATAATCAATTAAAATCATTCCAAGTCCATGCTCCTGTGCTAAACGACGACATTTTGCTCGGATTTCATTAATACGTACACCTGGCGTGTCATCAATAAAGATTCCAGAATTCGATAAACTTCCCATTGCCATAGTTAGTTTACCCCAATCTTCCGTAGTTAAAGCACCTGTACGTAAAACTTGTGCATCTATATTTCCCTCTGCGCAAAGCATACGCATAACAAGTTGCTCTGCACCCATTTCCAGTGAGAAGATTGCCACATTCTCACGGGCTTGGACAGCAACACTTTGCGCAACATTTAAAGCAAAGGCTGTTTTCCCCACAGATGGACGTGCCGCTACAATAATTAAATCGTTGCGCTGGAATCCAGCAGTAATATTATCTAAATCACGGAAGCCCGTAGGAATACCTGTAACATCTCCCTTACGAGATTGGAGCTGTTCAATGTTATCAAAGGTTTCCACCAAAACGTCTTTAACATGCTTAAAATCACCAGCATTTTTACGATTGGCTACCTCCATCATTTTCTTCTCTGCTTCACCTAGCAATGCTTCTACTTCATCTTCACGTGTATAGCCATCTTCTACAATTTTAGTAGCGACGCGAATTAAACGTCTTAAGAGTGCCTTTTCTTCAACGATTTTTGCATAGTGTGCGACATTAGCAGCCGTAGGGACAGCATTGGCGAGCTCTAGTAAATACGATAGCCCGCCAACGTCCTCAATCTCTTTTTTTGCAGATAATTCTTCAGTAACTGTAACAACATCTATCGCTTTTCCTTGGTCACTTAAGCGTAGCATCGTTTCGAAAATTTTCTTATGTGCATTATGATAAAAATCATCCGCTAATAAAATTTCCGACGCCGTAATTAATGCTTGTGGATCAAGAAAAATGGCACCGATAACCGATTGCTCCGCTTCCCGGTTATGCGGTGGAACGCGGTCCATCATCGGTTCGCTCATGAATTGTCGCCCCTTATTCTTCCGTTACATGTACTTTTAATGTTGCAGTTACTTCATGGTGTAGTTTTACAGGTACATTTGTAAATCCTAGTGCACGAATACCCTCATTTAAAGTCATTTTACGTTTATCAATTTTAATGCCATGTACTTTTTGTAGTGCATCAGCAATTTGTTTAGTAGAAATAGAACCGAATAAGCGACCACCTTCACCTGATTTCGCCTTCAGCTCTACAGTTAAAGCTTCTAACTTTTCTTTTAACGCTTTTGCTTCAGCTAATTCTGCTGCTGCATTTTTTGCTTGTAATTTCTTTTGTCCTTCTAATTGACTTAATGCTTGTGCATTGGCTTCAGCAGCATAGCCATTTTTAATTAAGAAATTTTGTGCATAGCCATCAGCTACGTTTTTAATTTCTCCTTTTTTACCTTTTCCTTTAACATCTTTTAAAAAAACTACTTTCATGATTCAAAACTCCCTTCAAGTACCTCATTTATGGCCTCTTCTAAATATTTTTTCACGTCCTCTATGGAATTCCCCTCCATTTGGCAGGCTGCATTTGTTAAATGACCGCCACCACCGAGCTTTTCCATAATAAGCTGGACATTTACTTCGCCGAGCGACCTTGCACTTATACCGATTTTTCCATCTGCTCGATGTGCTATAACAAAGGAAGCGCCGACATCCTTCATTGTTAATAAAATATCTGCTGTTTGCGCAATTAATACGGAATCATAAATTTTCGATTCCTCACCGACAGCAATGGCAATACCAGGTTTTACAAATTTTACGGTTTGTACAATTTTAGAACGCTCTATATACGTATCTACATCTTCTTTTAAAAGGCGCTGGACAAGCACCGTATCAGCACCATTTGTCCGTAAATAAGAAGCTGCTTCAAATGTGCGAGCGCCAGTACGCAAGGTAAAACTCTTCGTATCAACAATAATTCCCGCTAGTAGGGCTGTTGCCTCTAGCATATTTATCTTCGCCCGCTTTGGTTGATATTCTAATAACTCTGTAATAAGCTCAGCAGTCGACGAGGCATACGGTTCCATATAAACAAGTGTTGGATTCTCTATAAAATCCTCACTTCGACGATGGTGATCAATCACAACAACCTTTTCAGCCAATCTTAAAAGATGAGAATCGATGACTAAATCCGGTTTATGTGTATCAACTATAACGAGCAACGACTTTTCGGTCATTTTTGCCGCAGCTTCCTCTGGCGTTAGGAAATTTTCATAGAAATCCGATTTACTCTCAATTTCATTCATTAAACGTGTGACACTTCCGTTTAATTCATCAAAATTTATGATAACATAGCCCTTTACATCATTCATTTGCGCCATTTTTCGTACACCGACAGACGCACCAATTGAATCCATATCAGGATTTTTATGTCCCATCACAAATACTTGATCACTTTCCTGAATTAAATCTCGTAAAGCATGGGAAATAACCCTTGCTCTTACACGTGTACGTTTTTCCACGGGATTGGTTTTTCCACCATAGAACTTTAGCTTTCCTGTTGGCTGCTTAATAGCCACCTGATCACCACCACGTCCTAAAACAAGATCAAGACTGGATTGTGCTAGCTCACCGAGCTCCACTAATGATGATGATCCTGCACCAACACCAATACTCAATGTTAATGAGAGATTTTTTTGTGCTGTTTTTTCTCGAATGGTATCTAAAATAGCAAATTTTTTCTTTTCGAGCTCGATTAAGATAGATTCATTTAATACTGCTAAAAAACGGTCAGATGAAATTCTTTTTACAAATATTCCGTGCTCTGCAGCCCATTCATTGACAATGGATGTAACCATTGTATTGGTTAAACTACGTAGCTGGTCATCCATCGCCTGCGTAATTTCATCATAATTATCAACAAATAAAATGGCAATGACTGTACGATCTGCAAAGTATTGCTTTTCAATCGCAATCTGTTCTGTAATATCAAAGAAATAGAGCAGACGTTCTTCTTTTTTATAAAAAACACGATATTTTCGTTCACGTAGCGTAATTGTTGCTTCATTTGACTCTTCTGTCTTCATCAGTACATAGATGTCATCGGAAATATTGACTATTCCTTCACCTACTAATGTTTCCCTATTTAAAACTCCCTGCATATATGGATTGGACCACTCTATTTCATATTGATCATTGACAAGTAAAATTCCAATTGGCATTTCAAGCAATGCCTCTTCTCCTACCTTTTTCATACGAAAAGAAATGGATTCAATATGCTTTTCTGTTTCATCAAAGGCTACCTGTTCTACCTTCCACGTATAGGCCATTAACAGTGCAAAGCCTACTCCATAACCAATACCTATCCCGATATTCCAAAAACATAGAAGCATGAACGTCACAATGCCAAAAATGGAAAGAACAAAAAGCGGATAGCGAATTGGTCGTTTTCTAAAAGTCCCCATTACATCAGCTCCTTATTCTTGAGTTTTCCCTTTCACAAGTGAACGAACATCGAAACCTAAGTCTATGATACCAAGTAATATCATAAAGGATGATAATGGTATCGCGAGCAAAGTAGCAATCCATTTTACACCTACTGGCATACCCTTTTTGGAAATAAAATAATGGATAAAGGAAATTCCCTGTAATATTAATAAAACCCATAAAATATATGAAACATTAATAACAATAACATCTAATGTAGATCCTAAATCTGGGCGTATAAATAAATTGATACACAAAACAATCATGTAATACCATAATATTGAACGTGGTAAACGCATATGTTGAAATGGTGAAAATTTAGGTACATTTAATCCTAGACGTTTTAAAACAGGTAAATTAATTGATATCAGTATAAATGCTACAAAAAATGCTCCTAATGTTACTGTTGATGGAATCGTTAATTCCATCATCTTCGAAACAGCTTCTATCTGGTCAGGAGTAATAGTGGATTGCCCAGTTATATTTTGTGACATTGTTGCTGTTTGTTCATAATTTTTTTTCGCCATTTCTACACCAATCTCAACCATATTAATGCCTGCGAGACGTAAATATGCTAGAAATACAATTGCAGTCGATAAAAGAACTGCAATACCTGATGACATAAATAAATACAATTTACTTTTTTGTTGGCGAATAGTAGAACCCATAATTATACCTAGTACCGCAAAAATAAATGCGAATGGCAGTATGGCTAAACCGCTAGTTATAAATGTTAGAATACATCCGACAATTGCTACTAAAATTGATGTGGAGCGCTTATATTTTGCGCTATACCATGCAAAGGGTAATGGTGCAAATAAAAATACTAGCATGAAAGCAAGAGGAATATACGCAGATATTATCATCATCAACGTAAAAACTGCCACCATTGCAGCACCCTGTACAAGCGCCTTTGTTTGATTATTCGGCATTGAAAACCTTCCTTTTTTCAGTCAAAACTAACTAAACTTTATTGTACCATTTTTTCACGTTATTGAACAAAAAACGCTAAGAACAACTGGATAGATTGTTATATATTTTGTAGAACTCTTGACTATTAGAGCTAAATACATGTCTATATAGAGGATTTTTTACCGAATCTCCTAAATCCTTTCATTAAAAAACATTTTGCAACAAAAAACCAGCATAAACCGATACGAATATCGAAATATGCTGGTCTTAAAAATTGATGCAAGGTCAATACCTTGGCGACATCAATCTTATTTGTCCTCTGCTACGAATGGAAGTAATCCCATGATACGAGATACTTTGATAGCTGAAGTTAATTTACGTTGGTACTTAGCGCTAGTGCCAGTTACGCGACGTGGTAAGATTTTACCGCGTTCAGAGATGAATTTTTTTAATAAATCCACATCTTTATAGTCGATATGCGTAATGTTATTAGCAGTGAAGTAGCAAACTTTACGGCGTTTGCGGCCTCCGCGACGTGGTGCCATAGTATGTCTCCTCCTTATTAATTTTTTTGTTAGAAGTATTTAGAATGGAAGATCATCCTCAGATACTTCAATTGGTCCTTTGCTATTCGCAAATGGATCCTCATCTACACGTGTATAGTTCGGCTGATTCATAGGTGGTTGATTTTGTTGATAAGCAGCATCGTTGCCAAATGAACCCTGCCCAGGCATCGAGCCACCAAATGATTGCTGTGGTTGACCACCACCATACGACGGCTGGTTATTACCGTAAGTCTGTCCACTGTATTGTGGAGCAGGAGCACCGCTAGCACTAGCATTACGAGACTCTAAAAACTGTACGCTATCTGCCACTACATCTGTTGTGTATACTCGCTTACCATCTTGTCCTTCATAGCTACCAGTTTGGATACGGCCTTCCACTCCAATTAAACTTCCTTTTCGCATGAAGTTCGCTAGGTTTTCAGCCTGTTTGCGCCACGCAACGCAACTAATGAAATCAGCTTCGCGTTCACCTTGTTGGTTTGAGAATGTTCGATTCACAGCAACTGTAAATCTTGTAGACGCAATACCATTCGGTGTATAGCGTAGCTCAGGATCTTTTGTTAGTCTTCCAACTAAAACGACACGGTTTATCATCAGAATACAACCTCCTTTTCAGCATTTTGTTAAAAATTATTTTTCTTCTTCGCGAACTGCAATGTGACGAATGATATCTTCGCTAATGTTAGCAAGACGTGTATATTCGTTAATTGCTTCTGAAGGAGCGTTTACTTTCACGATTTGGTAGTAACCTTCACGGAAGTCTTGAATTTCGTAAGCTAGGCGACGTTTGCCCCACTCTTTTGATTCGATGACTTCTGCACCGTTAGAAGTTAAGATTTCGTTGAAACGTTCAACTAAAGCTTTCTTCGCTTCGTCTTCAATGTTCGGACGTACGATGTACATTAATTCGTATTTTCTCATCTGTTTACACCTCCTTATGGACTTAGGCTCTCCTATACAAGGGAGCAAGGAGCAAGTAATAATTATTACTCACATCAATGAATTGTAACATACAGAGACATGTCTTTCAAGTCGCAAACTAATAATTCTTCCTATATAATGAATATAATAGCTTCATGGAAGGAGAGCTTTCATGCTACCAGAGAAAGAGCCGATTGTGATTGAACTCGATATAAAAAAGCTAATGATGGACAATGTTGTTGTCACAAGTGGACTTGTTATATTATTTGTGGCTATACAGTATATTTGCTTTAAAGATTTCCATTTCTCATTTTGGGAAATGATTATTGGGTCCATTCTCTTTGTTGTCCTGTATATTGTATTTATTGTATTACATGAGGCCTCTCATTTAATTGGATTTATGTTATTTGGGGCTGTGCCTTTTAAGTCATTAAAATATGGACTTAATTTAGAGCTTGGTATAGCTTATGCTACAACAGACCAACCACTACCTAATCATGCAATGAAAAAGGCCTTGCTACTCCCTTTTTGGACGACAGGCGTTTTACCTACTATTGTAGGTTTTTACCTTAATAGCACTGTTATAGTCCTAGTGGGGGCTTTTTTAATAGCTGGAGCAGTGGGTGATTTTGCAATGTATAAAGAGTTACGTAAATATCCAAAAAATGCACTTATTAAAGATGATCCTCAGTTACCTAAGCTGTATGTATACACTACCTTAGAAAAGGAATAGAAGTGGTTGGGAGACTCTAAAAATCCCTAAATGCCAAAACGCTATTTAATCCGCGCTTTGGCATTTTCTGATCTATCCTTCAAAAAATTTATGGGGTTAAAAAACCATGCTGTGCAGCCGTATATAAATTTCTCCAAATACGGTTAATCGAAGATGTCTCAGTAATTGCCTCCATTCCAAGATTACGAATGAAGCTGTTGGCAATATCGATACAGGTTGCTGCACTATCCTTACTCATTTGTGAAAATTGTAGTAGCTCTTCATCCGTTAAATTTTGCCCAGCGTTATGTCTTTCCCAGTATTGCGTCAATATTGCATAAAATTGTTCTTCAAGCTGATTAAAGTTTTGTTGCTGCTGCATTAATAAAGAGTGTAATGAATCGATACGTTCTGCACGGCTTGGATCATCACTTTTCTGCTTGATTATAATAGATATCTCTTGTAAGAAATTTTCTGTTATGCCGAGGCAAACACTTAGGAAGGAAGCTTCTGCAAATGTGCCGAACGGAAAGCTATGTACAAAGCTTCCGTAATTATTACGAATAGCACCTAACTGAAATGTTGCTTCTTGTGGCACCCATGCATTTTGTACACTAATCGTATGACTGGCTGTTGCTTTTAAACCCATTGCACACCAATCTTGAAGAATCTCAACGTGATCACGCTCAACCGAACAACTAATGATTTGATCCGTTTTTATACCTTCGCACTCAACAAAGCAATTCATTGTAAAAGTAGTAGCATAATCTGCACCACTACAATACTTCCATTGCCCTGTTACACGATAGCCACCCTCCACTTGCACCGCTATGCCTGTTGGATAGCCACTACCTGCGATAACAGCATTTCTTGGTGAAAATATTTTTTTACAGATATCTTGATTGAATGTTGGGATAAATGCATTGCCACCTGTACCAATTGTGACCAGCCAACCAAAATTTCCATCAAGTGCAGACATTTCCTGAAATACTTTCATACCCTCCATTAAGTTTAAATCTTTACCGCCTAGTTCTTTAGGTGTAAATAGCTTAAACAATTTTTGCTCGTAAATAACTTCTAAGATATCTTTCGGTACATGTCCTAGCTGCTCAATTTCCAGTCCTCGCTCTTTTATGTGTAATAAATTCATCTCTGTACCCACCTTTCAAAATGAAACAGATTATCCTAAATAAAAGAGGCAATCTGATTAAGATTGCCCCTGTTTATGTTTTATACATTGAAACGGAATAACATAATATCTCCGTCTTGTACAATATACTCTTTACCTTCAAGACGTACTTTACCAGCTTCTTTAGCAGCAGCTTGAGATCCAGCCTCTACTAAATCATCGAAGGCTACTGTTTCTGCACGAATAAAACCACGTTCAAAGTCAGTATGAATGATCCCAGCACATTGTGGTGCCTTCATCCCTTTTCGGAAAGTCCACGCACGCACCTCCTGTACCCCTGCAGTAAAGTAAGTTGCTAGTCCGAGTAAATCATAAGAAGTACGGATTAATTGATCTAGACCTGATTCTTTAATGCCTAGTTCTTCTAGGAACATGGCTTTTTCTTCATCATCAAGCTCGGAAATTTCTTCTTCGATCTTTGCACAAATTGTAATAACTTGAGCACCTTCAGCAGACGCATACTCACGCACTTTTTTCACATACTCGTTATTATCAGCATCCGCCACTTCATCTTCTGAAACGTTAGCCACATAAAGCATTGGTTTAATTGTTAAAAGATGAAGGCCCTTAATAACCTTTAATTCATCCTCAGAAAGCTCAGCAGCACGTGCAGGTCGACCATTTTCTAATTGTTCTTTAATTTTTAGTAGTACAGGCTCTTCAATCATTGCTTCCTTTTCTTTTTGCTTGGCCATTTTACTAACACGCTGTAAACGCTTGTCTACAGATTCTAAATCAGCAAGTGCAAGCTCTAAATTAATGACCTCAATATCATCAATTGGATCAACTGCTCCTGATACGTGCGTAATGTTTTCATCTACAAAGCAACGTACAACTTGGCAGATGGCATCTACTTCTCGAATATGCGCCAGGAATTTATTTCCTAATCCTTCACCCTTGGAAGCACCTTTTACAATTCCTGCGATATCAGTGAATTCAAACGCTGTTGGTACTGTTTTTTTCGGTATTACTAATTCTGTTAATTTATCTAAACGTGCATCTGGTACTTCAACAATACCAACGTTTGGATCGATTGTTGCGAATGGATAGTTTGCAGCCAATGCGCCCGCTTTTGTAATTGCGTTAAATAATGTTGATTTCCCAACGTTAGGTAAACCAACGATTCCAGCTGTTAATGCCATGAATGGACACAACCTTTCTATGATCTGTTCATTTTTCTCTCATATAACCTTATCTATTATATTGATTCACTCTTAAAAAGTCTAATACGCCTGAAGCTATGCCTCACTAGCCGAAATTAAAACCTTCTTCATTTTTTTTTCAAATTCACGGCGTGGAATCATAACACTATGCTGACAGCCTTCACATTTAATTCGTACATCTGCACCCATACGAATGATCTTCCACTTGTTTGTGCCACATGGATGCTGCTTCTTCATTTCAACAATATCATTTAGACCAAATTTCTTCGGTTCCATTATTCATTTCTCCCTTCATCTTTAACACCATATAACATCATTTTTGGATGAGACATTGGTATATTATTTTCTTCAAAAAGCTTTGTCACATCTCTACGAATAGTACGTGCCACTCCATATTGTTGCTGTGGTAAAGTCTCAGCCACGATACGAATCGTTACTTCAGTGCCCTTGACATTTTGTACCCCTAAAAAGGCAGGTACTGTTACTAGCTCTTTATGAACATCTGGTAATGATTCTAAATATTTCTTTATAATAGATTCTGCCCTTTCAAAGTCGGCATCACTTGTCATCTGTAAATCTATAAAAATTTTAGAGTTATTAACAGAATAGTTCACAACTTCCCCAATTGAACCATTGGGAATAATAAATTGCTCACCAGTACCTCCGTTAATCTTTGTTGTTCGTAAGCCTATTTCTACAACAGTTCCTTCTGCACCATTAATTTTTATATAATCACCAACACCAAATTGATCTTCAAAAATGATAAAAAATCCAGTAATAACATCCTTTACTAAACTTTGTGCACCAAAACCAATGGCTAAACCAACTATTCCTGCACCAGCCAATAATCCCGCTATTTTAATATCTAGTCTAGATAAAATGGCAATAATGGCAGAAAAATAAACAGCATAGGAAATAATACTTTGTAATAATCTTGAAATTGTTCGCTGTCGACGCTCTGAATGGTTTAATGGTGAACGAATGCGTATTAAGAACACTTTTTTAATAAATTTTTTCCCTAATCGTACTGCGATCCATGAAATAATAAGGATAAGCATAATATCAATGGTTGCATCTACAGCCTGCTCCCAAAACTCTTCCGATGTTAGTTTATTCCAATAATTCTCCATCAATCTCTTGTTGAATTCCAATATTTCCACCTCTTGTATAGCCTGCTAAAAATTTGTGTATACTGCATAAAAATTGAGCACTTCTTCCAAATAAAAAAGAAAGTGAGTTTTTTTATGAATACTATACCAAATTTATTACTTCCTTATTCTCTTCATCATGAAAGTAAAAATGCTGTTTGGCAACTAAGTACATTGTTTTTAGAACATATACCATTTCATCATGAACGACTTATTTTCTGCTGTATTGGAAGTGACCGTTGTACAGGTGATACCCTGGGGCCATTAACAGGTAGTTTTCTAAAAAAATCTGTTAGTTTTCCATATGATGTTGTAGGTTCTTTAGAGGAACCTTTACATGCTCTTAATTTAGACGCTACAATCCAACAGCTACACAATCATACTACAAAACCTTTTATTATTGCGATTGATGCCTGTCTTGGTAGTGAACAAAATGTTGGGCATATTTCTGTACAGAGTGGACCTATTTTCCCTGGTAAGGCTGTTAAAAAGCAATTACCTCCAATTGGTGACATTTCGGTTAAAGGAATCGTCAATATTGGAGGCTTTATGGAGATGCTTGTTTTACAAAATACAAGACTTCATATTTCTTATGCGATGGCTGAAAAACTTTCCAGAGCGCTATTACTCGCTGCACATCGTTTCTCACTGAAAAGTATAGAAGATAGCGACCATAATGCCGACAACGACGATACCTGGCAACAAGTTAGCAGCCTTGATCTTGGTTAAGCCTGCAATATTTAAACCAATGGCTAAAATCATGACACCACCTACAGCAGTCATCTCGGTTATAAACATTTGTAACGCTTCATCTGGTATAAAGGAGCTAATAACACCTGCGAAAAGTGCAATTATTCCTTGATATAGAAAAACAGGCACTGCAGATAAAAGTACACCTATGCCTAATGTGGATGCTAAGATAATCGAAGTAAATCCATCGATTAAACCTTTCGTAATGAGTACATTATGATCATTGCGCAGGCCACTATCTAGGGCACCTATAACAGCCATAGAACCAACTACAAAAATCAATGATGCCGTTACAAAGCCCTCTGCAATACTAATTTGATTATTATCGGTACGTTTTTTGCTAAATAAAGATTCAACCCATTGCCCTAGTCGATTCATTTGCTTATCTAAATCTAACCATTCACCAATAACAGTACCTACTACTAAACTTACCACCATTATAATAAAGTTATCACTTTCAAAGCCCATTTTAATCCCTAAAAGTGCAACTGCTAAGCCAATGATTGATAATACGGTAGACTTCATTGATTCAGGGATATTTTTAAAAATTCTTCCCACGATTGAGCCTGCTATTATTAATAGTGCATTTATTAGAGCTCCAAATAAAACCACATTTCAGCCTTCCTTCTCTCTAGAAAAATAGAGAGCGCCTTATAGCTCGGCGCTCTGATTTAGTTATAGAAATTTAGCATTACTCATCTTGTAAATTTAATATTTCTAAAATACGTTCTAAATCATCCTCAGAGTAAAATTCAATTTCTATTTTCCCTTTATTATTAGCCTTCTTAATTTGGACATTTGTTCCAAAATAATCTCGTAGTTGTGTTTCCTTAGCTACAACAAATATATCCTTTTTCTTTGGCTGAATTGTTTCACGTGAAACTTCTTCATTTATTGTTTGTACTAGCATTTCTACCTGACGTACATTTAAGCCTTGTTTAATGACCTTATTTGCAACCTCAGGAATCCTTCTTTTATTTTTCAATCCTAGTAATGCTCGTCCCTGCCCCATTGATAGAGTACCATCGTTCATTAACGTGCGAACGTCCTCTGGTAGTGCTAGTAAACGAACATGGTTGGCTATATGTGGTCTGCTCTTCCCTAATCGCTTGGATAACTCCTCCTGTGTTAAATGTAAGTTTTCCATTAAACTTTGGTAAGCTTCAGCCTCTTCAATAACTGTTAAATCTTCACGTTGTAAATTTTCTAAAATAGCTAGCTCCATCATTTGTACATCTGTAAATTCTTTTATAATAGCCGGAATAACCTCTAAATCTGCTAATTGAGCGGCACGATAACGACGTTCCCCAGCAACAATTTCATATTTACGCCCTTTTTTACGTACTGCAATAGGCTGTAGAATGCCATGTTCCTGTATAGAGTCTGCTAATTCTTGTAACGTTTCTTCATCAAAAATTTTACGAGGCTGAAATGGATTTGCAACGATTAACTCTAATTGAATTTCTTCTACTTGCCCACTTTGTTCTAAAGACTCTCCAGGAAATAATGCACCAATGCCTTTTCCTAAACCTTTAGCCATTTTTAATCACTTCCCTCGCCATCTCTAGATAAACTTCTGCACCTCTTGATTTTGCGTCATAAATAATAATTGGCTGCCCATGACTTGGAGCCTCACTTAATCGCACATTTCGAGGAATAATTGTTCTATATACTTTATCTTGGAAATATTTTTTTACTTCATCAATTACTTGTAAGCCTAAGTTTGTTCGTGCATCAAGCATCGTTAACAGTACACCATCAATGTAAAGTTGTTGATTTAAATGCTTCTGCACTAAACGAACCGTAGACAATAGCTGACTAAGCCCTTCTAATGCATAATATTCACATTGAACTGGAATAATTAATGCATCGGATGCCGTTAAAGCATTAATAGTTAAAAGCCCTAAAGACGGTGGACAATCAATAATGATATAATCATAGGCTTCTTTCACATTTTGAAGTGCGTGCTTTAAACGTACTTCTCTTGATATAGTTGAAACTAATTCGATCTCCGCTCCAGCCAGTGAAATCGTTGCTGGAACTATAGATAAGTTTTCTACATTTGTTTCTTGAATGACATTTTCAACATTTTCATCATCAATTAAGACATCATAAATACAGCCTTGAAGTTCTCCTTTATTGACACCTAATCCACTCGTTGTATTGCCCTGTGGATCAGCATCAATTAATAGCACTTTCTTTCCTAAATATGCTAGACAAGCGCTCAAATTGACCGATGTCGTTGTTTTACCTACGCCACCCTTTTGATTGGCGATTGCTATAATTCTACCCATTTAAAAGCACCTGCTTTCATCTATCAAAGCTCACTTTGACAAATCATTTGTAAAATCACTACTCCATACCGCTATCTAATTCTCATTCTATCAAAAAAACAGAAAAGAGTTGTATAAAATATTAAGAATATATACAAAAAAGGAGGCATCTCAGATAAATTTCTGAAATGCCTCCTCTAAACAGAGGGATAAAAGTTAATTTGCTTCATTCAACTGAACACTCCCACCTCTACAGGTAGTGAGATGAAAGTGGTGTTGGTTCCTTTTCAGTGGATGTCCAAACACCTACTGAAATAGCGGAACTTAGTCTAAGAACGCGACATCCTGTGGCAATTTATCTGTGCGAAAGCGAAGCGACAGCAACACACGACTGAGTGACCAACATCATGTTGCTGCCGCTCCGTTAGCACTCCGCTTTCGCACAAAAAACATCTGTTGGCCTAAAGCCTCCGGTGGATGTCACGGATTTTCAAAGGAATGAATTGTGCGGGCACAATTCAAAATCCAGACGCAATTACGCCAAGGCGAAATTGATTATTTTTCTAAAATAATATTAACTCTAAGATTTTTTCTTTTTAGGTATTTTCACTGTAATTTGATAATATTCCTCTGTGTCTTCTTCCTCGGTCTTAACCGTTATCCCACTTTTGGTTACCATTGATAGCGATTGTTTAATCGTATTCAATGCAATACGGACATCTTTACTAATTGCCTTACGTTTTGGTCTCGCCTTCTTTGGTGCATCTTCTTCTTGATCTGCTGTCTCTGGGTGCAATAATAGATGGATGTGCTCTTCTAGCTGACGAACATTCCAATCATTTTCAATTATCTGTTGTAAAATCTCTAGTTGTAATGGTTGATCTTTAATTGCAATTAATGCACGTGCATGTCGTTCAGATATTTTACGCTTCAAAATTGCTTGCTGCACTTCATCAGGCAGCTTTAATAAACGTAATTTATTAGCTACAGTGGATTGTCCTTTTCCAAGTCGCTGGGCCAGAGCTTCCTGTGTTAGCTCATGAAGCTCTAATAATTTTTGATAGGCTACAGCTTCTTCAATCGCCGTTAACTCCTCACGCTGTAAGTTCTCTATTAATGCAATAGATGCTGTTTCCTTATCAGTTAAATTACGTACAATAGCAGGGACTTCTGTCCATTGTAGCTTTTTCATCGCTCGATAACGACGTTCTCCAGCAATGATTTCATATTGATTTTCTGATGTTTTACGTACAACAATTGGCTGAATCACACCATGTGTATGAATGGTTCTTGATAATTCTTCAATTTTTTCATCATCAAAAATAGTACGTGGCTGAAAACGGTTAGGTACAATTTGATCAATCGGCAATTTTATGACTTCTTCTGCTGCATGAACCGCCTCTGCTTGTTCTACTTCATTTTTCACACTAGGCTCTGTTTTACTTCCGCCTCCAAAAAAACGTGAAAAAGGACTTTTCATCCAAGTGGCACCACCTTTAAGTAACTATCTTGCTCTGTGTCATTCTATTATTATTTATTATATTTCCTAAAATGTATATAGTTCATAGATGTCATTTGCGTGAACCATCCATAACTAGTATGTATGCTCAAAATAGAAAAAATATTTTCTACTTTGAGAAGTTTCACATGAAACACTAATTATTGAATTGGTGTTTTATTTGGTACACCTGGTTTACGCGGATATTTTTTCGGTGTTCCTTTTATTTTATCAAAGATATATAAAATACGGTCACTTTCTTCAACTGGTAAATGGAAAGAAAATTCTTCTTTTAATGAAACGCCTAATGTAGTCAATGCTTTTTTAGCATCTTTTAATTCTTCTGCACCTGCTGCTGCTTTTAAGGCAACAAAATATCCACCTTGTTTTGCTAATGGTACACATAGCTCTGATAATACCGCTAATCGGGCTACTGCACGAGCTGTTACAATATCAAATTGCTCACGATATTTTGGATTTTGACCAAACTCTTCTGCTCGAGCATGTACAAAATGCATATTCTCTAATTGCAACTCATCACTAAGATGATTTAAAAATGTAATTCTTTTATTTAAAGAATCTACAATAGTGATGTGTAAATGTGGGTAGCAGATCTTAATTGGGATACTTGGGAAACCAGCCCCTGCTCCTACATCACAAACTGTTGTCACGGTTGAAAAATCAAAATAGAAGGATGCACTAATGGAATCATAAAAATGCTTTAAATAAACACCCTCTAAATCAGTAATAGCCGTTAGGTTCATTTTTTCATTCCACTCAACAAGGAGTTGAAAGTACTTTTTAAATTGAGTGATTTGATGATCGGAGAGCTCTATCCCCTTTTTCTTTAAAGCCTCAATAAATTGTTGTTCGTTCATGTAAAGTCTCCTTTAGATATGGCCAGTAAGCGTATCTAAGCTATGCTAAATAGCCTGAAAAATAGGAAGCGGGCACAAACGTATGCCCGCCCCTTATTCACTTTACTGTTCTTGATGATTAGCTACTTACTTTCGCGATTTTACCTTGTTCAATATAAACAAGTAGAATGGAAATATCAGCTGGATTCACACCAGAAATACGAGAGGCCTGTGCAATAGAAAGTGGTGTAACTTGTTTTAATTTTTGACGCGCCTCTGTTGCTAAACCTGAAATAGCATCATAATCAATATTATCCGGGATTTTTTTAGTTTCCATTTTATGAAGCTTTTCCACTTGTTGCAATGCTTTTTCGATATAACCTTCATATTTAAGCTGAATCTCGATTTGTTCCTTTACTTCTTCCGAAAACTCAACATCTGCAGGAATAAGTGAAGAAATTAATTGATAATGCATCTCTGGGCGTTTTAATAAATCCGCTCCACGAATACCATCTTTCAGTTCACTACCGCCTACTGAACGAATAACAGCCTGTGTAGCTTCATTTGGTTTAATAATAATTTCACGAAGACGTGCTATTTCTTTTTCAATCAGCTCTTTTTTCTCATTGAATTGTGCATATCTCTCTTCTGCAACCATACCCATTTTATACCCTAGCTCTACTAAACGTAAATCAGCATTATCGTGGCGAAGTAGTAAACGGTATTCAGCACGAGATGTTAGTAAGCGATACGGTTCATTTGTACCTTTTGTTACAAGGTCATCGATTAATACACCAATATAAGCATCTGAGCGACTTAAAATGAGCTCTTCTTTTCCAAGTGAGTTTGCCGCAGCATTCATCCCTGCCATTAAGCCTTGTGCAGCCGCTTCCTCATAACCAGATGTTCCGTTAATTTGACCAGCTGTATATAGCCCTTTAATGCGTTTTGTTTCTAATGTTGGCCATAACTGTGTAGGCACAATCGCATCATATTCAATGGCATAGCCAGCACGCATCATTTCTGCCTTTTCTAAACCAGGAATTGATTTTAGTAAGCGGGATTGTACATGCTCAGGTAAACTTGTTGATAAACCTTGAACATAGACTTCACGTGTGTTGCGACCTTCTGGCTCTAGGAAAATCTGATGGCGTGGCTTGTCATTAAAGCGAACAACCTTGTCTTCAATAGATGGGCAATATCGTGGTCCCGTTCCTTTAATCATCCCAGAGTACATCGGGGATAGATGTAAGTTCGCCTCAATAATTTCGTGCGTTTCAGGACTTGTATATGTTAACCAGCAAGGAAGCTGATCCATGATAAATTCAGTCGTTTCAAAGCTGAATGCACGTGGAACATCATCTCCTGGTTGAATTTCCGTTTTGTCGTAATCAATTGTACGGCTGTTCACACGTGGTGGAGTTCCCGTTTTAAAGCGAACAAGATCAAAACCAAGCTCTTTTAAATTATCGGCTAATCGTATAGAAGGCTGTTGGTTATTAGGACCACTTGAATATTTAACATCTCCAATAATGATCTCACCACGAAGGAATGTTCCTGTTGTAACAACAACTGTATTAGCACGATAAACGGCGCCTATTTGTGTAATGACACCTTTTACTTCCCCATCCTCAATAATTAGTTCATCCACCATTCCTTGATGGATAGTTAAATTTGCAGTTTCCTCCAACACACGTTTCATTTCTTGTTGGTATAAAACTTTGTCTGCCTGTGCTCGTAAAGCCCATACTGCAGGGCCTTTCCCTGTATTTAACATACGCATTTGAATATGGGTTTTATCAATGACTTTTCCCATAGCTCCGCCTAAAGCGTCAATTTCTCGTACTACAATACCTTTTGCAGGACCACCTATTGATGGATTACATGGCATAAACGCAATCATATCTAAATTGATCGTCAGCATCAGTGTGTTAGCACCCATTTTGGCAGCAGCGTGAGCAGCTTCTGAGCCTGCATGACCTGCGCCAATGACGATAACATCAAACGTGCCTGCCTCATATTTTGTTGGCATAGCTCGTATCTTCCTTTCTTTCGTAAATTTATTTTCCTAAGCAGAACTGTGAAAATAGCTGATTTATAAGGCTTTCCTGTACAGTGTCACCTATAATTTCACCAAGTATTTCCCACGTTCTTGTTACATCTATTTGCACCATATCCACAGGTACACCTGCCTGGGCTGCAGCTAATGCATCCTCAACCGTTGCTTGTGCTTGATGCAATAATGCAATGTGTCTTGCATTTGAAACATATGTTAAATCGCCCGCTTCGATTTGTCCTTCAAAGAATAGCGCTGCAATTGCTTCCTCTAATTCAGTGATACCTTCCTCCTGTAAAAGAGACGTTGTCACAATACGATGACTGCCTGCTAACTCTTTTACGCGAGCTATATCAATTTTCTGTGGTAAATCTGTTTTATTGATAATAACGATATAATCCATTGCCTCAATTGTTTCGAATAGGCGTTCATCCTCGGCAGTCAGTTCATCAGCATAATTTAATACAAACAATATTAAATCTGCTCCACGTAAAGCTTCACGAGAGCGTTCTACTCCAATTCGTTCTACAATATCCTCTGTTTCTCGAATTCCAGCTGTATCCACTAAACGAAGTGGTACTCCACGTACATTGACGTACTCTTCTATAATATCACGAGTTGTCCCTGCAATATCTGTCACAATAGCCTTATTCTCTTGGACTAAACTATTTAAAAGAGAAGACTTACCGACATTTGGGCGACCTAAAATAACAGTAGATAAACCTTCACGTAATATTTTCCCTTGAGAGGATGTTTGCAGAAGTTTCATAATTTCATTACGTACCCACGTACATTTTTCAACCAATACAGGTACTGTCATCTCTTCTACATCATCATACTCAGGATAATCTATATTAACTTCTACTTGTGCTAATGTCTCTAGTAATGCTTGACGTAAATCACCTATTAAACGCGACAATTTTCCATCCATTTGACCTAAAGCCACATTCATCGCTCTGTCTGTCTTGGCTCTTATTAAATCCATTACCGCTTCAGCTTGTGATAAATCTATACGTCCATTTAAAAATGCTCGTTTTGTAAATTCACCTGGCTCTGCTAGTCTTGCTCCATTTGTTAACACTAATTTCAATACTCTATTTACAGATACTAGCCCACCATGACAATTGATTTCTACTACATCCTCACGCGTGAATGTTTTTGGTCCACGCATTAATGACAGCATTACTTCCTCTACTACCTCATTTGTTTTAGGATCGACTAAATGCCCATAATGAATCGTATGTGAAGCCTTCGTTTTTAAGCTTTTTCCACCAGGCGATCTGAATATTTTATCTGCAATTGCCACTGCTTCATCTCCACTTAAACGGACGATGGCTATGGCTCCCTCACCCATTGGTGTGGATATCGCAGCAATTGTATCAAACTCCATTTAATGACCTCCTCAACGTTATCCACATGTGGATAATTAAAACCGACCAAAACTTACTAACACCTTAGACTAACATATTTTCAACAAAATCTAAAGTAAGGATATTTTCCAATTGTGGATAAATCAATAGTGATTAAAAAAAGCCATTTTATCGTTAAGATAAAATGGCTCATGTTTTGTCTGTATGTTTTTTACGAAGTTTAACCGTTCTTTACAGGTTCAATTACTAAATAACGGTTTGGCTCCGTTCCTTCTGAGTATGTTTCAATATCAAGGCGATTTGCCAATTGATTATGAATAATTTTTCTTTCGTATGACTGCATCGGCTCAAATGCTACACGTTGATTTAGGCGAAGCGCTTTATCTGCCATACGGTCTGCTAGTAACTCTAACGCCTCTTGACGACGTTCACGATAGTTTTCAACATCTAATTTCACCATTAAGAATTGCTTAGCACTTTTATTTAATACAAGTTGTGTCAATTGCTGTAGAGAATTTAATGTTTGTCCACGCTTCCCTATAAGCAGTGCAGCTTTCTCACATTTTAGCTGAAATAATACATATTTTCCTTCCCGTGTCGTTTCAATGTCAAGATCATGGATATCCAATTGCCTAGCAATATTTACTAAGTAGGCTTTTGCCTCATCAATAGGATTAACTGAGGCTTCTTCCTCTTCAGGGTCTTCTTTGACTTGTTGAACTGCTTCGATTTCACTTGGTTGTTCAGAAACTTGTGAACTTATTGTTTCAACATCATCTATTATCTGTTCGTTCAATTGAGTCAGATTTTGCTGTTCAGCCTTTTCTGTCTCAACTATTGGAATCTGTACTTCCTTTACTGTCACACGTACCTGTGCAGAACGTGCCCCAAAACCTAAAAATCCTTTTTTACCTTCTTGTAAAACTTCAACATCTACTTGTTCACGGGTTTTGCCAAGTTTCTGTAACGCTAATGAGATCGCTTCTTGTGTTGTTGCGCCTATTTGCGTAAGTTGTTTCACTTTTTAGCCCCTCCATTTTGAGCAGGTTGTGTTTTATCTTTATTCCAAGGTTTATAAATAAACAGGTTTTGAATAATCGAGATAATATTACCGATTATCCAGTATAGCGGTAATGCTGCTGGTAATGCCATACCGAAAGCAATAATCATAAATGGCATAATATACATCATCATTTTCATTTGAGGGTTGTCCATCGCTGGACCCGTACGTAATACAATAAATTGCATTAAACCTGCAGTAATTGCTAAAGCTGGTGCAGGATCTGCTAATGGGAAGATAAAGAAATTCCCTAAATCAAAAGTTGATGTAGCATTCATACGGCTAATCGCATGATAGAAACCAATTAAAATTGGCATTTGAATGATTGCTGGTAAACATCCGGCAATTGGATTTACACCTGACTCACTCATTAGCTTCATCATTTCTTGCTGATATTGCTGCTGTGTTTGTGCATCCTTAGAAGCATACTTCTTTTGCAGTTCCTTCAATTTTGGCTGAATTTCTTGCATCTTTTTAGAGCTCTTCGTTTGTTTAATCATCAATGGTAGAATCGCTAAACGAATGATAATCGTTACAGCAATAATTCCCAATGCATACGTACCGAGCAGATCAGCAAAGTATTTTATCGCTGATACCAACGGCCAAACAATGAATTCATTCCAGAAGCCAGTGCTATCTTTGGAAATTGGTTCATTGAATTCTGTACAACCAGAAAGCAGTAATGCTACTGTTACTAGCGACAAAATTACCCAAAGTTGTTTCTTCAACCTTCTTCCCCCTACAAATACTATTCACTTTTTCTAAATCTATATTCGTGCTACTCTATTCATTTTTTTGTTTTTTGCTGAATAAAGTTATCAGTTATTTTATCATGTCTATCACGTTTCACTCTACTAAATATTCTAACAATATACGCTTATTTACTTAAGTACTGTTACTAATTCTTCATATATTGCTGTGAAACCTTATTATCAAATACCCCTATGCGTATTCTCCCGCTTTATTTTACAAAAGAAATACTTCAAAAAATAAGGCGCTTTTTCCACTTTGGTTACCATCTGTATTACGTTTTCTTCAATACCTTTGCGATTCGTAGTACATGCTGCAAACTTTGTTTCACATCATGAAAATCCATAGTGGCCGCCGGTTGTCTGGCGATAATAACATAGTCTATATTCGGCTTAAGCTCGTCCTTTAACTCATGAATACTTTGTCGAATATAGCGTTTAATCTGGTTGCGGGTAACTGCATTCCCAAGCTTCTTGCTTACTGATAAACCTATACGAAATTCAGTTTGTCCCTCTTTCATCAGAAAATAAACGACAAACTGACGATTAGCGAAAGATTTACCATTTTTAAACACCTTTTGAAAATCCTCATTCTTCTTTACTCGTTGGCGTTTTTTCATTACTTTCACCTGCTAATAAATAATATCTTTTGATCCTCATTTCTAGCTTTACTAAAAATAAAGAAAAAAAAGACCACTGATGTGGCTCAGTGGACTTATTTTATGCTGATAAAACTTTTCTTCCTTTACGACGACGAGCAGCAAGAACTTTACGACCGTTTTTCGTGCTCATACGCGCGCGGAAACCGTGAACTTTACTGTGCTTACGTTTTTTTGGTTGGTAAGTACGTTTCATTTATATAGACACCTCCTGAATGAAAGTTGAATTTTTCAACATACAGACCTGAATATTATATAAAGCATCTAGTTGTTTTGTCAATGAATTTCACAAATTTCTTTCGTCAAACGAGTTTACATCTCGCATCTACTATTTTTACGCCAGTTTATTTGCTGCTTTTTGTTCAATGAGACTTTCTCAATATGTTAGCTTTGCTATTTTAGTCTTCATACCCTATATCTGCCTCTTACATAAAAATAATTATCCACAGGGGGCTTGTTTTTTTTACACAGAGTTGTGTATAGTATTTTTTGCATGTTTTTTTATCCACAACATTTATCTACAGCTTTTTCACATAAACAGAGGCTGTGGACAACTCATAAGTGCATAAATGAATGGTATGTGGATAAGTTTCGTAAACTATTGAAATAGCTTTGTTTTTCTGATACGATTACTGTGCTTCACTTTGTTGAAAACTAAAATTGACTTTTATTTTATCCACAACTGTTGATATGCTGTGGATAATTTTTATCACAGCCTTTGGTTAACTTTTATCCACAGCTTGTTAGTTTGTGGATGAAGTGTAAAATGAACGTATTTTCCCTTTTATAAATGCACTATTTTTTTGTTGTAAATGTATTGAACTGTAAAGGAGATTAGCAGC